>NZ_AP022642.1:0-4800000 GCF_011397855.1 Metapseudomonas otitidis | reverse complement strand
GTTGTCTACGACAGCGGGCCGCCCACCCCTTTCGTGCCCATTCACGAACCCTTTGGAGACTGAGCCATGTCTAGGCATCAACCCACCGCCCTGGTGGCCTGCGAATTCTCTGGCCGCGTGCGTGATGCACTGACTCGCATCGGCTTCTACGCCGTGAGTTGTGATCTGCTGCCATCGGAAACCGAGGGCGAGCACATCCAGGGTGACGTTCTGGAGGTTCTCGACTGGGGCTGGGATCTGCTGATCGCGCATCCGCCCTGCACTGATCTGGCCGTTTCCGGTGCTCGTCACTTCGCCGCCAAGATCGCCGATGGCCGCCAGGGCAGGGCGCTCGACTTCGTTCGTGCTCTGATGGCTGCCCCGGTTCGCTTCAAGGCCCTGGAGAACCCCAAGTCGGTGATTTCGAGCCATATCCGAAAACCGGACCAGATCGTTCAACCCTGGATGTTCGGCCACGGCGAACGCAAGGAAACCCACTTCTGGCTGGAGAACCTGCCGAAGCTGGTGCCTACCGACATTGTCGAGGGGCGGGCGCCTGTGGTGCATTACATGGGGCCAGGCCCCGACCGCTGGAAGAACCGCAGCCGCACCTATCAGGGCATTGCCGATGCGATGGCCGAGCAGTGGGGGCGTCACGTCATCGAACAGCTCGCCAGTCCCTCCCGGTCTGCCGACCCGTTCGGTCTGGTCCTGGAGGCCTGAGCCATGGGGGACGTTCTGTTCATCGCGGCCTTCGCGGTTCTGTTCGTGGTGCTGTCGCTCCGGTTTGCCAAGGCCCTTGGCTTCTGGCCCCGCCCGAACCCCCACACCGAACCCGCCCCGGTCCAGGGCCGCCGCACCGGCTTGTCCGAACACGTTTCACCGTTCGGTCAAACGGAGCGCCGGGCGGAGCGAACCCTTGACCGTCCTCCCCCCTGAAAGCCTCAGCGCGGGAGTAGGGAGAACGCTCTTCCCTCCCTGCTCCCGAGCCCTCGGCGGCAAGAGCGGGATGACAAGGGCAGCGCCCTTGGTGTTAACCGAGTAACCGGCCACGCATAGGCCGCGATTCAAACCCCAGCAGACCGACCACGCACTCGGGCGAAAACGAAAGTTCGCCCGTGTGGGATCGCTCGGCCTGCTGAAAGGCAAACCGCGCACTAACGCGCACTCACGTGAGGTCACTCAAATGGCACGTTCGATCATGGAAGTTGCATTCCTGGGCACTCAGAAAACCGAGATGGAAGGGGCGAAGTACGTGAAGGTCTTCTACGGCGATGAGCCGGACGGCAAGACCGAGCACGGGCTCTCGATCATTGGCATGGCGGTGGCTGACGACTACGCCGATGAAGTCTTCGCCGCTGGGGCTCAGTTCCAGCCGCTGGAGATGGTCCGCATCACGTTCGAGGTCGACCGTGGCGGCCAGAACAAGGGCAAGAATCTGGCGTTGCACATCGAAGCGGTCAAACCGCGCCCGGTTGCCCCCAGCGGCAACACCCGCAACCAACCCCAACCGACCGCCCCGGCTGCTGAGCCGGCCAAGTCCTGACCTGAGCAGGGAAGGGGCTGAGCATGGCGCGTTACCTGTTCATCGCCGCGTTGGGCTTCTCGGGCGGCTTCCTCGCCGGGTACGTCGATGGGCTGAGCACGGTTGAGCAGTACGCGCCGATCGCCCTCGGAAGCATGCACCCCTGAGGAGGTCCCCCATGTCGCTTGCCGCCGTTCAAGTCTGCACCCGCTGGGTGGGCTCGCTGTGCATCCAGACCGAATGGCGGCAGGCCTACCTGATCCCCCCGGAGGCTGCCGGCTACGTCGACATCCTCGTTACGGGTGGGTTCTCCCCGAAGGCGTTCGGCATCGGTTTCGCCGGCACCCTCGGGGTGTTCCTGACCGGTCTGGCCGTGGGCTGGATCGCGTCGATCCTTCGCAAAGCAAAGTGAGGCATCTCATGAAAAACCTGTTCCGCAACACCTGCATCGCCCTGTCCGTTTCCGCCGTCACCGCCGTGCCGACCTTCGCTGCCGGTGAGTCGATCATCGACACCGCCGCCATCAAGGCATCCATGGAAGCGGCCAAGTCCGACGCGGGCACCGTGGCCGGCTACGTCGCCATCGCGCTGTCCGTCCTGGCTTGCGCGGGCGTGGTCTTCGGCATGCTCCGCAAGGCGTAAGCCGGTGATCTGGTCCCTCTTCCTGGGAACCCTCGTCGCGGGCGCCTTCATCACGGGCTACCGCACCGGCGAGTTTTTCTAGGCCACTGAGAACCGCCCGGCTGCTGGGAAAGGGCCGGGCTTTTTGTTGTGTGGAGACGTGGCAATGCCCCTCAACTTCGCTCGCCTCAGAGCTCTGATACCGGCTGTGGTGGCTTTGCTGTGCCTATTGTTCGGCTCACCCGCTCGTGCGGATTTTCATTGGTACATCGACTCGACCACCTATTTCGGCAGTTCTCCCGCTGCCGCCTGCGTGGCAATCGCGCCTCACGCAGGCGCTTGGCCAACCTCCGAGTATCGCTATGACTCGTATTACATCACCCGCATTACCGAAACTCAGTTCGACTGCTACCTGAGATTCCGTTCACCCGATGGCCAAGAGGTGGTCACTCGATACAATCCTATCCACGTGATTCGGGGGCCAGGTTCTTGCGATTTGCCCAAGGTCTACGACGACCAGACCGGCGAATGCAACGACCCGCCCAAAGACTGTAAATCCGAAACCGGCGATATCCTTACCCGAGGCAGCATTGCCGGCATCGTCGTCACCAACGGTCGCACCTACTCCCTCTCCCAGGCGCCCTCCAGCGCTTGCGTAGACAGTTGCACCTTCGCCCTCAAGGACGAAGGCCGCCCGCGTTACACCAGCTGCTACCTCGTCAAGGGCTCCCAGGTCGACAGCTTCTGCAACTACATCCTCACCGGCACCGGAGAACCCTGCTCCGGCTGGAACTGGGCTCAGCCCGAAACTGGCGACCCGCTGAACCCCGCCGACACCCCCGACGCTCCCCCATCCGACCCCAACGACCCCGGCTGCCCCAAAGGCTGGTCATGGTCCGGCACCACCTGCGTCAAGACGCCCACCGATGGCGACGGTGGCGGCGACAAGGAGGGCGACAAGGACAAAGACCCCAGCGGCGGTGGCGGCGTCGGTGGTGGTGGTGGCGACAAGGACCCCGGCGGCGACGGGCAGGACGGCGGCACCGACGGTGACAAAGACAAGGACAAAGACCCCGGCAGCGGAACCGGTGGCGGTAAAGACCCGGACAAGGGCAGCAGCCTCAAGCCACCCAAGGCCGGCAGCTTCGACAACGCCAACAAAGAGTGGGAGGCCAAGGCCGAACAGGCTCGCCAGCTCTTCAACGAAAAGCTCAAGCAACAGATGAACAGCTTCAAGGGCGTCTTCGACGTCAACCTCGGCCAGGGTGCCGGCTCGCTGCCCTGCGAGCGGTTCACCGTCCTCGGCCAGACCCTGAGCATCTGCCTCACCGACTACGCCACCGAACTGGCCTACCTGCGCCAGATCCTCCTGCTCGTGGCCAGCGTCATCGCCGCCACCATCGTTCTGAGGGATTGACCATGGACACCATCGCCGGCTTCCTCGACCAGATCATCGGCTTCTTCCAGGCCGCCTGGGACTTCCTCGCTCAAGGCATCTACGACTACTTCAAGGACGCCTTGCTGGTCGCCACCAAGGCCGCCATCTACAGCTACTTCTCCAGCCTCACCCTGTGTATGGAAATCGCCTTCGTTGCCGCACGGGAAATCATCCAGAGCCTGGGCCTGTCCTCGGCCGTCCGCTCCGCGTTCTCCGCACTGCCCCCGCAGATCAGCAGCGCCCTCTCGTTCTTCGGCATCCCCCAGGCCCTCAACATTCTGTTTTCCGCCCTCAGCACCCGCTTCGTCATGCGGTTCGTGCCCTTCATAGGACGCTGACCATGTCGATCAAAATCCACCACGGCCCCAACGGCTCCTACAAGACCTCCGGCGCCCTGCAGGACGACGCCATCCCCGCCTTGCTGCAGGGGCGCGTCATCATCACCAACATCCGCGGCTTCACCCTGGACCGCGCTTACACCGTCTTTCCCGACCTGCCCAACACCAGCGAAATCATCAACCTCTCGCTCGAATCGCTCCCCGACCTCGAGCGTATGCGCACGTGGTTCCAGTGGGCACCGCGCGGTGCCTTCATCATCTTCGACGAAACCCAGCTGGTGTTTCCCAAGTCCTGGCGCGACAGCGACCTCAAGCGCTTCGACTTCCCTGGAGGCCCCGAAGCCGCCGCCGAAGCCGACCGCCCCATGGGCTGGCTCGACGCCTGGACCCGGCACCGCCACTTCAACTGGGACATCGTCCTCACCACCCCCAACATCGCCTACATCCGCGACGACATCCGCATGACCAGCGAGATGGCCTACCGGCATTCCAACCTCGCCGTTATCGGCATCCCCGGCCGCTACAAAGAGGCCCAGCACGATGCCCAGATCAACCGCCCGCCCATGGAAGGGACCGTCATCGAATACAAGCGGATCAAGAAGCAGACCTTCGCCCTCTACGACTCCACCGCCACGGGAGCGCACCATGACACCAAAGCCGGAAAGAGCCTCTTCAGGTCGCCTAAGTTACTGCTACTACTGGTATTTATTGCCGCTTGCGTTGGCTTTTCGGCATGGATGGGGCCAGTTACTTTCGGCGTTGCTCCGCCTGCTGAAACAGCCGCTGCCCCTGCTCAAACGGGTGACCCGAACCAGCTGCAGGGCACTGGCCAGCCTGGGGCTGTGGTTGCTGCGCCGCGTGATTCTGCGGGTAGCCTCCTTCCTGGCGTGCCTGTGGGCCTTCAGCCAGGTAGCCCGCCTGTTCAGCTAGCGCACCCCTTCGGTGACCGCCGTATCTCCATCATCGGCACCCTGTACATGGCCGACAAAGGCGTCATCTACCTCTTCCAGATGACCGATGCCCAAGGGCAGGTGATCAACCTCAACTCCTGGCAGCTCATGGCCAGTGGGTACCGCTTCAAGCCCCAGGGTGAATGCGTGGTGCGGGTCACCTACGAAGACTGGGAATCCCGCTTCACCTGCCAGGGCCAGCCCCGCAACAGCCCCCCAGCGGCCACCGCCCCACCGCCTGACCCCAACGCCCCGCCCAAGGTGGCGGCCCCCATATCCCAGGGCCTTGCAGAGGTCCCCGCTAGGGCATGGCCCTCAACCATCGGTTACAGCGCGCCCTAGGGGCAGTGCTGAGCGCGCGTGCGGCCTGGAGGGAGCGCAAGGCACGAGCGCACGACAGGCCGCACGCGCGCCGCTGACGCCCCTGTAACACGTCAGACAAACCCATTTTGAAACGGCCAATACTGGCCAATGTTGGAGATTCGAACATGGCAGCCAAAGACCTCTTGAGAGTCGACGCCCTTTGCAACGAAGACCCGAAGGGCCGGATGTTCATTGACCCCCACACCCTGAAAATGACCGACCTGGGTCGCGTCACCCTCCTGCGGTGTGGCGTGGATACGGTGCGTCAGCTCTACCGGGGCCTGATACGGCCCGGCGTCATCGAACTCTTCGACAACCCGGGGACCATCGTCGAGTTCGCCGGAGAGCGGTGGCATGCCGGACGTGTCAGCAAAGACTCCGGCTACCAGTACAAGCTACAGAATGCCGACCTGGGCTTCGTCCTGCTGGTGAAGAACTTCAACTCCAAGGTCGACAGCATCGGCCCCCACGTCAAAATCGAAGTCTCCCCCCACGCCATCGACGCCCTCAGCCCCCACCGGCTACAGGCCCGCATGGACCGCTATGCCGAACACCTGCTCACCCATGTTGAGGTCAACCAGTGCGCCGTTCACCTCGCCCTGGACCTGCAGAACTGGACCCCACCCGCCGACCTCGTTGCCCGCATGCACTGCCGGGCCCGGACACACCGCGACATCTCGGGCATCAACGAAATCCAGTGGGACACCAAGTCCAGCGTCTACGGACGCGGCGAAACCTTCATGTTCGGCTCCGCCAGCGGGATTCAGCTCTGCCTCTACAACAAAACTGAGCAGGCCCGCGTCACGGACAAGCTCGACTACTGGGAAAGCGTCTGGAAGCTTCGAGACTCGTTCTGTGACGACGATCCCCACAACTACAACCCCGAGGCCGACGTCTGGCGGATCGAACTGCGCTACCACCATTCCATCGTCCAGCAATTCGCCTCCGGCTCCATCGACGCCAAGAGCGGCCAGCCCATCGACACCAAGACCTACGAAGCCTTCACCCACCACCTCGACGGCCTGTGGCGCTATGGCCTGGGTCAGTTCCGCCTGCTGGCCCGTCCCGGCTACTACGAACCCATCTGGACGCTCATCCGCAACGACGTACAGGTCGACGTCCCCGTCGATTCGCTCATCGACGAAACCGAATACAAGCGCTACCACAAGACCGCACGGGGCTTCTCGGGCAAGAACGTCGAGCTGTTCCTGGGAAACTTCGTCAGCCTGCTTGCACGGGAGCGAGTGGGCGCAAAGACCGCCTTTGAACGGCTCCAGACCTGGGAATGCTGGCCTGTGATCCGCGACCACTACGCCGCCAAGGAGATGACCTCGCACGACGTCTACAAGCACATCAAGCAACTGCTTGAGGAACGCCATGTCAGGTGGGGGAGGGCCGTGTAATGGCTGTCACGCAACTGCCTGACGGTCGTTGGCGAGTCGACACCGAACCCATCAAGGGCAAGCGTTTTCGCAAGACCTTCAAGACCAAGGGGGAGTGCCTTCGCTTTGAACGGTTCATCCGGCAAAAGCACAGCGAAGACCCCATGTGGTCACCGAAGCCAAAGGACCTGCGCAAACTCTCCGAGCTGGTTGAGCTGTGGTATGACCTTCATGGCCAGACCCTGACCAACGGCCATCGCTGCGTCGCGATTCTGCGGCTTGTGGCCAAGGCCCTTGGCAATCCTGTCGCCTCAACCCTGGAGCCCGCCAAGGTGGCCCGGCTGCGTGCTCGGCAGATCGCCAACGGCATGTCCGGCAAGTCCGCCAACAACCGCTTGGGCTACCTCAAGTCGATGTACAACGCGCTTCGCCAGCTCGGCGTCATCGACTACGAAAACCCCATCGGCCAGATGCGGCCCGTGAAGCTTCAGGAACGCCCTTTGTCGTACCTCACACGTCCGCAGATCAGCGAACTCTTGGCTGCGCTCGATGCTCGGTCCACATCGCCACACCCACGCATGGTGGCCCGTATCTGCCTCGCCACCGGTGCCCGTTGGGGCGAAGCTCAGGCACTCACCCCCGAACGCCTTCGGGGCAGTACCGTCGTGTTCTCAAACACCAAGTCAAAGCGGGTCCGGTCCGTTCCCATCAGTGATGACCTTGCCGACGCCATCCGTGCCCATTGGAAGGCTCACGGGCCCTTCACCAACTGCCTCGGCGTCTTCCGAAAGGTGCTGATTTCGACGTCTATCAAGCTTCCCAGGGGGCAGGCCAGCCACGTGCTGCGGCACACCTTCGCAAGTCACTTCGTCATGAACGGCGGGCACATCGTCACGCTCCAGAACATCCTGGGGCATGCATCGCTGTCGATGACCATGCGGTATGCACACCTTTCCCAGGATCACCTAGCCGAAGCCGTCAGGTTCAACCCGCTTGAGCCTTCTGCTTCAACGTAGCTTTCGTCTTTCTTGGAGCGTGCCGGAAAACCCGTTTCGACACTTTTTCGACACTTGCCATCCTTCAGAAACACAAAGCCCCCGAAAAACCTAGGTTCTTCAGGGGCTTAGCGTTTTGGAATCTGGAGCGGGCGAAGGGAATCGAACCCTCGTCATGAGCTTGGGAAGCTCAGGTAATGCCATTATACGACGCCCGCTTGCGAGGCCGACTTTTTACCAGAAGTCGTGGCCGAAATGAAGCCCCGCCCCTGAACCTTCCGTGATGAAACGCACCTTGCCGGCCGCCTGCGTCGGGCGCTGGCGGCCGGGTGTGCGCGTCATACGGCCATGGCCTGCGGGCCCAGGCCGTGGAGGACGCGGGGCTGCTGGCTGCGGGTGGGGGCGTTGAGGAAGCCCAGCAGGACGTCCTGGGTCTGCTGCCAGCCGGCCTTGTGCTCCAGGTCGATGAAGTGGCCGGCGTTGCGGATGGTGGCGAACTGGCAGTCGCGCACGTGGCGGGCGAAGCCGCGGGCGTCCTCGGGGGAGGTGTAGAGGTCGTGCTCGCCGTTGATGAACAGCAGGGGGATGTCCACGGCCTGCAGGCAGTCGACGTAGCAGTGGGCGTCGAGGTTGAGCACCTGGCGGATGTGGAAGTGCATCTGCAGGTATTCGTGGTCGTCGAGGCTGGCGACGTGCTTGTGGTTGAAGCGCTTGAACAGGGCCGGCAGGTAGCGGCCGATGGTGGCGTTGACCAACTGCGCGACGTTCTCCCGGTCCAGGGCCTGGAGGTGGGTCATGCCGTTGCGCAGGTAGTCGAGCATCGGTTCGTTGAGCACCGGCGAAAAGGAGTTGATCACCGCCTTGCGGATGCGCGCCGGGTTCTGCGACAGGGCCAGCAGGGTGGCGACGCCGCCCCAGGAGAAGGAGGAGACGTAGTCCACCTGGTGGTGCTCGATGAGCGCGAGGAGGATCTCGGCCTCGGCTTCCTTGGTGACGGGGCTGCCGTGGTCGTTGTGGGGTTTGGACTGGCCGGCGTAGGGCTGGTCGTAGAGCACGACGTTGAACTGCGGGTGCAGGTACTTGACCGTCTGCGCGAACGAGGCCGTGGTGGCGAGGGAGCCGTTGACCAGGATGATGGTCCGGCTGGCCTGCGGGTTGGCGTAGAACTCCGTGTGAACCTTGTACTTCCTGTTGACTGTGACGACTTGGGTTTGAGGCCTCATGTCGTTTCCTCCGGGCGCAGGTTGGACGAGCGGGCGATGGGGGCATCGTTCGCGGCGCATGGCAGTCAGATAAACGCCTGGAGATGACAGGGGAATGTCAGGCGAGGATTTTTATAATTATTTATTTTTCAATGATTTACAGCGAAAAAGGGTGGCCGTTCCAGCGCCGCTGAGGGGCGTTGGAGTGGGTCCTTTGACCAGGCAGGTGGAACAGGGCAGGGCGCGTGCGCCGGTACAGCGGGTCGCTTGGAAGGTCGTTGTGACTCATTGGTCACACTCTGACCTTGGGTTGGGAGTTAAGCAGCCGCGTTTTCCGCCCGCAAGCCTCTGGCCGAAAAAAATCCTGCAGTTGGTCGGCTACCTGGCCACGGAGCTGTGAGTGGGGGCGGGGGCGAAAGGTTCGGGAGATCGGGCGGCCGCTGGTCGGGCTTCAGAACAGGGCGATCTCGTCCGGCGTGAGGGCGCGGTACTGGCCGGGGCCCAGGGCCGGGTCCAGCGGCAGGTCGCCCATGCGCTCGCGGTGCAGGCCGACGACCTTGTTGCGGAAGTGGCCGAACATGCGCTTGACCTGGTGGTAGCGCCCTTCGTGCAGGGTGAGGCGGGCCTGGCGCGGGGCGAGGATTTCCAGCTGGGCGGGACGGGTGACGAGGTCTTCGTAGGCGAAGTAGAGGCCGGCGGCGAAGGCGGCGATGCAGGCAGGGTCGATCTCGTCTTCGGTCTCCACGCGGTAGACCTTGGGCTGCTTGGTTTCGGGCTGGGTCACGCGGCGCGACCAGAGGCCGTCGTTGGTGATCAGCAGCAGCCCGGTGGTGGTGAGGTCGAGGCGGCCGCCCAGGTGCAGTTCGTGCTTGTCGGGCTCGTCCAGCAGGTCGAGCACGGTGGGGTGTTCGTCGTGGCAGGTGGCGCTCACCCAGCCGGCTGGCTTGTGCAGCATGAAGTAGCGGGCGGGCTTGCCGGGCTGGATCTCGCGGGCGTCGAGGGTGACGCGGTCGAACACGCGCACTTCGCGCCGGGCGTCGCGCTCGGGGGCGCCGTTGACCTGTACGCGGCCGGCGGCCAGGGCGAGGCGGGCGTCCTGGCGGTTGAGGTCGGGGAGGTTGCCCAGCAGGCGGTCGAGGCGCATCAGGCGGGCTCGTCGTCGGCGCGCAGGCGGGCGCAGCGGGGGCACAGGCAGGCGCGGTCGCGGGCCTCCAGCGGCACCTGGCGCAGAGCCTCGGGGTCGATCTCGGCGCTGAAGCACCAGCACGGCTGGGCGTCGCCACGGGCGAGGCTGCACTGGTTGGGCTGGCCGCAGAGCGGGCAACGGGCGGGGTCGAGGGGCTGGCTCATGGGACGGGCGTCGGGTTTCGGCGCGCTAGGGTGCAGTGGGGTGGGCGGGGATGCAAGCCGCAGCGGGCCGACGGTCGGTCAGGCGCCTGCCGGGCCTCTGGCCGGGGCGCTGCGGCGGCACAGGGGCAAGCCGCTGGGCGGCGGAGCGTGCCCAACGTGAAGGAAGCTGCATCGAATGACTGGCGCAACGAGTAGAATCTTCGGCATTGTGCCCGTCGTCGCTCGGACTCGATCGATGAACGTGTAGGAAAAACCTGTTGTCTACCCAACATCGTCACCACTCAGCGGAATAGAGACGAACGTGTCCACTCAAATCAACGCGGTCAATAAAGCCAAGGCCTGGTCGGCCCACGGCGTCACTGCCACCGGTGTGGTGCTGGCCCTGATGGCCATCCTGGCGCTCTTCGACAACCAACCCCGTGACTGCCTGTTGTGGCTCGGCGCGGCGTTGCTGGTGGACGGCCTGGACGGCAGTTTCGCGCGCAAGGTCCAGACCAGCACCATGCTGCCGAACTTCGACGGTTCGACGCTGGACCTGGTGATCGACTACCTCACCTACGTGTTCATCCCCGCCATCTTCATCTATCGCTACGTGCCGCTGCCGGACTACACCGTGCTGCCCACGGTGAGCCTGATCCTGGTGTCGTCGCTGTTCTGCTTCTGCAACCTGAACATGAAGAGCAGCGACAACTACTTCGTCGGCTTCCCCGCCGCCTGGAACGTGGTGGCGCTGTACCTCTACCTGCTGGACCTGCCGCCGGTGGTGAGCTTCGGCATCATCTGCGTGCTGGCCGCGCTGACCCTGACCAAGCTGAAGTTCCTGCACCCCTTCCGGGTGAAGCGCCTGATGCCGCTGAACATCACCGTGACCTTCGTGTGGATGCTGAGCAGCATGTTCCTGGTCATCCAGTACCCGGGCATGAAGCCGATGATGCTGGTGCTGTGGGGCCTGTCCTCGGCCTACTTCGTGGGCGTGTGCCTGTGGCGCAGCCTGATGGACTGGACCGGCAAGCTCCGCGCCTGAGCCGGTTGGTGGTGAAAGAGCCCGTCCTTGTGACGGGCTTTTTCGTGGGGCATCGGCGGCCCGGCAGCGCGAGGGCCGGTTCGGCTGACGGCGCGGCGGCTTGCCTATATCCTTCACGCCTCGTTATCCACCCCAGGACTTCCTTGCCATGAAAGCGCAGCTCGTCGAACTCATCACCAAAATCAGCTCGGGTTGCATGACCGAGCAAGAGATCGAGCAGATCGCCGACGAAGCGGCCCAGGCCTATGCCGACCCGGAAGCCTTCCTCGCGGCCAATCCCGACATCAACTACGACGACACCTTCACCATCCCCCTCGGCGAGTGGGTGGTGGTGGGCAGCCTGCCGGAGACCGTGCTGTTCCACGCGGACGACTACCCGGAGCTGCTGAGCCAGATCATCGCCTCCTTCGGCCCGAGCGTGACCTTCAACATCCAACCCAAGCAATTGAAGAAGGTCGAGCCGCTGCGCGCGGTGCGCAGCATCCAGGTGCAGCTCAGCGCCCTCTACCCGGAGAAGGGCGGCTACGTGCTGGTGGGCTTCAGCGACCCGATGGAAGAGGGCGTGCTGCAGGCCGTGCTGGTCTACACCCAGGACCTGCCGCGCGTGCTGGAGCTGGCCGAAGAGCTGGGCATCGAGGCCGTGGCCGTCTACGAGGCCATGCAGGGCGCCCAGGACGACGCCTGAGGCATGCGGGGGCGGCGTCATTCGCGAAGGCCCGGTGCCTGGGCACTTCGCGGTCGAGCCCGCCTCCACAGGCGGCAAATTGTTTAGCGCCGCCTGAACCAAAGATAGGAAAAACTGGATTTTAAGCACCCATGGGGGCGTGCGAGTCTCCGGGGCATCCTTGTTTTCGGCACCTTCCCGATGGGTTCGACCCGCACAACCGCCCCCGTATCGCACACGCCGCCCCACCTGGGCAGCGTGCGCTGGCGGTGCCGCCGGTGGCCGGCCCTGACCCGCGTCTCCCTCCCTCTCGAACTGGCCTTCTGGGCGCTCTGGCACTGCCGCCACGCGCGCCCGCCGGATAGCGCACCTGCCTGATCGCGGCCCACGCGCCGCACCGTGACTATCGTTGACCTTGCCCGCCTGCACAGCCTTTGCATGGCCAGGGACGGGACCATTTCGCGCGCCACAGGGCGCAGAGGGAGCCACATGACATTCGCCAGAGCGCAGGAAGCCCAGGACTTCCTGGACCAGAACCCGGACATCGACACCTTCGAGCTGTTCATCCTCGACGCCAACGGCGTGCCGCGCGGCAAGCTGCTGCACCGCGAGGAACTGCTCGCCGTCTACCAGAGCGGCCGGCCGCTGCCGAGCACCATCCTGGGGCTCACCCTCAACGGCGAGGACGTGGAGGACTCCGGCCTGGTCTGGGACGTGGGCGACATCGACTGCCGCGCCTACCCGCTGCCCGGCAGCCTGGTGCGCCTGCCCTGGCGGCGCATGCCCACCGCCGCGCTGCAGGTGTGCATGCACCCGGAAGAGGGCATGCCGGCGGCCATCGCCGACCCGCGCCACCTGCTGGTGCAGGTGATCGACCAGCTCAAGGCCGACGGCTACCACCCGGTGATGGCCTGCGAACTGGAGTTCTACCTGCTGGACCAGAAGAACGACGCCCAGGGCCGCCCGCAACCGGCGCTGGACACCGACGGCCGCCGCCCGCGCACCACCCAGGTCTACGGCCTGCGCGAGCTGGAGCAGATCGAGCCGTTCCTCGCCGACCTCTACGCCGCCTGCAAGGCCCAGGGCATCCCGGCGCGCACCGCCATCTCCGAGTACGCCCCGGGCCAGGTGGAGATCACCCTGGAGCACGGCGACGCGCTCACCGCCATGGACCAGGCAGTGCGCTACAAGCGCCTGGTCAAGGGCGTGGCCAATGCCCACGGCATGCGCGCCTGCTTCATGGCCAAGCCCTTCGACCACCTGGCCGGCACCGGCATGCACATGCACGTCAGCCTGGCCGACGCTCAGGGCCGCAACCTGTTCGCCAGCGAAGACCCGGCCGGCACCCCGCTGCTGCGCCTGGCCGTGGGCGGCATGCTCGACTCGCTGCTGGATTCGCTGCTGCTGTTCTGCCCCAACGCCAACTCCTACCGCCGCTTCCAGGCCAACAGCTACGCTCCGCTGGCGCCCACCTGGGGTGTGGACAACCGCACCGTGAGCCTGCGCGTACCGGGCGGCCCGGCGGCCAGCCGGCACGTGGAACACCGCATCTGCGGCGCCGACGCCAACCCCTACCTGGCGGCGGCCGCCATCCTCGCCGGCATCCACCGCGGCCTGCGCGACGAGATCGACCCCGGCGAACCGGTCCAGGGCAACGGCTATGCCCAGGCCACCGAGCGCCTGCCCACCGACTGGCTCACCGCCCTGCGCGCCCTGGAGGCGTCCACCTGGGCCCGCGAAGCGTTCGGCGAGGCCTTCCTCGGTGTGTACCTGGCTGTGAAGCGCGCCGAGTACCGCCAGTTCATGGCCGAAGTCAGCGAGCAGGACTGGCGCTGGTACATGGACCAGGCCTGACCCTTTTTTGCGCGGGCCGCCGGGCGGCCTGCACCCGTTGGATGCCCCCGCAGGGGCACTGAAGGAATGACCCGATGAATGCTGCACTGAAGAACACCGCCAGCGCCGAGCGCTGCCGCTCCTACTACACCGCCACCCTCAACCAGGAGACCGACTACCCCACCCTGACCGGCACGGTCGAAGCGGACGTAGTCATCATCGGCGGCGGTTTCACCGGCGTCGCCACCGCCGTCGAGCTGGCCGAGCGCGGGCTCAAGGTGGCCCTGGTGGAAGCCAAGAAGATCGGCTGGGGCGCCACCGGCCGCAACGGCGGCCAGGTCACCGGCAGCCTCTCCGGCGACGAGGCCATGCGCAAGCAGATGCGCCAGCGCCTGGGCAAGGAGGTGGATGACTTCATCTGGAACCTGCGCTGGCGTGGCCACGAGATCATCAAGCAACGCGTCGCCCGCTACGGCATCCAGTGCGACCTCAAGCACGGTCACCTGCACGCGGCGATGAAGCCCGCGCACATGGACGAGCTGAAGGCCTCCTACGAGGAAGCCCTGGCCCGTGGCATGGAAGGGGAGGTGACCCTGCTGGACGCCGCCGGCATGCGCAGCCACCTGGAGAGCGACCTGTACCTGGGCGCGCTGAAGAACACCCGCAACATGCACCTGCACCCGCTGAACCTGTGCCTGGGCGAGGCCCGCGCGGCCGAGAGCCTGGGGGCGATGATCTTCGAACACTCCGAGGTGCTGGAGATCGTCCACGGGCCGCGCCCGGCGGTGGTCACCGCCCAGGGCCGGGTCAACGCCGGGCAGGTGCTGCTGGCCGGCGATGTCTACCACAAGCTGGAGCGCAAGAAGCTCAAGGGCATGATCTTCCCGGCCATGGGCGGCATCGTCACCACCCGCCCGCTGGGCGAGGTCGCCGACCAGATCAACCCGCAGGACCTGGCCGTCTACGACTGCCGCTTCGTGCTCGACTACTACCGCCTCACCGCCGACAAGCGCCTGCTGCTGGGCGGCGGCGCCAACTACTCCGGACGTGACTCGCGGGACATCGCCGCCGAACTGCGCCCGGCCATCGAGCGCACCTTCCCCCGGCTCAAGGGCGTGGAGATCGAGTTCCAGTGGAGCTGCGCCATGGGCATCGTCATCAACCGCATCCCGCAGCTGGGCAAGCTCTCGCCCAATGTCTGGTACTGCCAGGGCTACTCCGGCCACGGCGTCGCCACCACCCACATCATGGGCGAGATCATGGCCGAGGCCATGACCGGCACCCTGGGGCGCTTCGACACCTTCGCCGGCTGCTCCCACATCAAGGTCCCCATGGGCGACGTGTTCGGCAACCCCATGCTCGCCGTGGGCATGTGGTACTACCAGATGCTGGAAAAACTCCGCTAAAACCCCGTAGCCCGGGCTTCAGCCCGGGTGGCCCGTGCCGACCGCATGGGCTTCGCCGAGCTCAGCCCATCCTACGTGGGCCTTGCCCGCTCCTTGTGGGAGCGGTTTCAACCGCGAAGTTTGGTGGCACCGGACTTGATCACGTATGAATTCACTCCCACAGGGCACGGTATCTGTAGGGGCGAATTCATTCGCCAAGGAGCGCGCAGCGCTCCCCCCGCCCTCGCGATCTACCCCCGCTGCGCCTTGAGGAACAGCGAGAACAGCTCCGACTGCGACTTGATCCCGAGCTTGGCGTAGATGTGCTTGCGGTGGACCTTCACCGTCTCCGCCGAGATGGCCAGCTTGCGCGCCACTTCCTTGCTGGAGCAGCCGCTGAGCATCAGCCGGGCGACCTCCAGCTCGCGGGCGGTGAGGGCGCTTTCCACCTGCTGGCCCACCTGTTCCAGCTGCACCGCCCAGTTCGGCGCCGGTTGCGGGGTGCTGGCCAGGCGTTCGGCCTCGAAGGCCAGGCGCTGACGCATCAGCCCCACCACCCAGGGTTCCACCAGGCTCAACAGCGCGATCTGCTCGGGGGTGAAGGCCTGGCGCGAACCAAGGGACAGGCACAGGGTGCGCCCGCCCTCCAGCGGCACGTTGAACTGCAGCTCGTCGGTCACCACGTTGAGGCGGTGGTAGCGCTGGTAGTAGTCGGTCTGCTCGAAGCATTCCGGCGCCACGTCGGCCAGGCGCAGCAGGCCGCCACGGTTGCTTTCGCGGCTGTGGATGTAGAACGGGTCCAGCAGGTAGAGGCCGTCCAGGTAGTCCTGGAACAGCAGATCCGGCTCGCCGTCCTCGCCCGGGCATTCGGCGAACACCAGGGGCCGGCCTTCGCTGAACAGCAGCGCCACCCAGCTGTCGTGGGGCACGTACTGGCCGAGAGTGCGCACCAGCGCCACCCAGAAACCCGGGGCGTCCAGCGACTCGATCAGTTGCCCCACCGAGCGGTGCCAGGCGATGTCCTGCAGGCTCAACGTCATGCTTCTACCCCTGATGGGTTACCACGCGGGCGTGATTTCACCGAAGGCGCCGGGGGTTCCATACTGCGCGAACACCGGGACCGACGCAGCGCGCATTCTGACCGTTTTGCGCCAGCAGGTCTTGCGCAACGACAAGAATCAGGAGTGCCCATGAAGGTCGAACTCGTCCAGCTCACCGGTCGTGACGGCGATACCGCCCACAACCTCGCCGCTGCCCTGGAAGCCATCGCCGCCTGCGCCGCCGACACCGACCTGGTGGTGTTCCCGGAGACCCACCTGATGGGCTTCCCCACCGCCGAGAACATCGCCGCCGTCGCCGAACCGCTGGATGGCCCCACCGTCCAGGCCGTGCAGCGCGCCGCCCGCGAGCGCGACGTCGCCGTGGCCATCGGCATCGCCGAGAACGACGCCGGCACCTACTACAACACCACCCTGCTGATCACCCCCGAAGGCATCGCCCTGACGTACCGCAAGACCCACCTGTGGGCCTCCGACCGCGGCATCTTCACCCCCGGCGACCGCTACGCCACCTGCCTGTACAAGGGCGTGCGCGTGGGCCTGCTGATCTGCTTCGACATCGAGTTCCCCGAGAGCGCACGCGCCCTTGGCCAGCTCGGCGTCGAGCTGATCATCGTCACCAACGGCAACATGGACCCCTACGGCCCCACCCACCGCACCGCCATCATGGGCCGCGCCATGGAGAACCAGGCCTTCGCCGTGATGGTGAACCGCGTGGGCGAGGGCGACGGCGGGCTGGTGTTCGCCGGTGGCAGTGCCGTGGTCGACCCCTTCGGCCAGCTGCTGCTGGAAGCCGGGCGCGAGGCGTGCCGGCAGGTCATCGAACTGGACCTGGCCCAGCTCGCCGCCGCCCGCAGCGACTACCGCTACCTCGACGAACGCCGCCTGCACCTGCCCGGCCGGCTGGTCGAGCACGAGGACGGCCTGCGCGAGTGGCTGATCCCCTGAATCACGATCTGACGGGCGCCTGCAGGGCGCCCGCTTGGCCGCCCGTTCGAGGCGGTCGCTCCACCTTCGCCGACTTCGGCTCTGCCATAACAACCAACAATTCGGAGTAGCAGTAATGGCTCGTCTTCAGCGCACCCTGTCGCTGGGGTCCGTGGTGCTGTTCGGCATCGCGTACATGACCCCGATCATCGTCCTCGGCACCTTCGGCATCCTCGCCGACGTCACCCAGGGCCTGGTGCCCGCCGCCTACGTGGCCGCGTCCCTGGCCATGCTGTTCACCGCGCTGAGCTACGCGCGGATGGCCGCCGCCTTCCCGGTGGCCGGTTCGGCCTACACCTACGTGCGCAAATCCATCAGCCCCAAGCTGGGCTTCCTCGCCGGCTGGGCGGTGCTGCTGGACTACCTGTTCCTGCCCATGGCCATCTGGCTGATCGGCGCGGCCTACCTGCACTCGGCCTTCCCCGACGTGCCCCAGGCGCTCTGGGTGCTGGCCTTCATCGGCGTCACCACGGCCATCAACGTGGTCGGGCTGAAGCTGGCGAAGACCGTCAACGGTGCGCTGATGCTGGTGCAGTTCCTGGTGCTGCTGGCCTTCGTCGCGCTCTGCGTGCACTACGTGCTGGGCGATGCGAGCAAGCCGCTGTGGTCCCTGGCGCCCTTCGTCGGTGAGGGCCTGAACCTGCCGCTGGTGATGAGCGGCGCGGCCATCGCCTGCTACTCCTTCCTCGGCTTCGATGCGGTGAGCACCCTCACCGAAGAGACCCGCGACCCGCGCCGGACCATTCCCAGGGCGATCCTGCTGATCACCCTGATCGGCGGGCTGATCTTTATCGCCACCTCCTACTTCGTGCAGCTGGCGCACCCATCCATCGAGTTCCAGAGCGCGGATTCGGCGGCCTACGAGATTGCCCGCAACATCGGTGGCGATGTGTTCGTCTCGGTGTTCCTCATCGGCCTGATCGTCGGCCAGTTCACCTCGGGCCTCTCCGCCCAGGCCAGCGCCTCGCGCCTGCTATTCGCCATGGGCCGCGACGGCGTGCTGCCGCAATCCCTGTTCGGCCGCCTCAGCGAGCGCTTCGGCACCCCGGTGGGCAGCATCGTGCTGTGCGGCGTGGTGGCCCTGCTGGCGCTGAAGATGGACGTGACCACCTCCACCTCCTTCATCAACTTCGGCGCCTTCCTGGCCTTCAGCCTGGTGAACCTGTCGGTGATCTTCCACTACTGGCTGCGCAGCGATCAGCGCGGCCCGCGCGAGGCGCTGCTGTTCGTGGTCTGCCCGCTGATCGGCATGGTCTCCACCCTGTGGCTGATGATCAGCCTCGATCACCTGGCGATCATCCTCGGCCTCTCCTGGCTGGCCCTGGGCGTGATCTACCTCGCCTGGCTCACCGGCGGCTTCCGCCGCCAGCCGCCGGAGCTGCACTTCGAAGAGGCTTGAGGTCAGCTGCTGCGGGCGACGCTGAGGGTGGGCTGAAGCCCGCCCTACGCGCGGATGTCCGGGTTACCGCAGCGGAGCGATTTTGGGTGGGAGCGAATTCATTCGCGAAAGCAGACCGGAGGGCTGCCTGTCGGTTCCTGGCCGCTGGGGAGTTCATCGCGAATGAATTCGCTCCCCACAGGTTGGGATGCCGCATGTGGCCCGTAGGAGCGAGCTCTGCTCGCGAAGCCTTTGGCGGTGCTGTGCACTGCTTGGCGACTGAAGTCGCCCCTACAGGTGCGATGCCGGGCCCTACCCGCGTGCGAGCGCGCGGGTAGGGGAGAGGGTCAGGCCGGGTGGGTCTGGCCGAGGGGGGCGCCTTTGCGCTGGCGGGGCGGGGTGTCGGCTTCCGAGGGGCCGTCGTCCCGTTCGGCGGCGGACAGCTCGCTGGCGCGGTGCCCGGTGATGCGCAGCAGGGCCAGGGTGCACACCAAAGACACCACCGCGTAGAGCGCCGAGGCGATGGCCACGCCGACGATGCTGCCGGTGGAGTTGAGGATCCACTGGGCCAGCAGCGGGGTGCCGCCACCCACCAGCAGGGAGCACAACTGGTAGGCCAGCGACAGGCCGGAGTAGCGCACCCGGGTGGGGAAGGCGCGGGCCAGAATGCCGCCGATGGCGCCATAGAACATGGCGTGGGGGATGGTCGCCAGGCACATGCCGACGGCGGCGATCCAGTACACGTTGGTCTCCACGGCGAAGAACATCGCCGGCATCAGGATGAACTCCGGCAGCACCATGATCGCCACCGCCTTGCGCATGTCGATGCGGGTGGTCAGCAGCGCGCCGAGGGGCTGGCTGATGAACTGCACCACCAGCGCGATGACGATGATGCTGAGGAAGGTGCTCTGGCTGTAGCCCAGGGTCTTGGTGGCCCAGGACAGGGCGAAGGTGCTCTTGAAGTAGGTGACGTGGATCACCGGCAGCGTCCCCGCGCCCAGCAGCACCACCAGCCAGTGTTTGCGCAGCACTTCGAGGATCGGCAGCTTGGCGGTCTTCTTCTCGCGCATCAGCCGCTGCATGTCCGCCGACTCTTCCAGGGTCAGGCGGATCACCATGCCGACGATCACCAGCGCCGCCGAAAGCAGGAAGGGAATGCGCCAGCCCCATTGCAGGAAGTCCGGCATCGGCAGGCTGCTGAGGGCGAAGAAGGCCAGGGTCGCCAGCAGGTTGCCGGTGGGCGAACCCTGCTGGGCGAAGGCGGCGTAGAGGATGCCCTTGCCCTTGGGCGCGCTCTCGCTGGCGATGAGGATGGCGCCACCCCACTCGCCGCCGACGGCGATGCCCTGCAGCACCCGCAGGCACACCAGCGTCACCGGCGCCCAGACGCCGATCTGCGCATAGGTGGGCAGCAGGCCGATGCCGGTGGTGGCCAGGCCCATCATCACCAGGGTGATGACCAGGGTGGTCTTGCGGCCGATGCGGTCGCCCAGGTGGCCGAAGATGATGCCGCCCAGGGGCCGGGCGATGAAGCCGGACCAGAGCGTGGCGAAGGACAGCAGGGTGGCGACGCCCGGGTCCATGTCGGCGGGGAAGAACACCTTGCCGAACACCAGCGCGGCGGCCAGGCCGTAGATGTAGAAGTCGTACCACTCGATGGTGGTGCCGATGAAGGAGGCGATGCCGGCCTTGCGGGCCTTGCGATGTTGCTCCTGGAGGGAGGTCGTGTGCATGGAGTCCACCTGTCTTGTTCTTGTTGTCGGATGCGCGCCGGCGTGCCCGGCCAGCGGGGCTGGCGGACAGGGTGGCGAAACGCGCACGGCTTTGGACTCGAGTCGAGCCGGAGTCTAGGAGGGGCCCCGGCAAATCAATAGTCGTTTGTTCTTATGGCGTGATAAGCGGGGTCGTATCGCCTTCGCCCGCTGTCGCCGCGCGGAGCACATCGAGGAACAGCCGTGCGGCGCGGGGTGGATTCTCCTCCATCAGCAGGGCATGGATTTCCGACGGCCCGCCGGGTTGCTCGATGCTCACGCAGCTCACCTGGGGGCTCCAGGCGCGGCACAGGGGCTCGGGCAGCAGGGCCACGCCCATGTCGTGGGCGACCATGGCCACGATGGTTTGCCACAGGCGCGCCTCGTGGCGGATCTGCGGGCTGAAGCCGGCCCCCACGCAGCGGGCGATGATCAGGTCGTGGTAATGCGGCGACACGTTTCGCGGAAAGAGGATGAAGGGCTCGTCGCGCAGTTCCGACAGGTCCACCCGCTCGCGGCCGGCAAGCCGGTGGTTCGGCGGCAGGCAGCAGAGGAAGGGGTCGGCCCGCAGCCGCTCGGACACCAGCCCCGCCGGCACGATGCCTCGGTGGGCGAGGCCGACGTCGATCTGCCCGCGCAGCAGCGCCTGGGGCTGCTCGGCGCTGTTCATCTCCTGCAGCACCACCTCCTGGCCCGGGTGCTCGGCCTCGAAGCGGCGCACAGCCGCCGGCAGGCCCTGGTAGAGCATGGAGCTGACGAACCCCACCCGCACGCGGCCGAGTGCGCCCTGGGCCGAGCGCAGGGTCAGGCGCCGTGCCTGCTCGGCCTGCAGCAGCAGGTTGCGGGCTTCGTCCAGCAGCACCTGGCCGGCCGGGGTCAGGGCCACCGACTTGTTGGTGCGCAGCAGCAACTGCACGCCGAGCTGTTCCTCCAGCTTCTTGATGTCGAACGACAGGGCCGGCTGGGAGATGAACAGCCGCGCCGCAGCACGGCCGAAATGCAGTTCCTCGGCCACGGCGACGAAGTTGCGGAGCTGCCTGAGATCCATGGAATGGGCGCCTTCTACGATATTTTTTACTTATCGTAGGTGCTTTTATTTGTATTGGATACTTATCGAACGGGTTCCTAGGCTCGCTCCACAACAACAAAAGGAGAGCCGCCATGAATGCCCCGCTCGACCCCTCCGCACTCGATGACCTGAACATCCCCGACAGCCACGGCCTCAACCTTTTCGGCTGCGACCCGGAGCTGGCGCGCCTGCTCGCGCTGTACCTGCCGGACGCGGTCTGCCGGGCCTGGCTGCCCACGCTGGAACGCCTCGGCGCCCGTGCCGGTGGCGAGCTGGACACCCTGGCGCTCTCGGCGGACAAGAACCCGCCGGTGCTGGCCAGCCGCACCCGGCGCGGCGAGGACCGCCAGCGCATCCTCAAGCACCCCGACTACGTGGCCCTGGAGCGGGTGGCCTACGCCGAGCTGGGCCTGGCCTCCATGAGCCACGTGGCCGACGGCCCGCCGCCGCTGATCAAGTACGCGCTGACCTACCTGTTCGTGCAGGCCGAGTTCGGCCTCTGCTGCCCGGTGAGCATGACCGACTCCCTCACTCGTACCCTGCGCAAGTACGGCGCCCCGGAGCTGGTGGAGCGCTACCTGCCGAGCCTCACCTCGCGGGACTTCGACAGCCTCTACCAGGGCGCCATGTTCATGACCGAGCAGGCCGCCGGCTCCGACGTGGCGCGCACCCGCACCGTGGCGCGGCAGAAGGACGGGGCCTGGACCCTGCACGGCGACAAGTGGTTCTGCTCCAACCCCGACGCCGACCTCGCCATGGTGCTCGCCCGGCCCGAGGACGCCCCCGAGGGCATGGCCGGGGTCAGCCTGTTCTTGCTGCCCAAGCACCGGCCCGATGGCAGCCGCAACGCGTACCGCATCGTGCGCTTGAAGGACAAGCTCGGCACCCGCTCCATGGCCAGCGGCGAGATCACCCTGGAAGGCGCCACCGCCTACCTGATCGGCGAGGTGGGGCGCGGCTTCCAGCAGATGGCCGACATGGTCAACATGTCGCGCCTGTCCAACGGCGTGCGGGCCGCCGGGCTGATGCGCCGGGGGCTCAACGAGGCGCTGTTCGTCGCCCGCCAGCGCCAGGCCTTCGGCAAGCGCCTGGTGGACATGCCGCTGATGCAGCGCCAGCTGCTCAAGCTGATGCTGCCCGCCGAGCAGGCGCGTTCCCTGTTCATGCAGATCGCCACCCTGCTGCCCCGTGCCGATGCCGGTGACCGCGAGGCGCAGCAGTGCGTGCGCATCCTCACCCCGCTGATCAAGTTCCGCGCCTGCCGTGATGCCCGCCGTGCCACCGGCGACGCCATGGAGGTGCGCGGCGGCGTCGGCTACATCGAGGAATGGAGCGACGCCCGCCTGGTGCGCGACGCCCACCTGGGTTCGATCTGGGAGGGCACCAGCAACATCGTGGCGCTGGACATCGCCCGCGCCGTGACCCGCGAAGGCGCCCTGGAGCCCCTGGCCCGCCACCTGCGCGGCCTGCTCGACGAGGCGGCCCTGCCTGCCGCCGCCGATGCGCTGCTGCGCAGCAGCCTGGACAAGGCCGTCGCGCTGATGGCCGAGGTCGCCGAGGCCCGCCGCCACCAGCAGGTGCGCCAGGCCGGCAGCGCGCTCTACCACGTCGCCACGGCCATCGCCCTGGCGTGGGAGGGCGCGCGCTTGGCCCCCAACCACCGGCGCCTGGCCCTGGCCTTGCTGGTGCTGCGTCACCGCGTGCTGCCCCGCGACCCGCTGGCGGCCGAGGCGGATGCCGGCGAGGCGCTGCTGCCGGCCCTGCTGGCCGAAGGCCCGCTGAGCCTGGACGACGCCCTGCGCCTGCTGCCCCACTGATCGCGGAGCCCTGACCATGACCACAACGACAGCCCCTCGGGGCGCTTTGCACGGCATCCGCGTTCTCGATCTCAGCCGCGTCCTGGGTGGCCCCTACTGCTCCCAGGCCCTGGCCGACCACGGCGCCGATGTGATCAAGCTGGAACCCCCGGCGGGTGACGAGACCCGGGGCTGGGGCCCGCCCTTCGAGGGCGACACCGCCTCCTACTTCCGTGGCATCAACCGCAACAAGAAGGGGCTGGTGGTGGACCTCGCCCAGCCCGAGGGCCGCCAGCTGCTGCTGCGCCTGCTGGAAGGCGCCGACGTGCTGCTGGAGAACTTCAAGCCCGGCACCCTGGAGCGCTGGGGCATCGGCTATGCCGAGGTGCTGGCCGAGCGCTTCCCCCGGCTGATCCACTGCGCCGTCTCCGGCTTCGGCGCCGACGGCCCGCTCGGCGGGCTGCCCGGCTACGACGCGGCGATCCAGGCCATGGCCGGGCTGATGAGCGTGAACGGCGAGGCCGACGGCGGACCGCTGCGGGTCGGCCTGCCGGTGGTGGACATGGTCACCGGGCTCAACGCCCTGGCCGGCATCCTCCTCGCGCTGCACGAGCGGCAGCGCAGCGGGCGCGGGCAGTCCGTGGACATCACCCTCTACGACTGCGGCCTGTCGCTCCTGCACCCGCACCTGCCCAACTACTTCGGCTCGGGCCGGGTGACCCCGCGCAGCGGCAACGCCCACCCCAACATCGCCCCCTACGACAGCTACCGAACCGGCGGCGAGCCGATCTTCCTCGCCGTGGGCAACGACCGGCAGTTCGCCCGGCTCTGCGAACACCTGGGCGCCGAGGCCCTGCTGGACGACCCGCGCTTCGCCGACAACGGCAGCCGCTCGGTGCACCGCCAGGCCCTTAAGCAGGCCCTGGAGCACCACCTGGCCGAGCACGACGGCCGCGTGCTGGCCGAGGCGCTGATCCACCTCGGGGTGCCCTGTGGCGCGGTGTCCAGCGTGGACCAGGCCGTGGCCCACCCCCACACCACCCACCGGCGCATGCGGGTGGAGATGGGTGACTACCAGGGCATCGCCTCGCCGGTGAAGCTCTCCCGCACGCCGGCCCATTACCACAGCCCCCCGCCCGGGCTCGGCGAGCACAGCCGCACGGTGCTCGCCGACCTCGGGCTGGATGCCAGCGCCGTGGAGGCGCTGATCCAGCGCGGCATCGTCCGCGGCTGAGCCTTCCTTTCCCTCCCAGCAGTTCTGGAGATCGTCATGACGGTTCGCGATGCGACCCTTTGCCCGCCGCCGCCCTCGCTGCGGCTCGAATACCCCCTGCCCGGCGTTGCCGTGCTGACCCTGGACCGGCCCGCCGTGCGCAACGCCCTCGACCTGGCCCTGCGCCAGGCCATCGCCACGGCCGTGCAGCAACTCGACGAGGACCCCGCCGTGCGGGTCATCGTCATCACCGGCGGTGAGCACGTGTTCGCCGCCGGGGCCGACCTCGGCGAACTGGTGGAGGCCAGCCCGCTGCAGGTGCAGCAGCGCCGCGTCGAGCGCTACTGGCAGGCCCTGGCGGACTGCCGCAAACCGCTGATCGCCGCCGTCAATGGCCTGGCCCTGGGTGGTGGCTGCGAACTGGCGCTGCATGCCGACCTGATCATCGCCGGCAGCAGCGCCCGCTTCGGCCAGCCGGAGGTGCGCCTGGGGATCATGCCCGGCGCCGGCGGCACCCAGCGCCTGGTGCGCGCAGTGGGCAAGTACCAGGCCCTGCGCCTGCTGTTCACCGGCTGCCTGGTGGAGGCCCGCGAAGCCCTGGCCATGGGCCTGGTCAGCGAGGTGGCGGAGGGCGACGCCTTGCCCCGCGCGCTGGCGCTGGCCGAGGAGATCGCCGGCCTGCCACCCCTGGCCCTGGCGCAGATCAAGGCGGTGGTCAACGCCGGCGCCGACCTGCCCCTGGAGCAGGCGCTGCTGCTGGAGCGCCAGGCCTTCCAGCTGCTGTTCGACAGCCATGACCAGAAGGAGGGCATGCGTGCCTTCCTCGACAAGCGCCAGCCGGAGTACCACGGACGATGAACGCCGAGACCCTTTTCCCCCGCATCGGCCTGGTGGGCTGCGGCGCCATGGGCCAGGGCATCGCCCAGCTGGCAGCCTGCTCGGGGCGGGACGTCCACCTGTTCGACACGCGCCTGGGAGCGGCGCGGGATGCCTGCGAGCGCATCGCCTACGAGCTGGCCCGCCAGGTGGAGCGTGGACGCCTCGACGCCCAGCAGGTCGCGGAGGCCATGGAGCGCCTGCACCCGGTGGACAGCCTGGAGGCGCTGGCGGAGTGCACCCTGGTGGTGGAGGCCATCGTCGAGGACCTGGCCGCCAAGCAGACGCTGTTCCGCCAGCTGGAAGGGCTGCTGGACGCCCGCGCGCTGATCGTCAGCAACACCTCCTCGCTGTCGATCACCGCCATCGCTGCCGCCTGCCGTGACCCGGGGCGGGTGGCCGGGCTGCACTTCTTCAACCCCGTGCCGCGCATGCGCCTGGTGGAAGTGGTGCCGGGGCTGATGACCCGCGGAACGGTGGTCGAGCGGCTGCTGGCGCTGGTGCACGACCTCGGCCACCAGCCGGTAAGGGCGCAGGATGCCCCCGGCTTCCTGGTCAACCACGCCGGCCGCGCCTACGGCACCGAGGCCCTGCGCATCCTCGCCGAGGGCGTGGCCACGCCGGAGCAGGTGGATGCCCTGCTGCGCGACGGCGCCGGGTTCCCCATGGGGCCCTTCGAGCTGATGGACCTGGTGGGGCTCGACGTCAGCGTCCCGGTGATGGAGTCCATCTACCACCAGTACTACGAAGAGCCGCGCTACCGCCCCCATCCCCTGGCCCGCCAGCGCCTGGCCGCCGGCCACCTGGGGCGCAAGAGCGGCCGTGGCTTCCATGCCTACCCCCGGCCGCAGCCGGTGCCTCCGCCGTTGCCGGCGCGGGTGGCGCTGCCGCCGGTGTGGCTGGCTGCCGACGACCCGCAGCTGGAGGCCGAGTGCCGCACCTGGCTGGCCGGGCTGGGCGTGGTGCTGGAAAGCGGCCCGGCGCCCTCTGACGAGGCCCTGTGCCTGCTGGCGCCCCTGGGCGATGACGCCACCCAGGCCGCCCTGCGCTTCGGGGTCGACCCGACGCGCACGGTGGCGTTCGACAGCCTGGCCGAGCGCGCGGCGCACCGCTGCCTGATGCCGACCCCGGTCACCGAGGCGCGCTACCGCGACGCCGCCTGTGCCTTGCTCGGCGCCGATGGCGCGCGGGTGACGCTGATCGGCGACAGCGCCGGCTTCGTCGTCCAGCGGACCCTGGCCGGCATCGTCAACCTGGCCTGCGACATCGCCCAGCAGCGCATCGCCGCGCCGGCGGACATCGACCTCGCCGTGCGCCTCGGCCTCGGCTACCCCCACGGCCCGCTGGCCTGGGGCGACCGCCTCGGTCCGGCGCGGGTGCTGCGCGTTCTCGAACGGTTGCACGCCCTCAGCGGCGACCCGCGCTACCGCCCCAGCCCCTGGCTGCGCCGCCGCGCCCAGTTGGGCCTGTCCCTGCTTCACCAAGAGCCCAGCCGAGGAGAACCCTGATGCTCGATGCCTACCTCTACGACGGCCTGCGCACCCCGTTCGGCCGCTACGGCGGGGCGCTGTCCGGCGTCCGCCCCGATGACCTGGCGGGCGCCCTGATGCCAGCGCTGCTGGCGCGCAGCGGCGTACCGGCCCAGGCCCTGGAGGACGTCATCCTCGGTTGCACCAACCAGGCCGGCGAGGACAGCCGCAACGTGGCGCGCAACGCCCTGCTGGCAGCCGACCTGCCCTGGCAGGTGCCCGGGCAGACGGTCAACCGCCTCTGCGCCAGCGGCCTGGCGGCGGTGATCGACGCGGCCCGGGCGATCACCGCCGGCGAGGGCGAGCTGTACCTGGCCGGCGGGGTGGAGAGCATGTCCCGCGCGCCCTTCGTCCTGGGCAAGGCCGAAGGCGCCTTCAGCCGTCGGCTGGAGGTGCACGACAGCACCATCGGCGCGCGCTTCGCCAACCCCCGGCTGGTGTCGAGCCACGGCGGCCACAGCATGCCGCAGACCGCCGACCTGCTGGCCCGGGAGATGGGCATCGAGCGCGACGCCGCCGACCGGTTTGCCCTGGCCTCGCAGGCGCGTTACCAGGCGGCCCTGGCTGCCGGTTTCTTCGACGACGAGATCGCCCCCGTGACGCTGCCGGGCCGCCGTGGGGCGCCGCCCCGTGACGTGCTGCGGGACGAGCACCCGCGGGGCGACACCACCCTCGAACAGCTCGCCACCCTGGCGCCGCTGGAGCCGGGGGGCGTGGTCACCGCCGGCAACGCCTCGGGGGTCAACGACGGCGCTGCCCTGTTGCTGCTGGGCAGCCGCGCGGCAGGCGAGCGCTACGGCCTGCGGCCGCTGGCGCGGGTGCTGGCCAGCGCCAGCGTCGGGGTCGAGCCACGGATCATGGGCATCGGTCCGCACCCGGCGATCCTCAAGGCCCTGCAGCGGGCCGGCCTGGGCCTGGCGGACCTGGACCTCATCGAGATCAACGAAGCCTTCGCCGTGCAGGTCCTGGCCTGCCTGAAGGCCCTGGGCCTGACCGCCGACGATCCCCGGGTCAACCCCCGGGGCGGGGCCATCGCCCTCGGCCATCCCCTGGGCGCGTCCGGTGCGCGGCTGGCCCTGACCGCCGCCCGCGCCCTGCAGCAACACGACCAGCGTTACGCCGTGGTGAGCCTTTGCGTCGGGCTGGGGCAGGGCGTGGCGATGGTCCTGGAGCGCGCCTGAGCGCCCCGTCTTCGGGGCCCCCGGCGGGCCCCGCCTTGGAGAGCACCATGCACAACAACAAGAAACGTACCCACTGCCTTTCAATCACCGTGCTGCTCGTCGGCGCCAGCGGCCTGGCCCAGGGCGCCGAGGGCTTCGTCGAGGGGAGCAGCGCCAGCCTGCAGCTGCGCAACTTCTACATGAACCGCGACTTCCGCGAGGGGCACGGTGTGTCGCGCGCGGAGGAGTGGGCCCAGGGCTTCCTGCTGGACTATCGCTCCGGGTTCACCGAGGGCACCGTCGGCGTCGGCCTGGACCTCGTCGGTCGCCTGGGGCTGAAGCTGGATTCCGGCGGCGGCCGCGACGGCACCGGCCTGCTGCCCAGTGGCGACAGCGGCAAGGCCGCCGACCGCTACGGCCGCCTGGACCCGACCCTCAAGCTGCGGGCCTCCCGCAGCGAATTGCGCCTGGGGGCGCTGGTGCCCAGGCTGCCGACCCTGCAGCCCAACAACGGCCGGCTGTTCCCCCAGACCTTCCATGGCGGCCTGCTCAGTGCACGGGAGCTGGAGGGTTTCACCTTCACCCTGGCGCGGCTCGATGACGTCAGCCAGCGCAACGAGGGCGGGCGCAGCGACCTGGCCCTGTTCAACCGCAACAAACGCTTCGCCGCCGCGCCCCGTGCCGGTCACCTGGACCTGGCCGGGGTGGACTGGGAAGCGGCGCCGGGCTGGGTGCTGAGCTACCACCACGGCAGCCTGGAACAGGTCTACCGCCAGGACTTTCTCGGCCTGCGCGGCCAGGTGCCGGTGGGCGGCGACCACCTGGAGCTGGACCTGCGCCTGTTCGACAGCCGCGACGCCGGCACCGGCTGGCGCCGCGAGATCGACAACCGCGCCCTCGGCGCGCTGTTCACCTACCGCCGCCAGGACGGCCACGCACTGGGCCTGGGGCTGCAACGCATGAACGGCGACACCGCATTCCCCTACGTGCACGGAGCGGATGCGTACCTGGTGAACTTCGGCCAGTACAACGACTTCTCCGAACGTGGTGAGCGCTCCTGGCAACTGCGCTACGACTACGACTTCGCCGCCCTCGGCCTGCCCGGCCTGAGCCTGATGACCCGCTACTTCAAGGGCTGGGACGGGCGCCTGGGCAACGGCCGCGCAGTGGACGAATGGGAGCGCGACACCGACCTCAAGTACGTGATCCAGAGCGGCCCGCTCAAGAACCTGGGGCTGGCCTGGCGCAACGCCGTATACCGCACCAGCGAAGGCCGCGACGTGGACGAGAACCGGGTGATCCTCAGCTACAGCCTGGCGTTGTTCTAGCGCACGTAGCCCGGGCTTCAGCCCGGGAGCTGGGCGGGACCTTTCCCGGACTGAAGCCCGGGCTACTGCATGCGTTGGGTGGATGTCGCTTTTTGCATTCGGCAGCAGTGCGGCGGGTGGCTTCGATGGTGGGCTGAAGCCCACCCTGCGGGCGGGTTACTGCAGCGGAGCGGCTTTGGGTGGAGGTTGCCCGCAGGAGCGAGCTCTGCTTGCGAAGCCCTTGGCGGCGCTGCGCACCGCAGGGCGACTGAAGTCGCCCCTACAGGGAAGGTGTCAGTGGGGTGCGCATCAACGTGCGGCGCTGACGCCTTCGAGGGTGGCGAAGGAGGTGTCCTTGGCGGTGAGCAGGAAGTCGCGCATGAAGGGGGCGTCGAGCATGTCGGCGCGGATGGCGGCGTGCAGGGTGGCGTACAGGCCCTTGTCGCCCAGGCGCTTGGCGGTGACGTAGCCCCGCGAGCTGTACTCGTGCAGCGCCCAGTTGGGCAGGCAGCACACGCCGCGGCCGCTGGCCACCAGCTGCATCATCATCACCGTCAGCTCGGCCGTGCGGATCTGCGCGGGCTCGACGTCGGCCGGTTCGAGGAAGCGGGTGAACACGTCCAGGCGGTCGCGCTCCACCGGGTAGGTGATCAGGGTTTCGCTCTCCAGGTCCTCGGGCACCACGTAGGGCTTGCCCGCCAGCGGGTGCTGGTTGGCCACGGCCAGCAGTGCCTCGTAGGTGAACAGCGGCACGTAGCTGATGCCCGGCAGTTCGATGGGGTCGGCGGTCACCACCAGGTCCAGGTCACCCCGGGCCAGGGCCGGCAGCGGGGCGAAGGAGAAGCCCGAGGCCAGGTCCAGCTCGACTTCCGGCCAGGCGTCGCGGAACTGGTCGATGGTGGGCATCAGCCACTGGAAGCAGCTGTGGCACTCGATGGCCATGTGCAGACGCCCGGCGGTGCCACCGGCCAGGCGCGCCAGGTCGCGTTCGGCGGCGCGCATCTGTGGCAGCAGGCTGTCGGCCAGTTGCAGCAGGCGCAGGCCGGCGCTGGTGAAGCGCACCGGCTTGGTCTTGCGGATGAACAGGGGCAGGCCGAGGCGCTCCTCCAGCTCCTTGAACTGGTGGGAGAGGGCCGACTGGGTGAGGTGCAGGCGCTCGGCGGCCTCCACCAGGCTGTCGGCCTCGCGCAGGGCATGCAGGGTCTTGAGGTGGCGTACTTCGAGCATGCGTGGGCTCCCGTCCATGAATGGAACTGGTGAAGAATCGAAGGGCCATGAGTTTCCTTCATCTGTCGCGTGGGTGTCGAGCGGCGCCCTTGTCGCAGCCTGTGGCTTGCGCCAGCATGCGCCGTCCGTTTCCGGGAGCCTTCTGCCATGCGTCGCCTGCCTTCGCTCACCGCCCTGCGCACCTTCGAGGCGGCCGCGCGCCATGCGCATTTCGGCCGTGCGGCCCAGGAACTGTGCGTCACCGACAGCGCGGTGAGCCACCAGATCCGCCAGCTGGAGGAGCAGCTCGGGGTGTCGCTGTTCGAGCGCGAGGGGCGCCAGGTTCGCCCCAGTGCGCCGGCGCGGCGCCTGTTGCACAGCCTGCAGCAGGCCTTCGAGCTGATCCTCGATGCCTGCGACGAGCTGCGCGACCCCGGTTCCCAGGCCCAGCTGCGTGTGGCGGTGACCACCGAGCTGGCGCAGAAGTGGCTGGTGGGGCGGCTGGCGGATTTTGCCGAGCGCCACCCGCAGATCACCCTGCACCTGCACGAGCAGCCTTTGGAGGCGCAGCTGCCCGGTGCGGAGATGGACCTGGCGATCATCTACGGCACCGGTCCGGAGGACGCCAGCGGCTACTTCGTGCGGCCGCTGCCGACCCTGCAGTTCTTCCCAGTGTGCAGCCCGGGCCTGTTCAACCAGTCGCCCCTCAAGCACCCCCGCGACCTGGCGCGCCACTGCCTGCTGCACGACGACCAGGACGGCAAGACCTGGAACGCCTGGCTGGCCACCCACGCCGCCGATCTGCGTCCAGCCCGGCACCTGTACCTGGGCCACGCGGGGCTGACCATGGAGGCGGCGGCGCGGGGCCAGGGGGTGGCCATCGGCGACAACCTCACCAGCGCCGAGGACCTGGCCAGCGGCCGGCTGGTGCGGCCGTTCGCGGCCCAGGTGCCGTCCCTCGGGCAGTACGCGCTGGTGTGCGAGCGCCTGCGGCTGGACAAGCCGGCGGTGGCGCAATTCGTCGATTGGTTCAGTGATCAGCTGGCCGATATGTGAATTGAATTCATGGGTTAAGCGAAAAAGGTCATTGGTCGCCGCCGCGTCGGCGCGGGTACTGTCGGGGCATTCCCATCCCCCACGAGGACCTGAACATGGCACGCACCCTGACTTCCCTGCCCAAGGCCGACGGCTTCCGCCTGCCCGGTGAATTCGAACCCAAGGCCCGCTGCTGGCTCGGCTGGCCGGAGCGCCCGGACGTGTGGCGCAACGGCGCCAAGCCGGCGCAGAAGGTCTGGGTGCAGATCGTCAGCGCCATCGCCAGCAGCGAGCCGGTCACCGTCTGCGCTTCGGCAGCGCAATACGCCAACGCCCGCCGCCTGCTGCCCGAGCACGTGCGGGTGGTGGAGATGACCTGCAACGACACCTGGTTCCGCGACAGCGGCCCGGCCTTCCTGGTCAACGACGCCACCGGCGAGGTGCGTGGCGTGGACTTCGAGTTCAACGCCTACGGCGGCCTCGATGGCGGCCTCTACTACCCCTGGGACAAGGACGACCAGATCGCCCAGAAGATCCTCGAGATCGAGGGCTACGACCGTTACCGCGCCCCCTTCATCGCCGAGATGGGCGGCATCCAGAGCGACGGCCAGGGCACCCTGCTGACCACCGAGCAGTGCCTGCTCAACCGCAACCGCAACGCCCACCTGGGCAAGACGGAAATGACCGGGCGCCTGTGCGACTACCTGGGCGCCGACCAGGTCATCTGGCTGCCCCGTGGCTGCAAGTTCGACGAGACCGATGGCCACATCGACGACCTGGCTTGCTTCGTGCGCCCCGGCGTGGTGGTGATGCAGTGGACCGACGACCGCAGCGACCCGCAGTGGGAGATCTACCAGGAGGCCTACGACATCCTGCGCAGCACCCGTGACGCCCGTGGTCGCGCGCTGGAGGTGCACAAGCTGCCGCAACCGCGCGTGCTGGAGTGGACGGCGGAGGAAGCCGAGGGGCTGGACCAGGTGGACGGCACCCACCTGCGCGAGGCCGGCACGCGCATCTGTGCGTCGTACATCAACTACTACGCCGGCAACTCGGCCATCGTGCTGCCGCTGTTCAACGACCCGTGCGACGTGGTCGCCCAGGCCACCCTGGCGGAGCTGTTCCCGCAGCACCGCATCCTCGGCATCGGTTTCTCCCGCGAGATCCTCCTGGGGGGCGGCAACGTCGCCTGCATCACCATGCCGCAATACGCCGCGCGGCAGCGCTAGGAGGCTCACCATGCGCTCGCTCGCAGCCGCACTCCTGCTCGGCCTGGGCCTGTGTGCCCAGGCCGAGGACGCGCCCCGGCAGGTCAACCTGTTCATCTGGGGCGAGTACATGGCACCGGATACCCTCTCGCGCTTCCAGGCCGAGACGGGCATCCGCGTGGTGGCCGACCACTTCGACTCCCTGGAGGCGATGGAGACCAAGCTGCTCACCGGCCACAGCGGCTACGACCTGGTGCTGACCGCCGGCCAGCACCTGCAGCGGGCGATCCGCAGCGGCGCCATCCAGCCGCTGGACAAGGGCGCGCTGCCGAACTTCGCCGGGCTGGGGGATGAATTCGTCCAGCACATGGCCGCCTTCGACCCGGGCAACCGCTACGCCGGGCTCTACGCCTGGGGCACCACCGGCTTCGGCTATCAGGAGGAGGCCATCCGCACACGCATGGCCGATGCCCCGGTGGACAGCTGGGCGATGCTGATGGACCCGGCGGTGGTGGCGCGCTTCGCCGACTGCGGGGTGAGCCTGCTGGACGACCCCAACGAGGTGTTCGGCGCGGCCATGCGCTACCTCGGCCTGGACATCAACCGCCAGAACCTGGACGACCTGAAGAAGGCCGCCGAGCACCTGGCGACGATCCGCCCCTCGATCCGCTACTTCGCCAACGACCGCAACATCAACGACCTGGCCAACGGCAACACCTGCCTGGCGATGGCCTGGAACGGCAACGCCACGGTGGCCGCCAGCCAGGCGACCCAGGCCGGCAAGCCGTACCACATCCGCTATTCGATTCCGCGGGAGGGCGCGCAGATCTGGTTCGATGCGATGGTCATCCCGGCGGATGCACCGCACCCCCGCGAGGGGCTGGCGCTGATGGACTTCCTCATGCGGCCGGACGTGATCGGCCCGATCACCAACAGCATCGGCTACGCCAACGCGGTGACGGCGGCCTCGGCCACGGTGGACCCGGCGATCCTCGCCGACCCCGGCACCTACCCGCCGGCCGAGGTGCGCGCCCGGCTGTATACCAAGAACGACAACGGCTCGGCCTTCAACCGCGCCCTGACCCGGGCCTTCACACGCTTCAAGTCGGGCACCTGAGTGCTCGGCTCTGCATGAGCGTTTCTTGAGTTGAAAGAGAATTTTATGAGTTTGTCTCATGTTCTGTGGGTGCCCAGAATGCCCGGCATTCACAGACAAGGAGACAGACATGGTCCGGGTACATTCCCTCGGCTTTCCCCGCATTGGTCGCGATCGCGAGCTGAAGAAGGCCCTTGAAGCCCATTGGAAGGGCGAGCTGGACGAAGCCGGCCTGCGCGACGTGGGTCGCACCCTGCGCGCCGAGCACTGGCGCCTGCAGGCCGAGGCGGGCATCGAGCTGTTGCCGGTGGGCGACTTCGCCTGGTACGACCAGGTGCTCACCCATTCCCTGATGGTCGGCGCGGTGCCGGAGCGCTTCCGCCCGGCCGACGGTCGCGCCACCCTGGCGACCCTGTTCGCCATGGCCCGTGGCGTGGGGGCTGGCTGCTGCGGCGGACACGCCCAGGAGCTGACCAAGTGGTTCGACAGCAACTACCACTACCTGGTCCCCGAATTCAGCGTCGGCCAGACCTTCCACCTCGGTTGGGAACAGCTCTTCGAGGAGGTCGACGAAGCCCTGGCGCTGGGGCACGCGGTGAAGCCGGTGGTGCTCGGCCCGCTGACCTACCTCTGGCTGGGCAAGGCCAAGGGCGGCGCCTTCGACCGCCTGGACCTGCTGGAGCAACTGCTGCCGGTGTACGGCGAGATCTTCCAGCGCCTGGCCGAGCAGGGCGTGGAATGGGTGCAGATCGACGAGCCGATCCTCGCCCTGGACCTGCCCCAGGACTGGCGCACCGCCTTCGAGCGGGCCTACAACCTGCTGCAGCGCGAGCCGCTGCGCAAACTGGTGGCCACCTATTTCGGCGGCCTGGAGGACAACCTCGGGCTGGCCGCCAGCCTGCCGGTGGACGGTCTGCACATCGACCTGGTGCGCGCCCCCGAGCAGTACCCGACCATCCTCGACCGGTTGCCGGCCTACAAGGTGCTGTCCCTCGGCGTGGTGAACGGTCGCAACGTCTGGCGCTGCGACCTGGACCGCGCGCTGGAGGTGCTGCGCCACGCCCATGAGCGCCTGGGGGATCGGCTGTGGGTCGGGCCTTCCTGCTCGCTGTTGCACTGCCCGGTGGACCTGACCCGTGAGGATCGCCTGGACGCCGAGGTGAAGGGCTGGCTCGCCTTTGCCGTGCAGAAGTGCGCCGAACTGGCGCTGCTGGCCCGCGCCCTGCGCGAACCGGAACACCCCGAGGTGCTCACCGCCCTGGCTACAAACCGCGAAGCGTTGGCGGTCCGTGCGGCCAGCACCCGCATCCACAAGCCCGAGGTGGCGGCGCGCCTGGCGGCCATTCGCCCGCAGGACAGCCAGCGCCAGTCGCCCTTCGAGCAGCGCATCGCCTGCCAGCGCGAGCGCCTGGGCTTGCCGGCGTTCCCCACCACCACCATCGGCTCCTTCCCGCAGACGGCTTCCATCCGCCTGGCACGCCAGGCCTACCGCCAGGGCAGCCTGTCGGCGGCGGCCTACACCGAGGCCATGCAGGCCGAGATCCGCCACGCGGTGGAGGTGCAGGAGCGCCTCGGGCTGGACGTGCTGGTGCACGGCGAGGCGGAGCGCAACGACATGGTGGAGTACTTCGCCGAGCAGCTGGACGGCTACGTGTTCAGTCGCTTCGGCTGGGTGCAGAGCTACGGCTCGCGCTGCGTGAAGCCGGCGATCATAATCGGCGACCTGTCGCGTCCGGCGCCGATGACGGTGGAGTGGATCCGCTATGCCCAGGGCCTGACCGGCAAGTGGATGAAGGGCATGCTCACCGGGCCGGTGACCATGCTGATGTGGTCCTTCCCCCGCGAGGACGTGCCCCGCGAGGTGCAGGCGCGCCAGCTGGCGCTGGCCATCCGCGACGAGGTGCAGGACCTGGAGGCGGCGGGCATCCGCATCGTGCAGATCGACGAGGCGGCCTTCCGCGAGGGGCTGCCCCTGCGCCACAGCGGCTGGGCCCACTACCTGGAGTGGGCCACCGAGGCCTTCCGCCTGGCGGCCAGCGGGGTGCGCGACGACACGCAGATCCACACCCACATGTGCTACAGCGAGTTCAACGATGTGATCGAGTCCATCGCGGCGATGGACGCGGACGTCATCACCATCGAGACCTCCCGTTCGGACATGGAGCTGCTGCAGGCCTTCGAGGCCTTCGCCTACCCCAACGAGATCGGTCCGGGGGTCTACGACATCCACTCGCCCCGGGTGCCGGACACCGCCGAGATGGTCAAGCTGATGCGCAAGGCGGCGCGGCGCATCGACCCGCAGCGCCTGTGGGTCAACCCTGACTGCGGCCTGAAGACCCGTGGCTGGCCCGAGGCCGAGGCGGCGCTGGTGAACATGGTGGCTGCGGCGCGGCAGCTGCGGGCGGAGTTCGCCTGACGCGCCGTTGGGGCTGAGGCGAGGAGGGCGCCATGACCGTTGGGCGCCCTTCATCAAACTGTCACGGTTCTGTGGCAGAGCGCACGACGGGAATTCATCAGAATCGCGCTTCACTGGGGTTCTGCATTCCGGATTTCCACCATGCGCCTGTTCATTCTTCTCGTCGCCCTGCTGGGCGGCCTGCCAGCCTTTGCCGCTGCGCGCTGCGACACCCACGTACCCACCGAGACGGTGGCGCTGGGGGACGTGCGCCTGGCCTACCAGAGCATCGGTGATGCCGATGACCCGGCCCTGCTGCTGATCATGGGGCTGGGCGGCCAGCTCATCCATTGGCCGGACGAGGTGGTGGCGGCGCTGTGCGAGCAGGGTTTTCGCGTCATCCGCTACGACAACCGGGATGTCGGTCTGTCCGCCTGGGCCCAGACGGCGCCCAGCGCGAACCTGACCTATGAAGTGATCCGCTACCGCCTGGGCTTCCCCGTGGAGGCGCCGTACAGCCTACGGGACATGGCCGGCGATGCGCTGCACCTGATGGACGCGCTGAAGGTGCGCGAGGCTCATGTGCTCGGCGCCAGCATGGGCGGGATGATCGCCCAGCACCTGGCGGACATGGCCCCGGAGCGGGTGCTGAGCCTGACCCTGGTGATGACCAGTTCCGGCGCCCAGGGTCTGCCGGCGCCCAGCGATGCCTTGCTGGCGCTGCTGGCCCGCCGCGAGGCGCCGAACCGCCAGGTGGCGCTGGAACAGCAGGCCGACCTGCTGGCCGCCCTGGGCAGCCCGCAGGTGACTGATGACCGGGCGCAACTGCTGGAGCAGGCCGCGCGGGCCTATGACCGGGCATTCAACCCGGAGGGCGTGCAGCGCCAGATGCTGGCGATCCTCGCCGAGCCGAGCCGGGTAGAGCTGCTCAACCGCCTGCACGTGCCGACCCTGGTGGTGCACGGCACCGCCGACCCGCTGCTGCCGGTGATGCACGGGGTGCATGTGGCGGCGCATATCAAGGGCGCGGAGCTGCGGTTGATCCCCGGGCTCGCCCATCGCTTCCAGGACGCCTTCAAGGAGCCGCTGCTGGCCGCCGTGTTGCCGCACCTGATGGCCCACCGACAGCCGGCGGACGGGCATTTTGCGCAGTTGTGAGTGCGCCGCCTGCATAGGCGCGAGCGCTGCTCGCGAAACCTCTGGCCTGTGTAGCCCGGGCTTCAGCCCGGGAGCGGTGTGGGGCTTCCCGGACTGAAGTCCGGGCTACGTCAGGTTCACTCGTGGCGCTGTGCAGCCCTGCGATGGGCTTCGCACAGCTCAGCCCATCCTACGGAGCTGCCCGTAGGATGTGGTGAGCTCGGCGAACCGCATCGATTCATGGCGGGGATGTAGGAGCGAGCGCTGCTCGCGAAGCCTCTGGCCTTCGTAGCCCGGGCTTCAGCCCGGGAGCGGTGTGGGGCTTCCCGGACTGAAGTCCGGGCTACGTCAGGTTCACTCATGGCGCTGTGCAGCCCCAATGATGGGCTTCGCACAGCTCAGCCCATCCTACGGAGCAGCCCGTAGGATGCGGTGAGCTCGGCGAACCGCATCGATTCATCTCGTGGATGTAGGAGCGAGCGCTGCTCGGAAGCCTCTGGCCTTCGTAGCCCGGGCTTCAGCCCGGGGCGGTGTGGGGCCTCCTGGACTGAAGTCCGGGCTACGTCAGGCTCACCAATAGCGCTGTGCAGCCCCAATGATGGGCTTCGCACAGCTCAGCCCATCCTACGGGCGGAGCAACCCGTGGATGCGGTGGGCTCGGTGAACCGCATCGGTTCATGGCGTGCCTGCAGGCGCGGGCGCTGCTCGCAAGGCCTCAGGCCGCGTCGGCTTGGGCGCGGTGGATCAGGTATTGGGCGAGGCGTTCCTGTTGGCCGGGGGTCATGAACAGCCCTTGCTTGGTGCGGCGCCAGAGGATGTCTTCGGCGTCTTGCGCCCATTCCTCGCGGCACAGGTAGTCCACTTCGCGGGTGTAGAGGCCGCCGCCCAGGTGTTCGCCCAGGTCGGTGAGGTTGGCGACCCCTTCCAGCTGTTTCCACACGCGGCTGCCGTAGGTGCCGGCCCAGCGTCGGGCCAGGCTGTTGGGCAGCCAGCCGTAGCGTTCGCACAGGGCTTCGGCCAGAGCCTCCTGGCTGTCCATGGACTCGCCGCCGGGCAGGGTGGCGGTGGCAGTCCAGCTGCCGCCCATGGTCGGGAAGAAGGGCGCGAGCTGCGCCAGGGCCGACTCGGCGAGCTTGCGGTAGGTGGTGAGCTTGCCGCCGAACACCGAGAGCAGCGGGGCTTCGCCCGGATGGGCATCCAGCGCCAGGGTGTAGTCGCGGGTGACAGCGGACGGGTCGTCGGATTCGTCGTCGCACAGCGGGCGCACGCCGGAGTATGTGCGCAGGATGTCGTCGGCGCTGATCTGCTTCTTGAAGTGCTGGTTGACCACGTCGAGCAGGTAGCGGGTTTCTTCCTCGGTGATGGCCACCTTCGCCGGGTCGCCCTGGTACTCGCGGTCGGTGGTACCGATCAGGGTGAAACGCCCCAGGTAGGGGATGGCGAAGACGATGCGGCGGTCCTCGTTCTGCAGGATGTAGGCGTGCTCGCCCTCGTAGAGTTGGGGCACGACGATGTGGCTGCCCTGGATCAGGCGGATGCCGTAGGGCGACTTCTGCTTGAGGTCGTCCTTCAGCAGGCGGGCGACCCAGGGGCCGGCGGCGTTGACCAGAGCCCGGGAGCGGATCGACAGCAGGGTGCCGTCGGCGCGTTCCAGGTGGATGTGCCACAGGCCCTTGCTGCGCCGGGCGCTGACGCAGCGGGTGCGGCTGTGGATGTGGGCTCCGTGCTCGCGGGCGCTCATGGCGTTGAGCACCACCAGGCGCGCGTCGTCGACCCAGCAATCCGAATACTCGAAGCCACGGCTGATACCGGCCTGCAGCGGGCTGCCGACGCCGAAGCGCAGGCCACGGGAGCCGGGCAGCTTCTCGCGCTTGCCAAGGTGGTCGTAGAGGAACAGGCCGGCGCGGATCATCCACGCGGGGCGCAGGTGCGGGCGATGGGGCAGCACGAAACGCATCGGGCGGACGATGTGCGGCGCCTTGGCCAGCAGCACTTCGCGTTCGGCCAGGGCCTCGCGCACCAGGCGGAATTCGTAGTGTTCCAGGTAGCGCAGGCCGCCGTGGATGAGCTTGCTGCTGGCGGAGGAGGTGTGCTGGGCCAGGTCGTCGCGTTCGCAAAGGAACACCGACAGGCCGCGCCCGGCTGCATCGGCGGCGATGCCGACACCGTTGATGCCGCCGCCGATCACGGCCAGGTCATAGACTTCGGAAATGGGCGCGGAGCGCTTCGTCGAGGCGGGCATGGCAAGGCACCTGAATCGAAAGTGAACTTTAAATGTTCGTTTCCGAAAAATGCTAGACGAAGCGAAGGCGAATCGCCACCCCCGCCGAGCGGCCACGGCGGGATGGGCGACGAAAGGCAGGCGGGGTCAGACCGGTTCGAGCTGGACCTTGTGCTCGGCCATCAGCCGGGCCAGGGCGGGGGAGGGGGCGTGGTCGGTGAACAGGCGGTCCACCATGGCGATGGAGCCCATGCGCACCACGGCGTTGCGGCCGAACTTGCTGGAGTCGGCGGCGAGGAACACCTGGCGGGCGTTGTCGATGATGGCCTGGGAGACGCGCACTTCCTGGTAGTCGAAGTCCAGCAGGCTGCCGTCCTCGTCGATGCCGCTGATGCCGACGATGGCGAAGTCGACCTTGAACTGGCGGATGAAGTCCACCGCCGAGGGGCCGACGATGCCGCCGTCGCTGCGCACCGTGCCGCCAGCCACCAGCACTTCGAAATCGGGTCGGTCGGCGAGCTGGGCGGCGACGTGCAGGTTGTTGGTGATCACCTTCAGGCCCTTGTGCCCCATCAGTTCGCGGGCGATGGCTTCGGTGGTGGTGCCGATGTTGATGAACAGCGAGGCGTGGTCGGGGATCTGCGCCGCCACGGCTTCGGCGATGCGCTGCTTCTCGTCGCGCATCTGCCCGGCGCGCATGGCGTAGGCGGTGTTCTGGATGCTTGAGGCATCGGCGGCCGCGCCACCATGGGTGCGTCGCAGCAGGCCCTGTTCGGCGAGCTGGTTGATGTCGCGGCGTATGGTCTGCGGTGTCACCGCGAAGGCCTGGGCCAGTTCGTCGATGCTGACGTAGCCGCGTTCGCGGGCGAGGTCGAGGATGTTCTGTTGGCGGGGTGCCAGGGTCATGAACGGGGTCCCGGATTTTTGACGCGCATTATAGCGGCGGGCTGTCGAAGAGCGACTTTTCAGCTAAGGTACGACCACTTCGTCGCATTGTTTTCACTATCGAACATGACTCCAGCCATCGACCTGCTCAAGAAGGCCAAGGCCGAGCACCGTGTGCTCAGCTATACCCATGATCCGAAGGCGCCCTCCTATGGCCTGGAGGCGGCGGAAAAGCTCGGGCTGGACCCGGCGCGGGTGTTCAAGACCCTGCTGGCGGCCACCGAGAAGGGCGAGCTGCTGGTGGCCGTGGTGCCGGTGGCCGGCAGCCTTGACTTGAAGGCCCTGGCCCACGCGGCGGGCGCCAAGAAGGCCGACATGGCCCCGGCCGATGCGGCGCAGCGCGCCACCGGCTACCTGGTGGGCGGTATCAGCCCGCTGGGGCAGAAGAAGCGCCTGCGCACCTTCATCGACCGCTCCGCGCTGGACCACCCCACCATTCATGTCAGCGCCGGTCGGCGTGGCCTGGAAGTGGAGCTGGCGGCGCAGGTGCTGGCCGAACACACCCAGGCCCAGTTCGCCGCCATCGGGCGGGAATGACTCCTCCATAACAACAAGGAAGCCGGAATGGCCCAGTACCTTCTTGCCATCGACCAGGGCACGACCAGCAGTCGCGCCATCGTATTCAGTGCCCAGGGCCTGCCTGTCGCCCGCGCCCAGACGGAGTTCAAGCAGTACTTCCCGAAGGACGGCTGGGTGGAGCACGACGGCGAGGAAATCTGGCTGACGACCCTCAAGGTCTGCCGCGAGGCCATCCGCCAGAGCGGGCTGCAGGCATCGCAGATCGCGGCCATCGGCATCACCAACCAGCGCGAGACCACCCTGGTGTGGGACGCCGAGACCGGCACGCCGATCCACCCGGCCATCGTCTGGCAGGACCGCCGCACCGCCGACTACTGCTCCCGCCTCAAGGCCGATGGGCACGACGAGAAAGTGGCGCGGCGCACCGGTTTGCTGATCGACCCGTATTTCTCGGCCACCAAGCTGCGCTGGATCCTCGACAACGTGCCGGGCGCCCGTGAGCGCGCCGAGCGCGGTGAGCTGCGCTTCGGCACGGTGGACTGCTTCCTGCTGTGGCGCCTGACCGGCGGCAAGGTGCACCGCACCGACGCCACCAACGCCTCGCGCACGCTGCTGTTCAACATCCATGAGCAGCGTTGGGACGATCACCTGACGCGGCTGTTCGACATTCCGCCGAGCCTGCTGCCGGAGGTGCTGGACTGCTCTGCCGAGTTCGGCATCACCGAGGCCGGGCTGCTGGGCAGCGCCATCCCGGTGCTGGGCATGGCCGGCGACCAGCAGGCGGCGCTGATCGGCCAGGCCTGCTTCCAGCCGGGCATGGTGAAAAGCACCTACGGCACCGGCTGTTTCATGATCCAGAACACCGGCGACACGCCGGTGACCTCGCGCAATCGTCTGCTGACTACCGTGGGTTACCGCTTGGATGGGAAGGTGACCTACGCTGTAGAAGGCAGTATCTTCGTCGCCGGTGCGGCGGTTCAGTGGTTGCGTGACGGTATCAAGCTGATCAGCCATGCCCGGGATACCGAGGCACTGGCGGAACAGACCGGGGATGCCTGTGGCGTGTACCTGGTGCCGGCCTTCACCGGCCTGGGGGCGCCTTACTGGGACCCGAAGGCCCGGGGTGCGATCTTCGGCCTGACCCGCGACACCGGGATCAAGGAGATCGTCACCGCCGGCCTGCAGTCGGTGTGCTACCAGACCCGTGATCTGCTGGAAGCCATGCGCCAGGACGGGGCCGCCGCGCCCAGCGCCCTGCGCGTGGACGGCGGGATGGTGGAGAACAATTGGGTCATGCAGTTCCTGGCGGACATCCTCGGTGTGGCGGTCGAACGCCCCGAGGTGACCGAGACCACCGCCCTGGGCGCCGCCTACCTGGCGGGTCTGAAGGCGGGGCTGTACCGGGATCTGGACGAAATCGCCCGTCACTGGCACCGCCAGCAGCGCTTTGCGCCGCGCATGGCGGAGGCCCACCGGGCCAAGCTTTACGAGGGATGGCTGGATGCCGTCCAGCGAGTACGCAGCGAGGCTTCCCAGGGGTAGTTGCACGCCTGGTCGGCCGCTCACGAAGGGAGTTCGCCTTGACCACACAGGATGCACGTTCAACCCCCGCGGCCCTGCTCTTCGGCTTGGTCGCCCTGTTCGCCTCCGGCTTGTCGAAGGCGGAGACCCTGGTCATTGCCGGTGACCTGTGGTGCCCGATCAATTGCCAGCCCGATTCACCCCGGCCGGGGATCTTCGTCGAACTGGCCCGGGAGATCTTTGCCGAGTCCGGCATCGAGGTGGAGTACCGGGTGGTCAATTGGGCCCGGGCACTCAGCGATGCGCGGGCGGGGAAGGTCAACGCGGTGATCGGTGCCGGCATCCAGGACGCACCGGATTTCGTCTACACCCCTACTGCACCCGGCATCTCGCGCATGTGCTTCTACACGGCGCTAGACGCCACCTGGCGCTACCAGGGGCTGCCCTCGCTGCCGCAGGTGCGCCTGGGCAGCATCAACAGCTACAGCTACGGCCAGGAAATCGACACCTACATCCGCATGCACCGCAGTCGCGGCGACCGGGTGCAGGTGGTGGCGGGCGACCAGGCGCTGGACATGAACATGGAGAAGGTCCGTCACGGCCGGCTCGATGCGACCATCGAGAACAGCTGGGTGATGGACAACCTGCAATCCACCCTGCCGCCCTCGGAGCGCCTGCGCCTGGCGGGCTGCCGTTCGCCGGACGTGGCCATCTACCTGGCCTTTTCCCCGGCGCTGACTGCCAGCGCACGCTACGCCGCGATCTTCGAGGACGGCCTGGCCCGTTACCGGGAGAACGGCAAGCTGCGTGAGGTGATGGGGCGCTACGGCGTCAGCGAGCCTTGAGCGGCTCGCCGACGCGCGGCGGGATCAGCCGGCGGTGACGTAGCGACGGACGCCGCTGTCCTGTACCGGCAACTGGGCGGCGACGCTGCCCTGGGCGGGGAACACCACCAGGTGATCGGCGGCGATGCGGATGCCCACTTCCTGGCCCGGTGCGTGGTCGGCATGGCTCGGGAAGATGGCTTCCAGCTGGGTGCCGGTGGGCAGTTGCAGGCGATAGAGCGTGGCGGCGCCGAGGAAGGTCTTGCCGGTGACGGTGGCCTTCAGCCCGGCATCGCTGGCGGGGACGATGTCGTCCGGTCGCAGCAGCACGTCCACCGCACTGCCTTCCGGCCAGGTGTAGGCACGGTTGCCGCGGATGGTGCCCAGCTCCGTCTGCACGGTGTCGGGGCTCAGTTGCTGGCCGCGGATGAAGTAGCCCTGGCCGATGAAGCTGGCGACGAAGGGGGTCGCCGGCTCGTGGTAGAGGTTGTAGGGGGTGTCCCACTGCTCCAGGTGGCCTTTGTTGAACACGCCGACCTGGTCGCTGACGGCGAAGGCTTCTTCCTGGTCGTGGGTGACCAGGATGGCGCTGGTGCCACGGGCCTTGAGGATGTCGCGGACCTCGTGGCTGAGGCGCCGACGCAGTTCGCCATCGAGGTTGGAGAAGGGTTCGTCGAGCAGCAGCAGGGCCGGCTCCGGCGCCAGGGCGCGGGCCAGGGAGACGCGCTGCTGCTGGCCGCCGGACAGCTCGTTGGGGAAGCGCTTGGCCAGGGCCGAGAGGTTCACCAGCTCCAGCAGCTCGCCGACGATGCGCTCGCGCTGCGGGTGCTTGCGGATGCCGAAGCCGACGTTCTCTTCCACGGTGAGGTGGGGGAACAGGGCGTAGTCCTGGAACACCATGCCGATGCGCCGCCGCTCGGGGGCGAGGGTGTAGCCGGCGCGGGAGATGACCTCGCCGGCGAGGCTGATCTCGCCTTCCAGCACCGGTTCGAAGCCGGCGATGGCGCGCAGGGTGGTGGTCTTGCCGCAACCCGAGGGGCCCAGCAGGCAACCGATGTCCCCGGCGTTGAGGTGGAGATTGAGGTTCTGGACGACGCGCTGATCCTGGTAGCCGCAGCTCAGGTCACGCAGGTTGAGTAGCAGTTCGTGGCTCATGCTCTGGACGCGTGTTCGACGAGGAATTCCAGCAGCGCCTTCTGGGCGTGCAGGCGGTTTTCTGCCTGGTCCCAGGCCACTGAACGGGGATCGTCCAGCAGGTCCATGCTGATTTCCTCGCCCCGGTGCGCCGGCAGGCAGTGCATGAAGATAACCGCTTCATCGGCCAGGTCCAGCATTTCCTTGTTCACCTGGTAGGGCGCGAACAGGGCCAGGCGGCGCTCGGTTTCCTCTTCCTGGCCCATGGAGGTCCAGACGTCGGTGCTCACCAGGTGGGCGCCACGCACCGCTTCGCGCGGGTCGCGCATCACGCGGACACGCTCGCCGGCCTGGGCCACCAGCGCGGCACTGGGCTCGTAGCCCTCGGGGCAGGCGATGTTGAGGTGGAAGTCGAACTGGATCGCCGCCTCGATATAGGAGTTGCACATGTTGTTGCCGTCGCCGATCCAGGCCACGGTCTTGCCCTGGATCGAGCCGCGGTGCTCCTGGAAGGTCTGCATGTCGGCCAGCAACTGGCAGGGGTGCAGGTCGTCCGACAGGCCGTTGATCACCGGCACGCGGGAATGGGCGGCGAACTCCACCAGCTTGCTGTGGGCGAAGGTGCGGATCATCACCGCATCGAGCATGCGCGACATGACGATGGCGCAGTCGCTGATCGGCTCGCCACGGCCGAGCTGGGTGTCACGCGGGGACAGGAAGATCGCCTGGCCGCCGAGCTGGATCATGCCGGCCTCGAAGGACAGGCGGGTACGGGTGGAGGCCTTCTCGAAGATCATCCCCAGCACGCGGCTCTTGAGCGGCTCGTAGAGCACCCCTCGATGGCGCAGGTCCTTCAGCTCGATGGCTCGACGGATCAGGCTGCTCAGCTCCTGGGGGGGGCAATCCATCAGGGAGAGAAAATGCCTTGCGCTCATTGCTGACTACCTTTTTTGTTGCCGCTGGCCGCAAGTCCGGGCCGGGTTTTTCGAGGAAAAGCAGGCGGGACCGGCGGGCTGGGCCGCTCGGGGGCGACGGAATGGGGAAGGCGCGATCTTATAAGGAAATTACGCATAGGCGCAAATTGCCCCGCAGATGCTTCGTCGAAGCGGCGGGGAGTAGCCTGACGGCAGCTTGGGAAGTCATGAACTGATGGGAAAAAAACCAGGGCTGTAGGGTGTCGCCTCCCCGGATCGGACCCGGTCCGGGGCTCGGTCCATCAAGACGTGGAACAGGACCGAGGCACATTCCCAGACATGGAGTACCACATGAAAAAGTTCCTGATGCCCGCTGCCCTGATGGCGCTGATTGCTTCGGTAACCGGCTGCAGCAGCTACCACATCAGCCAGCCGTCTTCCGCCCTGGAAGCCGAAGTCCAGACCGACCTGAAAGCCGACGTTGCCGTCGGTGAGTCGATCAGCGGGCAGTCCGAAGTGAACATCCTGTTCAACTTCATCCAGTTCGGTGGCGACAGCCAGTTCGCTGACGGCGTCACCTACGGCGGCGCTTCCTCCGGCCTGCCGTTCGGTCCCGATCCGGTTGGCGCGGTGAAGTCCGCTGCTGCCTTCAAGGCCGTGAAGAACTCCGGCGCCGACCTGATCGTCGCCCCGCGCTACGAGCTGAACATCGACGACTACTTCGTGTTCAAGAAAGTCAGCGCCAAGGTCGTGGGCAACAAGGGCACCATCCGCTCCATCAAGTAAGCCCGCACCACCCGAATCGGCAGGCTTGATGCCTGCCGATTCACATCGCTTAAGCCGCTGGTCAAGCGGCAGCCCTGCTTCCATAGTTCAGCGATTGCGACCCGACCGGTCGTCTCGAACAAGAACATGAGGCAAGGCCATGACCAAGTCCGTTCACTACCGTGCGTGCCACCTGTGCGAGGCCATCTGCGGCCTGGCCATCGAAACCGAGGACCGGGCGGACGGCTCGCGGCACATCCTCTCCATCAAGGGCGACCCGCAGGACAGCTTCAGCCGTGGGCATATCTGCCCCAAGGCCGTGGCCCTGCAAGACATCCAGAACGACCCTGATCGCCTGCGCCAGCCCATGCGCCGGGCGGGCAGCGAGTGGCAGCCCATCGGCTGGGACGAGGCTTTTGCGCTGGTGGCCGAGCGACTGGCCGATATCCAGGCCCGCCATGGGCAGCAGGCGGTCGCCGTGTACCAGGGCAACCCCAGCGTGCACAACTACGGGCTGATGACCCACAGCAACTACTTCCTCGGCTTGTTGAAGACCCGCAACCGCTTCTCTGCCACCTCGGTGGACCAGTTGCCCCACCACCTGGTGAGCCACCAGATGTACGGCCACGGGCTGCTGATCCCGATCCCGGACATCGACCACACCGATTTCATGCTGATCCTCGGCGGCAATCCGCTGGCCTCCAACGGCAGCATCATGACGGTGCCGGACGTGGAGAAGCGCTTGAAGGCGATCAAGGCCAGGGGCGGGCGCCTGGTGGTGGTGGACCCGCGGCGCAGCGAGACGGCCGCCATCGCCGACCAGCACCTGTTCGTGCGGCCGGGCCAGGACGCCGCCCTGCTGCTGGGCATGCTCAGCACCTTGTTCGAGGAGGGCCTCGGCCGGGCCACACACCTGCCGGTGGATGGCCTCGACGCCGTGCGTCAGGCCGTGGTGGCCTTCACCGCCGAGGCCATGGGGCCGCGTTGCGGCATCGAGCCCTCGGTGATCCGCCAGTTGGCGCGCGACTTCGCCGCTGCCGAACGGGCGGTGTGCTACGGGCGCATGGGCGTGTCCACCCAGGCGTTCGGCAGCCTGTGCCAATGGCTGATCCAGGTGATCAACCTGGTCACCGGCAACCTCGACCAGGCCGGCGGTGTGCTCTGCACCGAGCCGGCGGTGGACCTGGTGTCGACCACCTCCGGCGGCCACTTCGGGCGCTGGCACAGCCGCGTTTCCGGGTTGCCCGAGTACGGCGGCGAACTGCCCGTCTCGGCCCTGGCCGAGGAGATGCTGACCCCAGGCGAAGGGCAGATCCGCGCCCTGGTCACCGTGGCCGGCAACCCGGTGCTCTCCACCCCCAACGGGCGGCGCCTGGAGCAGGCGCTGGACGGGCTGGAGTTCATGGTCAGCGTCGACCTCTACATCAACGAGACGACGCGCTACGCCGACCTGATCCTGCCGCCGACCGCGCCGCTGGAGCACGACCACTACGACACCACCTTCAACCTGTTCGCGGTGCGCAACGTCACCCGCTTCAACGAGCCGGTGCTGGCCAAGCCGGCTGGTGCGCTGGATGACTGGGAGATCTTCGTCGGGCTGGCGAAGGCCTTCGCGGCGCGCACCGGCGTGGAGCTGAAGCCGACCCTGCCGCCTCGGCAGATGATCGACATGGGGCTGCGCTTCGGCCCCTATGGCGAGCGATCCAGCTGGGGGCTTTCCGTCGAGCGCCTGGCGGAGCATCCCCACGGGCTGGACCTGGGGCCGCTCAAGCCGAACCTGGCCGGCCGCCTCAAGACCGAGGCGCGTCGCGTGGTGGCCGACCCGGCGCTGTTCATGGAGGACCTGGCGCGCTTCGCCGAGCAACCCGCTCCAGTGGCCGGCGAGCTGGTGCTGATCGGCCGGCGGCATGTCCGCAGCAACAACTCCTGGATGCACAACTACCACCGCCTGGTGAAGGGCAAGCCGCGCCACCAGCTGCTCATGCACCCGGACGACCTCGCCCGGCGCGGGCTGAGCGATGGTCAGCGGGTGAGAGTGCGTTCGCGGGTCGGCAGCATCGAAGTGGAGGTGGCCGCGAGCCTGGAGATGATGCCCGGCGTGGTGAGCCTGCCCCACGGCTGGGGCCATGGGCGGCCCGGTGTGATGATGGCCATCGCCGCCGAGTTGCCAGGGGCCAGTGCCAATGACCTGACCGACGAGCGGTTCCTCGATGCCGTGTCCGGCAATGCCGCGCTGAATGGCGTGCCGGTGGAGGTGGTGGCGGCCTGAAAAGTGCCAGTGCAAGTCCGAGCGACATGCTCGGACTTCCGTTACAATGCCGCCACCGCGCCGACCCTGTAGTCGGATAGTTCAGCCGAGGTAGCCATGGATATCATCGAAACCATCAAAGAGCAGATCGCCAACAACACCGTCCTGCTGTACATGAAGGGCTCTCCCAATGCTCCCCAGTGCGGTTTCTCCGCCCGTGCTGCCCAGGTCCTGATGGGCTGTGGCGAGAAGTTCGCCTACGTCGACATCCTGCAGAACCCGGAAATCCGCGCCAACCTGCCCAAGTACGCCAACTGGCCGACCTTCCCGCAGCTGTGGGTGGCGGGTGAGCTGGTCGGCGGCAGCGACATCCTCGTCGAGATGTACGAGAAGGGCGAGTTGCAGCAACTGATCAAGGATGCGGTGAGCAAGGCCGGCGCCTGAGCCTCCCGCTGAAATGAAAAAGCCCCGCTGATGCGGGGCTTTTTCATGGGCGGGTGTCTTACTCGTCCATCTGCGACTGCAGGTAGTTCTCCAGGCCGACCTTCTCGATCAGGCCCAGCTGGGTTTCCAGCCAGTCGATGTGCTCTTCCTCGGACTCGAGGATGTCTTCCAGCAGCTCGCGGCTGCCGTAGTCGCCGACGCTTTCGCAGTAGGCGATGGCGGCCTTCAGGTCTGGCAGGGCGTTGTGCTCAAGCTTCAGGTCGCTGCTGAGCATTTCCTTGGTGTTCTCGCCGATCATCAGCTTGCCCAGGTCCTGAAGGTTCGGGATGCCTTCCAGGAAGAGGATGCGCTTGATGAGCTTGTCGGCGTGCTTCATCTCGTCGATGGACTCGTGGTACTCGTGCTCGCCGAGCTTCTTCAGGCCCCAGTCCTCGTACATCCGGGCGTGCAGGAAGTACTGGTTGATGGCCACCAGTTCGTTGCCGAGGATCTTGTTGAGATGCTGGATGACTTTCTTGTCGCCTTTCATGAGGGGGTCCTGCCACGCAAGGGGTTGAGTGACGGAATTTTAACCAGTTCCGCTGAGGTGTCAACGTAAGTGCTTGATATATAAGATAATTTGAATGTGAATACGAACGCTTCAAGTCCGCGTCTTGTCGCTAACTGCTTGATTTACGGGCATAAAAAAACCGGACTCGAGGTCCGGTTCTTCATAAGAGGGTGTTCAGGCCGGTACGAAAGTGGCCGGGTAGGCGAGGGCGGCCTGGCTGCTCTGGACCTCGGTGAGGGTCTCACGCACCACCTGCTTGGCCAGGCAGGCACATTTGCCGCACTGGGTGCCGACGCCGAGCGTCTCGCGAATCTCACGGTAGCTGCAGCAACCTTCGTAGATCGCTTCGCGGATGTGACCGTCGGTGACACCTTGGCAGAGGCAGACGTACATGGGGACCGGCACCTGTGGTTGGCTTCGATGGATGGCGATACTAATTAGAATGAGAATGATTGTCAAAGTCCGTCCGTCTGCTCCGCGTGTAGGTCATTTCACGCAGGGGGTGTCGAATCTGAAGGCGATGTGCAGCGGCTGATTCAGGGATGAGGCTGCAGAGGCTTCATGAACAAGGCGGCGTAAGGGGGCCGGAATGAAAGAACCCGGCCGGGGCCGGGTTCGTCTGCAGCGGGAGGGGTCAGTCCGTACGCCAGGTGATCTCGCTGACGCCGTCGGCATTGACCTTGAACCAGCGGTCGGCATCTTCCTCGCCCTGGGCTTCGTCCCAGCCGCCGGGGGCGCAGCGGATCTCCACGCCCAGCGCCTGGTGGGCCGCCTGGGCGCAGGCCAGGTCGCTGTCCCAGGGGGTTGCATCGCTTTCCAGCAGGAGGCTGTGCCACTTGCCCACGGCCTTGGGCAGCCAGGTCACCGGGATGTCGCCCGCGCGGCACTTGAAGGTCTGGCCGCGCGCCTGCCAGTCGCTGCAGGGACCGATGGCTTCGGTCAGCCAGGCGGTGACTGCGTCCTGTTCGGCGTCCTTCAGGTAGATCTCGATATCGGGTTGGCGCATGGGAAGGTCCTGGCGGGGCCCCGGCCGGTGCGCGGGGCGGTCACTCGTGAGGCTGCAAGTTTAAGGGGGAGTGGGCGCTATTTCGAGCCCGCCGGGGCTAGGCCTTGACGATCCAGTCGTAGCGGATGGATACCGTCACGTCGAACGGTTCGGCGATCACCGCAGCGCGGCGCTCGGCGCTGGCACGCCAGCCGTGGGGCGTCATTGCCAGCAGGTCGGCACGGGCCTCGGCGCTGTCCAGGTGCAGGGTGTATTCCAGGGTTTCGCTGTGGGCCAGGGCCATGCCGGCGGGAATCAGCGCCAGGTGCTTCTGGTCGTCGTAGTCGCGCACCTCGTCGTAGATGCGCTCGCGCAGCTGCATCAGATGGCCGCGGGTCGGGCCCATGCGCAGCAGGCCGCCGCCTGGGGCCAGCAGGCGCTGCGCTTCCTGCCAGTCCAGCGGGCTGAAGACGCTGGCCAGCAACTGGCAGCTGGCGTCGGCCAGTGGCACGCGGGCCATGCTCGCCACCAGCCAGGTGAGGTTGGGTGTACGGCGGCAGGCACGTTTGACCGCCTCGCGGGAGATGTCCAGCGCGTAGCCGTCGGCTTCCGGCAGGGCGTCGGCGAGCTGAGCGGTGTAGTAGCCCTCGCCACAGCCGATGTCGAGCCAGCGGCCTGGCTGGCGCTCGGCCGCCAGTTCCGCCAGGCGGCGGGCCAGGGGTGCGTAGTGGCCGCCATCGAGGAAGCGCCGACGGGCTTCCACCATGGCGGCGTTGTCGCCCGGGTCGCGGCTCTTCTTGTGCTGCACCGGCAGCAGGTTGAGGTAGCCCTGGCGGGCGCGGTCGAAGCGGTGGCCGGCGGGGCAGGCGACGCCGTTGTCGAGCGCCGTCAGGGCGCCCTGGCAGAGGGGGCAGGTGAGCATGATCAGGCCAGCAGGCGGACGAGGGTCTGTTGGTAGATGTCGGTCAGCAGGTCCAGGTCGCTGGCCAGGACGCGCTCGTTGACCTGGTGGATGGTGGCGTTGACCGGGCCGAGTTCCACCACCTGGGTACCCATGGTGGCGATGAAGCGGCCATCGGAGGTGCCGCCGCTGGTGGAGGGCGTGGTCTCGCGGCCGGTCACGGCCTTGATGCTGGCGGCGACCGCGTCCAGCAGCTCGCCAGGTTCGGTGAGGAACGGCAGGCCGGACAGGGCCCACTCCACGTGGTAGTCCAGGCCGTGCTTGTCGAGGATGGCGTTGACCCGCTGCTGCAGGCCTTCGACGGTGGATTCGGTGGAGAAGCGGAAGTTGAACACCGCCTTCAGTTCACCGGGAATGACGTTGGTCGCGCCGGTGCCGGCATTGAGGTTGGAGACCTGGAAGCTGGTGGGCGGGAAGAAGGCGTTGCCGTCGTCCCAGTGCTCCGCCGCCAGTTCGGCCAGCGCCGGGGCGGCCAGGTGGATCGGGTTCTTCGCCAGGTGCGGGTAGGCCACGTGGCCCTGCACGCCGCGCACGGTGAGGGTGGCGCCGAGAGAGCCACGACGGCCGTTCTTCACCACGTCGCCCACCAGGGTGGTGCTGGAGGGCTCGCCGACGATGCACCAGTCCAGGCGCTCGCCACGGGCGGCCAGGCGTTCCACCACGGCCTTGGTGCCATGATGCGCCGGGCCTTCCTCGTCGCTGGTGATGAGGAAGGCGATGGCGCCCTTGTGGTCCGGGTGCTCGGCAACGAAGCGCTCCACCGCCACCACCATGGCGGCCAGGCTGCCCTTCATGTCGGCGGCGCCACGGCCGCAGAGCATGCCGTGCTCGTCCACCAGGGCCTCGAACGGCTGGTGTTGCCAGGCCTGCACCGGACCGGTGGGCACCACGTCGGTGTGGCCGGCGAAGCACAGCACCGGGCCCTCGCCGCCACGGATCGCCCAGAAGTTCTCCACCTCTTCGATGCGCATGCGTTCGATGCGGAAGCCGGCGGCTTCCAGGCGGCGCATCATCAGGTCCTGGCAGCCTTCGTCGACCGGGGTGACCGACGGGCGGCGGATCAGGTCGCAGGCGAGTTCCAGGGTGGGGGAGAGGGCGGTCATGCAGGGGCTCCGGGGCGGCAAGGCGGAAAAGGGCGACATCTTAAAACATAAACGGCGGCCATTGGCCGCCGTTTAGGACGCTCGCGGAGGTCAGGCCGCGGCGGGTTGGGGCTGCTCGGCCACCACCGGTTTCGGCGCCGATGACAGCAGTGCCATGACCAGCGCGGCAGCGTAGGGCAGCGACTGCACCAGCAGGGTGGCGACCCAGAACTTCACGTCGGAGCTGGGCAGGCCCTGCACGATGGCGATGCCGATGGCGGCCCCCCACAGCAGCAGCATGATGAACACTTCCTCGCGGGCTTCGGCCAGGGCCATCAGCAGACCGTGGTTGGTGCGCATCTTCGGCGTACGGAAGAACGGGATGGTCTTGGTGAAGAACCCGTACAGCACCGCCTTGGCGATGGTGTGCGACAGCGCCAGGCCGGCGATGGCGGCACAGAAGGCGTCCTTCAGGTTGACCCCCACCGCACGCTGGTAGAGGAACACGATCTTGCCGAGCTTGAAGAAGAACAGCGTCAGCGGCGGGATGGCGAAGATCAGCAGCGGCGGGTCGACCCGTTGCGGCACGATGATCATCGCGGCCGACCAGAGCAGGGCACCGATGGTGAAGAAGATGTTCAGGCCATCGGCGATCCACGGCAGCCAGCCGGCGATGAAGTGGTAGCGCTGACCGCGCTTGAGCTCGGAGTCCTTGCCCATGAACAGGCTGCGGACGTGGCCCTTCATGATCTGGATGGCGCCGTAGGCCCAGCGGAAGCGCTGCTTCTTGTAGTCGATGAAGGTGTCGGGCATCAGGCCCTGGCCGAAGCTGTCGTGGGCGTAGGCGGCGGCGTAGCCCTTCTCGAACACGCGCAGGCCCAGCTCGGCGTCCTCGCAGATGGTCCAGTCAGCCCACTGCAGTTCGTCCATCACGCTGCGGCGGATCATGGTCATGGTGCCGTGCTGGATGATCGCGTTGCGGTCGTTGCGGGTCACCATGCCGATGTGGAAGAAGCCCTTGTACTCGGCGTAGCAGAGCTTCTTGAAGGTGTTCTCGTTGCCGTCGCGGTAGTCCTGCGGGGACTGGACCACGGCGATGGACGGGTCAGCGAAGTGCGGGACCATGTGCTTCAGCCAGTTGCGGTTGACGCAGTAGTCCGAGTCGATCACCGCGACCACCTCGGCGTCCGGGGCGGTGTGCGGCAGGATGTAGTTCAGCGCGCCGCCCTTGAAGCCGGCCAGCGGAGCCACGTGGAAGAAGCGGAAGCGCGGGCCGAGCTGTTCGCAATAGGCCTGCACCGGCTCCCACACGGCCGGGTCCTTGGTGTTGTTGTCGATGATCAGGACTTCGAAGTCCGGATAGTCGAGGTTGGCCAGGGCGTCGAGGGTCTGCTTCACCATCTCCGGCGGCTCGTTGTAGCAGGGCACGTGGATGGAGACCTTGGGACGGTAGGCGCTGTCGGCCAGCACCGGCATGAACGGCCGACGACGGGCGCGGACCCACACGGCCTCGGCCAGCTCGTGGGCCTCGGTGAGCAACACGATGAACACGCCCAGGGCGCCGATGCCCAGCAGCACGCCGACGGTCATGCTGAACCAGGTGCTGTACTGCTGGCTGTAGTCGTAGGCGATCCACACCAGGGCGGAACCACCGGCGAAGGCGACGAAGGTGAGGAAGGTGCGACCGCGCTGGCGCAGGGCGCTGCCGTCGATCAGGGTCAGGGCCAGGGCCAGCAGGGCCATGACCACCGAGGCGACGGCGAGCATGCGCCATTGCGGGATGGCGATCACCGGGCCTTCGAAGTTGAACTTGGGCTGGCGGTCGAGGTTGTAGACGCCCCAGTAGGCGCCCACGGAGCCTTCGTCACTGGCCTTCCACGGCTGGTCGAAGGCCTCGATTACGAAGTAGTTGTAGCCCTGGGCGTTGAGGGCGTTGACCAGGGTGCGCAGGTAGATGGCCTGGTCGGCCTGGGTGGCGTCGGCGCCGCCGCGCATGCGGCCGTTGCTCGGCCAGCCCACTTCGGACAGCAGCAGCGGCTTCTTCGGGAAGGCCTTCTTCAGGTCCTTGGCGCGCTCCAGCACGAACTGGGTGGAGTCCTGCATGGGGATGAACTCCCAGTAGGGCAGGACGTGGGAGGCGATGAGGTCGACGTGGTTGGCCAGCTCCGGGTATTTCAGCCAGATGTGCCACTGCTCGGAGGTGGTCACCGGAACCTTCACGGCGGCGCGTACGCGGTCGAGGTAGGCGGAGAGGTCCTTGCGGCTGATCTCGCGGCGGAACAGGGCTTCGTTGCCCACCACCACGCGAACGACGCTGCGGGAGGTGTTGGCGATCTCGATGGCCTTGGTGATCTCGCGCTCGTTGCGTGCTTCGTCCGGGCTGATCCAGATACCGAGGGTCACGCGGAGGCCGAATTCCTCGGCGATGCGGGGGATGTCCGCCAGGGTGCCGTCCACCGAGTAGGTGCGGATGTTGTCGGTCTGCTTGCTCAGCAGCTCCAGGTCTTCACGGATCTGCTCGTCGGTGGGGTAGCGGTTCTGCTGCGGGTTCTGGTCCGCGCGGAACGGCGAGTAGGAGTAGCCGGAGATCTGTTCAGGCCAGTCGGGCGCGCTGACCGGACGGTTATAGAGCGCCCAGAGTCCGGTGAACAACGCGGCGACCGCCACGAAGACCACCAGGTTGAGACCAAATTTACGCGATGACATAGGGATTTCGGGTTCCGAAGCGTGGAACGGGGGAGATAGCGCCAGCGAGCGCTGGTCGGCGCGCATGCTACTCCGGCGTCCGGCGACTGTATAGATTGTGTACGAACGATAGACGTACCGCTCCGTCGCCGCACAAACCCTTTGTCCTTCGGCGCCTGCGGAAGTTTCGCAGCGGTGTGCGCGGCACCGCTGCGAAGGGGGTCAGAGCGCCTTCAGCAGGATGCGTTCGCTGGCCGCCAGGTCCAGGTCGCGACGCTCGCCAAGGGCGGTCATGCCGTGGCGTTCCAGCTGGGCCAGGACGCGGGGAATGGCGTCGGCGTCGAGGCCATGGTCGGCCAGGCGGGTGGGCACGTCCATGCGCTCGAAGAAGGCACGGGTGGCATGGATGGCACCGTCGATGCGCGCCGCCTCGTCACCGCTCAGCCCCCAGACCCGCTCGGCATACTGCAGCAGCTTCTCGCGCTTGGCGTCGCGGCGTTCGTCCAGCAGCGCGGGCAGCACCACGGCCAGGGTCTGAGCGTGGTCCAGGTGATAGAGGGCGGTGAGTTCGTGGCCGATCATGTGGGTCGCCCAGTCCTGGGGGACGCCACAGCCGAGCAGGCCGTTCAGGGCCTGGGTGGCGCACCACATGAGGTTGGCGCGTACGGCGTAGTCCTCGGGGTTGGCCAGGGCCTTGGGGCCTTCCTCGATCAGGGTCAGCAGCAGACCTTCGGCCTGGCGGTCCTGCAGGGGCGCGTCGGCGGGGTAGGTGAGGTACTGCTCCAGGGTGTGGACGAAGGCGTCCACCACGCCGTTGCCGATCTGCCGGGGCGGCAGGCTGAAGGTGGTGCGCGGGTCGAGGATGGCGAAGCGGGGGTACAGCAGCGGGCTGGAGAAGGGCAGCTTCTCCTGGCGGGCGACGTGGGTGACCACGCCGTGCGGATTGCTCTCCGAGCCGGTGGCCGCCAGCGTCAGCACGCAGCCCAGCGGCACGGCGGCCTGGGCGCGGGTGCCGGTGAGCAGGTCCAGCGGGTCGCCGTCATGGCAGAGGGCGGCGGCGATGAACTTGCTGCCGTCGATCACCGAACCGCCACCCACCGCGAGGATGAAGTCGCACTGCTCCTGGCGGGCCAGTTCGACGGCGCGCACCAGGGTGTCGAACTGCGGGTTGGGCTCGATGCCGGCGAAGCGTACCAGGCTGTAGCCGGCCAACGCCTGCTCCACCTGCTGCCACACGCCGTTCTGGAAGATGCTGCCGCCGCCGTGGGTGACCAGCACCCGGCTGCCGGCGGGAATCTCCCGGGACAGCTTGGCGATCTGGCCTTCGCCGAAGTGGATGCGGGTCGGGTTGTAGAAGGTGAAGTTGCGCATGGGACTCCCCCTGTCGGTGTGCAGGGACTATAGCGTCGGCCGACCCAGGGCGAATCTATGGGCTGCCATTCAGCCGGGATGGGCTTGGGGCGGAGCGGGGCCCTTCCTATAATGCGCGCCGCCCGCCGGTGGGCGACGGAGTGACGAGATGACAGACGAACGATTCGGCGGTATCGCCCGCCTCTACGGCCAGGAAGGCTTCGCGCGCCTGCAGGCCGCCCATGTGGCCGTGGTCGGCATCGGCGGCGTCGGTTCCTGGGCGGCCGAAGCGCTGGCACGCTCCGGGGTCGGGGAGATTTCCCTGTTCGACCTCGACGACGTCTGCATCACCAACACCAACCGCCAGGTGCATGCCATCGCCGGTAGTGTCGGCAAGGCCAAGGTGGAGGTGATGGCCGAGCGCATCCGCGCCATCAACCCGGCCTGTGTGGTTCATGCGGTAGCCGACTTTGTCACCCGCGAGACCATGGCCGAGTACATTACTGTGGAGCTGGACGCGGTGATCGACTGCATCGACAGCGTGGCGGCCAAGGCGGCGCTGATCGCCTGGTGCAAGCGGCGCAAGATCCAGATCGTCACCACCGGCGGCGCCGGCGGCCAGGTGGACCCGACGCAGATCCAGGTCACCGACCTGAACAAGACCTTCAATGACCCGCTGGCGGCCAAGGTGCGCTCCATGCTGCGCCGCGACTACAACTTCTCCCGCACGCCGGGGCGCACCTACAGCGTGCCCTGCGTGTTCTCCACCGAGCAGCTGCGCTACCCCAAGCCCGATGGCTCGGTGTGCCAGCAGAAGAGCTTCGTGGGGGAAGGCGTGAAGCTGGACTGCGCCGGCGGCTTTGGCGCGGTGATGATGGTCACCGCCAGCTTCGGCATGGTTGCGGCAGCGAAGACGGTGGACAAGCTGGTGGCCGGTGCGCGGCGGCCGTCGGAGCGGACTGCGGGCTAGCACGTTTGCACCGGGAGCTGTTTCGCGAATGAATTCGCTTCTTCTACCGGGTGGTACCACGCGGTTCAGGGGCATTCCCCGTAGGGTGGGCCGGGCGGCGTTCCGCTTCAGCCCACCATCGGAGTCATGCGCAGCCGCATGGGTGAGCCTGATGTAGCCTGGACTTCAGTCCGGGACGTGCCACGCCGCTACCGGGCTGAAGCCCGGGCAACCGGGCCGGAGGCTTCGCGAGCAGAGCTCGCTCCTACAGGCGCGAGCGGATTCATTAACCCGCCCTTCACGGTGCGGCCTTGCGCATCCTGTCGAGCACGGCGTTGAGGCCGTTGGTGCGGGACGGTGAGAGCTGGCGGGAGAGGCCGAGCTGGGTGAACCAGTCGCTGAGGTCCAGCGTGGCCAGCTCCTCCCGCGCCAGGCCCTGGACCCGCGCCAGCAGCACGGCCAGCAGGCCACGGATCAGCCGCGCATCGCTGGCGGCGCGGAAGTGGCGGTGCCCTTCCTTTATCTCCTCCACCAGCCAGACCTGGCTTTCGCAGCCGTGCACGCGGTTGGCTTCGCTGCGCTCGATGTCGCTCAGGGGCTCCAGGCGTTCACCCCATTGCATCAGCAGGCGCGCGCGCTGTTCCCAGCTGCCGGCGGCGCCGAAGGCTGCCAGGGCTTCGGTGGCTTGGGGGGGAAGGTTCATCGCAGCAGCTCCAGGGCCTTGTCCAGGGCTGAGAGGAAGCGCTCCACGTCAGCGCCGTCGTTGTAGAGGCCGAGGGACACGCGGATCGCGCCGCTGAGCCCGAGCCCCTGGTACAGCGGCATGGCGCAGTGGTGACCGGCGCGCACGGCGATGCCCTGTTCGGTGAGCAGGTGGGCGAGGTCGGCGTTGTGCACGCCATCGACGCTGAAGCAGGCCAGCGCCACCTGGGGCTCGCCCACCAGGCGCACGCCGTCGCGGGCGGCAAGGCCGGCCATCAGCTTGGCGTGGAGCACCGTCTCGTGGCCGCTGACCGCTGCGGCGTCGAGGCTGCCGAGGTAGTCCAGCGCGGCGCCGAGGCCGATCACCGAGGCAATCGCCGGGGTGCCGGCCTCGAAGCCCAGCGGGGCGTCGTGGAAGTCGGCATCGTGGTAGCCCGCACGGCGCACCATCTCGCCACCGAACTGCCAATGGGCCAGGCGGGCCAGGGCCTCGGTGCGACCGTAGAGCACGCCGACGCCTTCCGGGCCGTAGAGCTTGTGCCCGGAGAACACATAGAAGTCGCAGCTCAGGGCCTGCACGTCGTGCCGCCCATGGACTATTCCCTGGGCGCCATCCACCACGGTCAGCGCGCCTTGCTGGCGGGCCATGGCCAGCAGCTTGCCGAGGGGCTGCCAGCGGCCGAGCACGTTGGACAGCTGGCTGACGGCCAGCAGGCGGGTGCGCGAGTCGATCAGCTGGCGGGCCTGGTCGAGGTCGATGTCACCCCGTGCATCCAACGGCAGCACCACCAGCTCGAGCTGGCGACGGCGGGCCAGTTGCTGCCAGGGCAGCAGGTTGGCGTGGTGCTCCAGGGCGCTGATGATGATGCGCTCGCCCGGCCGGAACTGCTGCTCCAGTCCGTAGGCCAGGAGGTTGAGCGCTTCGGTGGTGCCCCGGGTGAAGACGATCTGCGCCGGGTGCTCGGCATTCAGCCACTGGGCAACGCGGGTGCGGCTGCCTTCGAAGGCGCGGGTGGCGCGCTCACCCGGCAGGTGCTGGGCTCGGTGCACGTTGGCGGCACCGCTGGCGTAGTAGCCGAGCAGCGCATCCAGCACCGCCTGGGGCTTCTGCGAGGTGGCGGCGCTGTCCAGGTAGGTCTGGCCCTCGGCGTCTAGGGCCGAGAGGGCGGGGAAGTCGGAGCGCCAGGGAGATGGGAGCATGACGATGGGCCTGAAGCCGGACGGCGGGAAGTGAAAAGCCGGTGCCGGAGGCTGTGGAGCGTCCGACGCCGGCTTCCCTGTGCAGCTTAGTTGTGGGCGTGGAGGGCTTCGTTCAGCTCAATGGCTGTCTTGTTGGTCTTGCACTCGACGGCACCGTTCTGCGAGTTGCGACGGAACAGCAGGTCGGGCTGGCCGGCCAGGTCGCGTGCCTTGACCACTTTCACCAGGGCGTTCTGGTCGTCCAGCAGGGCGACCTTGGTGCCGGCGGTGATGTACAGGCCGGCCTCGACGATGTTGCGGTCGCCCAGCGGGATGCCGATGCCGGCGTTGGCGCCGATCAGGCAGCCTTCACCCACGGAGATGACGATGTTGCCGCCACCGGAGAGGGTGCCCATGGTGGAGCAGCCGCCACCCAGGTCGGAGCCTTTGCCGACGAAGACGCCTGCGGAGACGCGGCCTTCGATCATGCCCGGGCCTTCGGTGCCGCCGTTGAAGTTGACGAAGCCTTCGTGCATCACGGTGGTGCCTTCACCGATGTAGGCGCCCAGGCGTACGCGGGCGCTGTCGGCGATGCGCACGCCGGCGGGGACGACGTAGTCGGTCATTTTCGGGAACTTGTCCACGGAGAATACTTCCAGCAGGTTGCCCTTCAGGCGGGCTTCCAGCTGGCGCTCGGCCAGTTCGGCCAGGTCCACGGCGCCTTCGCTGGTCCAGGCCACGTTGGGCAGCAGCGGGAAGATGCCGGTGAGGTTCAGGCCGTGGGGCTTGACCAGGCGGTGGGAGAGCAGGTGCAGCTTGAGGTAGGCCTCGGGGGTGGAGGTCAGCGCGGCATCTTCGGCCAGCAGGGTGGCGACCAGCGGCTTGTGGCTCTCGGCCAGGCGGGTCAGCAGGGCGGCCTGGGCGGCGTCGATCTCTTTCAGGGCGCTGGCCAGGTCGGCGGCCTGGGTGTTGCTGAGGGCGATGGCCTGGTTGCCGCCGGTGTAGCCGAGCTGCGGGGCCACGGCGGCGACCAGTGCTTCGGTGGGCTTGAGCAGCGGCTGTGCGTAGAAGACTTCCAGCCAGTTGCCCTGGCGGTTCTGGGTGCCAACGCCGAAGGCGATGCTGAAGAGTGCGTGGGACATGGACATTCCTCGTTCTGAAAGGGTGGTTCGGACGCCCGCTGCCGGTCGCGTGCCTGGCTGTCGGACGTCCGTTCGGTGTTCGGGGTTACTTGAGCGCAGCGGCGTAGAGGTCCGGCTTGAAGCCGACCAGGGTGCGGTCACCGAGGTCGAGCACCGGGCGCTTGATCATCGAGGGCTGGGCCAGCATCAGGTCGATGGCCTTGGCCTGGTCGAGGTCGGCCTTCTGCGCGTCGTCGAGCTTGCGGAAGGTGGTGCCGGCGCGGTTCAGCACGGTTTCCCAGCCATGCTCTTCGCACCATTTCTTCAGGCTGGCGCGGTCGATGGCGGCGGTCTTGTAGTCGTGGAAGGCGTAGCTCACGCCCTGCTCGTCGAGCCAGGTGCGGGCTTTCTTCATGGTGTCGCAGGCCTTGATGCCATAGAGGGTAATGGTCATTGAGCAGCTCGGTTCGCGGTGGGCCATGGGGCGCGCGGCGAGGGGCCGCGCGGCGTCGGTCGGCGATTATGCCACGCCCGGCGCCGCGTGGGAGCGTGCTACAGGAGCAGGGCAGCGGCGCCCAGCACAGCCAGACCCAGCCCCAGCAGGCGCAGCAGGGCGGGGCGCGAGGCGAGCTGCTCGGTCGGTGCCAGGCGCACCAGCGGGTAGCGCCCATAGAACCGCGCCAGCGCGGCGCCGGCCTGGGCCGGACGTAGCAGCAGGTAAAGCGCCAGGGCCAGGAACAGCGCGGCGATGATCAGTCTGAGTGCGAGGTCCATGCAGCCTCCTTCACAGCGCCCAGCGGGTGACGTTGTGGGACACGCTGATGTCGACGCCGCCGTAGTCGGTGGAAACGGTGGTGGGTATCAGCGGGCCGTTGGGGATCTTGATGCCGCCGCCGATCTTGACGCCGGCACCGGCCTCCACGGAGACGCCGCCCATGTAGCCGTAGCCCTCGAAGCTATCGGAGGACTTGCTGTCGTCATCGGTGAAACGGAAGGTGCTGGAGGTAGCGCGGAAGGCGGGCAGGCCAACGCCGATGCCGGCCATGTAGATGGTGTAGAGCGAGGTGCGGTTGTTGCTGGTGTCGCGCACCTTGGCGTTGAAGATGCCGCCGCCGATGATGATGTGGCCGACGGCGCCGCCGACGGTGATGGTGACTTCGAAGACTTTCATGCTGACTCCCGTTCCATGGTGGCTGCACCCGGCATCTGCCGGGGCTGCTTGCCCATCCGTCCCTGGATGAACGCTCGGATAGTCGGGGTCCGGGCGCCTGGAGGCAAGCCCGGATGTCCCGCTTTGTGACACTGGCCCGGTTGATGACCGGGCGGTCGGGTCAGAGGCTGCGGACGAAGCGGCGGATGCGTTCGGCGGCTTCGATGCACTCGGCCAGCGGGGCGACCAGGGCCATGCGCACGCGGCCGGCGCCCGGGTTGACGCCATTCACTTCGCGGGAGAGGTAGGAGCCGGGCACCACGGTGACGTGCTCGCGGGCGAAGAGTTCGCGGGTGAAGGTCGTGTCATCCACCGGGGTCTTGGCCCAGAGGTAGAAGCCGCCGTCCGGGCGCTGCACGTCAAGCACGCCGCCGAGGATGTCGAGCACGGCGTCGTACTTCTCGCGGTACAGGTCGCGGTTGGCGCGCACGTGGGCCTCGTCGTTCCAGGCGGCGACGCTGGCCAGCTGGGTCTGCACGGGCATGGCGCAACCGTGGTAGGTGCGGTACAGCAGGAAGGCCTTGAGGATGGTGGCGTCACCGGCGACGAAGCCGGAGCGCAGGCCCGGCAGGTTGGAGCGCTTGGACAGGCTGTGGAACACCACACAGCGGGCGAAGTCGCTGCGGCCCAGCTCGGCGCAGGCGGTGAGCAGGCCGGCCGGCGGGTTGGCTTCGTCGAAGTACAGCTCGCTGTAGCACTCGTCGGCGGCGATGACGAAGTCATGCTCGTCGGCCAGGGCGATCAGCTTCTTCAGTTGCTCCACCGGTACCAGGGCACCGGTGGGGTTGCCCGGGGAGCAGAGGAAGAGGATCTGGCAGCGTTTCCACACCTCGACCGGCACGGCGTCGAAGTCGGGGTTGAAGCCGTTTTCCGCCTCGCAGGGCAGGTAGTGGGGCTCGGCTCCGGCCAGCAGGGCTGCGCCTTCGTAGATCTGATAGAAGGGGTTCGGGCTGACCACCAGGCCCTTGTCGGCGCGGTTGACCACGGCCTGGGTGAAGGCGAACAGCGCTTCGCGGGTGCCGTTGACCGGCAGCACGTGGCGCGCGGCATCGAGCCAGCCGGCAGGCACCTTGAAGCGGCGCTCGCACCAGGCGGCGATGGCTTCGCGCAGGGCGGGGATGCCCAGGGTGGTGGGGTAGACGGCGAGCTGGTCGAGGTTGTCGGCCAGGGCCTTGGCGACGAAGTCCGGGGAGCGGTGCTTGGGCTCGCCGATGGAGAGGGCGATGGGCGCGCGGTCGGCCGGGGGCTGGGCGCCGGCGAGCAGGGCGCGGAGCTTTTCGAAGGGGTAGGGCTGCAGCTGGTTCAGGGCGTCGTTCATGTGCGGTTCCTGGTGGTGCGGTCGGGCGCGTCAGATGCTGATGCGACCGAGCTGGGCGTTCTGGCCACTGGCCTCGGAGAGCTGGGAGACGATGGCCGCCTGCAGGCGCTGGCAGAGCTCGGGGTCGGACAGCGGCTGGTTGTCGGCATCGGTGATGAAGAAGACGTCCTCCACCCGTTCGCCGAGGGTGGCGATCTTGGCGTTCTGCAGCGACAGGTCGAAGTCGAGGAAGATGCGCCCGATGCGCGCCAGCAGGCCGGGGCGGTCGGGGGCGATCACTTCCAGCACGGTCACCGGGCGCTGGGCGTCGTTGGAGATGGTGACCTCCGGCGGGAAGGCGAAGTGCTTGAGCTGGCGCGGGACGCGGCGCTGGATGATGGCCGGGTACTCGTCGGGGTTCTTCAGCGCGTCGATCAGGCCCTCGCGGATCTCCTGGATGCGCGCCGGGTCGTTGCCGATGGAGCCGCCGGCGGTGTCCAGCACGATGTAGGTGTCGAGGGTGAACTGGCTGGTGGAGGTGATGATCCGCGCGTCGTGGATGTTCAGGTTGAGCTGGCTCATCGCGGCCACGGTCACGGCGAAGAAGTCGTGCTGGTCGGGGGCGTAGATGAAGATCTGGGTGGCGCCTTCGAACTCGCGCTGGGCGGTCTCCTTGATCAGCACCAGCGGGTCGTTGCCGTCCGGGTGCTGGAGGATGGCTTCGGTGTGCCAGGCCACGTCGCTGGCGGTGTGGCGCAGGAAGTAGTCGTCGCCGAGCTGGGCCCAGAGCTGTTCAGCGTCGTCCTGGTCGATGCCGTTGCGCACGAGGATGTCGATGGCGGCGACCTGGGTCTGGCGGATCTGCTCTTCGCGGTCCAGCGGGTTCTCCAGGCCGCGGCGCAGGGCGCGCTTGGTCTCGGTGTAGAGCTGGCGCAGCAGGCTGGCGCGCCAGGAGTTCCACAGGCTCGGGTTGGTGGCGTTGATGTCGGCCACGGTGAGCACGTAGAGGTAGTCGAGGTGCGTCTGGTCGCCCACCAGGCGGGCGAAGTCGAGGATCACCTGCGGGTCGGAGAGGTCCTTGCGCTGGGCTGTGGTGGACATCACCAGGTGGTTCTGCACCAGCCAGGCCACCAGGCGCGAGTCCCAGGCCGGCAGCTGGTGGCGGGCGCAGAAGGCCTCGGCGTCGATGGCGCCCAGTTCGGAGTGGTCGCCACCGCGGCCCTTGCCGATGTCGTGGTAGAGCCCGGCGATGTAGATCAGCTCGGGCTTGGGCAGCTTGTCGATGACCTTGCTGGCGAGGGGGAACTTCTCCGCCAGCTCCGGCCACTTGAGCTTGCGCAGGTGCTTGATGAGGTTGAGGGTGTGGGCGTCGACCGTATAGATGTGGAAGAGGTCGTGCTGCATCTGCCCGATGATGTGGCCGAACTCGGGCAGGTAGCGCCCGAGGATGCCGTAGCGGTTCATGCGGCGCAGGTTGCGGTGGATGCCCTGGGGGGACTTGCACAGCTCGATGAACAGGCTGGTGTTGCGGATGTCGCTGCGGAAGTCGTCGTCGATCAGATGGCGGCTGTCACGCAACAGGCGGATGGTGTCGGCGCGCACGCCCTTGATCTCCGGGTGCTGGGCCATCAGCACGAAGATCTCCATGAGGGCGAAGGGGGTGCGCTTGAAGACGTTGGGGTGGGCCACCTCGATGTAGCCGTCACGCAGCTGGAAGCGGCTGTTGAGCGGCTGGGCGATGGCGTTCTCGCCGCTGCGCAGGATGACCTCTTCGAAGTGCTGGTTGATCAGGTCGCTGAGTTCGGCGACGGCCATGACCACGCGGTAGTACTTCTGCATGAAGTGTTCGATGGCCTGCTTGGCGTCGCTGCCGTGGAAGCCGAGCAGCCCGGCGAGCTTGCGCTGGTGGTCGAACAGCAGGCGGTCTTCAGCGCGGCCGGCGAGCATGTGCAGGGCGTAGCGGACCTTCCACAGGAACTCCTGGCTGGAGGCGAGCATGCTGCATTCGCTCTCCACGAGGAACCCTTCCTTGACCAGGGCGTGCAGGTTGAGGCTGCCGAACTGGCGGCGGGCGACCCAGAGGATGGTCTGGATGTCGCGCAGGCCGCCGGGGGAGCCCTTCACGTTGGGCTCGAGGTTGTACTCGGTGTCGTTGTACTTGGCGTGGCGGGCCTTCTGCTCCTGGCGCTTGGCGAGGAAGAAGTCCTTGCTGGGCCACATCCGTTCCGGGCTGGTGACCTCCTGCATGCGCCGGCGCAGGGATTCCGGCCCGGCGATGGTGCGGCTTTCCATCAGGTTGGTGACGACGGTGAGGTCGGCACGGGCCTCTTCGGCGCATTCGTCGACGGAGCGCACGCTCTGGCCGACTTCCAGGCCGATGTCCCAGAGCAGGGTGAGGAAGCCTTCGATCGGTTCGCGGAAGGTCTCGTGGTCGGCGCTGTCCAGCAGGATCAGCAGGTCGATGTCGGAGTAGGGGTGCAGTTCGCCCCGGCCGTAGCCACCGACCGCCAGCAGGGCGATGTCGGCGTCTTCGCTCCAGTCGAAGCGGGCCCAGGCCTCACGCAGGATCTGGTCGACGAACCAGGCGCGGTCCTCGACCAGGCGGCGGATGTCCCGGCCGTTGGCGAAACGGGCGTCGAGTACATCCTTGGCCTGGCGGATGGCCTTCTTGAACGCGGCGATGGGGCTGGACTTCAGCGCCAGTTCGGCCTGGAACTGGCCGCGGTCGAAAAGCTCGGGATCAACCTGCGGCATCTACGGCCTTCCTTATATAGAGGGAACGATCAGGGGGCGGTGCGCGGCAGGGTGTCGTCGCTGCGCAGGGTGAGGATCTCGTAGCCGTCGGCGGTCACCAGGATAGTGTGCTCCCACTGGGCGGAGAGCTTGCGGTCCTTGGTGATGGCGGTCCAGCCGTCGCCCAGCACCTTGGTCTCGGGGCGGCCCTGGTTGATCATCGGCTCGATGGTGAAGGTCATGCCTTCCTTCAGCTCCATGCCGGTGCCGGCACGGCCGTAGTGCAGGACCTGGGGCTCTTCGTGGAACACGGCGCCGATGCCATGGCCGCAGAACTCGCGGACCACCGAGAAGCCGTTCTTCTCGGCATGCTTCTGGATCACCTCGCCGATGTCGCCCAGGCGGCAGCCCGGCTTGACCAGTTCGATGGCCTTGTACATGCACTCCTGGGTCACCTGGGACAGGCGCTCGGCCCAGACCGGCACCTTGCCGACGTGGAACATGCGGCTGGTGTCGCCGTGGTAGCCGTCCTTGATGACGGTCACGTCGATGTTCAGGGTGTCGCCATCCTTCAGCGGCTTCTCATTGGGGATGCCGTGGCAGACGACGTGGTTGATGGAGGTGCAGATGGACTTGGGGAAGCCCTTGTAGTTCAGCGGGGCGGGAATCGCCTTCTGGACGTTGACGATGTAGTCGTGGCAGATGCGGTCGAGCTCTTCGGTGGTCACCCCGGGCTTGACGTGCTCGCCGATCATCTCCAGCACTTCGGCGGCCAGGCGGCCTGCCACGCGCATTTTCTCGATTTCGTCGGCGGTCTTGATGGTGACGGTCATGGCGGTTCTCAGGCGTATCCGTATGAAGGCGGCAATCTTATCAGCTTCGAGCGGCAAGCCAGAAGCCGCGAGGGCGCGGCGTGCCCTGTCCGGCTTGCCGGTTTCATGTAGCTTGCCGCCACTTTTTATGCTATAAAACGCGCCGCTTTACGGGCAGTGGTGCCCGCAAGGCTCAAACCCACACACGTATCGACACGGTCTCCTGGGTGCCCGCAAGGGTTGGATATCGGGATACGTGGAGGCCTAACCCGACTTATCGAGGAATTGAGATGTCCCAAGTCAACATGCGCGACATGCTGAAGGCCGGTGTGCACTTCGGCCACCAGACCCGTTACTGGAACCCGAAAATGGGCAAGTACATTTTCGGCGCGCGCAACAAGATCCACATCATCAACCTGGAAAAAACCCTGCCGATGTTCAACGAGGCCCTGTCCTTCGTTGAGAAGCTGGCTGCAGGCAAGAACAAGATCCTGTTCGTCGGCACCAAGCGTTCCGCTGGCAAGATCGTCCGCGAAGAAGCTGCTCGTTGCGGCTCCCCGTACGTCGATCACCGCTGGCTGGGCGGCATGCTGACCAACTACAAGACCATCCGTCAGTCCATCAAGCGCCTGCGCGACCTGGAAACCCAGGCCCAGGACGGCACCTTCGCCAAGCTGACCAAGAAAGAAGCCCTGATGCGCACCCGCGACCTCGAGAAGCTCGAGCGCAGCCTGGGTGGTATCAAGGACATGGGCGGTCTGCCGGATGCTCTGTTCGTGATCGACGTCGACCACGAGCGCATCGCCATCACCGAAGCCAACAAGCTGGGCATCCCGGTCATCGGCGTTGTCGATACCAACAGCAGCCCGGAAGGCGTTGACTACGTCATCCCCGGTAACGACGACGCCATCCGCGCCGTTCAGCTGTACCTGGCTGCCATGGCCGACGCCGTCATCCGCGGCCGTCAGAATGCCGCTGGCGGTCCGGACGAGTTCGTCGAGGAAGCCGCTTCCGAGGCAGCCGAAGGCTGATTTCGGAGCGCTCCAGCGTTACCCGGTGCGCAGGAAGGGGGCTAGGCCCCCTTTTTGCCACCTCACAGAATTGTTTGCCCGGGTTGCCGGGCTGAATGGTTGAAAACCTATTCAAGAGGATTGCGACATGGCAGAGATTACTGCAGCCCTGGTGAAAGAACTGCGTGAGCGTACCGGCCTGGGCATGATGGATTGCAAGAAGGCCCTGACCGCCGCTGACGGCGACATCGAGAAGGCCATCGACGACATGCGCGCCGCTGGCGCCATCAAGGCCGCCAAGAAGTCCGGCAACATCGCTGCCGAAGGCTCCATTGCGGTCAAGGTTGCCGACGACAACAAGGCTGCCGTCATCATCGAAGTCAACTCCCAGACCGACTTCCTGGCTCTGCAGGACGACTTCAAGGCCTTCGTTGCTGCCTCCGTCGAGCAGGCCTACAACGAGAAGCTGACCGACGCTGCTCCGCTGGTCTCCTCCCGCGAAGAAGCCCGCCTGGCCCTGGTTGCCAAGACCGGCGAGAACGTCAACATCCGTCGTCTGGCCCGTGTCGAGGGTGACGTAGTAGGTGCCTACCTGCACGGCCACCGCATCGGTGTTCTGGTGAACCTGAAGGGCGGCAACGTCGAGCTGGCCAAAGACATCGCCATGCACGTCGCTGCCAGCAACCCGCAGTTCCTGAACGCTTCCGAGGTTTCCGAAGAAGCCATCGCCAAGGAAAAGGAAATCTTCCTGGCCCTGAACGCCGACAAGATCGCCGGCAAGCCGGAGAACATCGTGGAGAACATGGTCAAAGGCCGTATCTCCAAGTTCCTGGCCGAGGCCAGCCTGGTCGAGCAGCCGTTCGTCAAGGATCCGGAAGTCAAGGTTGGTGAGCTGGCCAAGAAAGCCGGTGCCGAAATCGTTTCCTTCGTTCGCTTCGAAGTGGGCGAGGGCATCGAGAAGGTGGAAGTGGACTTCGCTGCCGAAGTAGCTGCCCAGGTCGCTGCCACCCAGCAATAAGACGGCCTCGGCTGTCGCCCCGCAAGAGGCTGCCCGCTCACGCGCGCGGCCTCTTCGTCAAACTGGGGAACCCATTTGGGGCAGGTTCCGTGGCGTGCGCCTGGCGTTCGCCATCGGCATGGCCAGCGCCATGCCCCGCGTACCGGGCCTCTGGCCCATGAATTCGAAAAAACGCCGCAGGAGAGACTCGTAATGGCTCAGCAGGTGAGTGGTCGTCAACCTCGCTATAAACGCATTCTGCTCAAACTCAGCGGCGAAGCGCTGATGGGGTCCGAGGAGTTCGGCATCGATCCGAAGGTCCTGGACCGCATGGCGCTGGAGATCGGTCAACTGGTCGGCATCGGTGTCCAGGTCGGTCTGGTGATCGGTGGCGGCAACCTGTTCCGTGGTGCGGCACTGAGTGCGGCCGGCATGGACCGGGTGACCGGCGACCACATGGGCATGCTCGCCACCGTGATGAACGGCCTGGCCATGCGCGATGCCCTGGAGCGCTCCAACATTCCCGCGCTGGTGATGTCGGCCATCTCCATGGTCGGCGTGACCGATCATTACGACCGCCGCAAGGCGATGCGCCACCTCAAGAGTGGCGAAGTGGTGATCTTCTCCGCCGGCACCGGCAACCCCTTCTTCACCACCGACTCGGCTGCCTGCCTGCGGGCCATCGAGATCGACGCCGACGTCGTGCTGAAGGCGACCAAGGTGGATGGCGTGTACACTGCCGATCCCTTCAAGGACCCCAATGCCGAGAAGTTCGAGCGCCTGACCTACGACGAGGTGCTGGATCGCAAGCTGGGGGTGATGGACCTGACCGCCATCTGCCTGTGCCGTGACCAGCAGATGCCGCTGCGGGTCTTCAACATGAACAAGCCCGGTGCCCTGCTGAACATCGTGGTGGGCGGCGCCGAAGGAACCCTGATCGAGGAGGGCGAACAATGATCAACGAGATCAAGAAGGACACGCAGGAGCGCATGAAGAAAACCCTGGAGGCCCTGGACCACGCCTTCGCCAAGATCCGCACCGGCCGCGCTCACCCGAGCATCCTGGACAGCGTGATGGTCTCCTACTACGGCGCCGATACTCCCCTGCGCCAGGTCGCCAACGTGGTGGCCGAGGACTCCCGCACCCTGGCCCTGACCGTGTTCGACAAGAGCATGATCCAGGCGGTCGAGAAGGCCATCATGACCTCCGACCTGGGCCTGAACCCGGCCACCGCCGGTACCACCATCCGCGTTCCCATGCCGGCTCTGACCGAGGAAACCCGCAAGGGTTACACCAAGCAGGCCCGTGCCGAGGCTGAGAACTCCCGCGTGGCCGTGCGCAACATCCGTCGTGATGCGCTCGCCCAGCTGAAGGACCTGGTGAAGGAAAAGGAAATCAGCGAAGACGAAGAGCGTCGTGCTGCTGATGAGGTCCAGAAGCTCACCGACAAGTACGTTGGCGAGATCGACAAGGCCCTGGAGGCCAAAGAAGCCGATCTGATGGCGGTCTGACGGCGTTCTGAAATGGAAAAGAAAGGCGTTTCTCCAGCGGTCCCGCGGCATGTGGCGATCATCATGGATGGCAACAATCGCTGGGCCAAGAAGCGCCTGCTCCCCGGCGTCGCCGGCCACAAGGCCGGTGTCGACGCGGTCCGTGCGGTCATCGAGGTCTGCGCGGATGCAGGGGTGGATGTGCTCACCCTGTTCGCTTTCTCCAGTGAGAACTGGCAGCGCCCGGCCGACGAGGTCAGTGCGCTCATGGAGCTGTTCCTCGGTGCCTTGCGGCGCGAGGCGCGGCGACTCAATGACAACGGTATCCGCCTGCGCATCATTGGCGACCGTTCCCGCTTTCACCCCGAGCTGCAGGCCGCCATGCGCGAGGCCGAGCTGCTGACAGCGGGGCACAATCGTTTCACCCTGCAGATCGCCGCCAACTACGGTGGGCAATGGGACATCACCCAGGCCGCCCAGCGGCTGGCGCGTGAAGTCCAGGCCGGCCACCTCCAGGTGGACGAGATCACGCCCGGACTCATGCAGAACTGCCTGGCCACGGGTGACCTGCCGCTTCCCGACCTGTGCATCCGCACCGGTGGCGAGCACCGCATCAGCAATTTCCTGCTCTGGCAGCTGGCATACGCCGAGCTTTATTTCTCCGACCTGTTCTGGCCCGACTTCAAGCACGACGCCATGCGCAAGGCCCTGGCGGACTTCGCCACGCGCCAGCGCCGCTTCGGCAAGACCAGTGAACAAATAGAGGCCGAGGCCCGTCCCTGATGCTCAAGCAACGAATCATCACCGCCCTGGTGCTGCTGCCGATCGCCCTTGGGGGCTTCTTCCTCCTGAATGGTGCGGCCTTTGCGCTGTTCATCGGCGCCGTGGTGACGCTTGGGGCCTGGGAGTGGGCTCGCCTGGCAGGGCATGAGTCCCAGGGCGTCCGTGTCGGCTATGCCGCTGTCGTTGCCGTGGCGCTGCTGGCCCTTTATCAATTGCCGGCGTTGGCGCCGCTGGTCCTGCTGCTGGGTGTGCTCTGGTGGGGGGCGGCCACCGTCCTGGTGCTGGGCTACCCCGAGAGCAGTCGCCATTGGCGGGCGCAGGCCAGCAAATGGGTAATCGGTCTGCTGATCCTGCTGCCTGCCTGGCAAGGGCTGGTGCTGTTCAAGCAGTGGCCGCTGGCGAACCTGCTCATCCTTGCGGTGATGGTGCTGGTCTGGGCAGCGGACATCGGTGCCTACTTCTCCGGCAAGGCCTTCGGCAAGCGCAAGCTGGCCCCGGCAGTAAGCCCTGGCAAGAGCTGGGAGGGGCTGATCGGTGGGCTCTTCACCTGCCTCCTCATCACGCTGTGTGTCGGCCTCTACCGCGGCTGGTCCGGCGGTGAGCTCGTGCTGGGACTGCTGGGTGCGGCACTGGTGGTGCTGATCTCGGTGGTGGGTGACCTGACCGAGAGCATGTTCAAGCGCCAGTCCGGCATCAAGGACAGCAGCAACCTGCTGCCTGGCCATGGCGGTGTGCTGGATCGCATCGACAGCCTCACCGCTGCCATTCCGGTGTTCGCCACCCTGTTGTGGGTCGCGGGCTGGGGCGCATTGTGAGTCGTCCTCTGCGCGTTTCAGTGCTGGGGGCCACGGGCTCCATCGGGCTCAGCACCCTGGATGTGATCGCCCGCCATCCCCAGCGTTATGAAGTCTTCGCCATCAGTGGCTTTTCCCGCCTGACGGAGCTGCAAGCCCTGTGCATCCGGCATCGACCGCGTTTCGCGGTGGTGCCCGATGCATCGGCCGCGCGCGTTCTGCAGGACGCGCTGATTAGTGCCGGTCTCGACACCCGTGTGCTGTCGGGAGAAGCGGGACTGTGTGAAATCGCCGCGCATCCGGAGGTGGATGCGGTGATGGCCGCCATTGTCGGCGCGGCGGGGTTGCGTCCGACCCTGGCAGCGGTCGAGGCAGGCAAGCGGGTTCTGCTGGCTAACAAGGAGGCGCTGGTGATGTCCGGTGCCTTGTTCATCCAGGCGGTGCGCCGCCATGGCGCGGTGCTGCTGCCGATCGACAGCGAGCACAATGCGATCTTCCAGTGCCTGCCCGTGGACTACGGGCGTGGCCTTGCACAGGTCGGTGTGCGCCGCATCCTGCTCACGGCCTCGGGAGGCCCTTTCCGCGAGACGCCTCTGGAAGCGCTGGCCAATGTCACGCCGGAGCAGGCGTGCGCCCATCCCAACTGGTCCATGGGGCGGAAGATCTCCGTCGATTCGGCCAGCATGATGAACAAGGGGTTGGAGTTGATCGAGGCCTGCTGGCTGTTCGACGCGGCGCCGTCCCAGGTCGAAGTGGTGATCCACCCGCAGAGCGTCATTCATTCCCTCGTCGACTACGTCGATGGTTCGGTGCTGGCACAGCTCGGCAACCCGGACATGCGCACTCCGATCGCTCATGCGCTGGCATGGCCGGAACGGGTGGATTCCGGTGTCGCGCCGCTCGATCTTTTCCGCGTCGGTCGGCTCGATTTCCAGGAGCCCGATGAGGGGCGTTTTCCCTGCCTGCGCCTGGCTCGTCAGGCGGCCGAGGCGGGTGGCAGTGCACCGGCCATGCTCAATGCTGCCAACGAAGTTGCCGTTGCGGCCTTCCTCGAGCGGCGGATTCGCTTCACCGAGATCGCGAGTATCATCGATCAGGTGCTGAACCGAGAGGCGGCGCTGGCGGTCGAATCGCTCGACGCCGTGGTCGAGGCGGACGCCCGCGCTCGTGCAGCGGCTCAGCAATGGCTGGTACGGAACGGGCGCTGAGCCCGAAGGTGGTTCGATGAACGCGCTCTACATGTTCGTGGGCACCCTGGTGGCACTCGGGGTGCTGGTGACTTTCCACGAGTTCGGTCACTTCTGGGTGGCGCGCCGCTGCGGCGTCAAGGTGCTGCGGTTCTCCGTCGGCTTCGGTACGCCGCTGGTGCGTTGGCATGATCGCCATGGCACTGAGTTCGTCATCGCAGCCATCCCCTTGGGCGGCTACGTCAAGATGCTCGACGAGCGCGAGACCGACGTCGAGATTCCGCCCGAACAGCTCGGTCAAACCTTTAATCGCAAGAGTGTCGGCCAGCGCATCGCCATCGTTGCGGCAGGGCCGGTGGCCAACTTCATCCTGGCGCTGGCGTTCTTCTGGGTGCTGGCCATGCTGGGTAGCCAGCAGGTCCGTCCGGTGATCGGTGCCGTAGCGCCGGACAGCATCGCGGCGCGTGCCGGCCTGGTGCCTGGGCAGGAAATCGTCTCGGTGGACGGCAAGGCAGTGACCGGCTGGGGCGGCGTCAATCTCCAGCTCGTGCGCCGTCTGGGCGAGTCCGGGACCTTGGATGTGCAGGTTCGCGAGGCCGGCTCAAGCGTTGATGCGTCCGTGCAGTTGCGGCTCGACAACTGGCTCAAAGGGGCCGAAGAGCCTGACACCATCGGCTCGCTCGGCATCACGCCGTGGCGCCCGGCCTTGCCGCCTGTGGTAGGCGAGGTTCCGGACGGCCCCGGCAAGGCCGCCGGGCTGCAGGTGGGGGATCGCATTCTCGCGCTGGGCGATGTTCGTCTGGACGACTGGCAGCAACTGGTGGACTACGTCCGCCCCCGTGCTGGTCAGGCGGTGCTGGTCCGCTATGAGCGTGCCGGGCAGGTGGCCGACGTCTCCATCACCCTGGGCAGTGCTGGGGAGGGCGAGGCGCGTCGCGGCTTCATGGGCGTAGGCGTCAAGCCGGTCGACTGGCCGCCGGAGATGCTGCGCGAAGTGGCTTTCGGGCCGCTGGACGCGGTCGCCGAGGCGGCGGCACGCACCTGGTCCATGAGTCTGCTAACTCTGGATTCCCTAAAGAAAATGTTGCTCGGCGAGCTCTCGGTAAAAAACTTGAGCGGGCCGATAACCATTGCTAAAGTGGCGGGCGCTTCGGCCCAGTCGGGCGTGGGGGATTTCCTGAATTTCCTGGCCTACCTGAGCATAAGCCTGGGGGTTCTCAATCTACTGCCAGTTCCCGTCCTGGACGGGGGGCACCTGCTGTTTTACCTGATCGAATGGGCGCGTGGCCGGCCATTGTCAGAACGGGTGCAAGCTTGGGGGGTACAGATCGGTATCAGTCTGGTCGTCGGGGTCATGCTACTGGCCCTGGTGAATGATCTGAGCCGGCTGTAACGCGTCACTGAATTCCGGATCTGCCGCCCTCTGCGGCAGATTCCTTATTATCAGTTGGAAAAAAAGGACTTCATGAAACGCCTGCTGCTAACCGCGGTGTTTGCCGCACTCATGATCGGCAAAGTTCACGCCGAGTCCTTCACCATATCCGACATCCGCGTCAACGGCCTGCAGCGTGTATCCGCAGGCAGCGTCTTCGGCGCCCTGCCGCTGAACGTAGGCGATCAGGCTGATGATCGCCGCCTGGTCGAAGCCACCCGTGCCTTGTTCAAGACCGGTTTCTTCCAGGACATCCAGCTCGGCCGCGACGGCGGTGTGCTGGTTATCAGCGTAGTCGAACGTCCGTCCATCTCCAGCATCGAGATCGAGGGCAACAAGGCCATCAGCACCGAAGACCTGCTGAAGGGCCTCAAGCAGTCCGGCCTCTCCGAGGGTGAAATCTTCCAGCGTGCGACCCTCGAGGGCGTGCGTAACGAGCTGCAGCGCCAGTACGTGGCCCAGGGTCGTTACTCCGCGGAGATCGAGGCCGACGTGATTCCCCAGCCGCGCAACCGCGTCGCGCTGAAGATCAACATCAACGAAGGCACGGTCGCTGCGATCCAGCACATCAACGTCGTCGGCAACACCGTGTTCCCCGACGAAGACCTGATCAACCTGTTCGAGCTGAAGACCACCAACTGGCTGTCCTTCTTCAAGAACGACGACAAGTACGCCCGCGAGAAGCTCTCTGGTGACTTGGAACGCCTGCGTTCCTACTACCTGGACCGCGGCTACATCAACATGGACATCTCCTCCACCCAGGTGTCCATCACCCCCGACAAGAAGCACGTCTACATCACCGTCAACGTCGATGAAGGCCAGAAGTACACCATTCGCGACGTGAAGCTCTCCGGCGACCTCAAGGTGCCCGAGGAGGAAGTGAAGGCGCTGCTGCTGGTCAAGGAAGGGCAGGTGTTCTCCCGCAAGGTGATGACCACCACGTCCGAGCTGATCACCCGTCGTCTGGGCAACGAGGGCTACACCTTTGCCAACGTCAACGGCATCCCCCAGACCCACGACGAAGACCACACCGTCTCCGTGACTTTCGCTGTCGACCCGGGCAAGCGTGCCTACGTCAATCGCATCAACTTCCGTGGCAACACCAAGACCGAAGACCAGGTGCTGCGCCGTGAAATGCGCCAGATGGAAGGTGGCTGGGCGTCGACCTACCTGATCGACCAGTCCAAGACTCGCCTTGAGCGCCTGGGCTTCTTCAAGGAAGTGAACGTCGAGACCCCGCAGGTGCCGGGTACCGATGACCAGGTTGACGTGAACTACACCGTCGAAGAGCAGCCTTCCGGCTCCATCACCGCCAGCGTGGGCTTCGCCCAGAGCGCGGGCCTTATCCTGGGCGGCTCCATCAGCCAGAACAACTTCCTCGGTACCGGTAACAAGGTCAGCATCGGCCTGACCCGCTCCGAGTACCAGACCCGCTACAACTTCGGCTTCGTCGACCCCTACTGGACCGTCGATGGCGTCAGCCTGGGCTACAACGCCTTCTACCGCACCACTGACTACAACAAGCTGGACGTGGACGTTTCCAGCTACTCCGTGGACAGCCTGGGTGGTGGTGTGAGCGTCGGCTACCCGATCAGCGAGACGTCCCGCCTGACCTTCGGCCTGACCGTACAGCAGGACGAGATCGGCACCGGCCGCTACACCGTCGACGAGATCTTCAACTTCATCAAGAACGAAGGCGACAAGTACCTGAACTTCAAGGGATCGATCGGCTGGTCCGAGTCCACCCTGAACAAGGGCGTGATGGCAACCCGTGGCCACTCCCAGAGCCTGGTGCTGGAAACCACCATTCCCGGCAGCGACCTGTCGTTCTACAAGCTCGACTACCGTGGCCAGGTCTTCACCCCGCTGACCCAGAACACCGCGCTGCGCTGGCACACCGAGCTGGGCTACGGCGACAGCTACGGCTCCACCTCTGAACTGCCGTTCTATGAGCACTACTTCGCCGGCGGCTTCAACTCCGTACGCGGTTTCAAGGACAGCAGCCTCGGCCCGCGCAGTACGCCGAGCAAGGGCACCAATCCCGGTACTCTTGCTGACCCGGACCAGGATCCGCTGCCCTTCGGTGGCAACGTGCTGGTGCAGGGGGGCGTCGAGTACCTGTTCCCGCTGCCGTTCGTGAAGGATCAGCGCCAGCTGCGTACCGTGCTGTTCTGGGATGTGGGCAACGTGTTCGACACCAGTTGCTCGTCCACGGCGAAGAACTGCAGCAACATCAACCTGGGTGAGCTTGCCAGCTCGGTGGGTGTGGGCTTGACCTGGATCACGGCGCTGGGCCCGCTGAGCTTCAGCCTGGGCATGCCGATCAAGAAGCCCGACAATGCCGACACCCAGGTGTTCCAGTTCTCCCTGGGCCAGACCTTCTAAGTGTTTTGATCAAGACGACAACAGTATTTGTTGCAGGAGTGCATCGTGCGTAAGTTGACTCAACTCGTTCTGGTAGCCGCGGCCATGATGGCCACCCCGGCGTTCGCCGAAATGAAGATCGCGGTACTGAACTACCAAATGGCGCTCCTGGAGTCCGACGCTGCCAAGAAGTACGCCGTCGACGCCGAGAAGAAGTTCGGCCCCCAGTTGAACAAGCTCAAGACCCTTGAAAGCGACGCCAAGCGCATCCAGGACCGCCTGGTCAAGGAAGGCGAGAAGATGCAGCAGGCCGAGCGCGAGCGCCTCGAGCTCGAATTCAAGCAGAAGGCCCGTGACTTCCAGTTCCAGTCCAAGGAACTGAACGAAGCCAAAGCCGTGGCTGACCGCGACATGCTCAAGCAGCTGAAGCCGAAGCTGGACCAGGCCGTCGAGGAGGTCCTGAAGAAAGGCTCCTATGACCTGGTGCTGGAGCGTGGTGCCGTGATTGACGTGAAGCCTCAGTTCGACATCACCCGCCAGGTCATCGAGCGCATGAATCAGCTGCGCTGAACATGACAGCCGTCTCCTACACCCTCGGCCAACTGGCCGAGCGCCTCGGTGCCGCCGTGCGCGGCAACGAGGCGCGCCTGATCAGCGGGCTGGCCACCCTGCAGGATGCCAGCCCGGATCAGTTGACCTTCCTGGCCAACCCCCAGTACCGCAAGTTCCTCGCAGAAACCCGTGCTGGTGCCGTCCTGCTCACTGCAGGCGATGCCGAAGGCTTTGCGGGGGATGCGCTGGTGGTGCCGGACCCCTACCTGGCCTATGCGCGCCTGTCGCACCTGTTCGATCCCAAACCGGTCGCTGCTGCTGGCATCCACCCGTCTGCCGTCGTTGCAGCGGATGCGCAGGTCGACCCCAGCGCGAGCATCGGGCCGGGTGTGGTGATCGAGTCGGGAGCCCGTATCGGGGCCGGCGTGACCATCGGTGCCTACAGCGTCATCGGTGCGCGCAGCGTCATCGGTGAAGGCGGTTGGCTGGCTCCGCGTGTGACCCTCTATCACGACGTGAAGATCGGCAAGCGCGTGGTCATCCAGTCGGGCGCCGTGATCGGCGGTGAAGGCTTCGGCTTCGCCAAGGAAAAGGGTGTCTGGCAGAAGATCGCGCAGATCGGCGGCGTGACCCTGGGCGACGATGTCGAAGTTGGTGCCAACACCACCATCGACCGCGGCGCCCTGTCCGACACGCTCATCGGCAACGGCGTGAAACTGGATAACCAGATCATGATCGCCCACAACGTGCAGGTCGGTGACAATACCGCCATGGCCGGCTGCGTGGGCATCTCCGGCAGCACCAAGATCGGCCGCAACTGCATGATCGCAGGCGGCGTCGGCATGGTCGGGCACATCGAGGTGTGCGACAACGTGTTCGTCACCGGGATGACCATGGTGACCCGCAACATCACTGAACCGGGTGCCTATTCCTCCGGTACCGCCATGCAGACAGCAGCGGACTGGAAGAAGAGCGCCGCCCGGATTCGTCAACTGGACGACATGGCGCGTCGTCTGCAACAGCTGGAAAAGCGCCTGGCGGCAGTGACCCCGGGCGGGGATGCTTCATCTGATGCGTGACCCGCGCAGCGCCGCGCGTCCCAAATCCCCATTCAAGGCTCCAGGAATATGATGGACATCAACGAGATTCGCGAATATCTGCCGCACCGCTACCCTTTCCTTCTGGTGGATCGGGTCGTAGACCTGGATATCGAAGGCAAGCGCATTCGCGCCTACAAGAATGTCAGCATCAACGAGCCATTCTTCAACGGCCATTTCCCTGAGCACCCCATCATGCCGGGCGTGCTGATCATCGAGGCAATGGCCCAGGCGGCGGGGATCCTTGGTTTCAAGATGCTCGACGTCAAGCCGGCCGACGGTACCCTCTACTACTTTGTCGGTTCGGACAAGCTGCGTTTCCGCCAGCCAGTGCTGCCGGGTGACCAGCTGATCCTCGAGGCGCGATTCCTCAGCGTCAAACGCGGGATCTGGAAGTTCGAATGCAAGGCCAACGTCGATGGCAAGGAAGTCTGCTCGGCCGAGATCATCTGTGCGGAACGCAAGCTATGAGTTTGATTGACCCTCGCGCCATCATCGATCCGTCGGCGAAGCTGGCGGATGGCGTTCAGGTCGGCCCCTGGTCGATCGTTGGACCCGATGTGGAGATCGGCGAGGGCACCGTGGTCGGTCCGCACGTGGTCATCAAGGGACCGACCCGCATTGGTAGGCACAACCGCATCTACCAATTCTCCTCGGTCGGGGAGGACACCCCCGACCTGAAGTACAAGGGCGAGCCTACTCGCCTGGTGATCGGCGATCACAATGTGATCCGCGAAGGCGTCACCATCCATCGCGGCACGGTCCAGGACCGCGCGGAGACCACCATCGGCGATCACAACCTGCTGATGGCTTATGTACACGTCGGGCATGACAGCGTCATCGCCAACCACTGCATCCTGGTCAACAACACCGCGCTGGCGGGGCATGTCCATGTCGACGACTGGGCCATCCTTTCCGGCTTCACCCTGGTCCACCAGTTCTGCCGCATCGGTGCCCACAGCTTTTCCGGCATGGGCACCGCCATCGGCAAGGATGTCCCGGCCTACGTCACCGTCTTCGGCAACCCTGCCGAAGCTCGCAGCATGAACTTCGAGGGCATGCGCCGTCGTGGTTTCAGTGCCGAGGCCATCCAGGCCCTGCGCAGGGCCTACAAGGTGGTCTATCGCCAGGGGCTGACGGTCGAGCAGGCCCTGGCCGAGTTGGCCGAGTCCGCCGCCCAGTTCCCCGAGGTGGCCGTGTTCCGCGACTCCATCCAGTCTTCAACCCGCGGCATCACCCGCTGAGCCATGGCCCGTCCCCTGCGCATCGCGCTGGTCGCTGGCGAGGCGTCCGGTGACATCCTCGGCTCCGGCCTGATGAAGGCCCTCAAGGCCCACCGTCCCGATATCGAGTTCATCGGCGTTGGCGGTCCCTTGATGGAGGCCGAGGGCCTGGTTTCCTACTTCCCGATGGAGCGCCTGGCGGTGATGGGGCTGGTGGAGGTGCTCGGACGCCTTCCCGAGCTGCTCCGTCGACGCAAGCACCTTATCCGTACCCTGATCGAGGCCCGACCCGATGTCTTCATTGGCATCGATGCGCCTGATTTCACCCTGGGTGTCGAGCTCAAGCTCCGTCAGGCGGGTATCCGCACCGTGCATTACGTCAGCCCCTCGGTATGGGCGTGGCGGCAGAAGCGGGTGCTGAAGATCCGCGACGCCTGCGACCTCATGCTCACCCTGTTCCCCTTCGAAGCGCGCTTCTACGAAGAGCACCAGGTGCCGGTCCGCTTCGTCGGGCATCCGCTGGCGGACACCATCCCCCTTGAGGCGGACCGCGCTACCGCCCGGCAGGCCCTTGACCTGCCTGTCGAGGGCAGTGTCGTCGCGCTCATGCCCGGTAGCCGGGGTGGCGAAGTCGGCAAGCTCGGTGCGCTGTTCCTCGATGCTGCCGAGCAGCTCCGCACGATGCGTCCCGGAATCCGGTTTGTACTGCCGTGCGCGAATGCCGCGCGCCGTGAGCAACTGGAGCAGATGTTGGCTGGGCGCGACCTGCCGCTGACCCTGCTCGATGGGCGCTCGCACCAGGCGTTGGCCGCCTGCGATGCCGTTCTGATCGCTTCCGGCACCGCCACCCTGGAGGCGCTGCTCTACAAGCGCCCGATGGTGGTGGCCTACCGGCTGGCGCCACTCACCTACAAGATCCTGCGGCGCCTGGTGAAGAGCCCTTATGTGTCGCTGCCGAACCTGCTGGCCCAGCGCCTGCTCGTGCCGGAGCTGATCCAGGACGCCGCAACCCCCGAAGCCCTGGCCCAGACCTTGTCGCCGTTGCTCGACGGCGGCGAGGCGCAGACCGAGGGGTTCGACACCATTCATCGCGCTCTGCGTCGCGATGCATCCGAAGAGGCCGCCCAGGCGGTGTTGCAACTGGTGGAGGCGCGCTGATGCAGATGGGCATGGATTTCGACCTGGTCGAGGAACTGGTGGCCGGCGTCGACGAAGTCGGTCGCGGCCCGCTGTGCGGTCCGGTGGTGACGGCTGCCGTCATCCTCGACCCGGCCCGCCCGATCCAGGGCCTGAACGACTCCAAGAAGCTCTCCGAGGCACGCCGCGAGGCGCTGTTCGATGAGATTCGCGAGAAGGCACTGGCCTGGTGCATCGCCCGGGCCGAGGTCGAGGAAATCGACCAGCTGAACATCCTGCACGCCACCATGCTGGCCATGCAGCGTGCGGTGGAGGGGCTCTCCGTGACTCCGAAGCTGGCCCTCATCGACGGCAACCGCTGCCCCAGGCTCGCGGTGCCCAGTGCGCCTGTTGTCCAGGGCGATGCGAAAGTTCCTGCGATTGCGGCCGCGTCCATCCTGGCCAAGGTCTCCCGGGACCGTGAAATGGCCGAGCTGGACGCGCTCTACCCGGGCTACGGCCTGGCCGGGCACAAGGGTTACCCGACCCCAGTGCACCTCGAGGCGCTGAAACGCCTCGGTCCTACGGCGATCCACCGGCGTTCGTTCGCGCCCGTCCGGGAGCTGCTCGAAACCGGGCACTGATCCGCCACCCTGATCGTCTGATCTCGTCTCAAGGCCCGCGTGGCTTCGCGGACGCCATGCGCTGCCTCTCAGTCGGCAACCGGGCGCCCCAGCGAGATCATCTTTCCGCTGCGATACTTCATCCGGGTATTCCAGCGTTTCACTGAGTGCCGCCATAAGCGGCCCAAGGAGTTCCTCATGCAAGACATGGCCAACCTGGTGGTCAACTCGCTTAACGGCTTTATCTGGGGCAAGGTCCTGATCTGGCTGCTGGTGGGCTGCGGCCTGTACTTCACCGTCCGCCTCGGGCTGATCCAGTTCCGCCACTTCGGGCACACCTTCAGCGTGCTCAAGGGCAGTCGCCAGGCCGATGATTCCGGCATTTCCTCCTTCCAGGCCCTGTGCACCTCCCTGGCCGCACGGGTCGGTACCGGCAACGTCGCCGGTGTGGCCGTCGCCATCACCCTGGGCGGCCCTGGCGCAGTGTTCTGGATGTGGATGATCGCCATGGTCGGCATGGCCACCGGCTTCGTCGAGGCGACCCTGGCCCAGCTGTTCAAGATCCGTGACGACAAGGGGCAGTTCCGCGGTGGCCCGGCCTACTACATGGAGAAAGGCCTCGGTGCTCGCTGGATGGGCGTGCTGTTCTCGCTGTTCCTGATCCTGGCCTTCGGTTTCGTCTTCAACTCGGTCCAGGCCAACACCATCAGCGGCGCCATGCAGGGTGCGTTCGGCGTGCCGCTGTGGATCAGCGGCCTCGCCCTGGTGGCGATCACGGCGCTGATCATCTTCGGTGGCCTGCGCTCTATTGCCCGCTTCTCCGAGCTGGCAGTGCCCTTTATGGCGGTCGCCTACCTGCTGGTGGCCGTGGTGCTGATCATCACCCAGGCCAGCGAACTGCCCGGCATCCTGGTGATGATCGTCAAGAGTGCCTTCGGCTGGCACGAAGCGGCGGCCGGCGGCATTGGCGCGGCGATCATGAACGGCTTCAAGCGTGGCCTGTTCTCCAACGAGGCGGGCATGGGCTCGGCGCCCAACGCGGCCGCCTCGGCGACGCCCTATCCGCCGCACCCGGCCTCCCAGGGCTACGTGCAGATGGCCGGTGTGTTCATCGACACCCTGCTGATCTGCACCGCGTCGGCGGCCATCATCCTCCTGGCCGGCCCGCAGGAAGGCGAGGGCATCATGCTGGTGCAGAACGCGCTGACCAGCCAGGTGGGCCTGTGGGGCAAGTACTTCCTGGCGGTGATCATCCTGTTCTTCGCCTTCACCTCCATCGTCGCCAACTACTTCTACGCCGAGAACTGCCTGGTGTTCCTCGAGCACAACCACCCGGGCGGTCTGCTGGTCTTCCGCCTGGCGGTGCTGGGGATGGTGATGTTCGGCGCCCTGGCGTCGCTGCCCTTCGTCTGGAACCTGGCGGACGTGTCCATGGGGCTGATGGCGATCACCAACCTGATCGCCATCCTGTTGCTCTCCAACCTGGCCATCAAGCTGGCCCGGGACTACAACGCCCAGCGCAAGGCCGGCAAGCTGCCGACCTTCGATGCCAGCCAGTACCCGGAGATCCAGGACAAGCTGGAACCCGGCATCTGGGACGATCGCCGCTGACCCCGGTTCGACGCTGAGCGCAAACCTGTAGCTTTACCATCGGGCCCGGTACAATCCGGGCCCTGCCGTTTCTGCCTCTTCCAAAGGATCGTCATGACCGTTTCCTTCGTGCATCTCCGTCTCCATTCCGAGTACTCCCTGGTCGACGGCCTGGTGCGGGTCAAGCCCCTGATCAAGGCCGTGGCGGCTGCCGGCATGCCAGCGGTGGCGGTCACTGACCAGAGCAACATGTGCTCCCTGGTCAAGTTCTACAAGGCGGCCCAGGGTGGCGGCATCAAGCCCATCTGTGGCGCCGACATCTGGCTGGCGAGCCTGGACGAAGACGGCCCCCTCAGCCGCATGACGCTGCTGGCGATGGACGGCAAGGGCTATCGCAACCTCACCGAGTTGATCTCCCGTGGCTGGTCCGATGGTCAGAGCAACGGCCTGGTGATCATCCAGCGCGACTGGGTGAAGGAGGCCGCCGAAGGCCTGATCGCTCTGTCCGGCGCGAAGGAAGGCGAGATCGGCATGGCGCTGCTCAACGGCGACACTGCTGCCGCCGAGCGCCTGCTGGCGGAGTGGCAGGCAGTGTTCCCGGATCGCTTCTACCTGGAGCTGCAACGCACCGGCCGCGTCAATGACGAGGAACATGTGCACGCGGCCGTGGCCCTGGCGGATCGCTGCGGAGCGCCGCTGGTGGCGACCAACGACGTGCGCTTCATCAAGGCCGATGACTTCGAGGCCCACGAGACCCGCGTGTGCATCGGCGAAGGCCGGACCCTCGACGACCCTCGCCGTCCGCGCAACTACTCCAACCAGCAGTACCTGAAGTCGCCGGAAGAGATGGCCGAGCTGTTCAGCGACCTCCCCGACGCCATCGAGAACACCGTCGAGATCGCCCGGCGCTGCAACATCGACGTGCGCCTGGGCAAGCACTTCCTGCCCGATTTCCCGACGCCCAATGGCATGGGCATCGACGACTACCTGCGCCACGCCTCCTACGAAGGCCTCGAAGAGCGCCTCGCGGTGCTCTGGCCGAAGGAGACGACCCCGGACTACGAAGAGAAGCGCCAGCTCTACATCGACCGTCTGGAGTTCGAGCTGGGCACCATCATCCAGATGGGCTTCCCCGGCTACTTCCTGATCGTTGCCGACTTCATCCAGTGGGCGAAGAACAACGGCGTCCCGGTGGGGCCTGGCCGTGGATCGGGTGCCGGCTCGCTGGTCGCCTACGTGCTGAAGATCACCGACCTCGACCCGCTGGCCTATGACCTGCTGTTCGAGCGCTTCCTCAACCCCGAGCGGGTCTCCATGCCCGACTTCGACGTCGACTTCTGCATGGACGGCCGCGACCGCGTGATCGACTACGTGGCCGAGAAGTACGGCCGCAACGCGGTGAGCCAGATCATCACCTTCGGCTCCATGGCGGCGAAGGCTGTGGTGCGTGACGTGGCACGGGTGCAGGGCAAGTCCTACGGACTGGCCGATCGCCTGTCGAAGATGATCCCCTTCGAAGTGGGCATGACCCTGGAGGCGGCCTACAACCAGGAAGAGGTCCTGCGGGACTTCCTCAAGTCCGATGAGGAAGCCCAGGAAATCTGGGACATGGCCCTCAAGCTCGAAGGCATCACCCGGGGCACCGGCAAGCACGCCGGTGGCGTGGTGATCGCCCCCACCAAGCTGACCGATTTCGCGCCCATTGCCTGTGACGAGGAAGGCGGCGGCCTGGTGACCCAGTTCGACAAGGACGACGTGGAAGCGGCCGGCCTGGTGAAGTTCGACTTCCTCGGCCTGCGCACGCTGACGATCATCAAGTGGGCCATGGAGATGATCAACCGCGAGCAGGAGAAGAACGGCCTGCCGCTGGTGGACATCGACCGCATCCCGCTGGACGACAAGAAGACCTACGACATGCTGCAGAAGGCGGAGACCACCGCGGTCTTCCAGCTTGAATCCCGCGGCATGAAGGAGCTGATCAAGAAGCTCAAGCCCGACTGCCTGGAAGACATGATCGCCCTCGTGGCCCTGTTCCGTCCGGGGCCGCTGCAGTCCGGCATGGTGGACGACTTCATCAACCGCAAGCACGGCCGTGCCGAGCTCTCCTACCCGCACCCGGACTACCAGTACGCCGGCCTCGAACCGGTGCTCAAGCCCACCTACGGCATCATCCTCTACCAGGAACAGGTGATGCAGATCGCCCAGGTGATGGCGGGCTACACCCTCGGCGGCGCGGACATGCTGCGTCGCGCCATGGGCAAGAAGAAGCCCGAGGAAATGGCCAAGCAGCGCGGCGGCTTCATCGAGGGCTGTGCCAGCAATGGCATCGATGCCGAGCTGGCGGGCAACATCTTCGATCTGGTGGAGAAGTTCGCCGGTTACGGCTTCAACAAGTCCCACTCCGCCGCCTATGGCTGGGTTTCCTACCAGACCGCCTGGTTGAAGGCCCACTACCCGTCGCCCTTCATGGCGGCGGTGCTCACGGCGGATATGCACAACACCGACAAGGTGGTGACGCTCATCGAAGAGTGCCGCAGCATGAAGCTGCGCATCGTCGCGCCGGACGTGAACAACTCCGACTACCGCTTCACCGTCGACGACGCCGGGCAGATCATCTACGGCCTCGGTGCGATCAAGGGCGTGGGCGAGGGGCCGGTGGAGGCCATCGTCGAATGCCGTGACGAGGGTGGGCCGTTCAAGGACCTGTTTGACTTCTGCAACCGTGTCGACCTTAAGCGCATCAACAAGCGCACGCTGGAAGCGCTGATCCGTGGCGGTGCGCTGGATCGCCTCGGGCCGTTCTTCAGTGACGAGCCCAAGGCCTACCAGGCTGGCATCGACCGCAACCGGGGCGTGCTGCTCGCGGCAATGGAGGAAGCCATCCAGGCCGCCGAGCAGACCGCCCGCAGCCACGACAGCGGCCACATGGACCTGTTCGGCGGGCTCTTCGCCGAGCCCGACGCCGACGTCTACGCCAACCACCGTCGGGCCAAGGAGCTGACCCTCAAGGAGCGCCTCAAGGGCGAGAAGGACACCCTGGGGCTCTACCTCACCGGGCACCCCATCGACGAATACGAGGGCGAGGTGCGCCGCTTCGCCCGTCAGCGCATCGTCGAGCTCAAGCCCGCGCGGGATACCCAGACCATCGCCGGCCTGATCGTCAACCTGCGGGTGATGAAGAACAAGAAGGGCGACAAGATGGGCTTCATCACCCTCGACGACCGCTCCGGGCGCATCGAGGCCTCCCTGTTCGCCGATGCCTTCGCCTCTGCCCACACCCTGCTGCAGACCGATGCGCTGGTGGTGGTGGAAGGGGAGGTGAGCCACGACGACTTCTCCGGTGGCCTGCGCCTGCGTGCCAAGCGCGTCATGAGCCTGGAGGAGGCGCGTACCGGGCTGGCCGAGAGCCTGCGGATGAAGGTGGACCACAGCGCCCTGCAAGGCGACCGCCTGCGCTGGCTCGCCGACCTGTGCGGGCGCCACCGGGGCTCCTGCCCGATCACCATCGACTACGCAGGCCCCAGTGCCCGTGCCCTGCTGCAGTTCGGCGAGCAGTGGTGCATCGACCCGGCCGATACGCTGATTCAGGCATTGCGTGACCAGTTCGGGCGCGACAACGTCTTCCTGCACTACCGGTGAGACGCGGCTGACGCGCCGCGTTCTCTCGACCCACATGCGCCCTTCCATTAAGGTAGGGCGCCAAATGGACCCAGCCGCCTGGCCCCACGCGCACGACGGAAGCCTATGAACCCGAACTTTCTGGATTTCGAACAGCCGATCGCTGACCTGCAAGCCAAGATCGAGGAGCTGCGCCTGGTCGGCAACGACAATGCGCTGAACATCAGCGACGAGATTGCCCGCCTTCAGGAAAAAAGCAGCGCCCTGACCGAAAGCATCTTCGGCAACCTGACCAGCTGGCAGATCGCCCAGTTGGCCCGCCATCCGCGCCGGCCCTACACCCTGGACTACATCAGCCACATCTTCACCGAGTTCGACGAGCTGCATGGCGATCGCCATTTCTCCGACGACGCGGCCATCGTCGGCGGCGTAGCCCGCCTGGACGACCAGCCGGTGATGGTGATCGGTCATCAGAAAGGCCGTGAAGTGCGTGAGAAGGTCCGTCGTAACTTCGGCATGCCCCGTCCCGAGGGCTACCGCAAGGCCTGCCGCCTGATGGAGATGGCCGAGCGCTTCAAGATGCCCATCCTGACCTTCATCGACACCCCTGGTGCCTACCCGGGCATCGATGCCGAAGAGCGCGGCCAGAGCGAGGCCATCGCCTGGAACCTGCGGGTCATGGCGCGTCTGAAAACTCCGATCATCGCCACCGTGATCGGCGAAGGTGGTTCCGGCGGTGCGCTGGCCATCGGCGTGTGCGATCGCCTGAACATGCTGCAGTACTCCACCTACTCGGTGATCTCGCCGGAAGGTTGCGCCTCCATTCTGTGGAAAACCGCCGAGAAGGCGCCCGATGCGGCCGAGGCCATGGGCATCACCGCCGAGCGCCTGAAAGGCCTGGGGATCGTCGACAAGGTCATTCCCGAGCCGCTGGGCGGTGCCCACCGCGAGCCGGCCATTGCGGCCCAGTCGATCCGCGAGGAGCTACTCGGCCAGCTCAAGACCCTGAAGAAGCTGTCGGTCGACGACCTGCTGGCCCGTCGCTACGAGCGTCTGATGAGTTATGGCGTGGCCTGAGGGCCACGCGCCGGGGCGGGCTGATGAGGGCTCGCCACTGGCCCGCTCGCTCCATTCCCTCCTGCTGTCCCGCACCCTGCCCTGGCGTTCCGCGCCGGGGTGGACGGTCGCCTTCTCCGGTGGCCTCGACTCCACCGTCCTGCTGCATCTGCTGGTTGCGCTCTCCCGCCAGGGTGACGTGCCGCCGCTCAGCGCACTTCATGTCCATCACGGCCTGCAGTCGGCTGCCGAGGCATGGCCGGCCCATTGCCAGGCCGTGTGTGACCGACTCGGTGTGCCCTTGATGCATGCCTCCGTTGTCGTGGAGGAGGGCGCCAGCCTGGAGAATGCCGCTCGTCGGGCGCGCTATGGCGCCTTCGAGCAGGCCGTTGAGGGGGGGCAGGTGCTGATGCTGGCTCAGCACCGTGACGATCAGGCTGAGACGCTGCTGTTCCGGTTGATGCGCGGTGCTGGCGTGCGGGGTCTGGCGGGGATGCCGGTGAGCCGCGCTCTGGGCGACGGTCACTTGCTGCGGCCGTTGCTGGACGTGGCCCGTCAGGACCTGGAGGCCTATGCGCGGGAGCAAGGGCTGGACTGGGTCGAGGACCCGTCGAACCAGGACACCCGGCTGGACCGCAACTACCTGCGACAGATCGTCCTGCCTGCCCTGGTGTCACGCTGGCCGCGCGCGCTCGGCGGCATGGTCCGCAGTGCTGCGCACCTGGCCGAGGGTGAGGCGCTGCTGGGGGAGTTGGCGGCCATCGACCTGGCTGCCGCGCGAGACACCGAGGCATTCCCCTGGCTGGGTTTGCCGACCCTCTCCCTCGATCCGCTGCTGGCGTTGTCCGAACCACGGCAGCGCAATGCCCTGCGTCACTGGCTCGCCACCTTCACGGCCATGCCCGACAGCAATCACTGGGCGGGCTGGGTGGCCTTGCGTGATGCCGCACCGGATGCCGAACCGGTCTGGCGCCTGGCTGGTGGCGAACTGCGCCGCGCCGGTGGCCGGCTCTGGTGGCTCAGCAACGCCTGGCTGGATGGCGTGCCGGCGGCGCAGCCCTGGCCGAACCCCGAGCATCCCCTGGCCCTGGACGGCAATGGCGTGGTGTGGATCGAAGGGCGGGGACCGGAAGGTCCCTTGCAGGTGCGCTATCGCCAAGGCGGGGAGGCCATGCAGCTCGACGGACGGGGGCGCCGTGACCTCAAGCGGCTGCTCAACGAACGGGGTTTCCCGGCTTTTGCCCGGGGTCGCCTGCCCTTGCTCTACCGAGGCGACGAACTGCTTGCGGTGCCCAATCTTCAAGGGCTGGAGGGGCCTCGGGAGGGGGGCTGGACCCTGTCGTGGACACCCCCGACGAATGACCAAGGTTTGAGCTGAAAGGGTCTTTCCGGTAGACTACGCTCCCGTCTTACAGAGCACCTGCCGATTCCCTCGGAACTGGCAGGTGCTTGCCGTTTCGGCACTGTTCCAGATTCCGGGCCCAGGCCCGATTCGCTCTCTCCGGCGGCCTTCCGCCTAAACGCTGACTTCTAGGGTTATTCATGACGCGCTACATCTTCGTCACGGGTGGTGTTGTTTCTTCATTGGGGAAAGGCATCGCCTCGGCATCCTTGGCCGCCATTCTGGAAGCGCGGGGCCTGAAGGTCACCATGCTCAAGCTGGACCCGTACATCAACGTGGACCCGGGCACCATGAGCCCGTTCCAGCACGGCGAAGTGTTCGTCACCGAGGACGGCGCCGAGACCGACCTCGACCTGGGCCACTACGAGCGCTTCGTGCGCACCACCATGACCCAGAACAACAACTTCACCACCGGCCGCGTCTATGCCGACGTGCTGCGCAAGGAGCGCCGTGGTGACTACCTGGGCGCCACCATCCAGGTGATTCCGCACATCACCGACGAGATCAAGCGTCGCATCATCAAGGGCGCTGGCGATGCCGACGTGGCCCTGGTGGAGATCGGCGGCACCGTGGGTGACATCGAGTCCCAGCCCTTCCTCGAAGCCATCCGCCAGCTGCGGGTGGAGGTCGGCGCCAAGCGCGCGATGCTGATGCACCTGACCCTGGTGCCCTACATCGCCACCGCTGGCGAGACCAAGACCAAGCCGACCCAGCACTCGGTGAAGGAGCTACGCTCCATCGGCTTGCAGCCCGACGTGCTGATCTGCCGCTCCGACCACGAGGTCGACCTGTCCTCCCGCCGCAAGATCGCGCTGTTCACCAACGTGGAAGAGCGTGCGGTCATCGCCCTGCAGGACGTCGACACCATCTACCGCATTCCCTCCGTGCTGCACGCCCAGGGCCTGGACGACTTCGTCGTCGAGCGTTTCGGCCTGCAGTGTGGCGGTGCCGACCTGTCCGAGTGGGACCGCGTGGTTGACGCCAAGCTGAACCCCGAGAAGGAAGTCACCATCGCCATGGTCGGCAAGTACATGGAACTGCTGGATGCCTACAAGTCGCTGATCGAAGCGATGAGCCACGCCGGCATCGAGAACCGCACTAAGGTGAACCTGCGCTACATCGACTCCGAAGACATCGAGAACCAGGGCACCAGCCTGCTGGAAGGCGTCGATGCCATCCTGGTCCCCGGCGGTTTCGGCCTGCGCGGCGTGGAAGGCAAGATCACCACCGTCAAGTACGCCCGCGAGAACAAGATCCCCTACCTGGGCATCTGCCTCGGCATGCAGGTGGCCGTGATCGAGTTCGCCCGTAACGTACTGGGCTGGACCGACGCCAACTCCACCGAGTTCGACAAGGCCAGCGGCCATCCGGTGGTCGGCCTGATCACCGAGTGGCAGGACGCCACCGGCGCCACCGAGATCCGTACCGAAGCCTCGGACCTGGGCGGTACCATGCGCCTCGGCGCCCAGGCCTGCCAGCTGGAGGCCGGCTCGCAGGTTCACGCCTGCTATGGCAAGGACGAGATCGTCGAGCGCCACCGCCACCGCTACGAAGTGAACAACAACCTGCTGCCGCAACTGAAGGAAGCCGGCCTGAAGATCACCGGCCGCTCCGGCGACGGCGCCCTGGTCGAAGTGGTCGAGGCACCGGACCATCCGTGGTTCGTCGCCTGCCAGTTCCACCCGGAGTTCACCTCCACCCCGCGTGACGGCCATCCGCTGTTCAGCGGCTTCGTCAAGGCCGCCCTGGCCCAGAAAGCGAAGAAGGCCTGAGCATGCAGCAGAAGATCGTTCGCGTCGGCGACATCGAGATCGCCAACGACAAGCCCTTCGTGCTCTTCGGTGGCATGAACGTGCTGGAGTCCCGTGACCTGGCGCTGAAGGTCTGCGAAGCGTACGTGCGGGTCACCGAGAAACTCGGCATCCCATACGTGTTCAAGGCCAGCTTCGACAAGGCCAACCGCTCCTCCATCAACTCCTTCCGTGGCCCCGGCCTGGAAGAGGGGATGAAGATCTTCGAAGAGGTGAAGAAGACCTTCGGCGTGCCTGTCATTACCGACGTGCACGAGCCTTACCAGGCCGCTCCGGTGGCCGAGGTCTGCGACATCATCCAACTGCCGGCCTTCCTCTCCCGCCAGACCGACCTGGTGGTGGCGATGGCGAAGACCCATGCAGTCATCAACATCAAGAAGGCCCAGTTCCTCGCACCCCAGGAGATGAAACACATCCTGACCAAGTGCGAAGAAGCCGGTAACGATCGCCTGATCCTCTGCGAGCGCGGTTCGTCCTTCGGCTACAACAACCTGGTGGTCGACATGCTCGGCTTCGGCATCATGAAGCAGTTCGGCTACCCGGTGTTCTTCGACGTCACCCACGCCCTGCAGATGCCGGGCGGCCGCGCGGATTCCGCGGGCGGTCGTCGTGCCCAGGTCACCGACCTGGCCAAGGCGGGCATGAGCCAGGGGCTGGCCGGCCTGTTCCTCGAGGCCCACCCGGACCCGGACAACGCCAAGTGCGATGGCCCGTGCGCCCTGCGCCTGGACAAGCTGGAGCCGTTCCTCGACCAGCTCAAGCGCCTGGATGACCTGGTCAAGGCTTTTCCGCCGATCGAGACTGCCTGAGCCGGCAGTTCTCCGGTAAAGTGCCGGGCGGGCGCAAGCTGACCAGTCGGTCATGTTTTCGCCGGAACTGCCGAATGAACATCCGGACGGCCCGCCCCTCTAATTTCGCTGCAGCGTTATCGTCAACTTTGGAGTGCTAACAACAATGGCAAAGATCGTCGACATCAAGGGCCGCGAGGTTCTGGATTCCCGTGGCAACCCCACCGTGGAAGCCGACGTGATCCTCGAGAACGGTTTCATCGGCAGCGCCTGCGCGCCGTCCGGTGCATCCACCGGTTCCCGCGAGGCGCTGGAACTGCGTGATGGCGACAAGAGCCGTTACCTGGGTAAGGGCGTGCTGAAGGCCGTGGCCAACATCAACGGCCCGATCCGCGACCTGCTGCTGGGCAAGGACGCGACTGACCAGAAGGCCCTGGACCGCGCGATGATCGAGCTCGACGGTACCGAGAACAAGGCCAAGCTGGGCGCCAACGCCATCCTCGCCGTGTCCCTGGCGGCTGCCAAGGCAGCTGCCCAGGCCAAGGGTGTCCCGCTGTACGCGCACATTGCCGATCTGAACGGCACTCCGGGCCAGTACTCCATGCCCGTCCCGATGATGAACATCATCAACGGCGGCGAGCACGCCGATAACAATGTCGACATCCAGGAGTTCATGGTTCAGCCGGTCGGCGCCAAGAACTTCGCCGACGCCCTGCGCATGGGCGCCGAGATCTTCCACCACCTGAAAGCCGTGCTGAAGGCTCGTGGCCTGAACACCGCGGTGGGTGACGAGGGCGGCTTCGCCCCGAATCTGGCCTCCAACGAAGACGCCCTGGGCGCCATCGCCGAAGCCGTCGCCAATGCTGGCTACACGCTGGGCACCGACGTGACCCTGGCCCTGGACTGCGCTTCCAGCGAGTTCTTCAAGGACGGCAAGTACGACCTGGCCGGCGAAGGCAAGGTGTTCGACGCCAACGGTTTCGCCGACTACCTGGCCGGCCTGACCCAGCGCTACCCGATCATCTCCATCGAAGACGGCATGGACGAGTCCGATTGGGCCGGCTGGAAGTCCCTGACCGAGAAGATCGGCGAGAAGGTGCAACTGGTGGGTGACGACCTGTTCGTGACCAACACCAAGATCCTCAAGGAAGGCATCGACAAGAGCATCGCCAACTCGATCCTGATCAAGTTCAACCAGATCGGTTCCCTGACCGAGACCCTGGAAGCCATCCAGATGGCCAAGGCTGCCGGCTACACCGCGGTGATCTCCCACCGTTCCGGTGAAACCGAGGACAGCACCATCGCCGACCTGGCTGTAGGCACCGCTGCCGGCCAGATCAAGACCGGCTCCCTGTGCCGTTCCGACCGCGTGTCCAAGTACAACCAGCTGCTGCGTATCGAAGAGCAACTGGGCGGAAAGGCCCCTTACCGCGGTCGTGCCGAGTTCCGCGGCTAAGCCGGGGATGATAAAAAGGGCAGCGAAAGCTGCCCTTTTCGTATGGATACTTCTCTTTCGATGGCCAAATCCCCCTACTGGTTGTTCGTTGTACTGATCCTGGCCTTGTCCGGGTTGCAGTATCGCCTCTGGGTGGGTGATGGCAGCCTCGCCCAAGTCGCCGAACTGGAAAAGCAGATCGCCGAGCAGAAGGGCGAGAACGAGCGCCTGCTCGAGCGCAATCGCATCCTCGAGGCCGAGGTGTCGGAGCTCAAGAAGGGTACGGAAACCGTCGAGGAGCGTGCCCGCCATGAGCTGGGCATGGTCAAAGAGGGCGAGACCCTCTACCAGATCACCGAATGACCCCACCCGAGCTCCCCGAATTCTGGGCCGTGATCCCCGCCGCCGGCGTGGGGGCCCGCATGCGTGCCGACCGACCCAAGCAGTACCTGGAGCTGGCCGGACGCACCTTGCTCGAACATACCCTTGCAGCCTTTCTCGACCATCCGCGGCTCAAGCGCCTGGTGGTTAGCCTGAGCCCGGAGGACCCGTACTGGCCGAGCCTTGCTGCATCCCGTGACCCGCGCATCGAGCGCGCCGAGGGTGGCCGGGAGCGTGCGGACTCGGTGCTCAATGCACTCCTGCGTCTGGCCGAACTCGGCGCGCAACCGCGCGACTGGGTGCTGGTGCACGATGCGGCCCGACCCAATCTGTCCCGTTCCGACCTGGATCGCCTGCTGGCGGAGCTGGCCGACGATCCGGTGGGCGGCCTGCTGGCGGTCCCCGCCCGGGACACCCTCAAGCGGATCGGCCCTGATGGGCGAGTCGCCGACACCATCGACCGCAGCCAGGTCTGGCAGGCCTACACCCCGCAGATGTTCCGTTTCGGTGCGCTGCACCGGGCCCTGGCCGATGCGCTGGTCGCCGGCGTGGCGATCACCGACGAGTCGTCGGCGATGGAGTGGGCAGGCGCTGCTCCCCGTCTGGTGGAAGGGCGCGCCGACAACATCAAGGTCACCACCCCCGAAGACCTGCTGCGCCTGCAGCGTGGCCTGTTCGACCGCTGAGCCCTGCCATGAAGCGCCTGGGACGCCTGCTGCCCCGCCTGGAAGGCTACCTGCACCGGTTGCTGCGCTGGGCCGGTGACGGCTGGCGGCTGCCCTGGCTGTGCCTGGGGCTGGCTTTCGTCGGCACCCTGACGGCGGCCTATCCCATCACCTCCGTCGTGGTTCCCGCCGTGCTCATGGCGCCCCGGCGTTGGGGCGTGGTCAGCCTGTTCGCCGCCCTGGGCAGCAGCTGCGGTGCGCTGGGGATGATGCTGATCGCCCACTACCTGGGCTGGAGCCAGCTGTACGCCTGGTTCCCGGCCATGGCCACTGACCCTTCCTGGCTGCGGGTGATGGGCTGGACCCATGAGTACGGGCTGCTGGCGCTCTTCGCTGTGGCCCTGCTGCCCTTGCCGCAGACGCCGGCGCTGCTGGCGTTGTCCACCGTGCCGCTGGCCTACCCGGGAGCGTTCGCCGCCATCCTGGCAGGCAAGGTCCTCAAGTACCTGGGGTTTGCCTGGGTGGCTTCGCGCTTCCCCGGGCACGTCCACGGCTTCCTGCATCGCCATGGGCGGGCCCCCACGCCTACGCCGCCGGGTGGGTCGACGCCAGGCCGTCCCTGAGTGCATCCACCAGTTGGCGGACCTTGGGTGACAGGTGGCGCTGCTGGGGGTACAGCGCCCAGACGGCGGTATTCGGCGGGCGATGCTGCTCCAGCAGGGACACCAGCTCGCCGCTCTTCAGGTGGTCCAGCACGTAGTAGTCGGGGAGCTGGCACAGGCCGAAGCCACGTAGCGTGGCATCCAGCACGGCCTGGCCGCTGTTGCAGCGCCAGTTGCCCTGCACCCTTAGGCTCTGTTCCTTGCCGTCCTGCTGGAAGGTCCACTGGTCCGAGCTGCCCACCAGGCAATTGTGCCGGGCCAGCTCGGACAGGCTGTGGGGCCGGCCATAGCGTTCCAGGTAGCTCGGGGCGGCGCACAGGTACATGACGCGGGGCGCAAGGCGCGTCGCCACCAGCCGCGAGTCCTGCAGGCGGCCAAGGCGGATGGCCAGGTCCAGCCCTTCGTGCACCAGGTCCAGAGGGCGGTTGCTCAGCTCGATGTCGACCCGCAGCTGCGGGTGGCGTGCCATGAAGGCGTTCACCAGCGGCACGATGAAGCGCTCGCCATAGGCCACCGCGCAGGTCATGCGCAGCAGGCCCTTGGGTTCGCCGGTCAGGTCGCTGATGGCGCGCATGGCCTCGTCCCGCGCATCCACCAGGCGCTGGCAGTGCTGCAGGAAGGTTTGCCCGGCCTCGGTCAGCGCTACCTTGCGGGTGCTGCGGTAGAACAGGCGGGTTTGCAGGCGCTCTTCCAGTCGGGCGATCTGGCGGCTCACCTGGGATGAAGAGAGGCCGATGCGCTGGGCCGCGGCGGTGAACTGGCCGGTTTCCGCGACGGCGATGAATTCGTCCAGGCCTTCCCAGCGGTTCATTGGATTATCCCTATGTGGCAATAAAGTTTTGCTTTGTGGTGGATTATTTACCAAATCGAGGTCATCTACACTCCCGCCACCGTTCACATCGCTGGAGAAGCGCCATGATCAAGTCCCGCGCCGCCGTTGCCTTCGAGGCTGGCAAACCCCTGCAGATCGTCGAAGTCGATGTCGCGCCGCCCAAGGCGGGCGAGGTCCTGGTGCGCATCGTCGCCACCGGTGTCTGCCACACCGACGCCTACACCCTGTCGGGCGCGGATTCCGAGGGTGTGTTCCCGTGCATCCTCGGCCACGAAGGCGGCGGCATCGTCGAGGCGGTGGGCGAAGGCGTCACCTCCCTGGCGGTGGGCGACCACGTGATCCCGCTCTACACGGCCGAATGTCGCGAGTGCAAGTTCTGCAAGTCCGGCAAGACCAACCTGTGCCAGAAGGTCCGTGCGACCCAGGGCAAGGGCCTGATGCCCGACGGCACCAGCCGCTTCAGCTACAACGGCCAGCCGATCTACCACTACATGGGCTGCTCGACCTTCTCCGAGTACACCGTGCTGCCGGAGATCTCCCTGGCGAAGATTCCCAAGGAAGCCCCGCTGGAGAAGGTCTGCCTGCTGGGTTGTGGCGTGACCACCGGCATCGGCGCCGTGCTCAACACCGCGAAGGTGGAGGAGGGCGCTACCGTCGCCATCTTCGGCCTCGGCGGCATCGGCCTGGCCGCCATCATCGGCGCCAAGATGGCCAAGGCTTCGCGCATCATCGCCATCGATATCAACCCCTCCAAGTTCGACGTGGCCCGCGAGCTGGGTGCGACCGACTTCGTCAACCCGAAGGACCACGCCAAGCCGATCCAGGACGTGATCGTCGAGATGACCGATGGCGGCGTGGACTACAGCTTCGAGTGCGTCGGCAGCGTCGACCTGATGCGTGCGGCGCTGGAGTGCTGCCACAAGGGCTGGGGAGAGTCGGTCATCATCGGCGTGGCTCCGGCCGGTGCTGAGATCAAGACCCGTCCGTTCCAGCTGGTCACCGGTCGCGTGTGGCGTGGCTCGGCCTTCGGTGGGGTGAAAGGCCGCACCGAGCTGCCGACCTACGTGGAGAAGTCCCAGTCGGGCGAGATCCCGCTGGACACCTTCATCACCCACACCATGGGGCTGGATCGCATCAACGAGGCCTTCGACCTGATGCACGAAGGCAAGAGCATCCGCACCGTCATCCACTACTGATCGCCCTTTCGGCTGGCGCAGGGCGGCAGGGATTGCCTGTCGCCTGTGCGTTGACCTGAGGACGACCCGGAGGCCCCCATGACCCTCGAGATCGTTTCCAGCAACAAGAGCTTCGGTGGCTGGCACAAGCGCTACCGCCATCGCTCGACCTGCCTGAACTGCGACATGGTGTTCGCGGTGTACCTGCCGCCCCAGGCGGAACAGGGCGAGAAGCTGCCCGTGCTCTACTGGCTGAGCGGGCTGACCTGCACCGACGAGAACTTCATGCAGAAGGCCGGCGCCCAGCGCCTGGCGGCCGAGCTTGGGCTGATCATCGTCGCGCCCGACACCAGCCCCCGGGGCGAGGGTGTGCCGGATGACCCGGACAAGGCCTGGGATTTCGGCCTGGGTGCCGGTTTTTACGTCAATGCGACCCAGGAGCCCTGGGCCCGTCACTACCGCATGTACGACTATGTGGTGCATGAGCTGCCGGCGCTGGTGGAGGCCAACTTCCCGGTTTCGGACCGCCGTGGCATCGCGGGGCACTCCATGGGTGGGCACGGCGCGCTGGTCTGCGCGCTGAAGAACCCTGGGCGCTACCAGTCGGTTTCGGCCTTTGCGCCGATCAGCAATCCAATGGCTTGCCCCTGGGGCGAGAAGGCGTTCTCCCGTTACCTGGGTGATGACCGTTCGCGCTGGCGCGAGTGGGATGCCTGTGCACTGCTGGCCGAAGCCCAGGAGCGTCTGCCGATCCTGGTTGACCAGGGCGACCGCGATGACTTCCTGGAGGGCCAGCTCAAGCCGGACGCGCTGCAGGCTGCCGCCCGCGCCAGTGGCCATCCGCTGACCCTGCGGTTGCAGCCGGGCTACGACCACAGCTACTACTTCATCTCCAGCTTCATCGACGATCACCTGCGCCATCACGCTTCAGCCCTGCAGGGCTGACGCGTTACCCAGGCGGGGCGGCCATCGGTCGCTCCGCTTTCGGGTAGAATCCCGCCCCTGTTCTTACGGGGCATTCCTCTCATGCGCATTGGACACGGTTACGACGTACACCGCTTCGGTGACGGTGATCACATCACCCTCGGCGGGGTACGCATCCCCCATAGGTTCGGCCTGGTGGCCCATTCCGACGGCGACGTGGTGCTTCACGCACTGTCCGACGCCTTGCTCGGTGCGGCGGCACTCGGTGATATCGGCAAGCACTTCCCGGACACCGACCCGCAGTTCAAGGGAGCGGACAGCCGCGTGCTGCTCCGCCATGTCCTGGCCCAGGTGAAGGGCAAGGGCTGGAAGGTGGGTAACGTCGACGCCACCATCGTGGCCCAGGCACCGAAGATGGCGCCGCACATCGAGGCGATGCGCGCTGCCATTGCGGCTGACCTTGAGGTCGGTATCGACCAGGTCAACGTCAAGGCGACCACCACCGAGAAGCTCGGTTTCACCGGGCGTGAAGAGGGCATCGCCGTCCACGCTGTTGCCCTGCTGCTGCCGCTATGACCGAACTCGAACTGCTGGGGCCCCGGGCCCATGGCGAAGCGCTCGGCCAGGCCGTCCTCAAGGCGGTGGCCGAGGACTTCCAGGTGGACGAGGTGCTGGACATTCCCCTGGCGGGTGAAGGTGAACACCTGTGGTTGTGGGTGGAAAAGCGCGGCCTCAATACCGAGGAAGCGGCCCGGCGCATTGCGCGGGCTGCGGGCGTTCCCCTGCGGGCCATCAGCTACGCCGGCCTGAAGGATCGCCAGGCGCTGACCCGCCAGTGGTTCAGCCTGCACCTGCCGGGCAAGGCCGATCCGGACCTTGCTTCGGCAGAAGGCGAGACCCTGCGCATCCTGCGCCAGGTCCGCCATAAGAGAAAGCTGCAGCGTGGTGCCCACTCGGCCAACGGCTTCACCTTGAGGCTGACGGCCTTGCAGGCCGACCCGGCAGCCCTGGAGGCTCGGCTGAAGACGCTGGCTGCCGTCGGCGTGCCCAACTACTTCGGCCTGCAGCGCTTTGGCCACGAGGGCGGCAACCTGCTGCAGGCCCGGCACTTCGCCGAGCAGCGGGTACTGCCCGAGCAGCGTAACCTGCGCTCCCGTTTGCTCTCGGCAGGCCGCAGTTACTTGTTCAACCGGGTACTGGCTGCGCGTGTGGCCAATGGCAACTGGAACCAGGCGCAGGTCGGCGATCTCCTGGCCTTCACCGACAGCCGGAGTTTCTTCCCGGCAGGAGAGGCCGAGTGCGCCGACCCGAGGTTGGCGATTCTCGATCTGCATCCCACCGGCCCGCTGTGGGGCCAGGGTGACTCTCCGGCCGGCGGTTCGACGCAGGCATTGGAGCAATCCGTGGCGCTGGCCGAGCCGGCCCTGCGTGACTGGCTCGTCGAGGCGGGCATGGCGCACGAACGGCGCATCCTGCGCCTCCCCATCGGGGGACTTACGTGGCATTATCCCGGGCCTGACGTTCTGCAACTGGAATTCGTCCTGCCGGCCGGATGCTTCGCTACCGCTGTGGTGCGCGAGCTTGTCGATCTGGTGCCGGTGGGGCACACGGACAATCCATGCGTATTCTGATTTCCAACGACGACGGGGTGAACGCACCCGGTATCGCTGCCCTCCATGCTGCGCTCGAGGGTTATGCCGAGTGTGTGGTCATCGCGCCCGATCAGGACCGGAGCGGCGCCAGCAGTGCATTGACGCTGGACCGCCCCCTGCATCCGCAGGTCCTGGCCAACGGTTACATCAGCATCAACGGCACCCCGACCGACTGCGTGCACCTCGGCCTGAACGGATTGCTGGAGGAGGCCCCTGCCATGGTGGTCTCCGGCATCAACCTGGGCGCCAACCTGGGAGATGACGTGCTTTATTCCGGGACGGTGGCTGCTGCCTTGGAGGGGCGTTTCCTCGACCGTCCGGCCTTTGCCTTCTCGTTGCTTTCGCGGCAGCCGGACAACCTGCCGACAGCGGCGCATTTCGCCCGCCTGCTGGTGGAGGCGCACGAGCAGCTCGACCTGCCGCCCCGCACCGTGCTCAACGTGAACATCCCGAACCTCCCGCTGGACCATATCCGTGGCATCCAGCTCACCCGCCTTGGCCATCGCGCTCGTGCAGCCGCACCGGTGAAGGTGGTGAACCCGAGGGGGAAGGAGGGCTACTGGATCTCGGTCGCCGGGGACGCGGAGGATGGTGGACCCGGGACTGATTTCCATGCAGTCATGCAGGGCTATGTCTCGATCACCCCGCTTCAGCTCGATCGCACCTTCACCCAGGCGTTCGACTCGTTGGATAGCTGGTTGGGAGGCCTGTCCTGATGGCTCGCGAGCAGGATGATCTGTTGCGCCGGGGCATCGGCATGACCTCGCAGCGCACGCGCGAACGCCTGATCCAGCGCCTCTATGAGGAAGGGCTGTCCAACGCCCATGTGCTGGAAAGCATCCGTCGGACCCCGCGCCACCTGTTCGTCGATGAGGCCTTGGCCCACCGGGCCTACGAAGACACAGCGCTTCCCATCGGCCACAACCAGACGATCTCGCAGCCCTACATGGTGGCGCGAATGAGCGAGCTGCTGCTGGCGGCGGGGCCCTTGGACAAGGTGCTCGAAATCGGCACCGGTTCCGGCTACCAGACCGCGATCCTGGCGCAGGTGGTGGAGCGGGTGTTCTCCGTCGAGCGGATCCAGGCACTGCAGGATCGTGCGAAGGAACGTCTGGCCGAGCTGAACCTGCGCAACGTGGTTTTCCGTTGGGGCGATGGCTGGGAAGGCTGGCCTGCACTGGCACCCTATAACGGCATCATCGTCACGGCGGCTGCCGCCGAGGTCCCGCAAGCGCTGCTGGACCAATTGGCACCGGGTGGGCGGCTGGTGATTCCGGTCGGGGCAGGGGACGTCCAGCAATTGATGCTGATCGTCCGCGAGGAAAACGGTTTCTCCCGGCACATCCTCGACGCGGTGCGGTTCGTACCCTTGCTGAGTGGTCCGCTGGCCTGATGCGGCCAGCAAGGAACCTGCAAGGCCAGTCGGCTCTCTGATTGGCTGGTAGCCGGGCGTAGTCTTGCGCCGCGGTGCGCAGTGGATAACGTGCCCCTCAGATATAATCGGCAACAATAAGCATGACCTTGGGACGTAGGGAAAGGGGACGGGAATGAGCCTGGCCATTCGGCAGGGGATTAGCACTGGAAGCATGCGCGCACTGGCAGCGATGGTCGTCATCGCCTGGTTGGTGGCGGGGTGCGCCAGCTCGCCCAAGGGTGGTGTCCAGGTCGTGGACCGGAACAACCCGTCGGCCTCCGGCACGCAGCGACAGCCGACCACCTCCGGGCAGTACCGTGTCCAGCGGGGCGATACCCTCTATTCCATTGCGTTCCGTTTCGGCTGGGACTGGAAGGCCCTTGCGGCACGCAACAGCATTCCGGCTCCCTACGTAATCCGCCCAGGCCAGGTCATCCGTTTCGACGGCCAGACCGGCTCAACCCCCACTCGTACTGTGGCAACGGCTCCTACGACGTCGCCGTCGACACGACCGGTTCCGCCGTCCTCGACTGCCAAGACGCCGCCGGCCACTTCCAGGCCGCAGCCTGCTCCGGGTGTCTCCCAGCCCCCTCCAGCCCCTCCAGCCGGGCGCCCTGTCGCAGGTTGGGCCTGGCCGGCGGGCGGTCCGTTGATTGCCCGATTCTCCTCAAACGGAAGTTTGAATAAAGGCATTGATATAGGCGGGGAATTAGGCCAGCCTGTCTTAGCTGCGTCTGATGGTTCCGTTGTGTATGCCGGAAGTGGATTACGGGGCTACGGTGAACTGGTGATCATCAAGCACAGCGATACCTACGTGAGCGCCTATGGTCACAACCGCAGGTTGCTGGTTCGGGAGGGACAGCAGGTCAAGGTTGGCCAGACCATTGCAGAAATGGGCTCCACAGGTACCGACCGGGTGAAGCTGCACTTTGAGATTCGCCGCCAGGGCAAGCCTGTAGATCCGCTGCAATATCTGCCGCCTCGCTGATCGTTGTTCAGCCCGTCGTCCTCGTAGGTTGGACGGGCTCAGGCGTAGCCAGGGAAATGGTATCGCCAGGGCTTGTTGTCGAACTCAGCAAGGGACAACAACAATGGCACTCAACAAAGAAGCGCCGGAGTTTGATGTCGATGACGACCTGCTCATTCTTGAGCCGGGCATCGTGGATGACGTGCTGACCGAGGAGCCCGAGGCAACTTCGTCTGGCACGCGTTCGAGGCAGTCGAACTCACCCAAGCAACACAAGTACATCGACTACACCCGCGCATTGGACGCGACCCAGCTTTATCTCAACGAAATCGGCTTTTCCCCTCTCCTTACTCCAGAAGAAGAAGTCCACTTTGCGCGACTGGCCCAGCGGGGCGACCCCGCCGGACGCAAGCGTATGATCGAAAGCAACCTCCGGCTGGTGGTCAAGATCGCTCGACGCTATGTCAATCGCGGTCTCTCACTGCTGGACCTGATCGAAGAGGGCAACCTCGGCTTGATCAGGGCGGTTGAAAAGTTCGATCCCGAGCGTGGCTTCCGTTTTTCCACCTATGCCACTTGGTGGATACGTCAGACCATTGAACGCGCGATCATGAACCAGACCCGGACCATCCGGCTGCCGATCCACGTGGTCAAGGAACTGAACGTCTATTTGCGTGCGGCTCGTGAGTTGACCCAGAAACTCGACCACGAACCATCGGCCGAAGAGATCGCCAACCTGCTGGAGAAGCCTGTCGAAGAGGTCAAGCGCATGCTCGGCCTGAACGAGCGGGTGACTTCGGTTGACGTTTCCCTTGGCCCAGACTCCGATAAGACCCTCCTGGATACACTGACCGACGACCGCCCCACCGACCCCTGCGAGCTTCTGCAGGACGATGATCTGTCCCAGAGCATCGACCAGTGGCTCTCCGACCTGACGGACAAGCAGCGGGAGGTAGTGGTGCGCAGGTTCGGCCTGCGTGGCCATGAGAGTTGCACCTTGGAAGAGGTAGGCCAGGAGATTGGCCTCACCCGAGAACGCGTGCGCCAGATTCAGGTTGAGGCCCTGAAGCGCCTGCGTGAAATCCTTGAAAAGAATGGGCTTTCCAGCGACGCACTTTTCCAATAAGGCGAGCTGCCCTTGAGAACCCGGCTTCGGCCGGGTTTTTTATTGAGGGGGTCTCAGCAAGTGTCCGGCCGAAATGATAGAGCTTTTGTAAGCTATCGCTTACATGTGGCGTAAGTGAAGTGTGTAAAGAACGCGACGTGAACGGGGTTTTTAGGTTTCTCTTTTTTCTATCTAATTGAAATTAAAGAATATTTTTTTAAATAAAAAGCGAGAGCACTGCTCTCCAGCACCATGGGGTGAGCTTGTCCCGTTTAGGGAAGCCGTTAATATCACTTCCACGCGACACGGAATGGTTGCAGGCAGAGACGGATTTCTGCCAGGAACGCCGCAGGATGCGGTTCATCAGGATGATGATTAGGAAACAAAGGGATAGGGACAAAAGAGTGGGCGGGCAACCGCCCCTTTTTTTGCCCGCAAGAAATGAAAAAGGCCCGCTTTCGCGGGCCTTTTCTTTTGGTGCTTTTCAGCGCTCCAGATGCTGGAGCTTGCCTTTCACACCGTCCCACTCTTCGGCATCAGAGAGGGCTTCTTTCTTCTCGGTGATATTCGGCCAGACTTCCGCCAGGTCGCGGTTCAGTTCGATGAACTCCTGCATGTCCTCCGGTACTTCATCCTCGGAGAAGATGGCTTGCGCGGGGCACTCGGGTTCGCACAGCGCGCAGTCGATGCACTCGTCCGGGTGGATCACCAAGAAGTTCGGGCCTTCGTAGAAGCAGTCTACCGGACAGACTTCCACGCAGTCGGTGTATTTGCATTTGATGCAGTTGTCGGTGACGACGAAGGTCATTCTGATTCTCTCCTCAAGCGGCGGCATGGAAGCCCGACTTCATGGGCTTCCTGCTCTGGATCGGCTATCCCGGCTCAGGCTGGCGACCGAAGCTCGTCCAGAGCGCGCGGGATTCTAACAGCTTGTTTGCCTCGGCGTTAGATTCGTGATTTCAGGGCATAAAGCAGATCAAGTGCCTGCCGGGGCGTGAGGTTGTCCGGATCGGCCTTGGCCAAGTCCTCCAGCACGGGGTGGGGCAGGCTGGCGAACAGGTCGCTCTGCATAGGCGGCGCGGGTTTCCCTGGCGCTGCCTGGGGCGATTCGTGGGGCAGGCTGGTGGTTTCCAGCCGTGCCAGGTGCTCGCGTGCTCGTTGGATCACTCCACCCGGGACGCCCGCCAGTTGCGCTACCGCCAACCCATAGCTCTGACTGGCCGGGCCTGGCAGAACATGGTGCAGGAAGACGATCCGCTCATTGTGCTCGGTGGCATTCAGGTGCACGTTGGCCACCACCGGCTCGCTTTCCGGCAGCACCGTGAGTTCGAAATAGTGAGTGGCGAACAGGGTGTAGGCACGCAACTTGGCCAAGTGCTCGGCAGCTGCCCAGGCCAGTGAGAGGCCGTCGAAGGTGCTGGTCCCGCGGCCTACTTCGTCCATCAGCACCAGGCTACGGTCCGTGGCGTTGTGGAGGATATTCGCGGTTTCGCTCATTTCCACCATGAAGGTCGAGCGCCCGCCCGCCAGGTCGTCGCTGGAGCCGATGCGGGTGAAGATGCGATCCACCATGGAAAGCTCGCACCGTGCTGCCGGCACGAAGCTGCCGATATGGGCCAGCAGCACGATCAGGGCCGTCTGGCGCATGTAGGTCGACTTACCACCCATGTTCGGTCCGGTGATGATCAGCATCCGCGTGCTGTCATCCAGGGTCAGGTCGTTCGCGACAAAGGGGGTTTCCAACACCTGCTCCACCACCGGGTGGCGGCCCTGGGTGATGCGCAGGCAGGGCTCGTCGACGAAATGGGGGCGGTTCAGGTCGAGGTTGAGTGCACGCTCGGCCAGGTTGCTCAGCACGTCCAGTTCGGCCAGCGCGGCTGCGGTGTCCTGCAGAGGCGCGAGCTGCTCGATCAGCAGTTCCAGCAGGGCTTCGTAGAGCATCTTCTCGCGGGCGAGGGCGCGACTCTTGGCCGATAGCGCCTTGTCCTCGAAGGCCTTGAGTTCCGGGGTGATGAAGCGCTCGGCACCCTTCAGCGTCTGCCTCCGGATGTAGTCGGCAGGTGCCTGCTCGGCCTGCACCCGTGGCAGTTCGATGTAGTAGCCGTGGATGCGGTTGTAGCCGACCTTGAGGTTCGGCAGCCCGGTTCGGGCCTTCTCCCGGGCTTCCAGATCCATCAGGTACTGGCCGGCGTTCTCGCTGAGCGCCTGAAGCTCGTCCAGTTCCGCGTCGTATCCGGTCTTGATCACGCCGCCATCGCGAATGACCGCCGGCGGGTTGTCGATGATGGCGCGCGTGAGCAGGTCAGCCAGCTCCGGATAAGTGCGGATGCTGCCGGCCAGGGTCTGGAGGTGAGGGATATCCAGGCCGCTCATGGCGTCCTGCAGTGCCGGCAGCGCGGTCAGGGCATCGCGCAGGCGAGCCAGGTCACGGGGTCGGGCGTTACGCAGGCCGATACGGGCGAGGATCCGTTCGACGTCGCCGATCTCCTTCAGCTGCGGTTGCAGCCCTTCATAACGGTAGCCGTCCAGCAGCGCGGTGATGGAGTCCTGGCGTGCTTCCAGCACGGCCCGATCACGCAACGGACGGTTCAGCCAGCGCCCAAGTAGCCGGCTGCCCATGGCGGTCTGGCAGCGGTCAACGACGGATTGCAGGGTGTTGTCCCGTCCGCCCGAAAGGTTGACGTCCAGTTCCAGGTTGCGACGGCTCGCGCCATCGAGGATCACCGTATCGTCGAGGCGGTCATGGCGCAGGCTGCGCAGGTGGGGCAGGGCGGTACGCTGGGTCTCCTTGGCGTACGCCAGCAAGCAGCCTGCCGCGCCGATCGCCAGGGTCAGGTTCTCGCAACCGAAGCCCTTGAGGTCCTGTACGCCGAACTGCTGGCACAGGCTCTTCTTCGCCGAATCCCGGTCGAAGTCCCAGGGCGCGCGGCGGCGCACGCCCCGACGCTTCTCCGCCGGCAGCCCCTGCGGCCAGTCGTCGGGGATGAGCAGTTCGGCCGGGTTGAGGCGCTCGAGCTCGGCCAGGAGGTTTTCCCAGCCTTTGATTTCCTGCACGGCGAAGCGGCCACTGGTGATGTCCAGCACGGCCAGGCCGAACAGGCGCTCGTCACCCAGCACGGCGCCGAGCAGGTTGTCGCGACGCTCGTCCAGCAGGGCCTCATCGCTGACGGTACCCGGGGTGATGATCCGAACGACCTGGCGTTCGACCGGGCCCTTGCTGGTGGCCGGGTCGCCGATCTGTTCACAGATGACCACCGACTCACCGAGCTTGACCAGCTTGGCCAGGTAGCCCTCCACGGAGTGGAAGGGGATGCCTGCCATGGGAATCGCCTTGCCGGCCGACTGCCCGCGCGCGGTCAGGGTGATGTCCAGCAGCTTGGCCGCCTTCTTCGCGTCTTCGTAGAAAATCTCGTAGAAGTCGCCCATGCGGTAGAACATCAGCTGGTCCGGATGCTGATTCTTCAGCTTCCAGTACTGCTGCATCATGGGCGTGTGTTCGGAAAGGTCCTGGGTATCTTTGGCCATCGGTGCTTCGCGATTCTGAAGGTGGGGCCGGGCATTCCGATTGCCATGAACCGATGCCCGGTCTTGCATGGGAAGGGCGCTAGTGTACGGTATCCGGCTTGCCTGCTTTAACCCCGGAGTTGCACATGCCCGACACCGATCTCTCCCTGACCGAACTTGCCGCCCGCCTTGGCAAGGCCCTGGCGGCCATAAAAGCGCAGGTCACCACGGCGGAGTCCTGCACCGGAGGTGGCATCGCCGAAGCGATCACCCGTATCCCGGGCAGCTCCGCCTGGTTCGAAGCCGGCTATGTCACCTATTCCAATGCTCAGAAGACGGCGCAACTGGGTGTACCGGAAGCCCTGTTCAGCCAGGTCGGTGCGGTCAGCCGCGAGGTGGTCCTGGCCATGGTCGAAGGCGCGCAGGCCCGCAGTGGCGCGCGATTCGCCGTCGCAGTCAGCGGCGTTGCGGGGCCTGATGGGGGCTCGCCCGAGAAGCCGGTCGGTACCGTCTGGATCGCCTGGGCCGATGGAGACGCGCGCCACAGTCGTCGCTACCAGTTCGTGGGCGACCGCCAGCAGGTGCGTCGGCAAACGGTGGAAACGGCCCTCCCCGGTGTCATCCGACTAGCTGCAGGAGAAAAACCGTTCGAGGGGTAGGCGAGCGAAAGTTTCCTGTGAAATAATACTGTCTACTTATACAGTTGTTGGTGGCCGTCAGGCCCTCTTGATGAGCGAGGACTTCAATGGACGAGAACAAGAAGCGTGCTTTGGCGGCTGCCCTGGGCCAGATCGAGAAGCAGTTCGGCAAAGGCGCGGTCATGCGCATGGGCGACCATGAGCGCCAGGCCATCCCGGCCATTTCCACCGGCTCCCTGGGGCTGGACATCGCCCTCGGCATCGGCGGCCTGCCCAAGGGGCGTATCGTCGAGATCTACGGCCCGGAATCCTCGGGCAAGACCACCCTGACCCTGTCCGTGATCGCCGAAGCCCAGCGCATGGGGGCCACCTGCGCCTTCGTCGACGCCGAGCACGCGCTGGACCCGGACTACGCCGGCAAACTGGGCGTCAATGTCGATGACCTGCTGGTTTCCCAGCCCGACACCGGCGAACAGGCCCTGGAAATCACCGACATGCTGGTGCGTTCCAATGCGGTCGACGTGATCATCGTCGACTCCGTTGCCGCCCTGGTGCCCAAGGCCGAGATCGAAGGCGAGATGGGCGACTCCCACGTCGGCCTGCAGGCCCGCCTGATGTCCCAGGCCCTGCGCAAGATCACCGGCAACATCAAGAACGCCAACTGCCTGGTCATCTTCATCAACCAGATCCGCATGAAGATCGGCGTCATGTTCGGCAGCCCGGAAACCACCACCGGTGGTAACGCGCTCAAGTTCTACGCCTCCGTTCGTCTGGACATCCGCCGCATCGGCGCGGTGAAGGAAGGCGAGGAAGTGGTGGGCAGCGAGACCCGCGTCAAGGTCGTCAAGAACAAGGTTTCCCCGCCGTTCCGTCAGGCCGAGTTCCAGATCCTCTACGGCAAGGGCATCTACCGCAGCGGCGAAGTCATCGACCTCGGCGTGCAGCAGGGCATCCTCGAGAAGTCCGGCGCCTGGTACAGCTACCAGGGCAACAAGATCGGCCAGGGCAAGGCCAATGCCGCCAAGTACCTCGAGGACAACCCGGAAACCGGCAAGGCCATCGAGAAGCTGATTCGCGAGCAATTGCTGAACCGCAACAACGGCAAGCAGGACTTCGTCCCCACCGCCGAAGAAGCCGCTGAAGCCGACGCTGACGCCTGATCCCGTGCCCGTCGTGCTCGACAGCCCCGCCGCCGTGCGGCGGGCCGCGATGGACCTGCTGGCGATGCGCGAGCACGGTCGCGTCGAGCTGACGCGCAAGCTGCGTCAGCGCGGCGCCCCGCCTGAACTGATCGAAAGTGCCCTCGACCGGCTTGCCGACGAGGGCCTTCTCGATGAATCCCGTTACCTCGAAAGCTTCATTGCCAGCCGTGCCCGCTCCGGTCACGGGCCTGCCCGTATCCGTGAAGACCTGGCCCAGCGTGGCTTGCCCCGTCCGGCCATCGAGGCGGCTTTGCGTGAAGCCGACATCGATTGGGGCGCGCACCTGCGTGAAACCTGGACGCGCAAGTTCGCGCGATTGCCTCTCGACGCCAAGGAGCGTGCCAAGCAAGGGCGCTACCTGGCCTACCGGGGGTATTCGATGGAGATGATCAGCCGCTTGCTGAGAGGCTCGTCGCTGGACGATTGAGGTGTTGTACGTACTGAAAAGCCCTGCCAGGCGTACCTGGCAGGGCTTTTTCATTGGACGTCAGCGCACCCAGTGTTCCGGCAGGTTGATGAAATCCACCAGCTCCCGCAGGCGCCCGTGGTCGCGGCCGTTGAAGCGGAACGCCAGGCGGATGAGGTGGCAGAACTCCGGCTCGTCCCGCTCAGGCTCGCAGTAGGGGCGCTGTTCGAAGCCGCCCTGCAGGCACAGGCCTTTGAATTCTTCGTGCAGGGTGTGAAGGGCCGACTCTGTCAGCGGGTGGTTCATGCGAATGACGAAGTCGCTCTTCAGCCAGCGGCTGGAGTGGAAGTTGCCGTAGAAGCGGGCGATCTCCATGGCCGCGTCTTCCGCGCTGTGCACCAGCCGAACCAGGCGCAGGTCGCTGGGCAGGATGTAGCGGTTCAGTTCCAGATGGCGGTGCAGGAAGTCCAGCGCATCCTTCCAGTAGCTGCCGCCGGGCTCGTCCAGCAGTACCACCGGCACCAGCGGGCTCTTGCCGGTCTGGATCAGGGTGAGCACTTCGAGGGCCTCGTCCAGCGTGCCGAAGCCGCCCGGGCACAGCACCAGGGCATCGGCTTCCTTGACGAAGAACAGCTTGCGGATGAAGAAGAAGTGGAACGACAGCAGGTGGTCGGTGCCCGCCACCGTGGCGTTCGCGCGTTGCTCGAAGGGCAGGGTGATGTTCAGGCCCAGGCTGTTTTCCTGCCCGGCACCTTCGTGGGCGGCGGCCATGATGCCGCCACCGGCACCGGTGATGACCATCATGTCGAGCCGGGAGATGGCCTCGCCCAACTGGCGGGCCAGGTCGTACAGCGGGTGCTCCACGGGCGTGCGTGCGGAACCGAACACGGTGACCTTGCGACGGCGCTTGAACTGCTCGAGGACGCTGAAGGCGTGCTCCATCTCGCGCAGGGTCTGCAGCATGATCTTGGCGTCCCAGCGGTTGCGATCCGCCTGGGCCATGCGCACCACGGTGGTCACCATCTCGCGGTAGAGGGACAGGTTGGGGCTTTCGTGCGGAACCACCAGCCCGACCAGTTCGTCGACCTTTTGCGCCAGGTCGATCCCGCTGGTCTGGAAGTGCCGGGAGAGGTAGTCATCCGGTTCGAAAGGCATAGCGTTCTCCTTGCTCAGCAACTGCAAGGCACGCCCGGGGTGGGCGCGCCAGAGCCCTGCCAACGGGGCATTCGACCCGGATGCAGGACGCTGGGACAGCTTGCGCGAGTGCCTCGGGCTTTTCCAGCCGCAAGACGCAGCCTCGACCCCAGCCCCCTGTAGGACACGGGGGCCGGCAGCCGCAGGCAGGAGGGGAAGGCGGTGTTACTTGGCCGTGGAGGCCTTCAGGCCGCAGTCGCTGGCAATGAAGCGTTCGTTGGTGACCGGGCGATTGCTCTTGTACTCGGTGAAGGCATAGCGCAGCGCCGCGCCACGGGCCAGCAACTGGCGGTAGCCGTTGTTGCGGCACACGCTGTTGGCCAGCTGGGCGCGCACCGAGTCGGGGTTGGCACGCATCTGGGCCGCGTGGGCGGGGCGGACGCTGAGGTGGTTGATCAGCTCCGTACCTTCCACCGTGTAGCCCTGGTCAAGGATGTCCTCGTTGATGGCGCGGGGCGTGCCGACGCTGCTCTCCTCAGCCACTTTCTCCAGCATCTTGGTCAGCTCGAAATCCTTGAGCGAGGCCGCCTGCACGGCGATGGGCGCGAGAAGGACGAGGGCGGCGAGGGTTAGGCGTTGCATACGAATCTCCGAGGGTGGGGCAGCCTTTGACTCTGGCTGCGGCCGAGTGTTCATGGCCCGGGAGCCTGGTGCGCGCATCCTGAACAAGCGCCGCCCGCAGATCAAGATCCGTCGGCGTTCCCAACGCAGGACCGTGCCGACGAGCGGTCCCCCGGTGCTGGCGGCCTGCCAGCCTGTGGTCATGCGTAACAACCCGCCCTACCTGAACGAACCCCGTCACAAGGGGCGCGGGCCAGATTGCCGCTTCGCTTGGCCCCTGCGTCGTGGCTGCGTTCTGTTACCGGCAGATGACCACGAGGCAGGGCCCACCTCGACTTAAGGATGGGGATCGACGGCAAAACACGAACTGTCCCAAAACCCGTGATGCCTTCCGGTGTCCAGTGAGGAATGACCCGGCCACCCCAGGCCTTGCGTGCGGGTCATTGAAAACAAAGGGCGGGGCCATGTTCCCCGCCGCTACAGTTCGGAGTCGAGAACAATGACAACAACTCGTCCTGCCGGCTGGCTGACCGCATTCTGCGGCGGCAGCCTCGTGCTTGCCTTCCACGTCCCGGCATTGGCCTCGGGCTACCACTTCGGGTCCCAGTCCGTGTCCGCCCAGGGCACCGCCCACGCCAATGGTGCCGAAGCAGCCGACCCCTCGGTGATCTTCTACAACCCCGCCGGCCTGGCGCGTCTGAAGGGTACCCAGATGACCACCGGCATGAGCATCCTCATCCCCCGTGGCGAATACGAGGACAAGGGCAGCACCGACGTTTTCGGCAACCCCACCGGCAGCGGTGACGGTGATGCCGGTTCCTACCTGCCGGATGCCGCTGCGGCGCCGAATTTCTACTTCTCCCGGCAGATCAACGACCAGGTCACCGTCGGCCTCGGCATCTTCGTGCCCTACGGCGCCAAGCTCGACTACGAGGAGGACTGGAGCGGCCGTTACGGTATCCAGTCGGCCAGCCTGGAGACGGTCAACTTCAACCCCAGCATCGCCTACCGTTTCAACGAGCATCACAGCATCGGCTTCGGCGTCTCGGCCCAGTACATCAAGTCGGTCCAGCGTGGGGCGGCGGATGTGAAGGGCGCGTCCCGCCAGTTGGCCGGGCAGTTCGTCGCGGCCAACCAGCAGGTCACCGAGCTGGCCGCCTCGCCCCTCGGCCAGGCCACGATCCCATTGCTCTACGGCGTCAGCGTGCCGGAGGAAATCACCCGTTGTAACGGCCAGAGCGGCGACGCCTTCGTCGACTGCGTGGCCTCCAACTTCGCCGACAACGTCCAGGGCGACGGTTACTTCCGCGCCAAGGGCGACGACTGGGGGTTCGGCTGGAACATCGGCTACCTCTGGGAGCCCACCGAGTCGACCCGCTTCGGCATCGCCTACCGCTCCCACATCAAGCACACCCTCAAGGGCGAGTCGAAGTGGAGCTTCGCCGATGTCCAGGGCGCCGTGCCCTCGCCAACCGCGGACCTCAGCGGCGGCATCGACCTGGGTGTGATCACCCTGCCGCCCAAGGACCAGCTCGAACTGGTGCTGGACCCGGCCAACTGGGTCAACCCGGGGGATTTCGCCGCCACCCGGCTGCACCCCAACTCCAAGGCCAGCACCTCCATCGACACCCCCGAGTCGCTCTCCATCAACGCCTTCCACCAGCTCAACGACAAGGTCGCACTGATGGCCGACGTCACCTGGACCCGCCACTCCCGGCTCGGCACCATCGGCGTCGGCCTGGACCAGGTGGCCGGCTACCCCTACTTCAACGGCGTCACCGAGGGCGATCTCAACGTCCGCCAGGACTGGAACGACACCTACAAGATCTCCCTGGGGATGAACTACCAGTACAGCGACGACCTGCTGCTGCGCACCGGCGTTGCCTACGACAAGAGCCCGGTTAGCGGCGCCAGCACGCGCCACCCCGGCTTCCCCGACGCGGATCGCTACTGGCTGTCGTTCGGCGCCAACTACCAGCTGTTCAAGGACACCTCGGTGGACCTGGCCTACAGCTTCGTGCAGTTCGACACCGGCAAGATGGACTACACCGACAACTGCTCCCCCGCAGGCTGGGTCCCCGGCAGCGGCGGCCTCTACGTCGACAGCGGCCAGCGTTGCACCGGCAACGGGGGCAACTACAAGGGCGAGTACAAGACCCAGATCCACTTCATCGGGCTGGCCCTCAACCACACCTTCTGAGTGGGGCGATGGGCAATGGGCAACGGCTCGTCCGTCCCGCTGCCCATCGATGACCGGGCGGGGGTACACTGCGCGCCGTTTCCGCACAGCCCTGGTTTCCCGCCTTCCATGACCCACGCCGTCTTCCGCTTGCGCGCCGAATGCCTGGCCCGCGCCACCCGCCCGTTCGTTGCCCGCGGCTCCCGCGCCCCCCGCTGTCCGCGTTGCCGGGTGATTCCCGCCTACTGCTTCTGCGACCAGCGTCCGCAGGTGCCGGCCAACGCCGGGATGTGCCTGTTCATGTACTACTCGGAGCCGCTCAAACCGAGCAACACCGGCTGGCTGATCGCCGACGTGGTGGCCGATACCGCCGCCTTCGAATGGTCGCGGATCGCCCTCGACCCGGCAGCCGAGGCCCTGCTGAATGATCCCCAGTGGCAGCCGTACGTGGTGTTCCCGGGGGAATACGCCGAGCCGGAGCGGGTGGTGGAGGAGGTGGCGGTCGAGCCAGGCAAGCGACCGCTGTTCATCCTGCTGGATGCGACCTGGACGGAGGCTCGCAAGATGTTCCGCAAGAGCCCGTACCTGGACCGTTTCCCGGTGCTGAGCCTGCGCCCGGAACAGATCTCCCGCTACCGCCTGCGCCGCTCCAAGCGTGACGAGCACCTGTGCACGGCCGAGGTGGCCGCGCTGTGTCTGGAGCTGGGCGGTGACTCACAGGCCGCCGGCGCGCTGGATGCGTACCTTGACCTGTTCACCGAGCGTTACCTGGGTGCCAAGCACGCCCTGCCGCTGGACCTGGAGAGCCCGGCGCACCAGGCGCTGCGTCCTTACCTCTGAGCCTCGTGGCGCTGCGGCCAGAGCTGCGCCACCAGCATGCCGACGAACATCAGTGCACAGCCCAAGTAGCCCCGCGCATGCAGGGACTCGCTGAGCATGAGGGCGCCGGCGATGGCGGCGAACACCGCCTCCAGGGACAGGATGATGGCCGCGTGGGAGGCAATCGCGTGCTTCTGCGCCACCACCTGCAGGGTGTAGCCGATGGCCACGGCGATCACCCCGCCATAGAGGATGGCCGGACCGGCCGAGACGATGGCGTCCAGGCGGATGTCTTCCAGCACCAGGGCCAGGGCCAGGCTGATCACCGCGCAGGTGATGAACTGCAGGATGGCCAGTCGCACCGGGTCGTGGCGGCTGGCAAAGAACCCCACCAGCAGCACGTGCACGCCCCAGACCACCGCACCCGCCAGTTGCAGCCAGTCGCCACGCGCCACCTGGAAGTTGTCGCCGACGCTGAGCAGGAACATGCCGCCCACCGCCAGCAGCGCGCCGATCCAGGTGCCCATGCCGGTGCGATGGCCCAGCAACAGCCCCAGCAGCGGCACGATGATCACGTACAGGCCGGTGATGAAGCCGGAGTTGGTCACGCTGGTGAACAGCAGGCCCACCTGCTGCAGGTTGATGCCCAGGGACAGGGCCAGCCCCATCAGCACGCCGCCCAGCAGCAGGCCCCGGTTCATCGGCTCATGGTGTTCGCCACGTGGCAGCAGGTAGAGCAGCGGCAGCAGCACCAGGGCACCGAGTGCGAAGCGCAGGCCGGTATAGAGGAAGGGGCCGATGGCATCCATGCCGAGCCGTTGTGCCACGAACGCAGCGCCCCAGATGGCGGCGGTGATCAGCATCAGGATGTCGGCGCGCAGGGCTTGGCTTCGCATGGGACTTCTCGGCAGTCAAAAGGCCAAGACTCTGACGCAAAGATGGCCGCTTGACCACCCCGCCGAGGGTCGGCATGCTGGGCGCCGCTCCACGGCCGCCCATTAGCCGCCAGGGCCCTCCAATCGCCGCCAGGGCGGTGGGGCCCGCCAGAAAAGGACCCCTCGATGGCCGCTTACGACATCCTCATCGCCGACGATCACCCGCTGTTTCGCAGCGCCCTGCACCAGGCCCTGACCCTGGGACTGGGCCAGGATGTGAGTCTGGTGGAAGTGGCCAGCATTGCCGAACTCGAGGAGCGCCTGGCGCAGAAGAGTGACTGGGACCTGGTCCTGCTGGACCTGAACATGCCCGGCGCCTACGGCTTCTCCGGCCTGGTGCTGTTGCGCGGCCAGTACCCGCAGATCCCGGTGGTGATGATCTCCGCCCAGGAGGAGGCATCGGTCGTGGTGCGGGCGCGGGAGTTCGGTGCCAGCGGCTTCATTCCCAAGTCCAGCCCGCTCGAGGTCATCCAGTCGGCCGTGCGTGCCGTGCTCGATGGCGATGCCTGGTGGCCGCCGCAAGCAGACGAGGCGGTGGTCGTGTCCGACGAGGCCCGTGCCGCCAGTGCCGGCCTGGCCAGCCTAACGCCCCAGCAGTTCCGCGTGCTGACCATGGTCTGCGAAGGCCTGCTGAACAAGCAGATCGCCTTCGAGCTGAATGTGTCCGAGGCCACGGTGAAGGCCCACGTCACCGCCATCTTCCGCAAGCTCGGCGTGCGGACCCGTACCCAGGCCGCCTTGCTGCTGCAACAGATGGAATCGATTCCGCCGGCCTGACGCCGGCCTTTTCACGCAAATTTGAGACGCGCCGCGCTAGGCTGCGCGCTCCTTTCAAACAGCCAGCCTTCCCATGTCGCCATTCAAAGGCCAGACCGGCCTCAAACGTATCCTCAACGCCGCCGGCTATTCCTTCGATGGCCTGCGTGCCGCCTTCACCGGTGAAGCCGCGTTCCGCCAGCTGGTGCTGCTCAACGTCGTGCTGATTCCGGTGGCGTTCTTCTTCGATGTCAGCCGCGGCGAGCGGGCGCTGATGATCGGCGTGTGCCTGCTGGCCCTGATCGTCGAGCTGCTCAACTCGGCGGTGGAGGCGGCCATCGACCGCATCTCCCTGGACCGCCACCCGCTGTCCAAGAACGCCAAGGACATGGGCAGCGCCGCCCAGTTCGTCGCCCTGACGCTGATCGGTTCGGTCTGGGCCACCATCCTGCTGGGCTGATCAGGGAATCTCGGGCAGCACGATCTCGTCGCTGCGCCGTACCCCCACCGTGAGTTCGCGGCACTGTTCGAGGAACTCGCGCATGGCCGCCGTCTGGTACTTCTGCCGGTGCCAGATGAAATAGAACTGTCGACGCAGGTCGATCCCCGGGGTTTCCAGCGGCACCAGGCTGCCCCGGCGGAAGGCATCGCGCAGCGCCAGGCGCGAGATGCAGCTGATGCCCAGCCCCGACTCCACCGCGCGCTTGATCGCTTCGGTGTGCTCCAGCTCCAGGCGGATGTTCAGCGGCACCGGATGATGACGCATGGCCTGGTCGAAGGTCAGGCGGGTGCCGGAGCCCTGCTCGCGGAGGATCCACGCCTCCCGGCACAGCTCGTCCAGGCTCACCGGCTGCTGCTGGGCCAGGCGATGGCCGGGGGCGCAGAACACCACCAGTTCGTCCTCCACCCAGGGCAGGACCTCGATGTCCGGGTGCTGGCAATCGCCTTCGATTAGACCCAGATCAAGTTCGTAGTGGGCGATCTGCTGGACGATATTCGCCGTGTTCTGCACGTGCAGGCTCACCTGGCACTCCGGGTGGCGCTGCATGAAGCTGCCGATCAGCAGGGTCGCCAGGTAGTTGCCCACCGTCAGGGTGGCGCCTACCGCCAGCGAACCGAAGCCGCTCTTGCCGTTGAGCAGGTCCTCGATCTCCCGGGCCTGATCCAGCAGGGCGACCGCCTGGGGCAGCAACTGGTGGCCCAGCGCATTGAGGCTGAGGCGCTTGCCGACACGGTCGAACAACTGGCAGCCAGACTGCCGCTCCAGCTCGGTCAGCGAGGTGCTGGCCGCCGATTGTGAAAGGGACAGCGATTCGGCTGCGCGAGAGACGCTGCCTTGCTGGGCGACGCTGACGAAAACCTGCAATTGACGGAGTGTGAAACGCATATCGATATAACCGATAACCTATATCTTGATAATCCAGTTAACAGATATTGTGGCGATCACTACAATGCCGCGCAATTGCGCCCAAGCGGCGCTGGCGACATTCCCTCTTCGGAGCTTCCGGAAACATGAGCAACTTCAACTCCGAGCGCGTCCTCAGCGTTCATCACTGGAACGACACGCTGTTCAGCTTCAAGTGCACCCGCGACCCGGGCCTGCGCTTCGAGAACGGCCAGTTCGTCATGATCGGCCTGCAGCAGCCCAACGGCCGTCCGCTCATGCGCGCCTATTCCATCGCCAGCCCGAACTGGGAGGAGCACCTGGAGTTCTTCAGCATCAAGGTGCCGGACGGCCCGCTGACCTCCCAGCTGCAGCACCTGAAGGAAGGCGACGAGATCATCATCAGCAAGAAGCCCACCGGCACCCTGGTCCTCGATGACCTGAACCCGGGCAAGCACCTCTACCTGCTGAGCACCGGCACCGGCCTCGCGCCCTTCATGAGCGTGATCCAGGACCCGGAGACCTACGAGCGCTTCGAGAAGGTCATCCTCGTGCACGGCGTGCGCTACGTGAACGAAGTGGCCTACCGCGAGTTCATCACCGAGCACCTGCCGCAGAACGAGTTCTTCGGCGAGGCGGTGAAAGAGAAGCTGATCTACTACCCCACCGTCACCCGCGAGCCCTTCGAGAACCAGGGCCGCCTGACCGACCTGATGCGCAGTGGCAAGCTGTTCCGCGACATCGGCCTGCCGCCGATCAACCCGCAGGACGACCGCGCCATGATCTGCGGCAGCCCGAGCATGCTCGACGAGACCAGCCAGGTGCTCGACAGCTTCGGCCTGAAGGTATCGCCGCGCATGCGTGAGCCGGGTGACTACCTGATCGAGCGCGCCTTCGTCGAGAAGTGATCCCGCGCCGCGTCTGACGAGAAGCCCGCCATCCGGCGGGCTTTTTCGTTTCAGCCCGGCAGGCTGAAGCGCTGGCCGGACAGGGCAGGGTGGTAGATCGGCTGGACCTTGTTCCCGGCCGGGTCCAGCAGGTGGAAGCTGTGGGTGCCGTCGCCATGGGCGAAGGGGCGGTCCAGCAGCGTGACGCCCTGGTCCTTCAGGTAGCGGTACCAGGCCTCCAGGTCTTCCAGGCTGTCCACCACGAAACCGAAATGGTCCACCGCCTGCGCGCCGTGGCTCGGCACCGTGGCGCGCCCCAGGGACAGGTTGTCGTTGCCGCAGGTGAGGTAGACCAGGTCCTCGTGGGCACGGTGCAGCACCTCCATGCCCAGGACATCGACGTAGAAGCGCTCGCACGCCTCGAGATCCGTAACCAGCAGGGCGATGTGGCGCATGCCGTTGAGCCGGGCAGGGCGGTTGGACATGTGGTGGCACTCCTTTTTGTATACAATTTTTCGAGAATATAAGACAAAAAGGACTCACCCATGTACTGCCTGCTGCTCAAGACCCAACTGAAACCCGGAAGCCTGGAGGCCTTCATGGAAGCGATGCGCATCAATGCCGCCGCCTCCGTGCGGGATGAACCGGGTTGCCTGGTGTTCGACGTGCTGCGTGACCGCAGTGATCCGGATCGGGTGTGGCTGTACGAGGTGTACACCGACGAAGCGGCGTTCGAGGCCCACATGCAGACGCCGCACTTCCTGGCGAGCCGGCCGCTGGTGGAGCCGCTGATTCTCCGGCAGGACTGCATCGAGGCCGACGCGCTGGCCCTCAACCCCTTTCGCTGAGTCGCCTCAGGCGTCCGCTCCGCGTGCGATCTCCAGCACGCGGATGCGGCCAGCCTCGGGGTAGTGCCAGCGCACGTCCACGTCCCACAGGCGCGCGCCGTAGCGGCGCTCCGGTTGGGGCTTCTGGTAGGCCGGGCGGGGGTCCTGGGCCAGGCACTGCTCTACCAGCGCCACCAGCGGCTCACCCAGGCGCTCGCCTTCTAGCCGCGCCTGGGCCAGGGCTTCGGGCGTCCACTCCACCGGAATCAGTTCCGGCGGGGCCGCAGCGATGCCGTTGCGTGCCTCCAGCTGGCAATCGGCGTAGGGCACGTAGGGCTTGATGTCGAGCACCGGCGTGCCGTCCAGCAGGTCGATGCCCGACAGCCAGAGCCGGCCGGCCTCCACCTTGTCCAGCTTCACCACCGACTGGCCGATGCCGTTGGGGCGGTGTGTGGCGCGGCTGGCGAAGACCCCCAGGGTCTGGTTGCCGCCCAGGCGGGGCGGGCGCACCTTCAGGCGCGGTGTGTCCTCCAGCGCCTGATGGAAGAGGAACAGCAGCCATACATGGCTCACCTGCTCCAGACCGGCCACCGCCTCGCCGCCATCGAAGGGTGGCAGCAGCTCCAGCACGCCACGGGCGGCCGGGGCGAGTTGGGGTTGGCGGGGAATGGCGAATTTTTCCTTGAAGCAGGACCGCAGGATGCCGACCGGGGAAACCAGATGCTGCATGGCGTGTGACTCAGCGGCTGCGGATCGGTGCGCCCTGGGGCACCCGGCACCCGGCGTCGCGGTAGGGGCCGCTGTGGCGCACCCAGCCCTCGCCGGGTTGCACCTGGGCGCAGGTGAAGCGGCCGTCCAGCGTGCTCTGCCAGACATAGAACGGCGCCGGCGCGGCAAGGGCCGGTAGGGCAGGGAGCAGGGCGAGGCACAGCAGCAGGGCACGCATGGTGGGGTTCCGGGAAGAATGCGCGGCTACCCTAGCAGGTTGTTGAAACACTGGCCACGCCGCCGCTGCAGCGCTGAAGGCGCCCTCAAGTGGCCCATTTACTCCACCTGGACCAGGCTTTTTTTCGTGCTTCGCCTTCCTGCCTGCGCCGGCCTTCGCCAGCTGCAAGCCGTGGGCGCGTGCAGGTGCGCAGCGCCCGGCTCGGGCCTCAGAGGTGGAAGCCGCCGTCGATGGGGATGATGGCCCCGGTCATGTAGGCCCCGGCGGTACCGGCCAGGGCGATGGCCAGGGCGCTCATCTCCTCTTCGCGGCCCCAGCGCTGCATGGGGATGAGGGCAACGTCCGCCGCCAGGGCATCGTCGTCCTGGGCGATGAAACGGGTCATCTTGCTCGGGAAGCGGCCGGGGGCGATGACGTTGACGTTGATGTGTTCCTTCACCAGCTCATGGGCCAGCATGCGCGACAGCTGGTGCAGGGCGGCCTTGCTGGGGCCGTAGGCGTAGGCCTGCTCGCCCATGGCGGTGATCCCCGCCACCGAGCCGATGTTGATGACCCGCGCCGGGCTGGCCGCAGTGCCGGCCTTGCGCAGCAGCGGCAGCAACTGCTGGATGCAGCTGAAGACGGCCGTCACGTTGAGCTGCATGACTTTCTCCCAGCCCTTGACCGGGTAGCTTTCCAGCGGCGCGCCCCAGGTGGTGCCGGCGTTGTTGACGAGGATGTCCAGCTGCCCGACCTGCCCGCCCAGGGTTTCGGCCAGGGCACGCGCGCCTTCTTCGCTGGAGAGGTCCGCCGCCAGCCCGACGCATTCGCCGAAGGCCGAGAGTTCGGTGGCGGCTTCCGCGCACGCCTCGGCGTTGCGGGCGCAGATGAATACGCGGGCGCCGGCTTCCAGCAGGCCCTGGGCGATCATCCGGCCGATGCCGCGGGTGCCGCCGGTGACCAGGGCCGTGCGGCCTTTCAGGCTGAAGTACTTCTCCATGGGGTGAGCCTCGTCAGTGGGTGAGGGCCTTACCCTAGCCGCTGGCGGGCGGCGGCAAAGCCATCATCGAGACGGGGAATGCACGGCCATTCCAGCCCCCATGGAAACGAAAACGCCGCGAGCCCTGGGGGCGTCGCGGCGTTCGTCAGCCGATCGCGGGGATCAGATGCATTCGGCCCACAGGTCGTACTCGTCGGCGTCCACCACCCGCACGCGGACCTTCTCGCCCGGCTTCAGGTTGGGGTTGTCGATGAACACGCTGCCGTCGATCTCCGGGGCATCGGCCCAGGAACGGGCCACGGCGCCTTCGTGGTCCACCTCGTCCACCAGCACGTCCATCTCCTGGCCGATCTTGCGCTGCAGGCGGGCAGCAGAGATGGCCTGCTGGTGCGCCATGAAGCGGTCCCAGCGGTCCTGCTTGATGTCGTCCGGCACCGGCTCCAGGCCCAGGTCGTTGGCCGGGGCGCCGTCCACCGGGGAGTACTGGAAGCAGCCGACGCGGTCCAGCTGGGCTTCGGTCAGCCAGTTCAGCAGGTACTGGAAGTCCTCTTCGGTCTCGCCGGGGAAGCCGACGATGAAGGTGGAGCGGATGGTCAGCTCGGGGCAGATTTCGCGCCACTTCTTGATGCGGGCCAGGGTCTTGTCCTCGAAGGCCGGGCGCTTCATGGCCTTGAGCACGTTCGGGCTGGCGTGCTGGAAGGGGATGTCCAGGTAGGGCAGCAGCTTGCCGGCGGCCATCAGCGGGATCACGTCATCCACGTTCGGGTACGGGTACACGTAGTGCAGGCGCACCCACACGCCCATGGCCGAGAGCGCCTCGCACAGCTCCAGCATGCGGGTCTTCACCGGCTGGCCGTTCCAGAAGTCCAGCTTGTACTTGAGGTCCACGCCGTAGGCGCTGGTGTCCTGGGAGATCACCAGCAGTTCCTTCACGCCGGCCTTCACCAGGCGCTCAGCCTCGGAGAGCACGTCGCCCACCGGGCGGCTGACCAGCTTGCCGCGCATGGAGGGGATGATGCAGAAGCTGCAGCTGTGGTTGCAGCCCTCGGAAATCTTCAGGTAGGCGTAGTGGCGCGGAGTCAGCTTGATGCCCTGGGGCGGAACCAGGTCGATAAGCGGGTTGTGCTCGGTCTTCGGCGGCACCACTTCGTGCACGGCGTTGACCACCTGCTCGTACTGCTGCGGGCCGGTCACGGCCAGCACGCTCGGGTGCACGTCACGGATGCTGTCCTCGGCCACGCCCATGCAGCCGGTGACGATCACCTTGCCGTTCTCCGAGAGCGCCTCACCGATGGCGTCCAGGGATTCGGCCTTGGCGCTGTCGATGAACCCGCAGGTGTTGACCACCACGACGTCGGCGTCCTGGTAGGTCGGAACGATCTCGTAACCCTCCATGCGCAGCTGGGTAAGGATGCGCTCGGAGTCGACGGTCGCCTTGGGGCAGCCGAGGGAGATGAATCCGACTTTGGGTGTTGCGGTGGACATGGGGGCTAACCTCGGAAGGGCACCTTGGGGGCGCCTCTGATCAAAAAGTGCGCAATTCTAGCGGCGGCCTACACACTTGAACAGCCTCTCCGAGGCAAGTCGTCGCAGGTGCATGCCCAGGCCCTGCCAGCGGGCGTCCCGGGGAATACGGCCTATAGTCAGCGGGAATGAAAATGACCGGCTCTTGCAACCCGATTGGTGTGAGAGCAGGATGCGCCGAATTTTGTCTGAGGGATTTTGTTACATGTCCGATGCAAGCACCGGGACCGCTGAGCAGGAACAACACCCCCACTCGAGCTCCGCCGTCGGCCTGATGGTCGGCGCCGTCGGGGTGTGCTACGGCGATATCGGCACCAGCCCGCTGTACACCCTCAAGGAAGTCTTCATCGGCGGCTATGGCGTGCAGGCCAACCACGATGGCGTGCTCGGCGTGCTGTCGCTGATCTTCTGGTCGCTGATCTGGGTGGTCTCCATCAAGTACGTGATCTTCGTCCTGCGGGCCGACAACGAAGGCGAGGGCGGCGTCATGGCGCTTTCGGCGCTGGCCCGTCGTGCTGCCACCGGGCGCCGCCGCCTGCAGGCCATGGTGGTGGCGGCCGGCCTGATCGGCGCCGCGCTGTTCTATGGCGACAGCATGATCACCCCGGCCATCTCGGTGCTCTCGGCCATCGAGGGCCTGGAGATCGCCTTCGACGGCCTGGAGCACTGGGTGGTGCCGCTGTCGCTGGTGGTGCTGGTGGGCCTGTTCCTGATCCAGAAGCACGGTACGGCGCGCATCGGCATCCTCTTCGGCCCGGTGATGGTGGCCTGGTTCCTGGCGCTGACCGCCCTGGGCATCTACGGCGTCGCCCAGCAGCCGGAAGTGCTCAAGGCGATGAACCCGGCCTGGGCGGTGAATTTCTTCATCTCCCACCCGGGCATCGGCGTGGCCATCCTCGGCGCTACGGTGCTGGCGCTGACCGGTGCCGAGGCGCTCTACGCCGACATGGGCCACTTCGGCCGCAAGCCCATCGCTCGGGCCTGGTTCGCCCTGGTGCTGCCGGCGCTGGTGCTGAACTACTTCGGCCAGGGCGCGACCATCCTGGTCAACCCGGAAGCCGCGCGTAACCCCTTCTACCTGACGGCGCCCGGCTGGGCGCTGCTGCCGATGGTGGCGCTGTCCACGGCCGCCACCGTCATCGCCTCCCAGGCGGTGATCTCCGGTGCCTTCTCCCTGACCCGCCAGGCCATCCAGCTGGGCTACGTGCCGCGCATGTTCATCCAGCACACATCCAGCCAGGAGCAGGGGCAGATCTACATCGCCGCCGTGAACTGGGCGCTGATGGTGGGCGTGGTGCTGCTGGTGCTGGGCTTCGAGTCTTCTGCGGCCCTGGCCTCGGCCTACGGCGTGGCGGTGACCGGCACCATGCTGATGACCACGCTGCTGATGGGCGTGGTGATCTGGCTGCTGTGGAAATGGCCGATGTGGATGGCCATTCCGTTCTTCCTGATGATGCTGCTGGTGGACAGCCTGTTCTTCGCCGCCAACCTGCCCAAGGTCATCGAGGGCGGTGCCTTCCCGGTGATCGCTGGCATCGCGCTGTTCATCCTGATGACCACCTGGAAGCGCGGCCGCCAACTGCTGGTGGAGCGCCTTGACGAGGGTTCGCTGCCGCTGCCGCTGTTCATCGCCAGCATCCGCTCGCAGCCGCCGCACCGCGTGCAGGGCACAGCGGTGTTCCTCACCGCGCGCTCCGATGCGGTGCCCCATGCGCTGCTGCACAACCTGCTGCACAACCAGGTGCTGCACGAGCAGGTGGTGCTGCTCACGGTGGTCAACGAAGACAGCCCGCGCGTGGCGCCGGAGCGGCGCTTCGAGGTGGACGCCTATGGCGAGGGCTTCTTCCGGGTGCTGCTGCATTTCGGCTTCATCGAAGACCCGGACATTCCCCAGGCGCTCAAGCTGTGCCACCTCAACGACCTGGACTTCAGCCCGATGCGCACCACCTACTTCCTCAGCCGCGAGACGGTGATCCCCTCCAAGCTGATCGGCATGGCGCTGTGGCGCGAGGCGCTGTTCGCCTTCCTGCTGAAGAATGCCAACGGCAACCTGCGCTACTTCAACCTGCCGCTGAACCGGGTGATCGAGCTGGGTACCCAGGTGGAGATCTAGCCGGCGACCAGGTTCGCCACAACGAAAAAGCCCGGGCATGGCCCGGGCTTTTTCATGGGGTGACGATCAGCCGCGGCCGGGCAGCATGCGCCGCACGGTGTCGTCCTTGCTGATGAAGTGGTGGAACAGCGCGGCCACCGCGTGCAGGCCGATCAGCCAGTAACCGAGAACGGCCACGGTCTCGTGCACCTCCTTGATCTGCCCGGCGAGGTCGGGGTTCTTGCCGATCAGCGGCGGCAGTTCCAGGCCGAAGAAAGGGATCGGCTTGCCGGCGGCGCTGAGGATCAGCCAGCCGGCGAACGGCAGGCCCAGCATCAGGCCGTACAGCGCCAGGTGCATCAGCTTCGCCAGGGCGTTCTGCCAGGCCGGCGGGTTGGGGGTGATCGGCGGGGTGGGCGAGAGGAAGCGTGCGGCGATGCGCACGAACACCAGGGCGAATACCGAAAGGCCCAGCATGAAGTGCCATTGCTTGAGCAGTTCGCGGGTCTCGCTGCCTTTGGGGAAGTTGCCCTTCAGCTCGATGGTGGCGTAGACGGCGGCGATCAGCAGCAGCATCAGCCAGTGCATGGCGATGGAAAGTTTCCCGTAGCGGGAGGTCTGGGTGGTCATCACGGCTCCTTGTTGTCCCGCATCGTGGTGGCGGGCTTGTCCTCAGCTTAGCGGCTGGGCCTTAAGTGAAAATGAAGCAGGTCAAAGAACGGGGGATTCGCCGCCCCTGGGCGGGGCGGCGGAGGGGTCAGGGCTTGGCCTGGCGCTTGGCGATGGCCTTGACCAGGCGCTCGGCCAGGGCCGGGTAGTTTTCGTCGTAGTGGTGGCCGCCGGGCAGGCCCAGCACTTCGCCGATGGCGCCGGGCTGGGTGCAGCCGCTGTCCTTGGCTTCGTCCTTGCCGTACACGCAAAGCACCTTCTCCGGCGGCAGCTTGGCCAGTTCCGGGCCGGTAGCCGCTTCCTGGCCGGCCTTGCCCAGCCAGCCCTGCACCTCGATCTCGAAGCTGCCGCTGCGGGCCAGGGCCAGCAGCAGGATGGCGTCCACCTGCTGCTGGTCGGCCTTGGGCAGGCGGTTGTAGAAGGCCGGCAACACGTCGGCGCCGAAGGAGTAGCCCGCCAGCACGAAGCGCTTGGCACCCCATTGCTCGCGGTAGCGCTTCATCAGGCGGCTGAGGTCGGCTGCGCCCTGCTCGGGGCTCTTGTGCTGCCAGAAATAGCGCAGCGCGTCGATGCCGACCACGGATTGATCGAGCTTGGCCATCTCTTCGGCCACGGCGCGGTCCAGGTCGCGCCAGCCGCCGTCGCCGGAATAGAACAGGGTGACGGTGTCGGAGGGATGGTCCGCCGGCACTTCCACCACCGGTATCTGGCTGCCGCCGCCTTCCAGCAGGCTGCGCAGGCGCTCGTTGAGCAGCTCGGGCAGGCTGGTGTCGTAGTCGCTGATGCCGGTATCGGCGTTGGCCTGGTCACGGGCGAAGGCCGCGCTGGGGTCGTCCGGGTTGTCGTTCCAGGCGATGGTCCAGTGGCCGTGGGGCGCCGCCTTGGGCAGCGGGGCGCTGCAGTCGGGCTGGTCGAGGCTGAAGTCGATGGACAGGGCGCGGGCCTGGTCGTTGCCCTGGCCGGCCAGCCAGCGCCAGGCGAAGGCTGCACCCGGCCCGATGCCGGCCACCAGGGTCGGGTCGCCTTCCAGCACGGTGCGTGCCAGGCCCAGCAGGTGCTGCTGGGCATCGCAGTTGTCAGCCGGCAGTTGCAGCTGGACGAGGCGTGCGCCGCCGTCCTGGGCCAGGGTCAGCAACTGAGCCTCGTTCAGCTGTTGCTTGGCGTCCACCACCAGCAGCACGCGGGCACGGGTCTCGCCCGGGGGCAGGGCGATGGTGGCGCGGCTGCCGTCGGCCAGGGTGCGTTGTTCCACCCGGGCTTGCGGCGAGGGGCGGCCCCACAGCAGCAAGGCGGTGCCCACCACGAGCACGAGGAAGATGATCAGCAGGCGGTGCCAGTGGCGTTTGAGCATGGGTCCCTCAGCGTTTGACCAGTCCAGTGAAGCCGCCCGCGATCAGGGCTGCGGTGTCGGCCAGTGCCACCAGGGGGTCAAGGCCCGGCGGTACGGCCATGTAGCGGGGCTCCCAGTCCGGCTGGAACTTATCCTTGAAGCGGCGCAGCCCCTGGAAGTTGTAGAACTGCTCGCCACGGCGGAACACCAGTGCGCCCAGGCGCTGGGTCAGCGGCGCGCCGCGACGGGGTTGCAGGCCGGCCAGCGGCACCATGCCGAGGCTGAAGCGCTCCACGCCCCGCTCCTTGAAGTGCAGCAGCAGGTTGAGCATGAGGAATTCCATGGTCAGCTTCGGCGCTTCCGGGTGCACCCGCATCAGATCCAGGCTGGCCAGTTCCTGGCTGTCGGTCTCCAGCAGGTTGGCGAAGGCCATGGGGCGGCCTTCGAAGGACACCACGGCGATGCGGAAGTACTTCAGGTAGTCCGGGTCGAAGCGGCCCAGGGAGAAGCCTTTCTCGCGCACGTTCTTGCCCTGCATCCAGGCATCGGAGATTTCCCGCAGCGCCTCGATGGGCGCTTCGCCCGCTTCGTGGAAGGCCAGGGACAGGCCGTCGCGCTGGCCCCGGCTGAGGGTGTAGCGCAGGTCCTTCATGGCCTTGTTCTTGGCGTCCAGGTCGAAGCGGCGCAGGTCCACGCGGGCCTCCTCGCCGAGCTTCAGGGCGCTGAGGCCGATGTCCATGTAGTAGGGCAGGTTCTCCGCGCGTACCTGATAGAAGACCGGGCGGGCGTGGTGCACGTCGCACAGGTCGCGGAACTGCCAGATCAGCTCGGCGCGGTGGTTGGCCTTGCCGATGGGGTCGAACAGCGCCACCAGGCTGCGGCCACGGCGGGCGAACATCAGGAAGGCGTCTTCCTCCGGGTGGAACAGCAGGGCCTTGTCGCCGGTCAGCACCAGGCCGCCATCGGGCTGGGCGGAGCCACGGACGATGCGCGCGGCCTTCAGCAGCTCTTCCTCGGTGGGTTCGTGGATCACCAGCGGCACCGGACGCAGCAGCCACACCAGGCCTAGGCCGGCCAGCAGCAGGCCGCTGGCCAGGGCGGCGCGCAGGGTGCGCGGCGCGTCGGCGTCCACGGCGAACTGCCAGAACAGCTCGCGGCTATAGGGCACGTCCTGGTAGGCGAAGAACATCAGCCAGATCGACGCGGCCAGCACGCAGGCGGCGGCACCGAGGTTGACCGGGGAGAACGGCACCTCCAGCAGACGGCTGGGGCGGTAGAAGGCGCTGCGGAACATCGCCAGCAGCGAGGCGGTCAGCAGCAGCAGGGTGGCTTCCTCCCAGTCCACGCCCTTGAGCATCGACAGCACCGCGCCGGTCACCAGCAGCACCAGGGTCAGTGCCCAGGCTGCCGACAGCCGCCGGCGCAGCCCGTGGGCGAGCAGCAGGCAGAGCACGCCCACCAGGCTCGCGGCCAGGTGCGAGGCGTCGATCAGGCGGTGGGGGATGAGGAAGCTGAGGTCGTCCAGGCGGGTGTCGATGGCCGGGGTGGCGCCGGAGAACAGCAGCACCACACCGGAGAGGAACACCATCAACGACAGCACCGGCGCCGCAAGGCCCGAGGCGCTGCGCATGGCCTGGCGGCCAGCCGGCAGGAAGCGCTGGGCTTCGTTCACCAGCAGCAGCATGCAGGCGACCACCAGCGGCAGCCCCACATAAATGAGGCGATAGAGCAGCAGCGCAGCGGCCAGCGGTGCTGCACCGAGCTGGCCGGCGAAGGCGGCCAGCAGCACCGCTTCGAACACGCCGACGCCACCGGGCACGTGGCTGAGTACGCCGGCCGCCAGGGCCAGCAGGTACACCAGCATGAAGGCGCCCAAGGGCGGGGCCTCCGGCAGCAGCAGGTAGAGCACGCTGGCGGCTGCGCAGACGTCCACCAGGGTGATCAGCAATTGCAGGCCCGACAGGCCCAGGCCGGGCAGGCGTACCCCACGGCCCAGCAGGCGCACGCTGATGCAGCCGGGCACCGGGGCTTCGGGCTCGCGCAGGCGCGAGAACCAGAACACCGCCAGCAGGGTGAGGCCGAGTACGGCGCCGGCGATCAGCGCCACCATCGAGGGCGGCAAGCGCAGCGCTTGGGAGGCCGCGTCCAGGTTGCTCAGCGCGGCAACGGCTGCCAGCGGCGGCAGGGCTGAGCCCAGCGCCAGGCTGGCGAATACCGTGACCCGGGCGATATCGGGCGCACTGACGTTGTCGCGGCTATAGAGGCGGTAGCGCACCGAGCCGCCGGTGACCACCGAGAGGCCGATGGCATTGCCGATGGCCGAGGCACAGAAGCTGCCCAGGGCCATGCGTGGCAGTGGGATGCGCACGCCGGCGAAGCGCAGGCCGGACCACTCGTAGCCCACCAGGGCCATGAAGCTCACCGCCGTGGCGCCGACGGCCGCCAGCAGGCTGCTCACCGGCACGTCGTGCAGGGCACCGCGCAGGGCGTTGGGGTCGAGTTCGCGCAGCAGGTGCCAGCAGGCCACCAGGCCGATGGTGAAGAGAAGGAGGGTAAAGGCCAGCCCCAGGGGTTGCCGGTAGGCACTCAGGCGGTCGAGCCAGCGCAACTGGTTGGCGTCGACCGGTTGCTCGTCATCAGGCAGGGCGGATTCGTCGGGTGTAGCGGGGCTGGCGCGCATCGAGCACCTCATGGAAATTTGCGCCACAGGATGTGGGCTGGACGTTCAAGTTCCAAGCCCCGGCGTGCAATTTTTCCCTGGCGCTCCTGGCGGTAGAGGAAAACACCCCACAAAAGAAAAGGCCACTCGTTTGAGTGGCCTTTCTTTGTTTGGTTGCGGGAGCTGGATTTGAACCAACGACCTTCGGGTTATGAGCCCGACGAGCTACCAGACTGCTCCATCCCGCGTCTGTGGGTCGGCATTCTAGCGATTAATCTGGCCCTGTCAACAACTGATTTCTGAAAAAGTGGTTTTTCATCAGAAACTTAGCGCGTCGAAACGGCTCCATCCCCCGTGGTACATGGCCTGCAGCTGGGAGAATTGTTTACTCAAGGGGGTAGGAAAGACCTCGAGGCCGGTACGGGGTAGGGACCGGCCTCGAGGGTGCCGGTCCTTCCATTACCAGGCACCCGAGCAGGCTAGCGGGAGGCTGGCTGGGAAAGTTGTCAGAAAAGGGTAGGAGATTTCTGATTGGCGATCCGAGCGTTGATGCGCGTCCGGCGGTGGGGATACTGGCCGGGCGGTCGTACCCGGTACGGCCGTCGCCTCTCCCGGCGAGCCCCATTCCTTGAGTGGGGCTTTTTTCGTCAGGGTTGGCGGTTCTTGCCCAGCCCGACTGCGTAATCGTTCCGGAGGACTCCTCATGCTCGATGCGATCCGTCGCACCATCCTGCACCCTGCATTGGCCCTGCTGCCCGAATCCCTGTCCGGGCGCGAGGCGCAGGTGCTGCTGCTGGCCAGCGGCCTGGCCGCCAGTGGCTTCCAGACCCGGCGGGATGCCCGTGGCCCGGGCCGGGGTTACTGGCGGGCCTTGCCCGACGGGGTGATGGTCGGTGGCGTGCTGCGGGCTGCGCAGACCCGCGACCTGGCCGTGGCGGTGTGCGATGCCCGGCAGGTGCCGCCGATTGCCGAGCGGGTCTACAGCGCGCTGGAGCATGACGATGTGCTCGCCGCTGCCCTGGCGCGCCTGCTGTTATGGAGCGACCCGGCCGGCCTGCCGTCGCTCGGCGATGAGGCCGGCACCTGGGCCTGCTACCAGCGCCACTGGGCCGTCGACGAGGCGGCTCGCCGGGACTGGCCCGCCCATTACCAGCGCGCGCTGGCTGCCTGCCCTGCCTGACCCCGCCGGCCCGGCCCTCACGCGGCCGGGCCGCCTTGCCGCGAATCCGCTAGAATCCGCCTCCCTTCATATAGACGTGCGCCCCGCCTGCGCAGCCGTGACCCGTGCCGCCTCCATGAGCCAGCGGAAGATCATCCACATCGATTGCGACTGCTTCTACGCCTCCATCGAGATGCGTGACGACCCCAGCCTCGTGGGGCGGCCGCTGGCCGTTGGCGGCTCGGCGGATCGACGCGGGGTGATCGCCACCTGCAACTACGAGGCGCGGGCCTATGGCGTGCGCTCGGCGATGTCCTCGCGCCACGCGCTGAAGCTGTGCCCGGACCTGCTGATCGTCAAGCCGCGCTTCGAGGCCTACCGCGAAGCCTCGAAGGCCATCCACGGCATCCTCCGGGACTACACCGAGCGCATCGAGCCGCTGTCCCTGGACGAGGCCTACCTCGACGTCACCGACAGCCCGCACTTCAGCGGCAGCGCCACCCGTATCGCCCAGGACATCCGCCGGCGGGTCTGGCAGGAGCTGCGCATCACCGTCTCCGCCGGTGTGGCGCCGAACAAGTTCCTCTCCAAGATCGCCAGCGACTGGCGCAAGCCCGATGGCCTGTTCGTCATCACCCCCGACCAGGTGGAGGCGTTCGTCGCCGAGCTGCCGGTGGCGAAGCTGCATGGGGTGGGCAAGGTCACGGCCGACAAGCTCGGGCGCCTCGGTGTGCACCTCTGCTCGGACCTGCGGGAATGGAGCCTGACGGCACTGGCGCGCGAATTCGGCAGCTTCGGCGAGCGCCTCTACAACCTGGCGCGTGGGCACGACGAGCGCCCGGTGCAGGTGGACAGCCGGCGCCAGTCATTGAGCGTGGAGAACACCTACGACCATGACCTGCCGGACCTGGCGGCCTGCCTGGAACGTCTGCCGGCACTGCATGAGGAGCTGGAACGGCGCCTGGCGCGGCTGGATGCCAGCTACCGGCCGGACAAGCCGTTCGTGAAGCTGAAGTTCCTCGACTTCACCCAGACCACCCTGGAGCAGGCGGGGGCCGGGCGGGACCTGGACAGCTATCGGTTGCTGCTGGGCGCCGCCTTCGCGCGGGGCGAGCGCCCGGTGCGGCTGATCGGCATCGGCGTGCGCCTGCAGGACCTGCGCGGCGCCGCCGAACAGCTCAGCCTGTTCTGACGCCGACTCAGCGCTCCGGCCAGAGGCGCAGGGCCTTGCCTTCGGCCGGCCACAGGCGCAGTTGCTCGGTGGCCGAGAAGTCCCAGCGCTGCACGTTGGGGAGGAAGTCCAGGAAGCGCTGTTCCTGTTCCATCAGGGCTGGGGCACAGGCCTTGCGGGTGCTGCCCACCGGGCCGAAGCTCAGGCGCTCGCCCTCCAGGGTGTAGGAGGCGAACCAGTGGTTGCAGCCGGCATTGCCGTAGGCGCGGCCATCGTGGCCCAGGGTCAGCGTCAGGTGGCTGCGGTCGATCAGCGGGCGCTCACCGATCCACTCCACCTGGTAGGTGCGCTCGGTTTCCAGGGTGGGGCCTTCGGTGGCGCAGCCGGCGAGGGTGGCGCCGACCAGGGCCAGCGGCAGGGCGAGTCGTTTCATCACACGGTCTCCTGGCAGGTGGGGCAGAGGTGGCGGCCGTCACGCTTGGCCCAGCCCAGCTCGGCGATGCGCGCCTCGGCGGCGGGCGTCTCGGCGGGCTTGCCCAGGCTGGCGTCCACGGCGAATTCGAAGTCCAGGCGCTTGCCGCAGGCGTCGCAGTCGACCTTCCACTGCAGGATCGACAGCTCCTTGAACGCCGGACCCTTGGCCACGGCCAGCCACTGGCCAGGCGGGTTGATCAGGTGGCGGACCTTCTCCACCTCCAGGCGCATGGACAGCTCGCGGCTGCCGCGCAGGGTGACCAGCAGGGTGTCGCCATCCTTCACCGAGCCACCGACCCCGGTGACCTGGTAGCGGCCCGGCGCGAGGGCGCGGCATTCATTGAGGGTGTGGGCGGGGTTGAGCAGGGTGTAGCGGAAATCGTGTTCGGCCATGGGTCCTCCGGAATCGACGCGCATGCTAACAGACTAGGCGTCTTCATCGGATTGCGAAGGCGCGTCAGGCGCCTTCGCAAAGGCTCAGGCCTCGACCCGGTTCACCGGCGCGCCGCTGGCCCAGGCGCTGATGTTGTCCAGGGTGGTGCGGGCGATGGCGGCCAGGGCCTCGCGGGTGAGGAAGGCCTGGTGGGCGGTGACGATCACGTTGGGGAAGGTCAGCAGCCGGGCCAGCACATCGTCCTGCAGCGGCAAGTCGGAGCGGTCCTCGAAGAACAGGTTGGCCTCCTCTTCATAGACATCCAGGCCGAGGTAGCCCAGTTGGCCGCTCTTCAGCGCCTCGATCAGCGCTGGCGTTTCCACCAGCGCGCCGCGCCCGGTGTTGATCAGCATGGCGCCGCGCTTCATGCGCTGCAGGCTGTGGCTGTTGACCAGGTAGCGGGTGCCGTCGTTCAGCGGGCAGTGCAGGCTGACGATGTCGCTCTCGGCCAGCAGCTCGTCCAGGGGCACGTAGCGCCCGCCCAGGGCTTCCACCGCCGGGTTGGGATACGGGTCGTAGGCCAGCAGGGCGCAGCCGAAGCCGGCCATGATGCGGGCGAACACCTCGCCGATCTGCCCGGTGCCCACCACCCCGACGCGCTTGCCCACGAGGTCGAAGCCGGTCAGCCCGTGGAGGCTGAAATCGCCCTCGCGGGTGCGGTTGTAGGCGCGGTGCAGGCGCCGGTTCAAGGCCAGGACCAGCGCCACCGCATGCTCGGCGACGGCGTGGGGCGAGTAGGCCGGCACCCGCACCACCGTGAGCCCCAGCTGCTGGGCGGCGTGCAGGTCGACGTGGTTGTAGCCGGCCGAGCGCAGGGCGATCAGCTGGGTGCCGCCCTCGGCCAGGCACTCCAGCACCGGGGCGGAAAGGTCGTCGTTGATGAAGGCACAGACCACCGCGTGGCCCTGGGCCAGGGCGGCGGTGTCCAGGGTCAGGCGGGCGGGCTGGAAGTGCAGGTCGAGGTCGGACGAACAGGCCAGGAAGCTGTCGCGGTCGTAGGTCTGGGTGCTGAACAGGATGGTTCGCATGGGCGCTCCTTTATAGGTGCCCGGAGTCTAGGAATCCCTTCCCGCCGGGGCCTTGCCCCAGGTCAGCTCAGCGGGCCTCGGCCGCCAGGCGCTCGATGGCGCGGTCCAGGTCGTCCAGGGCTTCGCGGCTGGCCGGGTCGTTCTTCTTCAGCAGGGTCTCGCTGCGCTGGCAGGCGGCCCGCAGCTGGGGCACGCCGCAGTAGCGGGTCGCGCCATGCAGGCGGTGCACCCGCTCCAGCAGCGTGGCGCGATCATCCGCCTCCAGCGCCTGGCGGATGGCCTGGCGGTCGGCGTCCAGGGAGGCCAGCAGCATGCCCAGCATGTCGGCGGCCAGGTCGGCCTTGCCGGCGGCCAGGCGCAGGCCTTCCTCCGGGTCCAGCACCGCTGGCTCCTCCTGGGGCGCGGCGGGCTCGGCGGGGCGCTCCGCCACCGGGCCCTGGAGCGCCAGGCCGGTCCACTTCAGCACCACCTGGGCCAGTTGGCGCTCGCCGATGGGTTTGGTCAGGTAGTCGTCCATGCCGCCCTGCAACAGGGCGCGCTTCTCGTTGGCCAGGGCGTGGGCGGTGAGGGCGACGATGGGCACCGGGCTGGTCTCGTGGTTGGCCTCCAGGCGGCGGATTTCCTCCGTGGCCTGGCGCCCGTCCATGCCGGGCATCTGCACGTCCATCAGCACCAGGTCGAAGGTCTGCTGGCGCACCGCGTCCACGGCGCCGTAACCGCTGTCCACCGCCGTCACCTCGGCGCCCATGTCGCCGAGCAGGGTCTTCACCAGCAGCAGGTTGGCCGGGTTGTCGTCCACGCAGAGGATGCGCGGTGCCCGTTGCACCACCGGCATTGGCGCTTCCACGCGGACCGGGCGCGGCCCCACCAGGCTGCTGAGGGCACGGTGCAGCTTGCGGGTGCAGGCCGGCTTGGCCTGCAGCTGGTTGTGGGAGTCGGGCAGCACCGGGTGGTACAGCGCCTGGTCGGTGGTGGGGCAGAGCACCAGGCTCTTGCAGCCCAGTTGCTCCAGGTCCCAGATGTACTGGGCGAGGCGCTCCGCCGGCAGTTCCGCGGTGCTCGCGGCCAGCACGGCGAAGCCGATGGCCTGCGGCCCCTGGCGCTGGGCGGCGACCTGCTCCAGCAGGGCCTCCAGGCTGGGCGCGTCGAGTACTTCCAGGCCGCAGTCCTCCAGCTGGTGGCGCAGGGCCTGGCGGGTCAGCTCCTGGGGCTCGAAGACGATGGCACGACGCCCGGCCAGGGTGGCCTTGGGCAGGTCGTCGGCATCGTCGCGGGCCTTGGGCAGGCTGATGCTGATCCAGAACTCCGAGCCCGCGCCCGGGGTGCTGGCCACGCCGATCTCGCCGCCCATCTGTTCCACCAGGCGCTTGGAGATGACCAGCCCGAGGCCGGTGCCGCCGGCCTGGCGCGAGAGCGAGTTGTCGGCCTGGGTGAAGGCCTGGAACAGCGCCCGCAGGTCCTCGTCGGAGAGGCCGATGCCGGTGTCCTGCACGCTGATGCGCAGCTGCACCAGGTCCGGCTCGCTGTCGTCTTCGAGCATCGCCCGCACGGCGATGGTGCCCTCGCGGGTGAACTTGATGGCGTTACTCACCAGGTTGGTCAGCACCTGCTTGAGGCGCTGCGGGTCGCCCATCAGGTGCACCGGGGTGTCGCGGTACACCAGGCTGACCAGCTCCAGGCGCTTCTCGTGGGCGGCCGGGGCGAGGATGGTCAGGGTGTCCTGGATCAGGTCGCGCAGGTTGAAGGGGATGTTCTCCAGCACCAGCTTGCCGGCCTCGATCTTCGAGAAGTCGAGGATCTCGTTGATGATCCCCAGCAGGCTCTCGGCGGACTGCTCGATGGTGCCCAGGTAGTCCTGCTGGCGCGGCGACAGCTCGCTCTTCTGCAGCAGGTTGGTGAAACCGAGGATGCCGTTGAGCGGCGTGCGGATCTCGTGGCTCATGTTGGCGAGGAACTCGGACTTGATGCGGCTGGCCTCCAGGGCCTCCTTGCGCGCCAGGTCCAGTTCGATGTTCTGGATCTCGATGGTCTCCAGGTTCTGCCGCACGTCTTCGGTGGCCTGGTCGATGTTGTGCTGCAACTCTTCCTGGGCGCTCTGCAGGGCCTCGGCCATGCGGTTGATGCCGGCGGCCAGCTCGTCCATCTCGTGGTTGCCCAGTTGCGGCAGGCGGGTTTCCAGGCGGCCTTCCTTTAGCAGCGCGACGCCCTGCTTGATGCGCCGCAGCGGTTCGTTGATGGAGTGGCTCATGCGCAGCGCCAGCAGTGCGGTGACGGCCAGGCCGGCGGTGATCAGCATCAGGCTGGCGAACAGGCTGCGGTAGCCGCGCAGCAGGGTGCCGTGGTGGGACATCTCCAGTTCCACCCAGCCCAGCACCTTGTCACCTTCGCCGGGTGGCGCGTCGCCGGCGAGCACCCGGTGGCGCTCGAACACCGGCAGCATGAAGCGCGTGGCATCGGTGTTGCTGATCTGGCTGGTGTGGCTGCCGTCGTTGTCCGGGCTGCCGTTGAGCATGCTCGGCCCGGCGTGGGCCAGGCGAACCCGGTCGAGGCTGAGGAAGCTCACCGCGCGCACGTCGGGCTGGTCCAGGGCGTTGTCGGCGATGCGTTCCAGCAGCAGGCCGTCGCCGCGTACCAGGGCGGGGGCGGCCAGGGGCGCGAGTTGCTCGGCGATCATCTGCCCGCGCTGCAAGAGCTGGGCCTGCATGTCGGAAAGCTGGGCCCAGATGAAGTAGCCGCCCAGCACCATGGCCAACAGGCTGGTGGGGAGCAGGGTCAGCAACAGCACGCGACCCTTGATGCCGAGATCCTTGAACACGCCGGAATCCTTTAGACGAAAGTGCCCGAAGTGTAGCGACTCGCCCGGTGGGAATCTGCCTGCCGTTTTGACAGAATGCGCGCACTTTGGAGAATGCTTCGTATTCGCTGGTGCAAGTCATGAACAATTGCTCGCCGGGGGCCGCCCGCATCCTGGCCATCGAGGACGACCCGGTGCTGGCCGCCCACCTGGCCGACCACCTCGGGCGCCGAGGTTTCGAAGTGGTCCTGCAGCACGACGGCGAGGTCGGCCTCGGGCTGGCCCGCCGCGAGCCCTTCGACCTGATCCTGCTGGACATCCTGCTGCCCGGGCGCAATGGCCTGGAGGTGCTCGGCGAGCTGCGCCGGGAGCGTGGCGTGCCGGTGATCCTGATGTCCGCCCTGGGCGCCGAGCAGGACCGTATCGCCGGCTTCAGCCGGGGCGCCGACGACTACCTGCCCAAGCCCTTCAGCCTGGTGGAGCTGCAGGTGCGCGTCGACGCGGTGTTGCGCCGGGTGGCCTATGAGCGCCGGGGCGCGGTCACCGCCGCAGCGCTGGAGGAGCCGGGCCTGCAGTTCGATGACGTCAAGGGCGATGTCGCCTGCGAGGGCAACTGGGCCGGGCTGACCGGCACCGAGTACCGCCTGCTGGAGACCCTGGTCCGCCACGCCGAGGAGGTGCTCAGCAAGGCCTTCCTTTATCAGCAGGTGCTGCACCGGGCCTATTCCCAGCACGACCGCAGCCTGGATATGCACGTCAGCCACATCCGCCGCAAGCTTGTTGCCGCTGGCTACACCAATGGCCGCGTGGAAACGGCCTGGGGCAAGGGCTACCTGTTCACCCGGCAGGACGCCTGACATGCCCGGGCGGCGTTCGCTGTTCTGGCCCCTCGCGGTGCTGCTGGTGGCCTTCAGCGTGCTGGTGATCTGGCTCGCCCGCGCCTGGGGCGAGTACGTCGAGTTGCAGAGCTACCACCTCACCGAGGCTGCCCAGACCCGGCTCAACCGCTACGCGGCGGAGGCCGAGCAGGCCTGGCGGCGCGACGGCCAAGCTGGTGTGGACCGCTGGCTGGAGCGCCACCAGGCTCGCGAACCGGATTGGGCCGTGGTGGTGGGGCCCGACCTGCGCAGCCTCGGCAGCCGCCCGCTGAGCGTGGAGGAGTACGGGCGCCTGACCTTCATGCGGCGCGTCGACTGGCCCATGAGCAAGCGCAGTGGCGGGCTGCCGATCCTCAGCCTGCCGTTCCCCGAGGCACCGGATGCCGGCCAGCTGGTGATGCGCCTGCCCGAGCGCTACCTGCCCGGCGGGTTCAGCCTGCTGGCGCGCTTCGTGATCCACGGCGTGGTGCCGGGGGCCCTGGCCTTCCTCCTCTGCGTCGGGCTGTACCGCCTGCTGCTCGCCCCGTTGCGTCACCTGCGCGAGCAGGCCAACGCGCTGCGCGGCAACCACCTGTCCACCCGGGTTTCACCCGAGGTCAGCCGCCGTCGCGATGAGCTGGGCGAGCTGGCCCGGGCCTTCGACCACATGGCCGAGCGCCTGGAAACCACGGTGGAGCACCAGCGCCAATTGCTTTGCGACCTCTCCCACGAGCTGCGCACGCCGCTGAGCCGGCTGCGGGTGGCGGGGGAGAGCGAGCTGGAGATCGGCCAACTGCGCCAGCGCCTGGAGCGCGAGGTGCAGTGCATGCAGAAACTGGTGGACGACACCCTGGAGCTGGTGTGGCTGGACACCGAGCGCCCGCAGCTGCCACGGGAGGTGATCGACGTGGCCTCGCTCTGGGCCGTGCTCAGCGAGGACGCCTGCTTCGAAAGCGGCTGGCCGCCGGAGCGCCTGCGCTGCGAGCTGCCGACGGACTGCCGCGTCCACGGCAACCTCAACGGCCTGGCCCAGGCCCTGGAGAACGGCCTGCGCAACGCCATCCGCCATTCCCCGCCGGACGGCACGATCCGCCTCGGTGCACAGCGCGGGGACGAGCACTGGCAGCTGTGGCTGGAGGACGAGGGCGGCGGCGTGGACCCGGCCCAGCTGGAAGCCATCTTCCGGCCCTTCACCCGCCTCAGCAGTGCCCGCCCGGGGGGCGAGGGCTTCGGTCTGGGGCTGGCCATCGCCCGCGGCACCCTGCGCTCACAGGGCGGTGACCTGTGGGCGGAGAACGGCGCGCGGGGCCTGCGCCTGTGCCTGCGTTTGGCAAATGTATAGTTTGTAAATGATCTTTACTGCCAAATAAGAATAAATACCATTTGCGCCGACCCGCGTCCGACTCGGGCCTGCCAAATGAAGACCAGCGCGGTCGCTCCGCCTGCATCGGCATGCCCCGTCCCACGTGACTGCCCGATTGCCCAAGGAGTGCCCCATGACGCAGCCGCGATTCACCCTCAACCCCTTCGCCCTGGCCCTGCTAGCCGCCTCCGCGCCGGCCTGGGTCCAGGCCGAGACGCTGGAGCTGGCCGACGACGTCGCCGAGCAGGCCCGGGCAAAGGTCGGTGAAGCCGCCGAGCAGGCGCTGGAGCTGCAGGAAACCCGCGTGATCGGCACCGCCGAGCAGGAGCTGAAGCAGGCCCCGGGGGTATCCATCATCACCGCCGAGGACATCCGCAAGCGTCCGCCGGCCAACGACCTGTCCGACGTGATCCGCCGCGAGCCGGGGGTCAACCTCACCGGCAACAGCACCAGCGGCAACCGTGGCAACAACCGCCAGATCGACCTGCGCGGCATGGGCCCGGAAAACACCCTGATCCTCATCGACGGCAAGCCCTCCACCTCGCGCAATGCCGTGCGCTACGGCTGGAACGGCGACCGCGACACCCGTGGCGAGACCAACTGGGTGCCGGCCGAGGAAGTCGAGCGCATCGAGATCCTCCGTGGCCCGGCCGCTGCCCGCTACGGCTCCGGCGCCATGGGCGGCGTGGTCAACATCATCACCAAGCGCCCCACCCAGGAACTGCACGGCTCGATGACCGTGTTCACCCAGCTCCCCGAGGACGATGCCGAGGGCGCCAGCCGCCGCACCAACTTCAACCTCAGCGGCCCGTTGAACGACGCGCTGGCCTTCCGCGTGTACGGCGGCATGAGCAAGACCGATGCCGACGACGCCGACCTCAACGCCGGCCACCAGAGCGACCCCACTTCCCTGGTGGCGGGCCGTGAAGGCGTGCGCAACAAGGACGTCAACGGCCTGCTCAGCTGGCAGCTCAACCCCGAGCAGAGCCTCGACCTGGAGGCCAGCTACAGCCGCCAGGGCAACATCTTTGCCGGCGACACCATGCTCAACAACGGCGGCGCCTTCGTCAGCGGCCTGGTGGGTTCGGAAACCAACGTGATGCAGCGCAGTGCCTACTCGCTGACCCACAACGGCGACTTCGAGTGGGGCACCTCCAAGGCCAGCCTGGCCTACGACTACACCCGCAACTGGCGCCTCAACGAAGGCCTGGCCGGCAGCTCCGAAGGCGCGCCTGCCAACGGTGCCGGTGCCTTCACCTCGCGCCTGCGCAACACCCGGGCCAGCGGCGAGGTGAACCTGCCCCTGAGCCTGGGGTTCGAGCAGATGCTCACCCTGGGGGGCGAGTACCTCTACGAGGTCCTCAACGACCCGGGCTCCCTGCGTGCCCAGACCTTCGACCCGGGCAGCGCCGGTGTACCGCCCATCCCCGGCTTCAGCCGTGGCAATACCAAGACCGACGCCCGCAGCTACGCGCTGTACGCCGAGGACAACATCGAGCTGGACAGCCGCACCACCGTCACCCCGGGCCTGCGCTACGACCAGCATGAGGAGTTCGGCGGCAACTGGAGCCCGAGCCTCAACGCCTCCCACAAGCTCACCGATGAGCTGACCCTGAAGGGCGGCATCGCGCGCGCCTACAAGACGCCCAACCTCTACCAGTCCAACCCCAACTACCTGCTCTACAGCATGGGCAACGGCTGCAACGCCGGGCAGACCAACAGCGGCGGCTGCTACCTGGTGGGCAACCCGAACCTGGAGGCGGAAACCAGCATCAACAAGGAAATCGGCCTGGCCCTGGACATGGGGCAATGGCGCGCCAGCGCCACCTACTTCCGCAACGACTACAAGAACAAGATCGTCGGCAGCAACAACTTCACCTACCGCCTGGCCAATGGCCGTCGCGTGCAGCAGTGGGAGAACGCCGGCAAGGCGGTGGTGGAAGGCATCGAGGGCAACCTGTTCATCGCCCTCGACCCGAGCCTGGAGTGGAACACCAACCTCACCTACATGATCCAGTCCGAGGACCGCGACACCGGCGAGCCGCTGAGCATCATCCCCGAGTACACCGTCAACACCACCCTGGACTGGTACGCCACCGAGCAGCTCTCCCTGCAGGTCAGCGGCACCTACTACGGCAAGCAGGAAGCGCCCTCGCTCAACCAGCGCACCAATCAGGCCTACGCCACCACCGCGCAGAAGGACGTGGACCCCTACGGGCTGATGGGCGTCAGCGCCGGCTACGCGTTCAGCGAGAACTACAGCGTGCGCCTGGGCATCAACAACCTGTTCGACAAGCGCATCTACCGCGAAGGCAACGCCAGCGACGCCGGCGCCAACACCTACAACGAACCGGGCCGGTCGTACTTCGCCTCCGTCACCGCCTCGTTCTGACCTGGGCTCCTGGCCTGCCGGAAACGGCGGGCCCATGCCCCGCCGGGTGCTCCGGCGGGGCCTTTTCATGATGGATGCAGCGCATGAGCCTCTGGCACGACGGCTACCTGGCCGATGCCCCTTATCCCCACCTGATCCAGCCGGAACTCGCACCGAGCTGGATGGTGGCCACCCTCACCGCCCTCGGGCGCAGCGCCCCGGACCTGTCCCGGGGCTTTCGCTATTGCGAGCTGGGCTGCGGCCAGGGGCTGGGCAGCCTGCTGCTGGCAGCGGCCAACCCGGCCGGCGAGTTCGTCGCGGTGGACTTCAATCCCCGGCACATCGCCCACGGACGTGACCTGGCCACCCGTGCCGGGCTCGGCAACCTGCGCTTCGTCGAGGCGGCGTTCGACGGGCTGGTCGGGCAGGACCTGGGCGAGGGCTTCGACTTCATCGTCCTGCACGGCGTCTATTCCTGGGTGTCGCCGGCCAACCGGGCGGCCATCCGCAGCTTTATCCAACAGCGCCTGCGGCCCGGTGGCGTGGCTTACCTGGGCTACATGACCGAGCCGGGCCTGTCGGCGTTCCGTGCGGCGCAGCGCTTCATCTGGCAGCACGCCCGGCAGGCACCTGGCACACCGACGCAACGCCTGCGCAGTGCCTTCGCCGCCCTGCGTGGCTGGCAGGCGGCGGGGGCCGGCTACTTCGTCGAGCACCCCGACGTGGCCCGGCGGCTGGATGCCGGCGAGCCGGAGGACCTGGCCCAGCTTGCCCATGAACTGCTCTGCGAACACTGGGAGCCCCTGCCGGTGACCCAGGTGATGGGCGAGTTCGCGGCGATCGGCCTGGACTATGCCGGCAGTGCCGTGCCGCTGGAGAACATCGACGCGCTGTCGGTGCCCAGCGCCTGCCTGCCGCTGCTGGAGGCGCTGCAGACGACCGAGGCCCGCGAGACGGCCAAGGACCTGGCGCGTAACCAGTCCCAGCGGCGCGACCTCTACCAGCGCGCGGGCCGGCCTCTCACGCCGGCGGCCCACCGTCAGGCGCTGCTGGACGGGTGCTGGGCTGCATTGCCGGGGGCGCCGACCCGGGGTGGCTTGCGCTTCGACACCCGCATCGGCCCGGTGGAGGGCGAGGCGTCGTTGTTCTCGCCGTTGCTGCAGGCCCTCGCCGAAGGGCCCCAGGGCTTCGCCGAGCTGGCCCGGCGGCCGACATTGGCGCCGCAGCTCGGCCAGCTCAACCGGGCGTTGCAGATGCTCGCCTGGGCCGGGCATGCCCACCCGCTGACGCCGGGGCCGGTGGCAGTGGAGGCCGGTCAGCGGCTCAACCGCCTGCTGGCCGAAGGGGCGCTGGCCGGGGCCGGCTATCGCCACCTGGTGGCGCCCAGCCTGGGTGCGTCCATCCCCGCGACGGCGCAGCAGATGGCCCTGGCGCGGGTGCTGCTGGAGCTGCCAGGCCTGCGCGGCGGCCTGCTGCGCGAAACCGGCCTGGCCCTGCTGCGCCGCGAGGGCTGGCAGGTGCAGGTGGACGACGCACAGCTGAACCAGTTCGAACACGCCGTGCTGCCGGTCTGGCGGCAACTGGGCGTGGTGCCATGACCCCGTGAGGAGCCTGTTCATGACCCTGTCCCTGCCGGCCTGGGCGCCGGTCCTTTCGCGTGTGGTGGCCGCCTTGCTCGGCGGCTATGCCTTCACCTACGCCTTCACCGCCGCGCTGGCGCGGCTGCTGCCGCTGCACCCGGTGGATGCGTTGCTAGTGGCCAGCCTGCCGTGCTTCGTGGTCTACACCCTGGCGGTGTGCTGGGCCTTCGCCGCCCGCACCGCCCTGCGTGCCTGGCTGGGGCTGGCCCCGGCGCTGCCGCTGGCGGCCCTGGGCTTCTGGCCGCGCCTGCTGGAGTGGCTGGCATGAAGAAGACCTTCACCCAGTCCATGGCCTGGCTGCACACCTGGGGCGGCCTGCTGGCCGGTTGGCTGCTGTTCGCGGTGTTCCTCACCGGGACGCTGGCGGTGTTCGACCAGGAGATCGATCACTGGATGCACCCGGAGGTGCGCGACACCCCGGTGTCCACCGCCGAGGCCGCCGAGCGCGGGCTGGCCTACCTGCGGCAGCACCATCCCGAGGCACGGGCCTGGACCCTGAACCTGCCCACCGAGCGTTCGCCGGGGTTGTCCGTCTCTGCGGGCGAGCGTCGCCACGGCGGTGGCGTGGCCCTGGACCCGGCGACGGGGGAGGTGCTGCCGCAACGTGACAGTGCCGGCGGGCTGTTCTTCTTCCGCTTCCATTTCACCCTCGACCTGCCGCGCATGCTCGGCATCTGGGTGGTGGGCCTGCTGGCGCTGGGCATGCTGGTGGCGCTGCTGACCGGCATCGTCATCCACAAGAAGTTCTTCAAGGAGTTCTTCACCTTCCGCCCCGGCAAGGGCCAGCGCTCCTGGCTGGATGCCCACAACGCCACGGCGGTGCTGTTGCTGCCGTTCCACCTGATGATCGCCTACACCGGGTTGGCGATCTTCCTGCTGATCTACATGCCGGCGGCGCTGGAGAGCCTGTTCGACGGTGACGTCGAGGCGTACTTCCACGCCCAGTCCGGCACCGAGGAGGCCCACCCGCCCCGTGGCCAGACGCAGCCGGCCCCTCTGGCCGCGCTGGCGCCGATGCTGGCCGAGGCCGAGCGGCAGATGGGGCCGGTGGGCGGCGTGGTGATCCGCCATCCCGGGCGCAGCGATGCCCGGGTGGAAGTGCGGCGGGTGCTGGGCAACCGCATCGCCCTGACCAAGGGGCAGAACATGGTCTTCGACGGGGTGACCGGGGCGCTGCTGCAGGCGCCGCCGGCCATGCGCGCCAGCGTGCTGACCCACCGGGTGATCATGGGCCTGCACTTCGCCCAGTTCGGCGGCTACCCCATGCGCTGGCTGTACTTCCTCTGTGGGCTCGGCGGCTGCGTGATGATCGCCACCGGCCTGCTGCTCTACGAGGTGAAGCAGCGGCGCCAGGCCAGCCCTGGCATGGGCGCGCGCCTGGTGGCGGCGCTGAACCTGGCGGCGGTGGCCGGCCTGGGCGTGGCCTGCGTGGGGCTGCTGTGGGCCAACCGCCTGCTGCCGCTGGCGCTGGCCGGGCGCGCGCAGTGGGAGGTGCGGGTGTTCTTCCTGCTCTGGCTGGCCTGCCTGGTCCACGCCGTGTGGCGGCCCGGGGCGCGGGGCTGGAGCGAGCAGCTCGGCTGTGGCGCGGCGCTGTGCCTGGGCGTGCCGTTGCTGGGCTGGGCCACCGGCAGCGGGGCAGGGGATTTCACCCGCGGCATGCTGGAGGTGACGGCCGTTGCCATCGGCCTGTTGCTGGCCGGGTGTGCCTGGCGCGTGCAGCAGCCGGCGGCCGTGCGCCCGGTGCGGGTGCGCCGCCCGAAGGCGGAGGTGCAGGGATGAGCCTGATGCTGAGCGTGGCGGCGGGCCTGGCCCACGGCGGAATGGCCGCGTTGTGCCTGGGCCTGCCCCGGCATTTTCGCCAGGTGTGGCAGCGTGAACCGACGCCCGCATTGCGGCGTGGCCTGCGGGCGGCGGGCTGGTGCCTGTTGGCGCTGGCCTTGCCGGCGAGTGCGGCGTTCTGGGGCTGGGCGATGGGGCCGGTGGCCTGGTTCGGGCTGGTGTCCCTGTCTGGGTTGCTGCTGGCGCTGCTGTTGCCCTACCGGCCCAGGCTGGCGGCGTGGTTGCCGCTGGGCTGGCTGCCGGTGATGGCCGTCCTGGGCGTGGTCCAGGGGCTGTCCTGAACCTCAGCCCGCGCTGCCCTGCTGGTAGGCCTCCAGGGCCTGGCGGTCACTGTCGTCGCCCAGTTCGGCGGCGCGCTGGTAATAGGGCAGGGCGAGGGCGCGGATGTCGGCGTGCCGGGCCTGGGCGAGGCGGGCGCGGCTTTCCCGGAGGAAGTTGAGGTTGCCGCCGGCCAGGGCCAGGCGCAGCCAGTGCAGGGCGCCTGCCAGGTCGCCCTGGTCGGCCAGCACGGTGGCGTGGCTGAACTGGCCACGGAAGTCGCCGGCTTCGGCGGAGCGCCGGTACCAGGCGTGGGCGCGCTCGGGGTTGGCGGGCACGCCGATGCCTTCTTCATGGAAGCGCCCGGCGAAGTTCATCGCCTTGGCGTGGCCCTGGGCGGCGGCGCGCTCGTAGAGGGCCAGGGCCTGGGCCGGGTCCTTCGCCACGCCGCGTCCGGCGGCCAGCAGGTGGGCGTAGTTGTAGCAACCCCAGTCGAGCCCGGCTTCCATGGCCTGGCGGAAGGCCCGGGCGGCGCCGGGCAGGTCCACCTCGCCGCCCCAGCCCTGTTCCAGGCAGCGGCCGAGCATGTTGTGGGCCATGGGGTCGCCCTGGGCGGCGGCGATGCGGAACCACTGCCGCGCCAGCGCCGGGTCGCGCTCGATGCCGCGCCCGTCCAGCAGCAGCTGGCCCAGCAGGGTCTGCGCGGGCACCACGCCTTCACGGGCGGCGGCCAGCACGGCGCTGGCGGCCTGGCGCGGTTCGCTGGCCAGGCGTTGCTGCAGGGCCTCGCGGTCGAGGATGTCGGTGCGGGTCAGGGTGAGGGACATGGGCGGCATGGCCAGGGGAAAGGCGGCGAATAGTATTCATTTCCATTTGTGCTGTAAAACCACGGGCGCAGCCTTTCCAAATGCCATTCCGTTCCATGGATATAGCGCTAAGCCATAAGCGGAAACGCTTGTGCGATATGGCGTAGAGGGGTTTGCCGGTATCATGGGCGCCCCTCTGAGTCTGGATCGCAGAACCGCCATGACCCTGCAGTACCCAACCATCGCCGACTGCATCGGCAACACCCCGCTGGTGCGCCTGCAGCGCCTGGGGGGCGACACCCGCAACACCCTCCTGGTCAAGCTCGAAGGCAACAACCCGGCCGGCTCCGTGAAGGACCGCCCGGCCCTGTCGATGATCACCCGTGCCGAGCTGCGCGGTGACATCCAGCCCGGCGACACGCTGATCGAGGCCACCTCCGGCAATACCGGCATCGCCCTGGCCATGGCGGCGGCGATCAAGGGTTACCGGATGATCCTGATCATGCCGGACAACATGAGCGCCGAGCGCAAGGCGGCGATGACCGCCTACGGCGCCGAGCTGATCATCGTCAGCAAGGACGAGGGCATGGAAGGTGCCCGCGACCTGGCCGAGCGCATGCAGGCCGAAGGCCGTGGCAAGGTGCTGGACCAGTTCGCCAACGGGGACAACCCCGAGGCCCACTACGTGGGTACCGGCCCGGAGATCTGGCGCCAGACCCAGGGCACCGTGACCCACTTCATCAGCTCCATGGGCACCACCGGCACCATCATGGGCACCTCGCGCTACCTCAAGGAGCAGAACCCGGCGATCCAGATCGTCGGCCTGCAGCCCCAGGAAGGCTCGGCCATCCCCGGCATCCGCCGCTGGCCCCAGGAATACCTGCCGAGGATCTACCAGGCCGAGCGCGTGGACCGCGTCGTCGACATGGCCCAGTCCGAGGCCGAGGACACCATGCGCCGCCTGGCGCGCGAGGAAGGCATCTTCTGCGGCGTGTCCTCCGGCGGTTCGGTGGCGGCCATGCTGCGCCTGTCCCGCGAGGTGGAGAACGCCGTGATGGTGGCGATCATCTGCGACCGTGGCGATCGCTACCTGTCCACCGGTGTGTACGACGCGCGCCCGTGATGACTCCGATTTCCCGTCCTGACCTTCGCCCGGGGCGTTACTCGCTCCGGGCCTATCGCATTCACCTGTCCACCGCGCCCGTGCTCGGGGTCAGCCGCGTGCCGGCATTGCCGGTGCTCTCGCGCTGCGCGCCGAGCGTGCTGGTGCCGCTGCGCATGCACCTGCCGCTACGGAGGCCCGATGTCCAAGCGTAACGGTGGGCTGCGCTTCCAGAGCGGGGGCGGCAAGCGCCAGGCCGCGCCGGCAGTGCCGGTGGGCAAGAAGCAGACCCTGGAGGTGGAGCGCCTGGCCCATGACGGCCGGGGCATCGCCTTCGAGCAGGGGCGCACCTGGTTCGTCGACGGCGCCCTACCGGGCGAGTCCGTCGAGGCGCGGGTGCTGGGTGCCCGCAGCCAGGTGGTGGAGGCCCGTGCCGAGCGTATCCTGCGGGCCAGCCCGGAGCGTCGCGCCGAGCCGTGCCCTCATGCCCGCCAGTGCGGCGGCTGTTCGCTCCAGCATCTGCCCCACGAAGCCCAGCTCGCCCTGAAACAGCGCACGCTGGCCGAGCAACTGGAGCGCTTCGCCGGCCTGGTGCCGGAAACCTGGGCCGCGCCGCTGGTGGGGCCGGAGTTCGGCTACCGGCGTCGCGCCCGCGTGGCGGTGCGCTGGGACGCCAAGGCCGCGCGCCTGGAGGTGGGTTTCCGCGCTGCGGCGAGCCAGTCCATCGTCGCCGTGCAGGACTGTGCCGTGCTGGTACAGCCCTTGCAGACGATCCTGCGTGCGTTACCGCCCCTGCTGGCCGGCCTGGAAAGACCGCAAGCGATCGGACACGTCGAGCTCTTTCACGGCACCGCCTCTTCCCTCCTGCTGCGCCATACCCAACCGCTGGTCGACGGCGACCTGGCACGCCTGCGCGCGTTCTGCGCCGAGCACCAGGCGCTGCTCTGGCTGCAGGGGGCGGGCGAGCCGCAGCCGGACCACGCCGACGCGCAGCTGGGTTACCGATTGGAACAGTGGGACCTGGCGCTGGGCTACCGCCCGGGCGATTTCGTCCAGGTCAATGCCTGGATCAACGAAGCGATGGTCCGCCAGGCGCTAGACTGGTTGGCACCCCAGGATCACGAGCGGGTCCTGGACCTGTTCTGCGGGCTGGGCAATTTCGCCCTGCCGCTGGCGCGGATGAGCCGCGAAGTGGTGGCGGTGGAAGGCGTCGAGGCGATGGTCGAGCGGGCCCGCGACAACGCCCGGGCGAACGGCCTGGGCAACGCGCACTTTTTTGCGGCCGACTTGTCGAAGCCGCTGGCCGAAGCCACCTGGGCGACCGGGGGCTTCGATGCAGTATTGCTGGATCCGCCGCGTGACGGGGCGTTCGAGGTGGCTCGCCACCTGGGCGAACTGAAGGCGAAGCGGGTGGTGTATGTGTCCTGCAACCCGGCCACCCTGGCGCGCGACAGCGCCGAGCTGGTCCGGCAGGGCTACCGGCTGAGGACGGCCGGCATCCTCGACATGTTCCCGCAGACGGCGCATGTGGAGGCCATGGCGTTATTCGAGGCGGGCTAGGACGCTCGCGTAATCCGACTGGCCCAGAGAGGCTGGCGATCATTCGGCGCGCTGGCATGCGCCGTAGGGAAGGTAAGGCAAGATGGTACAGGTCAGAGCGCAACAGCCGGTCAACACCGACGGCAGTATCAACCTCGAGGCATGGCTGGACCATGTGCTCAGTCTCGATCCGGTGCTGGACCGCGCCGTGCTGAAGCAGGCCTGCGAGTTCGCCCGCGATGCCGAGCAGCAGGCCAACGCCGCGCAGAACCTCTGGGCCGAAGGCACCTCCAGCTTCCAGACGGGCCTGGAGATCGCCGAGATCCTCGCTGACCTCAAGCTCGACCAGGAGTCCCTGGTGGCGGCGGTGATCTACCGCGGCGTGCGCGAGGGCAAGATCCCCCTGGCCGACGTGCAGCAGCGCTTCGGTCCGGTGGTCGCCAAGCTGATCGAGGGCGTGCTGCGCATGGCCGCCATCAGTGCCAGCCTCAACCCGCGCCAGTCCATGGTGCTGGGCACCCAGACCCAGGTGGAGAACCTGCGCAAGATGCTGGTGGCGATGGTCGACGACGTGCGCGTCGCCCTCATCAAGCTGGCTGAGCGCACCTGCGCCATCCGTGAGGTGAAGAACGCCGACGAGGAGAAGCGCCACCGCGTCGCCCGCGAGGTGTTCGACATCTACGCGCCCCTGGCCCACCGCCTGGGCATCGGCCACATCAAGTGGGAGCTGGAGGACCTGTCCTTCCGCTACCTGGAGCCGGACCAGTACAAGAAGATCGCCAAGCTGCTGCACGAGCGCCGCCTGGACCGCGAGCAGTACATCGCCGACGTGATGAACCAGCTGCGCCAGGAACTCACGGCGGCGGGCATCAAGTCCGACATCAGCGGGCGTGCCAAGCACATCTATTCCATCTGGCGGAAGATGCAGCGCAAGGGCCTGCAGTTCAGCCAGATCTACGACGTGCGCGCCGTGCGCGTGCTGGTGCCGGAAGTGCGCGACTGCTACACCGCGCTGGGCATCGTGCACACCCTGTGGCGCCACATTCCCAAGGAATTCGACGACTACATCGCCAACCCCAAGGAGAACGGCTACCGCTCCCTGCACACGGCGGTGATCGGTCCGGACGGCAAGGTGCTGGAGGTGCAGATCCGCACCCACGCCATGCACGAGGAAGCCGAACTCGGTGTCTGCGCCCACTGGCGCTACAAGGGCACCGACGTCAAGACCAGCTCCAACCACTACGAAGAGAAGATCTCCTGGCTGCGCCAGGTGCTGGAGTGGCACGAGGAGCTGGGCGACATCGGCGGGCTGGCCGAGCAGCTGCGGGTCGACATCGAGCCCGACCGCGTCTACGTGTTCACCCCCGATGGCCACGCCATCGACCTGCCCAAGGGCGCCACGCCCCTGGACTTCGCCTACCGCGTGCACACCGAGATCGGCCACAACTGCCGGGGCGCGAAGATCAACGGGCGCATCGTGCCGCTGAACTACAGCCTGCAGACCGGCGAACAGGTGGAGATCATCACCGGCAAGCAGGGCTCGCCGAGCCGCGACTGGCTCAACCCCAACCTGGGCTACATCACCACCTCCCGGGCGCGGGCGAAGATCGTCCACTGGTTCAAGCTTCAGGCCCGCGACCAGAACGTCGCCGCCGGCAAGGCCATGCTCGAGCGCGAGCTGGCGCGCCTGGCGCTGCCGCCGGTGGACTTCGAGAAGCTCGCCGAGAAGTGCAACCTGCGCACCGCCGAGGACATGCACGCGGCCCTCGGGGCCGGCGACCTGCGCCTGGCCCATGTGGTGAGCAACGCCCAGCAACTGGTGGAGCCGGAGCGCGGCACCAGCGAGCAGCTGGAGCTCATCCCCCGCCGCTCCACCGGACAGTACAAGCCGGGCAAGCGCGGCGACGTGCAGATCCAGGGCGTCGGCAACCTGCTCACCCAGATGGCCGGCTGCTGCCAGCCGCTGCCGGGCGACCCGATCGTCGGCTACATCACCCTCGGTCGTGGCGTCAGCATCCACCGCCAGGACTGTGCCTCGGCGCTGCAGCTGGCCAGCCGCGAACCCGAGCGGATGATCCAGGTCAGCTGGGGCCCGGTGCCGGTGCAGACCTACCCGGTGGACATCGTCATCAAGGCCTACGACCGTTCCGGCCTGCTGCGTGACGTGTCCCAGGTGCTGCTCAACGAGCGCATCAACGTGCTGGCGGTGAACACCCGCTCGAACAAGGAGGACAACACCGCCTCCATGCTGCTGACCATCGAGATCCCGGGGCTGGACGCCCTGGGCCGCCTGCTGGCGAAGATCGCCCAGCTGCCCAATATCATCGAGGCCCGTCGTAATCGCGCAGCCTGAACCGCTGCGCGATTCGCGCGTGACGTTCAGGTCGCGCCGGGTTCAACCACTGGATCTGCCATGTACCAACTCAATGACCTGCTGCACCTGATGGCCCGGCTGCGTGACCCGCAGTACGGCTGCCCCTGGGACCTGAAGCAGGACTACGCCAGCATCGTCCCGCACACCCTCGAAGAGGCCTACGAGGTGGCGGACGCCATTGAGCGGGGCGACTTCGCCCACCTGCCCGGCGAGCTGGGTGACCTGCTGTTCCAGGTCGTCTACTACAGCCAGCTGGCGAAGGAGGAGGGCCGCTTCGAGTTCGCCACGGTGGTCGATGCGATCACCCGCAAGCTGGTGCGCCGCCATCCCCATGTGTTCCCCGACGGCGACCTGTACGGCGCCCCGGACATGGCACGCCTGGAGGAGGCCGCCATCAAGCAGCGCTGGGAGGAGATCAAGGCCGAGGAGCGCGCCGAGCAGGCCGCCGCCCCGGAGCAGCTCTCCCTGCTGGACGACGTGCCCAGCGCGCTGCCGGCCCTGTCCCGGGCGGCCAAGCTGCAGAAGCGCGCGGCCCAGGTGGGCTTCGACTGGCCCGAGGCGCTGCCGGTGGTGGACAAGGTCCGCGAGGAGCTGGACGAGGTCCTCGAAGCCATGAGCGAGAACGACCCCGAGGCAGTGGCCGAGGAACTGGGCGACCTGCTGTTCGTTGCGGTCAACCTCGCCCGTCACCTGAAGGTCGACCCCGAGACGGCACTGCGTTCGGCCAACGCCAAGTTCGAGCGGCGCTTCCGCTATATCGAACAGGCATTGCGCGAAGCGGGTCGTCCCATTGAAGATTGCACCCTGGATGAACTGGACGCCCTCTGGGGCGAGGCCAAGAAACAGGAAAAAGCCACCCTTGGCTGCTAAGCAGAGAGACTGAACGACCCATGAGCCTTTCCCTTCGTGACCAGCTGCTGAAAGCCGGACTGGTCAGTGAAAAGCAGGCCAAGCAGGCCGGTAAGCAACAGCAGAAGCAACAACGCCTGGAGAAGAAGAACCAGGTAGAGAAGGACGACAGCCTGCGCCAGGCCACCCTCCAGGCCCAGGCCGAGAAGCTGGCCAAGGACCAGGAGCTGAATCGCCAGCAGCAGGAGAAGGCCGACCAGAAGGCCCGCGCAGCGCAGGTCAAGCAACTGATCGAACGCACCCGCCTGCCCAAGCTGACCACCGACGACTACTACAACTTCGTCGACAACAAGAAGGTCAAGCGCATCGCCGTCAATGACCTGATGCGCGACAAGCTGAGCCGTGGCTCGCTGGCCATCGTCCAGCACGGCGGCGGTTACGAGGTGATCCCGCGTGATGCCGCCCTGCGCATCCAGGAGCGCGACCCGCGTCGCATCGTGTTGCTCAACGTCGCCTCCGAAGAGGTGGACGAGGACGATCCGTACGCCGCCTACAAGGTGCCGGACGACCTGATGTGGTGAGTGCGGGTTGAATGGGAAGAAGCCGGGCAATGCCCGGCTTTTTCATGGCTGGGGGATCTTCAGCAGACCTGGTTGCCCAGCAGCACCCGGCCGAAGTGCGCGCCTTCGGTCAGCGGGGTGATGGCGGCGATCTGGTCCAGCCGCAAGCGCTCGCGCCCGGCCTCGCTGTGTACCAGCAGGAATTCGTCCTTGTTGCGGTCGGTCTCGGTGTCCATGGCGCGGGCTTCCAGCTGGCGGCCGTCGTCCAGTTCGATGAGCAACTGGTAGCGGTGCAGGCAGGCCAGTTCGATGTAGTCGTACAGCTCGCAGGAAAGGGGCAGGTAAGGGGTCATGAGGGCATCCTCAAGGGCTGTGCCCCGACATCCTATACCCGTCCGGCGTGGCTGCCAGCCCGGCCTTGCGGTGGGGCGCCCAATAAAAAGCCGGGCGCGGGGCCCGGCTTCTGGGATGGTGGCGTGGTGGCTCAGCTGCCCTTGACCTCGCGGCCGTCGACGCTGCCTTCCTTGAGCATGATCTGGTATTCCTTGCCGTCCTTCTCCACCTGGTTCAGGCGCACCAGCAGGTAGTCCCAGTCCTTGGCGAACCAGAGGGTGGTCTTGCGGGCGCTCTGGGTGGGGTCGCGCACGCGCTCGACCTTGATGGCATCGACGCTGCCGGCCATGGTGTCCACGCGCTCCTGGCCGAGGACGCGGAAGTCGTAGGTTTCCACTTCGTCGCCGTCGATCACCTGGTAGCTCATGCTCTTCTTGCCGGCGGCAACGTCGCGCTGGAGCACCAGTTGGTAGGTGGACTTGTCGACCATGCCGCGGTTCAGGGGCAGGCGCACCTGGTTGCCGCGGTCGGTCCCGATGACCTGCTTCTCACCCCAGTCGAAGTCCAGCTCGACCTGCTTGCTCTTGCCCAGGCCGCTGCGGTTGAAGCGGTAGGTAACGGGCAGGAAGGTGGTCTTGTCCAGGCGGAATACGCTGACTTCGCTCAGGCTGGCCACCAGCATGGAGGCCTCGAAATCCAGCTGCCAGCGCCCATCGTCCAGTTGCTTCAGGGAGCGGCCGGCGCTGCCGCTGATGGGCATGGTCTTCCAGTCGGCGGTGTAGCTGGCCTTGAACGGCTTCAGCTCGGCCGCAGTGACCGGCAGGGTGAAGAGGGCGAGGAGCAACAGCACAGCACGACGCATTGGCAAATCTCCTAGTTACGCAACTGCTGCCCGGTAGGGGGCAACGCTTGGCCGTCCAGTAGGGCGCCGTTCTCGCCGAGGCGCAAACGACCTTCGGCGAACCAGCGCACGGCCAGCGGGTAGATACGGTGTTCCTCGGCGTGCACCCGCTGGGCCAGGGTGTCTGGCGAATCGCCAGACTCTACCGGGATTACCGCTTGTACGACCAGAGGGCCACCATCGAGTTCCTCCGTCACGAAGTGGACGCTGCAGCCATGCTCGGCGTCGCCGGCTTCCAGCGCGCGCTGGTGGGTGTGCAGGCCCTTGTGGCGGGGCAGCAGGGAGGGGTGGATGTTCAGCAGGCGGCCGGTGTAGTGGCGCACGAAGCCTGTGCTGAGGATGCGCATGAAGCCGGCCAGGACCACCAGGTGCGGGGCGAAGCTGTCGATCAGTGCCGCGAGGGCCTGGTCGAAGGCCTCGCGTCCGTCGAATTCGCGGTGGTCCAGTACACGGGTTTCGATGCCGGCCTGGCGCGCACGCTCCAGGCCGTAGGCATCGGCGCGGTTGGAGATCACCGCGCGGATTCGCGCCGGATGCCCGGCGCTGGTGGTGCTGTCGATCAGGGCCTGCAGGTTGCTGCCGGAGCCGGAAATCAGCACCACCACGTCACAGCGGTCGGTCATCAGTGGGCTTTCAGGTTGTTCAGCACGACGCGCTCGCTGCCTTCGGCACCTGCGGCGATCTGGCCGATCACCCAGGGCTTTTCGCCGGCGGCACGCAGGGTTTCCAGGGCCACGTCGACCTGCTCAGGGGCCACGCAGATGACCATGCCGACGCCGCAGTTAAGTACGCGGTGCATCTCGCGCTCATCGACGTTGCCTTTCTCCTGCAGCCAGTCGAATACGGCCGGGCGGGTCCAGCTGGCGACGTCGATGACGGCCTGGGCACCCTCGGGCAGTACGCGCGGGATGTTCTCGGTGAGGCCGCCGCCGGTGATGTGGGCCATGGCCTTCACCGCGCCGGTGTCCTTGATCAGCTTGAGCAGCGGCTTGACGTAGATGCGGGTCGGGGCCATGAGCAGGTCGGCCAGGGGCTTGCCGTCGAGCTGCACGTTCTCGATGTCGGCGCCGCTGACTTCGATGATCTTGCGGATCAGCGAGTAGCCGTTGGAGTGCGGGCCGGAGGAGGGCAGGGCGATCAGGGTGTCGCCGGTGCGAACCTTGGAGCCGTCAATGATCTCGGCCTTTTCCACCACGCCGACGCAGAAGCCGGCCAGGTCGTAGTCCTCGCCTTCGTACATGCCGGGCATCTCGGCAGTCTCGCCACCCACCAGGGAGCAGCCGGCCAGTTCGCAGCCGGCGCCGATGCCGGTGACCACGGTGGCGGCCACGTCGACGTTGAGCTTGCCGGTGGCGTAGTAGTCGAGGAAGAACAGCGGCTCGGCGCCGCAGACCACCAGGTCGTTCACGCACATGGCGACCAGGTCCTGGCCGATGCTGTCGTGCTTGTTCAGGTTCAGCGCCAGGCGCAGCTTGGTGCCGACGCCGTCGGTGCCGGAGACCAGCACGGGCTGCTTGTAGCCGGCCGGGATCTCGCAGAGGGCGCCGAAGCCACCCAGGCCGCCCATCACTTCAGGGCGGGCGGTGCGCTTGGCCACGCCCTTGATGCGTTCGACCAGGGCTTCGCCCGCGTCGATGTCCACACCGGCGTCCTTGTAGCTCAGGGAGGGTTGCTTGCTCATAGATCCAGGCCTTTAGGGGAAATTCGTGGGTCGACCGGCCACAAGGGCCGGTTCGCGAAGGCGCGCGATTTTATCAGGGTTGGCCTGTAGCGGCCATCGGCAGCGGTCGCGCAGGGGAAAAGCCCGCACCGCCGGGCGCCGCCCGTTGCCGGCCAGGATGGGCCTGTTTAAGGTATAGCCCTTCCCGATGCGGCCCCGGCCGCTCCATCCGTTCGTCGAGAGTCCCCCCATGCGCCTGATCGCCCGCCTGTTGTTGGTCTGCTTGCCGCTGCTCAGCCCGCTGGCCCATGCCGAAACGGTCGCCAGCCTCTATCAGGTGCGCGAGCCGGTGCTGTCCCAGCAACCCGAGGAGCGCGACCAGGCGCTGAACCGCGCGCTGGAAACCCTGGTGATCCGCCTGACCGGCGACACCAAGGCGCTGAACAACCCGGCGCTGGCCGAGGTGCGCAAGAACCCGCAGCAACTGATCAGCCAGTTCGGCTACGAGGGGCAGTCGCTACAGGTGGACTTCGACCCGGTGACCACCGATCGCACCTTCCGCCAGGCCGGCATCGGCCTGTGGAGTGCCAACCGCCCGGCGATCCTGACCTGGTGGCTGAACCAGGCGGCCGAGGGCGCCAGCCTGGTGGGCGACGCCCAGACCGCCGCCGCCCCTCTGCGTGATGCCGCCCAGCACCGTGGACTGCCGCTGCGCCTGCCGCTGGCGGACCTCAGTGAGCAACTGGCGGCGACGCCGGAGAACCTGACTGCCGCCGACCCGGCAGCCTTGCGCCCGGCCTCCGAGCGTTATGGTGCCGATGCCCTGCTCGCCGTGCTGGCCAGCGAGGCGGATGGCAAGTGGAAGGCCACCTGGCACCTGTGGATCGGCGACAGCCGCGAGCAGGGCACCCTGGAGGCGGCCGATCCGGCGGCCCTGGCCGATGCCGTGATGCTTGCCGTGAGCCAGCGCCTGGCGCCGCGTTTCGTGGTGGCGCCGGGCGTCGGCCAGGAGCAGGTGCTGGAAGTGAAGGGCGCCGACCTGGACCGCTACGCCGAGCTGTCGCGCGCGCTGGAGCCCTTCGGGGCCCGGCTGTACCAGGTGGAGGGCAATGTCCTGCGCTTCCACGTCAGCGCCAGCGTCGACCAACTGCGTGCCCAGCTGGCCCTCAGTGGGTTGACCGAGTCGCCCGCCGAGCAGGCGCCGGTGGACGCGGCCCAACCGGCTGCACCGGGGGCTGCGCCGCAGGTCGTGCCACGGCAGAATGCGCTGCGCTTCCAGTGGTAAGGATGCCGAACCTGCCACATTCGTCCGGGATGAGGGGCCGTCATGACTGATTCGCGTCGCTGGCTGTGGGTCGGGGGCGTGCTGCTCCTGGGCTGGCTGCTGTACCTGTTGCATCCGATTCTTTCGCCGTTCCTGGTGGGCATGCTGCTGGCCTACATGGGGGACCCGCTGGTGGACCGCCTGGAGGCACGCGGGCTGTCCCGCACCTGGGGCGTGGTGGCGGTGTTCACCCTGTTCAGCCTGGTGCTGCTGGCGCTGCTGCTGATCCTGATCCCGATGCTGGCGCGGCAGGTGGCGCGGCTCTACGAGACGGCGCCGCAGATGCTGGACTGGCTGCAGAACAGCGCGCTGCCCTGGGTCCAGGCCAAGCTGGGGTTGCCCCAGGGCTTCTGGCGCTTCGACAAGCTCAAGGAGGTCGTCAGTGGCCACCTGGGACAGACCACCGACCTGGTGGGTGTGATCCTGGCCAGTGCCACGGCTTCAGGCCTCGCGCTGGTGGGCTGGGTCGGCAACCTGCTGCTGATCCCGGTGGTGGGCTTCTACCTGTTGCGTGACTGGGACCTGATGGTGGCCAAGCTGCGTGGCCTGCTGCCGCGCAGCCGCGAAGGGCTGGTGGTGAAGCTCACCGGCGAATGCCACGAGGTGCTGGGGGCGTTCATCCGTGGGCAACTGCTGGTGATGCTGGCTTTGGGCGGCATCTATGCGGTGGGCCTGATGATCGTCGGCCTCGACCTCGGCCTGCTGATCGGCCTGCTCGCCGGGCTGGCCAGCATCGTGCCGTACATGGGCTTCATCGTCGGCATCGGCATGGCCGTGGTGGTGGCGCTGTTCCAGTTCGGCGGGGTCGATCCCTATGCCTTGCTGGGAATTGCCGTGGTGTTCGGCGTCGGCCAGTTGCTCGAAGGCATGGTGCTGACCCCCATGCTGGTGGGCGACCGGATCGGCCTGCACCCGGTGGCGGTGATCTTCGCGATCCTCGCCGGCGGCCAGCTGTTTGGCTTCACCGGTGTGCTGCTGGCACTGCCCGTGGCGGCCGTGATCATGGTTTTGCTGCGCCATGCGCATGATTTCTATAAACTTTCGGATCTTTACGGAGAGACCGGCAGCGGTTCCGACGAACCCAGCGATACGGCATGAAACCCATCCAGCTTCCCCTTGGCGTGCGCCTGCGTGACGACGCGACCTTCGCCAACTATTACCCCGGCGCCAACGCCGCGGCCCTCGGCTATGTCGAGCGTCTTTGCGAACCCGATGCCGGGTGGACCGAGAGCCTGATCTACCTGTGGGGTGCGGAGGGTGTCGGACGCAGCCATCTGCAGCAGGCGGCCTGCCTGCGCTTCGAGCAGCGTGGCGAGCAGGCGGTGTACCTGCCCCTGGCGGACCTGGTGCAGTACGGCACGGCGATCCTCGACAACCTGGAGCAGTGCGAGCTGGTCTGCCTGGACGACCTGGATGCCGTGGCCGGCCGCGCCGACTGGGAAGAGGCGCTGTTCCACCTGTTCAACCGCCTGCGTGATGCCGGCCGCAAGCTGCTGCTGGCTGCCAACACCGCGCCGCGGGAACTGCCCATCGCCCTGCCGGACCTGAAGTCGCGCCTGACCCTGGCGCTGATCTTCCAGCTCCACGCCCTCTCCGACGAAGACAAGCTGCGTGCCCTGCAACTGCGTGCCTCGCGCCGTGGCCTGCACCTGACCGAGGAAGTCGGCCGCTTCATCATGACCCGCGGCTCGCGCAACATGAGCGTGCTGTTCGACATCCTCGAACGCCTGGACCAGGCCTCTCTCCAGGCGCAGCGCAAGCTGACCATCCCCTTCCTCAAGGAAACCCTGGGCTGGTAACGACGAAGCGCCCCGTAGGGCGCTTCGTGCGATTCACCGTTCCCGACCTCAGCTTTCACCGGCCAGCTTGCGGTTGTGCTGGAACTTCCAGCGCGTGTACAGCAATGCCGCGCAGAACAGCACCACGCTGAGCACCACCATCAGCCAGCCGAACACCATGCGCTTGGGATCGGCAGCGGCCAGTACACCCTGGATGAAATAGAGGTTGATCACGAAGCAGGCCCAGGCGTGGGCGCGGGCGTTGCCGAGGAGCATCCCGGGGGCCAGCAGCACCAGGGGCAGCAACTCGATGCTGAGCACCACCCAGTAGCGGGCGCCGTTCAGGTCCGCGTACACCAGGGTCCATACGGTCAGCAGCAGGATCAGGCCGAGGAAGCTGGCCAGGCTCAGGGCGCGGCTGATGGCCAGGCGCGGGACGAGCCAGTCCAGCTCCGGGAGTTTCTTGGGTTTTCTAGCCACGTCCGTTCTCCAGTCGCAGGGCCGTCTGTGCCAGGCGTTGGCCCAGGGCGCGGCAGAGGGCGCTCTCCTGCTCATCCAGGCCGCGCTTGCCGTCGGCGCCGGCGTAGTGGCTGGCGCCGTAGGGGGTGCCGCCGCCGGTGGTGCTGAGCAGGGCGGGTTCGCTGTAGGGAATGCCGGTGATGAGCATGCCGTGGTGCAGCAGGGGCAGCAGCATGGACAGCAGGGTGCTCTCCTGACCGCCGTGCAGGCTGGCGGTGGAGGTGAACACGGCGGCTGGCTTGCCCACCAGTTCGCCGCTGAGCCAGAGGCTGCTGGTGCCGTCGATGAAGTACTTCAGCGGTGCCGCCATGTTGCCGAAACGGGTCGGGCTACCCAGGGCCAGCCCGGCGCAGCCCTTGAGGTCGTCGAGGGTGGCGTACGGGGCGCCTTCGGCGGGGATGTCCGGCGCGCTGGCTTCGCAGTCGGCGGACACCGCCGGCACGGTGCGCAGGCGCGCTTCCAGCCCGGCGAGTTCGACGCCACGGGCGATCTGGCGGGCCATGCGCTCGGTGGCACCGTGGCGGCTGTAGTAGAGGACGAGGACGTAGGGCGTGCTCAAGGCAGGATCTCCAGCACCTTCTCCGGTGGGCGGCCCACCACGGCCTTGTCACCCACCACCAGGATGGGGCGCTCGATCAGGCGCGGGTGCTGGCTCATGGCGTCGATCAACTGGTCGTCGCTGAGCCCGGTGTCGGCCAGGCCCAGGCTCTGGTATTCCTCCTCGCCGGTGCGCAGCAACTGGCGGGCACCGATGCCCAGGCGCGCCAGCAGGGTCTTCAGCTCGGTCGGGCTGGGCGGGGTTTCGAGGTAGCGCACCACGGTCGGGGTGAGGCCGCGGGCCTCCAGCAGCTCCAGCGCACCACGGGATTTCGAGCAGCGCGGGTTGTGATACAGGGTCATTTCGGTCATGGCGGGGGTCGCAAGGCCTTGAGTGAGGCGGCTATTCTAACCGCGTCCGCGTGCGGGCCTGAACCGTGCATGTGGTTTCGGGCGGCGGACAAGGCACCTCAGTCAACGAAGGAGAAGGAATGCGCCAGCGGATCAGAGACATCGAGGAGTTCTGGCGTTTCCTGCTGCAGCGCTTCATCAGCGACAACGGTTTCAACAGCGCGGCGGCCCTCACCTACACCAGCCTGTTCGCCGTGGTCCCGATCATGACGGTGACCTTCACCATGCTCTCGGTGATCCCGGCCTTCCAGGGCATGGGCGAGCAGATCCAGCGGTTCATCTTCCACAACTTCGTGCCCAGTACCGGTGAGGCCGTGCAGGAGTACCTGCAGGGCTTCACCTTGCAGGCGCGGCACCTGACCTGGGTGGGGGTGGGGCTGCTGGCCATCACGGCCTTCACCATGCTGGTGACCATCGAGAAGGCCTTCAACACCATCTGGCGCGTGCGCCAGCGGCGCCGGGGCATGGCCAGCTTCCTGCTCTACTGGGCGGTGCTGAGCCTGGGGCCGCTGCTGCTGGGCGCGGGCTTTGCGGTGAGCACCTACATCACTTCCCTGGCGCTGCTGTCCAGCCTCAACGAGATCGCCGGCACCCGCGCGCTGCTGGGGTTCACCCCGCTGCTGTTCAACGTGGCGGCCTTTACCCTGCTCTATGCGGCGGTGCCCAACGTCCGCGTGCCCCTGCGGCATGCCGTGGTGGGGGGCGCGTTCACGGCGCTGTTGTTCGAATTGGCGAAGGCCTTGTTCGGCCTGTATGTCAGCCTCTTTCCCGGCTACCAGCTGATCTATGGTGCATTTGCCACGGTTCCGCTGTTCCTGCTGTGGGTCTATGTCTCATGGGTGATCGTGCTCTTTGGTGCGGAGCTGGTGTGCAACCTGGGCCATTCGCGCCACTGGCGCCGCCAGGCCTTGCCACGGCTGCTGGTGGTGCTGGGCATCCTGCGGGTGATGCATGACCGCCAGCAGCGTGGCCTGCCGGTCCGCCACCTGGATGCGCAGCGTGCCGGCTGGCTGCTGCCGGAGGATGAGTGGCTGGAGCTGATGGACTTCCTCGAGGCCCAGCACCTGGCCTGCCCGGTGGCGGTGGGTTCCTGGGTACTGTGCCGCGACCTTTCCAGCTACAGCCTGCACCAACTGCTCAACCACTGCCCCTGGCCGTTGCCGAAACCGGCGCAGTTGCCGGGTCACTTGGACGAGCCCTGGTATCCGGCGCTGAAGGTGGCGTTGGAGCGGCTGCAGGAGGATCAGCAAGCATTGTTCGACAAAAGCCTGGCCAGTTGGCTGCGGCCGGTCGAGGAGTGACAAAAAAGGTCAGCTGGTTGCGGGTGTCTGATTCGTGGCGCTTGGTATCTGGCGTGTAACGGTGGGGCGTGCCTGCATCCGGTATGACTGGCACGTTTCTGGCAGATACCTGTACAACATGCCATCACCCTGCCAGCAGGCGGGCCGCAAGGACTGAAGTACTTCTATGAGCAAGGGCAGATCGAAGGTCGTCCACCTACATGAGCGTGATCCGGAAGAGGCCCTCGAACGCCTGAACCGCATCACCGGGCTGCGTTTCACCCGCTGGCCGGAGTCGCTGGTGCCGCCCAGGACCGCGGATGACGCGCTGCCGGTGAGACGGGACGAGTCGACGCCGCCCACCAGTGATGCTGCGCGCGCCTGACGCGGTTGCCGCATAAATGAAAAACCCCGCCAAGGCGGGGTTTTTCATGTCCGGTTGCTGTCAGGCCATGGCCTGGCGGCTGTCGCTGACGGCCTGTTCGACGGCCTGCACGAACAGTTCTTCGACCTGCAGGCTCTGGCAGGGCACGGCGGATTTCAGGCGCACCTGCATGTCCTCGATGCGTTGCCGGGCGGGCAGGCGGGCAATGCCGGAGAGAAGGATCTTGCCGTGCGCGTTGACCTTGCCGTGGTCGACCATGACCTCGCGGCGGGTTTCGCCATCGCGGTAGCTCACCAGCAGCGACACCGGCAGGCTGGCTAGCCCAGGCAGTTGCAGCCATGCGGCGACGTTGAATTCGGCCACGCGACCCTCGTAGGGGGTCACTACGAAATGCGCGCCTTCGACGATTCGGGAGGGAACGGGGCCGATCAGTTTGTCGAGGTTCTGAGACATCGTGGGGATTCCTGTCTTCGGGCAGGGCGGCGGACGGTAGGCCGCTGATTATAGGAATCGACGGGCGGGGAAACTGTGCGCTTGAGCGGCGCGCGGCGTGACTCGGCTCGCAGTTTGGCCGATCAGGCAAGTTTCAGCGGGTGGCGGGCCACCAGGGGCGTCGCCAGATTCGCGGCAGGCAGCGGCAGCATGGCCTGGCTGTTGACGCTGGCGAGCTGGAGCCAAAGCTGTTCGCCTTCGACGAACTGGTCCTGGGGCAGCCACAGGCCGTGGTGCCAGCCGTTGCCGGGGGCCGGGGTGCTCTGCAGGACGCCGGGGTGGGTCTGGGCGTTGGGAGCGCGTCTCAGCCAGACGGGGCGGGGCAGTCCCTTGAGGTAGCGCAGTCCGATGTGCAGGCCCTCGCGGTTGCCGTGGCGCCAGCGCACCAGGGCCAGGGTGGGGGTGCCGCTGTTGAGCAGCAACACCAGTTGGCCGACCGCCAGTTGCGGTGCCTGGTGGGGCAGGCAGAGCAGGCGCGCGCCGCCGGCGCTGGCGTCCTGCATGCGCGCTTCGATGGCCCCGGGGCGCTGGGCCAGCAGGTGGGCATGGATGGCGGGCAGGCCGGCCACCAAGGTGCAGGCGGTTTCGTTCTCGGTTCGGACATGACGTCGCTGCTGGCGACCCAGCCAGTTGGCGCTGACGCGCTCCAGCAGGTCGTGCTCGACCGGGCTTTGCAGGGGCGCGGGTTCGTACAGGGCCACCAGCAGGGGGCCCAGTTCGAGCCTGCGCAACTGGGTGGACGGGGCGCGGGCGGGCTGGTCCAGTGGCAGGTAGGGTTGCGGTAGGCCGAGGTCGACGACGGGGCCTTCGGATTCGTCCTCGCCGTCCCAAGGCAGCAACCGGGCGAGGCCGGCCAGGGGTGCGAGTGCGCCGAACAGCAGCGGGCACTCGCCTTCGGTGAGGTGGAACGGGTTGCTCAGGGCCAGCAGCAGGACCTGCTGGTAGAGGCCGCGCAGGGTATCGGCCGGGGTTGGGCGGAAGGCGGCGGCGACCGGTTCGTCCAGGCAGCCCTGGTGCTCGCCGATCCAGTACAGCAGGTGGCTGTCACGCCAGAGGGCGCCGGGCGGCTCCTGGTACTGCTGGTAGTGGCGCATCAGCGTCTGCGCGGTGAAGTGCTGGGCCATGTAGAGGCACCAGGCGAGGTGCGGAAGCGAGGGCTGGCGACCCTGGAGGATCTGCAGCAGCAGGCGCTTGAAGCCGGCGGCCAGTTCGGCGCAATAGCGCAGGAACAGTGGCGGTGGGGGGCGGGACTCGATGAAGTCGGCGGCGTAGTGGCGGTATTCCTCGCTGAAGCTTTGCAGCGCCCGCTGCCTTTCGAGTAAGGTCACCGCACTTCGATTGAGGCGGAACAGCTGTCCCAGGGCCTGTTGCAGGCCGGTCTCCAGGGGCAGCAGCCGGGCGCTGGCCAGCGCGGGGTTGAGCCCCATGAGGCAGCTGCCATCCTCGTCGACGATGTCCGGTACCTCGAGGCGCAGGGCATCCAATGTCATATCAACCCCGCAGGTACGAGGATCGACGAGATGGGATCACGACTCCAGGCTGTTTTCGGGGCGCTCATCGTTTCGGGGGCCGCTCTGTTGCTGGGAGGCTGTTCTGAGGATCTGGGCCTCGATCAGCATGGGCAGAAGGTAACGAGTGAGCGCTTCGAAAACCAGTGGCTGGTCATCAATTACTGGGCTGAGTGGTGCGCGCCGTGCCGCACGGAAATCCCCGAGCTGAACGCTCTGGCTGAACAGCTGAAGGGGCAGGGGGTGCAGGTCATGGGGGTGAACTTCGATGGCTTGCAGGGCGCCGAACTGGAAAGGGCGAGCCGCCAGATGGGCATCGGCTTCACCGTGCTGGCCCAGGACCCTTCCGAGCGCTTCAAGCTGCCGCGCAGCGAGGCGTTGCCGGTGACCTACATCCTCGATGCCCGTGGCCAGGTGCGCGAGCGCCTGCTGGGCGAGCAGACCGCGAAGGGCTTGAGCGAGCGGCTTGCAGGCCTGCGGCAGGAGAAACCGTGATGGCGAGAATCTGCATGCATGGCTATGTCAGCGGCAAGGTGCAAGGCGTCTATTACCGCCAATCCACTCAGGAAGAGGCCGACCGGCTGGAGCTGGATGGCTGGGTGCGCAACCTTGAGGATGGGCGCGTAGAGGTGCTGTTCGAGGGGGAAGAGGCCGCCGTTCGTGAGTTGGCAGCCTGGCTGGAGCAGGGCCCCGAGGAGGCACGGGTCAGCGCCGTGGAGCTGGAGGTTCACCCGCTGCAGGGGATCGCGGGGTTCGTGGTCCGTCGCTGAATCGGCATGGCCGTTACGTTGTGACGGCCTACTCGCCTTCACCTGGGTCGGCCACCAGGCGGCCGGCATCCTTCATCAGTGCCTTGAGGAATTCCTGCTGGAGTTCCGGATCATTGCGCGTCAGTTCGATCAGGCTCTGTTCCAGTTCGCTGGCTTCTTCTTCCAGGCCCAGCTCGGAGAGGCGCTTGACGCGGTGGACCCACTGGGACACCTCGTCGTCTTCCAGGTCTTCGTAGATCAGCGCGTGAGCTTCCTTGAGCTTGCCGCGCAGGTCCCGGCTGACCATCAGAGTGGTTTCGGCGCGGGCGCCGTCCTGCGGGTCTTCGACGCTCAATAGCAGCTTGCCGACGCGGCTGATGTCCTGGTCGGCGAAGGGGCCATCGAGCAGGTTGAGGCGCAGCACGCCATGGCGGTCGGTGAGCAGCTCGCTGGTCTGCTTGCCGGCGGTGACCATCACCGGGCGTTCCGACCAGGGCAGGCTGGAATACTCGACGCGCTTGTCGCGCTGTTCTTCGTCGATGCTGGCCAGGTTCTGTTCCGAGCGACCGTTGGACTCGACGTTCATGAACGGGTTGAGCCCGGCAAAACCGTAGCTGATCCAGTCCTTGGTGGCGGTGTCGGGCAGGCTGCCCAGCAGGGCGACGTTGAGGACGTTGGCGCCTACACCAGCCACCACTGCGACGGCCCCGAGCGGAATCTCGTAGATCTCGCGCCAGGGCTGGTAGGGCGTGTAGCGGTCATAGCGGCGGGTAACCTCGAACTCAGTGACTTCGAAGGTCTTCTGGTCATAGACCCGTACGCGGCGTTGCGGCAGTTCGAGGACACGGGGTTCGCCAGCGTCGACCTGCAGGGCGTGGTTGAGCAGCTTGCGCTCGACACGCTCCTCATGTTCGCTGCGTTGGGGCAGGTGGTTGGCGCAGCCGCCGAGGAACAGGGAGCTGCACAAGGCAGCTCCCAGGAGGCGGGTGGTACGACGCTTGGACATGTCTTCTCGATCAGCGGTTGAGGCGGGCCTTGATGAAGGACAGCACGTCGTCGACGGCAACGGGCTGGCTTTCGGTCTCGCGACGGTTCTTGTATTCCAGGTTGCCATCCGCCAGGCCGCGTTCGCTGACGACGACGCGGTGAGGGATGCCGATCAGCTCCATGTCGGCGAACTTCACGCCGGGGCTGGTCTTCTTGTCGCGGTCGTCCAGCAGCACTTCGATGCCGGCGGCGGTGAGGTCCGCATACAGCTTGTCGGTGGCTTCCTTGACGGCGGGGGTCTCGTACTTGAGCGGAACCAGGGCTACCTGGAAGGGCGCCAGGGCGTCCGGCCAGAGGATGCCGCGGTCATCGTTGTTCTGCTCGATGGCGGCGGCCACCACGCGGGAAACGCCGATGCCGTAGCAGCCCATGATCAGGGTGACCGGCTTGCCGCTCTCGCCCAGTACGCTGAGGTTCATGGCCTCGCTGTACTTGGTGCCGAGCTGGAAGATGTGGCCGACTTCGATGCCGCGCTTGATCACCAGGGTGCCCTTGCCGTCGGGGCTCGGGTCGCCGGCGACGACGTTACGCAGGTCGGCGACTTCGGGCAGCGGCAGGTCGCGCTCCCAGTTGACGCCGAAGTAGTGCTTGTCGTCGATGTTGGCGCCGATGGCGAAGTCGCTCATCAGGGCCACGGAGCGGTCGACGATGCAGGGCATGGGCAGGTTCAGCGGGCCGAGGGAGCCGGCACCGGCGCCGATGGCGGCACGCAGTTCTTCTTCGCTGGCGAAGACCAGCGGGCTGGCGACCAGGGGCTGGTTGGCAGCCTTGATCTCGTTCAGTTCGTGGTCGCCACGGACGATCAGGGCCACCAGGGTGCCTTCCTCGGCGCCGTGGACTACCAGGGTCTTGATGGTCTTCTCGATCGGCAGGCCGAACTTTTCAACCAGGGCGGCGATGGTCTTGGTGTCGGGGGTGTCGACCAGGCGCAGCTCCTCATGGGGGGCTTGGCGCTCCTTCTCGCGCGGTACGGCTTCGGCCTTCTCGATGTTGGCGGCGTAGTCGGAGCTGTCGCTGAAGACGATGTCGTCTTCACCAGACTCGGCCAGCACATGGAATTCGTGGGAGCCGCTGCCGCCGATGGAGCCGTTGTCGGCCTGCACGGGGCGGAAGTCGAGGCCCAGGCGGGTGAAGACCTTGCAGTAGGCGCCGTACATGACGTCGTAGGTTTCCTGCAGGGAAGCCTGGGAGTCGTGGAAGGAGTAGGCGTCCTTCATGATGAATTCGCGGCCACGCATCAGACCGAAGCGCGGACGGATCTCGTCACGGAACTTGGTCTGGATCTGATACATGTTGATGGGCAGCTGCTTGTAGCTGTTCAGCTCGTTGCGGGCGAGGTCGGTGATGACTTCTTCGTGGGTCGGGCCGACGCAGAATTCGCGACCATGGCGGTCCTTCAGGCGCAGCAGCTCGGGGCCGTACTGCTCCCAGCGACCGGACTCCTGCCACAGCTCGCCGGGCTGGATGGCGGGCATCAGCACTTCCAGCGCGCCAGCGGCATTCATTTCTTCGCGGACGATGGTCTCCGCCTTGCGGAGTACCCGCAGGCCCATCGGCAACCAGGTGTAGAGGCCCGACGCCAGCTTGCGGATCATGCCGGCACGCAGCAGCAGCTGGTGGCTGATCACCACGGCATCGGCGGGAGTTTCCTTGAGGGTGGAAAGCAGGTACTGACTGGTACGCATGTTTGGCCGTTTCGTCGGTTGCGATGGGTTTGAGTGGCTGGGCATTGTACGGCGCTCATCGGGGCGCGTACAGGTTGCGGGCCCAACCGCGAGAGGAGGGTGGTGATGTCTTCATTGAATGCTCAGCAGGTGCAGGCGCTGATCCGGGAAGGGGTGCCGATGGCGGCGGATATCGACTTGCACATCGACCTCCTCGACACCCACCGTGCCCTGGCACGGGTGCCCTTCCAGCCTCGCCTGGTCCGCCCGGGCGGCACCCTGTCCGGCCCGACCATCATGGCGCTGGCCGATGCGGCGATGTACGCGGTGGTGCTGGGCAGTCTGGGGAGGGTGGAGATGGCGGTCACCAGCAACCTCAACATCAACTTCCTGGCGAAACCCAGGCCGGTTGACCTGCTGGCCGATGCTCGCATCCTGCGTTTGAGCAGGCGTCAGGCTGTGTGCGAGGTTGCGCTGTATTCGGTGGGGGCGGAGGAGGAGATGGTGGCCCATGTAACGGGCACCTATGCGCTGCCGATATGAATGACGGGACAGCGGAAAAGAAAAAGCCCGGCTAGGCCGGGCTTTTTCGTGTCGCTTACCGAAGAGACCTGTATTACAGGATGCTCAGCGGGTACTCGACGATCAGGCGAACATCTTCGAGGTCATTCGACGCACCGAAGGAGCTGTCGCTGCGAACGGTTGCTTGACGAACGCGGAAGGAAAGGTCTTTGGCTGCGCCATCTTGCACGACGTATTTGGCTTCGAAGTTGCGCTCCCAGCGGCCAGCGTCGCTATCGGTGATGCTGCGGTCCTTGGCGCGAATAGTGGCGTTGTCGCTGGTTACATAGCGTGCCATGAAGGTAAGGCCAGGCACACCAAAGGATGCCATGTCGATATCGTAGCGAGCTTGCCAAGACGTCTCGTCTTCAGCGTTGAAGTCTTTCACTTGAATGGAGTTAGCCAGGTAAATGGTGCCGCCGCCATCTGCACCATAATCGTAGCCGGCATCACCATTGCTGCGCTGGTGTGCAACGGTGAACTTGTGGGCGCCCATGGTGTAAGAGGCTGCCAAGCTCCAGATGGTGTTATCAAGGCTGGAGCCGTAGGCTTTCTTGTCGTAGTCGGTCTTGTAGATATTGAAATCGAACCCGAGAGACTGCTCGTCGGCCAGCGGAACAGTCAGGTTCACGTTGGCGTACTTCTTCTTGAATGTATCTTCCAGGTCAGAAGCAAACAGCGAGGTGCTCAGTTGCTCAGTGATGGCATAAGTGCCGCCGTAAACATTGATCGACTTCATGCGACCGCTGTCCCGATCGGTCTGCCATTGCTGATTAAGAGCAGTGAAGCGACCGGCGTTCAGGGTCAGGCCTTCGATTTCTTGGACGGTCAACAGAGTGCCGGTAGTGGCTTCAGGCAGCAGTCGGCTGTCATCGGTTGCGAAGACTGGAAGGGCTACGAACTGGTTACCGTATTTCAGTACGGAGTTGGACACTCGTACTTTTACTGCAGCGCCTGCTTCAGAGAATTCGTCTTGGGAGCGGCCATCGCTGTCCATGGGCATCTCAAGAATGCCGGCGCGACCTTTGCCGCTATCCAGCTTAATGCCGAGCAAGCCGTATGCATCAACGCCTACACCCACGGTGCCTTGGGTGAAGCCTGACTCAAAGGTGCCAATGAAGCCTTGGCCCCACTCAGAGGTGTAACCTGCGGGGTTGCCGCCAACTGCGCGGTATTCGGTCGCATCACCACCGCGATGGTAATCACGGTTGATGTACAGGTTGCGAGCCAGGACTTTCAGGCTGCTATCTTCGACGAAGCCCTTGGACTCGTCCTGGGCGCTGGCGAACGCCAACTGGGTGGTACCGGCGGTCACGGCCAGGGCCAGTGCGCTCCACTTCATCACTTGCATTGTGATTGCTCCTTTGGTTTTGAAGATTCTCGCCGCTTTCTTATTTATTGAAGGCGGTTCTTTCTTTTTGTGTCGGCGCTAACTTATAGCACGACGTCTCAAGATGGCGATAGCTGGGCTCCGCTCCTTACGAAAACTTCACGGCCATGTCGCAATTCGGGTGGGCGCGTGTCGCATATTCGTAGTTCTTGCTTCAATCCCTTGGTTCTTGTTTTTCTGCGGTCGTTACAGGCACTTAGTGCAACTAGGCCTGGCGCGACGTTCGCGTCCGGAACAGGCGTACCGAGATGACCCGGTCGACCATGGCGTTGCATAAAGCAACATCCGTGCACAAACCAGACGGCCTGCTCTTGCTGCTGTGAGTTTTCCGCCGGGCGTGCAGGTGTTGGGCAGAAATGATAGCTGGGTATTGGTCATTCGTTCTCGATGCGACCGAAACGGCTGCTTGAGGTGTTACGAGGTAACGCCTCACGGTGGTGCGCGTGGTCGATTCTGGTGCATGGCGGTAACCCTGCCGGGTTTGGCTGTCCCGATCGGTGACGGTTGGGTATTCTTCGCAGCCATTTCTTGCCCCGTTTGATGGGCGTTTTGCATGACTGAGGTGAAGATCGCCATGTTCAATCTGGACCCAAGGCTTCAGCAGGATTGCCGGGTGATCGGGGACTACCCCCTTTCCCGCCTGTTGCTGATGAACGACTCGCAGTATCCCTGGTTCATTCTGATTCCTAGGCGGGAAGAGGTGAGCGAGCTGTTCCAGCTGGACGCTGCCGATCAGCAGCAGCTCTGGAAGGAGGCGGTGTCGCTGGCCGAGGTGCTGAAGGACAGTTTCGGTGCGGACAAGATGAACGTCGCCACGCTGGGTAACGTCGTCAGCCAGCTTCACGTGCACGTGATCGCCCGGCGCAAGAGTGACGCTGCCTGGCCGGCCCCCGTGTGGGGGCGTGCTCCTGCCATTCCCTACACCGAAGGGCAGATCGCGGACCTGCTGGCACGTCTGCGCCTGGTCCTGACGGATGATTTCCGATTCGTGGAGGAGTAAGGCATGAGTCTGGAAATGCGCGTGATGGAGCTTGAGACTCGCCTGGCTTTCCAGGACGACACGATCCAGGCCCTCAATGATGAGATCGTGGCACAGCAGCGGATCGTCGACCGGTTGCAGATGCAGGTCGCGGCGCTGGCACGTCGACAGGAAGAGCTGCTGAGCCAGTTCGGTGCTTCCGGCGGCGATGAGGCGCCGCCGCCCCATTACTGAGCTGTGCCTGTTTCGCCTCTATATAAAGAAGAAGCCCGCCGTGATGGCGGGCTTTTTCATTAGCCTGGTATTGCTCAGCGGCGGCCGGGCAGGGCGGCGATCACGTCTTCCGCCTGCAGGCCCTTGTCCCGCTGCATCACGGTGAACTCGACGCGCTGGCCTTCCACCAGGACGCGATGCCCTTCGCCACGGATGGCGCGGAAGTGGACGAAGATGTCGTCCCCCGAGTCCCGGGAGATGAAGCCGAAGCCCTTGGAGGTGTTGAACCACTTCACCGTGCCGGTTTCACGGTTGCTCATGTCCTGCAGGATCGGGGCGGCCTGGGTGACCTTGCGCAGGTTCAGCAGCAGGTGCAGAGCGACGGCGAGGAAGCTGGCCAGCAGGCTCAGCAGGATGGCGGGCTTGCCGCCGATTTCCGGGATCGGTGCCAGCAGCACGGCGATCTGCAGGATCACCGCGAGCACCAGCAGGGCGGAGACAGACGCCTGGAGCTGGCTGCGGGTGCCACGTGCCCAGACCGGAACGACGGGCGCCATCAGCAGGTTGAGCAGCCCGATCAGAGCGAGGTAGAGGGCGTCAGGTTGCTGCAGGTACGGCAGGGCATCACCGCGCAGGCTGGGAATGAAGGACAACAGGAGCGCAGCAGCGCCCGTCAGCAGATGGACGATTTTCAACATGTTCAATGGACTCACCTTGATAGGAAACGCACAACGGAAAGAGCGGGCGCGCCGGTAATCCGGTAAAGAGGTCGCGCCAGCCTATGCCTATAACCCTGCTGTGTGGCGGGTTGCAGGCACCGGGCGCTATTTAACAGGAAAGACTAGGGCTACTCAAATCAAGCAGTTAGCGCAGCTTCTGGCGCGCCGGGATGGACCTGGTTGCGGCCGTTGCGCTTGGCCTGGTAGAGGGCATCGTCGGCTCGGGTGAGCAGGCTTTCCAGGTTGTCGCCCGGTTCGGCCAGGGCGATGCCAAAGCTGGCAGTGATGGTGTCCAGCACCTGGTCGGTGCGGCGGACCTTGACGCGCAGGGATTGGAACTTCAATCGCAGCATCTCGGCGAAGGCGCGGGCACTGGCCAGTTCATGGCAGTCGCGCAAGACGACACAGAACTCCTCGCCACCGTAGCGGGCTGCCAGGGCGCGCGGGGGCAGCAGGTCCTTGAGCAACTGGCCGACATGCTGCAGCACGCGATCACCCAGGGGATGGCCGAAGTGGTCGTTGAACTGCTTGAAGTGGTCGATATCCAGCATGATCAGGGCCAGGCCGGCTGTGTTTTCTGCCAGGGCCTGTTCCAGCAGTCGGGTGAAGGCGTGCCGGTTGAACACCTGGGTCAGGCTGTCCAGCGTGGCGGCCATCTGGGCTCGTTCCAGTTGCAGGCGCAGGGTGTGGATTTCGGCCTGAGCGGCGCGCAGTCGGTAGAGGAACTGCTCCTGCTGGTCATGCATCAGCTGGGTGCTCTGGTGCAGATCGTTCAGCACGCTGGGCAGGTCGTCGATGATCGGGTCATGCAGGGCGGCCAGGCCCGCTTCCAGGCTTTGCTGGTAGACCGTACTGCCCACGACGCTCCGGCTGACATCCGTCTCGATGTCATCCACCAGTTCGATGACTTGCTGCTGCCCTGCGCGGGCCTCTTCCAGTTCACCGCGGATTATGAAGTCGCGGAACAGCTTCACTGCCGAATCAGGCGGGAAAGCGTCGAAGTCCTTGACGATCTTGTCCAGGCGGCGGTTGAGGTCGGGCTGCTTGCCCTGGCTGTAGGTGTACCAGAGGGCGTAGTGGATGGGGTTTGGCGGAATGTCATGGCGAACCATGAGCGGGACGGCCTGCTTGAGCAATTCCGCTGCCTCGCGGGTCTCCTCCGGATAGAGTTCGAGCAGCAGGGGGGATTTGGAGGGCTGGCTCATCAACGGGTACTGACAAGGAGGGAGATTGTGCGAAGCATAGTTCAGGCGGGGTGCTGTCGCCCAGCAAAAAGGCCCGGCGAACCGGGCCTCTCGGAGGGCATGGAGGGTCAGGCAGCCAGCAGGCTGCGCAGCATCCACGCGGTCTTTTCATGGACCTGCATGCGTTGGGTCAGCAGGTCAGCGGTCGGTTCGTCGCTCACCTTGTCCAGCAGCGGGAAGATGCCGCGCGCGGTTCGAACCACGGCCTCCTGGCCCTGGACCAGTTGCTTGATCATGTCTTCTGCAGCCGGGACGCCTTCTTCTTCCTTGATGGAGGACAGGCGGGCGTAGGCCGCGTAGGTGCCGGGAGCCGGGAAGCCCAGGGCGCGGATGCGCTCGGCGATGGCGTCGACGGCCAGGGCCAGTTCTGTGTACTGGGCCTCGAACATCAGGTGAAGGGTGTTGAACATTGGACCGGTCACGTTCCAGTGGAAGTTATGGGTCTTCAGGTAAAGGGTGTAGGTATCCGCCAGCAGGCGGGAGAGGCCTTCGGCAATGGCTGCGCGGTCCTGTTCGGCGATTCCGATGTTGATTTCCATACGTCTCTCCTCAGTGGTGCGGGCCGGCTAGGGCCCGTGATCGGCAGAGACTAGCACAGGGAAATGGCGCTTCGATGCCGGTAAAAATCAATGGTTGCGATGCCTTATGCCTATCGTCGCGCACCGGGGAGCGGCTGCGCGGCGGGCGTTACAGCCGGGTCAGGTGGGGCTCTTCGCCGAGGCAGGCATTGAATACCTCGACCCAGTGGGCGCTGAACTGGCTGCCGGCCAGGCCATTGATCTCCAGGATCGCACGCAGGACGGGGCGCTTGCTGAGCGTCTGGTGGGCGCGTTCGTGGGTGCGGGCGTCGAAGGTGTCGACGATGTTCAGGATCAGCGCGCCGGGGACGATCTCCGTCTCGCGTAGCCCTTTGGGATAGCCGCTTCCGTCCGCGTGCTCCTGGTGCTGAAGGATGATCTCGGCCGCTTCGTCCCACTGGGGCAGGCGTCGCAGCAGATCGGCGCCCATCCGAGGATGCGCTTGCATCAGACGGCGTTCCTCCCGAGTCAGGCGTTCGGCCTTGTGCAGGAGGGGGAGGGGCATCAGCGCCATGCCCAGGTCATGAAGGCATACGGCCGTGGCGAGTTGACGCGGGTCGACGGGGTGGCCGGCGCGGTGGTTCATCGCCAGTGCCACCTCCAACTGGCGCTCACCCCGACCGAGCCAATAGTGCGAGCGCCGCTCGGCGGCTTGCATGAGGTCGAGGAAGAACGCCAGGTCGGGGTCATCCGATAGCCCGTGGCGTGTCAGGGCGCCGGTGGCTGTTACGGGGGCGGCCTGTGGCGTGGTCAATCGCGTGTTCGGGTCCAGGCGGAACAGCAAGGCCTGGCGCATCTCCGTCTGCCGTTGCTCGGGCGCCAGGGCCAGCGACGACAGCGCCTTGGCCAGCGGCAGGGTGTCGGGTGGTAGTCCAGGCTCGCCGGCCAGTGCGCCCCTGACCAGATCGCGCAGGCGATCCAGTATCAGCAGCATGATGTCGCCCAGCAGGCTGTCGAAGGTCAGCCGTCCCTCGCGCAGCTGGTCGAGGACATCCTCCAGGGCCTGAGGCAGGGTGTTGAGGCGTTCGAGGCCGACGTAGCCCAGGTTGCCCTTGAAACTGTGGACCTGGCGGAAGAGCTGGCGCAGTCGCTCCGGATCGGTTGGCGTGCGCTCAAGGTCGATCAGCAATTGCTCGCAGCGATTGAAGCCCTCGTAGGCTTCCTGGCGGAAATCATCAAGGAGGTCCTGATTGAAGTCTGCTGGGCGTTGGGTGGCCATGGCGAGGCTCCGCGTGCTCGGGGATTTGAGTATAGAAAGCCTGTGGGCGGGCGGCTGCGCGGTATCGATTAACCATATATAATCCGGCCCTTTGCCACGGTTGCGGGCCTGTGCTCGGCCTGCCGAAGCACCGGGGCGATGCGCCTCCGGTCGCCTTGTCGGCCGGTCTGGCGCCGATGGACGATATTTCCCCTCGTGCCCAGCGGCCCGACGAATTCACGACTCAGAGAAGCGAAACACGACCATGATGCGCAGCCATTATTGCGGCCAACTGAACGAGAGCCTGGACGGCCAGGAAATCACCCTTTGCGGCTGGGTTCACCGCCGTCGCGACCATGGCGGGGTCATCTTCCTTGATATCCGCGATCGTGAAGGCCTGGCCCAGGTGGTCTTCGACCCGGATCGTGCCGACACCTTCGTCAAGGCCGACCGCGTGCGCAGCGAGTACGTGGTCAAGATCACCGGCAAGGTGCGCCTGCGCCCCGAGGGTGCGCGCAACGCCAACATGGCGTCCGGTGCCATCGAGGTGCTGGGCTATGAGCTGGAAGTACTGAACCAGGCCGAAACCCCGCCCTTCCCGCTGGACGAGTACTCCGACGTGGGCGAGGAAACCCGCCTGCGCTACCGCTTCATTGACCTGCGTCGCCCGGAAATGGCCGCCAAGCTGAAGCTGCGCTCGCGCATCACCAGCAGCATCCGCCGCTACCTGGACGAGAACGGCTTCCTCGACGTCGAGACCCCGATCCTCACCCGCGCCACTCCGGAAGGCGCCCGCGACTACCTGGTGCCCAGCCGCACCCATCCCGGCAGCTTCTTCGCCCTGCCGCAGTCGCCCCAGCTCTTCAAGCAGCTGCTGATGGTGGCCGGCTTCGACCGCTACTACCAGATCGCCAAGTGCTTCCGCGACGAGGACCTGCGTGCCGACCGTCAGCCGGAATTCACCCAGATCGACATCGAGACCAGCTTCCTCGATGAGAACGACATCATGGGCATCACCGAGACCATGATCCGCAACCTGTTCAAGGAAGTACTGGATCTGGAGTTCGGCGAATTCCCCCACATGACCCTGGCCGAAGCCATGCGCCGCTATGGCTCCGACAAGCCGGACCTGCGCATCCCGCTGGAGCTGGTGGACGTGGCTGACCAACTGAAGGATGTCGACTTCAAGGTCTTCTCCGGCCCGGCCAACGACCCGAAAGGCCGCGTCGCCGCCCTGCGCGTACCGGGCGGTGCGAGCATGCCGCGCAGCAAGATCGACGAGTACACCAAGTTCGTCGGCAATTACGGTGCCAAGGGCCTGGCCTACATCAAGGTCAACGAGCGCGCCAAGGGCGTCGAGGGCCTGCAGTCGCCCATCGTCAAGAACATCGCCGAGCCGAACCTGAACGTGATCCTCGATCGCGTGGGCGCGGTCGATGGCGACATCGTGTTCTTCGGTGCCGACAAGGCCAAGGTCGTCTGCGACGCCCTGGGTGCTCTGCGCATCCGCCTGGGCCACGACCTGAACCTGCTGACCTGCGAGTGGGCCCCGCTGTGGGTGGTCGACTTCCCGATGTTCGAAGAGAACGACGACGGCAGCCTCACCGCCATGCACCACCCCTTCACCTCGCCCAAGTGCAGCCCGGAAGAGCTGGAGGCCAACCCGGCCGCCGCGCTGTCCCGCGCTTACGACATGGTGCTCAACGGCACCGAGCTGGGTGGCGGTTCGATCCGTATCCACGACAAGGCGATGCAGCAGGCGGTGTTCCGCGTGCTGGGCATCAGCGAAGACGAGCAGCAGGAGAAGTTCGGCTTCCTGCTGGACGCCCTGAAGTTCGGTGCTCCGCCGCACGGCGGCCTGGCCTTCGGCCTGGACCGCCTGGTGATGCTGATGACCGGAGCCTCGTCGATCCGCGAAGTGATCGCCTTCCCGAAAACCCAGAGTGCCGCCTGCGTCATGACCCAGGCGCCGGGTGTCGTGGATGCCAAGGCCCTGCGCGAGCTGAACATCCGGCTGCGCGAGCAGCCCAAGGCTGAGTAAGTAGAACCAACCGCGACGGCGCCCCAGGGCGCCGTCCGTCAAAGCAGAGTACGGAGTGCGTTATGGCTGGTCATTCCAAGTGGGCCAACATCAAGCACCGCAAGGGTCGGCAGGACGCCAAGCGGGGCAAGATCTTCACCAAACTGATCCGTGAGCTGACCGTGTCGGCCAAGCACGGCGGCCCGAACCCGGCGGACAACCCGCGTCTGCGCCTGGCCGTGGACAAGGCGCTGACCGCCAACATGCCGCGCGACACCATCGATCGCGCCATCGCCCGTGGTGCCGGCAACAACGATGCCGACAACATGGCCGAGCTGACCTACGAGGGTTACGCGCCCAGTGGCGTGGCCATCATCATCGAGGCCATGACCGACAACCGTAACCGCACTGCCGCCGAAGTGCGCCACGCCTTCACCAAGTGCGGGGGCAACCTGGGGACCGATGGTTCCGTCGCCTACATGTTCGACCGCAAGGGCCAGATCAGCTTCGCCCCTGGCGTCGACGAAGATGCGCTGATGGAAGCAGCCCTGGAGGCCGGTGCCGAGGATGTGGAAATGGGCGAGGACGGTTCCGCCCTGGTGTCCACCAGCTTCCCCGACTTCCATGCCGTGAACGAGGCCCTGCAGGCCGCCGGGTTCAAGGGTGAGGAAGCCGAGATCGCCATGATCCCGTCCATCAGCGCTCCCATTGCCGACCTGGAGACCGCCCAGAAGGTGCTGAAGCTGATCGACATGCTCGAAGACCTCGACGACGTGCAGAACGTCTATCACAACGCCGAGATCCCCGACGAGATCATGGAGCAGCTGGACTGAGTTCCAGCCTGCGCCTGAAGCCGGAAGTCGCCTCGTGCGCTTCCGGCTTTTTTGTTGGAGGGCCGGTCCGTATACTCGCGGCTGGATAAATAGACAGTGTGCTGGTTCGCCGGCATGTGGAGAGACGGGCGGCATGACCCTGATTCTTGGTATCGACCCGGGTTCGCGCATTACCGGCTACGGTGTGGTGCGTGACACCGGGCGAGGGTGCGAGTACGTCGCTTCCGGCTGCATACGTACAGGGGCGGGCCCGCTGCAGGAGCGCCTGCAGATCGTCTTCCGTGGCGTGCGTGAAGTGATCCAGACCCACGGCCCCGTCACCATGGGCATCGAACAGGTGTTCATGGCACGCAATGCTGACTCCGCCCTCAAGCTCGGGCAGGCCCGGGGGGCTGCCATCGTGGCGGCGGTGGAGGAGGGGCTGGAGGTGGCCGAGTACACCGCCAGCCAGGTGAAGCAGGCCATCGCCGGCACCGGCGGCGCCGACAAGCAGCAGGTGCAGATGATGGTCATGCACCTGCTCAAGCTGGTGCAGAAGCCGCAGATCGACGCCTCCGACGCCCTGGCCATCGCCCTCTGCCACGCCCACCATCGGCAGAGCCTGATTCCCCATGGACTGGCCACCGCCAAGCGGCGCAGTGGCCGCCTGCGTTTGTAACCTCATTTAAGGACGCTCTTCGTGATCGGACGTTTGCGTGGCACCTTGGCGGAGAAACAGCCGCCGCACCTGATCCTCGACGTCAATGGCGTCGGCTACGAACTGGAAGTGCCCATGACCACCCTCTACCGCCTGCCCAGTGTCGGCGAGCCCGTCACCCTGCACACCCACCTGGTGGTGCGGGAGGATGCGCATCTGCTCTACGGCTTCTACGAGCGCCGTGACCGGGAGCTGTTCCGCGAGCTGATCCGCCTCAACGGCGTCGGCCCCAAGCTGGCCCTGGCGCTCATGTCCGGGTTGGAGGTAGATGAACTGGTTCGCTGCGTGCAGGCCCAGGACACGTCCACGCTGGTGAAGATCCCTGGCGTCGGCAAGAAGACCGCCGAGCGCCTGCTGGTGGAACTCAAGGACCGTTTCAAGGCCTGGGAGAACATGCCCTCCATCGCCCCCCTCATTGTCGAGCCTGTGGCCGGTTCCGGTGTTTCCAGCGCCGAAAGCGACGCCCTCAGCGCCCTCATCGCCCTCGGCTTCAAGCCGCAGGAAGCCAGTCGCGCCGTCGCTGCGATCAAGGAAGAAGGGTTGTCCAGCGAGGAAATGATCCGCCGCGCCCTGAAAGGAATGGTGTAAGCCCCGATGATCGAAGCCGACCGCCTGATCACTGCCAGCAGCCGCGACCGCGACGAACAGCTGGACCGTGCCATCCGCCCGCTGAGCCTGGCCGACTACATCGGCCAGCCGGTGGTGCGCGAGCAGATGGAGCTGTTCATCAAGGCCGCGAAGGGGCGGGGGGAGGCCCTGGACCATACCCTGATCTTCGGTCCGCCCGGCCTGGGCAAGACCACCCTGGCCAACATCATCGCCCACGAGATGGGCGTCTCCCTCAAGAGCACCTCCGGCCCGGTGCTGGAGCGACCAGGCGACCTGGCGGCGCTGCTGACCAACCTCGAAGCGGGCGACGTGCTGTTCGTCGACGAAATCCACCGCCTCTCGCCCGTGGTCGAGGAAGTGCTCTACCCGGCGATGGAAGACTTCCAGCTGGACATCATGATCGGCGAAGGCCCGGCGGCCCGCTCGATCAAGCTCGACCTGCCGCCCTTTACCCTGGTAGGAGCCACCACCCGCGCCGGGATGCTGACCAACCCGCTGCGGGATCGCTTCGGCATCGTCCAGCGCCTGGAGTTCTACAACACCCAGGACCTCTCCACCATCGTGGCGCGCTCCGCCGGCATCCTCGGCCTGCACATCGAGCCGGAGGGCGCCTTCGAGATCGCCCGCCGCGCCCGTGGCACGCCGCGTATCGCCAACCGCCTCCTACGCCGCGTGCGGGATTTTGCCGAAGTCCGGGCCCAGGGGCAGATCACCCGCGTCATCGCCGACCAGGCGCTCAACCTGCTGGATGTGGATGAACGTGGCTTCGACCACCAGGACCGGCGTCTACTGCTGGCGATGATCGACAAGTTCGACGGTGGCCCGGTCGGCGTCGACAGCCTTGCCGCTGCCATCAGCGAAGAGCGGCACACCATCGAGGATGTGCTGGAGCCCTACCTGATCCAGCAGGGCTACATCATGCGCACCCCGCGCGGACGGGTGGTTACCCGGCATGCCTACCTGCACTTCGGCCTGAAGCTGCCGGGGCGGCTGCTGGAGGAGCCCTCGGGGGATTTGTTCACCCCGGGTGACGAATGAACATCCCTGCTGTCGAAGCGTGCGTCGGAACGGCGCAAAAACAGTTGTCGGGCCGGATTGGCAACCCTTGGAGTAAGCACTAGAGTATGCGCGCGCAAAATGAGGCCCCACCTTTCGTGCATCGGAGCCGCGTCTATTACGAGGACACCGATGCCGGCGGCATCGTCTATTACGTCAACTACCTCAAGTTCATGGAGCGGGCTCGAACCGAGTACCTGCGGAGCCTGGGTTTTGCCCAGTCCGAGCTGGTCGGGGAGAACCTGTTGTTCGTCGTGCATTCGGCCGAAGCGCGTTACCACAAGCCGGCCCGCCTGGACGATGAACTGGCCATCAGCGCCGAAGTGATCGAATTGAACCGTGCGAGCCTGAAGTTTCGTCAACAGGTGAGGCGGGTTACGGATGATGCGCTGCTCTGCGAAGGGCAGTTCCTGGTGGCCTGTGTGCGCGCCGACAGTTTGAAACCCCGGGCGATCCCCGAAGCGCTGCGTGAAGCCTTCGCCGCCGTACCGGGCCAATCCCCTGCAGGAGACTAAGCGTGGAAGCCAACGTCGTCGACCATACCTCCATGTGGAGCCTGATCAGCAACGCCAGCCTCGTGGTGCAACTGGTCATGCTCACCCTGGTGGCCGCCTCGGTCACCTCGTGGATCATGATTTTCCAGCGCAGCAACCTGCTGCGTGCGGCCAAGAAGTCCCTGGAGGCCTTCGAGGAGCGCTTCTGGTCGGGCATCGACCTGTCCAAGCTGTACCGCCAGGCCGGCAGCAACCCGGATCCGGACTGCGGCGTGGAGCAGATCTTCCGTGCCGGTTTCAAGGAGTTCTCCCGCCTGCGCCAGCAGCCCGGCGTCGACCCGGACGCGGTGATGGAGGGCGTGGCCCGTGCCATGCGCGTGGCCATTTCCCGTGAAGAGGAAAAGCTCGAGCAGAGCCTGCCGTTCCTCGCCACCGTTGGCTCCACCAGCCCCTATATCGGCCTGTTCGGCACCGTCTGGGGGATCATGAACTCCTTCCGTGGCCTGGCTCAGGTCCAGCAGGCCACCCTGGCGACCGTTGCCCCCGGCATCGCCGAGGCCCTGATCGCCACCGCCATCGGCCTGTTCGCGGCGATCCCGGCGGTCATCGCCTACAACCGCTTCTCGGCCCGTGGCGAAACCCTGATCGGTCGCTACTACACCTTCGCCGACGAGTTCCAGGCCATCCTGCACCGCAAGGTGCACACCAGCGACGAGTGATAGACGCAGGTTCAACGAAAGGACAGGTTCCAAGCCATGGCCAGAAACCGCCATAAACGCAAGCCGGTCGCCGAGATGAACGTGGTGCCCTACATCGACGTGATGCTGGTGCTGCTGGTCATCTTCATGGTGACGGCGCCCATGCTCAACCAGGGCGTCAAGGTCGACCTGCCCAAGGTCTCCAGCGAGGTGCTGCCGCAGGACAACAACTCCCGCGTGCTCACCATCTCCATCAAGGCCGACAAGACCTACTACTGGAACATGGGCGAGGAAGTCGACCCGGACCAGGGCAAGGGCAGCGAAACCGCCACGGCGCTGCCGGACCTGGTGCGCACCGTGACCGCGATCATGAGCCAGAACGCCAGCCAGGGTAAGAAGGTCCAGGTCTTCGTCCGGGGTGACAAGGCGGTCGACTATGGCTCCGTCATGGCGGTCATGGGTGGCCTGCAGCAGGCCGGCGTCGGCAATGTCGGGCTGATCACCGAGGCGCCCTGATGCATCAGCAGAGCGAACGCTCCCCCTCTGAAAGTTACTTCTGGCCCGTCGTATGGGCTGTCGGGCTGCATGTGCTCATCTTCGGCATGCTCTTCGTCAGCTTCGCCTTCACCCCGGAGCTGCCACCGGCACGCCCCATCGTCCAGGCCACCCTTTACCAGTTGAAGTCCCAGAGCCAGGCGACCACCCAGACCAACCAGAAGATCGCCGGCGAGGCCAAGAAGACCGCGGCTCCGATGTATGAAGCCGAGCAGCTGGAAATGAAGAAGGCGGAAGAGCAGAAAGTGGCTGCCGCCAAGGCCGCGGAACAAAAGAAAGCCGAGGAAGCTCGAAAGGCGGCAGAAGCCAAGAAAGCTGAAGAGGCGAAGAAGGCCGAGGACGCCAAGAAGGCGGCCGAGGAAGCGGCCAAGAAGCAGCAGGCCGACATCGCCAAGAAGAAGGCCGAGGAAGAAGCCAAGAAAAAAGCCGAAGAGGAGGCCAAGAAGAAGGCCGCCGAAGAGGCGAAGAAGAAAGCGGCTGAGGACGCCAAGAAGAAGGCGGCCGAGGAAGCGAAGAAGAAAGCCGCCGAGGATGCCAAGAAAAAGGCAGCCGAAGAGGCCAAGAAGAAAGCGGCGGAAGAAGCCAAGCGCAAGGCGGCCCGTGACCAGAAGGCGGCTGCGTTGGCAGACCTCCTGTCCGACAAGGCCGAGAACCAGCAGGCGCTTGCCGATGAGGTAGGCGACCAGGTGGCTGGTAGCCTGGATGACCTGATCATCAAGCTGATCAGCGAGAACTGGCAGAAGCCGCCAACCACGCGCAAGGGCATGAGTGTCGAACTGCTGATCCAGATGCTTCCGGATGGCACCGTCACCAACGCCAGCGTGACCCGCTCCAGCGGTGATGCGCCATTCGACAGCTCCGCCGTGGCGGCGGTGCGCAACGTAGGTCGTATCCCCGAAATGCAACAATTGGATCGCGCTACCTTCGATAAGCTCTACAGGCAGCGTCGCGTCATCTTCAAACCGGAGGATTTAGGTCTGTGAACACACTGATTCGTATCGTCCTGCTCGGTCTGACCATGCTGGTCGGTACCGTTCAGGCCGCTGACCCGCTACTGATTACCGGCGGTGCCAACAGCGCCACGCCCATCGCCGTCGTCCCGTTCGGCTGGCAGGGCGGCACCGTGCTGCCGGAAGACATGTCCGAGATCATCGGCAATGACCTGCGCAATTCCGGCTACTTCGAGCCCATCCCGCGGCAGAACATGATCAGCCTGCCGACCCAGGCAGCCGAAGTGATCTACCGCGACTGGAAGGCGCTGGGCGCCCAGTACGTGCTCGTCGGCAGCATCGTGCCGGCTGCAGGCCGCCTGCAGGTGCAGTTCGCCCTGTTCAACGTCGCGACCGAGCAGCAGGTGTTCGCCGGAACCGTCAGCGGTTCCACCGACCAGCTGCGTGACATGGCCCACTACGTCTCCGACCAGGCCTTCGAGAAGCTCACCGGCGTGAAGGGCGCCTTCTCCACCCGCATGCTGTATGTCACCGCAGAGCGCTTCTCGGTGAACAACACCCGCTATACCCTGCAGCGCTCCGACTATGACGGCGCCCGTGCCGTGACCCTGCTGCAATCCCGCGAGCCGATCCTCTCGCCGCGCTATGCGCCGGATGGCCGGCGCATCGCCTACGTTTCGTTCGAGCAGAAGCGTCCGCGCATCTTCATCCAGCACATCGATACCGGTCGCCGCGAGCAGATCACCAACTTCGAAGGCCTCAACGGTGCGCCGGCCTGGTCGCCGGAAGGTAATCGCCTGGCATTCGTCCTGTCCAAGGACGGCAACCCGGAGATCTACGTGATGGACCTGGGCAGCCGTCAGCTGCGCCGCGTCACCAACCACATGGCCATCGACACCGAACCCTTCTGGGGCGCCGACGGCCAGACCCTGTACTTCACCTCCGATCGTGCCGGCAAGCCGCAGATCTACAAGGCCAACATCAACGGTGGGGAACCGCAGCGCGTGACCTTCGTGGGCAACTACAACGCCAACCCGAAACTCTCCGCTGACGAGAAGACCCTGGTGATGATCCACCGCCAGGATGGCTTCACCAACTTCAAGGTGGCCGCCCTCGATCTGACCCGTGCCGGGGCCGCTCCGCGCATCCTTTCCAACACTTCGCTGGACGATTCGCCCACTGTTGCGCCCAACGGCACCATGCTAATCTACGCCACCCGCCAGCAGGGCCAGGGAGTCCTGATGCTCGTGTCCACCAATGGGCGCGTGCGGCTTCCAATTCCAACCGTTCAAGGCGATATCCGCGAACCGTCCTGGTCGCCGTACCTGAACTGACGCGGTGCTGACTATTTGCTTTTTGCTAAACACACTGGGGCTCATTAGGAGTTACAACGATGGAAATGATCAAGTTCGGTAAATTCGCAGCACTGGCTCTGGCCATGGCCGTAGCAGTAGGTTGCTCCTCCAAGGGCGGCGAAAACTCCGGCGAAGGCGCCGTAGATCCGAACGCTGGCTACAACGCCAACAACAGTGGTCTGGATTCCAGCCTGAGCGAAGAAGCCGCTCTGCGCGCCATCACCACCTTCTACTTCGAGTACGACAGCTCCGACCTGAAGCCGGAAGCCATGCGCGCTCTGGACGTACACGCCAAGGACCTGAAAGCCAACGGCAACCGCGTTGTCCTGGAAGGCCACACCGACGAGCGCGGCACCCGCGAGTACAACATGGCTCTGGGTGAGCGTCGTGCCAAGGCCGTTCAGCGCTACCTGGTTCTGCAGGGCGTTTCCCCGGCTCAGCTGGAGCTGGTTTCCTACGGTGAAGAGCGTCCGGTTGCCACCGGCAACGACGAGCAGTCCTGGGCTCAGAACCGTCGCGTAGAGCTGCGTAAGTAATAGCTATGCGCAAGTGCCGTCGTGCTTTGACTGTATTGGCCCTGGGTAGCCTGCCCTTCGCAGCGTTTGCCGAGGTTCCCGTGGTGGACGGAAACAACGCCGGTTACGGCGCCTATCCGCCCGCTGGTTATGGTACGAACGGCGCCTATGCCGGAACCGGGGCGCAAGCCCCGGTTTCCGCGCAGGGCGAGCTGTTCATGCAACTGCAGCAGATGCAGGAAGAGATCGGTCGCCTGCGCGGCATGGTCGAAGAACAGCAGAACGAGATCCAACAGCTGAAGCAACAGAGCCTGGAACGCTACCAGGACCTGGACAGCCGGCTGAGCTCTGGCGCCGCAGGTGCCCCGGCTCCGGCCCAACAGAATGCTCCCGCCGATGGCGCCATCAACGCCGCCGGTGCCCCGGCTGCTCCCGCCCAGCAACCTGCTGCGAGCAACGAGCCTGCCGACCCCGCCAAGGAAAAGCTCTACTACGAAGCCGCCTTCGACCTCATCAAGGCCAAGGACTTCGACAAGGCCAGCCAGGCCTTCACCGCTTTCCTGCGCAAATACCCCAACAGCCAGTACGCCGGTAATGCCCAGTATTGGCTCGGTGAAGTGAATCTGGCCAAAGGCGACCTGCAAGGTGCTGGCCAGGCCTTTGCCCGTGTCAGCCAGACCTACCCGCAGCACGCCAAGGTGCCCGACTCGCTCTACAAGCTCGCCGATGTCGAGCAGCGCCTGGGTAACGCCGACAAGGCCAAGGGCATCCTCCGCCAGGTGATTTCCCAGTACCCGGGCACTTCGGCTGCCCAGCTGGCCCAGCGCGACCTGCAGCGTCTTCGCTGAGTCCCTCGCGTCCATCGAGAAACCCGCGCCCGTCGCGGGTTTTTTCGTTTAGAATCGCCGCCCTTCTTACCCGCAACGGAGGCGGATGGCCTGTTTCGCCGTCACGCCCGTGGCCCTTATGCAACAGACCCTGCGAATCACCGAGATCTTCTACTCGTTGCAGGGGGAGACGCGTACCGCCGGCTTGCCGACGGTATTCGTGCGCCTGACCGGCTGTCCCCTGCGCTGCCAGTACTGCGACACCACCTATGCCTTCAATGGCGGGCAACTCCAGTCCCTCGACGACATCCTTGAGCAGGTGGCCGCCTACCGGCCGCGCCATGTCTGCGTCACCGGGGGTGAGCCGCTGGCCCAGCCCAACTGCATCCCGCTGCTGGCGCGCCTGTGCGATGCCGGCTACGAGGTGTCCCTGGAGACCAGCGGCGCGCTCGACATCGCCGCCGTCGACACCCGCGTGAGCCGCGTGCTCGACCTCAAGACGCCCGGCTCCGCCGAAGTCGCGCGCAACCGCTACGAGAACATTGCCCAGCTCACCCCGAACGACCAGGTGAAGTTCGTCATCTGCTCCCGTGAGGACTACGACTGGGCGGTCTCCAAGCTCATCGAGTACCGCCTTGAACAGCGGGCCGGCGAGGTGCTGTTCTCCCCCAGCCACCACCAGGTGGACGCGCGCCAACTGGCCGATTGGATCGTGGCGGACAACCTGCCCGTCCGCCTGCAACTGCAGCTGCACAAGATTCTCTGGAACGACGAACCGGGACACTGACATGAGCGACAAGAAAGCGGTCATCCTTCTTTCCGGCGGCCTGGATTCCGCCACCGTCGTAGCCCTGGCCCGTGCCGACGGCTACGCCTGCTACACCATGAGCTTCGACTACGGCCAGCGGCACCGGGCCGAGCTGCAGGCAGCCGAGCGCGTGGCTCGCCAGCTGGGTGTCGTGGAGCACAAGGTCATCGGCCTCAACCTCAACGGCATCGGCGGCTCGGCGCTGACCGACGACAGCATCGCCGTGCCGGAGAGCCCCACCGAGGGCATCCCCGTCACCTATGTGCCGGCACGCAACACCGTGTTCCTCTCCCTGGCGCTGGGCTGGGCCGAAGTGCTGGGTGCGCGCGACATCTTCATTGGTGTGAATGCCGTGGATTACTCCGGCTATCCGGACTGCCGCCCCGAGTTCGTCGACGCCTTCGAACGCATGGCCAACCTCGCCACCAAGGCGGGTGTGGAAGGGCAGGGGTTCCGTATCCAGGCGCCGCTGCAGAACCTCTCCAAGGCCGAGATCATCCGGGCCGGTATCGCCCAGGGGGTGGACTACGGCCTGACCGTTTCCTGCTACCAGGCCGACGACCAGGGGCGTGCATGCGGCAAGTGCGACAGCTGCCGGCTGCGTGCCGCAGGCTTTGCGGCGGCCGGCGTGGAAGATCCGACACCCTATTTCTGAAAAATTTTTCCGAGGGGTGTTGAATTCCTGAATAAAATCAGTATTATACGCCTCGCGTTGGGTCGTTAGCTCAGTCGGTAGAGCAGTTGGCTTTTAACCAATTGGTCGTAGGTTCGAATCCTACACGACCCACCATACAAGGCCTCGAAGAGGCCAACAGAAGCGGGAAGATCGAAAGGTCTTCCCGCTTTTTCGTTGTGGCGCCGCAGCCATCCACCCCGTCATTGATCTGCGCTATCATCCGCCGCCCACGTGCCTGACCGTCGTCCGGCCCGTGGTTCTACATGGCTTCCACGCTCAGGCGTCCCGCAGGTCCGCAGACATGTCCCAGCTCTCCGAACGTTTCCTCGTCCAGGCCCACCTGGCGGCCAAGCAACCCCGGCAACTGACGCCCGAAGAAGAGACCCAGCTGCGCCAGGCGATCGCGGCCGAGCTCAAGGCGCAGAACGCCGTCCTGGTGGCCCACTACTATTGCGACCCGGTCATCCAGGCGCTGGCGGAAGAGACCGGCGGCTGCGTCTCCGACTCCCTGGAGATGGCGCGCTTCGGCAACCAGCACGCTGCCCAGACCGTCGTGGTCGCTGGCGTGCGCTTCATGGGCGAGACCGCCAAGATCCTCAACCCCGAGAAGCGCGTGCTGATGCCGACCCTCGAGGCCACGTGCTCCCTCGACCTGGGCTGCCCGGTGGATGAGTTCTCCGCCTTCTGCGACCAGCACCCCGAGCGCACGGTCGTCGTCTATGCCAACACCTCCGCAGCCGTGAAGGCGAGGGCGGACTGGGTCGTCACCTCCAGCTGTGCGCTGGAGATCGTCGAGAGTCTGATGGACAACGGCGAGAAGATCCTCTGGGCACCCGACCAGCACCTGGGCCGCTACATCCAGCGTGAGACCGGCGCCGACATGTTGCTGTGGGACGGTGCCTGCATCGTCCACGAGGAGTTCAAGGCCAAGCAGCTCGAAGACATGAAGGCGCTCTACCCGGACGCCGCCATCCTGGTGCACCCGGAGTCGCCCGAGTCGGTCATCGAGCTGGCCGATGCCATCGGCTCCACCAGCCAGTTGATCAAGGCCGCCCAGACGCTGCCGAACAAGACCTTCATCGTCGCCACCGACCGCGGCATCTTCTACAAGATGCAGCAGCTCTGCCCGGACAAGCAGTTCATCGAAGCGCCCACCGCCGGCAACGGTGCCGCCTGCCGCAGCTGCGCCCATTGCCCGTGGATGGCCATGAACACCCTGGAGCGCACCCTGCAGTGCCTGCGTGAAGGCAGCAACGAGATCTTCGTCGACGCCGCGCTGATCCCTCGTGCCGTCAAGCCGCTCAAGCGCATGCTCGATTTCACCCATGCCGCCCGCATGAGACTCAGCGGCAACGCCTGAGCCCACAGCGCCCATGAAAAAGCCCGGATCGATGTCCGGGCTTTTTCGTTTCGCGCAGGCTCAGCGCATCATCTGCTTCACCGCCTTCTGCTGCTCGATCAGCTCCTGCTGGCGCGCGTCGATGCGGGCTGCCAGCGGGAAGTTGCTGCTGGCCCGGCGCTTGGCGAAGTCCAGTTGCTCGATCGCCTGGTCGAAATCCCCCACCAGGGCGAAGTATTCGGCACGGGCCTGGTGCAGGCCGATGGTGTTGCCGGCCAGGCCGCGCACTTCCGCCACCTGGTACCAGATGTCCGGGTCGTTGGCGCGGGTGCGGGCCAGGTCGTCCAGTACCTTTTCGGCGTCCTGGGGCTTGTTCTGCTTCAGCAGCAGGTCCACCCGGGCCTGCTTCAGCGGGTAGCTGGCAGGGTAGAGGCCGAGCAGCCGGTCCACCCGCTTCTGCGCGTCCGGCAGGCGGTTGGCGGTGATGTCCAGGTCCACCTGGGCCAGGTTGTAGGCCACCTCGTTGGGCGCCTTGGCCAGCAACTGCGTCAGCGCCTCGCGGGCTTCGTTCAACTGGCCGGCCTTGATCTGGGCGATGGCCAGGCCGTAGCGCGCCGCGTCCAGCTTCGGATCGCTGTCCAGCATGGCGCGGAAGCGCTTGGCGGAGATGCCCGGGGTTTCCTCGAACATCAGCTGCACCCGCGCACGCATCAGCTGGTAGCGCAGGCTGTTCTCCACGCCACCAGCAGGCAGCTGCTCGGCGCGGTTGCGGGTGTCGGCGATACGGGATTCGGTCACCGGGTGGGTCAGCAGGAATTCCGGCGGCTTGGAGTCGTAGCGGTACTGGCGCATCAGCCGCTCGAACATGTTCGGCATGGCGCGTGGGTCATAGCCGGCCTTTTCCAGGTTGAGCAGGCCGATGCGGTCGGCCTCCTGCTCGTTCTGGCGGGAGAAGCGCCGCTGCTCCTGGATGGCCGCTGCCTGGGTCGACATGATCGCCGCCATGCCCGCGTCACCGGCGCCGGCCGCTGCCGCGACGATGCCGGCGAGCATCGCTGCCATCACCGGGATCTGCATGCGCTGCTGGGCTTCCACCCCGCGTGCGAAGTGGCGTTGGGACAGGTGCGCGAGTTCGTGGGCCATGACCGAGGCGTACTCGGCTTCGTTGGGCGCATAGAGGAACAGGCCGCCGTTGACGCCGATGATCCCGCCGGGTGCGGCGAAGGCGTTCAGTTGCGGGCTTTTCAGCAGCACGAATTCCAGGCGGCGGTCCTGCAACTGGCTGGACTCGGCCAGCCGGTAGACGCTGCTTTCCACGTATTCCTTGAGCTGCGGGTCGGGCAGTTGCTCCACCTGTGCGCGCAGCAGGCCCAGCCATGCACGGCCCAGCTTGTGTTCCTGGTCGGGCGAAACGATGGAGGAGCTGGCGTCCCCCAGCGAGGGCAGGTCATCGGCCATGGCCGGCGTGGCGAGGAGACAGGCAAGCGCTAGCAGGGTAGGGCGCAACGGGTTCATGCACGGTGGCTCGTAGCGGCAAAGGCGTAAATGTAGCTTTCATTCCGCTCGGCTGGCCAGCGCAGAGAACGCTTCTGTATCCTAGGCGCCCTTCTGGAGATGCCCCATGACCGACGCCGTCCCCTTCGACGCCGAGCTGGATGCCAGTGGGCTCAACTGCCCCCTGCCGTTGCTCAAGGCCAAGCTCGAACTCAACCGCCTCGCCAGCGGCCAAGTCCTCAAGGTCACCGCCACCGACGCCGGTTCGCAACGCGATTTCCGTGCCTTCGCCCGCCTGGCCGGACACGAGCTGCTGCACGAGGACGCCGCCGACGGCGTGTTCCGCTACTGGTTGCGCAAGGCCTGAGCGCCGCGTTCGAGGGATTCCGATGTTCAAGGTGCTTCGTGACTGGGTGCAGCGCTACTTCTCCGATGAAGAGGCCGTGGTGCTGGCCGTCTTCCTCGTGCTGGGCTTCACCCTGGTGCTCACCCTCGGCAACATGCTCGCCCCGGTGCTGGCCGGCCTGGTGCTCGCCTTCCTGATGCAGGGGCTGGTCAACCAGCTGGAGCGTCTGCGGATGCCGGGCCCGGCGGCCGTCTGGGTGGTGTTCACCCTGTTCATCGGCCTGCTGGCGCTGTTCCTCGTGGTGCTGTTGCCGCTGCTCTGGCAGCAGCTGAGCAACCTCTTCAACGAGTTGCCGCGCATGCTCGGCGAGTGGCAGTCGCTGCTGTTGCTGCTGCCGGAGCGCTACCCGCACCTGGTGACCGACGAGCAGGTGCTCAATGCCATCGAGGTCACCCGCAGCGAGATCGGCAAGTTCGGCCAGTGGGCGCTGACCTTCTCCCTCTCCAGCCTGCCGCTGCTGGTCAACCTGATGATCTACCTGGTGCTGGTGCCGATCCTGGTGTTCTTCTTCCTCAAGGACCGCGAGCTGATCCTGCGCTGGCTGAGCGGCTACCTGCCCCGCGAGCGGCAGTTGATGACCCGCGTGTGGAAGGAGCTGCACCAGCAGATCGCCAACTACATCCGTGGCAAGGTCATCGAGATCGTCATCTGCGGCGGCGTCACCTACGTCGCCTTCGTCTCCCTCGGGCTCAACTACGCCGCACTGCTGGCGCTGCTAGTGGGCCTGTCGGTGGTGGTGCCCTACATCGGCGCCGTGGTGGTCACCGTGCCGGTGGCGTTGATCGGTCTGTTCCAGTGGGGCTGGGGCGACCAGTTCATCTACCTGATGGTCCTCCACGGCATCATCCAGGCCCTGGATGGCAACGTGCTGGTGCCGCTGCTGTTCTCCGAGGCGGTCAACCTGCACCCGGTGGCCATCATCTGCGCCGTGCTGCTGTTCGGCGGGCTGTGGGGCTTCTGGGGCATCTTCTTCGCCATCCCCCTGGCCACCCTGTTCAAGGCCGTGCTGGATGCCTGGCCACGCACTTCTGCGGAGCCGGCCGGGCCTGCGCCCATCATGTGACGGGCAAAAAAAATGCCGCGAAGATTCGCGGCATTTTTCATTGCGGCGGGGGGCTCAGGCCTTGTTCAGCGCCTGCGCAGCGGCCAGCACCTCGTCGGCATGGCCCGGCACCTTCACACCGCGCCATTCCTGGCGCAGCACGCCGTCCTTGTCGATCAGGAAGGTGCTGCGGTCGACGCCCAGGTACTCCTTGCCGTAGAGCTTCTTCTGGCGGATCACGTCGAACAGCTGGCACAGCGCCTCGTCCTTGTCCGAGATCAGCTCGAAGGGGAAGGCCTGCTTGCATTTGAAGTTCTCATGGGACTTCAGGCCATCGCGGGAGACGCCGAAGATCACCGTGTTGGCGGCTTCGAACGCGCCGTGGCGATCACGGAAGTCCTGGCCCTCGGTGGTGCACCCCGGGGTGCTGTCCTTCGGGTAGAAGTAGATCACCACCTGCTTGCCACGCAGGTCAGACAGCTTCACTTCCACGCCACTGGTGGCGGCAGCGGTGAAATCGGCGACGGGCTGGTCGAGGCTCACGGCCATGGGAAAGCTCCTCTGTTCAGGGGTGTTGCGGACGCCACGGTTCGATCAGCGCGTCCAGGTTCAACGCATCGGCGAAGTCCAGGAACTGATCGCGCAGCCAGCTGATCTGGGTGCCGGCCGGCAGCGTCACGGTGATGGTCGCGTTGAGCATCGTGCCCATGGTCTGCGGCGCCTGGTAGGTGTCGCAGGTCAGGTTCTCGATCTCCACACGGTGGTCGAGGAAGAACTGGCACAGCTCGCTGAGGATGTCCGGGCGGTACACCGCGCTCACATAGGCGACGTACGGCATCGAGTTCGGACGCGGCTCCAGCAGGCCGCTGCGCACCATGTGGGTGGTGAAGTCGTGGCGCTTGGCCAGGGCCGGTACACCGGACTCCAGGCGCGCCAGCGCATCCCAGCTGCCGGAAACCTGCAGCACCAGGGCGCAGTACTCGCCGTGGCGGGTCATGCGGCTGCTGACCACGGCACAGCGGTTTTCCTGGCTGGCGCGGCAGAGCACGGTGGTCAGGTCCATCGGGTTCCGGCCAAGGGCACTGATCACGAGGAATTGTTCGCGGGGCGGGGTGGTGGACATGCAGCGTTCCTAAAGCGAGGGGAGGGCGGCGAGGCCGCGTCTATCAAAGCGGGAAGGGTAGCGAAAAGCGCCGCCAAGGGGAATGCTGGCAGGCCCCGTGTCACCTTGTGCTGGACCCAGGCCGCCAGTACCATTACCGCTCTCTTTTTCCGGCAGGAGCGGTTGCATGATTGCGGGCAGTATGGTGGCGCTTGTCACGCCCATGGACGCGCAGGGTCAACTGGACTGGGCGAGCCTGGCCAAGCTGGTGGATTTCCACCTCCAGGAAGGCACCAACGCCATAGTCGCGGTCGGCACCACGGGCGAATCGGCCACCCTGGATGTCACCGAGCACGTCGAAGTCATCCGCCGCGTGGTGGATCAGGTCAACGGCCGTATCCCGGTCATCGCCGGCACCGGCGGCAACTCCACCCGTGAGTCGGTCGAACTGACCGCAGCCGCCAAGGACGTAGGCGCCGATGCCTGCCTGCTGGTGACCCCCTACTACAACAAGCCGACCCAGGAAGGCCTGTACCAGCACTTCCGCCACATCGCCGAATCCGTCGCGATCCCCCAGATCCTCTACAACGTCCCCGGCCGCACCGTCTGCGACATGCTGCCCGAGACCGTCGAGCGCCTGGCCAAGATCGGCAACATCATCGGCATCAAGGAAGCCACCGGCGACCTCAAGCGCGGCCAGGAAGTACTGGATCGCGTCAGCAAGGACTTCCTCGTCTACTCCGGTGACGACGCCACCGCCGTCGAGCTGATGCTCATGGGCGGCAAGGGCAACATCTCCGTCACCGCCAACGTCGCCCCCCGCGAGATGGCCCAGCTCTGTGCCGCCGCCATGGCCGGCGATGCCGCCACCGCGCGTGGCCTGAACGACAAGCTGATGCCGCTGCACAAGGCCCTGTTCATCGAGTCCAACCCGATCCCGGTCAAGTGGGCGCTTCACGAAATGGGCCTGATCCCGGACGGCATCCGCCTGCCGCTCACCTGGCTCAGCCCCCGCTGCCACGAACCCCTGCGCCAGGCCCTGCGCCAGTCCGGCGTGCTTGCCTAACCCTTGGAGCAACAACGCATGAAGCGACTGGCCGGACTCTCCGCGCTCGCCCTGATGATCTCCAGTACCAGCGGTTGCGGCTGGCTCTGGGGCGAAAAAGGCTACTTCCGCGACCGCGGCAACGATTACCAGGAAGCGCGCCAGGCCGCGCCCATGCAGCTGCCGGCGGATGCCGACAGCAAGCGGCTCGACCCGCTGCTGCCGATCCCGGCCAACGTCGCCGACAACCGCACCGACCCCGACTACGAAGTCCCGCGCCCGCAGCCCCTGCAGGTGCGTGGCGAAGTCAGCGAGTACAGCCTGCAGAAGAGCGGCGACTCCCGCTGGGTCGTCGCCCAGCGCGTACCGGCCGAAGTCTGGCCGGTGGCCCGCCAGTTCTTCGAGGACGGCGGTTTCCGCATCGCCGACGAGCGCCCGCAGACCGGTGAATTCAGCACCGCCTGGCAGCGCCTCGACCAGCTCTCCGCCCCCCTGGCCCGCCGCCTCGGCAGCCGCGTGAGCGGCCTGGAGCCCGACAGCGAAGTGCGTGCCCGCGTGCGCATTGAGCCCGGCGTGCAGCGCAACACCTCCGAGATCTTCATCCTCACCACCAGCCGCCCGGCTGGCAGCAGCGCCGACACCGGCTGGCCGAGCCGTTCCGACAGCCCGGGCCTGGAAGCCGCGCTGATGGACGAAATGCTCGCCACCCTGGCCCGCAGCGCCGAACAGGGCGGCTCCGTCTCCCTGCTCGCCGCCCGCGACTTCGACGCCCCCAGCCGCGTCACCCTCACCCAGGACGGCAGCGGCAACCCCGTGCTCAACCTCGGTGCCGACTTCGACCGCGGCTGGTCCAGCGTCGGCCGCGCCCTGGAAATGGGCGACGTCCGCGTCGACGACATCAACCGCAGCCTCGGCGTCTACTACATCAACCTCGCCGAGGGTGCCGAGAAGGACAAGGAGCCCGGCTTCTTCAGCCGCCTGTTCGGCAGCGCGCCGAGCAAGGAAGAGATCGAAGCCCGTGCCGAGCGCTACCAGGTCCGCCTGACCCGCGTCGGCGAGAGCGTCCAGGTCACCGTCGAGAAGGACCTCAACACCGTCGCCCCCGCCGACGTGGCGCGCCGCGTGCTGACCCTGATCCAGGAAAACCTCGGCTGACAGCCGAAACCGGGCGGCCCTCGCGCCGCCCGGCATCCAATGGCCGGCCCCGTGCAGGCTGCGGAACCCGATAGGCGAAACCCCGGTTTCGCCTGTTTCGTTTGATAGAGGCGGAAAACGACATGACCACTCCCAGCACCCTGAGCCTGAAGAAGATCTATTCGGGCAAGGTCCGCGACCTGTACGAGATCGACGACAAGCGCATGCTCATGGTTGCCACCGACCGGCTCTCCGCGTTCGACGTCATCCTCGACCAGCCCATCCCCGAGAAAGGCAAGATCCTCACCGCCATCTCCAACTTCTGGTTCGACAAGCTCAGCGGCATCGTCCCCAACCACTTCACCGGTGACCGCGTCGAAGACGTCGTCCCCGCCGCCGAGTTGCCCCTCGTCGAAGGCCGCGCCGTCGTCGCCAAGCGCCTCAAGCCCGTCGCCGTCGAAGCCATCGTCCGTGGCTACATCGTCGGTTCCGGCTGGAAGGAGTACCAGAAGAGCGGCACCGTCTGCGGCATCCAGCTGCCGGCCGGCCTCAAGGAAGCCTCCAAGCTGCCCCAGCCGATCTTCACCCCCTCCACCAAGGCCGCCGTCGGCGACCACGACGAGAACATCTCCTTCGAACAGTGCGAAGCCATCATCGGCAAGGAACTGGCCGCCAAGGTCCGTGACACCGCCATCGCCCTCTACAGCACCGCCGTCGAATACGCCGCCACCCGCGGCATCATCATCGCCGACACCAAGTTCGAATTCGGCATCGACGAAGACGGCACCCTGACCCTGATGGACGAAGTGCTCACCCCCGACTCCAGCCGCTTCTGGCCCGTCGAGAGCTACGTCGAAGGCAAGAACCCGCCCAGCTTTGACAAGCAGTTCGTCCGTGACTGGCTCGAGTCCACCGGCTGGAACAAGGAGCCGCCGGCCCCCGCCGTACCGGCCGACGTCGCCCAGAAGACCGCCGACAAGTACCGCGAAGCCCTCACCAAGCTCACCGCCTGAGCCGAGTTTACGCCCACCGCCTGCCGCACCCGATAACGGAGCGGCAGGCGGCTGGAAGCCCGACCTGCTGCAAGCATCTGAAACCACGCGAAAAAATCGCCTCATGGGCTTCGCCATCGGCGGATGAGCTGGTATGATGCGCGCCGTTCGGGAAGATGCCGGAGTGGCCGAACGGGACGGATTCGAAATCCGTTGTGTCAGCAATGGCACCTAGGGTTCAAATCCCTATCTTCCCGCCATACACAGCAAAGCCCCTGGTTCGAGAGAGCCAGGGGCTTTGTGCTTTCCGCGCCTGTGCTTTCAGTCGCCCGACTGCATCCAGGCTGGTAGATCCCGACGGCTGTGCAGGACGCGCCACACATCGATGTGGTCCTCGCGCTCCAGATAGAACACCAGATAGGGATAACGCCCCAGCGCCCATGAGCGTAGCCCCGGCAGGTCGAGTTCATGGGCGTACCGCGATGAGCCCGCCTCGGGCTGGCGACCGATGCGCTTGTACGTTCTCTCCAGCGCGTCGATGAAGCCGAGTGCTGCCTGCTCGGCGCCTTTGCTTAGGTAGTAGCTGATGGTGTCGTCGATATCCTGGTTGGCCCGTACCCGGGGGATGATGGGCTTGGCCTTCATGCCTTGGCATTCCGGACCCGGTTGCGCAGTGCTTCGAAGTAGGTGTCGTCAGCCGGAGTGGCAGGGGATGACGAGGCGCCCTCCAGGAGCAGGTTGCGCAGGCGCTGACGATCCTGGTCCTTGCGGATCAGCTCGCGCACGTACTCACTGCTGGTGCCGTAGCCGCGCTGGCTGACCTGTTCGTCGACGAAGCTCTTGAGGCTGTCGGGCAGGGAAATGTTCATGGTGCTCATCGCGTTCACCCTTTGGCAAAAATTGCCAAAGAATCTTAGCACCGGATACCGCAGGCCAGTGTCGCAGAGCCCCGGGTCAGTCGTCGGCAAACCGGCCCCATGCCCAGCAAGTCCCCTGGCTCGCGAGAGTCAGGGGCTTTGTGCATTCAGGCATACCCGCGCGCTCCTGGCGCGGGCAGGGGGCGCTGCACCAGCACCTTCATCCGGCGGATGTCCGACCAGAACAGCTCATCCGGAAACGGCCCCGGCGCCAGCGCGTCCTTCACCAGGAAGTAGCCCTCCTCGCAAACCCCCTCCACCGGCACCACCACACCCACGATGTGGTAGCAGCAGAACAGCGGATGCGGCACTTCTTCCCAGTGCAACTCCATCACCACCGTCTGTCCCAGGTTTGCCAGGGCCGTTCTGGTGTCCACAGGTTGCCCGCTCATGCTTTCCACTCCCGATGGCGCGCTAGTACGCGCAGTGTGTCGGAGGGAATGCCTCTGCGATCCGTTCGGTTATGAATGGTGCTGCGGACAACATCAGTGCGGGCTGCAGCTTCAAGATTCTGCTGAGGGGTGGCCAAGGTGGCCTGGGCAAGGTCTTCCAGTTCCATGCTCATTCCATCACTATTCGCGGTTACGAAATTATCCATCACGCATAAATCCAAATTGGATAGATGTCACATTAAATCCGAAATGGATAGATCATTTTTAGATCTAAAAATCATGATCAAATCGCGTGTCATTGAAATATTGAAAACCTCAGAGATGCGCCTCCCGGAGTTGGAGGAGCGTACGGGCATCAATCGCTACACCTGGAACAACCTCAAGAACCCCTCCCGAAACAGGGAAATCAAAGAGAGCGAAATCCTCGCTATCGCCGAGTTGTTCCCGCAGTACCGGTGGTGGTTGCTGACTGGTGAGGTCATGCCCGAGATCGGGCAAACGAGCCCGGCCTATGACGAAGCCCATTCAGAGGTGCCGTCGTCCAGCGCTGAGTAGCAATGGGCGCTGAATGCACGCGCGCGCTTTCCGGGCGCCTGATGTGCTGCAAGAGCTATCTAAAGCGGGCTACAAGGCGACCTGCGAAGACACAATCTCTCTTGGCATCAAGTTTTGAGACGGCAACGTTGAAGACGTTTTATGCAGACCGCAGGCGATAGAGCACGAGCGTTGATCAAGCGGCTGGGACCGAAAAAGGCCAGCGAGCTGGGGGGAGGCAACCATGACCGCTGGCGAAGCGTCAGCAAAGGCGCGGTAAGAGTCAGTACGGAAGAGATCGACGTGCTTGTGAAGGCCTACCCCCAATACGCGTTCTGGCTGGCTTGCGGGCAGATTGCACCTGAGATCGGGCAGACAAGCCCGGCCTATGACGACACCCATCCAGATTCATCGCCCTCCAGCGCTGAGTGATCACGGGCTGTGTCCCGCAGCTTTCCGCCCAGCGCTGCATGGCTTTTGCCTCTGCAGTTGAGACCGGACGAACGCCAGTGCATCCCTGAATAGCGGATGCCATGCCCTTCGCTTCGCAGGACTACAGGGCAGGCCTGCCCACCCTTGCGTTGCTCATCGCCCCACCTCGTACTCCATCGGATAGTCGAACGGCTCCCGCTCCACCTGCTCCGGCCACAACCACTGCGCATCTACGCAACCCTGACGCTGGTAGAACAGCACCGTCTCCCGTGCCGAGTGGGAAGAGACGTACAGGTGCTGGAAGCCCTTGCGACGAGCCTCTTCAAGGCAGCAGGCAAACAGCAGGCGCCCGATGCCCCGACCACGCTCGCTGGCCTCGACGTGAAACTCCCTCAGCGGGTGGTAACGCCCGCCGGGATCGACAGGCGCGCCGTCCACACAGGCAAAGCCGACGACCCGCCCCTTACAGGTCGCCAGGCAGACCATGCCGCCGTTGGCCAGTGCGGCCCGCAGCGTGTCCTTCACCTCCTGGCGTTCGGCCGGGGACCAGTCGTCGATGAAGGGATCGGCGCTCTCCACCGCGCGTCCCGCCTGCAAGCGAATGACCCGATCCACCAATTGCCGCCGCTCGAAGGAGAAAACGAAGTCCAGGTCCGAATCGGCTACCGGGGAGGTGTGAAGGGTGATGTCCGGGGGGCTGCTCATGGGCTTCCTGCTGGCAGTCGAGGGGCGGCCGAGCATGGTAATGCAGCACGCAAAGCATTCGTATCGGGTGCTGTGAATCGATGCGCATCGCGGAGCTCAGCGCATCCTACGGGCGTGGAGGGCGCTATGCGTAGGGTGGGGCGTGCTTCATCGATCCACCGTTCCCGGGCTGAAGCCCGGGCTACGGTTGGGCCTCGGTGCGGGGGAGATGCGCATCGCGGAGCTCAGCGCATCCTACGGGCGTGGAGGAGGTTGTGCGTGGCTGGGGCGTGCTTCATCGATCCACCGTTCCCGGGCTGAAGCCCGGGCTACGGGCGAGTGTCGGTGCGGGGGAGATGCGCATCGCGTAGCTCAGCGCATCCTGCGGGGCGTGGGGGAGGTTGTGCGTGGGTGGATCGCGCTTCATCGATCCACCCTGCCCGGGCTGAGCCCGGGCGCCGTTGGGCTACAACCCGTATTGCACGCCGAGCATCAGCGACTGGGCGTTGTACTGGGTGCTGACGTCGCCCGGTGGCAGGCCTTCGATGTCGCCGAAGTGCGCGGTGCGGGTCTGCAGGTAGCGGTAGTCCATGGAGACGGACCAGTGCGCATCCCACTGGTAGGCGACGCCGGCGCCCAGCTGCCAGGTGCCGACGTCGTCGCGGTGGGTGGCACCGAAGGACACGCCGTTGGCCTCCAGGTCGCGGATGGTCAGGCGGGTGTAGCCCACACCGCCACCGATGTACGGCTTGATGCGGGTGAAGCCCTCGGGCATCGGCAGGTCGTACCAGAGGTTGGCCATCAGGCTGCTGCCGGCCTCCTGGCCCTTGCCGTCGATCTTGCCGCCGCCTTCGTACACGCGGTCGGCGAACTGGTCCAGGCTGTTGCGCCGGTAGGCCAGCGCCAGCTCCGGGCGCAGGCCGATGGGGGAGCGCCAGCCCACGGCCAGGTCCACGGCATAGCCGGAGGACAGCGGCTGTTCGTAGTCCATCTGCACGAAGTCCAGCGAGTTCTGCCGCAGGTTCTGGTGGGCCACCCAGTTGGCGCCGCCCAGCAGGCTGACGTAAAGGCCGCTGTCATCGGCGAGGGCCGGGGTGCACAGGCCCAGCAGCAGGGGGAGGGGAGCAAGGCGTCGAAGCGATAGCGTCATGGTGGTCTCGGTTCGGGGTGGGAAGGGGGCGGATCAGCGCGTGGCGCGCAGCGGCTCGCGGGTGTCCTGCACCGCGCGGGCTTCGACCAGGCTTCGCAGGTTGCGCAGGGCCTGGCCCATGGCGGCCTGCAGCAGGCGCCGTACCAGCGGGCGGTAGAGGACGCTCAGCCGCCCCTCGATGCGCGCGGCGTGGACCACATGGGTCTCGGTGCCGATGGGCGTCAGGTAGTGGCTGAAGGTCAGGCGCATGCCCAGCAGGCGGGCGGTGTTGGTGTAGCTGCGCAGGGGCGTCACCTGGGTGATCTGCAGCGGCATCTTCAGGCCGTTCTTCAGCACACAGAGCCCCTGGGTGCCCACGCGGAAGGGGCCGTCCAGGGTGCATTGGCGCACGTCGGTGTCCCATTGCGGCGCGTTGGCCACGTCCTCCCACAGCTGCCAGATGGTGCTGGCGGGGGCGTTCATGCGCAGTTCCACTCTCACGTCACTCATGGTCTGTTCTCCTCGGGTCGATGGGCCGGTCTCAGGCCGGGTGCGCCTGCCGGCTGAGCACCTGGGCGGTCACGGTGGCGGCGCCGAGCGGTTGGCCATCGGCCTCCAGCTCGATGACGATGCGGTTGGTCTTGAAGGCCTGGGCGTTGGCCGGCAGCGCGCTTTGCGGTGCCAGGGCCAGCGCCTGCCAGCGGCCGATGGGGCGGGTCAGGGTGAAGTCGAGCACCAGCAGGTTCATGGGCGTCTTCAGCGGGATGCGCAGCGCGCCGTGGGCGATCTGCATGTAGGCCTGCCGGGCGATCTCCAGGAAATACACCATGGAGTGCTGCCGGGGGTGGCCGTCCTCGAAGAACTGCCCCGGTGGGATGGGGCATGCCAGCACCCGCGCCTGCGGGTCGATGTCGCCTACCAGCACGTTCTCCGCACGGGCCTTGTGCAGCCAGTCCTGTCGTTGGCAGGGGCGTACCGGTGCGAGCGCCCCCCCGGAGGGCGGCACCTGGCCGGGGCCCAGCATCAAGGTGCAGGTGCACATCAGCTGCTCGTCCTGCATCACCCGCGCGGTGTAGCCGTGGGGGCCGTTCTGCTGCAGTTCGATGTCCACCGGGCGTTCCTTCATCACGTAGCGCTGGAAGCGCACGTTCAGCCCGCGGATGAACACCGCGTCGCCGCGCAGTGCCGGCACCGCGTGCTCCATCAGTTGCAGCACGCCCTCGATCAGCAGGATGCCGGGCACGTGGTCCAGCGGGTGGTCGAAGAAGTACGGGTGACCCTCGTCGACCCGCAGGGTGGCGTTCAGGCTCTGCGGGCTGCGCCGCAGCACATGGGTGATCACCGTGTTGCGCTCGCTGCGGCGCCAGCTTTCGCCGGGCGCGCGCACCAGCGGGTCGGGGCGGATGGCCAGCAGCTCGCGCAGGGCGCGACTGCGCAGGTGCAGGCTGCTGAGCAGGGTACGGGTGAGGGTGTCGCCGAGGCCGATCAGGTCGACGCCGTCCTCCAGGCCCGGTTCGGCGGGGAGCAGTTGCGCCGCCGGCGCGAGTACCGCGGGGGCTGTGTGGGGCTTGGCGAAACGCAGGGTGAAGGCCGCCCGTGGCGTGGCCGGGGCCGGCGGTGCCTGCCAGGTGGCCAGGCACTCGACCTGCAGCCAGCAGAGCACCCGCTCGCCGTCGCGCACCTCCACCAGCCGCTCGCCGGGTTCGCCCAGCAGGGCCTGGAGCAGGGTGGCGATGCCCGAGGCTTCGGCCAGGTAGCCGGTGAGTGCCTGCAGCGGGTCGTCTGCCGGGCCGGCCTGCACCTGGCAGGTGAGCAGGCGGGCGCCTGGGGCGATGCCCAGGCGCTCGGCCGCCTGCTGGCGGTCGGTGGCGGCACTGCCCGGCAGTGCTGCGACGAGCCGCAGCAAGGGCGCCTGGGGGCCGTCGGCCCGGTAGCGCTGCAGGGCCAGCACGCCCAGGCCCTCGCCCTGGGGCACCGGCGTGTCGGCCAGCGCGAGCAGCTCGCTGGCGCCGCTGATGAAGCGGCCCGCGCCCAGCAGCAGGGTGTCGATGCCCCGCTCGAACCAGTGCGGCGCCGCCAGCAAGGTGTGCCAGAACAGCCCCGGGCCGCCGGCCAGGGTCTGGTGGAAGCCGCGCAGGTCGAAGAACTTGGCGGGATAGCCGGAGAGCAGGCTGGGCAGCATGCTGGCTACGTCCGCCACCTCGATGCCCGGCGCCGGCCCCTGGCCTTCGCGGTAGTGACGCTCCGCCTCGCTGTAGGCGTTGGTGAAGCGTTCGCCGCCCAGGTTGCAGCACATGACCATGGCGGTGCGGTCCGAGGCGGCGGTGCCCGGCAGGCGCTTGAGCAACTGGCCGACGCGGTCGGTCACCAGCAGCTTGAACGGGTCCACATGGGCGAGTGGGCGGGGGCCCATGCCGTAGCCGTCGATGTCGATCACCCGGTCCCGCGCCAGGAACTGCCCGGCCCGCACCGCCACCTGCGGGGCCTGGGCGCCGAAGCGGCCTTGGGGAAAGGGCAGCGGCGCCTGCGGGCCCTGGCGCAGTGCCTGGCCGAACTCGGCGAGGGAGCCGCCACCGGCCAGGGCGGCCTCGGCCTCCACCACCATCAGGTCGAGGCGGATCGGCCCCTCGGAGCGGGCCGGCGCGGGCACCGGTGCCGCAGTGGGCCGGTAGGCTTCGACCACCATGTGCGCATTGGCGCCGCCGAAGCCGAAGCTGGAGAGGCCGATGCGCAAGGGCTGCTCCCCCGCCGCCAGGGCCTGGGGTTGCCCCTCCACCAGGCGCAGGCAGGTGTCGGCCAGTTTGCCGCTGCCGGCGTAGGCCACCTGGGGTGGCAGCGTGCCGTGCCGCAGCATCAGCAGGGCCTTGGCCAGGGACGGACCGCCGGCGGCGGCAAGGGTGTGGCCGATGTTGGCCTTGATCGAGCCGAGGGGAATGGGCCAGGCGACATGGGGGCCGAAGAAGCGCTGCAGCGAGCCGATCTCGGTGGCATCCCCCAGGGGCGTGCCGGTGCCGTGGCTCTCGATGTAGCCCACGCTGGCCGGGTCCAGCCCGGCCCAGGCGCGCTGGTAGGCGGTGTACTGGGCCTGCTTGCCGGGGGAGAAGACCGAGCCTTCGGCGCCATCGGCGGAGAGCCCCAGGGCGCGCATCAGGCCCAGGGGCGTGCGGGCGCCCTCCAGTGCCCGTTTCAGCGGCTCCAGCAGGAAGGCCACGGCGCATTCGCCGGGGACGATGCCGTCTGCCTCTGCGCCGAAGGCCTGCAACTGCGCCCGGGGCGAGAACGCGGTGAGCTGGGAGAACCCCAGGTACAGCGGCGGCGGCATCAGGGTGTTGAGGGCCATGACCACCACCTGCTCCGCCTGGCCGCTGTCCATCAGCCCCTGGGCCAGGTCCACGGCATAGATGAACGAACTGCAGGCGGTGTCCACCGTCAGGGCCGGGCCGCCCAGGCCGCAGGCGTCGGCCAGCCGTGCCACCTGGTCGGCAGGCGTCAGCCCCGGGCAGGGGGCGTTGGCCGGGTCGGCACTGGCGAGGAAGTAGCTCTCGTCACTCCAGGAGGTGGCGACGATCAGCGCCGTGCGCGCACGTGGCAGCGTGGCGAGCGGTTCCAGCAACTCCTCCAGCACCGCGCAGCCGATGGCCAGCTGGCGACCGTCGCTCAGCTGCTCCGGTTCGTCGCCACCCAGGCCGTGGACCTGGTGCAGGTAGACCCGGTCCTTCTCGCCGGGGCGGGGGTGGTGGATCGCCTTGCGGGCCATGCGCCAGCGTTGCAGCAGGTCCTGCTGCGGGGCGCGCTGGCCCTGGCGGAGCAGCTTCCACAGCGCGTCGATGCTGGGGGCTCCTGGGAAGGTGCCGGCCATGGCGCTGAAGCACAGCGGGGCAGGGGAGGGGGCCGTCATGACGTTCTCCTTGTCGTGGGGCACGCGGGTCAGCCCATGCGTCCGAGCAGGGCGGCGGCATCCTCGGGGCTGCGCCGGGACATCAGCGCCTCACCGGCGAAGGCGCTGGTGCTGCAGGTGCTGGCCATGCGTTCGCACAGGGCGGCGCGGTCGAAGCCGGTCAGGCCCAGTTCGGCGAAGGGGCGGCTGGCGTCGGCGCCCTGTTCCGCCAGCAGCGGTGCCACGGCCTCGCGCAGGCGTTCATCGGGGGCGATGGGCGCTGCGTCGGCGGCCTCGGCACGGGGGCCGTCGGCCAGCAGGCGGGTGACCTGGGCGATGGTCTGCTGGGCACAGACCGCCTCGCTCAGTTCGCTTTCGTGGGGCTTCAGGGCCGGCCACTGGCGGGTGACCAGGTCGAGGAAGTCCAGGCGGATCAGCGAATCCAGCCCCTGCTCCTCGTAGGGTTGGCGCGGGTCCAGTTCGGCGGCGTCGAACCCGGTGATCTCGGCCAGCAGCGCCAGCACCTGGCCGGCCACGTCCACGGGCCCGGTCGCCGGGGCGCTGGCGAGCTGGGCGAGCACCTCGGCCGGGCTCTGCAGGTCGAAGAAGTGCTCGGCGTGGGCACGGGTCTCGGGGAAGGCCTGGCCGAGGGCGTCGAACAGGTTCACCCGGCTGAGGGAGTCCAGGCCCATCTCGTCGAAGCGCTGCTGCAGGTCGATGTCGGCGGCGGGCAGGCCGCTCATGGCGCTGATCTCCTCGCGCAGCCAGGCCTCGTAGCCCGGGGCTTCGGCGGGGGCTTCCGGCAGCGGCGCGGCCGGCACCACCCGCAGCGGGGTCACCGACAGCGGCGGGGCTTCGCGGCGTTCGGTGGCCAGGTCCTGATGGTTGAGGTAGAGGCTCTGCACCACCTGCTGGTGGGCCTCCAGGTACTGCGAGGTGACCAGCTGGGCCTGTTCGATCAGGCGCAGCAGCACCGCTTCGCGGGCGCTGTGGGACTCGCACAGGGAGTCGATGATCTTGCCGGACAGATCGAAGTAGCTCTGGGCGATCTTGCCGTTGGAGACGATGAAATCCTGAACCACGTTATCCAGTGCCAAGTTCATGGGGTTGACCTCAAAAAGGGCGCGACATTGATCCACGGGCGAGCCGCCACGCTGGGGCGGCTCTCCGTCAGGGAATAAGGGTGTGGGTGGGGGCGGGCGTCAGGCCGTGGCCGGCTCCGGGGCATGCAGCGTCCGGCTGACCGGCAGCGGCTGGCGCACCAGGCCCGAGCGCAGCTGCAGGTAGCTCTCCAGCGCCATGGGTTGCAGGCCCTGGAAGGCGATGTAGCCGTCCGGGCGCACCAGCATCAGGCTGCCGGCCGGGGCGTGGTAGCGCTTGTGCAGCCGCCAGTCCGGGTCGAGCAGGGTTCGCGGGTGGGCCGGGAAGTCGCGGGTGTCGAGGGCGTCCACCACGCAGAAGGCCTGCACGGCGGGGTAGTCCCGTTCGATGCGCGCGGCCAGGTCACGGTAGCCGGGCAGCAGCGGGGAGAACTGGTCCTCGCCGGTGAACACCAGCAGGGTGAAGCCCTTGTCGAACAGGTCGATCAGGTGCTGCTCCGGTGCCTCCGGGTTGGCTTGCCAGAGCGTCACGTCCGGGGCCAGGTGCCCGGCCAGCGGGGCGCGGCCGTGGTACTCGCCGGCGTGGCCCTTGCGCGCCCAGCGGTTGCGCTGTCTGGGCTCCAGCGACTGCTGGATGTGCTCGCTGGGGCGGTAGTGGTACTGGTGCCCCGAGATCATCGAGGGCAGCACGCGCTGCACCGCGCGGCGGCGGGTGATGAGCGGCAGCAGGTGGTCCCGCAGCCATACCAGCGGGCGCTTCTGCACGGTGATCAGGGTGGTCAGGCGGTGGGCGGTGTTCTCCACCTCCAGGGCCACGGGGTAGCGCTCCTCGTGGTAGCTGTCGAGCAGCGCGGCATCGGCCAGGCCCTGGTGCACGAAGGCGAGCTTCCAGGCCAGGTTGTACGCCTCGGACACGCCCAGGTTCATCCACTGCCCGCCGATGGGGCTGCCGATGTGGGCACTGTCGCCCACCAGGAACACCGGGCCCTTCTGCATCTGCTGCACGCGGCGGTGCTGGAAGGAGGCGATGGTGGTGGAGCTGAGGTTGGACAGGGTCATCTTCTGCCCGCGCCCTTCGCACAGGCGCTGGAAGTTCTCCAGGGTCAGCGGCGGGCGGTCGGCCTCGTCGGCCGGCAGGTCGTAGGGCATCTCGATGAACAGGCGGTAGCGCGACTGCGCATTGATCGGCGCGACCGCCACGTAGCCCTGGGTGTCGCCGAGGAAGAAGGCGCCTTCGTCCTGGCTGCCGTCCCACTGGATGTCGGCGTCGGCGAGCATGAAGAAGCGGTCGTAGAACTCGCCCTCGAAGGTCAGCCCCAGGTGCTTGCGGATCGGGCTGCGCGCGCCGTCGGCGGCGGCCACCCAGCGTGGCCGGAGGATCTGCTGCGGGCCCTCGGCCGGTTGCAGCGTCACGGTGGCCTGGTCGCCGTCCACCTGCAGGTCGGTCAGCTCGGTGTTCCACTCCACCGTGATGCCCAGCGTGCCCAGGCGCTCCAGCAGGATGGCCTCGGTCTGCGGCTGCGGCAGGCTCAGCAGCATGGGGTAGGGCGCCTGCAACTGGGCGAAGTCGTAGTTGAGGATGCGGTTGTCGTCGGACTGCACGGAGAACTGGTTGATGGCGAAGCCCTGGGCCACGGCCTGCTCGGCCACGCCCATGGCGCGGAAGATCTCCAGGGTGCGCGAGTGGATGGCGATGGCCTTGGTGGCGGTGGAGGGGCCGGCGTTCTTCTCGATGATGCGCAGGGGGATGCCCTGCTGGGCGAGGAGGATGGCCAGGGTCATGCCGATGGGGCCGGCGCCGACGATCAGGACGGTGGGCGCGCCGGTGGGCCGGGTGGGGGTCTCGGTGGCGAAGGGTTGGCGGCTCATCGGTCAGTACCAGTTGCGGTAGAAGGGGAAGGTCGCCACGTCCAGCAGGTCGCGGTCACCGGAGGAGTCGCCGTAGGCATAGATGTCGTACTGGGCCAGGTCGCCGACGCAGGCACGCAGGCGGGTGACCTTCTCGCGCTCCACGCAGTTGCGCCCGTCGATGGCGCCGTTGAGGCCGCGCTTGTCGGTGGCCAGGCGGGTGCCGCAGACGTGGTCGAAGCCCACCAGGTTGCCCCAGGGCAGCAGGTAGTTCTCCGGGGAGTTGCTCACCAGCGCGGTGACGTGCCCTTGGGCCTGGTGCCACTTGAGCCGGCGCAGGGCCTCGGGGCGCAGCCAGCGGGACAGGTGCTCGGTGATGAAGAAGCGCGCGTGCTCGCGCTCCTGCTCCACGGTCAGCCCCTTGAGGTAGCGCTCGATGAAGGCCTGCCGCGCCGTCATCAGCGGCACCAGCCCGAGCAGCACGCCGGCCATCTTCGGCAGCAGCGGGACCATGGCCAGCCAGAAGCGCGCCGGGCCGTGGATGAAGCGCATGTAGCGCCAGAAGGTGTGGCGGTCGGTCAGGGTGCCGTCGAAGTCGAAGACGGCGAGGACCGGTCGGTGGGTTTCAGCTTGCATGGGCTCTCTCCTTGAGCGTGAGGATTTCGAAGACGCGGGGCAGCTTGAAGCCGGACAGGTGGCGGGCGAGCAGGGTGTTCAGCTCGCCCTGGGCGACCTCGTCCGTGCACTGCACGGCCAGGTGCAGGACGTTGATGGCCTTGGCGTCGGGCACCACGTAGGCGCGGGCGGCGGTGACGGCGGGGTGGCGCAGGGCGACCGCCTCGATCTCGGCGAAGTCGATCATCTGCGCCTTGATCTTGGAGATGCGCAGGCGCTGGCAATAGAAGAACAGGTGGCCGCTGTCGTCCTGCCAGACCAGGTCCCCGGTGTGCAGCCAGCCGTCGCGGATGAACCGCGCACTGACCTCCGGTTCACCGTCGTAGGCCTCGATCACCATGGGGCCCTTGATCAGCAGCTCGCCGATCTGCCCGGTGCGCACGTCCTCGCCCCGGCTGTTCACCACCCGCACCTGCACATGGCGGATGGGCAGGCCCATGGCGCCGCGCGAAGTTGGTTGCAGGGAACTCTGCACCAGCATCGGCATGCTCTCGGTCAGGCCGTAGCCCTGCAGCACCGGGCGGCAGCCCAGCAGCTCGCCGAGCTTCTGGCCTTCGTCGGCAGGCAGGTGGCTGCCGCCCGAATAAAGCATCAGCTCCGGGTGCAGCGGCGGCGGCGGGGTCTTGCGCTTGGCCAGGCGCAGGTTGAAGTAGCGAATCACGTCCGGTACCAGGCAGGCGAAGCTGACCTGGTGCTCGGCCAGCACCTCGGCCAGGTCGCGGTTGAGCAGGGTGTTGGTCATCAGCAGGGTGGCGCCGATGCTCAGCGGGAACACCAGCATCACCGACAGCCCGAAGATGGCGTACAGCGGCAGCGTCACCAGGTGCACCGAGCCCAGGCCCTGGGGGTGGAAGTGCTCGTGCAGGCCATCGCTGGACAGGGTCAGGTCCAGGTAGCGGTGGGGCACGCCCAGCGGCCGGCCGAGGCCACGGTAGGTGTACTGCAGCGAGGCGATCGGGTTGCCCTCCGGCAGCGTCAGCGGGGCCGGGGCATGGGCGAGCCCGTCGAGGCGCACGGCGTTGGCCGGCAGTGCCGCCTGGCTGGCGGGGCCGTCCACCAGCAGGCAGTGGCGGATGCCGGCGCGGGCGAAGGTGGCGGCGTGCTCCTCGGCCAGTTCGGCGAGGGTGATGAGGGCCACCGGCTGGGCAGCGTCCATCACCGCGCCCATTTCATGAGGCGTGAGCTTGTAGTTGAGGATCACCGGCACGGCGCCCCGGCCCAGCAGGGCGAGGTAGAAGGCGATGAACTCGGCGCCGTTGGGCAACGCCAGGGCGACCCGCTCGCCGGGCTCCAGCCCCAGCGCCGCGAGGGCGCCGTTGCGCAGGCAGGCATGGGCGTGGAGCTGGGCGTAGGTGAAGTCGCTGCCGGGGCTGTCCAGGTCACGGATGGCGCAGTGGTCCGGGTGCGCCCGGGCGATGTCGAGGAAGCGGTGCAGGAAGCCGGGAGGGTGGGAGGTGGGGCTCATGGCAAGGGGAACTCCGTCCGGTATCGAGGGGAAGGCTCATTCGGCAGTAGGAAGGGGGTTCCCGGTTTCCGGCAGGTAGCCGTTCGCCCGGTACCAGTTCAGGGTGTCCGCCAGCGTCTGTTCCACGGGACGGAAGCGGCAGCCCAGTTCTTTTGCGCTTTTTTCGTGGCTGAAGTGGGTCCGGTCGCGTTCGCCGGCCATCAGCTTGATGGTGGAGTTGCTGATCAGCACCGGCTTGCCGGTGATCAGGTGTTGCAGTTCATAGAGGGCGGCGATCACCCGCAGCACCGCCAGGGGAACCTTGCGCTCCGGTGCAGGCAGGCCGCTGACCTGGGACAGGGCCTTGAAGATGCTGCCCATGTCCATGTGCACGCCGGCCGCCAGGTAGCGCTCGCCGCTGCGCCCCCGCTCCAGTGCGGCCAGTACGTGCTGGGCGACGTCGCGGGCATCCACCACCGAGAAGGTGCCGGGGAGCACGCCGGGCAGCTTGCCGTGCATGAAGTCGATGAGGAACTGGCCGGAGGAGGTGGGGCCGATGTCGCCGGGGCCGAACATCCAGCCCGGCAGCACCATGGCCATGCGCATGTCGGGGTGGCTGTGGAGGAATTTGCGCACCACGAGTTCGGAGAGGATCTTGCTGCGGTAGTAGTCGTCGGCACCGGCCTCGGGGCGCGACATGGTCTCGTCGATCAGCTGGCCCGGCTCGCCCTTGAGCACGGCGATGGAGGAGACATGCACACCTCGACGGATGCCGGCCTCGTAGGCAGCGGCCAGCAGGTTCTCGGTGGCGATCACATTGGTGTCGTAGAGCACCTGCCAATGTTTGCCGCCCTTGTAACTGTCGCGGAAGTAAGCGGCGGTATGTATGAGTGCATCGCAGCCTTTCAAGTGAGCGCGAAACTTATCAACTTCCTGCAGGTCGCCCTGAACCAGTTCGACGGGCAGGTCAGCAAATTGTTTTCTCGCTTTATCGATGGAACGAACCAGCGCTCTTACTTTGATATTGCGTTGTAAAAGTGCATGTACGGTGTTGTTGCCCAAGAGTCCCGTTGCGCCGGTTACGAATGCACATTCCATTGAAAAAACACCTTGTTTGAACACGTGGGTGAAGGGCTTCCTTTCGCTTGCCAGCGGTCTGTCGGATTTGTCCTAGGACGCTGGCGGCGCAGATTGAATACCAGTCGGTATTCAAAAATCAAGCGGTATCCGAATGTGTCAGAACCCCTGTTTATGTAGGGGTTTTAGGTGCATAACCTGTTGATTTTCATGGCTATGTTGTTCGGGTTCGATATGAGCGCCGCTCGTCGGATCAGTGCGTTTGCAGGTTAATTTTTTGTGTCATCGCGCCGGATGCTGGCGAATTGATAACCCGCGCCTGGCGCCGGCGAGGGAGTGGCCGGGCGCTGCGCGAGCGCTTCGGCAACCGGTGATAACGCGTTATCACCGGCGAGTTGGTTTTGATACCGGGTACGTCCGTGCCGGAGAACGATGCGTTATGCTGCGCCGGGTCAAAAGGCGGTGAAAGCCTGGTATTGCAGTCGGGGGGATGCAGGGCCGACCGGCATCTTTTCAGAATCGAGGTCTGGAGTTAGCACATTGACCAAAACCAGAATGGGCCGCGAAGAGAAGCAACTTCATACCCGCGAGCAATTATTCGAAGCGGCGACGGAACTTATGGTGAGCAAGGGATATCACGCCGCCAGTGTGAGTGATATCGCCGAGCAGGCCGGCTACTCCAAGGGGGCATTCTTTTCCAACTTCGCCAGCAAGGCCGACTTGCTGGTTGCCCTCACCCAGCGCTTCAAGGGCGTGGAGATCGAGCGCCTTGGCCAGGCCCTGGCCAGCGGGGCGTCCACGGCGGAGTTGAGCCAGGGGTTGCTGATGTACATCGACAACCTGAAGAACAACAAGCCGTGCGTGATCCTTGATGTGGAACTGCAACTGATCGCCGCCCGCGACGCGGATTTCGCCCAGCACTACCACGACCTGCACCAGGCCAACAGCGAGGCGCTGGGCACGCTGATCGAGCTGATCTTCCACCACCGTGGCAAGCAGGCGCCGATGAGCCGGGAGCTGCTGGCCATGACCTTCACCGCCCTCTCCGAGGGGCTGATGCTGCAGGGCCGGGACGATCCGGCGGAGCAGATCCGCCTGGTGCTGGAGGCGCTGATCGAGAAGGCGCCAGGGTTGCCCGCCAGTCGCTGAAGGGCGGCAGCCCGCCCGAGGTGTCACGGTCGGATCACGGCCTGCCGATCACTCCGCCCCCAACCCCCGCAGGTACGCACAGAGCATGTCCGCCAGCGCCTCGGAAAAGGCATGGATGGCTTCGGCCGTGCGGGGCTGTTCGGAGAAGTTCTTGCCCACGGCGCCGAGGGTGGTAGTGAGCAACTGGCAGGCGAGGGCGCGTTGCTCACCGGTGGCGGCCGGCAGGGCTTCTTCGACGAAGGTGAGGAACAGCCGTTTGGCGTAGGCCTTGGCCTCCCTGGCTTCCGGGGCGTCGCGGTAGAGCGGGGCGGCGTCGTTGAGGGCGGTGCGCATGTCCGCCTCTTCGCATTCCGAGTGGACGAAGGCCTGCACCAGGTGGCGCAGGCGGGCCAGCGGAGGCTGCTCACGGTCTTCGAGGATCTGTCGCAGCAGGTCGGTGGTGCGCTGCCACTCGTCACTCTGCAGGCGGAACAGGATGGCCGCCTTGTTGGGGAAGTACTGGTACAGCGAGCCGATGCTCACCCCGGCGCGTTCGGCGACCCGGGCGGTGGTGAAGCGTGCCGCGCCCTCCTTCTGCAAAACCTGAATAGCGGCGTCGAGGATGCTCGCCACCAGTTCGGTGGAGCGGGCCTGCTGGGGCTCCTTGCGCGTGGCGATGCGCGGGTTTCGGCGTTCGGGCATGGGGGCTCGGCGGAATGCGAATGGGTGAATGTGACGAAATCGTCGCATTCTATTCAGGCGCAACGTAGCGCTCAACCTGACCCACGGAGTCGCCATGACCACCCTCACTTCCGCCCCCCTTGCTTCCCTGCTGGACAGCCTGTTCCAGCAGGCCGACGCCCTGTCGGTCGACGACCATCCCGCCCTGGCCGGGCTGGACGATGCGGCCCTGACCCGGCTCATGCACAGCAAGACCGACTACCTGGAGCTGTATGCCCAGTTGCGCGACCTGCCGTTGCCGGTCTCGCGGGAGACCGGGCGCCTGCTGTACATGCTGGCCCGCAGCAGCGGCGCCCGGCACATCGTCGAGTTCGGCACCTCGTTCGGCATCTCCACCCTGCACCTGGCGGCCGCCCTGCGTGACAACGGCGGCGGCCGGCTGATCACCTGCGAGTTCGAGCCCGGCAAGGTGGCGCGGGCGCGGGGCAACCTGGAGGTCGGCGGCCTGCTGGACCTGGTGGAGATCCGCCGGGGCGATGCCCTGCAGACCCTGCGCACGGACCTGCCCGAGTCGGTCGACCTGCTCCTGCTGGACGGTGCCAAGGCGCTGTACCCCGAGGTGCTGGCGCTGGTGGAGCCGCACCTGCGGGCGGGCGCGCTGGTGATCGCCGACAACGCCGACCACAGCCCGGAGTACCTCGCCCACGTCCGCGCGCCTGCGGGGGGCTACCTGTCGGTGCCCTTCGGCGGTGATGTGGAGCTGTCCATGCGGCTGGGCTGAGGCGGGGCACAGGCGCCGGGCCGTGGTGCGGAATCCAGGTGTGAAATTGCTGGCGTCTTGATGGCAAATACCTGGCGTTTCGTTGCCGTTTGCGGCCATTTGCGCCTTTTTGTATCAAAAAGGCGACAAGTTTCACGAAACCGGCGACTCCCCGGGAGAACCCCGGCTACACCGTCCAGTCTAGGTTCGAGGCCGTCCGAAGGATGCCGTACGGACAATGGCATTGCGCCATTCCCAGGCCTGCCTAAAGCCACTTCAAATGGATTGGAGTCAACATGAAGAACAACGTCAAACGTGTTGCCGGTTCCATCGCATTCGCCCTCTCCACCGCCGCCCTGGCGGGGCCCACCTCGGACGCCGAGCAGTTCAAGGAATACTGGAGCCCCGGCAAACCCAACGCCGCCATCTGCAATTCGCCCCTCCTGGTGGGCACGCCCCTGGGGCTGCCGCGTTGCATGCAGGCGCGCAACGTGTTCGCGCGGCTGCAGGCCCTGGAAGACATCGCCAGCCTCAACGAGGGCAACCGCGCCGCCGGCCGGCCGGGCTACCAGGCCTCCATCGACTACGTGAAGCGCACCCTGGAGAAGGCCGGCTACAAGGTCACGGTGCAACCGTTCCCCTTCACCGCCTTCTACCCGAAGGGGCCGGGCACCCTCAGCGCCGTGTCGCCCACTCCGGGCAACTACGTGTGGGAGACCGACTTCAACTACCTCTCCCAGACCGAGGCCGGTGACATCAGCGCCCCGGTGGTGCCGGTGGACCTGGCCCTGGGGGCCGGCAACACCAGCAGCAGCGGCTGCGAAGCGGAGGACTTCGCCAACTTCCCCAGCGGCGCCATCGCCCTGGTCCAGCGCGGCACCTGCAGCTTCGAGGTCAAGGCGGAGAACGCCGCGGCCGCCGGTGCGGCGGGGGTGATCATCTTCAACCAGGGCAACACCGACGACCGCAAGGGCCTGGAGAACGTCACCCTCGGCGACGGCTACGAAGGCGGCGTACCGGTGATGTTCGCCACCTACGACAACGGCGTGGCCTGGTCGCAGACCCCCGGCCTGCAGCTGCGCATGGTGGTGGACGTGGTGCGCGAGAAGACCCAGACCTACAACGTGGTCGCCGAGACCCGCTACGGCAACCCGAACAACGTGGTGATGGCCGGCGCCCACCTGGACTCGGTGTTCGAAGGCCCGGGCATCAACGACAACGGTTCCGGCAGCGCCGCTCTGCTGGAGATGGCCGTGCTGCTGCGCAAGGCCTACCCGCTGAACAAGCTGCGTTTCGCCTGGTGGGGCGCGGAGGAGGCCGGGCTGGTGGGCTCGACCTACTACGTGAAGAACCTCACCGCCGAGGAGAAGAAGAAGATCAAGGCCTACCTGAACTTCGACATGATCGGTTCGCCCAACTACGCCAACCAGATCTACGACGGTGACGGCTCGTCCTTCGGTCTGCAGGGCCCGCCCGGCTCCGGCGCCATCGAGCACCTGTTCGAGGCCTACTTCAAGCTGCGCAACCAGGCCAGCGAAGGCACCGAGATCGACTTCCGCTCCGACTACGCGCAGTTCTTCGAGGACGGCATCGCCTTCGGTGGCCTGTTCACCGGCGCCGAGGACATCAAGACCCCCGAACAGGCGCAGAAGTACGGCGGTGCTGCCGGCAAGCCGTTCGACCCGTGCTACCACAACGCTTGCGACAGCACGGCCAACATCAGCCTGGAGGCCCTGGAGCTGCACGCCGATGCCATGGCCTTCGTCACCAGCTGGCTGTCCATCTCCACCAAGGTGATCGACGACGAGATCGCCGCTGCCAAGGCAGCCGGCGGCAAGGGCCTGCTGCGCTCCCAGAGCGTTCGCCAGAGCGACCGCTGGGGTCCCGACTACGTGCGCTGATCCCCGCTGTTCCCTTGCGCCGGTGGCCCCGGCGCAAGGGCTTCTCCCCGTTGACGGCGTTTCCTTTCTCGAAATACTGTATGTATGAACAGTATTCGGAGAATCCGCCATGGGGACTGTCCGCATCATCGGCCGCCTCGGCCCCTCGTACGCCACCCTGCCGCTCTACACCCTCGCCCTCGACCAGGCCCCCCGGCAGCCGGTCCGTCTGCACCTGGCGGGCAGCGCGCCGCTGGACGATCTGCTCGGCGTCGACATCCCGCAGACCTTCAGCCTGCGCCTGGAGGACGACAGCATGAGCGCCATCGGCCTGTACGCCGGGGACATCCTCATGGCCGACCGGGCCCTGGAGCCTGGCGATGGCAGCCTGGTGGTCGTCCGCATCGAGGGCGACTTCTGCATCCGCCGGCTGTGCCTGGAGAACGGCCATAAGGTGCTCCGCGCCGCCAGCGAGGGCTACCCGCCGGTAACGCTCGTACCGGGCGAAGCGTGGCGCGTCCGGGGCGTGGTGACCCACAGCTTCCGCCGGCCCTGAGGCAGGGATGCCCAGGGCCGTTCGGGGTCAGTGGAGGAGTTGGCGCGACTTGCCGGGCTTGCGCGGGTGGGGCGCCTGGCGTGGCGCTCGGGTGGTGGGATGGTAGTGGTGATGGGCGATGCGCAACATACCCCACAACATGGCCACTGCGACCAGCAGCCAGCCCACGACCAACAGCACGATAAAGCCTTCAGGACTCATAACAACCGCCTTGGCACCCGCGTGTGGGTGCCTGCTGGAAAGTCTAGTCCGCGCCGCTTCGCCGGGTGTGTCAGGGCATGGCCTCCGGTCGGCAGGCGACAGGGCATTCGTCGGATGGCGCCAGGCCACCCCATGCAGGGTTGGGCAACCCGGTGGGCGGAAAGTGCAGGTCGCTTGGTCGGGCCGGTGCCGGCCCAACGGTTCTTACTGGCAGAAGCGCTCGACGTTCTGCCGGGCCTTTTCCGTCGGCGCGTTGCGCTGCTGCTCGCGCCAGAACTGGCATTGCGGGCTTTGTGCGCGATCGCGGGCCTCCGCCCGTTCGTTGTCGCGCTGCTGGGCGGCGTCCAGCCGCTCCTGGTAGTGCTGGAACATCTCGCTGCCCTTGTCCACCTGGGGCGCCGGCGCATCGGCTGGCGGGATGGAGGGGAGGGCGGCACGCCCCGACGCCTGGCTCCAGGCCTGGGCCACCACCGCCTGGTAGCCGAGCCACGCAGTGGCCACCACGGCGACCGCGCCGAGCCAGATGCCCAGTGCGATGCACAGCACCAGTTGCAGCGGGGAATAGGCGATACGCAGGGGCGGGCGGGTACGGCGGGTCATGTCGGTCTCCTTCTGGATGGGGGCAAGGCTAGCCGCTCAGGCCACCTGCAGCACCTCGTACACCTGGGGCACGCCCGTGGGGGCGACCACCACTTCGTCACCCTCGCGCTTGCCCAGCAGGGCCTGGCCCAGGGGCGCGCGTGGGGTGATCACCGTCACCTCGGCACCCTCGGCCTGGACCAGCAGGCCGGCTGCTTCCGGGCCGAGGAACAGCCAGCGCTCGCCGCCCTGTTCGTCACCCAGGCATATCAGCGCACCCAGGGCGATGCCGCGCACCGGGTCGTAGGGCCGCAGCACCAGCGCCTCGTACAGGCCTACCGCCTGGCGGATCTCCGCAGCGCGGCGGGCCTGCCCGGTGGCCAGGTAGGACGCCTCCAGGCCGAGGGTGTCGTACTTGTTCTCGGCGATGTTCTCCTCGTGGGTCGCCGTCTCGTAGGCGGTCTGTGCCGCCCGCTGCAGCAACTGCAGGTCGTCGGCCAGGCGGTCGAGGATGAGGCGGAGCAGGTGGGCTTTGTCCATGGTCGGTCCGGTTCGCGTGGGCGGGCCATTCTACGTCCTGGCGCGTGGCTGTCGATGCGCCCGCAGGGCGCTTCCGTGTGTGATAAAGCAGCATTGATGATGTATATTGATGCCAACGCACGGAGGAAGACCATGAGCGCGCTGACCCGCCCCCACCTCGATCCCGACGCCGTCCTGGCCAAGGCCCTGCTCAACACCCGCGAGCAACTGGGGCTGACCCGCCAGCAACTGGCCGACATCGTCGGCGTCCACCGCACCGTCGTCACCCGCTGGGCCGACGCCGGCAGCATCCGCCCGCAGAGCAAGACCGGTGAACTGGCGCTGCTGGTGATCCGCATCTACCGCGCCCTGTTCGCGCTGTTCGGCGGCAACCTCGAGGACATGCGCCACTTCCTGCGCACCGAGAACCGTCACCTTGGCGGCGTACCGCTGGAGCTGATGGGGCAGGTGCAGGGGCTGGTGCGGGTGGTGGAGTACCTCGACGCCATTCGCGGCAAGGTCTGAGGGTTCGAGCGCATGGAAATGGACATCTGGAGCGCATGCGACGGCGAACGCCACATCACCCCTCTGCGCGGGCGCGTGGTGCGCCTGGTGGAGAGCCAGGAACAGGTGGCGACCCTGCAACTGGTGGACAACCTCGCCGAACAGGCCCTGCTGGAAGAACTCATCGAGACCAGCAAACCGCCCCTGCCGCGCAGCGCCGAACCGCTGCACTACCTGCTCAAGACCCCGTTCCGCTACCCGCCGCTGCGCTGGGGCTCGCGCTTCGGCACGGTGCACGAGCCCAGCCTGTTCTATGCCGCCGCGCGCCTGGAGACGGCCATGGCCGAAGGCGCCTTCTACCGCTTCGTGCTGTGGAGCGGCATGGCCACCCCACCGCCCAGCGGACGCATCCTCTCGGAGCACGCCTCCTTCGAGGCGCGCTTCCAGGTGGAGCGCGGCGTGAGCCTGCAGAACCCGCCGTTCGATGCCTACCCGGCGCTGCTCGATCGCCGCGACTACCGCGCCACCCAGGCCCTGGGGGCGGCCATGCGTGCCGCCGGGGTCGAAGCCTTCGAATACCGCTCCGCCCGCTGCCCGCAGCAGGGGCTGAACATCGCCCTGTTCACCCCCGACGCCTTCACCGAACGGCGCCCGCGCAACCTCACCCCCTGGTTCTGCGAAACCACCGCCGACTACGTCGCCTACAAGCACGCCCAGGCGCCGGACCAGCCTCGTTTGTTCCGCCGCGAAGCCTTCCTGGTGGACGGCGTCATCCCCCAGCCGGCGTGACCCGGAATGGGCCCTGTCACCCCCCGCCAAACGCCCTGAAACAGGGCGTTCGCGCGGGGCCGTGAACGCAGTTGTGCACACTCGCGAAGCACCCTGTCATTTCGCAGTCACAAACGCGCGTAACCATTTGATTCTTCGTCTTGTCAATCTAAAACGATGAAAAATAAGGACTTTTTCCACTGGTGAAAAAATCGCCAATCTGTCTGTAAGGCCCGTTCCATCGGGCCCCGGGAGAAGTGTGAGCACGTTTTTCACAAAGTTATCCACAGCTTCTGTGGATTGTCCCAAGGCGGCCCTCTAGAACGCCGCCTGTGGATATTGGCAAGTCTTTACCTGTGGAAAAAAAGGAGTAGAGTGGCGCGCCTTCTCGGCTTCCCCTGCCTTTCAATGAAGTTTCGCACCCCCGCCATCGACCCTTCCCGCACCGATGACCAACGCCTGCCGTTGCGCGTCGCCCTGTGGCTGCTGGACAGCCCGCGCCTGAGCCAGGCCGACAGCGTCAAGCGCATCGCCGGCCGCCTGCTCAAGCAGCCCGCCCGCCAGGGCGTGGTCGCCGCCCAGAGCCGCCTTGGGCAGATGCTCTGCCGGGACTGTGGCAATACCCGCGACCGCCGCATCGGCCTCGACCTGCTGCGCCAGGCCGCCCGTGCCGGCGACCGCCGCGCCCAGCTCGAACTGGGGCGTCTTTATACCCAGCCGCGTACCCAGGAACTGCAGCAGGCCCGCCACTGGCTGGAACAGGCCGCCGCCCAGGGTTCCCACGAGGCCAGCCGCCTGCTGACCCGCCTGCCCCAGGCCTGACCGCCCCCAGGGCGCTGGGTATACTGCCCGGCACCCTGCCGCGGAGCCCTCCATGCCACTCGATCTGCCCAACCTGCTGCTTGGCCTGCTGCTGGCCGCCGCGCCGTTGCTCGGCCTGGCCTGGCGCCAGCAACGCCGGGTCACCGTCCTGGAGGCCGAGCGCCTGGTGCTGGACGAGCGCCTGGCCACTGCCCAACTGGCCCAGGACGGCCTCGCCGCCCAGTTGGAGGACTGCCGGGCGGAAGTGCGCGAACTGAACCAGTTCAACGCCGACCAGCAGGCCGAGCTGGCCGCCCTGCGCCGAGAGTCCGAACTGCTGGCCGTGGAGCGCCGCGCCGCCCGTGAAGCCGTCGCCGGCTGGAACGACGAACGCGCCAGCAAGGACGCCGAGCTGCGCCGTCTCGACAGCGAGCGCGCCGCCCTGGCCGCCGAACTGCGCGAGCAGCAGGAAGCCCACGCCCAGCGCCTGGCCGACCTGCAGGCCGCCCGTGACGACCTGCGTGCCCAGTTCGCCGAACTCGCCGGGCGCATCTTCGACGAGCGCGAGCAGCGCTTCGCCGAAACCAGCCAGCAGCGCCTCGGCCAGTTGCTCGACCCGCTCAAGGAGCGCATCCAGGCTTTCGAGAAGCGCGTCGAGGAGAGTTATCAACAAGAGGCGCGCGAGCGTTTCTCCCTCGGCCGCGAACTGGAGCGCCTGCAACAGCTCAACCAGCGCCTGGGCGACGAAGCCACCAACCTCACCCGCGCCCTCAAGGGCCAGAAGACCCAGGGCAACTGGGGCGAACTGGTGCTGGAGCGGGTGCTGGAGCACGCCGGGCTGGAGAAGGGCCGCGAGTACCGCACCCAGGTCAGTCTCAACAGCCCCGACGGCCAGCGCTTCCAGCCGGACGTGCTGATCCAGCTGCCCGGTGACAAGCAGGTGGTGGTGGACGCCAAGGTCAGCCTCACCGCCTACCAGAGCTACCTCGCCGCCGAGGACGAGAACGCCCGCCTCCAGGCCCTCAAGGCCCACGTCGGCTCCCTGCGCGGCCACCTCAAGGGCCTCTCGGTGAAGGACTACCAGCGCCTGGAAGGGCTCCACAGCCTGGACTTCGTGCTGCTCTTCGTGCCCATCGAAGCCGCCTTCGCCGCCGCCGTGCAGGCCGACCCCGGCCTGTTCCAGGAAGCCTTCGACCAGCACATCGTCATCGTCAGCCCCACCACCCTGCTGGCCACCCTGCGGGTGATCGACAGCCTCTGGCGCCAGGAGCGGCAGACCCAGAACGCCCGCGAGATCGCCGAGCGCGCCGGGGCGCTGTACGACAAGTTCGTCGCCTTCATCCAGGACCTGGACGAGATGGGCAGCCGCCTGCAGCAGCTGGACAAGGCCTACGCCGCCGCCCGCAACAAGCTGGTGGACGGGCGCGGCAACCTCATCTCCCGCGCCGAGAACCTCAAGCTGCTGGGCGCCCGCGCCAGCAAGAGCCTCGCCCCCGACCTGCTGGAGCAGGCAGCGGCGTGGGGGGATGAAGACGAGGGGCGGGAATAGGTGGGTTAGGTTTCATAGGGGCTACAACGGGTGGGGGCTGAGGCGGTAATGGCCAAGCCCGTTATCGAGTTCTGCGGATGTTTTTTGTTTCGCCTTCCCAGGCGAGTCACTTTTCTCAATCGTCGGAATGCCGCCCACAGAAAAGCAACCAAAAGGGCTCGCCCCTCCATCCGGGTCCCGCCTCGCGGGGCTTCCCTCCCTCCGTCGCCGCTACGGGGGCCGGCGCGATGGGCCATCCATGGCCTGGCGCGCCTCTCGCGGCATCCATGCCGCTCGTCCCCCTGCGCAACGACTGCGCTCGGCCTCCTGAAGAGGCAGGTTCCCCGCCTTACCCTCTGAGCCAGGCAGGATTTCACCGTGCGCTTCAGATTTGCTCATTGTCTGGCGGGGGGCTTCAGAGACCAGGTGCTCGCCCGGCAAGGCGAAACAGGTGATATCCACAGAACGCGTCAACCCGTCTGCCCTCGGCCTTTCCAGCTCCTCCGCCCAGCCTCCACAGGCCGGTAACCCGGCCTTCATCGCTACAACTGCCTCGCCCCCAACGCCGTCTGCGGCCCCTGGCACAGGGTGGCACGCCCAGGCTCCAGGTAGGGCTGCAGCAACGGCGCCATGCCCTTCATCACCTGCACCGGCAACGCCGAGGTGAAGCGGAACCCCGAGGCTTCGTCGCCGGCCACGTACGCGGTCAGCGTGCCGAAGTGGCGTGGGCCCAGGTAGAACACGAAGGTTGCGGTGCGGTTCAGCGCCCGGGAGGCGAGCACCTGGCCGCCCCGGCCGAAGGTCTGCAGGCGGTTGTCGCCGGTGCCGGTCTTGCCGCCCATCACCAGCGGCTGGCCATCGGGCTGGCGGAACGCGCCCTGCAGGCGTCGCGCCGTGCCGCCTTCCACCACCTGGGCGAGGGCGCCGCGCAGGGCGGCGGCCACCTCGGAGGGCATCACCCGCCTGCCGCCGCCGGTTTCGTGCAGCACCCGGGTTTCGTAGGGGGTGTCGGCGGCGAAGTGCAGGTCGTCCAGGCGCACCGTCGGCAGGCGCACGCCGTCGTTGACGATGATCCCCATCAGCTCCGCCAGGGCCGCCGGCCGGTCGCCGGAGCTGCCCAGTGCGGTGGCCAGCGACGGCACCAGGTGGTCGAACGGGTAGCCGAGCTGGCGCCAGTGCTGGTGGATGTCGAGGAAGGCCTCCACCTCCAGCATGGTGCGGATGCGCGAGTCCCGGGCGTTCTTGCGCTGGGACTTGAACAGCCAGCCGTAGACCTCGCGGCGTACCTCGCCACTGGCCTCCACCGCCTCGCGGAAGCTCGCCTGCGGGTGGCCTTGCAGGTAGGCCAGCAGCCACAGCTCCAGCGGGTGCACGCGGGCGATGTAGCCCTGGTCGTTGAGGTCGAAGGCGCCCGGTCCGTAGCGGTCGTACAGCTCCGCCAGGCGCTTGTCGCCGAGGGCTTCGCCGGGCAGGCGCGCGCGCATGAAGGCGGCGAAGGTGGCGCGGTCGGCCTGGGGCTGCAGGTAGCGGTGGATCGCCGCCAGCCGGGCAGGCCAGGGGTTCAGCCCGTCGAGGAAGGTGGCCATGCGGGCGTCGGCGTCCTTGCCCTTGTACTTGTTCCAGAAGCGCAGCAGGTAGGTCTGGCTCTCGCGGGATACGAACAGGTCCAGGTAGCCCTGCCGGCGCGGGTCGCGGTCGTCCCGCAGCAGGGCGGCCTTGTCGCCGTCGGGGCGGTGGATGGCGTGGCGCACCAGATCGCGCAGCAAGCGCACGAAGGGCAGGTTGATGGATTCGCGCAGGGCCTCGCGCAGGGTCGGGGTGCGGCCGTTGTCCTCGCGACGGAAGTTGCCGAAGGTGTGCATGCCGCCGCCGGTGAAGAAGCGTTCCGCCGGGCTGGCGGAGTAGGTGCGCTCCAGCGCGGCATCGAGCATCGGCGCCAGGCGCGCGTCCGGGTGGCTGGCCAGGTAGTCGAGCGCCCAGCGGCTGAGCACGTCCTGCGGGTCCACGTCGACCGCGCGCAGGGCCTTGGTGTCGAGCCCGGCGTAGCGCTGGTGCAGGCGGGCGACGAAGTCCAGGTAGGTAGCCAGCACCCGCAGCTTGGCGGTGGAGCCCAGCTCCAGCTTGCTGCCTTCGTTGATGTCGAAGGGCTGGTCGGTGTTGTCGGTCTGCACCCGCACCTGGTTGCCCGCCGGGGTGCGCTCGAAGAGGGTGAAGCTGTAGCGCACGTCGCGGGTCTTCTCCGCCGTCAGCATGCGCTCGCCGAGCAGCCCGGCCTGTTGGGCGAAGGCGGGTTCGGCAAGGTCGTGCAGGTAGGTGGTGACGGCCTGCTGCAGCTCGCCCTGGAGGCTGGTGCGGGCGCCCAGGTCGAGGCGGTCGAGGTCGTACAGCGGCATCTGCAGCAGGCTCGACAGCCGGGCGCGGGCCAGGCTGATGCCCTTGTTGCCGTCCACCCGTGCCAGCGCCGGGTCCTGGGCCAGATCGCGGAAGGCCAGCCGTGCGCCGAGGGCAGTGTCCCGCAGGGCGGGCTGCAGCACGCCGGCGCCGGCCAGCAGGCGCAGGTGGCTGTCGGTGAGGGCCTCCAGCTCGTCGCGGCCGCGCCCGAGGTAATGGGACGGGCGCCGCTGGGCGATCATCAGCGCCACCGCCTTGCGCAGGGCCAGGCCCCGTTCGGCCAGGCCGCCGGGCTCGTCCTGGGGCTGGCCCAGCAGGCGGTTGCTGCGCTCGAAGTCGGCGCCGAACCACACCCGCAGCCCGTCGGCCAGGCCGTGCACCTCGCCGTGGCCGGGGGCGGCGGAGAGCGGCACGCTGTTGAGGTAGTCCTGCACGATGCGGCGCCGCGCCGGCAGTGTCTCCGGCCCGCCCTGGTAGGCGCGCACACTGGCCGAGGCCATCTGCAGCAGCTTGTCGTGGGCCGAGAGGGTCAGCCCGGCGGGGGAGTGGCGGTACTTCTCCAACTGGGTCGCCAGGGTGCTGCCGCCGGCGCTCTGGCCGGGCACGTCCAGCACCTTGCCGGCCTGGGTCAGGGCGGCCTTGGCGAAGCGCGGCCAGTCCACCGCCGGGTTGGCCAGGGGCGAGGCGTCCAGCAGGTGGCGGTTCTCGATGAACAGCAGGCTGCTCACCAGCAGCGGCGGGATCTCGTCGAAGGCGCCGTAGAGCTGTTGCGGATAGCGGAAGGTGTACAGCGGTTCGTTGCGGCAGTCGCGGATGTCCAGCCCGGCCTGGACCTTCTCCCGGTAGGGCGGGAACAGCCCGTGCTGGGTGTATTCCAGCAGCGCCGGGGAGAAGCGCACCTGCTGGCGGATCTCGTAGCCGCGCTGTTCCAGGCGCTGCAGCATGGCGGGCAGGTGGGCGTAGCCCAGGCGCTTGTCGAAGGGGCCGTCGCGGGGGAAGAGGATGGCCGGGCTGGGCCCGTCGCCGAGGCGGTAGTCCAGGGTGGCGGCGTAGCGGCTGATCTCGCGGGATTGCAGCCAGGCGTGGCGCATTTCCTCGCGGGCCAGCAGCGCCAGGATCACCGCCACCAGCAGCAGGAACAGCCACACGGCGAGGCGGTGACGGCGTCGGCGGGCCCGGCGGCGCGCGATCACCGGGTCCAGGCTGTGCGAAGACAACCGGGTCGATGATGCGTGGGACTGCCAGGCAACGCCCATGATCGAGAACCCGCCTCAGGTGACTGCTCTCGCTGCAAGCGTAGTCCGTCGCGGCGCACCCGGCGGGCAATGCGGCCGGTGCGCCGATCATCGGCCGCCGGCCATGGGCAGGGTGGGGCGCGCTGTGCTTTCATTCGCGCGTTTTCCCGGGAGCGAGCGCCATGACCGATTCGACGAGCCAACGTATCCGTGACAGCTGGCGGGCCAATGCCCAGGCCTGGGTCGACGCCGTGCGCAGTGGCCGTATCGAGAGCCGCCGCCTGGTCACCGACCAGGCCGTGCTGGATGCGGTGCTCACGCCCCGGCCGCGCCGGGTGCTCGACCTGGGCTGCGGCGAAGGCTGGCTGTGCCGCGAGTTGCTCTACCGGGGGATCGATTTCGTCGGGGTGGATGCGTCCTATGAGCTGATCGAGGCCGCCCGGCAGGCCCAGGGTAGCCAGGGCATCGGCCAGTTCGTGGCGGACGATTACCGGGTCGTGGAGATGGACTACAAGGTCTACGGCCAGTACGACCTCATCGTCTGCAACTTCTCCCTGCTGGAGGAGGACCTGAGGCCGATCCTCGCCACCCTGATACGCCTGCTTGAGCCCCGGGGGCGGGTGGTGATCCAGACCGTCCACCCGATGACCGCCTGCGGGCCGGAAGGCTACCGGGACGGCTGGCGCCTGGAGACCTTCGCCAGCATGGGCGAGGGCTTCCGCGAGCCGATGCCCTGGTATTTCCGCACCGTCCATGGCTGGTTCAACCTGGTCACCGACGCCGGCTTCCGGCTGGAGCGGCTCAGTGAGCCGTGCCACCCGGAAACCGGCATGCCGCTGTCGCTGCTGATGGAGCTGCGGGTTCAGGACGCCGCCGCGTAGGGTGTGGTGCCGTAGCCACGGGCGGCCAGCGCCGGCTTCGGCGGTTGCCGCTGGCCGAGCCGGCCGATCAGGTCCAGCCAGCCGGCCAGGGCCACCATCAGCAGCACACCGGCGCAGGCCAGGGCCACCTGGCCCACGGCCCCCATCCGGTAGAGGGTGGCCAGGGCATCGGCCAGCGGCGCCAGCAGCACGCTCAGGCAGAACACCTCCAGCGAGTGCCGCCCCATGCGCACCACCTCCCGTGCCGGCCAGCGCTGCAGCCAGGTGCCGCCCGGCAGCAGGCGCGCGGTGCAGTAGGCGAGGGCGAGGAAGTGCAGCAGGCGCAGGGGCGAGAGGTCGGTCTTGTCCAGGGGGTAGATCACCCGCGCCACCGCGTCCGGCATCCAGGCATCGTGCAGGCCCGGCACCTTCCAGCTCAGCGCCAGCGCCGCGCTGGCCGCCAGGTACAGCAGGCAACCGGTCAGCAGCGTGCCGCGCCAGGCCGGGGTCAGGTTCGGGGCCGGGTGGCGCTGGGCGTGCAGGGCCGCCGCGCCTCCCAGGACGAAGAGGAACTGCCAGGCCAGCGGGTTGAAGAACCATTCGCCGCCCGGGTGCGCCGTCAGGTTCCAGTAGGGCGCGCCCAGGTACGCCAGCGCCGACAGCGCCACCGTGGTGCGCGGGTGGCGCAGCAGCAGCGGCAGCACCAGCGGCCAGCCGGCCAGCAGCACGATGTACAGCGGCAGCGGGTCCATCAGGTTGGGCTTGAAGCGCAGCAGCAGCTCGTCGATCAGCGCCTGCTGCGGGTTGGCCAGGAAGTAGTCCAGGCCCATCTCGTCGATGAAGTCGCGCCCGCCCACCTGGGCGTTGGCGAAGAACACCATCCCCATCAGCACCGCCAGCAGGAAGATGTGGGCGATGTACAGCACCCAGGCGCGACGCAGGATGCGCAGGCAGGCCACGCCGTAGCCGTCGCGCTGCAGCAGCTTGCCGTAGGCCAGCAGCGCCGCGTAGCCGGCCAGGAAGACGAAGATCTCCGCCGCGTCGCTGAGCCCCACGTTGCGCGGCGTCACCGCGCCCAGGGGGTTGTGGGGGATGTGGTCCCAGAAGATGAACACCAGGGCCAGTCCACGGAAGAAGTCGATGCGGAGGTCGCGTCCTGTCTGCATGGCGGCGTACTCGGGCGGGCGGCAAGAGGCCGGAAAAGGGGTCCTGAAGCTGTGACCGGGGCAGGGGGTGGAGTTTCCGCCGCGCAGACCAGCGGTCGTCTTTACCGGGGCGGCGCCAGCCGGCACTATCGCCAGCCACACCCTCCCTCCCAAGGAACGACGATGAGCAAGGCATTGCTGGTGGTGGACGTGCAGGCGGGGCTGTTCTTCGCCGACCCGGAGCCGTGGCGCGCCGCCGAGTTGATCGCCACCATCAACCGCCTGGCCGACCGTGCCCGCACCGCCGGCGCCCCGGTGCTCTACGTGCAGCACGACGGCGAGGCGGGCAGCGAGCTGGAGCCCGGCTGCATCGGCTGGCAGCTGCACCCGGGCCTGGAGCGCGCGCCCCTCGACCCGGTGGTGCGCAAGACGGCCTGCGACGCCTTCTTCGAGACCCCGCTCAAGGCCACCCTGCAGGCTCTGGGCGTCACCGAGCTGGTGGTGGTGGGCTACGCCACCGAGTTCTGCGTCGACACCTCCATCCGCCGCGCCACCAGCGAAGGCTTCAGCGTCACCCTGGTCAGCGACGGCCACACCACCAAGGACCGCCCGCACCAGCGCGCCGAGGCCATCGTCGAGCACCACAACTGGGTCTGGGCCCAGTTCATCCAGCCGCGCCATCCGCTGCGCCTGGCGCCGGCCGACTCCATCCGCTTCGAACCTGAGGAGGCGCCCCATGCGTGAGATCACCTTCCCCGACGGCACCCGCGTGCCGACCATCGGCCAGGGCACCTGGCACATGGGCGAGCGCGCCGACCAGCGCCCCCGCGAAGTGGCCGCCCTGCGCCAGGGCCTGGAGCTGGGCCTGAGCCTGATCGACACCGCCGAGATGTACGCCGAAGGCGGCGCCGAAACGGTGGTGGGCGAAGCCATCGCCGGGCGTCGCGACCAGGTGTTCCTGGTCAGCAAGGTCTACCCCTGGAACGCCAGCCGCCGGGGCATCCCCCAGGCCTGCGAACGCAGCCTTCGGCGCCTGGGCACCGACCACCTCGACCTGTACCTGCTGCACTGGCCCGGCGAGCACCCGCTGGAGGAGACGGTGGACGCCTTCGAGCAGTTGCGCGAGCGCGGGCTGATCCGCCGCTGGGGCGTGTCCAACTTCGACGTTGCCGACCTCGACGCGCTGCCCCCCGGCTGCGCCGCCAACCAGGTGCTCTACAACCCCGAGGCGCGGGGCATCGAGTTCGACCTGCTGCCGCGCCAGCAGGCCGAGGGCCTGCCGCTCATGGCCTACTGCCCCGTGGGGCAGGGTGGGGCGCTGCTGCGGGATGCGGCGCTGCTGGAGGTGGCCCGGCGCCACGGCGCCAGCCCCGCCCAGGTGGCCCTGGCCTGGGCCCTCCGCCAGGACGGGGTGATGGTGATCCCCAAGGCGGTGGAGCCCAAGCACATCGAGCAGAACGCCGCCGCCCACGCCCTGCGCCTGGACGCGGAGGACCTGGCACGGATCGACCGCGCCTGGCCGGCCCCCACCCGCAAGCGGTCCCTGGCGATGGTGTGACGCTTCGTCATCGGCGGAGGAATCTTTCCGACACCCGATTCCTATTGTCCGAGCGCTCTCCTAGACTCTGCTCCACTTGGAATCTAGGGACAGACCTATGAAGCACCTGATGTACGGGCTGGCGGGTTCGCTGGCGATGGCAACCGCCGCCTGGGCCGACGAGCCCCCCGCCCACGATCCGTTGCTGGATGCCCCTGCACCCTCCACCGCCGCCGCATCGGCCCCTTCGCCACGGGGCGTGCTGCGGGCCCGCAACCAGGCGGTGCTGTCCAGCGAGCTGGCCGGGCGCATCGTCGAGATGCCCTTCGCCGAAGGGCAGTCGTTCAAGGCCGGCGACGTGCTGGTGCGCTTCGACTGCAGCGCCTACCAGGCCCAGCTCACCGCCTCCAACGCCGCCACCCGCGCCGCCCGCGAGGAGCTGAAGAACAAGCAGCAGCTGGCCGCCCTCAACTCCGTCGGGCGCTTCGAAGTGGCCCTGGCCGAGGCCCGCCAGGCCCAGGCCCAGGCCGAGGCGCAGGTCTACCAGGTGCAGGTGCAGCGCTGCCAGGTGAAGGCCCCCTACGACGGCCAGGTGGTCAACCGCCGCGTGCAGCCCCATGAGAGCGTGCCCGGCGGCGCGCCGCTGCTGGAGGTGGTGGACAACCGCACCCTGGAGATCCACCTGCTGGTGCCCTCGCGCTGGATCGGCGCCCTCAAGCCGGGCCAGCCCTTCGAATTCATCCCCGACGAGACCGGCAAGCCGCTCAAGGCCGTGGTCAAGCGCCTGGGCGCGCGCATCGACGAAGGCAGCCAGACGCTGCTGCTGATCGGCGGCCTGCCCGAGGATGCGTCGGGCCTGGTGGCCGGCATGAGCGGCAGCGCGCGCTTCCCGGAGGCGCGATGAACGCACCGGTGCCCGGTTTCGCCGAGCGCGTCTTCGCGGTCTTTCTCGGCCTCCAGGCCCAGGCCCGGCAGGCCGCCACGACCGAGCAACTGGCCTTCGCCATGGTCAACGATGGCCAGGGCCTGTTCGGCTACCGCCACGCCGCGCTGCTAATCGCCGGCAAGGTCAGCGCCCTCACCGGCATCAGCGTGGTGGAACCCAACGCGCCCTTCGTCGCCTTCGTCGAACGGGCGGCGGCCCAGCGCCTGGCCGCCGGCCTGCTGGGCGAGCCCGGCGTGGTCGACCCCGCCAGCCTGGACGAGAGCAGCCGTGACGACTGGCAGGCACTGTCCGCGCCCCATGCCTTCTGGCTGCCACTGAAGGACCGCCAGGGCGCCGTGTTCGGCGGCCTGTGGATCGCCCGCGACACCCCCTGGAGCGAGGCCGAGCAGGCCCTGCTGGTGCAACTGGGCGGCACCTACGGCCACGCCTGGCTGGCCCTGCAGCCGCGCAAGCCCTGGCGCCTGCGCTGGCCGAAGAAGAAGCTCCTGGTCCTGGCCGCCGCGCTGGCCCTGGTGCTGCTGGTGCCGGTGCGCCAGTCGGTGCTGGCACCCGCCGAAGTGGTGCCCCAGGGCGGCCGCGTGGTGGCCGCGCCGCTGGACGGGGTGATCGCCGAATTTCTCGTCAAGCCCAACCAGAGCGTCGCCGCCGGTGACCTGCTGGTGCGCTTCGACGCCACCACCCTCAAGGCCCAGGCCGACGTTGCCGAGCGCGCCCTGGGGGTGGCCGAGGCGGAGCTGAAGGCCAACAGCCAGCGCGCCTTCGCCGATGCCGAATCCAGCGCGCGCATCGACCTGCTGGCCGCCCGCGTGGAGCAGAAGCGCGCCGAGCGCGACTACGCCAGGCAGTTGCTGGCGCGCAGCGAAGTCCGCGCCGAGCGCGCCGGCATCGCCGTGTTCGCCGATGCCGAGCGCCTCACCGGCAAGCCGGTGCAGACCGGCGAGCGGCTGATGCAGATCGCCGACCCGGCCCAGGCCGAACTGCGCATCGAGCTGCCGGTGGGCGACGCCATCGCCCTGGAGCCTGGCGCCGAGGTGGCGCTGTTCCTCGACAGCGACCCGCTCAACCGCCATGACGCGCGCCTGGAGCGGGCTGCCTACGAAGCCCAGGCCACCGCCGCCGGGCAACTGGCCTACCGCCTCGACGCGGCCTTTGCCGATGCCCCGCCGCGCATCGGCCTGCGCGGCACCGCCAAGCTGTTCGGCGCCCGCGCGCCGCTGGCCTATTACCTGCTGCGCCGGCCCCTGGCGGCGCTGCGCCAGAACCTGGGGTTGTGATGCTGCCGGCCCTGCGTTCCGACCTGCAGCTGTCCGCCGCTGCGCCAACCCGTGAGGGCGCGCCGCAATGGACCCTGGCCGACCCGCTGCGCGGCCGCTATTTCAAACTCGGCGCGGCGGCCGTGCGCTTGCTGCGCCACTGGTCCCTGGGCGACCCCCGCGCGGTGCTGGCGGCGGCCAACGCCGAGCCGGGCGCGCCCCTCGGGGCCGGTGAGCTGGAGCAGATGCTGCGCTTTCTGCGCGGACACGACCTGATCGCTGCCCTCGACCCGGAGCAGCGCGCCAGCTACAGCCTCAAGCGCGCCAGCACGCGCCACAGCCTGTGGCAGCAGGTGCTGCACCAGTACCTGTTCTTCCGCATCCCGCTGTGGCGGCCGGACCGCTTCCTCAACCGTGCCTGGCCGGTGCTGGAGCGCAACGGGCCCTGGCTGCTGCGGCGCGGGCTGCCGGTGATCCTGCTGCTGGGGCTGTTCCTGGTGGCGCGGGACTGGGAGCGCTACCTGGCCACCTTCCCGCACCTGTTCAGCCTGGGCGGCGCCCTGGCCTTCGGCATCGCGCTGACCTTCGCCAAGCTCTGCCACGAGTTCGGCCACGCCTTCATGGCCAAGCGCGCCGGCTGCCGGGTGCAGAGCATGGGGCTGGCCTTCATGGTGCTGCTGCCGATGTTCTACACCGACGTCAGCGATGCCTGGCGGGTGCAGGACCGCCGCTCGCGCCTGCTGATCGGCGCCGGCGGGGTGCTGGCCGAACTGGTGCTGGCGGTGCTGGCATTGCTGGCCTGGTCGCTGCTGCCGGACGGGCCGGCGCGCACCGCGGCCTTCATGCTCTCCAGCGCCACCTGGATCACCACCCTGGCGATCAACCTCAACCCCTTCATGCGCTTCGACGGCTACTTCCTGCTCAGCGACCTGTGGGAGGTGGAGAACCTGCAGAACCGCGCCTTCGCCCTGTGCCGCTGGCGCCTGCGCGAGGCGCTGTTCGGCTACGGCGAGCCGGCCCCCGAGCCCTGGCCCGAGGCCATGCGCCGGCGCCTGCTGGCCTGGGGCTACGGCTCGTGGATCTGGCGTGCGGCGCTGTTCTTCGGCATCGCGCTGACGGTCTACCACCTGTTCTTCAAGGTGCTCGGCATCTTCCTGATGCTGGTGGAGCTGGTGTGGTTCATCGGCCTGCCGATCTGGAAGGAGTTCGGCGAATGGTGGCAACGGCGCGACCAGGCCGACCCGCGCAAGGTGCTGCTCACCGGCTCGGCCCTGGGGCTGGTGCTGCTGGCGCTGCTGGTGCCCTGGCGCAACGCGGTGGACGTGCCGGCCATGCTGGAGGCTTCGCGCACCGGCACCCTGCACGCGCCCATCGGTGCGCGGGTCAAGGCGGTGCGGGTGAAGGACGGCGACACGGTGGAGCAGGGCGCCCTGCTGGTGGAGCTGGAATCCCCGGACCTGGACGCGCGCCAGGGCATCGTCCGCCGCGAGATCGACATCCTCCAGTTGCAGTTGCGACGCCAGGCCGGGCGCAGCGAGACCGCCGCCGAGACCGGGGTGATCGAGCAGCAGCTGGCCGAGGCCGTGGCCGAGTACCGCGGCCTGGCCGCCCAGCGTGAGCGCCTGCAGTTGCGCGCGCCCCTGGCCGGCGTGGTGCGCGACCTGCCGCCGGACCTGGTGGTGGGCCGCTGGTTGCACAGCGGCGAGACCCTGGCGCGGGTGATCGCCCCCGGGTTGCGCCTGCGTGGCTACCTGGCCGAAGAGAACCTCTGGCGCGTGGCGCCGGGCACCGAGGGCCGCTTCATCGCCGACGACCCGGCGCGGCCGGCCCTGCCGGTGCGCCTGGACGAGGTGGACACCACCGGCGTCGCCTTCCTCGAACTGGAGGCCCTGGCCTCCGACCACCACGGCCAGGTGGCCGTGCGACGCAATGCCCAGCAACGCGCCGAGCCGGTGCAGGCCCAGTACGGCGTGCGCCTCAGCCTGCTGCAGGATTTGCCGCCCCCCGACCAGCCACTGCGCGGCGTGGTGGTGCTGGAAGGCAGCCGGCAATCGCTGCTGGGCTTCGCCTGGCGCCGCATGGCGGCGTTGGGGGTGAGGGAAAGCGGTTTCTAGCCCATCAATCGAACGGACAGCCTGCCAGGAGGGTTCCATGGACGAAGCCTTGCCGATCTGCTCCCGCCTGCCCTGGCGCTTCGACCTGGCGCCGCTGCTGGCGGCGTTGGAGCGGATCGCCCCGACGGCCTGGGTGGCGCATTTCAACACCGGCTATTACCAGGGCGACTGGAGCGGCATCGACCTGGTGGCCGCGGTGGATGCGCCGATTCCCCTGGCGCCGGGTTTCGGCCCGGTGGCCCGCAGTGCCCTGTGCACGGCCGAGCCGGCCTGGCTGGCGGCCATCGAATGGTTCGGCGAGGACCTGCGCAGCGCCCGCCTGCTGCGCCTGGGCGCCGGTGCCAGCATCCGCGAGCATTGCGACCCCGACCTGGGCAGCCCGGAAGGGCCGCTGCGCCTGCACGTGCCGCTGCTCAGCCCGCCGGATGTGGAGTTCCTGGTGGACGGCCGGCAGGTGCCGATGGCACCGGGGGAGTGCTGGTTCATCGACCTGTCCCGCCCGCACCGGGTGGACAACCCCGGCCCGGGGCCGCGCATCCACCTGGTGCTGGACTGCATGGTGAACCCACGGCTGTTCCAGGCCATCACCGAGGGCCTGCCGACCACGCCCGCGCTGCAACCGAGCCGGGGCATGCGCGCCTTCGCCGACTTCAACGAGCAGGTGCAACAGCGCCCGGAACTGGCCCATGCCCTGCAACTGATCACCGACCCCACCGATTTCTGCCGCGATGCGGTGGCCGCCGGCCAGACCCTCGGGCTGGTGTTCAGCGAGGCGGATGTGCGCATGGTCATGCGCCAGGCACGGCAGGCCTGGAGCCGCCAATGGAGCATGCGATGACGGCCCTGGATTTCACCCAATGGCTGCCGATCCGCGCCTTCGAACAGGCCGGCAACTGGCAGCTGGACTGGGCCTGGTTCGGCACCACGCCCCTGGCCCGGCCCTTCTTCAGTGACGACGTGGACGAAGCGCTGCGCCTGCCGTTCAACCTGGCCCTGCGCCGCCAGACCGGCCTGGACGCGCTGCTCGACTGGCAGGCCCGCAGCCCCGGCCTTGAACCGTCGCTGCTGGTGTTCCACACCTCCCGCTGCGGTTCCACCCTGCTGGCGCAGTTGCTGCGAGCCCTGCCCGGGCACGTGGTGCTGTCCGAGCCGCCGCCACTGGATGCCGTGCTGCGCGCGCATTACCGCGACCCCGGCGCTTCTGCCTGGCAGGCGGAGACGGTGCGCGCGCTGTGCTCGGCCTATGGCCAGCGCCGCCATGGCGACGAAACCCGGCTGGTGGTGAAGCTGGACGCCTGGAACCTGTTCGAGGCGCAGCTGCTGCGCCGGCTCTGCCCCGAGGTGCCGTGCCTGTTCCTCTACCGCGACCCGCTGGAGGTGGTGGTGTCCCACCAGCGCCAGCCCGGGCTGCATGCAGTTCCCGGACTGCTGGGCCCGTCCGGGCTGGACGGCCTGCCGGGGCGGGAGGCGCTGGCGCCCGGCGACTACCTCGCCTGGATGGTCGGGCAGCTGCTGCAGGCCGGGCTCGACCTGTGCTCGGCAGGCGAGGCGGTGGCCCTGAACTACCGCGAGCTGCCCGGCGCCCTCTGGGGCCGCCTGGGCCCGCTGCTGTGCATCGACCCGGCCGCCGTGCCGCACCTGCAGGCCGTTGCCGGGCACGATGCGAAGCGTCCGGCGATGGCCTTCAGCGCCGACGGCGAGGCCAAGCGCAGCGAGGCGGACGACGCCACCCGGGCGGCTGTGGAGCGGTGGGCGAGGGCGCCCTTTGAGGCGCTGGAGGCGTTTTCACCCCGCCAGTTGTGAATGCCACTTCACATTCATTGCAGAAACCGCCGAACGGCGGTTTTTCGATGGTGGCCAACTGAAATCCTCGTCTATGCTCCGTGCAGGGAAACTGTAACTACAGTTGTAGGCCCTGTTCCCGGGGCCAGCAGGGATGCACGCCGTATGTCTCTCCACACCTTGAACCTCCGCTTGGCAACCGAAGCAGACCGCACCTTCCTGCGGATGCTCTACGGCACCACCCGTGCCCACGAACTGGAGCACACCCCCTGGGACCAGGCCGCTCGCGAGCGTTTCGTCGACCAGCAGTTCCAGGCCCAGCGCAGCTATTACCAGGCGCACTACGCCGACGCCGAGCAATACGTCATCGAGGCGTCCGGCCAGCCCATCGGTCGCGCCTACCTGCTGTGGACCGACACCCACCTGCAGATCATCGACCTGGCGCTGTTGCCCGAGGCCTGTGGCCGCGGCATTGGCGGTGAGCTGCTGGGCCGCTTCCTCGAACGGGCCGACCGCGAGGGCCTCAGTGCGGGGCTGCATGTCGAGTCCTACAACCCGGCCCAGCGCCTCTACTTCCGCCATGGCTTCGAGGTGGTGGGAGAGAACGGTGTGTACCTGAAGTTGCGCCGCCACCCCCGCGGCCATCAGGCCGCCGCCGAACCGGCGCTGCGCCCGGCCATGCCGTCCTGAGGAGCCCGTCCATGTACCCCATGCCGTCCTACGCGCTGCTCTCCGAGGCCGTTGGCCAGTCCTTTCACCTCTGGCTCTCGCCGGAACAGGTGTTGCCCGTCGAGCTGCTCGGTGTCGAGGAGGGCATCGCCATGACCCCTCGCCACCACTGCTACCACGCCCACTTCGTACTGCCGCCGCAGTGCAGCCTGCCCCAGGACGTGTACCGCCTGGGGCCGCCCGGCGAGGAGGGCTGGGCGCTGCTGCTGACCCCCGGCCAGCCCGTCGAGGATGGGCGCCATGTACTCCAGGCCGTGTTCCATACGGATCGGCCGGCATAACTACAACAACGAGCATGCATGTGCGACCGGGATTCCGGTTGCGCGAAACCAGAGCCAGAGGAGAGTCAACACGTGGATCCTTTCATCGGTGAGATCAAGATGTTCGGCGGCAACTTCGCACCCCGTGGCTATGCGTTCTGCATGGGGCAGAGCATGGCGATTGCGCAGAACACAGCACTGTTTTCCCTGCTGGGCACCACCTACGGCGGCAATGGCCAGACCACCTATGGCCTGCCGGACCTGCGTGGCCGCTCGCCGGTCGGCCAGTCCCAGGGGCCCGGCCTGTCGCTCATCGACCTGGGTGAGCTCGGCGGGGCGGAGAACGTGACCCTGCTGCAGACCCAGATGCCCATGCACACCCACCTCGCGTCCGGCACCAGCACGATCTCCGCCGCTGGCACACCGACCAACCCGGCACTGGTTCCGAGTGCGACCAACTCCGTACTGGGTGGCTCCGTCGGCGGCTCGCCTTCGGCAGCGGCGATCTGGTCGAGCGCGATGTCGACCCCGGTCCCGCTGACCAACCCCAGCACCGTGAGCGTGACGGTGCAGATCGCCGGCGGCAGCCAGCCGGTGGCCATCCGCAACCCCTACATCGGGATCAACTTCATCATCGCGCTGGACGGCATCTTCCCCTCGCGCAACTGAGGCACTCGACCCGCCGGTGCCTTGCGGCACCGGTGGCTCTCCGGCCCCGTATCACTGACAGGCAGACGTACACGCAGACCATGGCCCATCCATCACCCACCTATCACTTCATCTCGGGGCTGCCACGCTCGGGGTCCACGCTGCTGGCGGCGCTGCTGCGGCAGAACCCGCGCTTTCACGCCGGCATGACCAGCCCGGTGGGCAGCTTCTTCTCGGGCCTGCTCAAGCAGTTCGGCGCCGACAGCGAGTTCGGCCCGGTGGTGACCCAGGAGCAGCGCAAGCGCCTGCTGGCCGGCCTGTTCAGCAGTTACTACGCGGACCAGAGCGGGCATGAGGTGATCTTCGACACCAACCGCCTGTGGTGCGCGCGACTGCCGGCCCTGCTGGACCTGTTCCCCCAGGCCAAGGTGATCGCCTGCGTGCGCAACGTCGCCTGGGTGATGGACAGCATCGAGCGGCTCTACCGCGCCAACCCGTACGAGATCACCAAGCTGTTCAACGACGACAGCGAACGCAACACCGTCTACAGCCGGGTCGAGACCCTGGCCCAGCGCAACCGCCTGGTGGGCCTGGCCTGGTCGGCGCTCAAGGATGCCTATTACGGCGAGCACGCCCGCTCCCTGCTGCTGGTGGACTACGACCTGCTGGTGGCCACGCCCGAGCGGGTGCTGCAACTGGTCTACGAATTCCTCGATGAGCCCTGGTACCCGCACGACTTCGAGCACGTCGAGTACGACGCTCCGGAGTTCGACCAGGCCCTGGGCCTGCGCGGTCTGCACAAGGTGCGGCCCAAGGTTGAAGTGGCGGCGCGGCGCACCCTGCTGCCGCCGGACCTGTTCGAGCAATACGCACAACTGGATTTCTGGAAGGACTCGCGCAACAGCGAGGCCCATGTGATCAGGACCTCCCGGGACGCCCGGGCCCTGGAACACGAACGCAACTGAGCACCTGCCAAGGCGGGCGTCGGAATGAGGAGGTAGAAGTCATGGGCTGGGGTCTTTCGAAGAAGGCAGGTCGCAACGGCAAGGCCAAGGGTGCGGAGGCTGCGCCGCTGGCATGCCCGTTGCCGCTGATCAGTGCGCTGGAGCCGCGCATGATGTTCGACGGCGCGGTGGCGGCCACCGTCGCCGATACCGCCGCCGCGACGGCAACAGCCGCTCCCACGGCCGATGCGGCCCATGACACCGGCGCCCGCGACAGCAGCCACGCGAGCACCACCGATACCCACCAAGGTACCCAGGACCTGCAGGCCAGTCCGGTGACCGATGGGCAGAGCGGCGTGCGCAAGGAAATCGTCTTCGTCGATACCCGCGCGCCGAACTACCAGGAGCTGCTCAAGGCCGTCTCGCCCAATGCCGAGGTGGTGCTGCTGTCCACCAACAAGGACGGCGTGCAGCAGATCGCCGACGCCCTGGCCGGGCGCACCGGCATCGATGCCATCCACATCATTTCCCACGGCGATTCCGGGGTGCTGCTGCTGGGCAACGGCCCGTTGTTCGAGGGCAACCTCGCGCAGTACGCGTCCCAGCTCTCCACCATCGGCAAGGCGCTGACCGCCGAGGGCGACATCCTCCTTTACGGCTGCGAAGTGGGGGCGGGCAGCGAAGGCCATGCCTTCGTCTCCAAGCTGGCGGACATGACCGGTGCGGACATCGCCGCATCCGACGACAACACCGGCGGCAACGCCAAGGGCGGTGACTGGGACCTGGAGGTTACCACCGGCCAGATCGCCGCCAGCAATGCCCTGAACCTGTCGCGCCTGGGCAGTTACGACCACCTGCTGGTGACCACCTCGGTGAGCACCCTGGCCCAGTTGAAGAGCGCCATCACCACGGGCGTTGCCGATAACGCCGACGACGTGATCACCCTCACCGGCAACATCACCTTCACCGGCTTCAACGACACCATTTCCATCCATGTCACCGACGGCCACACCCTGCAGATCGTCGGCGGTGGCTTCGCCATCGACGGGGCCAACAAGGCTCGGATACTGGACGTGAACACCAGCGGCGCCAACTCCAAGGTCGCGCTGGACAACATCACCATCCGCAATGGCCTGATCGTCGGCAACGGTGGCAACGAGAACTCGGCCGCACCCGATAGCGTGGGTGCCGGTATCTACAACGCCGGCGTACTGACCATCACCAACAGCACCATTACCGGCAACAAGGCGTCCGGTGGCGGCGGCGGCGGTGGCGACTCCGGTGGCTACTACGGCGGTGGCGGCGGCGGCGGCGGCGGTTTTGGAACGACCCCCGGCGGCTCCGGCGGCAGCAGTGCTGGCGCCGGGGTCTCGGCCACGCCCGCTTCCGGCATCAGCGGCGGCAATGGCGCGGGCGGTACCAGTAGCTTCGGGGGGCGTGGCGGCGGTGCGGCCGGCGGCGCTGGGGGCAGCTACAGCGGTGACGGCAACAGCACCTCCGGTTACACCGCAGGGGGTGGAGGTGGGTCGGCCAACAACGGCACCACCAGCATTGGCGGTGGCGGCGGCGGCGGCGGTGTTGCCGCCGTCGGCGGCAAGGGGGGCGCCGCTGCGGGGGGTATCTTCAACGCCAGCAGCGGCATCCTGACCATCGTCAACAGCAGCCTCACCAACAACCTGGGGGCAGGTGGTGGTGGCGGTGGCGGTGTTTCCAGCGATGCGGCCACGGGGCCTGGCAACAGGGTCGGCAATGGTGGGGCGGGCGGTGCCGGGGTCGGTGCCATCTGGAACGCCGGCGGCACCGTGCGCATGGACAGCACCAGCTTCAATACCCTGACCAACGGCAACATCGGCGCAGGTGGCCTGGGTGGCAAGGCGGCCGGCGGCACGAACGTCAACGGCGCCGACGGTGATTCCACCTCGACCCTCTACACCACCAATGGCGGCATCACCGATACCAACTACAACCCCAACGCCGCGCCCACTATCGGCAACCTCAACGGTGACAGCGTCGCCTGGGGCGGCGTGGGCAATACCGTGCGCCTCGACGTGGGCAGCAACGCCAGCCTGGCCGATGCCGAGCTGGGCGCGCTGAACAGCGGCAACGGCAACTGGTCCGGGGCCAGCCTCGTCATCCAGCGCAACGGCACGGCGGTGAGCAGCGATGTGCTGGGCTTCGACACCTCCGGTGCACTGTTCACCGTCAGCGGCAGCAACCTGCAGGCGGGCGGGCTGACCTTCGCCACCTTCACCAACACCGGCGGCGTGCTGACCATCACCTTCACCAGCAGCGCCACCACCGCCACCACGGCGCTGGTCAACGACGTGGCGCAGCGCATCACCTACCGCAGCGATACGCCGGCCGGCGATGCCAACGTCAAGGTCACCGTCAATGACGGTGCCGGCGGCAGTGCCACCGCAAACGTCACCGTGGCCAGCGACTTCATCTACGTCACCAACGCTACCGACACCGCGACCATCGACCCCAGCAACGGCACCAGCTTCAGCGAGGCCGTGGCCATCGCCGCGGCCGACAGCACCGGCACCCAGACCATCATTTTCGCCAGCAACCTGGCCGGCCAGACGCTGAACCTCAACGCCGTGTCGATCAACGAAAGCCTGACCCTCGACATGGACCAGGCCAGCGGCCTGATCCTCACCGGCGGCACCATCACCCTGGGCGCTGGCACCACCCAGACCTTCACCCATGGCGCCGGCGACACCGCGACCATCGCCAGCATCATTACCGGCAGCGGCGCCCTGACCAAGGCCGGGGCCGGCAACCTGACCCTCTCCGGCGCCGCCAATGCGTTCTCCGGTGCCACCACCATCAGCGCTGGCACCCTGACGGTGAGCGGTGGGGATGCGATCTCCTCCAACAGCAGCGTGTCCGTCGCCGCAGGCGCCACCCTGGCCCTGGCTGGCAACGAGGCGATCGGCAACCTCTCCGGCGCCGGCTCGGTGACGCTCGGCAGTTTCAGTCTCACCAGCACCCAGACGGCGGATACCACCTTCTCCGGCTCCATCAGCGGCACCGGTGGAGTGGTTTTCAGTCAGAGCGGTTCCGCCACCTACTCGACCACGCTTTCCGGCACCAACACCTACACCGGCGCCACCCTGCTGGCCAACTACGCCTGGCTGAAGCTCAATGGCGACGCCTCCATGGCCGACAACAACGTCGTGCGGGTCAACGGCAACAGCGTCCTGACGCTGCTCTCGAATCAGACCATCGGCAGCCTGGCAAGCAACAACGCCAATGCCAGCATCCAGCTGGGCAGCTACACGCTTACTGCCGGGGGCGACAACACCACCACCTCGGTGCTCGGGGTGATTTCCGGCACCGGCTCGCTGGTCAAGCAGGGCAGCGGCACCCTGACCCTGTCCGGCAGCAATACCTACGGTGGCACCACCACCGTCTCCGCCGGCACCCTGTCGATCGCCGGTGACGGCAACCTGGGCGGCGACACGGTCATCCTGGCGGGTGGAACCGTGCTCGACGTCTCCGGCGCCACCACCATCAACAACGCCATCGTCCTGACCGGCAACAGCAGCATCGGCAACAGCAACGCCGTCACCCTCAGTGGTGCCATCAGCGGTGCCTACGACCTGACGAAGACCGGCAGCGGCACCCTGACCCTGTCCGGCAGCAATAGCTACGGCGCCACCACCGTGAGCGCCGGCACCCTGAGCGTGAGCAGCGACGGCAACCTGGGCTCGGGGGCGGTGAACCTGGCCGCCGGCAGCACCCTGTTGGTGTCCAGCGCCACCACCATCGACAACGCCATCGTTCTCGGCGGCAATGCCACGGTCAGCGCAGCGGCCAACGCCACCCTGTCCGGGGTGATCAGCGGTGCCTTCACCCTGACCAAGTCGGGAGTCAACACCCTGACCCTGTCCGGCAGTAACACCTACGGTGCCACCACCGTGAGCGCCGGCACCCTCAGCGTCGCCAGCGACAGCAACCTGGGCAACGGCACCGTTACCCTGGCCTCCGGCTCGACCCTGGCGGTGACCAGCGCCACCACCATCGACAACGCCATCGCCCTCAGCGGCAGCGCCACGGTCAACACCGGCGCCGACACTACCCTGTCCGGGGTGATCAGCGGCAGCAACAGCCTGACCAAGTCCGGTGCCAGCACCCTCACGCTGACCGGCAGCAACACCTTCACCGGCAGCACCAGCATCAACGCCGGCACCCTGAGCGTCGCCAGCGACGCCAACCTGGGCGCCGGTGCGCTCAACCTGGCCAACGGCACCACCCTGCAGATCACCGGCAACACCACCATCGACAACGCCCTGGCGCTCACCGGCCTGGTCACCGTCAATGCCGGCGCGGCCGCCACCCTGTCCGGCACCATCAGCGGCACCGGCAGCCTGACCAAGACCGGCGCCAGCAACCTGACCCTCTCGGGCAGCAACACCAACAGCGGCGCCACCACTGTGGCGGCGGGCACCCTGGTGGTCGACGGCAGCACCAACAGCGCCACCACCGTGGCCAGCGGTGCGACCCTGGCCGGCAGCGGCACCCTGGGCGGCGATGTCACCGTGCAGAGTGGCGGGACCCTGTCCCCGGGCGGCACGGGCGTTGCCACCCTGACCGTCAACGGCAACCTGACCCTGGCCTCGGGCAGCACCCTGGCTCTGGACATCAACGGCGCCACCGCCGGCACCGGCTACGACCGGGTGGTGGTCAACGGCGCCGTCGATGTCTCCGGCGCTGCCCTGGCGGTCACCCACGGCTACGCGGCCGGCAGCGGCGACAGCTACACGGTGATCGTCAACGATGCCGCCGATGCCGTGACCGGCACCTTCAGCGGCGTCACCGAGGGCAGCAAGTTCAACGCGGCCGGCAATGGCACCGAGCTGACCACCAGCTACATCGGCGGCAGCGGCAATGACCTGACCCTGACCGCGCCCATTGCCCCGACCGTCACCAGCGTCTCGTCCAGCACCGCCAACGGCACCTACAAGATCGGCGACGTCATCACCGTCACCGTGCGCTTCGACAGCGCGGTGAACGTGACCGGCACCCCGACCCTGACCCTGGAGACCGGTGCCACCGACCGGGTGCTCAACTACGTGTCCGGCTCGGGCACCGACACCCTGACCTTCAGCTACACCGTGCAGGCCGGCGACAGCTCCGCCGACCTCGACTACGCCTCCAGCTCGGCCCTGAGTCTGAACGGCGGCACCATCAAGGACGGCGCCAACCAGAACGCCATCCTCACCCTGCCGACCCCCGGCGCCGCCGGCTCCCTGGGTGCCAACAAGGCCTTGGTGGTGGACGGCGTGCGCCCGGCGGCCACCAGCATCACCCTCAGCGACACGGCCTTGCGCATCGGCGAGACCGCCACCGTCACCGTGACCTTCAACGAGCGGGTCACCGGCCTGGACATTGCCGACTTCAGCGTGGCCAACGGCAGCCTGAGTGGGCTCAGCAGCAGCGATGGCGGCCTGACCTGGACGGCGACCTTCACCCCCAGCGCCAACATCGCCGACGCCACCAATGTCATCACCCTCGACAACACCGGGGTGATGGACCAGGTGGGCAACATCGGCAGTGGCACCACCGATTCGGTCAACTACGCCATCGACACGCAGCGTCCGACGGCCACCATCGTGGTCACCGACGCCGTGCTGAAAGCCGGGCAGACCACCACGGTCACCATCACCTTCAACGAGGCGGTGACCGGGCTGACCACGGCGGACTTCAGCGTCGCCAACGGCACCCTGAGCGGCCTCAGCTCCAACGACGGTGGCGTCACCTGGACGGCGACCCTGACGCCCAGCAACAACATCACCGACCCCACCAACCTGATCACCCTGGACAACACCGGCTACACCGATGTCGCCGGCAACGCCGGCAGCGGCACCACCGACTCCACCAACTACGCCATCGACACCCAGCGCCCGACCGCCACCATCGTGGTCACCGACACCGCGCTGAAGGCCGGGCAGGGCACCACCGTCACCATCACCTTCAGCGAGGCGGTGAGCGGGCTGACCACGGCGGACTTCAGCGTGGCCAACGGCAGCCTGAGCGGGCTCAGCTCCGCCGACGGCGGCATCACCTGGACGGCGACCCTGACGCCCAGCGCCAACGTCACCGACCCGACCAACCTGATCACCCTGGACAACACCGGCTACACCGATGCCGCCGGCAACACCGGCACCGGCACCACTGACTCCAACAACTACGCCATCGACAGCGTGCGTCCGACGGCCACGATCACGGTGGCTGATACGGCTTTGTCCATCGGTGAAACCACCACGGTGACCATCAGCTTCAACCGGGCCGTGACAGGCCTGGACATTGCCGACTTCAGCGTGGCCAACGGCAGCTTGAGCGGGCTCAGTACCAGTAATGGTGGCCTGACCTGGACAGCAACCTTCACGCCGAGTGCCAATGTCAGCGATGCCACCAACGTCATCACCCTCGACAACACGGGTTATATCGACGCTGCCGGCAACACCGGAACCGGCACCACCGATTCGGTCAACTACGCCATCGACACCCAGCGCCCGACGGCCACCATCGTGGTCACCGATAGCGCGCTGAAGGCTGGGCAGACCACCACCGTCACCATCACCTTCAACGAGGCCGTGACCGGGCTGACAACGGCGGACTTCAGCGTCGCCAACGGCACCCTGAGCGGCCTCAGCTCCAACGACGGCGGCATCACCTGGACGGCGACTCTGACGCCCAGCAACAACATCACCGACCCCACCAACCTGATCACCCTGGACAACACCGGCTACACCGATGTCGCCGGCAACGCCGGCAGCGGTACCACCGACTCCAACAACTACGCCATCGACACCCAGCGCCCGACGGCCACCATCGTGGTCACCGACACGGCACTGAAGGCCGGGCAGGGCACCACCGTCACCATCACCTTCAGCGAGGCGGTGAGCGGGCTGACCACGGCGGACTTCAGCGTGGCCAACGGCAGCCTGAGCGGGCTCAGTTCCGCCGACGGCGGCATCACCTGGACAGCGACCCTGACGCCCAGCGCCAACGTCACCGACCCGACCAACCTGATCACCCTGGACAACACCGGCTACACCGACGCCGCCGGCAACACCGGCACCGGCACCACCGACTCCAACAACTACGCCATCGACAGCCGTGCCCCGGCCGTCACCTCCGTCAGCGTGCCGGCCAACGGCACCTACGTGGCCGGCAACACCCTCGACTTCACGGTGAACTTCGATGAGGCCGTGACCGTCGACACCACCGGCGGCACGCCGCGCCTGGCGATCACCCTGGACACCGGCGGTACCGTCTACGCCAACTATGTCAGCGGTTCGGGCGGCACCGCCCTGGTGTTCCGCCTCACCGTCGCCAGCGGCCAGCAGGACAGCAACGGCATCGCCGTTGGCGCCAGCCTCGATGCCAACGGCGCGACCCTGCGCGATGCCGCCGGCAACAACGCACAGACCGTGCTCAACAACGTGGGCTCCACCGCCGGCGTGCTGGTGGATACTGCTGCGCCGCAGGTCACCAACATCGCCATCGATGGCACCTCGCCGACCCGCGACACCACCCTCAGCTTCACCGTGACCTTCAGCGAGGACGTCAGCGGCGTCGACCTGGCCGACTTCGCCCTGGCCACCAGCGGCAGCGCCAGCGGCACCCTGCTGTCGCTGGTACAGGTGGATGCGCGCACCTACCGCGTCACCGTCAGCGGTGTCACCGGCCAGGGCACCCTGGGGCTGTCCCTTGCGGCCGCCGGCAGCGGCATCACCGATACCGTCGGCAATGCCATGGCGAACAACTTCGCCACCGTGGGCTACGTGCTTGGCGGGGTCGAGGGCGACCCCGAGTTCCGTGCCAACCCGACGCCCAGCGTGCCGACCACGCCGACCGCACCGATCCAGCCCAACGTGCCCAGCGTGCCGCCCTCCAGCACCACCTCGCCGTTGCTGCCGCCGCCGCTGTTCGAGCAGCCGACCCTGGGCAGCGGGGTGCCCACCGTGGGCAACATCTTCATCAACCCGAACGCCCTGGCGCCCAGCTACATCGCTCAGGTCTTCGCCAGCAGCGACAGCTCCGCCAGTGACGGCGGCGCCAACGGCTTCCTCGGCTTCGGCGGGGGCGACGGCGGCGTGTTCGGCAGCAGCAGCTTCTCCAGCATGTTCGGCAAGGATGTGCCGCAGCAGGACATGCAACTGAAGGTATTCGACGGCAAGCAGTGGCGCGGTGGCGACACCGGCAAGAACGGGCGGGGCCTGACCGGCGCCCCCACTCTCGGCCAGCAACTGCACGCCATGAAGGAAGCCGACCTGCGCCCGGTGCGCGAGTTGGCCCAGGCCCTCGGGCAGGTGGCGGGGGCCACCACCCGTGGCTGACATGACAAGAAAGGGAATCACCGTGCCGTACCAGGGGGCGGCCGCCAGCATGAACCAGACCTACAAGCTCTTCACTGCCAGCCTACTGGCCTTGGCCATCAGCGGGTGTGCCGTGACCACCCAGCCCATCGACCGCAGCGAGAGCGAGGCCCGCGCGCGGGCGGACCTCTCCAGCATGTTCAAGGACCAGGAGCCCCTCAGCGGGCCCCTGACCCTGAACGAAGCCATGGCCCGCGCCATCAAGTACAACCTCGAGGCGCGCCTCAAGGTGATGGAGCACGCCCTGGCCGAGCGTCAGCTGGACCTGGCCACCTTCGACATGCTGCCGCGCATGGCGCTGTCCGCTGGCTACGCCGGGCGCAACAACGTCAGCGCCTCCAGCAGCCGCAGCATCGAGACCGGTTCCCAGTCCCTGGAACCGTCCACCTCTCAGGACCGCGACCGTGGCGTGGCGGACCTGACCATGGTGTGGAACGTGCTCGACTTCGGCGTCAGCTACATGAGCGCCAAGCAGCAGGCCGACCAGCGCCTGATCGTCGAGGAGCGCCGTCGCAAGGTCATCCACACCATCACCCAGGACGTACGCTCCGCCTACTGGCGGGCCGTGGCCGCCGAGCGCCTGCTCAAGCAGATCGACAGCCTCATGGCCCGCGTCGACAAGGCCCGCGATGACAGCCGCAACCTCAGCACCCAGCGCATCGGCGACCCGGTGCAGGCGCTGAGCTACCAGCGCGCGCTGATCGAGGCCACCCGCCAGCTGGAAGAGCAGCGCCGCGCGCTGTCCCTGGCCAAGACCGAGCTGGCCGCGCTGATCAACCTGCCGCTGAACACCGACTTCCAGCTGGCCGCCAGCAACGACTACGCGGTGCCCGAGCTGAAGGTGAACTTCGCCCAGCTGGAGCAGCAGGCCCTGGCCAGCCGCCCGGAACTGCGTGAGCAGGACTACCAGGCGCGCATCAGCGCCGCCGAGACCCGCAAGGCCATGCTGCGCCTGCTGCCCGGCCTGGAGTTCTCCGCCGGCGGCCACTACGACAGCAACAGCTTCCTGGTGAACCAGAGCTGGGCCGACTACGGCGTGAAGGTCACCTGGAACCTGTTCAACGTGCTCTCCGCCCCGGCGGCCATCGACGTGGCCAAGGCCGGCCAGGACGTCACCGTGGCCCGTCGCCAGGCCATGTCCATGGCCATCCTCGCGCAGCTCTACGTGGCCAGCGCCAACTACGCCGAGGCCCGCCGGCAGTTCCAGACCAGCCAGCAACTGGCCGACCTGGACGGGCAGATCGCCGAGCAGCTGCGCAACCGCTACAGCACCCAGAGCATCGGCGAGCTGGAGCTGATCCAGGGCGAGCTGAACACCCTGCAGGCCCAGCTCAAGCGCGACCTGGCCTACGCCGACCTGCGCAACGCCTACAACCAGGTGTTCGTCAGCGCCGGTGTCGACCCGCTGCCCGGCTCCCTGCCGGACACCCGCCTGAGCACCCTCGCCAACGCCCTGGCCAGCAGCCAGGCGCGCCTCGAACAGGGCGACATCAGCCCGGCCAAGTAAGCGGCCGGCGAGCCTGCCCGGTGGATCGTGCCCCTGCGATCTACCGGGCTGGCAGGCTTTAGCGCTTCGGATAGAGCGGGCCGTTGCTCGGCGGCAGATTGCTCAATCCCTTGAGCATGTAGAAGCGCAGGGTATCGACATGCGGGCTGATGCTACGCAACAACTCCATGCCTTGCTCCCAGAGCTGGCTCTCCCAGCAGTCGGCTCTCAGGTTGAAACCGATGTAGAAGAACTCGAACAGGGCATCCTCCATCAGTTCCTGCGCTGCGGCGGTGGCGAGGCTGCCAGTAGTGGATCGATTGCCCTGGATGGCCAGCAGCTTGATCCCGGTGTTCTCGTGGGCGCGCACTTCACTACGGCAGCGATTGACTTGGCGGTCCAGTGCACTGTTGACGATGTTCACGTCGTCCTGGCCGCTGACCACCGTGCAACCGGGAGCTGCGGTGACCAGGGTGCCGGCGCACATGTAGCAGGGTTTGAGGGTGGTGTAGATCCGGCTGCCTTCCGGCAGAGGGCCACCGTCGAGCAGTTGATAGTTGAGGATGGCCATGACTTCGCCGTGCAGAGTAGCGTTGGTGGCATTATGGTTGCGCCCCCAGCCGATGATCCTGCCTTTACCGTCCACGATGACGCAGGCGATGTTGTGTCCGCCCTGTGGATTGCTAGGAGTCTTGTGCCCCATGTTGCTGATGGCTTCGTCGCTCCAGGATAGTCGCACGATGCCATAGGCCAGGCTCATAAGAATGGCTTCGGAGAGCGGGGTGACGTGGTAGCCGGGTATCTCTGACATCTCTGGCATGCGCAGCCGTGGAAAGGGTGCGTCGCGCAGAACCCTGCCGAGCAGGTTCGAGACTTCATTGGAGGTTTGCGGTGGGATGAGCGGTTGCTTGTCCAGGCGGTTGCGTGCGCACCAACGCTTGGCGTAGTTGCTGCGTTGTGGTGCTGCCACCCTTAGCCAGTCGCCAAGGCCTCCCGGCTGAACGGTGGCGGCTGTCCAGGTGAAGTTGTTGACGCTGCCCTTGTAAAGCGAGCTTGCCGTAGCCCAGTGCAGCCCGCCCTGAGCAGCGTTCATCTGGAAGATGCCCTGGTCCAGTTCGCTGGGTTCCTCGCTCATGCAGACCATGCCGTTGCGACCTGGCAGACCATGGCGCAGCAGGTTCACCAGTGCGGAACGAGCCTCGAAACTGGTGGTGGCGGTGTCCACTGCTGCTGCTTTGACGCCGGTATGGTCCAGGTAGATCGCGACCGCCTTTCCCGCAGCGGCAGCCAATGCCCAAGCAAACAGAATCCCTTCTTCCGAGCGCGTCATCGTCATCCGTTTATGCTCTCCGGCGTTGAACGCTTGTGATGCCGGCTTTGTGTATAGACCAGCTCCACCAGTTTCGCCTGATGTGATCGGGCTCGCGAACGGCAAAGCCTGGATATTGGATTCGCCGGGCTTTCTGCGAGCATGGGCGCCTGCCATTGCCGAGGTGCGTCGATGATCCCCGTTCCCAACCCCACCGTGTTTCTGATCATCGGGCTGATCTACCTGCTCGGCGTGCTGGCCGTGCCCGTGCTGCTGGCCCTGGCGGCCTCCCTGTGCTGGCCGCGCTCGCGTCGGCATGTGCTGGCGCGTCCCTGGCGCTACGGCCTGCTGACGCTGGTGATGCTGGTGCCGGTGGGGCTCATGGGCGCGTTGTGGCTGCAGGAGCGCGAGTTCGCGGCGGAATTCGCCGCCCGCGAGGCGGCGCTCAACCCGCGCCTGGAGCAGCCGCTGACCCTGGGCGACCTGACCTTCCCGGCGGGCAGCCAGGTCAAGCTGGAAACCCTCGATCCGCTGGACTGGCAGGACCAGCCCCAGCCCCACGGGCTGGAGAGCCTGAAGGAGGCCGAGCTGCCCGCGCCCATGGCACTGCTCGGCTTGCAGGTGGACGCCCTCGACTTGCCGACCGGCTATGACTCCAGCCGCGTGCGCCTGGCCCGCGAAGGCCAGGTGGACGGGTGGCCCTGCGCCGCCGGGGAGTGGGTGGAGTTCCGTCGCACCCAGGAGGACCGCCTGAAGCCCGCCGGCTGGCACTTCGAGAGCTGCCCGCTGACCCCCGGCCATTCCGTGCAGGGTATCGACTGGCCGACCGGCACGACGCTGCGGCAGCTGGGCGAGCACTGGGTGCTGCGCAACGACGGCCCCGCCGACCTGCCGTTCGATGGCCTGCACTGGCTGTCCCTGGTGCTGGAACTGGATGCCCGGCGCGAGCCGGTGTTCTGGGAGGGCGAGCTGGCCCGGCCGCTGGTGCTGGGTGGCTGGCACTACCCGGTGGGCACCCGCGTGCGTCACGAGGGGGATGGCCTGTCGCTGTTCAGCCCTACCGACCGGGCCGTGGCGGTCCGCGAGGCGGACGGCCTGAAGCAGGGCGCCGGTCGCTCGATCCTGCAGCGGCGCAGCGACGGCCAGGTGCTGAAGATGCCGGCCAACGACGAGGTGGGTGTCATCGACTGGATGGTCCTCGAATAGCCCCGGGGCCCCTTTCGGACCGGGCTTTCCGACCTTTCGCCCGCGCCCTTCACTGGGTCCCGATTGCCCGATGCAGCCGACTCTGGGAGGGTAGCCGCTGCCCTGAGGCGTTGGAATTTTCGGGAGTCAGTCATGAAACTCGTTCTGCACTTCGACGGTTCTGTCGCGATCAATACCCTGCGCCAGGTGCTCCTGGCCGCTGGTGAAAACACCACCGTGCACTACGGGGCCGCCCACGGCCTGGATGCGGGGGCGCTGCTGTCGGTGGTGAGCGCCGCCGGCAGCGACCGCCGCCTGGTGCTCGGTTTCGATGGGGCCCGCGCCGAGACGCGCAACCTCCAGCAGGCGGTGAGCTTCGCCGGCCCGCACACGGCGGTGGAGATCAACGCCGCCCAGGCGGTGAACCCCGCTGCACTGCGCTCGACCCTGGCGGCGGCCGGTGATGGTCGCCAGGTCCGCGCCACCTTCACCGGCGGCCGCGCCAGCGCAGAAGCGCTGCTGGCCGCGCTGGGCGTGGCGGGTGAGCGGGTCGACATCGGCATCGGTGCCGCCCAGTCGCTGGCCCCGGAAGCGCTGCTGGCGGCCCTGGAAGCGGCCGGCGACGGGCGCAACCTCGCCGTGGAGCTCAGCGGCACGCAACCGGCCGCGCACCTGCTGCAGGCGGTCGAGGCGGCCGGGGCGAGCACCGGCATCGTCATCGGTGGTGCCCAGGCCCTGACGGCGGACGAGCTGCGCGACACGCTGGGCGCCGCAGGCAACGGCCGCCACCTGAGCCTGGTGTTCAACGGCGCGCAGGCCGGCGAGACCGACCTGGCGAGCGTGGTGGCGGGCGCCGGCACCAACACCCTGGTGCGGGTGAACACTGCCGAGTCCCTGGACAGTGCCAGCCTGCTGGCCTGCATCGGTGCCACCGGCAACACCCGCCAGCTGTCGGTGGAATTCAACGGCGCCCTGCAGGCGGAAGTGAACCTGGCCCTGGCGCTGGAAGCGGCCGGGGTGAGCACCGCCGTGGCGGTGAACACGGCCCAGGAGGTGGCCGAGCCCAGCCTGCTGGCCGCCTTCGAGGTGGCGGGCGACCAGAAGCGCTTCGACGCCGCGTTCAACGGCGCACAGCTGACGCCGGAAGCCCTGCAGCGTTACGCCGGGGCCGCCGGCCAGCAGGTGACCCTGAGCATCGGCGGCGCCCATGCGCTGCCGCTGCCAGCGTTGCTGGAGGCCGTTCGCCTGGCAGCCTGACCGCTGGCTTGGCCGCACCACGAAGCCGCCTTGCCCTGATGGGCAAGGCGGCTTTTTTGTGGGCGGGCAGGGGAGGGGCTGGCTAGACCTGGAAGCGCGACACCGAGGACTGCATGGCGGCGGCCACCTGGTCCAGGCGCTGGGCGGCTGCGGCCAGTTCGTGCATGGCCTCGGTGTTGCTGCGGGACATGTGGGCGATGAGTTCGACCCGCTGGGCCACTTCGCTGCTGGCCTTGGACTGCTCGCCGATGGTGTGGGAGATCTCGTCCACCACTTCGGCGGCCTTGTGGGCACCCTCGCGGATCTCGCTGATGGAGCTGCCGGCCTGGGTGGCGAGGGTGACGCCGTCCTGCACGCGGGTGACGCCGGTCTGCATGCTGTTCACCGCCTGGTCGGTGCTTTCGCGGATGCGCGCGATCATGCCGGTGATCTCCTGGGTGGACTGGGCAGTGCGCGCCGCGAGGTTGCGCACCTCGTCGGCGACCACGGCGAAGCCACGCCCGGCCTCGCCGGCACGGGCCGCTTCGATGGCGGCGTTGAGGGCCAGCAGGTTGGTCTGCTCGGCGATGCTCTTGATCACCTGGATGATGGAGTGGATCTCTTCGGACGAGCGGCCCAGGGCGGTGATGGTGTTGGAGGAGCTGTTCACCGCCTCGGCGATGCGGTTCATGCCGTCCACCACGCCGAGGATGACCTGCCCGCCACTGCTGGCCAGGCCTTCGGAATGGGCGGAAATGCCTTGGGCGTTGCGCGCGTGGTCGGCGATCTGGGCGATGTTGGTGATCATCTGCTCCATGGCGGCGGCCATGCTGGCGGCGCTCTCGGCCTGCTGGTTGGCGCCGTCGACGATGCCCCGTGAGGTGTCGCTGAGGGTGGTGGCGGTGCCGCGCAGCTCTTCGCTCTCCAGGCGGATGCTGGCGATCATCTCGCGCAGGCTGTTCTGCATCTGGGCCAGTGCTTCCATCAGCTGGCCGGCCTCGTCGCGGCTTTCCACCTGGATGCTGTTGCGCAGGTTGCCCTGGGCGATGGCACGGGCCACGTCGATGGTCTTCTTCAACGGGCGCATGATGGCGCTCATCAACTGTGCGGTGGCGAGGCAGAGCACGACGCAGACCAGCACCAGCCCGCCCAGCAGCCACCAGGCGGCGCTGTGTACGGCGTCGCTGGCAGTCTGGCGGGCCTCGTCGGCGCGGGTTTCGATCAGGGTGCTGAGCTTCTCGTTGCGCTCCTCCAGCTCGCTGAAAATGCGCTGGAAGTCGCTCAGCTGCGCGCGGCTCGCCTGGGGATCGCGCAGGGCGTCGTCCACCAGCTTGCCGGCTGCTGCGATGTAGGTGTCGATCAGCGGGCGCAGGTCGCGGATGGACTGGCTGAGCTCGGGACTCAGCGGCAGCTTGGCGTTCTCGTCCATGACCTTGCGGAACCACTGGCTATGCTCGCTGAAGTCGTTGCGCACCTGGCTGGCGGCGGCGTTGTCGCCCGGGGCGGCGACGAAGGCGGCGAGCACGTCGGCGCGCAGGGCGTCGTGCATCATGTCGCCTTCCATGTGGTTGCGCAGGGCCGTGACGCTCAGTTGGTTCTCGGCCAGTGCATCGGCGAGGCGGTTCTGCCCGAGCAGGCCGATGCCCCCCAGCAGTGCGGCGGCGAGCACGCTGATGACGCCCGATGCCACCAGTTTCTGACGGATGTTCATCCCCTTGGCCTCCCTTGCGAAGCGGATCGTTGGCTAAGCGTAGTTCAGTGTTGGCGGGCCAGCGTGCTCGCATCAGGGCCTTTGCGCGGCGTATTCTGGGCGCCCTTTTTCGCGGGTCGTCGTCATGCTGCAGATTTCCTCCAACGTCCAGATCCCCGACGACGAGATCGAGCTGACCGCCATCCGCGCCCAGGGCGCCGGTGGGCAGAACGTCAACAAGGTCTCCAGTGCGGTGCACCTGCGCTTCGACAGCCAGGCCTCGTCGTTGCCGCCGTTCTACAAGGAGCGCCTGCTGGCGCTGCGGGATGCGCGCATCACGGCCGATGGGGTGGTGGTGATCAAGGCCCAGCAGTACCGGACCCAGGAACAGAATCGTGCCGATGCGCTGGAGCGTCTGGCGACACTGATTCGCGAGGCGGCGGTGGTGCAGAAGAAGCGCCGGCCGACGCGGCCCACCCTCGGCTCCAAGACCCGTCGCCTCGACGGCAAGAGCAAGCGCGGGGCGATCAAGGCCGGGCGCGGCAAGGTGGATTACTGAGCCGACCGGGCGACCCCGGGCAGGGGCCGCCTCGGTGCGTTCAGCAGACCTTGGCGATGGCGGCGGCGAGGTCGCCGATGCGGCTGAAGTCCAGCCCGGCGATGTTGGCGCGGCCGGTGCCCACCATGTAGATGCTGAACTCGCTGCGCAGTCGCGCCACCTGCTCCGGCGACAGGCCGGTGTAGGAGAACATGCCGCGCTGCACGCCGATGTGGGCGAAGCGCTCGGCCAGGCCGTAGGGCTGCAGGGCTTCCACCAGGCCCCGGCGCAGGTCGGCGACGCGGCGGCGCATGCCCTCCAGCTCGGTGATCCATTCGGCTTTCAGCTTGGCGTCCTCGAGGATGGTGGCGACCACGGCGGCGCCGTGGGCGGGCGGGGTGGACCACAGGTTGCGCGCGTGGAAGGCCAGTTGGCTGCGGACGTCGGCGAGCTTCTCGGCATCTTCGGCGCAGACGATGAGGGCACCGGTGCGTTCGCGGTAGAGGCCGAAGTTCTTCGAGCAGGAGCTGGTGACCAGCACCTCCGGCAGGTTTTCGGCGAACAGGCGCACGGCCCAGGCGTCGTCGTCCAGACCATCGCCGAAGCCCTGGTAGGCGAAGTCGATCAGCGGCAGCAGTTCGCGGCGCTTCACCACCTCCAGCACCCGTTGCCAGTCGGCCTGGGCCAGGTCGAAGCCGGTGGGGTTGTGGCAGCAGGCGTGCAGCAGCACCACGTCGCCGACGGGAATGCGCTCGAAGGCTGCCAGCAGGCCTTCGACGTCGAGGCGGTTGGCGGCGTCCACGTAGGGGTAGTGGCTGATCGCGACGCTGACGGCGTTGAAGATGGTTTCGTGGATCGGCCAGGTCGGGTCGCTCAGCCAGACGCCACGGCCCGGCAGGTTGCGAGCGATGAACTCGGCGGCCAGGCGCAGGGCGCCGGTGCCACCCGGGGCCTGGGTGGTGCCGGCGCGACCGGCGCGCTGCACGGGGTTGCCGATGCCCAGCACCAGGTCCTGCAGCAGGCGGCCGAAGGCGGCGTCACCGTGGCCACCGACATAGGTCTTGGTGGTTTCCAGCTCCAGCAGGCGCTGCTCGGCGTGCTTCACGGCGTGGGGAATGGGGGTGAGGCCGCGGGCGTCCTTGTAGACGCCGACGCCCAGGTCGAGCTTGTTGGGGTGGGTGTCCTGGCGGAAGGCGTCCATCAACCCGAGGATGGGGTCGCCCGGCACCCGGCCCACGGCGGCGAAGTGGCTCATTTGCGGCCCTCGGCGGTTTCGGCGATGCGGTCGGTGCGCGCGGCCATGATGAAGTCGTTGCGGTGCAGGCCCTTGGCTTCGTGGCTCCACCAGGTGACGGTGACCTTGCCCCACTCGGTGAGCAGGCCCGGGTGGTGGCCTTCTTCCTCGGCGGCGGCGCCGACGGCGTTGGTGAAGGCCAGGGCGTGGCGGAAGGTGCGGAACAGGAAGACCTTCTCCAGTTGCATGATTCCGTCGCGGACTTCGATGTTCCAGTCCGGGATCTCCTTGATCAGCGTGGCCAGTTCGTCGTCGGAAACCAGCGGGGCGCCAGCGCGGCAGGCTTCGCAGTGGGCTTGGGACAAGGCGGTCATGGGGTTCTCCGTTGTTCGTTCGGCCGGCGTGGCTCGCCGGCTCCTTGAGTCTGGTTCGGTTCAGGCCGCCTTGGGCGGGAATTTCGGCGCGTGCAGGCCGAGGGCCATGGCCTGGTGGACCAGGGCCATGATGTCCTCGTGGGCCAGCTCGAACAGGCGCTTCAGCTCCGGCAGCACGAAGTACAGGGGTTGCAGGATATCGATCCGGTACGGCGTGCGCATCGCTTCCAGCGGGTCGAAGGCCTGGTGCTCGGGCTCGCTGGACAGCGAGTAGACCGTCTCCTTGGGCGAGGAGAGGATGCCGCCGCCGTAGATGCGGCGGCCCTGGGGCGTGTCCACCAGGCCGAACTCGATGGTCATCCAGTAGAGGCGGGCGAGGTACACGCGCTCTTCCTTGGTGGCCTTGAGGCCGAGCTTGCCGTAGGTGTGGGTGAACTCGGCGAACCAGGGATTGGTGAGCAGGGGGCAGTGGCCGAAGATCTCGTGGAAGATGTCGGGCTCCTGCAGGTAGTCCAGCTCCTCCGGGGTGCGGATGAAGGTGGCCACGGGGAACTGCTGGCTGGCCAGCAGCTCGAAGAACGTCTGGAAGGGGATCAGCGCCGGGACGCGGGCAACGCGCCAGCCGGTGGCGGCCTGGAGCACGCGGTTGATCTCGTCGAGCTGGGGGATGCGGTCGTGGGGCAGAGCGAGGCGTTCGATGCCGTCCAGGTAGTCCTGGCAGGCGCGCCCTTCGATCACCTTGAGCTGGCGGGTGATGAGGGTGTTCCAGACGGCGTGCTCGCTGTCCGGGTAATGGATGAAGCCGCTGTCGTCCGGCTCGCGGGCCACGTAGTGGGTGGTTTTCATTCGGCCTCCCAGGGCGCGACGTTGTTGTTGTGTTGACCCAGGGATACCGCGTTTCGGTGGGCTGGGGCGGTGCAGGAGGTCGGGCTGGATGGGGAGGCGGGGGTGTGTTTCGTAACGAATTCTTTACGATTTTGCCGGTGGCCGGTGTTTCGGCCTTGCTGGTGCGTCGAAGCGTCACATATTCTTGACGGAAAAATCGGGCAGGACGCTGATTTTCCCGGCGCTGCCCCTGGTGTGCGCCTCTAAAAACGTAGGCGAGGCAGTCAGCGCAAGGCAAAAACAGGCGAAAAAGCGCAGTTTACGTGGTGTGAATGAGCACTTTGAGTCGGTTTTTAACGCAGCGATGACAACGCAGGTAGTTTTTGGAGGTGCACTGACAAGAGCCCGTTTCGGGGTGCCGCATGCGCATCAAAGTCCATTGCCAGAACCGCGTAGGGATCCTGCGCGACATCCTCAACCTGCTCGTCGACTACGGCATCAACGTCAACCGTGGCGAAGTGGGCGGGGACCAGGGCAACGCCATCTACCTGCTGTGCCCCAACCTCATCAATCTGCAACTGCAATCCCTGCGGCCGAAGCTGGAGGCCATCCCCGGCGTATTCGGCGTGAAGCGCGTGGGGCTTATGCCCAGCGAACGCCGTCACCTGGAGCTGAACGCCCTGCTGGGGGCCTTGGAGTTCCCGGTGCTGTCGGTGGACATGGGCGGCTCCATCGTCGCCGCCAACCGCGCGGCGGCGCAGTTGCTGGGTGTGCGGGTGGACGAGGTGCCGGGCATCCCGCTGTCGCGCTACGTGGAGGACTTCGACCTGCCGGAGGTGGTGCGGGCCAACAAGGCGCGGGTGAACGGCTTGCGCATCAAGGTGCGCGGCGACGTGTTCCTGGCCGACATCGCGCCGCTGCAATCCGAGCACGACGAGAGCGAGGCCCTGGCCGGCGCGGTGCTGACCCTGCACCGCGCCGACCGGGTGGGGGAGCGCATCTACAACGTGCGCAAGCACGAACTGCGCGGCTTCGACAGCATCTTCCAGAGTTCGCGGGTGATGGCGGCGGTAGTGCGCGAGGCGCGGCGCATGGCGCCGCTGGACGCGCCGCTGCTGATCGAGGGCGAGACCGGCACCGGCAAGGAGCTGCTAGCCCGTGCCTGCCACCTGGCGAGCCCACGCGGGCAGTCGCCGTTCATGGCGCTGAATTGCGCCGGGCTGCCGGAATCCATGGCCGAGACGGAGCTGTTCGGCTACGGCCCCGGGGCCTTCGAGGGCGCCCGGCCGGAGGGCAAGCTGGGGCTGCTGGAGCTGACGGCCGGCGGCACGCTGTTCCTCGATGGTGTGGGGGAGATGAGCCCGCGCCTGCAGGCCAAGCTGCTGCGCTTCCTGCAGGACGGCTGCTTCCGCCGGGTGGGCAGCGACGAGGAGGTGTACCTGGACGTGCGGGTGATCTGCGCCACCCAGGTGGACCTGTCGGAGCTGTGCGCGCGGGGCGAGTTCCGCCAGGACCTCTATCACCGCCTCAACGTGCTGTCCCTGCACATCCCGCCGCTGCGCGAATGCCTGGATGGGCTGGGGCCGCTGGTGGAGCACTTCCTCGACTCGGCCAGCCGGCAGATCGGCTGTCCGTTGCCGACCCTGGCGCCCCAGGCGCTGGAGCGGCTGTCGCGCTACCACTGGCCGGGCAACGTGCGGCAGCTGGAGAACGTGCTGTTCCAGGCCGTCTCCCTGTGCGAAGGCGGCCAGGTGCGTGCCGAGCACATCCGCCTGCCAGACTACGGCGCGCCACAGCCCCTTGGGGACTTCTCCCTGGAAGGCGGGCTGGAGGCCATCGTCGGGCGCTTCGAGCGGGCGGTGTTGGAGCGGCTGTTCGCCGACCACCCCAGCAGCCGGCAACTGGGCAAGCGCCTGGGGGTGTCGCACACCACCATCGCCAACAAGCTGCGGCAGTACGGATTGGGTCGGGAAGAGACCTGAGCCGGCAGGCCGCTGGGGTTCCAGGCGGGGCAGCACAGGGCGTGTTCAACGGCCTGTTAGACCTTGGTGCAATGGTTGGGCCGGCGCTCGGGGGGTACAAAGGACGCGTCTGAATCTTGCGTGATCGGACACAAGCGTTTCTAGCATTCCCATCCCGGAATGAATTGGGCGGGCGACCAGATGGTCGCCCATTTTTTTGCCTGTGTTCCGGAGGTCGCGCGGTGCCAGCGCTGCCTAGAGCATCACCGAATACCAGAACACCCGGCCAATGACGTTGATGTGCTCGGCCACTTCGGTGGCCTCGTAGCGCTCGTCGGGGTGTTCGTCGCTGTTGAAGCTGCGGATGCGCAGCCCGCCGCCAGGGAGGCGGTAGAGCAGCTTCACCCGCAGTTGCCCGTCGTGGTCGAAGGCGTACATGTCGCCGTCCTTGATGGTGCGCGAGCTGGTGTCCACGCCCACCGTGCTGCCGTCGGGCAGGACCGGTTCCATGCTGTTGCCGTTCACCGTCACGCAGGCCGCGCTGGCCGCGTCGATGTTCTTCTTGCGCAGCGAGTACTTGCCGAAGCGCAGCTTGCGCCCGGTGGTCTGCAGCACCACGGTGCTGCCCTTGCCGCCGGACAGTTCCACTTCCTTGTAGAAGGGCAGTTCGACCTCATCGGGGTCCAGCGGGGTGTCGTCGTCCCAGGACTCCACGGCGCCGGCCCAGTTGGCGTTCGCGCCGGACGGCGGCATGCGGGTGTCGAGCATGCCGCCGTGGCCTTCGGCGAGCCAGCGCGGGCTGACGCCGCAGACGGTGGCGATCTGCGTGGCAAAACTGGTCGCGCGCGACTTGCCACGCTCCAGATCGGAGATGGAGGCCTGGGTCATGCCAGTCGCCTGGGCGAGCTGGACCTGGCTGAGGTTGGCGTGCTTTCGCGCCGCCCGGATTCGGTCTTTGAGTTCCATGGGGCAGCAGATTAACGGTGCGCCTATTTCATTGCAAGCACCTATATATAGGTATTATTATATACGCCTGTGCTGCCCCGTTGCCGTGAACCGGTCGACGGGGCTTTTGTTTAGCCCCGTCACGGGGCATGGAAAAGGAGACAGCCCATGTTTAACAGCACCGAACAGGCCCTGGCCGTAGCGTATTGGATGGCTGAACACCGGGTGGGGCCGAAGTCGTCCACGGCGATGGCGATCGATGTGCTGCGCGAGCGTTTCGACACCCAGTTCGTCGAGCGCCTGCCCAGCGGCCTGAGCCCCCACGAATGGCAGGCCCAGGCCACCATGACGATCCGTTTCGCCCAGCGCCTGCTGGCCGACCACCCCCTCGAACTGGCCGTGGTTCAGGCCGAATACGCCCACGGGCGCGACTTCGTGCTGGCCATGGCGGCCCTGCGTGACTGGCTCAAGCCGCAGGCCGATTCGGCCGAGCAGCGTGCCGCCCTGGCACTGCTGATGCGCATGTTCCGCCGCCCGCCCCACAGCATCCGCGAGATCGAGCGCCTGACCGGCCTGTCCAAGAGCACCCTGCACCGCTGGGACCAGGATTGGCGCGCGCGCGTGGCCCTGAAACTGCGCGAGGCCCTGGCGCGCCTGGAGGCGCCGATGAGCCGTGCGGGGATTGTCGTGGCGCATTGAAAATATTTCTGAAAAACAGTTTCTCCCATATTGACCTGTTGGGACGATAAAGGTAACCTAGCTCCAAGATCGAAATCAGACCATCAAGAGCCCGCCCACCAGCGGGCTCTTTCGTTTCCGGGCCCGGTCGATCATCGGGCCCTCTTCAAGGAGTCCCATCATGACCGAGCCCAGTGTCGCTGCGGCAATGGCAGGGGGGATGACCGGCGCGGGGTTGGCGATCCTGATCCCCAGCATCGATGGCAACGCGCTGATCGGAGGATTCGGCGGTGCCATCTTCTTCGTGGTGTTCGCCCGTGACTACAAGCCCCTGACCCGCGCCGGCTATCTGCTGGTGTCCTGGGTGGGGGGCTACTACGCCGCCGTCGAGGCGGTCAGTCGCGGGCTGGCCCAGACCAGCGGGGTGGTGGCCTTCGTGGCCGCCACCCTCTGTGTCACCGGGGGGATCGGGATGCTCGAATGGATGCGCGGCGGGCAGTTGCCCAACTGGCTGCGCACCTTGTTGCGCCGAGGCGCGGGAGGCCGCAATGGATGACCCGTTGGCCACCGCGACCCTCTTCGTCTGTTCGGCCATCTGCCTGCGGCTGATCACTTACCGGCGGCGCGGTTCGCGCTTCCGCCCCGGTGTTTCGCTCTGCGCCTACCTGATGGCGCTGTGCACCGGCAGCCAGGCCCTGAGCATCGCGGTCGGCCGCTACCCCGTGGGGCAGCTGTCGCCGTGGATGCTGGGGGTGTTGCTGATCCTGCTGGTCCTGGTCTTCAGGGCCCGCGGCAACCTCGCCCGCATCCTGCGCCTGGGCTGACGCCCGGCGCCTACCCGTTCCATCCCCGGCCTGGCCGGGCGGCCTCGGTCGCCCGCGCTGGGTCGTGCCCTGCATATGAAGGAGAACACCATGAGCATCACCGCCACGCGGCTGGATGTGGCGGCCCTGCGCGAAGCGCTGCGCAGCCTGCTGGAGCTGCCGGCCGGGGCGCTGGTGGCCGCCGACCAGGCCGCTGCGCCGCCGGCGGGCCTGTACGCCAGCCTGCGCGAGCAGCAGTCCGCCGAGGTGGGCGTGTCCCGCCGCGAGTTCAACGGCAATGGCGAGCGGGAAACCGTCGTCACCGCCTGTGAAACCACCTTCCACCTCATCACCCATGGCCCCGGGGCGCTGGATCTGGCGCACGACGCGCGCTCGATCCTGCAGTCCAGCCGGGCCCTGGACAGCTTGCGCCGGCTGGGCGTTGCCCTGCCGCGCATGAAACCCATCGACAACCTGTCCGCCGTCGAGGCGGGCGTGGCCAAGGAGCAGGCCCGTCTGGAACTGGTCCTCGCCCATGGCCACCAGGTGGTCCTGGAACAGAAACGCATCGCTTCCTCGGTGGTGACCGCCCACACCGATACGGGCCTCACCGCCACCCTTACAGTGAATCCAACGGAGACCTGATATGTCCCTTCCGCTTTCGCAGATCGTCAACGTACAACTCAACGTTCAACCGGTGGCCAGCCCGCGCCGTGACTTCGGCCAGCTCGCCCTGTTCACCCCCGAGGCCGGCAACGTCTTCACCGACGCCGCCACCCTCTACATCAGCTGCGCCAGCCAGGCCGAGGTGGAAGCCGCCTTCGGCAGCACCTCCCAGACCGCCCTGGCCGCCAGCGCCTTCTTCGCCCAGAGCCCGCGACCCAAGCAACTGCTGGTGGCGCGCTGGCTGAAGAACACCCGCAACGTGCCGGCGGTGAAGGCCGCCCTCAACGGCACGCCGCTGGTGGCCACCCTGGACCAGCTCAAGGCCATCAGCGCCGGCCAGTTCTCGGTGACCGTGGACGGCGTCCGCCAGGACGTCACTGGCCTGAACTTCAGCGCCGCCAGCGACCTGCCGGCCATCGCCGCGCTGATCGACGCCAAGCTCACCGCCCAGGCCGTCAGCTGCCGTTACGACGCCGTGGCCAACCGCTTCATCCTCGAAGCCGACGTCGCCGGCCAGGCCAAGTCCGTCGGTTTCGTTCAGGACCTGGGCGCCACCGGCACCTACCTGGGTGGCCTGCTGCGCCTGGAGAACGGCATGGCGCAGAAGGTCGTCGGCCGCGATGCCCTGGTGCTGGCTGCGCAGACCCTGCCCGAGGCCTTCACCGCGCTGCTGGAGGTCAACTCCGGCTGGTACGCCGCCACCGTCGCCGCGTCCCTGACCGACGACGAGATCGAACAGGCGGCCGCCTGGGTGCTGGCTGCGGACAAGAAGGTCTTCGGCGTCACCACCCAGAACCCCAGCCACCTGGAGAACGTGCCGAGCAACCCGTTCAAGCGCTTGAAGGATCGCCAGAGCTACCGCACCGTCGCGGTCTACGACAAGAACGACCCCTACGCCGTGGCCAGCTGGCTGGCGCGTGCGCTGTCGGTGAACTTCGCCGCCAACAACTCCACCCTGACCATGAAGTTCAAGCAGCTGCCGGGCATCAGCGCCGACAACCTGACCCTCACCGAAGCGGACAAGTGCCGGAAGCTGGGCCTGAACTTCTACACCTACTTCGACGAGTCGGCGATGGTCGCCGAGGGCACCGTGATCGGTGGCCGTTTCTTCGACGAAGTACACATCCTCGACTGGTACGTCGACGCGGTGCAGAAGGAGGTCTTCGCCACCCTCTACCGCTCCTCGAGCAAGGTGCCGCTGACCGACGCCGGTGTGGCGCGCCTGCTGGCCGCCGTGCGCAAGGTCTGCCGCGAGGGCGTGAACAACGGTGCCTTCGCCCCCGGTGTATGGAACGGCGACCCCTTCGGCAACCTGGTCAGCGGCGAGCGCCTGGACGAGGGCTACTACGTCTGGGCCGACAGCGTCGACAACCTGTCCACCTCCGACCGGGAGCAGCGCAAGGCGCCGCCGATCCAGGTGGCCCTGAAGATGGCCGGCGCCGTTCACTCCGTGGACGTGCTGGTCAACTTCGACCGCTGATCCCGACCCACCCAACGTTTTCCGGCCCCCGCGTGGGGCCTTTCTATTTCCGGAGATTTTCCATGGCTATCTACGACCAGAAACAACTGTCCGTCCTGATCAACGGCTACGAGATCAGCGACTGGGGCGCCGGCGCCGATGTCCTCAAGCTGGCTTTCACCGCCGAATCCGGCTCCATGAAGATCGGCAGCAACGGCACCGGCGTGTTCGTTGCCAACAACGACCGGTCCGCGACCCTCACCCTGAAGCTCAAGCAGCACTCGCGTGACAACAAGTTCCTCAACAGCCTGCGCCTGCTGCAGGAAGGCAACCTCAAGGCCTTCACCCCGCTGACCCTGGAAATGCGCGACCTGCTCAACGAAGACCTGATCAGCGCCACCCGCGGCTACTTCACCAAGCGTCCCGAGGTGACCCGTGGCAGCGAGGCCAACGACACCACCTGGACCATCGTCTTCGAGCGCGCCAACGTGAACCTGGAACAAGGAGTCGCCTGACCATGAACGCCGAACATCGCATCAACCTCGACGGCTTCGACTACGTTATGCGCCCGGCCAACGCCATGCCGGCCTGGAACGCCCTGAAAAAGGCCGCGCGCCTGCTGCAGGGCGTGGAGATCAAGCGCGGCGAGGGCGGCGACAGCCTGGCCATCGGCGCCATCCTGGCCAACCTGGGCGATCCGGTGGTGGCGGAGATCGAAGCGCTGGTGATCCAGCAGACCAACGTGCAACCGGCCGACGGCGCGGCATTCCGCCTCGCCGACCGCGCCGAGGCGCACTTCAACCAACACCGCGGGCACCTGGTGCCGCTGCTGGTGGAGGGGGTGAAGTACCAGTTCGCCGATTTTTTCGCCGCCGCCGCGCCAGCCCTGTCGGCGATTCTGCCGGGACCGGCCAAGGCGGAGTGACCGACTGGTTCCTGTTCACCCCTGTCATGCGCCAGCTCTGCACGCTGCACGAGCTGCGCGCGCTCTACACCCTGGCCGACCTGTGCGACTTCCATGACGCGATAGCCGAATGGGATGACGCACAGCGTCAGGCCCACGAGAGGCAGGCCAATGGCAATTGAAATTGGAATCCAACAACTCAGCACGCAGTTCGCGCTGGGCCTGCAGCAGATCACCAACACCCTGAAGCAGGAGCTGAACGTCATCAGCAATACGCTGGTGCAGGAGATCAGCGTGGTGAACCACCTCAGGCAGAACGTCGAGGTCACCCGCAACACCCTGCTCTCCAGCAACAAGGCCCACTACACCTACATCGAGACCCTCAACCAGGTTCAGGACAAGGCGGCGCAGGTCGAGGGCAGCTCGTCCAGGATCGGCGGCGCCATCTCCCAGGTGTCCTCCAAGCTCTTCGACTTCGTGCAGTCCTCCCTGGGCAGCCTGAAGGACCTCAAGGCCGGGCCGGATGCCCTGGGCGTCGTCACCGACGAGCAGGCCCAGTCGGCCAAGGACTACCAGACGTCCATGGAGAAACTGGACAAGGTGCTGGACGGGGTGAAGGCGCGGGTCGGCCTGGGCCTCGCCCCGCAGCTGTCATTCCTGGCGGACCGCTTCCTCGCGGTGGTGGACGCCAACAAGGAGCTGATCACCGAAGGGCTGCAGAAGACCATGACGCTGGTCGCCGAAGGCCTGGACGCGGTCTACAACTTCGGCCGCGCGCTGGACTTCGTGGTCAGCGGAACCGTCGGTTGGGACAACGCCCTGATGATGCTCGGCACGGCCCTGCTCTGGGTCGGCCGCGCCAGCCTGATGGCCTTCGCCACCAACCCCATCATGTGGATCATCGCCGCCCTGGTGGTGGTGATCGCCCTGGTGGACGACTTCATGACCTACCTGGACGGCGGCGAGTCGGCCTTCGGCGGCGTTTGGGAGCCGTTGGTGAAAGGCTTCAAGGAAGTCGGCGCCATCCTGGCGGACATGAAGGCGCAGTTCGACGCCTTCTGGGCGGAGAACGGCGAGACGGTGATGGCCTTCGCCGACGGCCTGATGCTGTTCATCGGCGCGGGTATCAGCAACGTCATCAACCTGTTCAAAGGCTTCTCCGCCTTGCTCAGAGGAGACGTCGACGGCGTCAAGGAAGCGTTCGGCGGGATATTCGAAGGCCTGGCCACGCAGTTCGAAGTGATCGGCAGCCTGTTCTCCTGGGAGCCGTTGCTCAATGGCATCGCTGCGGTAGAGGCCGTGCTGAATGGGCTGAAGGCGCAATTCATGGCCTTCTGGACGGAGGTCAGCGAGTCGGTGATGGCCTTCGCCGGGAGCCTGATGGCCGGCATCGGGACCAGCATCAACTACGTCATCAACCTGTTCAAAGGTCTGTTCGTCCTCGTCAAAGGCGGCTTCGACGGTGTCAAGGAAGTCTTCAACAGCTGGTTCGAAGGCGTGAAGGCCAAGTTCGAGGCACTCGGCGCCGGGTTCAAGAAGGTCGCCGGGATGTTCGGCTTTGGTGACGACAAGGAAGGCGCGCCCGAGGCGGCCAAGGAATCGCCGGGGATGTTCTCCGGCGTGGCCAACCTCTTCGGCTGGAACAGCACCGACGACCAGGCCGCCACGGCACCTCGCCTGGTGGAAGGCGCCAGCCAGTTCACGGCCGGTGTGCAGGACGCACAGAGCCGCGCAGCGCTGGGTGCTGGCGTCGGCGCCGCCGCCCTCGTGGCCCCGGTGAGCAACAACAGCTTCAACCAGTCGGTCACGGTCCACGTGAGCGGAGACAACCCCCAAGCCATCGGACGGGAGGTCGCCGAGCAGGTGGCCTCCAACCAGCAGCGCCTGGCCACCCACAACAACCAGAGTGACATCAGACAGTGAGGTGAATCGATGGTCATGCTGATCAACCGCCGCATCGGCACGATGAGGCTCGATGCGGTCATCAACGAAACCCACACCGCTGAACTCAAGATCACCGAAAACCCGGTGGAGAGCGGCGCCAACATTGCCGACCACGCCTATGCGCAGCCCCGCACATTGAAGATCAAGGGCATCGTGGTCGAGCATTACGACCCCCTGGCGGCCCTGGCCGCCGAGGTCACGCCGGGGCTGCGCAGCAGTGTCGACTTCGTCGACGAGGTGAAGCCGGGGATCCTGGCCAACCTGACCCGGCAGGCCCGCAATCGGGCCCAGCGCGAGCTCAAGAGCTGGCTCAAGCCCCAGGTGGATACGCCCAAGGCCCGGCCCCTGGCGCCCTGGATGCTGGAGTACCAGCCGCTGTCGCGCTTCGACAGCTCGCCCAGCCAGTCGCGCCTGCAACAGGTCTACCAATGCCTGCTGGACACCCAGAAGGCCGGTGAGCTGCTGCAGGTGCAGACCGGTTTCTACCTGTACAAGAACATGCTGCTCACCACGATTTCCGCCGTGCAGGCCATCGATGGCGCCATCGAGCTGGACCTGACCCTGCGCGAAGTCCTGGTGGTGGACACCCGCGTCATCAACGGCGTGGTCACCCCGGCGGCCGGGACCAAGCGTTCCGGACGCTCCCAGTGCCAGGCAGCGGAGAAGAAGTCCAAGGGCAAGACCACGCCCAAGACCAAGAAGCGCAATGAGAGCTTTGCGCATGCTGTAGGCAGGACGGTGTTCTCATGAAGCAGATCCCCATCAGCAGCGACCCGCTGCAGGAGCAGAGCTTCGAGTTCGCCGGCTACCGCCTGCGCCTGACCCTTCGCTACAACAGCATCGGCGACCACTGGGCCATCGACCTGCTGGACGAGGCCAAGGGCACCTGGCTGGCCCAGGGGCTGACGCTGGTAACCGGCGTGCCGATGCTCTGGCGCAGCACCCTGCCGTTCTTCCTCTGGCTGGAGGATGTCAGCGGCGTCGGCCTCGACCCCATCGGCGGCGATGACATGGGCAGCCGCTGCCTGCTCCACATCGGCGAGAAAGCGGAGGTGCAGCCATGAGGCAGTTCGGCCGGCGTTACCGCCTGATCCTCGGTGCCGACCAGGAAGGGCTGGTGATCGACAGCCTGCGGGTGGCCTTCGACTTCACCAAGAGCATCGACAACAAACCCAACCCGGGGACGATCCGCGTCTGGAACCTCAACCCCGAGCACCGCGAACAACTGCAGGACGGCACCTTGCGCAAGGCCTGGCTCTGGGCCGGCTACAGCGAGCTGCGCCTGCTCTACGCCGGCGACATCGCCGAGGCGGCGGTGGAGCGCAAGGGCCTGGACAACATCACTGTGCTCACCTGCGCCACCGGCGCGGTGGATTACCGCGAGGCGCGCATCAGCCGCTCCCTCGCCGCCGGCAGCACCGCCGACGACCACGTCAAGGCAGCGGTGCAGTCGATGAAGTCCACCACGCCGGGGCAGATCACCCTGCCCAAGCAACGGCCCCTGCCGCGCGGCAAGGTGCTGGTGGGGCTGAGCCGCGACGTGCTCAGCCAGGTGGCGGCGGAGCAGGGGGCCGACTGGTCCATCCAGGATGGCGAACTGCTGCTGCTGCCCGCCGGCAACGTGCTGGACGACCAGGCCGTGTTCCTCTCCCAGGAAACCGGCCTGATCGGCTCACCCAAGGAAGTGGAGGGCGGCCTGGAGCTGACCTGCCTGATCGACCCGGCACCCCGGGTCGGTGGCACGGTGCGGGTGAAGTCCATCGAGCCGCGCTTCGACGGCGACTACAAGATCGTCAGGATCATCAGCAAGGGCGACGTCATGGAGAAGGACTGGTTCTGCGTGCTCACCGTGAGCAAGGGCGAGTTCCAGCCGGCCGGCGGCGCCAAGAGCAAATCCGGAGGCAAGAGCAATGGGTAACTACGACTGGCAGACCCCCTCGACCGAGGTCGCCATGGGCACCGCCCTCGATACTCGCATCAAGCGCCTGCACACCGCGCTGCCGGGGCGCATCGTCACCTTCGATGCCGCCCGCCAGGTGGCCAGCGTGCAGCCGATGATCGAGCAGCAGCTGATGGATGGCTCGCGCCAGCCCCTGCCGATGCTGCCCGACGTGCCGGTGCAGTTCCCCCGGGGCGGCGGCTTCGTGCTGACCTTCCCGGTCAAGCCGGGCGACGAATGCCTGCTGGTGTTCAACGAGCGCTGCATCGACGGCTGGTGGCATTCCGGTGCTTCCAGCGAACCGCTGGACTACCGCCAGCACGACCTGTCGGACGCCGTGGCGGTGATGGGCATCAGCTCGCTGCCCCAGGTGGTGCCGGCCTTCGCCACCGACGCGGTGGAATTGCGCCGGCTGGACGGTTCGGCCTACGTACGCCTGGACGAGGGCGGCACCCTGACGCTGGACGGCGCCAAGGTGCTGATCAAGTGCCCGGTGGTGTTCGAGGCGGGCATGACCGGCAAGGGCGACGTGGTGTCCAGCGGCATCAGCCTGGAACGCCACCTGCACGGCCAGGTCATGGCCGGCCCGGCCGTCACCGGCGTGCCGCAATGAGGACACGACAATGAGAGTGAGACGAATAGACAAGGACGGCGACTGGACCTTCGGCCAGGGCCGCAACAACTACGCCGACGGCGGCGAATGCGTGGCCCAGCGTGTGTGCACGCGCCTGCGCTCCTTCCAGGGGGACTGGTTCCTCGACCTGGAGCATGGCCTGCCCTGGCTGCCCCGCATGGAGCGGCCGGCGGACCTGGCGCAGATCGAGGTGGACATCAAGCGCTGCATCCTCACCACCGAGGGGGTGAGCGAGATCCTCGATTTCCAGCTGGATGTCACCCCCGACGACCGGCGCCTGGCCATCGGCGTCACGCTGCGCGACAACCTCGGCAATGACCTGAGTACCCGCGTCCAGCGCTGATCGGCCGCCGCCGTCAAACCGAAGCCCCACCTCGCGTGGGGCTTTTTCTTTGGAGAACCAACATGGGACAACTGACCAACAAGGGCTATGTCGGTGTACGCCTGGACAGCATCCTTGCGGAGCTGGACCAGGGGTTCCGAGCCATCTATGGCAACGACATCGACCTCGCGCCCGACAGCCCCGACGGGCAGATGCTCGGGCTCATCGCCCAGGTCCGTGCTGACCTGGAGGAGCTGGGCGAGGTCATCTACCGCGCCCTCGATCCGGACCACGCCAGTGGCGACTGGCTCGAACAGCGGGTCGCCTACGCCGGCTTGACCCGGCGCCAGGCGCGCTACAGCTACCTGCGCGGCACCGCCCTCACCGGGCGTGCCGGCACCCAGATTCCCGCCGGTGCCGTGCTGCGCGACGCCAACCGCGGGCGCTGGCTGCTCACCGCCGACGTCACCCTGGGTGTCGACGGCTCCGCCCGCGCCGACCTGCGCAGCGAGGAACTCGGCGCCTACAACCTGCCGGCCAACAGCAGCCTCACCCTCGAGACCCTGGTGCTGGGCTGGGACACCGCCACCACCCAGGCCCCGGCCGAAGTGGGCGCCGAGGAGGAGACCGACGCCGAGCTGCGTGCGCGCTTCTTCCGCAGCCGGGCTCGCCCGGCGCAGAACAGCCTCGATGGCCTGGTGGCCGCGCTGCTGCAACTGCCGGACGTGCGCCAGGTGGTGGGGCTGGAGAACACCGGCCCGACCGTAGACGCCGACGGCGTGCCGGGCCACAGCCTCAACCTGATCGTCGATGGTGGCGAGGAGCAGGCCATCGCCCAGGCGATCTTCCAGCGCAAGCCGGCGGGCACCGGGCTCATGGGCCAGCAGTCGCGCACCGTGGTGGACGGGCAGGGCATGAAGCGCCTGATCCGCTTCGACCGCCCGGCGGTGGTGGACTGCAAGGCCTTCGTCCAGCTGCGGCGCGACGCCGAGTTCACCGCCATCGACGTGGCGGCGATCAAGGCGCAACTGGCGCAGCTGGACTTCCGCATCGGCCAGGACGTGCAGCTGTCGCGGCTCTACAGCCCGATCAACACCGTCCAGGGCTTCTGGGTCGAGCAGCTGAAGATCAGCCGTCGCAGCGGCACCCCGGCGGCGGACAACATCGCCATCGGTGTGCGTGAACGGGCGCGGTTCGCCCCGTCCGACATCGAGGTGGTGGTGCTATGAGCTATGACCGCCTGCTGATCTGGCAATACCAGGGCAAGCCCCGGGCCGCCGCCACCGCCGAACTGCTCTCGCGACAGTTCGGCGACACCTGGCAAGGCCTGTCGAGCCTGCCCGACGCGCTCGACATCGACCGCGCGCTGGGCGCCAACCTCGACCTGGTGGGCAAGCACGTCGGCCAGAGCCGCGTGCTCAACGGGCTCGCCCCGCGCAGCCTGTTCGGCTTCCACGAGGTCCCCGGTGCCCGTGGTTTCGGCACCGGCAAGTGGTACCGCATGGGCGACCCGCTGGAAGAGTCGGCGGTGCTGGATGACGACGACTACCGCTTCCTCATCCGCTGCCGCATCGCCCGCAACTACCAACTCGGCACCGTCGACGACATCAGCGCAGCCCTGCGCTTCATCTTCGACAGCGAGAGCCTGGTCTTCGACCAGTACGACATGAGCCTGACCGTGGTCATCCGCAGCGACCAGGTCAGCGACTTCAAGCGCTATGCGCTGAACACCCTGGACATCCTGCCGCGACCGGCGGGTGTCCGTATCCAGTTCTACGTCGCTGTGCCCCAACGGGCCTTCGGCTTCCGGGGCGCCGCCGGCGCACTCGGCTTCAACCAAGGAAAATTCGCGAGGTTCCTATGACGCATTACTCCCGTCCTGACGAACTGGTCTTCGCTTCCGGCGCCAAGCCGGGCGAGGTCCAGGGTTTCCCCGACATTCCCCGTGGCTGGGGCGTGGCCTACGACCAGACCGCCGGCATCCCGCCGATGGAGTGGTTCAACGCGCTGTTCAAGCGCGGTGACGAAGGCCTGCGCTACCTGCTGCAACGCGGCATCGCCGACTGGTCGGCCACCGAGGACTACCCCGTGGACGCCCACGTTCAGGAGGGGGGTAAGGTCTGGAAGGCCAAGGTGGCAAACCTTGGCAAGCGGCCGTCGGTCAACCCCGGCGAATGGGTGGAGACGGCGCTGACGCGTGAGGCGTTGAAGGCGCTGATCCAGGAGCAACTGGGTGGCGGCACCCTCAACTTCGGCCAGTGGCAATGGAGCAGCGCCACCTCCGGCGGCGTGGCCAACGGCTACCTGGCGCTGAACGCCACCAACCCGGCCGACGCCACCGCGCTGATGATCGCCAAGTCCAGCGCCGAAGGCCTGGACTACAGCCGCAGCGTGGCCCTGCTGCGGGCCGGCGACACCCTGTGCATCCAGAGCCGCCCGGGCGGCACCGTCGCCCACCGCTTCCGCGTCACTGGCGAGCTGGTGGACAGCGGCGCCTACCGCTCGGTGCCGGTGGTGTACGTCAGCGGGGCAGGGGGCGTACCGGCCTCCAATGCGCTGCTGCAGGTGTTGATGACGCCGGCGGGGGCTTCGGACATGGGCATGCCGCTGCTGTCCGTCCAGTGGTGGGTCAGCCGCGCCAGCATCCCCGCCGGTTGCGCCCCGGCCGACGGCCAACTACTGAGCCGCGCGCTGTACCCCGACGTCTGGGCTGCCATTCGCGATGGCAAGGTGCCCAAGACCAGCGAAGCGACCTGGAGCAGCGATCCCACCCAGCGCGGGATGTTCACCGAGGGTGACGGCAGCACCACGTTCCGCATGCCGGATTACAACGGCAAGGCGGTGGGATCGTTGGGGGCGTTGTTCCTGCGGGGGGATGGGGCGTTGTCGGCGAGTACAGCGGGAAAAATTCAGCTAGACGAGATCAAAGCACACAGCCACTCGATTAACGGTGCGTCAGGTTCTAATACAACCAAGCTCGCCTACTTGAACCAGAATGGCGGCGGCGGTGATTTTGGTGGTGCAAGTACCACCTTCGAGAAAGGAGGGCTTGAAACCCGACCGCTAAACATTACGGGCTGTTGGATCATCAAGATGGGCAGCGAAGTGACCAACCCAGGGGCAATTGATGCCGCTGCGGTTTCTTCGACCTATGCGAAGTTGGTGACGCGGGTGGAAGCGATTGAGGGCGCGGGCATGCCGCTTATGTCCGTGCAGTGGTGGGTCAGCCGCGCCAGCATCCCAGCTGGTTGCGCGCCGGCTGACGGTCAACTGCTGAGCCGCACGTTGTATCCCGATGTTTGGGCTGCGATTCGCGACGGCAAAGTGCCCAAGACCACCGAAGCGACCTGGAGCAGTGATCCAACCCAGCGCGGCATGTTCACCGAGGGTGACGGCAGCACCACGTTCCGCATGCCGGATTACAACGGCAAGGCGGTGGGGTCATTGGGGGCGGTGTTCATGCGAGGCGACGGGGCATTGTCGGTGGCCGTGGCAGGCGCTATTCAGAGCGATGCAATGCAACGGATAACCGGACAGGGCGGCGAAAAGTGGGCTGTTGAAACCAGTGGCACCGCCCCTGCTGGAACGGGGGTTTTCAAACTCGGCACTCCTACAGTCATGCGTATTTCACCCGCGTCTGCAACCGGTTGCACAGTTGCGTTCGACAGCGCCGGATCGCCTGGCGCCAAGGTCAGTGACTCAGAAACCCGCCCGCTCAACGTTACCGGCTGCTGGATCATCAAGATGGGCAGCGGAGTGAACAACCCCGGGGCAATTGATGCCGCTGCGGTTTCTTCGACCTATGCGAAGTTGGTGACAAGGGTAGAGGCACTCGAAATGCGACCGCGTAGCGTTGGCGATGGCCAAGCATGGCAAGACGTTACGGCTAGTCGTGCTTCAGGTGTCACTTATACGAACTCCAGTGGTCGTCCAAAGTTGGTGAGTATTTTTGCGGCTAACGGTCTGGCGACGAGGGGGATATCCGTAGGAGGAGTTTTGGTGTCGCAGTTTACGCCTATCGCATCGGGATCTATTTCAACGACTATTTCTGCTGTGGTCCCAAATGGAACTACTTACTCGGTAACGGCGGGCACAAGTATTAATACTTGGATGGAGTTGGCCTGATGAAATACTTCGTTAATGCACTAAGTGGTGAAATTTTCGCTTATGAGCAAGATGGCTCGCAGGATCATTTGATCAACAAAGACCTTGCGCCTCTGACTACTGCTGACATTGAGGAGTACCTCAAGAAGGTGGGGCAGATAAAACCGGCTGATATCGATTACGAGCGTGACCGTCGTCTTGCGGGGGGGATCGAGTTCCAAGGCACGTTGTTCCAATCCCGGTCAATCGACCGTGAACGTATCACCGAAGCCGCTCAACTGGCCTTCATGGCTGCAGCCAGCGGCGCCAAGCCGGGTGATCTGCGTTGGCTGGAACCTGAGCAGGATTTCACCTGGATCGCCGCCGACAACACACTGGTGCCGATGGATGCGCCTACTGTCGTAGCCTTCGCCAAGGCCATGGCAGCGCGCACCCAGGCATTGGTCCTGGCAGGGCGTCGCCTGAAGGACATGGACGCCATTCCGGGCGACTACACCGACGACAAGTGGTGGCCATGATGGCGCACCTTGCCAAACCTCTGATCTCCCCGCGCCCATTGGCGCCCGACCGGCTCGACTGAGCCTTCTCTCCCCAGCCCGCTCACGCGGGCTGGGCGTTTCAACCTGAGCCATGGCGAGCATCGATTCGTGATCGGTGGGGCGTTTGCCCCTCCTTTGTTCCCGAGCGCCAGCCCCCTTCCAGAGCGGGCCGCGCTCAATCGCCGGCCGTTGTGCCGGCGATTTTCTAGCCACGAATCGAATGAGGTTTTACCCATGACTCAATACAAACGTCCTGACGAGACGGTCTTTGCATCCGGCGCCAAAACCGGAGAAGTCGAGAATTTCCCCGACATCGCCCGAGGTTGGGGCGTGTCGTTCGACCAGACCAACGGCATCCCGCCGATGGAATGGTTCAACGCGCTGTTCAAGCGCAATGACGAGGCCCTGCGCTACCTGATGCAGCGGGGTATTGCCGAGTGGTCGGCGACCGAGGATTACCCGGCAGGGGCTCATGTTCAACACGATGGGAAGTTGTGGCGGAGCGCGAAAAACCATATCGGAATCAAGCCGGTCGCGAACGGCACCACTTGGGAACTCCTGAAAACCACGCAAAAAGAACTGGATGAGGCATACGCCTCGGCGAACCACTCGCACAGCTTTGCATCCATTACCAACAAGCCTTCGACACTCGACGGCTATGGAATCCTGGATGGATTGACCCCCAAGAGCATCTGGCTTCCATTCAGTGCATTGCCTTTGGCAGTTGTGTCGACCGATGACGGTCGTATGCCTGTTACTGCGGAATCTTTGTCTGGCGGTGGCGGGAGGGTTTCGATCCCGGCAGGAATTTCCTTGAGTTTGGCAGTGGAAGTGGAAAGTTCGAAAAAGGGGTTTGTAAAGGAGTTCCTTACACCGATCTGGACGAGCCCTGTATTGGCCGCGAACTCGGAGTACTTCCTGAGAGGACAGGTCGCTAACGGCGGTCTGCTGATTTATGTGCAAAAAGGGAAGCTGTCCGATGCTGTTCCACTTTCGCTGAAAGGTAGTCCGGCGGCAGATTCTGGCGGCGGATTTAATACGACCGCTCTGGACGTGTGCCTAGCTCGGATCATTACGGGGGCTGCGGGTACCGTGCCTGTGGTCCAGAGGATCATTAATAGACGGGAAAATAGTTGGAGTGTCGTCCTGAACGGCTCGGGTACCCTCTACTTGCCGCTTGACCCTCAGGTTAAAACGGCCTCTGGAAGTGCTAGTTGTATTATGCCGCCTGAGAGTGGACTTTCAGATATTAATTTTGGCGGCGATGGTTGGATTGGGGCTTCTTATGTATATGGAGTTCCGGGTAACTCCGGACTTATGAGTTCGGGTTACTGGAACGGCTCTTCATCTTTAGTGGTCTCTAGCAATAATTTGGTAGGAGACGTTTTTCAAACTGCTATAAATGCGGGGTTTGACCATGCTAACGGGCGCTCCATGTGGCAGACCTATCAAGCTGAACACACATATGCAGATAAGAGCCACGCCAGTGATGAGTTGCTACTGGGGATGGGGCTGATGAAAATCCAGGCGAGTGATTATGAAAATGGTGTGGCGTTGTTTTATAGGAACTGCAGTGGTGCTAGCTTTACTTGGAGTGTATTCAAATGAGAGTGGTAGAGGGTCTACATATATACGGCAATGAAATGCGCACGCCCCGCCCCGATGATAATCATCGTTGGGATAATGGTGAGTGGGTGTTTGATGAGGAGTTGGCTGCAAGTACTCGGGAGAGGCTCAAGCTAAGGCTCTATGAGCGGATCGATCGTGCCTGTAACGCTGCACTGGAGGCGCTTTCTGGAGGCTCCCTGCGCATGGCTGAATATGATATCGCTGCTATAGAAGCGATGACTTTCAAGGCAGCAGGTTACCCTGCTGCATCTATCCCGCCATCTGTTTGTAGTTGGATGATTGAAGGGCGTGATGCTGAACAAGCAGCCAATGAAATAATTGATAAGGCTGGGCAGTTTAAGAAAGATGTATACGCTCTGCGGGAGATCCGGCTAAAGAGCAAGGCGGAGGTGCGGGCGCTAGTAAGCGATGGAGATGAGAGGGAAGCGAACGCGTATGTTGCTCAAACGATTTCTCAGATATCTCAGATGCCATGGCGATAAACGAACTAATCCCGGTATATGAGACGCTGGCCTTGCTGAGAGATGTTCCTTTTGATCGAGGCATCTTGGTTGAAGGTTTGAATGCTGTCTTCCTCCGCTTCTCCCTCACCACCCCCACCCGCCAATCCGCCTTCCTCGCCCAAGCCGCCCACGAATCCGCCGGTTTCACCCGGCTGACCGAGAACCTCAACTACAGCGCCACTGGCCTGGCCGCTACCTGGCCGGGACGTTTCCGGGGGGCGGATGGGCAGCCCAATGCGCTGGCCCGCGGCCTGCACCGTCGGCCCGAGGCGATTGCCAATGTGGTGTATGCCAACCGCATGGGGAACGGCCCCGAGGCTTCCGGAGACGGTTGGCGGTACCGGGGCAGGGGGCTGTTGCAGATCACCGGTCGGGCCCAGTACCAGCGTTGCGGTGCGGCGTTGGGCCTGCCCCTGGTGGAGCAGCCGGATCTGCTCGCCCAGCCGGAGCCGGCCGTGCTCTCGGCCGCCTGGTTCTGGCAGGCGAACGGGCTGAACGAACTGGCGGATGCCGGGGACTTCGAGGCCATCACCCGGCGCATCAACGGTGGGCTCAATGGCCTGGCCGAGCGTCGGGCGCTGTGGGCGAAGTTCCGGGAGGCGCTGGCATGAGTGCCTTCCTTTCTAGCCGCTGGCTGGCCTGGGGGCTGTGTGCCCTCGGGTTGGTCGGGTTCGGCGCCTGGATGGCGGGGCAGTTCTACCGGCCCCGGTTGGACGAGGCCCGTGCGCAGTTGGTCGCGTTGCGACAGGCCGATCAGGCCAATCGCCTGGCGCTGCTCAAGCAGGGTGAGGCGATGGCCGAACTGGAGCGCCAGGGACTCGCGCGCAGCGAGCGCGCCGAGGCGGCTGTTGCCGAGGCGCGGTCCCGGTCTGCCCGTGACTACCACGCCGCCGCTCAGGTGATGCTGGAGCCCACGCCTTCGGCTGATGCCTGCGAGGCGGCGAGGCGGGCGTTTGCCGAGGAGCTGCGCCGCGAGCGTGCGCCATGAACGGGGTGTGGCTATTGCCCCTGGGCCTGCTGGCCGGATGCGCCGCGCCAGCTGTGCCGCCACCCGTAGAGGTGCGCGTGCCGGTGCTGGTTCCGTGTCGTGTCGAGCTGCCGGCTGCTCCGGCGTTTGCGGTATCGGCATTGGCGCTGGATGCGCCGATCGATCAACAGATGAAAGCGCTGCGGGCCGAACGCCTGCAGCGCATGGGCTACGAGCGAGAGCTCGTGGCCGCTTTGGACGCCTGCCGCTAGCGGGCTGTTGAACGCCTGGACGCTGCTACGGCAACGCTGCGGGTTGTTCAGCGGCCTGCCAGGGCGGGCGTCCGTTCCCTTCCCATTTCCTGCCTTCCAGGCGCTGCTTCAGCGCCTTCCCTTGACGCAGCCTTGTTCGTCGAATGCGACGACCTGGCTGCGTCCCTTTCCTTTCTTCGGCGTGTAGTGGTAACGGGTCAGCCCGTTGCTGCGGGTGATCCGGTCCGGTTTGCCGAGCATGCTTTCCACGTCCCGTTGCGTCATCCCGGTGCGCACCTGTTTGCGCAACATCGCCTGGCGCCGTTCGGTGCCGGTGATCCGGTTGCCGCAGCCGTCCTGTCGTTCCCCCACCACCGTTATTTCGCGCCGATTCTCGGCCGCTTCCTTCCGGCTCCTGCGCACGATCCGTTCGGGTTTGGCCGGCGGCAGCAGGTACTCCGCTTCGCCGTGGGCAGGAGCGGTTTCCTGGCTGGCGATGCGCTGGTCGTCGGGGCAACCCAGTTGCGAGTAGGTGATGCGCCCGTCCGGGCCCTTGCAGTGGTAGATGGTGGCGGCCTGGGGCGCGCTGAATGGTGCGGCGAGCAGCAGGGCCAGGGTGGCGATGTATCGAAGCATGAGCGGTCCTCCATGACGATGAGCCTCGAAGGTATCTGCTTTACTTGCTTCCCAACGGTGCCTCGCCAGGGCGTGACGGCGTCCCACGGAAGGTGCAAGCAATCTCAGCTTTATGCTGCAACCGATTGTTCTGGCCACGATTTTGTAACGCGCAAAATGACTGACCGGTGTTATCATTGCGCGGTCAGCCTCGCCGAGGCTTTTGGACACCCCTCATGGACTTACCCAGTAGTTACTCAAGATCTCGATTTGCCAATCGCGTATTGACTGATTGACCCTCCTTGGCGTGCGCCGCCACTGGGGGTGGAGCGCGCTATGACCGAAGTAGAAGTAAAGAAGCCTCAAGAGAGCCTGCAGGATCGCCTGGCCCAGGTGGTCGAACTGCTGCATCGCCACAAGCTGGTGGAAGACCTGACCCATCGTCAGGAAGGCCAGCACCATGACCTGGTGGAAAATCTCGTCCACCGTCAGAACCTCGCCGAACTCCAGCGCAAGCTCGACGAACTTCACCCCGCCGACATCGCCCACATTCTCGAATCCCTGCCGCTCGAAGACCGCCTGACGGTCTGGCAGCTGGTCAAGGTCGAGCGCGATGGCGACATCCTGCTGGAAGTCTCCGACGCCGTCCGCGAGACGCTGATCGCCGACATGGACGATCACGAGCTGCTCGCCGCCGCCAAGGAGATGGACGCGGACGAACTGGCGGACCTGGCCCCCGAGCTGCCCCGCGACGTGATCCACGAGCTGATGGAGTCCCTCGACGCCCAGCAGCGCGAGCGCGTGCGTTCGGCACTGTCCTATGAAGAGGACCAGGTCGGTGCGCTGATGGACTTCGAGATGGTCACCATCCGCGAAGACGTCACCCTCGAAGTGGTCCTGCGCTACCTGCGTCGCCTGAAGGAGCTGCCGGGCCACACCGACAAGCTGTTCGTGGTCGACTACGACGGCATCCTCAAGGGGGTGCTGCAGATCAAGCGTCTGCTGGTGAACGACCCGGACAAGCTGGTGGCCGAAGTGATGGCCAGCGACCCGGTGAGCTTCCACCCGGATGAGGACGCCAATGACGCCGCCCAGGCGTTCGAGCGCTACGACCTGGTATCGGCACCGGTGGTCGACAAGAACGGCAAGCTGATCGGCCGTCTGACCATTGACGAGATCGTCGACCTGATCCGTGAGGAGAGCGAAAGCGAAGTCCTCAGCATGGCCGGTCTGCGCGAAGAGGAAGACATCTTCGCCTCGGTCTGGAAGTCCGTCGGCAACCGCTGGGCCTGGCTGGCCATCAACCTCATCACCGCCTTCGTCGCCTCGCGGGTGATCGGCCTGTTCGAAGGCTCCATCGAGAAGCTGGTGGCCCTGGCTGCACTGATGCCCATCGTCGCCGGTATCGGCGGCAACTCCGGCAACCAGACCATCACCATGATCGTGCGCGCCATGGCGCTGGATCAGCTGAGCCCCGGCAACACCTCGCGCCTGCTGCGCAAGGAGCTGGGCGTGGGCCTGGTGAACGGCCTGGTGTGGGGCGGGGTGATCGGCGTCGTCGCCTTCTACCTCTACGGCAGCTGGTCGCTGGGGGTGGTGATGACCGCCGCGATGACGCTCAACCTGCTGCTCGCTGCCTTGATGGGCGTGCTGATCCCCATGACGCTTGCCCGCGTCGGCCGTGATCCGGCCATGGGCTCCAGCGTGATGATCACCGCCATGACCGACAGCGGCGGCTTCTTCATCTTCCTCGGGCTGGCGACCATCTTCCTGCTCTGATCACAAGGCCCCGCACCAGCGGGGCCTTTTTCTTCCAGTCTGAAAATCCCAGGCAATAAAAAGCCGCCTCGAGGGCGGCTCTTGAATGTCGCAACGGACTCACGCTTCTTCGGCGGCGAGTTCCACGTCGTGGGCGATCAGCGCGACCAGGGCGTTCTGCTGGCGGCGGGAGAGTTGACGGAAGCGCTGAAGCAGCTCGCGCTCATGAAGGGAAAGCTCCGGGCTGTCGATCCGCATGCTCAACCCTTCATCCAGCGCGCCTTCCTGGAGCATGCTCTGCTCCAGTCGCGCGATGATTTCGGAGTTCATGCTGCGGTGGTGGTTGCGAGCCACATCGGCGATGCGTTCACGCATGCCTTCGGGCAGACGGACGACGAACTTGTCAGCGGTACGGCTGGAGTAGATAGCCTGTTTCATAGGGCGCATACATTCATAAACCGGTTAGTTCAGGGAGCGATGCTGGCAATGAGCTACGTGATTGTCACCGGTTTGACAATCCTTCGCATCAGGCGTTCCGCCCGACATCGCATTTGGCGTCAGGAGCGACCCGGCGGGTCAGTGCAACGTTTCCTTGACGTCAAAACTGTGTCGTAAATTCTGGTCTGGGTGCAGGCTTTTTGCCAGCACCAATTGTCCGAAATGCGAGTCACTGTGCAATTCGGAGCCCTGGGCAGAGCGCTTGCCGGTGAATCGACCGTCAGACAGCCGCATCGTTCCGTAAGGCTGCCGAACGGTTGCCATGATAACGCCGCTGCGCTGGCGTTTTGATACTGTTCGACGTTCGGTGATTCCAGGCGGCCGAGGCTGCCAAAACAAGCCCGATCCCGGTATCGTGGCGGCCGTTTCCAGGCCCCTCGGTAGCGCGAGCGAAAACCCCATGAACGGCAGGCTCTTCTATCTCATCGGACCTTCAGGCTCGGGCAAGGACAGCCTGCTTGACGCCGCCCGGCCGCAGTTGGCCGAGTGCGGTTGCCGGGTGGTCCGGCGGGTCATCACCCGTTCCGCCGAAGCGGTGGGGGAGGCGGCCGAAGCGGTTACACCCCAGCGTTTCAATGAACTGGAAGCCCAAGGCGCCTTCGCCATGAGCTGGCATGCCAACGGTCTTTCCTACGGCATTCCCAGGGAAATCGATGACTGGATGGGTAATGGACTGAATGTCCTGGTGAATGGTTCCCGTGGCTATCTTCCCGAAGCGCGTAGGCGCTACCCCCAGCTCCAGGCCATTTTGCTCGACGTAGCGCCGGACGTTCTGCGCCAGCGCCTGCTGCGCCGGGGACGGGAGACCGCAGACGAGATCGAAGCCCGCCTGGCCCGTAACGCTGCCTTCACCCAGGCCCTGCTGGCCGAAGAAAGTGAAGGGCTGGTGATACTCGACAACTCCGGCGACCTGCAAACCACCCTCGAACGCCTGCTGACGATCCTCGGCAGCGCGGACTAACGCAGCACCGGGTCGAACTTGACCCGCTTCCCCACCAGCAGCGCCAGCACCAGCAGCACGCCGCTGGTGGCCAGCCCGATCTTCAGGGCCTGCGCCAGCCACGCGGTTTCACCCGGCTCCAGCCACAGCCCGAACGCGCACAGCACGCACACCATCAGGCAGATCAAGGCCGACTTCGACATTTCGGGCTCCTTGCACTCAAAAGAAAGGGTCGTATTCCGAGTCATCCCCATTGGGGCGCTCGGCACGTCGTTGCTTGGCCTGCTGGTCCGGTGAGGTGACGCAGTCGATCACCCAGAACGCCAGGCAGGCCGAACCGGCCAGCACCAGGACCGAGACCGGGAGCGCCAGGCTCCAGAGGGCGTAGTCGAGCTGCATCGCACCGCCCTCAGAACGACAGGCGTTCGACCGGCGCGGGCACCTGCTGCTCGGTCATGCGCAGCGCCTTGGCTGCAGGCTGGCTGGTAGCGGGTTGCCGTGCGTGCACGAACTCCATCGGTGCGATGCGGATATCGGCGATCGCCTGGCGGGTGGCGTACTGCTGGTACTGCCCGTGCAGGGCAGCGAAACCAGAAGCCACGAGCAGGGTGGCGGCGATGGCGACGAACAGGGTGAAGAGGCTGTTCATGGGAGGGTCCTGCATCCATAGGTCCTTTTGCCATGGATAAGAGCAGGTGTCGTGCCAAGCTGGATTTTATAAAAAACCCATATAAATCAGATATTTAAATACAAAACAAAACGCTCGTTCCGTGCACTTTGCAAGGTGGGGTATTCCCGGCATTGCAAATTGCACGGTGACGCGCAGGCGCTCTGGAACGGGCCTGTCGCCGGCTCAATCGAGGGGCAGTTCGGTGGTCCGCTTCACTTCGCTCATGGCGATGTTCGAATGCGCCTCCTGCACGTGAGGGCGCTGCAGCAGATGGTCCCGCAGGAAGCGTTCATAGCCCGCGATGTCCTTGGCCACCACCTTCAACAGGTAGTCCGAGCCGCCGGCCATGGTGTAGCACTCCAGCACCTCCGGGTAGCCGACGATGGCTTCCTCGAACTCCGTCAGGTTGTTGCGGCCGTGGGCCGACAGCTTCACGTTGACGAACACCGTGATGGAAAACCCCAGGCGCTGGGGATTGAGCAGGGCGACCTTGCGCTCGATCAGCCCTTCCTCCTGCAGGCGGTGGATGCGTCGCCAGCAGGGCGACTGGGACAGCTCCACCCGTTCCGCCACTTCGGCGGCGGAGAGGTCGGCGTTGTGCTGCAACAGGCGGAGGATCTTGCGATCGATGGGGCTGAGAAGGGTGTGCATGAATCAGTCCGTAATCTTGTTCTTGTTGGATGGATCATGCGCAAGTCTGGCCTTGGTACCCGAAAATAGAAAGAAAAAAGCAGAACCCTTCGGTCAGATTATTGGGCATGCGTTCCGGGCAGCAATCCTGCCCAGGGACGGGACGATGGCCCCAACCGTGGTCATCCTGGTCGCCATAAAAATAAAAGGAGCGCCCGCATGTCACTGGCCGAGATCCGCCTGGATGACAAATACCGCCTCGAAACCGGTCACCTCTACCTGACCGGCACCCAAGCCCTTACCCGCCTGCCCATGCTGCAGAAGCAGCGGGACAAGGCCCACGGCCTCAACACCGCCTGCTTCATCTCCGGCTACCGGGGCTCGCCGCTCGGCAACCTCGACAAGAGCCTCTGGGAAGCCAAGTCCTTCCTCAAGGACAACCACATCCACTTCCAGCCCGGCGTCAACGAAGAACTGGCCGCCACCGCCGTCTGGGGCAGCCAGCAGACCAGCCTGTTCCCCGGCGCCCGCTACGACGGCGTGTTCGCCATGTGGTACGGCAAGGGCCCGGGTGTGGACCGCTGCGGCGACGTCTTCAAGCACGGCAACTCCGCCGGCGTGTCCGCCCATGGCGGCGTCCTGCTGCTGGCCGGCGACGACCACGGCTGCAAGTCCTCCAGCATCGCCAACCAGAGCGAGCACGCCTTCATCGCCGCCTCCATCCCCGTGCTCAACCCCGCCAACGTCCAGGAGATCCTCGACTACGGGATCATCGGCTGGGAACTCTCGCGCTACAGCGGCTGCTGGGTGGCCCTCAAGACCATCGCCGAGAACGTCGACTCCTCCGCCGTGGTGGACGTCGACCCGCTGCGGGTCCAGGTGCAGGTGCCCAAGGACTTCGTCCTGCCCGAGGACGGCGTGCACATCCGCTGGCCCGACCCGCCCCTGGCGCAGGAAAAGCGCCTGAACATGTACAAGATCTACGCCGCCCGCGCCTTCGCCCTGGCCAACAACCTCAACCAGGTCAAGCTCGACTCGCCCAACCCGCGCCTCGGCATCATCACCACCGGCAAGTCCTACCTCGACGTGCGCCAGGCCCTCAACGACCTCGGCATGGACGAAGCGCTCTGCGCCCAGGTCGGCCTGCGGGTGCTCAAGGTCGGCATGAGCTGGCCGCTGGAGCCGGTCTCCGTGCACGAATTCGCCCAGGGCCTGGACGAAATCCTCGTGGTGGAAGAGAAGCGCAGCATCATCGAGGACCAGCTCACCGGCCAGCTCTACAACTGGCCCGTGGACAAGCGCCCGCGCGTCGTCGGCGAATTCGACGAGCACGGCAACTCCCTGCTGCCCAACCTCAGCGAACTGACCCCGGCGATGATCGCCCGCGTCATCGCCAAGCGCCTCGCCCCCATCTACACCAGCGAGCAGATCGAATCGCGCCTGGCCTTCCTTGCCGCCAAGGAGAAGGCCCTCGCCGCACCCAAGCACACCACCGTGCGCACCCCGCACTTCTGCTCCGGCTGCCCGCACAACACCTCCACCAAGCTGCCCGAAGGCAGCCGCGCCCAGGGCGGCATCGGCTGCCACTACATGACCCAGTGGATGGACCGCAACACCGACACCTTCACCCAGATGGGCGGGGAGGGCGCCACCTGGATCGGCCAGGCCCCCTTCACCGACACCCCGCACATCTTCCAGAACCTGGGTGACGGCACCTACTTCCACTCCGGCCAGCTGGCCCTGCGCGCCGCCGTCGCCGCCGGCGTCAACATCACCTACAAGATCCTCTACAACGACGCCGTCGCCATGACCGGCGGCCAGCCCATCGACGGCGAACTGCGGGTCGACCAGCTCAGCCAGCAGGTCTTCGCCGAAGGCGTCAAACGCATCGCCCTGGTCACCGACGAACCCGAGAAGTACCCCACCCGCGCCACCTTCGCGCCCATCGTCACCTTCCACCACCGCCGCGAGCTGGACGCCGTGCAGCGCGAACTGCGCGAGTTCAAGGGCGTCTCGGTGATCATCTACGACCAGACCTGCGCCACCGAGAAACGCCGCCGCCGCAAGCGCGGCAAGCTCGCCGACCCGGCCAAGCGCGCCTTCATCAACCCCGCCGTGTGCGAGGGCTGCGGTGACTGCAGCGTCAAGTCCAACTGCCTCTCCGTGCTGCCCCTGGAAACCGAACTGGGCCGCAAGCGGCAGATCGACCAGAACGCCTGCAACAAGGACTTCTCCTGCGTCGAAGGCTTCTGCCCCAGCTTCGTCACCGTCCACGGCGGCAGCCTGCGCAAGCCCGAGGCCGCCGGAGCCAAGGCACTCTTCGTCGCCCTGCCCGAGCCGCGCCAGCCGAGCCTCGCCCGGCCCTGGAACATCCTCCTGCCCGGCGTCGGCGGCAGCGGCGTCACCACCGTCGGCGCCCTGCTGGGCATGGCTGCCCACATCGAAGGCAAGGGCTGCACCGTGCTCGACCAGGCCGGCCTGGCGCAGAAGTTCGGCCCGGTCATCACCCACATCCGCATCGCCGCCAAGCAGGACGACATCTACGCCGTGCGCATCGCCGCCGGCGAGACCGACCTGCTGCTGGGCTGCGACCTGGTGGTGGCCGCCAGCGAAGAGGCCCTGGCCAAGCTCAACGACCGCATCGCCACCGCGGTGGTCAACAGCCACGAGGCCGCCACCGCCGAGTTCACCCGCAACCCCGACGCCCAGGTGCCCGGCGCCGCCATGCGTGACGCCCTGGTGGAGGCGGTGGGCGAAGCCAAGACCCACTTCGTCGACGCCACCCGCCTGGCCACCCGCCTGCTGGGCGACAGCATCGCCACCAACCTGTTCATGCTCGGCTACGCCTACCAGAAGGGCCTGGTGCCCATCTCCGCCGCCGCCATTGACAAGGCCATCGAACTCAACGGCGTCGCCGTCACCCTCAACCAGCAGGCTTTCCTCTGGGGCCGCCGCGCCGCCCACGACCTGCCGGCGGTGGAGAAGCTCGCCCGCCCGGCCGAGATCGAAGCCCCGCGCTGCGAAACCCTGGAAGAGATCGTCCAGTACCGCGCCGACCACCTGCGCGCCTACCAGGACGCCGCCTACGCCGAGCGCTACCGCGCCCTGGTGGAGCGCGTGCGCCAGGCCGACATCGGCGAAGACAAGGCCCTGACCCGCGCCGTGGCCCGCTACTACGCCAAGCTGCTGGCCTACAAGGACGAATACGAAGTGGCCCGGCTCTACAGCGACGCCAGCTTCCGCAAGCAGCTGGAGGCGCAGTTCGAGGGCGACTACAGCCTCGAATTCCACCTCGCCCCGTCCTGGCTGGCCAAGCCCGACCCGGCCACCGGCGAGCCGCGCAAGCGTCGCTTCGGCCCCTGGATGCTCAAGGCCTTCGACGTCCTCGCGCGCTTCCGCTTCCTGCGTGGCAGCGCCCTCGACCCCTTCGGCTACAGCCACGAGCGCAAGCTCGAACGCCAGCTGATCGACGAGTACGAAGCCCAGGTGGCGCTCATCCTCAAGGAGCTGCGCCCCGGTAACTACGCCGCTGCCGTCGCCCTGGCCGAACTGCCCGAGCAGATCCGCGGCTACGGCCCGGTGAAGGAACGCGCCCTGGCCAAGGTCCGCCAGCAGGAGCAGCAGCTGCGCGCGCGCCTCACCGCCAGCGACGTGCAGGTCTTGCACCTGTTCGACCCGGCAGCCTGACGCCCGATCAGAGGCCCCTCTCCCGGTCCATGGGGGAGGGCGCCCCATCGACTTGAAACACGCCCAACCCGAATCGAGGAACCCCCATGTCCGTCTTCAGCCACGTCGAATTCGACCACCACGAACAGGTCGTCTACGGCCATGACAAGGCCAGCGGCCTCAAGGCCATCATCGCCATCCACAACCGCAACCTCGGCCCCGCCCTCGGCGGCTGCCGCATGTTCCCCTACGCCGACGACGAGCAGGCCCTGCGTGACGTGCTGCGGCTGTCCCGTGGCATGACCTACAAGTCCGCCCTGGCCAACCTGCCGCTGGGCGGCGGCAAGGCCGTCATCTTCGGCGATCCGCGCAAGGACAAGACCGAAGCGCTGTTCCAGGCCATGGGCGACTTCGTCGACAGCCTCGGCGGGCGCTACATCACCGCCGCCGACTCCGGCACCGGCCCGACGGAAATGCAGATCATGGCCGAGCGCACCCGCCACGTGGCCGGCGCCAACACCCGCGAAGCCTTCGACGGCGGCACCCGCAGCGGCGACCCGTCGCCGTCCACCGCCTACGGCGTGTTCATCGGCCTCAAGGTCGCCGTGCAGCACCGCCTGCGCCGGGATGACCTCAAGGGCCTGCGCGTCGCCATCCAAGGCGTCGGCCAGGTGGGCTTCCACCTCGCCCGCCTGCTGCATGACGCCGGGGCCGAACTGTGGGTGACCGACATCGTCGAGGCCAACGTGCGCCGCGCCGTCGAGCAACTGGGCGCCAAGGCCGTCGGCCAGCACGAGATCTACGGCCTGGACGTGGACGTGTTCGCCCCCTGCGCCATGGGCGGCATCCTCAACCTGCAGACCCTCGAAGCCCTGCGCGCCCCCGTGGTCGCCGGCGCCGCCAACAACCAGCTGGCCGACGCGCAACTGGCCGAGGAACTGCGCCGCAACGGCTGCCTCTACGCCCCGGACTACGCCATCAACGCCGGCGGCATCATCGACGTGCACTACGAGCGCAGCGGCGGCAGCACCGCCGCCCTCAAGGCCCACATCGAAGGCATCGGCGCCACCCTCAAGACCATCTTCCAGCGCGCCGACCAGGAGGGCCGCACCACCACCGAGGTGGCCGACCGCCTGGCCGAAGAGCGCTTCGGGCGGACCTGAAGCGCGACGCCGGCGCTACAGGTCCAGGTAGAAACTGACCCCGTGGCGCCGGTACCCCAGGGACTCGTAGAAGGCATGGGCCGCCTCGCGGCCCAGCCCGCTGGAAAGCACCAGCTTGTAGCAGCCCAGCGCCCGGCCGCGCTCCGCCGCCTTCTCCATCAGCGCCTTGCCCACCCCCAGGCCACGGGCCTCGGCGTCCACCACCACGTCCTCGACGATGGCCGAGCGGGCGAAGTTGTGGGCCAGGTGCTCCACCAGGATCACCGTGCAGGTGCCCAGCAACTGGCCCTCCCGCTCCGCCACCAGCACCTCCCGCCCGGCCGGCAGGTTCTCCAGGCGCAGCGCCAGCAGCGTCGGGTCCGGCTGCGGCTCGTCCGGCCCCAGCTGGTGCAGCAGCAGCGCCAGCGCCGGGGCATCGGCCGGGCTGGCAGCGCGCAGCTCAAGGGTCATGAAGGGGGAGTCGGGGAGGGGATCAAGGCGGCTCGGTTGCATGGTGTCGCTCCTTTTTTCCGGAAGTCTGAGCCTAGCCGGTGGCAGTGGCATGACAAAAACGCCGAGCGCCGCTAACATGCCGCCCGTTCCGATGTCCCAGTAGCTCAATTGGATAGAGCATCCCCCTCCTAAGGGGAAGGTTGGTGGTTCGAACCCACTCTGGGACACCAGTATTTATGCGGCCTGCGCAAGGCAGGCCGCCAATCTGTACGACACCTTAACAGCAGCCTACCAGCGCGAAGTCGCCAGACCTTCACGATCTGGTAGGTTGTAGCAGCTCAGCAAAGCCGTCCCCACCTTCGATTGCATCACGAATACGCAGTACGGTGGTGGTGCTGCAATCCGCATGGCGCGCCGTGGCGCGGATGCCAAGGCCCGCCTTTAGCAGCTCAGTGACACGCTTATGCAAGTCCTCATCAACTGGACGACCCTTGTACTTACCTTCGGCCTTGGCCTTGCTGATCCCTTGGGCTTGTCGCTCGCGACGCTGCTCATAGTCCTTTCTGGCTATCGCCGCCATCATCTCCACGAGCATCGAGTTGATAGCCCCAAGCATCCGGCTTGTGAATTCGTCACCCTTAGTGTCGGCCATGCCCTGGTGGCTGGTCGGTAGATCGAGCGCAACGATCCGCAGCCCTTTTGAGTCAATCGCTGCTTTGAGCTTCTGCCAATCATCCGCAGGTAGGCGAGAAAGCCTGTCGATAGATTCCACCAGAAGTACGTCGCCTTTGCGGGAGTCCTTCAAGAGTCGCAGCAGCTCGGGGCGATCCGCCTTGGCACCGCTCTCGTTCTCCAGATACTCGGCAGCAATGGCCAGGCCGTGGGTAGCAGCGAAGGACTCAAGCGACTCCCTGGCTCGACTGGCGTCCTGCTCTTGGGTAGAGGCTCGGAGATAGGTGCGGATGAACATGGCTGATGCGCTCCTGTATCACTTAGGGTGCTTTTTAATAAGTGTTGCACTTTGGGTGTTGCACATCAACCAAAAAACTTGGATTTGCTCGAATCAGGCCGTTTTAATTAGGGTCTACTCGGGATAACACGTGGTCCGGGCAAGCGGAGCGAGGAGGTAGAGGTGTCAGAAGATAGCGAAGTGATCTACGTCGCCGGGATGGCCAGGATGCTCGGCAAGACGGAGGCATCGATACGTGACGGGATTCGTCGGCAGGCCGATTGGCTGCCGAAAGGATTCAAGATCGCTGGCCAGCATGCCTGGCTGCGAGAAGACGTGATGAGGTTCCTGCGGGAATACCGCGACGGTGAACACAAATCGGTAAGGCCATGAAACGATATCTATGAGCTCTAGAGCCAGAAGCAGGCCATGGCCTTCCACATCCTCACTACCGCATATGCAGGCATGGCTTGGGAAGGGATAGTTGTGGAGCAGATGCTGGGGGTTACTAGGTTTGTGCAGAGGTAGGCTCGATCAGGCGCGTGTGCAAATCGATTGCAAAGGCCGTCACGATTCCGTCGCCTGACTCGTCAGATGACGTAATCCCGTCTCCTTAGTGTTCTGTAGGGGTATAGTCATAAGTGTCAGCAGTCTAGATACCGACGGGGACCTTCAAGGGGCTTATTCCAAAGCCGCTGCTGGTGATGTCAGAATGCGCTTACAGCAGATCAAGGACGAGCAATGAACGAAGAAGACCCCAACCAGCCAGTAGATCCGAAAGAGCGATATCTGAAAATAAGGCCTCAGCAGTTCGTTGATTTCCTGAATGTGCGCGCTCCTGAAGCCAGGTGTCCTTACTGTCGCAATGGCGATTTTGAGGTGAGTCCCGGCCCCGACGGCAAGACGATTGGCGCTGTAGCTACGCCGGTTCCCCACATTCAGAATCTCGGCGTATGGCTCTACTTCGCCACCTGCAACAACTGCGGATTCGTTGCTTTCTTTCATTCGGCCTTTGTTGCGAAGCAGATCGAAGAGAGCTGACGATGGCAAGGGTGATAGAATTCCAGAACGAGGCGTACGATACGTTTGACCTGAAAGGAGCTCAGCTACTCGTCGCCCAGGTCGCTCAGAAGATCGGTCGATTCGCTATACTAGAAAACACAGATGTATCTGAGCCTGCGGCTCTAAAGGCGCAAGTCGTGAATACAACAACCGTGAACAGCAACGTTGAGTTGAGGTTGAACATCCTTATCTGGCTGGCCGGAGCGATTTTGCTCGCCTTAGCTGGAAGCTTCCTGTATCTGAATTCATCCATTAACGATACGCGTAGAGAGCTTCAGCAAGCCATGGATGGAAAATCCAGCGAGGCTCTAGTGCTTCAGGTTAGCCAGGAGGCAGCTGCGACACGTCGTCATATGGATATGCAGCTGAAGTCCGTTCAGGCTCAGATCAAGAGTGAAGGTGATAGCACTCGCGACAAGCTTGAGCAGCTCCAGCGAACGATTGGAAGGCTCGAGTCCAAATGATCGAAGCCCCGCCTAGTGCGGGGCTTTTTCATGCCCGCAGGAAGTCACTTGATCTTGGATAGGTCTAGCGTCCAGGTTGGTGCTGGTGCTTTCTGATCTGGCCCCACTCTGCCTCCCAATTTTTGCTTCAGGTATAAACGTCCTACAAGAGGCCTGCCCCCTGCTGCTGACTCGTGTATCCAACCGTTTTCCCGAAGCCACCGGATCTGACGCGAGCGTGATTTGAGTCCGGTAAGGCTTGCCACTTCTTCCTCTGTCAGGATCTCCCTGAAAATTTCGCCATCGAAAGGGGCTGCCTGTTTACCGGTGCTTCTGATGGCCTTACTCAGCGACTCCACGCTTTCGCACAGGCGCTCTAGCAGGTCTGCAATTCGTTGATCTGGCATTGCTGTCTCCCTTGGATAAAAAAGCCGGCAGAGCCGGCTAAAGATCTCCAAGGAGCCAACTCAGAGAATCAAATCAACCGCCTGCACGTAGTAAAGGTCGCACACCTTCAGCCAATAGCCGCCCCTGGATAGCTTGAAGCCGCCTGGCACTGCTTCAATGCTATAGCCGAGGTTTTCAGCAAGGCGCCTAACCTCGCGGCGGTGCGGCTCTCTGAGGCGGTCAACTGCGCTTTTTTGCGAGAGATCAATCATGGCTTGTTCACCTCGCTTACTGCCTCTGAGCATCCACCAAGAGCGATCATCAGCGCGCAAGCCTGTACATCGCCGGCATTTGCTGCCGCCTTCAAGCGGTCCCATGCCGCTTTGATTTCTGCCTTTGTGGGTAGGGTCTGGCGGGCGCCGGCAGGGCGCCCAGGCTTAACCTTTTCGCTCATCTCTGCAGCTCTCTAACGATTTGATTGATATAGCTCTGAATGCCGGCCAGGCTGACCCGGACGACGCCGCTAGGGGCCTGCTTTGACCATCCGTACTCAAGGCGTGAGGCATAGCGGACATTGTTGGTTAGCCAGACGCTGGACACGTTGGCGTCGAAGCCGACAATCACGTCCAGACCTCGCCGGATAGTTGAGGCGCCTTGCGGGTCGATCAGGTCCAGGGCGGTAGGCGCTGGGGCGTCAAAAGACACTTGCCAGTTGCCACGGAAGCGCCCGCCAACGTAGCCGGCGCCAGATGTCAGAGGCATCGAGTCGTTAACTGCTAGCCCGCGTTTAAGGCGCCCGCTGCTGGTCAGGTTCGCCGGATCGTTGCGCAGCTCTGCGTTGTAGCGCGCCACCTCGTTGTTGTACTCGGTAGCGATTGCGTTCGCGGCCCACAACTCGGGGTTGCCGACTGGTGAGCGGTTAACCACCTCGTTCAAAAGGTGGATTGTGGCCTTCTTAACCACCGTCTCAAGGTCGGCTTGCGTGCGCTCTACAAAGGCCGCTATGTCCAGGCTGAAGCGGCTCATTTACATATATCTCCCGGAGCCCTGGACGGCGCGGCCAACCGAGCGTTGCAATATGCCCGCCGCCTCCTTGGCTTCGCGTGCGTTGGTGACGTTGGGCAGGTTGAAGACGTTGGTTACAGGGCCACCGCCGCCGCTATTTCCACGGATCGGGGTCACGTTTCCGCCGTCGCCGGGGATCAAGTACGAGCGCCCGCCCTGCGTGAGCAGCTCAGGACGGTTGTTCTCGCCAACCTGATACATGCTGCCTGCCGATACCGGGCCGCCACCTGCGCGCGCGCCTGCGACGAAATTGGAGAGGTCTTGCGCATACCCTAGCTGGCTCGATCCGGCAGCCAGGGAGCCGGCTGCGGAAGCTGACAAGCCGCCGCCGAAGTAAGCGGAGGCAGCAGTAAATCCGAGCTTCAAAAGGCCGCCAAAGCCGCTCCCACCGCCGCTCTCGCTGCCGCCGATGGCAAAGGCAATGGCCTTGCGCGCCTCAATCCGTACGAGGTCGGCGATGATGGAATTCGCCAGGTCGGAGAACGACAGCTTGCCGGTCATCACGAAATCTACGATTGAGTCTTCGATGCCGCCGAATGCTTTATTGAAGAGGTCGTAGGTCTGGCCGGAAACGTTCTTGGCCGAATCGATGTAGTCCGCAAAGGCGTCGTTTGCGCCGTTGACCCAATTTGCTCGCTTCTTGTCGTCTTCTCGATAAAAGTTATCGATACTCGCCAGTTCGCTTTTGTAAATACTATTTATTTTTGCTAGTTCGCTTTCGTACTGGCTGCCACTTATTTTGTTTTCCGATGCGCTTTCAGCGAGAAGGCTGCGGGCTTTGGTGTACTCGCGTGATAGGTCGTTCTGCTCGTTTAGCCGTTGGCGTTCTCTAGCTCCAAGCCCCGCCCCCTCAAGTAGTCGCTGGTATCGTTCTTTCCGGCCCTCGCTTGCGCTCTTGATGCGCGCTTCAATCTGCGCCGCGCGTTCCTGAAACTTGATGGATTCTTGCCGCAGCCGCACCTCTTCGGAGATGGCGACGTTGCGGTCGAGCTGGGCTTTGATTGCGTCCTGGCTTGCGAGCAAGGATTTTTGCTCGGTAGTGAGAACATCCTTGCTCTTGAGCTGTGCAATTAGAGCCTCAAACTCGGCGCGCTTCTTCTGCTCGGCAGTGAGCTTTTCATTGACCAGCAATTGAGACTCAAGGGCGCCTTGTTGCTCTTTGAGCGAAAGCAGCATTCGGGTTGCCGCGTCATCCTGAAAGGCTTTTTGTCGCGGCGTGCGGGTCTTGGGATCTTTGTATTTTTCATCAATGCCGGCGCGCAACGCGGCAAGGTTCTCAGCCTTCAGGAACTCGCTTTCCGGGTTCTCGCGCTGAAGCACGACAATGGCCTTGTCGAGCTTTTCGGTCATCTCCTTGCGCTTGTCCTTGTTGGACTTCACAAGGTCACTGACGCCGTTTACGAACTGCTGCGCTCTTAGTCCCTCTTCGCGGTTTGCTGTTTCGATAGTGGTCTGGAATGCTTTGCTGTCTCGCTCGGTGATGAGACCAAAGAGGCGCGTTACTTCCTCTTGAGTGCGCTTCACGTCGAAGGAGTTATCGAAGATTCCGACGCCTCCACCGATCTGACGAAGACGCTGTAGTTTTTCCTGCTGGACGGCTAATTGATCTTCAAGGGTCTGCTCACGCCCAATCCCTTTCATGGAGTCCCACGCCTCGTCCGCGGTCTTACCCAGAGAGCGCCAGGCTGATTCAAGGATCCCCAGGTTCTCCTTAACGTCCATGCTCATTTTGACTTGTGCGTCTGCGAACGTGGAGATTGCCAGGGAGGCGGCACCAGCCTGGTCCCCCTGTTCAGCCATGGCCGCGATCTGCTCGTACGTGGTTGCGGTTAGAACGTGGTACTGGTCATTGAGTTTGATTGCAGCGTTTACAGGGTCGTCCGCCAGTTTGCGGAATTCGCTCACCGTGTCGTCTATGGACTTGCCAACCGTGTCTTGCATGGCGATTGCAGCGCGCGACACGTCTTCGAACTGGGTTCCAGTGAAGAAGCCGGATCCCGCTACGCCCGCCAATGCGCTAGATGCGCTCCCTTGGGTGACGCCTAGCAAATCGGCATATTGCTTCGATAGGTATTGCAACTGCTCGCCAGTCGAAGTGGCATAGCTGTTGGTCAGGATTAGCGACTTGTTGAAGGCTGTGATTTCTTGGCTGCCCTTGTACGCGGCGATGCCAAGGGCGCCAACGACACTGGCGCCAACCGTAAACGGGTTGATGAGGCCAGCCGCATAGCGCGCCGTTTCCCGAAGGGCCGGGCCAACTCCGCCAAAGCTATCCTTGATCTGGCTGCCTTGCTGCAGGAAGACGGAAAGCGGGTTTTGGCCGCCCTGGAGAGAAATGACAATGTCAGAAAACTGCGCCGGGAGCTGGCGCAGTGCGGCTTGTGTCTGGCGAGCGCTAACGCCCACGTCGCGGAGGTTGATAGCTGCCTGTCGCGTCTGTGCGTTGGCGCTACCGAGCCCCTGTGAGGTCTGCCGGAATGACTGGCCAACCCCTTCAGCGGCGCTGTCCACCTCGTCGCACGCCTGGCTAAGCCGGTTAAGGTCCTGTGTGGCACGGTTTACGCCGTCTGCCCTGACCTCGATGCCAAGGGAAGCAATATCCATGCGTTACGCCCTCCCTTGCTGGATTCGCTTGCGCATCTCCGCGATATCTCTGGGAGAGAACTGGAAGGCCACAAGGCCGCTCTGCGCGCTAGGGTCCGGGCATTTGAGGATCGTTGCTAGCACCTTGTCGGCGGTCCAGCCGGTGACCCTGCCGTGAATGCCGATCAGGTGCGCCATGCCGCGATTTGCCTTTTCCAGCACGCTGCGCCCGATGTCGATATCCGCCGCTTTGTCGGGCTCAACGGCCCGGCGATGAGACTGCCAAATGTTGCGGAAGTGGTCTGTCTCAAGATCCATTAGGGCCAATGGAGCAGGCGAGCGGAGCAGGGCGATGCAAAGGCGCTGGGTTGATTCACTGCCGGGGTCTTCCTGGGCTCGTTGCATGTGTTTGGTTCGCTGTGCCGCGCTCATAGCGCGCCACCAGTCGCGGATCTCGCGATCCTCAATAGCCATAGCGGTGTGTGTCTGCTCAAGTTGCGGCACCCGGTACAAGTCCGCCTCAAGGGCATTGAAGGCTTGGGCCTTTTGCTCAAGCTGGCCGGCATGAATCGCGAGATGGTTAACCATGTTCTCGATAATCGGCGCCGACTGCTCTTCAATCCCGTAACTCGAAAGGGATTTGTTGTTTCTTACATAGCTGATGGTTTCGGCTTGAACGTCGAAGGTGTTGAGGCTTTGACTAAGAATTCGGCCTGTCTCGGTTTCCTTGTATTCGTATTCCGTGAGGCCAGGAACATCGAAGCGCCCAAACTTGCCGATGTGTACTTCGGCGCCGCTGTCGTTGAAGGTGATTTCTAAAGGCATGTGATGAATCCCTTACAGTTGCGCGATGTCAGCGCGGATTAACGGGCGATGTTCTGTAAGGGCGATGAGCAGGGCGGATGCCTGAATATCGCCGGAGCCAGCCGCTAACCGGATTCGCTCCCATGCGGCTTTAACTTCGGCGCGGACGGGCCTTGTTTGTTTGGCGCGGGGTTTGGTGTCCATGGTCTGCCTCTGAGCTAATGGAACTTCGCAATAAACTCAAATTAGACCTTATCTGTATATTTGTACAGTACTTTATGAGTGCGCCCAAGGTGCAACGAAAGTTGCCATCAATGTGTAACTTTGATGAAACTCTTATGCCCTGTATTCGCGGGTTTGCGCTCCGCGTGGATATCCAGCGATGGTCGATTTCGTTGCACAAATCGGAGCTGGCTTTAATTGATACGCGCGCATATGCGGCGAGTGTGACGTTTTGGTCTCACTGAGACGCCTAGAGATGTGCGCAGAAAACTAGACAGGCCCTAGACGGATTGTTTGACAGTAAGCCGCTGCAACTTTCTGCGAGGCCAGGTGTGGCGCGGCTCTATGACCTTTTCGCGCCTTGATTCGTAAAGGTGCCGTCAAGATAAATCCGTCAAATGCCTGTCAAATATCAGGCTAGACAACCCAGGCCTAACCGGCTGGGTTCCTTAATCAGGGGCTTGGGAGGCGCGGCTCTGCAGTTCATCTAGGGCGTCCATATCTACATCTGCTCCTACGGCAAGAGGGACAATCTGATTCTTGATATCTGCAATCTCTTCAGGATCGCAGTTGCCATGTAGCGCTTCCTGAATTGCTTCTCGGAGATTTAGCTTCACGTATGTTTCGGGTTTTCCTTCAAGCACACCATGTGTGTGAGCATTCCACGCATCAGCAATCAACTTCTCTCTTTTGACGCCCATTGAAAAACTCCTGAAAGCATCTCTGATCACATTTTAGGTTCGTAGGGGTTCCAGAGTACCTTTGTGGTACCTCACTTTGAGGTGGGGTCATCCATTAGGGGTTCTCGAAAGAAGCAAGTTAGCATGCGGAAAACCAGAAAGCTGATATCCATAGTGGCACTCTCACCACGCTGGAGCGGCTTCCGCTGAAATTGATTTAAAGCCCCTGCAGGGGGCATAGGAGAGGGTTTTAGTTATGCGTGTGGGTCTATACTTGCTTGCGCTGTTTTGTCTTGTGGTGGGCCTATTTGACGCCTCTGGCGCTGTGCCTGGGTCTCATCGTGAGCTTGAGGCTGGATTTCTGCTTATTGCAACCCCAATTCTTGCCATCGCGGGGTTCGTTGTGGGGCGCCTTCAGTCAAAGGCCTGTCCGGCATGTGCAGAGCGAGTGAAGAGGGCGGCCCGAATCTGTAAGCACTGCGGGTCGTCTCTTTAGGACTCTAGAAAGTCAACTTTCCTCAACCCTTCATGGGGTTTGTTTCGCGAACCCGGCTTTTGCATGGATTGCATGGGGTTGGTTTCGCATAAGGGGGATTGCATGGGGTGTTTCCGCCAAAAGGAGCGGCGAATCCTTTAGGGGCTCCAAAAACCTGCCGACTGTCCTTTGTAGGGGATCAAGAGCCTCTGGGTTTGACAACCATGGGGTTTACTTGAATTGATGGCAAATGGCTGTCATAACCGTGTGAGCTTGCAATGAGCGAGCCAGTTAAGGAAACGGAAATTTAAGGATCCAGAAAATGTCCGATGAGAAAAAGCTCTCTACCGAGCAGGTACGGAAGATAGTAGATCAGGCAGCAGGGCAGTTCGTTGCTGCGTCGTTTGTGGCTTCTGCACCTGAAAAATTTAGCCAGCGTGAGCGCGATCATGCTCAGGCACAGCGCCAGGCTGCTAAAGAGCTGCTGATTAGCTTGGGCTATCTCCCCGAGCAGGCATCAATGAGGGAGCCGGAGCCTGGAACGCCTGATTTTCTCGCGGCACTTGGGGGTAAAGATGCCCAAATACCAAATGCGGATGGGAAAACTGTATGGGTGGTAAGAGCAGCCAATTATATGGAAATACTTGAGCTTCAGTACCCTAACTACAAGAACTGATTGACCTGTGCCGCATGAAAATGCGGCGCTTTTCATTTTATGATATGGCGTCGAGTCTTTCGAGGCCCGGTAGACATACCCCCATGGAACTTGCAGCGCCCGGAAACGAAGAGGTCCGTTCGCTTGCAGGGGGGGCCTTGCCTGGTCTTGGCGCCACAAGTGAGGCCTCGTATTTCTTCGGGGAAGGCTGGGCGGGGCGGCGGCTCGCCAAAATAGCCTTGTTCTTCCCAGGCCTTGCTCCAAACAGTGCTTGCGGTCCAATAGCGCCGATGAAGGGCGCGCCGCTCTTCTTCAGTCAGGCCCATATGCAAATACCTCGCATAGAAATGTCCGAGTCGGACCACTTGGTCTGTTTCGGCTGCGCCTGCGAAGGCCTCGCGCCTCTCAAAGCGTAGAAACAAGGCTTAAGAGCAGAACAAGGAAGGGGCGTTGCCCTTGGTAATATATAAAGGAGTCCAGAAACTGGACTAAGTGAACATGCCTTGTGGGTACACTTTCTGTACCGATGAGGGGCGTTTTCGCTGGTGCTGCTTATGCCCATGCGTCCAGAAACTGTACTGAGTGGGTACACTTTCTGGACCGGGTTTTCTGTTGTTAAGAGCCTTTGATAGCGCCCCGCGTAGAAGCCGCCAAGCAATGGCGCCCCTACGGCAGGGAGCGAGGTGGTCGCAATCTTCATCATGCGGCACTCTTCCCGATGGCGCGCTCTAGCGAGAGCTTTCGCGGCGCCGTCACGGTTGCTGCGACTTCTAGCTTGCCGTCGCATTCGTTTATTGGTTGCCAGGTCAGGGCATACAGCGCGCAGCATCCGCCTGGCTTGATAAAGCGACCTTCGCGAGTGCGTACGATGAGGTTTCTCGTCTGCAGCTCGTCTAAAGCCTTTGCCAGCGTCGTTTTGCTGTTGATGCCCCACAGCTTGGCCTGAGTGAAAGACGCGCTTAGGTCGCCGTTGTTCTGGCCTCGATACTGGCGAATCAGGCCGAGCAGCACCTTGATTGCTCCACCAGACAGAAGCCGGAAATCATCGGTGTCCTGTAGCGCATGAGGGATGGCCGAGTAAGGGCCGGGCATGCTGCTACGCCCGGCCGATTTGGCCCGCCTGTCCTTTCTGGCGGCCATGCCTACCCCGCTTTATCTAGTTGCTCTTCGAGGGAAGAGACAGCCAGGTTTTCGGCCTTCTCTACACCGTTCCATGCGGCGTCAATGCTTGCCTTTGACTGATCGATGATGACGAGGGCGGCGGTTATCTGCGTTGCGTCCAGGCCTTCACCGTCGGCGCCAGCCATCAAGATCTTCTGCGCGATTTCGAGCAGGCAGGATGCCGAGGCAAGTGCCGACTCGACGGGCACGCCTGCGTTTACAGAGAACAGCGGGGAGTCAGTCGAATCGCCCGCGAATGCGCAAAAGCTGTATCTGCTGGTTTTGAGTTGAGTGCTCATTTCGCGCCCCCTTGGCGTTTGCCTATCAGCTTCCGCAGGACGCGCGCAGCGGCCTCGCGGCTGGTCTCGCTAAGGTGGTAGCGAATGACCCTCGCATCTGCGCCAAAACGGCTGCGGACGCGCTCGGGGATGCGTACAAAATCAATGCTGTAGTCACGAACAAGCGTCGCGATTGTGGTGTTTAGGCAGTGGTCGCCCAGGTGCTCAGCCTCAAACCGATTGAGCGAGCCCCCGCTTGCGAAGTGCCCAAGGATGCGCATGATTTTTGTCAGCGGCTTCGACTCGACACCGTTCTTTACCTCTGCCACACTCTCGACCGTCACGCCCGTGACCTCTGAGCCCTGGCAGTGTTGCAGCACTGCCTTGGCTGTCTCTTCAGCTTTTCTCATGGCTGTTTTCCTCGTCTTCAGCGACCTTCAGCGCAATCACTGAAAGCATCGCGTCGATTGAAACGCACGCATCCAGCAGGCCGGCTTTCTGCTCGTCCGTGATGCTGTGCGCATCGCTGTTGGCCAGAATCCCAGTAATCGTGTTCATGCCGTCAATCGACTTCCTGGCAAGGTCGTTGCGCCACGCGATGGCCGTCGCCTCGGCAAGCATCTGCTGTCGCGTCTTAAACTTCCTGACGTTGCTGCGCTTGGTCATCGCGGCTGTACCTCCAGCGATTCGCGAGCAACTGCCGCTCGCTCGACGAAGCGCCCCAGCGGCTCGGCGTGGCCGGCCAGGGTTCCGGCTAGCACTCGCACGCCTGAGAGCATGGCGCCGCGCTGGTAGGGGGTTACAAACTCCCGCTCTCCCTCGTCCTTGCGCATTTCGTTCTCTTCGATCACCGCTAGCATCGCGTCGATAGCGCACCCGATAGCAACGATCGCCTCAGCGCTATTTGTCAGCCGTGCGCGCTCCACCTGGCTGATTACGTGGCTCATTTGCGGTTCTCCTTTGCCATGCGCTTCAGCCAGGCCTCCAACTCGCCTACCAAAATCAAGCGGCGCTTTCCCAATTTGAAGCTAGCCAGCTGTCCGCCCGAAAAAGCCTTGTAAATCGCCTGGCGAGTTGTTCCGGTGAGCCGTGCTGCCTCCTCGGGTCCAACCGCCATTTTGGAGTGCTCCAAAGCCACTGCCGCATTCGTCATGTCTCTCTCCTGCTGGCCGTAGGTGTGAATTGGTTCGCGCCAGCTGATATGAGACTACAACGCGTTTTGTGGTGTGTGCAAGCATTTGCTAAACACAACTGACTTTTGCTTTACACAGCGGCACAGAATGGAATTGACCTGCCTTTGCTAGCGAGGCAAGATTGCGACCATCCAGAGGTAAGGAGTGGTTGAATTGGCTACGAAGACAACGAAGCGGGTTGGCGAAACCGCAACGACGGTAAGTGTGGGGATACGCATAGACCCAAAGGTCAAATTTGCGCTGGACATTATGGGGAGGGAGCAAAAACGCTCCCTAACAGCGGTGATCGAATGGGCTATCGGAAATGCGATTAGCCAACAGAAAGCCCCCGGCTCAGATGACACATTCGCTGCGTTGATCGATAAGGTTTGGTCAACTGACGAGCCAACGCGTCTTGCCAATATGGCTTTTTACATGCCTTCGGTTCTTACTTATGACGAATTGCGCTTATGGGAAACAGTTACTCTGACGGAGTATTTCTGGACGTTCCCAGATGCGCCGACTATTCCTGAATACTTCAATATGAGCATTTTTAGGAGTAATTGGGATTGTTTAAAGGTTCATGTTGAGAGGTATAAAAACCTGCCCTCCATTAAGCCTTATGACCCCTATGACGAAGACAATATCGTGTTCTGAAGCAGCTCAACTGCTCTTGCCTTGCTATCGGGAGCGAGGTGGGCGTAGCGAAGCGTCATCTTGATATCGCTGTGCCCCAACAGGTCACGAACAGTGTTGAGCGGAACGCCAGCCATCACCAAGCGTGAGGCGAAGTCGTGACGCATATCGTGCCAGCGGAAGCCTTTCACGCCAGCATTCTTCAGCAGCTCCACCCAAGCTGTTTTCACGTCCGTCATGCGCTCGCCGTTCTTGCCAGGGAAGACGTAACCGCTAGCCTCATTCTGCTTCTTCCAGGCTTCCAGAGTGGCCAGGGCACCAGAGTTCAGCGGGATATGCCGCGTATCAGCGGTCTTGGCACCTTCGCCCGAGACGGTGATGGTCTTCCCTGTCAGGTTTACATGGGCCCATCGCAGGTTGAACAACTCGCCTCGGCGTAGCCCGGTGTTCAGCGACAGGGTGACCATGGGCTTGAGGTGATCGGTGAAAGCGACCGCGCGCAGGTCCGCCATGGGCTCCTGCTTGCGCTCTGCGCGCCATTGGTTGGCAGTATCACGCTCGGCCCGCATCCTTTCCTCGCGCGCGTCCAGGGCATCCCAGAGGGCTTTGGCTTCGTCTTTCAACAGGTAGCGGATGCGCCCCTTAGCGTCGACCTTCAGCGCCTTAACCTTATCCAGTGGCGAGGCGTCCAGGTAGTTCCAATCCACGGCTCGGCTGAAGACGCCGCTGATGCTGCCCATCTTGCGGTTTACCGTCGATGGTTTGTTGCCTGAATTGAGCCAGTCCGTGCGGATCTGCTCTAAGTCTCGACTGGTGATGTCTACTAAGCGCTGATTCATGATCGGCCCAAAGCAGGTAGTTAGGGTGTGCTCCGTCTTCTGATAGCCGCGATGGTGGGCCTTGAACCACGGGAGGTACGTGTCATTGATGAAGGCGCGAAGGGTGGGGGAGGTGGCTGCGGTACGTCCCTCAATCACCGCAAGGGGCTCGCCGTGCTCGTACGCGTCGGCCAAGTAGCGCGCTGCCTCGGCTCGAGCTTGGGCCAGAGTGAGCCTGCCGACACGGCCCAGAGATTTTTCCCGGTTCCTGCCCCAGGTGACCATATACGAGACGTGTCCGGTGGGCTGTACGCGAAGGAATAAACCAGGCTGCTCGGTATCGTGGATCCGGTAAGGTTTCTCCTGAGGCTCAAGGCCGTTCAGTAACTTCTGCGTGATCTTCGTTTTCATTCCTTCTACCAGCAGCCTACCAGCAGAAAAGAATATACGGTTGCGTTCCGTTGAACTCAATGGAGGCCGTAAGTCGCATAGATACAGGGGAAAGGCCAATAGCGTTGGCTAGTTAATCCCCCTCCTAAGGGGAAGGTTGGTGGTTCGAACCCACTCTGGGACACCATGAATGACAAAGCCCCGCACAGCTCGCACTGGCGGGGCTTTTTAGTTACGACCGACCGCTCACTCAGGCATTGCCGGTTTCGCCGCCGTCGTTGGGCATAGTCAGGTAGATCAGCACCACCAGCAGCGTGATGAAGAAGCGGAAGGCATCCGGCACGCCGTTCCACTGCTTCGACATCCACATCCCGAACCATTCCCCGCCCACCGACATGAAGCCCACCTGCCAGGTCAGGAAGCCCAGGGTCAGGCCGGCCACTGCCCAGCCCTTGGCCGCGCGGAACGTCTCGGCCGGCGCCTTGATCGCCCGCAGCAGGCGCACGCCGCCGATCCAGCAGAGCAGGGCGGTCAGGCTTTCCAGCGCGATGATGAAGATGTAGCCCGCGTGGTGCAGCCAGGGCGTGGTGATGGAGCGGTACATGATCTGGTTGTCGGGGAACAGCGTGTCCATCAGGAACACATGGCGCACGAAGGCGAAGTTGGTGCCGTAGTCGGTGATGTTGCCGAAGGCGACCAAGGTGGCGAAGAAGGCCATGGCCAGCACCATGGCGGCCTTGGACAGGCGGATCAGGGTCATGTCGTTTTCCTTTTGGGTAGGGGGGACCGCGCGCCCGAGGCAAGGCAGCCGGGCACCGGGTCGGGTCGAAGGGGGGCGCAGGGCGCGCGGGTGCGGACATCGGGACTGGAAGACCTGAGGCCGGCGCCGCGCGGGGAAGCACGGCGGCTCGGCTGGATGGAACGGCCGCACCGGGAGGCGCGCGGATTCTCGGCAGGCCAGGTCGGAGCGTCAAGGCACCGCTGACGTCCAAAGAAGCATTGCCCTGTGGGCATGGGTTGAGGATGCTGTGCGCATTTGTCGACGGTGCTGCCCATGTCCGAGACGCCTGCCCCCTCCAGCCCGCTCCCCCTGCGCACCTGGCAGCAGCCGGGCCCCCTCGCCGCCGTGCTGCTGCGGGTCCACGCCGGCAGCCATGACGCGCCCCGCGAGTGGCCGGGGCTTGCGCACTTCCTCGAACACCTGCGCTTTCTCGGCGGCCAGCTCTTCATCCAGGGCGAGCGGCTGATGCCCTTCGTCCAGGCCTGTGGCGGCCGCCTCAACGCCAGCACCCAGGCCCACCACACCGACTTCTTCTTCGAGCTGCCCGCCGATCGCCTCCAGGCCGGCCTGGAGCGTCTCGCCGACCTGCTCCAGGCGCCGCTGCCCAGGCTCGACCTGCAGCGCCGCGAGCGGGAAATCCTGCAGATCGAATACCTCAACCGGGGGCGCGACCCCTGGACCCAAGCTCAATCCGCCCTGGCCGCCGTGCTGGCGCCGGGTCACCCCCTGGCCGACTTCCATGCCGGCCACCGCGACAGCCTGGCCATCGACGCGCCCGCCTTCCAGGCCGCCCTTGGCCGGTTCGCCGAGGCCGGCGAGCGCCAGCTGTGGGTGGTCGCGCCGCAGCCGGCGGAGCAGGTGCAGGCGTTCGTCCAGCAGGCCTTCGCCGGCTGCCCGCCGGGCCAGGCGCTGCCACACCGGGCAGCGCCGCCCCTGCTGCCGTTGGCCTGCCACAGCCTGCGCCTGCAACTGCCCGGCGCTCCGCGCCAGTGGCTGGCCTTCGCCCTGGAGCGCCAGCCCGAGACGCTGCCCGACGCCGTGGCCCTGCTCAGCGAACTGCTGCGGGACGAAAGCCCCGGCAGCTTCCAGGGCTGGCTGTGCGAACAGGGCCTGTGCGACGGCCTCGACCTGCACCTGACCTACCACCACCAGGGCCAGGCCCTGCTGGTGCTGGAGCTGGCCCTGGCGGATGCCAGTGCCGACACCCGCGCCCGCATCGAAGGCGGCCTGTTCGCCTGGCTCGCCGCCCTGCGCGAGCGGGAGCCCTGGGCGCGCCTCCTGCACGAGCGGCCCGCCGCGCCCCGGCAGGCGCCCCTGGACTTCATCCGCGACCAGGCACAGCGCCACGGCACCTTGCCCGCCAGTGCCCTGGCGGCCCTGCTGGCCCAGCTGCAGCCGGCCCGCCTCGTACGCCTGCTGGGCGAGGCGCGCCCGGTGTCGGCCCGCTGCCTGTCGGCCGGTTTCGAACTGGCGCTGGAGCCCGCGCCCCTGGCGCCGCCCCTGCGCCCGGAGGTGCGCTGGCGCTTCGGCCCCGCACCAGCCTTCCAGGCCTTCGTCGCGCCGCCCCAGGCGCCCCGCGCGGCCCCTCCGCTGGTGCGCTGGCCGGGGGACCCCGGGCACGCCCAGCTGCTCCTGCGCTGGCGGCTGAACCCCGGCGTCCGCGACCCCGCCCACTACCCGGCGCTGCAGCGCGCCTTGCGCGGGTTGCGCAGCCAGGCCCAACAGCAGGGCGGCGACCTGCTGCTGCTGGAGCAGGGGCTGGATTGGCAACTGCAGGTCAAAGGCCGTTCCGGTGACCTCCCGGCCATGCTCGCCGCCGCCTTGCGAACCGTGCTGGCACCGCCGCTGGCCGCCTGCGAACAAGGGCCCCGGCTGCTGCAGGCCGGGCGCAACCGGCTGGCTGCCGAGCTGCCGATCCGGCAGTTGCTGCAGCGGCTGCCCGAAGTGCTCGCCACCCCGCGAGGGGCCGCTCCGGCGCAGGCCGTCGTCAGCCCCGCCAGCATCCGCCGCAGCCTCGACGCCAGCCGCTGGGACGTGATCGCCCTCGGCCTGGCCGACGACGACCTGCCCAGCGTCCAGGCCCTGCTCGACGCCCTGCCCGGCGAGGCAATGCCCCGCAGCCTCGCGCCGCCGGCTCTGGCCCCCGGTCACTACTGGCATCACCTGCCGGGCCAGGGCGAACCGGCGCTGGTGCTGTTCTGTCCGGTGCCGGATCGCAGCGCCCGCAGCGAAGCGCTCTGGCACTGGCTGGGCCGCAGCCTGGAATCGCCCTTCTACCAGCGCCTGCGCACCGAGCTGAACCTGGGCTACGCGGTATTCGCCGGCCTGCGCCATGTGGCCGGCCAGTCCGGGCTGGTCTTCGCCGTGCAGGCTGCCGACACGCCGGTGCTCGAAGTGCTGGTGCAGGTCCAGGCCTTCCTCGACCAGGCGCCGCCCTTGCTGGCGCAGGCCGAGCCCCTGCGCGAGGCGCTCCTGCAGGCATGGCGGCAAGCGGCGGAGGACCTGCCCGGCAACGCCAGCCCTCTGCACCTCGGCGCCCGGCCGGCGGACTGGCACCTGCAACTCGCTCTGGCCCTCGCCACCCTCGGCCCTGACGACCTGCACCGCGCCTTGGCGCGGCTGGTGGCCGGGGAGGGCGGCTGGCACCTGCTGGCCAACGCCCCGTCGCCCGGCCTGCCCTGGCGCTGACCCCTCCCTCCGTCCTACTCCTTCCGCAGCGACCCGCCCCCAGTCCAAGGGGGCGGGCCTTCGGTCGTCCGCCGTCCGCGACCTCCGCCCCGGGCCCGTCCCGCGACCTTCCGCCAGGCCCGCCCGCGCCCCGCCAAGGAACCGGCACAACAGCGCCAAGGCCGCATATGGCGGGGGTTCCGGCGTTTCGATAATCGCCTCCGACACGGCCCGGACGGGTCGTCCCACACCGCGGAGAGCGCCATGCACAACAACAAGAACGCCGTCATCGGATTCCTCCCCCTCGCCCTCACCACTGGCCTGGCCCTGGTCGCCATGGAGCAGGCCAAGGCTGAGATCGTCCTCTACGAGAAGGACGGCACCACCTTCGCCACCGACGGCTACGTCAACGCCTTCTACGTCAACAGCGACGTCGACCGCGAAGGCGAGCGCTACGACCGCCGGCAGTCCCGCGTGAAGATGGGGTTCCTGCCCAACTGGATCGGTTTCAACATGGGCAAGCAGGTGGATGACCTTAAGCTCGGCGGCCGCGCCTCCTTCTGGGTGACCATCAACGACAGCGAGACCAACGGCACCGACACCGCCATCGACGTGCGCCAGTTCTACGGCACCGTCGCCAGCGACTGGGGCGAAGTGCTGGTGGGCAAGGACTTCGGCCTGTTCGCCCGCTCCAACATCCTCCTCGACGAACTGCTCGCCGGGTACGGCCAGGTCAGCGACACCCTCGGCCTGGTGGATGGCGGCGGCGTGTCCTTCGGCAACATCGGCAGCGGCTACCCCTATCCCTTCCCCACCTCGCAGATCACCTACCGCACCCCCAAGTCCGACGGCCTGCGCCTGGCGGTCGGCATCATGGACCCGGTGGACACCAACGACAGCAGCGCCACCGGCAAGGCCTACCAGGAGAACCCGCGTTTCGAGTCCGAACTCACCTACGAATTCGAACTGGGCGGCGCGCAGATCTACTCCTGGCTCAACGGCGGCTACCAGACCTCCGACAACACCGACCCGGCCGTGGACAGCGTCACCTCCAAGGGCCTGGGCTACGGCGTGCAGGCCAAGATGGGCGCCTTCTCCGTTGTCGCCTCCGGCTTCCAGGCCAAGGGCATCAACCCCTTCTTCACCAACAACGCCGGTGAAGCCACCCTGCGCGAAGTGGACAGCGATGGCTACCTGTTGCAGGGCTCCTACCGCTTCGGCAAGAACCGCCTGGCGCTGTCCTACGGCAAGACCAAGGACGACGGCAACGGCGCGGTCAACGCCGGAGCCGACTACCAGACCCGCGGCGTCGCCCTGTTCCACGACGTCAACGACAACCTCAAGCTGGTCGCCGAATACAACCAGTTCGAGATCGACGGCCACGCCGGCAGCACCCAGAACGAAGACACCGACACCCTCGCCCTGGGCGTGGTGCTCAACTGGTAAGCCCCACCTCTCGTTTCTCCCTTGGATTGGCGGGACGGCCTCGGCCTCCCGCCTTTTTTCATGGCACCGTGGCACGTAGCCCGGGCTTCAGCCCGGGAGCCGTTGCTGGATGGAAAAACGCCACCCAACCCGAGCCCCGGCGTGATGCGCTTCGTGGCCTCAGCGCATCCTACGAACCGGCGGCACCCGTAGGATGGGCTGAGCTGTGCGAAGCCCATCGCGTCCCGGCAGGCGACTCCCGGCGATCCACCTGCAGCGTCAGGTCGAGCGCCTGGGCGGATGGACGGAACGCGATCCGCCCCGAGCCTCGGCGTGATGCGCTTCGTGGCCTCAGCACATCCTACGAACCGGTGGCACCCGTAGGATGGGCTGAGCTGTGCGAAGCCCATCGCGTCCCAGTAGGCGATCCACCAGCGGCGTCAGGCCGAGCGCCTGGGCGGATGGAAAGCACGCCATCCACCCCACAACCCCATGCGCCCCGGCGCCTCCTCCCTTCGAACGAGCCCGCCCGCTACCCAAGAAGGATGGGGCCGGCCTCGGGGGCTCCGTAGAATCGCGCCAACTGCTGTTCGACACGCGAGGCGCGTCATGCAAGAGCTACAGGCCGAAGGCGTGGTCACCGCCATGTCCGCCGCTGCCGACGCGGAGGTCGTCGCCCAGGACCTGGCACGCCAGCTGGTGCACCCGCACCTGGGCTTCGTGCTGTTCTTCTGCTCCGCCGAATACGACCTCCAGGCCCTGGGCGACGCCCTGGCCCAGTACTTCGGCGGCATCGAGCTGGTGGGCTGCACCAGCGCTGGCGAAATCACCCCCCAGGGCTACGGCCGGGGCTGCGTCAGCGCCGTGGGCTTCGACTACCGCAGCTTCTCCATCGCCAGCGCCCTGGTGGACGAGATGGAGCGCTTCAGCCTGATCGACGCCCAGCAACTGGTGGAGCGCCTGGTGGGGGATTGCCGGGGCCACGACCTCGCCCCGATCAAGGACCACAGCTTCGCCCTGACCCTGCTCGACGGCCTCTCCAGCCGCGAGGAAGTGGTGCTCGCCGCCCTCAGCGCCGCCTTCGGCAGCATCCCCCACTTCGGCGGATCGGCCGGCGACGACAACCACCTCACCCACACCCACGTCTACCACGGCGGCCAGTTCCACACCGGCGCCGCCGTGGTGCTGCTGGTCAACACCGCGCTGGACTTCGAAGTCTTCAGCACCCACCACATCGAGCCCAACGGCCAGAAACTGGTGGTCACCCAGGCCGACAGCCACAGCCGCCGCGTCTACGAACTGGACGCCGAGCCCGCCGCCCTGGCCTACGCCCAGTGGGTCGGCGTACCCGTCTCCGCCCTCGACCACCCGCTGTTCGCCGCCCACCCCCTCGCCGTGCGGGTCAACGACCAGTACTACGTGCGCTCCATCCAGCAGGTCCATGACGACCTCAGCCTCAGCTTCTACTGCGCCGTCGAGACCGGCATCGTCCTCACCGGCATGCGCCCCGGCCCGCTGCTGCCCAACCTCCAGGCCCTGTTCCGGCGCCTGGAAGCGCGCCTCGGCCCGCCACTGCTGACCATTGGCTGCGACTGCTTCCTGCGGCGCCTGGAGGCCGAATGCAACGGCCGCGACGCCGAGATCGGCGACTACCTGCGGCGCCAGCGGGTGATCGGCTTCAACACCTACGGCGAGCAGTACAACGGCATGCACGTCAACCAGACCTTCACCGGCGTCGCCATTGGCCGCCGCAGTCGCCATGGCGGACGCTGAACAGGGCGCCCGGCTCGCCGAGCTGGAGCGGGAGAACGCCAAGCTGCGGCGCATCAACGCCGCCCTGATCGAACGGGTGGAGTCCGGCGGAGCCCGTCGCGAAGGGGCCTATGCCGCCTTCGAGCACTCCGTGGTGCTGGCCGAACAGGTGCGCGAACGCACCGACGCACTGAACCAGGCCATGTCCGAACTCAAGGCCAGCAACCGCCTGCTCAGCGATGCCCGGCTGCGTGCCGAGACCGCCCACCAGCACCTGGTGGACGCCATCGAGAGCATCTCCGACGCCTTCGTCCTGTTCGACGCCCAGCAGCGCATCGTCCTGTTCAACAGCCGCTTCAAATCCTTCTGGGCCCGCAGCCGCGCCCGCATCATCAGCGGCACCCGTCTCGACGAGATCCGACGCCTGGCCCAGAGCACCGGGCTGATCGTCGAAGAGCAGCGCAGCAGCGACAACGAGCACAGCCTCTACCGCCTGCACGACGGGCGCTGGGTGCAGGTCAGCGAACGGCCCACTCGTGAAGGCGGGCTGGTGATCCTCTACACCGACATCACCGAGCTGAAGGTCAGCGAAACCATGCGCCGTGAGCAGGCCCTGGCGCAGAAGTCGCGCCTGCTGCAGCGCGCCGTGGACAACCTGTCCCAGGGCATGGCCATGGTCAGCGCCGAAGGCACCCTGGAGCTGTGGAACCACCGCTTCCTCGAACTCTGCGGCCTGGCGCCGATCCAGGCCCACCGGCCCTTCGCCGAGGTCATGGCCGACAGCGAGCTGGCGCTGCTCACCCCCGCCAGCCGCGACGCCGAAGGGCGCCCCCAGCGGCAGATGGAGCAGCGCCTGTTCGATGGCCGGATGCTGGAGGTGCGCACCCACCCGTTGCCCACCGGCGGCTTCGTCAACACCTTCACCGACATCACCGAGCGCTACCGCCACGCCGAGACCCTGGCCGAGAGCGAGCGCTGGATCCGCCTGATCACCGACCAGGTGCCCGCGCTGATCGCCTACCTCAATGCCGACCTGGTCTACGAGTTCACCAACAAGGTCTACGAAGAGTGGTACCGCTGGCCCCGGGGCGGGCTGCTCGGCCAGCGCCTGCGCGACGTCCACAGCGAAACCCACTGGGAGCGCCTGGAGCCCTACGTCGAGCGCGCCCTGTCCGGCGAGAACGTCACCTTCGAAGTGGCCGAGGTCAATCTCGCTGGGCAGGAGCGCTACATGCTGCGCTCCTACGTGCCCAACCGCCTGCCGGGCGGCGAAGTGGTGGGCATCTTCGTGCTGATCCGCGACATCACCGAACGCCGCCGCACCGCCGAAGCCCTGCACCTGGCCTACCAGAACCTGGAGCAGCGGGTGCGCGAGCGCACCGCCGAACTCACCCAGCTCAACGAACAGCTGCTGCGCGAAGTGGGCGAGCGGCGCCAGGCCGAACAGCGCCTGCGCGAGGCCAAGCGCGAAGCCGAGCAGGCCAACCTGTCCAAGACCAAGTTCCTCGCCGCCGTCAGCCACGACCTGCTGCAACCGCTGAACGCCGCCCGGCTGTTCACCAGCGCCCTGCAGGAGCTGCGCGAACCCGCCCGGGGCGACACCCTGGTGCGCAACATCAGCAACTCGCTGGATGACGTGGAGAACCTGCTCGGCACCCTGGTGGACATCTCCAAGCTGGACGCCGGGGTGATCCGCCCCGAAGTGGCGCCCTTCGCCCTCGGCGAGCTGCTGGACAACCTCGCCACCGAGTTCCGCCAGCAGGCCGCCAGCGAAGGGCTGGCGCTGCACTACGTGCCCTGCTCGGCGCTGGTGCGCAGCGACGTGCAACTGCTCGCCCGCATCCTGCGCAACCTGCTCAGCAACGCCATCCGCTACACCCCCAGCGGCCGTGTGCTGCTGGGCTGCCGGCGGCGTCGCCGCAGCCTGTCCATCGAGGTCTGGGACAGCGGCATCGGCATCCCGGCGGACAAGCTCAAGGAGATCTTCCAGGAGTTCAAGCGCGGCGACTCCCAGCGACCGCAGCAGGACCGTGGGCTCGGCCTGGGCCTGGCCATCGTCGAGAAGATCGCCGGCATGCTCGGCCACCGCATCCGCGTCAGCTCCCAGCCGGGGCGTGGCTCCTGCTTCGCCCTGGAAGTGCCCCTGGCCCGCCGCGCTCCCCGTGCCCGGCCCGAGGTGGAACTGCCGGTGGCGCCCCTGGAGCGCCTGCAGGGCGCGCGGGTCTGGGTGCTGGACAACGACGCCGCCATCTGCGCCGGCATGCGCACCCTGCTGGAAGGCTGGGGCTGCCGCGTGGTCACCGCCCTCTCCGAACAGGACCTGGCCCGCCAGGTGGACGACTACCAGGCCGACGCCGACCTGCTGATCGCCGACTACCACCTGGACAACGACCACAACGGCGTCGACGCCGTTGCCCACATCAACGCCCGCCGCGACCACGCCCTCCCGGCGCTGATGATCACCGCCAACTACAGCCACGAACTGCGCCAGCACCTGCGCGAACTCGGCCACACCCTCATGCACAAACCCGTCCGCCCCATGAAGCTCAAGGCCGCCATGAGCCACCTGCTGGGCGGCTAGCTCCCGAACCGCCCCGCGCCCTGGCACACAATTGCCGCCGAGCGCCGTGGGTTGATCACGCTTTACCGATCCACCATTCGCGGCCATGCCGAACACCATGGGTGGATGGAAAGAGCGCCATACACCCAATGCGATGCTCACCCTCGATACGTTGTGGATGACGCCGTGCAAGTGCCTGACCCCGGCGTGATGCGCTTCGTGCCTCAGCGCATCCTACGAACCGAACCGGTAGAACCGGTGGCACCCGTAGGATGGGCTGAGCTGTGCGAAGCCCATCGCACCCTGGCACACGATTACCGACGAGCGCCGTGGGTGGATCACGCTTCACCGATCCACCAATCGTGGCCATGCCGAAGGCCATGGGTGGATGGAAAGAGCGCCATCCACCCCACGCGGTGGCCACCTTCGATGCGTTGGGGATGACGCTGTGCAAACGCCCGAAGCCCCGGCGTGATGCGCTTCGTGCCTCAGCGCATCCTACGAACCGAACCGGTAGAACCGGTGGCACCCGTAGGATGGGCTGAGCTGTGCGAAACCCATCGCACCCTGGTACATGATTGCCGGCGAGCACCATCCGCCACCCTGCACTAGCGTTCGCGCATGGCTTCGGAGCGGGCCTTGAGGACGGGTTTGAGGAGGTAGTCGAGCACGCTCTTCTCGCCGGTGATGATGTCCACGGTGGCGACCATGCCGGGGATGATCAGCAGCGGTTTGGCGTCGCTGCCGAGGTGGCTTTTGTCGGTGCGGACCTGGATCAGGTAGAAGCTGTTGCCCTTGTCGTCGGTGATGGTGTCGGCGCCGATCAGTTCCAGCTTGGCCTTGAGCCCGCCGTAGATGGTGTAGTCGTACGCGCTGAACTTCACCATGGCCTTCTGCCCGGGGTGGAGGAAGGCGACGTCCTGCGGGCGGATGCGTGCTTCGATCAGCAGGTTGTCCTCCAGCGGCACCACTTCCACCATGTCGCTGCCCGGCTGGACCACGCCGCCGATGGTGTTGACCTTGAGCTGCTTGACGATGCCGTGCACCGGCGAGAGCACGGTGGTGCGCGAGACGCGGTCGTCGATGGCGCGGCCGGTGGAGGTGATCTTCTGCAGTTCGGTTCGGGCTTCGTTGAGTTCCTTGAAGGCGTCGGAGCGGAACGACAGCTGGCTCTCCTCCATCTTCCGTTCGATCTCCTTCACCGCTGCCTCGGCCCGGGGGATGGCCAGGTTGGTGCCGTTCAGCTCGCCGCGCATCTCCACCGCGCTGCGCCGCAGGCGGAGGATCTCCACCTCGGAAATGGCGCCGGTGCCCACCAGCGGCTGGGACATGTTCAGCTCCTGCTGCAGCAGCGCCAGGCTGGAGGCGTACTGCTGGGACTTGGAGCGGAACTCGGCCAGTTCCTGCTCCTTCTGCCGCAGCTGTTCCTTGAGGATGTGCTGCTCGCTTTCCAGCCGCTGCAGGCGCGTGCGGTTCAGCGCGCGTTCGTCCTCGGCCAGCTGCGGCGCGCCCTTGGCGATCTCGTCGGGCACCTCGAAGGGCCGGCCCTCGGCCTCGGAGGCCAGGCGTTCGACCCGCGCCATCAGCGCCAGGCGGTCGGCCTCGGTCTCGCCCTTGTTGGAGAGGAAGCGGGTGTCGTCCAGGCGCAGCAGCACATCGCCCTTGTTCACCACCTGGCCTTCGCGGACGAAGATCTCCGAGACGATGCCGCCCTCCAGGTTCTGGATCACCTGCACCTTGCTGGAGGGGATGGCCTTGCCTTCGCCGGTGGTGACTTCCTCCAGCACGGCGAGCTTGGCCCACACCAGGGCGACGATCAGCAGGCTGCAGGCCACCCACACGGTGATGCGGGTGCCGGTGGGGGAGTCTTCGAGGATGGCGCCGTCCACCTCGGGCATGAATTCGGTGTCGGCACGGGCCGGGGCGCGGCCGCCGAAGTACTGGGCGGGGGTTTGAGCGTTGGCCATGGAGCCCTCCTAGACAGCCGCCGGGCCGACACGGCCCTTGCGCAAGGCATCGATGACGGCCTCTTTCGGCCCGTCGGCGACGATGTGTCCGGCGTCCAGCACCACCAGGCGTTCCACCAGGCTGAGCATGGAGGCGCGGTGGGTGATGAGCACCACCGTCTTGCCCTGGGCCCAGGCGTGCAGGCGGTTGCGCAGCAGGTCTTCGCTGGTGTTGTCCATGGCGCTGGTGGGCTCGTCCAGCAGCAGGATGGGCGGGTCCAGCAGCAGCGCACGGGCCAGCAGCACGGCCTGGCGCTGGCCGCCGGAAAGCAGCTGGCCGCGCTCGCCCACCGGGCGGTCGAAGCCCTGGGGATGCTGCCGGGCCAGTTCGGTGACGCCGGTCAGCTCGGCCACCTCCAGCATCCGCGCGTCGTTCACGTAGCGGGCGCCGAGGGTGAGGTTGTCGCGCAGGCTGCCGGAGATCAGCGGCATGTCATGGGTGACGAAGCCGATCTGGTGGCGCAGGTCGGCCACGTCCAGCTGGCGCAGGTCGATGCCGTCCAGCAGCACCTGGCCTTCCTCGGGGCTGTAGAAGTTCATCAGCAGCCGCGCCAGGGTGCTCTTGCCCGAGCCGCTGCGGCCGATGATGCCGACCCGCTCGCCGGCGGCCATGCGCAGGCTGACGTTGTGCAGCGCCGGGGCGTTCTGCTCGGGGTAGCGGAAGCTCACCCCGCGCACGTCGATGGCGCCGCGGATGTGGGTGCGTTCCAGGGGCTGCTGGGTGTTCTCCCGCTCCTGGGGCAGGCCCATCAGCGAGTCGGTGCTCTTCATCGTCAGCTGGGCCTGCTGGTAGCGGGTGATGAGCCCGGCGATCTGCCCGAGCGGCCCGAGCACGCGGCCGTTGAGCATATAGCTGGCCACCAGGGCGCCGACGCTGAGGTTGCCGCCGATGATGCTGTAGACCCCGGCGACGATCATCGCCAGCCCGGCGAACTGCTGCAGGAACAGGGTGCCGTTGGTGACCAGCGCGGAGAGGAAGCGGGCATGGCTGTCCAGGCGGGTGAGGGCGCCGTGGGTGCGCTCCCAGCGGTGCTGGCGCTCGCTCTCGGCGCCGCAGGCCTTGAGGGTTTCCAGGCCGGAGAGGGTTTCGATCAGCAGTGCCTGGCGTTCCGCGCCCAGGGCCAGGCTGCGCTGCACGGTGTCGCGCAGGCGGGCCTGGATGATCCAGGCGAAGATCGCGGTGATGGGGAAGGCGAGGATCGGGATCACCACCAGCCAGCCGCCGAGCAGCCCGATTACCACCAGCATGAGGACGGAGAAGGGCAGGTCGATGAGGCTGGTGAGGGTGACGGCGGTGAGGAATTCCCGCAGGCCCTGGAAGTCATGGATGCTCTGGGCGAAGCCGCCGATGGTGGCCGGCTTGGCCTTCATCGACATGCCGGTGATGCGCTCGAAGAGGGTGGCCGAGAGCACCACGTCGGTCTTCTTCCCGGCGGTGTCCAGCAGGTGCGCCCGCAGCACCCGCAGCAGCAGGTCGAAGCCGGTGCCGATGAGCAGGCCGATGGTCAGCACCCAGAGGGTGGAGGTGGCCTGGTTGGGCACCACGCGGTCGTAGGTCTGCATCACGAACAGCGGCACCAGCATGCCCAGCAGGTTGATCAGCAGGCTGGCCAGCACCGCGTCGGTGTAGAGCCAGCGCGACAGCCGCAAGGTGTCGCGGAACCAGGACTTGACCCGGGGCATCAGCGGCTTGCGGGTCTCCTCCAACTCGTGGCGGGGGCGGGCGAACAGCGCCTGGCCGCTGTACTCGGCGGCCAGGGCCTCGCGGTCGATCCATTGCTGACCACCGTCGGACTCGCTGGGCAGGATCAGCGCGCGACCATCCTTGCCCCACTGGTGCAGCACCGCGCTGCGGCCGTTGCGCAGCAGCAGCAGCACCGGCAGGTTGAGCGGCGAGATGGCGTGCAGCTCGCGGCGCAGCAGGCGGCTCTGCAACCCGGCCCGGGCGGCTGCACGGGGCAGCAGCTCCGGGGTCAGGCGCTGTTCGGCCAGCGGCAGGCCGGCGGTGAGGCTGCCCCGGCTGGCGGGGCTCTCGTGCAGCCTGCAGAGGATCAGCAGGCCGTCGAGCAAGGGGTCATCGTGGCTCTGCCGCGGGTCGACTGCAGGGCCCGCCAGTTCCATGGTGGTCATCGACTGCTCCCGATCCGGGTTACTTCAGGTCCGGCAGGTGGGCCTCGCTCTTCACCTCGGTGGCGGCCACGGCTTCGGCCGGTACCACCACCCGCTGGCGCTGCAGCAGGCCGCCCATGGCCGCGAACACGCGGTACATGGCGAACTCCTCGGTGTAGCGGACTTCGACGTAGCGGCGGTTGGCGGTGAACAGCTCGTTGTCGCTGTCCAGCAGGTCCAGCAGGGTGCGCTGACCGAGACCGAACTGCTGCTGGTACGCCTCGCGCACGCGCTGGGTGTAGTCGGCGTATTCACGCGCCTTGGGGGTTTGCAGGCGGGCGTTCTCCATGGCGTTCCAGGCCAGGGCGAGGTTCTCGTTGAGGGTGCGCAGGGCGTTGTTGCGGATGTCCATCGACTGGTTGATGGAGTGGGCGGCGGCCTGCAGGCGGGCCTTGTCGCGCATGCCGTTGAACAGGTTGTAGTTCATCACCACGGCGGCGCGCCAACCCTTCACGTGGCCCTCGTCACCCTGCACGTCGTTGTCGGCGTTGGTGGCCAGCTCGCCGTCGAAGCGCGGGTAGAACGGCGACTTGGCCGACTCGTACTGGCTCTCGGCGGCCTGCACGTCGGCCTGGGCGGATTTCAGGTAGGGGTTGTTTTCCATCATGGTCTGGCGGGCCGCCAGCAGGTCGGCGGGCATCTCGCCACGGACGCTGGAGGGGGCTTCCAGTTCGTCCGCCGGGCGGCCGACGGCGCTGAAGAAGTTGGCCTCGGCATCGGCCAGGTTCACTTCCTCGGTGTAGAGGTTGTTCTCGGCCAGGGCCAGGCGGGCGGCGGACTGGTCGGAGTCGGCGGTGCTGCCCACGCCGCGCTGGCTGCGCAGGTTGATCTGGTCACCGACGCGCTGGTGCGACTGCAGGTTGTTGCGGGCCAGGGCCACCATTTCACGGCGCTTGAGCACTTCCAGGTACACCTCGATGGTGCGCAGCGCCAGGCTCTCGGCGGTGGCCAGGGTGTAGTAGGCGCGGGAGTTCACCACCGATTGGGTGCGGCCTACCTCGTTGGGGGTGTTGAAGCCGTCGAACAGCATCTGCCGCAGGCGCAGCTCGGCGTTGCTGTAGTTGAGGGTCTCGGTGTTGTGGTTGCCCTGGGCGCGGGTGCTGGGGTTGTCGGTCATCTGCCGGCCGTAGCCGGCGATCAGGTCGACGGTCGGCAGGTAGCCGCCCTTGGCCACCTTCACCTGCTCGTCGGCGACCAGCCGGGCGTTGGAGGCGGCGCGCAGTTCGGGGTGGGTGTCGAGGGTGCTCTGAATCGCTTCCGTGAGATTCATCGCCTGGACCTGGGTGCTGGCGAAGGCCAGCAACATGGCGCTCCAGAGTGGGGTGAGTGCTCGCATGAGGGGTGTCTCCTTGTCCGATGCTTCTTGCTGCTTTCTTCTGGGTCGCCATTTTTTTGGCGAAATCGCCTGTTCAACCGTTTCAGGCTTGTAACATCAGAGCTAAGAACAACTTTTGACGGAGCTAAGAAATTTTTTTCACAACGGATATGCCGAAAAAATCTTATGCAGGTGCGGCAAACCGGCACATCTTGTTTTCCTGTCAGCCGCGGAATTCGGGCCTTTCAGGCATTCGCGGTCTGGTTTCAGGTGGTCAGTTGCGCGATTCGAGCCCTGGGGAGACGCGGTTTTTGCTGGAGCAGTTCGACACGGAAAATAAGTGACGTTTTTCTGTCGCGAATTTTTTGACCAAAAAATTGTCGCCCCGCCCCACGCATTTTTCCCCCCTTGAGCACCGCTCCTACGCAGCGCTGGCCCTATTCGAGAAGGGTTGTCGGCAGTGGTCGGCAGGTGTGCGCTGGAGGAAGGATTCATGGCTACGGTAATCGGTGTCGTCAGGCAGGTCGTAGGCGAGGTGTTCGCGGTAGCAGGCGATGGAACGCGCCGGCCGTTGGTGGAAGGGGACCGGGTGTTTGCCGGTGAACAACTGGTTACCGGCGCCGAAGGCGCGGTGGCCATCAACCTGGCCAGCGGCGGCGAGCTGACCCTGGGGCGCGACAGCAGCACCACCCTGAGCACCCAGATGCTCAGTGCTGGAGGCGACAACGCGGCGCCGGTCGATCCCACTGCCGACGCCCAGCCGCAGCCCCCGAGCCAGCAGGAGCTGACCGACGTCGAGCAGCTGCAGGCCGCCATCGAGGCCGGCGTGGACCCGACCCTGGCCGCCGAGGCCACCGCAGCCGGCCCGGGCGCTGGCGGTGCCGGTGGCGCGGGCGGTGTGGGCGGCGGCCACTCCTTCGTGCTGCTGTCGGAAACCGCCGGTGCGGTGGACCCGACCATCGGCTTCCCCACCGGGCCCATCGACTTCACCCCGCTGTTCCCCGAGGGCGACATCCCCCCGCTGCCGGACGATTCCACCCCCTCGCTGACGGTGGTGTTCCTCGACCAGTCCGGCACCGTGGTGACCGGCCCCGGTGTGGTGGATGAAGAGGCCCTCAACGGCGGCGAAGGCGGGGGCGGCAAGGCCGGCAGCAATGCCGGCAGCACTGCCGAGAGCACCTCTGGCAGCCTGGTGATCACCTCGCCGGACGGCATCGACCGCGTCGAGGTGCTGGACGTCAATGGCAACTGGATCAACGTCACCGGCGGCGGCACCGTGCAGGGCGCCTTTGGCGTGCTGGTGTTCGATGGCGCCGGCAATTGGACCTACACCCTCACCGACAACAGCCTCGACCACGGCAACCCCAACGCCACCGGCGCCGACGACCAGATCTTCGACAACTTCAGCGTGCGGGTCTTCGACCTGGACGGCGACGTGTCGCCCACCGTGCCCCTGACCGTGGCCATCAACGACGACGGCCCCACGGCCGGGCTGCAATTCAATCAGGAAGGCGGCTTCGTGGTGCTGGACGAGACCGCCGGCCTGCAGCCGGACAGCCAGGAAGTGCCCGGCCCGCTGGCGGTGTTCGCCTCGGTGGCCAATGCCTCTGCTGACATGCTGGCCTTCGCCCAGGGCAGTGGCCCGGTCGTCGTGGGGGCCTTTGACACGGGGGCTGACGAAGCCGGCTCCTCCGCGGTGTTTTCCCTGGCCCTGGGCGAGGGCGACGGGGAGGGCGGCAGCGGCCTGTTCACCACCGCCGGCAGCCCCATCACCCTGGCCCTGGAGAACGGCCTGGTGGTGGGCCGTGATGGCAGCGGCAATGCGGTGTTCGCCATTGCCATCGACCCGGATTCCGGGCAGCTCAGCGTGGTGCAGTACGAATCCCTGCGCCATCCCGACAGCGGCAGTGATGACGAGGGGCTGAACCTGTCCGGCCTGGTGCGGGCGGTGTTCACCGTCACCGACGGCGACGGTGACAAGGCCACCGCCAGTGCCGACATCGGCAGTGCCATCCGCTTCGAGGACGACGGCCCCACCGCGCTGATCCGCGTGACCGAGGGCGGCAGCGTGACCCTCGATGAAAGCGCCGGCCTGCAGAACGGCACGGCCACGCCCGGTGTCCCCGGCGATGCCGGCAACCAGGACACCAGCGACCCGGCCGTGGCCGCCCTGTTCAGTGGCGTGGCCAATGCCGGCACCGACCTCTCCAGCCCCGGCTATGCCCAGAGCAACGGCCCGGTGGTGGATGTTTCCGGCAGCAGCACTGGCGAGGACGAGGAGGGCGCCACCACGGTGCTGAGCCTGTCCATTGTCGGCGGTGACGGCGCCGATTCCGGCCTGACCACCACCGACGGGCGCGCCATCGTCCTCAGCCTGGAAGGCGGGCTGGTGGTGGGGCGTATCGTCGGCGGCAGCTTCGACGGCCAGGCCGCGTTCGCCGTGGCCATCGGCCAGGACGGCACCCTCCAGGTCGCCCAGTACGTGTCGCTGTTCCACCCGGACACCAGCAGCGGCGATGACAGCGTCAGCCTCGCCGGCAAGATCAACGCCGTGGTCACCATCACCGATGGCGATGGTGACGTGGCCGTCGACCAGGTCGGCGTCGGCGGAGCCGTGCGCTTCGAGGACGACGCCCCCACCGCCAGCATCCAGCTGGTGGAAGGCCGCAGCGTGACCCACGACGAAAGCCCCGAACTGCAGAACGGCACCACCACCCCGACCCCGGCCGGCGATGCCGACGACAACGACGTGGGCGGCAAGGCGGTCGCTTCGCTGTTCGACAGCGTGGCCAACGCCGGCACCGACCTGCTCGGCTTCGCCCAGAGCGAAGGCCCGCTGGTGAGCACCGCCGGCAGCAGCTTCGGCGAGGACCAGGAGGACGCCACCCTGGAACTCAGCCTGGCCATCACCGATGGCAACGGCACCGATTCGGGCCTGACCACCACCGACGGCCAGGTGATCCGCCTGTACGTGGAGAACGGCCTGATCGTCGGCCGTGTCGAAGGCATCGACGGCCCCGGCCAGGCGGCCTTCGCCATCGTCCTCGGGGCGGATGGCACGGTGAGCGTGGCCCAGTACATGTCCCTGCATCACCCCGACACCGGCAGCGGTGACGAGTCGGTGGACCTGGCCGGCCTGATCAAGGCCGTGGTCACCGTGACCGATGGCGACGGCGACGTGGCCCGGAGCGAAGTGGACATCGGCGGTGTCGTGCGCTTCGAGGACGACGCGCCCAGCGCGGCCATCCAGGCCGTGGAAGGCCGTGTGGTGATCCACGACGAAACCCCCGGCCTGCAGAACGCCAGTGCCACCCCCGGCATCCCCGGCGATGCGGCCAACCATGACACCAGCAACCCGGCCGTGGCGGCGCTGTTCGCCAGCGTGGCCAACGCCGGTACCGGCCTGGCGGCGGGCTATGCCCAGAGCACCGGCGCGGTGGTGGACACCTCATCCAGCAACGTTGGCCAGGACCAGGAAGGCGCCACCACGGTGCTCAGCCTGTCCGTGCAGGACAGCGACTCGGGCCTGAAGACCCTCGACGGCTCGTCCATCCTGCTCAGCGTCGAGAACGGCCTGGTGGTCGGCCGCGTGTCCGGTGGCGCCCTCGACGGGCAAGCCGCGTTCGCCGTGGCCATCGGCCAGGACGGCACCCTCAGCGTGGCCCAGTACCTGCCGCTGCAGCACCTGGACGGCAGCAACGCCGACGACGCCCTGAGCCTCTCCGGCAAGATCAACGCCGTGGTCACCGTGACTGATGGTGACGGCGACGTGTCCGTGGCCTCCACCGGCATCGGCGATGCCGTGCGCTTCGAAGACGACGGCCCCACCGCCAGCGACGTGCGTGCCGAAACCGTGCTGGACGACGAAGGCCTGGCCGGTGGCATCAACGGCGGCCCCGGCGATGCTGCCGGCGCCAACACCAGCACCAGCGGCAGCCTCGGCTACGACGGCGGCGCCGACGGCGTGAAGAGCGTGGAACTCACCGGCCCCAGCAGCCTGGGCAGCGAGAGCGTCACCTCCACCTGGGATGCCAGCACCAACACCCTGACCATCAGCTCCGCCCGGGGCGCGCTGATGACCGTGGTGCTCACCGACCCGGCCACCGGCGCCTACACGGTCAACCTGCTGCAACCGTTGATGCACCCGCAGGGCGGCACCGAGGACAACATCACCCTCAACGTCGGCTACAAGGTCACCGACGGTGACGGCGACAGCGCCAACGGTTCCCTCGCCGTGGTGATCAACGACGACTCGCCCAGCGTGCAGGCCAGCGAGCTGGACCTGAATTCCTCGGTGACCTTCCTCGGCACCAATGCCGGCTACTCCAACACCTACGGCTACTACATCAAGGGCGATGACGGCACGCCCCAGGGCGGCAAGATCATCTGGGCCAACGTGCACGACCAGAGCGTGGGCGACCAGGCCAGCCTCGATGGCCTGGACCCGGCCCACACCGGCTTCTTCATCATCCCCGACGGCGCCGCCAACGGCGGCCTGAGCAATGGCGCGGAAGTCACCTTCCAGCTGGTGGGTGGCAAGTGGCAGGCCTTCATCGGTAGCACCCCGCTGGTGGGGGCCGACGGCGCCAACGTGCTGTTCAGCGACGCCGCCCTGAACCCCGGCGGTTCCCACCTGCAGGACACCGGCAGCGCCGGCAACCAGAACTGGGAAGACAAGACCGCCACCTCCGACTACGACTACAACGACGTCAGCGCCAACGTCACCTGGGGCTCGGCGATCGCCCTGCAGGTTGATGAATCCAACTTCGCCCAGGACGCCACCGCCAACTTCAGCGGCGTGTTCAACGTGCAACCCGGCGCCGACGGCGTGGGCAGCCAGACCTACAGCCTGAGCGTGCAGAACGCCAACTCCGGCCTGGTGGACACCGCCACCGGCGAGGCGGTGCTGCTGAGCCTCAACGGCTCGGTGATCGAAGGCCGCACCGCCGGCACCGGCGAGCTGGTGTTCACCCTCAGCGTGAACGCGGCCGGCACCGTCACCCTCGACCAGCAGCGCGCCGTGGTGCACCCCACCAGCGACGCCGACGAGGCCAAGTACCTGGGCGCCGGGCATGTCAGCCTGACCCTCACCGTGGTGGACAAGGACGGCGACAGCGCCAGCGGTGCGGTGGACATCGGCAAGGTCATCAGCTTCAAGGACGATGGCCCGAGCATCAGCGCCGGCCAGGCCGGCGTCGCCAGCTTGGAGGTGGACGAAACCAGCCTGGGCATCGACGCCACCACCGACTTCAGCGGTGCCTTCACCAGCAGCTACGGCGCCGACGGTGCCGGCAGCATCGCCTACAGCCTGGCGGTGAGCGCCAACGGTGCCTCCAGCGGCCTGAAGGACAGCGCCAGCGGCAGCGACATCAAGGTCTACCTGGAAGGCAACCAGGTGGTCGGGCGCGTGGGCGGCAGCGGTGGCGCCGTGGCCTTCACCCTGACCGTGGACAGCGAAGGCAAGGTCACCCTCGACCAGAAACTGGCCATCCAGCACAGCCCGGATGCCGGGCCGGACCAGGCCACCGGCCTGTCGGCAGCGGACCTGGTGAAACTGGTGGCCACCATCACCGACAAGGACGGTGACTTCAGCAAGGCCAGCCTCAACCTGGGCGATGCCATCAGCTTCCGCGATGACGCCCCGGCCATTCGTGCGGTCTCCATCCCGGCGGACATCCTCCAGGTGGACGAAACCAACCTGGCCGGCGATGCCACCACCGACTTCAGCGGCGCCTTCATCCGCAACTACGGCGCCGATGGCCCCGGCACCACCACCTACGCCCTGCAGGTCAGCGCTGACGGCGCCAGCAGCGGGCTGAAGGACACCGCCAGCGGCACCGACATCAAGGTCTACCTGGAAGGCGGCCAGGTGATCGGCCGCGTGGGTGGCCCTTCGGGCGCCATCGCCTTCACCGTCAGCGTGGACAGCACCGGCAAGGTCACCCTCGACCAGCGCATCGCCCTGCAGCACAGCCCGGACAGCGGGCCGGACCAGGAGGTGAGCCTGGGCAGCGCCGACCTGGTGAAACTGGTGGCGACCATCACCGACAAGGACGGCGACTCCAGCAGTGCCAGCCTGAACCTGGGCGACGCCATCAGCTTCAAGGACGATGCGCCCGGCATCCGCGCGGTGGAGATCCCCTCGGACATCCTCCAGGTGGACGAGACCAACCTGGCCGGCGATGCCACCGCTGATTTCAGCGGCGCGTTCATCCGCAACTACGGCGCCGATGGCCCCGGCACCACCACCTATGCCCTGCAGGTCAGCGCCGACGGCGCCAGCAGCGGGCTGAAGGACACCGCCACCGGCAGCGACATCAAGGTCTACCTGGAAGGTGGCGAAGTGGTCGGCCGCGTGGGCGGCCCTTCGGGCGCCATCGCCTTCACCGTCAGTGTGGACAGCACCGGCAAGGTCACCCTCGACCAGCGCATCGCCCTGCAACACAGCCCGGACAGCGGGCCGGACCAGGAAGTGAGCCTGGGCAGCGTGGACCTGGTGAAACTGGTGGCCACCATCACCGACAAGGACGGCGACAGCAGCAGCGCGACCCTCAACCTGGGCAACGCCATCAGCTTCAAGGACGACGCGCCGACCATCAGTGCTGGTCAGGCCGGCGTCGCCAGCCTGGAGGTGGATGAAACCAACCTGGCCATCGACGCCACCACTGACTACAGCGGCGCCTTCACCGGCAATTACGGCGCCGACGGTTCCGGCAGCATCGCCTACAGCCTGGCGGTGAGTGCCGAGGGCGCCAGCAGTGGCCTGAAGGACACCGCCAGCGGCAGCGACATCAAGCTCTACCTGGAAGGTGGGCAAGTAGTGGGCCGCGTGGGCGGCAGCGGCGGCGCCGTGGCCTTCACCCTGACCGTGGACAGCAGCGGCAAGGTCACCCTCGACCAGCGCATCGCCATCCAGCACAGCCCGGACGCCGGGCCGGACCAGGCCACCGGCCTGTCGGCAGCGGACCTGGTGAAACTGGTGGCGACGATCAGCGACAAGGATGGTGACAGCAGCAGCGCCAGCCTCAACCTGGGTAATGCCATCAGCTTCCGCGATGACGCACCGGCTATTCGCGCGGTCTCCATCCCGGCGGACATCCTCCAGGTGGACGAGACCAACCTGGCCGGGGACGCCACCACCGACTTCAGTGGCGCGTTCATCCGCAACTACGGCGCCGACGGCCCCGGTACCACCACCTATGCCCTGCAGGTCAGCGCCGACGGTGCTTCCAGCGGACTGAAGGACACGGCCACCGGCAGTGACATCAAGGTCTACCTGGAGAGCGGCCAGGTGATTGGCCGCGTGGGTGGCCCCTCGGGCGCCATCGCCTTCACCGTCAGTGTCGACAGTACGGGCAAGGTCACCCTCGACCAGCGCATCGCCCTGCAGCACACCCCGGACAGCGGGCCGGACCAGGAGGTGAGCCTGGGCAGCGTCGACCTGGTGAAACTGGTAGCGACCATCACCGACAAGGACGGCGACAGCACCAGCGCGACCCTTAACCTGGGCAACGCCATCAGCTTCAAGGACGACGCGCCCACCATCAACGCCGGCCAGGCCGTGGCCGACAGCCTGCAGGTGGACGAAACCACCCTGGCCACCGATGCCACCACCGACTTCAGTGGCGCCTTTACCGGCAACTACGGTGCCGACGGCGCCGGCAGCCTCGCCTACAGCCTGGCGGTGAGCGCCGAGGGCGCCAGCAGCGGGCTGAAGGACACGGCCAGCGGCGGTGACATCAAGCTCTACCTGGAAGGCGGCCAGGTGGTCGGCCGTGTCGGCGGCAGCGGCGGGGCCGTGGCCTTTACCCTGACCGTGGACAGCAGCGGCAAGGTGACCCTCGACCAGAAACTCGCCATCCAGCACAGCCCGGACGCCGGACCGGACCAGGAAGTGAGCCTGGCCGGTGCGGACCTGGTGAAACTGGTGGCGACCATCACCGACAAGGACGGCGACAGCACCAGCGCCAGCCTCAACCTGGGTAACGCCATCAGCTTCAAGGACGACGCGCCCACCATTAGCGCCGGCCAGGCCGGCGTCGCCAGCCTGCAGGTGGATGAAACCAACCTGGCGATCGACGCCACCACTGATTTCAGTGGTGCCTTCAGCGGCAACTACGGTGCCGACGGTGCGGGCAGCCTCGCCTACAGCCTGGCCATCAGCGCCAGCGGTGCCAGCAGCGGGTTGAAGGACACCGCCAGCGGCAGCGACATCAAGCTCTATCTGGAAGGCGGCCAGGTGGTGGGCCGTGTGGGCGGCAGCGGCGGGGCGGTGGCCTTCACTGTCACCGTCGACAACGCCGGCAAGGTCACCCTCGACCAGCGCATCGCCATCCAGCACAGCCCGGACGCCGGGCCGGATCAGGCCACCGGCCTTTCAGCGGCGGATCTGGTGAAACTGGTGGCCACCATCACCGACAAGGATGGCGACAGCACGAGCGCCACCCTCAACCTGGGTAATGCCATCAGCTTCAAGGACGATGCGCCCACCATCAGCGCCGGCCAGGCCGGCGTCGCCAGCCTGCAGGTGGATGAAACCAACCTGACCCTCGACGCCACCACTGATTTCAGTGGTGCCTTCAGCGGCAGCTACGGTGCCGATGGTTCCGGCAGCCTCGCCTACAGCCTGGCTATCAGCGCCAGCGGTGCCAGCAGTGGCCTGAAGGACACTGCCAGCGGCAGCGACATCAAGCTCTATCTGGAAGGTGGGCAGGTGGTCGGCCGCGTCGGAGGCAGCGGTGGGGCGGTGGCCTTCACCGTCACGGTCGACAGCACGGGCAAAGTCACCCTCGACCAGCGCATCGCCATCCAGCACACCCCCAACACCGGGCCGGACCAGGCCACCGGCCTGTCAGCGGCGGATCTGGTGAAACTGGTGGCGACCATCACCGACAAGGACGGCGACAGCAGCAGCGCCAGCCTCAACCTGGGCAACGCCATCAGCTTCAAGGACGACGCGCCGAGCATCAACGCTGGTCAGGCCGGTGTCGCCAGCCTGCAGGTGGATGAAACCAACCTGTCCGTCGACGCCACCACCGACTACAGCAATGCCTTCAGCGGCAACTACGGTGCCGATGGTTCCGGCAGCCTCGCCTACAGCCTGGCCATCAGCGCCAGCGGTGCCAGCAGCGGCCTGAAGGACAGCGCCAGCGGCGGCGACATCAAGCTCTATCTGGAAAGCGGGCAGGTGGTCGGCCGCGTGGGCGGCAGCGGTGGGGCAGTGGCCTTCACCGTCACCGTGGACAGCGTCGGCAAGGTCACCCTCGACCAGAAACTGGCCCTCCTGCACAGCCCGGACAGCGGGCCAGACCAGGCCACTGGCCTGTCGGCGGCGGACCTGGTGAAACTGGTGGCGACGATCACCGACAAGGACGGCGATTCCACCAGCACCAGCCTCAACCTGGGCAATGCCATCAGCTTCAAGGATGACGCGCCCACCGCCGGCAACATCGACGTGAAGCTGGACGACGACACCCTGGCCAACGGCAACCCCGGTGGCGTGGGCGACGACGTGGATGCACAGAACACCAGCGGCACGGTGGCCCACAGCTTCGGCGCCGACGGCGCGGGCTCGATCACCTGGCTCACCAGCGGTGCGCCCAGCGGTTTCACCTACGAGACCTCGGGCAGCAACCTGCTGGTCAAGCAGGGCGCCACCACGGTGCTGACCGTCACCCTCAACAGCACCAGCGGCGCCTACCAGGTGGTGCAGAACGCGCCCATCCGCCACCCGGACGGGCAGGATGAGAACAACGTCCAGTTCCAGCTGACCTACAAGGTCACCGACAAGGACGGCGACAGCGCCAACGGCACCCTGAGCCTGAGCGTGGACGACGACACCCCGGTGGCACGCAACGACGTGGCCACGGTGGCCGAGTCCAACGCGCCGGACATCAACATGGTGTTCGTGCTGGACTTCAGCGGCAGCATCGACAACACCGAGCTGAACCAGATGCTGGATGCCGTGAAAGCCGCCGCCCAGGCGCTGTTCCAGGGCACCCCGGGTGATGTGCAGATGCAGGTGGTGGCCTTCTCCTCTACCGCCCAGGCCTATGCACCGGTCACCTCCTATGCGGCCTTCGAGTCGCTGGTCAACTCGCTCAACCCGCTGGATGGCGGCACCCGGCCGTTCGACGGTGGCACCGACTTCACCGATGCCATCAAGGCCACCATCGCCAACTACGTGCCGCAGGCGGGGTGGAGCAACCAGGTGGTGTTCGTCAGCGATGGCAACCCCAACGAGCAGACCGGCACGAGCGGCAACGCCCTGGCCGATGCCACGGCCACCGCCTGGGCGCAGTTCATCGCCAACAACGGCCTCAACGTCACCACCGTGGGCGTGGGTAACGGCATCGACGATAGCAAGCTGCAGAACGTCGACCTCGACGGCAGCGGTTCGCCGATCCGCGTCGGCACCTTCGACCAGTTGGTGGATGCGCTGCTGACCGGCGTCAGTGCCGGCCAGGTGAGCGGCAACGTGCTCAAGGGCTCCGATGGCGTGGCCGGCACCGCCGATGACGACAGCTTCGGCGCCGACGGCAAGGGCGGCATCAACTCGGTGACCGTGAGCGGCGTGACCTACACCTGGAACGGCAGTGATGCTACCGCCCAGCTGTCGGTGAACACCGCCCTGGGCGGCAAGCTGCAGTTCAACTTCAAGACCGGCGACTGGAGCTACACCGCGCCCTCGGGCTTGACCGGCAATGTTTCGGAAGTGGTCGGCTACAGCATCAGCGACGCTGACAAGGACGGCACCAACGGCCAACTGACCATCAACGTGACGGCCACCAACGATGCCCCGGTGGCGGTGAACGACACCTTCACCACCGCCGAGGACAGCCCGCTGACCATCACCGCCGATGGCCTGTTCGGCAGCGACGGCACCGGGCCGGTGAACGACCGCGACGGCGACTCCGGCAGCTTCACCGCCATCAAGGTGACCCAGCTGGCGAGCAACGGCGTGCTTACCCTCAATGGCGTGGCCGTGACCCTGAACCAGGTGATCTCGCTGTCCGACATCAACGCCAACAAGCTGGTGTTCGTCCCTGATGGCGATGAGAGCGGTGCGCCCTACGCCACCTTCAAGTACCAGGTGAGCGACGGCGCCACCTTCAGCAACGCGGCCACGGTGACCATCAACGTGACGGCGGTGAACGATGCGCCGGTGGCCGTGGATGACAACCTCACCACTGCCGAGGACACCTCGCTGACCATCACCACCACGGCCCTGTTCGGCGCGGATGGCACCGGCCCGCTGAACGACAGCGATGTGGATTCGGCCAGTTTCACCACCATCCGCATCACCCAGCTGGCCAGCGACGGCGTGCTGAAGCTCAACGGCGTGGCGGTGACCCTGAACCAGGTGATCAGCCTGGCGGACATCACCGCCGGCAAGCTGGTGTTCGTGCCGGACGGCAACGAGAACGGCTCGCCCTATGCCACCTTCCAGTACCAGGTGAGCGACGGCAGCCTGTACAGCAACATCGCCACGGTGACCATCGCCGTGACCCCGGTGAACGATGCGCCGGTGGCGGTCAACGACACCTTCAGCACCAACGAGGACACGGCGGTGACCATCACCAGCGCCGGCCTCTTCGGCAGCGATGGCACCGGCCCGGTGAACGACAGTGACATCGATTCGGGCAGCTTCACCGCCATCCGCATCACCCAGCTGGCCAGCGACGGCGTGCTGAAGCTCAACGGTGTGGCGGTGACCCTGAACCAGGTGATCAGCGCGGCGGACATCGACGCCGGCAAGCTGGTGTTCGTGCCCGATGGCAACGAGAACGGCACGCCCTACGCGACCTTCCAGTACCAGGTCAGCGATGGCAGCGCCTACAGCAACGTGGCCACGGTGACCATCAATGTGGCGGCGGTGAACGATGCGCCGGTGGCGGTCAACGACACCTTCAGCACCACTGAAGACAACGCCGTGACCATCACCAGTGCCGGGCTGTTCGGCAGTGACGGCACCGGCCCGCTGAACGACAGCGACGTCGATTCCGGCAGCTTCGCCAACATCAAGGTGACCCAGCTGGCCACCGACGGTGTGCTGAAGCTCGATGGCGTGGCGGTGACCCTGAACCAGGTGATCACCATCGCCGACATCGCCGCCGGCAAGCTGGTGTTCGTGCCCGATGGCAACGAGAACGGCGCGCCCTATGCCACCTTCCAGTACCAGGTGAGCGACGGCAGCCTCTACAGCAACACCGCCACCGTGACCATCAATGTGGCGGCGGTGAACGACGCCCCCGTGCTGGACCTGGACGCCAACAACAGCAGCGGCGCCACCGGGGCCGACTACCGCACCACCTTCACCGAAGGCCAGCCGGCGGTGGCCATCGCCGACCTGGACAGTCAGATCACCGACGTCGACGGCAGTACCATCGCCTCGGCCAAGGTGGTGCTGACCAACGCCCAGGCGGGCGATGTGCTCAGTGCCACCGGCATGCCGGCCGGCATTACGGCGGTGGTGGACACCAGCGTGGCCGGCAAGATCACCGTCACCCTCACCGGCGTGGCCAGCCAGGCCACCTACGAGACGGCGCTGGAGGCGATCCGCTTCTCCAACACCAGCAACACGCCGAGCACCACCCCGCGTGACGTGACGGTGACGGTGAACGACGGCGCCACCGACTCCAACACCGCCCACACCACCATCAACGTGGTGGCCGTGGACAACGGGCCGGATGCGAAGGACGACGTGGCCAGCGTGGTGGAAGGGCACGGCCAGGACTTCAACGTGGTCTTCGTGCTGGACTTCAGCGGCAGCATCGACAACACCGAGCTGAACCAGATGCTCAGTGCGGTGCGCCAGGCCGGCAGCGAGCTGTTCGACGGCACCAGCGGGCATGTGCAACTGCAGATCGTGGCCTTCTCCTCGACGGCCACCTCCTATGCGCCGGTCACCAGCGTGGAGGCGTTCTCGGCGCTGATCGCCAGCCTCAACCCCGCCGAGGGCGGCACCCGGCCGTTCGCCGACGGCACCGACTTCACCGCGGGCATCCAGGAAACCATGGGCGTGTACCAGCCGATTGCCGGCTGGAGCAACCAGGTGGTGTTCATCAGTGACGGCAACCCCAACGAGCAGACCGGCAGCGGTGGCAACTCGCTGACCGATGCCACGTCGACGGCCTGGAACAATTTCGTCGACAACAACGGCATCAACGTCACCACGGTGGGCATCGGCGACGGCATCAACACCGCGCGCCTGCAGGACGTCGACCTCGACGGCCAGGGCTCGCCGCTGAGCGTCTCCGGCTTCGGCCAACTGGTGGATGCGCTGCTGGGGCAGGTGGTTGGCGGCGATGTGACCGGCAACGTGCTCAAGGGCTCCGATGGCGCGGCCGGCACCGCCGACGACGACAGCTACGGGCCGGACGGCGCGGGCTACATCAAGTCCATCACCATCGGCAGCATCACCTACACCTGGAACGGCAGCAGCACCATCACCCCGAGCAGCGGTTCGCCCATCAGCGGCAACCAGCTCACCGGGATCGACACGCCGCTGCACGGCAAGCTGACCTTCAACTTCGCCACCGGGGCCTGGAGCTACGTGGCGCCGGAAGGGCTCACCGCCAACGTCACCGAGCACTTCAGCTACACCCTGGTGGACAGTGACGGCACCCCTGACAGCGCCAACCTGACCATCAACGTGATCGACGCCAACAGCCCGCCGGCTGGTGCCGACGCCACCCTGAGCCTGCTGGAGGACACCAGCCATGTGCTGACGGCGGCCAACTTCGGCTTCTCCGACAGCGACGGCAACAGCCTGGCGGCGGTGAAGATCACCACGCTGCCCACGGCCGGTACGCTGCTGCTCAACGGCAGCGCCATCAGCGCCGGGACCTTCGTCTCGGCCGCCGACCTGGCAGCCGGCAAGCTGGTGTTCAGCCCGGCGGCCAACGCCAATGGCAACGGCTATGCGACGTTCACCTTCCAGGTGCAGGACAACGGTGGGACGGCCAACGGCGGGGTCAACCTCGACCCGAACCCGAACACCATCACCTTCAACGTCACCCCGGTGAACGATGCGCCGACCGCCGACATCAGCCGGCTCACCTACAGCATCGGCGAGAAGAGCAGCCTGACCCTCAGCGGCACCGGCATGAGCGTGGGTGACGTGGACGGCGGCAGCGACCTGCGCACCGTGACCCTGGCGGTGGCCCAGGGCGCGCTGACCGTCTCGGCGGGGAACAGCGGGGTGACCAACATCACCGGCAACGGCACGTCGCAGGTGACCTTCCGCGGAACCCTGACCCAGCTGAACAACCTGCTGGGAGGGATCGATACAGGGGCCGGCTCGGCGGGGAGCATTTCCTTCCTGGCCAGCACCAACACGGCGGCTGCGGTGGCGCTGATGCTGATGATCAACGACGCCGGCGCCATCGGAGGTGGCGCGCTGACGGCGGTGGACACGGCGACCATCAACGTCACCCTGGTGAACGATGCACCGACGCTGACCAGTGATTCGCTGATCACCAACGTGGCCTCGGGGGTCACGGTGCCGGTGCCGGAATGGGCACTGCTGTACAACGACACCGACCCGGACACCAGCACCTTGCACATCAGTACCGTGGGCAGTGCCAGCGGCATGACCGCGACCTTGGCGGCCGGGGTGGTGAGCGTCACCGACACCGGCACGCTGGGGGGCTCCTTCAGCTACATCGCCGAGTCGACGACTGCCTCGGTCAGCCTGACCCGTGACACCGACGGGATCCTCGATGGCACCAGCAGCGACAACCTGCTGGTGGACGGCCTGGCGGGTGGGCACACCCTCAACGGCAACGGCGGCAACGACGTGCTGCTGGGCAACGACGGCGATGACACCCTCAACGGCGGGGCCGGCAACGACCTGCTGGTGGGCGGTTCCGGCAATGACTACCTGGACGGCGGCAGTGGCACCGACACCGCCGGCTACCAGGACGCCACGGCCGGGGTCAACGTCAGCCTGGGCATCACCGGGCAGCAAAACACCGGCGGGGCAGGGCTGGACACCCTGGTGAACATCGAGAACCTGACGGGCTCGAACTTCAACGACACCCTCACTGGCAACAGCGGGGCCAACGTGCTCAGCGGGCTGGCCGGCAATGACACGCTGATCGGCGCGGGCGGCAACGACACCCTCACCGGCGGCGACGGCGCCGACACCTTCAAGTGGCTGTTGGGCGACACCGGTACCACCCACATCACCGACTTCACCAAGGGTGTGGATGCGCTGGACCTGTCGCAGCTGCTGACCGGGGAACAGGCCAATCTGGGTAGCCTGAGCCAGTACCTGACCTTCAGCTTCGGCACCAACACCACCATCACGGTGGACAGCAACGGCAGTGGCAGCGGTACGGGCGGGCCGACCATCGTGCTCGATGGCATCAACCTGCAGGCAGCCTACGGCGCAGCCGACGCGGCGGGGGTGATCAGCGGGATGCTGGGTGACGGCACGCTGAAGACCGATACGGTCTGATGCGGCGCAGGGCCCGCCTCCTTTAGGAGGCGGGCCTTTTCACGTGTGGAGGGGCGGTGGCTGTTCCTTCCTGGGCTACAGAGGGTGAAGTCGATGGTCTACGTACAACGAGACGAGCGGGGCCGGGTGCTGCGGGTGGAGCACGAGGCCTTCCCGGGGATGACCCACCGGGTGCCGGAAGCCGACCCGGAGGTGCGCAGCTGGCTGGCGAGCCGCTCGCTGCACGAGCACCTGCTGTCGCTGCAGCATTCGGACCTGGAGCTGGTGCGGGTCATCGAGGACCTGGTGAACGTGCTGGTGGACCGTGGGGTGATGCGCTTCACCGACCTGCCCGAGGCCGCGCGCAACAAGCTGCAGCACCGGGCCAACACCCGGGCGCAGGTGGAGGGGTTGTCGGGGCTGGTGCCGGATGATGGGGCACTGCCGTATTGAGGGCAGGAACGGTCTATTCCTGCCGCTGCTCCCCGCTGAAGCGCAGGGTGGCCCGGCAGCGCCGGCAGAAGTAGCGGCGCCCTCGGCCGACCAGGGCGTGGCGCTGGGGTGAGAAGGGGAATTCGCCGTCGGGGCAGGCACACAGGTAGATGAAGCGGTTCACCGTGCGGCGCTGCACTTCGTAGCTGTGGCAGCGGTTGGGCGGCAGTTCGTAGACGCCGCGCATGATCAGCTGCCATTCCTCGCCATGGGGCTGGATGCGCGGGCCGAACAGTTGATGGGCGACCAGGTGGGCGACTTCGTGGGCGACGGTCTGGCGCAGGAAGTCCTCGCGGTTCTCCCGGTACAGCTGCAGGTTGAAGCGCAGGCGGTTTTCGGTCAGGTGGGCGACGCCGGCCTTCTGGCCGCGCAGCTTGAAGCTGACCTCGGGGCGGGTGAACGGGCGTTGGAAGAAGGCTTCTGCCTGCTGGTAGCAGGCTTCGACGCGGGCGTGTAACTGCTCGGGCATAAGGGGCACTCCAGAGTGCGGCGATTATGCCCAAAGCGGTGGACGCCCGCTGCGTTCTCCTGCCGAGTGGTGCGACCGGGTCAGCGGTATTCCGGGGTCAGGTAGAGGTGCCAGTGGAGGATCACCGAGACCAGCACGTTCACCAGCACCAGCAGCCCGACGCCCCAGATCGAGGAGGCGTAGAGGAAGGCCTGCTCACGGTTCAGGCGCATGAACACCGGGGTGCCCAGGTAGAGCAGGACGCTGGCGTAGGCGCCGGCCAGGCCCAGGACCAGCACGGCCAGCCAGCGGGTGGGGTAGAGCGCGGCGAGCCCGGCGATGAACAGCGGGGTGGCGGTGTAGGCGACGAAGCCGACGCATTCGTTGAAGCCGGGGCGGGTTTCGAAGGCTCGCGCCATCCAGCGCACGAAGGCGCCCATCAGCAGGGTGCCGAGTACGGCGGCCAGGTACAGGCCGGCGCACAGTTCCAGGGCGCTGGCGGTGTCGAGGCGCACCACTTCGTCCTCGGCCAGGCTCCAGCCGACCACGGTGGTGCCGATGTAGAGGCTGATGGCAGGGATGAGGGCGAGCAGCAGCAGGTGCCCGAGGTAGTGCAGCGGGTTGCGGGTCTCCTGGGCGCGGATGTCCTGCCAGGCTTGTTCGGGGCGGGTGAAGAGGGTGAGCAGGTGCGGGGCCATGTCCGTCTCCTTCTGTTCCGGTGGTCGGGCACGGGCCCGGTCTCGAAGGGTTGGAGGACGGCGGCGGGGGAGGTTTCAACGTTTCCGGCGAATGGTATGGCGCACAGCAAAGGGCCACCCCGTGGGGTGGCCCGGTTCACGGTAAGACGGTCAGCGGATGTAGACGGGGCCGACACCCATGCCCCAGAAGATGACGGAGGCGGCGATCATCGCCACCAGCACCACCAGGCCCACTGCCAGCACGGAGCTGGAGAAGAGGAAGCCTTCGTCCTGCGGGATGTTCATGAAGGTCGGTATGCCCACGTAGAGCAGGTACACCGTGTAGCAGATGGCAGCGGTGCCGATGACCATGCCCAGCCACAGGTGCGGGTAGAGCGCGGCGAGGCCACCGATGAACAGCGGGGTGGCGGTGTAGGCAGCGAACACGATGCACTCGGTGAGGCTGGGCGAGGCGTCGTAGGTGCGCGCCATCCAGTGGATGAAGGCGCCCATGACGGCGACGCCGACGAGCATGGCCAGGTAGGACAGCACCGTCATCTGCAGGGCGCTGGCGGGTGTGAGTAGCACGGGGTCGCCCTTGCCGATCACCCAGCCGACCTGGGTGGTGCCGATGTAGGCGGAGACTGCAGGGATGGCGGCGAGGATCAGGATGTGGGTGAGGTACATGTGGCTGATGCTTTCTTCTTCGCCACGAATGTCCTGCCATTCCTGATCGGGATGGGTGAAGAGCCCCCAGACGTGATGGATCATGCTGAACACCTCCTCTCTTTTTATGAGACCGCCCCCTGTTCGGGGCGCGGGGTGCGGGCCTGCCGGTGGGCTGGGCCTGCGACCTTGTGTCGCAGTATAGGGCAGGCTGGAGGCCACGCAGCTCGGGGCTTTAGAGCAAATCGCGCTTAATCCTCAGTGGTAATAGCGTTGCAATATTTCCATCGCCTTGTTGATCGACTGCAGGCGGCTGGTGCTGCCGCCCCGGTCGGGGTGGTGCAGGCTGACCAGCTGGCGGTAGCGGCGGCGGATCACGGCGAGGTCCAGCGGGGCCTCGGTGTCCAGCTCGAACAGCTCCAGGGCGGCGCGCTTCTCTTCGCCGCCCTGCATGCGCGTCCAGAAGCTGGCCAGCAGGCGGTCGACGTCGCGCTCGGTGGTGTCGCGCAGCTGGTTCATGTCCAGGTAGTAGGCGCGCAGCGGGTCGGGTGCCTCCAGGGCGGCCTCGCCGGCCTGGTAGGGCAGCAGCTGGATGTGCAGGGCGCCGATGGCCAGCCAGCCGCTGCGCTCGGCCAGCAGGCGGTCGCGCAGGCGATAGAGGGCGTTGAACAGCAGGAAGTGGGTGCGGAACAGCACCAGGTGGTCGTTCAGGCCGAGCTGGGGGATGTGGGTGCTGTGGCCGGCCTTGAGGCGCTTGATCAGCTCGAACTCGCCGAGGCCGTCGGGGGCGGCGCGCAGCAGGTCGAGCACCTGGTCGGCGAGGTCCTGGGTGGGGTCGAGGTCGTGATTCATCGGGCGAGCCTAGCAGGTTGTGCTGCACGGGGAATGCGACGCGGGCCGCAGGTGGTCGCCCGGGCTCTGGAGGGGCTGGGGCGGCGCGTGCTTTGTGCGTAAAATGGCCAGCTTTTCGCATCGCACCCGGACTCCAGAGCACCATGGGCACCCTTTCGGTCAACCAGAACAAGCTGCAGAAACGCATCCGTCGCCAGGCCGGCGAGGCCATCGCCGACTTCAACATGATCGAGGACGGCGACAAGGTGATGGTCTGCCTGTCCGGCGGCAAGGACAGCTACACCATGCTGGACGTGCTGCTGTACCTGCAGAAGGTCGCGCCGATCAAGTTCGAGATCGTCGCCGTGAACATGGACCAGAAGCAGCCGGGCTTCCCCGAGCACGTGCTGCCGCAGTACCTGGAGTCCATCGGCGTGCCGTACCACATCATCGAGAAGGACACCTACTCGGTGGTGAAGGAGAAGATCCCGGAGGGCAAGACCACCTGCTCGCTGTGCTCGCGCCTGCGCCGGGGCACTCTTTATACGTACGCCGACGAGATCGGGGCGACCAAGATGGCGCTGGGGCACCACCGCGACGACATCCTGGAGACCTTCTTCCTCAACATGTTCTACGGCGGCACCCTGAAGGCGATGCCGCCGAAGCTGCTGGCCGACGACGGGCGCAACGTGGTGATCCGTCCGCTGGCGTACTGCAACGAAGCGGACATCGAGGCCTACTCGCGCCTGAAGGAGTTCCCGATCATCCCGTGCAACCTGTGCGGCTCCCAGGAGAACCTGCAGCGCCAGGTGGTGAAGGAGATGCTCAACGAGTGGGAGCGCAAGTCGCCGGGCCGTACCGAGATCATGTTCCGCGCCCTGCAGAACGTGGTGCCGTCGCAGCTGGCGGACCGCAACCTGTTCGACTTCGTCAACCTGCGCATCGACGAGACCGCCACGCCCCGTACCCTCGACCTGGTGAACCTCTGACGGAGCGCCTGCATGCGTGACTATCGCTGGCTGCACGAGTACTGCCTGAACCGCTTCGGCTCCGCCGAGGCGCTGGAGGCGCGCCTGCCGCAGCCCCGCTCCGATGGGGAGCTGCGCTCGATCCCCGATGACCGCTACCTGTCGCTGCTGGCGCTGCGGGTGTTCCGTGCCGGGCTCAAGCACAGCCTGGTGGATGCCAAGTGGCCGGCCTTCGAAGAGGTGTTCTTCGGCTTCGACCCGCAGAAGGTGGTGCTGATGAGCGCCGAGCACCTGGAGCGGCTGATGCAGGACACCCGGCTGATCCGCCACTTGGGCAAGCTCAAGAGCGTGCCGCGCAACGCCCAGTTCGTGCTGGACGTGGTGCGGGAGAAGGGCAGCTTCGGGGCGCTGATCGCCGACTGGCCGGTGACCGATGTGGTCGGCCTGTGGAAGTACCTGGCCAAGCACGGCAACCAGTTGGGCGGGCTGTCGGCGCCGCGCTTCCTGCGGATGGCCGGCAAGGACACCTTCATCCCCACCGACGACATGGTGGCGGCGCTGAAGGCCCAGGGCGTGATCGACAAGGCGCCCACCAGCCAGAAAGACCTGGTCCTGGTGCAGGCAGCGTTCAACCGCTGGCACGAGGAAAGCGGCCGACCGCTGTGCCAGCTCTCGGTGATGCTGGCGCATACCGTCAACCATTGATCGAGGCCGCAAGGCCAGGGAGTGCAGCCGATGGACCTGAGCAGCCGAATCCGCCGCGTCGCCGAGGCCCTGTCGCGGGCTGAGCGCATCCTGGTGATCACGGGGGCTGGCCTTTCGGCGGACTCCGGCCTGCCGACCTACCGCGGGCTGGGCGGGCTCTACAACGGCGTGACGGAGGAGGGCATCCCGATCGATGAGGCCATCTCCGGGCCGATGCTGCAGCGCGACCCGGCGCTGTGCTGGAAGTACCTCGCCCTGCTGGGGCGCGCCTGCCTGGCGGCCCGCCCCAACGGAGGGCACCGGGCCATCGCCCGCTTGCAGGCACTCAAGCCCCAGTGCTGGGTGCTGACCCAGAACATCGACGGCTATCACCGCCAGGCGGGCTCGCCGGCGGAGCGGCTGATCGAGATCCACGGGGAGATGGCGCCGCTGTTCTGCCAGTCCTGCGGCCGGGAGAGCGACCACGTGTCGCAGTACCTGGAACGGGAATTGCCTCCCCGTTGCGACGGGTGCGGTGGTATCCTCCGCCCCCCTGTCGTGCTGTTCGGCGAAATGTTGCCGGAACACGCCATCGACACCCTCTACGCGCAACTGCGCCAGGGCTTCGATGCGGTGCTTGCAGTGGGCACCACGGCTGGCTTCCCGTACATTTCCGAGCCCGTCCTGCGCACTCGCCAGCAGGGCGGCTTCACGGCGGAGATCAATCCCGCCGTCACCGATCTCTCCCCCGTCGTCGATGTTCATCTCAAGGGTCGCGCCTTAGATGTTCTGGAAGAACTCCTGAGTCACATTTCGATCGATTAAATTTGCAAATCAGATCGATAGAGGGCATAGTCGCGCCTTCATTTAAAAATTCGACACGGTCGTGCCCATGCTCAAGCGCTTCGCACCCCTCGTGCCTCTCGCATTCGCTATTTTGTTGACCGCCTGCGCCGGTGTTTCGCCCAAGCCGCAATCGGTCGCCATCCAGGAACCCCAGGTCGAAGAACCTACCGACCAGGAACTGGCTGATTTCACCGACGACAAGCCCTACGAGCTGCCGTCGCTGGCTGATGGCCTTCTGGAACGTGGCTTCGAACTGATCGGCACGCCCTACCGCTTTGGTGGCCGTTCCGAGAAGACCGGTTTCGATTGCAGCGGTTTCGTCGGCTTCCTGTTCAAGGAAGAGGCGGGCATCCAGCTGCCGCGCTCCACGCGCGAAATGATCAACCTCGACGCCCCGCTGGTTTCCCGCAATGAGCTGAAGCCCGGCGACATCGTCTTCTTCAACAACCGTGGCCGTGGTCGCGTCAGCCATGCCGGCATCTACATCGGCGACGACCAGTTCATCCATTCCTCCAGCCACCGCAGCGGCGGTGTGCGGGTAGACAGCCTGGATGACCGCTACTGGAGCGCCAGCTACATGGAAGCCAAGCGCGTACTCGCCCAGGCTTCCCCGCAGCCGACCCACCCGCTGCACCGCTGATCGATCGGCTTCACCTGACGGCCCGGACATTGTCCGGGCCGTTTCGTTTGGGGCGTTCGTATGCCGGTCGTCGCGACTGCCTTCCTGAACGATGGCTTTTTGCTTGCATTATTCGAACTGGATCAGCACATTAGCGTGCAAACCTCAAGTCGGGACTGACTTGCCATGCGCGCCTTCCTCCGTTTTTCCCTCATCGCCCTGGCTGCCACCCTCGCTGCCTGTTCCGGCCACGCCCCGACTCCCGAGCCCGTCTACACTCCGCCCGTCTTCAGCAATGCCCAGAGTTCGCCCGAGGCCGAGGACGTGCTGTTCCGTGCGCTGGGCCTGGTGGGCACGCCCTACCGCTACGGCGGCAACACCCCCGACAGCGGGTTCGATTGCAGCGGCCTGATCGGCTACGTGTACCGCGACGCCGCTGGCATCCAGCTGCCGCGCTCGACCCGCGAGCTGATCGCCATGCGGGCGCCCGACGTGGGGCAGGATGCATTGCAGAGCGGTGACTTGGTGTTCTTCGCCACCAATGGCGGCGGCCAGGTCAGCCATGCCGGCATCTACGTCGGCGAGGGGCGCTTCGTCCATGCGCCGTCGAGCGGCGGAACGGTGCGCCTGGACAGCCTGTCCAATCGCTACTGGCGGAAGAGCTACCTGAATGCCAAGCGCGTGCTGGCGGAGCCGAGGCTGGCCCGCACTCCCTGACGGCTTACCTGCGGTCCCGCCATGACCAACCGAACCCTGGCCCTCGACGACGCCCTCCACCGTTACCTCCTCGATGTCAGCCTGCGCGAGTCGCCCCTGCTGGAGCGCCTGCGTGCCGAAACGGCTGCCCTGCCGACGGCCAACTGGCAGATCGCCCCGGAGCAGGGGCAGTTCATGGCATTGCTGGTGCGCCTCATGGGCGCGCGGCGAGTTCTCGAGGTCGGCACCTACACCGGCTACAGCGCCCTGGTGATGGCTGAGGCGCTGCCCGAGGACGGCCGGGTGGTCTGTCTGGATCGGGCGGGGGATTACCACGCCATTGCTCGGCGCTACTGGCACGAAGCCGGTGTCGAGGCGCGCATCCAGCTGCGCACAGGCGAAGCCCTGGCCTGCCTGGAGGCGCTTGAGCGGGAAGGGGGCGAGGCGTTCGACCTGGCCTTCATCGATGCCGACAAGGCCAACTACCCGCGCTACCTGGAGCATGCCTTGCGCCTGGTGCGTCGCGGCGGGCTGGTGCTGTTCGACAACGTGCTGTGGAGCGGCCGTGTGCTGCAGGCCGAGCCCGACAGCGACGACACCCGTGGCATCCAGGCGCTCAACCGTGCCTTGAAGGCGGATCCGCGGGTGGAGGTCAGCCTGCTGCCCCTGGGCGATGGCCTGACCCTGTGCCGCAAGCGCTGAGCCATGGCCGACGTCATCCGCCTGCCACCCCAGCCCGAGGCCTGTGAGCTCTGCGGGCGCGCCACGCTGCTGACCCGGCACCACCTCATCCCCAAGGCGCTCCACGACAAGCCCTACGTGCGCAAGCGCTTCGACCGCAGCGAGCGCATCACCGCGACCCTCTGGGTCTGCCGGCCCTGCCACAACCAGATCCACCGGCTGTTCACCGAGAAGGAGCTGGCGCTCACCTACAACACCCGCGAGGCGCTGATGGCCCACGCGGACCTGCGTACCTTCGTCGATTGGCTGGCCACCAAGCCACCGGGGTTCTCGCCGCGTCACTGACGCCGTTTTTCGGCCTGACCGAAGCGGGCACAATGGCGTTTTTGACCGAGGTGCCCGGAATGCCGCCGATCCCCGCCGAACTGACCCAACGCCTTGCCCGTAGCCAGCGCCTGGTGATCTTCACCGGGGCCGGGGTGTCTGCGGAAAGCGGGATCCCCACCTTCCGTGAGGCTCAGACCGGCCTCTGGGCACGCTACAACCCCGAGCAACTGGCCAGCCCCGACGGGTTCCGGGCGGACCCGCAACTGGTCTGGGACTGGTACGCCTGGCGCCGACAGCGCTGCCTGGAGGCGCAGCCCAACCCCGCGCACCGGGCCATCGCCGCCCTGCAGCAGCGCCTGCCGGGAACCGAGCTGATCACCCAGAACGTCGATGGCCTGCATGCACGGGCAGGCAGCACGGGGTTGCTGGAGTTGCACGGCAACATCCACCAGCTGCACTGCTTCCGCTGCGGAGCCAAGGGCGGCGAATGGCCGGATGAGGCAGGGCCGGTGCCGCGTTGCGCGTGCGGCGGGCTGTTGCGCCCCTCGGTGGTGTGGTTCGGCGAGAACCTGCCGGCGCCCGTGCTGGCCAAGGCGGTGCAGGCCAGCGAGGCGGCCGACCTGTTCCTCAGCATCGGCACCTCCAGCCTGGTCTACCCGGCGGCGGAGCTGCCTTACCTGGCCCGTCATCAGGGTGCCTACCTGGTGGAGATCAACCCGCAGCCGACACCCCTCAGCGCTCACGCCGACCTGTGCCTGCACGGTCCGGCGGGCGAGGTGCTGCCGGCCCTGCTGGCGAGCCTCGATCAGCTGGAGTAGGGAAGGATGCGCCGCTGCGGCCATGCCACAGCGGCGCGAGAGGGTCAGGCGTAGTTCTGCGGAGCCAGCTTGCGTTCGACCAGCTCGATGAGGATGTGCACCACCTTGATGTGCAGCTCCTGCACGCGGTCGGCGAAGTCGCCGCCCGGCGCGCAGACGCACACGTCCGCCAGGGCTTCCAGTTGCGAGCCGGGCTTGCCGGTCAGGGCGATGACCTTCACGCCCAGCACCTTGGCGGCTTCGGCGGCCTTGATCACGTTCGGGCTGCGGCCGCTGGTGCTGAAGGCCAGCAGCACGTCGCCTTCGCGGCCGTGGGACTCGATGTAGCGGGAGAAGATGTGGTCGTAGCCGAAGTCATTGGCGACGCAGCTGATGTGGCTGGCGTCGCTGATGGAGATGGCGGCGATCCCCGGGCGGTTCTTGCGGTAGCGCCCGGTCAGCTCCTCGGCGAAGTGCATGGCGTCGCACATCGAGCCACCGTTGCCGCAGGAGAACGCCTTGCCCTTGTTCTCGAAGCTGGCGACCAGCAGGTCGGCGGCCCGTTCGATGTTGCGCAGGGTCGCCTCGTTGTCGATGAAGGCGTCCAGGGCGCGCCTGGCTTCCTCCAGGCTGTTGCGGATGTGGCTCAGCATGGTGACTCCCTTCAGGGCAGATCGTGGCTGGAGTAGAACGCGGACAGCACCTTCACCAGGTGCGCCAGGTCATGGCTGCCGGCCAGTTCGCGGATGGAGTGCATGGCGAAGGTGGGCAGGCCGATGTCCACGGTGCGCACGCCCAGCTGGCTGGCGGTGATCGGGCCGATGGTGGAGCCGCAACCCATGTCGCTGCGGGTGACGAAGCTCTGCACCGGCACTTCGTTCTCCAGGCACAGGTGGCGGAAGAACCCGGCGGTCTCGCTGTTGGTGGCGTAGCGCTGGTTGCTGTTGATCTTGATCACCGGGCCGGCGTTGAGCTTGGGCCCGTGGTTGCCGTCGTGCTTGTCGGCGTAGTTGGGGTGCACGCCGTGGGCGTTGTCGGCGGAGACCAGCAGTGAGCGCTGGATCACCCGGGCGAAGGTGTCGCCTTCGGGCAGCAGGCGGCGCAGCACCTGCTCCAGGAAGGGGCCGTCGGCGCCGCAGGCGGAGCAGGAGCCCACTTCCTCGTGGTCGGTGCAGACCAGCACGCAGCTTTCGTCGCCCTCGGCGGCCAGCAGGGCCTGCAGGCCGGCGTAGCAGGAGAGCAGGTTGTCCAGGCGGGCGCCGGCGATGAAGTCACCGCCCAGGCCGATCACGGCGGCGTCCTGGGTGTCGTAGAAGCTCAGCTCGTAGTCGAGCACGGCATCGGCGGTGACGCCGTGTTCCAGGGTCAGCTGTTCGGCCAGCAGGTCACGGAATTCGCGGGTCTCGCCGGTGGCCAGCTGGGCCAGGATCGGCGGCAGCTCGGTCTGTGGGTTGATCGCCCAGCCCTGGTTGGCCTCGCGGTTGAGGTGGATGGCCAGGTTGGGGATGACGGCGATGGGGGCCTGGAAGTCCACCAGCTGGCTTTCCACGCGCCCGGCGGAGCGGTAGGTGACGCGGCCGGCGATGGACAGGTCGCGGTCGAACCAGGGCGCCAGCAGGGCGCCGCCGTAGACTTCCACGCCCAGTTGCCAGAAGCCCTGGCGGTGCAGTTCGGGGTTGGGCTTGATGCGCAGGCACGGGCTGTCGGTATGGGCGCCGACCAGGCGCAGGCCGCCTTCGAGGGGTGCGCGCTTGCCGAGGCGTACGGCGATCAGCGAGGAGTCGTTGCGGGTCACGTAGTAGCGACCACCGGCTTCGGCACGCCAGGCTTCGCGCTCATCCAGATGCACGTAGCCGGCGGCTTCCAGGCGCTTGGCCAGGCTGCGGGTGGCATGGAAAGGGGTAGGCGAGGCCTTGAGGAAATCGATCAGGCCCTGGTTCAACTCTTCGCGCATAAAACACTCCAGGCGGCAGTGGGCCGGAGTTTATCCCATCAGGCTCGGGGTTTAGCAGGCGAAGGGCGATGAATTTTGGCCAGCGGGGCGATAGTCACGGGCGCCGTGCGATCAGGCCGTACAGGTGCCAGTGCTTGGTGCGGCCTCGGGCAGTGGTGCCGTCGCGGTCGATTTCCTCTAGGTGCAGCACCTCCCAGCCGGCCAGCAGGGCGTCCAGCTGCGTGTGGGTGAAGGTGCAGACCTCGGGGCTGGCCCAGTCGTCGCGCTCGCCCAGCAGGTTGCCGCAGAACAGCCCGCCACCGGCCAGTGCCCGCTCGATGCGGTGCCACAGGCCGGGGAACTGCGCCGGGGCGCAGAAGGGCAGGGCGAAGGCGCTGTTCACCAGGTCGGCGGCGGGCAGCTCGGTGTGTTCGAAGGGTTCGCAGCGGGTTTGCAGGCGAGGCGCCCAGGCGGGGTCGAGCTGGGCCTGGAGGCGCTCCAGGGCTTCGGCTGCCTTGTCCACCGCCAGCACCTGCCAGCCCCGGCGCAGCAGCTCCAGGCTGTCGCGCCCGGCGCCGCAGCCCAGGTCGATGGCCAGGCCATCGGTGCGGCCGAGGAGTTCCAGGGCCTTGAGCAGTTCGGGCCAGGGCGGTGCCCCCTGGGTGCGGTCGTAGTAGAGGCGGTCGGCCATTGCTCAGAACGGCGCGGGGCACTCGAAGCGCAGGCGCTCGCCGCTCACCGGGTGGGTGAAGGCGAGCATGCTGGCGTGCAGGCACAGGCGTTCGTGGGCGGCCAGGGCTTCGTCGTGGGCGTACAGGCGGTCCCCCAGCAGCGGGTGGCCGATGGCGAGCATGTGCACGCGCAACTGGTGGGAGCGGCCGGTCACCGGGGTCAGCTCGACGCGGCAGTGGTTGCCGCAGCGTTCCAGCACGCGCCAGAAGGTCAGGGCGTGGCGGCCCTGCTCATGGTCCACCACGTGGCGTGGCTTGGTCGGCGGGTCGTAGCGCAGGGGCAGTTCGATGCGCCCGCTGTCCTGCTCCGGCTGGCCCCAGCACAGGGCGGTGTAGGCCTTCTCGGTCTCGCGGTCATGGAACTGGCGGGACAGCTCTCGGTGGCTGTCCGGATCACGGGCCAGCAGGATGATGCCCGAGGTCTCCCAGTCCAGCCGGTGCACGATCAGCGCCTCCGGGTAGCCGTTCTGCTGCAGGCGGGTGATCAGGCAGTCCTTGTTGTCCTCGGCACGGCCGGGGACGGATAGCAGCAGCGTCGGTTTGTTGATGACCAGGAAGGCTGGGTCCTGGTGGAGTATCTGGATCTGCGAGAGTGGCATCTGGGGTACCGGAAATGACGACGGCGGCCGAGGCCGCCGTCCTTGTTCACTCGCCGATCAACGATCGGGGAGGGTGATGTTCAGCTCGAGGATGGAGCAGTTGCCCTGGTCCTCCAGCATGACCTGGACCTGGTCCTGGTCGATGTTGACGTATTTGCGGATCACCTCCACGAGCTCCTTCTGCAGGGCCGGCAGGTAGTCCGGCTGGCTGCGTTGGCCACGCTCGTGGGCCACGATGATCTGAAGTCGTTCTTTAGCGATCGAAGCGCTGCTCTGCTTCTTCCGCTCGCGAAAGAAGTCAAGAATGTTCATTCACGGCCTCCAAAAAGGCGTTGCAGGAATCCTTTCTTCTGCACATCGAGGAAGCGGTGAGGCAGTTCCTTTCCGAGCAGGCGGTCGACGGCATCGCTGTACGCCTGACCGGCGTCGCTCTGATCGTCGAGGATGACCGGAATGCCCTGGTTGGATGCCTTGAGCACCGCCTGGGATTCCGGGATGACGCCCAGCAGGCGGATGGCGAGGATTTCCTCGACGTCCTCCACGCCCAGCATTTCGCCCTTGGTGACGCGTTCAGGGTCGTAACGGGTGAGCAGCAGGCGCTCCTTGATCGGCTCTTCGCCCTTCTCGGCGCGGCGGGACTTGCTGGCCAGCAGGCCGAGCATGCGATCGGAGTCGCGCACCGAGGAGACTTCGGGGTTGGTCACCACGATGGCCTCGTCGGCGTAGTACATGGCCAGGTGGGCGCCCTTCTCGATGCCGGCGGGGGAGTCGCAGACCACGTATTCGAAGCTCTGTGCCAGCTCTTCGATGACCTTGCCGACGCCTTCGATGGTCAGGGCGTCCTTGTCACGGGTCTGGCTGGCGGCCAGGACGTAGAGGTTGTCGAGGCGCTTGTCCTTGATCAGGGCCTGGGTGAGGGAGGCTTCGCCGTTGATGACGTTGACGAAGTCGTACACCACGCGGCGCTCGCAACCCATGATCAGGTCCAGGTTACGCAGGCCGACGTCGAAGTCGACGATGACGGTTTTGTGGCCGCGCAGTGCGAGGCCGGTGCCGATGGCGGCGCTGGTGGTGGTTTTGCCGACGCCACCCTTGCCGGACGTGACAACGAGGATCTTGGCCAAGGTGATTCACCCCAAAGAAGATAGAAATGGCGGGTAGCCTGCAGGCCCGGGATCGGCCGTCCTGGCGCCCGTTCAGGTCCCTTAAAATCGCGGCAGTATCCGTTAAAGGCGGGTGATGTTCAACACATCCCCCGACAGGCTGACCTGCACGGAATGGCCCCATGACGGATCGCGGCGCAGGTCCTCCGCGACCTTGTACTGGCCGGCCACCGAAACCAGTTCGGCGGCCAGTTGCTGGCAGAAGATCCGCGCCTGGGTATTGCCCTTGATGCCGGCCAGGGCGCGGCCTCGCATCGGGCCGTACACATGGATGTTGCCATCGGCCAGAAGTTCCGCACCCGGGCTCACCGGGGCGAGCACCACCAGGTCGCCACCGGGGGCGTAGACCTGCTGGCCGCCGCGCACCGGCGTGGTCACCAGCTTGGTGGGGCGGACCACCGGCTCCGGCGGCTTCTCGGGGGCTTTCTCTTCCTTCTTCACGGCGCCGGGCTCAACCGGGTCGATGGGGCGCTCGCGGGCGCCGGAAGGCGGCAGCACCGGCAGGTCCAGGGCATTGGCGGCCGCGACGTCCTGCTCGCGGCTGGCACGGATGGCCAGGGTGCGCAGGCCGTGGCGACGGCAGATTTCCATCAGCGCCGGCAGGTCCAGCTCGCCTTCGCCCTCGGGCAGCTTGTCCAGGGCCATGACCAGGGGCGTGTTCTGGAAGAAGTTGGGGGCCTGGGCGACCTTGTCCGCGAGCTGGCGATCCAGCCGTTCGAGGTCGTTGTGCGCCAGCTCCATCACGGTGATGGCGAGCATGCTGCCCTTGAGTTGGAACACGGGATCTTGGTCGAGGAGGTCAGCTTGGCTCATGGTCGTTCTGCGGGGTTCGGTGGGCAGGACTTATAGCGATATCGACCCGCCGTCGCAACCCGGATTCCGTGCCGGGGAGGCCGAGCGGCGGGCAATTCTGTAGAATGCCGGCCCTTGTCGATCTGCTTCGGAATCCTGATGGAACGTCCCCGTTTCCGTGCCGCCTTCCTGCACCCGCGTTTCTGGCCGCTGTGGCTGGGCCTGGGGCTGCTCTGGCTGCTCACCCAACTGCCTTACCCGGTGCTGGTGCGCCTAGGGCGCGTGCTCGGGGGCTGGATGGGGCGGCTGGCCGGCTCGCGTCGGCGCATCGTCCGGCGCAACCTCGAGCTGTGCTTCCCGGCCATGACGGCGGAGGCCCGTGAGCGCTTGCTGCGGGAGAACTTCGCCTCCACCGGCATCGCCTTCTTCGAGATGGCCATGAGCTGGTGGTGGCCGGCCGCGCGCCTGCGTCGCCTGGCCCACATCGAAGGCCTGGAGCACCTGCAGCAGGCCCAGGCCGAAGGGCAGGGCGTGATCCTCATGGCCCTGCACTTCACCACCCTGGAGATCGGCGCGGCACTGCTCGGCCAGGTGCACACCATCGACGGCATGTACCGCGAGCACAAGAACCCGCTGTTTGACTACATCCAGCGCCGGGGCCGCGAGCGCCACAACCTGGACGCCACCGCCATCGAGCGCGAGGACGTGCGCGCCATGCTCAAGGTGCTGCGTGCCGGCCGCGCCATCTGGTACGCGCCGGACCAGGACTACGGTGCCAAGCAGAGCCTGTTCGTGCCGCTGTTCGGCATCACCGCCGCCACCGTCACCGCCACCACCAAGTTCGCCCGCCTGGGCCGTGCCAAGGTGCTGCCCTTCACCCAGGAGCGGCTGGCCGATGGCTCGGGCTACCGCCTGGTGGTGCACCCGCCGCTGGCGGACTTCCCCGGCGAGAGCGAAGAGGCGGACTGCATCCGCATCAACCAGTGGATCGAGCAGGAGGTCAGCCGCCTGCCCGAGCAGTACCTGTGGGCGCACCGGCGCTTCAAGAGCCGGCCCGAGGGCGAGCCCAAGCTCTATTAGCGCTGGCCTACACTTGCGAGAAAAACAGCGGACGCCGCCATGACTTCGACCCCCGCCGCCACACCCGTCACAGGCCTGATCCTTTCCGGGGGTGGCGCCCGGGCGGCCTACCAGGTGGGGGTGCTGGCCGCCATCGCCGACCTGCTGCCGGATTCGGCGTGCAACCCCTTCCCGGTGATCGTCGGCACCTCCGCCGGTGCCATCAATGCCGTGGGCCTGGCCTGCGGCGCCCTGCACTTCAGCGAGGCGATCCGTCGCCTGACCGCCGTCTGGCAGGGCTTCGAGACGCACCAGGTGTACCGCAGCGACTGGCCCGGGGTGATGCGCCAGAGCCTGCGCTTCCTCGGCCACAGCCTGCTGGGCATGAACCGCCATTCGCCGGTGGCGCTGCTGGACAACGCGCCGCTGCGCACCCTGCTGGAGCGCGAGCTGGATTTCTCCGGCATTGCCGCCGCCATCCGCATGCGCCAGCTGCGTGCCGTGGCGGTGACCGCCTTCGGCTACGAGACCGGCCAGGCGGTGACCTTCTATCAAGGCCGCGCCACCATCGACCCCTGGTTCCGCCACCGCCGTGGCGGCGTGCCGACCCGGCTGAGCGTCGAGCACCTGATGGCCAGCGCCGCGATCCCGCTGATCTTTCCGCCGGTCAGGCTGCACCGCGAGTACTACGGCGACGGCGCGGTGCGCCAGTCGGCGCCCATCAGCCCGGCGCTGCACCTGGGCGCCAGCCGGGTGCTGGTGGTGGGGGTGAGCGGCAACCCCAGGGAGGACGCCCGTGACAACGGCATGGCCCGCCTCGGCACCGGCAACCCGCCGAGCCTTGCGCAGATCGGCGGGCACATGCTCAACAGCACCTTCATCGACAACCTGGAAAGCGACATCGAGCTGCTGGAGCGGATCAACCAGCTCAGCCGGCTGATCCCCGACGAGGCCCACCGGCGCAGCCTGGGGATGAAGCCGGTGGAGGTGCTGGTGGTGTCGCCCAGCCGGCCGCTGGATGAAATCGCCGCGCGCCATCGGCGCGAGCTGCCCCGTGCCATCCGCACCTTCCTGCGCGGACCGGGGGCCACCAAGGCCAGTGGTGCTGGGGTGATCAGCTACCTGCTGTTCGAGGCTGGCTACTGCAACGAGCTGATCGAGCTGGGCTACCAGGACGCGATGGCGCAGAAGCTGGAGCTGCAGGCGTTCCTCGGCCTGGTCGAGGACGCCACGCTGCCCGAACCGGCTTAGCCGGCCAAGCGGCCGTCGCGGTAGTCGCGCAGCGCCTGTTCGATCTCCTCCCGGCTGTTCATCACGAAGGGCCCGTACTGCACGATGGGCTCGCCCAGCGGGCGGCCCGCCAGCAGCAGCACCTTCGTGCCCTCGCTGCTCGCCAGCTCGACCGCACCCTGTTCCGAAAGACGCGCCAGGCGTCCCTTGCCGACCGGGTTGCCGTTCACATGCAGCGCGCCTTCGTACACGTACAGCAGCACCCGCAGGCCGTCGGCCAGGTGCGGCGCCACCCGGCTGCCGGCGGGCAGGTGGAGGTCGAAGAGGTGGGGTTCGGTGTGCGGGCGCTGCACCGCACCGTCCTGTTGCACCTGGCCATCGTCGAAGCGACCGGCGATCACCCGTGCCTCGACCCCACCGGCCGTGCGCAGGTGCGGAATCTCGCTGGGGGCGAAGTCGCGGTAGCCGGGGTCGCCGAGCTTGTCCCTGGCCGGCAGGTTGAGCCAGATCTGGAAGCCGCGCATGACGCCCTCCTGCTGCTCCGGCATCTCGCTGTGGATGATGCCGCGGGCGGCCGTCATCCACTGCACGCCGCCGTTCTCCAGCAGGCCGACGTTGCCCAGGTGGTCCTCGTGGCGCATGCGCCCTTCGAGCATGTAGGTGATGGTCTCGAAGCCCCGGTGCGGGTGTGCGGGGAAGCCGGCGACGTAGTCGTCCGGGTTGGCCGAGCCGAACTCGTCGAGCATCAGGAAGGGGTCGAAGCGTGGGATGCCCTGCTCGGCGAAGACGCGGATCAGGTTGACCCCGGCGCCGTCGGAAGCGGGCTGGCCGGGGCGTTGCTCAAGAAGCTGGCGATAGGTGCTCATGGGAGCCTCCCTGGATGACGGACCGGGCGATCCTAATCCAGGGAATTGAATGAGTGGTGCGTGATTTTGCGTGGTTTCAATCGAAGTGATGGATAAGTAGCCGATGAGGTCCCCACCCGGCTCCCGGGCGGGGAGGGCGCATCACTCGGCGATCTGCAGCTTGCGCGACTCGGTGTAGACGTAGCGGATCTTCTCGTACTCGAACGGCGAGTTGAGCTGGCCGTAGCGGAAGCTGGTGGTGTAGCGCTTGTCGACGATGCGCAGCGCGGTGATTTCCGGGTGGTCGCTGCTCACCTCCGCCACGTTGAGGAAGTTGATCTGGTTCTCCGCGGCGAAATCCACCACCAGGCCGGTGGTGTCGCGCAGGTTCGACGGCCCCAGCAGCGGCAGCATCAGGTAGGGGCCGGCGCCGACGCCGTAGAAGCCCAGGGTCTGGCCGAAGTCCTCGCTCTGCTTGGGCAGGCCCATCAGGGTGGCCGGGTCCCACAGGCCGACCACGCCGATGGTGGTGTTGAGCAGCAGGCGCCCGGTGACCTCCATGGAGCGCTGGCCCTTGAACTGCAGCAGGCTGTTGACCAGGTTGGGCACGTCGCCGAGGTTGCTGAAGAAGTTGCTCACGCCGCTGCGCACGAAGCGCGGCGTGACGTAGGTGTAGCCACGCACCACGGGCAGGAACACCCACTGATCGAAGCGGTAGTTGAAGTGGTAGACGCGGCGGTTCCAGGACTCCAGCGGGTCGTAGACCTCCAGGGCATCGAAGGTCGAGCGCTCGAATTCGCGCTGGTCCAGGCCGGGGTTGAACGTCAGCTGGCGCAGCGGCTGGGTGAAGCCGTCCGGGTCGGCAACGGGTTTGGCCGGGGTGTCGGCGAATGCCGGCAGGCTGGCCATCAGCAGGGCGGGCAGGAGTGCGTACTTAGCCACGGAAGAACTCCAGCATGGCGTCGCTGTTGACGCGGTAGTTGAGGTTGCCGCAGTGCCCGCCATGGGGGTAGACGGTCAGGCGGTCGCCGAAGGTACGGCGCAGGAAGCCCAGGTCACCGGTGCCGAGGATCACGTCGTCGGCGTTGTGCATCACCGCGATCTTGCTGCTGCTTTTGAGGTAGTCCTCCAGGGCGTAGAGGCTCACCTGGTCGATCAGCTGGGTCAGGCTGCCGCCGTCGAAGCGCGCGCGCCAGAAGGGGATCAGTTGCTCGGTGATGTAGCAGTCGAAGTCACACAGCAGTGCGCCCTTGAAGTAGGGCGTCAGGCTCGTGCCTTCGGTGATGGGCATCTTCACCGGGGTGATCAGCCCGCGACGGTTGATCAGGTCCGAGGTGAAGGCGATATCCGAGGCGGAAAAACGGAACGAGGTGCCGATCAGCATCGCCATCTGTTCGTTGGAGAGCTTCTGCTTGGACTGCTGGAAGTCGTAGAGCATCGCGTCGTTGATGTCGACGTAGCCGCGCTGCTGGAAGTAGCGGGTGAGCTTGCCCAGCACCACTTCATAGAAGTTGGTGTTGGTGTCGATGCCCTTCACCCGTGTCTGCACCAGGCGGTCGAGGTTGCTGATGGAGGTGTAGAGGTTCACCGGCGGGTTGAGCAGCAGCACGCGCTTGAAGTTGAAGCTGCGCCGGGTCTCGTCCAGGTGGCTGACGAAGGCCGCCTCCAGGGCGCCCAGGCTGTAGCCGGTGAGGTAGAAGTCGGTGACCGGCAGGCGCGGGTGCTGTGCGCGCACGGCCTGCATCACCCGGTACAGGTCGTCGGCGTCCTCGGTGGACAGGCCGGGGGTGGCGAAGCGCGAGGCGGCGGCCATGAAGTCGTAGCTGCTCGGCGAGGACAGCTGCACCACGTGGAAGCCGGCGCCGTAGAACAGCTTCTTCAGGTACTCGGCGAGGGTGCTGGAGTAGTGCGCACCGGTGCCGGCGATGATGAACACCAGCGGCGCCGCATGGTCCTGCTTGGCCAGGCGGTAGCCCAGGGTGCGCACCGGCCAGAAGTTGTCCGGCAGCTGGAACTCCCGCTCGGGGCGCAGCTTCAGCGAGTAGTCGGCCTGGTCGATGTCCTCGTCGTCCGGCAGCTCGGGGCGCAGCTCGGGCGGCGTGGTGGCGATGGTCGCCTCGAACGGGTTGGTCAGCGGGTAGCCGTAGCTGGCCGCGTCGATGTCGGCCGCCCACAGCGGGGCACAGAAAAGCAGGCCGCCAAGCAGGGCGGCGATACGGCGGGTCAGGGCCATGTGGGTCGTTCTCGTGGCTGGAGCGTGAGGGCCGAGTGAAGTACGCAGGCTATGACAAGCGCAACCGCAGCAAAGTGCCGCAGTGAATGGCAATCTGCCTGCCCCCGGCCAGGCTGGCAAGAACAAAGCCGTGGGCGGCTCAGTCCAGGCGCTCGATGCGCTCCAGCCAGACCAGTTCGCAGGCACCGTTGCCGGTGTCCTCGCGGGTCAGCGAGCTGACCCAGGTGAAGCCGTCGTCGCCGTCCACCCTGACCAGCTGCCCGCTGATGCGGATGCGCTGGCCGGGCGCCACGTCCGCCAGGTCGCGAGCCACCTGCGCCGTGGCCGGGATCATGTGCATGTTGGCGCTGTGGGTCTCGATCTCCCGCCGGGGAATGGGGAAGCGCTCGGTGGACCAGTGGTACCAGCGGTTGCCCTGGGTGATGCGGATCTGCGCCAGCACCGCCGGATCGGCCATCGGCCCCCAGCCCAGGGCCAGGTCGGTGGGGGAGAGGCGGGCGCCGGCGTCGAAGCGGTAGTCCTCGCGGCCGAGGATGCGCGCCTCCAGCTGGAAGGGCTGCAGCGGGGTGATGCGGTCCTTGCCCACGCGCAGCTCCCCGGAGGCGATGCTGGCCGGCGGTGTGTGCGGGGTGGGGCGGGCCATGGTGTAGAGCATCCAGGCCAGGGCCAGCGCCGCGCAGAGGTAGACGAAGCGGGACAGGTTCATGGGGCGCAGTGTAGTGGCTGCAGGGCAAGGCGGAACCCGGCGCCTGGCCCCTCGTCACAATTGTGCGAAGCACCTTGCATAAGGCTTGCGGCGGTTTATCCTTGGCGCCGCTTTTCATCCACCGGAGAGAACCATGTCCCGCCGTTTCCCCCTCATTGCCCTGCTGGTGCTGTTCGCCCTCTGGTTGGCCGGCAGCTACGGGTTGCGCTATGCGCTGATGGAGGATGCCCAGTGGGTCGGGCTCTGCGTGGAAGACGCCCAGCGCTGGGAATGCCAGCTGCGTGCCGGCCTGGGCCTGCTGATCCACCACCGGGTGATCGCCCTGGGTGCCCTGGGCCTGGCGCTGGTGGCCTTCTTCCTGCCCGGCCGCGCCGGCTGGCGCCTGGGTGTGCTGTGCATGCTGGTGGCCCTGCCGGCCATGGTGCTGTACAGCGCCAGCATCGGCGTGTTCGCCGTGGTGATCGCAGCCCTGCGGCTGGTACGTCGCCCGGGGGCAACGCCCGCCACGGCCTGACGGCCCATGTCACTGGAAAGGGATGCCGAGGCATCCCTTTTTTATTGACGCCGTTCTGTACGCACTCACGCCGGCTCCGCTATTTTTTCCCGATCAACCAGGGAGAGACGCATGTTCGAATCTGCGGAAATCGGCCATTCCATCGACAAGGACACCTACGAGAAAGGTGTGCTGGAGCTTCGCGAGGCGCTGCTGGAGGCGCAGTTCGAGCTGAAGCAGCAGGCACGCTTCCCGGTGGTAATCCTGATCAACGGCATCGAGGGGGCCGGCAAGGGCGAGACGGTCAAGCTGCTCAACGAGTGGATGGACCCGCGCCTGATCCATGTCGAGAGCTTCCTCACCCCCACCGACGAGGAGCTGGCGCGGCCGCCGCAGTGGCGCTTCTGGCGCAAGCTGCCGCCCAAGGGGCAGATCGGCATCTTCTTCGGCAACTGGTACAGCCAGATGCTCCACGCCCGGGTGGAGGGCGACATCAAGGACGCCCGCTTCGACCAGGCCATCGACGGTGCCGAGCGCTTCGAGCGGATGCTCTGCGACGAGGGCGCGCTGATCTTCAAGTTCTGGTTCCACCTGTCCAAGAAGCAGCTCAAGCAGCGCCTCAAGACCCTGGAAAGCGACCCCCAGCGCAGCTGGCAGCTCAACCCGCTGGACTGGAAGCAGAGCGAGACCTACGACCGCTTCGTGCGCTTTGGCGAGCGCATGCTGCGCCGCACCAGTCGCGACTATGCGCCCTGGTACGTGATCGAGGGCATCGACGAGCACTACCGTAGCCTCAGCGTCGGCCGCATCCTGCTGGAGGGCCTGCAGGCGGCGCTCAAGCGCAAGGATCGGCAGCAACCGCAACCCCATGCCGCACCGCTGACCTCCAGCCTGGACAACCGCAGCCTGCTGGATGCCCTCGACCTCGGCCTGTCCCTGGACAAGGACGAATACCGCGAACAACTGGCCGCCGAGCAGGCGCGCCTGGCCAAGCTGATGTGGGACAAGCGCTTCCGCAGCCATGCGCTGATGGCGGTTTTCGAGGGCAACGACGCTGCCGGCAAGGGCGGGGCGATCCGCCGCGTCACCGGCGCCCTCGACCCGCGCCAGTACCGCACCGTGCCCATTGCCGCCCCCACCGAGGAGGAGCGCGCGCAGCCCTACCTGTGGCGTTTCTGGCGGCACGTGCCGCCGCGCCGGCAGTTCACCATCTTCGACCGCTCCTGGTACGGCCGGGTGCTGGTGGAGCGGGTCGAGGGGTTCTGCAGCCAGGCCGACTGGCTGCGGGCCTACAGCGAGATCAACGACTTCGAGGAGCAATTGCACGACCACGGCATCGTGGTGGTGAAGTTCTGGCTGTCCATCGACAAGGACGAGCAGATGAAGCGCTTCAAGGAGCGCGAGCAGACCTCGTTCAAGCGCTACAAGATCACCGAGGAAGACTGGCGCAACCGCGACAAGTGGGACCAGTACGTCAGCGCGGTGGGCGACATGGTGGACCGCACCAGCACCGAGATCGCGCCCTGGACCCTGGTGGAGGCCAACGACAAGCGCTATGCCCGGGTGAAGGTGCTGCGCACCATCAATGACGCCCTGGAGGCCGCTTTCCGCAAGTCCTGAACCATGGGCGCGCATACGCCGGGTGAATGATCGTCGCGGGCGAGGATAGTCGGCATCTATCCTCGCCCCATCGTCAATGGACACCCGTCCTCCAACCGACAAGAAAGAGGTGCCTCATGCGTGAAGTGGTGATAGTCGACAGCGTCCGGACCGGCCTGGCCAAGTCCTTCCGCGGCAAGTTCAACATGACCCGGCCCGACGACATGGCCGCCCACTGCGTGAACGCGCTGCTGGCACGCAACGACCTGGACCCGGCGCTGGTGGACGACTGCGTGGTCGGGGCCGGCTCCAACGAAGGCGCCCAGGGCCACAACATCGGCCGTAACGTGGCCGTGCTGTCCGGCCTGGGCATCGGCGTCGCCGGCATGACCCTGAACCGCTACTGCTCCTCCGGCCTGCAGGCCATCGCCATCGCCGCCAACCAGATCGCCTCCGGCTGCAGCGACGTGATGGTGGCTGGCGGCGTGGAGTCCATCACCCTGACGCTGAAGAGCATCAACCAGGACAACTTCGTCAACCCGCGCCTGAAGCTGGAACACCCCGGCATCTACTACCCCATGGGCCAGACCGCCGAAATCGTCGCGCGCCGCTACAACGTCAGCCGCGAGGTCCAGGACCTCTACGCCCTGCAGAGCCAGCAGCGCACCGCCCGCGCCCAGGCCGACGGCCTGTTCGCCGACGAGATCGTGCCGATGAACGTCAAGTACGTGGTGGAGGACAAGGCCACCGGCGAGAAGCAGGTTCTCGATGGCGTGGTCGACCGCGACGACTGCAACCGCGCCGACACCACCCTGGAGGGCCTGAACAGTCTCAAGCCGGTGTTCTCCGAAGACGGCAGCGTCACCGCCGGCAACTCCTCCCAGCTCTCCGACGGCGCCTCCATGACCCTGCTGATGAGCCTGGACAAGGCCATCGAGCTGGGCCTCAAGCCTCGTGCCTTCTTCCGTGGCTTCACCGTGGCCGGCTGCGAGCCGGACGAAATGGGCATCGGCCCGGTGTTCTCGGTGCCCAAGCTGCTCAAGGCCCGTGGCCTGAGCGTCGACGATATCGACCTGTGGGAACTGAACGAGGCCTTCGCCTCCCAGTGCGTCTATGCCCGTGATCGCCTGGGCATCGATAACGAGAAGTACAACGTCAACGGCGGCTCCATCTCCATCGGCCACCCCTTCGGCATGACCGGCTCGCGCCAGGTCGGCCACCTGGTGCGCGAGCTGCAGCGTCGCGGCAAGCGCTACGGCATCGTCACCATGTGCGTGGGCGGCGGCATGGGCGCCACCGGGCTGTTCGAAGCGGTCCGCTGAGTTCCGGCGGCCCATATGCGCGAAACCCGCTGGAGGGGACTCCAGCGGGTTTCGTCGTTTCAGGGCGGCAGGTTCGTCAGGCGCGGCTGGCGATCATCTCCTTGGCCTGGACCATGCGGCGGATGTAGGAGGTGATTTCCCGCTCGGCATCGGCCCGGGTGAAGTAGGGGCCTTCCAGGGTGCCTTCGCGGGTGGCGAAGAAGTACTGGCCGTTCACCGAGCTGATCCGGTCGCTGCGGTAGTGGGTGCCGGGACCGGCGTCTTCAGTGCGTTGGCCGTACATGCGGGCTCTCCGAAAGCGGCGTACAGATGCCTGGAGTCTAATGCGTCGCCGCTGCGCTGCACGGGCCGGCGATGGACGGTTGTGATCACAGGTGCGGGTGGTCGACCGGTACAGTTGGCCGGCAGCCTGGCGGGCGGGTGTAGCTGTCCTGCCGGCCGGGCCCGCCCTAGAATGGCGCACCCGCCGTCCTGCGGGCCCTGCCCTGAGGTTTCCCATGCATGTTTCATCCGGCCGCTGGTTTCTCGGCCTGGTTCTCGCCCTCGTCACTGCGGTGCTCTGGGGCATCCTGCCCATCAAGCTGAAGGAAGTGCTGAAGGTGATGGACCCGGTCACCGTGACCTGGTACCGCCTGGTGGTTTCCGGCTCCCTGCTGTTCCTCTACCTGGCGGCCACGCGGCGCCTGCCGACGTTTCGACCGCTGGGGCGCAAGGGCGGCTGGCTGGTGGCGCTGGCCATCGGCGGCCTGCTGGGGAACTACGTGCTCTACCTGATGGGCCTGCGCATGCTGACGCCGGGTACCACGCAGCTGGTGATCCAGGTGGCGCCGATCCTGCTGTTGCTGGGCAGCCTGTTCGTCTTCAAGGAGCGCTTCAGCCTCGGCCAGGCCCTGGGCCTGCTGGTGCTGGTGAGCGGGTTCGGGCTGTTCTTCAACCAGCGCCTGGAGGAGTTGTTCACCTCCCTGGGCAGCTACACCACCGGTGTGCTGATCGTCCTCGGCGCGGCCTTCGTCTGGACCTTCTACGGGCTGGCGCAGAAGCAGCTGCTGACGGTGTGGAATTCCATGCAGGTGATGATGGTGATCTACCTCGGCTGCGCCCTGCTGCTGACCCCCTGGGTCTCGCCGCTGGAGGCGCTGCAATTGAGCCCGCTGCAGGGCTGGCTGCTGCTGGCCTGCTGCCTGAACACCCTGGTGGCCTACGGCGCCTTCGCCGAGGCCCTGGCCCATTGGGAGGCCTCCCGGGTCAGCGCGACGCTGGCCATCACCCCGCTGGTGACCTTCGCCTCGGTGGCGGTCGCTGCCAGCCTGTGGCCGGACCACGTCCACCCCGAGCAGATCAACGGCCTGGCCTACGGCGGGGCCGTGCTGGTGGTGCTGGGTTCGGCGCTGACCGCCCTGGCTCCCTCACTGGTGCGCAGCTGGAAGGCCCGCCGCCAGCGGGCCGGGTGATGCCGCTCAGGCGTGGCCCTTGCCGCCCATCAGCTTGAACCAGAACGCCACACCGCTGGCCAGTTCGGTGCGCAGGGTGGCAGCGTCCAACTGGTCCGCCCGCTCCCTGAGCACCCGCCGCCAGGCGGGTAGCTGGGGCAGGCTTTCGTCGTCCGGCTCGCTGGCGCAGAGGCGGCTGGCCACCTGCACCAGGTCGGCCAGGTCGGCCCGCTCGCCGTGCTGGCGATCCCAGTGGGTGCGATGGCGCGCGCAGTCCACCAGCACCGGGGGCAGCTTCCAGGCCGTCAGCACCACCACGCCGATGTCTGCCGAGAGCTGTTCGCACAGCTGCTCCAGCACGGCTTCTTCGCGGGGGATCTCGGGCCACTGGTCGGCCTCGTCCAGCAGCGGCAGGCTGCCGATGTCCTGCACCAGGCCGGCGAGCATGGCGTCCTCCAGGGAGAGGCGGGTGTAGTCCTGGGCCAGGCAGGCGCAGTAGGCGGCACAGAGCAGGGCGGTGTTCCAGCGATGGCGGAAGACCTTCTGCAGCACCGGGTTCTGGGTGGTCAGCAGGTTCTGCAGGGTGAAGCTGAGCACCAGGTTGTTCAGGCGTTGCATGCCCAGGCGGGCGATCACCTCCTGCAGGTTCACCCCCGGCCGCAGGTTGCGCAGCAGCGGGGTGGCGGCGAACTGCATCAGGTAGGCCGCCAGCGGCGGGTTGCTGTGCAGCAGGCGCGTCACCTGCTCCAGGGAGGCGTGCTCGGACGAGAGCAGCTTGCGCAGCTGCATCGAGGTCTCCGGCATCTGCGGGACCTTGGCCTCGCCCTTCATGAAGTGGCTGAGCAGCGAGAACTTGAGGCGGTCGTAGCGGTTATCCATGGGGTGTGTCCTTCCTCCCTCCTCGATTGACAAGAGTAGAGGGCATTTCTTAGGGTGCCCGACCACTGGACGGCCGGCCGGCCGTGCTCATGCGCCACGGGCGCCGCAGACGGGATGCACCATGACTGAAAGTGATCGGATCAAGCTCGAGGCAGGCTGGAAAGAAGCCCTGCGCGACGAATTCGACAAACCTTACATGAAAGCGCTGGGAAATTTCCTACGCACTGAGAAGGCTGCCGGAAAAGAGATCTACCCGCCGGGACCGATGATCTTCAACGCCCTCAACTCCACACCGCTGGACCAGGTGAAGGTGGTGATCATCGGCCAGGACCCGTACCACGGCCCGGGCCAGGCCCACGGCCTGTGCTTCTCGGTGCAGCCGGGGGTGGCCATCCCGCCGTCGCTGCTGAACATCTACAAGGAGCTCAAGCGCGACCTGAACCTCGACATGCCCAGCCACGGCTACCTGCAGAGCTGGGCCGAGCAGGGCGTGCTGCTGCTCAACACCTCCCTCACCGTCGAGCGCGGCCAGGCCGGTTCCCACGCCAACCAGGGCTGGCAGCCGTTCACCGACCGGGTGATCGAAGTGGTCAGCCAGCACCAGCCGCACCTGGTGTTCCTGCTCTGGGGCGCCCATGCCCAGAGCAAGCAGCGGCTGATCGACACCCAGAAGCACCTCGCCCTGCGCTCGCCGCACCCCTCGCCGCTGTCGGCCCACCGGGGCTTCCTCGGCAACGGGCACTTCAGCCGCTGCAACAAGTTCCTCGAACAGCACGGGCTGGCCCCCATCGATTGGCGCGTCCCGCCGCTGGACTGAGTCGCCGCAAGGGCCGCAACCCCCGCCCCGGGCCTGATTTCCTGATCGACCGGCTGTTCAGCCGAGGTTCAGAGAGGGTTCAGGGGCGGTTCAGTGACCCGCCTGCATCATGGCTCCCGAGTTCGACACCTACACACGTCAACAGGGAGAACCCCCTCATGAAGAAGATCCTCACCCCCCTCGCGCTGGCCACCACCCTGGGCTTCACCGCACTGTCCGCCCAGGCCGCCGAGCCGTTCGTGGGCCTGACCTGGGGCCAGACCAACAACAACATCCAGAACTCCTCGGCGCTGAACGCCAACATGGACCACCCGAGCCTGGACAAGGTCATCCACAAGACCGGCACCTGGGGCATCCGCGCCGGCCAGGCCGATGACAAGGGCCGCTACTACGCGACCTACGAGAACTTCTCCGACACCCACAGCGGCAACAAGCTGCGCCAGCAGAACCTGCTCGGCAGCTACGACCTGTTCCTCCCCCTGGGTGACAACAACACCAAGCTGTTCGGCGGTGCCACCCTGGGCCTGGTCAAGCTCGAGCAGGACGGCTCCGGCCTGCGTCGCGACAGCGACATCGGCTACGCCGCCGGCCTGCAGGCCGGTATCCTCCAGGAGCTGAACAAGAACACCTCCATCGAGGCCGGCTATCGTTACCTGCGTACCAACGCCAGCACCGAAGTCGCGCCCCACGGCGGTCCCAAGCTGGGCTCCCTGGACCTGCACAGCAGCTCCCAGGCCTACGTTGGTGCCACCTACAAGTTCTGACCCGCTGCACCCACGGGCCGGGCACCTGCCCGGCCCTCTTCATGGAGACGCTGATGAAACTGCTGGTCGTGGAAGATGAGGCGCTGCTGCGCCACCACCTCTACACCCGCCTGGGCGAGCAGGGCCACGTGGTGGACGCTGTCGCCGATGCCGAGGAGGCGCTGTACCGCGCCGAGGAGTATCACCACGACCTGGCCGTGGTGGACCTGGGCCTGCCCGGCATGAGCGGGCTCGACCTGATCCGCCAGCTGCGCAGCCGCGACAAGACCTTCCCCATCCTCATCCTCACCGCCCGTGGCAACTGGCAGGACAAGGTGGAAGGCCTGGCCGCCGGCGCCGACGACTACGTGGTCAAGCCGTTCCAGTTCGAAGAGCTGGAGGCCCGCCTCAATGCCCTGCTGCGGCGTTCGTCCGGCTTCGTCCAGTCCACCATCGAGGCCGGGCCCCTGGTGCTCGACCTGAACCGCAAGCAGGCGATGATGAACGGCGAGTCCCTTGGGCTCACCGCCTTCGAATACCGCATCCTCGAATACCTCATGCGCCACCACCAGCAGGTGGTCGCCAAGGAGCGGCTGATGGAGCAGCTCTACCCGGACGACGACGAGCGCGACCCCAACGTCATCGAAGTGCTGGTCGGCCGGCTGCGGCGCAAGCTCGAAGGCGACAACGGCTTCCGCCCCATCGACACGGTGCGCGGCCAGGGCTACCTGTTCACCGAGCGCTGCCGATGAGGCGACACCCCCTGGCGGGGTTCTCCCTGCGCCTGCGGTTGATGCTCGGCGCCGCCGGCCTGGCGGTGCTGTTCATGCTGGCGCTGCTGCCGGTGCTCAGCAAAGCCTTCGACACCGCCATGGAGCAGGCCATCGAGAAGCGCCTCGCGGCCGATGCCAGCGCGCTGATCGCTGCCGCCCGCATCGTCGACGGCAAGCTCGACATGCCCGACAAGCTCCCCGACGAGGAATTCGACAACCTCGACGCCCACCAGCTCGGCTTCATCTACGACAGCGACGGCCGCCTGATCTGGCAGTCGCGCTCCTCTCAGGACGAGAGCGTCCACTACATGCCGCGCTACGACGGACGTGGCCACGAGTTCACCCAGATCCACGACGATCGCGGCCGGCGCTTCTTCGTCTACGACGTCGAGATCGACCTGCTGCGCGACCAGGCCGCTGCCTTCAGCATCGTCACCATGCAACCGATGAGCGACTACCAGGTGATGCACGACGGCTTCCTCCAGCAGCTCTACTTCTGGCTCGGCACGGCCCTGCTGGTGCTGCTGGTGATGCTCTGGTTCGGCCTCACCTGGGGCTTTCGCAGCCTGCGCCGCCTCAGTGAGGAGCTGGACCAGGTGGAGTCCGGCACCCGCGATGCCCTGAGCGACGCCCACCCCCGCGAGCTGCTGCGCCTGACCAAGTCCCTCAACCGCCTGCTGGACAGCGAACGCCGCCAGCGCGAGCGCTACCGCCATTCCCTCGACGACCTGGCCCACAGCCTCAAGACGCCGCTCTCGGTGCTGCAGGGCGTCAGCGAGACCATCGCCACCCGCCCTGGCGACACCGAACCGGCGCGGGTGTTGCGCAACCAGATCGAACGCATGAGCCAGCAGATCGGCTACCAGCTGCAACGGGCCACCCTGCGCAAGAGCGGCCTGGTGCGCCACCGGGTGCAGCTCGCCCCGCTGCTGGACACCCTCTGCGACGCCCTCGACAAGGTCTATCGCGACAAGCGGGTCAGGGTCCTGCGGGACTTCGACCCGAACCTGCAGGTGCCCGTGGAGCAGGGCGCCTTGCTGGAGATGCTCGGCAACCTGCTGGAGAACGCCTACCGGCTGTGCCTCGGCACCGTGCGGGTCAGCGCCCGAGAGCACGAGGCCAGTTGCGAGCTGGTGGTGGAGGACGACGGCCCCGGCGTACCCCCGGACCAGCGCGCGCGCATCCTCCAGCGCGGCGAGCGGGCCGACGCCCAGCACCCGGGGCAGGGCATCGGCACTGCCGTGGTGCTGGACATCGTCGAGAGCTTCGAGGGCGAACTGGCCCTGGGCGACTCGCCCCTGGGCGGCGCCGAGTTCCGCATCCGCCTGCCCCGGAACTGAGCGGCGCACCGACGCCGTTCGCCGGACGGTCATCGACAATCCGGCGGATCGGCGGAGCATGAGGGGGCCGCCACGGAGCGTGGCGGAACCCCACAGGGAGGAACCCCCTCATGCGCATCAATGCCTACCTGATCTTCCCCGGCACCTGCCGGGAGGCCTTCACCTTCTACGCCGATGTACTCGGTGGCGAACTCCGGATGATGACCTTCGGCGAAACCCCGGCCGCTGCCCACGTACCCACTGATTGCCACGGGCACATCATCCACGCCTGCCTGACCCGCGACGGCCAGTCGCTGATGGCCTCCGACAGCCTGCCCGAGCAGCCCCACGCCGGCATTCGCGGCTGCTCGGTGTCGCTCAACGTCGACAGCATTGCCGAGGCCGAGCGGGTGTTCAGCGGGCTCAGTGCCGGCGGCACCGTGCAGATGCCCCTGGAGCCCACCTTCTGGGCCGTTCGCTTCGGCATGTTCGAAGACCGTTTCGGCGTGCCCTGGATGGTCAACTGCGAGAAGGACGGCGCCTGAACCCTCCCGTCCGGCGCGGCGCGGGCTCGATTGACCCTGTCCCGCCGCGCCACTAAGCTGCGCGCCTGCACCAGGTGCCCCACGGCTTTTGGCCGGTGGGGTGAAACAGGGAAGCCGGTCCATTCCATCAAGAATCCGGCGCTGCCCCCGCAACGGTAGGCGAGTCAACCACCGCATCCAGCCACTGTGCCCACGCATGGGAAGGCGCGGTCGGGGAACCCCAGGTTCCGCTCGCAAGCCCGGAGACCGGCCCGGTGCGAGCGAGCATGGCCACGGCCATGCATCCATCCCTGGAGTCGCGCGGGTGGCGCGACGGAGACCCCACATGCAGTCCCCCGTATCCCGGGCATCCGCCACATGGATGCTGCTCGGCCTCGGTGCCGTTCTGCCGGCCCATGGCGAGCCCCTCGAACTGGCGCCCCAGAGCGTCACCGCCACGCGCACCTCGCAGCCAGTGCGCGCCAGCCTGGCCGCCACCACCGTCATCGACCGCGACGCCATCGAGCGCAGCCAGGCCCACTCGGTGCCCGAGCTGCTGCGCCAGGTGCCCGGCGTCACCCTCAGCAACAACGGCGGCCCCGGCAAGAACACCACGCTGTTCATGCGCGGCGCCGAGTCCGACCACGTGCTGGTGCTGGTGGACGGGGTGAAGATCGGCGCGGCCAGCAACGGCCTGGCTGCCTTCCAGGACCTGCCGGTGGAGTTGATCGAGCGCATCGAGGTGGTCCGTGGCCCGCGCTCCAGCCTCTACGGCTCCGAAGCCATCGGCGGAGTGATCCAGATCTTCACCCGCCAGGGCAGCGGCGACGGCACCGCCAAGCCCTGGTTCTCCGCCGGCTACGGCACCCACGACAGCTACCAGGGCAGTGCCGGCGTCAGCGGCGGCGGCGAGCAGGGCTGGTACAGCCTGGGCATGAGCAGCCAGGACAGCGACGGCATCGACGCCACCCGCGCGCGCAGCAGCTACCACGAGGGCGACGCCGACGGCTACCGCAACCTCTCCGGCAACCTGCGCGCCGGCTACCGCTTCGACAACGGCCTGGAACTGGATGGCACCCTGCTGCGGGCCAAGGCCCACACCGACCTGGACCTGGTGTCGCGGTCCAGCCCCGGCGGCGGCCGCAATGCCAACGCCGACAACGAGCAGCGCGTCATCGGCGGGCGCGCCCGTTTCAGCCCGGTGGAGCCCTGGGGCATCACCCTCCAGGCCGGGCGCAGCGAAGACCTGTCGCGCACCGAGGCCGGCGGGCAGTTCGACTCGCGCTTCGACACCCGCCGCGACACCGCCTCCTGGCTCAACGAATTCACCCTGGCCGAGGGCCACACCTTCAGCATCGGCCATGACTGGCAGCAGGACGAGGTGGACAGCTCCACCCGCTTCGACCGCGACTCGCGCCTCAATCGGGGCACCTTCGCCCAGTACCTGGGGGAAGCCGGCCGGCATGACTGGCAGCTCGCCCTGCGCCGCGACGACAACCAGCAGTTCGGCCGCCACGACACCGGCAGCGCCGCCTGGGGCTACGCCCTCAGCAAGGCGCTGCGCTTCAGCCTCAGCTACGGCACTGCCTTCAAGGCGCCCACCTTCAACGAGCTGTACTACCCCGACTACGGCAACCCCAGGCTCAAGGCCGAGACCTCCGAAAGCCTCGAAGCGGCGCTGAGCGGCGAACACGACTGGGGGCACTGGTCGGCCAACCTGTTCCGCACCCACGTCGACGACCTCATCGTCCACGATGCCCAGGCCGGCACCGGCCCCTTCGGCGGCCCCAACAACATCGGCAAGGCGCGCATCGACGGCGCCGAGCTGAGCCTCGGCAGCCGCTGGCTCGGCTGGGACTGGAACGCCAACCTGACCCTGCTCGACAGCGTCAACCGCGCCCACGACGGCAACCACGGCAAGCAGCTGCCACGTCGTGCCCAGCAGGTGTTCAACCTGGACCTGGACCGGCGCATCGGTGCCGTCGGCCTGGGCGCCACCCTGCACGCCGAAGGGCGGCGTTTCGACGACGTGGCCAACGACGACCGCCTGGCCGGCTTCGCCACCCTCGACCTGCGTGGCGAGTACTGGCTGAACGAGGAATGGCGCCTGCAAGCCAAGGTCAGCAACCTCTTCGCGGCTGACTACGAGACCGCCAAGGACTTCAACCAGCCCGGCCAGGCCGTCTACTTCAGCGTCCGCTACCAGGCCCTGTAACCCCTGAACATCCTTGCCGGGTGCGGCGGAAAAGCCTTCGGGCCGCCGCCGCACCCGGCGTAAACTGCGCATCCTTCCGCCGGCGCCCGCGTCGGCCCCGAACCGAGGACTCCCATGAGCGAATCCCCCGAACGCGACCAGCGCCACAAGGCGCGCATGCAGCGCAAGAAAGCCCTGATCGACGAGAAAATCGCCCAGGCCCAGGACGAGTACGGCCTGCTGCTGGTGCACACCGGCAACGGCAAGGGCAAGAGCAGCTCCGCCTTCGGCATGGTCGCCCGCGCCCTTGGCCACGGCTTCAAGGTGGGCGTGGTGCAGTTCATCAAGGGCGGCATGTCCACCGGCGAGGAGGCCTTCTTCCGCCGCTTCCCCGAAGAGGTGAGCTTCCACGTCATGGGCGAGGGCTACACCTGGGACACCCAGGACCGCCAGCGCGACATCGACAAGGCCCGCGCCGCCTGGGCCGTGGCCCGTGAGCTGCTGGACGACCCCGAGGTGGGCCTGGTGGTGCTCGACGAGCTGAACATCGCCCTCAAGCATGGCTACCTGGCGCTGGACGAGGTGCTGCGCGACATCGAGTCCCGTCCCGAGCACCAGCACGTGGTCGCCACCGGCCGGGGCGCGCCCGAGGCGCTGATCGAGGCGGCGGATACCGTCACCGAGATGAGCCTGGTCAAGCACGCCTTCAAGGCCGGGGTGAAGGCCCAGAAAGGCGTGGAGTTCTGATGACCCGCACCTGCCCCGCGCTGCTCATCGCCGCCCCCGCCTCCGGCCAGGGCAAGACCACCGTCACCGCCGCCCTGGCACGCCTGCACGCCCGCCAGGGCCGGCGCGTGCGAGTGTTCAAGTGCGGGCCGGACTTCCTCGACCCGATGATCCTCGCCCGCGCCTCCGGCCACCCTGTCTACCAGCTGGACCTGTGGATGATCGGCGAGGCCGAGAGCCGGTGCCTGCTGTGGGAAGCAGCAGGGGAAGCGGACCTGATCCTCATCGAGGGCGTCATGGGGCTGTTCGACGGCTCGCCGTCCGCCGCCGACCTGGCGCGGCACTTCGGCGTGCCGGTGCTGGGGGTGATCAACGGCGCCGCCATGGCCCAGACCTTCGGCGCCCTGGCCGTGGGCCTGGCCACCTACCAGCCGGACCTGCCGTTCGCCGGCGTGCTCGGCAACCGCGTCGGCAGCCAGCGCCACAGCGACCTGATCCGCGACAGCCTGCCGGACTGGATCCGCTGGTACGGCGCCCTGCCGCGCAGTGCCGAGGTGGAGCTGCCCAGCCGCCATCTGGGGCTGGTGCAGGCCGAGGAGCTGGCCGACCTGGACGCCCGCCTGGACGCCGCCGCCGACGCCCTGGCCGCCAGCGCCGAAGTGGCGTTGCCGCCCGCCGTGGCCTTCGCCGCGCCGGCAGCCGAACCCCTGGAGCCCTGGCTCGAGGGCGTGCGCATCGGCGTCGCCCGTGACACCTCCTTCGCCTTCCTCTACCAGGGCAACCTCGACCTGCTGCAGCGCCTGGGCGCCGAGCTGGTATTCTTCTCGCCCCTGGTGGACGCCGAGCTGCCGGCGGTGGACAGCCTCTACCTGCCCGGTGGCTACCCGGAGCTGCACCTGCCGCAGCTGGCCGGCAACCCGGCCATGGCCGCCGCCATCCGCGCCCACCACCAGGCCGGCAAGCCGATCCTCGCCGAGTGCGGCGGCATGCTCTACCTGCTGGAGGCGCTCACCGATGCCGCCGGCCAGTCCGCCGAGCTGCTGGGCCTGCTGCCCGGCCGCGCGGTGATGCAGAAGCGCCTGGCCGCCCTGGCCCTGCAGGAAGCCGCGCTGCCGGAAGGCACCCTGCGCGGGCACACCTTCCACCACTCGCTGCTGGAGTCCCCCGAGGCGCCGCTGGTGCGCGGCCTGTGCCCCAACGACAAGCCGGTGGCCGAGGCGGTGTACCGCATCGGCCGGCTGACCGCCTCGTACATCCACTTCTACCTGCCGTCCAACCCCCGGGCGGCTGCGGAGCTGCTGCGTCCATGAGCGACCACGCCTACCGCCCCGAGGACCGCGAGGCGATCTACCGGGTCATCGCCGAGCGCCGCGACATGCGCCACTTCGCCGGCGGCGAGGTGGCGCCCGAGCTGCTGGCGCGGCTGCTGGAGGCCGCCCACCAGGCGCCCAGCGTCGGCCTGATGCAGCCCTGGCGTTTCATCCGCATCCGCGACCGGGCGCTGCGCGAGGCCATCCATGGCCTGGTGGAAGCGGAGCGGGTGCGCACCGCCGAGGCCCTGGGCGAGCGTTCCGACGCATTCATGCGGCTGAAGGTGGAGGGCATCCTCGACTGCGCCGAGCTGCTGGTGGCCGGCCTGATGGACGGGCGCGAAGCCCATGTCTTCGGGCGACGCACCCTGCCGGAAATGGATATGGCTTCGCTGGCCTGCGCCATTCAGAATCTCTGGCTCGCCGCCCGCGCCGAAGGGCTGGGCATGGGCTGGGTCTCGCTGTTCGAGCCCCAGGCCCTGGCCGACCTGCTGGGCATGCCGCCCGGCAGCAAGCCCCTGGCGGTGCTCTGCCTGGGCCCGGTGGAAGCCTTCTACCCGGCGCCGATGCTGGCGCTGGAAGGCTGGGCGCAGCCGCGCCCGCTGAGTGATCTGCTGTTCGAGAACCATTGGGGACACACGCAATGAGCCTGGGCCTGACCACACTGGTCGCACTGCTGCTGGACGCCCTGTTCGGCGAGCCCCGTCGCGGCCACCCGCTGGTGCTGTTCGGCCGCTGGGCCGAGCGCCTGGAGCGTCGTTTCAATCCGGGCGGACGCGGCTGGCGCAGCCACGGCGTCAGCGCCTGGCTGCTGGCGGTGCTGCCGCCGACGGCGGTGGTCTGGCTGCTGGCCGACCTCCCCGGGCTGGGTTGGGTGGTCAGCGTGCTGGCGCTGTATGCCGCCGTCGGCCTGCGCAGCCTCAACGAACACGCCGAGCCGGTGGCCCAGGCGCTGGAGCAGGGCGACCTGGCCCGCGCGCGGGAGCGGGTCGGCTACATGGTCAGCCGCGACACCCGCGAGCTGGACGCCAGCGCCGTGGCCCGCGCCGCCACCGAGTCGGTGCTGGAGAACGGCAGCGACGCGGTGTTCGCCGCACTGTTCTGGTTCGCCGTGGCCGGTGCGCCGGGCGTGGTGCTCTACCGCCTGGCCAACACCCTCGACGCCATGTGGGGCTACCGCAATGCGCGCTTCGAACGCTTCGGCTGGGCGGCGGCGCGCATCGACGACCTCCTCAACTACATCCCCGCGCGCCTGGTGGCGCTGACCTACGCCGTGCTCGGCAAGACGGCGCTGGCCGTGCAGTGCTGGCGCCAGCAGGCGCCGCTGTGGGACAGCCCCAACGCCGGCCCGGTGATGGCCGCCGGTGCCGGCGCGCTGGGTGTGCAACTGGGCGGGCCGGCGATCTACCACGGCGAGCTGCACGAGCGGCCGCACCTGGGGGAGGGCGAGCCCGCCCGCGCCGCCGACATCCAGCGCGGCATGGACCTGGTGCGCCAGGGCGTGATGCTCTGGGTCGCCGTACTGATCGTCGGAGGGTGGCTCCTTGCTTGAACATGGCGGACGGCTGCGCCTCGCCGCGCAGCGCTATCGCATTCCCGAAGGCGACTGGCTGGACCTCTCCACCGGCATCGCCCCCTACGGCCTGACCCTGCCGCCGATCCCCGCCCAGGCCTGGGCCCGCCTGCCCGAGCGGGACGACGGCCTGGAAGACGCCGCCCGCGACTACTACGGCGCCTGCGGGCTGCTGCCGGTGGCCGGCTCCCAGGCGGCGATCCAGGCCCTGCCGCGCCTGCGCAAGCGTAGCCAGGTAGGCATCATCTCGCCGTGCTACGCCGAACATGCCGCCGCCTGGCGCCGTGAAGGCCACCGCCTCGAAGAGATCAGCGAAGCCGGCGCCCGCCGCGCCGTGGACCGCCTCGACGTGCTGCTGGTGGTCAACCCCAACAACCCCACCGGGCAACGCTTCACCCCGGACCTGCTGCTGGACTGGCACGGCCGCCTGGCCGAGCGCGGTGGCTGGCTGGTGGTGGACGAGGCGTTCATGGACGTCACCCCGGAGCAGAGCCTGGCCACTGCCAGCCACCTGCCGGGGCTGATCGTGCTGCGTTCCTTCGGCAAGTTCTTCGGCCTGGCCGGCCTGCGCCTGGGCTTCGTGCTGGCCGAGGGGCGGCTGCTGGGCGAGCTGGACGAACTGCTCGGTCCCTGGACCGTCAGCGGCCCGGCCCGCGCGCTGGCCCGGGGCCTGCTGGAAGACCGCGCCGGCCAGGCCCGGCAGCGCGAACGCCTGCTGGCCGACGGGCAGCGCCTGGAAGCCCTGCTGGCCGGCCACGGCCTGGTGCCCACCGGCGGCTGCGCGCTGTTCCAGTGGGTGGCCATGCCCCACGCCAAGGTGCTGCACGAATACCTGGCGGCGCGGGGCATCCTCACCCGGCTGTTCATCGCACCGCCCAGCCTGCGCTTCGGCCTGCCGCCGGACGAGGCCGGCTGGCGCCGCCTCGACGAGACGCTGGCCGGCTTCAACCAGGAGTTCGCATGACCACCCTCATGGTGCAGGGCACCACCTCCGACGCCGGCAAGAGCACCCTGGTGACCGCGCTGTGCCGCTGGCTCAAGCGCCAGGGCGTGGCGGTGGTGCCGTTCAAGCCGCAGAACATGGCGCTGAACAGCGCGGTGACCGCCGACGGCGGCGAGATCGGCCGCGCCCAGGCGGTACAGGCCCAGGCCTGCGGGCTGGCGCCGCACACCGACATGAACCCGGTGCTGCTCAAGCCCAACAGCGACACCGGTGCCCAGGTGATCATCCACGGGCGCGCCGTCACCTCGATGAACGCCGTGGCCTACCACGACTACAAGAAGGTCGCCCTGCAGGCGGTGCTGGCCTCCCACCAGCGTCTGCAGGCGGGCTACCAGGTGGTGATGGTGGAGGGCGCCGGCTCCCCGGCGGAGATCAACCTGCGCGCCAACGACATCGCCAACATGGGCTTCGCCGAGGCAGTGGACTGCCCGGTGATCCTCATCGCCGACATCGACCGGGGCGGCGTCTTCGCCCACCTGGTGGGCACCCTGGAGCTGCTCTCGGACAGCGAGCAGGCGCGGGTGAAGGGCTTCGTCATCAACCGTTTCCGGGGCGACATCGCCCTGCTGCAACCCGGCCTCGACTGGCTGGAGCAGCGCACCGGCAAGCCGGTGCTCGGCGTGCTGCCGTACCTCACCGACTTCCACTTGGAGGCCGAGGACGCCATCGACCGCCGCCAGGCCGACAAGACCGGCGAGGTGCTGCGGGTGGCGGTGCCGGTGCTGCCGCGCATCAGCAACCACACCGATTTCGACCCCCTGCGCCTGCACCCGCAGGTGCAGCTCACCTTCGTTGCTCCGGGGCAGCCGCTGCCACCGGCGGACCTGGTCATCCTCCCCGGCTCCAAGAGCGTGCGCGCCGACCTGGCGCGGCTGCGCGAGCACGGCTGGGACCGCGCCCTGGCCCGTCACCTGCGCTACGGCGGCAAGGTGCTGGGCATCTGCGGCGGCTACCAGATGCTCGGCCGGCGCATCGCCGATCCCCATGCCCTGGAAGGCCCGGCGGGGGAGAGCGAGGGCCTCGGCCTGCTGGAACTGGACACCGTGCTGGAGCCGGAGAAGCAACTGCGCAACGTGCGCGGCCGCCTGAGCCTGGGCGACGTGCCGGTGAGCGGCTACGAGATCCACGCCGGCGTCAGCCAGGGCCCGGCCCTGGAGCGACCCGTCGCCCAGCTGGAGGATGGCCGCTGCGACGGCGCCCTGAGCCCGGACGGCCAGGTGCTCGGCACCTACCTGCACGGCCTGTTCGAGGGCGCCGAGGCCCGCGAGGCGCTGCTGCGCTGGGCCGGCCTGGAGCAGGTGCAGGACGTGGACTACCCGGCCCTGCGCGAGCGCGACATCGAGCGCCTGGCCGATCAGGTCGAGCGCCACCTGGACACCGACCTGCTGCGCCGCCTCTGCGGCCTGGAGCCTGCCCATGGCTGAACTGATCCTCGGCGGCGCCCGTTCGGGCAAGAGCCGCCTGGCCGAACGACAGGCGGCCGACTCCGGCCTGGCGGTGGTGTACATCGCCACCAGCCAGCCGCTGGATGGCGAGATGAGCGCCCGCGTCGCCCATCACCGCGCCCGCCGGCCCGACCACTGGGGCCTGGTGGAGGAGCCCGTGGAACTGGCCCGCGTGCTGCGCGAGCACGCCAGTGCCGGCACTTGCCTGCTGGTGGACTGCCTGACCCTCTGGCTCACCAACCTGCTGATGCTGGAGGACGAGGCACGCCTGGCCGCCGAGCGCGATGCGCTGCTGGCCTGCATCGCCGAGCTGCCCGGCCGCGTGCTGCTGGTGAGCAATGAAACCGGCCTGGGGGTGGTGCCCCTGGGTGAACTGACCCGGCGCTACGTGGACGAGGCGGGCTGGCTGCACCAGGCCCTGGCCGAGCGTTGCACCCGCGTGACCTTCACCGTCGCCGGCCTGCCCATGCTGTTGAAGGGAGCTTCCTGATGAACACCGACGCCTGGTGGCTGGCCGCCTGCCAACCCGAAGACGCCTCCGCCCGCGACCTGGCCCTCACCCGGCAGGACCAGTTGACCAAGCCCCGTGGCGCCCTGGGCCGCCTGGAGGACGTGGCCGTGACCCTGGCCGCCCTGCAGGGCCGAGAGCGCCCGCGCATCGAGCGGCCCTGGTTCACCGTGTTCGCCGGTGACCACGGCGTGGTGGCCGAGGGCGTGTCGGCCTATCCCCAGGCGGTGACCGGCGAGATGCTGCGCAACTTCGTGCGCGGCGGCGCCGCCATCAGCGTGCTGGCCCGCACCCAGGGCGCACCGCTGGAACTGGTGGACCTGGGCACCGCCGTGCCCATCGAGCCACTGCCCGGTGTGCTGCACCTGAATCTCGGGCCGGGCACGGCGAACTTCGCCCAGGGCCCGGCGATGAGCGAGGCCCAGTGCCACGCCGCCCTGGCGGCCGGCCGTGACAGCGCCGAACGTGCCCGTGCCGAAGGCGCCGACCTGTACCTGGGCGGTGAGATGGGCATCGGCAACACCACCACTGCCAGCGCCCTGGCCGCCGCCCTGACTGGCACCTCCGCCACCACCCTGGCGGGCCCCGGCACCGGCCTGGACGCGGCGGGCGTGCAGCGCAAGGCCCAGGTGATCGACCAGGCCCTGGCCCTGCACCGGGCTCACTGCGAGGCCCCGCTGGAGGCCCTGCGGCGCCTGGGCGGCTTCGAGCTGGCGGCCCTGGCGGGCGCCTACCTGGCCTGTGCCCAGCGCGGCATCCCGGTGCTGGTGGACGGCTTCATCTGCAGCGTTGCCGCGCTGTGTGCCGTGCGCCTCAACCCCACGTGCCGCCCCTGGTTGCTGTTCGCCCATCGTTCGGCCGAGCCGGGCCACCTGGCGGTGCTGGAGGCGTTGGGTGCCGAGCCGCTGCTGGACCTGGGCCTGCGCCTGGGCGAGGGCAGTGGTGCGGCGGTGGCCTTGCCGCTGCTGCGCCTGGCCTGCGAGCTGCACGGCGGCATGGCCACCTTCGCCGAGGCGGCCGTCTCGGACCGCCCGGCATGAGCCGGGTCATCGACCTGCTGCGCCATGGCGAGACGGAGCGCGGGGGTGGCTTTCGCGGCAGCCTCGACGATGCCCTGACCGCCACCGGCTGGACGCAGATGCGGGCGGCCGTGGAAGGCGCCGGGCCCTGGACGCGGATCGTCAGCTCGCCGCTGCAGCGCTGCGCCACCTTCGCCCGTGAGCTGGCGGAGCGGCTGGCGCTGCCCCTGGCCTTCGACGAGGACCTGCGCGAGCTGCACTTCGGTGACTGGGAGGGGCGCAGCGCGGCCGAGCTGATGGAAACCGACGCCGACGGGCTCGGTGCCTTCTGGAACGATCCCTATGCCTTCACCCCGCCCAACGGCGAGCCGCTGGAGGCCTTCGAGGCACGGGTGCTGGCGGCCCGCCAGCGGCTGCTGGAGGGCGGCGATGGGCCGGTGCTGGTGGTCAGCCATGGCGGGGTGATCCGCCTGTTGCTGGCGCAGGCCCTGGGCTTGCCTCGGCAGCAACTGATGAGCGTCGAAGTGCCCCACGCCTCGCTGCAACGGATCGTGCTTCCATGACGCCGTTGCTGATTGCCCTGCAGTTCCTCACCCGCCTGCCGGTGCGCCTGCCGGGCATGCCCGAGCCGCAGCAGATCGGTCGCTCGCTGCTGTTCTACCCGCTGGTGGGCGTGCTGCTCGGCCTGTTGCTGCTCGGCCTGGAGTGGCTGCTGGGGGATACCGCGCTGCTGCTCAAGGCGGCGCTGCTGCTGGCCGCCTGGGTGGCCTTGAGCGGTGGCCTGCACCTGGATGGCCTGGCCGATACGGCGGACGCCTGGGTCGGCGGCTACGGCGACCGCGAGCGCACTCTGGCGATCATGAAGGACCCGCGCAGCGGCCCCATCGCGGTGGTGGTGCTGGTGTTGGTGTTGCTGCTGAAGTTCGCCGCGCTGGTGGCGTTGCTGGAGCAGGGCCCCATCGCTGCGCTGCTGCTGGCGCCCTGGCTGGCGCGCGGCCTGCTGCCGCTGCTGTTCATGACCACCCCCTACGTGCGCCCGGGCGGCCTGGGCCAGGCCCTGGCCGAGCACCTGCCGCGCCAGACTCTGCCCTGGGTGCTGGGCGCCCACGCGCTGCTGGGCCTGGTGTTCGGCTGGGTGGCGCTGGTGTCGCTGGCGGCGGCCCTGGCCGTGTTCGCCGGGTGGCGGCGCGGCCTGATGCGCCGGCTGGGCGGCACCACTGGCGACACCGCCGGGGCGCTGGTGGAGCTGGTGGAGGTGGGGGTGCTGGTCGTAGTGGTTTTCAAAGCCCACTGATACTGCTAATCAATCATGTACCTCCCCTCTAAGGTAGCTCCATTTGTTGAGGATCTTAGATGCAATTTTGTACCATCCCGACCTTGCCCTTTTGGGTGCCTTATAGCATGTGTCGACTGACGGTGTTTGAGTAGGGTAGTACTGCTTTTTCTAGTCAGAGGAGTACAAACACACACCAAAGATTATTGCGAAAATAAACTTCAAATCTATCGATTTAGTCTGTGTTAAAGTGCTAGCGCCCAGTGCCCTGAGTAAGGCTTGGCTATGGTCTTTCGGAGTCAAGATGTTCACACCGTTTCCATCCTCTCACTGCCTTTACAGGGCAGGGTTTTGCTTTGCGCTCAGGTGCTAAGCAGAAATAATTTCCAGCGGTGGTCTTGTTCCTTGGGTGCTTTGCTTTTTAATGGCATGGTTTAGGTAATGAGGGTCAAATTTTGTAAGGGCCCCTGAGCCGGAACTCCGCTCTTTCTAGTTGCGCTTCGTGGAAATTAAGAATGAATCATCCGATATTTAGATCCGAGAAAACCAATGGTGAGGTGGATTTGCTTGTTTTGTTTCAGGATTTATGGAGGCAGAAGTTAATTGCTTTTGCTGTGGCTGTTATAATAACTATTATAGCTTCTATTTATGTATTTGTTGTGACGCCTTACTATAAGGCTGAAAGTGTGGTTCGATTGGCATCTTTGAAAGATTTAGATGAATTGAATAATTCGAAATTGTATACGTTGACACCGGAAGAGGCGTTGCGCAATGTTGGTGATGCGCTTGAGTCTTATAGTCTTCGTATGAAATATTTTCAGGCCAATCCCGATCTGTTCAAATCCCTTAGGCAAGACGATGAGCCGCTGGAGCGCTCTATGGAACGCTTTAGCCGCGAAGGTCTGTCAATGTTTAGCGCCGATCCAAAAAAGGGGAGCGATGCGAGTCCGTTTAAGGGCGTCAGTTTGGTTTATCCAGAGGGTTTAAACGGAGTTGCTATCGTTAATGGTCTAGTACTTGCCGCTATTGAGCAAGAGCGCCAGCGTGTTCAAGATGATTTTGAGGTTGTTCTTAATAATCGTTTGTCGCAGTTGCAACGTAAAATTTCAACTGAGAGAGCACGTTACGAAGCAGATAAAGAATCACGTATTGCTTCTCTAACTGAAGCTGATCAATTGCGGCGAAGTCAGTTGAAAGATGAGTTGAGGGTCTTGCGGCAGGAATTGAAGCTACGCCGTCAGAATCGTATTAAACAGCTGGATGAGGCTATTCAGATTGCTGAAAAGCTTGGTATTTCCAAGCCGACAACACCCTCTGCTTTGGGCGAAAATTCCCGTGAAGTGCGGGGTAGTGTAATCCGTACCGAGGTGAATAATCAGCAGTTTCCCTTGTACTTTATGGGCAGCGAGGCGCTGAAATCAGAACGCTCGGTTCTTCAAGCTCGTCGCTCGGATGATTTCATTGAGCCGCGTATTGCTGAGATCCAAAAGGAGCTTAGCCTTCTGCAGAATAATCGCCAGATTGATATCCTAAAACAGCGAAATAATGAGGAGCTATTTTTTGAGAATCTCGTAAAGCTGCGTGGCGAACAAGCGCGGCTCGAAGGGCTTAAAGTCGATCTTTCTAAGTTACAGATAGTACGAGTAGATCAACCTGCAACGGAACCTCAGCAGCCTGAAAAGCCAAGAAAAATCCTAATCATCTCTATGGCGTTTTTATTTGGTTTGATGTTTGGTGGTATTGTCGCTATTTTTAGAGTCATGGTGTTACGCCAAGGGCGCAGTTTGAGCATGTCGTAAGAATTCTTAGGTTTTTAGTAGAAGAAAAGCCAGTTAGTGATAAGTGGTTTTTCTTCGTTTAGGGAAGGCTTTAGAAGTTCCGATTGTGTTCTGGTGCTTTTATTGTTGGTTTGAATTTTCTCTGTACGGTGTAGCGGCTGCTAAGCTTTTCTTTCGTGTCATTTCTTACGTTCTAGTTTGTGGAATTGTCCTAGTGACGGATGTGCGGGCATGCGCTGTTCCCAGTCTTTACATAGGTCGCAAGTTCCGTACTTCACTATCGCTGCGATCTGTTCCCCACCTACGCTGCAATGCACGTTGGTTCAGAAACGCAGCTTGCTGCGCCAGTCCTCATGGACGGCGGTGGGGGCTACTTCCACACGGAAGCGGCTGCCGTCCTGGGCGTTGCCCCAGAGGAACAGGTGGTCCTTCCAGGCGCCGTCGGGCCAGATCTTCAGGTAGTAGTCGTGGCCGGGCAGGGGGCGTTGCCCGCTGTAGTCGATGAAGGCCACCTGGTCGCCGTCCTTCAGGCACTGCCCCTGGTCGTTGTCGATCTGCACGCGCAGGTGCCGCGAGGGCTTGCCGGCGGCGGGGTAGTAGCCCCATTTGCCGGCACCGTGTTCGTACCAGGTGAGGAAGTAGCCGGGGTAGGCGCGGGATTCCAGGGTGACGTAGTCGCCGTTGCGTACGCAGAAGCTGGCGAAGTGGTCCCAGGCATTGAGGCTGAAGGTGCTGGCGTCGTCGCGGCCGTTGCCGGTGACGGTGACCCAGTTGGTGGCCTTTGCCCCGGTGCGCAAGGCGTTGCCGTTGTCCAGGCTGCGCAGCACCACGCGGGCGTAGCGGTTGTCGGTGGGCTTGTAGGCCTGCTGCGGAGTGCGCAGCGGGTCGGCGTAGGTGAAGGCGGCCACCGGGTAGTGGTCGGAGTAGTCCTGGTAGTACCAGGTGTTGACGCCGTCGCTGGCGCTCCAGCGCGGGGAGGGGATGTCCAGCGCCTGGTTGTGCCAGTAGGACACCTGGCCGTGGCGGTTGGAGACCAGGATGTAGTCGAGGTACTCCGGCGGGTTGCTCGGCGCCTTGCCGGGGCCGTTGTCCTTGTAGGGGTACTGGTAGCCGGTGACGCCGTTGCGCCGGGTGTCGAAGGTGGCGGAGGCACCGGCGTAGCTGTCGGGCTCGCGCAGGTCCAGCTGGGCCAGCATGTGCGGGTATTCGTCGCTGCCGCGGATGACGTTGAGGTCGCCGCCGATGAACAGCACTTCGTTGGCGGGGATGTTTTCGCGGTCGATGAAGGCGCGCATTTCCCTGAACTGGCTTTCCCGCACGGCACGGCCTCCATCCGGGCAGGCGCTGTCGGCGGCCTGGGTGTGGGTGGCGATGACGTGGAAGGGGCGCTCGCCGCGCAGCACCTTGACGTAGACGAAGCCCTTGTTGGCCAGCCGGTCGGCGCCACAGGCATCGCGGTAGAGGTGTTGCACCCGGCGTGCGATGGGCCAGCGGCTGACGATGGCGACGCCGCCGTCCTCGAGGTTGGCAGTGGGGTTGCCGGTGGTGGCGTCCCAGCCGGCGGTGGAGCGGCCGAGCACGGGCGTCTGGTGCGGGTAGCGGTCCTTCAGGCCGCTCAGCAGGATGTCGGAGGCGGCGTTGTCGAACAGTTCGTTGAAGATCACCAGGTCGCGCTCTTCCAGGTAGTCGGCGCGGGTCATCAGCCGGGCGCGATCCTGGTTGCTCCAGCTGAACGTGAACGGCAGCGGGGTGAGGAAGAAGGCGTTGTGGGTGAGCAGGTTGTAGGCGTCGGGCCGGGGATCGGGGGCGGCCTGGGCCTGGGTGGCGGCGAGGAAGGCGAGCAGCGCTCCGGTGATGCGGGCAGATGGGGTCATCGGCATGTCCTTGATGGGGGCTCAGGGCGGCGCGACGCTACCACCCGTTGGCGGACCGGCTAAGGCTTCGTCCGTTTCGTCCGCTGTAAGAAACATCAGCTGTATGACGGCGAGATTTCATGGGGATAGCTGAAGGCCTGGCGTCGTCTGCCCCAGGCCTCCCGCCGGGAGCGCCTGGGGCGATGCCCCACCCGGTGCCTCATTCGAAGACGAAATGCTCCCCCGGCAGGCCCATCACCGAGCCGGTGGGCTTGGTCATGGCGGCGGCGTGGCCCTTGGCGCGGGGCAGCAGGCGGTCGAAGTAGAAGTCGCTGGTGGCCAGCTTGGCGCGGTAGAAGTCCTCGGACTCGCTGCCGCCTTCACGCAGGTGGCGGCGGGCGGCGGCTTCCTGCAGGGCCCAGGCGTAGGCAAGGGCGGCGTAGCCGGCGTACATGAGGAAGTCGTGGCTGGCGGTGCCCACCAGGTCGCGGTCCTTGCGGGCGCGCAGGGCGATGCGCAGGGTCAGGACGTTCCACTGCCCGGCGAGCTTGAGCAGGGTGAGGGCGCGGCCGCGCATGGCGGGCTCCTGCTTGATCAGGTCCACGGCGAAGCGGGCCATCTGCCCGGTGAAGTCGCGCACGGCCTTGCCCTGGGTCATCAGCAGCACCTTGCGGCCGAGCAGGTCGAGGGCCTGGATGCCGGTGGTGCCTTCGTAGAGGGTGGCGATGCGGGCGTCGCGGACGATCTGCTCCATGCCGTGCTCGCGGATGTAGCCGTGGCCGCCGAACACCTGCATGCCGAGGTTGGCGCTCTCCAGGCCCAGTTCGGTGAGGCAGCCCTTGAGGATGGGGGTGAGGAAGCCGAGCTTGTCGTCCCAGTGTTCGTACTTGCCGGTGTCGTTCTGCAGGATGCCTTCGATCATGCGGTCGGCGTACTGGGTGGCGAGGTAGACCAGCGCGCGGCCGCCTTCGGCGATGGCCTTCTGGGTCAGCAGCATGCGCCGCACGTCACCGTGGTGCATCAGCACGTCGGCCACCTCGCCCGGCTCCTTGGTGCCGGAGAGGGCGCGCATGGAGCGGCGTTCGCGGGCGTAGGCGAGGGCGCCCTGGTAGGCCAGTTCGGCGGTGGCGACGCCCTGGATGGCGGTGCCGATGCGGGCGCTGTTCATGAAGGTGAACATGCATTCCAGGCCCTTGTTCGGCGGGCCGATGAGGTAGCCAGTGGCGCCGTCGAAGTTCATCACGCAGGTGGCCGAGGCCTTGATCCCCATCTTCTTCTCCAGCGCGCCGCAGCTGACGCCGTTGCGCGGGCCGAGGCCGCCGTCGGCGCCGGGGAGGAACTTGGGCACGATGAACAGGGAGATGCCGCGGGTGCCCTTGGGCGCGTCGGGCAGGCGGGCGAGGACGATGTGGATGATGTTCTCGGTGAGGTCGTGGTCCCCGGAGGAGATGAAGATCTTGGTGCCGGTGAGGGCGTAGCTGCCGTCGGCGTTGGCGTCGGCGCGGGTCTTCACCTGGCCCAGGTCGGTGCCGCACTGGGGCTCGGTGAGGCACATGGTGCCTGCCCAGCGGCCTTCGGTGAGCGGGGTGAGGTAGGTGCGTTTCTGTTCCTCGGTGCCGTGCTGCATGAGGGTGTTCATGGCGCCGAGGGAGAGGCCGGGGTACATGGAGAAGGGCCAGTTGGCGGTGCCGAGCATCTCCTGCTTGAGAGCGCCGAGGCTCATGGGCAGGCCCTGGCCGCCGTATTCCACCGGGTGCGAAAGGCCCTGCCAGCCGCCGGCGACGTAGGCGTCGTAGGCCTCCTTGTAGCCCTTGGGCGTGCGCACTTCGCCGTTCTCCAGGTGGCAGCCTTCCTCGTCGCCTGAGTGGTAGAGCGGGGCGATGACTTCCTCGCAGAGCTTCGCGCACTCGCCGAGGATGGCGTCGACCATGTCGGGGGTGGCGTCCTGGCCGTTGGCGAGGCTGCGGTAGTGGGCGGGGAAGTCGAAGACTTCGTTGAGCAGGAAACGGGTGTCGCGCAGGGGCGCCTTGTAGCTGGGCATCGGGACCTCGGCAGGCAGGTGGCAGTCGCGCCGAGTTATACGGCGCACCGGCCATGTCGGCCTTGGCAGCGGGAACGGGGGCGTCTGGCAGTTCGGACAATACCGGCCGGCGGTTGCGGTTTTCGTTGACGCTTTCCTTGATGCGGGTATATACACGCATTCATGTCGACTTCCCCCTGCCTGTGCACGCGGCTGCGCCGCGCCAGCCGCAACCTGACCCGTATCTACGACGAGGCGCTCGAATTCGCCGGGATCAACGTCGCCCAGTATTCGCTGCTGAGGAACCTGCAGCGGCTGGATCGGCCGAGCATCACCGACCTGGCGGAGGCGCTTGCGCTGGACCGCAGCACCCTGGGCCGCAACCTGAGGGTGCTGGAGGGCAAGGGCCTGGTCGGGCTGGGCGAGGGCGAGGACCAGCGCAACCGCGTGGCGTTCCTGACCGCTGAAGGCCAGGCCTGTGTCGCCTTGGCGCTGCCTGCCTGGGAGTCGGTGCAGCGACGGATGGTTGAGCGCCTGGGCGAGGGGCAGCGCGATGCGCTGATGGCCCTGCTGGGTGACGTGGAATCCCTGGACTGACTGTTTCGCGATAACGCGGGTGCCTGCCCGTAGAGGACATGCAATGAATTCGATGTGGCGCACGAGTGGCTGGGTGTTGCTGGGGGCGTCGCTGATCCTGGCGCTGTCGCTGGGCATCCGCCACGGCTTCGGCCTGTTCCTGGCCCCGATGAGCGGGGAGTTCGGCTGGGGGCGGGAGGTGTTCGCCTTTGCCATTGCGCTGCAGAACCTGATCTGGGGGCTGTCGCAGCCCTTCACCGGGGCCCTGGCCGACCGCTTCGGTGCGACGCGGGCTGTGGTGGTGGGCGGTGTGCTCTATGCGCTTGGGCTGGTGCTGATGAGCCTGTCCCATACGCCGCTGCAGCTCTCGGCCAGTGCGGGGCTGCTGATTGGCATCGGGCTGTCGGGGACATCGTTCTCGGTGATCCTCGGGGTGGTCGGGCGTGCGGTGCCGATGGAGCAGCGCAGCATGGCCATGGGCATTGCGGCGGCAGCCGGTTCGTTCGGCCAGTTCGCCATGCTGCCGGGCTCCCAGGGGTTGATCAGTTGGCTGGGCTGGTCGTCGGCGCTGCTGGCGCTGGGGCTGCTGGTGGCGTTGATCGTGCCGCTGGCGGGGATGCTCAAGGACCGTCCGTTGCCCAGCAAGGGGCCGGAGCAGAGCCTGGCCGAGGCGCTGCGCGAGGCGGCGGCGCACCGGGGGTTCTGGCTGTTGTCGCTGGGCTTCTTCGTCTGCGGGTTCCAGGTGGTGTTCATCGGCGTTCACCTGCCGGCCTACCTGGTGGACCAGCACCTGCCGGCGACCGTGGGCACTACGGTGCTGGCACTGGTGGGGCTGTTCAATGTGTTCGGCACCTACATCGCCGGCTGGCTGGGCGGGCGCCTGGCCAAGCCTCGGCTGCTGACCGTGCTGTACCTGCTGCGGGCAGTGGTGATCCTGGCCTTCCTCTATATGCCGCTGTCGGTGTGGAGCGCCTACGCCTTCGGCATGGCGATGGGGCTCTTGTGGCTGTCGACGGTGCCGCTGACCAACGGCACGGTGGCGACCCTGTTCGGGGTGCGCAACCTGTCGATGCTGGGCGGCATCGTGTTCCTCTTCCACCAGCTCGGGGCCTTCCTCGGTGGCTGGCTGGGCGGCTACCTGTACGACCACACCGGCAGCTACGAGGTGGTGTGGCAGATCTCCATCCTGCTCAGCCTGATGGCGGCCGCGCTGAACTGGCCGATCCGCGAGCAGCCGGTGGCGCGCCTGCAGGTGGCGGTGTGAGGGCGCGCCTGGCGCTGGTCGCCGTGGCGGCCCTGGTGCTGGGCCTGACCGCGCTGGCCTGGTGGGGTTGGCAGCGCGGCGGCCTGGCGCTGCTGCAGCTGAACATGAGCCTGTGCTGATTGCCGGCCGGCGGGCCCGGCGCTAGCCTTGCTGCACCGCTTGACCCGCCGCGTGCCCGAGGATGCCTGCCATGAAACGCCTGTTCGCCGTGCCCCTGCTCGCCCTGTTCACCTTGCCCGCCGTGGCGGCGGAGTGCCCACCGCTGTTGCAGCACAGCCTGCCGCAGTTGCGGGCCAAGGCGACGGTGGACCTGTGCGAGCGCTTCGCCGGCAAGCCGCTGCTGATCGTCAACACCGCCAGCCACTGCGGTTTCACCCCGCAGTTCAAGGGGCTGGAAGCGCTGTACCAGCGCTACAAGGCCGAGGGCTTCGAGGTGCTGGGCGTGCCTTCGGATGACTTCAAGCAGGAGGCGGCGAATACGGAGGAGACCGCGAAGGTCTGCTACGTGAACTACGGCGTGACCTTCACCATGACCGAGCCGCAGCACGTGACCGGTGACGAGGCGACGCCGCTCTACCGCGAGCTGATCGAGCAGTCCGGGCAGGCGCCACGCTGGAACTTCTACAAGTACGTGGTGGACCGCCAGGGCAAGGTGGTGGCGCATTTCTCCAGCCTCACCAGCCCGGATGACGAGGACCTGCAGAAGGCGATCCGCCAGGCGCTGGACAGCAAGCCCTGACCCGGCGAGGGGGCGAAAAGGCTGATCAGCCGGGAGTGTGTTTCAGAATCTTTCGGCTGGTTCCGGTTTGCGTGGCGTTCCTGTGATAGGGTTCGCGGCCTGTTTTTCACCCCCTCTCCTGGAGACACCCATGTCGATCAAGGACCTGATCCTGGCCGGACTGCTGGCCGCCGCCATTCCCACCGCTTTTGCCGCCAAGCCGGCTGCCCCCGTTGAAGAGAACGCCGCCCAGGCCGAACAGGCTACGGACGAGGGTGCCGATGAAGAGCAGGGCATCAGCGAGGAAGAGTTCCTCAACAGCCTGAACTTCAAGCAGGGCAAGGTGGTGATCGGTGACAACCTGGCCACCCTGGATGTACCCGAGCAATTCGTCTACCTGGACGGCAAGGACGCCGAGCGCGTGCTGGTGGAGGCCTGGGGCAACCCGCCGGATGCCGAGGAGCCGCTGGGCATGATCCTGCCCAAGGGCATTTCTCCGCTGGCCGATGAATCCTGGGCCGTGACCATCGAGTACGAGGAGAGCGGCTATGTCTCCGACGAGGATGCCAGCGACATCGACTACAACGAGATGCTGCAAGGCATGAAGGACGACACCAAGGAAGACAACAAGTGGCGCGCCGAGAACGGCTACGAGCCGGTGCAGCTGATCGGCTGGGCCTCCCAGCCGCGCTATGACGCCAATGGCCGCAAGCTGCACTGGGCCAAGGAGCTGAAGTTCGGCGATTCCGAAACCCACACCCTGAACTACAACATTCGCGTGCTGGGCCGTAAGGGCGTGCTGGTGCTGAACTTCATCGCCAACATGGACCAACTGCCGACCATCGAGCAGAACCTGCCGGCGGTGCTGGCGATGACCGAGTTCAACCCGGGCAACCGCTACGCCGACTTCAACCCGGACCTGGACAAGGTCGCGGCCTACGGCCTGGGCGCGCTGATCGCGGGCAAGGTCGCCGCCAAGACCGGCCTGCTGGCCATCCTGCTGGTGCTGCTGAAGAAGTTCTTCTGGGTGCCGATCGCCATCGGTGGCTGGGTCATTGCCCGTGTCCGCGGCAAGAAGAAGGAAGCGCCGCAGGCGGCCGAGCCGGTCCAGCCGGAGGTGGCACCGGTGGTGCAGCCGAGCAAGCCGGTCGAACCTGCTGCGACGGTGATGGATCTGAACCGCGAAGAGCCGCCGAAGTCCTGACGGTGGCTGCTGCCCGGAGTGATGCGTCACCCCGGGCGCACATGAAAACGCCGCGATACCCGAGAGGGGATCGCAGCGTTTTCGTTTTGGGGTGTACCCCGGCAGCGACGGCCGCCGGGGTTCAGGTCAGAAGCGGTAGGTGACCTGGGCGCCCAGGCCGTGGGCGCTGTTCTTGTAGGTGGAGGAGTAGCTGCCTTTGGTGCTGCTGCTCTGGTTGATGGTGGCGTCGTCTTCCTTCAGGTAGGAGTAGGCGAGGTCCACGGTCCAGTCGTCGTTGGGGCTCCAGGCGGCACCGAGGCTGAGGATCTTGCGGTCATCGGTGGGGATGCGCGGGGAGCGGTACTCGTTGCGGGTCGGGCTCTGGTCGTAGGCCAGGCCGGCACGCAGGGTCCACTCGCGGTTCAGCTTGTAGGCTGCGCCGACGGCGTAGGACCAGGTGTCGCGCCAGTTCTGTTCTTCGGTGATGGTGCCGATACGACCTGCCAGCGGCGCCTGAACCCCCTTGTTGTTGACCGTGATGTCTTTCAGGCGGCTCCACCGGGTCCAGGTGGTGCCGGCATAGAGGGTCCAGTCGGCATTCAGGTTGTGGGTGACGGAGAAGTCGACCGACTCGGGGGTTTTCAGTTTCAGCGAGGCGTCGTACTTGCTGCCGGCAAAGGGGCCAAAGCCGGTTCCGGAAATCTGGGTATCACCTTCCAGCTTGTAGTCGACCATCGAGTGGTAGGTCAGGCCGAGGCGGGTGCTGGGGGTGGCTTCGAACAGCACGCCTACGTTGTAGCCCAAGGCAGTGTCATCACCCTTGATCTTGACCTTGCCATCGTTGCTACCTGGGCTAGATGGATTGAGCGTGGCGGAGGTCAGCTCGCCGTCGATGCGGTTGATGGTGGGGCCGAAGCCGACGGAGAGCTGGTCGTTGATCTTGTAGCTGACGGTGGGCTGCAGGGTGACCACGCGGACTTCGCTGCGGGTGCCGTAGTAGCGGCCCTGGAAGCCCTTCTCATAGTCGGTCACCAGGCCGAAGGGCACGTACATGCCGAGGCCGAAGGTCCATTTGTCGTCGATGGGTTTGACGTAGTAGCCCATGGGCACGCCGATGAACGGGACCATGTCGCCGTCATTGCTGCCCGATACGGAGCCGCGGCCATGGTCGATGTCGGTCTTGGCGTCCAGCAGGGCGACACCGCCGCTGACCTGTTCGCGCTTGAGGCGCGACATGCCGGCGGGGTTGCCGAAGACGGTGGAGGCATCGTCGGCCGAGGAGGAGCGGCCGGCGAAGGCAGTACCCATACCGCTCACGCTCTGTTCGTTGATGGCGAAACCGCCGGCGAGGCTGTAGGTGGATGCGCCGGCAACAGCGAGAGCGAGGCTGGTCTTTATGATTCTTGTGATCACGGTTGACTCCTGGGTCTGGTAAGGCAGGGGGCGGAAACTAGCAGGATTTCCAGACCCTTTCCAGCCACGTTGAGTTCCCGCTAAATCGGCGTTCTAGAGGCTTTCGTGTGGCAAATTGCCGCTAATTTCACGCTTCGTGCAAAAAGCCTTGGACGCTCGTTCCTGACTGATTGGTCAGTGATCGATTTGTCCTAGGCAGCCTGTTGAGGAAGTCCTACGCAGCGATTCCAGGCAGCGAGGTAATCGCTGGGATTTCCCTGCGGGTTGAATACGCGCCGCCAGACATCCGCCATGCCCGGCCAGTCATCCGCCGAGGGCATCACGAGGACTTCGCTTTCCACCAGCAGCCAGGCGATGGCGGTGGCGTAGCGCAGGTTCACCGCGAGCTCCAGGTGGGGAGCGCCCAGGAAGGCATGCTGGCTGGCCAGGCCTCGCACCAGGCTGGCCAGGTCCGGATCGCGGGCCAGGTGCTGGTCCCAGAGCTGGCTGTGGTGGGCTTCGCTGATGTGGTAGAGGCCGTAGCCGGCGCGATCCCCCAGGGCCGTGCCAAGGTCGGACTGGCACGCGGCGGCGCCGAGCAAGAGCACTTCGGCCGTGGGGGAGGGGCGTTGCAGGTAGGCCAGGGTGGGGCGGATGACGTGTTGGCAGAGATCGTGTGCGGCTATGCCCATGATGCCCTCGCGGAAGGTGCCGGCGGGGTCGGAGGCGTGTGGCAGCTTCTCGTTCTGGGAAAGGACCCCGCCGGGAGCGGGGTTAGCCGCTCGATTTGAAGTGTAGTGGGATAAAGGTGCTGTAAAGGCCTGTTTTTAAACTGTTTGGCGTCTTGCGCCAGGCGCCATATGCCAGGCAGTCATTAACAGGCTGCGGAGTAGGCCGCCCGGTATGGCGGGCGGCCGGGATCACGGGCCGGTGGCCACGGGGCGGGTGGGGTCGGTTATCCATTCGCTCCAGGAGCCTGCGTAGAGCGGTGCGAGCGGGTAGCCGGCAAGGCTCAGGGCGAACAGGTTGTGGCAGGCGGTGACGCCGGAGCCGCAGTAGGCCACGAGGCTGTCTGCTGGGTTGTCGGCGAGGAAGGCCTGGAAGCGCTGGCGCAGGGCCTGGGCAGGCAGGAAGCGGCCGTCGGCACCGAGGTTGTCGTTGAAGGCGGCGCACTGGGCTCCGGGGATGTGCCCGGCGACGGGGTCGATGGGCTCCACCTCGCCCTTGAAGCGCGGCAGGGCACGGGCGTCCAGCAGGGTGAGTGCGTGGGAGTCGAGGCGAGCCTGGAGCTGACGGGCATCCAGCACCAGGCTGGAGTCGGGGGTGCCGGTGAAACTGCCGGTGCGCTCGGTGGGCTGCTCCGTATCCAGGGGCAGGCCGGCTTCGCGCCAGGCCTTCAGGCCGCCGTCGAGCAGGTAGACGCCATCGCGCTTGCCCAGCCAGGCGAGCAGCCACCAGGCGCGGGCGGCGAAGGCACCGGGGCCATCGTCATACAGCACGATCGTGCTGGCGTTATCCACGCCCCAGCGGCGCAGGGCGGCGACCAGTCGATCCGCCTCCGGCAGCGGGTGGCGTCCGGTGATGCCCGGTTGCACGGGGGCGGAGAGGTCACGCTCGAGGTCGGCGAAATGGGCGCCCGGGATATGCCCCTCGGCATGGCTGCGCTGGCCGTAGGACGGATCGTCCAGGGCGAAGCGGCAATCGAGGATCACCAGGCCGGACTCTCCCAGTCGAGACGCCAGTTCATCAGGGCGGATCAGTTGCGCGAGGGGCATGACGGTCTCCTGTGTCGAATTGATGACGATGCGCATCATAAGGAACGATCGCGCGTTGCGTCGCGCGGATGAACACGAGATGGGAGGGCCACGATGCCAAACCTGCATTCATTCGCCCAGAGCGCCACCCTGGCACGCCGCGTCGGCGTGGTGGTCGGTTCGGTGCTCTGGACCCTGTATTTCTGCTGCCTTGTCCTGTGGCTGGCGTTCTTGCGGCGCCTGGACCGCCAGCGTGTGGACGGTTTCACGCGGGCCTGGTCACGCGGGCTGCTGCGCCTGGTGCAGGTTCGCCTGTCGGTCCATGGGCAGTGGCCGGATTTCAATGATGGCCGGCGCTACCTGATCCTCTGCAATCACTCCAGCCACTACGACATTCCGGCCTCTTTCGTGGCGCTGCCGGGCTCCATCCGCATGCTGGCCAAGCAGGAGCTCTCCCGCGTGCCTTTCCTGGGCGCGGCGATGAAGGCGGCGGAATTCCCGTTCATTGACCGGCACAACCGGCGACAGGCGCTGGAGGACCTGGCCAAGGCGCGCGCCATGATGGAAAGCGGCATTGTGCTGTGGGCCGCGCCGGAGGGGACGCGTTCCCCGGATGGTCGGTTGCAGCCATTCAAGAAGGGCTGCTTCCACCTGGCCCTGGATACCGATGCGGTGATCGTGCCGATGGCCATTCGTGGCATTCATCGGGTGCTGCCGGCGCGCTCCTGGCGTTTCAACCTGGGGCTGCCGGTTTCCGTGCATGTTGGTGAGCCGATCGATGCCAGTCAGTACGACGTGGCACGTCTCGGGATGCTCATGGAACTGACCCGTGAGCGCATGGAGGCCTTGTTGGAGCCTGGGGTGGCGCAGCCGGAAGCGGTGAGACAGGTGCTGCTGGAGCCGGCCTGAACCTGCTCGCAGCGGCGAAGGGGGAGGGTGCTTAACGAGCTGTCCAGTCTGAGAGGGCTCATTGCTGTGAAAGAGGCATGAAAAAAGGGACGCCATTGGCGTCCCTTCTTCATGGAGCAAGCAGGCCTCAGACGGTCGGCTTGTCCTTCTCTTCCTCGCTGGCCTGCTGTTCTGCAGCAGGTTGCTCGGCTTCGACGGTTGCGGCTTCTTCTGCCTGGGCCTCGGCCTGGACGGCTTCAGCTTCGGCGGCCGGTGCGGCCTCTTCGGTCGGCTGAGCTTGTGCCTCGGCAGGGGCTTCGGCCACGACCGGCTCCTCGACCACCGCAGGTGCAGCCTCGGCTTCGACCGGGGCGGCGGCAGCGGCGGCAGCGGCTTCACGAGCCAGGCGCTCGGCCTCCTGCTGGCGACGACGAACCTCGCGAGGATCGTTGGGCGCGCGGCCGGTGCTGCTCACGCTGGCAGCGGGGGCAGCTTCGACGCTCGGAGCGGGCTCGGCTACGACCTCTGCCACGGGTTCCGGCTGAGACTCGGCGGCTTCGGCCTGGGGCTCGACGGCAGCTTCGGCGACTTCAGCCGGCTGGGCCTGAGGCTCGCTGGCCACTTCGGCGCTTTCGCTCTGCTCGGTCACGGCAGTGGCCGGTTCGTTCGCTTGCGGCGCGTCTTGCGGCTGGATCAGCTCCAGGCTGGCCTGCTGCTCGGTGGTTTCGCTGACGGCGTTCGCTTGCGGCTCGACCTCGGCTGCCTCTGCTGCTTGGCTGGCGGCTTCGACGGCGATTACGGAGCCGGCGGCGACCGCTGCAACCACGGCGGCTTCGGAGGGCTCGTTGGCCTGCTCGGCATCGCCTTCTGCTTCTTCATTACCGTCCAGCGACTCGTCGCCATTCACTTCACGCTGACGCTCGCGGCGGTTGCTGCGGCGGCGTTGGCCGCGGGAGCGACGACGGGGGCGTTCGCCGTCCGCGCCTTCCTGGCCGTCGTCCAGCAGCTCTTCGCTGTCGTTCAGCAGTTCTTCTTCGCTCGGGGCGGCGGCAGCCTGCTCGGGGCGCGGTTGGCGCTCTTCACGGGGCGGACGCTCACCACGCTCGCGGCGGTTCTCCTGGCCTTCACGCGGCTCACGGGCTTCGCGGGGCTGGCGCTCCTCACGGGGCTGACGCTCTTCGCGGGGTTGGCGTTCCTCGCGGGCCTGGCGTTCTTCACGCGGCTGGCGCTCCTCACGGGGCTGGCGTTCTTCGCGCGGGGCGCGCTCTGCACGAGGTTGGCGCTCTTCGCGCGGCTCACGGCCTTCGCGGGGCTGGCGCTCTTCACGCGGTTGACGGTCTTCGCGAGCCTGACGTTCTTCACGCGGCTGGCGCTCTTCGCGAGGCTTGCGCTCGTCGTCACGACGACCTTCACGGCCTTCGCGGCGGCGGTTCTGCTGACGGCCGTTACGACGCTCCTCACCGGTACGGGCGGGGCGCTCGCTGGCGGCGGCCTTCTCGGGCGCGGGGCTCGGCTCGTCCTTGCCGGCGAACAGGCTGACCAGCGACTTCACCAGGCCCTTGAACAGGCTCGGTTCGGCGGCTGCAACGGCAGCGGTGGGCGGTGCCATCGGGGCCGGTGCGGTCGGAGCGGGAGCCGGACGCTCGGGGGCGACGGTCTTCACGGCAGCTTCCTGGCGAACCAGGGTGCGGGTGGAGGCGGCCGGGTGGTGTTCCTCGACTTCGGTGGGGGTCATCTCGTAGCTGGACAGGCCAGTGAGGACTTCCGGGTTGTCGTCGCGCAGGCGCTGGACTTCGAAGTGCGGGGTTTCCAGGTGGTCGTTCGGCAGGATCACGATGCGTGCGCGGGTGCGCAGCTCGATCTTGGTGATGCTGTTGCGCTTCTCGTTGAGCAGGAAGGCGGCGACCGGGATCGGGACCTGGGCGCGGACTTCGGCGGTGCGGTCCTTGAGGGCCTCTTCCTCGATCAGGCGGAGGATGGCCAGGGACAGGGATTCGACGTCACGGATGATGCCTTGGCCGTTGCAACGGGGGCAGACGATGCCGCTGGTCTCGCCCAGGGACGGACGCAGGCGCTGGCGGGACATTTCCAGCAGGCCGAAGCGGGAGATGCGGCCGACCTGGACGCGGGCGCGGTCGGCTTCCAGGGCTTCGCGGACCTTTTCTTCCACGGCGCGCTGGTTCTTGGCCGGGGTCATGTCGATGAAGTCGATGACGATCAGGCCGCCGATGTCGCGCAGGCGCAACTGGCGGGCGATTTCCTCGGCCGCTTCCAGGTTGGTCTGCAGGGCGGTTTCTTCGATGTCACCGCCTTTGGTCGCACGCGCCGAGTTGATGTCGATGGACACCAGGGCTTCGGTCGGGTCGATGACGATGGAGCCGCCGGAGGGCAGCTTCACTTCGCGCTGGAAGGCGGTTTCGATCTGGCTCTCGATCTGGAAGCGATTGAACAGCGGAACGCTGTCCTGGTAGAGCTTGATCTTGTTCTGGTACTGCGGCATCACCTGGCGGATGAAGCTCAGGGCTTCTTCCTGGGCTTCGACGCTGTCGATCAGAACCTCGCCGATGTCCTGGCGCAGGTAGTCGCGGATCGCGCGGATGATGACGTTGCTTTCCTGGTAGATCAGGAAGGGGGCACCACGCTCACCGGAGGCTTCCTTGATGGCGCTCCAGAGTTGCAGCAGGTAGTCGAGGTCCCATTGCAGCTCCTCGCTGGAGCGGCCGAGGCCGGCGGTGCGCACGATCAGGCCCATGTCGGCCGGTGCGTTCAGGCCATTCAGGGCTTCGCGCAGTTCGTTGCGCTCTTCGCCTTCAATGCGACGGGAGATGCCGCCGGCGCGGGGGTTGTTCGGCATCAGCACCAGGTAGCGGCCGGCGAGGCTGATGAAGGTGGTGAGGGCTGCGCCCTTGTTGCCGCGCTCTTCCTTCTCGACCTGGACGATGACTTCCTGGCCTTCGTTGAGCACGTCCTTGATGTTGACGCGGCCCTCGGGGGACTTCTTGAAGTATTCGCGGGAGATTTCTTTCAGCGGCAGGAAGCCGTGACGTTCGGCACCGAAGTCGACGAATGCGGCTTCGAGGCTGGGTTCGATGCGGGTGATGCGGCCTTTATAGATGTTGGCCTTTTTCTGTTCGCGGGCGCCCGACTCGATGTCCAGGTCATACAGGCGTTGGCCGTCGACCAGGGCAACACGCAACTCTTCGGGCTGAGTTGCGTTAATCAGCATTCTTTTCATGTAGTACCGTCGGTTTCCGGGGCTACCGGAAACGGCGACCGGCACACACGACTCTCGCGGTCGGTGTCAGGTGCGTGTCAGGAGCGGGTTAGTGCTCCCGTGTCCAGCGACATCAGGCCATCTGGCCGGAGTCGCGACGACGTCTCCCGCTGCTGTTGTTGTCGTAACAGAAGCAACGTTTATCAGGAGGAGGAATCAGCCATCGGCAGCGGACGGAATAAAACGTCTTGGTTGAAGCGCTGCTACGCAGTCCGACGGTTGTGCATCTCCACCCTACACTTGTCCCTTGAAAATCGGGTGCCGCTCGCAGAATCCGTAGCGGGTTGCATTTACCGCGACCGCCCTAGGGTGGTCACGCGTCATGGCTCAAGGCTTTTTTCTCCGAATGATCGCTGTTCTGGAGCGAAGATTCTGACGGACGGCCTGACGTCCTGAATGGGTTGCACGTGGCTGGGATGGCAGTTTTGGCGAGCATCCGGGGCACGGCCGCTTTTGGCGGCGTTCGCGACTATAGCAGCAATCATTAAGTGCTTCAAATCCATAAAAAATTGTTATGATCGCCGCCATGACGACTCCCTCCTCTCCAACTTCCGGCGTGCAAATGCTCGAAGTTGCGCCGGAATATGCCGGTCAGCGTATTGATAATTTCCTCCGGACCCAGCTGAAAGGCGTCCCCAAGACCTTGATCTACCGCATCTTGCGCAAGGGCGAAGTGCGGGTGAACAAGGGGCGCATCAAGCCTGAGTACAAGCTTCAGGCTGGCGATGTAGTTCGGGTGCCGCCGCTGCGTCTCGCGGAGCGGGATGAGCAGGTACCGGTTGCCCAGGGGCTGCTGGAGCGTCTCGAAGCTGCCATCGTTTATGAAGACAAGGGGCTGATTGTCCTCAACAAGCCGGCCGGCATTGCCGTGCATGGCGGCAGCGGCCTCAGTTATGGGGTGATCGAGGCGTTTCGCCAGCTGCGGCCCGATGCACGCGAGCTAGAGCTGGTCCATCGCCTGGACCGGGATACCTCGGGCCTGCTGATGATCGCCAAGAAGCGCAGCATGTTGCGTCACCTCCACGAAGCACTGCGCGGTGATGGCGTGGATAAGCGCTACCTCGCCCTGGTTCGGGGGAGTTGGCCGACGTCGAAGAAAAAAGTCAGCGCACCGCTTCTGAAGAACACCCTGCGCTCCGGTGAGCGGATGGTGGAGGTGGATGACGAGGGTAAGGATGCTCTGACCGAGTTCCGCGTGCTGCGGCGTTTTGGTGAGTTCGCCACTTTGATCGAGGCGAGCCCGATTACCGGTCGTACCCATCAGATCCGGGTCCATACCCGGCATGCCGGCCATGCCATTGCGGGTGATCCCAAGTACGGCGATGAAGATTTTTCTCGGGAAATCCGCGATTTGGGCGGCAAACGCCTGTTCCTGCATGCCTATGCGCTCTCCCTGGTTTTGCCGGATGGCACGCCCCTGAGTCTTGAGGCGCCAGTGGATGAAATGTGGTCGCAGACCCTGGAGCGGTTGGGTGCCTGACTATCAGCTGCTGATCTTCGATTGGGATGGCACCCTGGTGGACTCCATTTCGCGCATCGTCGAGTCCCTTCGGGTGGCGGCTGAGGCTTGCGGTCTGCCGCAATTGGACGATTCGGCGCTCAAGGGAATCATCGGCCTCGGCTTGCCCGAGGCGATTGCAGTGCTTTACCCGGATCTGGCCGATCCGCAGCGGATCGCTCGCTACCGCGAGGTCTATGCGTCGCACTACAGTCATCTGGAGGCGGCCCCGTCGCCGCTCTTTGTGGGCGTGGAAGATGCGCTGGAGTCGTTTCGCGAGGCTGGTTATCGCCTGGCGGTGGCAACGGGCAAGACGCGGCGCGGGCTTGATCGTGTCCTGGCGGGGCGTGGTTGGGAGTGCTACTTCGATATCACTCGCTGCGCTGACGAAACGGCGAGCAAGCCTGATCCCTTGATGCTGCGCCAGATCATGGCGCATTGCGGTGTCAGTGCCGGTGCGTCGCTGATGGTGGGGGACTCGCCCTTTGATCTGCGCATGGCGCGCAATGCGGCAATGGACTGCGTGGCGGTTGGTTATGGCGCGCAGTCGCTGGATGTCCTGCGGCTGGAGTCGCCGACACTGGCAATCGAGCATTTTGATGAGCTGCGCCATTGGTTGGCTGGTGGCGCGAACAACCCGGTAAACAAGGTGGAATTGCATGTCTGATGAATGGAACGCATCGGCACCCGCTGGTGGTGATGACAAGAGTTGGAGGCTGCTTGAAAAGGCTGTTCTGGCGGGCGTTCAGGAGCAGCGGCGAGCTCGGCGCTGGGGTATTTTCTTCAAGCTCCTGACCTTCCTTTATCTGTTCGGCGCGCTGCTGATGTTTTCGCCGTTGTTCGATCTGCAGAAGACGGCGGCGCGTGGTGAGACCCATACGGCGCTGGTCGAGGTTCGCGGCATGATTGCGGATAACGAGGCTGCGAGTGCCGACAACATCGTGGGTAGTCTCAGGGCGGCCTTCGAGGATCCGAAGACCAAGGGGGTTGTGCTGCGCATCAACAGCCCGGGCGGCAGTCCCGTCCAGTCGGGCTACATCTATGACGAGATCCGGCGGCTGCGGGGTGAGCATCCCGATACCAAAGTCTATGCGGTGATCACTGACCTTGGGGCATCTGGTGCCTACTACATTGCCAGTGCAGCGGACGAGATCTACGCGGACAAGGCAAGCCTGGTGGGGTCCATTGGTGTCACGGCGGCCAGCTTCGGCTTCGTCGACTTGATGGGTAAGCTGGGTGTCGAGCGTCGTGTCTATACCTCGGGCGAGCACAAGGCGTTCCTTGATCCGTTCCAGCCTCAGAAGGACGACGAGACTCGCTTCTGGCAGGGTGTGCTGGATATCACTCATCGCCAGTTCATCGAGAGCGTGAAGAAGGGGCGAGGTGATCGGCTGAAGGTCGATGGGCATCCCGAGCTCTTTAGCGGTCTGGTCTGGTCCGGTGAGCAGGCTCTTGAGCTTGGTCTGGTGGATAAGCTCGGTAGCACCAGCTACGTGGCGCGCGAGGTCATCGGTGCCAAGGAAATCGTCGACTACACGAAGCAGGACACGCCGTTCGATCGCTTTGCCAAGCGCCTGGGTGCGAGCATGGCTGAGCAGTTGGCGATGTGGATGGGGTTCCAGGGGCCTTCGCTGCGCTGAAGCTCGCAGGTAGTTGCCAGAAAAGCCCGGCTTGTGCCGGGCTTTTTCGTTTCAGGGGACCTGTCGGCCTTCGGCGAGCAGCATGTCCACCAGGCGGATCAGTGGCAGGCCAACCAGGCTGGTGGCGTCCTCGCCCTCTGTTGTGCGGAACAGTGCGACGCCGAGCCCTTCAGCCTTGAAGCTGCCGGCGCAGTCGTAGGGCTGCTCTGTCTGCAGGTATCGCTCGATGGTGGCTTCGTCCAGTTTGCGGAAGTGCACGGTGAAGGGGATGCAATCCACCTGGCAGCTGCCGGTTCGCGTATTGAGCAGGGCGAGGCCGGTCAGGAAGCTTACGCTGGCGCCGCTTGCGGCCATGAGTTGCTGCTTGGCGCGGGTAAAGTCGCCGGGCTTGCCCAGGACCTGCTCGCCGAGCACGGCAACCTGGTCGGAGCCGATGATCAGGTGCTGGTCATGGATGTGCGCCAGGGCACGGGCTTTCTGTTCGGCGAGGCGGCGCACCAGTTGCTCGGCGCCTTCTCCCGGGTGGCGTGTTTCATCGATGGCGGGCGCGCTCCAGGTGAAGGGAAGGCCCAGGCGCTCCAGCAGGGCGCGCCGGTAGGGTGAGCTGGATGCGAGCACCAGATTGGTCATGATCGACTCCGCGAAAAAATGCCGCGATTCTATCGGGCGTGCCGTGCGGCGGACAGTTCGGAATTTGTTTTGACAGGGCAGGGGGGCATCCCTAGAATAACGCGCCTATGTTGAATGGGCCGATTCCAACTCACGTCGATCCGCGCAAGATGGCTGATCGCAGCGCCACCCTCCAGGGTGAGCTGCCTCTCGCCAGTCTCGAGCGTTTGTGCGATCCCCTCTCCGATGACGCAGGTCGCGTCACCGTGAGGCTTTCGTTCGAGCGCGACGAGCAGCGCACTGTGGTGATCCACAGCGAGCTCGACGTCGAGGTCAAGATGGTATGTCAGCGTTGCCTGGAGCTGGTCGCGCTGCCGATCCACAGCGAGTGTACGTACGCCGTGGTGAAGGAGGGTGCGGACAGCCAGTCACTGCCCAAGGGCTATGACGTGCTGGAAGTGGGTGAGGATCCGCTGGATCTTCTGACTCTGGTCGAGGACGAGCTTCTGCTGGCCTTGCCCATTGTTCCGGCCCATGACCCTGAGGAATGCCAGCAGCCGGCGGGGCTTGATGAGCCCGAACCGAGCGAGGACGAGGTTCCGCGGTCCAACCCGTTCAGCGTACTGGCGCAGTTAAAGCGTGACCCAAACGTTTAGGAGTTAATTGATTATGGCTGTTCAGCAGAACAAAAAATCCCGCTCTGCCCGTGACATGCGTCGCTCCCACGACGCCCTCGAGGCCAATGCCCTGTCCATCGAGAAGAGCACCGGTGAAGTTCACCTGCGCCACCACGTCTCCCCGGACGGCTTCTACCGTGGTCGCAAGGTGATCGACAAGGGCTCGAACGAGTAATCCTTGTCTGTCTCTGTTATAGCGATTGACGCAATGGGCGGGGACTTCGGTCCCCGTTGCATTGTTCCGGCCAGCATTGCCTGCCTGGCTGAGTTCCCCTCCTTGCATCTGGTCCTTGTCGGCCAAGCCCCTGTCCTTGAAGAGCTCATCGCCCGCGAAAGCGGAGTCGATCGTCGACGCCTGTCCGTCGAGCATGCTGCCGAAGTGGTGGCGATGGACGAGCGCCCCTCGCAGGCGCTGCGCAGCAAGCCCGACTCCTCCATGCGTGTCGCTCTGGACCTCGTCCGTGCCGGGCGTGCCCATGCCTGCGTGAGCGCCGGCAATACCGGTGCGTTGATGGCGCTTTCCCGCTATGTGCTCAAGACCCTGCCGGGAATCGATCGGCCTGCCATGGTGACTGCGATCCCCACGGCGCGCGGCCATTGCCACCTGCTGGACCTGGGCGCCAATGTGGATTGCAGTGCCGAGCATCTCTATCAGTTTGCGGTGATGGGCAGCGTTGCGGCTGAGGCGCTCGGATTGCGCAGCCCTCGTGTGGCGTTGCTGAACGTCGGCACGGAGGACATCAAGGGCAACCAGCAGGTCAAGCTCGCGGCCAGCCTGCTTCAGCAGGCCAATGGGTTGAACTACATCGGCTACATCGAGGGCGATGCGCTGTATCGCGGCGAGGCGGATGTGGTGGTCTGCGATGGTTTCGTCGGCAACATTCTGCTCAAGTCCAGCGAAGGTCTGGTGGCGATGATTGCCGCGCGCATCGAGTCCCTGTTCACCGAGAATCTTGGCTCCCGTCTGGTTGGTGCGCTGGCGCTGCCGCTGTTGAGTCGTCTCAAGGGTGACCTGGCTCCGTCCCGCCACAATGGCGCGAGCTTTCTCGGGCTGCAGGGGATCGTGGTGAAGAGCCACGGCTCCGCTGGCGCGGATGGTTTCCAGAGTGCGATTCGTCGTGCCGTCATCGAGGTGCGGGAGAATCTGCCGCAGCGACTCCATGGGCGGCTCGAGGATCTGTTGCTCTAGGATGTGACCGCTGGCCGAGGGTTGTCATCCAACTGTCAGTCCGTTGCGCCTGGCGCCGCCAGGTGTGCGAATCGAACAAGGCAAACACGGGAACCGTTCCAATGTCCGCATCCCTCGCATTCGTTTTCCCCGGCCAGGGCTCTCAGTCCCTTGGCATGCTGGCCGAGCATGGCGCTTCGAGCCGCCTGGTCGCAGAGACCTTCGGCGAAGCCTCCGAAGCACTCGGCTATGACCTGTGGGCCTTGACCCAGCAAGGTCCCGAGGAAAGCCTCAACCAGACCGACAAGACCCAGCCGGCGATCCTGACCGCGTCCATCGCCTTGTGGCGCCTGTGGCTGCAGGAAGGCGGCGTACGTCCTGCCTATGTAGCTGGTCACAGCCTGGGCGAGTACTCCGCTCTGGTAGCCGCAGGCAGCCTGCAGTTCGCTGACGCCGTGAAGCTCGTCGAGCGCCGTGGGCAGTTGATGCAGCAGGCCGTCCCGGCTGGACAGGGCGGCATGGCGGCCATCCTGGGTCTTGAGGATGCCGATGTACTGGCAGCTTGTGCCGAGGCTGCAAAGGGTGACGTGGTCAGTGCGGTGAATTTCAACGCGCCGGGCCAGGTGGTGATTGCCGGTTCGGCTGCAGCTGTCGAGCGTGCCATCGAAGCCTGCAAGGCGCGCGGTGCCAAGCGTGCGATGCCGCTGCCGGTGAGCGTGCCGTCCCACTGTGCCCTGATGAAGCCTGCTGCAGAGCGTTTCGCCGAGTCTGTCCAGGCGCTGGACTGGAAGGCGCCCGAGATCGCGCTGGTGCAGAACGTCAGCGCCTCGGTGGTGACCGATCTTGATGTGCTCAAGGCCGACCTCCTGGCTCAGCTCTACAGCCCGGTCCGCTGGGTCGAGTCGATGGTGCGCCTGTCCGAGCAGGGTGTGACCGATCTCGTCGAGTGCGGCCCCGGCAAGGTCCTGAGTGGCCTGAACAAGCGCTGCGTCAAGGGCATCGCCACCCATAACCTGGATACCCCCGACGCCTTCGCAGCCGCTCGCGCTGCGCTGGCCTGATCAAGGAGAAGACCATGAGTCTGCAAGGTAAGGTCGCACTGGTTACCGGCGCGAGCCGTGGTATCGGCCAGGCCATCGCCCTGGAACTGGGCCGCCAAGGTGCCGTCGTCATCGGTACCGCCACCACGCCGGGCGGCGCCGAGCGCATTGCCGAGTACCTGAAGGAGCACGGCATCGAAGGGGCCGGCCTGGTTCTGGATGTCAGCAGCGATGAATCCGTCGCCAGCACGCTGGAGCACATCCAGCAGCATCTGGGGCAGCCGCTGATCCTGGTGAACAATGCCGGCATCACCCGCGACAACCTGATGCTGCGGATGAAAGACGACGAGTGGTTCGACGTCATCAATACCAACCTGAACAGCCTGTTCCGCTTGAGCAAGGCAGTTCTGAGGGGCATGACCAAGGCGCGCTGGGGCCGCATCATCAACATCGGCTCCGTGGTCGGTGCGATGGGCAACGCAGGCCAGGCCAACTACGCTGCTGCCAAGGCCGGTCTCGAGGGCTTCGGTCGGGCGCTGGCCCGTGAAGTGGGCTCTCGCGCCATCACCGTCAACTCCGTTGCCCCTGGCTTCATCGATACTGACATGACTCGCGAACTGCCCGATGCGCAGCGCGAGGCCCTGTTGACCCAGATTCCGCTGGCTCGCCTTGGTCAGGCCGAGGAGATTGCGAAGGTGGTCGGATTCCTCGCTTCCGATGGTGCTTCCTACGTCACAGGGGCTACCATTCCGGTGAACGGTGGGATGTACATGAGCTGAATGTGACGAATCCCCTCAGGAAACTGTCATACGAGCTGTCTAAAATCCGGTACTCGAGTGCAATTGGGTTCTGGACGGCTCCTGACGGGGCCTGAAGGGGTTCGGAGTCCTGCTTGAAAAGCAGAAAACCCTTTCTATACACTGCAGCCCAAGCTGCACGGATTTTTCCATAGGAGTGAAAACAAGGTATGAGCACCATCGAAGAACGCGTCAAGAAGATCGTCGCCGAGCAACTGGGCGTCAAAGAAGACGAAGTCACCAACAGCGCTTCCTTCGTTGAAGACCTGGGCGCCGACTCCCTTGACACCGTTGAGCTGGTGATGGCTCTGGAAGAGGAATTCGAGACCGAGATTCCGGACGAGCAAGCCGAGAAGATCACCACCGTTCAGGAAGCCATCGATTACATCAACGCTCACGCGCAATAAGTAATCGTCGGTTCCCCGACCTGGAAAAGCCGCACGACCCTGAAGGTCGTGCGGCTTTTCTTTAAGCGGTTTTTGCCGCCGATCAGCAACATGTAAAAGGAGAGCGCTGTGTCGCGTAGACGCGTCGTGATCACCGGCCTTGGCATGCTGTCGCCCTTGGGCAACACCGTCGCCGATAGCTGGCAAGGCATCCTGGCTGGCCGCAGTGGCATCGGCCTCATCGAGCATATGGATCTGTCGGCCTATGCCACCCGTTTCGGCGGCTCGGTCAAGGGCTTCGATGTCGAGCAGTACCTGTCGGCCAAGGAAGCACGAAAGCTCGACCTGTTCATCCAGTACGGCCTGGCTGCGAGTTTCCAGGCCGTGCGTGACGCTGGCCTGGAAGTGACCGATGCCAACCGTGAGCGCATCGGCGTGGCCATGGGGTCGGGCATCGGTGGCCTGACCAACATCGAGAACAACTGCCGTTCGCTGATCGAGCAGGGACCGCGGCGCATCTCGCCGTTCTTCGTCCCGGGGTCGATCATCAACATGGTGTCCGGCTTCCTGTCGATCCACCTGGGTATCCAGGGGCCTAACTATGCCATCGCCACGGCGTGCACCACCGGTACCCATTGCATCGGCATGGCTGCGCGCAACATCGCCTACGGTGAGGCGGACGTGATGATCGCCGGTGGCTCCGAGATGGCGGCCTGCGGCCTCGGTCTCGGCGGCTTCGGTGCGGCCCGTGCACTGTCTACCCGCAACGACGAGCCGACTCGCGCGAGCCGCCCGTGGGACAAAGGGCGCGATGGCTTCGTGCTGTCAGATGGCGCCGGTGCGCTGGTGCTTGAAGAGCTGGAGCACGCCCGTGCCCGTGGCGCCACCATCTATGCCGAGCTGGTCGGCTTCGGCATGAGTGGCGATGCCTTCCACATGACCTCTCCGCCGGATGACGGCGCCGGTGCCGCGCGCTGCATGCGCAACGCCCTGCGTGATGCCGGTCTGAATGCGGACCAGGTGCAGTACATCAATGCCCATGGCACCTCGACGCCGGCCGGTGACCTGGCGGAAGCCGCTGCCGTGAAGAGCGTCTTCGGCGATCACGCCTACCGCGTTGCGGTGAGCTCGACCAAGTCGATGACCGGTCACCTCCTGGGCGCTGCCGGGGCCGTTGAGGCGATCTTCAGCGTGCTGGCGATCCGCGACCAGGTGGCTCCGCCGACCATCAACCTGGAGGAGCCGGACGAAGGCTGTGACCTGGATTTCGTGCCTCATCAGGCGCGCTCCATGCCCATCGATGTCGTCCTGTCCAACTCCTTCGGCTTTGGCGGCACCAACGGTTCCCTGGTGTTCCGTCGCTTCGAGGGTTGATGGACGACTGGATCGATGGCCGGCCGGCCGCTTCCCTTCCCATGAGGGATCGCGGCCTGGCCTACGGCGATGGACTGTTCGAGACCATCGCCGTTCGCCGGGGCGTTCCAAGCCTGTTGGAGCGTCATCTGGCGCGCTTGGCTGAAGGCGCGCGTCGGCTCTTCCTGTCCCTGGATCTGGAGACCGTTCGTAACGAGCTCCTGGCATTCTCCGCCGAATTGGGGGAGGGCGTCGCAAAGCTCATCGTCACCCGGGGTGATGGCCTGCGCGGCTATGCACCCTCCAGCGGCCCCGCTCGTCGCCTGCTGATGGCCAGTCCATTGCCTGCCTACCCATCGGTGTGCGGCGAAGAGGGCATCGAGCTTTTTCCCTGTACCACGCGCCTGGCCGAGCAACCCTTGCTGGCTGGCCTCAAGCATTTGAACCGGCTTGAGCAGGTTCTCGCGCGTGCCGAGTGGAGTGATTCCCGCTATGCGGAAGGGTTGGTACGAGACCATTCGGGCCGGCTGATCGAGGGTGTGTTCAGCAACCTTTTCCTCGTGCATGACGGCCAGTTACTGACGCCGGACCTGCAGCGCTGTGGTGTGCAGGGTGTCATGCGCGCGGCATTGCTGGATCTGGCCCCAGTCGAGGGAATCAACGTCCAGGTCCGCGACATCGCGTTCGACGAGTTGGCGTTCGCTGACGAGGTCTTTACCTGCAACAGCCTCTATGGCATCTGGCCGGTGCGCGCCTGCGGCGAGCATGTCTGGTCGGTGGGCCCGCTCACCCGTAAACTGCAGCCCCTTGCCCTCGCCCAACTGGACTGCTGATTCGTGATTCGCAAATTGCTCATGCTGCTGCAGGGTGGCCTGTTCCTCGTTGGTCTCTTGCTGGCGTTCGCGGGTTGGCAACAGCACCTGGCCCTCACCCAGCCCCTCGACCTCAGCGAGGAGCGCCTGCTCGATGTGCCGGCGGGTGCCACCCCGGGTGGCATGCTCAATCGACTGGAGGAGCAGGGCGTGATCCACAGTGCCTTCTGGCTGCGCCAGTACTGGCGTTTCAACCTTTCCGGCCAGGCACTGCACAGCGGTGAGTACCGCATGACGCCGGGCATGACTGCCGAAGGGTTGCTCGGGCTCTGGCAGCGGGCCGATGTCGTCCAGTACAGCCTCACCCTGGTCGAAGGCTGGAATTTCCGCCAACTGCGAGCTGCGTTGGCCAAGCAGGTCAGGCTGGAACAGACCCTGGCTGGTGCCAGCGATGATGAAGTGATGAAGCGCCTCGGTCTGGAAGGCCAGCATCCCGAGGGGCGATTCTTCCCCGATACCTACCGTTATGTACGCGGTATGCGTGATACGGACCTGCTTCGCCAGGCTCACCAGCGTCTGGAGCAGGTCCTGGACGAGGAGTGGCAATCCCGTGCCCAGGGCTTGCCCTACAAGGATGCCTATGACGCATTGATCATGGCCTCGATGGTGGAAAAGGAGACCGGCGTCCCGGAGGAGCGTGGGCAGATCGCCGGCGTGTTCATCCGTCGCCTCCAGCAGGGCATGCTGCTGCAGACCGATCCCACGGTGATCTACGGCCTGGGTGAACGCTACACCGGCAAGATCACCCGTGCCCACCTGCGCGAGGCGACGCCCTACAACACCTACGTCATCGCCGGAATGCCGCCGACGCCCATCGCCATGGTGGGGCGCGAGGCCATCCATGCGGCCCTCAACCCGGTGGAAGGCAAAAGTCTCTACTTCGTCGCCCGTGGCGACGGTAGCCACGTTTTTTCGGAGACCCTCGAAGCGCACAACAAGGCGGTCCGTGAGTTCCAGCTCAACCGCCGTGCGGACTACCGCTCGAGTCCCGCTCCCGTCAGCAAGAAGGACACCCCGTGAACGGCCTGTTCATTACGCTCGAAGGCCCCGAAGGGGCCGGCAAGAGCACCAATCGCGACTTCATCGCCTCTCGCCTGCGCGAGCGTGGCGTTGAAGTCCTGCTAACCCGCGAGCCCGGTGGCACGCCGTTGGCCGAACGCATCCGCGAGCTGCTGCTGGCGCCCAGTGACGAGTCGATGGCGGTGGATACCGAACTGCTGCTGATGTTCGCCGCCCGCGCCCAGCACCTGGACCGCGTCATTCGCCCTGCGCTTGAGGCCGGGCAAGTGGTGCTGTGTGATCGCTTCACCGACGCCACCTACGCCTACCAGGGCGGTGGCCGGGGTGTGTCGATGGCGCGTATTGCCGAACTGGAGCGCTTCGTCCAGGGCAGCCTGCGCCCGGACCTGACCTTGGTGTTCGACCTGCCGGTGGAAGTGGGCCTCCAGCGCGCCGCAGCTCGTGGCCGGCTGGACCGTTTCGAGCAGGAGAACCGCAGCTTCTTCGACGCCGTTCGCCAGACCTATCTCGAGCGTGCCGCCCAGGCGCCCGAGCGTTACCGGGTGATCGATGCGGCGAAGCCCCTGGCCGATGTCCAGCGTTACCTGGACGCTCTCCTGCCGGAGTTGCTGGAGCGCTGCCATGGCTGAAGCCTACCCCTGGCAGGACTCGCTCTGGCAGCACCTGGCCGGTCGCCCGCGTCATGCCCATGCCTACCTGCTGCATGGGCCGGCCGGCATCGGCAAGCGTGCGCTTGCTGAACGCCTGATGGCACGGCTGCTGTGCCAGCAACCTGCGGGAAACGATGCCTGTGGTCAGTGCAAGTCCTGCTTCCTGCTGGCAGCGGGCACTCACCCTGACAACTACGTGCTGGAACCGGAGGAGGTCGACAAGGCAATCCGTGTCGATCAGGTGCGAGACCTGGTGGATTTCGTCGTGCAGACCGCTCAGTTGGGGGGGCGCAAGGTCGTACTGCTCGAGCCGGCGGAGTCCATGAACCTGAACGCGGCCAACGCCCTGCTCAAGAGTCTGGAGGAGCCTTCCGGCGACACCGTGCTGCTGCTCATCAGCCACCAGCCGAGCCGCCTGCTGCCCACCATCAAGAGCCGCTGTGTACAGCAGACATGCCCGTTGCCAGGTGAGGCGGAGAGCCTGGCCTGGCTCGCCCGGGCCTTGCCTGACAGTGATGCCGCGACCCGCTCGGACCTGTTGGCCCTGGCCGGCGGCTCGCCCCTGACCGCGTTGCGTCTGCACGGACAAGGCGTGCTGGAGCAGCGTGCCCAGGTGGTGGAGGGGGTGAAGAAGCTGATCAAGCAGCAAGTCGGCGTCAGCCAGTTGGCCGAAGGCTGGAACGCAGTGCCGCTGGTGCTGCTGTTCGACTGGTTCTGCGACTGGGCCCAGTTGATGCTGCGCTACCAGTTGACGCAGGACGAAGCAGGGCTGGGGCTGGCGGACATGCGCAAGGTCGTCCAGTACCTGGCGGACAAATCCTCCCAGGCCAAGGTGCTGGCGATGCAGGAGTGGCTCCTGCAGCAGCGGCAGAAGGTGCTGGGCAAGGCCAATCTCAACCGTGTCTTGCTTCTCGAAGCCTTGCTGGTGCAGTGGGCAAGCTTGCCCGGACCGGGCTAGAATCGCCCACTGAGCCAGCCAGCAGGAACGCCGAATGAGTCTCCCACCCAATCTAGGCCCGCGTAACGGGATCCTGTCCCTGACGATCAAGGACAAGTCCGTGCTCTACGCCGCCTACATGCCGTTCATCAAGAACGGTGGCCTGTTCATCCCCACCAACAAGAGCTACAAGCTCGGTGACGAGGTGTTCATGCTGCTGAACCTGATGGATGAGCAGGAGAAGATCCCGGTGGCGGGCAAGGTGGTGTGGATCACCCCGAAGGGCGCCCAGGGCAACCGGGCTGCCGGCATCGGCGTGCAGTTCAACGATGGCGACACCACCGCCCGCAACAAGATCGAGACCTACCTGGCCGGCGCGCTGAAGTCCGATCGTCCCACCCACACCATGTAATCTCCGGCGCCGCCCAGGCGGCGCTTCCCTGTACCCCTCCAGTGGCACCCCGCACCATGTTGGTCGACTCTCATTGTCATCTTGATCGCCTTGACCTGGCTGCCCATGGCGGCTCCCTCGATGCAGCGCTCGATGCGGCGCGCGCCCGGGGCGTTGGGCAATTCCTCTGCATTGGCGTGAGCGCCGATAACGCTGCCGCAGTGAAGGCCCTGGCCGACCGCTACGGTGATGTGCACTGCTCGGTCGGCGTACACCCGCTGGATCTCGCGCCTGGTCAGCCCCCTGCCCTGGACTGGTTGCTGCAGGAACTGGATCACCCGCGTGTGGTGGCCATTGGCGAGACCGGGCTCGACTATCACTACGAGCCGGAGGCAGCGGAGCTCCAGCAGCAGGCTTTCCAACTGCACCTCGAGGCTGCACGGATCACCGGCAAGCCGGTCATCGTCCACACCCGCGAGGCGCGGGCGGACACCCTTGCCCTGCTGCGAGAAGCTGCCTTGCCCCAGGCAGGCGTGTTGCATTGCTTCACCGAAGACTGGGACATGGCCCGGGCTGCGCTCGACATCGGCTTCTATATCTCCCTGTCAGGGATCGTCACCTTCCGCAATGCCGAGGCGCTGCGCGAGGTCGCTCGCCAGGTGCCTGCCGATCGGTTGCTGGTAGAGACGGATTCCCCCTACCTGGCACCGGTGCCCCACCGGGGCAAGGCGAACCTGCCGCAGTATGTGCGCGAGGTGGCGGAGTTCCTGGCTGAGCTGCGGGGTGTGTCCTATGACGCGCTGGCCGAGCAGACCACGGCCAACTTCTACCGTCTGTTCCCGCTGGCCCAATCGGCTGCCTGACGCACAGGCAAAAAAAACCCGGGTTCTGGGGGATGAATCCGGGTCAAGACCATTAGGAGTAAAACAAAGTACGCGATCCTCGGTACTTTGGCCGGCGGGGCACTTGGGGGGAGATGCCGCGCACCGGTAAAGAGAAGTATTGGCCAATATCCCCGAGCGTCCAGAGCAGATCGGTCGTTTTTTAAACAGATTTGGAATACTCCCGCGCCCGCTGAGTCCCCCCTGTTCCTGCCTATCGTCTTGCATGCCGCAGCCCCAAAGAATGGGCGCAACATGACTTTTTCCACTTTGATCGGGCTTACAGCGAGCGTCGAATCGTCTGGCGTCGTCTTATAGATTGCTGATCGAATCCGGTCGGATTGATGTCTAGATATCTTCCAAGCGTTCTGTTTGGAGGGGGCGAAACCCTGCTGGGTCGCGCTTTCCAGCCATCCGGGGGCGTGTCGGCTGCTGCCTAATATGCCCGGCTGGGTGCTGGCAATACGCTCATAGTCGGATGTTCCGTGCATTTTGCCGGCATTTAGGCATAATACGCGGCTTGATTTTTGACCCTATAGTCCCTTTATGCAGAAAGAACCCCGTAAAGTCCGTGAGTTTCGCCGCCGCGAGCAGGAAATCCTCGATACCGCGCTCAAACTGTTCCTGGAGCAGGGCGAGGACAGCGTCACCGTCGAGATGATTGCCGACGCAGTGGGTATCGGCAAAGGCACGATCTACAAGCACTTCAAGTCCAAGGCCGAGATCTACCTGCGCCTGATGCTGGACTACGAGCGCGACCTGAACGAACTGCTCCACTCGGCGGACGTGGATCGCGACAAAGAAGCCCTGTCCCGCGCCTATTTCGAGTTCCGGATGCGGGATCCGCAGCGCTACCGCCTGTTCGACCGCTTGGAGGAGAAGGTGGTGAAGAACAGCCAGGTGCCCGAGATGGTGGAGCAGCTGCACAAGATCCGTGCGTCCAACTTCGAGCGCCTGACCCAGTTGATCAAGGGGCGTATCGCCGAAGGCAAGCTGGAAGACGTACCGCCTTACTTCCACTACTGCGCGGCCTGGGCGCTGGTGCATGGCGCCGTTGCGCTCTACCACTCGCCCTTCTGGAGCAACGTCTTGGAAGACCAGGAAGGCTTCTTCCAGTTCCTGATGGACATCGGCGTGCGCATGGGCAACAAGCGCAAGCGTGACAATGAGTCGCCATCCGGCTGAGTGATGGACGCCTGCTGGGCGCCGAGTCATGGGACGGGCTCGGGGCCCGGCGATATACTGCGCCACCCCCTCCTCGGAGCGTCCCGTGATCGTCGATCGACAAGGCAGGCGGTTTCGCAACCTGCGCATCAGCCTCACTGCCGCTTGCAACTACGCCTGTACCTACTGCGTGCCTGACGGCAAGCGCCTGGTCGCCGCCCATGACGAGTTGCCTGCCGATGCGCTGGTGCGCGGTGTGGCTTACCTGATCGAAGCCGCGGGCATCGAACGGTTGCGCATCACCGGCGGAGAGCCCCTGGTCAGCCCCAAGCTCGAAGCCTTTCTGGATGGCATCGGCCAGCTCGGTCTCGATGACATCAGCCTGACCACCAACGGCCAGCTGCTTTCCCGCAAGTTGCCCGCCCTGCTTGCCAGCGGCATCCGTCGCCTCAATGTTTCCCTGGATACCCTCGATGCGGATGCCTTCCGCCGGATCGCCAGGGGAGGAGACCTGGCGTCCGTGCTTCGTGGAATGGATGAAGCGGCCGCTGCCGGGATCAGGATCAAGGTCAACATGGTGCCGCTGCGGGGCCAGAACCTCGACCAGGTGCTGCCCCTGCTGGAGCACAGCCTGGCGCGCGGCTTCGAGCTGCGCTTCATCGAACTGATGCGCATGGGGCACCTGGCACGCGACGCGGCTGGTTTCCAGCGTCAGTTCGTCGGCCTGGATGAACTGCTGGCCGCCATTGGCGAGCAGTACGCCTATGTCCAGGCCGATGCGCCGGTGGACGCGACGGCGTTGCGCTATGAGATTCCGGGACGCGGCCACTTCGGGGTGATCGCCAATGAGAGCGTGCCCTTCTGCCGGACCTGTTCGCGCCTGCGCCTGTCGTCCACGGGCTGGCTGCATGGCTGCCTGTCCTCCAGCAATCGCCACTATGTGGGGGACTTGCTGCACAAACCCCGTCACCAGGCACTCCCTGCACTGCAGCGGTTGCTCGTCAGCGCGTTGGCGGACAAGCAGGATGTCGCCTTCTCCGGTGGTGTGACGGTCATGAAGATCATCGGCGGCTGATGGCCGCCTCGGCGAGAAACAGCCCATGAGCTTTCCCGTTTCCTATATCGAACCCGTGTTCCGACCGCCGAGTGAGGCGAACTCTCTGATCCTGCCGGTGACCAACGGCTGTTCGTGGAACCAGTGCACCTTTTGCGAGATGTACACGCAGCCGCAGAAGAAATTCCGTGCGCGTGACGAAGCACAAGTGCTGGAGGAAATCCGTCGCTGCGGCGAACAACTGATCGTCCAGCGGGTTTTCCTGGCTGATGGCGATGCGCTGGTGCTGCCGACTCACCGCCTGCTGACGATCCTCCGCGCCATTTCCGAGCACCTGCCGGAGGTGACGCGCGTCTCCAGCTATTGCCTGCCGAGGAACTTGCGTCGCAAATCGGTCGAGGAGCTGAAGGAGTTGGCCGATGCGGGCTTGGGGATGGTGTATGTCGGTGCCGAGTCGGGGGACGACGAGGTGCTGGCCCGGGTCAACAAGGGTGAAACCGCGGCCTCGACCCGCGATGCACTGCTGAAGCTCGGCGAGGCTGGCATCACCCGTTCGGTGATGATCCTCAACGGGTTGGGCGGAACGGTGCTCAGTGACCAGCATGCTGATCATTCAGCGCAGTTGATGAACGAGACCCAGCCCGAATTTCTCTCCACGCTGGTGGTCAGCTTTCCCATGGGGGATGACCGCCTGCGGTCGCGTTTCGAGGATTTCCGTCCCCTGGACCAGATCGGCCTGTTCCGCGAAGTCGAGCGGATGCTGGAGGGGTTGGAGCTGCGCGACACCGTCTTCCGCAGTGACCATGCGTCCAACTACCTGGTCCTCAAGGGGCAGCTGGGAGCGGACAAGCCGCGCCTGCTGGAGCAGGTGCGCCAGGCCATCGCTGCGCCAGGGCGCGCCAATCTTCGCCAGGAATGGCAGCGCGGGTTGTGATGGCGCGGAACCTGCATTTCATACCGCCAGTGCCGGATTTACGTCGCTGGACGGAGGAACGTTATGCATAGGCTGATGGTGTTGCTGGTGATCGTGGCGTTGGGTGGCTGCATGAAGGTGAGCGACCTGGCCCTGGGCGCGCGGGACCACATGAGCGATGCGGGCCTGCTGGACCACAGCGAGACGCGCCGTGCCAATACGTGGCGCCTGCAGGCGGACTCCCTCATCTATATCGCCCAGAGCTCCTTCATGCCGGAGAACGGCACCCATACCCGGCCGAACGTGGTGGCGGAGGAGGCGTTCCGGGGCTTCGTCGAGTATTTCCCCATGGTCCGTCGCGCACGCCAGCCAGTGAGCCTGGAGCAGGCGATGAGCGAGGCACGGGCGGTTGGGGCGAACTACCTGCTGTATACGCGCTTCGCCGATGCGGACGACCGGATCGGCACGCTGGAAGAGTGGGAGGACCAGGAAGCGGTGGATCGGCTCGGCGTCGACAACGGCGTGATCCAGCTGATGCTGATCGAGACCAACACACGCTACCTGGTGGACACCGCGCGGATCACCAACCGCGGCGGGCTGTTCACCTTCTATGACCAGAAGCCCGAGGACCTGATCGGTCCGCCCCTGAGAGAGTACGCGCGCAGCCTGTTGGGGCTGAGCCGCTGAGGAGGATGCCATGAGCGATACAGGCAAGGCAGGTGATCTGCTGGCACAGCTGCCCAAGGGAAAGGGGCTGCCACCTGTCCACCTGTGGAACCCCGATTTCTGTGGCGACATCGACATGCGCATCGCCCGGGACGGGACCTGGTACTACCTCGGTTCGCCCATCGGGCGAAAGCCGATGGTGCGGCTGTTCTCGTCCATCATCCGCCGCGACGGCGATGACTACTTCCTGGTGACACCGGTGGAAAAGGTCGGCATCACCGTCGAGGACGCGCCCTTTGTTGCGGTAAGTGTCGAGGTGAGCGGGGAGGGCGAGCGTCAGGTGCTGCGCTTCGTCACGCATGTCGAGGACGAGGTGGAGGCCGGCGCCGAGCATCCCATTCGCGTGGTGATCGATCCGGTCACCCAGGAGCCTTCGCCCTATGTGCATGTGCGGGCCAACCTGGAGGCGCTGATCCACCGCAACGTCTTCTACCAACTGGTCGAGCTGGCGGTGGTGCGCGAGATCGATGGCCGCCGCTGGCTGGGCGTTTGGTCGGGCGGGGAGTTCTTCCCGATCGGCGAGGAGCCTTGATCGGCTTTCCCACAAGCAACAAAAAAGGCCCCTTGGGGCCTTTTCTGTTTGTGGCGATTACATGTTGGGGTAGTTCGGGCCGCCGGTGCCTTCCGGGGCAACCCAGGTGATGTTCTGCGCCGGGTCCTTGATGTCGCAGGTCTTGCAGTGGACGCAGTTCTGGGCGTTGATCTGGAAGCGCTTGTTGCCGTCTTCCTGGGTCACCACCTCGTATACGCCGGCCGGGCAGTAGCGCTGGGCGGGCTCGTCGTACAGCGGCAGGTTCTTCTCGAGCGGAATGCTCGGGTCGGTGAGCTTCAGGTGGCAGGGTTGTTCCTCTTCGTGGTTGGTGTTGGAGAGGAATACCGAGGACAGCTTGTCGAAGCTGATCTTGCCGTCCGGCTTCGGATAGTCGATGCGCTGGGACTGGGCGGCGGGCTTCAGGCAGGCGTAGTCCGGCTTGTTGTCATGCAGGGTGAAGGGAATCTTGCCGCCGAACCAGTTCTGGTCGATGTAGTTGAACGCACCGCCGACCAGGGCGCCGTACTTGTGGATGGCGGCACCGAAGTTGCGGCTGCAGAACAGCTCGTCGTACAGCCAGCTGGACTTGAAGGCATCGACGTAGCCGGTCAGCTCGTCCCCACCTTCCTTGCCGGCGGCCAGAGCGGCGGCGATGGCCTCCGCAGCAAGCATGCCGGACTTCATGGCGGTGTGGCTGCCCTTGATCTTGGCGAAGTTCAGGGTGCCCAGGTCGCAGCCGATCAGCGCGCCGCCTGGGAAGACCATCTTCGGCAGGGAGTTCAGACCGCCCTTGCAGATGGCGCGGGCACCGTAGGCGACGCGCTTGCCGCCTTCCAGGTACTGCTTGATCACCGGGTGGTGCTTGTAGCGCTGGAACTCGTCGAACGGCGAGAGGTAGGGGTTGGCGTACGACAGGTCGATGATCAGGCCCACGACCACCTGGTTGTTCTCCAGGTGATAAAGGAAGGAGCCGCCGGTGTTCTCGGTGCCCATGATGTCCATCGGCCAGCCGGCGGTGTGCACCACCAGGCCCTGCTCGTGCTTGGACGGGTCGATGTCCCAGATCTCCTTGATGCCGATGCCGTAGTGCTGGGCGTCGGCCTCGGAGTCGAGGTTGTATTTCTTGATCAGCTGCTTGCCGATGTGGCCACGGCAGCCTTCGGCGAAGAGGGTGTACTTGGCACGCAGTTCCATGCCGGGGGTGTAGTAGCCTTCCTTCGGGTGGCCCTCACGGTCGACACCGAGGTCGCCGGTGACGATGCCGCGAACTACGCCATTCTCGTCGATCAGCGCTTCCTGGGCGGCGAAGCCCGGGTAGATCTCGACGCCCAGGCCTTCGGCCTGCTGGGCCAGCCAGCGGCACAGGTTGCCCAGGGAGATGATGTAGTTGCCCTCGTTGTGCATGGTCTTGGGCACGAAGAGGTCGGGGATCTTGATCGCGCCCTCGGCATCCTTGAGCATATAGATGTCGTCGCGCTTGACCGGAGTGTTTAGCGGAGCGCCCAGCTCCTTCCAGTCAGGGAACAGTTCGTTGAGCGCGCGGGGTTCGAAGACTGCACCCGAGAGGATGTGGGCGCCGACTTCGGAACCTTTCTCGACCACGCATACGCTGATCTCCTGACCAGCTTCGGCGGCCTTCTGCTTCAGTCGGCATGCTGCGGACAGGCCAGACGGGCCGGCGCCGACGATGACGACGTCGAATTCCATGTATTCGCGTTCCACTGTCTATCTCCTCAAGGCTCTCTTCGATGTTTTATGTGGGAGGGCTAGGCTCGATCCCTGACCAGAGCTGGCGCATTATATCCACACCCTTTGGCGGGTCCAATACAAACGTTTGTTTGAATTTTGTCAAAGCCTGATAGGATAAGGCTCTGCGGCTTATGACTGGGTATTTTCCCGTATTGACCGGTTTGGGTGTTACGGTCAAGATACGGTCGGTTTTGCACTCGCCGTATGGGCTGACCGTCGGTTCCGGCCGATGAGCATCACCCGCCAGGTTCGCCTTGGCGACATTCTTATTTCACCGGAGAGTAACGAGGAATCCATGAAGGTTCTTGTAGCTGTCAAACGAGTGGTCGACTACAACGTCAAGGTCCGCGTCAAGGCGGACAACTCCGGCGTCGACCTCGCCAACGTCAAGATGTCGATGAACCCCTTCTGCGAGATCGCTGTCGAAGAGGCCGTGCGTCTGAAGGAAAAAGGCGTCGCGACCGAAATCGTCGTCGTCACCATTGGCCCGAACACCGCTCAAGAGCAGCTGCGTACTGCCCTGGCTCTCGGTGCTGACCGCGCCATCCTGGTCGAGTCGGCCGATGAGCTGAACTCCCTGGCCGTCGCCAAGCTGCTGAAAGCCGTCGTGGACAAGGAGCAACCCCAGCTCGTGATCCTCGGCAAGCAGTCCATCGACAGCGACAACAATCAGACCGGCCAGATGCTGGGCGCCCTCACTGGCTTCGCCCAGGGCACCTTCGCCTCCAAGGTCGAAGTCGCTGGCGACAAGGTCAACGTCACCCGTGAGATCGACGGCGGCCTGCAGACCGTGGCCCTGAACCTCCCGGCCATCGTCACCACCGACCTGCGTCTGAACGAGCCGCGCTACGCTTCGCTGCCGAACATCATGAAGGCCAAGAAGAAGCCGCTGGACGTGGTTACCCCCGACGCCCTGGGCGTTTCCACCGCCTCCACCGTCAAGACCCTGAAAGTCGAAGCGCCTGCTGCCCGCAGCGCCGGCATCAAGGTCAAGTCCGTGGCTGAACTGGTCGAGAAACTGAAGAACGAGGCGAAGGTAATCTAAATGGCTATCCTGGTTATCGCTGAACACACTAACTCCGCCCTGGCCGCCGCTACCCTGAACGTAGTGACCGCTGCCCAGAAGATCGGCGGCGACATTCACGTCCTGGTTGCCGGTTCCGGCGTTGGCGGTGCTGCCGAAGCGGCTGCCAAGGTTGCTGGCGTTTCCAAGGTACTGGTTGCTGACAACGCGGCTTTCGCCCATCAGCTGCCGGAAAACGTCGCGCCCCTGATCGCCGAGCTGGGCAAGGGCTACAGCCACGTTCTGGCTGCTGCCACCACCAACGGCAAGAACTTCCTGCCGCGCGCTGCTGCGCTGCTGGACGTCGACCAGATCTCCGAGATCATCGCTGTTGAAAGTGCCGACACCTTCAAGCGTCCGATCTACGCCGGTAACGCCATCGCCACCGTGCAGTCCACTGCTGCCATCAAGGTGATCACCGTTCGTACCACCGGCTTCGACGCTGCTGCTGCCGAAGGTGGCTCCGCCGCCATCGAAGCCGTGGGCGCTGCCAACGACGCTGGCAAGTCCGCCTTCGTGGGTGAAGAGCTGGCCAAGTCCGACCGTCCCGAACTGACCGCAGCCAAGATCGTCGTCTCCGGCGGCCGTGGCATGGGCAACGGCGACAACTTCAAGCACCTGTACTCCCTGGCCGACAAGCTGGGCGCTGCCGTCGGTGCTTCTCGCGCCGCCGTCGACGCCGGCTTCGTGCCGAACGACATGCAGGTCGGCCAGACCGGCAAGATCGTCGCCCCGCAGCTGTACATCGCCGTGGGCATCTCCGGTGCCATCCAGCACCTGGCCGGCATGAAGGACTCCAAGGTCATCGTCGCCATCAACAAGGACGAAGAAGCCCCGATCTTCCAGGTGGCTGACTACGGCCTGGTGGCTGACCTGTTCGAAGCCGTACCCGAGCTGGAAAAGCTGGTCTGATCCCGCTGCTCCAGTCGTGAAGAAGCCCGCCTCCTGGCGGGCTTTTTCATGCCTGCATGATTCCTGGCGGCAACCATCCCTGACCTGCCTCCTGATGTCTGCGTACGTCCCTGCTTCGCTCATGGACGGGCGCTGCAGCACCCGCAACAAAAAGCCCGCCATGAGGCGGGCTCTTCGCGCGGTCCAGCCGGTCTCAGCGTGTCAGCTTCAGGCTGCGAACCATCGCCAGGGTCATCAGCAGGGCGGTGAAAGCCCAGCCGATGGCCTGGATGTTGCCCAGGGTTTCCTCGACAAGCTGGGGAATGATCCCCAGGCCGATCATTAGGGCCAGCAGCAGCGTCTCGCGGCGCGAGGCGCTGACCGGGCGGGCGAGATAGAACAGAGCCGGCAGCAGCAGTGCTGCGCTGGGGAAGCTGCGGTAGCGCGCATCGAATACCAGGCCCAGCATCAGCACCGCGCCGACGAAGCCGGCACCGAGCAGCCACCAGCCGCCACGGGCTTCCAGCCAGGCGAACAGGCGTTCACGCGCTGCACCCCGGGCGGACAGGCTCAGCACACCGTGGGCCAGCACCACCAGGTTCAGCGCCACGATGGCGGCGGCCCAGGCCCACTCGCCGGCATAGCGTGCGGTCACGCGGGTCAGCTCGGCCCACATGCCGATGCTGCCGGCGCCCAGGGCGGCCAGCAGCGGCATCAGCCAGGCCGCGCGCACCGAGGCGGGGCGGCCACCCAGAGCGAGCGCGACCAGGAACAACAGGGCGCTGGCGCCCAGCCAGTTCGGCCAGTGGGGGAGGTTGGAGACCGGCCCGGCCAGCACGCCTTTCTCGGTACGGTCGGCGCTGAACAGGCCCCAGTAGCCGCCCACCGCGCCTTCGCTGACGCGCTTCCAGGGCTGGTCGAAGGCTTCGATCAGGTTGTAGCGCCAGCCGTTTTCCTCGGCCATGTGGACGAAGCCACGGATGAACTTGGCCTCGTTGACACGGCTGGGCAGGGCGGTTTCGCGCTGGCGTCCCTCGCTGGGCCAGCCGGTCTCGCCGATCAGGATGTCCTTGGGCGCGAAGCGCTTGCCGAAGTCCTCGCGGATCTCGCCGACGTGGGCGAGGGCCTCGTCGATCCCCGCCGGGTCGTCTTCCCAGTAGGGCAGCAGGTGGATGGTGAGGAAGTCCACCGCCGGAGCCACCTCCGGATGGCGCAGCCAGAACTCCCACACATCGGCGTAGGTCACCGGTTGCTTCACCTGGGCTTTCACCTCGGTGATGAGCTTGGCCAGCTGGGCGCCGGTCACTTCCTTGCGCAGCAGGGTCTCGTTGCCGACGATCACTGCCTCGACCACGTCCGGGTTGGCGTTGGCGGCTTTCACCAGCGCGGTGATTTCCTTGCCGGTGTCCACCGGGTTGCCGTTGACCCAGGCGCCGAGCATCAGCTTCAGCCCGTGCTTGCGGGCCAGCTCCGGCATGGCTTCGAGGCCGGTCATCGAATAGGTGCGCACGCAGTGGAAGCGCGTCGCCAGCAGCGCCAGGTCGGCATCCATGCGTTCGGGGCGCAGGACGAACGGCTGGTCGAACGGCGATTGGTCCTTGTCGAACGGGCTGTAGGACGCGCATTGCAGCTTGTGGGTCGGCGTGGCGGCGTCCGGCAGGATCACTGGCTTGCCCTGGCCGTACCAGAGGCCGGCGAGCGACAGCAGGGCGATCAGAGATGCGAACAGGTAGGGAAACAGGGGGAATCGGCTGGTTGGGCTCATTGGATGTGTCGCGGCTGGCGGCAAAGCGCCGAATCTTAGCGGATTAGCACCCTGCGTAGGAATGTGCCTTTCCTTCCGATCCGCCGCTGCCTGTGTCCAGTCGTTACCGATGGCCTCAGGCGTGGCGATGACCCCAGCCCGCAAAGCCGTTCGCACCATCGATGCCCCGGGCTTCCAGGCGCTTCCAGAGCTTCTCGTGCAGGTGGAAACCCACCGAGTTCACCAAGGGTTCCACCAGGGCCACCAGGCCGCCGACCGTCACGCTGCCGGTGAGCAGGTAGGCCACCGTGAAGGCGATGCCGAAGTGCATGAGGGTGAAGGTCACGGTCTTGAGCATGATGGCGTTCCGCAGTTACGAATGATTCATGTTCGCCAGGCTAATGGCCGTGCGGCGCGGAAGGAAATGCAACGCGGGAATGGTGACGATAGCCCCGGTCAATCAAGGGTGTACGACCTTGGTCTAGAAAGCGGCGGCGCTACGACTAAGGTCGTCTGTCACCCGTGCATGGTCGATCTAGAGTTGCTTTCACCACCCATGTGCTGTGGAGGACAACAACAAAATGAACGACAGCATTTACCAACGGATTCATGAGAATCCGCGCTTCAAGGAACTGGTGACCAAGCGTGAACGTTTCGCCTGGTTGCTCTCTGCCATCATGCTCGGCCTCTACCTGGCTTTCATCCTGCTGATCGCCTTCGAGCCGCAAGTACTGGGCATGCGCCTCAGTGCCGATTCGCCGATCACCCTCGGCATTCCGATCGGCGTCGGGATCATCCTCACCGCCTTCGTCCTGACCGGTGTCTACGTGCGCCGCGCCAACGGCGAGTTCGACCGGCTGAACCAGGAAATCCTCAAGGAGGCGCAGCAATGAGCGCGCGTATTCTCTCGCTTCTTGCCGCCGCGGGCCTGATGGTCGCCGCGCCGGCACTCTGGGCAGCCGGTGCCATCGAAGGCGATGTGCAACGCCAGCCGGTGAACGTATCCGCCATCGTCATGTTCGTGGCCTTCGTCGGCTTCACCCTCTGCATCACCTACTGGGCTTCCAAGCGCAGCAAGTCGACTGCCGACTTCTACACCGCTGGCGGCAGCATCACCGGCTTCCAGAACGGCCTGGCGATTGCCGGCGACTACATGTCCGCCGCGTCCTTCCTGGGCATTTCCGCGCTGGTGTTCACCTCGGGCTATGACGGCCTGATCTACTCCATCGGCTTCCTCGTCGGTTGGCCGGTGATCCTGTTCCTGATCGCCGAACGCCTGCGCAACCTCGGCAAGTACACCTTCGCTGACGTCGCCTCCTACCGCCTGAAGCAGAAGGAAATCCGCACCCTCTCCGCCTGCGGTTCGCTGGTGGTGGTGGCCTTCTACCTGATCGCGCAGATGGTCGGTGCCGGCAAGCTGATCGAGCTGCTGTTCGGCCTGAACTACCACGTCGCCGTGGTGCTGGTGGGCATCCTGATGGTCTGCTACGTGCTGTTCGGCGGCATGCTGGCCACCACCTGGGTACAGATCATCAAGGCCGTGCTGCTGCTCTCCGGCGCCTCCTTCATGGCGATCATGGTGCTCAAGCACGTCAACTTCGACTTCGCTGCCCTGTTCAGCGAGGCCATCAAGGTCCACCCGAAAGGCGAGGCCATCATGAGCCCCGGCGGCCTGGTGAAAGACCCGATCTCGGCCATCTCCCTGGGCCTGGCGCTGATGTTCGGCACCGCTGGCCTGCCGCACATCCTGATGCGCTTCTTCACCGTGAGCGATGCCAAGGAAGCTCGTAAATCGGTGTTCTTCGCCACCGGCTTCATCGGCTACTTCTACATCCTGACCTTCATCATCGGCTTCGGCGCCATCCTGCTGGTCAGCACCAACCCCGCCTTCAAGGACGCCACCGGCGCCCTCATCGGCGGCAACAACATGGCGGCGGTGCACCTGGCCAACGCCGTGGGTGGCAGCCTGTTCCTCGGCTTCATCTCCGCCGTTGCCTTCGCCACCATCCTCGCGGTCGTGGCAGGCCTGACCCTGGCTGGCGCCTCGGCCGTGTCCCACGACCTGTACGCCTCCGTGGTCAAGAAGGGCAAGGCCAACGAGAAGGATGAGCTGCGCGTCTCGAAGATCACCACCGTCGCACTGGGCGTCCTGGCCATCGGCCTGGGCATCCTGTTCGAGAAGCAGAACATCGCCTTCATGGTGGGCCTGGCCTTCTCCATCGCCGCCAGCTGCAACTTCCCGGTGCTGATCCTTTCCATGTACTGGAAGAAGCTGACCACCCGTGGCGCCATGATCGGCGGCTGGCTGGGCCTGGTAACGGCCGTCACGCTGATGATCCTCGGCCCGACCATCTGGGTTCAGATCCTCGGTCACGCCGAAGCCATCTACCCCTACGAGTACCCGGCCCTGTTCTCCATCCTGGTGGCCTTCGTCGGTATCTGGTTCTTCTCCATCACCGACAAGTCCACGGCTGCTGATGAAGAGCGTGCGCGCTTCTTCCCGCAGTTCGTCCGCTCCCAGACCGGCCTGGGGGCCAGTGGCGCCGTCGCCCACTGATCGCTCGGCCAACAAGAAGAAGGGCAGCCATTGGCTGCCCTTTTTCTTTTTCGAGCCGGTCGTACGTCGTGCTAGATGCGGCCCAGCAGCATCAGCACGATGAGGATCACCAGCAGCGCACCGACGATACCGGACGGGCCATAGCCCCAGGAGCGGGAGTGGGGGAAGACCGGCAGTCCGCCGACCAGCAGGAGGATCAGGATCAGCAGCAGGATGGTGCTCAGGCCCATGGTGGACTCCTTGTTTCTGATTGGTTCTGGACTTCCTGGCGCAGGGCGGCAAGGCTTTGCGGCCTTTTCTACCCGTGCCTATGTGTTCCGACTTCAGCGGTGCGCAGCGGGTTCAGGGTGTTTTCATTCCAGCCTTTATCAAGGAGGCGGCGCGGGGATGCGCCGACAGCGAGCGGATGATCGAACGGATCGCGGCGGATGCGGTGGTGCTGGTGCACCTGGCCTTCATTCTTTTCGTGCTGCTGGGTGGGGTGGCTGTGCTGGTGCGCACCTGGATGGCGATGCTGCATCTGCCGGCCGTGGCCTGGGGCGCCTGCATGGAGCTGCTGCACCTGCGCTGTCCGCTGACGGACCTGGAGAACAGCTTGCGGCACGCGGCAGGCGAGTCGGGCTACCCCGGTGGCTTCGTCGAGCGCTACATCCTGCCGGTGATCTACCCGGCCGGGCTGACCGACGCCATCCAGCTCTGGCTGGGCGCCGTGGTCATCAGCCTCAACCTGCTGGTCTACGGGCTGGTGCTGTGGCGTGGACTGAAGCGCCGCACGGCCTTCTGAGGCGTTCTCGGGGATGCCGCTCGCGGAGCGCTGCGCAAGCCCGTGAAGCAACGTTTTGCACCGGTCATTCAGCGTCCTGATTTCGCGCTTCGGCGCCAGGGGCCTCGCTACACTGCGGGCATCTAGCACAGCAGAAGGCACCCTCACCATGCACAACCGCATCATGATCACTGGCGCCGGCTCGGGCCTGGGCCGCGAGATCGCCCTGCGCTGGGCCCGCGAAGGCAGCAAGCTCGCCCTGTCCGACGTCAACGAGGCCGGCCTGGCGGAAACCCTCGCCCTGGTTCGCGAAGCCGGCGGCGATGGCTTCACCCAGCGTTGCGACGTGCGTGACTACAGCCAGCTCACCGCATTCGCTCAGGCCTGCGAGCAGAAGCTCGGTGGCATCGACATCATCGTCAACAACGCTGGCGTCGCCTCCGGCGGCTTCTTCGAGGAACTGTCCCTGGAGGATTGGGACTGGCAGATCGCGATCAACCTCATGGGCGTGGTCAAGGGCTGCAAGGCCTTCCTGCCGCTGCTGCAGAAGAGCCGTGGGCGCATCGTCAACATCGCCTCCATGGCAGCGCTGATGCAGGGCCCGGCCATGAGCAACTACAACGTGGCCAAGGCCGGCGTGGTGGCCCTGTCGGAAAGCCTGCTGATCGAATTGCGCCAGGAGGGTATCGGCGTCCATGTGGTCTGCCCATCCTTCTTCCAGACCAACCTGCTGGACTCCTTCCGTGGCCCGACCCCGGCCATGAAGCAGCAGGTCGGCAAGCTGCTGGAAAGCTCGCCGATCAGCGCCGCCGACATCGCCAGCTACATCTACGACGAAGTGGCCGCCGGCACCTTCATGATCCTGCCCCACGAACAGGGCCGGATGGCCTGGACCATCAAGCAGAAGAACCCCCAGGCCCTCTACGACGAAATGGCCACCATGGCCGAGAAAATGCGCGCCAGGAACCGCCAGGCGTCCTGATCGATCGGTCAATTTATGGGGCTTCCAGCCTTGCCTGGCCGGGGAGGGGAGTAGTAGGGTTCCGCTCCCCGACCTGCCTGTCGACGACCCTGGAAGCCCTGTGAAGCCTGTATCCCGAGCCCTCCTGATGCTCGCCCTGGTGCTGGGCGCGATCAACCTTCGCCCTGGCATCACCTCCCTCGCCCCGCTCATCGAGCGCATTGCCGCCGAGTTGTCCCTGAGCCGGGGGCTGATCAGCCTGACCACCGCATTGCCGGTCCTCTGCATGGGGCTGCTGGCCCCGTTGGCGCCACGCCTGGCTGTGCGCTTCGGGCTGGAGCGGGTCATCGCCGGCTGCCTGGGGTTGATCGGCTTGGCCCTGGCGGCCCGTCTCGGGTCGCACCACAGCGCCGTGCTGATCGGCAGCGCGGCCGCCCTGGGCGCCGGCATCGCCATCGCCGGCCCGCTGATGTCGGGTTTCATCAAGCGCCATTTCCATGACCACGTCGGCCGGGTCGTCGCCTGGTATGCCCTGAGCATGACCGTGGGCGGTGCAGCCGGTGCGGTGCTCACCGAGCCGGTGGTGGTGCTGGCCCAGGGTGGCTGGCACCTGGGCCTGGCCGCCTGGGCCATTCCCGCCGGGGTGGCGATGCTGCTCTGGCTGTGCCTGCCCAACCGTGCCGAAAAAGCCGAGGAGGGCGGGGCGGCTGGCCTGCCCTGGCGTGAGCCGCGTGCGTGGTTGATCACCGCTTTCTTCGCCATCCAGGCCGGCTTGTTCTACGCCCTGGCCACCTGGCTGGTGGCCCGCTACGGCGAGGCCGGCTTCAGCAGCCTGCGCAGCAACAGCCTGTTCAGCCTGTTCATGCTGATGGGGCTGCCCAGCTCCTTCGTGCTGCCCTGGCTGGCCCAGCGTTTCGGCAACCGCTATCACCTGCTGCTGGCCTGCGGCTTCATCAGCACGCTGTGCCTGGCGATGATCACCTTCGCGCCGACCCAGGTGCCCGAGCTCTGGGCGCTGTTGCTGGGCCTGGGGCTCTCCGGCTCCTTCTCCCTGGCCATGGTGCTGCCGCTCTACGAGGTGAACAGCTCCCTCGCCGTCAGCCGCTGGACGGCGATGATGCTGTTCGCCGGCTACAGCCTCGGCAGCCTGACGCCGGTGCTCGCCGGCCTCGGCCGGGACCTGGCGGGCGACTACCAGGGGCCCTTCATGGTCATCACCGCGCTGGCCTCGCTGCTCTGCGTGCTGGCCTGGCTGCTGGGGCGCGGCAAGGCGGATGCGCGGAAATAGCGCGCAGTTCCTTTCCTGGCCGCCGGCCCTGTGTTAGAAGGCTGCCTCAGTTTTCCTGGAGTGCTTGTGTGGACTCTGAATCCATCGTCTATGGCTGCATCCGCGATTGGCCGTCCGATGATCCCGAGGTGCTGGATCATCGCCGCGAGACCAATCGTGAGGTGATCGAGCGCCTGCCTGCCGGCGATATCTGGCCCTTCCTCGGCCGCGAGATGTTCTCCTTCAGCCGTCGCCCCGGGCTCGGCCTCTACCAGACCCAGGTGATTCACTTCGGCGCCAGCTACCCCGCCATCGAGTATGAGTGGAACCTCTGGGTGAAGCAGTTCGAAGCGTTGCTGGAGCAGCTCTACTGGGGCAGCGCCGTGGTGCACCTGGAGACGGAGCTCAACGGCACCCACACCTTCCGCTGGGAAAGCGAACAGGGCTTCCACAGCCCGCAAGAAGCCGGCCTGCGCGTACGCTGCGCCTGGGAACGGGAAGGCGCGCTGCGCGGTTGACATCAGGCGGCCGGCCCCGGTCGCACTCGCCCTGGAGGCACCCATGCTCAACTACCTGTGGTTCTTCCTCGCGGCGCTGTTCGAGATCGCCGGCTGCTACGCCTTCTGGATGTGGTTGCGGCTTGGACGCAGTGCGCTGTGGATCGCCCCCGGGCTGTTGAGCCTCACCCTGTTCGCCCTCCTGCTCACCCGGGTCGAAGCGGCCTACGCGGGGCGGGCCTACGCCGCCTACGGCGGGGTCTACATCGTCGCGTCACTCTGCTGGCTGGCCTTCGTCGAGCGCACCCGCCCGCTGGCCAGCGACTGGCTGGGTGCGGCGCTCTGCATCATCGGTGCCGCCATCATTCTGCTCGGGCCGCGCGTTTCCTCGTCCTGACCCCTCCGTCGCGTTCGTCTGATCCTGTTACTGGTTGGGGTGGAAAGCCGCCCTGCGACTGCTAGATTTTCGCACTCGGTGTTCGAAGATCCCTACGTCAGGCCCGCTCAACCATAACAAGCAGGACGGACCCGCCATGGATACCTGCCAATCGTTTTCGACCGTCGAAATCAAGAACCTGGTGTTCCAGCACCTGTGCGACTGCTCGCCTGCCCAGCAGGTGGTGTTCGCCGCCTGCCGCGTGCCCTTCTATGCCTGCACCCGCCTGCGCTCCGGCGAGCCTGAGGATGTGCTGGTGGTGGCCGAACTGCCCAACGGCATCCTCTATTTCGGCGAGGGTGACGAAGGCTTCGGGCTCGGCCTGCCGGACGGGCAGGGGCGGCTGCATTGCCAGGGGCAATACGCCCTCGCACTGACCCAGGCGCTCAGCCGAGCGGGTTTTCATCGCTAGGCGCGCGGGCAGCTGCGCTGGGCTTATGCCTCGTTGGTATGAGGCTATAGCGAAACGATCCAATGAAATGTCTTGCGCGCAAAATTAATTAGCGATAAATTTATCGCCATGAAGATTTGAGCGCTAAATGAAGTCGCGCAAATCGAATCGGATCCACCCCAACGCAACCTGATCACGAGGACCGCACCATGAGCATCGAAAACGTCGTATACCGCGCCTACGCAGAAGCCACCGGTGGCCGTGATGGCCGTGCCGTTTCCTCCGATGGCGTGCTGGACGTCGCCCTGACCACCCCGCGCGAACTGGGCGGTGCCGGCGGCTCGGGCACCAACCCCGAGCAACTCTTCGCGGCCGGTTACTCGGCGTGCTTCATCGGCGCGATGAAGTTCGTCGCGGCACGGGACAAGTACCCGATGCCGGCTGACGCCTCCATCGAAGGGATCGTCGGCATCGGCGCCATCCCCAACGGCTTCGGCATCGAGGTGGAGCTGCAGATCAGCCTGCCGGGGATGGACAAGGCCCAGGCCCGCGAACTGGTGGACAAGGCCCACATCGTCTGCCCGTACTCCAACGCCACCCGCGGCAACATCGACGTCACCCTGACCCTGGTCTGACCGCCGGCACAAATGAAGAAGGCCCCTCACGGGGCCTTTTTCATGTCAGGCGAGTTTCAGCAGGGTCATGCCGCCTACCAGCAAGCTCAGGCCGAGCCAGCCGCGCCAGGCCAGCCGCTGGCCGAACAGGGCCCAGCCGAGGGCAACGGTGGCGATGATGCCGAAGCCGCCCCAGATGGCGTAGGCCATCGACAGCTCCATGCCCTGCACCGCCTGTGCCAGCGCGGTGAAGGCCGCGAGGATGCAGAGGATGGACAGGCCGCCGAGCAGGCGCCGGCGGAAGCCGTCGGAGTACTTGAGCAGGATGTTGGCCAGGACTTCCAGGACGATGGCCACGCCCAGCCAGGCGAAGTGAATCCAGGTCACGGTGCTCATGCTGCCACCTCCTGGCGAGTCGGCTCGGTCGAGCTGTGGGTACCGAACTTGATCAGCAGGATGCCGGCGATCATCACGCCGATGCCCAGCGCCTTTGCCAGGCCGAGGCTTTCCCCCAGCCAGGCGACGCTGACGGCGGTGATCAGCACGATGCCGATGCCCTCCCAGAGGGCGTAGGCGACCCCGACCGGGACGCGTTTGACGGCCAGTGCCAGGAAGAAATACGACAGGCCGATCAGCCCGTACATCAGCAGGTGCCCCAGCACCGGGTTGTTTTCGTTGGCAAAGGACATGGAGGTGGTGCCGACGACCTCGAAGAAGATCGCTGTCAGAAGATAGATCCAGGAACGCATGGTGCCCTCCCATGGGCATTGCGGGCTCGCCGGCAATGGCGAATCGCCCGTGTTTCGGTTTCGGGTGTGCGCAGGGCGCAGGTGGCCGAAGTCGTCCGGCCCGAATGGGAGGGGCGCTACAGGTCGCCGGTCCAGTGGCCCTCGCGGGACACCAGACGGGAGAAGGACAGGGAAGGGGAGTGACTGTTCAACATAATGAACGGAATATTAGCTTTAGGTATCCATGCGTATCAATCGATAGGTTTTGGCTAAATATTTCCGCGATTGTTACGGATTTGAGCGCGCCTGATTTCTGGGTTGGCAAAAACCTGTGCGCTTTATTGATCGCACTGGGGCTTCGGCGCCCTGGAGCGGCAGACGCTGCCAGGGGCACCTGGAAAACGCGCTGGATGGCCCGTTCCACGGGGCTTAGACCATGGTCCAAGTCCGGTAAGACCATGGTCGAATGGCCCCACTGACAGGCGGGGGATACAAAAGACGGCATACAAAAACAACTACCCGTCGAGGTATGAGACATGAGTGCTGCTTCACTGTATCCGGTGCGTCCCGAGGTGGCTGAAAAGTCGCTGACCAACGAGGCGACCTACAAGGCCATGTACCAGCAGTCGGTGATCAACCCCGATGGTTTCTGGCGCGAGCAGGCTCAGCGCATCGACTGGATCAAGCCGTTCACCAAGGTCAAGCAGACCTCCTTCGACGACCACCACGTCGACATCAAGTGGTTCGCCGACGGCACCCTCAACCTCTCCGCCAACTGCCTGGACCGTCACCTTGCCGAGCGCGGCGACCAACTGGCGATCATCTGGGAGGGCGACGACCCGTCCGAGCACCGCAACATCACCTACCGCGAACTGCACGAAGAAGTGTGCAAGTTCGCCAACGCCCTGCGCGGCCAGGATGTGCACCGCGGTGACGTGGTCACCATCTACATGCCGATGATCCCCGAGGCGGTGGTGGCCATGCTGGCCTGCACCCGTATCGGCGCCATCCACTCCGTGGTCTTCGGCGGCTTCTCTCCCGAGGCCCTGGCCGGTCGCATCATCGACTGCAAGTCCAAGGTGGTGATCACCGCCGACGAAGGCTTGCGTGGCGGCAAGAAGACCCCGCTGAAAGCCAATGTCGACGACGCCCTGACCAACCCCGAGACCAACAGCGTCCAGAAGCTCATCGTGGTCAAGCGCACCGGCTCCACCATCAAGTGGAACCCGCACCGCGACGTCTGGTACGAGGACCTGATGAAGGTCGCCTCCAGCCAGTGCCTGCCGAAGGAAATGGGTGCCGAGGACCCGCTGTTCATCCTTTACACCTCCGGCTCCACCGGTAAGCCCAAGGGCGTGCTGCATACCACCGGCGGCTACCTGGTCTACGCCTCGCTGACCCATGAGCGCGTGTTCGACTACCGCCCGGGCGAAGTCTTCTGGTGCACCGCCGACATCGGCTGGGTCACCGGTCACACCTACCTGGTGTACGGGCCGCTGTCCAACGGCGCCACCACCCTGATGTTCGAGGGCGTGCCGAACTACCCGGACGTCAGCCGCGTCGCCAAGATCATCGACAAGCACAAGGTCAACATCCTCTACACCGCCCCCACCGCCATCCGCGCGATGATGGCCGAGGGCAAGGCAGCCGTGGCCGGGGCCGACGGCTCCAGCCTGCGCCTGCTGGGTTCGGTGGGCGAGCCGATCAACCCGGAAGCCTGGCACTGGTACTACGAGAACGTCGGCCAGTCCCGCTGCCCGATCGTCGACACCTGGTGGCAGACCGAGACCGGCGCCTGCCTGATGACCCCGCTGCCGGGGGCTCACGCCCTCAAGCCGGGTTCTGCCGCGCGGCCCTTCTTCGGCGTGCAGCCGGCCCTGGTGGACAACCTGGGCAACCTGATCGAGGGCGCCGCCGAAGGCAACCTGGTGATCATCGACTCCTGGCCGGGCCAGGCCCGTACCCTGTACGGCGACCATGACCGCTACGTCGACACCTACTTCAAGACCTTCAAGGGCATGTACTTCACCGGTGACGGTGCCCGTCGCGACGAGGACGGCTACTACTGGATCACCGGCCGCGTCGACGACGTGCTCAACGTCTCCGGCCACCGCATGGGCACCGCCGAGATCGAGAGCGCCATGGTCGCCCACCCGAAAGTCGCCGAGGCCGCCGTGGTCGGCGTCCCCCACGACATCAAGGGGCAGGGCATCTATGTCTACGTCACCCTCAACGCCGGTGTGGAATCCTCCGAAGCGCTGCGCCAGGAACTGAAACAGTGGGTGCGTCGCGAGATCGGCCCCATCGCCACGCCGGACGTGATCCAGTGGGCACCCGGCCTGCCCAAGACCCGCTCCGGCAAGATCATGCGCCGCATCCTGCGCAAGATCGCCGTGGCCGAGTACGACACCCTCGGCGACATCTCCACGCTGGCTGATCCTGGCGTGGTGCAGCACCTCATCGACACCCACCGCACCATGCAGGCCGCCTGACTCGGCGACCTCCCGCTCCAGCGAACGCCCCGCCCGGCCACAAGCCCGGCGGGGCGTTCTGCTTCTGGTCGATTGATATCGGACGGTGCCAGCGGCTGGTGCGTTGCAACGGGGGATAGCGAGCGGTAACAGTCGGGGTGTAACCTTGCGCGCCATTCTGGGGCGCCTGGGAGCAGATTGCCCCGGGCTGGTGCTGAATGAGGTGGGGCTGACAGCCTGGTAGCGGGCTGGAGCGCCCGTTTTTACTGGGGTTGTTGGAAAGTGGTCTGGTAATTGCTTTTACAGAAGGTTCTGAATTGAACTGCCTAGTCACGAAAGCAGGTTGCTGTCAACCTCTCCCTCCCGGCCGTCCTGGCCTTTTGTAATTTGTTGTCGCATTGAAGAAATATCGACTTTAGGGCTGTCGCTAGAATGCCGCTCACCCGGCCAAGGCCATTTCCCTGAGTTCAATCAAGGTAAATTCCGCGCCTATTTCTACAATTCGCTGAATGGTCTGGGCACGATCTCTCCTGCCAGCAGATGCTTCCCTATTCCAAGGAGTCAAACATGAAGAAGATTGCCCTTCTCGGCGCTCTGGCGCTGACCCTGCTGTCGCCGCTGGCAGCCACTGCCGATGATTCCAAGCCCCTGCGCATTGGCATCGAGGCCGCTTACCCGCCCTTCGCCTTCAAGACCCCGGACGGCAAGATCACCGGCTTCGACTACGACATCGGCAACGCCCTCTGCGAAGAGATGAAGGTCAAGTGCCAGTGGATCGAGCAGGAGTTCGACGGCCTGATCCCCGCCCTCAAGGTGCGCAAGTTCGACGCCGTGCTGTCCTCGATGACCATCACCGAAGACCGCAAGAAGTCCGTCGACTTCACCAACCGCTACTACCTGACCCCGATCAAGCTGGCAATGAAGGCCGGCACCGTGATCAACGACCCGCTGGTGGACCTGAAGGGCAAGAAGGTCGGCGTCCAGCGCGCCAGCACCTACGACCGCTTCGCCACCGAGGTCTACGCCCCGGCCGGTATCGAAGTGGTGCGCTACAGCTCGCAGAACGAAGTGTTCCTCGACATGACCGCCGGCCGCCTCGACGCGACCCTGGCCGATGCCGTGAACATCGACGACGGCTTCCTCAAGACCGAAGCCGGCAAGGGCTTCGCCCTGGTAGGCCCGGACTACACCGATCCGAAGTACTTCGGTGAAGGCGCCGGCATCGCCGTTCGCAAGGGCGACAAGGCCTTGGCGGACAAGATCAACGCCGCCATCGCCGCCATCCGTGCCAACGGCAAGTACAAGGAAGTCCAGGACAAGTACTTCCAGTTCAACATCTACGGCGAGTAATCCCCTCCGCCCTTCCCCGGAAGTGGCACAACCAGGACGTTGAGGCCGCCCCGCGACCACGGGGCACCTCTAAAAACTACCTGCGTTGTCATCGCGGCGTTAAAAACAGCCTCAAAATGCTCATTTACCCCACGTAAACTGCGCTTTTTCGTCTGTTTTTGCCTTGCGCTGACTGCCTCGTCCCCGTTTTTAGAGGCGCCCTACGGCACCGCGCGACCGGGCGTCACGGTCGGCGGCTAACCTGCAGGTTGTGCCACTTTTTCATTGCAGCGGTGCTGTCCGGTTTCACCTGGGGCGCTGCAAGAGGACCTGAAACATGCTCAACGGCTACGGCTCGACCATTCTCGAGGGTGCCTGGCTCACCCTGCTGCTGGCGCTGTCCTCCATGTCCATGGCCATCCTGCTCGGCCTGGTCGGCGCGGCCTTCCGCCTGTCGCCGGTGCGCTGGCTGGCCATCATGGGGGATGCCTACGCCACCGTGGTCCGCGGCATTCCCGACCTGGTGCTGATCCTGCTGATCTTCTACGGCGGCCAGCAGGTGGTGAACCTGGTGGGGCCGATGGTCGGCTATGACGACTACATCGACCTCGACCCGTTCTGGTCCGGGGTCTTCACCCTCGGCTTCATCTTCGGTGCCTACCTGTCCGAGACCTTCCGGGGCGCCTTCATGGCCATCCCGAAAGGGCAGGGCGAGGCCGGATTCGCCTACGGCATGAGCGGTCGCCAGGTGTTCTTCCGCATCCTGGTGCCGCAGATGATCCGCTTCGCCATCCCCGGCTTCACCAACAACTGGCTGGTGCTGACCAAGGCCACCGCGCTGGTGTCCGTGGTGGGCCTGCAGGACATGATGTTCAAGGCCAAGAGCGCGGCGGACGCCACCCGCGAGCCCTTTACCTTCTTCCTGGCCGTGGCGGGTCTGTACCTGGTGCTGACCAGCGTGTCGCTGCTGGCGTTGCGCTTCCTGGAAAAACGTTACTCCGTCGGCATCAAGGCCGCCGATCTGTGAGCGAGAGGGCGCATCCGTGATCTTCGACTACACCGTCATCTACGAGAACCTGCCGCTCTACTTCAGCGGCGTGCTGGTGACCCTCAAGCTGCTGGCCATTTCCCTGGCCGTCGGTCTGCTGGTGGCCGTGCCCCTGGCGCTGATGCGGGTCTCCAAGCAGCCCATGGTCAACTTCCCGGCCTGGCTCTACACCTACGTCATCCGCGGCACCCCGATGCTGGTGCAGCTGTTCCTCATCTACTACGGCCTGGCCCAGTTCGAGGCCGTGCGCGCAAGCTGGCTCTGGCCCTACCTGTCCAACGCCACCTTCTGTGCCTGCCTGGCGTTCGCCATCAACACCAGTGCCTACACCGCCGAGATCCTCGCCGGCAGCCTCAAGGCCACGCCCCACGGCGAGATCGAAGCGGCCAAGGCCATCGGCATGTCCCGCGCCAAGCTGTACCGCCGCATCCTGCTGCCCTCGGCCCTGCGTCGTGCGCTGCCGCAGTACAGCAACGAAGTGATCATGATGCTGCACACCACCAGCCTGGCCTCCATCGTCACCCTGGTGGACATCACCGGCGCCGCGCGCACCGTGAACTCGCAGTACTACCTGCCGTTCGAGGCGTTCATCACCGCCGGCCTGTTCTACCTGTGCCTGACCTTCATCCTGGTGCGCCTGTTCAAGCTGGCCGAGCGCCGCTGGCTGGCCTACCTGGCCCCGCGCAAGGCCTGATGCCATGGAGCGCATCGACCACGAACTGCCCTGGGGCCTGCCCGGTACCCGCCGCCAGCTGAGCGTCTTCCGCTTCGGTGTCGGCGCGCGCAAGGCGTACCTGCAGGCGTCCCTGCATGCCGATGAACTGCCGGGCATGCGCGTGGCGGTGGAGCTCAAGCGGCGTCTGGTCGAACTGGAGGCCCAAGGGCGCCTGACCGGCTGCATCGAACTGGTGCCGGTGGCCAACCCCATCGGCCTCGGCCAGGTGCTGCAGGCCACCCACCTGGGTCGCTTCGAGTTCACCAGTGGGCGCAACTTCAACCGGGGCTTCGTCGACCTGGCGGCCCAGATCGAGGCCAGCCTGGAAGGGCGCCTGGGTGATGACGCTGATGCCAACCGCACCACCATCCGCGAGGCCATGCGGGCCGCCCTGCGCCAGCTGCCGCCGGCCACTTCGGAGCTGGAGGGGCTGCAGCGCCTGCTGCTGACCCACGCCTGCGACGCCGACCTGGTGCTGGACCTGCATTGCGACCTGGAGGCGGCCGTGCACCTGTACTGCCTGCCGCAGCACGCCGCGCCGCTGGCCGGGCTCTCGGCCCGCCTGGGGGCCGCGGCCGTACTCACCGCTGAAGAGTCCGGCGGCAGCTCGTTCGACGAGGCCTGCTCGCTGCCCTGGCTGCGCCTGGCCCGGCGCTTCCCGCAGGCGTCGATTCCGCTGGTCTGCGTGGCCAGCACGGTCGAGCTGGGCGGCGTGGCCGATACCGACCGCCCGCTGTCCGAGGCTCGCGCCGAGGCCATTCTCGCAGTGCTCGCCGAGCACGGGTTGATCGACGGTGACTGGCCGGCCGCTCCGCCGGCACGGTGCGAGCCGACCCCCTTCGAGGGCACCGAACTGCTCTATCCGCCCCACGCCGGCGTGGTCAGCTTCCTGCAGCCTGCCGGTGCGCGGGTCAGGGCTGGCGAGCCGCTGTTCGAAGTGATCGACCCCTTGAGCGACCGCCATTCCACGGTGTGCGCCACGGTGGACGGCGTGCTGTTCGCCCGTGAGCGCACCCGCTTCGCCCAACCCGGACTGTGGCTGGCCAAGGTGGCCGGCCGTGAACCCATTCGTCAGGGACGCTTGCTGAGCGACTGATCCAATCGCATCGAGACCGAGACCATGTACAAACTGGAAGTCCAAGACCTGCACAAGCGCTACGGCAGCCATGAAGTCCTCAAGGGCGTCTCCCTGGCCGCCAAGGCGGGCGATGTGATCAGCATCATCGGCTCGAGCGGATCGGGCAAAAGTACCTTCCTGCGCTGCATCAACCTGCTGGAGCAGCCCCACGGCGGCAAGATCCTGCTCAATGGCGAGGAGCTCAAGCTGGTGGCCAACAAGGACGGCGGCCTCAAGGCGGCCGACCCCAAGCAGCTGCAGCGCATGCGTTCGCGCCTGGCTATGGTGTTCCAGCACTTCAACCTGTGGTCGCACATGAGCGCCCTGGAGAACGTCATCGAAGCGCCGGTGCACGTGCTCGGCGTGTCGAAGAAGGAAGCCATCGAGAAGGCCGAGCACTACCTGGCCAAGGTCGGCGTGGCCCACCGCAAGGACGCCTACCCGGCGCACATGTCCGGTGGTGAGCAGCAGCGTGTCGCCATCGCTCGCGCCCTGGCGGTGGAGCCGGAGGTGATGCTCTTCGACGAGCCCACTTCCGCCCTTGACCCCGAACTGGTGGGCGAGGTGCTCAAGGTGATGAAGGACCTGGCCCTGGAAGGCCGCACCATGGTGGTGGTCACCCACGAGATGGGCTTCGCCCGCGAGGTGTCCAACCAGTTGATTTTCCTGCACAAGGGCGTGGTCGAAGAGACCGGCTGCCCGAAGGATGTGTTGGCCAATCCACAATCCGAGCGGCTCAAGCAGTTCCTCTCCGGAAGCCTCAAGTAAATCGTGCCGACTGAGGCTAAGCTGCCTGCCATGACTGCCCAACGAATCGGTTTCCTGCTCTGGCCCGGCACCAAGGCCATGACCCTGGCGCTGGCCGAGGAGGCCCTGCGCGTCGCCCAGCGCCTGCACCCGGAAGTGGTCTACGACCTGCACTTCCTCCAGGCCGAGGCACCGGCCGAAGGCGGCTGGCGCCTGCCGGGCGAGCCCTGGACCGGCAGGCTGGAAGGGCTGACACGCCTGTTCCTTCTGGCCGACGAGCCACCGGCGGCGGTGTCCGTCGGGCTGGCCACGGCGCTGAAGCAGGTGGCCCGCACCGGCTGCGTGGTGGGCGGGCTCTCCGCCGGGGTCTACCCGTTGGCGCAGCTGGGCCTGCTGGACGGTTACCGCGCAGCGGTGCACTGGCGCTGGCAGGATGATTTCAGCGAGCGCTTCCCCAAGGTCATCGCCACCAGCCACCTGTTCGACTGGGACCGCGACCGCCTCACTGCCTGCGGCGGCCTGGCGGTGCTCGACCTGCTGCTGGCGGTGCTGGCCCGTGACCACGGCGCCGAGCTGGCCGGCGCCGTGTCCGAGGAACTGGTGGTGGAGCGCATCCGCGAAGGCGGCGAGCGCCAGCGCATCCCGCTGCAGAACCGCCTCGGCTCCAGCCACCCGAAGCTCACCCAGGCGGTGCTGCTGATGGAGGCCAACATCGAGGAGCCGCTGACCACTGACGAGATCGCCCAGCACGTGTGCGTGTCGCGCCGCCAGCTGGAGCGCATCTTCAAGCAGTACCTCAACCGCGTGCCCAGCCAGTACTACCTGGAGCTGCGCCTGAACAAGGCCCGGCAGATGCTGATGCAGACCAGCAAGTCGATCATCCAGATCGGCCTCTCCTGCGGCTTCTCCTCCGGCCCGCACTTCTCCAGCGCCTACCGCAACTTCTTCGGCGTCACCCCTCGCGAAGACCGCAACCAGCGGCGCAGCGGCGGCCCCTTCGACAACCAGCCGGCACTGTCCGAGCGCGGTTGATCACCGGTGCCGGGCGGGCGGCTTGCAGCGCCCGGCGCCTCGTTCCTTTCTTCCTTGTGCTGGCAGCCCCGGTCGCGGGTGCGGCGTGCCGGTGCATGGCGTCTCGATGCGCCGTCTTGCCTCGTGTCCTTGCGCATGACGGATACCCGCCGGTCATCCCGTGGCGAATACGCTGTGCCCCGTGCGTCCTGTGGCGATCCGCGTTTAAACTGCGCCTTCCCGACGCTTTCTGTCGCATTTCCGAAAGCCTCGGATTTTCGCGGGTTTGGGCTGTAAGAAGTTGTCGCTTGGCGACAATGCCAACCCCGGATCACTCCCTACAATCCTTTCACCACTAGCCGCTTCAGGCAGGAGAAACTGATGTCCGTTGAGCATGCGCAGGTCGAGCGCGCCGATTTCGATCAGCTGATGGTCCCCAACTATGCCCCCGCCGCGTTCATCCCGGTGCGAGGCCAGGGCTCCCGCGTCTGGGACCAGAGCGGCCGTGAACTGATCGATTTCGCCGGCGGCATCGCCGTGAACTCCCTGGGGCATGCTCACCCGGCACTGGTCAAGGCACTGACCGACCAGGCCAACAAGATCTGGCACGTCTCCAACGTCTTCACCAACGAGCCGGCCTTGCGCCTGGCCCGGAAGCTGGTGGACGCCACCTTCGCCGAGCGCGTGTTCCTCGCCAACTCCGGCGCCGAGGCCAACGAGGCCGCGTTCAAGCTGGCCCGTCGCTACGCCCACGACGTTTATGGCCCGCAGAAGCACGAGATCATCGCCGCCACCAACAGCTTCCACGGCCGTACCCTGTTCACCGTCACCGTGGGCGGCCAGCCGAAGTACTCCGACGGCTTCGGTCCGAAGATGGAAGGCATCACCCATGTGCCGTTCAACGACCTGGAAGCCCTGAAGGCCGCCATCTCCGACAAGACCTGCGCCGTGGTCCTCGAACCCGTGCAAGGGGAGGGCGGCGTGCTGCCGGCCGACCAGGCCTACCTGGAAGGCGCCCGCAAGCTGTGCGACGAGCACAACGCCCTGCTGGTGTTCGACGAAGTGCAGAGCGGCATGGGCCGCAGCGGCCACCTGTTCGCCTACCAGCACTACGGCGTGACCCCGGACATCCTCTCCAGCGCCAAGAGCCTGGGCGGCGGTTTCCCCATCGGCGCCATGCTGACCACCACCGAGATCGCCAAGCACCTCTCCGTGGGCACCCACGGCACCACCTACGGTGGCAACCCGCTGGCCTGCGCCGTGGCCGAAGCGGTGCTGGACGTGATCAACACCCCCGAAGTGCTCAGCGGCATCACCGCCAAGCACGAGCGCTTCAAGTCACGCCTCGAGGCCATCGGCCAGAAGTACGGCCTGTTCAGTGAAGTGCGCGGCCTGGGCCTGCTGATCGGCGCGGTACTGGCCGATGCCTGGAAAGGCAAGGCCAAGGACGTGCTCAACGCCGCCGAGAAGGAAGCCGTGATGGTGCTGCAGGCCAGCCCGGACGTGGTGCGCTTCGCGCCCAGCCTGGTGATCCCGGACGCCGACATCGACGAAGGCCTGGACCGCTTCGAGCGCGCCGTGGCCAAGCTGACCCAGGCCTGAGGGCCCGGAAGGCGCGGCACAGGAGGTGCCGCGTCGCACAACCAGGGATGAAGGTTTTTCATGCGTGATCGGCGGCCCATTGGCCGCCGTTTTCTCCGGTCGGCCAACGGCGCCGCCGGAGCCTTTATTGAAGGAGTGACCCCATGCTGGTGATGCGCCCCGCGCAAATGGCCGACCTCGCCGATGTTCAGCGACTGGCCGCGGACAGCCCCGTGGGTGTCACGTCCCTCCCGGACGACGCCGGTCGCCTGGGCGAGAAGATCACCGCCTCCGAAGCGTCCTTCGCTGCCGAAGTGAGCTTCAACGGTGAGGAGAGCTATTTCTTCGTGCTGGAAGACACCGAGCGCGGCTGCCTGGTGGGCTGTTCCGCCATCGTCGCCTCCGCCGGTTTCTCCGAGCCCTTCTACAGCTTCCGCAACGAGACCTTCGTGCATGCGTCCCGGGAGCTGAAGATCCACAACAAGATCCACGTCCTCTCGCTGTGCCACGACCTCACCGGCAACAGCCTGCTGACCAGCTTCTACGTCGAGCGCGACCTGGTGAACACCGCCTTCGCCGAACTCAACTCCCGCGGCCGCCTGCTGTTCATGGCCAGCCACCCCGAGCGCTTCGCCGATGCGGTGGTGGTGGAGATCGTCGGCTACAGCGACGACCAGGGTGAGTCGCCGTTCTGGAACGCCGTCGGGCGCAACTTCTTCGACCTCAACTACGTCGAGGCCGAGCGCCTGTCGGGGCTGAAGAGCCGCACCTTCCTCGCCGAGCTGATGCCGAACTACCCCATCTACGTGCCGCTGCTGCCCGACGAGGCCCAGGAGTCCATGGGGCAGGTGCACCCGCGCGCGCAGATCACCTTCGACATCCTCATGCGCGAAGGCTTCGAGACCGACAACTACATCGACATCTTCGACGGTGGCCCGACCCTGCACGCCCGCACGTCCGGCATCCGCTCCATCGCCCAGAGCCGCGTGGTGCCGGTGCGCATCGGTGCCGCGCCCAAGGTGGGCCGCCAGTACCTGGTGAGCAACGGCCAGCTGCAGGACTTCCGCGCCGTGGTGGCCGAGCTGGACTGGGCCCCGGGCAAGCCGGTGGAACTCACCGCCGAAGCCGCCGAAGCCCTGGGCGTCGGCGAGGGCGCCAGCGTGCGCCTGGTGGCGATTTAACCCCGAGTGCCAGCCCTGGGCGGCGTGCCGCCCGACCTGCCGCTCGCAGCACGAAGCTCTAACGGAGTGACTATGATCGTTCGTCCCGTACGCAGCGCCGACCTGCCGGCCCTGATCGACCTGGCGCGCAGCACCGGCGCCGGCCTGACCACGCTGCCCGCCAACGAGGAGCGCCTGACCCACCGTGTGGGCTGGGCCGAGAAGGCATTCCGTGGCGAGGCCGAGCGGGCCGATGCCGACTACCTGTTCGTGCTCGAGGACGACGACGGCAAGGTCGTCGGCATCTCCGCCGTGGCCGGCGCCGTGGGCCTGCGTGAGCCCTGGTACAACTACCGCGTCGGGCTCACCGTCAGCGCCTCCCAGGAGCTGAACATCCACCGGCAGATCCCCACGCTGTTCCTGGCCAACGACCTGACCGGCAACTCCGAGCTGTGCTCGCTGTTCCTGCACGCCGGCTACCGCACCGGCCTCAACGGCCGCCTGCTGTCCAAGGCACGCTTCCTGTTCATCGCCGAGTTCCCCGAGCTGTTCGGCGACAAGGTGATCGCCGAGATGCGCGGCATGTCCGACGAGCACGGCGTCTCGCCGTTCTGGGAGAGCCTGGGCCGGCACTTCTTCAAGATGGAGTTCTCCCGCGCGGACTACCTCACCGGCGTCGGCAACAAGGCCTTCATCGCCGAGCTGATGCCCAAGTTCCCGCTCTACACCTGCTTCCTCTCCGAGGCGGCGCGGGACGTGATCGGGCGCGTGCACACCGACACCGAGCCGGCCCTGGCGATGCTCAAGGGCGAGGGCTTCAGCTTCCAGGGCTACGTCGACATCTTCGACGCCGGCCCGGCCATCGAATGCCAGACCGCGAAGATCCGCGCCGTGCAGGACAGCCAGGCGCTGGTGCTGGCCGTGGGCACGCCGGGCGAGGACGCCACGCCGTACCTGATCCACAACCGCAAGCGCGAGGATTGCCGTGTCACCGCCGCCCCGGCGCGCCTGGCTGCCGGCACCCTGGTGGTGGACGCCGACACCGCCAAGCGCCTGAAACTCTCGGCTGGCGCCTCGGTTCGCGCCGTGCCCCTGTCGGCCAAGGAGTCCGTGAAATGAGCACCCATTACATCGCAGGCGCCTGGCAGGCCGGGCAGGGCGAGGCCTTCGACTCGCTGAACCCGGTCACCCAGGAATCCGTCTGGAGTGGGCAGGGCGCCAGCGCCGAGCAGGTCGAAGCCGCCGTGGCTGCCGCCCGTGCGGCCTTCCCGGCCTGGGCCCGCCTGAGCCTGGACGCGCGCATCGCCGTTCTCGAACGCTTCGCCGCCACCCTCAAGACCCGCGCCGACGAACTGGCCCGTTGCATCGGCGAGGAGACCGGCAAGCCGCTGTGGGAGTCCGCCACCGAAGTGACCAGCATGGTCAACAAGGTCGCCATCTCCATCCAGAGCTACCGCGAACGCACCGGCGAGAAGAGCGGCCCGCTGGCCGATGCCACCGCCGTGCTGCGCCACAAGCCCCACGGCGTGGTCGCCGTGTTCGGCCCCTACAACTTCCCTGGCCACCTGCCCAACGGCCACATCGTGCCCGCGCTGCTGGCCGGCAATGCCGTGGTGTTCAAGCCCAGTGAGCTGACCCCCAAGGTGGCCGAGCTGACGGTCCAGTGCTGGATCGAAGCGGGCCTGCCCGCCGGCGTGCTCAACCTGGTGCAGGGCGGCCGCGAAACCGGCGTCGCCCTGGCCGGCAACCCGGGCATCGACGGCCTGTTCTTCACCGGTTCCAGCCGCACCGGCAACCTGCTGCACCAGCAGTTCGCCGGCCGCCCGGACAAGATCCTGGCGCTGGAGATGGGCGGCAACAACCCGTTGGTGGTGGACGAGGTGGCCGATGTCGATGCGGCCGTCTACACCATCATCCAGTCCGCCTTCATCTCCGCCGGCCAGCGCTGCACCTGCGCCCGCCGCCTGCTGGTGCCGGTCGGCGCCTGGGGCGACGCGCTTCTGGCGCGCCTGGTGGCGGTGGCGGCGAGCATCCAGGTCGGCGCCTTCGACGCCCAGCCGGCGCCCTTCATGGGCTCGGTGATCTCCCTGGACGCCGCGCGCCACCTGCTCAAGGCCCAGGAGCACCTGATCGCCCAGGGCGCCACGCCGCTGCTGGCCATGTCCCAGCCGCTGGAGACCGCCGCGCTGCTGACCCCCGGCATCCTCGACGTCACTGCAGTGGCCGAGCGACCGGACGAAGAGTTCTTCGGCCCGCTGCTGCAGGTGATCCGCTACGACGGCTTCGAGGCCGCCATGGCCGAGGCCAACGCTACCCAGTACGGCCTGGCTGCCGGCCTGCTCTCGGACTCCCGCGAGCTGTACCAGCGCTTCTTCATCGAGAGCCGCGCCGGCATCGTCAACTGGAACAAACAACTGACCGGGGCCGCGAGCAGCGCGCCCTTCGGTGGCGTCGGCGCGTCGGGCAACCACCGCGCCAGCGCCTACTACGCCGCTGACTACTGCGCCTACCCGGTCGCCTCGCTGGAAAGCGAAACCCTCGCCCTGCCTGCAACCCTGACGCCTGGAGTCAGCCTATGAGCGCCCATGAAGTGAACTTCGACGGTCTGGTCGGCCCGACCCACAACTACGGTGGCCTGTCCTACGGCAACGTGGCGTCGCAGAGCAACAGCCAGGCGGTCTCCAGCCCCAAGGAAGCCGCCCTGCAGGGCCTGGCGAAGATGAAGGCGCTGATGGACATGGGCTTCCAGCAGGGCGTGCTCGCCCCGCAGGAGCGCCCCAACGTCGCCGCGCTGCGCAGCCTCGGCTTTGCCGGGACCGACGCCCAGGTGATCGAGAAGGCCGCCCGTGACGCCATGCCGCTGCTGGCCGCCTGCAGCTCGGCATCCAGCATGTGGACCGCCAACGCCTGCACCGTCAGCCCCAGCGCCGACACTGCGGACGGCCGCGTGCACTTCACCGCCGCCAACCTCAACTGCAAGTTCCACCGCAGCATCGAGCACCCCACCACCAGCCGCGTGCTGGCGGCGATGTTCGCCGACGAGCGCCACTTCGCCCACCATGCCGCGCTGCCGGCGGTGGCACAGTTCGGTGACGAAGGCGCGGCCAACCACACCCGTTTCTGCAAGGGCTACGGCGAGGCCGGCGTGGAGTTCTTCGTGTTCGGCCGCAGCGCTTTCGACAGCCGCTTCCCGGCGCCCTCGCGCTACCCGGCGCGGCAGACCCTGGAGGCCAGCCAGGCCGTCGCGCGCCTGCACGGGCTGAGCGAGGCCGGCGTGGTCTATGCCCAGCAGAACCCGGCGGTGATCGACCAGGGCGTGTTCCACAACGACGTGATCGCGGTGGGCAATGGCGAGGTGCTGTTCCATCACCAGGACGCCTTCCTGGAGACCGACAAGGTACTGGCCGAGCTGCACGACAAGCTGGGCCGCGTCGGTGGTCGCTTCCAGGCCGTGTGCGTGCCCCGCGAGGCGGTGACGGTGGAGGACGCGGTGCGTTCCTACCTGTTCAACAGCCAGCTGCTCAGCCGCGCCGACGGCAGCATGCTGCTGATCGTCCCCGAGGAGTGCCGCAACAACGCGCGGGTGTGGCACTACCTGCAGACCCTGACCGCCGAGGACGGCCCGATCCGCGAGGTGAAGGTCTTCGACCTCAAGCAGAGCATGCAGAACGGCGGTGGCCCGGCGTGCCTGCGCCTGCGCGTGGCCCTGAAGGACAACGAGCTGGCGGCGGTCAACCCGGGCGTGATCCTCACCCCCTCGCTCTACGACACCCTGACCGCCTGGGTGGAGAAGCATTACCGTGATCGCCTGAGCGAAAGCGACCTGGCTGATCCACAATTGCTCACCGAATGCCGCACGGCATTGGATGAACTCACCCAGATCCTTAAACTGGGCGCCGTTTATCCGTTCCAACTGAACTGAGCGGCGTGCGGCCGGCGGTGAGGTGTTCCTCGGAACCCTCCGCCCCGCCCGCCGCTCTCTGCCTTACGATCCTGGAGTTCTACACATGTCCGACGCCCTGCAACTCATCCTCGAAGACACCGACGGCACCCAGCTGGAAACGTCCTGCACCCGTTTTGCCGTGGTCTGGCAGGGCAAGGAGGTCTGGATCCAGACCGCCGGCAACGGCCAACTGCTGATCGGCGTGGACGTGGAGGAGGGCGATACTGAGTACGCCAACCTGCTGCTGCGCCCGCTGGCCACCAACCTGGTTAGCCTGCAGCTGGAGATGGAACCGGCCGACGCCGACGACGAAGACGGCCACGTACACGGGCCGGACTGCAACCACGACCACTGAGGACGCGCGGATGCTGGCCCTTGGCAAGCTGCTTGAACTGACCCTGGCCGGCCGTGAGCCGACCGAGAAGATTCAACTGACCGCCGAGGGCACGCGCCTGCACTGGCTGGCGGAGGGCGCCCTGGAGGTGACCCCGCCCGCCGGCGCCGATGACGGCCTGGACCTGCTGCTCTCCGCCGGCATCCACGGCAACGAGACGGCGCCGATCGAGCTGCTCGACCGGCTGATCCAGGGTGTGGCCCGGGGCGAACTGAAACCCCGCGCACGCATCCTCTTCCTGCTCGGCAACCCCGAGGCCATGCGCCGGGGCGAGCGCTACGTGGAGCAGGACATCAACCGCCTGTTCAACGGCCGCCACGAGCAGACCAGCGGCACCGAGGCCATGCGCGCCAACGAGCTGGAACACCTGGCCGCTGCGTTCTTCGCCCGCGAGGGCCGCACCCGCCTGCACTACGACATGCACACCGCCATCCGCGGTTCGCGCATCGAACAGTTCGCCCTCTATCCCTACCGCGAGGGGCGTGCCCATTCCCCCCGCGAGCTGGCGCGCCTGGCCGCTGCCGGGGTCGAGGCCGTGCTGCTGCAGAACAAGACCGGCATCACCTTCAGCTCCTACACCTACGCGCGGCTGGAGGCCGAGGCCTTCACCCTGGAACTCGGCAAGGCCCGGCCGTTCGGGCAGAACGAGGGCGTGAACCTCGACCGCCTGGAGACCCGCCTGCGCCAGTTGATCGAGGGCGCCGAGCCGGAGGTGGACACGCTGGGCGACCTCAAGCTGTTCGCCGTGTCCCGCGAGGTGATCAAGCACAGCGATGCCTTCCGCCTGCACCTGCCCGACGATGTGGAGAACTTCAGCGAGCTGCCCACCGGCTACCTGCTGGCCGAGGACATCGCCGGGACCCGTTGGGTGGTGGAAGAGCAGGGCGCGCGCATCATTTTCCCCAACCCCAAGGTGAAGAACGGCCTGCGCGCCGGCATCCTCATCGTGCCCGCCAACGTCGACTGACCCAGTGGGCCGAGCCCCTGCGGGCTGAGGCCCGCTTCGTGGGGCGCCTGGCGCCCCTTGCCCCACCCGCCGCGCTCCTTTAGGGTCACCCCCTTACCCAGCCGAGGAGCCCGAGATGTCCGTCATAGACCTGCGCAGCGACACCGTCACCCAACCCACTCCGGGAATGCGCGAGGCGATGAACCGCGCCCCGCTGGGTGATGACGTCTATGGCGAAGACCCCACCGTCAACCGTCTGGAAGCCTGGCTGGCCGAGCGCCTGGGGTTCGAGGCGGCGCTGTTCGTCCCCACCGGCACCATGAGCAACCTCCTGGGCCTGATGGCGCACTGCCAACGGGGCGACGAGTACATCGTCGGCCAGCAGGCGCACACCTATAAGTACGAGGGCGGCGGCGCGGCAGTGCTGGGCTCGATCCAGCCACAGCCCATCGAGGGCGAGGCCGACGGCAGCCTGGACCTGGCGAAGGTGGAGGCGGCCATCAAGCAGGACGACTTCCATTTCGCCCGTACCCGCCTGCTGGCGCTGGAGAACACCATGCAGGGCAAGGTCCTGCCCCTGGCGTACCTGGCAGCGGCCCGCGAGCTGACCCGCCGCCGTGGCCTGGCGCTGCACCTGGACGGCGCGCGGCTGTACAACGCCGCCGTGAAGCTGGGAGTGGACGCTGCCGAGATCACCCGCCATTTCGACTCCGTTTCCGTGTGCCTGTCCAAAGGACTGGGCGCGCCGGTCGGGTCGGTACTGTGCGGCGGGGCTGAGTTCATCCAGCGTGCTCGCCGGCTGCGCAAGATGGTCGGTGGCGGCATGCGCCAGGCTGGCCTGCTGGCCGCCGCCGGGCACTACGCCCTGGAGCACCAGGTGGCGCGCCTGGCCGACGACCACGCCAACGCCGCGCGCCTGGGTGAAGGGCTTGCGGCACTGGGCTTCAGCGTGGAGCCGGTGCAGACCAACATGGTCTACGTCGACATCGGCGAGCGGGCCGCTGCCCTCAAGGCCTTCATGGCCGAGCGCGGCGTGGTAGTGAGCGCGGCGGCACGCCTGCGCATGGTCACCCACCTGGATGTCGACGCCGCCGGAATCGAGCGGGTGATCGAGGGTTTTGCCGCGTTTCTCGATCATGCGGGCTGAAATCCCCCCGATAGCCCCTTTCTATCGCACAAGGCACTATCCGCGCGGCAAAGGGCCGATATAATGCGGCCCTTTGCCGGCGATTCTTGACCGCAGATTCCGTGGACGAACCTATGAAAAGCGCAGAAATCCGTGAAGCCTTCCTGAGCTTCTTCGAAGAGAAGGGGCACACCCGCGTCGCCTCCAGCTCCCTGATCCCGGGCAACGACCCGACCCTGCTGTTCACCAACGCGGGCATGAACCAGTTCAAGGACTGCTTCCTGGGCCTGGAAAAGCGCGCCTACACCCGTGCCACCACCAGCCAGAAGTGCGTCCGCGCCGGCGGCAAGCACAACGACCTGGACAACGTCGGCTACACCGCGCGCCACCACACCTTCTTCGAAATGCTGGGCAACTTCAGCTTCGGCGACTACTTCAAGCGCGATGCCATCCACTACGCCTGGGAATTCCTCACCGGCGACAAGTGGCTGAAGCTGCCCAAGGAAAAGCTCTGGGTCACCGTCTACGCCAGCGACGACGAGGCCTACGACATCTGGACCCAGGAAGTCGGCATCCCTGCCGAGCGCATGGTCCGCATCGGTGACAACAAAGGCGCGCCCTATGCGTCCGACAATTTCTGGGCGATGGGCGATACCGGCCCGTGCGGTCCGTGCACCGAGATCTTCTACGACCACGGCCCGGACATCTGGGGCGGCCCGCCCGGTTCCCCGGAAGAGGACGGTGATCGCTACATCGAGATCTGGAACAACGTCTTCATGCAGTTCAACCGCACCGCCGATGGCGTGATGCACCCGCTGCCGGCGCCCAGCGTGGACACCGGCATGGGCCTGGAGCGCATCAGCGCCGTGCTGCAGCACGTGCACTCGAACTACGAGATCGACCTGTTCCAGAGCCTGCTCAAGGCCGCTGCCGAGGCCATCGGCTGCGCCAACGACGACGCCCCGTCCCTGAAGGTCGTGGCCGACCACATCCGCTCCTGCTCCTTCCTGGTGGCGGACGGTGTGCTGCCGTCCAACGAAGGCCGTGGCTACGTGCTGCGCCGCATCATTCGCCGCGCCTGCCGCCACGGCAACAAGCTGGGCGCCAAGGGCACCTTTTTCCACAAGATCGTCGCTGCCCTGGTGGCCGAGATGGGCGAGGCCTTCCCCGAGCTCAAGCAGCAGCAGGCGCACATCGAGCGCGTGCTGAAGACCGAGGAAGAGCAGTTCGCCAAGACCCTGGAACATGGCCTGAAGATCCTCGAGCAGGACCTCGCGTCCCTGCAGGGCCAGGTCATCCCGGGCGACATCGTCTTCAAGCTCTACGACACCTACGGGTTCCCGGTCGACCTGACCGCCGACATCGCCCGCGAACGCGAGCTGACCGTCGACGAGGAAGGCTTCGAGCGCGAGATGGAAGCCCAGCGCGAACGTGCCCGCGCCTCCAGTGCCTTCGGCATGGACTACAACAGCCTGGTCAAGGTTGACGGTGACACCCGTTTCCTCGGCTACGCCGGCACCAGCGGCAGCGGCAAGGTCGTCGCGTTGTTCAAGGCTGGCGCTGCCGTCGACAGCCTCGCCGAAGGCGAGGAGGGCGTGGTGGTGCTGGACCAGACCCCGTTCTACGCCGAGTCCGGTGGCCAGGTGGGCGACTGCGGTTACCTGGAAGGCGCCGGTGTGCGCTTCGACGTCCGTGACACCACCAAGGCCGGCGGTGCCTTCCTGCACCACGGCATCGTGGCCAAGGGCGGTCTCTCGGTTGGTGCCAGCGTCAAGGCCGAGGCCGACTCCACCGTTCGCAGTGCCACGGCGCTGAACCACTCCGCGACCCACCTGCTGCACGCAGCCCTGCGCCGCGTGCTGGGTGAGCACGTGCAGCAGAAAGGCTCCCTGGTGGACAGCCAGCGCCTGCGCTTCGACTTCAGCCACTTCGAGGCCATCAAGCCCGAGCAGCTGAAAGCGCTGGAAGACATCGTCAACACCGAGATTCGCCGCAACACCGCAGTCGAGACCGAAGAGACCGACATCGAGACCGCCAAGGCCAAGGGCGCCATGGCGCTGTTCGGCGAGAAGTACGGCGACCAGGTTCGCGTGCTGAGCATGGGCGGTGATTTCTCCGTCGAGCTCTGCGGCGGTACCCACGTCTCCCGCACGGGCGACATCGGCCTGTTCAAGATCACCAGCGAAGGCGGTGTAGCCTCCGGCGTGCGCCGTATCGAGGCAGTCACCGGTGCTGCGGCCCTGGCTTACCTGAACGGTGCCGAGGAGCAGCTGAAGGAAGCGGCCGTGCTGGTCAAGGGCAGCCGTGACAACGTCCTGGACAAGCTCGCAGCCCTGCTGGAGCGCAACCGCCAGCTGGAGAAGGAAGTCGACCAGCTCAAGGCCAAGGCGGCCAGCGCGGCCGGCGACGACCTGGCGGCATCGGCGGTGGAGGTCAAGGGCGTCAAGGTCCTGGCCGCGCGCCTGGACGTGGACGGCGACGCGCTGCTGGCGCTGGTCGACCAGTTGAAGAACAAGCTCGGCCGCGCAGTGATCCTGCTCGGCGGGGCGCTGGAGGGCAAGGTGACACTGGTCGCCGGCGTCACCCAGGACCTGACCGGCCAACTCAAAGCCGGCGATCTGATGAAGCAGGCCGCGGCAGCGGTCGGTGGCAAGGGCGGTGGCCGTCCGGACATGGCGCGTGGCGGTGGTACCGACGCCGCAGCCCTGGACCAGGCTCTGGCACTTGCCGTTCCGTTCGTCGAGCAGGGGCTCTGATGCCGTTGGCGCCCGGTTGCCACACGCACCGGGCGCCCGCCGGAACCCTTCGCCAGGAGCTCCGCGCCACGCCCGGCGGGCCCTTGGCAGTGTCCTGCGTTGATTGTTTAATGGGCGCCCTTCACGGGATTAGGCGGCTTTGAAATGGCTTTGATCGTACAGAAGTTTGGGGGGACCTCGGTCGGCACCATCGAGCGCATCGAGCAGGTGGCCGAGAAGGTCAAGAAATTCCGCGAGCGCGGTGACGACATCGTCGTGGTGGTTTCCGCCATGAGCGGCGAAACCAATCGCCTCATCGATCTGGCCAAGCAGATCAGCGACAACAAGCCGGTTCCGCGTGAGCTGGACGTGATGGTGTCCACCGGCGAGCAGGTGACCATCGCCCTGCTGGCGATGGCGCTGATCAAGCGCGGTGTGCCGGCCGTCTCCTACACCGGCAACCAGGTCCGCATCCTCACCGACAGCGCCCACAACAAGGCGCGCATCCTGCAGATCGACGACCAGAAGATCCGTGCCGACCTCAAGTCCGGTCGCGTCGTGGTGGTGGCCGGTTTCCAGGGCGTGGACGAGCACGGCAACATCACCACCCTCGGTCGTGGTGGTTCCGACACCACCGGCGTGGCCCTGGCGGCTGCCCTGAAGGCGGACGAGTGCCAGATCTACACCGATGTAGATGGCGTCTACACCACCGATCCGCGCGTTGTTCCCCAGGCCCGTCGCCTGGACAAGATCACCTTCGAGGAAATGCTGGAAATGGCCAGCCTCGGTTCGAAGGTGCTGCAGATCCGCTCGGTGGAGTTCGCCGGCAAGTACAACGTTCCGCTGCGCGTGCTGCACAGCTTCCAGGAGGGTCCGGGCACCCTCATTACCCTTGATGAAGAGGAATCCATGGAACAGCCGATCATTTCCGGCATCGCCTTCAACCGCGACGAGGCCAAGCTGACCATCCGTGGCGTGCCGGACATCCCCGGCGTGGCCTTCAAGATCCTCGGCCCGGTGAGTGCGGCCAACATCGAAGTGGACATGATCGTGCAGAACGTCGCGCACGATAACACCACCGATTTCACCTTCACCGTGCACAACAATGACTACCAGAACGCCCTGGCCGTGCTGGAGAAGACCGCTGCCGAGATCGGTGCCCGTGAAGTCGGCGGCAACACCAACATCGCCAAGGTGTCCATCGTCGGTGTCGGCATGCGCTCCCACGCGGGCGTCGCCAGCCGCATGTTCGAAGCCCTGGCCAAGGAAAGCATCAACATCCAGATGATCTCGACTTCCGAGATCAAGGTCTCCGTCGTCATCGAGGAGAAGTACCTCGAACTGGCCGTCCGTGCCCTGCACACCGCCTTCGAACTGGATGCACCCGCTCGACAGAGCGAGTGAGCCTTATAACGAAAGGCGCGGCTCACCCCGCGCCTTTCGTCGTTTTTGGTCTGCGGTGGTGGAACTTTCCTTTTGCCACCGCTGGTCAATACTTGGGTGGACGCCCCTTGAAATTCATGGGGGGCCGACGCCATTTCTTTTTTGCAGACTGTCCCTGAAACACATCCGTGAGGAGAAAGGAATGCTGATTCTGACTCGCCGGGTCGGAGAGACCCTGATGGTCGGTGATGAAGTCACTGTCACCGTATTAGGCGTGAAAGGTAATCAGGTGCGCATTGGCGTCAACGCCCCGAAAGAGGTAGCCGTGCACCGTGAGGAAATCTACCAGCGCATCCAGAAAGAGAAAGACCAGGAACCAAACCACTAATTTTTCTACTTTTTTTCTTTGCAAACGGGGAAAACATGGTTATCATGCGCCCCGTGTTGCGGAGAGGTGGCCGAGTGGCCGAAGGCGCTCCCCTGCTAAGGGAGTACACCTCAAAAGGGTGTCGGGGGTTCGAATCCCCCCTTCTCCGCCATTATTCAGTGTTGTAGAGATGTCAGCGGTTAGTTCGATAAGTTATTGAAAAGTATCGAAAAAATCAGTTGACGGTGGTTTTGAAGTCTCTATAATGCGCGCCCACAACGCACTCGTAGCTCAGCTGGATAGAGTACCCGGCTACGAACCGGGCGGTCAGAGGTTCGAATCCTCTCGAGTGCGCCATTTTCAATCAGCTGATATAGCGTCGGGTGATTGAAGAAACCAGCGGTGATCTGGTCTAAAAACACCACAACGCACTCGTAGCTCAGCTGGATAGAGTACCCGGCTACGAACCGGGCGGTCAGAGGTTCGAATCCTCTCGAGTGCGCCATACAAGAAAGGCCTGCAGAAATGCAGGCCTTTTTCTTTTCCCGTCTTTTTTATTTCTCCGATAATTGCGTCGCTCTGTACGGGCAAGCGGTCACGGTGTGGCCGTGCCGGTGGCGAGACCGTCGAGGAAGGCCTGGTAGTGGCGTGCTGTCTCGGCGGGGCGCTCGATCATCGGGGCGTGTCCGCAATCCTTCATGACCACCGTACTGGCGTGCGGGATCAGCGGCTTCATGACATCGAGGCTCGATACATCCAGCACGCGGTCCTTGTCGCCCCAGAGCAGCAGGGTAGGGGCCTGGATCTTTGGCAGTTCCGGCTCCAGGGGGATGTAGCGCTGAACCAGTTGCTGAAACACCGCTTCGTAGTGGGCCTGGTTGGCGATGGCCCTGTCGGCCAGGTAGCGCTTGAGCGGGGCCGGCAGGACGGGCGGATCGACGAAGACGAAGTCCATCAGCCTGTCGTAGTCGGAGACGCGGGTGACCACCAGGGGATTTGGGCGGCCCTGTTCCAGCAGGTCGAACAGTTCGCTCTTGTGCGGTGCAGTGACCCCCGCGTTGTCGAAGAGCGCCAGCGAACGCACGCGGTCCGGGTAGCGCGCCGCATACAGCGCCACGATGTGCCCGCCCATGGAGTTGCCCACCAGATGGACCTTGCCCACCGCCAGCGCCTGGATGAAGTTCGCCAGCCGCTCGGCCTGGGTGCCGACGTCGTAGCTGCCCGTCGGCCGGCTGCTTTCACCGAAGCCCGGCAGGTCGGGTACCACCACGTGGTAGCGGCTGCTGAAGTGCCGGGCCATGCGCAGCCAGTTGTCCTTGTCCGCACCGAAGCCGTGGACCATGACGATGGTCTCGCCCAGCTTCGGGCCGCCGTCGTAGTAGGCGAAATCCAGTTCGCCCGCTGTCACCACCTGGCGGCTCAGGCCGGCCAGATGGGTTTCCACCAGTCGCGCGCTGGCCATCAACGCAGGCGGATAGAAATAAAGCGTGGCCGCCACTGCTGCCAGCAACGTCACAAGTCCTGCAAGCAGTTTCTTCATCAAGGCTTCCTTATGACAAATAACGATTTCAAATGGCCTAAGCTAGCACGGCGTTATGGTCGTGCAGTGACACGGCCGGCGTCTTCCCAACCAAGCTCCAGAACTGGGACTCCATGATGTACAGACGTCTCTTCCTCGCTCCGTTGCTGATCGCCAGCCTGCTGGTGCCGACCCTCGCCCTGGCGGCCAAGAAGTGCGAGCGCCTGGTGGCCACGGGAAACCCCGAGTACCCGCCCTACCTGTGGCGCGACCCACAGAACCCCAAGCTGCTGGTCGGCGCCAATGCCGACCTGCTGCACCGCATCGGCGAAGAAATCGGCGTGAAGATCGACGTCCTCTATACCGGCCCCTGGTCCCGCGCGCAGGACGAAGTGCGCACCGGTCGGGTCGACCTCATCGCCGGGGCCTTCCTCACCCTGCCGCGGCTGGAAACGATGGACTACATCCACCCCGCCTTCCTGGACACGCCCAGCGTGGTCTGGGTCAAGCACGGCCGCGCGTTCCCCTTCCAAGGGCGTGACGACCTCAAGGGGCGTACCGGTGGCACCCTGGTGAACAACAGTTTCGGCCAGGACTTCGACCACTTCGCCCGCGACAACCTCACCCTCGAAGAAGTCCCCAGCGTCACCCAGGCCTTCCAGAAACTGCTGCTGGAGCGCACCGAATTCGTTCTCTACGAGCACTACCCCGGCGTCGCCCTGGCGGAAACCCTCGGTATCACTAATGACCTGGAAGTGCTGGAACCGCCTATCGCCAGCGAAGGGCTGTACCTCACGCTCTCTTACAACTCCGCCTGCAACGACCCCTGGCTGCGCGGACAACTGGCGAAAAAGATGACAGAATTGGTCGCCGCAGGGGTGCCGCAGGCCCTGCTGCAACGCAATCTCGAGCGGTGGCGGACCCAGCAGGTACAGCCCGCCACGGCCCCGAAACCGTAGGAAACCCCAGTGATCGAACACCGCATAATGGCCGCCGGCCTGGCACTTCTTGCCCTGTCCGGCTGCGCCAACGATCCCGCCCCCGTCGAGCAGATGCGCCTCTCCGAGCAGGCCGTGGCCCAGGCCCGTGCCGTCGGCGCAAGCGCCGACCAGATCCCCGAGATGAAACTGGCTGAAGAGAAGCTGGCCCGCGCCCAGAAGAACATGGGCGAGCAGGACTACAAGCGCGCGCGCTTCTTCGCCGAGCAGGCCGAACTGGACGCCCGCCTCGCCGAATCCCTGGTGCTGACCCAGAAGAGCAAGGCCCAGCTCAACGACCTGACCGCCCGCATCAATCGCCTGCGCAAGCAACTGGGGGACCTGGAATGACCCCGCGTATCGCCATGGGCGGCCTCGTCGCCGCGCTCCTGTTGCTCGGCGGCTGCGCCTCCTCGCGCCAGGCCGAGCAGAGCCTGGATGAAGCCCGCAACCGCTTCCAGCAGGTGAAGGAAGACCCCCAGGTACTGGCCAGTGCACCCAAGGACGTGATCCGCGCCGGGGAATCCCTGGCCCGCGCCGAGCGCCTTGCCACCTACTGGGGCAACGACGGCGACGTCGAGCACTATGCCTTCCTCAGCCAGCGCTACAGCCAGATCGCCACCCAGCACAGCGAACTGGCCCGCGACCAGGAGCGCGCCGTGCGCCTGCAGGGCGAGCAGGAGCGCCTGCAGCAATCCCTGCGCGAAGCCAAGCTGCTCAGCGCGCAGCAGAAGGGCAACTGGCTCGAGGAGCAGATGGTCGCCCTCGCCGCCACCGAGACCGATCGCGGCCTGGTGATGACCCTGGGCGACGTGCTGTTCGACACCGGCCGCTCCGAGCTGAAGGGCCGGGCCAACCGCACCGTGCTCAAGCTCGTGCAGTTCCTGCAGATCAACCCGCGCCGCACCGTGCGCATCGAGGGCTACACCGACAGCAGCGGCACCCGCGAGGAGAACCTCGCCCTGTCCCGTGACCGCGCCCAGGCCGTGGCCGACGTGCTCACCGACCTCGGGGTCGACGCCAAGCGCATCGAGGTGAAGGCCTATGGCGAAGCCTTCCCCATCGCGGAGAACGCCTCCAACAGCGGCCGCGCGCAGAACCGCCGCGTCGAGATCGTCATCTCCGACGAAAAGGGCAACCTCGGCGAAGCCCGCTGATCGCCCCCGCGCCTCCTCAGGAACCCCGGCGGCCTCGCGGCCCCGGGGTTTTTCATGCCCGCTCGCCACGCCTCGCACCCATACAGCTCGGGTTTGCAACGGGGCACTTGTGCGACGAGGCGCAACCACCGGTCACTGTGGCGGTACAGTCCCTGGCAAATTTCACTGTATGGTCCACAATTTTGCGGACTGTACCGGTGCAATCCCGTCTCGCTTCGGTACTGTTACGGTCCAGTGAGACAGGTGCCGCCGCCATGACCAATCTGCTGCTTTACCAACGCATCGCCCAGCAACTGGCCGAAGACATCCGGCGTGGCGTGTACCAGCCCGGCGAACGGGTGCCCTCGGTGCGCAAGCTCAGCGCCCAGCTCAACGTCAGCCACGCTACCGTGCTGCAGGCGTACGCCAACCTGGAAGACCAGGGCCTGATCCGCGCGCGGCCGCAGTCCGGCTTCTACGTCCACCAGACCCCCGCGCTCACCGCCTCGACCCCCGACATCGCCCGGGTCGAACGCCCCGGCCTGGTCACCCGCGCCAGCATCATCAACCAGGTGCTCACCGAATCCCGCCGCGAGGGCGTGTTCCCCCTCGGCGCCGCCGTGCCCCACGTGGACTACCTCCCCGTGCGCGCCCTGCACCAGCAACTGGCCAAGGTCACCCGCTTCCACAGCCCGCGCGCCTTCAGCTACATGTTCAGCCCCGGTTTCGAACCGCTGCGCCGCCAGGTGGCGATCCGCATGCGCGATGCCGGCGTGGTGGTCGACCCGTCCGAAGTGGTCATCACCCATGGCTGCGTCGACGCCATCCAGATGAGCCTGCGGGTGCTGACCCGCCCTGGCGACCTGATCGCCACCGAATCGCCCACCTACTACGGCCTGCTGCAACTGGCGGACCTGCTCGGGCTCAAGGTGATCGAGATCCCCAGCGACCCCACCACCGGCATCAGCCTCGAAGCCCTGCAACTGGCCGCCAACCAATGGCCCATCAAGGCCCTGGTGCTTACCTCGCGCCTCAGCAACCCGCTGGGCGGCACCGTGCCCGAAGAGCGGCAGAAGCAACTGCTGCGCCTGGCATCGGACTTCGACATCCAGATCGTCGAGGACGACATCTACGGCGAGCTCATGTTCGAGCAAGGCCCCTCCAAATCCCTCAAGGCCAGTGACCGTGACGGCCGGGTGATCTACTGCTCCAGCTTCTCCAAGACCCTCTCGCCCGGCGTGCGGATCGGCTGGATCGTCGCCGGCAAGTACCAGGACGAAATCCAGCGCCTGCAGACCTTCACCACCCACTCCGCCTGCAGCGTCACCCAGATGGGTGTCGCCGCCTACCTGGAGAACGGCGGCTATGACCGGCACCTGCGCTACATCCGACAGGAGTACCGCAAGAACCTCACCGCCTTCCAGCTGGGGGTGCAGCAGTACTTCCCCGACGGCACCCAGATGACCCGGCCCAATGGCGGCTTCATCCTCTGGATCAGCCTGCCGGCCAAGGTCAACACCAAGGACCTGCACGTCCGCGCGCTGCAGCAGGGCATCAGCATCGCCCCGGGGCTGATCTTCAGTAACACCGAGCAGTTCAACCACTGCGTGCGCCTGAACTGCGGCATCCCGTGGAACCGCGAAGCCGAGCGCGCCATCATGACCCTCGGCATGCTCGCCAAGCAGCTCTGCCAGGAAGCCGGCGGCAGCTACTGAGACCAGGCGGAGGAGGGCGGACGCTCATCGGCGTTGACAGCCCTCCACCGTTCCCCGCAGTATCCAGCTCCTCGCAATCTGCAACCTGAGCCCGACCATGCCCGCCCACGCCTTCTCCCGCGCTTTCGTACCGGCCCTGCCGGCGCTTGCGCTTGGCGTCGCCGCGAGCAAGGTCAAGAAACAGCCGCTCATTTGACCGGGGCGCGCTGTCCCGTCAGATGGGCTGACAGGACAGCAGGCGCGAAGGTCGAACCCTCTCTCACTCCCGCATCCCTGTACCCCTCCGACGGCGACGACAGACGGTCAGCCTGAAGGAGTGAAGCAATGCCCGCGTTTTCTGGAATCTGGGTCGCCCTGGTGACCCCCTTCGCCGACGGCGAACTCGACCTGCCCGCCCTGCAACGCCTCGCCCGGCACCTGCTGGATGCCGGAGCAGCCGGCCTGGTCGCCTGCGGCAGCACCGGAGAAGCCGCCGCCCTCAGCCGCGACGAGCGCCTCGCCGTGCTGGATGCCCTGCTCGAGATCGTGCCCGGCGAACGCCTGGTAATGGGCCTGGCCGGCAACAACCTCAACGACGTCCTGGGCATGCTCGACGCCATCCAGCAGCGCCCCATCGGCGGCGTGCTGGTCCCGGCGCCTTACTACATCCGCCCCTCCCAGGCCGGCCTGCTCAGCTGGTTCAGCCGCATCGCCGACGCCTCCCGGCTGCCGGTGATCCTCTACGACATCCCCTACCGCACCGGTGCCACCCTGGCCCTCGACACTCTGCGCCAGCTCGCCCGCCATCCCCGCATCGTCGCCCTCAAGGATTGCGGCGGCGACACCGGCAAGACCCAGGCCCTGATCGCCGACGGGCAACTGGCCGTGCTGGCCGGCGAAGACAACCAGGTGTTCACCACCCTCTGCCTGGGCGGCAGTGGCGCCATCGCCGCCTCCGCCCACCACCACACCGAGCGCTTCGTCGAGATGGCCGCCTGCGTGCAGCGGGGCGACCTGGCCCGTGCCCGGGCCCTCGCGCACAGCTTGCAACGCCTGATCGAACTGGCCTTTGCCGAGCCCAACCCCGCACCGGTGAAGAGCCTGCTGGCTTTGCGCGGGCTGATCCGCGATGAGCTGCGCGAGCCCATGCAGCCCAGTTCGCCGGCCCTGGTGGGGCGCCTGCGCAGCCTGCTCGTCTGAGCCGGCTGCCGCCCGCCCGCCAGGCCGGGTGGGGCGGCGCCGGGGTTGCGATATATACTTCGCGCCTCTGAACCGAGGAGAGCCTTGTGGCCATCGATTTTCACTGGATTCGCGACGACGCCGAACTGGCCTCCCACTGCGAACGCTGGCGCCGACTGAGTTTCGTCGCGCTGGACACCGAGTTCATGCGTGTCGACACCTTCTACCCCAAGGCCGGCCTGGTCCAGGTCGGCGACGGCGAGACGGCCTGGCTCATCGACCCCCTGCTGATCCAGGACTGGCGTCCCTTCGCCGCCCTGCTCGAAGACCCTGCCGTCACCAAGGTGCTGCATGCCTGCGGCGAAGACCTCGAAGTCTTCCTGCGCCTCACCGGCAGCCTGCCGCAGCCGCTGCTCGACACCCAGCTCGCCGCCGGCTACCTCGGCATCGGCTACTCCATGGGCTACTCGCGCCTGGTGAACGCCGTGCTCGGCATCGACCTGCCCAAGGAAGAGACCCGCTCCGACTGGCTGCAGCGCCCGCTCACCGAGATGCAGGAGCGCTACGCCGCCGAGGACGCCGTGCACCTGGCCGAGATCTACCGCATCCTCGACCAGCGTCTCGACGCCACCAAGCGCGCCTGGATCCTCGAAGACGGCGCCGAACTGGTGGCCAACCTGCGCCGCGAGACCGACCCCCAGACGCTGTACCGCGAGTCCAAGCTCGGCTGGAAGCTGTCCCGCCAGCAACTCGCCGTGCTCCGCGCCCTCTACGCCTGGCGCGAGGCCGAGGCCCGGCGCCGCGACCAGCCGCGCAACCGCATCATCCGCGAGCACGCCCTGTGGCCCATGGCGCGTTTCCAGCCGGACAACCTGGTCGCCCTGTCGCGCATCGAAGACATGCACCCGCGCACCGTCCGCCAGGACGGCAACACCCTGCTCAAGCTGATCCGCGAAGCGGCCGAACTGCCGCCCGCCGAATGGCCCGAGGCACTGCCCGAGCCGCTGCCCGCCGAAGTCAACGGCCTGCTCAAGAAGCTGCGCGCCGTCGGCCAGGCCCAGGCCGAACGCCTGGGCATCGCCCCCGAGCTGATGCTGCGCAAGAAACACCTCGAAGCCCTCATCAAGAGTGGCTTCCCCAACGGCCCCTACCAGCTGCCCGCAGGCCTGCGTGGCTGGCGCCGCGAACTGATGGGCCAGGCCCTGCTGGACGTCCTGGCCGGAGAGACCGCCTGATGAAACGCATCTGCTCGATCTACAAGAGCCCCCGCAAGAACGAGATGTACCTCTACGTCGACAAGGCCGAAGCCCTCAGCCGCGTGCCCGAAGGCCTGCTGTCCGCCTTCGGCGCCCCCCGGCATACCTTCGACCTGGTCCTCAGCCCCGAGCGCCAACTGTCCCGCGAGGACATCCACAAGGTGCTGGAGAACATCGAGAAGCAGGGCTACCACCTGCAGATGCCGCCGGGTGAAGAGGAGTACATCGAGCACCTGCCCGAAGAGCTCCTGCGCATGAACGACCCGGTCTGATGCGCGTTCTCCTCGCCGACTCCAACCACGCCCGCCACGCCGAACTGCTGAGTGAGGTCGCCCCCGAGCTGGAACTGCTGGCTACTGATTCGCCTGACGAACTGGCCCGCCTGGCCGCCGACTGCCCGGTGTGGCTGGGCAGCCCGGATCGCCTCGCCGAGCTGCTGCGCCGGGGGCTTCGGCCCGAATGGGCGCAGTCCACCTGGGCCGGCATCACCCCGCTGCTGGCCGAAGGCCTGCCGCGCCAGTACCGGCTCACCCGTGCCGTCGGCATCTTCGGCCAGGTGATGGCCGAGTACGTGCTGACCTACCTGCTGGCCCATGAGCGCGCGCTGCTGGCGCGCCTGGCGAGCCAGGTGGAAGGGCGCTGGGATGGCCGGCTGCCCCGCAGCCTGGCCGGGCGGCGCGTGCTGGTGGTGGGCGCCGGGGACATCGGCAGCAGCGTCGGGCGCTTCCTCGTCCCCTTCGGTGTCGAACTTCGCGGCATCGCCCGCCAGCCGCGTCCGCTGGAGCCCTTTGCCGAAGTCGCCGGCCTCGAGGCCCTGCCCGAACAGGTCGGCTGGGCCGACTGCGTGGTCAACCTGCTGCCGGACACCCCCGCCACCCAGGACCTCTACGACCGCGCGCTGTTCCAGCGCATGCAGCCCACCGCGCTCTTCATCAATGCCGGGCGTGGCGTTGCGGTGGTGGACCACGACCTGGTCGCAGCCCTCGAAGCCAACGAACTGGCCGGCGCCGTCATCGACGTCTGCCGCCAGGAACCGCTGCCGGCCGAGCACCCCTTCTGGCGCGCCCCGCGCCTGCTGCTCACCGGCCACAGCTCCGCCCCCACCTTGGCCGAGCCGCTGGTCAGGCTGTTCACCGACAACCTCACCCGCTTCCAGCAAGGCCAGCCGCTGCGCGGCGAAGTGGACTTCCAGCGCGGCTACTGACCCCGAGCGTGGGAGGAATCCACCGGCACGTAGGATGGGCTGAGCTGTGCGAAGCCCATCATTGCCGGGCGTCCCGGATTCGATGCGGTTCGCACAGCTCACCGCATCCTACGGGTGCCATTGCCATGGCTCGCGTGGGGATAATCCATCGGCACGTAGGATGGGCTGAGCTGTGCGAAGCCCATCATTGCCCAGGCGCCCCGGATTCGATGCGGTTCGCACAGCTCACCGCATCCTACGGGGCCCTTGCCATGGCTCGTGTAGGGTGGGTCGCGCTTCATCGACCCACGCGGAGGGGGAGGCCATCAATCCCATGGTTGGCTCCGTTCCCGGGCTGAAGCCCGGGCTACGTCAGGGAGGTGTATCGGGCGGGCCGCATTCCACCGATCCGCCGCCGGGGCGGCGCTGCTGGGAGATAGTGCGAACGATTTTCCTTACACCGCGCTACCGGTCGCTCCCGTGGCGGCGGTGCTTGGCCGGCACCGTCGGCGCGACTAGACTACCGCGCCCCTTTACCCAGTCAGATCGCCATGGCCGCCAAAGTCGAACCCTTCTGGAAGCGCAAGACCCTCGCTCAACTCGATCAGGAGGAGTGGGAGTCCCTGTGTGACGGCTGCGGCCTGTGCTGCCTGCAGAAGCTCGAGGACGAAGACGACGGCGCGGTGTACTACACCCGCATCGCCTGCAAGCTGCTCGACCTCAAGACCTGCCGCTGCACCAACTACCCCAACCGCCGCGACTTCGTGCCCGACTGCATCCAGCTCACCCCGGCCCAGGCCGACGAGTTCCGCTGGCTGCCGCCCACCTGCGGCTACCGCCTGGTGGCCGAGGGCAAGGACCTGCCGCCCTGGCACCCGCTGGTCTGCGGCGACCCCGAGGCGGTGCACAACGCCGGCATTTCCCAGTCCGGGCGCATGGTCAGCGAGACCAAGGTGGCCGAGGACGACTGGGAGGACTACATGATCTTCCGCGCCGGCTAGCGCACCCCAAGGGATCGAATCGCCGTTCGCCGCGTCATAGGGAAATCGCCACGAGGAAGCCCGCCATGTCCCACCGCGCCACCCTGCTGCTGTCCGCCACCGCCCTGCTGTTCAGTGCCCCGTTGCTGGCGGCCAAGCGCACCGACATCGACTACAAGGTTCGCTTCCTGCCCGACAGCGACCAGGCCGAAGTCCAGCTGGTGGTGGAGGAGGGCGAGAAGGTCCGCCGCCTCAGTTTCGACCTGGGCGACAAGGGCTACTACAGCGACTTCAAGGCCGACGGCCAGTGGCAGCAGGAGGGCGCCGGCCGGGGCACCTGGCAACCCGCACCAGGCAAGGCCACCCTCAGCTACCGCGTGCGCATCACCCACGACCGCGGCGACGGCACCTTCGATGCGCGGATGACCCCCGACTGGGCCCTGCTGCGTGGTGACGACCTGGTGCCCCCGGCCCGGGCCGACGTGGTGGAAGGCACCGACCTGGCCGCGCGCATCCAGTTCGAACTGCCCAAGGGCTGGACCTCCGTGGAAACCGGCTGGACCCGCGTCGGCAAGAACCGCTTCCGTGTCGACAACGCCGAGCGCGTGTTCGACCGCCCCACCGGCTGGATCATCGCCGGCAAGCTCGGCAGCCGCCGCACCGAACTGGGCAACACCGACGTCACCATCAGCGCCCCGGTGGGCGAGGGCATGCGGCGGATGGACATCCTCACCCTGCTGACCTTCGTCTGGCCCCACGCCCAGGCGGTGTTCCCCCGCGACCCCGGCAAGCTGCTGATCGTCGGCGCCGGCGACCCCATGTGGCGCGGCGGGCTGTCCGGCCCCAACTCCTTCTTCATGCACGCCGACCGCCCGCTGGTCAGCGAGAACGGCACCAGCTCCCTGGTGCACGAACTGGTGCACGTGTTCACCCGCATCCAGGACACCGAGCGCAGCGACTGGATCAGCGAAGGCATCGCCGAGTACTACGCCATCGAACTGATGCGCCGCGCCGGCGGGCTCAGCGAGGACCGCTACCACAAGGTGCGCGCCAACCTGAAGCACTGGAGCCGCAAGGTCACCAACCTGCGCGGCGAGCATTGCACCGGGCCGACCACCGCCCGCGCCGTGCTGCTGCTGCAGGACCTGGACGAAGAGATCCGCAAGAGCAGCAAGGGCGCTCACTCCCTCGATGACGTGGTGCGCGGGTTGATGCGCCTGGACAAGGTCGCCACGGCGGACTTCGTCGGCATCGCCGAGAACGTCCTCGGCGGCCCCTCCAAGACCCTCGACACGCCGCTGCTGGACGACAAGGCCGCCGCCCAGTAGCCCTTCAGCGCATCAGTGCGGGTACAGCGGCGGCAGCGCGCTGGCCGTGGCCTGCTGCTGCACCTGGCGCGCCGGCAGCGCGCGGATCGCTTTCCACAGGTCCTCGCCCTGCCAGTGCTGGCCGCTCTCGCTGTAGAGCGCGCCGTTCAGGCCGTCCATCGCATCCGACAGGGGCACGAAGCGCGCCGCCATCTCCGCCAGGGTTTCCGGCTGCTGGCGTGCCCAGGCGTCCAGCGCCTGGCGGGTCGCCTGCGGGTCGTTGGCCTGGCAGGCACGCTTGAGGTCGTCCAGCAGCGTGCGCGGGCTCGGCCCGGTCTGCACCGTCGGTAGGATCGCCGGCTGGCGGCGGGCATGCCACCACAGGCCGAAGCCCAGCAGGGTGGTCAGCGCCAGGATCAGCGTCGCCAGCTGCCAGGGCCACAGCGGCGCACCGGCCGGGGCCGGCTGGTCGGCACCGGGTGTTTCCACCGGGGCCTCCGGTTCCATCGCCGGGTTCACTGCCACCTCCAGGGTGCGGGCCGGCAGGCGGCTGTGCTCCAGGCGGTCGTCCCGAGTGTTCCACCACACCACGTCCACCGCCGGCAGCTCGATGCGCCCGGCCGCCGTGGGCACCAGCGCCTCGCGCTCCTCGCGGCTGCCGGTCACCCCGCGTTCGCCCACCTCGTTGGCCAGCTGGGGCTGGTCCGGGTAGCGGCGCAGGTCATTGGCGCTGGTGGCCGGCAGCGCCGGGATCTGCGCACTGGAGAGCCCTTCGGTCTTCACCATCAGGCTGCGGGTCAGAGAGTCGCCGACCCGCGCCTTGTCCGGCTCCGGGCTCCAGGCCTCCACCAGGGTCAGGTTGCGCGCCGGCAGCCACGGCGCATCGGCCGGGTAGTCCGCCGGGCGCGGCTTCACCGCCAGGGGGATCTGCGGCGAGCTGACCCGCGTCAGGCGGCCCGGGCGCGGCCCGAAGGGCTGGTAGGCGTCCTGGCTGCTGCGTTCGGCCAGGGTCGCGCTGAACACCTGGGAGGGGATCATCAGCTGGCCGCTCTTCTGCGGGAAGATCGCGTAGCGCAGCTCGATCACCCCGTGGCGCACGCCGTTGATCTCCTTCTCGTAGGTGCGCGGCTCACCCAGCTGCTCGATGCGCGCATCGGCCATCTGCAGCGGCGTCAGGCTGCTGTCGTCGTACAGCGAGACCGAGTGGTAGATGCGCAGGGTGAGGATGGCCTGGGCCTGCACGTAGACGCTTTCCTGGTCCAGGCTGGCGTCGATGAACACCGGCGCCAGCTTGCCGGAGTCCGCGTTGGGGTCGTTCTTCTGGATGTGCAGCGGGATCGGCTGGGTCTCGGCCTCGCCCAGCTTCAGCGGCGGTATGACCACGTAGCCGGTCTGCTTCGGCTGCAGGGTGACGATCCAGCGGGTGGCGCGGTTGCTCTGGCCGTTGAGGGTGCTCAGGCGGTTGATCTGGCGGGTGCCGAGCACATCGAACAGCGACTCCAGCGGCGACAGGTCCGGCTTGCCGAACAGCGTCGGGTCGGAGGACTCCAGCACCAGCTCCACCGTCTCGCCTTCGCTGAGGCGGGTGCGGTCGACGCTGGCGGTGAAGCCGGCGGCGTGGGCGAGGCTGGCCAGCAGGAGGAGGATCAGGGCGCAGGTCAGGCGCTTCATTCTTGGTTTTCCTGGCGGCGTTGCTGTTCGTACCAGAACTTGCGGCGCAGCAGTTCGGCGGGGTCGTCGGGAATCTGTCGCAGCCACTGCTCCAGGGACTGGCGGCGTTCGTCGCCCAGGGGCTCGTGCTCGCTGTCCAGCGCTTGTGGCTCGCCGTTCGGTTCGGCGGGCTGGGCGTTGGCCGCCTGCTGGTCCTGGCCGCCGGCGCCCTGGCCGTTCTTCTGTTCGGCCTCCGTGCCGGCCTGCGAATCCTGGCCGGATTCGGGCTTGGTGTCCTGCTCCGCCGGCTGGGGCGTGCCCTTGGGCGCGTCCTGGGCGGCCTCGTCCTGGCCGGCCTGTTGCTGCTGTGGCGGCGAGGTGGGCTGGGGCTGCTCGGCCTGGGCCTGGCGCTGCTTCAGCAGCTCCTCCACCAGGGCCTTGTTCTTCAGCGCCGGCTGCAGGTCGGGCTGGCGCTCCAGGGCCGAATCGTAGGCATCCAGCGCGGCCTCCAGTTGCTCGGCCTTGGCCAGGGCGTTGCCCCGGTTGTAGTGATCGGCGGCGCTGTCGCCGGCGGCGAAGCGCTCCGCCGCCTCGCCGTACTGGCCGGCCTGGTAGAGGGCATAGCCCTGCCAGGCACGGTCCTGGAAGCGCTGCGCGGCCTCTGCCGGTTGTTGCGCTTCCAGCAGGCGCTGGCCCTGCTGGTCGGCCCGCAGCCACAGGTCGTCCAGCTCGAAGGCCAGGGCCGGGCGGGGCAGCACGAAGAACAGCGGCAGGAAGAAGATCCAGCCCCGGCGGCCGGCGCAGGCGGCGATCAGCAGCAGCGGCAGCAGCAGCCAGTGGCCCTGGTCGGCCCAGGCCTCCAGGCGGGTGGTCTCGCCGCTGTCGCGCAGGGTGGTGGCGCCGCCGAGCAGGCCCAGGTTGCGCAGGTCGCGCTCGTCCACCCGGGCCGTGGCGTACTTGCCGCCCAGGTCGCTGGCGAAGCGCTTGAGCCCCGGAGCGTCCAGGCGCGGCAGGAGGATGGCGCCCTGGGCGTCCTTGAGGAAACCACCGTTGTCCTGGGCAATGGGTGCGCCCTGGGCGGTGCCGATGCCGAGGATCGACAAGCGGCCGCTGCGCGAGCCGAGGGCCTTGCGGATGCCGTTGCGCTCGGCCTCGCTGAGGCCATTGGTGATCAGCAGCAGCCGGCCCTGGCCGCGCGCGCCCTGTTCCAGCAGCGCCAGGGCCTTCTGTACCGCCAGGTCGGCGCGCTGGCCGGGCTCGGGCATGATCGCCGGCTTGAGGGCGTCCAGCAGGTTGCCGGCGGTCATCAGGTCGTCCGACAGCGGCACCAGGCTGTGGGCGCTGCCGGCGTAGACGACGATGGCCGTCTGCGCGTCGCGGCGGGCGTCCAGCAGGTCGCGCAGCTTGCGCTTGGCATGCTCCAGGCGGCTGGGCGGCACGTCGCCGGCGAGCATCGAGGGCGTCAGTTCGAGAATCACCACCAGCGGGTCGGCGCGCTTCTGGGTGCTTTGCTCCACCCGCTGCCAGCTGGGGCCGAGCAGCGCCAGCAGGCCCAGCAGCCAGGCCAGGCCGAGGGCGATCCACGGCAGCCGGCTGCCGCGCTGGCGCCCGCCACCCAGCAGCCAGGGCTGGAAGTGCAGGGGCAGCAACTGCTGCCAACGGCCGGTGCGGCGTTCGCGGTGCAGCAGTTGCCAGAGCAGCCACAGCAGCAGGGGCAACAGCAGCAGCCACAGCGGGCGCGACCAGTGGGGCCAGAGTTCGCTCATGAACGCCTCCAGCGGCTGCGGGCCCAGACCAGCCCCTGCTGGGGCAGGTCGGGCCAGAGTTCCCGGGCGATCAGTACCAGGCTCAGCAGCAACGCCAGCCCCAGCGGCCAGCAGTACAGCGCCAGGGCCGGGCGTGCCTGGCTGGGCAGCTGGCTCACCGGTTCGAGGGTGTCCAGTGCCAGCTCGATCTCGGTCAGCTCCTGGCTGGAGCGGGCGCGGAAGTACTGGCCGCCGGTCTGCTCGGCGATCTGCCGCAGTGTGGGCTCGTCCAGGTCCAGCGCCGGGTTGAGGCCGAACAGGCCGAGCATGCCGCCCTGCTCGGGGTCGGCACCGATGCCGATGGTGTAGATCTTCACGCCTTCCTCGGCGGCCAGGCGCGCGGCGGTCAAGGGCTCGATCTGGCCGCCGGTGTTGGCGCCGTCGGTCACCAGCACCAGCACGCGGCTGTTGGCCGGGCGCTGGCGCAGGCGTTTCACCGCCAGGCCGATGGCGTCGCCGATGGCGGTGTTCTTGCCGGCGATGCCGATCAGCGCCTCGTCCAGCCACACGTGCACGGTCTGCCGGTCGAAAGTCAGCGGCGCCTGCAGGTAGGCCTGGCTGCCGAAGAGGATCAGGCCGATGCGGTCGCCCACCCGGCCGTCGATGAACTCGCCCATCAGGTGCTGCACCAGCGCCAGGCGGCTGACCGGCTTGCCCTCCAGCTGCATGTCGGCGTAGTCCATGGAGCCGGACACATCCACCGCCACTAGCAGGTCGCGGCCGCTGGCCGGCAGTGGCTGCGGCTCGCCCACCCACTCGGGGCGTGCGGCGGCGCACAGCAGCAGCAGCCAGAGCAGGGCGAAGGGCGCCTGCTGGCGCCAGGCCGGCAGGTTGGCCCGGGCGCGGCGCCCGGCCAGGGTTTCCAGCTCACCGAGGAAGCTCACCTTCAGCGCCGCCTCGCCGCTGTCGGCCGGCGGCAGCAGCACCCGCAGCAGCCAGGGCAGCGGCGCCAGCAGGAAGATCCAGGGCCAGGCCAGTTCAAACATGCTTGCGAATCCAGGTTTCGACGGCCTGGTGCAGGCCGGCAATGGCCTTGTCGTCGAGTTTGCACTGCGGGCGGTAGGCGCCCTCCACCAGCACCATCCAGCGGGTCAGGCCGGCGGCGGGGCAGCGGTTGTCCAGGTAGGCCAGCCAGGCGCGGCCGTTCAGGGTCAGCACCTGAGCGTCGGGGTAGCGCTGCCGGCACAGGCGCTTGAGCAGCGCATTGAGCTGCTGCAGCCAGGGGCCGGCATGGGCGCCGTCGTAGGGCTTGGCCAGTTGTGCCAGCTCCTGCAGCGCCGCCTCGCGCATCGGGTCCAGGGGCTGGGCCTGCTCGGCCTCCTGGCGCTGCCGCGACAGCCGCCGGGCCAGGCGCCAGGCGCCCCAGGCCAGCAGCGGCAGCAGCACGGCGAGCAGCCACCAGCCCGGCGCCGGGGGCCAGAACGGCACGGGCGGCGGGGCGATCAGGGGTTCGAGCTGGTCCAGCGGGTTCATCGCCGCGCCCCGCGCTGCAGGTGGTCGCGCAACTGGTCGACCATCTCTTCCTGGGTGGACAGCGGCAGCAGCAGCACCCCCAGGCGCAGGGCCAGGCGCTGCCAGCGGGCGCGGCGGGCCTCGCCCTGTTCACGGTAGGCCTGGCGCAGCTCGGGGTTGTGGGTGTCCAGCTCCAGCTGGGCCCCCAGCTCGCTGAAGCGCAGCAGGCCGGCGGCCGGCAGCGCGTGGTCGAGGGGGTCGGACAGCGGCAGCAGGATCAGGTCGGTGTGCCGGGCCAGCAGCGCCAGTTGCTGCTCGGCGGTGTCCGAGAGGGTGCGCTCGTCACAGAGGATCACCACCAGGCTGCCGGGGCGCAGCACCTCGCGGGCGCGGCGCAGGGCCAGGCTGAAGCCTTCGCGGGGCGTCGCCTGCGGGGTGACCAGGCCCTGGTTGGCGCGCACCAGGCGGTTGAGCAGTTGCAGCAGGCTCTGCTTGCTGCGGCGGGGCTTGATCTCGTGGTGCTCGGCGTCGCTGAAGACCAGCCCGCCGATGCGGTCGTTGTGGCCCAGGGCGGCCCAGCCGATGAGGCTGGCGGCGTGGGCGGCGAGCACTGACTTGAACATCCGCCCGGAGCCGAAGAACAGCCGCTGGCTCTGCTCGACGACGATGAACACCGGGCGCTCGCGCTCCTCGTGGAACAGCTTGGTGTGGGGCTCCTGGGTGCGTGCGGTGACGCGCCAGTCGATGGTGCGCACGTCGTCGCCCGGCTGGTACACGCGCACCTGGTCGAAGTCGACCCCGCGCCCGCGCAGCTTGGAGTGGTGCAGGCCGATCAGCGGGCTGCGCCGCGAGGGCGTGGAGAACAGCTGCACCTCGCGCACGCGGTGGCGGATCTCGATCAGCTCGGCGAGGCTGACCTGCACGCCGGGGACGGCTGCCGGGCTGGTCATGGCGTCAGGCGACGGCGACCACGTCGAGGATGCGTTGCAGCACGCGGTCCTGGTCGATCCCCGCGGCCTCGGCCTCGAAGGTGAGGATCAGGCGATGGCGCAGCGCATCGAAGAGCACCGCCTGGATGTCCTCGGGGCTGACGAAGTCGCGCCCAGCCATCCACGCATGGGCACGCGCGCACCGGTCCAGGGCGATAGAGCCGCGCGGGCTGGAACCGTAGGCCAGCCACTCGGCCAGCTCGGCGTCGAACTTGGCCGGGGTGCGCGTGGCCATCACCAGCTGCACCAGGTACTCCTCCACGGCGTCGGCCATGTACAGGCCGAGGATTTCCTTGCGCGCGGCGAAGATCGCCTGCTGGCTGACCTGGTGTTCGGGTCGGGTCTCGCCGTTGAGGGCGACGCCACGGGCCTGCTGGAGGATCTTGCGTTCCACCGAGGCCTCGGGGAAGCCGATCTTCACGTGCATGAGGAAGCGGTCGAGCTGGGCCTCGGGCAGCGGGTAGGTGCCTTCCTGCTCGATGGGGTTCTGGGTCGCCATCACCAGGAACAGCGGCGGCAGGTCGTAGGTGGAACGGCCGATGGACACCTGGCGCTCGGCCATGGCTTCCAGCAGCGCGGATTGCACCTTGGCCGGCGCGCGGTTGATCTCGTCGGCCAGCACCAGGTTGTGGAAGATCGGTCCCTGCTGGAACACGAAGCTGCCGGTCTCCGGGCGATAGATCTCGGTGCCGGTGATGTCGGCGGGCAGCAGGTCGGGGGTGAACTGGATGCGGTGGAACTCGGCCTCCACGCCTTCGGCGAGGTCCTTGATGGCCTTGGTCTTGGCCAGGCCCGGTGCGCCTTCCACCAGCAGGTGGCCGTCGGCGAGCAGCGCGATCAGCAGCCGATCGATGAGTTTTTCCTGACCGAGAATCTGGGTGGAAAGGTACTGTCGCAGGGCGACCAGTGCGTCGCGGTGTTCCATCGTCGGGCTCGCTCGGGGTGGACGGGGGCAGCCTGGGCCCTCGGAGAAGGCGGGGTACTTTAATCCAAGCAGAGGTCGGCGGCCTAGGCGAGTACGCGAGCGCGCGTCGAAATCGTGACGGGCCGAGCGCTGTGCGCCCGGCCCGTCAGGGCTCAGGCGATCAGTTCGACCTGGCCGCTTGCCAGCCGGTAGACGCCGCCCACCACCTTCAGGCGGCCTTCGGCGACGGCGTCGCGCAGCAGGGTGGAGCGCTCGGTGAGCTGCTTGAGGTTGTCCCGCACGTTCTGCGCGATGGCGTTGTCCAGGGCATTGCCCTCGTGCTTGAGCACCGCCTTCGCCGACGGCGCGATGGCCGCCGCCAGGGCCTGGATGTGGCCGGGGTAGCGGGCACCGTCGCGGGCCACCTTGAGGCCGGCCTCCACGGCGCCGCAGCCTTCGTGGCCCAGCACCATCAGCAGCGGGATGCCGAGCACGGCCACGCCGTATTCCAGGCTGGCCAGGCCGTCTTCATTGACGATGTTGCCGGCCACGCGCACGGCGAAGAGGTCGCCCCGCGCGGTGTCGAAGGCGTACTCCGGGGCGATGCGCGAATCGGCACAGCTCAGCACCGCCGCGTAGGGGTTCTGGGCCGACACCAGCGCCTCGCGCTCGGTGAGGAAGTCGTGGCGGCGGGTCAGGCCTTCCACGTAGCGCTGGTTGCCCTGCATCAGGCGCTCCAGCGCTGCGTCGGGCGCCAGGCGGTTCTGCGGCTTGGGCGGCGGTGCAGCCGGGTCGGCGGCCAGGGCCGTCTGGCTCAGCAGGGGCACGGCGGCGACGGCCGCGGCGGTCATGCCGGCCAGGCGCAGGAAGCGCCGGCGCTCGGGACGATCAGGGGTGTGGGGTTCGTGGCAGGTGCACATGGCAGGTGCTCCGGTGGGAAAGGGGAGTGGCGAGTCTAGGGGGCACACCGGTCCTGTCGCTGTGGGCGCGCTGTAGGCACTGCCGAAGCGCTCGTGTCGTCCTCCTTCCGTGAACCCTGTCGGCTTGCTGAAGGCGGCTGTCCGAGATTGACCGAATATGTCGCAGGACTAAAAGCGTCGCACCGGGTGCCGCCCTTAATCTGTCCGCGAGGATGACTGCCCGGTCCCAAGCGGTTCCGGCCCGTCACACTGCCTGAATCTCCTCCTGATCCATCACCGCGCGAATAAGCGTTCTACGCTTAACCCCCAACAACAGAGCCAAGCGGAGCACAACCATGGCGTTCTTCACCGCGGCCAGCAAAGCCGACTTCCAGCATCAACTGCAGGTGGCACTGGCGCAGCACGTCAGCGAGCAGGTCTTGCCACAAGTAACCCTGTTCGCCGATCAGTTCTTCGGCATCATCGCCCTCGACGAACTCACCCAGCGGCGCCTGTCCGACCTGGTGGGCTGCACCCTGTCGTCGTGGCGCCTGCTGGAACGCTTCGATCCCGCCAAGCCCCAGGTCCGCGCGTTCAACCCGGATTACGAGAAGCACGGCTGGCAGTCCACCCACACCGCCGTCGAAGTGCTGCACCCGGACATCCCCTTCCTGGTGGACTCGGTGCGCATGGAGCTGAACCGCCGCGGCTACAACATCCACACCCTGCAGAACAGCGTGCTCAGCGTGCGCCGCGACAAGAAGGGCGCGCTGCAGGAAGTGCTGCCCAAGGGCACCCAGGGCAAGGACGTGCAGCAGGAATCGCTGATGTTCCTGGAGATCGACCGGGTTGCCGCCCCCGCCGCCCTCAAGGCGCTGGAGAAGGCCCTGGAGGAAGTGCTGGGCGAGGTGCGCGTCGCCGTCGCCGACTTCAAGCCGATGACCGCCAAGGCCCGCGAACTGCTGGCCTGGCTGGACAAGGCCAAGCTGAAGGTGGACCCGGCCGAGCTGGCCGAGGTGAAGGTCTTCATGAACTGGCTGGTGGACAACAACTTCACCTTCCTCGGCTACGAGGAGTTCACTGTGGTGGACGAGGGCGAGGCCGGCGGTCACCTGGTCTATGACGAGCAGTCCCTGCTGGGCGTCTCGCGCCTGCGCCGCGCCGGCCTGAGCAAGGCCGACCTGCACGTCGAGCGGGAAGCCGTCGACTACCTCCGCGGCCCGGTGCTGCTGTCCTTCGCCAAGGCCGCCGAGCCGAGCCGCGTGCACCGCCCCGCCTACCCGGACTTCGTCTCCATCCGCGAGCTGGACGCCAAGGGCCGGGTGGTCAAGGAATGCCGCTTCATGGGCCTGTACACCTCCGCCGTGTACGCCGACAGCGTCACCCGCATCCCCTACATCCGTGGCAAGGTCGCCGAGATCCAGCGCCGCTCCGGCTTCGATCCGCGTGCCCACCTGGGCAAGGAGCTGGGCCAGGTGCTGGAGGTGCTGCCCCGCGACGACCTGTTCCAGACCCCGGTGGACGACCTGTTCGCCACCGCCATGGCCATCGTGCAGATGCAGGAGCGCAACAAGATCCGCCTGTTCCTGCGCCGCGACCCCTACGGCCGCTTCGCCTACGCCCTGGCCTACGTCCCGCGTGACGTCTACTCCACCGAGACCCGGGTGAAGATCCAGCAGATCCTCATGGAGCGCCTGCAGGCGACCGACTGCGAGTTCTGGACCTTCTTCTCCGAATCCGTGCTGGCCCGCGTGCAGTTCATCCTGCGGCTGGACCCGAAGAACAAGGCCGTGGTCGACCCCGTGCGCCTGGAGAAGGAGGTCATCCAGGCCTGCCGTTCCTGGAAGGACGACTACGCCAGCCTGATCAACGAAACCTTCGGCGAGGCCAAGGGCACCCGCGTGCTGGCCGACTTCCCGAAAGGCTTCCCCGCCGGCTACCGCGAGCGCTTCGCCGCGCACTCGGCGGTGGTCGACATGCAGCACCTGTACAGCCTCTCCGAGCAGCGCCAGCTGGTGATGAGCTTCTACCAGCCGCTGACCCAGGGCGAGCAGCTGCTGCACTGCAAGCTCTACCACGCCGACACGCCGCTGCCGCTGTCCGACGTGCTGCCGATCCTGGAGAACCTCGGCCTGCGCGTGCTGGGCGAGTTCCCCTACCGCCTGACCCGCCAGGATGGCCGTGAATTCTGGATCCACGACTTCGCCTTCACCGCCGCCGCCGGCGTCGAGGTGGACATCCAGGAACTCAACGACACCCTGCAGGACGCCTTCGTCCACATCGTCGGCGGCGACGCCGAGAACGACGCCTTCAACCGCCTGGTGCTGACCGCCTCCATGCCCTGGCGCGACGTGGCCCTGCTGCGTGCCTACGCCCGCTACCTGAAGCAGATCCGCCTGGGCTTCGACCTGTCCTACATCGCCAGCACCCTGCTCAACCACACCAACATCGCCAAGGAACTGGTGCGGCTGTTCAAGACCCGCTTCTACCTGGCCCGCAAGCTCTCCGCCGACGACCTGGAAGACAAGCAGCAGAAGCTTGAACAGGCCATCCTCGGCGAGCTGGACAACGTCGCCGTGCTCAACGAGGACCGCATCCTGCGGCGCTACCTCGACCTGATCAAGGCGACCCTGCGCACCAACTTCTACCAGCCCGACGCCAACGGCCAGAACAAGGGCTACTTCAGCTTCAAGCTGAGCCCGCGCCTGATCCCCGACATCCCGCGTCCGGTGCCCAAGTTCGAGATCTTCGTCTACTGCCCGCGCGTCGAGGGCGTGCACCTGCGCTTCGGCGACGTCGCCCGGGGTGGCCTGCGCTGGTCCGACCGCGAGGAAGACTTCCGCACCGAGGTGCTGGGCCTGGTCAAGGCGCAGCAGGTGAAGAACGCCGTCATCGTGCCCATGGGCGCCAAGGGCGGCTTCATCCCCCGGCGCCTGCCGGTGGGCGGCAGCCGTGACGACATCCAGGCCGAGGCCATCGCCTGCTACCGCATCTTCATCAGCGGCCTGCTGGACATCACCGACAACCTCAAGGACGGCCAGGTGGTACCGCCGGCCAACGTGGTGCGCCACGACGCCGACGACCCCTACCTGGTGGTGGCGGCCGACAAGGGCACCGCGACCTTCTCCGACATCGCCAACGGCATCGCCCAGGAATACGGCTTCTGGCTGGGCGACGCCTTCGCCTCCGGCGGCTCCGCCGGCTACGACCACAAGGGCATGGGCATCACCGCCAAGGGCGGCTGGGTCTCGGTGCAGCGGCACTTCCGCGAGCACGGCATCGACGTGCAGAAGGACAACTTCACCGTCATCGGCATCGGCGACATGGCCGGCGACGTGTTCGGCAACGGCATGCTGCTGTCGGACAAGCTGCAGCTGGTGGCCGCCTTCAACCACATGCACATCTTCATCGACCCGAACCCGGACGCCGCCAGCAGCTTCGTCGAGCGCAAGCGCATGTTCGACCTGCCGCGTTCCTCCTGGGCCGACTACGACACCAAGCTGATCTCCGAAGGCGGCGGCATCTTCCTGCGCAGCGCCAAGAGCATCGCCATCAGCCCGCAGATGAAGGCGCGCTTCGACATCCAGGCCGACAAGCTGACCCCCACCGAGCTGCTCAACGCCCTGCTCAAGGCCCCGGTGGACCTGATCTGGAACGGCGGCATCGGCACCTACGTGAAGTCCAGCAAGGAAAGCCACGCCGACGTCGGCGACAAGGCCAACGACGCCCTGCGCGTTGACGGTCGCGAACTGCGTGCCAAGGTGGTGGGCGAGGGCGGCAACCTCGGCATGACCCAGCTCGGCCGCGTGGAGTTCGGCCTCAACGGCGGCGCCAGCAACACCGACTTCATCGACAACGCCGGTGGCGTGGACTGCTCCGACCACGAGGTGAACATCAAGATCCTGCTGGGCGAGATCGTCGGCGCCGGCGACATGACCGGCAAGCAGCGCAACACCCTGCTGGCGAAGATGACCGACGCCGTCTCCAACCTGGTGCTCGGCAACAACTACAAGCAGACCCAGGCCCTGTCCCTGGCCCAGCGCCGCGCCCGCGAGCGCATCGGCGAGTACAAGCGCCTGATCGCCGCCCTGGAGGCCGCCGGCAAGCTGGACCGTGCCCTGGAGTTCCTGCCCAGCGACGAGGAACTCAACGAGCGCCTCGCCAACGGCCAGGGGCTGACCCGTCCCGAGCTGTCGGTGCTGATCTCCTACAGCAAGATCGACCTCAAGGAATCGCTGCTCAAATCCCTGGTGCCGGACGACGACTACCTCGCCCGCGAGATGGAGACCGCCTTCCCGCCGCTGCTGGCCGAGAAGTACGGCGAGGCCATGCGCCGCCACCGCCTGAAGCGCGAGATCATCAGCACCCAGATCGCCAACGACCTGGTCAACCACATGGGCATCACCTTCGTGCAGCGCCTGAAGGAGTCCACCGGCATGAGCGCCGCCAACGTCGCCGGTGCCTACGTGGTGGTGCGCGACGTGTTCCGCCTGGCGCACTGGTGGAAGCAGATCGAGGCGCTGGACTACAAGGTGCCCGCCGAGCTGCAGCTGACCCTGATGGATGAGCTGATGCGCCTCGGCCGCCGCGCCACCCGCTGGTTCCTGCGCAGCCGCCGCGAAGACCAGAACGCCGCCCGTGACGTCGGCCACTTCGGCCCCCGCGTCGCCGAACTGGCCGGCTGCCTGGACGAACTGCTGGAAGGCCCGGCCCGCGAGCAGTGGCTGGCCCGCTACCAGGCCTATGTCGAAGCCGGCGCACCGGAGGAACTGGCCCGCGTCGTCGCTGGCACCAGCCACCTGTACACGCTGCTGCCGATCATCGAAGCCGCCGACGTCACCGGCAAGGACGCCGCCGAAGTGGCCGCCGCCTACTTCTCCATCGGCGGCGCGCTGGACCTGTCCTGGTACCTGCAGCAGATCACCGGCCTGCCGGTGGAGAACAACTGGCAGGCGCTGGCCCGCGAAGCCTTCCGCGACGACCTCGACGGTCAGCAGCGGGCGATCACCATCTCCGTGCTGCAGATGGCCGATGCCCCGGCGGACATGGACGAGCGCGTCGCCCTCTGGCTGGAACAGCACCGTCCGCTGGTGGAGCGCTGGAAGGTGATGCTCACCGAACTGCGCGCCGCCACCGGCACGGACTACGCCATGTACGCCGTGGCCAACCGCGAGCTGATGGACCTGGCCCTGAGCGGCCAGCACGGGGTGAACATCCCCTGATGCTCGGCCCGACCTGAGTTGTTGTGCTCTCAGCCCCGCCTGTGTGCGGGGCTTTTTTTCGCCTGTTCCCCGGTGTTGCGCGGCTGGCTATCGAGTGCTGCAGCCACCCGCTGATCCGTGAGCCCCGGCGCCCTGCCGTCAGGGGATAGGGAAGAGGGGGGCCAACCCGATGGGCACTACGAAGCGGTGCCGGGCTCAGAAGGTGCGGCATCACCTGCCTCGATCCGCCCCTCGAACACCGTCACCTCCCGCACCCCATTCCCTTCCCGGATCAGGAAGATCGCCTCCAGTCCCCGCGCCTGCGCCAGCTTCGGCCCGTGCTCGGGGCCACTGACCATCAGCGCGGTGGCCCAGGCATCGGCCAGCATGCAACTGGCCGCGATCACGCTGACCGAAGCCAGCGGATTGCGCAGGGGTGCCGCCGTGGCCGGGTCGAAAGTGTGGGCGAGGCGCTCGCCGTCCTGCTCGACCCAGTGGCGGTAGTCACCGGAGGTGGCGATGGCTGCGTCCTGCAATTCCACCACCCCGCGCACCTCGCGGCGGCCGTGCAGCGGTTGCTCCAGGGCCACGGCCCAGTGCTGCCCGTCGGGCTTGCGGCCACGGGCGCGCATCTCGCCGTCGATGCCCACCAGGTAAGCGGGGATGCCGAAGCCGTCCAGGGTCTCCGCCAGGCGATCGACCCCATGGCCCTTGGCGATGCCGTTGAGGTCCAGCGCCAGCGGGTGATGCTTGCGCAGCCGGCTGCCGGCGCGGTCCAGCTCCAGGGCGCCGCGCCGGTGCGGGTGCGCGGGGGCGCCCGCCGTGCCGAGCGGGCCGAACCCCCAGGCCTGTACGGGGGCACCGAGGCTGATGTCGAAGGCCCCGGCGGAGAGCAGGCCGACGTTGAGGCCGGCATCCACCACCCGCAGCAACGCCGGGGACAGTGGCAGCCAGGTGTCCAGCGGGGCGGCGTTGAGCCGGCTCAGTTCGGAGTCGGGCCGCCACAGCGACATCTGCTGCTCCACGCGCTCCACCGCCTCGGCCAGGGCCTGGCGGATGAGCTCCAGGTCGCATCCTGGCTCGGTGTAGAACAGCGCGGTGAAGCGGCTGCCCATGGTCGGCCCGCTGAGGGTCGCGCGCACTCGGGGCGGGGTATCAGTAGACGTCTTCACGGTAGCGCCCCTGTGCCTTGAGGTGGTTCACGTCCAGGCCCAGCGGGGCCAGTACGCGGTCCAGCGCGTGCATCACGCCCTGGGCCATGTCGCGGCCGCCGCACACCAGCACCTGGGCGCCCTGGGCCAGCAGTTGGCGCAGCACCGGTGCGTCGCCCAGCAAGCGGTCCTGCACGTGCTGGCGCTCGGCATGCTGGGAGAAGGCCGCACACAGCCGGGTCAGGCGCTGGTCGGCCAGGTAGCCGCGCAGTTCGTCCTCATAGAGGAAGTCCGACGCCGGGTGGCGACCGCCCCAGTACAGGTGCATCGGGTGCTGCTCGCGGTTGTTGCGGATGAAGCCGGTGAGCGGGCCGATGCCGGTGCCGGCGCCGATGAGGATCACCGGGTGGCGCCCGCTGGCGGGGCGGAACTGCGGGTTCGGCTGGATGAAGGCCTGCACCTGCCCGCCGATGGGCAGCCTGTGCAGCAGGCTGGAGCACAGCCCGTCTTCGTGCCGGCGCACGCAGATCTCCAGCACGCCGTCTTCGGCGCCACTGGCCAGGGAGTAGAAGCGCGGCATCGCGCTGCCGGGCGGGACGATGCCCACCAGGTCGCCGGCCTCGAAGGCGGGCAGGGCGGCGCTGCCGGAAGGCGCGCGGAAGCGCAGCACCTGGGTGGGCGCGTTCACCTGTTCGCCGTAGACCCGGCGTTCCATCAGTTCCAGCGGTTGGCTGGCGGGGGCGCTGGGCTGGTGCTCCAGTTGCAGCGGGTGCCCCAGGGCCTCGCCCAGGGCCAGGCCCCAGCGGTGGAAGGCCTGCGGCGACTGGCGATCGATGCGCTCCAGCGGCAGCAGCGGCCGGGCGCCCTGGGCCTGCAGGGCGGCATCCACCGCTTCGGCGTAGGCGCAGAAGCGCGGGAACTGGCGGTCGCCGAAGCCCAGCACGGCCACCGGCAGGTCGGCCTGCAGCCCGTCACGGGCCAGGCATTCGAGGAAGCGCGAGGCGGATGCCGGCGCCGCGCCGTCGCCGTGGGTGGCGGTCAGCACCAGCAGCTGGCGGGCCAGGGGGTAGTGGGGCGCGAGGTCGTTCATCGGCGCGCAGTGGACGCGGTGCCCGGCGCTCGCCAGGGCCTCGGCCAGGGTGCGGGCGAAGCCCCAGGTGCTGTGGTGCTCGCTGCCCACCAGCACCACGCAGTCGGCGTCTTCGGCCGCGTGGTTGTCGTCCAGCCGCACCCGGTCGCTGCGCCGGCGCCACCACATCTGCACGCCGCTCAGGGTCATCAGCGGTACGCCCAGGGCCGCCAGGCCGAGGACGGCGGCCAGCCAGCCAAGCCCTTCGCCGGTGTGCAGGCGCCAGGCCCATTCATAAGCCTGGTGGGCCGTGTTGTAGGGCTGGAAGCCGAGCCACTGGCCGCTGGCCGGGTCGACGTAGCCTTCGCCGTCGCGGGTGCTCAGGCCGTAGGGCTCGCCGGGGTTGTCGGGGCTGGGGAAGGTCAGCTCGCGCAGCTGCGCCAGGGGCAGCGTCTGCAGGGCGCCGAGCTGGTCCACCGGAGCGGGGCGGGCATCGGCCTGCAGCTCAGGGTAGGGCGGCTCCGCCCCGCTGCCGTCGTCCACCAGGCCGAAGGTGCCCGCCGCCAGGTACAGCCCGGTGCAGGCGGTGAGCAGCAGCACCGGCAGGGAGGCGCGTGCCACCTGCAGGTGCCAGCGCTGCATCAGGCTGCCCTTGAGCGGGGCGAACAGGCGTCGCCAGCCGCCCATGCGCCGGGCCAGCAGCCAGGCGCCGGAGAGGCTCAGCACCAGCATGGCCAGGGCGCCCAGGGCGGCGCCGGCGTGGCCGGGCGTGCCCAGCAGCAGCGCCCGGTGCAGTTCGCGCACCCAGCGCCAGAAGGGCGACGGGGCGTAGGCACCGAGGCTGGCGCCGGTCTGCGGGTCGACCCGTTCGGCCAGGGCCTGCCCGTCGCGGCGGTAGTGCACCACCAGCGTGCCGGAGGGCAGCTGGCGCAGCTGTTCGACGTCGGGGAAGCGCTCGCTCACCTGGCCGGCCAACTGGGCGACGCTCACGGGGGCCTCGGCGCGGGGCACGCTGGCCTGGTCCAGCACCGGGGACAGGGCCAGCAGGGCGCCGCTGAGGGCCATCAGCATCACCAGCAGGGCGGCGAACAGGCCGGGCAGGGCGTGGGTCTTGCGCAGCATGGGGGTGCCCTCCGGTCAGAGGTCGTAGCGCAGGGATTGCACGTAGCCGTTGCCGCTCACCGGCTTTCCGGCGCCGTCGCGGGTCAGCGGCACCACCACGTCGGCGCGCACGTCACGGTGGTCTTCCACGGCGCTGTCGATGCGGATCTGGTAGCCGGCGTCGATCAGGTTGTCCGCCACCTCGGCGCTGATTTTGAGGGTGCCGCCGCTGCCGACGCTGGCGCCGGTCAGCCCGTCGAACTCGCTGGCCTTGAGCCCGCTGCCGCGGGCCCAGTCGGTGAGGTGGCGGTAGTACTTGGCCTTCTTCCCGGCGACCCAGAGGGTCTGCTGGTACTGGCCCTGGGCATTGGTGAGGTAGACCGCGAGGTAGGCGTCGTTACCGCTGTAGTCGGTGAGGTCGGCCTGCAGGGTGACTTCGCGGGCCTGGGCGATGCCCGAGACCAGCAGGGCGCTGGCGAGGCCGGAGGTGGTGAGGAGTCTGTTCATGGCAAGGGTCCGGGTGGCGGGAGATGGACACAGCCTGAACCCCTTGTCTGAAACCTGGCTTAAGCGGCCTGAAAAATGTGTGAAAGGCCGTGCACGCCCCGGGTGGGGCGCGCCTCAGAGGAACTCGGCGCGGATGCGGTCGAGGTCCAGCGGGTCGATGTCGCCGTCGGGCCCGAAGCGCAGGTCGGCCTCGGCGGGGTCGTCCACCTCGCTGCCACGGGCCTCGGCGTGCAGCTCGAACAGGGTGTGGAGGTCCGGCGTGGCCAGGTCGCTCATGGCCCGGAGCATCAGGGCGATGCCGCTGAGGTTGTTGGCCACGTTGTTCCAGCGCGGGTAGCCACCCAGACCGATGTCGGTCCAGATCACCTGCTGCGCTTCCAGGTCGAGGATGAACGGCAGGCAGGTCTGCTGGTCGCTGGCCAGGTCCAGGCGGTCTTCCACGGTGCGTGCCTCGAAGGGCTCGCCGGAGTTCACCTGGTCACGGGCCATCCAGCCGGCGAAGCACTCCGGCAGGTCGCAATAGGGCTGCCGGGTGTAGCTGTTGATGCAGGTGACCACGAAGCGGATGCCGCGTGTGCGCAGCAGCTCCAGGTCCAGGTCGATGAATTCCGCTGCGCCTTTCGGAGCGTCGACGATGTCGCCGCTGTGGTGCCCGCCGTAGTGGCGCAGGTTGTAGAAGGACACCACGTCGCGGTAGCCGAAGCCGCCGTCGAAGAAGGCCGCCGAGAGGTCGATGTCGGTGCGCTCGCGGCCGTTGGTCCACCAGAGGAACAGGCGGATGAAACGGGTGTCCGGCAGCGGCAGGCGGCTGCCGCGCACCAGGGTGCGCAGTGCCTTGGCGGCCGAGCGCTGGGCCAGCGGCACCTTCAGGTCTGCCAGCGCCGGATCCAGGTAGCAGCGGCCCAGCGGAGGGCGTGTGGCGAAGCGCGCCACCAGGGCCGCGCGCAGGTGCGCGATGACCTGGGTGCGCAGCGTGCCCGGCAGTGCCGCGCGTTGCTCCGGCGTGCACCAGGCGCGGGCGGCGTCGCCCTTGGGGAAGAAGGTGCGCAGTGCGGCCTGGCCGCGGTGCTGGAAATGCGCGAGGGCCTGCAGCAGCACAGCGGTGGACACCTGCTCGGCCACGCGGGCGAAGGTGGCGAGGACGTCCTCGGGTTGGTCGCCGCTGCGCAGCAGGTGGTCCAGCCGACGGGCCAGCTCACCGGGGCGGGTGCGCAGCAGGCGGGTGGCGTCGGCGCTGTGGCCCGCCGCCAGGGCCTGTTCGACGCGGCTGTTGAACCCTTCGAAGGGGCGGTCTTCACGCAGCACCTGGAAGGCGTCCCAGGCGCTTCCAGCGTTCCTTCCAGCGCAGCATGTCTTCCACCGGCGCCGGGCAGGCTTCCAGCAGCCCCAGCAGCAGGCGCCGCTCGCGCCGTGCAAGGCCCTTGAAGCGGCAGGCCTGGGCCAGGGAGGCATCGCCCTCGCACAGGCACACGGCCAGGCGCAGCACATCGGTGGCGGTGCGCAGCTGGGCCCGGGCAAAGGCCTCGGCGCCATCGAACGGCCCATGGCGCAGCAGCAGCGCGGCGATCAGCGCGAGGTTTTCCTTGAACGGGATGCTTGCCGGCAGCAGCCGCATCACCCCCTCGCCATAGACGCTGACGAAGGTGCGCAGGTCGTCCCGGTCCTCCACCGACAGCGAGCTGCTGGAGGCGGCCAGGCGGGTGAAGATCGCCTCGCGCTCGGCCACGCTGCCCAGGCGGATCAGCCGGGGCGCGCGGCCGTGCAGCAACGGCACGGGCGCGTCCGGTGTGGCCGGGTGTTCGCGAAGCAGGGTCAGGTAGTGCTGCACCGCGCGCTGGTACAGCGCGTACTCGGGCACCTGGCGCACGCTGCGGGGGAACTCGGGGAACAGGGGCCGGTACTGCCGGTGGGCACCGGTGAGCGCGGCCAGGGTGGTGCGCAGTTCCACCAGCACCTCGGCCAGTTGCGCCGTGGACTGGGTGGCCAGCCGCTCCACCAGGGGCTCGTCGAGCACGAAACCGAGGTTCTCCACCTCCTGCTGCACCATCACCACGTCCCTCGGGCTGGCACCGCCGGCCCCGGGCTCCAGTACGAAACGACGGCTGCGCCGCAGGAAGAGTCCGTTCACATCAGCTCCTGGAAATGAAAAAGCCCACCAGGCGGTGGGCGGTGTGGAAAGCGGGCACCCTAGTTTCAAAGGTAGAAGGAAGGACGCCCATAGCCACGGCGTGATGATAGTGCGGCCCTGGCCGGCAGGAAAACCGCCGAAGTTGCGAAGCTTCGACGCCTTCGCATTTCCAGGGGCGGCGCTCTGGTGGCGCTGCCCGCACCGCGCCATCATTGCGCGTTTTTTCGCAGACCCTCAGGGGGGATGACGGCATGGAGCAGGGCATGGCATGGGAGGCGGCTTCGGGCGCCTGGTTGCACCTCGGGCAGGACGAGGCGCCGCCGCGCTGCGTGGCCTTCTGTGGCGAGGTCCCGGCGTTGTGGCTGGTGCTGCTGGGCGGTGCCCGCGAGGTGCCGGCCGTCACCCCGGCCACGGCGGGCTACCAGGTGCCGGTCATTGGCCTGCGGGTATCGCTGGAACAGGCCCTGGCCAACTGGCAGCGGCTGAGCGAGTGGCTGCAGGCACACCCGCAGTTCTACCGCGTGCCCGCCCTGGGCCTGTGCCTGGGGGCGGTGGAGGCGTGGTTGCGGACGGCAGCTGAGGGCCAGGACACGGCCTGGCTGCAGGGTGACCTGGATGCCGTTTCCGGGCCGTTCGACCGCAACGCCCCCTCGCGCAGCGGCTTCTGGCGCTGGAATGCCGATGACCGGCTCCAGGCCCTGGCCGATGGCTCGGCGGACCTGCACCGCCTCACCGGCGTGATGGATTTCGAGGCGCTGGGCGAGTGGCACCGTGGGTTCGGCTTCGGCACCCTGCGCCACCTCTGGTTCGAGGCCCTGGGGCAACTGGATGGGTTCGCCGCGTTGGAGCACCCCTTCCCGGCGCTGCCGCCCTGTGAGCCGGTGGAACATGACCCCTGGTGGGAGCACAGCTACCGGGCTCACGCCCAGGGTGATCGCTGGGGCCTGGTCAACCAGGCGGACGGCACCTGGCACGAGGCCCCGCGCTGGGACGCCATCCTGCCGGACAGCCACAGCTTCATCCGCGTCTGGGTACGCCAGGGCGCGCTGTGGGGTGTGCTGCAGATCGAACCGGCGGTGGAGCTGCTGCTGGCCCCGCAATTCGACGCGGTGGTGGACAGCGCCTGTGACGACCACATGGTGGCCAGCCAGGGCGGCCTGCTGGGGCTGATGCACATTCCCAGCGGCCAGTGGCGGCTGCCGCCGCGCTTCCACGAGCTGCGCCGGGAGACCGAAGACCTGCTGCGGGCCCGGGAGGGTGCGCACTACGGCTTCCTCGACCTCGACGGTCAGTGGCGGGTGCCGCCCCGTTACCAGGACACACGGCCCTTCGGTGGCACGCTCGCCTTCGATGCCCCGGGCCTGGCCTGGGTGATGGCGGAGGGCCGCTGGGGCCTGCTGGACGAGCAGGGCCAGGAGCGCCTGGCCTGCCGCTACGACCAGGTGGAGTGGCGGCAGGAGCATGACCATCGCGGCTGGCGCGTAGGGCGGGACGGCCGCCAGGGCTGGGTCGGCATCGACGGCCGCGAGGCGGTGCCCTGCGAATGGGACGAGGTGGACTGCTACGAGCCCTACCAGCACCCCCTGCAGGCCGAGGGCATCTATCGGGTGACCCGCAACGGCCTGCACGGCCTGTTGCCGGCGCTGGGCGACTGGCGCGTGGCCCCGCGCTACACGGAGATCGAACCGCTGGGGCTCGGCCAGGGGGCCGCGCCGTTGCCGGTCGACCCCTGGCGCAGTGCGCCGGAGCCGGACGGCAGCCTGGCGGCGTGGATCGCCGAGGGCGGTGGCGAGCCCGGCGCGCCGCGGCTGCTGATCCGTGTGCGCGACCAGCAGGGGTGCGCGGTGATCGACGAACGCGAACGGCAGTGGGTGCCGCCGTCGCCGGGGCTGGTGGAAACCCTGGGCAACGGCAGCCAGCGCTGGCTGAAGCGAACCGATGAGCAGGACCGCCAGCAGCTCTGGAGCCTGGCCCGTGGCGAGCCCGCGCTGCCCGGCTGGCACGCCGGGGTCGAGGTGCTGGAGCTGCCGGACCAGCCGCTGCTGCTGACCTTCGAACGCCTCGACGGCCCCGAGGGTTTCAGCCTGGGCCTGCGCCTGTGGCGGGAAACGGGCGAACCTGCGCTGGAGGGCTGCTTCAGCGCCCTGGCGGGCCAATCGTTCTGGCTACCACGGTTGGATGACGACACCCGCGAACAGCTGCTCGAGGCCTGGAGCCGTGGGCAGGACGTACCGGCCGAGGCCTGGGAGGCGGGGCAGGCACAGCCCTGTTTCGTCCGCCCCGGCCAGCCCCGGCAGAGTGCCCAGGCGGCCTGGCAGGCGCGCTACCAGGCCGGCGACCTGCAGGCCGCGTTGGCCCTGTCGCGCCTGGCCGCTTCCCCCACGGAGGCCTACGCCTGGGCCCGCCGGGCTTGTGCACTGGACGGCGGCACGGGCACGCCGAGCGCGGGCGCCTGGTTGCAGTTGACGCGCCTGGCGCTGCAAGGCGCGGGCGGTGATGAGGCCCTGCCGGCGGCCCGTGACTGGGTGGCCCGGGTGCGGGCGTCGGAGCCTGAGCTGGACGAAGGCTTCGAGGCCTCGGCCCTGGAGGCACGCCTGTGGCTGGACCCGGCTGCAGGCCCGGTGGATGGCGCGCGGGCCCTGGCGGCGGCCGATTACCTGGTTGCGGTGACCGGCACGACCCAGGCGCTGCACCACGAGGGGCGCTACCTGCTGGGGCGCTGCCACCGTGAGGGGCAGGGCACAGCGGTGGACCTGGACGCCGCCCGCGAGCACTGGCGCATCGCGGCCGCCGACGGCCATGGCGCCGCCACCCGGGCGTTGGTGGAACTGCTGGCCGAGCAGGCCTTGGCCGAGGACGACCAAGCCGCCGCCGAGCGCCTGTGGCTGGAGGCCCGGCAGCACGCCTGGAATTACCTGGAACACCCCGGCGACGCCGGTGACGCGGCGGTGATCAGCGCCTTGCACGGGTTCTGTGGCGAGCTGGAACTGCTCAGCGAGCCCCTCGATTGGGCCGCCGCCGAATACCACCTGTTGCAGGCCGCCGAGGGGGGCCATCTGCCTGCCATGGGCTTGCTGGCAGTGGAGGTCTATCGCCGACGCGGGAGCCCACTGCGGGACGGTCGCCAGGCCCGTGCCTGGGCGCTGCGCCATGCCGAGGCCAGTGGCGCGCTGCCGGCGGAAGCGCCGGCCGCCTGGCGCTGGCTGCTGGGCTGGTTCCTCTGGCTGCGGGGGTGAGGCATGGGCCGCCCCGGAGGGCGGCCCGTGGGCATCAGTAGGTGATGCACACCGACTTCAGCTCGGTGAAGCCTTCGATGGCGGCGCGGCCGAACTCGCGGCCGATGCCGGAGTGCTTGTAGCCGCCGAAGGGCAGGTTGGGGTCCACCGGGACGTGGTTGTTGACCCACACGGTGCCGGCCTCGATGCGCGGGATGAGGTCCATCACCCGGCCCAGGTCGTTGCTCCAGATGCTCGCGGCCAGGCCGTAGGGGCTGTCGTTGACCATCTCCACGGCCTGGTCCAGGTCGGTCCAGGGCAGCACCGACAGCACCGGGCCGAAGATTTCCTCACGGGCCGGGGTCATGGACTGGCTGACGTTGGCCAACACGGTGGGCTCGACGAAGAAGCCCGGCAGGTCCGGCTGGCCGCCGCCGATGCAGACCCGCGCGCCCTGTTCCCGGGCCTGGCCCAGGTGATGCAGGACGTGCTGCTGGTGGCGGCGCGAGACCAGTGCGTTGATCTGCGCCTCCGGGTCCAGGCCGGGGCCGACCTTCATGCCGGCGACACCGGCGCAGAGCGCCTCGACGAAGGCGTCGTAGCGGCTGGCATGCACGTACAGGCGCGAGGCCGCCGCGCACACCTGCCCCTGGTTGAGCAGGCCGCCGCCGATGGCGCCGGCCACGGCCTGGTCGATGTCGGCATCGGGCAGCACCAGCATGGGGTTCTTGCCGCCCAGTTCGAGGGTGAAGCGGGTCAGGTTGTCCAGCGCCGCGTGGCCGACCTTGCGGCCGACGGCGGTGGAGCCGGTGAAGGACACCTTGTTCACCAGCGGGTGGGCCACCAGGGCGGCCCCGGCGTCGGCCCCGCCCACCAGCACGTTGAACACCCCGGCCGGCACTCCGGCCTGGAGCGCCAGTTCGGCCAGGCGCAGGGCGGTCAGGGGAGTCTCGTCTGCCGGCTTGATGACGATGGTGCAGCCGCAGGCCAGCGCCGGCACCACCTTCCACAGGGCGATCATCATCGGGAAGTTCCACGGCACGATGCCGGCCACCACCCCGGCCGGCTCGCGGCGGGTGTAGGCGTTGAAGCGCGCGCCGGCGGGCACGGGGATGGACACGTCGAGGGTCTGGCCTTCGATCTTGGTGGCCCAGCCGGCCATGTAGCGCATGTAGTTCACCGAGGCGCCCACTTCCACCGCGCGGGCCAGGTGGATGGACTTGCCCTGGTTGAGGGTTTCCAGCTGGGCCAGTTCCTCGCCGTGGGCCTCCACCAGGTCGGCGAAGCGCAGCAGCACCCGCTCGCGCTCGGCCGGGACCAGGCGGCTCCAGGCGCCGGAGCGGAAGGCAGCGCGGGCGGATTGCACGGCGGCATCCACCTGGTCCAGGTCGGCCTGGACGGTCTGTGCCAGCACCTCGCCGCTGGCGGGGTTGTGGATCGGCCGCAGGGTGCCCTGGGCGGGTTGCTGCTGGGCGCCGTCGATGAACGAGGCGTGGTGGCGGGCGACGAAGGCGTCGACGGCGGGCAGGGTGGGAATCAGTGCGTGGCTCACGGGCGGCTCCGGGTTCGAGGCAGTTCAGGGATGGCCCGGAAAGGGCGTTCCCCAGCTTACGAACCCCGCTGCGGCCCGGCTTGACTCTGCCTGCCAGGCGCACATGACCCTGCGTGCAGGGGCAGCGCCCCGTCACCCAGCGGCAACAGCACTGGCACGCAGGGTCAAGCCAGCCCATGGCGGCTGGGCGATAGTGGGCCTGCCGCTCGTGGGCGGCAGGCTTTACTTCATCAGCGCTCCGTTTTTCAGTTTTTGTGCCGCCGTGTTGGTCACCGGCGGCTTTTTTTATTTACCAGTGCCGCGTTGTCGGTCAGTTCGTGGCCAAGCCGATCACCGCGTTCTGGTGATGTTTCCCGTTTCGCTCTCCCGAGCGAGTCCCTTTTCCAGTCGTTTGTACGGACCGGAGACATAGCTGACGGGTGTGCGGAGACATGGTTGACACTTTCCGGCAAGCCAGCCTTGCCGGGTCACCACCATGCCTTGGAACACGAGAGACGCTATGGGCCTAAAAGCAGAGTTCATTGCCCTGGCACTTCTTCCCGACAGCAACCGAAGGGAGCTGTGCCGTCGTTTCAACATCAGCCCGCAAACAGCCTATAAATGGCTAAAGCGATATGTCGCGGAAGGCGCTGCGGGTTTACAGGAGCAATCCCGGCGACCGCGCAGTAGCCCTCGGCAAGCGTCTGCAGAGATCGAGGCGCAAGTGCTGGCCCTTCGACGAGCACATCCAGCCTGGGGTGGGCGCAAGATCAGTCATGCTCTGGGCTGTTGTGTTGCGCCCAGTACGGTGACGAACATCCTGCATCGCAACAATTTGGTCGAATCGCCTGCATCGGAAGCGAAGAAGCCCTGGCAACGCTTTGAGCACGAAGCGCCTAACGACCTTTGGCAAATGGACCTCAAAGGGCACTTCCAAACCCACCAAGGCCAATGCCATCCCCTGACGCTGATCGACGACCACTCTCGTTTCAGCCTCGCCATTCAGGCGTGTGCCAATGAGAGACGACAGACAGTTCAGGAACGCCTGATAGAAGTGTTCAGGCGATACGGCTTGCCAGAGAGAATCAACACCGACAATGGCGCGCCTTGGGGCTCCCCGCGTAACCCTGGCGAGCTTTCGGAGCTTGGTGTCTGGTTGGTCAGCCTGGGAATTCGACTGAGCTTCAGCCGTCCCTACCATCCGCAAACCAATGGCAAGGATGAGCGTTTCCACCGATCCCTCAAACTGGAAGTTCTCAAGGGTCGGCATTTCCATGATCTGGCTGAAGCCCAATCAGCCTTTGATCGCTGGCGGGAGATCTACAACCAGCAGCGTCCGCATGAGGCCCTGTCTTACCAGGTTCCTATCAACCGCTATCGGACGAGCCCCTGGAAGTATCCCGAACAACCAACAGAGTTCGAGTACGGTCTGGATGATGTGCTGGCGAAGGTCTACCACAGCCGTTTCCGCTTCAGAAAACGCTACTTCCGCATTGCCAAGGGATTGGCTGGGAAAGTGATAGCAATACGTCCGCACTCAGATGCCGAACATTTGTTCGATGTGTACTTCTGCCACCAACTACTTCGGACCATTGACCTGAATGACCCTGAGTGCAGTCCATAATGCGTCAACCATGTCCCCGTACATGTGTCCACCATGTCTCCGGTCCGTACACAGTCGTTGAAAAGGAACCAAAAAACTTGCCCCTGCATCCAGCCCGACTGCGTCGGGTTCCCTCCCTCCCTCCATCGTCGCTCCAGGGGCCCGCGCTGACGGGCCATCCCTGGCCCGGCAGCGCTCTCGCGACATCCATGTCGCTCAACCCCTTCCACGACGATTCCGCTCGGCCTCCTGAAGGGGCGAGTTTCGCTGCCCGACCCTCTGAGCCAGTTACGACCACAGCATGCGCTTTGGGCTCGCTGTGTCGGAGCTTGCTTGAAGCGACGTGAGGCGCCGCGTAGGTTGGTGGGCCGGACTGATAGCCCCAAGGATGATGACCATGGCCCTCGTGCGTGTTGCCCGTTCCGATGATTTGCCGGCTGCGAGTGCGGTGTGCCTGGCGGCGTTCCGTGGCCGGGTGGCGCCGACACTGGGGGCGGAAGGGGTGGCCACTTTCGAGGCGCTGGCGCAGCCCGAGGCATTCGCGGCGCGGCAGGCCGGGGGTAATCGGTTGTGGGTGGCCGAGCACGCGGGGCGGGTGGTCGGGGTGGTGGAGCTGCGTGAGCAGCGGCACCTGTCGATGCTGTTCGTCGACCCGGGCTGCCAGGGGCAGGGCATCGGCCGGGCGCTGGTGCAGGCCGTGGTGCCGGCGGTGCTGGCCGAGGGGCTGACGGTGAATGCCTCGCTGACCTCGGTGGAGGCTTATCGGCGCTTCGGTTTCACCTGCACGGGCGAGGTGTTCGAGCAGCGTGGCCTGGTGTGCCAGCCGATGGTGCTGGCGCTGGAAGATCGCGCGCCCTGAACGCAGAAAGCCCGGCAGGGCCGGGCTTTCTCGGGGATCAGTTCATGCCGATCCAGTTGGGCAGGACCAGGGAGATCCAGGGGACGTAGGTCACCAGCACGAGGAAGCCGAGCAGGATCAGCAGCCACGGCATGGCGGCGCGGATGGTCTGGGTCAGCGGCATGCCGGTCACTGCGGAGGTGACGAACAGGTTGAGCCCCACCGGTGGCGTCACCAGGCCGATCTCCAGGTTCACCACCATGATGATGCCGAGGTGGATCGGGTCGATGCCCAGCTTCATGGCGATGGGGAACAGGATGGGCGCGAGGATCAGGATGATCGCCGACGGTTCCATGAACGCCCCGGCGATCAGCAGCACGATGTTCACCACCAGCAGGAAGGTCACCGGCGTCAGGCCGGCATCCAGCACCCAGGCAGTGATCTGCTGCGGCAGCTGCTCGGTGGTCAGCACGTGGGCGAAGAGCATGGCGTTGGCGATGATGAACATCAGCATGATCGACAGCTTGCCCGACTCCAGCAGCACCTTCGGCACTTCGCGGAAGGTCATGTCCTTGTAGACGAACAGCGCGATGAACGCCGAGTACACCGCTGCCACGGCGGCCGCTTCGGTGGGGGTGAACATGCCCGAGTAGATGCCGCCGAGGATGATCACCATCAGCAGCAGGCCCCAGATGGCACGGCGGGCGGCGGTCAGCCATTCGCGGAAGGTGGCGCGGGGCAGGGCGGGGAGGTTCTTCTTCACCGCGACGATGTAGATGGCGATCATCAGCACCACGCCGAGCATGATGCCGGGCACGACGCCGGCCATGAACAGCTTGCCCACCGAGGTCTCGGTGGCGGCGGCGTAGACCACCATGACGATCGACGGCGGGATGAGGATGCCCAGGGTGCCGGCGTTGCAGACGATGCCGGCGCCGAACGACTGCGGGTAGCCCGAGCGCACCATGCCGGCGATGGCGATGGAGCCCACGGCGGCGACGGTGGCGGGGCTGGAGCCGGAGAGCGCGGCGAACAGCATGCAGGCCATGACGGCGGCGATGGCCAGGCCGCCACGGATGTGGCCGACGCAGGCGTTGGCGAAGTCGATCAGCCGACGTGCGACGCCGCCGGTGGTCATGAAGGCGCCGGCCAGCAGGAAGAACGGGATCGCCAGCAGGGTGTAGTGCTCGGAGGTCTCGAACAGCTTGATGGCCAGCGAGCGCACCGAATCCGGGCTGAACAGCATGATGGTCACGGAGCCGGCCAGGCCCAGGGACACGCCGATGGGCACGCCCATGAACATGAGCAGGAACAGCAGGAAGAACAGGAACAGGACGGTCATTTCGAGTCTTCCTTGTGCGTGCCGTCGTCGTGGTCGCTCAGCTTGACCGCCTCGGCGGCTTCATCCGCGAGGCCGAGGCCGGTCTGGCGGCCCTGCAGGATGCGCACGAGGACTTCGGCAAAGCGGATGAACACCAGGGCGAAGCCCAGGGGCAGGATCAGGCCGATGTGCCACTGCTGGATGCCGTAGTGGCCCAGGTCTTCGGCGCCGATGCCGGCGGTGAACAGGGTCTGCACCCATTCGAAGCTGGCGGTGCCCATCAGCCCGGCATAGGCCAGGCAGCACAGGCAGGCGAGGATGCCGATGATGCGCTGGGCCGGACGGGGGAACAGCTTGACCACGGCGTCCACGCCGATGTGGCCGGCGGTGCGCACGCCGTAGGCGAGGCCGAAGAAGATCAGCCAGGCGAACAGGGCCTTGGTCAGCGAGTTGCTCCAGGTCATGGCCTGGGCCATGGCGAGGATGGAGTCGCCGATGCCGAACAGGGTTTCGCTGGCCGACTCCCAACGGTCCGCCAGGTTGTAGAAGAGGGTGTAGAGGTTGTTGAGGATGACGTAGACGAAGGTCACCAGCGTCATGGCCGCCAGGAGGAAGGCGATGAAGGCCTCCTCGAAGTGGTCCCAGACGCGCCGGAGGGCGTTCATGGAGATTCTCCCGATGGCAGGAAGGACGACGGATGCGGGGCCTTGCGGCCCGCACCCGTGGTGGTCTTACGGGGCCTGGTTGGCGGCCTCGGCGGCCTTGATCAGGTCGGGGCCGATCTCGGCTTCGAACTTCTTCCACACCGGCTTCATGGCTTCGCGCCATTCGTTGCGCTGCTCGGGGGTGAGTTCGATGATCTCGCTGGTCTTGGCGTCGATGATGCGCTGCTTGTCGCCCTGGTTGAGGGCTTCGGCCTGCTTGTTCACCTCTTCGGTGACTTCGACGGTGATCTTCTCCAGCTCGCTGCGGACATCAGCCGGCAGGCCGTTCCAGAACTGGGTGTTGGTGATCAGCATGTAGTCCAGCACGCCGTGGTTGGACTCGGTGATGTACTTCTGCACCTCGTGCATCTTCTGCGAGTAGATGTTCGACCAGGGGTTCTCGGCACCATTCACCACGCCGGTCTGCAGGCCCTGGTAGACCTCGGCGAAGCTCATCTTGCGCGGGTTGGCGCGCACGGCCTTGAACTGCTCTTCCAGCACGGCGGAGGCCTGCACGCGGAACTTCAGGCCGCGGGCGTCCCTGGGCTCGCGCAGCGGCTTGTTGGCCGAGAGCTGCTTCATGCCGTTGTGCCAGTAGCCCAGGCCGGTGATGTTCTTGCTCTCCATGGACTTGAGCAGCTTCTGCCCTTCGGGGCTGTGCTGGAAGCGGTCAACGGCCTGGATGTCGTTGAACAGGAAGGGCAGGTCGAACAGCTGCACCTGCTTGGTGTACTGCTCGAACTTGGCCAGGGACGGGGCGATCATCTGCACGTCGCCCAGCAGCAGCGCTTCCATTTCCTTGCCGTCGCCGAACAGCGACGAGTTGGGGTAGACCTCGACCTTCACCTTGCCGGCCAGACGCTCTTCCGCGAGCTTCTTGAACAGCAGCGCACCCTGGCCCTTGGGCGTGTGCTCGGCGACGACGTGGGAGAACTTGATGACGATGGGGTCAGCCGCATGGGCCAGACCGGCGGCGCCCAGTGCGAGTGCACAGGCGAGGGCTTTCAGAGCAGGTTTGAACATGGGATGCATCCTCTTGTTGTTCTGGGTTGGAACGGTCGTTCCATCATTCCTTTGGAGACAACAAGAGAGTCCAGGCGCCATCCCCGGGGTTGGAGGTGGTGCAAAGGGCGCGGCTTGACTGTCGTTCTTGTTGGCTCGCGGCCTCAGGTGGAGCAAGGGTTGTGCCAGGGGGTGGCGGGACGGGAAGGCGCGGGGACGCTGGGCTGTGCGTCAGGGGTGGGATGTGCTGTGGCGGAAAACCGCCATATTCGGTCTTTTTGATGGCGGATTCCCGCCATGAAGGGCGCGGAGCGGCTGGCGCGCTCCGCGCCGTTTCTTCAGAACATCACGGCCAGGGTCAGCTGGCTGTAGACGTTGGTGCCGTTGCCGCCGACCTGGTTGCCGCCGCTGGTTTCGTCACGGTCGGGGCGGTAGAGGCCGACCAGGGGGCTGATCAGCAGGTGGTCGTTGACCGCCCACTCCAGGTACAGGTCCAGCTCGCGGCCGTCGAGGTTGAGCTGCTCGTGGCGGTCCAGGGTGTTGAAGTCGAAGTACAGGACGCCGAGGGTGAGGTTCTCCAGGGGCTTGGCCTTCAGGCCGACATGGTGGATGCCGGTGTTGCGGTTGAACGGGCCGGCGTAGTTGGAGGCCACTTCGCCCTGGAACCAGGTGCCGTAGCCGCTGGAGAAGCCGTTGAACATCGAGTCCCAGTCCTGGGAGTAGCGGCTGTAGCGGTAGGTGAGCTTGGGCGCCCAGGCGACGTCGGCGAAGGTGTAGCCAGCCTCGGTGTACCAGGCGGTTTCGCGGCCGGCGTCCTTGTTCTGCCAGGCGTATTCGAAGCCGAAGCTGGCGTTCTCGATGCCGGCATCGCCTTCGCCGCGCAGGCTGTAGATGTCCATGCCTTCACGCTGCTTCTGGAAGTCGCTGGCCCACTGGTCGGTGACGTCGAGGCCGTGGATCCAGGTCAGCCCCAGGGTGCCGGCCTTGCCGGTGTAGTCGAGGGTGCCGGCGGCCAGCTCGGTCTCGGCCTGGGCGCGGTTGTCGGACTTCAGCCAGAGCACGCTGCCGTGCAGGCCGTCCTGGCCGCCCAGGCGCAGCACGGCGGTGCGGTCGAAGGCGTGGCGGGCGGCGATGTAGTAGGCGCCGCCGCGGTCGAGGGCGCCGTCGGCCGGGCCTTGGCCGAGGTTGGGGCCGTCGTCGTTGATGAGGAAGCCGGTGCCCAGCTTGACCACCTGGCGGCCGAAGGAGACGTCGATGCCGTCCTCGCCCAGCGCCGGCACCAGGTTGGCGGAGCGCCAGCCCAGGTTGGCGTCTTCGATCTTGGTGGTGCGCTCGCGGCCGAGGGTGTTGCCCGCCGGGTCGCCGTCGCCCCAGGTGGCCGAGCTGACCCAGTTGAGGGCGCCGTAGAGGGTGCCGTTGCCGGCCAGGCCCTGGGTGCCGCTGACGCCGTACTTGATGAAGCCCTCGCGCCAGGTGGAGCCGCCGGAGGTGCCGTCGTAGTTCTTGCGGCTGTTCATCATGCCGTAGACGGCCAGCAGGTCGGCGTTGAGGTGGGTGTCTTCATCGGCGTAGAACTCGTAGGCGCGCGCGCCCTGGCTGGCGGCGAGCAGGGCCGCGCCCAGGGCGATGGCCTGTGCCAGCCTGTGCAGTCGGATCGGGTGCCCCATGGTGTGTCTCCCTTGCGTGGTGTTGTGCGTCCGGGGCGTCGGCCCCGTGGTGGGTTGGCATGCCGTGGCGCGGGGCGACGGCGGGGGCATTTGTGCGCCGATGGGGCTGGGCCGTCTTGTCCGTCCCTGCCAGGCGCTTGACCGCGCCGGACGTGGCCTGGCGGATGTCAGCCAGCTACAAGAGGGGCGGCACGCAGGGGCAAGACGCTGGCGCGGGGCGGGGGCAAAGTGACCCGGACCCTGCACCGTTGCGCCGGTTTTGCGCAGCCCGGTGGGGGCGACAGACGGGCCTGGCGATGCGCCGAATGGCTGATAGGGGAACGGGGGTTGCCTTCATGCTCTGGCCAGGCCGGTGTCACGACAAATCAGAACAACAGACTCCGAGGTCCACCCACCATGTCGCTCAATGAACAGCTCAGCGTGCACCTGAGCCGAGGCTCGGTCGGCTTCCCGACGGCCCTGGCCAGTACCATCGGCCTGATCATGGCCAGCCCGGTCATCCTCACCGCCACCATGGGCTTCGGCATCGGCGGCAGCGCCTTCGCCATCGCCATGCTGATCGCCCTGGTGATGATGCTGGCGCAGTCCACCACCTTCGCCGAAGCCGCGTCGATGATCCCCACCACCGGCTCGGTGTACGACTACATCTCCTGCGGCATGGGGCGCTTCTTCGCCATCACCGGCACCATTGCGGCCTACCTGATCGTCCACGTGTTCGCCGGCACCGCCGAAACCATCCTCTCCGGGGTGATGGCGCTGGTGAACTTCGAGCACCTCAACACCCTGGCCGAGTCGGCAGGCGGTTCCTGGCTTTTGGGCGTGGGCTTCGTGGTGGTGTTCGGCATCCTCAATGCCTTTGGCGTCAGCGTGTTCGGCAAGGCCGAGGTGATCCTCACCTTCGGCATGTGGACCACGCTGATGGTGTTCGGCGTGCTCGGGGTGCTGGCCGCGCCGGCGGTCGAGCTGGACGGCTGGTTCGGCGCCTCCCTGGTGGGCACCGATGTGGTCACCGTGCTGTCCCTGGTGGGCATGGCGATGTTCATGTTCGTCGGCTGCGAGTTCGTCACCCCGCTGGCGCCGGACCTGCGCAACTCCGCCCGCACCATGCCCCGTGCCATGGCCCTGGGCCTGTGTGGCGTGGCCTCGTGCATGTTCATCTACGGCGCGGCGATGAAGCGCCAGGTGGAGAACGTGCTGCTGGACGAGGCCACCGGCGTGCACCTGCTGGATACGCCGATGGCCATTCCGCATTTCGCCCAGCAGGTGATGGGCGACATCGGGCCGATCTGGCTGGGCATCGGTTTCCTCTTCGCCGGGGCGGCCACCATCAACACCCTGATGGCCGGGGTGCCGCGCATCCTCTATGGCATGGCGGTGGATGGCGCGCTGCCGAAGGTCTTCGCCTACCTGCACCCGCGCTTCAAGACCCCGGTGCTGTGCATTGCCGTGGCGATGCTGATTCCCTGCGCCCACGCGGCCTACCTGGGTGGCAATGCCGACAACATCGTGCCGCTGATCCTCGCGGCGGTCTGCGCCTGGGGCACGGCCTACCTGCTGGTGACGATCTCGGTGGTGCTGCTGCGCCTGCGTCGGCCGGACCTGCCGCGTGCCTACCGCTCGCCGTTCTTCCCGCTGCCGCAGATCGTCTCCAGCGTCGGCATCCTCATCGGCCTGTGGTTCATCGCCCCGCCAGGCATGAGCCGCAGCGACGTCTACGTGCCCTTTGCCGTGATGCTCAGCCTGACCGCCGCCTACGCGCTGTTCTGGACCCTGGTGGTGCAGCGGGTGAACCCGTTCCGGCCGGTGCCGGTGGAGGAGATCCTGGCGAAGGAGTTCAGCCACGAGCCGGGCATTCACCCTGCGGAGTTCCCGGGCCATGTTGCAAAGGCTGTCTGACCGGCTGGGCTGGAACCGCGCACCCTCGGGCTACCGCCCGGGGGTGACCCTGGCCCACCTGCGGCGCGACCTGTCCGGGCTGGACTGCGAGCCGCTGGGCCCCGGCCTGGCGCGCTTCGTGACGGCGGACGGGGTGCCGTTCGAGGCCCGCGAGCGCACCCAGTCCGAGCTGTTGATGCACCTGGTGCTGGTGGAGTTCTCCCTCTGTGTGCCGTCCCGCGAGGAGGGCCCCGCGCGGTTGGCGCTGTGCCACACCGGGCTGGTACGTCGAGAGGGGCTGGCGATCCGCCGCATGGCGGGTCAGGGCGAGACGCTGGAGGCGCTGGTGCACGCGCTGGAAAGCGACCCGGCGCTGAAGGCGGCGCTGATGCCGCTGGATTTCAAGCGCCTGGAGCTGGAGCGCACGGGCAGCACCTGGCAGGTGCGCCTGGAGCACATGGGGGCCAGCGAGGTGGTCAACCGCATGCCGGCCTTCCGTCGCTACATCCGCCTCGACGGGCCGCAGCGGGCCCTGCTGCTGGATGCGTTGCAGGCCCTGGCGCGGCTGCTGGCGCAACATTGAGGGCCGACTCAGTCCTCCGGTGTGGAGACCTTCTTCTTCATGCCCGGTATAAGCACCAGCTGGCGCAGGTCCGCCACCTTCAGGTCGATGCTCTTGCCGCTGGGGGACAGCGCCAGCTCGCCCATGGCGAACACGCGGAAGTAGTCCACCTCCTCCCGCAGCAGGCTGTCGAGGTAACCCCGGAAGCGGTAGGCGTCCATCTGCTCCTTGGCGATGTAGAGGAACACCGGCTTGTTGTCGATGCGGTCGTAGAACTTCAGCTTGAAGCCGCTGCCGTAGCGGTCCACCAGCAAGGCACCGCCCTGCAGCACGCGGTTGGCATTGCCCAGCCGGGCGTAGCGGATGGCCTTGAAGTAAGCGGCGAGGGGCATCTCGCCTTCACCCACCACCCGCAGGCGCATGGCCTTGAAGTCCTCGTCGGACAGCTCCAGCCGTGCCTGCCGGTAGCACTCCACCAGGCGCTCCAGGCTGCTGGTGCGCTGGTTGGCGGAGGCGCGCTGGCGGGGCGTGCCGGCGCCTTCCTGCGGCTTGGCAGGGGCGGGGTTCGGTGCGGGCTTGGTGGCTGCAGCAGGCTCCTGGCCGGCCGCGGGGCGCTCGGCCAGGGGCTCGAACACGTCGATGTAGTCGTGCAGCTTGCGCCGCGCCTGGCGCAGCCGGGCCTCGGCTTCGCTCTCGCCGGGCAGGCGGCCTTCGGCGTCCTCCTCCTCGGTGCGCATCCACTCGCAGTCGGGGGCGTGGGGCGAGTGGGGGTTCTCGCGGAAGTGGGCGGCCTTGTAGGTTTCGTTCGGCTGCTTGTCGTAGTTGGCCGCCGTCACCTTGGTGCCCAGCGCGCGGCAGGCGGGGTTGGAGCAGAGGAAGTCGAAGCGGCTGCGCGGCTCCGGCAGGGAGAAGTACGCCCGCCGGGCTTCGGCGATGGACAGCACCTCGTCCAGCTGGACGCAGTAGGCGCGGGTGATGGGGGCTTTGCTGGGCATCCGAGCGGTTCCCTGGCTGGAGGCAAGAGCAGCGATTATGCCGGCCCCGGCGGTGGCGGAAAACGGTTGGCTGGAGTGTGCGCCGAGGCGGTGCTAGGGTCGTGGCGTTCGTGCATTCAACAAGGAGTGAGTCATGGCATCGCACAAGCTCAAGGGCGCTAGGCCCGTCGGCAGCGCCCGCTCGAAGGGCCGGGGAGGGCAGGCCGTACCCGGCAACCGCCAGGGCCGCGCTCCGCGCAAGACCCGCTCGGGGGTGCCGGCGCTGTTGATCGCCGGCGGGATCGTGCTGCTGGTGATCGGCCTCGCGGTACTGACCCGCTGAGGCGGTTGGCGTGATCCAGAAGAGCCCCGGCCATCTTGCCGGGGCTTTTGCATTCAGAGGGGCTGATGGGGCCGGAAGGCTCTGTAAAGGGCGCTTGCCGAGGGGCTGGCCGGGCTGTTTCCGATTGGCACCAAACCTGCACAGGACGTGGCGTTGAGCCGCTGTTGCGCCTTCATCGATAACATGTTAACTATTCGCCGACAACAACAAGACAGCCACCCCAATGGAGGTGCCTATGAACGCCGCTCTCGCCGCCCAAGACGGTCTGGATGGCTGGAAAGCCGCGCTGCAAGCCATCTGCGGGAAGTTCGAAACCCAGATCGCCTTCAACCGCTCGCTGTTCATCGGCGACATCTCGCTGCGTGATCATTCCGGCCTCACGATGGCGCACCTGCGCACCAATGCCGGGCTCATTGCCCGCTCGTCGAACAAGGCCGACCACGACAACGACCAGCACTGCTTCCTGGTGAGCCAGCGCAGCGGGCATTCGCAGATCAGCCAGGACGGCGTGGCCATCCACCTTGCCCCCGGCGAGATGCTGCTGATGGATTCGGTCGGCTCCTGCGAGATCACCCCCTTCGGCCTGATTGAGCATTGCTCGCTGTCCCTGCCGCGTCGCGAGGTGGAGCAGGTGGTGAAGCAGCGCACCTTCGGCAAGATCCCCTCAGGTTGCTCCAGCGGGAAGATGTTGCACCTGCTGATGGACCAGCTCTGCCGCGAGGGCGAGGGGCCGGGCGAGGCGGGTGAGCGCGAGGCCATGCAGAGCGCCTTCATCTCGCTGCTGGCGCCGGCCATGGCCCAGTCCGACGAGGAGCTGCCGAGCAGCGAGCCCCTGCACGGCGCCAGCCTGCGCAGCCATGTGCAGAAGCTGATCGACGATTCCCTGTCCCAGCCCAACCTCACGCCGCTGGGGTTGGCCAATCGCCTGAACATTTCCGTGCGCCACCTCTACCGGCTGTTCGAGGAGCAGGGCGACAGCGTCTGCCGCTACATCCAGCGTTCGCGCCTGCAGCGCAGTGCCGCCGATCTGGCCAACCCGACCCTGCGCAGCGAGTCCATCACCGCCATCGCCTACAAATGGGGCTTCACCGACTCGGCGCATTTCAGCCGTTCGTTCAAGAAGCACTTCGAGCGTTCGCCGAAGGACTATCGTGCGAGCGCTTTGATGGTGGCCGGCGGTCGCTGAGCCGCCGCCCCCTGAACGCACAGCGCCGGACGGCCACGAGGACCGCCCGGCGCTTTCGTTTGCAAGCGGTGATCAGGCCAGGCGCGTGGCCAGCGCCTCCACCTGTTGCTCAAGGAACGCGGCGAAGGCCGCGCCCGGTTGTTGCAGGCCGATGAACTCCAGCAACGGGTCCTCCACCGCCGTCCTCACCCCCGCCAGCGTCTCGATGGCCGCCAGCCCGCAGAAGGGCACGTAGGCTTCCGCATACCCCCCTTCGTGGACCAGCACCAGGCGTCCGTCGCAGAGCTGGTCCGCCGCTTCCAGCAGCAGGGCGGTCATCTGCCGGAAGGAGTCGCTGTGCAGCTGCATGCGCGCCAGCGGGTCCACCGCGTTGGCGTCGTAGCCGCAGGCCACCACGATCAGCTGCGGGCGGAAGCTCGTCAGCGCCGGCACCACGATGCGGCGCATGGCATGCAGGTAGGCGTCGTGCCCGCTGCCGGCCGGCAGCGGGATGTTCAGGTTGAAGCCCAGCCCGTCGCCGATGCCCCGGTCCTCCACGCCGCCGTAGCCGGGTGGGAAGCAGTTCTCCTGGTGCAGGGACAGGGTCAGCACATCGCTGCGGGCCTCGTAGATGGACTGGGTGCCGTTGCCGTGGTGCACGTCCCAGTCCACCACCGCCACCCGCTCGATGCCGTGGCGCGCCCGCGCCGCCTCGATGGCGATGGGGATGTTGGCCAGCAGGCAGAAGCCCATGGCCTGGTCCGCCAGGCAGTGGTGGCCCGGCGGGCGGGAGAGGGCGTAGGCGTTGTCCGCCTCGCCCCGCAGCACCCGGTCCACCGCCTCGATGGCCAGCCCGGCCGAGCGCAGGGCGATGCCGTAGCTGCCCGGGCCCACCGGGGCTTCCGGGCCCAGCTCACCGCCGCCGGCATCGCTCAACTGGCGGAAGCGCTCCAGGTAGTGCGCCGGGTGGATGCGCAGCAGGTCCGCCTCGGTGGCGGGCGCGGCGCTGCCCATCTGCAGGTGCTCGGCAAGCCCGGAAACCTCCACCAGGTTCTTCAGCCGGCGCTTGGTCTCGGGGGATTCGGCGAACCCGGCGGCGGCCGGCGGTTGCACCCAGCCGCCCACCGGCAGGGTCAGCGCGCGCATGCCGGCGCTGTGCCAGAAACAGTGTTCATCGGAAAGAAAGGCGGTACGGCGACTCATGAGGTGGCTCCAGTGGGATCGAGAGGGGTGAGCGCGGCGCCGGTGGGGCGACGTGCCAGGTGCAGGGCGAGGAACGACAGCAGCAGGCAGCCGGCGCTGACCGCCAGCATGCCGCTGTAGCCCAGCGGGCTTTCCAGCAGCGGCCCGGCGACAGCGGGGCCCAGGGCCAGGCCGCCGCCGATGACCAGGTTGACGCTGTTCATCAGCCGGCCGCTGCGGTCCAGGTCGGCCAGGCAGGCCAGGATCAGCGGCAGGACGAAGGTCCAGGTGTATTTGAACAGCAGCGCCGCCACCGCGAAGCGCAGGGTGCCGGGCAGCCCCAGCAGGAGCAGCACCGACGCCGCCATGGCGGCGTAGCCCAGCACCAGCGGCAGCCCCCGGGGCCAGCGCCCGCCGATCAGGGTGACGGTGGTGGAGCCGGCGATGCCCAGCAGCGAGGCCACCGCCAGCAGGGTGCGGGTGGTGTCCGGGTCGACGCCGGCCCGTTCGGCCAGGGCGCCTATGAAGGTCCACACCCCGCTCAGGCCGATGTAGAAGGCCAGCACCGCAAACAGCCCGCACCAGGCGCGCAGGCGCGAGGGACTGGCGACGGCCTGCACGCGGGCCTCCGGCGCCTTCATCCCGGCCGGGAAGGCGCGGGTCAGCGGCAGGCACAGCAGCATCATCCCGGCCAGCCCGAGGTACAGCGAGGCCAGGCCAAAGTGCGCGAACAGCAGCGGCAGCACCCAGAGCCCCACTGCGCCCAGCACCAGCTGGCCGATCAGCCAGAAGCCATAGACCCGGTCACGCTGGTCGCTGGCCACCGCGCTGGCGATGCACAGCACCATCAGCGTGCCGCCGGCCAGGGCGCTGGTGAAGCGCAGGCCCATCAGCAGGGGCAGGTAGGTCTTGTCGGTGATGAAGGCCGAGGCCAGGTTGACGGCGATGAACAGCAGGGCCGCGACCCGTGCCACCCAGCGCCAGTCCAGGCGCGTCTGCCAGAGGTAGGCGGGCAGGGTGGCCAGGCTCATGGCCGCCAGCTCGATGGAGAACAGCTGGCCGATGGTGGCGGCACCCAGGCCGAGCTGGTGGGCCAGCTGGGTGGCGATGGCGGGCGCGGCCATCAGCACCAGAGGCACCACGGCGGCGAACAGCACGATGGCGCAGAGACGCTCGCGGGGCAGCCCCGCCGATTCCTGTGTGGTCATGGCGGGGCCCTCAGAAGACGTGGACATAGCGCAGCAGCACGTTGCTCTGCTCGAAGGCGTTGGTGGTGGCGACGTTGCGGGTCACCCCCAGCAGCACCTGGTTCTGCCGGTCCAGCCAGTGGCCCACCTCGAAGCCCACCTGGCTGTAGCGCTGGTGGGTGTTGTCCAGGGTCCGGCCGTTGAGTTCCAGTTCGCCGCCGTCGGCGTGGATCAGGCGCAGGGCGCCGTAGGTGCTGGGGGTGAAGTCGTAGGAGGCGAAGGCCTGCAGGCGGTAGAGCGGCTTCTGTTCCAGGTCCTGGCCGAAGTAGTCGTCGTTCTTGCCGTAGAGCTGGGTCTCCAGGTTGGCTTCGAGCATCCAGCGTTCGCCGATGCCCTGGGTGTAGTTGTAGTTGAGGTGCAGGGCCCAGCGGTTGGCACCGGGGGAGGCATCGGGGTTGCGCCCGTGGTACTCGCCCAGGGGCACGCTGAGCATGGTCAGCAGGCCGCTGTAGGTGCGGCGCTGCGGGTCGTTGATGAAGAACAGCGTGCCGCCCACCTGGGGATCGCCTAGGCCGCGTTCCGAGCTGCGGCTGGCGCTGCCCGGCGTGCGGATGTCGATGTCGGCGTAGGAGACGATGAACTGCGGCGTGCACAGCGTGCCGCAGAGGTCGGTGAATATCAGTTGGCGCCAGGCGAAGGCGTTCACCGCCAGGTCGGCCTTGCCGCTGGAGCCGGGGCCGTGGAATTCGCTGGCGCGGGTCATGGGCAGGTAGCCGACGCCGAGCACGGTGCCGACCGGGGCGGAGACGAAGTCCCGCGCGTTGAGGTCGGCGGCATGGGCCGGGGCGGCCAGCGCCAGGGGCGCGAGGGCGAGCAGGAGCGGAGTACGGCGGGCAAGCATGGGGCGGTCCTCGGATTGTGGTGGGCAAAGGGGCTCCGTCCCGCCGGGCGGACCGGCAGGTGGAGCAGACAGGGGGAGGGGCGGGCGTCAGCCCGGGGCGCGGTGCAGCAGCTGGCTGATGCCGGCCTTGCCGTTCACGCCGAGCTTGTCGTAGATGCTGCGGATGTGATGGCGCACGGTGTTGGGCGCCACACCCAGTTCACGGGCGATTTCCTTGTAGGTGCGGCCGCTGCCGAAGCGCTGGGCGATCTCCGCTTCGCGGGCACTGAGGCGGGCCATCGCCGGTGTGCGACGGGCGCTGAGCAGGAACAGGTCGCCGACCTGCTTGGACTGCAGGCACAGGTTGCGCCCGCTGAAGCCCTCGGGCCTGACCGCGTCCGGCAGCTGCGGCCCGTTCCACTGCGGCCACTCCCCCAGCAGCAGGTCGACGAAACCGGGCTCGGCGTAGTGCAGCAGGCCGTGCCTATCGCCCACCGCCAGCGCCGTGGCGGTGGGGCCTTCGAGGCTTTCCCGGTGGGTGACCAGGCTGCGCAGCTGGTTCAGCCCTTCGGCGGCCACCAGGTGCGGCATGCACAGGTCGAAGAGGAAGCGCTCCTGGGCGTTGAACGGCGCAGCCCCCTCGCGGCGGTAGAGCGCCAAGTGCACGCTGAGGCGGCTCTGCGGGTCCATGTGCACCCCGCAGAGCAGCTCGCGGAAGCCGTGGCGCTGGCCCAGCCAGCGCAGGCCGGGGGAGCTGGCGTCGGACTGGGTGTCGATGATCACCGAATGGCCCGGGTCGGCGTGGGTGCGCTGCACGGTCGGGTCCTGGTCGCGGATGGTTTGCCAGTCCGCCAGGTAATGGCTGGGCAGGTTGTAGAGCTGGGTGCTGTGCTCGCAGGGCAGGCCGTCGATCAGGGCGGCACGGCCCCACCAGGCCTTGTCGAAGTCGATCAGCTGGCGCAGGCGCGACAGCACGCCGGCGTGGAAGCGCTGCATGGCGCGTTCCTGGGCCAGGCGGGTGAGGTCCAGCAGCAGGGCGTTGTAGGCGCCGATCAGCCGGGATGGGATCTGGATATCGGTGAGTGCGGACATGCAAAGCACCTCGCTGCGACTTTGTTGTTTTTGTAGTCATCAGTGGGCGGCCGGTGTCGGGACGACGGGGCAGGGCCATGGCGCCAGTATCCCTGGCGCCGGCAGGCCCCACCATCCTGCAAATGCAGGATGGTGGGGTGTTCAGACGAACGCGCCGGGGGCTTCCGGCAGGGTGGCGCCGCCGTCCACCACCAGGGTCTGGCCGGTGATGTAGGCGGCCTGCTCGGAGGCCAGGAACAGCATGGCGCCGGCGATGTCGGCCGGCTCCCCCAGGCGCCCGAGCGGCACGCTGCGGGCGATGGCGGCGGCATGGCCGGCGTCCCCCAGGTTGGCCATCGCCGGGGTGCGGATCATCCCCGGCTCCACGCCGTTCACCCGCACCCGGTCGCCCGCCAGTTCCAGGGCTGCGTTGCGGATGAAGCCGTTGACCCCGGCCTTGGACGCGGCGTAGTGGGTCAGCCCCGGGTAGGCGACGCGCGGGCCGGTGACCGAGGAAGTCACCAGCAGGCTGCCGCCTCCGGCCCGGCGCAGCAGCGGGAGGGCGCCCTGGGCGAGCCAGAACAGCGCGCCGAGGTTGACTGCCAGGGTGCGCGCCAGCCGGGCTTCGTCCAACTGCTCCAGGGGCGTGAGGGGGAAGTAGGCGGCGTTGTGCACCACCACGTCCAGGCGCTCCAGCCCGGCCATCAGCGCCTCGATGGCGCGGCGCTCGGCCAGGTCCACCGCGTAGGCGCGGGCTGCCCGGCCCTGGTCCCGCAACCGGGCGGCCACGGCCTCGGCTGGTGCGGCCTGGAGGTCGACGATCAGCACCTCCGCCCCGGCTGCCGAAAAGGCCTCGACGATGGCCAGGCCGATGCCCTGGGCGCCGCCGGTGACCAGCACCGTCTTGCCGCTGAAGGCGCCGCTCATGGCGCACCGCCCAGGCGCTCGAAGGCCAGGGTGGGGACGTCCACCACCGTCGCACCGCCATCGGCCACCAGGGTCGCGCCGGTGATGATCGAGGCCTCGTCGCTGACCAGGAAGCGGCACAGCGCGGCGATCTCTTCCGGCCAGGCCGGCCGGCGCAGCGGCACGTCCGCCGTGACGCGGGTGTAGGCGCTGTCCAGGTCCTCGCCGTAATGGGCCATCAGCGGCTGCATCTCGGCATCGGCCATGGGCGTGCGCACCCAGCCCGGGCACACGCAGTTCACCCGCACGCCTTGGGGGCCGTAGTCCCGCGCGAGCGAGCGGGTCAGGCCCAGCAGGGCGTGCTTGGCGGTGGTGTAGCCGCACACCTCGGGGCCGGCGGCGAGGGAGGCGATGGAGCCGAGCAGGACGATGCTGCCGCGCCGCTCCAGCAGCAGCGGCAGGCAGGCGCGGGCGCTCTGGAAGGCGCTGCCGAGGTTGCTGTGCAAGGCGCCGTTCCAGGCCTCGTCATCGGTCTGGGTCGCGCTGCCCAGGCCGTGGCCGCCGGCGCAGGCGATCAGCGCATCGAGCCCGCCGAAGCGCGCCCTCACGCGCTCGACGAAGCCTGCCCAGTCCGCACTGCTGGCGGCATCGCCCACCAACACCAGGCCGCCAGTGGCGGCAGCGACCCGCTCCAGCGGCTCACGGCGGCGCCCCACCAGCACCAGCTGGGCGCCGTCCTCGGCCAGGCGCCGGGCACAGGCCTCGCCGATCCCGGTGCCGGCCCCGGTGATGAGGACGGTGCGCTCACGCATCGCCGTACACCGTGTGGTTGAGCACGTCGCAGTGGGAGCTCACCGGGAAGTTGGAGAGGGCGGCGAAGTCGGCATCGGCATAGCCGAAGATCTTGCCGTCGCTGCGGTGTGCCTTCAGGTCGATCATCACCAGCCCCAGGGTGGGGACGATCTTCTCCCGCCAGACGAACAGGTAAAGCTCATCGGCGATGCGGTAGTAGTGGCAGCGGTCGGTGTCGCACAGGCCCTGCTCGACGCCGGCCAGGCATTGCCAGGTGTAGAACTGCTCGTTGAGGTAGATGTGCTCGTAGACCTCGGTGGGGCTGTAGCGGTAGCGGTTGCGCAGGCCCACCAGCTCGGCGGTCGGCGCGTGGGGGCAGGCGCCCGGCTCCCAGGGGCGGTCCAGGGTGCCGTGGAGGAACTGCACGGACACGTCGGTGAGGTCGCGCCCCTCCAGCGCCCGGCGGTACAGGCCCTGCTCGGTGGCCTCGCGCTGGGGCAACTGGCCGAGCACCGCGGTGAAGGACTGGCTGAGGGTGTCCAGCACCAGGCTCACCGACCAGGCCTGGCCGTTCTCGTGCTTGATGAAGTCCACCAGGTACAGCCCCGGTCGCACCGACGTGGCGCGGTAGGGCGAGCGCCCGCTGGCGCTGCCGTCGGCCAGCGCCCAGTCCAGCTGGCCCTCGGCGAAGACGTGGGCGATGCGCCAGCCGTTCTCGAACACCAGTTCGAAGCGGCGGCCATCCAGGTCCGCCAGGTTGGGCAGGATGAACGCCCCCGGGGCAAAGCCCTCGGCTAGCGCGCCTACGGTGATCCAGTCGGTTGATGCGGTCATGGGAAGCTCCTTGTTCAATGGAGCCTCCATGGTCCGCGCTGGCGGGCGGGGCGGGTATCAACCGGATGGTTGAGGGCGGTTGACACCGTCCAGTGGCGCGGCCGTACACGGCTATCGGAAGCGCCTGATGGAATCGCCCTTGCCCAACCCGGCAGGCTCCGTCCTCCCAGTTCCAATGGACGGAGCCTCGCATGTTCAACCCCGCCAACCAGGCGCACTTCAGCCTCGACATCGAAGGCGCCAACCCTGACTTCAAGGTCCTCGCTTTCACCGGGCACGAAGCCCTCAACCAGCCCTTCCGTTTCGACATCGAACTGGTCAGCGAGCGCAGCCGCCTCGACCTCGAAAGCCTCCTGCACAAACCCGCCTTCCTCGCCTTCACCCCCGACGGGCGCGGCGTCCACGGGCAGGTCTTCGGCATCGCGGTCGGCGAGATCGGCAACCGCCTCACCCACTACCACCTGACCCTCGTCCCCCGGCTCGCCTACCTCGCCCTGCGCCACAACCAGCGCATCTTCCAGCACCTGAGCGTCCCACAGATCATCGGCCAGGTCCTCGAAGACCACGGCATCCTCGCCGATGCCTACCGCTTCCGCCTCGGCCCCAAGGCACCGCCACCGCGCGACTACTGCACCCAGTACGACGAAAGCGACCTGCACTTCATCAGCCGCCTCTGCGAAGAAGAAGGCCTGCACTTCCACTTCGAGCATCAACCCGACAGCCACCTGCTGGTCTTCGGCGAAGACGCCAGCGCCTTCCCCAAGCTCGGCCGCCCCGTCGCCTACGTCGCCAACACCGGCCAGGTCGCCGACGAACCCGTCATCAAACGCTTCGGCCTGCGGATGGAAGCCCGCACCCTGCGCGTCACCCGCCGCGACTACTTCTTCGAAAAGCCCAAGCTGCTGATGGAAGCCGCCCACAAGCCCCAGGACGACCTCCCTCAACCGGACCTCGAAGACTACGACTACCCCGGCCGCTTCACCGACCGTGATCGTGGCCGCCGCCTCGCCCGCCAGGCCCAGGAACGCCACCGCCGCGACTACCGCCTCGCCGACGGCGACAGCGACGAACCGCGCCTGGTCAGTGGCCACCTGCTCAGCCTCACCGACCACCCCAAGCAAGAATGGAACGACCTCTGGCTGATCACCGCCCTCCACCACGAAGGCAAGCAGCCCCAGGTGCTGGAAGAGTTCGCCTCCATCGACGGCATGGTGAAAAGCGCCAAAGGCGCCTTGAGCAACCTGGCCAGCAACGCCGCCAGCAAAGCCCTTGGCGTCCCACTGCCCACCGCCAGCGAACCCGCCTCGTCAGACAGCGACTTCAAACAGGGCTACCGCAACCGCTTCCAGGCCATCCCCTGGGACGTGCCTGCCCGGCCAGACCTCAATCACCCCAAACCGCGCATCCTCGGCAGCCAGACCGCCGTCGTCACCGGCCCACAGGGTGAAGAAATCCACTGCGACCGCCACGGCCGCATCAAGGTCCAGTTCCACTGGGACCGCGAAGGCCAGGCCGACGAACACACCAGCTGCTGGCTCCGCGTCGCCAGCACCTGGGCCGGCAACGCCTACGGCGCCATCGCCATCCCCCGCATCGGCATGGAGGTACTGGTCACCTTCCTCGAAGGCGACCCCGACCAACCCCTCGTCACCGGCTGCCTCTACCACGGCGTCCACCAGCCGCCCTACGAACTCCCTGCCCACAAGACCCGCACCCTGCTCAAGACCGACAGCAGCCCCGGCGGTGGTGGCTACAACGAACTGCGCATCGAAGACCGCAAGGGCCAGGAGCAGATCTACATCCACGCCCAGCGCGACTGGGACGAAAACATCGAACACGACCAGAAGATCCGCGTCGGCCACCAACGCCACGACCGGGTGGAAGGCAGCGTCTACAGCGAATTCCTCGGCGAGCAGCACCACACCCTGCACAAGGACCGCAAGACGGAACTGAAGCAGGACGACCACCTCACCGTGGGCAACGAGCAGCACATCCAGCTGGGCAGCGGGCAGTTCATCGAAGCGGGGCAGGAGATCCACCTGTCATCCGGCCTCAAGGTCGTAATGGACGCCGGCAGCGAAGTGACCTTCCAGGCCGGCGGCAGCTTCGTGAAGCTCGACGGCGGCGGCGTCACCCTCAGCGGGCCCAGCATCAAGATCAACTCTGGCGGCGGACCCTCTGCGCCGACGCCCGCCGCCCCGTTACCACCATTACGCCCTCGCCCTGCCGACACCGCGCCGCCCCCGGAGCGCCTGGGCAGGGCCGAGGCCAACCCGCTTCAGGAGCGCAAGCAAGGCCCGCAGCAACTGATCGTTGATGTGTGGGGCGACCCACAACTGGGCGGCCAGGTCGACCTGCTGCCGCCGGAGGAAACTGCATGAGTACGCTCAAGGACGAGAAGATCCAGCAAGGCACACGCAAGCGCACGGACTACGAAAATACCCAGCGTGAACGGCTCGCCATCAACGTCACGCTCAAGGCAGGGGGCATGCTGTCGCTGCCGATTGCTGTCGACATGCGCAGCCACGTAGAGGAGGCGCGCTACCAGCACAACACCCTCCTGGCGATTCTGCCGATGTGTCGCCTGCCGGGTTATTCCGCCTACAACGAGGCGCCCCGAGGCGCAGTGGCCCGTCCCGGCCGCATCTATGTGTTCCAGAACGGCAAGCTGTGGCGTGAAGTCGTCTGTGATGGCGAAGGTGGCCTGGAGGACATCGACGTCGCTGCCTGGCGCCGCAAGGCCGAGAAGGGCGGCCAGGCGGACGACCGCACCCCGGTCGGCACACCCCAGGCGGTGCTGCTGACGCCCATCCTGATCCAGGGTCGATCAGTGGCCCAGCAATACCGGATGGCCTACAGCGAAAAGCCCTGGTCCTGGGAGTACATCACCTGGCTGGAGGCCGACAGCAAGCGCGCCGAAGCCCGTTCACAGCCCGTCCAGCCGGCCTGGGCCGCAGCGGTGGTAGGGGCCGAGCAATGGCGCGCCACCCAGAGCATGCCGGCCATCGTGGTGGACGCCCAGAGCGAAGGGTTGCGCCCACGGGACTTCAGCCTCGAAACCCTGCTGGATGATCCCTCGGTGTTTACGCCAGGCATGACGGCCTTGAGCGCCAATGAGCCAGCCGCCCTGCAGCAGAGGTACATGAGTGAGCTGGGCGGCTTTACCGGCGTAGCGGCCGAACCCCTTCCAACGATCGAGCCCGGCCGCGACATCCTCAACGAGAAGGCCCTGCGTGGGTACCCTCAACTGGTTGGCCTGCTGCTCGACGACCCGCTGTTTGCCGTGCGCCATGCCATGGCGCAGATCCGCCTGGCGGAGGCACACCTGCTGACGCTCAATGCGCTGATCCCGCACCGTCCCCACGGGCGCTATGCCCACACCCTCTACAGCGCCGCAATCCAGCCCCCGTCCAGCCCGTTGGCGAGCTTCGTCCAGCACCTGCACGTGGACCGCCTGAAGGAGGCCGTCCTCTATGAGGAGCGCCGTGAAGCCCGTGAGCACCTGGGCAAACACCTGGCACGGCTGATCGACATCGCCGGCCGCGACCTGCCCAGGATCTTCCAGGATTGGCTCCACACCCGCGATGAACGCCTGCTGGAGCCCTATGCGTTGCTGGGCGAGCTCTTCGAGGTACTCAAATGGCCCGCCCAGTCGGATGCGTTGAGCCTCTTCACGGACCGTGACCTGCAACAGAGCGTCCAGGGCTTCAGCAAGGCGCTCCTGGAGGGGCGCCATCCGTTGATCCAGCCGCTGTTCTCGGACACGGGCCAGGGAGCCGACGTCAGCCAGCGCCTGCAGGCCCTGGCTGACCAGGGCCGTGCGCCGGACCCTGCCTGGCTGGGCCTGAGCAGCCTGTTGCGCGCCCTCGACCTCGACCCCCAGGACACCGACCGGGCCCTGGCCTACAAGAACCTGCATGCCTTGATCGGTGATTTCGTGGAGACCTTCACGGTTTCCACCCTGACCCTTGTCAGCCGCCTGAAAGAGGCCGGCGTGGTGTTCGAAGTGCCCTTCTACCGCCTGTTTGGTGATGTGCTCGCCCTGGGCAGCCGCTTTTCATCCAACCTGCGCGGCCTGGAGTTGCTCACGGAAGAAGGCGCAGAGGCACGTGGCCTCAAGCTGCTGGGCATCAACAGCGGCGAACTGCGCAACGGCCTGCTACCCGCAGAGCGCCAGGCGCTGGGAAGGAAGAACTACCTCTACGCCAACCTCCGTGACGCCGAAGGCAGGGTGGTGGCCTCCACCAGCCCGCGTCACGCGCCCAAGGGGGCGACGAACCTGGGGCGGGGCACCTTGCTGGCTGCCCCGGATGATCATCATCTGGTCAAGCAATACAGTGCCTGGCGCCACTCAGTAGCCCATTGGAGTGACAAGAGTACGTTTGCCCAGGCGGGGCTTCCGGTCGTGGCAGTTATATGTGCGATGTATAACTTGAAGGTTCAAGTAGTAGATATGAAGAACCTTAAGTTGGAGAAGGCGGATGGTAGTAGTCGCTATAAAGTAGGCGTAATGAGTGCCCTTATAGACGCAACAGTAGCCATGGGCATGTTATCTAAACCAGTGTTGGGGGCTGAAACTTCTTTAGTTGACCTAATGAATAAGCCAAGAGTTAAAGTTTCAATTATTTCAAAGAAGTGGGCTGATAACCTCGAGAGGCAAACCAGAAGTCCTAAGCTCCCCATTCTCAGGGGAGCTAGTGGGTTCGCTATGTTTTTCTCTGCCGCGCTTTCTGTTTGGGATGCCAAGAGAGCCTGGCATCAGGGGGATAGCGATGCTGCCTTGGCCTATGGGGTGGCAGCAGCCGGAGGCGCTGCCTGGGGCGCCTATGCCTTGGGCCTCAGCATCAACCCGATGGTGTTGGTCGCCAGTGCCGTGCTGTTCATTGGCGGCACTATCGTCGCCGGCTGGTTGACCGACAGCGATATCGAAGCCCTGTTCAAGAACGGCCCCTTCGGCAAGCAGCAGGGCGAGGTCGGTCTGCTGGACAAGGTGCTTGGGGATGACCAGCGCTTCAGCCACCTCGCCAACCCGGACCATGCCTATCAGCAACTGCTGGGGGTGCTGGGCAAGCCCGTGATCCGCATCAGTCGGCTGGGCGACTGGCTGCGGCAACTGCCCCCGGCTGCGCAGAAGCGCATCCTCCGCCTGGAGCGCCGCCCCGGTTACCGGGGCGGCGCATTCGAGGCCGAGGACTGGGCCGTCACCCTCCATTCCCCCCTGCTGTCCATGTTCGACGCTCGGAAGTTCCAGCTCTACGCCACCGAGGAGTTGAGCGTGCTGCCCTTCTCCGGCGTCTTCAATGTCGCGCGTGTCGAGAGGCAGCCCATCAACACATCCAAGTTGAGCGCCCAGCCCCTGGACGACAGCACCGTGCTCTATATCCTCCCCCGGCAACGCTCCTTGATCACCCAGACGCCCTTGCAACGCCACGCCCAACGGGTCACCCAGGGGCTGCGGGTGCAGGGGCAGTTCCACCTGCTGCAGGGGACGGCAGAGCTGGAGGAACTGGTTCTGCCTCAGCCCAGCCCGAAAATCTGGCGCCCCTACCAGCCCGGGTTCGCCAAGCCCCCCACAGTGCCTAATGAGGAGGCCCCCTATTGGCAGATCGAAGTGGCGGAGTTCAAAGCATGACCAACTTGCTCTACAGCCCAGCCTGCTACCGAGCTAACGCTATTCCTGCCCTACCACCCCCTGATCGGGATGCGCAGGGGGTCTTCGATACAGCTTTGAGATGGGGGCACTATGCCAATTTGGACTCTATTACTGAAGTTGAGAGTCAACTAGAAAGCGAGGAACATCTGCAGTGTGAAGAACAGGAAGGTAAAGAAGAAGATCCAGTTCTTTACTGTGATGCAGAACGCTGGAATTTTGATAATTTAAGTAAAATTCCACATTTATTATTTGTCATTAAAATGCTTTGTGTGTTTTCTTTGTTTGTGCCTTGGGGTGTGGTTGTTAGCTCTGTTTTTGAATCTAATTTTGTCTTGTTTTTGACGGTTTTTATATTGTTTTGGGGTTTTTACCTTTATGCAGAAGAAAAGAAAACGAACCTATATCTTCTTATAGCGATATCTGCGGCTATTACCGCACTTTGCATCGCCTGGAACCAAGGCGCCCTCTGGGGCTATTGGCACGAACAAACCGGCTTCTGGTTCGGTGTATCCCTGGCTTTTATGGCCATCATCGGTTGCGATCTTTTGCTGGCACTCTATGCCCGCTTCTACCAACACGATGGCAGCGGCTTCTTCCGTCGCGAAGGGCTGGTGCGGGTGGGGCGGCGTTTTCGTTCGCCCTTCGTGGCGCCGTTCTACGAGTTCGATCCGGTGATGCAACTGCAGGTACTGCCCCATGGCGGGCATGACTATGTGCTCTGGCTGTACCACCGCTACACCGGCTTCAAGGTGTGCCTTGGGCGCACCGTGCACAACCTGGGGCTCGACCAGCAGAACCTGATGGCGTTCTGGGACACCTTGCAACGCTACATGGACGTGGAGCAGCCCCTGCCCGACCTGCCGGTGCTAGAGCAGAGCCGCCACCAGGACCCGGTCACTGCCGCTCACGACGCTGCCAGCGGCCGGCCACCGCGCTACTGGCGCGACCTCGACATCAAGGCCTGGAAGCGCAACGACCGTCCCGGACTGCGCGAGCGTTTGGCCAAGTACCCCTGGCAACAACACCCCTGCATCCTCCAGGCCCGGATCGATCCGGCGCTGAGCATCGAAGCCTATTACCGCAGCCAGGAAGCCCAGGGCATCCACGCCACGCCCAAGGTCGATGACTTCGACGACATCCACCGCCCCTGAGCCCGACTCCTTATGTATTCGCATCATTACGGCCTGGCCTGCTACCGAGCCACCGCTATTCCTGCCCTACCACCTCCGGAGCAGGAGGCGCAGGGAGTCTTCGATACCGCATTGGGGTGGGGTAACTATGCCAATCTGGACGCTGTGACTGAAGTTGAGAGTCAATTGGATGGAGAAGAGCATCTACGGTACGAGGAGCAGGAAAAGAAAAGCCGAAGGCCCGGTATTTACTGCGATGCAGAACGGTGGAGCTTTGAGCGAGTAAGTAAAATTCCGCATTTTTTGTTTTTGGTTGAGTTTCTTGCGTTGCCTTCTGCGGTTTTAATTTTTTGTGGTGCTGTGTCAGTAATTTTAGAATTTTATGATCTTGGTGCTTTCTTTACTGCGGTCGCGACTATTGCTGTTTTTTTCTTTATGGCGCTAGCAGGGTGATATACGCCTATGTCCTATCACTTTGCTGCGGAACACTAAACGCAGCCGTTATAGCCTGGAACCAAGGCGCCCTCTGGGGCTATTGGCACGAACAAACCGCCTTCTGGTTCGGTGTATTCCTGGCCTTTATGGCCATGATCGGTTGCGATCTGCTGCTGGCACTCTATGCCCGCTTCTATCAACACGATGGCAGCGGCTTCTTTCGTCGCGAAGGGGTGGTGCGGGTGGGGCGGCGTTTTCGTTCGCCCTTCGTGGCGCCGTTCTACGAGTTCGATCCGGTGATGCAACTGCAGGTACTGCCCCATGGCGGGCAGGACTATGTGCTCTGGCTGTACCACCGCTACACCGGTTTCAAGGTGTGCCTTGGGCGCACCGTGCACAACCTGGGGCTCGACCAGCAGAACCTGATGGCGTTCTGGGACACCCTGCAACGCTACATGGACGTGGAGCAGCCCCTGCCCGACCTGCCGGTGCTGGAGCAGAGCCGCCACCAGGACCCGGTCACCGCTGCCCACGACGCCGCCAGTGGCCGGCCACCGCGCTACTGGCGCGACCTCGACATCAAAGCCTGGAAGCGCAACGTCCGTCCCGGACTGCGCGAGCGTTTGGCCAAGTACCCCTAGCAACAACACCCCTGCATCCTCCAGGCCAGGATCGACCCGGCGCTGAGCATCGAAGCCTATTACCGCAGCCAGGAAGCCAGAGGCATCCACGCCACACCCAAGGGTGATGACTTCGACGACATCCACCGCCCCTGAGCCCATCGCCCGGGGCTAGCCCCCTCAATCCCCCTGCAAGAACAGCATCCCCACCAGCTCCGTCCGGTTACGCGCGCCCACCTTGCGGAACAGGTTGAGCAGGTGCGTCTTGACCGTGGGCAGGCCGAGGTCGAGGTGGCGGGCGAGGGCCTTGTTGCCGAGGCCGTCGCGCAGGAGCAGGGCGATCTCCCGTTCGCGGGGGGTGAGTTCGGGCAGGGTGGGTGGGAGGGGGGCGAGGTGTTCGGCGCCGGCCTGCATCAGGCCGTGGAGGGCGCCGAGGCTGGCCAGTTCGGTGGGCTCGAAGGCGGGGAGGCCTTCATGGCGCAGCAGGGAGAGGCCGGCGATGGGGCGGTTGCCGGCGCGGGCGATCACTTCCACCACGTCGATCACCCGGTGCTGGCGCAGGAAGCCCAGGTACTGGCGGTTGTCCGCGTCGCTGCGGTGGGCCTGGCCGGTGCGCAGCGGCACCACGGGCAGGCCGATGGCCTGGCAGGTCTGCGGCTGCAGCGGGTCGAGGTGGCGGTAGTGGTTGAGGTAGTCGGTGTGCATGCCCGGCTGCATGTGCAGCAGGTGGAAGTCGTGGGCCTGCAACTGGTCGTCGATGCGGTAGAAGGCGGCGACGGACGCGGGGACGAAGTGGGTGAAGGTGTTCAGGCAGTGCCGGGCGAAGCCGGCGGGGTCGCGGGGGGCGGTCATGGCGGGTTCCTCGCGCTGGGCGGCCGCTCGCGGGTGAGGGCCGCAGGCCTGCCCCGTGGGGCAGGCCGGGTGGTTCAGGCCACGGCGTAGTAGTGCTTGACGAAGCCGTCGCCGGGCACTTCCCAGAGCACCGGGGTGCCCTTGGCGACGAACCAGCTGTCGCCGGCCTTGAAGCGGGTGGTCTGGCCGGTGGATTCGTCGGTGAGGATCACCTCGCCGCTGACCACGGTGGCCTGCTCGTTGAAGGGGTAGGTCATGCGGAACTTGCCGGCGGTGGTGCCGAAGTAGGCGGCACTGACCGGGTCGGTGGGGGCGCCGGCGGTCATCTTGCCGAAGGCCTTGACCTCGCCTTCGAGGATTTCCGAACCCAGGTCGGCCACGGTGCCCCAGGCATCCAGTTCAGCCAGGGTGATTCCGTTCTTGATGGGGGTGAGGGACATGGCAGTTGCTCCTGCGAGTGATGAAAAAGTGTGTTTGCTTGATGGATTCCCGCTTCGCGGGAATTACGGTGTTCTCAACGCTTCCGGCACGAGCGAGATGGAGCGGTACAAGGCGGGAGCGCCTGCGGAAGCGGAGTTCACATCTGTGAATGAGCATTCCAAGGCCGATCCCAACGCCGTACCGCCGACGCTCAGCCGCGTCGATCACTGTTAGCGGCGGCCGGTCCAGAAGCCGGACACCTGGTGCCAGGACTTGCCGGCGGTGAGCAGCAGCGGGCGCAGCTGGTCCTTGCCGACGATGTTGATGCGCCGCACCGAGCTGATCAGGTCGTAGCGCGCCGAGCCTTCGCTCATGCCCTCGGCCAGCACCTTGCAGATGATGTGGCTGGGGGTGACGCCGAAGCCGGAGTAGCCCTGCACGAAGAAGGCGTTGGGTCGGCCGGGCAGGGTGCCGATCTGGGGGAACAGGTTGGCGCTGCAGGCCATGGGGCCGCCCCAGGCGAGGTCGATCTTCACGTCCTTGAGGTAGGGGAAGATCTTCAGCATCAGGTTGCGGTTCCAGGCCTTCAGGTCGCGTGGGATGTGCTCGACGAAGGGGGTGGCCGCGCCGAACAGCAGGCGGTTCTCGTTGGTCACGCGGTAGTAGTCGATGACCGGGCGGATGTCGCTGTACGCCCCGCGGATCGGGCTGATGCGCTGGATGAGCTCGTCGGACAGCGGCTCGGTCATCATCTGGAAGGCGTAGGTGTTGATGGTGGTGCGGTGCAGCTCGGGCTCCAGCTTGTTGAGGAAGCTGTCGCAGGCCCACAGCAGCTTGCTGGCCTTCACCGAGCCCTGGCCAGTGCGCACGGTGATGCGCTCGCCGTAGGTCACCTCCAGTGCCGGGCTGTATTCGAAGATCTTCACGCCGTGGCTGGCCAGCGCCTTGGCCTCGCCCAGCAGCAGGTTGAGCGAATGCACGTGGCCGCCGCCCATGTGCAGCAGGGCACTGCTGTAGGCATCGGAGCCGATGATCTGCTTCACCTCCGAGCCGCCGAGGAAGCGGATCTCGTGGGGCGAACCGAGGGATTTGAATTCCTTCTCCCAGGCCCGCAGGGTCTTTTCCTGGCGGGCGTTGAAGCCCATGTAGCCGTAGCCGTGGCAGAAGTCGGCGTCGATGCCGTACTTGGCGATGCGGCCCTTGATGATGTCGGCGCCCATGTCGCTGATCTCGAAGATCTGCCGCAGGCCGTCCTCGCCCACGTCGTGGCGGATCTTCTCCAGGTCGTGGCCGATGCCGGCCATGATCTGCCCGCCGTTGCGGCCGGTCCCGCCGAAGCCCAGGTAGCGGGCCTCCAGCACCACGATGTTGGTGATGCCCTTTTCCGCCAGCTCCAGGGCGGTGTTGATGCCGGAGAAACCTCCGCCGATCACGACGACGTCCGCTTCCAGGTCCTGCTGGAGGGTGGGGAAGCTGAGGTCGTACTTCTTGGTGGCCGTGTAGTAGGTGGGTGTCTCGATGTTGATCATGACTGCAGCCTGGACAGTGGGGGGACGGCTGGCGCCGAAGCGCACCTCTAAAAACTACCTGCGTTGTCATCGCGGCGTTAAAAACAGCCTCGTGCGCGAGTCCGATCAAAGTGCTCATTTACAGCACTTAAACTGCGCTTTTTCGCCTGTTTGACGCGCTGGTGCGCGCCCTTCGGGCCAGCCTTCGGCTGTTACTCCCGTTGGTCGTTGCGCCTTGCGCTGACTGCCTCGCCTACGTTTTTAGCGGCGCGCCGAGCGGCCCGTGCCTGACGACGGATATTAGGAGCCGCTGCGGGGGATGGCGTCTTGTTCCTCAATGCCGGGGTTCTTGTCCAGGTTTGACAAGTACCGGGCAACGCTCTGGGACGCGGCCTGGGCGCAGGCGCTGTCGATGGCCTCGGAGGCGCCGGAGACACCGATGGCGCCGATCACCCTGCCGTCATGCAGGAACGGCTCGCCGCCGCCGAACAGCGCCAGGTTCGGCTGCAGGGGCAGGCCCTGGCGCACACCGGGGGAGCAGGCGGCCAGGCGCTGGTCCCAGGCGCGGGTGGCGACGCCGAAGCCGGCGGCGGTGATGGCCTTGTGCAGGGCGATGTCGCGGCTGGGCTGGGGCGCGCCGTCCATGTGGGCGGTGTGGATCGGCAGGCCGGAGGCATCCACCACGGCGATGCTGACGCGCACGCCATGCTGTTCGGCGGCCTCCAGGGTGGCGTGCAGGGCCCGCATGGCGAGGGCGAGGCCGAGGTGGGTCTGCTGGTACAGCGGGGCGGGCATGGCGGCGACTCCGGGCTGGGCGGTGCCAGATCATGAATAGGTTAACGAGTGGCGGCAATGCCCGGTCGTGCAGCCGGGCAGGGCGGCAGGCAGGGACAAGCGCCCGTGGCAGGCAGCGACATGACGGGCACCCCGTGCCCCGGCCTAATGGCGCGTCCCGGCGCATCGCCGGTTGCCGCAAGGAGTCGCGCAATGAGAGTGCTGGCCGGCCTGTTGCTGGTGTGGGCCCTGGATGCCCGCGCCGACGAGGTGCTGCGGGTGCTGAACTGGAAGAACTACATCGAGCCCCAGGTGCTCGAGGCCTTCCAGCAGTCGACCGGTATCCGCGTCGACTACCGCACCATGACGGCAGCCGAAGAACTGGACGCCGCCCTGGCCGCTGGCGAGGCGTTCGACGTGGTGGTGCCGTCGCATTTCCAGCTCGCCCGATTGCTCCGCGAGAAGCGCCTGCAGCCCCTGGATACCGGCGCCCTGAGCCATTACCGCCAGGTCGACCCGGGCCTGCTGGCGATGCTCGCGGGCATCGACGGCGCCAATCGCTACGCCGTGCCCTACCTCTGGGGCTCGGTGGGGCTGGTGATCAACCCGGGGCCGGCGGAAGCGGCCTACGGCGGCGCCCTGCCCAACAGTTGGAGCCTGCTGTTCGACGAGCACCAGGCCGCCCGCCTGGCCACCTGTGGCATCGCCCTGCTGGACGCCCCGGAAGAGACGGCCTCGCTCTGGTTCAACTACCGCGGCCGCAGCCTCGCCCTGCAAGGCCCCCGGCAGATCGAGCGAGGCCTGCAGGCGTTGCCCGGCATCGCCCGGCAGGCCCGCTACCTGGACAACGAGGCCTACATCGCCGCCCTGGCGGAAGGCCGGCTGTGCCTGGCCATGGGCTGGGTGGGGCACGCCCTCACCGCATCGGCCCGCAACCCGGCGTTGCAGTACCGCATTCCCGACGAGGGCGCGATGGTCTTCATCGACAGCCTGGCCATCCCCGCCAACGCCCCGCGGCCCGACCTGGCGCTGCGCTTCATCGACTTCCTGCTGGAGCCCCGCAACGCGCTGGCCGATGCGCGCGCCAGCCAGTTCTACTCGCCGCTGCCGGCGGATTCCGCCGAGCAGGCCGAACTGGCCCGCGAACGCCCGATGCAGGTGCTCAAGGCCGAGGAGCGGCGGCGCCTCTACCTGCTCGAACGGCTGACGGCCGAGCAGAAGGCCGCCCTCGACAAGGTCTGGGCCCAGGTCAAGGCCGCCCGCGCGCCGTGACGCCTGAAGGCTTGATCGTTAAACTGTGAACAATTTTTCCGACCCACCAGACCCATGTCCAACACCCGCACATCCCTGACCCTCAGCCTGCTCCAGGCCCGCGAAGCCGCCATGCGCTTCTTCCGTCCGCAACTCAACCTCCACGGCCTCACCGAGCAGCAGTGGCGGGTGATCCGCATCCTGCGCCAGAACGGCGAGATGGAGAGCCACCGCCTCGCGCGGCTGGCCTGCATCCTCAAGCCGAGCATGAGTGGCGTGCTGCTGCGCCTGGAGCGCGACGGCATGGTGCGCCGACGCAAGCAGGAACAGGACCAGCGCCGCGTACTGGTCAGCCTGGCGCCCAAGGGCGAGCAGTGCTTCGAGTCCATGAGCGTGGAGATGGAGCGCAACTACCAGCGCATCCAGGAGCGCCTGGGGCCGGAGAAGCTCGCCGAGCTGCTGGCCCTGCTGCAGGAGCTCAAGGGCATCCGCCCCTGACCCTCGGCTGACCAAAGTAGGAGCGCGACCGGTACCAAGGTAGTAATCGGCTCGCCCGGGGGTACGCCTAGCATGGGCGCATCGGAAAATCCGCTCGAGGATCGGCCATGCGTGTGCTCAAGGCCCTGCTGCTGCCCCTGTCGGGCACCTCTAAAAACGTAGGCGAGGCGGTCAGCGCAAGGCAAAAACAGGCGAAAAAGCGCAGCTTACGAGTGGTAAATGAGCATTTTGAGCCTGTTTTTAACGCAGCGATGACAACGCAGGTAGTTTTTAGGGGTGGCCTGCTGCTGATCATCACCCTGATCGGCCTGGATCGCGTTCATGGCCCGCAGCCACCCAGCGCCCAGCCGGAGCAGGCGCGGCCATGAGCACGGCCCTGCGCATCCAGCTCTGGGTCAGCCTCTGCTTCGCCGCCGTGGCGCTGCTCTGCAGCCTGGTGCTGGTGCATCAGGGCGCCCAGTCCCTGGCCGAGGAGATGGCCACCGAGCGGGCCGCTGCCCATTACCTGCGCCAGGCCGCCGAGCAGGACCCGAACGTGCTCGACTCGGCCCTCGCCGCCGGGCTGCGGCACCTGCAGATCGTGCGCCTGCCGATGAATGCTTCGTCGCCCTTGACCCGCAGCGCCCCGAGCTGGCCCTTCCCACCGGCCGCGACGGTGGACGACCCGCTGCCCCTGGCTGGCGGTGAACAGGCCTGGCTGCTGCTCGACCCTCGTGACGGCATCGACGAGGTACGCAACGGCGTGCTGCAGCTGCTGGTGCTGTTCGCCCTGGCCCTGGCGCTCAGCCTGGCCGCCATCCGCTGGGCCCTGGCCCGCGGGCTGCAGGCGCTGGAGGAGCTGCAGCAGGCCTTCGACGCGGTGGCGGAAGGGCGCCTGGATGTGCGCCTGGCGGGGCATCCGCTGGACGAGGCCCAGCGCCTGGTGGGGCACTTCAACGGCATGGTCGGCACCCTGGAGCGGGTGCGCGACGAAAACGCCGCGCTCACCCAGGCCCTGCTGGACCTGCAGGAGCACGAGCGCAAGCACCTGGCGATGGCCCTGCACGACGACATCGGCCAGTACCTGGTGGGCATCCGCGCGCAGTTGCTGCTGCTGCGCTCGCTGTCCGGCCAGGCACCGGGCACCGTCACGGTGCTGCAGGACCTGGAGGGCAACTGCCAGCGCATGCAGGCCGCCTTCCGCGCGCTGGTGCGCGACCTCTACCCGACCGCCCTGGAACGCCTGGCCCTGGACGACGCCCTGCGCCTGCTCGCCGAGCAGTGGCAGCAGGCCCAGGGCATTCCCCTGCGCCTGCACCTGGGAACGTCGCTGCCGACCCTCGCGCCGGGCGAGCGCGCGCACCTCTACCGCCTGCTGCAGGAGGCGCTGACCAACGTCGCCCGGCATGCCGGCGCCAGTGCCGTGAGCGTGCGCCTGGAGCGACGCGGGCAGCGGCTGTGCCTGCTGGTGGGGGACAACGGGCGGGGCGCCGAGCGCGCCCCGCAGCCCGGCATCGGGTTGCGCTCCATGTCCGAGCGCGCCCGCTGCCTCGGCGGCCGCCTGCGCCTGCGCACCCGCGCCGGCCGGGGTTGGTTGTTGCGGGTGAGCATGCCGCTGGACGGCCTGGAGGGCCCATGAAGATTCTGTTGGTGGATGACCACTCGGTGGTGCGCCAGGGCTACGCCAGCCTGCTCCGCGCCTTGCTGCCCGAGGTGCAGGTGAGCGAGGCGGCCAGCGGCGAGCAGGCCCTGCAGGCGGTGCAGGAGAGCATTCCCCACCTGGTGGTGATGGACTTCACCCTGCCCGGTATCAGCGGGCTGGAGACCACCCGCCGCCTGCGCCAGCGCCTGCCGCAGCTGCGGGTGCTGTTCTTCAGCATGCACGACGAGTTGCCCCTGGTCCGCCAGGCGCTGGAGGCCGGTGCCTCGGGCTACCTCACCAAGAGCGCCTCGCCGGAGGTGCTGGTGGAGGCGGTGCGGCGCATCCTCGCCGGGCACGCCTACATCGAGCAGCCCCTGGCCACCCAGCTCGCCTGCCACCCCAGCCGGGAAGCGGGCGACCCGCGCCTGTCGGGCATGACCCAGCGCGAGCTGGAGATCTTCACCATGCTGGCGCGGGGCATGCCGGTGCGGCGCATCGCCGAGCACCTGTGCATCAGCGGCAAGACGGTCTCCAACCACCTGACGATGGTGAAGAACAAGCTGCAGATCGGCTCACAGGCGGAGCTGGTGCACCTGGCTATCGATACGGGTGTGTTGAGGGTGGGGTGAGGGGCGCCATGGTTCGGAGGGGCTCGGCTGGTCGAGCGAGGCTGAGCTCGATGATCCGCCTGGCCCCGAGCCGGTGGTTACCGGGCCCATGAAAAACGCCGCCCGGTTCAGGGCGGCGTTTTCAACGCTGGCGGCTCGTCTTACCAGAGCGGAATGACGTAGCTGACGATCAGGCGGTTCTCGTCCAGGTCGTTGCCGAAGTTGGTGGAGCGCACGGTGGCGTTGCGCCACTTCACGCCCAGGTTCTTCAGCGGGCCGTCCTGGAACACGTAGGCGATGTCGGTGTTGCGTTCCCATTCCTTGCCATCCGGCCGGCCGGCGCCCAGGTCGACGTTGTCGCCGGAGAGGTAGCGGGTCATGAAGGTCAGGCCGGGGATGCCCACGGAGGCGAAGTTGAAGTCGTAGCGGGCCTGCCAGGACTTCTCGTCCTTGTTGGCGAAGTCGCCGATCTGCACGAAGTTCACCAGGTACGGGTCGGTGCCGTTGATGTAGGCGTAGCCGGTGTCGCCGCTCATGCTCTGGTAGCCGAGGCCGAAGGCATGGCCGCCGAGGGCGTAGGTGAACATGGCGCCGAAGGCCTTGTTGTCCACGTTGCTGGTGCCTTCGTCGGTGGAGCGGGCGTAGCGGATGTCGCTCTTCAGCGACTGCTTGTCACCCAGCGGCAGCGTGTGCACCAGGGTGAAGATGTGCTGTTTGTAGAGGTCGTCGAGGTTGCCGTAGTTGTAGCCGGTGGTGAGGTTGTCGTTCCACTTGTAGGTGACACCGCCGAAGTTGAACGCATCGCTGGTGGTGCCGCTGCGGAAGGTGATGCCGCGCGCGCCGCCGCTGGTGATGGTCATGTCCTCGTAGTCGGAGGAGTCGCGCTGGTTCACCTGGGTCAGGCGCCCGGCGTCGAGAGTCAGGCCGTCGATCTCCAGGGAGTTGAGGTGGCCGCCCTTGAAGGTCTGCGGCAGCAGGCGCGAGTCGTTGTACTGCACGCTGGGCAGCTTGGGCATCAGGGTGCCGACCTTGAGCACGCTCTTGGAGGCGCGCAGCTTGGCGGTCACGCCGAGTTCGCCGTATTCGTCCTGGGCGCGCTTGCTCTCGCGGTCGCGCTTGAGCAGGCCGGTGCCGCTGCGGTCGGGGCTGGAATCGAGCTTGACCCCCAGCAGGCCGATGGCGTCGACGCCGACGCCGATGGTGCCTTCGGTAAACCCGGACTCGTAGCGCAGCAGGAACCCCTGGGCCCACTCCTCGGCCTTTTTCTGGGAGGCACCCGGCTGGCGGAAGTCACGGTTGAAGTAGAAGTTGCGCAGCTCGACGCTGGCCTTGCTGTCTTTCAGGAAGTCGGCCTGGGCGAGGCCGGGCAGGGTGAGGCCGGTGCCGAGAGCCGCCAGGGTGATGGCGGACGCGAGCGAGGTCTTGCTCATTGTTCTTGTCTCCTCGTTGGGGTTGCAGGGCGGTTGGGGCCGCCCTGTTACAACGCGGAAAAATTAAGCACCCGGTAACAATTTCGTCACCTTAGACATTGGTCGCGCACTTATTGGGTCCACTGCGGGTAGTAGCCAATGCGGTCCTGCACGGCGGCGTCGTGGGCTGGCACCACGGTCAGCGCGGGGTCGGCCTGGATCAGGTCGTGCACCCGCTGGAGCTGGGCCCGCGTGCCTTCGCGGTCGTTGTCGACCATCCGCCGGCTGACCCAGAACTTCTCGTTCGGGCCGGTGAAGCCTTCCAGGCGCCAGCTGGTGTCGCCGGTGAAGAAGAAGCGCCGTCCGTCGGCCAGTGTCAGGAACGCCCCCACCGAGCCCGGTGTATGCCCGGTCAGTGGCACCAGCACCACGCTGCCATCGCCGAACAGGTCGAGGCTCTCGTCGAAGCCCATGTAGGGCGTCGGCTCGAACTCGAAAGGCTGCCAGCGCACGCCATGGGTGAACTGGCTGGGCAGCACGGCGGGCGGGGTGGCTATGTGGCTGAAGTCGATCTCCGCCCAGGGCGCCCACACCGGCACCTCGGGGAAGTCGGCCAGGGCCGAGGCATGGTCCCAGTGCGCATGGGTGAGCAGGATGCGGTCGACGCGGATGCCGTCCCGGTCCAGCTGGTCGCGGGCGGGCGTCACCGTCTGGTACTTGAACAGCGGCTTGTCCCACCAGGGCATGTCCTTCTCGAACTGCGCGTCCACCTGCCGGCCGAGGCCGGTGTCCAGCAGCAGGGTGGCGGCGTGGTGCTGGATGAGCACGGCGGTGTGGTTGACCGGGACGGTCCGGGTCCACTGGCCGCCCTCCACGGTGAAGGCGTCGAGGGTTTCCGCGCCGGAGGTCTTCACCAGGGCGAAGCGCAGGCCTTCGGCCTGGGCGAAGGCGGTGACGAGCAGCAGGGTCAGCAGCAGGGCGAAGCGGGGCATGGTGCGGCGTCCTTGGCAGGGGAGGGGGTGAGCGATCAGCCCGGCAGGCGGGGCGTGTCGATGAAGCCCGGCAGGGCGCGGATGCGCGCCAGCCAGTCGCCCAGGTGGGGATGGGGTGCCAGGTCGAGCCCGCCTTCGCCGGCCATCGCCAGGTAGGGGAAGGCCGCTACGTCGGCCACGCTCGGGGTCTCGCCTTCGGCCAGCCAGCGGTGCTGGGCGAGGTGGGCATCCACCAGGGCCAGCACCTGCTCGCCACGGGCCTGGGCGGCGGCCAGGTCGCCGGGGCGCTTGAACAGCTTGAGCACCCGCGCCTGGGCCGGGCCGTGGTGGATCTCGTTGGCGGTGAAGCTCAGCCAGCTTGCGACCCGCGCCAGGGGCAGGGGGTCCAGCGGCAGCCAGGCGGGGGCGTAGCGGCTGGCCAGGTAGACGAGGATGGCCTGGGAGTCGCCGATGGCCTGGCCGTCATCCTCCAGCAGCGGCACCTGGCCGCGCGGGTTGAGGCCGAGGAATGCCGGCTGCTTCTGCGCGCCGGCCGGCAGGTTGACGAAGACGGTCTCCGCCTCCTGGCCGATCAGCCCGAGGAACAGGCGCACCTTGTAGCAGTTGCCGGAGAGGGGGAAGTCGTGGAGGCGCATGGCAGGTCATCCGTGTGATGGAGGTGGGGTGCAAATACTAGACAGACCTGTCTGTTTATTTCAATCTTCTTTTCGCCGCGCCGCGAACCACGCGGTTTGAGCCGCTGCCGGGGGATGCGCATAATGCGCCGTCCAGGAGATTCCAATGGCTTCCAGCAAACGCGACCAGCTCATCGATACCGCCCTTACGCTGTTCTACCGCGACGGGTTCCATGCCACCGGCATCGACCGCATCCTGGCCGAATCCGGCGTGGCGAAGATGACCCTCTACAAGCACTTCAAGTCCAAGGACGAGCTGATCGAGGCCGCCCTGCAGAAGCGCATGGAAGCCCCCCGCGAGCGCATGGCCTGGGCGCTGGAGCACTTGCCGCCGCGCACGGCGATCCTGGCGGTGTTCGAGGGGCTGCACGGCCTGCTGCACGAGGCCGAGTACCACGGCTGTGCCTTCGTCAACGCCGCCGCGGAGTTCCATGACCGCGACCACCCCATCCACCGCGTCGCCGCCTCCCACAAGGGCCATACCGAGGCGCATTTCCGCGCGGCGCTGGAGCGCCTGGAGGTGGCCGAGCCGGCGCGCCTGGCGCGCCAGCTGCAGTACCTGCTGGAGGGGGCCATCACCATGGCGCACATCCAGGGGCCGGGTGACCAGGCGCTGGAGGCCGGCGCCGCTGCCGAGGTGCTGCTGCGCGCCGCCGGGGTGCCCGACCCGCAGGCATGAATGCCGCCGACCGTCCATCGGTTACCCCTTTAATAATCCTCAAGGTTTTTCCGTAGTCGCCGTCAAAAAATTCTGTACATCCGCTCAGACGGGGCTGCCACCATGAACTCGCTCGATTCCCTGGCTTCGGCCACCAGCCGCCCGAACTACCTGACCCGTAGCGACAGCGCCAACCGCAACGCCACCAACGCCCAGAACGTCCTGGCCAACCGTGTCGCCCAGCGACTCGGCGTCGACCCCGCGACCCTCGCCGGCAAGACCCAGGACGACTACACCCCCGACAAGGTTGCCGGGCGCATCCTCGATTTCGTCGGCGGCCGCATCCAGGCCGAAGCGGCCAATGGCGCCGACCCCGAGAAGCTGCAGAAGATGCTCGACCAGGCCCGCCAGGGCGTGGAGAAGGGCTTCGCCGAAGCCAAGAAGATCCTCCAGGGCATGGGTGTGCTGGGCGGCAAGATCGCCAGCGACATCGAAGACACCTTCCAGCGCGTGCAGGACGGCCTGGCCAGGATCGGCAGCACCTATGGCCTGGGTAACGCCCCGGCTGGCGACACCTCCAGCGTCTCCCGCACGGCGGTCAGCGCCAGCACCAGCACCCTGGTAGCCCGCTCCAGCACCTTCGACATGGAGGTGACCACCCGCGAAGGCGACAAGCTGAAGATCTCCATCGCCCAGGCCTCGGCCAACTGGTCCAGCACCTCGGCCAGCGCCAGCAGCACCCGCACCTCGGGCAATGGCGGCACCTCCACCAGCACCAGTGCCCAGGCCAGCGCCTCCAGCGGCAGCCTGCAGATCGGTGGCTGGTCGGTGCAGATCGAAGGCAACCTCAACGACGACGAGAAGGCCGCACTCACCGACCTGCTCGGCCAGGTGCAGGACATCTCCAGCAAGTTCTACTCGGGCGACCTGTCCGGCGCCTTCGACCGCGCCCTGGCCCTGAACATGAACGGCGACCAGCTCGCCTCCATGTCCCTCAACCTGTCCCAGACCACCTACGCCCAGGCCACCAGCACCTATGGCGCGGTGTCGGAGGAGGGCGGCCAGCCCGCCAGCGCGGTGAACACCTCCCTGCGCGACTACGCCCGTGGCCTGCTGGATGCGATGAAGAGTGCGGCGGCCTTCAGCGACGACGCCAAGGGCACCCTGCAGCAACTGCTCGACGGCGGCTTCTCCCTCAACCAGAACCTCAGCGAAGGCCAGCTGGAGAAGGCCAAATCCCTCAACAGCCGCCTGCTGGAAGGCTTGGCGCCGCTGCTGCAGGGCACTGCCGGCACCCCGGCCGAGAAGGGCGCGGTCGACGCCAGCGCGCCCAAGGCCAGTTGATGCCTGGCGGGGGGTGGCGCCGTGCCAGCCCCCGTCTGTCCCGCCCGGCAGAAGGGCCGGGAGGCCGTGATAAACTGCGCGCCCTTCCCCTTGCGCGAGCCCTGTGATGCTTCCTGAATGCAGCCTGTTCGGCACCCTCGGATGCCACCTGTGCGAAGTGGCCGAGAGCGTGCTCATGCCCTTCGTCGAGCACGGCCTGCTGGTGGAGGTGCTGGACATCACCGACCAGCCCCAGTGGGTGGATGCCTACGCCCTGCGCATTCCCGTCCTGCGTCGCAACGACACCGGTGCCGAGCTGAACTGGCCGTTCGACGCGGCACAGGTCGCTGCCTTCCTCGAACCCTGACCGTCGGTCGGGCGGATGGCTGCCCGGCGTCCCGCGTTTCATCCCCGCCGCGAGGCCCTGAATAGGGGCTTCCGCTGATCAATCCGTTTGCGGCGGAACGGATTGTCGCGCAAACGCAACAGTGAATGTCTTGCCAAATGTGTCTTCAGGCGTAACATCGCCGCATCGATAGCTGCCTAGGCAGATATTAGGAAATGAAGCACTACAGCCCCTCCGATTACCCCTTCAACGGCTCCATCGGCCAGTACCTCGGTCGCTCGGCGCTGCTCAAGGACCGCCTGCTGGACCTCCACCTGGCCCCGCTGGACATCACCGCCGCGCAGTTCAAGGTGCTGGTGTTCATCTTCATGGGCCGCGCCAGCACCCCGGCCGACCTGTGCCGCCAACTGGCCGTGGACAGCGGCTCCATGACCCGCATGCTCGACCGCCTGGAGAAGAAGGGCCTGCTGCTGCGCCAGCGCTGCGAAGAGGACCGCCGCAGCGTGCGCCTGCACCTCAGCGAGCAGGGCCTGGCGCTGAGCCGGGAGACCCCGCGCATCGTCTCCGACGCCATGAACGAGCTGACCAGCCCCTTGACCGCCGAGGAGCTCGGCACCCTGCTCGGGCTGCTGGGCAAGATCCTCCAGGGGCGCGACCCCTTCCTCTCTGCCGGAGACCCGAACCATGAATGAACGCCGTCCCGCCCTGCGCCTGGGGCTGGTGCTCGGTGCCAGCCTGGCCCTGGGCGCCTGCGCCAGCTACAGCGGCCTGGAGCCCGCCGGTCAGCGCCTCGACCCGGTCGGCCTGGCCGCTGGGGACAGCCTCGCCGGCCACGCCGTGGGGCCCGCCGCCTGGCCGCGCCAGGACTGGTGGACCCGACTGGGTGACGCCCAGCTCGATGGGCTGATCGGTGAAGCCCTGGCCGGCTCGCCCGACCTGGCGGCCGCTGCGGCCCGTACTCGCAAGGCCCTGGCCGATGCCCAGGTGCGCGATGCCGATCGCCAGCCCGGCGTCAACGCCAGTGCCGGCTACTCCGGCGCCAGCGCCCCGGAAAGCGTGGTGCCGGCGCCCATCGGCGGGCACTACGCCGGCCTCAAGTACCTGTCCCTCAGCTTCAACTACGACCTCGACCTCTGGGGCGGCCGGCGCGCCGCCTGGGAAGCGGCCCTGGGCAAGGCCCGCGCCGCCGAGGTGGACCAGCAGGCCGCGCGCTTGACGCTGTCCGCCGACATCGCCCGGGCCTACAACCAGCTGGCCTATGCCTTCGTCGCGCGGGACCTGGCTGCCGAGGAAGTGAAACGCGCCGAGCAGCTCTACACCCTCAGCCGCCAGCGCATGGCCGCCGGCCTGGACAGCAAGGTGCAGCTGCAGCAGAGCGAATCCCAGCGCGCCACCGCCCGCCAGCAACTGCTGGCCGCCGAGCAGCAGATCGACAGTGACCGCACCACCCTGGCGGTACTGCTCGGCCAGGGGCCGGACCGGGGCCGCGCCATCCAGCGTCCGCAGGTGCTGCAGCCGGCGGCCCTGGCGCTGCCCTCGGAACTGCCGGCCGAGCTGCTGGGCCGTCGCCCTGACGTGGTCGCCGCGCGCTGGCGGGTGGAAGCCGCCAGCCGGGGCATCGACTCGGCGAAGACCGGCTTCTACCCCAACCTCAACCTCAGCGCCATGCTCGGCCTCGCCGCCCTGGGCGGGGATGGCCTGTTCAAGGGCGACAGCCGCTTCTACCAGGTGGCCCCGGCGCTGTCCCTGCCGGTGTTCGACGGCGGCCGCCTGCGCGCCGAGCTCGACGGCGTCGACGCCGACTACGACCTGGCGGTGGCCCAGTACAACAAGGCCCTGGTGGGCGCCCTGGGGGATGTCAGCGAAGACCTCAGCCAGCTCGACTCCCTGGCCCGGCAGATCGAGGCCCAGCGCGAGGCCCGCGACATCGCCCGCTCCAACTACGACCTGGCCATGCGCCGCTACGGCGAAGGCATCGGCAACTACCTCGACGCCCTCAGCGTCGAGCAGCAGCTGCTGGTCGCCGAGCGCCAGCTGGCCAGCCTGGACGCCCAGCGCATCGACGCCTCCGTGCGCCTGGTGCAGGCCCTGGGCGGCGGCTTCCAACCCGACAGCACCCCGCTGGCCCAGGCAGGCCAGCCGACTGCCACCGAATGAACGAGGCACCGACCATGAGCACCGAAACCCAAGACACCCCCGAACAGGGCAACCCCCGCCGCAAACGCCTGCTGCTGGGCCTGCTGGCCGTGATCGTCATCGGCGGCGGTGCCAGCTTCGCCTGGCAGCAGCTGGTCGGCCAGTGGAGCGAAGGCACCGACGACGCCTACATCGGCGGCAACGTGGTGCAGATCACCCCGCAGACGGTGGGCACCGTCACCCGCATCGGCGCCGACGACGGCGACCTGGTGCAGGAAGGCCAGGAGCTGGTGAGCTTCGACCCGGCCGACGCCGAAGTGGGCCTGCAGCGCGCCGAGGCCAACCTGGCCCACACCGTGCGCCAGGTGCGTGGCCTCTACAACAGCGTGGACGGCTACCGCGCCGAGGTGGCCGCCCGCGAGGTGGCGATGGAGAAGGCCCGCGCCGACTTCGCCCGCCGTCGCAACCTGGCCAAGGACGGGGCCATTTCCCAGGAGGAGCTGGCCCACGCCCGTGACGCCCTGGAGTCGGCCCGCAGCGCCCTGACCAGCGCCCAGCAGCAGCTCAAGTCCAGCAGCGCGCTGGTGGACGACACCGTGATCGCCTCCCACCCCGAGGTGAAGGCCGCCGCCGCGCAACTGCGCCAGGCCTACCTGGAGAAGGCCCGCACCACCCTGGTGGCGCCGGTCACCGGCTACGTCGCCAAGCGCACCGTGCAGCTCGGCCAGCGCGTGCAGCCGGGCACCGCGCTGATGGCGGTGATCCCCCTGGACCAGGTGTGGATCGACGCCAACTTCAAGGAAACCCAGCTGAAGAAGATGCGCATCGGCCAGCCGGTGGAGATCGAGTCCGACCTCTACGGCGGCGACGTGAAGTACAGCGGCACCGTGGACAGCCTCGGCGTCGGCACCGGCAGCGCCTTCTCCCTGCTGCCGGCGCAGAACGCCACCGGCAACTGGATCAAGATCGTCCAGCGGGTGCCGGTGCGCATCCGCATCAACGCCGACCAGCTCAAGGAGCACCCGTTGCGCATCGGCCTGTCGATGAACGTCAAGGTCGACCTGCACGACCAGAGCGGCCCGGCCCTGGCCCAGCAGCCGCCCAAGCAGGCGCTGTTCGCCACCGACGTGTACCAGCGCCAGCTGGCCGAGGCCGACCACATGATCGAGCAGCTGATCCACGCCAACGGCCCGGATGCCGCCCGCCGCACCGCCCTGCGCTGAGGCCGCGACCATGAGCGAGAACGCCGCCGCCAGCTTCACCCCGCCGAACCTGGTCCTGGCCACGGTGGGCCTGTCCCTGGCCACCTTCATGCAGGTGCTGGACACCACCATCGCCAACGTCGCCCTGCCCACCATCGCCGGCAACCTGGGGGTGAGTTCGGAGCAGGGCACCTGGGTCATCACCTCCTTTGCGGTGAGCAACGCCATCGCCCTCCCGCTCACCGGCTGGATGAGCCGGCGGGTGGGGGAGGTGCGCCTGTTCATCGCCGCCGCGCTGCTGTTCGTGCTGGCGTCGTTCCTCTGCGGGGTGGCCCAGTCGATGAACAGCCTGGTGGCCTTCCGCGCCCTGCAGGGCTTCGTCGCCGGGCCGCTGTACCCCATCACCCAGACCCTGCTGCTGTCCATCTACCCGCCGGCCAAGCGCGGCATGGCCCTGGCGCTATTGGCGATGGTCACGGTGGTGGCGCCCATCGCCGGGCCGATCCTCGGCGGCTGGATCACCGATGACTTCAGCTGGCCGTGGATCTTCTTCATCAACCTGCCCATCGGCCTGTTCGCTGCCTTCGTGGTCTACCAGCAGCTGCGCAAGCGGCCGGTGGCCCTCAAGCGCGAGCCCATGGACTGGGTCGGCCTGGCGACCCTGGTGATCGGCGTCGGCGCGTTGCAGATCGTGCTGGACAAGGGCAACGACCTGGACTGGTTCGAGTCGAGCTTCATCATCACCGGCAGCGTGATCGCCGCCATCGCCCTGGCCGTGTTCGTCATCTGGGAGTTCACCGACCGCCACCCCATCGTCAACCTGCGGCTGTTCCGCCACCGCAACTTCAGTGCCGGCACCCTGGCGCTGGTGGGCGGCTACGCGGCGTTCTTCGGCATCAACCTGCTGCTGCCGCAGTGGCTGCAGACCCAGCTCGGCTACACCGCCACCTGGGCCGGCCTGGCGGCGGCGCCCATCGGCCTGCTGCCGGTGATCATGTCGCCCTTCGTCGGGCGCTACGCGCAGAACTTCGACCTGCGGGTGCTGGCCAGCCTGGCGTTCTTCGCCATCGGCGCCAGCTGCTTCATGCGCGCGTCCTTCACCACCGAGGTGGACTACACCCACATCGCCCTGGTGCAGCTGTTCATGGGCTTCGGCGTGGCGCTGTTCTTCATGCCGATCCTCAGCATCCTGCTGTCGGACCTGCCCCAGCACGAGATCGCCGACGGCTCGGGCCTGGCCACCTTCCTGCGGACCCTGGGCGGCAGCTTCGCGGCGTCCCTCACCACCTGGATCTGGATACGCCGGGCCGACCAGCACCATGCGTACCTCACCGAGCACATCAGCACCTACGAGCCGGGCACCCGGCAGATGCTGGAGCAGATGGGCGGGGTCACCCAGCAGAACGCGGCGGCGCTGGACCGCATCGTCACCGGGCAGGCCTACATGATGTCGACCATTGATTACTTCACGATGATCGGCTGGGTCTGCATGGGCCTGATCCTGCTGATCTGGCTGGCCAAGCCGCCCTTCGGTGCCAAGGCGGGGGCGGCGGCAAACGCCCACTGAAGTACGGCCTCGCCTGGGCCTTTCAGCGGCGGTTCCACGGACTGTTTCGACGGTCCGTGGGATTCCTTTTTTCGCTGTGTGGTTTTGTATATAGCGACTGGTGTAGAGTCTCCACCCGCTCACCGCTTCGCTCTTCCCGCACAAGAACAAAGGAGTGCTTCCCATGCTTCAGCTGTCCCGCGTGTTCGTCGCCCTGGCCGCCAGTGCCGCCGCCCACCTGGCCCTGGCCCAGGACGTCCAGGTGGCCGTCGCCGCCAACTTCACCGCGCCGATCCAGGCCATCGCCAAGGACTTCGAGCAGGACACCGGCCACAAGCTGGTGATCGCCACCGGTGCTACCGGCCAGTTCTACGCGCAGATCCAGAACGGCGCGCCGTTCGAGGTGTTCCTCTCCGCCGACGACAGCACCCCGGCCAAGCTGGAGCAGGAGGGCGCCACCGTGCCCGGCTCGCGCTTCACCTACGCCATCGGCACCCTGGCCCTGTGGTCGGCCAAGCCCGGCTACGTGGACGCCCAGGGCGAGGTGCTGAAGAAGAACGACTACCAGCACCTCTCCATCGCCAACCCCAAGGCCGCCCCCTACGGCCTGGCCGCCACCCAGGTGCTGGAGAAGCTGGGCCTGACCGCCCAGGTCAAGGGCAAGCTGGTGGAAGGCCAGAACATCACCCAGGCTCATCAGTTCATCGCCACCGGCAATGCCGAGCTGGGCTTCGTGGCGTTGTCGCAGATCTACAAGGATGGCAAGGTGACCGGCGGCTCCGCCTGGATCGTCCCGGCGGCCCTGCACGATCCGATCAAGCAGGACGCGGTGATCCTCGCCAAGGGCAAGGACAACCCCGCCGCCCAGGCCCTGGTGGACTACCTCAAGGGCGAGAAGGCGGCCACGGTGATCAAGTCCTTCGGCTACCAGATCGAGAAACCCTGACGCGGCGGCCGCCCGCTGCGTGCCCTGATTCAAGGAACCCTGCATGCCCCTGAGCGGTGACGACTGGGCGGCCATCCGGCTGACCCTGGAACTGGCGACCCTGACCACGGCCCTGCTGCTGGTGCTGGGCACGCCCATCGCCTGGTGGCTGTCGCGGACCGACTCCTGGCTCAAGGGGCCGGTGGGCGCGGTGGTGGCGCTGCCGCTGGTGCTGCCGCCCACGGTCATCGGCTTCTACCTGCTGGTGAGCATGGGGCCCCATGGCTTCGTCGGGCAGTTCACCCAGGCCCTGGGGCTCGGCACCCTGCCGTTCACCTTCGCCGGGCTGGTGGTGGGCTCGGTGTTCTACTCGATGCCCTTCGTGGTGCAGCCGCTGCAGAACGCCTTCGACGCCATCGGCTCGCGCCCGCTGGAGGTGGCCGCCACCCTGCGGGCCGGCCCCTGGGACACCTTCTTCCACGTGGTGCTGCCGCTGGCCCGGCCCGGCTTCATCACCGCGTCCATCCTCGGCTTCGCCCACACGGTGGGGGAGTTCGGCGTGGTGCTGATGATCGGCGGCAACATCCCGGAGAAGACCCGCGTGGTGTCGGTGCAGATCTTCGACCACGTCGAGGCCATGGAATACGCCCAGGCCCACTGGCTGGCGGGCGGCATGGTGGTGTTCTCCTTCCTCATCCTGCTGGCGCTGTATTCCAGCCGCCGGCTCAAGCCGGGCTGGAGCTGAGATGAGCACCGACGACCGCATCCGTGCCCGCCTGCGCCTGGCCTGGCCGGGCTTCGAGCTGGACACCGACCTGGACCTGCCGGGGCGCGGGGTGACGGCACTGTTCGGCCATTCCGGCTCCGGCAAGACCAGCGTGCTGCGCTGCCTGGCCGGGCTGGAGCGGGCCGAGGGCCGCGTGGAGGTCAACGGCGAGGTCTGGCAGGACAGCGCCCGTGGCCTGTTCGTGCCCATCCATCGGCGCGCCCTGGGCTACGTGTTCCAGGAGGCGAGCCTGTTCGAGCACCTGTCGGTGCGGCGCAACCTGGCGTTCGGTGAGCGGCGCATCCCGGCGGCCCAGCGCCGCGTGCCCTTCGACCAGGCGGTGGCGCTGCTGGGCATCGAGCACCTGCTGGAGCGCATGCCGGCGCGGCTGTCCGGCGGCGAGCGGCAGCGCGTGGGCATGGCCCGGGCGCTGCTCACCAGCCCCCGGCTGCTGCTGATGGACGAACCCCTGGCGGCCCTGGACGGCAAGCGCAAGGCGGAGATCCTGCCGTACCTGGAACGCCTGCACGACGAGCTGGACATCCCCGTGCTCTACGTCAGCCATTCCCCGGAAGAGGTGGCGCGCCTGGCGGATCACCTGGTGCTGCTGGAGGCCGGCCGCGTGCTGGCCAGCGGGCCCCTGGGCGAAACCCTGGCGCGGCTGGACCTGCCCACGGCCCTGGACGACGACGCCGGCGTGGTGGTGGAAGGGCGGGTGGTGGCCCACGACGCCGCTTACCAGCTGCTGACCCTCGGCCTGCCGGATAGCGGTCTCAGCGTGCGGGTGGCCCATGCGCCCGCCGAGGCGGGGCGGCGGGTGCGCTTCACGGTGCGCGCGCGTGACGTCAGCCTGAGCCTGCAGCGGCAGGCGGACAGCAGCATCCTCAACCTGCTGCCGGCCACGGTGCGCGACAGCATCCCGGCGGACAACGCCGCCCACGTGCTGGTGCGCCTGGACGTGGAAGGCACGCCGTTGCTGGCGCGCATCACCCGTTACTCCCACGACCAACTCGGGCTGCACCCGGGCCAGGCGGTCTGGGCGCAGATCAAGTCGGTGGCGCTGCTGGCCTGAGCGGCCTCAGCGCCAGGCCAGGATCGGCCAGCCGGCCTGCTCGGCGTGGGCGCGCAGCACCGGGTCGGGGTTGACCACGCGGGGGTTGTCCACCATGCCCAGCAGCGGCAGGTCGTTGCGCGAGTCGGAATAGAAATAGGCGCCGTCCAGGCGCTCGCCGTGTTCGGCCAGCCAGGCGTTCAGGCGGGTCACCTTGCCGTCGCGGTAGGTCAGCACGCCCCGGGTCTTGCCGCTGTAGTGGCCGTGTTCTTCGGCCAGGTCGATGGCCAGGACTTCCTCCACCCCCAGCCGCTCGCCGATGGCGCTCACCAGGAAGTGCGCCGAGGCGGAGATGATCAGCAGCCGGTCGCCGGCCTGACGGTGCCCGGCCAGGCAGCGCATGGCGTCGCTGTGGATGATCGGCTCGATCACGTCCTCGACGAAGGGCTCCACCACCGAGGCGACTTCCTCGGCGGTGCGGCCCACCAGGGGCGAGAGGCTGAAGGCCATGTAGTCCTCCATGGCCAGCTTGCCCTCGGCGTAGAGGGTCATCAGCTCGTGGTCCCTGGCCAGGAACGAGTCGCGGTCGACCCAGCCGAGGTCGGCCATGTGCGCGCTCCACAGGCTGGCGCAGTCGCCGTCGATCAGGGTGTCGTCAAGGTCGAAGATCGCCAGGGCCATCACGCCACCTCCCGGACAGCGTCCGCGTCGATGCGCAGGCCGATGCGCCGGCCCACCGGGTGCAGGTCGTCGGCGGAGCGGTTGAGCACGTCCACCAGCAGCTCCACGCCCTGGGCCTGGACCCGGTAGCGGATGACGTTGCCCAGCAGGCTGTGGCTGCGCACTTCGGCCTCGATGCCGCCTTCGCCCAAGGCGATGGCCTCCGGGCGGATCGCCACGCGGGCGCTGACCGGCCGTTGCAGCAGGCGGCTGGCGGCTTCGGCCTCCAGCAGGTTGTAGTTGCCGATGAAGCCGGCGGCGAAGGCGTCCACCGGCGCGGTGTAGAGGGTTTCGGCATCGCCGCTCTGGACGATGCGCCCGGCGTTCATCAGGAAGATGCGGTCGGACAGGGTCAGCGCCTCCTCCTGGTCGTGGGTGACGAAGATGGTGGTCAGCCCCAGCTCCTGCTGGATGCTGCGGATCTGCTCGCGCAGGTGCTTGCGGATGCGTGCGTCGAGGGCCGAGAGCGGCTCGTCCAGCAGCAGCAGGCGCGGGCGGGTCACCAGGGAGCGGGCCAGGGCCACGCGCTGGCACTGGCCGCCGGAAAGCTGGTGGGGGTAGCGCTCGGCGTGCTGGTCCAGCTCCACCATGGCCAGGGCTTCCTGCACGCGGCGGGCGCTGTCGTCCCTGCCGACCTTCTGCATGCGCAGGCCGAAGGCGACGTTCTGCGCGGCAGTCATGTTGGGGAACAGGGCGTAGCTCTGGAACACCATGCCGATGCCGCGCTTCTGCGGTGAAAGCGGCACCAGGTCCTGGCCGTCCAGCAGGATCTGCCCGCCGTCCACCTCGGTGAGGCCGGCGATGCAGCGCAGCAGGGTCGACTTGCCGCAGCCCGAGGGGCCGAGGAGGGTGACGAACTCGCCCTTGCCGATCTCGCAATCGATGTCGGTGAAGATGGTGGTCTGGCCGTAGCGTTTGTGCAGGCCGCGGATCGAGAGAAAGCTCATGCCTTGTCCTTGTTCAGACGGTTGGCTGCCCAGGTGCCCAGCAGCACGAAGAGGAAGTAGGAGATCACCAGGGCGCTGTTGAAGTGGCCACTGCTGTTGCGCATGTTGTTCAGGTACACCTGCAGGGTCTCGTAGCGGGTGCCCACCAGCAGGTTGGCGAAGACGAACTCGCCGAAGAGGAAGGAGAACGACAGGAACAGCGACACCATCAGGCCCTTGCGCAGGTTCGGCAGCACCACCAGGAAGGCGGCCTTCCAGGTGCTGGCGCCGAGCAGGTGGGCGGCGTCCATCAGGTCGCGCAGGTTGATCGCCTGGAGGTTGTTGGTGATGGCCCGGTACATGAAGGGCAGGGCCACGGTGAAGTAGCAGCCGATGAGGATCCACGGCGTGCCGATCATCGCCAGCGGGCCGGAGCCGTAGAGCTGCAGCAGGCCCACCGAGGACACCACCGGCGGCACCGCGAAGGGCAGCAGGATGAGGATGTTCATCAGCGCGTCCAGCTTCGGGAAGTGGTAGTGCACCACGAACAGCAGCGGCAGGATCAGCACCACCGACAGCGCCAGGGCGCCGAAGCACACCAGCAGCGACTGGCCGAAGGCGGCGAGGAAGCGGGCGTCGCTCCACAGCGCCAGGTACCACTTGAAGGTCAGCCCGTCCGGCAGGATGGTCGCCGACCAGCTGGTGGACAGCGAATAGAGCAGGGTGCCGGCCAGCGGCAGCAGCAGGATCAGGAACAGCACCCAGACCACCAGGCGGTGGTACAGGCCGGCGGCCCGGGTTTCAGCGCGCGACATGGTAGCTCCTCTTCAACAGCCACTGGTGGACGACGGTGATCAGCGCCATCAGCCCCACCAGCACCATGGCCAGGGCGCTGGCCAGGGTCGGGTTGAGGGCGATGTCGCCGGCCACCATGGCGGCGATGCGGATCGGCAGCACGTTGAAGTTGCCGGTGGTCAGCGCGTACACCGTGGCGTAGGCGCCCAGGGCGTTGGCCAGCAGGATGATGAAGGTGCCCAGCAGCGCCGGGGTCAGCACCGGCAGGCCGATGTAGCGCCAGAAGTGCCAGGTGCCGGCGCCCAGCAGCGCCGCCGACTCGCGCCAGTCCTGGCGCAGGGCGTCGAAGGCGGGGTAGAGCAGCAGCACCCCCAGGGGAATCTGGAAGTAGGTGTAGAGCACGATCAGGCCGGTCTTGGAATAGAGGTTGAAGTCCTCGATCAGCCCGCTCTGCTTGAGCAGCAGGGTCAGCGCGCCGTTGAAGCCCAGCAGGATGATGAAGGCGAACGCCAGCGGCACCCCGGCGAAGTTGCTGGTCATGTTGGAAAAGGCCATGACGAAGTCGCGCAGGCGGCTGTCCACCTGGCGCAGCGAGTAGCTGCCGAGCACGGCGATGACGATGCCGAACAGGCTCGACCAGAAGGCGATCTCCAGGCTGTGCCTGATGGCCTGCAGGTAGAACTTGGAGCTGAACACCTTGGCGTAGTTGCCCAGGCCCCAGCCTTCGGGGCTGTTCAGGCTGTTGATGGCCACCCAGGCCAGCGGGGCGATCTGGAAGACCACGAAGAAGACGGCGAAGGGTAGCAGGCACAGGAGGGCCAGCCATTTGCCGCGGTTGGCTGAATTCACTTCAACAGCTCCCGGCAGAAGGGTTTGTCGTGGGGGATGCCCAGCAGTTCGCAGAGGGTGCCGCAGAGTTCGGTCTGCAGCGGGCGGGCGGTCGGGTCGAGGCTGAAGGCATCGCCGATGACGAACAGCGGCACCTCGCGCTCCTCCGGCAGGGTGCCGTTGTGGGAGCGGTCGACGTTCATGCCGTGGTCGGCGGTGACCATCACCTGGTAGCCGGCATCCACCCAGCGCTGCAGGTACTCGGCGAGGATGACGTCGGCCATGCGCGCGGCGTTGCGGTACTGGGCGCTGTCCAGGCCGTGCTTGTGGCCGGCGTCGTCGATGTTCATCGGGTGCACCAGCAGCACGTCGGGGCTGTGGCGCAGGCGCAGGTGCTCGGCGTCGGCGAACAGGTGCGCGTCGGGGTAGTGGTCGGCCCAGTAGAAGTGCCCGTACTGGATGGGCAGCTCGGGGGCTTCGGTGTGGCGGTCGCGGGCCGGGTCGAAGGGCGAGCGGTTGTACAGCTCGCTGAACCAGTGGTAGGCCGCGGCCGCGGTGCTGAGCCCGGCGTCGCGGGCGATGTGGAACAGGCTGCGCTCGCGGGACAGGCGCGAGACGTCGTTGTGGACGATGCCGCTGTCGATGGGCGGCACGCCGGTGAGGATGCATTCGTAGAGCGGGCGCGACAGCGCCGGCAGCTCGCAATCCAGGCGGTACAGCGCGGCACGGTCGGCGGCGCACCAGGCGAGCAGGTGGCCCATGGCGTGGCTGGCCACCGGGTGGTTCAGCCCGTCGAGCAGGACGAGGACGGCTTTTCTCTTCATTCTGACTGCCTCAAGCGGGGGCTCGCCCCGGCGCGCGTGGCGCACCGGGGCGGGCGACCGGGCTTATTCCATCTCGATGATGACCTGCTCCTGCCATTGCTGCGGCAGAGCCTTCGAGGTGGCTTCCCAGGCCTTGGGATCCTTGATCGGCTGGACCTTGGCGTACTGCTCGTTGGGCAGCAGCTTGGCCTGCACCTCGGCCGGCAGGGTCAGGTGCTCGGCGCGGATCGGGCGGGCGTTGCCCTTGGCCAGGTTGATCTGGCCGGCGTCGCTGAAGATGTACTCGCGGGCCAGCTTCGCGGCATTCGGGTTCTTGGCGTACTTGTTGATGATGGTGGTGTAGCCGGAGATCACCGAGCCGTCGGAGGGGATCAGCACCTCGAAGCGGCTGGGGTCGATCTGGTCACGGTAGGAGAGGCCGTTGAAGTCCCAGACGATGCCCACTTCCACCTCGCCCTTCTCCAGGGTCTGGATGGTCGGGTTGGACAGCGACAGGCGCTTCTGCTTGGCGATCTCGGCGAAGAATTCCAGGCCCGGCTGGATGTTCTTCTCGTCACCGCCGTTGGCGATGGCGGCGGCCAGCACGCCGTTCACCGCCTGGGCGGCGGCGCTGACGTCACCGATGGCGACCTTGTACTTGCCCTTCTTCAGGTCCGCCCAGGACTTGGGCACTTCCTTGACCAGCTGCTTGTTGACGATGAAGGCGATGGAGCCGGTGTAGGCGAGGGCCCAGTGGCCGTCGGCATCCTTGGCCCAGGCGGGGATCTGGTCCCAGGTGCTGGGCTTGTAGGGTTGGGTAACACCCTGCTCCTTGGCGATGGGGCCGAAGGCGGCGCCGACGTCACCGATGTCGGCGGTGGCGTTGTCCTTCTCGGCGGCGAACTTGGCGATTTCCTGCGCCGAGCTCATGTCGGTGTCCATGTGCTTGAGGCCGTACTTCTTCTCCAGGTCGACCCAGGTGTCCTTCCAGTTGGCCCAGCTGTCGGGCATACCCACGCTGTTCACGGCGCCTTCCTTGCGGGCGGCTTCTTCGAGGGTCTTCAGGGCAGCGTCGTCAGCCATGGCCAGGTTGCTCATGGCCAGGGTCGTTCCAATCAGTGAAGCCAGCAGCAGGCGTTTCATATGAAGCTCCTTAGCGGGGTTGTGTTGTTGGTCTAGATCAGCAAGACCCAGGCCAATCTAATGGCCCTGGATGACGGTTTTATTTCACGGCACGCCGCGACCTCGCCTGCGGTCGCGGCGAGAGCAAGCGTAGACCATGGCTACAAGGTGGATGGCGCGTGGGCTGGGGCTATGCTCCTGGCATGGGCCATGCAGGCGCGGGGTGGTGTCACGGAACGGTCATGCAGGCTGCCTAGGATGGCGACGACCCCGCCGGCACCGCACTTTTATGGTGCTGGTCTATTCCAGACTGGAGTCTTTCGATGCGCGATGAGGCGCCCCGTACCGTAACCGCCATCTGCCATGCACTGCAGGCGCAGATCGAGCACGGCCTGCTGCCCTTGGGCGGCAAGCTGCCGGCCGAGCGCCGGCTCAGCGAGCTGTTCGACACCACCCGCATCACCCTGCGCGAGGCGCTGGGGCAACTTGAGGCCCAGGGGCTGATCTACCGCGAGGAGCGTCGTGGCTGGTTCGTTTCGCCGCCGCGATTGGCCTACAACCCACTGGTGCGCAGCCACTTCCACGCGATGGTGGCCGAGCAGGGGCGGGTGCCGGGGACGGAGGTGCTGGGGGCGCGGCTGATCCCAGCCAGCGTGGAGATCTGCGAGCTGCTGGAGCTGCCGGCGCTGTCCAGCGTCTACCAGATCCGCCGGGCCCGGCGGGTGGATGGGCGGCTGGTGCTGTACGTGGAGCACTACCTGAACCCGGCGTACTTCCCCGGCATCATCGAATTCGACCTGACCCGCTCGCTCACCGAGCTGTACGCCAGCGAGTACGCCATCCGCTACGGGCGGGTGCGCTTCGACATGGTGCCCACCGCGCTGCACCCGGAGGCCGCCACCCACCTGAAGGTGACCGCCGGCAGCCCGGCGCTGAGGATCACCCGTATCAACCGCGACCAGCACGGTCGGCTGATCGACTGCGACCTGGAGTTCTGGCGCCACGATGCCATCCACGTCAGCGTCGAAGTACCGGAGTAACGCCCTTCAGAAGCTCAGGCTGGCGCCGGCATAGATGACGCGGCCGGGGCCGGGCTCGAAGTAGCGGGCGTTGCCGTCGTTGATGCGGATGTTGTCGTAGTAGTCCCGGCCGAACAGGTTGTCGATGCCCAGGTAGGGCTCCAGGGCCTGGCCGTTCCATTCCAGGCGGGTGCCGAGGCGGGCGTTGACCAGGGTGTAGCCGCCGACCCGCACGTTGTTGGCATTCTCGGCGTAGAGCCGGTCCTGGGTGACGCTGTTGAGGCGGGCGTAGCCGCCATCCCATTCGTAGGCCACTTCGACGAACAGCGACTGGCGCGGGATGCCGGGGATGGCGTTGTCGCCGTAGTCGGCGTTGCCGCTCTTGAACTCGATGAAGCGGTAGTCGTTGTAGCTGTACGCGGCGGCCAGGCGCCAGTGCGGGTCGAGGCGCCAGTCCAGGCTCAGTTCCAGGCCGTCGCGGCGGGACTTGCCGGCGTTGGCGTAGTAGGTGATGCCGCTGCCGTAGGGCACCAGTTCGTCGTCCAGGTCGATGCGGTAGAGCGCCGCTTCGTAGCGCAGGTCGTTCCATTCGCCTTTCAGCCCCACTTCGCGGTTGGTGGCCTGGGCCGGGCCGAGTGCAGGGTTGAAGCCGCCGCCGGCCGGGTTGGCCAGTTCGTTGGCGGTGGGCGTTTCGAAGGAGGTGGCGTAGCGCGCGTAGAGCACGTGGTGCGCGTCCAGCCGGTAGCTCAGGCCCAGGCTGCGGTTCCAGTCGCTGTAGGTGCGGGCACTGGAGTCGTCGCCGTTGCCGAGGAAGCGGTCGTCCACCTCCAGTTTCACGCTGTCGCGGCGCAGCCCGAGGGTGGCTTGCCAGCGCTCGCCGAGCTGGATCGCGTCTTCCAGGAACAGGCCCTGGCTGCGGGCCTGTTCCCGTTGCTCCAGGGTCAGGGCGCCGGTGCGGCCGTCGAGGTTGTTGTGGCGGTCGCGGTCGTCGCGCTGGGCTTCCAGGTCGAGGCCGCCGGTGAGCCGCTGGGGCAGGCCGAACCACTCGGCATGGTGGGTGTACTGGGCGCCAAGGCCGCTGAACAGGCGGTCGTAGCGGGTCTGGCCGTTGTTCTGCAGGGGCAGGCGGTTGCCGAACTGGCGGCTGCCGACCCAGCTGCGCAGCAGGTAGCTGTCGTCGCCGGCGGCCTGGCCTTCCCAGGTCAGCGCCAGGCGTTGCTGGCGGATGCGTTCGTCGGAGTTGAAGCGCAGGCTCTGGGCCCGCGCCTGGCTGCGATCGGCGCGGACTTCGGTGCGGGTCAGGGCACCGGGGTCTTCGGAGCGGTTGTCCAGGGCGCTGAGGCTGAGCCCGAGGCGGCCGGCCTCGGCCTGCCAGGCGAGCTTGCCGGTGAAGCTGTTGGCTTCGGCGCGGCCGTGGTCGCGGTAGCCGTCCAGCTGGGTGCTGTTGAAGGCCAGCAGGCCGCCGAGGTTGTCGACGCTGCCGCTGGTCTCGGCGCGCACGCGGTGGTAGCCGAGGCCGCCGGCGCTGACGTCCAGTTGGCTGAAGGGCGTTTCCCCCGGCTCGCGGGTGCGGATGGCCAGCACGCCGCCGGCGGCGTTGCCGTAGCTGCTGGCGGCCGGACCGCGGATCACTTCGAGGCTTTCCACCAGGGCGGTGTCGACGCCGTCCATTTCGGTCTGGCCGTCGGGCATGGTCAGCGGCACGCCGTCCACCAGCACCCGCACGCCGCGCACGCCGAAGCTGGAACGGGCGCCGAAGCCTCGGATGGCGATGCGCATGCCCTGGGCGAAGTTGTAGCGGCTCTGCACGTAGGTGCCGGGCACCTGGGCGAGCTGGGTGTCGAGGGTCAGGCCCTGCTCACCGGGGCGGTTGGCGGTCTCCACGGCGCTGACGGCGACCGGGGCCGTGAGCCAGTCGGTGCGGGTGCGTGAGGCGGTGATCTCCAGCGGGTCCAGTTCGGCGACTTCCTCGGCCAGCAGCGGGCTGGAGGCGGCGAGCAGGGACAGGGTCAGGGCGGCGGGCTTCATGGCGTGTCGTTCTTATGGCTGGCTCGGGCTGTGCCGATCATAGGGGCCCGTGCCGGGGGATGCACGGCACGAGCCCTGGGCCTTTGGTAGGAGGCGGTGGGGGTCAATAGAAGTAGGCGAGGCGGAATTGCAGGGAGTTGTCGATCTTCACGCCCTCGCGCACCTGGGTGTCGTGCATCACCTGGCCCATCAGCTGCAGCTGCTTGTTGACCATGGTGGCCAGGGAGACGCCCACGGTGCCGTTGTCGCGGCTGGTGGCCAGGGTCTGGCCGTCGAGGGTTTCGCGGCCGCCCCAGTTGTGCCGGTAGGTGAGGGCGGCGTAGGTGTCGGGGGTGAAGTTGTAGCGCAGGTGGTTGTGCAGCTGGATCAGCGGGTCCTTCCTGGCATCGGTGCTGCGCTGGTCGCCGTAGAACTCGGTTTCGGCGATGACGTCCCAGCTGATGCGCTCGGTGAGGCCCTTGATGTAGCCGACCTGGAAGTCCACCGCCCAGCGGTTGTTGCTGAGGGCGAAGCCGTCGTTCTTGTCGCTGCCGGTGGGGGCGGTGACGAACACCGACCAGCCCAGGTGCTCGTTGCGCGCCAGGTCGCCAATGGTCCACAGGGTGCCGCCGAAGGTGATGTCGCCGAGGCCCGAGGTGCGGGTGTCGCTGGCGCCCACCTCCTGGGTGCCGAAGGGGATGACGATCTGCGGGTCCCAGGTGTAGCCGGTGCCGAAGAAGTCGGTGAAGTGGATCAGCCTGAGCACGCCGACGGTCATGTCCAGGTCGAGGTTGTCGGCCACCTTGTGGCCGCCGGAGTAGACCTCGTCGCCCCGTGGGTTCTGCTGGTAGAGCACCACCACGTCGGTGCCCTTGGGCAGGGCGGTGTAGTCGCCGGCATCGGGCTTGACGTCGGCCTGGGCGAAGGGGGCGGCCAGCAGCAGGCCGGTGGCGAGGGTGAGGGCGTGGCGTGTGGGCATGGCAGGGCTCTCTTGTTGTTTTTCGGGCATGGCTGCGCCCGGACGGCGCCCGGGTGGGCGTCGCCTGGGAACAGCGGTGGGGTCAGCGGGCGGCGTCGGCCTGTTTCAGCTCGGCCTGGAGGTCATGGGTGCGCTTGACCAGGTACTGGCGGATCAGCTCCATGTCCTCGGGTTTGAGGATGTCGGAGAAGTTGGGCATGCCGCGCCGCATCAGCGCGCCACTGAGGTAGGCGGGGAAGGCGGCGTGCTTGTCGGCGGTGAGGTAGCGCAGGTCCGGGACTTCGCCGCCGCTGATGGCGTTGAGGCCGTGGCAGCCGGCGCACAGGCCGTTGAACAGGTCGCGGGCCTGGGCCAGCTGCGCGGGCGTGGCGTTCAGCGGCAGGTCGGCGTTGGGGAACACCGGGGCTTCGCGCGGCGGCGGCAGTTCGCCCTTGGCACCCAGCTTGAAGGCAATGACCCGGGCTTCGGCGCGCACCTTGCCCTTGTTGGTCAGCGGGCCGGTGAGGCGCGGGATGATGCCGCCCCAGCCCACGGAGAAGGCGACGTACTGCTCGCCGTTGACGCTGTAGGTGACCGGGCCGGCCATGACGCCGGAGTTGGCGCGGTGCTCCCAGAGGGTGTCGCCCTTGTCGGCGCTGTAGGCCACCACGCGGCCATCGGCGGTGCCCTGGAACACCAGGTTGCCGGCGGTGCTGAGGGTGCCGCCGTTACCCGCGCCGGCGTAGGGGTGGGACCAGGCCGGGGCCTGGCGCACCGGGTCCCAGGCGATCAGTTCGCCGGTCCAGGCGTTGCGGATCTGCTCCAGCACCTTGGGGTCTTCCGGCAGGCTGGGCACGTCGAGGCCGAAGTTCACCACCGATTTGTTGGGCAGGAACATCGGCTCCTTGGCCGCCTTCAGCTCGGCCAGGGTGTGCTGGGCGGGGATGTAGACGTAGCCGGTGACGGGGTTGAAGGACATGGGGTGCCAGTTGTGCCCGCCGAGGAAGCTGGGCTGCACCACCTTGGGTTCCTTGGCGTAGTCGGCGGCGCCGGTGAGGATGGGCCGGCCGGTGGCGAGGTCGATGCCACTGGCCCAGTTCACCGGGACGTAGTTGCGGGCCGAGAGCAGCTTGCCGTTGGTGCGGTCGAGCACATAGAAGAAGCCGTTCTTCGGCGCCTGCATCAGCACCTTGCGCAGCTGCCCGTCGATCTTCAGGTCGGCGAGGATCATGTGCTGGGTGGCGGTGTAGTCCCAGCGGTCCTGGGGGGTGACCTGGTAGTGCCAGACGTACTCGCCGCTGTCCGGGCGCAGGGCGACGATGGAGGAGACGAACAGGTTGTCGCCCTTGCCGTTGCTGCGGAACTGGTAGTTCCACGGCGAGCCGTTGCCGGTGCCGATGTAGAGCAGGTCCAGCTCGGGGTCGTAGGCCATGGAGTCCCACACGGTGCCGCCGCCGCCCCACTTGACCCAGCCGTCGCCGTCCCAGGTCTTCAGCGCCATGGCCATGGCCTTGTTCTCGGGGGGCAGCTTGGGGTCGCCGGGGACGGTGTAGAAGCGCCAGGCCTCCTGGCCGGTCTCGGCGTCGTAGGCGGTGACGTAGCCGCGCACGCCGAACTCGGCGCCGCCGTTGCCGATCAGTACCTTGCCCTTGACGATGCGCGGGGCGCCGGTGATGGAGTAGCTCTTGCTGCGGTCGAGGATGGTGTCGACGCTCCACACCGGCTTGCCGGTGGCGGCGTCGAGGGCGATCAGCCGGCCGTCGAAGCTGCCGACGTAGACCTTGCCGTTCCACACCGCCACGCCCCGGTTGACCGGGCCGCAGCAGCCTTGGCCGAGGTTCTCCGGCGGGACCTGGGGGTCGTACTTCCACAGCACGGCGCCGCTGGTGGCGTCGAGGGCATAGACCACGCTGAAGGCGCTGGTGGTGTACATCACGCCGTCGACTACGATGGGGGTGGCTTCGACGCCGAAGTCCAGCTCCAGCTTGGTGGTCCAGGCCAGGCCGAGCTGGCCGACGTTGCCGGCGTTGACCTGGTCCAGCGGGCTGAAGCGCTGTTCGTCGTAGGTGCGGCCGTGGCTCATCCAGTTGCCCGGCTCGCGGTCGGCCTGGACCAGGCGCTGGGCGTCGACACGGGCGGGGCCGGTGGCATCGGCGGCGACGCCCGGGAGGCTGGAAAGCAGAAGGGGCAGCCCTATCAGCAGCGGAAGGGTCTTCACGGTCGTGGTACTCCGACTCAGGGTTTCTTGTTATGGGGGCCCGCTCGCGGCGGACTACAGGGTGGCAGCGGCACGGGTGCCTGGGGGTATTAGAGGGTTGGCCCCGGCCGGTCGCTTGACCCTGGCTGCCATTCTTTCTTGGCATTCCTTGCCAGGCCGGGGCGGAGGGTCAGGCGCAATGGGCCCGTGCGCGGTAGTCCCGGGGTGACAGTTCGAACTGGCGCTTGAAGGCGCGGCTGAAGTGGGCGGCGTCGAAGAAGCCCCATTTGAAGGCGATCTGGGTGATGGACTCGTGGCGCAGCACCTGGGCGCTGAGGTCCTGGGCGACCTTGTCCAGGCGTGCGCGCTGGATGTAGCGGCAGACGCTCTCGCCCTGGTCCTCGAACAGCCGGTACAGCCGCCGCACCGAGATGTGCAGGCGCTCGGCAAGCAGGGCGGGGGACAGTTCGGCGTCCTGCAGGGATTCGCCGATCAGTTGCAGCGCCACGCCGTAGAGATCGCCGGTGTGCTCGGGCAGCGCCTCGACACGTTCGGCCAGGGCCGGCACCAGCAGCGCCAGCAGGGCGTCCTGCAGGGCCTGGCCGTCGGCGCTGGGGTCGAGGGTGCCGGCGCTGTCGCCGATGGAGTCCACCAGCGCGCGGATCATCCGGCTCGACAGGCTGTTGCGGGCCAGGCGGCCGAAGGGCTGCTGGCCCTGGAAGTGCTCCATGACCCGTTGCCGGGCCAGGTGCACCGAGACGTTTTCGATCAGGCCCTGGGGGCGGATCTCGAAGGGCAGGGCGGAATCCACCAGGGCGAAGTCCCCGGCGTGCAGCTCCAGTTCCACCCCGCGCTGGCGGATGCACTGGCGCCCGCTGCGCTGGAAGATCAGGAAGCAGTGGCGGTCGTCCTCGCCGTCCACGCCCACCCGTTCTCGGGCGATCAGCCCGGCGTTGGTGCGGATGTGCGCCGTTTCCAGCGGGCCGATGCAATGCGCGTGGATGTCGCCGATGAACTGGTTGTGCTGGGTGGATGGGCGGGTCTCGAAATTGCCGCAGACCGCGCGCAGGGACTGGCTGAAGGTGTCGAACGCGGCAAGGGTGCGAGTCGGAAAGGCCATGGCCGTCTCCTGTTCTTGTTTTTCGTTAACATATTATCGATGCCGGCATGGAGCAAGGAAAAAGCGCGACGAAGGGGAGGGCGTCAGGGCATGAACGAGGCGCCCCGTCACCGGGGCGCAATGGGGACACCGTCAGAAAACCCGGTGGGTGTTGGCGGTGCCGGGGGCGGGATCAGTCCTTCCAGGGTGCCGGTGCACCCACCAGGCGGCCCATGGCGCCGAGGATGCCGAGGGCCTTGAGCGCCTCCAGTTCGCCGGCGCTTTCCACCATCTCGGCGATCAGCGGCAGGTCGATGCTGTTGGTGGCGCGGTACACGGCTTCGATGAACACCCGCTTGTCCTGCTCCACGTCCAGGTGGCGGATGTAGGCGCCGTCCACCTTCAGGTAGGCGAGGCCGAGGTGGGTGAGGTTGCCGATCAGGCTGAAGCGCCCGCCGAAGTGCTGCAGGCCGATGTTGAAGCCGGCGTCGCGCACCCGCTGGCTGAAGGCTTCCAGCTCGGCGGGCGGGGGCAGGTGGCGTTCGTCCACCTCCAGGGTCATCAGGGTGCTGTGTTGCGGGTGGGCCTTGAGCACGGCCAGCAGGCGGTCCTGGGTGGCGGCATCGCGCAGGGTGGCGGCGGAAAGGCTGAGGGCCAGCGGGGCGGGGTGCAGGTCGAGGTGGTCGAGGGTGTGCTCGAGCATCGCCAGGTCAAAGCGGGTGGCCCAGCCCAGGCGTTCGATCCAGGGCAGGAAGCGGCCGGCGGCGACGGCCTCGCCCTGGGGGTCGAGCAGGCGCGCGAGCACCTTGTGGTGCAGCAGGCGGCCGGTGTCGGCGCACTCCACCACGGGTTGGAAGTAGAGCTGCAGCTTGCCTTCGTTGAGGGCCTGGTCGATCCAGCCACGCCAGTCGTGCAGGCCCTGGCCGGCGTTGGCCTGGAAGTCGTCGAGGCGCTCCCAGTGGCGCGAGGGGTTGCTCTGGGCCTGGGCCAGGGCCTGGTCGGCACGGGCGAGGACGTCGGCCGGGTTCTCCCCTGGGCGGAAGGCGGCGATGCCCAGGTGGGCGACCGGGGTGCAGTCGCTGGCGCCGGTGGCGCGCAGGTTCTCCAGGGCGGCAGTGAGCACCTCGGCGAGGCGGTCGGCGCCGTCGCCTTCAAGGCCGGGGGCCAGCAGGGTGAACTCGCCACCGCGGTTGCGCGAGGCGAACCAGTCGGGCGTGCCGCTCTCGGCCAGGGCATGGCCGAGCACTTCGCCGACATCGCGGATCAGCGCGTCGGTGCGCTGGCCGCCCAGGCGCTGGTTGAGCCCGCCGAGGTCGTTGACCCGCAGCAGCACCAGGTAGCCGTCGGCGTTCTGCTCGGACGGGTCGAGCTGGTTGGCCAGGCGGGCGTCGAACTGGCGGCGGTTGGCCAGGCCGGTGAGGGTGTCCTGGTAGGCCTCTTCGCGCAGCTTCTCGCTGCGGGCGGCCTCTTCGGCGAACAGGGTCTTGAGCTTGTCGACCATCTGGTTCATGGCCAGCACCACGCGCTTGAGCTCGGGGGTGCGCGGTACGCGGGGCAGGGTGAGGAATTCGCGGCGGCTGATGGCCTGGGCCTGCTGGACCATGTTGTCCAGCGGGCGCAGCTGGGTGCGCAGGAGGAAGCCGCCGAGCACGGCGCTGACCAGCCCGCACACCAGCAGCCAGGCGAGCATGCCCAGGGCGCTGTCCCACAGCTTGGCCAGGGCGAACTGCGGGTGGCTGACCACCTCGACCCGCGCGGCCTGCTCCCAGCCGCGCATGATCAGCGCATCGCCGCCCTGGGGACGGAGGTCGACGATGCGGGCGAACCACTGCGGGACGGTGCCGGTGACGGTGTCGGTCTGGCGCTCCACCTGCACTTCGCCGTCGCTGATGCGCACCACGCGGATGCGGGCGAAATAGCCGCTGTCGAAGATGGAGCTGACCATCAGCTCCAACATGGCCGGGTCGTCCACGTGGGGCGTCATGGACAGCGCCAGGGCGGTGGCGGCGTCCTGGGCGTGGGAGCGCAGCTGGCTGCGCAGCTGCTCGCGGGAGCTTTCCACGCCGGCCAGGAAGCTCCCGGTGAAGGCCACCACCAGGAACAGGCAGATCGCTAGAAACAGCTGCTTGAGTAACGACATCGTCTATCCCTCTCCGATCGGGAAGCCTTCGGCGCGCATCTTCTGCAGGATGTCCTGCCAGCGCGAGAGCTTCTTGCTGTCACCACTGCGCTTGCCCCCGGTGTAGAGCCCCTCGGCGTTGAAGGCGTAGACCGGCAGCAGGTCCTTGCGCTGGGAGGCGGGGCGGATGTCGCTGATCAGGTTGTCCAGGACCAGCGGGTCCGCCGTGGGGGTGGCGTAGAAGGTGAGCACCATGTGCGCCTGGTTGTAGTTCAGCGCCTTGACGTAGGTGATGCGCAGCTTCTCGGCGGGAATGCCGAGGCGGCGCAGGGTGAAGTACTTGGCGATGGAGTAGTCCTCGCAGTCGCCGGCGCCTTTGACCAGGGCCTCGATGGGGGTGGCCCAGTAGTCGTTCTGGCCCCAGTTGCGCTGGTCGTCGACGAAACGCAGCTTGGCGTTGAAGAAGCGGTTGACGGCGGTGAGCTTGTCCTTCTCCGGCAGCTCGCCGCTGCGCTGGATCAGGTCGCTCCAGTCGAGGATGCGCTGGCGCGCCGGGCCGAGGTTGCCGTAGCGCTTCTCGGCGTTCTTGAGGATCACCTCGAAGTCCCAGTCGGCCAGGGCGAGCAGGCTGAGCAGGGCGCAGGCGACCAGCAGCAGCCACGCCATGCGCGGTCCGGCTGTACGGGAGTGCTGGTGGTGCCCTAGCTGCATCGTCAGGGTCTCCGCCCCTTGGGTTCATGCAGTCTAGGCAGGCACCTGGCCTTTTGCCTTGCAGGGCGGTCGGAAAGTTCGGGAGGGCGTCGGGGCCGCGTCAGTCGCGGTGCAGGGTCTTCTGCCGAAGGATGTAGACGCTGACCAGCACCGCGCTGGTGAGCATGAAGCCCTGGGCCCAGGGACGCGGTACCAGGTAGCAGGAGAACAGGATGCTCGCCCACATCAGCACCAGGGCGTAGACCTTGCCGCGCAGGGGAATGCCGTTGCCTTCGAGGTAGTCACGGATCCACGGGCCCAGGTGGGGGTGGTCCACCAGCCAGTGGTAGAAGCGCTCGGAGCTGCGCACGAAGCAGGCCGCCGCCAGCAGCAGGAAGGGGGTGGTGGGCAGCACCGGCAGGAAGATGCCGATGACCCCCAGGGCGACGCTCAGCCAGCCGATGCACAGCAGTCCGTAGCGGACCGCTGCGCTGCGGGCGCGAGGGATGTCGCCGTGGGCCATCGCGTGACTCAGTGGCGCGGCTTGAGCAGGGCGGGCTTTTCTTCGGGGGCGTGGCAGAGCAGGAACAGTGCGGTCAGCAGTTCGGGGATCTGCTCGATCATCTCGTCGACCAGGTTGCGATCGGCGGCGATGTCGGCGAATTCCGGCTGCTCGTCGAACAGGCCCGAGCCCACCATGATCGGCAACAGCAGTTCGCTGACTTCCTCTTCGGCGTGTTCGAACCAGGCGGCTTCACGCAGGAACACGCCTTCCATGAAGCCGATGCACCAGCCGCGCAGGTCGGAGTCGTCGGGCTCTTCGCCCAGGTCCAGGTCGCAGGGCAGTTCGAGGTCTTCGTCGCTGGCCAGTTGGCGGGCGATGTGGGCCTTGAGCTGGAGGAGGGCTTCTTCGATGGCTTCGTGCTCGGCGGCGTCGCGGTAGTGCGGCGGCTCGGCGAACAGGGCGTCGATCCACTCGCGGTCCGGCACCGGCTCGGGGGAAATGTTCAGGGCCGTCAGGTAGCCGTGGGCTGCCACGTAGTCCAGGGCTTCCTCGTGCAGGTCGTCGGCATCGAGAAAGGCTTGCAGGCGGGACAGTTGCTCAGCGAAGGACATCGGGGGGACTACCTTGAGGGGATAAATGAGCGTGGATTCTAGTCCAGTGCGCCGCAGGCGGCAAAAGCCGCGGCGATGGGCGAGGGCATCGCGACGGGCGGGCTGACGTATAATGCGCGGCTTGTTTCGGAGACCCCCATGCTCGACCACGCGCTGCGCATCCTCAAAGACGTATTCGGCTACGACGCCTTCCGCGGCAACCAGGCCGCCATCATCGAGCGCGTGGCCCGTGGCGGCGATGCCCTGGTGCTGATGCCCACCGGGGGCGGCAAGTCCCTCTGCTACCAGGTGCCGGCGCTGATGCGCGAGGGCCTGGCGGTGGTGGTTTCGCCGCTGATCGCGCTGATGGACGACCAGGTGGCGACCCTGGAGGAGCTGGGCGTGGCGGCGGTGGCGCTGAACTCCACCCTCGGCGCGGACGAGCAGCGGGAGATCGCCGACCGCATCCGCCGGGGCGAGATCAAGCTGCTCTACCTGGCCCCCGAGCGCCTGGTGCAGCCGCGCATGCTGGCGTTCCTGGAGCGTCTGGACATCGCCCTGTTCGCCATCGACGAGGCCCACTGCGTGTCCCAGTGGGGCCACGACTTCCGTCCCGAATATCTGCAACTGGGCCAGTTGGCCGAGCTGTTTCCCGGCGTGCCGCGCATTGCGCTGACCGCCACCGCCGACCGCCGCACCCGCGAGGAGATTGTCCAGCGCCTGCACCTGCAGGAGGCGGAGCGCTTCCTGTCGAGCTTCGACCGGCCGAACATCTTTTACCGCATCGTGCCCAAGGACAATCCGCGCAAGCAGTTGCTGGGCTTCCTCGCCGAGCGCAAGGGCGATGCCGGCATCGTCTACTGCCTGTCGCGCAAGAAGGTGGAGGAGGTGGCGGCCTTCCTGTCCGAGCAGGGCTTCCCGGCGCTGCCCTACCACGCGGGCCTGGAGAACGAGCTGCGGGCCTACCACCAGCGGCGTTTCCTCAACGAGGAGGGGCTGATCATGGTGGCGACCATTGCCTTCGGCATGGGTATCGACAAGCCCAACGTGCGCTTCGTGGCCCACATGGACCTGCCGAAATCCCTGGAGGCGTACTACCAGGAGACCGGCCGCGCCGGGCGTGACGGCCTGCCGGCGGACGCCTGGATGGCCTATGGGCTGCAGGACGTGATCTTCCTCAAGCAGATGCTCAACAACTCCGAGGGCGACGAGCGGCACAAGCGCATCGAACAGCACAAGCTGGAGGCGATGCTGGCGCTCTGCGAGGAGACCCGCTGCCGCCGCCAGGCGCTGCTGGCCTACTTCGACGAGGAGCTGCCGCAGCCCTGCGGGCACTGCGACATCTGCGTCGACGGGGTGCAGACCTGGGACGCCACCGAACCGGCCCGCCAGGCCCTGTCGGCGGTCTACCGCAGCGGCCAGCGCTACGGCGTCGGGCACCTGGTGGACATCCTCCTCGGGCGCGACAACGAGAAGGTGCGCGCGGCGGGCCACCAGCACCTGTCGGTGTTCGGCGTGGGCAAGGCCTTTTCCGAGACGGAGTGGCGCACGCTGTTCCGCCAATTGGTGGCACGTGGCCTGGCCGACATCGACCTCGAAGGCTTCGGCGGGTTGCGCCTGAGCGAGGCCTGTCGGCCGCTGCTGCGCGGCGAGGTGACCCTGCAGCTGCGCCGCGACCTGTCCACCAAGGCGCCCAAGCCGGCCGCCAGCGCGGCCAGCCAGCTGGTGCGTGCCGACGAGCGCGAGCAGTGGGAGGCGCTGCGTACGCTGCGCCGCAAGCTGGCGGAGGAGCACAGCGTGCCGCCCTACGTCATCTTCCCCGACGCGACCCTGCTGGAGATGCTGCGCAGCCGGCCGTCGAGCCTGTCGGACATGGCGCGGGTCAGCGGCGTGGGCGCACGCAAGCTGGAGCGCTACGGCCAGGCCTTCCTCGAGGTGCTCAATGGCGCCGAAGCCGAGGCGCCCCGCGCCGTGGCGGACCTGCGCCACGAGCTGGTCAGCCTGGCCCGTGCCGGTATGACCCCGGCGCAGATCGCCCGCCAGCTGCAATGCACCGAGAAGAACGTCTATGCGCTGCTGGCCGAAGCCATCGCCGCGCAACAGCTCAGCCTGGAGCAGGCGCTGGACCTGCCCGAGGACACCCTCGGCGAGGTGCAGGACGCCTTCCTCGACGGCGAGGGCGAGCTGCCACCGGTGGCCGAAGTGGCCCAACTGTTGGGCGGCCGGGTGCCGGAAGGCGTGCTGTATTGCGTGCGTGCGGCGCTGCAGGCGGAGTTCGAGGCCTGACGCCAGGCGCTCACTTGTAGGCCATCCCGCCGGCTACTAATGTGCAACGTGGCGTGCGCGCAGCCGTCGAGGCGCGCGCAGTCTTCGTCATCCATGTGAGGTGGATGCCCGGAGCGCGCCGACGCTGCATGGCCGGGCGCAGCAGTAGGTCCCGGCCCCATAACAAGAGGTGGCCGTGACCACACCCCATGCCTGGCTGGACGATGTGCGTCCGAATCCCTATGCCGACCAGCTCGCCGTCGGCTTCCGCAAGCTGCGTTTCGTGCGTCCCCTGGAGCACGAGTACCGGCAGTTCTTCCTGGAACAGTCCTTCGACCTCAAGCGCATCGTGCTGCTGCTGTCGCTGCCCATGTGGCTGGCCTTCGCTGTGCTGGATTTCCAGCTGGTGAGCACGGCGGAGCGCTGGTGGATGCTGGCGGTGCGGGTGGTGGTGCTGGTGCTGCTGGTGATCTGTGGCGGCCTGGTGCTGCAGCGGCGTCACGTGCACCTGCTGGCGCCCCTCAGCCAGGCGTGCGTCGCCGCGCTGGGGCTGGGCGCGGCAGCGGTGGTGGCCATCGCCCATCGGGTCGATCCGTCGTTTCCTTATGAAGGCCTGCTGCTGGTATGCATGGCCGCCTACTTCGTGGTGGGCCTGCGCCTGGGGGAGGCGCTGCTGGTGGCGGTGCTGGTGCTCTCGGTCTACGTGGCGCTGGAGCTGTGGGCGGGCCTGCCGCCGGCCCGGCTGGCGAACAACCTGCTGTTCCTGGTCTGCGGCAACCTGCTGGGTGCGGTGGGCGGCTACCTGGTGGAGTACAAGTCCCGCGAGCATTTCCTGGTGAGCCGGCTGATGCGGGTGCTGGCCGACCACGACAGCCTCACCGGCCTGCACAACCGCCGCAGCTTCAACCGGCAGCTGGAGCGGGTCTGGCGGCAGGCACAGCGCGAATCGAGGCCGCTGGCGCTGCTGCTGTGCGACGTGGACCACTTCAAGGCCTACAACGACCTCTACGGCCACCAGCGCGGTGACGTGGCGCTGCAGCGGGTGGCCGGGGTGTTGGAGGATGCGGCGCGGCGCCCCCTGGACATGGCCGTGCGCCTGGGGGGCGAGGAGTTCGCCGTGCTGCTCTACGGCACCCCGGAAGAGGAGGCGCGCCAGCATGCCGAGCGCATCCGCGCTGCGGTGCAGGCCCTGGCGGTGCCCCACGAGGGCTCCAGCACCGGTGCGGTGCTGACCCTGTCCATCGGCCTGGCCTGCCTGGCCCCCGAGGCCGACAGCCCCATCGCCCACCTCTACGCCCTCTACGAACATGCCGACCGGGCGCTGTACCAGGCCAAGGCGTTCGGCCGCAACCAGGTGGTGGCGTGAGACTGGCGTAGATGGTCGCTCCGGCTGGCGCCATGGGTGACTGTGCCGCCGGGAGGGCGGTGCTAGCATCCCTCGCCCCTGAACCGGAGAGCCCGAACCATGGACATGCTGATCGGCCCGGACGGCCAGCCCCGCTACGGCCAGTTCGACACCACCCCGACCCTCATCAACTACCGGGATTTCGACTTCCGCTCGCCCATGGGGCGTCGCCGTGGCGCGTTGGCCAAGTGGCGGCGTTTCCACCAGTTCCAGTACTTCGGGATCATCAGCAACGAGCTGATCGGCGGCTGCGCGCTGGCCAACCTGAGCCTGCTCGGGGTGGGCTTCGTCTACCTGTTCCACCCGGCCAGCGGGCGCATGATCGAGCGCCAGTTCAAGCTGCCGCTGGGCTGGGGCACACGCTTCTCCCAGTCACCCGACAGCGGCACCTGCGAGCTGCGCATGGGCCGCAACCTGCTGCGACTGGAGAACCAGGCCGAGCGCCGGGAAAAGCGCCTGCGCGTGGAGCTGGACGACGGCACCCGCATTGATGCGCTGTTCGCCGAGCAGGACTTCCAGCCCATGGGGTTGTGTACCCCGGCCGGGGCGGACGGCTGGGTCTACGCGCGCAAGGTGGCCGGTGTGCCCTGCCAGGGGCGGATCGAGAGCGCGCTGGGGCAGTTCGACCTCGACACGCTGGGGGCCTACGCCCACCACGACTGGTCGGCCGGCTACATGCGCCCGGAAACGGTGTGGAACTGGGCCTGCCTGTCCGGCGAGGCGGCGGGGATTCGCCTCGGCCTGAACTTGTCTTGCGGGGTCAACGAGACCAGCTTCACCGAGAACTGCTTCTGGCTGGACGGCGAGCTGGTCAAGGTCGACACCGTGCGCTTCGCCTTCGATCGCCAGCAGCCGCTTGAGCCCTGGCACATCACCTCCCATGACGGACAGGTGGACCTGCGCTTCCGTGGCGAGGGGCTGCACAAGGAACGCCTCAATGCCGGATTCCTGGCCAGCAACTTCAAGCAGGTCTTCGGCCGTTTCGACGGCGTTCTCCGCCCCCACGGCCGTCCGGCGATCCCGGTGGAGGGGTTGTGGGGCTTTGTCGAAGATCAATATGTGAAGTGGTAGTTACAGTCTGCGGCTTGCTCCGGATCGCCGCCTATGGTTAGCTCGCTAATTATTAGTTTTGGCTGTCAGAGTCCGTTTCATGTCCCACACCGATCAACACCGCTTCGCCATGCAGCTTGCGCAGATGTCGCGGGCCTGGCGAGCGGAGATGGACCGTCGTCTGGTCGACCTAGGCCTTTCCCAAGCGCGCTGGCTGGTGCTGCTGCACCTGGCCCGCTTCGAAGAACTTCCCACCCAGCGCGAGCTGGCCAAGAGCGTCGGCGTCGAAGGCCCGACGCTGGCGCGCCTGCTCGATAGCCTCGAAGCCCAGGAGCTGGTCCAGCGCCTGGCCGTGGCCGAGGACCGCCGGGCGAAGAAGATCACCCTCTGCCCCAAGGCCAGGCCGCTGATCGAGAAGATCGAGTCGATCTCCAGCCAGCTGCGCCGTGAGGTCTTCACCGGCATCGACGAGGACGAGCTGCGTCGTTGCCAGCAGGTGCACGCGAAGATCCTGGCCAACCTGGAACGGCGCTGATGTCGCAGGACCTCGAGGCCCTGCACACCCGCTACGGTTCCCGCTATCCCCACTGGCTGCTGGCGCTGCTGATGGTGGGCAGCATGGCGATGATCCTCGCCTCCACCAGCATCAACGTGGCCTTGCCGACCCTGATGACGGAGTTCGCCATCGGTCGGCCCATGGCCCAGTGGCTGGCCACGGGCTTTCTCGCTGCGATGACTGCCGGGCTCCTGCTCTCGGCCTGGGCCCAGGCCCGGCTTGGCGCGCAGCGTACCGTCCAGCTCGGCATCGGGCTGTTCATCCTCGCCTCGCTGCTCGCGTTGCTGGCCCAGGCGGCCTGGCAACTCATCGCACTGCGCATTGTTCAGGGCGCCTGTGCCGGGGTCATCCAGCCCCTGGCGATGGTGCTGATCTTCCGCGTGTTCGCCGATGGCGGGCGTGGCATGGCCCTGGGCAGCTACGGCCTGGGGGTGATGGTGGCGCCGACCCTCGGCCCCACCATCGGTGGCTACCTGATCGACCAGTTCGGTTGGCAGGCCGTCTTCTGGCTGCCGCTGCCCATGTGCGTGGCGGCGCTGGTTGGCGCGCAATGGCTGATGCCCAGCGACCGCAACCGGCAGACGCCGGGCGTGGACCTGCTGGCCTTCGGCTTCCTTTGTGTGGCGCTGTTCGCCCTGCTCGGCGCCCTGGCCGAAGCCCAGCGCTTCGGCTGGCTGGCACCGTCGTGCTGGGTACCCGGGCTGCTGGGGATCGCGGCAGTCGGCGGATTTGCCTGGCGCAGCCGGGTGTCGACCCGGCCGCTGTTGCCGATGCGCCTGTGGCGTCATGTCGCGTTCCGCAAGGCCAGCTGGGTGGCCCTGGCATTGGGCCTCGGGCTTTACGGTTCCACCTACCTGATCCCGCTCTACCTGCAGACCGTCGATGGCTACAGCGCCGGGCGTGCCGGGCTGCTCCTGTTGCCCACCGGGGTGGTGCTGGGGCTGGCGTCGTTCGCCGGCGGCTGGCTGAGTGACCGGCTGTCGGCCGCCGCGTTGCTGGTGGGCGGCCTGCTGGTGTTCGCCCTGTCCTGCTTCGGCCTGGGGCTGGTGGGGGAGGGGGCGAGCTTCCTGGTGCTGTGCTTCTGGGCCTGCGTCGGCCGTCTCGGCCTGGGCCTGCTGCTGCCGGCCCTGAGCACCGGCTCGCTGGACGTGCTGAGCGCCGAGGAACTGGCCCAGGGCGCCGGCGCCATCACCTTCGTGCGCCAGCTGGGCGGCGCATTCGGGGTCAACCTGGTGACCTTCTTCCTCGAGTGGCGGCACCTGGCAGGCGGCGGTGATCACGCGGCCAATGCCTGGGCCTTCCAGCAGACCTTTTGGCTGGTAACGCTGCTTTTCCTGCTGGCGATCTGGCCCGCCCTGGGCGTGCGCGCGACAAAAGCCTGACGAAGCCGCTATAACCGCCCAGCGGTTGTGTGAATTCCGTCACTTTCATGACGAAAATCCAGTAAGATTCGTCCGTAATGGCCCGATGCCTTTACTTAGGGCGTTTCGGGAAATTGCATCCATACTAGTTTCAGCCGGGTTACACAGGGATCGGCCCGACATCACATCGTTCAATGCCAACGCCCGCTTTGGCCATTCCATGGATCGTGGAGTCGTCGTGGCGTTCGAGCCGGCATGACCGGGGGAGGGCTCATGGCTCGAGTCAACAAGTTCCTGGTGGCGCTCGCCTCGGGACCGCTGCTTTATTCAGGCCTGGCGTCGGCGCTGGGCCTGGGCGACATCACCCTGCATTCCGCGCTCAACCAGCCGCTGGAGGCGGACATTGAGCTGCTGGACCTGGGCGACCTGGGGGAAAGCGACATCAAGGTCAGCCTGGCGCCGAACGAGGTGTTCGAGCGCTCGGGGGTCGAGCGCTTCATCTTCCTCAACGACCTGCGTTTCAGCCCGATGATCCGTGGCAGCCGGGGCCACATTCGCGTGGCGTCGAGCAAGCCGGTGCGCGAGCCCTACCTGAATTTCATCGTCGAAGTGGCGCGGCCCAACGGCCGCCTGCTGCGCGAGTACACCCTGCTGCTGGATCCGCCGGAGTCCTCGGCCTACCGACCGGTGGCTGCGCCCCTGGCGGATGCCCGTACCGCCAGCGCCCGGCCGACCCAGGCGGTGCCGGCCGTGCCCCGTGAAGCGCCTCCGGCCACCCAGGGCAAGCGCTACACCGTGGCCCGTGGCGACAGCCTCTGGGGCATCGCCCAGCGCCTGAGCGCCGGCAGTGGCATGAGCACGGCGCAGATGATGAACGGCATCCACGCCCTCAACGCCGCAGCCTTCGCCAATGGTGATCCGAACCGCCTGAGCGTCGGCCAGAGCCTGCTGTTGCCGGATGTCGCGCGTGCCGAGCCGGCTGCGCCGGTGGCCCCGGTGTCCGCCCCCGACAGCCTGCGCCTGTCCGAGCCCGACGCCCCGGTCGCGCCCAATGCCCCGGCTCCCCACGAGCTGCCGCAGCAACTGGCCGAGGTGCAGCGTCGCGTCGACACCGAACTGGCCAACAGCGAGAGCGAGCGCCTGCAGCTGCGCCAGGACATCGCCGACCTGCAGCTGAAGCTGGAATCGCTGCAGCAACTGATGGCGGAAAAGGATGCCCAGCTGGCGAGCCTGAAAGGGGCCCTCCAGCAGGGCGCCGTTGCGCAGCCTCCGGCCGAGCCGGCCGCACCCGCTGCCACTACCGATACGCCCCCCGCCGAGCAACCGGCTGCACAGCCCCAGGCCGAAGCGGCTCCGGCGCCGGCCCAGCCGAGCGCAGTGCCCGCCGTCGAGCCCGAGGACACCGGTCTGTTCACCTGGCCCAACAGCCTGCTGTTCCTCGGTGTGCCGGCCATCCTGCTCGCGCTTCTGCTGCTGGTCGCGCGTCGGCGCAAGCCCGCGCCTGACGACACGCCGGCCGAGCCGGTGATTGCCCCGGCAACGGAGCAGCAGCGTCCCCGCGCCACCGTCACTCCGCTGGTGCGCCCGGCTGCCGTCGCCACCCCGGTGGAGGCCCCCGTCGCCCCGCCGGCCCGGGTCGAAGCCCCGCTGTCGGCACCCCGTCCGTCCAGCGATTCCCTGGACGGCGCGAACATCTACATCGCCTACGGGCGCTTCCGCGATGCCGAGTCGGCGCTGCGCACCGCCATCGTCCAGGAGCCGCGTCGTACCGACCTGCGCCTGCGCCTGCTGGAGGTACTGGGTGAGCTGGGCGAGTCCGCCGCGTTCGCCAGCGAGGCGCACACCCTGGCCGAGATGGGCATGGAGCTGGCGCGCATCGATGCGATCAAGGCGCGCTACCCTGCTGTCGATGTGCCGTCCGAGGCGGCGCCAATGCTGGAGGAGACCACCTTCATCCTCAACGAGACGCCCCTGGTCGACGAGGCGCCCAGCGCCCCGCGCAACGGCCTGGACGACGAGTTCACCGACGAGTTCCAGCTCAACCTCGCCGACCTGCCCCTGGATGCCGATTGGGACAGCCTCAGCCCGTTCAAGCCCGATGCGCCCAAGGGCCGTGCGGCGCGTGATGCCGAAAGCACGGCGAAGGCACCGGAGCCGGTGGTGGACCCGTCGTTCAAGAGCAACCTCCACGAGTTGCCCGAAGTGTTCGAGCTGGATCACCTGGGCGAACCGGAAGAAGCCGAGCCGCTGCCCCTGGCCGAGGCCGACGAGGAACTGGTGTTCGACCTGGGCGACGACGACTTGGATCACCTGGCCGCGCGCCAGGAGAACATCATGCGGCTCAACCTGGCCCTGGCCTACATCGACCAGGGCGATATGGAAAGCGCCTGCAACATCCTCAACGAGGTCATCGACCAGGGCGACGAGGAGCAGAAACAGGAAGCCCGCGAGCTGCTCGCGCGGATCGCCTGATCACGCCCCACCTCCAACCGGCGCCCCAGGGCGCCGGTTTTCTTTGCGCTGCCGTCAGCCCTGGCTCAGAACGTCCGCCCCAGGTTGAGGTAGAGCGCCCGCTCGGCGGCGTCGTTGAGGCCGTAGCTGAAGTCCAGCGGCCCCAGGGGCGTGTCGAAGCTGACGAACAGGCTGCCGGCGTTGATGTAGCCGCTGTCGAAGCTGTTGTCCCGGTTCCACGCGCGGCCGCGCTCCAGGCTGGCGCCCACGTAGAAGGGGAAGTCCAGCGGCAGGAACGAGCGCTGGGTCATGCGCCGGTAGTAGATCGCCCGCGCCAGGCTGATGTTCTGCCCGGCCACCGAGTTCTCGCGGAAGCCCGACAGCTGGCGCGCGCCGCCCAGCTGGAAGCTGGAGAGCACCACCTCGGTGCTGTCCAGGGTGCGCCCGTAGCGGCCGCCCAGCACCAGGGTGTCGGGGCCTCGGGTGAAGGCCTTGTCCAGGCTGAGTTCCCACTGCCGGTAGCGGTCGTCGGCGCCCAGGCTGGGGTCGAACTGGCGCACGGTGAGCTTGATGTCCTCCCCGCTGTGGGGGTAGTCGACGTTGTCCAGGGTGTCGAAGGAGTACTTCGCCTCGTAGTAGCCGTTGCTGAAGCTGAAGCTGGGCAGGCGCCGGTCGCCGATGCGCACGTCGGCCTCGCCCCATTCCTGGCCGATGCCGAGGCGCAGTTCGCCGTTGTTGGCGATCTGCCGGCCCAGGTTGAAGCCGTAGCCGTAGCGCTGCAGGCGGTATTCGGCGATGGGGTCGTTGTCCAGCGCGGCCTCGATGTTCTGCGCCGAGGCCGCCAGGTAAGGCGCGACGAAGTAGCGCGAGCCGTAGTCCAGCGGCTGGTAGAACTCGCTGTAGAGCACCTGCTCGCTGCCGATCTGGGCCCGGGTCAGCCATTCGGCGCCCAGGTCGTTGAGGCCGTTCACCCGGTAGCTGGCGCCGAGGTTGTAGGTGCCGCCGCCGCGCATGTCATCGGAGAGGTTCAGGCCCAGGCGCAGGTAGTCGGTGCCGTTGCGCTTGCCCCGGGCGCTGATCACCAGGGTGTTGCCGTCCTTGTGCTTGACCACGCGGTAATGCACCTGCTCGAAGTAGTCGAGGCCGTAGAGGGTGCCCATGTCGGCCTGCAGGCGCGCGAGGTCCAGGGGCTCGCCGAGCTCCTGGCGGATCTGCCGGCGGATCACCTCGTCGCCCACCTTGGAGTCGTTCTCCACTTGGATGCGGGTGATCACCGGGCGTCGCTCTCCCGGTTGGCGCGCCTGCACCAGTTCCGCGTCCTGGCCGGGGCGGGTATCCCGGCGCAGCGTCGCCAGGCGGGCCTGGAGGATGGTGGCGGCCCGGTAGCCGGCGTCGATCACTTCGCGGGCGTGGCTGAAGTCGGTGGCGCTGTAGCCGGCCAGGGGCGGCTGCACGAGGATGTCGTCGGGGCCGAGGGTGGCGAGCTGCGCCTCGGAGTTGCGCCGGGTCATCAGCGTCACCGACTGGTTGAGCACGTCCACCACGGTGGTCAGCTCCTTGCGGCTGCGCAGGGGCGTGCCGATGTCGACGGTGATCACCCGGTCCACGCCCATCTCCCGCGCCACGTCCACCGGGATGTTGTCCACCATGCCGCCGTCCACCAGCAGGCGTCCGTCCACTTCCACCGGGGCGAACACCGCCGGGATCGACATGCTGGCGCGGATGGCCTGGGGCAGGTGGCCCTTGCGGAACACCACCTTCTCGCCGGTGGAGATGTCGGTGGCCACGGCGCGGAAGGGGATCCCCAGGCGGTCGAAGTCCCGGGTGTCGCTGGTGTGCACCAGCAGGCTTTCCAGCAATAGCGCGAGGTTCTGGCCCTGGATCACCCCGAGTGGCAGGCCCAGGCTGCCGTCGTCGCGGAAGCTGAGCTTCTGCTTCACCAGGAAGTCGCGGTCGTCCTGCTTGCGGCGGAAGGGTACGTCCTCCCGCGCGGGGGCGTCGGAGAGGGCCTGGCGCCAGTCCAGGGTCAGCGCCAGCTTCTCCAGCTCCTCCACGCTGTAGCCGGAGGCATAGAGCCCGCCGATCACCGCGCCCATGCTGGTGCCGGCGATGGCATCGATGTGGATGCCCTGCTCCTCCAGCGCCTTGAGCACGCCGATGTGGGCCAGCCCGCGGGCGGCGCCGCCGGAGAGCACCAGGCCGACGCGGGGCTGTGCGGCGTCGGCCACGGCGCAGCAGGTGGTGAGCAGGAGGGTGAGGGCGAGGAGCACGCGGCGCATAACGCTTCCCTGGTCAGGCGGGGGAAAAAGGCCGCTATTATAGGCGCCCGCCCGACTGCCCCGAGCCTGAAATGAGCGCTGCCAAGCCCGAGATCGTCATCACCTATTGCACCCGGTGCCAGTGGCTGCTGCGTGCCGCCTGGCTGGCCCAGGAGCTGCTCAGCACCTTCTCCGACGACCTCGGCCGGGTGGCGCTGGAGCCCGGCACCGGTGGCGTGTTCCGCATCACCTGCGATGGCGTGGAGATCTGGGAGCGCAAGGCCGACGGCGGCTTCCCCGAGGCCAAGGTGCTCAAGCAGCGGGTCCGCGACCGCATCGACCCGGCCCGTGACCTGGGCCACAACGACCGCCCTTGAGCGGCGTGTATCAGAACGTTTACCGCCCCTTTACACAGCACTGACCGCGTATCGACCGGGCGCGGCGAATAATTCGCCCGTGGCCGCCGTATGCGGCCGTCCTGCGATGAGGTGAGCGATGTCGGTGAAACGAACCCTGGTCCTGGCGCTCGTGGCGCTGGGTCTGTCCACCCAGGTGCTGGCCGGTCCGCCCGGCCCGGGCGGTCCCGGTGGGCCGGGGCCTGGCGGCCATGGCTGGGGTAACTGGGGCCCCGGGCCGGGAGGCGGCCATGGCCACGGGCTGCCGGACGGAGCCCGCGAACTGTGGATCGGCAGCATGCTGTACTTCGTTGCCGCCGGTTCCTACTACCTGTGGAACAGCACGGCACAACGCTACGAGGTGGTCGCCCCGCCGCCCACGGTGCAGGGCAACAGCGTGGCCAGCTACGAAGTGATCGCCTACCCGGCCAACGGCCAGAGCGTCGACCAGCAGGGCCGTGATCGCTACGAATGCCACGGCTGGGCCGTCGGCCAGAGTGGCTTCGACCCCGCCACCGCGACGCGCCCGGTGGGCGCCGAGGCTACCGAGCGCTACCGCCGGGCCCTGGGCGCCTGCCTGGCCGGGCGCGGCTACAGCGTCAACTGACCTGGCGTTGCCCGGCTGCGCCGTCCACCGGCGGTGCAGCCCGGGCGGGCAGGGCGATGGCGGCGATGATCAGCACGCCGCCCACCAGCATCCGCAGGGACGGCTCCTCACTGAACAGCCACCAGGCGAAGGCGATGCCGTAGACCGGCTCCAGGGCGAAGATCACCGCCGTGGTCCGTGCCTTGAGCACCTTCAGGCTGGCCACGAACAGGCTGTGGGCGAGGCCGGTGCAGAGCACGCCGAGCAGGCCGATCCACAGCCAGTCCAGCGCGCGGGGCTCGGCGAGGCTCGGCCACACCGGCAACACCAGCAGCCCGACGATGGTGAGGTTCTGCCAGAGCGCGGCGTGCACCGGGTCCAGCCCCCGCGTGGTGGCGCGGTTGAGCAGCGACAGCAGGGCGAACAGCAAGCCGGAGAGCACGGCGGCGATCAGCCCCTGGGTGGCATCGCTGGCCAGGTCGAACTCCGGTGTCACCAGCACCAGGCCGACGCTCACCAGGGCCACCACCAGCACCTCGCGCAGGTGGATGCGTTCGCGGAACAGCAGCGCCTCCAGCAACAGGGTGAAGGCCGGGAAGCTGGCGAAGCCGAGGGTGGCGATGGCCACGCCGCCGACCTTCACCGCCTGGAAGAACAGCACCCAGTGCCCGCCCAGCAGCAGGCCGCCCAGCAGCAGCGCGGGCAGCTGGCGCCGCCTCGGCCGTGCGCCGCGGTCACCGCCGACGAAGCGGGCGAACAGCGTCAGGGCGAGGACGGCGAACGCCGCGCGACCGAAGGTGATCACCGTCGGCGAGGTTTCCGCCAGCTTGCCGAAGATGCCGGAGAGGCCGAACAGCAGCGCGCCCAGGTGGATGGCGAGCAGGGCGTTGCGCGGCGTCATGCCAGGCGTGCGCCGTTGGGCAGGGGCTTGTCGAAGCTGGCCAGCACCACCTTCCCCTCGGCGTCATAGACGCCGGTGACCAGCACCTCGGAGCGGATCCCGGCGACGCGCTTGGGGGCGAAGTTGCAGACGCACAGCACCTGCCGGCCCACCAGGTCTTCGGCGGAATAGTGGGCGGTGAGCTGGGCGCTGGAGGTCTTCAGGCCCAGTTCGCCCAGGTCCACTTCCAGCACGTAGGCGGGCTTGATGGCCTTGGGATTGGGCTGGGCGGAGCGGATGGTGCCGACGCGCAGGTCGACGTTCAGGAAGTCTTCCCATTCGATGGTGGTGGTCATGCTGATCCCCAGTGGAACGATGGCGGCAGTCTAGAGGCTCGTGCCGCCGATGTCTGTCGCGGGGCTCGCCGGCTTTGTCGCGCTACTCGCGCTGGCGGCGCAGGGCGCGGGGCGTGGTGCCCAGGTCACGGGAGAGGGCGGCGGTGAAGGCGCTCTGGGAGCTGTAGCCGACCCGCGCGGCGATCTCGCCCACCGGCAGGTTGCTCTCCAGCAGCAGGCGACGCCCCTGCAGCAGGCGGCGGGTGCGCAGGTAGTCCATGGGCGTCTGCCCGGTGGCATCGAGGAAGCGGCGGTGGAAGCGCGCCACCGAGAGCCCGCAGAGGCGCGCCAGGTCGGCGACCTGCAGCGGGCGGTCGAGGTGGCTGTCGAGGTGGGCATCCAGGGCCGCGAGGGGCAACTCGCCAGGGGCTTCGCATGCGCCGTTGGGCGCCACCAGGCTGGCCAGCAGCAGGCCGACGCCCTGGTTGGCGATCACCGCGTCGTTGATCGGGCTGGCGGCCAGCCAGCCCACCAGCTGGCTCTGGTTCGGGTCCAGGCGCAGGGCGCCGGGGCGCTCCAGCAGGCGCCGGCCGGCGTCGTAGTGATGGCCGAGGGTGTGTTTCAGCCAGGCATCGTCGGGCACGTCCAGCACCAGGCACAGGCTGCCGCGCGGGCTGCCGCAGGCGTGGTGCTCGCCAGGCGGAACCACCGCCAGCTGCTGGCGCTCGACGCGGGTGCCCAGGCTGCCCACTTCGAAATCCAGGCTGCCGCTGAGGCCGAACACAAGCTGGGCGTGGTCGTGGCTGTGGGCGAGCAGGTCGTGGGTGTAGCGGCGCAGGCTCAGCATGGGCTTCATGGGGCGGTCCTCGGCGAGGCGGCCAGTCTACCTGCTGGCGCTGGCGGCCGCAGTGTCATCGTTTTGCAGCCTGCCGGTCACCTGCACTTCACCACCCCCGCGCAAGATCCGGGAAAAGCCGCTGGAGGCCACACGATGAGCAGTGTCGAACGCCTGGAGCCGGTTGACCCGGCACGCCCCCGCAAGCAGCGGGTGAGAACCCTGTGGATCTCCGACGTGCACCTGGGCACGCGGGACTGCCAGGCCGAGCACCTGGCGCGCTTCCTCAAGCGGCACCACGCCGACCGCATCTACCTGGTGGGCGACATCATCGATGGCTGGAAGCTGCGTGGCGGCATCTACTGGCCCCAGGCGCACACCAACGTGATCCGCCGCCTGCTGACCATGAGCAAGCGCGGCACCGAGGTGATCTACGTCACCGGCAACCACGACGAGTTCCTGCGCCGCTACTCCAGCCTGATGCTCGGCAACATCCAGCTGGTGGACGAGGCGATCCACGAGACCGCCGATGGCCGCCGCCTGCTGGTGATCCACGGTGACCAGTTCGACGTCATCACCCGCTACCACAAGTGGCTGGCCTTCCTTGGCGACTCGGCCTACGAGTTCACCCTGACCCTCAACCGCTGGCTCAACCACTGGCGCGAGCGCTGGGGCTACGGCTACTGGTCGCTGTCGGCCTTCCTCAAGCACAAGGTGAAGAGCGCGGTGAATTTCATCAGCGACTTCGAGGAGTCCATCGCCCACGAGTGCGCCAAGCGCGGGCTGGACGGTGCGGTGTGCGGCCACATCCACCACGCCGAGATCCGCCGGGTGGGGGAGGTGGAGTACATGAACTGCGGTGACTGGGTGGAGTCCTGCACGGCGCTGATCGAGCACTGGGACGGTACCATCGAGCTCTACCGCCTGGCCGAGGACCAGGCGCGCCAGGCCGAGGCCCGGGCGCCGGCCCTCGAGTCCGCTGCATGAGGATCCTCATCGTCAGCGATGCCTGGGCCCCCCAGGTCAATGGCGTGGTCACCAGCCTGCAGGCATTGGTGGCCGAACTGCGCGGGCTCGGCCACTTGGTCAAGCTGCTGTCGCCGCGGGACTTCCGCGCCGTGCCCTGTCCCACCTACCCGGAGATTCCGCTGGTGTGGGACCTGTGGCGGGTGGGGGCGGCGATCCGCGACTTCCGCCCGGACTGCGTGCACCTCGCCACCGAGGGGCCGTTGGGATGGGCGGCACGGCGCTGGCTGGTGAAGCGCGGCCTGGCCTTTTCCAGCGCGGTGCATACGCGCTTTCCCGAATACGTCCACACGCGCTGGCGGCAGGTGCCGCTGGCCTGGGGTTACGCGGTGCTGCGGGCCTTCCACCGACCCAGCCAGACGGTGCTGGTGACCACCGAGCGCTTGCGCGAGGAGCTGGGCGGCCACGGGCTGACGCGGCTTTCGCTGTGGCGCAAGGGCGTGGACACGGCACGTTTCCATCCCCGGCCGGAGATGCCCAGGCCGCTGCGCCCGGTGTTCCTCTACGTCGGGCGCATCGCCCCGGAGAAGAACCTGCGGGACTTCCTCGACTTGGACCTGCCCGGCGAGAAGTGGCTGGTGGGCGATGGCCCCCAGCGTGCCGAGCTGGAGGCGGCCTATCCCCAGGCGCGCTTCCTCGGCTACCGCCATGGCGAGGCGCTGGCCGAGGCCTATGCGTCGGCCAGCGTGCTGGTGTTCCCCTCGCGTACCGACACCTATGGACTGGTGATGCTGGAGGCGCTGGCCTGCGGCACGCCGGTGGCGGCCTTCCCCGTGCCGGGACCGCTGGACGTGCTGGAGGCGGGCGTCACCGGGGTGATGGAGGAGGATCTGGAAGGTGCCTGCCTGCGGGCGCTGGAGCTGGACCGTGGTGTCTGCGCCGAGCGAGCGGCGCGGCTGTCCTGGCGGGCGTCGGCGCTGGAGTTCCTGGCCCGGCAGCCCCTGCTGGACGGGGAACTGTGCGGCGAGGCCGTGGCGCAGCCCGGGGTTCAGGGCGCGTCGTAGCGGGGCGTGTGCGGTGCTGGCGAGGGTTGATCGCGAATGAGTTCGTTCCCACCGGGTGTTGCCAGGTGGGTTGGGACAATCCCGGCCGCTACGTACGGGGCATCGATGCCGTTCGCTGAGCTCACCGCATCTTACGGATTGGCCCTGTGTGCCTTGGTCGCTGGATGCGTGGGAGTGGTTTCTACCGTGCCCCCGCGCGATGGCTGATCGCGAACGAATTGGCCGGGCGGCGCCATGAAAAAGGCCGCCCTGGGGCGGCCTTCGGGTGACTGTTTCGGTCAGAGGATGACCTTGTCGCGCAACTTCTCGGCGGCGGCCTGCAGGGCCTGGATGACCTTTTCCTTGTCGTAGTTCTGGATGCCGTTGGTGTCCAGGTACATGGAGAACCCCGGCAGCTCGTGCTCGACGTAGCTGGAGGTGGCGCCCAGGTCACGGCGGAAGTCGACCACCTGGTAGATCTGCACCGGGCGGGCGAAGCCCTTGACGCTGATCTGGCCCTTGTCGCGGCACATGATCACGTCCTTCACCAGCGAGTAGGTCTCGTGGGAGATGAGGATCTCGCCGGCTTCGGAGGCGCTTTCCAGGCGGCTGGCGAGGTTCACGTCGCGGCCGATGATGGTGTAGTCCATGCGCGTGTCGGCGCCGAAGTTGCCCACGGTGCAGTAGCCGGTGTTCAGGCCCATGCGGATTTCCAGGGGCTTGGTGATGCCCTGGGCCCGCCACTGCTGGCGCAGCACCTTCATGTGCTTGCGCATGGCGATGGCCATGGACACGGCGGCCACGGCGTCCTTCTTGGCGCCCTGGGTGGTGGGGTCGCCGAAGAACACCATGACGCAGTCGCCGACGAACTTGTCGATGGTGCCGCCGTACTTGAGGGCGATCTTCGACATTTCGTTGAGGTAGTTGTTGAGCAGGTCGGTCAGGGCCTCGGCTTCCAACTCCTCGGACAGCTCGGTGAAGCCCTTGATGTCGGAGAAGAACACGGTGAGCTTCTTGCGCTGGGTTTCCAGGCGCACGTGGCGCTTGCCGCTGAAGATCATTTCCCAGACCTGGGGCGACAGGTATTTGGCGAGGTTGCGGGCCAGGCGCGCGGCCTTTTCCTGCTCCTGCTTGATCTCGCTGCGCGCCAGCGCCAGGCGCAGGCCCTGCTGGTGCACGAAGAAGGCGGTGATGCAGACGTAGAGCGTGGTGAAGCAGATGCTGACGAAGGCCACCAGCGTGGGGGTGCCGGTCTTCAGGTCGGGGTGGGCGACCACGGTGGTCAGCACCGTGCCGCTGGCGGCTACCAGCAGCGCCAGGCCCAGGTGGCGCAGGCCGCCGACGATCAGCGCGCTGAAGGCGAGCGTCAGCATGAACATCAGGCTGGGCACGGTGGAGAACCCCAGCAAGGCAGCGCCGGAGCCTGCATGCAGGGCGTCGAGGAACAGCAGCACCAGGTGCGTCTTCTCCGGGTGCTCGCGCTTGAAGCGCAGGCTCAGGTGGTGGGCCAGGTGCGGGTAGAGCAGGGCGTAGGGGACCATCCACAGCACGTCGAAGCCGAAGTGCTGGGTGTAGCTGCCGGCGGCGATGGTGGCAGCGGTGGCGATGTAGGCCAGGACGCGGGAGTAGTACTCGCGCAGGGGTAACGTCGGAAGACTGCTAGGCCGATCGGTGGAGGCTGACTTCATTGTTGCGACGATCCCTGATGGTTTTCTGGCACTCGCTGGAGTGCCCGCCAGCCTGCAAGACCTGAGCCAGCATGGCGGGTGCGGATCATAACCAAGTGCCAGCATGGCGGCCAAGCGGGGCCGCCGAACGGCGGGGGGATCGGGGTGGTCGGCAGCCTAGAAGCGGATGCGGCCGGTGAAGGCGTCCTTGAGCATCACCCAGTCGCCCATCAGGCTGTACAGCGGGTACTTGAAGGTGGCCGGGCGGTTCTTTTCGAAGACGAAGTGGCCGACCCAGGCGAAGCCGTAGCCGGCCAGTGGCATGGCCAGCAGCCACAGCCACTGCTGGGTGGCCAGGGCGTAGCCGAGGATGGCCAGTACCAGCAGGCTGCCGACGTAGTGCAGGCGGCGGCAGACGTCGTTGCTGTGCTCTTGCAGGTAGTAGGGGTAGAACTCGGCGAAGCTGTTGAAACGCTCGGCGGGCAGGCTGCTCATGGCGGGCTCCTTCTTGTTGTGTGCCGGGGAGTGTAGGTGGGGCGGCTCCCTCGGCCAGTGACAATGAGTGCCAGTTTAGTATCCCGTTGCGCCCACCTGGCCGCGCCTCGCCGGATCAGGCTCGGGCGGCGTCCCGGCTGTAGTGCAGGTAGGAGCCCCTGAACCGTTCGCCATTGGCCAGCAGGCAGTCCGCCTGGGAGATGACCATGTCGTAGCCGAGCTCGGCCATCTCGTCATGGAAGGGCTGGGTGTCCTGCCGGTTGGGGTCCACCAGCAGCACTTCGACCGAGCGTGCCGAATGGCGGTCGATGAAGTCGGCCAGGTCTTCCTGGTTGTCGTCGTCGTAGAGCAGGTCGCTGCCGATGATCAGGTCGAACTGGCCGAAGCTGTCGGCGCCGGCCCAGTCGCAGGTTTCGTAGCGCATGGGGGGCAGGTCGTTGAGGCGCAGGTTCTCGGCGAGGAAGGTGGGGATCAGCGGGTGGATGTCGCTGGCGGTCATGTCGCCGCCCCGCTGGTGGCCCACCAGGCTGGCCAGGCCCAGGCCGGCGCCCACTTCCAGTACCCGCAGCCCGGTGAGGTCGCGCCGCGCAACCATCTGCGCAAGGACTTCGCCCGCCGGCCACACCTGCCCGAACAGTGCCCAGGTGCTCTCGGTGATGCCGAGGCTGGCGGCTTCGCCTGCGGGGTCATGAAACTGTTCGGCGTCCAGCAGCGACTGCATGTGAAAGTCGCGGCCGCCCACCCGGAAGGTGGTGGTCTTGATCAGATAGCCCGGCATGTCGGTGTGCTCACTGGAAAATGGGGAGGCAAAAAAAAGCCCCGGAAAACCGGGGCTTTCTTCGAGAGGGGGTCTTAGACCACCTGGACCTGCTCGGCCTGCAGGCCTTTCGGGCCCTTGGCGACCAGGAAGCTCACCTTCTGACCTTCAGCGAGGGACTTGAAGCCGGTGCTTTCGATCGAGCGGTAGTGAACGAAGACGTCCGGACCTTCCTGGGGGGTGATGAAGCCGAAGCCTTTTTCATCGTTGAACCATTTGACGGTGCCGAGTTGACGATTGGACATGATGTATCTCCAGGGAAATAAAAGGGGCATCGACGCCGGATTGTCCGGGCCGAGACTGAGAACGAAAGCGAAGTAAGCCGAGGAGATGGAAAGATGGGAATCGTTACATCAGGTCAGAAATCGCAATGACACGTTGCATCCAGTGGCGACACCATACACCCATTGTGGAAATAACCCAGGTTTATTTTGTGGAATCACTCGCCAGGGTGTCGCTGGAATGCCTGGAGGCCCCGTCTGGCAAGGCTTTCAGGGCATCCTGCTTTTTGTCGATTGGTGGCGCGGAAAGCCGGGCGTGCCGAACCTGACAAACCCGGGCCGGGGTGAGTATCCTTCCCCGCCGGGCCCTGTCGGGCCTTTCTCCCACCCGAACAAGAAGGCGCCATGAGCGAACGTACCACTTCCTCCAGTTGGGCCCTGGGGATCGTGCAAGCCCTGGAAATGGGCGGGGTCGATTGCCGCCGCCTGTTCCCCGAGCTGGGGCTCGACTACGACGCACTCTCCGACCCGGACGCGCGCTTCCCCCAGGACGGCATGACGCGCCTGTGGCTGAGGGCGGTGGAGCTGTCGGGCAACCCGGCCATCGGGTTGAACATGGCCAAGGTGGTACGGCCGGCCTCTTTCCATGTGGTGGGTTACGCGCTGATGTCCAGTCGCACGCTGAACGAGGGCTTCGCCCGCCTGGTGCGTTACCAGCGGATCATCGCCGAGGGGGCGGACCTGAGCTTCCGACCGACCCCGGAGGGCTATGAATTGCGGCTGGCGATCCACGGTGATCGGCTGCCCCCGGCGCGGCAGAGTGCGGAAGCGTCGATGGCCTACTGCCTGGCCTTCTGCCGCTGGATGACCGGGCGCGCCATCAACCCGCTGGAGATCCGCTTCCAGGGGCCGGCCCCGGCGGACGTGGAGCCCTATCGGCAGGTGTTCCAGGCGCCCCTGCGCTTCGGCGCCGAGCACTATGCGCTGCGCTTCAGCCGGGCCGACATGGACACGCCGCTGCCCACTGCCAACGAATCCCTCGCGCAACTGCATGACCGCTTTGCCGGGGAGTACCTGGCGCGCTTCACCGGCAGCCGGGTGACCCACCTGGCCCGCCAGGTGCTCTGCCGCCTGCTGCCCCAGGGCGAACCCAAGCGCGAGGTGGTGGCCAGCGCCTTGCACCTCTCCCAGCGCACGCTGCAGCGGCGCTTGCAGGAGGAGGGCACCAGCTTCCAGCAACTGCTCGACGACACCCGCCGCGAGCTGGCCGAGCAATACCTGGCGCAGCCGAACCTGACCCTGCTGGAGATCGCCTACCTGCTGGGTTTTGCCGATCCGAGCAATTTCTTCCGCGCCTTCCGCCGCTGGTTCGACGCCACGCCAGGCGAGTACCGCGCCCGCCTGCAATGACGCTCAAGGGCTGCCGGAGCGCGTAGGAGAGCCTTCAGTCGCCCACGGCTCCCTCGCACCGCCTCAATGCCTCCAGAAGTACGGCGTGCAGATCACCAGCACGGTGATGATCTCCAGCCGCCCCAGCAGCATGCCCAGCGACAGCAGCCACTTGGAGCCGTCGGGCAGGGTGGAGAAGTTGCCCGCCGGGCCGATCACCTCGCCCAGGCCCGGGCCGACACCGGAAACGGTGCTGGCCGCGCCGGTGAGGGCGGTGATCCAGTCCAGCCCCTGCAACGACAGGCCCAGGGCGATCACGCAGATGGTGATGGTGAAGAAGAACGAGAAGGTGAGGATCGAGCGCACGATCTCCTCGTCCAGGCGGTGGCCGTTGTACTTCTGCTTGATCACCGCGCGGGGGTGGATGAGTTGGTACAGGTTGGCCTTGAGCAGGATGTAGGCCACCTGGAAGCGGAAGATCTTTACCCCGCCGGCGGTGGAGCCGGAGCAGCCGCCGATGAAGCCCAGGTAGAAGAACAGCATCAGCGAGAAGTTGCCCCACAGGCTGTAGTCGCCGAGGGCGAAGCCGGTAGTGGTAAGGATCGAGGTGGTGTTCACCGCCACGTGGCGCAGGGCGTCCAGCCAGTGCAGGTCGGTGGTGGCCCAATACCAGGTACCCAGCACCAGCCAGATCACCAGCAGCAAGCCGATGAAACCGCGCACCTGGGCATCGCGGAACAGTGCCTTGCGGTTGCCCCGCAGGGTGGCGACGTAGAGGGCGAAGGGCAGGCTGCCGAGGATCATCACCACCACCGCCACCCAGTGCACCGCCGGCTGCTGCCACTTGGCCAGGGACTGGTCGGAGGTGGAGAAACCGCCGGTGGAGATGGCCGACATGGCGTGGTTGACCGCATCGAAGGCGCTCATCCCGGCCAGCCAGAACGCCAGGGTGCCCAGCAGGGTGAAGCCGACGTACACCGCGACGATGTACTTGGCCACCATGTGCGAGCGCGGCATGACTTTCTCCGAGCGGTCGGAGGATTCGGTCTGGAACAGGCGCATGCCGCCGATGCGCAGCAGCGGCAGGATCGCCACCGCCATGCCGATGAAGCCGATGCCGCCGAGCCAGTGCAGCAGCGAACGCCAGATGAGGATGCCCTGGGACATGCTGTCCAGCCCGCTGAGCACCGTGGCGCCGGTGGCGGTGATGCCGGACATGCTCTCGAAGAAGGCATCGGTGTAGCTGATGTGCTGGGTGAGCAGGAAGGGCAGGGCGGCGAAGATGCCCACCACCACCCAGCTGGAAACCGTCAGCAGGTACATGTCCCGGGGGCGCAGGTGCGCCTGCTCCGGGCGCCCGGGAATCACCAGGCCGAGGCCGGTGATGAAGGTGGCCAGGCTCGACCAGACGAAGGCGTGGATATCCTGCGGGCGGTCGTAGGCGATCACGGTCATGACCGGGATGACCATGCTGATCGCCAGGGTGATCAGGAAGATGCCGATGATGAATCCGATCAGACGCAGGGTCGGCAAAGCCATGGGGCGTGCTCGGTCCGGGTGAATGAGGGCGCCATTCTAGCGACGTGCCGCAGCCTGTCCACGGGCGCCTGATTCAGGTGTAGTCGATCCGTGCTCAGTGTTTCCAGAAACCCCGGGTGAACAGCACCAGCACGGTGAGGATCTCCAGGCGCCCCAGCAGCATGCCGATGGTCAGCAGCCACTTGGCCGCGTCCGGCAGGGTGGAGAAGTTGCCCACCGGGCCGATGATCGGCCCCAGGCCCGGCCCCACGTTGCACACGGCAGTGGCGGCGCCGGTGAGGGCGGTGGTCCAGTCGACGCCGATCAGGCACAGGCCGAGGGCGATCACGCCGATGGTGACGGTGAAGAAGAAGGAGAAGGTGATCAGCGAGCGGACGATTTCCTCGTCGATGTTGTGCCCGTTGTACTTCTGCCGGATCACCGCACGGGGGTGCACCAGTTGCTTGAGGTTGGTGCGCAGCATCACCAGCGCCACCTGGAAGCGGAAGATCTTCAGCCCGCCGGCGGTGGAGCCGGAGCAGCCGCCGACGAAGGTCAGGTAGAAGAACAGCATCACCGAGAAGCTGCCCCACAGTGTGTAGTCGCCCAGCGCGATGCCGGTGGTGGTCACTACCGAGGTGACGTTGACCGCAACGATGCGGAAGGCGTCCAGCCAGCCGTGATCGGAGTTGAGCCATAGCCAGGTGCCGAAGAACAGCCAGGTCGCCACCAGGAAGCCGACGAAGCCACGCACCTGGTGGTCCTTCACCAGCGCCTTGCGGTGGCCCCGCAGGGTGGCGACGTAGAGGGTGAAGGGCAGGCTGCCGGCCATCATTACCACCACCGCGACCCAGTGCACGGCCGGCTGCTTCCAGTTGGCGATGGAATTGTCCGAGGTGGAGAAGCCGCCGGTGGAGATCAGCGACATGGCGTGGTTGACCGCCTCGAAGGGGGTCATGCCGGCGAGCCAGAAGGCCAGGGTGCCGAGTAGGGTGAGGGCGACGTACACCACCAGGATGTACTTGGCCACCATGTGCGAACGCGGCATGACCTTCTCGCCCCAGTCCGAGGACTCGGTCTGGAACAGGCGCATGCCGCCGATGCGCAGCAGCGGCAGGATCGCCACCGCCATGCCGATGAAGCCGATGCCGCCCAGCCAGTGCAGCATCGAACGCCACAGCAGCAGGCCCGGCGAGGCATGGTCGAGCCCGGTGATGACGGTGGAACCGGTGGTGGTGATGCCCGACATGGTCTCGAAGAAGGCGTCGGTGTAGCTGATGTGCTGGATCAGCACCATCGGCAGCGCGGCGAAGGTGCATACCACCACCCAGCTGGCGGTGGTGAGCATGTACATGTCCCGCGGGCGCATGTGCAGGTGTTCCGGGCGCCCTGGTGCCACCAGGGCCAGGCCGACGATGAAGGTGATCAGGCTCGACCAGCTGAATGCGCCGATGTCATCGGTCCGGTCGAACGCCAGCACGGCCAGCATCGGCACCACCATGCTCACGGCCAGCGTGATGAGGAACAGGCCGATGATGAAACCGATGGTGCGCAGCGTGGACAGGGCCATGGGGGATCCGGGCGAGAACGGGAGCGCGGCATTCTACTGGGCTGCTTCACCGCTGTGAAACGCTCCGCACCAGGGGCTTTCACAGGGTACCGCGGCGTTCACGCGCTGCCCTTGGGTGGCCGGGGTTATCGGCTAGAATGCCGGCTTCCCGAAATCAGGAGGTGGCCGATGGAGGCTCTCGACGCTCTGCTCAACCGTGTATCCCTGGCCCGGCTGCAGGAGCCCGCACCGGATGCGGCCCAGCGTGACTACCTGTTCCGTGCCGCCCTGCGTTCGCCGGACCATGGCTACCTGCGCCCCTGGCGCTTCCTCACCATCGAGGGCGGCGCCCGCGAGAAGCTCGGCGAGCTGTTCGCCTCTGCCGTGCTGGCCAAGGACCCGGCGGCCCCCGAGGCGGCCCTGACCAAGGCCCGGGGCATGCCGCTGCGTGCGCCCTTGCTGGTGGTGGTGGTGGCGCGCCTGCAGGCCGGCCACAAGGTGCCCGAGTCGGAGCAGCTGCTGTCGGCCGGCTGTGCGGCCCACGGCATCCTGCTGGCGGCCCATGCGCAGGGCCTGGGCGCCATCTGGCGTACCGGCGACATGGCCTACGACCGCACCGTGGCCAAGGGGCTGGGCCTGGCGGACAACGAACAGGTGGTCGGCTTCCTCTACCTCGGCAGTGTCGAGGGCGGGCGCCGCACTGCTGCGGAGCTGGCGCCGGCGGACTTCGTCAGCACCTGGGGCTGATCAGCGGCCCGTTGAAAACGTGGCAGCCGATCAAGCGGTCGGCAGCGACAGGGTGGCGATGAAGCCGCCCTGCGGGTGATTGGCCAGGGTCAGGATGCCGCCGTGGCGCTCCACGGCGCGACGGGCGATGGCCAGGCCCAGGCCATGCCCGGCGCCACTCTGGTTCGGCGCACGGAAGAAGGGCTCGCCCAGTTGGGCCAGGTGATCGGCGGCGACCCCGGGGCCGTGGTCGCGCACGCTGATCGTCACGTGCTGCGGTAATGCCTTCACCTCGATATCCACCGGTTGCCCGGCCGGGCTGAAGCGCAGCGCGTTGCGCAACAGGTTGTCCAGCGCACGTTCCAGCATGTCCGGCCAGCCCTGCAGGTGCGGTTCTCCTTCGCAGCGGATGCGCACCTCCTGCTCGGGTGCCAGCAGCCGGGCGTCTTCCCTGAGCTTTTCCAGTATCGGCCGCAGGACGATGGGATGGCGTGCGCCCGGCTCGGCGTCGAGGCGGGCAAGGGCGAGGATCTCGCTGATCAGCGCCTCCAGCCGGTCGCATTCCTGGGCCAGCCGTGGCCAGAGCCCTTCACGCTCCGCCGCCGGCGCCCGCTCGGCCAGGGCCAGCGCCACCCGCAGGCGGGCCAGGGGTGAGCGCAGTTCGTGGGAAACATCGCGCAGCAGCTGCCGCTGGCTGCCGATGAGCCCCTGGAGGCGTTGGCCCATGCGGTTGAAGTCACCGGCCAGCACGCCCAGTTCGTCCCGCCGCCGTGCCAGCCGGGCCAGGCTGTCCTGCTGGTAGGCGGTCTGCCCCAGGTCGTGCACGGCGCTGCGCAGGCGGCCGAGGGGGCGGGTGATGGAGAGGGTCAGCATCAGGCTGAACAGCGTCAGCACCACCAGGGCGATGCCCAGAGCGCTGAGGGGCCAGAGCAGGCTGCCACGGTGCCAGGCCTCCAGTTCCGGGAAGGGGATGCGGTAGATCAGCAGGAAGTTCTCGCCACTGCGGGGGCTGGTGTATTCCTCGGTGATGCGTCGCCACGGCAGGTGGCCGTCGTGCTGGCGCGCTTCGAAGGCGGCGGCGCGGGGCGGGAAGGTGCCGCGCACCACGGGCTGGCCGTTGTCGTTGAGGATCTGCACGTCGATGCGGGCGCGGCGCTTGAACTGTTCGAGGAAGCGCTGGGCCTCGCCACGGCCGTTGACCTCGTAGCGCTGCACCAGGCTCTCCGCCAGGCCCTGCAGGGCCGGGTGGCGGCTGAGGATCCACGCGTCCTGGTTCAGCGCACGGCCGAGCAGCAGGGAGAGGCCGGCGACCAGGGCCAGGGCCAGCCAGAAGGCGCCGAGGATGCGCCAGAACAGTGAACGCACGGGGTGCTCCTTTCAACGACGAAACCCACCCGGTGGAAGCCGGGTGGGTTCGATGACCGGTTCAGGTCGGTTACTGGGCCTTCTGGGCGCGCTGGGCTTTCCAGGCCTCGAATTCGGCGCGCTCGGCGCGGCGTTCGTCCATCTTCTTCACTTCGGCGTCGAAATCCTTCTGCTGCTCCGGGGTCAGCAGGGCGCGGATGTCGGCGCGGTTCTTGTCTTCGCTGGCCTTGATCTCGGCCTCCATGGCCTTGCGTTCCGCCTCGGGCAGCTTGTCCAGGTACTTGCGGGTGATGTCCTGGCGGGCCTTCATGCTTTCGCCCATCAGCTTGCCGACCTTCTGGCGCTGCTCGCGGGTCAGGTCCAGCTCCTTGAACAGGTGCGGGCCACCGTGGCCACCAGGGCCGCCGAAGCCCGGCTCGCCACGCGGGCCGCCTTCGGGCATGGCCATGGCGACGGTGGGCAGGGCGGCTGCGAACAGCAGGGCGGCGATAGTCTTGCGCATGGTCTGTCTCCTTGTCTCTTGAACCGGCCGGTTGCCGGATGAGCCCAGTCTAGGGAGCGCAAGGTCAAGGGCGGTCAGCCCTGGGTAAAGCTTCGGTAAAGGATCGTGCAGGCGGGGCGCAGGTCAGACGGCGTAGTAGTAGCCCCGGCTGCGCAGGGCGACGATGCGCGGGCGGCCGTCGGCGTGGGGGCCGAGCTTCTTGCGCAGGTTGCTGACGTGCATGTCCAGGCTGCGGTCGTACAGGGTCAGCTTGCGGCCCAGGGCCAATTGCGCCAGCTCCTGCTTGTCCAGCGGTTCGCCAGGCTGGCGCAGCAGGGCTTCCAGCAGACGGCCTTCGGAGAGGGTGAGGCTGACCTCGTGCCCGCCCACGCTGACCACGCCGCGAATCGGGCTATAGCACAGGTCGCCCAGCTCCAGCTGGCTGGACTGCGAGGGCCCCTGGCTGCGCCGCAGCACGGCGCGCAGGCGGGCGGTCAGCTCACGGGGGTCGCAGGGCTTGGCCAGGTAGTCGTCGGCGCCCAGTTCCAGGCCGAGGATGCGGTCCAGGGGTTCGCCCCGGGCCGACAGCATCACCACGGGCAGCTCGGGGTGGTCGCTGCGCAATTGCTTGAGCAGCTCCAGCCCGCTGCCGTCGGGTAGCATCACGTCCAGCACCACGGCGGCGGGGGTGTGGCCTGCCAGCGCGGCACGGGCGGAGATGCCGTCGTGGCACGCCCGGGCGCTGAAGCCTTCCTGGGAGAGCCAGCTGATCAGCAGCTCGCAGAGCTCCTGGTCATCATCGATAAGCAGCAGTTCGCTCATGTCGCGGGGGTCGTCTTCAGTTGATCCATTGGCGCGGCTGGCGGCGGCCGCCACGCAACAGGGCGCCGGCGAGCAAGGAGAACAGGCAGGCACCGCCGCCCACGGCGAACCACATCTGTTCCTCGCTGACGAGGGGCGGATTGCGGTTGGCCTGGGCTTCGCGCAGCTGCAGCTTGAGGCGCTGGTTTTCCTGGCGCAGGCGGGTCAGTTGCGCGCCGTCCTGCTCGCTGGCGTTGCCACGGTCGGCCAGTTGGGCGGCCAGGGCCTCACGCTGCCGCTCGCTCTCGGCCAGTCGCTGGGTCAGTTGGGCAAGCTCCGCCGCCAGCGGGTTCACCGCGGGCGCCGGCTCCACTGCCGGAGCAAGCGGTGGAGCTGAGGGCACAGGCTCTTCGGCATGGGCCAGGGCGGCGGACAGGGCGAAGGCGAACAGCAGGGGCAGCGGAACCTGGCGCATGAGCGGATTCCTTGGGGCTGGCGGCAACGCCGCGATCAGGGGAATACCTGCTTGAACGGCTTGACCACCACCTGGCCATAGACGCCTGCGAGGCGGAAGGGATCGGCCTCGGCCCAGGTCTGGGCGGCGCTCAGGGATTCGAACTCGGCGACCACCAGGCTGCCGGTGAAGCCGGCGCTGCCCGGGTCGTTGCTGTCCACCGCCGGGTGGGGGCCGGCCAGCACCAGGCGGCCTTCCGCCTTGAGCTGCTCCAGGCGGGCGAGGTGGGCGGGGCGGGAAGCCATGCGCTTCTCCAGGGAGTCGGCAACGTCGGTGGAAATGATCGCGTAGAGCATGGGAGTCCTTATTCTTGCGGTTTGTCCGGTTCGGAATCATGCATGTGGCGAGCCAGGAAGATGCCCTGGCCCACCAGGAACAATAGCGTCATGCCCAGGCTGCCGAAGACCTTGAAGTCCACCCAGATGGACTGGAAGGTGAAGGCCACGAACAGGTTGGCGAAGCCACAGACCAGGAAGAACACGATCCAGGCCAGGTTCAGGCGTACCCAGATCGGCTGCGGCAGGCTCACGGCATGGCCCATGATCCGCTGGATCAGCGGGCGGTCGCCGATGAAGTGGCTGGCGGCGAAGCCCAGGGCGAACAGCCAGTTGACCACCGGCGCCTTCCACTTGAGGAAGGTCTCGCTGTGGAAGGCCAGGGTCAGGCCGCCGAACACCAGGCAGGCCACCAGGGTCAGCCACTGGCCTTTCTCCAGGCGGCGCTGGCTGATGAACAGCGCGCCGTAGACCACCACGGAAGTGGCGATGAGCACGGCGGTGGCACTGAAGATACCGCCCAGCATGACGCTGTGGCCGGCGAGTTCGATGGCGCGGGGTTCGAGCTTGTAGACGATGAAGAAGAGAACGAGGGGGATGAAGTCGATGAATTGTTTCACGGCGGCAGCCAGAAGCGGGATGTGGCGGCATAATAACAAACCATTTCTCCAGCGAAAGCGCGCCTCATGCACATCGATCTGCACTGCCACAGCACAGCCTCCGACGGCGCCCTGGCGCCCGCCGCGCTGGTGGCGCGCGCCCACGAACGGGGTGTCCGGGTGCTGGCGCTGACCGATCACGACACCCTCGAAGGGCTGCCGGAGGCTCGCGCGGCCGCCGCTCGTCTGGACATGCAGCTGATCAACGGCGTGGAGCTGTCCTGCACCTGGGGTGGGGCGACCATCCATGTGCTTGGCTACGGCTTCCGCGACGATGCGCCAGCGCTTGCCGCCGCCATCGCGGACCTGCACCACGGGCGCTGGGCCCGCGCCGAGGAGATCGACCGGCGGCTGGCCGCCAAGGGCATGCCGGGCGCCCTGGAGGGGGCTCGGGCCATCCAGCGCGAGCTGGGCGACAGCGGCAATGCGCCGGCCCGCCCTCACTTCGCCGAGTTCCTGGTGCGCGCCGGGCATGTCCGCGACCGTGCCGAGGCGTTTCGCAAGTGGCTGGGGGCTGGCAAGCTCGGCGATGTGAAGCAGCACTGGCCGAGCCTGGCGGACGCAGTTTCGACCCTGCGGGCTGCCGGGGCGTGGATCAGCCTGGCGCATCCCTACCACTACGACTTCACTAGAACCAAGCGACGCAAGCTGGTTGCGGATTTCATCGGTGCCGGCGGCCACGCCATCGAAGTGGTCAACGGCATGCAACCGGCGGATCAGGTGGGGACGCTGACCATCCTGGCCCGCGAGTTCGGGCTGCTGGTTTCCGCCGGCAGCGACTTCCACGCCCCAGGCGACTGGTCGGAGCTGGGCATGTACCGACCGATTCCAGAGGACCTGCCGCCCCTCGCGGCACGTTTTGACCATGCACCCAGCCTCGGCAGCCTCAGCACGGCACATTGAACAGGGAGCCAACGTGAGCCAGTTCTTCCAGGTCCACCCGGAAAATCCGCAGGTCCGCCTGATCAAGCAGGCGGTGGAGATCGTCCGGGGCGGCGGCGTGATCGTCTACCCGACCGACTCCTCCTACGCCATCGGCTGTGCCATCGGCGAGAAGTCGGCGGTGGAGCGCATCCGTCGCCTGCGCCGACTGGACGACAAGCACAACTTCACCCTGGTCTGCCGCGACCTCTCCGAGCTCGGGCTGTTCGCCAAGGTCGACACGGCGGCGTTCCGCCTGCTCAAGGCCCATACACCCGGCCCCTACACCTTCATCCTCAACGCCACCCGCGAGGTGCCGAGGATGCTGATGCACCCGAAACGCCGCACCATCGGCCTGCGGGTGCCGGACCACCCCATCGCCCTGGCATTGCTGGCCGAACTGGGTGCGCCGCTGATGAGCGCGTCGCTCATCCTCCCCGGTGAGGCCCAGCCCATGAGCGACCCCTACGAGATGCGCCAGATGCTGGAGCACCACGTGGACCTGATCATCGACGGCGGCTACGGCGGCGTCGAAGCGTCCACCGTGGTGGACCTGTCCGAAGGCGAGCCGAGCATCTTCCGCGTCGGCTGTGGCGACCCCGCTCCGTTCCTGGCGGACGCCGGCGCGTGAGCGGCGAGCCGACGGGCGTCGACCCTCAGGCCGGCGCCCAGCAGGAGCTGCCGTTCGCGCTGGTGTATGGCCAGGCGGTCACTGAGCTTCCCGTCGACCTCTATATCCCGCCGGATGCCCTGGAAGTGTTCCTCGAAGCCTTCGAGGGCCCGCTGGACCTGCTGCTCTACCTCATCCGCAAGCAGAACATCGACATCCTCGACATTCCCGTGGCGGAGATCACCCGCCAGTACATGGGCTACGTCGAGCTGATGAAGTCGGTGCGCCTGGAGCTGGCGGCCGAGTACCTGGTGATGGCCGCGATGCTGGCCGAGATCAAGTCGCGCATGCTGTTGCCGCGTTCCGGCGAGAGCGAGGAGGAAGAGGAAGACCCCCGCGCCGAGCTGATCCGCCGCCTGCAGGAGTACGAGCGCTTCAAGCAGGCCGCCGAAGGCCTGGACACCCTGCCCCGGGTGGGGCGCGACCTCATCGTGCCGCGGGTGGATGCGCCCGAGGCGCGGGCCCGCAAGCTGCTGCCCGATGTGAGCCTGGAGGAAGTGCTGCTCTCCATGGCCGAGGTGCTGCGCCGGGCCGACATGTTCGAAAGCCACCAGGTCACCCGCGAGGCGCTGTCCACCCGCGAGCGTATGAGCGAGGTGCTGGAGCGCCTCAAGGGCGGCGGCTTCGTGCCCTTCGTCCAGCTGTTCGCGCCGGAAGAGGGGCGCCTGGGGGTGGTGGTCACCTTCATGGCCGTGCTCGAACTGATCAAGGAACAACTGGTTGAACTGGTGCAGAATGAGCCCTTCGCGCCCATCCATGTCCGTGCCCGAGCCGAGTGACCGATGAACCTCAACGACACCAAGGAGCTGGCTTCCCTGCTCGAAGCCTTTCTGCTGGCCGCGGGCAAGCCCCTGTCGCTGGAGCGGATCGCTGAGCTGTTCGAGGAAGCCGAACGCCCGGAGCTGTCGAAGATCCGCGACGCCCTCGCCGTGCTGGCCAAGTCCTGCAACGGCCGCGCCTTCGAGCTGAAGGAGGTTGCCTCGGGCTACCGCCTCCAGGTGCGCGAGCGTTTCGCCCCCTGGGTCGGACGCCTCTGGGAGGAGCGGCCGCAGCGCTATTCCCGGGCGCTGCTGGAGACACTGGCGCTGATCGCCTACCGGCAACCCATCACCCGGGGCGAGATCGAGGACATCCGTGGCGTCACGGTGAACAGCCAGATCGTCAAGACGTTGATGGAGCGGGAGTGGATCCGTGTCGTGGGCTACCGCGACGTGCCGGGCAAGCCGGCGATGTTCGCCACCACCAAGGCCTTCCTCGACCACTTCAACCTGCGCAACCTCGACGAACTGCCGCCCCTGGCTGCCTTGCGCGAACTGGAGCCGGAACCCGAGCTGGCCCTGGATGACGACGCGCCGGTGCCGGCCGACCTGCAGGCCCGCGCGGACGCGGCACTGGGCGAGGAGCCTGCCGGCGAGCCCCGCGAGGAAGTCAGCTTCCGCAGCCTGCTGGCCGAGCTGGACACCATGGAGGAGGGGCTCAAGACCGACTTCGACGACCTCCTGCCGCCTGACGACGAGCCCGCCCCGGCCGATGAGGCGGAGGATGAGGACACCCCCCTCGCCGACGAAGGCGAGACCCTGCACTGAGGTGACCTGATGAAGGACCCCTGCATCGGCGTCTGCCAGTTTTCCGACGATGTCTGCCGGGGCTGCGGCCGCACTCGCCGCGAGATCAAGGCCTGGAAGAAGCTGGACAAGGGCGAGCGCCTGGTGGTGCTGGCCGAAGCCGACCTGCGCTTGCTGGCGCTGCAGGCGACCGGCCGGCGCAAAGGCTGACGGCCCGGCCAGGTCTGGCTAGCCTCAGTGACTACCGCCGCGTATGATGCGCGACCTTTTTCGAGCGATACACCGGGAGGTGCCCAGATGAACGAAGACGATTACAGCCCCGCAGGGGAAAAGCTGCAGAAGGTCCTGGCCCGCATGGGGCTGGCCTCGCGCCGCGACATCGAGGCCTGGATCACCGAAGGCCGCGTCAAGGTCAACGGCGCTGCTGCCACCCTCGGCCAGCGGGTCGACAGCCATGACGCCATCAGCGTCGACGGCCGCCTGCTCAAGCGCGAGGAAGAGGCCGAGAGCGTCCGCCGCGTGCTGATCTACAACAAGCCCGAAGGCGAAGTCTGCACCCGCGACGACCCCGAAGGCCGCCCCACCGTTTTCGAGCGCCTGCCCCGCCTGCGTTCCGGTCGCTGGATCAACGTCGGCCGCCTGGACATCAACACCACCGGCCTGCTGCTGTTCACCACCGACGGTGAGCTGGCGAACCGGCTGATGCACCCCTCCTACGAGATGGACCGCGAGTACGCCGTGCGTGTGCGCGGTGAGGTCACCGAGGAGATGCTGGAGAACCTGAAGAACGGCGTGATGCTGGAAGACGGCCCGGCCAAGTTCACCGACATCCAGGAAGCTCCGGGCGGTGAAGGCTTCAACCACTGGTACCACTGCGTGGTGATGGAAGGCCGCAACCGCGAAGTGCGTCGCCTGTGGGAGTCCCAGGGCCTGGTGGTGAGCCGTCTGAAGCGTGTGCGCTTCGGCCCGGTGTTCATCACCTCCGACCTGACCATGGGACGCTGGCGCGAGATGGGCCAGCAGGAAGTGGACATCCTCAGCGAGGAAGTCGGCCTGCGCCCGGTGGCCCTGCCGGCCATGAAGGCCAAGTCCCGCGAGAAGCTGGAGCGCATGCAGCGCAAGTCCGCCAAGCCGGTGGCACCGCGCTCGCGTCCTGCCCGCAGCGAGGGGGACGAGCGTCCGACTCGTGCGCCCCGTGGCGAGAAAGCCGAGCGTCCGAGCCGTCCCCGTGGCGAAGGTGCGGAGCGCCCGGTGCGTTCGCCGCGTCCGGCCCGTGGTGAGGGTGATGAGCGTCCGGTACGCGCCCCGCGTGGCGAGAAGGCCGAGCGCCCGAGCCGTCCGCGTGGTGAAGGGGCTGAGCGTCCTGCTCGCGCGCCCCGTCCGGCTGGGCGTAGCGAGCCGCGTGGTACGCCGATCGCTGAGCGTCCGAAGGACTCCGGTCGCAAGCCGCAGCGCCCGGCCCGCCCCCAGGGTGATGCCGTGGAAGTGGCCGAGCGCCCGCAGCGCAAGCCCAAGCCGCAGCGTCCGGTGAGCCGCCGCAGTAATCCGCCGGCCGGCGAAGGCCAGCGCCCGGGCTTCGGTCGCAAGCGCTGATGCCGGGTTACAGGCAATGAAAAAGGGGCTCGATGAGCCCCTTTTTCATGTCCGTCGCCTGGATCAGCCCGCCATGGACAGGCGGTTGCGTCCGTCGCGCTTGGCGACATAGAGGGCGTTGTCGGCGCGGCGCAGCAGGCTCTGCACCGACTCGGCCGGCAGCAGCGTGGCGCAGCCCAGGCTGACGGACAGCTCGATCGGCCGGCCGGCCACCAGGTGCTGGATCTCCATCACGCTCAGGCGCAGGCGCTCGCCCACCATGGCAGCGGCCTCGCGGCAGGTGTTGGAGAGGAGGATGAGGAATTCTTCGCCACCGTAGCGGAACACCATGTCGACGTTGCGCAGGCGGCCTTTCAGGGTGGTGGCCACGGCCTTGAGCACTTCGTCGCCGGTGCCGTGGCCGTACTGGTCGTTGATGCGCTTGAAGTGGTCGATGTCCAGCATCAGCACCGACAGCGGCTGCTGGTTGCGGCGCGACAGGTCGACCTCGCGCTGCAGGGCCTGGTCCATGGCGATGCGGTTGCCGGTCTCGGTCAGCGGGTCGCGCAGGGCAGACTGCACGGCGGTGCGGTACAGCAGCGCGTTGCGCAGCGGGAACAGCAGGCAGGCCAGCAAGGATTCGAGCTGCGCCAGTTCGGTCTCTTCGAAGCGCTGGCGACGCCGGAACACCAGCTCGCCCAGGTACTCGCCCTCGTGTGTCAGGCGATAGCCGGCGGAGTGGGCGGCGCGCTCGCCGAACTCCAGGCGCAGGTCGCTGCCCTGGTGCGCGTAGGCCAGCGCATCCAGCGGTACCAGGCGCTGTACCTCGCGGAAGAAGCTGCCGAGGATGCGGTCCACTTCCAGGCTGGTCTGCAGTTGCAGGTTCAGCTGGCGGCGCAGCTCCAGCAGGGTGACCTGGCGCGGCGGCTGCAGCGGGGTGGGCGTGTTGTAGCCCAGGCGCTGGAGCTTGGCGGCATCGAAATCAATGGTGTTGGTGGGCGTGTGGGGAGCCATTTGGCGAAACCTCTGACGCTTCGAGCGACGACATCCGACCTAAGGCTATTTCCGTGCCAGGTTTCACATTCCCCGGTAAACCCCTTTTCTATCAGTCGCTTATGCGTTTCCGGGGCGGCGGGGTGGCAAGGCGTTGCCGGTTGTCTGACGGGCGAGATGGCAATTTGATGCCTGTTGCGGAGGGGCGCGCCGGTTTAATGGCAGGGCGATGGCAGCGGCCGGGCGGCCGCCGCCGGAAGGTCTTACTGTGCGTCGAATGCCTGGCCGTTGATGCCGGTGCTGTCCGCCCCCATGAGGTAGAGGTAGACCGGCATGATGGCCTCGGGTTCCGGGTTCTTGGCGGGGTTCTCGCCGGGGTAGGCGAGGGCGCGCATGCTGGTGCGGGTGGCGCCCGGGTTGACGCTGTTGGCGCGAACGTTGGCGATGCCGTCCAGCTCGTCGGCCAGGACCTGCATCAGGCCCTCGGTGGCGAACTTGGAGACGGCGTAGGCGCCCCAGTAGGCGCGACCCTTGCGCCCCACGCTGCTGGAGGTGAAGACCACCGAGGCGTCGCTGGATAGCTTGAGCACGGGCAGGAGGGTGCTGGTGAGCATGAACATGGCGTTGACGTTCACCTGCATGACGCGCATGAAGTTCTCGCCGGACAGTTGCTCGATGGGTGTACGCGGGCCGAGGATGGAGGCGTTGTGCAGCAGCCCGTCGAGGCGGCCGAATTCACGCTCCACCAGGGCGGCCAGTTCGTCGAACTGGTGCGGCTGGGCGGTCTCCAGGTTGAACGGGATGACGCCCGGCTGCGGGTGGCCGGCGGCTTCGATGGCGTCATACACCTCGTTGAGGTGGGATTCGGTCTTGCCCAGCAGCAGGACGGTGGCGCCATGGGCGGCGAAGGTCTTGGCGGCGGCGGCTCCGATGCCGCGTCCGGCGCCGGTCACGAGGATGACGCGGTCCTTCAGCAGGTCGGGGCGGGCGGAATACTGGAACATCGGGAACTCCTTCGAAGTGCTGTGGAGGCTCGCTTCAGGCAATGGGTAGGCGGTACATGGGGGCGCTGCGTGGCAGGCCCCCGCCGGTCAGCAGCTGCAGAGCGCGCGGTCGAGAACGGCGCGCAGCTCGAGCGGATGGTCGACCACCACGTCGGCTCCCCAGTGATGGGGGTTGTCGTCGGGGTGGATGTAGCCGTAGGTCACGGCGGCGGTGCGCGTCCCGGCGGCGCGACCGGATTCGATGTCACGCAAGTCGTCGCCGATGAACAGCACGCTGGCTGGCTCCAGCCCCAGCTGGCTGCAGGCGAGGTGGAGCATCTCCGGGTCGGGCTTGCTGTTGGTGACGTGGTCCGGGCAGATGAGCACGGCCGAGCGCTGGGCCAGGCCAAGCTGCTGCATGATCGGTTCGGCGAAGCGCACCGGCTTGTTGGTCACCACGCCCCAGATGAGCTTGGCGGCCTCGATATCGGCCAGCAGGGGCTCGATGCCGTCGAACGGACGGGTGAGCACGGCGCAGTGTTGCTGGTAGCGCTCGAGGAACTCCAGGCGAAGGGCTTCGAAGCCGGGGGCTTCGGGGTCCATCTCGAAGGTGGCGGCAACCATGGCGCGGGCGCCGCCGGAGACCACGTCACGGATCGATTTCTCGTCCTGTGGCGGCAGGCCGCGCTCGGTGCGCATGGCCTGGCAGATGGCGATGAAGTCCGGCGCCGAGTCGAGGAGGGTGCCGTCCATGTCGAAGAGAACCGCTCGCAGTCGCATGGTCGTCACTCCTCGCGCAGGGTCTGGACCATGTAGTTGACGTCGACGTCGTTGGCCAGCTTGTAGTGCTTGGTGAGCGGGTTGTAGGTCAGGCCGATGATGTCCTTCACGGCCAGGCCGGCGGCACGGCTCCAGGCGCCCAGCTCGGACGGGCGGATGAACTTCTTGAAGTCATGGGTGCCGCGCGGCAGCAGCTTCATGATGTATTCCGCGCCGACAATGGCGAACAGGTACGCCTTGGGGTTGCGGTTGATGGTGGAGAAGAACACCTGGCCGCCCGGCTTGACCAGGGTGTGGCAGGCGCGGATCACCGAAGCCGGGTCCGGCACGTGCTCGAGCATCTCCAGGCAGGTGACGACGTCGAACTGGCCGGGCATCTCGGCTGCCAGCTCCTCGGCGGTGATACGGCGGTATTCCACCGGGACGCCGGATTCCAGCTGGTGCAGCTGGGCCACCGCCAGGGGCGCTTCGCCCATGTCGATGCCGGTGACGGTGGCGCCACGCTGGGCCATGGCTTCGCTGAGGATGCCGCCGCCGCAGCCGACGTCCAGCACGCGCTTGCCGGCGAGCTGGACGCGCTCGTCGATCCAGTTGATCCGCAGGGGGTTGATGTCGTGCAGGGGCTTGAACTCGCTTTCGCGGTCCCACCAGCGGTGGGCGAGGGCCTCGAACTTGGCGATTTCGGCGTGATCGACGTTGCTCATGGTGAACACCTTTATCAAACGTAATTCAGTGACCGGCGATGCGCTGGCCCCATTGGCGGGCGGTGGCGATCAGGCGGTCTTCGTCCTGGCGTGTGAGGCGGCCGTCTTCCAGCAGCGGCTTGCCGTCCACCCACAGGTACCGGACGCGATCGCGCCCGGTGGCATAGATAAGTTGCGATACCGGGTCGTAGACCGGCTGCTGGGCCAGCCCGCTGAGGTCGACGGCGATCATGTCGGCGGCCTTGCCCAGTTCCAGGGAGCCTGTGTCCGCTTCCATGCCCAGCGCGCGGGCGCCGTTGAGGGTGGCCATGCGCAGGGCGCGGTGGGCGTCCAGGGCGGTGGCGGAGCCGGCGACGGCCTTGGCGAGCAGGGCGGCGGTGCGGGTTTCCCCCAGGAGGTCGAGGTCGTTGTTGCTGGCGGCGCCGTCGGTGCCGATGGCGACGTTGACGCCCGCGAGCCAGAGCCGCTCCACCGGGCAGAAACCGCTGGCCAGCTTGAGGTTGGATTCGGGGCAGTGGATGACGCTTGTGTTGCTTTCTACCAGCAGGGCCAGGTCGTCATCGCTGATCTGGGTCATGTGCACGGCCTGGAAGCGCGGGCCGAGCAGGCCGAGGCGGGCCAGGCGGGCCATGGGGCGCTCGCCGCGCTGCTCGAGGCTCTGCTGCACCTCGAAGGCGGTTTCCTGCACGTGCATGTGGATGCCGGCATCCAGTTCCTCGGCCAGCACCCGGATGTTCTCCAGCTTGTCGTCGCTGACGGTGTAGGGGGCGTGGGGGCCGAAGGCGACCTTCAGGCGGGGGTGGTGCTTGAGGTCGCTGAACAGCTCCAGGCCACGGCGCACGGCTTCGTTGGCGTCGTGGGCGCCGGGGATGGGGAAGTCCAGCACCGGGATGGTGATCTGCGCCTTGATGCCGGCGCCGTGCATGGCTTCGCTGGCCACCGAGGGGAAGAAGTACATGTCGGAGAAGCAGGTGATGCCGCCCTTGATCTGCTCGGCGATGGCCAGCTCGGTGCCGTCGCGGACGAAGTCCTCGTCGACCCAGCGGGCCTCGGCCGGCCAGATGTGCTTCTCCAGCCAGGTCATCAGCGGCAGGTCGTCGGCGATGCCGCGGAACAGCGACATGGCGGCGTGGCCGTGGGCATTCACCAGGCCGGGAGCCAGCAGCATGCCGGGCAGCTCGATGACCTCGCGGGCCGGATGGGCCAGGGCTTCCTCGCGCTTGGCGATCAGGGCGATGCGGCCGTCGCGCACCCCGAGGGCGTGGTGAGAAAGCACGACGCCGGCGGGCTCCACCGGGACGATCCAGGTGGGCAGCAGGAGCAGGTCGAGGGGGAGGCGGGCGTGGGGCATGGTGGCGCGTCCTGGGCGCGGAAAATATCGTGGGAGTATACCCGAATAGCCAAGCCAGACCGCCCCTGCATCGCTATAATCCGCGGTTTTTCGCGAAGTTGACTGGGGTGAGGTGTGGCATGCGTGAGCGACTGTTGGCAGCCGAGAAGGTCACGGCCATCGAGTGGCGGGACGGCGTCCTGCGGCTGATCGATCAACGGCTCCTGCCGCGCGAGGAAACCTGGCTGTCCTACGACTCCGCCGCGGGTGTGGCCCAGGCCATTCGTGACATGGTGGTGCGCGGTGCGCCGGCCATTGGCATCAGTGCGGCCTACGGCGTGGTGCTGGGTGCGCGTCAGCGGTTGGCGGCCGGTGGTGACTGGCGCCAGGCGCTGGAGGAGGACTTTGCGCTTCTGGCGGGCTCCCGCCCTACGGCGGTCAATCTGTTCTGGGCACTGAACCGCATGCGTGATCGCCTCGAGCGCCTGAAGGATGCGGAGGATCCGCTGGTGGTGCTGGAGGCCGAGGCCGTGGCGATCCATGAGAGTGATCGCGAGGCCAACCTGACCATGGCGCAATTGGGCATGGAGGTGATCCGGCGTCACCAGGGCGCGCCCCAGGCCCTTCTCACCCACTGCAATGCTGGTGCTCTGGCGACCGGTGGTTTCGGTACGGCCCTGGGGGTGATTCGTGCGGCTCATCTGGAAGGGCTGGTGGAGCGGGTCTATGCCGACGAGACCCGTCCCTGGTTGCAGGGCGCCCGTCTGACGGCCTGGGAGCTGGTGAATGAGGGCGTGCCGGTGCGCCTGAATGCCGATTCTGCGGCCGCGCACCTGATGAAGGTGGGTGGCATCACCTGGGTGATCGTCGGGGCGGATCGCATCACGGCCAATGGTGATGTGGCCAACAAGATCGGCACCTACCAGCTGGCTGTGTGTGCAATGCACCACGGCGTGCGTTTCATGGTGGTGGCGCCCAGCTCCACCATCGACATGGGACTGGAGAGCGGCGAGGACATCCCGATCGAGGAGCGTGCCGGTAGCGAGCTGCTGGAGGTGGGCGGGGTGCGCATCGCGGCGGATGTCGAGGCCGTCAATCCGGTATTCGACGTGACGCCGGCCGACCTGATCGATGTCATCGTGACCGAGCGCGGTATCGTCGAGCGTCCCGATGCCGAGAAAATGGCCCAGCTGATGTGCCGCAAGCGCCTGCACTGAGGCGTTTTGCCCACACCTGGCGGGGCTGCCTGCCGGGTGGGGATTGTGGTAATCTCCGCCAGTTCTAGCGCTTCCCTTCGCCGGGGCGGCTGCATCCACGCGACCCCGGCGTAACTCTTTGATTTTTCGTGTCGTCCTGGTGCTGGCCGGGCGGCGGATCCCGCCTCGTCCAGGATGGATGGCGCGGGGTTTCATCAGAAAAAGGAATCAGGCTTCTCATGGGTGAACTGGCCAAAGAAATCCTCCCGGTCAATATCGAAGACGAGCTGAAACAGTCCTACCTCGATTACGCGATGAGCGTGATCGTCGGTCGCGCCCTGCCGGACGCGCGTGACGGGTTGAAGCCGGTCCACCGTCGCGTCCTCTTTGCCATGAGCGAGCTGGGCAACGACTGGAACAAGCCCTACAAGAAGTCGGCCCGTGTGGTCGGCGACGTGATCGGTAAGTACCACCCCCACGGTGATACCGCCGTGTACGACACCATCGTGCGCATGGCCCAGCCTTTCTCCCTGCGCTACATGCTGGTGGACGGCCAGGGCAACTTCGGTTCGGTGGACGGCGATAACGCGGCCGCCATGCGTTACACCGAAGTGCGCATGGCCAAGCTGGCCCACGAGCTGCTGGCCGACCTGGACAAGGAAACCGTGGACTGGGTGCCCAACTACGACGGTACCGAGCAGATCCCGGCGGTCATGCCCACCAAGATCCCGAACCTGCTGGTCAACGGTTCCAGCGGTATCGCCGTGGGCATGGCGACCAACATCCCGCCCCACAACCTGGGCGAGGTCATCGACGGCTGCCTGGCGCTGATGGAGAACCCGGAGCTCTCCGTCGATGACCTGATGAAGTACATCCCGGGCCCCGACTTCCCCACCGCCGGCATCATCAACGGCCGTGCCGGGATCATCGAGGCCTACCGCACCGGTCGTGGCCGTATCTACATCCGTGCCCGCGCCGAGATCGAGGACATGGAGAAGGGCGGCGGTCGCCAGCAGATCGTCGTCACCGAGCTGCCTTACCAGCTGAACAAGGCGCGTCTGATCGAGAAGATCGCCGAGCTGGTCAAGGAGAAGAAGATCGAGGGCATCACCGAGCTGCGTGACGAGTCCGACAAGGACGGCATGCGCGTGGTGATCGAGCTGCGTCGTGGCGAAGTGGGCGAGGTGGTGCTGAACAACCTCTACGCCCAGACCCAGATGCAGAGCGTCTTCGGCATTAACGCCGTGGCGCTGGTGGATGGCCAGCCGCGCACGATGAACCTCAAGGACATGCTCGAGGTCTTCATCCGTCACCGCCGTGAAGTGGTGACCCGCCGTACCGTCTACGAGCTGCGCAAGGCGCGTGAACGTGGGCACATCCTCGAAGGCCAGGCCGTTGCGCTGTCCAACATCGACCCGGTGATCGAGCTGATCAAGGCCTCGCCGACCCCGGCCGAAGCCAAGGAACGCCTGATCGCCACCGCCTGGGAATCCAGTGCCGTGGAAGCCATGGTCGAGCGTGCCGGTGCCGATGCCTGCCGCCCCGAGGACCTGGAGCCGCAATACGGCCTGCGCGATGGCAAGTACTACCTGTCCCCCGAGCAGGCCCAGGCCATTCTCGAACTGCGCCTGCACCGCCTGACCGGCCTGGAGCACGAGAAGCTCCTGTCCGAGTACCAGGAAATCCTCAACCTGATCGGCGAGCTGATCCGCATCCTCACCAACCCCGAGCGCCTGATGGGAGTCATCCGCGAAGAGCTGGAGAAGGTGAAGGCCGAGTTCGGCGATGCCCGTCGCACTCAGATCGTTGCCTCCCAGGTCGACCTGACCATTGCTGACCTGATCACCGAGGAAGAGCGCGTCGTCACCATTTCCCATGGTGGCTACGCCAAGTCCCAGCCGCTGGCCGTCTACCAGGCCCAGCGCCGTGGTGGCAAGGGCAAGTCCGCCACGGGCGTGAAGGACGAGGACTACATCGAGCACCTGCTGGTCGCCAACAGCCATGCGACCCTGCTGCTGTTCTCCAGCAAGGGCAAGGTCTACTGGCTGCGCACCTTCGAGATTCCCGAGGCGTCCCGTACCGCGCGTGGTCGCCCGCTGGTGAATCTGCTGCCGCTGGATGAAGGCGAGCGCATCACCGCGATGCTCCAGATCGACCTGGAAGCGCTGCAGCAGAGCGGCAGCGACGAGGATCTGGACGAAGCCGATGGTGTGGTGATCGAGGGCGAAGTGGTCGAGCCGGAAGCCGCCAGCGAAGGCGCTGACGATGGCGAGACCGAGCTGGCCAACGACGAGCCCACCGGCGCCTACATCTTCATGGCCACCGCCTTCGGCACCGTGAAGAAGACCCCGCTGGTGCAATTCAGCCGTCCGCGCAGTGCCGGTCTGATCGCGCTGAAGCTGGAAGAGGGTGACACCCTGATCGCGGCGGCCATTACCGACGGCGCCAAGGAAGTCATGCTGTTCTCCGATGGCGGCAAGGTCATCCGCTTCAAGGAAAAACTCGTACGCATCATGGGCCGCAATGCCCGTGGCGTGCGCGGCATGCGCCTGCCGGAAGGCCAGCGCCTGATCTCCATGCTGATCCCGGAAGCCAATGCGCAGATCCTGACCGCCTCCGAACGCGGATACGGCAAGCGCACTCGCCTGGGTGAGTTCCCCCGCCGTGGGCGCGGTGGCCAGGGCGTCATTGCCATGGTTTCCAACGAGCGCAACGGCAAGCTGGTCGGCGCCATCCAGGTGCAGGACGGCGAGGAAATCATGCTGATCTCCGACCAGGGCACCCTGGTACGTACCCGCGTCGACGAAGTCTCCAGCTCCGGGCGTAACACCCAGGGCGTGACCCTGATCAAGCTCGCCAAGGATGAGACGCTGGTCGGGCTCGAACGTGTCCAGGAGCCTTCCGACGATGGCGAGGACGACGTGATCGAAGGCCACGATGAAGAGGCTGTGGCCGCGGTTGATGGCGTCGAGGGCGACGCCGAGCAGGCCGCTGACGAGTAAGTGTGGCAAGGGCGGGCCTTCGCCGGCCCGTCCGTTCGGTAGAAGAAAAACCTGCGAGGGCGCCAGTGCCCTCGCGCTACCCAGTGAGAATGGATGTGAGCAAGCGAGCCTATAACTTCTGCGCCGGCCCCGCCGCGCTTCCGGACGCTGTACTGCAACGTGCCCAGGCCGAACTCCTCGATTGGCAGGGCAAGGGCCTGTCCGTGATGGAGATGAGCCATCGCAGCGATGACTACGTGGCCATTGCCGAGAAGGCCGAGCAGGATCTTCGCGACCTCCTGTCCATTCCCTCCAATTACAAGGTGCTGTTCCTCCAGGGCGGCGCCAGCCAGCAGTTCGCCGAGATCCCGCTGAACCTGCTGCCCGAGAACGGCGTGGCCGACTACGTCGAGACCGGCATCTGGTCGAAGAAGAGCATTGAAGAGGCCAGCCGCTTCGGTCGCGTCAACGTCGCCGCCAGCGCCAAGGGCTACGACTATTTCGCCATTCCTGGCCAGAACGAGTGGCAGCTGTCCAAGGATGCGGCTTACCTGCACTACGCCTCCAACGAAACCATCGGCGGCCTGCAGTTCGACTGGATCCCAGAGGTTGGCGACGTACCGCTGGTGGTGGACATGTCGTCCGACATTCTTTCCCGCCCGCTGGACGTTTCCCGTTTCGGTCTGATCTATGCCGGCGCGCAGAAGAACATCGGTCCCAGCGGCCTGGTGGTGGTGATCGTGCGCGAGGACCTGCTGGGCCGTGCCCGTTCGTCCTGCCCGACCATGCTCAACTACAAGATCGCGGCCGATAACGGCTCCATGTACAACACGCCGGCGACCTTCTCCTGGTACCTCTCGGGCCTGGTGTTCGAGTGGCTGAAGGAGCAGGGCGGCGTCGAGGCCATGGAGGCACGCAACAAGGCCAAGAAGGACCTGCTCTATGGTTACATCGACAAGAGCGACTTCTACACCAACCCCATCGCGCACAATGCCCGCTCCTGGATGAACGTACCGTTCCGCCTGGCTGACGAGCGCCTGGACAAGGACTTTCTCGCCGGCGCTGACGCCCGTGGCCTGCTCAACCTCAAGGGTCATCGCTCCGTAGGCGGCATGCGTGCCTCCATCTACAACGCCGTGGGCCTGGATGCGGTCGAGGCCCTGGTGGCCTACATGGCGGAGTTCGAGAAGGAGCGCGCGTGATGTCCGACCAGGAACTGAAGGCCCTGCGTCTGCGCATCGACAGCCTTGACGAGAAGATCCTCGAGCTGATCAGCGAGCGCGCCCGCTGCGCCCAGGATGTGGCGCGGGTGAAGATGGCGTCCCTGCCGGAGGGCGAGAAGCCGGTCTTCTACCGTCCCGAGCGCGAGGCCTGGGTGCTCAAGCACATCATGGAGCGCAACCAGGGTCCGCTGGACAACGAGGAAATGGCGCGGCTGTTCCGCGAGATCATGTCCTCCTGCCTGGCCCTGGAGCAGCCCCTCAAGGTGGCGTACCTGGGGCCGGAAGGCACCTTCACCCAGGCGGCTGCCCTCAAGCATTTCGGCCATGCGGTGATCAGCTCGCCGATGGCCGCCATCGACGAGGTGTTCCGCGAGGTGGCTGCAGGTGCAGTCAACTTCGGTGTCGTGCCGGTGGAGAACTCCACCGAGGGTGCGGTCAACCACACCCTGGACAGCTTCCTTGAGCACGACATGGTGATCTGCGGTGAAGTTGAACTGCGCATCCACCATCACCTGCTGGTGGGGGAGAACACCAAGACCGACAACATCACCCGCATCTACTCCCACGCCCAGTCCCTGGCGCAGTGCCGCAAGTGGCTCGATGCTCACTACCCAAACGTCGAGCGCGTGGCGGTTTCGAGCAATGCCGATGCGGCCAAACGGGTGAAGAGCGAGTGGAACTCCGCCGCCATCGCCGGCGACATGGCGGCCAGTCTCTACGGCCTGACCAAGCTGTGCGAGAAGATCGAGGACCGCCCGGACAATTCCACGCGTTTCCTCATCATCGGCAGCCAGGAAGTGCCGCCCACCGGCGACGACAAGACCTCGGTCATCGTCTCCATGCGCAACAAGCCGGGGGCGCTCCACGAGCTGCTGGTGCCGTTCCACAACAACGGCATCGACCTGACCCGCATCGAGACCCGCCCGTCCCGCAGTGGCAAGTGGACCTACGTTTTCTTCATCGACTTCGTGGGCCACCACCGCGATCCGCTGATCAAGGACGTGCTGGAGAAGATCAACCAGGAGGCCGTGGCACTGAAGGTGCTCGGTTCCTATCCCAAAGCGGTTCTCTGAATCGACGGTCACAGGCCGCAAGCCTCTTGCTGAACAGAACCGGCGCGTGGCTTCCGGCTTGTGGTCCAAAGCTTGAGGCGTGCAGCTATGTCCTGTGACTTCCTTGCCCTTGCCCAGCCGGGCGTGCAGAAACTTTCACCCTATGTGCCCGGCAAGCCGGTGGATGAGTTGGCCCGCGAGCTCGACCTCGACCCGTCCGGCATCGTCAAGCTGGCCAGTAACGAGAATCCGCTCGGCCCGAGCCCCAAGGCTCTCGAGGCCATTCGTGCCGAGCTGGCCGAGCTGACCCGCTACCCCGATGGCAACGGCTTCGAGCTGAAGCGCCGCCTGGCCGAACGCTGCGGCGTCACGCAGGCCCAGGTGACCCTCGGCAATGGCTCCAACGACATTCTCGATCTCGTGGCCCGGGCCTACCTGGCGCCTGGCTTGAATGCGGTGTTCAGCGAGTACGCTTTTGCCGTCTATCCCATCGCCACCCAGGCCGTGGGTGCTGTCGGCAAGGTGGTTCCGGCCCGGGATTTTGGTCATGACCTGCCGGCCATGCTGGCGGCCATCGACGCCAATACCCGCGTCGTCTTCATCGCTAACCCCAACAACCCCACCGGTACCTGGTTCGGCCCTGCTGCCCTGGAGAGCTTCCTCGCCCAGGTGCCGGAAAACGTTCTGGTGGTGTTGGACGAGGCCTACATCGAGTATGCCGAGGGTGACGAGTTGCCCGATGGCCTCGATTACCTGGCGCGCTACCCGAACCTGCTGGTCTCGCGGACGTTCTCCAAGGCCTATGGCCTGGCGTCCCTGCGGGTCGGCTACGGTCTTTCCAGTGCCCAGGTGGCCGATGTGCTGAACCGCGTGCGTCAGCCCTTCAACGTCAACAGCCTGGCCCTGGCAGCGGCCTGCGCAGCGCTGGACGATGCTGATTACCTTGCTGAAAGCCGCCGCATCAACGATGCCGGGATGCTTCAGTTGGAAGAGGGGTTCCGCGCCCTGGGTCTGACGTGGATTCCTTCCAAGGGCAACTTCATCGCAGTCGACTTCGGTCGTGACGCTGCCCCCGTCAATGCCGCCTTGCTGCGCGAGGGTGTGATCCTTCGTCCGGTGGGTGGCTATGGCATGCCCACCTTCTTGCGTGTCTCCATCGGCCTGCCGGCGGAAAACGCCCGTTGCCTGGAGGCGCTGGCCAAGGTGCTCGCCCGTGCCTGATGTCATGACCCTGCAACGGGGTGGTCCTATCTTCGGGCGCCTGGTGGTGATCGGGCTCGGTCTCATTGGCGGGTCTTTCGCCAAGGGTTTGCGCGAGAAGGGTGTGTTCGCCGAGGTGGTGGGCGTGGACAAGGATCCGGAGTCCTGCCGCATCGCCGTCGAGACGGGGGTGGTGGATCGCTGCGAGAGCGATCTGGATGCCGCCTGTCGCGGGGCTGAGGTGATCCAGCTGGCGGTGCCGATACTGGCCATGGAGAAGCTGCTTGGGCAATTGGCCGCGCTTGACCTTGGAAAGGCCGTGCTGACCGATGTGGGAAGTGCCAAGGGCAATGTGGTGCGCGCTGCACGCTTGGCGTTCGGCCAGATGCCGGCGCGTTTCGTCCCCGGTCACCCCATCGCGGGTTCGGAGAAGAGCGGGGTGGAAGCGGCCAATTCGGGTTTGTTCCGTCGTCACAAGGTGATCCTCACGCCGGCAGAGAATACCGACCCGGCAGCCCTGGAGCAGGTCGACCAGCTTTGGCGGGCCTTGGGCGCCGATGTCGAGCACATGGATGTCGAGCACCACGACGAGGTGCTCGCTGCGACCAGCCATCTGCCGCACCTGCTGGCGTTTGGCCTGGTCGACTCGCTCGGCAAGCGCAGCGAGAACCTGGAAATTTTCCGTTACGCCGCTGGTGGCTTCCGTGATTTCACGCGGATCGCCGGCAGTGACCCGGTGATGTGGCACGACATCTTCCTCGCTAATCGCGAGGCCGTGCTGCGGATCCTGGACGTATTTCGCGCCGACCTCGACGCGCTGCGCGCTGCGGTCGACGCTGGGGATGGGCATGAGTTGCTGGGCGTGTTCACCCGCGCCCGCTTCGCCCGCGAGCATTTCAGCAAAATCCTGGCCCGCAGGGCCTATGTGGACGCCATGCACAATAACGATCTGATCTACCTTGCCCAGCCCGGTGGCCAAATTTCCGGCCGTATTCGCGTTCCTGGCGACAAATCCATCTCCCATCGGTCGATCATGCTCGGCTCCCTGGCCGAAGGAACCACCGAGGTGGAAGGCTTCCTCGAAGGTGAGGACGCCCTGGCGACGCTGCAGACCTTCCGTGACATGGGCGTCGTCATCGAAGGCCCTCATCATGGTCGTGTGACCATCCATGGTGTTGGCCTCCATGGTCTCAAACCGCCGCCGGGTCCTCTCTACCTGGGTAACTCCGGCACTTCCATGCGTCTGCTCAGCGGTCTGCTGGCGGCCCAGCCGTTCGACACCACCCTGACCGGTGATGCCTCTCTCTCCAAGCGCCCGATGAATCGCGTGGCCAAGCCGCTCCGCGAAATGGGGGCGGTGATCGAAACCGGCCCTGAGGGGCGCCCGCCGCTGACCATCCGCGGTGGCCAGCGCCTGACCGGGATGAGCTACGACATGCCCATGGCCAGCGCCCAGGTGAAGTCCTGCCTGCTGCTTGCCGGCCTGTATGCCGCCGGGGAGACCGCGGTTACCGAGCCGGCTCCTACCCGTGATCACACCGAACGCATGCTCCAGGGCTTTGGCTACCCGGTGAGGGTGGAGGGCAATACCGCGAGCGTCGAGAGCGGTCACAAGCTCACGGCTTGCAAGATCGAGGTGCCTGCCGACATTTCCTCGGCTGCCTTCTTCCTAGTGGCGGCGAGCATCGCCGAAGGTTCCGAGCTGCTGCTCGAGCATGTCGGTATCAACCCGACCCGTACCGGAGTGATCGATATCCTCAAGTTGATGGGCGGCGACATCACTCTGGAGAACCAGCGTGTGGTAGGTGGAGAACCGGTTGCCGACATCCGCGTTCGGGCTGCCAAGCTCAAGGGCATTGATATTCCCGAAGACCTGGTGCCCTTGGCCATCGATGAGTTCCCGGTGCTCTTCGTCGCAGCTGCCTGCGCAGAGGGACGTACCGTGCTACGTGGTGCGGAAGAGTTGCGGGTCAAGGAGTCCGACCGTATCCAGGTCATGGCCGATGGCCTGCAGACCCTGGGCGTGAAAGCGGAGCCGACTCCCGACGGCATCGTCATCGAGGGTGGCCCGATGGGCGGTGGTGAAGTCTGGGCGCATGGCGACCACCGGATCGCCATGTCCTTCACGGTGGCGTCGCTCCGCGCCAGGGCTCCGATCCGAATCCATGACTGTGCGAACGTGGCGACCTCCTTCCCGAACTTCCTGGGGTTGTCTTCGCAGGTCGGAATCCGCGTAGCGGAAGAGGGCAAGTGATGAGTGGCGTACCTGTCATAACCGTCGACGGACCAGGAGGATCCGGCAAAGGCACCCTGTGTGGCTTGCTGGCCAGGCGCCTGGGCTGGAACCTGCTCGATTCGGGCGCGCTCTACCGCCTCTTAGCATTTGCCGCGCGCAACCACGGTGTCGACCTCACCAATGAGGAAGCGCTGACGGTTCTGGCGGCTCATCTGGACGTGCAGTTTCTTTCCGCAGCGGATGGCAGTGAGCGCATCGTGCTCGAAGGCGAGGATGTGTCCAATGTGATTCGAACCGAGGTGGTAGGGGCGGGCGCTTCCCAGGTGGCTGCCTTGCCGGCGGTTCGCGATGCGCTGCTGGAACGCCAGCGTGCGTTCAGTGAGTCCCCCGGCCTTGTTGCGGACGGGCGTGATATGGGAACCGTCGTATTTCCCGACGCGCCACTCAAGATATTCCTGACTGCAAGCGCCGAGGAGCGGGCGCGACGCCGTTATCTCCAGTTGAAGGGCAAAGGCGAGGATGTTAATCTGCCGAGTCTACTTGACGAGATAATCGCACGTGACGAGCGTGATACGCAGCGTGCGGTGGCTCCGCTTAAGCCGGCGCCCGATGCGATCCTGCTGGATTCCACCGATCTCTCGATCGAGCAGGTGCTGGAACGTATTCTCAGTGAGGTCGCAATTCGCGATCTCGCCGGGTAACCCAGAGAGGCATGCGGGAAGACCAGTCTAAAGCCCCGCAAGACTCTTTTTATATGAACAAACCCACATTGTCTGGAGTGTGGCTTTGGGCGAATCCTCGCCCTTGATCAACAGGAATCAACATGAGCGAAAGCTTTGCAGAACTTTTTGAAGAAAGCCTGAAATCCCTCGACATGCAGCCCGGTGCGATCATCACCGGCATCGTGGTCGACATCGATGGTGACTGGGTCACCGTCCATGCCGGCCTGAAGTCCGAGGGTGTCATCCCGGTCGAGCAGTTCTACAACGAGCAGGGCGAGCTGACCATCAAGGTCGGTGACGAAGTGCACGTTGCGCTTGATGCTGTGGAAGACGGCTTCGGCGAAACCAAGCTGTCTCGCGAGAAAGCCAAGCGCGCCGAGTCTTGGATTGTTCTGGAAGCGGCTTTCGCTGCCGAAGAAGTAGTCAAGGGCGTTATCAACGGCAAGGTCAAAGGTGGCTTCACTGTCGACGTCAATGGCATCCGTGCATTCCTGCCGGGTTCCCTGGTCGACGTGCGTCCGGTGCGTGATACCACTCACCTGGAAGGCAAAGAGCTCGAGTTCAAGGTCATCAAGCTGGATCAGAAGCGCAACAACGTTGTCGTTTCTCGTCGTAGCGTCCTCGAAGCCGAGAACAGCGCCGAGCGCGAAGCGCTGCTGGAATCCCTGCAGGAAGGCCAGCAAGTCAAGGGTATCGTCAAGAACCTCACCGACTACGGTGCGTTCGTTGATCTGGGCGGCGTAGATGGCCTGCTGCACATCACCGACATGGCGTGGAAGCGCATCAAGCATCCGTCCGAGATCGTCAACGTTGGTGACGAGATCGACGTCAAGGTCCTGAAGTTCGACCGCGAGCGCAATCGCGTTTCCCTGGGGCTGAAGCAACTGGGCGAAGATCCGTGGGTTGCCATCAAGGCTCGTTACCCGGAAGGCACCCGTGTCATGGCTCGCGTCACCAACCTGACCGACTACGGCTGCTTTGCCGAGCTGGAAGAGGGCGTGGAAGGCCTGGTGCACGTGTCCGAGATGGATTGGACCAACAAGAACATCCACCCGTCCAAGGTCGTTCAGGTCGGCGACGAAGTGGAAGTTCAGGTCCTGGATATCGACGAAGAGCGTCGTCGTATCTCCCTGGGTATCAAGCAGTGCAAATCCAACCCGTGGGAAGACTTCTCCAGTCGCTTCAACAAGGGCGACAAGATTTCCGGCACCATCAAGTCGATTACCGATTTCGGTATCTTCATCGGTCTGGAGGGTGGTATCGACGGCCTGGTTCACCTCTCCGACATCTCCTGGAACGAAGTGGGCGAAGAAGCCGTACGCCGCTTCAAGAAGGGCGACGAGCTGGAAACCGTTATTCTCTCCGTTGATCCGGAGCGCGAGCGCATCTCTCTGGGCATCAAGCAGCTGGAAGACGATCCGTTCTCCAACTACGCATCCCTGAACGAGAAGGGCAGCATCGTGCGTGGCACCGTCAAGGAAGTTGACGCCAAAGGCGCTGTGATTTCCCTTGGCAACGATATCGAAGGCATCCTGAAAGCCTCCGAAATCAGCCGCGATCGCGTTGAAGATGCTCGCAACGTGCTGAAGGAAGGCGAAGAAGTCGAAGCCAAGATCATCAGCATCGACCGTAAGAGCCGCGTCATCAGCCTGTCCATCAAGTCGAAGGACGTGGACGACGAGAAAGACGCAATGAAGGAACTGCGTAAGCAGGAATCCGAAAGCACCGGTCCGACCACCATTGGTGATCTGATTCGTGCACAGATGGAGAGCCAGGGTTAAGTCCTGATTTCCCCAGCAAAAAAGGCGGCCTAGGCCGCCTTTTTTGTTGGGTTACTTTTGTCTGTCCCTGCAAGGCTGGTCAAAGAGCAGGTTGCGTGCTAAAACCATTCGGTGCTGATCTAGCCGCTTGATATAGAAGGGAAAAACCATGACCAAGTCGGAGTTGATCGAACGTATCGTCACCCATCAGGGGCAGCTTTCCTCTAAGGATGTGGAACTCGCTATCAAAACTATGCTAGAGCAGATGTCCCAGGCTCTAGCCACTGGTGATCGCATTGAGATAAGGGGGTTCGGCAGTTTTTCCCTGCATTTCCGTGCGCCGCGCACAGGGCGAAATCCGAAGACTGGAGAGTCGGTTCGCTTAGATGGAAAGTTTGTGCCTCATTTCAAGCCTGGCAAGGAGCTGCGGGACCGAGTGAACGATGAGTAATACATCTTATTCATTTAGGTGCTTCTCCATCGAGTGAGCTGTTTGTTACACTAGTTTCTCATGCCGGAGGCCAGTGCTGCCGACTTTGGTATAACGCAACCCGTTGAAATTTTTTATAACTGCTTAAATGTTAAAGGACTAACTGTGTGCTTTCAGTTTAATCAGTCATAGACTGCTATTTCTCAAGTGAACATGAATATAATTTCCTGTTCAGATTCGTATTTAAAAAATATTTTATTTATTTTTGAGTTTATAAGTAGTTTCCGCTCGGGGTGTTTTTTTATAAAAATATCCTTGGCTGGCTAACTAAGTGATAGTGGTTGTGTCAGAATCTTATATTGGAAGGCATTAGTTAAAGTTGTGGCTAAATTTTGCTGGTCCCTAATGTGTATTGAAAATGGATAGATTCTTAATTTTTTCCTCCAGCCTGGCTAGATAAATAATTCGGCGCTTCTGTGCCCTTTTTTAATGGTAGATTGTATGAAGCTTACTCCTGCACGCATTCCTGATGTGGTAATAATTGAGCCTAACGTTTTTGAGGACGAGCGCGGCTGGTTTTTGGAGAGTTTCAATGAACAGAGTTTTCATGCTGGGCTGATAAAGTTGGGACTTCCAATACCTCGCCCTTTTGTTCAGGACAATTATTCATGCTCTAAGAAGAATGTATTACGTGGATTGCACTACCAGGTACCTCCGCATGCCCAAGGAAAGTTAGTGCGTGTGACTCAAGGAGCTGCGTTTGATGTGGCTGTAGATATTCGCCAAGGGTCACCTACTTTTGGTCAGTGGGTGGGGGTTGAGTTGAGTGCAAGTAACTTACGGATGCTATGGATTCCAGAAGGCTTCGCACATGGTTTTCTAGCCTTGCAAGAGAATACGCATTTTTCTTATAAAACTACAAATTTTTACAATAAGAATTTTGAACGTAGCATTAAATGGGATGATCCCAATATAGCTATTGATTGGCCGTTTGTTGAAAGACCAATAGTCAATGAGAAGGACAGTGGTGCAGCTTTCTTAAGTGCACAAAAGAAAAGTCCATATCCTCTACTGAAAGAGGCTAGCAAAGTCATTTCGCTTCGTTCAATTGGTGACGATCGTGGCCGTCTGGTAGCAGTTGAGCGCGGTGGCGCAGTGCCGTTCGATATAAGGAGGGCATACTATATATATGATACCAAGTCCGAAGTCGCACGTGGCTTTCATGCTCACAGATGTCTACAGCAGTTAGCAGTATGCGTGTCAGGTAAATGCCGAATTGTTCTTGATGATGGGCGCAGTAGGGAAGAATTTTGGCTTGATTCTCCGGAAAAAGCTTTGCTTATAGAAAGCATGATTTGGCGAGAGATGCACGATTTTAGTGATGATTGTGTGTTGCTTGTTTTGGCCAGCAAAAATTATGACGAATCCGATTATATTCGTAGTTATGATCAGTTTATCAAGGAGATCAATGATGCAGAAAAATAAAAAACTGATAATTGTTGGGGCTGGCGAGTTTGCCATGATCGCATATGAGTATTTTACGCATGACTCTGAATATGAGGTCGTCGCATTTTCCGTAGAGAATGAATTTATAAAGGACTCCTCTCTGTACGATAAGCCTATCGTTCCTTTTGAGAGCATCCAAGAACACTATCCTCCAAGTGAAACTGAAGTATTTGTAGCTGTTCCAGCTTCTCAGTTGAATCGGTTGAGGACTCGCCTATATAGTGAAGCTAAAACTAAAGGATACGTCTGTGCAACATATATAAGTTCGCGTGCATTTGTTTGGCATAATTCAAAGATTGGGGATAACTGTTTTATATTCGAAAACAATACTATTCAACCTTTTGTGGAGGTTGGTAATAATGTGGTTCTTTGGAGTGGTAACCATATAGGGCATCGTAGTATTATTGAGGATAACTGCTTTTTAAGTTCGCACGTTGTGGTATCTGGCTATTGTCGGATCGGTAGTTCATCTTTCATCGGTGTAAATGCTACCATAAATGATCGCATTAACATTGCCAATGATTGTGTTATTGCTTCAGGTACTTTGGTTAATAAGGATCTACGGGTGCCTGAGCGAATATATTATGGTTCCCCTGCTCAGGAGTTACCGAAAAAAAGTGCTCTGCAGGTAAAATTTTAGAGGAAGCTATGAACTGGAGAAAATTAGGATTAGTCTTCAATCAGGATGGCTCTGTACCTTGGCGTCGAAGCTCGGCTCTTACACCCACGCCGATTTTATTAAATAGCCAAGTCATACGCGTATATGCGGGATTTCGTGATGATGAGGGCGTGAGCCGTATAGGTTATGTTGATGTAGACTCCAGCGATCCTACTCGAATTATTGAGGTCTCAAAATCACCGGTGCTAGATCGAGGGCGAGACGGCTGCTTTGATGATAATGGTGTCATATTGGGCGACGTAGTACGAGTCAAGAATGGTTTTCGTATGTACTATGTTGGCTTTCAGTTGGTAAAAAAGGCAAAATTTCTAGCATTTACTGGTCTTGCTGAAAGTTCAGATGGGGGAAATACCTTTCATAGAGTTAGTGAGGCGCCTGTACTGGATCGGTCTATTGAAGGCAATATGATTCGAGCTGTACATACTGCGATTTTTGAAAATGATGTTTGGAAAATCTGGTATGCAGTCGGAGATGACTGGGTGAATATTGGAGGAAAACCTTACCCTAAGTATAACATATGGTACAGCGAGTCCTCCGATGGGGTGAGCTTTCCTCAGAAAGGTATTTTGTGTGTTGATGTGCGTGGAGAAGAATATCGTATTGGTCGTCCCTCCGTTTATCGAACTCCTAGTGGTTATATGATGTTTTATACCAAGGGAACGGTTAGTGGAGAGGACTACTTTCCCGGGGTTGCTTATTCATCTGATGGCGTCAACTGGGAGCGAAAAGACGCGATGTTAGGGCTAACTCTTGGGCGTGAAGGGTTTGATAGCCAGCACCTTTGCTACCCACGGCTGGTTGTTGTTGGCGATCGAACATTTTGTTTTTATAACGGGAATAATATGGGTGTCGAGGGGTTTGGCGTGGCAGAGTTACTACCGGAATGAGATGTGTAGCTTATAGCGCTGAGTCTCGTAGAGACTGGGATAAGTGGGTCGAGTCTGCGCGGGCGCCTCTATTCTTATTCAAACGCGACTTCATGGAGTATCATGCGGATCGCCATGAAGACTCGTCGTTGATGTTTTATCAAGATGAATTGCTCGTAGCGGTTTTTCCTGCTTCTAAGATTAAAAATGTGTGGGTAAGTCATGGTGGCTTAACTTTTGGTGGTATGCTGTTTAGCCCGAAAGCACGTGCGAATACTGTGTTGGAAGTATTTGATGAGCTTAGAAATTATGCCCGTAAACAAGGATGTGAAAAAATAATATATAAATCCTTGCCGTATATTTTTGCTAGGCAAGGAATGCAAGAAGATTTATATGCGCTTACGCGTCTAGGGGCTGTGATAGTGCGTCGCGACTTATCTAGTGTGATTCACCTAGATAATAGACCTAAATTATCAAAAGGCAGAAAATGGCTGATCGCAAGGTCAAAGAAATTTGGCCTTGAGTCCCGCACTACTGAAAATTGGCATCAGTTTCATGCGCTGTTGAGCTCAGTATTGCAGCGGCATAATGCTGTACCGGTACATTCGGCTGATGAACTTCGTCTTTTGCACTCTCGCTTTCCAGATAATATTGAGCTGAAAACTATTAGTCATGAAGGGAAGTTGCTCGCAGGCGCTCTATTGTTTCGGTTTGGGCAAGTTACCCATACGCAGTATTTAGCAACAAGTATTGAAGGAAAGGAAATGGGGGCTCTTGATTTGCTTATTGAGTCCTGTATACAAGAAAGCGAGGCCCGAGGTGAGAAATACTTTAGCTTTGGTATATCTACGGAGAGCAATGGGCAAGTATTAAATTCTGGTCTGATAAGTCAAAAGGAAAGTTTTGGCGCTCGCGGTTTGGTTCTGGATTTTTACGAGATCATCATAAATTGATTAACTTTCTTGATTTAAAAAAGCTTAATGCAGTCTATGCATCAGAACTGCGTGAGGCCTGCGCACGCGTTATCGATTCTGGATGGTTTATTGGCGGAGAAGAGCTTGCCTCGTTCGAGCACGAGTTTGCCAGTTACTGCGGAGTTAACCACTGTGTTGGTGTCGCAAATGGTCTTGACGCATTAACCTTGACACTGCGTGCCTGGAAGGAGATGGGACGACTGCGTGAAGGGGACGAAGTTATTGTTCCCGCCAATACCTACATCGCAAGTATATTAGCGATCACGGAGAACCGCCTGAAACCGGTATTAGTTGAGCCAGATCCGGTTACATTTAATCTTTCCGCTGTAGGAGTGCAAGCTGCTTTAAGCAAGAATACCAAGGCAATTATCGCAGTTCACTTATATGGACAACTGGCGGATATGCCAGGGATCATGGCATTGGCCGATGAATACGGTTTGTTGGTACTTGAAGATGCGGCTCAGGCACACGGAGCGAGCATTGGTGGTCGTAAGGCCGGTGCCTGGGGGCACGCAGCGGGCTTCAGTTTTTACCCGGGTAAAAATCTTGGGGCTTTAGGTGATGCCGGTGCAGTTACCACTTCCGATGTTGAGCTTGCTGGTTTACTACGGGCTTTGGGCAATTATGGCAGTTATCGTAAGTATGAGAACCAATATCAGGGTGTCAACAGTCGCCTAGATGAAATTCAAGCGGCAATGCTTAAAGTAAAATTGGCTCATTTGGATGCAGAAATATCGGCCAGGCGAAAAGTTGCTAAAATTTATCGTGAAAAAATTAATTGCCTAAGTGTGCAATTGCCGAAAATTCATTTAGAGGACTCCCATGTGTGGCACTTGTTTGTTCTTCGAAGCCACAGGCGTGATGAACTTCAGAGGTTTTTGCTAGAGCAAGGGATTCAAACTTTAATTCACTATCCTGTGCCGCCTCATCAGCAGAAGGCCTATAAAACATACAATAACTTTGTGCTTCCTGTTACAGAAAAGATACACAAAGAAGTAATTAGCTTGCCCATTAGCCCTGTTATGGATAATGGTGAAGTTGAAGCTGTAATAAATGCATTGAACTCATTTTCATAGTTTTAGCGGTTGGGAGCTGAGTCTCCCTTTATGCTATTGGAATAGTTGGTTCTTACTTGAATATATTTAAAACAAGTATTCTTACTGCGATTGCGACTGGAGCCCGTTTACTCTCTGGCTTCATTGTAATGAAATTAGTTGCAATCCAGGCTGGTCCTGAAGGTGTTGCACAGCTTGGGCAGTTTATGAGTCTCACCGCCCTATTGGTAGTTTTTGCAGGGGGGGGGATTGGGCCTGGCGTCGTAAAGTATTTGGCTGAGTATAAAGTTGATAATTATAAGGTAAAGAATTTACTTCAATCAGCTTTTACTTTTACGCTAATTGCTTCTATTTTTATGTTTTTACTGGTTCTGCTTCTAAGCGAGCTTATATCAGGGTGGCTGTTTGGTAGTTTTGATTTTCAATGGCTTATAATTGTATTGGCATTTGCTCAGATATTAGTTGCTCTTCACAATCTGATCATATCAATTGTGAATGGAATGATGGACGTCAAGCGTCTAGCATTTATTCACATATGCGGAGCTGCCGTTGGTGTTCTGTTGCCGTTGCTTCTTGGCTATTTTTATAAGCTGCAGGGTATATTGTTAGCGTTCTTGCTTGCGCAAGCATCTTTGGTAATAATTAGTTTTTTTGTATATAAGAGAAGTGGTTATTTTTCGTGGTTATACATTGGCTGGTTGCTAAGAAAAGATGATTTTTATCGGCTGGCGCGTTTCTCTTTAATGACTTTGACTTCTGCATTGTTGGCTCCTCTGGTGCAGATAGCAGTAAGGAATTACTTGGCTAACAATTTTACCTGGGAGTATGTCGGTTATTGGCAGGCTGTAAGTAAAGTGTCAGAAGCATATTTGCTCTTTATTACCATGGCAATAAGTGTCTACTATCTTCCAAAGTTGTCGTCGCTTAAGCAGCGATCTGATTTACTTGCTGAAGTGAAGTCTGCGTATATTTATTTGATGCCTCTAGTGTCTCTTTTGGCACTTTCGATATATCTGTGCCGTAATATTGTTACGGCAATATTGTTTTCGGAAGATTTTGAATTTGCTAATGGCTTATATGCTCCGCAGTTAATTGGTGATGTTTTGAAGATAGCTTCATTTATCTTCTCATATATGATGCTGGCAAAGGCCATGACAAAAACTTTCATATGCTCAGAGTTATTTTTTAGTTTTATGTACTATGGGCTTGTTGTGTTTATGACCGCTCAGTATGGGTTGATTGGTGCTATGTACGCCTTTTTAGTGAACTATCTGCTTTATCTAATTTTTACTGCCATTGTCGTATTTGTTTTTGTGCGGAGAGCGTAATGACAAAAGTTAGCGTAATGATGCCTGCTTACAATGCGGAAAAATTTATTTCACAGGCTCTCGATTCTATTCTGCTACAGGATTTTCAAGATTTTCAGATCGTTGTCAGTGATGATGCTTCTACTGATGGAACGGCCGATATAGTTAGAGTATATCAAGAGAAATATCCGGATAAGATAACTGCGATATATAATTCTACCAATATTGGTATTACTGCTAATTGTAATTTGGCTTTGAGTCATTGTGTGGGCGACTATGTAGCTCTTTTTGCAGGAGACGACATAATGTTGCAAGGAAAGCTTTCTAGGCAGGTAGAGCTAATGGATAGCACTCCCAAGTGTGTCTTGTGCTATCACCCTGTTGAGATATTCGACTCTGACTCTAATCAGACTTTTTTTGTAACTAATAAGAGCTACCGTGAGGATGTTTATTCTACCACTGACCTTTTACTAAAAGGAGGGATCCCTGGCGGTTGTTCCATTATGGTTCGGAAAAGTGCCATCCCTACCGGGGGCTACGACAGTAGATTGAAGACAGTAAGCGACTGGTTGTTTTTTCTTGAGATTTCTATGAGCGGGGAGCTACATAAGCTTGACTTAGTGCTTGCTCGCTATCGCAAGCATCAAGCTGGTGCAAGCCAACTGGCATACTCGCTACTTTCCGAGTCACTATATGCACTAGATATTTTCAAGGAAAAGTACCCCAATCGTACTGAGTTGCTGGAGCTTCTCCCTCAGGCTAAAGCGCGCTATCTCGCTGGAGAGGCTTTTCGTAAGTTGGAGGTAGATCCAATTTTGGCGCTGAGGTTAGCCACCGAGGTGTTGGTATACAAACCCGCTTCAGCTAAGTATCGTATTTTATATTTTATAACTTTAGTTATTAGGTATTTCCCGGGGGGGAAATTGCTGGGTATGATGCTTTTAAGTTTTAAGTATTCATTAAAGCGGTTTTTAGGTTAGATTTCCTTGGTTCATGATTTTTATGGAAAAACAGTTTTTCGTAAGAAATAAAGAAGCAGCGGATCTGCCAATGCTATTGAGTGGGAATTCAATTCTTAAAAATATTATATTTTTGCTTTTTCTTATATCCCCTTTGCTGGCAAATATTTCTGCCTTTTCAGGAGTTTCTTGGGGAGATTTGGGGGTAATAATTTTCACCTTTTGGTTTTTGTTGCTCTGTAACACTATTAAGTGGCGGGCAATTTTTTCAGTTCTATTTGTATGTGTGTTATCGGTATTTGTCATCGCCTACTACTCTACTTTCTTTGTTGCAGGTGTTCTCCCTGTTGTTCGAATGTGTTTTTATTTTGTCTGTTTTTTTGTACTTGTTGATTTTTACAGGTTGGCTGTTCCTGCAAAATTGTTGTGTCGATGCTATCTATATATAGCAAGTATCTTTGCTGTTATGTTGGTTTTTCAGGTTTTGATTTATAAGTTTGCTGGAGTTGTTGTTGTATATATTGAAACTCCTTATGATATTGAAATTAATTCTATTAGGGCTCTGGGCGTTGATATGTATGGTATGAGGAGCGGTGGAGCTTTTAAGGAGCCTAGTTACTATGTTTTGTTTATGATTCCAGCTCTGTTGTATTCTGCTAATGATAAGAATTTTGTGCTGTGGTTTTTCTACTCGGTTAGTGTGGTTCTGTCGACGTCTGTGTTAGGGCTCTTATTTGTTGGTATAACATTTTTACGATTTTTCTCTGGGAGTAAGTTACGTAGCCTTGTGGTTGCGCTCTGCGCTCCGCTTGCTTTTCTGGCCTCTTATTCTTTAGGGCTTTTGCCTGATCGTGTGTTGGAGACGGTAGGGGGAGGGGGGAGCTTTTCAGTAAGACTTACCGAACCGTTTGTTTATATTTTCTTGAATTTTGAAAAATTCATCATTCCCGGTTTTTTAAACTTTGACTCAGGTTCAGTGGTTTGGCTGAATTCATTAAGTTATATTATTATTTTATTTGGCGCTAGTTCTTATATGTTGTTGTTTCTTGTGTTGTGGTTTTCTGGCGAGTCGACTTGGCTAGTTCTTCTTCTTCTTCTTCTAACTAATTCCTTTAGTGGGCCTTACTTTTTGGTGGTTGTTATGCTTGTCCGTATTTTGAGTAATGAACCTTCTGTGTATAGGAGAAATAGGGGGGGGCAGGTATTTTGCGGAGGCTAAGGGCTTGATGCTTGGCTTTGCGTTATTTGCAGATATGGGTTTAACTACTAAGCGTAAATTGGGGGTAATTATGTCGGAAACTATTCTTGTAACTGGTGGGGCAGGATTTATTGGGTCTCATTTGATTCCTAAGCTATTGGCCTCTGGGTATATGATTCGTGTGCTGGATTCATTGTCTTCACAGATTCATGGCGCGATTCCAAGCGGCTTGGAGTGGTTGGGTTTTAATGGTGTTGAGTTTCTGCGCGGAGATGTTACAAAGCGTGAGGATTGGGAACGCGCTTTATTAGGGGTCGATGCTATTGTACATCTTGCTGCGGAAACGGGTACAGGGCAATCTATGTATCAAGTTGCACACTATAATGAGGTTAATAGTCAAGGCACAGCTTTGATGTTTGATGTACTCGGAAAAGCAAGGAAGCATCGTGTAAAACGCGTGGTGCTTTCTTCCAGTCGCTCTGTATATGGTGAAGGTGCTTATGTACACTCTATTAGTGGCGCTCGAGTATACCCCGCCGCTCGCGGAGCTGAACAGCTTCAGAAAGGAATGTGGGAGCCTGTTTGCCCTGTTACAAAAGATGAGCTGCGGTTAGTGGCAACTCGTGAGACTGATAGTGTGTCGCCAGCGTCGATCTATGCTTCAACTAAATATGCTCAAGAGGATATTGTTCGTATTGCCTGCCAGTCAATGGGAATTAGTTATGCAATCCTGCGTCTACAGAATGTCTATGGTGAAGGGCAGTCACTGAATAATCCATATACTGGTATTCTGTCAATTTTTTCTACAAAAATTCGCCATAATCACGAGTTGCCCTTGTTCGAAGATGGTGAAGAAAGTCGAGATTTCGTACATGTCGAAGATGTGACGGACGCTTTGCATGCTGCGGTTACCTGTAAGAGTGCCCTGGACACTGTTATTAATGTTGGTAGTGGCATAGCTACATCTGTACGCGTTGTTGCGGAGGAGTTATCACGTGCCTTTAATAAGAATCCAAATGTCATTGTGACGAGGCAGTTTCGTATTGGTGATATTCGTCATAATTATGCTGACATCAACCGCTTACGAGAGTTTTTAGGGGTTACACCAAGAGTTTCACTTTCAGAAGGTTTGCAACGATTTGCTAAGTGGGTTAGTGAGCAACCGTTACCGGAAGATCAGTTGGATAAGGCTAACCAAGAACTCCGCGATCGGAAACTGATGAATTGAGGTCATCAATGACATCAGATGCACTTGGTTTTTTCACTTTGCTTGTTCTTGATGCAAAGCGCCATCGGCAGTTGTTGGGTGCCCCGGTGAATGCTTCATTACCACGGCTTTGCCTTGGCATGCTCTCACCCCGTTTTGCTCCAGTTCTGCTTTATCGCCTGTCGCAAGCTCTTCAGCGCTGTCACTTATCGCCGTTGGCCAAAGGTATGTCGCTATTGAACTTTCTTTTATTTGGAATCGAGATTGCTGTCACCTGCAAAATCGGTCCTGGTCTGTTCTTTCCGCATACTCATGGTACGGTAATTGGAGCTTATCGTATTGGTAGCAATGCTGTTATATACCAAGGTGTGACTGTCGGGGCTCGCGATCTTGATTTCACCTATGATGAGGAGCACCGGCCGGTGCTTGGTGACGACATAATACTAGGGGCTGGCTCTAAAGTATTGGGCGGTATAAATGTGGGTAATGGGGTAGTAGTTGCGGCTAACGCCGTGTTGCTTATGTCGGTACCGGATCACTGCACGGTGGGAGGAGTGCCAGCAAAAATTCTTAAGAAACGGGTTAACGAAGCGTGAGTTACTTGCTGAAAAATAAGAGAGTACTTTTTATTGCGCCTCAATTTTTTGGGTATGAACAAGAAATTCGTGCTGAGTTAGAGCGGCGTGGTGCTAAGGTTGACTTCTTGCTGGATCGCCCTTTTCAATCCGCTTTTCTCAAAGCAGTTACTCGCTGGCGACGTCAGTGGGTCATGGGTGCAGCAGAGCGCTACTACGAGCAGCATATCGATTTGAGTGGGGACTATGATTATGTATTTGTGATCAATGGTCAGACGCTGTCGGAGCGGATACTAATATTGTGGCGTCAGCGTTTCGAGCGTGCGAAGTTTTTTCTATACATGTGGGATTCCTTTGTTAATCGCAAGGATGCAGTGAGTGTTCTAGGCCTATTTGATAAGGCTTTCACGTTTGATCGGAATGATGCGCAAAAGTATAGCATTAATTTTCGGCCGTTATTCTTTTCTAAGGGCTTTGAGTCGGCCAGTAATGAGTTTCCTGAGTGGGATATAAGCTTCGTAGGCACTGCACATACAGACCGATATGCGGTTGTTTCCAAAGTGGCCCGCCGGGTGAGTGGGGTAAGGGCTTACTATTATCTTTTTCTGCAGGCTCCTTGGGTTTATTGGGTTTATCGCATAGTAAATCCTGGATTTAGTTCTGCGCGCCTTTCAGATTTTAAGTTTAAACCATTGACAAAAGCGGATGTGCAACAGATTTTTATTTCATCGCGTGCGGTTTTGGATATCGAACATCCTAAACAGACCGGTCTAACCATGCGTACTCTAGAAACCTTGGGTGCTCGTAAAAAATTAATTACTACTAATGCGCAGGTAATGTTCTATGATTTCTATCAGGATAGTAATATCTGTGTGATAGATCGTAGTGCGCCTGTTATTCCGGAGCATTTCTTGAGTACTCCTTATGTAGATATTTCTCCTGAAATCTATCAGCGCTATCGCTTGGAGGGGTGGCTAGATGAAATATTTGACGGTGAATTGGCATGAGGATTTTAGTGACTGGAGCTAGCGGCTTCATTGGGAATTTCCTATGTCGTGAGCTTGTCACACGAGGTTATAGCGTATTGGCCATGGCTCGCTCTCACTTTGAACTCGATGGAGTAGAGACGGTTCGGGCCTCACTGAGCGAGGTAGAGTTGCTCTCTGAGGTATTGCGCGAGGTAGAGTGTATTGTTCACTTGGCTGGGCTAGCCCACCAAACTGCTTCTAGTAATGTCGATCCTCTACCTGAGTTTCGAGCCATTAACTGTGATGCAACTTTAAAATTAGCGAGGCAAGCTTCAGCTGCTGGTGTTAAACGCTTTATCTTTATTAGCTCCATTGGTGTCAACGGCAATATTAATACTCGTCCGTTCAAAAGTAGCGATGAGCCCGCACCAATAGGGCCTTATGCTCAGTCGAAATGGGAAGCCGAGCAGGGACTACGGACTATCCAGCAAGAGCTAGGAATCGATTGCGTTGTCATTCGTCCACCTTTAGTTTACGGACCAGGAGCTCCAGGTAATTTTGGAAGCTTGCTTCGCTGGGTTGATAGGGGGTTACCATTACCTCTCGGAGCTGTTCACAATAAGCGCTCTCTGATAAGTGTTTACAATCTTACTGATCTCATTGCTCGCTGCATTGATCATCCCGCAGCCGCTAATCAGCTATTTTTAGCTGGCGATGGCGAGGATTTGTCTACTACAGCGCTTCTGCGAGGTGTTGCTGAAGCTATGGATAGGCCCTCTCGTCTGATACCTGTGCCCGCAGTTTTACTTGGCGTTGCCGCAAGGCTATTTGGAAAAGGAGCTATAGCCCAGCGTTTGTTAGGCTCATTGCAGGTAGATATCAGTAAAACACGAGAGGTGTTGAGTTGGAATCCCCCTGTTTCTGTTAAGGATGGCTTAAGAAGGTGCATTCGTGATCCGTCTGTTTGATGTGTTATTCGCCGTTTTGGGGTTGCTGTTTGGATTTCCTTTGCTTCTATCTATCTATGTTATAGGGTTATTTGATACAGGCTCTCCCATATTTAGGCAGCAACGCGTGGGGCGACATCAAAAACCTTTTACTTTGGTGAAGTTTCGGACCATGGAAGTGAACACTGCATCCGTTGCTAGCCATTTGGCCTCCAGTGCGTCTATCACTCGTCTTGGAGGATTTTTGCGTAGGACGAAGTTAGATGAATTGCCACAGTTATGGAATGTGCTCAAAGGGGACATGAGCTTGGTAGGACCCAGGCCGGGTCTGTTTAACCAGCAAGAGTTAATTGTTGAGCGCAGTAAGTGTGGCGTTTACGACGTACGTCCAGGAATTACTGGGCTGGCTCAGGTAAGTAACATAGATATGTCTACACCTAGGCTGCTTGCGGAAACCGATCAGCGGATGATCGGAGAGCTGTCGCTTAGGAGTTACTTCAAGTATATCTTCATGACGCTTCTTGGTCGGGGAGCAGGCGATCGTGTCCGTTCTTAGCTTTAGCTTGATGTTGAGGAACTGTATTTTTGCCGAAGGCGGGTTAGTTTTCGGATTTCTACTGCACTTCGGCTTCCAGAGATGTGAGGACTGGCAATGTTGAGAGCTGCTGATCGCCTACGTCGGCGTTTGATTGGAATGCCGAGACGCTCGAAGCGTTCTCTTCAGGTTGCAGCAGATATTGTGCTGGTTTGGTGTGCCTTGTGGTTGGCGTTCGTGGTGCGTTTGGGTGAATTGGACGCAGCCAAACCCTTCGGTGAGCATGCTTGGCTATTTATTCTAGCCCCGTTAATTTCAGTGCCAATTTTTATTCGCATGGGTATGTACCGTGCAGTAATGCGCTATTTCGGAAATGATGCACTGAAAAGTATCTTCAAGGCGATTTCGCTTTCCGCGCTGATTTTGGCGCTGGCGGTTTATTGGTATCGGGAGTCACCGGCAATAATACCTCGCTCAATGGTACTCAACTATTGGTGCCTGAGCTTGATGATGATCGGTGGCCTACGCCTTATGATGCGCCATTATTTTATGGGGCATTGGTTCTCCGCGAAGCGCCCAAATCAACTTCAGGTTCGCCAAGTTCATTTGCCTCGGGTCGCGATATATGGTGCTGGCGCGGCTGGTAACCAACTGCTCGCGGCTTTGCGGATGGGGCGTTTTTTGGTCCCTGTTGCGTTTGTCGATGACGATTCTTCAATTGCAAATCGTGTTATTGCAGGGCTTCGTGTCTATAAACCTAAGCATATAAAACAGATGATTGCTGAGACTGGCGCACAGGAAATACTTCTGGCTGTTCCTTCTGCTTCTCGCGCACGTAGAAGAGAGATTCTCGAGTTGCTAGGGGAGTACGGATTGCATGTTCGAAGTGTCCCTAGCTTTATGGACTTGGCTAGTGGGAGGGTGAAAGTCGACGACGTTCAAGAGGTCGATATTGCCGATCTTCTTGGGCGAGATCCAGTTCCACCCAAGAAAGAGATGTTCGAGCGATGTATTAGAGGTCAGGTGGTGCTGGTTACTGGAGCTGGGGGGTCAATCGGCTCTGAGTTGTCTCGGCAAATTATATCTAGTGACCCCAAGACGTTGCTGCTGTTCGAACATAGTGAGTTTAATCTCTACAGTATTCATGCAGAGTTGCTACAACGAATTGATCGGGAATCCTTACCTATAAAATTGGTACCCATATTGGGTACAATTCGTAATTCGGGTCGCCTCCTGGATATAATAAAAACTTGGCGTGTTGGTACGGTTTACCATGCTGCCGCCTATAAACATGTGCCGATGGTAGAGCATAACGTTGCAGAGGGGATACTTAATAATCTTGTTGGTACGCTTAACGTGGCGCAGGCGTCCATCCAGGCAGGTGTGACCAACTTTGTGTTGATCTCCACGGATAAGGCCGTTCGCCCTACAAATGTTATGGGCAGCACCAAGCGCTTGGCCGAAATGGTATTGCAGGCTTTGAGTCGTGAGACGGCGCCTGTAATGTTTGGAGAAAAGACTGGCGTCAACCAAGTCAACAAGACCCGCTTTACGATGGTTCGCTTCGGTAATGTGCTGGGGTCTTCCGGCTCGGTGATTCCGCTGTTTCGTGAGCAAATCAAGCGGGGCGGCCCAGTCACCGTTACTCATCCCAATATCACTCGCTACTTCATGACCATTCCGGAAGCTGCTCAGCTTGTCATCCAGGCCGGCTCGATGGGGCAGGGCGGGGATGTATTCGTGCTGGACATGGGGCAGCCCGTCAAGATTGCCGAGTTGGCGGAGAAGATGATCCATCTCTCGGGGCTCAGCGTTCATGGTGAAGAGAATCCAAATGGCGATATCGCTATCGAGTTCACAGGACTGCGCCCGGGCGAAAAGCTGTACGAGGAGTTGCTAATTGGCGATAACGTCAGTCCGACTGATCACCCTATGATCATGAGGGCGAATGAAGAGCATCTGCCTTGGGAGGCTTTCAAGACTGTCATCGAGCGCCTGCTTCAGGCGGTTGAGCATGACGATTACAGGACGGTGCGCCAGATCCTACGGGAGACTGTAAATGGATACTCTCCCGATGAGGAAATCGTTGACTGGATCCATCAAGAGCGTGGAATTGAGTCGCCTCTCTCCAGGGGCTAGCTTGGTTCGGCGGGTTTAGGAGTACCGCACCTCAAGCTAGTCACATGGAGATTTAAGTGATGATCCTCGTACGGATTCTTTCCCTGTTGTTCGTCTTCCTCGGTTTTACCGTTTCCGCCATCGCTGCGGAGACGCTATCCAAGAGCGAGCCGGCGAAAGTTGCGACCGAGCAGGTCGTTAAAAAGGTGGATATCAACAAGGCCGATGTTGCTGCGTTGCAGGGGGCGATGGTCGGAGTTGGTGAGTTGAAGGCCAAGGCAATCGTGGAGTATCGCGAAGCCAATGGTGCATTCTCATCCGTAGACGATCTGCTGCAGGTCAAGGGAATTGGCGCCAAGACGCTTGAGGCCAACCGCGATAGGCTTAGCGTCGAATAGGCGCTGACGCCCAAAGGAGGAAAGCCGGCTTTATAGTCGGCTTTTTTGTGTCTTATGTCCCGTCCTGAATAAGGTTTACACCTTCGCCCTTATTTCAGGAGAGCCCCGATGGCAGAGGGTATCGGTCGCATTCAGCGTGATTACACACAGGCTTTAAACTCGCAGTGGTCGATCAGGTCGAAGTGTAGTGGTCTACTGATCCCGGACACCCATTTAGGGCGAGAATGCTCGCCATAGAGAGGTGTCTGATGACCAAGCAACGTCGTTCCTTTACGCCCGAGTTCAAACGAGAGGCCGCTGGTCTGGTGCTCGATCAGGGCTACAGCCATATCGAACCAGCTCGCTCGCTGGGGCTGGTTGAATCGGCGCTTCGTCGCTGGGTAAAACAGCTCCAAGAGGAACGCCAGGGCGTTACCCCGAAGAGTAAGGCATTGACTCTCGAACAGCAGAAAATCCAAGAGCTGGAAGCCAGGATCGACCGACTGGAACGGGAGAAAGCGATCCTAAAAAAGGCTACCGCTTTCTTGATGTCGGACGAGTTCAATCGCACGCGCTGATAGACCAGTTGAGTGAGCGGGAGTCGGTGGAAGTGGTCTGTTCAGCCTTCGACGTGGTGCGGTCTTGCTACTACGCCCATCGTCTACGCCGCTGCCGTGTTGATGCACGCTGGGCTGCCCATCTGTTCAACCAGAGAGGCTCGGCTGGCAGCCGCAGCATTCTGGGTATGTTGCGTGAGGATGGCGTAAGCATTGGCCGCTTTCGGGGGCGCCGGTTGATGCGTGAGCTAGGTCTGGTCTGCAAGCAACCAGGCTCGCACGCTTACAAGCAGGCTACAGTTGAGCGACCAGATATCCCGAACCGGCTGAACCGCGAGTTCACTACCGAACGACCTAACCAGGTCTGGTGCGGCGACATCACCTACATCTGGGCGCAAGGTCGCTGGCATTACCTGGCGGCGGTGCTGGATCTGCATACAAGGCGAGTGATCGGCTGGGCACTTTCCGTCAAGCCGGATGCAGAGCTGGTCATCAAGGCGCTGGACATTGCCTACGAGCAACGAGGCAAACCGCAGCAGGTGCTGTTTCACTCCGATCAGGGTAGTCAGTACGCCAGCCGCCTGTTTCGGCAGCGGCTGTGGCGATATCGAATGGAGCAGAGTATGAGCCGTCGAGGTAACTGCTGGGACAACTCACCGATGGAGCGGTTGTTCCGCAGTTTGAAGTCGGAGTGGATTCCACCGACCGGTTACCTGACAGCTCAGGAGGCTCAGCGGGACATCAGTCATTACCTGATGCACCGCTACAACTGGATCAGGCCACATCAGTTCAACGATGGGGTACCGCTTGCGGTGGCCGAAGAAAAACTTAACCCACTGTCCGGGATGGGTTGACCACTACAAAGAAGGCGAAACGAGCTACAAGGAGGCTCAGGCTCGCTACGGCATCCAGGGCCGATCGACGGTGCTGTTGTGGTTACGCACATGACCGGCAGGACTGGAGTCAGGGAGCCTCCATTCGATCCGCCAGGAGCAAGCCGATGTCCGAACCCAACCTGCCACTGACGCCGGAGCCGCGCATCAAGGAGCTGGAGCAGCTGGAAGTCATGAGTCAGAAGGCCCAGTTCTTCGAGGCGGTCGTGACTGTACTGAAGAACGACTACGGCGTATCCGTTGTAAAAAAGCGTCCCGGCAAGTCCTCACGCAAAGCCGAGTCCCAGCGCTGAGCGTTAGCAGGGCTTGCCAGTCCATGGGTTTGAGTCGCCAAGCCTATTACCAGCGCAACCGCTCAGCGGACCAGTGTTCCGAGCAAGATTCGCTGATTGCCCAGGTCGTGCGTGAGGTACGGATGCGGCAGCCCCGTCTGGGGGCGCGCAAGTTACATTTTTTGCTGCAGGATCAGACCAAGACCCCGTTCCATGTGGGCCGGGATCGCCAGTTTAGGGGGTTGGCTGAGCATCGCCTGCTGGTCAAACCCAAGCGGGCGTACCACAAGGCCACCCATAGCTTTCACCGGTTCTATCGTCATCCGAATCTGCTCAAGCCAGGGCAGCAGCAGGTGTTGCCTATAGGTGGCGGACATTACCTATCTGCCGAGCCAGATCGGTCCGCTGTACCTGAGCCTGGTCACCGATGCCTATTCGCGCAAGATCGTCAGCCATCACGTCCACGACAGCCTGCATGCCGAGTCGGTGGCCCGGGCCTACGGCCAGGCGCTGTGGAACCGCACGGCGCGTGCCCTCCCATGGTGCATCACTCCGACTGAGGCATCCAGTACTGCTCGGAGCTGTACGAACGCCTGCACGTGCAGTACGGGGCAACCTGCTCGATAACCGATGGTTACGACTGTTACCAGAATGCGCTGGCTGAGCGCGTCAACGGCATTCTAAAGAACGAGTTGCTGGAGCACCCTCCCGCCGACCTCGGACAGGCGCGCCGCATGGTGCGCGAAGCCGTCGATATCTATAACCGGGAGCGGCCTCACCTGGCCCTGAAATACAAAACGCCCGATGCGGTGCATCGGGCGCTTTGAGGTCTGGAGCTTGGCCTGAAAGGTGTAAACCTATTTCAGGACTAGACACGCACTTCGTAGGGTAATGCGGGGTTGGTATGAATCGGGTGAATAAACGAAAAAGCCCCCGGCACATGCCGAGGGCTTTTGAATTTGGCTCCGCGACCTGGACTCGAACCAGGGACCCAATGATTAACAGTCATTTGCTCTACCGACTGAGCTATCGCGGAACAACGGTGCGTATCTTACTGATTAGAAAGGAGAAGTCAAGCACCTGGCTTGACCTTCTCCTGCCTTGCTCAGAGCACTTGGGTGATGGCGTGGGTGACGCTGTCCAGGTTGCTGCCGTTCAGTGCCGCTACGCAGATGCGGCCTGTGCTGACGGCGTAGATGCCGAATTCGTTCTTCAGGCGCTCGACCTGCTCGGCAGTAAGACCGGAGTAGGAGAACATGCCGCGCTGGCGAGCAACGAAGCTGAAGTCGCGTTTGGCGCCTTGGGCGGCGAGTTGTTCGACCATGGCGAGGCGCATGCTGTGGATGCGGCTGCGCATCTCGGCGAGTTCGGCTTCCCACATGGCGCGCAGTTCATTGCTGTTCAGCACGCTGGCTACCACGGTGGCACCGTGGGTCGGTGGGTTGGAATAGTTGGTGCGGATGACGCGCTTGACCTGGGACAGGACGCGGCCGGCCTCTTCCTTCGAGCTGGTGACGACAGACAGCGCGCCAACACGTTCACCGTACAGCGAGAACGACTTGGAGAAGGAGCTGGACACGAAGAACTGCAGCCCGGATTCGGCGAACAGGCGGACAGCGAAGGCGTCTTCGTCGATACCTGCACCAAAACCCTGGTAGGCGATGTCCAAGAATGGAACGTGCTCGCGCTCGCGCAGGACTTCCAGTACCGCCTTCCAGTCATCCAGTTCTAAGTCGACGCCGGTTGGGTTGTGGCAACAAGCGTGGAGGACCACGATGGAGCGCGCGGGCAGGGCTTTCAGGTCTTCCAGCAGGCCGGCGCGGTTTACGCCATGGGTAGCGGCATCGTAGTAGCGGTAGTTCTGGACCGGGAAGCCGGCGGACTCGAACAGCGCACGGTGGTTTTCCCAGCTCGGATCGCTGATGGCCACAACGGCGTTGGGCAGCAGGCGCTTGAGGAAGTCTGCGCCGGTTTTCAGCGCGCCGGTGCCGCCTACAGCCTGGGTCGTGACGACACGGCCTTCAGCCAGCAGTTGGGAGTCGGCGCCGAAGAGCAGCTTTTGCACGGCCTGGTCGTAGGCGGCAATGCCTTCGATCGGCAGGTAGCCGCGGGGCGCGTGGGCTTCGATGCGGGCTTTTTCGGCTTCGGCTACTGCGCGGAGCAGGGGGATACGGCCTTGCTCGTTGTAGTAGACGCCTACGCCGAGGTTCACCTTCGTGGGGCGGGTATCGGCGTTGAATGCTTCGTTAAGGCCCAGGATCGGGTCGCGTGGGGCCATTTCGACAGCAGAAAACAGACTCATGATGCGGCTGCTCAAGGAGAGGGAAGGGTAGGGGGCCTGAGCAACCCCGAGCGTCTGCATTGGGGTTGCGCAATCGGGCCGGTATTATAGCGGTCACGGTCGCCAGGGGCGACATCAAACGCCCGCTTTTCGCCAGTTTTGACGCCCTCTGCGCGAGGGGGTCACATCGCAAGTCCGAGGATCGCCATGTCAGACTTTCAGCTCGTCACGCGTTTCCAGCCCGCCGGCGACCAGCCCGAGGCCATCCGTCAGATGGTGGAGGGCCTGGAAGCGGGCCTTTCGCACCAGACCCTGCTGGGCGTGACCGGCTCCGGCAAGACCTTCAGCATCGCCAACGTGATCGCTCAGGTGCAGCGGCCCACTCTGGTTCTGGCGCCCAACAAGACCTTGGCAGCCCAGCTTTACGGTGAGTTCAAGGCCTTTTTTCCGAACAATTCCGTCGAGTACTTCGTCTCGTACTACGACTATTACCAGCCTGAGGCCTACGTCCCGTCCTCGGACACCTACATCGAGAAGGATGCCTCGATCAACGACCACATCGAGCAGATGCGCCTCTCGGCGACCAAGGCGCTGCTGGAACGACCGGACGCGATCATCGTGGCCACCGTGTCCTCGATCTATGGCCTCGGTGACCCCGCGTCCTACCTGAAGATGGTTCTGCACCTGGACCGTGGGGACCGCATCGACCAACGCGCCTTGCTTCGGCGCCTGGCGGACCTGCAGTACACCCGCAACGACATGGATTTCGCCCGCGCCACCTTCCGGGTGCGTGGCGATGTGATCGACATCTTCCCCGCCGAATCCGACCTGGAGGCCATCCGCGTCGAGCTGTTCGACGACGAGGTCGAGAGCCTTTCCGCGTTCGACCCGCTCACCGGCGAGGTGATCCGCAAGCTGCCCCGCTTCACGTTCTACCCCAAGAGCCACTACGTCACGCCGCGCGAGACGCTGCTCGAGGCGGTAGAGAAGATCAAGGAGGAGCTCAAGGAGCGGCTGGAGCAGTTGCGTGGCGCCAACAAGCTGCTGGAGGCCCAGCGACTGGAGCAGCGCACCCGCTTCGACCTGGAGATGATTCTCGAGCTGGGCTACTGCAACGGCATCGAGAACTACTCCCGCTACCTGTCCGGACGTGATCCCGGGCAGGCACCGCCCACCCTGTATGACTACCTCCCGCCGAATGCCCTGCTGGTGATCGACGAATCCCACGTCACCGTCCCGCAGATCGGCGCCATGTACAAAGGCGACCGTTCCCGCAAGGAAACCCTGGTGGAGTATGGCTTCCGCCTGCCGTCCGCCCTGGACAACCGCCCGATGCGCTTCGATGAATGGGAACTGATGGCGCCGCAGACCATCTTTGTCTCGGCCACGCCGGGGCCTTACGAGGGTGAGCATGCCGGTCGCGTGGTCGAGCAGGTGGTGCGCCCCACCGGCCTGGTGGACCCTGAAATCGAAGTGCGGCCGGCCGCGACCCAGGTGGACGATCTGCTCTCGGAGATCCGCAAGCGTGTCGCGCTGGACCAGCGCGTCCTGGTCACAACCCTGACCAAGCGAATGGCGGAGGACCTCACCGACTACCTGGGGGACCACGACGTTCGCGTGCGCTACCTGCACTCCGACATCGACACCGTCGAGCGGGTCGAGATCATCCGCGACCTGCGCACCGGCGCCTTTGATGTCCTGGTGGGGATCAACCTGTTGCGCGAAGGCCTGGACATGCCCGAGGTGTCGCTGGTGGCCATCCTGGACGCGGACAAGGAGGGCTTCCTGCGTTCGGAGCGCTCATTGATCCAGACCATCGGCCGCGCCGCGCGGAACCTGCACGGCCGGGCGATCCTCTATGCCGACAACGTCACGGGATCGATGCAGCGGGCAATCGACGAGACCGAGCGTCGCCGTGCCAAGCAGATCGCCTTCAACGAGGCTCACGGCATCGTGCCCAGGGGCGTCCAGAAGGACATCAAGGACATCCTCGAAGGCGCGACCGTACCAGGCGCGCGCAGCAACAAGCGCAAGGCCCAGGCCAAGGCGGCCGAAGAGAGTGCCCGCTACGAGGCCGAACTGCGCTCGCCCAGCGAGATCAACAAGCGCATCCGGCAGATGGAAGAGAAAATGCTCCAACTCGCCCGCGATCTGGAGTTCGAAGCCGCTGCGCAACTGCGGGACGAAATCCAGAAGCTGCGCGACCTGCTGCTGAAGGTCTGATCGGGGGTCAGTGGGCCGCAGCGCCGGCCCCGCTGCCACCGGCCGGCAGGCTGCGGGTCAGCAGCACGGCAATCATGCTGACCCCGAGGGCGATGCCGATGAAATGGAAGGCGTCGTTGTACGCCATGATTGCCGCCTGCTGGTGGGCGATCTCGCTCAGCTTGCCCAGCGCCGCCTGATCGCTGCCGAGCTTCTCCGAAAGCAGGGCGAGGCGCTCTGCGACCTGGGGATTGCTGGGCACCAGGGATTCACGCAGGTAGTCGAAGTAGACCTTGGCGCGGCTGTCCAGCAGCGTGGCCAGTAGGGCGATGCCGATGGCGCCGCCCAGGTTGCGCAGGATGTTGAACAGGCTGGAAGCCGAGCCGGCATCCTGGGGCAGGATGTAGGCGGTGGCGATCAGCGAAATGGTCACCATGACCAGGGGCTGGCCCAGGGCACGAATGATCTGGATATGGTTGAACTGCGGGCCGGCAAAGTCCGGATTGAGAACGCCCGAGGCGAAGCTGGCTGCGCCGAACAACCCAAAGCCGATGGCGCACAGCAGCTTTGGCGAAATGATCTTCATCAGCTTGGGCACCAGCGGGATCAGGAACAGCTGGGGTACGCCCATCCACATGATCACCTCGCCGATCTGCAGGGCGTTGTAGCCCTGGATCTGCGCCAGGTAGAGCGGCAGCACATAAATGGATCCATAGAGCCCCACGCCCAGGCCCAGGCTGGAGATGCTGCTGAGCCCGAAGTTGCGGTTGGCCAGGATGCCCAGGTTGATCAGCGGGTTGGGGCGCGAGAGCTGCAGGATGACGAACAGCACCAGGCTCACCAGGGCGATGCTGCCCAGGCCGACGATCAGGTTCGATTCCAGCCAGTCCTTGCGATGCCCCTCTTCGAGGAATACCTGCAGGCAGCCCAGCCCCATGCCGAGGGTGACGATGCCGGCGTAGTCCGTGCGCTTGAGCAGTTCCCAGTGGGGCGCCTTCTTCTCCAGGCCGTACATCAGGCCGGCGATCATCAGCAGGCCCGGGGGCACGTTGATGTAGAAGATGTATTCCCAGCCGAAGTTTTCGGTGAGCCAGCCCCCCAGCGTCGGGCCGATGGAAGGCGCGAAGGTGGCGGTGATGGCGAACAGCGCCATGCCCTTGGCGCGGTGGTGCTCCGGCAGCTTGATCAGTGTGAGGGTGAAGGCCAGGGGGATCAGTGCCCCGCCGGTGAAGCCCTGCATGGCACGGAAGACGATCATGCTCTCCAGGTTCCAGGCCAGGGAGCAGAGCAGCGAGGAGGCGAGGAAGCCCAGGGAAACCCACACGGCCAGCCGGCGTGCCGAAAGCAGCTGCACCAGCCAGGCGGTGAGGGGAATCATGATGATCTCGGCCACCAGGTAGGACGTGGAGATCCACGAGCCCTCTTCCAGCGTGGCCGACAGTGCGCCCTGTATGTCCTTGAGCGATGAGTTGGTGATCTGGATGTCCAGCACCGCCATGAAGGCGCCGAGCATGGCGCTCATCACGGCGATCCAGTCTCGTCGGCTGGGCTCGCCGGTGGGGCGCAGCAGCGCGTCAGCGGCCACGGTCATTCATCCCGCTGGATGGAGACCTTCACCAGCACCGACATGCCGGGGCGGATGCGGCCTTTCAGGGGGCTTTCGCGGTCGAAGGTGATCTTCACCGGGATGCGCTGCACCACCTTGGTGAAGTTGCCGGTGGCATTGTCCGGCGGCAGCAGGCTGAACTGCGCGCCGGAGGCGGCGAACAGGCTGTCCACGCGGCCTTCGATCGGCGTGCTGGGGAAGCTGTCGAACACCAGTTCCACCTTCTGGCCCGGCTGCATGTGTTCGATCTGGGTTTCCTTGAAGTTGGCCTGCACCCAGATGTCCTGGTCCGGTACCAGGGACATCAGGTGGGCACCCACCTGCACGTACTGGCCGTTGCGTGCCGCGCGCTGGCCGACGAAGCCGTCGATGGGGGCGCGGATCTCGGTGCGTGCCAGGTTCAGTTCGGCCTGGGCGATGTCCGCCCGGGCGGTGGCGATCTGTGCCTCGAGGCGCTTGATGTCGGCGCGCAGGGCGTCGGTCTGCACGCGCTGGGCCTTGAGGTCGGCTTCGGCCTTGGCCAGTTGCGAGCGGGCGACGCGGGAGTCGGCCGAGAGTGTGGTGACGCGCTCTTCCGACACGTAGCCGGGCTTGCGCAGGGTCTGGGCGCGGGACAGGTCGATCTGGGTGCGGCCCAGGGTGGCCTGGCTCGCGGAGACATCCGCCTCGCTGGCCGCGATGAGGCTGGACTGTTGGGTGAGTTTGCTCTGGGCCTGGGCCAGTTCGGCCTCGCGGGTCGCCAGGGTGGCCTGGGCACGCTCAAGGGCGACGCGGAAGTCTGCCGACTCCAGGCGCACCAGCAGGTCCCCTTTCTTGACGGCCTGGTTGTCCCCCACCAGTACTTCTTCTATACGCGCGCCCAACTGACTCGAGACCCGGGTGATTTCGCCCTGGACATAGGCATTGTCCGTGCTCTCCAGGAAGCGACCGATCAGCAGCCAATGTGCGAAGAAACCACCGACCACCAGCACCAATAGCGTCAGGAAGATGAACAGGCGGCGTTTCAACGGGGTAGGCATGGGCAGGCTCGAATCTGTGATCAAAGACGCGGGAATCTAGCACTGTTCCAGTCAGGCAAGTAGCCAGTACACTTCGTAAACTTTGTTGCTTATGGGGAACAATAATGGGGCTGGATGATGCGCTGATCTTCACCCGCGTCGTGGAGTTGCACAGTTTTACCCAGGCGGCACACAGCCTGGGCATGCAGAAGTCCACGGTGAGCCGGCGCATCGCACTGCTGGAGGAGCGGCTTGGGGTGCGCCTGCTCAACCGTACTACCCGCAAGCTGCGGCTCACGGAAGTGGGGCAGGCCTACTACGACCGGTGCCGCCAGATCATGCTCGACTTCGCCGAGGCCGAGCAGGCAGTGATGCAACTGCAGCAGGCACCGTCCGGATTGTTGCGTATCACGGCCCCCATCGAGTTCGGCCAGATGTTCCTCGGCCGGGTGCTCGGGCAATTCATGAGCCAGTACCCGCAGATCACCGCCCAGGTGGAGCTCACCTCCCGGGAAGTGGATCCGCTGGAGGAGGGGGTGGACATCGCCATCCTGGTGGGCCAGCCGCAGGACTCGAGCCTGATCGCCCGCAAGCTGTTCGAGGCCGGACGACGCCTATGCGCCAGCCCGGCCTACCTGGCGGCCCATGGCGTGCCGCGTACGGCCGAAGACCTGGCCCAGCACCGCGCCGTGCTCCTGCCCATCGACTCCCAGCGTTACTGGCCGCTGCTGGATACGTCCGTGCCCTGCCAGCGGGTGCTGCACTGCAACAACATCACCTTCGCCCGCGAGGCGGTGCTGGGAGGCGCGGGCATTGCCTCGCTGCCGCTGATGATCACCGAGCAGGCGGTGCGCCGTGGAGAACTGGTCGAGCTGTTGCCCGGGATTCCACTGCCCAGTGGCGAGATCTACGCCGTCTACCCCTCGCGGCGATTCCAGGCGATGAAGGTCAAGGCCTTCCTGGATTTCCTCATGGCCCGGTTGGCCATGGAGGAGGAGGCCGCGTGGCTGGAGCCCGCCGGCTCGCGCCTGCTAACATCGCGCCCTTGACCGTTCCTCTGTATCAGGACCTTCCATGACCACTGTCCGCACCCGCATCGCGCCGTCGCCCACCGGTGACCCGCACGTCGGTACCGCCTACATCGCCCTCTTCAATCTCTGCTTCGCCCGTCAGCACGGTGGCCAGTTCATCCTGCGCATCGAGGACACGGACCAGTTGCGCTCCACCCGCGAGTCCGAGCAGCAGATCTTCGACGCCCTGCGCTGGCTGGGCATCGAGTGGGACGAGGGCCCGGATGTGGGCGGCCCGCACGGCCCTTACCGCCAGAGCGAGCGCGGCGAGATCTACAAGAAGTACGCTCAGGAGCTGGTGGACAAGGACCATGCCTTCCCCTGCTTCTGCACCGCCGAGCGCCTGGACAAGCTGCGTGCCGAGCAGACCGAGCGCAAGGAAACCCCGCGCTACGACGGCCACTGCATGCACCTCCCCCGCGAGGAGTCGGCCAAGCGCATCGCTGCGGGCGAGCCCCATGTGATCCGCATGAAGATGCCCACCGAGGGCGTCTGCGTGGTTCCGGACATGCTCCGTGGCGACGTCGAGATCCCGTGGGACCGCATGGACATGCAGGTGCTGATGAAGACCGATGGCCTGCCCACCTACTTCCTGGCCAACGTGGTCGATGACCACCTGATGGGCATCACCCACGTGCTCCGTGGCGAGGAGTGGCTGCCGTCGGCGCCCAAGCTGATCAAGCTCTACGAGTATTTCGGCTGGGAGCAGCCCACGCTCTGCTACATGCCGCTGCTGCGCAACCCGGACAAGAGCAAGCTCTCCAAGCGCAAGAACCCGACCTCCATCACCTTCTATGAGCGCATGGGCTACCTGCCCGAGGCGATGCTCAACTACCTCGGCCGCATGGGCTGGTCGATGCCGGACGAGCGCGAGAAGTTCTCCCTGGCGGAGATGATCGAGCACTTCGACCTGTCGCGCGTCTCCCTCGGTGGCCCGATCTTCGATCTGGAGAAGCTCTCCTGGCTCAATGGCCAGTGGATTCGCGAGCTTCCGGTGGAGCGCTTCGCGGCTGAGGTGCAGAAGTGGGCGCTGAATCCCGACTACCTGATGAAGATCGCTCCCCATGTACAGGGGCGGGTCGAGACCTTCAGTCAGATCGCCCCGCTGGCCGGCTTCTTCTTCGCCGGTGCGCTGCCTCTGGATGCATCGCTGTTCGAGCACAAGAAGCTCGCGCCCGACCAGGTGCGTCAGGTGCTGCAACTGGTGCTGTGGAAGCTGGAATCGCTGCGCCAGTGGGAGAAGGATCGCATCACCGCTTGCATCCAGGCCGTGGCTGAACACCTCGGGCTGAAGCTGCGCGATGTCATGCCGCTGATGTTCCCGGCCATCACCGGGCAATCCAGCTCGGTCTCGGTGCTGGATGCCATGGAGATCCTCGGTGCCGACCTCACCCGTTTCCGTCTGCGCCAGGCGCTCGAGCTGCTTGGGGGCACGTCTAAGAAGGAAACCAAGGAGTGGGAGAAGATTCGCGACGCCATTCCAGGCTGAGTGATCAAGTACCGAAGAGGCCCGCCTGATGCGGGCCTTTTCGTATGTGCGGGCAGGGTGGTGGCTTCGGTTTTACCGGGCGGCAATGGCAGAGGCGGGTAAGTGTTTGTTCTGTCGACGAAAAATTTTCGATTTCGATGAAAAAACTTGTTGACGACCTCCAGGGTCGCCCTTAATATGCGCCCCGTCTTCGCGACGAACTGAACGTAGCGAAGTGATCCAGCGGTACTTTGGGGCTATAGCTCAGCTGGGAGAGCGCTTGCATGGCATGCAAGAGGTCGACGGTTCGATCCCGTCTAGCTCCACCAATTTACCGGAATGTGAAGCGCACGCTTCATGTTCGCGAAGGTTAAGTCCCCTTCGTCTAGTGGCCTAGGACACCGCCCTTTCACGGCGGTAACAGGGGTTCGAGTCCCCTAGGGGACGCCACTTTCCAGCAGCGATTGCCGCCAGGCAAATCGCGCACCGAAGCGGTTTTCGGGGCTATAGCTCAGCTGGGAGAGCGCTTGCATGGCATGCAAGAGGTCGACGGTTCGATCCCGTCTAGCTCCACCAAATCCGATGCGTCCAGCATCAAATTCAAGGCCAGCGCTTAGCTGGCCTTGCTTTTCGAAGGTTACTGTCCCCTTCGTCTAGTGGCCTAGGACACCGCCCTTTCACGGCGGTAACAGGGGTTCGAGTCCCCTAGGGGACGCCACTTTTCCCGCTCTGCGGGGTTTCAAGGGTCATTCCGTCATGGAGTGGCCCTTTTGTTTTTGGGCCTGAAAAAATTCCTCCCTTCCCTCGTGCCTTTGGCCGGCTGGCCCTTGGCGGCGGCCTGCTCGTGCAGGAAGATGGCAGCCCATTGGCGGCGCCGTGACCGGCTGAGTGCTGTCCGCTTCCAAGGAACACGTCGGCCTGGTGTCGGTCGACATCTGGAATGGCCGGCCCGGTGGGCCGTGGCATCTGCATTGAGGGGATAGAGGCAAATGAGTCTGACGATGGATGTGGTGTTGCGCAGGGCGCGCCCCGTCTTGCCGGTGCTGGTGATCGAAGACACCGCCCTGGCGCTGGACCTGGCCGGCGCGCTGAGTGCCGGTGGGGTCGAGGTGCTGGAGGTGACCTTGCGTACGCCGCGTGCGCTGGACGCGGTCGCGGCGATCCGCAAGGAGTTCCCGGACCTGCTGGTGGGGGCGGGCACGCTGATCCACACCGAGCAGTTCCTCGAGGTTCGCGATGCGGGTGCGCATTTTGCCGTGAGCCCGGGCTGCACCGAGCGCCTGGCCGCCGCCGCCGAGGACTCCGGCCTGCCTTACCTGCCCGGTGTCATGACACCCTCCGAGGTGCTGCTGGCGCTGGAATACGGCTACCGCTCGCTGAAGCTGTTCCCCGCCAACGGCAATGCCAGCGTGAAGATGCTCAAGAGCCTGAAGGGGCCCTTCACCGGCATCCGTTTCTGCCCCACCGGCGGCGTCACGCCGGACAACCTGCTGAGCTTCCTGCAACTGCCCAACGTCGCGTGCGTGGGCGGCACCTGGATCGCGCCGTCGAGCCTGATCCGCGCTCGCGCCTGGGACCAGATCACCCAGCTGGCGCGAGAGGCCCGGGAGCTGGTGCACAAGGCGGAGCACGGCTGATGAACTGGGACCGACCCCTTCCATTCGTGATCGACCTGGTTGTGGCGGCCGATGACATCGACGGCCTCGGCCATGCCAACAACGCCGTCTACGTCAGCTGGCTGGAGCGCTGTGCCTGGCGCCACTCCCAGAGCCTGGGCCTGGACCTGGCCGAATACCGTCGCCTCGACCGCGCCATGGCAGTGGTGCGCCACGAGATCGACTACCTGGCCGCTGCCTATGAAGGGCAGGCACTGCAGATGGGCACCTGGATCGTCGAATCGGACCAGCGCCTGAAGATGGACCGCTGCTTCCAGCTGATCCGCCCCGAAGATGGCGCGACGCTCCTGCGTGCGCGCACCACCTTCGTCTGCATCGAACTGTCGACCGGTCGGCCCAAGCGCATGCCCGTCGAGTTCGTAGAGGGTTACGGCCGGGCGCTGCTGCCGGCCGATTGAACTCATTCCAGGGCGGGCGCCAGGTACAGCTCCGTCGGGCTTTGCATGATGCGCAGGCTGCGGTGCTCCCCCGGTTGCAGGAGGATTGATTGCGGCCGCCCAACCGGGCCGGCGCTGCAGTAGCCCGAAGGCGTTTGCCGCAAGGCCAGCACCTGCTCGCCTGCCGGTACCTCCAGTACCACCGCCTGTCCCGGCGCGAGCTGCGCCACGGCCTCATCCCGCAGGTAGAGGTTGATGTCGCAGGCGTTGGCGGCGTTTTCGTCCCGGCGTACTTCCAGTTCGGCCAGAGCGTCTGGCGCAGGCTGCAGCGCGTCCGCAAAGCTGGTGGCTGCAGCGGTCATGCAGCAGGCGAGGGCTAGGCAGGATGCTTTCATAAGGCGGCTCGCGGTTCTGGTCCTGCGGTTTGGACCACGGACGAGCGGCTTCGGCTCCCGCCCATTCAAGGGTTCTAACCCTCGGGGCCGCCCATTACACTACGCGCCCCTCAACACACCCCTTCAGCTCCTATGCAAATCGCCTTGGCACCCATGGAAGGCCTGGTCGACGAAATCCTGCGTGACGTCCTCACCCGTGTGGGCGGCATCGACTGGTGCGTCACCGAGTTCATCCGCGTGTGCGACCGCTTGTTGCCCGCCACCACATACCAGAAGCTGGCGCCTGAGCTGGCCGACGGTGCACGCACCCGAGCAGGCACGCCCATGCGGGTGCAGTTCCTCGGCTCGGACCCGGTGTGCCTGGGCGAGAACGCTGCCTTTGCCTGCGAGCTCGGAGCGCCGGTCATCGACCTGAACTTCGGTTGCCCGGCCAAGACGGTGAACAAGTCCCGGGGTGGTGCCGTACTGCTCAAGGAGCCCGAGCTGCTGCATGCCATCGTTTCCGAGGTGCGGCGCGCGGTACCGGCAGCCATTCCGGTGACGGCGAAGATGCGCCTGGGTTACGACAGCCCCGAGGTCGCCCTCGACTGTGCCCGCGCGCTGGCCGACGGCGGTGCCCAGCAGATCGTGGTCCACGCCCGTACCAAGGTGGAGGGTTACAAGCCGCCTGCCCACTGGGAGTGGGTCGCGCGGGTGCAGGACGTGGTGCGCGTGCCGGTGTTCGCCAACGGCGAGGTGTGGACCCTGGACGACTGGCGACGTTGCCGGGAGGTGAGCGGGGTGGAGGACATCATGCTCGGCCGCGGCCTGGTTTCGCGGCCCTCGCTGGCCCGGCAGATCGCAGCCGTGCGCGATGGTCGCGAGCCGGAAGAGATGAGCTGGGAAGCGTTCTTCCCGCTGCTGCAGGACTTCTGGCGCCAGGCCCGGCACAAGCTCGCGCCGCGCTACGCCCCCGGTCGCCTCAAGCAATGGGTGGGCATGCTCACCCGGACCTACCCCGAGGCGGTGGCGCTGTTCGCCGAGATCCGCCGGGAGCATGACTGCCTGCGCATCGACAGCCTGCTGGGCTGCGATCTGCTTGCGGTTCAGCGGCCGCCCGAAACGTCCAGAATGGCGCCGGTGGTGTAGGACGCCTCGTCGCTGGCCAGCCACAGGATGGCCGCTGCAATCTCCTCCGCTTCGCCCCCGCGCTTCATCGGCACGCTGTGGCGCACCCGTTCGATCCGGTCGGGCTCGCCGCCGCTGGCATGGATGTCGGTGTGGATCACCCCCGGGCGAACCGCGTTGACCCGGATGCCCTCGCCGGCCAGCTCCTTCGCCATGCCCAGGGTCATGGAATCGATGGCACCCTTGGCGGTGGCATAGTCGATGTATTCATCGGGAGCGCCGATACGGGCTGCCACCGAGGACAGGTTGACGATGGCGCCACCGGTGCCGCCGTGCCGGGTCGACAGGCGGCGGATGGCCTGCTTCGCACACAGGAAGCTGCCTATCACGTTGGCCCGCAGGACGCGCTCGAAGCGGGCTGCGTCCATGTCTTCCAGGCGCATCTGCCGCTCCAGCATGCCGGCGTTGTTCACCAGCACGTCCAGCCGGCCGAACGCCTCGTCCAGGCGCTGGAACATCTGCTCGACCTGTTCTTCGACGCCCACGTCGGCCTGTATAGCCAACGCTTCGCCGCCCCCTGCGCGTATGGCATTGACCAGCGCTTCGGCCTCTTCGCGCCGCTCCCGGTAGTTGATGCCCACGGCGTAGCCGCGTTGCGCGGCGAGACTTGCCGTGGCAGCACCGATGCCACGACTGGCTCCTGTGACGAGCATGACCTTGCGCATGATTTGCCCCCTTGAAAAGTTTCGGCCTGTCCCTATCTAGGGTACTGCGGGATGCCGAAGTCGGGTCCCGCACCCGTAGAACCCTTGCTGATCTATTCAGGAGAACACTATGAGCACTGCATTTTCCCTGGCCCCCCTGTTCCGCCATTCCGTGGGTTTCGACCGCTTCAACGACCTGTTCGAGTCGGCCCTGCGCAACGAAGGGGGCAGCAGCTACCCGCCCTACAACGTCGAGAAGCATGGCGATGACCAGTACCGCATCGTGGTCGCGGCCGCCGGCTTCCAGGAAGACGACCTCGAACTGCAGGTCGAGCGTGGCGTGCTGACCGTCAGCGGTGGCAAGCGCGACAAGGGCCCCGAGAGCAGCGTGACCTACCTGCACCAGGGCATCGCCCAGCGCGCCTTCAAGCTGTCGTTCCGCCTGGCCGACCACATCGAGGTGAAGGGTGCGTCGCTGCAGAACGGCCTGCTCAACATCGACCTGGTGCGTGTCGTGCCGGAAGAGGCCAAGCCCAAGCGCATTCCCATCGGTGGCAATGGCGGGCCGGCCATGCTGGAGCACTGATCGACTCCTGGCCATGTGAAACAAGGGCGCCCGAGTGGCGCCCTTTTTCTTGCCCGGGAATCAGGCGTTGGCGGCCGTCGCCGGTTTGAGCAGCGTGCGGAAGGCGGAGAAGGGCAGGGGGCGGCTGAACAGGTAGCCCTGATAGAGGTGGCAGCCCTGCTGCTCGAGGAACTCCAGCTGCTCGGGCTGTTCCACGCCTTCGGCCACCATGCCCAGGCCGAGGCTGCGCGCCATGGCAACGATGGCGCGGATGATCTCGGCGTCATTGGGGTCGTTGGTGGCGTCGCGGACGAAGGACTGGTCGATCTTCAGCACGTCCACCGGCAGGCGCTTGAGGTAGGTGAGGGACGAGTACCCCGTGCCGAAATCGTCCATGGCGAAGCTCACGCCGAGCTTCTTCAACCGGCGCATCTTGCCGATGGTGTCGTCGATGTTCTGGATCACGATGCCCTCGGTCACTTCCAGCTTGAGGAGGCGGCGGGGCAGGTGGCTGTTGCTCAGGCTCTTCTCGATGCGCTCGACGAAATCGTTCTGGCGGAACTGCCTCGGGCTGATGTTGACGCACAGGCTGAAGTCGCTCGGGTCGATCAGGCCATCGGCGATCAGCGTGGCGCAGTTGCGACAGGCTTCCTCCAGCACCCAGCTGCCGACTTCGAGGATCTGCCCGCTCTCCTCCAGCACCTGGATGAACTGGCCCGGTGACTGCGGGCCCAGGGTCGGGTGTACCCAGCGCAGCAGCGCTTCGGCGCCGACGATGCGGTTACTGCGGGCGTCCACCTGGGGCTGGTAGTGCAACTCGAACTCGCTGCGAGCGAGCGCCAGGCGCAGGTCGTTCTCCAGACGCAGTCGCTCGCTGGCCGCTTCCTGCATGGTGGAGCGGAACAGCTGGATGGCGTTGCGCCCCGAATCCTTGGCCCGGTACAGCGCGATGTCGGCGCGCTTGAGCAGGTCGGCCGGGGTCTGGCCGTGGTCCGGGATCAGCGCAATGCCGATGCTCGGTGTCACCTGCAGGTGGTGGCCGTCCAGCAGCATCGGCTCGGCCAGCAGCTTGCGCAGCTTGTCGGCGATCTGGCGGACCTGGCGGGTCACTTCCGAGCGCTTGCCCTCCAGGCCACTGAGCAGCACCACGAACTCATCACCGCCCAGGCGGGCTACGGTGTCCTCCAGGCGCACGCTGGCTTCGAGGCGTGCAGTGACCATCTTCAGCACGGCATCGCCCACCGGGTGGCCGAGGGAATCGTTGATGTGCTTGAAGTGGTCCAGGTCGAGGAAGAGCAGGGCGCCGCGCAGGTCGTGCCGCTTGAGCAGGGCGATTTGCTGGGTGAGGCGGTCCATCAGCAGGGCGCGGTTGGGCAGGTTGGTCAGCGGGTCGTGGTAGGCCAGGTGGTGGATCTGCTCTTGAGCGTCCTTCAGGGCGCTGATGTCCCGCGCGGTGAGCAGCAGGCAGGCCTTGCCGTCCAGCTCGATGCGCTCCACCGACACTTCCACCGTCTTGGTGTGCCCGTCGCGGTGGCGGCCGACCATTTCCAGGTGCAGCGCGCGGCCGTCGCGGTCCAGCACTTCCAGCAGCCGTCGGCGCTCGGCCGGGTCTGACCAGATCTGCATCTCGCCGGCGGTACGGCCGATCACCTCCTCGGCGCTGTAGCCGGTGAGGCGGCAGAAGCCTTCGTTGACCTCGATGTAGCGGCCGCTTTCCAGCTCGGTGATGGTGATGGCGTCCGGCGAGCTGTGGAACGCCTTGGCGAACTTCTCCTGGCTGGCCTTGAGCGCGGCTTCCGCCTGCTTGCGCTCGGTCACGTCGCGGAAGGTGGTGGTGATGCACAGCTGCCGTTCGACGCGGATGAAGCGGCTGGAGACCACGCAGGTGATCGGCTCGCCGGAGCGCTTCAGGTAGTGCACCTCGACGTTGTCCAGGCCCTTGTCCCGCATCAGTTGGGCGGAGAGTTGCTCGCGCTGTTCCAGGTTGGCCCAGAAGCGGATCTCGGGGGCGCAACGGCCGACGATCTCTTCCGGTTTCCAGCCGAACACGTCGGTGAAGCTGGGGTTGATCTCGATGAAGGCGCCGTCACGCAGGCGGGTGACGCAGATCGGGTCCGGGCTGGCCTGGAACAGGGTGGAGAACTTTTCCTCCGAGGCAGTCAGGCGCTGCTCGCGGCGCACGCGCTCGGTGATGTCCATGAGCGTGCCCGCCATGCGCAGCGGTGCGCCGTTGGCATCGCGGTAGAGCTTGGCGGTGCTCTCCAGGTAATGCACCTCGCCATTGGCGAAGCGCGAGCGGTAGATCAGTTGGTAGCGCGTCTGCTGGCCGTCCTGCAGCTCCTGGTAGGCCTTGCGCATCGTCCGGCGGTCCTCGGCGGGAACGCTGGCGAAGAACAGGTGGAAGTCCCCGTCGAAGGGTTCCGGTGCCAGCCCGTGGAGGGCCGAGGCGCGTGCCGAGCCATACAGCCGCCCGCTGGGGATGTGCCAGTCCCAGGTGCCCAGGTCGGCTGACTCCAGCGCCAGCGCCAGGCGTTCCTGGCTGTCACGCAGGGCACGCTCCTGGGCGCGTACGGCGGTGATGTCGCGCACGGTGAGGACCAGGCAGTCGCGCCCCTGCAACTGGATCTGGTCGCCGTAGATCAGGTTGGTGCTGGTGGTGCCGTCGCGGTGGCGGAGTTCCACTTCCACGCCCATCAGCCGGCCGTTGTCGTCCTGGCCGAGGAGCATCTGCCGGCGCTGCGCGGGGTCGATCCACAGGCCCAGCTCGGTGGAGGTGTGGCCGATGGTCTCGGCGTTGGTCCAGCCGAACTGCCGGGCGAAGCTGGGGTTGGCCTCGATGAACAGCCCGCTCTCGCGCTCGGTGATGACGATGGCATCCGGCGAGCTGTGAAAGGCCTTGGCGAACTTTTCCTCGCTGGTGCGCAGGGCGGCTTCGGCCTGCCGACGCTCGGTGGTGTCGAGGAAGGTGCTGATGAAGAAGGCCTCGCCGTCCAGCTCCACGTACTGGGTGGACAGCACGCCATCCAGCAGGCGGCCGTCACGGGTGCGCATCTGCACTTCCTGCACCACGGGCTCGCTGGAGCCGGGGCCGATGCGATAGAGGTGCTCGCGCTGGCGGGTGTCGACCCAGAGGTCCAACTCCAGTGCGTTGCGCCCGATCACCTCGCAGGAGGGCCAGCCGAACAGCGTTTCGAAGTGCTGGTTGGCCTCGGTGATGCGGCCGTCCTTCACGCGTACCAGCATCACCACGTCCGGGCTGAGCTGGAACAGGGTGGAGAAACGCCGTTGCGAGCTGGCCAGGGCCTCGTCGCGCTCCTGCTGGGCGGTGACGTCGCGGATCACGCCGATGACGTGGCGACGGCCATCGTCGTCCTGCTGCAGGCTGCCGCTGATCTCCAGCCAGTGCAGGCTGCCGTCCGGCCAGCGGATGCGGTGCCGGTAGGCGTGGGAGATGGGGCGGTTCTCCAGCACCAGCCTGAACAGCCCGATGATCCGTTCGCGGTCGTCCTCCGGGATCAGCTCCATGTAGTCGACCCGCTGCGCCAGCGGTACCCGCGGATCGAAGCCGAACAATGCCTGGGCCCCCCGTGACCAGTTGACCCGGCCGCTGGCCAGGTCCCAGTCCCATGCCCCCAGCCGTGCGCCGTTGAGCGCGGCGATCAGTCGCGGGGCGTCCTGCCAGCTCTGTTCGAACTCGACCGGGTCCAGGGCTGGAATGAAGGGCAGCGGGGGGCTATCGGAAGATTGGGTCATGGCGCCTGGGTCTGTCAGGAGGGTACGAATTGGCGCGGTTGAGGCCTGGAACCGAGGCAGGCATGGGAAGGCCTTTTCTTATCGTTATGGCGTTCACGTTAGCCCCAGCCCCCCGGATCAGGCAAGCGGGTCGCGTTGCCCATCCAGCAGGACCATGAAGGCCCGGGCGGCGTTGGAGAGGGTGCGGTCGGTATGGAAGATGTAGCCGAGCTGGCGGCTCAGCTGGATGTCCTGCAGCGGCAGGCGCACCACCTGCTCGTCGAGCATGGTGCGCGGCAGCACGCTCCAGGCCAGGCCGATGGACACCATCATCTTGATGGTCTCCAGGTAGTTGGTGCTCATGGCGATGTTCGGCGTCAGGCCTTCTGCCTCGAACAGGCGGCGGACGATGTGGTGGGTGAAGGTGTTGCCGCCGGGGAACACCGCCGGGTGCTTGGCAACGTCGGCGAGGAAGATGGTCTTGTCGCGGGCCAGCGGGTGTTCGGGGGCGGCTACGAAGTCGAGGGCGTCGTCCCACACCGGCACGGCCTGGACCGGGTCGGCGGTCTCCGGAGCCAGGGTGATGACCGCCAGCTCGGCACGGCCGTGGAGGATCTCCTCGTAGGCCACCTCGGAGTCGAGGAACTGGATGTCCAGCGCCACCTGCGGGTAGGCGCGGGTGAAGGCGCGTAGCAGCGGCGGCAGCCGATGCAGGCCGATGTGGTGGCTGGTGGCCAGGGTGAGCCGACCACTGATGTCGCCGGACAGGTTGCTCAGCGCGCGGCGGGTGTCGTCCAGCACGTTGAGGATCTGGTAGGCGCGGGGGAGGAGGGCGCGCCCGGCTTCCGTCAGCCCCACCTCGCGTCCCAAGCGGTCGAACAGGCGGACGTTCAGCTGCTGCTCCAGCGAGGCGATGCGCTTGCTCACCGCCGGCTGGGTGAGGTGCAGGCGTTCGCCGGCTTCGGAGAAGCTGCCGGTCTCGGCGATGGCGATAAAGGCGTTGAGGCTGGCGAGGTCCATCGGTATCGGCTCCTGGCGGCGATGGCGGATGCATCGCGGGCGTGTTCCGGTGCCTGTCGGCTGCCGGGTCATGGATTCCTGTGAGGAATCATTCGGATAAAAAATATGAATTTGAGTTATTCAATGCAAGCCCCTAGCATCCCCACACGAGCCAAGGGGCCTTTGCAGAGCCCCCGCATAGAAACACGCCGATGAGGAAAGTCCGATGGCTGGCAAGACGCTCTACGACAAGCTCTGGGAAATGCATGAGGTGAAGCGCCGCGACGATGGTTCGTCGCTCATCTACATCGACCGTCACATCCTCCACGAGGTGACCTCGCCCCAGGCCTTCGAAGGCCTGCGCCTGGCCGGTCGCAAGCCGTGGCGCATCGATGCCAACATCGCCACCCCGGACCACAACGTCCCCACCACCACCGCCGAGCGCAAGGGTGGCCTCGAGGCCATCGCCGACGAGGTGTCGCGCATCCAGGTCAAGACCCTGGACGAGAACTGCGATGACTTCGGCATCCTCGAATTCAAGATGAACGACGTGCGCCAGGGCATCGTCCACGTGGTCGGGCCGGAGCAGGGCGCCACCCTGCCGGGCATGACCGTGGTCTGCGGCGACTCCCACACCTCCACCCACGGTGCGTTCGGTGCCCTGGCCCACGGCATCGGCACCTCCGAGGTGGAGCATGTGCTCGCCACCCAGTGCCTGGTGGCCAAGAAGATGAAGAACATGCAGGTCCGCGTGGAGGGCCAGCTGCCCTTCGGCGTGACGGCCAAGGACATCGTCCTCGCCGTGATCGGCAAGATCGGCACCGCCGGTGGCAACGGCCATGCGCTGGAGTTCGCCGGCAGCGCGATCCGTGACCTGTCCATGGAAGGCCGCATGACCCTCTGCAACATGGCCATCGAAGCCGGTGCCCGCGTCGGCATGGTGGCGGTGGACGAGAAGACCGTTGCCTACGTCGAAGGTCGCCCCTTTGCGCCGAAGGGTGCTGACTGGGACAAGGCCGTGGCCGCCTGGAAGGACCTGGTGTCCGATACCGACGCCCACTTCGACACCGTGGTCGAGCTGCGTGCCGAGGACATCAAGCCCCAGGTGAGCTGGGGCACCTCGCCGGAGATGGTCCTGGCCGTCGACCAGAACGTGCCGGACCCGGCCGTCGAAGCCGACCCGGTCAAGCGCGATTCCATCGTCCGCGCGCTCAAGTACATGGGCCTGAACGCCAACCAGGCGATCACCGACATCCGCCTGGATCGCGTGTTCATCGGTTCCTGCACCAACTCGCGGATCGAGGACCTGCGCGCTGCCGCTGCCGTCGCCAAGGGCCGCAAGGTCGCCGCCACCGTCAAGCAGGCGCTGGTGGTGCCGGGCTCCGGTCTGGTCAAGGCCCAGGCCGAGCAGGAAGGGCTGGACAAGATCTTCATCGAGGCTGGCTTCGAATGGCGTGAGCCGGGCTGCTCCATGTGCCTGGCGATGAACCCGGACCGGCTGGAAAGTGGCGAGCATTGCGCCTCCACCTCCAACCGTAACTTCGAAGGGCGCCAGGGCGCGGGCGGCCGTACCCACCTGGTGAGCCCGGCCATGGCCGCCGCCGCTGCGGTGACCGGCCACTTCATCGACGTTCGTGAATTGATGCAGGCCTGAGGAGCAGAGTCATGAAAGCCTTTACCCAACACACCGGCCTGGTCTGCCCGCTCGATCGCGCCAACGTCGACACCGACCAGATCATTCCCAAGCAATTCCTCAAGTCGATCAAGCGCACCGGCTTCGGCCCCAACCTGTTCGACGAGTGGCGCTACCTGGACGTGGGCCAGCCCAACCAGGACAACTCCAAGCGCCCGGTGAACAAGGACTTCGTGCTCAACTTCCCGCGCTACCAGGGCGCCAGCGTGCTGCTGGCCCGCGAGAACTTCGGCTGCGGCTCCTCCCGCGAGCACGCCCCCTGGGCGCTGGATGAGTACGGCTTCCGCGCGGTCATCGCGCCGAGCTTCGCCGACATCTTCTTCAACAACAGCTTCAAGAACGGCCTGCTGCCGATCGTGCTGAAAGATGAAGAGATGGATGAGCTGTTCGAGCAGTGCGAGGCCACCGAGGGCTACCAGCTGACCGTCGACCTGGCGGCCCAGACCGTGACCCGTCCGGATGGCAAGTCCTATGCCTTCGAGGTGGACGCCTTCCGCAAGCATTGCCTGCTGAACGGCCTCGACGACATCGGCCTGACGCTGCAGGACGCCGATGCCATTCGCACTTTCGAAGCCGGCTATCGCCAGCGCCAGCCCTGGTTGTTCCAGGGCTGATCAGCCAGAGGAGGCTCACCATGACCACCAGCCAGCACGAGGATGTGGTCCAGCGCCAGTTCGGCAGCCAGGCCACCGCCTATCTGAACAGTGCCGTTCACGCCCAGGGCGAGGAGTTCGTCCTGCTGCGCGAGACGGTCGCGGCTGACGCCGGGGCCCGGGTACTCGACCTGGGCTGCGGTGCCGGTCATGTGAGCTTCCAGGTCGCCGAGTTCTGCGACGAGGTGGTGGCCTACGACCTGTCCGCCCAGATGCTGGACGTGGTCGCCCGCACGGCCGCCGAGCGGGGGCTGGACAACATCCGCACCCAGCAGGGCGCTGCCGAGCGCCTGCCGTTCGATGACCAGGCCTTCGACTATGTCTTCAGCCGCTATTCCGCCCACCACTGGCGGGATGTCGGCCAGGCCCTGCGCGAGGTGCGTCGGGTCCTGCGTCCGGGCGGCGCGGCGTGCTTCATCGATGTGGTCGCGCCCGGCCTGCCGTTGCTGGATACCCACCTGCAGACGGTGGAAGTGCTGCGCGACACCAGCCATGTGCGCGATTATTCGCCCTCCGAATGGGCACGGCTGGTCGGCGAGGCCGGGCTGGTACTGACCGCCTCCAAGCGGCAGCGCCTGCGCCTGGAGTTCGCCACCTGGATCGAGCGCATGCGCACGCCGGACGTATTCCGCGAGGCCATCCTGGCATTGCAGCGCTCGGTGGGCGACGAGGTGCGCGAGTATTTCGAGATTGCAGCGGACGGCTCCTTCAGCACCGATGTGCTGGTGCTCTGGGCCGAGCGCTGAACACTGAACACCCCGGCGCCGAGGCGCCGACAGATGAATGACGAGGAAAGCATGAGCAAGCAGATTCTGGTTCTCCCCGGTGACGGCATCGGTCCGGAGATCATGGCCGAGGCGGTCAAGGTGCTCGAGGTGGCCAACGACAAGTACCAACTGGGCTTCGAGCTGGTGCACGACGTGATCGGTGGCGCTGCCATCGACAAGCACGGTGTGCCCCTGGCCGACGAGACCCTGGAGCGCGCCCGCGAGGCCGATGCCGTGCTGCTGGGCGCCGTGGGCGGCCCGAAGTGGGACAAGATCGAGCGTGACATCCGCCCGGAGCGCGGCCTGCTGAAGATCCGCTCGCAACTGGGCCTGTTCGCCAACCTGCGCCCGGCCATCCTTTATCCGCAACTGGCTGAAGCGTCCAGCCTCAAACCGGAAGTGGTCGCCGGGCTGGACATCCTCATCGTCCGCGAGCTGACCGGCGGCATCTATTTCGGCCAGCCCCGCGAGCAGCGCGTACTGGAGAATGGCGAGCGCCAGGCCTACGACACCCTGCCGTACAGCGAGAGCGAGATCCGCCGCATCGCCCGCGTCGGCTTCGACATGGCCCGCGTGCGCGGCAAGAAGCTGTGCTCGGTGGACAAGGCCAACGTCCTCGCCTCCAGCCAGCTGTGGCGCGAGGTGGTGGAGGAGGTGGCCAAGGACTATCCGGACGTCGAGCTCAGCCACATGTACGTCGACAACGCCGCCATGCAACTGGTGCGTGCGCCGAAGCAGTTCGACGTGATGGTCACCGACAACATGTTCGGCGACATCCTTTCCGATGAGGCCTCCATGCTCACCGGCTCCATCGGCATGCTGCCGTCCGCCTCCCTGGATGCCAACAACAAGGGCATGTACGAGCCCTGCCACGGCTCCGCACCGGACATCGCCGGCCAGGGCATCGCCAACCCGTTGGCGACCATCCTCTCGGTGTCGATGATGCTGCGCTACAGCTTCAACCAGGGCGCCGCTGCCGATGCCATCGAACAGGCCGTGAGCCGCGTGCTGGACCAGGGCCTGCGCACCGGTGACATCTACTCCCCGGGCACGACCAAGGTCGGTACCCAGGCCATGGGCGATGCAGTGGTCGAGGCCCTGCGTAATCTGTAATCTGTCGGGCCCGCTGCGTGGCAGCGGCCCACTTTTTTCCTGAAAGGTGCAGTTGTCATGAAGCGTGTAGGTCTGATCGGTTGGCGCGGCATGGTGGGTTCGGTGCTCATGCAGCGGATGCTTGAGGAGCGGGACTTCGACCTGATCGAGCCGGTGTTCTTCACCACTTCCAACGTCGGTGGGCAGGGCCCGGCGGTCGGCAAGGACATTGCCCCGCTGAAGGATGCCTACAGCATCGAAGAGCTGAAGACCCTCGACGTGATCCTGACCTGCCAGGGTGGCGACTACACCAACGAGGTCTTCCCCAAGCTGCGTGAAGCGGGTTGGAACGGCTACTGGATCGACGCCGCCTCCAGCCTGCGCATGCAGGATGACGCGGTCATCGTCCTCGATCCGGTCAACCGCAAGGTCATCGATCATTCCCTGGATGCCGGCACCAAGAACTACATCGGTGGCAACTGCACCGTCAGCCTGATGCTGATGGCCCTGGGCGGCTTGTTCGAAGCCGGCCTGGTGGAGTGGATGAGCGCCATGACCTACCAGGCGGCCTCGGGCGCCGGCGCGCAGAACATGCGTGAGCTGATCAAGCAGATGGGCGCCACCCACGCGGCCGTCGCCGATGACCTGGCCAACCCCGCCAGCGCCATCCTCGACATCGACCGCAAGGTCGCCGAGACCATGCGCGGCGAAGCCTTCCCCACCGAGAACTTCGGCGTACCGCTGGCCGGCAGTCTGATCCCCTGGATCGACAAGGAACTGCCCAACGGCCAGAGCCGCGAGGAATGGAAAGGCCAGGCCGAGACCAACAAGATCCTCGGCCGCTTCAAGAGCCCGATCCCGGTGGACGGCATCTGCGTGCGCATCGGCTCCATGCGCTGCCACAGCCAGGCGCTGACCATCAAGCTGAACAAGGACGTGCCGATCGCTGATATCGAAGGGCTGATCAGCCAGCACAATCCCTGGGTCAAGCTGGTGCCGAACCATCGTGAGATCAGCATGCGTGAGCTGACCCCGACGGCCGTGACCGGCACCCTGTCGGTTCCGGTTGGCCGCCTGCGCAAGCTGAACATGGGTTCGCAGTACCTGGGCGCCTTCACCGTGGGTGACCAACTGCTCTGGGGTGCCGCCGAGCCGCTGCGCCGCATGCTGCGCATCCTGCTGGAGCGTTGATCGAGCCTGGCGCGGGCGGGGCTCGCCCGCGCCAATCGGTCCGATTGCCTGCATACGGGGTGACGGTTAAAGTGCCGCTCCCCGTTTCGCCATAGGCAATGACCATGAGCCCGTCCCTTGAAATCGCCGTGATCGGCGCCACCGGCACCGTCGGCGAAACCCTCGTCCAGCTCCTTGAGGAGCGCGAGTTCCCCGTATCCACCTTGCATCTCTTGGCCAGCATCGAGTCTGCCGGCGCCTCCGTGCCGTTTCGCGGCAAGAACCTGCGCGTGCGAGATGTTGCCGAATTCGATTTCGCCCGTGTCCGCCTGGCCTTCTTCGCCGCCGGCGAGGCCGTGACCCGCAGCTTTGCCTCCCGTGCGCTGCAGGCCGGTTGCTCGGTGATCGACCTGTCCGGGGCGCTGGAGCAGGGCGTGGCGCTGGTTGCAGGTGCCAACGATTCGGCCCTGGCAAAGCTCCAGGCCCCGTTCGCACTGATCAGCCCCAGCCCTTCTACCGTTGCGCTTGCCAGTGTGCTCGCGCCGTTGCGGGAAGTCCTGACGCCTGAGCGCATCTGTGTGACGGCCTGCCTTTCGGTATCCAGCCGGGGGCGTGAGGGCGTGAATGAACTGGCCCGCCAGACGGCCGAATTGCTCAATGCGCGCCCGCTGGAGCCGCGCTTCTTCGACCGGCAGGTGGCCTTCAACATCCTCGCGCAACCCGACGCGGTGGACGAGGAAGGCCATGCTCAGCTTGAGCGGCGCCTGGCACGGGAATTGAAGGAGGTCCTGGATTCGCCGGGGCTGGACGTCGCGGCGACCTGCGTCCTGGCGCCGGTGTTCTTCGGCGACAGCCTGAGTGTCTGCATCCAGTCCGCCAAGGACGTGGATCTCGGTGCAGTCAACGCTGCACTGGAAGAGGCCGATGCGCTGGAGTGCGTCGGGTTGGGGGACTATCCCACGGCAGTAGGTGACGCTGTTGGGCAGGATGTGATCTACGTCGGCCGCGTGAGAAAGGGCCTCGAAGATCCACGTCAACTCAATTTGTGGATTGCGTCAGATAATGTGCGAAAAGGCGCTGCGCTCAATGCCATACAGTCTGGCGAGTTGTTGATAAAACACTATCTGTAAAAGATACTTACCTGAAAATTTGAAGTACTTTTCTAGCTTGACAATACTGATCTGGTTGATCGCTGGCGGGGAAGCGCAAAGCGCGCGTTGTGGCGGCGATCAATTACCCTCTCGTTCGAGCGAGAAGAAAAGATAAAACAAGGGATTACGCTATGGTTCGGGTTCGCAAACTGGTACTGGCAATTGCGGCAGCTTCGGCTCTGTCTTCCGGCATGGCACATGCCCTCGGGCTTGGTGAAGTCACTCTCAAGTCTGCATTGAACCAGCCGCTGGATGCTGAGATCGAGTTGCTCGACGTCCGCGATCTGTCGTCCAGTGAAGTCGTTCCCAGCCTCGCTTCCGCCGAAGAGTTCGGCAAGGCGGGCGTTGATCGCCAGTATTTCCTCACGGATCTCAAGTTCACCCCTGTGCTCAAGCCCAACGGCAAGAGCGTGGTGCGCGTGACCTCCAGCAAACCGGTGCGCGAGCCCTACCTCAACTTCCTGGTTGAGGTGCTGTGGCCCAACGGCCGACTGCTGCGCGAGTACACCCTGCTGCTCGATCCGCCGGCCTATTCGCCTGAAACTGCTGCCGTCGCTCCTGCTCTGGCTGCCACCGCGCCGGCCCAACAGGCTCGCCCGGCTGCACCGCGCGCTGCTGCACCGGTCGCTCCGGCTCCGTCCGCTTCTCCGGCCGCCAGTGCCAGCAAGGTTGCAGGTGGCGGCGATTACCGCACCACCGGCAAGGACACCCTGTGGGACATCGCCCAGCGCAACCGCGCCAGCGGCAGCGTTCACCAGGCCATGCTGGCCATCCAGGACCTGAACCCCGACGCCTTCGTGGGTGGCAACATCAACCGTCTGAAGAGCGGCCAGGTCCTGCGCATGCCGACCGAGCAGCAGATCGCCAGCCGTTCCCAGTCTGAGGCCATTGCCCAGGTCGCCGCCCAGAATGCTGCCTGGCGCAGCGGCGGTGCCGTGGCCGATACCGCTGGTCAGCGCCAGCTGGATGCCACCAAGCGCTCCTCCGCGGGTGCCGCTCCGGCCAAGGCCGAGAGCAAGGACAGCCTGCGTCTGGTTTCCGCCGAGAGTGGCAAGGCAACCGCCGGCAGCGAGAAGGGTGCCGCCAACGGTAACGCCAAGGCCCTGGCCGAGAAGCTGGCGGTCACCCAGGAAAGCCTGGACACTACCCGCCGCGAGAACGCAGAGCTGAAGAGCCGGATGACGGATCTGCAGAGCCAGCTCGACAAGCTGCAGCGCCTGATCCAACTCAAGGACGATCAACTCGCCAAGATGCAGGGCGATCTGTCCAAGAAGCCCGAGGCCGCCGCTCCGGCTGCACCGGCTTCCGCCACGCCGCCGGCACCTGCCGCCGAGCAGCCCGCGCCTGCACCTCAGACCCAGGCGCCCGCCGAGGCGGGCGCCCCGGCGACTCCGCCGGCCGGCGCCGCGCCGGACTACAACTACAACCAGGAGCCGGCCGCACCCGATGCGGCCAGCCAGACCCAGAACCAGCAGCCGGCCACAGAGCCGGCTGAAGCCGTTGAGAAGCCCGCTGCCCAGCCGACCCCGGCCCCGACTCCCGCGCCGGTTCCCCCGGTCGAGGCCGAGCAGCCGAGCTTCCTCGACGAACTGATGGGCAACACCATGTTGCTGGGCATCATTGGCGGCAGCGCGCTGCTGGTGCTGCTGGTGGTACTGATGATCCTTTCCCGTCGTAACGCCATGAAGGAAGCCGAGCTGCAGAACAGCCTGGCCGACCAGGATGGCGATGCCAATGCGGACAGCGATCTCGACCTGCAGGACAACGCCTTCTCCGGTTTCGACGTCGAGCCGGCTGCCGCCCCAGCGGCCGCAGCCCAGGGCGCGTCCGAGGAGCGTGTCACCGCCCAGACTGGCGACGCCCTCAGCGAAGCCGACATCTATATCGCCTACGGCCGCTTCAACCAGGCTGCCGAGCTGCTGCAGAACGCCATCAACGACGAGCCGCATCGCGCGGACCTGCGCCTGAAACTGATGGAGGTCTACGCCGAACTCGGTGATCGCGACGGTTTCGCCCGCCAGGAAGGCGAGCTGCGTGAAATCGGTGGTGCCCAGGCTGACGTGGACCTGCTCAAGTCCCGCTACCCGGCCATGGCCGCCGTGGCGGCCGCTGGTGCCGGCTTTGCCGCTGCCTCGGTTGCAGACGACCTGGACAGCTTCAGCCTCGACGACCTGACCCTGGACGAGCCGGCTGCTCCGACTCAGAAGCCGCAGGATCTGGACGATGCCTTCGACCTCAGCCTCGACGACGAACTGGATGCCACGCCCGCCGCCCGTGCCCCGGTCGAAGAGCCCCTGCCCAGCCTCGACGACCTGGATCTGGATGCCGATCTGAACCTCGACCTGCCGGCTTCCAGCCCCGCCACCGCTGACGACGACCTCGGCTTCGACCTGGAACTCGACAGCAAGCCCCTCGCCGAGGACAACCTTTCTCTGGGTGACGACCTGGCCGATTTCAGCCTGGACCTGGACGAAGGCGCCAAGCCCTCGGCTGCTGCGGAAGACGACTTCCTGCTGAGCCTGGACGACGACCTGCCGGCCGCCGAGCCCGCCAAGCTCGAAACCAGTGACTTCGACCTGCCTTCCGACTTCGACCTGTCCATGCCCGAAGAGCCGGCGCACTTCGAGCCGCAGGCAGACAGCTTCGCCGCCAAGCTGGATGAAGTCACCGCCGAACTGGACCAGCTCGCCGAGAGCCTCGACCAGCCGGCCGAAGAGGCGCCCATCCCGGCTCCGGCTCCTGAAGTCGCGGCACCTGCTGCGGACCTGGAAGGGGACGACGACTTCGATTTCCTCTCGGGCACCGACGAAACCTCCACCAAGCTCGACCTGGCACGTGCCTACATCGACATGGGCGACACCGAAGGTGCTCGCGACATCCTCGACGAGGTACTGACCGAAGGCAGCGAAACCCAGCAACAGGAAGCGCGCGACCTGATCGCCCGTATCAGCTGATCCATGACACAAGCAGTACCCGCAACGGCAGCCGAAAAGGCTGCCGTTGGCATTTCCAGAATCGCCCTTGGCATTGAGTACAAGGGTTCCCGCTACCGTGGCTTCCAGCGCCAGATCGCCGGTGTGCCGTCCATCCAGGAGGCCCTCGAGAAGGCGCTGACCAAAGTGGCTGGCGGGCATCCCGTCACCCTCAGTTGCGCGGGCCGGACCGATGCGCTGGTTCATGCCAGTGGCCAGGTCGTGCATTTCGACACGCCGGTCCCGCGCTCCATGCACGCCTGGACCATGGGCGCGAACATGAACCTGCCCGGCGACATCAGCGTCACCTGGGCCCAGGCCATGCCCGCGCATTTCGATGCGCGCTTCAGCGCCATGGCGCGGCGCTATCGGTACGTCATCTACAGCGACCCGATCCGCCCGGCCCACATGGCCGAAGAGGTGACCTGGAACCACCGGCCCCTGGATGTCGAGCGCATGCGTGAGGCGGCTGCCTACCTGGTGGGCACCCACGACTTCACCTCGTTCCGCGCCAAACAGTGCCAGGCCAAGTCGCCGGTGAAGACGGTCCATCACCTGCAGATCCACGAGCATGGCCGTTTCATCGTGCTGGACGTGCGAGCCAATGCCTTCCTCCACCACATGGTGCGCAACTTCGCAGGCGTGCTCATCGCCATTGGTGCCGGCGAGCGCCCGCCGGAGTGGGCGAAGGAAATCCTCGAAAGCCGTTGCCGGCGTACCGGCGGTGTCACTGCGCACCCCTACGGGCTGTACCTGGTGAAGGTGGAATACCCGGAGGAGTTCGAGCTTCCCAGGCGTTACCTGGGGCCGCATTTCCTCTCCTGGATGCCTGAAGACGCAAGCTGACGCTGTAGCGGACCTTTGCTACCATCCAGCAACTTTTTGCCCAGCAGGTGTCTGCACGTTGTCTACCGTTCGCGTCAAAATCTGTGGCATCACCCGTGTCGAGGACGCCCTGGCGGCTGTAGCCGCCGGTGCCGATGCCATCGGGCTGGTGTTCTACGCGCCCAGTCCCCGGGCCGTGACCGCCGAGCAGGCGAGGGCGATCATCTCCGCTCTGCCGCCCTTCGTGACCACGGTCGGATTGTTCGTCGACATGCCGGGGGAGGAACTGGACAGCGTGCTGGCGACGGTGCCGCTCGACCTGCTGCAGTTCCACGGCGACGAATCGCCGGAGGCATGCCGGTGCCATGGGCGCCCCTATCTCAAGGCCCTGCGTATCCGTCCCGGTGACGATGTCCCGGCGCTGATCGACCGCTACCCGGATGCATCCGGCGTTCTGCTGGACACCTACGTGCCTGGCACGCCCGGCGGCACGGGCGAGGCCTTCGACTGGAGTCTGGTGCCCAGCGCGCCTTCCCGCCCGGTGGTGCTCGCCGGTGGCCTGACTCCCGACAACGTCGCCGAGGCCATCCGTCGTGTGCGCCCCTATGCCGTCGATGTCAGCGGCGGGGTCGAGGCGTCCAAGGGCATCAAGGACCCTGCGCTGATCCGGGCCTTCATCGATGCCGTGCGTTCTGCCGAGTGATCGTCTTTCCCGCCATCGTGTCGAGTGGCAGCGCTCGACTGGATGTGACGACGGCGAGCGGGCTGCCGTCCATAACCCAGTTGTCCGCTCGGACGCTCCCCGGGAGCGCCGCGAGCCGGGCCGGAACCAGGTGCTGCCGGCACGTTCTATTGGCGTGGATGGCGGCGGCGGTCGGGGCGAACCCGGCCATGAATTTGATTTCGCTCAGGAACAGGCGCAGCGCTTCGAGCCGCTAGCGCGTGTTCGGGCCTGAAGCTATGGAGAACGAGAGCATGAGCAACTGGCTGGTAGACAAGCTGATCCCTTCGATCATGCGTTCCGAAGTTAAGAAGAGCTCGGTACCCGAAGGCCTCTGGCACAAGTGCCCGTCCTGCGATGCCGTGCTGTACAAGCCCGAGCTCGAGAAGACCCTGAATGTCTGCCCCAAGTGCGACCACCACATGCGCATCGATGCGCGCACTCGCCTGGACATCTTCCTCGATGCCGAAGGCCGGGAAGAACTGGGCGCCGACCTCGAGCCGGTGGATCGCCTGAAGTTTCGCGACAGCAAGAAGTACAAGGACCGCCTGGCCGCCGCGCAGAAGGACACCGGTGAAAAGGATGCCCTGATCGCCATGAGCGGCAGCCTCGAAGGCAACCCCATCGTGGCCTGCGCCTTCGAGTTCTCCTTCATGGGCGGCTCCATGGGCGCCATCGTCGGTGAGCGCTTCGTGCGTGCCGCCAACGTTGCGCTGGAGAAGCGCTGCCCGCTGGTGTGCTTCTCCGCCTCTGGTGGCGCGCGCATGCAGGAGGCGCTGATCTCCCTGATGCAGATGGCCAAGACCTCCGCTGTCCTAGCGCGCCTGCGCGAAGAGGGCATTCCCTTCATCTCCGTGCTGACCGACCCGGTCTACGGCGGCGTGTCGGCCAGCCTGGCCATGCTGGGCGATGTGATCGTCGGTGAGCCCAAGGCCCTGATCGGCTTCGCCGGCCCGCGCGTGATCGAGCAGACCGTGCGCGAGAAGCTGCCTGAAGGCTTCCAGCGCAGCGAGTTCCTGCTGGAACACGGCGCCATCGACATGATCATCCCCCGCCAGGAACTGCGCAGCCGCCTGTCGCGCCTGCTCGCCCAGTTCCAGAACCTGCCGTCTCCCGAACCCACCCCCGTACCGGCCACTGCATGACCCAGAGAACCCTCGCCGACTGGCTCGATTACCTCGAACACCTCCACCCCAGCGCCATCGACATGGGGCTGGAGCGCAGCCGGCAGGTGGCCGAGCGCCTGGGTATCGGGCAGCTTGCCCCCAAGGTGATCACCGTCACCGGCACCAACGGCAAGGGTTCCACCTGTGCATTCCTGGCTGCGCTGCTGCGCAGCCAGGGTTTGCGCGTCGGGGTCTACAGCTCGCCGCACCTGCTGCGCTACAACGAGCGCGTCCAGTTCGACGACGGCCTCGCCAGTGATGAGGCCCTCTGTGATGCCTTCGCCGCAGTCGAAGCGGCGCGTGGCGATATCACCCTGACCTATTTCGAGATGGGCACCCTGGCGGCCTTCTGGCTGTTCCAGCGCCGAGCCCTGGATGCCGTGCTGCTGGAAGTCGGCCTGGGTGGACGGCTCGACGCCGTGAACCTGGCCGATGCTGACCTGGCCCTGGTTACCAGCATTGGTATCGACCATGCCGACTGGCTCGGCGACACCCGTGAAAGCGTGGCCTTCGAGAAGGCCGGCATCTTCCGCCCGGGCAAGCCAGCCGTGTGTGGTGATCTCGACCCGCCTGCCCCCCTGCTGGGCCGGGCTGCCGAGATCGGTGCGCCGATGCTGGTGCGGGGGCGCGACTTCGACCTGGCCGAGGCCGAGCAGAGCTGGCACTGGCGTGGCCGCTCGCCGTCCGGCGAGTTGCTGCAATTGCACGACCTGCCGCTGCTGGACCTGCCCCAGGAGAATGCGTCCCTCGCCCTGCAGGCCTATGCGCTGCTTGGCCTGCCCTGGCAGCCCGAGCGCCAGGCGCAAGCCCTGGCCGCTACCCAAGTCAGTGGGCGTCTCGAGCGCCGCAACATCCTGTGGCAAGGCAAGCGCATCTCCCTGGTGCTGGATGTCGGGCACAACCCCCATGCCGCAGAATTCCTTGCTGGCCGCCTGGTTGCGCGGCCTGTCGCGGGGCGCCGCCTGGCCGTGTTCGGCCTGCTGGCGGACAAGGACCTCGACGGCGTGCTCCGCCCGCTGCACACGCATCTGGCGGATTGGGCGGTGACTGCGTTACCGTCGCCCCGTTCCCGGCCGGCCGGCGAACTGCAGGCTGCCCTCGATGCCCTGGGGGCGCGGGTGCATGGCCATGAGTCCGTCGCCGCCGCCCTGCAGGCGCAGTGCGAACAGGCCGGGGAGGGGGATGAAATCCTGGTGTTCGGATCGTTCTATTGCGTGGCCGAGGCCCTGGCCTGGCTCGCGCAGCAGGCTTGATAGTGGGGGTAGCCGTGCTGGACAAGGGACTCAAGCAACGTATCGTCGGCGCCGTGGTGCTGCTGGCATTGGCCGTGATCTTCCTGCCGATGCTGTTCACCCGCGAGGACGAGTTGCGCCAGGTGCACGTCGAAGCACCGCCGATGCCCCAGGCGCCGGCCATGCCCTCGACCGAGCTGGAGGACGTCCAGGTCCCCGAGCCCCAGGTCCTGCCGGACGAGCCCGTGCCCCCGCTGGACGCCAACGGTGGCGTGGCCCAGGTGCCGACCACTCCCCCTGCCGCTCCGACGCCCAGCCAGGCGCCGCGCCAGCAGCCGGCCCCGGCACCTGCACAGCCCGTTGCGGCCCCGCCCGTCGCCCAGGCTCAACCCCAGGCTGCTCCGGCGCAGTCGGCGGCCAAGGTCGAGGAAAAGCGCCTGGACCCCAACGGCCTGCCCGTCAGCTGGTCCATCCAGCTGGCCAGCCTGTCCAACCGGGCCAGTGCCGAGAACCTGCAGAAGTCCCTGCGCAACCAGGGCTACAACGCCTACATCCGCAGCGCGGACGGCATGAACCGGGTGTTCGTCGGGCCGGTCATCGAGCGTGCCGAAGCCGAGCGCCTGCGCGATTCCCTCAGCCGCCAGCAGAAGCTCAACGGTTTCGTGGTGCGGTTCCAGCCGGAGAAGGGCTGAGTCAGCACCGCCGTCGGACCTTTCTGATTCGCGGGTTACCGGAGTCCAAGGCCTCTGTTAAAATGCCCGCCTTTTCCGTTCGTGGGCTGCATACGTGGCATTCACCTGGGTCGATTGGGCGATCATCGCCATCATCGCCATTTCCAGCTTGATCAGTCTGAGGCGCGGCTTCGTCAAGGAAGCCCTCTCGTTGCTCACCTGGATCATTGCCGGTGCCGTCGCCTGGATGTTCGGGGGCGCGCTGTCGCAGCACCTCACTCAATTCATCGAAATGCCCTCGGCCCGCGTCATCGCGGCCTGCGCCATTCTCTTCATCGCCACCCTGCTGGTGGGGGCGTTGGTCAACTTCCTGATCGGCGAACTGATCAGGGTCACCGGCATGGACGGCACCGACCGCTTCCTCGGCATGGTCTTCGGCGCGGCGCGCGGGGCCTTGCTGGTGGTGGTACTGGTCGGCCTGCTCAGCCTGGCGCCGGTGCAACAGGATCCTTGGTGGCAGCAGTCCACGCTGCTGCCGCACTTTCTCATGGTCGCCGACTGGTCCAAGAACCTGATCCTGGGTCTGACCGGTCAGTGGCTCAACGGCAGCGTCAGCCCACCCGGCTGAGCTGCCAGACGAAGGGCGCCACCCCGGGGTAAACCCCGTGCGGCGCCCAGTATTGGCTCGAACTACTAGCAGGGGTTGCGTCACATGTGTGGCATCGTCGGTATCGTCGGCAAGTCGAACGTCAATCAGGCGCTGTATGACGCGCTCACCGTTCTCCAACATCGCGGCCAGGATGCGGCCGGGATCGTGACCAGCCATGACGGCCGCCTGTTCCTGCGCAAGGACAATGGCCTGGTGCGCGATGTGTTCCAGCAGCGCCACATGCAGCGCCTGGTCGGCCACATGGGCATCGGCCATGTGCGCTACCCCACCGCCGGCTCCTCCAGCTCCGCCGAGGCGCAGCCGTTCTACGTCAACTCGCCCTACGGCATCACCCTGGCCCACAACGGCAACCTGACCAACGTCGAGCAGCTGGCCAAGGAGATCTACGAGTCCGACCTGCGCCACGTGAACACCAACTCCGACTCGGAAGTGCTGCTCAACGTGTTCGCCCACGAGCTGGCCCATCGCGGCAAGCTGCAGCCCACCGAGGAAGACGTGTTCGCCGCCGTCTCCGGCGTGCATGACCGCTGCCTGGGCGGCTACGCCGTGGTGGCGATGATCACCGGCTACGGCATCGTCGGCTTCCGCGACCCCAACGCCATCCGCCCGATCGTGTTCGGCCAGCGCCACACCGACGAAGGCGTCGAGTACATGATCGCCTCCGAGAGCGTGGCCCTGGACGTGCTCGGCTTCACCCTGATCCGTGACCTCGCCCCGGGTGAGGCGGTGTACATCACCGAGGAAGGCAAGCTTTACACCCGCCAGTGCGCCAAGGCGCCGAAGCTCTCCCCGTGCATCTTCGAGCACGTCTACCTGGCGCGTCCGGACTCCATCATGGATGGCGTCTCCGTCTACAAGGCGCGCCTGCGCATGGGCGAGAAGCTGGCCGAGAAGATCCAGCGCGAGCGTCCCGACCACGACATCGACGTGGTCATCCCGATCCCGGACACCAGCCGCACCGCGGCACTGGAGCTGGCCAACCACCTGGGCGTGAAGTTCCGCGAAGGCTTCGTGAAGAACCGCTACATCGGCCGGACCTTCATCATGCCGGGCCAGGCGGCGCGCAAGAAATCCGTGCGCCAGAAGCTCAACGCCATCGAACTGGAATTCCGCGGCAAGAACGTGATGCTGGTGGACGACTCCATCGTTCGTGGCACCACCTGCAAGCAGATCATCCAGATGGCCCGCGAAGCCGGCGCCAAGAACGTCTACTTCTGCTCCGCCGCTCCGGCGGTGCGCTACCCCAACGTCTACGGCATCGACATGCCGAGTGCCCATGAACTGATCGCCCACAACCGGACAACCGAGGACGTGGCCGAGCTGATCGGTGCCGACTGGCTGGTCTACCAGGACCTGCCGGACCTGATCGAAGCGGTCGGCGGTGGCAAGGTGAAGATCGAGCACTTCGACTGCGCCGTGTTCGACGGCCAGTACATCACCGGTGACGTCGACGAGCAGTACCTGGACAAGATCGAGCAGGCCCGCAACGACCTCGCCAAGGTCAAGGCCAGTGCGGTCAGCGCCATCATCGACCTGTACAACAACTGAGCCAGGCGCGGCCCAGGCCGCGCCCTCCGTGACACCCCGCAGCCCGGACCCGATCCGGGCTTCGTTTCTGGAGAGATAGGGTTATGACGCAAGAATGGGAAGCCGGAAGGCTGGACAGTGACCTCGAAGGCGCCTCCTTCGACACCCTCGCCGTGCGTGCCGGCCAGCGCCGTTCGCCGGAAGGTGAGCACGGCGAGGCCATGTTCCTCACCTCCAGTTACGTGTTCCGCACCGCCGCCGATGCCGCCGCGCGCTTCGCCGGCGAAGTGCCGGGCAACGTCTACTCGCGCTACACCAACCCCACCGTGCGCACCTTCGAGGAGCGCATCGCCGCGCTGGAAGGCGCCGAGCAGGCCGTGGCCACCGCTTCCGGCATGTCCGCCATCCTCGCCATCGCCATGAGCCTGTGCAGTGCCGGCGATCATGTGCTGGTCTCGCGCAGCGTGTTCGGTTCCACCATCAGCCTGTTCGAGAAGTACCTCAAGCGCTTCGGCGTGCAGGTGGACTACCCGGCGCTGTCGGACCTGGCCGGCTGGGAAGCGGCGATCAAGCCCAACACCCGCCTGCTGTTCGTCGAGTCGCCGTCCAACCCCCTGGCCGAGCTGGTGGACATCACCGCCCTGGCCGAAATCGCCCACGCCAAGGGCGCTCTGCTGGTGGTGGACAACTGCTTCTGCACCCCGGCGCTGCAACAGCCGCTGAAGCTGGGGGCCGACATCGTCATGCACTCGGCCACCAAGTACATCGACGGCCAGGGCCGCGCCATGGGGGGCGTAGTGGCCGGCCGTGGCGAACACATGAAGGAGGTGGTGGGCTTCCTGCGGACCGCCGGCCCGACCCTCAGCCCCTTCAACGCCTGGTTGATGCTCAAGGGCCTGGAAACCCTGCGCGTGCGCATGCAGGCCCACAGCGCCAGTGCGCTGGAGCTGGCGCGCTGGCTGGAAACCCAGCCGGGCATCGAGCGGGTGCACTACGCCGGCCTTGAAAGCCACCCTCAGCATGAACTCGCCAAGCGCCAGCAGAAGGCCTTCGGCGCCGTGGTCAGCTTCGAGGTGAAGGGCGGCAAGGAGGCGGCGTGGCGCTTCATCGATGCCACTCGGATGATCTCCATCACCACCAACCTGGGGGACACCAAGACCACCATCGCCCACCCGGCCACCACCTCCCACGGGCGGCTGTCGCCCCAGGAGCGGGCCAATGCCGGCATCGCCGACAACCTGATCCGCGTGGCGGTCGGTCTCGAAGACGTGGCCGACATCCAGGCGGACCTGGCGCGAGGCCTGGCGGTTCTGTGATGGAGTGGAGTGTTGAAACCTGCCTCGCCAACAATGGCAAGGTCGCGCTGGTTACCGGCGCGGCCCGGGGCATCGGGCTGGGCGTCGCCGCCTGGCTGCTGGCCGAAGGCTGGCAGGTGGTGTTGTCCGACATCGATCGGGCCCGGGGTTCCAAGGTCGCCAAGGCGCTGGGCCCCAACGCCTGGTTCGTCGGCATGGACGTGGCCCACGAAAGCCAGGTGGCCGTTGGCATTGCCGAGGTCCTCGGCCAGTTCGGCCGGCTGGATGCCCTGGTGTGCAACGCCGCCGTTGCCGATCCCCATGGCGCACCGCTGGAAAGCCTCGAGCTGTCGGCCTGGAACCGCACCCTGGCGGTCAACCTCACCGGGCCCATGCTGCTGGCCAAGCACTGCGCCCCGTACCTGCGGGCGCACAAGGGCGCGATCGTCAACATCGCTTCGACCCGCGCCCACCAGTCCGAGCCGGATACCGAGGCCTATGCCGCGAGCAAGGGTGGCCTGGTGGCGCTGACCCATGCCCTGGCCATCAGCCTGGGGCCGGATGTTCGGGTGAATGCGGTCAGCCCCGGCTGGATCGACAGCCGTGATCGCGCCGAACGCGAGGCCGTGCCGCTCACCGAACTGGATCATGACCAGCACCCGGTGGGGCGGGTCGGGCTGGTGGAGGATGTGGCGCCGTTGGTGGCCTGGCTGTTGTCCGACCAGGCGGCGTTCGTCACCGGTCAGGACTACCGCGTCGACGGCGGGATGACCCGCAAGATGATCTACCTAGACTGAGGGGGGGCTCTAAAAACGTAGGCGAGGCGGTCAGCGCAAGGCGAAAGCAGGCGAAAAAGCGCAGTTTACGTGCGGTAAATGAGCATTTTGAGCCCGCTTTTAACGCCGCGATGACAGCGCAGGTAGTTTTTAGAGGTGCCCTGAGGTCGGGGGAGGGGCCTGAACGGGCGGTGGCGCTGGCGCGTCACCGCCCGTTTGCGTTTCAGGGGCGCAGGTCGATGGCCGGGGTGCCCTGGCCGTCGAACAGCTGGGCCGGTTCGGACGGCAGGATGCTCGGGCGGCTGCGTTGCGGGCCCGGGTCGCCAAGTACGCGGATGTCGCTGTACTTCTTGCCCGACAACGCCGCCAGGCCGGCGCGGTCGCGCACCACGGTGGGCCGCAGGAACACCATCAGGTTGCGTTTCACATGGCTGTCCTTGGTGGAGCGGAACAGCCGGCCGAGCAGGGGGATGTCGCCCAGCAGCGGCACCTTGGAATCGGTGGTGGTGATGTCGTCCTGGATCAGGCCGCCGAGCACGATCACCTGGCCGTCCTCGGCGAGGATGGTGCTCTTGATCGAGCGCTTGTTGGTGATCAGGTCGACGGCCTGTGCGCTGACGCTGGCCGTCGGGGCGATGGAGGAGATTTCCTGCTCGATCTCCAGGCGCAGGGTGGCGCCTTCGTTGATGTGCGGGGTGACCTTGAGGGTCACGCCGATGTCCTTGCGCTCAATGGTGGTGAAGGGGTTGCTGGCGCCGGTCGAGCCCGTGGTGTAGGAGCCGGTCTGGAAGGGCACGTTCTGGCCCACCAGGATCTCCGCCTTCTGGTTGTCCAGGGTCAGCAGGCTCGGCGTGGAGAGCAGGTTGCTCTTGCTGTTGGCCGACAGTGCCGTGACCAGGGCGCCGAAGTGGTCGGTGCCGACGCCGATGATGGCGCCGTCCGGCAGCGAGTCCGGCACCTTCTTGTCCTGGATGGCCTTGAGCACGGTGCCCACCGACAGGCCGGTATTGGCGAAGTTGGCACCCCCCATGCCACCGGTGCGGCCACGGGCGTCCACGGCCCATTGCACGCCGAGGGCGTCGCTGATGTCGCCGGAGATTTCCACGATGGCGGCTTCCACCATCACCTGGGCGCGGGGCACGTCCAGCTGGCGGACGATGTCTTCCAGTGCATTCACTGTGTCCGGTTCGGCCAGCAGCACCAGGGCGTTGAGACTCTCGTCGGCGCGGATGAGGATGTTCTGCGGCTTGCCCTTCTGCTCGGTGCCTTCAGGGGATTTGAGGCCCTCGGAAATCTCGCCGAGGGTGGTCGCCAGGGCCTTGGCATCGTTGTGGCGCAGGCGGATCACCCGGGTATTGGCCGAGCGCGCGGTGGGTGTGTCCAGGGACTGCGCCAGGGACACCAGCTTGGCCCGGGCCGAAGGCGGGCCGACGATGATCAGGCGGTTGGTGCGGGAATCGGCGATCACCTGGGCGGCGTTGGTGCCCTTGGCCTGGCCCCGGGTGACGGCGTTGTTGAGCACCTCGGCGGCGTCCATCACCCAGGCGTTCTGCAGGTTGAGCACGGTGTAGTCGCGGTCGCCCTTCTGGTCCAGCTGGCGCATCAGGTCTTCGATGCGGGCGATGTTGGCGGCGCGGTCGCTGATGATCAGTGCGTTGGCCGAGGTCACCGCGGCCAGGTGGCCGTACTGCGGCACCAGCGGGCGGATCAGCGGGATCAGCTCGGTGACCGGCGCGTGCTGGACCTGGATCACCCGGGTCTCCAGCGTGTCCGGTGCTTCCGGGCCGCTACCGGCTTCGGCCTTGGCCTCGGCGTTGGGGATGATCCGCGCCTGGTCACCCTGGGTGATCACGGTGAAGCCGTGGGTGGCCATCACCGAGAGGAACAGCTGGTAGACCTCCGACAGGCTCAGCGGCGCCTTGGAGACCACGCTGACCTGGCCCTTCACCCGCGGATCGACGATGAAGGTCTGCCCGGTGATGTCGGCCACCTGGTCGACGAATTCGCGAATGTCCGCATCCTTGAGGTTGATCGTCCAGCTGTCCTGCTGGCTGCTGCTGGAGGCGGACACGGGTTCGGCGGCGAAAACGGGGAGCGGGGCGGTCGCAAGTCCGGCGACCAGTACGGCAATACTCAGGCGCGAGAGGGCTGTGGGCATTGATTCATTCGCTTTCCATGGGCTGTTCGGGCGGTGAGTCCGGGGGCAGGCCGCCGGATTCTTCCATCTGTTTTCTGAGGGCTTCCATGCGCTCACGCAGCTCGGCGGCATTCTCGTCCTGAAGGCCTTCGAGTGCCTCGATCGCTCCGTCGGCGGGCGCTGCGTCCATCACCGGCGAAACGGTTGCACTGGGGCGGGTATGGGGAAAGGTCAGGGTCTCCAGGCGGCCACCCCGTTCGATCTCCACCCGGTCGCGGTAGACAGCGTGCAAGCGTACGCCGTCGCTGATCGACTCGCCTGCCAGTATCCGCCTCGGCTTGTTGTCGTCCGCGCGGATGATGGCGCTGGAACGTGCCGGGTCGGCGTTGATGAAACTGCCCAGCAGCACCAGGCGCAGGTTGGTCGCCGGTGGCGGTCCCTCCTGCTGGATGCGGGCCGGGCCGAACAGGCGATCCAGGCGGTCGAGGCTGGGCGGAACCGCCGCCGATTGCGGGCTGTCGCCACTGGTGGGGGCGGGGGCGCGCAGCAGGCGGATCCAGTCGGCGGTCTGCCAGGCGAGGCTCAGGCTCATCGCTGCGACCAGCGCCACCCCGACGACGACGGGGGCCTTTTCCTGCAAGCGATATCGGGCACCTGGAACGGGCAAAAGAGGGTCTCCGCGAGGCGAGTCAGTGGTGATTGTGGGGGTACGTCGGGGAAAAAGTGCGTTGATCATAGCAGCACGAATGGATCACGCTGCAAGCGTCCGGAAGATGTACGACCGGCGACGATGTGCTAAAGATAGCGCCGTTTTTTTACGACTTGCCGTGCATCCGGCAGCACAACGAAAAGAATTCGGCAGGGATTCGCCGAACAACCGTCAGACCCCGTGCTAGACGTTTCCGGGGTGATTTCATTAAGGCATGACACGGATGAATTCCTCTTCGCTGGACGCGCCGCTGCGGCGCCTGCCATTCGGTTTCGCCAAACGCCACGGTGTCTTCCTCCAGGATGGCGCCGAACCCTGCCTGGCCCATCGCCAGGGCGCCGAGCTGGTGGCCCTGGCCGAGGCCCGCCGCTTCGTCGGGCGCAGCCTGCCGTTCCGGGCGCTTGCCCCCGAGGCCTTCGACCAGGCCCTGGCCCAGGCCTATCAACACGATTCGTCCGCCACCATGCAGTTGGCCGAGGACCTGGGCGGCAGCCTGGACCTCGCCGCGCTGGCCGAGCAGATGCCCGAGACCACCGACCTGATGGAGCAGGAGGACGACGCACCGATCATCCGCCTGATCAACGCCATCCTCGGCGAGGCGATCCGCGAGAACGCCTCGGACATCCACCTGGAGACCTTCGAGAAGCGCCTCGTGGTGCGCTTCCGCGTCGACGGCATCCTGCGCGAAGTGCTGGAGCCCAAGCGCGAGCTGGCGGCGCTGCTGGTGTCGCGGATCAAGGTCATGGCCAAGCTCGACATCGCCGAGAAGCGCATCCCCCAGGACGGCCGCATTTCCCTGCGGGTGGCCGGCCGCGAGGTGGACATCCGCGTCTCCACGCTGCCCTCGGCCAATGGCGAGCGCGTGGTGCTGCGTTTGCTCGACAAGCAGGCCGGGCGCCTGACCCTGCAGCACCTGGGCATGAGTGCGCGGGACCGCGCGCTGATGGAAGAGACCGTGCGCAAGCCCCACGGCATCCTGCTGGTCACCGGTCCCACCGGTTCGGGCAAGACCACCACCCTCTACGCCAGCCTCACCACCCTGAACGACCGCACCCGCAACATCCTCACGGTCGAGGACCCCATCGAGTACCACCTGGAAGGCATCGGCCAGACCCAGGTCAACCCCAAGGTGGACATGACCTTCGCCCGGGGCCTGCGGGCCATCCTCCGCCAGGACCCGGACGTGGTGATGGTGGGCGAGATCCGTGACCACGAGACCGCCGAGATCGCCGTGCAGGCCTCGCTCACCGGTCACCTGGTGCTCTCCACCCTGCACACCAACAGCGCCATCGGGGCCATTACCCGCCTGGTGGACATGGGCGTCGAGCCCTTCCTGTTGTCGTCTTCCCTGCTGGGCGTGCTGGCCCAGCGCCTGGTGCGGGTGCTCTGCCCGCACTGCAAGGAGGCCTACCAGGCCGACGCTGCCGAATGCCAGCTGCTGGGCGTCGACCCGACGCAGCCGGTCACCCTCTATCACGCACGTGGCTGCAGTGAATGCCACCAGCAGGGCTATCGCGGGCGAACCGGCATCTACGAGCTGGTGGTGTTCGACGACCACATGCGCAGCCTGATCCACAACGCCGCCTCCGAGCAGGAGATGACCCGCCACGCCCGCCGCTCCGGCCCGAGCATCCGTGACGACGGCAAGCGCAAGGTGCTGGAAGGCGTGACGACCGTGGAAGAAGTCCTCCGCGTGACCCGGGAAGAATAAATGGCTGCCTTCGAATACATCGCCCTGGACGCCCGCGGACGCCAGCAGAAGGGCGTGCTGGAGGCCGACAGTGCCCGTCAGGTCCGCCAACTGCTGCGCGAGCGTCAGCTGGCGCCGCTGGAGGTCAAGGCCACCCGCACCCGCGAGCAAGCCGTCGGTGGCCAGCGCTTCGGCTTCGCCCGGGGGCTGTCCGCCCGTGACCTGGCCCTGGTGACCCGCCAGCTGGCGACCCTGGTGCAGGCGGCGCTGCCCATCGAGGAAGCCTTGCGCGCTGCGGCGGCCCAGTCCACCTCATCGCGCATCCAGTCGATGCTGCTGGCGGTGCGCGCCAAGGTGCTGGAGGGGCACAGCCTGGCCGGCAGCCTGCGCGAGTTTCCCGCTGCCTTCCCCGAGCTTTACCGCGCCACCGTTTCGGCAGGGGAGCACGCCGGCCACCTCGGCCCGGTGCTGGAACAACTGGCGGACTACACCGAACAACGCCAGCAGTCGCGGCAGAAGATCCAGCTGGCACTGCTCTACCCGGTGATCCTGATGTGCGCCTCCCTCGGCATCGTCGGCTTCCTGCTGGGCTTCGTGGTGCCGGATGTGGTGCGGGTGTTCATCGATTCCGGGCAGACCCTGCCGCTGCTCACCCGTGGCCTGATCGCCCTCAGCGACCTGGTCAAGCACTGGGGCTGGCTGGCCATCCTGCTGCTGGTGGCCGGCATCACCGCGATCCGCCTGGCGCTGCGCCAGGAGGCGGCGCGTCAGCGCTGGCACGGCATCCTGCTGCGGGTGCCGCTGGTGGGGCGCCTGGTGCGTGCCACCGACACTGCGCGCTTCGCCTCCACCCTGGCGATCCTCACCCGGAGCGGCGTACCGCTGGTAGAGGCCCTCGGCATTGCCGCCGAGGTCATCGCCAACCGGGTGATCCGTGCCGAAGTGGTGCTGGCCGCACAGAAAGTGCGCGAAGGCGGCAGCCTGACCCGTGCCCTGGAGCAGACCGGTCAGTTCCCGCCGATGATGCTGCACATGGTGGCCAGCGGCGAACGTTCCGGCGAGCTGGACCAGATGCTGGCCCGCACCGCCCGCAACCAGGAAAGCGACCTGGCCGCGCAGATCGCGCTGCTGGTGGGGCTGTTCGAGCCCTTCATGCTGGTGTTCATGGGCGCCGTGGTATTGGTCATCGTCCTGGCTATTCTCCTGCCCATCCTTTCTCTCAACCAACTCGTGGGGTAAACGCGTGAAATCGAGCCGTCTACAGAGGGGCTTCACCCTCATCGAAATCATGGTGGTGGTGGTCATCCTCGGCATCCTCGCCGCGCTGGTGGTGCCCCAGGTGATGAACCGCCCGGACCAGGCCAAGATCACCGTCGCCAAGGGCGACATCAAGGCCGTCGGCGCTGCCCTGGACATGTACAAGCTGGACAACTTCGCCTACCCCAGCACCCAGCAGGGCCTGGAGGCGCTGGTGAAGAAGCCCAGCGGCAACCCGCAGCCGAAGAACTGGAACAAGGACGGCTACCTCAAGCGCCTGCCGGTCGACCCGTGGGGCAACCCCTACCAGTACCTGGCGCCGGGTACCAAGGGCCCGTACGACCTGTATTCCTTCGGCGCCGACGGCAAGGAAGGCGGTACCGACGCCGATGCCGACATCGGTAACTGGGACAACTGATGGGCGCGCGCGGGGCCCGGGGCTTCACCCTGATCGAGCTGCTGGTGGTCCTGGTGATCATCGGCTGCCTGGTCGGGCTGGCAGTCTTCAGCACCGGCATTGCCGGGCCCTCGCGTGAACTGAGCAACGAAGCCGAGCGCCTGGCCGGCCTGATCGGCGTGCTGGTGGACGAGGCCGTGCTGGACAACCGCGAGTACGGCCTGCGCCTGGAAAACGACCGCTACCAGGTGCTGCGCTTCGACGAGGCCAAGGCCCGCTGGGAGCCGATGGGAAAGCAGCCCCACGTGCTGCCCGCCTGGGCGGAGATGAAGCTCGAGCTGGAAGGCGATGCCCTGGTGCTGCCGGGCAGCGTTACCGATGGGGATGAGAAGAAGGGCAGTCCGAACGCCCGGGCGCCGCAATTGCTGATTCTCTCCAGCGGCGAACTCAGCCCGTTCCGCCTGGAGATGGGCGAGCGCAGCAAGGACGGTATTCGCCTGCAACTGAGCAGCGACGGCTTCCGCCTGCCGCGAATCGAACCGGTCGTGCGGGGGCGCGCCGGATGAAAGCGCTGCGCGGCTTCACCCTGCTGGAAGTGCTGGTGGCCCTGGCGATCTTCGCCGTGGTCGCCGCTTCGGTGCTCACCGCCAGCGGCCGCAGCCTGCGCAACGCCGCCCGCCTGGAAGACAAGACCCTGGCCATGTGGGTGGCCGACAACCGCCTCACCGAGATGCAGCTGAGCCGCACGCCCCCTGCTGAAGGCCGCGACCAAGGCGAGGTGCAGATGGCCGGTCGGCGCTGGGAATGGCAGAGCCAGGTAGAAGCCACCTCCGACCCCGCCCTGCGCCGGGTCACCCTGTGGGTGGCGCAGCGGCCCGAGCGCAGCGAGCGCGGCAAGCTGGAAGAGCGCGCTGCGGCTCGCCTGGTCGGCTTCATCGAGACCGCACCATGACCCGCCAGCGTGGCTTCACCCTGCTGGAACTGCTGATTGCCATCGCCATCTTCGCGCTGCTGGCCCTGGGCACCTACCGCATGCTCGACAGCGTGCTGGCCACCGACCGCGCCACCCGCGTGCAGGAGCAGCAACTGCGCGAGCTGGTGCGCGCCATGGCCGCACTGGAGCGTGACTTGCAGCAGGTGGTGGTGCGCCCGGTGCGCGACCCCAACGGCGAATGGCGCAGCGCCCTGCTGGGCGAGCGCGCCGACAACGACAGCGTCGAATTCACCCGCAGCGGCTGGCGCAACCCCATGGGCGCGCTGCGCTCGGGCCTGCAGCGGGTGCGCTGGCAGCTCTCCGGGGAAAAGCTCGAACGCCGCTACTGGACGGTGCTCGACCAGGCCCAGGACAGCCAGCCCCGGGTCCAGGAGGCGCTGGATGGCGTCACACGGCTGCGCCTGCGCTACCTGGACAAGGACGACAACTGGCTGGAGACCTGGCCGCCGGATGGCGAAAGCGACAGCAAGCGCCTGGAGAAAGTACCGAAGGCCGTCGAAGTGACCCTGGAGCACCGCCGCTACGGTGAGCTGCGCCGTGTCCTGCGGCTGGTGGACGAGCCGCCGGAGCGCAAGCCGGTACCCAACAGCACCGACCCCGACTCGGACACACCGCTTCCCGAGGAGGGCGCCCAGTGAGAGCGCAACGGGGCGTGGCCCTGATCACCGTGCTGCTGGTGGTGGCCGTGGTGACGGTCGTCTGTGCCGGGCTCATCGCCCGCCAGGAACTGGCCATTCGCTCCAGTGCCAACCAGTTGCACACCCGCCAGGCGTTGCAGTACGCCCTCGGGGGCGAGGCGCTGGCCCGGGCGATCCTGGTGCGTGATCTGCGCGCCGGCGACCCGCGCACCCCGGTGGACCACCTGGGTGAAGCCTGGGCGCGGCCCCTGACCAGCTTCCCGCTGGACGACGGCGGTGAACTGGTTGTGCGCATCGAGGACGCCACCGCACGCTTCAACCTCAATGGCGTGGTGCGCCAGGGCCGGGTGAACGAGCAGGGGCTCAAGCAGTTCCGTCGCCTGTTGCTGCGCCTGGGTATCGAGGCGCCCTACGGCGAACGCCTGGTGGATTGGCTGGACAAGGACCAGGAGCCTACTGGTGCCAATGGCGCCGAGGACAACCAGTACCTGCTGAACCAGCCGCCTTATCGCGCGGCCAACCGCGTGATGGCGGACGTATCCGAGCTGCGCCTGCTGGCCGGCATGACGGAGGCCGACTACCGTCGCCTGCTGCCCTTCGTCACCGCCCTGCCCAGCGACGCCACCCTCAATGTCAACACCGCCGGGGCCCTGGTGCTCTCCAGCCTGGGCGACACCCTCAGCCCCTCGGTGGCCGAATCCCTGGTGGCGGCCCGCGGCCGTGAAGGGTTCAAGACGGTGGACGCCTTCCTCGGCCAGCCGGCTCTGGCGGGCCTCGGCCTCGAAGCCCAGGGCTTGGCTGTGGGCAGTGAATATTTCCGCGTGACCAGCGAAGTCCGTCTGGGCGACCGCCGGCAGGTGCTGGTAAGTACCCTGCAGCGCAGCAATGACGGTCGGGTACGGGTGCTGGCGCGCGACCTGGGACAGGGCGGACTGCCGCTCACCCTCAACAAGGAGCAGGACAAACAATGATTCAGACGAGCGTGTTCCTCCCGCCCCAGGCCCTGCAGTGGGTCATGGGTGACCTGGAGGTACGACTGGTCAGTGGGAGCGAGGTGCGGCGACTGCCGTTCGCCGACGCCGTGGCAGCCGCAGGCAACAACTGGCGGCTGGTGCTGCCCGTGGAGGCGGTGACCGCCTGCGCCGTGCGCCTGCCGACGCAAAAGGCGCGCTGGTTGCGCCAGGCCCTGCCGTTCGCGGTGGAGGAGCTGCTGGCCGAGGACGTGGACGGCCTGCACCTGGCCGTGGGGGAGCCCCTGGAGGACGGTCGCCACCGTGTCCTGGCCGTGCGCCGGGCCTGGCTGGCGTCGTGGATCGACCTGGCGACGGCGAGCGGTGCCTCGCCGGCCAGCCTGCAGGTGGACGCGGACCTGCTGCCGCTGGAAGGCACCCGGCTGTTCTGGCTGGACGGCCGCTGGCTCTTGGGCGGGGAGGGCGTCTCCCGCCTGAGCGTGCAGGACGAGGACTGGTCGATGCTGCGCGAGGCCTGTCCGCCCCCGTGGATCGGCCAGGCGAGCGCCGACCGCCGCAGCCTGGAGGGCATCGAACGCTGGGAGGGCGTGCAGGACAGCCACGTCGACCTGGCCGGCTGGCAGGGCACCGAACTGGCCCAGGGCGACTTCGAGGTCCGCCAGCCCAACCGGCAGTGGGCGCTGTGGCGCCCGGCACTGGGGCTCGTGGGGTTGTGGGCGGTCCTGCAGTGCGGCTTCTACCTGGCCCAGGGCTGGCACCTGCGGCACCAGGGGGATGCCTATGCCCAGGCCAACGAGGCGCTGTACCGCGAGCTGTTTCCCCAGGACACCCGGCTGGTGAACCTGCGGGCGCAGTTCGACCAGCACCTGGCGGACGGCAACCGGCCCGGGCAGGGCAAGCTGCTGGAAACCCTCGGGCAGGCCTCCGGGGCCTTGCTGGAGGACGGCGCCGTGGTGCGCATCCAGCAGCTGGATTTCAGCGAAACCCGTGGCGACCTGGCCCTGCAGGTGCAGGCCCCCGGGTTCGACGCACTGGAGCGGCTGCGCGAGCGCCTGATCGGCGCCGGGCTGGCCGTGCAGATGGGCTCTGCCAGCCGGGAAGGTGACAGCGTGAGCGCGCGACTGGTGATCGGAGGATGAGCATGGTCACTCTCAGGGATCGTTTGCAGACCCACTGGCAGGCCTCCAGCGCCGCGACCCGCTGGCAAGCCCTGCCACCCCGCGACCGGCTGGCACTGGCGGCGCTGGGTGGTTTCCTGGCACTGGTGCTGCTGTACCTGGCCCTCTGGCGTCCTGCCCACAACGGCATGCTGGAGGCGCGCCGGTATTTCGAGCAGCAGCGCGCGCTGAACCTCTACATGCAGGCCCAGGCGCCCCAGGCGCGGGCCGGCGTCGAGCGGCCCCAGGCCAGTGTCGAGCCCGAACGCCTGCAGGGGCTGGTCACCGCCAGTGCCGCAGAGCAGGGCCTTTCGGTGGAGCGCATGGACAGCGATGCACCCGGCCAGGTGCAGGTCAGCCTGCAGCCCACCGCCTTCCCTCAGCTGCTGCGCTGGTTCGTGGCGCTGGAGGCCCAGGGCGTGCGCATCGAGGAAACCGGGCTCGATCGTGCGGAAGAAGGACGCGTTGCCGCCCGGCTGACCCTGCGGGTCGGCGGCTGAGTCATCGGTCGAGCGGGAAAAGGGACGCGGCGAAGGCGTCCCTTCAGCCCCTCGAAAAATCTCCTCGATGAAAAAAACTTCAAGCAGGGTGTTGACTTAGGTGATCCCTCTGCGTAAATTGCGCGCCTCGCAAGGCGATGGGTGATTAGCTCAGCCGGGAGAGCATCTGCCTTACAAGCAGAGGGTCGGCGGTTCGATCCCGTCATCACCCACCACTCCTTGTGATACTTCGGACGAAAGTCCGGCCGACGCGCAGCGGTAGTTCAGTCGGTTAGAATACCGGCCTGTCACGCCGGGGGTCGCGGGTTCGAGTCCCGTCCGCTGCGCCACTTATCTTCCATCCAGGGTCCTGCCCGGGATGAGGCGAAGGCCGAAAGGCAAGCGCCAGACGCTCCAAAGCAAAGCTCCACCGGACGCAAGTCCAAACCGACGCGCAGCGGTAGTTCAGTCGGTTAGAATACCGGCCTGTCACGCCGGGGGTCGCGGGTTCGAGTCCCGTCCGCTGCGCCATATACGAAAGCCCTCAGGTAGCGATACCTGGGGGCTTTTTATTTGTCTGCCTTTTATAGGCCTGCCGAGGTCCTGGCCGGTTGGCCTGGGCTTCCTTCCTTCCAGAACCGCTGCACAGCCCTAGGGCCATGGTGCGCTCTGAATGGGGGATTCCTGGATTTCGCCTCAGCCGGTTCGTTACTTCCCAGAGGGGCCTGGACAAGGCCGCCCAGGGAGGGAACTGAGATGGATGATTACCAGGAAGAACTGCTCGACCTGCATGCCCGCGAGCGCGACATGCCTGAGCCCGCCGACGACGCCACCGAACTGTGATCAGCCGACTTGGCGCTGGGCGCGGCGGAATTCGCCGGGAGTGCTGCCGCTCCAGCGCTTGAACGCGCGCTGGAAGGCCTCGGCCGAGGCGAAGCCCAGCAGGTAGGCGATCTCGCCGAAGGCCAGCTCGGTGTCGCGGATGTAGGCCATGGCCAGGTCGCGGCGGGTGTCGTTGAGGATGCTGCGGAACTGCGTGCCTTCCTCGGCGAGCTTGCGGCGCAGGGTCCAGGTGGGCAGTTGCAGGCGCGCCGCGACCTCTTCCAGGTCGGGCTCGCGGCCGTGGAGCAGGGGGCCGAGCAGTTGTGCGATGCGCTCGCGCAGGCTGCGGGTGCGGGTCATGTGCTCCAGCTCGCGCTCGCACAGTTCCAGCAACTGGCGCCAGGTGCTGGGGCAGTGGGCCGGATTGCGCAGGGCCAGGGTGGCCCGTGACAGGCGCAGCTGGTTGGTGGCGGCGCCGAACTCCACCGGGCAGCCGAACAGCTCGCCGTAGCACTCGGCGTAGGTCGGGGCGGGGAACTCGATCTCGACCCGTTCCGGCTGCAGCGCCTGGCCGGCGAGATGGCCGAGCTGGCAGGCCCAGCTGGCCAGCACCGAGTCCACCACGAAGCGGTTGTAGGCGTTGTACGGGCTGATGGAATAGAAGCGCAGCCAGGCCCCGCTGGCGTCCTCGTGGAAGCTCGACTGGCCCCGGTAGTTCTGGGCGTAGAGCGGCTCGAAGCGGGTCAGTGCGCGCGCTGCCTCACGCACGTTCGGCGCCTGTTCGGCGGTGACGCCCGCCAGGCCCAGCTGGCTGAAGCGCCCCAGGCGGCCCATGGCCAGGCCCAGGGCGGGTTCGTCCAGCAACTGGCTGGCGGCGTGGCCCAGGCGCATGTAGCGGGGGATGGACAGCCGGCCCCGGGGTTCGGCCAGGCGCACGGCGTCCAGGCCGTACTGGTCCAGCAGCGGCACCGGGTCATGGCCGTGGGCGCGCAGGGTTTCCGCCAGGTTCTGCACGAAGCCGACGGACAGGTCCCCCAGCTTGACCCGGGGCGCCTTCATAGCCAGATGTTCACCAGCTTGGCGCCGCGCCCGGCATCGGCCACCGCCGTGTCCGTGGCGCTGCCTGCCAGGCTGCGGCCATCGCTGCCCAGGTCCCACAGCTGGCCACGCAGGAACACCGCCAGCGCCGCGCGGGCTTGGGGTGCGTACAGCTGTTCTCGCCAGAGATCCAGGGCGTGCGCGCCGCCGGCCAGTGGACGCTCCCAGCTGCCGTTGCCGGGGGCGAAGGCCGGATAGACCAGCAGCTCCGCACCCTGTTCCGCGAGGGCTTGCCGGCCTTCGGGGCTGCGGCCGTCTTCACCGAGGAGGACGCCCAGGCGGCCGGCGGGGGTGTCCAGGGCGCTCAGCCCGGTGATCGTGCCGGCCTGGGTGTAGGCGAGTTCGTGGTGGTCCGGATGCAGCTTGGGCTGCGGCTGGCCGATGGGCAGGCCGTGGGCGTCGAAGACCAGGCTGACGTTGTACAGCGGGCCGTCGCTGACCAGCAGGGTGCCGCCTTCGACCCGGGGGGCGGGCAGCAGGATGGAGCCGGCCACCAGGGTTACGCCGAAATCCCTGGCCAGGCCGCCGAACAGTGCCTGGTAGTCGTCGGCCATGCGCCGGGCCTTCATGCGGAAGACCGCATCGGTGAAGCGATCGTCGCCGTGGCCGCTGGCCAGGGCGCGGGCCAGGCGCAGGGGGTTGGCGGCGGCCAGCCAGAGCATCGCCTCGTCGAGGTGGTGGGCCTCGTAGACCTGGGGTTTCTCGCCAGCGGCCACCAGCCAGGTGCCGACGTGCTCGGGCAGTACGACGATGGTGCGCGCATTGAGCAGGCCCTGGTCACGGGCCTTGCCCAGGTAGGCGGCCAGCTTCAGGCGCAGGCGCTCCACGCTCTGGTAGTCGGCGGCGAAGAGTTCGGGCTGGATGCCCAGCAGGTTGCCGCGCTCGCCGGGCTGGCCCTGGTTGACCGCCACTTCGCTGCGCAGGTCCGACAGGTAGTGGCCGACCGGGCGCTGGTCGGTCCACAGCGAGTAGGCCACCAGCAGGCCGGCCAGCAGGGCACAGGCGAAGGTGTAGAGCAGTTTGCGCATGTCGGCTCGGTCATCGTGAAGGTGCCGGCCAGGGTAGGGGAGCGGGCCCGGCTTGCCAAGGGCGGCTGTGCGTTTGGATCAGTAAGTTGTCACTTTCGATCATTGAGCGGCCTCGTATCGCTGACTATCGTCTGGCCCATAACCGACCATGGCCCGCGAGGCCGTGGCACCCGTGAGAGAAAAAGCCTGCTGGAGATACCACCCCATGGCCGCTTACCCGCACCTGCTCGCGCCCCTCGACCTGGGCTTCACCACCCTGCGCAACCGCACCCTGATGGGGTCGATGCACACCGGCCTGGAGGAGAAGCCCAACGGCTTCGAGCGCATGGCCGCCTATTTCGCCGAGCGCGCCCGTGGCGGCGTCGGCCTGATGGTGACCGGCGGCATCGGCCCGAACGAGGAGGGCGGTGTCTACTCCGGCGCGGCCAAGCTGACCACCGAGGAAGAGGCCGAGAAGCACCGCATCGTCACCCGCGCCGTGCACGAGGCGGGCGGCAAGATCTGCATGCAGATCCTCCACGCCGGCCGCTACGCCTACAGCCCCAAGTCGGTCGCGCCGTCCGCCATCCAGGCGCCGATCAACCCCTTCAAGCCCCACGAGCTGGATGAGGCGGGCATCGAGAAGCAGATCCAGGACTTCGTGAACTGCTCCGTGCTGGCGCAGAAGGCCGAGTACGACGGCGTCGAGGTCATGGGCTCCGAAGGCTATTTCATCAACCAGTTCCTCGCCGCCCACACCAACCAGCGCACCGACCGCTGGGGTGGCAGCTACGAGAACCGCATGCGCCTGCCGGTGGAGATCGTCCGCCGCGTGCGCGAGGCCGTGGGCCCGAACTTCATCATCATCTACCGCCTGTCCATGCTGGACCTGGTGGAAGGCGGCAGCACCTGGGACGAGATCGTCACCCTGGCCAAGGCCATCGAGGCCGCCGGTGCCACCCTCATCAACACCGGCATCGGCTGGCACGAGGCGCGCATCCCCACCATCGCCACCAAGGTGCCGCGCGCGGCCTTTACCAAGGTCACCGCCAAGCTCCGGGGCGAGGTGAAGATCCCGCTGATCACCACCAACCGCATCAACACCCCGGAAGTGGCCGAGCAGGTGCTGGCCGAAGGCGACGCCGACATGGTGTCCATGGCCCGTCCGTTCCTCGCCGACCCGGACTTCGTCAACAAGGCCGCCGAAGGCCGCAGCGACGAGATCAACACCTGCATCGGCTGCAACCAGGCCTGCCTCGACCACACCTTCGGCGGCAAGCTGACCAGCTGCCTGGTGAACCCGCGCGCCTGCCACGAAACCGAACTGAACTACATCCCCACCACCCAGGTGAAGAAGATCGCCGTGGTCGGCGCCGGCCCGGCGGGCCTGGCCAGTGCCACCGTCGCCGCCGAGCGCGGCCACAGCGTGACCCTGTTCGACGCGGCCGCCGAGATCGGTGGCCAGTTCAACGTGGCCAAGCGCGTGCCGGGCAAGGAGGAGTTCTACGAGACCCTGCGTTACTTCAAGCGCAAGCTGGAAACCACCGGTGTCGACCTGCGCCTGAACACCCGCGTCAGCGTCGAGGACCTGGTCAAGGGCGGCTTCGACGAGATCATCCTGGCCACCGGTATCGCCCCGCGTACCCCGGCCATTCCGGGCATCGACCATCCGAAGGTGATCGGCTACCTGGACGCCATCCTCGAGCGCAAGCCGGTGGGGCAGACCGTGGCGGTGATCGGCGCCGGCGGCATCGGCTTCGACGTCTCCGAGTTCATCACCCACCAGGGCACCTCCACCAGCCTGGACCGCGAGGCGTTCTGGAAGGAGTGGGGCATCGACGGCGCGCTGGAAGCTCGTGGCGGCATCGCCGGCGTCAAGCCGCAGCCCCACGCGGCGGCTCGCCAGGTGTTCCTGCTGCAGCGCAAGAAATCCAAGGTGGGCGACGGCCTCGGCAAGACCACCGGCTGGATCCACCGCACCGGCCTGAAGAACAAGCAGGTGCAGATGCTCAACTCGGTGGAGTACCTCAAGGTCGACGACGCCGGCCTGCACATCCGCGTGGCCGAGGGCGAACCCCAGGTGCTGCCGGTGGACACCGTTATCGTCTGCGCCGGCCAGGACCCGCTGCGCGAGCTGCACGAGGGCCTGGTGGCTGCCGGGCAGTCCGTGCACCTGGTGGGCGGTGCCGACGTGGCCGCCGAGCTGGATGCCAAGCGTGCGATCAACCAGGGTTCGCGCCTCGCCGCCGAACTCTGATGGAAAGACGCCCCGCCTCGTGCGGGGCGCTCTCTTTATAGGCTGATAAAAACAAGGAGAAGCTGATGTCCCTCGACGCCCGACTCAACCCTGCCGCGGCCGCCAGCCTGCAGCGCTGGCACCAGTTCATCGCCAGCCAGGACCTCAGCCGCCTGCCCGAGCTGCTGCACCCCGAGGCGGTGTTCCGCTCGCCCATGGCCCACACGCCCTACCCGGGCGCGCAGGCGGTCAACCTCATCCTCAATACCGTGCTGCAGGTGTTCCAGGATTTCGCCTATCACCGCGAACTGGCCAGTGACGATGGCCTCAACGTGGTGTTGGAGTTCAGTGCGCGGGTGGGCGGGCGCGACCTCAAGGGCATCGACATGATCCGCTTCGACGAGCAGGGGCTGATCCGCGAATTCGAGGTGATGGTGCGCCCGATGAGCGGCCTTGCGGCCCTCGGCGAGGAGATGGGGCGGCGCCTGGCACCCTATCTCGCTGCCATGAAAGGCTGAAACTCTCCAACCCCATCACAAAACGGCCGTGCACTTCGTCCGCCTCCCGCCAGGGGCCGGGCGAGTGCCAACCCAGTCACATTGCCCGCCTCGGCTTTTACCCTAGACTCCGACAATCAGCCGGTGCGCCTGTCATAAAGGCCCCGTTTTACCGACAAGGAAGTCGCCCGTCCCCTCCGGGACTCACCGCGTTGGCCAGAGGTAAACCCGATGAGCATGCAGAACAAGCCGCAGATGGTTGAGGCCGTGCTGTTCTTCAATGAACGGGGCATCTGCAAGGAAATGCTCTTCCCCGAATTCGAAGCGATGCTCGACGGCGTGGTGAACATGCCCGAGTTCGCCGACCAGCAGATGCGCCTGGTCTACGTCCTGATCAACCCGCGCCTGATGGTCCGCTCGCTGGTCTTCTTCTACCTCGACTTCGACGAGAAGGGGCAGGCTGACACCGGCTGGAACATGCCCCTGCGCCACCTGGCCGAACGCGCCGGGCGCGGCCCCGACCTGGGCGCCGGCCCCATCCGCCTCGCCTGCCGCAGCCAGTGCCCGGTTTCCTGGCACCAGATGCACATGTGGGACCCGAACCTCGCCCCCGGCCAGAACGACCTGGCCCTGGTGCGCGACACCGTGCGCCGCAATGCCCTGGGCCTGATGGTGGAGGAGGACGCGCCCCAGGTGGTCGAGCCCCAGCGCCTGCAGATGGCGCCGGAGGACAAGTGGTACGCACCGCCGGATGCCGCCGCCGAAATGGCCGAGAAACTGGCGCAGCAGCTGGAGCAGGAGCACCGCCTGAAGACGGCCCAGCTGATCAAGCAGCAGCGCCTGCGCATCGCCAGCCTCGGCCAGCAGAACGAAGAGGCCCTGGCCAAGTACCGCCTGGCCGCCGAAGAGAAGGCGCGCGAGCTGCAGCAGACCATCGACTCCCTGCAGCTGGAACTGCGCCAGCAGCAGGACATGAACGCCGACCTCAAGCGCCAGCTGCAGGTCCAGGCCGAGGGCTTCCAGAAATCCCGCGAGGAGATGAGCCAGCAACTGCGCGCATTGGAGCGCCATGGGCGCACCGAAGTGGACATCCTCCGTTCCCAGTTCGAGGGCGAGCTGCAGGCCAAGGTGGCCGCCGCCGTCATGGACTACAAGGAGCAGCTGGCCATCCGTGACGTCGAGCTGGCCTACCGCAACGAGCTGGACACCCAGTTGCAGCAGGAGATCGACCGCCTCAAGCAGGAGCGCGAGCAACTGGTGAACCAGGGCGGTGACCAGATCCTCGAGCGCCTGGCCCGCCTGGGTGTGGTGTTCGTGGTCTACCACCCGGGCGCCGGCCACCTGACCATCCCGCTGCAGGACATCGCCCGCTACCAGGACAACCCCTACGCCTACGCGGCGGCCAAGTGCTTCGTCTCCGAGGCGCAGTACCGCCAGTGGCTGGCCCACTACCAGCAGCCCACCTGCGAGGCGACCCTGCCGGGCGGCGAGCGCTGCGGCATGCCCATCGACCGGGTGGACACGCCCAGCCGCTTCGTGGCCGGGGACTCCAACTGCTGCGCCCGCCACAAGGCCACCGCCCGCCTGCGCACGGTGGGCTGATCGCCATGGCGCGGCGCTTGCCGTAAGCTCCGCGCCTTTTCCGAGCGAGCCCATCCGTGCCGTTGCCGCTTCCCGACTGGAACCCGCAAGCCCTTCTCGAACCCTTGCGCCTGGGGTGGCTGAGGCGTGCGGGCGTCGAGGTGGCGATGCTGCGCCTCGACCGCATCGACCCGCTGGTGAGCGGCAACAAATGGTTCAAGCTGGCCCCCCATCTTCAACGGGCGGCTGCCAAGGGGTTCGGCGGGGTGATGACCCTGGGCGGGGCCCATTCCAACCACCTGCATGCGGTGGCCGCCGCCGGCCAGCGCTTCGGCTTCGACACCGTGGGCCTGCTGCGTGGCGACCCCCAGGACACCCCGACCGTCGCGGACCTGCGCCGCTTCGGCATGACCCTGCACTGGCTGGGCTATGGCGGCTATCGGGCTCGCCACGCGCCGGGCTTCTGGGATGACTGGCAGGCCCGCTACCCCGCGTTGATGCCGGTGCCCGAGGGCGGCGGCGGATTGCCGGGCGCCCTCGGCTGCGCGCCGCTGGTGGCGATGATCCAACGGCAACTGCCGGTGCTGGGCTGGGCTGACTACGACGCGCTGTGGACTGCTGCCGGTACCGGTACCACCTTGGCAGGGCTGGTGCTCGGCGAGGCTGGCCGCCACCCGGTGGTGGGTGCCCTGGCGGTACCGGCGGATCACGGCGTGGCGGAGCAGGTCCGCGCGCTGCTGGTTGAAGCCGGCGCAGTCGATGCCGGCTATCGCCTGCTGGATGCCTGCCGAGGCGGTTTCGGTCGGGTCGATGCCGAGCTGGCCTGCGCCATGCTCGCCTGGGAAACGGAGGGCGGCATCGAGCTGGACCCGCTCTACACCGTCAAGGCATTGCTGGCGTTGCGCCAGCAGATCGAGGCCGGTTACCTTGCTGCCGGCAGTCGGATCGTCCTGCTGCACACCGGTGGGCTGCAGGGGCGCCGCGCCCTTTCAACGCGCCTGCACCACCTGGCTGGCTACACTTCCACCTCAGCCGATGCCCTGGAAATCAACCGATGACCGAACCGCTCAATCCGGATCAGCTGCGCAGCCTGACACCGCTCAATGCGCTTTCCGAGCAGCAGTGGCGGGAGCTGCGTGGGCAACTGGTGCCCCAGCCCCTGCTGGCGGGCCAGGTGCTATTCCGGCGCGGCGACCAGGCCCGGCTGACCTATTACCTGCTGGCCGGCGAGCTGCTGCTGCGGGACGCCTCGGGGGCTGAAATCCGCCTGGTGGCCGGCAGCGAAGCCAGCTGCCACCCGCTCTCGCCCAGCCTGCCGCGCCTGCAGGAGGCGGTGGCGCTCACCGAGGTCAGCGTGCTGGCCATCGACAGCGCCACCCTCGCGCGCCTCATCACCTGGCGTTCCGCCTACCAGGACCTGTTGCTGCAGATGGACAGCGACGACGTCGAATGGCTGGAGCGTCTGCTGGAGAACCCGCTGTTCAGCAAGGTGCCGCCGGCCAACGTGCAGCAGATGGTCGGACGGCTTCAGCGCATCGAACTGCCGGCGGGCAGCGAGGTGCTGCGCGAAGGCGAAGCGGGGGATTGCTGCTACTTCCTCCGCGAGGGCCGCGCTGAGGTCATCCGTGGGGCCGGCAGCGATCACCAGGTGCTGGCGGAGCTGGAGGTAGGGGCCTGCTTCGGTGAGGAGGCGTTGCTGTCCGACCGGCCGCGCAACGCCAGCGTCACCCTGCTGGAGGACGGTGTGGTGATGCGGCTGGACCGCCAGGATTTCTTTGCCCTCCTGCGTGCCCCCGTGGTGGACGAGGTATCCCTCGGTGAGGCGTCGCGGCTGCTGGCGGCAGGTGGCCAGTGGCTGGATGTGCGCCTGCAGGACGAATACGAGCGGGCCCACGCCCCCGAAGCGCTGAACATGCCGTTGCACCTGTTGCGGCTGAAGACGCGTCTGCTCGACCCGGCGCGTGACTACCTCTGCTATTGCGACAGCGGCAAGCGCAGCGCCAGTGCGGTGTTCCTGCTGTCCCAGCTGGGTTTCCGTGCCTATGCGCTGCGCGATGGCCTGGATGCACTGCCGGCGGTGCAACGCGATGCGCTGTTGTGCGAAAGCGGTGCCGGTTACCTGGCCCGTTCCGGTGGGCGCACCGAGCGCAGCCGCTGACCGGTCGCTGCGGCGGGCTCAGCCCGTCGCGGGCCAGGCGTCGTTCACCACCAACCCCCGTTCCACTTCCCGCCAGTGGGTGCCTTCCGGCGCCAGCCTTGCCAGCATCCAGGCCGGCCCGCCGGGTGGCTGCGCGGCCAGCCACTCCATCACCTGCGTCCGTGGCCAGGCCTGCTCGGCCGGCACCTGCGCGTGGCCCAGCCAGTCCGGGCGGGGCAGGGGGTACCAGCGGGCGTCGGGATGCTGGTCGATGAGGGCCTGGCAGTGGCGGCGATGCAGCCACAGGCCCCGGTTGTGGCCGGGGTTGGCGATGGTCGGCGCTTCGCACCCTCCCGGCCAGGGATAGAACAGGTAGCCGCCCAGCCAGGCCGATGCCTGGGCCGGCCAGGCGCCGACGCTCTCCAGGGCGGAGCGGCTGACGGCGAGGCTGGAAAGGGGCAGCTGACGCTCGCGCAGGTGGGCGAGCTTGAGGTCGAGGCGGTCGCTGACATCGGTGCCGCACCAGTGCTCCGCGTCATGCCCGCCACCCGCCTGGGGGCCGAGGTAGAGCTTGATGGCCAGCTCCACGTGGTGGATGCCATGGTCGTCCTGCAGCAACAGGTCCATTTCCCCCAGCGTCTTGCCTTGCTGGCGCACCGGCAGGTTGCTGGCCAGCAGGCGCACGCCCGGTGCCTGCGCCAGGGCGTACTGCCAAAGCCGCTCGAAGCGAAGCCCCAGGCGGCTGGAGGCCAGGCCGGCGAGCCATGCTTCCAGCGGTTGCGGTGCCTGCTCCTGGCTCTGCAGCCAGGCTTCCAGCCGGAGGGGCGCGGCGGCCCACTCGGAGGCCCTCAGCGGGTGCCGCTGGGCCAGCCCCGGACGCGCCAGCAACGGTGGGGCGAGCAGTGCCCAGGCGAGGTCGCGCACGGCAGGGTGATGCAGGTGACGGGGCAGATCGGCGAGGGTGGGGAAGGGCGTCATGCACGCAGCATAGCCGAGCAGCGGTTTGCCGCTGCCACGGGCTTTCGCCCATAATCGCCGGCATTTCCTCCCGTCGTAGAGCCTTGCTGGAGCCCCATGGAGCAATTCCGCAATATCGGCATCATCGGACGCCTGGGGAGCCCCCACGTGCTCGATACCATCCGCCGCCTGAAGCGATTCCTGCTGGATCGCCACCTCCACGTGATCCTCGAGGACACCATTGCCGAAGTGCTGCCCGGGCACGGCCTGCAGACGTCGTCGCGGAAGATCCTCGGCGAGGTCTGCGATCTGGTGATCGTGGTCGGCGGTGACGGCAGCATGCTCGGCGCCGCCCGTGCGCTGGCCCGCCACAACATCCCGGTACTGGGCATCAACCGTGGCAGCCTGGGCTTCCTCACCGACATCAAGCCCGATGAGCTGGAGGTGAAGGTGGCCGAGGTGCTGGACGGCCACTACAGCGTCGAGACGCGCTTCCTGCTGGAGGCCGAGGTGCGCCGCCAGCACGGCGAGGCCATCGGCCAGGGCGACGCGCTGAACGACGTGGTGCTGCACCCGGGCAAGTCGACCCGGATGATCGAGTTCGAGCTGCACATCGACGGCCAGTTCGTCTGCACCCAGAAGGCCGACGGCCTGATCATCGCCACGCCCACCGGCTCCACGGCCTACGCGCTGTCCGCCGGGGGGCCGATCATGCACCCGAAGCTCGACGCCATCGTCGTCGTGCCCATGTACCCGCACACCCTGTCCAGCCGGCCCATCGTGGTGGACAGCACCAGCGAGCTGAAGATCGTGGTCTCGCCCAACCTGCAGATCTACCCGCTGGTGTCCTGCGATGGCCAGAACCACTTCACCTGCGCCCCCGGCGACACCATCACGGTGCGCAAGAAGCCGCAGAAGCTGCGCCTGATCCACCCGCTGGACCACAACTACTACGAGGTGTGCCGCACCAAGCTCGGCTGGGGAAGCCGCCTGGGTGGTGGCGACTGATGGAACTGGACGCCGGGCGTGGCTACGACCTGATCGGCGACATCCACGGGTGTGCGCACACCCTGGAGCGCCTGCTGGATCGGCTGGGCTATCGCAAGCAGGGCGATGTCTGGCGCCACCCGTGGCGCATGGCCTTGTTCCTCGGCGACCTCATCGACCGTGGGCCACGCATCCGCGAGGCGCTGCATCTGGTCCACGCCATGGTCGAGGCGGGCCAGGCCCGCTGCATCATGGGCAACCATGAGTACAACGCCCTCGGCTGGGTGACGCCGGCACCGGCCGGCAGTGGCCGGACCTTCGTCCACGACCACACGCCGCGCCACACCCGCCTGTTGAAGGAGACCCTCGAACAGTTCGAGGGCCACCCCGGCGACTGGCACGACTTCCTCCGCTGGTTCCAGGACTTGCCGCTGTTCATCGACGGCGGCCGTTTCCGCCTGGTGCATGCCTGCTGGGACCACGACCTGATCGAGGCGGTGCGCCGCGACTACCCGGACGGGCGGATCGACGCCACCTTCATCCAGGCCTCGGCCGAGCGCGGCGGCTTCGCCGAGCGGGTGTTCAAGCGCCTGCTGCGGGGGACCGACCTGCCGCTGCCCGGCGGCATGACCCTGACCGGCAGCGACGGCTTCACCCGCTCGGTGTTCCGCACCAAGTTCTGGGAAGACAACCCGCGTACCTACGGCGACGTGGTCTTCCAGCCCGATGCGCTGCCGGAAGACGTGGCGCGGCAGCCACTCTCCGACGCCCACCGCTCGGCGCTGCTCAGCTACGGCGTCAACGAGCCGCTGCTGTTCGTCGGGCACTACTGGCGCCGCGGACGCCCGGCGCCGCTGCGCCCCAACCTGGCCTGCCTGGACTACAGCGCAGTGATGTACGGCAAGCTGGTGGCCTACCGGCTGGACGATGAATTGCGCCTGGACCCCGCGAAGTTCGTGTGGGTCGAGGTGGAACGCCCGGAGGAGCCCCGATGACGGTGGTGGCCGCGATGCGTCTGCCGGCCTCGGTGGACTTGAGTGGATTCGTCAGCCTGCTGCGACGCCTGGAGGTGCCGCACCGGGTCAGCGAGGAGCGCGAGGAGCAGGTGCTCTGGGTGCCCGGCGAGGACTGGGCGGAGCAGGTGCGTGGCCTGTATGCGCGCTTCCCCCAGGGTGATCCGCAGTTCGTGCTGGAACACGCACCGGCCGAGCCGGTACGCGAGTCCTGGGGCGCGCGGCTCAAGGCCACGCCCTTCACCGTGGCCCTGCTGTTGGTGACCCTGGTCTGTGCCGGTGTGACGGCGCTGGGTGACAACCTCCAGGCTGTCAGCTGGCTGACCTTCCTCGACTTCCGTGTGGAAGGCGACTACGTGCTCTTCACTCCGCTGGCCGACAGCCTGCAAGCCGGCCAGTGGTGGCGCCTGGTGACGCCCATGCTGGTGCACTTCGGCATCCTGCACCTGGCCATGAACGGCATGTGGGTGTGGGAGCTGGGGCGGCGCATCGAATACCGCCAGGGCGGCTGGATGCTGCTGGGGCTCACCTTGCTGCTGAGCCTGGTGTCCAACCTGGTGCAGTACGAGGTGAGCGGGCCGAGTTTGTTCGGTGGCCTGTCGGGTGTGCTTTATGGCCTGCTCGGCCACTGCTGGCTGTTCCAGCGCCTGGCGCCGTGCCCGGCCTACCGGCTGCCGCCGGGGGTGATGGTGATGATGCTGGTGTGGCTGGTGGTGTGCCTGTCTGGCGTGGTCAGCCTGCTGGGCTTCGGCGCCATCGCCAACGGTGCCCATGTGGGCGGCCTGCTGGCGGGCTGCGCCACCGGCCTGATCGGTGGCCTGCTGGCCCGTCTGCGCCGCTAGGTCGGGGCGCGGGCGGCCTCGCCTGGCGCCCGCTGCGACCTGCTAGAATGCCGCTCCTTGTTCCCCCGAACGAATGCAGCGAGTCATGCCATGTCCTCTTTCGCCCAACTGATCAGCAACATCACCGAGGATGTCTACCAGAGCCTCAAGCTCGCCGTGGAAATCGGCAAGTGGGCCGATGGTCGCAAACTCACCGAGGAGCAGAAGGAGCTGAGCCTGCAGGCCATCATCGCCTGGGAGGCCAAGAACCTGCCGGAAGACCAGCGCACCGGGTACATGGGCCCGCAGGTCTGCAGCTCCAAGTCCGAGCCCGTGCCGAACATCCTCTTCAAATCCGACTCCATCCACTGATGGGGGCTGAAACCATGCTGGAGCTGGGGCGCGGTGCGCTGAGCAAGATGTCGGCGCAACTGGGTGACCCGGTGGTGCAGTACGCCTTCCGCCTGGGCGATGAGCAGGTGTCGGTGAACCCCCTGCTGGGCAAGCGCATCCGCCTGGAATACCTCGGCGGCATCCATTGCAGCCATTGCGGGCGAAAGACCAGCAAGAGCTTCAGCCAGGGCTACTGCTACCCCTGCTTCACCTCGCTGGCCCAGTGCGACACCTGCATCATGAGCCCGGAACGCTGCCACTACGACGCCGGTACCTGCCGCGAGCCGAGCTGGGGCGAGTCGTTCTGCATGACCGACCACATCGTCTACCTGGCCAACTCCTCGGGCATCAAGGTCGGCATCACCCGCGCCAGCCAGGTGCCCACCCGCTGGATCGACCAGGGCGCCCGCCAGGCGCTGCCCATCCTGCGGGTCGCCACGCGCCAGCAGTCCGGCCTGGTGGAGGACCTGCTGCGAACACAGGTGGCGGACCGCACCAACTGGCGCGCACTGCTCAAGGGCGAGGCCGAGGCACTCGACCTGCTCGCGGTGCGCGAGGCGCTGTTCGATGCCTGTGGCGAGGGCATCCAGGCCCTGCAGTCGCGTTTCGGCCTCCAGGCCATCCAGCCGCTCGATGACGTCGAGCCGCTGGAAATCCGTTACCCCGTCGAGGCTTACCCGACCAAGGTGGTGAGCCTCGACCTGGACAAGACACCGGTGGTGGAAGGGACCTTGCGCGGCATCAAGGGGCAGTACCTGATCCTCGACACCGGCGTCATCAACATCCGCAAGTTCACGTCCTACCAGGTCGCGGCCAGCTGCGAAGGCTGAGCCACTGGCAGGCAGCAATCCAACCATGCGCAGGCGGGCCACGAGCCCGCGCTGAACCGGAGAGGCAAGCATGCGAACCGAGCAACCGAACGTCATCCACCTCAAGGACTACCAGGCACCGGACTACCTGATCGACGAGACCGCCCTGACCTTCGAGCTGCACGAGGACCACACCCTGGTCCATGCCCAACTGGTGATGCGCCGCAACCCCGAGCGTGCCGATGGCACCCTGCCGGCGCTGGTGCTGGACGGCCAGCAACTGGAGCTGCTGTCGCTGTCCATGGATGATCGCGAGCTGGGCGCCGCCGACTACCAGCTGACCGACAGCCACCTGACCCTGCAGCCGGTTGCCGAGCAGTTCACCCTGGACAGCACCGTGCGCATCCACCCGGAGAGCAACACCGCGCTGGAAGGCCTGTACAAGTCCGGGAAGATGTTCTGCACCCAGTGCGAGGCCGAAGGTTTCCGCAAGATCACCTACTACCTCGACCGCCCCGATGTGATGAGCCGCTTCACCACCACCGTGAGTGCCGAGCAGCATCGCTACCCGGTGCTGCTGTCCAACGGCAACCCAGTGGCCAGCGGGGGCGGGGAGGGCGGGCGCCACTGGGCGACCTGGGAGGACCCGTTCAAGAAGCCGGCCTACCTGTTCGCCCTGGTGGCGGGCGACCTGTGGTGCGTGGAAGACGTGTTCACCACCATGAGCCAGCGCAACGTGACCCTGCGCATCTATGTCGAGCCGGAAAACATCGACAAGGTGCAGCACGCCATGGACAGCCTGAAGAAGTCCATGCGCTGGGACGAGGAGGTCTATGGCCGCGAGTACGACCTGGACATCTTCATGATCGTCGCGGTCAACGACTTCAACATGGGCGCCATGGAGAACAAGGGGCTCAACATCTTCAACTCCAGCTGCGTGCTGGCCCGTGCCGAAACTGCCACCGACGCTGCCCACCAGCGCGTCGAGGCCGTGGTGGCCCACGAGTACTTCCACAACTGGTCGGGCAACCGCGTGACCTGCCGCGACTGGTTCCAGCTGTCGCTGAAGGAAGGCTTCACCGTGTTCCGCGATGCGGAATTCTCCGCCGACATGAATTCGCGCACGGTCAAGCGCATCGAGGACGTGGCCTTCCTGCGTACCAACCAGTTCGCCGAGGACGCGGGCCCCATGGCCCACCCGGTGCGCCCGGATTCGTTCATCGAGATCTCCAACTTCTACACCCTGACTGTCTACGAGAAGGGCTCGGAAGTGGTGCGCATGATCCACACCCTGTTGGGCGCCGAGGGCTTCCGCAAGGGCACCGACCTGTACTTCGAGCGCCACGACGGCCAGGCCGTGACCTGTGACGATTTCGTCAAGGCCATGGAGGACGCCAACGGCGTCGACCTTACCCAGTTCAAGCGCTGGTACAGCCAGGCCGGCACCCCGCGCCTGGTGGTCGAGGACGCCTACGATACCGCTGCCAGGACCTACACCCTGACCCTCCGCCAGAGCTGCCCGGCCACCCCCGGCCAGACCGAAAAGCTGCCCTTCGTCATCCCCGTCGAGCTGGGGCTGCTGGACGCCGCCGGCAACGATCTGCCGTTGCGCCTGGCAGGCGAGGCGAAGGCCGAGGGGGGCAACCGGGTGATTGCCGTCACCGAGGCCGAGCAGACCTTCACCTTCGTCGATGTGGCGGAAAAGCCGTTGCCGTCCCTGCTCCGCGGTTTTTCCGCGCCGGTGAAGCTGAGCTTCCCGTACAGCCGCGATCAGCTGATGTTCCTCATGCAACACGACAGCGATGGTTTCAACCGCTGGGATGCCGGCCAGCAGCTTTCCGTGCAGGTGCTGCAGGAGCTGATCGGGCAGCACCAGCGTGGCGAGCAACTGGTGCTGGATAGCCGCCTGCTGGCTGCCTTCCGCACCTTGCTGGAGGACCAGTCCCTGGACCAGGCGATGGTGGCGGAGATGCTGTCGCTGCCCAGCGAGGCCTACCTGACCGAGATCAGCGAGGTGGCGGATGTGGACGCCATCCACGCTGCTCGCGAGTTCGCCCGTCGTTCGATCAGTGATGCTCTGTTCCGGCAGCTGCTGGCGCGTTACCAGGCCAATCGCGCCCTCTCGCGCGAGACGCCCTATGTCGCCTCCGCCGAGCACTTTGCCCGTCGCACCCTGCAGAACATCGCGCTGTCCTACCTGATGCTCAGTGGCAAGGCCGAGGTTCTCCAGGCCTGCCTGGAGCAGTTCGAGGCGTGCGACAACATGACCGAACGCCTGACGGCGCTCTCGGTGCTGGTCAACTCCAGCTTCGAGGACGAGAAGGCCAAGGCGCTGGCGAGCTTCGCCGATTACTTCAAGGACAATCCGCTGGTGATGGACCAGTGGTTCAGCGTCCAGGCGGGCTGCACCCTGCCGGGCGGGCTGGAGCGGGTGCAGGCGCTGATGGCCCATCCGGCCTTCACCCTGAAGAACCCCAACAAGGTTCGTGCATTGATCGGGGCGTTCGCCAACCAGAACCTGGTGAACTTCCACCGGGCCGATGGTGCGGGTTATCGCTTCCTTGCCGACCACGTCATCACGCTCAACGCGCTCAACCCGCAGATCGCCTCGCGCCAGCTGGCGCCGCTGACCCGCTGGCGCAAGTACGACGCGGCCCGGCAGGCCCTGATGCGTGCCGAGCTGGAGCGCATCCTCGCCTCTGGCGAGCTGTCCAGCGATGTCTTCGAGGTGGTCAGCAAGAGCCTCGCCTGATCCGAGGAGGGCTTGCCCCTCCGTGTCGGATTCCTCCCTCTAGAAAGTGTTACTGGCAAACTGACGGTAACACTTTTTTGTTACCCATGGGAATAATCCGTCCCCTGCTTAGGCGTAAAAAGCGTGAAGGGCGTCGTCTTTTCCTTGACCGTACGGGGAAGGTGTGAATCGGCAATCGCTCAAGGTGTGGTTTTGAGTGACAAATCGAGCCAGCTTGTAGGACAAAATCGGCCGAATTTTCCGATTTGATCAGTGGATGATCAGTCACACGTTTGAATGATAGTTGCCCGGGTGATCAAGTCGGGTTTTCGACTTCAGTCGTACGGATTTGGCACCTTGGTTGCAGGTGCGCAATCCGATCCAGGTTCGTCCGACCGGCAGTTGATCGCTGGAACGTGCGGGCCAGACGCGTTGGGGCCTCGAAGTGCCAACGCCGGAGCCGCCCCAGGTGGCCGAAACAGCTCCCATGATGGGAGCCATAACAAATGATCTGTCCACGGAGTAGACACCTCGATGGAACTCAAGTCCCGCAAGCCCCAATTGCGTTTCGCACCGGCCAAGGCCGGTTTCGCCCTCGCCGGCCTCCTGCCCCTGATGTGCGCCGTCCAGGCCCAGGCGGTTGAATTCAGCTTCGCCGACGACGAGATCAGCGGTTCCATCGACACTACCGTCTCCTACGGCCAACTGTGGCGCGTCCAGGGCCAGGACAAGACCAACAACGACATCAACACCAACGACGGCAACCGCAACTTCGACACCGGCCTTGTTTCCGAGGTGTACAAGATCACTTCCGACCTGGAAGCGACCTACAAGAACTACGGCGTGTTCGTCCGCGGCACCGCTTTCTATGACACCCAGATCATGGACAAGCGCAACGACTACCTGGACAACAACAGCCCGCGCCAGCCGAGCCAGAACTACCCGAACGACAGCAGCTTCACCCGCGAGACCCGCCATAAGGCCGGTCGCGATGCGCAGATCCTCGACGCCTACCTGTATGGCAACTGGGATATTGCTGACATGCCGGTCACCGGTCGTATCGGTAAGCAAGTATTCAACTGGGGCGAGGGCATTTTCTATCGCGGTGGCATCAACACCACCAACCCGGTCAACGCCGCACAGTTCCGTCTGCCGGGCTCCGAGCTGAAAGAGGTGCTGGTGCCGGTCGAGGCGCTGAGCTTCAACATCGGCCTGACCGACAACCTGTCGATGGAGACGTTCTACCAGTTCAACTGGAAGGAAAGTGCTATTGACCCGGCAGGTACCTATTTCTCTGAGACCGACCTGTTTGCGGATGGCGGTAACAGGGCATACACCACTAGCTCCGGCTTTGCTAACCCGTTGATTTCTACCCCGACCGTCGGGCTTTACGACCAACTGGTCGCGGGCGGTCTCCTGAAGGGGACGCAGTACTACGACCGGCAAGCCGGGGTCGTAAAAGTCGCCCAGGTTGGTCCTGACCTGAATGCGAAGAACGACGGTCAGTTTGGTGTCGCCTTCCGCTATATCGCTGAAGAGCTGAACTCCACTGAATTCGGGGCTTACTTCGTCAACTACCATTCGAAAGAGCCAACTATTTACGCGGATCTCAACTCGTCCTACACCGGTCTGAACGCGAATGCTATTTGCAACACCATCGGCGGCACCACCTGTGCCAACCTTCGAGCTGCTGCAGCAGGCGGTAGTGTTGCTGCTGCCAATGCCTTGGCTGCTGCTGGTGGTGTCGCAGCCATCGACGTAGCAAATCAGGTCAACGCCCGCCGCGAGTACGCCGAAGACATCCGCATGTACGGATTTAGCTTCAACACCACTGTCGGCGATGCTTCAGTCTTTGGTGAATTGGCTTATCGCCCCAATCTCCCCATTGGTGTGGCGACCACCAACGACTTGCTGGGTGACCTGTTGAATCAGGCTCTGACCCTTGGCGGTGGCGGTACTACCAACATTGGTGGTCAGAGCGTGCGGTTGGGTGATCAGATCCACAACTACGAGCGTGTCGAGGCTTACAACACCTCGTTGGGCACCATCTACAATTTTGGGCCTGCGCTGGGCTTCGACTCGCTCTTCGGCGTAGCTGAGCTCGCCTCCGAGCACCTGCGTGGTTCCGATCTGAAGTACACCGCTTATGACGGTACTACTCGTTACTACTCCGGTCGGGGCAACAGTTCCTATGTGTCCGGTGGTGATCGTGATGATCAGGTCAACAAGAACGCCTATGGCTACACCCTGGTGCTGAACGGTACCTGGAACGACGTGATTGCTGGTGTCAACGTCTCCCCGTTCGTTGTCTACAAGGACGACTTCGAAGGTAACTCCTACCAGACCGGTAACTTCATCGAGGGGCGCAAGGCCTACACCCTGGGCTTGAAGGCGACCTACCTGAACAGCCTGGAAGGCGAGATCCAGTACACCGAGTTCTTCGGGGGTGGCCAGAATAACTCTGTCCGCGACCGCGACAACATCGGCGTCAACGTCAAGTACTCCTTCTAACTAGAAAGAAGGCGGGGGCCTTCATGGGCTCCTGCCGCTGAACCCTCACGGAGATTCAACATGCTGAAAAAGCTTTCGCTGATTGGCGCGGCAGTTGCGTTCGCACTGTCCGCCGGTAGCGCGCTGGCGGCAGTGTCCGCCCAGGAAGCCGCCAAGCTGGGCACCAGCCTGACCCCCTTCGGTGCCGAGAAGGCCGGCAATGCTGCTAGCACCATCCCCGAGTGGACCGGCGGCATCACCCAGGCCCCGGCCGGCTACAAGCCGGGACAGCATCATGTCGATCCGTTCCCGGGCGACAAGCCGCTGTTCACCATCACCAAGGCCAACCTGGACCAGTACAAGGCCAACCTGACCCCCGGTCAGATCGCCCTGTTCAATGCCTACCCGGACACCTTCCAGATGCCGGTCTACCCGACCCGTCGCTCCGGCTCCGCGCCGCAGTGGGTCTATGACAACACCGTCAAGAACGCCACCACCGCCAAGCTGCTGGATGGCGGCAACGGCTTTGCCGATGCCTACGGCGGCATTCCGTTCCCGATCCCGCAGAACGGCGTCGAGGCCCTGTGGAACCACATCGTTCGCTATCGCGGTTCCTACATCGTGCGTCGCGCTTCCGAAGTGGCCGTGCAGCGCAATGGCGACTACTCCCTGGTGACCTCGCAGCAGGAAGCCCTGTTCAAGTACTACAACCCGAAGGGTTCGTACGCTGACCTGAACAACATCCTGTTCTACTACCTGTCCTTCACCAAGAGCCCGGCTCGCCTGGCGGGTGGCGCCGTGCTGGTGCACGAGACCCTGGACCAGGTGAAGGAGCCGCGTCAGGCCTGGGGCTACAACGCCGGCCAGCGTCGCGTTCGCCGTGCGCCGAACCTGGCCTACGACACCCCCATCGCTGCCGCCGACGGCCTGCGTACTGCCGACGACACCGACATGTTCAACGGTGCGCCGGATCGCTACGACTGGAAGCTGGTGGGCAAGAAGGAAATCTACATCCCGTACAACAACTACAAGGTCTCCAGCCCTGAGGTTAAGTACAAGGACCTGCTCAAGCCCGGTCACCTGAACCCGGCCGTCACCCGTAACGAACTGCACCGCGTGTGGGTCGTGGAAGGCACCCTGAAGCCGGGCGCCCGCCACATCTACTCCAAGCGCACCCTGTTCCTCGACGAGGACAGCTGGCAAGCCGCCGTGGTCGACCAGTACGACGGTCGCGGTGAGCTGTGGCGTGTCTCGGTGGCCTACCTGAAGAACTACTACGACCTGCCGACTACCTGGTCCGCGCTGGACGTGTTCCATGATCTGCAGGCCCGCCGCTACCACGTGCAGAACCTCGACAACGAGGAGTCGAGCACCATCGATTTCACCCAGCCGGTCCCGGATGACGGTTACTTCAAGCCGTCTGCCCTGCGTCGTCGCGGTACTCGCTGATCGATTCGCAGGACAGAAAAAGGCCGCTACTCTGGTAGCGGCCTTTTTCATTCATCAGAGGCCCTGATAAGGGCTCAATCACGCGGGTTTGGCTTAACAAAACATAACGTCCCGCCGATTGTCAGCGCTTTCCAAAGCTGGATAGCATAAGCCGCCTGCCCGTGGGGCAGGACCACCTATAACAATAAGGGGGAAAGGTGTATGAGTGAGCCCGTCATGCGGCGCACCCAGTCCGGTCGTGGCGCGCGTCATTCCGCCCAGCCGGCGTTCCGCTTCCACTCGCCGCTGGCCAAAGCGCTCTCGCTGTTCAGTGTGCTGTCCATCCTGACTTCCGCCATGGTGCCCACCGTGCATGCCGCCGAGGCAGCACCGGTCTACTCCATCGAATCACCCAAGGCCATCACCAGCCTGCTGCTGGACGTCGCCCACGCCGGCAAGCGCTTGGTTGCCGTGGGGGATCGTGGCCATATTCTCTATTCCGACGACGACGGCACGAGCTGGACCCAGGCCAAGGTGCCGACCCGGCAGATGCTGACCGCCGTCTACTTCGTCGACGACAAGAAGGGTTGGGCCGTCGGCCACGACGCGCAGATTCTCGCCAGTGAGGATGGCGGGGCGACCTGGACACTCCAGTTCGAAGACCTGCAGCGTGAAGCCCCGCTCCTGGACGTCTGGTTCAAGGACGCCAGCACCGGCTTCGCCGTTGGCTCCTACGGCGCCCTGCTGGCCACCGAGGACGGTGGCAAGAACTGGGAAGACGTCAGCGACCGCCTCGACAACGAAGACCAGTACCACATCAATGCCATCGCGGCGGTGAAGGACTCCGGCCTGTTCATCGTCGGCGAGATGGGCAGCATGTTCCGCTCCCCCGACTGGGGCCAGACCTGGGAACGCCTCGAAGGGCCCTACGAGGGCTCGCTGTTCGGCGTGTCCGGTACCGCAGAGCCCGGCGTCGTGATCGCCTACGGCCTGCGTGGCCACCTGTTCCGCTCCGCCGATTTCGGCACGACCTGGGAAACCATCCCGCTCAAGAACGCCCGCGGCGGCACCCTGGAGTTCGGTCTTTCCGGCGGCACCCTGCTCGACGACGGCACCCTGCTGGTGGTCGGCCATGGTGGCAGCGTGCTGAAGAGCACCGATGCCGGCCGCACCTTCAGCGTGGTCAACCGCGCCGATCGTCTGTCGCTGGCCAGTGCCACGGTCGACAGCAAGGGCAACCTGATCCTGGTGGGACAGGGTGGGGCGCGTGTCGCCTCGCCGACTGGCGCCGAGCTGGGCCAACAATAACAAGGTGGGGGAGTTTCGATGAGTAACCATCACCAGGACAAGGCGACCTTCCTGGAGCGCCTGATCTTCAACAACCGGCCGGCGGTGATCGTCATCTGCCTGCTGGTCAGCATCTTCCTCTTCTGGCAGGCCACCCAGGTGCGCCCGTCCACCAGCTTCGAGAAGATGATTCCGCTGCACCACCCCTTCATCCAGAAGATGATGGAGCATCGCAACGACCTGGCGAACCTGGGCAACACCGTGCGCATCTCGGTGGAAGCCAAGGACGGGGACATCTTCAGCAAGGACTACATGGAGACCCTGCGCCAGATCCACGACGAGGTCTTTTACATTCCCGGCGTCGATCGTTCCGGCCTGAAGTCCCTGTGGAGCCCCAGCGTTCGCTGGACCGAAGTGACCGAGGAAGGCTTCGCCGGCGGCGAGGTCATCCCGCAGACCTACGACGGTTCCGCCGACAGCCTGGAAGAGCTGCGCAACAACGTGCTCAAGTCCGGCCAGATCGGCCGCCTGGTGGCCAACAACTTCAAGTCCAGCATCATCGACGTGCCGCTGCTCGAGTCCTACCCGGACCCGAACGACCAGGGCAAGCTGCTGAAGCTCGACTACCGACAGTTCTCCCATGAGCTGGAAGAGAAGATCCGCGACAAGTACCAGGCCCAGAACCCGAACGTCCAGGTGCACATCGTCGGCTTCGCCAAGAAGGTCGGCGACCTGATCGACGGCCTGATCATGGTCGTGGCCTTCTTCGGCATCGCCTTCCTCACCACCCTGGTGCTGCTCTACTGGTTCACCTGGTGCATCCGCAGCACCATCGCCGTGCTCTCCACCACCCTGGTGGCGGTGATCTGGCAGCTGGGCCTGATGCACTCGGTGGGCTTCGGGCTCGACCCGTACTCCATGCTGGTGCCGTTCCTGATCTTCGCCATCGGCATCTCCCACGGGGTGCAGAAGATCAACGGTATCGCCCTGCAATCCAGCGACGCCGACAACGCCCTGACCGCGGCCCGGCGCACCTTCCGCCAGCTGTTCCTGCCGGGGATGATCGCCATCCTGGCTGACGCCGTGGGCTTCATCACCCTGCTGATCATCGACATCGGCGTGATCCGCGAGCTGGCCATCGGCGCTTCCATCGGCGTGGCGGTGATCGTCTTCACCAACCTGATCCTGCTGCCGGTCGCCATCTCCTATGTCGGCATCAGCAAGAAGGCCATCGACCGCAGCAAGAAGGACGCGACCCGCGAGCACCCGTTCTGGCGCCTGCTGTCCAACTTCGCGCACCCCACCGTGGCGCCCATCTCCGTGGTCATCGCCATCATGGCCTTCGGCGGCGGCCTCTGGTACGGCAAGCACCTGAAGATCGGCGACCTCGACCAGGGCGCGCCGGAGCTGCGTCCGGACTCGCGCTACAACAAGGACAACAACTTCATCATCAGCAACTACTCCACCAGCTCCGACGTGCTCGTGGTGATGGTCAAGACCAAGCCCGAGGGGTGCTCCACCCACGAGGCGCTGGCCCCCATCGACGAGCTGATGTGGACGATGGAGAACACCCAGGGCGTGCAGTCCGCCATCTCCATGGTCACCGTCTCCAAGCAGGTGATCAAAGGGATGAACGAAGGCAACCTGAAGTGGGAAACCCTCTCCCGCAACCAGGACGTGCTGAACAACTCCATCAGCCGCGCCGACGGCCTGTACAACACCGACTGCTCCCTCGCACCGGTGCTGGTGTTCCTCAACGACCACAAGGCCGAGACCCTGCAGCGCGCGGTCAAGGCGGTCCAGGGCTTCGCCCAGGAGCACAACAAGGACGGGCTGGAGTTCCTGCTCGCCGCCGGTAACGCCGGCATCGAAGCGGCCACCAACGAGGTGATCGCCCAGACCGAGCTGACCATCCTGATCCTGGTGTACATCTGCGTCGCGGCCATGTGTCTGATCACCTTCCGCTCGATCCCGGCGACCATCTGCATCGTCATCCCGCTGATCCTCACCTCGGTGCTGGGCAATGCCCTGATGGCCTTCCTCGGCATCGGCGTGAAAGTGGCGACGCTGCCCGTGGTGGCACTGGGCGTGGGTATCGGTGTCGACTACGGCATCTACATCTACAGCCGCCTGGAAAGCTTCCTGCGCGCCGGCCTCACCTTGCAGGAGGCCTACTACCAGACGCTGAAGTCCACCGGCAAAGCCGTGCTCTTCACCGGCCTGTGCCTGGCCATCGGCGTGGCAACCTGGATGTTCTCGGCGATCAAGTTCCAGGCCGACATGGGCCTGATGCTGACCTTCATGTTCATCGTCAACATGTTCGGCGCGCTCTGGCTGCTGCCGGCCCTGGCCCGCTTCCTGATCAAGCCCGAGAAGCTCGCCGGCAAGACCGGTGGCTCACTCCTCGCGCACTGATCGGTGCTCTTCGAAAACCGCGGCCTCGGCCGCGGTTTTTCGTTTCTGGGTGCTGATCTTGACGCCGGAAAAAGCCTGGCATCTAATGATATGCATTCTCATTTGTTGCTTCCCGTTATCTGTCAGCCTTGAGCGGGCGGGAAGCACCTGCAGTCGGGGGTGTCGTGAAGTCAGGTCTGGCCGGTGGGAAAGCCCGCCATGGATGAGCAGTTCCGTGGCACCGTCTCGGGCGCCTACCGGGCCTTCCATGCCGAACTGCTGAAGTTCCTCGGCAAGCGCCTGGGCAGCCAGGCCGATGCGGCCGATCTCGCCCAGGACGCCTTCGCCCAGTGGCTGGGCTCTCGCGATCGCGCCCGCGTGGCGCAGCCCCGCGCCTTCCTGTTCCAGATCGCTCGCAACCTCCTGCGTGACCACTGGCGACGCCAGCAGGTGAGGAGAGGGACGGAGCCGGCCCCTGTCGAGCACGATGAGGCGCTGTTCGAGCATGCCGCCCCAGGCCCCCAGGACAAGGCCGAGCAACACCAGCGCTTGCATCACCTGGCCCGAGCGCTGGATGATCTGCCGCCGCGCCGGCGGGAGGCCTTCGTCCTGCACAAGTTCGACGGGCTCTCCCAGGCCGAAGTCGCCGAGCGCATGGGGATTTCCCTCAGCATGGTGGAGAAGCACGTCGCCTGTGCCCTCCTGCATTGCAGGCAGCGCCTGCTCGATGCGGGACAGGAGGACGTGCCATGAACGAGAACACGTGGATGGAAGCACGCCCCTCGATCGACGAGCAGGCCGCGACCTGGCAGGCGCGGCGCTCCGGTAGCCAGTTCAGCACGCAGGACGAAGCCGAGTTGCAGGCCTGGCTGGCCGCCAGCCCTGCGCATGCCCGCGCCTTTTCCGAGATGCAGCAGATCTGGGCAGAACTCGATCGCGTACCGCGCCCGAGTCTGTCAGCACCGGTGGTGCCCCTGCGCCCACGGCGCTGGCGCCTGCCCCTGGCTGCCGCTGCGTCCTTGCTGGTGGCCTGCGCCCTGGTGCTGGTTTCCCGGGGTGGGCCCGAGGTCGACGAGACCTTCGCCAGCCCCCTTAGCGCCACGCAGCAGGTGACCCTGGCCGACGGCACCCGCATCGACCTCAACCGTGCCACGCGCCTGCGCGTTCGCCTGTATGACGACCACCGGGAGGTGGACCTGCTGGAAGGCGAAGCCTTCTTCGCCGTTGCCCGTGATGAAACCCGTCCCTTCGATGTCACCGCCGGAGACGGGCGGGTGCGGGTACTGGGCACCCGCTTCAGCGTGAGACGCGGCGAGCAGCGGCTCGATGTGGCAGTGGAGAGTGGTCACGTGGCCGTCGAGCCGCATCCAGGAACGGCGCAGCCGCTGGAACTGCTGGCAGGGGACAGCCTCGACTACGACTACCGCACCGCCACCCTCGAACAAGGCCACCGCCGGCCCGAGGAGATCGCCAGCTGGCGCAGAGGGCAACTGGTCTTCCGGGATCGCCCCCTGGCGCAGTTGCTCGACGAGGTGTCGCGTTATCGCCCGGCCCCGGTGGGCCTGGCGGACCCGAGACTGGCCCAGCGGCGTGTCTCCGGCAGCCTCAACCTCGCCAACCCGGACGCCTTCCTCGCTGCCTTGCCGCAGTTGCTGCCGGTCCAGGTCGAGCACCTGGCGGATGGGCGGGCGTTGATCCATCCGCGCTGAAGGCCTGGTTGACTCGCTACAAATAAAAATATTTTTCATTCGCATATGTGGATTTTTCTCGTCTGTGCGTCTTCCTCCTGGTAACCGCCAGCTGCCGTGGCGGTCCTGCAGCACAAGGGGAGACCTGCATGAACACCCGTACCACCCGCTTCGTCCTGCGCCGGCTCGTTGCCGGCAGCGCCCTGGCGACCTGGCTGGCCAGCGCCTCGGCACTGGCCCAGGACCACGACTTCGACCTGCCGGCCCAGCCCATGGCCAGCGCCCTGACCAGCCTTGCCCAGCAGGGGCAACTGCAGGTGCTGTTCGATGAAGCCCAGCTGCGCGATGTACGTGCGCCGGCGTTGAAGGGGCGCTACAGCCCGCGTCTGGCCCTGGAGCGGTTGCTCTCGGGGACGGGGCTGGAGCTGGTGGAAGCGGGGGATGGGTTCGTGGTGCGGCGCTTGCCGGGAAACGATCAGGCACCTGCTAATGACAATGTCCTCAACCTGGGCAGCACCAGCATCATGGGGGATGCCATCGACAGCAGCACTGTGGGGCGCTCGGTGCTGACCCAGGAAGACATCGACCGCAAGCAGGCCGACAACATTGGCGAACTATTGGATACGTTGCCTGGGGTCAGCTCCAGCGGCTCGCCCAGGCCGGGTGGGCAAACCCTGAATATCTGGGGCATGGGGGATGTCGAGGACGTCAAGGTGATCCTCGATGGGGCCCCAAAGGGCTTCGAGAAGTATCGCCAGGGCTCGGTGTTCATCGAGCCGGAGCTGATCAAGAACGTCGAGGTCGACAAGGGGCCCCACAGTACGCTCTACGGCAATGGCGGCTTCGGCGGGGTGATCAAGGTGGACACTAAGGACCCTGCCGACCTGCTGCAGGAGGGGCGTGACGTCGGGGCTTTCATCAAGTACGGCTACCACACCAACGACCGCCAGGAGATATACAGCGGGGCCGTCTACGGCCAGACCGAAGATAAGATGCTCGACAGCCTGCTGTTCATGAACTGGCGTGACGGTGGGAATATCAAGCGTCCCGATGGCACGCGCTTCGTGTACTCCGAGAATCAGCTTGATGCCTTTCTGTTCAAGAGCAACCTGCGCCTCAACGAAGAGCATGTGCTCACCCTTTCTGCGATGCAGTCCGGAAGCCAGGCCTGGGAGCCGTTCGCAGCCAAGCGCGATGAAATGGCCGCACCCACGGCGGCCGAGATCGCTCGCTACGGGTTGGATGGTGCGTGGAAGCGCAAGCTGGTCTACCGCGACCAGGACGATGAGAACTACTCCCTCAAATGGAACTACGCACCACTCGACAACCCCTGGATCAACGTCACAGCCAGTTACGCCTATTCCAAGACTGATCAGCATGACAAGCGACCGGACAACGCCACACCCGGATTTGCAGGGTCGTTGGGCAATGAAAGCTGGGTCAACTACACCGATCGCCTGGCGGAGTTGAAGAACGAAAGTCGGTTCGATACGGGGCCGTTTGCTCATGTCGCAACGGTGGGTGTGCAGTGGCATGGGCATGAGCGCGATACGCTGATGAAGGACCTCAGCAAGACTCGTGATGCAGCCTACAACTTCGGCTTGTACCAGCCCTATTACATGCCCTCTGGTGAGCAGGAGACGCGGAGTGGCTTCCTGCAGGATGCGATCACTATCGGCTCGGTGACCATTACACCTGCTCTGCGCTACGACCAGGTAATCAGCAAGGGGGAGCCTAGCTTGGCACCTCGCTTCAATAATCCTGATCCGAAGGTTGGGCATGACTACAGTCAGGTCCGCTATACCGGTTGGTCGCCGAGGTTAGGCGTCTTCTGGACCGCAACGGAGAACCTGGCACTGTTCGCCGACTACAGCAAAACCTGGCGTGCGCCCCTGATCGACGAATTGTATGAAGTGCAAAGTGCGATCAGCAGTGTTCCGGGTACGAGTCGCAACCTCGATCCTGAGCGCATCACGGGTATTCGCCTGGGCAGCATCTTCAACGTGGACCGGCTGCTTGCTGACAGCGACAGCCTGCAGATACGCACCACTCTGTTCCGTAACCGTGGCAAGGATGAAATCTTCAAGCGGACCGGGGTCTATTGCGCCGAGAAGCTCAGTAGCAGCGCCGACTGTCCGGGTACCCTCACCAACAACCGCAACCTGCCGGGCTACACCATTGAGGGGCTGGAGGTCGAATCGTTCTACGATAGCGCCCGGGTGTTTGGCAGTCTCTCGGTCTCTTACATCCGCGGCCAGCGCGACGCCTCTCCATCTAACCCGTGGGGCTCTGAAACATGGATCGCGGAAATTCCTCCGCGCAAGGCAGTGGCTACGTTGGGGGTGAAGGTGCCTGAAGCAGATCTTGCGTTGGGATGGACCGGCAACTTCGTGCGTAAGCAGGACCGATCGCCAGCGGACGACGATCCCCGGGCCGCGCTCTGGAGTCTGCCGGAGAGCCAGGGGTACGCCCTGCATGGTGTGTTCGCCAGTTGGAAGCCCCGCTTTGCCAAGGGCTTCGAAGCGAGGTTGGCAGTCGATAACCTGTTCAATCGTGAGTACTACCCCTACCTTGGCGAAGCCGTCTCGGGAGTGGGGCGGAACGTAAAATTGAGTGTTTCGCAGTTCTTCTGAAAACACAGGGCATCGGCAACGACGAGTTGACTGGGATGCGTTCAGAACTCTGAGGTAGTTCTGGCTTGTGTAGGTGATGTGGCTACGGGCCTACCGCTGTCAATCTCACCCAGGAGTCGCTGGGAGCCACCCGACCGTTCGACATGTCCTGTAGGAACGAGCTCTGCTCGCGAGGTGTTTGAGATCCGCCCGGACGAGGTGGCTGAAGCCAGCCCACCGGGCGTGACTTCACTCCCCGAGCAACTGCAACAACGCGGCGGCGGTGGGCTCCGAGGAGGCCGGGTTCTGCCCGGTGATCAGGTGGCCGTCGGCGACCACATGGGGTTGCCAGTCGGCCACCTTGGAGTAGTGGGCGCCGAGGTCGCGGAGCATGTCCTCCACCAGGAAGGGCACCACCTCGGTGAGGCCCACCGCCGCTTCCTCGGAGTTGGAGAAGCCAGTCACCGCGCAGCCCTGCACCAGGGGGTTGCCATCGGCGGCGCGGGCATTCTTCAGCACGGCAGGGGCGTGGCACACCGCCGCCACCGGCTTGCCGGCGTTGTGCAGGTCTTCGATCAGGCGGATGGAGAAGGGATCGTCCACCAGGTCCCACAGGGGGCCATGGCCGCCGGGGTAGAAGAGGGCGTCGTAGTCGGCCGAGACCAGTCCCGCCAGAGGCAGGGTGTTGGCCAGCGCCTGCTGTGCCTGCGGGTCGCTGCGGAAACGGTGGGTGGCTTCGGTCTGCGCGGCCGGGTCGTCGCTCTTCGGATCCAGCGGCGGCTGGCCGCCCCGGGGGGAGGCCAGCACCACCTCGGCGCCGGCATCACGGAAGGCGAAATAGGGCGCGGCGAACTCTTCCAGCCAGAAGCCGGTCGGCTGGCCGGTATCGCCCAGGCGGTCATGCGAGGTCAGCACCATGAGGATTTTCATCGGCTACTCCTTGAGGTCATCGAGGGGTGTGACTGGCGCCGTTACGGCAAGGTTCCGGTGGCCGGCCGATGAATTCTAGACGCGCCGATGAAGGTTCTCAGCCCTGTGTAGGCCGCCGTCGGGCGGTGAGGCCGCGGAGGAAGTTGCGCAGCACCTGGTCGCCGCAGGGGCGGTAGTTCTTGTGGTCCTTCTTGCGGAACAGCGCCCCCACCTCGGCACGGGTCATGGGCAGGTCGGCTTCGCGGAGGATGTCGAGGATGTCGTCCTCGCGCAGCTCCAGGGCCACGCGCAGCTTCTTCAGCACCTGGTTGTTGCTCATCGGCAGTTCGAGGGGGAAGGGCGGGCGGCTCTCGTCCTTGCCGCGCATGGCGTAGACCAGTCCATCGAGAAAGCCGGCCAGGCGCCGATCACTGCAGGCGTGGTAGCCCTCCTCATCTTCGCGGGCCAGCCAGGCTGCCACTTCCTGCAGGCTCACTTCCTGGTCGGCCAGGCCGATGATCTCCACCACCCGGGCGTCGCTGATGTCCAGCAGGTAGCGCAGGCTGCGCAGTATGTCGTTGTTGGTCATGGGGCATTCCGTCGGAGTGGTCGGGCAGCCATGAGCTGGCCGTTAGACTGGGGGCGTCGATGCCGAAAGGCAGGAGGTCCAGATGAAGCGCGCCATTGTGCTCGCATTTTCCGCGCTGGTCGCGATCAGTTGCGCCGCCCAGGCCCAGCAGCCGCCCTTGTTGCGCTCGCCCGGCACGCCGGCACCCGGTTCGCCCGGTACCGCCACGCCGCAGCCCTATTCCCAGCCCAGTCCGCCGAGCTTTCCGTCTGCCGCCCCGCCGGGCAGTCCGCCGTTGCTGGTGAACCCGCCGACCACGCGCCAGGCAGACCCGCGTGACGAACGCATTCCGCTGCTGCAGGAACAGCTCGACCGCAACAGCAAGGGGCTGGGCAACGGCGAGAAGAAGCCGGCGCCCTAGCGCAGCAGCGGCGGGACCCGGGCCTGGAGCAGCGCCACGAGGGCCGGGTCCATGTAGTCGTACTCGTCGGGGATATCCAGGCTGACCACGCGCTTGCCCTTGAGCGCGGCGGGGAAGCGTGCGGCCAGCTTGCGCCGATGGCTGCTCTCCATCACCAGGATCAGGTCCGCCCAGGCCAGGGCCTCGGGTGTTACCGGGGTCTCCGCTTCGGCCTTTAGGCCGGCCGAGTCGGTTTCCACGCCGGGCCAGCTGGCGAACAGCTGCTCGGCGGTGGGGCTGCGCAGCCGATTCTGGCCGCAGATGAACAGCAGGCGCTGGACCTTCACGCGGCAGCCAGCCCCAGCACCTTGAACAGGAAGGCGTATTCCAGGGCAACGTCGCGCAGCGCCTGGTAGCGCCCGCTCATGCCGCCGTGGCCGGCACCCAGGTCGGTCTTGAGCAGCAGCAGGTGGTCGTCGGTGCGGGTCGCCCGCAGCTTCGCCACCCATTTGGCGGCTTCCCAGTACTGCACCCGCGAGTCGTTGTAGCCGGCCACCACCAGCAGCGCCGGGTAGGCCTGGGGCTTCACGTTCTCGTAGGGCGCATAGCTGCGGATGCGCTCGAACACCTCGGGCTGGTTCGGGTCGCCCCACTCGTCGTACTCGGTGACGGTGAGCGGCAGGTCGGGGTTCTGCATGGTGTTGAGCACGTCGACGAAGGGCACTTCGGCGATGGCCGCTGCGAACAGCTCCGGACGTTGGTTGAGCACGGCGCCGATCAGCAGCCCGCCGGCGCTGCCACCGCTGATGACCAGCTGTTCGCGGGTTGTCAGGCCCTCCGCCAGCAGGTGCTCGGCGCAGGCGATGAAGTCGCCGAAGGTGTTGGCCTTGTGCTCCAGCTTGCCGGCGCGGTACCAGGCTTCGCCCAGCTCACCGCCGCCGCGTACGTGGGCGATGGCGAAGACGAAGCCACGGTCCAGCAAACTCAGGCGGGCATGGGAGAACCAGGGGTCGAGGCTCGCGCCGTAGGCGCCGTAGCCATAGAGGTAGAGCGGCGCCGGGCGGCCCAGGGTTTCGCGGCGGGCGACCAGGCTGATGGGGATGCGCGTGCCGTCCGCTGCCATGGCCCAGAGGCGCTGGCTGACGTAGGCATCGGCGTCGAACGGGCCTTCCACCGGCGTCTGCTTGAGCACCCGCTGCTCGCCGTCGGCCAGGCGCAGTTCGCGGACCTGGGCGGGGCGGTTGAGGGCTTCGTAGCGCAGGCGGATCACCGGGCTGTCGAACTCCAGGCTGTCCTGCACGTAGAGGCTGTAGGCCGCATCCGGCAGTTGCACGCGGTAGGCGGTGCCGCCGGCAGGGTGCACTTCGATCACCGGCAGGCCGCCTTCGCGCAGGCTGAGGGTGAGGGCGCTGCTGTTGAGGCTGAGGTCTTCCAGCATGCGCTCCGGGTCGTGGGGGATACGCTCCTGCCAGTGTTCGCGGCTCGGGTCCGCCTCCTCGGCCAGGTAGAGGGCGAAGTTGATGCCGGCCTGGTTGCTGCGGACCAGCCAGCACCAGCGTCCGTCGACCTGGCCGTGGTCGACGTAGTACTCGTGACCTTCCTCGCGGGGGGCGATGCAACGGAAGTCGGCATCGGGCGTCCCGGCGTCCAGCACCCAGGTTTCGCTGGTGGTCTTGCTGGACAGGTCCAGCAGCAACTGGCGCTCGGAGCTGGCGCGGTGGCAGCCGAGGAAGAAGCGTCCGTCCGGTTCCTCGAAGACCTGTTCAGCATGGGTCTCGCCCAGGCGGTAACGGTGCAGGCGGAAGGGGCGGTGGGTCTCGTCCAGCTCGCCGAAGAACAGCGTGCGGCTGTCGTTGGCCCAGGTCATGCTGCCGTCGCAGTCCTCGAAGGGGAGGGCATGCAGGGTGCCGTCCATGAGGTCGCGGACGAACAACTGGTAGACCTCGTCGCCGCTGGTGTCGAGGCTGTAGGCCAGCAGGCGGTGGTCGGGGCTGACGCTGAAGGCGCCGACCGAGAGGAAGCCGCCGTCCGCCAGCGCGTTCGGGTCCAGCAGCAACTGCTCGGTGGCCGGGTCGATGTCCAGCGAGCCGCCCTGCGGGCGCGCGCAGCGATAGTGGCGTGGGTATTCATCGCCGGCGGTGGTGCGCTGGTAATAAAGGTAGGGACCCCAGGGCGTGGCGAGGGACAGGTCGGTCTCGCGGATGCGGCCGCGGATTTCCTGGAACAGGCGCTCGCGCAGGTCGGCCTGGTCGGCCAGTTGCTCGTCCAGCCAGGCGTTCTCGGCCTTCAGGTAATCCAGCACCTCGGGGGCGTCGCGTTCTTCCAGCCAGCGGTACGGATCGGCGCCATCCTGGGCTCGGGCGATGGGGGCGTGTGACATGAGGTCCTCTCGGGTGCGGCGGGCGACGGCGGGGGGACGCCGGAGCGGGGAAAAGTCGCTATCATAAGCGCCCCTTTGCCCGCCATGCCACGGAAGCCAATGAACGAACACGACTACCTACTTGCCTGGGGTGCCTACGCCGTGGCGGCCCTTGGCTGCCTGCTGGTGTGCTTCCGTGCGACCGGCTGGATGTGGCGCTGGCTGCGCGAGCCGGTGCGCCTGGTGGTGGCGGTGCTGCTGCTGACCCCGACGCCGGTGGACCCGGGTCGCGACCTGTACGCTCCCGCCGTGGCGGTGACGGCGCTGGACATGGTGTTCAAGGTGGGCAACAACGCCTGGAAGGCGGTCTCCGACCTGGCCATGTACGGCATGATCGGCTTCGTGCTGTACCTGGTCTTCGTGGCCATCCGCTGGCCCATCGAGCGGGCGATCAAGGCTCGCCGTGCGGCCCGCGAGCGGCCGGCCGAGGAGCCCGTGGACGACGAGGAGCCCACCCTGCGCCAGTTGATGGAGCGCGAGGGGGATGCCCGCTTTGACACCCGCACCGATGCCCGTGGCGACCGCCGCCTGCGGATCGAACCGCGCCTCTAGCCACGCAGCAGGACCCTTTCATTCGCCAGGGAGTGCCCGATGGATTGCGTGTTCTGCGCCATCGCCGGTGGCCATGCGCCGGCTCATGTGCTGCACGAGGAAGCGGATTTCCTGGTGCTGCTGGACATCTTCCCCCTGCGCCCGGCCCACGTCCTGGTGGTCGCCCGGCAGCATGCGCCGTATCTCCATGACCTGCCCGAGAGCGCCCGCGCGCGCCTGCTGCCCCTGGCCGATGAGCTGATGGCGGCGATGCGCCGGGCTGGCCTTGGCGAACAGGGCATCAACATGCTGGTGAACGACGGGCCGGATGCGAACCAGCACGTGCCCCACCTGCACCTCCACCTGATTCCAAGACGCCGGGGTGACCTGGCGGGCCTGTTGTGGCGGGCGCTGACCCGTTTCCTGCCCCTGGGGCGCACTGCGCTCCAGGCGCGCCTGGAACGGGAAGCCGACCTGTTGCGGCGGGCCATGAAACGAGAGCCTTGATCCATGTGCGAACTGCTCGGCATGAGTGCCAACGTCCCCACCGACATCGTGTTCAGCTTCACCGGCCTGATGCAGCGTGGCGGCGGCACGGGGCCCCACCGTGACGGTTGGGGCATCGGCTTCTACGAGGGACGGGGGCTGCGCCTGTTCCAGGACCCGTCGGCCAGCGTCGATTCCGAGGTGGCGCGCCTGGTGCAGCGCTACCCGATCAAGAGCGAGACCGTCATCGGCCATATCCGCCAGGCCAACGTCGGCAAGGTCTGCCTGGCCAACACCCACCCCTTCGTGCGGGAGCTCTGGGGGCGCAACTGGTGCTTCGCCCACAACGGCCAACTGGCCGACTTCCAGCCCGTTCCCAGCTTCTACCGCCCGGTGGGCGACACCGACAGCGAGGCGGCCTTCTGCGACCTGCTCAACCGGGTGCGCCAGGGCTTCCCGGAGCCGGTGCCGGTGGAGGTGCTGCTGCCGGTGCTGGTGCAGGCCTGTTCCGAGTACCGCACCCGGGGTGTGTTCAATGCCCTGGTCAGCGACGGTGACTGGCTGTTCTGCTTCTGCTCCACCAAGCTGGCCCACATCACCCGCCGTGCGCCCTTCGGCCCGGCGCGGTTGAAGGACGCCGACCTGACGGTGGACTTCCAGGCCGAGACCACCCCGGACGACGTGGTGACGGTGATCGCCACCGAGCCGCTCACCGACAACGAAACCTGGACGCGCTACCAGCCGGGGGCCTGGGCCCTGTGGCGACGCGGCGAATGCCTGGCCTCGGGCCAGACCTGAGAGGAGAGGGGCGATGCTGAGGAGCTACCTGAGGCTGGTGCTGTTCACCCTGGGGCTGCTGGTCGGCGTGCAGGTTCCCGGCTTCGTCGATGACTACGCCAAGCGCGTGGAGGCCCACCGACTGGAAGCCGAGCGTGCCCTGGCCGGATTCCGCGAGACGGCCAAGCGCTTCTTCGACGGCAACCTGGACGCCCTGGTGGCGCATTACCGCCAGAGCGACGACCCGGTGATGCGCAGCGACGCCGACAGCGTCGCCACCCTGGTCAACCGCGATGCCTTGCTGCAGCGGGAATGGCAGGCCATGCAGGGGGCCTGGTACGCACGCACCTGGCACGTGCTGAGCGCGGCCGACCGCGAGCTGCTGCTGGAGACCGCCAATGCCTACAGCTACCAGGTGCTGCTGGTGCCCGAGGCCATTGGCTGGGGCCTGGCCTGCGCCTTCCTCCTGGCCTGGCTGCTGGAGAGCCTGGCGCTGGGCCTGGGGCGCCTGGCCGGTGTCGGCCGCGCCCGCAAGGTTCAGCAGCGCCACTGGCGCTGATCAGGCTTCGAAACGTTCCGCCCCGTGGCGCAGGGTGCTGGCGAGGGCGAGGAAACCGTCGTACAGCAACTGGTCACTGGTGGAGGCATTGCTGACGCTGGCGCGTACGTACTGGGGCACCGCCGCCCGGCCGACGGCAAAGGTCTCGGCGGCGGTGATCAGGTAGTTGCGCAGCTTCAGGTCGGCCTCCACGTCGGAGGCGCGCCAGGCCTCCGGCACCTCGATCCAGAAGTGCGGACTCTGCGGGTGGGTGCGGTACTGCAGCCCGTCCAGCAAGCCTTCCACGAGCGCCTTGCGCCGGCCGATCTCGGCGATCTGCTGGTGCAGCAACTTGCTCGCCGTGCCGTTTTCGATCCATTGGGTGGACAGCTCCAGCGCCAGGGGCGTGGCCATCCAGCAGGTGGCACGCAACGCGGCGGCGATGCGGCTGACCAGCGTGGTCGGTGCATGCAGGTAGCCCACCCGCAGCCCGGCCGCCACCGCCTTGCTCAGGCTGCTGATGAGGATGCAGCGCTCCGGCGCGTAGTGGGTCATCGGCGGCGGGCGGTCCTCCACCAGCACGGCGTGGGCCTCGTCCTCGATGATCAGCAGGTTGTGCTCGCGGCACAGCCGCGCGACGGTCTCCCGCCGCTGCGGTGAGAGCACCGCCGTGGTGGGGTTCTGGATGGTCGGCGTGCAGTACAGCGCCGACACCCGGTTGCTGCGGCACAGCTCGTCGAGGGATTCCGGGACCAGCCCTTCCTCGTCCATGTCCACGCCCAGCAGCTTGATGCCGAGCATGCGCGCCACGGTGATCAGTCCGGGGTAGGTGAGCTGCTCGGTGACGATGGTGTCCCCGGCCCGCACCAGTGCCATCAGGGTGCAGAGCAGCCCGTGCTGGCCACCGTTCACGCACAGCACCTGGTCCGCCTGGGGCTGGAAGTCGCCGTGGCCGAGCCAGTGCGCGCCTGCCTGGCGGTAGCGCGGCAAGCCGGCGTCCGGCGTATAGAGCGCCAGTTCCCTCAGGGTCTGCGGGTCCCGCGCCAGGTCCATCAGGCTCTGGGCGAGGAAGGCGGTTTCAGGGCCGGGGATGTGCATGTTCCGGCTCATGTCGTACAGCTCCGGCGCCTCCTCGATGAAGTTGCGGAAGCCCTCGTCGCGCTTGCGCTCCAGGCCGCGACGCCGCACGAAGGTGCCGTCGCCGACCCGCGCCACCACCAGCCCCATTCGCTCCAGCTCGGCATAGGCGCGGCTCACCGTGCCGATGGTGACCCCCAGCCGGTCCGCCAGGTTGCGGTGGGGCGGCAGCTTGGAGCCGCCTTCGATCGTCCCTTCCAGGATCCTGATCTCCATCGCTCCGGCGAGGCGCTTGTACTTGGCGCCCTGCCCGGAATTCAGTGCGTCTTTCAGGATTGACACCGTGTCAATAATTGGTTTGACAGCCATTTTTCGTCCTAATAGCCTGATTGAGCCGTGTCAATCAGTGATTGATACCTGGATTTTAGGGGTCAATTTAGCAGCTACGAAGGATTGTCATCATGCCAATGTCCGCGGTAATTGAAAACACCAGCAAATCCAGGAAGCAATGGCTGGGGGCATTGGTCACCAGCCTGCTGTTCCTGACCGTGTGCCTCAGCTGGGGCACCACCTGGCTGGGCATCAAGATCGCCGTGGAAACCGTGCCACCGCTCACCGCCTCCGGCCTGCGCTTCCTCATCGCCTTCCCGCTGTTCCTCTGCTTCGCCCTGGTCCGTGGCGACTCGATCTTCTTCCCCCGGGGCAGCTTCGGCTTCTTCGTGTTCGTCACCCTGTGCTACTTCAGCGTGCCGTACTACCTGCTCAACTACGGGGAGACCCACGTCTCCTCCGGGCTCACCGCGCTGCTGTTCAGCTGTATGCCGGTGTTCATCCTGATCTTCTCCTCGCTGTTCCTGCAGGAGCGCATCTACCTCTCCCAGGTGGTGGGCATCGCCATCGGTTTCGGCAGCCTGTTCATGATCCTGCGCGGGCAGGGGCTGAGCCTGGAACACTCCGAGGCCGTCGGCGTGCTGGCCATCCTCGCGGCGGCCGTGATGCATGCGTTGTGCTACGTGGTGACCAAGAAGAAGGGTGCGGAGATCAGCGTCATCACCTACAACACCCTGCCCATCGGCCTTGCCGGCTTGATGCTGTTCCTCGTGGGGCTGGGCGTGGAGCAGCCGGATTTCGGCGCCATCAGCGGCCGTTCCTGGGGGGCGCTGGCCTACCTGGGGCTGTGCGCGTCGGTGGGGGGCTTCATCGTGTACTTCTTCCTGCTCAAGCGCCTCAACCCGGTGATCCTGTCCTTTGTCTTCATCATCTTCCCGGTGTTCGCGGTGATCATCGGGGCCTGGTACGAAGGCCACACCATCTCCCGTGACCTGGCGTTCTATTCCTCGCTGCTGTTGATCGGCTTCGCCATCACCAAGGTGCCCATGGAAAAGTTCCTGGCGAAGAAGGACTGACCCATGGCTGGCCAGGACGTCTTCAGCGCCGAGGTCCTCGGCGCCATCTACCGCCATGCCGCCGAGACCTACCCCGAAGAGTGCTGTGGCTTCGTGTTCGCCGATGCCCGGGTGCACCGTGGCGAGAACATCCAGAACCAGCTCAACGAGCGCAGCCCCGAGGTGTACCGGCGCAGTGCCGCCAACGGCTACACCTTCGCCGTCGCCGACACGCTGCTGCTCAACCGCAGCCTGCGCGGGGACAACCCGGTGCGCGTCATCTACCACTCCCACCCGGACGTGGGGGCCTATTTCAGCCGTGAGGACGAGGACAAGGCGCTGTTCATGGGACAGCCCATCCACCCCGTGACCTACCTCGTGGTGGACGTCCGCGCCGGCGAGGCGATGGGCGCCAAGTTATTCGAATGGAACGGCGAAGGATTCGTCTGCAGCCGGGAATTCCCCGGCAACCCATAACGACCTGCAAGAAAAGGAGTTTGGCTATGAATGTGGTGATCTTCCCCGACGTACTGGCGCGGGTCGCCAAGTTGCCCGCCGCGCGGGTGGAAGGCGAAGGCCGGACTGTGCGCGAACTGGTGGAGGGCATCTGCGAGCAGCATGCCGCCCTGCGCGAGCACCTGTTCTACGGCAACGCCCAGATCAAGGAGCACTTCCTGCTCACCGCCAACGGCGAGCTGGTGGACGTGGACAGCGAACTGGCCCCGGGCGTCGAGCTGGACATCATGCTCGCCACCTCCGGCGGGCTGGATGTCGACGAGCTGAGCAACGACGAAGTGCGGCGCTACGTGCGCCACATCACCCTGCCGGACGTCGGGCGCCAGGGCCAGCTGCGACTGAAGAAATCCCGCGTGCTGGTGGTCGGCACCGGTGGCCTGGGCTCTCCGGTGAGCCTCTACCTCGCGGCAGCCGGCGTCGGCACCCTGGGGCTGGTTGATTTCGACCGGGTGGAAAGCAGCAACCTGCAGCGCCAGGTAGTGCATGGCACTTCCACCCTCGGGTTGCCGAAGGTGGAATCCGCCCGGCGCCGCCTGGAGGACCTCAACCCCGGCATCCAGATCCACGCCCACGATTGCGCCATCACCCCCGACAACGCCATGCGCCTCGTCGGGGACTACGACCTGGTGGTGGATGGCACCGACAACTTCGGCACCCGCTACCTGCTCAACGATGCCTGCGTGCTGCTGCGCCGGCCGCTGGTGTACGGCGCCCTGCATCGCTTCGACGGGCAGATGAGCGTGTTCAACCACCAGGACGGCCCCTGCTACCGCTGCCTGTTTCCCAAGAGCCCGCCTGCCGAACTCGCCCCCAACTGCAATGCCGGCGGCGTCATCGGCGTACTGCCGGGCGTGGTCGGGCTGATCCAGGCCACCGAGGCCATCAAGCTCATCCTCGGCATCGGCGAACCCCTGGTGGGCCGCCTGATGCGCTTCGACGCGCTGTCGATGAAGTTCTCCGAAATCCGCTTCAAGCGCCGCGCGGACTGCCCCACCTGCTCGCCAAGCCGCACCGACCGCGAGCTGCAGGTGGAGGAGCCGGTGGTCTGTGCCTCCAGCCAGATGAGCGAGTCGACCCTGCCCGCCGACTTCTTCGTCAGCCCGCGCGAACTGCAGCTGAGCCTGGCCCGGGGCGAGAAGCTGCAACTGCTCGATGTGCGCGAGCCGAACGAACTGGAGGTGTGTCGCCTGCCCGGCAGCCTCAACCTGCCCCTGGGCGAGCTGGAAGCCCACCTCGCTGAACTCGATCGCGAACGCCCGCTGTGCATCGTCTGCTACGGCGGCACGCGTGCCGAGCGCGCCGCCCAGCTGCTGCTCAGTGCCGGCTTCACCGGCTTGCGGGTGCTGCAAGGCGGCATCAAGGCCTGGGCCCGGGATGTCGACCACGACATGCCGCTGTACTGAGGGACCGAGATGATCCACGAATCGCTGCTTCAGGCTATCGGCGAGACACCCATCGTCCGCCTCGCTGCCTTCAGTGCCGAAACCGGTCTGGAGGTCTACGCCAAGCTGGAGTCCCTCAACCCGGGTGGCAGCCACAAGGCCCGCATCGCCCTGGCCATGGTCCGTGACGCCGAGGCACGCGGCATCCTGGTGCCCGGCAGCGGGCAGACCATCATCGAACCCAGCGGCGGCAACACCGGCATCGGCCTGGCCATGGCCGGCAACCTGCTCGGCTACCGCGTGGTGCTGGTCATCCCCGACAACTACAGCCCCGAGAAGCAGAAGCTGCTGCGGTTGTACGGCGCCGAGGTGGTGCTCTCCGACAGTCGCCGTGGCAACAACTCCCACGGCGAGAAGGCCATGGAGCTGCAGCTGGAGAACCCCGGCTACGTGATGCTCAACCAGCAGCGCAACCCGGCCAACCCGGAGATTCACCGGCGCACCACTGCGCAGGAAATCCTCCGGGACTTCGACGACCGGCCGCTGGATTGCCTGGTGGCCGGCATCGGCACCGGTGGGCACATCACCGGCCTGGGGGAGACCCTCAAGGCACGCTGGCCGCACCTGCGGGTGTTCGGCGTCGAACCGGAGCAGTGCGACCTGCTCAATGACCGCCACGCTCCGCATGAGATCCAGGGCCTGTCCATCGGGCTGGTGCCGCGCATCCTCAACCTCGGCGTGCTGGACGGCATGCTCAAGGTCTCCAAGGCCGCCTGCCTGGAGCGGGTGCGCCACACCATGCGCACCGACGCCATCAGCCTGGGGTTGTCCTCGGCGGCCAACCTCGTGGCCATCGCCGAGCTGGCCCATGAGCTGCCCACCGGCACCCGGGTCCTGACCCTGGTGTACGACGGCGTCGACAGCTACCTGCCACATTTCGAATGACCAGCCAGGGGAGGGCTAACAGCATGTGGGGATATCTCGATCGGTTGAAACTCTATGACGGCTTGCTGGACCACCTGGTCCGCATCCTGTCTTCCGATGAGCTGGGTGTGCTCATGCCGCACCTCGACGGCATCATGGAAGTGGCCGTGCAGCAGGTGGCCGAGGACCTCCAGGCCTATGCCGCGCGCGACCCCGCGTCCTGCGGGCGCACCGGGCTGATCCTCGAGACCTATGCGTCGTTCAAGGCCATCCTCTTCCATCGCCTGGCCCACCAGGTGTGGCTGCATGGCGGGCTGGCCGAGCGCGAGATCATCGCCCACAAGCTCGCCAGTGTCGGCAAGCTGCAATCCGGCGCGGAGATCCACCCGGCCGCGCGCATCGGGCGGCGCTTCGTGCTGGATCATGGTTTCGGCACCGTCATCGGCGAAACCTGCGAGATCGGCGACGACTGCTACCTGCTCGCGGGCGTCACCCTCGGCGCCAGCGGCATCGCCGACAACCCCGGTGGCAAGCGCCACCCTCGGCTCGGCAATGGGGTGGAGGTCGGCGCCGGCGCGCGCATCCTCGGCGCGGTGAGCATCGGCGACAACGTGTTCATCAGCCCCGCCTGCGTCATCACCCGGGACGTGCCCGCCAACACCCGGGTGAGCATCGTCAACCAGTTGCAGATGCAGCGGGCCAGCATGTCGTCCAGCTGCGGCTTCCTCGGTGCGTTCGTCCTCGGCGAGCGCCTGCACCTGGTGGGCGAGCTGCCCGAGTCGGGCGAGGTGATGGTGCTGGACGCCGACCACCGCCGCCTCGGCTGCCTGTCCCTGGAATGCACCCTCAGCGAGCAACACCACCGCCAGTACCGCCTGCGCAACCTCGGCGCCGTGGTGCCGGCCCCGCGCTACCCCCTGAACCTGCGCATCGTCGGCCCGGTCCAGGACATCACCCTGCTGGACCCGCCGGGCCTCTGTGCCCTGGTCAGGTCCGTGCTGCAACCCCACCTCATCAGCATAGGAGGCTGACCTCATGTCGGTATTCACCCTGCATACCCATGCCCTGTTCGACGAGGCGCCTTACCAGCGCACCTTCACCGCCCGCGTCCTCGCCGTCAGCGAGCAGGGCGTGGCCCTCGACCAGACCCTGTTCTACCCCACCGGCGGCGGCCAGCCGGGTGACCAGGGGCACTTCCTGCTGCCCGATGGCTCGGTGGCGACGGTGATCGGCACCCAGCGCGACCCGCTGCTCAAGTCGATCATTTGGCACCAGCTGGAGGAGGGCGCACCGGTGGTCACCACCGGCATGGAGTTGCAGGGCTGCCTCGACTGGGAGCGTCGCTACCAGCACATGCGCATGCACACTTGCCTGCACCTGCTCTGCTCGATCATCGATGCACCGGTCACCGGCTGCAGCATCGGTGCGGAGAAGGGGCGCCTGGACTTCGACCTGCCCGAGTCCACCCTCGACAAGGAGGTGATCACCCAGAGCCTCAACGAGCTGGTCAATGGCGCCCTGGACGTGCGCGTCCACATGCTGCCGTCCAGCGAGTACCAGACCGTGCTGGAGATGACCCGCACCCAGGCCGTGGCGCCGCCGGTCATGCAGGGCATGGTGCGGGTGGTGGACATTCCCGGTGTCGACATCCAGCCCTGCGGCGGCACCCATGTGAAGAACACCGCCGAAGTCGGCCAGGTGGTCTGCGACAAGATCGAGAAGAAGAGCCGGCATAACCGGCGTGTCACCCTGCGCTTCGCGTGAAGCGCGAGCGGCCCGGATGGACTCGGGCCAACACCCGCCTCAGATCCACTGGTCGTTGCGCTTGCGCCTGACCCGCAGCAGCGTCGGCAGCACCAGCCCGGCCAGGAGGCCGGCGCCGGCAATGCTGCCGCCGTACACCATGTAGCGCATCAGCACCTGCTTGTTCTCATCCCCCAGCTGCGCCTGGGCCTCGCGCAGGTCCGAACGGGCTTGGCTCAGCTCGCTGTCCAGCGAGGCGCGGGCCGCCTGGAGCTCGTCAATCAGCGCCTTGCGCGAATCCAGCGTCTCCTGCATGCCTTGCACCCGTTGCTTCCAGGTGTCGTCGATGCCGGCCAGCTGTGTGCTCAGCTCGGCCACCTTCTGCTCCAGCTGTGGCAGCCGCTCGGCCTGGCCGGGCACTTCCTGCAGGTCGCGGCTGGGAATCCACACGGCGCTGCCGTTCTCCCCCCGTACCTGGCTGTAGTCGCCCTGGGACGAGAGCAGCTCCACCTTCTGCCCCGAGGTCAGCGTACCGACGATGCGGTAACCATCGGTGGGGCCGCTGCGGACGTAGGTGGTCAGGCTGTCGCTGATCCAGCGGACGTTGCCGGCTTTCTCCTCCTCGGCCAGGGCGGCACTGCCGGCCAGCAGCAGGCCGGTGGCCAGGCTGGCACCGAGCAGGCGCGGGGAGAGCAGGGAGCGGAAGGCGAACGGGGGACGGGGTCGGGACATGGCGCAATCTTCATAGGGTGATGGACGGGCCCGTCGGGCGGGCATGACGGAAGCCGGCTCCCTGTCGCGGGAGAGCCGCGTCCGGATGGCCCATGGCCATGCCGTCCACCCGGCGAGCCGACAGCGAACTGACAGCTCGCGACCCACCGGAGTTCACTCAGGGCCGGAAAGCGAGACGGGTGGCCCCGTCGTTCCAGCCCGATCTATGACTCAATGAGTGGCCTGCACCACCCGGTAGTTCAGCAGCAGCGGCTCGTCCGCCAGCTCGATCTGTTGAACCGCGCGGGGCAGGTCCTGCAGCACGGCCTGCCAGAAGGCGAGGGCGGTGGCATCGTCCTGGTAGAAGCGCACCAGCCAATCGCGCTCCCCGCTGGTCAGCACCTGGGTGACCAGTGCGCGCCCCAGGCCCTGGCGCCGGTACTTCTTGAGGATGAACAGGTCCGCCAGCTCCAGCGCGTCCATCCCCGGCAGCTCGCTGGCCTCCACCAGCAGGAACCCGGCGATGAAGCCGTCCACCAGCAGCAGGTTGGCGCTCCAGTCGGGCTCCTGCCAGTAGCGCACCAGGTGCTCCTCGTGGAGGTAGAAGCGGCCGTCGGCCTCCACGTCCTCCTGCTCCCAGTCCGAGGACTCATAGGCATAGAACTGGTAGAGGTTGCGGATCAGGTCGGCCTGGTCCGGGCCGGTCTGGACCAGCTCGACGACAGGGGCGGAGAAGGGAGGCAGGTCGCGCATCGGGCACTCGTGGCAGTGAAGGCGGGGTGCGTATTTTCGTCGCGGTCGAGCCGGCGGTAAACGCCCGAATCGCCGCAGGGCGCGGCGTCGGCCCGGCCGGGGTATCGCGGCCCGCGCGCCAGGCTGCCGGCAAGTACTTGTAGGCCGCCCGCGCCAGTCGCATTCTTGCCAGCGGGCCCGCAGGGAAGGATGGGCCCCGCGCAGACATTGTCTCGTCCCCATCCTGCGGATGAAGCTGGCGACACGCCGGTATCGTTCTACGCTTGCGGTGCCTCGTTCACCCTTTCTACAGCCAGGAAATAACCACAATGAGACGTTCCTTCGCGCCCATGCTCCTGACCCTCGCCGTATCCGGTGTGGCCCAGGCAGCGGATACGGTGAAGATCTACAACTGGACCGACTACATCGCCCCCGACACTGTCGCCAACTTCACCAAGGAGACCGGCATCAAGGCCGTCTACGACGTGTACGACAGCAACGAGACGCTCGACGGCAAGTTGATGACCGGCAAATCCGGCTACGACATCGTGGTGCCCTCCAACCACTTCATGGCCAAGCAGATCCAGGCCGGCGCCCTGAAGAAGCTGGACAAGTCCCAGCTGCCCAACTGGAAGAACCTCAACCCGGTGCTGATGAAGGCACTGGAAGTGAACGACCCGGGCAACGAGCACGGCTTCCCCTACATGTGGGGCAGCACCGGCATCGGCTACAACCCCGCCAAGGTCAAGGCCGTGCTGGGCGACAATGCCCCGCTGGACTCCTGGGACCTGATCTTCAAGCCCGAGTACATGGAGAAGCTCGCCAAGTGCGGCGTTGCCATCCTCGACAACGGCCCCGAGCTGCTGCCCATCACCCTCAACTACCTCGGCCTGCCGCACCACAGCCAGAAGGCCGATGACTACAAGACCGCCCAGGCCGCGCTGCTCAAAGTGCGCCCCTACGTGCGCTACTTCCACTCCTCCAAGTACGTGGGCGACCTGGCCAACGGCGAGATCTGCGTGGCCGTCGGCTTCTCCGGCGACATCCTCCAGGCCGCCACCCGCGCCAAGGAGGCCGGCAACGGCGTCGAGGTTAAGTACTCGATTCCCAAGGAAGGCTCGCCCATGTGGTTCGACATGGTGGCCATGCCCGCCGACGCCCCGAACGAGAAGGCCGGCTACGCCTTCATGAACTACCTGCTGCGCCCCGAAGTGATCGCCGGCGTGAGCAACTACGTGAAGTACGCCAACGGCAACAGCGCCTCCGATGCCCAGGTGAACCCGGACATCAAGGCCGACCCGACCATCTACCCGCCGGAAGAGGTCATGGCCAAGCTGTTCGCCCTCGAAGCCATGCCCATGAAGCTCGACCGCATCCGCACCCGCGTGTGGAGCACGGTGAAGACCGGCAAGTAAGCCGCACCCGAACCTGAAACGCCCCGGCTTGCCGGGGCGTTTTCGTTACGGGCGACAATGGGCGCCGCTCAGTGCTTGGGGGCGTCGCACCTTGCGTCCATCGGCGGCGTTGCGGGTGGCCACCGATGGTGGGCCGATGAAGCGTGGCCCACCTTGCACCCGGCCCTCAGAACGACTTGCTGACGCTTGCCACCACCGTTGCGCTACAGGTGTCGGTGAAGCCGTAGTTGCTGGCGCACTGGCTTTCCGAAAGGTCGGTGTCGACGTAGGCGAGGCCCCAGGTGACGCCGAGGAAGTCGCGGGTCAGCTTGGCTTCCCACTCGCGGTACGACTCGCTGCCGGTGCCGCTGCGGGACCACAGCAGCGGGTCCTTGAAGTCCATGCGCCCGTAGCGCAGCTCCAGGCCGACATCGAGAGGCAGCCGGGTTTCGTAGCCGACCCAGGTGTAGAGGGTGTCCTGGTCCTCGCCGATGGCGTTCGGGGCATCGGCCGAATAGTAGGCGGCGGCCTTGAAACCGTAGGCATCGAGCACGGCGTACACCTCGCTCTGGTTGAACTGACTTTCCTTCGGGTAGGCGTACTTGATCACGCCCAGGTCCAGGCTCACCGCGTCCGTGGCCTGCCAGTACCAGCCGGCGTAGTAGTCCACCTCCTGGCGGGTCTTGAGGCCGAAGCCGTAGTCGACGTTGGAGGTCCAGGCACCGGCGTAGAGGCCGCTGGAGTGCAGCAGCGTGGCGCCGGCCTGGGCGGCCGGGTCGCCCTGGGTCTGCGAGATGCCTCGGGTGCGGTAGTCGCTGGTCAGCTTGAGGTCGATCTCGACGGCCAGGTCCTCGTTGATCGGCAAGGCGGCCTGGCTGCACAGCGGGGCCAGCGCGAGGCCGGCGAGGAGGAGGGTGGTGGAACGCTTCATGGTGGATTCCCGATCTTGTGGTTGTTATGGGCAGATGAAGGGCAAGGCTTCGCCCGACCCCCGTGCAGCGGGAGCCAGGCATCAGCGGTGGAGCGGTGTTGTTATCGGGCGGCGGTGTAGACCTCGCGGCCGCCGAACCAGGTCTTCAGCACCCGGGTTTCGGCCAGGGCCTTGGCGTCCACGGTGAACACATCGCGGTCGAGGAGGATGAAGTCGGCCTGCTTGCCGACGGTCAGCGAGCCGATGCGCTGCTCCTGGCCGATGGCACGGGCGGCGTTGAGGGTGTAGGCGTAGAACATGGTGTCGCGGTCCAGGCGCTCATCGGCATTGAGCACGCCTTTCTCGCCCTCGCGGGTCACCGCCTGGGCCATGGCGGCCCAGGGGTTGGGCGAGGACACCGGCCAGTCGCTGGCGCCGGCGAGGGTCGCCCCCTGCTTCAGCAGCGAGTGCGCCGGGTACTGGTAGCGGAAGGCGAAGGCGCTGACGTAGGGCTTGACCATGTCCAGCGTGTAGTCGTCCCCCGCAGCCCAGAGCAGCTGCATGGAGGCGATCACGTCGAGCGGCTTGAAGCGGGCGAACTCCCTGGGGTTCACCAGTTGCAGGTGGGTGATCGAGTGGGTGATGCCGCTCTGCCGGTCTCGGCGGGCCTGCTCGATGCCGTTGAGCGCCTCGCGCACCGCACGGTCGCCGATGGCGTGGATGTGTACGAGCCAGCCGCGTGCATCCGCCGCACTGACCAGTTCGCCGAAGTGCGCCGGGTCGATCAGCAGTTCGCCCTGCTTGTGGCTGTTGCTGTACGGGTCGATCAGCGCCGCGCTCTGCGCCGGGTACTCCAGCACGCCGTCGGCGAAGATCTTGATCCCCGGCAGGCTCAGGTTGTCGATGCCATGGAACTGCTGGCGCACCTTGTCCAGGGTGTCCAGGTCGGCGGGGCGGCTCTTCGGGTGGGCCACCAGCAGCGCGGCGACGTGGGCGGTCAGCTCGCCCTTGTCCGCCAGGGCCTTGTACACCGGCAGTACGCCGACGGACTTCTCCGTGGGCTTCAGGGCGAACAGCGGCTCACCCGGGGCACCGTTGGCGGCCGGGTCCATCCAGGCGGTCACGCCCAGGCTGTTGAAGGTGTTCACGGCGTTCTCGCCCGCCCGCAGCAGGGTCGCGGCCTCCAGCGGTGGCAGTACGGCGGCCACGCGGTCCCAGCCGGCATCCACCAGGAAGCCGTTGGGCGCGCCGTCCTTGCCCAGGCCGATGGTGCCGCGCTCGGCCTCGGGCAGGCTGGTCAGCAGCTTGGCGTCGATGCCGGCGCGCTGGCGCATGGCGGCGTTGGCCCAGGCGGTGTGGTGGTCGCTGCCGACGAAGACGATGGGCACCCCGGCCCACTCGCCCCGGTCGAAGCGCTGGCCCAACGCTTCGGCCTGGGCCCAGTAGGCCGAGGTCATCCCGCCCACGTAGAGCGCATCGCCCCGGCGCGCGGTGCCGTCGTCACGCCAGGCCCGCAGGCGTTTCTCCAGCTCGTCCAGGCTCACCTGCTCATCGCCCATGTTGGCGGTGGACATCTCCAGGCCGCCGAAGATGGCATGGGCATGGGTGTCGATCAGCCCCGGCATCAGCGCCTTGCCGTCCAGGTCGATGCGCTGGGTGCCGGCGTCCGCCAGGGCGTTGATTTCCGCATCGCTGCCCACCGCCAGCACCTTGCCGTTCTCCACGGCGATGGCCTGCACCATCGGCCGGGCCTTGTCGGCGGTGAAGACCTTGCCGTTGAGCAGCACCATGTCGGCGCCGGCCATGGCTTCCCACGAGGCAAAAGCCAGTGCCGTGGCCAGGAGTCGAGGAACGAAAGTTTTCACGGGAGCCCCTTGTTTTTGTAGGTGTGGCGGCGAGACTAGCGGCTCGTTCCGCCGTGGATAACGGCGAGGTCACGCAAAACGCTTTTGCCCCGTTGGAAAAGTCCCATGGATAAGCTCGGTGCCATCACGATGTTCGTCGCCACCGCCGACCACGGCAGTTTCAGCCGGGCGGCCGAGCACCTGGGCAAGACCCCCTCGGCCCTGACCAAGGCCGTCAGCCACCTGGAAGCGGAGCTGGGCGCGCGCCTGTTCGAGCGCAGCACCCGGCGCATCGTGCTCACCGAGGCCGGGCGGCTCTACCTGGAAACGGCGCGGCAGCTGCTGCAGCGCCTGCACGATGTCGGCGAAGAGATCGGCCAGCTGCAACACGGGCTCAAGGGCAGCCTGCGGATGACCGCGCCGCTGGCCTTCAGCCGCGCCTTCCTCGACGAGGTGTGTGCCGGCTTCCTCGCCAGCTACCCGCAGATCACCCTGCGGGTGGACCTGACCGACACCTTCGTCGACCTGGTAGAGGCCGGTTACGACCTGGCCCTGCGCGAAGGCCCCTGCGACCTGCCGGGGCTCATCGCCCGCCCGGTCGGGCGCAACCGCATCGCCCTCTGCGCCAGCCCCGCCTACGTGGCGCGGCGCGGCCCCTTCAGCCTGGACGCCATCGACGCCCACGACTGGCTCAGCTACCGCCACCCGGCCCTGAGCCGGCAGTTCTGGTGGGTCGAGCGTGATGGCCAGCGCACCCGCCTGCTGCACCCGAGCGTGTCGCGGCTGGAGAGCGACAACTACGACCTGCTGCTGGCCAACGCCCTGGCAGGCATGGGGGTGATCCACGCGCCGCTGTGGAGCGCCGCTCCCTACCTGGCCGACGGGCGCCTGGTGAACCTGCTGCCGGATCACGAGATCGACCCGGATGCCTTCGGCGACCGCATCCTCGCCGTCTACCCCAGCCACCGCCGGGCCACCGGCAAGGTGCTGGCCTTCATCGACTACCTGGCGGCCTACCTGCGCGACCGCGGGCTGGCCTGAGCCCCCTTCGCCTAGCTGCAACGCGACCCGTGAGTCAGTCCGGGGCGGCGCTTTTTTTCGGCCCGGCCTGTGGCTAAGCTCGCTGTTCCGACACCACAGCCGAGTGTGAGTCCATGACGCAGCAATGGCCGGCCGCCGACATCGCGCGCCTGATCCTCGAAGGGTTCGACGACTACCGGGAGCATTTCCGCCAGATCACCGACGGCGCGCGCAGCCGCTTCGAGCAGGCCCAGTGGCAGGAGATCCAGGGCGCCGCCGCGGCACGCATCGCCCTCTACGAAGACAAGGTCAGCGAAGTCAGCGAACGCCTGCGCGGCACCTTCGACGACGAGGTGCTGCTGGACGTGCAGCTCTGGCCGCTGGTCAAGAGCGCCTACATCAAGCAGATCGACCTGCGCCTGGACGACGAACTGGCCGAGACCTGGTTCAACTCCATCTTCTGCAGCCTCTTCAGCCACGACCTGATCAGCGACGGCTGCATGTTCATCCACACCACGCGGCCCTCCCTGCGCAGCCAGGAACGTGCCCCGCAGACCCGCAGCTACCACCCGCGCGGTGATCTGCGCGAAGTGCTGCGCGAGGTCTTCGCCGACTACTGCTTCGACGTCCCCTTCGAGGACATGGAGCGCGACCTCGACCGCCTGGTGGAGCAGTTGCGCGAGAGCCTGCCCGACTGGGTCATCAAGGACCCGGAGCTGTGCATCGAGCTGTTCTCCTCCACCCTCTACCGCAACAAGGGCGCCTACCTGGTGGGCCGCATCTACAACCGTGACGAGCAGTGGCCGCTGGTGGTGGCGCTGCTGCACCGCGAGGGGAGGGGCATCCAGGCCGACGCGCTGATCACCGACGAGGCGGAGGTGTCGATCATCTTCTCCTTCACCCGCTCCTACTTCATGGTGGACGTGGCCGTGCCGGCGGAGTTCGTCGGCTTCCTCAAGCGCATCCTGCCGGGCAAGCACATCGCCGAGCTGTACACCTCCATCGGCTTCTACAAGCACGGCAAGTCGGAGTTCTACCGGGCGCTGATCAACCACCTGGCCAACACCGACGACCGCTTCGTGATGGCGCCGGGTGTGCGCGGCATGGTCATGAGCGTGTTCACGCTGCCGGGCTTCAACACGGTGTTCAAGATCATCAAGGACCGTTTCGCCCACGCCAAGACGGTGGACCGCAACACCGTGATCGAGAAGTACCGGCTGGTGAAGAACGTCGACCGCGTCGGGCGCATGGCCGACACCCAGGAGTTCGCCGACTTCCGCTTCCCCCGCGCCAAGTTCGACCCGGACTGCCTTGCCGAACTGCTGGAGGTGGCACCCTCCACCGTGGCGCTGGAAGGCGACACCGTGCTCATCCGCCACTGCTGGACCGAGCGCCGCATGACCCCGCTGAACATCTACCTGGAGAACGCCAGCGAACCCCAGGTGCTGGAAGCGCTGGACGACTACGGGCTGGCCATCAAGCAGCTGGCTGCGGCCAACATCTTCCCCGGCGACATGCTGCTGAAGAACTTCGGCGTCACCCGCCACGGTCGGGTGGTGTTCTACGACTACGACGAGATCGGCTACCTGACGGAGATGAACTTCCGCGTCATCCCGCCGCCGCGCTACCCCGAGGACGAGATGGCCGCCGAGCCCTGGTACTCGGTGGCGCCGAACGACGTCTTCCCCGAGGAGTTCCCGCGCTTCCTGTTCGCCGACATCGGCCAGCGGCGGCTGTTCAACAAGCTGCATGGTGAGCTGTATGACGCGGCGTACTGGAAGTCCCTACAGGAGGCCATCCGGGCGGGCAAGGTGATCGACGTGTTCCCGTACCGGCGCAAGGGGCGGGATGACACGATTCAGTGATCTCCTGGGCGGCGGCAGTCGCTTAGCCAAGTTGATTGCCGCGTTTTGCTGACAGCCTTTGTTTCGCCTTGCCTGGCGAGTTTCTTTTTTCAGTCGCCAAAAAAGAAACCAAAAAGGCTCGCCCCTGCATGCGGGTTTGGCTGCGCCAAACTTCCCTCGCTTCATCATCGCGTCGGGGAGCGTCGCGACAGGCCATCCATGGCCTGGCGCTCCTTTCGCGGCATCCATGCCGCTCAATCCCCTTTGCAATGACTCCGCTCGGCCTCCTGAAGGGGCCATTTTCCTCGCCCCACCCAATGTGAGCACCCAGCGCAATGCTATGCGCAGCCACCACGGTGAAGGAGGTGTGGCACTTAGATGATGCAGGCGCTCATAAAAAACGCCGCGATCAACGCGGCGTTCTTCATTCAGGCGGGGAGGGCAGGGCTCACTGCCAGAAGCGCTGCTGCTGCAGGCGGCCCCACCAGTTCATCAGCAGGCGATCCACGCTGGCGCTGGCAGCGATGCCGAAACGCTCCGGCAGGCTCTTCTTCTCCACGTAGCTGAGCAGGAACAGCTCCGACTCGCGGGCGCGCTCGGCCAGGTACTCGTCGCTGGTGCGCAGGTCGTCCACCAGCGCCTTCTCGCGGGCGGCGGTGCCCAGCCAGACCTCGCCGGTCGCCACGTCCTCGATGGCCAGCTGCGGGCGGTACTGCGCCACGTAGTCCTTGAAGCGGTCGTGGATGCTCTCCAGGTCTTCCTGGAACTTCTCCCGACCCTTCTCGGTGTTCTCGCCGAACACGGTGAGGGTGCGCTTGTACTCGCCGGCGGTGAGCACTTCGTAGTCCACGTCGTGCTTCTTCAGCAGGCGGTGCACGTTGGGCAGCTGGGCCACCACGCCGATGGAGCCGATCAGCGCGAAGGGCGCCGCCAGGATGCGATCCCCCACGCAGGCCATCATGTAGCCGCCGCTGGCCGCCACCTTGTCCACGCACACCGTCAGCGGCACGCCGGCCTGGCGGATGCGCGCCAGCTGCGAGGCGGCCAGGCCGTAGCTGTGCACCATGCCGCCGCCGCTTTCCAGGCGCAGCACCACCTCGTCCTTGGGCGTGGCCAGGGTCAGCAGGGCGGTGATCTCGTGGCGCAGCTGGTCGGCGGCGGAAGCCTTGATGTCGCCGTCGAAGTCCAGCACGAACACCCGGGGCTTGGCCTGGGGATTCTTGCGCGCGGCCTTCTCCGCCTTGGCTTCGGCCTTGCGTTGGGCCTTGAGCGCGTCCTTGTCCAGCAGGCTCTGCTCCAGGCGCTCGCGCAGGCCTTTATAGAAGTCGTTGAGCTTGGTCACTTCCAGGTGGCCACCGCCACCACGACGGCCCCGGCCACGCAGTGCGGCAAGCATCACCAGAACGATCAGGATGGCCACCACCACGGTGACCGTCTTGGCGAGAAAGCCCGCGTAATCGGCTAGGAACTCCACATAACCCCCTTCAGGAATCGACACGCGCCCCGTCTGCGGGCGCGAAAACCGGCCAAGCATACCCGCCCCGCGCAGGGCTCCACCAGCAACTGAAAAACGGCGTCATAAACAGCGGGAATGCATTCAAACAAGCGTATGTTTTTTCGTTGACAGCCCCTGTGCTTCCCCATAACCTCGCGAAACTTTCAACGTCCCGGGACGGCAGCGTACGTGGGCAGCATCTACCTGATCCGACATGGCCAGGCCTCTTTTGGCGCCGATAACTACGACGTGCTTTCCTGCGTCGGAGTTCGCCAGGCCGAAGTCCTCGGCGAGCACTTCGCCCGCCTCGGCGTGCGCCTGGATCGATGCGTCGCCGGCAGCCTCCAGCGCCAGCGCCACACCGCCGAATCCGCCCTGGAGCGCCTGCGGGCCGCCGGCCTGGCCGCACCCGAAGTGGACGTCGACCCCGCCTTCAATGAATTCGATGCCGATGCGGTGATCCGCGCCCTGCTGCCCAGCGTGCTGGAGCAGGAGCCCGAGGCGCTGCACATCATGCGCAACGCCGCGCAGAACCGTGCCGAGTTCCAGCGGCTATTCTCCAGCCTGGTATTGCGCTGGGTGGCCGGCGACTACGACGCCCCGCAGCTGCAGAGCTGGGTCGATTTCGTCGACCAGGTGCGCGGCGGTCTGGAGCGGGTGCTGGAGCGGGCGGACAGCAAGCAGAACATCGCCGTGTTCACCTCCGGCGGCACCATCACCGCGTTGCTCCACCTGGTGGCCGGCGTGCCGGCCGACCGGGCGTTCGAGCTCAACTGGCAGATCGTCAATACTTCCCTCTCGCGCCTGAAGTTCCGGGGGCGGGATGTGGCGCTGGCTTCCTTCAACAGTCATGTGCATCTGGAGCTGTTGAGGGCGCCGGAACTCATCACCTACCGATGAGCCCGGCCCACCGGCCGCAAGGCCGTTATAAAACCTGAAAAACAAAGGATCGAACCATGACCACCGTTGCTGACATCGTCAAAAACATGCAGTCCAAGTTCAACGCCGGTGCTGCCGCTGGCCTGGACCTGGTATTCCAGTTCAACATCGAAGACGGCGACAACCACTACCTGGTCGTCAAGGACGGCACCTGCGACGTACAGCAGGGCGATGCCCCGAACCCCAACGTCACCCTGATCATGAGCACCGAGACCCTGGTCGGCATCATGACCGGTGAAACCGACGGCATGCAGGCCTTCATGGGCGGCAAGCTGCGCGCCGAAGGCGACATGATGCTCGCCATGAAGCTCGGCGAGCTGTTCCCGGTCTGATCGGCGAGGCCGAACCGGAAACACCCGAAACCGGAGTCCCTGGGCTCCGGTTTTTTTTCGCCCGGAAGGCTCTGCACCGGGCCAATCAGGCAGCCTGATCGAGTGGCAACACGCCTGCCTATAACGGTTGTTCGTGCTTGAGGCGCCCCCTCGGCGGCATTAGGCTTGCGAATAATCATGGGTCCTAATCATAAGTAGAAGGGATAAGCATGACGCTTACAGATCAGTCCACCCGCATCCGCGACGGCGAAGAGCTCGATGCCGCGGCCATCGACCCGTATCTCAAGGCGCACATCCCCGGGCTCAGCGGCACCCCGCGCATCAGCCAGTTCCCCGGCGGCGCCTCGAACCTGACCTACCTGCTGGAATACCCCGAACAGGAGTTCGTCCTGCGTCGCCCGCCGTTCGGGCACAAGGCCAAGTCCGCCCATGACATGGGCCGCGAATTCCGCATCCTCAACCAGCTCAACGCCGGCTTCCCGTACTGCCCGAAGGCCTACGTGCACTGCACCGACGATTCGGTGATCGGCGCCGAGTTCTACGTCATGGAGCGGGTCAAGGGCGTGATCCTGCGGGCTGATGCGCCGGCCGAGCTGGGCCTGGACGAAACCCGTGCCCGCGCCCTGTGCAAGACCTTCATCGACCGCTTCGTCGAACTGCACAACGTCGACTACAACGCCTGCGGCCTGGGCGACCTCGGCAAGCCCGACGGTTACGTGCGCCGCCAGATCGAAGGCTGGAGCGACCGTTACGAGAAGGCCATGACGCCCGACGCCCCGACCTGGGAAGCGGTTCGCGCCTGGCTCAAGGACAAGATGCCCGCCGACCACGGCAAGCCCGGTATCGTCCACAACGACTACCGCTTCGACAACGTCATCCTCGACCCCAGCGACCCGCTGAAGATCATCGGCGTGCTGGACTGGGAGCTGACCACCATCGGCGACCCGCTGATGGACCTGGGCAACACCCTGGCCTACTGGATCGAAGCCAAGGACCCGGCCCCGGTGCAACTCATGCGCCGCCAGCCCAGCCACCTGCCGGGCATGCTCACCCGCCGCGAGTTCGCCGACTACTACGCCGAGCGCGCCGGCCTGCCGCCCATCGACAACCTGGACTTCTACTACACCTACGGCCTGTTCCGCCTGGCCGGCATCGTCCAGCAGATCTACTACCGCTTCTTCCACGGCCAGACCCAGGACAAGCGCTTCGCCCAGTTCATCCACATGAACAAGCTGCTGGAGCAGATGAGCCTCCAGGTGATCGGCCAATCCCGGCTGTAACCGGACCACTACAAGGGGAACCCCATGTCCAAGACCCAACTGTTCGACCTCGACGGCAAGATCGCCTTCGTTTCCGGCGCCAGCCGCGGCATCGGCGAAGCCATCGCCAAGCTGCTGGCCCAGCAGGGCGCCCATGTGATCGTCTCCAGCCGCAAGATCGACGGCTGCCAGGCCGTGGCCGATGCCATCGTCGCCGAAGGTGGCAAGGCCACCGCCATCGCCTGCCACATCGGCGAAATGGAGCAGATCCAGAACGTCTTCGCGCAGATCCGCGAGCAGTTCGGTCGCCTGGACATCCTCGTCAACAACGCCGCCACCAACCCGCAGTTCTGCAACGTCCTGGACACCGACCTGTCGGCCTTCCAGAAGACCGTCGACGTCAACATCCGCGGCTACTACTTCATGTCCATCGAAGGCGGCAAGCTGATGAAGCAGAACGGCGGCGGCAGCATCATCAACGTCGCCTCCATCAACGGCGTATCCCCCGGCGAATTCCAGGGCATCTACTCCGTCACCAAGGCCGCCGTCATCAGCATGACCAAGGTGTTCGCCAAGGAATGCGCCCAGTACGGCATCCGCTGCAACGCCCTGCTGCCGGGCCTGACCGACACCAAGTTCGCCTCGGCGCTGACCAAGAACGACGCCATCCTCAACGTCGCCCTGCAGCGCATCCCGCTCAAGCGCGTGGCCGACCCGAGCGAAATGGCCGGCGCCGTGCTCTACCTCGCCAGCGCAGCCTCCAGCTACACCACCGGCGTGGCCCTGAACGTGGACGGTGGCTTCCTCTCCTGATCCCCGCCCGGTCCGCCAGAAGAGGGAGCCGCCAGGCTCCCTTTTTCGTGGCGGGCCCTTTGACTTGCCCGGCGAAAACGCATACAGAACAGCGCCAGCCCATCTGGAATGCCTGCATGCCGTACGCCCACCTGCCCCGCGAAACCTGATGCCATGGCCGAGACCCTCTTCTCCCGCGCCAGCTGGCTCAACTCCCTGCACATGTCCACCCTCACCGTCGCCTGCATGGCCGAGCGCGGCGTGGCGGCCGATGCCGTGCTGGAGGGCAGCGGCATCACTGTCGACGACCTGCGCGACCTGCGTCGGCTGATCAACCCCGGGCAGGAGCAGCAGGTGTTCGCCAACGCCGTGCGCCTGGCCGGCTCGCCCGCCCTCGGACTGGAGCTGGGGCAGCGCACCCGCATCTCCGCCTATGGCCTGCTGGGCTATGCACTGCTCTCCGCCCCGACCCTCGGCGACGCCCTGCGCATCGGTCTCGGCTACCCCGTGCTGCTCGGCACCTACTTCCACCTGCGCCTGGAGCGCGAAGGCGAGCTGGCCTGGCTGCTGGCCAGCGGCTACGGCGAGGACGAAGCCCTGCGCCCGTTCAACACCGAGCTGTGCCTGGGCTCGTTGCGGGTCATCTGCGCCGACCTGCTCGGTCAGCCGCTGCCCGTGTCCGCCCTGGAGCTGGACTACCCCGAACCGGCTGGAGCCGCGCCCTATTACCGCCGCGTATTCGAGCGCGCCCCGCGCTTCGCCCGTGGTCGCAGCGGGTTCGGCTTCCCCGCCGCCTGGCTCGACCGGCCGCTGCCCCTGGCCGACCCGGTCACCCACAGCGAAATGCTCGAACAGTGCCGCCGGCAGAACGCTGAATTCGCCGCCCGCCGCGCCTGGCTGGAGCGGGTGCGCGACCTCCTGGCCCAGCGCCTCGCCACCCCGCCCGGGCTCGACGAACTCGCCCGCGCCATGAACACCTCCACCCGCAGCCTGCGCCGCCACCTCGCCCAGCAGCAGACCAGCTACCAGCAACTGCTCGACGAATTGCGCTTCGAACGGGCCAAGGCGTTGTTGCGCGAAGGCGACCTGCCCATCTACCGCATCGCCGAAATCCTCGGCTTCAGCGAAACCGCCAGCCTCCGCCACGCCTTCCAGCGCTGGAGCGGCCAGCCACCCAGCCACTTCCGAGGCTGACGACTCACGACCCGGCCGGCGATGGGGCTACGACGGCAACCGTAGGATGGGCTGAGCTGTGCGAAGCCCATCGTTGGCCGAGCGACGCGGGTTCGATGCGGTTCGCCGAGCTCACCGCATCCTACGGACGGTGCTCAGGGGGGGCTGTGGTGATGGCGGTCTACATCCTCCCAGCCCCGAGACGGGTATTACGGCGGCAACCGTAGGATGGGCTGAGCTGTGCGAAGCCCATCGCTGTCCGGGCGACGTGGGTTCGATGCGGTTCGCCGAGCTCACCGCATCCTACGAGCGGTACCGGGGGGCGTAGGGTGGATCGCGCCTCATCGATCCACGCGGTGACGATATATCCGACCTGACGTGGCCAGCCATGTTGGCCATTTCGATCCCCTATTGGCCGTTACCCCCACTGCTCAAAGCGGGGGTGGCGGCCGAGAATCGGGCTCACCAACAACAAGAACCCTATGAGGTACGCCCCCATGCTGACCGTGTACAGCGACGATCATCGCCTCCACTTCGGCCAGTCCGAACTGGTCGACGGCAAGCTCCAGCCCTGTTTCGAAATGCCCAGCCGCGCCGACACCGTGCTCGCCCGCGTGCGCCAGCAGGCGCTGGGCGAGGTGATCGAGCCGCGCGACTTCGGTCTCGACCCCATCCTCCGTGTGCATGACGCCGGCTACGTGAAGTTTCTCCAGGGCGCCTGGGCCCGCTGGGAGGCCGAAGGCCACAGCGGCGACCTGGTCTCCACCACCTTCCCGGCCCGTCGCCTGCGTCGCGACGGCCCCATCCCCACCGCACTGATGGGCGAGCTGGGCCACTACAGCTTCGACACCGAAGCGCCCATCACCCCCGGCACTTGGCAGGCCGTGTACAGCTCCGCCCAGGTAGCGCTGACCGCCCAGGACCACATGCGCCAGGGCGCCCGCACCGCCTTCGCCCTGTGCCGTCCGCCGGGCCACCACGCCGGCAGCGACTTCATGGGGGGCTACTGCTTCTTCAACAACGCCGCCATCGTCACCCAGGCCTTCCTCGACCAGGGCGCCAAGCGGGTCGCCATCCTCGACGTGGACTACCACCACGGCAACGGCACCCAGGAGCTGTTCTACACCCGCAACGACGTGCTGTTCGCCTCCATCCACGGCGACCCGCTGGTGGAGTACCCCTACTTCCTCGGCCATGCCGACGAGCGCGGCGAGGGCGCGGGGGAGGGCTTCAACGTCAACTACCCGCTGCCCCATGGCACCGCCTGGGACGGGTGGTCCGCCGCGCTGGAGGATGCCTGCCAGCGCATCGCCGCCTACGCCCCGGACGCACTGGTGATCTCCCTCGGCGTGGACACCTACAAGGACGACCCCATCTCCCAGTTCAAGCTGGATTCGCCGGACTACCTGCGCATGGGCCAGCGCATCGCCGCCCTCGGCTTGCCCACGCTGTTCATCATGGAAGGCGGCTACGCCGTCGAGGCCATCGGCGTCAACGCGGTGAACGTGCTGCAGGGCTACGAAGGGGCTGCCCGATGAGCGCCCGCCTGCTGCTCGCCGGCGCCCTCCTGGGCGCCTCGCTGAATGCCGTGGCCGCCGAGCCTGTGGTGCGCATCTACAACTGGTTCGACTACATCGCCCCCGACACCCTGGAGAACTTCCACAAGGCCAGTGGCATCCAGCCCAAGTACGACGTCTACGACAGCAACGAGGTGCTGGAGGCCAAGCTGTTGTCCGGCCACTCCGGCTATGACCTGGTGGTGCCCAGCGACGGCTTCCTGCCCAACTACATGAAGGCCGGCGTGTTCCAGCCGCTGGACAAGAGCAAGCTGCCCAACTGGAAGAACCTCAACCCGGCGCTGCTCAAGGTGCTGGCCGCCAAGGACCCGGGCAACCAGTACGTGATGCCCTACATGTGGGGCACCAACGGCATCGCCTACAACGTCGACAAGGTGAAGGCGGTGCTCGGCGACAACGCCCCGGTGGACTCCTGGGACCTGATCTTCAACCCCGACAACCTGGCCAAGCTCAAGCAGTGCGGTGTGGCCTTCCTCGACTCGCCCACCGAGGTGATTCCCGAGGTGCTGCACTACCTCGGCCTGCCGCCCAACAGCCGCAACCCGGAGGACTACAAGAAGGCCGAAGCGCTGCTGGAGAAGCTGCGCCCGAGCGTGCGCTACTTCAGCTCCTCCAAGTTCGTCAGCGACCTGGCCAACGGCGAGGTGTGCGTGGCCCTGGCCTGGTCCGGTGGCGCCATGCAGGCCGCCGCCCGCGCCCGCGAGGCCGGCAACGGGGTGAAGGTGGAGTACCGCATTCCCAAGGAGGGCACCGCCGCCTGGTTCGACGTGCTGGCCATCCCCAAGGACGCGCAGAACGTCGAGCAGGCCCACGCCTTCCTCAACTACCTGCTGCAGCCGGAGGTGGTGGCGCCGATCTCCGATCACGTGGCCTACGCCAACCCCAACCAGGCCGCCGACGCGCTCACATCGGCCGAGCTGCGGGACAACCCCAACGTGTACCCGCCGGCCGAGGTGCAGGCCAAGCTGTTCTCCGTGGAAATGCTGCCGCCGAAGATGGAGCGCATCCGCACGCGGACCTGGACCAAGATCAAGACCGGGACCTGAGCAGGGCAGTGCTGTGCAAAAGGGCCGCCATGCGGCCCTTTTCATTCGGTGAGTGGTTGATTCGCGGGTTCAGCCGAGGCCGCCTGGTTCGCCTGGCCTGGCGAGTTTCGGAACCAGAAGGCGGTGGGTCTGGCTGCGCCAGACTGCCCTCGCTTCATCGTTGCATGTACCCCATGAGCCAATCCAAAGTGCTATGTTATGTAGCATTTCGCATATGGAGTGTTTGCCATGGGCATCGTCAAGATCTCGGATTCCCTGCACGAGGAGGCCCGCGTCGCCTGCCGGGCCATGTCCCGTTCCATCAACGCCCAGGCCGAGCACTGGATGCGCATCGGCATGCTCGCCGAGGCGCATCCCGAGTTGACCTACGCCGACATCATCCGCCGGCTGATGAGCGAGGCCCGCGAGCTGGAAAGCGCCGGTGCAGCGGAAGAGGCGGTGCAATGAGCAAGGTGACGATCAAGACCGCCGACGAGATCGCGCGCATGGCCGTGGCCGGGCGGCTCGCCGCGCGGGTGCTGGAGGCGCTGGAGGCGTTCATCGTGCCCGGCATCACCACGATGGACATCGACGCCTTCTGCGAGCGCTACATCGTCGAGACCCTCGACGCCATCCCCGGCAGCAAGGGCCAGTACGGCTACCCGTACACGGTCAACACCTCGGTGAACCACGTGGTCTGCCACGGCTGGCCGTCGGCCAGCGAGGTGCTGAAGGAGGGCGACATCGTCAACGTGGACGTCACCGTCATCAAGAACGGCTACTACGGCGACACCAGCCGGATGTACGCCGTCGGCCGCATCAGCGAGGACGCCAAGCGGCTGGTGCGGGTGACCCGCGAGTGCCTGTACGACGCCATCCGCGTGGTGCGCCCGGGCGCGACCCTGGGGGACGTCGGCCATGCCATCCAGACCCACGCCGAGCGCATGGGCTACTCGGTGGTGCTGGAGTTCTGCGGCCATGGTATTGGCCGGCAGATGCACGAAAGCCCGCAGGTGCTGCATGTCGGCCGGCCCGGCCAGGGGCTGCGCCTGGAACCGGGCATGACCTTCACCATCGAACCGATGATCAACCAGGGCCGCCGCCAGGTGCGCACCCTGGCCGACGGCTGGACGGTGATCACCCGCGACGGCAGCCTCTCCGCCCAGTTCGAGCACACCGTGCTGGTCACCGAGACCGGCTTCCGCGTGCTGACCCTGCGTGAGGAGGAGCGCGAGGCCTTCCCGGCTGATCCTGAACTCCCCGCGTAGCCCGTGCTCCAGCCCGGGACCGTCAGGCGGCACCCGGGCCCTGCGGCTCAACCCCGGCACGTTGCAACGCTGTTCACCTTCACGGCTTCCCGCGCCTTCAGCATCAACCCGCCCGCCAGCAGCAGGGCGCCGGCGGCCAGCAGCAGGGCCGGGCGCAGGCCGCCGCTGAAGTGGCTGCTCAGGGCCGCCAGCAGCGGGCCACTGAGCTGGCCGAGGGCGAAGCCGGCAGTCAGCAGGCCGACGTTGCGGGCGTGGCCCTGGGGGTCGATTTCCCGCGCCCGCTGCATCACCAGCAACATGCTGGCGAGGAAAGGTGCACCGCACAGCACCACGCCCAGGGCCAGCCCGGTCATGCCCGGGAACAGGCAGGCCAGCACGCCAAGCGCTTGCAGCCACAGCGCCCCCACCAGCCAGCGGCCGGTACTGCCCATGCCGGGGCGGCGCAGGCTCACCAGCAGCACCCCCAGGGTCGCCACCAGGCCGAAGGCCGGCCAGAACAGGTCTGCCTGCCAGTGCCCGTGGAACTGGCTGGCGGCCATCTGCGAAAGGAAGGTGGCCGGCAGGATGTAGCCCATCCCCACCAGGCTGTAGGCCACCAGCAGCGGGTAGAAGGCCGCCGGACGCGGCCCGGCCTGCATCGCGCCAGTTGTCGAAGCGGCACGCGGACGCGGCAGCAACGGGTGGGCGATGGCCGCCAGCACCAGCGCCACGCTGCCGAAGGCCTGCCAGGCCTGGGCCGAACCCGCTCCTTGCAGGTTCAGGCCGAGGGCGATGAGGCCGGTGAGGATCACCCCCAGGCTGGGCCCGGTGAAGATCAGCCCGCCCAGGCGCGGCCGGCCGGCGTCTGCCGCCACCTGGGCGGCCAGGCCGGTCACCACCACCAGCACCCAGGCGCTGGTGACGCCGGCGGCGAAGCGCAACAGGGCATGGGCCCAGAAGCCTTCGGCCCAGGCCGAGGCCAGGGTGATCGCCACGCCCACCCAGAGCCCGCCGAACAGGCGTCGGCGGGCACGCTGGGCGGTGGTGGCGCGCAGGGCGTCCAGCGCACCCACCAGGTAGCCGAGGTAGTTGGCGGCGGCTACCAGGCCGGCGGCGGTGAGGTCCACCTGGCCTTCGGCGATCAGGTGCGGCAGCTGCGGGGTCAGGGCGAAGCGGCCGATCCCCATGGCGGCGATGAGGGCCAGGAGGCTGGCGAGGATGCGGATCGAGGGGGCCATGGCAGGGCTCCATGCAGGACATCGGAAGACCATGCTAGGGCGTTGCAGTGTTCATAAAAAACGAATAATAAAGAACAACTCATTCAGCAAAAGAGAATGCATGCCATGGAATTCAGCCAGTTGCGCATCTTCCAGGCGGTGGCCGAATCCGGCTCCATCGCCCGCGCGGCGGAGCGCCTCAACCGGGTGCCGTCGAACCTCTCCACGCGGCTGCGGCAACTGGAAGAGCAGTTGGGCGTGGACCTGTTCCTGCGGGAGCGCCAGCGCCTGCAGCTGTCGGCCTCGGGCAAGGTGCTGCTGGGCTATGCCGAGCGGCTGTTCGCCCTGCAGGCCGAGGCGGAGGCGGCGATCAAGGTCGGCGAGCCGGCGGGGGACTTCCTCATCGGCTCGATGTACAGCACGGCGGCCATCCACCTGCCGCCGATGCTGGCGCGCTACCACCGGGCCTGGCCGGCAGTGAACCTGCAGGTGCAGACGCAGCCCAGCGGCGAACTGGTGGAGGGGCTGGTGGCCGGGCGACTGGACGCGGCGCTGGTGGACGGCCCGTTGGAATACGCCGACCTGGACGGCATCCCGCTGTTCGACGAGGCGCTGGTGCTGATCACCGCCCTCGGCCATGGGCCGGTGACCAGCGCGGCGGACGTGGCGGGGGCGGCGGTCTACACCTTTCGCTCGCGCTGTTCCTACCGCAAGCGTCTGGAGCGCTGGTTCGCCGAGTCGCGGGTGGCCATGGGCCGGGTGATGGAGATCGAGTCCTACCACAGCATGCTGGCCTGTGTGGTGGCCGGTGGCGGAGTGGCGCTGATGCCGCGCTCCATGCTGCAGAGCATGCCGGGGCGCGAGGCGGTGACGATTCACCCGCTGGCCGAACCCTTCGCTACCGCCACCACCTGGCTGATGTGGCGCAAGGGCATGCTGGGGGCGAACCTGAAGGCCTGGATCGAGCTGATGGACCTGCAGCCCAAACCCCAGGCGTGACCGTAGCCCGGGCTTCAGCCCGGGGATGCCGGCCGCGCTGCTACGAAGCGCTCCCCTGGAAGCTCTGTCGCCAGGCCGACGGCGAGACGCCGAAGTGACGACCGAAGTGGTGCCGCAGGGAGGCGGGCGAGCCGAAGCCGGTGAGGGTGGCGATCTGCTCCACGCTCTGGTCGGTGTTCTCCAGCAGGCGCTGGGTCAGGGCCAGGCGCTCGGCCAGCAGCCAGTCACCCAGGGTGGTGCCGGTGAGCTGGCGGAAGTGCCGGGTGAAGCTGCGCCGGCTCATCAGCGCGCGCTCGGCCAGGCTGTCCAGGCTGTGGGGTTCGCGCAGGTTGGCGCGCACCCAGTCGAGCAGCCCGGCGAGGCGGTCATCGCGGGCGCTGGCGGGCAGCGGCTGTTCGATGAACTGCGCCTGGCCACCCTGGCGGTGGGGCGCCACCACCAGCAACCGGGCCACGCGGTTGGCCCGTTCGGCGCCGCAGTGCTGGCGCAGCAGGTGCAGGCAGCAGTCGAGCCCGGCGGCGGTGCCGGCGGAGGTGAGCAGGTTGCCGGCTTCCAGGTAGAGCACGTCCGGGTCCACGTTGACGGCCGGGTAGCGGGCGCTGAAGTCCCGCGCCCAGGCCCAGTGGGTGGTGGCGCGCTGGCCGTTGAGCAGCCCGGTTTCGGCCAGCACGTAAGCCCCCAGGCACAGCCCCACCAGGCGGGCGCCGCGCTGGTGGGCGGCGAGCAGCGCATCCAGCAGGGGCTGCGGCGGGCGTTCGTCGGGGTCGCGCCAACTGGGCACGATCACCGTGTGGGCATCCTCCAGGGCTTCCAGGCCGTGGCTGACGCTGATCTGGAAACCGGCGCTGGTGCGCAGCGGGCCGTCTTCCGCCGCGCAGACGCGCAGCTCGAAGGGCGGCGCATCGGGCTGCATCTCGCCGAATACCAGGCAGGGCACGGACAGGTGGAAGGGGCTGATGTGGTCGAAGGCGACCACGGCGATCACGGGGGCTGGCATGGAGGGGCTCCGGTTGGCTTGGCCCGATCTTAGCGGAACTTGGCAACTGGGCCACTCGTGCGTCGCAGGGGGCTGGCCAACAATCCTCGCCACCTTCACTGCCTGAGCTTGCGAGGAAACCCTGATGTCCCAGTCCCCGAAACGCGCCCTGATCGTCATCGACGTGCAGAACGAGTACTTCAACGGCAGCCTGCTGATCGAGTACCCGCCGGTGAGCCAGTCGCTGCCCAACATCACCCGCGCCATGGATGCGGCCCACGCCGCCGGCATCCCGGTGGTGGTGGTGCGGCACCTGACCCCGGAGGGCACGCCGATCTTCGCCCGTGGCAGCGCCACCGCCGAACTGCACCCGGAGATCGCCCGTCGCCCCCATGACCTGCTGGTGGACAAGGAAGAGGCCAGCGCCCTGTACGGCACCGGCCTGGGTGACTGGCTGCGTGCCCGTGGCGTGGACACCCTCACGGTGGTCGGCTACATGACCCACCACTGCGACGACTCCACGGTGCGCCAGGCTGCCCACGAGGGCTGGACGGTGGAGCTGCTGAACGACGCCACCGGCTCGCTGCCCTACGCCAACGCCGCCGGTTCGGTCACCGCCGAGGAGATCCATCGGGTGGTCACCGTGGTGCTGCATGCCGGCTTCGGCGCCGTGGCCAGCACCCAGGACTGGCTGGCGGCGGTGGAGGCGGGCCGGGCGCTGGAGCCGGACAACATCCTGGCGTCCAACCAGCGCGCGGTGGCGGCGCGCGGCTGACCCTGCGGTGGCGACCGTCCGTCAGGTCGGTGGCCGTCCCGCGTCGGTGAAAAATGCTTGAACCCTTGCCCGTGGTGCCGGTCGATCCTGTGTTGCTCCCTGACCTCGAAGGACCGGCCGTGGGCGAGCCCAACCCCCTCAAGGGCACCCCAAAAAACTACCTGCGTTGTCATCGCTGCGTTAAAAACAGGCTAAAAATGCTCATTTACTGCACGTAAACTGCGCTTTTTCGCCTGTTTTTGCCTTGCGCTGACGGCCTCGCCTACGTTTTTAGAGGCGCCCTCATGTGCTGTTCAGCGCGGTGGCCGTGCTGTTCCTGGCCATCATCATGGCCGGCTATGCGCGCGGCGAACCGTTCCCTGGCCCGTTTCCCGCCGCGTGCTGTGGCGCCGAGGCGGTTCCGTCCGGCGGGCTCCGTTAGTCGGCTTCCTACGCTGGCCGCTCCTGGCGTCTGACCGGCTCCTGTAAATTTTGATTCAGCGCAGTTCGCCCTTTCCGGGGCAGGTCTACGCTGTAATTGGCAGCGGAATCCTTCCGCCGCCTGTCCTGATGAGGAGGGGACCATGAAAGCTTGGCTGAGCCGTTTCGCCTGGCAGTTGTCCGTGACCCTTGGGCTGATCGAGCGCCCGCGCCTGCAACCCATCCCTGTCCGCAGTGACGAGCAGCGTCGCCTGGCCGAGGCCCGGCGCCAGCACCGTCCGTGAACCTGGCGCGGGGCGTTCTGCCCGCGCCGTCATGACATGACCCAGCCACCCCCGGTGCCCTCGCGCCGGGCGGCTGCCTGCGCGTGGCTGACGGCCGAAAGGCTGTTGGCCGGGCAACAGTGCATCAGCAGGTTGTCCTCGTCCGGGCAGCCGCCCGCTGTCTGCTGATTGATATAACTCATTGTTCGTAAAGGCTTTTTTATCCTGGCATGGTTGCTGCTGAAGACCCTGTGCAACTGGCCGCCGGTGCGGCCATCCGTCCGTTCGCACAGGAGAGAAGCCATGAGCCAGCAACCGATCAAGTTCGCCTACTGGGTCCCCAACGTCAGCGGCGGCCTCGTCGTCAGCACCATCGAGCAGCGCACCCGCTGGGACATCGACTACAACCGCACCCTGGCCCGCACGGCCGAGGCGGCCGGCTTCGAGTACGCGCTGTCGCAGATCCGCTTCACCGCCGGCTACGGCGCCGAGTACCAGCATGAGTCGGTGGCCATCAGCCATGCACTGCTGGCGGCGACCGACAAGCTCAAGGTGATCGCGGCCATCCTGCCAGGGCCCTGGAACCCGACCCTGGCGGCCAAGCAACTGGCGACCATCGACCAGCTCACCGGCGGGCGCATCGCCATCAACGTGGTGTCCGGCTGGTTCCGGGGCGAATTCCACGCCATCGGCGAGCCCTGGCTGGACCACGACGAACGCTACCGCCGCTCCGAGGAGTTCATCCGCGCGCTGAAGGGCATCTGGACCGAGGACAGCTTCACCTTCAACGGCGATTTCTACCGCTTCCGCGACTACAGCCTGAAGCCCAAGCCGCTGCAGCAACCGCACCCGGAAATCTTCCAGGGCGGCAGTTCGCGAGCCGCGCGGGACATGGCGGCCCGGGTGTCGGACTGGTACTTCACCAACGGCAACACGGTGGAGGGGATCAAGGCCCAGGTGGACGACATCCGCGCCAAGGCCGCCGCCAACGGGCACAGCGTGAAGATCGGGGTGAACGCCTTCATCATCGCCCGCGACACCGAGGAGGAGGCCCGCGCGGTGCTGCAGGAGATCATCGACAAGGCCAACCCCGAGGCGGTCAACGCCTTCGGTGCCGAGGTGAAGCACGCCGGCGCGGCCAGCCCGGAGCGCGAAGGCAACTGGGCCAAGTCCACCTTCGAGGACCTGGTGCAGTACAACGACGGCTTCAAGACCAACCTGATCGGGACGCCCCGGCAGATCGCCGAGCGCATCCTCGCCCTCAAGGCCGTGGGGGTGGACCTGATCCTCTCCGGCTTCCTGCACTTCCAGGAGGAGGTGGAGTACTTCGGCCAGCACGTGCTGCCACTGGTTCGCGAGCTGGAGGCCGAGGCCGCCGCCGAGCGCGAGTCCAGGGCCGTGGCCTGATCACAGGGCGGCGGCGCCGGGAGGCGCTGCCGCGTTGATCGGTTGTTCTTGTACAAATAGTCAGTTTGTACAATATTGGCCGTCACCTAACCGGAGTGACGCCATGCATCCTTTCTTTCGCCGGGCCATGCTGGCCTGCTGCCTGTTGACTGCTACCGGCCTGGCCCAGGCCGACTGGCGCCAAGCCCTGCCCGAGGCGCGCCTGGTGGGCAGTGCGGACTACAGCTTCTTCGGCTTCCGCCTCTACAGCGCCCGCCTGTGGTCGCCAACGGCGCCGCTGGCGGCGGACGCGCCGTTCGCCCTGGAGCTCACCTACCACCGCACTATCGAGCGCGATGACCTGGTGGCCGCCAGCCTCAAGGAAATCCGCCGGACGGCGGGGGATCGGGTCAGCGAGGCACAGTTGCAGGCCTGGGCCGAGCAGATGCGCCAGGCCTTCGTCGACGTGCAGCCGGGGCAGCGCATCACCGGGGTATTCCTGCCGGGGCAGGGCGCGCGCTTCTACTTCGGCGACCGGCTCACCCACGCCGTCGACGACCGCGCCTTCGCCCGGGCCTTCTTCGACATCTGGCTCTCGCCCCGCACCCGTGAGCCGGAGCGCCGCGAAGAACTGCTGGGGCTGGCCAGCAACTAGGTATGGGCCGCCAACGGCGGCCCGGGGTCATCAGAGCTTGAACAGGCGCGCGGCGTTGCCGTGGAAGAACTTCTCCAGCACCTCGTCCCGCAGGCCCAGGCGCTGGGCATCCTCGATGCTCTGGCGGATCGGCCGGAAGGTGTAGGAGGAGCCGAACAGCAGCTGGTCGGCGAGGAAGCCGTTGGCCGCCTGCACGTAGCCTTCACTGCCGGGCAGGAACAGGTACATGTCCGGCACCAGGTGGATGTTCGGGTAGCGGAAGGCCACGCCCAGGGCCTGCTGCACGTTGGGCCAGTAGCCGTGGTAGACCACGATGGGCAGCTGCGGGAAGGCCCGGGCCACGGCTGCCAGCCGTCCGGGGTCGTTGTAGGCCGGGTCCGGCGTGGTCGGCCCGCTCATCAGGAACAGCGGGATGCCGCGCGCCTGCAGGTGCTCGTAGAGCGGCCAGTACAGCGGATCGTCCGGGTGCCGGGCGGGGTCGCCGAACCCCGGCTCCAGGTCGATGCCGGCCAGGCCCAACTGGTCCACCGCGCGGTCCACCTCTGCCAGCGCCGCGTCGATGCCCTGCAGGGCCGGCTCCACCGAACCGATGCCGATCAGAGCCTCGTGCCCCTGGACGATGACCTGGATGCGTTCGTTGGGCAGATGCTGGGAGGGGGTATGCCGGCCCACCACCACGGCGCGGTACAACCCGGCGTCGCGCACCTCGGCGAGGAAGCCCTCGGGCGTGAGCGAGCGCTCGAAGTGGTTGTCCGCACCCCGCGTGCCCACGCGGCGGTTCAGCCAGCGGGCCGTGTCATGTTCCGGCGTGCCCGGCGCCCCGCCGAAGAAGGGGTGCAGGTAGGCCGGGCGGCAGCGCATGTCGATGATCTTCACGCGACGTTCTCCTTGCCGGCGCGAATGTCGAAGGCGCCGCCGGTGAAGGCACCGTCCACCGTGACCTTGCCCTTGCCGGGCAGCAGCGGGAACACCAGCTCGGCGAAGCGGTAGGCCTCTTCCAGGTGCGGGTAGCCGGACAGCACGAAGCTGTCCACGCCCAGCTGCGCATACTCCAGCAGGTGCGCGGCCACCGTCTCGGGGTCGCCCACCAGGGCGGTGCCGGCGCCGCCGCGCACCAGGCCGACGCCGGCCCAGAGGTTGGGCGCCACTTCCAGCTTGTTGCGGTCGCCGCCGTGCAGCGCGGCCATGCGTCGCTGGCCTTCGGAGTCCATCCGCGCGTAGTTGGCCTGGGCGGCCGCGATGGTGGCGTCGTCCAGGTGGCTGATCAGCTCGTCGGCGGCAGCCCAGGCGGCGGCGTTGGTCTCCCGCACGATCACGTGCAGGCGCACGCCGAAGCGTACGCTGCGGCCATGACGAGCGGCGCGGGCGCGCACGTCGGCGATCTTCTCGGCGACGGCCGCCGGCGGCTCGCCCCAGGTCAGGTAGGCGTCCACATGCTTGGCCGCCAGCTCGTGGGCGGCGGGGGAGGAGCCACCGAAGTACAGCGGCGGGTAGGGCTGCTGCACCGGCGGGAAGAAGTTCTGGGCGCCCTTGACCTTGAGGTGCTGGCCGTCGAAGTCCACCGTTTCGCCCTGCAGCAGGCGTCGCCAGATGCTGAGGAACTCGTCGGAGGCGGCGTAGCGCTCGTCGTGGGCGAGGAACACGCCGTCGGCTTCCAGCTCGGTGGCGTCGCCGCCGGGCACCACGTTGAGCAGCAGGCGCCCGCCGCTGGCCTGGTCCAGGGTGGCGGCCTGGCGGGCCGAGGCGGTGGGGTTGCCGAGGGAGGTGCGCAAGGCCACCAGCAGCTTGATGCGCTGGGTCACCGGCACCAGGCTGGCGGCGGTCACCCAGGGGTCCAGGCAGCTGGCGCCGGTGGGGATCAGCAGGCCGTCGTAGCCCAGCTGGTCCGCCGCCACGGCGATCTGTCGCATGTAGGCATTGGTGGCCGGGCGGCCGCTGGCGGAGTGGCCCAGGTAGCGGGTGTCGCCGGAAGTCGGCAGGAACCAGAAGATATCCAGACTCATGGTGTTGTCCTCGTTGCCATCGTCGTTGCCCGTCAGGGCGTTGGGTGCACGCGTGGCGTCGTTGTCGTTGGAATTCAGATCGACAGGTTGATGACCCGTCCGCCCTGGGCGCTCTGGGCCGGTCGGCGCTTGTTCACCACCAGCTCGCCGATGCGGATGAGGTGCGCGCGGGTGATGTTGCGCGACAGCCCCAGCAGGCTGGCGGTGTGCACCTGGTTGTGGTGGCAGAAGCGGTAGGCGGCGCGCAGCAGGGCGTCTTCGACCTTCTCGTGGAGGGCGCCGCTCTGCTCCTCGAACAGGCGCTCGAAGGCCCGCAGCAGCAGGTCGTCGGCGCTTTCCTCGCGGGGCCGGCTGTCGTCCGGGCGCTCGATGCGCAGGTTGGACAGGTGCAGGTCCTCGGCACGGATCAGCCTGTCGCGGCAGATCAGCAGGGTGTGGTGGATGACGTTTTCCAGCTCGCGGATGTTGCCCGGCCAGTCGTAGCTGGCCAGCCGGCGGGCGGCGTCCTCGCTGAGGGTGACGTCGCTGTAGCCCAGGCGCCGGCTGTACTCGGCGACGAAGTGACGGGCCAGCGGCAGGATGTCGCCGGGCCGCTCGCGCAGCGGGTGCAGCTGCAGGCTGACCACGTTCAGCCGGTAGTAGAGGTCCTCGCGGAAGTGCCCGGCGTTGATGGCCTTCTCCAGGTGCACGTTGGTGGCCGCCAGCACCCGCACGTTGATGGGGATGCTCTTGCGTGAGCCGAGGCGGACCACTTCGCGCTCCTGCAGCACGCGCAGCAGCTTGACCTGGATGGGCATCGGCAGGTCGCCGATCTCGTCGAGGAACAGGGTGCCGCCGTTGGCCTCCTCGAACCACCCGGCCTTGGCGGCCAGGGCGCCGGTGAAGGCACCTTTCTCGTGGCCGAACAGCTCGGCCTCCACCAGGGATTCGGAGAAGGCGCCGCAGTTCACCGCGACGAAGGGGCCGTTGCGCCGGCCGCTGAGGTTGTGCACGTGGCGCGCGACCAGCTCCTTGCCCGTTCCGGTCTCGCCGATGATCAGCACGCTCGCCTCGCTGGGGGCGACCTGTTGCAGGTGGGCGAGCAGGGCCTGGGAGCGCGGGTCTTCGAAGACCTGTGCGGTCGCCCGGATCGAGGTGGCCAGTGTCGGGGACGGGGGGAGGGTCAGCAGGTGCATGGGCTTGCCTTACGAGTAGAAGGACGGAGTGGGGCGCGTGCCGTTGAGCGCCCAGTCGCCCAGCTCGTGGATGCGGTAGTCCACGGGGTCGTGCAGCGTCTGGGTGCGCAGGTTGCGCCAGTGCCGGTCGAAGCGCAGGGAGGCGTGGGTGGCCCGGGCGCCGGTGACTTCGAACAGGCGGTTGCAGATGTCGAGGCCGTTGCGGGTCGCCGCGACCTTGGCGGTGCCGATGGCCAGGGCCAGGCGCGCGCGCTCCTCGGCGTTCAGGGCGTGTTCCTTGGCCCAGGCTGCATCCAACTGCTCGGCGGCGCGCTCCACCAGCAGGCGGGTGCTCTCCAGGCCGACCCAGAATTCGCCGTAGTGGCGCAGGACGTACGGGTCCTCGCCGCTGTGGCGGGCGCTGGAGCGGAACCAGGGGCGGCTCTCGTGCAGGGTGTACTGGCGGGCCTCGTCGAAGGCGCCTTCGGCAATGCCGAGGAACAGGTTGGCGAAGTGCAGCTGGGCGATCAGCGGGCGCAGGCAGGCGAACGGCGTGCTCAGCGGGCCCGGGTCGAGCAGCAGTTCGTGCTGCTCCACGCGCACCCGCTCGAAGGTGGCGCTGCCGCTGTCGGTCTGGCGCTGGCCGATGTTGTCCCAGTCGCCGTGCAGGGTGATGCCGGTGCGCCCGCTGGGGATGGCGGCGATCAGCAGCTTGCCGCCGTTGCCTTCGTCGACGGCGGAGGCGATCAGCATCTCGGAGTCGCTGGCGCCGGAGCAGAAGCTCTTCTTGCCGGAGAATTCGCACCAGCCGTCGAAGCGCTTGACCAGGGTGCGGGTGTCCAGGGGGTTGAGGGCATTGCCCCAGAACCAGTTCTTGCGGGCGGTCTGTTCGAACCAGGGTTGCCATTGTTCGGGCCGCGAGAACAGCCGCACGGTGGCGAGCATCAGGTGCTGGAAGCCGAACACGTGGGCGATGGAACTGTCGACCCGGGCGAATTCGCGGGTGACGGCCAGGGTCTCGCTCCAGCTGGCGCCGAGGCCGCCGTACTGGCGGGGAATGGCGAGGCCCAGCAGGCCGCTGGCACGCAGCGCGTCGCGTTCGGCCTTGGGCGTGCCGCCTTGGGCGTCGCGCTCGACGGCGCTTTCGGCGAACTGCGCGGCGAGCTGGCGGGCGCTCAGCAGCGGGTCGAGGACGGTGGTTTGCGGATGGGCGCTCATGGTGTCGTCCCGCTGGCTCAGGCGATCTTGCGCAGCGGGCGGCTGCCGGCGGCGGTGCTGTGCAGCAGGTCGGCGGCACGTTCGGCGGCCAGCTCGATGCGGGCCTGCAGCGGGGCGCTGGTGATGCGGTAGTCCTGGAAGTCGGCCTCGCTGGCGTAGACGCCGATGGGCAGGGTCAGGGCCTGGAAGAAGCTGAACAGCGGGCGCAGCTGGTGATCCAGCACCAGGGCGTGGCGTTCGCTGCCGCCGGTGGCGGCCAGCAGCACCGGGGTGTCGATCAGGGCGTTCAGGTCGATGAGGTCGAACAGGTGCTTGAACTGGCCGGGGTAGGAGCCGCGGTACACCGGTGCGGCCACTACCAGCAGGTCGGCCTGCTCGATGGCGCGCAGTTGCGCTTCCACGTCGTCCGGCAGTTCCTTGCGGGACAGGGCGCCGCCGACGGGGCGGGCGATGTCGCCCAGTTCGATGATGCGGGCGTTGAACTCCAGGCGTTCGCCCAGGGCGGCGACCAGGGCTTCGGTGAGCACCAGGGTGCGGGACGGGCGGTAGGCTCCACCGGAGACGGCGACGACGTTGAGGGCAGTGCTCATGGTTGGTGTTCCTTTGGCGTGCTGTGGGAGCCAGGGGTTCAGCAAGTCCCGTTCCAGTTCGGTAAAGCTTTATTTATCAATGAGTTGGTAGGCCATGGCGCTGGGCGGTGCTGCTGCCAGGCCAGCGAACTGTTGATGCGCTGTTGCCTGGCGGGCAGTGGAGCGGCTGTTGCCCGGCGGACAGTGACGGCCTGCTGGAGCCGTTTTAGGCGCTGTGTCTTATTCTGTGAAGGAATTTGAATAAATATTCTTATTCAAATAAGGGATAAGTCAGGCGTGGCGGGCCGCCGAGGGCGGGTCGGGCGCCAGGACGGCGCCCGGGCAGGATCAATCGTGTTGCGCGAACCAGTCGTCGATCAGCGTATTCAGGCGCTCGCCGGAGAAGCTGGGGAAGTGGCCACCGTGCACGGTACGCACCGGCAGCTCGCGCAGACGCGCCAGGCTGCGGGCGTAGTCGTCGAGGTTGGAGTGGTAGGCGTCCTCGATCAGCGGGCCGTCGTAGATGATGTCGCCGCTGAACAGGGTGCCGGTGCGGGCCTCCCAGAGGCTGATGCCGCCGGGGGAATGACCGGGGGTGTGCAGCACCTCCAGCACGCGGTCGCCCAGGTCGAGGACGTCGCCTTCCTCGATCAACCGGGTGGCCGGCGCCGCCTTGACCCGGTACTCGGCGTAGCACAGTGGGCAGTCGGGGTGGGCCTCGAACATGGCGTCGTCGACGAAGGCGCGGGCCAGGGTGTTGTCGCCGTCGGGGCGGGCGAGGATGTCGGCCTCGGCGGGGTGCACCAGGCGTTCGTCGAACTCGTGGTGGCCGGCGATGTGGTCGAAATGGGTGTGGCTGGCCACGGCCAGCAGCGGGCGCTGGGTGAGCCAGGGCAGCTGCTCGCGCAGGCTGACCAGGCCGGAGCCGGAGTCCACCAGCACGTCGCGGTCGCGCCCCTGGATGTGCCAGAGGTTGCAGCGGTAGAAGGGCCGCACGTAGGGCTCGCTGATGAGGCTGACGCCGTCGTAGAGGTGCTCCACCTCGAACCAGCGGTCTCGGCTGACGATTTTCATCGGAGGCTCCTTTGTTGTGGTTGTGGGCGCAGCATACCTGGCGGCGCCCCGCCGCACCTGCAGGGGCGACTTCAGATGCGTAGCCCGGGCTTCAGCCCGGGGGTTGCGGGTTGAAGCGTCCCGGACTGAAGTCCGGGCTACGGTCTGGCAGGGCGCTGGCCCGGGCTACGGGGTTGGGTTCACGGGGCGAAGGGCGGGGCTTCGGCCACTTCGATGATCAGCGGGCGGTCCCCCGGGGCGTTGCGCAGCAGCTCCTGCAGGTGGGCGTGGTCGCGGGCTTTCTCGGCCTGGCAGCCGAAGCCGCGGGCGATGGCGATGAAGTCCGGCGTGTGGATGTCCACGCCCAGCGGGGTGATGTCGCGGCGCTCCATGTAGCGCTTGATCTCGCCGTAGCCCTGGTTGTTCCACAGCAGGACGATGACCCCGACCCGCGCTTCGACGGCGCTGGCCAGTTCCGGCAGGGTGAACTGGATGCCGCCGTCGCCCATCAGGCTGATCACCGGGCGACCCGGTTCGGCCAGCTTGGCGCCGATGGCCGCCGGCAGGCCGTAGCCGAGGGTGCCGTAGCCGGTGGAGGCGTTGAACCAGCGGCGGGCGCCGTCCAGCTCCACCAGGTGGTTGCCGCTGTAGACGGTCTGGGTCGAGTCACCGACGAAGCGCGCGTTGGGCAGCACCTCGAGGATGCAGTCGAACAACCGACGGTAGTGCTCCCAGCCGGCGAAGCCTTCGGCCAGTTGTGCGCGGGCTTCGGCGGCGCGACGGGCGCCGGGGCTGTTGGCGTCGGCCTGGCGTGGCGGCAGCTCGGCCAGCAGCACGCGCATGGCCTGGCGGGCATCGCAGTGGATGGCCATGGCCGGGGCGTGGTTGCGCACCAGTTGCTGGGCGTCGATGTCGATGCGGATCAGCTCGCCGCCGATGCGGAAACCGCCGTCGAACACCACGTCGTAGTCGGTCTCGCCCAGCTCGGTGCCGATGGCCAGCACCAGGTCGGCGTCGGCGGCCAGCTGGCGCACCGGCACCAGGGACTGGTTGCTGCCCAGCAGCAGCGGGTGGTCGCCGGGGAGCAGGCCCTTGGCGTTGATGGTCTGCGCGGTGGGGGCGTCGAGGGCGGTGGCCAGGGCACGGGCCTCCACCTGGGCTTCGACGCAACCGCCGCCCAGCAGCAGGAGCGGGCGTTGGGCTGCGCGCAGGCGCTGGGCGGCCTCGCGCAGCTGCGCCAGGGGCGCGGCAGGACGCGGCAGGCGCACGCGGGGGCGCAGTTCCAGGTGGTCGGCGGGGGCGGTGATGATGTCCAGCGGCAGCTCGATGTGCACCGGGCGCGGACGCTGGCCGTCGAACACGGCGAAGGCGCGGGCCAGCACGGCGGGCAGTTCATCGACGCTCATGAGGGTGTGGCTGAAGGCGGCGACGCCGGCCACCAGGCCGCGCTGTTCCGGCAGTTCGTGCAGGTAGCCGTTGCCGAGGCCGAGGCGATGGCGCTCGTTGACGCTGGAGATCACCAGCATGGGGATGGAGTCGGCGTAGGCCTGGCCCATGGCGGTGAGGATGTTGGTCATGCCCGGGCCGGTGATGATGAAGCACACGCCGGGCTTGCCGGTGACGCGGGCATAGCCGTCGGCCATGAAGCCGGCGCCCTGTTCGTGGCGCGGGGTGACGTGGCGGATGCGACTGCCGGGCAGGCCACGGTAGAGCTCGACGGTGTGCACGCCGGGGATGCCGAACACGGTGTCGACGCCCCAGGCTTCCAGTTGCTTGACGAGGAATTCACCGCAGGTGGTCATGGCAGGTTCCTTGTTGGGCTGGGTGTAAAACGAGCCCGGCAGGGTTGCCTGCCGGGCTCAGAAGGGTCACGGGAGTGGGCCGCGACCAGTCGGGAAGATCAGGCCAGGCTGGCGTGGCTGGCCGGGCGACGGGTCACCAGGCTGATGACCACGAAGCTCACCAGGCCGACCGCCAGGCTGTAGTAGATCGGGGTGTTGGCGTCCAGGCCGTCCTTGAACATGAAGCCCAGCACGGTGAGGAAGCCCAGGGTCATGCTGGCGATGGCGCCGGCGGTGGTGGCGCGCTTCCAGTAGATGGCACCGATCAGCGGAACCAGCATGCCGCCCACCAGCAGGTTGTAGGCCACGGTCAGGGCGCTGATCACGTCGCTCACCACCAGGGCGATGCCGAGCATGACCACGCCCAGCAGCAGGGTGGCGATACGGTTTTCATGCACGTCGCCGTTGCCGCTGGTGCGGCCACCGCGCAGCAGCGGCAGCAGGTCCTGGGTGATGGTGGTGGAGGCGGCCAGCAGGCCGGCGCTGGCGGTGGACATCAGCGCGGCCAGGGCGGCGGCGATCACCAGGCCACGGATGCCGTTGGGCAGGCTGTGCTCGACGACGCTGGCGAAGGCGTTGTTGACGTTCTCCAGGTCCGGCAGCAGCACCTTGGCGGCCATGCCGATGAGGGCACCGGCCAGGCCGTAGAGCACGCAGTAGAGGCCGGCGGCGGTGCCGGCCACCTTGGCCACGCCTTCGCTGCGGGCGGTGAACACGCGCTGCCAGATGTCCTGGCCGATGAAGATGCCGAAGAAGTAGATCAGGAAGTAGGTGACGATGGTGTCCCAGCCGATGGCGGTGAAATCGAAGTAGCGCGCCGGCAGCTTCTCCACCAGGGCGTTCCAGCCGCCGGCGTCGGCGATGGACATGGGCATCAGCAGGAACACCAGGCCGACGGTCATGATCAGGAACTGCACGATGTCGGTGAGGGTCAGCGACCACATGCCGCCGATGGTGGAGTAGAGCACCACCACACCGCCGCCGACGAGGATGGCAACCCAGAACGGCAGGCCGAACAGCACCTGCATGACGGTGCCGATGGCGATGGTGGAGGTGGCGCCGATCATCAGCGCGTACACCAGCATGATCACCGCGCTGGACTGGCGGGCGGCCGGGTTGTAGCGGCGCTCCAGCACTTGGGTGACGGTGTAGATCTTCAGCTTCAGCAGCGGTTTGGCGAGGAACAGGCTGAGCCCGACGATGCCCAGGCCGATGGCGCCGCAGAGCCAGAAGCCGGAGATGCCGTGGACGTAGCCCAGGCGCACGGTGCCGATGGTGGAGGCGCCGCCGAGCACGGTGGCAGCCATGGTGCCGAGGTAGAAACCCGGGCCGAGGTTGCGCCCGGCGACCAGGTAGTCGTCACGGGTCTTGGCGCGACGCATGCCATACCAGCCGAGGGCCAGCATGCCGGCGGCGTAGAGCAGTACGACGAAGATATCCAGGGCCATAAGATCAGCTCTCTCTTTCTCATTGTTGTAGTCCGGACGGGCATCCGGGGACGTGCGTAGCCGCGCGGCGCTGCCGCGTGGCCGGTCCATTCATCGCAAGGATCGGGGCCGTCCGGGCCCCGGTGGGTTCAGGGTCAGGCGGCCTCGGCCCGCAGGGGCGCGACGCTGCGTTTCAGGCGCACCCAGCGCGGGCCGCGCGGACCGTACACCTCGGCCGGCTCGGGGAACAGGTTGAGCAGCGCCAGGTAGAGCAGGGCGGCCATGCCGAGGGTGACCGGCAGGCTGACGTCGATGCCGCCGGCCAGTTCGCCCAGCGGGCCGACGAACTGCCCCGGCAGGTTGACGAAGCACAGGCCCACCAGCGCGCTGGGGATCCAGGCGCCCATGCCGCGCCAGTTCCAGCCGTTGTGGAACCAGTAGCGGCCGCCGGTCTCGCCACGGGTGAAGACCTGCAGGTCGTCCGGGCAGTAGAAGCCGCGGCGGATCACCAGGCCGAGGATCATGATCACCATCCAGGGGCTGGTGCAGGTGATGATCAGTACGGCGAAGGTGGACACGCTCTGCACCAGGTTGAAGGCGAAGCGGCCGATGAAGATGAAGGCGATGGACATCAGCCCGATCATCACCGTGGCCTGCACGCGGTTGAGCAGGCGCGGGAACACCGAGGACATGTCCAGGCCGGTGCCGTACAGCGAGGTGGTGCCGGTGGACATGCCGCCGATCACCGCGATCAGGCACACCGGCAGGAAGAACCAGGTCGGCGAGACGGCCAGCAGGCCGCCGACGTAGTTGTTCTGGGCGATGTAGTCCGGCGCCTGGACGGCGACGATGGTGGCGGTGACCAGGCCGAAGAAGAACGGGATCAGCGTGGCCAGCTGGGCACCGATCACCGCCGCCATGATACGGCCCTTGCTCGCCTCGCGGGGGATGTAGCGCGCCCAGTCGCCGAGGAAGGCGCCGAAGGACACCGGGTTGCTCATGGCCAGCAGGGCGGCGCCGATGAAGGCGGCCCAGAAGCCCGGGCTGCCCAGTTGCACGGAGCCGGCGTAGCTGGCGTCGAAGGGGCCGGCGAAGGCGAAGATGCCCAGCAGGAACAGCACGCTGGCGCTCCACACCGCGACCTTGTTGACCCACAGCAGGAAGCGGAAGCCGTAGATGCACACCGTCAGCACCAGCACGGCGAACAGGCCGTAGGCCAGGCCCAGGGTCAGGTCGGTTTCCGGCAGGCCCATCAGGCGCTTGGCGCCACCGATGAGCGCATCGCCGGAACTCCACACCGAAAGGGAGAAGAAGGCGATGGCGGTGAGCAGCGACAGGAACGAGCCGACGATCCGCCCGTGGACGCCGAAGTGGGCGCCGGAGGAGACCGCGTTGTTGGTGCCGTTGAGCGGGCCGAACAGGCCCATCGGCGCGAGGATCAGCGAGCCGACCACGACGCCCAGCAGGATGGCCCACACGCCGGCCTGGAAGGACAGGCCGAAGAGCACGGGGAAGCTGCCGAGCACGGCGGTGGCGAAGGTGTTGGCGCCGCCGAAGATCATGCGGAACAGATCGATCGGTCCGGCGTTGCGCTCGTGGTCCGGGATCTGTTCGACCCCGAATGTCTCGATGCGCGTCAGGCTGTGTTCATTGTTGTTGTTATGCATGTTCATCTCCCGGGGAACGCGTCAGGTTGGGGGCAGATGGTCCGGCATGGCCGACAGGTGTTCATGGCAGGCGAGCCATGGGGCGTTTTCTTGTTCTTGGCGGAAGACGATGGTCTCCCGTTCCAGGCTGTCCACGGTCTCGCCGCCCAGCAGCAGGCGGGTGGCGACGTCGTGGGTGAAGATGGCCACCGGGCCCAGCAGGCTCAGGTGGCGGTTGCTGGAGCGGCATTCGAGCACCCGCAGCCCGTCGCGCTGCCAGCCGTCCCAGACCGCGCGGTAGGCCGCGCGGCTCTCCAGCACACCGGGGGTGGTGTGGAAGATGAAGGTGGCGTCTTCGCTGAAGGCGGCGAAGTAGGCCTCGGTGTCGTTGCGGGCGAAGGCCGCCACCAGGGCATCGGCGGCCTCCAGGACCTGGCGGCGGGCGTCCATGTCAGCGACGCTCCACGCCGGGCAGGATGCAGAGCATCTCGTACAGCAGGTTGGCCGCCAGCAGCGAGGTGTTGCCGGTGGTGTCGTAGGGCGGGGAGACCTCCACCAGGTCGCAGCCGATGATGTCCAGACCCTGGCAGCCACGGATGATCTCCATCGCCTGGATGGTGGTCAGGCCGCCGATCTCCGGGGTGCCGGTGCCGGGCGCCCAGGCCGGGTCGATGCCGTCGATGTCGAAGGACAGGTACACCGGGCCGCCGCCGACCTTCTCGCGCACCTCGGCCATCAGTGGTTCGAGGGACTTGTGCCAGCACTCTTCGGCCTGCACCACGCGGAAGCCCTGCTTGCGGCTCCAGTTGAAGTCCTCGGCGGTGTAGCCCTGGGCGCGCAGGCCGATCTGCACCACGCGGTCGCAATCGAGCAGGTCCTCTTCCACCGCGCGGCGGAAGGTGGTGCCGTGGGCGATCTTCTCGCCGAACATGTGGTCGTTGACGTCGGCGTGGGCGTCGATGTGCACCAGGCCCACCTTGCCGTGCTTCTTCTTGATGGCCCGCAGGATCGGCAGGGTGATGGTGTGGTCGCCGCCCAGGGTCAGCGGCAGGATGCCGTGGCCGAGGATGCGGTCGTATTCCTGCTCGATGATGCGCACGGCGTCCAGCAGGTTGAAGGTGTTGATGGCGACGTCACCGATGTCGGCCACGTTCAGCGAGTCGAACGGGGCGGCGCCGGTGGCCATGTTGTAGGGGCGGATCATCACCGACTCGGCGCGGATCTCGCGGGGGCCGAAGCGGGTCCCGGAGCGCAGCGAGGTGCCGATGTCCAGCGGCACGCCGACGAAGGCGGCGTCGAGGGCGTCGAGCTCGGCGGGGGTCTGGATGTGGGGAAGGCGAAGCATGGTGGCGATGCCGCCGAAACGGGGCATTTCATTGCCGCCCAGGGGCTGGTGGAGTTTCTTGTCCACGGGGTGGCCTCACGGTTGTTGTGGTTGTCGTGGGGCGATTCTGGTGAGTGGGCAGCGGGGGAAGAATCCCCACGGGCAAATAATCACTTCAAGGATTTCTAAACTATCCGCAACGGGTAGACTGCGCCGATCTGTCGCATCTGGCGGGCTCCTGTAGGGGCGAATTCATTCGCCAGGGGGCGCGAAGCGCCCCCAACCGGGGCTTGCAGAGGGCAGGCCGTTGGCCTGCATGGCGAATGAATTCGCCCCTACAGATTTGTGCAGCCTTTCGAAACCCATGGAGTTTCCATGTCCAACACCCTTCCCGACCTCAAGCTGCTGCGCGTGTTCGCTGCCGTGGTGCGCCACCAGGGCTTCGCCGCTGCGCAGCAGGAGCTGAACCTGTCCACCTCGGCCATCAGCACCTACATGAGCCAGCTGGAGGCGCACCTGGGCATCACCCTGTGCCACCGGGGGCGGGGCGGTTTCAGCCTGACCAGCAAGGGCGAGCTGTTCCACCAGGAGGCGTTGCGCCTGCTGGGCGAGCTGGAGAGCTTCGAGCGCTACTCGGCCTCGCTGAAGGGGGAGCTGCGGGGGACGCTCAACCTGGGGGTGCTGGACTCCACCGTCAGCGACCCGGCGTTGCCCCTGGCGGAGGTGATCGGCGCCTACAGCCGCGAACACCCCGGCGTGCACCTGCACCTGTCGGTGATGAGCCCCTACGACCTGCAGCTGGGGGTGCTGGACAACCGCCTGGACCTGGCCATCGGCGCGTTTTCCACGCGCATGAACGGCCTGGCCTACCAGCCGCTGTACCGCGAGCAGCACTGGCTCTACTGCAGCGACCGGCATTCGCTGTTCAGCGACCGGCGCATCCCGGCGGAGGTCATCACCCAGCAGCGCATGGTCGGCCGTGGCTACTGGAGCCAGGCGGAGCTGGCGCGGCATGGCTTCAAGCACAGCGCGGCGACGGTGGAGTCGATGGAGGCGCAGCTGATCCTGGTGCTCTCCGGCGCCTACATCGGCTACCTGCCCGAGCACTACGCCCAGCCCTGGGTGGACCAGCAGCGCCTGCGTGCGCTGTCGCCGGCGACCTTCGGCTACCAGGCGCCGTTCTCGATGATCCTGCGTCGCGGGCGGGCGCGGGAGCCCCTGATCGTCACCTTCCGTGACCTGCTGCGGGCCCAGTTGAACCTGCGCTGACTGTTCGTTCGTTCTTCGCCTGGAGGGTGTTGAGCCACGTCAAAAGATTCGTACGTTGGTTCTGGCGGCGCGCCATCACTGTGCTAGACCGTTATTCATGGGTGGCCCAATCTGCCCGCCGCGTTCCAACCACCAGAGACGTCAACCGATGCGCCAGAACCTCCCCGTGACGCAACGAGAACGCACTTTTTCTCCTAGCGAGCGCCTGATTTCCACCACTGATCTCAGCAGCAAGATCACCTATTGCAACGACGCCTTCGTGGAAATCAGTGGATTTTCCCGCGAGGAGCTGGTCGGCCAACCCCACAACCTTGTGCGCCATCCGGACATGCCGCCGGCGGTGTTCGCGCACATGTGGGACACCCTCAAGCAGGGCAAGCCGTGGATGGGGCTGGTGAAGAACCGTTCCAAGAACGGTGATTTCTATTGGGTCAGTGCCTACGTCACCCCGGTCTACGAGGCGGGCAAGGTGGTGGGCTACGAGTCGGTGCGCTCGGTGCCCACCCGTGACCAGGTTCGCCGCGCCGATGCTCTCTATGCGCGGCTGCGGGCGGGCAAGTCGCCCGTGCCCTGGTACGACTACTGGGCCTACGACACCCTCCATTCCTGGCCGCTGATCCTGGCCACGGCCATCGTCCTGGGTGGGCATTACATCGTCACCGGCCCGTGGCTGCTGGTGTTGATGGCCGTGACCATGTTTGCCCTTGCCGCTTACCAGCGCTACGACAAGCGCCAGACCATCCGCCGCACCCTGGCGGAACACCCGAGGGCCTTCACCAGTGGCCTGGTGGCGTTGACCTACTCCACCAACAAGGGTGAGCAGGCGCTGCTGGACATGGCGATGATCAGCGAGGAGGCGCGCCTGCAGACGGCGCTCACCCGGCTGGAGGATGCCGCCAGCGGCGTGCGCACGCGGGCGATGGATTCGTCGCGCCTGGCCAGCTCCAGTGCCGACCTGCTGGAGCAGCAGCGCAGCGAGACGGACCAGTCCGCCACGGCCATCAACGAGATGGCGGCCACCATCCAGGAAGTCTCCACCAACGTGCAGAACACCGCCCACGCCGCCGAGGAGGCCGACCGTCTGGCTCAGCAGGGCCGCAGCCTGGCCGGCGAGAGCCTGGAGGCGATGGAGCACATGGCCAATGCGGTCAGCGAGATCGGCAAGGCGGTGAACGAGTTGGCGGAGTCGACCCAGTCCATCGGCAGCGTGGCCGACGTGATCACCTCCATCGCCGAGCAGACCAACCTGCTGGCGCTGAACGCGGCCATCGAGGCGGCACGGGCCGGCGAGCAGGGCCGGGGCTTCGCGGTGGTGGCGGACGAGGTGCGTTCGCTGGCCTCGCGCACCCGCCAGTCCACCGAGCAGATTCACCAGATCATCGCCTCCCTGCGTTCCGGTGCGGACCGTGCGGTGGTCACCGCCAGCCGTGGCCAGGAAATCTCCCGGGACAGCGTCGGCAGCGTCGAGGCCGTGCGCGAGGCGCTGGAGGGGATCAGCAGTGCGGTGACGCGCATCACCGGCATGAGCCAGCAGATGGCCGCCGCTGCCGAGGAGCAGACCCAGGTGGCGGACGACATCAGCCGGCAGATCACCCGCATCGCCCAGCTCTCCGACAACAGCACCAACCAGGCCCTGGAAGGGGCCCAGATCAGCCAGGACCTGGAGCACATGGCCGAGTACCTGCACAGCCTGGCCGAACGCTTCAACCGCTGATTCCACACGCAGGGTGCCAGTGGACGGCACTCACCGGGCTCGGAGCCCGCCTGCGGCTGTGGCAGAATCCGCGCCCATGTCACGCCCCCAATGCCCCCGTTGCCAACGCCCCGAACGCCTGTGCCTGTGCCCGCTGATCCCCCGGCTGGACAGCCGCACCCGTGTGCTTGTGTTACAGCACCCGAGCGAGGCCGGGCATGCCCTGAATACCGCGCGCTTCGCTGCCCTCGGGCTGCAGCAGGCGGAGCTGTGGGTGGGCGAGGTGTTCGCGGAGCTGCCGGCGCGCCTGGCCGACCCCGAGGTGGACGCGCGGCTGCTGTTCCCCGGCGAGGAGGCCCAGGTGCTGCCGGCCGGCCTGGTGGACGCGCCCCGCCCGCTGCTGCTGGTGGTGCCTGACGGCACCTGGCGCAAGGCGCGCAAGCTGCTGCACCTCAACCCGGCGCTGGCCACATTGCCCCGGGTGACGCTGCCCGAGGGCGAGCCCTCCCGCTATCGTCTGCGCAAGGCGCCGGGGCCCGGTGCGTTGTCCACCCTGGAGGCCATCACCCGCGCGCTGGAGCTGCTGGAGCCCGCCACCTGCTTCGAGGCGCTGCTGCGCCCGTTCGAGGCGCTGATCGAGGGGCAGATATCCGCCATGGGGGCGGAGACCTACCAGCGCAATCACGCCGGGGCCGGGCCTTCCGCCGCGAAGCCGTAGCTGCGCTCCACCCGCGCGACGCGCACCTCGAACCGGCTGTACCACTGCGTGCGCCCCTTGGCCTGGGCGTCGCGGTGAGGCGCGTCCTGCTTCCAGGCGAGGATGTCCGCCTCGCTGCGCCAATAGGACAGGGTGATGCCCAGGCCCTGGGCATCCCGCACCGACTCCACCCCGAGGAAACCCGGCTGCCGCCGTGCGCGCTCCACCATGTGATCAGCCATGGCGGCGTAGCCGGCGTCGCCCTCGGTGCGTTGCGAGATGAACATCACCACGTAGTAGGGCGGTTCCGGCAGCTGTGCCTGTGGCGTGGCGGCGCTCATGCCGCGCAGCTCCGCAGGAAGGCCTGCACCAGGGGCGCCGGCCGCTCGGCCAGGGCGGCGCGCTCGGGCTGGAAGAGGGTGGCGACGAAGAACGGGTGGTCGTCCCGTTCCACCGCGCGCAGGGCGCCGTCACTGCCGTGTGCGGAGGCGCTGAGCCCGGTGCTCAGCAAGGCCGGTTGAAGGTCCGGGTTGACGCCATAGCGGCAGTGGTAGCCCTCGAAGGCCATGGCGCTGCCGTAGGCGCGGGCGAGCCGCGAGCCGGGTGTCAGGTGGATGGCCTCGATGCATTCCACCAGGGCGCAGCTGAGCGGCGAGACCACCGCCAGGCCGGCCTCTGGGTCGGTTTCGGCGTGGGCCGCTTCCACCCAGCCGAGCACGTTGCGGGCGTGTTCCAGCACCGCGTGCTGGAAGCCGCCGCAGGTGCCGAGGAATGGCAGCCCGCTGAGCCGCGCATGGCGGATGCCGCGCAGGGCGCCCTCGGTGTCGGCGTAGGGGCTGCCGGGCACGCACCAGAGCCCGTGATGGCCGGCGAGGTGACGGGGCTCCAGGCCCTGGGTGCCGATCCACTCGGCGCGCACGCGGATGCCGAGGCGCTCCGCAGCGTCCTCCAGGGCCAGGGGGATGGCGCGGTGGGCGGTGATGGCGGGGTCGTGTTCGCCCAGCAGGGCGATGTGCAGGGGGGCGGTGCCGATCATGTCCGATCCTTGTCGAGAGGCCTTGTGTCAGGCAGGACGGACTATATGCTTGCGTTTCAGCACGCAGAATGGGCGTTCGTACCGATGAAGATTGCACCGATGCAATACAAGCTGGCCCAGGACGACCTGGCACTGGTGCTGGCGCTGGTGCGCGGCGGCAGCCTGGCGCGGGCCGCCGAACTGCTGCGGGTGGACGTTTCCACGGTGTTCCGCTCCATCCGTCGGCTGGAGCAGGCCCTGGGCAGCGAGCTATTCCAGAAGGGGCGTGGCGGCTATGTGCCCGGCGCGGCGGCGCGGCTGCTGGCGGAACAGGCCGAGCAGGCGGAACAGGCCCTGGAGGCGGCACAGCTGGCCCTGGAGCAGGGGCGCGAGGTGCTCAGCGGGACGGTGCGGCTGACCTGCACGGACACGGTGCTGCAGGGCCTGGTGCTGCCGGTGCTGGCGCGCTTCATGCCGGCCTACCCGGCGTTGCGCCTGGAGCTGGCCACCTCCAACGACTTCGCCAACCTCAGCCGGCGCGACGCCGACATTGCCGTGCGCCTGACCCGCTCGCCGCCGCAGCACCTGGTGGGCCGCTGCCTGGGTGAGGTGCCCTACGTGGTCTGTGCCAGCCCGGCCTACCTGGCGAGCCAGGCCGGCAGTGACCCGGAACAGATGGCCTGGATCGCCCCGGACGATTTCCTGCCCGACCACGCCAGCGTGGCCTGGCGCCGTCAGCGCTTCCCGGCGCTGGTGCCGGCCTACCGCTGCAACAGCATGCTTTCGGTGGCGGAGCTGGCCCGCGCCGGGCTGGGGGTGGCGGTGCTGCCGCGCTTCCTGCTGGATGCGCGCCTGCAACCGCTGGACCTGCCGGCCGAGGGCTGCGGCAGTGCCCTGTGGCTGCTGACACGGCCCGACTGCCGGGGGCTGCGGGCGGTGGTCACGTTGTTCGACGAGCTGGCTCGGCACCTGCGGCTGTCGCCAGATGAGGCGGATCGGCCCGTTTGACGTAGCGGTGGCTGCCGCAGCGTTGGCAACGCTGGCAGAGCATCGGCTCGGCGCCGACCTCGGTTTCGTAGCCGTCCGTCCAGACGCAGCCGAGCAGGAAACAGTGCAGTCGCATGGAACCTCCCGGGGCAGGGCCCCCGTCGATGATCAGGCGTGACGCGGCGTTGTTGGGGTTGTGTGCCGTGCCCGGGAGACTCACGGAGGCGCTCTAGAATCGACAACCTAAACCGGTGAACGGTGTGCGCGGCTGTCGATGTGGGGAGCCAGCAGGTCGTCCAGCCAGTCCATGAAGGCGCGCACCCGCCGGGGTTGCAGGCGGTGGGCGTAGAGCAGGTTCAGGGGCAGTGGCGGGGCGCTCAGCTGGGGCAGCACCTCCACCAGTTCGCCGCTGGCCAGCAGCTCGGCCAGGCCCAGGCGCGGGGCCTGGATGATGCCGAGGCCGCCCAGGCAGGCGCCTTCGTAGGCGTCGGTGCTGTTCACCGTGAGGCAGCCGCCCATGGGCAGGCGCACCAGGCGTCCGTCCTGCTGGTATTCGAAGCCGACCGGCCGCGCGCCCAGTACCGGCTGGTAGTGCACCAGGTGGTGCCGGGCCAGGTCTTCCACTGTCTGCGGCGTGCCGTGGCGGGCGAGGTAGGCGGGGCTGGCGCAGTTCACCAGGGGCAATTGGCCGAGGGTGCGGGCGATCAGGCTCGGGTCCGTCAGCTCGCCGACCCGCAGCACGCAGTCGAAGCCTTCCCGCACAAGGTCGACGCGGCGGTCGGTGCAGCTCAGCTCCAGTTCGAGGGCCGGGTGGCCGTGGAGGAACTCGGCCAGGCGCGGCATCACCCATTGGCGGGCGATGCGGTTGGGCAGGTCCACCCGCAGGCGGCCGGCCAGGGCGCCGTGGCCTTCACGGAACATGCCTTCGAGGTCGTCCACCTGGGCCAGCAGGGACTGGCTGCGTTCGTAGAGGGCGAGGCCGTCCTGGGTGGCGCGGACCTGGCGGGTGGTGCGCTGCAGCAGGCGCACGCCCAGCCGCTGCTCCAGTGCCTGTACCTGTTCGGAGACGCTGGAGCGGGGCAGGCCGAGGCTGGCGCTGGCCTGGGTGAAGCTCGACAGTTCGGTGACGCGCATGAAGGTGCGCAGCAGGTCGAGGGTGTCCATGATGGTGTTCTCTGTTCGTAGATGGCGATCAGTATGTGCGGTTTTCCAGTGTTTATCGGATAAATCACGAACAATAGCCTGGAGTCCTTTCCATCCAACCGAGGATTTCGCCATGACCCGCAAGATCGTACTCATCACCGGTGCCAGCCGCGGCCTGGGCCGCAACGCCGCCCTGCAGCTGGCCGCCCGGGGCTTCGACCTGATCGGCACCTACCATTCACGCCAGGACGAGGCCCGGGCCGTGGCGGATGAAGTGGCGCGCCTGGGCGGGCGGGCCGAGATGCTGCAGCTGGATGTGGGAGCCGTGTCCGGCTTTCCCGCCTTCGCCCGTCAGGTGGCCGAATGCCTGGAACAGCGCTTCGGCGGGGCGCGCCTCTACGCCCTGGTGAACAACGCCGGCATCGGTATCCATGCCCCCTGTGCGGAGACCACCGAGGCGCAGTTCGATCAGTTGCTGGGCATCCAGCTGAAGGGGCCGTTCTTCCTCACCCAGCACCTGCTGCCGCTGCTTGCCGACGGTGGGCGCATCCTCAACCTGTCCACCGGCCTGGCCCGCTTCAGTCTGCCGGGGTATGGCGCCTACGCGGCGATGAAGGGTGGGGTGGAGGTCTGGACCCGCTACCTGGCCCGGGAGCTGGGGCCGCGCGGCATCCGGGTGAACGTGCTGGCGCCGGGCGCCATCGAGACGGATTTCGGCGGCGGGGTGGTGCGGGACAACGCCGACGTGAATGCCTTCGTGGCCGCCAACACCGCACTGGGGCGGGTCGGCCTGCCGGACGACATCGGCCAGGCGGTCGCCTTGCTGCTGGCGGAGGAGGCGGGCTGGATCACCGGCCAGCGGATCGAGGCCTCGGGCGGCATGTTCCTCTGACGGCGGAGCCAGGGCCGGTTGCGGTGACCGGCTCCTGTGCCACGCGGTATGGGCGCTATTTCACCTTGCCTTCGAGCAGGGCATCCCAGGCGTCCACCATCTGGTGGTACTCGCCCTCGCAGCTGGCGGCGCGGTCTTCGTGCAGCAGCTCGTCGTCGACGAAGTACTGGAACTTGGCCGGGTTGGAGCCGTAGATGTAGCAGAGGAAGTTGACGGCCCGCTGGGCGTCCAGCGAGTGGGCGTCGTAGAAGGGCAGGTCGTCCAGGGAACTGGCCTGCTCGGCGGACAGGCTGTAGGCGTAGGAAACGGTCATCAGGTAGTCCTCGCCCACCTCGTCGTTGGTCAGCATGTAGGCCACGAGCTGGTCGGCGACGTCTTCTTCCTTGCCGGTGATCTTCAGCTCCAGGACGTCGATGAAGGCATGGCCGGCTTCGTGGAACAGGGTGCCCATGAGGCTCTTGTAGAGCTCGTCGTTGACTTCGTCGGCGTCGTTGTCGGCCTGGGTGAACATCTCGCGTTCGCTGACGCCAAGCTCGTAGCACAGAGAAATGACGTTGGCTTGGTAGAAGGCGTTCGGCTCCTCGCACTCTTCGGCGACCACCTGGATGTCGTCGGGAATCCGGATGTAGTCGTTCATGGCCTCGCTGAAGTCTTCGAGGATCTTCCATTCGCGCCACTGCCGCGCTTCCGCCTTGTTGTCGTCCTGCTTGGCGGCCTTGTAGACCGGGATGAAGTGGCCGGCGGAGGCGCTGTCCGGCTGGGCGGCGCGAGCCGGTTCCCGGGTGCTTGCAGCCGAATGGCCATCGGGGCCCGGGAGCCCCGCGAGACTGAGCATGAGGACGGCGAGGGCGTTTCTACACAGGGCGCGCATTGCGTCGTGGCTCCGCAGGCGATGAGGTTCGGAAGGGGCGCCAGCCGGGGGCTCCCGGGGGCGTGGCGAATTCTAGTGGGAGGAGGTGGTGGGCTGTCTATCGCAGGCTGCGCCTGGCCGGAAGGCCGTCACGGTTGATGTGAGGGGGGGGGCGGCGGCTGCGCTTCTGGGCAGGCGGGGGGCGGTATCAGACAAGCCGGCAGGGAGCGGGGGCTCTAGGGTGGGCGTTCGATTCCCTACTGCCTGGAGTGCTCATGTCCGATTTCATCACTGTCCTGCGTGAAACCTGCCCGACGCCTGTGCTCGACGCCACCAAGTGGAAGCGCATCGGCGGCGACCCGCACACCGTGAACCTGAACGCCTACACCTCGGCCGATGGCAGCAAGATCATGGGCACTTGGATCTGCACCCCCGGCAAGTTCGAGGTGAACTACGAGAAGTGGGAGTACTGCCACTTCCTCGATGGCTACTGCATCATCACGCCGGAAGGCGAGGCGCCGGTGCACCTGCGGGCCGGTGATGTGTTCGTCATCGAGCCCGGCCTGAAGGGCACCTGGGAGGTGGTGGAGACAGTGCGCAAGTACTTCGTCTTCGCCTGATCCACCGGGCCGGACGTGCCCTGCGTCCGGCCTGCCACACAATCGCCACGCAATGCCCACACCCTCTCCCTGCGCCGTTCACAGGCGCGCGCGATAACACCTGCATCTTCTTCCGACGCTGGGTGTTCCCATGGATGTACTGCTGCTCAACCCGCCCCATACCGCCATCGGCAGCCGCATGCCCCGCGAGCACCTGCCGCCCCTCGGCCTGCTCAGCGTGGGCGGCCCGTTGCTGGATGCGGGCTTTGCCGTGCGCCTGCTGGATGCCGACCGGGAGGGGCTGTCGCTGCCGGCCATCGTGGCGCGGGTGGTGGACCTGGCGCCGGCGGTGGTGATGCTGGGGCACTCCGGTTCCAGTTCGGCCCATGTGACGGTGGTGGAAATCTGCCAAGCGCTGAAGGCGCTGCTGCCGGGGCTGCGCATCGTCTATGGCGGAGTGCACCCGACCTATCACTGGGACGAGATCCTCCGGGAGGTGGAGGCGATCGACCTGATCGTGCGCGGCGAGGGCGAGCAGACGGCGCTGTCGCTGATGCAGGCCCTGGCGGCTGGGCTGCCTCTGGAGGCGGTGCCGGGCATCGCCCTGCGGGTGGCCGGGGTGCCGCAGGCCACGGCGGATGCGCCGATGCTGCGCAACCTGGACGACTACCGGGTGGGCTGGGAGCTGATCGACCACGCGGACTACAGCTACTGGGGGGGCAAGCGGGCGGTGGTGGTGCAGTTCTCCCGTGGGTGTCCGCACCTGTGCAATTACTGCGGGCAGCGGGGCTTCTGGACGCGCTGGCGCCATCGCGATCCGGTACGGCTGGCCCGCGAGCTGGCCTGGCTGCACCGGGAGAAGGGGGTGGAGCTGGTGAACTTCGCCGACGAGCTGCCCACCGGTTCACGCAAGGCCTGGCGGGCCTTCCTCGAAGCGTTGATCGCCGAGCAGGTGCCGTTGCTGCTGGTGGGGTCCACCCGTGCCGGGGACATCGTGCGGGATGCGGACATCCTCCACCTGTATCGCCAGGCGGGTGTGATCCGCTTCCTGCTGGGGATCGAGAGCTACGACGAGGCGACCCTGAAGGCCATCCGCAAGGGGGCGACGCCCAGGGAGGACCAGCAGGCGATCCGCCTGTTGCGCCAGCACGGCATCGTGTCGATGGCGACCTATGTGGTGGGGTTCCAGGAGGAGCGGGATGGCGACTACTGGCGCTCGTTCCGCCATCTGCTGCGCTACGACCCGGACCAGATCCAGCTGCTGTACGTCACGCCGCACCGCTGGACGCCGTTCTACGCGCTGGCCGAAACGCGGGAGGTGATCCAGACCGACACCCGCCGCTGGGACTACAAGCATCAGGTGCTGGCGGTGCAGCAGGTGCCGGCGTGGCGGGTGTTCCTCTGGTTCAAGCTGATCGAGCTGGGTATGCAGGCGCGGCCGAGGGCGCTGTGGCGGGTGCTGTTCCACCGGGATGCTGAGGTGCGCCACGCGATGCGCTGGTACACGCGCATCGGCCGGCGGGTGTGGTTCCACGAGGTGGCGGAGTTCTTCCTGGGGCCGCGCTTGCTGCGGCGCGGGCCGACGCTCAAGGCGTTTCTCGGGGCGTCGCTGGCCGAGCGGGAGTACGTGCTGGATGTGCGCAAGCGTGCCCGGGCGGAGCCGGTGGAGGTGCGCTGACGGGGGAGGCAAAAAGAGGCCGTCACGAGGACGGCCTGAAAAGGGATGGAGGCGTGGCTGTGGTGTGGCCTCCATCGAGCCCTTCTGGGCGCCTCTAAAAACTACCTACGTTGTCATCGCGACGTTAAAAACAGGCTCGTGCGCGAGTCCGATCAAAATGCTCATTTACCGCACGTAAACTGCGCTTTTTCGCCTGTTTTTGCCTTGCGCTGACGGCCTCGCCCACGTTTTTAGAAGCGCCCTTCGGGGATCAGAGCGGGACGGTCTTCAGTTCGATGGCCTTGAGCCATTTGACGTGGCGCGGGCCGGGGTGGCGGTCGCAGCCGGAGACCAGGGCGATGTGGCCGACCTCGGGTGGCAGGGGCTGGCCGTGCTGGGCGTACACCACCAGGACGCCGTCGCCGACCGAGGTGTTGAGCAGCTCGTTCCAGCTGAACAGGGCGATGTAGGCGTCGCTGGCGTGGGCGACGAGGTAGGCGCGTTTCCAGGCCTTGGGGTCATCGCCGGCGAGGGCGGTCCGTTGCACCACGTCGCGCAGCAGGGCGCCTCGGTAGCCTTTGTACTCGGCGTTGGCGACATCACCGCCACAGGCCTTGGCGACGTCGACGTAGTCGTGGGCGGGGAGCGTGCGCAGGGCGTCGACGTCGAGGGTGAGGGCGTGCTGCACCTCGCCGGTGACCTGCAGGGTGTCGGTGATGTAGGTGGACGGGTCGTCCGGGACGAACGCGGCAGCGTGCAGGGCTGGGCTGAGCAGCAGGCCGAGGGCGAGGGGCAGGAGCGGTCGGTGGGCCATGGTCAGAACTCGTAGCGCAGGGTGGTGAAGTACTGCCGGCCGGGCTCGGGGTAGCCGTCGGACAGTTCGTAGTCTTCGTCGCTGAGGTTGTTGACGCCCGCTTCGACGCTGACGCCGTGGGTGAGGTCGAGGCTGGCCTTGAGGTCGATGCGGGTGAAGGGCGAGACCTGGGCGGTGTCGGAGGACCAGCGCTGGTCGGCGTGCTCGATGAAGGCGATGAGGTGCAGGCGCTCGATGGGGGCGTAGTCGACCCAGGTGTTGAGCTTGTTGCGCGGGGTGTCGGTGAGGCGGGTGCGGGAGCTGAGGTTGCGCCGTTCGAGATAGGTGTAGGCGAAGCCGGTCTCCAGGCCTTCGCCGATGCGCTGCTTGAGGCTCAGTTCGGCGCCGCGGTGGCGGGCTTCGTTGATGTTCTGCATCTGGTCGCGGCCGGGCTGGACGTTGCGGACGCGCTGGATGAGGTCGTCGATGTCGCTGCGGAAGACGGCGGCCTCCAGGTGCGCGCCGGCCCAGGGTTGGCCCTGGTAGCCGAGCTCGTAGTGGGTGGCGTGCTCGGGGGCGAGGCCGGGGTTTTCGATGAAGGTGCCGAAGCGCAGTGAGTAGCGGTCCTTGAGGGTGGGCAGGCGGCTCTTGCGGGCGATGCTGGCGTAGAGGCGGTGGTCCGGCGTGGGATCGAAGTACAGGGCGGTCTGCCAGTTGTTGGCGTGCTGGGTGTCGGGCCGGGCGTAGGTGTCGGCGTCCACCGGGGTGAGGGTGTCGCGGCTGGCGCCGAGGGCCAAGTGCCAGCGCTCTTCGAGGCGGATGTAGTCCTCGACGGCGACGGAGGTGAGCCGGTCTTCCAGGCGCTTGGTGGTGCGCTGGCCGTCGTCCTCTTCGTGGCGGTCCTGCTTGTAGGCGTATTGCAGCTTGATCTGGTGGGCGTCGAGGCGGTCGGTCTGCAGTTGCAGGGAGCCGCCCATGACGTGGTCGTCGTAGTTGCTGCTGCCGGTGCTGGAGAGTGACTGGGGGTTGTTGCCGCTGGTGGCGAGGCGGCTGTAGGTGGCGTTGGTGTAACCGTCGAGGCCGTTGGTGTAGTGGTCGGCGTAGGCGCGCAGGCGCAGGGTCTCGTAGTCGCTGAGGGCGTGGTTGCCGATGAAGTAGTAGCTCTCCTTGTCCCAGTAGGGCCAGCGCCAGTAACGCTGGGTGGCGCTGGGGTCGGTGCTGGGGGGCTGGCCTTTCTGGCCGTCCTGGCGGACGTAGCCGAGTGCGTATTCGTCGGTTTCGTTGGGGGTGAGGCCGATCTTCAGGGACTGCTTGCGGTCGTCGTAATCGCTGTTCTCGCGGTGGTGGCCGTTCTCCTGGGCGGTGCTGTGGAAGTCGTCGGAGAGCCGGTAGTAGTCGGCTTCGTGCTGGGAGGCGGAGGCCTGGAGGTACCAGCTGCCCTGGTTGGTGCCGAGGTTGACGCTCTTGCGCTGCAGGCCGCCGGTGCCAGTGCCGAGGCTGACGTCGCCTTCGAAGGCGCTGTCGGGGCGGCGGGTGATGAGGTTGATGGCGCCACCGAGGGTGTTCGGGCCGTAGAGGGTGGAGCTCATGCCTTTGGCGACCTGGATGGCGGCAAGGTCGCTGGTGGTGAAGCGGTCGAGGTCGACGTAGCCGTCGTAGGGGACGTACACGGGGATGCCGTCGACGAAGATCGGCACCTGGCGGGCGTCGAAGCCACGCAGGCTGATGGTGCCTTCGTTGCGGGCGTTGGTGCTGGTGCTGATGCCGCTCAGCAGGTTGAGGGCGTCGGTGACGGTGTGGCGCTCGAAGCGCTGCATGTCGCGGGCGTCGACCGAGGAGGCGACCTGGTCGCCGAAGTCGCTGGCCTGGCTGGAGGGGGCGCTGATCAGCAGTTCGCCCAGGCTGAAGACCTGGCTGGCGGCGTTGGCCGGCTGCGGAGGGAGGACAGCGCCAAGGGCAGCCAGGGCCAGGAGGGGGAGGCGTGTGGTGAGAAGGTTCATGGTTGCTCGCTGTTTATTTTTTTATATAGCGATGGGCGTGACGGGACACATCGGGCTTTCGCCTGGGCGTCTCTTGCCGGCGTTGGCGTCCGGCTGGCGCAGGTTATCCGAGCGCTTCGCCAATCGCTATATATTTTTGTGTATAGCGATGTCAGTCGAGATCGAGATGGGGTTGCTTGCTGCAGCGCAGGAGGGCGGACTCCAGGCGGCGGTCGGGCATGGCGTGGGCGCGCAGGCTGTTGACGGTCTGCTCGACGTAGTCGCGCGTGGTGCCGTAATGGCCGCAGGCACGGGCGAAGACGTGGGTGAGGACGTGATCCGGCAGGGCGCCGGCGTAGCAGGCGAAGTTGCGCCGCAGGACGAAGCCGAGGGCCTGGACGCGCCGGCCGTCTTCGAGGCGGCAGTCCAGCCAGCGCGGCTGGTAGGCGGCGTCGGGCATCTCCCGCTGCCAGAGTGCGAGCAGGTGGCGCTCGAGGTGTTCGTCGGGCAGGCGGTAGGCGAAGCCGGAGCAGGAACCGCCACGGTCGAGTCCGAGGACGAGGCCGGGGGCGTCGGGGGTGCCCCGGTGGATCTGCGACCACAGGTAGAGGCCGCGGTGATAGCCGTGGATGCGGGCGCGGCTGCGTTCGACGGCAGGGCATTCCGGGCGCCAGATGAGCGAGCCGTAGGCGAACAGCCAGACGGGGCCGCCCTTGTGCTGGGCCATGGTGGCGTCGAGGGAGGCCTGGAGTTCGCCGGCGGTGAGGTGAACCGGCTGTTCGAGCTGGGGCGGGTAGGGGGCTGGCGGGGCGTCGGGGCGGCCGGGCATGGCGTGGATGGCCTCGGTGGTGCGGTGGAGCGGTACGGGTTCCGTTTTAGCAGGCCGGGAGGGGGTTGGGGAATGACGTTCGTCAGCTTTCTGCATGGCCAAACGAAGAACGGCACCCCTGGGGTGCCGTTCGGTGCCTTGCACTCGCGTCAGTCGTGCAGGTGCTCGGCGGCGTGCAGGGTGTTCTCCAGCAGGCAGGCACGGGTCATGGGGCCGACGCCGCCGGGGACCGGGGTGATCCAGCTGGCGCGCTGCAGGGCGGGCTCGTACTCGACGTCGCCGACCAGCTTGCCGTCTTCCTGGCGGTTGATGCCGACGTCGATGACGATGGCGCCTTCCTTGATCCATTCACCTTTCACCAGGCCGGGCTTGCCAGCGGCGACCACCACCAGGTCGGCACGGCCGACGTGGCCGGCGAGGTCCTTGGTGAAGCGGTGGGTGACGGTGACGGTGCAACCGGCGAGCAGCAGTTCGAGGGCCATGGGGCGGCCGACGATGTTGGAGGCGCCGACGATCACTGCGTCCATGCCATAGAGGTCTGCGCCGGTGCTTTCCAGGAGGGTCATGATGCCCTTCGGGGTGCAGGGGCGCAGCAGCGGGATGCGCTGGGCGAGGCGGCCGATGTTGTAGGGGTGGAAGCCGTCCACGTCCTTGTCCGGGCTGATGCGCTCCAGCAGCAGGGAGGCGTCGAGGTGCCCGGGCAGGGGCAGCTGGACCAGGATGCCGTCGATGGCCGGGTCCTGGTTCAGGCGGTCGATCAGGGCGAGCAGTTCGTCCTGGCGGGTGCTGGCGGGCAGGTCATGGGCCTGGGAAATGAAACCGACTTCCTCGCAGTCCTTGCGCTTGTGCGCGACATAGACTTGCGAGGCGGGATCGCTGCCCACCAGGATCACGGCCAGGCCGGGAATGCGCAGTCCTTGCTGGCGGCGTTCAGCTACTCGCTGGGCTATCTGCTGGCGGAGGCGGGCGGCGATCGTTTTGCCGTCGATCAGTTGTGCGGTCATGACGCGTGATTAACCATTAGGAAGGAGCGAAAAAGGGCGCGTATTCTCGCATGGCGTGCCTGCGGGGCAAAGGCGGCTGCCGGGCATTTTCCCGTAACCCCTTTATCTTTCTAAATTTTTTTCATTTTTTTGTTGACGGGTAGTGGGGGCAGCTATAACATGCGCCCCGCTTGTCGAGCACAGCCACTAGCTGGGTAAGACGGCAAACGTAGAAGTCTCAAGGCTTCTGCTGAAGCCGAAAGCTTCGAAGAGTCTGCTCCGGCAGATGATCGAGCGCCCGTAGCTCAGCTGGATAGAGCATCCGCCTTCTAAGCGGATGGTCGCAGGTTCGAGTCCTGCCGGGCGTGCCATTTGGCAGTCTTGGCACAAGCAAAGTGAAATATGGTGGGCGTAGCTCAGTTGGTAGAGCACAGGATTGTGGCTCCTGGTGTCGTGGGTTCGATTCCCATCGTCCACCCCATATTCTGCAAAGACGCCAGGCCAAGTGCCTGGCGTTTTTGTTTCCAGCGTCGAAAGCGGACGTGGTGAAATTGGTAGACACACCAGATTTAGGTTCTGGCGCCGCAAGGTGTGAGAGTTCGAGTCTCTCCGTCCGCACCATCTGAAGCGCTGAAAGCCCCGGAATCCGGGGCTTTCGCGTATCGGAGGTGGCGCGAATGTGGGTGTGATCGTTCCCAGCGTGTTCCCAAAGAGAACTGGTGTGCGTAACGGGAACGCCCCCCCCCCCCCCCCCCCCCCCAGCCAGCTCCGCGTTTTATCTTGACCCATCGAAAACGGGTAATCTTGGTAATTTCCTTTTGGGGAAGGCCGGAAAGCCTTGTCTATCAGTAAGTTATGATCAGTTCTTAAAAGTAATTTTTTGGTGATTCAGAGGTAGTCAACTTACCTACACCCGCCGCTGGGCGAAGATGGCCCGCGAGTTGGGCTTTACCTGCGAGGCCGCCCAAATCCCGCAGCGCGACCGCAAGGTGGACTGGAATGACTCCCACCAGCGCAGGGCCTTCATCGAGCGCGGCCTGCGCGAGGCGCGCTACCACGGCAGCTTGCTGCTGGCCGAAAGCGCGGCGGAGAAGGGCGCGCTGATGTACGAATGGCGCGAGCGCCACGAATTCCACTTCGCCTTCGAGAACCTCCTGTACTGGTTCAAGATGGACTTGGAGAAGTTCAACAAGTCCATGCGGCACCTGGAGGAATCCGAGCGCCAGGAAGACCAATTGCTGAACGACCGCCAGCGCTGCGACAAGGCCCTACGCCAGTGCGGCGCGGTGGTGGAAATCGCTAACTGCTGCCCGCAGGCGCTGTACTTTCAGCGCAACGAGGTGACGGACGAGTCCTGGTACTACTTCCGCGTGGACTTCCTCCACGACGAGCCGACGGTGTGCAACACCTTCACCGGCGGCCAGGTGGCGGCGGCGAGCGAGTTCAAGAAGCGCCTGCTCGGCATGGCCGCCGGCGCGGTGTTCGCCGGTACCGGCGCGCAGGTGGACCGCATCATGCGCGACCAGCTCTATGGCCTGAAAACCGTCAAGACCATTGACTACATTGGCTACAGCAAGGAGCACAGCTGCTACGTGTTCGGCGACCTGGCCGTGCGCGGTGGCGTGCTCGAACAAGCTAACGCTGAGGGCTACTTCGAGTTCAAGCAGCTGCGCCTGAAACGCTGCAGAAGTCGATCCGCCTGGAAATCGCCCGTACCGATTAGGGCTGCCGCGCCGAGTGCCTCGACTGACTGTGGACCAGTTTCGGCGCACAGGGCATCGTCGCGCTGGCGTTCTGGTTCGGCTCGCTGTTCGCCGAGCAGATCAGTGACGAGTACCAGAGCTTCCCTTCCTGGACGTGATGGGCGGGGCCGGCGCGGGTAAGTCCACGCTGCTGATGTTCCTCTGGAAGCTGTTCTGCCTACCGGACGAGGAGGGCAAGGACCCGTCGAAAATGTCCAAGGCAGGCCTGCGCCGCTGGATGGACCAGATCTCCGGCATGCCGCTGCTACTGCTCGAGGCCGACCGCAGCGACAACGACCGCGGCGCCGCCAAGGCCTACGACTGGGGCGAGCTGAAACCGCTATTCAGCGGCGGCACCATGGGGGTGACCGGCGTGAAGACCGCCGGCAACGAAACCTACGAGCCGCCGTTCCGCGGCACCATCGTGATCAGCGCAGAACGCCACGGTGAAGGCCTGCGAGGGTATCGTCAAGCTGCACTTCGTGCGCCCCGAGGTCACGGCCGCCAGCCGCGCTGCGGCGGACAACTTCAATCACCTGAGCGCCGTGGACGTCAGCCACTTCCTGCTGATGGCCACACGCGCCGAGGGCAAGGTGCTGGAACCCTTCCGCGCCCAAGTCAAGGTGCACGAGCAGGCGCTGCGCGAACTGAAAGAAATCCGCATCGAGCGAATCATCAAGAACTACGCCCAACTGCTGGCCCTGGTCGATGCGCTGCGCCTAGTGGTGCCGCTGACCGATCGGCAGCACGCCACGGCGCAGCGCGAACTGGTGGCGATGAACCTGGTGCGCCAGAGCACCGTCAACGCCGACCCGGCCGAGGTGGCTGAGTTCTGGGAGGTCTACGAGTACCTGCAGAGCCTGAGCGAGGACCCGGTGGTGGACCACTCGATGATCGCCATCAACCTCAACGAGTTCGCCGAGCGCGCCGCGGAGCACAAGCAGAAGCTCGCCGACATCGGCACGCTGCGCAACCTTCTGCCCAACAGCCGCAGCCGCAAGCTCATCGAGAAAAACCGCGCCGTCGACAGCGCCGTCCGGGACGCCTTCAACCGCCGAAACCTCATGTCCGGACGCGGTCCCACGGTGAAGTGCTGGATGTTCCAAAACCCCGACGTCAAGCGCGGCAACGCTTGAGCGTCAAGCAATACCCCAACCTAAGGAGAGGCAGCGTGTAGTAGTACGACGAAGACGAAGAAAGCCCTGGTCTGGGTGCCTGGTTATTTGAGCGATTGGCTTCATGGGGCTGGGTGGTGAGCGGGCTGGCACTGCTGATTACCGCTGCCATCCACTTGCCCGATCTGTTCCTATTGATCGCGCGCTGAAACAACAAGACCCCGGTGAGCGGCAACTCACCAGGGTCGAACCAACCAAGGAGAAGCACCATGCAAGTGAATCAATCGAAGGAAGGCAGGGCAGAGGGTAGCAGGTCGCCATCTGTCGCAAGGCTTGCTCTAGCGCTTATGGCTTGCGCGATGATGGTTGGAGCCTAGTTAAGATCATTGCCCCTTCGTTCCTTGCTGATGGGAAATCGCACTCAATGGAGGTCCGGCCATGACCTGTAGTGTTTCTATTCCACCGAGATGCCCGCGCCCCCGCATGGAAAACAAGCTCAGCCCTTGTGCTTCTACGTGCTTTCTTGCGCTGCAGAGCTGACCTGTCAATTTCAGTAACTAGAAATAGACATACTATTGCAAATACCCATTTCATCCAATTCGCTCCTCATTTTTACTTGATCTTCTTATATGATTATCGGGGAGATTTTTTGGAAAATATGAGGCCGTTAATCAGGTTGTTGATCTAGCCCAGTCCAGCAGCGATTTCAACTTTACTGTCCATGGCCTAGCGGGTCAGGGGGAAGTTGTTGTGGTCGTAGCTGATATGCTGACTATATTGCGCCCACTCGACCACCGGCCCCTAATTGCACGCCTTGCCGGTTCTTCGACGAAGTAATATCCAGCCGCCGACAGAATCGTCAGAAATATAAATGCAACTATTGCTAACAGCTTGCTATTTGCAAATACAGGAGCCACGCTAACAAGTTGGCCATGATATGAGATTAGGGAAAGAACAACTAGCGCCTGAAAAGAGTAGAAGCAATAGGATATTTTTCCAAGCCAAACAAATATGGCCCTGGATAATATCCAATTAATCGGCCCCTGCCCCACTCCTAGGGTGCATACTGTAACTGCTACGACAGGTATAACAATCCAGTTATGACCAATGTAGCTGGGTAGCCATTTACCAGCGACTCCAACATAAGAGGTCAGTATTGTAATAGATGCCAACTGCGCCAACCATAAAAACTTAGGGGCCTTAAGATTCTTAATCATCAAGTAAGCACAGGCGCCAAGGATGAATTCGGGAAGCCGAAAGATGGGCATGGCATAAAATACTGGGATTCCGTAGTTGCCCCCAAATAGTTTGCCGGCAAGTCCGGTCATAATTGAAAAACTATAAAGCCCACCCACTGTCCACATCAGAGAGCGCATGGATAGCTTATTGAGGTGAGGTATTAAAGTGGGCAGAAGTACATAGCAAAAAACTTCAACAGATATTGACCAGCTACCGCCATTGTTCCAGTAGCTAAACAAGGGAGGGAACCATGCTTGAATAACGAACAAGTTTGATAGAAATATGAAGGCTAACCTAGAAGCATTAATCCAATAGTCAAATTCGGATCCTTCAAGACTGATGCCCAGCCATGGCAATGTAACCAGCCCGGCGAGGAAGTACACTGGATATATACGAGCAAATCTATTGATTAAATAGTCTCTAACGCCGCCCGACGCCTTTGAATAGTGCAGCATCAATAAGTAGCCCGAGAGCATGAAGAACACGCTCATTCCAATAGCCCCTTGGCTAAGTATGTTGTCAATAAATGGAATTTTCGTAATGGGCCAGCGCATATGAATGTGGAAAGCGAAGACATATAGCGCCGCCACAAATCTTAGCCCAGTTAACGAAAGGATTTCTTTATGGTCCGCCACGTTTCACTCCAAGAGCAGTAAGTTTGACGGTCAACCATCGCCGCCGATACCAAGGTCGCAGCAGGGTATAGGAATACCGTAGTTAATAGAACCAGGAATGTAATGAAGTAGTGGGTTTTGGGCCGGCCGCAGCATGAGTAGATATTTATCATTCTAGGTTCTGTACGAAAAGTACTGCCGCAGGCATCGCAGCGTGCAAGCCAGCGTGACCATTGCGGCAAAACTTCTGGCGAGCTTGTCATAACGGGTGCCAATTCTCCGGTTCTCTTTTAGCCAGCCACACATCCGCTCGATGATGTTCCGTTGCCGGTATTTCGGACGATCAAACAGTCGGGGTAGTCTTGGCTTGGGTTTGCGCTTCATGGTGCGCTGCGGAATCACCGGTTGCATACGGTAGCGGTCGCAGTACTGGCGCAGATGCTCGGCATCGTAACCTTTGTCTGCCAGTAACCAACGGCAGCGCTTACGAGGCCGTCCCGACTTTCCGGGGATACGTACATGATCTAAGAGTGGCTGAGCATGGCCAATGTCACTGGCCTGCCCGGGTGACAGCATGAAGCGGAGAGGTATCCCGTTGGCATCGCAGATCAGGTGAATCTTAGTGGTTAGGCCGCCTCGGCTACGTCCCAATGCATGATCTACCGGTTCTTCTGGCCCCCCTTTTTCCCGGCGCCAGAAGAGGCTCGGGTTGCACGCACCGAGGTGGAGTCGATCATCCAAGTATCCAGGTCGATCAGGCCTTCCTGATTCAACCGGACGTGCAATCGCTCAAGTACTCGGTTAAACGTGCCGTCGTCTCGCCAGTCACGGAACCGTTGATAAACCGTCGACCACGGGCCGAAACGTTCCGGCAGATCACGCCAGGCGGCTCCGGAGCAGAGGATCCAGAAGATGCCGTTGAGCACCAGCCGATCATCACTTCGAGGTCGGCCCATCTTCTGTTCCGGGGCAACCAGATCCTTGATCAACTCCCAGCCCGCATCTGGGAGTTCGTAGCGCCTTGCCATGTGGACCTCCAGCCAATCATGGTGGCGATTCTACCTGTACCGACTTTTCGTACAGAACCTAAGTGATCGCCCCCCCTCCCCGACAGTGACGCCAAGCCGGGATGAGAAATTGTACAGCGAGCGCGCCCAGGTCAGCGGCACCCTGCCGCGTTGGTCTATGCGACTGGTCGGTCGAGTATGTGATCAAAACTCTGGACGGGCGCACGCTGGTCGAGAGCACCAAGACCCATCCGGCGCGCTATGCTCGAGGAGTTCTGCGCATCACGGACCACACCATCGGCGCGATCGGGGACGAGGCCGGGAACATCGCGACGTTTATGGGGTGGCGGGCCACCGCGCGGGGAGGGATCAAGCCCAACCAGAAGGTTCGGCGCTGTGGCAGAGGAGGTCAGTCAGCAGCTACTCGAATGCGAGGCCATAACCTTGCTTCGCAAGGGCTACAATACGGCTGACCGCCTCTCCGAGCTCACTGCCTTGATCGCGAAGAAGCGGGGCGCCGCGCTGCTGGTCGAAGAAATGCGCAGTCAGTGGCGCACTCGGGCGGAGTGGCTCATCTAGAAATCACATGCACAGCTTCTAAGCCCGGCGACGGGCCATGATTTCTGCGGAGACATAAACTCTCTCGATTCCGATTTGGACGAATAACCATGCACGAAGGCGTCGAGGTGCTCGGCAATTCGCTGCGCGTCTATTTTCGGTACTAGGGCGAGCTGTGCCACGAGCTGTTCCAAGGGGATGCCTCGCCGGCGAACATTGAGCAGGCCAGCCGGCTGGCTGAGTTGATCCGGCACGAGATCAAACAAGGCACGTTCAGCTATGCCCGCCACCTCCCCCACTCGGTGAAGACCAGCACCTTCGGCCACTTCACTGACCTGTGGCTGAACATCAAGCGCAACGAGATGGCGCCGTCCGGGTTCCGGGCTTATGAGCGCAGGGCAGAGCTGCACATCCGCCCGAAGTGGGGGAGCAGTGGGCTGATCAGATCGACCACCTGGACTTGCAGGAGTGGGTGCAGGCAGAGCTGATGCCAAAGCTACACAACAAGACGGTCAGCGAGATCATCGCCCTGGTGCGGCAGATCTTCCGGCTGTACCGGATGCGCAGCCGGATGGCTCACGACCCCGCCAAGGGGCTGCGGGTGCGGGTGCCTGATCGGGACTACCCGGATCCGTTCGGCCGCAAGGAGATCGAGGCCACTCTCTAGAAGGATACCGAGCGCTAGTGGGAGGGCAACCTGGCGCAGTTCATGATCTGGGCCGGGCCTCGCGTGTCGGAGGCAATCTCGCTGGCCTGGGAAGATGTGGCCGACCTGGGCAAGGGCATAGTCCGCTTCCTGCGTTCCCTGGTGCGCGGCCACTAGTAAGTTGACGAAGACGCGGCGCTCGGTGCGCGAGGTGAGGCTGCTGCGGCCGGCTCGCGAGGCGCTGCAGGCGCAGGCGGAGTTGACCCGCGTTCTGGAGCGGGTACTGGTGGACGTCACCGAGCGGGACAACAAGGCGGTGCGCATGCGCAAGCTGCGCTTCGTGTTCCACAACTCCAGCACTGGCGCGGCGCACACCAGCTCGGACATGCTGCTCAAAGGCTTCTGGCGGCCTCACCTGAAGGCGGCCGGTGTGCGCTTCCGCGGGCCGAACAATTGCTGGCATACGTTCGCCAGCTAGCTGCTCACCACCGGTGCGGTGCCGCTGGAGTGGATCGCCTATCAGATGGGGCAAACGTCCACCGACATGATCCGCAAGCACTACGGCAAGTAGATCAACGACGACGGGCCGGACATGGTCGGCATCCTCGAGCACGCGCTCAAGCTGTGATCCCATCGAAATTACCCGAGGCGGCCTGCGAGCCGTCTTTTTACATGCCTGGTCGGCGGCGCTCGGCGATGCCGTGTTCCCAAAATGAACCCAGACGGGCAGGCGGTGAGGGTGAAGGTCAGTAAAATTAGTACCTTGGGCGCGCGCCCGTCAGAGTTCGAGTCTCTCCGTCCGCACCATATTCAATGACCCTTGAGCCTGGGTTTGCTTGCAAGAACCGGGTAGGGAATGAAAAGGCAGCCGTCGGGCTGCCTTTCGTCGTTCCGGGGGCTGCATTTGCGGCATCCGGCCGCAGTGCCGTCCGGCCTTGGGCGTGCTGTACTGCCGGAGCGCTGCCCGCCCGGCCGTAGGCATCGGGCAGGGATGTTGGCCGGGTAGGGCGGTCCTTCCTTATATAAGGTGCGAATCCATTGGTGTCGGCTCTTGTAGGCAGGGGCGCGAAGAGCGATGGGTTGGCGGGGTGACTTCTGCATTTTCCTCTAATAGAATGCCGACCCTTGATTATGGGGCCGGTCCGGCCGGCAAATGTCTGCAACGAGGAATATCCATGCAAGTTTCTGTTGAAAGCACCTCCGCTCTCGAGCGCCGTATGACCGTTGGTGTGCCGGCCGAGCGGATCGAGACTGAAGTCAACAAGCGTCTTCAGCAGACTGCTCGCCGCGCCAAGGTCGCTGGCTTCCGTCCGGGCAAGGTGCCCATGAGCGTCATCCGTCAGCGTTACGAAGACGCTGCTCGCCAGGAAGTCCTGGGCGATCTGATCCAGTCTTCCTTCTATGAGGCTGTGGTTGAGCAGAAGCTGAACCCGGCTGGCCAGCCTTCCGTCGAGCCGAAAGTGTTCGAGAAGGGCAAGGACCTCGAGTTCATCGCCACCTTCGAAGTGTTCCCGGAGTTCCAGGTTGCTGGTCTCGAGTCCATCGCGGTCGAGCGCCTGCAGGCTGAAGTCGGCGACGCTGACGTGGACAACATGCTGGAAATCCTGCGCAAGCAGAACACCCGCTTCGAAGCGGTGGATCGTGCTGCCGAGAATGGCGATCAGCTGAACATCGATTTCGTCGGCAAGATCGACGGCGAAGCCTTCGCGGGCGGTTCTGCCAAGGGCACCAGCCTGGTGTTGGGCTCCGGTCGCATGATCCCGGGCTTCGAAGATGCCCTGGTTGGCGTCAAGGCGGGCGAAGAGCGCGTCATCAACCCGACTTTCCCCGAGGACTACCAGAACCTGGATCTGGCCGGTAAGACTGCCGAGTTCACTGTGACCGTGAACAGCGTCTCCGCCCCCATCCTGCCGGAGCTGAACGACGAGTTCTTCGCGCTGTTCGGCATCAAGGAAGGCGGTCTGGAAGGCTTCCGCGCCGAAGTTCGCAAGAACATGGAGCGCGAACTGCGTCAGGCCATCAAGTCCAAGGTCAAGAATCAGGTAATGGACGGCCTGCTGGCTGCCAACCCGATCGAGGTACCGAAGGCACTGATCGGCAACGAGGTGAACCGTCTGCGCGTTCAAGCTGTTCAGCAGTTCGGCGGCAACATCAACCCTGATCAACTGCCGGCCGAGCTGTTCGAAGAGCAAGCCAAGCGTCGCGTGGTTCTGGGTCTGATCGTGGCTGAAGTGGTCAAGCAGTTCGAGCTGAAGCCGGACGACGCCCGCGTTCGCGAACTGATCGAGGAAATGGCTTCCGCTTACCAGGAGCCTGAGCAGGTCGTGGCCTGGTACTACAAGAACGACCAGCAGCTGAACGAAGTCCGTTCTGTTGTGCTGGAAGAACAAGTTGTAGATACTGTCCTGCAGAAGGCCAACGTGACTGACAAAGCGGTCTCCTACGAAGATGCAGTCAAGCCGGTAGAAGCTCCGCAAGCCGCCTGATCGTTTCGCCTCGTTCGAGCACACCATAAGCCAGCCTCCGAGCTGGCTTATGCGTCTTTGAGACATGACATTAGTTAGGGAGCGATCGCTGGACATGTCCCGCAATTCTTATATGCAGCAACAAGTCCCTGATATCCAGGCTGCTGGTGGCCTCGTGCCGATGGTGGTGGAGCAGTCTGCCCGTGGCGAGCGCGCCTACGACATCTATTCCCGCCTGCTGAAGGAGCGGGTGATCTTCCTGGTGGGTCAGGTCGAGGACTACATGGCCAACCTGGTGGTTGCGCAGTTGCTCTTCCTCGAAGCCGAGAACCCCGACAAGGACATTCACCTCTACATCAACTCTCCGGGTGGTTCGGTGACTGCCGGGATGTCGATCTACGACACCATGCAGTTCATCAAGCCTGACGTATCCACCATCTGCATCGGCCAAGCCTGCAGCATGGGTGCGTTGCTCCTGGCGGGTGGTGCAACTGGCAAGCGTTACTGCCTGCCGCACTCGCGCATGATGATCCACCAGCCTCTGGGTGGTTTCCAGGGGCAGGCTTCGGACATCGAGATTCACGCGCGTGAGATCCTCACGATTCGTGAGCGCCTGAACAAGATCCTGGCCGATCACACCGGACAGCCGATCGATGTGATCGCCCGTGATACTGATCGCGACAACTTCATGAGTGGCGATGAGGCTGTCAAATACGGACTGATCGATCAGGTCCTCAGCAAGCGTCAGCTCGCCAGCTAACACCATCCGCAGCACCGTGGCCGGCTCCCGCCGGCCACTCCGCGGGCTTGAAAATGCCCGCATTTGCCTTCATCTTGTGTTTCATGCCTATCCCGACTGGATTGATCGAATGACTGACACCCGCAATGGCGAGGACAACGGCAAACTGCTTTATTGCTCCTTCTGCGGCAAAAGCCAGCACGAAGTGCGCAAGTTGATTGCCGGCCCTTCCGTCTTTATCTGCGACGAGTGCGTCGACCTGTGCAACGACATCATCCGTGAGGAGGTGCAGGAAGCCCAGGCCGAGAGCAATGCGCACAAGCTGCCGGCGCCCAAGGAAATCCGCACCATCCTGGATCAGTATGTGATTGGTCAGGAGCGCGCGAAGAAGGTCCTCGCGGTCGCCGTCTACAACCACTACAAGCGTCTCAATCAGCGCGACAAGAAGGATGACATCGAGCTCGGCAAGAGCAACATCCTCCTGATCGGCCCTACGGGTTCCGGCAAGACGCTGCTGGCCGAAACGCTCGCTCGCCTGCTGAATGTTCCCTTCACCATCGCCGACGCAACCACGCTCACCGAGGCGGGTTATGTGGGGGAGGATGTCGAGAACATCATTCAGAAACTGCTGCAGAAGTGCGATTACGACGTGGAAAAGGCCCAGATGGGCATCGTCTACATCGATGAGATCGACAAGATTTCCCGTAAGTCCGATAACCCCTCCATCACCCGTGATGTGTCGGGTGAGGGCGTCCAGCAAGCATTGCTGAAGCTGATCGAGGGCACCGTTGCGTCCGTGCCGCCGCAAGGTGGTCGCAAGCATCCCCAGCAGGAATTCCTGCAGGTGGATACACGTAACATTCTCTTTATTTGCGGCGGTGCGTTCGCCGGGTTGGAGAAGGTCATCCAGAACCGCTCTGCTCGTGGCGGCATTGGCTTCAATGCCGAGGTCCGCAGTGTTGATCTGGGCAAGAAGGTGGGTGAAACCCTGCGCGATGCGGAGCCGGAGGACTTGGTCAAATTCGGGCTGATCCCCGAGTTCGTAGGTCGTCTGCCGGTGATCGCCACCCTGGACGAACTCGACGAGGCTGCATTGATCCAGATCCTCACCGAGCCGAAGAACGCCCTGACCAAGCAGTACGGCAAGCTCTTCGAAATGGAAGGAGTGGATCTGGAGTTCCGTCCGGACGCACTCAAGGCTGTGGCTCGCCGTGCGCTCGAGCGCAAAACCGGTGCCCGGGGCCTCCGCTCGATCCTCGAAGGCGTGCTGCTCGACACCATGTACGAAATCCCCTCGCAGAACGAGGTCAGCAAGGTGGTCATCGATGAAAGTGTCATCGAAGGGACCTCCAAGCCGCTGCTGATCTACGAGAACAGCGAACAGCCGGCGAAAGCTGCGCCCGACGCGTGATCACCAAAGGGGCCCTCGGGCCCCTTTGTCTTTCCCACTACAGCGCTTGTTTTTTCCCAGACGTGCCCCCATCTTAGGCCCTCAGGGTCACCCTATCTGTTAACGGCCCATGGCCGCTGTAGAGCTGAAATCATGAAGACAACCGTAGAATTGCCTCTCCTGCCATTGCGTGATGTCGTGGTCTATCCGCACATGGTCATCCCGCTGTTCGTGGGGCGTGAGAAATCCATCGAGGCCCTGGAGGCCGCGATGACCGGGGACAAGCAAATTCTTCTGTTGGCGCAGAGGAACCCGGCGGACGACGATCCGGGCGAAGACGCCCTGTACCGTGTCGGTACGGTCGCAACCGTCCTCCAATTGCTCAAGCTGCCTGACGGCACCGTGAAGGTGTTGGTCGAGGGCGAGCAGCGTGGCGCCATCGAGCGCTTCTTCGAAGTAGAAGGTCATTGCCGGGCCGAGGTTGCCCTGATCGATGAGGCTGACGCGGGTGAGCGTGAGTCCGAAGTGTTCGTTCGCAGCCTGCTTAGCCAGTTCGAACAGTACGTTCAACTGGGCAAGAAGGTGCCTGCCGAGGTGCTCTCCTCGCTGAACAGCATCGATGAGCCGGGTCGCCTGGTGGATACCATGGCTGCGCACATGGCGCTCAAGATCGAGCAGAAGCAGGAGATCCTCGAGGTCACCGATCTGTCCGAGCGCGTTGAGCACGTACTGGCTCTCCTGGATGCCGAGATTGACCTGTTGCAGGTCGAGAAGCGTATCCGTGGGCGCGTCAAGAAGCAGATGGAGCGCAGCCAGCGCGAGTACTATCTGAATGAGCAGATGAAGGCCATTCAGAAGGAGCTCGGTGACATCGATGAAGGCCACAACGAGATCGAGGAGCTGAAGAAGCGCATCGACAGTGCGGGTCTCACCAAGGAAGCCCTCACCAAGGCCAATGCCGAGCTGAACAAGCTCAAGCAGATGTCGCCCATGTCGGCGGAAGCTACGGTCGTCCGCTCCTACATCGACTGGCTGGTGAACGTGCCGTGGAAGGCCGAGAGCAAGGTCCGTCTTGACCTGGCGAAGGCAGAAGACATCCTGGATGCCGATCACTACGGCCTCGAAGAGGTCAAGGAGCGGATCCTCGAGTACCTCGCTGTGCAAAAGCGCGTCAAGAAGGTGAAAGGCCCTGTCCTTTGCCTGGTCGGGCCGCCCGGCGTGGGCAAGACCTCGCTGGCCGAGTCCATCGCTCGTGCCACCAACCGCAAGTTCATCCGCATGGCCTTGGGTGGCGTGCGTGACGAGGCCGAAATCCGTGGTCACCGCCGTACCTACATCGGTTCCATGCCGGGCCGTCTCATCCAGAAGATGACCAAAGTCGGGGTTCGCAACCCGCTCTTCCTGCTCGACGAGATCGACAAGATGGGCAGCGACATGCGCGGCGACCCGGCTTCTGCGCTGCTTGAGGTGCTTGACCCGGAGCAGAACCACAATTTCAACGACCATTACCTTGAGGTCGACTACGACCTCTCGGATGTGATGTTCCTCTGCACCGCGAACTCCATGAACATTCCGGCACCTCTGCTGGATCGTATGGAGGTGATTCGCTTGCCTGGTTACACCGAGGACGAAAAGGTCAACATCGCGACCAAGTACCTGGCTCCGAAACAGACCCAGGCCAATGGCCTGAAGAAAGGGGAGCTGGCGTTCGAAGAGGCGGCTATCCGCGACATCATTCGCTACTACACCCGGGAAGCCGGCGTGCGCAGCCTGGAGCGCCAGATCGCCAAGGTGTGCCGCAAGGCCGTCAAGGAACACGCCCGCGAGAAGCGTTTCAGTGTGGTCGTGACGGCTGACTCGCTGGAGCACTTCCTGGGCGTGCGCAAGTTCCGTTACGGGCTGGCTGAACTGCAGGACCAGATTGGTCAGGTAACAGGCCTGGCATGGACCCAGGTCGGTGGTGAGCTACTGACCATCGAGGCGGCTGTCGTGCCGGGCAAGGGGCAACTGACCAAGACCGGCTCGCTCGGTGATGTGATGGTGGAATCCATCACGGCCGCACTCACCGTGGTGCGCAGTCGCGCCAAGAGTCTTGGCATTCCGGCCGATTTCCACGAGAAGCGCGACATCCATATCCACATGCCCGAAGGGGCTACGCCGAAGGATGGGCCCAGCGCGGGCATCGGCATGTGCACGGCTCTCGTGTCGGCCATGACGCAAATCCCTGTGCGCGCTGATGTCGCCATGACCGGGGAAATCACCTTGCGTGGCCAAGTGCTCGCAATCGGTGGTTTGAAAGAGAAATTGCTGGCGGCTCATCGGGGCGGTATCAAAACTGTGATCATTCCCGAAGAAAACGTCCGTGATTTGAAAGAAATCCCTGAAAACATCAAGCAGGATCTGAATATTAAACCCGTTAAATGGATTGACGAGGTCCTGCAAATTGCGCTGCAATACGCGCCGGAGCCCTTGCCCGATGCGGCTCCCGAGATGGTTGCAAAGGATGAAAAGCGCGAGCCTGATTCCAAGGAGCGAATCAGCACGCATTAGCCGGGGGGCTTTCTTGACACATTTTTCGAGCCCTTGTTATAAAGCGGCTCCTATGTGTCAGCAGGCCATCCAGCACCCGCTTTGCTTACACCGAAGAACTAAGAAACAAACTCAACAGATATAAGGGGACTTAAGAGTGAACAAGTCGGAACTGATTGATGCCATCGCCGCATCCGCTGATATCCCGAAAGCTGTCGCTGGCCGTGCGCTGGACGCAGTGATCGAATCCGTCACTGGCGCTCTGAAGGCTGGTGATTCCGTGGTGCTGGTAGGTTTCGGTACCTTCGCTGTCAAAGAGCGCGCTGCTCGCACTGGCCGCAACCCGCAGACTGGCAAGCCGATTAAGATCGACGCTGCCAAGATCCCCGGTTTCAAGGCTGGTAAAGCTCTGAAAGACGCCGTCAACTAAGCGTCCCTCTGGCTTTGCCCATCCGCCTCCGGACTAGCTCGGAGGCGGCTCGGGGAAGCAAGGCAGTCAGCCTGCCGAGGGGCAACCCTCCGGCTACCCCGACAGTTAAGAGAAGGCGCATCCTCGGATGCGCCTTTCTTTTATCCGGACCCAATCTTCTACCCGCTCTGCACGGCTGTTTGAGTCAGTACAGTCGTTTCTGGGGGACCCATGCTGCAGAACATCAGGGACAATTCACAGGGGTGGATTGCCAAGACCATCATCGGCGTCATCATCGCTCTGCTGGCGCTGACCGGTTTCGATGCCATTTTCAATGCCACCAGCCATCGTCAGACGGCGGCCGAGGTGAATGGTGAGGAAATCTCCCAGAACCAGCTGTCGCAAGCCGTGGACATGCAGCGTCGCCAGTTGATGCAGCAGCTCGGCAAGGATTTCGATGCCTCCATGCTGGATGACAAGCTGTTGCGTGAAGCTGCGCTCAAGGGCCTGATCGACCGCAGCCTGCTGCTGCAGGGCACCAAGAGCGCGCATTTTGCGTTCTCCCAGCAGGCCATCGACCAACTGATCGTCCAGACGCCCGAGTTCCAGGACAACGGCAAGTTCAGTGCCGACCGCTTCGACATGGTCCTGCGCCAGATGGGCTACACCCGCCTGCAGTATCGCCAGGAGCTGGAGCGCGAGATGCTCATCGGTCAACTGCGTGCCGGTCTTGCCGGTAGCGGCTTCGTGACCGATGACGAGGTTCGTGCCTTTGCCCGCCTGGAGAAGCAGACCCGCGATTTCGCCACCCTGACCTTCAAGGCCGATCCCAAGGCCACCCAGGTCAGCGACGACGAGGTCAAGGCCTACTACGACGAGCACAAGGCCCAGTTCATGAGCCCCGAGCAGGTCGTGCTGGAGTACGTCGAGCTGAAGAAGGATGCGTTCTTCAGCCAGGTCTCCGTGAGCGACGACGAGCTCAAGGCCCAGTACGAGAAGGAAATCTCCAACTTGTCCGAGCAGCGTGATGCCGCTCATATCCTGGTGGAGGTCAACGACAAGCAGACCGAGGAACAGGCCAAGGCGAAGATTGACGAGATCAAGCAGCGCCTGGACAAGGGTGAAGACTTCGCCGCCCTGGCCAAGGAATTCTCCCAGGACCCCGGTTCGGCCACCAACGGCGGTGATCTCGGCTTTGCCGGCCGTGGCGTCTACGAGCCCGCCTTCGAGGACGCCCTCTACGCCCTCAAGCAAGGTGAAGTCTCCGCTCCAGTGCGCACGCCCTACGGCCTCCACCTGATCAAGCTGCTGGCCGTGCAGGCGCCCGAGGTGCCCAGCTTCGCCAGCCTGAAGGACAAGATGGAGCGCGATCTCAAGGCGCAACGCGTCGAGCAGCGTTTCGTCGAGGCGACCAAGCAGCTGGAAGACTCCGCCTTCGAAGCGTCCGACCTGAGCCAGCCGGCCCAGGAACTGGGGCTCGAGGTGAAGACCAGCGCCCCGTTCGGTCGTGAAGGCGGCGAAGGCCTCGCGGCCAACCGTCAGGTGCTTCAGGCTGCTTTCAGCACCGAAGTGCTGGAAGATGGCGCCAACAGCTCGGCCATCGAGCTGGACCCGGAAACCGTTGTCGCCCTGCGCGTGAAGGAGCACAAGAAGCCCGAGCAGCTTGAGCTGGCTTCTGTGCAGGACAGCATTCGCCAGCACCTGCAGCAGGAGAAAGCCACCGAGGCCGTCAAGGCCAAGGGTGATGCCCTGCTGGCCAGCCTGCGTGAAGGCAAGACCCCGGTCGACCAGGCCCAGGACGGCCAGACCTGGAACGTGGTGGAAGCCGCGACCCGTGGGCAGGAGGGCGTCGATCCTTCCCTGCTGCAGGCCGTGTTCCGCATGCCCAAGCCGGCTGCCGCCGACAAGCCCAGCTTTACCTCCGTGGCGCTGAAGAACGGTGACTACGTGCTGGTACGCCTGAACGGTGTCAGCCAGCCCGACGAGACCCTGTCCGAGCAGGACAAGGCCATGTACAGCCGCTTCCTGGCGTCCCGCAGTGGCCAGCAGGACTTCGCGGCATACCGTCGCCAGCTGGAAGCCGATGCGAAGATCGAGCGTTACTGATCCGCGTGGGCTGATGAAGAAACCGCCTTCGGGCGGTTTTTTCTTGCCCGCAGGAAATGAAAAGCCCGCACAAGGCGGGCTCGGTTGCGCAGTGAGGAGTCAGTCCTCCAGCGGCCCCATGGCGGTGGTGTTGAAGCCGCCGTCCACGTAGAGGATCTCGCCGCTGATGCCCGAGGCCAGGTCCGAACAGAGGAAGGCCGCTGCATTGCCCACTTCCTCGATGGTCACGTTGCGTCGCAGGGGCGTCTGGCGCTCGCTTTCTGCCAGCATGTTGCGGAAATGCTTGATGCCCGAAGCCGCCAGGGTGCGGATCGGGCCGGCAGAGATGGCGTTCACCCGGGTGCCTTCAGGGCCCAGGCTGCCGGCCAGGTAGCGTACGCCGGCCTCAAGGCTCGCCTTGGCCATCCCCATCACGTTGTAGTTGGGCAGGGTGCGCTCGGCGCCGAGGTAGGAGAGGGTGAGCAGGCTGCCGTGGCGGCCTTTCATCAGTGTGCGGCCAGCCTTGGCCAGGGCGATGAAGCTGTAGGCGCTGATGTCGTGGGCGATGCGGAAGCCGTCGCGGGTGGTGACCTCGGTGAAGTCGCCATCCAGTTGGTCGCCGGGTGCGAAGCCCACGGAGTGAACGATCACATCGAGCCCATCCCAGCGTTGGCCCAATGCCTCGAACACGGCGGCGATCTCCTCGTCGCGGGCGACGTCGCACGGGAAGCACAGATCCGGGCCGGAGCCCCACTCCTGGGCGAATTCCTCGACCCGGCTGCGCAGCTTGTCGTTCTGGTAGGTGAAGGCCAGCTCGGCGCCTTCCCGGTGCATGGCGGCGGCGATGCCCGAGGCGATGGACAGCTTGCTGGCCACCCCGACGATGAGGACGCGCTTGCCGGTGAGGAATCCCATGTGGCGGTTCTCCTGGGTTCAGTGAGCGGTAGACGGCGCCAGGAAGGCGGCTTCCAGCAGTTGCTGGGTGTAGCTGTGCTGGGGGGCGGAGAAGATGGCCTCTGCCGGCCCTTGCTCCACCACCTGGCCGTGCTTGACCACCATCAGGTGGTGGCTGAGGGCGCGCACCACGGCCAGGTCGTGGCTGATGAACAGGTAGGTCAGGTTGTACTTGGCCTGCAGGTTGCGCAGCAGGTCGACCACCTGGCGCTGCACGGTGCGGTCCAGCGCCGAGGTGGGTTCGTCCAGCAGGATCAGTGCGGGCTTGAGCACCAGGGCGCGGGCGATGGCGATGCGCTGGCGCTGGCCGCCGGAGAATTCATGGGGGTAGCGGTGCCGGGTCTCGGGGTCGAGGCCCACCTCGCGCAGGGCTTCGATGATCGCTGCTTCCTGCTCCGCCTCGCTGCCGATGCCGTGGATGCGCAGCCCCTCACCGACGATCTGGCCCACGCACATGCGCGGGCTGAGGCTGCCGAAGGGGTCCTGGAAGACAACCTGCATCTGCCGGCGCAGTGGTCGCACCTCCTTCTGCGAGAGTCCTTCGAGCGCCTGCCCCTGGAAGCGGATCGCGCCTTGGCTGCCCAGCAGGCGGAGGATGGCCAGGCCCAGGGTCGACTTGCCGGAGCCGCTCTCGCCGACGATGCCCAGGGTCTGCCCCTGGCGCAGGGTGAAGCCGATGCCGTCCACCGCCTTCACATGGTCCACGGTCCGGCGCAGCAGGCCCTTGCGGATCGGGAACCACACCTTGAGGTCGTCCACCTCCAGCATGGCCGGTCCTTCGCTGGCCGGCACGGGGCCGCCGCTGGGCTCGGCTGCCAGCAGCTCGCAGGTGTAGGGGTGCTGGGGGGCCTTGAACAGCGCCTGGCAGTCGGCCTGCTCGACGATGCGCCCGCGCTGCATCACGCACACCCGGTGGGCCACGCGGCGCACCAGATTGAGGTCGTGACTGATGATCAGCATTGCCATGCCCAGGCGCGCCTGAAGGTCCTTGAGCAGGTCAAGGATCTTCAATTGCACGGTCACGTCGAGGGCGGTGGTGGGTTCGTCGGCAATCAGCAGTTCCGGCTCGTTGGCCAGGGCCATGGCGATCATCACCCGCTGGCGCTGCCCGCCTGACAGCTCGTGGGGGAGGGCACGCAGGCGCTTCGCCGGCTCGGGAATGCCGACCAGCTCCAGCAGCTCCAGGGTCCGTCGGGTGGCCGCCTTGCCGGTCAGGCCCTTGTGCAGGGCCAGCACCTCGTTGATCTGCTTCTCGATGCAGTGCAGCGGGTTCAGTGAGGTCATCGGCTCCTGGAACACCATGGCGATGCGGTTGCCACGGATGCCGCGCAGGCGCGCCTCCGGGAGCCGGAGCAGGTCGTCGCCGCCATAGCGGATATGCCCGCTCGGGTGGCTGGCCAGCGGGTAGGGGAGCAGGCGCAGGATGGAGTGCGCAGTCACCGACTTGCCGGAGCCACTCTCGCCCACCAGGGCCAGGGTTTCGCCCTTGCGGATGTCGAAGCTCACCCCTTCCACCACCGTCTGGGTCGTGTTGCCGGCACTGAAGGCGACGGAGAGGTCGCGGATTTCGATCAGGTTCTCGCTCATCTCACTTCCTCGGGTCGAAGGCATCGCGGGCGGCTTCGCCGATGAATACCAGCAGCGTCAGCATCAGGCCCAGTACGGCGAACGCGCTGATGCCCAGCCAGGGCGCCTGCAGGTTGGACTTGCCCTGGGATACCAGCTCACCCAGGGACGGTGCGCCGGGGGGCAGGCCGAAGCCGAGGAAGTCCAGTGCCGTCAGGGTGCCGATGGCGCCGGTGAGGATGAAGGGCAGGAAGGTCATGGTGGAGACCATGGCGTTGGGCAGGATGTGGCGGAACATGATCGCGCCGTTCTGCATGCCCAGCGCCCGCGCAGCGCGCACGTACTCCAGGTTGCGGCCGCGCAGAAACTCGGCACGCACCACGTCCACCAGGCTCATCCAGGAGAACAGCAGCATGATGCCCAGCAGCCACCAGAAGTTCGGCTGCACGAAGCTGGCCAGGATGATCAGCAGGTAGAGCACCGGCAGCCCGGACCAGATCTCCAGGAAGCGCTGCCCGGCCAGGTCCACCCAGCCGCCGTAGAAGCCCTGCAGGGCGCCCGCGGTGACGCCGATCACCGCGCTCAGCAGGGTCAGGGTCAGGGCGAACAGCACCGAAACGCGGAAGCCGTAGATGACCCGGGCGAGCACGTCGCGGGCCTGGTCATCGGTGCCCAGCAGGTTGTCGGCGGACGGCGGCGCGGGAGCGGGAACCTTCAGGTCGTAGTTGATGGTGTCGTAGCTGAAGGGGATCGGCGGCCAGTACATCTCGCCGTCGCGCGCGGCGATCAGTTCCTTCATGTACGGGCTGCGGTAGTTGGCTTCCAGTGGGAATTCGCCGCCGAAGGTGGTTTCCGGGTAGCGCTTGAAGGCGGGGAAGTACCACTCCCCGTCGTAGCGGATGGCCAGGGGCTTGTCGTTGGCGATCAGCTCCGCGCCCAGGCTGAGGACGAACAGCGTGAGGAACAGCCAGAGGGACCACCAGCCACGTTTGTTGGCCTTGAAGCGCTCGAAGCGACGGCGGTTGATGGGCGATAGGCGCATGTCAGCCCTCCCGGCTTTCGAAGTCGATGCGCGGATCGACCAGGGTGTAGGTGACGTCGCCGATGAGCTTCACCAGGAGGCCCAGCAACGTGAAGATGAACAGCGTGCCGAACACCACCGGGTAGTCGCGGTTGACCGCCGACTCGAAGCTCAGCAGGCCCAGACCGTCGAGGGAGAAGATCACCTCGATCAGCAGCGAGCCGGTGAAGAACATGCCGATGAAGGCCGCCGGGAAGCCGGCGATGATCAGCAGCATGGCGTTGCGGAACACATGGCCGTACAGCACGCGGTTCTCCGAGAGGCCCTTGGCGCGCGCGGTGATCACGTACTGCTTGTTGATCTCGTCGAGGAAGCTGTTCTTGGTGAGGAAGGTGAGGGTGGCGAAGTTGCCGATCACCAGCGCCGTCACCGGCAGGGCCAGGTGCCAGAAGTAGTCGAGCACCTTGCCGCCCAGGCTCAGTTCGTCGAAGTGGTTGGAGGTCAGCCCGCGCAACGGGAACCAGTCGTAGTAGCTGCCGCCGGCGAACAGCACGATCAGCAGGATGGCGAACAGGAAGGCGGGAATCGCGTAGCCGACGATGATCGCGGTGCTGGTCCAGACGTCGAACACGCTGCCGTGCCGCACAGCCTTGGCAATGCCCAGGGGTACCGAGACCAGGTACATGATCAGGGTGCTCCAGAGCCCGAGGGAGATGGACACCGGCATCTTCTCCAGGATCAGGTCGGTCACCTTGGCATCACGGAAGAAGCTGTTGCCGAAATCGAAATGCAGGTAGTTCTTCACCATCAGCCAGAAACGTTCCGGTGCCGGCTTGTCGAAGCCGTACATCTTCTCGATTTCCTTGATCAGCTCCGGGTCCAGGCCCTGGGCGCCGCGGTAGTTGGAGCCGGCCACGGAGACCTCGCCGCCGCCTCCGGAGATGCGCCCGGTGGCGCCACCGGAGGCCGCGTCGAAGCCTTCCAGCTTGGCGATCATCTGCTCCACCGGTCCGCCGGGGGCGGCCTGGATGATGATGAAGTTGATCAGCAGGATGCCGAACAGGGTGGGGATGATCAGCAGCAGGCGCCGCAGGATGTAGGCGAGCATCAGCGGGCGTCCTGTTGCGGTTCGGTGGCCGGGGCCTCGGGCGTGTCCGTAGCCTCAGCAGCGGGCGTGGCACCGGGCTCCTGCCACCAGGTGAACAGGCCTAGATCGTACTGCGGCGTTGCGGCGGGGCGCTGGAGCTGGTCCCAGTAGGCGACGCGCCAGGTGTCGACGTAATAGTTGGGAATGGCGTAGTGCCCCCACAGCAGGACGCGGTCCAGCGCCCGCGCATGGTCGATCAGGCTCTGCCGGGAGTCGGCGCGGATCAGGCCTTCCACCAGGGTGTCCACGGCCGGATCGCGCAGGCCGATGAAGTTGCGACTGCCCGGGCTCTCGGCGCTGCGGGAGTGCCAGAACTCCATCTGTTCGTTGCCCGGCGAGTTCGACTGGCCCCAGGTGGCGGGAATCATGTCGTAGTCCCGCGAGCGCAGGCGGGTCATGTACTGGGAGACATCGACACGGCGGATCACCAGTTCGATGCCCAGCTCGGCCAGGTTGCGCTTGAACGGCAGGATCACCCGCTCCAGGTTGGCCTGGGCAATCATGATCTCGAAGCTCAGCGGCTTGCCGTCCGGCCCCACCATGCGGTCGTTCTCGATGCGGTAGCCGGCCTCGGTGAGCAGCTTGTAGGCGTGGCGCTTCTGGTCGCGGATGATGCCGCTGCCGTCGCTGACCGGTAGCTGGAAGGGCTGGGTGAAGACCTCGTCGGGGATCTTGCCGCGCAAGGGTTCGAGGATCTTCAGCTCGGCTTCGGTCGGCAGGCCGCTGGAGGCCATCTCGGAGTTCTCGAAATAGCTGCGGGTGCGCTTGTAGGCGCCGAAGAACAGCTGGCGGTTGGTCCACTCGAAGTCGAACAGCGAGGCGATGGCCTCGCGCACGCGGCGGTCCTGGAACACCGGCCGGCGGATGTTGAAGGCGAAGGCCTGCATGCCCACCGGGTTGTGGTTGGGGATGGCCGTCTGGGTGATGTGCCCCTTGCGCAAGGCCGGGCAGTCGTAGCCGGTGGCCCAGTCCTTGGCGGAGTACTCCAGGTTGAAGTCGAACTGACCGGCCTTGAAGGCTTCCAGGGCGACGGACATGTCGCGGTAGTAGTCGACGCTGATGGCGTCGAAGTTGTAGTAGCCACGGACCATCGGCAGGTCCTTGCCCCACCAGTCCTTGACCCGTTCGAAACGGATCGAGCGCCCGGCTTCCACCTGGGCGATGCGGTAGGGGCCACTGCCCAGGGGCGGCTCCAGGGAGGCTTTGGCGAAGTCGCGGGTGCTCCACCAGTGCTTGGGCAGGACCTGGATCTGCCCGAGGATCAGCGGCAGCTCGCGGTTGCCCGGGTGCTTGAAGTCGAAACGCACGCGCTGGGCGTCTTCGGCCACCACCTTGTCTACGTCGGAATAGTAGTGGCGGTACATCGGGTCGCCGTGCTGCAGCAGGGTCTGGAAGGTGAAGACCACGTCCTCGCTGGTCACCGGAGTGCCGTCGTTGAAGCGGGCCTTGGGGTTGAGATAGAAGCGCACGAAGCTGTTGTCCGGCGCTTTCTCGATCTTCTCCGCCAGCAGGCCGTACTCGGTGAACGGCTCGTCCGGGGAGTGGAAGGTCAGGGAGTCGTAGATCAGGCCCAACTGGCTGGCCGACGTGCCCTTGGGGATGAAGTCGTTGAGGCTGTCGAAGCCACCGTAGCTGGCCAGGCGCAGGGTGCCGCCCTTGGGGGCGTCCGGGTTGACCCACTCGAAGTGCTTGAAGCCCGCCGGGTACTTGGGGGCTTCGTCATACAGCGTGATGGCGTGCCGAGGTTCGCACTGGGCCAGGCCGGCGAGGCCGAGCAGCAGGGCGCCGCAGCCGGCCAGGCACCAGGTGCGCAGGGGGTTCGTGCTCATCGGGTGTTCTCCGTGGGCTTCTGCCACCACGCACGCAGGCCCAGGGTGTAGGGCGGCGTGGTGACGAAGGCGAACCGGTTGCGGTACGCCAGGCGATGGTAGTTGAGGTACCAGTTGGGAATGCTGTAGTGCTGCCACAGCAGCGTGCGGTCCAGTGCGCGGCCGGCGGCCACCTGCTCGTCGCGGGTGCGGGCGCCCAGCAGGCGCTCCAGCAGGGCGTCCACCACCGGATCGGCGACGCCGGCGTAGTTCTTGCTGCCCTTCACGCCGACCTGGCTGGAATGGAAGTACAGCGACTGTTCCAGTCCGGGGCTGAGGCTCTGGGGCAGGGTCATGAGGATCATGTCGTAGTCGAAGTGGTCCAGGCGCTGCTTGTACTGGGCGCGGTCGACGGTTCGCAGGGTGACGTCGATGCCGATGCCCGCCAGGTTCTCGGCGTAGGGCTGGAGGATGCGCTCGAGGTTGGGGTTGACCAGCAGGATCTCGAAGCGCAGCGGCTCGCCGCGTGTGTTCAACAGGCGCTGGCCGGAGAGCTTCCAGCCGGCATCGCCCAGTAGACCCAGCGCCCGGCGCAGGGTTTCACGCGGGATGCCGCGCCCGTCGGTTGTCGGCACCTTGAACGGCTCGGTGAACAATTGGGCCGGCAGCTGCCCCCGATACGGCGAGAGCAGCAGCCATTCCTGTCCCTCGGGCTTGCCGGTGGCGGTGAATTCGCTGTTGGGGTAGTAGCTGGCGGCCCGCAGGTAGGCGTTGTTGAACAGGGCGCGGTTGGTCCATTCGAAGTCGAACATCAGCCCCATGGCCTCGCGCACGCGGCGGTCCTGGAACACCTTGTGGCGGGTGTTCATGAACAGGGCCTGGGTCTGGGTGGGGATCTGGTGCGGAATCTCGGCGCGGATCACATCGCCTCGGGCCACGGCCGGGAAGCGGTAGCTGTTGGCCCAGTTCTTCGCCTGGTGCTCGATGTAGAAGTCGAACTCGCCGGCCTTGAAGGCTTCGAAGGCGACGTTGGCGTCGCGGTAGAACTCCACTTCGACCCGGTCGAAGTTGTACTTGCCCCGGTTCACCGGCAGGTCCTTGCCCCACCAGTCCTTGACCCGTTCGAACACCAGCCCGCGTCCGGGGCGGACCTGGATGATGCGATAGGGGCCGCTGCCCAGCGGGGGCTCGAAGGTGGTGGCCTTGAAATCACGATCCTTCCAGTAGTGCTGCGGCAGTACCGGCAGCTCGCCGAGGCGCAGGATCAGCAGCGGGTTGCCAGCGCGCTTGAGGACGAAGCGGATGCGGTGGCGGTTGAGGATGTCGACCCGCTCCACCTCTTGCAGGCTGGTGCGGTACTGGGGGTGGCCGCTGCCGACCAGCGTGCGGTAGGAGAAGGCCACGTCGTAGGCCGTGATCGGCTTGCCGTCGTGAAAGCGTGCTTCCGGGCGCAGGTTGAAGACCACCCAGCTGCGGTCCTCGCTGTACTCGACGCTGGAGGCGATCAGGCCATAGCTGGAGGCGGGCTCGTCCCCCGAAGGGTCATAGATGCCGGTGCCGACCATCAGCGGCTCGTTCAGCTCGGAGATGCCGTACTGCAGGAAGTTCGGCGTGGCCACCGGGCTGGTGCCCTTGAAGGTGTAGGGGTTGAGGGTGTCGAAGGTGCCGAATGCCATCAGCCGCAGGGTTCCGCCCTTGGGGGCGTCGGCGTTCACCCAGTCGAAATGGCTGAAATTGGCGGGGTATTTGAGGCCGCCGAACTGGGCATAGCCATGGCTCTCGCTGATTGTCGCGCTCGCGGCGGCGCTGGCGAACAGGCCGATCAGCAGGAGTATGAGGTGACGCATCAGGTGGGAATCCGGTCCGTGGTGCGCTGGGAAGGGGGCGTGCCGTGAGCCGTGCGGGGCATGAAAACCTCGGGCGGTATCAGCCGTCTCGCATCACCGAAAGGGCTGCAGGACGGGCGTTCTGGCCGGTACAGTAACAGCTTGTATCCACTGGAAAAAGGTCCGTCCCGAGTGGGGCTGGCCAGCACTTTGACTACACTTTTCCAAAACGTGCGGGGGTTCCTCATCTTGGGTTTACGCAGCCATGGTTTGCAGTCATGGATCGACAGGCTCACTCAGGCGGATCTGCCTGCTCTCGCGGCGGTCGTGTTCGACCTCCACAGCCTCGCCCAGCGCGATCACGCGTCCGTCCAGCAACTGGCCGACGTGCTGTTGCGCGATGCCGCGCTGACCTCCAAGGTCCTTCGGGTCGGTAACAGCGCCTACTACAACCCTTCCCAGGAGCCGATTCGTACGATCTCCCGCGCCATCGTGCTAGTGGGATTCGAGAACGTTCGCCTCATCGGCCTGTCCCTCAGCCTGATCGACGGCCTGTTGACCCGTGCTCCTCGTGAGCAGTTGCAGGAGCTGCTGGCGCGCTCCTTCCATGCCGCCGTGCAGGCGCGCAATATCGCTGGCTACGTGATCAGCCGTGACCAGGAAGAGGTGTTCATCGCCGCGCTGCTCTATCGCCTTGGGGAGCTTGCGTTCTGGGGCTGCGCCGGAGACCAGGCCGACGAACTGGCCCAGGCCCTTGCTCAACCCGGTGCGGATGAGGAGCAGACGGTGCGCGAGGTGCTGGGTACCAGCTTCCGCCACCTCACCACCGGGCTGATCAAGAGCTGGAACCTGGGCGAGGTGGCGGCGCTGGCCCGCGGTGGCGGTGCCCAGGCCGATCCGGCCGTCAGGGCCGTGACGCTTGGGGTGCAGGTCAGCGAGGCAGCGCTGGAGGGCTGGGACTCGCCGCAGATGGCGACGCTGGTCCAGCAGATGGCGCAGTTCATCGGTGTGTCCCCCGAGGAGGCGATGCAGCAGGTGCTGGCCAGTGCCGACGAGTCGGTGAAGGTGGCGGCGACCTTCGGTGCCAGCCGCCTGTGCGCGCTCATCCCGCCCACCGACCCCGAGCAACTGCTGGTGCAGCAGGCCCAGCGCAAGGCACGCCAGCTCCAGCCCGACCTGCTGCTGATGCAACAGGCCCTGCAAGACCTGGGCATGATGGTGTCCCGCCAGGCGGATGTCGGCCTGATTCTCGACACGCTGACGCGCGGCCTGCACCTTGGCGTGGGGTTGGAGCGTGTGATGGTGGCGGTGCTGGCTGACCGCCAGACCTGCTTCCGCGTCAAGCGGGTGGCCGGCGAGGGGACGGCGGACTGGCAACAGGGCTTCGAGCTACCGGTCGAGCAGCCGGAGCAGCCCCACCTGTTCAGCTATGTGTTGCGCAGCCGCGAGCCGCTTTGGATGGGCATTCCTGCCACGTGCACCCTGAACGACCTGATGACCCAGCCCATGCGCCGCTGGTTCGGCCAGGGAATGTTCTTCATTGCCCCGTTGTTCGCGGGGGCACGCCCGATCGGGGTGATCTACGCCGATTGCCGGCCCTCGGGGCGTGCGCTGAAGCACGAGCAGTTCGTCGCCTTCCAGCGCTTCGCCCAGTTGTCCGGGCGATGCCTGGCGGCGATCGGCAAGCCTCAGGGGAGGTAGAGGGTCAGGGTCTGGCCCGGCTTGAGCGCGTGGCCGCTGCGGGGATTCCAGCGCTGGATATGCTTCATCTCCACGTTGAAGCGCTTGGCGATGACATACAGCGAATCCCCTTCCTTCACCTTGTAGTAGGTCACCGCGTCGCGGCCGGCCTTGTCGGCCATCGCCACGGTACGGGTTGTAGTGCGGGTGCTGCTGGCGCCCTGCAGGGCGAGGGTCTGGCCGACCTTCAGGTGGGTACCGTTCAGGCGGTTCCAGCGCTTGAGGTCATTCACATCGACGCCGGTCTGCTTGGCGATCTGCCAGAGGTTGTCGCCGTTGCGGACCTTGTAGGTACGCGCCTTGGCGGCCGGCTCGTTGCGGGCCAGGTTCTGGAACACCGGCTGGGTCGGGGCGCGGCCGGCTTCCACGGGGATGCTGAGGCTCTGGCCCACCCGCAGGCGGTTCCCGGAGAGGCCATTGATTTCCTTGATGCTGGCGACGCTCACCTGGTAGCGGTTGGCGATGGCCTGCAGGTTGTCGCCGTTGCGCACCCGGTACTCCTGCCACTCCACCAGGTCCTGGGGGGCGAGGCTGGACAGGCTGGCCACCAGTTGCTCGGCCTTTTGGGTCGGTACCAGCAATTGTTGCGGGCCGTCCATGGTGATGCGGCGCTTGAAGGCCGGGTTGAGCTGGTAGAGCTCGTCCGCGTCCAGATCGGCCATCGCCGCCACACGGGACAGGTCCATGCGCTGCTTGAGTTCCACCACCTCGAAATAGGGCTCGTTGGCCACGGGGCTCAGGGCGATGCCGTAGGCGTCGGGTGCCAGGACCACTTGCGACAGGGCCAGCAGCTTGGGCACGTAGTCGCGGGTTTCCTGGGGCAGCGGCAGGTTCCAGTAGTCAGTGGGCAGGCCCACTTTCTGGTTGCGCTCGATGGCGCGGCTCACCGTGCCTTCGCCAGCGTTGTAGGCGGCCAGGGCCAGCAGCCAGTCGCCGTTGAACATCTCGTGCAGGCGTCCGAGGTAATCGAGGGCGGCGTTGGTCGAGGCGGTGATGTCGCGACGGCCGTCGTACCAGTTGGTCTGGCGCAGGTTGAAGTGACGACCGGTGGAGGGAATGAACTGCCACAGGCCCACCGCGTCCGCACGGGAGTAGGCGAAGGGGTTGTAGGCGCTCTCGATGACCGGCAGCAGCGCCAACTCCAGCGGCATCTCACGTTCTTCGAGGCGCTCGACGATGTAGTGGATATAGGGGTTGCTGCGTTGCGAGGCCTTCTCGACGAAGGACGAGTTGCTGACGAACCAGAGGCGTTGCTGTTCGATTCGCGGGTTGACGCCGATCTCGTCCTGCAGGGCGAAGCCTTTGCGCATGCGCTCCCAGATGTCCTGCGGTTCCTGCTCGACCTGCACCTCTTCCTGCCACTGAGTCTGCTGGTGCAGCTTGGCGGCCAGCGCCTTCTCCTGGCTGTCGTCCTCGGGGCGATGACCCATGCTCTGGCAGCCGGTGAGGGCGGCGGCGGAGACCAGCAATACAGCCCTTACGGCTCTTGCCAATGCGTCTAGATCAAGGGTTTTCGGCGGCGTAGACGGCATTGGTCGCTGGGCTTTTCCGGGAAAAAAGGTCGGGCGATTCTAGGAACCGACCCGGGGGTGGTCAAGTTTTCACCAGCTCGAATGTGACCTGAAGGGCGTTTCAGAACGTGTCCTTCCAGCTCCTCAGGGTGGCGAACACCGCTGCCGGGGCGGTGTGGCGGCTGCCGCTCCGTTTGTCGGCTGCGGCGATCACCGAGGCTTCCCCGACTCGCAGGAACGGATTGGTCTCGCGCTCCAGCGCAATGCTGGAGGGCAGGCTGACGCCGTCTTCCTCGCGCAGGCGGCTTACCGCCTCGAAGCGTTGTTCGATCGCCGGGTTGCCCGGCTCGACGGCGCAGGCGAAGCGCAGGTTGCCGAGGGTGTATTCGTGGGTGCAGTAGACGCGGGTCGGGGCGGGGAGGGCGGCGAGGCGAGACAGGGCCGTGTGCATCTGCTCGGCGGTGCCCTCGAAGAGGCGACCGCAACCGGCGGCGAACAGGGTGTCGCCGCTGAACAGCACCGGTGCGGTGGCATCGTCGTGGAAGTAGGCGATATGGCCCAGGGTGTGGCCGGGGACGTGGAACACCTCGAACATCAGGCCGAGCACCTCGATGCGCTCGCCGTCTTCCAGCGCCCGGTCCCGCGCCGGGATGGTCTCGTGGGCCGGCCCGTACACCGTGGCACCGGTGCGAGCCTTCAGCTCGGCCACCCCACCCACGTGGTCGCCGTGGTGGTGGGTGATCAGGATGTCGCTGAGGGTCCAGCCGGGGTGTGCCTCCAGCCAGGCCAGCACGGGGGCGGCGTCACCGGGGTCGACCACCGCACAGCGTCGTTCGGTCGCATCCTGCAACAGCCAGATATAGTTGTCGGAGAAGGCACGGATGGGGTCGATCTGTATCATGGGCCGCTCGCCTGTCTGTCAGCAAAAGCGCATCTTAGGGGCCGTGCCCCGGGGCGTCGAGCCGGTGTGGGCAGTGCCCGTCGTGCTGCCCGGATCGGCGGCCCCGTGTCCATCACCAGGAGGTTTCTGTGAACAGGCCACCCATCGCCCAGGCCGATCCCGCCTGGCTCGAGTTGATCGAGGACGCCCGCACCTGGTTCTCCGGCCCGCTGGGTGGGCTGATGCTGTTCGAGGAGCAGCGCCTGCTCGAGGACGAACTGGGGCGTTATTTCGGCGGCTACCTGGTTCACTACGGCCCCCGTGCCGAACTGCCGCCGGGTGCGCGGCAGATCCAGCGCAGCGTACATCTCGGCGCACCGTTGCCGGGGGTGGAGATCGCCTGCGACGAGAACGCCTGGCCCCTCTCCGAACATGCCGCCGATGTCGTGGTGCTGCAGCATGGGCTGGATTTCAGCCTCTCGCCCCATGGCCTGCTGCGTGAGGCTGCGCGCAGTGTGCGCCCTGGCGGTCACCTGCTGATCGTCGGGGTCAACCCCTGGAGCGCCTGGGGCGTGCGTCATTACTTCGCCGGGGACGCCCTGGGCAAGGCCCGCTGCATCGCGCCGAGCCGGGTCGCCGACTGGCTCAACCTGCTGGGTTTCGCGCTGGAGAAACGCCGCTTCGGGTGCTATCGTCCGCCGCTCGCTTCACCGGCCTGGCAATCGCGCCTGGCCTGGCTGGAGCGCTGGGGCGGCGCCGGGCAGTGGTTCGGTGCCGGCTTCTATCTGCTGGTGGCGCGCAAGCTGGTGGTCGGCCTGCGCCCGTTGCGCCAGAGTCGACGCGAGCCCATGGGCAAGCTGATTCCCATGCCGGTGGCGAAGGTCAGCCGGCGCGATTCGAAACACGAGGCATAAGTGACAGAACGGGTCGAGATGTACACCGACGGGGCCTGCAAGGGTAACCCCGGTCCCGGTGGCTGGGGCGTATTGCTCGTCTACAAGGGCGCCGAGAAGGAGCTCTGGGGGGGCGAACACGACACCACCAACAACCGCATGGAGCTGATGGCCGCGATTGCCGGCCTGGTAGCGCTCAAGCGGCCGTGCCAGGTGCGTCTGGTCACCGACTCCGAATACGTGATGCGTGGCATTCAGGAGTGGCTCCCCAACTGGAAGAAGCGCGGCTGGAAGACCGCCGCCAAGCAACCGGTGAAGAACGCCGACCTGTGGCAGTTGCTGGACGAGCAGGTCAGCCGCCACCAGGTGGAATGGCAGTGGGTGCGTGGGCACACCGGCCATCCGGGCAACGAGCGCGCCGACCAGTTGGCGAACCGGGGTGTCAGCGAGCTGGGCCCCCGTTAGAATGCGCCATCGCAATACCGCCTCCTGATCCAGACCCTCCATCTCACGGGCATCGAACATGCGTTACGTAGTACTGGATACCGAAACCACCGGCATGCCGGTGACCGATGGCCACCGCATCATCGAGATCGGTTGCGTCGAGCTTGAAGGGCGCCGCCTCACCGGTCGCCACTTCCACCAATACCTGCAGCCCGACCGCGAAGTGGACGAAGGCGCCATCGCCGTCCACGGCATCACCAACGAGTTCCTGGTGGGCAAGCCGCGCTTCAAGGACGTCGCCGACGAATTCTTCGAATTCATCAAGGGCGCCGAGCTGATCATCCACAACGCGGCGTTCGACATCGGCTTCATCAACAACGAGTTCGCCCTGCTGGGGCAGAGCGACCGTTCCGACATCGCCGAGCATTGCGGCGTGATCGACACCCTGATGATGGCGCGCGAGCGCCATCCGGGTCAGCGCAACAACCTCGACGCCCTGTGCAAGCGCTACGACGTCGACAACTCCGGCCGTGACCTCCACGGCGCACTGCTCGACGCCGAGATCCTCGCCGACGTCTACCTGGCGATGACCGGCGGCCAGACCAACCTGTCCCTGGCGGGCGAGGGCGGTGACGAGGGTGGCCGGCCCCAGGCCTCTCCCATCCGCCGCATCCAGGGCCGTGTGCCCGGCCGCGTGCTGCGGGCCAGCGAAGCGGAACTGGCGGCCCACCTGGAGCGGCTGGCAGTGATCGAGAAGGCCTCCGGCGGCCCGGCCCTGTGGGCCAAGCTGGAAGCACCGGCCACGCCCGAGGCGTGACCCGCGCCGATTTCACCGGCGCGACCTTTTCTTACAGGTGCTAGCGCCGGGGGTTACGCGACTCCCGGCGAGCTTCTACCCTGGCGTCCTGGGCGGGATGGACCCGCCGTACCGGGACGTCCTCATGTACAAAGACCTGAAGTTCCCCATCCTCATCGTCCACCGCGATATCAAGGCCGATACCGTCGCGGGGGAGCGCGTGCGCGGCATCGCCCACGAACTGGAGCGGGACGGTTTCGTCATCCTCTCCACCGCCAGTTCCGCCGAGGGGCGCATCGTCGCCTCCACCCACCATGGGCTGGCCTGCATCTTGGTGGCCGCGGAGGGCGCCGGGGAGAACCAGCGCCTGCTGCATGACGTGGTCGAACTGATCCGCGTCGCCCGGGTGCGAGCGCCGCAATTGCCGATCTTCGCCCTGGGTGAACAGGTCACCATCGAGAACGCCCCCGCTGAGGCGATGGCCGACCTCAACCAGCTGCGCGGCTTGCTGTACCTGTTCGAAGACACCGTGCCGTTCCTCGCGCGCCAGGTGGCGCGGGCTGCGCGCACCTACCTGGAGGGGTTGCTGCCGCCGTTCTTCCGCGCGCTGGTGGAGCACACCGCGCAGTCCAACTATTCCTGGCATACGCCCGGCCACGGCGGTGGCGTGGCCTACCGCAAGAGCCCGGTGGGGCAGGCCTTCCACCAGTTCTTCGGCGAGAACACCCTGCGTTCCGACCTCTCGGTGTCGGTGCCCGAACTGGGCTCGCTGCTGGATCACACCGGGCCGCTGGCCGAGGCAGAGGCGCGGGCGGCGCGGAACTTCGGCGCGGACCACACCTTCTTCGTCATCAACGGCACCTCCACCGCCAATAAGATCGTCTGGCACTCCATGGTCGGCCGCGATGACCTGGTACTGGTGGACCGCAACTGCCACAAGTCGATCCTCCACTCGATCATCATGACCGGCGCCATCCCGCTGTACCTGATGCCGGAGCGCAACGAGCTGGGCATCATCGGCCCGATCCCCCTGAGCGAATTCAGCCGCGAATCGATCCAGGCGAAGATCGACGCCAGCCCGCTGGCCCGCGGACGCGAGCCGAAGGTGCGCCTGGCGGTGGTGACCAACTCCACCTACGACGGGCTCTGCTACAACGCCGAGCTGATCAAGCAGACCCTGGGCGACAGCGTCGAGGTGCTGCACTTCGACGAGGCCTGGTACGCCTACGCGGCCTTCCACGAGTTCTACGCCGGCCGCTACGGCATGGGCACCGCGCGAGGGGCGGGCGGCCCGCTGGTGTTCACCACCCACTCCACCCACAAGCTGCTGGCGGCCTTCAGCCAGGCCTCGATGATCCACGTGCAGGACGGCGAGACCCGCCAGCTGGACCGTGATCGCTTCAACGAGGCGTTCATGATGCACATCTCCACCTCGCCCCAGTACGGGATCATCGCCTCGCTGGACGTGGCCTCCGCCATGATGGAAGGCCCCGCCGGGCGCTCGCTGATCCAGGAAACCTTCGACGAGGCCCTGAGCTTCCGCCGTGCCTTGGCCAACGTCGGGCAGAACCTGGCCGAGGACGACTGGTGGTTCAGCATCTGGCAGCCACCGAAGGTGGAAGGGCGCGACCAGGTCAGCACCCCCGATTGGCTGTTGCAGCCCCAGGCCGATTGGCACGGCTTCGGCGAGGTAGCCGACGACTACGTGCTGCTCGACCCGATCAAGGTCACCCTGGTGATGCCGGGCCTGACTGCCGACGGGCGTTTGGGCGAACGCGGCATTCCGGCGGCGGTGGTCGGCAAGTTCCTCTGGGAGCGCGGGCTGGTGGTGGAGAAGACCGGCCTGTATTCCTTCCTGGTGCTGTTCTCCATGGGCATTACCAAGGGCAAGTGGAGCACGTTGCTCACCGAGTTGCTGGAGTTCAAACGGCTCTACGACGCCAACGCGCCGCTGATCACCGCCTTGCCGTCCATCGCCCGTGCCGGCGGTGCCCGCTACCAAGGGCTCGGCCTGCGTGACCTGTGCGATGAACTCCACGGCTGCTACCGCGACAACGGCACCGCGCGGGCGATGCGGCGCATGTACACCACCCTGCCGGTGGCCGCCATGAAACCGGCGGACGCCTACGACAAGCTGGTGCGCGGCGACGTGGAGGCGGTGCCGCTGGATGCGCTGCAAGGGCGCATCGCGGCGGTGATGCTGGTGCCTTATCCGCCGGGCATCCCGCTGATCATGCCGGGGGAGCGCTTCACCGAAGAGACCCGCTCGATCATCGATTACCTGGCCTTCGCCCGGACATTCGACGAGTCCTTCCCCGGTTTCGACTCCGATGTGCACGGCCTGCAGCAGCAGGACACCCCGCAGGGCCGCTGCTATACCGTTGATTGCATCAAGGAGTGACTCGGCCTGGGGGCGCGATGAGCGACGAGCGAGCGGCGGTGCGCCGGGGCGGTGGCATGGGGTTCTGGACCTGCACCGCCCTGGTGGTGGGGAACATGATCGGGTCGGGCGTTTTCCTGCTGCCCTCCAGCCTGGCGGCCTATGGCGGGCTCAGCCTGTTCGGCTGGCTGATCTCCAGCACCGGCGCGGTCATCCTCGCGCTCACCTTCGCCCGGCTGGCGCGCCTCGCGCCCGGGGCGGGCGGCCCCTACGCCTACACCCGTGATGGCTTCGGTCCGTTCGCCGGCTACCTCTGCGCCTGGACCTACTGGAAGGCGGCCTGGATCGGCAACGCGGCCATCGCCGTGACGTTGGTGGGCTACCTGCAGGTGTTCTTCCCGTCCTTGCGCGACCCGGTGCTCACTGTGCTGGTGGCCATCGGTGCCATCTGGTTGTGCACCCTGATCAACCTGCGGGGCATCGGCGCCTTCGGCGTGGCGCAGAACATCCTCACCGCGCTGAAGCTGATCCCGCTGCTCCTGGTGGGCATTCTCGGCTGGTTCTCGTTCCACCCCGAGTACCTGCGCATCCCCGCACCCGAGGAGCTGCCGCCGGGAACCGGCGGCTACGCCAAGGCCATTGCCACCACGGCGGCGCTGACGCTGTGGTCCTTCATCGGCCTGGAGTCGGCCACCGTTCCGGCGGACGACGTGCGCGACCCGCGCCGCACCATTCCCCGTGCCACGGTGTTCGGCACCCTGGTAGCGGCGGCCGTGTACATCCTCTCCATCACCGCCGTGCAGGGCGTGTTGCCGCCTGAGGAGCTGGCGCGCTCCAGCGCGCCGTTCGCCGATGCGGCGCGGGTGCTGGTAGGGGAGTGGGGCTACCACCTGGTCGCGGCCGGGGCGGTGATCGCCTGCCTGGGGGCGCTCAATGGCTGGGTGCTGTTGCAGGGGCAGATCCCCATGGCCACCGCTCGCGACGGGCTGCTGCCCCATTCGCTCGGACAAACCAACCGCTGGGGCGCGCCGGCCAATGGGCTGCTGGTCTCGGCGGTGCTGGTGACCGCCCTGGTGTTCGTCGATGGCCAGGGCGAGCTGGTGGATGTGTTCAACGTGATCATCCTGCTCGGCACCATGACCGGCGTCGTGCCCTACGCCTTCTGCACCGCCGCGCTGCTGCAGTGGCTGGCAGTCAAGCCCGAGGCGTTCACCGAACGTGAGCGGGGCTGGGCGCTGCTCCTCGGCTCGCTGGGGTTCGTGTACGCCATCTGGGCGCTGTACGGCACCGGCGAGCAGGCGATCTTCTGGGGCTTCCTGGTGTTGATGGCGGGGATTCCGCTGTACAGCTGGCGGCAGTGGCGAAACCGCGTGGAAGACGCGCGGGCGAGCGGTTGAAGGCCGATGGCGTGGCCTGCATCACAGTGGTCGTCTTCGACTTTCGGTGGCCGCTTGTTATAGTTGCCGGGTTTGGAATTCCGCACTTTTCATAGCCCAGCAGCAGAACTGGCGAGGATAATTTTCGTGCCCGACTACAAAGCCTTTCGCGTTGAGCTGACGGACAAGATCGCCCACGTGGAGATCAACCGCCCCGAGAAGATCAACGCGATGAACGCCGATTTCTGGGCCGAGATCGTCGAGATCTTCCGCTGGATCGATGAAACGGACGAGGTCCGGGCCGTAATCCTCAGTGGTGCCGGCAAGCACTTCTCCTCCGGCATCGACCTGATGCTGCTGGCATCCGTCGGCGCCCAGCTGGGCAAGGACGTGGGCCGCAATGCCCTGGTGCTGCGGCGCAAGATCCTCGAGCTGCAAGCCTCCTTCAATGCCGTCGACCTCTGCAGCAAGCCGGTGATCGCTGCGATCCAGGGCTATTGCCTGGGCGGGGCGATCGACCTGGTGTCCGCCTGCGACATGCGCTATTCCACCGTCGATGCCCAGTTCTCCATCAAGGAGATCGACATCGGCATGGCTGCTGACGTCGGTACCCTGCAGCGCCTGCCGCACATCATCGGTGACGGCATGATGCGCGAACTGGCCTACACCGGCCGCACCCTAGACGGTGAGGAAGCGCGCAGCATCGGCCTGGTCAATCGCACCTACGCCGACCGCGACGCACTTATGGAAGGCGTCTTCGCCCTGGCGCGGGACATCGCCGCCAAGTCGCCGGTGGCGATCCGCGGCACCAAGGAAATGATCCGCTACATGCGTGACCACCGCGTGGACGATGGCCTTGAGTACATCGCCACCTGGAACGCCGCCATGCTCCAGTCCAACGACCTGCGTGTGGCCATGGCCGCCCACATGAACAAACAGAAACCGGAATTCGCCGACTGATGCCGTACCAGTATTTCGCGCGGGAGGCGCGCTAGACCCATGGTCACCGGAGCCACTTCCCTCAGCCTGGTGCGCGACGAGCTGTTCGCCACGATCGAGCAGGCCGAACAGAGCCTCGAACAGTTCATTGTCGACCGCCACAACGGCAGCCTGCTGCAACAGGCGGTTGAAAGCCTGCAGCAGGTGCGCGGCACCCTCAACCTCATCGAACTGACCGGCGCCGAGCTGCTGGCGCAGGAGATCCTCCAGCAGGCCACCGACATCCCGGCCGGCGTGGGGGAGGAGCGTGACAACCAGTTGGCCGCCCTGAGCAATGCGCTCTACGTGCTGCGCCGCTACCTGGAAAACGTCGATGCCCACCGGCAGGAAATGCCCGAGCTGCTGCTGCCGGCGATCAACGAGTTGCGCCAGTCCGCCGGGCAACAGCCGCTGCCGGAGAGCTTCTTCTTCAGCGTGCGCCTGGACCAGGCTCGCGTGCCGTCCGCCTCCAGCCTGCCTGAGGTCAGCGCCCAGTACCTGATGGCGCGGCGTTTGCGGCAGATGTACCAGGTGGGCCTGCTGGGCTTCATCCGCGAGCAGAGCCCCCAGCCCAGCCTGAAGCTCATGGGCCGTGCATTGGCGCGCCTGGACAGCCTCTATGCCATCGACCCGCGTGCGCGCCTGTGCTGGATCGGCGCTGCGGCGCTGGAGGCGATGGTGGACGGGCAGTTGATCGCGCGTAAGTCGCGCAAGCAGCTGTTCGCCCGCATCGACCGTGAACTCAAGCAGCTGCTGGCCAACGAGCACTACGAAGCGCCGCGCAGCCTGCAGAAGGAGCTGCTCTACCTGGTGGCCCTGGCGGATAGCCAGGGCCCGCGTGCCACCGAGGTCCGCAGCGTGTTCGGGATGACGGCGATGCCGTTCACCGACCACCTGCTGGAAGAGGAATACCAGCGCCTGGCCGGCCCCGGCCAGGCCGTCATGCGCTCGCTGTCCTCGGCGATCCGCGAGGAGCTGGCCAGCGTGAAGGACGTGCTCGACCTGATCGAGCGCGGCACCGCCCAGTCCGAAAGCCTCGGCAGCCTGCACGCCCTGCTGGGCAAGCTGGCCAAGACCCTCGGCATGGTTGGCCTGACCTCCGCCGCCAATGCGCTGCATGCGCAGCTGCCTGCCGTTGGCAGCTGGGCCGAAGGCGAAGCGGTATCGCCGGAGTTGCTCAACCGGCTCGCCGACGCCGTGTTGTATGTCGAGAGCATGGTGGCGGACCTGGAACGCGGCGAGCGCCGTGATACCCGCCAGGCGGCCACCCCGGTGATGACCGAGGCGGAGTCCTTCGCCCAGCACCAACTGACCGAGGCGCGCATCGTGGTCATCGACGAGGCCCAGGGCGGTCTGGCGATGGCCAAGCGCGCCATCACTGCTTACCTCGAGTCCAACGGCGACAAGCTGCACCTGGCCAACGTGCCCAGCACCTTGCAGGCCGTGCGCGGCGGCCTGTGGTTCCTCGGGCAGGAGCGTGCCGGCAACCTGGTGGGCGCTTGTGGTGAGTTCATCCAGAAGCAGATGCTGGAGGCCGCGCAGATGCCCTCCGAGCAGATGCTGGAGACCCTGGCCGACGCCCTGACCAGCCTCGAGTACTACCTCGAAGGCGGTGCGGTGCTGCGCCCGGATGCCCAGCCCGATGTGCTCGACCTGGCTGCTGACAGCGTGCGGGCCCTGGGCCTGCAGGTGGCGGCCTGAGATGGCCGATCCGCGCTGGCGTTCGAGCTTCCTGGATGCGGCCCGGCCGGGTGGCTGGGCGCTGGCGCACTGCCGTCAGTCTTTCCTGGCGGACGGCAATGGTGTGCTGTTCCCTCGTGACTGGCTGAAGCGCCAGGACCTGCCCATCCTCGCCGAGCATGGCATCGGTCACTTCGGTGATGACGAAGTCTTTCTCCTCGAACTGGCGCGCCCCGCCGACGTACCCGGCGCAGCCTGGGTCGGCCTGCGCCAACTGATGATGCAAGGTGATGCCGAGACCTTCCGCATGCTGGGTTTTGCCACCCAGATCGGGACCTGGGCCGACCACCACCGCTTCTGTGGCAGCTGCGGCGCACGCATGGTCCAGGTGGCCAGCGAGCGAGCGATGCACTGCGAAAGCTGCGGTGTGCACCACTACCCGCGCCTGTCCCCCAGCATGATCGTGTTGGTGACCCGTGGTGATGAGTTGCTGCTGGCGCGCTCGCCGCGCTTTGTCAGCGGCGTCTACAGCACGCTGGCGGGCTTCGTCGAACCTGGCGAGACGGTGGAGGAGTGCGTGGCCCGCGAAGTGCGCGAGGAGGTTGGGGTCGAGATCGGCGAGCCTCGCTACATTGCCAGCCAGAACTGGCCGTTCCCGCACTCGTTGATGCTGGGCTACCACGCCGAATACCGCTCCGGTGAGATCGTCCCTCAACCGGGCGAAATCGAGGATGCGCGCTGGTTCTCCATCCATGCGCTGCCGCCACTGCCGGCCAGCAAGTCCATTGCCCGCTACCTCATCGACCTCTACGTGGCGCGCCGCCTGGGCTTGTCAGAACCAGTGCTGCCAGGCTAGCCGCGCAGTCAGCGCCAGTACCACGCAGATAAACACCGGGCGGATCAGCTTCGCCCCGCCGCTGATGGCGGTGCGGGCGCCGAAGAAGGCGCCGGCCATCAGCGCCAGCCCCATGCAGATACCCAATACCCACGCCACCTGGCCGCCGATGATGAACACCGCCAGCGCCACGCCGTTGCTGACGAAGTTCATGGTGCGCGCCACGCCGCTGGCCCGCACCAGGTCGAGTGGGTAGAGCAGCAGGCTGCTCACGGTCCAGAAGGCCCCTGTGCCGGGGCCGGCAACACCGTCGTAGAAGCCCAGGCCCAGCCCCTGGGGCCATTGCCGGCCACGGGGAATGGCCGCGTCGGCAGCGTGCTGCACGTCGGGGGTACGACCGAACAACAGGTACAGGCCACAGCCGAACACCACGGCCGGCAGCATCTGGTTGAGCCAATGCGCCGGCAGCCAGTGGGCGATGATCGCGCCAAGGGCGGCACCCACCGCAGTGGCCAGCAGGGCATTCTTCCAGCGGCTCGGCTCGAACAGCTTGCGTCGGTAGAAGGTGTAGCTGGCGGTAGCGGAGCCGAAGGTGGCGCAGAGCTTGTTGGTGCCCAGCACCAGGTGTGGCGGCAGACCGGCTGTGAGCAGCGCCGGAATGGTCAACAGGCCGCCACCGCCCGCGATGGCGTCGATGAAACCGGCCAGGAACGCGACGCCGGCGAGCACCAGCAGAGTGGCCGGATCAACCGCGAGTTCGATGGGGAAGGGCATAAATGCTCGATCTGTGGCGGACTGCGCAGCGCGGCAACTGGTCGCTGCGTCGGGAGGTGCGCATAATGCCGGCTCTTTTGTGGAGAAGGAAAGGGTTCCATGCAGTATGACGGCCTGGCCTGGGGCATTGCCCTGCTGGCCCTGCTCGCGGTCGTGGTGGCCGCACGCATCCTCTTCGACCGCAGCTGGTTCCTCGGCTGGCTACGCGGCACCGTGGGCCTTGCCTTCGTCGCCTTGGCCGCCCTGGTTGGGACGGTTGCCTGGGACCTGACCCGCTACGACCACCTGGACGCCAGCAAGCCCATCGTGACGCTCAGCTTCAAGGCGCTCGGGCCCCAGCGCTACGAGGTGATGCTGCTGGAGGGCGGTCGCGAGCGCAGCGTGCTGCTGGACGGCGACCTGTGGCAACTGGATGCCCGGCTGCTGCACCTGAAGGGGTTGGCGCGCCTGATCGGCCTGCAGTCCGGCTACCGCCTGGAGAAGCTGTCGGGGCGTTTCCTCGCCATCGAGGACCAGCAGCTGGCGCAACACCCCGAGGCGACACTGGCCAGCAGCCCTTACGGCATCGACCTGTGGCGCTGGCTGCGGGTGGGACAGCATGACCTCTTCCTGTTCGACGCCCAGGCGCAGCGCGTCACCTTCCTGCCGATGGCGGATGGGGCGGTCTACGCGGTCAACCTGTCCCCTACGGGGCTTCTGGCACAGCCGATGAACCAGGCAGCCACCCAGGCGCTCAAGGACTGGCGCTGACCTCGCCGCAGCCTCCGTGCATCACCGAGCCCCCGCATCTGCGGGGGTTTTCATATGTGCTTGAAATATTGAACAGGTGATGAGTATTTTGTTCGCGCCGCTATTCGCAGCGGTCCATGTCTACAAGGAAAACAACATGAACACGGGAATCCCGGCCGAGCTGGCAGAGCGCCTGGCTGGAGTCGATGAGATCGAGTGCGTGACGCCTGACCTGAATGGTGTGATGCGGGGCAAGGTGATGACCGGCGAGGGCTTTCTCTCCGGGCGGCGTCTGCAGCTGGCGCGTGGCGTGCTGCTGCAGTGCATCATGGGCGGCTATCCGCCGGCACGCTTCTACGGCAGTGACGATGGTGACCTGGCCCTGGTGCCCGACCCTGGACAGGTCCATCGCCTGCCTTGGAGTGACAGCCCGCGTGCCCTGGCGATCTGCGATGCCCAGGAGCTGGATGGCCGCGCGTCGGGCCTGTCCACCCGTGGCTTGCTGCGCCGTGTACTGGATCGCTATGCCGAGCGCGGCTGGTCGCCGGTGGTGGCCACCGAGCTGGAGTTCTTCGTGTTCGCGCCCAATCCCGATCCCCACCAGCCGTTCCAGCCACCGGTTGGGCTGGATGGTCGCCGCGAGGACGGTTGTTCGGCGTTCAGCGTGAGCTCCAACAGCGGCCTGCGTCCCTTCTTCGAAGAGGTCTACCGCTGCATGGCGCTGCTGGGGATGCCGCGTGACACCTTCATGCACGAGATGGGGGTCAGCCAGTTCGAGATCAATCTCCTGCATGGCGATGCGATGCTGCTGGCCGACCAGACCTTCCTGTTTAAGCACCTGCTGAAGGAGGTCGCCCTGAAACATGGGTTGACTGTGGTGTGCATGGCTAAGCCGCTGGCGCATACGCCGGGCAGCTCGATGCACATCCACCAGAGCGTGGTGTCCAGTGCGGATGGGCGGAACATCTTTTCCGAGGCGAATGGCGATCCGTCGCCGGCGTTCTATCACTTCATCGGGGGGCAGCAGGCGGCGATGGCGGAGTTCACCGCCCTGTTCGCGCCCAACGTGAACTCCTACCAGCGCTTGTGCCACCCCTACGCGTCGCCGAACAATGCGTGCTGGTCCCACGACAACCGTGCCGCCGGGCTGCGTATCCCGGCCAGTGCGCCCGTTGCGCGGCGGGTGGAGAATCGCTTGCCGGGTGCGGACACCAACCCCTACCTGGCGATTGCCGCCAGCCTGGCGGCGGGGCTTCATGGACTGGAGCAGGGGATCGAGCCGAGCCCGCCGATCCAGGGAGAGTTCGAGGTGGCGGATTCTCTTTCGTTGCCCTGTACCTTGCATGCGGCCCTGGAGCGTCTGAAGCGCAGCGACCTGGCACGGGAACTGTTCGGAGAGGAGTTCATCGAAGGCTACATCGCCACCAAGACGATGGAGCTTGCGAGCTTCTTCGATCAGATCACACCCTGGGAGCGTCGTGTTCTGGCAGCCCAGGCCTGATTCGGCAATGTAGAGTTCCAACGTTCGACGGCCTTTCTGCCAGGCCCTAGCATTACCCCTCATCGCGGGCCGCACTCAAGCGGCCCGCCCTTGCTCAAGGAGCGCATGGAAAGCCGATGGGTCGAGTCCTGAAGTCCTTCCGGGCCCTGTATTTCGCAACGTTGCTCATGCTGATCGGCTCCGGCCTGCTCAGTACCTACCTCGGCCTGCGCCTGGCGGCGGACAAGGTCGATGGCCTGTGGGTCGGTGCGCTGATGGCGGCCAACTACCTGGGTCTCATCATCGGCGGCAAGCTGGGACACCGGCTGATCGCCCGGGTCGGGCACATCCGTGCGTATGTCGCCTGCGCGGGGCTGGTGACGGCCGCCGTGCTGGGGCACGGCCTGCTGAGCTGGGTGCCTGGCTGGCTGTTCCTGCGGATGCTGGTCGGTCTGGGGATGATGTGCCAGTACATGGTGATCGAGAGCTGGTTGACGGAGCAGGCAGAGCCTGGCCAGCGCGGCAAGGTGTTCGCCGGCTACATGGTGGCCTCCTACCTCGGCCTGGTGCTGGGTCAACTGGTGCTGGTGCTGCACCCCGGCCTTGGCCCGGAGCTGCTGATGCTGGTGGCGATGTGCTTTGCGCTGTGCCTGGTGCCGGTGGCGGTGACCCGCAAGATCCACCCGGCGCCTCTGCATCCGGCGCCGCTGGAACCACGCTTCTTCATACGGCGGGTGCCGCAGTCGATGACCACGGTGCTGGTATCGGGCCTGATGCTGGGTTCGTTCTATGGTCTGGCGCCCCTCTACGCCACGCGACAGGGATTGACCACTGAGCAGGTCGGTCTCTTCATGGGCTGCTGCATCCTTGCGGGCTTGCTTGTGCAATGGCCTTTGGGCTGGCTGTCGGACCGTAACGACCGCGCCATGCTGATCCGTAGTGCGTCGGTGCTGCTGGTGCTGGCGGCCCTGCCGCTGGCGCTGATGCCCAGCGTGCCGATGGAGATGCTGTTCCCCATGGGGTTCCTGGTCTGCATGCTGCAATTCACGCTCTACCCGCTGGCGGTGGCCTTCTCCAATGACCACATCGAGGCGGAGCGCCGGGTGTCGCTGACGGCGATGTTGCTGATCACCTTCGGGGTAGGCGCGAGCATCGGCCCGCTGCTGACCGGCGCGTTGATGAAGCAGCTGGGGCCGAACATGTTCTATGCGTTCGTCAGTGTCTGCGCGTTGATCCTGGTGGTGCGTGTGCGCCCGGACAAGGTCACCGGCCTGCACCGGGTGGACGAGGCTCCGTTGCAGCACGTGGCAACACCGGAAGTCAGCTCGCCGCTGGTGGCCGCGCTTGATCCTCGCGTGGATGAGCAGGTGGTGCAGGAACAGATGACTGGGGAGGCCTTCACGCCGCCCCCAGTTCCCGAAGAGCCGGAAGCGCCCCGCCCGAGCTGAAGGCTCGGGCGAGGGGCGACTAGAACAGGTCGTCCTTGTCGAAGCGCCGGGCTTCGCGTTGGAGCTGGTAGACGAAACGCTCCACGAGGCGTTGCTCGGGGCCGTTCATGCGGTAGAAGCGAACGCCCGCCAGGGTGATGTTCAGCTTGTCGTTGTAGCTGAGGTGGCGTAGCTCAACAGGGGTGAGCAAGGTGCCGAATGGCAGGCGAGCGCTGAAGCGCTCGTAGACCTGGCCTGTCTGCAGCTGTTGGGTGGCGTCACCGGCGAAGCGCAACTTGCAGCCGGTGGCGGAAATATCCAGCATCTCGCCGTTGATCCCAGCGGGCAGTCGGTCTCCGGCCAGCTCGATGGGGACGGGTTGCCCCTTCAGCAAAGGCGCGCGGAAGGCGTTGCGGCGTTGGTGGTAAGTGACTTCTTCCGGCAGGGGGCACCAGTAGCAGGGGGCTCCCTGATGCTCGCCTACCTGGACGGGCTGGCGGCATTCCCAGGCGATTCTGACGCCATCATGGAAGCCTTCCACGCGAAAGTACTCCCCCGCACGAATGAATCGTTCGCCGTCGTTGGGAACCATCTCGTCAAGGGCGATGCGTTTGCGATCCTTGTCGACGTCCACCAGAAAGCTTTGGAAGCGCTGGCTGCGCTCATTGAAGGTAACGACCAAGGGGTCATGGCTTTGCAGCAGGAGGCGAAGATTGGCCTGGATCTCCACAGGTGCCTTCAACACCTTGGGGGGTTGTGGGCCATCATCTTCGTTGAATGCGTTGGACACGGTCCAGGTCTCTCCAAACACATGGGGCTCGGGGCGCCAGCATACTGGCAATGTGCCCCGATGTCCTGGCGCTTCTTATTGTTTCAGGCCTGGCTGAGCGGGCGCTGTCGCGGGATTTTAGCGGCGCCCCCCCGGCTGTCATAGAGGCTGGGGGTTTCCTGGCCGCGGAGGATGGCCAGGGTGTTGTCGACACTGGTCTGGCTGGCGCGAATCAGGCGGCCGTTGCGCAGGTTGCCCGCCTGGCACTGTTCAAGTACATCGCTCAGCGTTGCACTGCGTGCCAGCAGGTCGGCACCCACCGGGGAGCGTTCGGCCAGGGCGGCCAGTCCGGCGCGATCGACACTCAGTCCGAGCGCCTGCAACGCGTCGGCGCGAAGGCGGCCGTGCTGGTCGAGGAGGGCGAGCAGGGGTTGCTTGTCCGAAAGGATCTGCTCAAGTTGCGGCAGGTCACGTTCGGTCAGTGCCTTGAATTCGTTATCGATCAGCTCAAGCAGGCGCTGTGCGTGGTCGATATCGTGGTTGAGCAGGTCGAGCAGTTCGGTGTCGTGCATTTCGGGCTCTGGGGATCGGGCGTCCAACATCCCCAGCGCTGCCCTTGGACTAGCGCTGGGATTCGAAGTCGAGCAACTTGCTCGCCACACGCTGGCTGTCTACCTGGTAGGTGCCGTTGGCGATGGCTTGCTTGATCTTGTCGACCCGCTCCCGGTCGACGGTGGGCAGGTCGCGCAGCTTGTCGGTGACCTTCTGCAGTTGCTGGGCATCGCTGCTCAGTTGCACGTTTTCACCGCTACGGGGGGACGTGGCAGCCGGCTCGCTGGTGGTCTGGCTGGCGCTGGTCTGGTTGGCGGTAACGCCTTCGTTCTTGCCGGCGTTGCCGGTACGTCCCGCGCTGGCGGGCGTGTTGGCATTATTGAGCCGGTTGAAGTCGATGACCATGATGCAGAACCTCTGGGTGTTATGGACGCTTACCGACCTTATCGACCAAGCCCAAACTAACTTTAGGGCAACTTCCGAAAAAATTCCCGGGTGCGGTGTGGCGCTGGAAAAACGGCACTCTACACGAATTGACTACGTGCCATACAAGAGTCGTGCCTACATGGCGACTTCCACTTGCCCAGGGCCGGTTACGCGGGCTTTGACCACGCGTTTGGAGTTGAGGTTGCGTACGCGTATCTGGTCACCTATGGCCCCTGCGGAAAGTGCCTCGCCCGGCATCTTGACCTGGATGGTGGAACTTCCGGCACTGATTACCACCTGATCACCCTTGTGGACTACCTCGGCCATTTCAACGTGGGTCGGCGTCAGGATCTGATCGACCAGGACGGGGCGTGTGAGCTTGTAGCCTTCCGCTTGGGAAGGCGCCGTAAGGTAGCCCTGGGAGAGCAGCCCCACATCACGCTCGACCAGGTTGTAATCACGGGAGGACAGTTCTTCCCCTTTGCGCATCGGGCGCGCTGCGACTATTACATTGCGGAACAGCCGAACCTGGGCAGGGACGAAGACCGACCAAGGGGTGCTGCCCTCGCAGCGAACCTTGACCGTCACCCGTCCGACCGGCTGTGCCGGGCTCTCCAGGCTGACCGTCAAATCCCTGTCGCAAGTGGCGAGGCGCAGGCGTGGGTCCAATCGGCTCACCTGGATCTCGTAGCGTCCCTCGATGCCGCTATTCTGGAGATATTCCTCTACCTTGAACTCAAGAAACCCTTCGGTGGAGCCGATAAGTACTTCGGGCGGCGTGAGTCCATCTGCCTGTGCGCCGTTGTGGCTCAGGCAGAACAAAACGGGTAAAAAGGCCCATGACCGGTGGCGGCGATGTGCTATCAAGTGTCGGAAAAGCGTCGTTATCGGATTCATGCAATTCAAAAAAGCAAGGCTCGTGCCGCCTGCTAATCTATGGCGAAGCGTCCTGAAGCTCAAAAGGGGAGAGTCCTGGCATGGCCGGTGTATTGGATTCGGTTAACCAGCGTACGCAACTGGTGGGGCAGAACCGCCTGGAGTTGCTGTTGTTCCGGCTGGATGGACCCCAGCTCTACGGGATCAACGTGTTCAAGGTGAAGGAGGTGCTCCAGTGCCCCAAGCTCACCATCATGCCCAAGTCCAGCCCGGTGGTTCGGGGCGTGGCGAATATCCGCGGGGGGACCATCCCCATCCTCGACCTGTCCATGGCGACGGGGCGCAGGCCGCTGAGTGATCTCAAGAACAGCTTCGTGATCATCACGGAGTACAACAGCAAGGTTCAGGGGTTCCTGGTGCGCTCGGTGGAGCGCATCATCAACATGAACTGGGAAGAAATCCATCCGCCACCCAAGGGCACCGGGCGTGAGCACTACCTGACCGCGGTCACGCGCGTCGACAAGAACCTGGTCGAGATCATCGACGTGGAGAAAATCCTCGCCGAAGTCGCGCCGACGTCGGAGGTCATCTCCGAAGGCGTCATCGATCACGAGACCCAGGCCAGCGCCGTTACCAAGCGCGTGCTGATCGTCGATGACTCGTCCGTGGCGCGCAAGCAGCTGGTCCGCTGCCTGGAGACGGTCGGGGTGGAGGTGGTCTCGTTGAACGATGGCCGCCAGGCGTACAACTACCTGCATGACCTGGTCGAGCAGGGCAAGGCGCCGGAGAAAGAACTCCTGATGATCATTTCCGACATCGAGATGCCGGAGATGGACGGCTACACCCTGACGGCGGAGATCCGTGGCGATCCGAGAATGCAGAAGCTGCACATCCTCCTGCATACTTCGCTCTCCGGCGTATTCAACCAGGCGATGGTGAAGAAAGTTGGCGCGGATGACTTCCTCGCCAAGTTCCGACCTGACGAGCTGGCTTCGAGGGTGATCGAGCGGATCAGGATTGCGGACGGGGCGTGAGGGGGATTCCTTCCCCAGGTACAGATATGAATGAGGCGGCCCTAGTGTCTTCAGGTAACTTGGATTTCGAGCAGTTCCGGACTTTCCTGGAAAAAACCTGCGGCATATTGCTGGGAAGCAATAAGCAGTACCTGGTTTCCAGCCGTCTGAACAAGCTGATGGAACAGAACGGCATCAAGACGCTGAGCGAACTGGTTCAGAAGATCCAGAACGCCCCGCGCAGCGGCCTGCGAGAGCAGGTCGTGGATGCGATGACCACCAACGAAACGCTCTGGTTCCGGGATACCTACCCCTTCGAAGTGCTCAAGGGTCGCATCCTGCCCGAGCTGATCAAGGCCAACCCGAACCAGCCCCTGCGGATCTGGTCGGCGGCTAGCTCCTCCGGGCAGGAGCCGTTCTCCATCTCCATGGCCATCGACGAGTTCGAGCGGACCAACCTGGGCCAGCTCAAGGCCGGTGTGCGCATCGTCGCCACCGACCTGTCCACGGCGATGCTCGCGGCCTGCCGTGCTGGCGAATACGACAGCCTGGCGATGGGGCGTGGCTTGTCCCAGGAGCGGCTCACCCGCTTCTTCGACCCGAAAGGGCCGGGACGCTGGGTGGTCAAGCCGGCGATTCGCAATCGCGTGGAATTCCGTGCCCTGAACCTGCTGGACAGCTACGCCTCCCTCGGCAAGTTCGACATCGTGTTCTGCCGCAACGTGCTGATCTACTTCTCCGCCGATGTGAAGAAGGACATCCTCACCCGCATCCACGCGACCCTGAAACCCGGTGGTTACCTGTTCCTCGGGGCCTCCGAGGCGCTGAACGGCCTGCCGGACCTTTACCAGATGGTCCAGTGCAACCCGGGCATCATCTACAAGGTGAAGTGACCGGTGGTGATCCTGAAAGGAGGCGCAAGCCTCCTTTTTTGTGCCTGCCATTCGGTCGTGCCGCCTTTTGCCGCTGGGCGGCAATCGCCTCTGCCGCCTTGCCACCCTGACCTTTGCAAAGCGGCAAGCCCTTACCGCTGATCTCCGTTCTGTCGTCCTGAATTCATCTCAACCCTTTGTTTTAAAAGGATTTTAAAAATTGGCACAGCCCTTGCTGAATGTCCGGCAGACAAACCGTCATTGCCGCACGGCAAAGGTTGGAAGAGATGAGCATCAGTTTCGAAAGCGCCCTTGGCATCCACGAGTCGGCCCTGCGGTTCCGCACCCAGCGTGCCGAAGTGCTGGCCAACAACATCGCCAACGCCGACACGCCCAACTACAAGGCGCGTGACCTGGACTTCTCCTCCGTGCTCGCCGAGCAGGCGGAGAAGGCTTCCAAGGGCACCTTCCAGGCCACGCTGACCAACGCGCGCCATATCGCGGCCGAAGGCACCGGCATGCTGGATGAGTCCCTCAAGTACCGCACCCCGTTCCAGCCTTCGATCGACCAGAACACCGTCGACCTGCAGCAGGAACAGTCCAGCTACACCGAGAACTCCGTGCAGTTCCAGGCCAGCTTCACCCTGCTCAACAGCAAGTTCAAAGGGCTCGTCAACGCGCTGCGTGGCGAGTAAGGAGAGCGACCATGTCCCTGTCCAGCGTCTTCAACATTGCCGGCACCGGCATGAGTGCCCAGAGCACCCGGCTGAACACCGTCTCCAGCAACATCGCCAACGCCGAGACCGTGTCCTCCAGCATCGACAAGACCTACCGCGCCCGCCACCCGGTGTTCGCCACCATGTACCAGAGCCAGCTCAACGGCCAGGGCAACGACCAGGGCTCCCTGTTCGCCCCCGAAGACGAGTCTGGTCGCGGCGTCCAGGTGCTGGGCGTGGTCGAAGACCAGAGCGCGCTGGTGCCGCGCTACGAGCCGAACCATCCCGCCGCCAACGCGGACGGCTACGTGTACTACCCCAACGTCAACGTGGTCGAGGAAATGGCGGACATGATCTCCGCCAGCCGAGCCTTCCAGACCAACGTCGAAATGATGAACACCGCCAAGCAGATGATGCAGCGCGTGCTGACCCTGGGTCAGTGAGTGCGTGAGGGAGCGACAAGATGAGCGTTGACGTAGGCGCCACCACCAGTTCTTCGGTACTGGATCAATACAAGCTCAAGGAAACCACCAAGTCGAAGGAGCTGGGCAAGGACCAGTTCCTCCAGTTGCTGGTGGCACAGATGAACAACCAGAACCCGCTGGACCCGCAGACCAACAGCGAGTTCGTGGCGCAGCTTGCCCAGTTCAGTACCGTCGAAGGCCTGGACAACCTGAACAAGAGCGTCAACACCATCCTCTCCAGCACCCAGTCTTCCCAGGCGCTGCAGGCGTCCTCTCTGGTCGGGCGCAAGGTCATGGTCCCCTCCAGCAAGGCCGTGGTCGATCCTGCCGAAGGGCTCACCGGCACCGTCAGCCTCACCAGTTCCACGTCCAACCTCTACGTCAACGTGCTGGACGAGAAGGGCAACACCGTCAACCGCGTCAACCTGGGTGCACAGAAGGCCGGTGCGGTCAGCTTCACCTGGGATGGCAAGGACTCCAGCGGCAACCCCGTTGCCAAGGGCACCTACACCTTCAAGGCCGAGGCCGGGGTCGATGGCAAGACAGTCGCCATGGGCACTGTCCTCCCGGCCAACGTCGACAGCGTCACCCTTGGCCAGAACGGCGGGGAAATGACGCTCAACCTCGCAGGGCTCGGCAGCATCGCGCTTTCCAAGGTCCAGGTCATCGGTAAGTAATCGTCGACGCTGTCGGCGCAACAGGAGCATCCCATGTCGTTCAACATCGGCCTCAGCGGCATCCGCGCCGCCTCCAGTGACCTCAACATCACTGGCAACAACATCGCCAACGCCGGGACCGTGGGCTTCAAGCAGTCCCGTGGTGAGTTCCAGGACCTGTACTCGGCGTCCGTGCTGGGCTCCGGCAGCAAGACCATCGGCAGCGGCGTGCTGCTGGCCAACGTCGCCCAGCTCTACAACCAGGGCACCATCGACTACACCGAAAATGCCCTCGACCTGGCCATCAACGGCAACGGTTTCTTCGTCACCAGCAACAACGGCGCCGTCAGCTACACCCGTGCCGGCTACTTCGGTACCGACAAGAACGGCTTCATCGTCGACAACAACGGCTACCGTCTCCAGGGTTACACGGTAGATGCCAGTGGTGCGCTGCAAAGCGGTGTGGTGGGTGATCTCACCATCAAGACCAACAACCAGCAGCCCAAGGCCACCTCCACCATCACCCAGCCGTTCAACCTCAACTCCAGCAACACCCCGCCGACGGTGTCGCCGTTCAACCCGGCCGACCCGAAGAGCTACAACTCTTCGACCTCGGTCAACATCTATGACTCCCAGGGCAACCCCCACGTCATGACCCAGTACTTCGTCAAATCGGCCACACCGGCGAACACCTGGACCATGAACGTGCTGATCGATGGCCGTAACCCCACCAACCCGGCCTCCACCACGCCCATGAGCACGCCGGTGGGCTTCACCACCTCCGGCCAGCTGGACACCTCCACCTTCGCCAACACCGGCGGCTTCGCCGTCAACGCCGACGGCACCCTGGGCATCAACGGCTGGGTGCCGGCCGTGTCCAACGGCGCCACCCCGCCGGTGTGGAGTGCCAACGGTGCCGCTGCCGCCCCGAGCATCACCTTCGATATCCGCGGCTCCACCCAGTTCTCCAGCGCCTTCGCTGTTGCCAGCGTGGCCCAGGATGGCTACACCACCGGCCAGCTGGCCGGTCTGCAGATCGATGACAAGGGCATGATCTATGCCCGCTACACCAACGGTCAGACCCAGCTCCAGGGCCAGGTCGTCCTGGCGAACTTCGCCAACGTCCAGGGCCTGACCCCGGTGGGCAAGACCTCCTGGGTGGAATCCTCCGAATCCGGTGCGCCGGTGATCGGCACCCCGCGTGCCGGTACCCTGGGTGCCCTGCAATCCGGTGCCCTGGAGTCCTCCAACGTGGACATCTCCACCGAGCTGGTCGACCTGATCGTGGCGCAGCGCAACTACCAGGCCAACGCCAAGACCATCGAGACCGAGAACGCGGTGACCCAGACCATCATCAACCTGCGTTGAGTGAGTGGCCGCCGCCCGTCAAAAGGGTGGCGGCGACCTTGCCGCTGGCGGCATCCCCTCGCCGCCACGGCATTCCAAGGCCTCCATGTGAGGCCTTTTTCTTTTTGCTTTTTCCTTATTCGTCAATGAGTTGTCTCGATTTTGCAGGCCTGGCACAGCAATTGCTGTAGACCCTGCAAAGCAATGCGGGCGTCAAAAGCCCACCTTGGAGACCTCCATGGACAAGATGCTCTACATCTCCATGACCGGTGCCAGCCAGAACACCCTGGCCCAGCGCGCTCATGCCAACAACCTGGCGAACGTGTCCACCACCGGGTTCCGTCGCGACTTCGAACAGGCGCGTTCCATGCCCGTGTTCGGCGACACCTTCCCGGCGCGCGTGTTCGCCATGAGCGAACGTCCCGGGACTGACTTCACCCCCGGTGCCCTGCAGGAGACCGGGCGCGACATGGACATCGCCATCGGCGGGGAGGGCTGGATCGCCGTGCAGGCGCCGGACGGCAGCGAAGGCTACGTGCGCACCGCCAGCCTCCAGGTGGACGCCAACGGCCAGCTGCGAGCCGGCAATGGGTTGCCGGTTATCGGCAACGCCGGGCCGATCGCCATCCCGCCGGAGCAGAAGGTGGAGATCGGTTCCGACGGCACCATCAGCATCCGCGCCCTGGGCGAGGCCCCCAACGTGATGGCCGAGGTGGACCGCATCAAGCTGGTCAACCCCGATCCCAAGCAGCTGGAGAAGGGCCTCGATGGCCTGATCCACACCAAGAACAAACAGCCGGCGGACGTGGATGGCACGGTCAAGCTCACCTCGGGCTTCCTCGAGGCGAGCAACGTCAATGCCGTCGAGGAGATGACTGCGATCCTCTCCCTGTCCCGTCAATTCGAACTGCACGTAAAGATGATGCGCACCGCCGAGGACGACGCCGCGGCGATGGCACGGGTCATGCAGCTCAGCTAACAACCAGTACGCGGCGCCATGACTTCGGCGCCCGAGGAGAATGACGATGATTCCGGCACTTTGGGTCAGCAAGACGGGTTTGGCGGCTCAGGACATGAACCTGACCACCATCTCCAACAACCTGGCCAACGTCTCCACCACCGGCTTCAAGCGCGACCGCGCCGAATTCCAGGACCTGCTCTACCAGATCCGCCGCCAGCCCGGCGCCCAGAGCACCCAGGACAGCCAACTGCCCAGCGGCCTGCAGTTGGGTACCGGTGTGCGCATCGCCGGCACCCAGAAGATCTTCACCCAGGGCAGCCTGCAGACCACCGAGCAGCCGCTGGACCTGGCCATCAATGGGCGCGGCTTCTTTCAGATCCTCATGCCGGACGGCACCGTCTCCTACACCCGCGACGGCAGCTTCCACCTGAACTCCGACGGGCAGATCGTCACCAGCCAGGGCTACCCCCTGGAGCCGGCCATCGTCCTGCCCGCCCAGGTCCAGACCTTCACCGTCGGCGAGGACGGCACCGCCTCGGTGACCACCTTCGGCAACCCCACGCCCCAGGTGATCGGCAACATCCAGACCGCCGACTTCGTCAACTACGGCGGCCTGCAGGCCATCGGCAACAACCTGTTCCTGGAGACCGCCGCCAGCGGTGCGCCGCAGGTCGGCACCCCGGGCCTCACCGGCCTCGGCAACGTCCTGCAGAACACCCTGGAGAACTCCAACGTCAGCGTGGTGGAGGAGCTGGTGGACATGATTACCACCCAGCGTGCCTACGAGATGAACTCCAAGGTCATCTCCACCGCCGACTCCATGCTCGGCTACATCTCGCAGAACCTGTAACGCCCCGAGGTAAGTTGTCATGAACCGGCTGCTCATCATCGCCCCGTTGCTCGCCACCCAGCTCCTCGCTGGGTGCGTCGCGCCGCCGCCCAAGCCGAACGACCCGTACTACGCGCCGGTGCTGCCCCGCACCCCAATGCCGGCCGCGCAGAACAACGGCGCCATCTACCAGCCCGGGTTCGAGACCAACCTCTACAACGACCGCAAGGCCTACCGCGTGGGTGACATCATCACCATCACCCTCAACGAGCGGACCCAGGCCAGCAAGAACGCCAACTCGCAGATCCAGAAGAACAGCAAGGCCAACATCGGCCTGACCTCCCTGTTCGGCGGCGGCGTCTCGATCAGCAACCCCAGCACCAAGCTGAACCCCCTGGAAGCCGAAGACCTCACGCTGTCCGCCGGCTACAACGGCACCCGTGACGCCAACGGCACCTCCAAGGTAGGGCAGAGCAACAGCCTGACCGGTTCCATCACCGTCACCGTCTCCGAGGTGATGCCCAACGGCATCCTCGCCGTACGCGGCGAGAAGTGGCTGACCCTGAACACCGGCGACGAACTGGTACGCATCGCCGGCCTGGTGCGTGCGGACGACATCGGCACCGACAACACCGTGTCTTCCACCCGCGTGGCCGACGCCCGCATCACCTACTCGGGCACCGGCGCCTTTGCCGACGCCAGCCAGCCGGGCTGGTTCGACCGCTTCTTCATGAGCCCGCTGTGGCCGTTCTGAGCAGGTAGCGCGACATGAAACGATTCACCGCAGCCCTTTGCCTGTTGCTTGCCAGCACCCTCGCTCATGCCGAGCGGCTGAAGGACCTGGCCAGTATTCAGGGCGTGCGTAACAACCAGCTGATCGGCTACGGCCTGGTGGTGGGCCTCAACGGCACCGGCGACCAGACCACCCAGACGCCCTTCACCCTGCAGACCTTCAACAACATGCTGGCGCAGTTCGGCATCAAGGTGCCGGCGGGTTCGGGCAACGTGCAGTTGAAGAACGTCGCTGCCGTCTCCATCCATGCCGACCTGCCGCCCTTCGCCAAGCCCGGCCAGACCCTGGACGTGACCATCTCCTCCATCGGCAACGCCAAGAGCCTGCGCGGCGGCAGCCTGCTGATGACCCCGCTGAAGGGCATCGACGGCAACGTCTACGCCATCGCCCAAGGCAACCTGGTGGTGGGTGGCTTCGACGCCCAGGGCAGCGACGGCTCCAAGATCACCGTCAACGTCCCGTCGTCCGGCCGGATTCCCGCCGGTGCCACCGTCGAGCGCCCGGTGCCGAGCGGCTTCGACCAGGGCAACACCCTGACCCTGAACCTCAACCGCCCGGACTTCACCACCGCCAAGAACATCGTCGACAAGCTCAACGAACTGCTCGGCCCAGGCGTTGCCCAGGCCCTCGACGGCGGTTCGGTACGGGTCAGCGCCCCGCTGGATCCGAACCAGCGCGTGGACTACCTCTCGGTGATCGAGAACCTGGAAATCGAATCCGGCAAGGCCGTGGCCAAGGTCATCATCAACTCGCGCACCGGCACCATCGTCATCGGCCAGGACGTGCGCGTGCAGCCGGCCGCCGTCACCCACGGCAGCCTCACCGTCACCATCACCGAAGACCCCATCGTCAGCCAGCCGGGCGCTTTGTCCGGCGGGCAGACGGCTGTCGTACCGCGTTCCAAGGTCAAGGCCGACCAGGAGGCGAAGCCGATGTTCAAGTTCGCTCCCGGTACCTCGCTGGACGAGATCGTCCGCGCGGTCAACCAGGTGGGGGCGTCTCCTTCCGACCTGATGGCCATCCTCGAGGCGCTCAAACAAGCCGGCGCCCTCCAGGCTGACCTGATCGTGATCTGAGGTAGCGATCATGGACTCCAGGCTCACTACGGGCCTCGCCACGCGCGGGGCCATCGACTCCGGTGCCTTCACCGACCTGAACCGCATGGCCCAGTTCAAGGTGGGCAAGGGGCGCGACGGCGAGGAAAACGTCAAGAAGGTCGCCCAGGAGTTCGAGTCGCTGTTCGTCAACGAGATGCTGAAGTCCATGCGTGCCGCCGGCGACGTCTTCGCCGAAGGCAACTTCCTCAACAGCAACGAGAGCAAGACCTACCGCGACATGTACGACCAGCAGCTTGCGGTCACCATCTCCAAGGGCCACGGCATCGGCCTGGCCGATGTGCTGACCCGCCAGCTGAGCAAGACCAAGTCCACCGGCAAGGCCAACCCCTTCGCCCAGGTGGCCGAGACCGCCGGAGCCCAGTGGCCGCAGAAGGGCAGCAGCCCGGTGGCTGCGCCGGAGGCGGGCCGGGACGACTCCAAACTGCTGGCCCAGCGCCGTATCAGCCTGCCCAGCCGTTTCACCGACCGCCTGTTGGCCGGCATCGTCCCGCCCGCGGGTGCCGCAGACGGCAAGCAGGCCCTGGCCGGTTCCGATTGGCTGCCGGCCAAGTCCTATGGCGCGCCCGAGCGTGGCGTGGCCTCGGTGGACGGCGACAACGCGGTGATCGGCCGACGCATCGCCCAACCGCCGCTGGCACCGGGCAAGCCTGCCTTCAGTTCGCCGCAGGAATTCATCGACACCATGATGCCCATGGCCCAGGAAGCGGCGAAAAGCATCGGCGTCGATCCGCGCTTCCTGGTGGCCCAGGCTGCACTGGAGACCGGCTGGGGTAAATCCATCATCCGCCAGCAGGACGGCAGCAGCAGCCACAACCTGTTCGGCATCAAGTCCCACGGCTGGGACGGCCAGTCGGCCCGCGCCGTGACCACCGAATACAAGGACGGCGAAGCCGTCAAGGAAGCGGCCTCGTTCCGCGCCTACGACTCGTACCGGCAGAGCTTCCGTGACTACGTGAGCTTCCTGCAGGGAAATGACCGTTACCAGGACGCACTGGCCGTGACCGACAAACCCGAGCGCTTCGTGCGCGAACTGCAGCAGGCCGGCTACGCCACCGACCCGCAGTACGCCCGCAAGGTCACGCAGATCGCGCGCCAGATGCAGACCTACCAGGCCGTCGCATCGGTCGGTTCGGTGCCCAACTCATGAGGATGAGCAATGGCTGACCTTCTCTACATCGGCCTGTCCGGCCTGCGCAGCACGCAGACCTCGCTGACCACGACCGGACACAACATCAGCAACGTCAACACGCCCGGCTTTTCACGCCAGCAGACGGTGCAGCAGACCAACCTCCCGCAGTTCACCGGCGGCGGCTACATCGGTTCCGGCAGCCAGGTGACGGATGTGCGCCGCCTGGCCAGCGAGTTCCTCACCTCGCAGCTGCGCACCGCCACCAGCCAGAACAGCGAGCTGCAGGCCTTCAAGAGCCAGATCGAACAGCTCGACTCGCTGCTGTCCAGCACCACCACCGGCATCAGCCCGGCGCTGAAGAGCTTCTTCACCTCGCTGCAGACCGCCTCCCAGGACCCGGCTTCCCTGGCTGGGCGCGAGGCCGTGCTGTCCCAGGCCAAGAGCCTCTCGGACACCTTCAACACGCTCTACAGCCAGTTCGACAAGCAGAACGAACAGATCAACAGCCAGCTCGGTGCGCTGACCACCCAGATCAACTCCCTGGCCGCCAACGTCGCCTCCTACAACGACGCCATCGCCAAGGCGCGTGCCAACGGCGCCGAGCCCAACGACCTGCTGGACGCTCGCGAAGAGGCGATCCGGCAGATCTCCGAGATGGTCGGCGTGAAGACCCTTGAGCAGAAGGACGGCACCCTCAGCCTGTTCATCGGCACCGGCCAGCCGCTGGTGGTGGGCAACTCCGCCTCCACCCTGAAAGCCTCGCCGGGCGTCAACGATCCGTCGCGCTACCAGATCGAGCTCATCACCGGCGGCGTCTCGCAGATCGTCACCGACCAGGTGACCGGCGGCGAGATGGGCGGGCTGATTGCCTACCGTGATACCGCGCTGGACCAGTCCTACAACGCCCTGGGTCAGCTCGCCATCACCATCAGCGACACGGTCAACAAGCAACTGGGCCAGGGCCTGGACCTGGTTGGTCGGGCCGGCAGCCCGCTCTTCGCCAATATCAACTCGGCCCAGGCGGCATCCCTGCGTGTACTGGCGGCCACCACCAACACCGGTACGGCCAGTGGTGTCCTCAACATCACCAACACCAGCCAGATGACCTCCAGCGATTACCGGCTGGACTTCGACGGCACCAACTTCACCGCGCTGCGCCTGTCCGACAGCGCCAGCATGACCGTCACGGTCACCGGCACCGGCCCCTACACCCTGAGCTTCGCCGACGCCTCGGGCGTCAACCAGGGTTTCCAGGTGCAGTTGAACGCACTGCCGGCCGCCGGTGACCGTTTCACCCTGCAGCCGACCCGTCGCGGCGCTGCCGACTTCGGCGCGACGCTGCAGTCCGCCGACCAGTTGGCGTTCGCCGGTTCGGCCCGCGCCGAAGCCACCACCAACAACCGGGGTACCGGCGCCATCGGGCAGCCGGCGCTGGTCAACGGTCCGTCGCCCATCGACCTCACCGACCTGCAGGACCTGTTCGGCACCACCGGTCGCAAGCTGACGTTCGATTCGACCACCAACACCCTGACCGGCACCTTGCCGCCCGGCGCGACCCTGAGCTACGTCTCGCCGTCCACCACGGCGCTGACGCCCGGGCAGAACAACACCCTGCGGCTGAACTACACCGACCCGTCCACCAACAACAGCTACACCTACGAGTTCACCGTCTCGGGCATTCCCCAGGGCGGCGACAGCTTCACCCTGGCCTTCAACACCAAGGGCACCGCAGACAACCGCAACGGCCTCGCCCTGGTGGGGTTGCAGACCAAGCAGACGGTCAACATCGGTGCCACCAGCGCCACCTACAACGACTCCTACAGCGCCCTGGTGGAGAAGGTCGGTGCGCTCACGTCCCAGGTGCGTGTCAACGCCGCCTCTTCCGAGGCGGTACAGAAGCAGGCCCAGGACAGCCGTGACTCCCTGTCGGGCGTGAGCCTGGACGAAGAGGCCGCCAGCCTCATCCGGTTCCAGCAGTACTACAATGCCAATGCCCAGGTCATTCAAGTTGCGCGGGCGCTGTTCGATACCCTGATCGGCGCCTTCAACTGAGGCTGATGCGATATGAGAATCTCCACCATCCAGGCCTTCAACAACCAGGTTGCCGGCCTGCAGCGAAACTACTCCAACGTCACCCGCACCCAGGAACAGATCAGCACCGGCAAGCGCATTCTCACGCCGGCTGACGACCCGGTGGCGTCCGTACGCCTCCTGCAGCTCAGCCAGGAGGAGTCGCTGAACGGCCAGTACAAGTCGAACATCACCGCCGCCAAGAACAGCCTCAACGCCGAAGAGGCCGTCCTGACCTCGGTGGGCAACGTGCTGCAGCGCATCCGCGAGATTGCCGTACAGGCGGGCGACGGTGGCCAGGACTCCACCGACAAGGCAGCTCTGGGCACCGAGCTGCAACAGCGCGAGGACGAGTTGCTCAGCCTGCTCAACAGCCGTGACTCCAGCGGCAAGTACCTGTTCGGCGGCTCCCAGGCCGACACCGCGCCGTTCGTCCGCAATGCCGACGGCACCTACAGCTACCTGGGTGACGAGGGGCGGCGCGAAGTGCAGGTGGCCAGCAGCACCTTCCTCGCCCTGGGTGACAACGGCAAGGCGCTGTTCGAGGACGTGTTCAACGCCAACCGCGTGACCACCTCCCAGGGGACCGTGGGTACCGGCAGTACCGCGCGCATCGCCCAGGGTCTGGTGGTGGACAAGGTCGATTACGACACCATCTTCCCCGCCAGCAACCCGCCAGCGGCCACCGATGCCATCGGCATCCATTTCCTCGACTCGCAGAACTATGTGGTCTACAACCCGGCCACTCTGCCACCGGGCTACAACTGGGCCACCTACAACCCGGCCACGCCGCCCACCGGCCAACTGGCCACCGGGGCGTTCGATACCAACAGCGCCACCCCTAACTTCGTCACCTACGGCGGCGTCAAGGTGCAGATCGACGGCAAGCCTGCCACCGGCGACGACTTCAGCATCAACCGCAACCCATCCCAGGAGAAGCGGGGGCTGCTGAACGTTGTCTCCGACCTGCGCAAGGCCCTTCAATCCTCCTCTGATGGCCCGGTTGGGAACCTGCAGATTCGTGATTCGGTGGCGGTGGCACTGTCCAACCTCGAAGCGGTGAATACCAAGGTACTTGCCGTGCAGGGCTCCATCGGTGCGCGCCTGAACACCCTGGAGACCACCGAAGGGTTCGTCGACGACGTCAGTCTGGTGAACAAGGCCGTGCAATCCGAGCTGGAGGACCTGGACTATGCCGAGGCCATCTCGCGCCTCACCATGCAGTCCACCATCCTGCAGGCGGCCCAGCAGAGCTTCGTCAAGATCAACGGCCTGAGCCTGTTCAACTTCCTCAACTGACCGACCTTTTGTGCACTGCTGGCGGCGCCCTGTCCCTGGGACACGGCGCCGCCTTGCATTCCGGTGGGTTGGCACCATGCTTGCTTCGTGACCTGAAAACCGAATAGAACGCCATAATTCCGACAGCACGACAGGCGCAGGGCCGTCGGCGAAGCCGGTGGCGGCAGGGCAGGGGAGAACACGCATGTTCGATGGCAAGTCCGTATTCGTATCCGGAGGCACCGGCTCGTTCGGTCGCTCCTTCATCCGCAGCCTGCTCCAGCGCTACCAGCCCAAGCGCGTGGTGGTGTTCTCGCGGGATGAACTCAAGCAGTACGAGATGCAGCAGGAGTTCAATGCCCCCTGCATGCGCTACTTCCTGGGCGACGTGCGTGACGCCGACCGCGTCCAGCAGGCCCTGCGCGGCATCGACCTGGTGGTCCACGCCGCAGCCCTCAAGCAGGTGCCGGCCGCCGAATACAACCCCACCGAATGCATCCGCACCAACGTCGGCGGCGCCGAGAACATCATCAACGGCGCCATCGCCAACGGCGTGCAGAAAGTGGTGGCACTCTCCACCGACAAGGCCTCCAGCCCCATCAACCTCTACGGCGCCACCAAGCTGCTGAGCGACAAGCTGTTCGTCGCTGCCAACAACATCACCGGCGACCACCAGACCCGTTTCGCCGTCGTCCGCTACGGCAACGTGGTCGGCTCGCGGGGCTCGGTGCTGCCGTTCTTCCGCAAGCTGCTGGCCGACGGCGCCCGCGAGCTGCCGATCACCGATGCGCGCATGACCCGCTTCTGGATCACCCTCGACCAGGGCGTCGACTTCGTCATGCGCAGCTTCGAGCGCATGCAGGGCGGCGAGCTGTTCGTGCCGAAGATCCCCTCCGCACGCATCACCGACCTGGCCGAGGCCCTCGCACCGGGCCTGCTCCATCGCCTGGTGGGTATCCGCCCTGGCGAGAAGCTGCACGAGATGATGATTTCCCGCGATGACAGCTCCCACACCTGGGAATTCGACAGCCACTTCGTCATCGCCCCCTCCATCAACTTCAACATGCAGTACGACTACGCCTGTGACGGCCTGGGAGGGATCGGGCGGGCCGTGGAGGAGGGCTTCGAGTACGTCTCCGACAGCAATCCTCACTACCTCAGCGTCGCCGAACTGCGCGAGCTGGCCGAGGCCTGGTCCTGAGCATGATTCCCTACGGACGCCAGAGCATTTCCCAGGCGGACATCGACGCCGTCGTCGAGACCCTCAACTCCGACTGGCTGACCCAGGGGCCGGCCATCGAGCGTTTCGAGGGCGCCTTCGCCGCCCGCTGCGAGGCCGCCCATGGCATCGCCGTCAGCAACGCCACGGCAGCCCTGCACATCGCCTGCCTGGCCCTCGACCTGGGCCCGGGGGACTGGCTCTGGACCAGCCCCAACACCTTCGTCGCCAGCGCCAATTGCGCGCTCTACTGCGGCGCCCAGGTGGACTTCGTCGACATCGACTCGCGCACCCTCAACCTCGACGTGGACCTGCTGGAGGTTCGCCTCGCCCAGGCCGAGCAGCGTGGCCGGTTGCCCAAGGTGCTGGTGCCGGTGGCCTTCGCCGGGCAGAGCTGCGACATGGCGCGCATCGCCGCACTGGCCCGGCGCTACGGCTTCCGCGTGATCGAGGACGCCTCCCACGCCGTCGGCGCTGCCTACCTCGGGCGCCCGGTGGGCTGCGGCGCTCATGCCGACATCAGCGTGTTCAGCTTCCACCCGGTGAAGATCATCACCACCGGCGAGGGCGGCATGCTCACCACCCAGGACCCGCACCTGGCGGAGCGCCTGCGGCGCCTGCGCAGCCACGGCGTCACCCGCGACCCGGCCGCCATGACCGAAGCCAGCCACGGCCCCTGGTACTACCAGCAGCTGGAACTGGGCTTCAACTACCGCATGACCGATCTGCAGGCCGCCCTCGGCTTCTCCCAGCTGCAGCGCCTGGAGGCCTTCGTCGCCCGTCGCCGGGCCCTGGCCGAGCGCTACGACGAGCTACTCGCCGACCTGCCGCTGCGTCTGCCGGGGCGCCAGGAGGGGGCCGACTCGGCCTGGCACCTCTACCCGGTGCGCCTGCGGCTGGACGCCATGCGCCGCAGCCACCGCGAAGTGTTCGAGGGGCTGCGGGCCGCCGGCATCGGCGTCAACCTGCACTACATCCCGGTGCACCTGCAGCCTCATTACCAGCGGCTGGGCTTCGCCCCGGGTGACTTCCCCGAGGCCGAGCGCTACTACGCAGAGGCCCTGAGCCTGCCGCTCTTCCACGGCATGACCGATGACCAGCAGGAGCGGGTGGTGCAGGCATTGACCACCCTCCTGCGCTGACAGGAGACGCGCCATGCGCGAACTGACCGAGCAGGAACGTTTCTGGCAGGGCGAGTTCGGTGACGACTACGTCGACCGCAACGACGGCGAGCGCCACGTGGCCAGTGCCACCGCCTTCTTCGCCCGGGCCCTGCGCCGTGCCGGGCGGCTCGACAGCCTGCTGGAGCTGGGCACCAACCGTGGGCTCAACCTCCAGGCGCTGCACCGGCTGCTGCCGGACGCTGCCCTGCATGGCGTCGAGCTGAATGCCAAGGCCCATGCCATCGCCCAGTCACTGGGCATCGCCGAGGTCTGGCACGGCTCGCTGTTCGATTACCCGGTGCACCAGCCGGTGGACCTGGCGTTCACCCGTGGCGTGCTCATCCACCTGCCGCCCGAGCTGCTGCCCAAGGCCTACGCCAAGTTGTACGAGGCCAGCCGGCGCTACGTGCTCGTCGCCGAGTACTACAACCCCTCACCGGTGGAGGTGAGCTACCGGGGGCACACGGGCAAGCTGTTCAAGCGCGACTTCGCCGGCGAGCTGCTCGACCGCTACGAGGACCTGCGCCTGGTGGACTACGGCTTCGTCTACCGCCGTGACCCGAGCTTCCCCACCGACGACATCACCTGGTTCCTGCTGGAGAAGCGCCCATGAGCCGCGTCGCCATCATCCCCGCCCGAGGCGGCAGCAAGCGCATCCCGCGCAAGAACATCAAGCTCTTCCAGGGCCAGCCGATGATCGCCTACCCGATCCGCGCGGCCCTGCTGTCCGGGCTGTTCGACCGGGTGATCGTCAGCACCGACGACGAGGAGATCGCCAGCGTGGCCCGCGAACTGGGTGCCGAGGTGCCCTTCATGCGCCCGGCGGCCCTGGCCGACGACCATGCCGGCACGGTCGCGGTCATCCAGCACGCGCTCCGTGAACTGGCTGCCACTGGCGACCATCCCGAATACACCTGTTGCCTCTATGCCACCGCGCCCTTCGTCCTGCCGGAGAAGCTCCGTGAAGGTTTCGAGCTGCTGGCTGCGCGCCCGGACAAGGACTTCGCCTTCACCGTCAGTGACTACGCCGCACCGGTGCAGCGCGCCCTGCGGGTGAATGCCGATGGCGGCGTCGAATCGCTCTACCCCGAATACCAGCAGACCCGCTCCCAGGACCTGGAGCGCGCCTACCACGACGCCGGACAGTTCTACTGGGGCCGGGCTGCCGCCTGGGCCGAGGGCAAGGCGCTGCACGGTTCGCATTCCCTGCCACTGGTGCTGCCGCGCTACCTGGTCCAGGACATCGACAGCCCTGAGGACTGGCACCGCGCCGAACTGATGTACGCCAGCCTCCTGCTGGAGGGGGACATCTGAGATGCGCGTGCTGTTTCGCGCTGATGCCTCGCTCAGCCTGGGTTACGGGCATGTCATGCGTTGCCTGACATTGGCGAAGGCGTTACGTGAGCTCGGTGCGGACTGCCATTTCGCCAGTCGTGCCCTGCGCGGCGGGCTGGGCTCGCACATAGCCGAGGATTTTGCACTGCACGAGCTGCCGGCTGCCTATGCCGGGGAACAGGCCAGCGGCCTGGCTGAGGAGCCGATCCCGGAGAGGGAAGACCTAGATCATCTGGGCGCGCTGCTAGAAGGGCGGCGTTTTGACTGGGTCGTGCTCGATCACTACGGCCTGGGCGCGCAGTGGGAGCTCTCTGCCCGGGCCTTCGCACCACGCCTGCTGGCGATCGATGACCTGCCCTGGCGCCGGCATTGCGTCCATGTGTTGCTGGACCAGAACCTGCTGGCCGATGAGGCCGAGGCGTACCCGTCATCGTGCGGAGAAGATCTACCTGTCAGGCTGTTCGGGCCTAGCTACGCACTGTTGCGGCCGGAGTTCGCCCACTATCGCCGCAAGCCCCGGCCAGTTGCAGATGACAAGCCGAGGTTGTTGCTGTTCTTCGGCGGCGGGAAGGTCAGCCGCACGCTGCCCAGCGTCGTGCGCGAGCTGTTGCAGTTGCCGGTTTCCATTGATGTGGTGATCGGCGGGGCTTCGGCTGCGCTGGCCGATCTGGGCGCAATGGCTGCCGTCGAGCCCGCCTTGCGTCTGCACGTCGACACGCAGGAGATGGCGGCACTCATGTGGCAGGCCGATCTCTATCTGGGCGCGGGTGGCTCCGTCACCTGGGAGCGCGCCTGCCTGGGCTTGCCCGGTGTGGTGGCCGCTTTCAGTGAGAACCAGGTGTCGATCGGGATGGCGGGCGAGCGAGCAGGCATCCAGCGCTATCTGGGAGTGGCGGATGCATTGTCTGGCAGCGCTTGGCGTGATGCCGCAGCCGACCTGCTCGCCGATACAGGGGGGCTGCTTGTCATGCGTACGCGTGCCGCTGCCCTGTGCGATGGCGCAGGTGCCGAGCGGGTGGCCCGCATGATGTTCGAAACCGGAGGCGCCGATGCGCATTGATGTCCTGTGTTCCGATCCGCGACATCCCATCCTGCCGGGGCTCGTCCAATGGTGTGAGGCCCATGGTGCCACCCTGCACGGCGACATGGGCACCCTGGAAGGCGGCGATTTCCTCTTTCTGATTTCCTGCCAGCAACTGATAGGCCCGGTCCTGCGTGCGCGTTATCGCCATACGCTGGTGCTGCACGCCAGCGACCTGCCGGCGGGAAGGGGCATGTCGCCCCATGTATGGCAGGTGCTGGAGGGGGCTGGGCGGATCACGGTAACCCTGCTGGATGCGGCTGACCCGGTCGACTCGGGCGATATCTGGCAGCAGCTGGTGTTCACGCTGGACGGGCACGAGCTGTGCAACGAGATCAACGCGCGCTTGTTCGCTGCCGAGTTCGAGTTGATGGCGTGGGCCCTGGCCCACTGCGATGGTCGTGCCGCGCGCGCCCAGGTTGGCGAACCGAGCCACTATCCTCGGCGCCGGCCCGAAGACAGCCGGATCGATCCCCACAAGCCGCTGGCGGAGCAGTTCAACTTGTTGCGGGTCGCCGACCCTGAGCGTTATCCGGCGTTTTTCGAATTGCACGGTCATCGCTACGAGATCGTGTTGCGCAAGGTAGGAGAGGTGGAATGACTTCTTTCATGATTGGTAAGCGTCATATCGGTGAAGGTCATCCGCCGTTCGTCATTGCCGAGATGAGCGGCAATCACAATCAGTCCCTGGAGCGCGCCTTGGCGCTGGTGGATGCAGCGGCGGATGCCGGGGCCCATGCCCTGAAGCTGCAGACCTATACCCCGGACACCATGACCCTCGACCTGGATGAGGGCGACTTCCACATCGGCGACCCCGACAGTCCCTGGACCGGTACGTCTCTGTACCGCCTGTATGGCGAGGCGCATACCCCCTGGGAGTGGCATGAGCCGATCTTCCGGCGTGCCCGGGAGCGGGGGCTGGAAGTCTTCTCGACGCCATTTGACGCATCGTCGGTGGATTTCCTCGAGTCCCTCGGCGTTCCGGCCTACAAGATCGCTAGTTTCGAGAACGTCGACCTGCCGCTGATCCGCAGGGTGGCGGCCACCGGCAAACCGTTGATCATCTCCACCGGCATGGCCACCGTTGGCGAGATTCAGGATTGCGTCGACGCGGCGCGCGGCGCCGGTTGCCAGCAACTGATCCTGCTCAAGTGCACCAGCACCTACCCGGCCAGCCCGGCCAATACCAACCTGCGCAGCATCCCGCACATGCGCGAGCTGTTCGGCTGCGAGATCGGCCTGAGCGACCACACCCTGGGTGTTGGTGCCTCGGTGGCGGCGGTGGCCCTGGGTGCCTGCGTCATCGAGAAACACTTCACCCTGAGCCGTACCGATGGCGGCGTGGATTCAACCTTCTCCCTCGAGCCTGCCGAGCTGGCGGCGCTGGTTGCAGAAACCGAGCGTGCCTGGCAGGCGATGGGGCAGGTCAACTACGGGCCGTCTGCGGCCGAACGCAAGTCGATGGTGTTCCGCCGCTCCCTCTATGTGGTGCGTGACATGATCGCCGGTGAGCCGTTCACCAGCGACAACGTACGCGCCATCCGGCCCGGCTTTGGCCTGCCGCCCAAGCATCTGGACGAGGTGTTGAACTGTGTCGCCAGCGAGCCGCTCAAACGTGGCCAGGCGCTGGCATGGCGGCACCTGTCGGGAGGCGGTCGATGAGCCGGGTGTGCATCCTCGACTATGGCTCCGGCAACGTCCGTTCGGTGGCGAACCTGTTCGCCACCCTGGGTGAAACCCGGGTTTCCAACGATCCCCATGTGATCGCCGATGCCACCCACCTGGTGTTGCCCGGAGTGGGGGCCTACGGCGCGGCAATGGCGCGAATCGCCCAGCAATTGCCGCTGGACGGCGTGCGCCGTGCGGTCTTCGAACAGGGCAAGCCTTTCCTCGGCATCTGCGTGGGCATGCAGGTGCTCAGCGACGAGGGTCATGAATTCGGCCAGCATGCCGGGCTCGGCTGGATACCCGGTCGCGTGCGGGCGCTGGACAGTGCCGGCCTGCCGCTGCCCCACGTGGGCTGGAACGACATCCGGGGCGAGCGGCCCCACCCTCTGTTGCAGGGGCTGGAAGCCACGCCGGACTTCTACTTCGTGCACAGCTACGCCTTCGCCACGGCCTCGGCCGATGACGTCATCGCCACCGTCGAGTACGGCAGCCGCTTCCCGGCGGTGGTCGGGCGGGAGAACGTGCTGGGCGTGCAGTTCCACCCCGAGAAGAGCCAGCGGGCCGGCACCCAGCTGCTGAAGAACTTCCTGGAGCTGGCATGAAGAAGAAACGCATCATCCCGGTCCTGCTGCTGAAGAACGGCCAACTGGTGCAGAGCAAGCGCTTTTCCCGCCACCAGGTGCTGGGCAATCCCTCCGCTGCCGTCCGCCGGCTCAGCGACTGGGCCGCCGACGAGCTGGTCTACCTGGACATCAGCCGCGACGACCACTACGACCTGGGCCGTGACGACCTGGGTAGCCGCAACCTGCAGGACATCGACGCCATCGTCGCCGAAGTCGCCCGGGCGTCCTTCATGCCGATCACCCTGGGCGGGCGAATCCGCTCGCTGGACGATATCGCCCGGCGCCTGGCCACGGGGGCGGACAAGGTCACGCTGAACACCGCTGCCCTGGACGACCCAAGCCTGATCGAGGCGGCCAGCCGCGAGTACGGCTCGCAGTGCATCGTGCTCTCGGTGGATGTCCTGCAGCAGGGTGACGACTACCGCGTGTTCGCCGAAGGTGGACGTCGCGACACCGGCCGCCGTGTCGAGGACTGGGTGCGCGAGGTCCAGGAGCGGGGCGCCGGCGAGGTGATGGTGAATGCCATCGACCGGGACGGCGCGCGCCAGGGCTACGACCTGGCCCTGCTGGACCGGGTCTGCGCCAGCGTGCACATCCCGGTGATCGCCCTCGGGGGCGTAGGGGAGTGGTCGCACATGGCCCAGGCCCTGGAGCAGACCGGCGTCGACGCGGTGGCGGCGGCCAACATCTTTCATTACACCGACCAGAGCGTCTACCTGGCGCGCAAGTACCTGTTCGAGCAGGGGCTGAACGTTCGCAGCCCCCAGCTACTCAGTCTCTAGGAGCCTCTTCATGGAATATTGCAGCCGCTGCGTGTACCCCCGGGTCAGCGTCAACCTGATGCTGGACGAGCACGGTGTCTGCTCGGCCTGCCAGGTCGCCGAGCAGTTCGCCCAGCTGCCGCCCACCTTCTGGGACGAGCGCCGCAAGCGCTTCGAGCGGGTGCTGGAGGAGACCGGGGCCGGCAAGCGCAACGACAACTACGACTGCATCATCCCGGTCAGCGGTGGCAAGGACAGCTACTACCAGGCCCACGTGATCGCCGCCCAGTACGGCCTCAAGCCGCTGCTGGTGACCTACCACGGCAACAACTACCTGCCCGAGGGGGACTACAACCGCGACCGCATGCGCCATGTGTTCGATGCCGACCACATGGTCTTCGGCCCCAGCGTGGAGGTGCTCAAGCGGCTCAACCGCCTGTGCTTCCGCAAGATGGGCGACATGAACTGGCACGCCCACTGCGGGATCATGACCTACCCGATCCAGGTGGCGGTGAAGTTCGACATTCCGCTGATCATCTGGGGCGAGACGGCCTGGGACATCTCCGGGATGTTCGACCCGGACGACTACGTGGAATTCAGCGCGCGCGTCCGCCACGAGCACGCCCTGCGCGGCTTCGAGTGGAGCGACATGCTGGACGACCCCGAGGAGCCGCTGCGCGAGAAGGATCTGCTGTGGGCGCGCTATCCCAGCGATGCCGACATCCTCAAGACGGGAGTGCGGGGCATCTACATCGGCAACTTCTTCCCCTGGGACCCGAACCAGCACACCCGCCTGGTGCAGGAACGCTACGGTTGGAAGATGGCCGACAAGCCCTTCGAGCGCACCTACCGGCAGATGTCCAACCTGGACGACCGCTACGAGAACGGCGTGCACGACCTGCTCAAGTTCATCAAGTTCGGCTACGGCCGCGCCTCCGACCATGCCTCCAAGGACATCCGCGCCGGCTACCTGACCCGGGAGGAGGGCATCGAGATCGTCCGCCGCATGGACTCTGTGGTGTCCAGCGACCTGCAGCACTGGCTGGACTACGTGGGCATGACCGAGCAGGCCTTCTGGGAGACGGCCGACACCTTCCGCTCGCCGCGTGTCTGGTGGATCAAGGATGGCCAGTGGTGGAAGGACAACATCTGGGGTGAGCCGAGCGCCTACGGGCCGGTGCACCTGCCCGAGGCGCAGCAGCAGAAATACCGGCGTGCCGGTTGAGGAGTGCGACGGTGAAAGAAGACGACATCCGCCCTTCGCGCCTGCAGGCCGGTCAGCGTGTGGCCCTGCTGCATGACATCGCCTTCCTGCTGGCCCGCAATGAAGAGTTCGTCCAGTGCGCGTGCCCGGCCTGCGGCAGCGAGCGCGCCCGGCCACGCTTCGAGAAGAACGGCTTCCGCTACGTGGACTGCCTGGACTGCACCAGCTTCTACGTCAATCCCCGGCCCGGCGAGCGCCTGCTGGCGGACTTCTACCGCCAGAGCGAGAACTACGCCTACTGGGCGCGGCACATCTACCCGGCCTCGGCCGAGGCGCGCCACCAGTCGGTGATCGTGCCGCGGGTGGAGCGGGTGCTGGAGCTGTGCCAGCGCATCGGCCTGCCCTGTGGCGACCTGCTGGAGGTGGGGGCGGGCTATGGCTCCTTCTGCCGCGAGATGCAGCAGCGCGGGCTGTGGCAGCGCATCGTCGGCATCGAGCCGACGCCGGACCTGGCGGCGATCTGCCGCGAGCAGGGTTTCGAGGTGGTGGAGCAGCCGGTGGAGGTCTATGCCGCCGCGACCGCCCAGCGCTTCGACCTGATCGCAGCCTTCGAGGTGATCGAGCACCTGTTCGCCCCCGGCCAGGTGGTGGCCAGCCTGTCGGCGCTGCTGCGTCCGGGGGGCGCGCTGATCCTCACGTGTCCGAACGGTGCCGGGTTCGATGTCCAGCAACTGGGGCCGGAGAGCCCCTGTGTGGACCATGAGCACCTGAACTACTTCAACACCCGCTCGCTGCCGCTGCTGCTGCAGCGCCACGGGCTGGAGACCCTGGCCTGCTTCACCCCCGGCAAGCTCGATGCCGAGCTGGTGCGCAAGGGCGTCCAGGCACAAGGCCGCGAGGCGGAGCTGGACCCCTTCCTGCAGGACGTGCTGTTCAACCGCTGGGACGAGCTGGGCCCGGCCTTCCAGCGCTTCCTGGCGGAGTCGGGGATGTCGTCCCACATGTGGGTGATGGCCCGCAAGCCGGAGGAGGGCGCCCGTGTCTGAGTACGAAGCCTTCGTCAAGGCGCTGCGCCAGAGCTACCAGGACAACGGCTTCGCCCTGGTCAAGCAGTTGCTCGCCCCCGAGACCACCCGCCATCTGCGCGAGGAGCTGGTGAAGGCTTTCGCCAGCGAGACCCGCTACCCCGGCGACATCTACGACAACCCCAGCCTGGGCAGCATTCGCATCGACGTGTTCAACCGCTACCCGGCGGTGTGGAAAGCCATCTTCGACTCCGAGTTCCTGACGGTGCTGCAGATGCTGCTGGGCGAGGATTTCGTCCTGCTGCCCGAGTCCGCCCTGCATCACCGCGGCTACGGCACCTGGCACAAGGACACCGATTCGCAGCAGAAGGCCGGGCATCGTTTTCACTGGGAGCCGGATTGCGACATCGTGCAGATCGCGTTCTACCTCCAGGCCAATACGCCGGAATACGGCGGCGGGCTGGAGGTGATCCCCGGTTCCCACCGCGTGGACATGCGCTGGTACGAGGAGAGCCAGAAGGGCTACCGCGTTCCCAGCGAGGCCGGCGACCTGGTGATCTTCAACACCCGCCTGGACCACAAGGCCTGCTGGCCCACCGGGCCGGTGCCGGTGGAGCATGAGAAGTACGCGGTGTTCTTCATGGCCTCGCGCAACAACGCCCATGCCCGCCAGTACATCGACTTCATCCGCGGGCGCAGCGGCTACCTGTTCATGGACGGGTTCAGCTTCCCCGAGCCCGTGCAGCGGCTGACCCAACCGCGTGGCATCCAGTTGCTGGTGTGAATCTTGCTCCACGGGCTGCAACGTCAATTTTCCGTACAAGGCCCGCCCGGATGGTCGGGCCTGCGATAAGGCAGGTAGCGCTATGGTCGGACTCGTTCTTCCTTCTTCGATGCAGGGCCGGCCGGCCTGGCGGCAGCTGCTGCCGGCGGGCTTCAACGGCTTCGACCCCGAACAACCCTGCGGCTACTGGCCATCGCTTTGGCGACGTTGGCTGGGCTATCGCGACAGCGACCCGGCATTCGCGGCCTTCCTGGCCTTCCTGGAGTCGCTGCCCGGCCAGCCGGAGCTGAGCCGCGAAGCCCTCGCCGAACAGTTGGCCGCGCACCTGGCACGTCCGCGCAATCGCTTCTTTCTCTTCGTGGTCTGGTTCTTCCGTGAAGGCGCGCAGCCCACACCGCTGGCCAGCCTGCCGGACCTGTCGGCCCTGCTGGGCGAGCAGCACTGGGCGACCTTCCGCCGCTGGCATCGCAAGTACCACACCGACTTCGTGGCCCTGCAGTGCCTGCAGGCCTGGGAGCGTCAGCCGGAAGTGAAGGCCGCTTACCAGTACCGGGGCGTGGACCTCAGCGGCGCCCTGGACTACCAGGCCTTCCCGCGCATGCTCGATTCGCTGTTCAACGCTTTCTCGGCCGAGTGATCCCCATGTCCCAACCTGTACGTGCCCTCATCACCCAGCTCTGGCCGAAGAACATTCCACTGCTGGAACGCTACCTGAGCGAGAACGAGCCGCGGACGCTGATCACCTTCCAGGGCTGCCTGACCCCGGAGCTGGAGGCCATGGTCCAGCGCCATGGCGGCGAGCTGGTGGTGATCGACCCCTTGCTGGACCAGGCGATGCCCTCGGCCCAGGCAGAATTCGACCAGCGCCAGGCGCTGGCCTTCAGCGACACCGTGCGCCAGGACCTGCGCCCCGACCTGGAGGCCGCCGGCCTGGAGTGGGACGGCTGGGAGACCACCCTGAAGGATGTGGCCGCGCGAACCCTGCCGGTGTCCTTTGCCCTGGTGGATGCGCTGGACCGGATGGCGGCGACCTACGAGGTGGAGCTGGTTGCCGTCAACGAGGACTGGATGTTCGGTTCCAAGACCCTGGTGGCGTGGGCCAAGGCGCGGGGCATCCCCTCTCTGCACATCGAGCACAACCCGACGCTCTGCTACCCCTATACCGTGCACGACCAGCAGAACTCCGACCTGATGGTGGTGTGGAGCGAGGACAGCCGCCGCCTCTACGGCGACGCCGGCTTCGACCCGGAGCGTCTGCGTATGCTGGGTCTGCCGCAGTTCGACTCGCTGTTCGACGCCCGCGAAGAACGGGCCAGTGCCCGTGCGGCCTTGTGCCAGGAACTGGGGCTGGATACCGCGCGGCCCATCGTGGTGCTGGGCACCACGCTGCTGGCCGAGCACAGCCTGCCGCCGGAGCTGGCCATCGACGAGCAGGTGCTGCGGGCCTACCTGGAGGCTGTGCGGGCCCTGGGTGGTGAAGCCCAGGTGATCATCAAGGGCCGGCGTCCGCAGGGGCGCTTCGGGCCTGAGCAGGTCCAGTTGCTGGCGGTCCAGTACGGTCTGGGGGCCAATGACTACCGCTACGCCGACGGCGCACCGTTGCCCTTCCTGCTCAGCGCCGATGTGCTGGTGGCCGTGGATTCGGGCCTGCAGGTGGAGGCCATGCTGGTCGGCACACCGGCCCTCAACCTGATGACCGAGACCGGATTCTTCTATGGGCCCGGCCTGGTGCCGGCTCAGGGCGTCGACACCGTGGGGGCGGACGAACTGGCCGACGCCATCCGCCGGCTGCTGACGGATGACGTTCACCGCGAAACGATGCGGGCGCGCGCGAAGGCCTGTGTGGAGGCTCTGCCGCGCAACTCGACGGCGGCCATTGCCGCGCTCATGGGCCGCATGGCGCTGCCGGAACCCCGTCGCTTGCTGGCCAGCGACCAGCTGCAGGACTGGCTGGATTCCGGTACGCCGAAAGGGCCGGCGCTGGCGCGCATCCTCGACAGCCTGGCGACCCGGCAGCCGCGGCCGCCCCGCTTGGCCGTGGTGGTGCTGGATCGCCACGGCGATGCCGATGCGGTCTCCGCCACGCTGGACAGCCTGGCAGCCAATCTCTATCCCCATGTCGTCCCGGTGCTGCTGAGCACGGCTGGGCTGTCGGCTCCTGCCGGCGTCATGGGCCTGTGCGTGTCCGAGGGTGAGCAATTGCAGGCGATCAACGCCTGGGCCGCCGAGGCCGATGTGGACTGGTTGCAGGTGGTGGAGGCGGGCGTGACGTTCACTGCGGGCGGCCTGCTGGCGATGGTGCGACGCCTGGAGCGGCTGGAAGGGTGCCGGGCGGTGTATGGCGATGAATTCCAGCGCGCGCCCTCCGGTGCTCGCGGGGCGTGCTTCAAGCCGGACTTCAACCTCGACCTGCTGCTCAGCTTCCCCCTGAGCCTGGCGCCGCGCTGGTTCTTCCGGCGGGAGGTGTTCCTGGCCGAGGGCGGGTTCGACCCGATCTTCGTCGAGGCTCCCGAGCTGGAGTTGCTGTTGCGCCTGGTGGAACGCGATGGTCTGCAAGGGCTGGAGCATGTCGACGAGGTGTTGCTGACCGCTCCCGTTCCGGTATTGCAGGCCAACCCCTACGAGCAGGTGGCCATCGAACGGCACCTGGAGAAGCGCGGCTTCCAGGCGCGGGTCGAGAGCCCGATGCCGAGGCGCTACCACATCCACTATGGGCACCCGCAGCAGCCGCGGGTCTCCATCGTGGTGGCGGTACGCGATCACCTTCCCCTGCTGCAGCGCTGCGTGGAAACCCTGCTGGAGCACACCCGCTACCCGAATTACGAGTTGCTGCTGGTGGATTGCGAAAGCCAGGATGCGGCGACCCTCAGTTGGCTGGAGGGGGTCGAGGGCTTGCAGAGCGAGCAGGTGAAGGTGTGGCGGTTTGCCGGCCCCTTCAATTTCTCGGCCATGGTCAACGCGGTGGCGATGACGGTGGAGAGCGAGTACCTGCTGCTGCTGAGCCACGACGTGGAAATCGTCCAGCCCGAATGGCTGGATGAGCTGGTCAACCAGGCCCAGCGCCCGGAAGTGGGGGTGGTAGGGGCCAAGGTGCTGGATGCGATGAACAGCGTCGAGCAGGCCGGCATCGTGCTGGGGCTCCATGACGTCGCGGGGCGTGCCTTTGTGGGTGAACCTTTCGAGGCTCCGGGCTACCTCAATCGCCTGCAGGTGACGCAGAACTACAGCGCCGTTGGCAGCGCCTGCCTGATGGTGCGTCGCGAAGCCTATGTGGCCGTTGGCGGGATGGACGAGGCGAAGCTGTCGGCTTTCTATGGCGACGTGGACCTGTGCCTGCGCATCCGCGCTTCGGGTCTGCTCAACGTGTGGACGCCCCACAGCGTGGTTCGGCGCGATGGCATCGACCTGCCGATTCTTGCCATTGAAGGCGCGCTGCCAAGGCAGGCGGCACTGAAGGCCGAGCGCGAGGAGATGCTGCAGCGCTGGCTACCGGTGCTGGCGAACGATCCGTCCTATAACCGCAACCTGTCGCTGGCCGGGTCGGGCTTCAGCTTCGAGTACGGCGAGCGCCGCGTGCGCGATCCGCTGCTGCCGCAGGTGTTGTGCTACCCGGCGGACATCACCGGCTGCGGACATTACCGTGTACGCCAGCCGCTCGCGGCACTGAAGGCAGCCGGTTGGGCGGAGGGCATGGCCAGTGGGGTGCACCTGTCCCCGGTGGAACTGGAACGCTTCCAGGCCACCAGCATCGTCTTCCAGCGGCAGATCATGGAGCCGCAGATCGAGGGCATGCGCGAGGTGAAGGCGTTGTCTTCGGTATTCAAGGTCTACGAGCTGGACGACTACCTGCCCAACCTGCCGCTGAAGAGCGTGCACCGCGACACCATGCCGAAGGACATCCTGCGCTCGCTCAGGCAGGCGGTGGCGCTGACCGATCGCTTCGTGGTGTCCACCGAGCCGCTGGCCGAGGCTTTGCGCGACCTGCACGGGGACATTCGGGTGGTGCCCAACTTCCTCCCCGAACACTGGTGGGGCAACCTGCGCAGCCAACGCCGTCGAGGCCGCAAACCGCGTGTCGGCTGGGCTGGGGGGAGCAGCCACCTGGGCGACCTGGAGTTGATCACCGACCTGGTCAAGGCCCTGAAGGACGAGGTGGAGTGGGTCTTCTTCGGTATGTGCCCGGAGCGTATCCGGCCCTATATCCACGAATTCCACGGCGGCGTGCCCATCGAGCAGTACCCGGCGCTGCTGGCGAGCCTGGACTTGGACCTGGCGTTGGCGCCGCTGGAGCCGAACCTGTTCAACGAGTGCAAGAGCAACCTGCGGCTGCTGGAGTACGGTGCCTGCGGCTTCCCGGTGATCTGCACCGACGCCGTCTGCTACCGCGGCGACCTGCCGGTGACCCGGGTTAAGAACCGCTTCAAGGACTGGCTGGATGCAGTGCGCATGCACCTGGCCGATCTGGACGCCACTGCCCGGCAGGGCGATGCGCTGCGTGAGCGTGTGCTCGGCGAGTGGATGCTGAAGGGTGAGAATCTGCAGCGCTGGCGTTCGGCGTGGCTGCCGGACTGAGTTTTTCAGGAGCCGACGAACGGTATGGCGAAATCCTAAAGCTTCGTCATACCCGCCGATAACCCTGGTACGGACACAGTTCGTGCTTGTTGAGCAAGCCCCGGGAGAAAAAATTTCGAATCTCCCCTAAAGGTCCTCCGACAAGCGCCGATAAACAGTTCGAATGCGAATTCTAGGGGCACCTGAGCAGCAGGTCCTGAAGGTCGCAGGCTCAGGCAAATACTAGGTACTTCGGGAGACGCCACCATGGCACTTACAGTCAACACAAACATCGCTTCGCTCAACACTCAGCGTAACCTGAACGCATCGTCCAACTCGCTGAACACCTCGCTGCAACGTCTCTCCACCGGTGCCCGCATCAACAGCGCCAAGGACGATGCCGCCGGCCTGCAGATCTCCAACCGTCTGACCAACCAGATCAGCGGCCTGAACCAGGCGACTCGTAACGCCAACGACGGCATCTCCCTGGCGCAAACCGCTGAAGGTGCCCTGCAGCAATCCACCGCGATCCTCCAGCGTATCCGCGACCTGTCCATCCAGGCCGCCACTGGCTCCAACAGCGCCGACGACCGTGCCGCCCTGCAGAAAGAAGTGACCGCCCAGCAGGCCGAACTGTCCCGTATCGCCGAAACCACTACCTTCGGTGGTCGCAAGCTGCTGGATGGCTCCTTCGGTACCACCAGCTTCCAAGTCGGCTCCAAAGCCTACGAGACCATCGACGTGACCCTGCGCGATGCTTCCTCCAGCAAGCTGGGCTCCTACCAGGTCGGCGGTGGTGCCTCCACCAACTCGGCCGGTGCTTCCGCTGCAGCCACCACCAAGACCGGTACCCTGATCACCGGTAGCGGCGGCGCCTTCAGCTCCGGCACTGTGACCGTGGTTGGCAACGGCCAGACCAAAGACATCGACATCACTGCAACTGACAGCGCGAAGAGCATCGCCCAGAAGTTCGACGGCTCCATCTCTGGTCTGTCCGCCACTGCCCGTACCGTGGTTCAGGCAGACGTGAACTTCACCTCCGGTGCCGCTACCTTCAACATCACCGTGGGCAGCAACACCGTGCAGATGGTGGGTGTGACCTCCAACGAGGACCTGACCAACCAGATCAACTCCAACGCCGGTAAGTTGGGCCTGACTGCCAACTACGACAAGCAGAGCGACAAGATCACCATCACCTCGTCTACTGGTGAAACGATTGAGTTCGGCACTGCGACCGGTTCTTCGGCGGGCACGATTGATGTGGCTGTCCAAGGTAACGATGGAACCTTCGGGGCAGCGGCAGACGTCAAGGCTGCCGGCGGTAAGGCCTTCGGTTACGTGCAGCTGGACTCCCCGACTTCCTTCGCGGTAACCGGCTCTACCACCGAGGTGTTCTCGCAGAGTTCCTCGACTCTGAACACGGTGGCCAACGTGGACATCTCCACCGCCGATGGTGCCCAGCGCGCGATTGCGGTAATCGATAGCGCCCTGGCGGCGATCGACTCCCAGCGTGCCGACCTCGGTGCTGTGCAGAACCGCTTCGACAACACCATCTCCAACCTGCAGAACATCTCCGAGAACGCATCTGCCGCTCGGAGCCGGATCAAGGACACTGACTTCGCGGCCGAAACCGCTACGCTGTCCAAGAACCAAGTTCTGCAACAGGCTGGTACGGCGATCCTGGCCCAGGCCAACCAGTTGCCGCAGTCGGTCCTCAGCCTGCTGAGGTAAGTGAGGCGGAGCGCCTAGTCACTGATGGGAGGAAGGGACTTACCCTTCCTCCCATTTGGCCATTGTGAGGTATGTAAAACATGGATATCTCAAGCATAACGTCGGTCAACGCCATCCCTCGGTTGGTGAAGGACACCAGCGGTACGACGCCTTCCCAAAATGGCGTCACCCCGAATACGCCCACTGCGGTTCCGGTAGCCAGCGGCACGGCCGCCCAGGACGACAAGGATGCCCGTAAAGGCCAGGGCGCCGATCTGGAGTCGGCGGTGTCCGACATTCAGTCTTTCGTGCAGGCCGTCAAGCGCGGGTTGGAGTTCAGCGTGGATGACTCCACTGGCGATGTGGTGGTGAAGGTCATCGACACCGACTCGGGCAAGCTGATTCGCCAGATTCCGTCGGAGGAGCTTCTCAAGCTTGCTGAACGGCTTGACGACATCCGCAGTCTGATGTTCGAAGCAAAGGCTTGAGTTGGCGCGATTCTTGTTTGCTGCTCTGCCAATCCTTCCAGGAAGGGGATTCGGGACGTTTTTTTGACGGAGGTGTGAAATGGCCACAACGATCGGCACAGTGGGTTCGGGACTGCTCGACATCGACGCGACGGTCAAGGCACTGGTGAACAACGCCAGGGCGCCGAAACAGAACCAGCTGGATTCGCTTGAGTCCAAGACCACCACCAAGCTCACCGCCCTGGGTAGCCTCAAGAGCGCCGTCAGCGACTTCCAGACTGCGATGGCCTTGCTCAACAGTCCGAGCAGCTTCCTGTCCCGTAGTGTCGTCTCTTCCAATACGGCTGCACTTAACGCTACCGCTACTGCAAGCGCTGTGGCAGGCACCTACAGCATCAACGTCACCCAGCTCGCTCAAGGCAGCAAGATCGCCTCGGCAGCTTTCGCCGATGGCGCAACGACCACATTCAACTCCGGAACGCTTGATATCAAGATCGGCGGAGAGGATGCCCTCAACATTTCCGTCGACAGCACCAACAACACGCTGACCGGCATCCGAGATGCGATCAACAAGCAGGGTGCCGCCAAGGGGCTCAGCGCGACTATCGTGACCGACAGCCAGGGTTCGCGCCTTGTCTTGAGCAGCAGCAAGATGGGTGATGGCAAGGACATCACCATGACCGGTACCAGTACCTCGGGCAGCGCTACTGACCTGGGCAAGCTGACCTTTCCTGGCGCAGCCCTCAACGCCTCCGACTTCGCCACGCCTGCTGAGTACAATGCTGCCGTTGCGGCCGCCGGAAAGACCCTCAACACCGCACAAAGCGCCAAGTTGACCGTTGATGGCCTGAATGTGGTCAGCGACTCCAACAGCGTGTCCACCGCGATCGAAGGGCTGACCCTGAATCTCACCGCCGCGACCGAGGCCGGCAAGCCGTTGACGCTCACGGTGTCACAGAACACCAGCGCAGTGAAAACCAATGTCCAGAACTTCGTTACGGCCTATAACAAGATGGTTTCCACCATCAACAGTCTGACCAAAGTGACTGCAGTAGAAGGCAGCAAGCCTGTTGTGGCGGCTCTTGCTGGTGACTCCACTGCTCGTGGTCTGCTGGCGAACTTGCGCACGGAGCTGGTCACCCAGAGTAGTGATGGCGGTACCGTCAAGGCGCTTGCAAGCCTGGGGATCGCGACCAAGACAGACGGCACCCTCGAGCTGGACAACACCAAGCTCGACAAAGCGATTGCGAAGGATGTGCAGGGTATTTCCGACTTCTTCACTGGTGACAACGGATTGGCCAATCGCTTGACCAATCGAGCCAAGCCGTTCACGGCTTCAGGTGGGGTGCTTGAACAGCGCAGTACGGTCTTGCGCGACACCATCAAGAGCGTTGACAAGCAGAAGGCTGCACTGGATGTGCGCATGACCGTGTTGCAAACCCGTCTCTACAAGCAGTTTACGACCTTGGACAAGTTGCTAAGCCAGATGCAGAGCACCAGCACGAACCTGACCGAGCAACTCAAGAAACTTCCCGGCACGTCCAGCAGTTGATCTTGAGTTTGACGCGCAAGCCTCCTGATAGCGAAAAAAGATGGATGGAGGCTTAAGCTCTGGTAGGACCGGCCGATAAGATGAACATCGACGAAACACCGGTTCACGAGGAGTTGCGCAAATGAACGCGATGATGGCCATGCAGCAGTATCAGCGGGTCAATGTCCAGGCCCAGGTTGCCGAAGCCAGCCCCCACCGCCTTATCCAGATGCTCATGGAAGGTGGCCTGGAGCGCATGGCGCAGGCCCAGGGCGCGATGATGCGCGACCAGGCGCCGCTCAAGGGTGAGCTGATCAGCAAGTCCATCGCCATCATCGGCGGGTTGCGAGAAGCGCTCGATCCCACCCAGGGTGGCGAGATCGCCATGAACCTCGACCGTCTCTACGAATACATGATCGCTCGCCTGATCGAGGCCAATAAGGTCAACGACCCTGCGCTCGTCAACGAAGTGGCAGGGCTGCTGCGCGAAGTGAAATCCGGCTGGGACGCCATCGCGCCCGTTTGAGGAAAGCATCATGAGCCAGACCATGCTCAAGCAGATCGAAGAAACCCGTGAGGCGCTCGTCTCCGCCTTCGAAAGCCAGGACTGGGAAGCCGTCGGGCGCCTGGACCTCCAGTGCCGTGAACAGGTGAATGTGGCGATGCTGGACTGCGGCGACATCGAAGAAGGGCTGCGTGCCCAGCTCGAGTCGTTGATCGAGGTCTATCGCCAGCTGACCGAATCCTGCGCGCGACAGCGTGACGAGGTTGCCGCCGAGCTCAGCCAGATCGTTCGTGCCAGTCAGGGCGCCAAGGTCTACCAGCTCTTCGGTTGAGTGGAATCCAGGCTGCACCGATGCCCCTCGGTGCAGCTTTCATGGCCTTTAGCGAGGCCATCGGGGCTTCTGAAAAATACACGCCATAAATTTGACTCAGTCGGTGTTTTTGACTTTACTACTGGCCAATTGCCGGCGGAACTCCTTGAGGTACGTCGGTTTTTCTTGCCGCGTTCCAGTGGCGCCCGCTTTCGAGTAAGAACAGACCGATGTGGCGTGAAACCAAGATTCTGCTGATCGATGACAACGCTGATCGGCGTCGAGACCTGACAGTCATTCTGAACTTCCTCGGTGAAGACCACCTGGCCTGCGGCAGCGCCGACTGGCGTGCCATGGCGGATGCCAGCAGCGCCAGCCGCGACGTGCTCTCTGTGCTGCTGGGAGAGGTTCAGTCCAAGGGCGGTGTGCTGGAGCTGCTCAAGCAGGTCGGCAACTGGGACGAATTCCTGCCGGTGCTGCTGATCGACCAGGTTGCACCCGTCGAGTGGTCGGAAGACATCCGTCGTCGCGTGCTGGCATCCCTGGAGATGCCGCCCAGCTACAACAAGCTCCTCGACTCCCTGCATCGTGCCCAGGTCTACCGCGAGATGTACGACCAGGCCCGCGAGCGTGGTCGCCAGCGCGAGCCCAACCTGTTCCGCAGTCTGGTGGGCACCAGCCGCGCGATCCAGCAGGTGCGGCAGATGATGCAGCAGGTGGCTGATACCGATGCCAGCGTGCTGATCCTCGGCGAGTCCGGCACCGGCAAGGAAGTGGTGGCGCGCAACCTTCACTACCATTCCAAGCGCCGTGAAGCGCCCTTCGTACCGGTCAACTGCGGCGCAATCCCCGCTGAATTGCTTGAGAGCGAGCTCTTCGGCCATGAGAAGGGCGCCTTCACCGGCGCCATCACCAGCCGTGCCGGCCGCTTCGAGCTGGCCAACGGCGGCACGTTGTTCCTCGACGAGATCGGCGACATGCCGCTGCCCATGCAGGTCAAGCTGCTGCGCGTGCTGCAGGAGCGCACCTTCGAGCGGGTTGGCAGCAACAAGACCCAGAACGTTGACGTGCGCATCATTGCCGCGACCCACAAGAACCTCGAGCAGATGATCGAGATCGGCAGCTTCCGTGAAGACCTCTATTACCGCCTGAACGTCTTCCCCATCGAGATGGCCCCGCTGCGTGAGCGCGTGGAGGACATCCCGCTGCTGATGAATGAACTTATCTCCCGCATGGAGCACGAAAAGCGCGGCTCCATCCGCTTCAATTCCGCCGCCATCATGTCGCTGTGCAACCACGACTGGCCGGGCAACGTCCGTGAGCTGGCCAACCTGGTGGAGCGCATGGCGATCATGCACCCCTACGGCGTCATCGGCGTCAGCGAACTGCCGAAGAAGTTCCGCCATGTGGACGACGAGGACGAGCAACTCGCCGCCAGCTTGCGCGAAGAGCTGGAGGAGCGTTCCGCCATCGGTGCCGGTCTGCCCGGCGTCAGTGCTCCGGCGATGCTGCCGCCCGAAGGCCTGGACCTGAAAGACTACCTGGGCAACCTCGAGCAGGAACTGATCCAGCAGGCGCTGGACGATGCGGCCGGTGTGGTGGCCCGTGCCGCCGAGCGCCTGCGTATCCGACGCACCACCTTGGTGGAAAAGATGCGCAAGTACGGTATGAGCCGCCGCGACGAAGATATGGCGGAAGATTGACGTCCTTTTGCTAACTAGCTGATTTAAATGGATTAATTTTTAGGCACGGGTATTGCTAGGTCTCTTGTGAAACGACCGTTGGATGACGGTTTGCCGAGCGAGAGACTGAAATGACCGCAAGAGCCAACCCCGCACAGCAAGACGACGAGAACACCCAGGTGAATGTCGAAGAGGCCGGCCGTGCCAGCCTCGAAAAGACCTTCGCCATGTTCAGCCAGATGTCGTCTCAGCTCAGTGAGTCGTACAACGTGCTCGAAGCGCGTGTCACTGAGCTCAAGGGGCAACTGGCTCTGGTCAGTGCCCAGCGCATGCAGGAGCTGGCTGAAAAGGAGCGCCTGGCCCAGCGCCTGCAGAGCCTGTTGGATTTGCTGCCTGGTGGCGTCATCGTCCTCGATGGGCAGGGTGTCGTCCGCGAGGCCAACCCGGTGGCCTGCAGCCTGCTCGGGCGCCCCCTGGTCGGCATGCTCTGGCGCGAGGTCATCGCGCGCAATTTCGCTCCCCGCAAGGACGACGGCCATGAGATATCCCTCAAGGATGGCCGTCGCGTCTCCATCGCCACCCGATCCCTCGACGGTGAGCCTGGCCAGCTGGTACTGCTGGCCGACCTGACGGAAACCCGCCGCTTGCAGGATGAGCTGGCCCGCCATGAGCGCCTGTCCTCGCTGGGGCGCATGGTCGCCTCCTTGGCCCATCAGATCCGCACCCCGCTTTCCGCCGCCTTGCTCTATGCCAGCCACCTGGCTGAGCAGGTGCTGCCGACCGAGCAGCAGCAGCGCTTTGCCAGCCGCCTCAAGGAACGCCTCCATGAGTTGGAGCACCAAGTGCGCGACATGCTGGTGTTTGCCCGGGGCGATCTGCCGCTGCCGGATCGCCTTGCGCCGGTGATGCTGTTCGCCGCGTTGCGCTCGGCCGCTGAACCCCACCTCGCCGGCGCCCAGGTGCGTTGGCAGTGCGACATCAGTGGGGGAGAGGTGCTGTGCAACCGCGACACCCTCGTCGGCGCACTGTTGAACCTGATCGAAAACGCCACCCAGGCCACCGGTCCGCGGCTGCGCCTGAAGGTGCATCTCTTTGCCCGTGGCAACGCCCTGCACCTGTCCGTCAGCGATAACGGCCCCGGCATCGAGCCCGCCACCCTGGCGCGCCTGGGCGAGCCTTTTTTTACAACCAAGACCACCGGAACCGGCCTCGGCCTGGCCGTGGTCAAGGCCGTGGCACGTGCCCACCAGGGCGAGCTGGCGTTGCGCTCGCGCGTGGGGCTGGGCACCTGCGCCACCCTGGTTCTGCCGCTGCTGGCGGCACAGCCGGCTAAACAGGAGTGATTCCATGACCGTCAAGATCCTGCTGGTCGAAGACGACCGCGCCCTGCGCGAAGCCCTGGCCGATACCTTGGCCCTCGGTGGCTACGCCTACCGTGAGGCCGATTGCGCCGAGGCCGCCCTGGTGGCCCTGGGCGAGGAGCCCTTCGGCATGGTCATCAGCGACGTGAACATGCCGGGCATGGATGGGCACCAGTTGCTGGCCCTGATCCGCACCCGCTACCCGCAGCTCCCCGTGCTATTGATGACCGCCTACGGCGCCGTCGAGCGTGCCGTGGATGCGATCCGCCAGGGCGCGGCGGATTACCTGGTCAAGCCCTTCGAGCCCCGTGTGCTGCTGGACCTGGTCGGGCGCCATGCCCTGGGCCATGTCCCCCGTGGCGAAGCCGAAGGCCCCATCGCCGAGGACCCGGCCAGCCGTCAGCTGCTGGAGCTGGCGGCCCGGGTCGCCCGCAGCGATTCCACCGTGCTGATCTCCGGCGAGTCCGGCACCGGCAAGGAGGTCCTGGCGCGCTACATCCATCTGCAGTCGTCCCGTGCGGATAAGCCTTTCATCGCCATCAACTGCGCCGCCATCCCGGACAACATGCTGGAAGCCACGCTCTTCGGTCACGAGAAAGGAGCGTTCACTGGCGCCATCGCCGCCCAGCCCGGCAAGTTCGAGCTGGCCAATGGCGGCACCATCCTGCTGGACGAGATTTCCGAAATGCCACTGGCACTGCAGGCCAAGCTCCTGCGGGTGCTGCAGGAGCGTGAGGTGGAGCGCGTTGGTGCGCGCAAGCCCATCGAACTGGATATTCGCGTGCTCGCCACCACCAACCGCGACCTGGCGGGGGAGGTGGCGGCTGGGCGTTTCCGTGAAGACCTCTACTACCGGCTCTCGGTCTTCCCCCTGGCCTGGCGCGCCTTGCGCGAGCGCCCGGCGGACATCCTGCCCCTGGCCGAGCGCCTGCTGGCCAAGCACGTCCGCAAGATGAACCACGCCCCTGTCAGCCTCTCCCGCGAGGCACGCGATGCGCTGTTGCGCCACCCCTGGCCGGGCAACGTGCGGGAGCTGGACAACGCCATCCAGCGGGCGCTGATTCTCCAGCAGGGCGGCATTGTCCAGCCCCACGACCTGTGCCTGGATGCGCCCATCGGCATGGGTGTCGGTTCTTTGGCGCCGCAGCCGATTGTGTCGTCCGTACCGGTCTCCGCTGCGCCGCCAGTGGCTACTCCGCCGGTTGCGATCGACGCTGCCAGCGCGCTGGGTGAGGACCTGCGCCGCCATGAGTTCCAGATGATCATCGAGACACTGCGCCTGGAGCGAGGGCGTCGCAAGGAGGCGGCCGAGCGGCTCGGCATCAGCCCCCGGACCCTGCGCTACAAGCTGGCGCAGATGCGCGATGCCGGCATGGACGTCGAGGCCTACCTCTACGCCAGCTGACACGGGCTCTGCGTCTGCCTGAGCATTGATCACCGGGTTGGCCAGCCTGACAGGGCAGCGCCAACCCTTTGTTTTGCCTGCGTTTCAGTCCCTTCCCAAGCGCCTTCGCCACTTCTGGCACCCTTGTTGCAAATACCCTTTCAAAGGCCGCTCTTGCGTCAAAAATCTGCGGCCGCGGAGGAATGTGATGAGCCAGGGTGTCGAATTCAATCGCCTGATGCTGGAAATGCGCTCCATGCAGATGGAGGCGATGGCACGACCCAAACCCACCACCCAAGCTGCGCCCGAGGCTGCGGCGGTGCCGAGCTTTTCCGACATGCTCGGCCAGGCCGTGAACAAGGTGAACGAGGTCCAGCAGGCGTCCAGCCAGATGGCCACCGCCTTCGAGGTGGGCAAGAGCGGCGTCGACATCACCGACGTGATGATCGCTTCGCAGAAGGCCAGCGTTTCCTTCCAGGCTTTGACCCAGGTGCGCAACAAGCTGGTCCAGGCTTACCAAGACATCATGCAGATGCCGGTTTAAGGGGGGAGGTGAGAAATGGCAGACGCAGCAACCGCCAACGTACCGGCACCCTCCACCGAGCCGGGTGAGAAGAAGCCCCTGTTCGGGCTGGCCTTCCTGGAAAACCTGTCGCAGATGACCATGCTGCGCCAGATCGGCCTCATGGTCGGCCTGGCCGCCAGTGTCGCCATCGGCTTCGCCGTGGTGCTCTGGTCCCAGCAGCCGGACTACCGCCCGCTGTATGGCAGCCTCACCGGCATGGACGCGAACCAGGTGATGGAGACGCTGAACGGCGCCGACATTCCCTACAAGATCGAGCCCAACTCCGGCGCGCTGCTGGTCAAGGCGGACGACGTGGCGCGCGCCCGCATCAAGCTCGCTGGCGCCGGCCTCGCCCCCAGCGACGGCAACGTCGGCTTCGAGATCCTCGACAAGGACCAGGGCCTGGGCACCAGCCAGTTCATGGAGGCCACCCGCTACCGCCGGGGCCTGGAAGGCGAACTGGCTCGCACCATCTCCAGCCTGAACAACGTCAAGGGCGCGCGCGTCCACCTGGCCATCCCGAAAAGCTCGGTATTTGTCCGTGATGAGCGCAAGCCCAGCGCCTCCGTACTGGTTGAGCTGTACCCGGGCCGCAATCTCGAGCCGAGCCAGGTGATGGCCATCGTCAACCTGGTGGCCACCAGCGTTCCCGAACTGGAGAAAGGCCAGGTCACCGTGGTCGACCAGAAGGGCACCCTGCTGTCCGACCAGCAGGAGCTGTCCGAGCTGACCATGGCGGGCAAGCAGTACGACTACACCCGCCGGATGGAGAGCCTGTTCACCCAGCGCGTGCATAGCATCCTGCAGCCGGTGCTGGGCAGCGGCCGCTACAAGGCCGAGGTGTCGGCAGACGTCGACTTCAGCGCCGTCGAATCCACCTCCGAAATGTTCAACCCCGACCAGCCGGCCCTGCGCAGTGAGCAGAAGCTCGCCGAGGAGCGCCAGGCGGGTTCCGGGCCCCAGGGCGTGCCCGGTGCGCTGTCCAACCAGCCCCCCGGCCCGGCCAATGCCCCGCAACAGGCCACCGCCGCTGCCGCCCCCGGCGTGCAGCCCGGCCAGCCGATCCTCGACGACAACGGCCAGCAGATCATCGACCAGGCCACCGGCAAGCCGCTGTTGGCGCCGTACCCGACCGACAAGCGCGACCAGAGCACCCGCAACTACGAGCTGGACCGCTCGGTGAGCTACACCAAGCAGCAGCAAGGCCGCCTGCGCCGCCTGTCCGTGGCGGTGGTGCTGGACGATCAGGTCAAGGTCAACGCCCAGGGCGAGACCACCCACGTACCCTGGACAGCTGACGAGCTGGCCCGCTTCACCCGCCTGGTGCAGGACGCGGTGGGCTTCGATGCCAGCCGTGGCGACAGTGTCAGCGTGATCAACACGCCGTTCCTCGGCGGCCAGGATGATGTGATCGAACTGCCGTGGTACGAGCAGGTCTGGTTCCAGATGCTGACGTCCGCGCTGAAGCAGCTGTTCCCGGCGCTGCTGATCCTGATCCTGGTGTGGTTCGTGCTGCGTCCGGTGCTGAACAACATCTCCGGCGCCAAGGACAAGGAACGCGAGGCAGCCCTGGCGGCCGAGCGCGAGCTGGGCGAATTGGGTGGTGGGCTGTCTGGTGAGCTGGCCGATGATCGGGTCAGCCTCGGCGGACCGCAGAGCATCCTCCTGCCCAGCCCGAGCGAGGGGTATGATGCGCAACTGAACGCGATCAAGAGCCTGGTGGCTGAAGACCCGGGTCGCGTGGCCCTGGTAGTCAAAGAGTGGATCAACTCCGATGAGTGACAATCGCCCCCCAGCCAAGCTGACCAAGGTGGACAAGGCAGCCATCCTGCTCCTGTCCCTTGGCGAGACCGATGCCGCACAAGTGCTGCGCCACATGGGCCCGAAGGAGGTCCAGAAGGTCGGCGTGGCCATGGCGCAGATGCGTAACGTCCACCGCGAGCAGGTGGAGCAGGTGATGGGCGAGTTCGTCGAGATCGTCGGCGACCAGACCAGCCTGGGCGTCGGTGCCGACGGCTACATCCGCAAGATGCTCACCCAGGCCCTGGGCGAGGACAAGGCGAACAACCTCATCGACCGCATCCTGCTGGGCGGCAGCACCAGCGGCCTGGACAGCCTGAAGTGGATGGAGCCGCGCGCCGTGGCCGACGTGATCCGCTACGAGCACCCGCAGATCCAGGCCATCGTCGTCGCCTACCTCGACCCCGACCAGGCCGGTGAAGTGCTCAGCCACTTCGACCACAAGGTCCGCCTCGACATCATCCTGCGGGTGTCGTCCCTCAACACCGTGCAGCCGTCCGCGTTGAAGGAACTGAACCTTATTCTCGAAAAGCAGTTCGCCGGCAACGCCAGCTCGACCCGCACCACCATGGGCGGCGTCAAGCGTGCGGCGGACATCATGAACTACCTCGACAGCTCGGTCGAAGGCGCGCTGATGGACTCCATCCGCGAAGTGGACGCCGACCTGTCCGGACAGATCGAAGACCTGATGTTCGTCTTCGACAACCTGGCCGACGTGGACGACCGGGGCATCCAGGCGCTCATGCGCGAAGTGTCCTCCGAGGTGCTGGTGGTGGCGCTCAAGGGCGCCGACGACGCGATCAAGGAAAAAGTCTTCAAGAACATGTCCAAGCGTGCCGCCGAACTGCTGCGCGACGACCTCGAGGCCAAGGGCCCGGTGCGCGTTAGCGACGTGGAAGCGGCACAGAAGGAAATCCTCACCATCGCCCGCCGGATGGCCGAAGCCGGGGAGATCGTCCTCGGTGGCAAGGGCGGCGAAGAAATGATCTGAGGCGCATTCCATGGCCAACAAGGATGCGCAGAGCGAGTTGATCCGCGCCAAGGACATCAATGCCTTCGACCGCTGGTCGCTGCCCAGCTTCGACCCGGAAGTGCCGGCACCGGCGGTCGAGCCGGAACCGGTGCCGAGCGAGGAGCCTGCTGCGCCCGTCGACGAGGCGCAGCCGGAGCCGGGGCTGGAGACGATCGAAGAGGTCCCGCCGGAAGACGTCAAGCCGCTGACGCTGGAAGAGCTGGAGGCCATCCGACAGGACGCCTACAACGAAGGCTTCGCCACCGGTGAGAAGGACGGCTTCCACGCCGGCCAGCTCAAGGCCAAGCAGGAGGCGGAGGTCGTGCTCAATGCCCGCCTCGACGCGCTGGAGCAATTGATGGGGCAACTGATGGACCCCATCGCCGAGCAGGACCAGCAGCTGGAAGAGGCCGTCATCCACCTGGTGGGGCACATGGCCCGGCAGGTGGTGCAGCGTGAGCTGTCCACCGACTCCTCCCAGCTGCGCCACATCCTGCGGGAAGCCCTCAAGTTGCTGCCCATGGGCGCGAGCAATGTGCGCATCCACGTCAACCCGCAGGACTTCGAACTGGTGAAGGCCCTGCGCGAGCGCCATGAGGAATCCTGGCGCATCCTCGAAGACGATGGTCTGCTGCCCGGCGGTTGCCGGATCGAGACCGAGCACAGCCGCATCGATGCCAGCGTGGAAACCCGCCTGGCCCAGGCCCTCAAGCAGCTCTTCGACCAGCAGCGGGACCAGAAGGTGCACCCGCCGGCTGCCGACCTGTCCATCGACCTCGAGGGTGGCCATGCGTCTTGATCGGGTCAGCTTTGCCCGCCGCCTGGCCGGGTATGCCGACGCGGTCGGCCTGCCCAGCCAGCCCGTGGTGGAGGGGCGCCTGCTGCGCATGGTCGGCCTGACCCTGGAGGCCGAGGGCCTGCGTGCGGCCATCGGCAGCCGCTGCCTGGTGATCAACGACGACAGCTACCACCCCGTGCAGGTCGAGGCGGAAGTCATGGGCTTCGCCAGCGGCAAGCTGTACCTGATGCCCGTGGGCAGCCTGGCCGGCATCGCGCCCGGTGCGCGGGTCGTGCCCCTGCCGGATACCGGCCGCCTGCCCATGGGCATGTCCATGCTCGGTCGAGTGCTGGATGGCGCCGGCCGTGCGCTGGACGGCAAGGGCGGGATGAAGGCCGAGGACTGGGTGGCGATGGACGGCCCGGTGATCAACCCGCTGAACCGCGACCCCATTTCCGTTCCCCTGGATGTCGGTATCCGCTCCATCAACGGGCTGCTCACCGTTGGTCGCGGCCAGCGCCTGGGCCTGTTCGCCGGCACCGGCGTCGGCAAGTCGGTGCTGCTGGGCATGATGACCCGCTTCACCGAGGCGGAGATCATCGTGGTCGGCCTGATCGGCGAACGGGGTCGCGAGGTGAAGGAATTCATCGAGCACATCCTCGGCGAGGAGGGGCTCAAGCGCTCGGTGGTGGTGGCATCACCCGCCGACGATGCGCCGCTGATGCGTCTTCGCGCGGCCATGTATTGCACCCGCATCGCCGAATACTTCCGCGACAAGGGCAAGAATGTCCTGCTGCTGATGGATTCCCTGACCCGCTTCGCCCAGGCCCAGCGGGAGATCGCCCTGGCCATCGGCGAGCCGCCGGCGACCAAGGGCTATCCGCCGTCGGTCTTCGCCAAGCTGCCCAAGCTGGTGGAGCGCGCCGGCAATGGCGAGAAGGGCGGCGGTTCCATCACCGCCTTCTACACCGTGCTCTCCGAGGGCGACGACCAGCAGGACCCCATCGCCGACTCGGCGCGGGGCGTGCTCGACGGGCATTTCGTGCTCTCACGCCGGCTGGCGGAGGAGGGTCACTACCCGGCCATCGACATCGAGGCGTCCATCAGCCGGGTCATGCCCCAGGTGGTCAGCCCCGAGCACCTGAAGATGGCCCAGCGCTTCAAGCAGCTGTGGTCGCGCTACCAGCAGAGCCGCGATCTCATCAGCGTCGGCGCCTACGTCGCCGGTGGCGACCCGGACACCGACCTGGCCATCGCCCGCCAGCCCGCCATGGCGGCCTTCCTCCAGCAGGGCCTGGACGAGAGCGAGCCGCTGGCCAGCAGCGTCATGCGCCTGGGGGGCGTACTGGCCAACGGCAACGCGGGTTGATGAACGATGGCCAATGACCGGGCGGCGCGCCTTGCGCCGGTGGTGGAGATGGCCCAGAAGGCCGAGCGCGAAGCCGCGCGGCTGATGGGCCAGTGCCAGGCCCAGCTGGCCCAGGCCGAGGGCAAGCTTGGCGACCTCGAGCGCTACCGGGGCGACTACCAGCAGCAGTGGATCACCCAGGGCAGCCAGGGCGTCAGCGGCCAATGGCTGACCAACTACCAGCGCTTCCTTTCGCAATTGGAGGCGGCGGTGAGCCAGCAGAACCAGAGCGTGGCCTGGCACCGGGAGAACCTGAACCGTGCGCGGGACACCTGGCAGCAACGCTACGCGCGGCTGGAGGGCCTGAAAAAGCTGGTGCAGCGCTACCGTGACGAGGCCCGGCTGGCGGAGGACAAGCGTGAGCAACGCCTGCTGGATGAGCTCTCCCAGCGTCTGAATCGTCCCGGACAGGAGTAAGACGCAGGTTGCCGAGGTCCCTGGCGGGTGCTAAATCTTCTCAGCACGCGCCTTTTCATCTGACCAAGGAGTCTTGCATGGCCATCACCTCGCTGCCTTCGAGCGACGGGCAAGAGTTGACCATCGTCATTCAGGGACGTTTCGATTTCGGGGCCCACCAGGAATTTCGCGACGCCTACGAGCGCGTCAACATTTCCCCCAAGCGCTATGTCGTTGACCTGAAGGGCACCACCTACCTCGACAGCTCTGCCCTCGGCATGCTCCTGCTGCTGCGTGACCACGCGGGGGGCGACAGCGCCCAGATCCGCCTGGCCAACTGCAACCCGGACGTCCGCAAGATCCTCGCCATCTCCAACTTCGAGCAGCTGTTCCAGATTGCCTGAGGTGCCCGTGCCCGGCCGTCTGTCGATCCTCATCGCCGAGGACAACGCGGCCGACCGCATGCTGCTGTCCACCATCGTCAGCCGCCAGGGGCACCGCGCCCTGACTGCCGGCAACGGCGTGGAAGCGGTGGCGCTGTTCCAGCAGGAGCGGCCGAACCTGGTGCTGATGGATGCGCTGATGCCGGAGATGGACGGCTTCGAAGCCGCACGGCGCATCAAGGAAATGGCAGGGGAGGAACTGGTCCCGATCATCTTCCTCACCTCCCTGACCGAGAACGAAGCCCTCGTGCGCTGCCTGGAGGCCGGCGGCGACGACTTCCTCGCCAAGCCCTACAACCGAGTCATCCTCGAAGCCAAGATCAACGCCATGGACCGCCTGCGCCGCCTGCAGGAGACGGTGCTGCACCAGCGCGACCTGATCGCACGGCACCATGAGCACCTGCTCACCGAGCAGCGGGTGGCCAAGGCGGTGTTCGACAAGGTGGCCCACTCCGGCTGCCTCAAGGCCTCCAACATCCGCTATTTGCAGTCGCCCTATGCGCTGTTCAACGGTGACCTGTTGCTGGCCGCCTTCAAACCCTCCGGCGGCATGCATGTGCTGCTGGGGGACTTCACCGGCCATGGCCTGCCGGCAGCCATCGGGGCGATGCCCCTGGCCGAGGTGTTCTATGGCATGACGGCCAAGGGCTATGCCATGTCCGACATCCTCCGGGAGATGAACGCCAAGCTGAAGCGCATCCTGCCGGTGGGCGTGTTCTGTTGCGCGACGCTGCTCAACCTCAATTTCCAGCAGCGGCTGCTGGAGGTGTGGAATGGCGGCCTGCCGGAGGGTTACCTGCGTCGCGGCGCCGATGGCAGCGTGGTGCCGCTGGTGTCCCGGCACCTGCCGCTGGGAGTCCTGGACCCGGCGGTATTCGATGCCACCTACGAGGTCTACCCGGTGGAGCTGGGGGATCGCATCTTCCTCTGGTCCGATGGGGTGCTGGAAACGCGCAACGAAGCCGGAGAGTTGTACGGCGACGAGCGGCTGAAGGAGGTGTTCGCCCGCTGTGGGCGTTCAGAGCACCTGTTCGATGCCATCCAGCAATCCCTCACGGCGTTCCGTGGCGAAGCCCAGGACGACGTCAGCATGATCGAAGTGGGCGTGGTGGATGGCCTGGAGCAATGGCCGCAACTGGACTTCACCGACAGTGGCCAGCTCAGCCCCCTGGACTGGTCGGCCAGCTTCGAGTTCCGCGCCCAGACGCTCAAGCGCTTCAACCCGTTGCCGTTCCTGTTGCAGTTGCTGTTGGAGGTGCAGGGGCTGAGGGAGCAGGGCGGTGCGCTCTACACCGTGCTGGCGGAGCTGTATTCCAATGCCCTGGAGCACGGCGTGCTGGGGTTGGACTCCGCCCTCAAGCGAGATGCCAAGGGGTTCGCCGAGTACTACCGCGAGCGCAGCGCCCGCCTGGAGCGGCTGGAGGAGGGGCATGTGCGCATCCATCTCGCGCTGATGCCTGAGGGGGAGGGAGGGCGCCTGCGTATCCAGGTGGAGGACAGCGGCAAGGGATTCGACGCACGGCAACTGCCTGCCGTCCAGGACGGCAAGGTGCTGCTCAGCGGGCGCGGCCTGAATCTCGTCAGGCAGCTTGCCGCACGCTGCGACTTGCCGGAGGATGGCAAGGGCATTCGCGTGGAGTTCGTCTGGCCGCGCCCATCCTGATGTTCATTGTGTTCTGCCGGGGGTAACCGGGTTGTCCGATCTGCATATCGATACCACTGTGCTCGCTGCCTTGCAGGAGGTGATGGAGGACGAGTATCCCGTCCTGCTGGACACCTTCCTGGTGGACTCCGAGGAGCGCCTGCGCCTGTTGCACCAGGCCTGCGACCAGGGCGATGCCCAGGGGCTGCGCCTGGCTGCCCACAGCTTCAAGGGCAGCTGCAGCAACATGGGAGCGCCTCTGCTGTCGTCGCTGTGCAAGCAACTGGAAGAAGCCGGGCGTCGTGAGCAACTCGACGAGGCGCCCTCGCTGGTGGAGCAGATCGAGCGTGAATTCGCCATCGTGCGCATCCTCATGCGCTCCGAGCGGCAGCGTTATCGCCTCTGACGGCGGACTTGGCCCGTCACTTGCAATCTCCCTGGCACGAATCCAACCCCCAGCGGAGAGTGCCCATGCCCGTTGCCCCCGATATGCTTCTGCAGGCCAAGCCTGAGGTGAAGCCGAACTTTCAGGCGGCAAAGTCCCAGGTGCGGACGCCCGAGCCCAGCAACAGCGGGGCTCCCAGCTTCGCCCAGATGTATGCGAAGGAACGGCAAGCCAAGCCTGCAGAACGAAGTGAACCCGCGCCCAAGCAGGCCCGGGACAAGCCTGCCGACAACCGCAAGAGTGACGAGCCGGCCGACAAACCGGCTGCCGCGCCGGCAGACAAGCCGACCACCGTTGCCGATAGCGGCAACGCCTTGCCGTCGGATGCAGCCGCCACCACCACCAGCGACGATTCGACGGATACCACGTCCAGCGACGGCAGTTCGACGCTCGATCCGCTGCTGCTGATGGCCATGAACGGCCAGACGCCGCCGGTGCCCACCGAGCCGCAGGTACAGCCGGCGGAGGTGCAGCCCGAGGTGCCGGCGCTGGTGGTCACCACGCCACTGGCCACGACGCCCCAGACCCAGGCAACCCAGCCCACGGCAGAGGAAACCGACCCGCTCCAGGGTGTCGTCGGTCTGCCCCAGACACTGCAGGCCAGCACTGAGGGCGACCCGGTCCAGACGGCCACCACTACCACGGTGAACAGCCAGAATTCCGCCAGCGGCAGTCATAACTTCGCCAGCGCCATGGCAGCCTTCTCCGAGAAGAACGCCGACGTGAGCGAGACGCCGCCCGAGGTCGAGTTGCCGGCCGGCGAGTTCTCCGAACAACTGGCCCAGGGGCTGGGCGAGAACAAGGCGGAGATCCGCAGCGAGGTGCTGGACAGCCGCCTGAATGCCCTCAACCAGGCCGTGACCCAGCAATCGGCCATGGCCCAGCGTGCCCCGGCCGTGGTGCCCGGCCAGCCGGTGGCCATCAACCAGAACGGCTGGAGCGAGGCGGTGGTGGACCGGGTGATGTGGTTGTCCAGCCAGAACCTGAAGTCTGCCGAGATCCAGCTTGACCCGCAGGAACTGGGGCGGCTGGAGGTGCGCATCCACATGAACCAGGACCAGACCCAGGTCACCTTCGCCAGCCCCAACGCCGGCGTGCGGGACGCGCTGGAGGGGCAGATGCACCGCCTGCGCGATATGTTCAACCAGCAGGGCATGACCCAGCTCGACGTCAACGTCTCCGACCAGTCCCTGGCGCGCAGCTGGCAAGGCCAGCAGGGCGGCGACGGTGAGCGTCGTGGCGGCGGCAATGGCAATGGCGGCTTGCTGGGCGGTTCCGGCGATGACGAGACGCTGGCAGGCGTCAGTGAGCTGCGACCTGCTGCGGCCGGCGTCGCCCGGGGGCTGGTGGACTACTACGCCTGATCCGTCGAGCCGACGCCGTCCTGTTCTAGACTTAGAGCGCCCGGTACGAGAACGTACCGGGCGCTTTTTCTTGGATGACAGGCGCGGGCGACACTGGTATACCCAGCGCGATTGTTGAGAGCCTGGCATAGCACTTGCTCACAACCCATTGAATGCGGACGGAAAGCCGCTCAGCGACGGAATATTGGCATGGCGAAGAAAGAAGCAGCGGCCGGGGAAGAGAAGCCGGCGGGCAAGAGCAAGCTCAAACTGATCATCCTGATCGTGGTGGCGCTGTTGCTGGCGATCGGGCTTTCCGTCGGGGCCACCTGGTTCTTCCTCAGCAAGGGCGGGGACAAGAAGGACGAGGACAAGAAGGAGGAGGCAGCCGCCGAGCACGCCGCTCCGGTCAAGCAGCCGGCCATCTACGAGCCGTTGGCTCCTGCCTTTGTGGTCAACTTCAACCAGAACGGGCGGCAGCGCTACATGCAGGTCAGCGTGGCGCTGATGGCCCGTGACAAGGGCGAGATGGATGCCCTGAAAGTCCACATGCCGGTGCTGCGCAACAAGCTCGTCATGCTGTTCTCTGGCCAGAACTTCGACAATCTCGTGACTGCCGTGGGCAAGGAAATGCTTCGCCAGCAGGCCACGGCGACCGTCCAGGAACTGGCCAAGCAGGAAACCGGCAAGGTCGTGATCGAGCAGGTCCTGTTCACCAACTTCGTATTGCAGTAGGCGGGTTCAACCATGGCCGTACAAGACCTCCTTTCCCAGGACGAGATCGATGCCCTGCTGCACGGCGTCGACGATGGCCTCGTTGAGACCGAAAGCGACGTCGAGCCTGGCAGTGTCAAAAGCTATGACCTGACCAGCCAGGACCGCATCGTCCGTGGGCGCATGCCCACCCTCGAGATGATCAACGAGCGCTTCGCCCGCTACACCCGCATCAGCATGTTCAACCTGTTGCGCCGCTCCGCGGACGTCGCGGTGGGCGGTGTGCAGGTGATGAAGTTCGGCGAGTACGTGCATTCCCTCTACGTCCCCACCAGCCTCAACCTGGTGAAGATGAAGCCGCTACGCGGCACCGGGCTGTTCATCCTCGACGCCAAGCTGGTGTTCAAGCTGGTGGACAACTTCTTCGGGGGCGATGGCCGCCACGCCAAGATCGAAGGCCGCGAATTCACCCCCACCGAGCTGCGGGTGGTGCGCATGGTCCTCGACCAGGCCTTCATCGACCTGAAGGAGGCCTGGCACGCGGTGATGGACGTGCACTTCGAGTACATCAACTCGGAGGTGAACCCGGCACTCGCCAACATTGTCAGCCCCAGTGAAGTGGTGGTGGTTTCCACCTTCCACATCGAGCTGGACGGCGGTGGCGGCGACCTGCACATCACCATGCCCTATTCGATGATTGAGCCGATCCGCGAGATGCTCGATGCCGGCTTCCAGTCCGATGTCGACGACCAGGACGAGCGCTGGATCAAGGCCCTGCGTGAGGACATCCTCGACGTCAGCGTGCCGGTGGGCGCCACCGTGGTGCGCCGCCAGCTGCGCCTGCGGGACATCCTGCACATGCAGCCCGGGGACGTGATCCCGGTGGACATGCCCGAGTACATGATCATGCGCGCCAACGGCGTGCCGGCCTTCAAGGTCAAGCTGGGGGCCCACAAGGGCAACCTGTCGCTGCAGATACTGGATCCCATCGACCGTCCCCGCTGACGGTCGCTCTCATTACGTAAGCCGACGAGGTCGAGATGGCAGACGAAGAAAACACCACGCCCGAGGAACAGGCGCTCGCCGACGAGTGGGCTGCCGCGCTGGCGGAGGCCGGCGAGAGCCCCGGCCAGGACGATATCGACGCGCTGATGAACCAGGGCGCTGCCCCCGAGGCCCCTGCCGCCAACCCCCGTGCGCCCATGGAAGAGTTCGGCAGCGTGCCGCGCTCCAACGCGCCGGTGAGCCTGGATGGCCCGAACCTGGATGTGATCCTCGACATTCCCGTGTCCATCTCCATGGAAGTGGGCAATACCGACATCACCATCCGCAACCTGTTGCAGCTGAACCAGGGCTCGGTGATCGAGCTGGACCGCCTGGCCGGCGAGCCGCTGGACGTGCTGGTCAACGGCACCCTGATCGCCCACGGGGAAGTGGTGGTGGTGAACGAGAAGTTCGGTATCCGCCTGACCGACGTGATCAGCCCCAGCGAACGCATCAAGAAGCTGCGCTGACCATGAGTCGCCTCCTGTTCGCCCTCATCTTCGCCCCGCTGGCGGCCATGGCCGCCGAGCCGGCAGCGGTCGCCTCGGCGCCTGCTGCGGCGAGCGCCACGGCTGCGTCTGCGGCTGCGGTGACTGGCGGCAGCGGTGTGGCCGCCCAGCTCGGTCAGCTCACCCTGGGCTTGCTGCTGGTGGTGGGGGTGATCTTCCTGCTCGCCTGGCTGCTGCGCCGGGTGCAGCAGATGGGGCCGCGTGGCAGTGACCGGGCGATCCGCCTGATCGCCAGCCAGGCCCTCAGCCCGCGGGACCGGCTGGTGCTGGTCCAGGTGGGTAACGAGCAGGTCCTGCTCGGGCTCACGCCAGGCCGGATCACCCCGCTGCACGTGCTCAAGGAGCCGGTGCACCTGCCCGATTCGCAACCCGCCCAACCCGAATTCGCCCAGCGCCTGATGGAGTTGCTGGGCAAGGACAAGGACAAGCACTGATGGCCTTCTGGCGCATCCTGATCGCCCTGCTGCTGGCGGTGGCGGCCCCCCTGGCGCTGGGCGCCGACGACCCGTTGTCGGTCTCCGCCATCACCCTGACCACCGACGCGCAGGGTCAGCAGGAATATTCGGTCAGCCTGCAGATTCTGCTGATCATGACGGCGCTGAGCTTCATCCCGGCGTTCGTCATGCTGATGACCAGCTTCACCCGGATCATCATCGTCTTCTCCATCCTCCGCCAGGCGCTGGGCCTGCAGCAGACCCCGTCGAACCAGATCCTCACCGGGATGGCGCTGTTCCTGACGATGTTCATCATGGGGCCGGTGTTCGACCAGGTGAACCGCGATGCCCTGCAGCCCTACCTGAACGGGCAGTTGCCGGCCCAGGAGGCGATCAAGCGGGCCGAGGTGCCGGTCAAGAACTTCATGCTGGCGCAAACCCGCTCCAGTGACCTGGAGCTGTTCGTGCGGTTGTCCAAGCGCACCGACATTCCCAGTGCCGATGCCACGCCGTTGACCATCCTGGTGCCGGCCTTCGTCACGTCCGAGCTGAAGACCGCCTTTCAGATCGGCTTCATGATTTTCATCCCGTTCCTGATCATCGACCTGGTGGTGGCGAGCGTACTGATGGCGATGGGCATGATGATGCTCTCGCCGCTGATCATTTCGTTGCCGTTCAAGATCATGCTGTTCGTGCTGGTGGATGGCTGGGCGCTGATCATCGGCACCCTGGCCGGAAGCTTCGGAGGCGTCTAGCGATGACACCCGAGATTGCCGTCGACCTGTTCCGCGAGGCGCTGTGGCTGACCTGCGTCATCGTCGGGATCCTGGTGGTGCCGAGCCTGGTGGTGGGCCTGATCGTGGCGATGTTCCAGGCTGCGACCCAGATCAACGAGCAGACCCTGAGCTTCCTACCGCGCCTGCTGGTGATGCTGATGACGCTGATGGTGGCCGGCCCCTGGCTGACCCGCCAGCTGATGGAGTACATCACCACGCTCTACCACAACATTCCCATGCTGATCGGCTGAGATGCTGGAGCTGACCTCCTCGCAGATCGGCGGCTGGATCGCCAGCCTGGTGCTGCCGTTGTTCCGCATCGCTTCCTTGCTGATGACCATGCCGCTGTTCGGGACCCAGCTGGTGCCGAATCGCGTGCGGCTCTACCTCGCTCTCGCCATCACCGTGGTGCTGGCGCCCAATCTGCCACCGATGCCCGAGGTGGATGCCGTGAGCCTGCGGGCCTTCCTGCTGGTGCTGGAGCAGGTGCTGATCGGCGCGGTGATGGGGTTTGCCCTGCAGCTGTTCTTCCACGCCTTCGTGGTGGCCGGCCAGATCCTGGCGGTGCAGATGGGCCTGGGCTTCGCGTCCATGGTGGACCCCACCAACGGCGTGTCGGTGCCGGTGATCGGCCAGTTCTTCACCATGCTGGTGACGCTGCTGTTCCTGGCCATGAACGGCCACCTGGTGGTGTTCGAGGTGCTGGCCGAGAGTTTCGTGACCCTGCCGGTGGGCGGGGGGCTGATGGCCGCTCACTTCTGGGAACTGGCCACTCGCCTGGGCTGGGTGCTGGGGGCCGGCCTTTTGCTGGCGTTACCAGCGATCACGGCGTTGCTGGTGGTGAACATCGCCTTTGGCGTGATGACCCGCGCTGCGCCGCAGCTGAACATCTTCTCCATCGGTTTCCCGCTCACCGTGGCCATGGGCCTGGTGATCATCTGGATCGGCATGGCCGACATCCTCTCCCAGTACCAGATACTGGCCACCGACGCGCTGCAACTGCTGCGCGAGCTGGTGAGGGCGCGCTGATGGTCCTTCAACCCCTTACCCGTCCCGGTCGGTCAACCGGGCCTGCTGCCGAGGTGCGCCATGGCGGAGAGTGAGAGCGGGGCGGACAAGAGCGAAGAACCCACAGCGAAACGCCAGCAGGAGGCACGCGAGAAGGGGCAGATCGCTCGATCCCGGGAGCTGAACACCCTGGCCATCACCCTGGGTGGGGCAGGCGGGCTGCTGGCCACTGGTGGGGGGCTGGCGGACATGATGATGAAGATGATGCGCAGCAGCTTCGACTTCTCCCGCGAGGTGTTGCTGGACGAGCGCAGCATGGGTCTGTTCCTCCTGCATGCCGGGCAGATGGCGCTCTCAGCGACGATGCCGCTGATGGTGACCCTGCTGATCATCTCCCTTGCGGCGCCTACGGCGCTTGGGGGCTGGCTGTTCTCCCCTGAGGCGATGGCACCCAAGTTCAGCCGGATGAATCCGCTGTCCGGTCTAAAACGCATGTTTTCCACCCATGCGCTGGTGGAGTTGCTCAAGGCTCTGGGCAAGTTCGCGCTGGTGCTGATAGTGGCGCTCATGGTGCTCTCTGCCGATGCCGATGATCTGCTGGCTATCGCCCATGAGCCGCTGGACCAGGCCATCCTGCACAGCGTTTACGTGGTGGGCTGGAGTGCGGTCTGGCTGGCCTGCGGGTTGATCCTCATCGCCGGGATCGACGTGCCTTTCCAGCTCTGGGACAACAAACAGAAGCTGATGATGACCAAGCAGGAGGTCCGCGACGAATACAAGGACTCCGAGGGCAAGCCCGAGGTCAAGGCGCGCATCCGCCGTATGCAGCGGGAGATGGCCGAGCGCCGCATGATGGCCGCCGTGCCCCAGGCCGACGTGGTCATCACCAACCCCACCCACTTCGCCGTGGCGCTCAAGTACGACCCGGCCAAGGGCACTGCCCCGGTGCTGCTGGCCAAGGGCAACGACTTCACCGCGCTGAAGATTCGCGAGATCGCCCAGGAGCACAAGGTCACCGTGCTGGAGTCGCCGGCACTGGCTCGGGCGGTGTTCTATTCCACCGAGCTGGACCACGAGATTCCGGCCGGCCTCTACCTGGCGGTGGCCCAGGTGCTGGCGTACGTCTATCAGCTCAAGCAGTTCCGTGCCGGCAAGGCCAAGCGACCGCCGCCGCTTTCCGAGCCACCCATCCCCGCTGATCTGCGGCGCGACGAGTAGGGTGCGGGCCCGTCCGGGTCGACATAACGCGCTGTTCTGCCAGGGTTTCACGAAGTTGGAAGGGTTCTTGCACCAGAGGCTTGTGCGCGGTTTCGCGCGTCAAGATTTTGAATGGTTGGGCAGGCTTGCCCGCCAGTGCTCGAGGACCTCGATGTGGATCGCACGCAACTGATGGGCAACCTGCGCGGCAACTTCGCCAGCCTCTCCCGGGGCAACCTGGGGGTGCCGCTGCTGGTGCTGGTGATGCTGGGGATGATGACCCTGCCGGTGCCGCCCTTCCTGCTGGACGTGTTCTTCACGTTCAACATCGCGCTGTCCATCGTCGTCCTGCTGGTCAGCGTCTATGCGCTGCGCCCGCTGGATTTCGCGGTATTCCCCACCATCCTGCTGGTCTCCACCTTGCTGCGCCTGGCGCTGAACGTGGCCTCCAGCCGCGTGGTACTGCTGCACGGCCAGGATGGGCATGACGCGGCGGGTAAGGTGATCCAGGCCTTCGGCGAGGTGGTGATCGGCGGCAACTACGTAGTCGGTGCGGTGATCTTCGCGATCTTGATGATCATCAACTTCGTGGTGGTCACCAAGGGTGCCGGGCGTATTTCCGAAGTGAGCGCGCGTTTCACCCTGGACGCGATGCCCGGCAAGCAGATGGCCATCGACGCCGACCTCAACGCCGGTCTGATCGACCAGAACGAGGCCAAGAAGCGCCGTGCCGAGGTGTCCCAGGAGGCGGATTTCTACGGTTCCATGGACGGTGCCAGCAAGTTCGTGCGCGGTGACGCCATCGCCGGCCTGTTGATCCTGTTCATCAACCTCATTGGTGGCATGGCCATCGGTATCGTCCAGCACGGCCTGACCTTCGGCGATGCCGGGCGCATCTACTCCCTGCTGACCATCGGTGACGGCCTGGTGGCACAGATTCCCTCGCTGCTGCTGTCGACCGCTGCCGCGATCATGGTGACCCGCGTGTCCAGCTCCGAGGACATGGGCCAGCAGGTCAACCGGCAGATGTTCACCTCGCCCAAGGCGCTGGCCGTTTCCGCTGCCATCCTGGTCGCCATGGGCCTGGTGCCGGGCATGCCGCATGTCTCCTTCATCGGCCTGGGCGCGATTTCCGCCGGCGGCGCCTGGTGGATCTGGCACAAGTCGAAGAAGGCCCAGGAAGCGGCCGCCCAGGAAGTCCAGCGCCAGCAGGAACTGCTGCCGGCCCAGCGTCCCCAGGAAACCAAGGAGCTGGGCTGGGACGACGTCACCCCGGTGGACATGGTGGGCCTGGAGGTTGGCTACCGGCTGATCCCGCTGGTGGATCGCAACCAGGGCGGCCAGTTGCTGGCGCGGATCAAGGGCGTGCGCAAGAAGCTCTCCCAGGAGATGGGCTTCCTCATGCCGTCCGTGCACATCCGCGACAACCTCGACCTGCTGCCCAACGCCTATCGGCTGACGCTGATGGGGGTGAGCGTGGCGGAGGCGGAGGTGTATCCGGATCGCGAGTTGGCGATCAACCCTGGCCAGGTGTTCGGCACCCTCAACGGCATCGCCGCCAAGGATCCGGCGTTTGGTCTGGAAGCCGTCTGGATCGACGCCAGTCAGCGCGACCAGGCACAGTCCCTGGGCTACACGGTGGTGGATGCGAGCACGGTGGTGGCCACCCACCTCAACCAGATCCTGCACAAGCATGCCCACGAGTTGTTGGGACACGAGGAGGTGCAGCAACTGATGCAGTTGCTGGCCAAGAGCTCGCCGAAGCTGGCCGAGGAGCTGGTGCCGGGGCTGGTGTCGCTGTCGACGCTGCTCAAGGTGCTGCAGAACCTGCTGCAGGAACAGGTGCCGGTACGCGATATCCGCACCATTGCCGAAGCCATCGCGAACGTGGCGCCGAAGAGTCAAGATCCCGCCGCGATGGTGGCGGCGGTTCGCGTCGCACTTTCCCGCGCAATCGTCCAAGGCATTGTGGGACTAGAGCCGGAGCTGCCTGTGATTACCCTGGAGCCCAGGTTGGAACAGATTTTGCTGAACAGTATGCAGAAGGCCGGTCAGGGCGCGGAGGACGGCATCCTCCTCGAACCGGGCATGGCCGAGAAGCTGCAACGTTCCCTGGTGGACGCGGCGCAGCGCCAGGAGATGCTCGGCAAGCCGGCGATCCTCCTGGTGGCAGGCCCGATCCGATCCATGATGTCGCGCTTCGCCCGGTTGGCTGTACCCACCATGAACGTACTGGCCTACCAGGAAATACCGGACAACAAGCAGGTCACCATAGTTGCGACTGTGGGGCAGAACTAACCGAGGTCACAGGCCATGCAGGTCAAACGTTTCTTCGCTGCGGATATGCGCCAGGCCATGAAACTGGTGCGGGACGAACTGGGCGCCGATGCTTCCATCATCGGCACCCGGCGCGTGGCCGGTGGTGTCGAGATCACGGCGGCACTCGACTACCCCATGCCTGCTCCGGCCCCCAGCAAGCCGAACCCGGCCTTGGAAGCGGAGCTGCGCCGCACCCAGGCGCGCATCGCCGAGGCCCATGCCGAGCTGTCCAATCGCGCCGCTCGCGCGGATGCCGGACGCAATCGCCAGCTGGTTCCGGATCGTTCCGAGCCTTCGCCGGAGGCCCTCGAGGCCGCCATGCGCCCGACCCGTCCCGCCGTGGCGCCGGCAGCCGTCGCGGCCGTTCCGGTCACCCCGGCTGCTGCGCCGATGGTCGACCAGCGCGCGCTGGATGCCATGCGTTTCGAGCTCAATGGGCTGCGCGAGCTGATCGAAGTCCAGCTTGGTTCCATCGCCTGGAGCCAGATGCAGAATCGTCGCCCGCAGCAGGCCAATCTGTGGCGTCGCCTGCAGCGGATGGGGCTGCCGGTGGAGCTGTCCCGTGTGCTACTGGAGCGCGTGAGCAGCGTCAAGGATCCGCGCCAGGCCTGGCGCATGGTGCTGGCCCACCTGGCCCACGCCATCCGTACCCCTGCCGAGGAGCCTCTGGAAGAGGGGGGCGTGATCGCCCTGGTCGGTCCCGCCGGCATGGGCAAGACCACCACCCTGGCCAAGCTGGCCGCCCGCTACGTGCTTAAGTACGGCGCCCAGCAGATCGCCCTGGTGAGCATGGACAGCTACCGGATCGGTGCCCAGGAACAGCTGAAGACCCTGGGCCGCATCCTCGGTGTGTCTGTCACTCACGTCGATCCGGGCCAGTCGCTGACCCAGGCTCTCGCCCCCCTCGCACGCAAGCGTGTGGTGCTGATTGATACGGCGGGGCTGCCGGCGAACGATCCGGCGCTTAAAATGCAGCTCGAGACACTGGCCAGTCGCAGCGTGAAAGCGCGCAATTTCCTCGTTTTGGCTGCAACCAGTCAAAGCCAGGTGCTGAAAGCGGCCTACCATAGTTACAAGCGGTGTGGCCTTTCGGGCTGCATCCTGACCAAGCTCGATGAAGCCGCGAGCCTGGGCGAAGTGTTGGGACTGGCTATCGGCCAGCATCTGCCGGTAGCCTATCTCGCTGATGGGCCTCGGATTCCGGATGATCTCCAGGTTCCGCGCAGTCACCAACTGGTGAGCCGTGCGGTGAGCCTTCAGGCACCGGAGGACCCCAGCGAGGAAGCCATGGCCGACCTGTTCGCAGGTCTGTACCAGGCGCCCACTCGCCAGGTTGGATAGAAACCCAGAGCCGCCCGGGATGGGTGGCGTGAATGCGCCAAGTGGCCCAGTCGACGTGAACAAGGTGTGTGATAAATGGGTAGTTTGCATCCCGTACAGGTGATTGCTGTAACCGGTGGCAAGGGCGGTGTCGGCAAGACCAACGTATCCGTGAACCTCTCGCTGGCGCTGGCCGACCTGGGGCGCCGCGTGATGCTGCTGGACGCCGACCTCGGCCTGGCCAACGTCGACGTGCTGCTCGGGCTGACGCCCAAGCGGACCCTGGCGGACGTGATCGCAGGCGAGTGCGACCTGCGTGACGTGCTGCTGCAAGGGCCGGGCGGCGTCCGCATCGTGCCAGCCGCTTCCGGCACGCAGAGCATGGTCCAGCTCTCGCCGATGCAGCATGCCGGCCTGATCCAGGCGTTCAGCGAGATCAGCGACAACCTGGACGTGCTGGTGATCGACACCGCCGCCGGCATCGGCGATGCGGTGGTCAGCTTCGTCCGTGCTGCGCAGGAAGTGATCGTGGTCGTCTGCGACGAGCCTACGTCCATTACCGACGCCTATGCGCTGATCAAGCTGCTCAACCGCGACTTCGGCATGAGCCGTTTCCGGGTCCTGGCCAATATGGCCCACAGCCCGCAGGAAGGTCGCAACCTCTTTGCTAAGCTGACCAAGGTGACCGATCGCTTCCTCGATGTGGCCTTGCAGTACGTCGGCGCCGTCCCCTACGACGAGTCCGTGCGCAAGGCGGTGCAGAAGCAGCGAGCGGTCTACGAAGCGTTCCCGCGTTCGAAATGTGCCCTGGCGTTCAAGGCGATTGCTCAGAAGGTCGACAGCTGGCCGTTACCGGCCAACCCCCGCGGCCACCTTGAGTTCTTCGTCGAGCGACTGGTGCAGCAACCCATCGCGGATTCGACCGTATGACACCACCCGCAAGTGGACTTCGCATGTACAACAAGGCTCAGGCCGGGGATTCCCAGCACCAGCTGATCGAGCGCTACGCGCCCCTGGTCAAGCGGATCGCCTACCACCTGCTGGCACGCTTGCCGGCGAACGTGCAGGTTGAAGACCTCATGCAGGCGGGGATGATCGGCCTGCTGGAAGCATCGAAGAAGTACGACTCCAGCAAGGGTGCGAGTTTCGAGACCTACGCCGGCATCCGCATCCGCGGGGCGATGCTCGACGAGGTCCGCAAGGGCGACTGGGCACCGCGCTCGGTCCACCGCAATACCCGGATGGTCAGCGACGCCATCCGCAAAGTCGAGGCAAGAACTGGACGTGACGCTAAAGATCAGGAGGTTGCGGCCGAACTTGGATTGAGTCTCGAAGATTACTACGGCATCCTGAGCGACACTTTGGGCAGCCGGCTGTTCAGCTTCGACGACCTTCTGGAAGGCGGGGAGCATGGCACGGCGCACGAAGATACCGGAGTCACCCATCTCGAACCTTCGAATGACCTGGAAGACGAGCGCTTCCAGGCGGCGCTGGCCGATGCCATCGCCAATCTGCCGGAACGAGAGCGCCTGGTGCTGGCGCTGTATTACGACGAAGAGCTGAATTTGAAGGAAATCGGTGAAGTGCTGGGAGTCAGTGAATCCCGAGTCAGCCAGTTGCACAGCCAGTGCGCCGCACGTCTGCGGGCCCGGCTGGGTGAGTGGCGTGCCTGAAGCACACCGGTTTTTCGATTGAACGACGCCCCCGTGACCCGGGGGCGTTCAGGACTGTACGGAGGTCGATTTGGACAAGAACATGAAAATCCTCATCGTGGACGATTTCTCTACGATGAGACGCATCATCAAGAACCTCCTGCGTGATTTGGGCTTCACCAACACCGCAGAGGCCGACGACGGCACAACCGCCTTGCCGATGCTGCACAGCGGCAATTTCGATTTCCTGGTCACCGACTGGAACATGCCCGGCATGACTGGCATCGACCTGCTGCGAGCCGTGCGCGCTGACGAGCGCCTGAAGCACCTGCCGGTGCTGATGGTGACTGCTGAAGCCAAGCGCGATCAGATCATCGAAGCCGCCCAGGCCGGCGTGAACGGGTACGTGGTCAAGCCGTTCACGGCCCAGGTGCTCAAAGAGAAGATTGAAAAGATCTTCGAGCGGGTCAACGGCTGATGCCAGTCGCGAGGACGCCATGGATAAAGATTCCCAGTCGGGAGACCTCGAGTCGACCCTGAAAAATCATGCACGCGAGCTGGTGGAAACCCTTGAAAAGGGCAACTTCGGCGATGCGGTGCAACTGATCCACGAACTGAACAAGGTTCGCGACCGCGGCCTCTATCAGGAAGTCGGCAAGCTCACCCGCGAGTTGCACAATGCGATCGTCAACTTCCAGATCGATCCGCATTTGCCCCACGCCAAGGAAATGTCCCAGATCGCCGATGCGACGGATCGTCTCTCCTACGTCGTGCACATGACGGAGAAGGCAGCCAACCGCACCATGGATCTGGTGGAGGAGAGCGCACCGCTGCTCAATGGCCTGGGCGATGAAGCCCAGAGCCTTTCCGAGGAGTGGGGGCGCTTCATGCGGCGCGAGATCGGCGCGGATGCGTTCCGGGAGTTGGCCAAGCGCATCGAATCGTTCCTGGCGCGCAGCCAGCGCGACACCGAGCAGCTATCCTCCCATATGAACGACATCCTGCTGGCACAGGACTATCAGGACCTGACCGGGCAAGTGATCAAACGCGTCACCCAGTTGGTGACCGAAGTTGAGCACAACCTGGTGAAACTGGTGCTGATGGCCAGTGATGTAGACCGTTTCGCAGGCATTCAACATGACCGCGAAGCGATGGTTGTCGAGAAAGAAAAACTAAAAGATCCATCTAGGGGTGAAGGTCCGCAGATCAATGCCGATAAGCGTGATGACGTCGTGGCCGATCAGGTCGACGTCGATGATCTGTTATCCAGCCTTGGTTTCTAGGGGAGCCGCCTAATGAGCTTCGACGCCGATGAAGAAATCCTCCAGGACTTCCTGGTAGAGGCCGGCGAAATACTGGAGCAATTGTCCGAGCAGCTCGTTGAGCTGGAGAGCCGTCCGGACGATATGGATCTGCTCAATGCCATTTTCCGGGGTTTCCACACGGTCAAGGGCGGAGCTGGTTTCCTCCAGCTAAACGCCCTTGTGGAATGCTGCCACATCGCCGAAAACGTGTTCGACATCCTCCGCAAGGGTGCGCGTCGAGTCGATGCCGAGCTGATGGACGTGGTGCTTCAGGCACTGGATACCGTCAACGAGATGTTCAGCCAGGTACGCGAGCGCTCCGAGCCGACGCCCGCCACGCCCGAGCTGCTGGCCGCATTGTCGCGCCTGGCAGAGCCTGCGGGTGCGTCCGAGCCTGAGCCTGTTGCTGAGGCTTTTGAACCTGAGCCCGAGCCCGAGCCGGAGGCCGAAGAGCCTGCCGCGCCGGCATCGGGCGACATCACCGACAGCGAGTTCGAGCAACTGCTGACGGCGCTGGACGAGCCTTCTGGTTCCGCTGCCGAACCCGCAGCCGGCAACGAAGCGGCCGCGTCGGATGAAATTACCGATGACGAGTTCGAAGCGCTGCTGGACCAGCTCCATGGCAAGGGCAAGTTCGTCGGCGATGCGGCGCCAGCTGCCAGTGCGCCCAAGGCGCCCGAGCCGGTTGCTGCCCCTTCTGCCTCGCCGGGCGGCGATGACATCACCGATGATGAGTTTGAAGCCCTGCTTGACCAGCTTCACGGCAAGGGCAAGTTCGTCGCCCCTGCTGTGGATGACACCGCACCGGCTGCTGTCGCGTCTGCGCCCGATACCGCAGCACCGGCTGCGCCGGGCGGCGACAACATCACCGATGACGAGTTCGAAGCCCTGCTGGACCAGCTCCATGGCAAGGGCAAGTTCGTCGCGGAGGCTCCTGCCTCGTCAGCCCCGGCCAAGCCGGCGGCACCTGCGAAGCCCGCTGCGGCACCCGCCAAGCCTGCGGCCACACCCGCCGCGAAAGCGACCGAGCCGGCGAAGCCTGCTGCCGCCAAGCCCGAACCTGCCAAGCCTGCGCCGGCAGCTGCCCGTCCGGCTGCGCCGACGGCTAACGGAGACAAGGCTGCTCCTGCGGCAGCCAGCGAAACGGAAACCACCGTACGGGTGGACACCGCTCGCCTGGACGAGATCATGAACATGGTGGGCGAGCTGGTACTGGTGCGTAACCGCCTGGTGCGTCTCGGTGCCAACAGCGGTGACGAGGCCATGGCCAAGGCCGTGTCGAACCTCGACGTGGTGACCGCCGACCTGCAGACCGCGGTGATGAAGACCCGCATGCAGCCCATCAAGAAGGTCTTCGGCCGCTTCCCGCGTCTCGTGCGCGACCTGGCCCGCAACCTGAAGAAAGAGATCAACCTCGAGCTGGTGGGGGAGGAGACCGACCTCGACAAGAACCTCGTCGAGGCGCTTGCCGACCCGCTGGTCCACCTGGTGCGCAACGCCGTGGACCACGGTATCGAGACGCCCGAGGAGCGCGAGGCCGCCGGCAAGGCACGTACCGGTCGCGTCGTGCTGTCCGCCGAGCAGGAGGGTGACCACATCCTTCTGATGATCACCGACGACGGCAAGGGCATGGACGCGAACATCCTCCGCGCCAAGGCCGTCGAGAAAGGGCTGCTTGACAAGGATGCCGCCGACCGCCTGACCGAGCTGGAGTGCTACAACCTGATCTTCGCCCCGGGCTTCTCGACCAAGACCGAGATCTCGGACGTATCCGGTCGTGGCGTCGGGATGGACGTGGTGAAGACCAAGATCTCCCAGCTCAACGGCACGGTGAACGTGTTCTCGCAGAAAGGGCAAGGTTCCAAGATCGTCATCAAGGTGCCGCTGACCCTGGCGATCATGCCGACGCTCATGGTGATGCTGGGCAACCAGGCCTTCGCCTTCCCGCTGGTCAACGTCAACGAGATCTTCCACCTCGACCTGTCCCGCACCAACGTCGTGGATGGCCAGGAAGTGGTGATCGTCCGCGACAAGGCCCTGCCGCTGTTCTACCTCAAGCGCTGGCTGGTTCGTGACGCCTCATACGAGGAGCAGGGTGAAGGGCACGTGGTGATCCTCTCCGTGGGTACCCAGCGCATCGGCTTCGTGGTGGATCAACTGGTCGGCCAGGAAGAAGTGGTGATCAAGCCGCTTGGCAAGATGCTGCAGGGGACGCCCGGCATGTCCGGTGCCACCATTACCGGCGATGGACGAATCGCCCTCATCCTCGACGTGCCGAGCATGCTCAAGCGCTACGCGCGCCGCGGTTGATCGTTTAGGCGGCCCGTTGGGGGCCGCCTGTTAGGAGTGTTTATGGCAGTCAAGGTTCTGGTGGTTGATGACTCCGGCTTCTTCCGTCGTCGCGTTTCGGAGATTCTGTCCGCCGACACCAATATCCAGGTGGTAGGGACCGCCACGAATGGCCGGGAGGCCATCGACCAGGCGCTGGCGCTCAAGCCCGACGTCATCACCATGGATTACGAAATGCCCATGATGGACGGCATCACCGCCGTGCGGCACATCATGCAGCGCTGCCCGACTCCGGTCCTGATGTTCTCCTCCCTGACTCACGAAGGCGCCCGGGTAACCCTCGATGCGCTGGATGCCGGTGCGGTCGACTTCCTGCCGAAGAACTTCGAGGACATCTCCCGCAATCCGGAGAAGGTCAAGCAACTGCTCTGCGAGAAGGTGCACAGCATCGCGCGGAGCAACCGTCGCTACAGCAGCTACACCCCGCCGCCTGCCGCGCCGACGCCCAGCAGTTCCGGCCCGTCGAGCCTGTCTCGCCCTGCGGCTGCACCTGCCCCAGCACCGGCTTCCTCATCCAGTGGTAGTTCCAGCAGCGGGCCTGCTCCCAAGCGCAAGTCCTACCGGCTGGTGGCCATCGGCACCTCGACGGGCGGCCCCGTTGCGCTTCAGCGTGTGCTGACCCAGTTGCCCGCCAATTTCCCGGCGCCGCTGGTACTGATCCAGCACATGCCGGCGGCGTTCACCAAGGCATTCGCCGAGCGCCTGGACAAGCTCTGCCGTATTTCCGTCAAGGAGGCCGAGGATGGCGACCAGCTCAGGCCTGGCCTCGCCCTGCTGGCACCGGGCGGCAAGCAGATGATGGTGGATCCGCGCGGGACCGTGCGCATCCTCCCCGGCGATGAGCGCCTCAACTACAAGCCCTGTGTCGACATCACCTTCGGCTCCGCTGCCAAGGCCTTCAATGACAAGGTCCTGGCCGTGGTGCTGACCGGTATGGGGGCCGACGGCCGCGAAGGCGCACGCCTGCTCAAGCAGAGCGGCAGCCAGGTGTGGGCACAGGATGAAGCCAGTTGCGTGATCTATGGCATGCCGATGGCGATTGTGAAGGCCAACCTGGCAGACGCGGTCTACGGCCTCGACGACATTGGCAGGCACATCGCCGAAGCATGCCTGTGATGGGAGTAGTGCGGTAAATGGATGCGTTGAGCATCGTAGGGATCATCCTTGCACTGGTCGCCATCGTTGGGGGCAACTACCTCGAAGGAGGGCACGCCGGTGCCCTTCTGAACGGCCCGGCAGCGCTGATCGTGATTGGCGGTACCGTGGGTGCCGCTTTGCTCCAGACACCCATGAGCGTGCTCAAGCGGGCTCTGGCGATCCTTCGCTGGATCATCTTCCCGCCCAGGATCGATCTCACCGGCGGCATCAACAGCGTGGTGGGCTGGAGCATGGCGGCGCGCAAGGAAGGGCTCCTGGGCCTGGAGCCCATCGCCGACGCCGAGCCGGACCCCTATGCCCGCAAGGGATTGCAGCTCCTGGTCGACGGTGCCGAGCCCGAGTCCATCCGCAGCATTCTCGAAGTGGACCTCTATACCCAGGAGGCCCGCGATCTGCAGGCCGCCAAGGTGTTCGAGAGCATGGGCGGCTACGCCCCCACCATCGGCATCATTGGTGCGGTGATGGGGCTGATCCACGTCATGGGCAACCTGGCCGACCCGAGTCAGCTGGGAGGTGGCATTGCGGTAGCGTTCGTCGCCACCATCTACGGCGTGAGTTTCGCCAACCTGCTCCTGTTGCCGGTGAGCAGCAAGCTGAAGGCTATCGCCATGCGCCAGTCGCGCTACCGGGAAATGCTGCTGGAGGGCATCCTCTCCATCGGCGAGGGTGAGAACCCCCGCTCCATCGAACTGAAGCTGCAAGGCTTCGTGGATTGATGGAGGCATGGCATGGCTCGCAGGCGTCAGCACGAAGAGCATGAGAATCACGAGCGCTGGCTCGTTTCATACGCCGATTTCATTACGCTGCTGTTCGCGTTCTTCGTGGTCATGTACTCCATCTCCTCGATCAACGAGGGCAAGTACAAGATCCTCTCGGACACCCTGACCGGCGTCTTCAACCAGCCGGATCGCTCGATCAAGCCGATCCCGATTGGTGAAGAGCGGCCTCGTACCACCGAGGCAGAGCAGACGTCTGCAGAGCAGGGCGGGCCTGGTGATGCCCAGGCCGATCCCTTGCAGAGCATCACCGAGAGCATGCAGGCAGCGTTTGGCGACCTGATTTCCAACGAGCAGATGACGGTTCGCGGCAACGAGCTCTGGGTGGAGATCGAGCTGAATTCCAGCCTGCTGTTCCCCAGTGGCGATGCCATCCCCACCAACGAGGCGTTCACCATCATCGAGAAGGTGGCGAAGATCCTCGCCCCCTACGAAAACCCCGTGCACGTCGAAGGCTTCACCGATAACCTGCCCATCAGTACCGCCGCCTATCCTTCCAACTGGGAGCTTTCTGCCTCCCGTGCATCCAGTATCGTGAGGATGCTTTCCATGGACGGGGTCAATCCGGCGCGCCTCGCGGCGGTCGGGTACGGCGAATTCCAGCCGGTGGCGGACAACTCGACGGCGGAAGGGCGCGCACGCAACCGCCGTGTGGTATTGGTGGTTTCGCGAAACCTCGACGTGCGGCGAGCGGTGAGTGGGGTAGGGGCGGGCAAAGCCAAGCCGGATGACGCGTTGCGGCGTGCTGGCACGCAAACTGCACCAGCGCCTGCACCGGGGCCCTCCGCAGCGGGGGCCGTCAATTCCCCGTCGCCCGCGCCAGCGGGTGGACAATGATCCTCGGCAAGGCTGTGGTTTCGCCGGGAGGACGAAGAGCATGAGAGTTTGGGCGGTAGCCAATCAGAAGGGTGGTGTCGGCAAGACCACCACCTCCATCGCACTGGCAGGCCTGCTGGCCGACGCCGGCAAGCGCGTCGTGGTCGTGGATCTCGATCCCCACGGTTCCATGACCAGCTATTTCGGCCATGACCCCGATACCCTGGAGCACAGCTGCTTCGACCTGTTCCTCCACCAGGGCGGCGTACCGGAAGGGCTGCCCCGGCAACTGCTGCTGCAGACCAGCCACGAGCGCATGTCGCTGCTACCTTCCAGCACCGCCCTGGCCACCCTCGAGCGCCAGTCGCCCGGGCAGAACGGGCTGGGCCTGGTGATCGCCAAGAGCCTGGCGCAGCTGTGGCAGGACTTCGACCACGCCATCATCGACAGCCCGCCGCTGCTCGGCGTGTTGATGGTCAATGCACTGGCTGCCAGCCAACAGTTGGTGATCCCCGTGCAGACCGAATTCCTGGCAGTGAAGGGCCTGGAACGCATGGTCAGCACCCTCAACATGGTCAATCGCTCGCGCAAGCAGGCGCTGCCCTACACCATCGTGCCGACTCTTTTCGACCGTCGGACCCAGGCGTCCCTGAATACCCTGCGTGTGCTGCGCAACACCTATCCGGAGCACCTCTGGCCGGCCTACATCCCGGTGGACACCCGCCTGCGGGATGCCAGCCGTGCCGGCGTGACCCCGTCGCAGTACGACGGCAACAGCCGTGGCGTGATCGCCTATCGCGCGCTGCTCAAGCACCTGCTGAGCCAGCAGCTCGCCGCGCAGGTCGCCTGATATGAGCGTCTATGCTGAGCTACAGGTGCTCTCAAGTCCGGCATGCTCTGTGCCGATAGACTGTCGAGCCCAACGTCGCAGGTCCCACCCATGAGCCGTACCCTCGCCACCACCCCCCGACCGCAACTGGCGTTGCAGTCCTACCTGGACTCCCTGCTGCAGGAAGCAGCCATCGAACTCGCCGACAGCGTAAGCCTGGAGGAATTCGAGGCTGCCGTGCTCGAGGAGCAGGTGCGCGATGCCCGGCTGAACCAGGCGCGCCCAGTCCTGGCCGCCGCGCCGGAGGCGGCTCCTCGCGTGGTGCGTGCCGCTCCCGTAGCGGTCCAGCTGGTGGAGGATCGCCCGGTGCGTCAGCTTGCGCCGGTCATCGCCGAGCCGATGCTGGTGCCGACAATCCCGGAGCCAGAGCCCGAGCTTGCGCTGGTGGAACCGGTTGCCGAACTGCAGGTTGCCAGCGTCGAGTCCCGCGAGCCTTTGCCACCCAGCTTCGAGGGGCGCCCTCAATGGGCGGAAGAGCCATTCGAATGCCTGCTGTTCGACGTTGCCGGGCTGACCCTGGCTGTGCCTCTGGTCTGCCTGGGCTCCATCTACCCACTTGCCGGCCAGGAACTCACGCCATTGTTCGGCCAGCCGGACTGGTTCCTCGGTATCCTGCCGTGCCAGGCAGGCAACCTGAAGGTGCTGGACACGGCTCGCTGGGTGATGCCGGACCGTTACCGCGATGATTTCCGCGAGGGGCTGCAGTACGTTATTTCCGTCCAGGGCTACGAATGGGGTCTCGCCGTGCACCAGGTGAGCCGCTCCATCCGCCTGGACCCGAACGAGATCAAGTGGCGCAGTCAGCGCAGCCAGCGACCCTGGCTGGCCGGCACGGTGATCGAGCACATGTGTGCGCTGCTGGACGTCGCCGCACTGGCCGAATTGATTGCCAGTGGCGCCGTCAAGAACATGTCGCTTAACTGAACAATGAAGAGGCAGGCTCCGCACGCCGGGGCGCCGGATTCGCAACAAGGCGGTCAACCCGCATTCGCCGCCCCGCGCGGTACAAGAAGAGGCTAGGGAACATGAAGAAATCGTCAGGGCAAGGTTCCGAAGATCCCATCCTGCAGTGGGTGACTTTCCGCCTGGACAATGAAACCTACGGCATCAACGTGATGCAGGTGCAGGAAGTCCTGCGCTACACCGAGATCGCGCCGGTGCCGGGGGCTCCCAGCTACGTCCTGGGCATCATCAACCTGCGTGGCAACGTGGTGACGGTGATCGATACCCGCCAGCGCTTCGGCCTGGATTCCGCGCCGGTCACCGACAACACCCGCATCGTCATCATCGAGGCGGACAAGCAGGTGGTGGGCATCCTCGTCGACAGCGTCGCCGAAGTGGTCTACCTGCGTCAGTCCGAGGTCGAGACCGCGCCCAACGTGGGCAACGAGGAGTCGGCCAAGTTCATCCAGGGCGTCTGCAACAAGAACGGCGAGCTGCTGATCCTGGTCGAGCTGGACAAGATGATGAGCGAAGAAGAGTGGTCGGAGCTGGAGAGCATCTGACGTGCTGATCGAGATCGCGCTGCTGGTCCTGGCGGTCGCCTGTGCGGCGCTCGCCTTCGCCTGCGTGCGATTGCGCCGGCAGCAGCTGGAGCTCGCCCAGGAACAGGCCAAGCGCGAAGCGGCTCGAGACCAGCGGCTGAAGGAACTGGCCCGCCGTCTCGATGCCTACCTCAGCGGCAGCATCCGCATGGGGGAGGAGTTGCACGAGCTGCGCCGGGTGGTGGCGCCGCTGCCCGACAAGGTCAGCCAGATCGAGCAGCGCGACCCCAGCAGCATCTCCTTCACCCAAGCCGCACGTCTTGCGGGCATGGGGGCGAGCGTCGACGACCTCACTCATTCCTGTGGGCTCAGCAAGGCCGAGGCGGAACTGGTCAGCAAGCTCCAGCTCGCGCGCAAGCAGGCCCAGAGCTGATGCGCGCCCGGTTCTAAGCCCCGCCTGCCATCTAACCAATCACTCCAAGTCGGCACTTCTGCCCGGACTAGGCTCTAACCAGGCCCACCGAGCGGAGTTGCCCATGCGCCTGGCTCACCTGTTGCTCTTGCTCCTCTTGCCGCTGGCCCAGGCGGAGGAGGCGCCCCTGCATGTTGCGGGAGCGACGACTGTCAACGTGCTGCAGGCCAAGCGGCTGTTCGACTACGGCGCCCTGTTCATCGACGTCCGGCCGGACCGGGAGTGGAGCTGGGGCCACGTTCACTGAGCCGTGCACCTGGACCTGACCGACCGCTTCGCCGGCCTGGCCATGCCCCAGTGGCCGCGGCATGTGCCGCTGGTGATCTACTGCGACAGCGACGTCTACCCGCGCGGGGCGCTGGCGGCGCAATTGGCAGTTGGGTGGGGGTATCGCCAGGTCTTCTATTTCCGTGACGGCTACTTCGCCTGGCAATTGCTGGACTTCCCCCAAGGCAAGGGCATGGAGGGTGAGGTGCTGGCGCTCAGCCCTTAGGGCCCTCCAGCAGCGGCAGGCCTGGCGTCACGTCCCGGGTGGCGTCGGGGTCGAAGCCCGCCGGGCATTTGCCCTTCAGGTACCAGGCAAAGGCGATGATCTCGGCCAGCGTGCGGTACAGCGCCTCGGGGATGGCCTCGCCCAGTTCCATCCGCGCCAGCAGGCGGACCAGCTCAGCGTTCTCGTAGATCGGCACCTCGTACTCGCGGGCGATGGCGAGGATCGCCTCGGCCAGCTCGTCGTCACCCTTGGCGGTCAGGTTCGGTGCACTGACCCCGTCATAGGAGAGGGCAATCGCCTGGCGGCGTTCGGTCTGTTTCATGCCGTCTCATCCACCCAGCGTTGCTGCAGGGTCGTGCGTGGGCCTTGGGGCGGCGTGCCTTGCTGGCAGGCCAGTTCACCCACTTCCAGCCCGGCGGCCACCAGCCGCTCACGCAGATTGCCCAGTTCGCTGTCGATGAAGCGTGCCGTGGCGGCTCGTTCCGCCCACAGTTGGCTGGAGATCGAACCGCGCAGCAGCTGCGCCTGGACCTGCAATGGGCCCAAGGGAGCGATATCGAACGCCAGTTCGATACGCCAGAGGTTTTCCTTCTGCTCGTCCTTGCGCCGTTGCTGCTGGGCCTGACGCTCTTCCTGCTGGATCTTGATCTGCAGCGGGACGATTTCCTGCTGGTTGCGCATCGGCAGCTCCAGCTGCCAGGTGGTGACCAGGTTGCCCTCCGGGGTCATCTGCGACTGCGCCAGGCTGGAGAGCTGGTGGGTCTGCAGGCGCGAGACGGCTGCCGCCGCCAGCTTCAGCAAGGTTTCCAGGTCGCCTTCCTCCTGTGCGGCCTGGGCCAGGCGGGAGGGAAGGGGGAAGCTCAGTGCCTGCTGGCGCGAGCTGGCCTGGCCGAGGGAGCCCAGTGCGTTGCGGATGAAGGCCGGCAGGGCCTGGGCCATGGCGTTGCTGGCGCCAGCGGTGGGCAGCGCCGCCGGTGCGTTGGGCAGTTCGGGCAGCAACTGGGCGATCAGGCGCAGCAGGTTGCCCTTCAGGTCCTGCCCGGTGGCGGCGCCGTGACCGGCCAGCAGGCGTGCCTCCAAAAGCGCACCGCTGTTCTCCATGGCCTTGGCCAGTTGCTTGGCGTCGCTCAGCTGGCCGGGGCCGGGCAGTGAGCCCAGCAGGCGCTCCACGGCGTTGCGCAGGTTCGGTGGCAGGTCCGGGTCGAGTTCGGCAAGGGCGCCGAACAGGCCCTCCAGGGAACCCTGGCGCGACACCTGGTTGTTCAACTGCTGGCTGAGGGCCAACTGGTCCAGGCGATTGCTCAGCGGGATGAAGCGCAGGGACTGGTCGCCCTGGACCTGGGCGCTGAGCAGGCTGCCGACCGGCAGCGGTTGCGGGCTGTCGACAGCCAATTGGCGGCCTGCCAGCGGCGTGTTGATCAGGTTGATCAGGGTGCGATAGACGGTCGCCTTCGCCTCGGCGAGCTGTTCGCTGGCGACCACCTTGCCCTGGATCAGCGTGCCGATCGGCACCTGCTCCAGGTCCAGGCTGTCCAGCGGCAGGGCACCGGCCGACTGCAGGGCCACCATCAGGCGGCTGTCCGAAAGGGCCGTGACGTTCACCAGCGAGCCCTGGCTCAGGGGGCGCGTGCTGGTGGCTTCCAGCGTTGCCTGCTGGCCGCTGCCCAGGCTCAGGCGCAGCATCACCTGGAAGCTGTTCTGCGCGGTTTCCTTGACGCTGACCACCTCGGCCTCGGCGCTGTCGCCAGCCGCCAGCAGGCCATTGGATGGTTGCAGCAGCTTCAGCGCGGCATCTGCTACAGCCTGCGCCGCCCGGCTGGCGGTGGGCACGGAAGCGATGGGGCGCGAAGTGCTGATCTCGGTCATCAAAGGGTTACAACCTGTTGAAAAAGCCCCCTTCGGGGCTGGGGATGACATGTATAATGCCGCCCCGTCCGGGCTGGCGGTGGAGCGCGATTCCAGTATAGCGGCCGGCGACCCCATCACTTGAGTTCCCCGCAGGGTATCCGCTGACGTGACCAGTCCCTACCTCCAGACCCTCGACCTCGCCTGCGAGCGTGATTGGCGGATGCTCTTCGAAGGGCTGGACCTGGCGCTCGAACCCGGGGAAATGCTGCAGATCAGTGGGCCGAACGGCAGTGGCAAGACCAGCCTGCTGCGCCTGCTCTGCGGCCTGATGCAACCCACTTCCGGCGAGATCCTGCTGAAAGGCGTCGCCCTCGGTCGGCAGCGTGCCGAACTGGCCCGCGAGCTGCTGTGGATCGGCCATGCCGCCGGCATCAAGGGCCTGCTCACCCCGGAAGAGAACCTGACCTGGCTCTGCGCCCTGCACCAGAGCGCCGAGCGCGAGGCGATCTGGGAAGCGCTGGCCGCCGTCGGGCTGCGTGGATTCGAGGACGTTCCCAGCCACACCCTCTCCGCTGGCCAGCAGCGCCGCGTCGCCCTGGCGCGGCTCTACCTCGATCCGCCGCCGCTGTGGATCCTCGACGAACCCTACACCGCACTCGACAAGCAGGGCGTCGCCCAGCTCGAGGCGCACCTGGCCGGGCACTGCGAGCGTGGCGGCCTGGTGGTGTTCACCACCCACCACAGCCCCGCCCACCTGCCGGCGGGCTACCGTGAACTGGACCTGGGACGACGTGCGGCATGAGATCGGTCTTCACCCTGGTCATGGCCCGCGAAGCGCGCCTGCTGTTCCGTCGCCCTGCCGAGCTGGCCAACCCCCTGGTGTTCTTCGCCATCGTCATCGCCCTGTTCCCCCTGGCGGTCGGTCCCGAGAGCCAATTGTTGCAAACCCTTTCACCGGGGCTGGTCTGGGTAGCGGCCCTGTTGGCCGTCCTGCTCTCGCTGGACGGGCTTTTCCGCAGTGATTTCGAGGACGGCTCGCTGGAACAGTGGGTCGTTTCGCCGCACCCCCTGCCGCTTCTGGTCCTGGCCAAGGTGCTGGCACACTGGCTTTTCTCCGGACTGGCGCTGGTCCTGCTGGCGCCGCTGCTGGCGCTGATGCTGGGCCTGCCCGCCCGCTGCCTGCCGGTGCTGCTCGGCTCCCTGCTGCTGGGCACGCCGGTGTTGAGCCTGCTGGGTGCGGTGGGTGCCGCGCTGACCGTTGGTCTCAAGCGCGGCGGCCTGCTTCTCGCGCTGCTGATACTGCCGCTGTACATCCCCGTGCTGATTCTCGGCAGCGGGGCCCTGCAAGCGGCCCTGCAAGGATTGCCGGCTGTCGGCCACCTGTTGTGGCTGGGCTGCCTCACCGCCCTGGCGGTGACCCTGACTCCCTTTGCCATAGCCGCTGGCCTGACCATCAGCGTCGGCGAATAACGAACAAGAGTTGCCTTGATGAGAGAACTGCCGATGTCCGCACAGGCCTCCGTGCCCAGCAGGTGGGCCCGATGAACTGGACCTGGTTCCACAAGCTGGGTTCGCCGAAATGGTTCTACGAGATCAGTGGCCGCTGGCTCCCCTGGTTCGCCGTCGGTGCTGCCCTGCTGATCACTGTCGGTACCGTCTGGGGCCTGGCTTTCGCGCCGCCGGACTACCAGCAGGGCAACAGCTTCCGGATCATCTACATCCACGTCCCGGCCGCCTTCCTGGCCCAGTCCTGCTACGTCATGCTCGCCGTCTGCGGTGTGGTCGGGCTGGTCTGGAAGATGAAGCTGGCCGACGTCGCCCTACAGGCCGCCGCGCCGGTAGGCGCCTGGATGACCTTCATCGCCCTGGTGACCGGTGCCGTGTGGGGCAAGCCGACCTGGGGTGCCTGGTGGGTGTGGGATGCCCGACTGACGTCGATGCTCATCCTCCTGTTCCTGTACTTCGGTGTGATTGCACTGGGCCAGGCCATCAGCAATCGTGACAGCGCCGCCAAGGCCTGCGCGGTGCTGGCCATCGTCGGGGTCATCAACATCCCGATCATCAAGTACTCGGTGGAGTGGTGGAACACCCTGCACCAGCCGGCCACCTTCACCGTCACCGAGAAGCCGGCCATGCCCGCCGAAATGTGGGTGCCGCTGCTGCTGATGGTGCTGGGCTTCTACTGCTTCTTCGGCGCCGTGGTGCTGATGCGCATGCGCCTCGAAGTCCTGCGTCGCGAGGCCCGCGCCGCCTGGGTGCGCAACGAGGTGAAGGCCCTGGTGGAGAAGGCATCGTGAGTTTTGCAACGTTCGGCGAGTTCCTCGCCATGGGCCACCACGGCCTGTACGTCTGGAGCGCCTACGGCATCAGCCTGCTGGTCCTGGCGCTCAACGTCGCGCTGCCGGTCGCAGCCCGGCGTCGCTACCTGAAAGAAGAGGCGCGCCGTCTGCGCCGGGAGGAAGGCAAGTGAATCCGATCCGCAAGAAGCGCCTGTTCATCATCCTGGCCATCCTCGCCGGGGTGGGGATCGCCGTGGCGCTGGCGTTGTCGGCGCTGCAGCAGAACATCAACCTGTTCTACACCCCCACCCAGATCGCCAACGGCGAAGCCCCCCAGGACACGCGCATCCGCGCCGGCGGCATGGTGGCCGAAGGCTCGGTCAAGCGCACCGGCGACTCCCTCGACGTGGAGTTCGTGGTCACCGACTTCGCCAAGAGCGTCACCATCCGCTACCACGGCATCCTCCCCGACCTGTTCCGCGAAGGGCAGGGCATCGTCGCCCTGGGCAAGCTGGACGGGCAGGGCGTGCTGGTGGCTGACGAGGTACTGGCCAAGCACGACGAAAAGTACATGCCGCCGGAGGTCACCAAGGCCCTCAAGGAAAGCGGCAACCTGCCTGAGAAGAAAGAGGGCTGATCGATGATTCCCGAACTCGGCCACCTGGCCCTGATCCTCGCCCTGTGCATGGCTGCCGTGCAGGCCACCCTGCCGATGATCGGCGCCTGGCGCGGCGACCGGCAGTGGATGAGCCTGGCGCAACCGGCTGCCTGGGGGCAGTTCGCCTTCCTGGCATTCTCCTTCGGCTGCCTCACCTGGGCGTTCATGAGCGACGATTTCTCGGTCGCCTACGTCGCCAGCAACTCCAACAGCGCGCTGCCCTGGTACTACAAGTTCAGTGCCGTATGGGGCGCCCACGAGGGCTCGCTGCTGCTCTGGGCGCTGATCCTCGGTGGCTGGACCTTCGCCGTCTCGGTGTTCTCCCGGCAACTGCCCGAGGTGATGCTGGCCCGCGTCCTGGGCGTGATGGGCATGATCAGCATCGGCTTCCTGTCGTTCCTGATCATCACCTCCAACCCCTTCAAGCGCCTGCTGCCGAACATGCCGGCCGACGGCAACGACCTGAACCCGCTGCTGCAGGACTTCGGCCTGATCGTCCATCCGCCGATGCTCTACATGGGCTACGTCGGCTTCTCGGTGGCCTTCGCCTTCGCCATCGCCGCGCTGCTCGGCGGTCGCCTGGACGCCGCCTGGGCGCGCTGGTCGCGCCCGTGGACCATCATCGCCTGGGCCTTCCTCAGCGTCGGCATCGTGCTCGGCTCCTGGTGGGCCTACTACGAACTCGGCTGGGGCGGCTGGTGGTTCTGGGACCCGGTGGAGAACGCTTCCTTCATGCCCTGGCTGGTGGGCACCGCGCTGATCCACTCCCTGGCCGTCACCGAGAAGCGTGGCGTGTTCAAGAGCTGGACCGTGCTGCTGGCCATCGCCGCCTTCTCCCTCAGCCTGCTGGGTACCTTCCTGGTCCGTTCCGGCGTGCTCACCTCGGTGCATGCCTTCGCCGCCGACCCGGAGCGGGGCGTGTTCATCCTCGGCTTCCTGCTGGCCGTGGTGGGCAGCTCGCTGACCCTGTTCGCCATCCGCGCGCCGGTGGTCAAGAGCCAGGTGGGCTTCGCCCTCTGGTCCCGCGAGACGCTGCTGCTGGTCAACAACCTGGTGCTGGTGGTGACCGCCGCCATGATCCTGCTGGGCACCCTCTACCCGCTGGTGCTGGACGCGCTGTCCGGCGCCAAGCTCTCCGTTGGCCCGCCGTACTTCAATGCCCTGTTCCTGCCGCTGATGGCCCTGCTGATGGTGGTGATCGCCGTGGGCGTGCTGGTGCGCTGGAAGGACACCCCGGTGAAGTGGCTGGTGGGCATGCTCGGCCCGGTGCTGGTGGGCAGCCTGGTGCTGGGTGTGCTCGCAGCGTTCGTCCTGGGGGATTTCCACTGGGCGGTGCTGGCGGTTGGCTGCCTGTCCGCCTGGGTGCTGCTGGCCGGCGTTCGCGACCTGCTCGACAAGACCCGCCACAAGGGCCTGTTCAAGGGCGCCCGCAGCCTGACCCGCAGCTACTGGGGCATGCAGCTGGCCCACGCCGGCATCGCCGTGTGTGCCCTCGGCGTCGTGCTCTCCAGCCAGTACAGCGCCGAGCGTGACCTGCGCCTGTCCCCCGGCGAGTCGGTGGAACTGGGCGGCTACCGCTTCGTGTTCGAGGGCGCAGCCCACCACGAAGGCCCCAACTTCACCTCCGACAAGGGCACCGTCCGTGTCCTCGACGGTGATCGGCAGATCGCCGTGCTGCACCCGGAGAAGCGCCTGTACACCGTGCAGCAGTCGATGATGACCGAGGCCGGCATCGACGCCGGCTTCACCCGCGACCTCTACGTCGCCCTCGGCGAGCCCCTGGGTGATGGCGCCTGGGCCGTGCGCGTGCACGTCAAACCGTTCGTCCGCTGGATCTGGCTCGGCGGCCTGCTGATGGGCCTGGGCGGCGTCCTGGCGGCATTCGACCCGCGCTACCGGGTCAAGGTGAAGACCCGGGTGCGTGACGCCCTGGGCCTGGCTGGAGCTCAAGCATGAAGCGCCTGATCCTGTTGCTGCCGCTGGCGATCTTCCTCGGCGTGGCGGTGTTCCTCTACCGCGGGTTGTTCCTCGACCCCGCCGAGCTGCCCTCGGCGCTGATCGGCAAACCCTTCCCCGCGTTCAGCCTGCCAGCCGTGGATGGCGCACGGACCCTCAGCGAGGCCGACCTCAAGGGCAAGCCCGCGCTGGTCAACGTCTGGGGCACCTGGTGCATCTCCTGCCGGGTCGAGCACCCGGTGCTGAACAAGCTGTCGCAGATGGGCGTGACCATCTACGGCGTCAACTACAAGGACGACAACGCCGCCGCCCTCAAATGGCTGAAGGAGTTCCACAACCCTTACCAGTTGGACATCCGCGACGAGCAGGGCAGTCTCGGCCTGGACCTGGGCGTCTACGGCGCCCCCGAGACCTTCCTGATCGACAAGGACGGCGTCATCCGCCACAAGTTCGTCGGCGTGATCGACGAGGTCGTCTGGCGTGAGCAGCTGGCGCCGCTGTACCAGTCCCTGGTCGACGAGGCCGGCCAATGAAGCGCCTGCTCGCCACCCTGGCCCTCGGCCTTGCCCTCACCGGCGTCGCCCGCGCGGCCATCGACACCTACGAGTTCCGTGACGAAGCCGAGCGCGAGCGCTTCCGTGTGCTCACCGAAGAACTGCGCTGCCCCAAGTGCCAGAACCAGAACATCGCCGACTCCAACGCCCCCATCGCCACCGACCTGCGCCGCGAGATCTACCGCATGCTCGAAGCGGGCAAGAGCAATGACGAGATCGTCGACTTCCTGGTGGCCCGCTACGGCGACTTCGTGCGCTACAAGCCCCCGGTGAACGGCCGCACGCTGCTGCTCTGGTACGGCCCGGCGGGCCTGCTGGCCGGCGGCCTGCTGGTGCTCGGGGTGATCGTGCTGCGCCGTCGCCGCGTCGAGAACGCGCCGGGTGATGCACTGCTTTCCAGCGATGAGCGCGCCCGTCTGGATGCGCTGCTCAATCAAGAGACTCAGGACAAGAACCGCTGATGATCGATTTCTGGCTCGCCGCCGGCCTGCTGCTGCTGGTCGCCCTGGCATTCCTGCTGATTCCCGTGCTGCGCGGCCGCAAGGCCCAGGCCGAGGAAGACCGAACCGCCCTCAACGTCGCCCTGTACCAGGAGCGCCTGGCCGAACTGCAGGCCCAGCACGAGGCCGGCACCCTCACCGAGGCCCAGCTGGAGGCCGGTCGCGCCGAAGCGGCCCGCGAACTGCTGGCCGATACCGAGGGCGCCGCCGCTGACCGCAGCGCCCGCCTGGGGCGCGCTTTGCCGCTGCTCGCCGCACTGCTGGTTCCGGCCCTCGGCCTTGGCCTGTATGCCCACTGGGGTTCCAGCGACAAGGTCCAGCTGGCCCGCGAAATGCGCGAACAGCCGCGCACCATCGAGGAAATGACCGCGCGCCTGGAAAAGGCCGTGCAGGCCCAGCCGGATTCCGCCGAAGGCTGGTACTTCCTCGGCCGTACCTACATGGCCCAGGAGCGCCCGGTCGATGCCGCCAAGGCCTACGAGCGCGCGGTGCAGATCGCCGGCCGTCAGCCCGAGCTGCTCGGCCAGTGGGCCCAGGCGCTGTACTTCGCCAGCCAGAAGCGTTTCACCCCTGAAGTCCAGGCGTTGACCGAGGACGCCCTCAAGGCGGACCCCAACGAGGTCACCAGCCTGGGCCTTCTGGGCATCGCCGGTTTCGAGGAAGGCCGCTTCAAGGACGCCATCGGCTACTGGGAACGCCTGATCGCCGTGCTGCCCCAGGACGACCCGTCCCGCGCTGCCCTGCAAGGCGGGATCGACCGGGCCCGCGAGCGGCTGGCCGAGAACGGCGAAACCCTGCCCGAGCGCGAGACGCTCACCAAGTCCATGCCGCAGCTGAAGGTCCGCGTCGACCTGGCCGCCGCACTGAAGGACAAGGTGCAGCCGGGCGACACGGTGTTCATCTTCGCCCGCGCCGCCGAAGGCCCGCCCATGCCGCTGGCCGTCAAGCGCCTGACGGTGAAGGACCTGCCGGCCGAGGTGGTGCTCAGCGACGCCGACGCGATGATGCCGCAGCTGAAGATCTCCAACTTCCCGCAGGTGCAACTGGTCGCCCGTGTATCCCGCGAAGGCAATGCCAAGAGCGGTGAATGGATCGGACGCGGCCCGGCGTTGTCTAGTGCTACCGAGGATCCGCAGCAGTTGACCATCGACAGCCCGGATCAGCCCTGACAACCCCATCGGAGCCGGCGGCCATGCACGCGACCCTTCGACTGTCCCTGGCCTGCCTGCTCGTCACCCTGGCCGGCTGTACCCTCCGGCCTCCCGCCCCGGCAGGCCAGCCGCCTGCCCAGGGGCCCGCGGCAACACCGCCGCGCGTCACCCCGGCCCCCGCGCCAACACCGCGGGTGACGCGCATGAAGACCCACCCCCGCTATGCCCCGCCACCCGGCGCGGCCTGCTACTGGGACAACACCCTCGGGGTGTACGTGCTGGAAGGGCGGGGCGAGCTCTATTACCGCGAACGCACCTACTACCGCTGGGATGGCGGCTGGAGCTGGTCCAACGGCGCCGACGGCCCCTGGCAGCCCACCGACGCCTCCGGCGTGCCCGCCGGGCTGGGTCGTCGCCATCCGTGACCTGCGTCACAAAGGGCGGCTCGCAGGGCCATGGACAGCATCCGGGCGCTTAGGTAAGTTGCTGGCGTTTTGATATCTCCGGAGCACATGGATGTTCGCTCGCGCCTGCCTGGCCGCCTTGGCCATCGTCCTTTCCCTGCCTGCCAGCGCTCAGGTCTACCAATGGCGAGACGAGCAGGGCCGCGTGCATTTCACCGACACCCCGCCGCCGGAAAGCCGCAACGTCCATGAAGAGAAGCTGCAGGTGAATACCATGCAGGGCCTCGACGACAGCGAGCTGACCTCCCGTTCGAAGTCTTCCAGTGGACTGGACCTGGACGATGAGGACGACCTCAACCCCGGCCAGCTCCAGCAGAAAGGCGTGGTGCAGTGCGCGGCCGCCATCTCGCGCATGCCTTCGCTGATCCGTGAGGCCCAGCAGCTCGGGCGCGAGCGTGTACGCCAGAAGCGCATCACCCAGGCCCAGCTGGACGAGGCTATGTACAAGTTCGACACCGCCTACAAGCTGCTCAAGCGCAACGAGCGGGCCTGTGTGTCCGACTACGTCAAGGGCGGTACGCCGCGCATGGCGGTCAACTGCATGGCCGACACCCGTGACGTGACCAGCTTCGGCCTGTGCATGCAGTTCGCCCAGTGGGCCGACGCCTTCGACTGAGGGGCGGGGCTCACGGCCTGCCTCATGGGTTCTCCGGGTCGTGCCCCAGGGCCTGGATGAACAGCGAGAACAGCTCCGGCTGGGAGGAGATGTCCAGCTTGGCGTAGAGATGCCGGCGGTGGACCTTCACCGTGTCCGGCGAGATGGCCAGCCGCTCCGCCATCGCCTTGCTCGAATAGCCCCGCAGGATCAGCCGGGCGATCTCCAGCTCCCGCTCCGACAACACCCCCGCGCCGAACTGGCTGAGGGCATCGCGCACCTGCGAGGCCACCTGGTCCTGCCTGGCCGGGCCGCGAGCCTGCAGGCGCTGGCGCCAGTGCTGCTGCATCAGCGCCAGCACCCAGGGCGCCACCAGGGCCGCAAGGCCGCATTCCGCCGCATCGAACCGCTTTCGCATGCCCAGTGACAGGGACAGGCTGCCCGCGCCGGGGAGCTGTGCGATGAACTGCACCTCGTCCTCCAGCACGTTGTCGTGGAAGTAGCTGAGGTAGTACTCGCTCTGGCGGAAGTGGTCCGGCGCCACTTCCTCCAGGCGGTAGAAGCCGCTGGGCAGCCCTTCCCGGCACGCCTGGTAGAAGGGGTCGAGCAGGTAGGGCCCGCTGAGGTAGGCCGGCATGGCGGTGGGTGTGCCTTCCGGCTCGGCGTCGTACTCCTCCAGGGGCTGCGGCGCGCCTTGGGTGGGGTAGTAGGCCGCCAGCGCGTTGTCGAACGGCAGCCACTGGTGCAGCAGCAGGATCAGCTGCTTCCAGAACCGCTCGCCGCCGAGGTGCTCGACGGTGCGGCCCAGGCCGGCATGCAGGCCGACCTCCCTGAACAGGCTGTCCATGCGGTGCTCCAGATCGAAAGAGGGGGAGGCCAGCTTGTCCGATCCGCTCCCCCAGCCTCAAGGGGGCGTACGCCAATAGGGTGATTGGCGCACGGCCGGGCCCCGCCCAGAATCGGCCCACCAACCGGCGCCACCAGAAGCGCCACTGCGTACTGCTTGATGTCTGCCTCAATCCCAATAACAACCAGAGGATCAGGATATGAGCGCTTCCACGCCTGCGGGCGGCCGTCTCAAACCCAGTCTCGGCACCGCCGATGTCGTCGCCATCACCGTCTCCGGGGTCACCCCCGCCAGTTCCATCTTCGTGATCGCCCCCTTCGCCATCCAGCAGGCCGGCAGCGGCGCCTTCATGGCCTTCGCCCTGGCCGGCGTGCTGGCCCTGATGTTCGCCTGCTGCTACGCCGAGCTGGGCCGTGCGCACCGCTCGGCCGGCGGCGAGTACGTCTACGCCAAGCGCATCTTCGGTGGGCTGGCCGGCTACGCCACCTTCCTCACGGTGCTGGCCATGCTGCTGTTCATCCCGCCGGTGCTGGCCACCGGCGCCGCCACCTACCTCAACCGCGCGCTGGGCACGGCGTTCGACAGCCAGACGGTGGCGCTGACCATCGTCGTCGCCAGCTACGCGCTGGGCATTCTCAACATCAAGGTCAACGCCTGGGTCACCGGCCTCTGCCTGTTGCTGGAGGTGGCCGCCCTGCTGGTGATCGTCGGCCTGGGCTTCGGCAACCCCAGTCAGCCGGCCAGCGTGCTGCTGCACCCGCAGATCCTCGATGGCGGCGTGCTCCAGGCGGCGCCCATGGCGCTGGTGCTGGGCGCGGTGGGCACGGCGCTGTTCTCCTACAACGGCTACGGCAGCGCGGTGCTGATGGCCGAGGACATGAAATGCGGCGGCCGGGGCGTGCACAAGGCGGTGCTGTGGTCCCTGGTGCTGGTGGTGGTGATCGAGCTGGTGCCGCTCACCGCGTTGATCATCGGCGCGCCCTCGCTGGAGACCCTGATCGCCAGCCCCGACCCCATCGGCTACCTGCTCGCCAGCCTGGGCAACGAGACGCTGTCGCGCTGGGTCAGCGCTGGCATCTTCCTCTCGGTGTTCAACGCCATCGTCGCCATCGTCATCCAGATCGGCCGGGTCATCTTCAGCAGCGGTCGCGACGAGCTGTGGATGCCGACCCTCAACCGCACCTTCACCCGCATTCATCCGCGCTGGGATTCGCCCTGGCTGGCCACGCTGTTCCTTGCTGTGCCCTCGGCGCTGCTCAGCTTCAGCTCCAACCTGGCCGAACTGACTTCGTTCACGGTGCTGCTGATCGTCCTGGTCTACCTGGTGGTGGGGCTGTGCGGCCTGTTCAGCCGGGTGCTGCGGCGTGACCTGGAACACAGCTACCGCATGCCGTTCTGGCCGCTGCCGGCCCTGTTGGCTGCCGGTGGTGCCGCGGCGCTGCTGGTCAACCTGGGCCTGGCGGCCTCCAGCCGGGACCTGCTCATCATCCTCGGGCTGCTGGCCGTCTCGGTGATCTTCTACTGCACCTATGGCAAGTTCAGCCCGGCCTTCCAGAAGCTTTGAACCACAAGGAGTCGCCATGCGCGCGCGTCAATTGGGAATCCGCATCGGCCTGGGTACGCCCGGCCCGCTCAATGCCATCACCGATGTGCCCGGGGTCCGGGTCGGCCACAGCACGCTGGAGGAGGTGCGCGACGGCAAACCGGTGCGCACCGGGGTGACCCTGGTGCAGCCCCGCGAGGGGGCGGCCCGCCAGCAACCCTGCTTCGCCGGCTGCCATGTGCTCAATGGCAACGGTGACGCCACCGGCCTGGAGTGGATCCGCGAGGCGGGCCTGCTGACCACGCCGCTGGCCATCACCAACACCCACAGTGTCGGCGTGGTGCGCGATGCCCTGGTGGCGGCCGAGCGCGAGCAGGCCGGGCAGGCGGTGTACTGGTGCATGCCGGTTGTGATGGAGACCTACGACGGTTTGCTCAACGACATCTGGGGCCAGCACGTCGGCCCCGAGCAGGTGCGCCAGGCCCTGGCCGAGGCGCGCAGCGGTGCCGTGGAGGAGGGCGCCGTGGGGGGTGGCACCGGGATGATCTGTCACGAATTCAAGGGCGGGATCGGCACCGCCTCCCGGCAACTGCCGGCGGAGCAGGGCGGCTGGGCGGTGGGGGCGCTGGTGCAGGCCAACCACGGCGTGCGCCGCGAGCTGCGGGTGGACGGCTACCCGGTGGGGCGCGTGCTGACCGAGATCGAGTCGCCCTTCGCCGAGCGCGACACCCCCGGCATGGGCTCGATCGTGGTGATCATCGCCACCGACGCGCCGCTGCTGCCGCACCAGTGCCAGCGCCTGGCCCAGCGCGCCTCCATCGGCATCGCCCGGACCGGCGGCGGCACCGAGGACTCCAGCGGCGACATCTTCCTGGCCTTCGCCACCGGCAACCGCAACCTGCCGCCGGCGGACTACGCGCGCAAGGACCTGCCGTTCAGCACACCGCTGGCAATGGTCAACAACGACCACATCTCCCCGCTGTTCTCGGCGGCGGCAGAGGCGGTGGAGGAGGCCATCGTCAATGCACTGCTGGCCGGGCGGGCGATGGTCACGGCGGACGGGCGCCGGGTGCCGGCGCTGGAAGGGGATGTGTTGCTGGAGGCGCTGCGCACCCAGGGCTGGCGCGGCTGAAACGACAGGGCCCGGCGCTGGCCGGGCCCTGTTGGGGTCACTGGGCGGTATAGACCTGGTCGAACACGCCGCCGTCCTGGAAGTGGGTCTTCTGCACGTCACGCCAGCTGCCGAAAGTCTTCTCCACGGAGAAGAAGTCCACCTTCGGGAAGCGGTCGGAGAACTTGGCGAGGATCTCCGGGTTGCGCGGGCGCAGGTAGTTGTTGGCGGCGATGGTCTGGCCCTCGTCGCTCCACAGGTACTTCAGGTAGGCCTCGGCGGTTTCGCGGGTGCCTTTCTTGTCCACCACCTTGTCGACCACGGCCACCGGCGGCTCGGCCTCGGCGGAAACGCTGGGGTAGACCACCTCGAAGCCACCGCGGCCGAATTCACGGGCGATCATCTCGGCTTCGTTCTCGAAGGTCACCAGCACGTCGCCGATCTGGTTCTGCATGAAGGTGGTGGTGGCGGCACGGCCACCGGTGTCCAGCACCGGCACGTGCTTGAACAGCTGGCCGACGAAGGCCTTGGCCTTCTCTTCATCGCCCCCGTTCTTCAGCACGTAGCCCCAGGCGGAAAGGTAGGTGTAGCGGCCGTTGCCGGAGGTCTTGGGGTTCGGCACCACCACCTGCACGCCGTCCTTCACCAGGTCCGGCCAGTCCTTCAGACCCTTGGGGTTGCCCTTGCGCACGATGAACACGGTGGCGGAGGTGAACGGTGCGCTGTTGTTCGGCAGGCGCTCGGCCCAGTTCTTCGGCACCAGGCCGCCGTTGTCGGTGAGGGCGTCGATGTCGGTGGCCTGGTTCATGGTGATGACGTCGGCCGGCAGGCCGTCGATCACGGCACGGGCCTGCTTGCTGGAGCCGCCGTGGGACATCTGCAGGGTGACGTTCTCGCCCTTTTCCGCTTTCCAGTGCTTCTGGAAGGCGGCGTTGTAGTCCTTGTAGAAGTCGCGCATCACGTCATAGGAGACGTTGAGCAGCGGCGGTGCAGCATGGGCGGCACCGGCCAGGGCGAGACCTGCGGCGAGGAGCGAGGCGGAGAACAGTCGTTTCACTGTGCGTTCCTTCTTGGCGGAGTGAGGAGCGGGACTATAGCGGCTGGCTGCATATGCTTTAAAGAACTGAAAAGTAATTTGCTTATTCTGCACCGAGGGCAAGCAGGGCCCGCTGCAGGTTCTCCCGGGCCGGCTGCTCCCAGCGTTCGGCCAGCGGGGCGTTGTGGTAGAGCGCCGGGTGCGCCAGGAGCTGCTTCAGGAGCTTGCTGCGCCCGGCCCGGAACAGCGGCTCCGGCACCCAGTGGTACTCCTGGCGGATGGCGGTTTCGTAGGCGTCGTACACCGACGGCGGGGCCGCGAGGATGGACAGGTCGAGGTCGACCACCAGCCCGGCGTCGGCACCTTGCGGCGGTGCCTGGTGGCAGGTGGCGAGAATGAGCGCGCGAACGACCTCGCCGTGGTGCCCGAGCCCGGCGGCCTCCAGCCAGGCCACTGCCTGCTCGGCGCTGGCGGCTTCGTTGTCCTGGCGGCGGGTGTCGTAGACCAGGTCGTGGGTCCAGAGCGCCAGTTCGACGAGGTGCGGGTGCTCGGCCAGGTGCTGCCAGGTGTCGAAGTGCGCCAGGCAGGCCGCGATGTGGGCATCGCTGTGGTAGGCGCGGTCCGGTGCGGAATAGGCCGCCAGCAGGTGCTCGAAGCTATCGGCAGGGGTTGTGGCACCCAGCTGTTGCCAGAGGCGGTTCCAGCGGGTCGGGTCGAGTCGGCTCATGGTGGGCCCGGTTGCGGTGGCAGGGAGGCTCACGATGCCCGGCCGGCGGCCGTCGTGCAATGTTCTGGGCCTCTCTTGAAGTGGTCTTTCAAAGGCGGCGGGCACGGCGCAGCGCATGGGCGTTGCCGGCAGTGCGCCGGGCGCTGTCCCGCAGCAGGCGCCCGCCGGCCAGCACCAGCCAGCAGGCGAGGATGAAGGGTGCGGTCATGGCCGGCAGCCCCAGGGCGGCGAAGCCGGGTTGCAGCAGCAGGCCCAGCCCCACCCCCAGCAGCACGCGGGGCAGGCTGCGCACACCCTGGCCGAGGGCGATGGCGATGAGCACGCCGTTGAGGCCGAACAGCCCACCCATCACGGCCGTGTGCGGCAGCGCCAGGGCCATGCCCAGCAGCAGCGCCGAGCCGGCGCCCAGCAGGGCCCAGGCCGCCACGCGCCAGCTGGCGAGGGCCAGGGCGGCGAGGACGCAGGCGCCCGCAGCGGGGCTGTCGAGGAAGATCACCTGGCCAAAGCTGCGCAACAGGGCGAGGCCACCGTCCGCCAGGGGCACCTGGGGCCAGGGCGTGTCGTCCGGCTGGGGCGGCGGCAGCAGGCCGGCCAGCCACAGGCTGATCCAGCCCAGCGCCACGAAGGGGCTGGTGTACACCGGCAGGCTGTCGTGGCGGCGCGAGGCGCGCAGCAGAGGGCGCATCACCAGGCTCGACAGCCCGGCTGCGGCGATGACGAACAGCGGCAGCAGCGCCTCGCCCTCCAGGCGCAACCCGAGCAGCAGGCCCAGCAGGCAGCCGTTGTAGCCGTAGAGGCCGGCGTCGAGGTCGTCAGGGGCTGCGCCCAGGCAACGGGCGATGAACCAGGCACTCCAGGTACCCAGCACGGCGTAGGGCAGCAGGCTGGGCGCCCCGAGGAAGATGGCGAGCAGCAGCACGGCGCCGCAGCCCGGATGACGTTGCAGGAATACCTGGCTCACCCCGTTGAGGGGGCCGATGAACCAGCCCCGGAGGGTTGGGTGTGGGCTTCGCATGGTGGCAGTCGAAAGAACGCGTGGGACGGCTCGTGGGCTCGTCAGGCGCGGCTCGCTGCATGGGCGGGCCGCGCCGGGGCTGGGAGGTGGCGGGCCGATACGTGCCGGCCCGCTTCACCTCAGGACAGTTGTTCGATACGCAGCAGGTTGGTGGAGCCGGGCGTGCCGAGGGGGACGCCGGCGGTGATCACCAGGGTGTCTCCCGTGCGGGCCATGTTCTGGCCACGGGCGATCTCCAGGGCGGTGCCAGTGATCTCCTCGACGCGGTGCAGGCGGGCGTTGACCACCGAGTAGACGCCCCAGGCCAGGGTCAGGCGCCGCGCCGTGGCCAGGTTCGGCGTCAGGCTGAGGATCGGCGCCTTGGGCCGCTCGCGGGAGGCGCGCAGGCTGGAGGCACCGGACTCGGTGTAATTCACCAGTACGGCCACGGGGAGGATGCTGCTGATGCGGCGGATGGCGCAGCTGATGGCGTCGGAGGCCGTGGCTTCGGCCTGGGGGCGGGCTACGTCGAGCTGGCTCTGGAAGTCCGGGCCGTTCTCCACCTGGCGGATGATCTTGCTCATCATCTGCACCGTTTCCAGCGGGTAGTCGCCGGAGGCGGTCTCGGCCGACAGCATCACGGTGTCGGCGCCTTCGGCCACGGCGTGGGCCACGTCGGTGACTTCGGCGCGGGTCGGCGCCGGGGAGAAGCGCATGGACTCGAGCATCTGGGTCGCCACCACCACCGGCCGGCCGAGCTGGCGGCAGGTGCGGATGATGTCCTTTTGGATGCGCGGCACGTTCTCGGCCGGCACTTCGACCCCCAGGTCGCCACGGGCCACCATGATGGCGTCGCACAGGCGGGCGATGGCCTCCAGGTGCTGCACGGCGGAGGGCTTTTCGATCTTGGCCATCAGTGCGGCGCGGCCCTGGATCAGCTCGCGGGCTTCGACGATGTCCTCGGGGCGCTGGACGAACGACAGTGCCACCCAGTCCACGCCCAGCTCCAGGCCGAAGTCCAGGTCACGGCGGTCCTTGGCGGTCAGGGGGGAGAGCTGCAGCACCGCCTCGGGCACGTTCACGCCCTTGCGGTCGGACAGCTCGCCGCCGGCGATCACGCGGGTTTCCACCGCGTCGGCATGCTTGGCGGTCACCTGCAGGCGCAGGCGGCCGTCGTCCAGCAGCAGGCTCATGCCCGGCTCCAGGGCCTGGATGATCTCCGGGTGGGGCAGGTTGACCCGCTGGCTGTCGCCGGGGCGGGCGTCGAGGTCGAGGCGGAAGGCCTGGTCGCGCTCCAGCTGGACCTTGCCTTCGGCGAAGCGGCCGACCCGCAGCTTGGGCCCTTGCAGGTCCATGAGGATGCCGATGGGGTGGCCCAGCTCGCGCTCCACCTCGCGCACCCACTGGTAGCGCTGGGCGTGGTCGGCGTGCTCGCCGTGGCTGAAGTTCAGGCGGAACAGGTTGACGCCGGCCTTCACCAGGTCGCGGATGTCGTCGATGCCTTTGATCGCCGGCCCGAGGGTGGCGAGGATCTTCACTTTCTTGTCAGGCGTCATGTGCGGGGCTCTCAAGAATCAGGATGGCGCGGAAGTCGTTGACGTTGGTGCGGGTCGGGCCGGTCACGATCAGCCCGTCGAGGGCGGCGAAATAGCCGTAGCCGTCGTTGTCGTCCAGGGCGTCGCGGGAGGACAGGCCGAGCGCCTGGGCGCGGGCGTGGCTCTCCGGGGTCATCAGGGTGCCGGCATTGTCCTCGGAACCGTCGATGCCGTCAGTGTCGCCTGCCAGGGCGTAGATGCCCGGGTGGCCCTTGAGGTCGTGGGCCAGGCTGAGGAGGAACTCGGCGTTGCGCCCGCCACGGCCGTTGCCGCGTACGGTGACGGTGGTCTCGCCGCCGGAGAGGATCACGCACGGTGGCTTGATCGGCTGGCCGTGGCGGGCGATCTGCCGGGCGATGCCGGCGTGGACCTTGGCCACCTCGCGGGATTCGCCCTCCAGGTCGCCGAGGATCAGCGGTGTCAGGCCGGCGGCGCGGACCTTGTCGGCGGCGGCGTCGAGGGATTGCTGGGGTGTGGCAATGAGCTGGAAATGGCTGCGGGACAGGCACGGGTCACCGGGCTTGACCGTCTCCGAGCGCGGGTCCTGCAGCCAGGCGCGGACGTGGGCGGGTACCTCGATCTGGTAGCGGGCGAGGATCGCCAGGGCGTCGGCGGAGGTGGTCGGGTCGGCCACGGTGGGGCCGGAGGCGATCACCGTGGCCTCGTCGCCGGGCACGTCGGAGATGGCGTAGGTGTAGACGGTGGCCGGCCAGCAGGCCTTGGCCAGGCGGCCGCCCTTGATGGCCGAGAGGTGCTTGCGCACGCAGTTCATCTCGGAGATGGAGGCGCCGGACCGGAGCAGGGCCTTGTTGACCTGCTGCTTGTCCTGGAGGGTGAGCCCTTCGGCCGGCAGGGCCAGCAGGGAGGAGCCGCCGCCGGAGAGCAGGAAGATCACCCGGTCCGCTTCGCTGAGGCCGCTGACCAGCTCCAGTACGCGCCGGGCCGTTTCCAGGCCGGCGGCGTCCGGCACCGGGTGGGCGGCTTCGACCACTTCGATGCGCCGGCAGTCGGCGCCGTGGCCGTAGCGGGTCACCACCAGGCCGGCGATCTCGCCCTGCCATTCGCGCTCGATCACCTCGGCCATGGCGGCGGCGGCCTTGCCGGCACCGATGACGATGACGCGGCCGGAACGGTCGGTGGGCAGGTGGTCGGCGAGGACCTGGCGGGGATGGGCAGCGGCGATGGCGGTGGCGAACAGGTCGCGCAGCAGGGCTTCGGGATTGAGCGGCATGAGGGGGCTCCAGGGCAGGGCAGTGGTTCGGGGGCTACCGTCGGCCTGGGGCGTCGGGCGGGCCGATCCCAGTCCCCAGCGGCCGGGGTGCGGGGCCGCTCGGGACTGGGATCGACCACCCTGGCCTCTGGCGCCGTGTCACCTCGGGCCAGGGCAGTCGATTGGGGTTCGCCGAGGATAAACCGATCCGTGGACCGGCTCATGCACCCGGCGGCAAACGCCTTACTCCTTGCGGATGGAGAAGTTGGCCATGTGCTCCAGGCCCTTGATCAGCGCGGAGTGGTCCCAGCCGCTGCCGCCCAGGGCGGCGCAGGTGCTGAACACCTGCTGTGCGTTGGCGGTGTTGGGCAGGTTGAGGCCCAGTTCGCGGGCGCCGGAGAGGGCCAGGTTGAGGTCCTTCTGGTGCAGGTTGATACGGAAGCCCGGATCGAAGGTGCCCTTGATCATGCGCTCGCCGTGTACTTCTAGGATCTTCGAGCCGGCGAAGCCGCCCATCAGCGCCTCACGCACCTTGGCCGGGTCGGCACCGTTGCGGGCGGCGAACAGCAGGGCCTCGGCAACGGCCTGGATGTTCAGCGCGACGATGATCTGGTTGGCCACCTTGGCGGTCTGGCCGTCACCGCTGCCGCCGACGCGGGTGATGTTCTTGCCCATGGCCTGGAACAGCGGCAGGGCGCGTTCGAAGGCATTCGGGCAGCCGCCGACCATGATGCTCAGGGTCGCGGCCTTGGCGCCGACTTCACCGCCGGAGACGGGGGCGTCGAGGTAGGTGGCGCCGGTGGCCTTGATCTTCTCGGCGAAGGCCTTGGTGGCGGTGGGGGAGATGGAGCTCATGTCGATCACCACCTTGTTCGGGCCCACGCCTTCGGCGATGCCGTCCTTGCGGAACAACACGTCTTCGACTTGCGGGGTGTCCGGCACCATGACGATGATGAACTCGGCTTCCTGGGCCACTTCGCGGGGGTTGGCCAGGGCGATGGCGCCGGCCTCGACGAGCGCGGCAGGGGCCTTGTCATGGTGGTTGGAGAGGAACAGCTGGTGGCCGGCTTTCTGCAGGTTCTGCGCCATGGGCAGGCCCATGATGCCGGTGCCGATGAATCCGATCTTGGCCATGTGGAATACCTCGTTATTAGATGGCGTTGTGGGTTTTCAGCCAGCCCAGGCCGGCGGCGGTCGTGGTGGCGGGCTTGTACTCGCAGCCGATCCAGCCCTGGTAGCCGATGCGGTCGAGGTGCTGGAAGAGGAAGCGGTAGTTGATCTCGCCGGTGCCCGGTTCGTGGCGGCCGGGGTTGTCGGCCAGCTGCACGTGGTGGATGGCGGGGAGGTTGCGCTCCAGGGTACGGGCCAGGTCTCCCTCCATGATTTGCATGTGGTAGATGTCGTACTGCAGGAACAGGTTGGGGCTGCCCACCTTCTCGCGGACATCCAGCGCCTGGTGGGTGGTCTGCAGGTAGAAGCCGGGGATGTCGAGGGTGTTGATCATCTCCATCACCAGCGTGATGCCGGCGGCTTCGAGGTGCTCGGCGGCGTATTCGAGGTTGTTGAGGAAGGTGTTCTCGATCACCTCGCAGCTGTGGCCCTGCGGGCGGATGCCGGCCAGGCAGTTGACCTGCTTGTTGCCCAGGACCTTGGCGTAGGCGATGGCCTTGTCGACGCCGGCGCGGAATTCCTCGACGCGATCGGGGTGGCAGGCGATGCCGCGCTCACCCTTGGCCCAGTCGCCGGCTGGCAGGTTGAACAGCACCTGCTCCAGGCCGTTGGCGTCCAGGCGGGCCTTGATCTCCTCGGCCGGGTAGTCATAGGGGAAGAGGTACTCGACGCCGCTGAAGCCGGCTTCGGCGGCGGCGGCGAAACGGTCCAGGAAGTCCACCTCGGTGAACAGCATGGACAGGTTGGCAGCGAAACGGGGCATGAAGATTCTCCTCGGTAGACGCCCCTCTCCCGCCACGAACGGGAGAGGGGAGGTGGCTCGTCAGTCCAGCAGCGAGATGGCGGTGGGGGCGTCGGCGCCGGTCAGGGCCAGCTCTTCGAACTCGTTGACGGCATTGATCTCGGTGCCCATGGAGATGTTGGTGACACGCTCCAGGATGACCTCCACCACCACCGGTACGCGGAACTCCGCCATCAGCTTGCGGGCCTGGGCGAAGGCGGCCTGCAGGTCGTTGGCGTCGAACACGCGGATGGCCTTGCAACCCAGGCCCTCGACCACGGCGACGTGGTCCACGCCGTAGCCGTTCAGTTCCGGTGCGTTGACGTTCTCGAAGGACAGCTGCACGCAGTAGTCGATCTCGAAGCCGCGCTGCGCCTGGCGGATCAGACCCAGGTAGGAGTTGTTCACCAGCACGTGGATGTAGGGCAGGTTGAACTGCGCGCCGGCGGCCAGCTCCTCGATCATGAACTGGAAGTCGTAGTCGCCGGAGAGGGCGACCACCTGGCGCAGCGGATCGGCCTTGACCACGCCGAGGGCGGCGGGGATGGTCCAGCCCAGCGGGCCGGCCTGGCCGCAGTTGATCCAGTGGCGTGGCTTGTAGACGTGCAGGAACTGGGCACCGGCGATCTGCGACAGGCCGATGGTGCTGACGTAGCAGGTGTCCTTGCCGAAGAACTCGTTCATCTCCTCGTACACGCGCTGGGGCTTCACCGGCACGTTGTCGAAGTGGGTCTTGCGCAGCAGGGTTCGCTTGCGCTCGCGGCAGGATTCGACCCAGGCGCTGCGGTCCTTCAGCTTGCCGGCGGCCTTCCACTCACGGGCGACTTCGAGGAAGGCGTCCAGGGCGGCGGCGGCGTCGGAGACGATGCCCAGGTCGGGGGTGAACACGCGGCCGATCTGGGTCGGTTCGATGTCCACGTGGATGAAGCGGCGGCCCTGGGTGTAGACGTCCACGGAGCCGGTGTGGCGGTTGGCCCAGCGGTTGCCGATGCCGAACACCAGGTCGGACTCCAGCAGGGTGGCGTTGCCGTAGCGGTGGGAGGTCTGCAGGCCGCACATGCCGGCCATCAGCGGGTGGTCGTCGGGGATGGTGCCCCAGCCCATCAGGGTCGGGATGACCGGCACGCCGGTCAGCTCGGCGAACTCCACCAGGCGCTCGGAGGCGTCGGCGTTGATGATGCCGCCACCGGCTACCAGCACCGGGCGCTCGGCGTCGTTGAGCATCGCCAGGGCCTTCTCGGCCTGGATGCGGCTGGCGCTGGGCTTGTTCACGGCCAGCGGCTGGTAGGCCTCGATGTCGAATTCGATCTCGGCCATCTGCACGTCGAACGGCAGGTCGATCAGCACCGGACCAGGGCGGCCGCTGCGCATTTCGAAGAAGGCCTTCTGGAAGGCGTAGGGCACCTGGCCCGGCTCGAGGACGGTGGTCGCCCACTTGGTCACCGGCTTGACGATGTTGGTGATGTCGACGGCCTGGAAGTCCTCCTTGTGCAGGCGGGCGCGAGGTGCCTGGCCGGTGATGCAGAGGATCGGGATGGAGTCGGCGGAGGCGGAGTACAGGCCGGTGACCATGTCGGTGCCCGCCGGGCCGGAGGTGCCGATGCACACGCCGATGTTGCCCGGGTTGGTGCGGGTGTAGCCCTCGGCCATGTGGGAGGCGCCTTCGACGTGGCGGGCCAGCACATGGTCAACACCGCCGATCTTGTTCAGGGCGGCGTACAGCGGGTTGATCGCGGCGCCGGGTACGCCGAACGCAGTGTCGACGCCTTCGCGGCGCATCACCAGAACGGCAGCCTCGATTGCTCTCATTTTGGCCATGTTTTGTGCCTCGTTTATTGTGAAAATTGTATACAAGTCGTGTTGGCGGATTCTATTCAGGCGTTCGAGAACGGGTCAAGAAGATTTCCAGGGGAGATGGACGAAGGGCGCGCTTTCTTTAAAACGCCCGTTTGACGCGGGGTTGAGGCTGGCTATCGGCTACCGCTCATCTTGTTTGTATACAAAAAATACGATCATTGTATTTTTGTGTTGATTTTTTTGTATTGCCTGATTTACTCCGGCGAATGCCTCCAGCAGCGCCTGACGAGCAGGGCCTGATGCCCCTTGGGTGCGCTTAGGAGCGACCGGACCATCATCTGATCGAGGAAGCCTCGCCATGAGCACCCTGTCCCTGGAAACCGCCATGAGCATCACCCACCGCGCGCTGGAGGCCGGGCGCGCCCTGCGTGCCGCGCCGCTGACCATTGCCGTGCTCGACGCCGGCGGGCACCTGATCGCCCTCCAGCGCGAGGACGGCGCCAGCATGCTTCGACCGCAGATCGCCATCGGCAAGGCCTGGGGCGCGGTGGCGTTGGGCAAGGGCTCCCGGCTGATTGCGGCGGACGCCCAGCAGCGCCCGGCCTTCATCGGTGCCGTCAACCACCTGGCCGACGGCAACCTGGTGCCGGCTCCGGGGGGCGTGCTGATCCGCGATCCGGCGGGGGAGGTGATCGGGGCTGTGGGCATCAGCGGCGACACCTCCGACATCGACGAGCAGTGCGCCGTCTCGGGCGTAGAGGCGGTCGGGCTGAGGGCCGACGCCGGCCTGCCGGCCTGACTTCCGGCGCGCCGGGGCTTGCGGCGAAGCCGTCGCAAGCCTAGGATGCGCGCCGTCCCTTCTGCTGCTGACGGACATGCTGCATCGCCCTGATCGGGCGGTGCCTGTTTTCGTCCATCGAAAAAGCAGCGTCATGAACAAGACCCCTTTCAAGCGGATCCAGCAGAAGCTGGCCCGCAGCGGCGTGGCCATCAGCCGCGTCAACGGCAATACCCTTTCGATCGCTTCCCTGAACCGCGCCGGCCTCGACGCGCGCATCCTGCTGCCCGAATCCCTGCCCATCGAGGAAAAGGCGGTGCAGCAACTGCTCGACTTCGCAGGCGTCCGCCATCCGTTGGGTGGCGAGGTGCGCTGTGCCTGTGCGACGCCGGACTTCCATGCCGGCACCAGCATCCCGGTCGGTGCGGTGATTGTCACCAGCCCGGACATGGTGATCCCGCAGAGCATCGGCACCGACATCAACTGCGGCATGCGCCTGCACCGGCTGGGCCTCGACTACGAGCGCTTCCTGTCACGCAAGGCCGATTGGGTGGAGCGTGTCCGCGGCGACCTGCTGGACGGCACCCGCAACATTCCCACGGCGCCGGGCGACATGACGGCGCTGTTCGCCGGCGGGCTGGGCGACTTCTGGGCGTCGCTGCGCCAACGGGGCGAGCGCGAGGGGCTGTTTGGGCACCTCGACTACGCCCAGGTGATGGCGGAGCTGGCGCAGTTGCACCCGTCGTCGTTCGAGCGCGGCGAAGCCCGCCATGCGCCCGCAGCCCTGCAGGACCCGGCCCGCCCGCGCCTGCGCGATCCGGGCCTGGGCACGGTGGGTGGCGGCAACCACTTCGTCGAGGTGCAGGTGGTGACCGAGCTGGTGGACCGCCGTGCCTGCTTCGAGCGCGGCCTGTCGGTGGGGCAGGTGGTGCTGATGATCCACACCGGCTCCCGCGACGTGGGCTTCCATGTCGGGCGGCGCTGGATGGACAAGGCCCGCGAACTGTGGCCGAAGGGCATCCGCCACCCCGAGTCGCGGGTGTTCGCCCTGCTCGGGCCCATGGCCGATGAGTACCTGGCGGCGATGCATGCGGCCGCCCACTACGCCGATGCCAATCGCGCGCTGATCGCCGAGATGGTGCGCCAGCGCACCCGCGAGGTGTTCGGCGCGGACATCGAAGCGCCGCTGCTGGTGGACGTGCCGCACAACATCGTGCTGCGGGAGTCGGTGGGCAACGTCCATCGCAAGGGCGCGACGCCAGCCTATGCCGGGCAGGACCTGCTGATTCCCGGCAGCATGGGGCACGACTCCTACCTGCTCAGGGGGCTGGGCAACGCGCAGTGGCTGCGCTCGGCCAGCCACGGGGCGGGGCGTTCGATGTCCCGCAGCGAGGTCCGCCTGCAGGCGCGTCGCGCACCGGATGGACTGGGGCTGGACCGGGTGCAGTGCATCACCCGTCGCGAGGAGCGGCTGATCGAGGAGGCGCCCGGCGCCTACAAGGAGATCGGCGAGGTGGTGCGTGCCCAGGTGGAGGAGGAGACGGTCGCGGTGATCGCCCGCTTCAGCCCGATCCTCACCTTCAAGGCTTGAGGGGTGGTCAGGCGCTCTGTCGTTCGGGCGCCGGCTTCACCTCGCAGCCATTGAGCACCAGGCGGATGATGGTGTCGGCGGCGGCGTCGTAGTCGGCGTCGTTGAGGCTGGCCTTGCCGGTGACGACGGAGATCTGCCAGTCGAAGTCGGCGTAGGTCTGGGTCGCGGCCCAGATGCTGAACATCAGGTGGTTGGGATCGACGGGGGCCATCAGGCCCTGGTCGATCCAGCCCTGGATGCAGGCGATGTTGTGGCGGGCCTGCTCGTTGAGTTGCGCGGTGCGCTCGGCGGACAGGTGCGGCGCGCCGTGCATGATCTCGCTGGCGAACACCTTGGAGGCGTGGGGCAGGTCGCGGGAGATGCGGATCTTGGAGCGGATGTAGGCCCGCAGGACCTGGTCCGGGTGGCCACCTTCGTTGAACGGGTGGGAGGCTGCCAGCAGGGGCTCGACGATGCTCTCGAGCACTTCCCGGTAGAGGTTTTCCTTGGACTTGAAGTAGTAGTAGACGTTGGGCTTGGGCAAGCCTGCCTTGGCGGCGATGTCACTGGTCTTGGTCGCGGCGAATCCCTTGTCGGCGAACTCCTCGCTGGCCGCGCTCAGGATCAGCTCTCTATTGCGCTCGCGAATACTGCTCACATCTGCTCCTTGGTTCACTCGCCGAGGGCCCTCACGGTCGGCTGGCGAGCGGGCGGGCATGGTAGCACCGGCTTTCCCGCGCTCTCAAGCAAGCTGCGGGCAGCCTTTTGGCGGGTTCCGGCCCCGCATTCCTGTATACAAAAAGTGTTTTTTCTGCTCTTATCTGCCGATCCGTCCATGCCGCCGGGTCCCGACCGGCGCGTGCTGCGGCAGGCTTCAAGATGCCAGACCACACCTTGCGCGACCCCTTCGGTCGCTCCATCACCTACCTGCGTCTTTCGGTCACCGACCGGTGCGATTTCCGTTGCACCTACTGCATGAGCGAAGACATGGTCTTCGCGCCGCGCGCCCAGATCCTCAGCCTCGAAGAGCTGTACACCGTCGCCGATGCCTTCATCGGCCTGGGCGTGAAGCGCATCCGCGTCACTGGCGGCGAGCCGCTGGTGCGCAAGGGCCTCACCGGGTTGCTTGGCCGCCTGGGCCAGCGTCGCGAGCTCGACGACCTGGCCATCACCACCAACGGTTCGCAGCTGGCGCACATGGCCGCCGACCTGCGCGGTGCCGGCGTCACCCGGCTGAACGTGAGCCTCGATTCCCTGCAGCGCGAACGCTTTGCCGCCTTCACCCGGCGTGATCGGCTCGACCAGGTGCTGGCGGGCATCGATGCGGCGCGTGGGGCCGGCTTCCGGCGCATCAAGCTCAACAGCGTGGTGCAGAAGGGCCGCAACGATGACGAGGTGGAGGACCTGGTGGCCTTCGCCGTCGAGCGCGGCCTGGACATCAGCTTCATCGAGGAGATGCCCCTGGGCAGCATCTCCAGTCATGAGCGCAAGGTCACCCTGTGCACCTCGGACGAGGTGCGCGAGCGGGTGGCGCAACGTTTCGAGCTGCTGCCCAGCAGCCACCGCACCGGCGGCCCGTCGCGCTACTACCAGGTGGTCGGCAGCGACACCCACGTCGGCTTCATCTCACCCCACAGCCGCAACTTCTGCGGTGATTGCAACCGGGTGCGGGTCACCGCCGAGGGCAAGCTGGTGCTGTGCCTGGGCAGTGACGGCGCGCTCGACCTGAAGGCATTGATCCGTCGCCACCCTGGCGATTCGGACAGGCTGCGCTCGGCCCTGGTGGAGGCGCTCCGGCTCAAGCCGGAACGGCACCACTTCGAAGCCGACCAGCAAGTGCAGGTGGTCCGCTTCATGAGCGCCACCGGCGGCTGATCGAGACGCCGGACCGCTTCCCGCATTCCCCCTGAACCGCTGAGTGCCCTGTCGGGCGCTGGGTTGGGCTGCGGCCGGCCTTTCGATTCGCCGACTGACCATTCCCTGAACAACAAGATCGCCCACGAGGGCGGAGGAGAGTACGCATGGGCAAGACATTGCTGGTGAAGAACGCTGACCTGCTGGTCACCATGGACGGCGAGCGCCGCGAGATCCGGCAGGGCGGCCTGTTCATTGAGGACAACGTCATCCGCCAGGTGGGGCCGAGCGCCGAACTGCCCCAGAGCGCCGACGAGGTGCTGGATATGACCGGCAAGGTGGTGATCCCCGGCCTGGTCAACACCCACCACCACATGTACCAGAGCCTCACCCGTGTGGTGCCGGCTGCCCAGGACGGCGAGCTGTTCAACTGGCTGACCAACCTCTACCCCATCTGGGCGCGGTTGACGCCGGAGATGATCGGGGTGTCCACCCAGACGGCCATGGCCGAGCTGATCCTCTCCGGCTGCACCACCTCCAGCGACCACCTCTACATCTACCCCAATGGCTGCAAGCTGGACGACAGCATCCACGCCGCCCGCGAGATCGGCATGCGCTTCCATGCCGCCCGCGGCAGCATGAGCGTCGGTCGCAGCCAGGGTGGCTTGCCACCGGATTCGGTGGTGGAGAAGGAGGCGGACATCCTCAAGGAGTCCCAGCGCCTGATCGAGGACTACCACGACGCTTCCCACGGTTCGATGCTGCGGGTCGTGGTGGCGCCGTGCTCGCCCTTCTCGGTGAGCCGTGACTTGATGCGCGAGGCCGCCGTGCTGGCCCGCCAGTACGGTGTCTCCCTGCACACCCATCTGGCGGAGAACGTCAACGACATCGCCTACAGCCGCGAGAAGTTCGGCATGACGCCCGCCGAGTACGCCGAGGACCTGGGCTGGGTCGGCCATGACGTGTGGCACGCCCACTGCGTGCAGCTGGACCAGCATGGCATCGACCTGTTCGCCCGCACCGGTACCGGTGTCGCCCACTGCCCGTGCTCGAACATGCGCCTGGCCTCGGGCATCGCGCCGATCCGCCGCATGCGCGATGCGGGCGTGCCGGTGGGCCTCGGTGTGGACGGCTCGGCCTCCAACGACGGCGCCAGCATGATCGGCGAGGTGCGCCAGGCGCTGCTGCTGCAGCGGGTCGGCTTCGGTCCGGACGCCATGACTGCCCGCGAGGCGCTGGAAATCGCCACCCTGGGCGGCGCCAAGGTGCTCAACCGCGACGACATCGGCGCCCTGGCGCCGGGCATGGCGGCGGACTTCGTGGCCTTCGACCTGGGGCACGTGGCCTATGCCGGGGCTCATCACGACCCGCTGGCTGCGCTGGTCTTCTGCACGCCGACCCAGGTCTCCACCAGCGTGATCAACGGGCGGGTGGTGGTGCGGGATGGCCAGTTGCTGACGGTCGACCTGCCCGTGGTGCTCGAGCGCCACAACCGCCTGGCCCGCCAACTGGTGACCGGTGAATGAGGCGCCGCAGGTCGATTCCCGGCAGGCTCGCCTGTGCGGGCTTGCTGGTGGGCGTGCTGCCGCTGGCGGCGCAGGCCCAGGGCTATGTGGTAGGTGTCGAGAACCTGGCGTTCCAACCTCACTACCAGCTCGATGAGAGCGGGCAGTACCGCGGCTTCGGCCGCGACCTGCTGGACCTGTTCGCCCGCAGCGAGGGCCTGCAGCTGGAGTACCGGCCATTACCGGTCAACGAGCTGGCGCAGCGGGCGGCGGCGGGGGAGGTGGACCTGCGCTACCCGGACAACCCCGAGTGGGCTGGTGCGGCGGCGCCCGGGTACGCGCCCACCTACAGTGCGCCGGTGGTGGCCTACGTGGATGGCGTGCTGGTGGACCCGCGACATGCTGGCCAGGGGCTCGACGGCATCCGTCGGCTGGCCCTGGTGAAGGGCTGGACGCCCCGGGGCTACCAGTCGCGTATCGAGGCGGGGCAGGTCCAGCCGGTGGAGGCCCGTGACCTGCGGCAGATGATCAACCAGACCCTGCGGCGGGATACGGATGGCGCCTACTTCAATGTGGTGGTCGCCACCTATTACCTGGACAACGTCCGGGCCCGCCCGGGTGCGCTGGTGTTCGACCCTTCGCTGCCCCACACCCGCAGCCATTTCCACCTGTCGTCCGTACGCCACCCCGAACTGGTGCAGCGCTTCGATCGCTTCCTGGGCGAACACGCACAGGAGGTGGCGGCATTGAAGGCCCGCTATCGCGTGGAGGCCAACCTGGACTCGGCCTACATGGGCATGGAGCAGTGGAAGGTGGACTTCCTCGAACGGCAGAAGCGCAAGGAGGCGCAAGGGCAGTAACGCCGGTGGGCGAAAAGCTTGAACCGTCTCTTGGGTCGCCCGGTCCACCAATACGAAGGCCGGGCGACCGCCGGCCGCCCGTCAACCGGAAAGAGGACTGCACGATGAACAACGAGCACGCCATTGATGCGCTGAACGAACTGATCGAGACCAGCAAGGACGGTGAGAAGGGCTTCCTCGAATGCGCCGAGCACGTGAAGACCCCGCAGCTCAAGGCCACCCTGACCGAGCGCTCGCGGGAGTGCGGCCGTGCCGCCGCCGAGCTGCAGCAGATGGTGCGCAGCCTGGGGGGTGAGCCCGAGTCGTCCTCCAGCGTGGCGGGTGCCCTGCATCGCCGCTGGGTGGACCTCAAGGCGCTGGTGACCGGCAAGAGCGAGGAGGCCATTCTCAACGAGTGCGAGCGTGGCGAGGATGTGGCGCTCAAGCATTATCGCGAGGCGCTGGGCAAGGAGCTGCCGACCGAGGCACGCACTTTGGTCGAGCGGCAGCTGCTGGGCGTCCAGCGCAACCATGACCAGATCAAGGCGCTGCGCAACCTGGCTCGCGTCAGCTGATCGAAGCGGTTTCAAGCGAGGGGACGGCGCGCAGGCGCCGTCCCCTTTTTCATGGCGCGATCAGAAGTGCACCTTGACCAGCAGGCTGGCGGTGTTCTGGTCGGTGCCGCCGAGGATCTTGTCACCCAGGAAGCTGTTGTCGTCGATGCCGTACTTGTTGCTCCAGTAGTCGTACTCGACGCCGACGTAGAGCTGCTTGGCGCCCAGGTCCAGGGCCTTGCCCAGGTCGTACTTGATCTGCGGGTTGAAGTGCAGGTTGGCGTGCAGATCGTTGGGGCGGTTGGTGGTGGCGTCCTTGTTGTTCCAGACCCAGTCCATGAAGCCGTCGATGAGGATGTCGGACTTGCCCACCGGCACGGTGTAGGACCACACCGGGGTGACCTGCCACTGGCCGGACGGGTTCTTGGTGATGCCGTCGGGCTTGCGGTAGTAGAAGTTCAGCTGGAAGTAGTCGAAGCCGGGCAGGGCCAGGTCGAAGCCCGGGCCGAGCAGGTAGTTCTGGTTGCGGTTCTCGCCACGCTCGTAGGTGGCGGCCAGCAGCACGTCGGTCACGGGGCCGAAGGCGATCTTCTGGTCGAACAGCTTGCCGAAGGACAGGCGCGGGGAAATCTCGCCGTAGTAGGTGTTGTTGCCGGCGTTGGCGTCAGCCTTGCCGTTGTAGTTGATCTGGTCGACGAAGAAGAAGAGGTCGCCCCAGGTCCAGCCGCTGGCGTGCTCGAAGGTGAAGGTCTGCTGGATCTCGGGGTTGACCTTGAAGTCTTGCCCGTAGAGGTAGGTGACGCTGTTGTTCTGCCACAGCAGGGGGCCATCGGCCAGGGCCTGGTTGCAGGCCAGCAGGCCGGTCGCGAGTGCCAGGCTGGCAGGCAGGAGCTTGGTGCGCATCGTGTTTTCCTTGTTTTTCAGGGCTTCGGTTGGAGATCCCCGCACGCGTCGCCGCACCTCGTGGAGCACGAGGTGGCTAGGAGGGGGAAGGTGCTTGACCCGGTCAGGCCGAGTCGGGGAGGACACCGGACGGGCTGTTTCCGTCCGGGTGGAACCTGGGCGCTGGAGCGCGGGCGTGGAGCGAGAAGGGTGTCGTCTGCATGATCGAGAGGCCTGCCTGTTGTTGTTGTCGGTCTGGGCGTCTATCGGGTGGGTACGACCGGGATGCGATTCGATAAGTTGAACGCGGGGTCAGGTTTCGAACTATAGCAGTGACACCTGTTTTTGGTAACAGGAATCGATGGTTTTGTGTACAAAAATGGCGAATGGTCGTGCGGGCCTGAACGTGCGTGCGTGAGGTGACCGCTGCGGTGCGAGCTGACAAAAAAAGACCCGCCGGATGGGCGGGTCGGGCAGCCCCGACGGCACCGGATAGGCGCGCTGCGGGTGGGAGCAATGGGGGGATTCAGTGGGTCGCGTGACAGTGGTGGGCTCGGTCTTTCTCGCCCAGCACGTTGAACAGGATGTTCAGCAGCAGGGCGCTGAGGGTGGTCATGGCGATGCCGCTGTGGGTGATCGGCTCCATCCAGTGGGGCAGGTGGGCGAAGAGGTCCGGCCTGACCACCGGCGCCATGCCCAGGCCGATGCTGACGGCCACCAGCAACTGGTTGCGGCGGTCGGTGATGTCGGCTTCATGGAGGATCTTGATGCCGGTGGCGGCCACCATGCCGAACATGGCGATGCCCGCGCCGCCGAGTACGGCCGGCGGGATGGAAGCCACCAGGAAGGCGGCCTTCGGCACCAGGCTCAGGGCCAGCAGGAACAGGCCGGCGGCCACCGTCACGTAGCGGCTGCGCACGCCGGTCATCTGCACCAGGCCGATGTTCTGGGCGAAGGACGAATGGGTGAAGGTGTTGAAGAAGCCGGCCACGAAGGAGGCGCCCGCGTCGCAGAGCAGGCCGCGGCGCAGGGCATTGGGGCAGATCTCGCGCCCGGTGATCTTGCCCAGGGCGAGGAACATGCCGGTGGACTCGACGAAGATGATCACCGTCACCAGGCACATGGACAGCACCGGTGCCAGCTCGAAGGTGGGCATGCCGAAATGCAGCGGCGTCACCACCTGCAGCCAGGGCGCCTGTCCCAGGCCATTGAGGTCGACCATGCCCAGGCAACCGGCCAGCACATAGCCGATGCCCATGCCGATCAACACCGAGACGTTGACCCAGAAGCCCCGCAGGAAGCGGTTCACCACCAGGATGATGGCCAGCACCAGTGCAGCCACGGCGAGGTACTGGAGGCCGCCGAACTCGGCGACCTTGCTGCCGCCCCCGGCCCAGTTCACCGCCACCGGGAACAGGCTCAGCCCGATGGAGGTGATCACCGTGCCGGTGACCAGCGGAGGGAAGAAGCGGACGATGCGGCTCATGAACGGCGCCAGGACCAGGCCGAACAGCCCGGCGGCGATGGTGGCGCCGAAGATGCCCTGGAGCCCCACGCCGGGCATGCCGGCCATCACCACCATGCTGCCCACGGCAGCGAAGCTGGCGCCCATCATCACCGGCATGCGGATGCCCACCGGGCCGATGCCGATGGATTGCACGAGGGTGGCGATGCCCGCCACCAGCAGGTCGGCGTTGATCAGGAAGGCGATCTCTTCCCGGGAGAGGCCGGCGGCCTGGCCGACGATGAGGGGAACGGCCACGGCGCCGCCGTACATCAGCAGTACATGCTGGAGGCCGACCAGCAGCAGCTGCATCAGGGGTAGACGCTGGTCGGCCGGAGCCACAGCGGGGGCTGTCAGTTGGGTCATGCAACACCTCGGGCGCTTTTGTTCTTGTTGAGCCGTCGGGCCCATCGCCTCAGGTCGATGGGCCGGGGTATCGATGCAGCAGCCGGCACAGGCGTGCCGGGCAGGAGGGATAAAGGCGGGGGAGGGAGACGAGCCCGCCCCGCCGCGACGCGATAAAAAAGCCTACCCGGAGGTAGGCGAATCGCGGGCCGCAGAGCTTGGGGGAATGCGGCCCGCCGTGGGATCACTCGGTGCGGGCCCCCTGGGCGATCCAGGAGCCGATCAGCTCCCGCTCCTCGGGGGTCATCTGGGTGATGTTGCCCAGGGGCATGATCTGGCTGGCTACGGCCTGGGCCTGGATCTTGGGCGCCAGGGCCTGGATCTGCTGGGGCGTGTCGAACATCACGCCAGCCGGTGCCGCCGTGAACAGCGGGCTGGTGGGCTTGGCGGAGTGGCAGACGGTGCAGCGTTCCTGGATCACGCTGTGCACCTTGTCGAACTGCGGCGAGCCGCTGCTGGCGCTGGCCTGGGGCGCCTGGCCGGCGGGCTGTTCGGCAGCCTGCGCGGGTGCGCTGGCCGGAGCCTGGGGCGCGCTGACGACCGGGGCCGGGGTCGCTGCCTTGTAGTTCGGCGAGGTGACGAAGGCCAGGCAGATCATGCCGAGGGCGCCGGCCGGCAGGGTCCAGGCAAAGCGGTTGCTCTCGTGGCGGGTGTTGAAGTAGTGGCGCACGAGGACGGCGATCACCGCAATACCGGCCAGGATCAGCCAGTTGTACTGGCTGCCGTAGGTGCTCGGGAAATGGTTGCTGATCATGATGAACAGCACCGGCAGGGTGAAGTAGTTGTTGTGGCGCGAGCGCAGCAGGCCCTTGGCCGGCAGGGCCGGGTCCGGGGTGCGGTTCTCTTCGATCGCCTTAACCAGTGCACGCTGTGCCGGCATGATGATGCGGAACACGTTGCCGACCATGATGGTGCCGATCAGGGCGCCGACGTGGATGTAGGCGCCACGGCCGCTGAATACCTGGGTGAAGCCCCAGGCCGCGCCGATCACCAGCACGAAGAGGATCAGGCCGAGCAGGGCGGGTTGCTTGCCCAGGGGCGAGTCGCAGAGCAGGTCGTAGATGAACCAGCCGGCGACCAGCGAGCCGATGCCGATACCGATGGCCGCTGCGGGCGAGAGGTCGACGCCGGGTGCGATCAGGTAGAGCGTGGGGTTGAGGTAGAAGACCACCGTCAGCAGGGCGACGCCCGACATCCAGGTGAAGTAGGCCTCCCATTTGAACCAGTGCAGGTTGTCCGGCATTTTCGGCGGTGCCAGCTTGTATTTCTCCAGGTGGTAGATCCCGCCGCCGTGGATGGCCCAAAGGTCACCCGAGAGCCCGTCGCGCGGGTTCTTCCGGTTCAGGTTGTTCTCCAGCCAGACGAAATAGAAGGATGCGCCGATCCAGGCGATGCCGGTGATCATGTGTACCCAGCGAATGCTCAGGTTCAGCCATTCGGTCAGATGTGCTTCCACAGTACGTACCTCTTCCCCGGGATCGACACGCCGAACACCGGGCTTCTCTTATTAGTGGTGGGGGTCGAGGACCAGGTGCTCGTCCTCGGTGAAGTAATGCTCGTCGCAGTTGTTGCCTGAACCACTGCGATCAACCACCAGGAAGTCATCCCGCTTTTCGATCGTCAGCACCGGGTGGTGCCAGACGCCGCGATGGTAATTAACGCCCTGCCTGCCATTGGTGAGGAAGGCACGGACCAAGCCCGGTACAGGTGCATCGCCAAGTGGCGCGACCACGACCAGAAAGGGGTTGCCGAGCAGCGGGATGAAGGCCTGGCTGCCCAGCGGATGGCGCTCCAGCATGCGGATTCTCAGGGGCATCTCCAGGGCCTGGGCGCTGAAGATGCTGATGATCGCCCGGTCCTCCGGCTGGGCGGTCTCGACCGTGGCCAGCTTGTGATAACGGCGGGTGGAGCCGTTGTTGATCATGAAGTAATCGCTGCCTTCGGTTTCGATCACGTCACCGAACGGGGCGAAGGCTTCCTTGGTCAGGGGCTCGATCTTGAGGATTCGCATGGCTGCTCTACTGATTCGTTTCAGGTGCCCGCGCCGGTAGGTGCGGGAGGAATGGGGCGCCCGGGTGCAGGCGCCCTTTGCCCAGTGGCCGTGACAGCACCGACGCGGAGTGCGTGGCTACCCGGCGATGGGCGTGCGAGGGGGAGGCAGGGCCTGGTGCGGAGTGGCGCCCAGGGTGTGGCAGGTGGCTCAGGGCCGGATGGTGCCCTGAGTCGCTGCGGCACCTGCCCCTCGCTGCAACCGCGCAGGCCGCAGGGCTGCACGCCAGACCCGGGCGGGTTGGGGTGTGCAGTCGCGACGAGGCGGCGTGCCGGCTGGGGAGGGTGCGTGGATGCATTGTTGTTCTTCTGTGGTTACGCAAGGTCGGGGGTCGGCTACATCACTTGCAGGCGGAACAGGGCGATCTTGTTGATTTCCGCCAGGGCCCGCTGGAACTCCGCCTCGGCGCTGTTGTGGATGCGCTCTTCGAAGGCCGCGAGGATCTGGTGCCGGTTGCTGCCCTTCACAGCCATGATGAACGGGAAGCCGAACTTGGCCTTGTAGGCATCGTTCAGTTCGGTGAAGCGGGCGAACTCATCGGGCGTGCACTCATGGATGCCGGCCCCGGCCTGTTCGTTGGTGCTGGCTTCGGTCAGCTCGCCGCGCACGGCGGCCTTGCCGGCCAGGTCCGGGTGGGCGTTGATCAAGGCCAGTTGCTGGTCATGGCTGGCGCTGAGGAGGATGTCGGCCATGCGCTGGTGCAGCGTTTCGATCTCGTCGAGGCTGGCATCCACGCCCAGGTCGTAGGCGCGTTCGGCCACCCAGGGCGAGTGTTCGTAGATGTCGGCGAAGGCGCTGACGAAGGCGTCCCGGGACAGGCCCGAGGGGGTGATGTGCTGGAAGCGGCTCATCAGGCGTTTCCTTTGAACGGGTGGTGGGTGTGCCAGTGGCGGGCGATGTCGACGCGGCGGGCGAACCAGACCTTGTCGTGCTGCTTCACGTAGTCAATGAAGCGTGCCAGCGAGGCCAGGCGTGCCGGGCGACCCAGCAGGCGGCAGTGCATGCCGATGGAGAGCATCTTCGGCGCGCCGGCGCTGCCTTCGGCATAGAGCACGTCGAAGGCGTCCTTGAGGTATTCGAAGAAGTCGTCGCCCTTGTTGAAGCCCTGCACCTGGGTGAAGCGCATGTCGTTGGTGTCCAGGGTGTAGGGGATGACCAGGTGGGGCTTATCCGGCGTGCTGGCCGGGTCCCAGTAGGGCAGGTCGTCGTCGTAGGTGTCCGAGTCGTAGAGGAAGCCGCCTTCTTCGCGCACCAGGCGGCGGGTGTTGGGACCGGTGCGGCCGGTGTACCAGCCCAGCGGACGCTGGCCGGTCAGCTCGGTAAGGATGCGGATGGCCTCCAGCAGGTGCTCGCGTTCCTGCTCTTCGCTCATGTACTGGTAGTCGATCCAGCGGTAACCGTGGCTGCAGATCTCGTGACCGGCCTCGACCATGGCGCGGATCACGTCCGGATGGCGCTGGGCGGCCATGGCCACGGCGAAGATGGTGAGCGGGATGCCCTGCTGTTCGAAGAGGCGCAGCAGGCGCCAGACACCTGCACGGCTGCCGTACTCGTAGAGGGATTCCATGCTCATGTTGCGGGCGCCCTGCAGGGGCTGCGCGGCGACCATCTCCGAGAGGAAGGCTTCCGACTCCTTGTCCCCATGGAGGATGTTGCGCTCGCCGCCTTCCTCGTAGTTGAGGACGAAGGACAGGGCGATACGGGCTTCACCCGGCCAGTGCGGGTGGGGAGGGGTGGCGCCATAGCCGATCAGGTCGCGTGGGTAGTCGGAGCTCACTGCTGTGTTCCTTCTTCTGGTGCGTTCACAGGGGCAGGTGAACGTGATGCGTGATTGTATACAAACAAGCCTCGCACTTGTAAATCGATTATTTGCTCAGGGGTTGCCCGTGGTGCTTGCAAGAAATCTGCCTGGTCGGTCAGTTATTGATCGGCAAGCCCCTGTCAGGTGATGTTTGCAGGGTTCTGGCACGGTCGGCGAGTTGCGCATCGCCTAAGCGCTCAGCTTGCACATTATTTTGTATACAGTTTCATTTTTGCTGAGGTATATTCGGACTCGTTTCGCGCCATGCGCTGCCCCGTGACGGGGCGTCCGGTGGCGCTCCGCATCATTGGAACGCATCAGAGGAGGCAAGGCCCTTGCAGGGCGCCGGGCAGGCGTCGGGGGCTGGAGACGCAATGGGACGACTGACTACTCACGTACTGGATGCAGCCCACGGCTGCCCGGGCCATGACATCCGCATCGAGCTCTACCGTGTCGAAGACGGCGGACTGGAGCTGATCACCCGCACCGCCACCAATGACGATGGACGTTGCGATGCGCCCCTGCTGCAGGGCGAGGACTATGCGACCGGGGTCTACCAGCTGCATTTCCATGCCGGTGACTACTACCGCAAGCGCGGCGTGCAACTGGCCGACCAGGCCTTTCTCGATGTGGTGGTGCTGCGCTTCGGCATCGATGCGAAGCAGGACCACTACCACGTCCCGCTGCTGATTTCTCCCTACAGCTACTCCACCTACCGGGGCAGCTAGAGAACCGACACCATCCTCGTGACTCTTCAACGAGTCCCTTTTCCCAGCCCGTTCACACTGCGGGCTTTTTTTTGCCTGGAATTTGGTGGGGCGGGCCGCTCAGGCGCGAGCAGCCCGGATCGGCTGGCGGTTGCGGGGCGCTACCAGAGCACCGAGGACCAGAAGACCTGGCCGACGATCTCCAGCTCGGCCAGCGCCCGCTCTTCATCCGGGTACTCGTCCCGCTGGTAGCTGCGCAGGCGCACCTGGCCGGCGGGCAGGCGATGGAGGATCTTCACCCGGAGCATGCCGGCATCGAGCAGGGCGTAGGTCTTGCCGTCGATGACTTCGCGGCGGCCACGGTCGATGCCGAGGATGGCGCCGTCCGGAAACAGGGGCGCCATGCTGTCGCCACAGACGATGACGCAGGCGGCGAGGGCCGGGTCGATCTGGCGCGCCTGAAGTGCATGTCGGCTGAAGCGGATGCCTGAGTAGTCCAGCTCCTCCAGGGAGGTGCTGTTTTCCTCCAGAGATGTGGCTTCCTTCAGAAGTGGCAGCTCGATTTCGTACTCGTAGCGGGGTGCTTCGGATTCCCTGATGGTCATGGGGATGATTCCGTCCGGGATCTCGCGCGCCTCTTCATTGCCATCGGGGTCATGGGCCGATTGCACGAGCTGTCCCCCAATGCTGAGGGTCGGCATCTGCAGGCAGGCGAGTATCCGGTTGATTCTCGTCAGCCCGGGCTCGCGGCGGCCGTTCAGCCAGTGCGCGACCGCGCCCTGGGTCACGCCGATCCGTTCGGCCAACTGCTCCTGGGTGACGCCCAGTTCTTTCATCCTGGCTTTGGCCAGCAGGTTCCATTTTTTCATGGAGGGCGACATTACGCGCCGTATTGCCATTCGCCAGTGACCTTGTGTATTACAGGGTTGTGTCATCGAATACGATGCGTATTCTATCTTTGGGATGTTTCCGCAGGCGGGCGTTGTGATCCTCCTCCCGGACAATCCGCCTTCTGGTGCTGGCGGTTGGGAGGAACGGTGATGACGTCGGTTGCGGAGGTTTCGCCCTCCAACCGTCGCGTGGTTGCCCGCTCCTGGTATCCCGCGCGCTCCTGGGTTGGATGGGGTGCCAGGAAGGTGCCCTGTCCCACTCGGGCGGTCGCGTGCTCCCCGGCCAGGGCGGTGCAGCGACGGCTGGAGGGCTTTCTTACGGCGGGGACTGGCTGCCCCGGTGTTTCGCGAAAGGAGACGCGACGTGCAATTTGAGCTGACGGTTCTGTGCCTGGGCATCCACCGTGTCGAGGCGGGTGGACGCGTGTGGTGCTTCGCTTCCATCGCGCGCGAACCTGCGACCCGGGAGGAGCGCCGCTGCAACCGGGGCTACCTGGTGCAGCAGGTGACCGCCGAAGTACGGGTGTTCGAGGAGGTGGGGTGGTTGTCCGGCCCGACGCGGCTGAGCTTCAGGTGTTCGATCAGTGAGGAGCCGGGTGGCTCTTATCGGCCGCACCTGCTGGCGTTGTGTCACTGAGTGCCGGGGCGCAGGAGGGTCTGGGCGGAGCCTCGCGGTCGGCGCGCGAGGCTCCGGGGCGGTCAGAGGAAGATGAACTTGGCGATGAAGATGGCGCAGAGCACGTAGAGGCTGAGGGACACCTCGCGGTAGCGGCCGGTGAAGGCCTTCATGGCGACGTAGCTGACGAAGCCCAGGGCGATGCCGTCGGCGACCGAGAAGGTCAGCGGCATCATGATCACGGTGACGATCGCGGGGATGGTCTCGGTGTGTTCGTCCCAGTCGATGTGGGCCATGCCGCCCATCATCAGCATGGCGACATAGATGAGGGCGCCAGCGGTGGCGTAGGCGGGGATCATCCCGGCCAGCGGGGCGAAGAACATCGCCGCGACGAACAGCACGCCCACGGTGACCGCGGTCAGGCCGGTCCTTCCGCCCGCGGCCACACCGGCCGCGCTTTCCACGTAGCTGGTCACCGGCGGTACGCCGAGCACGCCGCCGAACACGCTGGAGGCGCTGTCGGCCTTCATGGCCCTGGACAGGTTCTCGATGCGGCCGTCCTCCTTCACCAGGTTGGCGCGCTGGGCCACGCCCATCAGCGTCCCGGCGGTGTCGAACATGTGCACGAAGAGGAAGGCGAGGATGACGCTGACCATGGTCACGTTGAACGCGCCGGCAATGTCCATCGCCATGAAGGTGGGCGCCAGGCTCGGGGGCATGGAGAACACGCCGCCGAACTTGACGATGCCGAGGCCGACGCCGACCAGGGTGACGGTGAGGATGCTGATGAGGATGCCGCCGAATACGCGGCGGTATTCCAGCACCGCGATCATCAGGAAGCAGATGGCGGCGAGCAGCGGACCGGGGGAGGTCAGGTCGCCGATGTGCACCAGGGTCGAGGGGTGGGCGACGACGATGCCGGCCGTCTTCAGGCCGATCAGCCCGAGGAACAGGCCCACCCCGGCACCCATGGCGAAGCGCAGGCTGCTGGGGATGCTGTTGAGCAGCCATTCGCGGATGCGCGAGAAGGTCAGCACCATGAACAGCACGCCGGAGAGGAAGACCGCACCGAGGGCGATCTGCCAGCTGTAGCCCATGGTGTTGACCACGGTATAGGTGAAGAAGGCGTTGAGGCCCATCCCCGGTGCCAGGCCGACCGGCCAGTTGGCGTAGAGCCCCATGAGGAAGCAACCGAACGCGGCAGCCAGGCAGGTGGCGACGAAGGCGGCGCCGTGGTCGATGCCAGCGTCCGCCATGATGTTCGGGTTGACGAAGATGATGTAGGCCATGGTGATGAAGGTGGTGAGACCGGCGGCCAGTTCGGTTTTCACGGTGGTGCGGTGCTGGGTGAGCTTGAAGAGGCGGTCGAGCAGGCCCTGGGCAGGAGGGCTTTCGGCGTACAGGTTTTGTTCTTGTTGTCTGGTGCGTTCCACAGCAGGTACCTCTCATTCGTTGTTGTGAGCTTCTTCCCGGCTGGTTACCTGGGTCCCTTGCACTGAGGGAGAAGCCTTGAGGTGTTTGCCCGGCGGGCTGACGCATTTTTCTGACTTTTGGGTCAGAAAGTATGCAGTCGGATTATGTGTTTGTGTACAAAAAAGTCAATTGGAGTTTGCGGGGCCTTGTGTACGGATTTTCACGGCCCTAGACTGCGACAGCTGGACTGACCGGTAAGACCACAACAACAAAGCCTCCGGTATCCGTGGCTCCCTGCTGCGCGCCGCGAAGGCACCCCAGGAGATCACTCCAATGCTCAAGTGGTGTTCGCGCTCGATTTTCCTTCAGGTCGTCATCGGCCTGGTCATTGGCATCCTCTGTGGCGTCGGCTTCCCCGAGTTCTCGGCGCAGCTCAAGCCCCTGGGGGATGGCTTCATCAAGCTGATCAAGATGCTCATCGCGCTGATCGTGTTCTGCGTGGTGGTCAGTGGCATCTCCGGTGCCGGCGACCTGAAGAAGGTGGGCCGCATCGGCTTCAAGTCGGTGGTGTACTTCGAGGTGCTGACGACCCTGGCGTTGCTGATCGGCCTGCTGGTGGCCTACGGCTCCGGGCTGGGGGAGGGCGCCAACATCAACCTCAGCGAGCTGCCGGCCGGCGATGCGGCGGCCTACACCTCGCGCACCGGCGACCTGCATGGGCCGGTGGCGTTCCTGATGGGGTTGATCCCCAACTCGGTACTGGGTGCCTTCGCCGATAACGACATCCTCCAGGTGCTGGTGTTCTCGGTGCTGTTCGGGTGCGCACTGAACATGGCCGGTGAGTCGGCGGCCGGCATTGCCCGGCTGATCGGTGAGCTGAGCCACGTGATCTTCCGGATCATGGGGATGATCGTGCGCCTGGCGCCGATCGGGGTGTTCGGCGCCATCGCCTTCACCACCAGCAAGTACGGCGTTGACTCCCTGCGTCACCTCGGCGGCCTGGTGCTGGTGTTCTACCTGACCTGCACGGCCTTCGTGCTGCTGGTGCTGGGGACGGTGCTGCGGGTGTCGGGGCTGCGCCTGTTGCCGTTCCTTGGCTACCTGCGGGAGGAGTTGCTGATCGTGCTGGGCACTGCCTCCTCCGATGCGGTGCTGCCCCAGGTCATGCGCAAGCTGGAGCACCTGGGCATCCGCAGTTCCACCGTGGGGCTGGTGATCCCTACCGGCTACTCGTTCAACCTGGATGGTTTCTCCATCTACCTGACCCTGGCCATCGTCTTCATTGCCCATGCCACCGGCACGCCCCTGGCGATGAATGACCTGCTCACCATCCTGCTGGTCTCCCTGGTGACCTCCAAGGGCGCCCACGGCATCCCGGGATCGGCGCTGGTGATCCTCGCGGCAACCCTGGCGGCGGTGCCGGCGATCCCGGTGGTCGGGCTGGTGCTGGTGCTTTCGGTGGACTGGTTCATGGGCATCGGCCGGGCGCTGACCAACCTCATCGGCAACTGCGTGGCCACCGTCGCCATCGCCCGCTGGGAACAGGACATCGACCTGCAGCGGGCTCGTGGTGTGCTGGCCGGTGAGCAGGGGCTGGCCTTCAAGGCGCGGACCTCTGCCGATTGAGTGCGGACCGACCGGGCAGGCATGATGCTGCCCGGCGTCGGGCTTGAATGGGTCGAGGAGGAAGCGAATCCATGTCTACCACCCTGGTGGGGTCGGTTGTGCAGTCGTTGCGTGAAGCCATCGAGCAGGGCCGCTGGCCCGCCGGGGAGATGCTCCCGGGGCAGCGGGAGCTGGCCGACCAGCTCGGGGTCAGCCGGCCCTGCCTGCGGGAAGCCGTCACCGTGCTGGAGACCCTCGGCATGGTGCGCTCGCTGCCCGGCAAGGGGGTGCAGGTGCTGGCGCGGGAGGCCGTCGATGTGGCGGAGCCGCGCGTGGCGGCCGGGCATCGCATGGCCGATATCCTCGAGCTGCGCTATGCGCTGGAGCCCTTCATCGTGGGGTTGGTGGCGCAGTCCATCGCCAGTGCCGACCTCGATCGCCTGCGCCTACGCTTGCTGGACCTGCGTGATGCTGCCGAGGACGGCGCGCTGGATGCCTTCGTCGAGGCCTACCTGGGGTTTCACCGGCTGCTGGGCAGCCTCACCAGCAATCCCATCTTCCAGCATCTGGTCGGCCAGGCTGGTGACGCGCTGGCCCGCAGCGATGTGTTGCTGCGCCAGGGCGCCGACCAGCTTGAGGCCCGGGTGCGCGAGCACGAGGCGCTGGTCCAGGCCATTCGCCGCCGCGACAGCGTCCTGGCCGCTGACCTGATGCGCCAGCACCTGGCCAATGAGGCTCGCCGGCTCGACCTGCCGCTGCAGTTGCCGGAGTCGCCGATGAGTGCCTCCAAAGCGTGATGTTCTGTGAGCTACGAGCGGTTTGTGTACAATGCGCCACACTTTCACGCGGCTGATGGCTCGGGTGCTGGCGTAACGGCATCCCGCCGGCATAGTGTCAGCCCATTCCCGCTTTTGAACTTCACTGTGTGGTCCTCATGAACGACGTCGAGCAAAGTCTGAAGAAACCGCCGCGCGCCACCAAAGGCACGCGCAGTGGCACCCAGGACGAGGTGGTCTACGCGCACATCTTCGAAGCCATCCTCGAGCAGCGCCTGGCACCGGCCACCAAGCTCAGCGAGGAGGCCCTCGGCGAGATCTTCGGCGTGAGCCGCACCATCATTCGTCGCGCCCTGTCCCGCCTCGCCCACGAGGGCGTGGTGCTGCTGCGGCCGAACCGTGGGGCCGTGGTGGCCAGCCCGGGTGCCGAGGAAGCACGGCAGATCTTTTATGCACGCCGGATGATCGAGCGGGCCATCACCGAACTGGCCTGCAAGAACGCCACCCCTGAGCAGATCGCCGGGTTGCGCCAGATGGTGCTGGAGGAGCGCGCCTGCTTCGCCCGGGGCGATCGCGGGATGGGTATCCGCCTGTCCGGTGAGTTCCACCTCAAGCTGGCCGAGGCAGCTGGCAACTACACGCTGCTCGGCTTCCTGCGCAGCCTGATCTCGCAGACTTCGCTGATCATCGCGCTCTACGAAAGCAGCAGTCGTACCCATTGTTCCGACGAGGAGCACGACCGGGTGATCGACGCGATCGAGGCGGGTGACGAGGACACCGCCGTGGAGCTGATGATGCGCCACATGGACAGCGTCGACGCCAAGCTGAACCTCGATGGCGAGACGGCTTCCGACGATCTGCACGCGGTGTTCTCGCACATCCTGCAGAACAAGAAGAAGGGCACCCGCGCATCCCGCGGCGCCTGATTCACGTGGACATGAAAAAGCCCCGTTTCCGGGGCTTTTTCATGTCTGGCCATCCTAGCTCTGGCGAGCGGAGCCGGAGTGCGATTGCCGGTCCAGCTCACGGCAGGCGCGCTGGATCATGCCCTCGGTAATGGGGATCTCGCGTCCCTGGGCATCGATGATGGCGCCGCCCACCGGTTGCTCGGGTTTGAGCGGAACGACGCGACGGTTTTCGGTGCGGGTCTGCAGGCTCATGGGGAGGTCTCCTCATCAGGTGGTGTGCGCAGTCTAGGTCCCTCAGATGAAGGCAAGATGAAGGCGATAGCGCCGGGAAAACGTCACATCTTCGGGATCGGAAGCCCGAAGCAGGTGCCGTGCCAGCGCAGCCGCAGCGGTTGACCCGGGCGCGGCAGGAAACGTTCAGACGAGGTGTGCATGTCGATATTCCGAATGGGTCTGATCATCAATCCCCTGGCCGGCGTCGGTGGCCCCGCGGCATTGCGGGGCAGCGACGGTGTGGCCGGGCTCGCACTGGAGCGCGGCGCCGTGCCTCAGGCCCAGCAACGTACGCGCCTGGCCCTGGAGCCTCTGTTGGGGCTGGCGGAGCGCATCGAGTTCCTTTGCCTGCCCGGCGTCATGGGCGGTGAGTTGCTGGCGCAGATGGGCTTTCGTCATCGCCTGCTGGGCACGCTGGACGGGCCGAGCGGTGCCGACGATACCCGCCGTGCGGTGCAGGCGATGCAGGAGGCGGGTGTCTCGCTGATCCTCTTCGCCGGTGGCGACGGTACGGCCCGGGATGTGGGGGACGTGGCGCGGGAAGGCCAGCCGGTGCTGGGCATCCCTGCCGGGGTGAAGATCCAGTCCGGCGTCTACGCCATCAGCCCCCGCGCCGCTGGGGAGCTGGCTCGGCGCCTGGTGGAGGGCGGCCTGGTGCGCCTGGCCAGTGGCGAAGTGCGTGACCTGGACGAAGCGGCGCTGCGTGACGGGCGTGTGGCCTCGCGCTGGTACGGGGAGCTGACGGTGCCGGTGGAGGGCCACTTCATGCAGCAGGTGAAGCAGGGTGGTGTGGAATCGGAGGAGTTGGTGCTGCTGGAGCTGGCCGACTGGCTGGCGGAGGAGTGGCAGCCCGGCGTGCGCTACGTCTTCGGCCCGGGGTCGACCCTGCACGGGCTGGCCGCCAACCTGGGGCTGGATGGCACGCTGCTGGGCGTGGACGTGGTGGAGAACGGGCAGATGATCGCCCGCGACGTGACGGAGGCCGAGTTGCTGGCGCTGGTATCGGACCACCCGGCGTTCATCCTGGTGACCGCCATTGGCGGCCAGGGCCACATCATCGGGCGCGGCAACCAGCAGATCAGCCCCCGCGTGCTGCGCGCCGTCGGGCTCGACCGCTTGAGGGTGGTGGCGACCAAGCGCAAGCTCGCGACCCTGGAAGGGCGGCCCTTGCTGGTGGACAGCGGTGATCCGGCGCTGGATGTCGCATTCCCGGATGCGATACGGGTCTGGTCGGGCTATCGCGAGGAGCTGCTGTATCCCGTCGGTTGGGCAGCGGAGGAGGGCGAGTAGGCCGATGGCTACAGCCTGATCGGCCAGGCCGACGGCCTTGAGTCGACTCCCCGCCCTGGCTTGGCAGGCAGGTGGTGGGTAGGGTGTGCAGGCCTGCTGTCCCGGCTCCCATGCCCGGCGCAATCTCCTCAGGGCTTATGGTTGGGGCGTCGAGCATGGGGACCGGGGCGGCAGGTTCCTTTTCCGGCTTCATCTCCCCTTTCGATCTCCCTCTTCTCTCGCCTCCTTCCCACACTGTGCGCCAGCGCCATGACGTCCTGGATGTTTCCAGCTAGGGTGGCGCCTGGATCCGTGCCCGTTCGCCAGGGCGCCAGCAAGGGAGGCCGGCATGTGCAGCAAGGCATTCAGGTTCGTACTGGGCATTGGCCTGTGGTGGTTCTGCCTGGCCGGGTGGGCGGCCGTCGACGGCGGGCGCCTGGTGGAGGCGGCCCGTACCCAGGTGGGGGTGACCCTTGGCTATGACCCCGCCTACCGGCGCATTGCCTACCCCGGCGGGGATGTGCCACTTGCGACCGGTGTCTGCACCGACGTGGTCATCCGCGCGCTCCGCGCCCAGGGCCTGGACCTCCAGCAGCGCGTCCACGAGGACATGCGCCGGCACTTCTCTGCCTATCCCCGGCATTGGGGGCTGAAACGCCCCGACCCCAGCATCGATCATCGCCGGGTGCCCAACCTGATGACCTGGTTCGACCGCCAGGGCCTGTCCCTCAAGGTCGGGCAGGCTGCCGCCGATTACCAACCCGGCGACATCGTCACCTGGGACCTGGGGCGCGGCCTGCAGCACATCGGCATCATCTCCGACCGGCGCAGCCGCGAGGGCACGCCGTTGGCGCTGCACAACATCGGCCAGGGGACGCGGGAGGAGGACATCCTGTTCCGCTGGCCGATCCTGGGTCATTACCGTTTCGCAGCGCACTGAAGCGCGCCTATCATCTGCCCACATTTTCCCCGGAGCTGGATCATGCCCAGTGAGACCCAACCGCCCTTCATCGGTCCGGACGACCGCGTGGTGCTGTTCGACGGCGTCTGCAAGCTCTGCAATGGCTGGGCACGCTTCCTGATCCGGCATGACCGTCGCGAGCGCCTCAAGCTGGCGTCGGTGCAGTCTCCCGAGGGGCAGGCGTTACTCGCCTGGTACGGCCTGCCCACCGACCACTTCGAGACCCTGGCCTACATCGAGGGCCAGCGCCTGCATGTGCGCACCGATGCGGTGTTGCGGGTGCTCGGGCAATTGCCGGCGCCCTGGCACTGGCTGAGGCTCTTCCGTGTGGTGCCCGCGCCTGTGCGGGACTGGCTCTACGACCGCGTTGCCCTGAACCGCTACCGGCTCTTTGGCCGGCATCCGGTGTGCATGCTGCCCCATCCCGATCATGAGAGGCGCTTCCTGCATGGCGAGCGCTGATCCCAGGCTGCACGCCAGCCTGGCCCGCTGGGGGCTTGCGCTGTTGTTCCTCTATCACGGCATCGTGCCCAAGCTGCTCTGGCTGAGCCCGGGGGAACTGGAGATGATCCGTGCCCACGGCTTCGAGCAGGCGCGGCTCCTAGCGGCCCTGGCCGGTGTGGCCGAGGTGGTGCTGGCCCTGGCGTTGCTGGTGGTGCGCAGGCGCCGCTGGCCGCTGGCGCTGAGTGCGCTGGCCTTGGTCGGCTTGCTGGTGGACGTGGCGGTGGTGGCGCCGGGCTTCCTGGTGCAGGCCTTCAACCCGGTGTCCACCAACCTGACGGCGTTGTTCCTCTGTGCCATCGGCTGGCTGGCGGAGCGCCCGGAAAACCCGCAGAGTGTCGCCTCCTCCCGTTGATCGAGTCCTAGCATGGGTCTGCTTTCCTCTCGCCGGCGCGGTGCCCTGCGCATGGCGGCGCAATTCGTCGCGCCCTACCGCGGTCGGGTGATCGGTGCCCTGCTGGCGCTGTTGTTCACCGCCGGCATCACCCTGTCCATGGGGCAGGGCATCCGCCTGTTGGTGGACCGTGGCCTGGCGACCCAGTCGCCAGAGGCCCTGAACCATTCGATCCTGTTCTTCTTCGCGCTGGTGGTGGCCCTGGCTGTGGGCACCTTCACCCGCTTCTACCTGGTGTCGTGGGTGGGCGAGCGCTTCGTGGCGGACATCCGCATGCGGGTGTTCAACCACCTCATCGAGCTGCACCCCGGCTTCTTCGAGAGCAACCGGGCCTCGGAAATCCAGTCACGGCTGACGGCCGACACGACCCTGCTGCAGTCGGTGATCGGCTCCTCGCTGTCCCTGGCGCTGCGCAACGGCATCATGCTGGTGGGCGGCATCGTGCTGCTCTTCATTACCAACCCCAAGCTGACCGGCATCGTGGTGGTGGCGTTGCCGCTGGTGGTGGCGCCGATCCTCCTTTTTGGCCGGCGGGTGCGCAGCCTGTCGCGCCAGAGCCAGGACCGCATCGCCGACGTGGGCAGCTACGTCGGCGAGACCCTGGGCCAGATCAAGACCGTGCAGGCCTACAACCACCAGGCCCAGGACCGGCTTCGCTTCGGCCACACCGTGGAAGGCGCCTTCGACACGGCACGCAAGCGCATCGCTCAGCGCGCCTGGCTGATCACCGTGGTGATCGTGCTGGTGCTGGGGGCGGTGGGGGTGATGCTCTGGGTGGGCGGGATGGACGTGATCGCCGGGCGTATTTCCGGCGGTGACCTGGCGGCGTTCGTCTTCTACAGCCTGATCGTCGGCTCGGCTTTCGGGGCCATCAGCGAGGTGATCGGCGAATTGCAGAGCGCAGCCGGTGCCGCCGAGCGCATCGCCGAACTCTTGGCGACGCGCAGCCTGATCCAGGCCCCGCCCGCTGACCAGCTTCAGCACCTGCCGCCCCGGCCGGTCGGCGCGCTCCGCCTTGAGGCGGTGCGCTTTGCCTACCCCTCGCGCCCGGGTGTGCCTGCCATCGATGGCATCGACCTGGAGATTCGACCTGGCGAGACGCTGGCGTTGGTAGGGCCATCCGGTGCGGGCAAGTCGACTCTGTTCGACCTGCTGCTGCGCTTCTCCGATCCGGATTCCGGTGAGGTCCGGGTCGATGGGGTGCCGCTCCGGTCGCTGGACCCGGCCGACCTGCGCCGTTGCTTTGCCCTGGTGTCGCAGTCGCCGGCGCTGTTCTTCGGCAGCGTGGAGGAGAACATTCGTTATGGTTGCCCGGCTGCCACCGCCGAGCAGGTGGAGGCGGCGGCACGTGCCGCCCACGCCCACGAGTTCATTGCGCGCATGCCCGATGGCTATCGCACCCACCTCGGCGATGCCGGGGTCGGGCTGTCCGGCGGTCAGCGCCAGCGCCTGGCCATTGCCCGCGCGCTGCTGGTGGATGCGCCCATCCTGCTGCTGGACGAGGCGACCAGCGCGTTGGACGCCGAGAGCGAATACCAGATCCAGCAGGCGCTGCCGGCGTTGATGCAGGGGCGCACGACCCTGGTGATCGCTCACCGCCTGGCGACGGTGCAGCGGGCGGACCGCATCGCCGTGATCGACCAGGGCCGCCTGGTGGCGATCGGTACCCACGCCGAGCTGGTGCGCAGCAGCCCGCTGTATGCGCGCCTGGCCGAGCTGCAGTTTTCAACCCATGAGGACGCGGCGGGTGACCGCGCCTGAGGAGCTGTTGGTGTCAACGGAACTGAACGTGCTGGTGCTGGGTGGCTATGGCAATTTCGGCCGCCTGATCGTCCGGCGCCTGGCCAGTGTGCCCGGTGTGCGGGTGCTGGTGGCGGGGCGCAACCTGGAGAAGGCCCAGGCGGTGGCCGAGGCGCAAGGTGCCCGGGCGGTGCGGCTGGACATCGATGAGCCGGGGCTGGCGGAGGCGTTTTCGCGGCTCGACGTGCAGGTGGTGATCTCCACCGTGGGGCCGTTCCAGGGGCAGGACTACCGCGTCGCCGAGGCCGCCCTGGCGGCGGGCTCGCATTACATCGACCTGGCGGATGCGCGGGGCTTCGTGTGCGGCATCACCCGGCTGGACGAGGTGGCCCGCCAGCGCGGTGTATTGCTTTGCGCGGGGGCGAGCTCCGTGCCCGGCCTGAGTGCGGCGGTGGTGGATGAGCTGCTCCCCCGTTTCGGTCGCCTGGAGCGGATCGAGCACGGCATCAGCTCTTCGGAAAAGACGCCGGGCGTCTCTACCCTGGCGGCGGTGCTCAACTATTGCGGGCGGCCGATCCGTTGCTGGCGGGATGGGCAGTGGCGCTCGGTATACGGTTGGCAGGACCTGCGGCTGCAGCGCTTCCGCGCGCCCATGGGGGCCCGTTGGATCGGCGCCTGCGATGTGCCGGACCTGGAGCTTTTCCCCGCGCGTTACCCCGGGGTGCGGGAAGTGAGCTTCCGCGCCGGGGTCGGCCTGCGTCTGACCCAGTTCGGTACCTGGGCGCTGTCCTGGCTGGTGCGTGCCGGCCTGGTGCGTGACGCCGTTCGGCTTGCGCCGCTGCTGCGGCGCGGGGCGGTGATGCTGGAGCCGCTGGGGGACGGGCTGAGTGGCATGTTCGTGCGGCTGTCCGGCCAGGACCCGAGCGGGCTGCCGCTGACGCTCACCTGGGAGTTGCTCGCCCATGACAACGACGGCCCCAACATTCCCTGCATGGCGGCCGTGGCGCTGGTGCGCAAGTTGGCGAATGGCAGTCTTGTGGCGCGTGGGGCAATGCCCTGCATCGGCCTGTTCAGTACCCAGGAGTACCTGGCGGAGCTGGAGGGCATGCGGATCGAGACCCAGGTGCGCGAGGGGTGATCGCCAGGCATGAAAAAACCGGCCACCAGGGCCGGTTTTTTCATGGGGCCGTCACTCAGCGGTATTCGCAGAGGTAGGCGGTGTCCTGGGCGACCTTGAGCTGGAACTTGCTGTTGGCCGGTACGGTGAACTGGGTGCCGGCGGCGAAGGTTTCCCATTGCTCGCTGCCCGGCAGCTTGACGGTCAGGGCGCCGGCGATGACGTGCATCACTTCCAGCTGGTTAGTGCCGAATTCGTAGTCACCAGCGGCCATGACGCCGATGGTGGCGGGGCCTTCGCTCATGCCGAAGGCGATGGATTTTACGGTGCCGTCGAAGTACTCGTTGACCTTGAACATGGGGCGGGCTCCTTGGAAAGGGGTCTAAAAAGGCTCGCCAGTATGCCGAAGGCGTCTGACAGCGTCACTAGTCCCTTTGGCCCGGCGCTGCGGGCAGGAGGAGGGGCAGCAGCCGGGCGGTATTGCGGGCGTCTTCCAGGGCGCGGTGCTGTTGCCCCTGGAAGCTGAGTCCGGCCAGTTGCAGGGCGGCATTGAGGCCGACCGGGCGCTTGAGCTGGCGGGCTTTCGCGAAGTGCTGCTTGAGGTTCAGGTGGGGGAGGCTGGCCAGCAGGCTGGTGAGCTGGTTCTGCCGCCACTCCTGCTCCAGCTGGCGGCGGTCGTAGTCGCCCCAGCTGCCCCAGCCCACCAGGCGGGCGCTGTGGTTGTCGAGCCAGCGTTCGAAGCCCGTCCAGACGCTGGGCAGGGGCTGCGCGGCGTCGACATTGGCCTGGGTGATGTGGGTCAGTTCGCGGCAGAAGGTCGTCAGGCAGGGGCGGCGTTGCGGACGCACGAAGCGCTGGAAGTGGTCCAGTTCTCGCCCTTCTGTGCTGACCAGGGTGGCGCCGATCTCGATGATTTCCATTTCTTCCATGGGCCAGCCGCCTTCGTCGGTGGTGGCTTCCAGGTCTATCACCAGCCAGTGCGGCATGGGGCTCTCCTTGGCGCCTGCAGGGTGTCTGCAATGGGCTGCGAGCGAGTATGGGGGCGCTTTCGCGGCACCGCAAACCGCGTGATAGGCTTCTTTGGACAGTCGAATGCGGAGGTGTGAGATGGCGAAGGTGAGCTTTATCGGGTTGGGCGTGATGGGGTTCCACATGGCCGGCCACCTGGCCTGCGAAGGGCACGAGGTGCGGGTCTACAACCGTAAGCCGGAGAAGGCCCGGCTCTGGTGCGACGAGTTCGCCGGCGAGTGCTTCGCCACGCCACGCGAGGCGGCTGAGGGTTCCGAGTTCGTCATGACCTGCGTGGGCAATGACGATGACCTGCGTGCGGTGCTGCTCGGCGATCAGGGTGCCTTTGCCGGCATGGCGCCGGGCAGCCTGCTGGTCGATCACACCACGGCATCGGCATCCGTGGCCCGTGAGCTGGCGGTACTGGCAGCGGAGCGGGAGCTGGGCTTCCTCGATGCGCCGGTGTCCGGCGGCCAGTCCGGTGCCGAGAGCGGCATGCTGACCATCATGGTGGGTGGCGAGCGTGAACTGTACGAGCGGGCGGCTCCGGTGATCGAGGCTTACGCGCGGATGAGCCGCCTGATGGGCCCCACCGGCAGTGGACAATTGACCAAGATGGTGAACCAGATCTGCGTGGGCGGCCTGCTGCAGGCGCTGTCCGAGGGGCTGCACTTCGCCCGCAGTGCCGGGCTGGATGCGGCGGCGGCGATGGAGGTGATCGGCAAGGGGGCGGCGCAGTCCTGGCAGCTCGACCACCGTCACCAGAGCATGCTGGAAGGCAAGTTCGACTTCGGCTTCGCGGTCGATCTGATGCGCAAGGACTACGCGATCGTCTTCGAGGAGGCGCAGCGCAACGGCATTGCGCTGCCGGTGACCGAGCTGGTGGATCGCTTCTATGCGGAAATCCAGCGGCAGGGCGGAGGCCGTTGGGATACCTCCAGCCTGATCACACGGTTGACCCGCTGACGCTTCAGGCGCGGAAGATGAAGTACACCGCGCCGAGCAGGCACAGCCCTGCCCAGAGGTAGTCCAGCTTCAGCGGCTGTTGCATGAAGTAGACGCTGAAGGGGACGAATACGGCGAGGGTGATGACCTCCTGCATGATCTTCAGCTGGGCGACCGACAGCGCGGTGTAGCCGATGCGGTTGGCAGGCACCTGCAGCAGGTATTCGAACAGGGCGATGCCCCAGCTGATCAGTGCGGCAATGATCCACGGCTTGGTGTTCAGGGTCTTCAGGTGGCCGTACCAGGCGAAGGTCATGAAGACGTTGGAGAAGGTCAGGAGGATGGCGGTCTGCATCCAGATGGGCATGGCAGGGCTCCGGGCGTTGGGCGGGATGCCAGCCTAATGGGCGTGATGGTGGGATGAGAAGGGGGCGGGATGCGGGGTGTGTGGGGTTGGTCGGCAGCTGCGGCGCTGGCGCTTCTGGTGGCTGGTTTGGCGTGGTGGGGCTGGATGCTTCGCGCCCCTGTGTCCTCGGCGCCGAGCCTGGTGGTTCCACCGGCCTTTGCCCTGGCCAGGGAGTTCGGCTTCGGCGCCTATCGCCTGGCCTGGAGCGGGCGTGACCTGGACCTGCTCGATGGTGCGGGGCGCTCGTTGTGGCGCACGAAGGGGGGATTCCTCTCGGCCGGCAGGGCTGATCCTGTGGTGCGCTGCGACGAGCAGAGCCTGGAGGGGTTCCAGAGTGCCGGTCGTCGGCTGCAGGTCTTTGGTCACCTGCGCTGCACGGATGGCCGTATCAGCCCCTATCACCTGGAGATGCGGGACGAGGGCGCGCGCGGCGTGCTTCTGTCCGTGATCCTGGGGGACCCGGTGCTCGACCGGGTTGTGCTGCGTTGGCAGCGCGAGGCCGACGAGCGATTCCAGGGCGTTGCCGATGCCGGAAATGGCAGAGCGGCCGGTGTGGGTGAGGGGAGGGGGCCGATACCCGAAGTGAAGGGGCGCTGGATGATGGGGCCTTCCGAGTCGTTGCTGTTGGTTTCGTCGAGCCGTGCGTTCTACAGCGGACCGGGTGTGACGCGGGCATTCGATGCGGAATCCGCCGAAGTCGTTTCCCTTGCCGTGGAAGCGGGCAGCCTTGAGTTGCGGGTTGCCAGGCCTGCGCTATCGCCATGACCTTCCACTGGCTCCGATGCGCGGCGGGTGCGTTCAGGCCTCTCCACAGCGAGCTGCGCCGCGAGTAGAATTCGCGCTCCCATCAGCCCTGTCATTACTCAGCGATCATGATCTGCCGAGCAGGTTGCGGTGCCTGCTGCATAGCACCGTCCATATCTTCCCCCATCCCCGGCATGCCCGATGGCAAGGCCGCGGGAGAGCGTTGTCTGCACCTGTCTCCCGAACATCTATGCCGTTTGTTTGGCAGGCCCGAGCGTCCGCAGGTCTGTTCGGCCTTCGATGCCGATCCTTTTGTCTGTGGCGAAACCCGTGAGGACGCTATACGTTTGCTGGGCTGGCTGGAACAAGAGACCGCTGTCGCGGTCAGTCACTCTGTCCGGTAGGCGTCCAAGAGGGACGAGGACTGGTCATCGAATAACAAGGAGAAGAAGGATGGTTTCGCTGCAACGTATCGCCGTGGCCTGCGGGCTGGGTGTCCTGCTGGCGTCGGCTGCCCACGCCGAGGACTGGAAGCTGGCCAAGGACGAGGATGGCATCAAGGTCTATCTCAGCGAAGTGTCCGGGTCCAAGTACAAGGCCTATCGCGGGGTCGTCACCATCAAGTCGGACGTCGTCACCCTGCGCAAGCTGCAGGAGGATGTGTCCGGCTCCTGCAAGTGGATCCACGAGTGCGAGCAGCAGAAGCTGCTGAAGCGAGAAGGTGCTGATAGCTGGACCTACACGCGCTTCAATACGCCCTGGCCGGTCACCCCTCGTGATTCGATCATCCATGCGGTGACCAGCGAAGGTGCCGATGGCAGCCTGACCCGTGTCCTCAAGGGCGAGCCGACCTACCTGCCGGAGGAGAAGGGCTACGTTCGCGTGGCGTCGGTTGAAGGGGAGTGGAAGTTAGTGCCGAAAGGGGCCGATGCGGTGGAGGTGACCTACCAGGTCCACACCGAGCCGGGTGGCAGCGTGCCGTCCTGGCTGGCCAACAGCTTCGTGGTCGATGCGCCGTTTAATACCCTGGACCACCTGCGCAAGCTGGCCGAGAAGAAATGACCCATCGCTGAAATGAAGAAAGGCTGCCAATTGGCAGCCTTTTTCGTGGAGTTCGCGCTTACTTGCGAGCGTTGAGCTCTACGTAGTCGCGCTGCTCCGGGCCGGTGTACAGCTGGCGCGGGCGGCCAATCTTGTACGGGCCGGAAAGCATTTCCTTCCAGTGGGAGATCCAGCCGACGGTGCGCGCCAGGGCGAAGATCACGGTGAACATGCTGGTGGGAATGCCGATGGCCTTCAGGATGATGCCGGAGTAGAAGTCCACGTTCGGGTAGAGGTTGCGCTCTTTGAAGTAAGGATCGTTGCGCGCGATCTCTTCCAGCTTCATGGCCAGTTCGAGTTGCGGGTCGTTGATGCCCAGTTCGGCCAGTACTTCGTCGCAGGTCTGTTTCATGACCTTGGCGCGGGGGTCGAAGTTCTTGTAGACGCGGTGACCGAAGCCCATCAGCTTGAACGGATCGTTCTTGTCCTTGGCCTTGGCGACGTACTTCTCGATGTTGGACACATCACCGATCTCGTCCAGCATGGTCAGTACCGCTTCGTTGGCACCGCCGTGTGCCGGGCCCCAGAGGGCGGCAATGCCGGCAGCGATGCAGGCGAACGGGTTGGCGCCGGAGGAGCCGGCCAGGCGAACGGTGGAGGTGGAGGCGTTCTGCTCGTGGTCCGCATGCAGGATGAAGATGCGATCCATGGCCTTGGCCAGTACCGGGCTGATCGGTTTGATCTCGCACGGGGTGTTGAACATCATGTGCAGGAAGTTTTCCGCGTAGTTCAGGTCGTTACGCGGGTACATCATGGGCTGGCCCATGGAGTACTTGTAGACCATGGCGGCGATGGTCGGCATCTTGGCGACCAGGCGGATCGCGGAGATCTCGCGGTGGTGCGGGTCGTTGATGTCCAGGGAGTCGTGGTAGAAGGCGGAGAGGGCGCCGACTACGCCGCACATGATGGCCATCGGGTGGGCATCACGGCGGAAGCCGTTGAAGAAGCTCTTGAGCTGCTCGTGCACCATGGTGTGATTCTTCACGGTGCTGACGAACTTGGCCTTTTCCTCTGCGCTGGGGAGTTCACCGTTCAGCAGGAGGTAGCAGGTCTCCAGGTAATCGGAGTTCTCGGCCAGTTGCTCGATGGGGTAGCCGCGGTGAAGCAGAATGCCCTTGTCGCCGTCGATGTAGGTGATCTTCGACTCGCAAGAGGCGGTAGACATAAAGCCAGGATCAAACGTGAAGCGCCCCGTGGAGGTCAGGCCCCGCACATCGATTACATCGGGACCTACGGTTCCGGACAGAACGGGCAGCTCGACGGGGGCTACGCCCTCGATGATCAACTGCGCTTTTTTGTCAGCCATAACGGCCTCCTATTTATGCTTGAAATCATCAGACAGCCCCCCACGCAGGGCCCGCACCACTATAGAGGTATAAATCCGAATGTCAATTTGGAGAAACCCATGTGGCAGGCGGGTTTGCGGGCATTTTTCAAGTAAAAAGGCGGCCTATTTACGCCTTTTATTTAGGGCGTGCAATCCGCTATTGGGTGGGGGGGATTGCGTTGTCATTAGTCAGCTAACTGTCTATACTCACGGCCCGACCTCAGGGGGCTTTGAAGGCCTGTAATCCGGAGGTTGGCACTCCCTTGGTGAGGGGTACCTGACCAGTGCACTTCCCGACAACTTGCCCTGATTGTTAGGGGCCTCAGTGTGAAAAAAAGCCGTGAATAGCCAACGACCTGTAAACCTAGATCTCAGGACCATCAAACTCCCGATCACAGCTTATACGTCCATTCTTCACCGCATCTCCGGCGTCATCCTCTTCATCGGCATCGCTGTGCTGCTATATGCGCTCGGCAAGTCGCTTGAATCCGAGGCTGGCTTCGAGAGCGTGAAGGCGTGCCTGACCAGTCCGCTGGCCAAGCTTGTGATTTGGGGCCTGCTGTCCGCACTGCTCTATCACCTGGTAGCCGGCGTGCGCCACCTGGTAATGGACGCGGGTGTCGGTGAGACGCTCGAGGGCGGCAAGCGGGGCTCGAAAATCGTCATCGCAGTTTCGGCTGTGCTGATCATTCTCGCGGGGGTATGGGTATGGTAACCAACGTCACGAACTTCTCGCGTTCGGGTCTCTATGACTGGATGGCTCAGCGCGTTTCTGCAGTCGTTCTCGCGGCTTATTTCCTTTTCCTGCTGGGGTACCTCGTTGCTCACCCCGGACTGACCTTCGCCGATTGGCATGGTCTGTTCTCACAGAGCTGGATGCGCATTTTCAGTCTGCTCGGACTGGTCGCCCTGGGTGTTCATGCCTGGGTCGGCATGTGGACCATTTCCACTGACTACCTGACGCCGATGGCGCTGGGTCGTTGGGCGGTGGTCGTGCGTTTCCTGTTCCAGGCCGTTTGCGGTATGGCGATGTTCGCCTACTTCGTCTGGGGCGTTCAGATTCTGTGGGGTATCTGATTCATGGCTAACATTCGTACTCTTTCCTTCGATGCCATCATCGTCGGTGGTGGTGGTGCTGGCATGCGCGCTGCTCTGCAGCTGGCTCAGGGTGGTCACAAGACTGCTGTGGTGACCAAGGTCTTCCCGACCCGCTCCCATACCGTTTCCGCTCAAGGTGGCATCACCTGCGCCATCGCTTCGGCCGACCCGAACGACGATTGGCGCTGGCACATGTACGACACCGTCAAGGGCTCCGACTACATCGGTGATCAGGACGCTATCGAATACATGTGCTCCGTGGGGCCGGAGGCCGTGTTCGAGCTCGAGCACATGGGTCTGCCGTTCTCCCGTACCGAACAAGGCCGCATCTACCAGCGTCCGTTCGGCGGCCAGTCCAAGGACTTCGGCAAGGGCGGTCAGGCTGCTCGTACCTGCGCCGCAGCCGACCGTACCGGTCACGCGCTGCTGCACACCCTGTACCAGGCCAACCTGAAGAGCGGTACCTCGTTCCTCAACGAGTGGTATGCCGTTGACCTGGTGAAGAACCAGGACGGCGCCATCGTCGGCATCATCGCCATCTGCATCGAGACCGGCGAGACCGTCTACATCCGCTCCAAGGCCGTCGTGCTGGCCACCGGCGGTGCAGGTCGTATCTACGCTTCCACCACCAATGCCCTGATCAACACCGGTGACGGTGTCGGCATGGCCCTGCGCGCTGGCGTGCCGGTCCAGGACATCGAGATGTGGCAGTTCCACCCGACCGGTATTGCCGGCGCCGGCGTGCTGGTGACCGAAGGTTGCCGTGGTGAAGGTGGTTACCTGATCAACGCCCATGGCGAGCGTTTCATGGAGCGTTACGCTCCGAACGCCAAGGACCTGGCAGGTCGCGATGTGGTTGCCCGCTCCATGGTCAAGGAAGTGATCGCCGGCAACGGCGTCGGCCCGAACAAGGACCACGTGCTGCTGAAGCTGGACCACCTCGGTGAGGAAGTCCTGCACAGCCGCCTGCCCGGCATCTGCGAACTGTCCAAGACCTTCGCGCACGTCGACCCCGTTGTTGCGCCGATCCCGGTCATCCCGACCTGCCACTACATGATGGGCGGCGTTGCCACCAACATCCATGGCCAGGCCATTACCCAGGATGCCAACGGCAACGACACGATCATCGAAGGCCTGTTCGCGGTCGGCGAAGTCGCGTGCGTATCCGTGCATGGTGCCAACCGCCTGGGCGGCAACTCCCTGCTGGACCTCGTGGTCTTCGGTCGTGCGGCTGGCCTGCACCTCGAGAAGGCCCTCAAGGAAGGCATCGAGACCCGTGGCGCGAGCGACACCGACATCGAGCAATCCCTCAAGCGTCTGGCTGGTGTCAACGAGCGTTCCAGTGGTGAAGAAGTCGCCCCGCTGAAGCGCGAACTGCAACAGTGCATGCAGAACTACTTCGGTGTGTTCCGCACCGGCGAATACATGCAGAAGGGTATCGCCCAACTCGCCGACCTGCGCGAGCGCATCGCCGGCGTCAAGATCAACGACAAGTCCCAGGCTTTCAACACTGCGCGCATCGAAGCGCTGGAGTTGCAGAACCTGCTGGAAGTCGCGGAAGCCACTGCCATCGCCGCCGAGGTCCGCAAGGAGTCCCGTGGTGCCCATGCCCGCGAAGACTTCGAGGATCGGGACGACGAGAACTGGCTGTGCCATACCCTGTACTTCCCGGGTGAGAAGCGCGTATCCAAGCGCGCCGTCAACTTCGCGCCGAAGACCGTTCCGGCCTTCGAACCCAAAGTACGTACCTATTAAGGGTGGCCGACATGTCCAACACTCTCACTGTCAGCGTCTATCGCTACAACCCGGAGAGCGACAGCGCTCCGACCATGCAGGACTTCCAGGTTGATACCGGCGGCAAGGACATCATGGTTCTCGATGTCCTGGCCCTGATCAAGGAAAAGGACGAGGGTTTCTCCTACCGTCGTTCCTGCCGTGAAGGCGTCTGCGGCTCCGATGGCATGAACATCAACGGCAAGAACGGCCTGGCCTGCATCACCCCGCTATCCGCTGCCGGGCTGAAGGGCGGCAAGCTGGTGATCCGCCCGCTGCCGGGCCTGCCGGTCATTCGTGACCTCGTTGTCGACATGAGCATCTTCTACAAGCAGTACGAGAAGGTGAAGCCCTTCCTGCAGAACGACACGCCCGCTCCGGCGATCGAGCGTCTGCAGTCCCCGGAACAGCGCGAGAAGCTGGACGGTCTGTACGAGTGCATCCTGTGTGCTTGCTGCTCGACCTCCTGCCCGTCGTTCTGGTGGAACCCCGACAAGTTCCTCGGTCCCGCTGCGCTGCTGCAGGCCTACCGTTTCCTGGCCGACAGCCGCGACACCAAGACCGAAGAGCGTCTGGCTGCCCTGGATGACCCGTTCAGCGTATTCCGCTGCCGCGGCATCATGAACTGCGTGAACGTTTGCCCCAAGGGTCTGAACCCTACCAAGGCTATCGGTCACGTACGCAACATGTTGCTGCAAAGCGGTACCTGATGCGTTACATGCTGTACCCGTAACACCTGCGGCGCCTTTCGGGGCGCCGCAGTACAACCAGGACCGACGCTCACAAAGCCGAAGTCCTTATTTGAAATGATATAGATGACCAGCAGGGGCAACCGGGCTGGTGCCCGGACTATCTGCGGGATCCTGAGTGGCTTTCATCCTGGTCGCCGTACCCGGAGTTGAGGCTGCGATGCCGATTCCACGCCGGTGGTGTCCCCTTACCGAGGGTGACCAAGCATGCAAGAAAGCGAAATGCAGCGCATGTGGAACAGCGCCCACCTATCCGGTGGCAACGCTGCATATGTGGAAGAGCTCTATGAGCTTTACCTGCACGATCCCAACGCTGTGCCAGAAGAGTGGCGCACCTACTTCCAGAAGTTGCCGTCCGACGGCAATGCAGCCACCGACGTATCGCATTCTACCGTTCGCGACCATTTCGTCCTGCTCGCCAAGAACCAGCGCCGCGCTCAGCCGGTTTCCGCTGGCAGCGTCAGCACCGAGCACGAGAAGAAGCAGGTTGAAGTCCTGCGCCTGATCCAGGCCTTCCGCATGCGCGGCCATCAGGCGGCCCAGCTCGACCCCCTTGGCCTCTGGCAGCGCAAGGCGCCGGCCGATCTGGCGATCAATCACTACGGCCTGACCGATGCCGATCTCGACACCACCTTCCGTACCGGTGAGCTTTACATCGGCAAGGAAGAGGCAACCCTGCGCGAGATCCACCAGGCCCTGCAGCAAACCTATTGCAGCACCTTCGGCGCCGAGTTCACCCACATCGTCGATTCCGAGCAGCGCAAGTGGTTCCAGCAGCGTCTGGAAAGCGTGCGTGGCCGTCCGTCCTTCTCCCCTGAGGTCAAGAGCCACCTGCTCGAGCGCCTGACTGCGGCCGAAGGCCTGGAGAAGTACCTGGGTACCAAGTACCCGGGCACCAAGCGTTTCGGCCTGGAAGGTGGTGAAAGCCTCATTCCGATGCTGGACGAGATCATCCAGCGTTCCGGTGCATACGGTACCCAGGAGATCGTCATCGGCATGGCCCACCGGGGCCGCCTGAACGTACTGGTCAACACCTTCGGCAAGAACCCGCGCGACCTCTTCGACGAGTTCGAAGGCAAGAAGGTCGAGGGCCTGTCCTCCGGTGACGTGAAGTACCACCAGGGGTTCTCCTCCAACGTCATGACCGCTGGTGGCGAAGTTCACCTGGCCCTGGCGTTCAACCCATCCCACCTGGAAATCGTTTCCCCGGTGGTAGAAGGTTCCGTTCGTGCCCGTCAGGATCGCCGCAAGGACAAGACTGGCGACAAGGTACTGCCGATCTCCATCCACGGCGACGCCGCCTTCGCAGGCCAGGGCGTGGTCATGGAAACCTTCCAGATGTCGCAGACCCGTGGCTACCGCACCGGCGGCACGGTTCACATCGTCATCAACAACCAGGTCGGTTTCACCACCAGCCGCCAGGAAGATGCGCGCTCCACCGAGTACGCCACCGACGTCGCCAAGATGATCCAGGCGCCGATCTTCCACGTGAACGGTGATGACCCCGAAGCCGTCCTGTTCGTGACCCAGCTGGCCGTCGACTACCGCATGCAGTTCAAGCGCGACGTGGTGATCGACCTGGTCTGCTACCGTCGCCGTGGCCACAACGAGGCCGACGAGCCGTCCGGTACCCAGCCGCTGATGTACCAGCAGATCGCCAAGCAGCGCACCACCCGTGAGCTGTACGCCGATGTCCTGATCCAGGGTGGCGTGCTCGATGTCGAGCGCATCCAGGCCAAGATGGACGAGTACCGCACTGCGCTGGACAACGGCCAGCACGTGGTCAAGAGCCTGGTGAAGGAGCCCAACAAGGAGTTGTTCGTCGACTGGCGTCCGTACCTGGGCCATGCCTGGACCGCTCGTCACGACACCCGTTTCGACCTGAAGACCCTGCAGGAACTCTCCGCCAAGCTGCTGGAGATCCCGGAAGGCTTCGTCGTCCAGCGCCAGGTCTCGAAGATCCTCGAGGACCGCCAGAAGATGGGCGCCGGCGGCCTGCCGATCAACTGGGGCTACGCCGAGACCATGGCCTACGCCACCCTGCTGTTCGAAGGCCACCCGGTTCGCATCACCGGCCAGGACGTGGGCCGCGGCACCTTCTCGCACCGCCACGCGGCGCTGCACAACCAGAAGGATGCCAGCACCTACCTGCCGCTGCAGAACCTGTTCGACGGCCAGCCGAGCTTCGAGCTGTACGACTCCTACCTCTCCGAGGAAGCCGTACTGGCGTTCGAATACGGCTACTCCACCACCACGCCCAACGCGCTGGTGATCTGGGAAGCCCAGTTCGGTGACTTCGCCAACGGCGCCCAGGTGGTGATCGACCAGTTCATCACCAGCGGCGAGCACAAGTGGGGCCGTCTGTGCGGCCTGACCATGCTGCTGCCGCACGGCTACGAAGGCCAGGGTCCGGAGCACTCCTCCGCGCGTCTGGAGCGCTATCTGCAGCTGTGCGCCGAGCACAACATCCAGGTCTGCGTGCCGACCACGCCGGCTCAGGTCTACCACATGCTGCGCCGCCAGGTGATTCGCCCGCTGCGCAAGCCGCTGGTTGCCCTTACGCCCAAGTCGCTGCTGCGTCACAAGCTGGCCATCTCCACCCTGGAAGATCTGGCAGAAGGCTCCTTCCAGACCGTCATCGGCGAGATCGATCCGATCGATCCGAAGAAGGTCGAGCGCCTCGTGCTCTGCAGCGGCAAGGTCTACTACGACCTGCTGGAGAAGCGTCGCACCGAAGGCCGCGAGGACATCGCGATCGTGCGTATCGAGCAGCTGTATCCGTTCCCGGAAGACGACCTGGCTGAGGTTCTGGCTGCCTACAAGAACCTCAAGCACATCGTCTGGTGCCAGGAAGAGCCCATGAACCAGGGCGCCTGGTACTGCAGCCAGCACCATATGCGTCGTGTGGCCAGCGCCCACAAGAAAGGCCTGTTCCTCGAGTACGCCGGGCGTGATGCCTCGGCCTCTCCGGCCTGTGGCTACGCCTCCATGCACGCCGAGCAGCAGGAAAAACTGCTGCAGGACGCCTTTACTGTTTAACGCCTTCGCGCAGAAAACCGAATCAGACAGGAAAAACACACAATGGCTATCGAGATCAAAGCCCCAACCTTCCCGGAATCGGTCGCCGACGGCACCGTGGCCACCTGGCACAAGAAGCCGGGCGACGCCGTCAAGCGTGACGAGCTGATCGTCGACATCGAGACCGACAAAGTCGTAATGGAAGTGCTGGCCGAGGCCGACGGCGTACTGGCAGAAATCGTCAAGAACGAGGGCGACACCGTCCTCAGTGGCGAGCTGCTGGGCAAACTGAACGAAGGTGGCGCTGCTGCTGCCGCCCCGGCCGCCGCTGCTGCCCCGGCTCCGGCCGCTCAGGCTGCTGCCCCCGCTGCTGCTGGTGATGACGCCATCCTGTCCCCGGCCGCTCGCAAGCTGGCCGAGGAAAACGGCATCGACCCGAACAGCATCGCCGGCACCGGCAAAGGTGGCCGCGTGACCAAGGAAGACGTTGTTGCCGCTGTCGAGGCGAAGAAGAACGCCCCGGCCGCTCCGGCTGCCAAGCCGGCTGCTCCGGCCGCCGAGGCGCCGGTATTCGCTGCGGGTGACCGCGTCGAGAAGCGCGTCCCGATGACCCGTCTGCGCGCCAAGGTTGCCGAGCGTCTGGTCGAAGCCCAGTCCACCATGGCCATGCTGACCACCTTCAACGAAGTCGACATGACCGAAGTCATGGCCCTGCGTTCGAAGTACAAGGACCTGTTCGAGAAGACCCACAACGGCGTTCGCCTGGGCTTCATGTCCTTCTTCGTCAAGGCGTCCGTCGAAGCGCTGAAACGCTTCCCGGCTGTCAACGCCTCCATCGACGGCAACGACATCGTCTACCACGGCTACCAGGACATCGGTGTTGCCGTTTCCAGTGACCGTGGCCTGGTTGTTCCGGTCCTGCGCAACGCCGAGCTGATGAGCCTGGCCGAAGTCGAGAACGGCATCGCCACCTTCGGCAAGAAGGCCCGTGAGGGCAAGCTGTCCATCGACGAGATGACCGGTGGCACCTTCACCATCACCAACGGCGGTACCTTCGGTTCGATGATGTCGACCCCGATCGTCAACCCGCCGCAGGCCGCCATCCTCGGCATGCACAACATCATCCAGCGCCCCATGGCGATCAACGGCCAGGTTGTGATCCGGCCGATGATGTACCTGGCTCTGTCCTACGATCACCGTCTGATCGATGGCAAGGAAGCCGTCAGCTTCTTGGTGACCATCAAGAACCTGCTGGAAGACCCGGCTCGTCTGCTGCTGGACATCTGATCGGCGATCTCTCCAAACGGCGGCCCCGCAAGGGGCCGTCCGGTTTCATACGAGAAGGAATGAGTTATGACCCAGAAATTCGACGTGGTAGTGATTGGTGCGGGCCCTGGCGGTTACGTGGCAGCCATCAAGGCGGCCCAACTCGGCCTGAAGACCGCCTGCATCGAGAAGTACCAGGGTAAGGACGGCAAGACCGCGCTGGGCGGTACCTGCCTGAACGTCGGCTGCATCCCGTCGAAGGCGCTGCTGGACAGCTCGTACAAGTACCACGAGGCCCATGAGGCCTTCAAAGTGCACGGTATCGAAGCCAAGGGCGTCTCCATCGACGTGCCGACCATGGTTGGTCGCAAGGACACCATCGTCAAGAACCTGACCGGCGGCGTCAGCACCCTGTTCAAGGCCAACGGCGTCACCCTGCTGGAGGGTCACGGCAAGCTGCTGGCCAACAAGCAGGTCGAAGTTACCGGTCTGGATGGCAAGGTCCAGGTTGTCGAGGCCGAGAACGTGATCCTCGCCTCCGGCTCCAAGCCGGTCGAGATTCCCCCGGCCCCTGTTGACCAGGACGTCATCGTCGACTCCACCGGCGCGCTGGACTTCCAGTCCGTACCGAAGAAGCTGGGCGTGATCGGCGCTGGCGTCATCGGTCTGGAGCTGGGTTCCGTCTGGGCCCGTCTGGGCGCCGAAGTGACCGTCATCGAGGCCCTGGACAAGTTCCTGCCGGCCGCTGACGAGCAGATCGCCAAGGAAGCCCTGAAGATCCTCACCAAGCAGGGCCTGAAGATTCGCCTGGGCGCCCGCGTGACCGGCACCGACGTGAAGAAGAAGCAGGTCACTGTCAGCTTCACCGACGCCAACGGCGAGCAGAAGGAAGTCTTCGACAAGCTGATCGTCGCGGTCGGCCGTCGCCCGGTGACCACCGAGCTGCTGGCCGCTGACAGCGGCGTCACCCTCGATGAGCGTGGCTACATCTACGTCGACGACCACTGCAAGACCAGCGTCCCCGGCGTCTACGCCATCGGTGACGTGGTACGTGGCGCCATGCTGGCTCACAAGGCCTCGGAGGAGGGCATCATGGTTGCCGAGCGCATCGCAGGCCACAAGGCCCAGATGAACTACGACCTGATCCCGTCCGTGATCTACACCCACCCGGAAATCGCATGGGTCGGCAAGACCGAGCAGTCCCTGAAGGCCGAAGGCGTCGAGATCAACGTCGGTACCTTCCCCTTCGCTGCCAGTGGCCGTGCCATGGCTGCCAATGACACGGCCGGTCTGGTCAAGGTCATCGCCGATGCCAAGACCGACCGCGTCCTGGGCGTCCACGTGATCGGCCCGAGCGCTGCCGAGCTGGTCCAGCAGGGCGCCATCGGCATGGAGTTCGGCACCAGTGCCGAAGACCTGGGCATGATGGTCTTCTCGCACCCGACCCTGTCCGAAGCGCTCCACGAAGCGGCCCTGGCCGTCAACGGCCACGCGATCCACATCGCCAACCGCAAGAAGCGCTGAGCACTATCCCCGGGGAGGGCGCGCGCGACCTTCCCGGGGCAGCAGAACCACGGTGGGCAGCCCGTCGTGAAGCCTTCGGGTGTTCACCGCGGAACGCTCGCCGGACTGCCCCAGGGCAGTCACAGGTGGCGCGGCACCACGAATGCAGCGCCGAATGCGCAATACCCAAACGAAGACGGTAGACAAGCATGAATCTCCACGAATATCAGGGTAAGCAGCTGTTCGCTGAATACGGCCTGCCCGTATCCAAGGGCTTTGCCGTAGACACCCCGGAAGAAGCCGCTGAAGCCTGCGACAAGATCGGTGGCAGCGAATGGGTCGTGAAGGCCCAGGTCCACGCCGGTGGCCGCGGTAAAGCGGGCGGCGTGAAGCTGGTCAAGAGCAAGGAAGACGCCAAGGCCTTCGCCGCCAACTGGCTGGGCAAGCGCCTGGTGACCTACCAGACAGACGCCAATGGTCAGCCGGTCAGCAAGATCCTGGTCGAGTCCTGCACCGATATCGCCAAGGAACTGTACCTGGGCGCCGTGGTAGACCGTTCCAGCCGCCGCATCGTGTTCATGGCCTCCACCGAAGGTGGCGTGGACATCGAGAAAGTAGCCCACGAGACTCCCGAGAAGATCCTCAAGGCCACCATCGATCCGCTGGTTGGCGCTCAGCCCTACCAGGGCCGCGAGCTGGCCTTCCAGCTGGGCCTGCAAGGCGACCAGATCAAGCAGTTCACCCACATCTTCGTGAACCTGGCCAAGCTGTTCCAGGACTACGACCTGGCCCTGCTGGAAGTGAACCCGCTGGTCATCAAGGCTGACGGCAACCTGCACTGCCTGGACGCCAAGATCAACATCGACAGCAACGCCATGTACCGTCAGCCCAAGCTGCGCGCCATGCACGACCCGTCTCAGGACGACGCTCGTGAAGCCCATGCGCAGAAGTGGGAGCTGAACTACGTCGCGCTGGAAGGCAACATCGGCTGCATGGTCAACGGCGCTGGCCTGGCCATGGGCACCATGGACATCGTCAACCTGCACGGTGGCAAGCCTGCCAACTTCCTCGACGTCGGCGGCGGCGCAACCAAAGAGCGCGTCACCGAGGCCTTCAAGATCATCCTGTCCGACAGCAACGTCGCTGCCGTACTGGTGAACATCTTCGGCGGTATCGTTCGTTGCGACATGATTGCCGAAGGCATCATCGGTGCAGTGAAGGAAGTCGGCGTGAAGATCCCGGTGGTCGTCCGTCTGGAAGGCAACAACGCCGAGCTCGGCGCCAAGGTACTGGCCGAGAGCGGTCTGAACATCATCGCGGCGACCAGCCTGACCGACGCTGCCCAGCAGGTCGTCAAGGCCGCGGAGGGTAAGTAATGAGCGTCCTGATCAATAAAGACACCAAAGTAATCTGCCAGGGCTTCACCGGCTCGCAGGGTACCTTCCACTCCGAACAAGCCATCGCCTACGGCACCAAGATGGTTGGTGGCGTGACCCCCGGCAAGGGCGGCACCACCCACCTCGGCCTGCCGGTGTTCAACACCGTCAAGGAAGCCGTGGAAGCCACCGGCGCTGATGCTTCGGTGATCTACGTTCCGGCCCCGTTCTGCAAGGACTCCATCCTTGAAGCAGCCTTCGGCGGCATCAAGCTGATCGTCTGCATCACCGAAGGCATCCCGACCATCGACATGCTGGAAGCCAAGGTCAAGTGCGACGAACTGGGCGTACGCCTGATCGGCCCGAACTGCCCCGGCGTCATCACCCCCGGCGAGTGCAAGATCGGCATCATGCCCGGTCACATTCACCTGCCGGGCAAGGTCGGCATCGTGTCCCGTTCGGGCACCCTGACCTATGAAGCCGTGAAGCAGACCACCGACGCCGGCTTCGGCCAGTCCACCTGCGTGGGCATCGGTGGCGACCCGATCCCGGGCTCCAACTTCATCGACATCCTGAAGCTGTTCCAGGAAGACCCGAAGACCGAAGCGATCGTCATGATCGGTGAGATCGGCGGTTCCGCTGAAGAAGAAGCTGCTGCCTACATCAAGGCCAACGTGACCAAGCCGGTGGTGTCCTACATCGCCGGTGTCACCGCACCGCCCGGCAAGCGCATGGGCCACGCCGGCGCCATCATCTCCGGCGGCAAGGGCACTGCGGACGAGAAGTTCGCCGCCCTGCAGGACGCTGGTGTGAAGACCGTGCGTTCCCTGGCCGACATCGGCAAGGCCCTGGCCGAGCTGACCGGCTGGGAAGTCAAGAACGTCTGAGCGTGATTGACTGATGGCGAAGGCCACCCTCGGGTGGCCTTCGTTTTTTCTGTCGCAATGTAGCCATGGCGACAACCGATTACAGCAAGCCGACAGCCTGACCTGCATCAGTGCCGCAAAACCGTCGGATTCGCTAGGCTTGCGACCTTCCTGCGCATGAACCCCAAAAGGGGGAGGGCGCGCATTAGTAGTGGTTTGCCCCAAACGGGCGGATGACGGTTCCCCTCACCCAAAGGGAAGCCCCCTCGGAACAATGAATTTCGACTCGTGGTATCCCTCTCTATGACTCGTTTGAAAGGCTCGGACCTTCTGGCCCTCGGCTTCATGACCTTTGCGCTCTTCCTGGGCGCCGGCAACATCATCTTCCCCCCCAGCGCCGGCATGGCGGCAGGCGAGAACGTCTGGTTCGCTGCGATGGGCTTTCTGCTGACCGGCGTCGGTCTGCCTTTGCTGACCGTCATTGCCCTGGCGCGGGTAGGTGGCGGCATGGATCGCCTGACCTCGCCCCTGGGCAAGGTGGCAGGGCTTCTGCTGGCCATTGCCGTGTACCTGGCCATAGGGCCTCTGTTCGCGACGCCGCGTACCGCTGTCGTCTCCTTCGAAATGGGCGTTGCCCCCTTCACCGGCGACAACCCCACGGCACTGGCCCTCTATTCGCTGGTCTATTTCGCCTTCGCGCTGTTCCTCGCGCTCAACCCCGGGCGGCTGGTGGACAGCATTGGCAAGTTCATCACCCCGGTGCTGTTGTCGGCACTTCTGGTCCTGGGCGGTGCGGCGCTGTTCGCACCGGCGGGCGACATCGGTGCCAGCAACGACGCCTACGCCAAGGCCCCCTTCGTCGAGGGCTTCCTGCAGGGCTACCTGACCATGGACACCCTGGGCGCGCTGGTATTCGGCATCGTGATCGCCACGGCGATCCACGACCGTGGCATCTCCGAGCCGCGTCTGGTCACCCGTTACTCGGTGATCGCCGGCAGCATTGCTGCAATCGGCCTTTCCCTGGTCTACCTCACGCTGTTCTACCTTGGTGCCACCAGCCAGGGCATTGCCGGCGAGGCGCAGAACGGTGTGCAGATCCTCACGGCCTATGTGCAGCACACCTTCGGGACCGCCGGTAGCCTGCTGCTGGCTCTGGTCATCACCCTGGCATGCCTCACCACGGCCGTTGGCCTGCTTACGGCCTGTGGCGAGTTCTTCAGCGGCTTCCTGCCGTTCTCCTACCGCACGGTGGTCATCATCCTCGGCGTCTTCAGCCTGGTCGTTGCTAACCAGGGCCTGACACAGCTGATCAGCCTGTCGGTGCCGGTACTGGTAGGGCTCTACCCCCTGGCCATCGTGCTGGTTGCCCTGAGCCTGGCATCGAGCCTGTGGGTCGACGCCCGTCGGGTCTTCATCCCCACCATGGGCGTCGCCCTGGTGTTCGGTGTGCTGGATGGCATCGGTGCAGCCGGCTTCAAGAGTTGGATACCTGGTTTCGTCGCGCAACTGCCGCTGGCAGATCAGAGCCTCGGCTGGTTGCTGCCGGTACTGGCAGTCCTGTTGGTCGCCGCTGTGCTGGATCGACTGCTGGGGGCCAAGGCACCACAAGTCGCCTGAGGTTCGTAGCCAAAAGAGACCGCCCACCGGGCGGTCTTTTCGTTTCCGGGGGCTTCAGAGCTTGCCCTCACAACCTCGCAATGAGGTGCGCTCGAAGCGCTCTGGCAACCAGCTGGTGCGTTTCAGGGGCGGGCTCTCGAGTCCCTGGCGGGTGTCTCGCTCGTTACTGCCCTGTCGGGCGATCTCCTGGCGTGTCTCCAGGTTCTGGGCCACCGCGCCTGCCGAGCCGTGCGCATGGCCGAGCAGCGTAAAGCCGTTGGTTATCAATGCCAGTGCCGCCAGTGCGAGCAGGCGGCGCCTTGAGCGCTGCTGTTCCATGGCCACCTCAGCTTCGCCTTGCGGGGGGCGACAGGGGATGCGGATCGCTCAGCAACAGAGTCGGAACGGCCTGTGCCAGGCGTTCTCCCCAGCCGGCCTGCGGCAGCACCGGCCGCGCCTGGCTGAAGCTGCCGCTCAGCACCAGAACGATGGTCACCACGATGGTGTAGAGGCCCAGGCTGGCCAGCGCGCCGTTGCGTGCGTAAGTGAGCGGGGAGGGGGTCATGGCTGCGATCCGTCATCGGGTTGGGGTGACCCAGAATCGCCAATACGGATTCGATGGAAAAACGCTCCCTGAGCATTTCAACTATCGACATGGGCGATATCACCGCCACGAGCGTCAAATTTTATTGACGATGCTGGCGCAGTGTCATGCCAGCTCCGTCGTGGCAGGTTGCAATTTCCTTCCCGAATTTCAGGCGCTTCGGCAACACGAGCAGGCCTTGCGAAGCGGCGCTATTTCAAAGCGCGGAGGCTTGTGTTAAATAAATCGCACACAAGGTGCCTTACCCAAGCTTCAGGACAATTTCATGCCCCTACGCATCTGCATTCTGGAAACCGACATCCTTCGCCCTGAGCTCGTCGACGAGTACAAGGGCTACGGCAAGATGTTCGAACAGCTCTTCGCCAAGCAGCCCATCGAGGCCGAGTTCGTCACCTACAACGTGGTGGAAGGCCATTACCCGGCTGCCGGCGAGCGCTTCGATGCCTACCTGGTCACCGGCAGCAAGGCCGACTCCTTCGGCGACGATCCCTGGATCCAGACCCTGCGCACCTACCTGCTGGAGCGCTACAAGGCTGGCGACAAACTGCTCGGTATCTGCTTCGGCCACCAGTTGCTGGCCCTGCTGCTGGGCGGCAAGACCGAGCGCGCCACCCAGGGCTGGGGCGTTGGTACCCATGCTTATCGCGTCGAGAAACAGCCGGAGTGGATGAGTCCGGCGCTGGACGAGCTGACCCTGCTGATCAGCCACCAGGACCAGGTCACCCGCCTGCCCGAGAACGCCACCCTCATCGCCTCCAGCGAGTTCTGCCCCAATGCCGCCTACGCCATTGGCGAGCAGGTGCTGTGCTTCCAGGGGCACCCGGAGTTCGTTCACGACTACTCCCGTGCCTTGCTGGATATCCGCCAGCAGGCCCTGGGCGACCAGGTGTATGGCCAGGGCATCGCCAGCCTCGATCGCGACCACCAGGGCACGGCAGTGGCCGAGTGGATGATGCGCTTCGTGGCCAAAGGCCGTAGCGCCGCCTGAACCTCCTCTCGCGCACGCACACGAACCGATGCCCGCACCAGCGGGCATCGGTTTTTTCAGGCCTGGGAAAGGGCTAGAGCCAGCCGGAGCGCTTGAAGCTGGCGAACAGGGCCGTGCAGCCGGTGGCGATGAAGCCCAGCACGCCGAAGTAGCCGTAGTGCCAGGTCAGCTCCGGCATGTTCTGGAAGTTCATCCCGTAGATGCCCGCCACGGCGGTGGGGAAGGCGAGGATCGCTGCCCAGGCGGCGAACTTGCGCTGCACCACGCTCTGGCGCGAGGACTCCAGCAGCAAGCCGATCTCGATGGCGTGGTCCGCCATCTCCCGCAGGCCGGTAAGGTCCTCCAGCAGGCGACTCACGTGGATGGCAATGTCGCGGAAGTAGGGGCGCATGTTCTTGTCGATGAAAGGGAAGTCCAGGCGCTGCAGCTCCTGGCAGATTTCCGCCAGCGGACCGATGTAGCGGCGCAGGCGCAGCAGGTCGCGGCGCAGTCCCTGGATGTGCACCACATCGGCCTGGGTCAGCGGGCATTCCAGCACCCGCAGTTCCAGCGCTTCCAGATCGGCGTGGTAGGTGTCGATCAGCGGCCGGTAGTTCTCGATCACGAAGGCCAGCAGCGCGTAGAGCACGAAGTCCTCGCCGTGCTCCAGCAGCAGCGGACGGGCCTCGCAACGCTGGCGGACCTGGGAGTAGGGCGCCGACTCGCCATAGCGCGCGCTGATCACATAGCCGTTGCCGGCGAACAGCTGGGTTTCGATGAACACCAGTTGGCCGTCCACCTTCACAGGGGAATAGAGCACCAGGAACAGCGCATCGCCGAAGGTTTCCAGCTTGGGGCGGGTGTGGCGCTGCAGGGCGTCTTCCAGCGCCAGTTCGTGCAGACCGAACTGGCGCTGGAGCGTGGTCAGTTCCTCGGGGCCCGGGTCATGCAGGCCGATCCAGACGAAGTGGCCGGGCTTTCTCGCCCATTCGAGCCCCTCGTCGAGGCTGATGTTGGCAACGCGCTTGCCCTTTGAGTAGACGGCGGCGGCGACCACATGACCCATGTAAGTGTTCCCTGTGCGGCTGGAGAGTGGGGCGAGCTTAACCCGCCTGGCGTACCAGTGGGGCCGCCGCGTTGCTCCGGGCCGTGTGGGTGGGTGTCAGTCGGCAGCCAGTTCGCGGTCCATGCCCTCGATGCAGTCGAGCATGCGCTGGCGGCACTCCTCCATCAGCGCGGGCATGTCGTCGAGTGTCAGGCCGGCCGTGGGGATGGCCGGTAGCGCACGGATCAGCACCCGACCACTGTTCCAGCGGTTCAGTCGCAACTGGCGGACGTAGTTGCTGACGCACACCGGAATGATCGGCACACCTGCATTGATGGCCATCTGGAAAGCCCCGCGCTTGAACGGCAGCAGGCGCTCGCCCTGGTTGCGGGTGCCTTCGGGGAAGACCCAGATGGAGGTGTCGCGATTGCGCAGCGTTTCGGTGGTGGTGACCATCGCGTCGCGGGCGCGGCGGGCGTTGCCCCGGTCGATCAGCACGTTGCCGGCCAGCCAGTAGAGTTGGCCGAAGAAGGGAATCCATTTCAGGCTCTTCTTGCCGATGCTGACGGTACGTGGCGGTACCACCCGGCCCAGCACGTAGAGATCGAAGTTGGACTGGTGGTTGGCGATGATCACGCAGGGGTGGTCCCGGGTCAGCGTGCTGACCTCGGCCTTGAGCTTCAAGCGCATGATGCACAGGCCTGGTAGCCCGTAGAGGCGAGCACACAGGCGGCTGTTATCGGGGTTGAACGGGCGGCACAGGCCCAGCAGCAGACCGGCGACGCCGGCGATGATGAAATGCACGCCCATCAGGACCATGCGCAGGAGAAAAAGCATCGGGCTCGCTCGATCAGGTAAAAGGCGCGCAGTGTACGGGTGTGCACTTTTGCCTGCAATCGCAGGCCACCGGGGTCAATGGCCGCGCCCCGGCGTGGGCAGCTCGGGCTCCAGTGCGCTGTATTCCCGCACCAGCCGAGCCACCGTGCCGTCGTCCATCACTTCGCCCAGCGCGGTATTGAAGTGTTGGATGAAATCGGCCCGGTACGGATAGGCCTCGGTGTTCAGGCGGGAGAACCCCAGGTGGCCATGCTCGGTGGACAGCGTCGGGCCCTCCACCAGGCGGCTGGCCTCGTCATGGCTCAGACTGCCGTCGCGGACCATGCGCTGCAGCTCCCAGAGGATCGACAGCCGGTCGTTGATGTACACGTCGGTGCGCTGGTGCAGCAGTTTCAGCAGGTTGGTGCGGTTGTCGCGGGCGTAGGACTGGTCGATCACCCCGGACTCCACCATGTCGCGGTAGCGCACGTCGTCCACCGTGACGAAGCCGCTGTTCAGGCCCACCCGCAACCCGGCATAGGCCCTGGGGAAGTCCTCGAAGTGGCGCTTGCCCGCCAGGCCCGGGCGGATGAACACCGCCAGGCGCTCCTCCAGGATCGGCCGGGAATATTCCATCCACGGCCGTTCTTCAGGCCGGTAGTAGGGCGGGTAGAGGGCGAAGGCGCTGCCCTTGGCGATCTCCGCCAGGCCACGGGGCCAGGGGAGGGGACGGACGGACACGTGGTACTCCGGCATGCGCTTGAACACGCTGCGCAGGATGTCGGTGTACAGGCCCCGGGCCTCGCCGTTCTCCTCGTAGCTATAGGGCGGGTAGCCGGAATCGCAAAGGATGGTGACCTCGATGGGATCGGCCTCCGCGCGCCCCAGCAACAGGGCGCAGACGAAGGCAAGGCGCAGGAGCATACGCATGGCGGCCTCCGGGAACGCCGCGCCAGGCGCGGCGCGTGGTCAGATCCTGAAGCGGCTGAGCAGGCGATCCTGCTGGCCGACCTGATCCACCATCACCGCGCATTGGCGCACCTGCTGCTCGGCGCCGCCGGCCACTTCGTGGCTGATGTCGCGGATATTGGTGGTGTTGCGGTTGATCTCTTCGGTGGTGGCGCTCTGTTCCTCGGCCGCCGTGGCGATCTGCAGGTTCATGTCGTTGATGCGGTTGATGGCCTCGCGGATGCGCCCGAGCATGTCGTTGGCCGCGCCGGCGTCCTCCGCTGTGCGGCTCGCGGTGTCGCGGCTCTGCTGCATGCGTTGCTCGGCCTGGCGCACGCCGGTCTGCAGCTGGTCGATCATCTGGCGGATCTCCTGGGTCGACTGCTGGGTGCGGGAGGCCAGGGAGCGCACCTCGTCCGCCACCACGGCGAAGCCCCGCCCTGATTCGCCCGCCCGCGCCGCCTCGATGGCCGCGTTGAGGGCCAGCAGGTTGGTCTGGTCGGCGATGCTGGTGATCACCGAGAGAATCGACTCGATGTTCTGGCTCAGCTTGGCCAGCTCGTTGATGGCCTGGCCGGTGTCCTCCATCTCGTCGGCCAGCTGCTTGATCGCCTGGGTGGAGTTGGAGACCACCCCCACGCCATTCTCGGTCTCCTCGTTGGCCGCCAAGGCTGCCTGGGCAGCGGCCTGGGCGTTGCGCGCCACCTCCTCGGCAGTGGAGGCCATCTCCTGCATGGCGGTGGCCAACTGGTCCAGCTCCTGCAGCTGCACCTGCAGGCGGCTGGCGGCCTGCTCGGCTTCGTGGGAGGTGAGCTGGGTGCTGCCGCGAACCTGGCGGGAGCTGCTCATCACGTCGGCGATCAGCGTCTGCAGGTTCTGCAGGAAGCCGTTGAACTCGCGGGACAGCACGGAAATCTCGTCATTGCCCTCGGCCGGCAGGCGCCGGGTCAGGTCACCCTCGCCGCTGTTGATCTCGCGCAGCGAAGCGGCCAGGCCGTCCAGCGGGCGCAGCAGGCTCTTCACCAGCAGGCTGAGTACCACCAGGCTGATCACCACGCCCAGCACAGTGCCGATCACGGCGCGCCAGCTCAGGGCATTGGCCTCGGCCATCACCTTGTCCTGGTCGAGGACCACGCCGATGTACCAGTCCATCCCCTTGAGGTTGGGCAGCGGGGTGAAGGAGACGAGCAGCTTCTTGCCTCCGGCTTCCACCTCCTGCAGCTCCTTGCGCAGTGCCGGGCTCTTGCCGTCGAACAGCTCGCTGTAGGACTTGCCGTTCAGCTTGGTGTCCGGGTGGGAAATGATGTTGCCGTCGCGGCTCAGCAGGAAGGCATAGCCGGCACCGTTGAAATCCAGGGTGTTGACGGCATCGGCCACGGTCTTCAGGCGGATGTCACCGCCCATCACACCGAGGAATTTGCCAGCATCGGTGATGCGTGCAACGGCGGAAATGAGGATCTCGCCCGTGGTGGAGTCGGTGTAGGGCTCGGTGAGCACGGCCTGGCTGCCGTTCTTGCCGACTGCGTACCAGGGGCGCTGGCGACCGTCCCAGTCCGGCTTGGGCTGCCAGGACGCATCGTTCTTGATCGGCTTGCCGTCTGCCTCCAGTGCACCGAATACCAGGATGAATTCGTTGCGCAGCATGGGCGAATCGAACACCCGTTGGGTCTGCTCGGGGCTGTATTGGCTGTCGACGTTCTGCGCCATGAGGTCCATCAGGCGGAGCTTGGCGTTGAGCCAGTTCTCGATCTGCCGGGCCAGTGCGTTGCTGCTTTCGGAAATGCTGGACTCGGTCTGGGCGCGCAGCGTCTCGCGGACCTGGCTCACCTGGGAGAGGGACAACAGCGCGGTGGTCAGGAACAGCACGGCGGCTGCGGCGAGGCTGACCTTGTGGACGATTCTCATTCGGGACTCCCCAAGCGGATGGAAGGCTGGCGGCTACCGTCCCTGACTGCCCCACGCATTAAAAGTAATACAGGTTTGCCAAGCTCACCTGTCAACGTGCCATCACCCGTCGGAAAATGAGCGGCGCTCCACAACCGCTCCGCTGAGCGAGCGCGACCCGCCGGCATGAAAAAGCCCGGCACTGGGCCGGGCTTCGGGGGCTTGCCGGGGGCGCTTAGCCCAGGTGCTGCTTGTCCAGCTCGATGGCCTGGTCGAGGGTTTCCAGCAGTGCCTTGCGTACCTTCAGCTTGGTGTTGCGGTGGGCGGTCATGTTGATCTTCTTCAACTGCTGTGCGGCTGCCAGGGCGGTCGGAAGCAGTGCTTCGGCCGGAACCACCTTGTCGAGGAAGCCGGCGTCCAGCGCGCCCTGCGGGTCGAACATCTCGCCGTTGATCACCGAGCGGTGGAAGGCGGACTTGCGCAGGCGGTCACGGGCCAGTTCGATGCCCACGTGGTGCATGGTCATGCCGATCTGCACCTCGTTCAGGCCGATGTTGAACGGCCCTTCGACGCCGATCCGGTAGTCGGCCGACAGCAGCAGGAAGGCACCCTTGGCCACGGCATGGCCAGGGCAGGCAACGATGATGGGGTAGGGGTGGGCCAGCATGCGGCGGGCCAGGGTGGAGCCGGCGGCGACCAGGTTCACCGCGTTCTGCGGGCCGGAGGTCATCACCTTCAGGTCATAGCCGCCGGAGAGGATGCCCGGCTGGCCGGTGAGGATGACGATGGCGCGGTCCTGCTCGGCGCGGTCCAGCGCGGCATTGAAGGCAGCGATCACATCCGGGGAGATGGCGTTCACCTTGCCGTTGGACAGGGTCAGGGTGGCGATGCCGTCTTCGAGTTGGTAGGAGATCAGCTCACTCATGGCGGGAGTCCTTGTTGTGGAATGCGGCAGACGTTACCCACGGGCGGTGGGCAGGTAAAGCGCTTTGGCTGACTGGCAAGTCAGCCACCATGCGGGCTTCAGCGCATCCGCGAGGTTTTCTATCAGGCCGATACCCAAGACCAATTGGCCCCTGGCGCGACCGCTCCCTAGGGTGGCAGCGTTCCCCATTCCAGGAGGTCTTATGGACAAGTGGATCAATCGCGCTGCCATCATCCTCGCGCTCATCCTGCTCGGTGGTTCCGTGCTGCTCGCCCAGAGCGCCACCCTGAAAAGCCCAATGGGCGTGCTGCTGCTGTTCGTGCTCGGCGTCGTGGTCTCGTTCGGCTTCGTGTTCTTCGGCAGCCTCAAATTCGATGACGCCCCGCACCGTGCTGATGCCGAATCCGGGCGTCGGCCATAAGCGCATGAAAATTCTCAAAAAAATATTTGCATTCCGGAAAACACTCCACTAAATTAGCGCACCTCGACGGGGCCAACGCCTCAGAGAGATTCCGGTGAGGTGTCCGAGCGGTTGAAGGAGCACGCCTGGAAAGTGTGTATACGGGAAACCGTATCGAGGGTTCGAATCCCTCCCTCACCGCCACTTTCCGTACAGAAAAGCCCCTGATTTCTAAAGAAATCAGGGGCTTTTTGTTTTTGACCAAAAGGCCCGGTGTCGTCTCACTTCGGTGCCTCCCTCTTTCTACGCGCCCCTCTGCTGGCACAGAATGCCTCGTTGCCATAAGCCAGGATTGCAGGGATGCGCACCAACTACGTCCTCATCGATTACGAAAATGTCCAGGTCAATTCCCTGGAACTGCTCCAGCCTCCCCATTTCAAGGTCAAGGTCTTTCTCGGGCCAAACAATACGCGCTTGCCCGTCGAGTTGGCGTTAGGCATCCAGCGTCTGGGGGATCGCGCCGGTTACATCCAACTTGGAACGCCTGGGCAGAACGCACTCGATTTCCATATCGCGTTCTACCTGGGACAACTGACTGTCCAGGAGCCTGACGCGTTCTTCCACGTGATTTCCCGGGACAAGGGTTTCGACCCTCTGATCAAGCACCTGAAGAACCAGGGGGTATTCGCGGCACGATCCGAGCTCATTGAAGCCATGCCGTGTTTCTGCGCGCCCAAGGCGGTTCCGGAGCCAGCGCCGAAATTGAAGCCCGTTTCTGCTCCACCCAAGGCCAAGGTCAATCCGGTGGATGAGGCGGAGGTGCGTGCGGTGATTGCCGACCTGATTGGCCGAAAGGGCTCTCGTCCCGGAACGGTGAAAACGTTGCTCAACACCATTCGTGCAAAGCTTGGAAAGCAGTCCGTCGAAGACATCCAGTCCATCTACAACGTCTTGCGAAAGCGTGGCCTGATCGTGGAGAAAGGCACGAAGGTCTCCTACGCCTTGCCCAAGAGCGCCTGAAGCGGGGCTCCGCTTTAAAGGTCTTTCGGGTTCGCCATGAGCCCTTCTGTTCCGCTCATCCCGGTCCTTACTGTCCCTGTGCTCCCTGGTCCTTTGTTGCGAGCATGCGTGCCCTGATCAAGCCCTGAGAGTTGGACCATGGCGGACTTGCCTGCCCAGTTTCCCGAGTTCCTGCTGCCCCGCTGCACGCTGCGACGGATCCATCCCCGTGACGTCGGGGCGATCTTCGCCGGGTTGTCCCACCCCCAGGTGATCGCCCACTACGGCGTGTCCTACGACAGCCTGGAGGCGACGGACGAGCAGATGCGCTGGTACGACTCGCTCCTTGAGGAGCGCCGAGGTATCTGGTGGGGCATCGCCTTGCCGGGGCAGGACGAGTTGGTGGGCGCCTGCGGTTTCAACGACTGGTCCCACGCCGACCGCAGCCTCGACATCGGCTACTGGCTGATGCCGGAGCACTGGGGCCAGGGCCTGATGCAGGCCTGCCTGCCTAGCATCCTCCGCTTCGCCCTGGCCACCCTCGGCGTGCACCGCATTCACGCCGATGTGGAGCCCGAGAACCCCGCCAGCGCCCGTTTGCTGGAGCGTCTCGGCTTCGTGCTCGAGGGCACCCTGCGGGACGTGGAGTGCAAGGATGGCCGCTTCCTCAGCCTGCACCAGTACAGCCTGCTGGCCACCGATCCGGCAGGGCGAGCGTTGCTGGCTTCATCGCGCGGCGACTGACCCTCAGCGGCGCGTTGGGCTGCCTTTATAGGCATGGCGTTTCCACAAGGTTGCCCAGTCCTGCGCCCAGCAGCAGCCATGGTCGAAGCCGGGCATCTCGATCACCTGTGATGGCGTCCCGGTGGGGTTGGCCGCCTGGAAGCGTTGCGCCAGTTCGGCGGGCGTGACCGGGTCGCGGCCGCCGACCAGGTGGACCTGGGGCAGCGCCCGCAGTTCGTCGTGGTGCCGTGCCGGGTTGTCCGAGTCGGTGAGGCGCGGGACGCGGTGCCAATCTGCCCAGGCGTCCGAGTCGAGGTTGCCGGCGACGGTGATGACCTGGCGCACATCCTCGCGTCGCGCCGCCACCAGCAGGGCGACGGCGGCCCCGCCGGAGTAGCCCACCAGCACCAGTTCCCTGGCCCCCAGGCTCGCCTTGAGGCGGTCCACGGCGTGGCTGGTGCCGGTCACCACGTCCGGGGCGAAGCGTGCCCCCGTCCAATCCTGGGTCGTGCAGTGGCGGGTGCCCACGAACTGGCAGGGACGGGCCAGGTAGGCGGCGCTGCCGTCCGGCTGCGCCAGGGCCAGTTGCAGGGCGAGCGGGGTGAGCGGGGTCGGGTCGGGTGAGGGCAGGGTGGGGCTGAGCCAGGCCAGCCCGTCGCCTTCCAGGTAAATGGTCAGCACCCCGCCAGCGCTGCCTTGCCGTGGGTGATAGCTGCGCAGCACGAAGCGCCCTGCGTCCAGGTCCTCGGCCACCCAGCCGTGCGCCTGCGCCAGCGCATCGGCGTGTTGGGTGCGCTCGGCCGGGTAGGGCACCGTGGCGCAGCCGGCCAGGGTGGTCAGCAGCACCATCAGGGCCAGGTGCGCCCGGGCGTTCATGGCGCAGGCCTGCTCAGAACATCCAGCGCAGTTGCACCGAGGCGGTCTGCCCGAGGAAGCCTTCCTTGTGGGTGGCGTCGTAGCGACCGGTGATCTCGGTGCCAGAGGCGGTGGTGTAGGTCAGCCCGGCGCCGGCCCGCTGGCTCCAGGCCGACTGATGGGTGCCGTAGGTGACGAACGCCGCGTCCGGTGCGCCGGCATAGGCCGAAGTGATGCTGGCGTCGCGGTTGTACAGGTCGTAGCCGGCGCCGAGGTTGGCGCTCACCTTGAGCTGGTCGCTCAGGGCGTGGGTCAGGGTGCCGTCCACGCCGAGCACCAGGGCGTCGGTGCTGCGGGACTTCACCTGCAGGTCCAGGCCGCCGGCACCTTTCTCGCGATAGGCCTCGTCCTCGATCCAGGTGTAATCCAGGCGGATGGACGGGGCGAAGGTGGTGCTCGGCGCCAGGGCGAAGCGGCGGTCCACCGCCACTCCGGCGTGAGCGGTCTTGCTGGTGTAGTCGGACTTCGCGCTGAGGCCTGCCAGGTCGATCTGCCGGCGCCCGTCATTGTTCATGCGACCCCCGTCGAGCTGAAACGACAGATCGCTCTGGGCATCCAGCGCGTGGCGGCCGTAGAGGATGAGCTGGTAGCTGTCCACATCGGCGCTCTGCTTGGGGCCGCCGGAGTGGCTGGAGACGTCGGTCTTGGCGTAGGCGAAGGCCACGCCCAGGTCGGTGTCCGTCGAGAGGCTGCCGTCGAGGCCGGCCACCAGCCCCTGAGTGTCAGCGCTGTAGCCGTTCACCCCGTTGCGGCTGTCCTGACGGGAGTGGGTGGCGAAGGGCTTCAGCCAGAGGTGGCGGTCACCCAGGAAGGCATCGCCTGACGACAGGCCGCGAGCGGTATCGATGCGCGACTGCACCACGGCGTTGACGCTGCCGAGGGTGTCGCGGGCCAGGGACAGGGAGTTGCCGGTCAGCAGCGGCAGGGTCTGCTCGACCCGGTCATTCACCTCACCGGCATCGCCGCTGCCGAGGATGCTGTTCAGCCCCTGGGCCAGCTCGGGCGAGTCGGTGCCACTGGCCAGCAGAGCGTCCCAGATCGAAGCGGCACCCCGTGCGCCGGGCTGGCTGGGGGAGACGGCCGCGCTGATGCTGGTCATGCCTGTGTCGCGCACCACCAGGTCCACCGCGTTGTTGCGGAACAACGCAGAGAAGGCATAGCGCAACGAGTTGTCGGTGACCTGCAGGCCGTTGTTGGTGACGCCGCCGTTGGCCGTCAGCACGTTGGTCAGGTCGCCGCCGGCGAAGGTGGGCTTCACGTCCACCGCGAAGGTGCCGCCGAGGTTGGCGCTGCCACCCACTGCCAGGGTGCTGTAGCTGCCGCCGGCCGCGGCCAGCCCCAGGGTGCCGCTGGCGGTCTGGGTGAAGTTGCCGCCCACGCTGCTGGCAACGGCCGAACCGCTGGCGAGCGGGTTGGCGACCGTCGCGCCTTGTTTCAGGTACAGGCTGCCGGCGTTGTTCAGGTTGGCCAGGCTGCCGAGGGAAACGCCCCCCAGGAGGGTGCCCCCGGCCCGGTTGTCCACGTTCAGTGCAATGCCGTTGTCCACCTGCACGGCCGTGGCGGCGCTGGCGACGGTGCCGGTGTTCACCACGCTGCCGCCGCTGGCCGAGGTCACACGGATGCCCACGCCGGTGGTGGTGAGGATGCCGCTGTTGCTGATGTCCACCGGCCCGCTGTTGGATTCGGCCTGCAGGCCGGTGAGGGCATTGATGCGCCCGGCGTTGAACAGGCTGATCGCGCCCTGGGCGCTGGCGGCCGCCATGCCCGCGTCATGGGCGGCATTGATGAGGCCGCTGGCGGTGTTGGTGAGGGTCACAGTGCCGGTGCCGTTGGTGTAGGCGCTGATGCCGTGGAAGTCCGGGCTGACCTGGGCCAGGTTGGGGTTGCGGTTGGCTGTGATGCTGCCGCTGTTGGTCACCCTCACATTGCCGTCGGTGCCGGCAGCCACCACCGCGTCGTAGTGGTCGGCTACCACGGTGCCGCTGTTGGTGATTTCCGCACCGCCGTTGGCGGACCAGGCGATCAGGCCCTGCCGGGTGGTGGAGCGCACGCTGCCCTGGTTGTCGATGCGTGCGGTGCCCTGGTAGTTGATGGCCCGGGCGCCGGCCTGGAACGCATGGACCGTGCCCAGGTTGGTGATGCCCACATCCACCGGCGTAAGGCTGGCCGAGCCGCCATCGGCGTACAGGCCGCGGCCGTTGGCGACCGTCACCTGCCCACGGTTGATCACCGATACCGGGCCATTGTTGGAGGTGGCGGTGATGCCGTCCGAGTTGGCGCCGTAGCTGGTGACGGTGGCGGCGCTGTCCACGCGGATTTCATTGCGGGTGGACGTGTCGTTGCTCTCCGAGCGCAGCCAGACCGCGCCGAACGGGCCGGCCGAGGTGATGCTGACGCCGGAGCCGATCAGCAGGTTGGCGTTCCAGCCCGCCTGGCTGGAGTACATGTACACCGCCGGGTAGTCGCTGCGGTTCAGCACGGTGGTGCCGTCGATGGTCAGGCTCTGGGTGAAGGGGCCGGTGGCCGAGGGGTTGCTCAGCACCGCCACCGAGTTCGCCGTCACGTCGGTGACGGTCAGCGAAGAGGCTCCCGCGTTGCCCTGCATCTGGATGTCGGTCGGGCCGCATTGCAGCGAGGCCACGTTGCCGGACGTGGTACAGCCGGTCAGCGGCGGTGGCAGGGCGAAGGCGGAAGAGGCGCCGAGCAGGAGCGAAGCCTGGGCGATGTGTTGGGCAAGGCGACGGAGCGGAAAGGCGGTGGTGGTCAGCCGCATGGTGACGTCCCTGTTCAGGTGGTCGTATGGCGGGCACACCAGTGGCCCGCGGTCATGAAGGTCCCGGATGCCAGCGCGATGCCCCGGTCGCTGTACCCGATGCCCCATGCCGCTGCCGGACGGATCGTCGAATGGGTTTGCATTCGTGTCCTGTCTTCTATGGCAATAGATATAACCCTATTTTCTTTGTAAGAAAATTCCTTGATGGCATGTTGCCTTTGGGTAAATCTGCCTCATCACCCGGATGATGAGTGCAGCCGACATGAAGTCCTCCCTATTGCTGGCGCCGCTGGCCTTCCTGGCCACGCTGGCCCTGGCACAACCCACCACCCCCTCTCCCGATGACGACGAGATCGCGCGCCGGCTGATCGAGGCGTCCATCGCCCGCTATGCGGGGAGCTGCCCCTGTCCCTACAGCACCGCCCGTAACGGCAGCCGCTGCGGGCGGCGCAGTGCCCATGACCGGCCGGGCGGCGAGGCGCCCTTGTGCTTTCGCGAGGACGTCAGCGACGAGGCCATCGCCCGCTACCGCGCGCGTATGGCGCAGGAGTGACGACCCGGAGTGATCAGGGAGGGCCGTACTGGATGCTGGCGCACCCGCTGGACAGCAGTAATTCGCCGTCATCGGCCTCGAACGCGGTGATGGTCCGGGTCTTGTCGACGGTGACGGAGATGATGCAGCGGTTGGGGTGGTGCACGTTGTCCCAGTAGTGGGTGGTGACCAGGGCATTGCCCTGCTGCTCCGTCGAGCTGCCCACCACTTCGCTGCGGTAGTAGGAGGTGTCGGTGGTCCAGCGCATCACCACCTGGCCATCGGCGAGGGGCGTCATCTCGTCGGGGCGGCCGAAATAGCTGATGGCGTCTTCGGCCGGGCGCCCCATCCATTGGTTGCGGGCCAGTATCTCGGGGAGCGTGTCCATCTGGATGCAGCCGGACAGGGCGGCGGGCAGGGCGAACAGGGCGAGCAGGGCGCGTAGGGTCATGGGGGCCGTCTCCTCAGCGCTTGGGCGGGTTGCCGAGCAGGATGTCGAGGTCGCGCATCACCCCGTCGGTGCCGTTGCGCACCGCGCCGGGGGCCTGGTCATAGGCTGCTGGGGTCGTGAGGCCCCAGATCTGCGTACGGGTGACCTGGGCCAGCACGTCCGCCGTGGTGTTGCCGATCCGCAGCATGGCGTTGCCTTCGCGGTTCTGCGCGTCGCAGGCGAAGGTGTAGGCGCGGTCGACCCAGCTCTGTGGCACCGGTTTCCAGCCCTGCGGCGAGGCCAGGTTGGAGGGGGTGTCGGAGCGCATGTAGGCGGTGATGCCGTCGAACTTCACCAGGCGCTGGCGGCACTGGAACTGCATGCTGTAGTGCACGAAGTTCGGCGCCTCGGCGGATTCGAGCACCTGCACGACCCCGACGCTGCGCGGGGCCTCCGTTTCGCCCGAGCCCCGGCGCTGCTCGGCCACCGACAGGGCGTCGGCGTAGAACATGTCGCGCTCCGGTGAATCGCCCGTGCCGAATATCACCCACCAGTCCGCGGCGAGTGCCGATTGCGGGGCCTGGGCCAGCAGGGCCAGCGTGGCGGCCCCGATCAGTCTGTTCCTGGTGTTCATGCGGTCTTCCCTGGTATGCCGGTCTGCGGCGCTGGGCGAACGGTAGCGAGCCCCCAGGGCGGCATGAATAGGGCGCATGGACTAGTGGCAGGGTGCTTGTTGGCGGACTGTGCGCCAGTGCGCAATGCGATGGGCCGGGGCCCTGAACGCAACACCCCCTGGAGTCGTGGACTCCAGGGGGTGTTGTCTGGCGCGGGAGTGGCTCAGCGCTCGAGCACGTAGGTTTCGCCCCAGATGGAATCGTCCTTGACCGGCTTGGCGTTGAGCTTGACCGGGCGGTACTGCAGGTTCGCCAGGGCCTTGCTCATCTTCATGTAGCCGTACTTGGACGGGTCACTGGCGCTGCGGAACTCCTGCAGGCCGGTGGGGATGCGCACCATGTAGAGCGCCGAGAGCTGGCAGTCGAGCTTGTCATTGGCCACGCGCCGGCAGTCGCTCTGCTCGAAGCCGACGTTGGGGGCCTCCGGGTAGAAGCCGTCCACCAGCACCGCCTCGCCTGGGGCCACCTCGAAGGTGGCGAAGGGCTTCTTCAGGTCGCTGTAGGCCTCGATGCTGGCCACCTTGCGTTCCTTGATGTCCGCCACCCAGCCACCCGCCGAGGTCTGCCGGGTGACGTCGTAGGCGTTGTTGCCCCAGCTCACGCATTCGCCGCTGACCACTCGTACGGCTGCGCAATAGCTCTGGTTCACCGTCTCGGTCTGGTACTGCGGGTCTTGCCAGCGCTGGCCCCGGTCGAACTCGCTGAACGCCTTCTCCACCAGCGTCACCATGCCCAGGGGGGAGGGGGTGATGTCGCGATTGGCCTGGGGGTTGGGCGCGGTGGTGCGCGGAGAGTTGTAGACGCTACCCATCAGGTCGTACTGGCCGGGTTCGACGATGTAGACCTGGTACAGGGTGCGGCCGAACACGGTCTGGTAGTGAGAGCCGTGCACGCCGATCTTCTCGGCCTTCATGTTGTTGCCAACATGGAGCACCCGCTTGGGGTTGGCGCGGTTGCGCCATACGGCGGTGCCGGTACGCAGCTTCTCGAAGCGCACCGCGTCGTCATTGTTCTCGAAGTCGTACTGCTGGCTGTCGAGGTTGATGGTGGTGGTCACCACCACCGCCATGCCGGAGGCCAGCGCCGCCTCGAACAGGTCGTCGGTGGCGGCGTGCAGCTGGCGGGCCTGGCTGACCACTTCCTGTTCGTACTGACGCTGCTGGTCCATCAGCGATGGCGGCGCCACGCAGCCGCCGAGCAGAGCGAGCGAGAGGGCAAGGAGACTGAGGCAGGGGAGTCCGTTCTTCATGGGCGTTCCTTCTGGAGGCGGGCCTGGAATCCCGCCGGGCTGGGCGGGCAGGGATCGAGGTCGCCGAGCATAGCGACGGTGCCCGTCACGGTACGCCAACCGGCTCACGCTTGGCGGTGGGCTAGTACATCCGTACTAGGGAAGGGTGCTCCCGGCAGGAGCCGGGAGCTGAGGGGGTCAGAGCGGTTTGATGGTGCCGAGGCGGTCGTTGATGACGTAGGTGCGGTTGCTCTTGTCGATCAGGGTGATCTCGGCGCCCGGCTGGCCGTCCTGGTCGCTGACGGAGAGGATCGAGTACTCGGTCGAGTTGATCGGGTAGTCCTTCTGGGTGTTATCCGCCGGGTGGAGGATGGTGATCCTGTCCAGCTTGTTGATGATGACGTCAGCTCCCGGCTTGCCGTTGGTGTCGACGAAGCCAGCGTATGTTGCCCAGTTCGAGCCGCTGCCCTGGGTGTAGTTCTGGAACTGGCCGGCGGCGACTGTGCCGGTGTAGATGATCAGGTCGTTGTTGTCGCGAGCGATGAGCTCGTTGCCCGGCACGCCGTTCACCTCTGCCGCGGCGATGGTGGCAGTGGCGCCATTGGTGAAGGTGGTGCGCTTGAGGCGCGTCTGGAAGTCGTACAGCAGGATGCCGTTGCCGGTGGTGAAGGACAGCGTGCCGTAGGGCAGGCCACCGATGTTGAACGGGCCGTAGTAGTGCCAGCCGCCCACCATGAAGTCACTGAGGGTGACCTGTTCCTTCAGGTGGTGGCTGACGATGATGGCTTCGGCGCCGGTCAGCGCGATCACTTCCTCGCCCGGGTTATTGTCCAGCTGTGCAGTGCCCACCACGTTCCAGACCTTGTTGCCGACCGGGTACTTGCGGACGGCGTTCTCCACCATGCTGATGATGGCGAGGTCGGGGCCGGCCTTGACGATCAACTCCGCGCCGGGCCTTGAGTCGGTATTGGCGGCGAAGCGCAGTTCCCAGGTGGTATTGCCCAGGTCGTAGGTCCGCAGCAGGGAGCCGCCGGCGCTTTTCACCTGGATCTTTCCGGATTCGCGGAACACGCTTTCCGGCGTGCCATCACCATCCAGATCCCAACGACCGAGCAGGTCGGCTGCCTGTGCCTGGGGAATGAGTGCCTGGGTGCCCAGCAGTGCCAGGCCGGACAGCAACAGTTTTGCTTGCTTGTTCATCTATCAGTCCTTTTCCTTGATGAGGCGGTCAGTTTCTTCTGACCGGTTGCCAGCGAAGCACAGGACGGGGCGAGGTGAAATGCTGGCCACCCAGCAGACGGGGAACCAGGCGCGATAAATGTCGATCCATGCACATTCCGGTGCTCTAAAACGAGGGTTTCAGCGTTTTTGGTGCGCTTCGTCAGAGGCTCCGGATGGTCAGCGTGTCGGCGTCGAGCCTACGCTGAGCCGCCCCCCATTCAGTGCTGCAGGGATGCCGCCCGTCGTCCGACCGGTGGCTTCCATCCATACTCCCCGGCAGAGCTGCGCGCTGGGCGCTACCCTGAAAACCGATGCAGTCGATCGTTGTGTACAAGCCAAGCCGTGGCCGGCCCCTCGGGCCCGGCCACACCCGGAGCCCGCGTCCGTGGGCACGGGTGGGGCGGCGCCGCCAGGCGCCGCAGGTCGAGTCCCTCGACCCCAGCGTCACACTCATCCATCGCCAGAGAGGAGGTCTTGAACATGAGCACCACCTTCCACGATGACGTCAGCAGCAATGTCTTGCGCCGTATGAAAGAGGGCGGTTTCGATTTCGCCCGCGTTCACCCCATCGAGTTCTACGCCATCTTTCCCGATGAGGACCGGGCCCGGATGGCCGCACGCAATTTCCGTGGTGAATCGCTCAACGCCCAGGTCTCCCCACGGGATGACGGGGCCTGGCACCTGCAGGTGAGCAAGGTGATGTACGCCACCCACGCCGGCATCGGCGACTTCGAGCATGACCTGGAGGAACTGGTGGTTCCTCTGGGCGGAGTCCTCGACGGCTGGGGGGTCACCCAGGAGGTCCCGGCGCAGCCGCGCTGAGCCCTGTTTCCTTGCCCATGCCGGCCAACCTTCGGGTTGGCCGGTTTCGTTTTGGGGCTCTGGCTTGGGAGATGGCTGGCTTTCAGGCCGGCTGATGATGGTTTTCTTGTTCCGGCTGTTGGTGGCTTTTAGAGTCCCCGACGCATTTTCCGGAGCAAGGAGCTGCCCGTGGACGGTTTTCTGGGTGGATATGTCACCCGTTGGTACGACGACCCTTTCAGCCTGGGGGCCTACAGCACGCTGTTGCCTGGCGGCTCCCCCGAGGACCGACGCACATTGGGCCAATGCCTGGGGAATCGTCTGGTACTGGCCGGTGAAGCCTGCAACCCGCATGCACCCGCGATGACCCATGGCGCCTGGGACGACGGCGTGCGGGCTGCTGGGCTGGCTCTGGCGGCTGGGGCTCGGCAGGTGATCGTCATCGGCGCCGGATGCGCCGGGCTTGCCGCCGCCAGGCGCCTGCGCGAGGCCGGCGTCGAATGCTGCGTGCTCGAAGGGCGTGAGCGCATCGGTGGGCGGACCTTCAGCCAATCGGTAGGCGGCGTGACGGTCGATCTGGGTGCCGCCTGGCTGCAGCAGTTTGCCCATAACGCCCTGGGCCGACTTGCCGAGCAGCAGGGGCGGGTGACGGTGGAGACCGACTTTGGACACCCCCTTGCTGCCGCCCATGACGGAGCACCGGGGGATGTTGATGCGGCCTGGCTGGCGCTGCTGCGCAATCTCGATCGTTGCCTGCCACTGGCAGAGGGGGTTGCGCGCTATCTCGCCGGGCTCGAAGCCGAGCAGGCGCGCGCCACACGTTTTGCGCTGGATAGCCACCTGGTACAGGAAGCCTGCCTGCCGCTGGAGCAACTGTCGGTGGATGCGTTGGATGAGGAAGGCGTCGGCCATGGGGATCGCTTCCTGCCCGGCGGCTACAGCGCCCTTATCGCCTCGCTTGCCGAGGGTCTGGACATTCGCCTGGGGCAGCTGGTGAAACGGATCGACTGGTCCGGTCCGACCGTCCGGGTCAACGGCCTGGATGCTGACTTCTGCATCTGCACCGTACCGCTGGGCGTGCTGAAAACCCTGGACTTCGTACCCGCGCTGCCCGAACCCCAGCAGCGTGCCTTGGCCCACCTGGGCATGGGGCGCCTGGAGAAAGTGGTGTTGCAGTTCGAGCGACGCTGGTGGCCCGTTTCCCCCTCCGGCTATCTGCGTTGGTATGACGTGCCCAGCACATGGGGAGAGTGGCTCGACCTGACCGACCAGGCGGGCGTACCCACGGTAGTTGGACTGATTGCCGCCGATGCCGTGGAGCGGATCTACGTCGGTCGTAGTGACGAAGCGATCATTCACGACGCCTGCATCGCGCTGCAGGCCTGGGCGCGGGCCATCCATTCGATACCGGCTCAGCGAGGGGCGTGAGCCTCCCGGCGGAACTGCCCGGGCGAGACGCCCTTCCAGCGCTTGAAGGCGTGGATGAAGTTGGACACCTCGCCGTAGCCCAGGCGCTCGGCGATCTCCTCCAGGCGCAGGGCGGTGGAGCGCAGCAGCTCCTCGGCCAGGGTGCCCAGCACCTCGTCCTGCAACTGGCGGAAGCTGGTGCCTTCGGCATCCAGGCGGCGCCTGAGGGTGCGCGAAGTCATGTGCAGCTGGACGGCCAGGCTTTCCATGTCCACCCGCTGGCCCGGTCGGCCCAGCAGCAGGTCGCGGATGCGGCTGGCGAAACCGTCGCGTTGGCGGCGGCGGTCCAGCAGGGCGCGGCACTGGGCCTCGCAATAGGCGGCCGCCTGGGGGTTGGCACCGGGCAGGGGCAGGTCCAGCAGGGCGCGCTCGAAGGTGATGCAGTTGTGCGCCGCGCCGAAGGTCGGCTCCACGCCCAGCAGCGCACGCCAGGGCGTGGTGTCGGCCGGAGCGGGGAGGGCGAAGCAGGCCCGGCGCACCGGCAGGCCGCCGCCGGCCAGGTCACGGTGCACGCTGAGCGCGCCGGATACGTCGCGTTCCAGCACGAAGCCGCGCAGGTCCTCGGGAAGCGACGAGGGGATCAGGTGCAGCTGCGCTTCGTCCCCCACCTCGTCGATACGCAGGCCATGGAAGGCATAGGTCAGGTCCTGGTAGCGCAGGCCCAGCTCCACCGCGCTGCGGTAGGTGCTGCTGCTGAGCAGCGCATAGCCCCAGATGCCGTATGTGTTCAGACGGTAGCGCCGGCCGGCGTCGAGGCCGATGCCCGGACGATCCCCCAGCCCCCGGGCGATGTTGCGCAGCAGGCTCAGTTCCTGGGCCGCGTTCACCTCCGAGCCGGGGTCGCCCAGCAGCTGCCAGTCGAGCCCGGTACCGGCCAGGCAGTGCTCCAGGCTCAGGCCGTGGTCGAGGCCGAACTGGATCATCAGCTGCACGCTGGTGGCGCTGCGACGGTGGGATGTGGGAGCAGGGCAGGTCATGGTGGCTTGAGCAGGTTGTCCGGAACTCACAATCAGGTGTCCGACTATGCCATAACCCGAACCCGGGGGCGGAACTAGGATGCATGCAGCCTCGCGGACAGGACCTGCCGCGCGGTTCCAGCCAACGGGAGATAACAATGACCAACACTTCCCCGAGTGGCGCGCCCCTGCGCGTACTCATCATTGGCGCCGGTTTCGGTGGCATCGGCCTGGCGATCCAGCTGTTGAAGGCGGGCATCCGCGATTTCCAGATCCTGGAAAAAGGCGATGACGTCGGCGGCACCTGGCGCGACAACAGCTACCCCGGCGCCGCCTGCGACGTGCCTTCGCACCTGTATTCCTACTCCTTCGAGCCCAAGGCCGACTGGTCGCGCAAGTTCGCGCCCCAGGCCGAGATCTTCGCCTACCAGCGCCACTGCGCCGACAAGTACGGCCTGCGACCCCACATCCGCTTCGGCTGTGAAGTGGCCGAGGCAACCTTCGACGAAGGCGACGGCACCTGGCAGGTGCGCAGCACCGCTGGCGAGACCTTCCGTGCCCGCGCCCTGGTGAGTGCCTGCGGCCAGCTGAATCGTCCGGCCTGGCCCAAGGTGCCGGGGCTGGAACGCTTCCGGGGGGCGTTGTTCCACTCCGCCCGCTGGGACCACGGCTACTCCCTGGAAGGCAAGCGGGTAGCGGTGATCGGCACCGGCGCCAGTGCCATCCAGTTCGTCCCGCAGATCGCCCCCAAGGTCGCCCGGCTGAGCCTGTTCCAGCGCTCGGCGGCCTATGTGATCCACAAGCCCGACCGCGCCTACCGGCCCTGGGAGCTGGCGCTGATGCGTCGCCTGCCGGCTTTGCAGAAGGTCGACCGGCTGCTCAAGTACGTGCAGCACGAGTCACGGGTGCTGGCCTTCTCGGTGTTCCCGCCGCTGATGAAACTGATGCGTGCACGCTTCCACCGGCACCTCGCACGCGGCATCGCCGACCCCGTGCTGCGCCAGCGCCTGGTGCCGGACTACCCCCTGGGCTGCAAGCGCATCCTCATCTCCAACGACTTCTACCCGGCCCTGGATCGCGACAACGTCGAAGTGGTGGACTGCGGCATCAGCGAAGTCACCGAGGATGCCGTGATCGCCCGTGACGGCCGGCGCATCGATGTGGACGCCATCATCCTCGGCACCGGCTTCACCGCCACCGATTTCCTCGCCCCCATGACCCTGCGCGGCCGAGGCGGACGCGACCTCAACGAAGCCTGGCGCGACGGCGCCGAGGCCTTCCTCGGCATCAGCGTCAGCGGCTTCCCCAACCTGTTCATGCTCTACGGGCCGAACACCAACCTCGGGCACAACTCCATCCTCTACATGCTGGAAAGCCAGTTCCGCTATGTGCTCGACGGCATCCGCGCCCTCGATGGCCTGCGCTACCTGGACCTCAAGCCCGACGTGCAGCACCGCTTCAACCAGCGCCTGCAGCAGGCCGTGCGCCACACCGTGTGGGAGCAGGGTTGCCAGAGCTGGTACAAGACTGCCGATGGGCGCAACACCAACAACTGGCCCGGTTTCACCTTCACCTACCGCCGGCAGACCCGCCGCCTGGAGCTGGAACACTATGACTGCGTCCGTTGATTTCACCGCCCCCGAGCCCGGTCAGGCGGCCCTGCGCGGCATCCTGCGGGGTGCCCTGACGCTGCTGTTCCGCGGGTTGATGCGCCCGCCGCTGCCGGTTCCGCTGCAGCGCGCCATTCTGCGCGGACTCACCGCCAGCACCCTGGCGCCCCGGGGCGTCACCCGCGAGGCGGCGCAGCTCGCCGGCCGACCTTGCGAATGGCACCGCCCACCGGGCGATGGCGATGCCGTGCTGCTGTACCTGCACGGCGGTGCCTTCATCACCGGCTCGCCCGCCACCCACCGTGCCATCGCCGGCAACCTGGCCAAGCGCGCCGGGCTTGACGTCTGCGCGCTGGACTACCGCCTGGCACCGGAACACCCGTTCCCCGCCGGCCGGGACGACGCCGTGGCGGCCTACCGGGCCCTGCTGGAGAGCGGCCATGCCGCCTCGCGCATCGTCATCGGCGGCGACTCCGCCGGCGGCAACCTCACCCTGGTCACCGCCCTGCGCCTGCGCCAGCTCGGCCTGCCGGCACCGGCCGCCCTGGTGTGCTACTCGCCGGTCACCGACCTCAGCGGCAACGCCCTGCACCAGCCACCGGCCGGCGACCCGCTGATCCACCCGAAGTGGATGGAGCTGGCCGCCGACCTCTATTGCCCACCGGGCATGGAGCGCCGGGACCCGGCCCTGTCGCCGCTGTTCGATGACCTCGGGCACCTGCCGCCGCTGCTGGTGCAGGTGGCCGAGGATGAACTGCTGCGCGACGATAGCCTGCGCCTGGTGGCCAGGCTCCGCGAGGCGGGTGGCTGGGTCCGCCTGGAGCGCTACCCTGGGCTCTGGCATGTGTTCCAGGCCCACGCCGGCCTGCTGCGCAGCGCCGATGAGGCCCTGGCGAGCACCGCCGGGTTCATCCGCCACTGGCTCGACCACCCGCAGGAGGGCTGAGATGACCACCCTCCTCATCACCGGCGCAGCCTCCGGCATCGGCGCCGCCACCGCCCGGCTGTTCCACGAGCGTGGCTGGCAGGTGGGCCTGCTGGACCGCGACGCCGAGGCCCTCGCCACCCAGGCCGCGGCCCTTGGCAACGTCTGGCACCGCGCGCTGGACGTGACCGACCTGGGCGCCGTGCAGCAGGCCCTGGCCGACTTCTGCGGGCAGCACGGCGGGCAGCTGCGCCTGCTGTTCAACTGCGCTGGCATCCTGCGCTTCGGCTATTTCGAGCAGATCGACATGGCCGAGCATGCGCGCATCCTCGCCATCAACGTGCAGGGCGTGGTGCAGATGACTCACGCCGCCTTTCCCTACCTCAAGGCCACGCCGGGCGCGCAGGTCATCAACATGGGGTCGGCGTCGGGGGTCTACGGCACGCCGCACATGGCCAGCTACTCCGCCTCCAAGTTCGCCGTGCGTGGTTTCACCGAGGCGCTGGAACTGGAGTGGCGGCGCCATGGCATCCGCGTCGGCGACCTGATGCCACCGTTCGTGCGCACGCCCATGGTCAGCCGGCAGACCTTCGAGCCGCCGGCCCTGCGTCGCCTCGGCGTCAACCTCCAGGCCGAGGACGTGGCCGAAGCCTGCTGGCAACAGGCCCAGGGCGCGGCCGTGCACCGTCCCATCAGCGTCGCCTTCCGCCTGCTGTACCTGGCCGGGCAGCTCTCACCGGCCTGGGTCAACCGCTGGGTCATGAAGGTGCTGAGCCGGGAGTGAGCGGGCAGGGCGGAGGGCCGTGGCGCCCTCCGTCCCCTCGACCGGGCCGGGGGCTTTGCCTCAGACTCCGCCGACGGAGGCAACCCCATGACCGATATCCTGATTCTCACCCACGCTGATTTCTGTTCCCCCGGCCACCTGGCCACCGTGCTGGAGCGCGAAGGCATCGCCTACAGCGTCCTGCGTGCCGACCATGGCGAGCTGGACGGCATCGACCTCGACCGGCCCCGGGCCGTCGCGGTGATGGGCGGCCCGATGAGCGTCAACGACCCGCTGCCCTGGATCGACACCGAGCTGGCCGCCCTGCGCCATTTCATCACCCGCGACATCCCCATCATCGGCCACTGCCTGGGCGGCCAGTTGCTGGCCCGTGCCCTGGGCGCCGCCGTGCACCGCATGCCCTACACCGAGATCGGCTGGCAGCCACTGGAGCAACGCGCCGATGCCCAGGGCAGCCCCTGGACGGCGCACCTGCCGGCGGAGTTCCCGGTCTACCAGTGGCACAGCGACACCTTCGACCTGCCCGAGGGCGCGCGCTGGCTGTTCGACAGCCCCTGGTGCCCCAACCAGGGGTTCTCCTGGGGGGAAAAGATCCTCGCCCTGCAGGGGCACCCGGAGATGACCGAGGAGTTGGTACGCCTCTGGCTCACCGACTGGGCCCACCTGCTGGACGAGACCCAGCCCAGCCAGCAACCCCGCCAGGTGATGCTGGATGACCTGCCCCGGCGCGTCGCCGAGCTGAACCAGGTGGCCGAGGGCTTCTACCGCCACTGGCTCGACCTGGCCTTCCCCGAACGCGCCTGATGCCCACGGGGCGGCTCGCCGCCCCGCTCCCTGCGACAGGGTGGCGCAGCCACCTTCCGTCCTCTCCCCGGGCAGCCCGGCGGGCGTGACCTAGACTCCTTTCTGCCGCGCAAAAAGACGGAACGCAGCGGCGATCCCCACCGTCCTAGCTTCAAGCCGCCGCCAAACGGGGCGCGGCGTCCCGATCCGCTCCCAGGGCTGCACCGCTGTGGTGCAGTGAATTTTCAGCCTGGTTGCAACTGCTTGATCGGGAAGGATTTTCGTCGCTGGCACGGCGCTTGCGACGGCTCGGTGGTCGGTAGCGACAAGGAGTCCGGCATGGCCCGCACCTTTTATGACGAGATGTACGACGCGAGCGGCAATTGCCGTCCGCACTACCGGGAGTTCGCCCGCTGGTTGGCCGAAACCCCCGAAGAACTGCTTGCCCAGCGGCGGCGCGAAGCCGACCTGCTGTTCCACCGGGCCGGTATCACCTTCACCCTCTATGGGGACGAGCAGGGCACCGAGCGCCTGATTCCCTTCGACACCATCCCCCGCGCCATCCCCATGAGCGAATGGCGCGTGGTCGAGCGCGGCTGCATCCAGCGCGTCAAGGCGCTGAACCTGTTCCTCGCCGACCTCTACCACGAGCAGCGCATCATCAAGGCCGGGATCATCCCCGCCGAGCAGGTGCTGGCCAACGAGGGCTACCAGATCGCCATGCAGGGCCTGGACCTGCACCGCGACATCTACGCCCACATCGCCGGGGTCGACCTGGTGCGCGACGGCGACGGCACCTACTACGTGCTGGAAGACAACCTGCGCACCCCCAGCGGCGTGAGCTACATGCTCGAAGACCGCAAGATGATGATGCGGCTGTTCCCCGAGCTGTTCGCCGCCCAGCGCGTCGCCCCCATCGACCACTACCCGAACCTGCTGCTGGAAACGCTCAAGAGCTCCAGCCCGCTGGACAACCCCAGCGTGGTGGTGCTCACCCCAGGCCGCTTCAACAGCGCCTACTTCGAGCACGCCTTCCTGGCACGCGAGATGGGCGTCGAGCTGGTGGAGGGGGCCGACCTGTTCGTGCGTGACGACCGCGTGTTCATGCGCACCACCTCCGGCCCGCAGCCGGTGGACGTGATCTACCGTCGCCTGGACGACGCCTTCCTCGACCCCCTGGCCTTCAACCCCGAGTCCATGCTCGGCGTGCCTGGCCTGCTGGCGGCGTACCGCTCCGGCAATGTGGTGCTGGCCAACGCCATCGGCACCGGCGTCGCCGACGACAAGTCGGTGTACCCCTATGTCGGCGACATGATCCGCTTCTATCTCGACGAGGAGCCCATCCTGCGCAACGTGCCCACCTGGCAATGCCGCAAGCCGGAGGAGCTGTCCCACGTCCTCGCCCACCTGCCCGAGCTGGTGGTCAAGGAAACCCAGGGCTCCGGCGGCTACGGCATGCTCGTCGGGCCGGCCGCCACGGCGGCCGAGATCGAGGCCTTCCGCGAGCGCCTCAAGGCCCGTCCCGACGCCTACATCGCCCAGCCCACCCTGTGCCTGTCCACCTGCCCGACCTTCGTCGAGAAGGGCATCGCTCCGCGCCACATCGACCTGCGCCCCTTCGTGCTCTCCGGCCGTGAAACCCGGCTGGTGCCCGGCGGGCTGACCCGGGTGGCGCTGCGTGAGGGCTCCCTGGTCGTCAACTCGTCACAGGGCGGTGGTACCAAGGACACCTGGATCGTGGAGGACTGACCGTGCTGAGCCGTACTGCCTCCGACCTGTACTGGATGTCGCGCTACCTGGAGCGCGCCGAGAACCTCGCCCGCATGCTGGACGTCAGCTACTCGCTGTCGCTGATGCCCCAGGATGGCCGTGGCGACGGGCTGGAAGAACTGGCCATGCCGCTGCTGATCACCGGCACGCTGGACGCCTATCTGACCCGCCACGGGCAACTGCACGCCGAGCGCATGCTGCACTTCTTCGCCCTCGATGCCGACAACCCGGCCAGCATCTACAGCTGCCTGCGTGCCGCGCGAACCAACGCCCACGCCGTGCGCGGGCGCATCACCGCCGACATGTGGGAAAACATCAACGCTACCTGGCTGGAGATGCGCGGCATCGCCGCCGAAGGCCTCGGCCGCTACGGCATCAAGCGTTTCTGCGACTGGGTGAAGGAGCGTTCCCACCTGTTCCGGGGGGCCACCTTCGGCACCATCATGCGTCACGACGCCTACCGCTTCATTCGCCTGGGCACCTTCATCGAACGGGCCGACAACACCCTGCGCCTGCTCGATGCCCGCTACGAAATGCTCGGCGAGGACGCCGAGCAGGTCAGCGACACCTCCGCCCGTGGCTACTACCAGTGGAGTGCGCTGCTGCGGGCGCTGTCCTCCTTCGAGGCCTACAACGAGGTCTACCGGGGTTCCCCGGGCACCCGCCAGGTCTCCGAGCTGCTGCTGCTGCGCCCCGACGTACCGCGCTCGCTGCGGGCCTGCATGGAGGAGCTGAACCTGATCCTCTCCGGGCTGCCCGGCGAGAACGGCCGCCCGGCCCAGCGGCTCGCCGCCGAGCTGGACGCCCGCCTGCGCTACACGAGCATCGACGAAATCCTCGGTGAGGGCCTGCACGGCTGGCTCACCGACTTCATCCTGCTGGTTCGCCAGCTGGCCAGAGCCATCCACAGTTCCTACCTGGAGGCCGTATGAAACTGTCCATCCGCCACGAAACCACCTATCGCTACGACGACCAGGTTCGCGCGAGCATCCAGTACCTGCGCCTGACCCCCCACGACAGCGAGCGACAGCACGTGCTGAGCTGGGAGCTGGACCTGCCGCGCCCGGTGCGCGCGCAGCTGGACCCGTACGGCAACATCCTCCACGTGCTGACCCTGGACGAGCCCCATGAAGCCATCGTCATCGGTGCCCGTGGCCAGGTGGAGATCGACGAGAGCCGCGAAGCCGAGCACGACCCCCAGTCCGCGCTGCCGTTCCTGCGCAGCACCCGGCTGACCGCAGCGGACGAGGCCCTGCGTGCCTTCGCCCACCAGCGCTGCCCGGCCAACACCGGGCGCGACGGGCTCATCACCCTGATGGAGGCCCTGCACGAACACATGCCCTACAAGGCCGGCGTCACCGCCGTCGACAGCACCGCTGCCGAAGCCTTCGCCGGGCGTGCCGGCGTCTGCCAGGACCACACCCACGCCTTCCTCGCCTGCGCCCGCACCCTCGGCGTGCCGGCCCGCTTCGTCTCCGGCTACCTGTACCGCGACGGCGACAGCCAACTGGTCAGCCATGCCTGGGCGGAGGCCTGGCTGGAGGGGGCCTGGTACAGCTTCGACGTCACCAACCGGCTGTCCCGCCCCGAACGCCACCTGAAGCTGGCGGTGGGGCTGGACTACCTCGACGCCTGCCCCGTGCGCGGGATGCGCCGGGGCGGCGGGGAGCAGATGCACGCGCGGGTCGACCTCGACCCGCCGCCGCTGCTGATGGTCCAGGAACAGCAGTAACGCGGTCCCCCGACGCTCCGCCGCACCCCGGCTTTTGACTGCCCGCCTGCCACCCGGCAGGCCACCAGCCGGGAATGCCGCCCGAACATGGGCAGGGCGGGGCGCCTACAACAACAGGAGCCTGACATGACCTACTGCGTCGCCATGCACCTCGCCGATGGCCTGGTGTTCGTCTCCGATTCCCGCACCAACGCGGGCATCGACCACATCGCCACCTTCCGCAAGCTGTTCACCTTCGGCGTGCCGGGCGAGCGGCTGATCGTGCTGCAGAGCGCCGGCAACCTGGCCACCTCGCAGTCGGTGGTCAACCTGCTCAAGCAGCGCCTGGGCAGCACCCTGGTGAACCTCGACAGCGTGCCGACCCTGTACGACGCCACCGCCCTGGTCGCCGAGACCATCCGCGAGGTGGTGGCCCGGGACGGCGCACCGCTGGCGGGCAACACCGACCTGACCTGCTCCTTCCTCGTCGGCGGGCAGATCGCCGGCCAGCCGCCGGCGCTGTACAGCATCTACCCCCAGGGCAACTTCATTCAGGCCACCGAGGACACCCCCTTCCTGCAACTGGGCGAGAGCAAGTACGGCAAGCCCATCCTCGACCGCAACCTCACCTACCGCACCGGCCTGGAAGAGGCCCTGCGCTGCGCCCTGGTGTCGTTCGACTCCACCATCCGAAGCAACCTCTCCGTCGGCATGCCGCTGGACCTCTTGGTCTACCACACCGACAGCCTCATCCACCCGGTGGGCTACCGCGTCACCGAAGACGACGAGTACTACCAGGGCATCCGCCGCGACTGGGCCGCCGGCCTGCACGAACTCCTCAGCCAACTGCCACCGCCGCCGGCGGACTACAACGTCTGATGAACGACACAAGGCCCACCCTGGGGTGAGCCTTGCGCGAGCGGAGCGGCTGCTTGCGGATGGCGTGTCGCCAGTCAGCGGCACGCCTTGTTGCGAGTGGGCGACCGCCCTCAACGAGGCGGGCTGTCCTGCAGGGGGATGGCCTGCAGCAGGGGCTGCTGCCGTTGCGCGCGGATGGCGATGACCACCAGCACCACCAGCACGCCGGCGAGGATCGCCGAGGAACCGACCGTGCCGAAGTCCAGGCCGCCCTTGGCGTGGGGTTTGGTGAGGACGTCGCCGAGGGTGGCGCCGAACGGGCGGGTGAGGACGAAGGCCAGCCAGAACAGCAGCACATGGGACAGGCGGGTGAAGTAGTAGGCCAGCGCCACGGCGGCGATCAGGCTGCCGATCAGCAGGGCACCGCCGGCGAAGCCGAGGCCGGAGTCGTCGGCCAGGTAATCGCCCAGGGCGGTGCCGAGGGTGTTGGAGACGAGGATGGCGATCCAGTAGAAAAGCTCGCCGCGACGGCTGTCGATGTGGTCCACCGACAGGGATTTCTCGCTGAACCGCCACACTGCCAGGACGCCAAGCAGCAGCGAGATGAGGATCGCCGAGCCGCTGGCGTAGCCGAGGCCGAGGGTGCGGTCCATGAAATCGGACATGGTGGTGCCGGCGGTGCTGGTGGTGAGGATCACCGTCCAGTACAGGGCCGGGTTGTAGGTGCGGGCGCGGAGCTGGGTGACCAGTGAGACGAGGAACAGGCTGATGAGGATCATCGAACTGATGGCGTAGCCGACGTCCAGTGTCATCGACAGCAGGTCGCCGGCGGTTTCGCCGAGTGTGGTGGCGCAGATCTTCATCACCCAGAAGGCCAGGGTGATCTGGGGAAGCTTGTTCATCGGCGTGGTGTCCTCGCGAAGGGGCCTGCGAATGGCAGGGTGCGAGGCGATGTTGCGGGTCATTGCGTCAAGCGCGGGTCAAGCAATCCTGAAAAAAGCGTGAAGGGCGCTGGCTGGCAGGGCGTCCTCGACAATTTGCCAAGGTTTAATTCACGAACTTTTGATATCGCGCTTTCTACTCTCGCTGGCGAATCGACAGGGACGATCCCTTCGCTGCGTGAGCCTACCGATGTTCAAGAACCTCTCCTTCCGCCCCGAAAGCCTGGCCCTGCTGGCGAGCGTGCTGCTGCTGGCGCTGTACAACTACCCCCTCTGGTCCCACCTCTCCAGCATCGTTCCTGCGGGTGCCGGTGGCATCGGCCTGCGGGTCGCCTTCGGGATCATGGTGCTGGCCGTGTTCAGCTTCGTGCTGGCATTGCTGTCGTTCCGCTGGGTATTCAAACCGGTGCTGATCGTGCTGTTCATGGTCAGCTCGGGGGTCGCCTATTTCATGGGCCAGTACGGCGTGATGATCGACGCCAACATGCTGCGCAACGTGGCCGAGACCGACATCAAGGAAGTGCACGGGCTGATGTCCCTGAGCCTGCTGCTGCACATCCTGCTGTTGGGCGTGCTGCCCAGCTGGCTGCTGTGGAAGGTGCCGGTGCGGCACCGCTCGCTGCGCCGCGAGCTGGTGGGCAAGGTGGTGCTGGCGGTGGGGTCGGTGGCGGTGCTGGGCGGGGTGGCGCTGGTCAATTACCAGGGCCTGGCCTCGCTGTTCCGCAACCACCACGAGTTGCGCCTGCTGGTGGTGCCGAGCAATTACCTGAATGCGTCCTTCGGCTACGTGCGCGAGCAACTGGCCACCGCCCAGGAGCCGCTGCGCAGCATTGCCACCGACGCCCTCAAGTCTTCGGCCTGGGTGGGGCACCAGCGCAAGTCCCTCACCGTGCTGGTGGTGGGCGAGAGCGCCCGGGCCGACAACTTCGGGGTGCTGGGCTACGCCCGTGACACCACGCCGAAGCTGCGTGCCGAAAGCGGTCTGCTGGGCTTCACCAATGTGCACTCCTGCGGGACCGAGACTGCCGTGTCGGTGCCTTGCATGTTCTCCAACCTCGGGCGGGCCGGCTATGACGCCACCCAGGCACGCACCCAGGAAGGCCTGCTGGACGTGCTCAAGCGCTCTGGTCTGACGGTGAGCTGGTGGGACAACCAGTCCGGCTGCAAGGGCGCCTGCGACCGCGTCGACCAGGTGGATCTGAGCCACCGCCAGGACCCTGACCTGTGTCGCGACGGCGAGTGCCGCGACGAGATCCTGCTGCGCGACCTGCAGGCCTACATCGACCAGCTCAAGGGCGACACCGTGCTGGTGCTGCACCAGGCCGGCAGCCATGGGCCGGAGTACTACAAGCGCTACCCGCAGGGGTTCGAGGCCTTCACCCCGGTGTGCCGCAGCAACGCGCTGAACGACTGCAGCCAGGAGAGCATCGTCAATGCCTACGACAACACACTGGTCTACACCGACCACGTGCTGGCGAGCCTGATCGATATCCTGCGCCGCAACCAGGATCGCCTCGACACCGCGATGATCTACCTCTCCGACCACGGCGAGTCCCTGGGCGAGTACAACCTGTTCCTCCACGGCACGCCCTATGTGCTGGCACCGGACCAGCAGAAGCATGTGCCGCTGCTGGCCTGGTTCTCCGACAGCTACACCCAGGACTTCGGCCTGGACACCGGCTGCCTGGCCAAGGACCGCGAGAAGCCGCTGAGCCAGGACAACCTGTTCCATTCCCTGCTCGGCCTGCTGCAGCTGCAGACCACGGCCTACAACGACGGGCTGGACCTGTTCGCCGGCTGCCGGGTCCGCCAGGCCGGCTCGACGTTGGCGGGCACAGGGTCGTGATCGTGGCACTTCGCGCGCGGGCCGGCTGATCCATGCCGGCCCCCAGCAAGCAGCCGCTGGAGCGGCGCATCGTCCTGGCCTTCGTGGTGATGACGCTGCTCGTCAGCGGCCTGTTCTCCCTGGGTATCGTCGGCATCGTGCACTGCCTCGAAGAGAACCTGGTCTCCGAGGAAATGAGCCGCGAGCTGGATTTCGCCATGCGCCGCGAGGTCAGCTATGACCAGGCAGCGCGCATCGACGCCAGCACCCGCTTCTACAGCTCCGAGGGCGGGCACGGCAGCCTGCCGGCGCGCTTCGTCGACCTGCCGGAAGGCTTCTCCGAATGGGTGGCCGGTGACGAGGCCTACTACGTGTTCAAGCGTGCCCACGCCGACCATGTGGACATGCTGGTGGAGGAGCAGCACGAGTTCGAGGCTCGCGAGCACATGCTGTTCGCCGTGGTGGCCGCCGGGTTCGCCCTGAGCGTGCTGGGCGCCTGGGGCCTGGGCCGGCTGCTGGCGCGACGGGTGATGTCGCCGGTGCGGCGCCTGGCCCGGCAGGTGCGTCACCGCGACCTGCTGTTGCCGTTGGCACCGCGCTTGGCGCCGGACTACCCCGACGACGAGGTGGGGCGGTTGGCGGCGGCCTTCGACGAGACCCTTGGGCAACTGCGCGAGACCCTGGAGCGCGAGCGGCTGTTCACCAGTGACGTGAGCCATGAGCTGCGCACCGGCCTGATGATCATCATCACCTCCTGCGAACTGCTGCAGGCCACCGAGCACCTGAGCCGCGCCGAGCGAAGCCAGGTGGCCCGCATTGCCCGGGCCAGCGGCGAGATGAACGACCTGGTGCAGACCTTCCTGCGCCTGGCGCGCAACCGCGAGGACGGTTGCCGCACCGGCGAGAGCGTGGCGCTGGATGCCCTGGCGGCCGAGCAGGCACGGCAATGGACTGTGCAGTTCTCCGCCAAGGGCCTGGCCTTCGAGGTGGTGGAGGAGGGGCTGCCGGCTGGACGCTACGAGGCGCCCCTGCTAAGGACGGTGATGTCCAACCTGTTGCGCAATGCCCTGCACTACACCGAGAAGGGCCGCGTGCGCCTGGTGCTGGTGGCGTCCGGGTTTCGCGTGGAGGACACCGGGGAAGGCATCGCCGAGTCCGAGCAGGAACGCATCTTCCAGAGCTTCGTGCGGGGCGAGCGGGCGCGGGGTGAGGGGCTCGGTCTGGGGCTGTCCCTGGTGCGGCGCATTTGCGAGCAGCAGGGGTGGCGGGTTGACGTCCGGTCAGAACCTCGGCGAGGGAGCTGTTTCACGGTCAGCCTCGAGGGCTGATCCCGGCAACCGACAAGGAGGCCCATGGCCATGGCTGAATCCTGGAACCGCTACGGACGCGCGCTGTTCGCGGGCGTGGCGCTGGTGTTGCTGGTCGGCCTGTGCATTCCGGCCTGGCGGCATTTCTACCCGGTCACGGCTGCCGAGGGCTGGACCTTCCGCGTCAGCCTCTCGGGGCTGGAGAAGGTGAGCGCCTTGCTACCCGATGGCGCAGGTGGCGCCTACCTCAGCGAGGAGTTGGGAAACGGGCAGGGACGTCTCCTGCGCAGCCTCTCCGGCGGTACCAGCCTGGAGCTGGAGGAGGGGTTGTCGAAGCCCGACGGCATGGTGCAGTACCGCGGCGGGATCGCCTTCAGCCAGGAGGAGGGCGAGCACCCGGTATTGTGGCTGGCCGACGGTGTGGTTCACGTGTTGTTCACGGCCATCAACGTGGAAGGCCTGGCCACCGATGGCCACCACCTCTATGCCATCGAGGATCGCAATGGCGACGGGCGGCTGCTGCGCTACGCGCCCACCACCGGCGAGGTGAGCACCCTGCGCGATGGCCTGGAAGAGGGCGAGGGCGTGGCGGTGTGCCCGGACGGGCAGGTGTACTACTCCGAAAAGCAGAAAGGCATCGTCCATGCCCTGCGCCTGGAGCAGGCGAGCGACCCGGTGGTGCTCGACCAGCTGCGCCAGCCGGGCTACCTGCTGTGCAATGGCGAGGGGCTGTGGGTCAGCGAAGACGCTACCCACCAGGCGCGCCTGCTGCTCTGGGACCGCAAGAATGAACCGCGCGTGGTGCTGGATCACCTGCGCTCGGCGCAGACCCTGGTGGAAGTCGCACCCGGCCGCTACCTGCTGGCCGAGCAGGGTCGCAATCGGGTGCTGGAGCTGCGCCACGAGGGCTCTGCTGAAAAAAAATAGTGGCCGACGAATTCTTCACGCAGGTGTGACATCGTTTTGACATTGCGGGCCCTAGTCTTGGCCCCAAGGATGCGGAAAAGGCGGCCTCCCTCTCCTGGGCCTCCGGCTCCTCTCCTGATCGCTGTTCCACCACGTGTCCGGTGCCATACGGGACAACCGGACATGCTTCGAGCCGCCACCTCCTGGCGGCTCTTTTTTTGCGCGATTCAGTGCCGTCGGGTGTTTCGGTTGGGCCCTGCTGGGTGAAGGCGGGCTCCCTGTGGAAGGGGCTTCAGGGCTTGTCGTGGGGGATCGGGGGCAGCTCGCACTGGCCGGCACAGCGCCGGCTGCCATCCGGGTGCGGCAGCCAGGCGAGGTGCGGACGGAGGCGGCGGAACAGGCCATAGCCGAACTTGAACAGCGGCCGCAGGGGCCGCCAGGCCAGCGGTGCGGCCCAGCGGTACAGGCCGGCGGCACGCCAGCTCCAGAGCGTGGCATCGACGCCCGTGTACCACTGCCCCGAGGCGCTGCGGGCGTGCAGGCGATCTCCCAGCTCCTGGCGGCTGAGGCCGGCTCCTTGTTCGTCGAAGTCGACGGCGCTGATGTCCACCAGGCGCAACCGTGCCGGGTCGGCGTGGCGCGCCAGCCAATGGGCCTCGCGGGCGCAGAGCGGGCAGGCGAGGTCGACGTAGAGGGTCAGCGGCAGGTCGGGTGTATTCATCATGGTGTCGCTCCTGGGGCGATCGCGACTCTGCACCCGTGCACTGGCCATGGCAAGCACCGACCGGCGCGTGCGGCTCAGTCGGTGAAGGTCACCGAGAACTGCGCGACGGCATCCACCACCCGGTGGGACTCGCTGCGGATTTCGCGGATCACTTCGCCGGCCTGGTTGGCGAGCTGGACCCCTTCCCGGGCGCGGTCCTGGGTGGTGCTCATGCTGCTCACCGCGCTGCGGGCCAGGTTCTGGTTCTGCTGCACCACGCTGTTGATCTCCACCGTGGCCTGGCTGGTGCGGGAGGCGAGCTGGCGCACCTCGTCGGCCACCACGGCGAAGCCACGGCCCTGCTCACCAGCGCGGGCGGCTTCGATGGCGGCGTTGAGGGCCAGCAGGTTGGTCTGGTCGGCGATGCCGCGAATGACCTGGACGATGCTGGTGATCTGCTCGGACTGCTTGTTCAGCCCCTCGATCTGGTCGGCGACCGTCCCCAGGTTGGTGGCGATCTCGGTGACCACGTCGACGGTGCGGGCCACGGTCTCTGTGCCCTGGGCGGCAGTGACGTCGGTCTCCATGGCGATGTCGTGGGCCAGTTGGGCGGCGGCGGCCTCGGCGTCGCGGCGCTCCACCTGGGCAGTGATGTCGCTGGCGAACTTGACCACGCCGTAGAGGCGCCCGTTGGCGTCGTACAACGGGTTGTAGGTGGCGCGCAACCAGACCACGCGGCCGTCACGGGTGACCCGGCGATAGCGGTCGGAGAGGAATTCACCCTGGTTGAGGCGGGCCCAGAACTGCCGGTACTCATCACCCCGGGTGTCTTCGTCGACGCAGAACATGCGGTGGTGCTTGCCGAGGATGTCCTCCAGCCGGTAGCCCATGAGTTCGAGGAAGTTGCGGTTGGCGGATACCACCTCGCCGGCGAGGTTGAATTCGATCACCGCCATGGAGCGGCCGATGGCATTGATGTAGCTCTCGTGGCGATGCTCTGCCTCGATCTGGGCAGTGATATCAGTGGCGATCTTCAGCACCTTGAGGGTGCGCCCGAAGGCGTCCTGGATCGGCATGTAGGTGGCTTCCAGCCAGATTTCGTGCCCGTCCCGAGCCCGTCGGGAGAAGCGGTCGCTGAAGCGCTCGCCTTTGCGCAGGCGCTCCCAGAACTGCTGATAGGCGCTGCTTTGCGCGACCTCGCGAGTGCAGAAAAGTCGGTGGTGCTGCCCGACCACCTCGTCGAGACGGTAGCCGACCACATCGAGGAAGGCCGGCGTTGCGTCCAGGATGATGCCGTCGGGGGTGAATTCGATCATGGCCATGGCTCGGCGGATCGAAGCGAGCTCAAGCGCTTCTGTGACCAAGCCTTCAGTGGGTTCCTTCTTGCGGTTGAGCCACATGCTGTCTTCTCCTTGGCGTTGCATACGCCGAGAAAAACTAGACGACGTCATGTCACTTTGCCTCAGCGAGAACGTCCTGCTGGGCCTTCAATGGCTCGTGTCGGTCATCACTGAAACCGTCAGTTGGGCCCGGATCAAATGATGGGGCTGGATTGACGGGCACGCTCGGCGAGGGAGGGCGGCCTGCATCAGGGTTGTACAAGCCTGCTCTCTGTATAGCTCTTGGGTGGCGTTTTTCCGGCGCCATTAAATCGCTGAATTGAGTTTCCGACCGGTGGTTGTCAGGGGGGCTGCACGCCCCCCTTGTTGCGGCTTCAGAGCTGGAAGCGTTGCACCACGCCGTTGAGGTCGATGGCCAGGCGCGACAGCTCCTGGCTGGCGGCGCTGGTCTGATCGGCGCCGGCGGAGGTCTGCAGCGAGAGGTCGCGGATGTTCACCAGGTTGCGGTCCACTTCCCGTGCCACGTGGGCCTGCTCCTCGGAGGCGCTGGCGATCACCAGGTTGCGTTCGTTGATGGAAGAGATGGCCAGAGCGATCTCGTCCAGGGCGGCACCGGCGGCGCGGGCGACTTCCAGGGTGAAGTCGACCCGCTCGCGGCTGGACTGCATCGAGGTGACCGCCTGGCTGGTGCCCTGCTGGATGGTGTTGATCATCTGCTCGATTTCCTGGGTCGACTGCTGGGTGCGGTGGGCCAGGGCCCGTACTTCGTCAGCCACCACGGCGAAGCCGCGACCCTGCTCGCCCGCGCGGGCAGCCTCGATGGCGGCGTTGAGCGCCAGCAGGTTGGTCTGCTCGGCAATGGAGCGGATCACCGCCAGCACCTGGCTGATGTCGCGCACGTTGTCGGCCAGTTCTTCCACCTTGCTGGAGGTGTTGGCCACGTCCCCGGCGAGTTGGGCGATGGAGTTGACCGCCTGGCCCACCTGCTCACGGCCGCTGCGAGCGGTGTGGTCGGCCTGCTTGGAGGCTTCCGAGGTGCTGACGGCGTTGCGCGCCACTTCTTCCACGGCCGTGGTCATCTCGTTGACGGCGGTGGCGGCCTGCTCGATCTCGGTGTTCTGCTGGTGAAGGCCTCGGGTCGAGTCCTCGGTCACCGCGTGCAGTTCTTCCGAGGCCGAGGCGAGTTGGCTGGAGGAGTCGGCGATGTGCTGGATGGTGCTGCGCAGGCTGGTCTGCATCTCTTGCAGGGAGCGCAGCAGGTGGGCCGGCTCGTCCTGGCCCTGGGCCTCGATGCGGTGGGTCAGGTTGCCGGAGGCGACCACGCGCGCCACGTCCACGGCCTGGGCCAGCGGGAGGATGATGCTGCGGGTGAAGATCACCGCCAGTAGGATGGTCAGCACCACGGCAATGGCGATCACCACGATCACCAGGGTCACGGCATTGTCGAAGGTGGCGTCGCTTTTCGCGGAGGCACGCTTGGCTCCTTCGCTGTTGATGCGGGCCAGTTCACCAAGGGCATTGGCCAGCTCTTCGGCGTAGTCCCCGAGCTTTTGCTCCACGGTGTGGCGTGCCTCCTCGCTGTTGCCGGCCTGGGTTTGGGAGACGGTCAGGCGTGACTGCTCCATGTAGCGGTCCCTGGCGACCTTGTAGGCGTCATACAGCCGGCGCTCGTCGGGCGAGGCGATCATCGGTTCGTACCGACGCTCGGCCGTCTCCAGGGCGCTCTCGGCCTTCTGCAGGCTGGTCAGGGTGGTCCCACGGAAGTCGCCCTGGACGATGGCGTAGCGCAAGGTCATGGCACGGATACGGGAGCTGGCGGCGCTCATGTCATTGACCGCCATGATCGAGGGCAGCCAGTTGGTGTCGACCTCGGCGCTCATGTCATCCATTCGGTTCATCTGGTACAGCGCAATCAGCCCCAGCAGTACCAGCAGCAGCCCCAGCGTCGAGAAGGCGAGAGCCGAGCGAAGGCCGATCCGTATTTGTCTAATCCACATGGTGTTTCCCCAGATAATGCAAAGGTGGTGTGTCGGGCGACACGTTCTGGCCCCCTTCGGCCTGCCCTGTGGATGAAACGGAATTTCAGTGAAGCGGCGGCTCCTTCTGCACAGGTTCCTGTGCTGCCGTCTGTGCGGCGGGGTAGCGGTGCCCGAGCGTCTGACAACTCTTCACAGAGCGCCTAGGGGTGTTGGTCTTGTGCGTAAAGCATATGAATTCGCCTTAATTTGTGCGACATATCTCACATTGTTTTACTGACATTTCCTGACGCTACTTCGCCTTTCCTTGACCCAAGGCAGTGTTTGGGCGAGGTCCCGCCAGCATGGTGCCTGGCCCTGCGGGGCGGGGTGCCCGCCTGCGCGCCCGAAAAAGCCAGGGACAAGGCAGGGCTCGCTGTTTGAAATCCGCTCCGCCCCGGACCACCCTTCATCCGCTGCCCAGAGAAGACCGAATGGACCACCCGATGAAAGAACCCCCTCCCCATGTCGAGGAGCCCCCTGGTGCGCCTCCCAAGCGCATTCGCACCGGCGGGCGCAGTGCCCGTGTGCTGGAGCAGGTCGTGGCCGCCGCGCGGGACGAGCTGCGTGAGCACGGCGCCATCGCTTTTTCCATTCCCCGCGTAGCCAAGCGCGCCGGCGTTCACGTGGCCTCGGTGTACCGGCGCTGGCCGGACGTGAACGAACTGATCGCCTTCACCGCCAATCGCTACGTGGACCAGTTGGTGCCGGTGCCCGACAGCGGCTCGCTGATGGGGGACGTGAGCCTGCTGTTGCAGGGCACCCGCGCCTTCCTCTGCGATCCCCTCGGAGCCACCCTGGTGGGCCAGGCCTTCAGCCTGAGCGGGGAAGGCGCCAACCGCGCGTTGATCCGGCTGTACTGGAGCAAGCGCGCCGCCGCCCACCGGGCCGTCTTCGAACGTGCCGTGGCGCGGGGTGAACTGCATGGGGAGGTCGATCCGGAAGTGGTGGTGGAGATGCTGGTGGGGCCGCTCTACATCCGCCACTTCCTCAGCCAGGGCGCCATCAGCGACGACTACCTGCGGACCCTGGCCGAGCGGGTGCTTGCGCCTCTGCTGGTGCCGCGCGGCTGAGCGGGGGGCGGCGAGGCGGGGGAGCGCCTCGCCATGCTGCATGGCGCGGGGTTGAGCCTTAGCCCTCCCGCCCTTCCTCCTGGCGCAGGCCCTGGCTGAGGCCATCGCAACTGGTGGACCAGTCCGCCAGCCAGTCGGGCAGGGTGGGGGACTCAGCGGAAACGCCCAGCTCCTGCACGAACTCACCGGGGGCGACCGGCCCCTTGGGGCTGCGGAACAGGCCGCGCATGATCACCACGCCCAGCACCCGGCCGTCCTTGACGAAGCGGTGCTCCATGAAGGTCCACTTCTCGTCCCAGCCCAGCAGGCGGGTGTGGACCTCGAAGGCTTCGAACAGCCGCAGCTCGCGGCGGAACTTGCCCCAGATGTCGCCCACCACCGGCAGCGCACGGTGGCGCAGGGCGACCCGGAAGGCGCCGCTGCGCAGCACGAAGTCCATGCGCCCGACGTCGGCGAGAGTGAAGTAGCGGCCGTTGTTGACGTGACGGTTGAAGTCCAGGTCCAACGGCCAGACCCGCATGCGGATGACGGTGGTGTCGAGGCCGTGGACGGCTTTGCGCCAGGGGCGGCGGAGGAGCATAAGGAGCAGGCGGAACCAGAGATTCATGGCAGGTCGGACCGATTGGGGAAGACCCGCGCAATCTAGAGCCATGCCCCCTGTTCGGACAGGTGCGCAAATGACATATTCCATGCGAAACCTGCAAGAGCACCGCCATGCACGTCACCCTGCTCGTCACCGATTACTGTTCTGCCGCCAGCACCTTCCTCGCCCTGGAGGTGCTGCGCGCTGCCAACCTGCTGGCTGAAGGCGAGCCGCCGTTCGAAGTGGTGAGCGTGTCCCTGGATGGCGGGGAGGTGACCACCCTCGGCGGGCATCGGGTCGCGGTGCAGGCGGCGCTGGGCAGCATCGAGCGGACCGACCTGGTGCTGGTGCCGGGCTTCATCTTCACCCTGCGCGAGGCCTTGCCCGGCTTCGACCGCTACGTGCCCTGGCTGCAGGCCCGGCATGCCGAAGGCGCGACGGTGGCCTCGATGTGCACGGCGGCCTTCCTGCTGGCGGAGGCAGGGTTGCTGGAAGGGCGGCGGGCCACCACCCACTGGGCCTTTGCCGGCTTGTTCCGGCGGCGCTACCCCGAGGTGTTGCTGGACGAGACGCTGATCCTCTGCGAGGACAGCAACGTGATGACCAGTGGCGGCGCCAGCGCGGCGATGGACCTGTTGCTGCACGTGGTCCGGCGCTTCGCCTCCCTGGAGCTGGCGCAGACCTGCGGCCGCTACCTGCTGATCGACAGCGTGCGCACCGGGCAGTCGGCCTATGTCATGTGGTCGACGCCCAAGGGACATGGGGACGCCAAGGTGCTGCAGGTGCAGAACTGGCTGGAGGCGCACTACACCGAGCCGGTGTTGATCGACGAACTGGCGCAGCGCTTCGGTTTCGGCACGCGCAACTTCAAGCGGCGCTTCAAGGAGGCCACCGGCTACTCGCCGCTGGCGTACCTGCAGACCCTGCGCCTGGAGCAGGCCAAGCACCTGCTGGAGACCACCCGCCTGAGCCTGGAGCGCATCACCTTCCAGGTGGGGTACGAGGACAGCAATTCATTTCGCCGGCTGTTCCAGCAGCGCATCGGCATGCCGCCGGCGGCCTACCGCAAGACCTTCCAGGTACGCGGCGTGCCGGCCTGACGGGCTCAGCCCTCGGTGCTGCGGATGAAGGCCGGCTCGTAGTCGCGACGGGCGCTGGAGACGCGCGGGTTGGGGTTCATCAGCGCCTGGCGGACCTTCTCGTAGTCCTCGTAGGGCAACCCGGCGCGGTTGAGCATCTCCAGGGAGAACTGCTTGATCTCGGCGTCGGTATAGGGGCGCGGTTCCGGCTGGCTGGCACAACCGCTGAGGACGAGGACCGCAAGGGCCAGCGCCAGCATGTGAGTGGGTTTCATGATGCCCCCGGGGCAGTGGTGACGGGATGCTGAGCAGGCTACCAATGCCCCCCGGAGGCGAAAAATCACCGTTGTAGATAATGAGTATTGCCTGGATCGCAAGGATATCCGGGGTTGCGAACCCGCCCCGGGGCCGTTAGCCTGCGCACCCCTGAAATTCATCGGATGATTGGATGTCTGCCATGTCCGCACCGGCCCTCAAGCGTTCCCTGGTGGATATCGCCCTGGAGCAGATCCGCCAGCGCATCGACGACGGCACCTGGTTGCTCGGCCAGCGCCTGCCGCCCGAACCCGAGCTGGCGGAGATCATCGGCATCAGCCGCAACACCGTGCGCGAAGCGGTGCGGGTGCTGACCTTCTCCGGCGTGCTGGAAGTGCGCCAGGGCGACGGCACCTACGTGCGCGCCTGCGCCGACCCGCTCTCCACCATGCAGGCCCTGGCCCGCAGCTCGGTGGAGCAGGCCCTGGAGGCACGGGGGATGATCGAGATCGAGGCCTCGCGCCTGGCGGCCCTGCGCCGCACCGAGGCAGACCTCATCGCCCTGCGCGAAGCCCTGGCGGCCTCCGCCGCACGCTCCAGCTACGAAGACCTGCAGGATTACATCGACCACGACCTGGTGTTCCACCAGCGGGTGGTGGACAGCGCCCACAACCCGGTGCTGAGCGAGCTGTACCGCTACTTCTCCCAGGTCATCCGCGTGGGCCTGGAGCGCACCATTTCCGATCCCGACCGCGCGCAGCCGTGCTTCGACCTGCACCGCGAGTTGCTGGACGCCATCGAACGACAAGACGCGGACGCCGCCGCTGCGGCCAACCGTGCGTTGCTGATCTGACGTTTGCCCTTTTCTGGAGTTGCCTTGCCATGCCTGCCCACGATTCACCCTCCCACACGCCGCCGGCCTGCCCGCCGGAGGAATTGCTGATCGACGCCGAGGCCGACGACGAGCCCGCGCCCCCTGCCATCGCCGGAGGCGCCGCCCTGCTGCTGGTGGGGCTGGTGCTGGTGGCCCTGAACCTGCGCCCGGCGCTGTCCAGCCTGGCGCCGATGCTCAACATGGTGCGCGAGGCCACCGGGCTCTCCGCCTCCGGGGCCGGTCTGCTGACCACCCTGCCGGTGCTCTGCCTCGGCCTGTTCGCCCCGCTGGCGCCGATCCTGGCGCGGCGCCTGGGCAGCGAGCGCACGGTGCTGCTCATCCTCCTCGTATTGGCCGGCGGCATCGTCCTGCGCAGCCTGTTCCCCCTGGTCGGGCTGTTCCTCGGCAGCGTCATGGCCGGTGCCAGCATCGGCATCATCGGCGTGCTGCTGCCGGGTATCGTCAAGCGCGATTTCCCCCACATCGCCGGGCTCATGACCGGCGTCTACACCATGGCCCTGTGCCTGGGGGCAGCGCTGGCCGCCGGGGCCACCGTGCCCCTGGCCGGTGTGCTGGACGGCGCCTGGCAACCGGCCCTGGCCTTCTGGGCGCTGCCGGCGATCCTCGCGGCGCTGGTGTGGCTGCCCCAGGCGCGGCAGTCCGCCCATGCCGGCCGCCAGGCCTACCGGGTGAGCGGCCTCTGGCGTGACCCGTTGGCCTGGCAGGTGACCCTGTACATGGGGCTGCAATCCTCCCTGGCCTACATCGTGTTTGGCTGGCTGCCGTCGATCCTGATCGACCGCGGGCTGTCCGCCGTGGAGGCCGGGCTGGTGATGTCCGGTTCGGTGATGACCCAGCTGGTCAGCGCCCTCGGCGCCCCCTGGCTGGCCACCCGCGCGCGGGACCAGCGCCTGGCCGTGGTGCTGGTGATGGGCATGACCCTGGCGGGACTGATGGGAATGCTCTATGCGCCCCTGGGCGGCATCTGGGGCTGGGCGGTGGTGCTCGGCCTGGGGCAGGGCGGCACCTTCAGCATCGCGTTGGCGCTGATCGTCCTGCGCTCGCGGGACGCCCATGTGGCCGCCAACCTCTCCGGCATGGCCCAGGGCGTGGGCTACACCCTGGCCGCCATGGGCCCGCTGGCGGTGGGCGTGGTGCACGACCTGACCCACGGCTGGAGCGCGGTGGGCTTCATCTTCGTCGGCGTCAGCCTGGCGGCCACCGCCTTCGGCCTGGGCGCCGGGCGCAACCTGCTGGTGAACGCCCGCAGCGAACACCTCTGACACCCGCACCCACGACAACGCCGGCCCCGGGGCCGGCGTTGTCGTTTCCGGGTATATGGGTGCCGTCCGCAGCCCGTGCTTCAGCCCGGGATTGTGTGCTGCCTGCTCCCGGACTGAAGTCCGGGCTACGGGGAGGGTGCGTCAGCGGCGGCGCAGCAGGCCGACGAAGAACAGCCCGCCGATGGCGGCGGTGGCGATGCCGATGGGCAGGTCCTGGGGGGCGGCGAGGGTGCGGGCGCCGACGTCCACCCAGATCAGAAACAGCGCGCCGAGCAGTGCGCTGGTGGGCAGCAGGCGGCGGTGCTCGGCGCCCACCAGACGGCGCGCCAGGTGCGGCAGCATCAGCCCGACGAAGCCGATAGCACCGCTCAGGGCCACCAGCACGCCGGTCAGCAGCGAGGCGCAGAGGAACACCCAGAGGCGCACCCGGCGGGGTTCGAAGCCGAGGCTGGCGGCGGTGTCTTCGCCGCTCATCAGTGCGTTCAGGCCGCGGGCCTGGGCCATCAGCAGCGCCAGGCCGAGGGCCAGGCTGACGGCTGGCAGGGCCAGCAGCTCCCAGCGGGCGAGGCCGAGCCCGCCGAGCATCCAGAACAGCACCGAGCTGGCGGCATGCGGGTCACCGAGGAACAGCAGCAGGTTGACCAGCGCCATGCACAGGAAGGACACCGCCACGCCCGCCAGCAACAGGCGGTCGCTCTCCAGGCGGCCGTGGCGGCTGGCGATAGCGAGCACCAGGGCGGTGCTCGCCAGGGCGCCGACGAAGGCTGCCAGGGGCAGGCTCAGGTGGCCGGCGAACTCGCCCAGGTAGAGCACCACCAGCACCGCGCCGAGGGCGGCGCCGGAACTGACGCCCAGCAGGTGCGGGTCGGCCAGGGGGTTGCGGGTGGTGGCCTGCAGGGCGCTGCCCACCAGGGCGAGGCCGGCGCCCACCAAGGCGCCGAGCAACACCCGTGGGGCGCGGATCAGCCAGACGATGCTGGCCTGGCCGTCGCTCCAGTCGCCCCGCTGCAGCAGCCCCAGGCGTTCGCCGACGATGGCCCAGACCTGCTCCTGGGGCAGCCGCGCCGGGCCGAAGCCGAGGGCGGCCACCAGCGACAGCGCCAGCAGCGCGGCCAGCCCCACCAGCAGCAGGCGGAAGGCACCGGCCGAACGCAACGGCCTCACCGGGCGACCCCGGCGAACACCTGCGGGTGCAGCCCGGCGGCGAGGGCTTCGATGGCGGCGGCGTTCTCCACCGAGGGCGTGGCGTCCAGGTAGGGCAGCACCAGAAAGCGCCGCTCGCGGATGGCGGTGACCCCGGCCAGGGCCGGCTGGGCCAGCAGGAAGTCGCGCTTCTGCTGCCAGCTGCGCTCGCCGTAGTCGACGATGACGATCACCTGCGGGTCGCGCTCCACCACGGTTTCCCAGTTGACCTGGGTCCAGCTGGCGGCCAGGTCGCTGAGCAGGTTATGCCCGCCGGCGGCTTCGATCAGGGCCTGGGGCATGCCGAGGCGGCCGCTGCTGAAGGGGCGGTCTTCGCCGCTGTCGTAGAGGAACACCCGGGGCCGCTCGGCGACGCCGGCCAGGCGTTCGCCCACGGCCGCCACGCGGGCCTTGAGGCCGGTCACCAGGGCCTGGGCGCGGGGCTCGACGTCGAAGATGCGGCCGAGGTTCTCCAGGTCGCGGTAGAGGTCATCGAGGCTGGCCGCCTCGCGGGGCATGACGTGGGCGCAGGACTCGCTCAGTTCGTACACCGGGATGCCCAGCGGCGCGAGGGTGGCGGGGGTGACGTCGCCACCCACGTGCATGCCGTAGTTCCAGCCGGCGAAGAAGAAGTCGGTGTCGGCGGCCAGCAGGGTTTCCACCGAGGGGTACTTGCGGGCCAGTTCCGGCAGGCCGGCGAGGGCCTCGCGCAGGCTCGGGTCGAGGGTCTTCCAGCCGCTGACGCCGCTGTAGCCGGCCATGCGCTCGCGCAGGCCGAGGGCGATCAGCATGCCGGTGAGGTTCACGTCCTGGCTGACGGCGTGGGTGGGGGCGTGCTCGAACACCACCTGGCGGTTGCAGCTGGTGATGGTCACCGGGTACTGGGTGGCCTGGGCGCTGCCGGCGAGCAGCAGGGCGGCGAGGGCGAGGGAGCGGCTTTTCATGGGGGAGTGATCCAGGTGATGCGTGGGTGGCCGCCGATGGGGTGGCGGTCCACCAGCGCTGGGGTGCCGAACACCTCCAGCAGGCGTTGCGGCGTGAGCACGGCTTCGGGGGTGCCGCTGGCTACCAGGCGGCCGCCATCGAGCACCAGCAGGCGGTCGCAGAAGGCGGCGGCGAGGTTGAGGTCGTGGAAGCTGGCCAGGGTGCTCAGCCGCAGGCGGCGCAGCAGGGCCAGCAGCTCCAGCTGGTAGCGCGGGTCGAGGTGGTTGGTGGGTTCGTCGAGCAGCAGCAGGCCGGGGGCTTGCACCAGGGCGCGGGCCAGCAGGGCGCGTTGTTTTTCGCCGCCGGAGAGCCGGGCGAACGGGGTGTCGCGGTGGGCCTCCAGGGCCACCTGGCGCAGCGCTTCGCCGACCCGGGCGCGGTCGGCGGCGGTGTCGCCGTCGAACGGCCCCTGGTGGGGCGAGCGGCCCATGGCGGCGACCTCGGCGACGCTGAGGCCGAAGTCGCTGGGGAACTCCTGCAGCACCACGGCGACCCGCTGTGCGCACCAGCGCGGCGGCTGGCGCCAGATGTCCTCGTCGTCCACCCGCACCGTGCCGCCGTGGGGGCGGGCGGCGCGGTAGATGCAGCGCAGCAGGCTGCTCTTGCCGCTGCCGTTGGGGCCGATGAGGCCGACGAACTCGCCTTCCGCCACGTCCAGCCCGATGCCGTCCAGGGACCAGCCGGCGAGGGCGCCGTCAGGGGCCCAGCGCAGGTCATGGAGGTTCAGGCGGGACATGGCGTAACCCTCAGAAGCTGTAGTCGGCGGTGACGAAGAACGAGCGCGGCTGGCCCAGCAGCCACTGCTGGCCGCCGTTCTGCTGGGTGACGGCGTAGCGGCGGTCCAGCAGGTTGTTCAGCTCCAGCCCCAGGCGCGTGTCGGGCAGCACCTGCCAGCCGAGGTTGGCGTCGAGCACGGTGTAGCCGGGTACTTTGACGGTGTTGGCGGCGTCGGCGTAACGGGCGTCGACGTAGCGCGCGCCGAGGCCAGCGTCCAGGTCATGGCCGAGCGCCTTGCTGACCCAGAGGTTGGCGGTGCGCCGTGGCACGTCGGTGGGGCGGTTGCCGGACCGGGAGACGAGAAGATCGTCCTTGGCCTCATTGAATTCGTCGTACTCGGCGCGCAGCAGCGAGGCGTTGGCCGAGACGTGCCAGCCCTGCTCCAGAGCCAGTTCCAGGGTCGCCTCCAGGCCGTCGGAGGACTGCTGGCCGATCTGCTGGGCCTGACCTTTTGCTGATTCGCGGGAGAGCAACTTCTTCTTGACGATGTGGTAGGCGGCCAGGGTCCACTCGCCGCGCCCGTCCCAGAACTGCTGCTTGAGGCCGAACTCGGTCTGCTTCGACTCGGTCAGGTCCATATTCTGCTGGCCAGAATTGAGGGTGATGAGGTTGCTGACGCCGTCCTCGCTGGTGGAGTACTGGCCGTAGAAGGACAGCTGCGGGGTGGCGGCGAACACCAGGCCGGCGCGCCAGTTGCCGCCCTGGATGCTGCGGTCGCTGCGCAATGGTTGTGCGCGGTTCTCGTTGGGAAGATCGGTGCGGTCGATGTGGTTCTGGTCGCGACGCAGGCCGGTGACCACGGACCAGCGCTCGCTCAGTTGGGTGCGGTTCTCGGCGAACAGGGCGGCGGTGTGGGTTTCGCTGCGCGAGTGCGGGCGGTAGGCCGAGGCGCTCTGGAAGTAGCCGGGGGCGGGGTTCCACGGGTCGACGTAGTCGCCGTCGATGTCGGTGTAGGGCGCGTTGTTCAGCAGGTCGAAGCGGATGCGGTTGAACTCGCCGCCGACCAGCGTGCGGCTGTCGAGGCCGAACAGTGAGTGGTCGAAGGTGAAGGTCTGGCGGTCGCCGATCTGCTCCTGCTCGTGCTTGATGCGCAGCTGCTCGGCGCGCTTCAGCTGGCCCCGGCCGGCGTCCCAGGTGTAGGCCTCGGCGTTGCGCCAGTAGCGGCGGCTCTTGATGTGGTAGAGCTGGTTGCTGGCGCTGAAGCCTTCGCTGGGCGTCCAGTCGGTGACGAGCCGGGTCCACTGGTCGTTGTAGTGCAGCTCGGCGTTGTGCAGGTTGTAGTTCTTGTCTTTCAGGCTGTCCCGCAGGTGGCCGTCGATCAGCGGCGTGCCGAAATAGTTCATCGGCTGCAGGTCGCCCTGGTCGTGGGCGAGGGTGAAGGCCAGGGCGTCGCTGGCCTGCCAGCGCAGGGCGGCGCTGAGGCCGAGGTTCTTCGAGTCGCCCCGGTCGATCCAGCCGTGGCTGGCCTCGCGGTTGAGGTTGAGGCGGTAGCTGAGGGTGTCGGTGAGCGAGCCGCCGCTGTCCAGGGCCATCTGCTGGCGGTCGTCGGAGCCGTAGCCCAGGCGCAGGCGGTTGCGGATCTCGCCGTCGAAAGGCTTCTTCGGCACCACGTTGATCACCGCGCCGGTGGCGCCTTCGCCGTAGAGCACCGAGGCCGGGCCACGGATCACGTCGATGCGCTCGACCATCCACGGGTCGGTGGGGAAGGTGGTGGTGCCCATGCCGGTGTAGAAGCGCGTGCCGTCGTACAGCTGCATCACCGAGGCGTGGCCGGTGAAGCCCCGGGCCGAGAGGGCGGTGCCGCCGTTGCCGGGGGTGCCGATGTGGGTGATGCCGGGGCTGCGGGTCACGGCGTCCTGCACGGTGGCGTTGTTGCGTGCGCGCACCTCGTCACCGCTGATGGCGCTGGTGCTGGCCGGGGTTTCCAGGGCGGACAGGCCCAGGCGCGAGCCGGCGGGCACGGGCGTGTCGAGGCGGATGGCGGTGTCGTCCGCCTGGTCGGTGACGGCGGTGGCCGGTAGCGCCAGGGTGCCGTCTTCGGCGTGCAGGGAGAAGGAAATGGATAGCGCGAGCAGGCCGAAGGCGGCGCTCGCCGGAGCGTTGGAGCTGAAGGTACGGGACATGTCGTTCCTATCACGTCAGGAATGAATGGAGCCCGGAGGGAATGCAAAGGCGCGCGCGGGCGCGTGCACCCGTGCGAGAAACCGGCCCGTGCCCGCCCACCGCGGGTTTGCCTATCGATGCTCCAGGCCGGTCTCCGGGCTTGCGAGGATCACGCCGCATTCGCCTTCCCATGCCGTGGGCACAGTGGCGTACCGAATGCAGCGCTCGCTTACCGTTGCGGGGGCAGCGCCGGACTGGTCCTGATGGACGCACCGGCTTCCCGTTTCACCTCACGCGCGGCGGCGTGAGGCACCTGGAACGGCGCGCATCTGACCACTGGCACGGGGTGGCGTCAACCGTTGTCGGGAATCATTCGCCCTGTCGGCCGGCCATGGCCGTTCCCATCGCAGCCGGTAGAATGCCCGCCGCCGTTCACTGCCCGGAGGCCCCATGAGCCTGGAACCCCACGATCTCGATGCCATCAGCGCCATCACCCTGGATGACTACCAGCGCAATGCCGAGGGCTTCCGCGAGGGCACCCGCGACCACGACGTGAGCCAGAACATCGAGGCGCTGCTGCGCCATCTGGGGCCGGGCGGGCCGTTCGACATCCTCGACTTCGGCTGCGGCCCGGGGCGCGACCTGCAGACCTTCCGCCGCCTCGGCCATCGCCCGGTGGGGCTGGACGGTACGGCGCGCTTCGTCGAAATGGCCCGCACCGATGCCGGTTGCGAGGTTTGGCAGCAGAACTTCCTGGCGCTGGAGCTGCCCGCCGAGCGCTTCGATGGGGTGTTCGCCAATGCCAGCCTGTTCCACGTGCCGCTGCAGGAGTTGCCGCGTGTACTCGGCCAGTTGCACGCCACCCTGCGGCCGGGTGGCGTGTTGTTCAGCTCCAATCCACGGGGGCAGAACGAGGAGGGCTGGAACGGCCAGCGCTACGGCGCCTGGCACGACTACGCGCGCTGGCGTGAGTTGCTGGAGGCGGCGGGCTTCCAGGCGCTGGAGCACTATTACCGGCCGGCGGGGCTGCCCCGCGAGCAGCAGCCCTGGCTGGCGAGCGTGTGGCGGAAGCCGGCCTGAGCAACGGCCATTGCCGGGGGGCTGTCGAGAGATGCCTGGGCAGGGCACCGTCTGAAAAGCTATGCCCAAAAGCGTGTTGCTGATTATCGAGTTCTATTGATGTCACCTGTTTCGCCTTGCCGGGCGAGCAACCGTGTTCAGCGTCAAGCCACTTGAGGCCTGAAATGTGCCTGATCACGGAGCATCGCATTGAGGATGGTGAGCAGTTTCCGCATGCAGGCGACGACCGCTACTTTGCCGGGTTTCCCCTGTTCTTTTAGTCTCCGATAGAAGCTGTGCACGACCTCGTTGCGGCTGCGAATGGCCGACAGCGTGGCCATGTAGAGCACCTTCCTGACTTCGGATCGCCCACCCCAAACTCGCCGGGTACCCCGGTAGTAGCCGCTGTCCCGGTTGAAGGGCGCGACACCCACCAATGCCGCAATCTGCTTGCGGTTCAGGTGGCCCAGCTCTGGTAGTAGAGCCAGCAACGTGATTCGACATACGGGCCCAATACCTTTCACTTCAGCCAGCAAGTCATCCTTGGCCCGCCAGATCTCTGATTTTTGAATGGCATCATTCAACCCTGCATCGCTGGCTCTGAGGCGCTTTTCCAGCCACTGGATATGCAGCTTGATGTCACGCCGCAAGGCCTTGCCTGCTGCCTGCTGCAAGCGCAGCTTCTCGGCGACCATCATGTCGACCAATTGACGCCGACGCCCAACTAGATCCGCCAGTTCGAGCGCTTGCTCCTCGGGTAGCGGCCGTACGGTGGGACGAATGGCAATCCCGAATGTGGCGAGAACCCGAGCATCCAACGCGTCAGTCTTGGCCAGTTGGCCCGATGCCTTGGCAAAGTCACGGACCTGCCTTGGATTGGCCAGTACCAACGGCAATTGCTGTGCAGCCAGCTCCGCAATCAGGAGACGCTCCAGGCCACCCGTTGCCTCAGCCACGATGAGGTTGGGTGCCAAGGCCAGCATATCGGTGGCCAGTTGGGCCCTACCTGAAGCGTCGTTGGCATAGCGCTGGAGCGTGGCGCTGCCACTGACGAAGACATCGAGAAAGTTCTTCGAGATATCGATTCCGACAACGAGGAGTTCTTGGTTCATGGCATTCCTCTCTCACCCTGACTTGCAGAAACGAGCTTTGAGCTCAGGCAACCGTTCGGGTTAATCAAGAAGAACCTGCTCCGACCCTCGCTCGCCCACGATCTGGAGATCTAGTTTCTGGCGGTCTGAAGCAGGTGTGGAACAACTTACAAGTTTCTTTTTTCAATCGTCGGAATGCCGCCCACAAAAAAGAAACCAAAAAGGCTCGCCCCTACATCCGGGTCCCGCTGCGCGGGACTTCCCTCGCTCCATCGTTGCTCCAGGGGCCGGCGCGATGGGCCATCCATGGCCTGGCGCGCCTCTCGCGGCATCCATGCCGCTCGCTCCCCTGCACAACGACTGCGCTCGGCCTCCTGAAGGGGCATATTCCCCGCCTCACCCTCTGAGCCAGGGCCGATTTCGTCGTGCGCTCTTATAGAGAGCGCCAGGTGGTGGCAGGTGCTCGAGCGTGGCAGTGGAAGAGTCGGGCATAGCCGAAAAAAAGCCCCCATGGCGGGGGCTGAAGAACGCACGGTAGTCAGGTGTCAGGCCAGGGCGGGGAGGGCACCCATCTTGCCGTGGCAATAGAGCAGGGGGGCGGCCTCTTCCTGGGGCAGGACCAGGTTCTTCACGGCGCCCACCATGATGGCGTGGTCGCCGCCTTCGTACTCCCGCCACAGTTCGCACTCGATGATCGCGCTGGCGCCGGCCAGCAGCGGGTTGCCCCGTTCGCTCAGGGTCCATTCGATGCCTTGCGCCTTGTCCTTGCCTTTGCGGGCGAAGGCATAGGCTTCCTTCTGCTGGGCGTCGGACAGGACGTGGATGGCGAAGCGCTTGTTGCGGATCAGCACCGGGTAGGAGTCGGAGCTGTAGTTGGGGCAGAACAGCACCAGGGCCGGGTCCATGGACAGCGAGCTGAAGGCGCTGGCGGTGAGGCCGACCACCTGTCCGTCGTCATCCAGGGTGGTGATCACGGTGACCCCGGACGGGAAGGAGGCCATGGCTTTCTTGTAGAGGGCGGCATCGATCATCGGTGGAACCTCGGTGGTGTACGGCAGGCTGAATCAATTAGGTCTGATGGTATACCGTAATACGCAATTTGCAAGCGCTTTCATGGGCGCCCCGCCGGCTTTCTACTTTCGTCGGAAAGCCTCGAATAACGGGGCTTTGGCTCTGGCGGCGGGACCTGGCGTTGCGTCAGGATGGCGGATCAGATGCGTCGTAGAAAAGCGGCTCAGGCTTGTCAAAAGTTTGGAATACCATAATATGGTGTTCATCTGAGGGGCGACGCAGAGCGCCTCCGGTTTGGCTTCAAACAACGATAAGAACAGACAAACTCGAGTTCATTTCCATGTCCCAGATGTCCCGGCAAGACCCCCTGATCGAAAACCACACGGTGGACTACGTCCCCCTTGCGGAGCGCCACGGGAAGGCGCGCGATCTGTTCACCCTGTGGTTCAGCACCAACATCGCGCCGTTGCCCATCGTTACCGGCGCCATGGTGGTCCAGGTGTTCCACCTCAACCTGTTCTGGGGGATGCTCGCGGTCGTCCTCGGGCACCTGATCGGTGGCGTGGTGATCGCCCTGGCCTCGGCCCAGGGGCCGCAGCTGGGGATTCCGCAGATGGTGCAGAGCCGCGGCCAGTTCGGGCGCTACGGGGCCCTGCTGATCGTGTTCTTCGCCGCGCTGATCTACGTCGGCTTCTTCATTTCCAACATCGTCCTGGCGGGCAAGTCCATCGTCGGTATCGCCCCGTCGGTCCCGGTGCCGGCCAGCATCCTGATCGGTGCGCTGAGCGCCACCGCCATCGGGGTGATCGGCTACCGCTTCATCCACACCCTCAACCGCATCGGTACCTGGGTGATGGGCTCGGCGTTGCTGGCCGGCTTCGCCTACATCTTTGCCCATGACCTGCCGGCGGATTTCTTCACCCGTGGCGGCTTCAACCTTGCCGGCTGGATCGCGACCCTGTCGCTGGGGATCATCTGGCAGATCAGCTTCTCGCCCTACACCTCGGACTATTCCCGCTACCTGCCGGTGGAGGTGGGCATCGCCCGGCCGTTCATGGCCACCTACCTGGGGGCGACCCTGGGCACCATCCTGTCGTTCGCCTTCGGCCTGGTGGCGGCACTGGCCACTCCCGAGGGTACCGAGGCGATGGCGGCGGTGAAGCAGGCCACCGGCTGGCTGGGGCCGATCCTGATGGTGCTGTTCCTGCTCAACATCATCAGCCACAACGCCCTCAATCTTTATGGCGCGGTGCTGTCCATCGTCACCTCGATCCAGACCTTCGCCGGCCGCTGGACGCCGAGCATCCCGGTGCGTGTGGCGCTGTCGGCGGTGATACTCGCCGGCTGCTGCGTGGTGGCGCTGGGGGCCTCGGCCGACTTCATCTCGCGCTTCATCGGCCTGGTGCTGGCGCTGCTGCTGGTGCTGGTGCCCTGGGCGTCGATCAACCTGATCGACTTCTACCTGATCAAGCGCGGCCGCTACGACATCGCTTCGATCTTCAGCCCGGACGGTGGCATCTACGGGCGCTTCAACCCGCACGCGATCATTGCCTACTTCATCGGCATCATCGTGCAGCTGCCCTTCGCCAACACCTCGCTCTACGCCGGCCCCTACGCCAACCTGGTGGAGGGCGCCGACCTCTCCTGGCTGGTGGGCCTGGTGGTGACCTGCCCGCTGTACTACTGCCTGGCCACCCGCAGCCGCAGTGCGGCCTCGAACCTGGCCGGCGCCGCGCTGGCCGACTGAGCCCGGCGAACCCCGACACGCCGGTGCCAGGCCCTGCCTGGTGCCGGCGTTGTCGTATCGGGCGGGCCGTTTTGACCGCGTCTCGTCGCCCGGCATAGAGTGGCGAGCCGCCCTCCGACTCCCGCCCAGGCCACGGAACCATGATCGACCTGCCCCTGCTGCTCGCCTTCGTCGCGGCCGCCACCCTGCTGACCCTCACCCCCGGCGTGGACACCGCCATCGTGTTGCGTGCCGCCACTGCCCAGGGCCGGCGCCCGGCGGTGATGGCGTCCCTGGGAATCGGCCTGGGTTGCCTGCTCTGGGGCGCGGCGGTGTCCCTGGGGCTGGGGGCGCTGCTGCAGGCCTCGGAGCTGGCCTACACAGCGGTCAAGCTGGCCGGGGCGGCCTACCTGCTGTGGCTGGGAGCCGGGCTGCTGCTGCGCCCGCGCCAGGCCCTGGACGAGGACACGGATGCAGGCTCGGGTGGCCAAGGGGCGGCGTTCTGGCGGGGCTTCCTGACCAACCTGCTCAACCCCAAGGTCGGGGTGTTCTACGTCACCTTCCTGCCGCAGTTCGTGCCCGCCGGCGCCAGCGTGGCGGGCTATTCCTTCTTCCTCGCCGGGCTGCACGTGGTGCTGACGCTGATCTGGTTCGCCGTGCTCATCGCCGCCACGGTGCCGCTGGGGCGGTTCCTGCGCCGGGCGGCGGTGATCCGCGCGCTGGACCGGCTCACCGGGGGCGTGCTGATCGCCTTCGGTGTGCGCCTGGCTGGCTCGTCGGCGCATTGAGCGCGGCTGCAATTTCGTCCAAGCCAGGACAGGGGGCGGCGCGCTAGAGTGGCGCGCATGGAACGCACCAGCCATATCGTCGGCGGCCTGCCCGGCATCCGCCTGATCGACGCCGAATACCACCGCTTCGCCTTCCCCCGGCATTTCCACCTGGAGTACCACGTGGGCCTGCTGCTGGAGGGGCGGCAGCGCTTCGTTTACCAGGGCGAGCGCCAGCTGGCGGGGCAGGGCGATGTGCTGCTGATGGCGCCGGAGCAGATCCACGACGGCGCCAGCCTGGACGCGGAGGGCTACCGCATTCGCGTGCTGGCCTTCGAGCCGCATTGGCTGGAGCAGGCCAGCCGCGCCTTGAGCGACGACCGCCGTGGCACGCCCCGGCTGCTCGGCGCGACCCTGCGCCACCCGGCGTTGCAGGCGCACCTGCTGGCCGCCCATGACAGCCTGCTCGGGGATTCGCGGCTGGCCCAGGAGCAAGCCCTGTGGCAGGCCATGGCCTGCCTGCTGCAACTGGGCTCGAGCCTGCGCGTGGAGGACCCGGCCGGTGGCTTCGATGGGGATACCTGGCGGCGCCTGCGGGAGTGGCTGGAGTCCCGGCTGGATGCGCCGCCCTCCCTGGAGGAATTGGCGGCCTTCTGCGGGCTGAGCCCCTGGCAGGTGCTGCGGCGCTTCCAGCGTCATTGCGGGTTGCCGCCGCTGCAGTGGCTGACCCAGTTGCGTCTGGCCCGCGCCCTGCCGCTGGTGCTGGCGGGGGAGCCGCTGTCGGACGTGGCGCTGCGCCTGGGCTTCTATGACCAGGCGCATTTCTCCCGCCTGTTCCGCCGCACCTACGGCGCACCGCCGGCCCGCCTGCGCGGGCGTGGCTGAAACCACCTTGCCCCTGGCCATAGCGCCGTCATCACCGTGCGTGAGAGTCATTGCCGGGTGGGGTGGCCTGCCGGAAAATCCCCGACAGTTCCGCCACGAGCCGCCGCCATGACCCAGACCCTTTTCTTCGCCCATGCCAACGGCTTTCCGTCCGCCACCTACGCCAAGCTGTTCGACGCGCTGGCACCGGACTACCGCGTGCTGCACCTGGAGCAGCACGGGCACGATCCGCGCTTCCCGGTGAACGACAACTGGGAAAACCTGGTGGACGAACTCATCCACCACCTGGAGGCCCAGGCCGAGCCGGTCTGGGGCGTCGGCCATTCCCTCGGCGGGGTGCTGCACTACCACGCGGCGCTGCGCCGGCCGGAGCTGTACCGCGGGGTGGCGATGCTCGATTCGCCGGTGCTGACCCTGGCCGACAGGATGGTCATCCGCGCCGCCAAGCGCTTCGGCTTCATCGACCGCATCACCCCGGCCGGGCGCACCCTCGGGCGTCGCGAGGAATTCGCCGACCCGGAGGAGGCGCGCCGCTACTTCGCCGGCAAGACGCTGTTCCGCCACTTCGACCCGGACTGCCTGGACGCCTACGTGCGCCACGGCTTCACCGAGACCGCCGGCGGGCTGCGGCTGAAGTTCGACCCGGAGACCGAGATCCGCATCTACCGCAGCGTGCCCCACAGCAGCCCCGGCCGGCCGCAGCAGCTGCAGGTGCCGCTGGCGGTGGTGCGCGGGCGCCACAGCCGGGTGGTGATGCCGCACCACGCGCGCCTGGTGCGCCGGGTGCCGAAGGGCGAGTACCTGTCGCTGCCGGGCGGCCACATGTTCCCGCTGGAGCGCCCGCACGACACGGCGACGCTGCTCCGTACCCTGTTCAAGCGCTGGGACGGCCAGGCCGCCCGCCAGGAGTCCGCATGAGCGCGCACGTCGAAGAAATCCGCCTGAGCCTGCCCCATGTGGAACTGGCCGCGCACCTGTTCGGCCCCGAGGATGGCCAGCCGGTGCTGGCCCTGCACGGCTGGCTGGACAACGCCATGACCTATGCGCGCCTGGCACCGAAGCTCAAGGGCCTGCGCATCGTCGCCCTGGACCTGGCCGGGCACGGGCATTCCGGGCATTACTCGGCCGGCTCCAGCTACCAGATGTGGGAGTACGCCGAGGACGTGCTGCACGTGGCCGAGCAACTGGGCTGGGCGCGTTTCTCGCTGATGGGCCACTCCCTCGGGGCCATCGTGTCCATGCTGGTGGCGGCATCGCTGCCGGAGCGGGTGGAGCGCCTGGCGCTGATCGATGGCCTGATCCCCTACACCGGCGAAGCCGATGGCGCGCCGGCCCGCCTGGGCGAGGCGCTGCGGGCACGGCTGGCTCTGCAGGGCAAGCGCAAGCCGGTCTACGCCGACATCGACCGTGCCGTGCAGGCCCGCATGAAGGGCGTGGTGGCGGTGAGCCGCGAGGCTGCCGAGCTGCTGGCCGAACGCGGCCTGATGCCGGTGCCGGGCGGCTACACCTGGCGCACCGACATGCGCCTGACCCTGCCATCGCCGATGCGCCTGACCTTCGCCCATGCCCAGCAGTTCCTCCGCGCCGTGCAGTGCCCCACCTGCCTGGTGCTGGCCGAGGGCGGGCAGATGGCTGCCGAGCCGCGCATCGCGCAGTTGCTGCAAGGGCTACCCTTCGAGGTGCACCATCGGCCGGGCGGCCATCACCTGCACCTCAACGACGAGGCCGGTGCCCAGGCCGTAGCAGACTGTTTCAATCCCTTCTTCGCCGCGCCTTGACTTGAATGGGGCAAGCGGGAAGGCTGGGCCCCATTTTCAAGGAGAGACCGGATGATCGACCTCTACACTGCTGCCACCCCCAACGGCCACAAGGTCTCCATCGCCCTGGAGGAACTGGGGCTGCCGTACCGGGTGACTGCGCTGTCCTTCGAGCGCAAGGAGCAGAAGGCGCCGGACTTCCTGGCGATCAACCCCAACGGCCGCATCCCGGCCATCGTCGACCGCGACAACGGTGATTTCCCGGTCTTCGAGTCCGGCGCCATCCTCGTCTACCTGGCGGAGAAGACCGGCCAGCTGATGCCCGCCGACCCCAAGGGCCGTTCCCTGGTGATGCAGTGGCTGATGTTCCAGATGGGCGGCGTCGGTCCCATGCAGGGACAGGCCAATGCCTTCTTCCGCTACTTCCCCGAAGTCATCCAGCCGGCCATCGACCGCTACCAGCACGAGACCCGCCGCCTCTACGAGGTGCTCGACTCGCGCCTGGCGCTGGTGGAGTACCTGGCCGGCGACTACAGCATCGCCGACATCGCCACCTTCCCCTGGGTGCGCCTGCACGACTGGGCCGGCGTGTCGGTGGAGGGGCTCGTGCACCTGCAGCGCTGGCTGGCCGCCATCGAGGCGCGCCCGGCGGTGCAGCGCGGCCTGGCGGTGCCGCCGCGTCAGGCCTCGGCTGAAAACGTGGTGAAATCCGCCCAGTCGATGCTGATGCGCTGAGGTCGCCCATGCGTTTTCTTCCCTTGTGCCTGGGCCTGGCCCTGGCGGCCCCGCTGCAGGCCGCCGACCTGCCCGAGAGCCATGACCTCACGGCGCTGCCGCGCTTCCCCCATGCCGAGATCGTCGACTTCAAGGAAGCGCCCGATCAGGAGCGCTTCTACCCCCAGGGGCCGATCCGCCGCATCAGCAACCAGCTGCGCATGGAACAGCGGGTGGATGCCCAGGGCCGGCAGACCTCGGTGACCTATCAGCTGCCCAGCGGGCACAGCTCGGCCGAGGCCTTCGACCGCGCCCGTGTCGACCTGATGGAGAAGGGCGCCATCCCGCTCTACTGGTGCCAGGGCCGCGACTGCGGCTCCAGCAGCCTGTGGGCCAACACCGTGTTCGGCAACGCCCGGCTCTACGGGCCGGACGACCAGCAGGCCTACCTGCTGGTGCGCCTTGTCGAGCCCAGCCAGGACAGCCTGCTGGCGGTGTACGCCATCACCCGTGGCAACCGCCGCGCCTACCTGCATGCCGAGCAACTGGATGCCGCCGCCCCCCTGGGCGAGCTGCTGCCCACGCCGGCGACCCTGCTGCGCGAGCTGAAGAGCAGCGGCGAGCTGCACTTGCCGACGCTTCCGGCCGTGCCCAGCGAGGCCTGGGCCACGTTGCTGGCCCGCGGATTGAACCTGGACAGCACCCTGCGGGTCAGTCTCGGCGGGGCCGGTGCGGAAGCCTGGCGCGAGGCGCTGGTGGGACAGGGCGTGCGTGCGGCTCGCCTGGAGCTGGGGGCGTCCCGCGAGGCCGGCCTGCACCTGGAGTGGCTGCGCTGAGCTTCACCGTCCATGCTTTTCTTCGTTCATGGCGCCGGCTCGGCGCCACGCGCGCGTCAATCGGAGTGACTTCATGCTGAACAACGACCGCCTGCTGGTGCAGATCCTCCTGCTCACCTTGCTGGCTGCGTGTATCTGGGTGCTGGCGCCGTTCTGGTCGGCGCTGTTCTGGGCCGCCGTGCTGGCCTTCGCCAGCTGGCCGCTGATGCGCCTGCTGACCCGTCTGCTGAACGGCCGCACCGCCACGGCCGCCGCCATCCTCAGTGCCGGCTGGATGGTGCTGGTGGCGGTGCCGCTGGTGTGGCTGGGCTTCAACCTCGCGGACCACGTGCGCGACGCCACCGAGTTCGTCAAGAACGTGCAGGTCGAGGGCCTGCCCCAGCCGCCGGAGTGGCTGGGGCAATTGCCCATGGTGGGTGACCGCCTGGTGGCCCTGTGGGCGCGGGTGGACGAGCAGGGCGCGGCCTTCTTCAGCAGCCTCAAGCCCTACATGGGAGAGGCCGGGAACTGGCTGCTGGCGCGCAGCGCGCAGATCGGCCGCGGCATGCTGGAACTGGCCCTGAGCCTGGTGCTGGTGTTCTTCTTCTACCGCGACGGCCCGCGCATGGCGCTGTTCGCCGAGCAGGCCCTGGGGCGCCTGATCGGTGATCGCGCGCCGCACTACCTGGAGCTGGTGGCGGGCACGGTACAGCGGGTGGTCAACGGCGTGATCGGCACCGCCGCCGCCCAGGGCCTGCTGGCGCTGATCGGCTTCTGGATCGCCGGTGTGCCCGGGGCCATCGTGCTGGGCCTGGTGACCTTCGCCCTCAGCCTCATTCCCATGGGGCCGCCGCTGGTCTGGGTGCCGGCCGCCGCCTGGCTGTTCTGGCACGGCGAGTACGGTTATGGCGTGTTCCTGGCGATCTGGGGCTTCTTCGTCATCAGCGGCGTGGACAACGTGCTCAAGCCCTACCTGATCAGCCGGGGCGGCAATCTGCCGCTGGTGGTGGTGCTGCTGGGGGTGTTCGGCGGCATCCTGGCCTTCGGCTTCATGGGCCTTTTCCTCGGGCCGACCCTGCTGGCCGTGGCCTACAGCCTCATCTCCGACTGGATCGGCGCGCCTCAGACCCACACGGAGCGAGACCCCGAGAGCTGAGCACCACCTCACAGAATCACGGGGGAACTGCCAGGAAAGCGGCGCGAGGTGATAGCCTTGTGCCGCTTTTTTCCGCCCCGCCGGTCCATGGCACCGCTTGCGGATGCAGGGAAGCAGCCCCACTACAAGGATCATCCGCGAGTCGACCATGAAGAAATCCGCAGGAATCGTAATTGGCGCGGCCGTTGCCGTTGCCGTCGTCAGCACCGCTGGCGCCTGGTACACCGGCAAGCAACTGCCCGGCGTGCTGGACACCTCCATCAAGGAAGCCAACGAGCAGCTGCAGCAGGCCGCACCGTCCCTGGGCGTCAGCGCCCGTGCCGAGCTGGTCTCCCTGGAGCAGGGCCTGTTCAGCAGCACTGCCCGTTACCGCCTGGTCATCGGCGAGTCCGAGCTGCTGTTTGTCGACCACATCGACCACGGTCCCTTCCCGCTGAACCGCCTCAAGCGCTTCGAGCTGGCCCCGGTGATGGCCGCCAGCACCTATGAGCTGGCCCCGAGCCCGCTGGTGCAGGGCTGGTTCGACGCCGCCAAGGGCGCCTCGCCGCTGGTCGGCAGCGCCGCCATCGGCTACGACCGTGCCGTTTCCGGCAGCCTCGAACTCAAGCCGCTGGATACCCAGCTCGACGAGAAGACCCACCTGGCCTTCTCCGGCCTGCGCCTGGACCTGCGCAGCAGCGCCGGTGGCGAGCGTGTGGCCGCCGTGGGCAGCATGGACAGCCTGCGCTTCGACTCCACCTCCGAAACCGGCCAGCCGGTACAGGTGGAAATGAAGGGCCTGAGTCTGGACAGCGACCAGTCCCGCACCGAGTCCGGCCTGTACGTCGGCAAGGGTGATCTGGTGTTGAAGACCACCCGCATCCTCATCGACGGCGAGCCGACGGTGACCCTGGATGACCTGTCCCAGCGCCAGGACACCCGTGCCAACGGCAGCAACATCGAAGGCAGCCTGACCTTCGCCGCCGGCGTTCGCTACAAGGACAAGCCGGTGGGCAACACCGAGATGGTGTGGAGCGTGAAGAACATCGACGCTGCCGCGCTCAAGTCCCTGTCCGAGCTGTACGCCAGCGTGGTGGAAAAGGCCGGCGCCGGCGCCGAGCCCAACCTGGATGCCCTCGACGAAGCCCAGCAGAAGCAGGCCCAGGCCGACCTGGTGCGCATGCTCGACGCCAAGCCGGCCATCGCCCTGGACAAGTTCAGCTTCAAGACCGCCAACGGCGAAAGCCGCCTGAGCCTGGGCGTGCAACTGGCCAAGCCCAGCTCCTTCGAGCAGGCGCCTGACCAGGTGGCCCGCGAGATCGTCACGGGCCTGGACATGGAACTGAGCCTGTCCAAACCGATGATCAGCGACATCGTCAGCCTGAAAGCCGCGCTGGATGGCGAGGAAGACCAGGAGCTGATCGCCCAGCAGGCCTCCATGACCACCGAGATGGCCAGCGGCATGCTGCTGTCCACCAACCTGGTGGCGCTGGAAGGCGAGACCATCCGCTCCCGCCTGCACTACGCCGACGGCCAGGTGGACTTCAACGGCAAGAAGATGACCGTGGAAGAGTTCGCCGGCATGGCCATGGCCATGGCAGGCGGCCTGGGCGGTGCCCTGGGTGCCCAGCCCGAGATGGGCGGCATGGAGGGCATGGAAGGTATGGAGGGTATGGAAGGCATGGGCGAAGGCGAGGCCGAAGAGGCCGCTCCGCAGGAGTAACCCACGCTGCAGTGCCAGAAGGCCGGCTCCCGAAAGGGGCCGGCCTTTTTTGTCGCCGGCTCAGGCCGCCGTGGACAGCTGGCTGCCCACGCGGGTGGTGTAGGCGGTGGTGCTGCTCTCGTACTGCTTGAGCAGGGAGGCCACCAGCTTGGCGTAGACATCCTGGTCGCTGCTGCTGGTGGCGCTGCTGTCGCTGGGACGGCTGCCGGACTGGCCGAACAGCGCGTTGAGCTCATCCTGGCTGACGCTGCCATTGCCGTCGGCATCCAGTTGGCCGAACAGTTCCTCGCTGTCGCCGCCCGCACCGCGCGGGCCACCCATGCCGCCTGGCGGGGGCGGCGGTGGGGGCGCCAGGGCGGCGCTTTCCTCGACGCTCAGGCTGCCGTCGTCGTCGCTGTCCAGGGCGGCGAACAGTTCGCTGCTGTCCACATCGCTGTTCTCGCCCAGGGCGCTGGTCAGCTCGTCCTGGCTGATGCTGCCGTTGCCGTCGGTATCCAGCTCGCCGAACAGGTCTTCCGGCTTGCCGCCACCGGTGCCCATCGGGCCTCCACCACCGCCCGGCGGGGGAGGTGGCGGGGCGAGGGCGGCGGTCTCGTCCTGGCTGATGGAGCCGTCGCCGTTGGCATCCAGCTGGCTGAACAGGTCATCGATGTCGATGGTGAGGCTGCTGTCGCTTTCCTTGGCGCTGTCCAGCGCCGTGTTCAGCTCGTCCTTGGCGACGCTGCCGTCGCCGTTGCTGTCCAGCAGGCTGAAGAGCTTTTCCTGCACCTTGTTGCCCTGGCTCGGGGCGCAACTGCCGGCGTTGCCGCTGGCGGTGCTCCGCGCGCTGAGCGTCGAGCCATAGCTGCCGTAGCTGCTGTAGCCCGAGTAACCACTGACGCCACTGATCATGGGATCACTCCTGTGAGAGGGATGGCACGACCGGAAGAGGGTCCTCCGGTTCTCCCAGGCTCAGGGGCGGGCGTGTCGGCGGTGTGTGCGCTTTGTATCGGCGTTGCGACAGCGCGGCTGGGCTCAGTGACGGGGGATGCGCAGGGTGGCCAGCAGGCCGCCGCCGGGGTTTTCCCCCAGGGTCAGCTCGCCGCCCTGGCGACGCGCGGCTTCGCGGGCGATGGTCAGCCCCAGGCCGACGCCCCCGGAGCTGCGGTTGCGCGAGCCTTCCAGGCGGAAGAAGGGTTCGAACACCGCCTCGCGCTGCTCGGGGGCGATGCCGGGGCCGTGATCGCTGACCTTCACACGGACTTCGGCCGGGCTGTCCTCCAGGCGGATGACCGCGTGGCCGGCGTAGCGCAGGGCGTTCTCCACCAGGTTGCTGAGGCACGAGCGCAGGGCCATGGGCTGGGCACGCAGGGGCGAGCAGCGGCCTTCGACGCGCACGTCGGCGCCCCGGTCCTGGGCATCCTCGGCCATGGATTCCACCAGGGCCTGGAGGTCGAACATCTGCAGCGATTCGTCGGTGCGTTGCTGGTGCAGGTAGCTGAGGGTGGCGTCGAGCATGGCGATCATCTCGCCCAGGTCCTGCTCGATGCGCCCGCGCAGGTTGGCATCCTCCACCTGTTCGACCCGCAACTTGACCCGTGCAATGGGCGTGCGCAGGTCGTGGGACACCGCGGCGAGCATGCGGCTGCGTTGGGCCACCTGTTCGCGGATGCGCGCCTGCATGCGGTTGAAGGCGTGGGCGGCCTGGCGGGTTTCCCAGGGGCCGCTTTCGGAGAGCGCGGGGCTTTCCAGGTCTTCGCTGAGGCGGTCGGCGGCGTTGGCCAGGCGGCGGATGGGGCGTGACAGCAGACGTGCGCCGTACCAGGCGGCGCCGATCAGGCAGACGAACTGGAAGGTCAGCGGCACCCAGGGGCCGCCGAACATCGGTGGGCGTGGCGGCGGGCCTTGGGTGTGGGTGGCACCGGGTGGCGGCGGGGGAGGCGGGCCGTCGCGGCCGGGGGGCTTGCCGTACTGGCTGAACCAGAGGAAGGCCAGCAGGTGGGCGAGCACGATGGCCGCCAGGAACAGGCCGAACAGCCGGGCGAACAGCGTGTCGGCCTTGCGCATCAGCCGATCTCCCGGGCGTCGAACAGGTAGCCTTCGCCGCGTACGGTCTTGATCAGGCGCGGGGACTTGGGGTCATCCCCTAGCTTCTGTCGCAGGCGCGAGACCAGCAGGTCGATGCTGCGGTCGAAGGCCTCGATGGAACGACCCCGGGCGGCATCCAGCAGTTGTTCGCGGCTGAGCACACGGCGCGGACGTTCGAGGAACACCCAGAGCAGGCGGAATTCGGCGTTGGACAGTGGCACCACCAGCCCCTCGGGGGAATGCAGCTGGCGCAGCACGCCGTTGAGGCGCCAGGCGTCGAAGCGGATGCTGGCGCGCTGGTCGGCGCGCAGGCCTTCGCGGTCGTCGCGCACGCGGCGCAGGACGGTCTGGATGCGCGCCACCAGTTCGCGGGGCTCGAACGGCTTGGCCATGTAGTCATCGGCGCCCAGTTCCAGGCCGATGATGCGGTCGGTGGGTTCGCAGCGGGCGGTGAGCATGAGGATCGGGATGTCCGACTCGCTGCGCAGCCAGCGGCACAGGGAGAGGCCGTCTTCACCGGGCAGCATCAGGTCCAGCACCACCACGTCGAACGGTTCGGCGGCCAGCGTCTCGCGCATGGCCTGGCCGTCGGCCACGCCCACCGCTTCGATGTTGAAGCGGGCCAGGTAGTCGCAGAGCAGGTCGCGGATCGGCACGTCGTCGTCCACCAGCAGGGCGCGGGTGCTCCAGCGGCGGGTCTCGGCAGGTGTGTTGGGCGGGTTGTGCATGGAAGGGCTGCCATCTGGCGGGGCGCCGGGCCCCGGTTGCTATGGGAGGGGCGTCGGCTCGGGGCTGGGTCGGCTGGCGCTCATGCTACTCCGCCGGGCGTGGGCCGGCCAACGCGGCGTGAGGCTCGCGCAGTGGCGTGTCCTGGGCGTGTCGGCTTTGTATCGGGCTTGATACGAAAGGCGCCGCTCGCGAGGCCGAATCATTCCGCCGTGGGCTGCTTTCCTGCGGCGGATGGGGTAGTTATGGGCGCCTCACGCGTTACCGCACTCCGATAGAAGGATGATCCATGGAGCTTTCAACCACCCTGCTCGCCGGCTTCTGGGGCTGGCTCGCCGCCAGCAGCCTGTTGCTGGGCGCCGCCATCGGCTACTGGGTGACCCTGCCGCCGAAGGTGACGGCGTCGATCATGGCCTATGGCAGCGGGGTGCTCATCGCCGCCCTGTGCTTCGGGCAGATTCCCGAGGCCGAGCGCCTGGGCGGGCTGGGTGCGACCCTGGGCGGGATGGTGGCGGGGGGCGTGCTGTTCGTCCTGGCCAGCCAGTGGCTGGACCGCTGGGAGGCGCATCATCGTGCCCGCAACGGCGGCGCCAGTTCCATGGCGGCGCTGTTGATCGCGGTGGGCGCCTTCCTCGACGGCATTCCCGAATCCCTCGGTCTCGGGCTTGGCCTGCTGGATGGCGGGCAGGTCAGCCTGCTGATGCTGGTGGCGATCTTCCTCTCCAACCTGCCGGAGGGCCTGGCCAGTGCCGCCGGCCTGCGCGAGGAGCAGCGCGGCGCGGGGTTCGTGTTCGGCCTGTGGGGCAGCATCGTGCTGCTGTCGGGCCTGGCGGCCATGGCTGGGCCAGGGCTGATGAGTGACCTGTCGCCGGTCTGGCTCGGCTTCGCCCTGGCGTTCTCCGCTGGTGCGGTGCTCTGCATGCTGGTGGACACGCTGATCCCCGAAGCCTTCGAGAGCACCCACGCCTGGACCGGGCTGATCACCCTGGCCGGCTTCATGACCGCCTTCGCCCTCGACCATCTCTAGTCGACGGCGATCACCGGAGCAGCAGCGGGCACGGGCTTCCGCTACAATGCGCGCCGTTTTGACTTGCCAGAGAGCCCGCCCATGTCCGCCTGCCAGACGCCCATCATCGTCGCCCTCGATTTCCCCACCCGCGAAGCCGCGTTGAAGCTGGCCGACCAGCTCGACCCGACGCTGTGCCGTGTGAAGGTGGGCAAGGAGCTGTTCACCAGCTGCGCTTCGGACATCGTTGCCACCCTGCGCGAGCGCGGCTTCGAGGTGTTCCTCGACCTCAAGTTCCACGACATCCCCAACACCACCGCCATGGCCGTCAAGGCCGCTGCCGAGATGGGCGTGTGGATGGTCAACGTGCACTGCTCCGGCGGCCTGCGCATGATGGCGGCCTGCCGCGAGACCCTGGACAAGTTCAATGGCCCGACCCCGCTGCTGATCGGCGTCACCGTGCTGACCAGCATGGAGCGCGAGGACCTGGCCGGCATCGGCCTGGACATCGAGCCCCAGGAGCAGGTGCTGCGCCTGGCAGCCCTGGCGCAGAAGGCCGGCATGGACGGCCTGGTCTGCTCGGCCCAGGAGGCACCGGCCCTCAAGGCGGCGCACCCGTCGCTGCAACTGGTCACCCCCGGCATCCGCCCGGCGGGCAGTGCCCAGGACGACCAGCGTCGCATCCTCACCCCGCGCCAGGCGCTGGACGCCGGTTCCGACTACCTGGTGATCGGCCGCCCCATCAGCCAGGCCGCCGACCCGGCCCAGGCCCTGGCCGCCGTGGTGGCCGAGCTGGCCTGAGCCGGCACGAGGCGCTGATGTGAAAAAGCCCGGCTCAGGCCGGGCTTTTTCATGGGTGACTGCCAGCCGTTACCGCCTGATCTGCTTCAGCGTCTCGGCGATGAGGAAGGCCAGTTCCAGGGACTGGTCGGCGTTCAGGCGCGGGTCGCAGTGGGTGTGGTAGCGGTCGGAGAGGCCGTCTTCGGTGATGGGGCGGGCGCCGCCGATGCACTCGGTGACGTTCTGCCCGGTCATCTCGATGTGGATGCCGCCGGCATGGCTGCCTTCGGCCTGGTGCACCTGGAAGAACTGCTTGACCTCGGAAAGGATGATGGCGAAGTCGCGGGTCTTGTAGCCGCTGGAGGCCTTGATGGTGTTGCCGTGCATCGGATCCGAACTCCACAGCACCTTGCGGCCTTCGGCCTGCACGGTGCGGATCAGCCGCGGCAGGTGCTCGCCGACCTTCTCGGCGCCCATGCGCACGATGAGGTTGAGGCGGCCTGGGTCGTTGTCCGGGTTGAGGATGTCGATCAGGCGGATCAGGTCTTCGCTCGGCATGCTCGGGCCGACCTTGACGCCGATGGGGTTGCCGACGCCGCGCAGGAACTCGACGTGGGCACCGTCCAGCTGACGGGTGCGGTCACCGATCCAGAGCATGTGGGCGGAGCAGTCGTACCAGCCGCCGGTGAGGCTGTCGCGGCGCACGAAGGCCTGTTCGTAGTTCAGCAGCAGTGCTTCGTGGGCGGTGAAGAAGCTCGCTTCGCGCAGTTGCGGGGCGCTGTCCAGGCCGCAGGCGCGCATGAAGGCGAGAGTCTCGTCGATGCGGTCGGCGAGCTGGCTGTACTTCTCCGTCAGCGCCGAGTTGGCGATGAAGTCGAGGTTCCACTGGTGCACCTGGTGCACATCGGCGAAGCCGCCCTGGGCGAAGGCGCGCAGCAGGTTCAGGCTGGCGGTGGACTGGTGGTAGGCCTGCAGCAGGCGTTCCGGGTCGGGGATGCGGCTGGCTTCGTCGAAGCCGATGCCGTTGACGATGTCGCCCCGGTAGGCGGGCAGGGTGACGCCACCGATGGTCTCGTCATTGGCCGAGCGCGGCTTGGCGAACTGGCCGGCCATGCGCCCCACCTTCACCACCGGGCAGCCGGCGGCGAAGGTCATGACGATGGCCATCTGCAGCAGCACCTTGAAGGTGTCGCGGATCTTCGCGGCGGAGAACTCGGCGAAGCTCTCGGCGCAGTCGCCACCCTGCAGCAGGAAGGCGCGCCCTTCGGTGACCTCGGCGAACTGCCGGCGCAGTTCGCGGGCCTCGCCGGCGAACACCAGCGGCGGGTAGCTGGCCAGGGTCTGCTCGACCTGGGCCAGGCGGGTGGCATCGGGGTAGACGGGTTGTTGCAGGATGGGCCGGGTTCTCCAGCTGTCCGGGCTCCAGGGGGCGTGGCGCGAGGTGTCGTTCATCGAGGGCTCGAAAGGGGCGGGCGGGGCGATGGCGAATGGTAACCGAAAGCCCCGCCGGCCCGCGATCAGGCCGGGGCGTGTCGCCCTTGCGGGGCATCGGCCAGGTCGCGGCGCAGGGCGTCGATGTGCTGGCGCAGGGCGGCGCGGTAGCTGTCCTTGTGTACGTAGTAGGCCATGCGCGCCAGGGGCAGGTAGGCGTAGCCGCCGTCCACGCGCTGGCTGGCCCGCTCGGCCTTGGTCCGGGCCAGGTGTTCGGCGGAGGCGGCGCCGGCCTGGCGCTGGCGGATGAACAGCGCCACCAGCTCGGCCTGCTCCGCGCGGCCCTGCCAGCCGAGGCCGGAGGCCTCGACCATGCCGAGCATGAACAGGTTGTCGTAACGGGGATGGAAGATGTTCAGGTACAGCGCCGGCGCGTCGGCGTCCTCGCGCCAGTTCAGCGCGTCGCGGCTGATGAAGGGGTAGTCCAGGCGGTAGCCGGTGGCTTGCAGGATGAGGTCGTAGTCGCCCCGCTGGCCGTCGCTGAAGGTGACGCCGTGGCCTTCGACCGCCTGCACGTCGGGACGCGCACGGATGTCGCCATGGCCGAGGTGGTGCAGTACCAGGGAGTTCACCACCGGGTGCGCCTCGTAGAGCCGGTAGTCCGGGTCGGGCAGGCCGTAGTCCGAGGGCTTGCCGATCAGCGCGCGCACCAGGGCGGCGTCGAGGCGTTGCTTGAGCGGGCGTGGCAGCTTCACTGCGCCGCCGAAGGTGTCGATGGGCCGGCCGAGCAGGAATTTGGGCAGGAAGTAGTAGCCCCGGCGTACCGAGAGGTCCACCGAGCGGGCGCGGTGCACTGCGTCCACGGCGATGTCGCAGGCGGAGTTGCCGCAGCCGATCACCAGCACGCGCTTGCCCTCGAATACCGCCGCCGAGCGGTACTGCGCCGAATGCAGCTGCTCGCCGGCGAAGTGGCCCGGCAGCGGCGGCTGGTTGGGGGTGTGCAGCGTGCCGCTGGCGATCAGCACCCCGTCCACCTGCCACTCCCGTGCCTGGCCCGCCTGGCGGGTGCGTACGCGCCAGCCTTCGCCCTGGGGCTCGATGCGTTCCACCGTGGTGCCGAACTGGTAGTGCCCATGCAGGTCGAAGTGCCGCGCGTAGTCATGGAAGTAGCGGCGCATCTCGCGGTGGTGCGGGTAGGGCGCCACGTCGTCGGCCATGGGGAATTCGCTGAACTCGGTGGTGCGCTTCGAGGAGATCAGGTGCGCCGACTCATAGAGCGTGCTGTGGGGGTTGTCGATGTCCCAGAGCCCGCCGACGTCCTGGTGCTGCTCGAAGCCGACGAAGGGAATGCCGTGGCGTTGCAGCTGGCGGGCCGCGCTCAGGCCGGCGGGGCCGGCGCCGATGATGGCGTACATGGGGAAAGCACCTCTTGGCTGGTATTCTTCTCGGGCTTTTTTGCCGGGCCTTGGCCTGGACGGATTATGGCGAGGTGCGTGCACTTCGCTTCAATGGCAAACGGCGCCGTTGTGGCGCGACCCTGGTGCGAATTGTCACGGGGCGTGAGGAGAGGGGATGCGCGAGGAGCGATTGCTCGCCGAGGTGCACGATGCCTTCGGCGTGATCCGGGTACTGGAAGTGGGCGACTACCGCTTCCTCGAATTCGGCGAGGCGGTGGAGCAGAGCTGTGTCTTCACCGCCGACCCCAGCTGGCTGGAGTACGACTACACCCGCGCCATGCTGGTGGGGGCGCTGTGCCATGAGGCGCCGGAGAGCGCGCTGTTCCTCGGCCTGGGCGCCGGCACCCTGACCCAGGCGTGCATGAAGTTCCTGCCGCTGGACGACGTGGAAGTGGTGGAGCTGCGCCCGGACGTGCCGCGCCTGGCCATGGAGTATCTGGGGCTGGACGACGACCCGCGCCTGACGGTGCGGATCGGCGATGCCCTGGAGCTGCTGCCGACGACCGAGACGGCCGACCTGATCTTCGTCGACCTCTACACCGACACCGGCCCGGGCGTCGGCCACCTGGCCTGGCGCTTCCTGGAGGACTGCCAGAAGCGCCTCAACCCGGGCGGCTGGCTGGTGATCAACCAGTGGGCCGGCGACGACGGCCGCCCGCTGGGGGCGGCGCTGCTGCGCGGGCTGTTCCACCGTCATTACTGGGAGTGCCCGGTGAAGGAGGGCAACGTGGTGCTGATCATCCCGGCTGACCTGGACCAGCGCCTCGACCAGGTGGCCCTCCGGGCCCGCGCCGAAGCCCTGGCGCCGCGCCTGGGCTACTCCCTGCAACCGCTGCTGGATGTGCTCCGCGAGGCCACCTGAGCCGCGCGGGAGCCTGCGCCATGGCCGTGGGTGATCGAAAGTCTGACTTGCCGGTCGGAATTCATTATCCTGCGGCCTCCAACTTGCTGTGCCGTACAACCCATCACTAAGAAGGACAATCCAAATGGCTCAAGTAACCCTCAAGGGCAACCCGGTTTCCGTCGACGGCCAACTGCCGGCCAAGGGCGCCCAGGCGCCGGCGTTCAGCCTGGTTGGCAGCAACCTGGCCGACGTGACCCTGGCCAGCCTGGCCGGCAAGCGCAAGGTGCTGAACATCTTCCCGAGCGTGGACACCCCGACCTGCGCCACCTCCGTGCGCAAGTTCAACGCGGAAGCCAGCAAGCTGGCCAACACTGTGGTGCTGTGCATTTCCGCTGACCTGCCGTTCGCCCAGAGCCGCTTCTGCGGTGCCGAAGGCCTGGAGAACGTGATCAACCTGTCCACCATGCGCGGCGCCCAGTTCCTCAAGGACTACGGCGTGGCCATCTCCAACGGCCCTCTGGCCGGCGTCGCCGCCCGCGCCGTGGTGGTGCTGGACGAGAACGACAAGGTGCTGCACAGCGAGCTGGTCGCCGAGATCGCCGACGAGCCGAACTACGCGGCTGCCATCGCCGCCCTCTGAGCGTGCGGTGAATGAAGAAGGGAGGCCTTGGGCCTCCCTTTTTTGTGGGCGCTCGTTTGGCGTTCAGGGCATTGCTGCCCCAGCAGCCGTGGGGCATCAGTCAGCCAGGTTCTGCGCCTCCCGCTCGCGGTTGCGGGGCTTGGGGGCGAAGCGGGCGGCCAGGCGCATGGAGGTGGTGACCAGGCGCTGGTAGAGGGTCGGCAGCAGGCGCTGCATGCCGTCCAGGGCCCAGGCGTCGGCGCCGATGAGGATGCGTCGGCTGTCGCGCAGCACGCCGCGCAGGATCACCGAGGCGGCCTTGTCGGGGGTGGTGCGCAGCAGCTGGTCGTTGAACTGCTTGCGGGCCTGGTCGGCCTCCTGGCCGGTGACGCGGGCGAGGCTGGCGTTCATGCGCGCGGTCTTGGCGATGTTGGTCTTGATGCCGCCGGGGTGCACGCAGCTGGCGGAGACGCCGCAGCCTTCCATGTCCAGCTCCTGGCGCAGGGCTTCGGTGAAGCCGCGCACGGCGAACTTGGTGGCGTTGTAGGCGCTCATGCCCGGCTGGGCGAACAGGCCGAACACGCTGGAGACGTTGACCACGTGGCCTTCGCCGGTGGCCTTGATGTGCGGCAGGAAGGCTTTGGTGCCGTGCATCACGCCCCAGAAGTTGATGTTCATGATCCATTCGTACTCGGCGTAGTCGCTGCCTTCGACAGTGCCGGCGTGGGCGACGCCGGCGTTGTTGAAGATCAGGTTGACGCGGCCGTGGTCGAGCACCACCTGGTCGGCCCAGGCGTGCATGGCTTCGCGGTCGGCGACGTTGACCGGGGTGTGGGTGACCGTGACGCCGAGCTTGCGGGCCTGCTCGGCGGTTTCCGCCAGGCCTTCGACATTCACGTCGGACAGGGCCAGGTGGCAGCCCTGGCGGGCGAGGGCGTAGGCCAGGGCACGGCCGATGCCGGAGCCGGCGCCGGTGATGGCGGCCACTTTGTTCTCGAAGGACTTCATGCGGTCACCTCCTGCGGGGCGGCGTTCTGGAAGGCCAGGGGGCCCTGGCCGGCGTGGACCGGCTGCTGCCGGCTGAAGTGGTAGGCGGCGGGGTCGAAGTTGCGGGTCAGCAGGCGGAAGCGCCAGGTGAAGCCGGGCCAGACGGTGCAGTTGCGGCCGCTGACCGGGTGGATGTACCAGCTCATGCAGCCGCCGGCGTTCCACACGGTGTTGCCGAGGCTGCCCTGGAGCTTGCCGTTGAAGCGGTCCTGGACGTCGCGCTTGACCTCCAGGCTCTGCAGGTGGCGGGTCTTGAGCAGGTCGAGGGCGCCGAGCACGTAGTGAATCTGCGATTCGATCATGTAGACCATGGAGTTGTGGCCAAGGCCGGTGTTGGGGCCCATGAGGAAGAACAGGTTGGGGAAGCCGGCGGTGAGGGTGCCTTTGTAGGCCTCCGGGCCTTGCGGCCAGGTGTCGAGCAGGTCGACGCCGCCCCGGCCGAACACCACGCCGCGTGGCAGCGGGTCGCTGGGGGTGAAGCCGGTGCCGTAGATGATGGCGTCCACGGTGCGCTCCTGGCCGTCACGGGTGACGATGCTGTTGGCGCGGATCTCCTGGATGCCGTCGGTGATGACGTCGACGTTCGGCTGGTTGAGGGCCGGGTAGTAGTCGTTGGAGATGAGCACGCGCTTGCAGCCCATGGTGTAGTCGGGCGTGACCTTGGCGCGCAGGGCGGGGTCGTTGATCTTGCGTTTGATGTAGTGCTTGGCATACAGCTCGGCGAGCTTCATCACCTTGGGGGTCAGGGCGAAGCCGACCACGCGGCTTTCCAGCACGGTGTAGATGAGGCCGCGCCAGAGCTTCTGCGCCAGGGGGAAGCTGCGGAAGCGGTTGCGCTCGCGCTCGCTGATAGCGCGGTCCGGCTTGGGCATCACCCAGGGGGCGGTGCGCTGGTAGAGGTCGAGGTGGGCGACCTGTTTCTGGATCTGCGGGACGAACTGGATGGCGGAGGCGCCGGTGCCGATCACGGCGACACGCTTGCCGGTGAGGTCGTAGTCGTGGTCCCACTGCTGGGAGTGGAAGCTCTTGCCGGTGAAGTTCTCCATGCCCGGCAGGTGGGGAATGGAGGGAGTGGACAGGGCGCCCATGCCGGACACCACGAATTGAGCGGTGTAGTGGTTGCCGGCAGCGTCTTCGATCTGCCAGATCTCCTGCTCGTCACTCCAGGCCAGGCGCTTGATCTCGGTTTCCAGCAGGGTCTTGTCCTGCAGGCGGTACTTCTCCCAGCAGCGTTCCAGGTAGGCCTTGATCTCGCCCTGCTTGGCGAACATGCGCGTCCATTCCGGGTTCGGCTCGAAGGAAAAGGAGTAGAGGTGGGATTGCACGTCGCAACCGCAGCCCGGGTAGTTGTTGACCCGCCAGGTGCCGCCGACGCCGGCCTCTTTCTCGAACATGAGGAAGTCGTTCTCGCCGGTCTGCTTGAGGCGGATGGCCATGCCGAGGCCGGAGAAGCCGGAGCCGATGATGGCGATCTTGCAGTGACGGGCAGGGGGTGTGGGCGTGACGGGCGCGTTCATGGAGAGGCTCCTGTTATGATTGTTTTCGCGTATACAGCTGTATACCAATGTAGACATCTGTATACTCGCCAGCAAGCCATTCCCGGACAACCAACCTAAGGTAGGGCCAGACATGGATTCAGTGGTCGATGAGGAGCAGCTGGCTCCGGATCGCACCCCTCCCGCCCCCGGCAAACGCCTGCTGATGGAGGCGGCGCTGCGACTGTCGTCCCAGAGCCGCAGCCTGAGCAGCCTGGGCCTGCGTGAACTGGCGCGCGAGGCGGGGCTCAACCCCAACACCTTCTATCGCCACTTCAAGGACGTGGATGACCTGGGGTTGGCGATCATCCGCAGCATTTCCAGCGAGCTGCGCCAACCTCTGCGCGACCTGCGCCGTGAGGCTGCGGAGCGTGCGGTGCAGGCGAGCGGGCCGGCATCGCCACAGTTGCTGGGCATCGACATGGTGCGGGGGCGGCGGGTCTGTCACGAGACGGTGGATCTGTTCTTCGATTTCGTGGCGGGGCATGCCGAGGCCTTCATCATCGGTGTGCGCGAATTGCACGGTGCCTCGCCGGTACTGCGCGAGGCGCTGCGGCAGGTAATGGACGAGTTCGCCGAGGACATGGCCGAGGACATCATCGAGTTCCGCCTGCTGCCGGCCCAGGTGAGCGAGGGGGTGGTGCGGCGGGTGTCCAGCCTGATCAGTCGCAACCTGTTCCAGATGTCCCTGGATTTCATCGGCGAGCCCGAGCGGCAGGCGGAGATTCGCCAGGAGGCGGAGGAGCAGATTCTCTACTTGTTCACCGGTGCAGCGGTGTTGCAGAGCCTGGAGGCGATGGGCCTGTGAGTGGCTTGCGCTGAGACGGAAAAGCCCGGCGATGCCGGGCTTTTTCATGGGTGGACGGTGGCTCAGCCGGTGAAGCCGAGGCGTTCCTTCCAGCGGCTTTCCAGGGCCTTGGTTTCGTGGTCGAAGGGGTGGAAGCCAGGACGGTAGTAGTCCAGGTAGGGCTTGATCATGCGCGGGAAGTAGCCGGTGCGCGGGCCGAACAGGGTCTTCAGGCCGCGGGCCCAGCTGCGCAGGTTGAACAGTTGGCCGTCCTTGCGCAGCAGGTGGAACTGGAAGGCGCCGATCACGCCGATGAACATCACGCTGGTGAGTGCCATGGTGATGACGCGCTCGAAGTAGCCGCCACCGACCGCCATGTAGGCGTCGTAGCACACGGCCTTGTGTTCGTTCTCTTCGACGGCGTGCCACATCCACAGCTGGTACATCCGGGTGTCGTCCATCTGGGTGCTGAGGTCCTCGCGGCGCAGCAACTGCTCGGCCATGGTGGCGGTGAAATGCTCCAGGGCGCAGGTGATGGCGAGGCGATGCTTCTTGGTGGTGAAGCGGGTGACCCATTCGAGCAGCACCTTGATGCGCAGCTCCAGGCGCTCCAGGTCGATGCCGTGCTCGGCGGCGTAGTCGTTGTAGGTGGCATGTTCCTTGGAGTGCATCGCCTCCTGGCCGATGAAGGCGCTGATGTCCTTCTGCAGCTGCGGGTCGCTGATCTGGTCGCGGACGGCGCGCACGCTGTCGACGAAGAACTTCTCGCCATAGGGGAACAGCGAGGACAGGTTGTTCATGAAGTGGCTCATGAAGGGATCACCGCTCCACCAGTACTTCTGGGTCCTGGCGAAGCTGAAGTCCATGCGGCGGACGGGGAAGTTGGCCTTGGGCAGGTTGGCGGTTGCGGTGGTCATGCGTGGATCCTCTCGATTGGGAGCCGTCCCATGTTGTTGTCTGGCTTTTGGTGACACGTTCGACTGTGTCATTGATCGATGTAACTGTTGAGGATTAACGCAGGTTTTGCCCGCTGGCGCGGACCAACTTTCGGCGGGTCGTGATGGGCTGAGGCGTAGGGGAGGGGATGCGGAGGCGGGAAAACGGGCCGCGCGAGGACGGCCCGGAGGGCGATTACTTTTCGTCGAGGCGGAAGGCGGTGAGGGCGAAGGTGGGAATGCCAGCGTCCTGCAGGCGCTCGGAGCCGCCCAGTTCCGGCAGGTCGATGATGGCGGCGGCCTCGACCACCCTGGCGCCCATGCGGCGTACCAGGCTGGCGGCGGCGAGCAGGGTGCCACCGGTGGCGATCAGGTCATCGAAGATCAGGACCTTGTCACCGTCGCACAGGCTGTCGGCGTGCACTTCGAGGAAGGCTTCGCCGTATTCGGTCTGGTAGCCCTCGGCGAGCACGTCGGCCGGCAGCTTGCCCTGCTTGCGGAACAGCACCAGGGGCTTGTTCAGGGTGTAGGCGACGATCGAGCCGATCAGGAAGCCCCGGGCGTCCATGGCGCCGATGTGGCTGAAGTCCGCCTCCACGTAACGCTGGACGAAGCTGTCCACTACCAGGCGCAGGCCGCGCGGGGACTGGAAGAGCGGGGTGATGTCGCGGAATACCACGCCGAGCTTGGGGAAGTCCACCACGGGACGGATCAGGGTCTTGATATCGAGGGCATCGAAGTTCATCGCAACAGCCTGCTGGGGGAGGGGAGAGGAAAGGAACGTGCCGGCGGGCGCCGGCACGGTGGATCAGCCTTCGATGCTGCCGCCGGCGAGGGCGCAGAGCTCGATGGGGTCGAGGATGTGGACTTCCTTGCCTTCGGCGGCGATCAGGTTGCCCTGCTGGAAGCGGGTGAACACGCGGGAGACGGTCTCAACCGCCAGGCCGAGGTAGTTGCCGATCTCGTTGCGCGACATGGCCAGGCGGAACTGGTTGGCCGAGAAACCACGGGCGCGGAAGCGGGCGGACAGGTTGACCAGGAATGTGGCGATGCGCTCGTCGGCGGTCTTCTTGGAGAGCAGCAGCATCATCTGCTGGTCGTCGCGGATCTCGCGGCTCATCACGCGCATCAGCTGGCGGCGCAGTTGCGGCAGCTGGACAGACAGCTCGTCGAGGCGCTCGAAGGGGATCTCGCAGACCGAGGTGGTCTCCAGGGCCTGGGCGGAAACCGGATACAGCTCGGTGTCCATGCCGGACAGGCCGACCAGTTCGCTGGGCAGGTGGAAGCCGGTGATCTGCTCTTCACCCGAGTCGGTCAGGCCGAAGGTCTTCAGGGCGCCGGAGCGCACGGCGAATACCGACTCGAAAGTGTCGCCCTGGCGGAACAGGAAGTCGCCTTTCTTCAGGGGGCGGCCACGCTTGACGATTTCGTCGAGCGAGTCCATGTCCTCCATGTTCAGCGAAAGGGGCAGGCACAGGGCGGCGAGGCTGCAGTCCTTGCAGTGGGCCTGGGGCAGGTTGCGCGCCTTGATGATCTCGGACATCCAGGTTTCCTTCATGGCAAACACGTAGAAGGCGTAAGGGTAACGCAGGCCGGGGGCCGAGGGCCAGAAAAACGCCTCCTGCGAAACGACTCAAGTTCAACCGTGCAGTGCCGAAAACCTGGCGTGATTACGAGGGAGTGCATGTCATGAGGATCGACATTTCCGGCTGGCCCTTCTCCAGCCAGCATGCGACGACGCTCCGTAGCGCCAAGGCCGAGGGTGCGCAGGACCCGGCCCAGACGGAAGAGGCCAAGGCAGCCGGCAGTGCCACTGCTGCCGAGCAGCCCGGTGTGAAGGTAAGCCTCTCCAAGGAAGGGGTGGCGCGTTCCGAAGGAACGGGCAAGAACGATGACATCGACGAGAGCGGCCTGCCGGATGTCATCAAGCAGATCCTGAAGATGATCCGTCGTCTGCGGGAGCAGGTGCAGGAGAAGCAGAAGGAGCTGCAGGAAGTGGCGACGGACAGCAGCCTGGACGAGGAAACCCGCAAGCTGCGTCAGCAACAACTGCGTGGCGAATTGGCCAGCCTTAACTCCGCGCTGACCACGGCGCTGGTCAACCTGCGCAAGGCAATGAAGGAGTCGAAGCTCAGCGATGAGCAGTCGGTCAAGGCGATGAGCCTGGCCATGAAGTGAGTCAAAGGCCCGCCCCGTTCGGGGCGGGTTTCTTCAGATCACCCGCGAGAAACGCTGGGTGGTTTCCGGGGTGAGGTAGTGGTCGAACAGCATGCACACCGAGCGCACCAGCAGTCGGCCGGTGGGCTGGATGTCGATGCGGCGATCGGTGAGGCTGATCAGTCCGTCCCGCGCCATGGCTTCGAGCTGGGGCCACACGGCGTCGAAGTACCCCCTGAACTCGATGTTGTAGCGCGATTCGATCATCTCGAAGTCCAGTTCGAACTCGCAGATCAGTTGCTGGATCACGGCGCGGCGGATGCGGTCGTCCTCATTGCATGACAGGCCCCGGCGAGTGGCCAGCTGATCGGCGCCGAGTGTTTCCTGGTAGGTGTTGAGGTTGCTGTCGTTCTGGCAGTACAGGTCGCCGACCTGGCTGATGGCAGAGACGCCCAGGCCGATCAGGTCGCAGTGGCCATGGGTGGTGTAGCCCTGGAAATTGCGTTGCAGGCGGCCGTCTTCCTGCGCGATGGAGAGCTCGTCGTCGGGCAGGGCGAAGTGGTCCATGCCGATGTAGCGGTAGCCGGCCTGGGTCAGCTGCTCGATGCTGCCTTGGAGCATTTCCAGCTTGTGGGCCGGGCTGGGCAGCTCTTCACTGCGGATGCGCCGCTGGGGCATGAAGCGTTCCGGCAGGTGGGCGTAGTTGAAGACCGAAAGGCGGTCGGGTTGGAGCGCGATCACCTCTGCGACGGTGCGGGCGAAGCTCTCCGGAGTCTGTCGCGGCAGGCCGTAGATCAGGTCGATGTTCACCGAGCGGAACTGCAGGGTCCGGGCCGCTTCGATGATGCCGCGCGTCTCGGACAGGCTCTGCAGGCGATTCACCGCGAGCTGCACGGACGGATCGAGGTCCTGCACGCCCAGGCTGACACGGTTGAAGCCCAGCTCACGCAGCAGGCCCATGGTGGACCAGTCGGCTTCGCGCGGGTCGATCTCGATGCCGTAGTCGCCCGAGTCGTCGTCCAGCAGGTTGAAGTGCTTGCGCAGATGGCCCATCAGGCGGCGCAGCTCGTCATGGCTGAGGAAGGTGGGGGTGCCGCCGCCGAAGTGCAGTTGTTCCACCCGTTGCTGCGGGTCGAGGTGGCAGGCGATGAGTTCGATCTCGCGCTCGAGCTTCTCCAGGTAGGGGAGGGCGCGGCCACGGTCCTTGGTGATGACCTTGTTGCAGGCGCAGTAGTAGCAGATGTTCGCGCAGAACGGGACGTGGACGTAGAGCGACAGCGGGCGCTGCGCCTTGCGGCTGTCGCGCAGGGCGTGCAGCAGGTCGAAGGAGCCGATGCGATCGTTGAATTGCACGGCTGTGGGGTAGGAGGTGTAGCGGGGGCCTGCCGCGTCGTAGCGGCGGATCAGGCCGGAGTCCCAGCGGATATCGTCGAGCATGCGGGCAATCCAGGATCAGCAGTCAGTGGCGCGAGTCTAGGTGCCGCCCGGCCATGGCTTGTTGATCTGAGTCATGCTGTCGCAGAGCCCCGCCGCATGGGGGTGAGCGGTTCTACAGGAGGGCTTAGTGCCCCATCAGCCAGTGCTGGTGCGGACCGGGAAGCGTCCAAATGCCGAACAGCATCACCAGCACGCCGCCGGCGATGCGGATACCGCGCTTGCGCAGCAGGGCGGTCAGGCGTTCAGCGGCCAGGCCCGTTGCCAGTAGCACCGGCCAGGTGCCGAGGCCGAAGGCGAGCATGAGCAGCGCGCTGTCGCTGGCCGAACCCTGGCTCGCCGACCAGAGCAGGGTGCTGTAGACCAGGCCGCACGGCAGCCAGCCCCAGAGCGCGCCGAGCAGCAGGGCGCGGGGCAGTGTGGAGACCGGCAGCAGGCGGCTCGCCACGGGCTGGATGTGGCGCCAGAGGCCGCGCCCCAGTGCTTCGATGCGGGTCAGGCCGCTCCACCAGCCGGCCAGGTAGAGGCCCATGCACACCAGCAGCAGGCCGGCCACCACGCGCATTGCCATTGCTGCCGGGCTGTTGGCCACGGCCCAGCCGGCCAGGCCGATGAGCAGGCCGGCCGTGGCGTAGCTGAGGATGCGTCCGAGGTTGTAGGCCAGCAGCAGGCGCAGGCGGCGGGCCCGTTGCTCCGGTGGGATGGCCAGGGTCAGCGCACCCATCAGGCCGCCGCACATGCCAATGCAGTGACCACCGCCCAGCAGGCCGAGAATCAGTGCCGACACCAGTTGTGGGGCGAGTTCAGGCACCGTCGCGGTCCTTGTCCTGCTCGTCGTTCTCGGTTTCGTCCGCCTCGGCGATGCCGGCCTTGTGGCTGGGGTCTTCATCGTCGAAGAGGATGCTGTGGGCGGGGCCGTCGAGGTCGTCGTACTGGCCGCTGTCCACTGCCCAGAAGAACAACCAGATGGCGAAGCCCACCAGGCCGATGGCGACGGGAATGAGGATGTAGAGCGCAGGCATCGGGAGTCTCGTTGTCAGGGCAGAGGTGCCGGGCTGGTCGCTAGGGGCGCGCCAGCCGAAGGGCGTTGATCACGACCAGCAGTGAGCTGACCGACATGCCGAAGGCGGCCCAGAGCGGGGTGACCCAGCCCAGCGCGGCAAATGGCAGGACGCTGCCATTGTACAGCGTCGCCCAGGCCAGGTTCTGGATGATGATGCGGCGGGTGCGCGAGGCGACCGACAGCGCCTGGACCAGGCTTTCCAGCCGGTTCGAGAGCAGCACCGCATCCGCGCTGGTCTTGGCCAAGTCGGTGGCGCTGCCCATGGCGACGCTGATGTCGGCACCGGCGAGGACGGGGACGTCGTTGACGCCGTCGCCCAGCATCAGCACACGCCGGCCTTGCTGGTGCAGGTCCCGCAGCACGGCCAGCTTGGCGTCCGGGCTGAGGCCACCGCGTGCATCGTCAATACCGAGCTGGCGGGCGATCTCATCGACCATCGGCGAGCTGTCGCCGGACAGCAGCATGATCCGCCAGCCTTTGGCCTTGCATGCCTCCACCAGCAGCGGGGCGTCTTCGCGCAGGCGATCATCGAGCACCAGCCACGCCAGCGGCCCGTTGTCATCACCCAGCAGCAGCCACTGGCCCTGCTGGCCGGGAATGGCGGGCTCTGCCCAGCCACCGAGTTCGGCGACGAAGTCGGCCTGGCCAATGCGCAGGCGGCGCCCCTCCACGAGGCCTTCAAGCCCCTTGCCGGGGATGCTGCGCACTTCGTCGGCGGCCACCGGTGCACGGCCGAAGGCGCGGGCGATGGGGTGCTCGGAGCGGTTCTCGAGTGCAGCAGCCAGGGCCAGGCAGGCGTCGCCGTCCAGGCTCGCGAGGGGGTGGATGGCACTCAGGGTCAGCCGGCCCTCGGTGAGGGTGCCGGTCTTGTCGAAGATCACGGTGTCGATGTGGTTCAACCCTTCCAGCACATGGCCCCGAGTCAGCAGGAGTCCGAGCTTGTGCAGGCTGCCGGTGGCGGTGGTGAGGGCGGTGGGTGTTGCGAGGGCCAGTGCGCAGGGGCAGGTGGCGACCAGCAGCGACAGCACGACCCAGAAGGCGCGGGAGGCGTCGATTTCCCACCAGATCAGCCCGACTACGGCGGCCGCCAGCAGGACAAAGATGAGGAACCACTGGGCGACCTTGTCCGCCAGTTCGGCGAGGCGCGGCTTGTCGGCCTGGGCGCGTTCCAGCAGGCGCACGATGGCGGACAGCCGGGTCTTGTCGCCCAGGGCCTGGACTTCGAGGGTCAGTGGCCCTTCGACGTTGAGCGTGCCGGCGGTGACGGCATCGCCCGGGATGCGCGGCAGGGGCAGGTACTCGCCGGTGAGCAGGGATTCGTCGACGCTGGAGCGGCCCTCCAGGATCACGCCGTCGGCTGGCATCAGGGCGCCCGGAGGCACCAGGACGCGATCGCCCAGCTTCAGCTCGTCGAGCAGGATGCGTTGGCCTTGCCCAGTGTCGTCCAGGCGCAGGCAGGAGGCGGGCAGCAGGTTGACCAGTTGGGCGGTGGCGGCGGCCGTGCGCTCGCGGGCACGGCGTTCGAGGTAGCGGCCGGCCAGGAGGAAGAGGGCGAACATGCCCACGGCGTCGTAGTACAGCTCGCCCGTGCCGGTGACCGTCGACCAGATGCCGGCCACGTAGGCGCCGCCGATTGCGAGGGACACGGAGACGTCCATGCTCAGGTGACGGGTGCGCAGGTCCCTGAGCGCGCCGCGGAAGAACTGGCCGCAGCAGTAGAAGACGATGGGCGTGGTGAGGAACAGGCTGACCCAGCGCAGGATCTTGTCCAGCTCCGGCGTCAGGTCGATGTTGAATTCGGGCCAGGTGGCCATCGCGGCCATCATCACCTGCATCCACAGCAGGCCGGCTACGCCCAGCTGGCGCATGGCACGGCGGTTCTCGGTGGCGAGTCGCTCGGCGGCTTCGTCGGCCTTGTAGGGGTGGCCGGCATATCCGATGCGGCGCAGCTCCTTGAGCAGGCTGCTGAGGGGGATCTGGCTGTCGGCCCAGCGCACCTGGAGCCGGTGGTTGGACAGGTTGAGGCGCGCCTCGGCAACGCCTGGCAGGCCCCGCAGGTGCTTCTCGATCAACCAGCCGCAGGCGGCGCAACTGATGCCTTCAATGAGCAGGCTGGTCTCGCTGAGTTCGCCTTCGTGCTGGACGAAGGGCCGCTGGACATCCACGCGGTCAAACAGGGCCAGCTCGTCCGGCAGGGCACCGGGAAGGGCATCGGGGTTAGCGGCGGTCTCGCTGCGATGGCGGTAGTAGCTCTCCAGGCCGCCGGCGACGATGGCCTCGGCCACGGCCTGGCACCCTGGACAGCACATGGCCCTCGTCTCTCCCAGCACGAGGGCCTCGTAAGGGCTGCCGGCGGGAACCGGCAAGCCGCAGTGGTAGCAGTTGAGTGGGGCGGCCATGGGCGGGGCTTATTCGCCGAGCTGGGTTACGCCACCCGCCTCAAGGTTTTCCTCTTCGAAGAGGCGCCAGTCCTGGCCGTCTTCCTGGCCGATCAGTTCGACGAAGCGGCGGCCGCCAACGTCGTCTTCCAGGTGCCCGGCGTAGAGGCCGGGTGCCTTGGGCTGGAGCACGACACGGCGATCCTTCTCGGGCTGGGTGGGGGAGAGGAGGCTGAGCACCAGGTGCTGGGGCTGGCTCTTGCCGTCAAGGCGGATCTCGACCTCGCCGCTGCCGTTGTCGAAGCGGACCTCGGCACGCATGCCCAGGCTTTGGGCCAGGTTCTCGCGCTCCAGGGAGGTGTTGATGCCCTTGCCGACCTCGTAGTAGTTGTCTGCCACCAGGCTCGGCGGGTTCTTGATGGCGACTACCAGCATGGTGGTTCCCAGCACCACGGAGGTGCCGAGGATGCCGAGGATGAACCACGGCCAGGGTTGCTTGTACCAGGGGCTTGGGGCTTCGGACTGCATGGTATTCCCGTTCTAGCGGACGCTGGGGCCGATGAAGCGGCTGTCGGCGTCGTTCTCGATGCTGGCGTCATCCACCGCACGGACGCGGAAGACGATGGTGTTGGTGCTGGACGGCAGCTTGTCCGGGTCGATGGACAGTTCCACCGGTACGGACAGGACTTCGCCTGCCTCGGCACGCACTTCGCGCTTGCCCTCGTAGACCAGGCCATCCAGGCCGTCGGCTTCGAGTACGAAGTCGATGTCCTTCTGGGCCTTGTTCATGATCTTCAGGGTGTAGACGTTCTCGATGCGGCCTTGCTCGTTTTCGCGATAGAGCACCCGGTCCTTGATGACGTCCAGTTCCACCAGGGAACGGGCGCTGACGGCATAGCCGAACAGGCTGATCATCGCGACGAGGGCGGCAGCGTAACCGATCAGGCGGGGGCGCAGTAGGTGCGTCTGCTGGCCGTTCAGGTTGTGTTCAGTGGTGTAGCTGATCAGCCCCTTGGGATAGTTCATCTTCTCCATGATGCTGTCGCAGGCGTCGATGCAGGCGGCGCAGCCAATGCACTCGATCTGCAGGCCGTCACGGATGTCGATGCCGGTGGGGCAGACCTGCACGCACATGGTGCAGTCGATGCAGTCGCCCAGGCCCTGGGCCTTGTAGTCGACGTTCTTCTTGCGCGGACCGCGGGATTCGCCGCGACGCGGGTCGTAGGAAACGATCAGGGTGTCCTTGTCGAACATCACGCTCTGGAAGCGGGCGTAGGGGCACATGTAGATGCACACCTGCTCGCGCAACCACCCGGCGTTGCCGTAGGTGGCCAGGGTGAAGAAGCCGACCCAGAAGTAGGCCCAGCCGTCCGCGTTGCCGGTGAACAGGTCGGTCATCAGGTCGCGGATGGGGGTGAAGTAGCCGACGAAGGTCAGGCCGGTGACGAAGCCGATCAGCAGCCAGAGGCTGTGCTTGGCCGACTTGCGCAGGAATTTGTTGGCGCTGGCGGGGGCCTTGTCGAGCTTCATGCGCTGGTTGCGGTCACCCTCGGTGACTTTCTCGCACCACATGAAGATCCAGGTCCACACGCTCTGCGGGCAGGTGTAGCCGCACCAGACACGGCCGGCGAACACGGTGATGAAGAACAGGCCGAAGGCGCAGATGATCAGCAGCCAGGACAGGAGGACGAAGTCCTGGGGCCAGAAGGTGGCGCCGAAGATGTAGAACTTGCGTTCCGGCAGGTTCCACCAGACGGCCTGTCGGTCGTTCCAGGTCAGCCAGACGGTGCCGAAGTAGAGCAGGAAGAGGAAGGCGCCCCCTGCCATTCGCAGGTTGCGGAAGAGGCCGGTGAAGGCTCGGGTGTAGATCTTTTCGCGGCTGGCGTAGAGGTCGGTGCTTTGACCGCCTTTTGCCGGGGGAGGGGTAATGTTCTGGACGGGGATCTGTTCGCTCATCTATCTCGTACCACGGCTGTTTGGCTTGCCCCGATCAGTGCTTGCCGAACGGGATCTTAGTGCCACATCACATATGGTACGCCTGATAGCTGCCCGCCATGTGCGACAGTGCGTCGCGCATGACGGGCATAGGTACTGCTTATTTGCCTTCGGCTTCGGTCGCACCCTTGTGGGAGAGACTGTACACGTAGGCGGCCAGCAGGTGGACCTTGTCGTTACCCAGGTGTTCTTCCTGCGCCGGCATCATGCCCTGGCGACCATAGCGGATGGTCTGCTGCAGTTGGGCAAAGCTGCTGCCGTAGATGAACGCGTTGGGGTGGGTCAGGTTCGGAGCGCCCATGGCCGGGGTGCCCTTGCCTTCCGGACCGTGGCAGGCCACGCAGTTGGCAGCAAAGATGGCTTTGCCGTTTTCCGGGTTGGCGTTGGCATCCTTCGGCAGGTCGCGACCATCCAGGGTCTGGCGCACGAAGGCAGCGACGTCACGAACGCCTTGCTCGCCGATCACTTCGCCCCAAGCCGGCATCACGCCGTGACGGCCGCCGAGGATGGTGGTCTTGATGGTCTCGGGCTCACCACCCCAGCGCCAGTCGGCGTCGGTCAGGTTCGGGAAGCCGTAGGAGCCCTTGGCGTCGGAGCCGTGGCACACCGAGCAGTTGGAAGCAAAGAGACGACCACCCATTTTCAGGGCTTTCTCGTCCTTGGCCACTTCCTCGATGGGCATGGCGGCGTATTTCTTGAACAGCGGGCCGTATTGCTGATCGGCCTTGTCCATTTCCTTTTCCCACTGGTGGACACCGGTCCAGCCGCTTTCGCCGTTGGCGAAGGGCTTGCCTTCGGCCACTTCGTTGTAGCCGGGGAAGATGCCTTTCCAGTTGCCCATGCCCGGGTACAGGACCAGGTAGCCGACGGCGAACACGAGGGTGCCGACGAACAGCATGAACCACCACTTGGGCAGCGGGTTGTCATATTCCTCGATGCCGTCGAAGGCATGGCCGAGGGTTTCTTCGGTGGTTTCCTGGCGCTGGCCCTTGCGGGTGGCAAAGATCAGCACCGCCAGTGCCACCAGGGTGGCGCTGGTCAGGAGGGTTACGTACCAACTCCAGAACGTGGTCATTCGCTCTTACTCCTAGAAGCTTCGTCGTCGCGCTTGGTGTCCGCCGGCTTGTCATCAGCGAAGGGCAGGTTGGCAGCTTCGTCGAAGCTGCTCTTGCGCTTGCCGTTGTAGGCCCAGAGGACGACGCCGATAAAGGCGACGAACACCAGGATGGTTCCCAGCCCGCGGAGAGTCTGGATATCCATCGTGCTTACCGTTTGTTCTTGATCGAGGTGCCCAGACCCTGAAGGAACGCCACCAGTGCGTCCATCTCGGTCTTGCCCTTGACCGCGTCACGTGCGCCGGCGATGTCATCGTCGGTGTAGGGGACGCCGAGGGTACGAAGCGCTTGCATCTTGGCAGCGGTGTCTTTGCCGTCGAGCTTGTTCTCAACCAGCCAGGGGTAGGCAGGCATCTTCGACTCGGGCACCACGTTGCGCGGGTTGTACAGGTGCGCACGGTGCCAGTCGTCGGAGTAGCGGCCGCCTACGCGGGCCAGGTCCGGGCCGGTCCGCTTGGAGCCCCACAGGAAGGGGTGGTCCCATACGCTTTCACCGGCAACGGAGTAGTGGCCGTAGCGCTCGGTCTCGGCGCGGAAGGGGCGAACCATCTGCGAGTGGCAGCCAACGCAGCCTTCGCGGATGTAGATGTCGCGGCCTTCCAGCTCCAGCGCGGTACGCGGCTTCATGCCTTCGACCGGGGTGTTGGTCACGTCCTGGAAGAACAGCGGGACGATCTGCACGAGACCGCCGATGCTAACGGCGATCACCATGAACAGTGCCAGCAGACCGACGTTCTTCTCGACTAATTCGTGTTGCTTCATTAGTGAGCTCCTTGCGGAATCTGGGCAGCCGCATCGTACTCGGCCGGCTTGGCGGCGCGTACGGTACGGAAGGTGTTGTAGGCCATCAGCAGCATGCCGGTCAGGAAGAAGGCGCCGCCGATCATGCGCACCAGGTAGCCCGGGTGGCTGGCCTCAAGGGCTTCGACGAAGGAGTAGGTGAGGGTGCCGTCTTCGTTGACTGCGCGCCACATCAGACCCTGGGTGATGCCGTTGACCCACATGGAGGCGATGTACAGAACGGTACCGATGGTAGCCAGCCAGAAGTGGGCGTTGATCAGGCCGACGCTGTGCATCTGCTCGCGACCGAACACCTTCGGGATCAGGTGGTAGAGCGAGCCGATGGAGATCATGGCAACCCAGCCGAGGGCGCCGGCGTGTACGTGGCCGATGGTCCAGTCGGTGTAGTGGGAGAGGGCGTTGACGGTCTTGATGGCCATCATCGGGCCTTCGAAGGTCGACATGCCGTAGAACGCCAGGGACACCACCAGGAAGCGCAGGATGGGGTCGGAGCGCAGCTTATGCCAGGCACCGGACAGGCTCATCATGCCGTTGATCATGCCGCCCCAGCTCGGAGCCAGCAGGATCAGGGACATGGCCATGCCCAGGGACTGGGCCCAGTCCGGCAGCGCGGTGTAGTGCAGGTGGTGCGGACCGGCCCAGATGTACAGGGTGATCAGCGCCCAGAAGTGCACGATGGACAGGCGGTAGGAGTAGATCGGACGCTCGGCCTGCTTCGGAACGAAGTAGTACATCATCCCCAGGAAGCCGGTGGTCAGGAAGAAGCCCACCGCGTTGTGGCCGTACCACCACTGGATCATGGCGTCGGTCGCACCGGCATACAGCGAGTAGGACTTGGTCAGGGTGACCGGGATTTCCATGCTGTTGACGATGTGCAGCATCGCGGTAACCAGGATGAAGGCCCCGAAGAACCAGTTACCGACATAGATGTGCTTGGTCTTGCGCTTGATCACGGTGCCGAAGAACACGAGTGCATAGGTGATCCAGACCACCGCCAGCAGGATGTCGATCGGCCATTCCAGCTCGGCGTACTCCTTGGAGGAGGTGTAGCCCAGCGGCAGGGTGATGACCGCCAGCACGATCACCGCTTGCCAACCCCAGAAGGTGAACGCGGCGAGAGTGTCGGAGATCAGGCGAGTCTGGCAGGTGCGCTGTACCACGTAGTAGGACGTGGCGAACAGGGCGCAACCACCGAAGGCGAAGATCACCGCGTTGGTATGCAAGGGACGCAGACGGCCGAAGCTGGTCCACGGAAGGTTCAGGTTGAGTTCCGGCCACACGAGTTGTGCGGCAATGAACACGCCTAGACCCATCCCAATGACCCCCCAGATCACCGTCATAATGGCGAACTGGCGGACCACCTTATAGTTATAAGCAGTCTGACTGATTGCTGTGCTCATGCTAGGGGTTCCACGGTTAATGGAGTTTTTCGGGACAAAAAAGCGGCGGCAAGTATGGAGAAAGAGGGTATGCAATGCAACGACACATGCCGTCACAAACCCGCTTTCCAAGCCCTCTGGAAAGGGTTTCCAACCTGTTTGCCAGGTGTCCCGACCGTGGTTTCCCAGTGATCGGTTCCAGTGCTTTCGAGAGGGGAAAGTCGCCTCGTGGTTATGCCGGGCGGCGACTACGGACCATATTAGTGCAAGGTCCAACTCGTGAAAGGCTACTGGTCGGAACGGGTGCGACATCGCGTCGCACTATATATAAGGAGGGGTGGACACCTCCCTGTGTCCGGTTTGCCCTTCTTGCGTCGGGCTGCCTTTGCGCGGCTTCCGTCAGGCGCCTTTCGGGCCGGGCGGGGTGGCGACGCCTCCTTGCGTCGCCGGTCTCGGGTTACTCCGCTGCGACTTTGTCGCCGCCCTTGCGGGACAGGCTGTACACGTAGGCGGCCAGGATGTGGACCTTGTCCTGACCCAGGTACTGGTCCTGGGCGGGCATCTGGCCGTTACGACCGTAACGGATGGTCTGTTGCAGTTGGGCCAGGCTGGAGCCGTAGATCCAGGCGGCGGGCTTGGTCAGGTCCGGAGCGCCCATGGCCGGGGTGCCATGGCCTTCGGGGCCGTGGCAGGCCACGCAGGTGCTGGCGAACAGGGCCTTGCCGGCGGCCACGTCGGCCTTGGCGTCTTCCGGCAGCTTCAGGCCGGCCAGGTCCTGGCGGACATAGGCGGCCACGTTCTTGACGCCATCCTCACCGAGTACCTCGCCCCAGGCCGGCATGGCAGCCATGCGACCGTGGAGGATGGTGGTCTTGATGGTCTCGGCGTCGCCGCCCCAGCGCCAGCTGTCGTCGGCCAGGTTCGGGAAGCCGACGGCGCCCTTGGCGTCCGAGCCGTGGCAGATGGAGCAGTAGGTGGCGAACAGGCGGCCGCCCATCTTCAGGGCCTGCGGATCCTGGGCAACGGCTTCGACCGGCATGGCCGAATACTTGGCGAAGATCGGGCCGTACATCGCGTTGGCCTTGTCCACTTCGCGCTGCCATTGCTTGTCCTGGGTCCAGCCGTCGTCATAGCCCGGCAGCACGCCCTTCCAGTTGCCCAGGCCCGGGTAGAGCGCCAGGTAGCCGAAGGTGAAGATGATGGTGCCGACGAACAGCATGAACCACCACTTGGGCAGCGGGTTGTCGTACTCCTCGATGCCGTCGAAGCTGTGGCCCATGGTCTTGTCGACCGTGCCCTTGGCTTCGCCCTTGCGGGTGGCGAAAACCAGCCAGAGCAGCGCCACCAGGGTGAACAGGGTGAGCAGGGAGATGTACCAGCTCCAGAAAGTGCTCATTCGAATGTGCTCCTAGAATCATTCCGGTCTTGCGGGCTTGGCAGGTCGTCGCCGAAGGGCAGCAGGGCGGCCTGGTCGAAATCGGCCTTGCGGCGCCCGCTGTAGGCCCAGCAGATAACCCCGATCATCGCGACCAGCACCATCAGGGTGCCCAGGCCGCGAAGCGTTCCGATGTCCATGCCTTACCTCTTGTTCTTCAGGCTGGTGCCGAGCACCTGCAGGTAGGCCACCAAGGCGTCCATCTCGGTCTTGCCCTTCACGGCATCGGAGGCACCGGCGATGTCTTCTGCGGTGTAGGGAACGCCCAGCGTGCGCATGGCCGAGAGCTTGGCGGCGGTGTCCTTGCCGTCCAGGGTGTGCTCGACCAGCCAGGGGTAGGCGGGCATCTTCGACTCGGGCACCACGTTGCGCGGGTTGTAGAGGTGCGCACGGTGCCAGTCGTCGGAGTAGCGGCCGCCTACGCGGGCCAGGTCCGGGCCGGTCCGCTTGGAGCCCCACAGGAAGGGGTGGTCCCACACGCTTTCACCGGCAACGGAGTAGTGGCCGTAGCGCTCGGTCTCGGCGCGGAAGGGACGGACCATCTGCGAGTGGCAGCCGACGCAGCCTTCGCGGATGTAGATGTCGCGGCCTTCCAGCTGCAGGGCGGTGTAGGGCTTCATGCCTTCGACCGGGGTGTTGGTCACGTCCTGGAAGAACAGCGGGACGATCTGAACCAGGCCGCCGATGCTGACGGCCAGGATCATGAACAACGCCATCAGGCCGACGTTCTTCTCGATGACTTCATGCTTTTTCATCTATCGGCTCCTCAGGCGATCTGGGCGATGGCGTCGTACTCGGCCGGCTTGGCGGCCTTGACGGTGCGGTAGGTGTTGTAGGCCATCAGCAGCATGCCGGAGAGGAAGATCGCGCCGCCGATCATGCGCACCACGAAGCCGGGGTGGCTGGCTTCCAGCGCTTCGACGAAGGAGTAGGTGAGGGTGCCGTCTTCGTTGACTGCACGCCACATCAGGCCCTGGGCGATGCCGTTGACCCACATCGAGGCGATGTAGAGCACGGTGCCGATGGTGGCCAGCCAGAAGTGTGCGTTGATCAGGCCGACGCTGTGCATCTGCTCGCGACCGAACACCTTCGGGATCAGGTGGTACAGGGAGCCGATGGACACCATGGCAACCCAGCCGAGGGCACCGGCGTGTACGTGGCCGATGGTCCAGTCGGTGTAGTGGGAGAGGGCGTTGACGGTCTTGATGGCCATCATCGGGCCTTCGAAGGTGCTCATGCCGTAGAAGGCCAGGGACACCACCAGGAAGCGCAGGATCGGATCATCGCGCAGCTTATGCCAGGCGCCCGACAGGGTCATCATGCCGTTGATCATGCCGCCCCAGCTCGGAGCCAGCAGGATCAGGGACATCACCATGCCCAGGGACTGCGCCCAGTCCGGCAGCGCGGTGTAGTGCAGGTGGTGCGGACCGGCCCAGATGTAGACGGCAATCAGCGCCCAGAAGTGCACGATGGACAGGCGATAGGAATAGACCGGACGGCCCGCCTGCTTCGGCACGAAGTAGTACATCATCCCCAGGAAGCCCGCCGTCAGGAAGAAGCCCACCGCGTTGTGGCCGTACCACCACTGGATCATGGCGTCGGTCGCACCGGCATACAGCGAGTAGGACTTGGTCAGGGTGACCGGGATTTCCAGGTTGTTGACGATGTGCAGAATGGCCACGGTCAGGATGAACCCGCCGAAGAACCAGTTGCCCACGTAGATGTGCTTGGTGCGGCGCTTCATCACGGTGCCGAAGAACACCAGGGCGTAGGCCACCCAGACAACGGTGATGAGCAGGTCGATCGGCCACTCCAGCTCGGCGTATTCCTTCGAGCTGGTCCATCCCAGCGGCAGGCTGATCGCGGCGAGCACGATCACCAGTTGCCAACCCCAGAAGGTGAAGGCCGCGAGGCCATCGGACACCAGGCGGGTCTGGCAGGTACGCTGGACGGCGTAGTAAGAGGTCGCGAACAGCGCGCAGCCACCGAAGGCGAAGATCACCGCGTTGGTGTGCAGCGGGCGCAAGCGGCCAAAGCTGGTCCAGGGAAGGTTGAAATTGAGCTCCGGCCAGGCCAGCTGAGCGGCAATGAGAACGCCGAGCCCCATCCCGACGATTCCCCAGACCACCGTCATGATGGCGAACTGGCGGACCACCTTGTAGTTGTAGGCGGTACTGACTTCTGTGTTCATGTGCTTGGGCTTCCGTACACGGTTTTTTAGGAATTGCCGCGAAAGCATGGTTAAACACCCGTTTTGCCCCATTGATCTGGATCAACAGCCAACAGCTAGCGGAGAAGTCCGAATGTTCGTGTGGGAGAGGCCGTCAGGCCCGACTGATAGCACCCTGATACTGGCCCACGGCGCAGGCGCGCCGATGGACAGTCCGTTCATGGATGAAATGGCGCGGAGGCTTGCGCAGAGCGGCATTGCGACCGTGCGCTTCGAGTTTCCCTACATGGCTGCGAGGCGCGAAGACGGGCGTCGCCGTCCCCCCAATCCGCAGGCCGTATTGCTCGATTGCTGGCGGGATGTGCATGCCCAGGTGCGACAGCAGGTCACGGGGCAATTGGCCATCGGTGGCAAGTCCATGGGCGGGAGGATGGCCAGTCTGCTGGCTGATGAGTTGAAGGCCGACGCCCTGGTCTGTCTCGGTTATCCCTTCTACGCCGCCGGCAAGCCCGAGAAGCCCCGGGTGGCCCACCTGGCGGATCTGCGCACCCGCACCCTTATCGTCCAGGGCGAGCGGGATGCCCTCGGCGACCGCGAAACCGTCGCCGGCTACTGCCTCTCCGACGCCATCCAGCTGCACTGGCTGGAAGCCGCGGACCATGACCTGAAGCCCCTCAAGGCGTCCGGCCACACCCATGCTGAGCACCTTCAAGCTGCCGCCGAGCAGATCGCCCGCTTCCTCAAAGGGTGAGCGGAGGAGGCCGGGTCAGCGGCGCAGCAGGTCCAATGCGCCACCGCCTTCCTTCACCGTCTGCAGGATTATTTCCGAACGGATGTCGGTCACCCCGTGGGCCCGGTTCAGGCGCGTGACGATGAAGTCGGAGAACTGCTTCAGGTTGCGCGCCTGCACCCGCAGCACGTAGTTACTCGCCCCGGTCACGATGTAGGCGCTGACCACCTCCGGCCAGCCCTGCAGCTGCTCCACGAAGCGCTCGTGCCAGTCCGCCTCGTCCTGGCGCATGGACACATGCACCAGCGCCTCCAGCTCCACCCCCAGGCGCTCCGCGTCCAGCACCGGTCGATACCCCCGCACGATGCCGCTGTCCTCCAGGTTGCGCAGGCGCCGCAGGCAGGCCGACGGTGACAGCGAGACCCGTTCCGCCAGCTCCTGGTTGCTGATCCGGCCGTCGTGCTGCAGGCAATGGAGGATGCGGATATCGGTGCTGTCCAGGGTCATGAGAATAAAATTTCAGGAAAATGAAGATTGATAGAATTTACTGCGGCCGGATGACGCAAGCGTCGCAAAGATAGCACGATAATTCGAAGGCCTTTGCAGCATGATTTTTTCGCCCAACGAGGAGAAGACCATGCGCAATGAGCCGTTGCTGTGGGACATCAGCCCACCCCTGAACAGCCAGACCCCCACCTGGCCTGGCGACACCCCCTTCCAGCAGCACGCCACCTGGCAGATCGACGCGCACTGCCCGGTCAACGTCGGGCGCATCACCCTCTCGCCCCACACCGGCGCCCACGCCGATGCCCCGCTGCACTACGACCCGGCCGGTGCCGCCATCGGCGCCGTCTCGCTCGCGCCCTACCTCGGACCCTGCCGCGTGATCCATTGCCTGGAGGCCGATGGCCTCGTCGAGCCCCATCACCTGCAGCCTCACCTCGCCGGCGTCCCGCCCCGGGTGCTGATCCGCACCTGCCAGGTCGCCCCGCAGGACCGCTGGCCCGACACCTTCACCGCCATCGCCGCCGACGCCATCGCACTGCTCGCCGCCCATGGCGTCTGCCTGGTGGGGACCGACACCCCGTCCCTCGACCCCCAGCACAGCAAGACCCTCGACGCCCACCACGCCGTCGCCGCCCACGGCATGGCGATCCTCGAAGGCCTGGTGCTCGACGAGGTGCCCCAGGGCGATTACGAACTCATCGCCCTGCCGCTCAAGTTCACCCATCTCGATGCCAGCCCGGTCCGTGCCGTGCTGCGTCGCCTGTCGACCTAGGAGCCGACCATGACAACAAGACAAGCCTGCCTTGACCTCGACGCCCGCGATGCCCTCGCGCCCCTGCGCGACGCCTTCGCCCTGCCCGAAGGGGTCATCTACCTCGACGGCAACTCCCTCGGCGCGCGCCCCAAGGCCGCCCTCGAACGGGCCCGGCAAGTGGTAGAGGACGAATGGGGCACCGGCCTGATCGGCAGCTGGAACGAAGCCGGCTGGCGCGGCCTGCCCGAGCGCCTGGGCAACCAGCTCGCCAGCCTCATCGGCGCCGGCCAGGACGAAGTGGTGATCACCGACACCACCTCCATCAACCTCTTCAAGGTGCTGGTCGCCGCCCTGCGCGTGCAGGCCCAGCGCGACCCCGCTCGCAAGGTCATCGTCACCGAGAGCAGCAACTTCCCCACCGACATCTACATGGTCGAAGGCCTCGCCGACCTGCTCCAGCAGGGCTACAGCCTGCGCCTGGTGGACACCCCCGAGGAGCTGCCCGCCGTCATCGGCACCGACACCGCCGTCGCCCTCATCACCCAGGTCAACTACAAGACCGGCTACCTGCACGACATGCAGGCCCTCACCGCCCTGGCCCACGAATGCGGCGCGCTAACCATCTGGGACCTCTGCCACTCCGCCGGCGCCGTGCCCATCGACCTCACCGCCGCCAAGGCCGACTACGCCATCGGCTGCACCTACAAGTACCTCAACGGCGGCCCCGGCTCCCCGGCCTTCGTCTGGGTCGCCCCCGCCCTGCGCGAGCTGGTCTGGCAACCGCTGTCCGGCTGGTGGGGCCACGCCCGCCAGTTCGGCATGGAGCCCGCCTACGAGCCGGCACCCGGCATCGGCCGCTACCTCTGCGGCACCCAGCCGATCACTTCCCTGGCCATGATCGAGTGCGGCCTCGACGTCTACGCCCGCACCAGCATGGAGGCCCTGCGGGAGAAGTCCCTGGCCCTCACCGACCTCTTCATCGAGCGCGTGCAGGCCCGCTGCGGCCAGCACCCGCTCACCCTGGTCACCCCCCTGGAGCACGCCCGCCGTGGCAGCCACGTCAGCTACGAGCACCCCGAGGGCTACGCCATCATCCAGGCGCTGATCGACCGGGGCGTGGTCGGCGACTACCGCGAGCCGCGCATCATGCGCTTCGGCTTCACCCCCCTCTACACCCGCTTTGTCGACGTCTGGGACGCCGCCGAAACCCTCGGCGAGATCCTCGACAGCGAGGCCTGGCGCCAGGAGCGCTTCATGGCCCGCAAGCAGGTGACCTGACCCCAAGCACCCGGCGCCCACCCGGGCGCCTCCACCTCTCACCCATAACCACAACAAGAGGTCGATGAGATGAACACCCCGCGATTGGCCCGCGCAGCCTTGCTCCTGAGCGGCATCACCGCCACCCCGCTGATGGCCGCCGACAGCCCCGAAGGCTTCCTCGAAGGCAGCCGCCTGCAGCTCAACCAGCGCAACTTCTACTTCCACCGCAACCTGCTCAACAACCCGGGCGGGCAGAACTACCGCGAGGAGTGGGCCCACGGCTTCACCCTCGACTACCAGTCCGGCTACACCCAGGGCACCGTCGGCTTCGGCCTGGACGCCTACGCCAACCTCGGCCTCAAGCTCGACAGCAACCGCACCCGCACCGGCACCGACCTGCTGCCAGTCGACTCCCGGGGCCGCCCCGAAGACAGCCAGGCCGAGATCGGCGGCGCCCTCAAGCTGCGTGTCTCCCGCACCGAGCTGAAGTACGGCAGCCAGGCCCCCATGAACCCCGTGTTCGGCACCGGCAACGCGCGGCTGTTCGCCCCCATGCCCATCGGCCTCTCCCTCGGCAGCCGCGAGGTGGAGAACCTCCTGCTGGAGGCCGGGCATTTCACCGCCGGCAACGACGGCAACTCCACCAACCGCGACGGCGCCCTCAAGGCCCTGTTCGCCCAAGTGGAAACCCGCCGCGCCGACTACCTCGGCGGCCAGTGGGCCCCCAGCGACGCGACCCACTTGTCCGCCTACGCCTCGCGCTATGAGGACATCTGGCGGCAGTACTACCTCGGCGCCGGCCAGCGCCTCGACCTGGCCGACCAGCAGTCCCTCACGCTCGACGCCAGCCTCTACCGCACCCTCGACCAGGGCCGCAGCCTGGCCGGCCGCATCGACACCACCGCCTGGTCCGCCTCCGCCCGCTACCGCGTCGGCGCCCACGCCCTGACCCTGGCGCACCAGCGGGTGAACGGCGACCAGCCCTTCGACTACCTCGGCTTCGACCGCCAGCCCGGCACCTCCATCTACCTCGCCAACTCCGTGCAGGTCCTCGACTTCAACGCCCCCAACGAGCGCTCCTGGCAAGTGCGCTACGACCTCGACTTCGCCCTCTTCGGCGTGCCCGGGCTCAGCTTCATGAGCCGCTACATCCGGGGCGACCACATCGACGACAGCCACCGCAGCAGCCCCAGCGCCTACCAGCGCTACGGCGAGGCCGGCAAGCGCTGGGAGCGGGACATCGAACTCGGCTACGTCGTCCAGGGCGGCAGCGCCAAGGACCTCTCCATCCGCCTGCGCCAGGCCAGCATCCGCTCCACCGCCCAGGTCGGCCGGGCCGACACCGCCGACAACAACGAACTGCGGGTGATCATCGACTACCCGCTGCAACTGCTCTGACGCCCCGCATAACGACAACACCGAGGCACACGATGAACGACAAGACAGGATTCGCCGCCATCACCGCGCGCGAGCAGGGGCTCAAGCGCCAGCTCACCTCCGGCCAGATGGCCATGATCGCCATTGGCGGTGCCATCGGCACCGGCCTGTTCATGGGCAGCAGCTTCGCCATCGGCTTCGCCGGCCCCGGCGTGCTGGTCAGCTACGCCATCGGCGCCCTGATCGCCCTGCTGCTCATGGGCTGCCTGGCCGAAATGACCGTCGCCCACCCCACCTCCGGCTCCTTCGGCGCCTACGCCGAGTTCTACATCAGCCCCCTGGCCGGCTTCCTGGTGCGCTACGCCTACTGGGCCGCCATCGTCCTGGCGGTCGGCACCGAAGTGACCGCCATCGCCGTGTACATGAAGTACTGGTTCCCCGCCGTTGCCGGCTGGGTCTGGATCCTGCTGTTCTCCGCCGCCCTGGTGGTCACCAACGCCATCAGCGTCAAGGCGTTCGGCCACTTCGAATACGGCTTCTCGGCGATCAAGATCGGCGCCATCGTCGCCTTCATCCTGCTCGGCGGCTGGCTGGTGTTCGGCGGCGGCGACCCCGCCTACGGCTTCCACCACTACGTCGCCCACGGCGGCTTCATGCCCCACGGCGTCTCCGGCGTGTGGATCGCCGTGATCATCTCCATCTTCAGCTACCTCAGCATCGAGATGATCGCCGTCGCCGCCGGCGAAGCCGAGCAGCCGGAGGTGGCCGTCAAGCGCGCCTTCCGCGTCACCATGGCGCGCCTGCTGGTGTTCTACATCCTCACCCTCGCGCTGATCCTCGCCCTGGTGCCGTGGAACCAGTCGGGGCAGGGCGCCCAGAGCCCCTTCGTGATGGTGATGGAGCAGGTGGGCATCCCCGGCGCCACCGGGCTGATCAACTTCGTCATCCTCGTCGCCGCCCTGTCGGCCATGAACAGCCAGCTCTACACCACCACCCGGATGATGTTCAGCCTCGCCCGTGCCGGCCACGCCCCGCGCCTGATGGGGCGCCTCGGCAGCAACGGCGTCCCGCTCAACGCCCTGGCCCTGTCCTGCACCGGTATCGCCCTGGCCACCCTGGTCAACCTGGTGTTCCCCGAGGAGTCCTTCATGCTGATGATGGCCATCTCCATCTTCGGCGCGCTGTTCGCCTGGATGATGATCTTCCTCACCCACTACCGCTTCCGCCGCTACCACGCGCGCAACGGCGGCCTGCAGCTGTCCTTCCGCATGTGGGGCTTCCCCTGGGCGACCCTGCTGGGCTTCGGGCTGATGGTGGCCATCCTCATCACCACCGCCTTCGTCCCGGCCTTCCACATGACCCTGGTGTTCGGCATCCCCTTCCTGCTCGTGCTCTGGGGCGCCTTCCGCCTGCTCACGCGGCGTGCCAGCCTGCTGGTGGAGGCCGAACAGGCGCCGGTGGGGGAGAGCTGACACCGCCGCAATCCACCTGGAAAAAGGCACGCTTCGGCGTGTCTTTTTCGTTGCGGTGTCGAAGCACGCGCGCCTCCATCTGCGAACCCATCGACAGGAACTCGTCCCGGGGATTGACCTGGCCCGCGCCCCGTCGATGATGGCGCCCTGGTCACGCCCATTCGCAGGCAGGGAAGCCGCCTCGCCAGGCGTCGAGGATGGCCCATACAAGGAGGTCGGCAACATGCAGGGCATGGCATTGATCGGGATGCTGCTGGTGGGCACGCTGCCCGCGCTGCTCCCCGGGCGGCGAGCGTTTCTGGTGGCCCTGGCCGGGGTGGCCGTGCTCTACGGGGCGCAAGTCGCCTGGTTCTTCTGGGCCGTGGAGCGGGATGCGACCGAGGGGCCCGCCTTCATGGCCGGTATCGCCATCCTGGGCGTCGAGCAGGTGCTCGTTGTTGCCTCGATCATCGGGCGGCTCATCGCCCACTTCCTGGCCCGCCGACTGGGCCGGTACGCGCAGGCCGGCCTGATCTGCGGGCTTGCCCTGCTGGCGGCCAGCCTCTGCGCCTTCTCGTTGAGCGGTTACGCCGCGCCCATGCTCTTGGGCGCTGCAGCGCCGTTCGTCTGGTTCTGCCTGGCCTTGCTGCTGGCGCCTCGCCCAGATCGGGGCCCGTCCTCCGCGTAACCCGCACGCTGATACCTGGGCCGGATGTTTTCGACGTCGATGAGATCGTGGGGGCGCCTGACTTTCATCTCGTCAGGCTTGGCTACGCTGAGGGATGCCGCTCCAGCCTTGGAGCGAGCACGGCGTGTTTTTACGGGTTTGAAAGCCCCTCGCCCAACGCTAAAAGGAGCTCATCATGCTGTTCAAAAAGAGCCGAGCCAGCCTTGCCCCCAGAACCTCCCAGGACGAAGCCAACCTCCAGCGATTGCGTGCCATCGAAGAGAACGTTGCGTCCATCTCCTTCACGCCCCGAGGTGACATCCTCACCGCCAACTCCCTGTTCCTCCAGGCAGTCGGTTACTCCGAGCAGGAGGTGCTCGGCAAGCACCACCGCCTCTTCTGCGAAGACAGCTTCCGCAACTCCCCTGCCTATGACCGCTTCTGGAGCGCGCTTGCAAGTGGCGTCCCCCAGCGCGGCGTGTTCAAGCGCATTGCCAAGAACGGCAGCGTGATCTGGCTGGAAGCCACCTACTTTCCCGTCAAGGATGATTCGGGGCGTGTGTTCGAAGTCCTCAAGATTGCCTGCGACGTGACCAAGGAGCACGCCGGCATGCTCGTGCTGACCGCGTTGAGCGAGGCACTGGACCGCTCCATGGCCATGATCGAGTTCACTCCCGATGGCGAGATCATCGACGCCAATGACAACTTCCTGCGCCTGATGGGCTACAGCCTCGGCAGCCTCAAGGGGCGCCACCACCGCATGCTCTGCCTCGACGCGTTCTACAAGGAGAACCCTGATTTCTGGGCCAACCTCAAGGCCGGCAACTTCTACCGCGGCCACTTCGAGCGCAAGACCTCCTCCGGCAACATCGTGCACATCGAGGCCAGCTACAACCCGGTGAAGGACGAATCCGGCACCGTGTTCAAGGTGGTCAAGTTCGCCATCGACGTGACCGAACAGGTGCACCGCAACGAAGAGGTCCGGCGGGCTGCCGAGCTGTCCTTCGCCACCGCCGAGGAGACCGCGCAGATCTCCAACCGGGGGATGGATTCGCTCAACCAGTCGGTGGCGATCTCCGCCACCACCTTGACCATGGTGAACACCGCCGTGGACCTCATCTCCAAGCTGAGCCTGCAGGCCAAGGACATCGAGAACATCGTCACCACCATCCAAGGCGTCGCCGAGCAGACCAACCTGCTGGCCCTCAATGCCGCCATCGAAGCGGCGCGGGCGGGGGACATGGGGCGTGGTTTCGCCGTGGTGGCCGACGAAGTGCGGCAACTGGCGGGGCGCACCAGCGGCGCCACCATCGAGATCAAGAGCGTGGTCACCGAGAACGTGAAGATGACCCAGCAGATCGACGACTACATGAAGAAGATCGAAGCCAGCGCCAAGGACAACAACGCGCAGATCTCCACCGTCGCCTCCATCATGGGCGAGATCAGCCGGGGTGCCGAACACGTCGCCAAGGTGGTCTCGGCGCTCTTCAAGTAACCCCGTCGGAGACACCCTCCAGCGGGCTCGCCGGCTCGCTCTTCATGCGCGGCATCTCGATGCCGTGCTGCTTCACCCGCCGGTACAGGGTCGCCCGGGAGATACCCAGGGCCCGCGCGGCGGGCAGCGGTTGCCAGCGGTGGCGCACCAGGGCGTCCAGCAGGGCCTGGCGTTCCGGGCTGGCGGGTGTCTCGTCCCGGAGTTCCGGCGCTGCGCCGCGCAGCTCTTCCGGCAGGTCCTGCAGGCGCAGGGTGTCGCCGGGGCAGATGGCGCAGGCATAGCGCAGCACATGGCGCAGCTGGCGCACATTGCCCGGCCAGCGATAGCCCAGCAGGCATTCCAGCGCCGCCTCGCACAGCCCCAGGCGCAGCCCGCAGCGGGCCGCTTCCTCGTCCAGCAGGCGGTTGATCAGCGCCAGCTTGTCCGTGCGCTCGCGCAGGGGCGGCAGCTCGAAGCGCGCGCCGTTGAGGCGGAAGAACAGGTCCTCGCGGAACTCGCCCGCCGCCACCAGCGCCGCCAGGTCCCGGTGGCTGGCGCAGATCACCTGGATGTCCACCGCCTGCCGGCGTGCCGCGCCCAGCGGCGCCACCTCGCCCTCGGCCAGCACCCGCAGCAGGCGGGTCTGCAGGGCCAGGGGCATGTCTCCGATCTCGTCGAGGAACAGCGTGCCGCCATCGGCCTGCTGCAACAGCCCGCGCATGCCCTTGCGCTCCGCCCCGGTGAAGGCGCCGGCCACGTAGCCGAACAGTTCGCTCTCGATCAGGTTCTCCGGGATGGCCGCGCAGTTCAGCGCCACGAAGGGCTTGCCCCGGCGTGCGCTGGCTTCGTGCAGCTGGCGGGCGAACACCTCCTTGCCGGCGCCGGTCTCGCCGTGGATCAGCACCGGCAGGTGGCGGTCCTTCACCCGCACCGCCAGGCGCAGGCTCTCCGCGATGCGGGGGTCCAGCTGCGTGGCATCGCGGCTCGGCAGCGCCACGCTCACCGCCCGGCGCGGCACGCTGAGGCGGATGTGCAGCCCTTGCTCGGGCACATGGTGCGGGTGCTCGTCGGCGGCCGCCCGCAGCAGGTCCAGGTCGAACACCTCGCCGATGTGCTGTGGCAGGCGCCCGTGGCGTTCCAGCAGGAAGTGCCGCGCCGCCGGGTTCAGCGCCTGCAGGCGGCCGTCGGCGTCCCAGGCGAACAGGTAGTCCGGCTGGCTGTCCACGTAGCCGGGGGCTGAATGGGCGCGCAGCACCCAGTGGCCACGGGTGCTGTGCATGAAGAAGGCGTTCTCGATATCGCGGGCGCTCTGTACCGCCATCTGGCGGATCAGGTGCTGGCTGCGGCGGTCGTCCGGGGACTCCACGGCGGACACGTCCAGCACCCCCAGCAACTGGCCCTGGGGGTCGAACACCGGGGCCGCCGAACAGGTCAGGCCAATGAAGGCGGCGCGGAAGTGGTCGCGCTTGTGCACCGTCACCGGCACCCGGTTGGTCAGCACCGCCGCCACCCCGCAGGTGCCTTCCTCGCCCTCCGACCAGCAGGTGCCCAGGTACAGCCCCGCGCGGCGGCACTCGCCACGGATGGTGGCTTCCACGCGGTAGTCGATGGTGCGGCCCTGGGCATCGGTGAGCAGCACGCAGTAGTCGGCATCGCGCACCCGCCCGTGCAGGCGCGAGACCTCCTCGCCGGCGATGCGCAGGAAGCTTTCCGCGCGTTCGCGGCATTCCTTCAGCAGCGTCTCGCTGAGGATGCGCGGGCCCTGCAGCGAGCCCGGGTCCAGGCGGTGCTGGTCCATGGAGCGGCGCCAGGAGTCCAGGATCAGGTCCGGCACCGGTGGTTCGGGCAGGCGTTCGGCGTGGCGCAGCACACGGCTGATGCAGTCCACATGGGCTTTCGAGTTGGCAGGCAGCATGGGGCCTCCACGGCTCGTGTCGTTGTTCTTGTGCCGGTCATTTAAGCGCCGGCCCGGAGGGCGGACAAGCACGGCGGCGCGCCGCCCGGCGGATGAGACGCCGCGTCTCAGCGTCTCGCCCGCGCCCCGTGCAGGCTGACATGGCGCGTCTCAGATCGCGCTTCCCACGGCGCGTCGGAAAGTCCCTTGCGGCCGCTCTGGCCCGCACCTTTGCGCCCCGCCTGCGCCGTCCTGGCACCGCCCTTGCTCCTGTCCTGGCGACACCGGGACGCCGTCCCGCACCCACAACAACAATTCAGAGGTGCGTCATGACCCTTGTTGCCCCTGCGCCATTTTCCCTTTCCGGCCGGATCGCCCTTGTCACCGGCGGCGGCCGTGGCATCGGCCTCGGCATCGCCTGCAGCCTGGCCCAGGCCGGTGCCGAACTGGTGATCGCCGACCTCGACCTCGCCCTGGCCGAAGAGGGCGCCGCCCAGGTCCGCGCCCTCGGCGCCCGCGCCACCGCCCACGCGGTGGACGTCGCCGAGCCGCAGAGCGTCCAGGCCCTGGTGGACGCCATCGCCCGCCAGCACGGCCGGCTCGACGTGGCGGTGAACAACGCCGGCGTCATCAGCATTCACAAGGTCCGTGAACTCAGCGTCGAGGACTGGGACCGGGTCATGACCATCAACGCCCGCGGCGTGTTCCTCTGCTGCCAGGCCGAACTGGCGCTCATGCAGGCCCAACGCTGGGGGCGGATCATCAACGTCGCCTCCATCGCCGGGCGGGTCGGCTTCCCGGACCTGGCCCACTACAGCGCCTCCAAGTTCGCCGTCATCGGCTTCAGCAACGCCCTGGCCAAGGAGGTCGCGCGCGAGGGCATCACCGTCAACGCCCTGTGCCCCGGCATCGTCGGCACCGGCATGTGGCGTGGCGAGGCCGGGCTCTCCGGGCGCTGGGCGCAGCCGGGGGAGAGCGAGGCGCAATCCTGGGCGCGCCACCAGGCCAGCCTGCTGCCCCAGGGCGAAGCGCAGACCGTGGAAGACATGGGCCAGCTCGCCGTCTACCTCGCCTGCGCGCCCCACGTCACCGGCCAGGCGATCGCCGTCGACGGCGGCTTCTCCCTGTGAGTGCCGCCATACCCCTGCGCGTCGGCATCATCGCCAACCCCGCCTCCGGCCGTGACGTGCGCCGCCTCACCGCCAACGCCGGGCTGTACTCCAGCACCGACAAGGCCGCCGTGGTGCAGCGCCTGCTCGGCGCGTTCGGCGCCACCGGCGTGGACGAAGTACTGATGCCGCCGGACATGACCGGCATCGCCGCCGCCGTGCTCAAGGCCAGCGCCAGCCGCCACGCCCACGACAGCCGCTGGCCGCGCCTGGAGTTCCTCGACCTGCCGCTGCGCCAGAGCGTGGAAGACACCCGCCACGCCGCGCGCCTGATGGTCCAGCGCGGCGTCGCCCTGGTGGCGGTGCTCGGCGGCGACGGCACCCACAAGGCCGTGGCGGGGGAGGTGGGCGACATCCCGCTGTTGTGCCTCTCCACCGGCACCAACAACGCCTTCCCCGAGCTGCGCGAAGCCACCGGCGCGGGCCTGGCTGGCGGGCTGTACGCCAGCGGCCACATCCCGGCGGAGGTGGCGCTGCGCCGCAACAAGCGCCTGCGGGTGCGCATCGCCGCGCGTGGCATCGACGAAACCGCCCTGGTGGAAGTGGCCGTCTCGCCGCTCACCTTCACCGGGGCCCGCGCCATCAGCCGCGCGGAGGACCTGGCCGAGGTCTACGCCGCCTTCGCCGAGCCCCACGCCATCGGCCTCTCGTCCCTCTGCGGGCTGTGGAGCCCGGTGTCGCGGCGCTACCCCCGTGGCAGCTGGGTGCGCCTCGCCCCCGGCGCCGAACAGGCCCTGCTGGCGCCGCTCGCGCCCGGCCTGCTGCAGGCCTGCGGCATCGTCGCCAGCGGCAGCCTGGAACCCGGCATCCCCCGGCTGCCGCACCTGGCCGCCGGCACCCTGGCCCTGGACGGCGAACGCGAGATCGAATTCGCCGCCGCCGACCGCCCCAGCATCACCCTCGAACTCGACGGCCCGCTGAGCATTGACGTCGAGGCCGCCCTGGCCTTCGCCGCCTGCCATCGCCTGCTGGCCGTCCCTGGCAAGCCCGTGAACCACCCTGGAGAACAAGAAGATGTCCACGCTTTCGACTGAGCAATTGCTCCATGCCTACCGCGTGATGCGCACCATCCGCGCCTTCGAGGAACGCCTGCACGTGGAGTTCGCCACCGGCGAGATCCCCGGCTTCGTCCACCTGTACGCCGGCGAGGAAGCCTCCGCCGCCGGGGTGATGGCGCACCTCGACGACGAGGACTGCATCGCCTCCACCCACCGTGGCCACGGCCACTGCATCGCCAAGGGCGTGGACGTGTACGGGATGATGGCCGAGATCTACGGCAAGAAGACCGGCGTCTGCCACGGCAAGGGCGGCTCCATGCACATCGCCGACCTGTCCAAGGGCATGCTCGGCGCCAACGGCATCGTCGGTGCCGGTGCGCCGCTGGCTGCCGGCGCCGCCCTGGCCGCCAAGCTCAAGGGCAACCGCGCGGTGGCCGTGGCCTTCTTCGGCGACGGGGGCTCCAACGAGGGCGCCGTGTTCGAGGCCATGAACCTCGCCTCGGTGTGGAACCTGCCGTGCATCTTCGTCGCCGAGAACAACGGCTACGCCGAGGCCACCGCCTCCAACTGGTCCGTCGCCTGCGACCACATCGCCGACCGTGCCGCCGGCTTCGGCATGCCCGGCGTCACCGTCGACGGCTTCGATTTCTTCGCCGTGCACGAAGCCGCCGGCGCCGCCATCGAGCGGGCCCGGGCCGGGGAGGGGCCCTCGCTGATCGAAGTGAAGCTGACCCGCTACTACGGCCACTTCGAAGGCGACGCCCAGACCTACCGCGCGCCCGACGAGGTCAAGCACTACCGCGAAACCCGCGACTGCCTCATGCAGTTCCGCGAGCGCACCACCCGTGCCGGCCTGCTCCAGGCCAGCGCCCTGGACGCCATCGATGCCGAGGTCGAGGCCTGCATCGAAGAGGCCGTGGTGCGCGCCAAGGCCGACCCCAAGCCATCCCCCGCCGACCTGCTCAGCGACGTCTACGTCGCCTACCCGTAACCGGCCGGCGAGCCGCCAGAAGAACAATCAAAGGAGAGCCATCATGGCCAGAAAGATCAGCTACCAGCAGGCCATCAACGAGGCGCTGGCCCAGGAAATGCGCCGCGACCCCAGTGTCTTCATCATGGGCGAGGACAATGCCGGCGGCGCCGGCGCACCCGGCGAGGATGACGCCTGGGGCGGCGTGCTCGGGGTCACCAAGGGCCTCTATCACCAGTTCCCCGGCCGCGTGCTGGACACCCCGCTGTCGGAGATCGGCTACGTCGGCGCCGCCGTGGGCGCGGCCACCCGGGGCCTGCGCCCGGTGTGCGAACTGATGTTCGTCGACTTCGCCGGCTGCTGCCTGGACCAGATCCTCAATCAGGCCGCCAAGTTCCGCTACATGTTCGGCGGCAAGGCCGTTACCCCGCTGGTGATCCGCACCATGGTCGGCGCCGGCCTGCGCGCCGCCGCCCAGCACTCGCAGATGCTCACCGCACTGTGGACCCACATCCCCGGGCTCAAGGTGGTCTGCCCCTCGTCCCCGTACGACGCCAAGGGCCTGCTGATCCAGGCCATCCGCGACAACGACCCGGTGATCTTCTGCGAGCACAAGCTGCTCTACTCCATGCAGGGCGAGGTGCCGGAAGAGCTCTACACCGTGCCCTTCGGCGAGGCCAACTTCCTCCGCGACGGCGACGACGTCACCCTGGTGACCTACGGCCGCATGGTGCACCTGGCCATGGACGCCGCCGCCAGCCTCGCCCGCCAGGGCATCTCCTGCGAGGTGCTGGACCTGCGCACCACCAGCCCGATGGACGCCGACAGCATCCTCGAAAGCGTGGAGAAGACCGGCCACCTGGTGGTCATCGACGAAGCCAACCCGCGCTGCTCCCTCGCCACCGACATCGCCGCGCTGGTGGCCGAGCAGGCCTTCCACGCCCTCAAGGGACCGATCCGCCAGGTCACCGCCCCGCACACCCCGGTGCCGTTCTCCGACGCCCTGGAAGACCTCTACATCCCCAGCGCCGCGAAGATCGAAGCCACCGTGCTGGCGCTGCTGCAAGGGAGATACGCCGCATGAGCCGCATCCATACCCTGACCATGCCCAAGTGGGGCCTCTCCATGACCGAAGGCCGGGTGGCCGACTGGCTCAAGCAGGACGGCGACACCATCGAGAAGGGCGACGAAGTGCTCGACGTGGAGACCGACAAGATCAGCAGCAGCGTCGAGGCGCCGTTCTCCGGCGTGCTGCGACGCCAGGTGGCGCGGCCCGACGAAGTGCTGCCGGTGGGCGCGCTGCTCGGCATCGTGGTGGAAGGGGAGGCCAGCGAAGCGGAGATCGACGCCGTGGTCGAGCGCTTCCTCGCCGAGTTCGTGCCCGGTGGCGACGGCGAGGCCGACAGCGGCCCCAGTCCACAGAAGGTCGAGCTGGACGGCCGCACCCTGCGCTACTTCGAGCGCGGCGAAGGCGGCGTGCCGCTGGTGCTGATCCACGGCTTCGGTGGCGACCTCAACAACTGGCTGTTCAACCACGAGGCCCTCGCCGCCGAGCGCCGCGTCATCGCCCTCGACCTGCCCGGCCACGGCGAATCCGCCAAGCAGCTGGTCCGCGGTGACCTGGACGAGTTGAGCTGCGCCGTACTCGCGCTGCTCGACCACCTCGACATCGAGCACGCCCACCTGGCCGGCCACTCCATGGGCGGCGCCGTCGCCCTCAACACCGCGCGGCTGGCCCCGCAGCGAGTGCGCAGCCTCAGCCTGCTGGCCAGCGCCGGGCTCGGCGCCGAGATCAACGGCACCTACCTGCAGGGCTTCGTCGAGGCCGGCAACCGCAACGCCCTCAAGCCGCAGCTGGTGCAGCTGTTCTCCGACCCCGCGCTGGTCACCCGGCAGATGCTCGAAGACATGCTCCGCTTCAAGCGCCTGGAGGGGGTGGACGCCGCCCTGCGCCAGCTCGCCGACACCCTCAACGAGGCGGGCCGCCAGCGGCTCGACCTGCGCAGCGTGGTGGAGAGCGGCCAGCACCCGGTGCTGGTGGTCTGGGGCGAGGCCGACGCCATCATCCCCGCCCACCACGCCGAGGGCCTGCCGGCCGAGGTGCACATCCTCCCCGGGCAGGCCCACATGCTGCAGATGGAGGCCGCCGAGGCGGTCAACGCCCTGCTGCAGGCCTTCCTCCAACGCCACTGACGATCACCGGGCCCGGCACCCGCCGGGCCCCAGGAGAACCCCATGAGCATCCTCCCCAACAGCATGCGTGCCGCGGTGTGGCACGGCCGCAACGACATCCGCGTGGAAGACGTGCCCCTGCCCGGCGACCCGGCCCCCGGCTGGGTGCAGATCCGCGTGCACTGGTGCGGCATCTGCGGCTCCGACCTGCACGAATACGTCGCCGGCCCCGTGTTCATCCCCGTCGAAGCGCCGCACCCGCTCACCGGCATCAAGGGCCAGTGCATCCTCGGCCACGAGTTCTGCGGCGAGATCGTCAAGCTCGGCGACGGCGTGCAGGGCTTCGCCCCGGGCGAAGTGGTCGCCGCCGATGCCTGCCAGCACTGCGGCACCTGCTACTACTGCCGCCACGGCCTCTACAACATCTGCGAGAACCTCGCCTTCACTGGGCTGATGAACAACGGCGCCTTCGCCGAATGGGTCAACGTCCCCGCCAACCTGCTGTACAAGCTCCCGGCCGGCTTCCCCGCCGAGGCCGGTGCCCTCATCGAACCCCTGGCCGTGGGCATGCACGCGGTGAAGAAGGCCGGCAGCCTGCTCGGGCGCAACGTGGTGGTCGTGGGGGCGGGCACCATCGGCCTGTGCACCATCATGTGCGCCAAGGCCGCCGGTGCCGCCCAGGTCATCGCCCTGGAGATGTCCAGCGCGCGCAAGGCCAAGGCCCGCGAAGTGGGCGCCAGCCACGTGCTGGACCCGAACGAATGCGACGTGCTCGCCGAGATCCGCGCGCTCACCCAGGGCCTGGGCGCCGACGTCAGCTTCGAATGCATCGGCAACAAGCACACCGCCAAGCTCGCCATCGACGCCATCCGCAAGGCCGGCACCTGCGTGCTGGTGGGCATCTTCGAAGAGCCCAGTTCGTTCAACTTCTTCGAACTGGTGGCCACCGAGAAACAGGTCCTCGGCGCCCTGGCCTACAACGGCGAATTCGCCGACGTCATCGCCTTCATCGCCGACGGCCGCCTCGACATCACGCCCCTGGTCACCGGCCGTATCGAGCTGGAGCAGATCGTAGAGAAGGGCTTCGAAGAGCTGGTGCACAACAAGGAACACAACGTGAAGATCATCGTCTGCCCGCGTGCGGCATAGGCCCCGACTGAGGCCGCGAACTGCGGCCTGACCCCGGCGCCAGGCCGGGTTTTTTTGTGGCGGAGGGAGGAAAGGGTGTTTGTTTGAAGGCCTGCTATCGGCCAGAAGCGGTCACTCGGTGTCACCTCTTGAATGTGAATCCAGTACTTGGCTCAAGATTCTATCTAACGCAAGAAATGCCCTTCCATATAGCCGCCATATTCGTCGCATGCTTCGCTCCCAATCAGAGCTAGTCGATGCCCCCAAGAGGGATCAATCGCATCCGATTAGTCTTAGAAGCTATGCCAGCGAGTAGGCGTTTGGTCATCCGCTATAGCAGTGCGGCCCAGTCCTGAGTCCAGTCTTCATAAGGAATGCCTGCCTCGTCACCGAATAGGCAGATCAGTTGTGCTTGAAAATGGTTACAGAGTTCTGCGTCACTGAATCGCCCACGCTGCGCGGCGCTTAGCCAGAAGTCATGCCAGCCATAAATTAGACACTAGCTGACAGATTGCGCTGGGCTTATTCTTGCCTACGGACTCCGATGCTTGCGACGGCTAAGGACTCCTCCAAGCAAAAAGAAAGGACTCCTCATGCTTACTGACTTACAAGCCATCGATTACGAACAACCTCTTTCAATTCTCATCGGCGAAAATGGTAGCGGTAAAAGCCAGGCCCTAGCGGATATTGCCGAGGCCTATATCAGCAAGAATTATCGAGTCATCGCAATTGCTAACTGTCCATTCGACAAATTTCGCGATAAAGGCAAGCGCTACCATTTCATGGGAGGTCGCTATGGCCAGTCGTTTGTCAGTGTTGCGCTAAAATCTGTCATTGAATCGATCAAGGAGCCGTCAGTATCCAGATACCATATTGGTAAGGTTCTTTCCTATCTCGGCTACGACCCGCAACTTGGGATTTTCCAAGAAAAATCGAAAGTTCAGGTGGATTGGTATGATCTCAGCATGAGCCACTCCTATTACAGCCACAGGGGGCTCTCCAAGGACGACCGCTGGACTTTAAATCTGAGTAAGGAAGACCTGCACAATTGGCCAGCTATTTTCCTTAAGAAACAGGGCACCAAAATACCACTAGAGAGGGCAAGCTCCGGTGAGATCCAGCTCCTCACCACCTTGGCCTTTATCGCATCCCATATTACCGAGCGCACGGCTATTCTTATTGATGAGCCGGAAAACAGCTTGCACCCTCGCTGGCAGCGGAGCTATATCGACCGTTTGTTCGATCTTTTCCAGTCATCCGAGCCCAAGGTGATCATCGCTACGCATGCTCCTGTAATGGTGACTGCTGCTCCCCAGTGTCAATTGTATCGATTGCGCAAAAACACTCTCCACCAGGTGATTTGCCGCGACGAAGGTATGGAGCAAGTGCTTTGGGATGTCTTCAAAGTGCTCACCCCCCGAAGCGCGTTCCTATCTAGGCATATGGCGGAGTTGTTGCACCAAGTGCAACTAGGGGAGATCACTGTCGCGACACTCAATGATGAATTCGATGAATTACATGAGGCCGCCAAACATGATAAAAAACAGCAAATCCTGATAGCACAAGCTAGGATGCTTGTACAATGACTAGCTTCGCTTACACGCTTGAAGAACACTTGAAAATCAAACAAGCATTGGGAAACACAAATACACCTAAGCCGACACCTAAGCAAATATGGGAGTCGGAACATGTTGCGGATATAAAGGCCAGATTTAAAGCGCACAAACGTATCGAGCAAGAGGAACAGTGCTGTTATTGTCAGCGCAGCATTCGTGGCGAGTTCAACATGGTTCTCGACATCGAGCACGTGTTACCTAAAAGCATCTTCACCCACTGTATTTTCGATCTACCAAATCTTGCGATTTCATGTCGCAGATGCAATATAAAGATCAAAGGCCAGCGCATCGATTTCTTGAATACAGACTTGCGACTTCTTCCGAAAATAGAAAAAAGCCGTCTATTTAAAAAGGAGCACTACAAGTTCGCGCACCCCAATCTTGTTGATGTATATAAAGATTTGTGCGTGCTGTCTGCACAGTGCGGACCGAAGAAAATATTCAGTTATAAAATTTTCACTAAGGTTGGAAAGTATACATACGAGTTCTTTCGCCTCCAAGAGCTGGAGACAGAGTCTATGAACAGCGCTCAGGGCCTGCTGCCACCCAGAAACGAAAGCCTCTATGAGGCTATTCTGGATTTAGAGAGAGCTATCTATGACTGAAATTATTTAGTCGCCTTGAATCGCCCCTTATTTTTTAGGCGCTCGGTGACCGCTAATGGCCGAAAGCAGCCATTCCCACCAAAAACGCCGCACTCCCATGCGGCGTTTCCATTTCACCTCCCTGGAAAAGCCGCCTCCAACTAGGCCCATCCCCCAGCAGTGGGGTATCGTGCGCGGCCATAAAGCCCGGTAGGTCCTGCCGGACGGCCCAGGTTTCGCTTTACCATTGCGGCGCGGTGATTGGCGTTACGATTCCTCGACTGGCGCGACGAAGGAACGTTTGACCGAGTTCTTTAGCTGTTGCAAATCCTGCTAAATCAGAAGGAACTGATTGTTTTGGATACGTGGATGAATAACTCCGCGATAGAGAAGAACGAGCCGGATGGAGTGCAGTGTTATATGCGTCGCCTCCGATAAAGATGCGCTATCTATTCTTCGTTACATGCAGCGTTAGCTGGAGTAACAATCCATCCAGTGAGCGAGTGAGGATTTAATTTTGAAAAAGGGTTTTGATTTGAAGGATTGGCCTGCTTATTCGCTCGCGGGAAGGTGCGTCGATTTAACTATTTGCGCCATCATGGCAATTCCGTTGGCTCTTGCGTCGTCAACATGCTTTGCTGAGAACGCTGAGCTGCAGGCTCAGGAGCTTCAGGGGATATTTGAAAATTTTTGCGTTAAATACATAGATGATTTAGATGGTCTGAAATCCAGTCTGGATGGCGCCTCGACTCTACCAACAGAGCAGGCTGAGAAATACTTGGGGCTTAGTGCAGGGAGCTCTTGGGTAATGCCAAGTGAGCAAGGTTTCTTTGTTCTTTCAATTCCCGAGGGGCAAGAAGCTTGTCATGTTACTGCGCGGCGCGTTGATCCGAAAATGGCCGAGAGTTTATTTGTGAATTTTGCCGCTTCTGCGCCCGCTCTGTATAGCGCACGAAAAGTGGCTGATTTTGATGGTGATCTGGGTGACGCCGGAAGTATGCACACTATTGTCTATGCATGGATTCAAAATGATTCCATAAAGAAAATAATGCTCGGGCTAACGGTGGGCGAGCGTGATGTTCTCGATATACAAGCTGTGGCTTATGTAAAAATATCTACTAGGTGAGGTGGGAAGTGGAATGCCAGTGCGCTGTTTATAGTGATATCGCTGGGAGCTTGGATTGCTGGAGGTAATTTGAAGTGGCTCGAGACCGCTTTGAATGCTGGCGTATCTGACTGGTTGCCTACCGCAAACCGCTTTTCCAACAGATTCGGCCCAAAGCTCGTTCCACCAAAAACGCCGCACTCCCATGCGGCGTTTCCATTTTCACCTCCCTAGAAAAACCGCCTCCAACTCGGCCCATCCCCCAACAGCGGGTCGTCATGCACCGCCATGAAACGCGGCAGGTCCTGTCGGGCGATCCAGGTTTCGCTTTGCCAGTGCAGGGCGGCGATGCGCTGGTTGGCCCAGGTCATGAGGATGCGCCTCGGGCTGGCCTGCGGGTCGCGGTGGTAGTCGTGGAGGGTGGGGATCACTTCGTCGCTGAGCCATTGGCTGAGGGCGCAGTGTTCGGGGTGGCCGAAGCGGTAGAGGGCACGGTAGAGGCCGGCGTCGCTGACCAGTTCCACTTCTTCGCAGCGCCCTGTGCTGTAGCGGAGAAAGGCGAAGCGGAATTGGTGGGGGTAGAGGCGTTTGGTCAGGCGGTAGGGCCGGGTGGCGGCGATCATCAGGGCGAAGTCGAGGGCGACGAACCAGGGGCGGTTGTCGATCATGACGGCGCGCAGTTGATGGCAGTGGCGTTGGAAGGTGATGGGGGTGAATGCGTCATGCATGGTGTTGCTCCAATGTCGGTTAAGGAGCTGCCACCTACGTCGCTAAACGAAAGGGTGGCAGACCGCGCAGGGTTAGCGAACCGGAGACATTGGAATCCGGCAGACCCGAGGGTCTCCCCACGCGATCTGCCATAGAGCGGTGCAGTAAAAACTGCATGCGTGCCAATGCCTGCAAGAAACATCCGCCGTTTCTCGCATGCACCAGCTGGCGCAATCGCGCCAATGTCTTTCGGGTCGCTAAACCCGGCCACGGGATTGACCGTGGCCGGCGCAGGATAGGGACGGCCGAGCCCGAGGGCAAGTGGAGGAGGGGGCCGGCACGGCGACAGGCTGCCGTCTCGTCTGGGAGAAAGTGGCGGGTCTTGGGGCGGAAAACGTTACGTCAGAGTGAACCCATGGTCTGCCGCTGACCGAGTGAAGCGGCTGCTTGAACAACTGCCTCGGCTGCACTCACGGTGTGGTTGCAGGTTGGGCTGATCGGCACGTTCACCCTCCGATTCGGGATGAACGTGCCGGGGGTCACGGCCCTTCCCGGTTGGCGTGGACATGGCCGCTTTCGATCCGCCGCGCGCCACCTTTGCCACGCCCTTGTTCAAGGCCTCGTCAACCTGGGCGGCGCGCTTCGAAGCTGATGATGGGATCGCTCTGGCAAGGGGAGCGGCCATGCTGGTAGCCGCCTGACGCCACCACCTCTACAAAGCCCGCTTCGCGCAGTGCGAATGCCAGTTCGTCGACGCCCCACCAGCGCAAGTGGAACAGATCCAGTTCGGCGGACTGCAAGGTGCCGTCTTGCCAATGCTGGTAGTGCAGATGGGACAGCGTGGTTTGCTTGCGGTAGTCCACTTCGGCCCGGTGGCTGGTCAGTGTGAGGAGGTTGCTGCCATCCACTGTCCAGCTCCGTGCCGCCTGTGCCTCCCCGATGATGCTCTCGATGGGGTCGATGTCGATGATCAACCGCCCGCCGGGCTGCAGGTGATTCCAGAACCGCTTGAGCACGGCCATTGCGGTGGTGGTTTCGGTAATCAGCTGGAATGACCCGGCGGGCATGATGATGGCCGCGAATCGCTGGTCGTAGCGGAACTGCTCGAACGTCTGCTGTGTGAGGGGCGCGGGCAGCCCTCGCGCCCGGCATTCCTGCCGGCAGTATTCGAGCATCTCGTGGGAGGCATCGAAGCCCTCGATGGCCAGGCCCTTCTCCAGCAGCGGTATGAAGATCCGCCCATTCCCCACGGCGGGCTCCAGTACCGGGCCATCAACGTCCGCCAGGCGCTGTTGGTAGTACTCCAGGTCTCCAAATGAATGGCCGATGGGTTTATCCAGGTGATAAATCCACGAGGCGAGTCGTCCGTATCGGTTTTGCATATCACTCTCCATGGCAAGCGCGGGATGCTACCGCAACTCGGGGGCCGTGCCTGCTTGTGAAGTCGAGCGTCCTCATGTCGCTGTTACAGCGTGCAGCCCCTGCCCATTCGGTCGGGCGTGGGGCGTGTGCGAATGGTCGTGAAGGGCAAGGCCACGCTGGAGGGCGACACGCTCAGGTGGCAGGTGCTGGAAACGGTCAAGGCCGGGGAGCCGGAGTGGGAGCCGGGGCTTGTGCTGCAGAGCGGGGTGTTGGGGCGGCGCGAGGGGGCTGTGGCCAGGTAGAGCGTGGTCACGGGCCAGTGGGCTGGCGCCCAGAGCTGTTCGCTCGCGGGCCATATCGGTCCGGCCGAGGGGCAGGCCGCCCGCCCGCGCGCCGGGTGCTGGATATCCGCACGGCACAGGCCAGGGGCGTTTTGGACGCCCCTGGCATCGTTCAGTCGAAGTGACCTCGCAGGGTGAGGGTGAAGTTGCGTGGCTCGCCGTAGTAGTTGCCGTATTCGGAGGTGCCGACGCTGGCGTAGTAGCGGCGATCGAACAGGTTGTTGCCGTTGACCTCCACCGTCCAGTGGTCATCCACCTGGTATTCGATCAGGGCGTCGTAGACCGCATAGCCGGACTGGCTGAACTTGTAGGCGCGGCTGTCGATGGCGTTACCGCCGGCGTCGAAGCGGTAGGCCATGCCGCTGACGTAGGTCGGGCTTTGTACGGTCACGCCGCCGCCCACGCGCCAGGCTGCGAGGGCGCCGGGCAGGTCGTAGGTGGTCCAGAGCTTGAACAGGTGCTTGGGAGTGATGGTGCTGTAGAGCGTTTCCTCGGTGTCGTTGTGCACTTGGTTGTAGGTGTAGCCGGCAAGGATTTCCCAGCCCGGCATGAGGTTTCCGCTGGCTTCCAGGTCGAGGCCTTTGCTGGTGACGCTGTCCTGCGCGATGAAGCAGCATGAGCCGCTGTAGCTGAAGGGAGGGTTGGGGTAGTTCGGGTCGGTGGCGGCCTGGTGCTTGCGCTGGGTGTAGAAGAGCGCGGCACTGACGTTCAACTGGCCGTCCAGCAGTTCGCCTTTCACGCCGGTTTCGTAGGTCTTGCCGGTCATGGGCTCGATGGAGGACAGGTTGTCCAACGGGCCCTGGAGCTTCTGCGCCTGGGGTTTGAAGACCTCGGCGTAGCTGACGTAGGTGGACCATTGGTCATCGAGCGCATAGATCAGGCCGCCGAACGGGACCAGCGTGGTGGGTTCCCGGTCCGATACGCGGTCCTGCTCCCTCCAGTTGCCGGTGCCGTCGCTGTTGCGCAGGCTGTAGGCCTGTTCGAACTTGTAGCGCTGGGCACGGGCGCCTGCCACGAGCTTCAGTGGGTCGGTCAGTTGCAGGCGCAGCGTCGAGTAGAGGCCGTACTGCTCGCGGGTGTTGGGCGAGTAGTCCCGCCAGAAGCGGTGGTTCGACGCTTCGGTCGGCAGCGGTGTGGCCGAGGGATTCCACAGGTCGATCAGGCCACCTTTGCCGGTCTTGCCTTCTGCGCTGCGCCAGCGGCTGGTGACCTTCTGGTAGTCCGCGCCGACCAGCAGTTCATGCTGGCGCCCCAAGGCGTCGAAGCTCCCCGAGAGGTTGACGTCGAATACCGATTGCTTGCTCCAGCTCGCCACGTAGCTGCCCCACCAATAGGGGCCGTTCCGGGTGGTTTCGTCCACCGAGCCGTAGGGGATCACGCCTTCGGTGGTCGAGGCGTTGTAGGAGTAGGTGTAGGAGGTGTTGAGCTTCCAGTCGGGGCTGAAGTAGTGGTCGAGCTTGGCGAACCACTCGCGGGTGTAGCTGTCGCCCCAGGCGCTGTTGGTGGTGTACCAGGTGCTCCGTGGCAGGTGCAGGTCGCCGCCGGTGCTGTAGCGAGGCAGGCCATCGCCGGTGCCGTTCTCCTTCGCCTTGTCGTAGCTGCCACCGAAGGTCAGCAGGGTGTCCTCGGAGATGTCCGCTTCGAGCACGCCGTAGAGCAGCGGCCTTTCGGTGCTGCGGTTGTCCATGAAGTACTGGCGGTCCGTATAGGCGGCGACGACCCTGCCGCGCAGGGTGCCATCGGAGGTCAGCGGGCCGGTGAGGTCCACCTGGCTGCGATAGGTGTCCCAGGAGCCGGCCGAGGTCTGCAGGTCGAGCTGGTAGTTGGCCAGCGGGCGCTTGCGCACCAGGTTGACGATGCCGCCGGGGTCGCCAGTTCCGCCCAGCAGGCCACTTGCGCCACGCAGGACCTCGACGTGGTCGTACATCGCCATGTCGTACTTGCGGTCGCTGTAGAAGGTGCCGATGCCGCTGCCGATGTCCATGGGGGCGGCGCCGTCGATCTGCAGGTTGTCGATGGAGAACCCGCGGGAATAGAACTGCTGGGTGTTGTAGCTGCCGTTGCGCACGGTGATGCCGGGGGTGCGTTTCATGGTGTCGGGCAGGGAGGTCAGCTTGCGGTCTTCGATCATCCACCGGGTCATGACCGACACGCTCTGCGGCGTCTCCTTCAGGCTGACCGGTGTCTTGGAGCCGACGCTGACCAGGCCGGTGGTGTAGGAGCCGGAGTTCTCCGTCATTTCGCCCATGCCCTGGCCCGAGACGAGGGTTTCACTCACCTGCAGAACGGTTCCGGTGTCGTCCTGCACCGGCAGCAGCGTGTAGCTGCCGGTGCCGAGTTCGATGGCTTGCAGGCCGCTTCCTTCCAGCAGGTGTGCCAGCGCGGTGGCGGTGGCGAAGCGCCCGCGAACACCTGGCGATTGCCGCTTACCGGCCACGCCGGGCTCGTAGGAGAGGGTGACGCCCGCAACCTCGGAGAACCGGGCGATGGCGTCCTCCAGCGGGCTGGCGGGGATATCGAAGGTGTATTCGACCTGGGCCTCCTGGGCCCAGGCAGTGGCCGGGACCAGGGCGCTCAGCGGTGCGCTGACCAGCACGCCGCCGAGAACCAGCGGAACCAGGGGGAGTTGGAACTGACGGAACAGGGGGTGGTGACCTGACATGACGGCATTCTTCTCCAATGGCAGATGGCGGCGTCTCTGCGCCTCTACTGTCTTTGTCGAACGAGAATCAGAATCACCAACACCTGGCCGAATTTTTTATTGCGGTGCCTTTTCGCGTGTCCTCCGACGGCGGTCGGGCTGAGTGCTGTGACAGGGGCATCAGCTTCGTTCTACCCGCGCCCACCAGCGGGTCAGGCGACGGACACGTACAGGCAGGGTGCCGCTGAGGTTGTCGAGCACGGTGTCGAGCGCCTGCAACTGGAAGGCGCCAGAGAGGCGCAATGCTCCTGCCTCCGGCGCGCAGCCGAGGTAGCCGGGGTGATAGCGCGCCAGCTCGGTAATGAAGTCATCCAGGCGCCAGTCGTTGACCAGCAGTTGCCCGTGGGTCCAGGCGTCCGCCCCTTTGGGCAATGGGGCTGGCGCGCCCACCGACGTGCGGGTGAACGTCAATTGCTGGCCGGCTTCCAGGCGCACGACCTGCATGGGGGCCTGCTGTGGGCGGACCTCCACGGCGTGCTGCATGACGCCGACACGCACGCCGGAGGCTTCACTGCGAACGAGAAAGCGCGTCCCCAGTGCATGAACGCTGCCGCAAGGCGTATGCACGACAAAGGGGCGTGCGAGGTCGTCCGCCGCCGTTTGCACCCGGATCTCGCCTTCGAGCAGGTCCACCTGGCGAAGCACAGGGCCGTAGTTGGCGTTGACCGACGTGCGGGTGTTGAGAGTCAGTTGGGTGCCTTCGGGCAGGTCGAGTTCCAGGGTTTCGCCGGCGGCCGTGCGGTAGTCGGCCCAGGTCGATCTCAGCGGGCGGTACTGCACGCCGAGCGCTGCCGTACCGCCTGCCGCGACCAGGATGGAAAACACCTTGAGCACGGCCCTGCGCTTGATGCGGGCACTTTTCAGGGTAGGGCGGGCGATATCGGCGGTGACCCGCCCGAGCTTCGCCTGTAGGCGCTCGACACGGGCCCACGCCAGGGCATGGTGAGGGTCGCTGGCCAGCCATCGCACATGGGCCTCGCGTGCGGCTTCGCCTTCCTCGGCGAGTGTCACGTACCACTGCGCGGCGGCTTCGAGGGTCTTCAGGTCGAGGGCTGACATCGTCTCAGTCCTCCAGTAGCAGAAGGCAGTGGGTCATGGCGCGCACGAAGTGCTTGCGTACCGTATTGACGGAAAGGCCCAGCCGCTTGCCGATCTCCGTGAAGGTCAGCCCATCGAGCTGGGCCATGAGGAAGATTTCGCGAGCCCGGCCGCTGATGCCGTCGAGCAGGGTGTCGATCTCCATCAGCGTCTCGATGATGATGCTGCGCGTTTCCGGCGAGATGTCCACGGGTTCCGGCAGGGCGGCGAGCGTCTCCAGGTACGCGTGCTCCAGCGTTCGACGGCGGTACTGGTCGATCACCAGGCTGCGCGCGACCGTGGTGAGGTAGGCGCGGGGTTGGCGCAGGTCGGTCAGTTTTCGCTGGCTGATGACTCGCACGAAGGTGTCCTGCGCAAGATCGGCGGCCTGCTCACGGCAGCCGAGCCGACTGCGGAGCCATTGCTTCAGCCAGCCGTGATGTTCGACATAGAGTTCGTGCAGGGCGCGGCGCTGGTGGTCGGCGAGCTGGTCCATGGTAGGCAGATTATGCAATTGATAATTATTGCTAATTGTAAGCATGCGCAGGGCCGTGGGTAAATCGCTCGCTGCCGGACAGTTTCTTCACCCGCGCCGGTACGCCTCAGGCGGCATTTCGCTCACGCAAGAAGGCGTACAGCGCATTCACAGCGGGGTTCTCCAGGGCCTGGGCTGAATGGCAGAGGCCGATGCGTCGTGTGGGCAGCGGCAGGTTAAGGCTGCCGGTGCCCACCGCCGGTGCGCTTGCAAGCAGGGAGCCGGGCAGGATCGCAGCGCCTACGCCGGCGTTTACCAGGCGCAGCGCCAGTTCCAGTGAACTGGCCTGGGCGGCCACGGGGCTGCTGCCGTAGATCGTCATCAGTCGTTGGTGGGAGGGATGGCCCGGGCAGGTGATCCAGCCGCAGTCCTCGGCGCGTTCTGCGCCTGGGGGCAGGGCGAGGGCATACGGGTCGTCCCACACGGGGACGAACAGCTCGTCCTCGCAGGAGAGCTCTTCCACGGCCAATCGCGCGTCGCCCGTGCAGCCTGCCTCCAAATGCAGCAGCAGGTTGGGGACGGCTTGCCGCGCCAGAACGATGAACTGCTCCACCTGCGCCGCGCTGATGTCGCCCTCCACCCCCAGATGCAGCATTTGGCGACTGGCCCCTGGGCGGAACATGTCGCCGATACTGGCCGTCTCGGCAACCAGGGCCCTGGCGCGGGGGTAGAGATTCCGTGCGGCCTCGCTGACGTCCACACCCCGTGCCTGGCGCAAGAACAGTTCGACGCCCAGCGCCTCTTCCAAATGGCGGATGGTGACGGACAGGGTGGGTTGGCTGATGTGCAGGCGCTGAGCCGCTGCGGTGATGTTGCGCTCTTCGAATACCGCGATGAAGGCGGAGAAGTGCCGAATATCCATAGGTTTAACCGATGTCAGGCAGAGGAATAAGTCATTTTTTAAGCGATTTCGCGCTGAATATACTCCTGCTCATCGTTTAGTTATCCAGATAGCTGATAGCAGGAGAGCGTCATGAATAAACCACTGATCATCGTTACCGGGGCCAGTTCCGGCATTGGCGAGGCCACCGCACGGGCGTTTTCCCAGCTTGGGCACCCCTTGCTGCTGCTGGCCCGTCGTCTGGAGCGCCTGGAAGCGCTGCAGTTGCCCCGCGCGCTCTGCCGCGCGGTGGATGTGACTGACCGAGCCGCCGTGCTGGCGGCGGTTGCGGAGGCCGAGGCCCTGTTCGGGCCGGCGGATGCCCTGGTGAACAACGCTGGCGTAATGCTGCTGGGCAGCATGACCGAGCAGGATCCCGAAGAGTGGGCACGGATGCTCGACGTCAACGTGAAGGGCTTGCTCAATGGCGTGAATGCGGTGCTCAAGGGAATGGTCGAGCGCCGCCAGGGGACGCTGATCAACGTCAGCTCCGTGGCCGGTCGCAAGACCTTCCCCAACCACGTCGCCTACGTGGGCACCAAGTTCGCGGTGCATGCCATCTCCGAGAACCTGCGCGAGGAAGTGGCTCCGCACAATGTCCGCGTGGTGACCATTGCGCCGGGTGCGGTGGAGACCGAGCTGCTCAGCCACACGACGGACGAGGCCATCAAGCGCGGTTACCAGGAGTGGAAGCAGGACATGGGCGGGACGGTGCTCTCGGCCGAAGACGTGGCCAATGCCATCCGCTATGCCTACGAACAGCCGCAGGGTGTGTGCATCCGCGAGATCGTCCTGGCGGCGACCCGCCAGCAGGCCTGAACGTGCGGCGGGGGCGCCGGCTTGGCTGTGGCCTCCAAACGGTGGCCCTCAAGGCTGGAAGACAACCTGCCACCCGCCATCACTGAACGAAACCTTGCCCTTTACCGGCTGGGTTGCGCAGCACAGCGCGTCCTTCGTCCAGTCGGGCTTGAAACCCGAGAACAGGATCTCGCCGTTCTCCACATAGAGCCGTTCCAGGCGCTTGGGAAAGTCCGTGGGCGTCAGGGATGGCCTGGAGCGTTCCGGGTCGACGGAGATCCTGTGGTAGTCGCCGTACTTCATTGTCACCAGCACGTTTCTGATCATTGAGGTGCCCCCTGAGCACCCTACGTCCAGGCTGATGACTGCAACGAAGACGGGTTGCTTCTGGATGCGGTACTTGACGACGTTGCCGGGGTTGAAAGAAAACCCGCAGCCGATTGCGTTGCCGTAGCGCTCGAGCAGCGCAGGGATGGTTTGCTCGGCTGCCAGGTGGGCCGCTTCCCATGCCTGGATGTCCTCGAGTTCTCGTTGCGAAGGCTCTGCCCAGCATGGGGTACCGATCAGGTACAGCACGAAAAGATAGAGGTAGCTTCGGTTCACGGTGCACCTGGCAGGTGTGGGGTTGCAGGGTTCAAAGGGGGGTAGCCCGGTGGCCAGTCGAACCTGAGGTTGCAGTTTTCGGGGATTGGATTCCCATCCATGTGATAGGCCACCCAGGCCAGTATGTGTGCCATCGCTTCCGTGCCGGTCTCAGAAAGCCAGCAGGCAGCTGCAACTTCCTTCAGCCGTCTTTGGCAGGTGTTGATGTGTCGACGCACGCCTTCACGTCCGCCCAGGTACTGATCGAAGTCGCCTATGGCAATTCCCACGCCCGTCACTCCATATGTTCCGGCAACGCCCGGCGCCTCTTCGTAGATGGCCATGATGTCCAGGCCTTCCAGAGCGGCGACATGGGTCATGACGTCACAGAAGGCGTCTTTCAGGGCGTTGCTGATCCAGATGTCATGGCTGTTGCCAATGATGATGGGGGCGCCCATGTTTTCTTGAGTCCTTGTTCTTGAGTCCGCTGTTTTCGGCTTGCCTGCTTTGCGTTTTCAATCAATCCCGAAAGTGCCCGGACATAGCCATACGTAGTTGGGATGCCCCGAACCACTGCGATTGAATGACGAGACGCTACAGCGGGTGATGCCTCCCGGGTGCCGAAGTCCCAGGCTCGTGGTCGGCAGCGACTGCTGTAGTCGAGTCGATTGGACAACGAAGCGGCACTTACTACGCTGAACATTCAACTCCATCACCCACGTGCAGGCGTTCGTTGCTGTAAGGCCGAATTGGCCTTTGGCTGGGCGTGCAAGGCTGATGGGCTCACCATCAAAGCGCAGGGACGGCTCATGAATCAATCAGTGCTGGTAATTGCCGGGGCAGTGTTTTTCGTGGTTGCTGGAGAAGTTGAGGCCTTCCAGCTTGCACCGAATGGAACTGCCGCGGAGCGATCCATGGCAAAGGAATATGGCGTTACCTACAGGGCAGTCGTGCCTTTTGCCAGCTTTGCCATGCACAACTTTGCTGATCCGGCTCATGAAGCGCTGACGCAGAAAATATATGGGTGTGATGGAGACTGGCAGAAGTGCAGTAACCCGGATCTGGAGAATGCCGGGCCTTACATCATTGCCGGGGTGAGATGGAATGATGATCCCGTGTTCATGCCGGGAGCCGAAGATGCCAGGGTTTCCGGTTGTGATGGGCGCTATTCGGTTGGATTCATCTCTCAGACAAAATGCTGGATCAATCTGTTCAAGATCGCAGAGAAGAAGAGCGCATCAGACCCTGCTGCCTACATGGGATCGGGAAACTACATTGCCCGCTCGCACTTCGGTGACCTGCAGTTCCTGCATGCGATGGCATCCCAGGAGGGCGATTCGCCAGAGCAGACCAAGCAGAGAATCATGATGTGGGCCCAGTTTGCCTGGGGCGTGGCGGATGGCACGTACCCCATCAACACCTACTTGAAAGACGTGAAGATCGAGGGCTGGGAGCAGAGTTTCAATAATGCTCAAACGGTCCAGGACCTGTTTACGGCAGGGCGCCCGTGGTTGCGTGCCCATGTCAGTGAAGTGGCTCTGGGCAGTTTGCTGCACATGGTCCAGGACAGCTTTGCCGGTGGGCATGTTCAGCGGCGTGACGAGATCGTCGGTGACAAATGCCTGGCAGGCACTGAGCCTGTCCTTGGTCGGATCGAGGAGTTTCATTCCTATGCCAAGCAGGATCACGAAAAGCACAAGGAGGACGATGCCAGTTCAGTAGCCAGGGTGATGCTGATGCAGCATGAACCTGATGTAGTCGATGCAGGAAAGAAACTCAGGGGTTACTTCGCCGACCGCAAAGGGTGGTCGGAGGTCCGACCGTATCTGGAAGATTGCCTCTTCGCCCTCAGTGCTGAAACGAGGCCCGCATCGGCAGGCAGTCGTTACTTGCCGGAATAGCCTTCGGCCCTTCTTGTCATGCACCCGCCATCCCGGTAGTTTCGCCCGATGAATATTCACGCCCTCACCACTTCGATCACCACCACTACCGCCCCAGGCGGTGCGTGCGAGGTGCCGTGAGCGCGTAGGTCACGAACTTCAAAGGCCCGCCAGCAATGGACGGGCCTTTTTTGTGCCCGTGCGTTGCAGGTCATTACGCAAGGAGATGCACTGATGCACGCACTGTTGGTGCTCGACGTTCAGGTTGGCCTCGTCCATGGCCAGGAAAGGCTGTGGCGCTGCACCGAGCTGCTGCACACCCTCAACACCCTGATGGAGCGCGCACGAGATGCAGGCGCGCCGATCTACCTGGCACGGCATGTGGGAATGGCCGGCTCGCCATTCGCGGCAGACAGCCCGCTCACGGCGCTGGCTCCGGAGTTGCAGCTCCAGGGAACGGAAACCGTGTTCGAGAAGCAGCGCCCCAATGCCTTCGTGCTGACAGGTTTGGCCGAAAGCCTAAGGGAGCGTGGTGTCACCGGCCTGGTGGTCTCGGGGTTGAAGACGCAGTACTGCGTGGACAGCACTTGCCGCGCCGCGAGGGACCTTGGCTTCGATACGGTGCTGGTGGCGGACGGGCACACCTGCTCGGACACCCCCTGGATGACGGCCGAAGCGATCATCAAGCACCACAACGCGACGCTGGATGGCGCGTTCTGCCGATTGGTGGAGGCTGAGGCGTGGCGCTTCGATCCGGAGGTGGCGACGGGTCGCTAGAGATGGCCATGGATGCACCTGTTTTGCTTGGTGCACCGACCTTCAATGCACCGTGGGAAAACGCTCCTTCACCAGTGCCTGGGCGTGGAAGGCCAACTGGTCCAGCAGCCGGTCGCGCTTGGCTTCGGCTTCGCGCATGGCCTTGCTGCCGTGCTGCTTCACCAGGTAGGCGTGGATCTGCCGCACTTCCTTGGATTGGTAGATGGGGGCGAGGTCCTGCACGGCGACCAGGCCGTCGGAACGGTGGTCACGGGTGTTGAGCAGGACATGGGGCCCCTGGGCGGCCAGTACGCGCAGCCCCATGGCTTCGAAGAGCGGTGCCTTGCTGGCGACGCAGGCCAGCTCGACGTGGGGCCGCTGGGCGATCACCTGCTGCAGCAGGGCCCGGCCGATGCCGCGTCGGCGGTGGCTGGCCTTCACGGCGATGTAGGGGAGGGTGCAGGCCTCGGCGTCGTCCGCGCTCGGCAGGAAGAGGGCGAAGCCGAGCACCTGGGAAGGGTCTTCGTCATTCAGCGCCAGGACGAGCCGCGCGGCACCGTCCAGCCCGCTGTCCATGGCCTGCAGGTAGAGGTGCACCTCGTAGCCGATCACGTACTGGTACAGCGGGTAGAGCGGGTTGCTGGACATCAGCGGCACGGGGCTGATGTCGCTGAAATCGTCCACCATCACCTGCAGGACCTGGCTCTTCAGGGACTCGGGCGGCGGCGTGTCGAGGGTAACGAGGGTGAACATCGGGAAGCAGGCTCCAGGCGTGCCCGGTCAGGGGATCGGCGCGGGCGCCATTGTAGCGCTCGTGTGGGGCGGATGATTGGAGCAGTGTCGTTGCCGACTGCAGCGAGGAGGACTGGCGGCGTCTCTCCCCATCGAAATGGACGACCACGACGAAGTACCGGACGGCACCCTTGCCGGCAGATGCCGGTGGAGTCAGGCACGCACCGTGACGCGTTCACATCCTGAATTGAAACGGGCTGCCGTAGCGCCTGGTTACCGCCAAGAGGCAGTTTCCTCTGGTTTTATTCGGGCTGCTTTTGGCTAACAATCCTGCATCCGTCCACAACGCCGTAGTTCTTGCCCATGGACCACATACTGTCGCTTCTCTCGGAAACCGTTCCCAAGGCCCGGACCCTGGAGGAGCTGACCCGGCCACTGCTGGCCCTGCTGGGGCAGGTCACGGGGATGGAGTCGACCTACCTCACCACCATCAACACCGACGAAGGCATCCAGCGCGTCGAGTTCGCCCGCAACGTTGGCAGCATGGTGATCCCGGAAGGGCTGGTGGTGCCCTGGGCGGACACGCTGTGCAAGCGAGCGCTCGAAGAGAAGCGGCTCTACTCCGACAACGTCGCCGAGTGCTGGGGCGACTCCGAGGCCGCCGCTGCCCTGGGCATCAAGACCTACCTCAGCGCACCCATCTGCTCCCACGATGGCCGGGTACTGGGCACGGTGTGCGCCGCCAGTTCAGCGCAGGTGGCCCGCTCCGCCGACGTGGAGCCGCTGCTGATGCTCATGTCCGGCTTGCTCAGCTATTCGCTGGAGAGGGAGCTGCTGGTGGAACGGCTCCAGGCCGCCAACGCCGAACTGGCGAAGCTGGCCCTGACGGACAGCCTCACGGGGCTGTCCAACCGCCGGGCGATCCTCAGTGAATTCAACCGGCTGTTCGCCCAGGCCCAGCGGGAACAGAAGTACGTGCTGGTGGCGGTGATCGACCTGGATGGTTTCAAGGGCATCAACGACACCTACGGCCACCAGGCGGGCGACCAGTTGTTGCGGGGCGTGGCCGCTCAGTTGCAGGCCTGCCTGCGTGCCAGCGACATCCTCGGGCGTACGGGCGGCGACGAGTTCGTGGTCATCGCCCTCGGCGCAGCTGCCGAGCCCGCAAATCCGAATGGCATGCAACAGGCCGCCAGGCTGCTTCAGGAGCGCCTGGCCCAGGCGACAATCGGGATGTTCGAGCTGGGCGAGGGGCTGGGCGACATCCATTACCCCGGCGCCAGCGTCGGTGTGGCGGCTGTCACTCCGGAGGGCATTTCTGCTGAAGACGCGCTGAAGCTGGCCGACCGGGAGATGTACAAGGCCAAGGCCAAACGCAGAAAGCGGGGCGACTGAGCGGCATCATCGCCACGGTGCCCTTGGCTTTGATCCCCGCCCATTACCAGGCTGGGGTGACTGTCTCGAAGAGCGTCATCTCCGATCCGGCACTTCCACTCATTCCATCTTCCAAGGCCCCACCCGCTCCAAGGTGCCGCCGATGGCACCCCGCAGGCCGCAGAAGGACTGGCAGTGCTGCGCATCCAGCGGTTTCACCACCACCTTGTCTTCTGCGAAGACGAGGCTCACCTGGCAGCGGGGTGATGCATCGGGCGCGCCGTAGCCTTCCCAGTTCGCGTACAGGTGGTGGTCCGGGTCGTCGGTGAACAGGTAGGTGCTGGCGGCATCGGGGACCGGGGTTGCGATACCCGGTACTTCGCAGCGGGCGGCGCCCGATTCCGACACGTAGAAGAACGACAGGCCGCGCGCCGTGGCCAGCACGGTGAGGGTCTGGTAATGGCCCGTGGCAGGGGTGGCGGCCCGGTAGTAGCCGTGCAGGGGCGCTTCGGCCCGGGCGGTCAGGCTGCTGGCGGTGATGAGCATGAAAGCGGCAACGCGGAGAGCGGGTGTCATGTCGGCGTACTCGACGGAACGCTCAACTGCCGGGCGAACTGCCGGCCATGTTGGTCGGCGCAGCGCGTGGTCTCGGGAAGGCGGAAGCGCGGTGAGGCGGCCAGCACCCACTTGCAGGCGGTTTCCAGGGTGACGTTGTGGCCAATCGAGACGTAGACCGGGTTGGTGCCGTCCTGGGTCCGCAGTGCTGCGCCAATCTGTTCGTCGCCGTCCATCAGCGCGGCGACGCCTCCACGCTGGTTGGGTGGTGGCAGGTGCTCGCCGATGAAGCGGGTCTTGCCGCAGCCGATGGTGGGGACGTCGAAGAGCACCCCCAGGTGCGAGGCCAGCCCGAGGCGGCGAGGGTGGGCGATGCCCTGGCCGTCGCAGATGATCAGGTCGGGCCGCTGTTCGAGGGTGGCGAGCAGTTCGATGACCGGCGGCAGCTCGCGGAACGAGAACAGCCCGGGCACATAGGGGAAGCTGGCCTGGCCGGCCAGCGCACGCTGCTCGATCACTTCGAGGGTCGTGGCATCCAGTACCGCCACGGTGGCGATGAGGGTGTCGTTGTCCTTGTGGTAGGCGACATCGATGCCGGCGATACGGGCGACCGGGCCGAGCCGGTCCTCCTTCACCACGCGTGCGGCGAGGTGCTTCTGGATTTCGAGCGCGTCGTCCGGGGTGACGTCCCAGGGGTGCTGGATGACCGGTTGCATGGCGGGGTACGTCCGTGTGGCAGCAAAAGGGCGGTCGCTCTGAGGCAGTGCGCCGTGTCAGGCGCACCGATCATACAGGTGCAGGCCTGCAACTTCGCGCAGGCGTCATCACGTATTCGAGGTGGAGGATTACGACATGGGGGCTTGCGGAGTATCGGGAAGGGCGGTGGGGTGCCGGACGTCATTTCGCCACCGAGATACCTGCCCTGCAGGTGCGCACCGTGCCCGGTCACCCGAGACACGGTGCGTTCCGGAGCCGTCAGCGGCTGCCCATGCGCTGCAGGCTGGCCGGCTTGAACAGGTCCAGCGACGGAATCGGTTGGGTGAAGTCCAGGGTGCTGCTTTCCTCGTTCTCCAGCTTGTGCACCACGTAGCGGCGCGCTTGCAGGTCGTAGAAGGCGTCGATGGAGGACCAGATGGTCGGCAGGTCGTAGAAGTTGGTCAGGTAACCGACCCCAACGCGCCACAGCTCACCTCGGTTGTCGTAGCGGTCGGCCATCGCGATCTGCCAGCTGTCTTCGTCGAGGAAGAAGGTGCGCTTGGAATAGATGTGGCGTGCCGAACTCTTCAGTGAGCCTTCCACCACCCAGACGCGATGCAGCTCGTAGCGGGTCTGTTCCGGTGCGATGTGGCCCGGTTGCAGCAGGTCCTTGTATTTGATCGACGGGCTGAGGATCCGGTAGTTGTTGTACGGGATGTACATCTCCTGTTTACCCACCAGCTTCCACTCGTAGCGGTCCGGCGAGCCGTTGAACATGTCGCGGTCGTCCACCGTCATCAGGTTGTCGGAGTTGTCTTCAGGGGTGTCGTAGGCCAGGGTCGGCGCGCGTCGTACCCGGCGAACGCCAGGCACATAGCCCCAGGCCTTGCGCGGCTCCTTCACCTGGTCGAGGGTTTCATAGACCAGTGCGGCCTGCCCGGCGTTACGCGCCGGGCTGCGGGCCTGGGCAAGGTAATAGAAGAGGATGTTGCCCAGCTTCGAGGTGTCGCCATCCTTGATGTAGTAGTTGAACAGCACGCGCTGATCGAAGGTCGCCAGGCTATAGGCGCCATTGGTCTGCACGGTGGCTTCGGACAGGTTCCGCACCAGGTAGGTGCCGCGGTAGCGGGCAATGTGGTTCCACAACGCTTCCACGCCGTTTTTCGGGATGGGGAAGGGCAGTCCGCCGTAGGCGTTGCTGAAACCGTTGCCCCCTTCCAGCAGCGTCGCGCTCACGGCGTTCTTGCGGGTGTTGTCGTACACCCATTGCGGTGCCGCAGCCGTGCGGCGGGTCGTGTACACCGGGTAGGACAAGGTCTGCGGATAGAGCCTGAGCAGGGCGACCTGGCCGGCAGAGAGCTTGTCGCGGTACTGCTCGACGTTCTGCGCGGTGATGGTGAAGAGCGGCTTGTCGTCCGGGAAGGGGTCGACATAGTGCTTGCCGGGCACGAAGCCCGCCGGGGGCGTGGTCAGGCCGCCGTTCCAGGCGGGGATGCTGCCGTCGGCGTTGCCGGCACGCTCACCGCCCAGGGGGGTCAGGGTGGTGCCGAGCTGGGCAGCCTCTTCGGCGCTGATGGCGGCGCCGGCTGAGCCGATGCCGAGCGAGGCTGCCGTGGCCAGGGCCAGCAGGCAGCGTTTGCTGTAGGACAGGGAAGTGCGCATGGTGGGTCTCACGGTTTGATGGCTGGGCAGGCTTAGAACGAGTACTGGACGTCGAAGCTGACGTTGTCGCGGTCGCGGATCAGGTTGCTGGTCCCGGCGCCGGTGAACGCCGTGTACTGCAGGCCCGCTTCGAATCGCTTGAGATAGTCCGCCCGGATGCCGACGGTGTAGGCCTTGCGTCCTTCCATGAAGCTGCCGGTCAGGTGGGAGTTGCCCTTGAAGTCGTAGCTGTGGACCACGAAAGGCGAGAGGTTGACCCCCGCGTACACATTGTTCCAGGTGCCGCGCATGCTCACGGTGTAGCCGTAGGACTCGCGGTCGATCGGGTTGCTGGGGAGGTCCGGGGTGCCGACGAACTTGCGCGGCACCGCGTTCGGCCCATGGCCGGTGTAGGTCAGGCTGCTGCCGTGGAGCTGTTCGGTGGCGACTTCCGCCACGCCGGTCAGGGCGTCGAAGCCCAGGGATGGGCCGAAGTTGTAGATGGTGCCGAGTGAGGCGTTGAAGGCCTCGACGCGCTCGTAGTTGGCCACCTTGCCGCCTCGGCAGAGGCGCTGGTTGGCCACCTGGGCGCAGGCGTTGGCCGCCGGCTGGTTGGCGTCGTAGAGGGCGGCGGTGCCCGCGATGCCCTGGGCGAGAAGGTCACCGAGGATGTCGTTGGTGGCGCTCACGGCGATCGGCAGGTTGGGCTTGTAGGCCAATTCACCGAAGACCGAGGCGTCGCCGATGGTGGTGCTGAAACTGAGGCCCATCACCCGGACGTCTTCTACGTAGCGGCGGCGTACGTTGGCGTTTTGCGACATGTCGACGGTGGCCAGTGCCTGGGCGGTGGCGGGGCCGAGGATCGAGCCCAGGGTCGCCATGTCCACCCCGTTGTAGCCGCCGAAGTCCACCTGCTGCACTGGCTCCTTGGTGTGGTAGTTGGCGAAGTAGAAACCAAAGTCCGTGTAGTTCAGGGCTTCGGCAATGTAGTGCAGGCTGATGCCGAACTGCCCGCCATTACGGGCCTTGGCGTCCGACTGGACGGAGCTGACCTTGAAGGTGCCAGTGGCAGGGTCGATGTAGCGGCCTGCCTGGTTGGGGCCGGTACCCAGCCCACCGGGGAGGGTCGTGGCGAAGTCGTAGGCGGCCAGGGCCGGCGCCAGGTCCGGGATGCTGGCATAGGCGGCTTCGCCGCCGGCGCCGAAGATGTCCGAGGTGGAGTAGTAGGAGCCCACCGCGTCCATCTGGGTGGGTTTCCACTTGAACTGGTAATAGGCCTCGAGGCTCAGGCTGTCGGTCAGGCCCACGTTGAAGCTGAAGGCCTCGACCGGAATGATCACTTCCTTGACCTGTGCGCCGGGCAGCCGGTACTTGGTGGCATCCAGCGGGTTCGCCACACTGACGCCCCGGTAGAACAACCCTTCGCCCCAGTTGAACACCTGCTTGCCGAGACGTGCGGTGAGCGGGTGGTCGTAGAGGTCCCAGTTGCCGTAGACATAGGCATCGAGGATGTCGGCGGAGCGGCCGGCGGTGTGCCGCGTGCCCTGGGTGAAGCTGCTGTTGTCGGGGTAGTTCTGGCTGGGCTCCTGGTTGGGGTTGTTCTTCTCGAAGTCGTTCCGCTTGTCCATCACCTGGGTGTCGTAGAACGCCGAGCCACGGACGAAGACGCCGTAGTTCTGGTACTTGGCTTCCAGTTCCGAGGTCACCTTGAACACTTCCGATACCAGGCCGGTGTCGAAATTGCGGTTGCCGTCGTTGCCGTTCAGTGCGTCGTTGTCCTTGGCCTGGCCCTGGACGCGCCACATCTGCCCGTACGAGACGGTGGTATCGAGGGTGCCGGTGACTTCGCCGTCCGCGAAGCTGAACTCGACGGCGCGGGCGTCAGGGGCGAGGGTGAGTGCAGAGGCGAGCCCGAGCAATGCAAAGCCATGCTTTGAATGGTGCCAACGGACCAGGGAGTGGGTGGTCATGGTACTGCTCCACAGATGTTGTTTTTGTTGTATGCGTCCCTCGGAAGGGCGCAACGCAGGCCTCATCGCGATGATTAAAATCTGATGACGAGCAACGTCAAGATGGCGCTCGGCCGTGTTTCGTGTCAATCGGGATCTGGGCCTGGGTATTCAGTTGTTTCAATGGATTTGTTCAGTAAATTAGAGCCTTGCCACGTAAGGGCAGGGTGTCGTCGGCAGCCGGGATGCTATGATTCGGGCCTTCGATACATCTGAAGATCAATGAGTCCAGAATCAGGAGAGACAAGGATGGCGAAAGGAACGGGGGCAGGCGAGCGGGCCTATCGCGGCGTCAGTCAGGAGCAGCGGGTGAAGGTGCGCCGCGAGGCATTCCTGCAGGCGGGCATCGAGTTGTTCGGCTCGGCCGGCTACCGCGCGACCACCGTGCGTGACCTCTGCACCCAGGCGAAGCTCACGGATCGTTACTTCTACGAATCCTTCGAAGGTGCCGAAGACCTGCTCTGCGAGGTCTATACCCGGGTGATGGGGGAGGTGGAGCAGCGAATCGCCGCCCAGTTGCAGGACGATGGCCTCGACAAGGACGAGGCCAAGCGTGCCGTGCTGGCGACCTTCTTCGAGGGCATGCGCAACCCCAACGTCGCGCGCATCGTGCTGGTGGAAGTGCTCGGGGTCAGCGAGCGTATCGACAATCTTTACCAGCAGAACAACCTGCGCTTCTGCAACCTCCTGCTCAGCGGCATCGGCCGTCTGTATGGCGGCCTGAAGCCGGTGGGGTCCGAGCTCTACGTGTGCATGGGGCTGATCGGGGCGATCAACCAGATGGCGGTGTTCTGGTACCTGGGCAACTACCGCGACCCGATCGAGAAGCTGGTGGACAGCGCCAACGCCATCATCGAGGGGTGCACCCGCTAGCCGGGCGCACCTTCCTGCCACGGCTCAGCCCGGTGGGAACACCGAGGTGTAGGCGCCGAGTTCGACGAACACCGACTTCACCTGGGTGTGCTCGTACAGCGCCTCGATGCCGTTCTCCTGGCCCAGGCCCGAGCATTTCTGCCCGGCCACCGGCATGTGCGCCGGCACCTGGCCCCAGGTGTTGATCCAGCAGATGCCGGCCTGCAGCCCGTGGGCGATGCGGTGTGCCGTGGCCAGGTCACGGGTGACGACGCCGCTGGCCAGGCCCAGGTCCGAGTCGTTGGCGCGGCGCAGGACCTCGTGCTCATCGTCGAAGCCGAGAATGCTCATGACCGGCCCGAAGATCTCCTCGCGGACGATGCGCATGGTGTCGGCGCAGTCGGTGAAGACCGTCGGCAGCAGGTAGCTCCCGGCGGCGTAGCGTGGGTCCTGCGGGGCGCTGCCGCCGCTGAGCAGGCGAGCACCTTCGTCGATCCCGCACTGGATGTAGTGCATCACCTTGTCCCGGTGCGCCTGGCTCACCAGTGGCCCGAAGCGCGTCTCGGGGGCAGCCGGGTCGCCCAGGGCGATGGCCTTCACCCGTGCCATCAGCGCCGCCTCGAAGGGTGCCTGGATGCTGCGGTGGACGAACACCCGCGTGCCGCTGGTGCACACCTGGCCGCTGCTGAAGAAGTTGGCCATGGTGGCGATGTCCGCCGCGCGTTCAAGGTCGGCATCGGGCATGACGATCAATGGCGACTTGCCGCCCAGCTCCATGGTGGTCTTCTTCAGCGTACCGGCCGCCGCTTCCATGACCCGCATGCCGGTGGGCACGCTGCCGGTAAAGGACACCTTGGCGATGCCCGGGTGCTCGATCAGGGCGCGGCCCACCGTATGGTTGCCCTGCACGACGTTGAACAGGCCGGCGGGCACGCCGGCCTCCACCAGCAGCTCAGCCAGCCGATGGGTGCTCAGGGGGGTGACCTCACTGGGCTTGAACACCATGGCGTTGCCTGCCGCCAGGGCGGGTGCCAGCTTCCACATGGCGATCTGCACCGGGTAGTTCCAGGCGCCGATGCCCGCCACTACGCCCAGTGGCTCGCGGCGCGTGTAGGTGAAGGCACTGCTCCCTGAGGAGGATTGCCGCCCTTCGAGGGCGGCGGCCAGCCCGGCGAAGTAGCGCATCACCGCCACACCCCCGGCGATGTCGACGCGGGTCGTGTCGTGGATCGGTTTGCCGGTGTCGGCCGTTTCCAGGTGTGCCAGTTCGTCGTTGTGGCGCTCGATCAGGCTGGCGGCGGCCAGCAGGGTCTCCATGCGCGTTGCCGGTGGCAGTGCGGCCCAGTCGCGCTGGGCGCTTGCCGCCTGGCCGACGGCGTCGTCGATCTGTTCGATGCTGGCCTGCTGCACGTTGGCCAGGACCTGGCCATTGGCCGGGTTCAGGGTGGTGAAGTCAGCTGCGCCCACCACGCGGCAGTGCCTGCCGCCGATGAACTGGCCAATCGTTTTCGTTTCCATGGTGCGGTTCTCCGGCTGGCTCAGCCGTGGGGATGGTGGGCGGGAAGGAAGCGGCCGTAGACCTGGGACACGCCAAGATCCTCGGCGTAACCCTCGTCGCGGCTGTAGGCGACGCGTCCATTGACCAGGGTGGCCAGCACGGCGCGGTCGTTGCGATTGACCAGACGCATGAGCGAGGTGTTCTCGATGCGGGCCTCGGTCACCGTGTCCAGGCTATCGTCCAGACCGCTCGGGTCGACGATGGCGATGTCGGCGCGGGCGCCGACGTACAGGTGCCCCGCATCCAGGCCGTACCAGTTGGCCAGCTCCGACGTCAGGCGGGCCACGGCATCACCGGTGCGCATGAAGGGGCGGCCGGCCAGTTCGGCGTCACGTACGTACTTGAGCAGGCGCAACGGGAAGTTGTAGAACGCCAGCCCGCGGATGTGAGCGCCCGAGTCCGCGAAGCCCACGTGCACATTCGGGCTGCGGATCAGGCTGTGCATCACCTTCTCGCGGCTGTTGCCCATCAGCGTGGTCCAGACCAGGTCGGTCCTGTAGGTGGTGGCCAGGTCCAGGAAACAGTCCACCGGATCCTGCTGGCGGGCAGCGGCGATCTCGCCGAAGTTCTTGCCGACCACCGACGGGTCCGGACAGGCGATCACGTGGGCATCGGAGAAGTCGCGCTGCCAGAGGCCGACCTTCAGTACGCTGTTGATGCCGTCCTTGAACATCTTGCGGAACTCGGGCTTGGCCGCCTCGGCGTACTGGTCTTCCTCGTTCTGCAGGTTGCGCAGGACCAGGCCGCCAGCGAACTCGTCGAAGTTGTTGAAGTTCAACCCCGAGCTGTAGACCCGCAGCGGTGCCGGCAGGAACTGCCACTTGAGGTTGCCCTGCAGCAGCCAGTTGGAAATCCAGCCACTGAGGCGCGCCTGCAGGTGCAGCAGCGGCGCGACCTTCAGGTCCAGGGCGGTGAGCAGGGTGGTCTTCAGTCTCGGACGGAACCAGCCGGCGGTGGCGAACATCAGCCTGACCGCGCTGGAGGGTTCGGCCACGTCCGGCGCGCCCTGGAGGATCGCTCCCCGCTTGCGCAGCTTGGCGAACAGGCGCTTGTACTCCTTCCAGGTGGCGAAGGTGGAGGGCAGGGGACGCGACCAGGCACGCTCGCCGGCAACGCGGTCGATCTTGGTCTTCATCACCGACAGGCCGAGGAAGCCGCTGTCCAGTGCCTCGTCCAGCAGGCGCTCCATGTGCGCCTGCTCGGCGCTGCTGGGCAGGCGCGGGGTGGTGGCGTCCACCAGGCCCATGGCGGCGGAGCGGATATCCGAGTGGCCAATGAAGCAGGCCACGTTCGGCCCCAGGGGCAACCCTTCGAGGAAGCGTCGGTACTCGGAGGGCGTGCGCCAGGTCTTCTTCTCCTGCAGCAGCGACAGCACGTGATCGTGCGGGATGGATTCCACGCGGCTGAACAGGTCGGCACAGTCTTCGGCGCTGGCCGTCACCATGCTCAGCGAGCACAACCCGGTGGCCACGGTGGTTACGCCATGGCGGATCGACTCCTTCAGGCCTGCCGCCGTGAGGATCTCCGCGTCGTAGTGGGAGTGCATCTCGAGGAAGCCGGGCATCACCCAGCACCCCTTCGCATCGATTGATTTCTGGCTTTTGGCGTCGTCAGGTATTTTCGGTTGGATAGTGGCGACTTGCCCTGACTTGATGCCGATGTCTGCCTGTATGCCGGATTCATTGGTGCCGTCAAAGAAGAGGCCGTTTCTGATGATCAGGTCATAGTTCATTTCTTGTCCTTTAATATGACTACGATCAACATCAGAATACAGGCGAGCCTAGGCCTGTCAAGCCGCCTCCGTGGTGGTTAGCGGAAGGCCTGCATCTGGCTGGTGAGGACCTGGAGCATGCTGCTGGCGGCCACCGACAGGCGTCGCCCGACCCGTGTGACCAGGTGTGCCTCGGCTTCGAGGAACAGCGGATGGTCGATGTCGCGGCAATGGATCTCGCCGGATTCCAGCTCGCTGGCGATGGCGAAGGCAGGGAGGAAGGCGATGCCCAGGCCGGACTTGGCGAACTGCTTGAGCGTGGCGATGGAGTTGGTGGTCATCACCGGGTCGAAGCGCACCTTCTCGGCGAATTCGAGCACGTCCAGCAACTGGCGAACGCCATGGGTCGGGTAGGTCACCGCCAGCGGGTACTCCAGCAGGTCGCGTGCCTTCAGGGGCGTGTCGTCCCCGCGTAGCGGCGAGTCGGGACCGAAGATGACCTTCATCGGCTGCTTGCGCACCGAGCGCGAGACCAGCTTGGGGTGGCTCGGCGGGTTGTAGACCAGGCCGATTTCGGCCTCGTCCTCGAGCACCTTGCGGATCACCTCATTGGTGCCGGCCGAATCCAGGCTGAGCTTGATGCCGGGGTGCTTGCGGCAGAAGCGACCCAGCGGGCCGGCCAGGATGTCGGCGATGAAACCCTCGCCCAGCACCACGCTGACGTGGCCGGAGCGCATCTCCCGCAGCGACTGCAGGCGGGCCTGCAGGTCGGCCACGTGAGCCTCCTGTTCGCGGTGGAACTCCAGCACCTGGCGGCCGGCTTCGGTGACGGCCACCCCCCGGCCACGGCGCTCCAGCAGCGCGGTGCCCAGTTCCGCTTCCAGCAGCTGGACCTGGCGAGTCACTGCCGAGGGCGCGACGTTCAGCAGGTCCGCCGCTGCCCGGATACTGCCCAAGCGAGCGGCTTCGTAGAAATACGCGATGCGGGAAAGGTTCAGGGGACTGGCCATGCGGGGCGCCTCGGGGTTGTTCGAATTAAGAGAACAAAAAGCGAAATTCGCTTGATTGAAGTCACTTCTGCTCGATCCTAGCATCGGCCCCACTCTGGCGGACACGGCAAATTTCCGCTGAATCCTGCGGGCTGAACATCATGCGATTGAGCGTTTTTGATCTCTTCCGGATCGGGGTCGGGCCCTCCAGCTCCCACACCGTCGGACCCATGCGCGCGGCGCGCACCTTCGTCGAGACGCTGGATGAGCGGGGCGACCTGTCCCGGGTGGTCCGCGTCAGGGTCGAACTCCACGGGTCGCTCAGCGCAACCGGCAGGGGGCACGGCACGGCCGAGGCGATCCTGGCCGGCCTGTGCGGGGAGGCGCCGGAGACCATCGGGCCGGACACCTCCGCCCAGCTCTTCGCCCATGTCCAGCGTTTCAAGCGCCTGCCTCTGCGTGGCATGGAGAGCACCCTGCGCTTTTCCCTGGACGATGACCTGCTGTTCCACCCCGGCGCCTTGCCCCAGCACCCCAACGGGATGCGGCTGAGCGCCTGCGACGAGGCCGGTGTGGTGGTCTTCGCCCGCACCTACTTCTCCATCGGCGGTGGCTTCGTGGTCAGCGAGGGGGAGCATGCGAGCGCGTCCACCCCGGTGGTGGACGACCAACCGCTGGCGTTCAGCAGCGCCGCCGAGCTGTTGCAGCTGTGCCGCCGCGAGGGCACTGACATCGCCGGCATCATGCAGCGGCGTGAATGCCAGGTGCGTTCGCCCGAGGCCGTGTACGGCGGGCTGCAGCACCTCTGGCGCACCATGTCGGCGTGCATTGACCGGGGCATGCACAGCACCGGCGTACTGCCCGGCCCGCTGGAGGTTCGGCGACGCGCCTCGCAGGTCTACTCCATCCTCAGCGGCCGCGACCCCGCGCTACAGCACACGCCGGATGCCGCCCTGGACTGGCTGAGCCTGTACGCCATGGCCGTCAACGAAGAGAACGCCTGCGGTGGCCGCGTGGTGACTGCGCCCACCAATGGCGCTGCCGGGATCATCCCTGCGGTCATCCGCTACTACGTCGACTTCATCCCCGGCTCCAGTGAGGAAGGGGTCAACCGCTTCCTGCTCACCGCTGCGGCGATCGGGATCCTCTACAAGCTCAACGCCTCCATCTCCGGCGCCGAAGTGGGCTGCCAGGGCGAGGTCGGCGTCGCCTGTTCCATGGCGGCTGCCGGGCTCTGTGCGGTTCTGGGCGGCACGCCCGAGCAGGTCGAGAACGCCGCCGAGATCGGCATGGAACACCACCTGGGCCTGACCTGCGACCCGGTGGGCGGACGGGTGCAGATCCCCTGCATCGAGCGCAATGCCATGGGCGCGGTGAAGGCGCTCAACGCTGCGCGCATGGCGCTGTTCGGCGATGGCCGGCACGTGGTGTCGCTGGATGCGGTGATCAGCACCATGAAGCAGACCGGCGCCGACATGCAGACCAAATACAAGGAAACGTCACTGGGCGGGCTGGCCGTGAACATCATCGAATGTTGACGCAGCCCACCGATTCCACCTGCCTGAAGGGCTTTGCAATGCCATCGGAAAACTTCCTCACTCCCTATCCCTGGGTCGAGCGGCTCATCGCCATGGACACCACCAGCGTCCTCTCGAACCTGCACCTCATCGAAGAGGTGCGCGGCTACTTCGCCGCCCATGGAATCGACAGCGTTCTCACTTATGACAAGGACCGGCGCAAGGCCAACCTCTTCGCGACGGTGCCCGCCCATGACGGCCGTGTCACCGGCGGGCTGGTGCTCTCCGGGCACACCGACGTGGTGCCGGTGAAAGGGCAGGCCTGGGACTCCGACCCCTTCGTGCCCACGGTCCGCGGCGACTGGCTCTATGGCCGGGGGGCCTGCGACATGAAGGGGTTCCTTGGCGTTGCCCTGGAAATGCTCCCGGTGATGCTGGCCAGCCGGCTCGCAGACCCGATGCATTTCGCGCTCTCCTACGACGAAGAGATCGGCTGCGCCGGTGCCCCGTCCATGGTGCGCGACCTTGTACAGCGCGGCGTGCAGCCCAAAGGCTGCATCGTCGGCGAGCCCACCGGCATGGGCATCGTCGTCGCCCACAAGGGCATCAACGCCTACCGCTGTTGCGTGCGTGGCCATGCGGCGCATTCATCCCTGCAACCACGCGGCGTCAATGCCATCGAGTACGCCGCGCGCCTCATCACCTTCATCAGCGACCTGGCCCGCCAATCCGCCGCCGACGGCCCCTTCGACAGCGCCTTCGACGTGCCCTACAGCACCGCCCAGACCGGCACCATCCAGGGCGGTATCGCCCTCAACACCATCCCCGAGCACTGCGAGTTCCAGTTCGAGTTCCGCAACCTCCCCGGTGCCGATCCGGACGCCATCTTCGAGCGCATCCACCGCTATGCCAGCAGTGTGCTGCAGCCGGAGATGCAGGCGCGGGTCGAGAGTGCCGGCATCTCGTTCGAGACCATCTCCCGGGCGCCCGCGCTGGACAGCGGCGAGAAGGAAGCGCTCTGCGCCCTGATCGCCGGCCTGCGGCAGGACCGCACCATGCGCCAGGTTTCCTACGCCACCGAGGCGGGGCTGTTCCAGGAAGTCGGGGTGCCCACCATCGTCTGCGGCCCCGGCCACATCGCCCAGGCCCACAAGAGCAACGAATACGTGGCGCTGGACCAACTCGCCCAGTGCGAGCAGTTCCTGCGCCGGCTGATCGCCAGCCAGAGCCTCTAGGGCTCCGGCTGCCGCCATGGACCGCACAACAATCACAACACGGGAACAGGTAGGACGAGCATGAGCCAATGGCAATCGAATCTGCACGCGGACACGGCCCACGGCCACCCGCAGGTGCGCGTCACCAAACTTTTCATCGGCACCATGGCGCTCTCGCTGCTGGGGGTGTGGCTGTCCGTCTTCGCCCCCATCCAGGTGCTGCTGGCCCAGCAGATGGAGCTGATCGCGCCTGCGGGCAAGGAGGCCGCGCTGGGCATCGTCATGGGCATGGGGTCGGCCGTGGCGCTGCTGGCGCAACCCATCATCGGCGCGCTTTCCGACCGCACCACCCTGCGCTTCGGCCGGCGCCATCCCTGGAACCTGGCCGGCATCCTGCTGGGCGCCCTGGCCCTGGCGATGCTCGGCCAGCAGTCCAGCCTGCCCGGTGTGCTGCTGTGGTGGAGCGTGGTTCAGGTGGGTACCAGCGCCGTGCTGTGCTCGGTCACCGCCGCCATCCCGGACAGCGTTCCGCTGCAGCAGCGCGCGACGGTCAGCGCCTGGAACGGCGTGACGCTGTCGCTGGCCGTGGTGATCGGCGCCATGCTCACCACCGTCTTCACCTCCGGCATCGCCAACGGCTACCTGCTGGTGGCCGGTGGCTTCGTGCTGTTTTCGATACCCTTCGTGCTGGCCACGCGCGACCCGGCGATCCAGCGAGCCTCACTGCAGCCATGGAGCCTTTCGGGGTTCCTCAAGGGGTTCTGGATCAGCCCCAGCAAGCACCCCGACTTCGCCTGGGCCTGGTCGACTCGCTTCCTGGTGGGCCTGAGCAGCGCCACGGGCACCATGTTCTTCCTCTATTTCCTGCGGGACGGGCTGCGCTACGAGCAGCTGTTCCCCGGTGAGCGTGCCGAGGACGGCCTGCTGGTCCTGGTGCTGGTCTATACGGCAGCGGTGGTGGCGTCGGCCTTCCTCAGCGCAATGATTTCCGACCGCACCGGCCGGCGGCGGATCATCGTCGTGATCGCCGGGCTGGTCATGGGGTGTGCTTCGTTGCTGCTGGCGTTCTGGCAGACCTGGCCGATGGCGATCCTGTCCTCGGCGGTGCTCGGGCTTGGCTACGGCGCCTATGTGGCCGTGGACCAGGCGCTGATCAGCCAGGTATTGCCCAGCTCCACCGACCACGCCAAGGACCTGGGGGTGATCAACATCGCCATCGTCGGCCCGCAGATCCTCGCGCCGGTGATCTGCGCGCTGCTGATCACCCAGGTGGGTGGCTACCACGCTCTCTACGCCTTCTCCGGGCTGGTGGGGATCGCCGGCGGGCTGCTGGTCTTCCGTATCAAGAGCGTGCCGTAGCGCGCACGCGGTGTGCACTGCACAGGCGGCTTCGGCCGCCTTTTTCATGCCTGGCGGATGGCCCTCTAGCCCGTGGAGCGGGAATAAAAAAACCGGCCGAAGCCGGTATCAAGGTGGAGCAGCGTGCAGGTGGACGGTTCAGCCCGTGATGGGGCGATCCGGCCAGTTCGTGCGGGCGGCGGCGAGCGCTTCTGCCGCCCGCTGCATTTCGGCCCGTGCGGTACGGCTCACGCCCATCATGTTGGCGAAGCCGTGGATCAGTCCGGGCGCGCGTCGCAGCCGGGTCGCTGGAGCAAAGGCACTGAGCCGGGCGGCATAGAACTCGCCTTCATCCCTCAGTACATCGAACTCGGCGGTGGCGACGTAGGCGGGCGGAAGCCCGGCCAGCGAGCTGGCGGTTGCAGGCGACAGGCCCAGGTCCTGGTAGTTTCCTTCCGGGGCGTAGAGGGCTTTCGCCCAGTCCATTTGCGCCTCACTCAATATGTAGCCGCTGCTGAAGGTCTGGTAGGCACGCGATTTGTTCAGCACATCCAGCACCGGATAGAACAGCAACTGGTAGTGCGGCATCGGCCAGTCCGAGCTCAGCACCTTCCGGCAGAGCGCAGCGGCCAGGTTGCCCCCCGCACTGTCGCCCCCCACGGCCACGAAACAGGGCACCCCGCCAAAGCTGGCGAGGTGGTCCAGGGTGTAGCGGTAGGCTGCCTTGGCGTCATCCAGCGCGGCGGGATAGACATGCTCGGGCGCCAGCCGGTAGTCCACCGACACCACATGGATGTCGGCGTACCGGGCGAGGTAGCGGCAGATGGAGTCGCAACTGTCGAGCCCGCCGGAAACCCAGGCCCCGCCATGGAAGTAGAGGAGCACCCCCTTGGCGTCCGGGGAGCCGACGTAGTGCCGCGCCGGAATGGGGCGCGGATCGGCGTCGATGCTCAGTGCGCGCACGCTGTGCAGCGGGATCTCCCGCCCACCGAAGGTCCAGGCGTCCAGATCGGTCTGGGCCCGTACCTGGTCCATGGGGCGGTTCTGCGGGTTGGCCGCATCGATGTCGCCCATCAACCGCAGGAACATCGACACCTCAGGGCACAGCGTATGGCCGGGCAGGTCCAGCCGGCCCGCGCCGATCTTCTTCTGCAGCGACCCAGGTAACGCGCCCAGTGCTTCCACGAGGTACTTCAAAGCGTGATGGGACAGTTTCTTCTTCATCAAACAGCAGCCCCGGACGGTGTGAGGCCGGAAATCTACTGAGCACGCCGGATGGGGGCAATTCGGGTGGTGCGAGTGTTTTGTTCTGTTTATTGGAACGCTTGCTCCCGGCTCCAGGGCCGGGTGAGCCGCTGCGCTTTCCAGCAGCGGCTGCAGCGTGAGGCGGGCCCGCTACAACCCCAGCTCGCTCAACCCGGGGTGCTCGTCGGGCCGCCGGCCCTGGGGCCAGTGGAACAGCCGCTGGTCCTCGCGGATCGGCAGGTCGTTGATGCTGGCGTGGCGGGCCTGCATCAGGCCGTGTTCGTCGAACTCCCAGTTCTCGTTGCCGTAGGAGCGGTACCACTGCCCCTCGGCGTCGTGCCATTCGTAGGCGAAGCGCACGGCGATGCGGTGGCCTTCGAAGGCCCAGAGTTCCTTGATCAGGCGGTACTGCTGCTCGCGCTGCCACTTGCGGGTGAGGAACTCGCGGATCTGCTCGCGGCCACGGGGGAACTCGCTGCGGTTGCGCCAGCGGCTGTCGACGGTATAGGCCAGGGCGACCCGCTCCGGGTCGCGGCTGTTCCAGCCGTCTTCGGCCATGCGCACCTTCTGCACGGCGGTTTCATGGGTGAAGGGGGGAAGCGGGGGGCGGGTTTCGGCAGTCATGGTCGTGCCTCTTCAGGTGTGGGCGTGGTGTCAAAGGTAGCCGCTAAAGGTCGAGCACCAGCGGCTGTGGCGCACCGGCGGCGGGCACCGCGCAGCAGATCAGCGCCTCGCCCGCGTCTGGCAGGCTGGCCGGTGGCTGCGGGTAGGTCACCTGGCCGCTGAGGATGCGCGTGCGGCAGGTGCCACAGGAGCCGCTGCGGCAGCTGAAGTCCGGCTGCAGCCCGCGGCTCTCCGCCAGCTCCAGCAGGCTGCCGCCCTCGGGCTGCCAGCGGGCCTCCTTGGCGGACTGCTGGAACAGCACCGGCACCGCCTCGGTGGCCGCCGGGGGCAGCGCGTCGGCTGGGCTCGCCGTGTCCGGCCGGCGTTGCAGGCTGGAGGGGCCGAACGTCTCGGCGTGCAGGCGGCTGTCGCTGATGTTCAGCGCCCGCAGGTCGTCGTAAAGCGCCTGGGTGAAGCCGGAGGGGCCGCAGAGGACGAAGTCGTAGTCGTCGAAGGGCAGCACGGCCTTGAGCAGGGCGGTGTCGATGCGCCCCGCCTGGTCGAAGTCCCGCCCTTCCTGCAGTTCGCCTTCCGGCTGGCTGAGTACCCGCAGCCACTGCAGCGTGTCGCCGGCTTCCTGCTGCAGGGCGGCCAGTTCGCGGCCGAAGGCCAGCTCGCTCCCGTGGCGCGCGGACTGGATCAGCCAGACCACACGGCGACGGCGCAGGCGATGGTTCTGGTAGTGCACCTCGCGCAGCATGCTCAGCAGCGGCGTGATGCCGACACCGGCCGCCAGCAGCACCAGCGGGCGGCGCTCCTCCGGGTCGAGCACGAAGCGGCCGCGCGGGGCCTTGGCCTCCAGCAGGCTGCCGACGCCCAGGTGCGCGTGCAGGTGTTGGGAGACGAGGCCGTCGCGCTTCACGCTGATCCGCAGGAAGCCGTCCGACGGTGCACTGGACAGGCTGTAGGTGCGGATCAGGGGTTGCGCCTGGCCCGGCAGGGTGAGCCGCAGCGGCAGGTGCTGCCCGGCGGAGAAGGTCGGCCAGCCGCCCTGGTCGGCGGGCTCCAGGTAGAAGGAGCGGATGCTGGCGCTCTCGTCCTGCACCCGCGTCACCCGCAGCGGGCGCCAGTGGTCGCGCTGCGCGGCGGCCTGCAGGCGGGCCTCGGCCTCGTCCCAGCTGCCGGTCATCAGGCTGTTGGCGGAATAGCCCTGGAAGGCCCAGCGCAACGCCAGGGCGGCGGGGCGGCGGATGACCTGCTCCACCTCCAGGTGCCAGAGCCGTTCCGCTCCCTGGAAGGCGCGGATTTCCTCACCCTCCAGCGTCAGCTCGGTGCGCCCGCTGAGTTGCAGGATGTCGCCGCTGGCGAAGTCGATGAACAGCAGGCTCGCCTGCGGGTTGAGCAGCAGGTTGCCGAGGGTGTTGAAGTGCAGGTTGCCGGCGAAGTCCGGGATGCTCAGGCGGTTGCCCTGCACCCGGACGAAGCCGGGCTGGCCGCCCCGGTGGGAGACGTCCACGGTCCGGTGGCCATCGGCGAGGGTGACGTAGCTGGCGACGAAGAAGGTGTCGGCGCTGGCGATCACCTGGCGTGCCGCATCGTCCAGCTGGGCGAGGTGCTCGACTGGGGCTGCTGGCGGAGTCGTGGCTGCGACGGTCTCGTACTGGCGCAGCTGGATGTACTGCGGGCAGTTGCCAAAGGTCTGTTCCACGGCGATGCCCAGCCCATGCCCGTCACGGGCCACCACCTGACCGTTGAGGCGGTTGCGCCGCCGGCTGTGCAGCTCGATGCCCAGCAGGCCGACCGCCGCGCCGTCGGTGAGGGCGGCTGCGGCCGGGTCGCCGGCCTGGGGCAGGGCGTCCAGCCGCAGCATGCGTGGGGCCGGCGAGTGGGCGAAACCGACCGGGCCTTCGAGGATGCTGGCCCAGGGGCGCCCCTCGGCGTCCACCGTGCCCAGCAGCACGAAGGGCAACTGGCGGTAGAAGGCGCGGTGCTGCTCGGGCATGTGGTCGCGGATCACCCGCCGGCCCATGTCCGCCATGCGCTGGGCCACCCCGGCGCGTGCCTGCAGTTGCTGTTCCCCGGCGTGCCAGGGGGAGGGCTCGGTCGGCTGGTTCATGGTGGGGCTCCCGCTGGAGAGGCGTAAGGCCCGGCGCAGCCGTGGCTGCGCCGGGGGCGCGTCAGGCGCTTTGCAGGCCGGCTGCCGTGCGCGGCATCGGCACGAAGCCGGGCAGCGCTTCGACGCGGGCCAGCCAGGCGCGGACCTGGGGGTAGGGCTCCAGGGATACGTTGCCCTCCGGCGCGTGGGCGATGTAGCTGTAGCCCGCCACATCGGCCAGGGTCGCCTGGTCGCCGGCGAGGAAGGGGCGCTGGGCCAGCTCCTGCTCGATGACCGCGAGCAGCGCGTGGGAGCGGGCGATGGTGGGCTCGGCCTCGTAGGGCGCGCCGAACACGGTGATCAACCGCGCAGTAGCCGGGCCCGAGGCGATCGGCCCGGCCGCCACCGAGAGCCAGCGCTGCACCCGGGCGGCGCCCAGCGGGTCGTTGGGCAGCCAGCGGCCGGCCGGGTCATGCTTCTTCGCCAGGTACACGAGGATGGCGTTGGAGTCGCTGAGCACCACGCCGTTGTCGTCGATCACCGGGATCTGCCCGAAGGGGTTCATGGCGAGGAATTCCGGGCTCTTGTGGGCGCCCTTGGCCAGGTCGACGAAGACCAGCTCCGCCGGGATGCCCAGTAGCGAGAGGAACAGCTCGATGCGGTGGGCGTGGCCCGACAGGGGGTGGTGAAAGAGCTTGATCGGCTTGGACATGATGATCTCCGTGGCACAGGTGGGGGAAACAGGGGCCGGTCGGCCGTGCTGTGGAGTCATCTTCGGTGCGCAAGGGTTTGGGCGGAATCGCCAGGAATGGCAATCCTTTGTTTTGGAATCTGGAATAAACGCCGAGCGGCTAGTCGTCGCCCGTCCCGTTCAGGGCGCCGTGATTGCGCAAGCCGGCCACCGCCAGGTCGACGAAGCTGCGCACCCGCGCGGCGGCGCGGCGCCCCTCGCGGTACACCACGTGCAGCGGCACAGGGGGCGGGGCGAAGGGGTCGAGAACGGTGCGCAGCTGCCCGTTGGCCAGTTGCTCATGGGCCTGGTAACCCAGGCAGCGCGTCAGGCCGCCGCCCAGGCAGGCCGCCTGGATCGCACCCTGGGTCGTGGCGCAGGCCAGGCGCGGGCGCAGCGGGTACGGGCGCAGCTCACCGTCGACGCGAAAGCGCCACTCGGGGAGCCGCGAGTCCGCCAGGGCGTGGATGATCCGGTGCCGGGCGAGGTCCGCCGGGGCCTGGGGTTCGCCGTGCCGGGCCAGGTAGCCGGGGCTGGCGCAGACCACCCGGCGCACCTGGCCGACCGGCAGCGCCACCAGGGAGGAATCCGGCAGGCTGCCGGCGACGATGGCCACGTCGAGGCCTTCCTCATGCAGGTTGGGCAGCCGTTCCAGGTAGCGGACGACCACATCCACCTCGGGGAAGCGCTGCAGGTAGTCCAGCAGCATCGGGGTCAGCATCTGCTGCCCGAGCAGCAGCGGCATGCTCACCGTGAGCCGACCGCGCGGTTCGAGGTGCAGCCCGGCGGCCGAGGCTTCGGCTTCCCGCACCTGCTGCAGCAGCCGCTCGCAGTCGGCGGCGAAGCGCTGCCCGGCTTCGGTCAGCGTCACGCCCTGGGTGCTGCGCTGCAGCAGGGCCAGGCCCAGGCGCTGCTCCAGTGCCTCCACGGCGCGGGTCACGGTGGGCGCCGACAACCCCAGTTGGCGCGCGGCGGCGGCCAGGCTCAGGGTCTGGCTGACGGCGAGGAAGGCCTGCATCTGCCCGTGGCGGTCCATGTTCAGGGCTGCCGGTTGCGGTTCAGGGCCGGGTCCCGGGCCAGGCGTTCTGTGCAGAAGTCGACGAAGGTGCGCACCTTGGCGGCGATCCGCCGTCCGCCCTGGTACACCACGTGGATCGGCAGCGGCGGTTGCTCGAAGGCCTCCAGGACAATCTCCAGCTCACCCCGGCGCACCTTGTCGGCCACCTGGTAGCTCAGCACCCGGGTCAGCCCCCAGCCCAGGCAGGCGGCGTGGATCGCGGCCTGGTTGGCGGTGACCACCAGGCGCGGCTGGGGGCGGATGTTCAGCGGCCGGTCTTCTTCGATGAACTGCCACTCGCCCAGCGCCTGGCTGCTGGCCGAGGCCACCACCTGGGCCTCCTGCAATTGTGTGGGGTGGGTGGGGCGGCCGTGGGTGGCGAGGAAGCCCGGCGAGGCACAGACCACCCGGCGCACTTCGCCCACGCGCACGGCGTTGAGGCCACTGTCCGGCAGGTGGCCGATGCGCACGGCGACGTCGATGCCTTCGTCCACCATGGCGACCACCCGGTCCACCAGCAGCGCCTTGATCTGCACCGCTGGGTGCTGGTCCAGGTACTCCACCATCAGCGGGGTGACGAACAGCTCGCCGAACAGCACCGGCGCGGTGACGCTCAACTGGCCGCGCGCGGTGGCGTGGCTGCCGGCGGCGGATTCCTCCGCCTCCTCCAGCTCGGCGAGGATGCGCCGGCAGTCCTCCACGTAGCGCTGGCCGGCCTCGGTGATGTGCACGCTGCGGGTGGTGCGGGCCAGCAGCAGGGTGCCGATGCGCTCCTCCAGCGCCGCCACGGCGCGGGTCACGCTGGGTGGCGACATGTTCAGGCGGCGCGCGGCGGCGGCGAAGCCCTGTTCCTCGGCCACGGCGAGAAACACCTGCATCTCCTGGAAACGGTCCATCTCGGGCTCCTGTGGGGCGATGCGCAAGAGTGGAGCCTGTGTTGTGTCGCTGGCAACAGATCGTCCGTGACGGCCGCTGTTCTTGCCGGGTGTGTCGGTACGGGCACCGTGCCGGCGGTTTTGCTCGCCCAGGTCTCAGGGGCCGGGCGCCGGGTCTGCTACCCTGCGCGCCCCAATTCCGCCGACATGGAGGTTGCATGCGCGTTGTCCTTTCTTACCGTGGCGTTGTTTCCGGGCTGATCCTCGCGCTGGCGGCGCTGCCCCTGCCTGGCCGGGCGGACGAGGTGTCGGCCCCGGCGGTGGAGATCCCGGTGTGGAATCGCAGCTGGGTCGGCACTCTGGGCACCAAGACGGTGGAGGTGTCCCTGCAGCGGGTGGCCGATGGCCTGCGCGGCCGTTATTGCTACCAGCCTTGCAGCAACCAGACGCGCGACGTGCTCAGGCTCAGCGGGCGTATCACCGGCGAGGGGGCCGAGCTGGGCGAGTCCGACAGCAGCCGTGCCAACGTGGCGACCGGGACCTGGCGCATCACCTCGCTGGAGAAGGGCCTGACCGGCACCTGGATTTCGCCCAACGGCAAGCGCTCGCTGCCCCTGGCCCTGCGCCCGGCCACTGCCGAGGACGCGCTGGAGGCGCGCTTCCCCTTCGAGCTGCGCCTGGTGGCGGACGCACCGCCCGAGGAGGAGGGCGACGGTTGCCCCACGCCGCCGATGGTCTCGGCCATCCGCCTGTACAAGGACGGCCAGCTGGTGCAGACCCTGGCCACCGAGTCCCAGGGCACCTGTGGGATGTTCACGCCCTCGCTGATCGACGCCAACTTCGACGGCTGGCCGGACCTGACCATCGCCCAGTTCCTCCCGGCCGGCCCCAACATCCCCCACCAGACCTGGCTCTACGACCCGGCCACCGGCCGCTATGTCGACGCCCCGCCCATGCTGCAGGACATCAGCTCGGCGGAGTTCGATCCGGTCCACCGCATCGTCTACACGTACTGGCGCGCCAGTTGCTGCGAGCACGGCGTCTCCACCTACCGCTGGCAGGACGGCGACGTGCAGGAAGTGGACTCCCGCAGCAGCTACCTGCTGCCGCTGATCGACGGCGACAAGCGGCGCCTGTGCTACGTCATACCCAGCTACGGCGACGGCTTCATCGAATACAGCAGCCGGGTGGAGCAGGGCGACGACGGCCGCCTGCGCCTGCGCGGGCTCGACCCCACGTCCTGCGACATGGACGAAGGCAATTTCCTCGAACGCACCTACATCGAAATCTGGAAACCCGCATCGTCCGGCCAGCCGCCGACCCTGCTGCGCACCGAGGAAACCACCTGGAAACCGGTGCAGACCGCCGCCGGCCAGCGCTACTGCCCTGAAGTGCCGTACTACGACAACGGCCGCATCCGCCGCGTGCTGAACGACAACCCGGACCTGTGCAGCGAACAGAACCCGCTACAGCCCTGACCTCGTGCCCCGGCAGCAGCCCGACACATCCCTGGGCTGAAGCCCAGGCTACGGGTGTTTCCAGGCGTGTAGGGTGAGCGGCGCTTCACCCCTCCACCGCGAACTCCCAGGCGTGGCCCTGCGTAGCCCGGACTTCAGTCCGGGACGGTGCGGAGTCTCCCCGGGCTGAAGACCGGGCTACGGGTGTTTCCGGGCCACCAAGGAGACGGGTAGGGTGGATTGCGCTTTTTCCCTCCACCTTGGAAGGTCATGACACAAGCCCACGGGATCTGAACCACAGGAGACGATATGCATTGGATTCAGGTAATCATCGGCCCGCTTGAAACGTTGACGGCAGCACGCCGGGAGTTGCCTGCGGCGGTGGTTTGTCCGCTGCGGCAGGGGTTCGCGCTGATACCGATCACGGACGAGGTCGAGGCTGCGCTGCGGGTGCGTGGGGACCAGGCCCAGGCGGTTCGTCCCCATTCCGGCGAGATGGCTGTCGGCGTGGCCCGGCTTGCCGCCGAGCTCTCGGAGGCCGGGCCCATCGTCTACGCCGCCACCTACATCCACGGCGGCACCGGAGGGCAGGATGCCATTGCCTGGCTCGGCGGCCAGGTGGTGATCAACCTGGGGGACGACGAGGACGCCATGTCTCCCTGGCCGGACTCCCCCATCAGCCGGGTGTTGCGCCATGTCGGTGTTGTCGCGGCCGAGGGCGAGGACGAGTTCGACGCCCTTGGGTTGGGGAGTCACCGAAGCAACGAGGCCTGGGCAAAGGAGGCTGCCTTGGACGGTGCGCAGGGCGGGTAACACTTCACCGTGAAACACCCAGGCGTGGCCCTGTGTAGCCCGGACTTCAGTCCGGGAAGTGTGCCGAGCCCGTGCCTGGGTACAGTCCGGCGCATCCCTGGGCTGAAGCCCAGGCTACGGGCGTTTCCAGGCGGGTGGGGTGAGCGGCGCTTCACCCGCCACCGCGAATTCCCAGGCGTGGCTCTGCGTAGCCCGGACTTCAGTCCGGGACGGTGCCGAGCCTGTGCCCGGATACAGCGCGGTGTATCCCCGGGCTGAAGCCCGGGCTACGGGTGTTTCCAGGTGGGTAGGGGGGATGGCGCTTCATCCATCCACCGTGAAACACCTAGGTGTGGCCCGGGGAAGGCGGGGGCGGGCCCGGCCTTCCGAGGTCGGCGTGCCTGGCTTACTTGACGGGGTAGTCCCGGCCCCACAGGCGCACGGTCTTGGGTCCTTCCACCGGACCCTGGAAGACGAATTTCTGCCGAACACCGGTCTTGGGTGGGACGGTGACTTCCTCGGGGTTGTCCATCGGCGTCAGGTTGCTGGAGTAGTCGTCCTGGTCGATGGCCAGCAGGGCGCCGTTGTAGGTCAGGTTGATCAGTCGGATCGGCTTGTCGGTGAGGTTCTTGAAGCCGAACAGGACACTGAGGTTCTCATCCTGGGCTTCGGTCTTGAGCAGGTGGACCTCGATCTTGCCGTCCAGTTGGTCCAGCTGGGAGATCACCAGGGCGCCGTCCGCGCCCTGGGCGGACTGGCGGCCTTCGGTGATGCCTTCGGAGGCGCCGCCAAGGAGATTCTTGCCGGCCGAGATGGCGGCGGAAACGGCGGCCTTGGCCGAGTCCTTGATGGGGCTGCCGGTGTCGGTCGGCTCTTCGGCGGTGGCGCTGCCTGCGCCCAGCAGCAGTGCCAGTGCCAGGCTGGCCCTGGAGGAAATGCCCATGGTGTCGCTCCTTTTTCAGCGCTGCCGGGCGACGGCTCGGCACCCGCGTTCGTGGGCGGTTTTTAGCACAGGCCCCGGGTCTGCGCAGCCCGGCCCCCGGCGCCATCCGCCGCTTTTACGAACTCCATCGCAGCCTGCCGGGGAAACCGCACCGGCCGGGGCGGGCGGCCCCGTCAGTCCTCCCGGATGCGGTACCAGGTGACGTACAGCGCCGGCAGGAAGAACAGCGTCAGCAGTGTCGCGGCGATGATCCCGCCGATCATGGCGAAGGCCATCGGTCCCCAGAACACTTCGCGGGCGATGGGGATCATGCCCAGGCTGGCGGCGGCGGCGGTCAGCAGGATCGGCCGGGTGCGGTGGTGGGTCGCTTCGATCACGGCCTTCCAGGGTGAGCGGCCTTCGGCCTCGAAGGCCTCGATCTGGGTCACCAGGATCACCGAGTTGCGGATGATGATGCCGATCAGCGCGAGGATCCCGAGGATCGCCACGAAGCCCATGGGCGTGCCGGTGGGCAGCAGGGCGGCGACCACGCCGATCAGCCCCAGCGGGGCGACGCTGGCCACCAGCAGGGTCTTCTGCACGCTCTGCAGCTGGATCATCAGGAAGGTGGCCATGAGGAACAGCATCAACGGCACCACCCGGCCGATGGGCCCCTGGGCCTTGCCGCTCTCCTCGACGGTGCCGCCGGCAGCCAGCCGGTAGTTGGCCGGCAGCTTGGCGGCGAAGCCGTCGATGTCCGGCCGGAGCACCTTCACCAGGTCGGTGGGCTGGATGTCGTCGCTGATGCTGGCCTTGAGGGTGATGGTGGGCTTGCGGTCGCGCCGCCACACCAGCGGCTGCTCCAGTTCGTAGCCGACGCGGGCGAAGGCCTTGAGCGGGATGGAGGTGCCGCTGGCGTTGACCATCTGCAGGTTCTCGATGGTTTCCGGCGAGCTGCGTTCCTCGCGCCCGGAGCGGCCGACCACGTCGATCAGGAAAATGTCGTCGCGCACCTGGGTCACGGTGGTGCCGGTGACCACGCTGTTGAGCATCTGCGCCACGTCCTCGGAGCCGAGGCCCAGCTGGCGCAGCTTGTCCTGGGCGATCTCGATGCGCAGCACCTTACCCGGCTCGTTCCAGTCGTAGATGATCTCGCCGATGTGCGGGTTGCTGTCCAGCAGGGCGGCGAGCTGCATGGCGTAGTCGCGCACCTTGTCCACGTCCGGGCCGCTGATGCGGTACTGGATCGGCCGCCCCACCGGTGGCCCCATCTCCAGCGGCTGCACGTAGCTGCTGATGCCGACGAAGTCTCGGCGCAGGTGCTCGCGCAGGCGGCCCGCCAGACGCTCGCGGGCTTCCAGGTCGCGGGCGACGATCACCAGCTGGCCGTAGAAGGGGTTCTGCAGCTGCTGGTCCAGGGGCAGGTAGAAGCGCACCGCGCCCTGGCCGACGTAGGCGCTCCAGCGCGACACGTCTTCGTCGTCCTTGAGCAGCGCTTCGACCCGGTCCATCACCCGGCGCGTCTCGTCGATGCTGCTGTTCTGCGGCAGGTTCAGGTCCACCAGCAGCTCGGGCCGGTCGGAGGCGGGGAAGAACTGCTGCTGGACGAACTGCAGCAGGTACAGCGACACCCCCAGCAGCCCGAGGGTGACCACCAGGGTCAGCAGGTTGCGGCGCATGGCCCGCTGCAGCCAGCGGTCGAAGAAGCCGAACAGCCGGCTCTGCTTCTCCGCAGGCTGCTTGAGCGTCCTGGGCAGGATGTGCACGGCGATCACCGGGGCGAACAGCACGGCGACGATCCACGAGAGGATCAGCGCCACGGCGATCACCGCGAACAGGGTGAAGGTGTATTCCCCCGCCGAGCTGGCGTTGAGGCCGATGGGCACGAAGCCGGCGATGGTCACCAGGGTGCCGGTGAGCATGGGGAAGGCCGTGGAGCTGTAGGCGAAGGTGGCCGCTTCGTGCAGCGAGTCGCCCAGTTCCAGCCGGGTGACCATCATCTCCACGGTGATCATCGCGTCGTCCACCAGCAGGCCGAGGGCGATGATCAGCGCGCCGAGGGAGATCCGCTGCATGGTGATGTCGGTGTATTCCATGAACACGAAGACCATCGCCAGCACCAGCGGGATGGAGCAGGCCACCACCAGCCCGGCGCGCACCCCGAGGCTGACGAAGCTCACCGCGAGGACGATGACGATGGCCTCGAACAGGGCGCTGGTGAAGCCGCCCACGGCCTTCTCCACCACCTCGGCCTGGTTCGACACCGTGTGCACGCCGACGCCCACCGGCAGCTCGGCGGTGATCTGCTCCATGCGCTGGCGCAGCGCTTCGCCGAACTCCTGGATATTGCCGCCCTTGCGCATGGCCACGGCCAGGCCGATGGCGGGCTGGCCGTTGTAGCGGAACAACGTGCTGGGCGGGTCGGTGTAGGTGCGCTGGATGTCCGCCAGGTCGGAGAGGCGGTAGAAACGGTCGTTCACCCGCAGGTTCACCGCGGCGAGGTCGGCCTCGGAGCGGAACTCGCTGTTGGTGCGCACCGAGATGCGTTCGGGCCCGGCCTCGATCACGCCGGAGGGCGTCACCGCGTTCTGCTGGCGCAGGCTGTCCAGCACCTGGCGCTGGTCGATGCCCAGGGCGGCGAGCTTGCGGGTGGAGAAGTTGAGGTAGATGACCTCGCTCTGCGCGCCGATCAGTTCCACCTTGCCCAGGTTGTCCACGCTGCGGATGTCCAGCCGGGCCTTTTCCACGTAGTCACGCAGCTGGCGGAAGCTCAGGCCGTCGGCGGTGAAGGCGTAGACGCTGCCGAACACGTCGCCGAACTCGTCGTTGAACGCGGGGCCCTGCAGGCCCTGGGGGAAGTCGCCGCGGATGTCGTTGATCTTCTTGCGCACCTGGTACCAGATGTCCGGGATCGCCTTGCCGCTGGTGGTGTCCTTCAGGTAGACGAACACCGTCGCTTCGCCCGGCCGCGTGTAGCTCTTCACGTAGTCCAGGCTGTCCAGCTCCTCCAGCTTCTTCTCGATGCGGTCGGTGACCTGCAGCAGCGTGTCGTCCACCGTGGCGCCCGGCCAGCGGGCCTGGATCACCATGGTCTTGATGGTGAAGGAGGGGTCTTCCTCGCGGCCCAGGTTGAAGTAGGAGAACACCCCCATCACCAGCGACACGACCATCAGGTACCAGACGAACGAGGGGTGCCGCAGCGCCCATTCGGAGAGGTTGAAGCCGGCCTTGCCGGTGTCGCCGCGCGGGCGGTCCCTGTGCTGCTCGCTCACGGTTGCGCTCCTTCGTCCATCTTCACCTCCTGGCCCTCTTTCAAGCTGTTCACGCCGGCGCTGACGACCCGTTCGCCGTCGGCCAGCCCGCTGCCGACCGTGACCTTGCCGTCCTGGTTGCGCAGCACCTCCACGGTGCGGCGGTGCACCTGGCGTGCCTGCGGGTCCAGCACCCAGACCTGGGCCGGCCCGGTGGCGTGGGTATCGCCGATCAGCGCCGTGGCCGGCAGGTGGGTGCGCGGGGCGACCGGGCTGCTGAGCAGCACGCTGACGGTGCTGCCCAGGTGGAAGCTGGGCGGGGCCTCGTCCAGGGACAGGCGCAGGCGCCGGGTGCGGGTGGTGGCGTCGGCTTGGGGCGCCAGTTCCCTTACCGTGCCGGTGGTGCGCGCCTGCGGGTCGAGCTGGGCGCTTACCTCGAAGCGCGCGTCGGCGGGCAGGCGCTGGACCAGTTCGTCCGGCAGGTCGACCACCGCTTCCTTCACGTCCGGGCGGACCAGGGTCACCACCTCCTGGCCGGCCTGCACCACCTGGCCGGCCTCGGCGTGCCATTGGGTGATGACGCCGGCGATGTCGCTGCGCAGCTCGGTGTAGCCCAGCTGGTCCTGGGCTCGGCGCACCGCCGAGTTGGCCTGGTCGAGGGTGGCGCGGCTGGTCTTCAGGCGGGTGCGGGCGCGGTCCAGGTTGGCCTGGGCGCCTACGCCACGGGTGAGCAGTTCGGCCTGGCGGCGCTCGTCGGCCTGGGCGTCGATCCACTCGGCCTCGGCGCGGGAGGCATCGCCCTGGGCACTGAGCAGGGCGTTCTGCTGGTCGGTGGGGTCGAGGGTGGCGAGCAGGGTGCCGGTTTCCACGCTGTCGCCGACATTGAGGGTGCGTGCGGCGATGCGGCCGTTGGTGCGAAAGCCCAGGGTCGTCTCGTAGCGGGCCTGGATGCTGCCGGCGAAGCGGCCGACCTGGTGGACGTCGTCGCTGCGCACGGTGACGTAGAGCACCGGGCGCGGCGCCGGGGCCTCGTCCGCCTCCTGGGAGCAACCGGCCAGTGCGGCCAATGCAAGGGCTGGCAGCCAGGGCTTCATGGGCGGGCCTCCGTCCGGGTGCGGGGCTCGGCGCTGGCGCTGTGCTCCACCGGCTCGGCGGCCTGTTCGTCACGGGCCACTTCCACCTTCTGCCCGGGGTGCAGCATCTGGCCGCCCGCCACCACGACCCGCTGCCCGGCGGCCAGGCCTTCGCCGACGATCACCCGTTCGCGGGCGTAGCTGACCCGGCCCACCGGTTGCAGGTGGGCGCGGTCCTCGTCGTCCAGCACCCACACCGCCGGGTTCCGGCCCTGCTTGAACAGTGCCGACCAGGGCAGCACCACGCGGGGCTGCGCGGCCTGCGGCAGCTCGGCTCCCACCACGCTGCCCAGGCCCATGGCGGCGGGGACCCGGTCGAGGCCGACCTTCACCTTCAGCGTGCCGCTGCGGTCGTCGACGGTGGGGGTGACTTCGCGGATGCGGCCCTCGACCTGCACGGTCGGGTCGGAGAGCAGGTGGACGCTGACCGGCTGATCGCCCTGGTCGCCCTGGAACAGCGATTCGTAGACGTTGAACACGGCGTCCCGCTCGCCTTCGCCGGCCAAGGTGAAGATCGGCAGGGTGGCCTGCACCACCTGGCCGACCTCGCCGCTGCGCTGGGTGATGACGCCGTCGGTGGAGGCCTTGAGTTCGGTGTAGGAGAGCTGATCCTCGGCGGAGGCCTGCTGGGCGAGGGCGGCGTCCAGGGCGCTTTGTGCGGCACGGCGCTCGGCCTGGGCGCGGTCGTATTCGCTGCGGCTGGTGTAGCCCTTGGGCAGCAGTTGGCCCTGGCGCCTGAAGTCGACCTCGGCCAGGCGCAGCCGCGCCTGCTCGGCCGCGACGGCGGCGCGGGCGTTGTCCACCTGGGTGCGCAGCTCCTGCGGGTCGAGGCGGGCCAGGACCTGGCCGGCCTGCACCCGGTCGCCCACGTCGACATGGCGTTCGATGATCTTGCCGCCGACGCGGAAGGCCTGCTGCGCCTCGACCCGCGCCTGGATATCGCCCACCACGCTGGGGCGCGGGGCGTAGTCGGTGCGGGTGGCCTCGCGCACCAGTACGCGGGGCAGGTGTTCCTGCGGTGTGTCCTGGCCGCAGCCGGCCAGTGCCAGCGTCGCCAGGCAGAACGCGAGTGTGGGCGTTCGGGTTGCCATCCGTTTCCCCATCCTTGTCAGACTGCCGCGCCCACGCGAGCGCAGCGGGATACGAACTGTGAGTGGGGCGAAGCGGGAACGTTCAAGTGGAATCTTCAGGCCGGCGGCCCGACCCGGTGCGGATCTGCGGCGAAAAGACCTGTACGGCGCCGGTCGAACGGGTCAGGGAGGCGCGGCGGCGAGCGGGCGGCACAACGAAAAAGAGCGCCCTGGGGCGCTCCGTTTCGACCGGGTGGGGTTCAGCGGTTGAAGCGGTCCACCAGGGAGTACTGGCCGTGGGCGGTGTGGGCCAGCTCTTCGCTCAGCAGCGCGGTGCGCTGGGCTTCGCCGGAGGTCTGGTCGGCGAGCTGGGCGATGCTGCCGATGCGCACGTTGATCTCTTCGGCCACGGCGCTCTGTTCCTCGGTGGCGGCGGCGATCTGGTCGGTCATGGCGGTGATGTTGGCCACGGCTTCGCTGATGCCCACCAGGGCCTGGTCGGCCTGCAGCACCTGCTCGACGCCTTCGTCGGCCTGGCGACGACCGTTCTCCATGGTGCGCACGGTTTCCTCGGCGGTCTTCTGCAACTGGGCGATGAGCTGGTGGATCTGCCCGGTGGACTCGGCGGTGCGCTGCGCCAGGGAGCGCACCTCGTCGGCCACCACGGCGAAGCCCCGGCCCATCTCGCCGGCACGGGCAGCCTCGATGGCGGCGTTGAGGGCCAGCAGGTTGGTCTGGTCGGCGATGCCCTTGATCACGTCCACCACGCCACCGATCTCGTTGCTGTCCTGGGCCAGGCGGGCGACGGTCTCGCTGGTCTCGATCACCGACTGCGACAGGCGCTCGATGGCGGCGCGGGTCTCGGCGGCGACATGCCTGCCCTGGGTGGTGAGGCGGTTGGCCTCCTGGGTGGCGTCGGCGGTGCGCTGGACGTTGGAGGCAACTTCCTGGGTGGTGGCGGCCATCTGGTTGACGGCGGTGGCCGCCTGGTCGGTTTCCTGGCGCTGGCGCTCCAGCCCGTCGGAGCTGTTGTGGGCCAGGGCATCGGCCTGGCGGGCCTGGTCGGTGAGGTGCTCGGCGGTGTCCTGCAGGCGGGTGAGGCAGGTCTTGAGGCGTGCCTCCTGGCTGAGCAGGGCCATCTCCAGGCGGGCCTGGTCGCCCCGGCTGTCGGTGTACATCCGCGCGATCAGCGGGTCGGAGGTGGTCTGCTCGGCCAGGTGCAGCAGGCGCTTGATGCCGCGCCCTTGCCAGGCAAGGCCGATCAGCCCGAGGGGCACGGAGAGCAGCGCCGCGAGCAGGAAGCCCCAGTGGGAGGTCAGCCAGGCACCGATGAAGAAGCCGATCTGGCTGATGAGGATGAACGGCAGCCAGTCCTGCAGCACCGGCAGCCAGCGGTCCTGGCTGGGGATGGCGGACTTGCCGGCGTTGATCCGTGCGTAGAGCGCTTCGGCCCGGCGCACCTGCTCGGCGGTGGGCTTGACCCGCACCGACTCGTAGCCGGTGACCTGGCTGCCCTCGAAGATGGGCGTGACGTAGGCGTTGACCCAGTAGTGGTCGCCGTTCTTGCAGCGGTTCTTGACGATGCCCATCCACGGCCGGCCCTTCTTCAGGGTGGCCCACATGTGGGCGAACACGGCGGGGGGTACGTCCGGGTGGCGGACGAGGTTGTGCGGAGCGTGGATCAGCTCCTCCCTGGAATAGCCGCTGATATCGACGAAGGCCTGGTTGCAGTAGGTGATGACACCCTTGCCGTCCGTGGTCGAAATGAGGCGCTGCTCGGCGGGGTAGGTCCTTTCGCGTTGGGTAACCGGTTGGTTGTTTCTCATGTTGTTCTTCCGCAAGGCTTGAGGCGGGTATCGGCTCTGGTGAACCAAAGTTGAGCCATTTTTTGCCGTGCAGTGTAAACAGTTTGTGTCGTGTCGCCGTCGGGAAAGTTTCCTGCCAGCCCGCGACCCAGAGCCCTTGCGGGGCTCCGGGCCGCTTACAGGTCAGGCTGCGAGCAGCTGGCGCAGCACGTAGTGGAGGATGCCGCCGGCCTTGAAGTACTCCACTTCATTGAGGGTGTCGATGCGGCAGAGCACCTCGACATTCTCGTGGGAGCCGTCCTCGCGGGTGATCTCCAGGGTCAGGTCCATGCGCGGGCGCAGCTCCACGCCGCTGAGCCCGAGGACGGCGATCCGCTCGCGCCCGGTCAGGCCCAGGCGCTTGCGGTCGATGCCGCCGGTGAACTGCAGCGGCAGCACGCCCATGCCCACCAGGTTGGAGCGGTGGATACGCTCGAAGCTCTCGGCGATCACCGCCTTGACCCCCAGCAGGTTGGTGCCCTTGGCCGCCCAGTCGCGGGAGGAGCCGGTGCCGTATTCCTTGCCGGCGATGATCACCAGCGGCGTGCCTTCGGCCTGGTAGCGCATGGCGGCGTCGTAGATGGCCAGCTTCTCGCCGCTGGGCACGTGGAGGGTGTTGCCGCCTTCCTCGCCGCCCAGCATTTCGTTGCGGATGCGGATGTTGGCGAAGGTGCCGCGCATCATCACCTCGTGGTTGCCCCGGCGCGAGCCGTAGGAGTTGAAGTCGGCCGGCTCCACGCCGTGCTCGCGCAGGTAGCGCCCGGCCGGGCTGTCGGCCTTGATGTTGCCGGCGGGGGAGATGTGGTCGGTGGTCACCGAATCTCCCAGCAAGGCGAGGATGCGGGCGCGCTGCACGTCCGTCACCCGGGGCGGTTCGCCGCCGATGTCGGCGAAGAACGGCGGGTGCTGGATGTAGGTGGAGTCGGCTTGCCAGGCGTATGTGTCGGCGTCCGGCACCTGGATCGCCTGCCAGGTCTCGTCGCCGGTGAAGACTTCGGCGTATTCCTTGCGGAACATCGCGGTGTCCACCTTGGCGATGGCTTCGGCCACCTCCTGCTGGCTGGGCCAGATGTCCTTGAGGTACACCGGCTGGCCGTTGCGGTCCTCGCCCAGGGGCTCGCGGCTGAGGTCCAGGCGCACGCTGCCGGCCAGGGCATAGGCGACCACCAGGGGCGGGGAGGCCAGCCAGTTGGTCTTCACCAATGGGTGCACGCGGCCTTCGAAGTTGCGGTTGCCGGAGAGCACCGAGGCCACCGTCAGGTCGCCCTGCTGGATGGCCTGCTCGATGGGTTCCAGTAACGGCCCGGAGTTGCCGATGCAGGTGGTGCAGCCGTAGCCCACCAGGTCGAAACCCAGGGTGTCGAGGTACGGGGTCAGCCCGGCGGCGGCGAAGTACTCGGTCACCACCTTGGAGCCGGGGGCCAGGGAACTCTTCACCCAGGGCTTGCGCGCCAGGCCCTTCTCCACGGCCTTCTTCGCCAGCAGCCCGGCCGCCATCATCACGCTGGGGTTGGAAGTGTTGGTGCAGGAGGTGATGGCGGCGATCACCACGGCGCCATCCTCCAGGCGGTAGCTCCGGCCCTCGTGCTGGTACTCGGCCGTGCCGCGCTGGGCCTGGCCTCCGGTGCCGGCCGGGGCGGGCTGCAGGGCGAGGAGGTCATCGAAGGTCTTGGCCACGCGGGTCAGCGGGACGCGGTCCTGCGGGCGCTTGGGGCCGGCCAGACTGGCTTCCACCGTGCCCATGTCCAGGGCCAGGCTGTCGGTGAACAGCGGCTCGTCGCCGGCATTGCGCCACAGGCCCTGGGCCTTGCAGTAGGCCTCCACCAGCTTGACGGTGGCCTCGGGCCGGCCGGACAGGCGCAGGTAGCCGAGGGTCACCTCGTCCACCGGGAAGAAGCCGCAGGTGGCCCCGTATTCCGGCGCCATGTTGGCCAGGGTGGCGCGGTCGGCCAGGGGCAGTTCCGCCAGGCCGTCGCCGTAGAATTCGACGAATTTCCCCACCACCCCTTTCTTGCGCAGCATCTGGGTGACCGTCAGCACCAGGTCGGTGGCGGTGATGCCCTCGCGCAGCTTGCCGCTGAGCTTGAAGCCGACCACCTCGGGAATCAGCATCGACACCGGCTGGCCGAGCATGGCCGCCTCCGCCTCGATGCCGCCGACGCCCCAGCCGAGCACGCCGAGGCCGTTGATCATGGTGGTGTGGGAGTCGGTGCCCACCAGGGTGTCGGGGAAGGCGTAGGTCAGACCGTCTTCCTCCCGTGTCCAGACGGTGCGGCCGAGGTATTCCAGGTTCACCTGGTGGCAGATGCCGGTGCCCGGCGGCACCACGCTGAAGTTGTCGAAGGCGCTCTGGCCCCAGCGCAGAAAGGCATAGCGCTCGCCATTGCGGGCCATCTCCAGCTCCACGTTGCGGGCGAAAGCCTCGGGGCTGGCGTAGCGGTCCACCATCACCGAGTGGTCGATCACCAGGTCCACCGGGGAGAGCGGATTGATCTTCTGCGGGTCGCCCCCGGCGCTGGCCACGGCATCGCGCATGGCGGCCAGGTCGACCACCGCCGGCACGCCGGTGAAGTCCTGCATCAGCACCCGCGCCGGGCGGTACTGGATCTCCCGGTCGGAGCGACGCTCCTTCTGCCAGGCGACCAGGGCATCGAGGTCGTCCCGGGTGACGGTCTTGCCGTCCTCCCAGCGCAGCAGGTTCTCCAGCAGCACTTTCAGGGACAGGGGCAGCTTGTCGATGCTGCCGAGGCTCTTGGCGGCCTCCGGCAGGCTGAAGTAGTGATAGGTCTTGCCGTCCACATCCAGGGTGCGGCGGCTGTTCAGGCTATCCAACGAGGGCATCTGCTTCTCCTTTGGCCCACACGGCGGGGGCCGGTACACGGACGGAGACCCTCAAAGCTAGTCGCGCTGCACGGGCCTCGCCATGTTCTGGACTGCGTTGGCCGGGCTGGGGTTCCGCCTGTCGAGCGTTCACACGCCGAGGGCGCCAGTCCGTCGGTAGGAATTTCCTTTGATCTAAGACTTTTGCGCAGACGGTTGTGTGAAATCGGCTACGTCGGCTCTATAGTGCGCGCCCGAGGAGACACCACCATGAACACCCTGTTACTGCACTGCCGGCCCGGCTTCGAGGGCGAGGTCTGCGCCGAGATCACCGACCTGGCTGCGCGCCTGGAGGTGCCCGGCTATGCCAAGGGCAAGGCCGGCAGCGCCCATGCCGAATTCATCTGCCAGGAGCCCGGCGGTGCCGAGCGCCTGATGCTGGGGCAGCGTTTCGCCCGGTTGATCTTCCCGCGCCAGTGGGCCCGGGGTGAGTTCCTCGCGCTGCCGGAGACCGATCGCATCAGCGTGCTGCTGGAGCACCTGGGCGCGTACCCGGTGTGCGGCAGCCTCTGGCTGGAGGTGCTGGACACCAATGAAGGCAAGGAGCTGTCGAACTTCTGCAAGAAGTTCGAGGGCCCGCTGCGCAAGGCGCTGGATAAGGCCGGGTGCCTGCGGGACGACCCGCGCCTGCCGCGCTTGTTGCTGACGTTCCGCAGTGGCCGCGAGGTCTTCGTCGGGCTGGCCGAGCCGGACAACTCGGCCCTCTGGCCCATGGGCATCCCGCGCCTGAAGTTCCCCCGCGAGGCGCCCAGCCGCTCGACCCTGAAGCTGGAAGAGGCCTGGCACACCTTCATCCCCCGCGAGCAGTGGGAGACGCGCCTGTCCGGCGACATGACCGGGGTCGACCTGGGGGCTTCGCCCGGCGGCTGGACCTACCAATTGGTGCGGCGCGGCATGCTGGTCACCGCCATCGACAACGGCCCGATGGCGCAGAGCCTGATGGACACCGGCCTGGTGCAGCACCTGCGGGCCGACGGCTTCACCTACAAGCCGAAGCAGCCGGTGGACTGGATGGTCTGCGACATCGTCGAGAAGCCGGCGCGCAATGCGGCGCTGCTGGAGACCTGGATCGGCGAGGGCCTGTGCCGCGAGGCGGTGGTCAACCTCAAGCTGCCGATGAAGCAGCGCTATGCGGAAGTGCAGCGCCTGCTGCAACGCCTTGAAGAAAGCTTCAAGGCGCGCCGCATCAAGGTGGCGATGGCCTGCAAGCAGCTCTACCACGACCGCGAGGAAGTCACCTGCCACCTGCGGCGCCTCGGCTGAGGCTGCCGCTCAGTGGGGCAGGGGCTGCAGCTCCGGCAGCTCCACTTCACCGGCCAGGCTCACCTGGCCCGGCCACCAGGACCCGTTGAACAGGTACTGCCCGCTGAAGCCGCTGAAGCGCAGGCCGAGGCGGTCACCCGGTTGCAGACGGGTGCTCACCGAAGGCAGGCGCACGTCGGCTCGCGCGGCCAGTGGGGTGACCTGCTCGCTCAGCACCTCCACATCCCCGTTGGCCCGGCGCACGGCAAGGGCGGCGAAGACTTCGTGATCGTCTTCCCGGGGGCGCAGGTGCAGCAGGGTCGGCCCCACGAGGGCAGCCGGCTGTTCGATCCGCTTGAGTTCGACGAAGGCCGCCGGCTGCAGCCAGCCGCTGGTGGCGGGGCGCAGGCGGGTTTCCTGCAGGGGCAGCGTGCTGGCCTGGCGCGGTGCTTCGTGCAGGGCCAGGCCCTGGTCGGTGGACAGGCTCAGGCACAGGCGCGGGATGCTGTCCGCCGCGCCGTGACGGCCGCGCAGGCGATCTTCGTACCAGTTCACCACTGCGGTTTCGAGGTTGAGGGCCTGGCCGTCGCAGTGCAGCACCGGTTCGTTGTTGAAGGGCGGCAGGCCGCTCCACTGCTGCAGCGGTGGCGGCAGGATGTGCCCGCCCTGGATGCCCAGCAGGCGCACGTCGGCGCTGCCCTGGCGCAGGCAGTCGCGGATCGCCAGGCCCTGGTCGAGGGGGAAGAGGGTGTCGCGCAGACCCTGGATCAGCAGGGCGTCGGCTCGCGGGCGGCGGCCTTGTTCGCAGTAGGCCGCCAGGCTGTGGGCGTGGAGTTCGTCGCGTACCGGCTCGGTCAGTTCGCCGCCGGCACTGCGCAGGTAGGGCGCCTGGATGAATTTGCCGAGGTCGTAGCCGGTGGCCAGGCCGAGACTGACCAGTACGCCGGTCCAGCCCACCTTGAGGCGGCCGCCGGGGGCGAGGGCGTCGGCCAGGTCGTACCAGGTGGCGATGGGCACCAGCACGTCGATGCGCGGGTCTTCGCTGGCGGCCAGCAGTTGCACGGCGCCGCCGTAGCTTTCCCCGAGCATGCCCACGCGCGGGTCGCCGGGGCCGTCCTCGGTCAGGCGCGGCAGGTGGGCGCTGGCCCAGTCCACCACGGCGCGGGCGTCCTGCACTTCATAACGCGGGTCCATCATCTCGATGTCGCCTTCGCTGCCGCCCCAGCCGCGCTGGTCGTAGCTGACCACCCAGTAGCCGGCGCGCCAGGCCCGCAGGGCGGTGCGCCCGGAGATCATGCGCTGGCCGTAGAAACCGTCCGGCCCGGTGACCCGCCAGCCTCCCCAGCCGTGGGTGTGCACCACCAGCGGGGCGGTTTCCCCAGCGGCGAGGGCGGGTTGGAACACGGTGGCGGAGAGCCGTGTGCCATCGCGGGCGATGATCACCGCGTCGTACCAGGTGGCGGGCAGGGCCTTGCCGGCCTGGGTGCTGTAGTCGGGCAGGTGGTCGCGGGCGGCGCAGCCGCCGAGCAGGAGGAGGGCAAGCAGCAGGCAGGTCGGGCGCATGGTGGTTGGGCATGTGGTGGGCGTGGCGCGGCAGGCTACCACCGTTGCGTTCCGTCCGGCGGCCCATCCAAGGTCGGGCCCTGGGAGTGGGCGGACGCGGCGCTTTGCGCGACAATAGCGCCCCTTCGACGGAGTGCCCCATGACCGATCAGCCCGATGCCATTCTCGACGCCACCGGCCTCAACTGCCCCGAGCCGGTGATGATGCTGCACAACAAGGTGCGCGACCTGCAGGCCGGCGGCCTGCTCAAGGTGATCGCCACCGATCCCTCGACCCGCCGCGACATTCCGAAGTTCTGCATGTTCCTCGGCCACGAGCTGGTGGACCAGGCGGAAGAGGCAGGCACTTATCTGTACTGGATTCGCAAGAAAGCCGATTAACAAACAGGGCCCGAAAGGGCCCTGTTGCGTTGTTGAGACACTATCGCCGGATCAGGCCACAGCGGTCGGCCGCTGGCTCAGGTGGCGGATGTGCGCCCGGGCGCTGCCGGTGATGCGGTAGCTGAGCATGACCGCCGCCACCGTCAGGCCGACGATCAGCCCCTGCCACAGCCCGCGCGGGCCGCTGGCTTCGCCCAGCCAGTCGGTCAGCCCCAGCAGCCAGCCCACCGGCAGGCCGATGCCCCAGTAGGAGAACAGGGTGATGACCATGGTGGCGCGGGTGTCCTGGTAGCCCCGCAGCGCACCGGCGGCGGTCACCTGGATGGCGTCGGAGAACTGGAACAGCGCGGCGAACACCAGCAGCGAGGCGGCCATGGCGATCACCTCCGGGTCCGGCGTGTAGATGCCGGCGATGCCTTGGCGCAGCAGCATCATCAGGCTCGCCGAGAGGCAGGCGTAGGCCAGCGCGGTGGCCATCCCCACGCCGGCGGCGAAGCGCGCCTCGCGGGGCTCGCCACGGCCCAGGGCCTGGCCTACGCGCACGGTGACGGCCATCGCCAGGGAGTAGGGGATCATGAATACCAGGGAGCTGAAGTTCAGGGCGATCTGGTGGCCGGCCACCACGTTGGCGCCAAGGCCGCCGATCAGCAGGGCGATCACCGCGAAGATGCTCGACTCGGCGAACACCGCGATGCCGATGGGCAGGCCCACCGACAGCAGGCGGCGGATCACCGACCAGTCGGGCCGCTCGAAGCGGGCGAACAGGGCGCTGCCCTGGTAGACGCGGGCGAAGCGCACCCAGCCGAGCATGCCCAGGAACATCATCCACATCACCGTGCCGCTGGCCCAGCCGCAGCCCACGCCGCCCATGGCCGGGAAGCCCAGGTGGCCGTAGATCAGCACGTAGTTCAGCGGGATGTTCAGCAGCAGCCCGCAGATGCCCAGCACCATGCTCGGGCGGGTCCTGCCCAGGCCGTCGCTGAAGCAGCGCAGCACCTGGTACAGCGCCACCGCCGGCAGCCCGTAGGCGATGCCGTGCAGGTAGCCCATGCTCGGGGCGATCAGGTCTTCCTCCACGCCCATCAGGTGCAGCACCGGCTCGGCACACAGCAGCAGGCCGGCGCCGCCCAGGCCCACGGCCACGGCCAGCCACAGGGCCTGGCGCACCAGAGGGCCGATCTCGCCCTGCTGGCCGGCGCCGAAGCGCTGCGCCACCTTGGCGGTGGTGGCCAGGAGAATGCCGGTCATCAGCAGGAACACGGGTATCCAGATGGAGTTGCCCAGGGCCACGGCGGCCAGGTCGCGGGGGCTCACGCGGCCGGCCATCACGGCGTCGACGAAGCCCATGGCCGAGTGGGAGAGCTGGGCGATCATGATCGGCAGGGCGAGGGTGAATAGGGCTCGGAGTTCGCGCCGGGTACGGTCGAGGCGAGTTCGGATGGTCACGGGAGGTCTTTCCATGGCTGTGTAGCGTTCACCGGTACGGCGGTGGCGTCCGTCTTGCGTATGCCCAGGGCGGGCCGCCTGGCTGCGATGGGCTCGCAGCGGGCGCTGAAGCGGCCGTGGCAGGGGGACTGCCGGCGATGGGGAATCAGCGGAGGCGAAAGACCGCGTAGTCTACGCGTTGACGCATGGGTCAGGAAAGGGCTGTAGGACCTTGCGCGACGGATTCCGTAGAATGCCCACCCCGCCCATGGAGTGCCCCCATGCAGATCCTCGCTGACGAGAACATTCCCCTGGTCGATGCCTTCTTCGGAGGCTTCGGCACCATCCGCCGCCTGCCCGGCCGGGCCATCGACCGCGCCGCCCTGGGCGATGCCGAGGTGCTGCTGGTGCGCTCGGTGACCCATGTGGACCGCGCCCTGCTGGAAGGCAGCGCGCTGCGCTTTGTCGGCACCTGCACCATCGGCACCGATCATCTGGACACCCAGGCCCTCGACGCGGGTGGTATCGCCTGGTCCAGTGCGCCGGGCTGCAACGCCCGGGGCGTGGTGGACTACGTGCTGGGCAGCCTGCTGACCCTGGCCGAGGACGCCGGCGTCGACCCGGCCAGCCGCACCTATGGCGTCGTTGGCGCCGGCCAGGTGGGCGGGCGCCTGGTGCAGGTGCTGCGCGAGCTGGGCTGGACCGTGCTGGTCTGTGACCCACCGCGCCAGGCTGCCGAGGGTGGCGACTACGTGGACCTGGACACCCTGCTGGCGCGCTGCGATGCCATCAGCCTGCACACCCCGCTGGAAAAATCCGGCGACCACCCCACCCATCACCTGCTCGATGCCACCCGCTTGGCCGCCTTGCGCGACGGCACCTGGCTGATCAATGCCGCCCGAGGCGCGGTGGTGGACAACCATGCCCTGCGCGACGTGCTGGGCCGGCGCCCGGACCTGCGCGTGGTGCTGGACGTGTGGGAGGGTGAGCCCGAGGCGGACCCGCAACTGGCCGCGCTGTGCCGCATCGCCACCCCGCATATCGCCGGCTACAGCCTGGACGGCAAGCTGCGCGGCACCGAGCAGATCTACCAGGCCTTCTGCCGGGCCCTGAAGCAGCCCGAGACGGTGCGCCTGGCCGACCTGTTGCCGGCGCCCTGGCTGCCCGAACTGGTTCTGGATGCCAGCGCCGATCCGCAGTGGGCGCTGCCCATGCTCTGCCGCGCGGTGTACGACCCGCGCCGGGACGACGCCGACTTCCGCCGCAGCCTGGTGGGGGACGCCATCCAGCGCCGCGCTGCCTTCGACGCGTTGCGCAAGCACTACCCGGTGCGCCGCGAGATCGACGGCCTGCGGGTGCGCCTGCTGGGCGAGTCGCCCGCGTTGCAGCGCTGCATCCGCGCCCTCGGCGCGACCCTCGCCTGACCTGCGGCGAGCTGCCGCGCAACGGCGGCGCCTGCCTGTCGCCGGCGCCGTGCTATAACCCTTGGACTTCAAGCCCCGCAACCACGGAGATGGACGAATGAGCGACACCCAGAACACCCCCAAGTCGAATGCCGCCGAAATCCTCAGCAGCTATGACCTGAGCACGGCGAAGGACTTCGAGTGGACGGGGCGCAGCATGGACTGGTTCCTGCAGATGCTGGTGCGCCAGGCCAACGAACTCGGCGTGGAAGTGGGCATCACCCTCACCGTCGGCGCAGGCCTGGTCAGCGGGACGCTGATCTCCGTGGAGAGCTACTTCGACCTGTTCGCCCAGGAATACGCCCACTCCTGGCCGGAAGAGGGCCGCGAGGACATCCGCGCCACCTTCGCCAAGCTCGGCGTCATGGCCAAGTCCACCGGGGAAGACCCGAACCTGCTGCCGCCCCAGTACATCCACCTGCGTGATGTCAGCGTCTACGCCGCCGGCGGCCTGACCTGCACCGGACTGACGCTGTGGCGCGGCACCCTGGCCTCGGTCACCGGTTTCAACCTCGGCACCCTCAGCTGATCCTGCCGACGGCCTGCGTGGCCGTCAGTACTTGCGCCTGACCGCCACGTCCTGGATACCGTGGCCGGTGGTCAGGCGCAGGTAGTCCCGGTTGTCCCTCGGCGGCGTCTCCCCCAGTGGAATGCCGTGTCGCTCCACCAGCAGCGCATGGATATCGGCGCTGCTGGGCGGTCCGTCCCGTTCGACGATGAACGCCTGCGGGCTCCCGTGGAGCCGGTAGATGATTTCGTATCGATAGCTGCCAGGCATCTCGCGTCTCCGCTTGCGGCTGTCCGATGTTGGACGGCGGAATGCCGTGAAGGTGCGGGGCATTTGACGGCTTCGGGGCACCTCGCCGGTCAGCGCGGGCAGGGCGGTGGCGGCATCGTGGCGACCCATGAGCACTATCGAGCGGACTGATTTCCGTACCGCCAGGCCGGCTCCTAGAGTGACGCCATCGTCCACATCGCCCTGGAGTCCAGCATGCACAGTGCCGAGATCATGTCCCTGGTCGGCTCAGCCGTCCCCGAAACCCTGCGCCGCGCCGGCCACCTGGCGTGCTGGCTGGTGGTGCTGGATGGCACGGTGAAGGCCGGCCCCTTCGTGCGCCTGGCCGACGCCCAGGCCAGCCAGGCCATCTGGCTGCTGGAGAGCGCCAAGCGGCGCAAGCGCCAGAGTGCTGCGCTCGCCGCCTGACGGAAGGCTCAACCCAGCGTTGCGCTGTGCTCCAGCAAGACCGACTCGTCGGCCTTCAGGCGGCCGGGGAGGAAGTCGCGGAGGAACTCCACCCAGGTGCGGATCTTCGCATCGAGGAACTGCCGCGACGGGTACAGCGCATAGATGCCCAACGGGAACAGGCTGTGATGGGGCAGCACCCGCACCAGGCTGCCGTCCCGCAGGCCGTGCACCGCCGAGTACACCGGCAGCACGCCGATGCCCATGCCCGCCCGCAGCGCCTCGGTCAGCGCATCGGCGGTGTTCACCTGGAAGGGCGTCTGGGTGATGGTGATCATCTGCTGCCCGTCCGGGCCATCGAAGGTCCACTTGTCCAGCGACATCACCGAGTTCACCAGGCGCAGGCAGCGATGCCCCAGCAGGTCGGCGGGCTGGCGTGGCGCGCCGTGCTTGGCGATGTAGCCGGGGGAGGCGCAGAGCACGCTGTAGGTGGTGCCCAGCTGCTTGGAGATGAAGCCCGAGTCCGGCAGCTCCTGGGCGATCACCACCGAAATGTCGTAACCCTCGTCGAGGATGTCCGTAGTGCGGTTGGCCAGGGTCAGGTCGAAGCTCACGTCCGGGTAGGTCTCGGCGTACTGGGCAATGGCTTCGATCAGGTAGTGCTGGCCGATGCCGGTCATGGCGTGGACCTTCAGGTTGCCGGCGGGGCGGGCGTGGGCTTCGCTGGCTTCGGCTTCGGCCTCCTCGATGTAGCCGAGGATCTGCTCGCATCGCATCAGGTAGCGCTGGCCGGCTTCGGTGAGGGCAATGCGGCGGGTGGTTCGGTGCAACAGGCGGGTTCGCAGGTGGGTCTCCAGGGTGGCGACCGCGCGGGAAACGTAGGAGGTGGTCAGGTCCAGTCGTTGGGCGGCGGCGGTGAAGCTGCCGGTCTCCGCGACACAGACGAAGGCACGCATGTTGAAGAGGATGTCCATCAAGGGCTCCGGCCCGGAACGGGGCGCGAATTCTGGCATGAAGTGGTGCCGCCGATTATGGCCGCTGAGTACACAATGAATCACCTATCCGTGTGCTTATCCTGACCCCCGGGCGACACATAGAATCGCCGCCGTTACGGGCCACCAGAGCCCTTGCCATCAGGATTCGCCGCACGTGCCCCGCATCGATCGGCCCGGCTTGCTCCGGGTCAGCCTGTACGTCTGTTTCCCGCTCCTCTGTTCCTGCATCGACTCCAACGGCATCGCCCCGGCCAGCCAGGTCCCCGACCCGGCCGCGCTGGAGGTGGGGGCCGCCATCGCTTCGGCCGAGGCCCAGGCCGGCTGGCCCGCCAGCCAGTGGTGGCGAGCCTTCGGCGACCCGCAGCTGGACGCCTGGATGGACCGCGCCCTGGCCGGCAGCCCGAGCCTGGACATGGCCGCCGCCCGGGTCCGCCAGGCGCGGGCCCTGGCCCACGTGGTGGAGGCGGACGAATCGCCCAGCCTCGGCCTGGCCGCCAACGTGCAGCGCAAGCGCTGGCCCGACGACGCCTTCTATGGCCCCGGCGACCTGGCGCGCACCAGCTCGTGGAACAACACCAGCCAGCTCGGCTTCAGCTACCCGCTGGACCTCTGGGGCCGCGAGCGTGCCCGTGGCGAGGCGGCGGTGGACCGTGCCCGGGCCAGCGTCGCCGAAGCCCGGCTGGCAGCCCTGGAACTGCAGGGCAACCTGGTGCGCGCCTATATCGGCCTCGCGCTCCATCACAGCCAGCTGGACATCGCCCAGGCCGAGCTGACCCAGCGCCAGCAGCTGGTGGGGCTGGCCAAGCGTCGTCGCCACGACGGTATCGGCACCCGCCTGGAGGTGACCCGCGCGGAAATGGGCATCCCGCCCGTGGAGCGGCAGATCGACGAACTGCGCGAAAGCATCGCCCTCGATCACAACCTGATCGCCGCACTGGCAGGGGAGGGGCCGGGGGCTGCCGAAGCCATGACTCGGCCGCGCCTGGCGCTGCTCAGGGACATCGGCCTGCCGCCGCGCCTGCCCCTGGAACTGCTCGGCCATCGCCCGGACCTGGTGGCGGCACGCTGGCAGGTGGCGGCCGAAGCCAAGGGCATCGAGGCGGCCAAGGCGGATTTCTACCCCAATGTCGACCTGCTCGGCGGTCTTGGCAGCTCGGCGGTGCAGGGCGGCGTGCTGGATTTCCTGCGCTACGACAAGCTCACCTGGGGCCTCGGCCCGGCGCTGTCCCTGCCGCTCTACGACGGCGGGCGGCGGCGCGGCCAACTGGCCGAAGCCAGCGCCGGCTACGACCTGGCAGTGGGGCATTACGACCAGACCCTGGTGCAGGCCATCAAGGGCGTGGCCGATGCCCTGGTGCGCCTGGAGTCGCTGCACCAGCAACAGCGCCTGGCGGAAGTCTCCGTGGCCCAGGCGCGACACGCCTGCGACCTGACCCTGCTGGCCCAGCAACGCGGGCTGACCGACTACAGCGAGGTGCTGCAGGCGCAGCCGGCCCTGTTCGAGGCCCAGCGCGTGGAGCAGCAGGTGCGCGCACGGCGCCTCGCCGCCCAGGCCGACCTGCTGCTGCAGCTGGGCGGTGGCCTGCCGCAGGAAGCCGGCCCTGCCACTGAACACCTGACGCCCTCCGAACCCCGCTTCCGCCTGGCACGCCCATGAACATCGACGCTACCTGGACCACGGCGCTGCGCCGTGACCTTGCCCATTGGGCCCGTACCGAAGGGGTCACCTGGGTCTTCATCTTCAAGGCCCTGCTCACCGCCTTCATCGCCCTGTGGCTGGCCTACCGCCTGGAGCTGCCGCAGCCCGGCACGGTGCTGGTCACCGTGTTCATCGTCATGCAGCCGCAGAGCGGGCAGGTCCTGGCCAAGAGCTTCTACCGCATCATCGGCACGCTGCTGGGGCTGACGGTGATGGTGGCGCTGATCGCCCTGTTCAATCAGGAGCGGGTGCTGTTCATGCTGGCCATCGCCATCTGGATCGGCCTGTGCACCGCCGGCGCGGCACGCTACCGGGACTTCCGTGGCTACGCCTGCGTGCTGGCCGGCTACACCGCCGTGATCATCGGCCTGCCCGCCACCCTGCACCCCGAAGGCGCCTTCATGTCGGCGCTGTGGCGGGTGCTGGAGATCACCCTGGGCATCCTCTGCACCGGCCTGGTCAGCGCCCTGGTGCTGCCCCAGACCACCAGCGCCGACCTGCGCGGCACCTTGCAGGCGCGCTTTCGCGACTTCGCTGCATTCGCCTGCGAAGGCCTGGCCGGCAGCCTCGACAGCGAGCGCTTCGAAGCGCTCAACGCGCGCTTCGCCGCCGTGGCCGTGGGCTTGGAGAACATGCGCAACGCCACCACCTTCGAGGACCCGCACATGCGCATGCGCGCCGGGCGGCTGGCACGGCTGAACAACGAGTTCATGGTCCTTTCCACGCGCTTCCACGCCCTGCACCAGTTGCTCAAGCGCCTGCACCTGGGCGGCGCCCACCTGGTGCGCGAGGCCTTGCAGCCGTGCCTCGGCGAGGTCTCGGCGCTGCTGGCCGCGCAGCGCGAGCGCCTGGGCAGCGACGCCGAGGCGGCGGAGTTCGCCGAACGTCTGGCCGCCTGCCGGCAGGAGCTGATGCAACTGATCCGCAGCGGGCGCGGCTGGTTGGCCGAACGCCAGGTGGACGAGGCCGGCGCGCTGGATTTCGATACCGCCGCCGAGCTGCTGTTCCGCTTCGTCGACGACCTCCATGGCTACGCCATGACCCTGGCCTCGCTGCTGGAACACCGCCACCACCGGGAGGACTGGCAGGAGAGCTTCCGCCCCCGCGCCAACCTCCTGGCCGCCGCCGTGGCGGGCATGCGCAGCAGCCTGCTGATCCTCGCCCTGGGCACCTTCTGGATGGCCACCGCCTGGCCCGCCGGGGAGACCTTCACCATGACGGTGGGGATGATCTCGGCCCTGGCCTCGTCCTCCTCCAACCCCAAGCGGCTGGCGCTGCAACTGACCCTGGGCGCCACCGGCGGCGCCCTGGCGGGCATCTTCACCACCTTCTGCGTGCTGCCCTCGCTGGATGGCTTCGTCATGCTCTGCTGCGCCCTGGCGCCCACCTTCGCCCTCGGCGCGCTGCTGCTGTCGCGCCCGGCCTGGTCCGGCTACGGCGTGGGGCTGCTGGTGTGGTTCTGCCTGCTGTCGCTGCCGGGCAACCTGGTGCAGTACGACCCTTACCGGCTGCTCAACGAGTACCTGGCGGTGCTGCTGTCGATGACCGTGGCGACCCTGGCGGCGGCGCTGATTCTGCCGCCCAACCGGCCCTGGCTGTGGCGGCGTCTGGAGCACGACCTGCGCATGTGCGCAGTGCACACCGTCAGTGGGCGCATCCGTGGGCTGATCAGCGGTTTCGAGAGCGGCACCCGTGACCTGCTGGCCCAGGCCTATGCCTTCTCCGCCGGGCGTCCGGACATCCAGCGCCGGCTGCTGCGCTGGATGTTCGCCGTGCAGGAGGTGGGGCACGCGGTGATCGAACTGCGCCTGGAGCAGGCGCGCCTGCCGGCGCTGTCCTGCTATGCCGAATCCATGCCCTGGCGCCACGCCGTGCGCGCCATGGGCCGGGCGCTGATCCGCCTGCTGATCCAGCCCGGCGAGGTCAACCGCCAGCGTGCGCTGCAGGCCGTCGAGCAGGCCATCGAGGCGGTGCGCGCCACCCCAGAGCCCTGCGCGCCACAGTTCGAGACCTCGCCGCTGCGGCGGTTGCAGAGCTACCTGCACTTCATCCGCACCTCCCTGCTGGACCCCCTGGCACCCTGGGCCGAGCACCAGGACGCCGGCACCGCCCCGGTACCCGCCCATGCCCCGTGAAATCGCCGTGCACGGCGTCTACCTGCCGAGCCTGACCCTGCTGTTCCTGATCACCCTGGTCGGCGGCTGGCTGATCGACCGCGTCGCCGCGCGGCTCGGCCTCTACCGCCTGGCCTGGCACCCCGTGCTGCTGCGGGTCTGCCTGTTCACCTGCCTGTACGCCTCCCTGGCCCTGGCCACCTACCGTTGAGAGACCCTGTCCGTGAAACGAATCATCAGTGTCAGCGCGACCCTGCTCATCCTCGCCCTGGCGGTGCTGTTGGTGCAGCGCCTGTGGCAGCACTACATGGACTCGCCCTGGACCCGTGACGGCCGGGTACGGGCCGACGTGATCAACATCGCCCCCGACGTGGCCGGGCTGGTGGTGGAGATCCCGGTGCGCGACAACCAGCGGGTCAAGGCCGGCGACGTGCTGGTGCGCATCGACCGTGCCCACTACGAGCTGGCCGTACGTGACGCCGAGGCCGAGGTGGCCGCACGCAAGGCCGACCTGGAGATGCGCCGGCTGAACGCCCGCCGGCGAGCCGACATGGACGACCTGGTGGTCTCACGGGAGAACCGCGAGGACGCCGGCCATCTGGCCGACGGCGCCATGGCCCGCTACCGCCAGGCGCTGTCCCGGCTCGACGCCGCGCGGCTGGACCTGGAACGCACCGAAGTCCGCGCCCCGGTGGACGGCTACGTGACCAACCTCAACCTCTACCGGGGCGACTACGTGCACGCCGGGCAAGCCGGCATGGCGCTGGTGGATGCGCACTCCTTCTACGTCAACGGCTACTTCGAGGAGACCCGCCTGCCGCGCATCCGCCAGGGCGCGAAGGTGGAGATGCGCCTGATGAGCGGCGAGCGCCTGCTCGGTCACGTGGACAGCGTGGCGCGCGGCATCTACGACCGCGACAACCCGGAAAGCCGCGAGCTGGTGGCCGACGTGAACCCCACCTTCAACTGGGTGCGTCTGGCCCAGCGGGTGCCGGTGCGCATCCACCTGGACGAGGTCCCCGAGGGGCTGGAGCTGTCCGCCGGGATGACCTGCACGGTGGTGGTGGACGAGTCGCGCCAGGGCCAGCCCGGCGCCTGAGGGATTGTTGACCAGCACGTCACAGTCCTTGTGCTGGATCGCCCTGTAAGCCCCGTGGGGCGGGCATTAGAATGGATTCCGCCTCCCACGACAGAGGCACATGCTTGATCCACTTCACCGTTCGTGTGCGGTGTCGCGCAATACCTTCGGCCCGCTCGTGGAGGGCGGGCCGAAGCCCTTCTCAAGGCAATCGAGTACTAGAACCCATGAAAGCTTTCCTGTTGCTGGCGCTTGCCGGCCTGTCTCCGCTCGTCTTCGCTGCCTCGCCTGACCAGGCCGTTCCCGCCGAGGTCGAGCACTACCAGTACGGCATGGACCTGGACATCGCCCGCGTGATTTCCCGCAGCGAGGTCCCCGATGTGTGCGGCGTGGTGCCGGCCTACCTGACCTACGAGGACCACCAGGGCAAGGTGCACCGCCTGGAGTACATGGTGTTCGGCAACGGTTGCTCCAACGGCTGACCGCCCGCTCCCTGACAAATGCCCGGCCCGATGAGCCGGGCATTGTCGTTTCAGGAGGCCGCGCTTTGTAGGACGCACCTGCCGTGTGGGGGTGGGCGTACAGCCTGTAGGAAATCCAGGCTGCCGATAGCGTGAATTCGCCGCCTGCTACCCGGCCGGCGACCACCCTCCAGACCTACGGGGACTGCCCATGAAAGTACTGACCGCCCTGGCCCTGGCGCTTCTCTCGCCCCTGGCCCTCGCGACCACACCCGCCATGGACGACGGCATCCAGACCAAGACCTACCACTACGGCATGAAGCTCGATGTGGCCAAGGTCATCTCCCACAGCCGCATCCCGGACGTCTGCGAGGTCGTCCCCGCCCACATGGTCTACGAAGACCGCCAGGGCGAAATCCACCGCGTGGAATACCGCGTGTTCGGCAACGGTTGCTCCAACTGAACCGACCCCTGATCCACCCAAAAAGCCCGGCCACGTGCCGGGCTTTTTGCATGCCGCAATCCGGCCTCAAGCACACCGTAGGATGGCGCTGAGCGCAGCGAAGCCCATCAATCAGGAGTACCCGGCGGCACCGTGCAACGACCTGATGCGGTTCGCCGAGCTCACCGCATCCTACAGGGCGCGAAACGTAGCCCGGGCCGGCACCCCTTAGGATGGCGCTGAGCGCAGCGAAGCCCATCAATCCGGAGTGCCCGGCGGCACCGTGCAAAGGCCTGATGCGGTTCGCCGAGCTCACCGTATCCTACGGAGCACGGCGCGTAGTCGGACTCAGGCACCTCATAGGATGGCGCTGAGCGCAGCGAAGCCCATCAATCCGGAGTGCCCGGCGGCACTGAGCAACGACCTGATGCGGTTCGCCGAGCTCACCGCATCCTACGGAGCGCGACACGTAGCCGGGCTTCAGGCTGGGGAGGAGGGGTCATGAGCACCAACGTAGGAGCGAGCGCTGCTCGCGAACGCTCGACGTAAAGTTTCCCTTCATTCGGCTGCCCCGTCGGCCATTTCCCTGGATAGGGGTAGGCCGGGCGGTGGTGGCCGCCTCGGCCGTTTTCCACGTGCCGGTGCCTGTCAGTCAGCCAATTCCGCGCGGTCGCGGAACTGCTCCAGCGCGGCGGGGTTGGCCAGGGCGTCGGTGTTCTTCACCGGACGACCGTGGACCACGTTGCGCACCGCCAGCTCGACGATCTTGCCGCTGATGGTGCGGGGTATGTCGCTGACCGCCACGATCTTCGCCGGCACATGGCGCGGCGTGGTGTTGTCGCGGATCACCCGGCGGATGCGCGTCTGCAAGGCCTCGTCCAGCGCCACGCCCTCGCGCAGGCGCACGAACAGCACCACCCGCACGTCGCCCTGCCAGCCCTGGCCGATGGCGATCGACTCCAGCACCTCCTCGATCTTCTCCACCTGGCGGTAGATCTCGGCGGTGCCGATGCGCACCCCGCCGGGGTTGAGCACCGCATCCGAGCGGCCGTGGATCACCAGGCCGCCATGGGCGGTTTCCTCGGCGTAGTCGCCGTGGGCCCAGACGCCGGGGAAGGTTTCGAAATAGGCCGCGTGGAATTTCTCCCCGTTCGGGTCGTTCCAGAACCCCACCGGCATCGACGGGAAGTGCCGGGCGCAGACCAGCTCGCCTTTCTCGCCCACCAGGCGCTGACCCTGTTCGTCCCACACCTGCACATCCATGCCCAGGCCCTTGCATTGCAGCTCGCCGCGCCACACCGGCAGCACCGGGTTGCCCAGGGTGAAGCAGGAGACGATGTCGGTACCGCCGGAGATGGACGACACGCAGAGGTCCGCCTTGAAGTGGCGGTAGAGGTAGTCGAAGCCTTCGTGGGCCAGGGGCGAGCCGGTGGAAAGCACCGTCTTCAGACGTTCCAGCCGGTGGCTGCGGCAGGGCTCCACGCCGGCCTTCTCCAGGGCGGCGATGTACTTGGCGCTGGTGCCGAAGAGGCTGATGCCTTCGGCGTCGATCAGGTCGATCAGGCGTTCCGGGGCGGGGTGGAAAGGCGAGCCGTCGTAGAGCACCAGGGTGGCACCCAGGGCGAGGCCGGAGACCAGCCAGTTCCACATCATCCAGCCGCAGGTGGTGTAGTAGAACAGCGTGTCCTCGGCCTTCAGGTCGCAGTGCAGGCCGTGCTCCTTCAGGTGTTGCAGCAGGGTGCCGCCGACGCCGTGGACGATGCACTTGGGCACGCCGGTGGTGCCGCTGGAGTAGAGGATGTAGAGCGGCTGGTCGAAGGGCACGGGAACGAACACGAGCTCGCCGCCGGGCTGGTAGAAGTCGCCCCACAGCGCCACCCGTGCTGGGGTCTGGAAGTCCTCCGCCCGGGCGTCCGGGCGTGCATGGGGCACCACCAGCAACTGCTCCAGGCTGGGCAGGCGGGCGAGGATCTCGTTGAGCTTGGGCGTGAGGTCGAGGGTCTTGCCCGCGTAGTGGTAGCCGGCGGCGGCGATCAGCACCTTGGGCTCGATCTGCCCGAAGCGGTCGATCACCCCCTGGGTGCCGAAGTCCGGCGAGCAGGACGACCAGGTCGCCCCCAGGCTGGCGCTGGCGAGCATGCCCACCACCGTCTGCCAGGTGTTGGGCATGAAGGCCGCCACCCGATCCCCCACCCCGACGCCCAGCGCCCGCAGGCTGCGCTGCAACCCGGCGACCTGGGCGGCCAGCTCGGCATGGGAGAGCTGCACCCGGCTGCCGTCCTCGTCCACCGCCACCAGCGCCGGCGCGTCATCGCGGCGCCGCAGCAGGTGCTCGGCGAAGTTCAGCGTTGCACCGGGAAACCAGCGCGCATCCGGCATGACCGGGCCTTCTTCCAATACCGCGCGGGGCGGCTGGTGGAAACGCACCTCGAACCACGCGGCCAGGGTCGACCAGAACGCCGGCCGGTCCGCCACGCTCCAGGCGTGCAGCGCGGCGTAGTCGGGCACGGCCACGCCATGGCGTTCGGCAACATGGCGGCGGAAGGCTTCCATCCGTGTGGCGGCGATTCGCTCGGGGCTCGGGCTCCAGAGGGGTTGGCTCATGGGGACATCCTCGTGCACGGGAATGCCCGAATAATGGGCCCTCCAGACGCCGGGGGAAAGCCGGGTGCGTTCCAGGCGCGGGAGCCTAGAGATGAGGACAGGGGAGGTGAGCGGTACCCCATAAACGCCGAAGGCGCCGGTCAGGGCGCCTTCAAGCGTGGGATGTTTCAGGCATCGATCTGGCCTCGCGACAGCATTGACTCAGGCGGGATGCGCTCCGTTCCGTGTGGCCTCAGGCAACACGGAAACCGGGGGTGCGGTCGGAACCGTCTTCGGCAACACGGAAACCGGGGGTGCGGTCGGAACCGTCTTCGGCCACGCGGATGCCGGGGGTGCGGTCGGAGCCGTCTTCGGCGACGCGGATGCCGGGGGTGCGGTCGGAGCCGTCTTCGGCCACGCGGATACCGGGGGTGCGGTCGGAGCCGTCTTCAGCAACGCGGATGCCAGGGGTGCGGTCGGAACCGTCTTCGGCCACGCGGATGCCGGGGGTGCGGTCGGAGCCATCTTCGGCAACACGGAAACCAGGGGTGCGGTCGGAGCCGTCTTCAGCAACGCGGATGCCCGGGGTGCGGTCGGAGCCATCTTCAGCAACGCGGAAGCCCGGGGTGCGATCGGAGCCGTTCTCGGCAACCGGCGGGTTCACGGCGCGTTCGGCACCGGCGGTCAGGAGCGAGTCCTGCTGGGTTTGTTGGGGCAGGGCGAAGGCACTGGCGGTAGCGGTCAGGCTGACGGCGAACAGGCTGGCAAGGATGCGCATTTTCATGATGGGTTCCTCGTGGAAGTGGGGTTGAAAGTGAACACGAGGGCAATGTTAGAGAAATAAAATCGATAAAAAAGTGGAGATGGTCAATGGTGACCATCGATTTCATTGATAGTGCTTAATTTATCCAATAAAAACAGTTAGTTATGTGTAATTTTTGACTCTATGAGAACGCCTGAAACCTTATGTAAAACACTCTTGCGCGAAATCATAACAATCGAATAATTCGATTAAATGGCCGGAAATATCCTGAAACACGCCATCGATAGCAGGCTCGTGTTCGGATCATTGAACGTCTGGCGCCGCCCGCAAGCATGCGGCATCCAGCGGGTAGCGACGGGGAGGCTGGCCTGGCCGGGCCAGAGCGCTGCGCGCATGCAGGCAGCTGCCGGGCGTCCTGCTAGGCTATGGGCCTTTTCCTACCAATGGATGGCCCCATGTCCAGCGAGATCGAAACGCCCTTCACCCACGAGCCCCTGAGCGCCGTCGAGGTCCGCCTGCTCGGCAGCCTGATCGAGAAGCAGGCCACCACCCCCGAGTCCTACCCGCTGACCCTCAACGCCCTGGTGCTGGCCAGCAACCAGAAGACCAGCCGCGAACCGGTGATGAACCTCACCGCCGGCCAGGTGGGGCAGGGCATGCGCACCCTCGAAGGGCGTGGCCTGGCCCGCCTGGTGATGGGCAGCCGCGCCGACCGCTGGGAGCAGCGCGCCGACAAGACCCTGGAGCTGGTCCAGCCGCAGCTCATCCTGCTTGGCCTGTTGCTGCTGCGCGGCCCGCAGACCCTCGGCGAACTGCTCACCCGCAGCGGCCGCATGCACGAGTTCGACGACCTGGACCAGGTCCGCCACCACCTCGACCGCCTCGCCGCCCGTGGCCTGGCCACCGTGCTGCCGCGCCAGAGCGGCCAGCGTGAAGAGCGCTTCATGCACCTGCTGGGCGAGGCGGCCGACCTCGAAGCGCTGCTCGCCACCCGGCAGGACGCCCCCGAGCGCAGCGAATCCCGCGCCGGCCTGGAGAGCCGCGTCGAGCAGCTGGAAGCCCGCATCGCCGAACTGGAAGAGCGCCTCGCCCGGCTCGAAGGCCACTGATCCGTCCCCATCACGCAAGCCTTTGTCGCCTGGTGCATATGCCCGCACCGGGCGACCTGCCATTCTTGCGCGCACCCCTGACACAGCCCGAGGTAGCCATGAAGATCAGTGCCGATTTCGACAGCGGCAACATCGAAGTCAAGGACGCCAGCAACCCCCGCCACGTCCTTCTCGCCATGCGCCCCGACCTGCGCAGCCACCACTTCCAGTGGTTCCACTTCAAGGTCGACGGCATGACCCCCGGCAGCCATCATGACTTCAGCCTGGTCAACGCCGGCCAGTCCGCCTACGCCCACGCCTGGACCGGCTACAACGCCGCCGCCTCCTATGACCAGGTCAACTGGTTCCGCGTGCCCAGCCGCTTCGACGAGAACGGCCTGCACTTCGGCCTGGAGCCCACCCAGTCGCACATCTGGTTCGCCTATTTCGAGCCCTACAGCCGCGCGCGCCACGACGCCCTCATCCGCCAGGCCGTCGAAGCGGCCGGCGCCGAGATCGTCGCCACCGGCAAGAGCCTCGAAGGTCGCGACATCCCCCTGCTCAAGGTCAGCCGCAACCCCCAGGCCCAGCGCCGCGTCTGGATCATTGCCCAGCAGCACCCCGGCGAGCACATGGCCGAATGGTTCATGGAAGGCATCATCGAGCGCCTCAAGCAGCGCCAGGACCCGGAGCTGGAGCGCCTGCTCGACGCCGCCGACCTCTACCTCGTCCCCAACATGAACCCCGACGGCGCCTACCGTGGCCACCTGCGCACCAATGCTGCCGGCAAGGACCTCAACCGCGCCTGGCAGTCGGCCAGCGAAGCGGAGACCCCCGAAGTCCACTTCGTCCAGCAGCAGATGCGCCGCATCGGTGTCGACCTGTTCCTCGACATCCACGGCGACGAGGAGATCCCCCACGTGTTCACCGCCGGCTGCGAAGGCAACCCCGGCTACACCCCGCGCCTCGCCGCCCTGGAAGAAGAGTTCCGCCGCCGCCTCGTCGACATGGGCGCCGAGTTCCAGACCCGCTACGGCTACCCCCGCGACGAGCCCGGCCAGGCCAACATCACCCTGGCCTGCAACGCCGTCGGCCTGGAGTTCGACTGCCTGTCCTTCACCATCGAAATGCCCTTCAAGGACCACGACGACAACCCCGCCCCGGAAACCGGCTGGAACGGCAAGCGTTCCATGAAGCTCGGCCAGGACGTGCTCAGCGTCGCCGCCGCCATGGTCCACGGCCTGCGCTGACCCCAAGGCCCTCCCCGGCAACCGGGGAGGGCGTACCAGGCGGAGCCCCGCCGCGTTCAGCCCCGCGCTAGCTCATCTGCACTATTTCGCCCCGCCCCCGGTCGACGCAACATGCCCGGTCCGCCCCCATCAAGGAACGATGCATGAGACTGCCTCGCCTGCTCTCCGCCCTGCCGGCCGCCGTGCTGCTCGCCCTGTCCCTTTCCGGCTGCGTGCCCGAGCCCTACACCGGCAGCCCCGGCACCATGGACGACCCGCGCTACGCGCAACTGCTGGACGAGATCGACGCCGCCCTCAAGGCCAACAAGGCCGTGGTGCTGGTGGCCGACGTGAACCCCCACAAGACCCTGAACGACGGGTTGGACATGATCCAATGGACGCCCACGGTGATCTGGCAGAACGAGCAGGACCCGACGATCACCTTCGGCCGCAGGTTCCAGACCAACGAACTGCAGCGGGATCGCAACGCCACCTACCTGTTCAAAGCCTTCGAAGTGCACATCCTGCCGCCCGGCAAGTACCTGCTCACCGGCGGCGACGACTACCAGATCCGTGGCGTGCTCGACGAAATCGGCGCCCGCAGCGGCCCACCCGGCTCCGGCAGCGGCCCCAACGGCACCGCGTACCTGTCCACCGAGCTGTACCGCGAGTACTACCGCGAAGACGTGTGGAAGGACGCCACCTACGGCACCGAAACCAGGAGCCAGGCCGTCTGCACCGCCGTGCACATGGCCTCGGGCGCCTGTGTCGCCTGGGGCGAACAGCAATACAGCGAGACCACCCAGCGCTCGGGGGCCGGCTACTACCAGCAGACCGACTCCCGCGACGTCCCCTCCATCAAGGTCCAGTCGCGCCTGCCAGCCGACAAGGCCCTCGCCAGCTTCACCGTCCAGGGCGGTCAACTGCTGCTGGCCCCACGCATGCACCTGCGCACCCCGGGCTACCGATACCAGGCGTCCAAATGCCGGGCCACCGCCCCGGAAAAGGTCGAATGCCCGCTGGAGAACCTCACCGTCTACACCTGGCCCGCGCCCATGGACTTCACCACCTCCCTCATCGCCCAGCGCATCCTCAGTGACAGGCACCAGGCGCTGCTGTCGCGGATCCAGCCCCTGCAGATCACCCCGCTGCGCCAGCAGGGCAAGCAGGACCCCATCTGGGGCGTACCGCTGTCGCTCACCCCGTAGGCACGGCGGGCGCAACGCGAGCGGCTCCTGTAGTCGCTCGCGGGTTCCAGGCGGGCGAGGTGCCAGGTCGCCCCGCAGTTGCTCCGAAAGCGCACGGGGGATCGAGTAGTACGCCGCCGAGAAAACCGCAGGATCGTACAAGCGCATCGCAGCGGCCCTCGCTACCCTCGCAGCTCACCCATCAGCCAGGAGCCGCGTCGTGCAGCCGACCCACCCGAGCATCAACCTGCAGCACAAGCTCTCCCTGTTCAGCGAACAGTGGACCCCGAAAGTCATCGCCGAAATGAACGACTACCAGTTCAAGGTCGTGCGCATCGAAGGCGACTTCATCTGGCACTCCCACGCCGACACCGACGAAGCCTTCCTGGTGATCGAAGGCCAGTTGCGCATCGACCTCCGCGACGGCGCCGTCCTGCTCGGCCCCGGCGAGCTGTATGTCGTGCCCAAGGGCGTCGAACACAAGCCCTATGCTGAACGCGAAGTGAAGATGCTGCTCATCGAACCCCGTGGCGTAATCAACACCGGCGAAGAAGGCGGCGAACGCACCGCCCAGAACGACGTCTGGATCTGACCGTCTGCCATTCCGTCCCGGGCTGAAGCCCGGGCTACCCCCACCAGCCAACGCCCGCAAACGCCCCAATACCGGCCGAGGAGGGGCCTTACCGAAGCGAAGCGGCACGCCTACACTCCAAGCCCAATTCCACGCGGCAAGGAGGCCCGGCATGGGCGACCTCACCTTCACCGGCGGCTGCCTCTGCGGTGCCATCCGTTTCAGCGCGCGCCTTCCCGAGCACGACGTCAGCGTGCACACCTGCTCTTGCCTCACCTGCCAGCGTCATTCCGGCAGCCTCACCCTGTGCTGGATGGAACTGCCCAAGGCCGCCATCACCTGGACCGGCCCCGACGGCGAGCCCGCCCGCTACCGCTCCTCCGCCCAGTCTTCCCGCGCGTTCTGCCGGCACTGCGGCAGCACCCTCGGCGCCCTGGACGACGGCGATACCCTCGGCCTGCTGCTCGGCAGCCTCGACGACAACCACCACCCCGCGCTTGCACCCACCGCTCACGCCTTCGTCGACCGCCGGCCAGCCTGGTGGCACCTGTCGGCCAGCGACGCCTGAGTCTCCAGGGCAAGGCTCACCCCACCCACATACTGCGAAGGATTTCCACCCCATGCAGAGATACAACAAGGAATTTCGGGATGACGTGCTCGGCTTCCTGCTGCGCTACCCCCTGCAGATCGGTACCAAGGGTGAGTGGGGTACGGACATGTTTCTGTTGCGGCTTGATGAACACAAGGTGGCCGAATTTGATATCCGCGCTGGCAGTTCAGGTGTCGAACTGGTGCGTCATCTAAAGCAAGGCACTGAGCCCCAGTCGGGGGCTGAAGCACCTTTGAGGGGGTATTGGGTGGACTACGCCCCTGGTGCCGTTGCGGTCACCAGCATCGCTGAGCGAAGGGCCGACTTCGTCTTCACTTCGATGCTCACAGGGTGCTACATCGCGGTTGGCGCACAACAGGTCGCTCATGTTGCAGCTGATCTGAAGAATGGCAACGGCCTATTCGCAAAGCGCGCTGCATCGGTCGTCAAACTGGACAGTTCCATCGAGGTGGGTTTCGACTCCAGGCTGTCGCTGGATTGGGATGCGGAGAACAACCAATACAAGCAGGATTACCTCGAATACACCTTCGTGGGTGCATTCGTGGGGGGTGTCTGGAGATGGTACGTCCAGTGCCATACGCGCTTCGGATTCGGAAATGTGAAGCTCTGCAATATCCACTCCGACAGGCCTGCTCCGGCCATGCAACTGGTCGACATGCACTTCGGCTGAAACACGTCGCTCACCTAGTGGCAGCGAACCCATTCGCGATGCGCTCTTAGCCCGGGCTTCAGCCCGGGAGCGAACCTGCACGCACCAACGCCCCACAACCCCCACCACACGGCATGGCACCCGTAGGATGCGGTGAGCTCAGCGAACCGCATCAACCCCAAGCCGCGCCGACCCTCCCACCGCCATGCCCAGCTCACACCAAACGGTGGACCGATAAAGCGCGGTCCACCCTACGCCCCGCCCACCCGCGTCACCCCGCAAAACCGCCCGCACCCATCCCGCCGGCCCAAACGAAAACGGGCCCCGAAGGGCCCGTCTGTCAGCGATTTACCAGGGCGCTTGCCGCCAACTGGCGTCTGTACGCAATGCCGGCTCATCGAGGCTGGCGAGGAAGACCGGCAGGTCCTGCCGGTTGATCCAGACATCCCCCTGCCAGCTCAGCACGTTGATCGGCTGGTTGGCCCAGCACATGTAGGCCCGGCGGGGCGCCGCCTCTGCATCCCGATGGCGGTCGTGCAGCGTTGGCACCACCTGCTCGCTCAGCCACTGGCTGATGGCCCGGTGCTCCGGGTGGTGGAAGCGGTACAGCGCCTGGTAGGCCCCGGCATCGCTGATCACCTCCACCTCCTCGCGGGCGCCGGACTGGTGCAGCAGGAATAGCGCCCGCCGGTGGTGCGGGTCCACCCGCTGGGGCAGGCGATAGGGGCGCAGCGCACCGATCAGCCGCGCGAAATCCTCGGCGACGAACCAGGGGCGGTTGTCGACCATCACGGCACGGAGTTGGTAGGCGTAGCGCAGAAAAACAACGGGGGTATATGCGTCTTGCATGGTGAAGCTCCTCTGGACGGGTTAGGAGCTGCCACTGTTCGCTGTCAATCGAAAGGTGGCAGACCGCGCGGGGTTGACAGACCGGGTCCAGGAACCGGCAGACCGCAAGGGTCTCCCCGCGCGATCTGCCATAAAGCGGCGCAACTGTAAAAGTTGCATACGTGCATGGGCCTACAAAAAACGTACGCCGTTTTTCGTATGCACCAGTGGCGCAATCGCGCCCAGACAACAGGCTGTCAAACCCGGCCGCGGGATTTACCGCGACCGGCGAAGGATAGGGAGGTGGGGCGGGGAGGGCAAGCACGCAGAGGATTCAAGGGGGCGTGTAGGGTGGGCTTCAGCCCACCGTCTTGAAGCCCGCGTCATACCAAGGGTCAGGAGCGTTTCAGGTAATAGAGGATGTACCCCGAGTACACCAATTCATCGCGCTCCACTGCCGCCTTGAAGCAGGCGATCAAGGCGCTTTCATCGTCGAATCCGTAATCCCGAAGCCGTGAGCCAGCAAAGCCCGCCAGACGCCACGCTTCTACACCGTCGATTTCACCGTTGTCGCCAAAATCGAAATCCACGGCGATTCCGGATGGCAGCCGAGCCGCGCAGCCGTACCCGTGTTTGAAGTAGGGAATGCCACCGGCCAATTCGCCCCGTTGCTCCATGTCGTTGCCGGCCCAGTCGTCATTGGAGGCTGGCAGTTGAAGGCCAGAGCGTTGCATCGCGTCGATCACTTCACGAACGGCGGCCTGGTAGTCGGCGATCAAGCGGGTAAGTCGAGTGTCCATGTGCTTCCGAGGCAGGAATGAAGGCGGAGCGGGAGTCTACCAATCAGTTGCCCGCCTGTATGGCGCTGACTGGCTGACTCCCATGGTTCAGCCAGTCGTTGCCATGTTCCTACGGCTTCACTCCGTCCCCGTCCTGTGCAACCCCATTCCGCTCATGCCGATACGCACTCACCGCCTCATACACCGCTTTGCGCAGGCGGTTGATGCCACCGATGGGGCGGTGTTCGGGGAGGGCGTGCCAGGGGTTGAAGGAGAGGTTGTCGCAGAATTCGTTCTGCTCGCGGCTATCGAAGTCCTGGGCGGGGACCTTGATGGTGGCGACGGTCTGGAACGGGGAGATCTTCTCGCTCCATTCCACGCTGGTGTCCTCGATGGGCATGTAGTGCTGCGGGTTCTGCACCTGCACCTGGAGGGCGAAGCAGGCCGGTACGCGGTCGAGGGAGAGGCGCTGGTAGAGGGCGTTGCGCAGGAAGTTGGGCAGGGCGGTGTTCTGCTTGGGCAGGGTGTACTCGGGGCAGGCCTGCGGGTCGGGGATGACGCGGTACTTGATGTTGGCCTGGCCCAGCTTGTACGGGGAGACGGAGCTGTAGACGGTGTCGGTGGGGCTGTCCGGGGCCGGGGCGAGGGTCTGCAGGGCGATCAGCATGTGGCGGATCTCCCAGGTGCGCGGGTCGAGGCTGGGGAAGAAGGCGCCGACCTTCTGGCCGTTGGCCTGGGCTTCGAAGTTGCTGCGGTACTCGGCCACGTCGCGGATGAAGAACACCGGGTGGTTGAACATGACGAAGTCCTGCTCGTTGGCGTGGGCCGGGCTGGGCATGAGCTTCTGGCCGGGCACGTCGAGCAGTTTGATGGCCATGCCGCGTGCGTCGCGGGTGCTGTCGAACTGCGGGTAGGCGTTGCCGTTGGAGAGGCGCATCCAGGCCTGCCAGGTCTTGCCCGGTTCGGCGAGCACGCCGGCGCGCAGGTCGGCGGCCAGGTCGGGCGCCACGGTGACCTCGGCCTTCACGCAGCCGTGGGCCTTGGCGTGGGCGTCCCGCAGGACGCGGGTGTTGTCGCGGTGCTGCTCCACCACGCGCATGGCGTCTTCGATGATGGCGCGGGCATCGGCCGCTTCGGTGGGCGGGATCTGCTCCTCGGTGGAGACGGGGCCGGAGAACTTCCAGCTGTAGTAGAGGCTGCCGATGCCCCAGCCGATGAGGCCGACGGCGGCGGTGATGAAGAGGAGCCTGCCGAGCAGGCGTCCGAGCCAGAGCCATAAACGTTTGAGCATGAGCGCTTGGTCCTTGTTGTTGGCTTGCCCGCAGGCGGGTGGTTCTGGGTGGGCGCAGGCCCGCCGGTGGCGGGCCCTGGCTCAGCCCTGGCAGTTCGGCCCGGGCGTCCAGGGGCGCACGGGCTCGGGGGTGAGCTGCGATTCGAGGCGTTCGTTGCCCAGCACCTTGAGGTACTCGATCAGCGCCAGGCGCTCGTCCGGCGAGAGGGCACGGCCGATCACGCCGTTGCCCCGGCAGCCGTCGCGGAATTCGTGGCCGCTGTTGTGGTTGCCGGTGATGCGGGTGTCGAAGAGGAAGCCGCCGGGGAAGGCTTCGGTGCGGAAGCCGGCGAACTGCGGGTCGTACTCGAAGTTGCCGACGTAGAAGGTGGTGGCGCGCTCGTACACCGGGGAGAGCAGCTGGAAGATCGTCGGCACCGAGCCGTTGTGCAGGAAGGGCGGGGTGGCCCAGATGCCGTCCAGCGGGCGGGCCTTGTAGGCGCGCAGTTCACGCACGCCGATGGGCAGGCCGTAGCCGTCCATCTGCTTGCGCTCCTCGCCGCTGATGCCGGCCTGTTCGTAGGCGCGGTTCTCGACGTAGGCGGTGAGGTAGGCCAGGCCCTTGGCGCTGGAGATCTTGGCGAAGTCGATGTCCTTGAGGTCGGCGCCGAACAGGCGCACGTCGAGCTGGGCGAGCTGCTCCTTGGTCCAGCCGAGCTTGGTGACGTCGAAGCGGTGGTCGGCGATGTTGTCGGCGGTGGTGGGGTCGGTGCCGATCTCCTGGGTGCTGATCATGCGCATCTTCCACTCCGGGTCACGGGCGGGGGCCAGGCGCTTGTCTTCCGGCTGCGGGTTGGGGGCGTGGCAGTAGGCGCAGTTCTCGGCGAACAGGGCGCGGCCCTTGCTGGCGCGGGGCAGGTCGATCTTGCCGAGCACTTCTTCCGGCCAGGTCGGCGGTTTGAGGCGCTTGAGGGTCTCTTCCAGGGTGTACAGGTCACGCACGCGGGTGCTGGAGCTGTAGCGCTGGTCGAGGGGCACGGGCTGGCCGTTCTCCTCGTGCAGGGTGAGGCTGGCGCCCACGCCGAGGGATTCGCCGATGTTGCGCGCCATGGGCTGCATGGCGGAGCCGTTCCACTGCACCCAGTCGAACTTCCAGATGTCCCACACCTGCGGGTAGCTCACCGGGGCGTTGGCGATGCGGTAGTTGGACGGGTCGATGGCGTCGCCGAACACGCTGTTGGCGATACGGCCGAAGGCGTCGGTGCGGCCGAAGCCTTCCTGGGTGGGGTAGAGGCCGCGGTGGGTGTCGTTCCAGGCGGTGCCCAGCAGGCGGTCGAGCACATCCTTGAAGTCGCGGCGCAGTTCGTCCTTGCCCTTGGGGTACTCCTCGCCGAGCACGGTCTTGGCGAAGCGGTTGAACTTGAGCGGGTTGTAGTAGGTGAAGGCCATGCTCATGCCCAGCGCCTGGCCGAAGCCGCCGCCCTTGAGGGTGGGCACGGTGGAGGCGAGGGAGTGCAGGGCGGCACCGCCGTCGATGCGGATGGCCTGGCCTTTGTAGTGCAGCTCGCCGGTGTGGCAGGCGGAGCAGGTGATGTCCAGGTACTGCTGGCCGGTGTCGTTGTCTTCGTGCCGGGCGAAGCCCACGGGCAGGTTGCCGGGGTTCAGTTCGGTGGGCTGCTGCTGCGGGTCGACGAGGAAGCCGAAGCGGGCGAGGTACTCGGGGCGGGCGAACTTCTCGCTGGAGAAGGGCAGCTCCAGCGCGGTGAACCAGTCGTAGCGCAGGCCCTTAACCGTGGTGCCCTGGGGGGTGTAGTAGTAGGTCTGGCGGGATTGCGCGTCCCATTGGTCGAGGTAGTTGACCTTCTCCGGCGCCTGGTAGGCGGGGAGGTTGGGGTTGGCGATGTAATAGAGGACGACGGCGAGCCCCGCGAGCAGGAGCAGAACCAACAGGATCAGTGCACGGCGGAGAATGCGCATTCGATACTTCCTTGTACGCTTGTTGGAATTTCGTACGTTATGCCAATCAATTCCTAGGTTGGCAAGGTGCTATTACCTTCGTTTGTAAGGCCTATTTCCTGCGGGTATACACGGCTCTTTCCTTCATAGCTTTTCGCGATAGCAGTTATGGAGAAGGGTTCCATGACGCGTCAAAGTTCTTGCTAGCGTTACGGATAGACGCGCCAACACGTTGTTTTTATTGAATAATTCAAAAAATTGGCGCCAAGGACGGGATATGTTGGAAAACATCACCCAGACCCCGAAACGCCTTCTCCTGATCGACCCCTGCGACGAGTGCCAACGGCTGATGCCCAGGCTCCAGGCCAGCGGCTGGACGGTGGAAAGCCGGGACCTGCGCCAAGGCTCCGAGCCGGGCTGCGACGTGGGCCTGGTGCGCCTGCGCCGCGAGCACCTGGACCACCCGGAACGCATCCGGGCGCTCATCAGCCGCAGCGGTACCGAGTGGATCGGCCTGCTCGGGCCGGACATGGCCCGCCAGGAACAGGCCGAGGACTTCGCCGGGGAGTGGTTCTTCGACACCCTGCCGATGCCGGTGGATGCCGGCCGCCTGCAGGGCCTGCTGGGGCGGGCGTTCGGCATTGCGCGGCTGCGCGGGCAGGTGGGGCGCCCGCGCGGCGAGCCGGAGCTGGTGGGCCAGAGTCGGCCCCTGCGGGAGCTGCGCAAGCAACTGGCGCGACTCGCCGGGCAGGAGCGCCCGGTGCTGGTGCTGGGGGAGAGCGGCACCGGCAAGGAGCTGGTGGCGCGCACGCTGCACCGCACCTCGCGGCGGGCCGAGGCGCCGTTCGTGGCCTTCAGTTGCGGGGTGCGCGGCGAGCCGGAGGAGGAGCGCGCGCTGCTGGGGGAGGGCGGCGCGGTGGAGGCGGCCAACGGCGGCTGCCTGTTCCTCGACTCGGTGGCGGAGCTGCCGCTGCTGACCCAGCAACGCCTGCTACTGGCTCTGCGCAGCCATCGCCTGCGCCGGGCAGGCGGTTGGCTGAGCCTGGATGTGCGCCTGCTGGCGGCCACCGACCGGGACCTGGAGCTGCTGGCCGAACAGGGCCGCTTCCTGCCGGAGCTGTACCAGTGGCTGTCCAGCCACACGGTGCGGCTGACCCCGCTGCGCCGCCGCCAGGGGGACATCGCCCTGCTGGCCGAGCACTTCCTGGCGCAGTACGCCATGGCCACCCACGGCCGCCCCCGCCATTTCAGCGAGGAGGCGCTCACCGCGCTGGTGCGCCACCACTGGCCGGGCAATGTGCGTGAGCTGGCCGGGCGGGTGCGCCGGGGCTATGCATTGGCGGAGGGCGTGCAGGTGGAGGCGGCGGACCTGGGGCTGCACAGCGCGCCGGCCGATGGCGGGGTGATCGGCACGCTGGAGGACTACAAGCGCCGCGCGGAGTACCAGGCGCTGTGCGATGCCCTGGCGCGCTACGGCAACAACCTGAGCCTGGCGGCGCGGGTGCTGGGCATCTCCCGCCCGACCTTTTATCGGCTGCTGCACAAGCACCAGTTGCTGTAGGGCACTTCAGTCCAGCGGCAGCAGCTTCAACTCGCTCTCGAACTGCAGGTCGCGGCCGCTCAGCGGATCGCGGAAGGCCAGGGCGCGGGCCAGTAGTTGCAGGGGGCGGGCGTGGTCGTCGTGCTGGTCACGGGCGTCCAGCAGCTCGGGGTAGAACAGGTCATGGAGGATGCCGGCGCCCAGCCCGGCCATCTGCACCCGCAACTGGTGCTTGCGCCCGGTGACCGGGTAGAGCGCATAGCGCCAGTGCCGGCTGCCGCGTTCGATCACCTCCAGGCGGGTTTCGCTGTTGGGCGGTCCGTCCGTTTCGCACATGCGGAAGAACGGCTCGCCCGGCTCCAGGCGCGTGCGCCGCACCAGGGGGAAGTCCAGCTGCGGCAGGGGCGCGGCCACGGCCTCGTAGCGCTTGTGCACCTCGCGTTCGCGGAACAGCGCCTGGTAGGCGCCCCGTGTGCTCGGCTCGCAGGAGAACAGCACCAGCCCGGCGGTGTGCCGGTCGATGCGGTGGATGGGCACCAGGTGCGGGTTGCCCAGGCGCTTGGTGAGGCGCGCCTGGAGCGTCTGCTCGACGTATTCCCCGGCGGGCATCACCGGCAGGAAGTGCGGCTTGTCGGCCACCACCAGGTGATCGTCCTGGTAGAGCACGCGCTCCTCGAAGGGGATGTCGCGCTCCTGGGGCACCTCGCGGAAGTAGCGCACCAGCTCGCCGGCCCGGTACGGCGTATCGGCATCCAGCGCGTGGCCGTCGGCATCGGTCACCCGGCCCCGGGCCAGGCGGTCCAGCCAGGTGGCGCGGTCGATGGCGGGGAAGCGCGCGCACAGGCCGTCCAGCAGCGTCGACCAGGGGCCGGGCGGCAGGCGCAGGGTGCTGGGGCGTACGTTGGGGCTGGGCATGGCCGTCTCGGGGCGTCGGGGCGGGCGCGCATTAGGCCGCAGCCGCCGGCGCCGGTCAAACCCGGCGGACGGGCGCCGGGTGTGGGCTGCAGGGCGCGCCGGGCGTGGGCCGGGTGTGACGGGCTGCGGTATTTCGCCCAAGGGGCTCCCGGCAGGGCGCCGGGCTCAGGCTACAATGCCCGACCCGCCGGGGAACGGCGGCCGTCGCAGCAGGTCGGATGCTCGCGCTCGGCGCCCGTCCCGGCCACCCGGATTCGGCTTTGCCTTCAACAAGAGGAACGCAGTATGTCTCGCACTTCCATCACCCTCGGCCTGGCCCTGGCGGCGGCCCTGCTGGCCGGTTGCAGCTCCACCAGCGCCCCGACCGACAAACCTGCCGAGACCAAGGCCGCTCCGGCCACCACCCAGGCGGACCCGACCACCGACGGCCGCTGCTCCTCGGCCCCGGCCCGCGCTCTGATCGGCCAGGCCGCTACCCCGGAGCGCGTCGAAGAAGCCCGCCGTGCCGCCGGCGCCGCCGACGTTCGCGTGCTGAAGCCGGGCAGCGTGATGACCCTGGAATACAACTCCCGTCGCCTGAACCTGGACACCGACGACGCCAACCTGATCAAGGGCGTCAGCTGCGGCTGACCCCGGGCGGCCCTGCACTGCGGGGCCGCTACCCCAGCTTCATCACCACCACGCCCATCGCGATCACCCCGCACGCCAGCAGCCGCACCGGCGGCATCGGCTCCTTGAGGAACACCCGCCCGATCAGCAGGGCGAACACCACGCTGGTTTCCCGCAAGGCCGAGACCATCGCCACCGGCGCCAGGGTCATTGCCCAGATGACGATGCCGTAGGCCAGCAGCGACATCGCCCCGCCCGCCAACCCGCTGCGCCAGTAAGGCCCCAGCTGCCGCAACACCCCCGGCCCGCGCTGCACCACGATGGCCACCGCCATCACCGCCCCGTTCACCGCGAACAGCCACACCGCGTAGGACAGCGCATCGCCATTGCTGCGCGCGCCCTGGGCATCGGCCAGGGTGTAGCCGGCGATGAAGGCGGCGGTCAGCAGCGAGCAGGTCAGCATGCCCCGGCTCAACCCCACGCCGGTGCGCCCACCGCGCCAGGCCATCAGCCAGATGCCCGCCACCAGGGTCAGCAGCCCGGCCAGCTCCGGCAGGCCGAGGCCATCGTCGAGGAACAGCAGCGAGAGCAGCGCCACCAGCAACGGCGAACTGCCCCGGGAGATGGGGTACACCTGGCCAAGGTCGCCGTATTGGTAGGCGCGGGCGAGGAAGTTGTTGTAGCCGATATGCAGCAACGCCGAGAGCGCGATCCACGGCCACGCCGCCGCCTGGGGCACGGCGACGAAGGGCAGGGCGCAGAGCGAGATCAGCCCGGCGGCGAGCTGGATCAGCGTGGCGGTGAGCAGGCGATCGAGGCCGATCTTCAGCAGCGCGTTCCAGCCCGCATGCAGCGCAGCGGCGGCCATCACCACCAGGAATACCGAGGTGTCCAAGCGCGATCTTCCTTGTACCGACGAAGACGCAACGCCCACCGGGGCGCCGCCAGGGAGGCGCGATAGTGACACAGCACCCCAGCCCCTGTGAAACCGCCCCCGGCCTGATGGGCACCCTCCGTAGGATGCGGTGAGCTCAGCGAACCGCATCGCGCCCATGCCCTGCGTTGGCAGCACTCGGAGTGCGGGGCGCTCCCCGTAGCCCGGGCTTCAGCCCGGGAAATCGGCGTCAGGCGGGGCCCCGATGGTGGATGGAAAGAGCGCCATCCCCCTGCCGGAGCGGGCCACGGCGCTCGGCTTGATGGGCACGAACCGCATCACGTCCGTGGCCCGGCACCCCGTCTACTTGATCGGCAGCGCCACCGGGCGGATCGGGGCGGCGTCGGCGCCGCGGAACTTCAGCGAGGCGCCGATGAAGGCGAATTCGTAGACCTTGTCCCGCGACAGGCCTTCCAGGTCCACCAGCTCCATGATCGGCGCGCCCTGCTGGGCCAGCAGGTAGGTGTGCACGGGGATGTAGTTGTCCGGCACCTCGGTGGGGAAGGTCTCGAAGCTGAGGTTGTCCGCCCCCACCACCATGGCGCCGCCGTCCTCGACGAGGAATTTCGCCGCGTCCAGGCTCAGGCCCGGCGGGTTGGTCATGTAGCGCTGGGCGTCCTCGTAGGCGCGCATGCGCCCGGTGCGGATCAGCACCACGTCGCCCTTCTGCAGGTGCACGCCCTGCTTGTTCAATGCCTGCTGCAGGTCCTGGCGGGTGACGCGGTAGCTGTCCGGCAGCAGCTCCACGCCCTTGGCGGCAGGGATGTCGATCAGTACGCCACGGGCGACGATGGGCGGCAGCTTCTCCGCGCCGGTCACGTTCCAGCCGCGGTCACCCAGGTGGTCGGCGGCGGCGTAGCCGTTCCAGATCTTGCCCTCCAGGCCGAAGTGGTTGAGCGCGTCGATGTGGGTGCCCATGTGGGCGTACATCGATACCGCCGAACCGGTGTAGCTGACGTGGCGGTTCATCGCCTCGCCGACGCCCATCGGGTCGGCCAGCAGGTTGCCGTGGGGCGTGTGGGTCATCCACATCTGGTAGGGCGGGTCGCCCGCCGCCTGCCAGCTGGGCATGCCGATGAAGTACTCCACGGCCAGGTCGTAGGCCTTGCCGCCGCTGAGGCGGCCGAGGATGGCGGCGCGGGACTCGGGGGTGATCAGGTTGAGGCGGCCGATCTCGTCCTTCGGCCCCCAGGGGCTCTTGCCGACTTCCTCGGCGGCGAGGGAGCCCTGGGCCAGGGACAGCAGCAGGGGCAGAGCGGCGAGGCGGGAAAGGGGGCGTGGCAGGTGCATGGCGGTATTCCTTGTGGGTGATGGATGCCGCGATGGTATTTGTCAGCCCTGAAGAGATAATCTCCGCCTCCGCTGAAAGACATTCAACCCAAGGGAAAATATGGACCTGCTCGTTGCCATGCGGACCTTCCGCCGCGTCGTCGAACTCGATGGCTTCAGCAAGGCCGCCGTCGACCTGGGCCAGTCCACCGCTGCGGTGAGCAAGCAGGTGCGCCAGCTGGAGGCGCGTCTGGGCAGCCTGTTGCTGCTGCGCACCACCCGGCGCATGAGCCTCACCGACACCGGGCGCGCCTACTTCGCCGAGTGCTGCCGCCTGCTGGACGAGCTGGATGCCCTGGAGAACGCCACCGCCCTGGGCACCGGGGAGGTGAGCGGGCGGCTGCGGGTGAACGCGCCGCTGTCGTTCAGCCTCAAGGTGCTGTCGCCGCTGCTGGTGGAGTTCATGGCGCTGTACCCGCAACTGAACGTGGAGCTGACCCTGGACGACCACCTGCTGGACCCGGTCTCCGAAGGCTTCGATGTGTCGCTGCGCATCCGCTCCAGCCTGCCCGACTCCAGCCTCATCGCCCGGCGCCTGGGCGAGGTGGAGCAGGTGATCTGCGCCGCCCCCGGCTACCTCGCGGCGCGGGGCACGCCCCAGCAAGTGGAAGACCTGTGCGGCCACGACTGCCTCGCCTACCGCCTGGCCGACAACCCCGGCGGCTGGCGCCTGGACGGCCCCAAGGGGCGCGGCGTAGAGCTGCGTACCCGGCTTTCGGCGGACAACAGCCTGATGCTCGGCGAGATGCTGGTGGCGGGCCTCGGCATCGGCGCGCTGCCGTCCTTCATCGCCAACCCGCTGCTTGCCGGCGGCCAGTTGCAGCGCGTGCTCCCGCAACAGCAACTGGCCCGGCGCACCATCTACGCCCTGTACGCCAGCAACCGCCACCTGCAGCAGAAGGTGCGGGTGTTCGTCGACTTCCTCGCCGAACGCCTGGCAGGCGAAACGTAGCCCGGGCTTCAGCCCGGGAAATCGGCGTCAGGCGGGGCCTCGATGGTGGATGGATAAAGCGCCATCCCCCCTACCGGAGCGGGCCACGGCGCTCGCCTGATGGGCACGCCCCGTAGGATGCGGTGAGCTCGGCGAACCGCATCGCGCCCATGCGATGCGCTGGCACCGCATGCCGCCTCGGAGTGCGGGGCGCTCCCCGTAGCCCGGGCTTCAGCCCGGGATATCGGTGTTAGACAGGGCCTCGATGTACCGGTACAGGCGCCACGGCGCGATGCGGTGGTGTGCCGTCAGGCGTGGCCGAGCAGGAGGAAGATGCCGAGGGCGAGCCCCAGCAGGGCGATGCCGAAGTTGATCAGCGGGCCGGAGTTGACGCTGTAGCCCTCGGGGATCTCGATGGGCCTGAGGGTGCGCAGCACCTTGCGGTACTGCAGCGAGGACCAGCAGGCGCACCAGGCGCCGAGCAGCAGCAGGGCCAGGCCGACCCAGTAGGACGCGCGGTTCTGCAGGCTCTGGGCGTGCTCGGGCTGCAGCAGGTGCAGCAGCAGGCCGGTGCGCTCGATGGCGAAACCGAAGGCCATCAACGCGAGGCTGGTACGGTTCCAGGCGAGCAGGGTGCGCTCGGCGGCGAAGAAGACGCGGGGGTCGTTGAGGTCGGACATCGTCACTCCAGGGCAAGACGGGACCGGGCAAGCCTGCCATGTCCGGGCCGCCACGGCGACCCGGCCGGCTTCAGCGCCGGTGCAGCCAGCTGAGGAAGCCGCCCTTGCGGATGGCGGTGGGTTTCTCGGTCAGCAGGGACTGGCTGGCCTGGGTGCGGAAGGCCTGCAGCTTGTCGAGCGCGGTGCGCACTTCGCTGTGTTGCGCCAGGCAATCGCGGATCTCTGCTGCGTCGATGCGGTACAGCCGGCAGGAGGTGAGGGCGGTGAAGCGGGCGCTGGAGGGCGCGTCGCCGTTGATGCCTTCCTCGCCCATCACTTCGCCCGGGCCCATGCGCCCGGCCTCCAGCCAGCCGTCGCCGTCGGGCAGGGCGGCGGACACCACGCCGCTGCCGATCACCAGGAGCTGCCCGGCCACGTCGCCGCGCTCCAGCAGCACCTGGCCGGCGGGGTGGTCGCTGACGGTCATCAGCCGGGCCAGGCGTTCCTTCTCCTCGTCGCCCAGGGCGCGGAAGACCTTCACCTCGTCCAGCAGCAGGCGCTCGCGCGAGCGCGGGTGTTCGGCCGCTTCGCCCACCCGCTGCAGGCCGGCGGCCTCCAGGTTGCGGTGGGCCAGGTCGAACAGCAGGTTGCGCACGTCCACCTTGCTGGCGTCGGCGCCGATGAAGCCGCTGATCTCGTACTGGTTGACCTCCACGCCGGCGCTTTTCATCGCCACCTTGGGCGCGGGGGTGGCCAGCAGGTCGCGGCAGCCGCGCAGGGTGCGCTCCAGGGCGTCCAGCACCCGGCGCGGGCGGATGCTGGCGGGCACCTCCAGGGCGATGGCCACGCCATGGATCTCCCGGGGGCGGCTGTTGTTGATGATCTTCGCCTTGGCCGCCAGGGAGTTGGGGATTACGGCGGTGCTGCCCTGGCTGGTGAGCAGGTGGGTGGCGCGCCAGTCGATCTCGATGACCTTGCCTTCGAGGCCGTCGATGGCGATGGAGTCGTCCAGTTGGTAGGGGCGGGTGGTGTTGAGGATGATCCCGGAGAACACATCCGCGAGGGTGCTTTGCAGCGCCAGGCCGACCACGATGGCCATGGCGCCGGAGGTGGCCAGCAGGCCCTTGACCGGCAGTTGCAGCACGTAGGCCGCCGCCGCCACCAGGGCGAGCAGGAAGATCAGCGCGCCGAGCACGTCCTGCAGCAGGCGCCCGGTGTGGCCGCTGCGGCCGATCAGCACCAGGCCCAGTACCACGGTGAGGGTGCGGGCGCCGTACAGCCACCAGAGGATTTCCAGCGCGGTGCCGGCCAGGCCTTCGGCGCTGTCGGCCCCCGGAGGCGGCAGCAGCGGGCTGAGGCCGGCGCTGATCAGCACCCAGCTGTAGAGCAGGAACAGCCCCAGCCGTGCGGCCACGCGCCAGGGGCGCGGGCTGGCCGGCAGCAGGCGCCAGGCGAGGATGTCGAGCAGCAACAGGGCGAGGCCGGCGATCAACGGATGGCTGGCGATGAGGGAGGGCATGGAGGTCTCGGGGCGATGGCGGCGGTGCGCCAAGATAGCAAGGGCGCCGGGGGTGACGGCAAGGGGCCAGCGTTTGACGTTGCCGGTGGGCTCCCCCAAGCTGCGCGCTTCTTTTTGCCAGCCAGGAACCCGACGTTTGATCCAGTCCCTTTCCCGCCTGCGCCGCCTGTGGCCCTTCGCCCTGGCTCCCTTCCTGTTGCTCGCCGGCTGCGACGACACCCCGAAACCCGAAGCCCCGGCGCTGCCGCGCTATCAGGGCGTGGCCTGGAACGACCTGCCGCCGGTGAGCGATGCCGACCTGCTGGCCGGCTTCACGGCTTGGCGCTCTGCGTGCGAGCGCCTGGCCCGCGACCCGGTATGGGGCCCGGTGTGTGCCGAGGCCGTGGGTGTCGCGGACGACCCGGCTGCGGTGCGCACCTTTCTGCAGGCGCGCCTGTCGCTCTACAGCCTGCGCTCTGGCGAGGGCGAGCGCGGGCTGATCACAGGCTACTACGAGCCCGTCTATCCGGGCAGCCTGGCCCGCTCCGAGCAGATGACGGTGCCGGTGCTGGGCGTGCCGGACGACCTGATCGTGGTGGCGCTGGAGTCCCAGTACCCCGAGCTGAAGGGCAAGCGCCTGCGCGGCCGCCTGGAGGGGCGTGTGCTCAAGCCCTATGACGATGCCGCCACCCTGCGCGAGAAGCCCGATGCCGGTCCGGTGCTGGCCTGGCTGGGGGACCCGATGGACCTGCAGTTCCTGCAGATCCAGGGCTCCGGGCGCATCCGCCTGGAGGACGGCAGCCAGATCCGCGTCGCCTACGCCGACCAGAACGGCCATCCGTACCGCCCGGTGGGGCGCTGGCTGGTGGAGCAGGGCTACCTGAAGAAGGAGGAGGTGAACATGGGCGCCATCCGCGACTGGGCCCGTGCCAACCCGACGCGGGTACCGGAGCTGCTGGCGAGCAACCCCAGCTACGTGTTCTTCGTCACCCGCCCGGACAGCCCCGAAGGCCCCCGTGGTTCGTTGAACGTGCCGCTGACCGCCGGCTACAGCGTGGCCATCGACCGCAAGGTGATTCCCCTCGGCAGCCTGATGTGGCTGGAGACCACCCGCCCGGACGGCACTCCCGTCACCCGCCCGGTGGCGGCCCAGGACACCGGCGGTGCCATCGTCGGGGAAGTGCGTGCCGACCTGTTCTGGGGCACGGGGGATGAGGCGGGCGAGCTGGCCGGCCACATGAAGCAGGACGGCCGCCTGTGGCTGCTCTGGCCCAACGGCGTGCCGTTGCCCGAGGTGAAATAGACGCGGTAGGTAGAGTGAGCACCCCATCCCGCGCCAGGCGGGATGGGGCTGGGCTCAGATAATGCGGCCGCGGCACTCGCCGAAGCCGATGCGGGGCAGGCCCTCGCGTTCGCACCAGGCCTTGAGGATCACTTCGTCGCCTTCCTGCAGGAAGGTGCGCTGCTCGCCGCCGGGCAGGGTCAGCGGCTGCTTGCCGCCGAAGGTGCTCTCCAGCAGGCTGCCGAAGGCATCCGGCTCGGGGCCGGACAGGGTGCCGGAACCGAACAGGTCGCCCGCTTGCAGCTTGCAGCCGCCCACGGCGTGGTGGGCCACCAGCTGCGCCACGGTCCAGTACATGTGCTGGGTGTTGGAGAGTGCCAGGCGCACCGGGTCGATGCCCTGCTCGCGCATGGCGGCGCTCTGCAGCAGCACTTCCAGCTTGATGTCGAAGGCGCCGTTGGCCTGGTCGGCCGCGTCCAGCAGGTAGGGCAGCGGCTGCGGGTCGCCGGCCGGGCGGGCCGGTTGCGCGGTGCGGAAGGGCTCCAGCGCCTCGGCGGTCACCACCCAGGGCGAAACCGTGGTGGCGAAGTTCTTCGCCAGGAAGGGTCCCAGCGGCTGGTATTCCCAGGCCTGCAGGTCACGGGCGGACCAGTCGTTGAGCAGGCAGAAGCCGGCGATGTGCTCGGCCGCGCGGCCGATCTCGATGGCCTCGCCCATGGCGTTGCCCTGGCCAATCCAGATGCCCAGCTCCAGTTCGTAGTCCAGGCGCTTGCTGGGGCCGAAGCTCGGCACTTCGGTACCCGGTGGCAGGGTCTGGCCGTTGGGGCGGTGCACCGGGGTACCGGAGACGCACACGGTGGAGGCGCGGCCGTGGTAGCCGATGGGCACGTACTTGTAGTTGGGCAGCAGCGGGTTGTCCGGGCGGAACAGCCGGCCGACGTTGTTGGCGTGGTGGATGCCGACGTAGAAGTCGGTGTAGTCGCCGATGCGTGCCGGCAGGTGCAGCTGGCAGTCGGCGGCCAGCGGCAGCAGCTCGGCGCCGAGGGCCTCCAGGCGGGCCTGGGCGGGGCTGCCTGCGGCGAGCAGCTCCTGCAGCTGGCGGCGCAGGGCGCGGCGGGCGTTGGCGCCGAGGGCGAAGAAGGCGTTGAGGTCTTCGCCGGCGGCGACGCGGGCGGCTTCGGCGGCCTCACCGTCGAACAGGCCGGCGGTGCTGGCGATCTTCAGGTCGAAGATGTGCGCGCCGATGGCGACGCCGCCACGCGGGGTGCCGCCGGCCGGGCTGAAGATGCCCAGCGGCAGGTTCTGCAGGGGGAAGTCGGGGTGGCCGTTGGCCGATTCGATCCAGCTGGTGCGGGTGTCGTGTGAAGTCATCGATCAGATCCTGCCCTTGTCGAAGGTCTTGGCCATGCCGTCCCAGCAGGCATCGTAGTCGCTCTGCAGGGCGGCGCATTCGAGGGCGTAGCGGCTGGGGCGCAGCACGCGGCCGGTCTCGAACATGAAGGCCATGGTGTGGTCGAGCTTGTGGGGCTTGAGCTCGGCGGCGATGGCGGCGGTGGTGCTGGCGTTGTCCGGGCCGTGGGCGCTCATGCAGGTGTGCAGCGAGGCACCGCCGGGGGCGAAGCCGTCGGCCTTGGCATCGTACGCGCCCTGGATGAGCCCCATGAACTCGTTCATCAGGTTGCGGTGGAACCACGGCGGGCGGAAGGTCTTCTCGGCCACCATCCAGCGCGGCGGGAAGATCACGAAGTCGATGTTGGCCATGCCGGGGGTGTCGCTGGGCGAGGTGAGCACGGTGAAGATCGACGGGTCCGGGTGGTCGTAGCTGACCGTGCCGATGGTGTTGAACAGGCGCAGGTCGTACTTGTAGGGCACGTTGTTGCCATGCCAGGCGACCACGTCCAGCGGCGAATGGCCGAGGGTGGTGGCCCAGAGTTCACCGAGGTACTTCTGCACCAGCACGGTGGGGGCTTCCAGGTCTTCGTAGCGGGCCACGGGGGCGAGGAAGTCACGGGGGTTGGCCAGGCCGTTGCTGCCGATGGGGCCGAGGTCGGGGATGCGCAGGGCCGCGCCGTGGTTCTCGCAGATGTAGCCCCGGGCGCTGGCGTCCAGCAGTTCGACGCGGAACTTCATGCCACGGGGGATGACGGCGATCTCCAGCGGCTCCACCTCCAGCACGCCCAGTTCGGTGACCAGGCGCAGGCGGCCCTGCTCGGGGACGATCAGCCATTCGCCGTCGGCGTTGAAGAACACCCGCTCCATGGAGGCGTTGGCGCAATAGAGGTGCACGCTGACACCGCTGGCCTGCTCGGCATCGGCGGTGGCGACCAGGGTCAGCAGGCCGTCGAGGAAGTCGGTGCGGGCCTGGGGAATGGGGTGGGGGTTCCAGCGCAGGCGGTTGGGGTTGACCGGGCCCATCTCGCGGCCGGGAATCTGCCGCTCCAGGCGCTCGAAGCGCGGGTGCGCGGCAGAAGGACGGATGCGGTACAGCCAGGTGCGGCGGGCTTCGGCGCGCGGCACGGTGAAGGCGGTGCCGGAGAACTGCTCGGCATACAGGCCATAGGGCGCGCGCTGCGGGGAATTCTGGCCGACGGGCAGGGCGCCCGGCAGGGCCTCGCTGGCGAACTCGTTGTTGAAACCGCTCAGGTAGTGCAGGTCGGAGGAGGGCAGCGCGGGTGACATGGATGGCCTCTGGTTTTTGTAATTGAATTACGGATAACGTAATTTGAAAGGCGGAAGGGGTCAAGCTATAACAGCGGCCTCCTAAGCGAAGCGGGGCAGTGCATGGCCATCCAGAAGGACGACGCCGAGGCGTCCAAGCGACAGAAGGTGCAGGCGGCGGAAGTCGGCACCGAGATCCTCAAGGGGCTGGCCCAGCTGGCGCCGGCCACGTCGCTGTCACGGCTGGCGGAGCACCTGGGCATGCCGGCGGCCAAGGTCCATCGCTACCTGCAGGCGCTGATCGCGAGCGGTTTCGCCGCCCAGGACGCCACCACCAACCACTACGGCCTGGGGCCCGAGGCCCTGTTCGTCGGCCTGGCCGCCATCGGCGGGCTGGACGTGGTGCGTGCGGCCACACCGACGCTGTCGGCCCTGCGCGATGAACTCAACGAGACCTGCTTCCTGGCCGTGTGGGGCAACAAGGGGCCGACGGTGGTGCATGTGGAGCAGCCGCTGCGCGCGGTGACCCTGGTGACCCGCGTGGGCTCGGTGCTGCCGCTGCTGGGCTCCTCCACCGGCCTGGTGTTCGCCAGCTACCTGCCGGAGGCGGAGTTCGCGCCGCTGCGGGACGAGGAAGCGCACCTGCCCGGCGTACCTGATGCCAAGGCCCTGGCGGCCCAGGTCGCGGAGATCCGCGCCAGCGGCCTGCACCACGTGCACGGCTTGCTGATGCCGGGGGTTAACGCGCTGTCCGCGCCGGTGTTCGCGGTCGGCGAGCAGATCGCCGGGGTGATCACGGTGGTGGGCGCCGCCAGTGGCTTCCATGCCGAGACCAGTGGCCGCGCGGCAGCGTTGCTGAAGCAGGCGGCCGAAACCATCACCGCGCGGATGGCGGGGGTTCGTCCGGCGTGAGCGAGGGCGTCCCGGTAGGCCGCGTGCAGTTGTAAGAGCGAAGCGCTTTCGCGGTTGAAACCGCTCCCACAAACCGGCGCGGCGCCGTTCGGGCGTAGGGGCGGTGCCTGGATGGCAGTCATGAAAAAGCCCGCTTGATGCGGGCTTTCTCGTTAGGGCGGTGACTCACTCGGTGGTGAGCACGCCCCGGCGGATCTGGTCGCGTTCGATGGATTCGAACAGGGCCTTGAAGTTGCCCTCGCCGAAGCCGCTGTCGCCCTTGCGCTGGATGAACTCGAAGAACACCGGGCCGAGCAGGGTCTCCGAGAAGATCTGCAGCAGCAGCCGGCGTTCGCCGCCTTCGGAGGTGCCGTCCAGCAGGATGCCGCGTGACTGCAGGGCGTCCACCGGCTCGCCGTGGTTGGGCAGGCGGCCTTCGAGCATCTCGTAGTAGGTGGTGGGCGGTGCGGTCATGAAGCGCATGCCCAGGGCCTTGAGGTTGTCCCAGGTGCTGATCAGGTCGTCGGTGAGGAAGGCCACGTGCTGGATGCCCTCGCCGTTGAACTGCATCAGGAACTCTTCGATCTGCCCGGCGCCCTTGGAGGATTCCTCGTTGAGCGGGATGCGGATCATGCCGTCCGGCGCGGTCATGGCCTTGGAGGTCAGCCCGGTGTACTCGCCCTTGATGTCGAAGTAGCGGATCTCGCGGAAGTTGAACAGCTTCTCGTAGAAGTCCGCCCAGTAGGCCATGCGGCCGCGGTACACGTTGTGGGTGAGGTGGTCGATGATCTTCAGGCCCGCGCCCTTGGGGTTGCGGTCCACGCCTTCGATGAATTCGAAGTCGATGTCGTAGATCGACGAGCCTTCGCCGAAGCGATCGATCAGGTACAGCGGCGCACCGCCGATGCCCTTGATCGCCGGCAGGCGCAGTTCCATCGGCCCGGTGGGAATCTCGATGGGCTGGGCGCCCAGGGCCAGGGCGCGGGCATAGGCCTGGTGGGCGTTCTTCACGCGGAAGGCCATGCCGCACACGGAGGGCCCGTGTTCGGCGGCGAAGTAGGCGGCCTGGCTCTTGGGCTCGTTGTTGAGGATCAGGTTGATCTCGCCCTGGCGATACAGGTGCACGTCCTTGGAACGGTGGGTGGCCACCTTGGTGAAGCCCATGGCGGCGAACACCGGCTCAAGGACGTTGGGGGTGGGGGAGGCGAGTTCGATGAACTCGAAGCCCATCAGGCCCATGGGGTTTTCAAAGATGTCGGCCATGGCATGGCTCCTCGGATCGGGTTGCGGTCGCGCCGCGAAAGGTTGAAGGCGTCTGTCGGTCGATCAAACGCTTCGCGGCGGCGCGCAGGACACCCCGCGCACGCTGCGCGCGAGGTGGTCGCCGATGGTGACCTTGAAAGCGAGGCTCTGCATGGGTGCGCTCCTCAGGCCGGCTTGTCGGCTTGGGCGTCCGGGTGGGCGGCGCGGAAGGCGGGGTGCTCCAGCGCCAGGCGTTCGACCCTCAGGATACGCGGGTAGCCGGAGAGGTCCACGTTGAAGCGGCGGGCGGCGTACACCTGCGGCAGCAGGTAGACATCGGCCATGCCCGGTGCGTCGCCGAAGCAGTAGCCGGTGTCGCCGATCAGCGCTTCCACCGCCGCCAGGCCCTCGCCGATCCAGTGGGCGATCCAGTCGTTGACGGTGGTTTCATCGGCGCCCATCTGCCGCAGGCGGTTGAGCACGGCCACGTTGTGCAACGGGTGGATGTCGCAGCCGATCAGCGCCGTCACCTGGCGCTGGCGGGCGCGCTGCAGCGCATCGCCGGGCAGCAGGGCGGGTTCGGGGTAGTGTTCGTCGAGGTATTCGAGGATGGCCGGGGACTGGATCAGCACCGCGCCTTCGTCGGTACGCAGCGCGGGCACGCGGCCCTGGGGGTTGATGGCGCGGTAGGCCGGCTGGCGGTGTTCGCCGCCGTCCTTGATCAGGTTGACCGGGAGCATGTGGACCTCCAGCCCCTTCAGTGCCAGGGCGATGCGTACCCGGTAGGAGGAGGTGGAGCGGTAATAGGTGTAGAGGTCCATGGCAGGCTCTCGCAAGGTCACGCGCCAGTCGGGGGAGGCCGCCGACGCTGTTGTTTTCATAATCTATTTACACTCTGCGTAATTTTTCCCGTGACGGCAAGCCCGACGTTGCGCCGATTGCCAGGCTTGCCGCCCCGTCCTCATTCGAGGTTCACGCGCTGGCGATGTTCCGCCACCGAGGCCGACCAGCCCAGCTCCTGGGAGATGCGCCGGCGCAGGCAGTCGGCGGCGTCCGGTTCACCGTGAACCACATAGGTGTGCTTCGGCGGCTTGGGCAGCTGGCGCAGCCAGTCGAGGATCTCGTCGGCATCGGCGTGGGCGGAGAGGTTTTCCAGCTGGACCACCTCGGCGCGGATGGGCACGTCCACGCCGTGGATGCGCACCTTGTCGGCGCCACCAGCGATCAGCGCGCCACGGGTGCCGCCGGCCTGGTAGCCGGACAGCAGGATGGTGTTGCGCGGGTCGGGCGCCAGGGACTTCAGGTGGTGCAGCACCCGCCCGCCGGTGGCCATGCCGCTGCCGGCGATGATCACCGAAGGCGCGCGCATCTCGTCCAGGCGCTTGGATTCGTCCACCGAACGCACGATGTGCGCCACCTTGCACATGCCCAGGCAGTCCTCGGCGTTGAGCCGGTGCAGGTCGCCGTAGCGCTGGTAGAGCGCGGTCACGTCGGTGGCCATGGGGCTGTTGAGGTAGATCGGCAGATCGGGGATGCGCCCGGCGCGCTTGAGCTTGTCGATCAGGTGCAGCAGCAGCTGCGCGCGGCCCACGGCGAAGGCCGGGACCACGGTGATGCCCCGGCGCAGGGCGGTGCGGGTGATGACCTCGGCCAACTGGTCCTCGGCCATCGTCGGGGTGTGGTGGCGGTTGCCGTAGGTGGACTCCACCAGCAGGTAGTCGGCGGCCTGCAGCGGCTGCGGGGGCAGCATCAGCGCATCGTCGGGGCGGCCGACATCACCGGAGCAGCCCAGGGTGATGTCGCCGGCACGCAGCTCCACGCTGGCCGCGCCGAGAATGTGGCCGGCCGGGCGCATGGTCACCCGCAGGTCGCCGAGAATGTCCACGCTGCGGTTGAAGGGCAGGGGGCGCAGCAGGCGCAGGGTGCGCTCGGCGTCCTCCTCGGTGTACAGCGGCAGCGCCGGGGCATGGCGGGAGAAACCGTGGCGGTTGGCGAACTCGGCTTCCTCTTCCTGCAGCCGCCCGCTGTCCAGCAGGAGGATGCGCGCCAGCTCGCAGGTCGCCTCGGTGGCGTAGATCGGCCCCCGGTAGCCGGCCTTCACCAGCACCGGCAGGTAGCCGCTGTGGTCCAGGTGGGCGTGGGTCAGCACGATGGCGTCCAGGCGCTGCGGGCGCACCGGGAAGTGGTCCCAGTTGCGCTCGCGCAGCTGCTTGTAGCCCTGGAACAGCCCGCAGTCCACCAGCAGTCGCTTGCCGTTGTGGTCCAGCAGGTACTTGCTGCCGGTCACCGTCCCGGCTCCACCCAGAAAGAACAGGCGCATGGTTTGCCTCCTTGTCGTTGATGCGCTGATTCTGGGGAAGCATAGGTGCTGCGGCGCTGCGCTGGATCAAGTCACCTTCAGGCCCCGCCGCGAAAGCACGATAGGCCCCACGCCGTGAGCTTGAACGGCAGGTGGTAGTGCTGCGCCGCATCTGCCACGCCGAAGCGGTAGACCAGGGTGTCGAGGAACGGCGGATCGGGCAGTGCCAGTCCCTGGGCGCGGTAGAACGCCGCTACTTCCAGGCGTACTTCGTAGACCCCGGGCGTGCAGCGTGCCCGGTGGTCGTCCAGTTCGGCCAGCAGCCCATCCGCGCCGATGTGGCCCGAGCAGATGCGCACCGGCCCCTTGGCCTCCAGCCGATCCAGGGTCAGCGCCAGGCCCTCGGCGACGGTGCCGCTGGCCACGTCCACGACGTGGATGGAGAGGCCGCCGTTCATGTCCAGAACCCTTCGTGGGCGCTGGCGGCCTCTGCCTCCAGCATCGGCCCCCGGACCTCGATGGCCCGCTGGCCCCGGGCGAACACTTCACGGCAGGGCAGGGCGAAGGTGGGGTTTTCCGGGTGTGCACCGGTCAGGCCCAGCAAGCTGTGCTCCGACAGCGCATAGACCACCCGTTCCACGCCCGTCCAGTACACCGCCCCGGCGCACATGCAGCAGGGTTCCGCGCTGGTGTAGAGGGTGCACTGCGCCAGTTCTGCCGGGCCCAGCCGCTGCGCTGCCATGGCCACTGCGCGCAGCTCCGCATGTTGGGTGGGGTCGCCTTCCGGCGGCATGGAGTTGTTGCCGGCCTCGGCGATCACCCGGCCTTCGCGGTCCGCCACCAGGGCAGCGAAGGGATGGCGGCCACGGGCGCGGGCCTCTTCGGAGTGGCGGATGGCCAGGCGCAGCAGCTTCAGGTCGAGGTCGCTGACGCCAGTGGGAACGAGGTTGCTGAGGGACATGGAAAGGCTCCTTGGCAAGGCGCGCAGGGCGCGGATCATTCGGCTAGGCGGGTGGCCGGGTCGGGGTCTTCGGCGCTCTCCCGGTTGAGCAGGAGGTTGAGGAGGACGGCGCACAGCGCGCCGAGGAAGATGCCGCTCTCCAGCACCAGGCGCAGGGCACCGTGGAAGTGTTCGAACAGCGGCGGGAAGGACATGGGCAGCACCCCGACGCTCACCGAGACCGCCACGACCAGGGCATTGCGCGTGCCCTCGAAGCGCACCCGCGACAGCGCCTGGATACCGGCTACGGTGGTCATGCCGAACATCACGATGGCGCCACCGCCGAGCACCGGCGTGGGCACGGCGGCGATCAGCGCGCCGAGCTTGGGGAACAGCCCCATGAGGATCATCAGCCCGCCGGCCGCCGCGACCACGAAGCGGCTGCGGATGCCGGTCAGGGCGATCAGCCCGGTGTTCTGGGTGAAGGCGTTGTAGGGAAAGCTGTTGAACAGGCCGCCGAGCATCGTCGACAGGCCGTCGGCGCGGAACGCATCGCCGAGGGTGCGCGGGGTCACGTTGCGCCCGGTGAGCGCGCCGATGGCCAGGCAGTTGCCGGTGGTCTCGGCGATGATCACCAGCATCGCCAGGGTCATGATCAGGATGGGCGTCAGGGCGAACTGCGGTGCGCCGAAGGCCATCGGCGCCGCCAGCTCGAACCAGGCGGCTTCGCCGACGCGGCTGAAGTCGGTCATGCCGCCGGCCGCCGCGATCAGGCTGCCGGCCAGCAGCCCGATGAGCACGCTGAGGTTGCCGATGAAACCCGAGCAGCGGGCGTGCACCGCCAGCGTGATGGCCACCGTGGCCAGGCCCAGCAGCAGGTTCGCGGGCTGGCCGAAGTCCTCGGCGGCCGGGTTGCCGCCCCCCAGCCAGATGGCCGCCGCCGGCATCAGCGAGAGGCCGATGATGGTGATCAGGCTGCCGATCACCACCGGCGGGAAGAACCGCAACAGCCGGCTGAACAGCGGTGCCAGCAGCAGGGTGAGCGCCCCGGCGGCGATCACCGCGCCGAACACCGTGGTCAGTCCGTAGGCCTTGCCGATCATCACCATCGGGGCCAGGGCGATGAAGGAGCAGGCCTGCACCAGCGGCAGCCGTGCGCCGAAGCGCCATACGCCGAGGGTCTGGATCAGCGTGGCGATGCCCGAGGTGAGCAGGTTGGCGTTGATCAGCAGCACCACCTCGGCACGGCTGAGGCCCAGGGCGCTGCCGAGGATCAGCGGCACCGCCACGGCGCCGGCATAGAGCACCAGCACGTGTTGCAGGCCATAGGTGACGAGTTGGCGGGCGGGGAGTAGCTGGTCGACCGGATGGGGTGTGGTCATGGGGTTCTCCTGGAAAGCAACGTGTTGTTCTTGTGAGGTCTGGGTTGCCAGCAATTCGAGGAGGCAGGGCTGGTGCGGCGGGATGATCCACGGCTGGAGTCGATGGACAAAATGAATAACCATCGGTGCTTTCGATGGTCAGGAGGCGCGGCGATGCGCTTTTCGTTCGAGCAGTTGCAGCAACTGGTGACGGTCGCCCGGGAAGGGTCGTTCTCCGCCGCCGCCCGCCACCTGGGGCGGACCCAGTCCACCGTCAGCGCGGCCATCGCCAACCTGGAGGCCGACCTGGGCGTGGAGCTGTTCGACCGCAGCACGCGCATCCCGCGCCTCACCGCCGCCGGCGAGCGCCTGCTGCTGGAGGCCGAGGCGGTGGTGGAGCGCTGCCTGGCGCTGGAGGGGCACGCCCAGAGCCTGTCGCAGCAGATCGAGGCGAGTTTGCGCCTGGCCATCGAAGTGCCCGGCGAAACCGTCATGCCGGTGCTGAAGGCCTTCGAGCAGGCCTTTCCCCATGTCGACCTGCTCGTGCGCAACCCCCAGCAGGGCGACGTCGCCGGGATGGTCCAGCGCCGGGAGATCGACCTGGGCGTGGCCTTCTCCCAGCCCGAGTACCCGCGTGAGCTGGGATTCCGGCAGATGGGCAAGCTGATCATGGTCCACGTCTGCCACCCGCAGCATGTGCTGGGCCGGGCCGAGCGGGTGACCTTCGACGACCTGCACGGCCACCGCCGGCTGGCCCTGAGCGGGCATGCCAGCGCCTTCCCCAGCAGCGAATACCTGCGCGCTACGCGGCTCTGGCAGGCCGAGAACTACCCGGCCCTGGTGGACATGCTGCGCGCCGGCCTGGGCTGGGCCACCCTGCCGCGACTGCTGGTGCGCGACGCGCTGGCGCGGGGAGAACTGGTGGAGCTGCAACTGGAGGCCTACCCCCACACCGACTGGCTGGTGGGCGTCGACCTGATCTGGTCGCGGCGCCAGGGCGCCGGGCCGGCACTTGCCTGGCTGCGGGAACACCTGGCCGCGACCAAGGTGGCCGAGCTGGACCGGCTGGGCCGCAGCACCACCCTTTGACGGGACGCCGGGGGCGGCTGCCGGTATCGCGTTGCGCCAATGTCTTGCAAGGGATTGCCGAGGCTTGAAGGCGAGCGGGGATTGCTGCACGGTGCCGCCCACCGTCGGGCAACCCGACGCCCCAGGCACCCCGGAGACCCCATGCTGACCCTCACCCTCGGGCCTTTCACCCTGGCGCTTTCGCACCTGCTGATCCTCGCCAGCCTGCTGCTGGCCACCGTCGTTGGCGGGTGGCTGGGGCGGCGCAGTGGGCACAACCCCGAGGCGGTGCTGTTCAACCTGCTGCTGGTGGCGCTGGTGGGCGCGCGCCTGGCGTTCGTCGTCGCCTATGCCGAGCACTTCCGCGAGGCCCCCTGGCAGGTGCTGGACATCCGCGACGGCGGCTTCATCGCCTGGCCCGGCGTGCTGGCGGCCCTGGCGCTGGCCGGCTGGCTGCTCTGGCGGCGCCCGCCGCTGCGTCGGCCCCTGGGCGTCGCACTGCTCAGTGGGCTGCTGCTGTGGGGCATGGGGCAGGCGCTGATGCAGGCCCTGGAGCGCGGCACCCGCCTTCCGCCGGTGGCCCTGCAGGACCGCGACGGCCGGCCGGTGCGGCTGGAGGACTACCAGGGCCAGCCGCTGGTGGTGAACCTCTGGGCCACCTGGTGCCCGCCCTGTCGCCGCGAGATGCCGGTTCTCGCCAGCGCCGCGCAGCAGCACGCCGACGTGCTCTTCCTGTTCGTCAACCAGGGCGAGGACGCCGAAACGGTCCGCCACTACCTGGCCAAGGAGGGGCTCACCCTCGGCCACGTGCTGCTGGACGGCGGCACCCGGCTGGGGCAGCGGGTCGGCACCCGCGCGCTGCCCACCACGCTGTTCTTCGATGCCGAGGGGCGCCAGGTCGGCAGCCACCTGGGCGAGCTGTCCCAGGCCAGCCTGGTGCAGGCCCTGGGCGTGCTGAAGCGCGACGCGCCCCCCGCCAACGCGGCGCCATAGCGGCACAACGCCATTGAGTTTTCCGCCCTGAATCCGCACCATGCGCGCCGGGTTTTCAGGCCTGGTGGTCGGTGGCGATGGTGCAAGGCAGTGGACGGACCGGGGGCAGGGCAAGGGGGTGGCGCACACTGGCGCTGGCCGCGCCATGCCTGCTGGCGTTGCTGGCCGGTGCGCTCCACGCCGATTGGGATTTTGCCCTCATCAGCCGCCGTGCCGAAGCCCTCTATGGCCCCCTCGGTCCCGGCAAGGCCCGGGTCGATGAATGGCAGGCCCTGCTGGGCCGCCTAGCCGGCGCCGACGAGAAGAAGCAGCTGGAAGAGGTGAACCGCTTCTTCAACGCCAAGCTGCGCTTCACCGACGACCTCGCCACCTGGGGCCAGGTGGACTACTGGGCCACCCCGGTGGAGGCGCTGCGCAAGGGCGCCGGCGATTGCGAGGACTACGCCATCGCCAAGTACATCAGCCTGCGCCACCTCGGCGTGCCCAGCGAGAAATTGCGCATCACCTACGTCAAGGCCCTGCGCCTGAACCAGGCGCACATGGTGCTGACCTACTACGCCCGGCCCGACGCCGTGCCCCTGGTGCTGGACAACCTGGTGGGCGGCATCCTGCCGGCCAGCCAGCGCAGCGACCTGCTGCCGGTGTACGCCTTCAACGCCGAGGGCCTGTGGCTCGCCGGCAAGGGCGGCAAGCAGGTGGGTGATTCCAAGCGGCTGTCACGCTGGCAGGACCTTTTGAAGAAGATGAAAGCCGAAGGCTTTCCCACGAGCGAATAGCGGAGTCCGGATGTCCCTGTTCAAACAACTGTTGATCGCCATCTGCCTGTTCCTGGTCGTCGCCTTCAGCGGCAGCTTCATGGTCAGCCTGGAAAGCTCCCGGGAGCAGTACGAGAACCAGCTGCGTTCCCATGCCCAGGACGCTGCCACGGCGCTGGGCCTGTCGCTGACGCCGCACATCGACGACCCGGCGATGGTGGAGCTGATGGTCAGCTCGATCTTCGACAGCGGCTATTTCGAGCGCATCCGCGTGGTCGACACCGCCACCGGCCAGGTGATGGTGGAGCGCACCGGCGTACCGGACGCGGTGGCGGCCAACGTCCCGCAGTGGTTCGTCGCCCTGGTGGGGCTGCAGTCCGCCGGGGGCGACGCCATCGTCAGCCGTGGCTGGACCCAGGCCGCGCGGGTCGAGGTGCAGAGCCACCCGATGTTCGCCATCGCCAAGCTCTGGCAGACCGCCCTGGGCACCCTCGGCTGGCTGCTGGTCTGCGGCCTGGCCAGCGCCGGCCTGGGTGCCGTGCTGCTGCGTCGCCAGCTCAAGCCGCTGGACTACATGGTCGAGCAGTCCCACGCCATCGCCCGCCGCGAGTTCCTCAGCCTGCCGCAACTGCCGCGCACCCCCGAGCTGCGCCGGGTGGTGCAGGCCATGAACCAGATGGTCGAGAAACTCAAGGCGCTGTTCCAGGAACAGGCGGAACGCAGCGAGCGGCTGCGCGACGAGGCCTACCAGGACAGCCTCACCGGCCTCGGCAACCGCCGCTATTTCGAGCTGCAGTTGCAGGACCGCCTGGGCAGCGACGAGCGCGCCTGCAACGGCTACCTGCTGCTGCTGCGGGTCAACGACCTCGCCGGCCTCAACCAGCGCCTCGGTGGCCCGCGCACCGACCAGTTGCTCAAGGCCGTGGCCGAGCAGCTCAAGCGCGCCGGTGCCGGCTTCCCCCTGGCCCGCAGCCGGGGTGGCGAGTTCGTCCTGCTGGGCGCGGGGCTGACCCGCGAGGAGGCCGAGCACCTGGCCGAGCGCCTCGACGCCGCACTGGTCAGCCTGGCCGAGACCGGCGCCACCGACAGCCTGCCGGTGGCCCACATCGGCCTCGCGCCCTTCGCCCCGGGCGAGGCCCAGGACGAATTGATGCGCCTGGCCGACGAGGCCCTGGCCCGCGCCGAGCGCGAAGGCGGCCAGGCCTGGGCCTGCGTCGAGCACAGCGACGCGGCGCAGGGCGGCGAAGACCGCCACACCTGGCACCGCCTGCTGGACGAGGCGCTGGCCGCCCGGCGTTTTGAGCTGTACTTCCAGCCGGTGGTGGACAGTCGCGATCCCCAGCGCGTGCTGCACCACAAGGTGCTCTCGCGCCTGCCGGACGGGCAGGGCGGCAGCATCGCCGCCGGCCGCTTCCTGCCCTGGCTGGAGCGCTTCGGCTGGTCCGCCCGGCTCGACCTGGTGATGCTGCAGCGGGTGCTGGAGCAGATGGCCGGGCACGACCGCCCGCTGGCCCTGAACCTCTCCGGCGCGCTGCTGCGCGACCGTGCCGCCCTGGAGCGCGCCTTCGAGCTGCTGCGCCAGCACCCGCAGCTGGGCCCGCGCCTGACCCTGGAGCTGGAAGAGGACCAACTGCCCGACCAGTCCGTGCTGGAGCGCCTCACCCGGCGCCTGCGCGAACTGGGCTTCGCCCTCAGCCTGCAGCACTTCGGTGGGCGCTTCAGCATGATCGGCAACCTCGCCCGCCTGGGCCTGGCCTACCTCAAGGTGGACGGCAGCCACATCCGCGCCATCGACCAGGAGAACGACAAGCGCCTGTTCATCGAGGCCATGCAGCGCGCGGCCAACAGCATCGACCTGCCGCTGATCGCCGAGCGCGTGGAAACCGAAGGGGAACTGGCGGTGCTGCGTGAAATGGGCATCCAGGGTGTGCAGGGCCGGCTTTTCGGCGAACCGGCGCCCTGGGCCTGACAGCGCTCAGGGCAGTTGCACCTGCCCCGGGCCCGTCACCTTCGCCTCCAGCGGCTTGCGGCTGGAGGTGTTGCGCAGCTTGATGCGCTCGCCCTGGCGGCCATCCTCCAGCGCCTCGGCCTCCACCGAGGCGTTCAGCCCGCCCACCGCCGCCACCACCGTCACCCGCTGCCCACGCCGCACCAGCACCGGCGGCGCCAGGCTCGCCGGGCCGATCACCTGGCCCGCGCGCAGGCTGCGCCGGGCGCTCTGGCCGACCACCTCTGCCGGGGTCTGGTAGAAGCCCCGGCGCAGGCGCTCCAGCGGCATGACCTTGCGCTCCAGCTGGCGCGCCTCCAGCGTCGCGTTGCGCTCGATGGCGACGCGGCTGACCAGCACCGGCAGGCGCACGCTGGCCTGGCTCACCACCACCCGCTGCCAGCCTTCCGGGCATTTCACCCGGTAGCGCTGGCGTGCCAGCGGGTTGGGCAGGGTCGCTTCCGCCGTCACTGACAGAGGCCCGCTGCAGGGCTTAAGCGACGCGGTTTCTCCCAGCACCTGGCTTTCCAGTGTGTGCTCCAGGCCTTGCCAACCCTTGCTGAGTGCGAGCGCATCGAGGCGCGCGTCCTGCTGCTGGGCGACCGCCTCCAGCACCTGGCTGGCGACCTTGGTGTCGGCTTGGCTACAGGGCGCGCCCACGCCCGCGAGCACGAGGAAGAGGGCGGAAGCGAGCCTTCCCGCGCGGGCACGGGTGGCGTTCGAAAGCGGAAGCCCGGGACGATTCTGGTTGGCTGATGAGTTCATTCAACTGACTGAAAAACAAGAGGATTTTAGGGTGTGCTCGAACCCGGCACGCTTCCTGCGATAGGGCATCCGTCCCCATCCGTGTGGAGGCCGAGGGCCCATGAGTATACGAATCGAAGACAGTCTGAGGGTTCACGCCCAGGCGCTGGAATTGCGCATGCAGCGCAGCGAAATCCTCTCGTCGAACCTGGCGAACGAGTCCACCCCCGGCTTCCGGGCCCGGGATTTCGACTTCGCCGAGCAGATGCGCCAGGGCGCCGAGTACCGCCTGCCGGGCCTGGAGGACCAGGCACCGAGGTTGAAGTACCGCGTGCCGTTCAACCCCTCCCTGGATGGCAACAGCGTGGAGCAGGGCGTGGAGCAGGCGGAATTTTCCCGCAACGCCATGGATTTCCAGACGAGCCTGACCTTTCTCACCATGAAGTTCCGAGGCCTGAAGCAGGCCATCGAGGGCCGTTGACCATGTCCTTCGACGCCATCTACCGCATCGCCGGCTCGGCCATGAACGCCCAGACCGTGCGCCTCAACACCATCGCCAGCAACCTGGCCAACGTCGAATCCGCCGCCGGCAGCCGCGAGGCCGTGTACCGGCCGCGCAAGCCGCTGTTCGCCGCCATCTACGAGAACGGCGAGCTGTCCCGTCCCGCGGGCCTGGGCGGCGCCCGGGTGCAGGTGCTGGACGTGATCGCCAGCCAGGCCGAGCCGCGCCGGCGCTACGAGCCCGGCAGCCCGCTGGCCGACCGCGACGGCTACGTGTTCTACCCGGACGTGAACCCCATCGAGGAGATGACCGACATGCTCTCCGCCTCGCGCGGCTTCGAGACCAACGTCGAGGTCCTCAACCGCGTCAAGAGCATGCAGCAAGGCCTGTTGCGCCTGGGAGAAGCCTGATGAACCGCATCGACAACGAAACCGCCAGCCGCACCCCGGCCGGTCGCGAGGTGCAGGCCAACCCGGCCTTCGACCTGCGCGACGTGGCCCAGATGGAGAACACCTTCATCACCCTCATGAGCGCGCAGATCCAGAACCAGGACCCGACCAACCCCGCCGACAGCAGCCAGTACATCAACCAGTACGCCAACCTCGCCCAGGTGCGCAGCATGGCCAACCTGACCCGGGTCGCCCAGGGCAGCCTGGTGCTGGTGGACAACCTGCAGACCCTCACCGCCGCCGGGCTGGTGGGCCAGCAGGTCAAGGTCGCCAGCGACAGCGTGACCCTCGCCGGCCGCGTGATCGAAGGCGAGATACGCCTCACATCCCCCTCGGGCAGCACCCAGCTGGAGCTGGTCAGCGAGAGCGGCCGGCGCACCACGCTGCAGCTCGGCCCCCAGCAGCCCGGCCGCGTGCCCGTGCGCATCGACCCCGCCGCCCTCGGCCTGCCGGAGGGCCGCTACCGCCTGGAGGTGCGCACCGACAGCGGCGAGATGCCGCCGGTGGAGCTGGCCGGCCGCGTGGTGCAGGTCCGCACCAGCGCCACCGGCCCGCTGCTGGAGGTGGCGGGCCTTGGCCAAGTGCCCTTCTACAACGTCGTCGAATTCGGCGGCGCCTGATCGTCCCTGTGAGGTAGACCATGAGCTTCAACATCGCCCTGACCGGGCTGAATGCGGTGAACCAGCACCTGAACGCCGTCAGCCACAACATCGCCAACTCCGCCACCACCGGCTTCAAGTCCTCCCGTGCCGAGTTCGCCAGCCTGTATTCCTCCGGCCAACCCATGGGCGTGGAGGTGCAGGCGGTGACCCAGAGCATCAGCCTGCGCGGCTCCATCAACGCCAGCGGCCGTGACCTGGACCTGGCCATCGGCGGGGGCGGCTTCTTCATCACCCGCAGCGCCGGTGGCGAGACCCGCTACACCCGCGCCGGCATGTTCGGTACCGACGAGCAGGGCTACCTGACGGCGGGCAGTGGCCGGCTGCAGGGCTACCCGGTGGATGCGGCCGGCGTGTTGCAGGCGGGCGTGCTGGGTGACCTGCAGCAGAAGACCGGCAACCTGCCGGCCCAGGCCAGCAACCGGGTGGACTTCGCCGCCAACCTCGATGCCAACGCCACCCCGCCCAAGGTCACCCCCTTCGACCCGAGCAACCCGGACACCTACACCTGCACCCAGACCACGCCGGTGTATGACTCCCAGGGGAAAAAGCACAGCCTCACGCAGTACTTCATCAACACCGGCAGCAACCAGTGGGACGTGCGCTACTTCATCGACGGTGCCGGTGTTGGTCCCGCCCAGCCCCTGAGCTTCAGCACCAGCGGCACCCTGGCCGCCCCCGTGGGGCCGGTGACCATCACCCACCCACTGCCCGGCGTCGAGCCGCTGAACCTGGCCCTCAGCTACGCCGGTTCCACCCAGTACGGCTCGCCCTTCGTCATCGGCACCAACCGCGCCAACGGCTATGCCACCGGCGAGCGCACCGGCATGGCGGTGGAGAAGGACGGGCGCCTCTACGCCACCTTCAGCAATGGCCAGCGCCTGCTGGAAGGCCAGCTGGTGCTGGCGGGCTTCACCAACCCCGGTGGGCTGGCCAACCAGAACGGCACCAGCTGGAGCGAGACCAGCGCCTCCGGCACGCCGCTGCTGGGCACGCCCAACAGCGGCCAGTTCGGCCCCATCAGCAGCAAGGCCCTGGAGGGCTCCAACGTCGACCTCACCCGCGAGCTGGTGGGGCTGATGGAAGGGCAGCGCAACTACCAGGCCAACACCAAGGTGGTGAGCACCAACAAGGAACTCATCCAGGCGCTGTTCGCCGCCGTCTGAGGAACACGCCATGGACCGACTGGGCTACACCGCCATGACCGCCGCGTACCGCACCCAGGCCGCCCTGGACGTACGCGCCAACAACCTCGCCAACGTCAGCACCCCGGGGTTCCGCGCCGACCTGGAGCGGGCCGAGGCCGTGGAGGTGCCGGGCACCGGCTACGCCAGCCGCCACCTCGCCCGGCTGCAGCCGAGCGGCCTCGACCTCAACCCCGGCCCGCTGATGGCCACCGGGCGCGACCTGGACCTGGCCATTCGCGGCCCCGGCCTGATCGCCGTGCAACTGGAGGACGGCCGCGAGGCCTACACCCGCCAGGGCAGCCTGGCCGTGGACGCCGAAGGCCGCCTGAGCCTCGGCGGCCGGCCGGTGCTGGGGGACGGCGGCCCGCTGCAGCTGCCCCCCTACGACCGGCTGTCCATCGGCAGTGACGGCACCGTCTCGATCCAGCCGCGCGGCGATTACCTGATGGCCGAGGTCGGCCGCATCAAGCGCGTCGACATCCCCGCCGCCGGCCTGCGCAAGGACGCCACCGGCCTGCTTGTGACCGTCGATGGCACCCCGGCCGCCGACAGCGAGACGGTGCAACTGGCCGCCGGCTACCTGGAGGGCAGCAACGTCTCGGCGATCGAGCAGCTCACCGGCACCCTCGGCCTCAGCCGCCTGTTCGAGATCCAGGTGAAGCTGCTCAAGGCCGCCGACGACCTCGCCGCCAACGGCAACCGCATGATCCGCGGCGCCTGAGCGCGCCGCCCCCCCACCAAGGAGAACCCCCATGAGTTCCGCCCTCTGGGTCAGCAAGACCGGGCTCGCCGCCCAGGACACCGCCCTGGCGGCGGTGGCCAACAACCTGGCCAACGTCAATACCGTCGGCTTCAAGAGCGACCGCGTGGTCTTCGAGGACCTGTTCTACGCCATCGAACTGCCCCCCGGCGCCCAGGCCGACCAGGTCAACACCGTGCCCTCGGGCATCCAGCTCGGCAGCGGGGTGCGCGTGGCCGGCACGCAGAAAGTGTTCACCGAAGGCAACATGCAGCCCACCGGCCAGCCGATGGACCTGGCCATCGTCGGGCCCGGCTTCTTCCAGGTGGAATCGCCCAACGGCGAGACCTGGTACACCGAGAACGGCCAATTGCAGCTCAACGGCGAGGGCATGCTGGTGACAGCCCAGGGCCTGCCGTTGCTGCCGGCCATCCAGGTGCCCGCCGGGGCCACCCAGTTCACCGTCAGCCGCGACGGCCTGGTCACCGCCGTGCTCCCCGGGGCCGCCCAGCCCAGCGAGCTGGGGCAGATCATGCTCGCCAACTTCACCAACCCCGGCGGCCTGGAGGCCCTGGGCGGCAACCTCTACAAGGAAACGGTGGCCAGCGGCGAGGCAGTGGAGGGCGTCGCCGGCCAGGAGGGCCTCGGCGACATCAAGCAGAAGGTGCTCGAAGGCTCCAACGTGCAGGTGGTGGAGGCCATGGTCAGCATGATCGCCATCCAGCGTGCCTACGAGGCCAACGCCAAGGTGCTGGATGCCGCCTCCGGCATGCAGCAGTTCCTGAACCAGACCGTATGAACACCGTGATGCGCGTCCTGCTGTTGCTGCTGCTGCTCATCGCGATGCTGGTCTCGGGTGGCTGCCAGAGCGCCCGCGAGCTGCTGCCCGACGAGGACTCCTCCGCCTTCCAGCCGCCGGAGCTGGACTACGCCCGGCAGCCGGCCACCTCCGGCGGGCTGTTCCGGTCCGGCTACGGCGGCTCGCTGCTGCGCGACAAGCGCGCCATCGGCGTCGGCGACATCGTCACCGTGGTGCTGGACGAGTCCACCCAGTCCAGCAAGAGCGCGGGCACCAGCTTCGACAAGAGTTCCTCGCTGAACATCCCCCTGCCGACCCTGCGCAACCGGCCCTACAACCGGCTGAACAACCAGGCCAGTGCCGAGCGCGACTTCTCCGGCTCGGCCAAGAGTTCCCAGCAGAACACCTTGCGCGGCGCCATCGCCGTGACCGTGCACCGGGTGCTGCCGGGCGGGGTGCTGCTGGTCAAGGGCGAGAAGGCCCTGCGGCTCAACCAGGGTGACGAGTACATCCGCCTCACCGGCCTGGTGCGCATCGACGACATCGACCGCGACAACCGCGTGTCCTCCCAGCAGGTGGCCAACGCGCGGATCTCCTACGCCGGGCGTGGCGTGCTCAACGACAGCAACAGCGCCGGCTGGCTGACCCGCTTCTTCACCTCCCCCCTGTTCCCCCTCTAACGGAGTGCCCCCATGCGCATCCCTGCCACCCTGTTGCTCGGCCTGCTCGGGCTCGCCTGGCAACCCGCCAGCCTCGGCGTCCCGCTGATGGACCTGGTGGACGTCGAAGGCGTTCGCGACAACCAGCTGCTCGGCTACGGCCTGGTGGTGGGGCTCGACGGTACCGGCGACAAGAACCAGGTGAAGTTCACCAACCAGTCGGTGGCCAACATGGTCAAGCAGTTCGGCATCAACCTGCCGCCGGGCACCGACCCCAAGCTGAAGAACGCCGCTGCGGTGATGGTCACCGCCAGCGTACCGCCCGGCTACGGGCCGGGGCAGACCCTGGACGTGACCGTGTCGTCCCTCGGGGATGCCAAGAGCCTGCGCGGCGGGCTGCTGCTGATGACGCCGCTGCAGGGCATCGACGGCGAGGTCTACGCCGTGGCCCAGGGCAACCTGCTGGTGGGCGGCATCAAGGCCGAAGGCCAGAGCGGTTCCAGCGTCACCCTCAACAGCCCCACCTCCGGGCTGATCCCCAATGGCGCCAGCCTGGAGCGCAGCATCCCCAGCGACTTCGCCGAGCGCCCCGAGGTGCTGCTGAGCTTGCGCGAGCCCGGCTTCCAGAGCGTCAGCCGGGTGGTGGAGTCGCTCAACCAGACGTTCGGCGACAACACCGCCAGTGCCCTGTCCTCGGCGCGGGTGGCCGTGCGCGCGCCGGTATCCGCCAGCGCCCGGATGGCCTTCATGGCACAGCTCGAAGAACTGGAAGTGGACCCCGGTCGGACCCGGCCCAAGGTGGTCTTCAACAGCCGCACCGGCACCGTGGTGGTGGGGCAGGGGGTGCGGGTCAAGGCCGCCGCCGTGGCCCACGGCACCCTCAGCGTGACCATCAGCGAGAACCCCCAGGTCAGCCAGCCGGCGCCGCTCTCCGGCGGGCAGACCACGGTCACCCCCAACTCCGAGGTGGACGTGGAGCAGCAGACCAATCCGATGTTCAAGTGGCCCGAAGGCACCACCCTGGAAAGCATCATCGACACCGTCAACCGCCTGGGCGCCACCCCCGACGACATCATGACCATCCTCCAGGCGCTGCAGCGCGCGGGGGCCCTGAACGCCGAACTGGTGGTGATCTGAGGAGGCCCCATGGCATCGACCCTTCCCCCTTCGCTGACGCTGCGGGCCGGCCGGGACCTGAACCCGGCCCGTGCACCGCGCAGCCAGCTGCAGGCCGCCTCGGAGGACTTCGAGGCGCTGTTCCTCCAGCAACTGCTCAAGGAGATGCGCAAGGCCGGCGATGTGCTGTCCGAAGGCAACCCCCTGCGCAGCCGCCAGCTCGACACCCTGCGCGACCTGCATGACGAGGCCCTGGCCCGGCACCTGGCCGGCAGCGGCCAGGCCGGCATCGCCGGGCTGCTGGTCAGCCAGCTCGGCGGCGAGCCGCCCGAGCCCGGCGCAGTGCCTGCTGCACCGGCCGGGCACCTGCCGCCCCCCATGCCGACCCCGGCGCAACCTGCCCGCAGCCGGGCCATGGGCACCTGGCTGGCGGGGGCCGCCGGGCTCGCCGCCAGCGCTGCCACGCCGCTGTCGACCCTGGCCCGGGGCAGCGCAGGGCTCCGCGCACTGGTGGGCAGCGTGGTCCGTCACGAGTCCGCCGGCGACGCGCGAGCGGTCTCGGCCAAGGGCGCCCTGGGCCTGATGCAGCTGATGCCGGACACCGCCCGGGACATGGCCCAGGCCCTGGGGCTGCCGTTCGACCCGCAGCGCCTGCTGGACGACCCCGGCTACAACCTGCGCCTGGGGCGCGCCTACCTGGAGCAGTTGCTGGCGCGCTACGACCAGCAGCCGGCCCTTGCCCTGGCTGCCTACAACGCCGGGCCCGGCCGGGTGGACGAGTGGCTGCAGCGCTTCGGCGACCCGCGCCTGGGCGAGGTGTCCACCGAGGCCTGGGTGGAGTCCATCCCCTTCGCCGAGACCCGCGCCTACACCCGCAGCATCCTCCGCGACCTTAACGGCCCGAGCCGGCCGGTCGCCCCTTCTCCCGTAAGAGGCAGCCCGCCGGCCCATTCGGCGGCCTTCGCCCCCAGCATCCGAACCGGGCACGAGGAGAACGACGCGTGAGCCTGATCAGCCAGATCGCCCTGACCGGCCTGCAGGCGAGCCAGATCGCCCTGGCCGCCACGGCGCAGAACACCGCCAACCGCAACACCGCCGGCTACAGCCGCCTGGACCCGGTGCTGCAGTCGCGGGTCGGGCAGGGCACCTCCCCGGGCGCCGGCGTCGACGTGGCCGCCATCCGCCGCATCGCCGATGCCTTCCAGAACCGCCAGCTGTGGCGCGCCGGTGCCGAGCAGCAGCTGCAGGCGGGGGCACGGCCCTACTTCCAGGCCGTGGAAAGCCTCCTGGCGGGCGAGGGCTCCAACATCAGCAAGGGCCTCGACCAGTTCTTCGCCGCCGTCAGCGAGGCCAGCGCCACCCCGTCGTCCCAGGCCCTGCGCCAGCAGTTGCTGACCGAGGCGGGCAACCTCGCGCAACGCTTCAACAGCCTTTCCAACGGGCTCCAGGCCCAGCTCGACGGCCTGGCTGCCCAGCGCGAGGCGGTGGTGGTGGGCATCAACGCGCTCACCGCCAACCTGGCCCTGATGAATCGCCGCATCACCGAGGCGAAGGCCGTGGGCGGCGACATCGCCACCCTGCAGGACCACCGCGACGAGATGGTCAAGGCGCTCGGCCAGCATGTACGCCTGCAGGTCCGCGAGAGCGCCGAGGGTGCCTACGACATCGCCCTGGACAGCGGCCAGCCGCTGGTGATCGGCGGCACCTCCAGCCGGTTGGAGGTGGTGCGCGACGGTGATGGCCGCCAGCGCATCGAACTGCAGTTCGCCACCACCCGTGCCGGCCTGTCCCCCAACGGCCTGGGCGGCACCCTGGGGGCGCTGCAGACCAGCGAAACGCAGCTGCTGCGGCCCAAGCAGGCGTTGCTGCGGGAAATGGCCGGAGCTTTCGCCAGCCGCGTCAACGACGTGCTCACCACCGGCTATGACCGCAACGGCGACCCGGGCCAGCCCCTGTTCCGCCACCAGCCGGGCAGCATCAGCCAGCTGCTGGTGCTGACCGGGATCACCCCTGACCAGTTGGCGTTTTCCGACACCCCCGGTGAGACCGGCAACAACCGCACCCTGCTGGCGCTGTTCGAAGTGCGCCGCCAGCCGGTGCAGCTCGGTGGCTCGTCCACCACCTTCAACGAGGCCTACGCCGGCCTGCTCGGCCAGGTGGCCAGCGCCAGCCGGCAGAACCAGGACGACCTTGCCGCCGCCATCCAGGTCACCCGGCAGGCCCAGGCACTGCGCGACGGCACCAGCGCCGTCAACGACGACGAAGAGGCCGCCAACCTGATCGCCTACCAGCAGGCCTACCAGGCCAACATGAAGGTGATCGCCACTGCCAACACCCTGTTCGACGCCATGCTGGCGAGCTTCTGAGGAGATCCCCATGCGTGTCACCAATGCCCAGACCCGCGCACTGATGGGCGAAGCGCTCAACCGCAACGGCCTGGAAGTGGGGCGGCTGATGCAGCAGGTCTCCAGCAACCGGCGCATCCTGCAGCCCTCCGACGACCCCATCGCCAGCGTCCGCCTGCTGCGCAACGCGCGGGAGGAGGCGGGCCTGGCCCAGTACCGGCTCAACATCGGCAGCGTCTCCTCCAGCCTCGGCGCCCAGGAGACCCAGCTGCGCTCGACCTCGAATGCCTTGCTCAGCATCCGCGACATGCTGCTCTGGGCTCGCAACGGCACCCACTCCGAACAGGACCTGGGCGCCATCGCCGGGGAGATGAAGACGCTGGAAGGCCTGCTGGCCAACCTGCTCAACAGCCGCGACGAGTCCGGGCGCTACCTGTTCTCCGGCACCCGCATCGACCAGCCGGCCCTGCTGCAGGACCCGGCCACCGGGCGCTACAGCCCCGGCGGCAATGCCGGCGTACGCCAGGCCGTGGTGGGCAGCGGCGTGCTGCTGGACGAGAACGTCACGCTGCTGGCCATGCTCGGCCCCGACCTGCCGGTGCTCAATGGCCTGCACGCGTTGCAGCAGGCCTTCCTCGCCCCCGGCATGCAGAGCGGCGACCCGGCCCTGGTGAAGCAGACCGGTGAGCTGCTGGATGTGCTCGACCGCAGCCTCGACGGCGTGCTCGCCGCCATCACCGAACTGGGAGGGCGGCAGGGCACCCTGGACCTGCTCACCCAGGCCAACGAGGACCGCTCGCTGGTCAACCAGCGGCTCGAGTACGACCTTTCCCACCTGGACTACCCCAGCGCCACGCTTGACCTGGAGAACTACAAGCTGTCGATCAAGGCCAGCCAGAAGACCTACCTGGCGATCCAGGACCTGTCCCTGTTCAACCTGCTCTGACCGAGGCCGAACCATGAAGGTCGACCCCACCGCACTCTCACCCACCACATTGCCGCCCCCCCGTGAGCGGCAGCAGACGCCGGCAGCCCAGCCCACCAGCGCCCCGTCGCGCACGGTGGCGCCCGACCGTCCGACGCCGCGCAGCCCGGCCCAGCGCTCGCCCGGCAAACCGTCCAGCTTCAACCTGCAGCTCAACCAGCAACTGAGCCAGATGCAGGCCGCTGACCAGTACCTGGGCGAGCTGGCCGGACGCCTCGACCACCTCAAGCTCAACCTCGGCCGCGAACTGGCCGCCTCGCGCCCCGCCGACCGCGAAACCCTGCGCCAGGCCACCCGCGAGGTGAATGCCCTGCTGCAGCAACGCGGTGCGCGCACCGCGCAGTCCCTGGACGCCGACCTGCGGCTGCGCCTTGGCGAGCCCGTGCGCAGCCGCTTCCGCCTGGAGGGGCTGGACTCCCTGGAGGCCATCCGCGCCGCCGGCCGCGAAACCCTGGTGTTCAGCTTCACCCGTCAGCCGGGCGAAGCCCTGGCCGTGGCCCTGGATGAAGGGCTGGCCCCGGAACAGGTGCTGCGCCGCTTCAACCAGGGCCTCGGCGCCGCCGGCCTGCGCGCCGAGCTGGACAGCGACGGCGCCCTGCGCTTCAGCGCCCCCGAAGCCCAGTGGCGCACCCTGCAGGACCAGTTGCAGGTGCAAGGGGAGGGCGGCCTGTTCCCCCGCGAGCGGCGTGGCCTGGCCAGCCGTGAAGAGGGCCTGCAGGCCCTGTCTGAACCCCTCGGGCAAAGCCCCCGGGAACTGCGCAGCCTGCTCGACTCCGTGCTCGGCGTGCTGGAGCGCATCGACACCCTGCGCGACCAACTGGCCCAGCGGCAGGAGGACATCCGCGAATTCCTCGCCCAGGCCGAAGCCCGGGACGAACGCCAATGGGCCCAGGCCTTCGCCCGCTCCCTGTACGACCTGATGGGCCAGGGCCCGAACGCCTACGGCGCACTCGCCCAGGCCGTGATCGCCCAGGCCCAGCTCTCGCGCTTCACCGTGGTCAGCCTGCTGGCCTGAGGTTGCTCCTTGCCCGCCCCGGTGTCTGAGCCGCTCCGGGTGCGGGCTTTTTTCATCCCGTGGAAAGGGCAGTCACCTGGGTAGCGGTGTGGGGCGAAGGTCAGGGAGGCAGCGATGGCTGGAGGGCGGCAGCAGGGGCGGGTTACCAGGAGTCATAGGGAATGCCGTGCTCTTTGATATAGGCGTTGCTCGCAGGCTCCAACTCAGGCCAGGCGTATTTCCCGCCCGTCTGCCCCTGACTCGGTCCCTTGCGTTCGACTACCCCAACGAAACGGCCGATTTCCTTACCTTTGAGGCAGGGCCCTCCCACCCAGACCTTGACGATGCCCCCAGGTGCCAGACCGATGGAGATGGCTTTGCGGTATTGGATTTCCTCCTCGGTGGAATGGACGCAGACCGTACGCTGGGGCTTGACCATCTCGTCCCGTACCCACTGCGGGATAGTGATGCGCAACTTGTAGACTTGGGGTTCACCAGGGATTGCCAGCGCACGAAGATGAGGTTGGACAGGTCAACGTTGTTGACGGGCATGGAACCGGCGCCGCCTTGCCACCAGCCTGCCGTTTTCGCACCGTAGCTCGCCACTCCGCCATACACCCCCTCGAAGGCCAGGTTGCGCCTATTGACCACATCCACACTTTCCACCCAGACCTCCATATGACGGGGTGCTCCTACGCCGATGTACCAAGTGGGATAGGGCAGGCGTGGGGTGTTTCCGGCACAGCCGCTCAGCGGCAGGAGCAACAGCAGGGCGATCAATAGGCGCAATGTCATTCCGGGTAACCCTCTTGAGGCCGTTGGTTGTAGGCCAGCCGTTGATTGGCCGGCTTGCTGAGCAGCAGACCGGCAGTTGGCACCCAGTGGGCGGAGGTGTGGATATAGCGCCCCATTAGGTGACGCTCCTCCTCGTGGGTCAGACGGTTGCTGGCACCCTTGGCGTAGGCGAGCAGCTTTTCAGCAATGGGGACGAGGTCATCGGGCAGTTGGAATGCCGCTTCTGCGGGTAGCGCTCTCAGCGGTACTTCGAACTTCACTGCCGCTTCATGTATGGCCCGCAGGGCCATCTTGGACAGGTCGCCGTAGACTTTGCGATCCATGGCCACGGCGACACTTCGGCTTGGCGGGCTGGCTGCGACCGAAGGGGGAATGTCTTACCAGGAGTCATACGGAATCCCGTGCTGCTCGATGTAGGCGCGTGCAGCTGCGCTTGGCTTCAGAGTGAAGTGTCCTCCTCGGTCCCCTTTGTGCGTGCCCCTGGGTTCGACTACACCAACGAAACGGCCGACTTCCTTGAAGGGCAGGCAAGCCCCTCCTACCCAAACCTTGACTATGCCTCCCGGCGCTAGGCCAATGCTGATCATCTTGCGGTAGCTGGTATCGACTTGCTTGGTGACAGAGCAGTACTCGGCCCGTGGAGCGAGCATTTCTTCCCGTACCCACTCCGGGATATCAATGCGCAACTTGTAAACCTGGGGTTCCACCAGGGATTGCCAGCGCACGAAGATGATGTTGGGCAGGTCGACGTTGTTGACCGGCTTCATGGCCCCCCCGCCACTCCACCAGCCTTCTGTCTTTGCCGCATAGCCCACCACTCCGCTATACACGCGCTCAAAGGCCAGGTTGCGGCGATCAACCACATCCATACTTTCGACCCTGGCCTCCATATACCGTGGGGCGCCTGCGCCGATGTACCAGGTGGGATAGGGGAGCTTAGGGCCGCCACTCGCACAGCCACTCAGCGGCAGCAGTAGGAGTGCGATCAGTAGACGTAATGTCATTCCGGGTAACCCTCTTGAGGTCGTTGGTTGTAGGCCAGCCGTTGATTGGCCGGTTTGTTGAGCAGCAGACCGGCAGTTGGCACCCAGTGGGCGGAGGTGTGGATGTAGCGGCCCAGCAGGTGGCGTTCTTCTTCCGAGGTCAGGTGACTGCTGGCACCACGGGCGTAGGCGAGCAGCTTGTCAGCAATGGGGGCAAGGTCCTCCGGCAGAGTAAAACGCGAGTCGCTGTCATCAATCGGCTCTAAAGGCACCTCGTGTTTCAGTGCCGCTTCATGCATGGCCCGCAGCGCCACTTTCGACAGGTCGCCGTAGACCGTGCGGTCCATGGCCACGGCGACCATCCAGCGCTCGCTGGGCACCATGCCCCGTTCATGCTTGGGCTGGGCCGCGCGCCAGGCGATGGGGCTCAGCTCGCCGCTGCCTGGCAGGCCACGGCCCATGAGGCGGTCGGCTTCCCGCAGGGCCTGTTGCCAGGCGCGGCTGTGCTCCAGGGGGCGCCGGGGCGTGACCACGGCGACTTCCGGCTTCGTGAGCAACAGGCGCTCGGTCTGCTGCGGACGGTAGCCGCCGCCGATATTGGAGTGGACGCCCGGCAGTGCCAGCTCCTCATGCCCTGGGAACACGCGGTTGAGGGCGAACTGCCAGCGCTTTTCATCCCGTGCGGTGATGTGCAGCACCTTGCGGGCGCAGCCGGCCGGCAGGTAGAGGTTGACGCCTGGGTTGTAGTCGTTGACCGAAAAGTCGCCCTTGAGCGGGGCGTTGATGGCGGCCACGGTGTCGAACAGCCCGATGAAGTTGATCTGCACATCCCGGGCCCAGTCGAAATCCGCCGGCAGGCCGAGGCGGGCGGGCCCGAGTACCTGGGCCAGCACACCGCCCTCGGGCTTGAGCACTTCGTTGGCGAAGTGCCGTGCGGAGGCTGCGCCCCGGCTGAAGCCGAAGATGTCGAATTCGAGCCGGATGACCGAGACCGCCGGATTTTTTGAAAGGAAGAGTGTTACTTGCTCGGCAATGGCGCTGGGACTTTGTTGGACCCGGGCGGTTACACCCGACGAACCCTGGCCGGTGGCCTGGCTATAGAGATTGTCCCGGCTGCCACTCTCGGTGCCGATGCCTTCGAGATAGACCTTGATGGCACCTCGTTGGGAATCGGCGGGCATCTGGTCGGCAGTGTTGTCGGTATACAGGTCATACAAGAACGCCACATTGCTAGCCGCATTGCCGTAGCTGTTGTCCGGCGCCGTTTCGAACAGCCCCTCCGGGCTCATGTCCTTGAAGCCGTAGCGTTTGCAGTGCTCGACCAGGCTGTCGAAGCTCTGCGCGTCGTACAGCTCGCGGTCGTCGCGCTGGCACTGGGCGGTGAGGGCGGAGTTGCCGAGGTTGTTGCCGGTGCCGTCGAAGAACAGGCCGATGCGCAGGGTGATGCCGGTTTCCGTGGCTTCCAGCTCCTCTTCTTCCTCCTCCTCTTCCAGCTCGGCGGCCTCCTGCAGGCGCTTGGCCAGCGCCGAGGGTTGCGCCGTGTTGAGGCGGTTGCCGGCCATGGCCAGGGCGGCGGAGGCCGGCAGCCAGGGGCCGAGGGCTTTCAGGCCGCTGCCCTTGCCCGGCGCCCCGCCTGCGTTGAGCTTGGCCAGCGGGCCGCTGACGGTGATGCCGCCGGGGTCGAGCTTGATGAAGCTGCCGCCGGCCTGGAGGGTCAGTTCCATGCCGGCTTCGATCACCAGCTTCTGCCCGGCCTTGAGGTGGATTTCCTGCCCGGCTTCCACGAGCCGGTTGCTGCCGATGCGGATGTGCTGCTCGTTGCCCACGGTGAGGTGGTCATCCAGCTTCAGTTCGGTCTTGCGGTCCTTGTGCAGGGTGTGGTGCTGCTCGCCTAGGAATTCGCTGTAGACGCTGCCTTCGACGCGGTCGTGGCGTTGGTTCCCGACGCGGATCTTCTGGTCGTGTTCGATGTTTTCGTCCCAGTCGCGCTGGGCGTGGATGTAGATCTGCTCCTGGCCCTTGCGGTCTTCGATGCGCAGTTCGTTGTAGCCGCCGCCACCGGGGCTGCTGTCGGTCTTGAGCAGGGTGCGGGTCTTGTTTGCAGGGAGTTCGTAGGGCGGTTGGTGGACGCCGTGGTAGAGGCAGCCGGTGACGAGGGGTTGGTCGGGGTCGCCTTCAAGGAAGGTGACGAGGACTTCCATGCCGATGCGGGGGATGGCGATGGCGCCGTAGGCATTGCCGGCCCAGCTGCTGGCGACCCGGAGCCAGCAGCTGGTGTGTTCGTCGGCCTGGCCTTCGCGGTCCCAGTGGAACTGGACCTTGATGCGGCCATGGCGGTCGCAGTGGATTTCTTCGCCCTTTGGGCCGGTGACGACGGCGGTCTGGCTGCCGAGGATGCGCGGTTTGGGGTGGTTGAGGTCGGGGCGGGCAGGCACGTCCCAGGGGATGGCCTGGAAGCGGTTGCGGTAGCCCTGTTTGAAGTCGCTGTCGGACTGTGAAGCCGAAAGCCCGAGCGCTTGGGTGGCAGTGTTGCGCAGGGTGTCGATGGCGCTGTCGAGGCTGGCGAATTCTTCCAGTACCTGGGGCTGCTTGCCTTCGTGGTGGAGGGCGGTGATCAGCCAGAGGTCGTTCCATTCCGGTTTGGGGTGGTCGGAGAGGTTGAGGAGGTGGCCGCTGACCAGGCGCGGTTCGTCGCTGTCGCCGTCGGCGAGGCGGTAGTCACGACGGTGGCGTTCCTGGGCCTGGCGGGCGAGGCGGCGGCCGCGATCACGGTCGGTGAAGCGGCCGGGGTAGTCGTAGTCTTCGAGGTCCGGTTGAGGGAGGTCGTCCAGGGGGGTGTGGGCGGCTTCCATCAGCAGTCTGGGCTTTTCGAAGAAGTAGTCGCGGCGGGTGACGCGCAGGGTGCGGGCTTCCATCCGCAGGCCGAAGCGTTTGATGACGGGTTCGTCGGCGACCTGGCCGGTGTTGGCGACATAGGCGACGGGGCGGCCGAGTTTGGGGAAGGCGCTGGCGTCTTCGCCGAAGACCAGCAGGTGGCCATCGGGTTGATGTTCGAAGTGGAAGTGCAGGCCCTCTTCTTCGCAAAGGCGGCTGATGAAGTGCAGGTCGCTTTCGTCGTACTGGGTGCAGTAGTCGCGCGGTGGCGGTGCCTTGGGGCCGAGGCGGAAGTGGTAGGCGTCGGCGAGGATGCCGTGGTCTTCGAGGACCTGGCCGATGATCTGCGGGACGCTCAGGTGCTGGAAGATGCGCTGGTTGTGGCGCAGGGCGAGGTAGGCGAGCCGGGGGACGAGGGTGAGGTGGTAGTGGGTGAGGCGGTTGCCGATCTCGCCGACGGCGGTGCCGAAGACCTGCCCATGGACGCCGCGCCCGTCGGGGGTGAAGGCGAGGAAGGCGGGTTTGTGCAGGAGGCTTTCGAGGTCGAGGCGGCTGCGCTCGCTGACCAGTTCGATGTCGAAACGGAAGGGCTGGTTGAGGGCTTCGTGCCCGGTGAAGGCAAGGACCTTGAAGTCAGGGTCGGCGCCTTCGATATCGAGGCTGAAGTGCGCCTGGTTGGCGGGGTTGAACATGCGGGGCTCCGTCCATTGGAACTGGGAGGACGGAGCCTGACAGCTTGTATTAAGACGGTTCCATCAGGCGCTTCCGGGCATCGGGTAGGCAAAGCAGCCAGCGGGTCGCCGTCTTGTCGTATGGGGTGCGTCGACGCATGGGCTCATCCCGTGCCCGATGGGAAACGAGGGGAAGCCCGCGTTCCTCAAGCCTGTGCTCGCGCCGTCTCCGGCTTCCTCTGGAAAGGGCTGAAAGCCCCGTGATCCGTGGCTTTCAGCAGTTGGCATCGGCCTTGCTCCGGCGCTGGTCACCATTGCCAGTTCCAAGGAGCCATCCCGATGAACATCGATACCGAATACGCCCGCCAGCAGGCCACCCAGTTGGCCACCTTCGAGGTGCAGGCAGCCCGGGCGCGGGCCAATCGCAGTCAGCAGGCCTACCGTGCCCAGGGCGATGCGCTGGCGAACCTCGACAAGGCGCTGCGCACCTTCAGCACGTCGATCCGCGAGTTCAAGAGCGAGAGTCGGCCAATCCTGGCCAACGAGGCCGTGTTCAGTCAGGAGGGCCGGGCGACGGCCCAGGTCGGGGCGACTGCCAGCACGGGGCGCTACAGCTTCTTCGTCGAGCGCCTGGCCAGTGCCCACCAGGTGGCCCTGGAAGGGCTGACGGCGGACGGCATCGGCACCCAGGGGGTGCTGACCCTTCAGCAGGCCGGCAAGTCCTACAGCCTGGACCTGGCCAGCGTCGACCGCGACGGTGATGGCCGCAACAGCCCCGAGGAGCTGCAGCAGGCGCTGTCCACGACCCTGGCCGGCAGTGGCATCAGCACGACGCTGGTACGGGCGGACGGCAAGCTGTCCCTGGTGCTCAGTGCGCGGGAAAGCGGTGCCGCCCAGGCGATCAGCCTGTCCCTCCAGGGGGGCTCCGGCCCGCTGGCGGCCGCTGTTGCCAACCCGCGGACCCTGGCCGAGGCACGGGACGCCCAGGTCCGCCTGGGCGGCGAGGACGGCCTGTTGCTGACCCAGCCGACCAACCGATTCGATGGTGTGGTGGAGGGTGTTTCGCTGACCTTCACCCAGGCCCACCGCCCGGGGGAAAGCCCGCTGCAGGTCACTGTGCGCCGGGACGAGAAGGGTACCCGCGAGCGTGTGCAAGGCTTCATCGATGCCTTCAATACCTTGCTGGGCAGCTTCGACAGCCTCACGGCGAGCGGCGGAAGTGATGGCAGCGGTCGGGGGGCGCTGGCCGGTGACGCCACCGTGCGCAGCATCGAAAACCGGCTCAATGCCGTGCTGCGCAGCGGCTTCGGGGGGCGCAGCCTGGTGGAGTACGGCGTCAGCGCCGACCGCAACGGCAAGCTCACGCTGGACACCAAGCGCCTTGAGAAGGCCCTGGCCGAGCAACCCGGGGAGCTGGACAAGCTGTTCCGCGAACCCGGACGCCTGGTGGAAAGCCTGGAGCGCAGCCTCACGCCCTACATCGGCAGCACGGGTCAGCTGAAGAGCCGCCGCGATGCCATCGCCAGCAACATCCGTCGCATGGATGGCGTGTTCGAGAGCCTGCAGCGGCAGTACGACACCTCCTACCAGCGCTACCTGCGTCAGTACACGGCGATGACCCAGGCCCTGGCCTCGATGCAGCAGACCGGGGGGCTGTTCGCATGAACGGGTTCAACCTGGACGACAGCTACGGCGGCTACCGCGCCGTGGACCTGGAGGCCCGCACCGCCGCCGCGGCCCCCTACGAGTTGGTGCTGGTGCTGTTCGACGGCCTGCTGGACGAGCTGGCCCGCGCCCGTGGCCACATCGAGGCGCGCCAGTACCAGCAGAAGGGCCAGTCGCTGGAGAAGTGCCTGAACATCCTCAACGGCCTGTCCAGCGCCCTCGACTACGAGGCCGGCGGCGAGCTGGTGCAGGGCCTGGCGCGACTCTACGACTACTGCATCTATCGCCTGTCCGAGGTCAGCGTGTCCCTTTCCCTGGAGGGGCTGGACGAAGTGGTGCGCCTGCTGGGCGTGCTGCGCGAAGGCTGGGAGGGGGTCAATGCCACTCGCCGCTGAACACCGCCGCCTCGCGGCGCTGGCCGATCGCCTGGTGCAAGTGCTCACCGGCCACGAATGGGAGGCCCTCGCGCCCCTGGATGCCCAGATCGCCCGCTGCCTCCATGCACTGCGCCAGCAGGGGCACGTCGGCGTCGCCGACTGCCTGGTGTGCCGCCGCATGCGCCGCCTGCACCAGCAGGCTCAGCGGGATTGCCGCACGGAGCTGCGCCGCCTGGAGCGCCAGCTCAGCCATGACCTGGACGCCGCCGAGGGCCGCCAGGCCTACCTGATCACGGATTGCCAAACCGGAGCCTGACCCATGGACATCAACATCCTGGCGCCGCCCCCCAGCGGGGCGGCGCAAGCCCCCGCCTTGCCGAGCGCCACCCGTGCTGCTGACGAGCGCCCCGAGGCCGTGGAGGCCTGGGACCCGATCCTGGCGCTGCTCGCCCAGGAGGCGCCACCCCCGATGGCACCCGCCGTGGACGAGGCAGCGGGTAGCGCCCAACCCGCTGAGCTGATCGACCCGACCTCGCTGCTGGCCCTTGCCCAGGGCCAGCGTGACCTGCAGGTAACCCTGCGGGACCCGGTACGCCATGACATGCCGGAGGGGCTGAACGAGCGCCTGGCCTTGCCGCGACAGCGCCCGGCCTGGGCAGGGGAGGCCATGCCTGCCCAGACGCTGCTGCCCGAGGGTGAGCCCGTACCCGTTCAGATGGAGCCGAGCACCCGCGAGCGGCTGGACTCGGCCCCCGGACGCCTGCCCGTCGAGGCCAGCCTGCGCGAACCGCTGCTGGAGGCGCCACGGTTTGCCCCCTCGCCAGGGCGGCCGACCCAGGTGGCCGAGACCACGGCGGAACGACCGCTGGAGCGCACGGTGCACCTGCCCGGCCCCCAGGCGCGCTGGGGCGAGCAGATGTTGCAGGCCCTGCGTGACAGCGTGGAGCTGCAACTGGGCCAGCGCAGCCAGAGTGCCCGGCTGCGCCTGGACCCGGCCGAGCTGGGCAGCCTGGAGATCGTCCTGCGCCAGGAAGGCGGCCAGCTCAGCGTGCAGATCGCCGCGTCCCAGGGCGACGTCGCGCGCCTGCTGCAGCAGGGCAGCGAGCGCCTGCGTCAGGACCTGGCCGGGCAGCAGGGCCTGCCGGTCAGCGTCTCGGTTTCCACCGAGGGCGGCTCCGGGCAACCGGGCCGCGAGCGCCAGGGGCGCGATGACGGCCCCGCTGTGCTGGCGATTCACGCCAACCCCCTCGACACCCAACGCCAGAGCGCCCGCCACGATGGCCGGGACGACGTGCTGGTAACCGTCTGATTCACCGAGTGAGGTCCCATGTCCACCAACCGCCTGATCCTGCTGATCTTCGTGCTCAACGCCGTGGCCGTCGCTGCCGGCGTTGCGGTCAACCACCTGCTGGTGCAGTCGGCCTTGGCCGCGTTGCCCCTGGGTGGCGAGCCCCGCGAGGAGGCCGAGAAGAAGTCCGAGCCCTCCGTCGAATTCGTCTTCCTGCCGGTGGAGAAAATCATCCTCAGCCTGCCGGGGCGCGAGCGCGAGCACTACTTCGTGCTCGACGTGGTGCTCCAGGGCCCGGCCGGCACCGACAAGAAGAAGCTCGAGCAGGTGGTGCCGATGGTGCGCAGCTCGGTCGCCGCCAACCTCTCCACCCTCCAGGCCGACGAGTTGCGCGCCCTGGGCTTCGAGGCCCTGCGCCAGCGCCTCGAAGAGGGACTCAACGCCGACTTCGCCGCGCGCAATGCCGCCAAGCCCTTCGACAACCTGCTGGTCAGCAAGCTGATCGCCCAATGAGGTCGCCCCCATGCACGCCATTCTTCCGCTCGATACCGACCAACCCGATTTCACCGCCGGCCCGCGCCGGCACTCCGCCGAGGCGGAGCAGCGCTGGCTGCTGCAGTACCTGCCGCTGGTCAAACGCATCGTCCGCCAGCTCTCGCTCCAGGCCAGCCAGGTGATGGACCGCGAGGACATGGAGCAGATCGGCCTGATGGGCCTACTGGAGGGGCTGCGCCGCTACGGCGAGCCGGATGCGCAGTTCCCGCGCTTCGCCTCCCTGCGCATCCGTGGCGCCATCCTCGACGAACTGCGCCGCCTGGACTGGCGGCCGCGCCAGCTGCGCCAGCAGACCCACCGGGTGCGCGATGCCATTCGCGCCCTGGCCCGGCAACTGGGGCGCGTGCCCCGCGAGGCGGAGATCCTCGCCGCCACCGGGCTGGATTGCGCGGCCTACCAGGAGCACCTGCGCGCCGAGTGCGGCGAGGCCATCGAGAGCCTCGACGTGCTGCTGCAGGAGCAGCACCTGCAGTTCGCCGGCGAGACCCCCGGCCCGGAGGCCCGCGTGCTGCAGGAGCGTCTGCTGAGCCAGGCCCTGGCCCAGCTCAGCGAGCGCGAGCGCCTGGTGCTGACGCTGTACTACCAGCAGGACCTGAGCCTGAAGGAGATCGCCCTGGTGCTCGAAGTCACCGACGCGCGGGTCTGCCAGCTGGTCAAGCAGGCGCTTGGCCGCGCCTGCCAGTTCCTCACCGAAGCCGCCTAGGTCCCGACCATGCAGAAGATCATTGGAAGCCTGATCATCGTGGCCTGCGTCCTCGGTGGCTACGCCATGGCCCACGGCGAGATGCGGGTGCTCTGGCAGCCGTCGGAGATGGTGATCATCCTCGGCGCCGCGCTCGGTGCGCTGATCGTCGCCAACCCCAAGGACGTGCTGGTGGAGATGTTCGCCCAGCTGAAGACGGTGTTCACCCAGGGACCTCGCGGCGAGGAGTTCCAGCGCCAGTTGCTGATGCTGCTGTACGAGCTGCTGGAGATGGTCGACGCGGGTGGCCTGAAGGTGCTCGACGAGCACATCGAGGCCCCGGAGCAGAGCGAGCTGTTCGCCCGCTACCCGCTGATCCTGCGGGAGGAGCACCTGATGTTCTTCATCGCCGACAACTTCCGCCTGATGGCCATGGGCAAGATCAGCGCCCACGAGCTGGAGGGTTTTCTCGAACAGGAGCTGGAGGCGATGGAGCACGCGTTGCTGCAGCCCTCCAAGTCGCTGCACAAGGTCGGTGAGGCGATGCCGGGCTTCGGCATCCTCGCCGCGATCATGGGGATCATCATCACCATGGGCAGCATCGGCGGTTCGGTGGCCGACATCGGCAACCACGTCGCTGCGGCCCTGGTGGGCACCTTCCTCGGCATCTTCTTCTGCTACTGCCTGATGGACCCGCTCAGCAACGCCATGGGCCAGCGGGTGAAGACCGAGCTGTCGGCCCTGGAATGCGTGCGCACCACCCTGGTCGCCCACGTCGCCGGCAAGCCCACGCTGCTGGCGGTGGACGCCGGGCGCAAGCTCATCGAGCAGGACGTCAAGCCGCCCTTCAAGCAGCTGGAAACCTGGGTCAACCAGTACGAAGAGGAGCGCAGCAAAGCATGAGCCGCAGCGGCGACAAGGCCCACGGCCATGAAGTGATCATCAAGCGCAAGGGCAAGAAGGGGCACCACGACGAGCACGGTGGGGCCTGGAAGGTGGCCTTCGCCGACTTCACCCTGGCGATGATGGCGCTGTTCATGGTGCTCTGGATCGTCCAGCCCCAGGCGCGCTCCCAGAGCCCCAGCGCCGGGGAGCTGATGCTCAACCCGATGGTGGATGGTGGAGCCGGCGTGTTCGACGGCACCAGCCGGCTGCCGCTGGACCTGGAAGGCCGCCCGGCTTCCCTGGCCCCGCGCCGCGAGCCACCGAAGAAGCCCGAGGACTCCCCTGCACCCCAGGCCGAGGCTGCTCCTGCCGAACGCAAGGTGGCCGAAAGCCGCCCTGAAACCCCAGCGACGAAGGACAAGGAGGCATCCAGGTCGCCCCAGCTGTTCCGCACGGTGGAGGACCTGGAGCGCCTGGCGCAGATGATCCGCGACATGGCCGGCGAGGTGGATGCCCTGGCCAACCTGGAGGTGGACGTGGTGCCCCAGGGCCTGCGCATCCTCATCCACGACGACCAGCGCCGCGCCATGTTCGCCCGTGGCAGCGCACGGCTGGAACCGCACTTCACCGGCCTGCTGCAGGCCCTGGCGAAGGTGTTGGCGGGGGTGGAGAACCGCCTGATCCTCAGCGGTCACACCGATGCGGTGCCCTATCGGCAGTCCGGCTACGACAACTGGAACCTGTCCGGCGACCGGGCCCTGCAGGCGCGCAATGCGCTGCTGGGCGGCGGGCTGCCAGCGCAGCGGCTGCTGCAGGTCGCTGCCCAGGCCGACGTCATGCCGGTGCGGCCCGAGGCACCGGAGGATGGCGCCAACCGCCGCATCGAGATCCTGCTGCTGACCGAACACGCGGAGCGGCTCTATCGGGAGCTGTTCGGCGACAGCTATGCCCAGGCGCGTGTCGGCGCCGGAGGCGTGCGCTATCAGGGGCCTGCCAGCCCCTCCACCGAAGTCATGGGGGGCGGGGTGGGCGAGTCCACCCGGTAGGGGCAGATGACCCGATGGGTCTCGATGCCATAGAAACAACCGGCCACGGGCAGCACATGGACACGTGCCCCGGGCTGGGTATGACGCAGCAGGGTGTAGGCCAGCTGGCCGTCCACCCCGTGTGTATCACCGGCCACGCCACCGTGCTCGACCTTCACTTCGATCGCCCCCAGCCAGTCCACTTCCACCCGCCCGGCCACCACCAGCACGCCGGTGCGGTCCTGCTTGATCGTCGAGTAGAAGCGCCCGTCGTGCAGCATCGAGGTATGGGTGATCGGCATCACCCGGCCATCGGCCAGCACCGCCTCGCCCTGGACCTTGAAGCAGCCGGTGGCGGGCAGGTTGGGCTGGCGCTGCCAGGCGACCAGCCCGGTGCCGACGAGCAGGGCCAGTGCCACCAGCGGCACGCCCCGTAACAGGGTGCGGTCGAGACGCCGGATCATTGCAGGCACCTCCGCCACTGCTGGTCGGAGACCCGTCCCACCTGGTCCTGGTGGACCATCAGCCAGTTGGCGCGGCCGTCCGGCTGCAGGCAGATCACCTCATAGAAGTCGGCACTGCTGTACATCAGCAGGTCCGCCGGGCGACGTGCCACGCGCGCGAGCTGGTCGCGAAAGATCAGGGCATTGCGCTTGAGCTCCGCCAACTGCTGGGCGTTGTCCTCCACCAGGAGGATGTCCAGCTGGCCCAGGCGCAGCGTCTCCGTGGCCATCGCCCGCAACTCCGGCGGCTGGTACACCTGCACCGCACCGATCAGTGACAACCCCAGTACACCGGCGCCCAGTGCCACAGGCAGGCGTTGCCTCCAAAGGCGGAGCGCCGAGCGTGCATGCGCGAAGCGGGGCGGGTGGGGTGGCAGCGAGGGGGCCGGGTCTTCCCGTGTCGGCAGGGGGGCAGGGACGGACGCGAGGGGCACGACCACGGCCACGGTCGGTTCCTCGACAGGGGCGGGTTCGGCGGCTTCGTGGGTGATCTGCAGCAGGTAGCCGGGGTTGAACATGTAGCCCCGGCGCGGCAGCGTCTGGATGATCTCCCGCTGGCGCTCGTCGTGCAGGAGCTGGCGCAGGGTGTAGATCTGCTGGTTGAGGCTGCCCTGGCTCACCACCCGGTCGTGCCAGGCGTATTGCAGCAGCTCGTCCCGGGAGACCACCTCGCCAGGGGACTGCAGCAGGCGCTCCAGCACCTTGCTGCCGGAGAACCCCAGTTCGATCCGCTCCTCCTGGTCGGCCTGGATCAACGAAAGCTGAAAACGCAGCGGATGGAAGCGGACCTGGCAGTCCGTACGACCGGTTCGCAAGTAGATGCAAGACATGTGGCCTCCACTCATTTTCTTGTTCTTTCCATGGGTAAGCAAAATCCGACATCTCGGTCAGAATTTCGGGGAAGGGCCGGGATGCGGGTGCGATTATTGAGGGTGGAGTCAGGTTTTTGGGGGGTGGTGACGAGTATTGTTTTTGGCGAAATTTCCTATTGTCAGGTCAGCCTTTAAGGCTGCTTCCTCGGAATGCGAGAAGTAGCGGGTATGTGCGGCGAAATTCGCCAACTGGAAAGGTTTCGTGAAGGCTTCGTTGTGGCGGCTGGAGCGTCTTTGCAATGAGGTGCGTCAGGGCGTAATCGCTCTGAATAAGCCCTTTTGACGGGGGAGGGGCGCAGGGAGGAGGACGTTGCATTCAGGACGGAGGGGGTGAAGCCGGGGAAGACGTGGCTTCTACAGAGTTTGCGATTTTTGTTGTCGGTTTTTTCGCTGTTTTTGCGGTTTTGCCTGAATCATTCCGTGCCAAGGATTTGCGTAACCGGGTTCGGCGCGGATGAGGGGATAACCCGTCCAGCAGGCTCATCCGCCGCCAAAGCAAAAAAGACGCCCCGGTTTCCCGGGGCGTAAAGCCAGGCTCTGCTGGACAGCGCAGGCTGGAGGGGGAGGAACCGGTCAGCCGAGCAGCGACATCACCAGGGAGGGCATCTGGCCGGCCTGCTTGAGCATGGAGATGCCGGACTGCATGAGCATGGTGTTCTTGGTCATGTTGGCGCTTTCGGTGGCGATGTCGGCATCGAGGATGCGGCCGCGGGCCAGGTCGGTGTTGTCCTTCATGTTGGCCAGGTTGTTGGCGGTGTGGTTCAGGCGGTTGATGTTGGCGCCGAAGGAGGCACGCATGCCGCCGATGGCGTCCAGGGTGCTGTCCAGGGCAGTGATGCCGGCCTTGGCGTTGGCGTTGTCGTCCAGCTTCAGGGCCTGCAGGTCGTCGGTCAGGGTTTTCTTCAGGGTGGCCATGTCGGCGCTGACGTCCAGGGTCAGGGTCTCGGCGGCGGTGGCGCCAATCTGGAAGTTGACCGCCTTGGAGAATTTGCCGCTGTCGGAGAACAGGTTGTCGCCGGCGTAGGTGGTGTTGCCGAAGATGTTTTCCACTTCCTTGGCCAGTTGGTCGAACTCGGCCTGGATGGAGGTGCGGTCCTTGGCGCTGTTGGTGTCGTTGGCCGACTGGGTGGCCAGGTCCTTCATGCGCTGGACGATGCTGGTGATTTCGTTGAAGGCGCCCTCGGCGGTCTGCAGCAGGGAGGTGGCATCGCCGGTGTTGCGGTTGGCGACGCCCATGCCGCGGGTCTGGGCATTGAGGCGGGTGGCGATCTGCAGGCCGGCGGCGTCGTCGGAGGCCGAGTTGATGCGCAGGCCGGTGCCCAGGCGTTGCTGGTTGAGGGCCAGGGTGCTGTTGGTGCGGTTCAGGCTGCTCTGGGTGACCAGCGCGGAATAGTTGGTGTGAATCGACAAAGCCATGGGTACTTCCTCTGCAAGTTGCCTGTGTGGCTGGCTGAACTGCCTGCCTGTGTCTGGAAAGCGACCGGCCCGGGAAGCGCCTTAAACATCGATTTCCAGACGCCTTGCTCAACCCAGGGTGCCCACCACCTTGAGCCCCACGCGCTCGGGAATCTCGTTCTGCGAGAGCACGTGCAGCCCGGGGCTGAACACCCGCGCGTAGCGCGCCAGCAGCGGGCGCAGCTGTGGCATCACGGTGAGGATCGGTGGGTGGCCCTCGCGGCGCAGGCGTTCCTTCACCGCGGGCATGGCGCCTTGCAGCTGGTTGAGCAGGGCCGGCTCCACGGGGATCGCGTCCAGGCTCACCGGCCCGGTCTGCTGCGCCAGGCTCAAGGCCCCGAGCAGGGTGTTCTCCAGGGCTGGGTCCAGCAGGAACACCCCCAGCTCGCCGCGCTCCCCGGCGATCTGCGCAACGATGGTGCGGCGCAGCGCGTAGCGCGCATCCGCCGCCAGCAGCAGCGGGTCCTTGGTGCTCTCGCTGCCTTCCAGCAGGGCGGTGGCCAGGGTCACCACGTCGCGCAGCGGTACCTCGTCCTGCAGCAGGTGGCGGCAGGCGCGGTGAATGGGGCCGAGGCCCAGCTGGGCGCGCAGGGTCTCGGCCAGCTTGGGCGCCTCCAGGGCCAGGCGCTGCAGCAGCAATTCCACGTCGTCCAGGCGCAGCAGGTCCGGCAGGTTCTGGCGGATCACCTTGTTCAGGTGGGTGGCGATCACGCTGGCGCAGTCGATCACCTGGTAGCCCAGGTTCAGGGCGCGGGCCTTCTCGGTGGGCTCGATCCACACCACCTGCATGCGGTACGCCGGGTCGGTGGCGAGGATGCCGTCGATCTCGCCGTACAGCTCGGGGGAGGGGATGGCCATCAGCCGGTCGGCGTGGATTTCGGCGGACTCGATGGTCTGGCCGTTGATCTGGATGCTGTATTGCGAAGCCTTCAGCCGCAGGTTGTCGCGGATGCGCACCTCCGGCAGGAGGAAGCCCAGGTGCTCGGACAGCGATTGGCGCACCCCGCGCACCCGCTGCGGCAGCGGCGCACCGCCGGCCTCGTTGACCAGCCCCACCAGCTTGTAGCCCAGGGACAGCCCCAGGCGCTCGACGCCGGGAAGGTCCTCCCAGCCCAGCGGCGCGTTGTGCGGGCTGTCCATGGCCTGGGCCAGGGCCTCGGTGCGCTCCAGGGTGTGTGCCTCTTTCGGGGGGGCGCTGCGTGCCACCCGCCAGGCGACGAAGCCCACCAGCGCGGCGAAGGCCAGGAAGGCCAGGTGCGGCATGCCCGGCACCAGCGCCAGCACCACCAGGATGCCGGCCACCGTGGCCAGCAGCGAAGGCGAGGCCAGCAACTGGCGTTGCACCAGGGCGGTGATGTCGGCGGACTCGTTGACCCGGGTGACGATGATCGCCGCCGCCGTGGACAGCAGCAGCGCCGGGATCTGCGCCACCAGGCCGTCGCCGATGGTCAGCAGGGCGTACTGGCGGAAGGCGTCGCCACCGCTCATGCCGTGCACCAGCATGCCGATGGCGGTGCCGCCGAAGAGGTTGATCAGCAGCACCAGGATGCCGGCGATGGCGTCGCCCCGGACGAATTTCGAGGCCCCGTCCATGGCGCCGTAGAAGTCCGCCTCCTTGGCCACCTCGCGGCGTCGCTCGCGGGCCTGTTCCTGGTTCAGCAGCCCGGCGTTGAGGTCCGCGTCGATGGCCATCTGCTTGCCCGGCAGGGCGTCCAGGGTGAAGCGCGCGGTGACCTCGGAGATGCGCTCGCCACCTTTCGTGATGACCATGAAGTTGATGATCATCAGGATCACGAACACCACCAGGCCGACGATGAAGTTGCCGCCGATCACCACCTCGCCGAAGGCCTCGATCACCTTGCCCGCTGCGCCGCTGCCGGTGTGGCCGTCCAGCAGCACCACGCGGGTGGAGGCCACGTTCAGTGACAGGCGCAGCAGCGTGGTGACCAGGATCACCGTCGGCAGCAGGGAGAAATCCAGCGGCCGCTGGGACGAGACGCTGACCATCAGCACCAGGATCGCCAGGCCGATGTTGAAGGTGAACAGCGCGTCCAGCAGCAGCGGCGGCAGCGGCAGGATGATCATCGCCAGCACGCTGAGGATCACCAGCGGGATGCCGATCCGCCCGCTGCGCAGGCTGGCCAGGAAATGGGACAGGGTGGGCATGGGTCAGCCTCGTTTCAACAGGTCGTCGGGAATCGGGAAATGCTGCGGCGGCACCGGCCGCGCGCGGCGGCCCTGGCGCCAGGCGCGCAGTTGCAGGATGTAGTGCAGCACCTGGGCCACCGCCCCGTAGAGCGGTGCCGGGATCTGCTGGTTGACCTGGGTGGTGAAGTACAGCGCCCGCGCCAGCGGCGGCGCCTCCAGCACCTCCAGGCCCCGGGCGGTGGCCAGCTGGCGGATGTACAGCGCCGTCTCGTCCACGCCCCGGGCGATCACGTAGGGCGCTCGCGCCCGCTGCGGGTCGTAGCGCAGCGCCACGGCGTAGTGCTCGGGGTTGACGATGACCACGTCGGCCTGGTCGATCACCCGGGTGACCTGGCGCTGGGCCATCTGCCGCTGCAGCTGGCGGATGCGCCCCTTCACCTCGGGGCGGCCTTCCTGCTGCTTGTGCTCTTCCTTGCGCTCCTGGCGGGTCATGCGCTGCTTGCGCAGGAAGAAGAAGCGCTGCAGCGGCACGTCCAGCACGGCGAACACCACGAACACCGCCACCAGCGCCAGCGCCGTGTCGCCCATCAGCCGCAGCGCCCCGGTGATGGCCCCCAGGGTGTCGCCGTGCTGCAGCGCCAGCACCTCCGGCAGGCGCAGGGCAAAGGTGAACCAGGCCACCCCGGCCAGCACCGCCATCTTCGCCAGGGACTTGAGCAGCTCCGTCCAGTTCTGCCAGGCCACCAGCCGGCCCAGGCCCTTGATCGGGTTGAGCCGCGAGCCCTGGGGCTGCACGTTGCGCCAGGCGAACATCCAGCCCCCGGCCAGCAGCGAAAGCGGCACCACCAGCAGCGGCACCACCAGCAACGGCAGCAGTACCCCCACCAGGGTGGCGATGGCGCGGCCGGCCAGCGCCTTCAGGTCGTCCGCGCCCTGGTGGCCGGGCGCAGGCAACTGGTGCACCTCGCGGAACATCTGCTCCAGGCCGTCCAGCATGCCCGGCAGTGCCGAGCGCAGCGCCAGCACCGCCACCAGCAGGGTGGCGCCGGTGGCCAGGTCGCGGGAGCGGGCCACCTGGCCCTCCCGGCGGGACTTGCGCAGCTTGTGCTCGGTGGCCTCCTCGGTACGGTCCTGGGCGCTGGACTCAGCCATCGCGGGCCTCCAGCAGCAGGTTGCCGAGGCTGTCGAGGGTCGCCCGGGTCAGCTCCAGGTAGTTGCCCGGCAGGCTCGCCAGGGTCAGCGAGAGGCAGGCCAGGCCGATCACCACCGCAGCGGGGAAGCCCAGGGAGAACAGGTTGAGCGCCGGCGAGATGCGGTTGAGCAGGCCGAAGCCGAACTGCACCAGGCTCATGCACACCACCATCGGTAGGGCGATCAGCAGGGCGGCGGCGAACATCCAGCCGAGGCCGCCCAGCAGCGCATCCATGCCGGCGTAGTGCAGGCCGCTGCCCACCGGCCAGTAGAGGAAGCTCTTGTACAGCACGCTGACCACCAGCAGGTGCCCGTCGATGGCCAGGAACAGCAGCATCAGCAGGATGAAGTAGAGCTGGTAGATCGCCGAGCTGGAGGACACGCCGTTCAGCGGGTCGTTGTACACCGCCATGCTCAGCCCCAGCAGGGTCGAGACCAGGTCGCCCACCAGGCTGAACACCGCGAACACCAGTTGCAGGCTCAACCCCAGCAGCACGCCCACGGCGATCTGCTCCAGGGTCGCCAGCACACCGGGGGCCGACAGCGGCTCCAGTGTCGGTGCAGGCGGCAGCACGCCGCCCAGGGCCCCGGTCAGCACCAGCGCCAGCAGCACCCGGGCGCGCACACCCAGGGCGCGGTGGCCGAAGCCCGGTGCCGTGGCGAACAGCGCCAGGGTCCGGCACAGCGGCCACCAGTAGCGGGCCAGGCCTTCCAGGGCGGTGGTGGCCTGCAGCAGGGGATCGCCGGCCATGTTCAGCCCACCAGCCGCGCGGCCTGGCGGAAGGACTCGATGAACAGATCACCGAGCCGGGTGAGGATCCAGTGCCCGGCCAGCACCAGCATCCCCAGGGTGATGAGCAGGCGCGGCAGGAAGCTGAGCATCTGCTCGTTGATCTGCGTGGCGGCCTGGAAGATGGCCACCACCAGCCCGCCCAGCAGGCTGGGCACCACCAGCACGCAGACGATCAGGGCGATCACCTCCACGGCGTGGGCGATGATGGCGACGGCGGTATCGGGGGTCAGCATGGCGTGCTCCTCGTCCGTCAGTAGGGCTGCACGCTGCCGGCGAGGGTGCCCACCGTCAGCGCCCAGCCATCCACCAGCACGAACACCATGAGCTTGAACGGCAGCGAGACCATCATCGGCGAGAGCATCATCATGCCCATCGCCATCAGCACGCTGGCCACCACCAGGTCGATGACCAGGAACGGCACGAAGAGCATGAAACCGAGCTGGAAGGCGGTCTTCAGCTCACTGAGCACGAAGGCCGGCAGCAACAGCAGGAAGTCCACCTCCTCGCGGCGCTCCGGCAGGGTCTCCCCGGCCAGCCCGGCGATGGCCTCCAGGGAGGCCTCGTGGGTCTGCGCCAGCATGAAGCGGCCGAGGATGTCGCGGCCCTTGCCGAGGGTTTCCTGCAGGGTCAGCCGGTCCTCCTCGAAGGGCAGGTAGGCCTCGTCGTGCAAGGCCTGCCACACCGGCCGCATCACCAGCAGCGTGAGCACCAGGGCGATGCCCACCAGCACGTTGTTCGGCGGGCTCTGCTGCAGGCCCATGGCCTGGCGGAGGATGGACAGCACGATGATGAAGCGGGTGAAACAGGTCATCAGCATCAGCATGGCCGGCAGCAGGCCGAGCAGGCTCATGAGGATCAGCACCTGCAGCTTGACGCTGAAGTCCTGCCCGCTGGGGGTGTTCTCCAGGCTGAACAGCGTCAGTTCGCCGCCGGCCGCACCCGCCAGCCCCGGCATCATCGCCAGCACGGCGATCAGGGTGCGCAGCCAGCCGCTCATGCGGTCAGCCCCTGGAGCGGGTTGCCGGCCAGTTCGAGGATGCGCAGGCCGTAGTTGCCGTTCATCACCACCACTTCGGCCTTGGCGAACAGCGCGCCGTTGACCTTCACGTCCAGCGGCTCGCCGGCGAGCTTGTCGAGGATGATCACGCTGCTGGCGTCCACATCCAGCAGCTCGTTCAGGGCCACCTCCACCGAGGCCACCTCCAGGGTGACGTTGACCGGGATCTTGCCGAAGAAGCGCAGGTCCGGCGCGGTGGCGGCGGCGGTCACCGGAGTGACGTCATCCAGCGGGCCCAGGGCCATGGCATCGTTCGCCAGCAGGGCGCCGTCGTCGTTGTCGAGCGGGGTGTCGTTCATGCGGATTTCTCGCTTTCCAGGAAGGTGAGGAAGAGGGTGCCCTGGTCATCGAACAGGGCGCCGCGGAACAGCTTCTGGCGGTTGATGCAGACGTCGACCCGCTCCTCCATTCGGATCAGCATCACATCGCCCACCTGCAGCCCCAGCACGTCGGCCAGGGACAGGCGCGCCCGCGCCAGCACGCAGTCCAGGCGCACCGGCAGGTGCTGGATGGCCCGGGCCGGGTCGCCCAGCTGGCGCGTTGTGGTCGGCGCCGAGACCCGGCGGATCAGCTCGTCCGTCCAGGCCGCGTCCAGGTAAAGGCGCAGGTCGCCGGGGCGCTGGCTGAGGTGGCTCAGGTAGCGCAGGGTCACGACGTACTCCCAATGCACCTCGGCGTAGCTGTCGTGCTGGCGCTCCAGCGGGCCCGGTGCGTCACCGGCCAGCAGTGCCTGGCCGAGGCGCGACAGCACCTGGCCGCCGATCCGCTCGCGCATGCGCGCCTCCGAGCTGCTTTCCGGCGGCAGTTCCTGGTTGGCCGGCGGCGTGCCGCCGTAGTAGCTCTCCAGCACCTCGCCCAGCAGGCTGCGGTCGATGCCGAAGCCCAACTGGCCGATGGGGGACTGGTAGATGCATTCGGGCGGCGTCTCGACCTGCTCCTCCACCTGCACCTCCTGCAGCTCCAGGTTCAGGCGGTAGTGGCCGAGGAAGTAGTCGCTGACCAGGCGCGGGTAGCGGAAGGCGGTGTCCCGCACGTAACCCGGTATCCGGTGGTAATGCCGACCCAGCTTCTGCGGCTGCAGGGTCGTGATGCATTCGGCAGGCACGTCGTTATGGATTTTTCGGCTTGTGTTCATGGGCATCCTCTGCGGCCGTTCGGGCGCCAGGTTCTTTAGGAAACCTGGCAGAGCGTTGTCGGTCCTTTCGCAGCGGATGCCTGGATCGCAGGTCGCGGCCCGGTTTTATCCGGGCGTTGCAGTAAAGAAGGCTCCTGCATCCGCGTGCGATTCGGATACTAGGAGCCGGCGAAGAAGGCTTTAAATCAATTGATCTCAAAAACCCCGCATTGATGAATTCTTGTCGTAGCTGACAGGAAATAAGGCCATTTGTGTGTGGACTTTTCCGATGCGGTGCTAGCGTCGTTTCCAGGCCAACGAGTCGACGCCCTTGCGTCCTCCCGAGCCCTCCGATCCATCACCTACCAACAACAGGCGAACACGCCCGGCCTCGATCCGACGCCAGGGCTCGGGGACGACTGCGCCCCGAGGTTTCGCGAACAGGACGTTTCGAATGGGGGTTACCACCGTGAACATGATGAGCGCTCTCCGCTTTCCCGGGTCCGACCCGCTGCCGGGGCTGGACCGGCCCGATGCCGCCGCCTGGCGCCAGGCACTGGTGATCGGCATGCCCTGGAGCGAGCACCACGCACCGCTGCTGGAGGCCCTGTGCCTGGGCGGCTGCGAGGTGCGCACCGCCCTCGACCTGGCCCAGGCCCGCGACCAGCTGCGCGACGGCGGCCTGGCCTTCCTGCTGCTGGGGGACCTGCCCGTCGAGCAGACCTGCCAACTGGCAGGCGAGCTGCTGCAGCGCCACCCGAACCTGACCCTGGTGCCGGTGGTGGGCTACGCCGACCAGGAGCGCGCCGCGGCCCTGCTGGAGCTGGGTTGCACCGACTACCTGCTGGCGCCCTTCGGCGATGGCCAGGTGGAGGCGCTGCTGTGCCGCCTGGCGCGTGCCGCGCTGGCCGACCAGGGCTTCGTCACCCGCTCGCGCACCGGCCGCCGCCTGCTGGCCCTGGCCCAGCGCATGGCGCTGTCGCGTACCCCGGTGCTGATCACCGGCGAGACCGGCACCGGCAAGGAGCTGATGGCGCGCTACGTGCACCGTTTCTCCGCCACCCCGGATGCGCCCTTCGTCGCGGTCAACTGCGCGGCGATTCCCGAGTCGATGCTCGAATCCATCCTCTTCGGTCATGAGCGGGGCGCCTTCACCGGTGCCGTCAGTGCCCAGCCCGGCAAGTTCGAACTGGCCAACGGCGGCACCCTGCTGCTGGACGAGGTGGGCGAACTGCCCCTGGCGCTGCAGGCCAAGCTGCTGCGGGTGCTGCAGGAGCAGCGCGTCGAACGCCTGGGCGGGCGCCGCGAGATCGAGCTGGACGTGCGCATCATTGCCGCCACCAACCGCGACCTGCAGGCCGAGGTGGCCGCCGGGCGCTTCCGCGCCGACCTGATGTTCCGCCTCGACGTCCTCGCCCTGCACATCCCGCCGCTGCGCGAGCGCCCCGAGGACGTGCTGCCCCTGGCCCAGGCCCTGCTGGCCAAGCACGCGCCCCAGGACGCCGGCCGTGAACTGCTCACCGCCGAAGCCAGCCGCCTGCTGCTGCAGCACGACTGGCCGGGCAACGTGCGCGAGCTGGAGAACTGCCTGCAACGCGCCCTGGTGCTGCGCAACGGGCTCTACATCCAGCCCGGTGACCTGCGCCTGCAGGGCGCCCAGCCGATGCCCCGCGATGCCCTGCGCGGGCTCGGTCTCGACGAAGGCGGACGCGCGGCCCTGCGTGCCAGCGCCAAGCTCGCCGAGTACCAGCACGTGATCGACACCATCCGCCGTTGCGGCGGCCACAAGAGCAAGGCGGCGGCCAGCCTGGGCATGACGCCCCGGGCCCTGCGCTACCGCCTCAGTGCCATGCGCCAGCAGGGCGTGGTGCTTTGAACCGGAAGGAGACCGCCATGCCCAGCATCGCCAGCGTCCAGCAGCACCTGCTGGACCTCCAGCACACCCTGGCCGAAGCCAGTCGCGGCGGGGTGTTGCCTGCCAGGCCCTTGCCCGGGGGGCTGCCCCCCGGCCCGGCGGACAGCTTCGCCGCCGCCTTGCGCGCAGTGGACGCCCAGCAGCACGCCGCCGGCCAGTCCATGGCAGCGGTGGACAGCGGGCGCAGCACCGACCTGGTGGGCGCCATGTTGCAGAGCCAGCGGGCCAGCGTGTCCTTCAGCGCGCTGCTGCAGGTGCGCAACAAGCTGGCCACCGCCTTCGACGACATCATCCGCATGCCGGTGTGATCCGGACTGGGAGTTCTAGCGTGCTCGACAACATTCGCGACAGGCTGCCCGCCGGTGGCCTGCGACTCGACCCCCGCCTGGGCATGGCCGGCCTGGCCGCCGCTGCCGCATTGCTGGCGGCAATGGTCGTCTACTGGCTGTGGCGCGACAGCGTCGGCTACCGCGCGCTGTACGGCGCCCACGAGGCGTTTCCCGCCGCCGATGTGCTGCAGGTGCTCGACGGCGAAGGGGTGGACTACCGCCTGCACCCGCAGACCGGCCAGGTGCTGGTGCGCGAGGCCGACCTGGCCGCGACCCGCCTGCTGCTCTCGGCCAAGGGCGTGCAGGTGGCGGTGCCCCCCGGCTACGAGCTGTTCGACCGCGAGGAGCCCCTGGGCAGCAGCCAGTTCGTCCAGGACGTGCGCCTGCGCCGCAGCCTCGAAGGCGAGCTGGCGCGCACCATCGCCGAGCTCAAGGGCGTCGACCAGGTGCGCGTGCACCTGGCCCAGGAGCCCAGCCATTCCTTCGTTATCGGCCGCCGTGAGCCGGCCAAGGCCTCGGTGATGCTGCGCATGGCTGCCGGTCAGCGCCTGGCCCCGGAGCAGGTAGCGGCCATCGTCAACCTGGTGGCGGCCAGCGTGCCGCAGCTGGCCCCCGAGGCGGTCAGCGTGGTGGACCAGAACGGCGTGCTGCTGTCGCGCCAGGGCGTGGTCAACGGCGCACTGCAGGACAACCAGGTGGCCGAGGGCTACCGCCAGCAGGCGCTGGCCAACCTCGATGCGGTGCTGGCCCCGGTGCTGGGTGCCGGCAACTACCGGGTCAGCGTCAGCCCCGACTTCGACTTCAGCCAGAAGGAGGAGACCATCCAGGCCTACGGCGACACCCCGCGCCTGCGCAACGAGGTGGTGCGCAGCGAAAACACCCTGGACCAGCTGGCCCTGGGTGTACCGGGCTCCCTGAGCAACCGCCCGCCACCCGCCAAGCCCGCCCCACCGGCCGGGCAGACGCCGGCCGCCGGCACCCCGCCGCCAGCGGACAACCCGGCCTCCACCAGCACCCGCAGCGAGAGCACCCGCCAGCACGAACTGGACCAGCGCATCACCCACGTGCGCCACCCCTCGTTCCAGTTGCGCCGGCAGAGCGTGGCGGTGGTGCTCAACGCTGCCGCCGCGCCGGAGGGCGGCTGGAGCGAGGCCGCGCGCAAGGAGCTGGAGGCCACCTTGCGCGGTGCCGTGGGCTTCGATGCCGAGCGCGGCGACCAGCTGATCCTCAGCGTGATGCCCTTCGTGGCCCTAAAGACGCCCGAGGAGCCGGAGGTGGCCTGGTGGGAGAGCCCGCAGCTCTACGAATACGCCCGCTTCGGCGTGGTGGTGGTACTCGCCTTGCTGCTGCTGTTCCTGGTGCTGCGGCCGGCCCTGGCCGGGCTGCGCCGTCGCCAGGACGCGCCGCCAGCGGCCCTGGAGGACGGCTTGCCGGCAGGGGAGCAGGGGTTATTGCCCGGCCGTGGACCGGGCCAGGCCTTGGGCGGGGGGGTGTTCGGCGAAGCCAACCCTTTGGCCGAGGTGCGCCTGCCGGCGCCCGGCTCGGGCCTGGAGATGCAGGTGGAGCACTTGCAGCTCCTGGCCAGGAACGACCCGGAACGGGTTTCGGAAGTCATCAAGCATTGGATAGGTCGTCATGAACGAGACAACGACTCCGCCTGAAGAAGGCGCGAACCAGGCGGTACGCAAGCGCGTGCCCCCGGGGCGCGCCATGAGTTCCCTGGAGCAGGCGGCGATCCTTCTGCTGAGCATGGGCGACGACATGTCGGCCAGCGTGCTGCGGCAGTTCGGCCGGGAAGAGATCGTCGCCCTCAGCCAGGCCATGGCGCGGCTCTCCAACGTCAAGCAACCCATGGTGTCGGAGGTGATCGGGCGCTTCTTCGACGACTACCGCGAGCAGAGCAGCATCAAGGGCGCCTCCCGCCAGTACCTGTCCGGCATGCTCGGCAAGGCCCTGGGCGGGGACATCACCCGCAGCCTGCTGGACAGCATCTACGGCGAGGAAATCCGCGCCAAGATGGCCCGCCTGGAGTGGCTCGACCCGCGCCAGTTCGCGGCGCTGATCGCCAAGGAGCACGCGCAGATGCAGGCGGTGTTCCTCGCCTTCCTGCCGCCATCCATGGCCACCGACGTGCTGGAGTCGATGCCGGCCGAGCGCCAGGACGACCTGCTGCTGCGCATCGCCAACCTCACCGAGATCAACGCCGACGTAATCGCCGAGCTGGAGGCGCTGATCGAGCGCAGCCTGGCCGTGCTCGGCACCCAGGGTTCCCAGGTGCGCGGGGTCAAGCAGGCCGCCGACATCATGAACCGCTTCAAGGGTGATCGCGGGCAGATGTTCGAGCTGCTCCGGGCCCGCAGCGAGACCCTGGTGAGCCGCATCGAGGACGAGATGTACGACTTCTTCATCCTCTCCCGGCAGAACCCGGCGGTGCTGCAGACGCTGATGGAGAGCATCCCGCTGGAGGATTGGGTGGTGGCGCTCAAGGGCGCCGAGGCCGAACTGGTCAAGGCGGTGCAGGGCGCGCTGCCCAAGCGCCAGGCGCAGCAGATGGAATCCATCAGCCGGCGCCAGGGCCCGGTACCGCTGAGCCGTGTGGAGCAGGTGCGCAAGCAGATCATGGGCGTGGTGCGGGAAATGGCCGCTGCCGGTGAGTTGCAGATCCAGCTGTTCCGCGAAGAAACCGTGGAGTGAGTGATCCATGAACAGCCGAGTCATCAAGGGAGACAGTGCGGGATGGCGGCCTTATCGCTTCCCGCCGCGCAGTCGTCTGGCCGGGGTCATCGGCGAACGGGAGGCCGGCCTGGGTGGCCAGGCGGGCCTGTCCAACGGCTACCAGGCGGCCGTGGAACAGGGTTACCAGGAGGGCTGCGAGCAGGGGCGCGCGGCCGGCCATGCCGAAGGCGTGGCACAGGGCCTGGCGGAGGGGCGGCGCCAGGCCCGGGAGGAGATCCGGGCGGCCGCCCAGCAGCGCTTCGAGGAGGCCAGCGCGCCCCTGCAGCAGTTGATCGAGGCGCACCGTACGCTCAATCGCGACCTGGAGCGGCGGCGCCGCGAGGAGTTGCTGGAGCTGGTGCGCAAGGTGGCCCAGCAGGTGATCCGTTGCGAGCTGACCCTGAGCCCCATGCAGCTGCTGAGCCTGGTGGACGAGGCCCTGGCCGGGCTGCCGGGGGACCCGGGGGAGGTGGAGCTGCGCCTCAACCCCGAGGAGTGCGCACGGCTGCGGGACCTGGCCCCCGAGCGCACCGCCGCCTGGCGCCTGGTGCCGGATGAGGGCCTGGGGCAGGGCGAGTGCCGCCTGGTCACCGCCCAGGCCGAGGCGGACATCGGTTGCCAGCAGCGCCTGGAGGCCTGCCTGGAGACGCTTTCCGACCACCTGATCAAGGAGCATTGAGGTGATGGGACTGGATGAACGATTCGACCTGGACCAGGCATTGCGCTCCCTGGACGGCGTCCAGCTGGCCACCGTCAGCGGCCGCCTGGTGCGGGTCTCCGGCATGCTGCTGGAGAGCCTCGGCTGCCGCCGCATGACCGGCCAGCGCTGCCGGGTGGAGACCGCCGACGGGCGCGGGTTGGAGGCCCAGGTGGTGGGCTTCGACCGCGACATCACCTACCTGATGCCGTTCAAGAAGCCCGAGGGGCTGATGGCCGGCTCGCGGGTCTTCCCGGTGCGTGACGGCCAGCGCGTGGGCATCGACGACAGCTGGTTGGGGCGGGTGGTCAACGGCCTTGGCGAGCCCATCGACGGGCGCGGGCGGCTGGCCGGGCGCGACCCGCTGCCGTTGGGGCTGCCCAACGTCAACCCGCTGCTGCGCCGACCGGTGACCGAGCCGCTGGACGTGGGCGTGCGCGCCATCAACGGCCTGCTGACCCTGGGCAAGGGCCAGCGGGTGGGGCTGTTCGCCGGCAGCGGGGTGGGCAAGAGCGTGCTGCTGGGAATGATCACCCGCCAGACCAAGGCCGAGGTGGTGGTGGTCGGGCTGATCGGCGAGCGTGGCCGCGAGGTGCAGGAGTTCATCCTCCACGCCCTGGGGCCCGATGGCCTGCGGCGGGCGGTGGTGGTGGTGGCGCCGGCCAGCGAATCGCCGCTGATGCGCCTGAAGGCCACCGAGCTGTGCCACACGGTGGCGGGCTACTTCCGCGACCAGGGCCACGACGTGCTGCTGCTGGTGGATTCGCTGACCCGCTACGCCATGGCCCAGCGCGAGATCGCCCTGGCCCTGGGCGAGCCGCCGGCCACCAAGGGCTACCCGCCGTCGGTGTTCGCCCTGCTGCCGGAGCTGGTGGAAAGCGCCGGCAACGGCGCGCACGGGCAGGGCAGTTTGAGCGCCATCTACACCGTGCTGGCCGAGGGTGACGACCAGCAGGACCCGGTGGCGGACTGCGCCCGGGCGATCCTCGACGGGCACATCGTGCTGTCGCGGCGGCTGGCGGACATGGGCCACTACCCGGCCATCGACGTCGCCGCCTCGGTCAGCCGCTGCATGGCCCAGGTCACCAGTGCCCGTCACCAGGGCGCGGCGCGGCAGTTCAAGGAGCTGCGCGCGGTGTACGAGCGCATCCGCGAGCTGATCCCCCTGGGCGGTTACACCCCGGGGCAGGACCCGCGCACCGACCGGGCGGTGCAGCTGGCGCCCAGCCTGGAGGCCTACCTGCGTCAAGACACCCATGAGGCGGCCGAACTGGAAACCACCCTGGACAACCTGTTGCACCTGCTGGGAGGCCTATGAAGCACCGTATTGAATCCCTCGACCGTCTGGCCCTGTTGCGGGCCGGCAAGGTCCGCGACGTGCAGGCACGGCTGGCCCACCAGGCCGACCTGTGCCAGCGCTGCCGGGCCAACATCCAGGCCCTGGAACAACTGGCGGCCGCGTCCAGCGGCGGTGCCTCGCCCCTGGAGCGGGACAACGCCCAGCGCTACAAGCTCACCCTGCACCGCGCCCTGGCCTGGCAACGCCGCGAACTGGCCACCTTCGAACAGATGCGGGAGCGGCTGCAGGCCGAGCTGCAGCAGGCGCGCTTCGACGAGCTGCGCCTGGCCCATGTGCGGGATGACCAACTGGCCCAGTGGCACCAGCTGCAGGCCCGCCAGGAACAACGCCAGCAGGACGCCATGGCCACGCAGAGCTGGCTGCGCGGCCGGTATTGACGGGGCCGTCTGTCTGGCGGTGCGCGTACCCGGTCCCGGGCTGAAGCCCGGGCTACGCCGTGCGCGTGATTCACGGCGGCGTTTAAGCGGGGGGCGATGCGGGTCGCCCAGTGGGAGGGAACCCGTTTGCCCCACTGGAGGCCCCATGGAAATCAACCGAACCCTGCCCGCAGCCCCTGTGACGCCACTGGAGGCGACGTCCCGTCATGATCGGGAGCCGTCCTCGGTGCCGGCAGGCGTGGCGAGCCTGCGTGCCCGGGAGGCGTCGATGCCGCTGGAGGCGCTGCAGGAGGCCCTGCGCGAGCTGCCGGAGATCGACCTCGACCGGGTGCTGGCGCTGCGCGAGCTGCTGCGGGAGAAGGGCCTGGACACCCGGCCCGATACCCTGGCCCGCAGCATGCTGGGCCATCACCGGGGGCAGGAGGGGTGAGCGCGGCGAAGCGCCAGCAGGTGCTGGCCACCCTGGAGGCGGACCTGCTCGCCGACCACCGCGCCATGCCGGCGCTGCTGGAGCACCTGGAGGCCCTGCATGCGGCCCTGACGCGGCACGACCAGGGCCAGGTGGACACGCTCAACGGCTACATCCAGCAGGCGGTGGATGCCATGGCCGAGCGTGCAAAACGACGTGCCCGGGTGCTGCGGGCCAACCGCCTGGCCGAAGGGCGCGGCGGCATGGCGCGGCTGCTGGCCTGCTACCCGGCGGAACGCGCGAATGCCCTGCGGATGGTCTGGGAGGAGCTGGGGGAGATGCTGCAGCAGTGCCGCCGCCTCAACGAACGCAACGGGCGCCTGCTGGCCGCGCAATGCGAGCTGATGGACCGGTGGCTGGAGCCGTCGCTCTACACGCCGGCCTGAGGCGTGGGGCGGCGCTGGCGGCGGCAGCGCTCGGAGCAGTAGCGCACCTCGTCCCAGCAGCGCGCCCATTTGCGCCGCCAGGCGAAGGGCAGGCCGCAGGTGGCGCAGATCTTCTGCGGCAGGTGGGCTTTCTTCACAGCGCCTCCCCGGCGTCGAGCCGGGCCAGCAGGGCTTCGCCCCGGGCCCAGAGGGCGTCCTGTTTGGCCTCGTCCATGCGCTCCAGGCTGCGGTAGATCATGCCCAGGCGGTGGTTGCCGCGCAGGCGGTCGCGGTGGCGCATGAGGAAGTGCCAGTACAGGGCGTTGAACGGACAGGCCCGCTCGCTGGTGCTCTCGCTGACCTTGTAGTGGCAGCTGCCGCAGTAGTCGGACATGCGCTTGATGTACTGGCCGCTGGCGCAATACGGCTTGGAGCCCAGGTAGCCGCCGTCGGCGTGCATGACCATGCCCAGGGTGTTGGGCAGTTCGACCCAGTCGAAGGCGTCCATGTAGACCGCCAGGTACCAGTCGCAGATGGCCGGCGGGGCGATCCCGGCCAGCAGGGCGAAGTTGCCGGTGACCATCAGCCGCTGGATGTGGTGGGCGTAGGCATGTTCCAGGGTCTGGCCGATGGCCTGGCGCATGCAGTTCATGCGGGTGTCGGCGGTCCAGTAGAAATCGGGCAGCGGGCGCTGGTTGCCGAAGGCGTTGCGCTGGGCGTAGTCGGGCATCTGCAGCCAGTAGATGCCGCGCACGTACTCGCGCCAGCCGATGAGCTGGCGGATGAAACCTTCGGCGGCGTTCAGCGGAACGTCGCCGCGCCGGTAGGCGCTTTCCACGTCGTCGCAGAGGCGGCGCAGGTCCAGCAGGCCGATGTTCAGCGCGGCGCTGATGCGCGCGTGGAAGAGGAAGGGCTCGCCTTCGGCCATGGCGTCCTGGTAGTCGCCGAAGGCGGTCAGGCCCTGGTCGAGGAAGCACTGCCAGAGGCGCTCGGCCTCGGCGTGGGTGACGGGGTAGTCGAAGCCCTCCACCTGGCCGTAGTGGTCGCTGAAGCGCTGGCGCACCAGGTCGATCACCGCTGTGGTGGTGGCGTCCGGCGGGAAGCGTGCCGGCAGCGGGGCCTTGACGCCCTTGGGCAGGGCCTTGCGGTTCTCGGCGTCGAAGTTCCAGGCACCGCCCAGCGGGGTGCTGCCGTCGGGCTCCATGAGCAGCCCGGTGCGCTTGCGCATCAGCCGGTAGAACAGCTCCATGCGCAGTTGCTTGCGGCCTTCGGCCCAGCCGGCGAAGGTGGCGCGGCTGCAGAGGAAGCGGTCGTCCTCGTGCCACACCTGGGGCAGGTCGGCGGCGCGCAGGGCCTGCTCCAGGCGCCACTCGCCGCATTCGGTGAGGTGCACCTCCCGCGCCTGCAGCTGCGTGGCCCAGCGGCTGAGCTCGCCGGGCAGGCTGCCGCTGTTGGCGGGGTCGTCGAGCTGCACGTAGTGCACGGTGAAGCCGCGTTGGCGCAGGGCCTCGGCGAAGTGCCGCATGGCGCTGAGGATCAGCACGATCTTCTGCGGGTGGTGCGGCACGTAGCGGGTCTCTTCCTGCACTTCGGCCATCAGCACCGCGTCCTGCGCGGGGTCGAGGGCGCGCAGGGCGGCGAGGTCGAAGCTCAGCTGGTCGCCGAGGACCAGCGCCAGGCGGCGTACGGGCATGGCGTTACCAGGCCGATTGCAGGGAGATCGGCAGGCGCATCGGCTCCTGCGGGCCGCCGCCGAGGCCGCAGGCTTCGTCCTGCACCACCTGCTGCACGAGGTGGAAGGGCACCGGGGTGATGCCCTGGAGCACGTCGCGGGCCTGGGTCATGGAGCGCAGGTGGAGCACCTTGCCCTGTTCGTCGAGCACCGGCTCGCAGCGCTGTGGGGTGATGGCGTGGAGGACGTAGTTACCGCCTTCCAGGGCGATCAGTTCGAGGCTGTTGAGCTGTTGGGACTGGGCGAGGTTGAACAGCTGCTGCAGGTTCATGGCACGTTCCTCTCGTGGGGTGGTTCACCAGGGCAGGGGCTCGCCGGTGTAGGCGTAGAGGCCGCCGCTGGCCTCGGGGCCGGCGCGGTCGATGACCGCCAGCAGCTGCTCCGCGGCATCGGCCGGCGGGCGGCCCGTCTCCCCGCCCCGGAAGGGCTGCGAGAGGCGGGTGTTCACGGTGCCGGGATGCAGCGCCAGGACCACGCTGGCCGGCTGCCGGCGGGCGAGTTCGATGGCGGCTGTCTTCACCAGCATGTTCAGGGCGGCCTTGGAGGCGCGGTAGCTGTACCAGCCGCCGAGGCGGTTGTCGCCGATGCTGCCGACCTTGGCCGAGAGCAGCGCGAGGACGCTGCGGCGGCGGTCCAGCAGGCCGCTGAAATGACGCAGCACCAGGGCCGGGCCGAAGGTGTTGGCCTGGAAGGTGGCCAGCAGCTGGGCGTGGTTCAGGTCGCCCAGTTTCTTCTCGGGCATGAACTGCTCGGTGTGCAGCAGGCCGGCGGCATTGATGATCACCTGGAACGGCCCGAGGGCTTCCACAGTGCGGGCGGCCGCTTCGATGCTGGCCTCGTCGGTGAGGTCCAGCCGGGGCGTGCTGCTACGGCCCAGGCCCAGGGCGAGGCCGCAGCGCGGGTCGGCGGCCAGGGCATCGAGCAGGGCGCCGCCGATGCCGCCGCTGGCGCCGATCACCAGGGCGCGGTAGCCGTCGGGGAAGCTGGGCAGGGTCATGGTGGGTTCAGTCCCGCTTGCGGAAGAACAGGGTGACCTGGCCCAGCTCGACGCCGAACTTGGTCATGAAGGAGCGGTTGGCCAGGGTGCGGTCGTCCAGCAGGTACATCCAGTCGTCGAAGTTGACGTGGTAGGTGGTGCCGTCCACCGGCAGCTCCAGCACATAGCGCCAGCGCAAGGCGTTGCCGGCGACTTCGCCCTCGGCCACGCCGACCACGTCCGGGGCGGTGCCGCGCCAGTGGTTGGGGCCTTCGGGGCGCAGGGTCCAGACCCGCTGCTGGCGGGTGCCGTCGCTGTAGGTGAAGCGCTCGTCGAGGATCAGCCGGCCGGCTTCCTCGCGGCCCTGGATGTCGACGTGGAAACGCTTGATCACCTTGCCGGAGCGGTCCTGGAACATGCCCCAGGCGTCCACCCCGCCGACGAAGTAGCGGCGCAGGTCCAGGGTGGGGTTCTCGTCCTTGTAGTCGCCCACTTCCACCTGGCTGCAGGCGCTGAGCAGCAGGCAGAAGAGCAAGGCCAATCGCGATTTCATGGTGGGCTCCGTAAAAAGTTGTACATGGATGGAGTGAATGTACAAGAAAAGCTGTATTTGTCGAGTGTTTGTATAGGATTTCGGGCGGCACGGGACAGCCGGCTGCCCGAGGTGGGCAGCCGGTGGGGATCGGGTGGGGGAGAGGGGCGGAGCGGTGGGGGCGGTGCGGGTCAGTCGAGGACGACGTGGGGCAGGAAGCGGCTGGTGTCCTTGGTGATCAGGCTGTCGTCCTCGCGGATGCCCATGCCCGAGGCGGTGTCGCCGATGACCCAGGAGCCGATCAGGGTGTAGCTGTCGCCGAACTTCGGCAGCGGGGCGAACTGCTGGAGGATGTAGGGCGCGTCGGTGTAGGGGCCGTCTTCGGCGATGCGTTCGTCGCCTTCGGTGCGGATCTCGATGTTGGCGCCTTCGCGGGAGAAGAACGGCTTGCGCACCCAGCCCTTGGGCACCGGGGCACGCGGGTCGGCGTCGAGGTGGCTGGGCAGCAGGTTGGGGTGGCCCTCGTTGAACTTCCACAGCAGCGGGAGGATGCCCTTGTTGCTGATGATGGATTTCCACGCGGGTTCGACGAACTGGGTGTCGCAGCGTGGCACGGCTTCGCCGAAGGGCTCGCGGAAGATGTGCTCCCAGGCGTGCAGCTTGAACAGCCGGGGAATCCAGTTGCCCTGCAGGTCGACGAAGCGACCTTCGGCGGTGAGGCCGATGTCTTCGATGTCGATGTGCCGGGCGTCGATGCCCGCCAGCCCGGCCATGCGCCCGAGGAAGTCGGTGGTGCCCCGGTCTTCCACCGAGCCGGCAATGGCGGAGAAGTAGAAGGGGGTGTCCTTGGCGAAGGTGTCGAAGGCGCGGATCAGGTCTTCGGCCAGGGTGTTGAACTGGTCGGCCTCGGCGGGCAGGGCGCCGCGGCGGATCTGGTCCTCCAGCCAGAGCAGTTGCACCGAGGCGCACTCCAGCAGGGAGGTGGGGGTGTCGGCGTTGATCTCCAGCAGCTTGGCCGGGCCGCGCCCGTCATAGCTGAAGTCCATGCGCCCGTAGAGGTGCGGGTGGCCTTCCTTCCAGGAGGTGCGGACCAGATCGAAGAACGCCGGCGGAATCGCCAGGCCGCTGAGCAGTTCCTCGCTCTCCACCACGCGCTCGACCACGTCCAGGCACATCTGGTGCAGCTCACGGGTGGGCTGCTCGATGTCCTGGGTGACCTGTTCACGGGTGAAGCGGTAGTAGCCGCTTTCGTCCCAGTAACGCTCGCCGTCGATGGTGTGGAAGGCGAAGCCTTCGCGCTCTACGCGCTCACGCCAGTCGGGGCGTTCGTCGATGCTGATCTTGTGCATGGCCTGTCCTTAGCCGCCGAAGCCGAAACCGCCGGTTTTGCCGCCCCAGCCACCGCGTGCGTTGGCTTCGCTGCCAAAGCCGCCACGGGAGATGGTGGAACCCACCGCCGAGCTGGTGCTGCCGGTCTTGCTGCTCAGGCTCTTGCCCAGGGTCTGCTGGGTGTAGGTGGAGGAGGGGCTGCTGCGGGCCTGGGTGGAGCGGCTGAAGGTCTTGCCCTGCTCGATCTGCCGGGACAGCGTTGAGGTGGAGTAGCCACCCCGGGTGTCGCGGTACTGGTAGATCGGCTGGGAATAGTAGTGGTTGCCGCTGTTGCCCATCATGTGGCCGATCAGCAGGCCGGTGAGCAGGCTGTTGTCGCTGTGGCCGGTGCTCTGCACCACCTGCTGCTGGGCCTGCTCGTAGGTGTCGCGGCTGACCTGGTTGGTCATGGACAGCTCGAAGCCGGCCAGGCGCGGCATGAACTTGCCGTCCGAGGTGGCCTGGCAGTAGCCGGGCACGAAGTCGGCGTCGCAGGCGTCCTTGCTGTCGTAGGTGGGGGCGATGGCGCGGTGGTCGGCCATGGCGGTCATGTAGGCATCGGAGCAGACGTCCACGGGGAACTTGTCGGCGACGCAGGCCTGCACGTTCTTGAAGGTCTTGGTGGCGGTGACCTGGACCGTGTCCTGGGGCTTGCTGCAGCCGGCGATGGCCAGCGGCAGGGCGCCGGCCAGGACCAGCTGTACGGAGTTGCGCTTTCTCATCGGGGTGTCCTCGCGTCGCCGTCTCAGGTCGAGGGGGTCATGCAGGCGGAGTTGAGGAAGCCGATGCTGATGGCCACCGAGGCGGAGTAGATGGCAGCGGCGTGCTCGCCACGGGCAATGCGCCCCGGCAGGTCCTTGAGCACCAGGCTGGCGACGAAGAAGGCCAGCAGCTGGACGATGGCGGCGATCACCACCCAGACCACGAAGTCCAGGACGCTGACGCTGTAGGCGATGATGTTGCTGGCCGGCAGGGCGAAGCCCACCAGGGAGCCACCCAGGGCAACGGCGGCGGCGCTGTTGCCTTCGCGGATCAGGGCGAATTCCTTGTGCGGGGTGATGCGCGTGTAGACGAACTGGAACAGCGCGAACAGGGCGGCCGCCACCAGGATGTACACGGCGAAGCCGAGTACGGCCGGGGCGTTGAGGGACATGCGCAGGGCGTCGAGCATGTGGGGTCTTCCTTGGTCAGAGAACGTTGATGTCGGTGATCTGCAGCGTCACGCCCACCGCGGTGGTGAGGCTGATGACGCCGTCTTCGTCTTCCTCCACCGAGAAGAGCAGGAACTCCCTCCGGTTGAGCAAGCCGATCTCGCGGGCATAGAGCATGCTGTGGTGCTCGATGCCATAGCTGGCTTCGGGGCTGACGACGAACTCGCGCAGGGGCACCAGCTCGGTCTGGCCGTCCTCGCTGCCCCACTGGCGGATGTATTCCTCACCCTCCAGCTCGTACAGCGGCATGCCGATGCGGGCGTTGGGGCCGGCCAGGCGCATCAGCTCGTCGCGGCTGTTGATGGCCGTCACCTGGTGGTAGCCGAAGAGGATGATGGACTCGATGTCGCTGTCGTCCGGGCCGTTCATCAGCACCTGGAGGAAGTAGTCCTCGTCGTCCAGGTAGAAGCGTTTGATGCGGGTGGACTGGCCCAGCTCCAGGGTGCCGACGGCCCAGACCTTTTCGTCGCCGGGGATCTCGACCCCGGTCTGGCCGTCCAGCAGGGCCTTCAGGGAGCGGTCCAGGCACAGCATGCGGCCGGCGGCCAGGCCCAGGGGCTGGCTGTCGCTGACGTGGCGGGTGCCGGTGTTGCTGGGCAGGGGCGGCTCCAGGCCGAGCCAGCGCTTGAGGGTGCTCAAAGGGCGTCTCCTTGCAGGCGGTCAGTGGCGATGTAGAAGATCTCGCCGCCTTCGACGTTCAGCTCGTTGGCGGGGTTGATGGCGAACTGGGCGGCGCCCGGCGCGCGGTAGCCGATCAGCGTGGCGCCGTGCTCCTGGCGCAGGCGGATGTACAGCTCGCCGCAGGTGGTGCGCAGGCTGGCCGGCAGCACGTGGCGGTATTGGGTGGCGCCTTCGCCGACACACAGCAGCTCGGTGACCACGGCGCTGGAGCCCGGGTCCTGGGAGGCGCGCACCAGCATCTCGATGGCCATGTTGGAGGTGCACTCCAGCTCCGGGGCGTAGCGGCGGGCGAGGGCTGCGCGCTCGGAATCGTTGAAGTGGGCGACCACATGGCCGGAGGTGCCGATGGCCTTGAGGGTGAGGACGATGGCCAGGGTCAGGCTGTCGGAACGGGTGTGCACCAGGATGCGCTCGGCCCCTTCGACGCCGGCGCGGCGCAGCAGCGAGGGGGTGTCGAGGGAGTCGCCACGGACGAAGGAGGCGCGGCCGGGCAGCGGGTTCTCTTCGATCAGGGCGTCGCAGATCACCAGGTTGTCATCGCGGGTGGTCACGTCCTGGTAGAGCAGCTCGACGATGCGCTCGCTGGCTTCGCCTTCCCAGCCGATCAGCACGGTGTGGCCCTTGAGGGTCGAGTAATCGCCCAGTCCCTTCATGTTCTTTCTCCAGAGTTCGCCGACGGAGGTGGATGCCTTGCCGATCACGGCGGTGAGCAGGGCGATGCCGCCGAGCATGATCCACAGGGTGGTGACCAGCTTGCCGGGTGCGGTCTTCGGCGAGAGGTCGCCGTAGCCCACGGTGGTGGCGGTGGTCAGGTAGAAGTAGGTGAAGTCGATGCCCTGGGTCAGGTGCTCTTCACCGGCCAGGGTCAACAGCAGGTAGGACAGGCTGTAGTGCCCCGCCAGCAGCATGCCGATGCCGGCCCAGCCGAAGCGCTGGAAGAAGGCCGAGGTGTGGTAACGCAACAGCAGCATCAAGGACATGGCATCCACTCCAACAATCTGTCCATTCGGGGCCGGGTGATGATCCCGGCGCGCCGTTTCAGTTTCCTTGCACGTCCAGCCGCTTCGAGTGCATCAGCCAGGCCACCAGCACACCGGCGACGGCACCGGCGATGTGGGACTCCACCGACACGCCCGGCACCGGGATGAACCCGTACACCAGGCCGCTGTAGCCGGCCAGGGCCGCCAGGGCCACCAGCAGGCTGGCGAAGCTGCGCTGGAACCAGGCCCGTGCCAGCAGGTAGGTCCAGAGGCCGAAGATCAGCCCGCTGGCACCGACGTGCACGCTGGTTCGCCCGAACACCCACACCAGGGCGCCGCCGAGCAGGGTCACCAGCAGCGCGACGCGCAGGTAGCGGCCCAGGCCTTCGGTGCTGACCAGCCAGCTGAGGACGATGAAGGGAACCAGATTGCTCAACAGGTGACGGAAGGATCCGTGCAGGAACGGGGCGAAGATTACACCCTGCAGGCCGTAAATGCTGCGGGGAATGATGCCATGGCGTACGAGACTGTCGCCGGTGACGCTATTGACGATCTGGATGACGACCATGAGGGCCGCCAGGACGAGGATGACGCGGATGCGCTTGCCGGACTCCATGGTGGCGTCCCGAACTCCATGCGAAAGGGGGCAGGGCGGGCGGTTGCCCACCCTGCGGGGGTGTTACTGGGCGCTGTCCGAGGACTGCTTGGCCTTCAGGCGGGCCAGCACGTCGGCGGCGCTGCCGCTCTGGGCGCCGATGCCGGCTTCCTGCAGGCGGCGCTCCAGGTCGCCACCGTTGGCGGCGGTCTGCATTTCCTCGGCGGCGGCCAGGCGGGCGTCCTGCTCGTCCTGGCGCTGGCGCAGGCGGTTCAGGCTGTCCAGGGCGGACTCCACCTTGCCGTTGGCGCCACCGGTGGCTTCGGCGGTGGCGACGCGGGCGCGCTGCACCACTTCGCGGGCCTTGGCCATCTCGATCTGCTGCTTCAGGCTCTTCAGCTGGCCTTCGGCCTTGTTGACCTGGGCGTGCAGCATGTCGGCCTGCTTGCCGAACTGCTCGGCCTGGTTCTTCTCCTGGTCACGCTGAGCTTCCAGTTCGGCGATCTTGTTGGCGCACTCCAGGGCCAGGCCTTCTTCGCCCTTGTTCAGCGCGGCGGTGGCCTTGCTTTCCCAGTTGGCGATGTCGTTGCCCAGGCTTTCCAGGCGCTGCTGGGACAGCTTCTGCTTGGCCTTGATGTCCACCAGGCCGTTGCGGGCCTGCAGTACGGCCTTGTCGGCGTCACGCATTTCCTGCTCGAGGATGCGGATGGCGTTGGCGTCGACGATGGCTTCGCCGACTTCCGAGGCACCGCCACGTACGGCGGTGATGATTTTTTTCCAGATGCTCATGGGGCTTCTCCTACGGGGGAATTCGGTCAGGCCTTGAAGTGGTCTTCGAAGGCTTCGACGGCGCGGATCACGTTCTCGGCCAGGGTGAAGACCTCCTGCACGATGACGGTCAGCGACGAGGCTGCGCTGAGGGCGCCGAACATGGAGTACACCTCCTGCCCGTCGATCACTTCGACCCCGACCGAGGACAGCGGGAACAGGTCGCGGGTACGCAGTACCAGGGCGTTGAAGTAGTGCGGGTCCTTCACGTCGCTGACCGGTACCAGGGTGGCGTCGACCATGATGTGGTCGCCTTGCACCGCCAGGTAGATCGGCAGGTCGCCGTATTCGGTCATGGTCAGCTTCAGGCCGGCCTGCTCGCCCTCGGCGACGCTCAGCAGGATTTCACCTGTGGCCACCAGTTCCAGTTCGGCCAGGGCGCTGTGAAGCGAGCTGAGGGTCCAGTTGCTGTTCTCGGTCATGTAGTCCTCCAGTTTGACTCGGTCGCCCAGAAAGGGCTGCCGTAACGCTCTCTCGATGCCTTTAAGGGCGTTCACGTTTTCGGGAAGGATCCAGAATTCGCGCTTCACCAAACCCGCATCGCGAAGTCGGTTCCTCATATCGCGGACATAGTCGGCAGAAGTCTTGCCCTTGGGCGAAGTAGCCTTCCGTTCGGTCGTATCCGTGGTCTTCTTGCGAGGCATTTCGCTCCTCCTCAAGTGCAACGGAGCGAACATTACGCCGGTCCGAGCGGTTGCGCAATTCCTTACATGAAAGATTTTATGAATCTTTCATGTAAGTATTTTTTTGCGGCTTTTACGGTCCTGCGCAAACGCCCGGCACAGGGCCGGGCGCGTGGCATTGCAGAGGGGAAGGGGCTTCAGCGGGTGCGGATCTCGCCGTTGGCGAGGCTGTGGGCGTCGTTGCCCATGGCGTCCTTGAGGTCCAGGTCCGCGCCCTTGCGGCGCAGAGCCTCCAGCAGCTCGGTGCGCTGGAACAGGGCGGCGTACATGGCAGCGGTCTGCCCGGCGGCGTTGCGCTGGTCGGTGGGGCAGTCGGCCTGCATCAGGCGCCGGGCTATGCCCAGTTCGGCCTTGAAGATGGCGCCCATCAGGGCGGTGTTGCCGCGTTGGTCCTGCAGGCAGGGGTTGGCGCCGGCGGCCAGCAGGGCGTCCACGGCCTCGGTGTGGCCGTGGTAGGCGGCGAGGATCAGGGCGCTGTAGCCCTTGGCGTCCTGGGTGTCGAGGTCGTAGCCGGCCTCGATGAAGGTGGCGAGCATGTCGGTGCGACCGTTGCGCGCGGCCTCGAAGAAGTAGTCGGCCAACTGGGCCTTGATGGCGGCCTCGTCCGGTTGCGCGGCGACCGCCAGGCTGCTGGCCAGCAGCAGGGTGCAGAGTAGGCCTTTCATCGCAGGCTCCAGGGGCCGGCCCGCATGAAGCGGGCCGGCGGTTGGGTCAGTCGGAGAGTTTCGCGGCCAGGGCCTTCACCTTGGCCAGGTCGCCACCGGCCACCTGGGTGACGCGGGTGCCGTAGTCGGCATCGGCCTTGTAGAGGAAGGACAGCATGATGTGCTTGCTCTCGCTGTCGGTGCCGGCCAGGGACTGGCCGAAGCTGTTCACCAGGTCCTGCTTCTCCTTGCGGCTGTAGGAGCGGTACAGGTCACCGGCCTGCTTGAAGTTCTGCTCGCGCTGGATGCGGCGCTGCTGGGTGGTGCCTTGCAGCGGGGTTTCCACGTAGCGGGCGGCGGTCATCTCTTCACGCGGCTCCAGGCGGCTCGGCTGGTAGTTCACGCCGCTCAGGCTATGGCCGGCGTTCATCGCGCCGTCCTGGTTGCCGTTGTTGACCGGGACCTTCGGGCGGTTGACCGGCAGCGACAGGCCGTTGGCGCCGACGCGGTAGAGCTGGGTGTCGGCGTAGGCGAACACGCGGCCCTGCAGCAGGCGGTCTTCGGAGGGCTCGATGCCGGGCACCAGGTTGGACGGTGCCATGGCCACCTGCTCGGTCTCCTGGAAGAAGTTGTCGACGTTGCGGTTCAGCACCATCTGGCCGACCTTGCGCTCCGGCACGTCAGGCCAGACCTTGGTGGCGTCCAGCGGGTCGAACTCGAAGCGCGCCAGGTCCTCGGGCTTGAGCACCTGCACGTAGAGGTCCCACTTCGGGTAGTCGCCCTTGGCAATGGCGTTCACCAGGTCGTTGGTCATGTGGCTGTAGTCCTTGCCCTGGACGGCCTCCACTTCCTTCGGGTCGAGGTTGCGGATGCCCTGCAGGCTCTTCCAGTGGAACTTCACGTAGCTGACCTCGCCCTTGGCGTTGACCAGCTTGTAGGCGTGCACGCCGTTGCCGTCCATGAAGCGGTAGCCGGCCGGGGTGCCCTCGTTGGAGTAGAGCAGGGTCAGGGTGCGGATGGCCTCGGGGTGATGGGAGAAGAAGTCGAAGCGGCGCGAGTCATCGTCCAGGTTGGTGCGCGGGTCCGGCTTGAAGGCGTGGACCATGTCCGGGAACTTGATGGCGTCGCGGATGAAGAAGGTGGGGAAGTTGTTGCCCACCAGGTCCCAGTTGCCGTCGGCGGTGTAGAACTTGGTGGCGAAGCCGCGCGGGTCACGCAGGGTTTCCGGCGAGTGGTTGCCGTGCACCACCGAGGAGAAGCGCACGAACACCGGGGTGCGCTCGCCGTTGCGGAACAGCTTGGCGACGGTCAGGTCGGCGAGGTCCGCCGTGGCGGTGAACTCACCGTGGGCGCCGGTGCCCCGGGCATGCACCACGCGCTCGGGGATGCGTTCGCGGTCGAAACGCTGCAGCTTCTGGATCAGTTGTACGTCCTGCAGCAGCACGGAGCCGTTGGGGCCGGCCGTTTGCGAGTTCTGGTTGTCACCCACGGGGGCGCCGTTGTCGCGGGTCAGCGGGGCGGCCATCGCGGTGGAGAGGTTGAGCATGAAGGCCGATGCCAGGCCGAGGGCCAGGCCGTTGCGGCTATGAATGGACATTTTCGTCTCCTGATGTCTCTGGTTCGGGTTACTGCCGGGCAGACCTTAGGAACATCAGGGCACTGTTAATAATGAATTTTGGGCAGTCGCCCGATTAAGAAATATGAACGGGGAAGCCCGCGCGCGCTCGCTACAGTACCCCGGCCTTCACTGACTGGAGCCATACCGCGATGCCCTGGGGCATCGTCGAGCCGGGAAGCCTATGACCTTGACCGAACTGCGTTACGCCGTGGCCTTGGCCGATACGCAACACTTCGGCCGCGCCGCCGAGCGCTGCCACGTCAGCCAGTCCACCCTCTCGGTGGGCATCAAGCGGCTGGAGGACGACCTGGGGGTCGCCCTGTTCGAGCGCGCCCGGGGCGCGGTGCAGCTCACCCCCATCGGCCACAGCATCGTCGAGCGTGCCCAACGCGTGCTGGTGGAAGCCAATGGCGTGCTGGAGCTGGCCCACGTCGGCCGCAACCAGTTGGGGTCGCCGCTGCGTATCGGCGCCATCTACACCATCGGCCCGTACCTGTTCCCGCACCTGGTGCCCCAGCTGCACACCGTGGCGCCGCAGATGCCGCTGTACATCGAGGAGAATTTCACCCACGTGCTGCGTGACCGCCTGCGTGCAGGCGAGCTGGATGCGCTGATCGTCGCCATGCCCTTCAGCGAGCCGGACGTGCTGACCAAGGTGCTCTACGACGAAGCCCTGTACGTGGCGATGCCGGCCGACCACCCGCTGGCCGACACGCCCAGGGTGGACGCCCGCCACCTGCGCGACGAGCCGCTGTTGCTGCTGGGGGAAGGGCACTGCTTCCGTGACCGGGTGCTGGAGACTTGCCCCCCGGCCCAGCGCGAGGCGGGTGGCCGCGCCACGCACCTGGAGGCCAGCTCCCTGGAGACCATCCGCCACATGGTGGCGTCCGGGCTGGGGGTTTCGGTGTTGCCGCATTCGGCGCTGGATGGCCATGCCACGGGCAACCTGGCGATCCGCCCCTTCGCCCCGCCGGCGCCGTTCCGCCAGGTGGCCATCGCCTGGCGCGCGAGCTTTTCTCGCCCGCGCGCCATCGATGTGCTGGCCGACTCGGTCAGGCTTTGTTCGGTGCGCCCGACCTAGGCCGGGCTCACCAGCCGCAGGCCGCCTCGAAGCTGTCGGCGCGGGCCATGGCCCACATGTGGGCGTAGAAGTCGGCTTCGAGGTCGTCCCGCAGCAGGTCGCCCGGCTTGAGGAAGACGTGGAGCTGGGAGAACAGGCGGATCTCCCGGTCGGACACGCGCCGCACCAGGTGGCGCGGTTCGAGCTGGGAGGGGTGCTCCAGGCCGGCGGCGGCGAGCATCTCGGCCAGAGCCTTGAGGGTGTTGCGGTGGAAGTTGAACACCCGCTCGGCCTTGTCCGGCACCACCAGGGCGCGCTGGCGCAGCGGGTCCTGGGTGGCCACGCCGGTGGGGCATTTGTTGGTGTGGCAGCTCTGGCTCTGGATGCAGCCGATGGCGAACATGAAGCCCCGTGCGGAGTTGGCCCAGTCGGCGCCGATGGCCAGCACGCTGGCGATGTCGAAGGCGCTGACGATCTTGCCGCTGGCGCCCAGGCGGATCTTGTCCCGCAGGTTCAGCCCCACCAGCACGTTGTGCACGAACAGCAGCCCTTCGCGCAGCGGCACGCCGATGTGGTCGGTGAATTCCAGGGGCGCCGCGCCGGTGCCGCCTTCGGTGCCGTCGACGACGATGAAGTCCGGCAGGATGCCGGTCTCCAGCATGGCCTTGGCGATGCCCATGAACTCCCAGGGGTGGCCGATGCACAGCTTGAAGCCCACCGGCTTGCCCCCGGAAAGCTCACGCAGGCGCTCGATGAACTGCAGCATCTCGATGGGGGTGGAGAAGGCGCTGTGGCGGGACGGGGAGATGCAGTCCTCGCCCATGGGCACGCCGCGGGTGAGGGCGATTTCCTCGGTGACCTTGTGCTTGGGCAGGATGCCGCCGTGGCCGGGCTTGGCGCCCTGGCTGAGCTTGATCTCGATCATCCGCACCTGCGGACTGGCGGCCTGGGCGGCGAAGCGCTCCGGGTCGAACTGGCCGGTGGCGGTGCGGCAGCCGAAATAGCCGCTGCCCAGTTCCCACACCAGGTCGCCGCCGTGTTCGCGGTGGTAGGGGCTGATGCTGCCCTCGCCGGTGTCGTGGTAGAAGTTGCCGCGCCGGGCACCCTGGTTCAGCGCGCGGATGGCGTTGGCACTGAGGGAGCCGAAGCTCATGGCGGAGATGTTGAACACCGAGGCGGAGTAGGGGTGCTTGCACTGCGGGCCGCCGATCACCACGCGGAAGCTGGACGGGTCGCTCAGCGGCGCCGGGCGCATGGAGTGGCCGATGAACTCGAAGCCGGGCTGGTACACGTCGATCAGCGTGCCGAAGGGCTTGTCGGCGCCCTCGTTCTTGGCGCGGGCGTAGACCAGCGAGCGCTGGGCGCGGGAGAAAGGCAGCTGTTCGCCATCGCCCTCCAGCAGGTACTGGCGGATTTCCGGGCGGATGCCCTCCACCAGGTAGCGGATGTTGCCCAGGATCGGGTAGTTGCGCCGTACGGCGTGGCGGTCCTGCAGCAGGTCGACGATGCCCAGCAGGCTGAGCAGGGCGGTGAGCAGGGTCAGCGGCCAGAGCCACTCGTGGTGGATGAAGGGCAGGGTGACCAGGGTGAAGAGCACGCAGAAGGCGAAGAACGCATAGCGGCTGAGAAGCGACAGGTTCATGCGGGTTCCTTGTGGGGAGAGTGCGCGGCACAGCTTAGCGGAACGCAGCGGCGCCGGGTCCGAAGCGGCTCAGGGAAGCGGACGGGATCGGGCGTCGAATTGCCGCCACAGGGCGGCCTCGCGGCCGTTTTCGCGCAGTTGCGCCAGGCCCCGGTCGAACGCGGCCCTCAGTTCGGCGACGCCCGGTGCCGGGCCGAACAGGAGGAAGTAGTCCCAGCGTTGCAGGACCGGCGTGGTGGCCAGCCGTGCGCCTTCCTCGGGCGTCAGGCGGGTGCTGATGAGCCAGCGGCCGGTGCCCTTGACCATGTCCACGGCATCAATGCGTCCGGCGGCGAGCTTGCGCAGGTTCTGCAACTCGTCCCCGCTCACCTCGTAGCGCAGCAGGCCACGGCGCTCGGCGGTTTCCAGCACCGGCGTCTTCGCCGAGCCGAGCGGCAGGCCAATGGTGAGGCCGCGCAGGCGCTCGATCTGTTCGGCGCTGCCGTTCCAGTCCACCGGGTGGGCCTGGTTGTAGAACAGCACCACTTCATCGCTGTAGACCCGTTGCGAGTAGCTGCAGCAGGTGTCGCGCTCGGGGCTGTGCCCCCAGACGGCGGAGGCCTGCCAGTGGCCCCGGCGGACCTCCTCGAAGGCGCGCTTCCAGGGGAAGAACCCATAGTCGACGCGGATGCCCTGGGTGGCGAACGCCTCGCTGATGAGGGTGGGGATCACCCCGTAGCCGGGCTGGCCGGCGCTGATCAGGGGTGGCCATTCGCCGATGGCGATGCGGATCTGGCCGTCAGCCTGTACAGGGCCGGCCAGCAGGGCGCAGAAGAGGGACAGCAGGACCCGCGAACGGCGCATCGAAGCTTCCTCGGCTGGATACGCCCCGGGCGGGCGCTCGTTCAGCCAAGCACAGGCCGTACGGGTCTGCCAGCCGGCCTAGCGGGCCAGCAGCGGTCGCTCCAGCAGCTGGTGGCGCTGCTCGGCAGGCAGCCGTTCGGCGATCTCCAGCAGCATGGCCTGGGCGGCGGCCTGCAGTTCGCCGGTGGCCTGGCGCTGGCGGGCGAAGCCGTTTTCGATGGCGCTGCGGTCCAGGGGATCGGCGGCCAGCTGCTTCAGCAGTTGCCGGCGGTTGTCGCGGTTGGCGCTGGCCAGTCGGCGCAGCTCCGGCGCATGGGTGCTGATGATGGCGCTGACTTCGCTGCGCTGGGCGTCGGGCAGGGCCTCCACGCGGGCCATGAGCTGGCGCATGGGCTGGCTCTGCAGGCCGAAGGCGAGGGCCGGCGTGGCCGGGCGGGCGATCAGCCAGCCGACCAGGAAGGCGTTGGCCGCCAGGGAAAGCAGCAGGGCCGTGGCAAGGAGTCCGGTTCGTTTCATGGTTCGTTCGTCCACAGCAGTTGGTCCACGGCCTGGGCCGCGAGGGCCAGGTCATCGTCGGCCGGTGGGCTGGCCAGGTGGCCGCCGAGCAGGCCCAGCAGGCCGCACAGCACGAGGCTGGCGAGGCTCGCCTGCCAGCCGGGTTGCCAGTGCGCCAGGGCGCGACGCAGGCGCAGGTGCCAGGGCAGTCGCTGGGGCTGGGCGGTGGCGTGGGCGACGATGCGCGCGGCCAGGTCGGGCGCCGGGCGGGGCGCGGGCTGGTCGGCCAGGTGGCGCAGGTCCGGGTCTTGGTTCATGGGGATTCCTCCTCGTTGCGGCGGCTGGGCAGCCAGCGCCGGAGCTGGGCGCGGGCACGGCCGAGCAGGCCTTCCAGCGCTTTCACATGCAGGCCCATGGCGGCCGCCGCCTGGGGGTTGCTGTGCGCCTCGAAGTAGCAGAGCACCACGGCCATGCGTTGCCGGTCCGGCAGGCGCTGGACCACCCGGTGCAGTTCGGCGGCCTCGCGGGCCTGTTGCAGCTGCTGTTCGGCCGGGGTGTCGGGGTCGAGCAGTTCATCCAGCAGGGTGTCGATGTCGGTCTCCGGACGGCGCTTGCGTCGCCGCAGCTGGTCCAGGCACTGGTGCACCAGGATGCTGTGGAACCAGGTGGTGAAGCGTGCCCGTCCGGGTTGCCAATCGCAGGCGTGGGTCCACACGCGGGTGAAGGCTTCCTGGGCGGCGTCCTCGGCGTCGGCCTGTTCCGGCAGTACGCGCCGGGCAATGGCATAGGCGCGCGGCAGGTGCCGCTGCACCAGCGTCGAGAAGGCCCGCTCGTCACCCTCGGCCACCTGGGCCATGAGTTGTTCGTCGTCGAGTGGCATCCGTTGCGTTCGCCTGGCCTCAGGAGCAGGGGCTGCCGGGCGCTTCGGCCCGCGTGGAGCGGAAATGCGGGGACATGCCGGGTACCTTTCAGGGGTTGGGGGTGAGGGTGACGCTGCCGGTGCGGGTGTTGCCCTGCGGGCCGGTGACGCTGCGGCTCAGGGTGCCGCTGTCGCGGTCGAGACTGTAGCGGGTGGAGCGCTCTGCCGTCTCGCCGTTGGCACCGGTGACCTGCACCTGGTGGCTGAGGCTGCCGTCGTCGGCGCGGCGGGTCTGCTGGGTGAAGGTGCCGCTGTTGCCGGCGGCGTTGCTCCAGGTCCCGCTGGTCTGGCCGTCCTGCCGGGTGGCCTCGATGCTGCGTGAACGCCCGTCGGCCGCCGTGGTGGTGCGGCTGAGCTGGCCGCTGGTGGCGTCGTAGCGGGTGGTGCTGCTGGTGCTGGCGGTGCGGCCGTTCTCGCCGGTGACGCTGCGCTGGCGGGTCAGGCCGTCGGCCAGGGTGCCGCTGCGCTGGGTCTGCCAGGTGCCGCTGTGGCCTCGGCCGGTGCTGAAGCCACCGGCGCGCTGGCGCTCGCCGGCATCGACACCGCCGGCCAGGACGACGGCCAGGCAGAGCAGGGGAAGCAGGGCTGAGCGGGGAGACGGGTGCATGCTGAACCTCGTTTCAGGGTGGGGTTGCCGGTGTTACGCCGGCCCGGGCACGCCCCCTGCGTTTTTTTGCGTGGGCCCCGGAGTAAACTGCGCGCCTCTTCAAGGCTGGGGTGGTGCGGTGAACTGGGACATCTTCTGCAGCGTGGTGGACAACTACGGCGACATCGGCGTGACCTGGCGCCTGGCCCGGCAGCTGGTGGCCGAGCACGGGCTGGCGGTGCGCCTGTGGGTGGACGAGCCGGCCGCCTTCCAGCGCCTGCACCCGGCGGCTGATCCCCAGGCAGACCGGCAGGTCTGTGCCGGGGTAGAGGTGCGCCGCTGGTACCGGGAGTGGCCTGACGTGGCCCCGGCCGATGGGGTGATCGAGGCCTTCGCCTGCGAGTTGCCGGCGGCCTACGTGGCGGCGATGCAGGCCCGTGAGCGTCCGCCGCTGTGGTTGAACCTGGAGTACCTGAGCGCCGAGGACTGGGTCGGTGGCTGCCACGGGCTGCCGTCGTTGCAGGCCAATGGGCTGAACAAGTTCTTCTTCTTCCCCGGGTTCCGTGCCGACACCGGCGGCCTGCTGCGCGAGGCCGACCTGCTGGCGCGGCGCGAGGCCTGGCAGGCGGACCGGGTGGCACAAGACGCCTTCCTGGCTTCCCTGGGCGTGGTGCGCGAAGCCGGTGCGCGGCTGGTCTCGCTGTTCGCCTACGAGAACCCGGCGCTGGCGAGCTGGCTGCAGGCACTGGCCGAGGACGCCCGGCCGACCTGCCTGCTGGTGCCGGAGGGGCGCATCCTCGGTGACCTGGCGGCCTGGGCGGGGCAGGACGGGCTGGTGGCGGGGGATCGGCTGCAGCGCGGCAACCTGTCGCTGGTGGTGCTGCCCTTCGTGCCCCAGGACGACTATGACCGCCTGCTGTGGTGCTGCGACTTCAACGCCGTGCGCGGCGAGGACTCCTTCGTGCGGGCGCAGTGGGCGGGGCGTCCGCTGCTGTGGCACATCTACCAGCAGGCGGAGGACGCCCACCTGGAGAAGCTGGAAGCCTTCCTGGCGCTGTATGGCGAGGGGCTGTCGAGCGAGGCGGCGCAGGCGTTGCGTGGTGCCTGGCTGGCCTGGAACCGGGGAGGCGACATGGGCGGGGCGTGGCGTGCGCTGGTTCGCCACGAGGCGGAGCTGCAGGTCTGGGCCCAGCGCTGGTGCGGTCTGCAGGGATCGCGGCAGGACCTGGCCGCGGGGATGGTGCATTTTTATACAAATTGGATATGATACGCGGCCTGTTTTTAGTCACCCATCCAAATCGGATATTCGTATGAAAACCGCTCAAGAGTTCCGCGCCGGCCAAGTCGCCAACATCAATGGCGCTCCCTGGGTCATCCAAAAGGCCGAATTCAACAAGTCCGGCCGTAACAGCGCCGTCGTCAAGATGAAGCTGAAGAACCTGCTGACCGGCGCCGGTACCGAGACCGTGTTCAAGGCCGACGACAAGCTGGAGCCGATCATCCTTGAACGCAAGGAAGTGACCTACTCCTACTTCGCCGACCCGCTGTACGTGTTCATGGACACCGAGTTCAACCAGTACGAGATCGAGAAAGCCGACCTGGAAGGCGTCATGACCTTCATCGAAGACGGCATGACCGACGTTTGCGAAGCCGTTTTCTACAACGATCGCGTGATCTCCGTTGAACTGCCGACCACCATCGTTCGCCAGATCGCCTACACCGAGCCGTCCGTCCGTGGCGACACCTCCGGCAAGGTGATGAAGACTGCCCGCCTGCACAACGGTGCTGAGCTGCAGGTTTCCGCCTTCTGCGAAATCGGTGACTCCATCGAGATCGATACCCGCACCGGCGAGTACAAGTCCCGCGTCAAGGCCTGAGCCTGAACCGCGTGTGACAGAAAAGCCCGGCATTTGCCGGGCTTTTTCGTTTCTGCCGTTTCGCTCAGAGCGCCTTCTGCAGGTTCTGGCGCAGGGCGACGAGCTCCTCCTTCAATGTGCCAAGGTCGCCCAGGGTCATTTCGCTGGCAGCGAGGATGCAGCCGGGGATGCGCTGGGCCTCCCGGTGCAGGGCGCGGCCCTTGTCGGTCAGGCGCAGTTCGACCACGCGCTCGTCGGCGCTGCTGCGGGTGCGGGTGATCAGGCCTTCGGCCTCCAGGCGCTTGAGCAGCGGGGTGAGGGAGCCGGGGTCGGTGAGCAGGCGGGCGCTGATTTCGCCGACGGTGATGCCATCGCCTTCCCAGAGCACCAGCATGGCCAGGTACTGCGGGTAGGTGAGGCCCAGCTCCTGCAGCAGAGGCTTGTAGACCTTGGTCATCAGCAGCGAGGTGGAATACAGGGCGAAACACAGCTGGTTATCCAGCTTGAGGGCTTCGCAGGGCTCGATGGGTTCGCTCATGGCCACCTCCGGGTTGGACAAGTGCGCAATTTAGCGCACAAGCCTTTCGCGGGCAAAACAGCGTGCAGGCGGTTTGCAGCCCGGCTGGAAGCAGCCACACTTGGCGCTTTCCCACGTTCGCCAAGGAGTGCGAGATGACCGACCCGCAGAACAACCCCTACCAGGCGCCCCAGGCTCCGCTCACCCAGGAAACCGTCGGTGGGCTGCCGCTGGCGCCCCGTGGCACCCGCCTGGGCGCTGCGATCATCGACAGCCTCATCCTGATCCTCGTCTGCCTGCCCCTGGGCTTCGTCTTCGGGATCTATGACGGCATCACCTCGGGCGTGCAGCCCGGCTTCGGGCAGCAGGCGGTGGGCGCCGTGCTGGGGATCGTCGCCTTCCTCGCGGTCAACGGGGTGTTCCTCAGCCGCTACGGCCAGACCGTGGGCAAGCGCCTGCTGAAGATCGCCATCGTCGACCAGGACGGCCACAAGCCGGAGTGGATCCCGATGTACCTCAAGCGCTACCTGCTCTGGGGGCTGGTGGCCTACATCCCGCTGCTGGGTGGGTTGGTGCTGCTGGTGAACTACCTGTTCATCTTCCGCGGCGACCGCCGCTGCCTGCATGACCTGACCGCCGGCACCCGCGTGGTCCAGTTGCCGGCCTGAGTCAGCCGCGACCGAGGCCGCCCCGCAGGGCCTGGTCCCAGGGTGGCTCCGGGCCGAAACGGTCTTTGAGGAACTCCAGCAACAGCCGGCTCCGCGAGCTGGCTTCCCCTTCCAGCCGTAACGCGTAGATGCCGCTGGGCTCCGGCGGCGGCAGGCCGTCGTCGCAGAACAGCGGCACCAGTTCGCCGCGCACCAGGTAGTCGCTGATCAGCCAGGTGGGCAGGTGGGCCACGCCGAGCCCGGCCACGGCGGCGAACAGCAGGGTCTCGGCATTGTTGGCGGTCATCCGCATGCGCTTGGGGCGTACGATCTGCAACCGGCCGTCCAGCTCGAAGCGCCAGGCGTAGGGCGGTGCCAGGGCGTCCCAGTCGAGGCCTTCGTGCTCTTCCAGTTCACGAACGCTGCGGGGCACGCCGCGCCGCTTCAGGTACTCCGGGCTGGCGCAGAGGATGCGCACCATGGGCGCCAGCGGGGTGGCCACCAGCCGGGTGTCGGCCAGTGGGCCGATGCGCAATATCAGGTCGACCTCGCCCAGGTGGGTGCCGTGCATGTCGACGAAGCTGTCGATCAGGCGCAGCTGCACGTCCAGCCCGGGGTAGGTGACCAGGAACTCGGCGATGGCCGGGGCCAGGTGGCGGCGGCCGAACGGGGCGGGGGCGTCGATGCGGATCAGGCCTTCCGGGGCGCTGCTCAGGGACACGGCCTCGGCCCGTGCCAGGCGCAGCTCGGCGAGGATGCGCTTTGCCCGTTCGGCAAAGGCCATGCCGGCGGGCGTGGCGCGCACCGCGTGGGTGCTGCGGATGAACAGGGTGCTGCCCAGGGCCTTCTCCAGCCCGTCGATGCGGCGGGCTACGGCCGAGGGCGTCAGGGGGTGGCGGCGCGAGGCGGCGGAGAAGCTGCCGGCGTCGAGTACATCGAGGAACAGCGCCAGCTGTTCGGTGAGGGCGTCGGGGTACATGGGGTTGCCTGTGCGAATTGCGCAAAGCCATTGTGCGCCGCTGTGCGTTTCCCCACCAGCCAGTGCTGCGTAGCATGCGCGCCAATTCGGATGGGAGGTTCCATGGATCTGTTGTCGATTGCGATGTATGTGGCGCTGGGGGCCTGCCTGGGTACGGTGGGCGGTGTGTTCGGCATCGGCGGTGGGCTGATCGCCATCCCCGCGCTGGGGGTGCTGTTCGGCCTGGACCAGCAACTGGCCCAGGGCACGGCGCTGGTGATGGTGGTGCCCAACGTGCTGCTGGCGCTGTGGCGCTACCACCAGCGCAACCGCATCGACCCACGCCACGCACTGCTGCTGGCGGCCTCCAGCGTCGGTTTCGCCTGGCTGGCCTCGCTGGTGGCGGTGCAGCTGGACGCCCAGAGCATGCGCCTGGCGTTCGTGGTGTTCCTGCTGGCCCTGACGGCCTACAACTTCGCCCGCATGTTCATGGCCAAGGCCACGCCCAGTGCCGAGCTGCGCCACCCCTGGCCGTGGCTCGGCGTGCTGGGCGGCGTGGCGGGTGCCATGGGCGGGATGTTCGGCGTGGGCGGCGCGGTGATCGCCACGCCGGTGCTGACCAGCGTGTTCGGCACCACCCAGGTGGTAGCCCAGGGCCTGTCGCTGACCCTGGCGGCGCCGAGCACCGCCGTGACCCTGCTCACCTACGGCCTCAATCACCACGTCGACTGGGCCATGGGCGTGCCCCTGGCCCTGGGCGGCCTGCTCAGCATCAGCTGGGGCGTGCGCCTGGCCCATGCTTTGCCCGAGCGGGTGCTGCGCACGGCGTTCTGCGTGTTCCTGCTGGTGTGTGCCGTGTTGCTGGCGATCAAGTGATCGGGCCTACAGGGCGTCTCTAAAAACGTAGGCGAGGCAGTCAGCGCAAGGCAAAAACAGGCGAAAAAGCGCAGTTTACGCGCGGTAAATGAGCATTTTGATCGGACTCGCGCACGAGCCTGTTTTTAACGCAGCGATGACAACGCAGGCAGTTTTTAGAGGTGCCCTACAGGCGGAACCCCTCGATGATGTGTTCGGCCAGCGTATCGGTCACCGGCGAGGTGCTGCGTGGATTGCGCATCAGCACGATGCTGCAGCTGGGCAGCAGGGGCAGGCCTTCCGCTTCGCCGAGGATGCGCATGTCGGCGGTGATCAGGCTCTGCAGCTGGGCCGTGACCGCCAGGCCGGCGCTGACCACGGCCATGATCGCCGACAGGCTGGGGCTGGTGTACGCCACGCGGTAGGCCCGGCCCAGGGTGTCCAGGGCGTTGCAGGCCCAGGCCCGGCAGAAGCAGTCGGTGTTGAACATCGCCAGCGGCATCTGCGCCTGCTCGTGGGGGCTGTGGCCAACGGCCTCGGCCCAGACGAAGCGCTCCTGGCGCAACAGCTCGCCGATCTCGGTGCCCGGCGCGCGGGTGAGGATGGTCAGGTCCAGGTCCTGGCGCTGCATGAGCTGCGAGGACGAGTCGCAATGCACCTCCACCTGCACCAGCGGGTAGGCCTGGGCGAAACGCGAGAGGATGCCGGGCAGGAAGCGCATCACGTAGTCATCCGGTGTACCGATGCGCACGGCACCGACCATGTGAGGCTCGCGCAGGGTGGTCATCACCTCGCCATGCAGCTTGAGGATGCGCCGGGCATAGCTGAGCAGGATCTGCCCCTCGGCCGTCAGCCGCACATTGCGCCCCTCCCGCTCGAACACCGTGCGCTCCAGCACGTCTTCCTCCAGCCGCTTCATCTGCATGCTCACCGCTGACTGGGTGCGGTTGACGGCTTCCGCCGCGCGGGTGAAGCCGCCGTGGTCGGCAATGGCGACGAAGGTACGCAGCAGTTCCGTGTCGATGGCGGGGTAGCTCATTCATCAATTCTCAAGATGCGATGCATAAGAAACATTCGTTGGATTGATGTTATCTGCGGTCGGAAACTGGCGCCACCCCACAAGGAGGGCCACGCGATGAAAAGTCCAACCCTGCATGCCGCCATTCCACTGCCGCACTCACCGCGCCTGTCGATGACGGGGCGCACGCTGCTGGCTCGCCTCCAGCGCTGGGCCCAGCTGTACCAGCAGCGCCGCGACCTGGCCCGGGCCAGCGACGCGATGCTCAAGGACCTGGGCCTGTCCCGCGCCGATGTCATGCGCGAATCCGAACGGCCTTTCTGGGATGATCCCCTGGCCAGGTAACCCACCAACGCACACGACCACCGAACAAGGAAGCCCCATGCACGTAGAAGTCAGGATCGTCAACGCCTTCACCGATGTCGCGGCGGGTGGCAACCCGGCCGGCGTGGTGCTGGACGCCGACGCGCTCAGCACCGCCCAGAAACAGGCCATCGCGGCCCGTGTCGGTCTGTCCGAGACGGCCTTCGTCTCCGCCTCCGAGGTGGCGCCGTTCAAGCTGGAGTTCTTCACCCCCAACCGCCAGGTGGCCCATTGCGGCCACGCCACGGTGGCCACTTTCTCGTTGCTGAGGGAGCTGGGGCGGGTCGCTCCCGGTGCTTCGGCGAAGGAGACCATCGACGGCCGGCGCTCGGTGTTCGTGGAGCGCGAGCAGGTCTTCATGGAGCAGGCCGCGCCGCGTTACCAACTGCTGGATAACGGCCAGCAGGCGCAGCTGCTGCAGGCCCTGGGCCTCGTGCCGGCACAGCTGGTCGATGGCCTCCCGATGGAGCGGGTGAGCACCGGGCTGGGCTTCGTGATCGTGCCGCTGCGCAGCGAAGCCGACGTGGCCGGCATCCGCATCGACACGCCTGCCCTGGAGCTGCTCAGCGAAGCGCTGGACCTGGTGGGCGTTTACGCCTTCTCGCAGCAGACCCGCCAGCCGGACCGGCACGCCGGGGCGCGGATGTTCGCGCCGCGCTACGGCATTGCCGAGGAGTCGGCCACCGGCATGGCGGCCGGGCCGCTGGCCTGCTACCTGCACGACCGCGTCGGGCTGAAGCAGCCGGTGCTGCGCATCGAGCAGGGCCACCTGATGCAGCCGCCGTCGCCGAGCCTGATCACCGTTGAATTCGACCTGGAGCGCGACGCCATCCTGCGGCTGATGGCCGGTGGCGCTGCCCAGGTCATGCAGACCCTGACCCTGGACCTGTGAGGGCCCGCCCGTGACGCATCACCTGGCACAACTGAACATCGCCCGCATGAAAGCCCCGCTGGATTCGCCGGTGATGGCGGATTTCGTCGCCAACCTGGCCCGCATCAACGGCCTCGCGGAGGCTTCTCCCGGCTACCTCTGGCGGCTGCAGGACGAGTCGGGCGATGCCACCGCGCTGCGTCCGTTCGGCGATGACGTGGTGGTGAACCTCTCGCTCTGGCGGGACCTGGATTCGCTGAAGACCTTCACCTACCAGGGCGCCCACACCGAGATGCTCAAGCGCCGGGGTGAGTGGTTCGACCGCCTCGGTGAGGCCCACCAGGTGCTCTGGTGGGTGCCGGCGGGCCACCTGCCGGACGTGCACGAGGCCGCCCGGCGCCTGGTCCGGCTGCAGGAGGAAGGCGCAGGGCCGGAGGCCTTCACCTTCCGTCACGCCTACCCTGCGCCGGCTGCCGCGAGCCCCGTGGCATGAGTGGAGCGACGCTGGCGCTGAGCGCGAGCGAGGCACGGCGCCTGGTGCTCGCGGCCCAGGGCTTCACTCGGGCGCCCCGTGGCGCGGTGCGGCCCCCGCACCTGGCGTCGCTGGCCGAGCGGCTGGGCGTGGTGCAGATCGACTCGGTGAATGCTCTGGTGCGTTCCCATTACCTGCCGTTCTTTTCCCGCCTGGGCGGCTACGACGCCTCGGCGCTGGATGCGCTGGCCTGGAGCGGCGGGCGTCAGCGGCGCTTCTTCGAGTACTGGGGGCACGAGGCGTCGCTGTTGCCGCTGTCCTTCTACCCGCTGATGCGCTGGCGCATGGCGCGCTCGGCCGCCGGGCAGGGCATCTACGCCATGCTGGCGCGCTTCGGCCGCGAGCGGCAGGACGTGATCCAGCGGGTGCTGCAAGCCATCCGCACGGACGGCGCAAGCGGAGCCGGTGCACTCAGCACCCGCACCGAGCGGGCCGGCCCCTGGTGGGATTGGAGCGACGAGAAGAACGCGCTGGAATGGCTGTTCGCCGCTGGCGAAGTGACGGTGGCCGGCCGGCGCGGCTTCGAGCGCCTGTACGACCTGCCGGAGCGGGTGATTCCCGCGCAATGGCTGAACACCCCGGAGCCGACGCCCGATGCGGCGATGCGCGCGCTGCTGCTGCACGCCGCACGCGCCCTGGGCGTGGCGACGGAGAAGGACCTGCGTGATTACTTCCGCCTGGAAGTGGCCGATGCCCGGCGGGCCCTGGCGGAGCTGGTAGATGCCGGCGAACTGCTGCCGACCCAGGTACGCGGCTGGACCCAGCCGGCTTATTGCGCCGGTGAGCCGGTCATCCCCCGGCGGGTTCGCGCAGCGGCGTTGCTGTCGCCCTTCGATTCGCTGATCTGGGAACGCAGCCGCACCGAGCGGCTGTTCGGCTTCCACTACCGGCTGGAGCTCTACACCCCGGCTGATCGCCGGCGCTATGGCTACTACGTGCTGCCGTTCCTGCTGGGGGACCGCCTGGTGGCGCGGGTCGACCTGCGTGCTGACCGGCAGGGCGGCAGCCTGAAGGTGCTGGCGGTGCATGAGGAGGCCGGCGGCCTGCCGGAACCGGCGCTGGCCGAGCTGGGGCGCTGCCTGGTGGAGATGGCGAGCTGGCTGGGTCTGGATAGGGTGGACCTGGCCTGCGTGAGGCCGGTTTCGCAAGGCCTGGGGCGCTGGTTGCAGGCATAGCGGGGGCCGCGTAGCGACCCCCGCCAGGTCTCAGCGGACCTTGAGCACCAGCTTGCCGAAGTTGCCGCCGTCGAACAGCTTGGACAGGGTCTCGGGGAAGGTCTCCAGGCCTTCCACCACGTCTTCCTTGCTCTTCAGTTGGCCGCTGGCCATCCAGCCGCCCATTTCGCGGGCGGCGTCGGCGAACTTCGCCGCGTGGTCCATCACCACGAAGCCTTCCATGCGGGCGCGGTTGACCAGCAGCGACAGGTAGTTGGCCGGGCCCTTGACCGCTTCCTTGTTGTTGTACTGGCTGATGGCGCCGCAGATGACGATGCGGGCCCTGGGGGCGAGGCGGGTCAGCACGGCGTCGAGGATATCGCCGCCGACGTTGTCGAAGTACACGTCCACGCCCTTGGGGCACTCGCGCTTGAGTGCTTCGGCGACGTTCTCGGCCTTGTAGTCGATGGCCGCGTCGAAGCCCAGTTCGTCCACCAGGAAGCGGCACTTGTCGGCGCCACCGGCAATGCCGACCACGCGGCAGCCCTTGATGCGGGCGATCTGCCCGGCCACGCTGCCCACCGCACCGGCGGCCCCGGAGAGCACCACGGTCTCGCCGGCCTTGGGCGCGCCGACGTCCAGCAGGGCGAAGTAGGCGGTCATGCCGGTCATGCCCAGGGCGGAGAGGTACAGCGGCAGCGGCGCCTTGCTCGGGTCGACCTTGTAGAAGCCGCGCGGCTCGCCGAGGAAGTAGTCCTGCACACCCAGGGCGCCGTTGACGTGGTCGCCCACGGCGAAGTCCGGGTGGTTGGAGGCGATCACCTTGCCCACACCGAGGGCGCGCATCACCTCGCCGATGCCCACCGGGGGGATGTAGGACTTGGCGTCGTTCATCCAGCCACGCATGGCCGGGTCGAGGGACAGGTAGAGGTTTTCCACCAGCACCTGGCCGGGTCCGGGTTCGCCAACGGCCGTCTCGACGAAGTTGAACGTGTCGCGGGTGGCGGGCCCCACGGGGCGCTTGGCGAGCAGGAACTGGCGGTTGATCAGGGACATGGCAGGGGACTCCGAATGGGTGAGACCCACCGGTTTAGTCGGGCAGGCCGGCCAGGGCAAGGTTCGTTGTCGCGAGGAATGCCACGGCATGAATCTGGATGATCCACGGGGGTGGCCTTAATCATCCGTCTGGATGCTGCCCTCTCCAGCGGCCTGATGATGCTGACGCCGTCTCGGTGCGACTGGCTAGACTCCGGGCGATTTCCACAGCATCCGAGGTTGCATCGATGAGCACGAGATTCTCCGGCCAGGTCGCTCTGGTCACCGGCGCCGGCAATGGCATCGGCCGCGCTACTGCACAGGCCTTTGCCGCTGAAGGCATCAAGGTGGTGGTGTCCGACGTGGACGTGGCCGGCGGCGAGACCACCGTGCAGCTGATCCGCGAGGCGGGTGGCGAGGCCACCTTCATTCGCTGCGACGTGACCCGGGATGCCGAGGTGAAAGCGCTGGTGGAGGGAACCGTCGCGGCCTACGGTCGCCTCGACTACGCGTTCAACAACGCCGGCATCGAGATCGAGAAGGGCAAGCTGGCCGACGGCAACGAGGACGAGTTCGACGCGATCATGGGCGTCAACGTCAAGGGCGTGTGGCTGTGCATGAAGCACCAGATCCCGCAGATGCTGGCCCAGGGCGGCGGCGCCATCGTCAACACCGCTTCGGTGGCGGGCATTGGCGCGGCACCGAAGATGAGCATCTACGCCGCCTCCAAGCATGCGGTCATCGGCCTGACCAAGTCGGCCGCCGTGGAGTACGCGAAGAAGAAGGTGCGGGTGAACGCGGTATGCCCGGCGGTGATCGACACCGACATGTTCCGCCGTGCCTACGAGGCGGACCCGAAGAAGGGCGAGTACGCCGCCGCCATGCACCCGGTGGGCCGTATCGGCAAGGTGGAGGAGATCGCCGGTGCGGTGCTCTACCTGTGCAGTGACGTGGCGGGCTTCACCACCGGGCATTCGCTGGTGGTGGACGGTGGCGCGACGGTGGTCTGAGCCAACGAGCGGTCACACGAAAAAGGCGCCCTTGGGCGCCTTTTTCGTTTCGGGGCAGGTCAGTCCCGCCCGGTCCTGACGTTGAGGATCAGCAGGGTCAGGACGCCGGCCACCAGGCCCCAGAAGGCCGAGCCGATGGACAGCAGCGTCATGCCGGAGGCGGTGACCATGAAGGTCACCAGTGCGGCCTCGCGCTCCTTGGGCTCCTGCATGGCCACGGTGAGGCCGTTGCTGATGGAGCCGAACAGCGCCAGGGCCGCCACCGAGAGCACCAGCTCCTTGGGGAAGGCGGCGAACAGGGCGGCCAAGGTGGCGGCGAAGGTGCCGGCGATGCCGTAGAAGACCCCGCACCACATGGCGGCGGTGTAGCGCTTGCTGCGGTCCTCGTGGGCATGGGGGCCGGTGCAGATGGCGGCGCTGATGGCGGCCAGGTTGATGCCGTGGGAGCCGAAGGGCGCCAGCAACAGCGAGGCGAAGCCGGTGGCCGAGACCAGGGGCGAGGCCGGCACCTGGTAGCCGTCGGCGCGCAGCACGGCGATGCCGGGGATGTTCTGCGAGGCCATCGCCACGATGAACAGCGGCAGGCCGATGCTGATGATGGCGGTGAAGGAGAAGGTCGGGGTGGTCCACACCGGTTGCGCCAGGTGGAAGTGGAAGCCGCTGAAGTCCAGCAGGCCCAGGGCACCGGCGGTGACGCAGCCCACCAGCAGCGCGGCGAGCACCGCATAGCGCGGCTGCAGGCGCTTGAACAGCAGGTAGCTGAAGAACATCGCCAGGACCAGGGCGGTGCGGTGCTGGGCGGCGATGAAGATCTCGCTGCCGATCTTGAACAGGATGCCGGCCAGCAGCGCAGCGGCGAGGGAGCCCGGCAGGCGCCGCATCAGCCGCTCGAAGCCGCCGGTGAGCCCCACCAGAGTCAGCAGGATGGCGCAGACGACGAAGGCGCCGATGGCGTCGGAATAGGGCACGCCGGGCAGGCTGGTGATCAGCAGTGCCGCGCCCGGGGTGGACCAGGCCACGGTGATCGGCGTGCGGTAGCGCAGCGAGAGGCCGATGCTGCAGATGGCCATGCCGATGGACAGGGCCCAGATCCACGAGGCGATCTGCCCGCTGGAGAGGCCGGCGGCCTGGCCGGCCTGGAACATCAGCACCAGGGAGCTGGTGTAGCCGGTGAGCATGGCGATGAAACCGGCCACCACCGCCGAAGGCGAGGAGTCGGCCAGCGGGCGCAGGCGGGGCAGGGCGGTGCCGGTGTCGGAGGCACGGGTCATCAGAGCGTTCCCTTGAAGTCGACGAGGATGGGGTAGAGCGAGGCCACCAGCAGGATGGCCATGCCGATATTGAACGCGCGTAGCACTCGTGGCGAGGACAGCCAGTGGCGCAGCAGGCTGCCGGCAACGGTCCAGAGGCCGACGCTGGGGCAGTTGATCAGCGCGAACAGGGCGGCGATCAGCAGGGCGTTGGTGACGAAGTTCTCCTGCGGGGTGTAGGTGGTGATGGCGCCGATCGCCATCACCCAGGCCTTGGGGTTGACCCACTGGAAGGCCGCCGCCTGGAGGAAGGTGAAGGGGCGCGCCCCGCCCTTGGTGTCGTCGGGGGCACCGGAGCCGGCGATCTTCCAGGCCAGGTAGACCAGGTAGGCCGCGCCGCCATAGCGCAGCAGGCTGTACAGCAGGGGAACCTGCTCGAAGACCTGGTGCAGTCCCAGGCCCACCGCGGCGACCATCACCATGAAGCCGATGCTGATGCCGAGCATGTGCGGCAGGCTGCGGCGGATGCCGAAGTTCACTCCTGAGGCGAGCAGCATCATGTTGTTGGGGCCGGGGGTGATGGAGGTGACGAGGGCAAACAGCGCAAAGGCGAGCAACAGTTCCAGGCTCATGGCAGGTCTCTCTTCTTGGAGGGAGAAAGCCTACGGCGTGGCGCTTCGCCGCGCCCCGTACAGCGATGTGCGCAAAAAGCGATACAGTCGCGTGACGTCTCCCGTGTGCACCGTTACTGTGCCGGTCAGTTGAATCAGGAGCCCCGTCATGGACGAAAACCCCTACGCACCCCCTCAGGTCGAACTGCTCCAGCCGGAGGCGCCGCGCCCGTTGCCGGAATGGAGCGCTGGCCAGCTCAGGCTGTTGGGCTGGCTGTCCCTGGTCGGCTTCCTGGGCAACCTGGTGCTGTTGCTGGGTGTGGTGTCGATCGGCTGGTTCGGGATCGAGCTGCCGGTGGCCTACACCGATTGGTCGGGCCTTTCCCTGGTGCTGCTGGGCAGCTATGTCTCCCTGCGCTTCAAGGTCTTCGCCGAGGCGCGTTTTGCTGCCACCGGCCTGACCTGGCCCACCTGGGTCGTGGTGGTCACCAGTGTGCTGCTGCAGGTGATGCTGATGACGGTGGGCGACCAGCTGGGGAGCCTGGGGTGGGAGATGGCCCTGTACGGCTCCGGTCTGGTTCTGTGCGGGGCGGGGTGTATCTGGCTCGGCGTGCGCCTGGTGAAGGTGCCGGACACCTATGCGTCTTTCCGGGTCGTGGCCGGTGCCATCCTGGTGACGGGTGTGATGCTGGTTTCGCTGCTGCTGGCGGCGTTAAGTTCGCTGCCGGCGTTGGTGTCGGTGGTGGCCACGGCGCTAGTGTTCTTCCGGGGGGCGCGGGAGCTGGAGGGCGGGCGCTGAGGCGCCTCAGGTGCCTTCCGGCTCGTCCTGGCGGGCGCCGCCCAGGGTCTGGTTGACCTTCAGCCAGCCTTCCACCGCATCGGCCCCGGCCTCGCCGAAGGCCCGCTCCAGCAGGCGGGCCTGCTCCCGACGCAGGCTCTTCTCCAATTTCGAGCCTTCTGCCGTCAGCCCCAGCTGGCGCTTGCGCTTGTCGTCGTCGGCGGTGCTGCTCTGCACCAGGTCCATCTCCATCAACTGGCGCAGCGGCGTGTTCAGCGCCTGCTTGCTCACGCCGAGGTAGCCGAGCATTTCCTTCACACTCAGCCCCGGGTACTTCGCTATGAAGAACAGGATGCGGTGGTGCACCCGCGACAGCCCGCGACGGGCGAGCATTTCGTCGGGCTTGCTGGTGAAGGCCTGGTAGCCGAAGAAGAAGGCTTCCATGGCGGCGTGCTGGACGGCGGGGTTTTTCAGGTCAAGCATATTGACGTATCCATCCCGGGCATCGTAGTTTCGGTCAAGCAGTTTGACTCAATTCTCACGCCTTCGCACCCGGTGACATCCATGGCCTTCTCCGAACGCATCGCCCGCCTGAAAAGCTCCCTGATCCGTGAAATCCTCGCTGCGGCGCAGCGCCCGGAGGTGATGTCCTTCGCCGGTGGCCTGCCGGCCGAGCCGATGCTGCCGAAGGTGGAGTGGGCGGACATGCCGGCGAGCATGGGTCAGTACGGCATGAGCGAGGGCGAGCCGGCCCTGCGTGAGGCGGTGGCTGCCGAGGCGCGCGCCCTGGGTGTGCCCTGCGATGCCAGCCAGGTGCTGATCGTCAGCGGTTCCCAGCAGACCCTGGACCTGGCGTCCAAGCTGTTCATCGACCCGGGCACCGAGGTGCTGCTGGAGGCGCCGACCTACCTGGCCGCGCTGCAGGCGTTCCAGCTGTTCGGTGCCGACTGCATCGCCGTGGCCCAGGAGGCCGACGGCCCCGAGCTGGCCTCCCTGCGCCAGCGCCTGGAGCAGCACAAGCCGGCCTTCGCCTACCTGATCCCGACCTTCCAGAACCCCTCGGCGGTGCGCTACAGCGAGGCCAAGCGCGACGCCGTGGCGGCGCTGCTGGACGAGTTCGGCGTGACCCTGATCGAGGACGAGCCGTACCGCGAACTGGTGTTCGACGGCGGCAGCGCCACCCCCATCGTGAGCCGCTTGAAGAAGGCCAGCTGGATCTACACCGGCACCGTCTCCAAGACCCTGCTGCCGGGCCTGCGCGTGGGCTTCCTGATCGCCAGTCCGGACCTGTTCCCCTACCTGCTGCGCCTGAAGCAATCCGCCGACCTGCACACCAACCGCATCGGCCAGTGGCAGGCCCTGCAGTGGCTCGGCAGCGAGCAGTACCGGGGCCACCTGGCCGAGCTGCGTGACTTCTACCGCGTGCGCCGCGATGCCATGCAGGCGGCGCTGGAAGAACACTTCGGCGACCTGGCCACCTGGGAAGTGCCCCAGGGCGGGCTGTTCTTCTGGCTGGCCCTCAAGCAGCCGCTGGATACCCGCACCCTGCTGAAGCCGGCGCTGGACCAGAACGTTGCCTTCATGCCGGGCGAGCCGTTCTTCATCGATCCGGACAACCACCCCGGCTACCTGCGCCTGAACTTCAGCCATGTGGCGCCGGAGCGCCTGGGCGAGGGGCTGCGCCGTCTGGCCAGCGTGGTACGGGAAGCCCAGGCCGCCCAGGCCGTCTGATCGAGGAGCAGGCGATGTACAAGGTTTACGGTGATGTGATTTCCGGCAACTGCTACAAGGTCAAGCTGATCCTCGAGCTGCTCGGGCAGCCCTATCAGTGGGTGCCGGTGGACATCCTCAAGGGCGAGACCCAGAGCGAGGCCTTCCTGGCGCTCAACCCCAACGGCAAGATCCCGGTCCTGGAGCTGGAGGACGTCACCACCCTGTGGGAGTCCAACGCCATCCTCAACTTCCTGGCCGAGGGCAGCGACCTGCTGCCCACCGAGCCGCGCCTGCGCACCCAGGTGTTGCAGTGGCAGTTCTTCGAGCAGTACAGCCATGAGCCCTATGTGGCGGTGGCGCGCTTCATCAAGCGTTACCAGGGCATGCCGGCCGAGCGCGCCGAGGAGTACCAAGTGTGCCTGGTGCGCGGCTACAAGGCCCTGCGGGTGATGGAGCAGCAGCTCTCCCGCACGCCGTACCTGGTGGGGGATGCCTATTCGATCGCGGACATCGCCCTGTACGCCTACACCCACGTGGCGGAAGAGGGCGGCTTCGACCTCTCCGGCTTCCCCGCCATCCAGGCCTGGATGGCACGGGTGGCGGCTCATCCGCGTCACGTCAGCATCGGCTGAGGCGGCACGTCGCCGCCATGGCGCGCACGGCAGCCCTGGTCTAACGTCCTCCGGGTCCATTCCGGGCCTGGAGGCGTGCAGATGAAATACCGGGGAGGCTGCCATTGCGGCCGTATCGCGTTCGAGGTCGAGGGCAGCCCAATCACCGAGGTGATGGCCTGCAACTGCTCGCTGTGCAGCAAGCGTGGCTACCTGCTGTGGTTCGTCCCGCGCGCCCAGCTGGTGCTGGAGACGCCCGAGGCCGACCTGTCCACCTATCGCTTCAATCGCATGCAGATCGCCCATCACTTCTGCGGCACCTGCGGTTGCGCGCCGTTCGGCGAGGCTTCCGATCCCCAGGGCAACGCCATGGCAGCGGTGAACGTGCGCTGCCTGGAGGGCGTCGATCCGGATGCGCTGCAGGTGCGCAAGGTGGATGGGCGCAGCTTCTAGCGGGTCGTCTTCCGGGGCGCCAAATAAAAAAACCGGCCCTGGGCCGGTTTTTTCGTGGGCGATCCCTCAGCGGATCAGGTTGAGGAACTCGCTGCGGGTCGCGGAGTTGTTGCGGAATTCGCCGAGCATCACCGATGTGATCATCGAGGAGTTCTGCTTCTCCACGCCGCGCATCATCATGCACATGTGCTGGGCCTCGATCACCACGGCCACGCCCAGGGCGCCGGTGACCTGCTCCACCGCTTCGGCGATCTGCCGGCTCAGGTTCTCCTGGATCTGCAGGCGGCGGGCGAACATGTCGACGATGCGCGCCACCTTGGACAGGCCCAGCACCTTGCCGTTGGGCAGGTAGGCCACGTGGGCCTTGCCGATGAAGGGCAGCAGGTGGTGCTCGCACAGGGAGTACAGCTCGATGTCCTTGACCAGCACCATCTCGCTGTTGTCGGAGGTGAACAGGGCGCCGTTGATCACCTCGTCCAGGGTCTGCTCGTAGCCGCGGCAGAGGTACTGCATGGCCTTGGCAGCGCGCTTGGGGGTGTCCAGCAGGCCTTCGCGGTTCACGTCCTCGCCCAGTTGGCCGAGGATCGCGGTGTAGTGGCTTGCCAGTTTGTCGGGACTAGAGTCCATGGTGCTTCCAGAATCGAGTGGATGTAGGCGGACCATTGGCATGCCCATCGGGCCCGGTCGTTGGCCGGGGCAGCCCTTACGGCTGCATCGCACGCGGTGGGGGCGGGACGCTCTGACGGCGGCTTCCGCACGGCCACCCGGCACATGGTCGCGTTTCGTTCGGCGGCGATTGTACTGCGCCTGCCCGTGCTTGCCGAACTTCTTTGGCCGTCCCGCCGTCTGATGGCAGTCGGCTATCGTGGCGATAGCAAGCTTCGATTGCCCATCGCTTCAGCCAATCCCTAGGCTGCCGATACCTGTGTCGTCCTTCTTATCCTCATGCCGTCTTCGAGGTCCTGCCTAATGTTCCAGTCATCCCTCAAGCGCGAGCTGGCCGAGTGCCAAGCCCAGCTCGCGCAGGCTCTGGCGCGCCGTAGCGCCGTCGATCGCTCCATGGCGGTCATCGAGTTCCTGCCGGATGGCACCATCGTGTCCGCCAACGAGAACTTCCTCTCCGCGGTCGGTTACCGCCTGGAGGAGGTGCAGGGACGGCACCACCGGATGTTCTGTGATCCGGCCTATGCCAATAGCGCCGAGTACCGCCGCTTCTGGGAGCGCCTGGCGACGGGCGAGTTCATCCGCGACCGCTTCCGTCGACGTGACAAGCAAGGGCGCGAGCTGTGGCTCGAGGCCAGCTACAACCCGGTGCGTGACACGGCCGGGCGGGTGGTCGGGGTGCTCAAGCTGGCCACCGATATCACCGCCCAGGTGGTGCGTGAACAACAGCAGGAAAGCCTGATCAGCGCCATCGACCGTTCCATGGCGGTGATCGAGTTCAACCTCAAGGGCGAGGTGCTCACCGCCAACGAGAATTTCCTCAGCCTGATGGGGTATCGCCTGGACGAGATCCGTGGGCGCCATCACCGGCAGCTGTGTACCCGCGAGGATGGCGCTTCGCCCGAGTACGCGCAGTTCTGGGAGCGCCTGAACCGCGGTGAGTTCTTCTCCGGCCGCTTCAAGCGGGTCAACAAGCGCGGGGATGTGGTCTGGCTGCGTGCCACCTACAACCCGGTGTTCGACGCCAATGGCACCCTCTACAAGGTGGTGAAGCTGGCCTCGGACGTGACCGAGCAGGTACTGCACCAGCAGGCCGAGTCCGAAGCGGCGCAACTGGCCTACGAGATATCCCTGCAGACCGACGGTGGTGCGCAGCGGGGTGCTGAAGTGGTCCAGCGCACGGTGGACGTGGTGCAGGGCATCGCTGGCGAATTGAACCGGGCGGCCAGCGGCATTTCGGCCGTGAGCCAGCAATCCGACCAGATCAGCAGCATCGTCCAGACCATCCGCGGCATCGCCGACCAGACCAACCTGCTGGCGCTGAACGCCGCCATCGAGGCGGCACGGGCCGGCGAACAGGGGCGCGGGTTCGCCGTGGTGGCAGAGGAGGTGCGCAACCTGGCGGCGCGCACGGCCCAGGCGACGGTGGAGATCGTCGACGTGGTACGGCGCAACCATGAGCTGTCCCAGGAGGCGGTGCAGAGCATGGAAAGCAGCCGCGAGAAGGTGGAGCAGGGGGTGCAACTGGCCAGCCAGGCAGGCCAGGCGATCCTGGAGATCCAGGAAGGTGCCCAGCGGGTGGTGGAAGCCATCCGCCAGTTCAGTTCCACGCTGGAACGTTGAACCAAGGGGCCGCCCGGTGCCGGGCGGCCCTGGTCACGGTTACTCGTCGCGGCCTTCGAGCATGGTGCGTCGCAGCATCACGTAGAGGGCGCCGGTGCCGCCGTGGCGCGGCAGGCAGGAGGTGAAGCCGAGCACCTGGGGATGCTGGCGCAGCCAGGTGTTGACGTGGCTCTTGATCAGCGGGCGCTTGCCATCCAGGCGTGCGGCCTTGCCATGGGTGATGCGCACGCAGCGGATTTCCAGCTTGGTAGCCTCGGCGAGGAAGTCCCAGAGCGTCTCGCGGGCCTTTTCCACGGTCATGCCGTGCAGGTCGAGGCTGCCCTCGAAGGCGATCTGGCCCTGCTTGAGCTTGCGCATCTGGCCTTCCTGGACGCCGTCGCGGGCCCAGTTCAGTTCATCCTCGGCACCCACATCGATCACGAAGAGGTCGGACAGGCCGTCCACCTTGGTGCTGGTGCCCGCCTGGGTGGCGTTCTGCCGGCGGCTGACGACCTGCTGGCGGTCGGCACGCGGTTTGCCGACATCCGCGCGGTCGTGCTGGATGCGTTTGACGCCACGCATCTGCTGGCTGAACAGGGAAAAATCGTCGTCTTGCATGAGGGCCTCCACAGCGGCTGCCCAGTTTACCCGCGAGGCGGGGCGACGTCAGTGGCGTTTCTTCATCAACCGGGGCGACAGGTCCAGGTTGCTGCGCCTGCGGAAGCGCCTCCGTGCATGGCGCCAGAGCCCAACGCCGAAGGCCAGCAGCAACAGGCCGCTGACCAGCAGGGTCAGCGCGGCGCCGGTGCTGTCGTTGAGCGGGCCCAGTGCCGGCGGACGGCCGAGCAGGGTGGCCGAGCCGGCCATCGCCAGGAGGATGCCCAGGGTGGCGATCAGTGCCGCACAGCCGGCCAGCAGCCGCCACCCCAGGTGCCGGGGCGCATGGGGGCGAAGGCGGCGGGCGTCGAATCCATCGGGTTGTCTCATCCGGTCTTCCTCGTCTTGATCGGGCGTATGACCGGAACCAGCGGGTGGGGTTCCTGCCATTCGCCCGATAGGAGAGGGCCGGCTTTGCGGTGAGGCGTTGCCTCAGGCGAGGGCGCGTGCGTTGGGTACGACGCTGGCGAAGTTGTCGGCGAGGGCGATGACCTCGACGCGGTGCATCTCGTCGGCGCTGATCACGCCGCCGTCAGGGGTGGGCAGGTCACGGGTGGCGCAGGCGGCGGCGACCAGGGTGCAGCGGTAGCCGTAGTCCTTGGCGGCGCGCACGGTGGTGCTGACGCTGGAATGGGTCATGAAGCCGCAGACGATCAGGTCCAGGTGGCCGATCTCCTGCAGGCGGTCGTGCAGGTCGGTGCCGGCGAAGGCGTTGGGCAGGCGCTTCTCGACGACCACCTCGCCAGGCAGCGGGGCGGCTTCGGGCATCTGTTGGCCACGTTCGCCCTGGGGGTCCAGCAGGCCACCCGGAACGCCCAGGTGCTTGACGTGTACGACGGGAGTGCCGGCTGCGCGAGCGGCGGCCAGCAGGGTCGCGATCTCCTCCAGTGCCGCGTCGAGGCCGGGCAGGGCCAGGACGCCGCTGCGGTACTCCTCCTGGACGTCGATGATGACCAGCGTGGCGTTGCTCAGGGTGGTCGGCGGGTAGCCCCGGCCGCTGAGTTGGAACATGGATTTGGGAGCAGACATGCGAATCTCCGGTACGACGTAGGCCGCTATTGTCCGCCGTGTGACGCGATAAGTGAACCATGTCGCGCAATCCTCTTGCGGGAACCTTCCCGCCCGGCGCACCATCGAAGCCCTTCGGATGGAGTCGAAGTCGCCGTGTGCAAGGAGTTGCCGCATGAATGGCCTGTCTGATCTTCCCCCTTCTTTCTGGTTGCTGTTCGCCTGCGCCGTGGCCATCGCCGTGTTGCGCGAATTGCGTCGTGAGCGCCGGGAAGACCCCTAGGTGCGTCGCAAGCCCTGAGCGGTCGGGTGTAGAATCCGCATCCCGTTCCAAGAGGTAGAGCGTCGTGTCCGAATCCCGCCTGCGCACCCTGCGCGACCACATCCGCTGGGCCGTTAGCCGTTTCCATGGGGAGAACCTGTTCTTCGGCCATGGCACCGACAACGCCTGGGATGAAGCCCGCCAGCTCGTCCTCGGCGCCCTGCACCTGCCCTACGAGATCGCCGACAGCTACCTGGACTGCAGCCTGGAGGACGACGAGCGCGAGCATGTCCAGGCCCTGCTGAAGCGCCGCATCCATGAGCGCGTACCGGCCGCCTACCTGCTGGGCGAGGCCTGGTTCTGCGGCCTGCCGTTCGTGGTCGACGAGCGCGTGCTGGTGCCTCGTTCGCCCATCGGCGAGCTGATCGAGCAGGGCTTCGAGCCCTGGCTGCCGAACATGCCGGCGCGCATCCTCGACCTCTGCACCGGCTCCGGCTGCATCGGCATTGCCGCCGCCCACGCCTTCCCCGAGGCAGAGGTGGTGCTGGCCGACCTGTCCTTCGACGCGCTGGAAGTGGCCAACCAGAACATCGAGCGCCACGAGCTGGAAGACCGCGTCTACACCGTCCAGGGCGACGGTTTCGACGGCCTGCCCGGCCAGCGCTTCGACCTGATCCTGTCCAATCCGCCCTACGTCGATGCGGAAGACTTCGCCGACATGCCCGAGGAGTACCACCACGAGCCGGCCATGGGCTTGGCCTGTGGCGACGATGGGCTGGACCTGGTGCGGCGCATGCTGGCCGAAGCCGCCGACCACCTGACCGAGCAGGGCACCCTGATCGTCGAGGTGGGCAACAGCCAGGTGCATGTGGAGGCGCTGTATCCGGAAGTGGACTTCACCTGGCTGGAGTTCGCTCGGGGCGGGCATGGCGTGTTCCTGCTCAGTGCCCGCCAGTGCCGTGAGCACCAGGACCTGTTCCGCGCCCGCCTGGCGGGCTGAAGAGGGCCTCGCCGCTCAGGGCACCTCTGAAAATCGGGGCGTGCCCGTCAGTGGGTGGCGATCCAGATCAGCAGGCCGGCCTGGAACACGGCGAAGACCACCAGGCAGGTGATGGTGAAGCGCAGGCCACTGTCGTCGCGCTTGAGTTCGGCGACGCGGTCCTCCAGCTTGCGGATCTGGATTTCCTGCTGGTGCAGGTTGTGGTCGGCCTGCTGCAGCATGTTGGCCGCGTCCAGCAGGCCGATGACCTGCACCTTCTCCTTGTTCCAGTCATCCAGCAGCTCGCTGACGCGACCGGCGCCGTAGTGGGCGTGCAGTTGCAGCGGGTCCTGGTAGGTGACTTCGAATCCCTGGGCCTTGAGCACGTGGTCACGGCGCTGGCGAATGTCTTCCGAGACGGCCAGCGTGTTCGGCAGTGCGCCGCCTTCGACCCGGTAGTGCGCCCACTGGTGTCGCGCCCAGTGGATGCCCCGGGCCAGCAGGAAGCGCCCAAGACCACGGTTCTGGGGCTCCAGCCGCAGGCCGTCGTCGGGGCCGAAGCGGACCTCCTTGCTGCGGTGGTCGGCCCAGACCTCCAGGCGGTTCTGTTCCTTGCGCATGAGTTGCCCCGGCAGGTGCAGGCTGAGCACCAGCAGGCTGTGGTCGGGGCTGTGTCGTTCCACTTCGCCCAGCTCGATGAAGCGCAGTGGCCGGGGCCCCGTGGCGGCGTCGGCAGGCAACGGCGCCAGCCTCAGCAGCAGGTGGTTCTCCGGCGCCAGGTCGGCCCAGGGATGCGGTGGTACCACCACGGGCGTGGGGTCCAGGGCCTCGGGGGGCTGGGTGTCGGTGTCGCTCATCGGGCTTTCCTGTTACGGGCGCGGTGTGATCCGGTTATCGGCCGCCAGGCGGCGGGCTGGAGGGCAGGGCGGCGATGAACGCCAGCAGATGCTGGCCCAGCTCGCGAGCCAGGGGCAGCTCGGCGGCATTATAGGAGCCCAGCTGCTCCTGGATACCGGCCGGCGTGATGCGCAGGATGTGGTTCATGCCGCCGATGACCGCCAGCTCGGCATCGGGCTTCGCGGCCTTCAGGGCCTCGGCATCGGCAACGCCGACCTGGATGTCGTGGCTGCCCTGCAGGATCAGTGCGGGGACTTTCACCGCCGCGAAGGCCTCGACCGGGTCGTGGGCCAGCAGCGAGATCAGGTAGGGCTGCACGCTGGGTCGGAACAGCACCATCAGCGGCGGCGGCACCTCGTCCACGGTCTGGCCGTTGCGCAGGGCTGCGAGGAACGCGGCGCTCCGTGCCAGGAGCGGAGGTGGCAGGCGTTGGCGCAGCTGTTCCACCAGCAATTGGTCGAATGGCTGGCCGCTGCCCGCGATCACCACCAGGGCTGCGGCCTCGGTACGTGGCGCGGCCAGGCTGGCGATCAGCGCCCCTTCGCTGTGTCCGATCAGGATCAGCCTGGAAAACCGGGGGTCGGCCCTGAGCTGGCGTGCCCAGGCGACGGCGTCGTCCACGTAGCCGTCCAGGCTCAGTTGGCGTTCGTCCGGCCCGGCGTCGTGGCTGGCGGCAATGCCGCGCTTGTCGAAGCGCAGGCTGGCGATGCCGTTGCGGGCCAGCAGCTCGGCGAGCTTCTTCAGGCTGTCGTTGCGCCCGCCCATGGGGTTGTTGCCGTTGCGGTCGGTGGGGCCAGAGCCGGCCACCAGCAACGCGACGGGGGCCGGCCCCTCGCCACCAGGCAGCAGCAGGGTGCCGTGGAGCACGCCGGTGCCGGTGTCCAGGTCCATGGGGCGCTGCAGCACGGTCTGGGCGGCGAAGCCGGTGGCGGGTGGGAGCAGGCTGCAGAGCAGCGGGGCAAGCAGGGTGTACAGCAGTCGGGGCATGGGGGAATCCGTGTGGGAGTGCCAGGCTTGGATGCCGGCACCGGCGCAAGGTTCGTGGGTGAACTGGTCGGGCGCCGCAGGTATACTCCTCGGCCTTTCTTCAAGGCCCATTTCAGCGGAGCACTGTGCATGTCCGGCAACACCTACGGCAAGCTGTTCACCGTCACCACGGCTGGCGAAAGCCACGGCCCGGCGCTGGTCGCCATCGTCGACGGCTGCCCGCCCGGGCTGGAGCTTTCCCTGGAGGACCTGCAGCGTGACCTCGACCGCCGCAAGCCGGGCACCAGCCGCCACACCACCCAGCGCCAGGAAGCCGACGAGGTGGAAATCCTCTCCGGCGTCTTCGAAGGCCGCACCACCGGCTGCTCCATCGGCCTGCTGATCCGCAACACCGACCAGAAGTCCAAGGACTACTCGGCGATCAAGGACCTGTTCCGCCCGGCCCACGCCGACTACACCTACCACCACAAGTACGGCGTCCGCGACTACCGCGGCGGCGGCCGTTCCTCGGCGCGCGAGACCGCCATGCGCGTCGCCGCCGGCGCCATCGCCAAGAAGTGGCTGGCCGGGCAGGGCATCCGCATCCGCGGCTACATGAGCCAGCTCGGCCCGATCGAGATCCCCTTCAAGACCTGGGACAGCGTCGAGCAGAACGCCTTCTTCAGCCCCGACCCGGACAAGGTGCCGGAGCTGGAGGCCTACATGGACCAGCTGCGCCGTGACCAGGATTCCGTCGGCGCCAAGATCACCGTCGTCGCCGAAGGCGTGCCGCCGGGCCTGGGCGAGCCGATCTTCGACCGCCTGGACGCGGAACTCGCCCACGCGCTGATGAGCATCAACGCGGTGAAGGGCGTGGAGATCGGCGCCGGCTTCGCGTGCGTCGCCCAGCGCGGCACCGAGCACCGCGACGAGCTGACCCCGGACGGCTTCCTCAGCAACAACGCCGGCGGCATCCTCGGTGGCATTTCCTCGGGCCAGCCGATCGTCGCCCACCTGGCGCTGAAACCCACCTCCAGCATCACCACGCCGGGCCGCTCCATCGACGTCGACGGCAACCCGGTGGACGTGATCACCAAGGGCCGTCACGACCCCTGCGTCGGCATCCGCGCCACGCCCATCGCCGAAGCCATGATGGCCATCGTGCTGATGGACCACCTGCTGCGCCATCGCGGGCAGAACGCCGATGTGCGCGTCACCACCCCGGTGCTCGGCCAGCTGTGACCGGCGGCGCGCTGCCGTACTGGCGGCTGTCCGGTTTCTACCTGTTCTACTTCGCCCTGCTGGGCGCCACGGCGCCCTTCCTCGGGCTCTACTTCGACCACCTGGGCTTCTCCGCCGCGCGCATCGGCGAGCTGGTGGCCATCCCCATGCTGATGCGCTGCGTGGCGCCCAACCTCTGGGGCTGGCTGGGCGACCGCAGCGGCCGGCGCCTGGCCATCGTGCGGCTGGGCGCGCTCTGCACCCTGTGCACCTTCGCGCTGATCTTCGTCGACAAGAGCTACGCCTGGCTGGCGATGATCATGGCCCTGCACGCCTTCTTCTGGCACGCGGTGCTGCCGCAGTTCGAGGTGATCACCCTGGCCCATCTCAGGGAGCAGGCCGCGCGCTACAGCCAGATCCGCCTGTGGGGCTCCATCGGCTTCATCCTCACCGTGGTCGGCCTGGGCAAGGCGTTCGAGGTGTTCAGCCTGGACGTCTACCCGGTGGCGCTGGTGGTCATCATGGCCGGCATCGTGCTCAGCAGCTGGTGGGTGCCCAATGCCACGCCGGTGGCCCGGGAGGGAGGCGCCAGCGGCGGCTTCCTCGACCAACTGCGGCAACCCGGCGTGCTGGCGTTCTACCTGTGCGTGGGGTTGATGCAGCTGTCCCACGGCCCGTACTACACCTTCCAGACCATCTACCTGGAAAGCCTCGGCTACCCGCGCGGCTTCATCGGCCAGCTGTGGGCGCTGGGCGTGGTGGCGGAGGTCTTGATGTTCCTGGTGATGGCGCGCATCCTCTCGCGCTTCCCGGTTCGCCAGGTGCTGGCCGCGAGCTTCCTGCTCGCGGCGTTGCGCTGGCTGCTGCTGGGGCATCTCGCCGACAACCTCGCGGTGCTGCTGTTCGCCCAGGTGCTCCATGCGGCGACCTTCGGCAGCTTCCATGCGGCGGCCATCCATTTCGTGCAACGCCAGTTCGGCCCACAGCAGCAAGGCCAGGGCCAGGCGCTCTACGCAGCACTCGCCGGCACCGGCGGCGCGCTCGGGGCCCTGTACTCCGGTTACAGCTGGAACAGCCTGGGCGCCTCCTGGACCTTCGTCATTGCCAGCCTGGCCGCCATGGCCGCTGCCGTTATCATTGCCACTCAATTGAAAGAGGAGCGGGCATGAACCGCGAAACACTTACCCGTGAAATCATCGAGGCCGGCCGCTTCCTCTACGGTCGCGGCTGGTCCCCGGCCACCAGCAGCAACTACTCGGCGCGGCTGTCGGCCGACCAGGCGCTGCTGACCGTCTCCGGCAAGCACAAGGGCCAGCTCGGCGAGGACGACGTGCTGGCCACCGACCTCGACGGCATCAGCCTGGAGCCGGGCAAGAAACCCTCCGCCGAGACCCTGCTGCACACCCAGCTGTACCGCTGGCAGCCCGGGATCGGCGCCGTGCTGCACACCCACTCGGTGAACGCCACCGTTCTCTCGCGGCTGACCCTGAGCGACTCGCTGGTGTTCGCCGACTACGAACTGCAGAAGGCCTTCAGCGGCGTGACCACCCATGAAAGCCAGGTGGAAGTGCCGATCTTCGACAACGACCAGGACATCGCCCGCCTGGCAGCCAAGGTCCAGCCCTGGCTGGACGCGCACCCCGAGTGCGTCGGCTACCTGATCCGTGGCCACGGCCTCTACACCTGGGGCCCGCGCATGAGCGACGCCCTGCGCCAGGTCGAAGCCTTCGAATTCCTGTTCGAGTGCGAGCTGAAGGTTCGCGCCCTGCAGGCCCGCTGACGCCACCCTCCGCCGAGGGAGCCTTGACCCAGACCGCCCGTGCGACCGGCCAGCAGAGCCGGAGCCGGCGACCAGGAGTACACCGATGAGCAGCCTTTCCGTTTACCACGAGTCCAGCCCCGACCTGCCGAACAAGGTGCTGACCCATGTCGACGACATCGCCTCCACCCTTGCGGCCGTGGGCGTGCGCTTCGAGCGCTGGCAGGCCAGCGCGCCGCTGACCCCGGGGGCGAGCCAGGACGAGGTGATCGCCGCCTACCGCCCGCAGATCGACGCGTTGATGAAGGAGCGCGGCTACGTGACGGTGGACGTGGTCAGCCTCGACCGCAGCCACCCGCAGAAGGCCGAGCTGCGTGCCAAGTTCCTCGACGAGCATCGCCATGCCGAGGACGAAGTGCGCTTCTTCGTCGCCGGACGCGGCCTGTTCACCCTGCACATCGATGACTACGTCTACGCCGTGCGGTGCGAGAAGAACGACCTGATCTCGGTGCCTGCCGGCACCCGCCACTGGTTCGACATGGGCGAGGAGCCGCACTTCGTCGCCATCCGCCTGTTCAACAACCCCGAGGGCTGGGTGGCCCAGTTCACCGGGGACGACATCGCCAGGCGCTTTCCGCAGTTGGAGGATTGAGGCCGTAGGCGGGGCAGGGAGCGTGGTGGGCTGAAGCCCACCCTATGCCCACCTGGTACACCCGCCCGGTACGTCTGTCTGCGCCCATCCAGCCCTGCGATTGCGCCGGGTCCTGTGAATATCGAAATACCGGAGTCCGCATGCCCATCAAGGCCATCCTCACCGACATCGAAGGCACCACCAGTGCCGTGAGCTTCGTCTTCGACGTGCTGTTCCCCTATGCCGCCCGCCACCTGCCGGGCTTCGTCAGCGAGCACGCCGCCGAGCCGGTCGTGGCGGAGCAGGTGGAAGCGGTGCGTCGCGAGAGCGGCGAGCCCGAGGCCAGCGTCGAGCGTGTGGTGGCGATCCTGCTGGAATGGATTGCCAAGGACCGCAAGGCCACCCCGCTCAAGGCGCTGCAAGGCATGGTCTGGGAGCAGGGCTACCGAGCCGGACAGCTCAAGGGCCATGTCTACCCGGATGCTGTCGAGGCGCTGCGCCGCTGGCACGTCGAGGGCTATCGGCTGTACGTCTACTCCTCGGGCTCGATCCAGGCGCAGAAGCTGATCTTCGGCTGTTCCGAGGCGGGTGACCTGAGCCCGCTGTTCTCCGGCTACTTCGACACCACCAGCGGCCCCAAGCGGGAGGCCGGGTCCTACCGCCGTATCGTCGAGGCCATCGGGCTGCCGGCGGAGGAGGTGCTGTTCCTCTCCGACGTGGTGCAGGAACTGGACGCGGCGCGCGAAGCCGGCCTGCCCACCATCGGCCTGGCCCGCGAGGGCGGCGAGCTGGCCGGGCATCCGACCGTGGCCAGCTTTGCGGTGATCGACCCGGCACACACCTGAGTCGACCCTCTCGTCAGTAGTCCAGCCACACCGCGCGGTGGTCGGAGCCTTGCCAGGGCAGGGCGCCCACCGCCTTCACCGTGCGGTCGCTGCGCAGCAGGATCAGGTCCACGCCCAGCAGCCCCGGCCACCAGGTGGGGCGCACGCGCTGGGCGGTGAGGCGCAGGCCGGCATCGGCCAGGAAGTCCTGCAGGCGCGGCGAGAACGCTGTGCTGTTGAAGTCCCCCATCACCACCACTTCGCGACCTTCAAGGGCGATCTGTTCGGCCAGCTGGCGCAGGCTTTCGTCCCGGGCTGCTGCCAGTTCCGGCCCCAGGGGCGGCGGCGGGTGGATGCCGTAGAGCACGGTGCCGTCATCCAGCTCGGCGCGGATGTAGGGGTAGGCAGCCAGGCCGCGTGGCTCCAGCACCTGGCAGCGGCGCACCGGTTGGCGGGTGAACAGCGCCAGGCCGAACGGGCCGTCCTGGTAGCGGGCGCAGGCTTCCCGGGCCTTCAGCGGTGCCAGGCGTTCGCCCCAGGCGGGGGTGGCTTCGGTGAGGAACAGAGCATCGGCCGGCAGCGCGTTGAGCCAGGCGGCCTCGGCGTCGGCGCGGGGGTTGTCCAGGCGCAGGTTGTAGGCCATCACCCGGCGCTCCTGGCCGGTGCTGCCCGGCGCGTCGTGCGGCCAGGGGGTGAGGCCCCAGCCGATCACCCCGGCCCCCGCGAGAACAAACAGCAGCGACGAGGCATTGCGCGGGTTGGCAAAGGCCCCTACCAGCATCAGGCCGGCCTGCAGCGGGGCGAAATGGCTGAACAGCTCCAACACCCAGTGGAAGCGACCGAACTGGCCGAGCACGAGGGTGACCAGGCCAAGCCAGGCAAGCTGGTTGAGGTGGAAGCGCAGGGCCTTGAGCACGGAAACATCCTGATGGCGGCGGGTGGGAGATTGTAGGGCATCCGCCGATGGACGGAACCTTGCCCGCCGCCATCTGCCCAACCAGCTGTTCACCTGAGGCGGCAGGGGCGCGATGCCCTCGTCACAATCCTGTGCATGGGAGGGCGCCATGAGCGGAGCGGCAATTGCTTTCTACGGCGGGCTGGGCGCACTTTACCTGCTGCTGACGGCCTGGGCGCTGTACAACGTGGTGACCAGCAACGTACCGCGCCAGCTGCGCTGGCTGTGGGTGGCGCTGCTGGTGCTGTTCCCCGTGCTCGGGCTGTTCAACTGGGCCTGGATGGGCCCGCGCAGACGGCGCCCGGGCGCTGCCTGATCCGTCTTTCCCCCCAACAGGAGCGTTGTCATGGGTTCGCTGCTCAACAGCCTGGCCGGTCTGGTCATCCTGGCCCTGGATATCTGGGCCATCCTCAATGTCATCAAGAGCAATGCCGAGATCGGCATGAAGGTGCTGTGGATCCTGCTGATCGTGCTGCTGCCGGTGCTCGGCCTGATCATCTGGGCCATCGCCGGCCCCCGTGGCGATGTGCGCTTGTGAGCCGCGGGCTACGCGCCTGGGTGGGCGCCCTGCTGGCCCTGGGCTGCCTGGCGGCCCTGGCGGAACCCCAGGATGACGCCTGGGCAGCGCTGCGTAGCGGCCAGGCCGCCCTGTTGCTGCGCAATGCCAATGCGCCGGGCGCGGGCGATCCGGCGGGCTTCCAGCTGCAGGACTGCCGGACCCAGCGCAACCTCGATGCCCAGGGCCGGCGCGAGGCCCAGCAATGGGGCCAGCTGCTGCGCCGCCACTGGATCGAGGGGCCGCGCATCTATGCCGGGCGCTGGTGCCGCACCCAGGAAACGGCCCTGGAGCTGGGGCTCGGGGCGGTGGAGACCCTGGACGCGCTGGACTACTTCGACGGTGACCTGGCCGCTGCGAAGCGCTTGCGCCAGCGTGTCAGCCAACTGCCACGGGGCCTGCCGCTGGTGCTGGTGACCCACGGGGTGAACATCGGCGCGCTGGCCGGCATCACGCCGGTTCCGGGCGAGGCGGTGATCGTGGCGATGCCGATCGGCGAGCCGCCTCGGGTGCTGGCACGGGTGCCCGCGCCGCACTGAGTCAGATGAGTTGCAGCTGGTCCTGGGCCGGCTGCAGCAGGGCGCCTTCGAGACGCAGCAGGATGGCCTTGCGCTCCAGCCCGCCGGCAAAGCCGGTGAGGCTGCCGTCGCGGCCGATCACCCGGTGGCACGGAATGATGATGGCGATGGGGTTGGCGCCATTGGCGGCGCCAACGGCGCGCACGGCCCGGGGGCGGCCGATCTCCTGGGCGAGGGCGGCGTAGTGGGTGGTCTGGCCGTGGGGAATCGCCTGCAGGGCCCGCCACACGTCCTGCTGGAAGGGCGTGCCGCGTGGCGCCAGCTTCAGTTCGAAGCGCGTGCGCTTGCCGGCGAAGTAGGTGTCCAGCTGCCGGCAGGCTTCGTCCAGCTCGCGCGTGGCGGGCTGCCAGGTCGGGTCCAGTGTCCAGGGCGTGGCGCTGTCCATGTGCAGCATGCGCAGCCCTTCCTCGTCGCCGGCCAGCAGCAGGGTTCCGATGGGGCTGGGGTGGTGGCGGAAGTACACGTCAGGTCTCCGTTGCGTAGCTGTGCCAGAGGTACACGGCAGCGTAGGCGCGCCACGGTCGCCAGCGCTCGGCGCGTTCGGCGAGCTGGCGTGGGCTGATGCCGCCGGCACCCCAGAGGGGGGATTTGAGCAGGCCCAGGTCGGCCGTGGGGAAGGCATCCGCATCGCCGAAGGCCCGCAGGGCAATGTACTGGGCCGTCCATGGGCCGATGCCGGGTAGGGCGCAGAGCCGCGCCTGGAAGGCTTCGACGCCGTCCGCCAGGCTCAGTTCCAGCTCGCCCGATGCCACGGCGGCGGCCAGTCGGCGCAGGGTCTCGACCCGCTTGCCGGGCATGCCGATGCCGGGGAGGGCGTCTTCGGCGATGGCTGCCGGGGTGGGGAACAGGCGCAGGCCGTCGGGGCTTTCGGGCAGGGGCGTGCCCAGGCGCTCCACCAGGCGACCGGCGATGGTCACCGCGGCCTTCACCGTCACTTGCTGGCCGATGATGGTGCGCACCGCCTGTTCGAACGGGTCGAAGGCGACCGGCAGGCGCAGCCCGGTGTGTCGCTCCAGGAGCGGCTTCAGCACCTCGTCCTGCGCCAGGGTGGCGGCAACGGCGAGAGGGTCGCAGTCCAGGTCGAACATGCGCCGCACCCGCAGGGCAATGTCCGCCTGGGCCGCTGCGGCCTCGTGCGGCAGTTCCAGCAACAGGGCCTCGGGCGTGGGCGTGACGCGGAACCAGCTGTGCAGCTCACCCAGGCGGATGCTGCGGGTGTAGCCGTGTTCATCCACCCGTTCGACGCCGGGCAGGCGACGCAGGCTGAAGTGGGCATGGAACTGGTGCCAGTGCCAGGGCGGCTGGAACGGCAGTGCCTGGCGCAGGAGAGGGGCGGGTGTCTGCATGGCGCGACGATACCCGCTGAGGGCGGGGCCTGTCGCGGGAAAATCGGCCGTCGCCACGGTTCGACCTGGCACGGTGAGCGTCGTAGAATGCGCGCCTTTCTCCGGGCGGGCCGCTGTTCCGTCCTTCTGCAGCCACTACGGGAGACCGCTCATGAGCGATTACCAGGAAACTCTCTATGACGGCTACGGCCAGCGTTTTCGCATGGACAAGCTGCTTCACGAGGTCCGCACCGAGCACCAGCACCTGGTGATCTTCGAGAACGCGCGCATGGGCCGCGTGATGGCGCTGGACGGTGTGATCCAGACCACCGAAGCGGACGAGTTCATCTACCACGAGATGCTCACCCACGTGCCGATCCTGGCCCATGGCGCTGCCCGCCGCGTGCTGATCATCGGCGGTGGCGACGGCGGCATGCTGCGCGAGGTGCGCAAGCACAAGGCGGTCGAGAGCATCACCATGGTGGAGATCGACGGCACCGTGGTGGACATGTGCAAGGAGTTCCTGCCCAACCACTCCAAGGGCGCCTATGACGACCCGCGCCTGAACCTGGTGATCGACGACGGCATGCGCTTCGTGGCGACCACGGAGGAGAAGTTCGACGTGATCATCTCCGACTCCACCGATCCCATCGGGCCGGGCGAGGTGCTGTTCTCCGAGAACTTCTACCAGGCCTGCCGCCGCTGCCTGAACGATGGCGGCATCCTGGTGACCCAGAACGGCACGCCCTTCATGCAACTGGCCGAAGTGCAGACCACTGCGTCGCGCATGAACGGCCTGTTCGCCGACTGGCACTTCTACCAGGCGGCGGTGCCCACCTACATCGGCGGGGCCATGACCTTCGCCTGGGGCGCGACCCAGGGCGATACCCGCAAGGTCTCCCTGGAGGTGCTGCGCCAGCGCTTCGCCGGCAGCGGCATCGTGACCCGCTACTACAACCCCGAGGTTCACCTGGGCGCCTTCGCGCTGCCGCAGTACGTGTTGCAGGCCGTGGGCAAGCCCAGCAACGACTGAGGTACCCGGCCTCCTTTCCGGGGGCTGGCTGAATGAAAAAACCGCTGCCGGAGCGATTCGGCAGCGGTTTTTTCATGGCGGTGTGCTTCAGCCGAAGCGGTAGATGTCCATGCCCAGTGCACCGAGGGTGAAGCCGCTGTGGGCCAGGCTGAATGCGCCGCCGGCTCCGCGTGCGAAGTACAGCGGCAGCAGGTGCTCGTCGCTGGGGTGGCTGCGCACTGCATTGGGCGCCTGGGTGCGGTAGTGATGCAGGGCGTCTTCGTCATCGCGGGCCAGGCGCTCGACCATCCAGTCGCGGAAGGCTTGGGCCCAGTCGGAGCCGTGGTCGTCCTGCGCGTGCCAGTCCAGCTCCCGCAGGTTGTGGGTGATGCTGCCGGAGCCGATGAGCAGCACGCCGTGGTCGCGCAGGGCGGTCAGGGCACGGCCGACCCGGGTCTGGAAGGCCGGGCCGAGGCGACTGGGCAGGGACAGTTGCAGCACCGGGATGTCCGCTTCCGGGTACATCAGCGACAGTGGCACCCAGGCGCCATGGTCGAGGGGGCGATGGTCATCGATGGCGGCGTCCAGGCCGGCGGCCTTCAGCAGCCCCTGGACTTCGCGCGCCAGCTCGGGTGCGCCGGGGGCGGGGTACTGGACGGCGTAGAGCGCCGGCGGGAAGCCGTAGAAGTCGTGCCAGGTCTCGGGGTGGGCGGCGCCGGTCAGGCTCAGGCCCTGGCTCTCCCAGTGCGCGGACACCACCAGGATGGCGCGCGGGCGCGGCAGCTCGGCCGCCAGGCGGGCGAGGGCGGGGCCGCTGGCGCCGGGTTCCAGCGCGAGCATGGGGGAACCGTGGGAGATGAACAGGGTGGGTAGCATCCGGGGCGTCCTCCGTTAGGATGGGCGCCATGTTCTGCGCTGGACGTATCGACTTCCAGCATAAAATTCTGCGCGTATCTATCGAATCATCAGGAGGATCAGGTGGAAGAGTCATTCTGGCAGGCACGTTGGCACAGCGATCAGATCGGGTTCCATCTCGATGAGGTCAACCCCTGGCTGCTGCGGCATTGGCACGCCCTGGCGCTCCCTGCCGATGCGCAGGTGCTGGTGCCGCTCTGCGGCAAGAGCCTGGACCTGCTGTGGCTCGCTGACCAGGGCCATCGGGTGCTGGGCGTGGAGCTGGCAGAGAAGGCGGTGCTGGATTTCTTCGCCGAATGGGGCGTGGAGCCGGAGGTGAGCGAGGTCGGCGCGTTGCGCCGTTTCAGTTCGGGGCGGGTAGAGATCCTCCAGGGGGACTTCTTCGCCCTGACGCCCGAGGACACCCGGGATTGCGTGGCGCTGTATGACCGGGCAGCGATCATCGCCTTGCCGCCGGCCATGCGCGAAGCCTATGTCGCGCACCTCGCTCGCCTGCTGGCGCCGGGTTGCCGGGGGTTGATGGTGACCCTGGAGTACGAGCAGTCGCGGCTCGATGGCCCGCCGTTCTCGGTGCCGGAGGAGGAGGTGCGCGCGCGCCTGGAGCCGGATTGGTGCGTGGAGCTGCTGGAGCGGGAAGACGTGCTGGAGAGGAACTGGAAGTTCGCCTCGCGCGGCCTGGATGCCTTGCACGAGCCGGTGTTCCGCTTGCAGCGCAAGGGCTGAGGCTCGGCGATGGCGAATGAAAAAGGGCAGCCAGTGGCTGCCCTTTTCGTTGGCTTCGGTTGGATCAACCGCGGCGGCGCAGGGCCTCGATGCGGTCTTCCAGGGGCGGGTGGCTCATCAGCAGGCCGGCCAGGCCGTTCTTCAGGCCACCGTTGATGCCGAAGGCGGTCAGGCTGTCGGGCATCTGCACCGGTACGCCTTGCTCGGCGCGCAGGCGCTGCAGGGCGCCGATCATGGCGTTGGTGCCGGCCAGCTGTGCGCCGGCTTCGTCGGCGCGGTACTCACGTTTGCGCGAGAACCACATGACGATGATGCTGGCGAGGATGCCCAGGACCAGCTCGGCGAAGATGGTGGCGATGAAGTAGCCGATGCCATGGCCCTCTTCGTTCTTCAGGATCACCTTGTCGACGAAGTTGCCGAAGATGCGCGCGAAGAACATCACGAAGGTGTTCACCACGCCCTGGACCAGCGCCAGGGTCACCATGTCGCCGTTGGCCACGTGGCCGATCTCGTGGGCCAGTACCGCTTTCACCTCATCGGGCGAGAAGCGTTCCAGAAGGCCCTGGCTGACGGCGACGAGGGCGTCGTTGCGGTTCCAGCCGGTGGCGAAGGCGTTGGCTTCGTAGGCAGGGAAGATGCCCACCTCGGGCGTCTTGATGCCGGCCTGGCGGGACAGCTCCTCGACGGTCTGCAGCAGCCACTGCTCGTGGCGGGTACGGGGCTGGGTGATGATCTCGGTGCCGGTGCTCATCTTCGCCATCCACTTGGAGATGAACAGCGAGACCAGGGAGCCGGCGAAGCCGAACACGGCACAGAACACCAGCAGACTGCCGTAGTTCTGGCCGGTGAAGCGATCTACTCCCAGCAGCTTCAGCGTGATGCTGGCAATCACAAGGACTGCAAGGTTGGTGGCCAGGAACAACAGAATTCGCATCATGATTGGGACAGTCTCCTCACGGCGGGAAGCGGTTTGATATGCGGGGGTATATAAGGTTCGGGCGAGGGCGATTCAACCGAACCCTTATTTCAAACTGTGTCGCCTGCCGTGCCGTCGGGGCCGCTGAACAGCAGGCGTGACAGCCGCGCGATGCGTTCGCTGTTGCGGCTGGCCAGTGCTTCGCGCAGCTGATGGGCGAGGGTGCCGTGTACCCGGCGCACGCTCGGCGGCAGGGCGCCTTCGTCGCCGACCGCATGGGGAATGCTGCGTGACAGGCGCAGGAAGCCCTTCTCCGTGAGCACGGCCTGGTCCAGCGCTTCGTAGCGGATGGTGCTCTCGTAGCGGATGTAGCCTTCCTCGGCCAGCCAGATCAGGGCGCCCAGGCAGCCTTGGTGGCGTTTGCTGGGCAGGCCGAACTCGTCCGGCTCCTCGTGGCCGATCAGGTCCTCCACGTACAGCGCGGATTTGCGGGGGAAGGCGAGGTAGAGCGTCAGCATGCCGGCTGCGCAATCCTTGTAGAAGTCGTCGATCTGCAGGTCCATGGTCAGAGTGCTCGCGCCAGCAGCGCGTTGGGGAGCAGCGGCAGCAGGCGGCCGATCAACGCCCAGGGCCAGCCGGGCACGTAGGCGCGGCGGGTCTGGCGCTCGATGTGCTGGGCGATCAGCCGGGCGCCGCGCTCCACGTCGATGAGGAAGGGTCGCGGCCCTGCTCCCTGATTGATGGGGGTGTCGATGTAGCCGGGCAGCAGCAGGGTGGTGCGCAGGGGGCTGCGGTACAGCTCCAGTTCGAGGGCTTCCATGTAGCTGATCAGCCCGGCCTTGCTCGCCGAATAGCCTGCGGTCGCCGGCAGGCCGCGCTTGCCGGCAACCGAGGCCACGGCCACCAGGTGGCCATGGCCTTGCTCGCGGAACAGCTGGGCGGCGGCGTCGAGGCAGGCGATGGTGCCGATCAGGTTGGTCTCCAGGGTCTGCTGGAAGCGCTCGAAACGGCCCGTGCCGACCTTGCCCGCCAGGCCGATGCCGGCGTTGGCGATGAGCCCGTCGAGCCCGCCCAGGGCGTTTTTCGCCAGGCCCACGGCGTCCTGGCAGGCGGCGTAGTCGGTGACGTCGAGGGGCAGCACGGCGATGTTCCGACCGTGGTGCGCGCGCAGCTCTTCGGCGAGTTGCTGGAGGGTTTCCTCCCGGCGTGCCGCCAGGGCCAGGTCATGTCCCCGTGCAGCCAGCTCGCGGGCCAGGGCCATGCCGATGCCGGAACTGGCGCCGGTGAGCAGGTAGCGGCGGGGCTGGCCCATGGCGGTGCTCCTTTTACTGGCGGTAGGTCTTGAGGAAGTTGCCGATGCGGCCGATGGCCTGCTCCAGGTCGTCGACGCGGGGCAGGGTGACCACGCGGAAGTGGTCCGGCCACGGCCAGTTGAAGGCAGTGCCCTGGACGATCAGCAGCTTCTCGGAGAGCAGCAGGTCGAGCACGAATTTCTCGTCGTTGTGGATCGGGCAGACCTTCGGATCGATGCGCGGGAAGGCATAGAGCGCGCCCATGGGCTTGACGCAGCTGACGCCGGGGATGTCGTTGAGCAGTTCCCAGGCGCGGTTGCGCTGCTCCAGCAGGCGGCCGCCGGGCAGGACCAGGTCGTTGATGCTCTGGTAGCCGCCGAGTGCGGTCTGGATGGCGTGCTGGCTCGGCACGTTGGCGCACAGGCGCATGTTGGCCAGGATGTCGAGGCCTTCGATGTAGCTCTGGGCGCGGTGCTTGGGCCCGGAGATGGCGATCCAGCCGGAGCGGAAGCCGGCCACGCGGTAGGACTTGGACAGCCCGTTGAAGGTCAGGCAGAGCACGTCCGGCGCCAGGGAGGCGGTGGAGATGTGCTGGGCTTCGTCGTAGAGGATCTTGTCGTAGATCTCGTCGGAGAAGATCACCAGGTTGTGCTGGCGGGCCAGTTCGACGATCTCCAGCAGCAGCTCGCGGGAGTACACGGCGCCGGTGGGGTTGTTGGGGTTGATCAGCACCAGGGCCTTGGTGTTGGAGGTGATCTTCGCCTTCATGTCGGCGATGTCCGGGAACCAGCCGGCCTGCTCGTCGCACAGGTAGTGCACCGGCTTGCCGCCACCCAGCGCCACGGAGGCGGTCCAGAGCGGGTAGTCGGGGGCCGGGATCAGCACCTCGTCGCCATTGTTCAGCAGGGCCTGCAGGGCCATCACGATCAGCTCGGAGACGCCGTTGCCCAAGTAGATGTCCTCGATGCCGACGCCTTCCACCTGCTTCTGCTGGTAGTACTGCATGACGGCCTTGCGGGCACTGAACAGGCCCTTGGAGTCGCTGTAGCCCTGGGCGGTGGGGAGGTTGCGGATGACGTCCTGGAGGATTTCCTCCGGCGCTTCGAAGCCGAAGGGTGCCGGGTTGCCGATGTTCAGCTTGAGGATGCGGTGGCCTTCCTCTTCCAGACGCTTGGCGTGCTTGAGCACCGGCCCGCGAATGTCGTAGCAGACGTTGGCGAGCTTGTTGGATTTGCTGAACTGCATGGTTCTGAGGGTCCCGAATGTGTTGATGCGCCGGGGGCGGCCGCTGGGGCAGTGGAAGGGGCGGATACCTTGGCAGCAGGCAGCGCCGCTGCCAGACTGGCGCCCGAAGGCACGCATGATACGTGCGGCCCGATGGCCGGAAAAGGTACGGGTCGGGCTTTTTTCCGCAACGAGGTGACCCTATGGAAAAGCTGGACAAACCCCTTGAAGCCTGGCGCGAAGAGCTGACCGACGCGCAGTTCCACGTCTGCCGCCTGGGGGGTACCGAACGGCCCTTCACCGGCGAATACAACGGCACCAAGACACCCGGCATCTACCATTGCGCCTGCTGCGGTGCGGCGCTGTTCGATTCCGATGCCAAGTACGACTCCGGCAGCGGCTGGCCCAGCTACTTCCAGCCGGTGGACGACCAGGCCATCGCCGAGCTGGAGGACTTCAGCCACGGCATGCACCGCGTTGAGGTGCGCTGTGCCCGTTGCGAGGCCCACCTGGGGCATGTCTTCCCCGATGGACCCAGGCCGACCGGCCTGCGCTACTGCATCAATTCCGTGGCGCTGAAGCTCGTACCTCGGGACTGAATGCCAAAGCCCGCCGCCGGCGGGCTTTATTTTTGCCCAATTGAATTGCATGCAATTTACTTGGGCGCTATTTTTGTCGCGGCTTTCCCTTCCCGACCTTCATTAACTGAGGCACGCACCATGAGCGATCGGCTTCTCGACATTCCCGTCACCACCATCAAGGGCGAACAGAAGACCCTGGCGGACTTCGGCGGCAAGGCGCTGCTGGTGGTCAACACCGCCAGCAAGTGCGGCTTCACCCCCCAGTACAAGGGGCTGGAGGCGATCTGGCAGCAATACCGCGACAAGGGCCTAGTGGTGCTGGGCTTCCCCTGCAACCAGTTCGGCAAGCAGGAGCCAGGTGACGAAGGGGCGATCTCGGAGTTCTGCGAGCTGAACTTCGGCGTGACCTTCCCGCTCTTCCGCAAGATCGAGGTGAACGGCGCGGGAGCCCACCCGCTCTACGTCGCGCTGAAGAAGCGGGCGCCGGGCCTGCTAGGCAGCCAGGGTATCAAGTGGAACTTCACCAAGTTCCTGATCGACGGCGAGGGTCGTGAGGTCAAGCGTTTCGCGCCCACCACCAAGCCCGAGGAACTCACCGCCGAGATCGAAGCGCTGCTGAAATGAAGCCGTTGCCGTCACCGCCCGAGGCGGACCTGCTGCTGGAGAACCAGCTCTGCTTCAAGCTCTATGCCGCCTCCCGCCTGGTGATTCGGGGCTACCGGCCGTTGCTGGAACGCCTGGGGCTGACCTACCCGCAGTACCTGGCGATGCTGGTGCTCTGGGAGTGGCAGGCACGGCCGCCCGAGCAGCCCACGGTGAAGGCCCTGGGAGAGCGGCTGATGCTGGATTCCGGCACCCTGACGCCCTTGCTCAAGCGCCTGGAGCAGCTGGGTCATGTGCAGCGGCGCCGGGCGGCCCAGGACGAGCGTGAGGTGCACCTGGCGCTCACCCCCTCGGGGCTGGCCCTGCGTGACGAGACGGCGGCGCTGCGCGCGCAACTGATCTGCGACAGCGGGCTGGACCTGGACGAGATGGTCGAGCTGCGCGCGCGGCTCTCCGAGCTGCTGGAACGCTTCAGCGGGTTGGCTGGGTAGCCGGCAGCCAGTTGTCCAGCAGGGTCACCAGGTCTTCCCGGCGGAACGGCTTGGCCAGGTAGTCGTCCATGCCGGCGGCGCGGCAGCGTTCGCGCTCGTCCGGCAGGGCGTTGGCCGTCAGCGCGACGATGGGCAGGCCGGGCCACTGGCCGCTCTGGCGAATGCGCCGGGTGGCTTCGTAGCCGTCCATGATCGGCATGTTGCAGTCCATCAGCACCAACTCCACCGGCTCCCTCGCCAGCACTTCCAGCGCTTCGCCGCCGTGGCTGGCCACCAGCACCTCGCAGCCGAGCTTGCTGAGCATGCCCTTGGCTACCAGCTGGTTCACCGCGTTGTCTTCCACCAGCAGCACGCGCGCGGAGTGGTGCGGGCGCGGCCGTTGCTCGCTGCTGGGCTGGGCGGTGTGCTCGTGGGGGTGCAGGCTGCGATGCAGGGCCTGGTAGAGGGTGGAGCGCGAGATCGGACGGGCCAGCTGCTGCAGCGGGGCCAGCGGCGCGGCGCGCTCGGCGGGCAGGAAGCTGCCGTAGCCGGTGACCAGCAGGATCGGTGTCGGACCGGCCTCGCGCAGGCGGGGCAACTGCTCGGGGGCGTCGGTGATCACCTGGTCCCACGGGCCGTCGTCCAGGGAAGCGTCGGTGTTGCGTCGCTCATAGTGGATGCCCCAGATCGGCAGCCAGACCTTGAGCAGGTCCGACAGGCCGCTGCCGGCAGAGCACAGGGCCAGGACGCGTCCCTTGAGGGGCGGCGGCAGCATGGCGGGGGTGTCCGTGAACAGGGGCAGTTCTGCGCTGAACTGGCTGCCGAGGCCTTCTTCGGAATGCACCTGGAGGCGGCCCTCCATGGCTTCGCAGAGGCGACGGGTGAGCGCCAGCCCGAGGCCGGTGCCACCGAATTGCCGGGCGATCCCCGCGCCGCCCTGGGCGAAGGGCTGGAACAGTTTCGGCAGGGCTTCGGCGGAGATGCCGATGCCGGTGTCCCGCACGCTGATCACCACACCCTGGTCGCCAGCCGGCGTGACCCGCAGGTCCACCCGGCCGACACGGGTGAACTTGAGGGCGTTGGAGAGCAGGTTGCTGACGATCTGCCGCACCCGCGTCGGGTCGCCCATCACCAGGGAGGGCAGGCGCGGGTCCACCAGGCAGCTCAGCTCCACGCCGGGCGCGGCGTTCTGCGAGAGCAGGCTGGCGGTGTCCTCCACCAGCACGCCGAGGTCGAAGGGGATGGCCTCCAGCTCCAGCTGGCCGGCCTCGAACTTGGACAGGTCGAGGATGTCGTTGAGCAGCTCCACCAGTACGCTGCCGGAGTCGTGGGCGATGGTCAGCTGCTGGCGTTGCTCGGGGCTCAGGGGGCCGTCGAGGGTGAGCGAGAGCATGCCCAGCAGGCCGTTGAGCGGGGTGCGGATCTCGTGGCTCATGTTGGCCAGGAAGGCGGCGCGGGCCTGGGCGGTCTCCAGGGCACTGGCGCGGGCCATTTCCAGCTCGGCGTTGGACTGGCTGAGGCGGCGGTTGGTGGCCTTCAGCTCGGCGGTGCGGGCCGAGACGATGTTCTCCAGTTCGGCCAGGTACTGCGTGAGGCGGTCCTCCGCGTCCCGGCGCTGGCCCATCTCGGCCATCAGGCTGGCCAACTGGCGGTTGATCACATCCACCAGCACACCGATCTCGTCATGCTCGTGGCCAGGCGGGTAGGGCAGGCGGTTCTCGCCGGGGGAACGGGTATCCCGCTCGCTGAGCCCACGGATCAGCCCCACCAGGGGCTTGGTCAGCATGCTGTAGAACAGCACCAGCAGGATCAGCGACAGCAACAGGCTGCGCACGAAGCCGGACACCAGGGTCAGCATGGAGCGCCGCAGGAAGTGGTTGCCGAAGGCGAAGGTGTCCACCTCCAGGCGCAGCAGGCCCAGGGCTTCCTCGGGGGCGTGGGTGATGAACAGCGGGTCCTGGAATTCGCGGCGGGCGCCGAAGAGGAAGTCGCTGAACACCCGGTAGTCGCTGCGCGCAGCGGGGCGGCCGACGCTGGCCAGCACGGTGCCGCTGTTGTCGATGATCTCGGCGCGGATCACCGCTGGCGAGCGCAGCAGCCCGGCCACCAGCTCCTGGGCCAGTTCGGCGTCGATGTTGTAGGCGATGCGGGCAGCAGGGTTATGGCTGATTTCCAGCAGGGCGCGGATTTCCCGGTCCAGCGAGGCGTTCTCGCTGGCGTAGTCGATGCCGACCTGGATGATGCTGAGCAGTGTTCCGAGGATGAAGGCCACCAGCACGGTGAGGCTGGCCTGTTTGAACGACAGGCGTTGGGTCAGCGGGATATCCATTGGGGGTGATTCGGCCTTGTTCCGTGGGCTTGCCAAGCATAGCCTATCCCACCTTTCGGCCATCCGGCTGTGCCTTATTACAAGGAGTTGGAACGTGGATTCCCGATTGCTCGACTTCCTCGAACGCGCCGACGCGGTGCTGGCCCGCCTCGAGCCGCTGCTGCCGGCGGAGCGCCCGGTCATCGACTGGGAACGTTGCCTGGCGGCGCGCTGGCACCGCGACGGGCGCAGCGGCTTCCTGCAGCCGCTGGAGGTGAGCCTGGACCTGGATCTCGACGACCTGATCGGCGTGGACCCGCAGCGGGACACCCTGGCGCGCAACACCCGCCAGTTCGTCGACGGCCTGCCGGCCAACCATGCCCTGTTGTGGGGCGCGCGGGGCACGGGCAAGTCTTCGCTGGTTCGGGCGCTGCTCGCCGCTCATGCCGGAGAAGGGCTGCGCCTGGTGGAGATCGAACGTGACCACCTGGCCGACCTGCCCCGTGTGGTGGAGCTGCTTGCCGGGCTGCCGCAACGCTTCGTGCTGTTCTGCGACGACCTCTCGTTCGAGGCGGGCGAGGGCGACTATCGGGTGCTCAAGAGCGTGCTCGATGGCTCCCTGGAGCGGGCGCCGGACAATGTGCTGCTCTATGCCACGTCCAACCGACGCCACCTGGTGCCGGAGAAGCAGAGCGACAACGAGAACTGGAAGATGGTGGACGGCGAACTCCACCCCAACGAAGCGGTGGAGGACAAGATCGCGCTGTCCGACCGCTTCGGCCTCTGGCTCTCCTTCTATCCCTTCACCCAGGAACACTTCCTGGCGGTGGTGCGCCACTGGATCAGCTCCCTGGCCGCGACCGCCGGGCTGGAGTGGACCTGGGATGAAAACCTGGAGAAGGAAGCCATCCGCTGGGCCCTCGGGCGCGGCAACCGTAACGGCCGTTGTGCCTATCAATTCGCCCGCCAATGGGTTGGCCGGGCGCTGCTGGAGACTGCTTGATGATCGATCTGAAAACCGCCGGTGCCGGCCTCGACGGCTACGCGCTACTGGCGGCGCAACTGGAATCCCTGCTGGCCGACGAGCGCGATTTCATCGCCAACGCCTCGCAGTTCGCGGCGTTCCTGTTCAATGAGCTGCCCGACCTGAACTGGGCCGGCTTCTACCTCAACAAGAACGAGCAACTGGTGCTCGGGCCGTTCCAGGGCAAGGTCGCCTGCGTACGGATTCCCTTCGACAAGGGCGTTTGCGGGGCGGCTGCCCGTACCCGCGCGACCCAGCGTGTGGAAGATGTGCATGCCTTCCCCGGCCATATCGCCTGCGACAGCGCCTCCAACAGCGAGCTGGTGGTTCCGCTGGTGAAGAACGGCGTGCTGATCGGGGTGCTGGATCTGGACAGCCCGAGCGTCGGGCGTTTCAGCGAGGCGGACCAGGCGGGCATCGAGAACCTGGCGTCGATCTTCCTGCGGTTGACCGACTGCTGAGGGAATATCCCGGCACCATGGCGGTGCCGGGATCGGTGGGGCTGGGATCAGGCCTTGCCGGAGAGCTTGTCGATCATGCGTTGCTCACCCGGCAGCACGGCCTGGACCGACTCCCGGGCACGGACGCGCTGGTAGTGGGCGGCCAGCGCCGGCCAGCGGCTGGCGTCGATGGTTTCACCGCCGTGTTCCATGTTGATCAACTGGCAGCACAGGGCCAGGTCCGCCATGGTCGGGCCTTCGCCAACGAAGTAGTCCGCGTTGCCCAGGGTTTTTTCCAGGTAGTCGAAGTGCGGCGGCAGCTTGTCCAGAAGCGCTGCTTTTATCGCTTCCTCGTCCGACGGTTTGCCCATGGTGGGCTTGAGTACCCGGTTGCGGAACACCGTGAAGGTGGTGAGCGGGGCGAGCTCGTAGTCGGCGTACTTCTCCAGCCAGCGGATGCGCGCGCGCTGCTGCGCATCGGTGCCATACAGCGGCATAAGCTCCGGATGTTTCTCTTCCAGGTACTGGCCGATCACGCTGGAGTCGGCGAGGGTGAAGTCGCCATCACGCAGCGCGGGAATGCGGCCCAGCGGGTTCAGTTCCCGGTACCAGGCCGGTTGGCCGAACGGGGTGATGATCTCCAGCTGGTAGTCCAGCGCCTTCTCCAGCAGGCACAGGCGAACCTTGCGCACGAAAGGGGACAGGGGCGCGCCGTACAGGGTGATGCTCATCGTTGTTGTCCTCGTCTGAGCAGGGCGGGGTGCGGATCAGTCGTAGATGTTCTTCTTCTTCCACATGTCCTCGTCGTCCAGCTGGTCGAGGCCGGCGGTGAGTTCGCTCGGCTCTTCGGGGGCAGGCTTCTTGTCGAGGGAGAGGGCATCGGCACGGGCCAGCTGCGCTTGCAGGGCCTGCAGCTGGGTCTTGTAGCGGGCCGGATCGGGCTGCTTCTGCAGGTACTGCACGCCGCGCTCGAAGGCCAGGCGGGCCTGGCGCGGCTGGCCGTCATGCAGGGCCTGGGCGCCGATATTGGTGAAGAACTCGATGTGCAGCTGCACCAGCATGCCGCGGATGTCGTTGACCCAGCGCTTGGCATCGGCCACCGGCAGGTAGCCGTCCTTCGCCGAGCGGGTGAGCTGGCCGTGCAGGGACTCCAGCTGGAAGCGCACTTCCTTGGCCTGGGCTTCGTTGAGCACCTTGATCGGCGCATTGCGAATCGGCATGCCTTCGCCCAGGTTCACCAGGCCGCGCAGCTCTTCTATCTGCACCTTCAGTTGTGCATTGCCTTTATCCAGGGGCAGGAGGCGTTCGCAGAACAGCAATTGCAGGCGGGTGAGGGTGAGCTTCAGCTCGGGCGTCATGAACTGGCCGGGCAGGGATTCGGACAGGTCGGCGCAGCGGCGCAAGCGGTCCTGGAGGTCGGCGCGCTGGCGGGCCTTCTCCAGCTTGCTGTTTTCCACCACATGGTTGGCATAGCCGATGACCAGCAGCAGAACGATGCCGGCTATTACCACCAGGGTGATCAGGAGTGGGGACATCTTCTTACAGCTCCCGTGGATTGAGCGTTTCGCCGGAGTGTAGTGGCTTGGCTTGTCCCCTCATAGCTCTGCGTCATGTTTTGGCCTGAAGTCTTTGATTTTGAAAAGTTTTTGATAGAGGGTTGACGGCTGTCGAATGGCTCCCTAGAATGCGCGCCACTTCGACGCGATGCCCGAAAGGCAAAGCGAAAGAAGCCGGAAGAAAGCGTCAAAGCTGTTGTAAGTTCCGGGCCGCGTCCCCTTCGTCTAGTGGCCTAGGACACCGCCCTTTCACGGCGGTAACAGGGGTTCGAGTCCCCTAGGGGACGCCAATTTTCGGTTGTATTGCGGGAATAGCTCAGTTGGTAGAGCACGACCTTGCCAAGGTCGGGGTCGCGAGTTCGAGTCTCGTTTCCCGCTCCAGTTTGTTCAGGCAGTGCTTGATAAAGCGTTGTTTGTCCCCTTCGTCTAGTGGCCTAGGACACCGCCCTTTCACGGCGGTAACAGGGGTTCGAGTCCCCTAGGGGACGCCAGTTTTACGGTTGCATGCGGGAATAGCTCAGTTGGTAGAGCACGACCTTGCCAAGGTCGGGGTCGCGAGTTCGAGTCTCGTTTCCCGCTCCAGTGTTCAAGCAGTGCTTGAAAAGCGTTGTTTGTCCCCTTCGTCTAGTGGCCTAGGACACCGCCCTTTCACGGCGGTAACAGGGGTTCGAGTCCCCTAGGGGACGCCAGTTTCACGGTTGCATGCGGGAATAGCTCAGTTGGTAGAGCACGACCTTGCCAAGGTCGGGGTCGCGAGTTCGAGTCTCGTTTCCCGCTCCAGATAAACAAGAACGCCGCTCATTGAGCGGCGTTTTTGTTCGTGCCGTGAAAAGTCCCTGCCTCTTCACCTGCCTTGCTGATTCCACCGACCGCCCCGAAGGGCGGCCAGTGGTCATCGTTCAGTGCTTGCTGGCGTCGTCGCCCAGGGCGAGCAGCTGTTTTTCCTGGTTCCAGTCGAACGGTTCGTTGTTCTCTTCCGCCTCGAAGCGGCGCTCGTCAAGGCGCTGGAACAGGGCGATCTCTTCATCCGGCATGAAATGCAGGCAGTCGCCGCCGAAGAACCACAGCAGGTCGCGCGGCACCAGATGGGCGATCTGCGGGTAGCGGTGGAAGACCTGGCTGATCAGGTCCTGGCCCAGGTACTGGCTGCCTTCCGGGTCGCGGGGCAGTTCGGTGATCAGCTCGTCGAAGCGCTCGACGAACAGGGCATGGTTCTCTTCGGGAACCTGCTCGGCCTCGCCCAGGGCGACCAGGATGCCGCGCAGGTGGTGGAGCAGGGCGAGGTGATGGTCGAGGTAGGGGTTGGACATGGCGGTACATCCTGGAACGAATCAATGAACGGGCGCGGAGTATAAGGCCCTCCGCGCCCGCTGTCCCGCCGGGGCTCAGCGCACCTTGCCTGCCGTTGGCAGCAGCTTCTCCTTGTCGAAGTCATCCACGTCGATCACCACACGCCGCGCGGCCTCGGCGGCGCGCAGGCGCTGGGCCGCCTCGGCGTCCAGCACGCCGGCAGCCAGGGCGGCGTCCACCGGGTGCTCGCCGGCCGTCGGCTTGACGCGTCCATCCTTCAACGCCTTGTGCAGCTCCCGCTGCAGCGGCTGGACGTCGGCGAGCGCGTCCACGGCGCGCTGCAGGGCCGCTACTGGATCGCCCTCGGCGGAAGGCCGGAAGCAGCCGACCAGCACGCTTTCCAGCGCCGGGTCGCCCCGGTCGCGACCGAGGATTTCGGCCACTTCGGCATCCAGCGCATCCGACGGACCCTTGTGGCGACGGCCAAGCGGGAACACCAGCACCTGCAACAGGCAGCCGAGGATGCGGCTGGGGAAGTTGGCGAGCAGGCCCGCCAGGGCATCCTCGGCCTTGCCCAGGGATTCCTCCAGGGACCAGCGCACCAGCGGTCGCAGGTGCTCCGGGTGGTCCAGGTCGTGGTAGCGCTTGAGCGCGGCAGAGGCCAGGTAGAGGTGGCTGAGCACATCACCCAGGCGGGCGGACAGGCGCTCGCGGCGCTTCAGCTCGCCCCCCAGCAGCATCATGCTCAGGTCGGCGAGCACGGCGAAGGCTGCGGCGAGCCGGTCGAGGCTGCGGAAATAGCCCTGGGCCAGGGCATCCCCCGGCGCAGGGCTGAGACGCCCTGCGCCCAGGCCCAGCAGCAGGGTGCTGGCGGCGTTGCTCACGGCGAAGCCGACATGGCGCAGCAGCAGGTCGTCGAACTCCTCCAGCGCACGCTCGCGGTCCTCGCGGGCGGCCAGGGCCATCTCCTTGAGCACGAACGGATGGCAGCGGATGGCGCCCTGGCCAAAGATCATCAGGTTGCGCGAGAGGATGTTGGCGCCTTCCACGGTGATGAAGATCGGCGCGCCCTGCCAGGAGCGGCCCAGGTAGTTGTTCGGGCCCATGATGATGCCCTTGCCGCCGTGCACGTCCATGGCGTGGCCGATGCACTCGCGGCCCCGTTCGGTCAGGTGGTACTTGAGGATGGCCGAGAGCACCGAGGGCTTCTCGCCCAGGTCCACCGCGTTGGCGGTGAGCATGCGCGCGGCGTCCATCAGCCAGGCGTTGCCGCCGATGCGGGCCATGGCTTCCTGGATGCCTTCGAAGGCCGACAGCGGCACGTTGAACTGCTCACGCACACGGGTGTACTGGCCGGTCACCAGGCTGGTGTACTTGGCGGCGCCGGTGCCCACTGCCGGCAGCGAGATGGAGCGGCCGACGGAGAGGCAGTTCATCAGCATCATCCAGCCCTTGCCGAGCATGGGCTGGCCGCCGATCAGGTAGTCCAGCGGGACGAACACGTCCTTGCCGGAGTTGGGGCCGTTCATGAAGGCAGCGCCCAGGGGCAGGTGGCGGCGGCCGATGTTCACCCCGGGGGTGTCGGTGGGGATCAGGGCCAGGCTGATGCCCAGGTCTTCCTCGTCGCCCAGCAGGTGGTCCGGGTCGTAGGCCTTGAAGGCCAGGCCGAGCAGGGTGGCGACCGGGCCGAGGGTGATGTAGCGCTTCTCCCAGGTCAGGCGCAGGCCGATCACTTCCTCGCCGTTCCACTGGCCCTTGCAGATGATGCCGGTGTCGGGCATTGCCCCGGCATCGGAGCCGGCCAGCGGGCCGGTGAGGGCGAAGCAGGGGATTTCCTCGCCGGTGGCCAGGCGCGGCAGGTAGTGCTGGCGCTGCTCGTCGGTGCCGTAGTGCAGCAGCAGTTCGGCGGGGCCGAGGGAATTGGGCACCATCACCGTGGAGGCGAGGTCGCCGCTGCGGGTGGCCAGCTTCATGGCGACCTGGGAGTGGGCATAGGCGGAGAAGCCCTTGCCGCCGTATTCCTTGGGAATGATCAGGCCGAAGAAGCCGTGGGCCTTGATGTGCGCCCAGGCTTCCGGGGGCAGGTCCATGCGCTGGCCGATGTCCCAGTCGCTGACCATGGCGCACAGCTCTTCAGTGGGGCCGTCGATGAAGGCCTGCTCCTCGGCGGTGAGCGCCGGGCGCGGGTAGTCGAGCAGCGTGTTCCAGTTCGGGCGACCGCTGAACAGCTCGCCATCCCACCACACGGTGCCGGCTTCGATGGCGTCGCGCTCGGTCTCCGACATGGGCGGCAGCACGCGCTGGAACCACGCGAACAGCGGGGCGGTGATCAGCTTGCGGCGCATGTCCGGCAGGGCCAGGGGCAGGGCCACCGCGAGCCAGAGAATCCAGAGGATCGCCAGCAGCCAGCCGGGCGAGTGGCTGAACACCCCCATGGCCAGCAGGTACAGGGCGACCGCTCCGAGGGCGGGCAGGGGAGCGGTGCGGCGGTGCGCCAGCCAGGCGACCCCCAGTACCAGAACGAGCAACCAGAGAAACACCATGCTTGATCCTCCTTGAGGACGACGCGGCCGCCGTCACGGGTCAGGGTGTCGCCAGGACGGCGACAGGGGCGTTCAGCTTGGCCGGATCGTCGTGCCGGCAGGGTGTCGCCTGCTTCTAGACTGGGGCCTGTCCCCACGGGAGCAACGCCATGCAGTCCAGCCTACGATCCGGTCGCTTCGTTGATAGTGACCACCCCCTGGTGGTTGAGTTCGCTTTGCGCAATCGCGGCGAAAGCCCGCACCCGCGTGACCAGGCGGTCAGCCTGTACCACGCCGTGCGCGACGGCATCCGCTACAACCCCTACACCTTCAGCCGTGACCCGGAGACGCTCAAGGCCAGCCATGCCTTGACGGCGGGGGCGTCCTACTGCGTGCCCAAGGCCATCCTCCTGGCCGCGTGTGCGCGGGTCTGCGGCATCCCGGCCCGCATCGGCCTGGCGGACGTGCGCAACCACCTGGCCACGCCGCGCCTGCTGCAACTGCTCCGAAGCGAAGTGTTCGCCATGCATGGCTACACCGAACTGCACCTGGACGGCCGCTGGGTGAAGGCGACGCCGGCGTTCAACCTGGCGCTGTGCCGGGTCTTCGGCGTGGAGCCGCTGGCGTTTGATGGGGTGCACGACAGCGTCTTCCACCCGTTCAACCGCCAGGGCGAGCGCTATATGGAGTACCTCGCCGACCACGGCCAGTTCGACGACCTGCCGGAGGCCCTGTTCTTCGGCCATCTGCAGCAGGTCTATCCGCACCTGTTCGAGCCGGGCGCCGCCTTCATGAGCGGCGATCTCCAGGCCGAGGCCGCGACACCCGGCGTGCTGGATGCCGAGCCCTGAAGGCCGCGCCACCTCGCTCAGGTCGATAAACGTTATCAATGCAAATGCCTGGTCACCTGCCCGGGCAATGCCTCTAGAATGTCGCCCTGCCAAATAGCTGGAGCCGCGACATGTTGAAGATCTGGGGCCGGAAGAACTCCTCCAACGTGAGAAAAGCCCTCTGGGCCGCCGAAGAGGTCGGTGTGGCCTACGAGTCCATCGACGCCGGGGGCGCGTTCGGCCTGGTCAACGAGCCGGCCTACCGGGCGATGAACCCCAACGGCCTGGTCCCGATGATCGAAGACGGCGACCTGGTGCTCTGGGAGTCCAACGCCGTCGTCCGCTACTTGGCCGCGCGCTACGCAGCCGGCACCCTCTACCCCGAAGACCCGGCCGTCCGCGCCGTTGGGGACAAGTGGATGGACTGGACCAGCACCACCCTGGCGCCGGTATTCCGCGACCTGTTCTGGGGCACGCTGCGTACCCCGCCGGGCGAGCGCGACCCCGCGCGCATCGCAGCGGCCCTGGCGCGTTGCAGCGAGCTGCTGGCCCTGCCCGAGCAGGCCCTGGCGAAACAGCCGTACCTCTCCGGCGAAACCCTGGCGATGGGCGACATCCCCCTGGGCTGCTTCATCTACGCCTGGTTCGAGATGCCCATCGAGCGGCCGCCGCAGCCCGCGCTGGCGGCCTGGTACGAGCGGCTCAAGGCGCGTCCGGCCTACCGCCGTGCGGTGATGACCCCACTGACCTGATGCTAGGCTCACCCCACCGAGCGCTGCGCCGGGCCTTGCCGCCTGGCGCAGCGTCTTTGCACATTCCTGACTGAAGGCACGTTCCCTCCATGACTTCCGCACTGTCCATCCGGCAGCTGACCAAGACCTATGGCAACGGCTTCCAGGCCCTCAAGGGCATCGACCTGGAAGTGGCCGAAGGCGATTTCTTCGCCCTGCTGGGCCCCAACGGGGCCGGCAAGTCCACCACCATCGGCATCCTCTCCACCCTGGTGAACAAGACCAGCGGCACGGTGAGCGTGTTCGGCAACGACCTGGACAAGAACCCCTACGCCCTCAAGCGCTGCCTGGGCGTGGTGCCCCAGGAGTTCAACTTCAACCAGTTCGAGAAGGTCTTCGACATCGTCGTGACCCAGGCCGGCTACTACGGCATCCCGGCGAAGATCGCCAAGGAGCGCGCCGAGCAGTACCTGACCCAGCTGGGCCTGTGGGAGAAGCGCAACGCCGCCTCGCGCGAACTGTCCGGCGGCATGAAGCGCCGCCTGATGATCGCCCGCGCCCTGGTGCACCAGCCGCGCCTGCTGATCCTCGACGAGCCCACCGCCGGCGTCGACATCGAGCTGCGCCGGTCCATGTGGAGCTTCCTCACCGACCTCAACGCCCAGGGCATCACCATCATCCTCACCACCCACTACCTGGAGGAGGCGGAGCAGCTCTGCCGCCACATCGGCATCATCGACCACGGCACCATCGTCGAGAACACCAGCATGAAGGCGCTGCTGAAGACGCTGCACGTCGAGACCTTCCTGCTCGACCTCAAGGACACCCTCGCCACGGCGCCGGCCCTGGTCGGCTACCCGGTGCGCCTGGTGGATGACCACACCCTGGAAGTGCAGGTGGAGAAGAGCCAGGGCATCACCGAGCTGTTCCGCCAGCTCTCCGCCGTCGGCATCGAGGTGCTGAGCCTGCGCAACAAGACCAACCGCCTGGAGGAGCTGTTCGTGTCCCTGGTCGAGAAGAACCTGTCGAAGGTGGCCATATGAGTTCGGAACTGCGCGCCAACCTGGTCGCCCTCAACACCATCGTCTATCGCGAAGTCCGCCGCTTCACCCGCATCTGGCCGCAGACCCTGCTGCCCCCGGGCATCACCATGGCGCTGTACTTCATCATCTTCGGCAACCTGATCGGCCGGCAGATCGGCGACATGGGCGGCTTCACTTACATGGAGTACATCGTGCCGGGGCTGATCATGATGTCGGTGATCACCAACTCCTACAGCAACGTGGTATCCAGCTTCTTCGGCAGCAAGTTCCAGCGCTCCATCGAGGAGCTGCTGGTCTCGCCGGTGTCGCCCCACACCATCCTCCTCGGCTACACCATCGGCGGCGTGCTGCGCGGCCTGGCGGTGGGGGTGATCGTCACCCTGCTGTCGCTGTTCTTCACCCACCTGCAGGTGCATCACCTGGGCGTCACCGTCATCGTGGTGTTGCTGACGGCGACCATCTTCTCCCTGGGCGGCTTCATCAACGCGGTGTACGCGCGCAACTTCGACGACATCTCCATCGTCCCGACCTTCGTGCTGACGCCGCTGACCTACCTGGGCGGGGTGTTCTACTCCATCAGCCTGCTGCCGGCGTTCTGGCAGAAGGTCTCGCTGATCAACCCGATCCTGCACATGGTCAACGCCTTCCGCTACGGCATCCTCGGCGTATCCGACATCAACATCGGCGTGGCCATCGCGCTGATGCTGCTGACCACCCTGGTGCTCTACATCGTCTGCGTGCGCCTGCTGGTGAGCGGACGCGGCATGCGCCAGTAAGGCATTGCTGATAGAGGCGAGGGCGCTCCAGCCCTAGGCGCGAGCGCTGCTCGCGAACGGTGGCTGGTGCTGGACGCCTGTGTCGTGGGAGCGAATTCATTCGCGAAAAAGGCCCCTTGCGGGGTATCGCGGTTGAACCGCTCCCACGCCGTCTGGCCCGCCTCCGAAATGCATCCCTCCCGATACAAACCGTCACAGACTGCCTGCATCTTTACGTGCCTCTGACAAAACTCCGCCGATACTCCCGGTAGACTTTTTCATTTTCGACAAAAACGACTCGAAAAGAGGCTGTAGATGATTGTTCGTCGCCGCACCTGGCCCCTGCTGCTGTTGGGGTTGCTCACCTGTCCAGCGTTCGCTGCCAACCCGCCACTGGTCGAAGTGGCCGAGCCCCAGCGTGCCCTGGTCCGGGACGAGCTGGTGACCTTCGGGTCCCTGCGCTCCGACGAATCGGTGACCCTGCGCCCCGAAGTGGACGGGCGCCTGGCCCGCCTGCATTTCCGCGAGGGGGAGGCGGTCAAGGCCGGCGACCTGCTGGTCAGCCTGGACGATGCCATCGCCCGTGCCGAGCTGGACCAGGCGCGGGCCAACCTCGACCTGGCGGAGAAGAGCTACCAGCGCGCCCAGATGCTCTACAAGCGCGGCGCCAGCAACGCCCAGGCCCAGGACGAGGCGCTGTCGCAACAGCAGGCCGCCCGCGCCAGCCTGGCGCTGGCCCAGGCCCGCCTCGATAAGACCCAGCTCCGCGCGCCCTACGATGGCGTGCTCGGCCTGCGCCAGGTCAGCCCCGGCGACTACCTCAGCGCCGGCCAGGACATCGTCAACCTCGAAGTGCTCGACCCGCTCAAGGTGGATTTCCGCATCCCGCAGAAGGCGGTGGCCCAGGTGCAACTGGGGCAGACCGTGGAGATCAGCGTGGACGCCTACCCGGGGGAGCGCTTCCAGGGGCGCATCGCCGCCCTCAACCCGCGCCTGGACGAGGTGGGGCGCAGCCAGGCGATCCGGGCCGAGATCGCCAATGCCGACCGGCGCCTCAAGCCGGGCCAGTTCGTGAAGGTCTCGGTGATCCTCGCCGAGCGCCCGGATGCGCTGCTGATTCCCGAGGAAGCGGTGATCCCGGTGGGGCGCCAGCTGTATGTCGCCGTGGTGGTGGACGGCAAGGTGGCGCGCCTGCCGGTGCGCATCGGCCAGCGCCAGCGCGGGCGTGCCGAGGTGGTGGAAGGCCTCGCCGGTGACGAGCAGGTGATCACCGCCGGTTGGCAGAAGGCCGCGCCGGGGCAGGAGGTCCGCACCGTCGCGCGGGGCGAGTCATGACCCTCTCCGACCTGTGCATCCGCCGGCCGGTGTTCGCCACCGTGCTGTCCCTGGTGGTGGTCCTGCTGGGGCTGATGGCCTACCAGCGGCTGACCGTGCGCGAGTACCCGAACATCGACGTGCCGGTGGTCACGGTCAACGTCATCTACCCCGGCGCCAGCCCTGAAATCATGGAGTCCCAGGTGGCGCAGCCCATCGAGGATGTGCTGTCGGGCATCCAGGGGCTGGACTTCGTGTCCTCCATCAGCCGCTCGGAAAACACCCAGATCACCGCGCAGTTCCGCCTCGGCAGCAACGCCAACGAGGCGGCCAACGACGTGCGCGACCGCCTCGGGCGGGTGCGCGGCCTGTTGCCGGACGAGATCGACGAGCCGGTGGTGCAGAAGGTCGAGGCCGATGCCCAGCCGGTGGTCTGGCTGGCCTTCTACAGCGACCAGCACAGCGCCATGGCGATCACCGACGTGCTGGAGCGGGTGGTGCAGGACCGCCTGCAGACCATCCCCGGCGTCTCCGAGGTGCAGATCCGCGGCGCGCGCACCTACGCCATGCGCATCTGGCTCGACCCGGAGAAGCTCGCCGCCCACGACCTCACCGTGCAGGACGTGGAGGCCGCCCTGCGCCGGCAGAACGTGGAGATCCCCGCCGGGCGCATCGAGTCGGTGCAGCGCGAATTCAGCGTGCTGGCGGAAACCGACCTGAAGACCCCCGAGCAGTTCAACGACCTGATCATCGACGACCGCCGCGGCTACCTGCTGCGCCTGTCCGACGTCGGCCATGCCGAGATCGGCGCGGCCGACGAGCGCTCCCTGGTGCGCTTCAACGGGCGCCAGGCGGTTTCACTGGGGCTGGTCAAGCAGGCCACTGCCAATCCGTTGGACATCTCCGACGGCCTCAACGCCGCCTTGCCCGACGTGCGCAGCCTACTGCCGGACGGCATGGAGATGGCCATCGCCAACGACAACTCGCTGTTCATCCGCGAATCCATCGCCAACGTCTACACCACCATCTGGGAGGCGGTGGTGCTGGTGGTGCTGATCATCTTCCTGTTCCTGCGCTCCCTGCGGGCGACGCTGATCCCGCTGGTGACCATCCCGGTGTCGCTGATCGGCGCCTTCGCCCTGATGGCGCTGATGGGCTTCTCCATCAACACCCTGACCCTGCTGGCCATGGTGCTGGCCATCGGCCTGGTGGTGGACGACGCCATCGTGGTGCTGGAGAACATCCACCGCCATATCGAGGCGGGCCTGTCACCGGTGCAGGCGGCGTTCAAGGGCAGCCGCGAGATCGCCTTCGCGGTGATTGCCATGACCCTGACCCTGGCGGCGGTCTACGCACCCATCGGCTTCATGCAGGGCACCTCGGGCAAGCTCTTCACCGAGTTCTCCTGGACCCTGGCCGGCGCGGTGCTGGTCTCCGGCTTCGTCGCCCTCACCCTGTCACCGATGATGTGTGCCCAACTGCTCAGGCCGCACCGGGCGGAGCCGCGTCATGGCCGCCTGTACAACCTGATCGAAGGCTTCCTCAACGGGCTGACCTACAGCTACCGGCACCTGCTGGAGCGGGTGCTGCGCGCCTGGGTGCTGATCGCGCTGTTCCTCGTCGGCGTGCTGCTGCTGTGCCTGTGGATGTTCAGCGGCCTGCGCAGCGAACTGGCGCCCACCGAAGACACCGGCACCATCGTCAGCACCCTCAACGGCCCGGATGGCGCCACCCTGCAGTACACCGCGCGCTATGCCCGGCAACTGGAGGAGGCCTACCGCAGCGTCCCCGAGGCCAACCGCTACATGGTGGTAGTGGGCTTCCCCACCGTGGCCCAGGGGCTTTCCTTCCTCAAGCTGGAGGACTGGAGCGCGCGCAGCCGCAGCCAGTTCGAGATCCGCGACGCCTTGCTGCCCAAGCTGCAGGACATCCCCGGTGTGCGGGCCTTCCCGGTGAACCGCCCGCCGCTGGGGCAGAGCGCGCGCAACCAGCCGGTGAACTTCGTCATCCGCTCGTCCCTGGAGTACGCCGAGCTGCAGCAGTACGTGGACCAGTTGCTGCAGCGGGTGCGCGACTACCCGGGGCTGGAAAGCATCGACACCGACCTCAAGCTCAACACCCCGCAACTCAAGGTCACGGTGAACCGCGAGCAGGCCACCGCCGTGGGCACCGACGTCGCCACCATCGGCCGCAGCCTGGAAAGCCTGTTCGGCAGCCGCCAGGTGACCCGCTTCAAGCAGAACGGCGAGCAGTACGACGTGCTGGTGCAACTGGCGGACGTCGACCGCAGCAACCCGGACGACCTCAACCGGGTCTACGTGCGCGGGCGCGACGGCAGCATGGTGCAGCTCTCCAACCTGATCGAGGTGGAGGAAACCGTCGCCCCCCGGGAGCTGAACCACTTCAACCAGCTGCGCGCGGTGACCCTCAGCGCCAACGTCGGCTCCGGCTACACCCTGGGCGAGGCGCTGGACTACCTGGAGACGGTGGCCCGCGAGGTGATGCCCGCCGAGACCCAGTTCGACTACACCGGCATCTCCCGTGACTTCAAGGCTTCCGGCGCGGGCGTGGCGCTGACCTTCGCGCTGGCGCTGGTGTTCATCTACCTGGTGCTGGCGGCGCAGTTCGAGAGCTTCGTCGATCCGCTGGTGATCCTCTTCAGCGTGCCGCTCTCCATGGCCGGCGCGCTGCTGGCGCTGGAGCTGTTCGGCGGCACCCTGAACATCTATTCCCAAGTGGGGATGGTCACCCTCATCGGGTTGATCACCAAGCACGGCATTCTCATCGTCGAGTTCGCCAACCAGCAGCTGCGCGAGGGTCGCGGTTTGGATGAGTCGGTCATGGAGGCGGCCGTGCAGCGGCTGCGGCCGATCCTGATGACCACCGGCGCCATGGTGCTGGGCTCCCTGCCGCTGGCCATCGCCACCGGCGCCGGGGCGGAGAGCCGCCGGCAGATCGGCATGGTCATCGTCGGGGGGCTGCTGGTGGGCACGTTCTTCACGCTGTTCGTGGTGCCCACGCTGTACCGCAAGCTGCGCCAGTGGCGGCCGATCCGGCCGCTGGCGGAGCGGGAGGCGGGGGAGGCGCTGGGGGCCTGATCAGGCCCGCACGCGCTCCTGCTGGGTGACCTGCTGGCAGATCTCGATGATCTGCTCGCGCATCCAGCGGTTGGCGGGATCCTGGTCGGTGCTTTCGTGCCAGTAGAGGTGGGTCTCCAGGGCGGGCACGTCGTTCACCGGCAGGTCGACGAAGTGCAGGTCGTGGCGGCGGGCGAAGCGCTCCGGCACGGTCATCGCCATGTCGGTGCTCTGCAGCACGGTGGAAGCCATCATGTAGTGCTGCGAACGCAGCGCGACCTTGCGCTGGATACCCATCTTGCCCAGGGCCAGGTCCACGTAGCCCAGGCCGTTGCGGCGGCTGGAGATGTGGATGTGCGACAGCGAGAGGTACTCGTCCAGGCTGATGCGCTCCTTGGCCAGCGGGTGGCCACGGCGCATGGCGCACACGTAGCGGTCGTCCATCAGCTTCACGTGGCGCACCTGCGGGTCGGTGTTCAGCGGCGCGTCGACGGCGAAGTCCAGGCGCCCGGCGGCCAGCTCCTTGGTGGTCTCGCGGCGCTTGGCGAGGAAGCTTTCCACCTGCACCTGGGGCGCCAGGCGGCGCAGGCGCTGGAACAGCAGCGGCAGGATCACCGCCTCGCTGAGGTCGGTCATGCTGATGCGGTAGGTCTTGTTGGCCTGCAGCGGGTTGAAGGTGCGGCTTTCCTGTACCGAGACCCGAAGCAGCTGCAGGGCGTTGCGCACCGGGCCGATGATGTTCTGCGCCATCGGCGTGGGCACCATGCCCTGGGCGGTGCGGACGAACAGCGGATCGTTGAAGGTCTCGCGCAGGCGGGCGAGGGCGTTGGACACGGCAGGCTGGGTGATGCCGACGATCTGCCCGGCACGGGTCAGGTTGGCCTCGGTGTAGATGGCGTCGAAGACGATGAACAGATTCAGGTCCACCTTGTTGAGGTTCATGCCGCACGTGCTCCTTGGATTGTTCTTGTCGAGGGATGCACCATATCGCTTATGAATGTTCATGCATATCGATAATAGGCTGGGTAAATCTTAATCCCTGTTCTAGCATTCTTGCCAGACCCTTCCGGTCATTCCTCACCCTCCTCAGAAGGTACGCCGCATGGATTTCGCCTATTCGCCCAAGGTCCAGGAACTGCGTGAGCGCGTCACCGCGTTCATGGACACCTACGTCTATCCCGCCGAGCCGGTGTTCGAGAAGCAGGTCGCCGAAGGGGACCGCTGGCAGCCCACCGCGATCATGGAAGAGCTCAAGGCCAAGGCGAAGGCCGAAGGCCTGTGGAACCTGTTCCTGCCCGAGTCCGAATACGGTGCCGGCCTGACCAACATGGAATACGCGCCCCTGGCCGAGATCATGGGCCGCTCGCTGCTGGGCCCGGAGCCGTTCAACTGCTCCGCGCCGGACACCGGCAACATGGAAGTGCTGGTGCGCTACGGCAACGAAGCGCAGAAGAAGCAGTGGCTGGAGCCGCTGCTGCGTGGCGAGATCCGCTCCGCCTTCGCCATGACCGAGCCGGGCGTGGCCTCGTCCGATGCCACCAACATGGAAGCCCGCGCCGAGCGCCAGGGTGACGAGTGGGTCATCAACGGCCGCAAGTGGTGGACCTCCGGCGCCTGCGACCCGCGCTGCAAGGTGATGATCTTCATGGGCCTGAGCAACCCGGATGCGCCGCGCCACCAGCAGCACTCCATGATCCTCGTGCCCACCGATGCCCCCGGCGTGAAGATCCTCCGCCCGCTGCCGGTGTTCGGGTATGACGACGCCCCCCACGGCCACGCCGAGGTGCTGTTCGAGAACGTCCGCGTGCCCTACGAGAACGTGCTGCTGGGCGAAGGCCGTGGCTTCGAGATCGCCCAGGGTCGCCTCGGCCCAGGCCGCATCCACCACTGCATGCGCTCTATCGGCATGGCCGAACGCGCTCTTGAGCTGATGTGCAAGCGCGCCGTCAGCCGCACCGCCTTCGGCAAGCCCCTGGCCCGCCTGGGCGGCAACATCGACAAGATCGCCGACTCGCGGATGGAGATCGACATGGCCCGGCTGCTGACCCTGAAGGCGGCCTACATGATGGACACCGCCGGCAACAAGGTGGCCAAGAGTGAGATCGCCCAGATCAAGGTCGTGGCGCCCAACGTCGCCCTGCGGGTGATCGACCGCGCCATCCAGATCCACGGCGGCGCCGGCGTCTCCAACGACTTCCCGCTGGCCTACATGTACGCCATGCAGCGCACCCTGCGCCTGGCCGACGGCCCGGACGAAGTGCACCGTGCCGCCATCGGCAAGTACGAGATCGGCAAGTACGTACCGCGCGAGATGATGCGCAGCGGCCACTGATCGCCCGCGCAGCAACAGCGAGGCCCGCACGGGAAACCGTGCGGGCCTCGCGCGCTTCAGGGGGCAGCTGGCCTCAGCGGCGCGCGGCCAACAGGTGGCCCATGGCCTGGCGCAGGTAGTCCAGCAGCGCATCGCTGGCCCAGGAGCCCTGGCGCAGTTCCGGCTCGCGCACCAGCGCCTCGCGGATCTTCTGCTGGGTCACCGGGTCGTCACCGGCATAGGAGCGGAACAGCTCCAGCCAGCGGCGGGCGAGGGCCAGGGTGGCCGGATCGGACGGCGGGGCGCCGGATTCCATCTGCTGGTGCACCTCGGCGATCAGCGGCGGCCACTCGTGCATGCGCGTGCCGTAGTGGGCCTTGAGGAAGGCGAATTCCTCGGGCGTCAGGTAGCGCTGGTAGATCGCCAGCTTGGTCTCGCTGAAGGCCTGGACCACGTAGGCCATGGTCTCCGGCGTGATTCCGGTCTGCGCACGCAGCGCCGGCTCCGCCTCGTGCATGCCGTTGAGCTTGGCGAACAGCACCGGATTGCCGCCGGTGTCGTCCTCCAGCATGCGCATCCAGGTTCGTGAGAGGGCCTGCGCCGCCTCGGCCTGGGGCGGCACGCCGGCCGCCATCAGCGCCTTCACCTGGCCGACCAGGTCGGCCCATTCGCGCTGGCGCTGTTCGTCGGCGTGCAGGCGCAGCCCCTGCAGTTCCTCGGGGGTGAAATAGGTGTCGTACATGTTCATCAGCTCCAGGGTCGTCAGCCATTCGGCGAGCTCCGGTTCCTCGCCGCTGCGCAGTTGCTGGCCGAGGCTGGCCAGGCGCTCGCGCAGTCGCTGCCGGTGAGCGATCTCCCGGTCGAGCTGGTGGATCTGCTGCTCGATCAGCGGAGGCAGCGCCACGGGCGGGCCGTCCAGCCAGTCGCCGATGGCCGCCAGGGACAGGCCCAGCTTGCGCAGGACCTGGATTCGGTGGAGGCGGGCGATGTCGGTGCGGTCGTAGAGGCGGTAACCGGAGTCCGAGCGCGCGGAGGGCCGCAGCAGGCCGATCTGGTCGTAGTGGTGCAGGGTGCGCACGGTCAGGCCGCAGCGCCTGGCCAGTTCACCGACTTTCAAGGGCATGTCCTGGGTCTCCTCGCGTGCCGGCTGGCATCTTCGGGCCTGACGTGGCGTGAGGGTCAACGGGGTGGGTCAATCCTGGTGGGGCTGGGAGGGTTCCGAGGGGTTGCTGGCGGCCTCGCGCTGTGCGCGCAGCCATTCCAGGCGCTGGTGCAGCTGGGCGGCGAAGGTGCGGGCGGCCAGTTCTTCGTGGAAGCTCACCGCCCGCGCGCCCATGCGCACCTGCCAGATCACCCGACCCCGTTGTTCGAGTACATCGATCCGCACGTCCTTCATCGCTGCCCGCGCTCCTCCTGATGGACCGGCTGCGGCTTGCGCGTGCGGATCAGCGAGATCAGCACGCCACCGGCCAGCAGGCCACAGGTTACGCCAAGGGAAACCAGGGCGGGAATCTTGCCGATGAAGCTCTGCAGGAAAATCTTGCCGCCGATGAAGATCAGCACCAGGGCCAGGGCGTACTTGAGGTAGACGAAGCGGTGGATGAGTGCTGCCAGGGCGAAGTACAGCGAGCGCAGGCCGAGGATGGCGAAGATGTTGGAGGTGTAGACGATGAACGGGTCCTGGGTGATGGCGAAGATCGCCGGGACGCTGTCCACCGCGAACACCAGGTCGGCCAGCTCGATCAGCACCAGGGTCAGGAACAGCGGCGTGGCATGCAGCAGGGTGCCGCCACTGGCGGTGGGCAGCCGGACGAAGAAGCGCTTGCCGTGCAGGCCCTCGGTCAGGCGCAGGTGCCCCCGCAGGAAACGCAGCACCGGGTTGCGCGACAGGTCGCGTTCGCCCTGGTCGCGGCTGAACAGCATCTTCACGCCGGTGAGCAGCAGGAAGCCGCCGAACAGGTAGAGCATCCAGTCGAAGCGCTGCACCAGCGCCGCGCCGACACCGATCATCAGCGCCCGCAGCACGATCACCCCGAGAATCCCCCAGAACAGCACGCGGTGCTGGTAGAGCCGGGGCACGGCGAAGAAGCCGAAGATCATCGCCATGACGAACACGTTGTCCATCGACAGCGACTGTTCCACCAGGAAGCCGGTGTAGAACTCCAGCGCCTGCTGCGCCCCCAGCTCCCACCAGACCCAGCCGCCGAAGGCCACCCCGGCGGTGAAGTAGCCGCTGTAGAGCAGCAGGCTTTCGCGCACGCCGATCTCACGTTCGTGGCGATGCAGCACACCCAGGTCGAACGCCAGCAGCGCCACCACGACCAGCAGGAAGCTCAGCCACAGCCAGGTGGCGGTGCCGAGGAAGTCGGCGAACAGGAATGCGTGCAGGGCCTCCATCGGTACTCCTTGTCCCGGGCAATCGACGCACAGCGCGTGGTGCACTGTGCACGGATAACTATGGACCCGGGCAAGGGGCGGAGGTGCGGTAAAACAGCGCGTCAGTAGACCCAGACTTCGACGCGACGGTTGCGGATGCGGCCTTCGTCGCTGTCTGCCGCCACCGGCAGTTCGTCACCAAGGCCGACGATGTCCCGGAAGCTCACGCCGCCCTTGGCCAGCTCGCGGCGCACCGCCATGGCGCGCAGCTTGGAGAGCAGGGCTGCGCGGCTCGGGTCCGGCTTGGCGTCGCCGAAGCCCACCAGCACCACCTGGTTGGCCAGCTTGCCGCTGTCCTTCAGGTAGGCCAGCACCCGCTCCACGTCACGCAGTGCCTTGTTGTCGAGGTTGGCGCTGCCCTCCTGGAAGCGGAAGTTCACCGACAGGCGCTGCGCCTCCCCGGCCAGTTGGCGATAGGCCTCGGGCATGCCGGACTGGGGCGTCACCTTCACCGCCTGCACGGTCTGCGCGACGAACCCGGTCTGGGCGACGAGGGCCTGGCCGCGCGGGCCCTGGGCGAAGCGCACCAGCGCCTGTGCCCAGGCGTTCTTCTCGCCGGGCTTCACATAGAAGAACAGCCGGCGGGAGAGGGGGTAGTCCTCGGTGGCGATCAGGGTGGTGGACGGTGCCATGGCCTGGGAGTCGCCGTCGGCGATCGCCAGGGTGTGCGCCTTGCCCACCGACGCCAGCCCGACGAAGCCGATGCCCTGCGGGTCGGCGGCCACCGCCTCGGCCAGGCGGTCATTGGATTCGAAGCGGTTGGCGCCGGCGGCCAGGGCCTTGCCGTGGCTGGCCAGCACCAGTTCCTTGAAGGTGTCGAAGGTGCCGGACTTGTCGTCGCGGGCGTAGAGGTGGATCGCGCCGCCCTTGCCGCCGAGCTCTTCCCAGGTCTTCACCTCGCCGGCGAAGACGCGGGCCAACTGGGTGGTGTCCAGCTTCGCCAGCGGATTGGACGGGTGCAGGATGATCGCCAGGCCGTCGATGGCGATGACGTTCTCGCTGTACTGGCTGCGTAGGTCGCCGAAGGTCTTCAGGTCTGCCGCTTCGGCGTCCTTGATCGGGCGGGAGGAGGCGGCCAGGTCGGCGCTGCCATCCTTGAGGGCGACGAAGCCGGTGCCCGAACCGTGGGCGGCCACGTTGATCCGCACCTCGCGCCCGCTCGGGGCGCGGCCGATCAGTTGCACTTCGTTCTCCTGGCTGCCGGCTTCCTGGCGGATGTTGCCCAGGCCTTCTTCCTCCATCAGGCCGCGCACCAGGGCCGGCCCCAGCTTGGCGCCAATGGTGTTGGAGCCCTGGATGCGCAGCGCCGGGGAGCGGTCGGCCGGGATGGGCAGGGCGGCGAACACCGACCAGGGCAGGGCGTAGCAGACGAAGCCGAGCAGCAACAGGCTGAGGGTACGGCTCCAGATTTCTCGTTCGGTGACGTCGCGCGTCATGCAGCGGTGCCTTCTATTGGGCGGGAGGAGCCGCGAGATTAAGTCAGCGAGGTGACGGTGATGTGACAGAGCGGCTCTGGCGTGGGCCTCTTCGAAGGCCTAGGACGTTTCGCCCGGCCCACCCGTCCGGCGCCTACCCCGGGTGCAGGTTCCCCCGGCATACGGGCCCCGGGGGCGCCGGTATGGTGCGCGTTTCGTTCGCCCAGGCCCCGCCGGGGCGAGCAAGGTCGCCCCGCGGGGGCAATGAAGCTGCAAGGAGTGAGAGACATGCCAGGCTTTTTCGAGCTGAAGAAATACGGCAGTGGCGAATACCGTTTTCGCCTGAAGACACGGGAGGCCCAGGTGATGGTGGAGAGCGGGCGCTACCCCTGCCGGGACAGCGCCGAGAAAGCCATCGCGCTGTTCCGCACCCATTGCGTCAACAGTGATCGCTTCGAGCGTCGCATGTCCTCGGGCGGCAAGAACTACTTCCGTCTCAAGGCCGCCGGCGAGGTGATCCTCGAGAGCCACCTGTACGACTCCGAGCCGACCCGCGAAGAAGCCATCGAGGCTATCATGCGCGTGGGCGTCACCCCGCACCTCGAAGAAGCCTGACGCGCCGGGTGAAATGAAGAAGCCCGCGCATCCGTGAGGATGCGCGGGCTTTTTCATGCCCGGCGCTTGCCGGGGATCAGGCGTTGCGGGCGAGGAGGGCGCGGGCCACCCGCGAGCCGTTGTCCTTGCCCAGCACGGCGCAGATGCGTTGCCCGGCCGCGGCGAGCCGGTCGAGGTCGATACCGGTCTCGATGCCCAGGCCGTTCATCAGGTAGAGCACATCCTCGGTGGCGACGTTGCCGGTGGCGCCCTTGGCGTAGGGGCAGCCGCCGAGCCCGGCGACCGAGCTGTCGAACACGCTGATGCCTTCCAGCAGGCTGGCGTAGATGTTCGCCACGGCCTGGCCGTAGGTGTCGTGGAAGTGGCCGGCCAGTTGCTCCCGGGGGATGCGCGCCCCGACCACCTCGAACATCCGGCGGGTGCTGCCGGCGTTGCCGGTGCCGATGGTGTCGCCCAGGGAGACCTCGTAGCAGCCCATGGCATGCAGCTCGGCGGCCACCGCTGCCACCTGCTCGGCGGCCACTTCACCCTCGTAGGGGCAGCCCAGCACACAGGACACATAGCCACGCACGCTGACGCCCTGGGCGCGGGCGGCTTCCACCACCGGCACGAAGCGCGCCAGGCTCTCGGCGATGGAGCAGTTGATGTTCTTCTGCGAGAAGGCCTCGGACGCGGCAGCGAACACCGCCACCTCCTTCACCCCGGCCTCCAGGGCGGCTTCGAAGCCCTTCATGTTCGGTGCCAGGGCGGCGTAGGTGACGCCCGGCTTGCGCTGGATCTGCGCGAACACCTCGGCGGAGCCGGCCATCTGCGGCACCCACTTGGGTGATACGAAGCTGCCCACCTCCACATAGCCGAGGCCGGCGGCGGTGAGGTCGTCCACCAGGCGCACCTTGTCGGCGACGCTGATGGGCTGCTTCTCGTTCTGCAGGCCGTCACGGGGGCCGACTTCGACCAGGCGTACCTTCTTGGGGATCGTCATTGCGTCATCTCTCTCATTCATCGGCGTTCGGTGCCCGATGGGTTTCGCTTCGCTCGCGGAACGCCGTCCGACCCATCCTGCGGGTTGTTTCTGCGCAGGGTGGGCATCGCTTTTCATGTCCACCGGCGGTGCTGGGCCGGGCCAGGTTGGTGGATGTAAGGAGCGACATCCACCCTACGGGGCAGCGCCCTCTCAGGCCTCTTCCAGCTCCACCAGCGCGGTGCCTTCGGCGACCAGTTCGCCTTCACTGCAGTACAGCGCCTTGACGGTGCCGGCGTGGGGTGCGCGGATGCTGTGCTCCATCTTCATCGCCTCCAGCACCACCAGGGCGGTGCCGGCTTCCACGGCCTGGCCGGCTTCCACCAGCACGCGCACGATACTGCCGTTCATTGGCGCCGTCAGCCCGCCCTGGTGGGTATGGCTGGCCTCGGCCTCGGCGATGGGGTCGACGCGGGTGATGGTATGCAGCGTGCCGTTCCATTCCAGGTAGAGGGTTTCGTCCCGGCGGATGGCCAGCAGCGTGCGGCGTACGCCGTCCAGCTCCAGGGTCAGCCGCTCGCCTTCCAGGTAGATCGGGCTGTCGACCCGGCCGCGCAGGCGCACCACCTGGCGTTCCTCGCCACAGGCCAGATGCAGGTCGGTTTCGCTGGGCAGGCCGGCACGCCAGCCGCTGTTGCCGCTCCAGGGCGAATGCGGGTCGTCCTGGCGTATCCGCGCGGCATCACCCTGGCGGAAGGCTTCGGCAGCCAGCTGCCAGACCTGCTCGGGCAGGGCGGCAGGGGCGGGAAGCAGCTGTCCCTGGTGGCGCTCGATGAAGCCGGTGTCCAGTTCGGCCGCGGCGAAGGCGGGGTGGCCAAGCACACGGCGGAGGAAGGCCAGGTTGGTGCGGAAACCGCCCACGGCGGTGTCTTCCAGCATGGCCAGCAGGCGCTGGCGCGCTTCCTCGCGGTTCTCGCCCCAGGCGATCAGCTTGGCCAGCATGGGGTCGTAGAAGGGCGATACGTCGTCACCCTCGGCCACGCCACTGTCCACCCGGCGGCCCTCGCCGGGCGCGGGCTCGCGGTACAGGTCCAGGTGGCCGCTGGCGGGCAGGAAGCCGCCTTCCGGGTCTTCGGCGTACAGGCGCACTTCGATGGCATGGCCCATCAGCGGCACCTGCGCCTGGGTGATGGGCAGGGGTTCGCCCCGGGCGACGCGGATCTGCCAGGCCACCAGGTCGAGGCCGGTGATGGCCTCGGTGACCGGGTGCTCCACCTGCAGGCGGGTGTTCATCTCCATGAAGAAGAAGTCACCCCGCGCATCCAGTAGGAATTCCACGGTGCCGGCACCCACGTAGCCGATGGCCTGGGCCGCGCGCACGGCGGCCTCGCCCATGGCGCTGCGCTGCTCGGCCGAGAGGCCGGGGGCGGGGGCTTCCTCCACCACCTTCTGGTGGCGGCGCTGGATGGAGCAGTCGCGCTCGTTGAGGTACAGGCAGTTGCCGTGGCGGTCGGCGAAGACCTGGATCTCCACATGGCGCGGCTTGAGCACGTACTTCTCCACCAGCATGCGGGCGTCGCCGAAGGCGGCCTGGGCCTCGCGCTGGGCGGAGGAGAGCGCCTCGGCCAGGTCGGTCTCGCGCTCCACCACCTTCATACCCTTGCCGCCACCACCGGCGGCGGCCTTCAGCAGCACCGGGTAGCCGATGCGCTCGGCGGCGGCGCGGAAGGTCTCCAGGGCCTGGTCCTCGCCGTGGTAGCCGGGCACCAGCGGCACGCCGGCTTCCTCCATCAGCGCCTTGGCGGCGGACTTGCTGCCCATGGCGTCGATGGCGCTGGCCGGCGGGCCGAGGAACACCAGCCCGGCGGCCTCGATGGCACGGGCGAAGCCGGCGTTCTCCGAGAGGAAGCCGTAGCCAGGGTGGATGGCCTGGGCGCCGCTGGCCTGGGCGGCGGCGATCAGCGCGTCCACCCGCAGGTAGCTCTCTGCCGGCTTGGCGCCGCCGAGGTTGATGGCCATGTCCGCCTCGCGCACGTGGCGGGCATTGCGGTCGATCTCGCTGTGGACGGCCACGGTGCGAATGCCCAGCGCCTTGGCGGTGCGCATCACCCGGCAGGCGATCTCGCCACGGTTGGCGATCAGCAAGGTGGTGATCATGGTCATTGCTCCTGCCAGGAGGGTTTGCGTTTTTCCAGGAAGGCATTGAGCCCTTCCTGGCCTTCGGCGCTCACGCGGATGCGGGCGATGGCGTTCTCGGTGTAGCGGCGCAGGTTGGGGCTGAGCACCCCGCTGCCCACTTCCCGCAGCAGGTCCTTGCTGGCGCGCATGGCCTGGGGGCTGTTGAGCAGCAGGTTGGCGGTCCAGCTCTCCACCGCCTGGTCCAGGTCCTCGGCCGGGTAGCACTCGGCCAGCAGGCCCAGCTCACGGGCCCGCTCGCCGTTGAAACGCTCGGCGGTGAGGGCGTAGCGGCGCGCGGCGCGCTCGCCGATGGCCTGGACCACGAAGGGGCTGATCACCGCCGGCGCCAGGCCGATGCGCACCTCCGAGAGGGAGAACTGCGCGTCGATGGCGCCGATGGCCATGTCGCAGCAGCTGATCAGGCCCAGGGCGCCGCCGAAGGCCGCGCCCTGGACCACCGCCAGGGTCGGCACCTTGAGCTGGTAGAGGGCGTACATCAGCTCGGCCAGCTCGCGGGCGTCGTCCAGGTTGGCGTTGTAGTCCAGGCGGGCGGACTCCTGCATCCAGGCCAGGTCCGCCCCGGCGGAGAAGTGCCGGCCCCGGCCGCGGAGGATGAGGAAGCGCACCTGGCCGTGTTCCTTGACGGCATCCAGGGCGAGGATCAGCTCGCGGATCATCCCGGCGTTGAAGGCGTTGTTCTTGTCCGGACGGTTCAGCCAGAGGGTGGCGACGCCGTTGGCGGCGATGTCCAGTTGCAGGGTGTTGAAGTCGGTCATATGGGCTCCGGGAGAGGGCTACATGCGGAACACGCCGAAGCGGGTCGCTTCGATCGGCGCGTTGAGGCTGGCCGAGAGCGCCAGGCCAAGCACCTCGCGGGTCTGCGCCGGGTCGATGACGCCGTCGTCCCAGAGCCGCGCGCTGGAGTAATAGGCGTGGGCCTGGCGCTCGTACTGTTCGAGGATGGGCTGCTTGATGCGCGCCTCTTCCTCGGCGCTCAGGCTGTGGCCGGCGCGTTCGCTCTGCTCGCGCTTGACCTGGGTGAGCACGCCGGCGGCCTGCTCGGCGCCCATCACGCCGATCCGCGCGTTGGGCCACATCCACAGGAAGCGCGGGTCGTAGGCCCGGCCGCACATGCCGTAGTTACCGGCGCCGAAGCTGCCGCCGATGATCACGGTGAACTTCGGCACCCGCGCGCAGGCCACGGCGGTGACCAGCTTGGCGCCGTGCTTGGCGATGCCGCCTTCCTCGTACTTCTTGCCCACCATGAAGCCGGTGATGTTCTGCAGGAACAGCAGCGGGATGCCGCGCTGGCAGGCCAGTTCGATGAAATGCGCGCCTTTCTGCGCGGCCTCGGCGAAGAGGATGCCGTTGTTGGCGAGGATGGCGATGGGGTAGCCGTGAAGAAAGGCGAAGCCGCACACCAGGGTGGTCCCGAACAGGGCCTTGAACTCGTCGAAGGCGGAATCGTCCACCAGGCGTGCGATCACTTCGCGCACGTCGAAGGGTTGCTTGGCGTCCGCCGGAATCACCCCGTACAGCTCCTCGCTGGCGTAGCGCGGGGCGATGGGGGTGCGCAGGTTCAGCTCGCCGGCCTTGCGCCAGTTGAGGTTGGCGACACTGCGGCGGGCCAGGGCCAGGGCGTGCTCGTCGTTCTCGGCGTAGTGATCGGCCACGCCGGAGGTCTTGCAGTGCACGTCGGCGCCGCCCAGCTCTTCGGCAGTCACCACCTCGCCGGTGGCGGCCTTCACCAGCGGCGGGCCGGCGAGGAAGATGGTGGCCTGGTTGCGCACCATGATGGTCTCGTCGCTCATGGCCGGCACGTAGGCGCCGCCGGCGGTGCAGGAGCCCATCACCACGGCGATCTGCGGGATGCCCTGGGCGCTCATGTTGGCCTGGTTGAAGAAGATGCGGCCGAAATGCTCGCGGTCCGGGAAGACCTCTTCCTGGCGCGGCAGGTTGGCGCCGCCGGAGTCCACCAGGTAGATGCAGGGCAGGCGGTTCTCCTGCGCGATGGCCTGGGCCCGCAGGTGCTTCTTCACCGTCAGCGGGTAGTAGGAGCCGCCCTTCACCGTGGCGTCGTTGGCCACGATCATGCATTCCACGCCTTCGACGCGGCCGATGCCGGCCACCACGCCGGCGGCGGGGACCTCTTCGCCGTAGACCTCATGGGCTGCCAGCTGGCCGATTTCGAGGAAGGGCGAGCCCGGGTCCAGCAGGCGGTTGATGCGTTCGCGCGGCAGCAGCTTGCCCCGCGAGGTGTGGCGTTCCTGGGCCTTGGCGCCGCCGCCTTCGTGGATGCGGCCGAGCAGGCGGTGCAGGTCGTCCACCTGGGCCTGCATGGCCTCGCGGTTGCGGGCGAATTCCGGGGTGCGGGTGTTGATCTGGGTATGCAGGATGGCCATCTGGGGCGCTCCGAGTCGTGCGTTTCGCGCCCCTCCCTGAGGGGAGGGGCGTCGGTCGAGGATCAGCGGGTTTCGTTGAACAGCTCGCGGCCGATCAGCATGCGGCGGATCTCGCTGGTGCCGGCGCCGATCTCGTAGAGCTTGGCGTCGCGCAGCAGGCGCCCGGTGGGGAACTCGTTGATGTAGCCGTTGCCGCCGAGGATCTGGATCGCCTCCAGGGCCATCTGGGTGGCGCGTTCGGCGGTGTAGAGGATCACCCCGGCGGCGTCCTTGCGGGTGGTCTCGCCACGGTCGCAGGCCTGGGCCACGGCGTACAGGTAGGCGCGGCTGGCGGCCAGTTGGGTGTACATGTCGGCCACCTTGCCCTGGATGAACTGGAACTCGCCGATGCTCTGGCCGAACTGCTTGCGGTCGTGGATGTAGGGCACCACCACGTCCAGGCAGGCCTGCATGATGCCCACCGGGCCGCCGGCCAGCACCACGCGCTCGTAGTCCAGGCCGCTCATCAGCACCTTGACGCCGCCGTTGACCGCGCCGAGGACGTTTTCCTCCGGCACTTCCACGTCATCGAAGAACAGCTCGCAGGTGTTGGAGCCGCGCATGCCGAGCTTGTCGAACTTGCTGCCACGGGAGAAACCCTTCCAGTCGCGCTCGACGATGAAGGCGGTGATGCCGTGGGGGCCCTTGTCCAGGTCGGTCTTGGCGTAGATCACGTAGGTGTTGGCGTCGGGGCCGTTGGTGATCCAGGTCTTGCTGCCGTTGAGGACGAAGCGGTCGCCCTTGCGGTCGGCGCGCAGCTTCATGGAAACCACGTCGGAGCCGGCGTTGGGCTCGCTCATGGCCAGGGCGCCGACGTGCTCGCCGCTGATCAGCCTGGGCAGGTACTTCTGCTTCTGCTCGTGGGTGCCGTTGCGCTTGATCTGGTTGACGCACAGGTTGGAGTGGGCGCCGTAGGAGAGGGCCACCGAGGCCGAGCCGCGGCTGATCTCCTCCATGGCGATGACGTGGGCCATGTAGCCCAGGCCGGCACCGCCGTATTCCTCGCCGACTGTCACGCCCAGCAGGCCCATGTCGCCGAACTTCTTCCACAGGTCCATGGGGAAGGCGTTGTCGCGGTCGATCTCGGCGGCGCGGGGCGCCAGTTCGGCGGCGACGAAGGCTTGCACCTGTTCGCGCAGCATGTCGAGGGTGTCGCCGAGGGCGAAGTTCAGGCTCGAGTAGGTCATGGTTCCACCTGTGCTTGTGATTGTCGGTGAGTCGGGTAGGGGATCAGGCCTTGGCGGCCTGCTTGCGTTCGGTCTCGGCGAGGGCCGCCAGGCAGCGTTCCTCGGCCGTATCCAGTTCCAGCTGCATCTGCTGGATGTCCAGCAACTGCTGTTCGAGTTGTGCGCGGCGGGCGGCGATCTTCTCCATGAAGGTCTCCAGCTGCTTGCGGTTGCCGCTGCTGGGATCGTAGAGGTCGATCAGCTCCTTGCACTCGGCCAGGGAAAAGCCGATGCGCTTGCCACGCAGGATGAGCTTCAGGGCCACCAGGTCCTTGGGGCTGTAGATGCGTTCCTGGCCCCGGCGCTCGGGGAAGAGCATCTCTTGCTCCTCATAGAAGCGGATGGCGCGGGTGGTCACATCCAGTTCGCGGGCCAGGTCGGAAATGCTGTAGGTCTTGGACATGGGGGAGGGGCTCGGCTTGTTTACCTTTACGTTAACGTAAACCTGAGTAAACTCGCTGTCAACTCGGCGCCAGGCAGCGGGAATTCGCCCCTGTGGCCCGATACTTGCTGGCTTCCAGCCTGCGGAACCGGCGCTCTTTACGGCACCGGCCGGGGGGTGTAGACAGTCAGGGCGTGCAGTCCGCCACGGCCAGGCCGGGCGGTTGCTGGAGCGAGAGATGGCGCAGGACATTCGAATAAAAATGGCGACCGATCCACTTCACCAGTCGTACCAGGCACGGCTGAAGCTGCTCAACGAGGGCGAACTGCCCCGCGGTGTGCTCCGCGAGGAGATCGATGCCTCATGGCGGCGCAGCCTCGGCCACGGGCTCAACTGCCTCGAAGGCGAGCAGCCCGAACTCCGTCATCACGACCTCGGCCTGCTGCTGGAAGGCAACCGCCTGCTGATCGATGCCGCCACCCCCGAGCTGGAGTACCTGGTCAGCCAGCAGGGCAAGGGCGGGTTGATCATCCTCGGCGACGCCCAGGCCAACCTGCTGGCCATCGAAGGCCAGACCGAATTCCTCAAGGGCTCCGGCCTGCGTGACCTGCGCCCCGGCAGTTGCTGGAGCGAATCGAGCCGTGGCACCAATGCCATCGGCACGGCGGTGGTGGAAGGCCGGCCGACTCTGATCAACTGCGGTGAGCATTATCTCGACCGGCTCAGCCCGTTCTCCTGCACCTCGGTGCCGCTGCGCGATCCCCAGGGGCAGGTGGTGGGCGTGCTGGACCTGACCCGGCAAGGCGTCATGGCCCAGCCCGAGGACAACCTCGCCACCCTGATGCTGGCCGCCGGCAATATCGAGAGCCGCCTGTTCGCCCTGACCTACGGCGATCACCTGGTGGTGGCCTTCCACAACCGTCCGCAGTACCTGGGCAGCGCCTGGCACGGGTTGCTGGCCCTGAGCCTGGAGGGCGAGGTGGTCGCCGCCAACGAGCGTGCCTGCGAACTGCTGCGGGTCGGACGGGATGCCCTGGTGGGCCGCCGTGGCAGCGACCTGATCGGCGAGCGCGCCGCTCCGTTCATTGCCCGCCTGCTCAAGGGCGGCATCAGCAGCGTGCAGACCGCCCAGGGCGAGTTCTTCTTCCGCGCGCTCCAGGTGCCCCGTCACAGCCCCCTCGGCCACACGGCCCCGGCGGCGGCCAAGGCGCCCAGCCATACGACATCCCAGGCCCTGGAGGCCCTGGCCGGCCACGACGGCCGCTTCGCCCGCGCCTTGCGCATGGCCCGCCAGGCCCTGGCCAGCGACCTGCCCGTGCTGCTGCTGGGGGAAACCGGCACCGGCAAGGAGGTGGTGGCCCGCGCCCTGCACCAGGCCAGCCCGCGTGCCGAGAAACCCTTCGTGGCGGTGAACTGCGCGGCCATTCCCGAGGGCCTGATCGAGTCCGAGCTGTTCGGTTACCGCGAAGGCGCCTTCACCGGCTCCCGCCGTGGCGGCATGGTCGGCCGCTTGATGCAGGCCCACGGCGGCACGCTGTTCCTCGACGAGATCGGCGACATGCCCCTCGCGCTCCAGGCCCGCCTGCTGCGGGTGCTGCAGGAGCGCCGGGTGGCTCCCCTCGGCGCCGCCGAGGAGCAGGCCATCGACGTGGCGGTGATCTGCGCCACCCACCGCGACCTGCGCCGGCTGGTGCAGGACCAGCACTTCCGCGAAGACCTCTACTACCGCATCAACGGCGTCAGCCTGCGCCTGCCGGCCCTGCGCGAGCGGGACGACCTGGCCGGGATGATCGCCGGCGTGCTGGCCCGCTTCGGTGCCAGCGACGTCAGCCTGGACAAGGACCTCGCCGAGCTGTTCAGCGGCTACGACTGGCCGGGCAACATCCGCCAGCTGGAAATGGTCCTGCGCGCGGCCCTGGCCATGCGCGAACCGGGGGAGACCGTGCTGGGGCTGGACCACCTCACCGACAGCCTGCTGGACGACCTCACCGCCACCACCCGCCAGCCCGGCAGCATCCGCGAGAACGAACTGGAGCTGATCCGCGCCGCCCTGGAGCGGCACCAGGGCAATGTCTCCGCCGCCGCCGATGCCCTGGGCATCAGCCGCGCCACCCTGTACCGCAAGCTCAAGCAGCTCAGGGGATGACGCCCTTGAAGGCGCTGTGGGAGCGAATTCATTCGCGATGCCGTGTGCCTGGGCAGACCCGGGCTGAAGCCCGGGCTACGGCTGCCCCTACAACGTTCCGGTATGCCCGGGTGACGGCATGACCCGCCTCCTGCTCAAGCTCGTCGACGCCCACGACCCCGAGCTGCTGCGCCGCGCCCTGGCCTGGCTCTACGGCTTCGTGCGCCCGCAGCTGCGCGCCATCGCCGTGTTGCTGGGGCTGTCCCTCGGGGCATCGCTGCTGGTGCTGGCCCAGCCCTGGCTGACCAAGACGCTGATCGACGAGGGCCTGCTGGCCAAGGACTTCGGTCTGCTGGTGCAGGTGGCGGTGGCGATGATAGCCGTCGGCCTGATCGGCACCGCGCTCTCGGGCATCAACCGCTACCTGCACACCCGGCTTTCCGGGCGTATCCTCTTCGCCCTGCGCGACGACCTCTACCGCCACCTGCAGCAGCTCTCTCCGGCCTTCTACGGGCGCAAGCGCATCGGCGACATCCTGTCGCGCCTGGATGGCGACGTGGCGGAAATCCAGCGTTTCGCCGTGGATTCGCTGTTCTCTGCCGTCTCCAGCCTCATCGGGCTGATCGGCGCGGTGAGCCTGATGCTGCTGCTGTCCTGGCAGCTGTCCCTGCTGTTGGCGCTGCTGATCCCCGTGGAAGTGCTCTGGCTGCGCTGGATGCGCCGCAAGGTCGAGCGCGAGGTGCGCAGCCTGCGGGAACGTTCGGCGGATGTGTCGTCCTTCCTGGTGGAAACCCTGCCGGCGATGAAGTTCATCCAGGCCGCTGGCCAGCAGGCCCGCGAAGCCCGCCGCCTGGAGGGCCTGGGGCAGGGCTACATGCGCCAGCTGCTGCGGGTGCAGGTCACCGAGTTCTTCACCCAGGCGGTGCCGGGCACGCTCACCTCGTTGTCCCGCGCCTGCGCCTTTCTCATCGGCGGCTACTGGGTCATCCAGGGCACCTGGCAACTGGGCGCGCTGATCGCCTTTTCCACCTACCTCGGCATGGCCGTGGGGCCGGTGCAGAGCCTGCTCGGCCTCTACGTCGCGTTGCAGCGCATGACGGTCAGCCTCGGGCGGGTCATGGAGCTGCAGCAGGAGCCTGTGCCGGTGCGCCCGCCCGTCACGCCCGTGCCCCTGCCGGACGGCCCCGGCACCCTGCGCCTGGAGGGCGTGCATTTCGCCCACGAACAGCGTGCCGGCGCCGTGCTGGAAGGTGTGGACGCGGAGATTCCCGCCGGGCTCAAGGTGGCCATCAGCGGCGCCTCGGGCGTCGGCAAGTCCACCCTGATCGACCTGCTGCAGCGCTTCTACGACCCTGACCAGGGGCGCATCCTGCTGGACGGTGTCGACCTGCGTGAGCTGGACCTGCTGGCCCTGCGCCGGCGCATCGCCGTGGTCAGCCAGGACATCGTCCTGTTCCGCGGCACCCTGGCGGAGAACCTCGCCTACAGCGCCCCCGACGCCAGCCGCGAGGCCCTGGAACGGGTGGTGCGCCTGGCCCGGCTGGACGGCCTGGTGGCCTCCCTGCCGCTGGGGTTGGACACCCCCCTGGGCGAGCGTGGCCAGCAGCTTTCCGGCGGGCAGAAACAGCGCATCGCCATCGCCCGCGCGCTGCTGCAGGCCCCGCTGATCCTGGTGCTGGACGAAGCCACCTCGGCAGTGGACGAAGCCACCGAGCGCGAGGTGATTGCCGCCATCGACCAGTTGTTCGCCGGGCGCACGCGCATCCTCATCAGCCACCGGCCGTCCACCCTCGCCGAGGCGGACCTGCACCTGCGTCTGGAGCAGGGGCGCCTGCGTCCGCTGGCAGCCGAGATCGCCCTCGATGGCCGCTGACGTGCGCATCGGCCTGATCGACAGCGGCTTCGCCCCGGCGCAGGCCGATGGCGTCACAGCGTCCCGGCGCTTCTGGCTGGAGGACGGCGAACTGCACGAAGGCGACGTCCAGCCCGACAGCCTCGGCCACGGCCAGGTGGTGCTCGATACCTTCCGCCGCCAGGCCGGCCCGGTGGGCGTCTGCATGGCCCAGGTATTCGGCGAGCGGGGGCAGACCAGCCCGCTGCAGATCGCCGCCGCTCTCTGCTGGCTGCTGGAGCAGGAGGTGAGCCTGGTGAGCATGAGCCTGGGCCTGCGCACGGACCGGCCGGTATTGCGTGACGCCTGCGCCCGGCTCCAGGCCGCCGGCGTGCTGCTCTGTGCCTCCAGCCCGGCCCAGGGCGAGCCGGTGTACCCGGCCAGCTACCCGGGCGTCATCCGCATCACCGGCGATGCCCGTTGCGCGCCGGGGCAGTGGTCCTGGCTCGGCACCCGCCAGGCCGATTTCGGTGCCCATGTGGCAGCCCACAACGGCGTCGCCGGTGCCAGCGTCGCCTGCGCGGCCCTGGCCGGCACCCTGGCTGCGCACCTGGCGCGCCAGCCGGGCATCAGCCGGGACGCACTGCTGCAGGCGCTGCGCCAGGGCGCCGCCTACCACGGGCCGGAGCGGCGCGGCCATGACTGAAATCCTCATCCTCGGCGCCGGCCCGGCCGGTGCCGCCGTCGCCCTGGGCCTCACGCGCCTGGGTTACCCGGTGCGGGTGGTCAGCGAGTGGCGTCGTTTCGCGGCGGTTGAAGGCGTCTCCCAGCGGGTGCTGGAGGGGCTGCGCCAGGCCGGGTTGCACCGGGCGCTGGCCACTGCAGCGGCACCCTCGCCGCGTCGGGTGCAGTGGAGCGGCGAGGGACAATCCATCAACCAGGAATGCCTGCTGGATCGCCCGGTCTTCGACGCCGCCCTGCGCGACGACCTGCAGGCTGCCGGTATCGAGGTGCTGGAAGCGCGGGTACTCAAGGTGGCGCACGGCCCCGACGGCCACGCCGTGCACCTGGAAGGCGGCGAGGTGCTGCGGGCCGGCTTCCTGGTGGAAGCGCGCGGACGCTCCGCGCCCCTGGCCGGCGGACGGCTGCGCGGGCCGGAGACCCTCGGCCTGCTCAACCAGTGGCACGACGCCCCCGGCCTGGCCGGCTCGGCGGTTGAAAGCCTGGCCGACGGCTGGGCCTGGATGGCGCGGCTGGCCGACGGCCGCTGCTATTGGCAGATCACCCTCGACGCCACCGCCAGCGACCTGCCGCCCCGGGACCGGTTGCCGGCCTGGTGCGCCGAACGTCGTCGGCAGTCCGCTCGGGTGCGCGAGCTGTTCGGCGAGGCTGCCCTGCAGCCCGCCAGCCTGCATGCCCGCAGCAGCACCGCGATCCTCTTCCACGAGGCCAGCGGCCCCGACTGGCTGCGGGTCGGGGATGCGGCGATGGCGGTGGACCCGCTGTCCGGCAACGGCATCTTCCAGTCCCTGTCCTCCGCGCTGCAGGCCCCGGCGGTGATCAACACCCTGTTGCGCCACCCGGAGCGCGCCGCCCTGGCCCGAGCCTTCCACCAGCGCCGGGTCGAGCACCTGTTCCAGCGTTTCGCCCGCACCGGTCGTGACTTCTATGCCCTGGAGCAGCGCTGGCCGGAGCAGCCGTTCTGGCGTGATCGCCGCACCTGGCCCGATGCCGCGCCGCTGCATGCCGAGGCGGACATCCGCCAGGTGCGGGTGGAGTCGGCGCCGGTGATCCAGGGCGAGCTGATCGAGGCGCGGGAGGTGGTCATCACCGCCGACCAGCCCCTGGGTGTCTGGCACCTGGACGGCACCGAGCTGGCGCCCATCGTTCGTGCCCTGCAGGCCGGTCGGCTGGACGCGGCCCTGGCCGAGCTGGCGCCCGAGCCACGGCGCAAGGTGCAGGGTTGGCTGCTGGCGCAGGGGTATCGGCCCTGACAAGGGGCCAGCATTGTTCCGCCGGGTGCGGTGATTAGAATGTGCGGCTCGAATCGATCGCACACGAAGGAACCGCCATGCACCTCGACCTGATCCAGACCCTCAGCCTTGCCGGCAAGGCCGCCGTTCCCAACGATGACCGCGTCGGCTGTGCCGGGCGGCATGCCTGGGTCATCGACGGTGCCACCGACCTGGGCGAGCCGGGCCTGATGGGGCAGCGGGGTGGTGCGGCCTGGCTGGCCGACGCGGCCCATCGCGGCTTCATGGCCGCTTCGGGCCCCCTGGCCTCGCTGTGCGAGCAGGTTTTCCAGGCCGTCGCTGCCGACTACCGGCGTGATCGCCAGCGCGAGCCCGTCGCTGCCTGGGAACTGCCCCGTGCCTCCCTTGCCGCCATCGCCCTGGAAGGCGACCTGCTGGCCTGCGGCTTTCTCGGCGACTGCACCGTGATCCACCGCAGCGCCCAGGGTGTGGCCTTCCTCACGCCGCAGCCGGATCGCCGGCAGGAGCAGGCCGAAGCCCAGGCCCTGGGCCCCGGCATTGGCGCCGACAACGTCCGCAGTGCCCATGTCCTGGCCGACCGCCGCGCCGCCCGCGAGCGGCCCAAGGCGGTGCTGAGCGTCGACGCCGAGCAGGCGAGGGCCGCCCTGCAATACGCCCAGGCGCCCCTGGCCGCCGGTGACGACCTGTTGCTGATGAGCGACGGCTTCGCCGCATTGATCGACACCTACCACTACTACGACGCTCCGACCCTGATGGCCCGGGTGCTGGAAGGCGGCCTGCTGCCGCTGGCTGAGGAACTGCGCCGCATCGAGCGCGAGGACGCGGCTTGCCTGCGCTATCCGCGCTTCAAGGCCAGCGACGATGCCTCGGTGATCTGGTTACGGGTGGGCGGCTAGCCGGAGGAGCGACAGCCGACTCACCCAAGCGCGCGTCGCACCACCGGCACCCACACTTCCACGAACCCCGTCCCCTGCATCGGCTCGAAATCGGCACTGTATTGCTCGAATTCCGGGGCGTCGGCGAAGGCGTACCCGGACGCCGGCAGCCATTTGTTGAAGATGGTGAGGAATGTCTGGTGGATGGTGGAGATGTGGCCGAGGTGGCGGAACACGGCGTAGTCCTGCTGGCGCACCTTGAAGTGGCGGAAGGTGGGCGGTAGCCCGTCGATACGAGGCACTTCGACGCCGGCGATGTATTCGAAGCTGCCGTCCTCGCCCGGGTTGCAGCACAGGCCATAGGTGACGTCGCTGGACTGGCCGGGAATCCGCCCCATATAGGGGGCGAAGGCCTGCCACAGGCCGACGATGCCTTCGTTGCGGTCGAAGGTGAAGCGTTCGCCCAGGCCGGCGATGAGGAAGTCGGGGCGGGTTTCAAAGCGGGGTTCGGACAGCTCCACGAAATTCATGGCTTTCATGCGCAAGGGCTCCACCAGGTGCAGGTTGCCGTGCCCCTGTTCGCGAACCTGCCGGGGCGTGACCCCGAACAGGTCGCTGAAGGCACGGGTGAAGGCTTCATGGGAGCCATAGCCCGCATCCAGCGCCACCTGCAGGATGTCCCGCGTGCCGTCGCCCAGGGCATGGGCCGCCCGGGTCAGGCGGCGGGCGCGGATGTAGCGCATCACCGACCAGCCGGTGGCGAGGGAAAACAGACGCGACAGGGCGAATGGCGACAGCCTGGCGTGGGCCGCGACGGACCCGAGGTCCAGGCTGGCATCCTGTTCGGATTCGATGAACCACAGGACCTGTTCGATGCTCGGCATAGGGCACTCCTTGAAGACGGCACCGACCTTAGCAAGAGGGCGTCGAGGCGATTTGATCGTTCTTGCGCGGCTGGCGCCGCTCGCCTTCAGCGCGCGTAATAGAACGCCTGGCTGAAACCGAACACCAGCCCTTGCGCCTCGCACCACTCCGGGAAGGAGGCCGACGTGTCGGCTGAGTGGTAGCGGGCCCAGGCGTCCAGCAGGGCGCGGCAGTGGCGTTGCTCCTCTGCCAGCCATTTCGGTGTCTGCTCGGGGGCGAGCCGGGCGATCAGTTCGCCGGCCCGGGCGAGGGCGGTTTCGGCATGGGCTTCGTCACCGATGAAGAACGACTCGCCGAGGTGGTGGGTCTGGTAGTCCACCTGGCCCAGGTAGGCGACCGCCAGCCGGTAGAGGGCGATGGCGTCGTTGGGGTCCTGTTCCAGCGCCTGGTGGAAGTAGGCGGTGTCTTCCTTGATCACCGCAGCCCAGCGATAGGGTACGGGGGAGGGCGGAGCCTCCTGGCACCAGGCCTCCAGTATCTGACCGAGGTACACCCGCAGCGGCTGCGCCAGGAGCTGGTGGGCGGCAGGCGTGTGGTAGTGCAGCGCCGCCAGCTCGCAGGCGCGCTCGCGCTGCACATCCAGGGGCGCGTGGCGGCAGGCGGCGATGAAGCCGGCCAGGGCCTGCAGGGCCGGCTTCTTCAATCCGCGCTCGCGCAGTTGGCAGTACGCGGCGAAGCCTTCATAGCCGGGCGTGTCGGCGTAGGCCTCGGCGATGGCCGTGAGGCTCTGGAAGTTGTCCTGGTTCCAGTAGTGCATGGGCTGTTCTTCGGCTGAGCTTGGCGTGTCTTGTCCGTGTGTCTACACGACGCTGGCACGGGTGAGCAGGCTGCGGTGCCCGATGCCGGCGGACTGCAGGCGCTGCAGCAGGTCTTGGCGCGCGGCCTGGCCGCCGGAGCGGATGTAGTCCAGCTCGGCGGCGGTGATGAGCACCACCGGCACCAGGGTGACCGACGACAACGGCATGTCCTCCAGGCGGGTGGCGAAGTCTGGCGCGGGGCCGCCCAGCAGGATGCCGACGCAGTCGTCTTCGGTGATGAAGGCCGGGGGCACCTGGCTGCCCACGCAGTTGGACTGGCTCACGCCGGGCAGCTCCAGGGAGAGGGCGCCGTAGCGCTCCAGCTGGGTCGTGATGCCACCTGCGTCCGCAACGGTATCGGCCACGCTCTTGAGCACCTCATAGGCCCAGCTGTTGCGCAGCGGGTCCACGTCGCCAGGGGCACCTTGTGCGTGCTCGGGAATATCCGGGGTGTCGATGAACAGTTCCAGTTCGAAGCCGTTGACCGGTTCGTCACCGTCGTCGAACGGGTAGCAGAGGCCGTCGGTGGCCAGGATGATGCTGCCGTCACGGCGGACGACCCGGTAGGACTGGCGGGTGGAGGGCCAGTACGGCCCGCCGGTGAAGCTGGGGCTGATGAGGAAGGTCAGCACATCGCGCTCGACGGCACCGATGCCTTGCCAGTGCCGGTCCAGGCGCTCGCCACTGGCCTCCAGTGCGACTTGCCGGGCCTGCTCGGCCGGTGTCATGCCTTCCTGGTCTGAATCAGAGGGGGTATCGGGGGTGCCTGCTTGCGATGAGCCGAGCAGCTTCTTGAAGAACTCCATGGGCATTCCTTGCGTGGGGCTGTTGTATCAGGCGTGCATTCTGACGGGCCCTTGAGCTTGGCGAAACCACGGAGGCGATGTTTCATGACCGGCCACTCAGGGCCGGATGCCAGAAGCAGAAGGAGCTGGAAGGCCAAGGTGCTTTTCCTGGGCGGCGGCTTCCGGTAAAACGCCGCTCTCGCGTAATGACTCGCAAGGACGTGACACATGTACAAGCTGGAGCATCAGGTCGACGGCAATTGGGCGCAGTTCTCTCATCCCGCCCGGTTCTCGCGTCCCGCCGTCGACGCCCACCCACGGCTGGTGGTCGGCGTGCCAGGCTCGGATCCGGATGTGATCCTCCGGCTCGTCCGGTGTCTCGAAGCGCCGCTGATCCTGCTCTATGTCCTGCACACGCCCCGTGGGGAGGCGGAGCCCGCTCGCTATCAGAGCCCCGAGCTTTCCTTGCCTGAGGTCGAGTCGTTCATCCGCGAATTCGGCCTGTTCCTGAGCCAGGACAGCCGGTTCGACCTCTGGGTCCATTCGCCGGCCCAGCAAGCCACGCTGGTCTGGGATCGTCACGACCTGATCCATGCCTATGGGCCTCTTGCCGAGTACGTCGCAGCGCTCAATGGGCTGGGGTTCAGTGAGGGGGACGTGCAGATTCCCATCCCTCATGCCCACCACTACCACCCCGAGCACGACGAGACGGCGCGGAGTGTCATGGCGTGGTGCGATTGGTGGGCCTCGCCCTTGCGTCCGGAGGACGAGCAATAGATTTGACGGCGCCCATACCTGGGGCGGTGGTGGATTTCAAATGGATGGCAACCGATGAGCAGTCCCATGGAAGGTGCCAAGGCGGCACGCAAGGCGCTCCAACAGCTTCAAAAATGCCTGAATGCGCCGGACGTCGTACCGGAGCAGTGCTACCGGATGAACAGCGCGACCTATCCGCTGGTTTGCTACATCAACCAGTTGACCGGGCTGTTCCTGAGCGGCAATTACCCGGTCATTCCGATCTTCCTTGACCGCGCCTATCGCGCCCTGACTGACGTCCCTCACGCACGGGTAAGCGAGGCCTACCGTGTGCTCGCTCTCGATTACCTGGGCCAGATGGCGCGGTTCGTTGTGCAGTACGGTGACCTCTCAGAGGACGAGCGCTACCTGAAAGACTGCATCCCCGCCGCGCTGCTCCTGCCCGACTCCAGCCTGGCCACTGCCGCCCAGCGCTAGCCTTCCACCGCATTCAACCGCCGCGACCTGCTTCTCAGGCGCGGCGGCGGCTTTGCCTTAGGATGCCGGGCTTTGGGCCGTGCCGATCCGGCCCCATCCCAGGACCGCCAGAGGCCGCCATGAACCCCTTGAGTGCAATCGATTACGCCCGTATCCAGGCGCTGCTGGAGACCGACTACGTGCAGGAGCACTACCTGCGCTACGAGGCCGGTGGCGACAGCTATGACTGGCTGGAGCTGGAGGACGGGGAGGGCGACAGCGTCGAGCTGTACGTCGAGTTCCTCCCGGACCGTTTCCGCATCGCGGTGGCCAACGAATCGGGCCCCGGGCCGGACAACGGCTTCGATGACCACCGGCATTTCATCTTCAAACTGGCGGATGCCGAGGTGCAGCGCCACGAGCTGCTCTTCCAGCCCATGGAGGTGGACGGCGAGGGTGCGGACTGCCTGGATACCTTCCCGCTCGCGGAACAGGCGCCGGCCGTCCAGGCCAGCGCGGTGCGTTACCTGGGGATGCTGGAGGCCTACATCCGTGCGGCGGACCAGCGCCTGGCCGAGCTGAAGGCCGACCTGCCGCCGGACATCATCCTCAATGTGCTGGGCACCTTCGAACGCTTCGACGCGCTGCGCGAGACCTTCGAGTCGATGACGGCCTCCATGGGGCTGGAGACCTTCCGCCTGGACGAGGCCTTCAGCGAGCTGGAGCACGACGACCGCATGCCGCGCTCCTACCGCATCTGTGCCGACCGCACGGAGCCGTCCATGACCGAGGAGGACGAGGCGGCCATCGAGGCGCATACCGCCACCGCCTATTTCGTGATGCCGCGCATTCACCACGAGCGCACCCGCATCGTTGCGGCGATGGCGGCGGCACGGGCCCTGGGGCGCCTGATCGAGCCGGGGCTGGTCACGGCCGCTAAGGTCGAGACGGCAGGACTGGCCCATGGCCTGGCGCGCTGGAAGGAGCTGATCGACGCGCTGGAGGCGTCGGTGGAGGCCCGTGACCAGCGGCGCATGCTGCTGACGCTGTACCGCCTGTTCGTGCGCAAGCCCATCGGCCACGAGAACCTGCTCTACACCTGCGGCATGCAGCACCTGGGCCTGCCGGACTTCGTGATCCGCTTCGCCGAGGACGAAGAGGTCGACCTGGAGGCCCAGGAGGCGGCGGTGGCGCGCTTCGAGCAGGCCTTCCTGGCCGCGTTCGGGGTCGAGCCCGCCGCCGAGCCGTCGAGCCCGTACCTGGCGCGGCCGGACTTCGGCTACGAACTGGGCGATATCCGCCACAACCCCTTCGGCTACACCTGCATCGGCCAGCCCGCCCAGGGCTGAGGCGGGCAGGGCGGTGGCCAGCTGAACGCCGGCTGACACCGCCCCTGATGGATGTTCCGACGCGGCCGGTGCTGTTTATACTGCGCGCCGACACAGCGCCACCGCCTCGCTTCGGTGGCCTGGGTCGGGCTCCGGCCCGACCGCGTCGTCCCCTTCCCCCGAAGCACGGATACCCAGCATGGAAATGGATTGGAGCAAGGCCCTGCAGGAGAGCCTGAGCTGGCTCGCTGTCGCGTCCCTGGTCACCATCGTTGCGTTCTCCGCCGCCGCTGCGCTGGCGGTTCGATTCACCCGTTGGGGCAGTCAGTTCTGGCAGGTCGCCGGCCCCTACCTCAGCCCCAAACGCAGCTGGAAGCCGCTGCTGGTCTTCACCCTGCTGCTGGTGATGGCGTTGTTCTCGGTGCGCATGAACGTGCTGTTCTCGTTCTGGTACAACGGCTTCTACAGCGCGTTGCAGGGCCTGGACCAGACAGCGTTCTGGTACTTCCTCGGCATTTTCGCGGTGCTGGCGGCCATCCACGTGCTGCGGGCGCTGTTCAATTACTACCTCACCCAGGCCTTCAACATCCGCTGGCGGGTCTGGCTCACCGAGCGCCTGACCGGTGACTGGATGAACGGTGATGCCTACTACCGCGGGCAGTTCCTCGACGAGCCGGTGGACAACCCCGACCAGCGCATCGAGCTGGACGTCAACGCCTTCGTCACCGGCTCGGTGTCCCTGGCCCTGGGTGCGGTGAGTGCCCTGGTGTCGCTGGTGGCCTTCACCGGCATCCTCTGGGGCCTGTCGGCACCGCTGACGGTGGGTGGGCTGGAGATCCCCCGGGCCATGGTCTTCGCGGTGTACATCTACGTGATCATCGCCACCTGGATCGCCTTCCGCCTCGGCCGGCCGCTGATCCGGCTGAATTTCCTCAACGAAAAGCTCACGGCGAACTTCCGTTATGCGCTGATGCGCCTGCGCGAGTACGCCGAGAACGTGGCCTTCTACCAGGGCACCGCCATCGAGCGCGGCACGCTGCTGGGACGCTTCAGTGCGCTCATCGGCAACGTCTGGGCCATGGTCTACCGGAGCCTGAAGTTCGACGGCTTCAACCTGGTGGTCAGCCAGGTGGCGGTGGTCTTCCCGTTCATTCTCCAGGCGCCGCGCTTCTTCAGCGGTGCGATCAAGCTGGGTGATGTGATGCAGACCTCCCAGGCCTTCGGTCAGGTGCAGGATTCGCTGTCGTTCTTCCGCACCTCCTACGACACCTTCGCCCAGTACCGCGCGACCCTGGACCGTCTCACTGGCTTCCTCGATGCCAACCAGCAGGCCCGAGAGTTGCCCAAGGTGGACACCCATGAGGCCGCCGATGGCCTGCGCATCGAAAGTCTCGACGTGCTGCGCCCCGACGGGCACCGCCTGCTGGCCGACCTGGCGCTGGAGCTGGTGCCGGGCCAGGCGCTGCTGATCAAGGGGCCTTCGGGCAGCGGCAAGACCACCCTGCTGCGGGCGCTGGCGGGGCTCTGGCCCTATGCCGAAGGTACCGTGTACCGCCCCGGCGGGCACCAGGCGCTGTTCCTCTCCCAGCGCCCGTACCTGCCCCTGGGCGACCTGCGCACCGCCATCGCCTACCCCAATACCGCCGTGGCCGAGGATGACGAACGCCTGAAGCAGGCGCTGCGCCAGGTCAACCTCGCGCACCTGGCCGAGCGGCTGGAGCTGAGCCAGGACTGGACGCGCATCCTCTCCATCGGCGAGCAGCAGCGCCTGGCCTTCGCCCGGGTGCTGTTCAACCGGCCCCGTGTGGTGTTCCTCGACGAGTCCACCTCGGCCATGGACGAAGGCCTGGAGCATGCCCTCTACTCGCTGCTGCGCGAGCACCTGGACGAGACGCTGCTGGTCAGCGTCGGCCACCGCGCCACCCTGGCGCAGTTCCATACCCACCGCCTGGACGTGGACGGGCAGGGCGGTTGGGCCCTGCGCGAGCAGGCCGGCGACCTCGCCTGACCCCTCGCGCCCCGGGAGTCAGACGGCTTCCGGGGCGTCCTAAGGCCGCCGCGCAGCGGCTTACACGCAAAAAATCCAGTCACTCCATCCGGGCCGTCTATGCTGCTGGCATTGGGCCTTGTCCAGGATGAGTGCTATGGACTTCTTCGCCGATTCTCCCTCCTCAACCCATTCACCGCCGTCTGCTCCCCGGCCGATCCCGCCGTGGTGCGTGCTGGTGGTGGACGATGATGCCGAGGTACACGCCGTCACCCGGCTCGCCTTGAGCGGCTTCGAGTTCCAGGGGCGACCCCTGGAGCTGGTTCCCGCCTATTCCGCCGCCCAGGCCCGTGACATTTTCAAGTCACGGGACGACATCGCCCTGGCGCTGATCGACGTGGTGATGGAAACCGAGCACGCCGGGCTGGACCTGGTGCGCTACCTGCGGGAAACCTGCAACAACCGCATGACGCGCCTGGTGCTGCGCACCGGGCAGGCCGGCCAGGCGCCGGAGGACCGGGTCATCCGCGAATACGAGGTGGATGACTACAAGGAAAAGACCGAGCTCACCACCCAGAAGCTGCGCACGCTGCTGTATTCAATGCTGCGCTCGTACCGCGACCTGGGGGTGATCGAGGCCCAGCGCCGGGGCCTGAGCCACGTGCTGGAGGCCTGCGCCAAGGTGCAGAACGCCGCGACCCTCAAGGTGTTCTCCTCCACGGTGCTGGAGCAACTGACCACCCTGCTGCACCTGGGGCAGTCGGCGCTGTACTGCATGGTCTGCCCCGGGGAAGGGCACGAACAGACCCGCACCCTGGCCGCCACCGGCGAGTTCCACAGCTACCAGGCCGACGACTCGCTGCAGACCCTGCCTGGTGATGTCGCCGAGCGCTTCCGCCAGGTGCTGGAGGCCAAAGCCTCGTGCCACTACGACGACGCCTACGTGCTCTATCACAGCAACGAGCGCGGCGGCGCCAGCCTGCTCTACGTCACCCACCTGGAGCCGTTGAGCGAGCTGGACCGGCAGTTGCTGGAAATCTACATGCGCAACGTGGCCATCACCTTCGAGAACATCAACCTGCTGGAAGACCTGCAGGAAACCTCCAAGGAGCTGGTCTACACCCTGGCCAACGCCGTGGAGGTGCGCAGCAAGGAGACCGGCGCCCACGTGCAGCGCGTTTCGCTGTTCAGCGAAATGCTGGCGCGGCTCTACGGCCTGCCGGAGCGCGAGGTGTACCTGATCCAGCATGCCTCGCCGCTGCATGACATCGGCAAGGTGGCGATTCCCGACGCCATCCTGCACAAGCCCGGCAAGCTCGACCCCGACGAGTGGGTGGTGATGAAGAAGCACGTCGACTACGGCGTGGCCATCCTCCAGCGCTCCCGCCGGTTGCTGATGCAGGTGGGCGCGCAGATCGCCGGCAACCACCACGAGCGCTGGGACGGCAACGGCTACCCCCAGGGCCTGGCCGGGGACACCATTCCACTGGCTGGGCGGATCATCGCCCTGGCCGACGTCTTCGACGCCCTGTGCTCCCGACGCGCCTACAAGGAGCCCTGGCCCCGGGAAGAGGTGCTGGAGTTGATCCGCTCCGAGCGCGGCCGGCATTTCGAGCCTCGCCTGGTGGACCTGCTGCTGGAGCACCAGGACGCCTTCTTCGCCATCCGTGACCAGTACCCCGACGACCCGGACGAGCACCACCCATGACCGCTGCGCCACCTGTCGGCCCCGAGCAAGGCCAGGTCGTGGTCGGGCGCAGCCTTTCCGCCAGCCTGCTGCGCCTGACCCTGGTCTGTGCGGTGGCGCTGGGCCTGGTGGTCAGCCTGGTGCAGATCGCGCTGGACTACGAGCGCAGCCGTGACCTGCCGGACGCGGACGTGCAGGCCCTGTTCGGCCTGGTGCGCGACCCGGCCACCACCGTGGTGTTCAGCCTCGACCAGAGCACCGCCGACGACCTGCTCAAGGGCATGCTCGAGCAGCGCGGCGTGGTCGGCGCACGGATCATGCTGCCGGAAGGCAAGCTGTTCGCCGACCGTTCCCGCAGCCTGACGCAGACCGAAGGCCGCGCCCTCAACGACATGCTGTTCGGCATGACGCGCCACTACCAACTGCGCCTGTCCACCGAGAAGCTCGGCATCGGCGCGGCCGGTTGGCTGGGTGATCTGCTGGTGGAAGTGGACACCTTCCCCTACGGCGGCGAGTTCCTCCACCGCGCCGTGGTGACCCTGGTCAGCGGCCTGGTCTATGCCCTGGCCATCTCGCTGATCCTGCTGCTGATCTTCTATATCTGGGTCACCCGTCCGTTGCGCCAGCTGATCTTCTCCATTGCCCGGGTGGACATCGCCGCCCCGGAGAACGCCCGCCTCAGCGAGCCCGCCGGACACGCCGAGAACGAGATCGGCGTGCTGGTGCGCGCCACCAACCAGCACCTGCAGGCCCTCGGTGACAACCTGCGGCAGGTGCGCGAAGGGGAGGAGAAGCTCAAGGCCTACTCCGACCAGCTGGAGTCCACCGTCGCCGAGCGGACCCGCGAGCTGACTGAAAGTGTGTGCCAGCTGCGCGAAGCCCAGGGGCAGCTGATCCAGTCCGAGAAGCTGGCGGCACTGGGCGGCCTGGTGGCAGGGGTGGCCCATGAGGTGAACACCCCGCTGGGCATCGCCGTCACCGCCTCCTCGGTGCTGGGAGAGGTGCTGGGCGAGTTGCAGAGCCAGTTCCAGGCCCAGACCCTGACCAGCGACGCCTTCCGCAGCCTGCTGCAGCGCGCCCAGGACAGCAGCACCATGCTCGACCACAACATCGGCCGCGCCGCGCGGCTGATCGCCAACTTCAAGCAGACCGCCGTGGACCAGGTGTCCGAAGCCCGCTGCCAGTTCCAGGTGCGCCAGGTGCTGGAGGCCCTGATAACCAGCCTGCACCCCGAGACCCGCAAGGTGCCGGTGGAGCCGGTGCTGGACTGCGACGCCGAGCTGACCATGCAGAGCCTGCCTGGCGTGCTCACCCAGGTGGTGGCCAACCTCATCATGAACAGCGTGCGCCACGCCTTCTCCGAGACCCAGGCCGCGCGCATCGTCCTGTCCCTGAAGGCTGAGGGCGACGAGGTCCTGCTGGACTACCGTGACAACGGCAGCGGCGTACCGGCGGAGCTGCACGAGCGCATCTTCGAACCTTTCTTCACCACCAAGCGCGGCGAGGGTGGGACCGGCCTGGGCCTGAACATCGTCTTCAACCTGATCACCCGCAAGCTCAACGGCCGGTTGAAGTTCGAGTCCGCTCCCGGTGCCGGCGTGCACTTCCAGATCTGGATGCCCCGCGAGCTGCCGAGCCAACTGGTGGAGGCCAATGGCGGGCCCGCCGGCCCGCGCCAATAGAGGAGGGGCGTGATGAAAGCATGGCTCCTGGCAGTCGTGCTGGCTGCCTGTGTTGGGCCGGTGGCGGCCGAAATGGTGGTGATCGCTGCCGAGGACGACTGGGCACCTTATTCTTCCAAGCGTTTCGACAGCAAAGAACCTGAAGGCTTTGCACCGGAGCTGGTGCGCGAGGCGTTCGCCACCCAGGGTGTGGAGGTGCAGTTCCTCACCGTGCCGTTTTCCCGCTGCCTGCTGCTGGCAGAGGAGGGCAAGCAGGCCGTGGCCTGCTTCGACGTCACCATCACCGACGCCAACCGCGACCAATACGTTTGGCACCCGACCCCGCTGTTCAAGGAAGGCCTGGCCATCTTCGGTCGCGCCGACGAACCCCGGCAGGACCTGAAGACCGCCGACCTCGACGGCCACAGCGTCGGCATCACCAACGGCTACACCTACCCGACGGCCTTCATGGAGAACCCGGCCATCGAGCGCTTCACCGCCAACTCCGATGCGCAGCTGCTGCAGATGCTGGCGGCGGGGCGTGTCGACTACATCCTGATGAACACCATGCCCGGCTTGATGCGCATCCAGCAGAGCGGCGAATTTCGGGGCAGGGTGAAACAGGTGGGGTTGATGCAGGAGGATGGCTTCTGGCTGGCCTTCTCCAAGGTCAACCCGGATGGGGCGCGGCTCGCGGCTATGTTCGAGAAGGGCCTGCAGGCCCTGCGCAGCACGGGGCGCTACCAGAAGATGCTCGCCGACTTCCAGCAGCGCTACCGGGAGTGAATGTCGGCCTCGCGCTGCCCAGGGAGGCTCGCTAGACTGGCGCCTCGCGCCTGCCCTGGAGCCCCACCCGATGGCCTTGCATACCTGGTTGATCTACCTGCTGGCCGTCCTCGGCCTGTCCCTAACACCCGGCCCCAACGCCTTGCTGGCACTGTCCCATGGCGCCCTCCATGGGCACCGTCGGGCGCTGTTCACCATCAGCGGCGGCGCGCTCGGCTTCGCCCTGCTGATGGCGCTGTCCATGTTCGGCATCGGCGCGCTGCTCAAAGCCTCCGCCCAGGCACTGACCCTGCTCAAGGTGGCCGGCGGCCTGTACCTGATCTGGCTCGGCATCCAGCTCTGGCGCTCGCCCGGCATCCAGCTGGACGCCGGCACCGAGGTCGGCCGGCGCAGCAACCTCAGCCTGTTCCGCCAGGGCATGTTCTCGGCTCTGTCCAACCCCAAGGTGATCCTGTTCTTCGGCGCCTTCGTCTCCCAGTTCCTCGACCCCGCACGGCCCCTGTGGCTGCAGTGCGTGGTCATGACCCTGACCTTCGTGATCATCGAATGCGTGGTGGAGTACCTGCTCGCCCGCCTGGCCCACCGCGTCCGCCCCTGGCTGGCGCGCAGCGGCCGGCGCTTCAACCAGGTGTGCGGCGGGCTGTTCGGGATGGCGGGGCTGGCGTTGCCGCTGACGCGTTGAGGCGAGGATAAGAAAAGGCGGCGGTAGACCCGCCGCCTGAAGGCCCCGGGCCGGCGAGGGGCCGCCGGTGGGGCATCGAGGGTAAAGCGTCAGCCGCGGTAGTAGCGCTGCGGCACGAAGGGGGTACGGGCGACCTTCATGGGCACGCGCTTGCCGCGCACCATGGCCCAGACGTCGCTGTCCAGCGTGGCCTTGTCGGCGGGCAGGTAGCCCATGGCCACGGGGCCGCCCAGGCTGGGGCCGAAGCCGCCGCTGGTGACGCGGCCGATCACCGCGCCGTCGGCATCGACGATTTCCGCACCTTCACGCACCGGTACGCGTTCCTGGGGCAGCAGCCCGACGCGCTTCTGCGCCACGCCATCGCGCTGCTGCGCATAGATGCGCTCGGCGCCCGGGAAGCCGCCGGCGCGGGCGCCATCGGCACGGCGCACCTTGGAGAGGGCCCAGCCGAGGCTGGCTTCGATGGGGGTGGTGGCGCTGCTCATGTCGTGGCCGTACAGGCACAGGCCGGCTTCCAGGCGCAACGAATCGCGGGCGCCGAGGCCGATGGGCTGGACTTCGGGCTGGGCCAGCAAGGTGCGGGCGAGGGCCTCGGCCTTGTCGGCGGGCACGGAGATCTCGTAGCCATCCTCGCCGGTGTAGCCGGAGCGGCTGACGTAGCACTCCACGCCTTCCAGGCGCACGCTGCCGAACTGCATGAAGGTCATCTTCTTCACTTCCGGGGCCAGGCGGCCCAGCACGTCGGCGGCAGCCGGGCCCTGGAGGGCCAGCAGGGCGCGGGCCTCGAACAGCGGTTCGATCTCGCACTGGTCACCGATGTGCTGGCGCAGGTGGGCCAGGTCCTGGTCCTTGCAGGCGGCGTTGACCACCAGCATCAGCTCATCCGGGGCCAGGCGCGCCACCATCAGGTCGTCGAGGATGCCGCCGTTGGCATCGGTGAACACCGCGTAGCGCTGCAGGCCCACCGGCAGGTCGATGATGTCCACCGGCACCAGGGTTTCCAGGGCCTGGCCGGCGTGGTTGCCGCGCAGGCGGATCTGGCCCATGTGGGAGACGTCGAACAGCCCGGCCTGGTCGCGGGTGTGCAGGTGCTCCTTGAGCACGCCCAGGGGGTACTGCACCGGCATGTCGTAGCCGGCGAAGGGCACCATCTTCGCGCCGAGTTCGAGGTGCAGTGCGTGCAGCGGGGTCTTGGCGAGGGTTTCAGTGGTCATTCCGTCTTCCTGTAGGTGCGCCGCGCGCACCGATTGAGGGTCCGTGGGCGCTGGGCGCCCGACGGACCGGCACTCAGCATTCGATGATGTTCACGGCGAGGCCGCCGCGAGCGGTTTCCTTGTATTTGCTCTTCATGTCGGCCCCGGTCTGGCGCATGGTGCGGATCACCTTGTCGAGGGAGATGAAGTGCTGGCCGTCGCCGCGCAGGGCCATGCGTGCGGCGTTGATGGCCTTCACCGAGCCCATGGCGTTGCGTTCGATGCAGGGCACCTGGACCAGGCCGCCGACCGGGTCGCAGGTCAGCCCCAGGTTGTGTTCCATGCCGATCTCGGCGGCGTTCTCCACCTGTTGCACGCTGCCGCCCATGACTTCGCAGAGCGCGCCGGCGGCCATGGAGCAGGCCACGCCCACCTCGCCCTGGCAGCCCACTTCGGCGCCGGAGATGGAGGCGTTCTCCTTGTAGAGGATGCCGATGGCGGCGGCGGTGAGCAGGAAGCGCTCCACACCTTCGTCATTGGCGCCCGGGACGAAGCGCGTGTAGTAGTGCAGCACCGCCGGGACGATGCCCGCCGCGCCATTGGTGGGCGCGGTGACCACGCGCCCGCCGGTGGCGTTCTCCTCGTTCACCGCCAGGGCGTAGAGGTTGACCCAGTCCAGCACCGTCAGGCTGTCGCGCAGGGCGGCCTCCGGGCGCTCGCTGAGCTGGCGGAACAGCGCGGCGGCGCGGCGCTTGACCTTGAGCCCGCCAGGCATGATGCCCTCCTTGCGGCAGCCGGCCTTCACGCAGTCCTGCATCACCTGCCAGATGCGCTGCAGCCCGGCGCTGGTCTCCTCGGGGCTGCGCCAGGCCTTCTCGTTCTCGCGCATCAGCGCGCTGATGGAGAGGCCGCTGGCGGCGCAGTGGGCGAGCAGTTCCTTGCCGGTCTTGAAGGGGTAGGCGAGGGGCGTCTGGTCCTCGACGATGCGGTCGCGCCCGGCGGCCTCATCGTCCACCACGAAACCGCCGCCCACCGAGTAGTACTCGCGGGCGCGCAACTGCAGGCCGGCCGCGTCGAAGGCGCGGAAGATCATGCCGTTGGGGTGGAAGTCGAGGGGTTTGCGGATCAGCGCCAGGTGCTCCTTCTCCACGAAGCGGATGGGCTTCTCGCCACCCAGGCGCAGCTCGCCGCTGTCGCGGATGGCCTTCAGGCGGGCCTCCACGGCTTCGGTGTCGACGGTGTCCGGTTGCTCGCCCTCCAGGCCGAGCAGCACGGCCTTGTCGCTGCCGTGGCCCTTGCCGGTGGCGCCCAGGGAGCCGTACAGCTCCACCTTGAGGCTGGTGGTGCTGGCCAGCAGGTGCTCCCGCCGCAGGCCCTCGACGAAGCGGGCAGCCGCCCGCATCGGGCCGACGGTGTGGGAGCTGGAAGGGCCTATGCCGATCTTGAACAGGTCGAAGACGCTGAGGGACATGGTGTCGCTCCTGAGCCTGGTTCGTGCTCGTTGTTATTGGGTCAGCGTAGACACTTGGGGTGGCCGGGCCGTGCGGCCCGACCGTTGAAGCGCAAGGCGGTCGTGGGAGCGAATTCATTCGCGAATGAACTCGCTCCCACCTTCACGGGCCGGTCAGGCGTCCTGATAGGCCTCGATGGACGGGCAGGCGCAGACCAGGTTGCGGTCGCCATAGACGTTGTCGACCCGGCCCACCGGCGGCCAGTACTTGCCTTCCACCAGGCTGGCGGTCGGGTACACGGCCTGTTCGCGGCTGTAGGGGTGGGCCCACTCGCCGACCAGCTCCGCCGCGGTGTGCGGGGCGTTCTTCAGCGGGTTGTCCTCGGCGTCGAGCGCGCCGGTCTCCACCGCGCGGATCTCGTTGCGGATGCGGATCATGGCGTCGCAGAAGCGGTCCAGCTCTTCCTTGGACTCGCTCTCGGTGGGCTCGATCATCAGCGTGCCGGCCACCGGGAAGGACATGGTGGGGGCGTGGAAGCCGAAGTCGATCAGGCGCTTGGCCACGTCATCGACGCTGATGCCGCTGCTGTCCTTGAGCGGTCGCAGGTCGAGGATGCACTCGTGGGCCACCAGGCCGTTGGTGCCGGTGTAGAGCACCGGGTAGTGCTCTTCCAGGCGACGGGCGATGTAGTTGGCGTTGAGGATCGCCAGCTGCGAGGCGCGACGCAGGCCGGCGCCGCCCATCATGCGGATGTACATCCAGGTGATGGGCAGGATGCTGGCACTGCCGAAGGGCGCGGCGCTGACCGCGCCTTCCTTGCGCGCCAGATGGCCGTGGCCGGGCAGGAAGGGGGCCAGGTGGGCCTTGACGCCGATCGGGCCGACGCCCGGGCCGCCACCGCCGTGGGGGATGCAGAAGGTCTTGTGCAGGTTCAGGTGGGACACGTCGCCGCCGAACTGGCCCGGGGCGCAGAGGCCGACCATGGCGTTCATGTTGGCGCCGTCGATGTACACCTGGCCGCCGTTGGCGTGGATGATCTCGCAGATCTCGCGGATGCCTTCCTCGAACACGCCGTGGGTGGAGGGGTAGGTGATCATGATCGCGGCGAGGCGGTCGCGGTGCTCTTCGGCCTTGGCCTTGAGGTCGGCGATGTCGACGTTGCCACGGGCGTCGCAGGCGGTGACCACCACGCGCATGCCGGCCATGTTGGCGGTGGCTGGGTTGGTGCCGTGGGCCGATTGCGGGATCAGGCAGATGTCGCGCTGGTCGTCACCACGGCTCAGGTGGTAGGCGCGGATGGCCAGCAGGCCGGCGTACTCGCCCTGGGAGCCGGCGTTGGGCTGCAGCGACACGGCGTCATAGCCGGTGGCGGCGCAGAGCATGGCTTCCAGCTCCTGGGTCAGCTGCTGGTAGCCCTGGGACTGCTCGGCCGGGGCGAAGGGGTGCAGGTTGCCGAACTCGGCCCAGGTGATCGGGATCATCTCGCTGGCGGCGTTCAGCTTCATGGTGCAGGAGCCCAGCGGGATCATGCTGCGGTCCAGGGCCAGGTCCTTGTCGGCCAGCTTGCGCATGTAGCGCATCAGCTCGGTTTCCGAGTGGTAACGGTTGAACACCGGGTGGCTGAGGATCGGCGACTGGCGCAGCAGGGCGGCGGGCAGGCGGCTGGCGGCGGTGCCGGCCAGGGCGTCGAACGCCGGCATGGCCTGGCTGTCGCTGAACAGCGCCCAGAGCTCTTCCACATGGGCCTGGGTGGTGGTCTCGTCCAGGGACAGGCCCAGGCGCTGGTCATCGATCTCGCGCAGGTTGATGCCCCGGGCGCAGGCCTTGGCGTGCAGCTCGGCGGTACGGGCGCCGGTGGCCAGGGTCAGGGTGTCGAAGAAGTGCTGCTGCTCGACGCTGTGGCCCAGCTGGGCCAGGCCCTCGGCGAGTATGGCGGTGAGCTGGTGCACGCGCTTGGCGATGCGGGTCAGGCCTTGGGGCCCGTGGTAGACGGCGTACATGCTGGCGATGTTGGCCAGCAGCACCTGGGCGGTGCAGATGTTGCTGGTGGCCTTCTCGCGGCGGATGTGCTGCTCGCGGGTCTGCATGGCCAGGCGCAGGGCGGGCTTGCCGTGGCGGTCGATGGACACGCCCACCAGGCGGCCGGGCATGTCGCGCTTGAACGCATCGCGGGTGGCGAAGTAGGCCGCGTGCGGGCCGCCGAAGCCCAGCGGCACGCCGAAGCGCTGGGCGCTGCCCAGGGCCACGTCGGCACCGAACTCACCGGGCGGGGTCAGCAGGGTCAGGGCCAGCAGGTCGGCCGCGACCGCCACCAGGGCGTTGGCGCCGTGCAGGCGCTCCACCAGGTCGCGGTGGTCATGGATGTCGCCGTCGGTGGCGGGGTACTGCAGCAGCGCGCCGAAGTAGGCGGAAACGTCGCTGATCTCGCGCTCATCGCCCACCACCACTTCGATGCCCAGGGGCTCGGCGCGGGTGCGCAGCACGTCCAGGGTCTGCGGGTGGCAATGACGGGAGGCGAAGAAGGCGTTGCTGGCCTTGTTCTTCGACAGGCGCTTGCAGAAGGTCATGGCCTCGGCGGCGGCGGTGCCCTCGTCCAGCAGGGAGGCGTTGGCGATGGGCAGGCCGGTGAGGTCGCTGATCAGCGTCTGGAAGTTCAGCAGGGATTCCAGGCGGCCCTGGGAGATCTCCGGCTGGTAGGGGGTGTAGGCGGTGTACCAGGCCGGGTTTTCCAGCAGGTTGCGCAGGATCGGGCTCGGCGTGTGGCAGGGGTAGTAGCCCTGGCCGATGTGGTTGCGCAGCAGCTGGTTCTTGGCGGCGATGGCCTTGATGGCCGCGAGGGCCTCGGCTTCGCCCTGGCCGGGCAGGGCCAGGTCGAGCACGCTGCTGTCCTTGATGGACTCGGGGATGACGCTGGCGGTCAGGGCTTCCAGGTCGCTGTGGCCGAGCAGGTCCAGCATGGCCTGGATGTCGGCCTCACGCGGGCCGATGTGGCGGGCGATGAACTCGTTGGCGGTGTCGAGGGAACGGGTCTGGATGGGCATGGCGGGTGTTCCTCAGGCGTTCTTCACCAAAGCATCGTAGCCGGCCTGGTCGAGCAGGCCATCCAGTGCACCGGCATCGTCCAGGCGCATGCGGAAGAACCAGGCCTTGCCTTGCGGGTCCTCGTTGACCTGCTCGGGGGTGTCGGGCAGCTCGCCGTTGACTTCCACCACCTCGCCGTCCAGCGGCATGACGATGTTGCTGGCGGCCTTGACCGACTCCAGCACGGCGACTTCCTCGCCCTTGGCGTAGCGTTGCAGTTCGGGGAGTTGAACGAAGACCACGTCGCCGAGGGCGTCCTGGGCAAAGTCGGTGATGCCGACGGTGACCAGGCCGTCTGCGTCCAGGCGCAGCCATTCGTGATCAGCGGTAAAGCGCAATTGGCTCATTGGTAACTCCTCGATGCGGTGGCCCGGTTCTTTGCCGGGCGCTGATAGGGACCCCCGGCACGGAGCGTCGCCCCGTGCTGTCTGGGCGCCTCATAGCAAGGCGGATGCCATCGAATAAAAATTCAATAAAAACAAATAGATATGATGTTTTATTGATGTGAAATCTTTTCGTGCGTGTAGCGAAATCGCTACGGCTCTCGCGGTGACCGACCGGCCATGTGCGCGCAATCCAGGCGTGATGGGGCTTTCAAAGGATTTGTTGCGAATTCGATACGCTGTAGCGAAATCGATACGTTCGAGTAAAAAGTCTAAATAAAATCCAATAAAAACAATTAGATAGGATGACTATCTGATGTGGGTTGTTGGGTTGGGGCGCTGCGAGCCCCCGAGGCTGCCAGGCGCGCGCTCGCAGCCCCAGGCAGGCGGCCGCCAGCAGTGGCGAAGGCTGCTCTTGAGTAGTGGTTTTATTGTTTGAAAATCAATCGCTTACGAGTGATTCGCAAGGTCGCTCATGCGTTCTTGCCCGGGATGCCGTACTTGCGCAGTCGGTGGGCAATGGCGGTGTGGGAGGTCTTGAGCCGGGCGGCCAACTGGCGGGTGGAGGGGTAGCTGGCGAAGAGCTTCTCCAGCAGGCCGCGCTCGAAGTTCTCCACGGCCTCTTCCAGGCTGTTCACTTCGCCGTCGCTCTGTCGGGCCACGGCGGTGCCGGCGATGTCCAGGTCGCCAATCTCCACGATGTTGCTCTCGCAGATGGCGGCCGCACGGAAGATCACGTTCTGCAGCTGGCGCACGTTGCCCGGCCAGCGGTTGCCCAGCAGCGCCGGGTAGGTGCCGGGTGCCAGCCGGCACGGCGGCCGCTGGATCTGGGTGCAGGCCTGCTGCATGAAGAAGCGCGCCAGCAGGAGGATGTCCTGCTCCCGCTCGCGCAGCGGCGGCACGTCCAGGCTGAGCACGTTGAGGCGGTAGAACAGGTCCTCGCGGAAGCTGCCCTCGGCCACCATCTTCTCCAGGTTGCGGTGGGTGGCACTGAGGATGCGCACGTCCACCTTCACCTCGCGGTCGCCGCCCACCCGGCGGAAGCAGCCATCGCTGAGGAAGCGCAGCAGCTTGGCCTGCAGGTAGGGCGACATCTCGCCGATCTCGTCGAGGAACACCGTGCCCTGGTTGGCCAGCTCCAGCAGGCCCGGCTTGCCGCCGCGCTGGGCACCGGTGAAGGCGCCCGGGGCATAGCCGAACAGCTCGCTTTCGGCGAGGTTCTCCGGCAGGGCCGCGCAGTTCAGCGCCAGGAACGGCTGGTTGCGCCGGGCGCTGACGGCGTGGCAGGCCCGGGCCACCAGCTCCTTGCCGGTACCGGTCTCGCCGGTGATCAGCAGGGGCGCATCCAGGGCCGCCACCCGCAGGGCACGGGCCTTGAGGGTGCGGATGGGCTGGGAGTCGCCCAGCAGCGAGTCGAAGCCCTCGGCGTGGTCGTGGTGCAGGGCCGAGAGGCGCTCGCCGATGCGGTTGGGCAGGTAGAGGGTCAGCAGCGCCCCGGTGAGGCGTTCGCCCTCGTTGATCGGCACCGCGTCCAGCAGCAGCGCCTGGCCCTTGAGCTGGATTTCCCGCAGCGGCAGGCGGAAGCCCTGCTCGCGCAGCACCTCGTGCAGGCTCTCGTCGCCGAACAGCTGGGCCAGGGTGATGCCGGCCGGTTCCTCGCCGTACAGCGCCACCAGCGCCGGGTTGGCCAGCAGCACGCGGCCATTGCCGTCCACCGCCAGCACCGGGTCGGTCATCGCCGCCAGCAGCGCATCCAGCTGCAGGCGGTGGCGCTGGCCGGGGAGGATGTCCACCACCGTCACGTCCTGCACGCCGTGCACCTTGTGCAGGGCCTCGCGCAGCTCGTCCAGCACCTCGGGGCTCAGGGTCGGCGCGTCGATGTAGACGTTCGGCGGCACCATCTCCACCGCATCCAGGTTGAGGTTGCGTCCGCCGAGCAGGGCGAGCACTTCCTGGGTGATGCCGACGCGATCGATGAAGGTGACGTGAATGCGCATGGAAACCGGGCCGTACGAAGGAGCGGGGATTATGCCGCTCCCGCCGGGCCGGAGCCATGCCCGGGTGGTGCCGGGGTGGCGCAATCAGTTCGAACTTTGCCGACGGCCCGGGCTCGGAACTAGCAGATTCCCGCCAACCGGCGCGGCCGTGGGTCGGCCCGCTGCGCGCCGGCCACAAGGAGCCCGTCCATGTTTCCCATGCACCCTGCCGAATCCGTGGCGCGCCTGACCGGCGCGCTGTCCCTGGAAGAAGCCCTGGCCTGCCCGCGCATCGCCATCGAGGCGGTGGAGCCGGTGGTGGATGGCGGCCGTTTCGCTGCCAAGGCCATCGCCGGCGAGCCGCGCACGGTGAGCGCGGTGATCTTCGCCGATGGCCACGACAAGCTGGCGGCCCACCTGCTGTGGCGCGAGTCCCGCGAGGCCCAATGGCAGCGGGAGCCCATGCAGCCGCTGGGCAACGACCACTGGCAGGCCCGCTTCGTGCCGCCCGGTGTCGGCCGCGTGGTGTTCGCCGTGGAGGCCTGGTGGGACCTGTACGCCAGCTATTGCGACGAACTGGCGAAGAAACACGCCGCCGGCGTCTCCATCGCGCTGGAGCTGCGCGAAGGAGTGGCCCACCTGGAGCGGGTCGCGGCCCAGGCTCCGCCGGAGCAGGTGGAAGCGCTGCGCACGCTGATCGAGGCGGTGGAGGCCACCCAGTCGGTGGAGGAGCGCGTGGCGCTGCTGCTGGCACCGGAAACCCGCGCGGCCGTGGACCGGGTCCAGGCCCACCCGCACCGGGTGTGCAGCCCGCTGTTCCCCCTGGAGGTGGAGCGCAAGCGGGCGGAGTTCGCCAGCTGGTACGAACTGTTCCCGCGCTCCGCCGCCAACGACGGCCAGCGCCACGGCACCTTCCGCGACGTCATCGAGCGGCTGCCGGCGATCCAGGCCATGGGCTTCGACGTGCTCTACTTCCCGCCCATCCACCCCATCGGGCGCACCCACCGCAAAGGGCCGAACAACGCCCTGGAGGCCGGTCCGGACGACCCCGGCAGCCCCTACGCCATCGGCAGCGCCGAGGGTGGGCACGAGGCCATCCACCCCCAGCTCGGCAGCCGCGACGACTTCCTCGCGCTGGTGCAGGCGGCCCGTGAGCACGGCCTGGAGATCGCCCTCGACTTCGCCATCCAGTGCTCCCCCGACCATCCCTGGCTGGCACAGCACCCCGGCTGGTTCAGCTGGCGCCCCGACGGCACCATCCGCCACGCCGAGAACCCGCCGAAGAAGTACGAGGACATCGTCAACGTCGACTTCTATGCCCGCGAGGCCCAGCCCGACCTCTGGCTGGCCCTGCGCGACGTGGTGCTGGGCTGGGTGGAGGCGGGCGTCACGCTGTTCCGCGTCGACAACCCCCACACCAAGCCGCTGCCGTTCTGGGAATGGCTGATCGCCGAAGTGCGCGGTCGCCACCCGGAGGTGATCTTCCTCGCCGAGGCCTTCACCCGCCCGGCGATGATGGCGCGCCTGGGCAAACTGGGCTTCTCCCAGAGCTACACCTACTTCACCTGGCGCACCGCCAAGGCCGAGCTGGCCGAGTACTTGCTCGAACTCAACCAGCCGCCGCTGCGGGACTGCTACCGGCCCAACTTCTTCGTCAACACCCCGGACATCAACCCCTTCCACCTGCAGGGCCAGGGGCGCGCGGCGTTCCTCATCCGTGCCGCGCTGGCGGCCATGGGCTCGGGGTTGTGGGGGCTGTATTCCGGCTTCGAGGTCTGCGAGTCCGCCCCCGTGCCCGGCAAGGAGGAGTACCTCGACTCGGAGAAGTACCAGCTGCGCGCCCGGGACTACCAGGCGCCCGGCAACATCGTCGCCGAGATCGCCCAGCTCAACCGCATCCGCCGGGAGAACCCGGCCCTGCAGAGCCACCTCGGCCTGCAGGTCTACAACGCCTGGAACGACCAGATCCTCTACTTCGGCAAGCGCAGCGCCGACGGCGACAACTTCGTCCTGGTGGCCATCAGCCTCGACCCGCACCAGGCCCAGGAGGCGCACTTCGAGCTGCCGCTGTGGGAGATGGGCCTGCCCGACGACGCCATGACCCGGGGCGAAGACCTGATGAACGGCCACACCTGGACCTGGCACGGCAAGGTCCAGTGGATGCGCATCGAACCCTGGCGCCTGCCATTCGGCATCTGGCGCATCCGCCCCCAGGACTGAGGACACCGCCATGCCCAGGCCCGAACCGGCTCCCGCGACCCCGCCCGACCTGCCCACCCTGACCCTGGACGGCAGCCTGGCCGACCTCCCACCGGCTGCCCTGGAGGCGGCCCTGCAAGGCTGGCTGCCGAGCCGCCGCTGGTACCCCGGTACCCGTGCCGATGCCGCCCGGCTGCTGTACCTGTTGCCCTGTGGCGACGCAGAGCTGCCGGCCGTGCTGGCGGAAGTGGAGGTGCCCGGCGACCCTGCCAGCTACCCCGTGCCCCTGGTCTTCGTGCCGTTGGAACAGGCCGCCGGCGCCTCCGATGCCCTGCGCGGCGCCGTGGCCCGCCTGCGCCTGGACGGGCGCGACGGTGTGATGATGGAGGGCTTCGGCGTGCCAGCGTTCATCACCCGCTGGATCGATGACCTGGCCCGCGAGCCCGTGCGCGCCGTGGCCGGAGGCGAGCTGCACTGGCTGCCGGTGGCCGCTGCCGGCGCCTTGCCCGGCTGGCAGGGGGCGCCGGTCAAGGTGCTCTCGGCGGAACAGTCCAACAGCTCGGCGGTGATCGACGGGCGCTACATGTTCAAGCTGCTGCGCCGGGTGCTGCCCGGCCTGCACCCGGAGGCGGAGATGGGCGCCTACCTCACCGCCCAGGGTTTCGCCCACGTCCCGGCGCTGCTGGGCCAGGTGCGCCGGGTGGACGCCGACGGCGCTGCCCGGACCCTGGCCGTGCTGCAGGCCTTCCGGCCGAATCAGGGCGATGCCTGGCAATGGACCCTGGAGCACCTCGACCGCGCCCTGCGCAACGCCCTGGCGGCGGATGCCGGGGGTGAGCAGGCCGCCGAAACCGAACTGCGCACCCTGCAGGCCTTCGCCGGGGTGCTCGGCCGGCGCCTGGGCGAGCTGCACAGTGTGCTGGCACGCCCCTCCGACGAGGCCGACTTCGGCCCGCTGGAAAGCGATGCCGCCACCACCGAGGCCTGGGCCCGCAGCGTGGTGGCCCAGCTGGACGCGGCACTGGCGGCGCTGGAGGACCACCGCGCCGCCCTCGATCCCGAGACGGCGGCCCTGGCCGCAGGGCTGCTGCAGCGTCGCGATACCCTGCACCAGCAGGTGGAGACCCTCGCCCGGCGCAGCGCCGGCGGGCTGCTGATCCGCGTCCATGGCGACCTGCACCTGGGCCAGGTGCTGGTGGAGGACGGCGACGCCTGTTTCATCGACTTCGAAGGCGAACCCACCCGCAGCCTGGCCGAACGCCGGGCCCGCCACAGCCCCTTCAAGGACGTCGCCGGCCTGCTGCGCTCGTTCGACTACGCCGCCGCCATGCTGGTGCGGGGTGACGGGGTGGCGGACCACGCGCCCCAGGCCGCAGCCCTGCGCCGGCAACTGGCCGAGCGCTACCGGCAGCAAGCCGGCCGCGCCTGCCTGGAGGCCTACCGCATCGCCGCCGCCGGGCTGCCCCACGCCTGGTTCGAGCGGGACGGCGAGCAGGCCGCCCTCGCGCTGTTCGGCATCGAGAAGGCCGCCTACGAAATCCTCTACGAAGCCCATTACCGCCCGCACTGGCTCGCCGTGCCGCTGCGCGGCCTGGTGGCGCTGACCCAAGACCCCGGAGTGACCCATGAGTGAGACCCTTGTCGGCGCGGATGCCGAACGCAACGCCATCCAGGCCCTGGTGCGGGCCGAGCAGGGCGACCCCTTCGCCTGGCTCGGCCCGCACCCCGTGGCCGATGGCTGGCGGGTGCGGGCCTACCTGCCCGGCGCCCTGCAGGTGGAGCTGCTGGACGAGCAGGGCGCCGTGCCCATGCAGCCGGCCGCCACGCCCGGCCTGTTCAGCGCCCCCTGGAGCGGCCAGGGCCGCTACCGCCTGCGCATCCACTGGGCCGGCGGTGTGCAGGAAACCGAGGACCCCTACAGCTTCGGCCCCTGCCTGGGCGAGATGGACCTCTACCTGTTCGCCGAAGGCAACCACCGTGAACTCGGCCAGGTCTTCGGCGCCCAGCGGGTGGAACACGAAGGCGTCGAGGGCGTGCGTTTCGCCGTGTGGGCGCCCAATGCCCGGCGCGTCTCGGTGGTAGGCGGGTTCAACGGCTGGGATGGCCGTCGCCACCCCATGCGCCTGCGTCACCCCACGGGCGTGTGGGAGCTGTTCGTGCCGCGCCTGCAACCGGGGGAGGTCTACAAGTACGAGATCCTCGGCAGCCATGGCGTGCTGCCGCTGAAGGCCGACCCGCTGGCCCTGGCCACCGAGCACCCGCCCGCCACCGGCTCGGTGGTGGCCGAGCCCCTGGCCTTCCACTGGCACGACGAGGCCTGGATGGCCGAGCGCAGCCGCGCACAGGCCCATGACCGGCCGCTGTCGATCTACGAGGTCCACGTCGGCTCCTGGCGCCGCGAGGGTGGGCCGGAAGGGCCGGTGCTGCACTGGCAGGCCCTGGCCGAGCAGCTGATCCCCTATGCCCTGGAGATGGGCTTCACCCACCTCGAACTGCTGCCGATCATGGAGCACCCCTTCGGCGGTTCCTGGGGCTACCAGCCGCTGTCGCTGTTCGCGCCCACCGCCCGTCACGGCAGCCCGGCGGATTTCGCCGCCTTCGTCGACGCCTGCCACCAGGCCGGCCTGGGGGTGATCCTCGACTGGGTGCCGGCGCATTTCCCCACCGACGAGCACGGCCTGGCGCGCTTCGACGGCACCGCGCTCTACGAGTACGCGCACCCCTTCGAGGGCTTCCACCAGGACTGGGACACCTACATCTACAACCTCGGTCGCCACGAGGTGCACGGCTTCATGATGGCCTCCGCGCTGCACTGGCTGCGCGTCTACCACATCGACGGCCTGCGGGTGGATGCGGTGGCCTCCATGCTCTACCGCGACTACTCGCGCAAGCAGGGCGAATGGATCCCCAACCGCCACGGCGGGCGGGAGAACCTGGAGGCCATCGACTTCCTCCGCCACCTCAATGACGTGGTCGCCACCGAGGCGCCCGGTGCGCTGGTCATCGCCGAGGAGTCCACCGCTTGGCCGGGCGTGAGCCGCCCGGTGCGCGAAGGCGGCCTGGGGTTCGCCTACAAGTGGAACATGGGCTGGATGCACGACAGCCTGCGCTACATCGCCGAAGACCCGCTGCACCGCAGCCACCATCACCACCAGCTCACCTTCGGCCTGCTCTACGCCTTCTCCGAGCAGTTCATCCTGCCCATCTCCCACGACGAGGTGGTCCACGGCAAACGCTCGCTGCTGGACAAGATGCCCGGCGACCGCTGGCAGAAGTTCGCCAACCTGCGGCTGTACCTCAGCTTCATGTGGACCCACCCGGGCAAGAAGCTGCTGTTCATGGGCTGCGAGTTCGGCCAGTGGCGGGAATGGAGCCACGACGGCGAGCTGGACTGGTACCTGCTGCGCTATGCCGAGCACCAGGGCGTGCGCGACCTGGTGGCCGCCCTCAACCGCCTGCACCGCGAGGAACCGGCCCTGCACCAGCTGGATGGCCAGGCCGAAGGCTTCCAGTGGCTGATCGGCGACGACTCGGTCAACAGCGTGTACGCCTGGCTGCGCCGCGACCGCGAGGGCGGCCCGCTGCTGGTGGTGCACAACTTCACCCCGGTGCCGCGCCCGGGCTACCGGGTCGGCGTGCCCGTGGGCGGGCGCTGGCGGGTGCTGCTCAACAGCGATGCGGATGCCTTCGCCGGTTCCCATGCCGGCACCCTGGCCGAAGCCGCCACCGTGGAGGGCGGCAGCCACGGCCAGGCCCATGCGCTGGTGCTGGACCTGCCGCCCCTGGGCAGCCTGGTGCTCAAGCCGGCCTGAGCCTGCCGGCACGTCGCCCGGGCGGCGTGCCGGCGGGGGCAGGGCGGGTCAGTCCGCCAGCAGGTTGAAGCGCTCGTCCCGGGCCCCGGCGCCGATCAGCGCCTGGGCCTGATCTTCGGTGAGCAGGGCGGTGCCCGCCGTGCAGTGGATCACCGAGGCGCGCAGCCCCTCGTCGGTGGTGACCACCACGTCGCGGATCGGCAGTTCGCAATGGTTGCCGTTGAGTTCGATGGAACAGGTACCGGCGTCGACGTCGTAACTGATGCTCATGGGAGCCTCCTTCAGCAGGCCTGGGAGCCGCACCGGCTGTGGGCGGCTCTGGAACGGGGTACGGATGCCCTGGCGCGGGTCCAGCACGGGGTGGTCACCCGCTGGCCGGGCCGGCCGGGTTGGCGGGGTGGCCGCCCGATAGAGCGCGGCGGCGCCCAGCACGGCCTGCAGCAGCCCCAGCGGGCCGCCACGCAGGGCGCCGCGCACCAGCAGCCAGCCACCGACGCCGCACAACGCCAGGCGGCCAGCCGGTGATGGACGGCGCGGCTCAGGCCGCATGTCGGATCGCCTGGATCAGCTCGGCCTTGCGCATGCGCGAGCGCCCGGCGATGCCCAGGTCCCGGGCGCGCATCATCAGGTCCGCGCGGGTGCTGTCTTCCAGGGACTGGCCCGGACGCGGTACGCCCTGGCGGGTGGCGGCCGCCTGGCGGGCCGAGGACTGCCGCGCAGCGCGCTTGGCCGTGGCCGGTTTGCGGGTGCCGGAGCCGGACTTCTCGCCGCCGCCGGACTGCTTGTTCACCGTGGCCCAGGCGCGGGCCTCAGCTTCCTTGGGCGCCACGCCCTTGTCCTCGTAGCTCTGCTCGATGTGCTCGGCTTTGCGCTTCTGCTTGTCGGTGTAGGCGTCTTTGCTGCCGCGTGGCATGGCGGTCTCCTCCTGTTTCCGGGCCTCCGGGGCGAGGCCCGCTACAGGGTGGGAGCGGTGGCGCTGCGGGCGAGTTCCGGTGATCTGCGGCGCCGCTCGACCGATGGTCCCGCCGCCCTGAAAGCAGGTTGAACCTTCCGGCGCTGCAGGGGGACTCACCCAAGGGAGCCGCGAAACCCCGTGATTCGGCAGAAGGAACTTCACCATGAAACGAGACTGGGACCTCATCCGCAGCCTGCTGATGGCCGTCGAGGCGCTGGAGGGTGGGCGGCACTTCGCGCCGCGCGCCTGGGACGGGCACTCGGCCGCGCAGGTGGCCCATCACCTGCACCTGCTGGCCCAAGGCGGGCTGGTGGAATGCGCCACGCACCACCCCTGGAATGGCGAGCCGGTGATGATCGCCACCGGCCTGACCCTGGCCGGGCACGACCTGCTCGACCGCCTGGGTGACGACGCCACCTGGGCGGCGCGCAAGGCCGACCTGCTGGCCCGCGAAGGCGCCATCACCCTCGACGGCCTGCTGGCCCAGGGCTTGCCGCCCCGTATCCCCGAGGCCCGCCGCCTGCGCGTGGCCCACGCCGACGCCCGCATCGACTGACCCGGGAGAGCCCCCATGAGTGCAGAGCAGGACGCCCCGGCCACCCGCCCGGAGGTGGACGCCTTTCGCCAGCGCATCCTCGACAAGCTGCGCTACGCCGTGGGCAAGGACCCCGGCAGCGCCTACCGCCACGACTGGTTCGAGGCCCTGGCCCTGGCCGCCCGCGACCACCTGGTGGACAACTGGGAGGAAGCCGGCACCGGGCAGGCGCGCCGGGACCACAAGCGCGTCTACTACCTCTCCCTGGAGTTCCTCATCGGCCGCCTGCTGGTGGACTGCCTGAGCAACCTCGGCTTGCTGGAGACCGCCCGCGAAGCCCTGGACGGGCTCGGCGTGTCCTTCGACGAAGTGCGCCAGGTGGAGCCCGACGCCGCACTGGGCAACGGCGGCCTCGGCCGGCTGGCCGCGTGCTTCATGGAGAGCATGGCCACCCTCGGCCTGGCCGCCCACGGCTACGGCATCCGCTACGAGCACGGGCTGTTCCGCCAGGTCATCACCGACGGCTGGCAGCAGGAGCAGACCGAGACCTGGCTGGACTTCGGCAACCCCTGGGAGTTCGAACGGCCCGAGGTGAGTTACGGCATCGGTTTCGGCGGCAGCGTGACGACCCTCGAAGAGGAGGGCGGCGCCACCCGCCAGGTCTGGCAGCCCGCCGAGACCCTGCGTGCCATCGCCTACGACACCCCCGTGGTGGGCTGGCGCGGCGCCAGCGTCAACACCCTGCGCCTGTGGCGGGCCCGGGCCATGGAGGACCTGCAGCTGGAACGCTTCAATGCCGGCGACCACTTCGGCGCCGTGGCCGACGTGGTGCGCGCCGAGAGCATCTCGCGGGTGCTGTACCCGGCCGATAGCACCGAGGCCGGCCAGGAGCTGCGCCTGCGCCAGGAGTTCTTCTTCGTCTCCGCCTCCCTGCAGGACCTGCTGCACCGCCACATGCAGGCCCACGGCGAGATTCGCAGCCTGCCGCAGAAGGCCTCGATCCAGCTCAACGACACCCACCCGGCCATCGCCGTGGCCGAGCTGATGCGCCAACTGGTGGACGAGCACCGCCTGCACTGGAACGAGGCCTGGGGCATGACGGTGGCAACGCTGTCCTACACCAACCACACCCTGTTGCCCGAAGCGCTGGAGACCTGGCCCGTGTCGCTGATGGAGCGGCTGCTGCCGCGCCACATGCAGATCATCTACCTGGTCAACGCCTTCCACATCGACGCCCTGCGCGCCGCCGGCGAGCATGATTTCGCGCTGCTGCGCGCGGTCTCGCTGATCGACGAGGAGCACGGCCGGCGGGTGCGCATGGGCAACCTGGCGTTCCTTGGCTCCCACAGCGTCAACGGCGTTTCGGCGCTGCACACCGACCTCATGCGCGAGACGGTGTTCCGCGACCTGCACCGGCTCTACCCCGAGCGCATCAGCAACAAGACCAACGGCATCACCTTCCGCCGCTGGCTCTACCAGGTGAACCCCGGGCTCACCGCGCTGCTGGTGGAAACCCTCGGCGAATCCCTGCTGGACCAGCCCGAGCACCAATTGCGCAACCTCGAGCCCTGGGCCGCCAAGCCGGGCCTGCGCAAGCGCTTCGCCGCCCAGCGGCAGCAGAGCAAGGCCGCGCTGGCGGCCCTGGTGCAGGAGCGCCTGGGCATCACCCTGGACACCACCGCGCTGTTCGACGTGCAGGTCAAGCGCATCCACGAGTACAAGCGCCAGCTGCTCAACCTGCTGCACACCGTGGCCCTGTACCAGGCCATCCGCAACGAGCCGGCCACCGACTGGGTGCCCCGGGTCAAGGTGTTCGCCGGCAAGGCCGCCGCCAGCTACCAGCAGGCCAAGCTGATCATCAAGCTGGCCAACGACATCGCCCGCACGGTCAACGCCGACCCCACGGTGCGTGGCCTGCTGAAGGTGGTGTTCCTGCCCAACTACAACGTCAGCCTGGCGGAGACCATCATCCCCGCCGCCGACCTGTCGGAGCAGATCTCCACCGCCGGGCTGGAAGCCTCCGGCACCAGCAACATGAAGTTCGCCCTCAACGGCGCGCTCACCATCGGCACCCTGGACGGCGCCAACGTGGAGATGAGCCAGCTGATCGGCGCCGAGCACATGTTCATCTTCGGCCTCACCGCCAGCCAGGTGGAGCAGCGGGTGCGCGCGGGCGACCTGGACATGCAGGCCGTGGTCGCCGCCGACGACCGCCTCGCCGCCGCCCTGGAGGCGATCCGCAGCGGGGTCTTCTCACCGGACGACCCGAGCCGCTACCAGGGCCTGGTGGACGGCCTGGTGCACCACGACCGCTTCATGCTCTGCGCAGACTTCAGCGCCTACTGGCACGCCCAGCGCCGGGTCGACGCCGCCTGGCAGGACCCGGACCGCTGGTGGCGCTCGGCGGTGCTGAACACCGCGCGGGCCGGGTGGTTCTCCTCCGACCGCACCATCGGCGAGTACGCAGCGGACATCTGGCAGGTGCCGACCCGGCGGGATTGATCTGGCGGGTGTTACCAGAAACCCGCCTGGCGCCGCTCGGCCGTGTAGTCCAGGGACAGCCCGAAGGCCTCGCGGAAGAAGGCCGCCAGGCGGGTATCCAGCACCGTCTCGTTGACCGAGGCCGGCGCCGCTTCCAGGCGCCGCGTCTCCCCCGCGTCGGCGAAGAAGCATTCATGGCGTACCCGTGCGGCCGCCGTGTCGCCCAGCAGGCGGTAGCGGCTGGGCCGCTCGCCGGGGCGTGCCACCTCCAGGCACAGGGCGGGCCCCACGCTGTTGGCTTCGTCGCGCACCACCGCTTCCAGCCCTGCCTGGCGGGCGTGGCGTGTGGCGTCTTCGAACAGCGGGCGGGCGATCTGTTGCAGGAGGGCATGCAGGTCGTGCGGGGGCTGATCCATGGGGCGGCTCCTCTCGGCGTGGCGGGTCCGAACGGTAGAGCTGCCTGGTCGGCGCGGGGTTTCAGCCGGCCGCCGGGTGGTCGCCTAGCCGCGCTGCCCCGACGATTTGCGGTACGCCCCCGGCTGCACCCCGGTGACCTTGTGAAAGGCGCGGGTGAAGGCCGCCACCGACTGGTAGCCGACGGCATCCGCCACCTCGGCCACCATCCGCCCGTTGTCCAGCAGGCGGCACGCCTGGCGCATGCGCAATGCCAGCAGCACGTGGCCTGGTGACTCCCCCGCCAGCTCCTGGAAGCGCTTGAAGAACGCCGAGCGCGACAGCCCGGTGCAGGCCGCCATCTCCTCCAGGCTCCAGGCGCGTCCGGGCTGGGCGATCAACTGTTCCAGCAGCCCAGCGAAGGCTGGCTGGCGCGCCAGCGCGGCAAGCCCGCCGAGGCGGGTGTTGTCCGTCACCTGCTGGCGCAGCACGTAGAGGAACAGCAGGTGGCTGAGGCGCTCCAGCAGGGCCGGCGAGGGCGCCGGAAGGCGCGCGCACTCCTGCAGGATCAGCTCGAACAGGCTGCGCGCAGCAGCCAGGGAGGGGTCGCCCCTGCGCAGCACGATCCACGGCGGCAGCGACTCGACGATCAGCGCCGACAAGCCCTGGCGGAAGTGGAAGAACCCGCACACCAGCCCCACGCCATCCCCGGCGGCCGGCTCCAGGGCCTGCATGGTGCCCTTCGGCTGGGCGCGGGCGGCCTCCGCCGTCGCCTCGCCGGAAAGCCGGTAGGCCAGGTCGCGCAGCAGGAACACCGCGTCGCCGCCCTCCAGGCGCAGCGCCTCGCTGCCGTCGTCCAGGTGCAGCCAGCAATGCCCCTGCACCACCAGGTGGAAGCTGGCGCGGGCCAGGCCCTGGGTGCTGGCGTGCCAGCCGCCGCAGTAACGGCCGACGTGGAAGAGGCTGGTGTCGAGTTCGAGGTTCTCTAATAACCAATCGACCAGGGGGCTGGATGACTTCATCTAAGGGAAAGACTCAGGAGCAAGTGATAGCGACTTTAGAATATTGAACGGGTTTCTTATTACCAACAGACTTTTCGGCACCCGAACCGACCCAGGAGAAGACTCCATGTCCCGTGTGCCCGTACAGACCCTCGACAGCGCCCCCGAAGCGGCGCGCCCGTTCCTCGAAAACGCCCTGAAGAACTCCGGCTTCATCCCCAACCTGCTGGGGGTGCTGGCCAATGCGCCGGCGGCCCTGGAAACCTACGTCACCGTCTCGGCGCTGAACGGCAAGGCTGAGCTGAACCTGGCCGAAAGGGAAGTGGTGCAACTGGTTGCGGCAACTCGCCACGGCTGCGATTTCTGCGTAGCCGGGCACACTGCCGTCGCCACCAACAAGGCCAAACTGCCGGCCGAGGTGGTCAGTGCCCTGCGGGAAATGGCGCCCCTGCCCGAGGCGCGCCTGGAGGCCCTGGCGGCCTTCACCCAGGCCGTGATCGCTACACGGGGCGATGTCAGCGACGCTGACTTCGCCGCCTTCCGCGCAGCCGGCTTCACCGACGGCAACGCCCTGGAGGTGATCCTCGGCGTGAGCCTGGCTACGCTTTGCAACTTCGCCAACGTCTTCGCCCGTACGCCGCTCAATGACGAGCTGGCCAGGTACCGCTGGCAACGTCCGGGGGCCTGAGCCCCGGACGCCGATGATCAGGAGATCGACATGCTGGACCCCAACCTGAGCCACTGGCTCGACAGCCAGGCCGAGGCGCTCGACACCGGCGCCTGCGACCCCGACACCCTGCTGCACGCGCTCAGCCAGGCCGGCCTGCCCAAGGTCGGCGTGGACCGCGCCCTGGGCGGCGATGGCGGCACGCTGCACGACGCCATCGAGACGGTCGCCGCCGTGGCTGGCCACTCGCTCACCGCCGCTTTCGTGCTGTGGGGGCAGCGCGCCTTCATCGAATACGTGCTGCACACCCCAAACGAGGCCCTGCGCGAGCGCCTGCTGGGCGACCTGCTGGCCGGCCGCGTGGCCGGTGCCACAGGCCTGTCCAACGCCATGAAGTTCCTCAGCGGCGTCGAGGCGCTGCAGGTGCGCAGCCAGGCCACCGAGAGCGGCTGGCGCCTGGACGGGCGCCTGCCCTGGGTGACCAACCTGCGCCGCCAGGGCTTCCTGGTGGCCGCCGCCGTGGAAGCCGGGGAGAGCCAGCCGCCGCTGGTGCTGGCGATCCCCGACGGGCTGGCGGGCCTGGCGCGCTCCGCCGACCTCGACCTGCTCGGCCTGCAGGGCAGCAACACCGCCGCCCTCGACCTGGCCGGGGTGGAGCTCGACCGCGCCTGGCTGCTGCACGAAGACGCCCGGCGTTTCCTCCCGGGGGTACGCCCGGCCTTCCTCGGCCTGCAGTGCGGCATGGCCCTCGGCCTGGCGCGGCGCTGCCTGGACGAGGTGCAGGCGCACCTCGGCGACGGCGGTGGCCGGGCCCTGCTGGAGGCCGAGCTGGGCGCGCAGCGCACCCGCCTGGAGGCCCTGGCCCGCGAACTGCACCAGGGGCTGGACGAAGGCCGCTTCCTCGCCCAGCCGGCTGCGCAGTTCCGCCTGCGCATCGGCCTGGCGGAGAGCGTCGCCGACGCCATCCAGCTGGAGCTGCAGGCCAGCGGTGGCAAGGCCTACCTGAGCGAGCACGGTGCGGGTTTCGCGCGGCGCTGGCGGGAGTCGGCCTTCGTGCCCATCGTCACCCCCAGCCTGGTGCAGCTGCGTACCGAACTGAACCGCCAGGCCCGCGAGGTGGTGGCGTGAGCGACGGGTTGCTGACGGCCGAGGGCATCCGCCTCGGCTACCTGCGCGGCAACCAGCGCCAGGAGGTGCTGGCGCGCTTCGACCTGCAGCTGGCGCCGGGGGAGGTGGTGTCCATCCTCGGCCCCAGCGGCGTCGGCAAATCCAGCCTGCTGCGGGTGCTGGCGGGCCTGCAGCAGCCTTGCGGCGGGCAGGTGCGGCTCCACGGTGAGCCGCTGGACGGCCCCCACCCGCGCGTGGCGGTGGCCTTCCAGGACCCGAGCCTGCTGCCCTGGCTGAACCTGGAGAAGAACGTGGCCTTCGGCCTGGATTTCGCCCGCCAGCCCAAGCTGGCTGCTGCCGAACGCAAGGCGCGGGTGGAGCAGGCCATTGCCGCCGTGGGCCTGGCCCACGCCCGTGGCCACTTCCCCGCGCAGCTCTCCGGCGGCATGGCCCAGCGCACCGCGCTGGCCCGCTGCCTGGCACGGCGCCCCGAGGTGCTGCTGCTGGACGAACCCTTCGGCGCGCTGGACGAGGTGACCCGCGCCGACATGCAGCAACTGCTGCTGCGACTGATCCACGAGCAGCGCACCGCCGCCGTGCTGATCACCCATGACATCGACGAGGCCCTGCTGCTCTCCGACCGCATCCTGCTACTGGGCGACACCCCGGCGCGGATCCTCGGCGAGTGGACCCCGGACCTGCCCCAGCCACGGGCGGAGCGGGTGGAGGAACTGGGGGCCTTGCGCGTCGACATCCTCAAGACCCTACGGCGGGCCAGCCGCGGAAACGGAACCCCAACCCCTGATACGGAGGCCCACGATGTGCCTGGACGATCCCTCTCATTCCCGACGTGACATCCTCAAGCTCGGCGCGCTGCTGACCGCTGCCGGCGCGCTGCCGCTGCTCACCAGCCTGCAGGCCCGCGCGGCCGCCGAGCCGGACGCGCCGGTGCGCATCGGCTACCTGCCGATCACCGACGCCACGCCGCTGCTGGTGGCCCACGCCAACGGCCTGTTCGAGGCCGAGGGCATCAAGGCCGAGCGCCCGGTGCTGCTGCGCAGCTGGGCGCAGGTGATCGAGGCCTTCATCTCCGGCCAGGTGAACGTCATCCACCTGCTGTCGCCGATGACCGTCTGGGCCCGCTACGGCAGCAAGGTGCCGGCCAAGGTGGTGGCCTGGAACCACGTCGGCGGCTCCGGCCTCACCGTGGCGCCGGGCATCGAGCAGGTGGCCCAGCTGGGCGGGCGCACCGTGGCGATTCCCTTCTGGTACTCCATCCACAACGTGGTGGTGCAGCAGCTGCTGCGCGACAGCGGCCTGGTGCCGGTGAGCAAGCCGGTGGGCGCGGCCCTGGCTGCCAACGAGGTCAACCTGGTGGTGCTGCCGCCCTCGGACATGCCGCCGGCCCTGGCCAGCAAGCGCATCGACGGCTACATCGTCGCCGAGCCGTTCAACGCCCTGGCGGAGAACCTCAAGGTCGGCCGGGTGCAGCGCTTCACCGGGGACGTCTGGCGCAACCACGCCTGCTGCGTGGTGTTCATGCACGAGCACGACCTGAACAACCGCCCCGAGTGGTCGCAGAAGGTGGTCAACGCCATCGTCAAGGCGCAGCTCTGGACCCGCGAGAACCGTGCCGAGGCGGCAAAGCTGCTGTCCAAGGACGGCGCCAACCGCTACACCCCCCACGCCCCCGAGGTGCTGGGCAAGGTGCTGGCCCCGGCGGCCGGCGAGCGCGACGGCTACGTGAAGAGCGGTGCCATCCGCCATGCCGCGTGGGACGAGCAGCGCATCGACTTCCAGCCCTATCCCTTCCCCAGCTACACCGAGGAGCTGGTCAGCCGCCTGAAGGACACCCTGATCCAGGGCGACAAGTCCTTCCTCGCCGGGCTCGACCCCAAGGCCACCGCCGCCGACCTGGTGGACGACCGCTTCGTGCGGGCGGCCCTGGCCGGCGTCGGCGGGCTGGAGGCGTTCGGCCTGGGCGGCGGCTTCGAGCGCACCGAGGAGATCGCCGTTTGAACCTGAACCGCCTGTTCCTCGGCCTCGGCGGCCTGGCCGCCCTGGGCCTGCTGTGGTGGCTCGGCGTGGCGGCCGGGGGCGGGGACGACGGCCTGGCCGCGCGCTTCTCGCCCCAGCAGACCCTGGCCAGCCTGCAGGAGCTGCTGCACCGCGGCGAGCTGTACGAGCACGTGTGGGTGAGCCTCAAGCGCATCCTCGTCGGGCTGTCCCTGGCGCTGCTGGTGGGCGTGCCCCTGGGGCTGCTGGTGGGCAGCTCGCGCAACCTGGAGGCGGCCACCACGCCGGCCTTCCAGTTCCTGCGGATGATCTCGCCGCTGTCCTGGATGCCCATCGCGGTGATGCTGATGGGGGTCGGCGACCAGCCCATCTACTTCCTGCTGGCCTTCGCCGCCGTCTGGCCGATCCTGCTCAACACCGCGGCCGGGGTGCGCCAGCTGGACCCGCGCTGGCTGCAGCTGGCCCGCAGCCTGAGCGCCACCCGCCGGGAAATGCTGCTGAAGGTGATCGTGCCCGGCGTGCTCGGCCACGTGCTGACCGGCGTGCGCCTGGCCATCGGCATCCTCTGGATCGTGCTGGTGCCCTGCGAAATGCTCGGGGTCAGTGCCGGGCTCGGCTACTACATCCTCGATACCCGCGACCGCCTGGCCTATTCGGAGCTGATGGCCATGGTGCTGCTGATCGGCGTGCTGGGCTTTGCCCTGGATGCCGCCGCGCGGGGGCTCTACCAGCGCTGGTCGCACACCTGAGGCGCCGGGCGCTTCAGGCGTGGGAGGCGAGGCGGGCCTGGTTTCGACCGGCCTGCTTGGCCTGGTAGAGCAGCTGGTCGCAGCGCGCCAGCAGGTCCTGGGGATGGGCCAGCCCTGGTGCGCTGGAGAGGCCGCCGCCGAGGCTGATGGTGAGGTGGTCCAGGCCATCCGGGCGGTGGCCATGGTCGATTCCCAGGTCCGCCACCTCGCGGCGCAGGCGCTCGGCGATGGCCAGCAGCTCCTGTGCGTCGCTGACCTGCAGCAGCACCACGAACTCCTCGCCGCCGTAGCGGAAGATCTCCGCCTGCCCGCTGCGCAGCGCACTGCCCATGGCCTCCGCCACCTGGCGCAGGCACTGGTCCCCGGCCGGGTGGCCGTAGTGGTCGTTGTAGGGCTTGAAGTAGTCGATGTCCGCCATCAGCAGGGCGAAGGGGCGGCCGTTGCGGCCCATCTGCTGCCAGTGCTCGTCCAGGTGCTGGTCGAAGGCGCGGCGGTTGCCGACCCGGGTGAGGGCGTCGGTGCTGGCCATCTCCTGCAGGCGCTGGTTGAGCAGCGCCAGCTCCTCGCGCTGGCGGCGCTCCTCCTGCTCGGACAGGAAGGCCTGGCGCACCCCGGCGATGTTGGTCCAGCTGATGGCCAGGCTGAAGATCAGCACCGGCACGAACACCAGGGCGAAGATCATCACCGCCTTGGGGTTCCCCGGGTGGAGCAGCCACACGTTCCAGAAGATCACCCCGGTGATGATCATCGAGCAGGCGAAGATGCCCCGGAACGAATAGCGCACCCCCAGGTTGCCGAGGACGATGAACACCACCGAGGCGTAGAGGAAGGTGGGCACGTCCGGCGAGCTGCTGGCCTTGAGCAGCTCGAACCAGGCGACGGTGGAGACGATGTCGTGGAACGGCATCAGCATGTCCCGCACCAGCACGCTCCGGCAGTAGCGGAACACCAGAAAGATGTTGAGCAGCCCAATCAGGCTCAGGCCGCCGCGCAGCAACAGCGAATTCCAGGCCATGTCCGGGATCAGCAGCGCGTCGGCCAGGACGTAGGAGTCGTAGGCGATCATCGCGATGAAATTGATCGCCAGCAGGAAGCGCCCGTGGCGTTCGAGCACGTAGCGGCGGAAGGCCGGCATCTGGCCGGGCGGGATGTGGCGCGTACGCGGCCGGGCAGGGGATTCGAAGGGTTCGAGTCGGGTCATGGGCCGCGCGGGGAGTGATGGCGAGCGGCCAGTTTAGGGGGCGCCCGCGATGCCGTCCATCGCCTCGCGAGCGCCTTTCAAGGGGCTACAGCCAGCGTCGGACCTGCTCGCGGTAGGCCAGGTAGTCGGCGCCGAAGAGCTGTTCGAGCATGCGTTCCTCCGGCGGGATCTGGTAGCGCTCGATGTACAGCATGAACAGCACCACGCCCGCCAGGGCGAAGGGCGCGGCGAGCCACAGGCCCCAGCCCAGCAGCATCAGGGCGAAGCCCAGGTACATGGGGTTGCGGGTGCGGTGGTAGATGCCGCGGATGACCAGGGCCGAGGTGCGCTCGGGGTGGATCGGGTTGACCGTGGTGCGGGCCTGGCGGAAGGCCAGGGCACCGGCCAGGCAGACCGCCACGCCGGCGGCCAGCACCAGCAGCGCGAGCAGCAGCCGCAGCGCCGGGGGCAGGGCGAAGGGCAGGCCCGGCGTGACCTGGGCCAGGCCGTACATCAGCACGGCGCAGGCCAGCCCCACCAGCGGCGGCGGGATGCGTCGCTCCAGCCAGCGGGCACGGGGGAGCGCGGTGGGTGTCTGGGTCATGGGGCTGTCCTTGCGAGGTGGGGGAGGCGGCATCATCAAGCCTGGAGTGGCTACAGAGTCAAGCACGCCTCCTGCGCCTCACTGGTCCCGTTCGAAGCGCACGCCGGGCTTGGCGCGTTCGTCCACCCGCAGCTCGAAGACGTCGGGGCGGGCGTAGTGGCCGACCACGTCGAAGTCGTAGCGGGCGCGGGTCAGCTGGTCGGTGTCCACCTCGGCACAGAGCAGCCCGGTGGCGTTGCGCAGCGGGCCGGCGAGCACCTCGCCCAGCGGGTCGACGATCACGCTGCCGCCCTGGATCAGCGGGCGGTCGTCATCCCAGCCCGGCACCTCGATGCCCAGCTCGCGGGGCGAGGGCTGCACCTGGCAGGCGCTGATCACGAAGCAGCGGCCCTCATGGGCGATGTGGCGCATGGAGCATTGCCACACCTCGCGCTCGTCCACCGTCGGTGCGCACCACAGTTCCACGCCCTTGGCGTACATGGCGGTGCGCAGCAGCGGCATGTGGTTCTCCCAGCAGATGGCGGCGCCCAGGCGGCCGGCTGCGCTGTCCACCACCGGCAGGGTGGAGCCGTCGCCCTTGGCCCAGATCAGCCGCTCGGTGCCCGTGGGCATCAGCTTGCGGTGCCGTGCCACCAGGCCTTCGCCGGGCTCGAAGAACAGCGCCGTGCAGTACAGCGAGCTGCCCGCGCGCTCGATCACCCCCAGCACCAGGCTGGCGCCGGTGCGGGCGGAGAGGCCGGCCAGGGCCTCGGTCTCGGCGCCCGGCACGTCGATGGCGTTGGCGTGGTAGCGGGCGAAGGCCTCGCGCCCCTCCGGCAGGCGATAGCCCAGGCGGGTGCCGAAGATCTCGCCCTTGGGGTAGCCGCCCAGCAGCGCCTCGGGCATCACCACCAGGGCCGCGCCGGCGTCGCGGATGGCTTGTTCGTAGGAGAGGATGAGGTCCAGGGTGGCCTGCTTGCCTTCCGGCAGGGAGCCGATCTGCAGGGCGGCGACGGTGCGGCGGGGCATGGCGTGGGTCCTTGCTTGGTGAGGGATGACGGGGATGCTATAAGCCCCGCTTCCCGCAATGAATGGCGATTCGCTGCTAATCGATATGAAGCGCATGAATATCGAACAGGCCGACCTGAACCTGCTCAAGGTCTTCGAGGCCCTCCACGAAGAAGGCAGCGCCAGCCGCGCCTCGGTGCGCCTGGGGCTGACCCAGTCGGCGGTCAGTGCGGCCCTCGGGCGCCTGCGCCTGCTCTACGGCGACGCGCTGTTCCAGCGCACCGGGCGTGGCCTGGCGCCGACCCTGCTGGCGGACCAGCTCAAGCCGGTGATCAGCGAGGCCCTGGACCGGGTGCGCCAGAGCCTGGACCTGGTGGCCCCGGAGGGCGGCGACTTCAGCGGACGCTCGGTGACGGTGGGGCTCTCCGACGACTTCGAGATCGCCCTCGCACCCCGGCTGCTGGCCCAGGCGGCGCGGCGGGCGCCGCAGCTGCGGCTGATCTTCCGCCAGACCCACAGCCAGATCGTCAACGCCGCGCTGATGGAGCGCCAGGTGGACCTGGCGATCACCTCCGGCGGCATCACCAGCCAGGGCCTGAGCCGCGCCTTGCTGGGGGAGGGCGGTTACGCCTGCGTGGTCGACCCCGAGGGGTTCGGCGATGCCGGGGCGCTGGACCTGGAGCGCTTCGTCGCCAGCCCGCACCTGCTGATTTCCTCCGGCGGCTTCATCGGCATCGTCGACGAGGCCCTGGCCGCCCTCGGGCGCAGCCGCCGGGTGCTGGCCTCCACCACCCACTTCGCCGCCTTGCCCTACCTGCTCAAGGGCACGCCGGCCCTGGCCACGGTGCCGGCCCATGCCGCCGAAGCGGTGGCCCGCGTCAGCGGCCTGCGGGTGCTGGCCTGCCCGCTGGCGCTGCGGCGCTACCCCATCGAGCTGGGCTGGCGCTCCCGCGCCCTGGAGGACCGCGCCGTGGCGCTGGTCCGCGAGGCCATCGAGGCCTGCTTTCCCCTGACCCCGTCCCAAGGAGCCTGAGATGGACAAGTTGCTGGCCCTCAAGCTGTTCGTCGCCACCGTCGATTGCCGGGGCTTTTCCGCTGCCGCCCGCCAGCTGGGGCTGGCCACCTCCTCGGTGACCCGCGCGGTGGACGGGCTGGAGCGCGAGCTGGGCGCGGTGCTGCTGAACCGTTCGCCGCGCCAGGTCACGGTGACCGAGGCGGGCACCAGCTATTACCTCAGCGCGCGGCAGATCCTCGAACAGCTGGCCGAGGCCGACGCCGCCGTGAGCGATGGCGGGGACGAGCCCAGCGGGCCGCTGCGGGTCTCAGCGCCGGTCTCCTTCGGCCGCCACCGGCTGTCCCCGCGCCTGGGCGCCTGGCTGCAGCAGTACCCGCGCCTGGAGCTGGACCTGGCCCTGACCGACGAGATCGTCGACCTGCTGGGGGAGCGTGTCGACGTGTCCATCCGCCTCGGCGTGCCGGCACCCATGGACGGCGTGGTGGCGCGGCCCCTCGGGCAGTTCCGTCGCCGCGTGGTGGCCAGCCCCGCCTACCTGGCCCAGCGCGGCACGCCAGGGCACCCCCGGGAGCTGGCCGGGCATGACTGCCTGCGCTTCGACTTCGGCCGCGCTCGGCAGTGCTGGACCTTCCACGACGCCGCCGGGACGCGCCTGCAGGTGCCGGTGCACGGCCGTCTGCGCAGCAACAACATCGACGTCCTGCGTGACGCGGCCCTGGCCGGCGCCGGCCTGGCGCTGCTGCCCGACTGGCTCGCCGAGGCGGAGCTGGCGGACGGGCGCCTGTGCGAACTGCTGCCCGGCTGGTCGGTCAACCCGGACGACTCGCAGCCCCAGGTGACCGCCCTGTACCTGCCCAATCACCGGGGCTCGCGGCGCATCGCCGCGTTCATGGCGTTCGTGGCGGAGCAGGTGTGAAGCTCCGTTGCGCCGCACGCAACGCCACGTTGCGGCAGGGGCGGATTCAGTCGCTGGGGCGGGGCGCATAACCTTGGCGCCAGGTTCCCTGCCAACCCGAGGATTGCGATGAACACCCAGACCCTTGCCCATCCACCCGTTGCCCATGCCCTGGGGCGCGGGTTGGTGATGCTCTTCGCGCTGTGCTGCGGCGCCATCGTGGCGAACATCTACTACGCCCAGCCGATCATCGAGCTGATCGCCCCGGATGTGGGGCTGTCCAGCCACGGCGCCAGCCTGATCGTCTCCCTGACCCAGGTCGGCTATGCCCTGGGGCTGTTCTTCCTGGTGCCCCTGGCCGACCTGCTGGAGAACCGCCGGCTGGTGCTGGCGACCCTGGCGGTGACCTTCTTCAGCCTGCTGGCGGTGGGCTTCACCGAGCGGCCGGGCGGGCTGCTGCTGGCCTCGGCGCTGATCGGCTTCAGCTCGGTGTCGGTGCAGATGCTGATCCCCCTGGCGGCGCACCTGGCACCCGAGGCCAGTCGTGGCCGGGTGGTGGGCGGCATCATGGGCGGCCTGCTGCTGGGCATCCTGCTGGCGCGGCCGCTGTCCAGCCTGGTGGCGGACCACTTCGGCTGGCGCACGGTGTTCTTCGCGGCGGCGGGCCTGATGCTGCTGATCGCCGGGGTGGTGCGCGTGGCGCTGCCCGACCATCGCCCGGCCCACAAGGCCAGCTACGGTCAGTTGCTGGCCTCCCTCTGGCACCTGCTCCAGCGCGAGCCGGTGCTGCGTCGCCGGGCGTTGTACCAGGCGTTGCTGTTCGCCGCGTTCAGCCTGTTCTGGACCACGGCGCCCGTGGAACTGGCGCGGGTCCACGGCCTGTCGCAGTCGCAGATCGCTCTGTTCGCCCTGGTGGGGGCCATCGGCGCCATCGCGGCCCCCATCGCCGGGCGCCTGGCGGACGCCGGGCACACCCAGCGCCTGTCGTTCCTGGCGATGGGGCTGGCGGTGCTGAGCTTCATCCCCGGCTTGCCGGGCCTGCCCCTGGGCGTGGTGGGGCTGGCCCTGACCGGGGTGCTGCTGGACTTCGCCGTGCAGATGAACATGGTGCTCGGCCAGCGCGAGGTCTACGCCCTGGACGCCAGCAGCCGCGGACGCCTCAACGCGCTGTACATGACCAGCATCTTCATCGGCGGCGCCCTGGGCTCGGCGGTGGCCAGCCTGGCCTACGAACAGGGCGGCTGGTTGCTGGTCGCCGGGCTTGGCGCGGGGCTGCCGGCGCTGGCGCTGCTGGCCTTCGTCCTGGTGGGCCGGCCCCGGGTGACCCCCGTCTGACTGGCGGACCAGTGCCAGCGGATTTCCTTGAACCAGCCGACAACATTCCGCTGCCGGCTGGCCTAGGCTTCTGTATCCCGACCCGCCGGGTCGGCTCTTGAAACGATCGCAGGGAGCGAACCCATGAAACTGGCCAAGGACGACATAGCCCGCTTGTTCACCCTCCATTTGCCTGACTACCGCTGCGAGGTCTCCCGCCACGGCGTGGCGGAGCTGGCCCTGCAATTCACCCACCGCGCCCTGGGCGACGTGTTCACCCTCTGCGTACCGGCCCGCGAGCTGGATGGCGCCCCGGCGGTGCGGGCCCTCAGCCGGGTCCTGGCGGAGGAATTCGAAGGCGCCGTGGGCGCGCGCCTGTGCTTCGGCACCCTGCGTCGCCGGGCCTGAGTGCAATAACGTACAAGACCGGCCCGCTGGCGGGCGGCACCTTCGGCGGGTCCTTCCTGCCCGAGCGTTGCCATGGCTTTGCACATCGAAACCCCGTTGATCCACTCCCACCCGCTCTCCGCAGCCGCCGGGCGGCGCGTCCGGCTCAAGCTGGAGGCGTTGCAGCCGCCCGGTTCGTTCAAGATCCGTGGCGTCGGTGCCGCCTGCGAGGTACACGCGCGGGCGGGCAAGCGGCGTTTCATTTGCTCCTCCGGCGGCAATGCCGGGCTGGCGATGGCCTTTGCCGGGCGCCAGCTGGGCGTCCCGGTGACGGTGGTGGTGCCGGAGAACACGCCGGAGCGCGCCCGCGAAGCCCTGCGCCGCGAAGGCGCGGACCTGCGGGTGCACGGCGCCGCCTGGCACGAGGCCAACGAACTGGCGCTGTCCTTGGTGGGCCCGGAGGACGCCTTCATCCACCCCTTCGATGACCCGCTGCTCTGGAGCGGCCACGCCAGCCTGGTGGACGAGGCCGTGCGCCAGGGCCCCCGGCCCGGCGCCGTGGTGCTCTCGGTGGGCGGTGGCGGCCTGTTCAGCGGCGTGGTGGAGGGCCTGCGCCGCAACGGCTGGGACGATGTGCCGGTGGTGACGGTGGAAACCCAGGGCGCCGCGTCCTTCGCCGCTGCGCGGGAGGCCGGCATGGCGGTGACCCTGGACACGCTGGCCACCTGCGCCGGCTCCCTGGCGGCGCGCCGCGTGTGCGACCGTGCCGTCGAACTGGCCCGGCTGCACCCGGTGCGCAGCCATCGGGTCAGCGACCGCGAGGCACTGCAGGCCTGCGAGCGCTTCCTCGACGATCACCGCCTGCTGGTGGAACCGGCCTGCGGCGCAGCGCTGGCTGCGCTCTACGGGGAATGCCCGGCGCTGGAAGATGTCGACGACGTGCTGGTGGTGGTCTGCGGCGGGGTGACCGCCAGCCTGGAGCAGATCCGCACCTGGCGCGCCCAGGCCGCCGACTGAGCTGCACGAATCTTCCAGACAGCGCCGCTGGGCGGCCGATAATGGCGGGCCGCACCCCCTGCGGTGCAGGATGGCCCCCTGGCTGAGCGGAGCGCGCCCATGGCGGATGGCAACTGGATCGACCTCAAGCAGGATGCCGGCACCGGCATCGAGACGCTGCGCGCGCACTTTCGCGGGCACGCCTACGACCCGTACTGGCACGACAGCTACCTGGTGGGTGTCACCGAGCAGGGCGTGCAGCAGTTCCATTGCCGGCGTGCCCGGCACACCAGCACCCCGGGCCAGGTGTTCCTGCTGGAGCCGGGGGAGGTCCATGACGGGCATGCGCCCACCGAGGATGGCTTCACCTATTCCATGCTCTACCTGGAGCCGGACTGGCTGGAGCGCGAGCTGCGCAGCCTGTTCGAGGATGCCCCGGCCCATTGCCAGCCCAGCTTCGCGGGCACCCTCGCCAGCGACCCACAGCTGGCGCTGGCGACGCTGACCGCCTTTCGCGCCCTGCACCAGCAGGAGCTGCGCATGCTGCGCCAGGCCGCGGTGGACCAGTTGCTGGTGCGCATGACCGACCACCTGCACTGGCGCAGCCGGCAGCGCCAGGACCCGCGCCTGCCGCTGGTGGCGCTACGGGCGCGGGACTACCTGCAGGCCCACCTGGGTGAGGACATTGGCCTGGACGACCTGGCGCTTGCCGTGGGGGTGGACCGCTTCCGCCTCAGCCGCGCCTTCAAGGCCGCCTTCGGCCTGGCACCCCACGCCTACCTGATCCAGCTGCGCCTGAGCCGGGCGCGGCAACTGCTGGCCCGGGGGCAGACGCCCGCCGAGGTGGCCAGCGCGCTCGGCTTTGCCGACCAGAGCCACCTGGGGCGCTGGTTCCGCCGGGCCTACCGGCTGACCCCGGCGGACTACCGTCGGCGCTGCACACGCCTTCCAGACTGAGCGGCCGGCGGGCCGGAAGATGGGGGCTCCCCACTCCGGAGCCCACCATGGACACGCTGTCACCTTTTGCACTCTTCGCCTTCGTCGCCTCCATCACCCCCGGCCCCACCAACCTGCTGGTGCTGGGCAACGCCGCGCGTTTCGGGCTGCGCCGGGTGTGGCCCATCGTGCTCGGTGCCTGCTCGGCGGCCACCGCTGTCCTGGCCCTGGTCGGCCTCGGCCTGGGGGAGGTGCTGCTGCGGCTGCCGGCCCTGCAGCTGGCGATGAAGGTCGCCGGCTTCGCCTGGCTCTGCTGGCTCGCCTGGGGCCTGTACCGCAGCGCCGGCAGCGACCTCGGCCCGGACGCCGGCCGGCCCTTGGGTGTGGCCGGCGCGATGGGGCTGCAACTGGTGAACCCCAAGGTGTGGATGACTGTGCTGGTGGTGATGGGCGTGTACCTGCCCGGCGCCGGGGACCTGGCCATCCGGGTGCTGCAGCTGGCGCTGGTGTTCCTGCTGGTGTCGCTGCCCTGCATGGGCGCCTGGGCCCTGCTGGGGGCGGGCAGCGCACGGCTGTTGCCGGGGCACCGGGCGCAGCGGCGGTTCAACCGGGCCATGGCGGTGCTGCTGTTCCTGTCGGCCTGCCTGGCGCTGGGAGGCTGAACGCTTGGCCATAACCAATTGGTTGGCCTGAGACCCATCTGACGCTAGGCTTGCGCGCATTGCCCTGCCTGGACCTGCCCGTGAACATCGACACCCGCATCAAGTTCCGTCACCTGGTGTGCTTCCTCGAAGTGGCGCGCCAGGGCACCCTGGCGCGCGCGGCGGACAAGCTGGCGGTCAGCCAGCCGGCCATCTCCAAGACCCTGCGCGAGCTGGAGGACCTGCTGGGCGCCAGCCTGTTCGTGCGTGGCCATGGCGGGGTCACCCTGAGCGAGGCGGGGGTGGCCTTCATGCGTTATGCCGGGCCCTGCGTGCAGGCCTTGCGGGACGGGGTTAACAGCCTGCGCAGCGGCGAGCACGAGTCGGCCACGCTGCGCCTGGGGGTGCTGTCCACCGTGGAGAGCCTGCTGGTGCCCGAAGCGGTGCGCCGCCTGCATGCGCGCCACCCGTCCCTGGTGGCCAGCGTGATCACCGGCCCCAGCGCCTGGCTGCTGTCGCAGCTGCACCTGGGCGAGCTGGACCTGGTGGTGGGGCGCATGACCGACAGCCCGCAGATCCAGGGGCTGGTGTTCGAGCACCTGTACAGCGAGTCGATGACCCTGGTGGTGCGCCCCGGCCACCCGCTGCTGGCGGTACCCGTGGTGCGCGAGGCCCTGCAGGGCTTCCCGCTGGTGCTGCCGCTGGCCGGGACCACCATCCGCAAGTACGCCGATGCCTTCTTCGTGCAGTGCGGTGTGGCGCAGCCGCGCCAGCGCCTGGAGACCCTGTCGGTGGCCCTGAGCCGGCGCTACGTGCAGACCGGCGAGGCGATCTGGATCGCCCCCTACGACGCGGTGCAGCTGGACCTGCGGCGCGGCGAGCTGGTGGAGCTGGACCTGGGCATCCGCGAGCCCGGCGGCTCGGTGGGCATCTGCAGCAACGCTGCGCTGCCGCTGCCCCTGGCCGCCCACTGGTGCGTGGAGGTGCTGCGGGAACTGGGGCAGGACTACCGGGACGGCCACTACCCGGAGTCGGGCGGTGCCTGATTCGCCCATAACCTAGCGGTTATGCCTGGTGGTGTTCTTTTCAGTTCACGGGCCGTGCCCCAGCGGCGAGACTGCCAACCGCCCGCTGCCTGGCAGCCTCCACAACTCGAACAACAGGAGACCGACATGGCCGATCTTCCCTCGGAAAGCCGCTTTGTCATCCGCGACCGTAATTGGCACCCCAAGGCCCTGACCCCCGACTACAAGACTTCCGTGCCGCGCTCCCCGCGCCAGGCGCTGGTGAGCATCCCGCAATCACTGTCGGAAACCACCGGCCCGGACTTCTCCCACCTGAAGATGGGCGAGCACGACAACGACCTGCTGCTGAACTTCAACCACGGCGGCCTGCCCATCGGTGAGCGCATCGTCGTCTCCGGCCGGGTCATGGACCAGTACGGCAAGCCGATCCCCCACACCCTGGTGGAGATGTGGCAGGCCAACGCCGGCGGCCGCTACCGCCACAAGAACGACCGCTACCTGGCGCCCCTGGACCCCAACTTCGGCGGTGTCGGCCGTGCCCTGACCGACAGCGAGGGCCGCTACATCTTCCGCACCGTCAAGCCGGGCCCGTACCCCTGGCGCAACGGCCCGAACGACTGGCGCCCCGCGCACATCCACTTCTCCATCAGCGGCCCCTCCATCTCCACCCGGCTGATCACCCAGCTGTACTTCGAAGGCGACCCGCTCATCCCGCTGTGCCCCATCGTCAAGAGCATCGCCAACCCCGATGCCGTGCAGACGCTGATCGCCAAGCTGGACATGGGCAACGCCAACCCCATGGACTGCCTGGCCTACCGCTTCGACATCGTGCTGCGCGGCCAGCGCAAGACCCACTTCGAGAACCGCTGAGGAGACACCCGCATGCCCATCGAACTGCTGCCGGAAACCCCTTCCCAGACCGCCGGCCCCTACGTGCACATCGGCCTGGCCCTCGAAGCCGCCGGCAACCCGACCCGCGACCAGGAGATCTGGAACCGCATGGCCAAGCCCGGCGCGCCGGGTGAACACATCGTGCTGATCGGCCACGTCTACGACGGTAACGGCCACCTGGTGCGCGACTCCTTCCTGGAGTTCTGGCAGGCCAACCACGAGGGGGTGTACGACACCGCCTTCGACCTGGAGAAGCCGTTCAACAGCTTCGGCCGTACCGCCACCACCTTCGACGCCGGCGAGTGGACCCTGCACACCATCAAGCCCGGCGTGGTGAAGAACGCCGCCGGGGTGCCCATGGCGCCGCACATCAACGTGTCGCTGTTCGCCCGGGGCATCAACATCCACCTGCAGACCCGCCTGTACTTCGAGGACGAGGCCCAGGCCAACGCGGCGGACCCGGTGCTCAACCTGATCGAGCAGCCGCAACGCCGCGAGACGCTGGTGGCGCGTCGCTGCGAGGTGGAGGGGCGCCTGGCCTACCGCTTCGACATCTGCATCCAGGGTGAAGGGGAAACGGTGTTCTTTGACTTCTAGGGAACCGGCCCCCGTGCCTGATGCGCTGACCGAACCCATCGGCCAGCGCATCCAGCGGCACTTCGAGTCGGCGCTGGAGGCCCGGGGCTACCGGGCCGACCCCGCGCAACGCACCGCCATTGCCCGTCTCGGCCAATGGCTGGAGGCGTTTGTGGCGGGGCGCAGCGGTTGGCTGCGGCGGCTGCCGGCCGGCCTCTACCTGTGGGGCGGCGTGGGGCGCGGCAAGAGCTTCGTGATGGACGCCTTCTTCGACGCGGCCCCGGTGCCGGGCAAGCGGCGGGTGCATTTCCACGCCTTCCTGCAGGAGTTGCAGGGGCGCATCGCCGCCTTCGCCGGCCAGCCGGACCCGCTGGCCCTGGCGGCCCGTGCGCTGGCCGGGGAGGCGCCACTGCTGTGCTTCGACGAGTTCCACGTCCATGACATCGGCGATGCGGTGCTGCTCGGGCGCCTGCTCAAGGTGCTGGTGGAGGAGGGCGTCGGCCTGGTGTGCACCTCCAACTACCACCCGGACGGCCTGTGCCCGAACCCGCTGTACCGGGAGCGCTTCAAACCCGCCATCGCCCTGATCGAGAAGCGCTTCGAGGTGATCCACCTGGACGGCGGCGAGGACTACCGCCAGCGTGGCGGCGAGCGGGAGGCCTGGGGCGAGTACGCCTGGCCGCAGTCGGCCTTTGGCGAGGGCTGGATCGCCGCCCGCCTGGGGCTGGAGGCGGCGGATGGCCAGGTGCTGACGGTCAACCACCGCCCGCTGCCGGTCCGGGCTGCAAGCGCTGACCGGGCCTGGATCGCCTTCGACAGGCTCTGCCGGGACCCGCGCTCCAGTGCCGACTTCCTCTGGCTGTGCCGGCAGTTCCGCCACCTCGCCATCAGCGAGGTGCCGTGCCTGGGCGAGGAGGCCATCGACGTCCAGCAGCGCTTCGTCAATCTGGTGGACATCGCCTACGACGCCGGCACGCGCCTGCTGCTGACCAGCGCGGCGGACCTCGACGCCCTGTGCCGGGGCAAGCCGCACATGGACTTCTCACGAACCCGCAGCCGGCTCGGGCAGCTGCGCCCGCTGCACCCCGACTTTCCGGATTGAACATGCTGCAGATACTCGCCATTACCGCGCCGATCTTCATCCTCATCGGCCTGGGCTTTCTCTCCGCACGCTTCGGCCTGGTGACCCAGGTCCAGGCCCAGGGCATGGGCCGCTTCGTCATCACTTTCGCGCTGCCGGCGCTGGTGGTCCACGCGCTGCTGCAGCGGCCCCTGGGCGAGGTCCTCGACTTGGGCTACCTGCTGGCCTACGGGCTGGGCTCGCAACTGGTGTTCTGGGGCGGCCTGCTGTTCACCCGGCTGGTGCGGGGCGAGCCGCTGAGCGCATCGGCCATCACCGCGCTGGGGATGTCGGTGTCCAACAGCGGTTTCATCGGCTACCCCATCGTCGCCCTGGTGGTCGGCCCCACGGCGGGGGTGGCCCTGGCGCTGAACATGCTGGTGGAGAACCTGCTGATGATCCCCCTGGCCCTGGGCCTGGCCGAGATGGGCCAGCAGGGCGGCAGCCGCCTGCGCGATGCGTTGCGCGACACCTTCCTGCGGCTGTTGCGCAACCCGGTGATCATCGGCATCAGCGTCGGCCTGCTGCTGGCGCTGCTGGAGGTGCGGCTGCCCGCGGTGCCGGCGCGGGTGGTGGACATGCTGGCCTCGGCTTCCGCCCCGGTGGCGCTGTTCGTCATCGGCGCCAGCCTGCTCGGCCTGCGTGCCGGCGGCCTGCTGGCGGACGTGGCGCAACTGAGCCTCGGCAAGCTGCTGCTGCACCCGCTGGTGGTGCTGCTGTGCCTCCAGCTGCTGCCGCCGACGGACCCGATGCTGAAGGTGGCCGGGGTGCTCTTCGCCAGCGCGCCGATGATGAGCATCTACCCCATCCTCGGCCAGCGCTTCGGCCAGGAAGGGCGCTGCGCGGCGGCGCTGGTGGCCTGCACCGTGCTGGCCTTCGGCAGCATCAGCCTGTTCATCGGCCTGATGCACTGAGCGCTGCACAGTGCCAGCCCCGGGCACGCGGGTGGCGCGCCGGGGTGGTGGCGTCTGCGGGGGGAGGTGGGCACTGCCTTGTGGGCAGGGCCCTGCCCGGAAGGGCGCGGCACCTGACCGAACCGCGCGCTCCCCGGCGGCGCAGAACGTACGGACGGCCGCGCCGGGGGTCAATTGCGATTATCGAACTTCGGTTCGATAATCGACCGCCTGCTGCGACCGCGACTCCACACAGGACAACAACAATGACCGAAGAAACGCGTGCACCCCTGACCCCCCTGGCGCCGCCCATCGTCGCCTCGCCGGCCAAGCGCATCGAGGCCTTCACCGGGGACCCCAACTTCATGACCTCCCTGGCGCGTGGCCTGGCGGTGATCCACGCCTTCCAGGAGCGCAAGCGCCACCTGACCATCGCCCAGATCAGCCATCGCACCGAGATTCCCCGCGCCGCCGTGCGCCGGTGCCTGCACACGCTGATGAAGCTGGGCTACGTCACCACCGACGGGCGCACCTATTCGCTGCTGCCCAAGGTGCTGACCCTGGGCCACGCCTACCTGTCCTCGACGCCCTTGGCGGTGACGGCCCAGCCGATCCTCGACCGCCTCAGCGAGCAACTGCACGAGGCCTGCTCCATGGCCACCCTGGAGGGCGACGAGATTCTCTACATCGCCCGTTCCGCCACGCCCCAGCGGCTCATCTCGGTGGACCTCAGCGTCGGCAGCCGCCTGCCGGCCTACTGCACCTCCATGGGCCGCATCCTGCTGGCCGCCCTGGACGACGCGGCCCTGGATGACTACCTGGAGCACGCCGACCTGCAGGTGAAGACCAGCCGCACCGTCTGCACCCCCGACGGCCTGCGCGCCAGCGTCGAGGAGATCCGCCGCCAGGGCTGGGTGATCATCGACCAGGAGCTGGAAATGGGCCTGCGCTCCGTCGCGGTGCCGCTGAAGGACTCCGCCGGCCAGGTGCTGGCCGCGCTGAACGTGGGCACCCACGCCGGCCGGGTGTCCCGCCAGGAGCTGGAGAACCGCTTCCTGCCGGTGCTGCTGGAAGCCAGCAAGGAACTCAGTACCCGCCTGTTCCACTGAGGTGACGCTGCGCGGCCGGGGAGGCCGCGCCCACCCGGCTGAACCTGTTCGACTATCGAACGCTTTGCCGATTATCGAATTGAACCCCCGGGGCGCTCTCCGTAACGTCTGCACAGCCCGCCGCCTGGCGGTCGGGTCCATAAGAACAATGAGAGACCGTTCCTGCCGCCACCGAGCGGCCGTGCACGCCCTCATTCCTGTCCAGTCCGAGCCGGTCCCGGTCGTCACCTTGCAAGAGGTCGCGGGTGCCAGGCCCCAGCAGGAATCCTTGCATGACCAGCCAAGCCCACGTGCCCGTTGCGGGCACCCTCGATGTCCAGCACTTCATCAATGCCCAGCCGTTGTCCGCCTACCAGTGGCGCGTCGTCCTGCTGTGCTTCCTCATCGTCTTCCTCGACGGCCTCGACACCGCCGCCATGGGCTTCATCGCCCCGGCTCTGACCCAGGAATGGGGCATCGACCGCGCCAGCCTGGGCCCGGTGATGAGCGCCGCGCTGATCGGCATGGTCTTCGGCGCCCTCGGTTCCGGCCCGCTGGCCGACCGCTTCGGGCGCAAGCTGGTGCTGGTGGGGGCGGTGTTCCTGTTCGGGCTGTTCAGCCTGTTCTCCGCCTTCAGCGCCAACGTCGACCAGCTGCTGGTGCTGCGCTTCCTCACCGGCCTGGGGCTGGGGGCGGCGATGCCCAACGCCACCACGCTGCTCTCCGAGTACACCCCCGAGCGCCTCAAGTCGCTGCTGGTGACCAGCATGTTCTGCGGCTTCAACCTGGGCATGGCCGGTGGTGGCTTCGTCTCCGCCAAGCTGATCCCGGCGTTCGGCTGGCACAGCCTGCTGCTGATCGGCGGCCTGCTGCCGCTGCTGCTGACCCTGGTGCTGCTGCTGTGGCTGCCCGAGTCGGCGCGCTACCTGGTGGTGCGCAACAAGGGCGATGAACGCGTTCGCCGCGTGCTGGCGCCCATCGCCCCGAGCGAAGTGGCCGTGGCCAGCGGCTTCAGCGTGCCGGAGCAGCAGACGGTGCAGAGCCGCAACGTGTTCCGGGCGATCTTCTCCGGCACCTACAGCGCCGGCACCCTGCTGCTGTGGCTGACCTATTTCATGGGGCTGGTGATCGTCTACCTGCTCACCAGCTGGCTGCCGACCCTGCTGCGCGACAGTGGCGCGAGCCTGGAGCAGGCCGCCTCCATCGGGGCGCTGTTCCAGCTGGGCGGGGTGCTCAGTGCGGTGGGCGTGGGCTGGGCGATGGACCGTTTCGACCCGCACCGGGTGATCGGCGTGTTCTACCTGCTGGCCGGGGTCTTCGCCTGGCTCGTCGGCCAGAGCCTGGGCCAGATGACCCTGCTGGCCACCCTGGTGCTGGTGGCGGGCATGTGCATCAACGGCGCGCAGTCGGCCATGCCGTCCCTCGCGGCACGCTTCTACCCCACCCAGGGCCGCGCCACCGGCGTGTCCTGGATGCTCGGCATCGGCCGCTTCGGCGCCATCCTCGGTGCCTGGATCGGCGCCACCCTGCTGGGCCTGGGCTGGAACTTCGAGCAGGTGCTCACCGCCCTGGTACTGCCGGCCGCCCTGGCCACCGCCGCCGTGCTGGTGAAGGGCCTGGTCAGCCACGCCGACGCCACCTGATCCCGCCTCAGTCCTCGGGCGGCTGCCAGCCGCCGCCGAGGGCCTTGTAGAGGCTGACGCTGGCCTGCAGTTGCGCGAGGCGCACCTGCACGGCGGCGTCTTCGGCCTGGAACAGGCTGCGCTGGGTCTCCAGCACCGTCAGCCAGGTCTCCGCTCCTGCCCGGTAGCGGCGTTCGGCCAGTTCGAACGCCTGCCGGGCGCGGTCGCGTTCTTCGGCTTGCCAGCGTTGCTGGTGGGCGCTGCCCTCCAGGGCCAGCAGGGCGCGTTCGACGTCGGCGAAGGCGTTGACGATGGCGCCCTGGTAGGTGGCCAGCAGCTCCGCCTGGCGCGCCTGGCGTTGCTGGTGCACGGCGTCCAGGCGGCCGGCGTTGAAGATCGGCGCGCTGAGGGCCACGCCCAGGTTGGTATAGGGGTTGCGCAGCAGGTCGGGGAACTGATCGGCACCGCTGCCGAGGGCGGCGGTGAGGCTGAGGCTCGGTAGCAGGGCGGCGCGGGCCACGGCGATATCGGCCTCGGCGGCGGCCAGGCGGGCTTCGGCGGCGGCGATGTCGGGGCGCCGGGCCAGCAGCGCGCTGGGCAGGCCGGGGTCGAGGGCCGGGTTGGCGAGGCGTTCGAAGCCCTGGTCGCTGACCTGCAGCTGCTGCACGGGCTGGCCGAGCAGGGCGGCGAGGGCGACCCGGGCCTCCTGCTGCTGTTGCCGGAGGCGTGCGTGCTCGCGTTCGCGGGCGGCCAGCAGGCCCTGCTGCTGGGCCAGCTCCACGGTGCCGGCGGCACCGGCGGCATGCCGGGTCTGCACCAGGTCCAGGACCTGGCGGGCGTTGTCGCGGTGCTGCCGGGCGATCCGCTGCTGCTCCGCCAGGGCCTGGAGCGTGAGGTAGGCGCTGGCCACGGCGCTTTCCAGAGTCAGCTCCAGGGCGGCCTGGTCGAAGCGGCTGGCGGCGTAGCCCTGTTCGGCGCTGGCCAGGGCGGCGGCCTTGCCACCCCACAGGTCGAGTTCGTAGCTGGCGTTCAGCAGGCCGCCGAAGCTGTGGTAGCGCGGCTGCTCGCGGCTGGCATCCAGCTGGCTGTAACCCGGGCCGCGCAGCAGGCGTTGCTGGTTGGCGCTGAGGTCGGTCTTGAGTTCGGGCAACAGCGGTGCGCGGGCCTGGGTGACAGCGGCCTGGGCCTGGCGCAGGCGGGCGCGGCCGGCGGCCAGGTCGTGGCTGCCGGCGCGTGCCGTCTGGACCAGGCGCTCCAGGGCCGGGTCGTTGAAGTGACGCCACCAGTCGCGGACGCTGACGGCCGCATCCGGGACGGCTGCCTGCCACCGGGGTGGCGGGGTGAGGGCGGCGGGTTCGACCGGCGCCTGGCGGGTGCAGGCGGCCAGGGTCAGGCACAGCAGGGCGAGGAGGGGCTTGGCGTCGGTCATGGTTGGGTGAGTGCGGTTACCGGGTCGAGGCGCGCGGCCTTGCGGGCCGGCATGTAGCCGAACAGGACGCCGGTGGCCAGGGCGCAGCCGAAGGCGCCGAGGGCGGCGAGCAGGGAGAAGCCCAGGGCCACGTCGGTGAGCAGCAGCAGGCCGCCCACCAGGCCGGCCAGCAGCAGGCCGAGCCCGCCGCCGGTGACGGAGAGCAGCGAGGCCTCGGTGAGGAACTGGCGGAGGATGTCGCGCTGGCGGGCGCCGGTGGCGATGCGGATGCCGATCTCGCGGGTGCGTTCGCGTACGGTCATGAGCATCACGTTCATCACGCCGATGCCACCCACCAGCAGGGAAATGGCGGCGATGGCGGCGAGCATCAGCGAGAGGCTGTTGCGGGTGCTGGCCTCGGCCTGGATCAGGGCGGCGTTGTTGGTCAGCTCGAAGTCCCGCACGCCCCGGTGCAGGCGCAGCAGCAGGCGGTCCAGCGCCGCTTCGGTGGCCTGCACCCGGGTGGCATCGGCAGCGGCGACCACGACGAACGCCGGGTCGGGCTTGCCGAACAGGCGGATGCTGGCGGCGGAGTAGGGCACCACCACCTGGTTGTCGGCGTCTTCGTCGCCGGAGCTGGCGCCCTTGGCCGCCAGGGTGCCGATGACACGGAACGGCACCTGGCCGATGAGCAGGTCACGGCCCACCGGGTCGAGGCCGGGGAACAGGGTGTCGCGCACCTTCTGCCCGATCACCGCCACCGGGGCCGCTTCGGCTTCCTCCCGGGCGTCGAAGTAGCGTCCGCTGGCCACCGGCCAGTTGAGGATCTCGGGGAAGTCCACGCCGTTGCCGCGCACGTAGGGGGTGATGTCGCGGTTGCCGTAGCGCACCAGCAGTTCGCCGCCGATCACCGGCATGATCCGCCGCACCTGGGGCAGGGTGGACAGCGCGGCGATGTCGTCGAGGGTGATGACCCCCTCGGGCAGCCGAGGCGCTGGGGGGTAGCCGGAGAGGTAGATGATGTTGGAGCCGAAGGCGCCCATCTGCGCCATGACCTGGCGCTTGCTGCCCTCGCCGATGGCCAGCATGACCACCACCGAGGCGACGCCGATGACGATGCCGAGCAGGGTCAGTGCGGTGCGGAAGCGGTTGACGCCCATCATCCGCCAGGCGGCGCGCAGGGCATCGAGCAATTCGCCGGCCCAGGCGCCGGCGGGGGCGAGGCTGGGCTGCTCCAGGCGTTCGCGCAGCTGACTGGCGGGCCTTGCCCGGGGGCTGATGGCGGGGTCGGTGCCGCTGTCGCTGATGATCTGCCCGTCGCGCACTTCGATCACCCGGCGGGCCCGTGCCGCCACCTGGCGGTCGTGGGTGATGAGCAGCAGGGTGTGGCCTTCGGCGGACAGGGCGTCGAGCAGGTGCATGACGTCTTCGCCGCTCTGGCTGTCCAGTGCGCCGGTGGGTTCGTCGGCGAGGATCACGTGGCCGCCGTTCATCAGTGCACGGGCGATCGAGACGCGCTGCTGCTGGCCGCCGGAGAGCTGGTGCGGGCGGTTGTCGCTGCGGCTGCCCAGGCCCAGGCGCTGGAGCAGGTCACGGGCGCGGGCGGCACGCTGGGTTGCCGGCGTGCCGGCATAGAGGGCGGGGACTTCGACGTTCTCGCGGGCGGAGGCGGCGGGGATCAGGTGGTAGCCCTGGAAGACGAAGCCGAAGGCTTCGCGGCGCAGCCAGGCCAGGGCGTCGGCGTCGAGCTGCGCCACGTCGCGCCCGGCGAAGCGGTAGTGCCCGTCACTGGGGCGGTCCAGGCAGCCGAGGATGTTCATCAGGGTGGATTTGCCGGAACCGGAGGCGCCGACGATGGCGACGTATTCGCCGGCCTGGATGCGCAGGGAGACGCCGCGCAGCACCTCCACTTCGGGGGCGCCGTTGCCGCCGTAGCGCTTGCGGACGTCCTGCAGTTCCAGCAGGGGCGGTTCGCCGTTCATCCTTCGTGGGCCTCGTCGCCTACCAGCAGCCGCTCGCCTTCGGCCAGGCCGGTGAGCACCTGGACGCGCATGCGGTCCCGCAGGCCGATGCGCAGCTGGCGTTCCTCGACGGCGCCGCGCTCGTTCACCACCCGCACCCGGTCGCCGTCGCGCAGGGCCGCCAGGGGGATGGTCAGGGCGTTGCGGGCGTGGCCTTCGACGAACTGCACCTGGGCGGTCATGTCGGTCATCAGGGCGCCGTCGGGGTTGTCCACGTCCAGCAGCACGGTGTAGAGCACCACGCGGCCGCCACCGGCGGTGGGGCTGCCGCCGCCCTGGCTGAGCTGCTCCAGGGGCCGTGGCGGCAGCGGCAGGATCTGCCGCACCTTCGCGTCCCAGCGCCGCCCGCCGCCGCCCAGGGTGCTGAACCAGGCGGGCATGCCGGCCTGGATGCGGCCGATGTCGGCTTCGGACACCTGGGCCCAGAGGGTCATGGGCGAAAGCTGGGCGATGCGCAGGATGAGCGGGGTCTGCTGCTGGGCGTTGAGGGTCTGGCCGACCCGCGCGTCCAGAGCCACCACGGTGCCGGAGAGGGGCGCGTAGATGCGCGTGTAGCCCAGCTCGGCCTCGTCGCTGCGCAGGGTGGCGCGGGCCTGGTCGATCTGGGCACGGATCATGTCGATGCGGGCGCGGGTGGCGCGGACCTGGGCCTGGGCCACCTGCAGGTCTTCTTCACGGCCGGCGCCGCCGGCGAGCAGGGTGCGCTGGCGGGCGTGCTGCTGGTTGGCCAGGTCGTGCTGGGCGCGCTGTTCGGCGAGCTGGGCTTCGAGGGTCTGGATGGAATAGCGCCCGGCATCCACCTTGGCCTGCTGGGTGGACGGGTCGATCTCCACCAGCAGGTCGCCCTGGCGCACGCTGTCGCCGGGCTCCACGTGGAGTTTGAGGATCTGCCCGGAGGCCTGGGCGCCGACATCGACGTAGTGCCGGGGCTGCAGGGTGCCGAGGGCGCTGACGCTGCTCTCCAGGTCCGCCAGGGTGACGGCGACGCTGTCCGGGTGGGCCGACCGTGGGGCTTGGGTCCAGGCCACCAGGGCCAGCAGGGGGAGGGCGAGCAGGGGCGCGGCGAGCAGCTGTCGAGGTGTGGGCATGCGGGGCTTCCGGGCTGGCTGACGACCCGCGACCGCCGGTGCGACGACCACGGAGGGCTGCCTGGGAAACGGATGGAGGCCCGGGGGATTTAGTCCGGAGGGATGGCCAGGGGTGCCGGCTCAGCGGGCGTGGATCACCACGCGGCCGTCGTCCTGGGTGGCCAGGCGGATCGGCAGCACCTTGGGCAGGGCCTTGACCAGGTTGCCGATGTCCTGGGTGCTGTAGATGCCGCCGATGCGCTGCTCGCCGACGCTGGCATCGCCGAGCACCAGGGGGTGGTCGAGGTAGCGGTTGATCAGCGGCAGGGCGTCGGCCAGGGGCAGGTCGTCCAGCACCAGCTTGCCGTCGCGCCAGGCCAGGGCCTTGCCGGGGTCTGCCGCGCCGACGCGGGGCTGCAGGTCGCCGGGGCGGAAGGCGGCCTGCATGCCGGGGGAGAGGTTGCTGTCGTTGCCGTGGCGGGCGCTGCGCACCTTGACCGAGCCTTCGGTGACGGTGACCACGACGTTGTCCTGGTAGGTCCAGACGTTGAAGCGGGTGCCGGTGACGGTGATCGAGCCGGCCCCGGCATTCACCACGAAGGGGTGCTGCGGGTCGCGGCTGACGTGGAAGTAGGCTTCGCCACGGGACAGGTCCACCCGGCGCTGGTCGATGAAGCTGGCGTAGCTCAGGCGGCTGCCCAGGTTCAGCTCCACTTCGCTGCCGTCGCCCAGGGTGAAGCGCTGGATGCTCGCGTCGGCGCTGTAGCGGTGGTAGCTGTCCGGCACCCAGCCGGCCAGCCAGCCGCTGTAGGCCGCCAGGGGCAGGCCGACCACCGCCAAGGCCAGGGCGCGGGCGTGGCGGGCGAGGAAGCCGCGCCGCCGCACGGGTGTGGCCGGGCGCTGCTGCGGGGCCGGGGCGGGCCGGGCTGGCGTCGGGCGTGCAGCCTTGCCGAGAGGTGCGGTGCTGGGCGGCAGGTGGGCGCTGAGCTCCCAGATCTCCAGCATTTCCGCGTATTCCAGGGCGTTGGCCGGGTCGCTGTCGATCCAGGCCTGGAACTCGGCGCGCTCCTCGGCGGTGCAATCCTCGGCGTGCAGTCGCATGCACCAGTGGGCGGCGACTTCGACCAGGGGATCGCTGGGGGCGGGGGAGGTGGCTTTGTTCATCGGGCTTACCGGTTTGACCTGGGTTCCATGGTGATCTGAAGGCGATCCGTCGTTGAGGCTTAAATCTTGATGAGAATTATTATAAATTTAGTTCATTTCAGACTGCCAGCATCGTAGGACGATGGGCGTTGATCTCGCTCAACTGGTGTGGCCGCGTGGAACGCGGCCGGGGGACGCCTTGGAAAACTACTATCGGGAGCTGCTGCGTTTCCTCCAGTCCAGGCTCGGAGACCGCCAGGCAGCAGCGGATGTCGCCCATGACGCGTATTTGCGGGTGATGGAGCGTGCGAGTCAAGAGCGCATCGAGTCGCCACGGGCCTTTCTCTACCGCACGGCACTCAACCTGGTGGTGGACGAACACCGGCGCAGCGTCATCCGCCGCAACGAGCCGCTGGAGGTGCTGGACGAGGAGGAGCGCTTCCACGCGCCATCGCCGCAGCGCCTGCTGGCCCGCGATCAGCGCCTGTCGATGCTCGGGCGGGCCCTGGACGAATTGCCCCAGGCCTGTCGCGATGCCTTCCTGCTGCGCAAGCTGGAAGGCCTGTCCCACGGGGAGATCGCCGAGCGCCTGGCGATTTCCCGCAGCCTGGTGGAGAAGCACATCGTCAATGCGATGAAGCACTGCCGGCTGCGCATGCGCGAGTGGGAGGCCGGTTGAGCCGCCGGTAAATTTCCCCGCCCAGTCCTCGTTCCTTGTCAGCAGGCGGCCACCGGGCCGTCCCCCATGACAGCCGCGGTCCGCGACGGCCCGCCAGCAGAGGACACAGGACATGACCCAGCCCCTCAACACCGCCATCCACGACCTGATCGGTATCGGCTTCGGCCCTTCCAACCTAGCCCTGGCCATCGCCCTGCAGGAGCGTGCCGCCAGCGGGCAGGGCGCTCTGGACGCGCTGTACCTCGACAAGCAGGCCGACTACCGCTGGCACGGCAACACCCTGGTGAACCAGAGCGAGCTGCAGATTTCCTTCCTCAAGGACCTGGTGACCCTGCGCAACCCCACCAGCCCGTACTCCTTCGTCAACTACCTGCGCCAGCACGACCGCCTGGTGGACTTCATCAACCTCGGCACCTTCTACCCCTGCCGCATGGAGTACAACGACTACCTGCGCTGGGTCGCCGGCCAGTTCGCCGACCAGTGCCGCTATGGCGAAGAAGTCCAGGCGGTGGAGCCGCTGCTGGAGGGCAACCAGGTGCAGGCGCTGCGGGTGGTCTCCCGCGATGCCAACGGCCAGTCCCAGGTACGCACCACCCGCGCGGTGGTGCTCAGCGCCGGCGGCACCCCGCGCGTGCCCCAGGCCTTCCGCCACCTCAAGGGCGATGCGCGGGTGTTCCATCACGCCCAGTACCTGGAGCGCATCCAGCAGCAGCCGTGCGCCAGCGGCCAGCCGATGCGCATCGCCATCGTCGGCGGCGGGCAGAGCGCTGCGGAGGCCTTCATCGACCTCAACGACAGCTACCCGAACGTGCAGGTGGACGTGATCCTGCGGGGCTCCGCCCTCAAGCCGGCGGATGACAGCCCCTTCGTCAACGAGGTGTTCTCCCCCGAGTTCACCGACCTGATCTTCAGCCAGCCCACCGCCGAGCGTGAGCGGCTGATCCGCGAGTACCACAACACCAACTACTCGGTGGTGGACCTGGACCTGATCGAGCGCATCTACGGCATCTTCTATCGGCAGAAGGTCTCCGGCTCGCGCCGCCATGCCTTCCGCAACCTCAGCGCCGTGGAGCGGGCCACCGCCACCACCGATGGCATCGAACTGGTGCTGCGCCACATTGCCACTGGCGAGCAGAGCAGCCACCGCTACGACGCGGTGGTGCTGGCCACCGGGTACGAGCGCCAGGCCCACCGCGAGCTGCTGGAACCCCTGGCGCCCTGGCTGGGTGATTTCGAGGTGGCCCGCGACTACCGCCTGCGCACCGACGACACCTTCCGCCCCGCGCTGTACATGCAGGGCTTCTGCCAGGCCAGCCACGGCCTCAGCGATACCCTGCTGTCGGTGCTGCCGATCCGTGCCGACGAGATCGCCGCCTCCCTGCACCAGCACCTGGAGCCCGCCGGTGCTGCCGGGCGTACCGCGCCGAGCTACGCCATCGCCGGCTGACCACCCCGCGCCGGCTTCGTCCGGCGCGTTCCCTTTCTCCGCGAGAACCCCCGATGCTCATGCGCACCCTTGTCGCCGGGGCCGCAGCCTTGCTGCTGGCGCCGTGCCTGTCCCATGCCGCCGATGCCGGTGGCGACACCCTGATCCGCTGGACCGCCTACGGCGTGCCGCATATCCGCGCGGCTGACGAACGTGGCCTCGGGCGTGGCATCGGCTATGCCTACGCCCGCGACAACGCCTGCCTGCTGGCCGAAGAGATCATCACCGCGCGAGGCGAGCGGGCCCGCTGGTTCGGCGCGGACGGGCAGTCCTCCGCCGGCCTGGCCAACGTCCCGTCCGACCTCTTCTTCACCTGGCTGAACGCCCCTGAGCGGGTCGCCGGTTTCCGCCGTGCCCAGACCGACGAGGTGACCGAGCTGCTGGCCGGTTATGCCGAGGGCTTCAACCGCTACCTGGGCGAAGCCGATGCCGGCCGCACCCACTGCCTCGGCCAGGCCTGGCTGCGCCCCATCGAAACGGATGACCTGGTCCGCCTGACCCGGCGCCTGCTGGTGGAGGGCGGTGTCGGCCAGTTCGCCGAAGCCGTGGTGGGCGCCGCACCGCCCGGGCGGCAACAGGCTGCTCGGGACAGCGGCCACACCCTCGCGCGGGTCGAAGGCTTCCGCCTGGACCGGGGCAGCAACGCCGTGGCCGTGGGCCGCCAGCGCAGTGCCGACGGCCCGGCCATGCTGCTGGCCAACCCGCACTTCCCCTGGAGCGGGGCGCTGCGTTTCTGGCAGCTGCACCTGACCATCCCCGGCAAGCTCGACGTGATGGGCGCCGCGCTGCCCGGCCTGCCGGTGGTCAACATCGGCTTCGGCCAGCACCTGGCCTGGACCCACACCGTGGACACCTCCGCGCACTTCACGCTGTACCGCTTGGAGCTGGACCCGAAGAACCCGGCCCGTTACCGCGTCGACGGCCGCTACGAGCCCATGACCCGCACGCGCCTGCAGATCCGGGTGCGGCAGCCGTCCGGTGAGCTGGTCACCCAGTCCCACGACCTCTACGAATCCCGTTTCGGCCCGCTGCTGAACTGGCCCGGCAAGCTGGACTGGTCGGCCAGTGAAGCCTGGGCCCTGCGTGACGCCAACCTCGGCAACACCCGCGTGCTGCAGCAGTGGTACGCGATGAACCAGGCCCGCGACGTGAACGCCCTGCGCGCCAGTGTCGAGCGCCTGCAGGGCATTCCCTGGGTCAACACCCTGGCGGTGGATGACCGGGGCCGCGCGCTGTACATGAACCAATCCGTGGTGCCGCACCTGCAGCCCCGGCAGCTCGCCGAGTGCGTCATCCCGCAACTGGCGGAGCAGGGCCTGCCCGCCCTGCAAGGCAATCGCAGCGCCTGCGAATGGCAACGGGAAGCCGGGGCCGCCCAGGCCGGCATCACCCCGGCCGCGCAGTTGCCCGTGCTGCTGCGCGAGGACTTCGTGCAGAACTCCAACGACAGCGCCTGGCTGACCAACCCGGCGAGCCCCCTGGTGGGCTACTCGCCCCTGGTGAGCCGGGAAACGCCGATCTCTCACCGTGCCCGCTTCGCCCTGGGGCGCTTGCAAGGCCAGCAGCCGCTGCGGGCGGACGACCTGGCGGCAATGGTCACCGACAACCAGGTGGGCCTGGCCGGCGAACTGCTGCCGGAACTGCTGGCGCTGTGCAAGGCCCACGCCGGCGAAGCGGACCTGAGCCGCGCCTGCGCTGCCCTGGTCGACTGGGATGGCAAGGCGCGGGTGGACAGCGGCCTCGGCATGCTGGTGTTCCAGCAGGCGGCCCAGGCCTTCCTCGAACTGGACGACGGCTGGCAGCACCCCTTCGACCCCGCGCGCCCGCTGGACACCCCCAGCGGCATCGCACAGGCCGCCCGCGAACCGCTGCGCCAGGCCCTGGTGGCCGCCAACGAGGCCCTGGCCGCCTCGGGCGCCCCCGCCGATGCCCGCTGGGGCGACCTGCACCAGGTCACCCGCGGCGCCCGAACCTTCCCCATGCCCGGTGCAGACGGCCACCTGGGCGTCTATAACGCCATGCAGAGCGAACACCAGGGCGACCGCCTGGAAGTGGTCAGCGGCACCAGCTACCTGCAACTGGTCACCTTCGACGCCAACGGCCCCCGCGCCCGAGGCCTGCTGGCCTTCTCCCAGTCCAGCGACCCCGGCTCCCCCCACTACGCCGACCAGACCGCCCTGTTCGCCGATAACCCCTGGCAGCCGCTGCCCTTCAGCGACAGCGAAATCGATGCTGACCCGGCACTGGAGCGCAAAGTGCTGCAGCGCGAGTGATGCTTGGCGGCACGTTCTGGTAAAACCTCGACTCAGCCAGCGCTATGCGCTGGCTGAGTTTTTTGTGGGTGCGGTATCGAACGTCAACTTGGGGGGAGTGTGTCGCGTTTTAATTGGTCGCCGAAGTCTGCGGATATGCAAGATCTTTTATTGGTTAGATGGCCGGCCATGATTAGGCTTGAAAGAGGGATGCAGGTGTATGAGTGGGAAAGAGCTGGATTGTTATAGTGATGAGATCTTGGGCTTTGCCATTGCTTGTCTTTTTTCGGGGGCTGTCAGTAAAGAGGAGTTTAGGCTCTGGTGCGTTGATATGTTTTCACAGCGCGATATTCCGGATTTTTTTATTGAACTTGCTCAGTTCGATGGTGAGATTTTTCAAATATATAAAACTATCGGTCACGTTCCGTGCTGGGAGCACACAGAGAGCGAAGAGTATGCAATCTATGGAATTGCTGTTAAGCGTGGTAGTGCTCCGAGTGATATGCCAGTTACGCCTGAAGCTGCTTTGCAGGCACTTGAGGAGTGTTCCAGCGTTGCGTGGTTATTTAGGCGGGTGTTTGGTGGGCTTTGAACTAGGGTGATGAAGGGTTATGGCTTTCAGTGTGGTATAGGGTTTTTAAATATTGGGTGCTAGGTTGTTGGGGTTGTACTTGGTTTGATTTTTATTTTATTAAAAGTATTGATTTTGGGGTGGGGCTTTATAGTTGTGGAGGAGAACGCATGAATGATGGGCGTATTTTCTTTTCGGAGTCGGGTGGCTGTAGTGAGGAAGTTGCTGAATCTGTACTGCAGAGTGCCTTTGGTCTTTCCATGAGAGCTATATGGCAGCACATGACGGTTGAGATCTCTGATTGTCATGTCGATTACCCGTATAAGGTTAAATTATTCTTTTCACTAATGAGTTGGCTCATGTTGGGTGGGCATTTAAAGCTGGCAAGTGAGAGTTGTTTTCTCGATGGCTCCGTTCAAGATCAGTTGCACATTCTGCGGAAGGCTTGGCCTGACACTCCAGGAGAAGACGATCTTGATGGTTTTGGGATTTGGTTTCTTACAGATGCGCCAGCAGGCGTGGTTTGGATTGGACAAGATGGAAGCGAGTTTTGGACGTAGCCTACGTCATTGCCAAGGCAAAGAGTTGTACGAATAAAATATGCTGAAGGGCAGAGGCTTATGCTTGTTAAAACGTAGAAGGCGAGTTTCTCAAGGTCGGCACGGTAGGGGCGGAAATGGTTGAGTTAAGACTAGGTTTGCGAGCCTAGTTGTGAAAAAGATGTTCTCGGTCCTCAGGCAGTGGATTTAGTGAGATGTTTTTTGACTGATGGTGGTGATCAGTCATATGAAGACACTGTTACTTGGCTGAAAGAGGTGCTTTCAAAAGTTAGAGCTGTAAAGCAGGGTGAATTGGAATCCCATAACTGGGATCGTGAAGATTGGGGTGTGGAAATAAGCAGGGAAAATTCCCGGATTTACTCGCTTCATGATGTCGATTTTTTCTGCTTTCTAATGACTGATGAATTCGAAGCGGCTCTTTCTTCCTGGATAGCGTTTCTGCTGGAGGGGTAAGCGTTTCCTCTCAGCCTCTCACCCCCCGACCCGCTAAGATAGCCACCCTTCAAACGCCTGGGGATTGCCATGGATATCGACCTGGCACGTACCTTTCTCGAAATCGCCCGCAGCGGCAGCTTCGTCTCGGCGGCGGAGCGTTTGCATGTGACCCAGACCGCCATCACCGCGCGGGTGCAGAACCTGGAGGGGCAGCTTGGCTGCCGGCTGTTCGTGCGCAACCGGGCCGGGGCGCGGTTGACGCCGGAGGGGGAGGTGTTCGTCGGGCACGCCACGCAACTGGTGAAGACCTGGGAGGCCGCCCGGCGTGACCTGCCGCTGCCCAAGGGCTACCGCGACCTGCTGGCCATCGGCGGTGAGGTGAGCCTGAGCAACCCGCTGTTGCTGGGCTGGATGACCCGCCTGCGTGAGCAGATTCCGTCCCACGCAGTACGGGTGGAGGTGGCCGCCGGCCAGCACCTGCAGCAGCAGATCGAACTGGGGCTGCTGGATGCGGCACTGGTCTACCAGCCCGAGTACTGGCCGGGCATGCAGGTGGAGTTGCTGCTGGAGGAGAAGCTGGTGCAGATCCGCTCCAGCCGTGCGCCCGAACCCTACGTGCAGGTGGACTGGGGCCCGCGCTTCCGCCAGCAGCATGATGCGGCGCTCCCTGACCTGGCGCGGGCGGCGGTTTCGGTGAACCTCGGGCCGCTGGCCCTGCAGTTCATCCTGCAGAACGGCGGCTCCGGCTATTTCCGCACGCGTGTGGTGCAGAGCTACCTGGACAGCGGCGTGCTGGAGCGGGTGGAGCGGGCGCCGGAGTTCACCTACCCGACCTACCTCGTCTATTCCCGTGACCGTGATTCGGCGCTGTTGCAGCAGGCCATCGGCGTGCTGCGCGAGGTGGTGGCCGACGACATCGACTGGTCCCAGCGTTGGGATGCGGTGCTCTGAGCGGCGGGTTCAGGCCCGCCGCGCGAGGGGATGGGCGTCGCTGACGTTGTCGCGGTCTTCGAGGAATTCGGTAGGTGCGGTGCCGTTGGCATTGAGCTGGAACACCCGCGTCGGCCGCCCCTCGGCATCGAAGAACACCTGGCCCAACCCGGCGCCGTTCCACAGGCGTTCCCCCGCGCGGCTGTGGGCCGGTGTGTGGGGCACCACCTTCATGCGGCGACGCTGGGTGAACCAGTTGAGCGGCGAGCGGGGCGCGTAGAGCCAGCGGTTGAGGCGGTCGAACAGGTCCAGCAGGCGGTGGGGGAATTCGTTCTTCACGCCGCTGCTGGTGATCTGCCAGATCTGCGGGCCCTGCTGGCGATGGCGGATGAGCACGCGGTAGACGAAGGAGTAATGCACGTCGCCGGAGAGGATGGTGTAGCTGCCCGGCGTGCGTGAGTGACGGAAGATGTTGAGGATCACCTGGGCGGCACCGCGATGGGCCATCCAGTTTTCCGCATCCACCAGCAGCGGGTGGCCGAGCCAGGTGAAGACCCGCTGCACGGCCTCGATCAGCTTCACGCCGAACACCGGGGCCGGGGACACGACGATGGCCGAGGGGTGCCCCAGCAGCGCCTGTTGCAGTTCGCACAGGGCCTCCCAGTCCAGCAGGCCGGACGGCCGCTTGAGGTCGACCTCGCTGCGCCAGCGGCGGGTGCGGGTGTCCAGCACCCGCAGGGGCGGCTGGGTGTCCAGCTCGTACTGCCAGCCGTTGAAGGCCAGCAGGCGGCCGATCAGGCCGTCGAGCCGCGTGCTGTCCAGCCGGCCATGGGGATCAGGGCTGGCGCACAGCGCGGCGAGGTCATCCTGCAGCTCGTCGAAGGCGTCCGGGTCGTTGCCCCAGCCCTGGCAGAGCAGGTAGGCGAGCAGGGCGTTGCCGATGATGCGGCGGGAGAAGGGGTGGCCGTAGGCCGTCTGCTCCCACTGGGCGGAGAGGTTCCAGTCATCGGTCACGTCGTGGTCGTCGAAGATCATCAGCGTCGGCAGGTGCGCCAGCACCCGCGCCACGCCTGGCAGGCCGGCGACGAAGCCTTCGAGGCGCGTGGCTTCGAGGTGGTAGCGCTCCGCTTCGGACGTGCCGAGTGCGGGCATCTGCGGTGCCACCAGCGTCCAAGGCACCTGCGACCAGACCAGCAGGTACATGGCCAGCACCTCGGCGAGGGTGACGAGGTGGTTCTCGGCGTTGCTGCTGGTGAAGATCGGCTTGCGCGCGCCGCCGAAGAAGCGCTCGCGCAGGGTTTCGTTGCTCTCCAGGGCGGGTAGCAGGTCGGCGCGCCGGTAGTAGCTGGCGGGGTGCTGGTAGAGCGCTTCGCTGTCGCTTACCACGGCGCCCTCCAGGTACTCCCCGTACAGGCCCAGGCGCTCGATGAGCGAGTGGATGGCGCACAGCATCGGCCCGGCCACGTCGTCGGCGTAGATCTGGTCTCCGCTGAGCATGAGCAGCGCCGGGCGTTGCTCCGGCAGGGGCCTTTCGGCCAGCAGGCGGTCAGCGCAGAGCAGTCCGTCGGGGGCAGGGTGATGAGGCTTGCGGCAGGAGCCGTGGAGCAGGTGGTCGATGCGTGAACGCAGCACGAAGTCGGGCCGGGTGGCCTCGCCGTAGAGCAAGTGCGGCGCCCACTCGGCAATGCCCTGGCCGTCGATCAGCAGGTCGTAGGCGATGGGCGTGTCCTGGGGCAGGTGCGCCTCCAGGCGCAGGTCGATCAGGTGCACATGCGCGTGCCGGCCCACCGCAAGGATGCGGCATTGCCGGGCGTCCAGGCTGTGGCGCTGGGCCTGGCCGTCGGCCTCCAGCAGCAGGACGGGTTGCAACGGGCGCGTGGCCACCAGCCAGAACACCAGGCGCCGGGGTTCGGCGCGGCGCAGCAGGGGGCCGGCCAGGACGGTGGGCAGGGCGGTCAGGGGAGCATCGGCAGGCATCGGTACCACGGTCTCGGAGAGCGGTTGGGCATAGTACGACAGCGAAGCGGCGTGTTCATCGCCGCTTGGACCGCATCGAGCCACCTGGGTGCCGTGCCTGCGTCGCGTGCGTGTGACGGCCGCCGCTTCAGGCATCCGCCAGGATCAGGTCGGCGCCTTTCTCCGCCACCATCATCACCGCTGCGTTGGTATTCCCCGAGGTGACGTTGGGGAACACTGAGGCATCGACGATGCGCAGGCCGGTGAGGCCGTGTACCCGCAGGCGGCTGTCCACCACCGAGGTGGCCGGGTCGGTTCCCATCGCACAGGAGCCGCAGAGGTGATAGATGGAGCCGGCGTTCTCGCGGAAGTACTGCAGCATGCCGGCCTCATCGGCCACCGATGGCCCGGGCAGCACCTCTTCGACGGTGATCGCCTTGAGGGCGGGGGCATCCATGATCCGGCGGATCAGGCGGCTGCCCTGGATCACCTCGTCGATGTCCTTCTCGGTGCTGAGGTAGTTGGGGCGGATCAGCGCAGCCTGGGTCGGGTCGGCCGAGGCGATCTCGATGGTGCCCCGGCTGGTCGGGCGGCACGGGTTGAAGCACAGCAGGAAGCCCGAGTAGGGCTCCGGCTTGAGGCGCGCCTTGTTGCTCTTGGGGATCTGGTACGACAGCGGGTTGAAGTAGAGCTGCAGGTTCGGTTGCGCCTGGCTGGCGTCGCCACGGAAGAAGCCGCCGGCCTGGTTCACGCTCATGGCCAGCGGGCCCTTGCGGGTCAGGAGGTACTGGATGCCCAGCTTCACCTGGCCCAGCAGCGAGCTCAGTTCGTCGTTCAGGGTGGGAACGTTGGCCTTGTAGTAGTAGCTGACGCAGAGGTGGTCCTGCAGGTTGCGACCCACCGCCGGCAGCTCGTGCACCACAGGAATGCCGTGACGGGCCAGCAGGCCGCGCTCGGCAACGCCAGAGAGCTGCAGCAGCTTCGGGGTGTCCACCGCGCCGGCGGCGAGGATCACCTCCTTCCGCGCGCTGAACTGCCGCTCCACGCCATGCTGGCTGACCACCACGCCGGTGGCCCGCCGCGCATCGTCGAACACCAGGCGCTGGGCCAGGGCATGGTGCTCGATATGCAGGTTCGGCCGTGCCAGTGCCGGGTGCAGGTAGGCGAAGCTGCTGGAGCAGCGCTGGCCGTTGCGGGTGTTGACGTCATAGAGGCCGGCGCCCTCGAAGTCGGCGCCGTTGAAATCCTCGCTGCGGGGGTAGCCCAGCTGCTGGCAGCCTTCGATGAAGGCATCGCAGATGGCATGGGTCTGGCCCTTCATGGGGCTGATGTGGATGGGACCGCTGGCGCCGTGGTACTCGCTCTCGCCCAGGGGGTGGCTCTCCAGCTTGCGGAAGTAGGGCAGCACGTCCTTGAAGGCCCAGCCGTCGTTGCCCGCCGCAGCCCAGTCGTCGAAGTCGTGGGGCTGGCCGCGCACGTAGATCATCGCGTTGATGGAGCCCGACCCGCCCTGCACCTTGCCGCGCGGAGCGTAGATGCGGCGCCCGGCCAGCTCGGGCTCCGGCTCGCTGTAGTACATCCAGTTGTAGGTGGGGTGGTAGTACATCTTGGCGAAGCCCACCGGCACCTTGAACCAGGGGGAGCTGTCCTTGCCACCGGCTTCCAGCAGCAGCACCGAATGCTGGCCGGAGGCGCTGAGGCGATTGGCGAGGATGCAGCCGGCGGAGCCGGCGCCAACGATGATGAAGTCGTACGTCATGTCGATTACCGCGTCGTTCAGGGTCAGGTTCGGGCCGGGCGAAGGCGCCTCGCCCCAGGCGTACAGGCCGGTGGGCGAGGGCGGTATCGGTCAGCCCTTGGCGGGTGCGGTGTCGCGCACGTCCACCGGGTCGGGGGCCATCTGCAGGTGCAGGCGTTCGCCGGTGTAGGGCGAGTGCCGGCGTACCACGTCCATGTCCAGTTCGACGCCGAGCCCCGGCTCGCGGGATGGGATGACGTAGCCGTCCTCCCAGTGCAGCGGCTTCTTCAGCACCTCGGCGTGGAAGCCGCCCCAGGTCTCGATGCTTTCCTGGATCAGGAAGTTCGGCGTGCAGGCCGCCAGCTGGAAGCTGGCAGCGGCGCCGATGGGGCCGTTGTAGAGGTGCGGGGCGATCTGGGCGTAGTGGACCTCGGCCAGCGCAGCGATCTTCTTCGCCTCCAGCAGGCCGCCGCAGCGGCCCAGGTTCATCTGCAGGATGGAGACGCCGCCATCGGTCAGCAGCCGGTGGAACTCGTACTTGGTGGTCAGGCGCTCGCCGCTGGCGATGGGGATGCTGGTCTTGGCCGCGACCTGGCCCATGGCCTGCTCCTGGCCGGGCGGTACGGGCTCTTCGAACCACAGCGGGTCGTACTTCTCCAGGCGCTGGGCCAGGCGGATGGCCGAGGACGGCACCATCTGCCCATGGGTGCCGAACAGCAGGTCGCAGCGGTTGCCCACGGCATCGCGGATCTTGCGGCAGAAGGTTTCGCAGCGGTCCATCACCTCCAGCGACAACTGGTGCCCGGAGAACGCCGTGTAGGGCCCGGCCGGGTCGAACTTCAGGGCGGTGAAGCCCTGGTCCCTGTAGGCCACCGCGCATTCGGCGGCCAGGTCCGGGTCGTCGTAGTCGTACTCGCCCCTGGCGTTCTTCGGGTAGAGGTAGGTGTAGGTGCGCAGGCGCTCGTTCACCAGGCCGCCAAGCAGCTCGTGGACCGGCTTGCCGGCGGCCTTGCCGATGATGTCCCAGCAGGCCATTTCCAGGCCCGAGACGACGCCCATCATGGTCAGGTCCGGGCGCTGGGTGAAGCCGCTGGAATAGGCGCGGCGGAAGAAGCGCTCGATGTGGTGCGGGTCCTGCTCCAGCAGGTAGCGGGCGAACACATCCTCGATCACCGGGACCATGGCCTGGGGGCCGAAGGTGGCGGCGTAGACCTCGCCGACGCCTTCGATGCCGCAGTCGGTCCTGAGCGTCACGAACAGCCAGTACATGCCGCCGATGTGGGGCGGTGGAACGGCGACGACGTGGGTTTCCAGGGAGATGATCTTCATGGGCGGTTGCCTGCCTTGTGGTCGATGCGTTTTTTCAGGGTGAGGGCGGCCAGCACGCCAAGGGTTCCGATGGCGGCGATGTAGCCGAAGTAGATCTGGTAGCCGGGGAAGCCCGGGAAGGCGTCGGCGATCCAGCCGTTGATCAGCGGGATGAACACGTCGGGCGAGTAACCCACCACCGAGATGATGCCGATGGCCAGCCCGGTGATGCGCAGGGGGATCTGGCAGCTGTCGAGGATGGCCCAGTAGAGGCCACGGATGGCGTAGGTCAGCAGGCCGATGAAGATCACCAGGCCGATGAGCAGGGCCAGGCTGTCCAGCGCCGGGAAGACGATGAGCCCGACCATGCCCAGGGTCGCCAGCGCCAGGGCGACGATCAGCACCGTGATGTTGGAGAAGCGATCCCCCAGGTAGCCGCCGCCGATCCCGCCGATCGGGCGCATCCACAGCTTGATGGTGGTGATGGTACCGGCCATCACCGCGCTGAGGCCGAAGCCGCCCTCCTGCAGGTAGGCCGAGAAACTGTAGGTGGCCCAGAAGATGTGGTACCCGCAGAAGACGATGGCCGCCACCAGCCACAGCTCGGGAATGCGCGCCAGGGTGCGCAGGTCCTGCAGCAGGTTGTGGGCCTGGCGTTCGTCCTCGGCGTTGGGGTGGGCCGCCTTCGGGTCCTTGACGCCGAGCATCAGCGCGCCGAGCAGCAGGCAGGTGAAGGCGTAGAGGTGGACCACATGGGTGAAGCCCACCTGGTGGGACTGCCCCTGGGACTCGGTGGCGTAGGCGAAGAGGGCGAGGGCGACCGTGGCCAGCAGGGCCTCCACCAGCCCGCGCCCACCGTCGAGGATGCCGAAGAAACGACCCTGCTCGCTGGCCTGGGCGATCATCTTCACCCGCTTGATCACCGAGGCCCAGAAGGTCAGCCCGGTGCTGATGCCCCAGCCGGCATAGATCACCAGCAGGCTGTCGAAGCCGGGCGCGGTGGCGTACCAGAGCGCCAGCAGGCCGGTGGCCACCAGGGAAAAGCTGATCAGCAGGCGGGGTGCGATGCGGTCGGCCAGCCAACCGCTGGGCAGGTAGCTCACCAGGAACAGCGTGCCGAGCATGGAATACAGGTAGCCCAGCTCGGTGTTGGTGATGGCGAACACCTCCAGCATGGTGCTCTGGTACACCTGCCGCAGGTAGAGCACCGGGTAGATGGCCCCGGCGGCGAGTACCAGCAGCATGAGCTGGAGATAGCGTTGGGTCTTGCCGTTCGCTCCGCGTGCGAGCGGAGCATCGGCCTGGGCAGCGGTTCTGGACATGAGGGCATCCTTGGGCGCGCGCAGGGCGCACGCCTCGATCATTGTTCTTGTTGGTCGCCCGGCGCGGATCGCCAGGCAGGGTGCGGTGCCTGGGCTCAGTACTTCATGACCACCAGGCGGGTCTGGGTGAACTCGAGCATCCCGTGCTTGCCGTCGTCGCCGCCGAGCCCGGAGCGCTTCCAGCCCGCGTGGTAGCCCTGGTAGGGGTCGGCCGGGGTGCGGTTGACGTACAGCTCGCCGGCCTGGATGGCATTGGCCACCCGCAGGGCGCTGCGGTAGTCCTCGGTGTAGAGCACCGAGGCCAGGCCGAACTGGTGATCGTTGGCCAGGGCGATGGCCTCGTCCAGGTCGTGGTAGCGAAGCACCGGGAGGATCGGCCCGAAGCTTTCCTCGCGCACGATCTCCATGCCCTGGTGGCAGCCGCTGAGCAGCGTGGCCGGGTAGAAGTGCCCGGCGCCTTCGGGGATGAAGCCGCCGGTTTCCAGCACCGCGCCCTCAGCCAGGGCCCGTTGCACCAGGCCGTGGATCTGCGTGCGGGCACGTTCGCTGACCAGCGGCCCCATGCGCGTCGGGTCCTGCGCGCGGTCGCCGATGCGCACGGCAGCCATGCGCGCCCTGAGCAGATCGAGGAAGCGGTCGTGCACGCTGTCGTGGACGTAGACCCGTTCGATGGCGGTGCAGAGTTGCCCGCAGTGGGTGGTCTTGGAGCTCACCAGATCGTCGGCGGCACGTTCCAGGTCGGCATCGGCGGCGATGATCGCTGGCGTCTTGCCGCCCAGCTCCAGGGACGGCTTGGCGATGTTGGCCTTGCAGTACTCCAGCACCATGCGACCGGCCTGCACGCTGCCGGTCAGGGTGATCATGCCCACCGCCGGGTGGGTGCAGAGTGCCGCTGCGGTGTCGTGGTCCATGGTCAGCAGGTTGAACACGCCCTCCGGCAAACCGGCCTGTTGCGCCGCGCGGGCGATCTCGAAGGCCGACAGCGGGGTGTTGTTGCTGGGGCGTACCACCACGGCGTTGCCGGTGATGAGGGCCGGCGCCACTTTGCGCAGCAGGGTGTAGACCGGGTAGTTGAACGGGATCAGGCAGGCCACCACGCCAATGGGTTCGCGCTGCAGCAGAAGGGTTTCATCCGGCGTGTCACTGGGGATCACCTCACCCTCGATGCGGCGGGCCCATTCGGCATGGTAGCGGGTGATCTCGGCGGCGTAGCGGGCCTCGTTGCAGGCATCCTCCAGGCTCTTGCCCGATTCGGCCGCCAGCGCCGCGCCGATGGCGTCGGCGTTGGCCAGCAGCGCATCGGCGAAGCGCCGCAGGTGCTCGGCGCGCTGGATGCTGGGCAGGCGTGCCCAGCCGGGTTGGGCGGCTGCGGCGAGGTCCACGGCGTGGTGAACCTCCTCCACCGAGGCTGCCGGCACGCGGCCGACCAGTGCCTGGGTGGCGGGGGAGTGGATGGCGAAGTCGGCATCGCCGGTCGGGTCGACGAACTGGCCGCCGATGAAGTGCTTGCATGTACGCATGGCTGTCTTACCTGGCTTGAAACGGTTGTCAGGAACCATCGGGTCATGCGCGCTGGAGCGGCGTCGGCGCTCCAGCGCGCAGGGTCACCTTCAGAAGATGTCGAGGGGGTACTGGGTGATGATCCGCACCTGGTCCACGTCGCCGTCCGCCTGGGCCGAGTTGGCGCGGTGGATGGTCTGCTGGAGTGCGATGGAGAGGTCCTTGGCGGGGCCGCCCTGGACCACGTACTTCACCTCGATGTCCCGTTCCCAATGCCGGCCGCCATCGCCCAGGCGGGCGTAGTAGGCGTAGGCGCCCTTGGGGTCGACCCGGCTGTTGTCGATGCCGCTGCCCCGCAGGTAGCGGGTCATCAGGCTCAGGCCCGGCACGCCGTAGGGCGCCAGGTCCAGGTCGTAGCGCACCTGCCAGGAGCGCTCGTTGGGCGAGTTGAAGTCGGAGTACAGCACCGAGTTGGCCAGGTAGATGGAGTCGCCATCGCCCAGGTAGTCGAAGGGCTGGTCACCGTCGATGCGCTGGTAGGCCAGCATGAAACCGTGGGCGCCGAGGGTGAGGCGGGCATAGGCGCTCCAGCTGTCGGTGTCGATGCGGCCGGCGCGGGCACTGCCCTGGTCACGGGTGCGATACAGGTTGGCGCCCAGGGCGAGGCTGCGGTGCTCGGCCAGCTCGATGCGTTTGCCGAGGCTCAGGTAGGTCTGGTCCCAGACATCCTCGAAGCGCGCCCGGTACAGGCTCAACAGGGTGCCGTCGGTGAAGCGGTAGTCGCCGCCGAAGTAGCTGGCGGAGCGATAGGGTGTGGCGCCGTATTCGGTGCTCATCTCGCCGTCATGGTTGCTGCTGGCCTTGTTGCGCGCCGCGTGCAGGTGGCCGGCCATCAGGGTCAGGTCGTCGAGGCTGTGGTTCTCCACGGACACGCCGCGGAAGCTCTGGGGCAGCAGGCGGCCGTCGCCGCGCTGGAACACCGGGGTGATGGGGAACAGGTCGCCGACCTTGAGCTCGGTGTCGAACGCCCGCAGCTTCAGCGCGCCGCCCGCCGTCGAGTAGTGGTTCTCGGCGTGGTTGCGGCTGTCCAGTGGCAGCAGGTTGGTGCCGGAGGTGCCGCCGCCGCTGTCCAGCTTGAACCCCATCAGCGCGTGGGCATCCAGGCCGACGCCCAGCGTGCCTTCGGTGAACCCGGAGCTGTAGAAGGCCTGGACGCCGTGGGCCCATTCCTCCCGGTAGCTCTGGGCGCGGCCGTTGAACAGGCCGTCGTTGCGGCTGCGAAAGTCCCGGTTGAAGTAGAAGTTGCGGTTGATCAGCTGCAGCGAGCTGCCCTCGACGAAGCCGGTGCGGGTCGCGTCGTCGGCCTGGCAGGCCAGGGGGAGGGTGCAGAGCAACAGGCCGGCTGCGGGCAGGGCCGCAGAGGCGCGAGCAAGGTATGACACGTTGGCGATCCTCGAATAATTGTTATGTGAGGCCGCGCCATGTTCGTCAGCCGTGGGTTGTCGGACAAACGATTAAATTCGGGGATGAGTATTCGAAAAACGCACGTTATTGGTCATGAGGTTTAGTCATGGCCGCTTGAGTTTTTGTGGTTACTGATGGCGCTCGGGCGGGTGCTACAACTCGCTGCAGCTGGTTTCGCCGGCTTGGCTCATCCAACAACTACAACGAGCACCGTCACCATGAACGTCCTTTCCTTTCTCGGGTTCGGGAAGACTCGGCTCGGCACCGTCGAGTGGTTGGAGCGACCCCCGCTGTCACGCAAGCCCAGCGCTTCGTCCTGCACCGTGCCCCTGCCCGCGTCGGCCTGATACCCGGCGCGCCAGGGCACAAGCACGACTTTTCCGCATCCCCGAGGAATCCCCATGAAACAGCTCGACCTCTACATCGGCGAGGGCTTCGAAGGCCCCGGCGTCAACGCCGCCCACATCAACCTGCTGATCGGCCCGCGCAACGGGCCGGCCGGCCAGGCCTTCGCCAACAGCCTGGCGTCCCCCAGCCAGGGCCATTGCCCCTTCATGGTCATCGCCCAGCCCAACGTGCCGGTCAAACCCATGACCCTGTACGTCAACAAGGCCGAGATCAGCGGCGACCTGCATGCCAACGCCACCTGGGGCGCCTCCCAGGCGGGCATCGCCAAGGCCATCACCGAGGCCCTGCTGGACGGCACCCTGCCGCCGGAGGCCGAGGACGAATGGGCCATCGTCACCGCCAACTGGGTGAACCCCGCCTGCGACGACCTGGATGCGGTCTACCGCAACAACTACAACGCCTGCCGCACGGCGCTGAAGGCGGCGCTGGCCGGGCTGCCCTCCCGGGCCCAGCTGGCCGACGTGGTGGGCGCCATCGCCAACCCCTTCTACACCCCGAAAGCCTGAGGAGGCCGCCATGCAGTACGTCCGTCTCGGCCAGTCCGGCCTGCAGGTGTCCAAGCTCTGCCTCGGCACCATGAACATGGGCACGCCGCAGTGGAAACCCTGGATCTTCGATGAACGCCAGAGCGAGCCGATCGTCCGCCACGCCCTGGACAGGGGGGTGAACTTCATCGACCTGGCGGACTTCTATTCCGCCGGTGTCGGCGAGGAGGTGGTGGGGCGCATCCTCAAGCGCCTGGTGCGTCGCGAGGACATCGTGGTCACCACCAAGGTGGGCTACGGCACCCGCGAGGGCGTGAACGCCAGCGGCCATTCGCGCAAGCACATCATGGACAGCATCGACGCCTCCCTGACGCGGCTGGGCATGGATCACGTCGACCTCTACATGCTGCATTTCTTCGACGTGAACACCCCCGTGGAAGAGACGATGGAAGCCCTGCACGACATCGTCAAAGCCGGCAAGGCGCGCTACATCGGCGTGTCCACCATGCTCACCGGCCAACTGGCGAAGATCCTCATGGCCTGCGAGCGCAATGGCTGGGTCAGGCCCATCAACATGCAGCTGCAACTCAACTGCGCCTACCGCGAGGAAGAGCGGGAGATGATCCCGTTCTGCCGCGACCAGGGCCTGGGCGTCTCGGTGTTCAGCCCGCTGGCCCGTGGCCTGCTGACCGGCGATGTGCAGTCCACCCGCAACCAGACCGACTTCTTCACCCAGCAGATGTACGCCGATGAAGCCTCCTTCGAGATCGCCCGTTCGGTGCAGCGGGTGGCGCGGCGGCGTGGCGTGTCCAACGCCCAGGTCGCCCAGGCCTGGGTCCTCAATCACCCGGGGGTGGATTGCATGCTGGTGGGGGCGGACTCCACCGAGCAGTTCGACAGCGCCCTGGCGGCCCTGGAAACGCGCCTGGATGCGGATGAGCTGCACGAGCTGGAGCGCAACTACACGCCCTGCGACCTGATCAACGACTACACCGCCGGAAAGCGCATCCTGCGTGTTCCGCGCCCGGCCGGAGCGGCCTTCACCCTCAAGGAGGCCACCGCATGAGCCGGCTGCTGCGCAAGGGACACTACATCGATGGCTGCTGGTTGGAAGACGGCCCGCGCTACCCGGTACGCAACCCGGCGGACGGCACGCTGATCACCGAGGTGGCGAAGGCCGGGGTGGCGGAAACCGACCAGGCCATCGCCGCCGCTCAACGGGCGCTGCCGGCCTGGCGCGGGCTGACCGCCAAGGCCCGCAGCCAGCCGCTGCGACGTTGGGCCGAGCTGATGCTGGCCCACCAGCGCGAGCTGGCGGAGCTGCTCAGCCGCGAGCAGGGCAAGCCCCTGGCCGAGGCGATGGGCGAGGTGGTCTATGCGGCGAGCTTCCTTGAGTGGTTCGCCGAGGAGGCCAGGCGCGTCTATGGCGATGTCATCCCCAGTCACAAGGCGGATGCCCGCATCGTCGTCACCAAGGAGCCCATCGGCGTGGTCGCCGCCATCACACCCTGGAACTTCCCCCTGGCGATGGTCACCCGCAAGGTCGGCCCGGCCCTGGCAGCCGGCTGCACGCTGATCCTCAAACCGTCCGAAGAGACGCCGCTGTCGGCCTTTGCGCTGGCGGTGCTGGCGGAAGAGGCGGGGATTCCCGCCGGGGTGTTCAACATCGTGTCCGGCGACGCCCCGGCCATCGGCAGCGCGCTGCAGGCTTCACCGGTGGTGCGCAAGCTGTCGTTCACCGGCTCCACCGCCACCGGCAAGCTGCTGATGCGCCAGGCGGCCGACACCCTGAAGAAGGTCTCCCTGGAGCTGGGTGGCAACGCGCCTTTCATCGTCTTCGACGACGCCGACCTGGACGCGGCGGTACGCGGGGCCATGGCCTCCAAGTTCCGCAACACCGGGCAGACCTGCGTCTGCGTCAACCGCTTCTACATCCAGGAAGGGGTCTACGAGGCCTTCACCGCCAAGCTGGCCGATGCCGTGCGCGCCCTGCGCGTGGGGGCCGCGCTGGACGGCGAGAGCGACCAGGGCCCGCTGATCAACACGGCCGCCCTGGCCAAGGTCGAGCAGCACCTGGGCGATGCGCTGGAGAAGGGCGCCCGGTTGCTGTGCGGCGGTCGTCGCCATGCCCTGGGCGGCACCTTCTTCGAACCGACCGTGCTGGTCGAGGCGACCCCGCAGATGCTCATCGCCCGCGAGGAAACCTTCGGCCCGGTGGCGGCCTGCTTCCGCTTCAAGAACGAGGCCGAGGTGCTGGCCCATGCCAACGACACCCCCTACGGCCTTTCCGCCTACTTCTACAGCCGCGACATCGGCCGGGTCTGGCGCGTGGCCGAAGGGCTGGAGGCCGGGATGGTCGGCATCAACGAGGGGATCATCTCCACCGAGGTGGCGCCCTTCGGCGGCATCAAGGCCTCCGGCCTCGGGCGGGAAGGCTCGAAGTACGGCATCGAGGATTACCTGGAGATCAAGTACCTGCTCATGGGTGGCCTCTAGCCCATCGGGAGGCTCCGGCCTCCCTTGCATCCCCACCACTCGCCACGGCGAGAACAACAAGAAACGGGAGCTCACCATGTCACACACCATCAAGCTGGACGACGCGCCCCTCGGGCGCTTCCACCTCCGTATCGCCGGTCTCACCTTCGGCGCGCACTTCACCGACGGCTACATCCTCGGGCTGATCGGCATCGCCTTCACCCTGATCAGCCCGCAGATGCAGCTCGACCCGTTCTGGCAGGGGCTGATCGGCGCCTCGGCACTGATCGGCCTGTTCCTCGGCAGCCTGTTCTTCGGCTGGATATCCGATTACGTCGGCCGGCAGAAGATCTTCGTCGTCAGTTTCGTGCTGATCACCCTGGCCTCGGTGCTGCAGTTCCATGCCGAGACGGCGTTGCAGCTGTTCCTCCTGCGGGTGCTGATCGGCATCGGCCTGGGCGGTGACTACAGCGTCGGGCATACCTTGCTGGCGGAGTTCGCGCCGAGGAAGCATCGCGGGGTGCTGCTGGGGTCGTTCAGCGTGATCTGGACCTTCGGCTATGTCGCCGCCACCTTCATCGGCACCGCCATGCTGAGCCTGGGAGATGACGCCTGGCGCTGGATGCTGGCGTCCTCGGCGATTCCGGCGGCCATCATCCTCATCGCCCGCATCGGTACCCCGGAGTCGCCTCGCTGGCTGGTGAACCGGGGCCGGGTGGAAGAGGCGCGGGCCATCGTGCGCAAGCACATCGGGGCCAACGTGGTGCTGGACGACGAGCGTCCCCAGCGCAACCGCAGCGGCTACGCGGTGCTGTTCAGCCGCGAGTACCGCACCCGCACGGCCTTCAACTGCCTGTTCTTCATCTGCATCGTGATGCCGTACTTCGCCATCTACACCTTCCTGCCGACCATCCTGGCGAAGATGGGGCTGGCCGAGGGCATGGGCACCGAGATGATGCTCAACGCCCTGCTGGTGCTGGGTGCCGTGGCGGGCATCGGCTGCACGCTGAAGTTCTCCCGGCGCGGCTTCCTCATCGGCTCGTTCTGGCTCCTGGCCCTGACGCTGCTCCTGCTGGCGGTCCTGCCCGGCAGCACGGCCTGGGCGCTGGTGCTGCTGTTCGGGCTGTTCACCCTGGTGTTGTCGGCAGTCAGCAACCTGGTGGGGGTGTTCCCGGCGGAAAGCTTCCCCACCGAGGTGCGCGCCAGCGGTGTCGGCCTGGCCACGGCGGCCAGCCGCCTGGGCTCGGCCATCAGCACCTTCCTGTTGCCGGTGAGCGTGGCGGGCATCGGCCTCAACGCCACCATGGCGTTGCTGGCCGGGGTGCTGGTGTTCGGTGCCCTGGTCTCCATGGCCTGGGCGCCGGAAACCAAGGCCCTGTCCCTGGCGGAGGCCGGTGCGCCGGACGAGGAGGGCGGCACGCTCGGGCGTGTGGCAAAGACCGCATAGCGGCCTTGAGCCGAGCACCCGGACTGAAGGCCGGGCTACGGAACCGGTCCATACCGTAGCCCGGGCTTCAGCCCGGGGCGTGGGTGGTGCTCTGTGCCTCGATCCACTCGCAGAACACGCTCACCTTGGACAGCCCCTGGCTGCTCGCGGGCACGTCCAGCCAGTAGCCGTAGGGGCCTTCCACCTCCACCGGGCTGATGGGCAGCAACTGCCCGGTGGCCAGTTCGTGCTCGATCATCTGCCGGTCGATGACCGCCAGCCCGCCGCCGGCCAGGGCGGCATGGATCACCTGGTCGAGGGTGCTGAATTCCAGCCCCTGGCTGGGGTCGACAGCTTCGCAACCCGTGGCCTCCAGCCAGTTCTCCCAGACCTGCAGGTGCTTGCCCTCGTGGAGGATGTGCAGCAGCGGGTGCTCGCCCAGCACTGGCGGCCTGCCGTGCTCGAACAGTTCCGGGGCGGCCACCGCCAGGTGACGCTCCAGCACCAGCAGGTGACTCTGCCAGCCCGCTGCCGGCGCCTGGCCGAAGCGGATGCGGCAGTCGATCTCGCTCTGGCTGTCGGGGCCCGCGTCGTTGCGTACGTTCAGGGCGATGTGCGGGTAGCGCCGGGTGAACCCCTTCAGCCGGGGCGAGAGCCAGCGGGTGGCGTAGGTGGGGGGCGCGTGGATGCGCAGGCGCTGGCGCAGGTTGGGCGCGCGCACCTCCGCCAGCGCCTTCTGCATGCGGTCGAAGGCTTCGGTCAACCCGGGCACCAGGGCTGCGCCGGCCGAGGTCAGGGTCAGGCCCTGGGGGGAGCGGGTGAACAGGCCCACGCCCAGGTAGTCCTCCAGTTGCCGGATCTGCCGGCTCACGGCGCCCTGGGTGACATTCAGGGCGTTCGCGGCGCGGCCGAAGCTGCGGTGGCGGGCGACTTCCTCGAAGACCCTCAGGGCATTCAGCGAAGGCAGTTCACGCATGCTGGGGCTCCCCCTCGCTGGCGGCCAGCGAGGGCTCCAGGTGACGGGCCGAAAGCCAGAGCTCCTGTTGCAGCCAGGTCCGGAACACCTGCAGGGCCGGGGAGTCGCTCAGCTCGGGGCGTGTCACCAGCCAGTAGGACTGATGGCCCTCGACGTGCACGTTGAGCAGTTGCGTCAATTGGCCGGAGGCCAGCTCCCGCTGGACCATGTGCCAGTCGGCGATGGTGATGCCGAGGCCATCGAGCGCGGCGCCGATGGCCAGGTCCAGCAGGTCGAACTCGTAGCCCTCGCGGGTATCAATGCCCCGGATGCCGGCGGCGTCCAGCCAGTGCTGCCAGGTCTGGTAGCGCCGCTCTTCGCTGGCCAGCACATGCAGCAGGGGCATGCCGTTGAGGTCCGGGACACCGTTCTGGTTGCCCAGCCTGGCCAGGAGGTTCGGCGCACAGACGGCGATGTGCCGCTCCTGCATCAGCAGGGTGGCTTCCAGTTGCGCCCACTCGCCATCGCCGAAGCGGATGGCGCAGTCCAGGGTGCCGGTCTCGGCCAGGCTGTCCTGCAGGCGGGTGGTGATGCTCAGCTCCAGCTCCGGGTGCTGCGCCCGCAGGCGTCCGAGGCGTGGCAGCAGCCAGCGGCGGGTGAAGGTGGGCGGCGCGTTGATGCGCAATCGGTTGAGGTGGCTCTTCTGCTGGATGGCGCGAACGGCCACCTCGATGCGGTCGAACGACTGGTTCAGGGCGTCCAGCAGCTTGCGTCCGGCGCGGGTCAGCTCCAGGTGGTGGTGGCGGCGGATGAGCAGGGTCTCGCCCATCTGCTCTTCAAGCTGGCGCACCTGCCGGCTGACGGCACTCTGGGTGACGTTCAGCAGCTCGGCCGCGCGGGTGAAGCTGCCGGTGTGACCGGCGGTTTCGAATGCCTTCAGGGCATTCAGTGGAGGGAGTCTGCGCTTCATGACCAGGCCCGCCTTCAGGGAAAGGCCCCGGAGCATATGCCAGGTCGGGGCCGGTCCGCATCACACCGCGCGTTGCAGGGCGGGGGCGCCGAGCGGCGCCGGGGTCGCATCCTTCAACCAGTGCCGGTAGAGCCCGCCGATGAGGTCGCTCTGGGTCACCAGGCCCACCAGTCGGCCTTGTTCGTCCTGCACGGGCAGGCCGTGCAGGCCCTGGTCGGAGAGCAGGGAGACCAGGGCGCCGATGTCGGTGTCGGGGCGCACGCTGCGCACCTCCCGCGTCATCAGCTGGCGCACGCGTACCTGCTGCGGGCGCAGGCGGGCGAGCAGCGAGACGGATGGGTCGCGATGGCCGTGGTGCAGCAGGTCGGTGGGGGTGACCACGCCCACCAGGGTGCCGTCGGCGTCCAGCACCGGCAGCAGCTTGATGCGGTGCTGGCGGAACAGCTTCCAGGCGTCGGCGAGGCTCGCGTCGGGGGACAGGGTGCGCAGGTCGCGGGACATGATGTGTTCGGCCGTGACCCGGCCCATGCCGCGCCGCAGGGCGACCCGTTCGGTCTGGCGCAGCAGGCGTTCGAGGTCGTCGCGGGTGATGTCGACGAACTCGCCGAAGTCCGCCAGGGCCTGGTCGAGGTCGGCTTCGGCGAAGCCGGCCCGCTCGCTGGGCAGCGGGTCGTCCGTGAGGTGGCTGTCGTTGCGCGGTTGCGCCGGGGCGTTGACCAGGGCGCCGCGGGTCAGGCGGTTGTAGGCCAGGGCGCTGATGATCAGCACCGCCGAGCCCATCAGCACCGGCCAGGCCACGCCGAAGCCCAGGGCTTCGAATGCCGGGCCGCCCAGGGCCACGGCCACCGCCAGGGCGGTGCCCGGCGGGTGCAGGCAGCGCAGGCTGTACATGGCCAGGACGGTGAAGGCCATGCTCAGGGTGGCGGCCAGCACCGTGTGGTCGATCCACAGGCCGCAAGCGGTGCCCACCAGGGCCGCCACCAGGTTGCCGAGCAGCACCGACCAGGGCTGGGCCAGGGGGCTGCTGGAGACGGCGAACAGCAGCAGCGAGCTGGCGCCCAGGGGCGCGGCCAGGCGCAGGGTGACGTCGAGGCTGAACAGGTGGCTGGTGACCAGGCAGCACAGGGCGAGGCCGACGCAGGCGCCAAGGGAGGCGCGCAGCCATTCGGTGGGTGGTGCGGTACGGGGGACGGGGGCGAGGCGCCTGGACCAGCGGCGCCAGCGACTTTCCGGGGGCATGACGAGTCTCGTAAAAAAGGGGGCCGGAGCGGCCCCCAGGGAAGTCCCACTGCGTGCGCGGGATCGGTGGCCTCGCCGGAGCGCGACGAGGCGAACGGGGCGCATCCTACGGGGGCGTGATCCATCGCTGCCAATGAATGTTATTGCAGCTTGAGTGCAATTTTTTTGAATTCAAATGCCCGGCAAGGCGAGCCGTGGCGGCGTAGCATGCGATGCGAACCAGGTAGAGGATGGGCGTGATGCGGCGGCTTGACGTGGAGGCGGGGTTGGCAGCGGAGCGTGCGCTGCTGGAGCAGGTGCACCGAGGGGAACGGGACGCGGGCGTACTGCTCTGGCGGCCGTTGGACCGTGCCCTGGTGATGCCCGCGCGCATGAGTCGTCTGCCGGGCTTCGAAGTGGCGCGGGCGCGCTGCGAGGCGCTGGACTGGCCGGTCTCGCTGCGGGATACCGGCGGCGAGCCGGTGCCGCAGTCACCTGGCGTGCTGAACATCGCCCTGGCCTATGCGGTGCCGACCGGGGAGAGCGAGCTGACCCGGATCGAGACCGCCTACCTGCGCCTGTGCCGCCCCTTGTGTGACTGGCTGGCGGGGCAGGGGCTGGAGCCGGGCATCGGCGAGGTGCCCGGGGCCTTCTGCGACGGGCGCTACAACGTGCGGCTGGGCCCGCGCAAGCTGGTGGGCACGGCCCAGCGCTGGCGCCGCCGCAGCCAGGACGGGCGCCACGTGGTGCTGGTGCATGGGGCGATGCTGGTGGAGGACGAGCGTGAAGCGATGGTGGCAGTGGTCAATGCCTTCTATGCGGGGTGTGGCCTGCCGGATCGCTGCGAGGCCGCAAGCCACGTGGGTTTGGCCGAACAGCTGGAGCGTCCCTGGGATGCCCTGTCGACCTTGTTGCCCGGTATGCGGCGGACGCTGGCGGAAGGCGGAGTTGCCCTGCCGGAAGCCTGATGTGAAAAAAGTTGCTTCAGGGCCTTCCCAGCCCCCACCGGGTAGGCACTATCATCGCCGCTCCCCAGTGCCCGCACTGCAGGCTGCCTGAAGGCGCCGCACCCGCCGCCGCTGTGCCGGACCCGCTCGGAGCATCCGCTACAACCGCCAGGACGGCGCCGCATGGGTTCCTGCCAGCCACTGCGCGTGACGCCTTCACCCAACCCGCCGGGCCCGTTCGCATTCTCTCGATGGATGGACACCGCCCCCATGAGTTCAAGCCGTAGCCCGATCGGGCCGTATCGCCCCACGCTGCGCAGTCACCTGGCCTTCACCGTCTATTCCGGCCTGGTCTTCCTGGTTCTCTACACGCTGCTGCGCGGGGCCTTGCTGATCTACAACCGCGAACTGATCGGCAGCACCCCGGCCTCGACCTTCGTCGAGGCCTTCATCAACGGCTTCCGTTTCGACCTGCGCCTGACCATCTACGCCCTGGCGCCGCTGCTGCTGTCCATCCCCTTCGTCACGGCCATGTCGCTGCGCCGGCTGCACCTGGCCTGGCTGACGGTGTTCGCCAGCCTGACGCTGTTCTTCGGCATCCTCGAACTGGACTTCTACCGCGAGTTCCACCAGCGCCTGAACAGCCTGGTGTTCCAGTACATGAGCCAGGACCCGAAGACCGTGATGAGCATGCTCTGGTACGGCTTCCCGGTGGTGCGTTATCTGTTGGCGTGGGCCTTGGTGACCTGGCTGCTGTTCAGGCTGTTCAAGCGCCTGGATCGCGCCACCCGGCCCGCCGGTGCCGCGCTTGAGGCCTCGCCCAGCCTGGGCGGGCGCAGCCGGGTAGCGCCCTGGTACGTACGTGTCGGCGTGTTCGGCCTGTGCCTGGTGCTGGCCGTGGTCGCCGCCCGTGGCACCCTGCGCCAGGGCCCGCCGCTGCGCTGGGGGGATGCCAATACCACGGATTCGGCCTTCGCCAACCAGTTGGGCCTGAACGGCACGCTGATGCTGGTCAACGCCGCCCAGGCGCGTTTCTCCGAGACCAACGAGAACGTCTGGAAGGCCACCCTGCCGGATGAGCAGGCGCTCTCGGTGGTGCGCGAGATGCTGCTGACCCCGCAGGATCGCCTGGTGGACCCGGCCACCGCTGCCGTGCGTCGTGTGCTGACGCCCGAGGCCGAGCGCACCCTGCCGATCCGCAACGTGGTGGTGATCCTGATGGAGAGCTTCGCCGGCCACTATGTCGGCGCGCTGGGCGGCAAGGGCGACATCACCCCGAACTTCGACCGCCTGAGCAAGGAAGGGCTGCTGTTCACCCGCTTCTTCTCCAACGGCACCCACACCCACCAGGGCATGTTCGCCACCATGGCCTGCTTCCCCAACCTGCCGGGCTACGAATACCTGATGGAGCAGCAGGAGGGGACCCACAAATTCACCGGCCTGCCGCAGCTGCTGAGCGCCCGCCAGTACGACGACCTCTACGTCTACAACGGTGATTTCGGCTGGGACAACCAGATGGGGTTCTTCGGCAACCAGGGCATGCGCAACTTCATCGGGCGCAATGACTTCGTCAACCCGGTGGTGTTCGACCCCACCTGGGGCGCCTCCGACCAGGACATGTTCGACCGCGCCGCCCAGGAGCTGCGTGACAACTACGGCAAGAAGCCCTTCTACGCGCTGCTGCAGACCCTCTCCAACCACACGCCCTATGCGCTGCCCAACCCGCTGCCGGTACCGGCTGTGACCGGCTTCGGCTCCAATGACGAGCACCTGACGGCCATGCGTTACTCCGACTGGGCCCTGGGGCAGTTCTTTGAGAAGGCCAAGCAGTCGCCGTACTACAAGGACACCCTGTTCGTGGTGGTGGGCGACCATGGTTTCGGCGCGCCCGAGCAGCTCACCGATATCGACCTGTACCGCTTCAACGTGCCGCTGCTGCTGATCGGCCCCGGCATCCAGGAGAAATTCGGCGCGCGCACCGACGTGGTGGGCAGCCAGATCGACATCGTGCCCACCATCATGGGCCGGCTGGGGGGCGAGACCCGCCACCAGTGCTGGGGCCGCGACCTGCTCAGCCTGGCGCCGGAGGACAAGGGCTTCGGTGTGATCAAGCCCTCCGGCAGCGACCAGACCGTGGCCATCGTCAGCGGCGACCGCGTGCTGATGCAGCCCCGTGGTGGTGAGCCGCAGCTGTTCCGCTATCAGCTCAACAGCGAAGGCCAGAGTACCGGCCGCATCGAGGACCCGGCAGCGGTCAAGGCCCTGAGCGAGCGCCTGGAAGCCTTCCTGCAAGTGGCCACCAAGAGCCTGCAGGGCGATACCGCCGGCCTGGAGGACCCGAAGCGCTAGCCGGCCGTTGCCAAACGACCTGCCTGTGCGCTTCGTCGGTTGCCGCGCGTTCAGCGCGCGGGCGGGCCTAAGGTGAAGGTCCGGCGTCCACCCGGCGCCGGACCCACCGGGAAGGCTCCACCGGGCCTTCCGCTCCAGAGGAGGCCGCGCCATGAACGCCAGCAACCGCTGCACCTACCGTGACCATGTGATCACCGCCCACCTGATCGAGCACCCCGGCATTCCCACCCCCTGGGCCGGCGGGGTGCACATCACCGCGCCGGACGGCCACCGCACCCGACGCATTCCGCTCCCCGCCGATGCCGCCTTCCTGGCCGAGGAGGACAGCGCCCGCCGCGCATCCATCGCCCACGGCCGCTGGCTGGTGGACCGCAGCCTGGACCAGGGCATGCGCCTCGGCTGAGGCGCTTCGTCCCGTTGCCTGAACCGGAACGGGCTTCGGGCGGTCGTTGAGAAGGAGGGCGCCGGATTCGCCGGTGCTGCCTGTCTGGACAACTGCCCGGCATGACTTTGCCCGGGCCAGGAGGATCGACCATGGTCGCTTTCGAGCCGCAATCCCGTGATACCGCCACCCCTGATGCCGGCAACGTGCAGGGCTGGGAGCGGATGTTCTGCATCGGCACCGGCGTGGCCATGCTGGGTTCCGGCGTGCACCGGGGTGGGCCGGCAGGCTGGTTGCGCGCCGCCCTGGGCTCCGTGGTGCTGGCGCGGGGCCTGAGCGGTCACTGCCCGGTCAAGCGGGTGATCGCCGAGCGCCATTCAGAGCTGGAGGCACTGCGGGCTCGCATCGAGGAAGCCGCCGGCAAGCTGGCAGCCTGGGAGAAGGCACAAGCGAAAGGGTGATGGCGGCCCCCCAGGGCCGGAAAAGAAAACGGCAGCGCCAGGGCGCTGCCGTTACACCTCTGGCGGGTGCTTACTTGCCGTAGTTGCGGCGGAACTGGGCGATCAGCTTCTCGGGCTTGGGCTCTTCCTTGATCAGCACGTACACCACGCGCTGGCCATCGGGGCCGCCGCCGATGTCGACGTAGCTGAAGGTGGGCTCGCCGATCTTGTACATGTCCATCATGTCGCCGTAGCGGCTGAACACGTAGATGATGCCGTCTTCGTCGCGCAGCTCGCCGTAGAAGGGCTGGGCCGGCGGCAGGCTGACATCCAGGAAACGCTGGGCGCTGGTCTTGGCTTCCTTGCCCTGGTCCTCGGCCTTGAGCACCAGGATGATCTCGCGACCGAAACCGTCCTGCTTGCCGGTGTCCTTGCGCACGGGGGCGGCGCCGTTGGCGACGTAGTTGCGGTAGGTGGCGTAGTCGTCGAAGACGAACAGTTCCTTCTCGGTACGGATCTGGTACCAGTCCTCGTTGTTCAGGGCCTCCACCTTGGCCGGCGCGGCCGGCTGGGTGGCGCAGGCGCCGAGCGCCGCGGCCACCAGGGCCAGGCTGAAGCTGCGGATGAAGGTCTTGGTGTTGGGCATTGCGGTTCCTCCCCGGTAATGGTGAGACGCGAATCTGCCCGAGTCCTGTGACGGCCACATGACAGCCAGGTGCACGCGCTGTGACAGCCTCGCCGATACCGGGAACAGAGGCTGCACCTGATCGGTGGCTGCAACAATCATTTGATCCTTTCGGGTTTTATCTACCGAAGCAGAGCCAATACAGTGGCGCACCCCGGCCAGAAGGCCGTCTTTCCCGATCTCGGAGGTGCCCATGGCCACTGCCACCCTGCATTACTTCCATGACCCGTTCTGCGGCTGGTGCTACGGCGCCGCGCCCCTGGTGGCGGCTGCCCGCGCGGTGCTGCCGGTGCGCGCCCACGGCGGCGGCATGCTCGCCGGCCCGGCCCGCCAGCACGGCGGCGAGCAATGGCGGGGCCATGTGCTGCCCCATGACCGCCGCATCGCCCAGATGACCGGCCAGGTATTCGGCGACGCCTACCTGGACGGGCTTCTGCGGGACCCGGAGGCGGTGTTCGACTCGCTGCCGGCCATCGCTGCCGTGCTGGCGGCCGACACCCTGGCAGGCAAGGGCCTGGACATGCTCGCGCGGCTGCAAGTGGCCCACTACGGCGAGGGACGACGCATTGCCGAGGCGGCGGTGCTGGTGGCCCTGGCGGCTGAACTCGGCCTGGAGCCGGAAGCGTTCCGCAGCGCCCTCGACCAGGCGCTGGCCCATGACGTGGCCGGGCACATCAGCGAAACCCGTCGCCAGATGGCGCGCCATGGGTTGAGCGGGTTCCCGTCCTTCCTGCTGGAAGTGGACGGCCGCTTCGAGCGGGTGGATGCCTCGGCCTTCCTCGGCCAGCCGGCCCAGTGGCGTGCGTGGCTGGCCCAGCGTCTCCAGGCGCAGGGGGCTGCCTCGGTCGCCGAGGCGGTAGATGGCCCGAGCTGCGGGCTCGACGGTTGCGTGTGAGGTGAGAACGATGAAGAGCAACCTGCAGATCATTGCCGACCACTACGAGGCTTCGGCACGCGGCGACCTGGCCGGCATGCTGGCAGAGGTCGCGTCCAATGTGCGTTGGACCGAGATGGACGGCTTCCCCTGTGCTGGCACCTGGGTCGGCCCAGAGGAGGTGGTGGCCCAGGTGTTCAGCGTGCTGGCGCGGGACTGGGAAGGTTACCGCTTCGAACTGGATGCCCTGGTGGATGGCGGTGCCAGCATCGTCGGCATCGGCACCTACCGGGGCGTGCACCGCACCACCGGCAAGGCCATGGCGGCGCGTGTGGCCCACCACTGGCAACTCGAAGGCGGCCGCATCACGGCCTTCGAGCAGTTCACCGACACCTTGCGGGTGGCCCAGGCCATGGCCTGACGCCTCGGGGTGGCGCATTCGTCGAAGCCGGCCACACTTGGATTCACGAGCAAGGGGTTTGACCGTCCGACGATTGACGCCATCAAAATGACATCGCTGGACTACGCTCACTCACAGGGACCTCTCTCCACTGGAGGCACGTGTATGAAAGTCCTGATAGCCGATGATTCCAGCCTCTCCCGCAAGCTGGTGCTCAAAGCCCTCCCCGAGCTGCTCACGGAGGAGGTGAGCCAGGCCGCCAACGGCCAGGAAGTGCTCGCCGCCTACGAGGCCGGCCAGGCGGAGATCATCTTCCTCGACCTGACCATGCCGGTGATGGACGGTTTCGAAACCCTGGAGCACCTGCGCAAGTCCGAGGCGGAGGCCATCATCATCGTGGTCAGCGCCGACATCCAGCCCCTGGCCCGGCAGCGGGTGATGGAGCTCGGCGCGGCGGCCTTCATCAAGAAGCCGATCACCAGCGAAGCGATGCAGGCTGTTCTCCATGAAATCGGAGTCGTGTAATGGACATGCTCACCGAGGACCAGCGCGACGCGCTGCAGGAGCTGATGAACGTGGCCATGGGACAGGCCGCCGACCAGTTGGCACGCTTGACCGACACCTTTGTGGTGCTCTCGGTGCCGCGCATCCACAGCGCCTTCAGCCTCAGCGATGCCCAGGTGCCGGAAGAGCTGGGCGGCTGCCAGGTGGTGGACGTCACCCGCCAGTCCTTTCTCGGGCAGATGCGCGGCGAGGCGTTCGTCTGCTTCGGCTGCCACGGTGCCGACCAGCTCGCCGACCTGATGGGCTATGACGAGCACGACACCCAGCAGCGCGAGGAGCTGATGCTGGATGTCACCAACATCCTCAGTGGCGCCTGCATCAACAGCCTCGCGCAGCAGTTCGAGATCCCGGTGAGCTATGGCGCCCCCTCGGTGTTCTCTCGCCATGCGTCCTTTCAGGACGCCTTGGGCGCCAAGTCCCTGCAGGACCATCGGGCGCTGATCATGGAGATCCGCTTCGAGGTCGAGGCCTGCGAATTCAGCTGTGACCTGCTGCTGTGCATCGCCGAGGAGACGGTGGGCAGCGTGCTGGCGGTCATCGACCGGTTGCTGAGTGAGCTGTGACATGAGCGCCCCAGGCTCCCCGGGTCCGTCCTCCTCGGTGCTGGAAACCGTGCTGGAGAACATCAACCTGGGGGTGCTGGTGGTGGACGCGGATTGCCGCGTGCTGTTCTGGAACCGCTTCATGGTCATCCACGGTGGGCGCATGCCGGAGGATGCGGTCGGACGCTCGCTGTTCGAGCTGTTTCCCGAGCTGCCCGAGCGCTGGTTGCGGCAGAAGGTGCGCGGGGTACTGACCCTGCGCAACCTGGCCTTCACCACCTGGCAGCAGCGCCCGCACCTGTTCCCCTTCGGCGGCACCCGGCCGATCACCAGCCAGCTGTCGAGCATGTACCAGAACTGCACCTTCTTCCCCTTGGAGAACGAGCAGGGCGAACCGGCGGCGGTGTGCATCACCGTTGCCGATGCCACCGACACCGCCGCCCGCCAGCAGGACCTGGAGCGCCTCAATGCCCTGCTGGAAGTGGAGAAGGAGCAGCAGGCGCAGTTGATCCGCCGCCTGGAAGAGGCCCAGGCGCAACTGCTGCAATCGGAGAAGATGGCCGCCATCGGCCAGCTTGCCGCCGGTGTGGCCCACGAGATCAACAACCCGGTGGGCTTCGTCTATTCGAACCTCAACAGCCTGCGCGGTTACCTGGAGCAGCTCATGGGGCTGGTGGACGGCTTGCAAGCGAAGATCGAGACCTGTGGCGATCCGGCCCTGGTGAGCGAGTGCCGGGCGTTGAAGCAGGCCGCCGACTACGACTTCCTGCGCGAGGACACGCCGATCCTGCTCAACGAGTCCTGCGATGGGCTGGAGCGGGTCAAGCGCATCGTCAAGGACCTGCGGGATTTCTCCCACGTGGACAACGGCGAGTGGCAGATGGCCGACCTGCACCATGGGCTGGACAGCACGCTGAACGTCATCTGGAACGAGATCAAGTTCAAGGCCAAGGTGGTCAAGCACTACGGCCAGCTGCCGCCGGTGCAATGCATCGCCTCGCAGATCAATCAGGTGTTCCTCAACCTGATCGTCAATGCCGCCCAGGCCATCGTCGATCACGGCACCATCACCCTCACCACCGGCACCCAGGGCGACGCGGTGTTCATCGACATCCAGGATGATGGACCCGGTGTGCCGGAAGACCTCCGGCGGCGCATCTTCGAACCCTTCTTCACCACCAAGCCGGTGGGGAAGGGCACTGGGCTCGGGTTGTCGGTTTCCTACAACATCATCGAGCGCCACCACGGCACGCTCAGCGTGACGTCGCCTGCCGAGGGCGGGGCCTGCTTCCGCGTCGTGCTACCGGTGCGCCAGCCGCCCGGTGAGCTGCCGGCCTCGCCTCAGGTCTCCAGGTAGGGCGCGAACAGCTCGCCCAGCATCTCCTCCGGTGATTGCAGGTTCTCCAGGGTTTCGGCCGCCAGCACATCCAGCAGGACCAGGCCATTGACGCTCTGTTCCGCGCGACTGGCGGAACGCAGGCGCTCGGCCAATCCCAGGTTCACCTCGCGCAGGGCCCGGTACATCGCCAGCAGGCCGTCGATGTCGTAGTTCGCGCTCAATCCATGCCGCTGACGCAGGTACTGCCCGATGAAATAGGTGCCCAAGGCCCGGAACAGGGTCTCCCCAGCACCGCTGAAGGGCTGGTGGAAGTGCGCCATCGGGGCCAGCAGCCGGGTGCGCGGGCATCCCGAGGTTGCACCGATCAGGCCGATCAGCGAGCTGAGCACCCGCTGCAGTGAGGTCACCTGCTCCAGGTGGCGGCCGTGCCAGTCTATGCTCACTTTCACCATGTCGAACGAGCGCCTTCCCTCCAGCACACGCAAGGGGCCCGTCAGGGCCAGGGCGAAGGGGCAGTAGGGGGTGACCTCGGCACGCAGGGGGCAGTTGCGGCACTGGCAATGCTCCAGCCGCGCCCATTCCGGGGCGGGGTCCGGCTGGGGGGAGGGCGCCTCCAGCGACACTTCAGCACCGTCCTCGAACGTCAGGTGGTAGTGCGCTAGGGAATTCGTCGCGTGCATGGGACCTCCCGGCGTGAAACGGTTTCCGACGAAGTGACAGTAGACTGACGTCAAATTGCCATCATCTACAATCCGCGTGCCTATACTCAGCTTAGGCCCGATGTGAACAGGTGCTCTCCCATGAGCTCGACGGTTCTCCAGCAACAGATGGTCGCAGCGGTGGAGCAGATCCCCGCCGGCTTCCTGCTGCTGGACGGGTCGCAACGGGTCCTCTACTGCAACCCCTTCATCCACCAGCGCTGCTCGCGTGACCTCTCCGGCATCGTCGGCATGCACCTGGTGGAGGCCTTTCCTGAAGTCGACACGCCGCGCTGGCACGGTCTTTTCGACCAGATCCGGCAGGGTGGGCAGCCGGTGCAGACCATCTGGCACGACCAGCCCTACCTGATCCTGCTCAGCACCCAGCCGGACGATGACGAGCCGACACCGCTGCCGATGCTCCAGGCCACCCTGCTGTACCGCATCGAGTCCGACCCCGGCGAGGCGCTCTACGGCCTGGCGATCTTCGACAGCAGCCGCGCGGCGGCCAACCCGGCGCTGCAGCATGCCCTGATCGCACTGCGCAGCAAGCATGGCGAACTGCACGAGCTGAGCATCAAGCTGCAGGCCGCCAACCGCCAGCTGCTGCAGTCGGAGAAGATGGCCGCCATCGGCCAGCTCGCCGCCGGTGTGGCCCATGAGATCAACAATCCGGTGGGCTTCGTTGCCAGCAACCTCAAGACCCTGGTGGGTTACGTGCATCAGCTGCTGCAACTGGTGGACCAGATGAGCGAGTGGGGCGGCCTGGAGCTGGAGCGCTTGAAGAGCCAGTTCGACTACGACTTCATCCGCGACGACATCAACGGGCTGCTGAGCGAGTCCGCCGATGGCGTGGAGCGGGTCAAACGCATCATCTCCTCGCTGCGTGACTTCTCCCACAGCGGGGACGAGCGCTTCGTGCCCGCCGACCTGCACGATGGCATCCGCAGCACCCTCAACGTGGTCAACAACGAGGTCAAGTACAAGGCCGAGGTGGTGTGCGACTTCGGTGAGCTGCCGCTGGTGGAATGCATACCCGCACAGATCAACCAGGTGGTGATGAACCTGCTGGTCAACGCCGCCCAGTCCATCGAGAGCTTCGGGCACATCGTCATCCACACCGAGCGCATCGGCGACGAAGTGCTGATCGAGGTCAGCGACAGCGGTTGCGGCATCCCCGAGAGTCAGCTGATGCAGATCTTCGACCCGTTCTTCACCACCAAACCCGTCGGCAAGGGCACCGGGCTGGGACTCGCGCTATCGTTCAGCATCGTGGAGAAGCACGGCGGCAGCCTCACCGTCACCAGCGAGGTGGGCCAGGGCTCGACCTTCCGTATCCGCCTGCCGATCCACCAGGGAGAAACCAGTGGAGGAGCACACCATGACTGACGTACAAGACAGCCTGCCGCGCCCGCGCGTCATGCTCGTCGACGACGAGGAGAACATCCTCAACAGCCTCCGACGGTTGCTCCGGGGGCAGCCCTACGATCTGGTCATGGCCCACAGCGGTGACGAGGCACTGCAACTGTTCGAGGCCCAGCCCATCGACCTGGTGGTGTCCGACGCACGCATGCCCGGCATGGACGGCGCCACGCTGCTGGCCGAGATCCACAAGCGCGACCCGGGCTGCATGAGCGTGCTGCTCACCGGCTACGCCGACATCAACACCATCATCACCGCCATCAACGAAGGGCAGATCTACCGCTACCTGAGCAAGCCCTGGAACGATGAAGAGCTGCTGCTGACCATCCGCCAGGCCCTGGCCTACCAGTTCGCCGAGCGCGAGCGCGAGCGCCTGCAGCAACTGACCCAGGAGCAGAACCAGCAGCTCAAGAGCCTCAACGAGAACCTCGAGAAGCGCGTCCAGGCGCGCACCGCCGAGCTGCAGCAGACGGCCGACATGCTCGACCTCGCCTACGAGGAGCTGCGCCGCAGCTACGTGCTCAGCACCGAAGTGTTCTCCCTGCTGGTCAACCAGCGCCTGCCCCGGGAGAAACAGACCAACCAGCAGGTCATTGCGCTGATCCGCGCCTTCGCTGCCGACCTCGGCATGCCCGAGGACCAGGCCCGCGACCTGAGCATGGCCGCCGCCCTCTACAACATCGGCAAGCTGAGCCTGCCGGATGCGCTGATCACCGGCCCCTCGGACCTGATGCACAGCAAGGACCGCGACCTCTACCGGCGCTACCCCTCCCAGAGCGAATCGGTGCTGATGGCCCTGGAACCGCTGCACGACGCCGCCCGCCTGATCCGTCACCACCAGGAGCGCTGGGACGGCTCCGGCTTCCCCGACCACCTGCGGGGCAACGACATCCCCCAGGGCTCGCGCATGCTCAAGCTGGCGGTGGACTTCGTCGAACTGCAATGCGGCCTGGTGCTGGAGCGTCGCCTCAACCGCGACGAAGCCCTGCTGTTCATCCGCAAGTACGCCGAGCGGCTCTACGACCCGGAACTGGTGGAGCGCTTCGTCACCATCTGCTCCACGGTCATGCCCGACGTCACCATCGGCGACCCGGGCGTGCGGGCGGTGGACACCCGGCATCTGGAGCCCGGCATGGTGCTGGCGCGCAACCTCCATGCCGACAACGGCATGTTGCTGCTCAACGAAGGCAAGGTCCTCTCGGACCTGCTGATCCGCAAGCTGATTGCCTTCGAAGGCATCGAATCGGCTTCCTACACCTTGTTCGTCCGTGAGCCTGAAGCGGCCAAGCCCCGCGCTCACCTGGAGTGATGCCATGTCCAGATTGCTGCTGCTGGATGACGAGCCCGCCGTGGTCAATGCCATCTGCCGCGAACTGCGCGGAGAGGGCTGGCAACTGGACGCCTTCACCGACCCCCAGGTAGCCCTGGAGGCGTTGTCGCAGAACACCTACGAGCTGATCCTCTCCGACCTGCGCATGCCCGAGCTGGACGGCATCGCCTTCCTCCAGTTCGCCAAGCAGCTGCAGCCCGACGCCCTGCGCCTGCTGCTCAGCGGCGACAGCGACCGCGAAACGCTGGTGCGCGCCATCAACCGGGCCGAGGTCTACCGCTTCATCTCCAAGCCCTGGGACGCCTACGAGCTGCGCAGCACCCTGCACACCTGCCTCGAACTGCAGCACAGCCAGGTCGAGCGCAAGGCGCTGCTCGAACGGGTCAGGCAACAGCAACACGCCATCGACGCCCACGAGGCGCACCTGCGGAAGATGCGCCAGGAACACCCCGAGATCTTCGCCGTCGCCCGGAGCGAGGACGGCGCCATCCTGCTCGAGGACGAGAGCGAACCGGAGCCTCGCTGATGGACATCCAAACGCCTGCTTCCGCCTCCCTGGCGGACAGGATTGCCGCCCAGGGACCCTGCGCCCCGGGTGCCTTGCTGGCATTGATCGACCTCGACGACTTCCACATCCTCAACGCCCACCACGGCCTGGAAACCGGCGACCTGCTGATGCTGCACCTCGAGGACCGCCTGCGAGAGGCCCTGCGCGATGGCGAATGGCTGTGGCGCAACGGCCCGGACAGCTTCCTGCTGGGCGTGCCGGATGGCCGCGACACCCCCGACCGCCTCGGCGCCTCCCTCTGCGCCCTGGTGGAAGCACCGCTGGAACTGGCCGGGCAGGTGTTCCACCTGCGTGCCAGCGTCGGCCTGGCGGTGGCCTGGGTACGCGACCGCACCTTCGCCAGCCTCTACAGCCGCACCGAGCTGGCCCAGCGCGAAGCACGCCGCGAAGGCGGCGGGCGCTACCGCTACCTCGACGAAGCCCGCCTGGTGGCCGCCCGACGCGAGGCCGAACTCTGCGGCCAACTGCGCGCCGCCCTGCGGGAAGAGCAGCTGGTGCTGCACTACCAGCCACAGATCGATTGCCAGACCGGCGAAGTCTGCGGCTACGAAGCCCTGGTGCGCTGGCAGCACCCCACCCGCGGCCTGCTGGGGCCGGACAAGTTCATCCCGGTGGCGGAGCGGCTGGGGCTGATGGTGGGGCTCGGGCAATGGGTGCTGGGCCGCGCCATCGCCGATGCCCGCGCGCTGCTGGCGGAGAAGCACGCCACCCTGGCGGTGAACCTGTCGCCCTCCCAGCTGCGGGACCGCCAACTGGTGGGTTTCGTCCAGCGCACCCTGCAGCGCCACGGCCTGGAGGCCTCTCGTCTGGAGCTGGAGATCACCGAGTCCTGCCTGCTGAACGACGAAGCCCTGGTGCGCGAGCAACTGGCCGGCCTGCGCCGCCTTGGCGTACGCCTGGCCCTGGACGACTTCGGCACCGGCTTCTGCAACCTTGGCTACCTCCAGACCCTGCCGGTGGACCGGGTCAAGGTGGACCGGTGCTTCCTCAGTGGCACCGGCGAGGACGCCCACGCTCTGGCCCTGTTCCGCGCACTGATGGCCATGCTCCAGCACCTGTCCGTGGAAGTGCTCTGCGAAGGTGTGGAGCAGGAAACCCAGATGCGCCTGCTGCAGAGCCTGCGCTGCAACCAGTGGCAGGGTTACTTCGCCGCCCGGCCGATGCCCCTGGACGCCGTCGTGCCCTGGCGCGGCCAGGCACGGCGCTGGTTCCCGCAACCGGCCTGCGCCGACCACCCCGACGCCCCCACGCTGCTGCTGGTGGACGACGAACCGGCCGTACACGGCGCCCTGCGACGCGTATTGCGCGGTCGTGGCTGGAACGTGCTGTGCGCCGGCAACGCCGAGGAAGCTTTCGCCCTGCTGGCCAGCCAGCCCGTGCAGGTGATCATCTCCGACCACGCCATGCCGGGCATCACCGGGGTGGAACTGCTCAGCCGCGCACGCCAGCTCTACCCGGCGTGCCGGCGCATTCTCCTCACCGGCCACAACGACGCCCAGACGCTGATGCAGGCCATCAGCCAGAGCGCGGTCTGTCGCTTCATCAGCAAGCCCTGGAACGACGCACACCTGGTCCAGGCGGTGGAGTTGGCGTTGCAGTAAAGGACGAGCGGCATGGATGCTGCGCTAAAAAAAGGGGCCCTTGGGCCCCTTTGTCGTGTCGAGCGGTTGCTCAGATATCCCACACCAGATTGACCGCGAAATTACGCCCCGGCTGGGTCAGTCGATCGAGGTTGGCCGGGCTGGTCACGCCGGCCTCGCCCACACCGTCGTAGCCCCGCACGTCATCCCACAGCCAGTACTTCTTGTCGGTGAGGTTGTAGAGGCCCGCGTTCACCGTCAGGTCGTCGGTCAGCTTGTAGTAGCCGGTCAGGTCGAGCACGCCGAAGCCCGGGGTCTTGAACTGGCTGCTGCGGCCATCCGGGGCGTTGAAGTCACCCTGGTCGATACGGGTCTTGCGCTTGACCAGGGTCCAGCTCAGCAGGGTGCCGTAGGTGTCCTGCTCGTAGCCCAGGCCGAACACGCCGGTAAGCGGGTTGACGCTGTTCAGCGCCGCGCCGGTGTCGTCGTCGCGGCCCCGGGCGTAGGCGATGGAGGCCTGGCTGTAGAGGCCGGTCGGGGCACCGAAGGCGTCCAGGTTCAGCCGGCCCTTGGCCTCGATGCCACGGATGCTGGCGTGGGCGATGTTCACGCTCTTGAAGGTGGCGCCGCTGGTGGCGACGCTGGCGTTCTCGTCGATGAAGTCGCGGTACTCGTTGTAGAAGGCCGCCACGTCGAAGCTGCCGGCATCGAACTGGCCGCGCAGGCCCGCTTCCACGCCACGGCTCTTCTCCGGCTCCAGGTTGGGGTTGGGTTCGACCACGTAGCCGCCGGCGATGTTCTCGAAGCGGCCGTAGAGCGCCTTGGCGCTGGGCGTACGGAAGCCCTCGGCGTACTGGCCGAACGCGGTGTAGTGCTCGTCGAAGTCGTAGGTGACGCCGAACTTGGGCGAGACGCGGTCCCAGGTCTGGGCCTTGTCGCTGAAGGCGGTGACGCTGGCGTTGCTGATGGTGGCGAGGAATTCGTCGGTCAGCTCGGGCTTCAGCCGGGTGTAGTCGTAGCGCAGGCCCGGCAGGAAGGTCCACTGGTTCCAGCGGATCTGGTCCTGCAGGAACAGGCCGTAGGTCTGGATGGTCGGGTCCGGGAAGTCGCTCTGCGCAGCCAGTACGTCATTTGCACTGATCTGGCCAACGCGGTTGGTGCAGGTGCCCACCGAGGCGGCGCAGACGCCGGTGCCGCTGCGCAGGCCGGTGACTTCCTCGCGCTTGAGGCTGGCGCCGTAGGTCAGCAGGTGCTCGGTCTCGCCCAGGGAGAAGGCCTTGTCGAACTGCGCATCGAGCACCCAGAGGCGGTCCTTGTAGGTGGTCTCGCGGTAGCGCATCACGTTGCGTGAGCCAGGAACGTAGTGTTCGACAGTGCTCTGGTCGGTCTTGGCCAGTTGGTAGTTGAGGCTCCACTTCAGGTTGTCTGCCAGCAGACTGTCCAGGGCCAGGGTGTGCTCCAGGCCGAAGCGCTCGCGGGTGATGGTGTCGTTGCCTGTCCGGGAGCGGTACCAGTTGAAGGCGTTGTTGCCGATGAACGGCCCGCCCACGGCGCTGAGCTGGTTGGTGTCGCGGTCGTCCTTGTACTTCTCGTAGGTCAGCTGCAGGCGGTCGGTGTCGTTGTAGTTCCAGCCCAGCTTGGCCAGCAGGTTGGTGGTGCGCACGTCTTCCGGGTTGGCTTCGGTGCGGCCCAGGCCGGTGCCGCTATGGCCGCCGTAGGACTCGGTCTCGTGGCCGTTGCGCTGGGAGAGGTGCAGCAAGGCGTCGAACTGCTCGTGACGGCCGGCGACGGTGCCGGAGGTGAGCCAGCTGTCGTCGGCGGAACTGTAGCCGGTCTTCAGGCGGGCGCCGGTGTCGCGGCCGGGCTTGATGATGTCGTCGGCGTCCAGGGTGAAGTAGCTCACCGCACCACCGATGGCGTTGCTGCCGTACAGGGCCGAGGCCGGGCCCCGGAGGATCTCCACGCGCTTGACGATCTCCGGGTCCACGTAGTTGCGGTGGGTCTGTGCGTAGGGGCCGTAGAAGAAGCTGTTGGGCACCTCGACACCGTCCACCTGGGTCAGCACCCGGTCACCGTCGATGCCACGGATGTTGTAGCCGGTGATGCCGGCACGCTGGCCGGCGCCGCCTACCGAGACGCCGGGCTCGCCACGTACCAGGTCCTTGATGCTGTTGACGTTGCGGCGGTCCAGCTGCTCGCGGCTGGCCACGCTGACGCTGGCCGGCACCTCGCTGGCTCGCTGCTCCTGGCGGGTGGCGGTGACGGCCAGGGGTTGCAGTTCCATGGCCAGGCCCGGGGTCGCGGTCTTGAGCAGCACCACGCTGCGTTCGCCCACCAGCTTGTAGTCCAGCCCGGTGCCGTTGAGCAGGCGCTTCAGGGCCTGTTCGGCCGGCAGCCGGCCGTTGACGCCCGGGGACTGGATGCCGCTGGCCAGGTCCGCCGAGAGCCCCACCTGCCAGCCACTGGTGGCGCTGAAGGCATTGAGCGCATCCACCAGGGGCTGGCGGGCGATGGTGAAGCTGTAGCCGCCCTGGCTGGCCAGTTGGCCGGTTGCCTGGGGCGCAGCGCCTTGGGCGCTGGCGGGTGCGCTGCCCAGAGCGATGGACAGGGCCAGCAGCGAGAGGCTGGCAGGGTGGGCGAGGCGACGCAGGGCGGGGGAGGTGGAACGCGTGGTCATGGGTTCGGCTCTCTTCGGTCCGTCTGGTGATGCGCATCTAATGCGAATCAATTGCATTGGCATCTGACCAGACGAACATCCCGCCGCAATCGCGTAAAAAAACTTTCAACCGGCTTTGCAGCAGAGCCGCCACGCGCCTGGAACGGGCCTGAGCGACTTCCCGGAAACGGCAGCCGCGCCGCTGGCGCATCGCGGATGAATCCGCTCCCACCGGGTGCCGCCAGGCGGGTTGGGACATTCCCTGCATGGCTGCCACGTACGGGGCATCGATGCGGTTTGCCGGGCTCACCGCATCCTGCGGGCTTCACACAAACGGCAGCGCGCCATTGGCTCGGCGCGGGGTGGATGGCGCTTTTTCCATCCACCAATTGCGTTCGCCGTGACCCCGCAGGGTGGACCGATGAAGCGCGGTCCCCCCTGTATCCTGGCAAGGATCACCTTTGCCGTGATGAGAAATCAGAAGCCCTATCGACCTCGCCTCGCTACGGCAAATGGACATGGAACTTCCCACGCGGGCACCGTCGTAGCCCGGGCTTCAGCCCGGGGAATCCGCGCGCAAGACGCCCAACCCGTGCCGCCAGCAAGCGCGCAGGGGCCCGCATCCGAGACAGTCATGTGGCGTGGAGGAGGGTGGCAGGGCGCCGGGATCAGTCGATGACCACCAGCGCGGGGTACTCGTGCAGGCGTGCAGCGGTGATGTCCGCCAGGGCGCGGACCACGGCGATGGGGTCGTCGAGGCGGTAGTTGCCGGTCACCGCGCGCTCACCCAGGCGCTCGTCGGTGTTGATGATCCAGCCGGGGTAGTAGCGCCGCAGCTCCGCCAGCACCTCGCGCAGCGGGCAGTCCTGGAACACCAGGCGACCACGCACCCAGGCCAGGTCCTCGGCGGCCAGGCGGCGCCGATCACTGAAGCCATCCGGGCCGATGCGCACGCTGTCGCCAGCGGCGAGGCTCATGCGCGCATCGCTGCGGCGGGAACGCAGGTCCAGCTCGCCGCGTTCCACGCTGACCTCGGCTTCGTCCCCCAGGTAGCGCACGGCGAACGTGGTGTCGCGTACCGACAGGCTCACGGGGCCGGCTTCCACCTCGAAGGGGCGGCTGGGGTCCCGGGCCACGTTGAAATAGGCCTCGCCCTGCAGCAGGCGGGCGCTGCGCTGGGTCGGGTCGATGTCGGCGGCGAAGGCCGTACGGGTGTTGAGCAGCACCCGCGAGCCGTCGGCCAGCTCCACGGTCTGGCGCTGGCCGGTGGCGGTCAGGTGGTCGGCCTGCACGCGCAAGACCAGCTCGTTGTGAAAACCCACGCCCACCGCCAGCAGCACCGCGGCTGCCAAACCCCACAGCGGACGCAGCCGGCGGCCGGAGCGGGGACGGGCGAGGGTGGGTTCCAGACGGGCAGCGGCTTCACCGAGCAGCGGGCCGTTCCACATCCGCCGCGCGGCCTCGAAGGCGCGGGCGTGCTCGGGGGATTGCGTGCGCCAGCACTCGAAGCGCTGGCGGCACGCGTCATCGGCTTCCTCCAGCAGGATCAGCCAGTCCAGCGCCTCGCCCAGGCAGGCCGGGTCCACCGGTGGGTGGGCATCGGAAGCAGGGCGGTGATCGTCGGGCACGGGCGCGTCCTCGGGGCGGGGGGCGCCTATTCTTGTCGAACCCGGGCAGGAGCGAAACCCCGTCATGCGGGCGGGTCCAGCCGGCTCATCAGGGTGAGGCAGAGGGTCATGATCAGTTTCAGTTCCTTCTGCACCGTGCTGGGCGAGACGCCGAGCTGCTCGGCGATCTCGCCGTAGCTCAGGCCATGCAGGCGGCTGAGCACGAAGATCCGCTGCTGGCGGGGCGTCAACTGGCCGAGGGTGTCGCCCAGGCGCTCCAGCAGGCGCTCGGCGTGCAGGCCGTCCTCGGTGGAGGAGGTGGGGGCCGCCACGGCCTCGATCACCGCCTCGGGCACGTCCTCCAGCAGCGTCCGTGATTGCATGCGCACGCGCCGCAGGTGATCCAGGGCCAGGTTGCGCCCGGTCTGGAAGAGGAACGGCTCCAGGTGGTCGATGGGCCGCTCGTGGAGGGTCCGCGCCACCCGCAGGTAGGTTTCCTGCACCAGGTCCTCGGCCACGCTGGGGCTCTTCACCATGCGGGCCAGGGTGCGCAACAGCGGCATGCGCTGGGCGAGGAATACGGCATCGAGGTTGGAAGGGGTCACTGCGACATCCGGCCACCAGAAAGTCGCAAATGATAATTGCTTTTATTTGTGTTGGGTAGCGGCCCGCTCAGTCCCGCTTGCGCTGCCTTGGTGCCTCCGCCTCGGCCGTGCGCGCATCGTGCAGGCGGCGCGTGTCGCTGCGCACCTGGGCGTGGCTGATCAGGGCGAAGATCAGGCTGCCGCCGACGATGTTGCCCGCCAGGGTGGGGCCGGCGAAGTCGAGCCAGAAGGCCACCCAATCGAGGTGCCCGGCGAACACCAGGTAGGACACCTCCGCCGAACCGACCACGATGTGGGTGAAGTCCCCCAGGGCCATCAGGTAGGTGACGAGGATGATCAGCAGCGGCTTGGCGCTTTCCTGGGAGGGGATCATCCACACCAGGGTGGCGATCATCCAGCCGGAGACGATGCCCTTGGCGAACATCTGCCCGTTGTCGTTCTCCATCACCTTGCGGCCGATGTCGAGGAAGGCACGGTCCGTGGCGCCGTCGAAGATCGGCAGGTGCAGCATCACCCAGGCCACCAGCAGGGTGCCGGCCAGGTTGCCCGCCAGCACCACGCCCCACAGGCGCAGCAGGCGGCCGAGGTTGTGCAGGGTCGGCTGGCTCATCACCGGCAGCACGGCGGTCAGGGTGTTTTCGGTGAACAGCTGCTGGCGCGCGAGGATCACCGCCAGGAAGCCCGCCGAGTAGCCCAGGCTGGCGATCACCTGGCTGGAAGGGCTGTCCGGCAGTCGCGCATGCAGCAAACCCATGGCCATCAGCGACAGGCCCATGGTCAGGCCCGCCGCCAGGGCCGACCACCACAGCGCGGCGGCCTTGCGCTCCAGTTCCTGGTCGCCCTGGGTGCGGATGATCTCGTGGAGCACCGCCGCCCGGGGCGGCTGGTTCTCGTTCACGTCCTGGCGTTCGCGGGGGGACAGCCCCGGTGTCTTGCCGTCTTCGCTCATGGCGGGCTCCTGCAGGTGGTGCAGGGTTGATCCTCGCAAGCGGCGTTTGGTTCGGCTGCGTTTCGTGCCGCTCGGCGGCTGGTGGAAGGAGTCGCCGCTGGCTAGGATGGCGGCCTGTTTTCGGAGGCCCGCGATGGACACGCGCTACCTGATCGACATGCGCCTGAAGGCCGACAAGGCCGAGGGCCGCAGCGACTACCCCTATTCGCTCCCGGCGGTCAGGCACCTGGGGCGCCTGGAGTTCAGCCCCACCGTGACCTTCCTGGTGGGGGAGAACGGTTCGGGCAAGTCCACCCTCATGGAGGCGCTGGCCGTGACCCTGGGCTTCAACCCCGAGGGTGGCACCCGCAACTTCAACTTCGGCACCTGGGCCTCCCACTCCGAACTGCACCAGGCCCTGCGGGTCGGCAAGGGCGTGCGCCGCGCCCGCGATGGGTTCTTCCTGCGTGCGGAGAGCTTCTTCAACGTCGCCACCGAGATCGAGCGGATGGACGCCGAGCCCGCTCCGGCGCCGCCGGTGATCGACTCCTACGGCGGGCTCTCGCTGCACGAGCAGTCCCACGGCGAATCCTTCTTCGCACTGATGATGAATCGCTTCGGCGGCAAGGGCGTCTACCTGCTGGACGAACCCGAGGCCGCGCTCTCGCCCCAGCGCCAGCTGGCGATGCTGGCGCGCATCCACGACCTGGTGAAGGACGACTCGCAGTTCGTCATCGCCACCCACTCGCCGATCCTCATGGCCTACCCGGGTGCCTGGATCTACCAGTGCGGGCCCCAGGGCTTCGAGCGGGTGGACTACGACGACACCGAACACGTGCGGGTGACCCGGGGCTTTCTCGCCAACCCCGCACGCACGCTGCGCACCCTGCTGGATTGAACCTGCCCACCACCTACGGACGGCCCCGACCATGGACGACCTGTTCCCCAACCCCTTCCTGCTGGCCGGTGGCGCACTGAGTGCGCTCGCCGCGCTGCTGCACCTCGGCTGCATCCGCTATGGCGCGCCCTGGTACCGCTTCTTCGGCGCCGGTGAGCGCATGGCGCGCCTGGCCGAGGCCGGCAGCCCGTTCCCCACGCGGGTGACCCTGGGCATCACCCTGGTGCTCGGCCTGTTTGCGCTGTGCGCGTTCTGCGCCGGGCTCGGCCGGCCGCTGCCCCTGAGCCGCCTGGCACTGGGCGGGGTCGTCGCCGTCTACCTGCTGCGCGGGGTCGCCGGGCTGGTGCTGATCCCTGTCGGGCTCGGCCGCAGCCCGGCGTTCTGGCTGTGGAGTTCGCTCATCTGCCTGACCCTGGGTGGCCTGCACCTGGCGGGATTGCTGCAGGCCTGGCCGGCGCTCTGAGGCCGCCTCCAGGCGCGCCAGGCTGACGGCCCGTAGCGCGTGATGGCGGTGTGCCCACCCAGCCTTCAGCGGGAAATGCCGCCCCGCTGCGTCAGGTCGTTCGACCCGCCTGGCGCCGCTTTTCCTACAGGCTCGGCAGGGCCTGCGCCGCAGACGGCCCGGCATCCGCCGGCTGCCTCCGCTTCGGTTCCCACCCCTTCGCGTCGCCTCCTGAACAGGGCTGGGCCCTGTGCTAGAACCCGGAGCCAGTTCACTGACCGGAGGGGTGGGAAATGAAGGGATTGTCCATCAAGCAGAAGATCCTCGCGCTGGCCATGCTGCCATTGCTGTTGCTCGCGTTGGCCGGCGTCTGGACCGGCTTCGACCAGGCCCGCGACCTGCGCGACCTGGGGCGTGACACCCTGCGCCAGTCGCTGCTGGATGCGCGCCGCGACCAGTTGGCCAACTACATGGAGCTGGCCCTGTCCGCCGTCGAGCCGGCTCTCGCGCGGGGCGAGCCGGAGCGGGCCAAGGACCTGCTGCGCGCCCTGCGCTTCGACGGTGACAGCGGCTACTTCTTCGTCTACGACACCCACGGCGTGCAGGTGGTCAGCGGCGACAACCCCTCGCGGGAAGGCAACGACTACTGGAGTTCCAGCACCCCGGACGGACGCGCCCTGGTGCAGGAGTACATCGAGGCCGCCAAGCGCGGCGGCGACTACCTGGAATACGGCTGGACCAAGCCGGGCCAGGACGCCCCATCCCCCAAGCTCGCCCACGTCGTCCCCGTGCCCGGCACCGACTGGGTGCTGGGCACCGGCTTCTACATCGACGACCTCGACGCCCTGGTCGCCGCCCTCGACGAGGAGTTCGCCGGAGCCCTGCGCGAGAGCCTGATGCGTGGCGGCTTTTCCGTGGTGCTGCTGCTCGGGCTGGTGGTGGGGCTGGTGATGCTGCTGGTGCGCAGCATCCATGCACCGCTGGGCCAGGCCGTCTCCACCATGGAGGATATCGCCCGGGGCGAGGGCGACCTGACCCGCCGGCTGGACGAATCCAGCGGCCATGAACTCGGCGCCCTGGCCACCTCCTTCAACCGCTTCGCCGAGCAGGTGCGCCACCTGGTGCGGCAGACCCGCGAGTCCTCCGACACCCTGGGCCGCGCCAGCGAAGAACTGGAAGCCTTCATGGCCGGTATCGGCCAGGGCATCGACACCCAGCACCGCGAGAGCGACCAGCTGGCCACCGCCACCGAGGAAATGTCCGGCGCGGCCCAGCAGATCGCCGGCAGTGCCTCCAGCGCCGCCCAGGCCGCCCGTGATGCCGAGCACCGGGTGGACGAGGCACGCAGCCTGGTGGGCGGCGCCACGGCGGAGATCCGCGGGCTGGAAGGCCAGGTGGCGGAAGGCGTCGCCACCATCCGCCAGCTCGGTAGCGAGTCCGAGAACATCGGCGGGGTGCTGGACGTGATCCGTGGCGTGGCCGAGCAGATCAACCTGCTGGCACTCAACGCCGCCATCGAAGCGGCCCGTGCCGGCGAGCAGGGGCGTGGGTTCGCCGTGGTGGCGGACGAAGTGCGCACCCTGGCCGGCCGCACCCAGAGCAGCACGGCGGAAATCCAGGGGATGATCGAGCGCCTCCAGGGGGGCGCCCGCGAAGCCATCGCCGTCATCGAGCAGATCCGCCAGGGCTGCGCCCGCAGCGTCGCCGAAGTGGCCCGGGTCGGGCAGGCCCTGGAGGCCATCAGCGAGGCCGCCGGCATCATCAACGGCATGAACGCCCAGATCGCCGACGCCGCCGCCGAGCAGACCCGGGTCTGCGAATCGATCAACCACAACGTGCACCAGATCGTCACCATCGCCCAGCACACTGCCGAGAGCAGCCACACCGCCAACGGCATCACCCAGCGCCTGGCCGAGATGGCCGGCGGCCTGCAGCGCCTGGTAGGACGCTACCGCGCCGACTGAGCGTTGCGCGCCGCCAGCGCCTCGATGGCCCGCACCCCGGCGCGCATCCGCGCCACGGCGGCGGAATTGGCCGAATGCACATGGATGTGCGGCGGCACGAACCCCCGCAGTGCCACCGCTTCCTCGATCCACAGGATCACGTCATAGCCGGTGCCACGCTGGTCATCGCCCAGGTCGTGGTCCAGGCTCAGTTCGCTGACCTGGCCGGTCTCCAGCAGCGCGATCACCTCATCCGGCCACCAGGCACGGACCCAGCCCTCGGGCGTCGCGCGTTCGTCGTCCAGATAGACCTTCATTGCATCAGAGCTCCGTTACCCATTGCTCGCTGGCTTCGCTCAGGGGCGGTGGCGGCTGGTTCAGGCGTACCGCCTCCTCATCGCCGCAGTTGAAGAACACCAGGTAATCACCCCCTTCCAGGGTGATTCTGAAACCCTCCAGCAGGCACGCCTCATGCTGCTGGTAAACGACGTGCAACCCCTCGACTCCGATCACCTGCCGGCCGATGAGATGCCTGGCGTCCAGCGTGGCGAGCAGGTCCTCGGCCCTCCAGTCGCAACGGGCGTCGTCGCTGATGTCGAACCCCTCGGGCACCTGGAGTGCGCGGCGCGCCGCCATGACACTCTCGCCGTCGGAGGCCAGTGACAGCGTCACTGCCTTGCCGCCTTCGCAGGTGAACTCCACCTCGCCGATGGCTTCCGGCTCGGGAGCACCGTTGAACAGGTAGCGGGCATTGCGGACCCGGACCAGCTTCCGCCCCAGCAGTGTGCGAACCGTTTCCAGGCTGGCGCGTGCCTGCTCCAGGGTTTGCATCGTGTCGTCCCACCTCGTTTCGAGGCGCGCAGTGTAGCGGTTCGTCCGCCGCTAAATCCCCATCACCCTGCAACGTCTTCTGTGCACACGGCCGGTATGCGCTACACGCACCCGGCCCGGAGCCAGATGCCACTTTCATCGAGGGTCGAAGGATGCACGTCGCCACCAGCCTCACCACCAGCCAACCGCACGCCGTTGCCGAAGACGAGACGCTCTACCAGTTCGAAACCTCACCGCTGCTGGCCCGCCAGGCCCGGCAGGAATCCAATGCCCGCAGCTATCCCCGGCGCATCCCCCTGGCGCTCAAGCGGGCGCGTGGGCTGTATGTCGAGGACGTCGAGGGCCGCACCTTCATCGACTGCCTCGCCGGTGCCGGCACCCTGGCCCTCGGGCACAACCACCCGGTGGTGATCGACGCCATCCGCCAGGTGCTCGCCGACGAGCTGCCGCTGCACACCCTCGACCTCACCACCCCGGTGAAGGACCAGTTCGTCCAGGACCTCTTCGGCCTGCTGCCCGAGGGGCTGGCCCGCGAGGCGAAGATCCAGTTCTGCGGCCCCACCGGCACCGACGCGGTGGAGGCGGCGCTGAAGCTGGTGCGCACCGCCACCGGGCGCAGCACCATCCTCTCGTTCCAGGGCGGCTACCACGGTATGAGCCAGGGCGCCCTGGGGCTGATGGGCAACCTGGGGCCGAAGAAGGCCCTGGGAGCCGTGCTCGGCAATGGCGTGCAGTTCGCCCCCTATCCCTATGACTACCGCTGCCCCTTCGGCCTGGGTGGCGAGGCCGGCGTGCGCGCCAACCTGCATTACCTGGAGAACCTGCTCAGCGACCCCGAGGCCGGCGTGCTGCTGCCGGCGGCGGTGATCGTCGAAGCGGTGCAGGGGGAGGGCGGCGTGGTGCCGGCGGACATCGAGTGGCTGCGCGGCCTGCGCCGCATCACCGAGAAGGCCGGCGTGGCGCTGATCGTCGACGAGATCCAGAGCGGTTTCGGCCGCACCGGCAGGATGTTCGCCTTCGAGCACGCCGGCATCGTGCCCGACGTGGTGGTGCTGTCCAAGGCCATCGGCGGCAGCCTGCCGCTGGCGGTGATGGTCTACCGCGAATGGCTCGACGCCTGGGGCCCGGGCGCCCACGCCGGCACCTTCCGTGGCAACCAGATGGCCATGGCCGCCGGCTCGGCGGTGATGCGCTACCTCAAGGACCACGACATCCCCACCCATGCCGCCGCCATGGGCGAGCGCCTGGCCGGTCACCTGCGCGAACTGCAGCGCGACTACCCGCAGCTGGGCGACATCCGTGGGCGCGGGCTGATGCTCGGTGTCGAACTGGTGGACCCCTCCGGCACGCCGGACGCCCTCGGCCACCCGCCCACCTACAGCGCCCTGGCCTCGCGCTTGCAGGCCCAGTGCCTGAAGCGCGGGCTGATCCTCGAACTGGGCGGCCGCCACGGCAGCGTGGTGCGCTTCCTGCCGCCGCTGATCATCACCGCCGACCAGGTGGACGAAGTCGCCCGCCGCTTCGCCCGTGCCCTGGCCGCTGCGTTGCAGGAAGCGGCCTGAGGCCGCCGGGAGATCGCCATGAGCACCTTGCTGGAACTCCTCGCCCGGCCCCTGCTGCCGGGCGCGGGCAACCTGCCGTTGCTGGTCCAGGCCCCGGAGCCGGGGCTGGACCTGAACGAGGCGCTGGAGCCGATCCGCGAGCTGGTGGACCGCCACCTGCTCAGCGTCGGCGGCATCCTCTTCCGTGGGTTCGACGTGGGCGGCGCGGAAGCCTTCCGCCGCTTCGCCGCCGGCTTCGGCCACCCGCTGCTGAACTACGAGTTCGGCTCCACCCCGCGCACCAACGTCACCCAGGGCGTGTACACCTCCACCGAGTACCCGCCGCACCAGAAGATCCCGCTGCACAACGAACAGGCCTACACCCGCGAATGGCCGATGAAGATCTGGTTCTACAGCATGGTCGCCGCCGAGACCGGCGGCGAAACGCCCATCGCTGACAGCCGCGAGGTGTTCCGCCGCATCGACCCGCGCATCCACGAACGCTTCACCCGCCATGGGCTGATGTACGTGCGCAACTTCGGCAACGGCCTCGACGTGCCCTGGGAGCAGGTGTTCAACAGCGACGACCCGGCGGTGGTGGAAGCCTACTGCCAGCGCCACCGTATCGCCTGCGAATGGAAGGAGGACGGCGAACTGCGCACCCGCCAGGTGTGCCAGGCCGTCGCCCGCCACCCGCGCACCGGGGAGGACGTCTGGTTCAACCAGGCGCACCTGTTCCACGTCTCCAACCTCCCCCCGGAAGTGCGCGAGAGCCTGCTGGAGATCGTCGAGGAAGAAGACCTGCCGCGTAACGTTTACTACGGCGACGGCTCGCCCATCGAGGACGCCATCCTCGACGAAGTGCGTGGCGTGCTCGACGACTGCACCATCGCCTTCCCCTGGCAGGAAGGCGACGTGATGATGCTCGACAACATGCTCGCCGCCCACGCCCGCAGCCGCTTCACCGGCGCACGCAAGGTCATCGTTGCCATGGCCGAGGGGCATGGAGCCGAGTGAGTGCAACGCGGGCCTGGGTAGCGCCAACTGATGCTCATTCCAGAGCAGTGCTTGGCTCGGTTGGTGGGGCAGGGATATCGCCCCTTCAGGAGGCCGAGCGGAGTCGTCGTGTAAGGGGGCGAGCGACATGGATGTCGCGAGAGCGCTGTTGGGTCATGGATGACCCGTCAGCGCGTCCCCCTGGAACGACGACGTAGGGAGGGGACCCGACGTAGTAGGGCCGGATGCAGGGGCAAGTTTTTTGGTTCCTTTTCACCGGGCTGGCGATCCAGCGATTGGAAAAGGGACTCGCCTGGGAAGGCGAAACGGAAGACATCCGCAAAACTCGCTAATCACCTAGGCAAAAGCTGCCAAAGGCAAGCCCGTTTTATGCGTGCAATGCATGGCGTTATGCGCATGCATTCAAGTCAAGCTTCATTGCTAAATGCAAAGCCAAATCGTTCGTTCATCTGGTATCGCGGAGCCCAGGGCTCCCTCCACCCGATCGGACGACCCATGACCACCCTCGATCAATCCCGCCTCCTGGCCCGTCGGTTCATCGACCTGCCCCCCAAAAAGCGCCACCTGTTCCTCGAAGCCCTCAAGGGCGAGCAGATGGACTTCGCCAGCTTCCCCATCCCCGATTGCAGCGGCAGCCCCAGCCGCGACCTGCTCTCCTACGCCCAGCAGCGCATGTGGTTCCTCTGGCAGCTGGAGCCGGCCAGCGCTGCCTACAACCTGCCCGGTGCCGTGCGCCTGCTGGGCCCGCTGGAGCGCAGCGCGCTGGACCGCGCCTTCGCCGACCTGGTGGCACGCCACGAGTGCCTGCGCACCACCTTCCACGAGGCCGACGGCCAGGCCTTCCAGCGGGTCGGCGACGGTGCCGACGCCCAGGTGCGCCACCTGGACCTGTCCGCCCTGGCGCCCGACGAGCGCCTGCAATGCACCCGCGAAGCGGTCGCCCGGGAGGCCGACCAGCCCTTCGACCTGGAGCAGGGCCCGCTGCTGCGGGTGGTGCTGCTGCGCCTCGCCGCCGACGAGCACGTGCTGCTGCTGACCATGCACCACATCATTGCCGACGGCTGGTCGATGAACATCCTCATCGAGGAGTTCATGCGCTGCCTGAACGCCCGCAGCGCCGATGCCGAACCGCAGCTCCCGGCACTGCCCGTGCAGTACCGCGACTACGCCCTGTGGCAACGCAGCTGGCTGGAAGCCGGCGAGCGCGAGCGCCAGCTCCACTACTGGCGCGGCCAGCTGGGCGAGGAGCACCTGCCCCTGGAGCTGCCCAGCGACCGCCCGCGCCCGGCACAGCCCAGCCATGCCGGTGCGCGCATCGAGTTCGCCCTCGAACCGACGCTGCACGCCGGCCTCAAGGCCCTGGCCCAGCGCCAGGGCGTGACCCTGTTCGTGGTGCTGCTGGCGGCCTTCAAGACCCTGCTGTACCGCTACAGCGGCCAGGGCGACATCCGAGTCGGCGGGCTGATCGCCAACCGCAACCGGGGCGAGGTCGAGGGCCTGATCGGCTTCTTCGTCAACACCCAGGTGCTGCGCAGCCAGCTGGATGGGCGCCTGCCGTTCGTGCAGCTGCTGCAGGACCTGCGCCTCACCGCACTGGGTGCCCAGGCGCACCAGGAGCTGCCCTTCGACGCGCTGGCGGAGGCCCTGCAGCCCAATCGCAGCCAGAGCCAGAACCCGTTGTTCCAGGTCATGTACAACCATCAGCCGCTGGTCACCGACATCCAGGGCATGCGCCTGGGCTGTGGCCTGCAACTGGCGCACCTGGACGCCGAGCAGAGCGTCGCCGGCGCCCGCCACCATGCCGCCGCCAGCGACCTGATGCTGGAGACCCGGGAGGAGGGCGAGCGCCTGCTGGCCGCCTTCACCTATGCCACCGACCTGTTCGACGGCACCACCGTCGAGCGCATGGCCGGTCACTGGCGCAACCTGCTGCACAGCGTGGTCGCCGACACCAGTCGCCGTCTTGGCGAACTGCAGCTGCTGGCCGGCGAAGAAGCCCGCCAATTGCAGGCCTGGGCCCTGCGCGGCGACGCTCCCCAGGCACCGGAGCCGGCTCACCTGCGCTTCCAGGCCCAGGCCGCGCGCACCCCCGAGGCCATCGCCCTGGTGCTGGCCGGCGAAGGCGCCGGCGCCCAGCTGACCTACGCCGAGCTGGAGCGCCGCAGCAACCGCCTGGCCCACCGCCTGATGCAACTGGGCGTCGGCCCCGAGGTGCTGGTGGGCGTCGCCCTGGAGCGCTCCCTGGACATGGGCGTGGCCCTGCTGGCGGTGCTCAAGGCCGGTGGCGCCTACGTGCCCCTCGACCCCCAGGCGCCCGGCGAGCGCATCGCCCAGGTGTTCGACGACAGCGGCGTGCGCCTGCTGCTGACCCAGGCCGCACTGCACGACACGCTGCCCCTCGGCGACGGCATCCACAGCCTGTGCCTGGACCAGGCCGGCAACGGGCTCGAAGACCAGCCGGAGCACGCGCCGAACGTGGCAGTAGCGCCCGGCAACCTGGCCTACGTGATCTACACCTCCGGCTCCACCGGCCGGCCCAAGGGCGTGGCCATCAGCCACGGCGCCCTGGCCGAGTTCTGCGTGCTGGCCGCCGACTACTCGCGCCTGCAGCCAGGCGACCGCGTGCTGCAGTTCGCCACCTGCAGCTTCGACGGCTTCGTCGAGCAGTTCTACCCGCCGCTGTGTGTCGGCGCCCGCGTGGTGCTGCGCGACGGCCGCCTGTGGGACAGCGCGGCCTTCCAGCAGGCCCTGGTGGCGCACGGCATCACCCTGGCCGACCTGCCTGCCGCCTACTGGCACATGCTGGTGCAGGACTACGCCCGAGGTGCCCCGCAGGCCTTCGGCGCGCTGCGCCAGATCCACGTCGGCGGCGAAGCCATGGCCGTGGACGGCCTCGACCTCTGGCGCCGTGCCGGGCTGGCCGGCGTGCGCCTGCTCAACACCTATGGCCCCACCGAGGCCACGGTGGTTTCCAGCGTCCATGACTGCAGCGAGCTGGCCTCGGCCGATGTCTCCTGGCGCGGCATCCCCATCGGCCAGGGCCTGGCCGGGCGCCGCCTGTTCATCCTCGACGGCGAGCTGCAGCCGGTGCCGGCGGGCGCCATCGGCGAGCTGTACATCGGCGGCCCGGGCCTGGCACGGGGCTACCACGGCCAGCCGGGGCTCACCGCCCAGCGCTTCCTGCCCGACCCGCAGGTGCCCGGCGAGCGCCTCTACCGCACCGGCGACCGCGCGCGTTTCAACGCCAGCGGCGCCATCGAGTACATCGGCCGCGTCGACCACCAGGTGAAGGTGCGTGGCTTCCGCATCGAGCTGGGCGAGATCGAGATGCGCCTGCAGCAATGCCCCGGCGTACGCGAGGCCGCCGTGCTGGCCCTGGACATGGCCGGCGGGCGGCAGCTGGTCGGCTACCTGGCCACCGAGCCCGACGGCAGCGGCCCCGACGCGCAACGCCAGCGCATCCGCGAGGCCCTGCGCGCAACCCTGCCGGACTACATGGTGCCCGCGCACCTGGTGCTGCTGGAGCGCCTGCCGCTGACCCCTAGCGGCAAGCTCGACCGCAAGGCCCTGCCCGAGCCCGACCCGAGCCAGCTGCAGGCCGCCTACCGCGCGCCGGCCAGCGAGCTGGAACGGCGCCTGGCCGGCATCTGGATGGAGGTGCTGCAGGTGCCCCGTGTCGGCCTCGACGACAGCTTCTTCGACCTGGGCGGGCACTCGCTGCTGGCGGTCCAGGTCATCGCCCGGATCAAGTCCGAGCTGGGCATCGCGCTGCCCATGAGCAGCCTGTTCGAACGCCCGCACCTGGCGGCCCTGTCCGAAGAGCTGGAGGCCCTGGGCGGCACCGCCGACGAGGACTGGGCCGACATGGAAGCGTTCATGAATTCACTGGAGGAGGTTTGAGCATGTCCCGCACCACCACGTTGCGCATCGCCGAGAAATTCATCGGCCTGCCGCTCGAACAACGCCGCCAGTTCCTCGACAAGCTGCGCCAGGACGGCAAGGACTTCGGCCTGCTGCCGATCCCCGTGAGCCGCCACGGCCAGGACGCCATCCCGGTGTCCTACGCTCAGCAGCGCCTGCTGTTCCTCTGGCAGCTGGACCCCGGCAGCGCCGCCTACAACATGGCCGCCGGCCTGCGCCTGAAGGGCGAGCTGGACGAAGCCCGCCTGCAGCGCGCCTTCGATGCCCTGATCGAGCGCCACGAAGCGTTGCGCACCGTGTTCCAGGTGGACGGCGAGCAGCCGTTGCAACGGGTGCTGCCCGCCGCGCCCCTGGCCCTGCGCCAGGTCGATCTCTCCAGCAGCAACGACCCCGAGACCGAACTGGCCCGCCAGGTGGACGAGGAGGTGGGCCGGCCCTTCGACCTGCTGCACGGCCCGCTGCTGCGCGCCAGCCTGTTCCGCCTCGGCGAGGACACGTGCGTGCTGGTGGTGTGCATGCACCACATCGTCTCCGACGGCTGGTCCATGGACGTGATGGTCCGCGAGTTCGTCCAGGCCTACCAGGCCGGTGCCGAGAGCCTGCCGCCGCTGCCCCTGCAGTACGCCGACTACGCCCTGTGGCAGCGCCGCTGGCTGGAGGCGGGCGAGGGCGAACGCCAGCTGCAGCACTGGCGCGAGCAGCTGGGTGAGGAGCACCCGCTGCTGGAGGTGGCCCCCGACTTCCCCCGCCCGCCGGTGCAGAGCCTCAAGGGCGAGACGCTGCGGTTCGATTTCGGCACGGCGCTCTCCAGCCGTTTGCGCGAAACCGCCCGCGTCGAGGGCGTAACCCTGTTCATGCTGGCCCTGGCCGGCTACGCGCTGTTCCTCTCGCGGCATTCCGGCCAGCGCGACATCCGCATCGGCGTGCCCAACGCCAACCGCGGGCGCGAGGAGGTGGAAGGGCTGATCGGCTTCTTCGTCAACACCCAGGTGCTGCGCTGCGTCATCGACGAGCGCCAGTCGCTGCGTGAACTGCTGGCCCAGGTGCGCGAGGCCACCTTCGCCGCCCAGGCCAACCAGGAGCTGCCCTTCGAGCAACTGGTGGACGTGCTCGCGCCCGAGCGCAGCCTCGGCCACAACCCGCTGTTCCAGGCCAAGTTCAACCAGAACGTCGGCGTGCAGAAGCAGACCGCGCTGCAACTACCGGGCCTCGCCGTCAGCGAGTATCCGCTGCGCAAGGAGGGCACCCACTTCGACCTGGCCCTGGACATCACCGATGACGGCGAGCGCATTCATGGCGAGATGACCTACGCCAGCGACCTCTACCAGCGCGCCAGCATCGAGGGCTTCATCGCCTCGCTGCGGGTGCTGTTCGAAACCCTGCTGGAGCGCCCCGACGCACCGTTGCACAGCCTGGCCGAACCCCCTGCGCCGCAGCCCGCCCCCGAGCGGCCGCAACCGGCCCTGGTGCTGCAGCGCTGGGACGAGCAGGTGCGCCGCCAACCCGAGGCCCTGGCCGCCGTCTGCGCCGACAGCCAACTGACCCATGCCGAGCTGGATGCCCGGGCCAACCGCCTGGCCCAGCACCTGCGCAGCCTCGGCGTCACCCCTGGCGTGCCGGTGGCGGTGCTGATGGAGCGCTCGCTGGACTGGCTGGTGAGCCTGCTCGGCATCCTCAAGGCCGGCGGCCTGTACATGCCGCTGGACGTCAAGGCACCCACCGAACGCCTGCAGGGCATGCTCCAGCGCAGCGGCGCCCGGGTGCTGCTGTGTGATGCGGGCGAGACGCGCCAGGCGGCACTGGCCGACAGCGGCTGCCAGGTGCAGCCGTACCAGCCCGAACACTGGGCTGTGCTGCCCGCCGAGGCGCCTGTGCTTGCGGCGTTGCCCGAGGCTCCGGCCTACGTGATCCACACCTCCGGCTCCACCGGCCAGCCCAAGGGCGTGGTGGTCAGCCACGGCGCGCTGGCCAGCTATGTCGACGGCCTGCTGCAGCGCCTGGACCTGCCGGCGGACGCCAGCCTGGCGCTGGTCTCCACCATCGCCGCCGACCTCGGCCACACCGTGCTGTTCGGCGCCCTGTGTTCCGGGCGGACGCTGCACGTGCTGCCGGAGTCCCTGGGCTTCGACCCGGATGCCTTCGCCGCCTACATGGCCGAGCAGCGCATCGGTGTGCTGAAGATCGTCCCCAGCCACCTCGGTGGCCTGCTACAGGCGGCCAATGCGGCCGATGCGCTGCCCGAGCACGCGCTGATCGTCGGCGGCGAGGCCTGTTCCCCGGCGCTGTACCGCAAGGTGCGCGAACTCAAGCCCGGCTGCCGCTTCATCAACCACTACGGCCCCAGCGAGACCACCGTGGGCGTGCTCACCCACGAGGTGCGGGGTGAGCTGGCCGAAGGCGCCGGCATCCCCCTGGGCGAGGCCTTGCCGGGCGCCCGGGTGCAGGTGCTGGACGATGTGCTCAACCCGCTGCCGGCGCGCGTCGTCGGCGAGCTGTACATCGGGGGTGACAGCCTGGCCCAGGGCTACCTTGGCCAGGCCGCGCTCACCGCCGAACGCTTCGTGCCCGACCCCTTCGGCGCGCCGGGTGCGCGCCTGTACCGCAGCGGCGACCGCGTGCGCCAGGACGCTGAGGGCCTGCTGCACTTCCTCGGCCGCGCTGATGACCAGGTGAAGATCCGTGGCTACCGGGTCGAGCCGGGCGAGGTCGCCCGCGTGCTGCGTAGCCTGCCCGGCGTGCACGACGCCGTGGTGCTGGCCGTGCCCCAGGGCGACGACCTGGCTCAGCTGCAACTGATCGGCTGGTGCGTGCCCGAGGACGCCAACCTGAGCGCCCAGGCCCTGCGCGAACAGCTGCAGGCACGGCTGCCGGACTACCTGGTGCCGGCCCACCTGCTGCTGCTGGAGCGCCTGCCGCTGACCGCCAACGGCAAGCTGGACCGCCGCGCGCTGCCCCAGCCCGAGGTGCAGCAGAAGCGCCACGTGGCGCCGAGCACGCCGGTGGAGGAACAACTGGTGGCCATCTGGCAGGCGGTGCTCAAGCGCGAGGCCATCGGCGTCGAGGACAACTTCTTCGAGCTGGGCGGCGACTCCATCCTCAGCCTGCAGATCATTGCCCGGGCCAAGCGCCAGGGCATCAAGCTGACCCCACGTCAGCTGTTCGAGAAACAGACCATCGTCCAGCTGGCCCAGGTCGCCAAGGTGGACAGCCGCCCGGCAGCGCCCCGTGCGCCGGCCCAGGTCAGCGGCGAGATGCCCCTGTTGCCGGTGCAGGCCCGTTTCTTCGAACGGGTGCAGGCCGAGCCCCATCACTACAACCAGGCGGTCATGCTGCAGCCGCGCCAGCCGCTGACTGCCCCCGTCGTCGAACAGGCGCTGGCGGTGATGGTGGCCCAGCACGACGCCCTGCGCCTGGTCTTCCGCCAGCAGGCGGACGGCTGGCGTGCGGAACACCAGGCCACCTTGCCGGCCGGCCTGCTGTGGCAGCGCCAGGCGAGTGACGCGGCGCAGTTGCAGGCGATGGCCGACGAGGCGCAACGCAGCCTCGACCTGGCCGACGGACCGCTGCTGCGCGCGGTGCTGTTCGACCTCGCCGACGGCAGCCAGCGCCTGCTGCTGGTGATCCACCACCTGGTGGTGGACGGCGTGTCCTGGCGCATCCTGCTGGAGGACCTGGAGCAGGCCTGCACGGCGCTGCTCGCCGGCCGCACCCCGGCACCGGCGGAGAAAGGCACCGCCTTCAAAGCCTGGGCCGAGCGCCTGGGCCAATGGGCCCGCGAGCCGGCCCGTGACGCCGAGCTGGCCTATTGGCAGGCGAGCCTCAGCGGCCAGGCGGATGACCTGCCGGGCGCACGCCGCGACGCCGGGCTGCAGGTGCGCCACGCCCGCACCCTGCATTGCCGCCTGGACGCCGAGACCACCCGCCAACTGCTGCAGCAGGCGCCCGCCGCGTATCGCACCCAGGTCAACGACCTGCTGCTCACCGCACTGGCGCGCGTGCTGTGCCGCTGGAGCGGGCAGGGCAGCGCGCTGGTGCAACTGGAGGGCCACGGCCGCGAAGACCTGTTCGAGGGCGTCGACCTGAGCCGCACCGTCGGCTGGTTCACCAGCCTGTTCCCGGTGGCGCTGACCCCGGCCGAGGGCCTGGCCGGCTCGATCAAGGCGATCAAGGAACAACTGCGCGGGGTGCCCGACCGGGGCATCGGCCATGGCGTGCTGCGCCACCTGGGCACACCCGCGCAACGGGCCGCCCTAGTGGCGTTGCCCCAGGCGCGGGTGACTTTCAACTACCTCGGCCAGTTCGACCAGGGCTTCGGCGACGAGCGCCTGTTCGCGCCTGCCGCCGAAAGCTTCGGCGCCACCCAGTCGGCCGAGGCGCCGCTGGGCAACTGGGTGAGCGTCAACGGCCAGGTGCTGGGCGGTGAACTGGAGCTGGGCTGGACCTTCAGCCAGGAGATGTTCGACGAGACCGCCATCGCCGCACTGGCCGCCGACTACGCCCGCGAACTGGCGGCGCTGGTCGGGCACTGCCTGGACGCCCGGGCCGGCGGCGCCACCCCGGCCGACTTCCCCCTGGCGGGCCTGACCCAGGCGCAACTGGACGCGCTGCCGGTGGACCCGCGCGAGGTGGAGGATATCTACCCGCTGTCGCCCATGCAGGAAGGCCTGCTGATGCACACGCTGCTGGAGCCGGGCTCCGGCATCTACATGATGCAGTACTGCTACAGCGTCGAAACCGAGATCGACCCCGAGCGCTTCGCCCGCGCCTGGCAGGCCGTCGGTCAGCGCCACGACGCGCTGCGCACCACCTTCTCCTGGACCGTGGGCGAGCGCCTGCTGCAGATCGTCCGCCGCACCGCGCAGCCGGACGTGCAACTGCACGACTGGCGCGACGTACCGGCCGCCGAGCACGAGGCCAAGCTGCGCGAGATGCTCGCCGAGGAACGCCGCCAGGGCTTCGACCTGCAGGGCGCGGTGCCTTTCCGCCTGCGCCTGATCCAGCTCGGCGAGCGCCGCTTCGGCTTCGTCCTGAGCAACCACCACATCCTCATCGACGCCTGGTGCCGCTCGCTGCTGGTGGACGAATTCTTCGAGCTCTACGCCGCCCTCGGCGAAGGCCGTGAGGCGCGCCTGGCGCCGGCCTCGCGCTACGCCGACTTCATCCGCTGGCTGAAGCGCCAGGACCTGCCGGCCTCCGCGCAGCTGTGGCGCGAGCAGCTGGCCGGCTTCGAGCAGCCCACCAGCCTGCCTTTCGACCGCCAGCCGCTGAAGGATGCCGGGCATTCGAGCATCGGCGACCTGCACACTCACCTGGAGGCAAGCGAAGGCCGACAGCTGCGCGAACGCGCCCAGCGCCACCAGCTCACCGTCAACACCCTGGTCCAGGCCGCCTGGGCGCTGGTGCTGCACCGCTACAGCGGCTCCCGTGACCTGGTCTTCGGCGTGACCGTGGCCGGCCGCCCGGTGGACGTGCCAGACATGCAGCGCACCGTCGGCCTGTTCATCAACAGCATCCCCCTGCGTGTGCACCTGCCCGAGGCGGGCAGCGCCACGACGGTGAGCGGCTGGCTGCAGCAGCTGTTCGCCCTCAACCTGCGCCTGCGCGAGCACGAGCACCTGCCGCTGGTGGACATCCAGGCCTGCAGCGAGATCGGCAAGGGCCAGTCGCTGTTCGACAGCCTCTTCGTGTTCGAGAACGCGCCCATCGAGGACGGCGTGCTGACCCAGGTGGAGAACCTCAACATCAGCTCGGACTCCGGGCGCACCCACACCAACTACCCGATGACCGTGGTCATCTACCCCGGTGATGCCCTGGGCTTGCACCTGTCCTACGACCGCCGCTGGTTCGACGAAGCCACCGTCAGCCAGCTGCTGGGCGACTTCAAGCGCCTGCTGCTGGCCCTGGGCGAGCAGCTGGAGGCGCGTTTCGACGCCTTGCCGCTGCTCGGCACGGACGAGCGCGAGCAGCTGCTGCACACCTTCAACCGGTCGGACCGCGACTACCCGCTGGACGGCGGCTACCCGCGCCTGTTCGAGGCCCAGGCGGCGCAGCACCCGCAACGCATCGCCGCCAGCTGCCAGGGCGAGCGCTGGAGCTACGCGCAGCTGGACGCACTGGGCAACCGCATGGCCCAGGCCCTGCTGGAGGCCGGCGTGCAGCCCGACCAGAGCGTGGCGCTGCTGGCCGAGCGCGGCCTGCCGCTGCTGGGGATGATCCTCGGCACCCTCAAGGCCGCCGCCGGCTACCTGCCGCTGGACCCGCACCTGCCGGCCCAGCGCCTGCGCCACATCCTCACCCTCAGTCGTGCGCCGGTGCTGGTGTGCACCGAGGCGTGCCTGCCGGCCCTGGCGCCGCTGCTGGCCGAGGTGGACGAGGCGGCGCGCCCGCGCCTGCTGGTGTGGGAGCACGTGCAGGACGGCCGTGCCGCTGCCGCACCGTGCCTGCCCATCGGGCCGCGCCACCTGGCCTACGTGATCTACACCTCCGGCTCCACCGGTGCGCCCAAGGGCGTGATGGTCGAGCAGGCGGGGATGCTCAACAACCAGCTGAGCAAGCTGCCGTACCTGGGCCTCGGCATGGACGACGTGATCGCCCAGACCGCTTCCCAGAGCTTCGACATCTCCGTGTGGCAGTTCGTCACCGCCGGCCTCTGCGGCGCGCGGGTGGAGATCGTCCCGGACGAGATCGCCCACGACCCCGAGGCGCTGCTGAACCACGTCAACCAGGCCGGCATCACCGTGCTGGAGAGCGTGCCCTCGCTGATCCAGGGCATGCTCGAAGCCGCGCCCGTCGCGCTGCCGGGCCTGCGCTGGATGCTCACCACCGGCGAGGCGATGCCGCCGGAGCTGGCGCGCCGCTGGCTGCAGCGCTACCCCCGGATCCCGCTGGTCAACGCCTACGGCCCGGCCGAGTGCTCGGACGACGTGTCGCTGACCCGCGTGGTCGAGGCGGACACCGGCAGCACCTACCTGCCCATCGGCCTGCCCACCGACAACAACCAGCTGCACGTGCTGGACGGCCAGCTGGAGCTGGTGTGCCCGCGCGCCGTGGGTGAGCTGTGCATCAGCGGCACCGGCGTCGGCCGGGGCTACGTCGGCGACCCGGTGCGCACCGCCCTGAGCTTCGTGCCCGACCCCTTCGCCCGGGTGCCCGGGCAGCGCCTGTACCGCTCCGGCGACCTGGTGCGGCGGCGCCTGGACGGCGTGCTGGAGTACGTCGGCCGGGTGGACCACCAGGTGAAGATCCGCGGCTTCCGCATCGAGCTGGGCGAGATCGAGGCGCGCATTCGCGAGCAGGAGGGCGTGCGCGACATCGCCGTGCTCGCCCAGGACCTGGCCGTGGGCCGGCACCTGGTGGCCTACCTGGTGGCCGATGCCGCCAGCTGGGGCGTGCGTGGCGACAGCGAGGACGACCAGCGGGCCATCCGCGAGGCGCTCAAGGTCGCACTGCGGCGCCAGTTGCCGGACTACATGGTGCCGGCGCACTGGGTGCTGCTGGAGAGCATGCCGCTGAACGCCAACGGCAAGCTCGACCGCAAGGCCCTGGCGCAACTCGACACCCGCCAGCTGCTGGCGGACTACGAGGCGCCGCGCAGCGAGCTGGAGCAGCGCCTGGCCGGCATCTGGGCCGAGCTGCTGCAGGTGGAGCGGGTCGGCCTGAAGGACAACTTCTTCGAGCTGGGCGGGCACTCGCTGCTGCTGGTGCGGGTGGCCTCGCGCCTGAAGAACGAACTGGGCATCGACCTACCGATGCAGGATTTCTACACCGCCACCTCCATCGAGGAACTGGCGGCGCTGATCGAGAAAACGAGGGAGCAGGGCGGTATGGAAAACGATTTCGACGCGATCTTCGAGGCACTGGACGAGCTGGAGGCCTGCGATGCTTAAGCAGGAATCGTCCCAGACCCAGGTCCTGGTCGAGCGCATCAAGGGGCTGGACCACCCGCGTCGCCAGGCCCTGTTCAGCAAGCTGGCGGAGAAGGGCGTCAACCTCGCCCGGCTGCCCATCGTGCCGCTCAGCGAACGCGAGGGGCTGCCGCTGTCCTACGCCCAGCAGCGCCAGTGGTTTCTCTGGCAGCTGGAGCCGGACAGCGCCGCCTACAACATGCCCACGGCGCTGCGCCTGAAGGGCGAGCTGGATCTCGACGCGTTGCAGCGGAGCTTCGACGCACTGGTGGCCCGGCACGAACCGCTGCGCACCACCTTCGTGCTGGAGGATGGGCAGCCGCGCCAGCGCATCCACCCCCAGGGGCGGGTCGTCGTCGAGCAGGAGCACCTGCCGGGCGCCGACGAGGCGCTGCTGGCCGGGGCCATCGGCCGGGAGGCGCAGCGCCCCTTCGACCTGGAACGCGGCCCGCTGCTGCGCGTACGCCTGCTGGAGCTGGGTGAGGACGACCGGGTGCTGGTGCTGACCCAGCACCACATCGTCTCCGATGGCTGGTCCATGCAGCTGATGGTGGAAGAGCTGATCACCCTCTACCAGGGCTTCCGCCTCGGGCACGACGCCAAGCTGCCGCCGTTGGCCATCCAGTACGCCGACTACGCGGCCTGGCAGCGCCAGTGGATGGAGGCCGGCGAACGCGAGCGCCAGCTGGCCTACTGGACCACTCAACTGGGTGGCGAGCAGCCGCTGCTGGAGCTGCCGGCCGCCCGCCCGCGTCCCGCGCTGCGCAGTGCCCAGGGCGCGCGCCTGAGCCTGGAGCTGGGCGGTGCGCTGTTCGCCCGCCTCAAGCAGCTGGCGCAGCGTGAGGGCTGCTCGCCGTTCATGCTGCTGCTGGCCTCCTTTCAGCTCCTGCTGCAGCGTTATTGCGGGCAGGGCGACATCCGCGTCGGCGTGCCGTCTGCCAACCGCAACCGCGCCGAGACCGAGCGCCTGCTGGGCTTCTTCGTCAACACCCAGGTGCTGCGCGCCCAGGTGGAGAACGACGCCGCCTTCGTCGACCTGCTGCAACAGACCCGCCAGGCCGCCCTGGCTGCCCAGGCCCACCAGGACCTGCCGTTCGAGCAACTGGTGGACGCCCTGCAACCGGAGCGCAGCCTCAGCCACAGCCCGCTGTTCCAGGTGATGTTCAACTACCAGGTGAGCGCCGGTGAGGTGGGCGGCCTGGCGGCCGTGCTGCCGGGCCTGCGGGTGGAGCCGGTGCACTGGGCCATGCCCACCACCCAGTTCGACCTGAGCCTGGACTGCACCGAGCACCCCCGTGGCCTCAGTGCCTCGCTGATCTACGCCACCGACCTGTTCGACGCCGAGCGCATCCAGCGCATGGCGGTGCACTGGCAGAACCTGCTGGCCGCCATCGCCGAGCAGCCGCGCAGCCGCCTCGGCGACCTGCCGATGCTCACCGCCAGTGAGCGTGAGCGCGCGATCCAGGGTTGGAACCAGACGGCCCGCGACTACCCCGGCAGCGTGTATGTGCACCAGCTGTTCGAGCAGCGTGCGCTAAGCCAGCCGACTGCCCCGGCGCTGACCTTCGCCGCGCGCACCTTGAGCTACGCCGAACTGAACGCCGAGGCCAACCGCCTGGCCCATCACCTGCACAGCCTGGGCGTGGGCCCGGACGTGCTGGTGGGCATCGCCGCCGAGCGTTCGGTGGAGATGGTGGTGGGGCTCATGGCCATCCTCAAGGCCGGCGGCGCCTACGTGCCGCTGGACCCGGAATACCCCCAGGACCGCCTGGCCTACATGTTCGAGGACAGCGGCATTGCCTTGCTGCTGACCCAGTCGCACCTGCGCGACGGCCTGCCGATTCCCGCCGGGCTGCCGGTGCTGGAGCTGGACCGATCCGCTGCCTGGGCCTCCACCAGTGACGCCAATCCCGGCGTACTGCTGCACCCGGAAAACCTCGCCTACGTCATCTACACCTCCGGCTCCACCGGCAAGCCCAAGGGTGCCGGCAACCGCCATATCGCCCTGCACAACCGCCTGGCGTGGATGCAGGAGGCCTACCAGCTCAGTGCCGAAGACAGCGTGCTGCAGAAGACGCCGTTCAGTTTCGACGTCTCGGTGTGGGAGTTCTTCTGGCCGCTGATGGAAGGTGCGCGCCTGGTCATGGCACTGCCTGGCGACCACCGTGACCCGGCGCGCCTGGTGCAACTGATCACCGAGGAAGGCATCAGCACGCTGCACTTCGTGCCCTCGATGCTGCAGGCCTTCGTCGGGGATGAAAGCGCCGCCCGCTGCACCTCGCTGCGCCGCATCGTCTGCTCCGGCGAGGCGCTGCCGGTGGAGCTGCAGCGCCAGGTGATGGCACTGCTGCCCCAGGCCGGCCTGTACAACCTCTACGGCCCCACCGAAGCGGCTATCGACGTCACCCACTGGACCTGCATCGAAGAGGGCAAAGATGCCGTGCCCATCGGCCAGCCCATCGCCAACCTGCAGACCTACGTCCTCGACTCTGAACTGAACCCGGTGAGCCCCGGCGTCACTGGCGAGCTGTACCTGGGCGGCATCGGCCTGGCGCGCGGCTACCACCGCCGCCCGGCGCTGACCGCCGAGCGCTTCGTCACCAGCCCCTTCGGTAACGGCGAGCGGCTGTACCGCACCGGCGACCTGGCGCGCCAGCGCGAGGACGGGGTGATCGAATACGCCGGGCGCATCGACCACCAGGTGAAGATCCGCGGCCTGCGCATCGAACTGGGCGAGATCGAAGCGCGCCTGCAGGAGCAGGACGCCGTGCGCGAAGCCGTGGTGGTGGCTGCCGACGGTCCCAGCGGCAGGCAACTGGTGGCCTACTTGGTGCCGGAGCCGGAGTCCCTGGCCCGTGCCGAGGCGGAAATCCAGGGTGGCTACCTGCAGGGCGTCAAGGCACGCCTGCTGGAGGTGCTGCCGGACTACATGGTGCCGGCGCAGTGGGTGCTTTTGGAGCGCATGCCGCTGTCGCCCAACGGCAAGCTGGACCGCAAGGCCCTGCCCAAGCCGGACCCGGCCCAGGCCCGCAGCGAATACCAGGCGCCGCGCAACGAACTGGAGCAGCGCCTGGCGCTGATCTGGCAGGACGTGCTGCGCCTGGAGCAGGTGGGCGTGGACGACAACTTCTTCGAGCTGGGCGGGGACTCCATCATCTCCATCCAGATCGTCAGCCGCGCGCGCCAGGCGGGCATCCGCATCGCCCCGCGCGACCTGTTCCAGCACCAGAGCATCCGCCGCCTGGCCACCGTGGCCCAGCTCAGCGAGGCGCTGCAGGTGGACCAGGGACCGGTGACCGGCGAGGCGCCGCTGCTGCCGATCCAGCAGGCGTTCTTTGACACCGAGATCCCCAACCGCCACCACTGGAACCAGTCCCTGCTGCTGGCCCCGAGCGAGCCGCTGGACGCCGTGCTGCTGACTGGCGCCCTGGCCCAGCTGCTGCAGCACCACGATGCCCTGCGCCTGCGCTATCGCCAGGTCGAAGGGGCCTGGGTGCAGGCCCATGCCGAGGCGGCCGCCGCCGATGAGCTGCTCTGGTGCGGCCAGCTGGACAGCCTCGATGCACTGCCGGCCTTCTGCAGCGAGGTGCAGCGCAGCTTCGACCTGGCTGCCGGCCCCATGCTGCGCCTGGCCCTGATCGAACTGCCCGGTGGCGGGCAGCGCCTGCTGCTGGCGATCCATCACCTGGTGGTGGACGGCGTCTCCTGGCGCATCCTGCTGGAAGACCTGCAGACCGCGTACCGCCAGCTGCAGGCCGGCGAAACGCCGCGACTGCCGGCCAAGACCACGTCCTTCAAGGCCTGGGGCGAGCGCCTTGGTGCCCACGCCCGTTCCGAGGCGATGACCGCCCAGCTCGGCTACTGGCAGCAGTTGCTGCAGGACGCGCCGGCGGACCTGCCGCGCGACAACCCGGCGGGCGCCCTGGACAACCGCCATGCCCGCAGCGTCGCCACCCGCTTGGACGCCACCCGCACCCGGCAACTGCTGCAGGACGCACCGGCCGCGTACCGCACCCAGGTCAACGACCTGCTGCTGACCGCCCTGGCCCAGGCCGTCTGCGCCTGGACGGGCGAGGCCTCGGCGCTGGTGCAGCTGGAAGGCCACGGCCGCGAGGACCTGTTCGAGGACATCGACCTGTCGCGCACCGTCGGCTGGTTCACCAGCCTGTTCCCGGTGCGCCTGGAACCGGCTGCCGACATCGGCACCGCCATCAAGCGCATCAAGGAGCAACTGCGCAGCACCCCGGACAAGGGCCTGGGCCACGGCCTGCTGCGCCACCTGGGCAGCGACGAGGCCCGTGCGCTACTCGCCGGCCTGCCGCAGCCACGCATCACCTTCAACTACCTGGGCCAGTTCGACGGCGACTTCGCCGAGGGCGCGCTCTGGGTACCGGCCGAGGAGGGCCGTGGCGCCGGGCAGGACCCGCAGGCGCCCCTGGGCAACTGGCTCAGCGTCGATGGCCAGGTGTTCGGCGGCGAGCTGAGCCTGAACTGGACCTTCAGCGGCGACGTGTTCGCCGAGGCCACCATCACCCGCCTGGCAGAGGCCTACCAGCAGGCGCTGGAGGCGCTGATCGAACACTGCTGCGACACACGCAACGCCGGCCTGACCCCCAGCGACGTACCCCTGGCCGGGCTCGACCAGGCCCAGTTGGACGCGCTGGCGCTGCCGGCCCGCGAAGTCGCCACCCTCTACCCGCTGTCGCCCATGCAGCAGGGCATGCTGTTCCACAGCCTGTACGAGGCCAGCGGGCGCACCTACGTCAACCAGATGCGCCTGGACATCCGTGGCCTCGATGTGGCGCGGTTCGCCAGTGCCTGGCAGCAGGCGGTCGACCGCCACGAGCTGCTGCGCGCCGGCTTCATCTGGGACGCGGGGCTGGACGCGCCGCGCCAGGTGATCCACCGCCAGGCGGCCCTGGAGATAGTCGTCGAAGAGGGGATCGACACCGCCGATCTGGATGCCCGCGCTGCCCACGAGCTGGACCGTGGCTTCGACCTGGCGCGGCCGCCGCTGCTCAGGCTTTGCCTGCTGCGCACCGGCGACGACAGCCACCACCTGATCTACACCAGCCACCACATCCTCATGGACGGCTGGAGCAACTCGCGCCTGCTGGGCGAAGTGCTGCAGGCCTATGCCGGGCAGGACGTCGCCGCACCGGAAGGGCGCTACCAGGACTACCTCGCCTGGCTGCAGCGCCAGGACAGGGCCGCCAGCGAACGCTTCTGGTTGGAGCAGCTGGCGCCGCTGGAGGAACCGACCCGCCTGGCCCTGGCCTGTGGCCGCGTGGCCAGCCCCGAGCCCGGCCAGGCGCTGCACAGCGCACGCCTGGATGCCGGGCAGACCCGCTGCCTGCAGGCCTTCGCCCGCCAGCAGCAGGTCACCCTCAACACCCTGGTGCAATCGGCCTGGCTGCTCCTGCTGCAGCGCTACAGCGGCCAGCGCAGCGTGGCCTTCGGTGCCACGGTGTCCGGGCGCCCGGTGGAGCTGCCGGGCATCGAGCAGCAGCTTGGGCTGTTCATCAACACCCTGCCGGTGATCGGTGCGCCCGCACCGCAGCAGCGCGTGGCGCAATGGCTGGAGCAGGTGCAGGCGCTCAATCTCGAGTTGCGCGAGCACGAATACACGCCCTTGAACGACATCCAGCGCTGGGCGGGACAGGGTGGTGAAAGCCTGTTCGACAGCCTGTTGGTGTTCGAGAATTACCCGGTTTCCGCGGTCTTGCAGCAGGGCGCTTCGCAGGACCTGCGCTTCGGCGAGTTGGCCAATCACGAGCTGACCAACTATCCGTTGACCCTGAGTGTCAGCCTGGAAGACGGCCTTGTGCTGGAGTTCGGCTACGACAGGGCGCATTTCAGCGAGCCTGTCGTGCGGCGCCTGGCGGACCATCTGGCGAACCTCATCGGGCTCATGGCCGAGCAGCCGTATGCCACGCTGGGCAGCCTGGACTTCTTGGAGGCAGACGAGCGGAGCAGGCTGGTCGAGCAGTGGAGCAGTGCGGCCATCGACTACCCGAGCGAGCGCTTCGTGCACGAACTGTTCGAGGCCCAGGCGCAAGCCAACCCGGACGCTCCGGCGCTGTTGTTCGAGGATTGCCAACTGTCCTACGGCGCACTCAATCTGCGTGCCAACCGCCTGGCCAGACATTTGAAGGCGCAGGGCATCGGCCCGGATATACGGGTCGGGATCGCCGTGGAGCGTGGGCTTGATCTGGTGGTCGGCCTGCTGGCGGTGCTCAAGGCCGGCGGCGCTTACGTGCCGCTGGACCCGAGTTACCCGGCCGACCGATTGCTGTGCATGATTGAGGACAGCGGCGCGGCGCTGGTCCTGACCCAGCAATCCCTGCTGGAGCGCTTGCCGATTCCCGCTGCGCTGCCGCGCCTGTGCCTGGACCGGGACGTCGCCTGGAGAGCGCTGGATGGCCAAGACCTACAGGTACCGTTGCACCCGCACAACCTGGCCTACATCATGTTCACCTCGGGTTCGACCGGGCGGCCCAAGGGCGTTGGCATCAGCCACCAGTCTTTGGCCCGGCATGCCTGGGTGGCGCTGGACTTCTTCGACCTCGAAGAATCCGACCGTGTCCTGCAGTTCTCCACCTTCAACTTCGACGGCTTCGTCGAGCAGCTCTACCCGGCGCTGATCTGCGGCGCCTCGGTGGTGCTGCGCGGCAACGAGATCTGGAGCAGCGAGACCTTTTATCAGGAGCTGATCGAAAAGCGCATCAGCGTCGTCGATCTGACCACTGCCTACTGGTACATGCTTGCCCGCGACTTCGCCCAGGCCGGCCCGCGCAGCTACGGGGCGCTCAGACAGGTCCACAGCGGTGGTGAGGCCATGCCGCCGGAGGGTTTGGCGGCATGGCGCCAGGCTGGGCTGGGAGACATCCGGCTGCTTAATACTTATGGACCTACCGAGGCCACCGTCACTGCGACCACACTGGACTGCGCGCCCTATGTGCGAGAAGAGCGGCCCCTGCCGCTGACCATGCCCATCGGTCGGGTGCTTCCGGGACGCAGCATCTACCTGCTGGACGAAATAGGCATGCCCGTGCCGGTCGGCCTGGTCGGCGAGCTGGTGATAGGTGGTGAACTGCTGGCGCGCGGCTATTTCAATCGCCCCGGCCTGACTGCCGAACGCTTCATTCCTGATCCCTTCTCCGCGCAGCCCGGTGCACGCCTCTACCGCACGGGCGATCTGGCGCGCTACAGCGCAGAGGGCGAGATCGAGTACGTCGGCCGGGTTGACCATCAGGTAAAAATACGTGGGTTCCGCATCGAGCTGGGCGAGATCGAGGCGCGCCTGCAAGAACAGGAGCCGGTACGCGAAGCCTTGGTGGTGGCCGTCGACGGTCCCAGCGGCAAGCAACTGGTGGCTTATCTGGTGCCGGAGCCGGCATCCCTAGCCTGTGCCGAGGCGGAGGTCCAGGGCAGTTACTGGCAGGGCGTCAAGGCGCAGTTGCTGGGCTCGTTGCCGGACTACATGGTGCCGGCGCAATGGGTACTGCTGGAACGCATGCCGCTGTCGCCCAATGGCAAGCTGGATCGCAAGGCCCTGCCTACGGCGGACATGGTGCAGTCGAGTCGCGAATACGTGGCGCCGACAAGCGAACTGGAACAGCGTCTGTCGACCATCTGGCAGGAAGTACTGAGAGTCGAGCGAGTCGGGATCACCGACAACTTCTTCGAGCTTGGTGGAGATTCCATCGTATCCATCCAGATTGCCAGCCGCTCGCGCCAGGCCGGCCTGGAGGTATCGCCGCGGCTGGTGTTCGAGAACCAGACCGTCGCCCAACTGGCCGCCGCCCTGGCTGGACTCGCGCCGGCAATCGAGCAGGCACAGCCCGTCACCCGCGTGGAAGTCAGCGCGGAGCGCCGTGCGGCATTGCCGGTCGCGGAGAGCGAGATCGAGGACGTCTACCCGTTGTCGCCGATGCAGCAGGGCATGCTGTTCCACACCCTGGAGGACAGCGGCGAGGCGCTTTACATCAACCAGATCAGTCTGTCCGTGACCGGGCTGGATCTCGACCGCTTCGCCGACGCCTGGGCGTTCGTCACCGCCCGCCACGACGTGCTGCGCACCAGCTTCCACTGGCAGGCCGGCGATCCCCTGCAGGTGGTGCATCGCCATGCGCAGATGCCGATCCAGGTGCTCGACTGGCGCGACCGCAGCGTATCCGATGAGGCCCTGAAAGCGCTGGCACGCGAGGAAGCCCAACGCGGCTTCGACCTCGCTGCGGCGCCCTTGCAGCGCATGCTGTTGGTACGCATCGACGACGCCAGTTACCAGATGGTCTGGACCGGTCACCACATCCTCATGGACGGCTGGAGCAGCTCGACTCTGTTCGCCGAGGTGCTCGAACATTACGTGGGCAAGCCGCTGGAGGAGCGGGCGGGGCGCTATGGCGACTTCATCGCCTGGCTGCAGAACCAGGATGCGAACGCACTCGAAGGCTTCTGGCGCGAGCGTCTGGCCGAGTGCGAGCCTACTGTCCTGGCACAGGCCGTCCACCCGCGTCACGATGGCCAGGGCCGCGGCCACCATGCGCTGTATTCCAACTGGGACGCGCAATGGACCACACGCATGCAGCAGTTCTGCCGGCAACTGCGGATCACCCCGAACACCTTGATCCAGGGCGCCTGGCTGCTCTTGCTGCAACGCTATACCGGGCAACGCCGCGTGGCCTTTGGCGCCACCGTGGCGGGGCGGCCGGAGAGCCTGCCCCATGCCGACAGCATGCTGGGGCTGTTCATCAACACCCTGCCGGTGATCCAGGAGCTGGAGCCGACGCAGCGGCTGGACGACTGGCTGCGCCAGTTACAGGGCTACAACCTGGATATCCGCGCCTGGTCCCATGCGCCGCTGGCGGATGTGCAGCGCTGGTCCGGTCTCGGCGGCCAGGCGCTGTTCGACAGCATCATCGTGTTCGAGAACTACCCGATCGACCAGCGCCTGCGCGAGGCCGAGGCGGCCGGGCTGACCTTCGGCCAGTCCGACGACTTGGGGCTGACCAACTTCCCCATGGACCTGGCAGTGCACCTGGGCGACAGCCTGATGATCGAATACATGTACCTGCGCGCGAGCTTCTCCGAGGCTGCGGTGGAGCGCATCCGCCAGGTGATGGAGGACACCCTGGAGGCCATGCTGTGCCAACCCGAGGAGCGTCTGGGCAACCTGCAACGCCTGTCAGCTGCGCAACTGCAGGTGGCCATGGACTGGAGCCTGCCGGGCGAGGCGAGCCACTCGCCGACTTTGCTGCCGGGGCTGATCGCGCAGCAGGCCGCCCGCCGGCCCGAGGCGACCGCGCTGGTCTGTGGCGGGCAGCGCCTGAGCTACGGCGAATTGGAGCGCCGCGCCAACAGCCTGGCCCGTGAGCTCTTGGCCAGGGGCGCAGGGCCCGAGACCGTGGTGGGGGTGGCGCTGGACCGTTCTGTGGAGCTGGTGGTCGGCCTGCTCGCGGTAATGAAGGCCGGCGCCGCTTATGTGCCGCTCGACCTGGAGTACCCGGCGGAGCGCCTGGCCTACATGATCGAGGACTCCTCGATGGCCCTGCTGATCACCCGCAGCGACCTGCGTGCAGGTGTGCCCACCGCCGATGGCCTGAAGGTGGTGGAACTCGACGGACTGGCGCCGCTGGGCAACGGCGAGCCGCTGCCCAGCCGTCTCGACGCGGGCAACCTGGCCTACCTGATCTACACCTCGGGCTCCACCGGCCGGCCCAAGGGCGTGGCGGTGACCCACGGGCCGCTGAGCATGCATTGCCAGGCAATTGTCGGGCTCTACGAGATGGGCGATGACACCCGAGAGCTGCACTTCATGTCCTTCGCCTTCGACGGTGCCCACGAGCGCTGGCTGAGCACCTTGTCCAGCGGCGGCACCCTGGTGATCCGCGATGGCGGCCTGTGGACGCCGGAGCAGACCCTGCACGCCCTGCACGAACACGGCATCACCATCGCCTGCTTCCCGCCGGCCTACCTCAAGCAGATGGCCGAGTTCGTGGAGAGCAGCGGCATGCCGGCGCCGCCGGTGCGCATCTACTGCTTCGGCGGGGATGCGGTGCCGGAGCAGAGCTTCGAGCAGGTCAAGGCGGCGCTGCGTCCGCTGTACTTCACCAATGGCTACGGACCCACCGAGACGGTGGTGACGCCGATGCTGTGGAAGGTGCCGGTCAGCGGGCAGTGCCAGGCGGCCTACGCGCCCATCGGGCGTGCGGTAGGCCAGCGCTCGCTGCACGTGCTGGATGAGAACCTCAACCCGTTGCCTGTCGGTTTCGCCGGCGAGCTCTACATCGGCGGCGAAGGCGTGGCCCGGGGCTACCAGGGGCGCCCGGAACTCACCGCCGAGCGCTTCGTACCGGACCCCTTCGGCCAGCCGGGCGCGCGCCTGTATCGCACGGGTGACCTCGTGCGACTGCGCGAGGACGGCATTCTCGACTACGTCGGCCGTATCGACCACCAGGTGAAGGTCCGCGGTTTCCGTATCGAACTGGGCGAGGTCGAGGCCTGCCTGCGCCGCCAGGAGGGCGTCGAGGATGCCTTGGTGGTGGCGCGGGACGCGGCTTCCGGCAAGCAGTTGATCGGCTACGTGGTCTGCCCGCAGGTGGACGCGGGCGAGCGCCTGAAGGCCGCGCTGCGCCTTGAACTGCCCGACTACATGGTGCCGGCGCAGGTCATCGCCCTGGCGGCGTTCCCGGTCACGCCCAACGGCAAGCTGGATCGCAAGGCGCTGCCTGAGCCCAGCTTCCAGCAGGACGAGTACGTGGCCCCGCGCACCGAGCCCGAGCGGCTGTTGGCGGAAATCTGGGCGGACGTGCTGCAGGTGGAGCGGGTCGGCATCACCGACAACTTCTTCGAACTGGGTGGCGACTCGATCCTCTGCCTCCAGGTGATCTCCCGGGTTCGCGCGCGGCAGGATCTGCAACTGGACCTGAAGCTGCGCGACCTGATACGCCAGCCCAGCATCGCTGGTTTGCTGGAGGGGCTTGCGGAGTCGGTCGCCAAGGTCGAGGCGCGGCCTGACATCGAGAATGGCCAGGATTTCTGCCTGCTGCCTGTGCAGGCACGCTTCCTGGAGACGCAGCGGAGCAACCCCGCGCACTTCAACCAGGCGCTGCTGCTGCGCCCGCGGCAGGCCATGGACCTACAAGCGCTGGAGCGCGCAGTGCTGGCTGTGATTGCCCATCATGAAGCGCTGCGGCTGAGCTTCCGGCAACAGGACGGGGAATGGCGCCAGTCGGTGCTGGAGGTGCCACAGGCTGCGCTTTGGCAACGCCAGGTCGAGCATCCAGAGGCGGTCGTGGCCGTTGCGGAGGAGGCGCAGCTCAGCCTCGACCTACAGGCGGGGCCGCTGCTGCGGGTCGTGCACATCGGCTTGCCCGAAGGAGAGGAGCGGCTGCTGCTGGTGGTCCACCATCTGGCGATGGACCTGGTGTCATGGCGCATCCTCAGTGAGGACTTGCTGCAGGCCTATCGCATGCTGGTCGCGGGACAAGAGCCGCGCCTGCAGCCCGCTACGGACAGCTATCGCGCCTGGGCCGAGCACTGGCAGGCCCAGGCGGCCGAGCTGGCCGCCAGCCAGGGCGACTACTGGCTGGAAATGCTGGAAGGGGAGGACGGCGGGATTCCGTGCGACAACCCCAGAGGGCGCAACCTGGCCTGCCACCTGACTACCGTGGAGCGCTTCCTGTCGGAGTCGTCCAGCGAGCGCTTGCAGCGTCAGGTGGTTACGGCACTTGGCGCCTCACTCAACGAGCTGCTGCTGAGCGCACTGGCCAGGGCGTTGTGCAGCTGGGGCGGGCAGGTGTCGGTGCTGCTGGAGCTGGAGTACCACGGTCGAGGGAGCGAACGCAGCGATCTGGATGTCAGCCGTACTCTGGGCTGGTTTGCCACCCAGTACCCGCTGCGATTGGCGCCGGCCGGCCACACGCTGGAAGCGCTGCGCGCTGTCCAGGATCAACTGCGGGCGGTGCCGGACAACGGAATGGGCTACGGCGTGCTGCGCTACCTGGGCGAGGCCCCTCTGCGCCAGCGCCTGGCGGGCATGAGCCGTCCCAGGGTGAGCTTCAGCTACCTCGGCCAGTTCAATTCCGAGCAAACACTCGAACGGTTCGCCGTGGTGGCCGAGGGCACCGGGCGCGACCATGGCGCGGACGAGGTCCTGGCCAATGAGTTGGAGGTCATGGCCCAACTGCGCGATGGCCGCCTGTCGCTGCACTGCAACTTCAGCTGCCGCCGTTACCGGGTCGAGACCATTGAGTGCCTACTGGACGACTGCCTCGTGCAGTTGCAGGCCCTGATGGACCAGGCATCGGTGCACTGAGCAGGCGCAACTCGCCGGGGGCTGTGACGCCCTCGGCTAACTTCCTCATGCGAATAGGTTGAATATGTCGTTGAACCCCGAACTCGAAGCCTTTCTTGAGCTGGCCGAAGACGGTCGCAGCCTGAACGGCGCGCTGCACGAAATGACGGTCGAACAGGCCCGTTCGATCTTTGCGGAAACCTCCCGCCAGTTGCGCTGGGCGGCGCCGGAGGACGTCCAGGTGGATGAGCTGCGTTTTGCCACCCGGGATGGCGCACAACGGGACCTGCGGCTCTACCGAACCAGATCCGGCGGTACCGCTCCGGCGCCGGTACTGCTGTACCTACATGGTGGCGGCTACGTAGTCGGTAGCCTCGACAGCCACGACGGCGTATGCCGCGAGTTCTGCGCGCGGGTCGCCTGCGCCGTGCTGGCGGTGGATTATCGCTTGGCGCCCGAGGCGCGCTTTCCCACCGCCCTGGACGACGCGGTCGATGCGCTCGGCTGGCTGGCCAAGCACGGCCGTGAGCTGGGGCTCGATCCGCAGCGCGTGGTTTTCGCTGGCGACAGCGCGGGGGCCACGCTGGCCGCAGTGCTGGCAATACAGGTGGTCCGCCCGGCGCAGTCGCAGGCCATCGTCCCGATTGCCCAACTGCTCTGCTATCCCGTGGCTGACGCATCGCGTCGCAGCAGTTCCATGGAGTTGTTCAGCGAAGGCTACCTGCTGGAGAGTGACACGCTGGAATGGTTCTACGGGCTTTATGCAAGGAGTCCGGAGGATCGCTATGACTGGCGCTTCTCGCCATTGCTGACCCCGAGCCTTGAAGGCGTTGCGCCCGCCATCGTCGCCCTGGCCGGGCTCGATCCACTGCTGGACGAAGGCCGCGCCTTTGCTCAGCGGCTGCAGCACGAAGGTGTGGCGGTGACGCTGCGCGAATACCCCGGTCTAACCCACGACTTCATGCGCCTGCGCGGAGTCACCCCGATCATCGACACTGTGTACGCGGAGCTGGCAGGGCTGTTGCAGGAGGCATTCGAGCGCCGCTGAGCGGAGTTTCATTACGCTAGGGGAGCCGGGCTTTTGGGCCGAAATGAAAAAGGCCGCTTCGAGTGAAGCGGCCTATTCGTTAGCCGAACCTTCAGTATTCCCAGCGCAGGCTGGCGGTCAGGCTGCGGGGGTCGCCGTACAGATCGCTGTAGACGCTGGTGCTGACGTAGTACTTCTTGTCTAACAGGTTGTTGACGTTGAGGCTGCCGGTGAAGTGCTCGTCGAAGCGGTAGCGTGCCAGCAGGTCCACGAGGGCGTAGCTGCCTTGGGTGGCGGTCGCGTTGATCTCCTTGTCGTAGTAGCTGGTGGCGCTCTCCCAGCGCACGCCACCGCCGACGGTGAGGCGATTGAGGTCGCCGGTCAGGTCGTAGGTGGTGAATAGCTTCAGGGTGTTGCGCGGGAAGCCCACGTTCACGTCGACGCCTTGCGGGTAGTAGGTGTTCACGTGGCTGTAGCCGGCCTGCACTTGCCAGCCCGGCATGAGTTCGCCCGTGGCTTCCAGCTCGATGCCCTTGATCTTGATCTTGGAGGGTTTAACCAGCTCGTTGCCGAAGGCATCTTCCATGCCGGTGCTGACCGCGTAGTTGCTGAGCTTGGACTCGAACAGGGCGGCGGTGAGGTTCAGCTTGCCGTCGTAGTACTCGGCCTTGGTGCCCACTTCGTAGCTGTCGCCTTCCGTGGGGTCCATGAAGTTGCCTTCGACGGTCCGGTTCGACTGCGGTTTGTAGATGCTGGTGTAGCTGGCATAGACCGAGTAGGTGTCGTCCAGGTCGTAGACGATGCCGGCGTAGGGGGTGACTTCGCCGGTCTCGCGCTTCTTCATGTGGGTGGGCTCGTAGCCGTAGTAGGCGGAGGTCTGGTCCACCTTGAAGTAGCTGAGGCGGGTGCCGAGGATCAGTGACAGGTCGTCGGTGGGCTTGAACCGGGCGGTGGTGTAGGCCGCGTATTGGCGCTGGCTGTACTTCAGGTCGCCGATGCGGTTGAACGGCGGCTTGGTGATGTCGCCACGCCAGTCGTAGACGTTGGGGATGGCCGGGTCCCAACTGCCACCGGCGCCGTTGCGAAAGGCCCACAGCGGGTAGGCACCGGTGTTGCTGCGGTAGCGCATGGCGCTGGCGCCCACCACCAGTTCGTGCTCGCGGCCGAACAGGCTGAAGGGGCCGGAGGCGTAGGCGTCCACCGAGTTCTGCTCGGGCTTGCTCGGCCACTTGGCGAAGTACAGGCCGGTGCCGGCGCCGGTCTGCTGGTTGGGGTAGCCGTTGCTGCTGAACCAGCCGTACTCCACGTCGTTGCGGTCGCGCACGTTGGTGACGGCGACCTTGGCCAGCCAGTCGTTGTCGAAACGGTGCTCGTAGGTGCCGAAGATCGAGGTGCGCTGGCGGTCCGCATGGCTCCAGTCGGCGGCGGAGTTGAACGAGCGCTTGAAGTCGGTGCGCTGGCCGTTGCTGTAGAACGCCGGGAAGCCGAAGTAACCGCAGGCGTCGCAGTTGCGCTCCTGGTAGTCGAGGCCGAGGCTGATGGTGTCGCGGTCGCTGAGGTCGGCTTCGATGATGCCGTAGGCCACCTTGCGCTCGGTGCTGAGGCGGTCAACGAAGGAGTTGGCGGTCTGGTAGGCCGTCACCATGCGGCCGCGCAGGGTGCCTTGCTCGTTCAGCGGGCCGGAGACGTCCACTTCGGTGCGGTAGTTGTCCCAGGAGCCGGCGCTGCCTTGGATCGAGGCGGCGAAGTCACTGGTGGGGCGCTTGCGCACCATGTTGATGGTGGCCGAGGGCTGGCCGATGCCGCCCAGCAGGCCGGTGGCGCCGCGCACCACTTCGACCCGGTCGTAGACGGCCATGTCGTTGGACTGGCTGCTCATCGCCGGTTCGAAGACGGTGGGGATGCCGTCCACCTGGAAGTTCTCGATCTTCATGCCACGGGAGAAGATGCCCACTTCGTCGTCCGAGGAGTTGCTCTTCTTCTTGTAGAGCACGCCCGGTGCGTTGGTCAGCACGTCTTCCAGGCTGTTCATTTTCTGGTCACGGATGCGCTGGCTGGTGATCACGCTGACCGATTGCGGGGTCTCGCGGATGGACAGCGGCAGCTTGGTCGCCGTGCCGGTGGCGCCGGTGGTGTAGGAGCCGGTGCCCTCGGTGGTGGCCCCCAGGCCGGTGGAGACCACGGAGGTGGCGCCCAGCTCCAGGGTGCTCTGGTCAGCGGCGCTGAGGGTGACGCTGTTGCCGTTGACCTGGTAGCTGATGCCCTTGCCGCGCAGCAGCATGTCCAGTGCGACCGTGGGCTCGTAGCGGCCCTTGATGGCCTGGGTGCGCTGGTTGTTGACCAGGCTCGGGCTGTAGAGGATCTGCAGGTTGCCTTGACGACCGAGCTCCTGGAGCGCGCTCGACAGGGATTGGGCGGGGATGTCGAGGTTGATCTCCTGGGCCTGCACCAGGCTGGCGTAGGGCGCGCTGAGCGCGAGGCCGATGCCGCTGGCGAGCAGGGTGGGGCGCAGTGAGCGATGAAGCATGACCTTCAAACGGGGTGAAAGAGACTTCGTCATCGAGATGGTCCAGTTTTTAATAGTGAGTAGTGTTCGCATTTAGTAGGACGGAAGACCGCCCGGAAACCGGAAAACTTTTTTTCACGCCGGTTGGCGGCTGCTCACGGCAGTGCCATTTCGCAGTTGGATGAGCTGATCGGCCAGCTCGAAATACCGGTCGTCATGGCTGATGACGATGATGGTCTTGCCCAGGCGTTTCAGCTCGGGCAGCAGCTCGGTATAGAAGATGCGGCGGAAGGTCGGGTCCTGGTCGGCGGCCCATTCGTCGAACACCAGCACCGGGCGCCGTTCCAGCCAGGCGTTGACCAGCGCCAGGCGCTTGCGCTGGCCGGTGGAGAGGTCGGTGGTGGTGAAGGCGCCGTCGCGGATCTGCACCTTGTGGGCGATCTCCAGGCGCTGCAGGTACTTGTTCGCATCCGGTGGTATGGCGTCGCCGCCGTGGAGCAGGTCGTCGAACAGGTAGTAGTCGGCGAACACCGTGGTGAACAGTTGGCGGTAGTCATCCCGGGTGCGGGCGGTGACCGCCTGGCCATCCAGCAGGATCTCGCCCTGGTCCGGGGTGTAGAGGCCCAGCAGCAGCTTGATCAGGGTGGTCTTGCCGCAGCCGTTCTCGCCGACGATGAAGAGGATCTCGCCCTGCTCGATGCGCAGGTCGATGGGGCCCAGGGCGAAGGGTGCGGCGCCCTCCACCGGTGGGAAGGCGAAGCGCACGCCCTTGAGCTCCAGGCTCTGCAACTGCCGGTCCGGCACGTCGGGGGCCTCCAGCAGCAGGTAGGGCTCGGGGGAGGAGAACTGCGCGGAGAGTTCACCGATGCGGCGGAAGGCGATCTGCGCGCGGCTGACGATGGGCAGGGTGGAGACCACGTGCTCCAGCGGACCCTTCATGTACAGCAGCACCAGCACGAAGCCGCTGGTGGCCACGGCGTCCGCCAGGTTCCAGGCCTGCTGGATCACCAGCAGCAGCCCGATGACCACGAAGAACAGCATCGAGCCGAGGCTCTTGGCGATCACGAAGATGTTGATGGAGCGCACGTGGGTGTCGCGGATGTAGTCGGCGGTGCGCTGGATGCGCTCGCCGAACATGCGCTGGCGGCGCGGGCGGCTGATGCGCAGTTCCTTGGCGCCGGAGGCGATGCCGCTGTAGTGCTTCTGCAGTTCGTCCTCGGCTTCGCGCGCGGCGTTGAAGCCGTGGATGCCGCGCAGCCGCGCCAGGTACTGGATGGCGGTGCCCAGCAGCACGGCGAAGGCGGTGACCAGGAACATCGGCCAGGACAGCCAGGCGAGGTAGCCCAGGCAGCCGGTGGTGACCGTCAGCGAGATGGCCAGGGGGGCGAAGGCGAAGGCCAGGTCGCTGACGGTGTCCACGTCGTGGGTCAGCACCGGGATCAGGCGATGGCTGCGGTAGCGTTCGATCTGCTCGATGGGTGCGCAGAGCACCTTGCGCCCCAGGTCCTGGCGCAGGGTGGCGATGACGTGCTGGCCCACGTAGTTGGTGCCCATGTCCGAGCCGACGGAGCAGGCCAGCGCCAGGGCGCAGAGGCCGATGAAGGTCAGCAGGGTGCCGCTGGTCAGGCTGCCTTCGGCGTGTAGCAGGCCGTTGATGGTGGCCAGCAGCGCGGTGACGCTGAAGCCACCGAGGATGCCGAGGGCGATGGAGAGGGCGACCAGGCCGCGATAGGGCCGGATCAGGGTGAGCAGTTCACGCAGGGCGCCGGGGGCTTGTGTGTTCATGGGCAGGTCCGGATGGGGGCACGGGAAGGCGGGTCGGGCGACCCGCGACCGTGGCGTGTTCCGGGCGGCGCGACCTCATGGAGTAGACGCGCCGCAAGGCGCCTGATTTAGCCGCCGGTGACGGCGTGGGCAGTAGCAGGCCGTTGAAAAACGTAGACGAGGCAGCCGATGCAAGGCGAAAACGGCCGAAAAAGCGCAGTTTACGTGGGGTAAATGAGCATTTTGAGGGCGTTTTCAACGCTGCAGCGGCAACGCAGTTAGTTTTTCAACAGCCTGGTAGTGCTCACAACTCCCGCGCCACTCGCAGCCCCAGCCAGTCGCCGCGCACGTAGGGCTCGCGGTAGTTGCGGTTGCCCGAGCGGGAGAAGATCGGCGGCTCGCTGTAGTCGTTGCCGCGGATGTGGCGGTACTCGCAGTTGGCTTCCTCCCACGCGCTGCCATCGCTGGGGGCGCCGACGTAGCTGTCGTGCAGGCAGTCCGCCACCCATTCGTAGACGTTGCCGTGCATGTCGTAGACGCCGAAGGCGTTGGCCGGGAAGCTGCCGGCCGGGGAGGTGTAGTTGAAGCCGTCGGCGGCGCCGTAGGTGTTGGCGTGCTGGGCGATGCTGTAGTCCTTGCCTTCGTCGAAGGGGAAGGGGAACGGGCCTTCGCTGCCGGCGCGGGCGGCGTACTCGCGTTCGGCTTCGCTGAGCAGGCGGTAGTGCTTGCCGGTCTTCTTCGACAGCCAGGCGACGTAGGCCCGGGCCTCGTCATGGTCCATGCACACGGCGGGCTGGTCCGGGCCCTGGGGGTAGCTGGGCTTGCCGTTGGTGCAGCGGCGGCCGGGGCGGTCGTCGCCGTCGGGGAGGGTGATGCGGGCTTCCTTCATGTAGGCGTCCCATTCGCGGGCCAGCACCTGGAACTTGCTGATGGCGAAGGGCCTGGCGAAGGTCACGGTGTGCAGCGGGCCCTCGTCGGGCTGGCGGCCCACTTCGTTCTCCGGGGTGCCCATGGTGAAGCTGCCGGCGGGCAGCACCACCATTTCGGGGCAGTTCTTGCAGTCCTTGAAGACGCTGCCGGGTTGCTTGGCGTCGGCGGCCAGGGCTGGTGCGCTGATGAGCAGGGCGACGACCAGGGCCAGGGGTTGGGTTGCAGGCATGGAGATTCTCTCGAAGGGAATGGGTCAGGCGAGCTGGGGGGCGAGGAGGGCCATCACCCGGTCGATCTGCGCTTCGTCGTTGAGCAGGCTGGGGGCCAGACGCACCACGGGGCCGACGTCGCGGTCCACGGCGTCGCTGATCACCTTGCGCTCCAGCAGGTAGCGGGCGACGGCGTCGCAGTCGCGGCCCTCGACGCGGAAGAAGGTGAAGCCCGAGGACAGCTCGCGGCTGCGCGGCGTGACCAGCTGCACCTTGGGGGACTCGGCCAGGCGCGCCTTGAGGTAGTCGTTTAGCTGGTGGATGCGCGCCTGGACGTCGGCCTTGCCCAGTTGCAGGTGCAGCTCGAAGGCCGAGCCCACTGCCAGGCGGTGGTCGAAGGCGTGGTAGCCACCGGGGGTCATCAGGGTGCCGAAGGTCTCGCCCTTGGTGAAGGTCGGCGTGCTGGGCACCAGGTGGGCCTGGGGCTGCGGGTCGCGGGCGATGATCACGCCGGTGCCACGGGGGCCGAACAGCCATTTGTGGGTGCCGGCGATGAAGTAGTCGCAGTTGAAATCGACGAAGTTCAGGTCCTCGACGCCGAAGCCGTGCACGCCGTCCACCACGTAGAGGAGGCGGTCCGCTTCGTCGCGACCCTGGTTGAGTTCCTTCACCAGTTGGCCGACTTCGCGCGCCGGCAGCTTCACGCCGCTGCCGGACTGCACCCAGGTCATGCCCAGTACGCGGGTCTCGGGGCGGATGGCCTGGCGGATGTTGTGGAGCATCTCGTCCACGGTGGCCAGGTGTGGGTCCTTGAACAGGGTGACGCGCCGCACCGGCGTGCCCATGAGGCGCTCGCGGTACTCCAGGCGGGTGTTGGTGGAGTAGTGCTCGTGGGCGCTGACGAGGATCTCCTTGCCGGGCGCCACCTGCAGGCCGCCGTAGATCATCGCCAGGCCGTCGGTGGTGCTGCCGGTGAGGGCCACCTGCGCGGGCTGCACGCCGAAGTAGCGGCCGGCCCAGGTGCGGACCTCGTCTTCATAGCCCCAGAGTTCCTCGCGGTCCCAGTCCAGCACCTCGCCGGGGTTGGCATCCAGCCGGGCGCGGAAGTGGGCGATGGCTTCGCGTACCACACGCGGGTGGGAGGCGAGGAGGAAGGTGCAGAAGTGCAGGTAGTCCGGATCGAGGTCGAACTGCTCGCGCAGGACCAGCCACTTGTCCGTGGCGGGGCGGTTCGGCGATGGGGCGGCCTGGGCGTTGCCGGCGAGTGCGGAGCCCAGGGGCAGGGCGGCGGCCAGCATGCCGGCCTGCTTGAGGAAGGTGCGGCGGTCGCTCATGGGCGCACCTCCCCGGCGCTGGCCGGCGCGGCCAGGCGCTGCACCTCGTCCCACACCCGCAGGAAGTTGCCGCCCCAGAGCTTGGCGATGTCGGCGTCGGAGTAGCCGCGCTGGATCAGCTCGGCCGTCACGTTGCGCGACTCGCCGACGTTCATCCAGCCCTCGACGCCGCCGCCGTCGTTGAAGTCGCTGGCGATCCCCACGTGGTCGATGCCGACCTTGCGCACGGTGTAGTCGATGGCGTCCACCAGCTCCTTGACGCTGGCGCGGGGCTCCTCCTCGAGGATGGCGTAGAGCGCGCTGGCGTATTCGCCGAAGCGCTGTTCCGGCCAGATGGCGATGATCGGGTCACCCGGCATCAGCGCGTTGGCCAGGCCGTTGAGCGGCTGCAGGTCGAAGCGCGCGCGCAAGGCGTTGAGCTTGTCCAGGGTTGGTTGCGAGAGGGGCTTGAGGTAGGCGGGGAAGCCCACCACCTGGATCACCCCGCCGCTTGCCTTGATCCGCTGCATCTCCGCGTCGCTGAGGTTGCGCGGGATGTCTACCAGCGCGCGGGGCGCCGAATGCGAGGCGACGATGGGCGCGCGGCTGAGACGGGCGACGTCTTCCAGGGCCAGGGTGGACATCTGCGACACGTCGATCACCACGCCCAGGTCGTTGAGCCGCTTCACCGCCTGCTCGCCGAGGGGCGAGAGCCCGCCGAGGGCATCGGCGGTGTCGTTGAAGAAGGGCAGCGGGCGCGAGGAGTCGGCCCAGGCGTTGTTGCCGACGTAGCTGAAGCCGAACAGGCGCATGCCGCGAGCGTGCCAGGCGTCCAGCGCGTTCAGGTCCTCGCCCAGGGGGTAGGCGTTGAGCATGCTGATGACGATGGCGAACTTGCCTTCGCCATGCAGGCGACGGAAGTCCTCGGGGCTGTAGGCGATGCCGACCTGGTTGGGGAAGTCGCGCACCAGGCCGCTGATGATCCTGTAGCGCAGCTCCTGCTGGTGGCGCGCCTCGTCGACGAAGGCGGCTGTGGGGCGATGGGGGGCGTTGGGACCGTTCCAGATCTCCGGCCAGCCGAAGATGGTCAGCGCCGCACCGGAGAGGCGTCCGCGCCCGGCCTTGACCAGGTCGAACTGGCCTTCGCCGTCCTTGTCCGCCTCGTTGCCCTCGGTGCCGAAATCGGTGGGCACGGTGATGTGGCTGTCGAAGGAGAGGATGCGCTCCTGCAGTTCCTCCGCGTGCTGCATCACGTCCCGAGGGTAGGGCGCGGCCTGCCGCAGGAAGAAGTGCCAGGTCGCTGCCGCGACCAGCGCCAGGAGGATCGCCAGGGCGATCAGGTAGAGGGCCTTGCGGGTCGTGTTCATTGCCATCCCGTTCGTTGCCAGGGGTTGATGCCGAGCGCACCCGGGGTGGGTGCCCGTGTCGGAAGAACGAGGGCAGGGTGGGGAAATTTAGAATCGGGCGCTGTTGATCCGTTGCGGGAAACGACCCGTGTCCGAAGCGCACTCCAGGGTTTTCCCGTGGCCGGGAAAGTGAGGCGGCGAAACCTGCCCCTTCAGGAGGCCGAGCGGAGTCGTTGCGCAGGGGGACGAGCGGCATGGATGCCGCGAGAGGCGCGCCAGGCCATGGATGGCCCATCGCGCCGGCCCCCGAAGCAACGATGGAGCGAGGGAAGTCCCGCGAAGCGGGGCCCGGATGTCGGGGCAAGCCCTTTTGGCTCTTTTTGGGGCGATTGCCAAAAGGGGCTCGCCCGGGAGGGCGAAATAGAAAACACCCGCAAACTCGGTAATCAACCTGATGCCGGACGTATCAGCAAAGCAGCCATAAATTTACCCCCCGTTACCTCGTTCTAGCGGGATAGGCGTGGCTGACACGGATGCGATGTAGCGATGAGGTTTTCCAGACGTGGGTTCATGGGAGCGCTGGCGGTGGCCGGCGCAGCGGTACCGGCGGTGTGGTACGCGCGGCGTGAGCCGGATTACGACGAAACCCTCGAACCGGACCAGGTGGAAACCCCGGGGGAGGCCACGGTGGACGCCGCCGATTGGGGCGGGGTGCGCCTGGCCACCCAGTTGCGCGGTATCTGGGACCTGCGTTTCGACGGCCTCGATGGCGGCCTGGACGGGCTGCCCCGCGAGGGCGTGCAGATGCTACTGGACATCGGCCCCACCGGCCGTGCCCTGCGCGGTTGCATCGACCAGGGCGCCGCGCTGCGGGGCACGGGTGAACCCCGCTACCGGGTGCTCGGCGAGGTGGTGGACCAGGACGGCAAGCGCATCCGCTGGCGCCTGGTCCCGGTCGGCGAGTCGGCCCCCAGCCATGAACTGGAGGCCGTGCTGGACGAGGTCTGGGGCAACTGGGCCCAGGCCGGTGACGCCAGCCTGAGTGGGCGCATCCGCCGCATCGACCGGCCCCTGGCGCTGCCCGAGCCGGACAGCCGCTTCGTCGCCCGCAAGCGCGCCTTCCCCGAGGCGCGGCAGGTGACGCCCCTGGAGCCAGCGCTGCTGCAGTGGCTGGTGTCCCCCGAGCACCGCCTGTTCCACCAGCTCTGGCACGCCACCCGCGACAAGTGGCACCGCCTCGACGACCGTCGCCGCGATGCCCTGCGCGGTGCCGGCTGGCAACCCGGCCCACGGGATGCCGAGCGCGGCGCACGGGGCCGGCGCAAGCACCTCAACGGCTCCGGCGAGGACTTCCTCTTCATGCACCGGCACATGCTGGCCAAGGCGCGCCGCCTGCAGCCGGGCCTGCCCAACTGGAGCCGGCTGCCCTTGCCGTGCCCGTACCTGGAGCACGACCGCATCGGCTACATCCGCTACCAGGAGAACCACGACGGCAACGCCGTGCCGCCGGCCTGGTTCGCCTGGGACGACGACGAGCTGGGCCAGTGGCTGCACGACATCAAGTCCGCCCAGGCCTTCTACAGCAACTTCCAGGTCTGGGAGTCGCAGTACCAGGACCCGGACTACCTCGCGCGCCTGACCCTCGCCCAACTGGGCTCGGAGATGGAGCTGAACATCCACGACTGGCTGCACATGCGCTGGGCCACCGTCACCCGCGACCCGTCCAACGGCATGCCGCTGCCCGGCGACCGCGACCAGGTGGACTACGGCGCCCGCTGGTTCCGCGCCGACAACGACTACCTCGGCGACCCGTTCTCGTCCCACGTCAACCCGGTGTTCTGGCGCTTCCACGGCTGGATCGACGACCGCATCGAGGACTGGTACCGCGCCCACGAGCGCGCCCACCCCGGCGAGGTGGTGGTGCGCGAGGTCCAGGGCGTGCGCTGGTTCGCGCCGGGGCGCTGGGTGGAGGTGGGCGACCCCTGGCTGGGCGCGCTGACCCATGGCTGCGGCGGGCTGGACGATGCCGGCGGCGGCGCCGGTGAACTGGAGGTGGAGGCCATGAAGCTGGCCCTGCGCATCACCTTCGGCGAGGACGACCTGGTCAGCCGGTTGCTGCCACGAACGCCCCGGCGTCCCTGGTATGCACGCCACCTCAAGCGTCGCGGGGAGGGCCGCTAGCCCCGGAGAGGGCGAGCACGGGATTCGTTCGATTATCGAACGAATAGTCGATTATCGGATTGTTACACCCGGAGGCGGGGGGTACCTTGCTCCCCAGCCGACCCCGGCCCGGGCCCGCCGCCCGTGGCTTCACCGGGTGTCGCCACGGGCGCGCCGCCAGGCCGCCCTGGACAACAACACGAGATCGACCATGGCTGAAATCATTTCCCTCCGCGAGGCCGTCGAGCGTTTCATCAACGACGGCGACAAGGTAGCCCTCGAAGGCTTCACCCACCTGATTCCCACCGCCGCCTCCCACGAGATCATCCGCCAGGGCAAGAAGGACCTGCACCTGGTGCGCATGACCCCGGACCTGGTCTACGACCTGCTGATCGGTGCCGGCTGCGCCCGCAAGCTGACCTTCTCCTGGGGCGGCAACCCCGGCGTGGGCTCCCTGCACCGCCTGCGTGACGCGGTGGAGAAGCAGTGGCCCAACGCTCTGGAACTCGACGAGCACAGCCACGCCGACATGGCCAACGCCTACGTGGCCGGCGCTTCCGGTCTGCCGTTCGCCGTGCTGCGCGCCTATGCCGGCTCCGACCTGCCGAAGGTCAACCCGAACATCCGCTTCATCGACTGCCCCTTCACCGGCGAGACGCTCGCCGCCGTGCCGTCGGTGCGCCCGGACGTCACCGTGATCCATGCGCAGAAGGCCGACCGCAAGGGCAACGTGCTGCTCTGGGGCATCCTCGGCGTGCAGAAGGAAGCGGCCCTGGCGGCCAAGCGCTGCATCGTCACCGTGGAAGAGATCGTCGACGACCTCGACGCGCCGATGAACGCCTGCGTGCTGCCCACCTGGGCACTGACCGCGGTGTGCCACGTCCCCGGCGGCGCCAGCCCGTCCTACGCCCACGGCTACTACGAGCGCGACAACCGCTTCTACCAGGCCTGGGACCCCATCGCCCGCGACCGCGACACCTTCACCGCCTGGATCGACGAATACATCCGTGGCACCAAGGATTTCGCCCAGTTCCAGCAGAAGCTTGCGGAGGCCAAGTGATGAGCGCCCAGTACAGCACCAACGAAATGATGACCGTGGCGGCTGCCCGTCGCCTGAAGAACGGCGCCGTCTGCTTCGTCGGCATCGGCCTGCCGTCCAAGGCCGCCAACCTGGCGCGCCTGACCTCGTCCCCGGACGTGGTCCTGATCTACGAGTCCGGCCCCATCGGCGCCAAGCCGAGCGTGCTGCCGCTGTCCATCGGCGACGGCGAGCTGGCCGAGACCGCCGACACCGTGGTCCCCACCGGCGAGATCTTCCGCTACTGGCTGCAGGGCGGGCGCATCGACGTCGGCTTCCTCGGCGCTGCCCAGGTGGACCGCTTCGGCAACATCAACACCACCGTGATCGGCGACTACCACACCCCCAAGGTGCGCCTGCCGGGTGCCGGCGGCGCGCCGGAGATCGCCGGTTCCGCCAAGGAGGTGCTGATCATCCTCAAGCAGTCCCATCGCACCTTCGTCGACAAGCTGGCCTTCATCACCTCCGTGGGCCACGGCGAAGGCGGTGACCATCGCCAGCAGCTCGGCCTGCCCGGCAAGGGGCCGGTGGCCATCATCACCGACCTCTGCATCATGGAGCCGGAAGCCGGCACCCACGAATTCATCGTCACCTCGCTGCACCCGGGCGTGACCCGCGAGCAGGTGGTGGCCAACACCGGTTGGGCCATCCGCTTCGCCGACCAGGTGGCCGAGACCGCCGCCCCCAACGAGGTGGAGCTGAGCGCCCTGCGTGCTCTGGAAGCCCGCACCGCGGCCGCCCACGGCCAGCAAGGGGGTGAGGAATGAGCCGCGACGTCTTCATCTGCGATGCCGTACGCACGCCCATCGGCCGCTTCGGCGGCGCCCTGGCCCCTGTGCGCGCAGACGACCTGGCGGCCATCCCGCTCAAGGCCCTGATCGAGCGCAACCCCCGTGTGCGCTGGAGCGAGGTCGATGAAGTCTTCCTCGGTTGCGCCAACCAGGCCGGCGAGGACAACCGCAACGTTGCACGCATGGCGCTGCTGCTGGCCGGCCTGCCGGAAAGCATTCCCGGCGTCACCCTCAACCGCCTCTGCGCCTCGGGCATGGATGCGGTGGGCACCGCCTTCCGCGCCATCGCCTCGGGTGAAATGGAGCTGGCCCTGGCGGGCGGCGTCGAATCCATGTCCCGCGCGCCCTACGTGATGGGCAAGGCCGACAGCGCTTTCGGCCGCACCCAGAAGATCGAGGACACCACCATCGGCTGGCGCTTCATCAACCCGCTGATGAAGGCCCAGTACGGCGTCGACGCCATGCCGCAGACCGCCGACAACGTCGCCGACGACTACCAGGTCTCCCGCGCCGACCAGGACCTGTTCGCCCTGCGCAGCCAGCAGCGCGCCGGCCGCGCCCAGGCCGAAGGCTTCTTCGCCGAGGAGATCGTCCCGGTGGTGATCAAGGGCAGGAAGGGGGACACCGTGGTCGATGCCGACGAGCACCTGCGCCCGGACACCACCCTGGAAGCCCTCGCCAAGCTGAAACCGGTCAACGGCGAAGGCAAGACCGTCACCGCCGGCAACGCCTCGGGCGTCAACGATGGCGCGGTGGCGCTGATCCTGGCCTCCGCCGAGGCGGTGAAGAAGCACGGCCTCACCCCGCGCGCCAAGGTGCTCGGCATGGCCAGCGCCGGCGTCGCGCCACGGGTCATGGGCATCGGCCCGGTGCCGGCGGTGCGCAAGCTGCTGGAGCGCCTCAATCTGGGCATCGACCAGTTCGACGTCATCGAACTCAACGAAGCCTTCGCCGCCCAGGGGCTGGCCGTGATGCGCGAGCTGGGCCTCCCCGACGACAGCGAGAAGGTCAACCCCAACGGCGGTGCCATCGCCCTCGGCCACCCCCTGGGTGCCAGCGGCGCGCGCCTGGTACAGACCGCCTTGCACCAGCTGGAGAAGTCCGGCGGCAAGCGCGGCCTGGCCACCATGTGCGTAGGGGTAGGGCAGGGCCTGGCCCTCGCCATCGAGCGCGTCCAGCAGTTGAAGTGACGTAGGGTGGGCTTCAGCCCACCGCGACTGCGACCCAACACGGTCGAGTGGGCTGAGGCCCAACTGAAGCCCACCCGACAGACTGGATTCACTCCCATCGCCCTGCCAACCTAGGCCCACCCCCAACCGCTGCAACGAGGTCGCCTTGAGCAACCAACTCTTCGACGCCTACTTCACCGCCCCGGCCATGCGCGCGATCTTCTGCGACCAGGGCCGGGTACAGGGCATGCTCGACTTCGAGGCCGCCCTGGCCCGTGCCGAGGCCCGCGTGGGGCTGATCCCCCAAGAGGCCGTCGCACCCATCGAAGCCGCCTGCCGCGCCGATTTCTACGACTTCTCCGCACTGGCCCAGGCCATCGCCACTGCCGGCAACTCCGCCATCCCCCTGGTCAAGGCCCTGGGCAAGCGCATCGCGGCGGCCAGCCCGGAGGCCGAGCGCTACGTGCACCTGGGCGCCACCAGCCAGGACGCCATGGACAGCGGCCTGGTGCTGCAACTGCGTGCTGCCATCGGCCTGATCGAGGCCGACCTCGCGGCCCTGGGCGACGCCCTTGCCGAGCAGGCCGAGCGCCACGCCGACACCCCGCTGGCCGGCCGCACCTGGCTGCAGCAGGCCACCCCGGTGACCCTCGGCATGAAGCTCGCCGGCCTGCTGGGCGCCGTCACCCGCCATCGCCAGCGCCTGGCGGAACTCAAGCCGCGCCTGCTGTGCCTGCAGTTCGGTGGCGCCTCCGGCAGCCTCGCCGCCCTCGGCGAACAGGCCTGGCCGGTGGCCGAAGCGCTGGCCGTCGAGCTGTCGCTGAACCTGCCGGACCAGCCCTGGCACACCCAGCGTGACCGCCTGGTGGAGTTCGCCAGCCTGCTGGGCCTGGTTGCCGGCACCCTGGGCAAGCTGGGGCGCGACCTCAGCCTGCTGATGCAGACCGAGGCCGGCGAACTCTTCGAGCCCGCCGCGCCGGGCAAGGGCGGCTCCTCGACCATGCCCCACAAGCGCAACCCGGTGAGCGCCGCCGTGCTCATCGGCGCCGCCACCCGTGCGCCGGGCCTGGTGGCCACCCTGTTCGCCGCCATGCCCCAGGAGCACGAGCGCAGCCTCGGCCTCTGGCACGCCGAATGGGAAAGCCTGCCGGAGCTCTGCTGCCTGGTGTCCGGCGCCCTGCAGCACGCGCTGCTGGTGGTGCCCGGCCTGGAGGTGGACGCCGCGCGCATGCGCCGCAACCTCGACCTGACCCAGGGCCTGGTGCTGGCCGAGGCGGTGAGCATCGCCCTGGCCCAGCGCATCGGCCGCGATGCCGCCCACCATCGGGTGGAGCAGTGCTGCCGCCAGGCGGTGAAGGAGGGCGCTCACCTGCGCGCCGTGCTCGGTGCCTGCGCCGAGGTTACCGCCGAGCTGTCCGCCGCCGAGCTGGACCGCCTGCTCGACCCCGCCCATTACCTGGGGCAGGCCCGCCGCTGGGTGGACCGTGCCCTCGCTGAACACACCACTTTCCCGCGCTAGGAGTTTTCCATGCCTGCCGTACGTCTCGCCGATGGCGACCTGAACTACCTCCTTGAAGGCCCGGCCGGAGCGCCGGTGCTGGTGCTGTCCAACTCCCTGGGCACCGACCTGCACATGTGGGACGCCCAGGTCCCGGCCTTCACCCGGCACTTCAGGGTGCTGCGCTACGACACCCGAGGCCATGGCCAGTCCCTGGTCAGCGAAGGCCCCTATCGCATCGATCAGCTCGGCCGCGACGTGCTGGCCCTGCTGGATGCCCTGGACATTCCCAAGGCGCATTTCTGTGGCCTGTCCATGGGCGGGCTGATCGGCCAGTGGCTGGCCATCAACGCCCCCGAGCGCATCCAGCGCCTTGTGCTGTGCAACACCGCCGCCAAGATCGGCACCCCCGAGGTGTGGAACCCGCGCATCGACGCCGTGCTGGCGGGCGGTGTCCAGGCCATGGCCGACCTGCGCGACGCCTCCATTTCCCGCTGGTTCACCCCGGACTTCGCCGAGGCGCAGCCGGAGAAGGTCGAGGCCATCGTCGGCATGCTGGCGCGCACCTCGCCCCAGGGCTACGCCGCCAACTGCGCCGCTGTGCGCGACGCCGACTTCCGCGAGCAGCTCGCTGTCATCCAGGCGCCGACCCTGGTGGTCTGCGGCAGCGGCGACCCGGTCACCACCCCCGAGCACGGCCGCTTCATGCAGGCGCGCATCGCTGGTGCCGAACTCGTCGAGTTCCCGGCCGCCCACCTGTCCAGCGTGCAGGCCGGTGAGGCCTTCAGCCAGCGCGTGCTGGCCTTCCTCAGCGCCTGAGCGCGCCGGATCACCCCGGGCTGAAGCCCGGGCTACCGCTTTCCCGACGCGGATGCCGCGTCCCCGCTCCAAGACCCTGTTCGAGGCCCCATCGATGGACGAAAAAGAACGCTACGAAGCCGGCATGCAGGTCCGCCGCGCCGTACTGGGCGACGCCCATGTCGACCGCAGCCTGCAGAACCTCACGCCCTTCAACGAAGAGTTCCAGGAAATGATCACCCGCCACGCCTGGGGCGACATCTGGACCCGCCCGGGCCTGCCGCGCCATACCCGTAGCCTGGTGACCATCGCCATGCTCATCGGTATGAACCGCGAGGGCGAACTGAAGCTGCACCTGCGCGCCGCGAAGAACAACGGCGTCACCCGCGACGAGATCAAGGAAGTGATCATGCAGAGCGCCATCTACTGCGGCATCCCCGCCGCCAACGCCACCTTCCACCTGGCCGAAGCCGTGTGGGATGAACTGGGGGTCGAGTCGCTGCACCCCTGATCGCCGAGCGACTCCCGGCCCAGGCTCCAGAGCCTGCGGCCGGGCAGGCTCGGGTTCACGCCACTGTCATGTCCTGCCCGCCAGCCCTCGCCCCGAGCGGTCTCCCAGCCACCCTCCCGGAATACTTCCTTGCCGCAGCGCCCTGTCATGTCAGGCAGGTTGCACGCACCCCCGAACACTCCCGTTCTTGAGCGCCTCGTGCTCCCGAGGTTTTTTCCTTTGCCTGTCACCCGTGGCTGCGACTGTCAGTGCCATGGCCGAGCCGCACCGGGCTTCTGGAATGCGCCCGACCGGCCATGAACCGCTCGACAGCGAACCATCCACGTCCAGACACGATGAAAGGAGCTTCCTCATGTTCAAGCGCAACGTTCTCGCTGTTTCCCTGGCCGTTGCCGGCCTGTTTTCCGCCCAGGCCATGGCGGCCGTCGTCGGTGGCGGTGCCACCCTGCCGCAGAACCTGTACAACACCGCCACCGTGCTGCCGTCCGGCTTCAACGCCTACATCGGCGTGGGCAGCGGCGCCGGCAAGGCTGCCGTGCTGAACAACGACGCCACCAAGCTCAACCTGCCCAGCGGCACCACCGTCGACTACGCCGGCAGTGACTCCGTATTGAGTGCCGCCGAGATTTCGGCCTACAAGAATGCCCACCAGTCCCCGACCGTGCCCGCTACCGATGCCAACAACTGGGGCCCGCTGGTACAGATCCCCTCGGCGGCCACCTCGGTCACCATTCCCTACAAGAAAGCCGGCGTCACCTCGCTGAACCTGACCAGCGCCCAGCTGTGCGGCATCTTCTCCGGCAACATCACCAACTGGAGCCAGATCAGCAGCGCCTCCGGCCCGATCACCGTGGTCTACCGTGGCACCAGCAGCGGCACCTCCGAGATCTTCACCCGCCACCTGAACAGCCAGTGTTCAGGCCAGTTCGGCGTCAGCAGCACCTTCACCAGCGCCGCCCTTGGCGGTGTGCCGGCTGGAGCCGTGGCCGTGAGTGGCAGCGCCCAGATGGCCAGCACCGTGGCCGCCACCGATGGCGCCATCGGCTACGTCGGCCCGGAGGACGTGGACGCCACCAACCCCGCCGTGGTCGCCAAGGTCAACGGCAACCTGCCCACCGTGGGCAATGTCACGACCGCGCTGGGCACCATCGCTCCGCCCGCCTCGGCAGACCGCGCTGATCCGTCGAAGTGGGTTCCGTTGCTGGCCAACCCCACTAGCGGCTACAGCATCGTCGGCTACACCAACCTGGTGTTCAGCCAGTGCTACAAGGACAGCGCCGACACCATCGCCATCCGCACCTTCCTCAACCGTCACTACGGTCTGAACGCCAGCAGCAACAACGATGACGAGATCGTCGCCAACAAGCTGATCCCGCTCACCGCCGCCTGGAAAGACGCCATCCGCACCACCTTCGCGCTGCCGGGCAGTTCCCTGGCCATCGGCAACACCAGCGCCTGCAACGGCATCGGCCGTCCGCTCTAAGCCCCTCGCGGGTTCGCCCCAGGAACCGGCAATGGCCTCGCGCCATTGCCGGTTTTGCATGTCAGGCGCCGGTAGGCCCCGTGAACTTTGCGTGACAAAAGTTCGGTCGCCCGCTGCGCCGACGGCCTTGGGGGTAACAGCCATGGCGCGTCCTTCGGGGCGCTGCGCCTCCACCCGAACAAGGACCCGTCGTGATGCGTTCCCAGCCCAAGCCGTCCGTCACCTGCACCGCCCGCCGCGAATATCCCCTCCTGCTCAAGCCCCTGGCCCAGGCCATCGCCCTGATGTTGCTGGCCGGCGGGGCCCAGGCCGCGCCGGCCTTCAGTGCCGGCTGGTTCGCCGAGAAGGGCGCCGCCCAGGCCGCCGGAGCCGCCCGGCCGGGGACCGTGCAGCCGGGTTCGCCACCGCCGCTGGCGCAGCAGCAGCAGGTGCAGCAGCGCCTGGGCCGCTCCTTCGCCAACCTCAACAACACCGTGGCCGCCATCGCCGCGGCCCAGGCAGCCCAGGCCGCCGGACGCGCGGCGGCCAGCGGCGCCCCGCAGACCCTGCACAACGGTCTCGGAGGCAACGGCCTCAACGTGGTGGTGGGGCCCGATGGCAAGCCGCTGTTCATCAACGCCGAGGCGCCGGTGCAGACCGACGCCAACGGCAAGGTGCTGGTGTCCATCAAGCAGACCGCCGACAAGGCCATCCTCAATTGGGAGACCTTCAACGTCGGCCGCGACACCACCCTGGCCTTCCAGCAAGAGGCCAGCTGGGCGCTGCTGAACAAGGTGGGCAACAGCACCGCGCCCAGCCAGATCCAGGGCCAGATCAAGGCCGACGGCACGGTGATGATCCTCAACAGCAACGGGGTGGTGTTCAGCGGCACCAGCCAGGTCAACGTGCGCAACCTGGTGGCTGCCGCTACCGGCTTCAGCGACGAGCAGTTCCGCAGCGGCGGCCTCTACAACGGCAGCAACCCGAGCTTCACCAACGCCCAGGGCAACATCCGCGTGGAGCAGGGGGCGCAACTGAGCACGGCGGCGCCCAGCACCTCCACCTCCGGGGGCGGCTATGTGCTGCTGCTGGGCAAGGAGGTGGACAACGCCGGCAGCATCAGCACGCCCAAGGGCCAGGTGCTGATGGCGGCCGGGGACAGCTTCGTGATCCTCAAGGGCTATGGCAGCGACGGCAGCCCCACCTCCACCACCCGTGGCAACGAAGTGAGCGCCAGCGGCAACGGCCGGGTGCTCAACCGGGGCGTGCTGCTGGCCGCCAGCGGCGATGTCAGCCTGGTGGGCAACCAGGTGCAGCAGAACGGCGTGGCCCTGGCCAGCACCTCCGCAGACGCCCGTGGCACCGTGCACCTCACCGCCAGCGGCGCCAATGGCCAGGTGACCCTGGGCGAGGGCAGCACCACCGCGATCCTCCTCGATGCCAGCGCCACCGCCCTCGACAGCCAGCGCGATGCCCTGCTGGCACCGGTCCTCAAGCAGGACGGCGACGTGGTGAACGGCGATGCCTTCCGCCGCGACCTGTCCCTGGTGCAGATCGACAGCAGTGGCAGCGTGGACTTCCAGAAGGGCTCCATCACCCTGGCCACCGGTGGCCAGGTGGCGACCCAGGCCGCCCAGCGCAGCCTGGTGCGCGACGGCGCCGTGATCGACGTCTCCGGCGCCACCGGCGTGCAGGTGGCCATGTCGGCCAACAGCGTCAAGGTCAACCTGCAGGGCAACGAGCAGCGCGACGCCTCGGTCAACCGCGACAAGGGCGCGCTGAACAACAGCGATGTCTGGGTGGATGTGCGCGAGCTGGTACGGGTGCCGGCCGGGACCAACGGCTACGCCACCGACCGCTGGTACACCGCCGGCGGCCTGCTGGAGGTCAGCGGCTACCTCGGCACCCAGGGCCACAGCGTGGCCGAATGGATGGCCCTGGGCGGCACCGTCAGCTTCACCGGCGGCGAGGTGGTGACCCAGTCCGGTTCGCAGATCAACCTTTCCGGCGGCACCCTCGACGTCCAGGGCGGCAGCGTCCGGCAGACCTGGCTGAAGGGCGCCGACGGGCGCCTGTACGAACTCTCCAGCGCCCCGGGCGACATCCTCTACACCGGCATCTACCGGGGCTATGAGGACCACAGCCAGCGCTGGGGCCGCACCGACTACTACTACGATCCGCTGATCGCCCCGCGCGAGCGCCAGGAGGCCGGCTATACCGTGGGCCGCGACGCCGGCAGCCTGGTCATCGGCACCCGCAACGCGGTGCTTGAGGGCACCCTGGCCAGCGACACCTACCAGGGCGCCCGGCAGACCCAGGCGGCCCAGGCCGGCCTCGACGGCTACCGCCAGTCGCAGAAGGCGGCGGCGCGCGGTGGCCAACTGGTGGTGGGTACCTACGCCCCCCTGTACGTGAAGAGCAGCGGCACCCTGGAGCCCGTACTGGGTGCCAGTGCCAACACCCTGAAGCAGGTGGTGTTCGGCCAGGGCGCCGAACGCATCGCCGACGGGCTCGACCTGACCACCGCCCTGCCGGCGGGACGCCAGGGCACCCTGTACCTGGACAGCGCCCAGCTCAATGGCTTCAACCTCGGGGCCATCAAGGTGGCGGCCAGCGAGGGCATCCGGGTCGACAGCGCGCTGCAGGTGGCGCCGGCCGGCAACGTGACCCTCTACGGCCCGCAGGTGGAGGTGAACGCCGACATCACCGCCCGTGGTGGCAGCCTCCAGCTGGGCAACGTGCTCAACCAGATGACCGCCCTGGGGCGTGCCGATACCGTGCTCACCCCCACCAGCGGCAGTGCCTCGGTACGCGTGGGGGCGGGCGTGCGCCTCGATGCCAGCGGGTTGTGGAGCAACCTGCTGCGCGAACCCGACGACACCCGCGCGCTGCCCTACCTCAATGGCGGCAGCGTGTCCCTGCGCAGCAGCGGCAACACCCTGCTGGAAGCCGGCAGCACGGTGGATGTCAGCTCCGGCGCGGCGCTGCTCGCCAACGGCAGGCTGCAGGGCGGCAAGGGCGGCCACGTCACCCTGGCGGCCAGTGCCGGCAACCGGGGCGACAGTGGCGTGCTGAGCCTGGGCGGCGCCCTGCGGGGCGAAGGCGTCAAGGGCGGTGGCACCCTCAGCCTGCAGGCCGCTCGGGTGCTGATCGCCGACAACGCCCCGTCGGCGGCGGCCGGCACCCTGGTGCTGCGTGGGGACTTCTTCGACAAGGGTTTCTCCGCCTACGAGGTGAGGGGCAACCGGGGCCTGGAGGTGGCCGAGGGCACACACGTCGAGGTGACCCAGCCGCTGTACCGCCAGGCCAGCGGCGCGGGCAACCTGGCTACCGGCGGTGCCCTGTCCGAGGCCCTGGAGCGCTGGTTGCCCCCCCTTTACCAGGAGGATGCCGGCCAGGGCGTGCTGACCCAGCGCCAGGGGGCCAGCCTCTCGCTGCAGGCTGGCAGCCCGGAGACCGCCGCCGCCGACATCGCCAGCACGGCGCTGGTGGTGAAGCAGGGGGCTCTGCTGCATGTCGACCCTGGCCAGGCCATCCGCCTGGCCGGGATCGGCCAGGTCACGGTGGACGGCACCCTGGAGGCCTGGGGCGGGCGCATCAGCGTCCTCGGCCTGGGGAGCAACGGTGAGGTCCAGTCCGCGCGGCCGCTGGAAACCTACCGTTCCCTCTGGATCGGCGATCACGCCCGGTTGGACGCAGCCTCCCGCGCCGTCAGCGCGGTGGACGCCCGAGGCAACCGCTACGGCCAGGTGCGCCAGGGGGGCAGCATCGTCATCGGTGGGGAAATCGACGCCAACCTGGGTGACCTGACGGCCAGCGATGCCTTCGTGGTGGTGCGCCAGGGCGCGCGCCTCGATGCCTCCGGCAGCCAGGCATGGCTCGACCTGCCCGGCCAGGGCCCGCTGCGGGTGGCCAGCCAGGGCGGCAGCATTGCCCTGGCATCCACCAGCGGTTTGTACCTGGATGGGCAGCTCCGCGCTGCGGCTGGCGGCGAGGGGGCGGCAGGGGGCAGCCTCTCCGTGGCTCTGGGTGCGACCAAATACAGGTTCGAAGACCCCCGGGCCACTGACGCCGTGCGCCAGGCCCGGGAACTGGTGGTGGCCCAGCAGCATGCGGCACCCCTGGCCGAGGGGGCTGGCCCCGAGCAGGGGGCGTCGTTGCTGCGCTATGGCCAGGGCCGGCTGGCGGTGAGCCTGGTGGAGCAGGGCGGGTTCGACAACCTGGCGCTGCTCAGCACCGGGCTACTGAGCTTCGATGGCAACGTGCGCCTGAACCTGGCCAATGCCCTCAGCCTGTATGCCGGGGCCTATGGCCTGGCCGAGTCCGCCGCGGCGGACAGCCGGGTCGAGTTGAACAGCCACTACCTGCGGCTGGCCGGGGCCAAGCTGGTTGACGCGAACAGTGGCGAGACCAGCACGAGGATTGACATTGGCACCTCGATACGCCCTGCCACTGGTCAGTGGCGGCTCAGTGCCCGTGGCCTGCTGGACGTGCGCGACAAGGTGAACCTGGGGGCGCGCGGCAGCATCCGCCTGCTGCAGGGGCGCGAGCAGGTGGTGGACCGCCGTGCCTTCGCCCAGGTGCAACTGGACAGCCTGGGTGACCTGCGGCTGCTGGCGAGCCCGAGCAGCATAGCCAACGCCATGAGCCTGACGCTGCCCGGCGACCTGCGCATCACAGCAGCCCAGGTCTACCCCGGCACCGGGGTCAAGGCCTTGGTGCAGGCCACGCGCATCGACATTGGCCGCCCGGTTGGCGCGATCCCGGCGCAGCCCCTGTCGGCCTTTGGCGAGTTGAGGCTGCAGGCCGACGTGATCAACCAGGGGGGCGTCCTGCGGGCGCCATTGGGCAGCCTGGAGGTCGGTTACGGCGGCAACAGCCCGCGGCCCGCCAGCCGGGTGAACCTGCTGCCCGGCAGCCTGACCTCGGTGAGCGGTGCGGGCCTGGTTATTCCCTATGGCGGCACCGTGGACGGCAAGACCTGGCTCTACGACGGCGTGGCCCTCTCCACCACCCTGCTGAAGGCTGCACAGAACAACATGCCCGGCAAGGTGGACCTGATCGGGCAGACCATCGACGTGGCCGAGGGCGCCGTGGTGGATGTGTCCGGCGGCGGGGTGGTGCTCGGTGCCGGGTTCGTCGCCGGTCGCGGCGGCTCCACCGACGCCCGTTTCAACCCGCTGGTGCAATACGGCCCGGACGGCTTCCTGCTGCCGGCCCTGAGCAGCAACCCGGTGTACGCCATCGTGCCCGGCGTCCAGCCGGGTTTCGCCCCCGGCAATGGCGAGGCCGGGGCCGTGGCACCGCTGGTGGGCCAGCAGATCACCGTCGGCGCTGGCGTACCGGGGCTACCGGCGGGCACCTACACCCTGCTGCCATCCACCTACGCCTTGCTGCCGGGGGCCTTCCGCGTGGAGGTCAATGGCCTGGCGGGGCAGGGCGGTGCCCTCGTCACCCAGACCATGCGCAACGGCTCCTGGTCCACCGCCGGTACCCTGGGCCTGGCCAGCAGCGCCCGCGACAGCCTGGCCAGCCAGGTGATCCTCACCCCGGCCGACGTGCTGCGCCGCTACTCCCAGTACAACGAGACCACTCTCAGCCAGTACCTGCTGGCCGATGCCGCGCGGCTGGGCATCCCCGCCGCGCTGATGCCGCGGGACGCCAAGGCCTTCAACCTGAATTTCTCGCGCAGCGACGGCAGCCAGCCCAGCTTCCGCTTCGCCGGAACCCTGCTGAAGGGCCGTGAGGAGGGAGGACGGGGCAGCATCACCGCCATCGACGCGACATTCGGCAGCCACCTGGAAATCGTCAAGGCCGGCACCGGGGCCAACGCCGGCTTTACCGGCATCTCCCTGAACGATGCCGACCTCAACGCCATCGGTGCCGGCAGCCTCTTCATCGGTGGTCTTGGCCGTACGGCCTACGGCCAGGGCGGCAATTTCATCCAGCTGGGTAGCACTAATGGGGCCAACGTGCGCAGCGTGACCCTGCGCAGCGGCGCGACCCTGCGGGCGCCGGAGGTCATGCTGATCAGCTCCGGCACGACGGGGGGCATCACCGTGGAGCAGGGCGCCAGCATCAACACCCTGGGCCTGGGGGCTGCCCCGCGGGACTCCCGCGACGGTTACCTGTACAAGCCGGGGCGCAACAGCGTGCTGGCGGTTTCCAACGGCTACCTCAGCCTGCTGGCCCCGGATGTACCCAACCCCCAGTTACCGAATGCGGCGCCCGGGCCCATCCGCATCGGTGTCTGCGACGGCACATGCAGCGGCACCACCGGGCTCTATTCCGACGGCACCATCGCCACGGCCACCGACAACCGCTTCGAGTTGAGCGATGCGGTGCGCTACGGCACCCGCAACCTGACCCTGGCAGTGGGCGGTATCAACGTCGGCAGCGCCGAGGTGCTGGCCGACCTGGCCAGCCGCAACCGCCTGCCCAACGGGCTGACCCTCAACCAGGCGGTGCTGGACCGCCTGCTGCGTGGCGATGCCCAGGTCGGCGCGCCCGCGCTGGAGACCCTGGTGCTGGGCGCGCGGGATTCGCTGAACTTCTTCGGCGACGCCAGCCTGGACACCTACGGTGCCGACGGCCGCTCGCGGCTCAAGGAGCTGGTGCTGACCACCCCGGCTATCTACGGCCAGGGCGAGGCGGGTGCGCGTGCACAGATCCGCACCGCCAACCTGGTGTGGAACGGTGCCCACAACGAGGCCGGAGCCATCATCGCCGGCGGTGCAGGCAGCGGCGCGGGCAGCCTGCTGATCGACGCCGAGCGCATCGAGTTCGGCTACCTGCCGGACAGCCAGCCCAGTGCCAGCCCGATCCGCGACCGGCTGGCCGTGGGCTTCGCCAACGTCGAGCTGAACGCCCGCGAGCGCATCACCGCCAATCACAAGGGCGGCCTGGCGGTGTACCAGCGGCAGGACGGCTACACCCCGGGCCAGGGCTTCCAGTACAGCGGCGGGCAGTTGACCCTGCGCACCCCGGTGCTGACCGGCGGGGCCGGCTCGGTGAACCGCCTCAGCGCGGGTGGCGACATCCGCATCAGCGCCCCGGCCGGTTCCACGGTGCCGACCATCGGGGGCGATGCCCTGGGGGCGGAGCTGTCCCTTCGCGGGCGCAACCTGTACCTGGAGGGCGCGGTGGTGCTGCCCAGCGGCAAGCTGACCCTGGCGGCCGAGGAGCAGCTGAGCCTCGGTGATGGCGCCCGCATCGACCTGGCCGGGCGCAAGGTCACCTTCAACGAGGTGAACAAGTACAGCTGGGGCGGCGACCTGATCCTGGAGAGCCGCCACGGCGACATCCGCCAGGCGGCCGGTGCGCTGATCGACCTGTCCGCGGTCAACAACCAGGCCGGTAGCCTCAAGGCCACCGCCCTGGCGGCCGGCGCCGGCACGGTGGCCCTGGAAGGGCGCATCCTCGGTGGCAGCAGCGGGGAATACGACGCTGGCGGCACCTGGATGCCGTACAAGGCCGGCAGCCTGGAGATACACGCCCAGCGGCTCGGCGCGGGCAACCTCAGCGACGATTTCGCCGCGCTCAACCAGCGCCTCAACCAGGGCCAGGTGTTCGGCGCCCGCAGCTTCCAGCTCAAGCAGGGCGACCTGGTGATCGGCGATGGCCTAAAGGCCGGAGAGATCAGCGTGTCGCTGGACGGCGGGCACCTCACGGTGAACGGCACCGTGGACGCCAGCGGCGAGCGGGTGGGGGCCATCCGCCTGGCCGGCAAGCAGGGGCTCACCCTTGGGGGCGGCGCGCGGCTGGACGCCCATGGCAACCGCCTGCGGGTGGACAGCTACGGCGGGATCATCGATGCGCCCAACCGGGCCACGGTGGAGCTGAGCGCCGTCGATGGCCAACTGACCCTGGCCAGTGGCGCCCGCATCGACCTGCGCCACGGCACCGCCGCCAGCAGCGGCCACGACGGCCGGGCACGGGGCACCCTGGAGCTGAATGCTCCCCGGCTCGGCGGTGCCAGTGCTGGCGACATCGCCATCGATGCCAGCGGCCCCCTGGACATCCAGGGCGCCAGCCTGATCGCCGTGAACGGCGTGCAGCGCTACGACGATGCCCGCGACGGCAGCGACCCGGCCGCCAGCGGCCGGCCCTACCAGGTCATCGACCAGGCCTATCTGGACCAGAAGCACGCCGAGAGCCTGGCCTTCATCGACCACGCCCTGGCCAACGGCGCGCTGCTCAACGGCAAGCTGGCCGGCCTGAACAACGCCGCCTATGCCGATGCCTTCCACCTGCGGCCCGGGGTGGAGCTGGTCAGCCGGACGCCCGGTGGCGACCTGGTGGTGCAGGGCGACCTGGACCTGTCCGGCTACCGCTACGCCAGCCTCAATCCGCACACCCCCAGGACCGCCGCTGCGGGATCGGGGGAGGTGGGGCACCTGGTGATCCGCGCTAGGGGCGACCTGAGCGTGCTGGGCAGCATCAACGACGGCTTCCTCGCACCGCCGGCCACCCAGGACGACGACGGCTGGGTGCTGCTGCCCGGCAAGCAACCGTTCAACGGGGATGTGGTGGTGCCCCGTGGCGGCATCGAACTGCAGGATGGCACCGCCTTCCCCGCCGGCACGGTGCTCAACTACGACCTGCCGATCAAGGCCATGACCCTGGCTGCCGGTACCCGCCTGCCGGCGGACGCGCGGTTGAACGGCCCGCTGCTGCTGGCGGCCGGTACGGTGCTGGCGGCGGAGGTGCGCAACGCCGACGGCAGCCTGGCCTACGCGGCCGGCACCCGCCTGGCCGAGGCCGTCACCCTGGCCCAGGGCATGGTCCTGGGGGCGGGGACCTGGCTGCCGGAGGACACTCCGGTAACGGCCATGACCTGGCCGAAGGGTGTGCCGCTGCCGAGCAACGCGCCCAGCACTATCGTCGGTGCGCCGGACAGGGTGGTACAGGCGGGGAACCTGGTGCTGGCCCTGGGCGCGCTGATTCCGGCGGGCACCGATGTAAAGCTCGCCGCCGGGGTGGAGAAGATCAACCTGCGAGGCGGTGACGGCAAGGGACACAATTGGGCCGTGGCGCAGATGCTGCCTGAAGGCTCGCAGTCCTGGTCGCTGCGGGCCGTGGCCGGTGCCGACCTGCAGGCCGCCGACAGCCGCCTGGTCGACCCCTATGCCGAGCACGGCGAACTGCGCCTGGCCGACACTCACTATGGCTACCTGGCGACGCTCAAGCCGGTGCCATCGACCCGCCTCCTCACGGCGGAGGGTGCACTGGCATGGTATGGCGATGAGAGCTTCGCCGGAAAGCCGGTAGCCGAGGTCATGGCTGAGTTCGGCTGGGATGAAGCGAGCATTTGCTATGAGGCCAGTCTATGTGCTCTACCGCCAGGCCCCAGGGTACTAAGCGATGAAGCTTCGCTGCTTTACTGGGGTGACCTGAGCTTTTCCGGGCGTCCAGTCGCAGAATTGGCATCCCTATGGGGTATGACCGACGACGAGTTCTGCGCAAAAGGGGCAACGCTCTGTATCGTCGAGGGGACACCTGAGCCCTTGCCCGAATACAACTACGCCCTGGGCAGCAGCCGCTTCAGCGTGCTGCGCACCGGCACCGGGGACCTGGACCTGGTGAGCGCCGGGGACTTCAACCTGCACTCCCTGTACGGCCTCTATACGGCCGGTACCTCTTCGCTGGGGCTGTCGCAGTCCGCGGCCTACAACCAGGCACGCGGTGTGGCCACGATGCCTGGCTCGACGAGGCCAGGCGACAAGGTACTGGGCTCCAACGGAGGCATCTACGAGACCCTGGTGGACGGCGGGGCCAGCAGCCTCTACCGCGCCTGGTACCCGGACCGGGGCGGCAACCTGTCGCTGACGGTGGGCGGTGACCTGACCGGCGATCTGATCGGGCGCCAGCAAAATGCAGGCGAGGACAAGACGCAACTGGAGGGCGGCGCAGTCAGCAACTGGCTGTGGCGCCAGGGCGGCGGGCCTGACGCGGTATCCACTGTGCCCAGCGCATGGTGGATCAACTTCGGCACCTATGTGCCGTTCAATGACAGCACCGAGGTGGCCCTCGCCGGCTTTACCGGCTTCGGCACCCTGGGCGGCGGCAACCTCGACGTACGCGTGACCGGGGATGCCGGCCTGTTGGCGCCCCGGGGCGCCATGAAGTACGACCTCGCCAACCGCAGCCGGGGCCTGGTGCTGGCGGTGGGCTCCACCGGGCGCATGGTGGACGGCCACCTGGTCACCACCGGCGGTGGCGACCTGAACCTGGTGGTGGGCGGTGCGCTCAACCCCGACCTGGAGGCCCGAGGGTTCCAGGACGATGCCAAGCTGCCCATCAAGCAGCGGCATGACCTCAATGGCAGCCTGGTCAACCTGCGGGGAAGCCTGCGCGCCAGTGCGGCCTCCTATGGCGGCATCGACACGATCACCGGGCCGGAAGCGCCCAACCATGACGCCCGGGAAAGCCGCGCCTACGACCCCTTCACCGCCACCAAGGCCTCCGCCACCGGCGGGGTGGTGCTGGTACCGGGGGACGCCACGGTGAGCCTGAATGCCCGGGGCGACCTGGTGCTGGGAGGCGTGGGCGATGCCGGGCGCAGCCAGGCCCTGGGTGGCCAGGCCGTGGAACTGGCCGGCAGCCGCAGCAGCGGCTTCGCCTGGTTCAGCCTGTGGACCGATCACACCGCCATCGACCTGTTCGCCGCTGGCGGCAACCTGACGCCGTCGACCCAGTTGGGCGAGATGAGTGTGCTCGGTGTGGGTGTACGGACTGGCATGGACTACTCCGCTACCGACGGGCGTTTCGTCTACCCCTCCGTATTGCGGGCGGTGGCACCGGCTGGCAGCCTCTACTACGGACCTTCGGCGCAGGAGTACCAGCATGTTATCGGCGTGCTAACCCATTCCCTGCTACTGGCCCCGGGGCGCCAGGCCCAGTTGGAGTTGCTGGCCGGGAACTCCATCTATGCCGGGGGGTATGCCCTTTCGCCGAGCAACGCTCCCCAGGAGCACCTGGCCACGCCCTTCAAACCGGGCTTCTACTACCTCGATGCGTCAGGCGCCAGCCATGGCGACCTGGGCTGGAGCGGCAACCCCGGGCGCAGCCTGTTCGCCTTCGGTGGCACCGGGGTCGAAGGCGCCTACCGTGGTGCCGACCAGCCGACGCGCATCTACGCCCTGCGGGGTGACATCGTCGGGGTGCGCACGGGCGAGATCCTGCGGTTCTCGAGCTATCCCCGGGCCGGTGAAACCTGGTACGAGGGCGCACGCCCGACCCGTCTCATGGCCGGACGCGACATCGTCAACAGCGGGCAGATGGTCGGTCTGCTAGGCCCGATCCAGATCGAAGGCACTGCGCAGACCACCGGCAACCTGTTCGTCCACGACGCGCCCACCGACGTCTCGGTGGTGTCCGCCGGGCGCGACATCCTTTTCAGCAGCTTCAACGTTGCCGGGCCCGGCACCCTGGAGATCACCGCCGGTCGCCAGTTGCGCCTGGAAGACCAGGCCACGCTGAACAGCCTGGGAGCCATCGTGCCCGGCGACAAGCGCCCGGGTGCCGACATCGCCCTGCAAGCCGGTGCCGGCAGCGGCCCGGACTACCTGGCCTTCGCCCTGCGTTACCTGGACCCGGCCAACCGCCTCGCCCCCGGCGCCAGCCTGGGTGCGGGTGGCGTCGCGCAGACCTACGAAGCCGAGCTGGCGGCCTGGCTGGCCGAGCGCTTCGGCTTCAGCGGCAGCCGCGAGCAGGCGCTGGCCTACTTCACCGCACTGGCGCCGGAGCAGCAGCGGATCTTCGCCCGCCAGCTGTACTTCGCCGAGCTGCGCGCAGGCGGGCGCGAATACAACGATGCCGGCAGCCCGCGTTTCGGCAGCTACCTGCGCGGCCGCAATGCCATCGCCGCGTTGTTCCCCAGTCATGACGTGGCCGGCAACCCGATCCGCTACGAGGGCGACATCACCCTCTATGGCGGTGCCGGGGTGCGCACCCTGTTCGGGGGCGGCATCCAGATGCTCACGCCGGGCGGGCAGCAGGTGTTCGGCATCGAGGGCGAGGCGCCGCCGGCCTCGGCCGGTGTCATCACCCAGGGGGCCGGGGACATCCAGCTGTTCGCCGAAGGCAGCGTGCTGCTGGGCCAGAGCCGCATCATGACCACCTTCGGTGGCGACATCCTGGCCTGGTCCGCCCGGGGCGACATCAACGCCGGGCGCGGCTCCAAGACCACCCTGGTGTACACACCACCCCGTCGCGTCTACGACGCCTGGGGCAACGTCACCCTGTCGCCCAGCGTGCCCAGTACCGGTGCCGGCATCGCCACCCTGGCGCCCATCCCCGAGGTACCGCCGGGCGACATGGACCTGCTGGCGCCGCTGGGCACCATCGACGCGGGGGAGGCCGGCATCCGCGTCTCCGGCAACGTCAACATCGCCGCGCTGCAGGTGATCAACGCCGCCAACATCCAGGTGCAGGGCAAATCCAGCGGGATACCGGTGGTGGCCTCGGTCAACACCGGAGCCCTGGCCTCGGCCAGCTCGGCGGCCAGCTCCGCCAGCGGTGCCGCCGAAGAGGCCGCGCGGGGCCAGCAGCGCGCCGCCCGCGAACGCCAGCCGTCCATCGTCACGGTGCAGGTGCTGGGCTTCGGCAACGAACGCCTGCAAGGCGGCGAAGAAGCCCGCGCCCCGGCACCGACCGGCTACGACGCCAACCGCAGCGTGCAGGTGCTCGGCGCCGGCCCGCTGGACGAACAGGCCCGCAGCCGCCTGACCGAGGAGGAACAGCGCAACCTCACGCTTTGATCCCATCCCCGGCCGCCCTTCGGGGCGGCACTTCTTTCCCGAGGGCGGCAGGTGACTGCCGCTCTTTTTTCTGCGTTTAGGAAATGCCCTTACCTGTCAGGGAAAGCATTTGCCCGTCTGGCTTGCGTTTTCGGCTAGAGCCCGCCGCCCTTAGCGTGCCTACCAAATTGATGACTGACTTACATTTGTTCGGGAAAAGACTTGAGCAATGTTGCTGGCACCCTAAAAATGTTGCGCTGATTTTGAGATACCACTACCCAAAGAGCATCGTTATAGCCTGCAGCCGGCTTCGGCCCAAAAGGCAAGTAGATAACGTCGTCGTTAATTTGGCTGATAATCCGATTGCTCCACTGTCATTGAGCTTGGAGGGAGTTGAGATGGCTATCTCTCTGTTTTGTTATTCATCACACGCCGCCGAAGATGTCGAAGGGATACTTGACCTGTTGTCCGTACGGCATCGGGAATTTTTTGCGGGTAAATTCCTGCTTTCTAGTGTTGATGATTTAGAGGGTGCTGCTACTTGCTCTGACTCTATTTCGCTGGAAATTGCACTTGAGCACGGTATGCGTGCGAGCTGTTTTTTCTTGATTTATCTTAACGATAAAAGTGCTGCGGGTTTGCTGCCGAAGGTGGAAACGATCATCAAGAATGCACTGGGTGATAGCAATGTGCTCATCCTGTTTAATAACGAAGAGCGCCGGTAGAGAATGCAAGTGTAGGTGCTCTTTCTGTTTTGATTATGGCGGAGAAGGGTTTGCTGAGAGAGTAGAGGGGTGAAGGTGTTGTACCTCATTGATCTGTCTGAAGGGGTATTTGATTTTGTGGTTGAGTCTGTTCGTAATTTTCTAGATTTTTCAGGGGGCGACAGAGTAGCAGTTATGCATGAAATGGGTGTGGGGTCGGAGATTGAGCCTGTGGTGGTGCAGGATAAGTGATATGGGTAATAGGGCAGGTTTTGATTTTGCTCAATGTCTTGTAGCGGCTGCGCGCTGTTTTGTTATTTTTATTTTTGAGTAACGCTCGGCTTTTGAAGTTCCTTGTCCGGTGAATCGGGGGCGATTTTTGTGATTAAGACTTTTGATTAGAATTCACTTGGTGGTTCGGTGAGTGATGGGAGTGCTTGAGGTGTGTCTGGATGTTCTTGAAATAAGAAATTGGATTTCTGAGAAGCTTATGCTTATTCGTTCGGATATCAGTAAAGAGGCTTTTTCTGATATTTCACATTATATGACGCATGGCGAGTATGAGATGGCCTTTGAGTATTTGCTGCTGGAGGTCATGGATTTGAAGTTGAATGAGAAATTTATTGACGGTGAGGTCGTGGAGATAGCGGTTTGTTTGGGGTTGGATCGCGACTACCACTATGATGAAAATTTCTGGCAGCGGCTGAGCTCAATTTGGGGGCGGATTCTGTATGAGGTTGCAGAGTCCTGATGAAGTACCCTGGTGTTGTCGGCTTTTATGAAGTAAAACGCCCGATATCGTGAGGCGTGAAATTGAAAATATTATAAAGATTCGGATCGTTGTGGAAGTGCATCAGTTTGTAGGGGTGGTTAGATTTTTTAGTTTGGTATGTGTTGGGGCGACTGTGACAAGTATGGGGAAGTAGCGTGATCTGTGATTTATATCTTAAGCAGCCTGTGCATTCCGAATACCTTAGGTTTTTGAGTGTGTTCGATAAAGGTTTTTCCAGTGAGGCTAGGTTTTATGGCTCTGGCTATCTGGGTGTGAATGTGGAGCGCATCAGGCTGGTTACCTTTGTGGTCGAGTTGAGGCGTAACGGGTTTGAGGCTATGAACGTCCCTGTCGCTTATAGAGAAAATCCGAATATCAGCAGGGAAGAGGCCTTCTGTTTAGCCAAGGATTACGCCGCTCTAATGGGGCGGAGTGTGGCGTTTGAAGGGGGGGCGAGTTGTCGATGATTCGCCGTTGTTCTGGGCCTTCTCAATGGTGGGAGGTTCAGAGGAAAGGGCGGGGGGAGTTGTTTGTATAGATAAGTTGGATGGTCATGTCTGGGGTGTCACTGAGTATGATGAATATATGCATGACTATTGCGGCTTGCTTGTCTGAGTTCTGATTGGGGGTGGCGCTCATCGGGTTTTTATTATGTTGTCGGTGGTTCTGGGTAGGAGTTGATCCATCTTGGCTGAAATGGGAAGAGTGATGGCGGCCTGATTGGGGTTCGATGATTCAGCTATATCGGCCCTCATGATCGATTGGTAATTTGTTGGAGATTTAAAGGTTCGAGGTTGGGTATTTTGCTTGGCTTTTTAAATATGGGTTGCTGTTAGATTCGGGGGGCGCCTATGGTGCTGTCGAGAGTCTTTGCTGGAGGTTTTAAAGCGTGGAAATTGTTTTGGATGAAGACTTTGGTGAGCTGAGGTTTGATGGGGTCTGGACGGGTTCATGTGAGGTGGTGATCTTCCAAGAGCGCTCCGAGGTGGAGTTGGTTGTTCAGACGTTTGATGATAATCCGATTTCCGAGACTCAGCGGCTTTCGTACAGGGAGTTTCTTCTTGATTCGGCCTTCATCTGCTCCTCTGTTGAAGAGGCCGTTTTCAATTACTACAACGACAGGTTGAGCGAGTTCAGGGAGTGCCTTGATGCGTGTGAGGTAAATGAGAAAGCACCTCAAGTGAGTTCGGTTGGGGATATGGGGAAGCTGGTTACCCTGATAGGCATCAAGGTCATGTATCCCTTTGATCCCGGCGTGCGTCAGATCGGCTTCATATTTGATGCAGTTTTTGACTCTCAACTGGGCGTAGGGGTATTGGTGACCAACGGCTCTGTAGAGGCCGTAGAAGTGCAAGATTTTTTGTTGAGTTAATGGCGGCTGTGAGCGGGATACCTCCGGGTGTGCCGGGTCCCGGAAGTCCCGGTCGGCCAACCTGCGTACAGCCGTCACCTATGTCTCTTGTTTGGCCGCTAAGGCATTCCTGATGAAGTTTTCTTGTGTTGTTGAGTACGTTTGAAAGATATTTTTCAGGTGAGTTTTTTGTTCTTCGGAGTGCTTTGGAATGAAATTAAATATTAGTTTTCCCGAAAATATGCATACTGAACAGTTGCTCAAGCAGGAGCGAATTCCTTGTTTGTGCAAAATATCTAAAGAGTTTGAGGTTTTTATCTCGGATGCTGTTCTTGAGGTGTCAGGGTTTGTGTCGGAATGGGACCGTGATGAGCTGGAGTTAAGAGCAGTGGCGGGAGGGGGGAGGTATACTCATTATGCGAATAGCCTGATTACCTTAAAGAGGATTGAGGCTAATGTTTACAAGGTGGTTGGGCTTGAGATGTTTTATGCAGATTTTGGATGGTGTGTTGTCTTGAAAGATGGTGAATATGCACCGCCAATGAGCTTTTGGGATGAAGAGTGATTGATTTTTATGGGGTTGGCTGGTGGGCTGGTTTAAAAGTAACCAGAATTTTCGGGGTTAGATCCAAGAAATTGTATTTGTGTTCAAGAAGCAATAAGGCATGGGAGAAAATTAATGGAGGTGGGCCGCATTTATTGATCTAGGTTCTGTACGAAAAGTACTGCCGCAGGCATCGCAGCGTGCAAGCCAGCGTGACCATTGCGGCAAAACTCCTGGCGAGCTTGTCGTAACGGGTGCCAATTCTCCGGTTCTCTTTTAGCCAGCCAAACATCCGCTCGATGATGTTCCGCTGCCGGTATTTCGGACGATCAAACAGTCGGGGTAGTCCTGGCTTGGGTTTGCGCTTCATGGCGCGCTGCGGAATCACCGGCTGCATGCGGTAGCGGTCGCAGTACTGGCGCAGATGCTCGGCATCGTAACCTTTGTCTGCCAGTAACCAACGGTAGCGCTTACGAGGCCGCCACTTTCCGGGGATACGAACCTGATCCAGAAGTGGTTGTGCATGGGTAAAGTCGCTGGCTTGCCCCGGTGAAAGCAGGAAGCGAAGAGGTATCCCGTTGGCATCACAGACCAGATGAATTTTGGTGGTCAGGCCACCTCGACTGCTCCCCAGTGCATGGTCAATCGGTTCTTCTGTCCCCCCTTTTTTCCGGCGCCAGAAGAGGCTCGGGTTGCGCGCACCGCGGTGGAGTCGATCATCCACGTATCCAGGTCGATCAGGCCTTCCTGATTCAACCGGACGTGCAATCGCTCAAGTACTCGATCAAACGTGCCGTCGTCTCGCCAGTCACGGAACCGTTGATACACCGTCGACCACGGGCCGAAACGTTCCGGCAGGTCGCGCCAGGCAGCTCCGGAGCAGAGGATCCAGAAGATGCCGTTGAGCACCAGCCGATCATCACTTCGCGGTCGGCTCATCTTCTGTTCCGGGGAAACCAGATCCTTGATCAACTCCCAGCCTGCATCCGGGAGTTCGTAGCGCCTTGCCATGTGGACCTCCAGCCAATCATGGTGGCGATTCTACCTGTACCGACTTTTCGTACAGAACCTAGGACGCTGCCTGAATTTCAGCGCGATAAGATTATTATGAGGTGAGTTATGGGGGCTACGGTTTTTATAGGCTATTCAAAAGATAAAAGTTTACATGTTACCTTGAATCGAAAGGCTTCGGATGCAGTGGGAATGCTTTTTGATGATGTGTTGCGGGAGAAAAAAACCAAAATTCATGAAGAGGTAATGGAAATGCTTGTGCTTGATCAGATTGGCTTTGTTGATCTGAGTAAGGATGATTTTAATATGGTTGTAGAGGCTGTTCGCTGCTATTTTTTCAGGCTCGATAGTTTGACGGAGTGGCAGTCGTTTCAAAAATATATATGGGAAGAAATCTTGGCTCCATTGTTTGAGCAGGATGAGCGTTACCAGTTAACCTGAAAGATGTGGTTTGGGGTAATCCTATAGGTCAGAAATATATTTCTTGTCTTGTTTATGTCGAGTAGAAGCGAGGAGCTGCTTGATTGGTGCGTATAAAGAATAGAGGGGCCAAGAATGGCTATCTGGCATTTCAGAATCTATCTGGTGCCCACATCCGGGTTTCTGGAAGTGCACGGATGTATTCCTTTGTATCTCGATGAGTACAAGCCTCACTCTGTCGACTCTGAGTTCGACGAAAATGTTCTCCGAGCAGGAGATGAAATGGGTTGATGAGGGCAGAGTTTGGCTTACGCTTCAAGCTTTTCTGCAAAAGCATGAAGGGCATGCTTTGATATTTGATAGTGATGTTCAGTTTCCAGACATGCAGTTCTATGAGCGGCAAATGTTTGATGAGCTTTGAGGCTGGGTTGTAACAGCCCCTGGGGGCGGCACCCCTTTCCCGAGGGCGGGCAGGCGACTGCCGCCGTTAGCGGTACTCACATGTAAAACTGCCCTTGCGAGCTTTCCTGCTGCCTCCTATAGTCCGCCCGCTGCGGTCAATCCCGTAGCCGACCTTGGCCGGTCGAAAACTCTAGGCGTACCGGCGCCTACCATTCGAGTGCAGGCGCTTTTTTCTCACGCTAGGAGCATCGCGTTATGACTCGCGTCCCTCTCGATATGCCTGTCTTTTCTTTATCCGCATCCAACCACCTGTGCAGCCGCGGAGGTCTTCGTCATGACTGACCTACGCCCGCTCTCCGCCAACCCCTCCGGTTCTTCCGTTCTCTTGCTCGATGGCAGCCGGTCCTATCTGGATCTCCAGGAAACAGCCGAGTACCGCCTGATGGCCGCGCGCGATTTGCTGGCCAGCTTCGCGTACATGGAGGGTTCCTGTGCTGATGGGCGTTACCTGGCCAACGTAGCCGAGGCGGCCAACCTGTTGCTGTCGGATGCCTATGACCTGCTCCGTGCGGCTCGCGAGGCAGTGAAGCGTGACCGCCTGAGCACTGTCGACTGAACCCTTCACGTCTCCCCGAAGAGGCCCGGCATCAGCCGGGCCTTTTCATTTCCGCAGGGCCGTTTCAGCGCCTTGTCCGCTCCCGCATCTGCCAGGCGAAGGCGATCCCCACCGCCTCGTAATACCCATTCCAGACGCTCTCCACCCCCACAAGTCCCGTCCTTCCGACGCCGTTCATGAAGATTCGATGACAAAAGTTCGGTGCCTTCGCCGGGCACCGGTCAAGGGGATGTGGAACGACGACGGCAAGGACAACGCCGCGCCACATCGGCCGCTACGGAAGGCGGCCACTTCGGCCCGCGGGTTTGCGGGCCCCGGCCAGGCAGTGGAGCAACGGCGATGGGGAAGATGGACGGATTCGCGAAGGTGGGGATGCAGGAGCTGGATCAGCGCCTGTCGAAGATCGTCGAGGCGGCGCGCAAGAAGCCCGTTTCGGTCTACCGCTACGGCGCGCCCTGGGTGTGGATCGTGTCCCAGGAGGACTGGCAGAGCGCGCTCAAGGAGGTGTCCAGCTACATCCCCCCGGGCCATTCGCTGGTGGTGCTCAAGCCGCAACTGGACGCGCTGCTGGAGCCAGCCCTGGAGGCGTTGCAGGGCTGGGCCCGTACACGCCAGCTGCAGGTGCCGTTGCGGGCGCTGTTGCAGGCGCTGGTGCTGCAGGTGCTGTATTCGCTGCCCAGCGAGAAGCAGCTCTACGAGCAGCTCAACTACAACCTGCTGTTCCGCTGGTTCGTCGGTTTGCAACTGAACCAGCGGGTCTGGGGCTTCAGCGCCTTCGTCCGTGACCTCGGCGAGGTGCTGGACAACGCCCAGGCCGTCCGCCTGCTGGAACGGGCCATCAGCGAGGTGTTCGCACCGTCGCTGATGAGCACGCCGGAATTCACCCCGAACTTCGCCCAGCTGCACACCTGGATCGCCCGTCACGCGGCGCAGGCTCGCGCTCGCTAGGCCCGATACACCAACGACAACCATGGGTGGCCCGGCCCCAGGCACGGCCCGCCCACAGGACGGCGCACGCCAGTGTGGCGCCATTTCACGAGGGGGCTGTGTGGTTCTTCAGTCATTCAACCGGCACCTGCGCCTCGGCCGCGTGCCGTTCGCACCTTCGCTCCTGGCCCTGGCGCTGCTGGCCGGTACGGCCCGGGGCGCGGAGGAGGGCGAGGGCGTGGCGCGCCGGGTCGACGTCAACGAATACGTGGTGCGTGGCAACAGTGTGCTGCAGGCGCGGGACATCGAAGCGGCGGTCTACCCGTTCCTCGGCCCGCAACGCACCCTGGCCGACATCGAGGGTGCCCGCGACGCGCTGCAGCAGCGCTACCAGGCCCTAGGCTACCAGTCGGTCTTCGTCGAGCTGCCGGAGCAGCAGGTGGAGGGCGGCGTGGTCTACCTGCAGGTGAGCGAGACCCGCGTCGGCCGGGTGCGGGTGATGGGCGCCCAGCACTACTCGCCGCTGGCGGTGCGCGACGAGGTGCCGGCCCTGCAGGAAGGCCAGGTGCCGGACTTCGGTCGGGTCCAGGCCGAGCTGGCCGCTGCCAACCGCAACCCCGGGCGCCAGGTGGTGCCGGTGGTGCGCGAGGGGCGCCGGCCGGGGACCATGGACGTGGACCTGCAGGTGGAGGACAAGAACCCCTGGCAGGCCAGCATCGGCCTGAACAACGACTACAGCGCCGACACCGAGAAGCTGCGCTCGGTGGTCAGCCTTGGCTACACCAACCTCTGGCAGCGGGGCCACGCGGCCTCGCTGACCTACTTCACCGCGCCGGAGGACCGCGACAACGCCGAGGTCTGGTCCGGCAGCTACAGCGCGCCGCTGGATGCCCGCTGGACACTGCAGCTCTCCGGCTACCAGTCCGACAGCAACGTGGCCACCCTGGGCGGCAGCAACGTGCTGGGCAAAGGCCACGCCTACGGGGTGTCCCTGGCCTACGCAGTGCCACCGGCCGGGCCCTGGGCGCACTCGCTGTCGGTGGGGGTGGAGTTCAAGGACTTCGAGGAGTCCCTGCAGTTCGGTGGCAGCCAGGACCAGGTGCCGATCCGCTACGCGCCGATCACCCTCGGCTACACCGGCTACCGCTACACCGAGCGCTCGCAGTTCAGCCTCGGCCTGTCCCTGGTGGCCGGCACCCACAGCCTGCTGGGCTACGGCAGCGACGACGAGGCGTTCGACTACAAGCGCTACCGGGCCAAGCCGGGCTTTGCTCTGTTCAAGGGCGATGCCACCTACACCCTGACCTTTGGCGACGACTGGCAGAGCCACAGCCGCCTGGGGTTCCAGCTGGCCTCCGGGCCGCTGGTCTCCAACGAGCAGTTTTCCGCCGGCGGTGCCAGCAGCGTGCGCGGCTACCTGGCCGCCGAGCGCACTGGCGACGACGGCTGGTTGCTCGGCCAGGAATTGCGCACGCCGTCCCTGGCGCCGCTGCTGGGCAAGGGCGTGGCCCGCCACCTGGACGAGTGGCGCTTCTACCTGTTCGCCGAAGGCGCGCAGCTGTCCCTGCAGGACGCGCTGCCGGAGCAGGACGACAGCTACAGCCTGGCCAGCGTCGGCCTCGGCACCCGCGCCACGCTGCCCCACGGGCTGTCCGGCAGCCTCGACTGGGCCTACCCGCTGAAGGACGGCCCGAACACCCGCAAACGAGACCCCCGCGTGCACTTCAGCGTGCAGGCGAGCTTCTGACCCCTTGGAGTTGACCCCATGCGCCGCTTGATACTCACCACGCTCGTCAGCCTCGGGCTCCTGGCCCCGGCGATCGCCCATGCCTGGTGGCAGGACGATTGGCTCTACCGCAAGCAGATCACCGTCGACACCACGCCCCAGGGCGCGTCCATCGACCAGCCCGCCGGGCGCACGCCATTGCTGGTGCGCCTGCACACCGGCAACTTCACCTTCGACGGGGTCAACGAGAACGGCTCGGACATCCGCTTCGTCGCCGCCGACGACAAGACCGTGCTCAACCACCAGGTGGAAAGCTTCGACCCGCTGATGGGCATGGCACTGATCTGGGTAGACGTGCCCCAGGTGGAAGGCGGCCAGCGCCAGGACATCTGGATGTACTACGGCAACCCGAAGGCCCCGGCCACCGGCAATGGTCAACTGACCTTCGACCCGGACTACAGCCTGGTCTACCACTTCGACGGCGCCGTCGGTGCGCCGCCCCGCGACACCACCGCCTACGGCAACCACGCCCAGACCGCACCCGCCAGCAGCATCGACGGGGTGATCGGCCGCGCTGCCCAGCTCAACGGCCAGCCGCTGCTGCTGCCGGCCAGCCCGTCCCTGACCCTGCCTGCCGGGGGTGCCTTCACCTTCAGCGCCTGGGTGCGCGCCGACCAGGCCGCCGGCGAGCAACTGCTGCTGGCACGCCGCGACGGCGGCAACGCACTGCTGCTGGGCCTGGCCCAGGGGGTGCCCTTCGTCGAGGTCAACGGCCAGCGCGCCCAGGCCGGCCAGGCCCTGGCCAGCGGGCAGTGGCAGCACCTGGCGCTGAGTGCCGACGGCAGCGCCCTGCGGCTGTACGTGAACGGCCGTGAATCCGGCAGCCTGGCGCTGTCGCTGCCGGCCTTCGCCTCGGTGATCGCCATCGGCGCGGACCTGCCGGGCAGCCAGGCCGCCGCCCCAGAGGGCGCCCCGGCCGAGGCACCGGCTCCGACCGCCTTCGGGGCCTTCGCTGGCGCCGTCGATGAGCTGCGCCTGTCCAAGGTGGCGCGCCCGGCGGCGCTGATCCTCGCCGATGCTACCGCCCAGGGCGCCGAGTCGCGCCTGGTGGTCTACGGCGTGGACGAGGAACAGTCCGGCTTCGGCTTCGGTAGCCTCGGCTTCCTGCTCAAGGCGGTGCCGGTGGACGCCTGGGTGATCATCGCCGTGCTGGTGCTGATGATGATCCAGTCGTGGGTGATCATGATCCGCAAGAGCCGCACCCTGGGCCGGGTGCTGCGCGCCAACGCGGCGTTCCGCGAGCAGTTCGTCCGGGTCGGCACGCGCCTGGAGCTGCTGGCCGACGACCGTCAGCTGCACGAGCGCCTGGGGGATTCGCCGCTCTGGCACCTGTACCAGGTGGCGGTGCGCGAGATCCGCACCCGGCGTGACCAGGGCGCCGACACCGGCTCCATTTCCGCCGCCACCATCGAGGCCATCCGCGCCTCCATGGACGGGGTGCGCACCCGCGAGGGGCAGGCCCTGGCCTCGCGCCTGTCGACCCTGTCCAACGCCATCGCCGGTGGCCCCTACATCGGCCTGCTGGGCACGGTACTGGGGATCATGGTGGTGTTCCTCGGCACGGCCATGGCCGGTGACGTGAACATCAACGCCATCGCCCCCGGCATGGCCGCCGCGCTGCTGGCCACGGCCATGGGCCTGTTCGTCGCCATCCCCGCGCTGTTCGGCTACAACCGCCTGACCACCCGGAACCGCGAGGTCAACGCGGACATGCGGGTGTTCGTCGACGAGTTCGTCACCCGCCTGGCGGAGGTGCACGGCGAGAGCACCTTCAGCGAAGCGGCCCACCGCCGTGGCCACGCCGTCGGCGCTGCGCCCCTGAGCGCCTGAGGAGAGCAGCATGGCCAACCTCAGCAGCGCCCATGACGACGATGAAGACGGCGCCGTCGACAGCATCAACATCACGCCCCTGGTGGACGTGCTCATGGTGGTGCTGGTGATGTTCATCCTCACCGCCACCGCCCAGGTTTCCGGCATCCAGATCAACCTGCCGAAGGCCAGTGCGTCCATCTCCCTGTCGCAGCCCAAGACCAAGGCCATCTCGGTGAACGACGGCGGCCAGGTGTTCCTCGACGCCTACCCGGTGACCCTGCCGGAGCTGGAGGACCGGCTGCGCACGGAGAAGGCGATGAACCCCGACTTTCCGGTGATCGTCCGTGGCGATGCCACGGTGCAGTACCAGAAGGTCATCGAAGTGCTGGACCTGCTGCGCCGCCTGGAGCTGTCCCAGGTGGGCCTGGTCACCGGCAAGCCGCAGGGTTGAGCCATGACCACCTTTCCCAGCAAGGGCCCGGAGAGCGGGCTCGCCGAAGTCCGCAGCAGCGCGCCGGGATGGCGCCGGCCGCTGGCCTGGGGCGTGGGGGCGCTGGTCGCCGCCGGCCTCGCCTGGCTGCTCTGGCTGTGGGCCAACGACATGAGCGGGGTACGCCGGGAGGCGCCGAAGATCCCCGCCATCATCCCGCTGCCGCCACCTCCACCCCCGCCGCCGGTGCCGGAGAAGCCGCCGGAGCCGGAAACCCCGGTGGAGGAGAAGCTGCCCGAGCCCGAACCGACCTCGGAACCGGAGGAGGTCAAGCCCCAGGAGGAGGCGCCGACCCCCGCCGACGACCTGGCCAACCCGATGCAGATGGACGGCGACGCCCAGGCCGGCTCCGACGCCTTCAACATCGGCGCCGGCAAGGGCGGCGGCATGGCCGGCAGCGGCGGTGGGCGCCTGGGCAACGGCACCTACAGCCAGTTCCTCGCGTATGCCTTCCAGAAGCTGCTGCGCGAAGACCCGGACCTGCGCACCCAGGCCTACCGGTTGCAGGCCGAGGTGTGGATCGACACCAGCGGGCGCATCACCCGCGCCGAACTGACCCGCTCCAGCGGCGACCCCGCGCTCGACCAGCAGGTGCTGGCGGTGCTGCGTGGCGCGCCACCTCTGGAGCGCCCGCCGGCCTCGCTGACGCTGCCGGTACGCATCGCATTGCAAGGACGCCGGCCCGGCTGATCGGGCCCGCGAGACGAATATGCCATCAGGAGTAGAACCATGATCCGCAGAATGAGCCGACTGGCCCTGGGCATCGGCGCCGTGATCGCCAGCCTGGCCGCCGCCACCTCGGCGCAGGCCACGCCCTCGGAGAACGCCACCGTCAACCTGATCCGCCTGCTGGTGCAGCAGGGCGTGCTCAAGCAGGACCAGGCCGACGCGCTGATCCGCCAGGCCGAAGCCGAGGCCGTGCAGGCCCGCCAGGCCGCCGCCCAGGCCGCACCGCCCGCGCCTGGCGCCCCGGGGGAGGTGCGCGTGCAGTACGTGCCGGCCATCGTCCGCGACCAGATCCGCGACGAGGTGAAGGCCGAGGTGATGGCCCAGGCGAAGAAGGAGAACTGGGCCGCGCCCAACACCTTCCCCGACTGGGCCTCGCGCATCAGCCTGGAGGGCGACATGCGCCTGCGCAGCGAGTCGCGCTATTTCTCCAGCAACAACAGCGACCGCCTGATCGACTACGCGCGCCTCAACGAGAAGGGCCCCTACGACGTCAACCCGCGCAGCAACACCCAGCTGCCGCCGCTGCTGAACAGCCGCGAGGACCGCGAGAACCTGCTGCGCCTGCGCGCCCGGCTGGGGCTGCGGGCCACGCTGTCGCCGTCCTGGAGCGCCGCCTTGCGCATCGCCACCGGCTCCGACAGCGGGCCGGTGTCCACCACCCAGACCTTGGGTGGTGGCTTCGCCAAGAAGGACGTGTGGCTGGACCAGGGCTACCTCACCTACAAGCCCGACGAGCGCCTGACCTTCACCGGCGGGCGCATGCCCAACCCCTTCATGACCACCGACCTGCTGTACTCCGGCGACCTCAACCTCGACGGCCTGGCGGCGAACTTCCAGCAGCCCCTGGACAGCGAACTGGGGCTGTTCGGCACCGTCGGCGCCTTCCCGGTGGAGTACACCTCCGACACCGCCACCACCAGCAGCGGCTTCGACAAGGTGGAGAGCGACACCAACTGGCTCTACGGCGCGCAGATCGGCGCCCGCTGGCAGCCCGACGCGGACAACAGCCTGAAGGCGGCGCTGGCCTACTACCGCTTCGACGACATTGAGGGCAAGCGCTCCAGCCCCTGCACCCCGTGGAACGGCGCCCCGGGCTGCGACACCGATGAGTCGCGCCCGGCCTTCATGCAGAAGGGCAACACCCTGATGCTGTTGCGCGACATCACCCCCGACCCCACCCGACCCACCACCACGCCCGAGCCGCAGTTCGTCGGCCTGGCCTCCGAGTTCAACCTGGTGGACCTCAACCTGGTCTGGGACACCGCGCTGTTCGACGGCTTCAAGCTGCGCAGCCAGGCCCACTACGTGCGCAACCTGGCCTACGACGAAGGCGAGATGAACAAGCGCTCGGCGGGCAGGCTGGCCAACAACGTCGACGAGAACGGCAACATCCAGAGCGGCGACACCGCCTGGATGCTGCAGTTCGTGCTGGGCAACGCGCTGGACCTGAAGAAGCACGGCGACTGGAACCTCTACGCCGGCTACAAGCGCATCGAGCCGGACGCACTGCCCGACGGCTTCAACGACTCGTCCTTCCACCTGGGCGGCACCAACGCCAAGGGCTGGTTCGTCGGCGCCAACTACGGCTTCGCCGAGAACGTCTACGGCAGCGCCCGCTGGCTGAGCGCGGAAGAGGTCTACGGCGCGCCCTTCGAGATCGACGTCCTGCAATTCGAGGTCAACACGCGCTTCTAGTGCGCGTCGGAAAGGAGAGCGCCATGAACACCCGATCCCGATCCGCCCTGGCCCTTGGCCTGGCCCTGCTGGCCAGCAGCGGGGCCCACGCCGAAGGCATGGAAGAGCGCCTGCGCACCCAGCTGCGCAGCACCACCCAGCAACTGCAGGCGCTGCAGAGCGAGCAGGCCCAGGCGGCGGCCGCCCGCAGCGCGGCGGAAAGCCAGCTGAGCACCGCCCAGGCGCAGATCAAGCGCCTGGAGGCGGAGCTGGCCAAGGCCCGCCAGCAGAACGAGCAACTGGCCGGGCAGCAGGCGGCCCTGCACGAGGCGGCCCAGGCCCAGGTGGCCGCCAGCAATGAGCAGGTGGGCAAGTTCAAGCAGGCCTACGAGGAACTGCTGACGCGTGCCCGTGGCGTGGAGGCAGCCCGTGTGCAGCTGACCAGCGATCTGGCCGCCCGCGACGAACAGCTGCAGCAGTGCACCACCCGCAACCACGAGATGTACCAGGTGGCCCGCGAGGTCCTCGACGCCTACGAGCGCATCGACGTGGCCGACGTGGTGAAGCTGCGCCAACCCTTCGCCAGCCGCGCGCGGGTGAAGTTCGAGGAGCTGGCGCAGTCCTACGGCGACCGCCTCTACGACACCCAGTTCGACGCCGCCCTGGCCCCCAAACCCTGAACCCCATGGCGTCGGCACGGGCCGGCGCCCCCCGTACACAGGAGTCACAGCATGAACACCCAGGACCTGATCCAGAGCATCACCCCCGACCAGCTCGGCGATTGCCTGCGCGAAGCCGGCTACCGCGTCAACCGCACCGAACAGGGCGGCATCGTGCAACTGCTCAGCGCCAGCCAGGGCATCGGCTTCGCCGTGCGCTTCGGCAACCGGGCGCGGGAGGAGGGCGCCTACCTGGACTACTGCTTCAGCTGCGCGCTGCGCATCCAGGGCGAACTGCCCGCCGGCCTCGCCGAGGTGTGGAACGCCACCCGGCGCTTCGCCCGCCTGTCGCGCCAGGGTGACTTCCTCGTGCTGGAGATGGACGCCCTGGTGGCCGCCGGCATCAGCCCGCAGCACCTGCGTGGCCAGCTGGAGCTGTGGGACCACCTGCTGCAGGAGTTCATCGTCTACCTGCGTGACTTCAGCCGCGACAGCGCCACGCGCCATCCCGAACCGGCCGCCGAGGCCGAGCCCGCTGCCGAAGCGGTCGAGGCCTGACCCATGGCCTGGCGTGGAGCCCTGTGGGGCCTGGGCGGCGTGGCCCTGACCGCGAGCGTGGCCGGGGTGGTGCTGGGGCTGCGCCCCGGCTCACCGCCGGAAGCCGCCGTGCAGCCGACTGTGCAGGTGGCACCGGCGCCCGTGGCATCGCCCACGGCCGTCGCACGCCTCGGCGCGCTGGCGCTGGAGGCGGATGAACTGGAGGCACTGCTGGCGACCCTGCCGGCGGACAGCCGCGAGCAGCTGCGCGAGGACCGCCCCGCACTGGAGGCCTGGATACGCGGTCGCCTGGCCGAGAAGGCGCTGCTGCAACAGGCCGAGGCCCAGGGCTGGGAAGACCGCCCGGATATCCGCCGCATGACCCGCGCCGCCACCGAGCAGGTGCTGCTGCGCACCTACCTGGAGGCGGTCAGCCAGGTGCCGGAGGGCTACCCCAGCGACGCCGAGCTGCAGGCCGCCTATGACGCCGGCAAGGCCAACTGGACCACCCCGCCGATGCTGCGGGTGGCGCAGATCTTCCTGGCGGTGGGGCCGGAGCGCAGCGAGGAGCAGGTGCGCAAGCAGGCTCAGGACCTGGCCCGCCGTGCGCGGGCCGAGGGTGCCGACTTTGCCGCCCTGGCGCGGCAGTACTCCGAGGACCGGGGTTCGGCGGAGCAGGGCGGCGACAGCGGCCTCCAGCCGCTGCAGCAGTACCTGCCGGCCATGCGCCAGGTGCTGCTGGGGCTGAAGCCGGGGGCCGTGTCCGACCCGGTGCGCAGCCAGGACGGCTACCACGTGCTGCGGGTACTGGAGACCCAGCCGTCGCGCACGGCCACCCTCGACGAGGTGCGCGGGCGCCTGCGCGATGCGCTGCGTGCGCAACGCCAGCAGCAGGTGGCCCGGGCCTACCTGGATGGGTTGGTCAACGCCGGCACCCTGAGCATCGACGGGGCACAGATCAGCCAGGCGCTGGAGACTGCGCACTGAGCGGGACGGGTCGGACAGGGAGGTACCGGCCAGGACCGGCGCGCGAGCCATCGGCCCGGCGCGCCGAGGATTCCTTAGGGAGGAGGTGCCATGACATTGCAGGAAGGCGCCGGGCCGGCACACGCCCCCGGCCTGGACGAAACACCGCTGGATCCGGCGCTGCTGGGGCTCGACCACGAGGCGGCGCGCTGCTTTCTCGCCGCCGCCCGCTGCGGGTGCTTCATGCAGGCGGCCCGCAGCCTGAGCATCAAGCCCACGCTGCTGCGCAAGAAGCTGGCGCAACTGGCCGCCTGGAGCGGTCAGCCGCTGTTCGTGCACCAGGGCAACACCGTGGTGCTCAGCCCGGAAGGGCGGCGCCTGCGCCAGCTGTTCAGCACACGCCTGGGGCTGCTCGACCTGCCCCGGGCGCAGCACGAGGAGCAGCCCCGGGTGCGCATCGCCGTGGCCGAGACCCTGCTGCACGACATCCTCGGGCGCGACCTGCTGGCCTACCTGCGCCAGCACGCGCGGGTACGCCTGGACCTGCTGCGCCTGGACAGCACCAGCGCCCCCGCGGTCGAAGTGGACGTGCAGGTCTGGCTGGCCCCCGAAGGACCGCCCCCCGATCCCGGGTTCCCCTGTGACACGCTCGCCTGCCTGGCCCCGCTGGACTACCTGCCCCACGTGGCCAAGCGCTACTCGCGGGAAAGCAGCCGGCCGCGCAGCCTGCTGGAGCTGGAGGACTACATGCTGGTGGACCTCAGTGGCCAGTCGGCCCTGGAAGCCCTGGCGCCGTGGAACCGCGCCATCGCCGCGCGCCGCTCGGGGGTGACGCGGGTGAACGCCTACGAGGTGCAGCGGCAGATGATCCAGTGGAGCGCCTGCATCGGGCTGCTGCCGCACTACGTCCCGCTGATCGACAAGAACCTGCTGGCGCTGCCGGCACTGTTCCCCCAGCCCATGACCCTCAACGCCTGGCTCGCCGTGCGCAGCGAGGCCAGCGAGCGCGACGAGGTGCAGCGCATCGTCACCCTGGTGCGTGCCGCCTTCGAGGAGCGGCGGGACTGGTTCTGAGGCGGTGGTTCAACATCGTCCCGGCCGGAACAACAAGGCCCCCATGCGGGGGCCCTGGATGGAGCGGTGGAGGGTCAGCCGGCGGTGCGCAGGCTGCCCTGGCGGGTGGCTTCGTACTGGTGCTTGTCCATCGGCTGGGCGTCGGGCTTGCCGAGGTCGTCCATGGCCAGGCGATGGGTTTCCGGCGCCAGGTAGGCGGCCAGGGCGCAGACGCAGGTGATGAGGAAGGCGAGGCTGCCGATCACCACCGGGATGTTGTCCGAGCCGGGCGGGGCGACGGCGGCGAACAGGGCGGGCAGCATGGCGGTGAGCATGGTGCCGATGTTCTGCGCGATGGCCATGGCGGAGACGCGGTAGCGGGTCTGGAACAGCTCCGGGTAGAAGCTCGGGAACACCGCGTTGTAGCCCTGGTAGACCATGCCCCACATGAGGATCGACAGGGCGAAGGCGAGCGGCACGTTCTGGATGCTGATGGCGTAGAGGTAGCCGAAGGCGAGCAGGCCGGAGCCCAGGCAGCCGGTGATCATGGTCGGGCGGCGGCCGATCTTGTCGGAGAGGTTGCCGACGAAGGGGATGACCAGCACGGCGACGATGTTGCCCACCACCGGGATCCACAGGTAGACGCTCTTGTCGAAGCCGATGCCATAGGCCGGCTGCACGGCATAGGCGGCGCCGAAGATGGTGGCGACCACCGGGATCACGTTCATCAGGGCCATGAACATCACCAGCACCATGTGCTTCCAGCTGTGGCGGAAGGCCTCGGAGACCGGCGACTTGGCGACTTTCTGCTGGTTCTCTTCCTGGACGAAGGCCGGGGTCTCGTGGACTTCGCGGCGGATGATGAAGCCGGCCACCAGCACGAACGCGCTCATCAGGAAGGGAATGCGCCAGCCCCATTCGTTGAAGGCATCACTGGGCATGAAGTAGGCCAGCGGCAGGAACACGGCGGCGGCCATCACCTGGCCGGCCTGCACGCCCTGCAGGGTGAAGCTGGCGTAGTAGCCGCGCCGGCCGAAGGGGGCGTGCTCCATGATCATCGAGCTGGCGCCGGAGATCTCGCCGGCCACTGCGAAGCCCTGCACAAGGCGCAGGATCACCAGGGCGATGGGCGCGAGGATGCCGATGTCGTGGTAGGTCGGCAGCAGGCCCACCGCCATGGTGGAGATGCCCATCAGGAACATGCACAGCAGCAGGACGTTCTTGCGGCCTCGGGTGTCGCCCCAGTGGCCCAGCACGAAGGCGCCGATGGGGCGGGCCAGGTAGCCGACGCCATAGGTGGCCAGGGAGGCGATGATCGCCATCTTGGGGTCGCTGTTGGGGAAGAAGATCTGCGGGAAGATCAGGGCCGCAGCCTGGGCGTAGATGAAGAAGTCGTAGTACTCCAGGGCGGAGCCGATCCAGCCGCTGGCCGTCGCTTTCTTGGCCTGGTTCGAGGAGGAAGTCGCCATCGTTGTCTCCGTTTTTATTGTGCTGTCGCCCCTGCGCTTCGCCCTTGGACAGGTCCGGGGCGGCACGCGCGCAGTGGGGCGGAGTCGGGTCGTGGCCGGCGCGTCGGATGACGTCCGGTCGGGGCCATTCTCGGTGTCGGGGATGCGGGGTCAGACGGGCTCGGCAGGTCGCGCTGGGCGGGGCAGGGCCGGGGTGCAAGGGATGCGGATGGGATGCAGGGCGGAGGTGAGCATGAGCAGGTACCCGTTCTTGAAATTGTTATGTCGTGACGCGTGTATGCCATCGCAGGGCCAGCCGGGCGGCGGGTTCGGCAGAGGCGCCGACCGGCGGGGAGACCTGCAACATGGGAGGCATGTTGCGCAGTGATCGAAAAAGCGTCAATTCGATTACCGGCCTTCTGTTCGATGATCGAACACAAAACTAACCAGTTCGTACATTTTGATTGAGGCGCTGACTTTACGCGCGAATAATCCATCCGGCCACAAAAACGAAAGGGTTTTGCGTGTGTTCACGCAGCGACCCGGGTCCGCCGCTGGCCACTGTGCCGGCCCTCTACCAGGAGCTGAACATGCAGCGTTCCATTGCCACCGTCTCCCTGAGCGGTACCCTGCCGGAAAAACTCGAAGCCATCGCCGCCGCCGGCTTCGATGGCGTCGAGATCTTCGAGAACGACCTGCTGTACTACGCCGGCAGCCCCCGGGAAATCCGCCAGATGTGCGCGGACCTGGGGCTGGCCATCACCCTGTTCCAGCCGTTCCGTGACTTCGAGGGCTGCCGCCGCGAGCGCCTGCAGAGGAACCTCGACCGCGCCGAGCGCAAGTTCGACCTGATGCAGGAGCTGGGCACCGACCTGGTGCTGGTGTGCAGCAACGTCCAGGCCGATGCCCTGGCGGACGAACGCATCCTGGTGGACGACCTGCGCCTGCTGGCCGAGCGGGCCGGCGCGCGAGACCTGCGCATCGGCTACGAGGCCCTGGCCTGGGGCCGCCACGTGAACAGCTGGCAGCAGGTGTGGGACATCGTCCGCCAGGCCGATCACCCGGCTCTCGGGGTGTTGCTGGACAGCTTCCACACCCTGTCGATCAAGGGGGACCCGAGCGGCATCGCCGACATTCCGGGGGACAAGATCTTCTTCGTGCAGATGGCCGATGCGCCGCTGCTGAACATGGACGTGCTGGAGTGGAGCCGGCACTTCCGCTGCTTCCCGGGGCAGGGCGAATTCGACCTGCCGGGCTTCCTGGCGTCGATCCTGCGCAGCGGCTACACCGGCCCGCTGTCCCTGGAAATCTTCAACGACGGTTTCCGCGCTGCGCCGCCCCGTGCCAATGCCGCGGACGGCCTGCGCTCGCTGCTCTACCTGGAGGAGAAGACCCGCGCGCTGCTGCAGAAGGACCCGGTACCGCCGGCCAACCTCGACATCCTCTTCGCACCGCCGCCGGCCAGCCATTACGCCGGGGTGGAGTTTCTCGAATTCGCCGTGGACGAAGCCCAGGGCGCGAAGCTGGCCGGCTGGCTGGAGCGCCTGGGCTTTTCCCGCGCCGGGCGGCATCGCTCCAAGGACGTGAGCCTGCTGCGCCAGGGGGACATCAACATCGTGCTCAATGCCGAGCCCTATTCCTTTGCCCATGGCTACTTCGAGGCCCACGGCCCTTCGCTGTGTGCCACCGCGCTGCGGGTGGACGACAGCAGCCACGCCCTGGAGCGTGCCCGGGAGTACCGGGGCCAGCCGTTCCGTGGGCTGGTAGGGCCCAACGAGCGGGAGATCCCCGCCGTACGCGCCCCCGACGGCAGCCTGCTGTACCTGGTGGAGCAGGCTCCGGCCGGGCAGACCATCTACGACAGCGACTTCGTGCTCGATGCCCAGGTCACCCAGAGCGGCGCCTTGCAGCGCATCGATCACATGGCCCTGGCGCTGCCGGCGGACGGCCTGGACAGCTGGGTGCTGTTCTACAAGAGCGTGCTGGACTTCGAGGCCGACGACGAGGTGGTGCTGCCGGACCCGTACGGCCTGGTGAAGAGCCGGGCGCTGCGCAGCCGCTGCAGCAGCATCCGCCTGCCGCTGAACATCTCGGAGAACCGCAACACCGCCATCTCCCACGCGCTTTCCAGCTACCGGGGCTCGGGCGCCCACCACATCGCCTTCGCCTGCGAGGACATCTTCGCCGAGGTGAGCCGGGCCAAGGAGGCGGGGGTGCCGCTGCTGGACATTCCGCTGAACTACTACGATGACCTGGCCGCGCGCTTCGATTTCGATGACGAATTCCTCAGCGAACTGGCCTATTACAACGTGCTCTACGACCGCGACGCCCAGGGCGGCGAGCTGTTTCACGTGTACACCGAGCCGTTCGAGGGGCGCTTCTTCTTCGAGGTCCTGCAGCGCCGCAACGGCTACGCCGGCTACGGGGCAGCCAACGTGGCGGTGCGCCTGGCGGCCATGGCCAAGGCCCGCAGCGGGGCGCCGGCGAAGGCCAGGCTCTGACCCGGGCAGCCTGGCGCCGCGTGCGCCAGGCTTCCCCCTCCGGGTTGAGCCGCCCATAATCGGCCGGTTTCCGCAGGCCGTGAGCCCACCATGACAATAACGACAGAACTGCCAGACACCCCCGCCGACGCCCCCCGCAAAGGACGCAAGAACAACCCCGAGAAGACCCGCGAGGACATCCTCAAGGCGGCCATCGTCGAGTTCGTCCAGCAGGGGCTTTCGGGTGCCCGGGTCGACGCCATCGCCGAACGCATGCAGACCTCCAAGCGGATGATCTACTACTACTTCGGCAGCAAGGAGCAGCTCTACCTGGAGGTGCTGGAGAAGCTCTACGGCGATATCCGTGGCACCGAGGCGCAGTTGCACCTGGCCGAACTGCCACCCCGCGAGGCGATCCAGCGACTGGTGGAGTTCACCTTCGACCACCACGACCGCAACGTGGATTTCGTGCGCATCGTCTGCATCGAGAACATCCACTACGGGGAGTACGTGCGGCAGTCCAGGACCATCCGCACCATGAGCAGCACCATCCTCGATGCCATGGGCGAGATCATCCAGCGCGGGCAGGCCGAGGGTGCGTTCCGGCCGGGCATCCAGGCGCTGGACCTGCACCTGCTGATCAGTTCGTTCTGCTTCTACCGGGTGTCCAACCGTAACACCTTCGGACAGATCTTCGAGATCGACCTCACCGACGAGCAGGTAAAGGCGCGGCACAAGGCGATGATCTGCGAGTCGGTGCTGCGCTTCCTCGCCCAGCCCTGACGCATCTCACCGACATGAACGGGGCGGCATTGGCCGCCCCGTTTCGTTTCAGCCGTTCAGGCTGGCGAAGTGCGCCATCATGCGGTCGGCGTCGGCCATGCGGCCGCTGAACAGCTCGAAGGCCTTCACCGCCTGGAACACCGCCATGGTGCTGCCATCCAGCGTCTGGCAGCCGATGGCGCGGGCGTCGCGCAGCAGCTCGGTCTCCAGCGGGAAGTAGACGATCTCCGCCACCCACAGGTCGGCGCGCAGCAGTTCGGCCGGCACCGGTGTACCCGGCAGCTTGGCCATGCCGATGGGGGTGGTGTTGACCAGGCCGTCGGCCTCCGCCATGGCGCTGGGCAGGTGGCTGCCCAGGGCGGCGCGGCCGGGGCCGAAATGCTGGTTGAGGCTGTCCACCAGGGCCTGGCCACGGGCAGCGTCCACCTCGAACAGGGTCAGGCGCTCGACGCCTTCGGCCAGCAGGGCATGGGCCACGGCGGAGCCGGCACCGCCTGCACCCATCTGCACCACCTGGCGGCGCTGCACACCGGGCAAGCCGCGGCGGAAGCCTTCGGCAAAGCCGAGGCAGTCGGTGTTGTGGCCGACGCGCTTGCCGTCCTTCAGCACCACGGTGTTCACCGCGCCAATGCCGGCGGCTTCGGGGGACAGCTCATCCAGCAGCGGGAGGATGGCCTGCTTGCAGGGGAAGGTGATGTTCAGCCCGGTGAAGCCCATCTGCTCGGCGCTGCGCAGCAGGTCGGGGAGGGCGCCGCTGTCCAGCCTGAGGGCATCGAGGTCGATCAGTCGGTAGAGGTAGCGCAGGCCCTGGGCGTCGCCCTCGTGCTCGTGCAGGGCAGGGGTGCGGGAAGCCTGGATGCCGGCGCCGATCAGGCCGGCGAGTACGGAGTTGGACAGGTTGGACATGGCATTCACTTGTTGTTGATCAGTTGGCCGAAATGCTGGAGTGCCAGGCTGTAGCCCTGGCTGCCGAGGCCGCAGATGACGCCCACGGCAATGGCGGAAACGAAGGAGTGGTGACGAAAGGCTTCGCGCTTGTGCACGTTGGACAGATGCACCTCGATGACCGGCAGCTCGACCGCCGCCAGGGCGTCGCGGATGGCCACCGAGGTGTGGGTCCAGGCTGCCGGGTTGATCAGGATGCCGGCGCAGCGGCCACGGGCTTCGTGGATCCACTCGATCAACTGGCCTTCGTGGTTGGTCTGCCGGAAGTCCACCGTCAGGCCCAGCCCGGCAGCGGTGCGGGTGCACCGGTCGGCGATGTCGGCCAGGGTCTCGTGGCCGTAGGTGGCGGGCTCTCGGGTTCCCAGCAGGTTGAGGTTGGGGCCGTTGAGCACCAGGACGATCGGGGGCATCTCATTCTCCAGGTCATTCACGGCGGGGTGGTCTCCACCGTGTGCGAGGAAAATGTACTAACCGGTTAATTCGGTCAATCTGCACCGCACCGGTGCGGGGATGCACCGGGATTTAGTGTTCGATTATCGGCTGTCAGCAGCCCAGCAGCAGGGCCACCGTCATCAGGTCCACCAGAGGTTCGAGGGAGCAAGCCTCAATAGCTGGCATCGTCATAGTCCACAACCGTCCAGCTAACACCGTCAGCGGTAAAGGCCAGGTGCCTGCTTCCAACGGACCAGAGCACGCCATCCCCAGATGCGAGAAAGGAGGCAGAGCCGGCGCCATCAGAACCGATATTGGCCTTCTTCAGTTGACCGTCGGCAATCCGATAGACCGCTTTGGAGGAGGCAATAAACAGATCACCGTTGAATACCGTTACGCCCCACAGGTCTTCGCTGAAGTCGTTCAGGTTGACGGGAACCCACTGGTCCCCTCGACCAACAAGCACCACGCCAGCCTGACCCACGATGTAGACGTTGCCATCGTCGCTGCAGTGCACGTTTTGCAGGATCATCGAGGTTGGGCTCCCAAGCGCCTGCCAGTGCCGACCGTCGAATAGCCAGATCTCGCCGTCCATGCCAACGGCGTACAGCTCAGTTGCTGAAAAGCCGTCTATTGAGTGGAAGCCCTTGATGCCTTCCCGGTTGCGAATGGAGTCGGCGATAGAGTGCCAGCCACCGTCTTCATGGCGTCGGTAAACCTGGCGTTGCATGCCCGCTACGTAGTGGGAGCCCGCTATCAGGCGCATATCGCACAGCAAACCGGAGTCATTCGGTCCCACGATATGCTCGGTGGTTCTGGTAGAGCCTCGAAAGAGGTGAATGTCGCCATCCAGTCCCATCGAAAACACGGTCAGGGGTGGGGTAGTGACGCTGATTGCCGTAGTGGCCGAGTCGATCATGAAGTGTGCGAAAGCCCCGGCTTTCCAGCGAAGGACCTTGGTGTGGTTGACGTTGCGATTGTTCAACTCGGTGACTTGGGCGCTGATGAAAACCAGATCGCGTCTGACGATCGAACACTTGGCAAAGGTAATGCTTCCGCTATTCATGGTGTATGCACCGTTCCCCTGTGGCCATACGGCGCGCGCACGGCGCAGTCGCGCAGGCCGGCGAGAAATCCGGTCCCTTCGGCGTGTTGGTCGAGGACGATGGGGATCATCAGTCGATCCGGGTCCAGGTCTGGCCGTCGAAGGCCATTACGTCTTTCTTGCCGAAAGACCAGAGCACGCCATCGGCTGCACTCAGGTGATAGGTGGTCCAGGCCTTGTCAGTGCCGAAGTCGACGGGTACCAGTTTGTCGCCTACCAGTTTGAACAAGCCTCTGTAGGTCGATAGATAGAGGGTTTCGCCATACCAGGCGAGGTCCCATATGTCCTTGTCCATGCTTTCGTGCTCGATGCTTTCCCAACTGTCACCACGGCCGCGTATCAGCAGTCCCTGACGAGCCGCGATGTAGACATTGCCATCTCCGGCACAGAGGACATTGGTCAGAACGACGTGGGTCGGACTGCTTTTCTGCTCCCAATCCTGTCCGTCGAAATGCCATATCTCGCCGTCCCAACCCACGGCGTAGATGTCCGAGGACGAGAAGCCGTCGATGGACTCGAAGCCCTTTACCTCTCCGATGGCTGGGCGAATCTTCTGGTCGAGGCATCGCCAGTCGTCTTCGTTCTCACGCCGATATACCTGGCGACCCATGCCAACGGCGTATGTGCGGTTCTCGATGGTGCGCAGCTTCCTGAGCAGCCCTCGCGTTTCCGGAGAACCATCGGGAGTGGTGATCTGCTCGTCGCTCTGCTTCCCACTGCCGAACAGCTTCACCTCGCCGTGAGCCGACATGGCGATCATCTGCTCCTGTGGAAATTTGCTCACCGTCATGCTGGCAGTGGCCCAGGTCACTGCACCGATGTAGCCAAGGTTGTTGCCATCGATTTCATGGAAGTGACTGTGCTCGACATCCGCTGGTACGGCATCGTCTTGTGACGCGGTGTAGGCGAGGTCGTGATAACGCACACAGCCTGATACGTACGTATGCCGGGTGTTGAGTCCTAGGGTCATCAATTTCTCCCAAAAGATTATCGGCCGGAGGGTGCGGACGCAGAGGCGGCGGCAAGGCGGGGCGAGAGCGCCACCACGGCGGCATTGGCTGCTTTCTCTACTTCGTCACTTTGTAGCCAGTGGCAATGGGCCGGCACCGTGTCGAGTCATCAATACCCTGTTTGTTGTGATCAGCGTCCAGCAGCGCTATCAGCCAATTTGCAGGATCCGCTTCCAGGTGGAGCCGTTGAATTCCATGACGTCCTTCGGGCCGATGGACCACATGATTCCGTCCGCTGCGCTCAGGTGGTAGCAGCTGCTCGGAACGTCATCGCCGAAATCGACAGCCTTCAGCTTGCCGTCCACCAGGCGGTAGACGAAGTGGGTGGACGACACGTAGACCTCGCCGTTGAAGATTTCCATGCCCCAGAGGTCTTCGGTGGTGCTGCCGTGCTCGATCACTTCCCACTGGTCGCCTCGGCCGCGCAGCAGGGTGCCGAGCTGGCCGCAGGCGTAGACGAAGCCGTCCGGTGCGCAGCGCACCTTGTACAGCGCCAGGTTGGTGGGGCTGGTCAGCTGGGTGAAGGCGGCGCCGTCGTATGTCCAGATCTCGCCTTCCCAGCCGACGGTATAGATTTCCTGTTCGTCGAAGCCGTCGATGGATTCGAAACTGGTGTCGGTAATGTCCACGTCGCCGCCCTGGGCGGACTGGTCGATGCACCGCCACTGGCTTTCATCGATGCGGACATAGGCCTGTCGGCAGGTACCGACCGCGTAGGCACGGCCTTTGGCGACGGCGCGGATCTCCCGCAGTGGGCCGCGCTTCTTCGGGTCTACGCCGCAGCTGCCGATGGGCGATTCTTCCTTTACCGAACCGCCTCCGCTGGCACGGACCGAGCCATCGGTACCCAGCACCAGGTAACGCTCGGCGGGCGTGTGGCAGACAGTTCCGGAACATGCCAGCCAGTCGACGACGCCTGCGCCCCAGGTTCCACGATCCAGAGTGCACAGCAGGGAGCCGGTATGCCCTTCAGCCATAGCCTGGTCATGTGTTGTCACTAGGTAGGCAAGGTCGGAATAGCGGACGGTACCCGAGGTGATGCTGTAGCCCTGGAGTGCTGCTTTGGTATCCATTTGGGTTTCCGGTACTGGCGAGCGGTAATCCGGCTGCGGGCCGCCGGCCATGGTCAGGTTGGTCTTGTCAGCAGCCCAGCAACTGACGCTGCCGCAGGGCAGGGGCGCTGGTGGGGAAGACGGAGCGGGTCGGTACGAAGCGGGCCAGGGCGTTGGCGGCTGCCACGCGCTGGCGCTGGTAGCCGCTCTGCAGCACCGCCAGGCAGCGTGCTTCGCTGAGAGGTTCGCCCAGCAGGTAGGCCGTGCCGTTGGCGAAGCGTGGGCGGTTGGCCTGCCACCAGGCCTCGACGCGCGCCGGATCGGGCCAGGGGAGGTCGGTGTCCGGGTCCATGTCCACGTTCGGGTCTTCAGGATCATCGGTAGGGCCGGCGTCATAGTCGGGGACCTGACGCCGCTCCAGGTCCAGATCGGCGAGGTCCGCCCCGGTGATCAGGGTGAAGGCTTCGCCGGCCGCCCGGGCAAGGGGCAGTTCGTGCATGCGCTGGATCAGCCAGGGCACCGCCACCGGGTCACCGAAGGGCCCGGTGGCCTGGATCACCAGGCGGTGGTGACGGGCATCGCCCATCAATGCGCGCAACCACTGGATGCTGGCCTCCCGGGGCTGCCAGCACAGCAGCACGCCCAACGCCCGCAGGCGGAACGGGCCGGGGTGCTCTGCCAGCAGGCGCAGCGGGCCGAGGGCTTCCTCGTCGCCCATCTGCACCGTGGCCCAATTGGCCCAGAAACGCACCGCCATGTCGTCGTGCAGGCGGTGGGCACGGATGGCGGGCATCAGGTCTCGCCGCCGCAGTTCGCCGGCCGTACGCGCCGCGCGCGCCAGCACGCCTGGGTCGCTGTGGGCGAGGCCGGCCAGCAAGGCCGGGCCGGGATCGCGCCGGTGCATGCCGCAGGCTGCCAGGCCCATGCGCCGGAACAGCGGCTCGGGCGAGGCTAGGAGGCGTTCGATCCAGGGTTCGACGGTCGCCCACTCCAACCAGCCCAGTGCCGAGGTGAAGCCACGCTCGCCGTCCGGCGCCTTGCGCAGGTGCTCGGCGAGGGTGGACAGCGCCGGACCATTGCCGGCCATGAAGGCCAGCGCCGTGGCGGCGAATACCTCGCCGGTGGCGTGGGGCGACAACGCCTTGAGCAGCAGGTCGAGCCCCTTGAGCCCGGCGATCAGCAAGCCGTCCAGATGCGCTTCGATGCGGCTGTCGAGGGTGCGCAGGTGCTTGAGGTCGTAGTGCGGCGCGCGAACGGCGTAGTCGCGCAGGCCAGCAAGGAAGCCGGCTTCTTCGGCGTGTTGGTCGAGGACGATGGGCAGGGTGTTCATCGTCCTTCGGTCCTTTTGCCCTGGGCATAAGCCATAGCGCTATCAGCCAATTTGCAGGATCCGCTTCCAGGTGGAGCCGTTGAATTCCATGACGTCCTTCGGGCCGATGGACCACATGATTCCGTCCGCTGCGCTCAGGTGGTAGCAGCTGCCCGGAACGTCATCGCCGAAATCGACAGCCTTCAGCTTGCCGTCCACCAGGCGGTAGACGAAGTGGGTGGACGACACGTAGACCTCGCCGTTGAAGATTTCCATGCCCCAGAGGTCTTCGGTGGTGCTGTCGTGCTCGATCACTTCCCACTGGTCGCCTCGGCCGCGCAGCAGGGTGCCGAGCTGGCCGCAGGCGTAGACGAAGCCGTCCGGCGCGCAGCGCACCTTGTACAGCGCCAGGTTGGTGGGGCTGGTCAGCTGGGTGAAGGTGGCGCCGTCGTATGTCCAGATCTCGCCTTCCCAGCCGACGGTATAGATTTCCTGTTCGTCGAAGCCGTCGATGGATTCGAAACTGGTGTCGGTGATGTCCACGTCGCCGACCTGGGCGGACTGGTCGATGCACTTCCACTGGCTTTCATCGGTACGGACATAGGCCTGTCGGCAGGTGCCGACCGCGTAGGCGCGGCCTTTAGCGAAGGCGCGGATCTCCCGCAGTGGGCCGCGCTTCTTCGGGTCTACGCCGCAACTGGCGATGGGCGACTCTTCTTTTACCGAACCGCCTCCGCTGGCACGGACCGAACCATCTGTACCCAGCACCAGGTAACGCTCGGCGGGGGTGTGGCAGACAGTTCCGGAGCAGGCCAGCCAGTCGACGGCACCTGCGCCCCAGGTTCCACGGTCCAGGGTGAACAGCAGGGAGCCGGTATGCCCTTCGCTGATGGCCTCGTCATTGGTGGTGACTAGATAGCTGAGGTCTGAATAGCGGACGGTTCCGGTGCCGATGCTGTAACCGCTGAATCGTGGATCTCGGGTTTCCATGGTGTTCTCCTGGGGACTTTGAATTAACGGGCGGATTCGCTCCCGAACATTTCCGCCGTCGCCTTGTTTCGTTCTGCCGGGTCGCTGGTCATGGTTGCATTGGCCTTGATCGGCTTTTCCGGACCATCGTCCTTGGCCTTGTCGTGGTACTTGTTCAACTGGGCTTCCAGGCATTCCTGTGAGCAGTTGGAGTCGGGGAATGTCTTCTTGGCAGCCTTGGCACCGGTCTCGGTGGCTTTCGCCCTGGGCCACTCGCCATTGGCATCCGCCTCGCGCAATGCCACCACACCTCGGCGGGTGTGCATCTGGCCGTGGGTGGCGGTGGTCTGGTTCGGGCCCTCGGCGCACATGACCGGTGCCTTGTCGGTGTTGTACTTGCTCCAGCCGCCGATCTTGGCGCCATCCCGAGGGCCGAACGAGGCGGCGTCCACCAGGTGGTCGCCGGTCTGGCCTGGACAGCAACGGTTGGGCTTGTAAGGCGCCAGGAAGCAACGCATGGCCTTCTGGCAGGGGTCGTCGTTCATGGTCTTGGCCAGCGCCCCGTAGTGGCCCTGGACCTCGGCATGCTTTTTCAGGTATTCGGGGTCAGCCTGGAAGTTGTCGCCGGCCTTGTCCTTGGCCTGCTTGCGCGCCTTGGAGGCAGCCTGCAGCGCGGAAATGTCCGGGCAGATCATCTTCTTGCTGGTGTCGCCGCAGGCTTTTTCGGCCCGGTCCTTCTCACCCGAGCACTGGCTGATGCCATCGGCGAAGGCCATGCGGTCCGCGTAGGTCCAGGGCATGGTGTTACCTGGCGGTGAAGCGTGGTTGTGGGTGGTCAGGTCGAGGTGTCTGACCACGTTTTCCGCTTCGAATTTCACGTTCATCGACCAGGACGTGAAATACACCTTGCCCTTGATCTTGCTGGTGACAATGCCCTTCTTGGGCGCGCAGCCGGCTTCGTCGCCATAGCTGGTCTTGAAGTAGCTCTTGTCCTTGAGCATGGCCTCCTTGCCGGTGATCTTGATCGTCCGGGTCCCGTTGGTGGTGTCACTGGCCATGCCGGTGTTGGGGTAGGGGATGGGGACGCCCGTTGGGGTGGGAGGCGCCTGGGGAGGCGTGAAGCACACATCCGGGAAGCAGGCGATGGATTTACCGTTCGCCGCCTTGCAGGAGACTTCCATGTTGTTGGCATAGACCTGGTTGCTCATCAGGTGGCCCTCACGTGCTGATAGGTGAGCAGTGCTACGGCGCGTTGACCGGCATCGTTGCCCAATTGGCAGCAGATGTTCGGGCCTTCGCCGTAGCCTTTGCGGCTGGCTGCCAGGGCTACGGCCAGCATGGCCGGCCCGATCGCTGCACCGCATTCACCGATGCAGTCGGCAGGGTGCCAGAGGTGGAAGAACTCCTTGCGCACGCGCAGGGTCCGGCTCAATGCCAGCGAGGCTTCCTTGAAGTAGTACTGCTCGCCGGAGAGGTCGGTAAGGCGGTAGTCCATGCTCTCCAGGCCACATCCGGCCTCTGCCAGCGCAGCCTTGAGTGCCTGTGTCAGCCCATCCGCCCGCAGCTTCTTCTCCTCCGTCTCCACGGTCACAGGCTCGACGCCGAAGCCCAGGGCGATGCAGGCCAGCTGGGGCTCTTCGCTCTGCACGGGGGCGCTCAGGGTGATTGCCGCAGCGCCTTCGCCGGGGATGAAACCGTTGGAGTTCTGGCTGGTGAGCAGGCGATCACGCTTCTCGAATGCGCTCAGGGTGGCGCTGTTGAGGAAGGAGTCGACCCCCGCGACCAGCACGTGGCGGTGGCCCTGCTCATGAACCAGCTTGCGTGCGTTGAGCAAGGCTACGGCGCCGCTGACACGGCCACGGGGGATGAGGCTGGAGGCTTCATGAAAGTGCAGGCCCAGTTCCTGCTCGATCTCACGCAGCAGGCTGCGGTCGAGGTTGGGCAGGCGGCCTGGGCGCTCCTCCTCGGCGACGCAGAGCAGCAGCGGGGTTTTCTGAGGATCGACGCCCGGTGTGCTGGCCAGGGCCTCGGCGATGGCACGCGCGGCCATCTTCACCAGCTTGATGCGACCTCGCCAGGGTTGCTCGAAGGGCACGCTGGCGCCCAGCAGCCATTCGCCGGCCTGATCGACGAAGCGGGTTTCCTGGAAGTTGTCGATGGCGCAGCGGATGGCTGCGCAAGTGGAGGGGGCGTCCAGGCCTACGGCGCTGACCATACCGGTGCCGACGATGCACAGTGCACTCATCGAAGGGCATCCTCATGGGCACGCTTGGCGCGGCTCAAGGCCTCCAGCGAGGTGTAGTAGTCCTTGCCCAGTTCCCTGGCCCGCCACCAGGCGCGTGGCATTTCGCCAACCAGGATCTGCGGAATCTCGAACATGTCCTTCTTGAGGATGCGACTGGTACGCCAGGTGATTTCCACCTGCCTGGCATCGGTGTCGATGACCAGGGTGTCGATCACCGCGTGAACCCGCTCATGACGGTTCTTCTTCAGGAAGAACGTCACCGGCACCTGCATCCTCGGCACCTTGAAGCCGGCCCTTTCCTGTTGGGTGAGGTTGAGCAGCAGCACGTCCTCGCCACCCTGCAGGTACTCGGTCTGCTGGTCCGGCGGGGCGGCCTGGTAGTAGCGGGTGTCGAAGTCCGGCGGCAGGAAGGGGAAGTGGTCCGCCAGCCAGGCGTCGTCATAGGTGCCGGCGTGGCCGATGCGCGGCGGCCAGTGGCGGCCGATGGGGCCGAGGGCCATGGGGGTGAAGTCGCCGTGGGGGCTGTCGATGGGGTGGCCGAGGGCTTCGGTGTTGGGCATGGGCATGCCGACGATGTCGGCGGTGCTGGCGCTCCTCGGGTACCAGCCGCGGCCGGCCGGGTTGGCCAGGTAGCTGTCGGCGAAGTCGGGGCGGTCGGCCATGGCGTGGCTGCCGCCGAACGCGTGGGCGTAGCCGATGTCCTGCTCGATGAAGGGCTGCGGGGCTCCCGGGGCCGCACCGAGGGCGCCGGGCACCCACTGGCGGGGGCCGAGCACGCTGAAGGCCTTGCTGACCCGGCCGACGCGGATGCCGGCGGTGATCTGCGTGGTGGGGCGCCCGTTGGGTGCGTGGGCCTTGCCCATCACCAGCACGTCGCAGAAGGGTTTGACCGGGGCGAAGTCCATTTCCTGGCGGGGTGCCGAGAGGCCGGGTTCGCCGACGTATTCGTCGGCCATCAGCAGTGGGCGCTGGACCTCCGCCAGGCTCGCCTCGCGGCCGTCCAGGGGCAGGTCGAAGGTGCCCTTGGCGACCACCACCAGGGATTCCCGGCCATCCGGGGCCAGGCCCTGGGTATAGGCAGCCATCAGGCGTGTGGCGTTGAGCAATTCCATGGGCGCGGCTCTGTCAGTTGATCTGCACCGAACCGCCCTTGATGCGGTTGACGCCCGAGGAGCGGCTGGAGAGGTAGGCGCCCTTGATCAGCACCTTGCCTTCGCGGGTCAGGGTGATGCTGGCCTTGCCGCAGCGCAGGACGATCTCGCGCTCGGCGGAGAACTCCAGGCGTTCGCCGTCGATGTGGGCCACCGCCGGCGCCTGGCGGGCTTCCGGCAGACGCTGGATGCGGCCGATGACCAGCGGGCGGGACGGATCACCGCCGACGAACATCAGCGCCACCTGGGTGCCGATGTCTTCGCGGGCGAGCACGGTGGTGGTGGTCGCGGCGATGCCGGTTTCCGATGGGCAGCCGGGGAAGGCCACCACGGGGCTGGACGCTGCGGGGACATCGAGGAGGACGCCGATCACCACGCCGTCGAGGCGGGTGGCGGTCGGGGTGTGGGTGTGGACTGTCATGCGCTACTCCCTGGCCGCAGGGCCTAGTTCTGCAGGATCTTCTGGCCTTTCACCACGACGTTCTTGCTGGCCTTGACGTTGATCGCACCGGAGCCGTCGATGGTGATGTTCTTGCCGCTGATGACGATGGTGCCGTCCTTCTTCATGGTGATGCTGGCGGAGCCGGTGACCAGGGTGATGGAGTCACCGGCGTTCAGCGAGAAGTGCTTGCCCACGTCCAGGCTGTCGCTCTGGCCCACGCTGGTGCTGCGGTTCTGGCCGACGCTGCGGGACTCGTTCTTGCCGATGCTGGTGGTCTGGTTGGCACCGATGTCCACGCTCTCGTTGCTGCCCACGCTTTCGGTGCGGTTGCTGCCGATGGTGATGTTCTCGTTGCTGCCGACCTGCTCGGTGCGGTTGGCACCGATGGTGATGCGCTCGTCGGCGCCGACGCTCTCGGTGCGGTTGCTGCCGATGGTGATGTTCTCGTTGCTGCCGACCTGCTCGGTGCGGTTGGCGCCGATGGTGATGCTCTCGTTGCTGCCGACCTTCTCGGTGCGGTTGACGCCGATGGTGATGGTCTCGTTGTTGCCGACCTGCTCGGTGCGGTCGACACCGATGGTGATGGTCTCGTTGTTGTCCACTGTCTCGGTGCGGTCGTGCTTCACGTGCACCGTTTCGTCGTGGTCGATGGTCTTGGTGCGGTCGTGGCCGACCCAATGGGTCTCGTCGTTCTCGACCTCGATGTCCTGGTTCTTCTCCGCGTGGATGAAGAGCTGCTCCTCGCCCTTCTTGTCCTCCATGCGGATCTCGTTGAAGTTCGCCGGCGTGCCGCCCTTGCTGGAACGGCTCTTGACCCCGCTCTGGGTGGCGTTGGCGGGCAGGTCGTAGGGCACGGTCTGCTCGGCGTTGTACACGCGGCCGGTGATGATCGGGCGGTCAGGGTCACCTTCTAGGAAGCTGACGATCACCTCCTGGCCGATGCGCGGGATCTGGATGTGACCCCAGTTCTTGCCGGCCCAGGCCTGGGACACGCGGATCCAGCAGGAGCTGTTCTCGTTGGACTGGTCGTGCCGGTCCCAGTAGAAATGCACCTTCACCCGGCCGTACTGGTCGGTCCAGATCTCCTCGCCCTTGGGCCCGACCACCATGGCCGTCTGCGGACCCTGGACGATGGGCTTGATGGTGGTCGGCATCGGCCGGAAGGCCTGCCCGGCGTCGATGCATTCCAGGTCGCTTTCGTACTGCAGGCCGCCACCGGAGCCGGTCTCGTAGGCCTCCTGGCTGACCGCGTAGCGGGCACCAATGATCAGGTACTCGCGGTTCTGGTCGTCCCGGGGGTAGCCGGTCATCTTGAACAGGTGGCCAGCCCCCAGGCCGCGCGCGTTGGTGCGCAGCTGCACGCGCTCGTACTGGGTCTGGATGGCCTCGATGCGGTTGCGTGCGTACTGCTCGCCGTCGCTGGTCTGCACGTATTCGCCGGGGTAGTCGTAGAGCGGATGGTCGGCGTTGCTGTGGCTCCGGCTGACGCTGGAGCGCACCTCCAGGCGTGCGCTGGGACGCTTGAAGTCGTAGTCGTTGAGGGCCAGGGAGCCGGGCTGCACTTCCTGCGCCAGGTGCCAGTCGTAGACGTGGTCACGCTCGCGCATCTGGTCTTCGAGGGGGTAGAAGGGCACCGACGCGTAGCCGGGGGCCGGGCTGTGGGCTCCATAGGCATCGGAGAGCACCAGCACATGGCGCGACTGCTCATGGCGGAAGTAGTAATAGATGCCTTCCTGCTCCATGAGCCGGCTGACGAACTCGAAGCTGGTCTCGCGGTACTGAACGCAGTACTCCCACTCGTGGTAGCTGCGGGTGAGGGCGTCTTCGAAGTCGGAGAAACCGAGGTCGCGGAACACCTGCTTGATGATGTCCGGCACCGTCTTGTTCTGGAAGATGCGGCAGTCGGAGGTGCGCGACAGCAGCCATAGCCAGGGCCGCAGGGTGACGCGGTAGCCGGCGAACTGGCCGGTGCCGGAGGACTGGCTGCAGCGTGCGGCGATGCCGTGGAAGTAGCGCTTGCTACCGTCGGGCAGCTCCACCGAGAGCCCCATGGGCTTGCCCAGCAACGCGTCGAGCTTGATGGCGGGGTTTTCTGAAACCAGACTCAGTTCGTAGTCGAACAGGCGACCCAGCTGTTCGTGGCCGTCCAGCCGCTCCAGCACCAGGACGTTGGCGCCCAGGGGGCTGCTGACTTTCGCCATGCGGGTCGATTGAGTGATTTGCATCGCCTTCCTTGCCTCGTATGCCACCGCCGGGGCGTGGTTCCGCGTCAGCGGCCCGTCGCCAGGAAATCGACTTGCCCGGCGAGCCGGGAGGGCGGGAAAACCCTGGGTCGAAGTTGTAGCAGACGAGGCCGTTGCCGAGCGCTTTTTCCGATATCCGCGAATCCTTGCGTAACCCCGACCGCACGGCGGCGGGCAGGGCCGGCGAACTTTTTAGAACAGTCGCCGAAGGCTGTCCATCGGATGCCGTCAAGGCTGCGTGGCGTGTCTCAGTTCCGGCACGGCAGGTTTCAGGCTGCTAACCTCCGCGCCCTTCACAGAGGAGCCCAAGGAATGAATACCCCACTGGAAACCGCCATTGCCCTGGCTTGCCGTGTCCATGCCGGTCAACGGGACAAGGCCGGTCGGGCCTATGTGCTGCACCCCCTGCGGTTGATGCTGCGCTTCGAGGATCCCGAGGCGCAGATGGCGGCCGTGCTGCACGACGTGGTCGAGGACGGCGACGTCAAGCTCGAGGACCTGCGCATCCTCGGCATCCCCGAGTCCGTGGTACAGGCCGTCGACTGCCTCAGTCGACGTGAAGGCGAGACCTACGAAGCCTTCATCGAGCGCATCCGGCCCAACGCCCTGGCCCGGCGGGTCAAGCGCGAGGACATACGCGACAACCTCGATGTCACCCGCCTGCCCGAACTGGGCGAGGCCGACCTGGCCCGTGTTGCCCGCTACCACCGCGCCCTGGTCGCTCTGGAGCGCCCCGAGTGAGTTGGCGTGACGTGGTGTTCAGCCCCCGGCACCGGTTCGCCCTGGGGGTCGAAGAAGGTGGCGACCGTTACTACCTGTCCATCCCGGTGAGCAATGGCCTGGTCGATTACGAAGAGCGCTACGCCATCACCCGCGAATCCTTCGAGCGCTACCGCCGCGACCTGGAAAGCGCGCTGCCCATGGTCCGCGCCTGCCGCGCCCGTGCCCTGGACCACCTGCTGCTGGAGCCTGTCGGAACGCAGCGGGGCGAGCCGACGTGAGCTTGCTGGAGCCCCTGGATTACGCCCTGGCCCTGGTGCGCGAGCGCAGGCAGCGACTGCCGGGTTTCGCCCCCTACGCCCAGGCTGAAGCGGAGCTGGCGTACCTGCGTTGCGCAGTGCAGGACCCGGCGCTGGATCGCACCCCGCTGCACCAGGGCAGCCTCGGTGCACTGGCGGTCAAGGAGTTCGAGGAGACCGATCCCGAGCTGGCCCGTGCGCTGAAGGACGCCCACTGGATCGCTGCCCAGTTGGCGCGTGGCGTGAAGGTTCAATGGCCGTGAGCCAGCCGGACCTGCTGAACCAGGCGCTTGCCCGCGACGCCCTGGGTGCCTTCCTGCTGGGCGAGCCGCCGTATTTCCACGAGGCGCGCGCCGAGCACGAGGAGCCACAGAACTTCGGTGCCGCGTTCGAGGCGCTGCTGCTGCCGTACTGGCGCGAGACCGCTGACCCGGAACTGGGGGAGCGCCTGACGCGTGCCTGCCTGGCGCTGCTCGCTGGGCATCCCGATCACAATCGCGCGATCTATTGCGTCCACGCCTGGATCTGGGAGTACCGCTATGCCCAGGTGGGGAAGGGCCTCCCGGTGTTCGACTGGAGGCTGGGGCCCGTCGCCGTGATGCTCAAGGCGTGCATCGAGCGGGCACGCACGGCTCTGGTGGCCGATACCCGCTGGGCCGGCGCTTCCTGGAACGGCGCCGACGGGATCTTGGGAGCGTTGCTGCGTGCCTCGCTGCACCTGCGAGACCGGCTGAGAGGGCCGGACCTGGTGCCCAGCGAATCGGAATGAACGCGGCGCGACCAATCAGGCCTTGATCGCCACCGCCTTCCAGCTGGCCGTGCGCTTCTTGCCGGCCCAGTCCGCCAGCTTCTCTGGCGTAGGCCGCCCGGCGCGGGGATAGCCCATGGGCACCAGCAGCAACAGCGTCACCTCGCCTTCGGTCGCGCCCTCGGTGGCGGGCGGAAAGCGGTAGTCCACCGCCACCATGGCATCGACACCCTCCGGCCAGGGTAGGTCGTGGAAGCGCTCATCGCCGCGCTCGGCCAGCCAACCCTCTTGGATCGCCTCGCCTTCGAGGCGTGCCTGCACTGCACGCCAGAGCAACTGGGCGGGGAAGGCGCAAGGCAGGTCGGAGGTGATGGCAGCCTGGTTCAACGGCCAGTCGTAGGGCAGGGCGACCATCAGCTCAATGCGCGGCTGGGAGAGGTGTACCCCCAGGGTGAACAGCAGCTTGTGGGCCCGGCCTTTGCCGACCAGTGACGTCCGCAGGTCGATGTCCTGCCCGCACAGCCTCTGGCTGGGGCAGGGCGTGAAGACGAAACCGACCCGCTCGAAGATGTGCTCGAATATCCCGCTGCCACGTACCCGCGTGTAGTCCATCTGTTCTTGTGCGCAGTGCCCGCCCTGTTCAGTCAGCCACTCCGCCAGTGCCGCATGACCCCAGACCAGCGCCGTATCGCGAGCGGTCTGGTTGAAGCGCAGGTGCAGGCGGTCGAGGTCGGCACCGTGCTGCACCAGCAGCTCAGCCACCTCACTGTGGCCGCCCACGGCCGCGGCGATGAGCGGCGTGAGGATGCCCCTGCAATCGCCATCCACCGCCGCGCCGTTGTCCAGCAACCAGCGCACCATCGCGAGGTGACCCGCGCCCGCTGCGTCGACCAGCGGCGTGCCGTAGCTGCCATCGAGAACCCCTGTGTCGAGCCCCTTCTTCACCAGGTAGTCGACGATCTCCAGGCAGCCATGGCGAGCCGCCAGGTGCAGCAGCGTCCCCTGGCTGGCCAGGCCGAAGAGGGGCACGGCCAGCCACTGTGGGTGAGCCTCCAGGGCGGCGCGCACGGCCTTCAGGTCGGCCTCTTCGACGTGCGTGTAGAGCGCGGCGAGGGCGGGTGCGTTGTCGTCGTAGAGGGTGTTTGGCGCGGTCGTCATGGGGTGTTTGTCCGAAAGCGGGTGGGGCGTTCTGCGGCAAAGGTAGAGCTGCACGCCGTGAGGTGTCCTTGAAGGTGATCCCGTTTCCACCGCTCCAGGCCAAGAAGCGAGACCAAGCGCAAGCCCTGAGCATCGCACGGGGGGTTGTCCTTGATTGTTGGGCCCGGTTGCCGGAAGATTTTCGCCCGCCGGGCGTAGGATGATGTGCCGTGGTCAATAAGGCAGTTCCTACGCAGAGCCCATCACCTAGGGAAGGCCTTCAGTACAGTGACTCTCTACCGACTCAACGAGGCGGACCTGGACGTCCCCGATGCCTGGCAGGACCAGAGCATCAACATCTTCAAGCTGCCCGCCACCGGCAGCGCCAAGGAAGCCAGCTTCGTCATCAGCCGCGACCCCAGCCAGGGCGACATGCCCTTCGCTGACTACATCGCCCAGCAGCTCGCCAATGCGCGCCAGCAGTTGCCCGGGTTCACCCTGGTCAAGCAGTGGGACATCAACCTGAACGGTGCCCCTGCGGTGCTGCTGGACTACACCTGGCAGCGCGATGGCCGGGTGCTGATGCTTCGCCAGGTGTTCATCGAGCGCAAGCCGGCGGTGCTGATCACCACGCTGACCACCACGCCCCAGGACCTGCCGTTCCACGAGCCGGCCTGGAAGCAGGCGATGCAGACCCTCAAGCCGCTGCCTCCGGCAGCCTGACCGGGGCCGCCGACGGCCCGAGCAAGGAAGTGAAGTACCTCGATGGATGCGCAGGCAGCAGCACGGCTAGGGGATGAGATCGCCCACGGTTTCGGCCTGGCGGCCATGGTCGCCGGGGCGGTGGCGGGGGCGCTGATCGGTGCGGCGGTGATCGCCGCCACGGCCGCCACGGGTGGTGTCGCATTGGCGGTGATGGCCGGCTCCATCGCTGCCGGTGGCCTGTCCATGTTCCAGGTGGTCAAGGGACTCAGCACCATCTTCAACCTGCCGGAGCCGACAACCGGGGCACTCATACGTGGCAGCCCCAACGTCTTCGTCAACGCCCGCAACGCGATGCGCGCGGGTGAGGACGCCGCGTCCTCCTGCAGTGGGCTGCCGTGCAACCACCCCTACTGGCCGTTCGAAGTGGTCATCGCCGAAGGCAGCGCCACGGTCTACATCAACGGCAAGCCGGCGGCCCGGCTGACCAGCAAGATGAGCTGCGGTGCGCACATCAAGACCGGCAGCGAGAACACCTTCATCGGCGGCCCGACGGAGCGCGTGGCCTTCGTGCTGGACATCGAGGGCTGGGTGCACAGCGGCCTGGAGATCCTCGGCCTGGCAGCACTGGGCGTCGGCCTGGTGATGGCGGCCATGGCGGGGCTCGCGGTGTTGGCAGCGACCGTTGTCGTGGGCGGCGCCATCTACGGCGGCATGGAGCTGCTCGGCCAACTGGGTGATCGCCTGGGACCTGGCTACCGCGACCTCCTGCAAGGCGTCGCCGGCCTGGCGCTGCTCGGTATGGGGCCGAAGCTGGCCGGACGCAAGCCGACCGCTGCCGTGACCTCGGAGGCGGCGCAACGACGCGCGTACCTGAACAAGAAGTTCGGGCGCAGTGGTGATCTCGACCACGACATCAACTATCGCGGTAACCGCGAGGTGGCGAGCAACTTCTTCAAGTCCAAGGGTTACTCGAAGAGCGATGCCGAGTCGTACATGAACGGCCTGGATTTCAACCATCCCGTGCGCGTCGAGACCCTGGCCCCGAACAAGGCCCTCTGGCAGTACCAGTCCCCCGGGGCGCCCCAGGGCAACTGGTATACAATCAGCCCCAAAGTCCAGCCGACCGAACTGGGGATCAACCCCATGGGCACCAACCGGGCGGCGAACACCATCGAGCCGAAGGTCCTCAACTCCTACAAGACCACGCAGAAGGTGGAGGTGCTGCGCAGTACTGCAGCGCCCACCACGGACTTCTGGTCGGTCAAGGGCCAGAACTACGATGCCAAGGGTGGAGCGACGCAGTTGTTCTCCAACCAGAAGGACGCATTTGGAATTATCTCCCCAGGTGGACCATGACTCCCGTTGAATACATAGATCGCGCGCTGGCGCTGGTGATCCAGCGTGCCGCCGCGCTTCCCGGGCAAGAGGTGCTGGTGTCCGCAGAACGGCAACTGAGGTACGTCAGGGCTGTGCTGCTGGACAAGGGCCTGGATCGCTCGATGCTCCACCAGATCACCCTTGGCAGCATTGCCGTGAAGGAGTTCGACGAAACCGACCCTGATCTTGCCAGGGCCCTGAAGGACGCCCACTACGTGGCGGTGCAGACCGGGCGTGGCCTCAAGGTCGACCTGCCCTGAATACCCGATTGACCGCGCCATGACCGGAGCCGCCTTGCGCGGCGCCGGTTTCCAAGCGGCCCATCACCCGAGAGAAAAAAGGGCCGTCCCTGGCCCATTAACCGGTTAACGCAGCCTAGGCCGCACGTTTATCGAGCGCCTGGGTGATGTATTCCGCCTGGCGGATCGCCAGGCTGACGATGGTCAGCGTGGGGTTCTCCGCCGCGCTGGTGGTGAACAGGCTGCCATCGGAGATGAACAGGTTGGGCACCTCGTGGCTCTGGCCGTAGCCGTTACAGACGCCGTCGGCCGCCTTCTCGCTCATGCGGCAGGTGCCCAGGTTGTGGGTGGAGGGGTAGGGCGGGACGCGGTGGGTCTTCAGCGCGCCGACTGCCTCGTAGAGGGCCTGGCCCTGGCGGTAGCCGTGCTCGCGCATGGCGATGTCGTTGGGGTGGTCGTCGTAGTGAACGTTCGCCACGGGGATGCCGAAGCGGTCCTTCACGGTATCGCTGAGGGTCACGCGGTTGCTCTCCCGGGGCATGTCCTCGCCCACCAGCCACATCCCCGCCAGGTGGGTGTAGCGATCCATCACGCGGGTGAAGTCCCGTCCCCAGGCACCCGGGTCGAAGAAGGCCGCCATGAAGGAGGGCCCGAGGGAGATCGTCTCCATCTCGTAGCCGCCGACGAAGCCCCGGTCCGGGTCGAAGCGTGATTCGTCACTGACGATGCCCGCCATGATGGTGCCGCGGTAGAAGTGCACCGGATCGGCGAATTCGGCGAAGACCGAACCCGTGGTGTGGCGCATGTAGTGCTTGCCCACCATGCCGGAGCCATTGCCCAGCCCATGGGGAAACAGCGTGCTGCTGGAGTGCAGCAGCAGGCGTGGGGTCTCGATGGCGTTGCCGGCCACGGCGACCGCTCGCGCACGCTGCCGGTGGAGCTGCCCCTTGGCGTCGGCATAGACCACGGCGCTGGCGCGGCCACGGGCGTCGTGCTCGATCAGCACCGCCTGGGATTGCGGGCGTAGGTCCAGCCGCCCGGTCGCCTCGGCCTGGGGAATCTCGGTGTACAGCGTCGACCACTTCGCGCCCATCTTGCAGCCCTGGAAGCAGAAGCCCAGCTGCATGCATTGCGCCCGGCCGTCCCGTGCCCGGCTGTTGATCGCCATATGGCCGGTGGAGCACTGGGTGTAGCCCAGCTTGCGAGCGCCGTTGTACATCACCTGGAAGTTGTTGTTGCCCGGCAGGCCGGGCAGCCCGTGGGTGCGGGTCACCCCCATGCGCGCTTCCGCCTTCGCGTAATAAGGCTCGAGCGTTTCCAGGCTCAGCGGCCAGTCCAGCAGGTTGGCGCCGGGCAGGTTGCCGTAGGTCTGCCGGGCGCGGAACTCATGGGCCTGGAACCGCAGGCTGGCGCCGGCCCAGTGGGTGGTGGTGCCGCCAACGGTCTTGCAGATCCACGCAGGCAGGTCGGGGAAGTCCCGTGCCACCTGCCAGCTGCCGGAGGTGGTGCGCGGGTCGCTCCAGGCGAGCTGTTCGAAGGAGGGCCATTCATCGTTGATGAAGGTCGCCGGGGATTCGCGCTTGCCCGCCTCCAGCAGCACCACGGGAAGCCCCCGTCGGCACAGCTCGTTGGCCAGCGTGCCGCCGCCGGCACCGGAACCGATGATCACGATGACCGAGTCATCATTGAGGCTGAACGTCGTCATGGGAGTACCTCGTCAGGTGGCGGAGGGGCTGGCATCGGCGGGCGCTGCGGGCAGCCAGCGCAGGTCGTTGAAGCCCCGCATCAGGTAGCCGCCCTTGCCGAAGGAGGCGCCCTCGTAGCCGAAGTGGCGGTAGGCCAGCTCGTTGCTGTACAGCGCCCGTGACGCCTGGGCGCGTACCTGCCTGAAGAACGCCGTGTGCTGGATGGCGCGCAGGAGCGCCTCCTGCTCGGCCTCGCTGCGCGAGGACCAGTCTCCCCCTGCATCCCGGTCGAGGGCGTCGAGCCCGTCCCGCAGCAGGCCGCCCAGGGCGGGGTCCTGCCCGGCCTGCCTGTCCAGCGCCTGCACGGCGAAGGCGTAGACCGCGTCCTCCATGCCGTCGTGGGGGTAGAGGCGCTTCACCACGGCCATCAGCCTGAGCGCCAGGGCACTGTCGAGGTGGTGCAGGTCCAGGGCCCAGGTGAGTGACGGGGCGACCAGGGCGATGGGGCCGGAGGTGAACAGCAGGGTGCCGAGGAGGGCACCGCTGCTGCCCTTGAGGAAGTGGCGTCGATTGAGGGTCGCGTCGAACATGCGGATCTCCTTGTTGTTGTCGTCGGATCAGCAGGGGGACGGAGCGGGAGCGGCTGGCTACTGGTAATGGCCCCCGCGCTGCAGGACTTCGATCTTGTAGCCGTCCGGGTCCTGCACGAAGAAGAAGCGGGCCAGCAGCTCGCCGTCGCGCTCGAAGGCCTTGATGGGGGCCGGCGCGTAGCCGAGGCCCTGCAGCCGCTCGAAGTGGGCCTCCAGGTCGTCCACCACGAAGGCCACATGGCCGTAGCCGCTGCCGTGGGTGTACTGCGCCTGGCCCTTGTTCCAGGTCAGTTCGATCTCGGCGCCGCTGTTGGCGTCGCGCAGGTAGACGAGGGTGAAATCCTCGAACTCCAGGCGGTGGCTTTCGGCCAGGTCGAAACCCTGCTGGTAGAACGCCAGGGAGGCGGCGAGATCACCGACCCGGATCATGGTGTGGATGAACTTGGGCATTGCGTGCTCCGTGTTGGGAAGGGAGCGCGCAGCTTGGCCGCGAAGCGGCAGGCGGGGGTAATAGGGGACTACTACAGGCCCTTCGCACGGGTGGCTGTAGGCCGGCGCCGGAAGGCCGAAGGCGAGGCTGGGTGCGGGTTTGACGAGCAGGAAGGGCAAAGGCCGGCGTGGGCGCCTTCGCGCTTGCCTACGGCTGCATGGGGTTTTGCTTCGGGCTGGCGCGGCGTGTCGAGCCGGGAAAGACCGGGGCCGCCTTGCACGGCCCCGGCGGATTTCAGCTCTTGGGCGGCGGGAAGAGGGCGTCGACCTTGCCGTCGATGGCGCCCTTGTCGCCTTCACCATTGGTGGGCACGGCGCTGGCCACGCCGGAGTTCAGGTCCAGCCGGCCGCCGGTGTCGATGGCGGTGTTGCCGGCGGTGAACAGGTTGAAGGCGGTGCCGGAGATGTTGATCACGCCGTCGGCGTTGAACTCCACCACGCTCTGCCCGCACACCAGGCGGATCTGCGCACCGGCCTCGATCAGGTAGCGGGTGCTCACGCTGTCGCTCTTCGCACCGCCCACCACCAGGGTGTCGTGGCGCTTGGCGGCCCGCAGGCGGTCCTGGCCGATGCGGGCGGTCTCGTCGTTGCCGATGCTCTTGGTGCGGTTGTGGCCCACGGAGTGGGTCTCGTCGTTCTCCACGACGATGTCCTGGTTGCGCTCGGCATGGATGTAGAGCTGCTCGGCGCCCTTCTTGTCCTCCATGCGGATCTCGTTGAAGTTCGCCGGCGTGCCGCCCTTGCTGGAACGGCTCTTGACCCCGCTCTGGGTGGCATTTGCGGGCAGGTCGTAGGGCACGGTCTGCTCGGCGTTGTACACGCGGCCGGTGATGATCGGGCGGTCCGGGTCGCCTTCGAGGAAGCTGACGATCACCTCCTGGCCGATACGCGGAATCTGGATGTGACCCCAGTTCTTGCCGGCCCAGGCCTGGGACACGCGGATCCAGCAGGAGCTGTTCTCGTTGGACTGGTCATGCCGGTCCCAATAGAAATGCACCTTCACCCGTCCGTACTGGTCGGTCCAGATTTCTTCGCCCTTGGGGCCGACGACCATGGCTGTCTGCGGACCCTGGACGATGGGTTTGATGGTGGTCGGCATGGGACGGAACGGCTGGCGTGCCTCGATGCACTCCAGGCTGCTGTCGAACTGCAGCGTGCCGCCGGCCGTGCCGCTTTCGTAGGCTTCCTGGCTGACCGCGTAGCGGGCACCGATGATCAGGTACTCGCGGTTCTGGTCGGCGCGGGGGTAGCCGGTCATCTTGAACAGGTGCCCCGAGGCCAGGCCACGGGCGTTGGTGCGCAGCTGCACGCGCTCGTACTGGGTCTGGATGGCCTCGATGCGGTTGCGCGCGTACTGCTCGCCGTCGCCGGTCTGCACGTATTCGCCGGGGTAGTCGTAGAGCGGGTGCTCGGCGTTGCTGTGGCTCCGGCTGATGGTGGAGCGCACCTCCAGGCGCGCGCTGGGGCGCTGGAAGTCGTAGTCGTTGAGCGCCAGGGAGCCCGGCTGCACCTCGCGGGCCATGTGCCAGTCGTAGACGTGGTCACGCTCGCGCATCTGGTCTTCGAGGGGGTAGAAGGGCACCGAGCCATAGCCGGGGGCGGTGGTGTGGGCGCCGTAGGCGTCGGAGAGCACCAGCACGTGGCGCGACTGCTCGTGGCGGAAGTAGTAGTAGATGCCCTCCTGCTCCATGAGCCGGCTGACGAACTCGAAGCTGGTCTCGCGGTACTGCACGCAGTACTCCCACTCGCGGTAGCTGCGGGTGAGGGCGTCTTCGAAGTCGGAGAAGCCGAGGTCGCGGAACACCTGCTTGACGATGTCCGGCACCGTCTTGTTCTGGAAGATGCGGCAGTCGGAGGTGCGCGACAGCAGCCACAGCCAGGGCCGCAGGGTGACGTGGTAGCCGGCGAACTGGCCCGTGCCGGAGGACTGGCTGCAGCGTGCGGCGATGCCGTGGAAGTGGCGCTGGCTGCCGTCCGACAGCTCCACCGAGACGCCCATGGGCTTGCCCAGCAGGGCGTCGAGTTGCAGGTTGTGGTCTTCGGAGACCAGTTCCAGTTCGTAGTCGAACAGCCGGCCCAGCTCGTCGTGGCCGTCCAGTCGGTCGAGCAGCAGCACATCGCCGCCCAGCGGGCTGCTGACCTTGGCCATGCGTGCCCGTTGCGAAATCGCCATCCCACACTTCCTTAGCGCTGTACGCGTCACTGCCGGGTTCCGACGCGCCGGAACCTTCCACATTCAGGCGGCGCACCCCGTGGCGGGGCGCGCCGCATCGCTTCACTCGAAGCGGTAGGTGAACTCGCCGTTCTCGGCGCTCACCTGCACCTTCTCCACCTTGCGGCCTTCCAGCATGCGGTTGAGGAACTCGCGGCTGAGGTCCGGCAGCATGCTGTTGGTGAGGATGGCGTCGATCTGGCGACCCCCGCTCTCGGTCTCGGTGCAACGGGAGACCACCAGGTCCACCACCTTGTCGTCGAACTCGAACGGCACCTTGTGGCCCGACTCGACGCGCTTCTTGACCCGGCCCAGTTGCAGGCGGGTGATGCTCTTGAGCATCTCGTCGCTCAGCGGGTAGTAGGGGATGGTCACCAGGCGGCCCAGCAGCGCCGGCGGGAAGATCTTCAGCAGCGGCTCGCGCAGCGCCTTGGCGATGCCCTCGGGTTCGGGCATCAGCTCGGGGTCGTTGCACAGGCTGGCGATCAGGTCGGTGCCGGCGTTGGTGGTGAGCAGGATCAGGGTGTTCTTGAAGTCGATCACCCGGCCTTCGCCGTCTTCCATCACGCCCTTGTCGAACACCTGGAAGAAGATCTCGTGCACGTCCGGGTGGGCTTTCTCCACCTCGTCCAGCAGCACCACGCTGTAGGGCTTGCGCCGTACCGCTTCGGTCAGCACGCCGCCTTCGCCGTAGCCGATGTAGCCGGGCGGAGCACCCTTGAGGGTGGAGACGGTGTGGGCTTCCTGGAACTCGCTCATGTTGATGGTGATGACGTTCTGCTCACCGCCGTACATGGCTTCGGCCAGGGCCAGCGCGGTCTCGGTCTTGCCCACGCCGGAGGTGCCCGCGAGCATGAACACGCCGATCGGCTTGCTGGGGTTGTCGAGCCCCGCGCGGGAGGTCTGGATGCGCTTGGCGATCATCTCCAGGGCATGGTCCTGGCCGATGATGCGTTTCTTCAGGTGCCCGCCCAGGTTGAGCACGGTCTCGATCTCGTTGCGCGCCATGCGCCCGACCGGGATGCCGGTCCAGTCGGCCACCACCGAGGCCACGGCCTGGTAGTCCACGGTCGGCAGGATCAGCGGGTCCTCGCCCTGCAGCGTGCTCAGGCGCGCCTGCAGGTCGGTGAGCTGGGCACGCAGCGCGTCCAGTTCCTCGGGGGCCAGCGGCGGGGTGTCGGCGCCGCCTTCGCGGCTGGTGCCGTCCACCGGCTCGGCGGCGGCACGCAGGCGCGCGCGGGTGGCCAGCAGCTCGTCCACCAGGGCCTTCTCCTCGGCCCAGCGGGCTTCCAGTTCGCCCAGGCGGGCGCGCTCGGCCTCCAGGGCGGCCTGGGTGTCCACCTGGCGGCTGCCGATGGCCACGCCGATGGCGTGTTCGCGGCCGATGATGGCCAGCTCGGTCTCCAGCGCCTCGATGCGACGGCGGCTGTCGTCCACTTCCGCCGGCACGGCGTGCAGGCTGATGGCCACGCGGGCGCAGGCGGTGTCCAGCAGGCTCACGGATTTGTCCGGCAGCTGGCGCGCGGGGATGTAGCGGTGGGACAGCTTGACCGCCGCCTCCAGCGCCTCGTCGAGGATCTGCACCTGGTGGTGCTGCTCCATGGTCGAGGCCACGCCGCGCATCATCAGGATGGCGCGGTGCTCGGAGGGCTCGTCCACCTGCACCACCTGGAAGCGGCGGGTGAGGGCGGGGTCCTTCTCGATGTGCTTCTTGTATTCGGCCCAGGTGGTGGCCGCCACGGTGCGCAGGGTGCCGCGCGCGAGGGCCGGCTTGAGCAGGTTGGCCGCGTCACCGGTGCCGGCGGCGCCACCGGCACCGACCAGGGTGTGGGCTTCGTCGATGAACAGGATGACCGGCTTCTCGGAGCTCTGGACGTCCTCGATCACCTGGCGCAGGCGCTGTTCGAACTCGCCCTTCATGCTGGCACCGGCCTGCAGCAGGCCGACGTCCAGGGCGCGCAGCTCCACGTCCTTCAGCGAGGGCGGCACGTCGCCGGCGACGATGCGATGGGCGAAGCCTTCGACCACCGCCGTCTTGCCCACACCGGCCTCGCCGGTGAGGATCGGGTTGTTCTGCCGGCGGCGCATGAGGATGTCCACCAGCTGGCGGATCTCGTCGTCACGGCCGACGATCGGGTCCAGCTTGCCGCTGCGGGCCTGCTCGGTGAGGTCCACGGTGAAGCGCTTCAGGGCTTCCTGCTTGCCCATGGCCGCCGGGGCCATGGCGCCGCTGGCTTCGCCCGGGGCGCCGGCGTTGAAGCCGTCGGTGGCGGTCAGGGCGTTCTCGGGGGAGGCGCCGACCACTTCGTCGAAGCGCTCGGTGAGGGTGTCCACCTTCAGCTTCTCGAACTCGCGGGAGATGGACAGCAGCGCATTGCGCAGGCTCGGGGTCTTGAGGATGCCCACCACCAGGTAGCCGGTGCGCACCTGGCTCTCGCCGAACATCAGGCTGCCGTACACCCAGCCGCGCTCCACCGCTTCCTCGACGTGGGAGGACAGGTCGGTGATGGAGGTGGAGCCGCGTGGCAGGCGGTCCAGGGCCTCGGTGATGTCCTTGGCCAGGCGTGCCGGCTCGATGCTGAACTGGCGGATGATCTGGTGCAGGTCCGAGTCCTGCAGCTGCAGGATCTGGTGGAACCAGTGCACCAGCTCCACATAGGGGTTGCCCCGCAGCTTGCAGAACACCGTGGCGGCTTCGATGGCCTTGTAGGCCAGGCTGTTCAGCTTGCCGAACAGCGCGGCGCGACTGATTTCTCCCATTTTCACTCTCCTCGATCCGGGTATTGGCGCGGCGTGGCGTCGGCGTAGTGGCGTGCCAGCAGCAGGTCCTTTGCGTCCTGGCCGGGGGTGCCGAGCCAGGTGTTGAAGCCGAGTCGGTCCCCGCCGGACAGCGTCAGCGGCGGAACGTCCTCACGTTTGAGGACCAGGTTGGCGTCCCAGTCCAGTTCTTCTCCCAGGTATTCGGCCACCCAGGCGGCCAGTTCGTGGAACAGTTCGCCGCCCGGCAGGAAGCGCTGGTACTGCGACAGGTCCAGCGGGCCGATGCAGATGCGGAACTTGTGCTGGCGGTCCCACACGTGGGTGCCCAGGCACAGGTCCATCCCCAGGGTGCTGGCGGCTGCGCCCAGGCGGCTGCGCTCGGGCAGCTCCAGCCACTGGCCGACGTACTCCTCGATGGCCACCGGCACACCGAAGAACTCCGCGAGGATGGTGCGCAGGCCGTCCGGGTAGCGCGTCTGCGCCGCCAGGTGGCCGGTGTAGTAGTAGCGCGCGGCGTCGTCGATGGGCCCCTGGCCGAGCAGGCTTTCCATGCCCCGGCCGGAGAGCGCGCCCAGGCGCGGCGACCAGTAGTCCTGGTCGGGGCGGTCCATGCTCACCGTCGGCCGTGCTTCGGCCCAGGAGCGGTAGAACAGCGTCAGCAGGCGGTGCGTGAAAACGTCGAGGAAGCGCTTGAAGGTGGCGTCGGCGCTGTTGCGCTGGCGCTCCCGGGCGTACTCGGTCAGGTGCAGCGGCAACGGCCCGTTGGGCCCGGTGAGGCCGAAGAAGTACTGCTCGATGCGCGGAGTGCCGTCGGGGTTGTGCTCGACGCTGGCCAGGGTCGCTGGGGCGAAGCCGCAATCGGGCTTTTGGCCCAGGCGCAACGGGTCGTCGGCCAGGCGCAGGGAATGGCCCAGGCGCGGCCGGTCGGGGTATTCGCACTCGATGCGGCGCAGCGCCTGGAAGAAGTCGTAGTTCCAGGGCGCAGCTTCCATTTCCGCGAGGGTGTCTACAGATTCGGACGACGTCCGGGCTTCGCCCGCCATCGCATCACCTCGCCCCGTTCAGTGGTCCGCAACACCGTTTCGGTGAAGCTGTTGATCGACACATAGCGTGTCAGGAAACGTTCCAGCACCGAGGCCAGCACGAACACGCCGGTGCCGCGGAAGGCGTTCTCGTCGAACTCCAGGTCGATCTCCAGGCCGCGCCCGAAGACGATCGGGCCCGGCATCGGCAGGCGCCGGGTGCAGGGTTTGCTGGCGACCTTGCGCAGCCCCTCGATCTGCATCTGCAGGGCCTGGTCGTTGGACTCACCATACAGCCGCAGCATCTCGCGCAGGGCGGCAGCGCCCTGGCCGTCCTGGCTCAGCGACAGGTAGTTGAGCGACAGCTGGCTGATCAGCCGCCAGGCGCTGGCGTCATGGGCGCGGCTGGCCTTGGGTCGGCTCGGGCCCGCCAGGCAGCGCACGGCCTGCACCGGGGCGCTGTCTTCCAGGGTGAAGTCGCTGCGCCCCGTACCCACCGGCATGAACAGCGGCAGGTCACGGTTGGTGCACAGCGCGCCGATGCCCAGCTGGCGCAGGTCGTGGCGGTGGGGCGCCTGCTTGGCGTCCACCAGGGAAATGAAGGTCTCGCTGCCGATGTAGGTGGAGCGCGGCCCCTTGCGACGCTGGTTGCTGGAGAGCACGCGGGGTTCGCGGCGCACCGTGTACCAGGCCTGCTCACGGCCGTAGCGCGAGGGGTCGCGCACCGCATAGAAGGGCTGGAAGGGCTGCTCCGGGCCGGCGCCGTGGCCGGTCACCTCGGTGAGGCTGTGCACTTCGAAGTCCAGCGGGCGGGTGCGGTCGACGATCACGTGGTGCTCGTTGACCCGCTCGTTCACGTGGATGCGGTCCGCCCGGCGCGGGAACAGGTTCACCGCCGGGGTGCAGAACAGGCGGAACAGGTCGGCGCCGATACTGCCTTCCAGGGTGCTGTCCAGGCGGTTGAACAGCACGATGATCTCCAGTTCCTGGCCGGCGCAGCGCTTCACGGGACGGCGCAGGTTGGCCAGGTCGACGAACAGGAAGCGGTTGGGCAGGGCGAAGTATTCCTGCAGCAGGCGGTAGCCCTGGAAGGCGCGGGGCACCACCGGCAACACCGCGTCCTCGTCGTCGAAACCGCGCGAGCGCAGGCTGTCCGGCGGCAGGCGCTCCACCCACTCGCCGCCGGGGGCCTGGGCGAACACCGCGCAGGCGTTGGCCATCAGCTGCTCGTAGAGGCGGAAGGGCTGCTCGTCGGCGCCGTGGAGGAAGAAGGTCAGGTCTTCCAGCGACAGGCTGTTGAACGGCAGGCCCGCCCCGGTACGCAGGCGCAGGCGCAGGCCGGCCTTGGCGGTGGGCTCGCTGGCGGCCAGGCGGCCGAGGGCGGCGGCGGGGTTGCCGAAGTATTCGGCCTTGGTCACTTCCAGCGGCCACAGGCTGACCGGCTGGGCGGTGCGGTATTCGCAGGCGGTCTGCGCGTCGGCGCCCAGGCTGGCTCGCAGCGAGGCGTTGCGCGGCACCACGAAGCCGCTGGCCAGCGACCCCTCGTTGGGATCGGCCTGCAGCTGCACCACGGTCATCGACGGGGTCGGCGCCAGGTAGTGCGGGTAGGCGATCTCCAGCAGGTTGTGGGTGAAGGTCGGGTACTCGGCATCGAGCTTGAGCTGCACGCGGGCGGTGAGGTAGGCGAAGCCCTCCAGCAGGCGCTCGACGTAGGGGTCGGCGCAGTCGATGCCGGAGAGCGTCAGGCGCCCGGCGATCTTCGGGTACTCGCTGGCGAACTCGGCGGCACTCTCGCGGATGTGCTGCAGCTCCTGGTTGTAGTACTCCAGCAGGCGCGGGTTCATTTGCGCCTCCTGACCTGTTCGGCGGGCACCACGCGGACGTGGCCGGTCTCCAGGTCGAGGTCGGTGGTGAGCAGCATGCGCAAGGGCACGGGCTCGGCCCACAGGTCGCCCTCGATCTCGAAGGACAAAGCATTGTGGTTCATCTGGTCGGCTGCCAGCTGGGCGCGTACGCGCAGGGTGGAGCGGATGATGCGCGGCTCGTAGCCGGCGATGGTCTCGGTGAGCAGGGCCTCGATGGCCTGCACGTCGACGCTGGAGGCGGTGTGCCCGGCCAGCGGCGGCAACCCGTAGTTGACCACCGAGCTGCCGGCCTGGATCTCGCCGGAGGTGTCGCTGTCGAGCGGCGCAATGGTGTTGAACAGCCAGGCCAGGTCACGCAGGACCGAGGCCTTGAGCTGGGTGAGGGAGAGCACGCGCTTGTCGGCGCTCTCCTTCGGGTTGCCCGGATCGTCGTCGGTGAGGCGATCGAGCAGGGACGGTTGCAGGCGTTCCTGCAGCGTCAGGTCGGCCATGTTCAGGCGCTCGGCTGCTCGAAGGCGAGGGTGCGCACCTCGAACAGGGCGACGTCGCCTTCATCGGTGACGAACAGGCGCTGGCCCAGGGGCAGGCCGCTGTCCAGCCAGTCGGTCTTGCGCGCCAGGCGGATGGCGCCGTCGGCGTCGTCCTGGCTGCCCGGGTAGCGGCTGGGGATCAGGCCCACGGTGGTGCCGCCGTTGACCAGGGTGATCTCCACCGGCAGCCACACCAGGTCGCGCAGGTCGGTGGGGGCTTCGATGGCCAGGTGCTGGATGTTGTGCATCGGCAGCCACACGTAGCGGCCGTTGACGATCAGCTCCAGCACCGGGCCCAGGCGCGGGTCGGCGTCGGCCAGCCACTGGAAGGGCTGCTCGTTGACCTGCCCGGCCACCGCCGGTGCGGCGTCGAAGGCAGCATCACGCAGGGCCTGGGCGGCTTCGGGCTGGCCGTCGGCGTCGTGCTTGAGGGCCTGGATCAGCGGGGCCACCCAGTCAGCGGGTTCGCCCAGCACCACCGGGGTGAGGCGACCGGCGAACACTTCGGCACGCAGGGCCTCGCATTCCAGGGCGGTGCGGTAGGTCTGCACCATGGCCAGGGCACCGGCATCCAGCTCGCCGGCCACCTTCAGCTGGTTGTTGGCGCGGCTCCACTGGCCGAGCACGGCCAGCAGCTGGAACAGGAAGACGCGCAGCTCGGCATTGGCCGGCTGGGTGCGGACCTGGTCCTGGAGGGCCTTGAGGGCGTCGTCGACGCGGCCGGCGCGCAAGAGTTCTTCAGCGTTCATGGTCGTCCTGTCTGCAGCGTGGCTGCATTGAATGGGGCTCTTGGGGAATCCGGGTCACCAGTCGAAAGGTCCGGTGAACAGTTTCTGGTCCCATGGCCCGCGCGGGCAGCTGGCGTTGGTCATGGGGGCCGAGGCTTGCAGCGTGCCCTGGCGCAGGCGCACGGCCTGCAGGCGGGTCACGCAGCCCTGGCCGGGGGGCGCCTCCGGCTGGCTGTGCTGCACCAGCAGGATGGGCACCGCGCCCTGGTGTTCGATACGCGGCGCGCCCTCGGCGTTGCGGTGGAATTCGCAGGGCGAGGGCAGGGCCAGTTCAAGGCGGCCGGCGGGGTGCACCAGGGTGCAGCGGCCGGCCTGGTCTTCGAGGTGCAGGGCCTGGTCGCCCAGCATGGCCTGCTCGGGCGCGACCGGTCCGGGCGGGGTGGCGGCGCAGGCGTTCAGGCTGGGGAGCAGGGCACAGGCGAGGAGCAGGGTGGGGCGGGTCATGCCAGCTCCCAGAACCAGACCTGGGCGGCGCGATTGGCCGGGTCGTCGTAGGTCTTGGTCAGGCCACGGTTCCACAGGTCGATGTGGTCGCCGGTGGCGCGGGTCTCGCCGCTGCGGGTGAAGCAGTCCTTGAAGAAGATGATGCCGGTGCGCTCGTTGAGCGTGCGCTTGGCGGCGGCACCGTCAGTGAAGATCTGCGGACGTCCCAGGTGGTTTCGCCACAGCCAGTTGGCCAGCGACTCGGCTCCACGGGCGTGGCCGTGTGCGCACTTGGGTTCCGGGTAGGTGTTGCGGTCGATGGTGATGGACCGTTCGGCGTTGAGCGTGAGGCTCATGCGGATCGCGCACTGGTTGTCCCAGCCGCCGTCGCACGGGTGCTGCTCGGTGGGGTAGTTGTTCCAGAGGTTGATGAACGCAGGCTTTGCCATGGGGGTTCGCCTCGCCGGGAGGAGGGTGGAGCAACAACGGTCCCGGCAGGGCCGGGACCGTTGGCGAAGACATCAGATCTTCACGTTCTCGCGGATGTTCCAGCCGTACTTGACCGGGCCGCCGTCCTTCGCGCCATCCGCTTTCTGCGGCTGGTAGTCCACCTGGACCTGGGCGAAGTTGAGGCTGATGTTCTCGGTCAGACGGTCTTCACCGCCGCTGCCACCGGTGCTCACGGAGGAAATCAGGACTTCCTTCATGGTGATGATCACGTACTCCACCGGGTTCTCGCCGCCGGCCTTGCGGATGGTCAGCTTGGCTTCCGGGAAGTGCTTGCCGTTGGAGCAGGCCATCATCAGGTTGGGGCTGGACTTGTCGATGTACTTGGTCAGGGACAGGTCCTGGACGCTCACCTTGCCGGCGCCGCCACCACCACCCTGGTGCATGTTGCCGGACTGGGACATGCCCCAGCTCCAGGCCAGTACGTCGATTTCCTTGGCGTGCACCTTGTCGGCGGACTCACCCTCGATGTCCCCGATCTTGATGAACATATCAACAGCCATCTATTCCTCCTTCGTGGCTTTCGCCACCTTGTCAGATGCGCCCGCCACCTGGCAGGCGCTTAAAGTGACGCGCCTCAGGCCCCCTTGGCCGAAGGCAGCTTGGATACCAGGCGCAGCGACACGGTCAGCCCTTCGAGCTGGTAGTGCGGACGCAGGTAGAACTTGGAGCTGTAGTAGCCCGGGTTGCCTTCCACTTCCTCGACCACCACCTCGGCGGCGGCCAGCGGGTGCTGGGCCTTGGTGGTTTCGGTGGAGTGCGCCGGGTCACCGTCGACGTAGTTCAGGATCCAGTCCTGCAGCCAGCGCTGCATGTCGTCCTTCTCCTTGAACGAGCCGATCTTGTCGCGAACGATGCACTTCAGGTAATGCGCGAAGCGGCAGGTGGCGAACAGGTACGGCAGGCGCGCGGCCAGGTTGGCGTTGGCGGTGGCGTCCGGGTCGTCGTATTCGGCCGGCTTCTGCAGCGACTGGGCGCCGATGAAGGCCGCCAGGTCGGTGTTCTTCTTGTGCAGCAGCGGCATGAAGCCGTTCTTCGCCAGCTCGGCCTCGCGGCGGTCGGAGATGGCGATCTCGGTCGGGCACTTCATGTCCACGCCACCGTCGTCGGTGGGGAAGGTGTGCGCCGGCAGGTTCGGCACTTCGCCACCGGATTCCACGCCACGGATGCGCGAGCACCAGCCGTAGAGCTTGAACGAGCGGTTGATGTTCACCGCCATGGCGTAGGCCGAGTTGGCCCAGGTGTACTTGCTGCTGTCGGCACCGGCGGTGTCTTCCTCGAAGGCGAACGCCTCCACCGGGTCGGTCTTGGCACCGTAGGGCAGGCGGGCCAGGAAGCGCGGCATGGTCAGGCCGATGTAGCGCGCATCCTCGGACTCGCGCAGCGAGCGCCAGCCGGCGTATTCCGGGGTGGTGAAGATCTTGGTCAGGTCACGCGGGTTGGACAGCTCCTGCCAGGAACCCATGCCCATCACGGTGGGGGAGGCGGCGGAGATGAACGGTGCGTGCATGGCGGCGGAGACCTTCGCGATCTCGCCCAGCAGCTCCACGTCCGGCGGGGACTGGTCGAAGTAGTAGTCGCCCACCAGGCAGCCGTAGGGCTCGCCGCCGAACTGGCCGTATTCCTCTTCGTAGAGCTTCTTGAAGATCGGGCTCTGGTCCCAGGCGGTGCCCTTGAACTTCTTCAGGGTCTTGTGCAGCTCGCCCTTGGAGATGTTCAGCACGCGGATCTTCAGCTGCTCGTCGGTCTCGGTGTTGTTCACCAGGTAGTGCAGGCCGCGCCAGGCGCTTTCCAGCTGCTGGAAATCGGCGTGGTGCATGATCAGGTTGACCTGATCGGTGAGCTTGGCGTCGATCGCGGCAATGATCGATTCGATCGACTTGATCGCGTCATTGGAGATCAGGTTGGTTTGCGCCAGTGCATGCTCGGCCAGGGTGCGCACGGCGGTTTCCACCGCTTCGCGGGCCCGGTCGGTCTTGGGCTTGAATTCCTGCAGCAGCAGCGAGGCGAACTCGCTGGTCTGCTCGGTGGTCTGGCCGGCCTGGGGCGCGGCGTCGGTCATCAACTCGGCCATCTGGTTGTCCTCTTAGGCTTGCGGCTCGTTGTCCTGCGGCTTCGGCGCGCTGGCCAGGGCCTGCAGCAGGGCCGGATCCTTGATCGCTTTCATGATCAGTTCTTCAGCGCCGGTCTTGCCGTCCATGTAGGTCAGCAGGTTGGCGAGCTGGGTGCGGGCTTCGAGCAGCTGGTTCAGGGAGTCGACCTTGCGCGCCACGGCGGCCGGGCTGAAGTCGTCCATGTTCTCGAAGGTGATGTCCACGGAGAGGTTGCCTTCGCCGGTCAGGGCGTTGGGCACGTTGAACGCGACGCGCGGCTTCATGGCCTTGAGGCGCGAGTCGAAGTTGTCGACGTCGATCTCCAGGAACTTGCGGTCGGCGACGGCGGCCTGGGGCTCGGCCGGCTTGCCGGCGAGGTCGGCCATGACGCCCATGACGAAGGGCAACTGCACCTTCTTCTCGGCGCCGTAGAGCTCCACGTCGTACTCGATCTGGACGCGGGGTGCGCGGTTGCGCGCGATGAATTTCTGACTGCTGGTGCTACCCATGGTTGCTCCTCCTTCGCTGCCTTTACGGCTGTTGGGGCGTCATCGGCCGCTAGCCGGTAACGGATGCACGGTCTGCCGGATCGGGGTTACTCGGACTCGGGGCCGCGCAAATTCTCGAATTGCGACATCCCATCGGGGATGAGGTTGCGCACGATCTCGGCGAAATCCGCCGTGACCAGCTTCCGGGCGCGCTTGAGCAGCATCGGAACCGGGCTGGAGGGCTCCTGGCGCTCGTAGTAGGCGAGGATGCGGTCCAGCGTGCGCAACACGTCGTCGCGGTTGTTGATCTCGTGGGGGGCGGCGCGCGGCGTGCTGGCCACGGCGACCGGGCTCTCGCCGGCACTGCCGTCACCGCCGTCCGTCGCGGCGTCCTCGGCCGTCGCGCTGTCGTCCAGGGGCGCGTGCTCCTTGACGATCTGCAGGGCCTGGCGGATCAGCTGCTTGAGCGGGGCGAGGTCGGCGCTCTGGGCCGAGCCGACCTGGTCGGAAAGCGTCGACTCGATGGCCGCCAGTGCGGACTGGGCATCGGTGAGGGCCTGGCGGGTGCTTTCCAGCAGCGCCGGGTCGGTGTCGCGGAAGGCGCCCTGGAGCTGCTCGGCGGTCAGCGTCTCGCTGGGGAACCGCTGCAGGTCGAGGGCGTTCAGGGCAGCACGCAAAGTGACCGCTCCGAAGGCACGGGAGCTGGTCAGGTTCGCCTCGCGCACCAGGCGGATCACCGGCTCGGAGGCGAGGCCGGTGAGGGCATTGATGCGGAAGGTCGGGTCGTTGTCGTCGTCGGCGTCGAGCTGCGGGTACACGCCATCCCAGAACTGGGTCAGCAGCTCGCGCACCAGTGTCAGGCTCTGGGCCAGGCCGGCGAGGCCTTCCAGGGCGATGGCGCTCTGCAGGAAGTAGTTGGCGATGCGCAGGTCCTTGCTGCGGCCCAGCAACTGGCTGGACAGCTCGCGCACGTCGCGCCACGCGGGCGGTTCGGCAGGCAGCACGGAGTCGCCCATCTGACGTTCGGGCTGGCCTTGGGCAATTCGTTCGAGTTCGAGATACGAGGCGTCGTATTCGAGGTCATCACCGCACGGGGACTCGGCGGAAACAGGGGAAAGCAGGTGCGACACGTCCACCACGGTGGGTGTTCTCCTTGTCAGGGCTGGGGCGAGCATGGTTCTGGAGCAGACGTACGACTTGATCACAGTCCCTTGGATCAACGTCTTGGTGACGCCATTTTTCTGGCCTCAACCGCTGCAACTCCTATCCATTTTTCGGGTCGTATTTTGCCCTTGTCAAGACAAACGCGAACCACAGCCGACAGATGTGCGCTAGTCGACGCTAGCCTCTTCGGATTGTAAAAGTTTACTTTTTTCGTTCTAAGATAAGTCGGCTAAAGCCATCAGATTTTTCTTCGCTGAGAGTGTTCGCGCGGCTTGGCGAAACAGGGGCACGTGCAGGGTCCGGACCGGCGCGCTGTTGCACGGCATCGAAGGGTTCGGTGTTCGCGCCCCTCTCCAGTGAGATGTGCAAGGAGTCGCAATGCCACTGCGTTTGACCATCACCAGTTATCACAAGCTCACCCCCGGGCAACGTCCCGACGCCGAGCTGGACCGTGGTGAACTGAGGATAGGTCGTGGTACGGAAAACGACTGGGTGCTCCCTGATCCCGAGCGCCTGGTGTCCAGCCAGCACTGCACCATCCAGAGCCGTGACGGCGTCTACTACCTCACCGACACCAGCACCAACGGCGTGATGCTCGCGCAGTCGGGCATCCGCCTGCGCCGGGGCAACAGCGAGCGCCTCAATGATGGCGAAGTGCTCAAGCTCGGCGAGTACGAGATCCTCGTGCAGATCACCGCGCCGGCCACCTCGCAGCCGTTCTCCAGCGGCCCGGCCGCTGCTCCGTCGGTGGGCGGTGCGGACCCGTTCAGCAATTTCGATGCGCTGATGAGCCGGCAGGTCGCCTCCAGCGCCATCCCCGAACCCTACGCCGCGCCCTCGGCCACCCAGATGCCCATGGGCGGCTCGCCGCTGGACACCAAGCCGGACCTGTTCGACTTCCTCAATCCGGCGCCACCGCCGGCGGCCGCGATTCCCGACCATGTGCCCGCCGAGCGTCATGATTTCCGCCCGCCGACACCGGTGGCTCCGCCCGCGCCGCCGCCGCTGCCCAGCGTGACGCCGCCCCCGGCCGCCGCCGCCGAGGCCCATGCGATACCGGCCGACTGGGACCCCTTTGCCGACCTCGGCCTCTCCACCCCGTCGGCGGCCCCGTCGATCCCGGTGCCGATGCCCACGGCCGCCACGCCCCAGGTGCCCGAGCCGGCGCCGATGCACGTGCCCGAGGATTTCTTCGCCGGGATCGGCACGCCTGTCAGCGATGCCCAGGCCACGTCCGTGCCGCCGCCCCAGGCCGCCGCCCAGCCGGACCCGATGGCCGTGCTGTTCGGCAGCACCCCGTTCGAGCCAAGCCCCCAGGCCGAGGCGCCGGTGGCCGTGCCCGTGCAAGCGCCTGTGGACGTGCCCGTCGCCCCGGCGCTGACGCCCACCGCCCAGGCCACCCACGCCGCCATCGCCACGCCGCCGCTCGAACCCCTGGCCGCAGCCATGCCGGTGCCGACGCCGCCTGCCGCCACGCCGCCCCAGGCGGTTCCCCCGGTTGCCGCGCCGCCCCAGGGGGTTGCCCAGGCGCCCCAGGGCGAGTTGCTGGAAGCCTTCCTGCGCGGTGCTGGGTTGTCCCAGCTGCGCATCGACCGCGCCGAGGCGGCCGCGCAGATGGAGGCCATCGGGCGCAGCTACCGGCTGATGGTGGAAGGGCTGGTGGACGTGCTGCGCGCGCGCTCCAGCCTCAAGGGCGAGTTCCGCATGTCGCAGACCATGATCCGCCCGGTGGAGAACAACCCGCTCAAGTTCGCCCCCAATGCCGACGAGGCGCTGCTGCTCCTGCTGCGCCACGGCAACGCTGCCTTCATGCCGCCGGACCAGGCGGTGAAGGAGAGCTTCGATGACGTCAAGGCGCATCAGCTGGCCGTCATGGCCGGTGTGCAGGCCGCCATCAAGCACCTGCTCAAGCGCTTCGAGCCCGCCACCCTCGAAGCCCGCCTGAGCAAGCCATCGGGCCTGTCGGCCCTGCTGCCGGGTTCCCGGCAGTCGCAGTACTGGGAGCTGTTCACCGACCTCTACGCGAGCATCTCGCGGGAGGCCGAGGACGACTTCCAGGACCTGTTCGGACGCGAGTTCAGTCGCGCCTACGAGGAGCACAGCGCCAGGTTGCGCGGTGGCTAGCGCCGCCCGCCTGCCGGGGCGTGGCCAGGCCCGTCCCGCCGTCGCTTCCGTGGATCAACAGCAGTCAACGAGGACGTACCGAATGCCAAGGATTCTTATGCTCGCCATGGCCGCGCTGCTCAGCGCCTGTGCCTCCGAGCCGGAAAAGGAAGCCCCGCCGCCGCCCACCGTGGTGCAGCTGCAGATCGAAGCCAGTGCCGACCTCAACGCGCTGCCCGGCGGTGCCGGCACGCCGGTGCGGGTGCGCCTGTACGAGCTGCGCAACGCCACCACCTTCAGCCGTGTCGATTACTTCTCCCTGGTGGACAAGGCCCAGGCGACCCTCGCCGCCGACCTGGTCGCCCAGGACGAACTGCTGGTCAAGCCGTCCGATCGCCAGATGCAGGAGCGCACCCTCGACGAGGGCACCCGGCAGTTCGGCATCGTGGTCGGCTACCGCGAACTGGATGCCGCTGTCTGGCGTGACGTCATCACCGTTCCGCTGAACCAGACCAGCGCCTACAGCCTCAAGTTCGGCGCACGCGGCGTGACCGTCGCGCCGGCGCCCATCACCGAACACTGAAAAGCGGAGACAGCACATGTCATGGAACAACCGTGTGGTCTGGTCGGAAGGGATGTTCCTGCGTCCGCAGCACTTCCAGCAGCATGACCGTTACCTCGAAGCCCTGGTGGAAGGGCGCTGCCGTTCGCTGCGCCCCGGCAGCTGGGGGTTCTCCGAGCTGAAGATCGACGAGTCGCTGCTCACCCAGGGCAAGCTGGCGATCCTCTCCGCCCGTGGCCTGCTGCCCGACGGCACCCCGTTCGACATCCCCGGCGACGACGTGGCGCCGGAGCCGTTCGACGTGGAAGAGAGCCTGCGCGACGGCATCATCTACCTGGCCCTGCCGCTCAAGCGGGCCGGTGCCCGTGACACGGTGGAGGAGGGCGAGGAGCTGGGCGGTGCCCGCTACCGCAGCCAGGTGCGCGAAGTGCGCGACGACAACGCCGCCTTCGAAAGCCGTGCCCCCGTGTCCATCGGCGGTCGCGCCCTGCGCCTGGTCACCGAGCGCGACGGCCTGGGCGAATACGCCGCCGTGGGCGTGGTGCGGGTGCTGGAGAAGCGCGCCGACCGCGCCGTGGTGCTGGACGAGTCCTACATCCCGCCGCTGCTGGACGTGGCCGTGTCCAAGCCGCTGGCGGCCTTCCGCAGCGAGCTGCTGGGCCTGCTGCACCAGCGTGGCGAAGCCCTGGCCGGCCGCGTGGTCGCCTCCGGCGCGGGCGGCGCCTCGGAAATCGCCGACTTCCTGCTGCTGCAACTGGTCAACCGTGCCGAGCCCCTGGTGGCGCACCTGGCGCGCATCGCCCCGCTGCACCCCGAGGACTTCTACCGCGAGGCCGTGGCCCTGGCCGGCGAGTTCTCCACCTTCACCGCCAGTGGCCGGCGCCCGGCCGAATACCCGGCCTACGAGCACGACGACCTGGCCAACAGCTTCGCCCCGGTGATGCTGGCACTGCGCCAGGCCCTGTCGATGGTCATCGACAGCCGCGCGGTGCCGATTCCCATTGTCGAGAAGGCCTACGGCGTGCACGTGGCGATGCTGGCCGACCGCACGCTGCTGGAGAACTCCGCGTTCATCCTCGTGGTGCGCGCCGACGTGCCCGGCGAATCCATCCGTGGCCACTTCCCGCAGCAGGCCAAGGTGGGCTCGGTGGAGCACATCCGCGACCTGGTCAACCTGCAACTGCCGGGCATCGGCCTGCTGCCGTTGCCGGTGGCGCCGCGCCAGTTGCCGTACCACGCCGGCAGCACCTATTTCGAACTGGACCGTGGCAGCGACCACTGGAAGCAGCTGGTGCATTCCGGCGGCTTCGCCTTCCACATCGCCGGCAAGTTCCCCGGCCTCAACCTGGCCTTCTGGGCCATCCGGAGTTAATTCGCGATGCACCCGATCGACGATCCCTTCGGCGGCCCGCCCATCGGTGGCGGCAGTGGCGGCAACAACAACGACCGCACCATGATCATGCCGCGCCCGGGCGGGCGTGGGCCCGAGCCGACGGCGCCGCGCCATGACGCACCACCGCCCGGCCCGGCCCCGGCCAGCGGGCCGATGCTCACCGCGCGCGGCTTGGGCCTGAACCCCCTGGAGAACGCCGCCGGCCCGATGCTGGCGTTGCTCACCCGGCTGCGCAACACCATCGCCCACCCGATGCCCGCCAGCCTGCGCGCGCAGCTGCTGGGCTACCTGCGCCAGTTCGAAGAGAAGGCCCGCGCCGCCGGCGTCCCCCAGGACGAGGTGATGCTCAGCCGCTACGTGCTCTGCACCGCCCTCGACGAGGCGGTCATGAGCACCCCCTGGGGCAGTGCCAGCGAGTGGGGCAAGCAGAGCCTGCTGATCACCCTGCACAACGAGGCTTGGGGTGGCGAGAAGGTGTTCCAGCTGCTCGACCACTGCCTGCAGAACCCGCGCCAGCGCCTGCACATCCTCGAACTGCTGTACCTGTGCATCAGCCTCGGCTTCGAAGGCCGCTACCGGGTCATGAACGACGGGCGCAGCCAGCTGGACGCGCTGCGCGAGCGGGTAGCCGCCACCATCCGCGCCACCCATGGCGAGATCGAGCGCGAGCTGTCGCCGCACTGGCGCGGCCTGGTGGTCGCCCGTGACCGCCTGCGCCAGTTCCTGCCGCCCTGGGTGGTGATCGCCATCGGCGCCGCGCTGCTGCTGGCCCTGCTGTTCGGCATGCGGCTGAAGCTGGCCGCCGAGGCCGAGCCGGTGTTCAAGAACCTGCATGCCCTGGGCGACATCCCGGTGCAGACCATCGACCGTCCGCCGCAGAAGCCGAAGATCGTCGAGCGCCCGCGCCTGGCCGGCTTCCTCGCCGACGAGATCCGCCAGCAGAAGGTGGCCGTGGAAGACGCCGTGGACCGCTCCGTGGTGACCATCCGTGGCGACCAGCTGTTCGCCTCCGGCAGCGCCAGCATCGATGACGACTTCCAGCCGCTGCTGCTGCGCATCGCCGAGGCGATCCGCAAGGTCAAGGGCCAGGTGCTGGTCACCGGCCACAGCGACAACCGGCCCATCGCCACGCTGCGCTATCCGTCCAACTGGAAGCTGTCCCAGGACCGCGCTCAGCAGGTCATGGACGTGCTCGCCGCCAAGACCGGCCAGCCCGAGCGCTTCCGCGCCGAAGGCCGCAGCGACACCGAGCCGGTCGCATCCAACGACACCGCCGACGGCCGTTCGCGCAACCGCCGGGTGGAGATCACTGTTTTCGCGGAGGGCGTCGAGTGAAGGCGTTTTTCAGTTTCCTGGCCCGCTGGGTCATCCCGGTGCTGGGCCTGATCGCCCTCAGCCTGGTGATCTGGTTCGTCGGCCCGCTCATCGCCATCGGCGGCTTCGAGCCCCTGGCTTCGGCCACCGTGCGCTGGGTGATCATCATCCTGCTGTTCGCCGTGTGGATCGGCTGGCGCGTGCTGCGCCTGATCCAGGCCCGGCGCAACGCGGCCAAGGTCATGCAGGGCCTGGTGGCCGTCGCCCCCGACGCCGCCACCGTGGCCACCAGCGAAGAGCTGGCCACCCTCAAGCAGCGCATGGACGAGGCCCTGGCCCTGCTCAAGCGCGCCAAGCTCGGCGGCCATGAGCGGCGCAACCTTTATGAGCTGCCCTGGTACGTGATCATCGGCCCGCCGGGTTCGGGCAAGACCACTGCGCTGGTCAACTCCGGCCTCAACTTCCCCCTCGCCGAGCACATGGGCTCGGGCGCCATTCGTGGCGTCGGCGGCACCCGCAACTGCGACTGGTGGTTCACCGACGAGGCCGTGCTGCTGGACACCGCCGGCCGCTACACCACCCAGGACAGCCACGCCGAAGTGGACAAGGCCGCCTGGCTGGGCTTCCTCGACCTGCTCAAGACCCAGCGCAAGCGCCGCCCCATCGACGGTGCCTTCGTCGCCATCAGCCTGTCCGACCTGCTGCTGGGCAGCGAGACCGAGCGTGCCGCCCACGCCCGCGCCATCCGCGCCCGGGTGCAGGAGCTGTACACCCAGCTCGGCGTGCGTTTCCCCATCTACGTGATGCTCACCAAGCTCGACCTGGTGCCGGGCTTCATGGAGTTCTTCGACGCGCTGAGCAAGGAAGAGCGCGCCCAGGTCTGGGGCATGACCTTCGCCCTGGACGACGGCAAGAGCGCCGAGGGCCCACTGTCGGTGTTCGGCAGCGAGTTCGCCCTGCTCGAACAGCGCCTCAACGAGCGCCTGGTGGAGCGCCTGCAACAGGAGCGCGACCCTGCACGTCGCGACCTGATCTACGGCTTCCCGCAGCAGTTCGCGGCCCTGCGCGATGCGCTGTCGGGCTTCCTCGACGGCGTGTTCAAGCCCAACCCCTATGAAGAGCGCCCGCTGCTGCGCGGCGTGTACTTCACCAGCGGCACCCAGGAAGGCAGCCCCATCGACCGCCTGATCGGTGCCATGGCCCAGAGCATGAACCTGGACCGCCAGCACCTGGCGCGCCAGACCGGCACCGGGCGCAGCTACTTCATCGAGCGGCTGTTCCGCGAGGTGGCCTTCGGCGAACGCGGCCTGGTGGGCGCCAACCCGAAGGTGGAGCGCCAGCGCACCTGGATCGCCCGGGGCGTGCTCGCCGCCACCGTGGTGCTGGTGCTGGCCGTGCTGGGCGTGTGGATCGCCAGCTTCCGCGCCAACCAGGCCTACATCGCCGAAGTGGATGCGCGGGTGAAGCCGCTGCACGGCCAGTTGCAGGCCCTCAGCCCGGCCCAGCGCGAGGTGCTGGCGGTGCTGCCGCTGCTCAACGCCATCCGCAATGCGCCGGGTGACGCGCCGTCCTGGGCCGAGGGCTTCGGCCTCTACCAGGGCGACATGCTCGGTGCCGAGGGCGCCAGCGTGTACCGCAAGCTGCTGATCGCGGTCATGGCCCCCCGGGTCATGGCGCGCCTGGAAGAGCAGCTGCGCGGGGGCGGCAGTTCCGACTTCCTCTACGAGGGCCTCAAGGCCTACCTGATGCTGGCCGACCCGGAGCACTACGACGGCGACTTCATCAAGGCCTGGATCGCCCTGGACTGGGACCGCAGCCTGCCCCGCGACCTGGCGCCGGAACAGCGCCAGGCCCTCAACGACCACCTGGCCGCGCTGTACGACCGCGCGCCGCCGGCCGTGCGCCTGGACGACGACCTGGTGCAGGACACCCGTCGCCAGCTGCAGCAGCTGTCCGTCGCCCAGCGCGTGTACGACCGCGTCAAGCGCCAGAAGCTGCCGCAGAACGTGCCGGACTTCCGCATCAGCGAAGCCGCCGGCCGCGACGCCGCGCTGGTCTTCGCACGCAAGAGCGGCAAGCCGCTGAACGACCCGCTGCCCGGCTTCTTCACCCAGCGTGGCTACCGCGAGGTGTTCATGGTCTCCAGCCTGAGCCAGGCCGGGACCCTGGCCGAGGAGCAGTGGGTGCTCGGCCGCACCGTGGAGGACGCCCAGGACGCCGCCAGCCTGGCCCTGGAAGTGCGCCAGCTGTACTTCCAGGACTACCTGCGGCAGTGGGATGCGCTGCTGGCCGACATCGACTTCGTGCCCATCACCAGCACCGGCCAGGCGGCGGATGTGCTGCGGGTGCTGTCCGGCCCGCAGTCGCCGCTGAAGAAGCTGCTGGAAGCCGTGGCCAAGGAGACCGACCTGCAGAAGGAAGAGCGCCTGGCCGCCGCCAAGCTGGCGAAGGAAGGCAACGGCGCCGTCGACAAGCTCAAGGCGCTGGTGGGGCAGGGCGGGGACGACACCCAGCAGCCGGCCCAGCCGGGTGCGGACGACCCCATCAGCCGCCACTTCGCCGAGCTGAACAGCCTGGTGGACAAGGGCGAGGGTGACACCGCCGCGCCCATCGAGGCCCTGCTGGCCGACCTCAATGCCCTCTACGTGCAGCTCAGCGCCATGAGCGGCGCCAGCGGCGACCAGCTGCTGGGCGAGGCGAAGAACCAGGCCCAGGCCGCCGCCCAGCGCGTCAGCCTCGGCGCCGAGCGCCAGCCGCCGCTGGTGCAGGGGCTGGTCAAGTCGGTGGTCAGCGCCTCCACCAACACCATGATGGGCGGCATCCGCAATCAGCTGAACGCCGCCTGGACGGCCGAGGTGGTCAACGTCTACCGGCAGTCCCTGGCCGGTCGCTACCCGCTGGACCGCAACAGCACCCGCGACGCCACCCTGGACGACTTCGGCGCCTTCTTCGGCGTCGGCGGGGTGATGGACAGCTACTTCCGCAAGTACCTGCAGCCCTACGTCGACACCTCCGCCACCACCTGGCGCTGGCAGCCGGGCGCAGCGGAGAAGCTGGGCATCAGCGCCGGCGTGCTGGGCACCTTCCAGCGTGCGGCGCAGATCCGCGATGCGTTCTTCCGCTCCGGCAACACCACGCCGATGGTGCGCTTCGAGCTGAAGGCGGTGGCCATGGACGCCGCCATCGACCAGTTCCAGCTGGACCTGGACGGCCAGCAGTTCAGCTATGACCACGGCCCGAGCCGCCCGGTGGCCATGCAGTGGCCGAGCCCCAACAGCCTGGGCGTGGTGCGCCTGAGCGTGACCCCGCCCACCAGCGCCGGCCGTTCCGGCCTGACCCTGGAGGGCCCGTGGGCCTGGTTCCGCCTGCTGGACCAGTCCGACCTGACCCAGGGCAACGCGCCGGACCGTTTCACCCTGCGCATGCGCGTGGACAACCTGAGCATCTCCAGCGAGCTGCGTGCCAGCAGCGCCTTCAACCCGTTCCGCAGCCGCGTGGTGAGCGGTTTCGGCCTGCCGGAGCGGCTATGAGCGCAGCGGGTTTCTACGGCAAGCTCGCCGGCCGCGGCGACTTCATCCATCGCGGCCTGACCCCGGCCTTCATCGAGGCCTGGGACCGCTGGCTGGCCGCCGGCATGGCGGAAAGCCAGGCCGAGCTGGGCGGCGCCTGGCTCGACGCCTACCTGATCAGCCCACTGTGGCGCTTCAGCATCGCCCCGGGCCTGCTGGTGCCCGAGGCGGTGGCCGGCGTGATGATGCCCAGCATCGACCGCGTGGGCCGCTATTTCCCCCTCACCATCGCCGTGGCGCTGGAGCCGTCGTGCAACAGCGGCGCGCTGGTGGGGGGCGCCGACGCCTGGTTCGAGCAGGCCGAGGCCTTGCTGCTGTCGACCCTGGAGCCGGAGGCGGACGTCGATACCTTCGAGCGCGGGGTCCAGGCCCTGGGCGTGCCGGAGGCAAGCCCACGGGTGACGCCCCGGGTCAGCGACCTGGGCGCACTGGCCTACCCGGTGGAGGGCGAGGCGGCGCGCCGCGCGGTGCTCGGCCAACTGGCGGGCGAGGGCTGCAGCTTCTTCTGGGGGCGGGGATCACAACGGGTGGAGGCGCAACTGGTGAGGTTCCAGGGGCTGCCGCCGACCCGCTACTTCAGTCGCTTCCTGGTGGGCGAGGGCGCCGTCGGCCAGCCCCCGGCCATCGGGCAGATCGATTTCGGGAGCCTGTGATGCCGCTGCCTCCTGTCACGCAGTACCAGTCGGCCAGCCACAGCCATGTGGGGATGGTCCGCCAGGTCAACGAAGACGCCTGCCTGGACGCCTGCGAACGCGGGCTCTGGGTGGTGGCCGATGGCATGGGCGGACACGCCGCCGGTGACTACGTCAGCAACCTGATCGTCGATACGCTCCGTGGCGTGCCTTGCACCGATGCGCTGGACCTCTACGTGGAGGCCCTGCGCGCAGCGCTGGTACACGTCAACACCCTGGTGCGGGCCGAGGCGGCCCAGCGCGGGGTGAACATGATGGGCAGCACCGTGGTGGTGCTGGCCGCACGCGGGGGCGAAGGCACCTGCCTGTGGGCCGGCGACAGCCGCCTGTACCGCTTGCGGGAGGGGCGCCTGGAAGGCATCAGCCGCGACCACAGCTACGTCCAGGACCTGGTGGACAGCCACCTGCTCAACGAAACGGAGGCCAGGGCGCACCCCATGGCCAATATCGTGACCCGGGCCATCGGCGTGCAGGATGACCTGGAGCTGGAGGAATCGCGGTTCGTCGTGCTGCCGGGAGACAGTTTCCTGCTCTGCAGCGACGGTCTGAACAAGACCGCCGACGACCACGAACTGTGCGAAGTGCTGGGCCACGCGGACCCCTACCAGGTGGTCCGCAGCCTGGTGCATCTGGGCTTGACCCGGGGCGCGCCGGACAACATCACGGCGGTAGTCGTCAAAGCATCCTGAGAAAGAAAAAAAGACCAGCATGGACATTCAGATTCCGGGGTACGAGATCGAGCGCGAACTGGGCGATGGCGCGATGGCCGTCGTCTACCTGGCGACCCAGCGCTCGCTGGAACGCAAGGTGGCGCTGAAGGTGATGGCCGCTGCGCTGGCCAACGACGCCAGCTTCTGCGAGCGCTTCCTGCGTGAGGGCAAGACCCTGGCGCGGCTGTCGCACCCGCACACCGTGACCATCTACGACATCGGCAACGTCGGCAGCCTGTACTACATGGCCATGGAGTACCTGCCCAACGGCACCCTGAAGGAGCGCATCGCCGCCGGCCTGAGCCCCGAGCAGGGCCTGGTGTGGTTGCGCCAGATCGCCTCGGCGCTGGGCTACGCCCATGCCCAGGGCCTGGTGCACCGTGACGTCAAGCCGGCCAACATCCTGTTTCGCGCCGATGGCGGCGCGGTGCTCTCCGACTTCGGTATCGCCAAGGCGCTGGACGACCGCACCCAGTTCACCCAGGCCGGCTTCGCCGTCGGCACCCCCAGCTACATGAGCCCCGAGCAGGCCCGTGGCCAGGAGATCGACGGCCGCGCCGACCTCTACGCCCTGGGCGTGGTGCTCTACGAGATCCTCACCGGGCAGTTGCCCTACGTGGGCACCGACTCGCTGTCCACCGCCCTGGCGCACATCACCCAGCCGCTGCCGGAGCTGCCCATCGCCCAGGGCCGCTACCAGGAGATCCTCACCCGGCTGCTGGCCAAGGACCCGAACGACCGCTACCCCGACGCCGCCGCGCTGATCGCCGCCCTCGACCGCCTGCCGGCCGCGCCCGTGGCGCCGGTGGCCGACGACAACGAAGCGACCCAGTTCCGCCCGCTGGACCTGCCCGGCACCTCCGCCAGTGCGGTGACCCCGCCGGCCGCCAGTGGCATGACCGGGCTGACCCCGGTCACCGTCTCCATTCCCGACGCCGCCACCCAGGTGCCGCCCGCACCGCAGGTGGCGGACAGCGGCGCCGGCCGCAAGCGCGAATCGGTACTGGACACCGAGATGGTCGCCACGCAGAAGCCCGAAGGGCAGAGCCGCGCGCCGCTGATCGTCGCCGCCGGCCTGGCCGCCCTCGGCGTTGCCGCCCTGGGGGGCGGTGGCTACTGGTGGCTCAACCGCGGTGGCGAGAGCACGCCGCCGGTGGTGCAGGTGCGGGATGACAGCAACACGGCGCCGACCACCGACACCCTGTCCACGCCCGATACCCCCACGGCCACGGTAGCGACCCAGGCCACCCCGGCCTCCGACGTGCAGGGCGGCGACCGCCCGCTGCTGATGGCCGGCAAGAAGACCCTCTTCGAACGCGTGCTGAGCAAGCCCGGCGCACGCTTCGCCAGCCAGGCCGGTGGCCAGGGCGACGGCGAGGCGGTGCCGGCCTTCTCGGTGTTCTACGTGTATGCCCGCCAGGTGGTGAACGGCACTCCCTGGGTGGAAGTGGGCGCCTCCAGCGATGGCCACCGCGACGGCTGGCTGCCCCTGGACAAGGTCAGCGACTGGAAGCAGAGCCTGGTGCTGAAGTTCACCGAGCGCTCGGGCCGTTCGCCGGTGATGTTCCTGCGTGATGCCAACCAGGTGGAGCAGTTCCTCATGGACTCGGCCAAGGCCCGCAACGCGGTGCACCAGGCCCAGTTCGGCGACGCCACCGACCCCGAGCTGGTGGCCATCGAGCCGCCGGCCAGCGCCGTGCCCCAGGACCAGTTCTACCTGCTGCCGATCTTCGACGCGCGGGAGAGCTTCGACAGCAACGGTCAGCCGGTGCAGGTGCTCAACGTCGCCTCCATCGACCCGGGCGACACCCCGCGCAAGCAGGGGGACGGCAAGCCCGCCGCAGCGGCCTCGTCGGACGCCTTCCGCACCGGCATCGTGCTGGTGGTGGACACCTCCGTTTCCATGCAGCCCTACATCGACCGCGTGCGTGATGTGGTCCATCAGCTCCACGGCGAGATCGCCGCGCGGGGCGAGCTGGACAGCGTCAGCTTCGGCATGGTCGGGTTCCGCAACAACACCGACAAGACGCCGGGCCTGCAGTACACCGCCAAGACCCTGGTCAGCCTGGAGGAGGGCCGCGACCCGGCGCGCTTCCTGGAGCTGGCCCAGCAGGTCAAGGCCACCAACGTCTCCAGCCATGACTTCAACGAGGACGCCTTCGCCGGCGTGATGCAGGCCGTCGACGGCATGGACTGGAGCGGCTATGGCGGCCGCCTGATCCTGCTGGTCAGCGATGCCGGCGCACTGCGCAAGAGCGACCCGCTAGGCCAGACCCACATGAACGAGGCCGAGGTGCGCGAAGCGGCGCTGCGCAAGCAGATCAAGATCTACGCCCTGCACCTGAAGACCGACGCCGGCAAGAAGAACCACAGCTTCGCCGAGCAGCAGTACCGCGTGCTCACCGCCGACGCCAACCCGCAGATCGGCGACCTGTACATCCCCGTGGGCGGCGGCGACGTGAAGAAGTTCGGCGAGAGCGTCAACGAGATCGCCAGCACCTTCGCCGACCTGGTGCACAAGGTGCGCAGCAACGCCGAGCTGGAGGCCCCCACCGGCGGCGCCAGCATCGCCGCCAAGACCGAGGCGGTGGGCTACGCCATGCACATGGACTTCCTCGGCCACCGCAACCAGGCCCGTGCCCCGCAGCTGGTCACCGCCTGGACCTCCGACCGCGACCTGACCAACCCGCAGCTGCCGGCCTTCCAGGTCTGTGCGCTGCTCACCAAGCTGCAGCTCAACGACCTGCAGCAGGCGCTCAAGGTGATCGTCGACGCCGCGCGCCGCACCCAGAGCTCGCCCAAGGACTTCTTCCAGGAAATCGCCAGCGCCAGCGCCTACATGAGCCGCGACCCGGCCAAGCTGACCCAGGGCGGCAACCTGGCCGAGAGCGGCCTGCTGGGCGAGTACCTGGACGGCCTGCCGTACCGCAGCAAGGCGCTGAACATGAGCCAGGACCTATGGCTGTCGCTGTCGGTGGCCGAGCAGGAAGACTTCATCGACGAGCTGGAATCGAAGATCCGCCTCTACGAGACCTTCCACAACGACACCGCCAACTGGGTGCGCTTCGGCGACGCCGCCCCCGGTGACGCCCTCTACCGCGTGCCGCTGTCGACGCTGCCCTGATGCTGCGCATCCGCGACCTGCGCAAGACGCGCGGGCAGGGCAGCCAGCGCTACAGCCTGGAGATCCCCCGGCTGGATCTGCGCGGCGGCCAGCGCCTGGCCCTGGTCGGCCCCAGCGGCAGCGGCAAGAGCACTGTGCTCGACCTGCTGGCCCTGGTGCTGTCGCCGGACCCGGGCGCGCTGATGGAGTTCGACGACGCCGGCAGCCAGCACGACCTCGCCGCGCTCTGGCGTGACGGCCGGCAGGACGCCCTGGCGGCCCTGCGCGGTCGCGCCATCGGCTACGTGCTGCAGACCGGTGGGCTGCTTGGTTACCTCGACGTGGCCGGCAACATCGGCTTGCCCCGGCGTCTGCTGGGCCTGCCAGAGAACGGCAGCGTCGAGCGCCTGGCCAAGCAGCTGGAGATCGCCGACCAGCTGCACAAGCGCCCGGCGGCACTCTCCGTCGGCCAGCGCCAGCGGGTTGGCATCGCCCGTGCCCTGGCGCACCAGCCGCGCCTGCTGCTGGCCGACGAGCCCACCGCGTCGCTGGACCCGCTCAATGCCGAGCGGGTCATGCACTTGTTGGTAGAGCAGGCCGAGTACCGCGAGCTGTGCCTGGTGGTGGCCACCCACGACCACGCCCTGGCCGAACGCGCCGGGCTGGTGCCGCTGCCCATCGGCCTGCAGCGCGGCGCCGATGGTGGCGTCACCGCGACCCTGGCGGAGGCCCGCTGATGCGCGGCGCGCTGCTGGCCGGCCTGGCCTGGGACGACTACCGCGACGAGGCGCGCCTGTCGTTGTGCGCGGTACTGGCGCTGGTGGCCGTGGTGGCGCCCTTGCTGGTGCTGTTCGGCCTCAAGCACGGCCTGGTCAGCACCCTCACCGAGCGCCTGGAGCGTGACCCGGCCGTGCGCGAGGTGATCCCCCTGGGCGGTGCGCGGTTCAGCCTGGCGGGCATCGCCGAGCTGGCGGCCCGGCCCGACGTGGCCTTCGTGGTGCCCCGCACCCGGCAGATCGCTGCCACTGCCGACCTTTACGCCGACGACAGCGCGCAGCCGCTCACCGTGGAGATGGTTCCCAGCGCCGAGGGCGACCCGCTGGTGAATGCCGCGCAATTGCCCGGCGCCGACGAGGTGGTGCTCAGCCAGCGCGCCGCCGAGCGCCTCGGGGTGCAGGCCGGGGCGCTGCTCACCGCCGCCTTCGGCCGCGCCAGCAACGGCCAGCCGGAATTCCAGCGCACGCGCCTGCGGGTCAAGGCGGTGCTGCCCCTGGAGGCCTACCCGCGCCCGGCGCTGTTCGCCCGGCTCGACCTGCTGGAAGCGGTGGAGGACTACCGCGACGGCCTGGCCGTGCCGCGTTTCGGCTGGCCGGGCGTCGAGGCCGGCGCCACGCGGGCGCGGGTCTACCCCGGTTTCCGCCTCTACGCCCGCGACCTGGATGCGGTGGAGCCGCTGCGGCTGTACTTCGCCGAGCGCGGCCTGGAGGTTTCCACCCAGGCCCAGGCCATCGCCCAGGTGCGCGCCCTGAGCCGCAACCTGACCCTGGTGTTCTGGGTCATCGCCGCGCTCGCCCTGGCCGGCGCCTTCGCCGCCATGGCGGCGAGCACCCTGGCGGCGGTGGAACGCAAGCGCCGCGACCTCTCGGTGCTGCGCCTGCTGGGCTTCCCGACCTTCGGCCTGGTGCTGTTCGTGGTGCTCCAGGCGCTCTATACGGGGCTGATCGCCCTGGTGCTCGCCGGCCTGCTGTACCTGGCGGCCGAGAGTGGCTTGAACCAGCTGTTCCAGTCGGCCGAGGGCGAACAGGCCTGCCGGCTGGAACTCTCCCATTACCTGCTGGCGCTGCTGGTGACCCTCGGCTGCAGCGCCCTGGCCGCTGCCACCGGTGGGTGGCGCGCGGCCCGCATCGAAGCCTCGGAAGGACTACGTGATGTCTAAGCTGCTGACAGTCGCATTTTCACTGTCCCTGGTCGCCGCCGTGGCCCAGGCCGACCCGGACCCGCTCTACAACCCCAAGCCGATGGACGACGACGTGCTGCTGCCGTTGCCCTGCGAGGGGCAGATGGCCTTCCGCTACGTCTACGTGCTGGCCAAGGGCGCACTGGACGACCGCGAGGTGAACCTCGGCTACCCCTTCAGCGAAGGCGAGACGGGCTACCAGCAGTCGTTCATCTCCGGCTACCGGCGCGACTACATCAACGGCCAGTTCACCCTCAACGACCTGCCTAAGCCCTGGCAGGCGAAGGTCGGCCCCGGCCTGCCCAAGCCGGAGAAGGGCACGCTGCTCAAGCCCATGCTGTATTTCGTCGGCAAGTACGAGGTGACCCAGCGCCAGTACGACCTGGTGATGGCCCAGGCGCCGTCCCTGGCCGGCCAGGGCGAGCCGCCGGCGTGCGAACCGGCCCAGCCGGGCATGGCGGCGCGGTTGCCGAAGGTCAACCTGTCGCACTTCGACGCCGAGCGCTTCGCCGCCGTCTACAGCGCCTGGCTGCTGAAGAACCACCGCGACCTGCTGCCGGTCAGCGGCCGGGGCACCAAGGCGGAAGAGGGCGGGGTCGCCTTCGTGCGCCTGCCCACCGAAGTGGAATGGGAATACGCCGCCCGTGGCGCCCATGCCGTCAGCCGCCAGGAGCTGGAAGCCCGGCTGTTCCCGCGCAAGCAGGAAGGTGCCGAGGGGGACGGCCCGCTGGCTGACTGGGCGGTGTTCAACCAGGTGGCCGGCGGTACCGGTCAGGCGGCGCGGCTGCTGCCGGTGGGCCTGAAGAAGCCCAACCCGATCGGCCTGTTCGATGTGATCGGCAACGCCGCGGAGATGGTCCAGGAGTCCTTCCAGCTGGTGCATGCGGGGCGTCGCCAGGGAACCTACGGCGGCTTCGTGGTCAAAGGCGGCAACTACCTGGAAGGTGAAATGACGCTGTTCACCGGCATGCGCCGCGAGTACCCCCTGTTCGCCGCCGACGGCACCGAGCAGCGCAACGAGACCACGGGCTTTCGCGTGGCCATCGGTGCACTCTCGGCCCCGCGCTCGCGCTACAAGGAGCTGTTCGAGCAATGGAAGGCCGAAGGCCGCTCCTCGTCCCTCACCGACGAGATCAGCGAAGACCAGGACCCCACCCGACTGCTCGACAGCGTGATCGCCAGCAGCACCGACCCGGAGCTGCAGGGGCGCCTGGCGCTGGTCAACGAGGAGCTCAAGCGCAACATCTCGCTGATCGCGAAACAGCGCGAGGAGGCCGCGGGCAACCTGATACAGTCTGCCGCCCTGGTGGCCGAGACCATCAACAACTACAACATCCGCCTGACCAACCTGAAGAAGAGCCGTGACCAGGCCCAGGCGGCCAAGGACGGGAACGCCGCCAAGCTCTACGAGAGCGCGATGACCAACGGCCGCACGGCGCTCGACGGCGCCCTGGCGATCTATATTGACAACCTGGCCACCGGCACCCGCTATACCGACGCGGTGATCCAGGCGCAGTTCCAGCGAACCAAGGAGGAACTCAACCGAAACCCGGTATTGGGCAAGAGCCTCGTGAACCGGGCCACGCTTTTCGTCAAGCATGTCGGCCAATATCGGCAACAGCGCAAGGCGGACAAGGACGTGATTCTGAAGGAACTGCTCGGACCCTGAGCGTCGGTCGGCAACGATCCGGTACCCAGGCAGGGCACAGGGATGAAGATCAGGCGGACGACCGTGCGTCCGCATGAACCAGGACAACTCATAGAACGAGAGCAATGACCATGGCTATGGCTACTCCACGCAACATTCCGGCTTTCTCTTCGGTGCGCACTGCGCTGATCACCGCCGTCACCTGCACCAGCGTCCTGCTCACCGGCTGTGCCGGCATGGGCTCGCCCAGCTCCAAGGTTGCCGCCACCACCAAGGCGGAGTACTACCCGCAGTGCTACCAGCCGGTGAGCCAGCTGCGCGCCTCCGACCAGGCAGTGACCCAGTCCGTGGCCACCGGCGCCATCGCCGGCGGCGTGCTTGGCGCCCTGGCCGGCGGCCTGTCCAGCGACGAGCACGCCGGTCGCAACGCCCTGATCGGTGCTGCCGGTGGCGCACTGGTGGGCGGTGCAGCCGGTTACTACACCGCGCGCCAGCAGCAGATCGCCGACGACAATGCGCGCATCGCCTCCTACGCCGCCGACATCGACAGCAGCAGCGGCGAGCTGGACCGCAGCATCCGCTACGCCAGCGCCGCCCAGAGCTGCTACCAGCGCGAATTCAACAACCTGATGAGCGCCCGCAAGTCGAAGAGCATCAGCGACAGCGAAGGTCGCCTGCGCATGGCCGAGATCGTGGCCGGCCTGCAGGAAACCAACGCCCTGATGGCTGCCGTGGACGGCCGTGCCGGCGAGAACATCAACACCTACACCCAGGCCTACGAGCGTGACCTGCAGACCGTGGGCGTCGAGCGTCAGACCGTGACCCAGGTGGTCGCCGCCGAGAACCCGGTGAGCGTCGCCAGCCAGGGCGGCAAGGCCACCGGCACCAAGGCGTCCGGCAGCAAAACTTCCACCAGCAAGGCGTCCACCACCAAGGCCAGCACCAAGGCGACCACCGCCGCCGCGAAGAAGGTGCCGAAGGAAGCCGTGGCCACCGAGCGCACCCTGCAGAAGGCCGAGGCCAAGCGTGCCGAAAGCCAGAAGGTCGCCAGCCAGGGCGCGACCATGGTCAGCGACGTGTGCAACAGCCCCGACATGGGTGACTGGGCGCCGGCCAGCTGCTCCAAGGCCTGAGTGTGAGTGGCGGGCCTTTGGCGGCCCGCCCTTTGGCCGCTGCCTGCGTGCAGGAGGTTTGCATGCAGGCAGCGGGATAGGCGGTTTGGGGTGAGTGTCAGGGTGTTTGTTGCGAGTGCTGCTTGAGAATCTCGTACAGCTCTTCTTTCAGTTTGAGTTTCTGTTTTTTCAGGTCTCTTACTTCGTTGCTGTAATCACTGGCGTTGTGTTTTTCCAGTTTCGTTATCTCCTCATCCAACGCATTGTGCTGGTCGAACTTCTTCTGGAAGTGAGCATCGGTGTGTTTGAGTTTCGTGATCAGCGTTCTGTATTCGGGAAACATGGACGGCGAATCTCCTGGGTTCGTTTGAGGGCAGCTGTTACCACGCTATGCCTTCGCCACCGAGGATTTGCTGACCCTTGTCAACGTGCCCATTTCCAATGAGGCTGTATTCGTCACTCTTAGTGGGTTCTGCTCGGGTTGGTGCGGCTGTGCCGGTCCTGTAGGGTTGCGCACGGAGAATGGCTCCTCCTGAGTCCATCGCCTGATTTCTTTTGGTAAAGCCATGGCATTGCTCGACTTCCTCTTCAACCGCAAGCCCTCGCCGGATGCCTTCGCCGCGCTGTTCGAGTCCGCGGCCCGCAAGGCCGGCTTCAAGGGCGAGATGCACTACAGCCCCCGCGACTTCCGCCTCAACTACGGCGAGAGCGCCTTCTTCAACCTGCACAACGCCTACCGCGAATATTGCAACGCGCGGGGACCGGGCCGGCGCAAGGCGCTGCAGGGCTACATCGCCGCGTTGTGCGACAACCAGCGTTCCCAGGTCATGCCGCTGGACGAGGCACGCCCGCTGCTGCTGCCAGTGGTGCGCAGCCTCGGCACCCTGGAAGAGGTGCGCCTGCACCACGTGCGCACCGACGGCCACGACAATGACTTCCACCCGGCCTACCTGCCCCTGGGCATGGACGCGGCCGTGCTGCTGGCCATCGACCACCCCGAGTCCACCGCCACCCTGGTGAAAGGGCCGGACCGCAGCTGGGACATCCGCCTGGAGGAGGGCATCGCCATCGCCCTCACCAACCTGCGCGACACCACCGCAGACAGCTTCATCCAGCCGGCACCAGGGGTCTTCCAGGGCGCCTGGGGCGACGGTTACGACACCAGCCGCATCCTCCTGCCCGACGTGCTCGAGCGGCTGCCGCTCAAGGGGCGCCCGGTGTTCATGATCCCCACCCGCGACGTGCTGCTGGTCACCGGCGACCGCGACGGGCATGGCCTGGCCAGCCTGGTGGCGCTCAGCCTGGAGGCGATGGAGAAGGGCCGCATCCTCTCGGCAGGCCTGTACTGCTATGAAAACGCCAAGGTAGTGCCCTACAGCGTGCACAACCCATTGCTCCAGGCCAGCCTGGAGCGGCTACGCAAGCTCTACACCAAGAGCGAGTACGACGCCCAGAAGCAGTCACTGGACCTGATCAACGAAGACAACGCCGTGGACATCTTCGTCGCCAGCTACCTGCTGTTCGCCAGCCAGCAGGACCCGGAGCAGCTGTTCTCCCTCAGCACCTGGACCCGTGGCGTCGACACGCTGCTCCCGGTCACCGAGCGCCTCATGCTGGTCCGCCCCGAAGGCGACACCGGCAACGCCCAGACCCGCATGGTCGCCTGGGACCAGGCCCTGGAGCTGCTGGGCGAGTACCTGGAGCCCGTGCCCGGCTACTACCCACCGCGTTACCGCACCCTGGGCTTCCCCGAACCGAGCCGCGCCGAGCTGCTGGACGAGCTGAGCTGACCTACCATTCCAGCCAGGTTCCACCCGTCGCAGCCCAGGCAGCGACGGGGTCCCCAAACTAAAGATTGGCTTTACCTGAGAGGGATTTTTGCTCTTACTGAGCGCTGCGCCGGGCACTGCCTGGGCCGGCGCGGATGCCGGTTTTAGAGCGGTTTCGCCCACGTCCTGCGGGCGCGGCGCACAGTACGGAACGGCGGAAACATGGACATGTTGCACAACAATAACGAGCGGCTCATCCGCCTGCGGGACATCGACAAGCGTTACCACCACGCCGGCCAGGAGCTGAGCATCCTGCGCGGTGTCTCCCTTGAGGTGGCGCGTGGTGAGAGCTGCGCCATCCTCGGCAGCTCCGGGTCGGGCAAGAGCACCCTGCTCAACGTCCTCGGCCTGCTCGATCGGCCCAGCGCCGGCGACTACCACCTGGCCGGGCAGGACGTGCTGCGGGCCACGCCGGATCAGCTGGCGGCCCTGCGCAATCGCCTGATCGGCTTCGTCTTCCAGAGTTTCAACCTGCTGCCGCGCCTGAGCGCGCTGGACAACGTGGCGTTGCCCCTGGGCTACCGCGGCGTGCCCCTGGGCGAGTCCCGCGAGCGGGCGCGGGCGGTGCTGGAGCAGGTCGGCCTGGCCCAGCGCTCGGCCCATCGCCCGGCCGACCTGTCCGGCGGCCAGCGGCAGCGGGTGGCCATCGCCCGGGCGCTGGTGGGCGAGCCCTCGCTGATCCTGGCCGACGAGCCCACCGGCAACCTGGATACGGCCACCGCCGAGGACATCATGGCGCTGTTGCTCGCGCTCAACCGCGACCAGGGCGTGACCCTGGTGATCGTCACCCACGACCCCGGCATCGCCGAGCGCCTGGACCGCCAGGTGCGGGTGGTGCAGGGCTGCGTCAGCGAGGCGTTGCCGGCATGAGCGCCCACACCGGGTTCGCCTCGCCCTCACTGGGCCAGTTGCTGCACGAGGCCATCGGCAGCCTGCGCAACCTGGGGCGGCGTTCGCTGCTGGCGCTGCTGGGCATCGTCATGGGCAGCTGCTCGGTGATCGCGCTGCTCAACATCGGCAGCAACGCGGCCGACCAGGCCATGAGCGTGTTCAAGGAGATGGGCACCGAGACGGTGGTGGTGCAACTGCCCTCCGGTGCGCGGGGGCAGGACGGGCTGCCGCTGCGCCTCGACGTGGAGGCCTTGCGCCAGGCCGTGCCCGAGGTCGCCACCGCCAGCCCGGTGGTGCTCTACAGCGCGCCGGTGGTGTTCCACGGGCGCAGCGCCAACCTGGCGCTGGTGGGGGCCGGCGATGCGCTGGCGGATACCGCCGGGCTGCGCCTGGCGGAAGGGCGCACCCTGTCCGCCTTCGACCGGCGCGAGGCCTTCGTGGTGGTCGGCAGCCGCGCCGCCCAGGTACTGGGGGAGCCGGATGACCCGCTGCGGGTCGGCGACTGGCTGCGCATCGGCCACTACCAGTTCCAGGTGATCGGCCGGCTGCGGGCCCAGGGGGAGGGCGGGATCATCCCCTTCACCAGCAACGATTCGCTGTTCCTCACCGAAAGCGGGATGGCCCGGGTGAATGCCGACCCGCGCCTCGGCGCGCTGCTGGCCCGGGTTGCGCCCGGCCAGGCCGTGGCGCCAGTGGGCGAGCGGGTAGCGGCCTGGGTCAACGACCGCATCGCCGGGGAGGAGAAAGGCGCGCTGCAGGTGGCCGAGCAGATGATCGAGGCCATGCAGCAGCAGACCCGCACCTTCACCTACCTGCTGGGCGGGCTGGGGGCGATCTCCCTGGCCGGCGGCGGGGTGGGGGTGATGAACGTGATGCTGATGAACGTCAGCGAACGCCGCCGGGAGATCGGCGTACGCATGGCCCTGGGCGCGCGGCAGCGGGACATCCGCAACCTGTTCCTGCTGGAAGCGGTGACGCTGACCGCTGCCGGTGCACTCTCCGGTGCGCTGCTGGGCATCGCCGCCGCCTGGGGTTACGCCTGGCTATCCGGCTGGGCCTTCAGCCTGGCGGCCTCGGCGCTCCCGTTGGGGATGGGCAGCACGCTGCTGGTGGGGCTGTTCTTCGGCCTCTATCCGGCGGTGTCCGCTTCGCGTCTGCAGCCGGTCGAGGCCTTGCGCGATGCGTAAGGCCCTGCTGGCGTCGCTCCTGGCCATGGCGTTGCCTGCCCTGGGAGCGCCATGGAGCGAGCGGCTCTCGCCCTCCGCACCGAGCATGGCGGGGGAGAGCCGCGGCGTACTGCTGAGCGAGCAGGAGGCCGACCTCAGCCTGCTGGATGCCGTGGCCCTGGGCCTGCGCAACAACCGCAGCATCCAGAGCAGCTACCTGCGGCGTATCGCGCAGAAGTTCGATTTGCGGGTAGCGGAGGATGCCTTCTCGCCCAAGCTCTACATCAACGGCACCTACCGGGCCAACCGTAACCACCAGGACCGCTACCGCGATGGGCGCATCGGTCCCACTGCCACCATGCTCGGTGAGTTCGGAACCCAGGTCGCCCTGAGCTGGAGCCATGGCTACAACGAGGCTGACGTGGCTGGGCGGCGGCGCAACGATGGCGTCGACCTGACGCTCATCCAGCCGCTGCTGCGCAACGCCGGGCGCGAGGTGAACCGGGCGCCGGTGCGCATCGCCCAGCTCGGCGAGCAGGCCAATCGACTGGCGCTGAAGTCCAGCGTCTCGCAGACCATCACCGCCATCATCAGCGCCTACCGCAACCTGCTGCGGGCCCAGGAGCAGCTGCGCATCGCCCGTGCCGCACTGGAGCGCACCCGCGAGCTGGTCAAGGTCAACCGTTCGATGATCGAGGCCGGGCGCATGGCCGAATTCGAGATCGTGCAGACCGAAGCCGACCTGGCGACCCAGGAGCTGGGCGTGGAGGAGGCCGCCAACCAGGTGGACACCTCACGCCTGGAGCTGTTGCGCCTGCTGGCCCTGGACCTGTCCTCGCGCGTCCGCGCCAGCGACGAGCTGGGGGCCGAGCCCATGGAGGTGAACCGCGAACAGGCCCTGCGCCTGGCCGAGCAGCAGCAGCCGGATTACCTGCGCCAGCTGATCGCCCGGGAGCAGGCCGACCTCAATCTGGTGATCGCCGAGAACCAACGCTTGTGGGACGTGTCACTGGAGGTGGGGGGCAGCCAGCGCCAGGATCGCTACAGCTACCCCACCGCCAGCGGCTCCGACCGCTCCTGGGACAGCTACGCCGGCATCCGTGTGGACATCCCCATCGGCGACCTGTCGCGGCGCCAGGCGGAGGTGCAGGCGCGGGTCAACGTCGAGGACCAGGCCCTGCAGGTGGCCGATGCGCGGCAACTGCTGGAGCGCAACGTCACCGATGTGGTGCGCGACGTGGGCACCCGCTGGCGCCAGCTGGAGATCGCCAACCGCGCCCTGGCCCTGTCCCAGCGCAAGCTGGAGATCGAGCGGGAGAAGCTGGCGGCCGGGCGGTCCAGCAACTTCCAGGTGCTCAGTTTCGAGAACGACCTGCGCAATGCGGAAAACGCCCGCCTCAGCGCGATGCTGGCCTACCTGGAGGCGCAGACGCGCCTGGACCTGACCCTGGGCCTCACACTCGACCGATGGGACATTTCGCTCAATGACTACTGACCGTCGCGCCCTCATCCGCCGTGGGCTGTTCCTGATCCTGCCGCTGCTGCTGGTGGCCGGCCTGGCCTGGGGCCTGCGTGACGCCCCGGCGCGGGAGCCGGCAGGGCGCCAATGGGTAACGGTGCAGCTCGAGCCGCTGGAGCAGAGCGTGGGCCTGGTGGGGCGCATCGAGGCCGAGCGTACCCGGGTGCTGACTGCGCCCTTCGCCGGGCGGGTGGCCGAGCTGCCCGTGGCGCTCGGACAGCGGGTGAAGAGCGGCCAGTTGCTGCTGCGCATGGACACCGGCGAGACCGAGGTGCAGCAGCGCGAGGCCCTGGCCAGCCTGCTGCGTGCCCGGCGCACCCTGCAGGAGCTGGAGGACTGGGACAGCGGCGAGGAGATGACCCGCGCCCGGCGCACCCTGCGCAGTGCCGAACTGGCCCTGGCCAGCAGCGAGAAGAAGCTGGCCCAGACCCGCGCCCTCTATGAACGCGGCATCATCCCGCGCAACGAGCTGGAAGACCTGGAACAGCAGGCCCGCCTCCAGCGCCTCGACCGTGAGGCCGCCGAGCGCGACCTGGCCCGCTCGCGCAACCGGGGCAGCGGTGAGTACCTGCAGATCGCCCGGATGGAGCTGACCAACGCCGAAGCGCGCCACGGGGCCCTGCAGGCCTTGCTGGAAGCCCGGGAAGTACGCGCACCCTTCGCCGGCATCCTGGTCGCGCCGCCGGGCAGCGGCACCCCCGAGGACGCCACCCGAGGTCCGGTCCAGGCCGGTGCCACGGTGACCCAGGGGGCGCCGCTGTTCGGTGTGGCCGGCATCGAGCGGCTGCGCATCGTCGCGCGGGTCTCGGAGCTGGACGTGAACCAGCTGCGGGAAGGCTTGCCGGTGCGGGTGGAGGGCGACGGCTTCGAGGGCGAGGCGCTACAGGGCACGGTCAGCGTGGTCGGTGGGCAGGCGCTGGCGGGAAACGGGCAGGGCGGGGCCCAGTTCGAGGTGGTGGTGGCCGTCGCCGATCTCGACGAGGACCAACTGGCACGCGTGCGCCTGGGCATGAGTGCGCGCTTGTCGATCCAGGTCTACAGCAACCCGTCGGCCCTGGTGCTGCCGCCCCGTGCCCTGCGCAACGAGGACGGGCGCTGGTGGGTGGACTACCGTGCCACCCCCGAGGCTGCCGTGCAGCGCCTGCAGGTGCGCCCTGGGCGGGCCACCCGCGGCGGCATCGAAGTCTTCGACCTGCAACCCGGCCAGGTGGCTCTGGACGGCTGAGCCACAGCTGTCCGTAGCTGCCCCGTAGCCCGGGCTTCAGCCCGGGACATCGCGCCGCCCCTCCAACGTTCGGCTCAAACCGCGGCCTGTATCGCACCCCCCTGCAGCTCAGCAGACGAGAAAGATCGCCCAATAAAGGCGGCATAAGCCCACTTTTACCTTCCTGTTCCCGCCCGTCTCGCTGCCAATTCCCTCTCGACGCATTGCAGATCCACCGTCAGGGCCCATCTTCCAACCACCCGTTCGTGCGCCATTCTGGTGCGGTGTCCCCAATGGAAACACGCCCCCAGCCCAGACCTGACGGGGCGGTCAGCGCGTGCTCGGGAGAAAGTGTGTAGGAAGTTCCCGCCCGCACCGCTTCGCTGGGGCGCTCTAGGTCGAGGGGGACCCATCTTTTGCTAGGTATGAATCGCAGTTCACCAACCTAATCTCAGTTCCGGCGCAACGGCCTGGCAAAAGCCCCACACGAGTTGGGGTGCAACGCCTACGGAAAGACGCCAACAGCAACGAACCCTGGCGAATCGGTAACCACGATCGCTACGCATTGGAACGCAGCAGGGAGGTGGCAACGGATGCTCCACGTCTTCGCCCACTTGGGCCACGCACCTATCACCCGCCGGGAATCTGCCGCCCGGCTCTTTCGCGATGAAGCCTGGACAACTGCCGGCTTCGTCGTGCTCGCACCGCCTGCGAGGCGGTATCGGCAGCACCCTGTCCAGGGCCTCGGGGCCCGGATCAATCGACAGCAGTGAACGATGGGCCGCTCGATTTCGGGCGGCACGGTCAGCGCCTCGCCGGGGCGTGTGAAGGACGACAAGCGCAGCCAGGGATCGCTGCATTCTCGAGAGCCGACCTTCGCATTCACCGACGGGCCTGTGGAGCCTGGAGCGGGCAGTGTGCCACCGTTATGGACCCGAATACCCAGCCAGCAGCTGCGGGTCGACCACGGAAGGGTTCGCACCAGGTTTGAAAAGCGGTCATGGGATCAACAGGAAGGTCTGAGTGGTTCATTCCCAGGTGACCAAAACAACCATGCTTTGCTTATCAACCAAGGAACGAAAAACAATGAAAATGTCCAAAATCTCCGTTGCTACCGCTGCCCTGGCCCTCTGCATGGGCGCTTCCTCCGCCATGGCGGTGACCATCACCCCGACCAACACCGCCTTCTCTGCCAAGGGTGTTTCGGTGGTGAAACCGGGCTTCTTCAGCCCGGTCACCTGCAACGTGGAATTCATCGGTACGACCAACAACAACAACACCGCCACCATCAACAGCGTGAACATCACCGGCGGTGGTTTCTGCGGCGCTGCTAGTGCGTCGGGCCTGCCCTGGACCCTGACTGCCACCAGCACCACCACCGGCACCGTCAGCGGCGTCAAGTTCACCGTGGCTGGGATCAACTGCAGCTCCTCGCCGGTGACCGTGAGCGGGGCCTGGAGCAACTCCGCCAACACCCTGACCCTGACCCCGAACCAGCCGGTCGGCAGCTGCACCATCCAGAGCCTGTCGGTAAGCCCGAACCCGGCCTTCACCGTCCTGCCCTGATGGCACCGGCCCTTCCCCTTGTGGGAAGGGCCGTTTCCAGCGATCCGACCCCATAAGAACTGCGCGTACCCCGTACGCCCCGAGGCGACTGCTCCGAACGAACGCCGGCCGATGAGCGGTTGTACGTCGAATGACTCGGAAGTCCGCCATCGGATGCACCAGCGCACAACAATAAGAACCCAGGAGTTGTCATGAAGCCGTTTGTCCCGTCATCCCAACGTAACGCCCCCGTCCTGCGCCGCTCGCTGCTCAGCCTCGCCGTGGTCGGTGCCCTGCTCGGCGTCCAGCAGGCCGAGGCCGGTGCCTTCGCCGTGCCCACCTACGGCACTCCCGGTTGGGGCCGTGCCTTCGCCGGTGGCTCCCTGTGGCACAACGATCCTGCCGCTGCCTACAACAACCCGGCGGCCATGGCCTTTATTGATCGTCCAGTTGGGCAAGTGTCGGCGATCTACGCCGACATTGACCTGAAGTACAAAGGGCAAGCCTATGACAACCAGAATCAGCCTCGTGTCGATATCACTGACCCCGTGGCAGGTACCACCCAAGAACTGGGTGATGGCGGCAATGGAGGCTTCAGCAAATGGCTACCCACTCAGTTCCTGGTGATTCCTCTGGGTGACCGCTTTGCCTTCGGCCTGAGCCAAGTGGCCCCTATGGGCATGCGCAGCACCTGGGACAAGAATTTCAAGGGCAAGGACTTTGCCATGGATACCAAGATCGAGACTGCCGCATTGGCAGGCTCGCTCTCTTTCAAGATTGATGATCAGTGGGCCATCGGCGGTGGGGTGGTGGTCCAGCGTACCCAAGGTTTCGTCAGCCAAAACATCGACCTATACGCTGCTGCGGGTAGTCAGGCCGGGCTGACCAAGGCGCAGATGCGTGTCAAGGTCGATAACGTCTCGCCTGGCTGGTTCGCCAGTGTTGCCTGGAAACCAACAGTGCATGACACCCTTGGTCTTGCGTACCACGCCCGAATCAAGAACGAGTTAGACGGTAAATACAACTGGCACTTCAACGATGCTCCAGGCTTGGGAGGATTCGATTCTCCTTCCTTGATCGACAGTGGCGTCATCGGCCTTATCTACCCTGGACTGGACCTGAAAAGCGCCGGCGACCACGCCGAGTCCCGCATGGACATCCCCGCCATGGCGGTCTTCGACTGGGTGCACGACTTCAACGACAGCTTCAGCCTGGGTGCCAGCGTCACCTGGACCCAGTGGTCGTCCTTCGAGTCCCTCAAGCTCAAGTCCCACGGCAACCTGATCGTCGACATTCCCTACAACTACAAGGACACCTGGATGTACTCGCTGGGCGGTGACTACCGCTTCAACGACCAGTTGACCCTGCGGGCGGGCGTGGCGCTGGACCAGACGCCGACCCGCAACTCCACCCGCGATGCGCGCATCCCGGATGGCGACCGGACCTTCGTGTCCCTCGGCGGCAGCTACCGCTTCGGCTTCGACCCGAACCTCAGCGTGGACATGGCGTACTCCCGCCAGTTCGTCGACGAGGGCCGCCTGCGCACCGTCAACCAGCCGCGCCTCGGTGGCGGCCGCATGGACGGCAAGGTCGACGCCAAGGGCCAGGTCTTCAGCGTTTCGGCCACCTACCTGTTCTAAGTCGCGGTCCCCCCGCGTCATACCCCTCACGGCCCGGTTCCCGGGGCATCGGGCCGATCCGGAACAGTAAGTGGACGTTTGGGCAGGCCGATCACCCGTGTCCTCACCACGGGTGGGCCTGCCTTTTTTTACGTTCCGGGCTTCCCGTGCTGCAGCCGAAACCCGGCGGGGACGGACCCTCGCCTTCAGGGACGCTGCGGGTGCACCGACTGGCCGAACTGATTGCCCATGCGCACCGACGTCGCCGCTGGCGTGGCCAGGCCCATCTGGCCGGGCGCGCTGCGCTCCAGGGGTGAGCGCTGCATCGCGGCATTGCGCCGGGCGGCTTCTTCGCCCTCGGGGTTGGCCAACCTTTCGGTCAGGCATTCGTAGGACAGCGCCTTGTAGCCGTTGACTTCCACGTCCACGCAGCCGCCGTTGCGCGGGGCGTCGTCGGCCAGGGCCGGGACGGCGACCAGCAGGGCCAGGGTGCAGAACAGGGTACGCATGTGAACCTCCGGGAAAGGGGTATGGCAGCGACTCTACGCAAATCCCCGAGCCGCGCCAGCGATGGTTTTCTTGCAGGTTCCATCACACAAATGACATGAACGGCCGTCAGCATGACCCGCTAATCGGGACGACAGTGCCCGGATGTTCAGCGTGGGTCGTTCACCCTATGTCTAACCGGGTCATGGCCGGGTTTTGCCTGCTGGCGGCGTGCTGGATGCTGGTGGCCAGCACCCTGTGCCGGGCCGAGGCGCCGGAGCGCCAGGTGGACTTCGACATCCCGGCCCAGCCGTTGGCGGCGGCGCTGGATCGCTACGGCACCGCCACCGGCCTGGCCGTGCTGGTGGACCGGGAGCTGACACGGGGGCGTCGTTCGGCGCCGCTGAGGGGCCGCTATGGCCTTCGCCAGGGATTGGAGCGGCTGCTGGCCGGCACCGGGCTGATGGCACTGCACGCCGGGAACGAGGGGTTCACCCTGGCACCGGCCCGCCTGGCGTCGACGGCTGCGTCACGCACGGCCCAGGCCCCGCGCGGCGTCGGCAGCTTCGCCCGGGTGCTGCAGGCGGCCCTGGGCCGGGCGCTGTGCACCGAGCCGCTGACCCGGCCCGGCCACTACCGCGCTGCGCTGCAGCTGTGGATCGGACGGGGCGGGCGGGTCGAGCACAGCCGCCTGCTGGCCAGCACCGGTGACTTGATGCGGGATGCGGCGCTGGTGGAGCGCCTGAGGGACATGAGGACAGACAGGGCGCCGCCCTCGTCGCTGCCGCAGCCGATCACGGTGCTGGTGGTGCCGGAGTCGGCCGCCGGCATGGAGTGCGAAACGTGGATGAACGCGGCGGGAACATGAACGACAAGGCCCCCGGCCGGCTGCTGCGGGTCTTCCTGGCCTCGTACGAGCAGTTCCGGGTGCGCCTGCGTCGCCGCCTGGGGTCCGACGACCTGGCTGGCGACGTGCTCCACGAGACCTACCTGCGGGTCGGGCGCATGGACGAGCCCGAGGACCTGCAACGCCCCGACGCCTACCTCTACCGTATGGCGCTCAACGTGGCGGCCGACCGCCGCGCCCAGGACGCGCGATTGCTGACCGGTGCCGAGGTGCAGGTGCTGCTGGAAAGCGTCGAAGAGCCCCGCGACCCGGCAGCGATCGTCGGCGGCCAGGTGGAAATCCTCGCCCTGGTCGAGGCGCTGGCCGAACTCAGCCCGCGCCGCCGGCAGATCCTGGTGGCCTCGCGCATGGAAGAGATCCCGCACCAGGAGCTGGCCCGGCGCTTCAACATCTCCACCCGTACGGTCGAGAAGGAGCTGAAGGCCGCCCTGGCGCATTGCGCCGGCCGGCTGGAAAGAAAAGTGGTGCAGCGGTTCGGTCCCGGCGCCGGAAAACAGTCCTAGAAGCAGGCACGCGCCGAATCGATTACCCAACCCGAGTCCCCGCGCTTGAACGACGACCTCCAGCCCCTGACCGACCCCGACGGCCGCCACCCCCTGCGGGACGAAGCCCATGCCTGGTTGCTGCGCCTCACCTCGGGCGAAGCCACCGGGCGCGATGCCGAGGCCTTTCGCCAGTGGTGCGCGCGCAGCACCGCTCATGCAGCTGCGTTCCGCCAGGTCCATGGCCTGTGGCAGGCCCTGGGGCCGGCGGCCGAGCGCCTGGCCTCGCCAGCCGCGCCGGTGATTCCGCTGCCATCCCGTCGCATTGGTCGACGCGCTTTCCTCGGGGGCGCCATCGCGGCCTCGGTGGCGCTGGTCATGCTGCGGCCTGCCTTGCACGACCGGGGTGACTACAGCACCGCCGTGGGTGAGCAGCGCCGCATCGAAGCGGGCGAGGGGCTGGTGCTGGAGCTGAACACCGACACCCGCATCAAGCGGCAGGCGACGGGTGCCGGACGGGTAAACCTGGAGGTGCTCGAAGGCGAAGTGGACGTGCTGGCCCGCGTGCCGGTGCGGATCCTCGCTGCCGGCGGCACGGTGGACGCCCAGGGCGCGCGCTTCAACCTGCGCGCGCGGGAAGGGCAGGTGTGCGTCACCTGCCTGGCAGGCAACCTCTCACTGGTGCTGCAGGGCCATGCCCTGGTGCTCCCGGCGGGGCGCCAGCTGCGTTATGACCCGCAGCAGCGGGGCGAGCCGCAGCCCTTCGACGCGGAGCAGGTCACCGCCTGGCGACGGCAGATGCTGGTGTTCGACGACACCCCGCTGGCCGAGGTGATCAACGAGATCAACCGCTACCGACCCGGGATGATCCTGCTGCTCAATGCCCAGCTCGGCCAGCGCCGGGTGCAGGCCCGCTTCCGCCTCGATCAGTTGGCCCAGGTGGCGGGGTTGATCCGCGATGCCTACGGCGCCCGGGTGGCCGAGCTGCCGGGTGGGGTGTTGCTGGTCGGCTAGCGCTTCAGCGTGGCGTGAGCAGTGCCTTGATGTGCCCGTCCAGTTGCTTCTGCTGGCTGATCCGCTGGTCGGCCTCACGAAGGATGGCGACGGCAGCGGCTGTGGCCTCCGGTTGGTGGCGCAGTGACAGGCAGGTCACGTCCATCCAGATGCAGTCGCCATCGGCCTTGCGCACCTGGACGTAGCCGACTTTTTTCGTGCGAGGTCTCCCAGTAGGCATGCACTGCCGGCCATCTCCTCGGGTGAGGCCAGCAGCAGGCTGCAGTGGCGACCGAGCACCTCGTCCGGCCCATAGCCCAGCAACTCCAGCAGGGGTGGGTTGGCAGAAGCGATCAGGCCGTTGGCCTGGGTGTAGAGCAACGGCAGTTGCAGGCGCAGGGCGTCTGCCAACTGGGCATCCGGTGGGGTGGCTGGTTTGTTCGGGTCGTCCACGTCGTTCTCCCCTCGGGTGTGCTTGCAGGGCGCCTGGGCCCGGTTCAACGGGCCTGCAGGGTGCTTGTGAAGCGCTGGATGGTGTCGACCACCCGCTGGGCGCCGTCCTGGATGCTCTGGATGGCTCGGCCTGCTTCGTGGGCCAGTTGCACGCCCTGGTCCACCTTGTCGCAGCTCTCGCGCATGCTGCTGACGGCTTCCTGGGCCAGCTCATGGTTGCGCTTGACCACTTCGACGATCTCCTCGGTGGCCCGTGCGGTGCGGGCTGCGAGGTTGCGCACCTCGTCGGCCACCACCGCAAAGCCCCGGCCCTGTTCGCCGGCGCGCGCTGCTTCGATGGCGGCATTGAGGGCCAGCAGGTTGGTCTGGTCGGCGATGCCACGGATGGACTGCACGATGCTGTTGATCACGTCCGACTGCTGGCTCACCGCGCCGATGCGTTCGGCGGCATGGTTCAGTTCGCCGGCGATGCCCTGGACCAGCGCCACGGTGCGGTTCACCACCTCCGCACCGCCCTGGGCCTCGGCATCGGTCTGTCGCGCGGTGTCGTACGCCACATGGGCAGCTTCTGATTCGGCTTGCTGCTCCAGCACCTCGGCGGTGATGTCGGAGGCGAACTTGACGATCTTGTACAGCTTGCCCCGGGTGTCGAAGACCGGGTTGTAGCTGGCCTCCAGCCAGATGACTCCACCGTGGCGATTGCGCCGCTCGAAGCGACCGCTGACGTACTCCCCCCGGTTCAACCGCTGCCAGAACTGCTGGTAGGCCGGACTGCCGGACTCTTCATGGGAGCAGAAAATCCGATGGTGCTGGCCGACCACCTCCTGTTTGCGGTAGCCGGTAACGGCGAGGAAGTTTTCGTTGGCGGCGACCACCTCGCCAGCCGGGTTGAACTCGATGACCGCCATGGAGCGGTTGATGGCGTTGATGATCGCGTCCTCCTCGTGTTCATGCAGGAGGTTGGCGCTGATGTCGGTGGCCAGCTTGATCACCTTGGTGACCCGCCCTGTGGCGTCGCGCACCGGGTTGTAGGTGGCCTCCAGCCACACATCGCGCCCTTGCTTGTCCAGCCGCAGGAAGCGTTCGCGGATGAACTCGCCCTGGGCCAACCGCTCCCAGAAGCGCCGGTATTCGACGCTGTTAGCCAGTTCCGGCTCGCAGAACATGCGGTGGTGCCGGCCGACGATCTCGTCCAGGCGGTAGCCCATGGTGCGCAGGAAGTTGTCGTTGGCCTTGACGATGGTGCCGTCGGGCAGGAACTCGATGATGGCCTGGGAGCGGTCCAGCGCCTCGCGCAGGGCGGTGGCTTCAGCCAGGTCATCCTGGCACTGGGCAAGTTCGTTCTTGATGGCTGCACTGAACAGGATCATCTCGCTTCGCTCCAAGGTGGCGTCGGGTGTGCGGGTTCTAAACGCACGCCCGGATTCAAAAGGGCCCACCGGCACCGGCGACAGAGTGGGGAAGTCGCCGACGACGTGTCGATGGGCCGCGAACTCAGGGGCGGTCGCCCCTCAGGATGTAGGCCGGGATCTGCTCCAGGGGGATTTCCCGGTGCACCGCGTCCAGCTTGCGGGCTTCCTTGGGCATGCCGTAGACCACGCAGGTGGCTTCGTCCTGCCCGAGGGTGTAGGCCCCGGCCTCGTACATTTCCCGCAGCCCGCGGGCACCGTCGTCGCCCATGCCGGTCATGATGATGCCGGTGGCGTTGGCCCCCGCCGCGCGGGCGGCAGAGCGGAACAGCACGTCCACCGAAGGCTTGTGCCGGGACACCGGCGGGCCGTCGACGATGTCCACCACGTATTGCGCACCGTTGCGCTTGAGCAGCATGTGGCGGCCACCGGGAGCGATCAGCGCACGGCCGGGAATCACCCGGTCGCCATGGCGCGCCTCACGCACCTCGATCTGGCACAGGGCATCCAGTCTCGCGGCGAAGGCCGCGGTGAACTTCTCCGGCATGTGCTGGACGATGACGATACCCGGGCAGACCCGGGGCAGGGCGGTGAGCACCTGCTCCAGGGCCTGGGTGCCGCCGGTGGAGGTGCCCAGGGCGACGATGCGTTCGGTGGTGCGGGTCATGGCGGCCGGGCCGCCGGCCGGCAGGATGGCGTCGGCGGTGAGCTTGGGCGCCAGGGCGGGCGCAGGGGTCGATGCGCTGCCGGGCATGCGCTTGAGGCGGGCCTGCGATGCGGCCTTGATGGCGCTCACCAGTTCTTCGGTGGCTTCGACGAGGAACTGGCGCAGGTTGCCCTGGGGCTTGGTGACGATGGCCACGGCACCGGCGGCCAGGGCCTCCATGGTGGTGGCCGCGCCTTTCTCGGTCAGGGTCGAGCAGATCACCACCGGTGTGGGGTGCTCGGCCATCAGCTTCTTCAGGAAGGAGATGCCGTCCATGCGCGGCATCTCCACGTCCAGCACGATCACATCCGGCCAGTTGCGGTTCATCCGCTCCAGGGCGAAGAGCGGGTCGGCGGCTGCGCCGATCACCTCGATGCCACTGTGGCCGGACAGGCTGCCGGTCAGTACCTGTCTCACGACTGCGGAGTCGTCGACGATCATCACCTTGATCTTGTTCATGGCGAGCAGGCCTCGTAGCGCCGACTGGCAAGTTGTTGCGGATTGGGGTGGCGGAGCGCGATGTTGCCGCTCCACACGTCGAAGATCAGGTTGCGGTAGCCCTCGCCGCCCACATGGTGGGCGTGGCAGGTGAGGCCATGGGCGGCCAGCAGGGCCAGGCCGGCCTCGATGTTCTGCTGGCCGATGTGCCGGCGCTCGCGGGCGCCGAGCATGTTGCCGCCGCCGAACAGGCTGATGCGGTAGTCCGTGGCGCGGGTGCCGCTGTTGCGGATCTCCTGCAGCAGCTGGTGCAGGGCGGCATCGGCGTAGCGCCCGTCCGGTTCCACCCCGGGGTGGCGGCAGGCCGGCAGCATGTAGTGGCACATGCCTCCCAGGAGCGCCTCGCGGTGCCAGAGCACGATGGAGACGCAGGAGCCCAGCAGCGTGCGCAGGCGGGTGTAGCGGTCGCCGAAGTACAACTCGCCCGGCTGCAGGAACACCTCGATGACGCCCTTGGGCTTACGCATGGGGCCTCCGGTAGATCGAAGGGCGTACGGATTGCAGCTCTTCGCTGATGCCGTTGAGGCTTTCCGAATGGCTGACCAGGAAATAGCCCCCCGGTCGCAGGCGCGCGCACAGCCGTTGCACCACCTGGCGCTTGGTGTCGGCGTCGAAGTAGATCATCACGTTGCGCAGGAAAATCACGTCGAACACGCCCACGTCCGGCAGCGTGTTGTTGAGGTTGATCTGGCGGAACTGCACACGGCGCTTGAGGGCCGGGTCCAGGGTGAACAGCCCCTCGTTGCTGCCGGTGCCCCGCAGGCAGAAGCGCTGGCGCAGGTTGCCGGGGATGCCTTCGGCGTCCTCCAGCGGGTAGAGCCCGGCCCGGGCCTTGTCGAGGATGCGCGTGCTGATGTCCGAGGCGAGGATCTCCCAGGGGCGGCTTGCAACGGCATCGGCCAGCAGCAGGGCCAGGGTGTAGGGCTCCTCGCCGCTGGAGCAGGCAGCGCTCCAGATGCGCAGCGGGCCGCTGCCGCTGCGCAGCTCGGTGCCCAGCTTCTCGCGCAGGAACTCGAAGTGCTTGGGCTCGCGGAAGAAGTAGGTCTCGTTGGTGGTGAGGAGGTCGACGGCGATCTGCAGCTCCTCCTTGTCCTTCATCAGCAACTGGTAGTAGTCGCCGTAGCTGCCCAGGCCGAAATGGCGCAGGCGCTTGTTCAGCCGGCCGGCGATGAGCTGGCGCTTGGCCTCCGACATGGCGATGCCGGCGATCTCGTGGATCATTCCGCGGAACTGCTGGAACTCGCGGTTGGAGAGGCTGAGATCGGTCATGGCGGGCTCCTGTTCAGGCCGACTGTTGCAGGTCACTGGCGTTGCCGACGTCGGCCAGGCGTTGCAGATCATCCAGGGACAGCGCCTGGCCGATGTTCAACAGCACCACCAGGTGGCCGTCGAGCTTGGCCATGCCGTGGATGAAATCGGTGCGGATGCGGGCACCGAAGCGGGGGGCCGGCTCAATGTCCTGGGCGGCGATCTCGATCACGGCGTTAACCGCTTCGACGACGATGCCCATCACCTGGCGCAGCTCATCACGCTCCACTTCCAGGATGACGATGCAGCTGCGGCGGCCGATGACGGTCTGACCGGCGCCGAAGCGCTGGCGCAGGTCCATGATCGGGACGACCCCACCGCGCAGGTTGATCACCCCCAGCACGCAGGACGGCATCATCGGCACCGGGGTCAGGTGGCCGTACTCGATGATCTCGCGGACGCTGCGGGTGCCGACGGCGAACACTTCGTCGGCCAGGGTGAAGGTCAGGTACTGCTGGGGCGCATCCGGCTGGGTAGCGTCGCCGGGGCGGCTGAAGAAGCTGGACATGCTTCGCTCCTGGGGGCACCGGTGGGTGCCCCGGTCACGGTATCGAGAGGTCGGTTCAGTGCTGGAAGCGGACGAAGCCAGCCGGTACCGCGTCGTCGAAGTCACTGTCGCTTTCGTCAACGACCGGGCGGGAGACCTTGCGCGCCGCACTCGCCTTGCCCTTGGCACCGGCATCACGGCCGCCCTTGCCACCGTTGTTGACCTTGAAGAAGTCCATCAGCTGTTGCAGCTGCTCGGCCTGGCCGCTCATTTCTTCGGCGGTGGCGGCCAGCTCCTCGGCGGAGGAGGCGGACTGCTGGGTGATCTCGCTGAGCTGGCTCATCGCTGTGTTGATCTGGCTGACGCCGGTGGTCTGCTCTTCCGAGGCGGCGGCGATCTCCTGCACCAGGTCGGAGGTCTTGGCGATGGAGGGCACCATCTGGTCCAGCAGGGTGCCGGCGCGTTCGGCCAGGGAGACGCTGCTCTTGGCCACTTCGCTGATCTCCTGGGCGGCCACCTGGCTGCGTTCGGCCAGCTTGCGCACCTCGGCGGCCACTACCGCGAAGCCCTTGCCGTGTTCACCGGCCCGTGCGGCCTCGATGGCGGCGTTGAGCGCCAGCAGGTTGGTCTGGTAGGCGATGTCGTCGACGATGCTGATCTTCTCGGCGATGGTCTTCATGGCCGACACGGTGTCGCGCACGGCCTGGCCACCTTCGTTGGCCTCGCGGGCGGCCTTGCCGGCCATGCCGTCGGTGACCTTGGCGTTCTCGGTGTTCTGGGCGATGGAGGCGGACATCTGCTCCATCGAGGCACTGGTTTCTTCCACCGAAGCCGCTTGTTCCGAGGCACCTTGGCTCATGCTCTGGGCGGTGGCGGAGATTTCCTCCGAGGCGCTGCTGAGGGAGTCGGCGTTGCTGCGCACCTCACCGATGATCTGGCCGAGCTTCTCCACCATGGTCTTGATTGCGGCGAGCATGCTGCTGGTATCGCCAGGCTTGGTGTCCACGGTGGTGGTCAGGTCGCCGGCGGCGATGCGGCTGACCACATCGGCGGCGTAGGCCGGTTCGCCACCCAGCTGGCGCAGCAGGTTGCGGGTGATCAGGCCGCCTATCAGCCCGATCACGATCAGGGTGATGACGGACACGGTGATGGAGATCAGCGTGGCCTGCTGGCGAGTGGCCTCGGCGCTGAGACCCGCGTCATTGGCCATCTTCACGTTGTAGTCGCGGTGCTTGTTCAGTGTGTCTCGCAGCGGATTGATGACGTTCAGGGTCAGGTGGATCATCCCGTCACGGGCTTGCTCGTTCTGGTTGGTACGCGACAGCACCAGGACCGCCTCGGCGCCTTGCAGGAACTCGCTGATGCCCTTGCGATCAGCGTCCAGCAGTTGCCGGTCCTCATCATCGGCGAGCAACTTGGCGTAGTCGTCGATGGCGACCTGGATGTCATCGCGGTTGGTTTTGATGGTGGCGTCGATCTCCGCCATGGTCTTGTCGTCAGTGGTGAGGATGTGGGTGTAGACCAGTTGGACCTGGGTGTTGACCGCATTACGCAGCTTGTTCAAGGCCACGATGCTCGGGACCGAGTTGACGTTGGCGAAGTTGGCTGCGGTGTAGACCTGGTTCATCTGCTGGTAGGCGATCCCGGAGAGCAGGATGATGCCGAGCAGGGCGGACATCACCAGGAGGATCATTTTTTTGCTGATGGTCATTTTCAGGACTCCTGTGCGCGTCTGCGCAATCAGACGAGGGACAGTCGGGGGGTGTTGCGCTGGCCGGCCAGGGCGGCGATCTGGTCGACGTTCAGCACCTGCTCCATGCGCAGCAGGGTGAGAAAGCGTTCGTCCACACGGGCGAGGTCTTCGATGTATTCCGGGGGTACGCGGCTGCCGAAGGCCGGGGCCTGGCGCAGGGCGGGCGGCTCGATCTCGGCGACGGCGGTGACGGCATCCACCAGGGCGCCCATCAACTGGGCCTCTTCGCCGTCCTGCAGTTCGATGATGACGATGCAGGTGCGCGGGCCCAGCTCGGTGCTGCCGAGGCCGAAGCGCTCGGCGAGGTCGATGATCGGCACCACGGCGCCGCGCAAGTTGATCACCCCGCGCACCAGCGGCGGCATCATCGGCACCTGGGTGATGGCGTGGAATTCGAGGATCTCCCGCACGTAGCGGGTGGCGACGCCGAACAGGTCACGGCCGACCCGGAAGGTCAGGTACTGGCGCTGTTCGTCGTCGACGAATTCCGGCAGGGGCAGGCTGGCGGTACTCATTGCAGGCTACTCCGTTGGCTGAGGGCGGCGCCGCTGGCGCCAGGGCGGCCAGGCTGCGCGAACTGGGCGAGCAGGCCGGGGATGTCGAGGATCAGCGCCACCGCGCCGCTGCCGAGGATGGTGAAGCCGGAGAGCGACGGGACCTGGCCGAAGACCTTGCCGAGCGGCTTGATGACGGTCTGGAACTCACCGTGGAGCTGGTCCACCACCAGGCCGGCGCGGACCCCGGCGTAGCTGACCACCACCACGTTCTCCCGGCGGGGCCGCAGGCTGGCTTCCTCGAACAGGTTGCGCAGGCGGATGAAGGGCAGCACGTCGCCGCGCAGGTCCAGCTGGTCGAGGTCGTCCAGCTCGCTGCTGGGCAGCTCGATGCATTCCTCCACCATGTCCAGGGGCACCACGTAGCTGGAGCTGCCGACGCCGATCAGGAAGCCGTCGATGATGGCCAGGGTCAGCGGCAGGCGGATGCGTACGCAGGTGCCGGCGCCCAGTTGGCTGTCCAGCTCCACCGTGCCGCGCAGGGCGGTGATGTTGCGCTTGACCACGTCCATGCCGACGCCGCGGCCGGAGAGGTTGCTGATCTGGTCGGCGGTGGAGAAGCCGGGCTCGAAGATCAGGTTGAAGGTGTCCTTGTCCGAGAGCTGCTGGCCTTCGGTGATCAGGCCGCGCTGCACGGCCTTGGCGAGGATCTTCTGCGGGTTGAGGCCGCCGCCGTCGTCGCTCACTTCGATGACGATGCCGCCGGCCTCGTGGTAGGCGTTCAGGCGCACCACGCCCTGCAGGGGCTTGCCGCTGGCGCGACGCTGCTCGGCCGGCTCGATGCCGTGGTCCATGGCGTTGCGCACCAGGTGGGTGAGGGGGTCGCCGATCTTCTCCACCACCGTCTTGTCCAGCTCGGTGTCACCGCCGCTGATGTGCAGGACGATGTCCTTGCCCAGCTCCTTGGAGACGTCGCGCACCACCCGCTGGAAGCGGTTGAAGGTGGCGCCGATCTGCACCATGCGCAGGGTCAGGGCGGAGTCGCGGACTTCCTCCACCAGGCGCGAGAGGGTCTCGGCGGACTCGCTCATGTTCACCAGGCCGCAGCCCTGGGCGAGCATGCGGGTGTTGGCGCCGGCGATGATCAGCTCGCCCACCAGGTTGATCAGCTGGTCCAGCTTGCCGGCGTCGACGCGGATCAGGTTGGCGTCGCCGCTGGCGCGGGCGGTTTCCTTGAGGGCCTTGCCGACGGCGGCGGTCTCGCCCGGTTCGGCGGCTGCGGCCGGTGCCTCGGGGCTGGAATCGGCCTGGGCGTCGTTGGCCTGCGGGGCATCGAGGCTGGCCAGTTCGGCTTCGCTGAGGGTGCCGCAACGCAGCAGGCGCTGGCGTTGGGCCTCGCCTTCATCGGTCTGCTCGGCCAGCAGCTCGGCGTAGCGGGCAAGGGGCGCGCCTGGCGGCAGGATGCGGATGCGGCCCTCTGCGCGGACGAAGTCGAAGGCGCCTTCGATCACCGCCTGGTCGGCCTCGGTGGTGAAGGCCACTTCCAGGCCCAGGTAGCAGGCTTCGGGATCGAGGGCCTCGAAGCTGGGCAGGTGGTCGAGCACCGGTTCGATGTGCAGCAGGTCGCCGAAGGTGACGAGGTAGCGCAGGAAGGACACCGGGTCCATGCCGTCGCGCAGGCTGTCGGCGCCGAAGCGCAGGGATAGGTGCCAGTGCTGGCTGGCGACGCCATCGCGGGGGGCGGCTGCGCATTCGGAAGGCGTTTCGGCGGTGGCGGCCGGGGTGCTGTTCAGGTACTGGCTGAGGCGTTGCACCAGTTCGGCTTCGTGGATGCCCATCACCTCCGGCAGCTCGGCCAGGTCGCGGCCCTCGGCGAGGTGGTTGACCAGGCCGGCCAGGTGGTCGCCCACCAGCAGCATCAAGGCGCTGAGGTCGGCGCTGAACGGCAGCTCGCCGGCGCGGACGCGGTCCAGCACGCTCTCGGCCACGTGGGTGAAGGCGACGATGGAGTCGAAGCCGAACAGCCCGGAGGAGCCCTTGATGGTGTGGGCGGCGCGGAAGATGGCGTTGATCAGTTCGGGGTCTTCCGGGGATTGCTCGATCTGCAGCAGGGCGTCTTCCATCTGCTGCAGCAGTTCCCGGCTTTCGGCGATGAAGGTGCCGATCACGCTGTCGAGGTTCATCAGTGCAGCCCTCCGATGGGGAGCAGGTCACGCAGGCCGCTCAGTTGCAGGATCTCGGTCATGGCCGGGCTGGCCCCTTCGAGGCTGAGGTTGACGTGTTGGCGCCGAGCCTCCTGGCAGGCCGCCAGCAGCAGCTGCAGGCCGGCGCAATCCACTTCCTCGATGGCGCTGAGGTCCAGGTGCAGGGCCACAGCGCCTTGCAGGGCGTTGGCCAGCAGCAGCTTGGTGTCGGCGGCGGTGTAGATGGTCAGCGCGCTGTCCAGGGCCAGGCGGCGGCTGCCATCGGGGGATTCCAGGGTGCTCATGGCAGTCTCCCGATCACGGCAGGATCAGCTTGGAAACGGCCGTCAGCATCTGGGCCGGCTGGAAGGGCTTGACCACCCAGGCCTTGGCCCCGGCGGCTTGGCCTTCGGACTTCATGGCATCGCCGGCCTCGGTGGTGAGCATGATCACGGGGGTGAACTTGTAGGCCGCCAGCTGCTTGACGTTCTTCAGGAAGGTGAGGCCGTCCATGTTCGGCATGTTCACGTCGCTGATGATCAGGTGGACCTTGCGGCCGTCCAGCTTGGTCAGCGCGTCCTTGCCGTCGACGCCTTCGAGCACGTCGTAGCCGGCGTTTTTCAAGGTCATGCCCACCACCTGGCGGATGGAGGCGGAGTCGTCGACGATGAGAATGGTCTTGGCCATGATCGGTCCTCAGAAGAAGGTGATGTCGGAAGCGGAGTCGCTGGCGCCACTGGTGGTGCTCTGGCTGCTCTTGCGGCCTTGGTGGATGGCGTGCTGTTCGGGGGTGGTGTAGGTGCGGGAGAGCTCGTCGAGCCAGGAGCGGGCGTCCACGTGGCGGGCGTCGTCCTCCTCCAGGTGCTGGGCCAGGCGGCTGATGTCATCGCGCATGTGGCCGAGCATCTGGCTGACCCGGTCCTGGAACTGCAGGGCCACCAGCACCTCGGAGATTTCCTCGCCGACCACGGCGTTGTCGTTGCGCAGGGCGTTGCCCTGTTCCACCAGGCGGGTGGCGCCGGAGCGGAACTGGGCGATCACCTGGCGGATCACCTGGCTGGCGTTCTCCAGGGTTCCGGCGTCGCGGGTGGCGTGTTCGTTGGAGACCTGCAGGGTGCGCTCGATGGCGCCACTGACGGTCTCGATGGTGTCGCCGATGCGCTTGCCGGTTTCCTCGGAGAGGGTGGAGAGCTTGCGCACTTCGTCGGCGACCACGGCGAAGCCGCGTCCGGCTTCACCGGCGCGGGCAGCTTCGATGGCGGCGTTGAGGGCCAGCAGGTTGGTCTGCTTGGCCACGTCGCCCACTTCCTTGGCCATGGTGCGCAGCTGGGCGGTGTAGCTGTTCAGCCGCTCCACCTCCTGCAGCAGGCTCTCCTTGCTGGAGAGCGCCAGGCGCAGCTGGCTGACGATGTCTTCCAGCTCCACTTCGCTCTGGGCCAGCAGGGTGACCAGGGCATCGCTGTCGGCCTGCATGCCGCTGGAGACGGCGTCGCTGATACGCCCGGCGAGGCGGGCGAAGCGCTCGGCGAGGGCTTCGATGGCGGTCTGGGTCTGGTGGCGGGCGGATTCGATCTGGGCCGACCAGATGGGGGCGATGCGAGTGCACAGCTCCGGCAGCCCCTGTACATGGCGCTCGGCCTCCTGGCGGGCACCTTCGGCCAGGGCCTCGTCATGGGTGCGGTGCAGGGCCTGCTGGTGGGCGCCGTCACGCTGGGCGATGACGACCCACAGCAGCAGCGTGGGCGCCACGGCCGCCAGGGCCCAGGCCGGGGAGGGGAACTGGCTGGCCGTCCAGAACAGCACCGCGCAACCGGCACCGCAGAGTGCGATGGGCAGCCAGGGGACGCTGGAAGTAGGGTTCGGGCTCGTCACGGTCGCGCTCCTTGAGGACACGGGGCCCGCAGCGGCGATGCGTTGCGGGGTTGTGTCCAGCATGGGCGCGGGGCGTGATCGGCCCTATCGTCCTATCCCGGTGATGGCCTCGGGACATCCTGCTTTTTTGTAGGGATTTCCCGAGGGGCCGCGTGATGGCGGGCCCTCGGATGCGGCGGGGCAGACGGCCCGGTCAGGCCGTCAGGCCGTGGGTCATGGCGTACTTGATGATGTCGGCGTTGCAGGTGAAGCCCATCTTCTCCATCAGCCGGGTCTTGTGGGTGCTGACGGTCTTGTTGCTGATCACCAGCTGGTCGGCGATCTGGTTGACGCTGAGGCCCTGGGCCAGCAGGCGGAGGATCTGGAACTCGCGGTCGGAAAGCTGGGCGGCCGCGTCGTCCGTGGGGCTGCTGCTGGCGAAGGCGAGCTGCTCGGCGATGCGCGGGTCCAGGTAGCGGCCGCCGCCGGCCACCCGGTGGATGGCAGCCAGCAGGGTTTCCGGGTTGTGGTCCTTGGTCAGGTAGCCGTTGGCCCCGGCACGCAGGGCGCGTTGGGCGATCTGCGCCTCGTTGTGCATGCTCAGCACCAGGATCGGCAGGCGCGGGTAGCGGCCGTGCACGCGGCTGATCAGGTCCTCGCCGCTGAGCCCGGGCATGCTCATGTCCAGCAGCAGCAGGTCGAATTCGCCCGTCCGCAGCTGCTCCAGCACCTGGGCGCCGTTCTCCGCTTCGGCTGCCACCTGCAGGCGGGCGTCGAACTCGATCAACTGCTTGAGGCCGCCGCGCATGATGGCGTGGTCGTCGGCAATGAGGATGCGGGTCATGGGGACTCCGTAGGCTCGTTGACGGGGAAGGTGGCCTGCACCGTGGTGCCCTGGCCCGGGTGGCTGAAGATCACCACCTCGCCGCCCAGGCTGGTGCCGCGCTCGCGCATGCCGGCCAGGCCCAGGGAGCGCTTGCCGACCTTGGTCGGGTCGAAGCCGTGGCCGTTGTCGGTGATGTCCAGCACGTAGCGGTCGTCGAGCCGCTCCAGGCTGATCACCGCGCGGCTGGCGCCGGAATGGCGGGCGATGTTGGTCAGCGCCTCCTGGACGATGCGGAAGGCGGTGGTGGCCTGGCTGTCGTCCAGCGCCGGCGCGCCGCTGTGGGCCACCAGCTCGCAGGCAATCTGCGTGTGGTGGCTGCGGAATTCGTCGATCAGCCATTCCAGTGCGGGGTACAGGCCCATGTTGAGGGCGGCGGGCCGCAGGCTGGTGGCGATGGAGCGGACCACGCCGATGGTGCGGTCGCACAGGGCCATGAGCCGCTCCACGCCCTCGCCGAGCCCCGGTGCCTGCTCGCCGTGCCGCAGGCGCAGCAGGGAGATGCCCATGCGCAGGGCGGTGAGGTGCTGGCCGAGTTCGTCGTGGATTTCCCGGGCGATCAGCTTGCGCTCCTCCTCGCGGGCGCTTTCCCGGCGACTGGACAGTTCGCGCAGTTGGCGGTTGCTGGCCGCCAGGCGCCGTTCGGCCTTGCGGATGCCGCTGATGTCGCGGGCCACGGAGATGACGCTGGTCACCTCGCCCTCGGCGTCGCGCTCCGGTACCAGTTGCATGAGGTAGTGGATCTGCTGGTCGGCCGGGCCGTCGATGCCGTGGATCAGTTCCTCCTCCATGGACTCGCCGGTGGCGGCCACCTCGCGCACCAGGTCGGCCATGATGTCGACCTGCGAGTTGTCGCCGAAGGCTTCCCGTGCCGGGCGGCCGCGGGCTTCCACCAGGGGCAGGCGGCACAGCGCCTCCAGGGCCGGGTTGGCGTAGATGAGGCGGAAGTCGGGGGTCAGCCGGCCGATGGCGTCGGGGGTGTTCTCGATCAGCGCGCGGAACTGTCGCTCGTTGCGCAGCAGGGCGTCGGCGATGCGTCGCTGCTCGGTGAAGTCGTGGATCAGCGCCAGGCTGTAGGGGCGCTGGTTGTAGTGGAAGTGGCTGAACTGGAGGGTGACGTAGCGCGGCGAGTCCTCGCCGGGCACCTGCAGTTCGCAGCTGAGGATGCGCTGGCTCTCCACCGCCTCCTGCAGGCTCTCGTCGTCGGCCAGCAGGTCCGCCAGCTTGCCGGCCAGCGGCGCGAGGACCTGGGACAGGGACTGGCCCAGCAAGCGGTGGCGTGGCTGCCCGGTGAGGCGGCAGGCCGCCTCGTTGAGGTAGCGGATGTGCCGCTCGCCATCCAGCAGCAGCACCCCGTCGGCGGTGTAGTCCAGGGCGTAGCTCAGCAGGTACATCTGCTCGGCACGCTGGCGATGCCCCAGGGGAGGCTGCAGGCGCACCAGGTAATGGGTGGGCTGGCCATGGTCGTCCTCGACCATGCGCAGGCCCAGGTGCAGCCATTGAGGGGGCGCCGCCGAGGTGGCCAAGCGCACCTCGCCGCACTCCAGGTCCTCATGCTGGCGCTGCGCCCGGTCGAAAGCACGGAGGACCGCATGGCGGTCGCGCGGGTGCAGCAGGGCGTCCAGTGAGGTGCCGAGCAGGTCGGCTGCGGGTTGCCCGAGCATCTCCACCAGGGTCCGGTTGATGTGCTGGATGCGGCCGTCCAGCCCCAGCAGGGCCAAGCCTACCGAGGACGATTCGAATGCACGGCGATAGATGCTTTCGTCTGCATGGTTGCCCATGAATCCCCCGATCACGTGCGATGCGACCGAAGGAGTATGGATCAGTGGCGAAGTACTGGCAGGTTTTTGCTCAGGCCAGCCATTCCCGCAGCAGCGACAGCGTCTGCTCCGGCGCCTCCAGGGGCGGCAGATGGCCGCACTCGGGAATGACCTCGAGGCGCGAGCCGGGAATGGCGGCGTGCATCAGGCGCGCTTCGGCGGGCGGGGTGATCAGGTCGTCGGCGCCCACCAGGATGAGCGTGGGGAGTTTCAGGTGTGGCAGCAGGTCGAGGGCGTCCTGGCGGTGGATGATCGCCTGTTGCTGGCGGATGAAGCCTTCCCGCCCTACATCACGGGCCATGGCGCGCACGGTGTCGGCCACCGGCGTGCCCAGGTGGCGGGGGTGGATCAGCCGGCGCAGCAACTGCGGGCTGACACCGACGAAGCGGCCGTGGCGCGCCAGCTCCAGCAGGCCCTTGCGGTTGGCCGCGCGCTCGGGGCTGTCCGGGTTGGCCATGGTGTCCACCAGGGCCAGGCGGGTTACCCGCTCCGGCGCCTGGCGGAGGATCTCGAAGGCCACGTAGCCGCCCATGGAGAGGGCGCCCAGGGCGAAGCGCGGCGGGGCCTCGGCCAGTACCCGGCGGGCCATGGCGGGAATGCTGTCGTCACGGGTCAGGTCGGCGACGTGCACCGGCCGCTCCGCGTGCAGGGCGTCGGCCTGGTGGGCCCACAGGCGCGAGTCGTTGAGCAGGCCCGGCAGCAGGAGCAGGGCATCGGGTGAAGGGGTCATGCGGTACTCGATACGGCGGCCCGGCGGGGCCGGGCATCGATGGGTTCAGGGAGTGGGCGGTTCGACGCCTTGTTCGCGGTAGATGGACACCACGTCGCCGTTGCGGCGCATGGCGTCCAGCTCGCGGCCGAGGCGATCGTAGAGCGCTGCGCGGCCGCTGTCATAAAGCTTCTGCGAGGCGGCGAAGCGGTTTTCGATGCGGATCGGCTCGCGCAACCCTGCGTAGGCGTAGTCGCGGAAGCGGATGTTCTCGAAGGCAGCGTCGATGGCGGCCTTGTCCAGCACGGCGATGGCGTCGATACGGCCGGCGCGGAACATCCGCACCAGGATGTCGTCGTCCACCGCCGGCTGCTTGTGCAGGGCGGTGTCGGCGTCGAAGCGCGGGAAGTACAGGCTGCTGCGCTTGACGCCGATGCGCAGGGGCGCCAGGTCTTCGTAGCGCTCCACCTGCTGGGTGGGGCGGATGGCGAAGAGGATGTCCTTGTCCTGGGTGCCGATGCTCGGCAGGTAGTGCAGGTAGCGGTCGCGCTCGGGATCGGGCAGCACCCGGGGCACCAGGTCGATGCGGCCTTCGCGCAGGTCCGCCAGGCTGCGGGCGAAGGGCGCGTAGCGCCACTCCAGGTGCAGGCCGGCGCGCTCGGCGGCCACTTCCAGCACCTTGACCAGGGGACCGGTAGGGCGCCCGTCGATGCTCCACATCTCGGGTGGTCGGTCGCGCAGGTCCACGCGCAGGGTGTCGGCCCCGGCCAGCGCAAACGCCGGGAACAGCAGGATCAGAAAGGCAGAAAGGAATCGCATGGGAGGTTCTTCTGTTATGGCCCGCGTCCGTCGAGGGGCGTGGATGCCGGAACTGTGGAGCCGAAACCGCAGGGGTGCAACCCGACTCCCGTAGGGGGGAGACCGCCCTCGGCGGCCCGGGGTCACACCGGGGTGCTGCTGGCCAGTTGCTCGCGCATCAGCGCCAGGTAGCGTCGGGCGCCGAGGCCGGTCGGGTTCGCCTTCAGCCAGACGATGTCCACGCCGATGCGCAGGTGGCTGCTCATGTTGTCGAAGCGCAGCGTTTCCAGCGATCCACCGGCCACCAGCGGCGCCACCAGGGGTTCGGGCAGGTAGGCCCAGCCGACGCCGGCCTGCACCAGCTCCAGCGCCGCCAAGTGGCTGTCGCAGAGCCAGACGCGGTGGGCCAGGACGATCTGCGGGTCCGAGGCCGTGGGCGCGCCGCTGGCGACGATGATCTGCCGCCGCGTGGCCATCTCCCGCTCGTCCAGGGGGCCGGGGGCGAAGTCCGGGGCCGCCACGGCCACCAGCACCTGGCTGCCGGCTTCCTGGAAGGCCTCGCGCTCGTCGATGCCCGGCCGTTCGAACACCAGCGCCAGTTGCACTTCGCCGGCATGCAGCAGGCGGATGGCTTCGGCCTGGGGCGCCGAGCGGACTTCCACCTCCAGGGCCGGGAACTCCCGCGCGAGGCTGGCCAGCGGGCGGCTCCAGGGGCCGCTCTGCAGCTCCGGCGCCATGGCCAGGCTGAGCCGTCGCTCCAGCCCCTGGTGCAGTTGCAGGGCATGGGCGTCCAGCAGGTTGAGCTGGCTGGCGGCCTGGCGGGCCTGGGGTTCCAGGGCCAGTGCCGCCGGGGTGGGCAGGGCCTTGCGGGTGGAGCGGTCGAACAGCACCAGGTCCAGCTCCGCCTCCAACTGCGAGACGGCCATGCTCACCGCCGAGGGCACACGCCCGAGCTGGCGCGCGGCGGCGGAGAAGGAGCCGTGGTCGAGCACGGCGAGGAAGGTGCGCAGGGTGTCGCGGCTGAAGGCCATGGTTGTCAGTTCGGCTGATGACGGTCGTCTTTTTCTATCAGCGAAAGGGGCCTAATTTCCAGCGCCATCACAACCAGCAGGAGCATGACCATGACAACCACAGGGTGGCAGGGGCAGGTGGCGCTGATCAGCGGCGCCGGAAGCGAGGCGGGCATCGGCATGGCCATTGCCCGGCGGCTGGGCCAGGCGGGCGCACGCCTGGTGATCACCGCCAGCAGCGAGCGCATCGCCCAGCGGGTGGCCGAGCTGCGCGCCGAGGGGTTCGAGGCGGAAGGCCGCCCGGCGGACCTCACCGACGAGGCCCAGGTGGCGGAGCTGGCGAGCTGGGCCGAAGCCCGCTGGGGCCGCATCGACGTCCTCGTCAACAACGCCGGCATGGCCATGCAGGGCAGCCCGGAGCCCTTCGCCGAGGTCGCGGAGATGGACCTGGCGACCTGGAACCTGTCCCTGGCGCGCAACCTCACCACCGCCTTCCTGCTCACCCGTGCCGTGCTGCCGGGCATGCAGGCACGGGGCTACGGGCGCATCGTGCAGATCAGCTCCACCACCGGCACCCGTGGCAGCAACCCCGGCGAGGCGGCCTATAGCGCGGCCAAGGCCGCCATGGTGGGAATGAACATGGGGCTGGCGCTGGAAGTGGCGCGCCACGGCATCACCGTCAACAGCGTGGCCCCGGGCTGGATCGCCACCGCCTCCAGCACCGACGAGGAGCGCCATGCCGCCGGCTACGTGCCGGTGGGGCGCGCCGGCCGGCCGGAGGAGGTGGCGGCGGCGGTGGCCTTCCTGGCCTCACCCGAAGCCAGCTACATCACCGGCGAACTGCTGGTGGTGGATGGCGGCAACTGCCTGATCGAAAACAAGGCCCCCTGAGGAGCACCGCATGAACAGCATCATCATCACCGGTGCCGCCGGAGGCCTGGGGCGCAGCCTGGTGAAGCGCTTCCACCAGGCGGGCTGGAACGTACTGGCCACCGACATGGACGCCGCCGGCCTGGAGCAGGTGCGCGAGGCGTTCCCCGGGTGCGCCATCGCCGCCGCCGACATCCGTCGCCCGGACAACTGCGAGGCGGTGGTCGCGGCCGCGGTCAGCGCCTTTGGCCGGCTGGACGCGCTGGTCAACGCCGCCGGCATCTGGCGCGAAGGCCCGGTGGAGCACTTCAGCGAGGAGGACTTCGACCTGGTGCTGGGGGTGAACCTCAAGGCCGTGTTCTTCATGTGCAAGGCGGCCATCCCGCACCTGCGCGCCACCCAGGGCAGCATCGTCAACATCTCCAGCGATGCGGGGCGCCAGGGCAACCGCAACGCCGCCGCCTACTGCGCCAGCAAGGGTGGGGTGGCACTGCTGACCAAGACCCTGGCCCTGGACCTGGCGCCGGACGGCGTGCGCTGCAACGCGGTGTCCCCGGGGGACATCGTCACCCCGATGCTGAGCTTCCAGGCCGAGCGCTACGGCAACGGCGACCCCGACGGCTACTACCGCGAGCTGCTGGCCAAGTACCCCCAGGGCGAACGGGCGCGCTTCATCCAGCCGGAGGAAGTGGCCGAGCTGTGCCACTTCCTCTGCCAGCCCCTGGCGCGCTCCATCACCGGGGCGGACCTGGCCATCGACTGCGGGCTGTCGGCCGGTAACTGACCCGGGCACCGCCAAGCCGCCCGGGTCGTCCTGCTAGAGGTCGAGCACCAGGCAGGCGGAGCGGGCCCGCGAACAGCAGGGGGTGAACTGGTCGTTGCGGGCCCGCTCCGCGTCGGTGAGGAAGCTGTCGCGGTGCTCGGGTTCGCCGTCCAGCACCCGGGTCAGGCAGGTGCCGCAGATGCCCTGCTCGCAGGCCAGCGGGATGCACACCCCGGCGTCGTCCAGCACCTGGGCGACGCTGCGTTCGGCCGGCACCTGCAGGGTCAGGCCGCTGCGTGCCAGGCGCACCTCGAAGGCGCGCGCCGCGCCGGTGGGTTGCACGGGGGCGGCGAAGTACTCGCGGTGCAGGCGCGTTTCGTCCCAGCCGGCTGCGCGTGCACAGCCCAGCACGTGCTCCATGAAGCCGCCCGGCCCGCACACGTAGAGGTGGGCGTCGCCGGCGTCCCGCAGCAGCGCGGGGGCGTCGAAGGGCGTGGGGCCGTCGTCGGCGTGCAGGTGGACGTGCGCGGCGAAGGGGCTGGCCTCCAGCCAGTCGATGAAGGCCGCGAGCCTGCGCGAGCGCACGCAGTAATGCAGCTCGAATGCATCGCCCCGGGCCGCCAGCGCCTGGGCCATGGCGAGGATCGGGGTGATGCCGATACCGCCGGCGAACAGCAGGCTGCGGCTGCTTTCGGCCACTAGGGGGAAGAGGTTGCGCGGTGCGCTGGTGGTCAGGCGCTGGCCGACCCGCAGCTGTTCGTGCACGACGCGGGAGCCGCCCCGGGACGCCGGGTCCAGCAGCACGGCGAGGCAGTAGCGGTGCGTCTCGCCGGGGGCGTTGCACAGGCTGTAGGGGCGCACCAGGCCGCCGGGCAGGTGCAGGTCCAGGTGCGCGCCGGCCTCGAAGGCGGGCAGGGGCGAACCGTCAGCGGCCACCAGCTCCAGGCCGAGGATGCCCGGCGCCTCCAGGCGCAGGCCACGGATCATCAGGTCGAGCATCAGGCTTGCCTCCCGATCAGCTGGGCCTCGGCGGCGCGTTCGGCGTTGACCAGGCGCTCGATGATGCGCCGGGACTGCACGCCGCCGGCGTCGATGTTGAGCTTGAGCAGGGGCCGCTCGGGCCAGGCCAGCAGGTTGCGCTGCTGCTGTTCGAGCATCTCCAGGTCCTCGGCGAAGATCGCGCCCTGGCCCTCGCGGATGCGCGCGGTCAGTTCGGCGTCCTCGGGGCGGAAACTGCGCGCCATGCCCCAGAAGTACCAGATGGAGGTGTCCGTCTCGGGGGTGATGAAGTCCACCACGATGCTGCTCGCCTTGCAGTCGGCGGGGGCGTCGTAGCCACCTCGGCCGGCGTGGGCCACGCCGACTTCGATGAGCACATGGCTGGGCGGGGTGAAGCGGCAGATCTGCCAGCGGTCCACCGGCACGTCGTCGGCCAGGCCATTCCCGCGCAGGGCGGCGCGCCAGAAGGGCGGGGCCAAGATGCCTTCCATGAAGCGGCTGGTGATGACGCTGTCGCCTTCCACGCGGGTGGAGACCGGGGCCTCGTCGATCTCCTTCTGGCCGATGCTGGAGGCGTGGACGTAGGTCTCGTGGGTCAGGTCCATGAGGTTGTCGATCATCAGCCGGTAGTCGCAGGCGATGTGGTAGAGCCCGCCACCGTAGGCCCAGGCCGGGTTCTCGGCCCACTCCAGGTGGGGGATCAGGGCTGGGTCGGCGAGGGCGGCGTCACCGGGCCAGACCCAGATGAAGCCGTGGCGCTCCTGGGCCGGGAACGCGCGGATGCAGGGAAACGCCTGCACCCGCTGGGCTGGCATGGAGGCGGTACGGCCGTCGCAGTCCATCACCAGGCCGTGGTAGCCGCACACCAGCTTGCCGTCCTGAATGGATCCAAGGGACAGCGGCGCGCCGCGGTGGGGGCAGAAGTCCTCCAGGGCCGCGACACGTTGGCCGGCCCCCCGGTAGATCACCATCCGTTCGTTGCAGATCATGCGGCCCAAGGGCTTGCCGTCGATTTCATCCGGGGTGCAGGCGACGTACCAGGCATTCTTCGGGAACATGGAGCAGTCCTCGTTGTTGTTGTATTGGATCCAATGCTGGCGCTTCGGGCGGGTGGAATCCATGATTTACGGCTGGTTGGATCCAATAACCGTGCGATCAGCGAACGCTGAGACAAGGAACGCCTGCGTCGGGCCACTGGCAGGGGGCTGGGCGGCTGGCTAGAGTACGGGCCTTCGTGAAATTGGATCCCAAGGGGCGCGCATGAGTGGAGCAGGGCAACGGGTGCTGAACCGCCTGCGGCAGATGATCGTGGACGGCGAGATACCCGCCGGTGAGCGCATCGCCGAGATCCCCACGGCCGAACGCCTGGGGGTGTCGCGCATGCCGGTGCGCATGGCCTTCCGCGCCCTGGAGCAGGAGGGGTTGCTGATTCGCCAGGGCGCACGCGGCTTCGCCGTGCGCCAGGTGACCTTCGACGACCTGGCCGGTGCCGTGGAAGTGCGCGGTGTGCTGGAAGGGTTGGCGGCGCGCCAGGTGGCCGAGCGGGGTGTGTCGGAGGCGGCACGGGCCGTGCTGCTGGCGTGCCTGGCCGACGGCGACCGGCTGTTCGAGAAGGGCCACGTCAGCGAAGACGACCTGGCCGAGTACCACGACATCAACAAGCGCTTCCACCAGGTGATCATCGAGGCCAGCGGCAACCCGGCCATCGCCGATGCCCTGGCGCGCAACGAGCACCTGCCGTTCGCCTCGGTCAGCTCCCTGGCGGTGGACCGCAACGACCTCGCCCGTGAGTTCCGCCGCTTCAACTTCGCCCACCTGCAGCACCACACGGTGGTGGACGCGCTGCTGGCCGGGCAGGGCGCCCGGGCCGAGGCGATCATGCGTGAACACGCCAACGCGACGCTGCGCTATGCCCGCCTGTTCGGTGGCCAGGAGGGCCCGGTGGAGGGCCTGAAGATCCTCTCCTGAGGTGACTCAGTCGCGCGGCGGCAGGGCGCGCATGCCGTCGAAGATCAGCTGGGTGGTGCGGCGGACCTGCTCGCGGTGGGCGGCCAGGTCCGGCTCGTCGGTGCTGGTCAGACGCAGCAACTGCAGGTGGGAGTAGTCGTTGAGCAGGAAGGCGGCCAGCTCCACGTCTAGGTCGGCGCGCAGCCTGCCGCGTTGCTGCAGGGCGCGCAGCACCCCGGCGATTTCCCGTTGCAGGTTGCTGTTCAACTGGCGGTAGGCCTCCGGCAGGCCGTCGCTGCCGCCGATGAGCACCAGCGGCAGCAGCTCGCGCCACAGCGCCGCCGGCAGCATGGTCAGGGCATAGCCGACGATGCGCTGCTCCAGCTGGCAGAGCACGTCCACCGGCTCGCCGTCCAGCGGCAGTTCGTGGCTGTCGAGGATAGCGCGGCGGTCGGCCTCCTTGAGCATCTCCAGGATGATTTCCTGCTTGCTGCCGAAGTACTTGAACACCGTGGGCACCGAGACGCCGGCCTGGCGTGCGATCTGCTCGACGGTGGTGTTGCCGTACCCCTGGCTCTTGAACAGGGCGACGGCGCTCTCGGCGATGGCCTGGCGGCGCAGTTCCTTCTGACGTTCTCGTAGTCCGCTCACTGAATTCCTCGGCTCGGGTGCATGTGGCGGCGATGATAGACGGAGTGCGTTGATCGGCACAAAAACTTTATTGACTTAAATAAATAATCGGATTAATCATTTCCGGGCATCTGCTCCACACGCAGAGTCACCTGTCCAGGAATGCCGAGATGAGTCACCCCAACGCCCACCCCCTTGTCCCGCTGTATGAGCACGCCCGTCGCCTTGTCCAGGCCGGAGAGCCCGAAACGCCGCTGATGCAGGGCTTCCCCGCCGCACCCGAACAGCGGGTGACCTGGGGCAACTGGATGAGCCCGCCTTACAACCGCTGGGGCTTCCGCTCCCTGGCGCGGCTGCGCCCGAGCATCGACGTGGAGGCGGGCCCGGGCCCGGCCAGCGTGTTCCCGGCGGCCACGCGCAGCCTGGAAGGCCTGCACTTCGAAAGCGTCAGCGGCGCGTCGGTATCGGTGCAGGAGCACCTGCTGGCCAGCCACACCGACGCCTTCCTGGTGCTCAAGGCCGGTGAAGTGGTGTGCGAGCGCTATTTCGGCGGCCAGCGTCCGCAGGACCGCCACATCATGTTCTCGGTCACCAAGTCGCTGATCGGCACGCTCGGCGAGCAACTGGTCAGCGATGGCGTGCTGGATCCGGCCTTGCCGGCCGCCCACTACGTGCCGGAACTCGCCGGCAGTGCCTTCGGCGATGCCAGCGTGCGCCAGCTGTTCGACATGGCCGTGGGCATCGACTACAGCGAGGTCTACGACGACCCCGACTCGGAAAGCTCCCAGTACGGCTACGCCTGCGGCTTCCAGCCGGCGCCCGTGGCCTACGCGCGCTACGCCTCGCTCTACGAGTACCTGCCGTCGCTGCAGAAGAAGGGCGAGCACGGCGGCTTCTTCCACTACGTCACCGCCACCACCGAGGCCCTCGCCTGGGTGATGGAGCGCGCCAGCGGCGAGAGTTGCCCGGCGATGCTGCAACGGGTCTGGCAGGAGCTGGGCTGCGAGCGTGACGGCTACTTCATGGCCGACCCCTGGGGTCGGGGCGTGGCCGGTGCCGGCTTCAGCGCCACCCTGCGTGACATGGGACGCTTCGGCCTGCTGCTGGCCAATGGTGGACGTCACCAGGGCCGCCAGCTGCTGGGCGCGGACACCATCGAGCGCATCGCCGCCGGCGCCGATCCGGCGATCTACGCGGCCAACGCCGACTTCTCCGAGTGGACCCCCGGTGCCTCGTACCGCAGCCAGTGGTACGTGTTCAACGACCACAGCCTGGCGCTCATGGCCGGCGGCATCCATGGCCAGTACCTGTTCATCGACTGGCCGTCGCGGGTGGTGATCGTCAAGCAGTCCTCGTTGCCCGAGGCCGTCACCGACCTCGACGCCGACAGCGTCCGCATGCTGAGGGCCATCGCCGCACACCTGAAGGCCTGACCTGATTCCAACACGGAACACCGATTCCGGATTCGCCCGCCCCGGCGGGCGTTCGGCGGCCCAGCCGCCCACTTCCACTGCCCTGTAACACAAGAACAAATGCACAGGAGCTCACCATGTACCGCACCCTGCGTTTCCAGCGGGCGCTGACCGCGCTCGCCCTCCCGCTGGCCAGCCAGGCCGCACTGGCCGGCTACACCTTCGAAGAGGGCGACCTCTCCGGCGAGGCGACCCTCACGGCAGGCGCCTCCACCGTCATGACCCGCAACGTCAACTTCGGCGCCGGCCGCGTCGACCAGCGCAACGGCCGCAACGGCGGCACCCGCGTAGACTGGCAGGAGATGTACCTGAAGCCGGGCGTGACCCTGAAGTACGGGGTCACACCGGACTTCGACCTGATCGCCGGTGGCTCAGTGGTCGCCTCCAAGACCCTGGGCGACGGCGATGCCGGCGGCTTCACCCGCAGCTCCGACGGCCAGGTCTCCACCGAGGAGCTGTACGCAGGGTTCCGTGCCGGCGAGTGGACCTTCACCGCCGGCCGGCAGAACTACAAGGTGGGCACCGGCTTCATCGTCATGGACGGCAACCTCGACGCCCTGGATGACGGCGCCTACTGGCTCGGCCCGCGCACCGCCTTCCGTGACTCCGGGCTCCTCGCCTGGGACCACAGCGCCCTGAAGGTCCAGGCCTTCAGCCTGCGCACCGACACCCAACTGGGCGACTACCGCCTCAACGGCGCCAACCTCGACTACGACCTCGACGGCCGCGTCACCCTGGGCGCCATGGCGATGAACGTGGATTCGCTGACCCGCCACTACAGCACGCCGATCCGCCGCGACGGCATGCACGTCTACAACCTGCGTGCACTGAACGGCAAGCTGCCAGGCCTGGATGCGCTGACCCTGAACGGTGAATATGCCGTGCAGCGCGGCAGCGGCGACGGTGTCGACTACGACGCCAAGGCCTGGTACGCCCAGGCCGACTACGCCTTCGAGACGCTGCCGCTGACCCCGGTGCTGGGCTATCGCTACGCGGTGTTCTCCGGCGATGACGACGTCACCGACACCACCCAGAAATCCTGGGACCCGCTGGCCAAGGGATTCGTCGACTGGAGCACCTGGCTGGTGGGCGACGTGATGGGCAACTACGTGCTCTTCAACAGCAACGAGCGGGTGCAGCAGTTCTCGGTGAAGACCCGGCTGAGCCAGACCCTGGCCCTGGGGGCCATCCACTACCAGTTCTGGCTGGACGAGAAGAACTACCAGGGCGTGGCCGTCGATGACCGCCGCTTTGCCGACGAGAGCGTGGTGTACCTCGACTGGACGCCCACCGAGCGGCTGTACACCTCGCTGTCGTACAACTGGGTGGACCCGAAGGCGGCCGCCAAGCAGGTGTTCGGCAACGACGACCGCTTCAGCGCCCTCGAACTCTATTTCACCTACCGTTACTGATCGCGCCAGGAGACCTCGCCATGAAACCCTTCCGCATCGCGGCCGCCCTGGCCCTGGCGCTTGCCACCCTGGCCGGCGCCCACGCCGACGAGCGCACCGTGCGCATCTACAACTGGATCGAGTACCTGCCGCCCGACGTGCTCAAGGACTTCCAGAAGGAGACCGGCATCCGCCCGGTGTACGACGTGTTCGACAGCGTCGAGACCCTGGAGTCCAAGCTGCTCACCGGCAACTCCGGCTATGACGTGGTGTTCCCCAGCAGCGCCAACATCGGCAAGCTCATCACCGCCGGCGCCTTCGAACCGCTGGACCGCGCCAAGCTGCCCAACTGGCAGCACCTGGACCCCACCTTCATGACCAGCCTCGAAGCGGTGGGCGATGCCGGCAACCGCTTCACCGTGCCCTACCTCTGGGGCACCACCCTGATCGGCTACAACGTCGACAAGGTGCAGGCGGCCCTGGGGCCGAACGTGGCGATGAACACCTGGGACATCATCTTCAAGCCCGAGAACCTCTCGAAGCTCGCCAGCTGCGGAGTCGGCTTCCTCGATGCCGGCAACGAAATCCTGCCCATCGCCTTGCACTACCAAGGGCTGCCGCCCAACAGCGAGGACCGCGGCGACTACAAGAAGGCCGCCGAGGCGCTGCAGGCGATCCGCCCCTACGTCACCTACTTCAACTCCTCGCGCTACGGCATGGACCTGGCCAACGACGAGATCTGCGTCGCCGTCGGCTGGTCCGGTGGGGTGGCACTGGCGCGCAAGCTGGCCAACGCCGCCGGCAAGGGCGTGAAGGTGACCATGGCGATGCCGAAGGAGGGCGCGCCGATGTGGTCCGACGTGATGGCCGTGGCGGCCAAGGCCCCGCACCCTGACGAGGCCCACGCCTTCATCAATTACATCCTGCGGCCCGAGGTGATCGCCCGCATCAGCGACGCCATCGGCTACCCCAACCCCAACAAGGACGCCACCGCCCTGGTGTCGCCGGAGATCCGCAACGACCCGAACATGTACGTCTCCGACGAGGTGCGCCGGACGCTGTTCCCGCTGGAACCGGTGTCCTCCGCCACCGAGCGGGTGCGTACCCGCACCTGGACGACCGTGAAGACCTCCCACTGACCCCGCCGGCCCGGGGCGACCCGGGCCCCTTGCGAGGAGCGACCCATGCAAGACGACATGAGCGTGCCGGTACCGGCGCTGGAGTGGGTGATGACCCTGGACGTGGCCATCGGCGAACCCCAGACCCTGGGGGAGGCCATCGACGGGCGTCGTGCCAACTACCCGATCCTCGGTGGGCATTTCGTCGGCCCGGGCCTGCAGGGCGACGTGCTGCCCGGTGGCGCCGACTTCTACTGCCTGCGTCCGGATGGGGTCGGCGACCTGGACGCCACCTACAGCCTGCGTACCGACCGCGGCGAGCTGATCAACGTGCACAACCGGGGCTTCCTGGTGCTCAGCGAGGAGGGCCGCCGCCGTGAAGACGAGGGCACCTGGCCGTTGCCGGAACACCTCTACCGCTGCACCTGCAGCCCGCGCTTCCAGGTGGCACGGGGCGCGCTCGGCTGGCTCACCGAGGCCGCCTTCATCGGGCGGGTGACCTACCCCGGCGAGGACCGGGTCGTCATCCGCGTCTACCGGCTGGACTGACCCGCCCGGGCCTCGCGCCCGTCTTTCAGGATTCGACACCATGATCACGCATCACTCGCGAGCCGCCCGCGCGGCCTGCATCTTCGTGGCCGCCATCGCCATCCTGGTGGTGGGCATCCAGCCGGTCTTCATCGGCCTGATGGCCGAACGCCTCGGCCTCTCGCTGCCCCAGCAGGGCACCCTGATCGCCGTGGAAATGTGCGGCTCGGTGATCGGCACGCTGCTGGTTCCGCTGTTCGCCGCGCGCCTGGGCAATCGCCTGGCTTGCCAGTCCATGGCGGCCGCCCTGGTGCTGTTCAACGCCGCTGCCTGCCTGGCCGACGCCCTGGGGCCGCTGCTGGCGCTGCGGTTGCTGGCCGGAATGGCTTCCGGTGCGCTCTATGCCCAGGCGGTGTTCGCCCTGGGGCGGATGCCGGGGCCGGACCGCTCCTTCGGCCTGCTGCTGTTGACGCAGACACTGGTCTTCGCGCTGATGGCGGCCGTCGTTCCGCAGCTGGCCGAGCACCTCGGAGGCGGGGTTGCCCTGGGGGTGATCACCGGCTGGTTCGCGCTGGCGTGGTGGGCGTGTGGCGTGCTGCCGCGCCAGCTGGAGGTTGGCGAGGCGGTGCTGAGCGGCCCTGCTGCCTGCGGCTCGGCAGCCGTCGGCATCGCCGCGTTGCTGGGCATGCTCTGCCTGCAGTTTTCCATCTACGCGGTGTGGGGTTTCGTCGACGGGCTGGCCGGTGAACAGGGGCTGGATGCCGCCCAGGTGGGCTGGGCCGTCAGCCTCGGGCTGCTGGGCGGGCTGCCCGGTGCCGGCCTGCCGAGCCTGCTCGGTCGGCGGGTCGGGCGCTTGCCGATGATCCTCGTCGGCAGCCTCTGCGTCGCGCTGTCCGTGGTGCTGCTGGCCCGTGGCGTCGCACACGCCGCCGGGCTGGCGGGCGTGGTGTTCCTGATGAACTTCGGCTGGGTCCTGGCGCTGACCTACTACATGGCGGCCGTGGTCACCCATGACCCGGACGGTCGCCTGGCGCGCCTGGTCAGCGTGGTGCAGGTGAGTTCGGCTGCCAGCGCACCCACCTTGCTGAGCCTGGCGATGGGCAGCGACGGCCAGGGGCTGATCTTCACCTTCTCCCTGGTGGCGGTGCTGTTCGGCGGTGTGCTGCAACTGCTCGCACGCATGGCCCAGCGCCGACCCGCCGGGCGCTTTCTTGCGGATTGATCGGCATGCCGTGCGCCTTGCTGCCAATGCCGCCCCTGGCCGACAGGGGGGCGGCCGTGCCGAGAGCGGGGCAGGGCGCAGGACCGTCGCGGACCGTTGCCGCGACGGTCGGTTGCCGGCGGCTACCAGATCGGCAGCGTGTAGGTCACCAGGAAGCGGGTCTGGTTCTCGTCGCGGAAGGCGGCGCCGGTGGGGAAGTCGTTGCGGTAGAAGGACTGCCGCACACGGAAGCCGACGTTGCGCAGCGGCCCCTCCTGGATCACGTAGCCGGCCTCCCACTGCAGCTCGCGCTCCTTGCGGTCATCGGCGCGCAGGGCCGCCAGCTCGATGTGGTCCCCGCGCACGTAGCGCAACCGCGCGGTCAGGCCCGGCACGCCGGACGCCGCGAAATCGTAGTCCCAGATCGCCTGCCACATGCGCTCCCGGGCGTTGAGGTAGTCCGAGCTCATGGTCATCTCGCTGATGCCCATCAGCTCGGTGCCGGAGAGGTAGGGCGTGGCGGTGTCGCCGGACTGGTGCGCATAGCCCAGGGTCCAGCGGTGCCCGCCCAGGCCGTAGGCGAACTGCAGGGAGAGGTGGCGGTTGTCCACCTTGCCGGCTTCGGCGCGGCCGTTGTCGTCGCTGAAGAAGGCGCGCACGTCGGTACTCAGGTTTCCGGGGCCCACGGGCAGCTTGTGCAGCAGGCCGAGGTAGGCCTGGTCGTAGAGGTCGGGGGCTTCCAGGTAATGAGCCTTGAGCGTGAGCGCCGGGCTGACGGCGTAGTCGGCCCCCAGCAGGTTCACGTGGGACGTGGTGGCGCGCCCGTTGAAGCGCCCGTTGGGCGAGGCGATGGACATGGCCTCGTAGTCGGTGGAGTTGCGCTTGGCGATGCGGTCCAGGTAGCCGGCATGCAGGGTCAGGCCCTCCACCTGGCCGGAGGTCAGGTACGCCCCGCGAAAGGTCTGCGGCAGCAGGCGCGAGGGGCTGGAAAGCGCCGAGGGCAGGGCCAGGTTGAGGTCACCGGCCTGCAGCAGGCTCTTGTCGACCTTCACCTTGCCGGTCAGCCCCAGGCGTGCGTACTCGTCGGCGGCGCGGCTGCTGCTGGGGGACACCGGCAGCAGCTCGGTGCCGCTGCGCGAGGGCGAGGAGTCGAGCTTGACCCCCAGCAGCCCGGTGGCATCCAGGCCGAAGCCCACCGGGCCGGGGGTGAAGCCGGACTGGAACTTGAGGATGAAGCCCTGGGCCCACTCGCGGGCTTCGGACTTGGCGCCATCGTCCTGGTAGTCACGGTCCAGGTAGTAGTTGCGCAGGGTCAGGCTGGCGTGGCTGTCGTCGACGAAGCCGTCCGCCAGGGCGGTTCCGGTGGCCAGGCTGAGCAGCAGCGGCGAAAGGTGGCAAAGCGGGTGCGGGCGCTGGGCGCGACCAGGGCGTGCAGGCATGTGCGGAGTCCTTTTGTTGTTCTTGTGGGCATGCGACGGCGCAGGGCCGATCGCGACCGCAGGATGGAAGTGCCGATCCGGCTTATCAATTGGGAGTGGCCGTTAATCGAACATTAAAAACATTAACTTGTTTGCCTGATTCGTGGTGGCAGGACGCCAAGTCCTTGTCACGAAAGGAAGATCCGTTGCCAGTGGCAGGCGGAGGCTGGGGGCTGTTTTTTTAGTTTTGTTTGTTAATCTTCTGAAGCCGGACGACGGCCTGTCGTCCCTTCACAAGAACAATAAAAGCGAGGCCTTCCATGCACGCCACTACCGGCCGCTCGCGGCTGACCATCCTGCTGTGCTTCATCGTCGCCCTGATCGAAGGGCTTGACCTGCAATCCGCCGGCATCGCCGCTGCCGGCATCCGCGCCGCCTTCAACCTGGACCCGAAGATGATGGGCTGGATGTTCAGCGCCAGCATCATCGGCCTGCTGCCCGGGGCCTTCCTCGGCGGCTGCATCGCCGACCGCATCGGCCGCAAGAAGGTGCTGGTGGCGGCGGTGGTGCTGTTCGGCGTCTTCTCCCTGTGGACCGCCTACGCCGGCAGCCTGACCGGGCTCCTGGCGGCGCGCTTCCTGACCGGGCTGGGCCTGGGCGCGGCGCTGCCGAACCTGATCGCGCTGTGCGCCGAAGCCGTGGAGGAGCGCCAGCGCAGCACCGCCATCAGCATCATGTACTGCGGCGTACCCCTGGGCGGGGCGGTTGCGGCCCTGGTGGGCATGCTGGCCGGCGAAGCCTGGCAGTGGGTGTTCATCGTCGGGGGCGTCGCGCCCCTGGTCATCGCCCCGCTGATGCTGCTGATGCTGCCCGAGTCCGCGGCCTTCCATCACCAGCGCGACCAGGGCGGCGCGGTGCGGCCGTCCACCGTCGAGGCGCTCTGCGGCGACGGTCGCACGCGCATCACCCTGTCCCTCTGGGTCAGCTACTTCTTCACCCTCACGGTGATGTACATGCTGCTCAACTGGCTGCCTTCGCTGCTGCTGGAGCTCGGCTTCAGCAAGCCCCAGGCGGGCATGGTGCAGATGGTCTTCAACGTCGGCGGGGCCCTGGGCTCGCTGATGGGCGGCGTGCTGCTGGACCGCTTCCGCCGCACGCCGGTGGTGCTGTCCATCTACACCGGTCTGTTGCTGGCCCTGGCCGGCATCGGCTTCTCCGGCAGCGTCGCGAGCATGGCGGCGGCAGGCTTCGCCGCAGGTGTCTTCGTGATGGCTGCGCAGCTGGTGCTTTACGCCCTTGCGCCGGCCTACTACCCGACCCAGGTCCGGGCCACCGGGGTCGGGGCGGCGGTGGCCGTCGGCCGGCTGGGCTCGGTCAGCGGGCCCCTGGCCGCCGGGCAGATCCTCGCCGCCGGCGCCGGCACGGCCGGCGTACTGATGGCCGCAGCGCCCGGCCTGCTGGTGGCGGCGCTGGTGGTGGTGGCCCTTGGCAGCCGTGCCGGAAGGCCGCTGGCTTCGGCCTGAGTTCGTGTGCTCAGGGCTGGTTTGGTTACACAGGCTAATCAGTAGCCGGGTGCCGGCCGGCTCCGGTTCGCTGATCGCACAGTGCGAATTAATTGTTAATTGACATAACTAAATGGCCGGCATACCTTGAGGCCATTCCAAAACAAGAGCAGGTACGCGACATGAGCAACTACGAGAACCGCTGGCAGACCGTGAAAGTCGACGTGGAGGAGGGCATCGGCTGGGTGACCCTCAACCGCCCCGAGAAGCGCAACGCAATGAGCCCGACGCTGAACCGCGAGATGGTCGACGTGCTCGAAACCCTGGAGCAGGACCCGGACGTGGGCGTGCTGGTGCTGACCGGCGCGGGCGAGTCCTGGACGGCTGGCATGGACCTGAAGGAGTACTTCCGCGAAGTGGACGCCGGCCCCGAGATCCTCCAGGAGAAGATCCGCCGCGAAGCCTCGCAATGGCAGTGGAAGCTGCTGCGCATGTACGCCAAGCCCACCATCGCCATGGTCAACGGCTGGTGCTTCGGCGGTGGCTTCAGTCCGCTGGTGGCCTGCGACCTGGCCATCTGCGCCGACGAGGCGACCTTCGGCCTGTCGGAAATCAACTGGGGCATCCCCCCGGGCAACCTGGTGAGCAAGGCCATGGCCGACACCGTGGGCCACCGCCAGTCGCTGTACTACATCATGACCGGCAAGACCTTCGATGGCCGCAAGGCCGCCGAGATGGGCCTGGTGAACGAGAGCGTGCCGCTGGCCCAGCTGCGCGAGGCCACCATCGAGCTGGCGCGCAACCTGCTGGACAAGAACCCGGTGGTGATGCGTGCCGCGAAGAATGGCTTCAAGCGTTGCCGCGAGCTGACCTGGGAGCAGAACGAGGATTACCTGTACGCCAAGCTCGACCAGTCCCGCCTGCTGGACAAGGAAGGCGGCCGCGAGCAGGGCATGAAGCAGTTCCTCGACGACAAGAGCATCAAGCCCGGCCTGCAAGCCTACAAGCGCTGACAGCGCGCGCTCCGGGGGCGTTCGCCTGGTTCGCCAGGCACCGTCCCCGCAGAACAATCACAACAGGAGCAGATCATGTTCGACGTGCCTTTGCTGATCGCCGGCCGTACCCGTCCTGCCGCCACCGGCGCGGTGTTCGAGCGCCACAGCCCCTTCACCGGTGAAGTCGTCAGCCGCGTGGCCGCCGCCACCCTGGAAGACGCCGATGCCGCCGTGGCCGCCGCCCAGGCCGCTTTCCCGGCCTGGGCCGCCCTCGGTCCCGCCGAGCGCCGGGCGCGCCTGCTGGAGGCGGCCCGCCTGCTGGAGGTCAACCGCGAGCGCTTCATGGCGATGGCCGTGGAAACCGGCGCCACCGCCGACTGGTACGGCTTCAACGTGAAGCTGGCCGCCAACATGCTGCGCGATGCCGCCGGCATGACCACCCAGATCAAGGGCGAAGTGATCCCCTCCGACGTACCGGGCAGCTTCGCCATGGCCCTGCGCCAACCCTGCGGCGTGGTGCTGGGCATCGCGCCCTGGAATGCGCCGATCATCCTCGCCACCCGTGCCCTGGCCATGCCACTGGCCTGTGGCAACACCGTGGTGCTCAAGGCCTCGGAGAACAGCCCGGCGGTGCACGCGCTGATCGGCGAGGTGCTGCAGCAGGCGGGCCTGGGCGATGGCGTGGTCAACGTCATCAGCAATGCCCCGGCAGACGCTGCCGCCATCGTCGAGCGGCTGGTGGCCAACCCGGCGGTGCGCCGCGTCAACTTCACCGGCTCCACCCATGTCGGCCGCATCATCGGCCAGCTCGCCGCGCGCCACCTGAAGCCGGCGGTGCTGGAGCTGGGCGGCAAGGCACCGCTGCTGGTGCTGGACGACGCGGACCTGGACCAGGCCGTGGCCGCCTCGGCCTTCGGCGCCTTCTTCAACCAGGGGCAGATCTGCATGTCCACCGAGCGGCTGGTGGTGGACGCGCGCATTGCCGACGACTTCGCCGCGCGCCTGGCGAGCAAGGTCGGCACCCTCAAGGCCGGCTTGCCCGGCGAGGCGGTGCTCGGCTCGCTGATCGACGCCCAGGCGGGCGCACGCATCATGGCCCTGGTGCAGGACGCCCTCGACAAGGGTGCGGTCCTGCTGGCCGGTGGCGAATGCAGCGGCAGCGTGATGCAGCCGGTGCTGCTGGACCGGGTCACCCCGGCCATGCGCCTGTACCGCGAGGAATCCTTCGGCCCGGTGGCGGTGATCCTGCGCGGGCAGGGTGATGAGGAGCTGCTGCGCCTGGCCAATGACTCGGAGTTCGGCCTGTCGGCGGCGATCTTCAGCCGCGATGTGTCCCGTGCCCTGGCGCTGGCCCAGCGCGTGGAGTCGGGCATCTGCCACATCAACGGCCCGACCGTGCATGACGAGGCACCCATGCCCTTCGGCGGGGTGAAGTCCAGCGGCTACGGCAGCTTCGGTTCCAGCGCGAGCATCGAGCAGTTCACCCAGTTGCGCTGGGTGACGGTGCAGAACGGCCCGCGCCACTACCCCATCTGAGCGGCATGAACTGAATACGCCGGGCCCTGCCCGGTATCGCACCGCGCCCGCCGTCCGGGCGCGGTCGGAGGTGATAACAGTGAACAATGAATCCTCCGTCCAGCCCGCCGCCCGCTACCGGCCGGTGTCCCTGGGCATGCCCGACGTGCGCATCGAGGCGCGCGCCGGCAACCTCTACCTCAACCCCCGCGAAGCGCTGCAGCCGCTCCCCGGGCGCCTGCTGGACCGCCTGCTGCACTGGGCCGAAGCGCGTGGCGAGCAGACCTTCGTGGCCCGCCGCGATGCCCAGGGCGCCTGGCAGGCCATCAGCTACCGCGACATGCTCGGGCGCATCCGCCGCATCGCTGCCCACCTGCTGGACTACGGGCTGAACCCGGCGCGGCCGCTGGTGATCCTCTCCGGCAACGACCTGGAGCACCTGCAGCTGGCCCTGGCGGCCTACTACATCGGCGTGCCGTACTGCCCTGTGTCGCCGGCCTACTCGCTGGTAGCCCGTGATTTCGCCAAGCTGCAGCACATCGTCGACCTGCTGCAGCCCGGCCTGGTGATGGCGGCGGACGGCGGCGCCTTCGCCCGCGCCATCGAGGCGGTAGTACCGACCGAGGTGCCCCTGCTGCTGGTGCAGGGCGACGTGGCGGGGCGCCCGCAGCAGCGCTTCGATGCGTTGCTGGCCCCCCGCGACCCGGCGGCTGCCGACGCCGCCTTCGCCCGCACCGGGCCCGACACCATCGCCAAGTTCCTCTTCACCAGCGGCTCCACCAAGCTGCCCAAGGCCGTGGTCACCACCCAGCGCATGCTCTGCGCCAACCAGCAGATGCTGCTGCAGACCTTCCCGGTGTTCGGCGAGGCACCGCCGGTGCTGGTGGACTGGCTGCCGTGGAACCACACCTTCGGCGGCAGCCACAACGTCGGCATCGTCCTCTACAACGGCGGCAGCCTGTACCTGGACGACGGCCGCCCGACGCCCCAGCTGTTCGGCGAGACCCTGCGCAACCTGCGGGAAATCTCCCCCACCGCCTACCTCACCGTGCCCAAGGGCTGGGAAGAGCTGGTGGAGGCCCTGGAGCGGGACGCCGAGCTGCGCGAACGCTTCTTCGCCCGCATCACGCTGTTCTTCTTCGCTGGCGCCGGCCTCAGCCAGCCGGTGTGGAACCGCCTGGACCGCATCGCCGAGCAGCACTGCGGCGAGCGCATCCGCATGATGGCCGGCCTGGGCATGACCGAGACCGCCCCGTCCTGCACCTTCACCACCGGGCCGCTGTCCCTGGCCGGCTACGTCGGCCTGCCGGCGCCGGGCTGCGAAGTGAAGCTGGCGCCGGTGGACGGCAAGCTGGAGGCACGCTTCCGTGGCCCCCACGTGATGCCCGGCTACTGGCGCCAGGACGAACTGAACCAAGAGGCCTTCGACGAGGAAGGCTTCTACCGCTCCGGCGATGCCCTGCGCTTCGCCGACGCCGAGCGACCGGAGTGGGGGCTGATGTTCGATGGCCGCATCGCCGAGGACTTCAAGCTCAGTACCGGCGTTTTCGTCAGCGTCGGGCCGCTACGCACCCGCGTCATCCTCCAGGGCGCGCCCTACGTGCAGGACGTGGTGGTCACCGGGCCGGACCGCCAGCGCATCGGCCTGCTGGTGTTCCCCAACCTGCCGGCCTGCCGCGAACTGGCCGGGCTCGGGCCCGAGGCCAGCGTCGAGGCGGTGCTGGCCGCGCCCGCGCTGAAAACCTGGCTGGCCGGCTTGCTGGCCACCCTCAACCGCGAGGCCACCGGCCTGGCGTCGCACATCGCCTGGGCCTGCCCGATGGTGGAGCCGCCGAGCCTGGATGCCGGGGAGATCACCGACAAAGGCTCGCTCAATCAGCGGGCCGTGCTCGGCCGCCGCGCCGAGCTGATCGACCGGCTCTACGACGATCCCACGCGTCACTGCGTGCTGGCGGAGGCGAGCGCATGAAAGGCCAGTTCGAGCTGTTCCGCGAAGTGGCGCTGCTGGCCGGCGCCCGCACGCCCTGGGTCGACTACTGCGGCCCGCTGGCCCAGGTTTCGCCCATCGACCTCGGCATCCACGTCGCCCGTGCCGTGTTGGCGCGGGCCGGCGTGGCGGGCGGGCAGGTGGACAGCGTGCTGGCCGGCAGCATGGCCCAGGCCAGCTTCGACGCCTACATGCTGCCCCGGCACATCGGGCTCTATGCCGGCGTGCCGGTGGAGGTGCCGGCCCTGGCGGTGCAGCGGATCTGCGGGACCGGCCTGGAACTGCTGCGCCAGGCCGGCAACCAGCTGGAGCGCGACAGCGCACGCCTGGCGCTGTGCGTGGCCACCGAGTCCATGTCGCGCAACCCCATTGCCAGCTACGAGCACCGGGGCGGCTTCCGCCTCGGCGCACCGGTGGGCTTCAGGGATTTCCTCTGGGAAGCGCTGCTGGACCCGGCCATCGGCCAGACCATGATCGACACCGCGCAGAACCTCGCCCAGCGCTACGGCCTGCGCCGCGAAGAGGTGGACGCCTTCGCCCTCGGCAGCTTCCGCAAGGCCCTGGCGGCCCAGGCAAGCGGCTGGTTCGACGCCGAGATCGCCCCCGTCGAGCGTGCCCGTTTCGAGCTACCGGGCTATCAACCCCGCGCCCTGGACCTGCCGCGCAAGGTCACCCGGCTCAGTCACGACAGCCACCCCCGCGAGACCAGCCTGGACGCCCTTGCGGCCCTCGCGCCGGTGAGCCCCGGATCGGTACAGACCGCCGGCAACAGCTGTGCCCTGGTGGACGGTGCCGCCGCCATGCTGGTGGGCGACGCCCGGGGTGCCAAGGCGCCATTGGCGTTGCTGCGGGCCAGCGCCGTGGTCGGGGTGCCGCCGGAGATCATGGGCATCGGCCCGGCGCCAGCCATCCGCCTGCTGCTGGAGGGGGCCGGCCTGCCGCTGGACGCCATCGACAGCCTGGAGATCAACGAAGCCCAGGGCGCCCAGGTGCTGGCTGTGCAGCGCGAGCTGGAGCTGGACCCGGAGCGCCTCAACCGCCACGGCGGCGCCATCGCCCTGGGGCATCCCCTGGCCGCCACCGGCCTGCGCCTGGCCCACAGCGTCGCCCGCCAACTGGCCGTGCGCGGCACCCGCTACGGCATTGCCGCCGCCTGCATCGGCGGCGGACAGGGCATGGCCCTGCTGCTGGAAAACCCCGCCCCTCGCTGAAGGATTCGCCCATGACGCACTACCGTGCCCCGCTGGATGACATGCAATTCGTCATCGAACACTGGCTGGACGCCGAACAGGACTGGGCACGGCTGCCGGCCTTCGCCGAGCTGGACCATGCCCTGGCCGCCCAGGTGCTGGAGCAGGCCGCGCGCTTCGCCGAGGACCGCCTGGCACCGCTGAACACCCCCGGTGATCGTCAGGGATGCCGGCTGGAGAACGGCCGGGTGCTCACCCCGGACGGCTTCGCCGACGCCTACCGCGCCTTCGTCGAGGGCGGCTGGCCATCGCTCGCCTGCGACCCGGAATGGGGCGGGCAGGGCTTGCCGCAGCTGCTCAACGTCGGCCTGCTGGAGATGCTCTACGCCACCAACCATGCCTGGGCGATGTACCCGGGCATCGCCCACGGCGCCTACGAAGTGCTGCGGCGCTTCGCCAGCGCGGAACTCCAGGCTGCCTGGCTGCCGGCCCTGGTGAGCGGCCGTTGCGTGCCCACCATGTGTCTCACCGAGCCCCAGGCCGGCAGCGACGTGGGGCTGCTGCGTTGCCGTGCCGAACCGGCGGAGGCGGGCAGCTATCGCCTGCATGGCAGCAAGCTGTTCATTTCCGGGGGCGATCACGACCTGGGCGACGCCATCCTCCACCTGGTGCTGGCGCGCCTGCCCGACGCGCCCGCCGGCACCCGCGGCATCTCGCTGTTCCTGGTGCCCCGGGAGCTGGACGGGCAGGCCAATGGCGTTTGCTGCGATGGCCTCGAACACAAGCTCGGTATCCGCGGCAGTGCCACCTGCAGCCTGCGTTTCGACGGTGCCCGGGGGTGGTTGCTGGGCGAGCCGAACCAGGGGCTGACGGCGATGTTCGTGATGATGAATGGCGCGCGGCTGCACGTGGGGTTGCAGGGGCTCGGGCATGCCGAGTTCGCCCGCCAGCAGGCCGGCGCCTATGCCGCCGAGCGCCGGCAGATGCGCGCGGTGCCACGCCCGCCCGGAGCCAGCGGCGAGGCCGATCCCATTGCCGCACACCCGGCCATGCAGCGCATCCTCCGGACCCTGGAGGCGCACAGCCAGGGCATGCGCATGCTGGGCTACTGGGCGGCACACCTGCTGGACATCGCCGAGCAGGCGCCGGAGGCCTCCCGCCGGGCGGAGGCCCACGCCCTGGCATCCCTGCTGACGCCGGTGGTCAAGGCCTGGTTCACCGAGCAGGGCTTCCAGCTCGCCAGCCAGGCGCTGCAAGTGTTCGGCGGCTATGGCTACTGCACCGAATACCCCATCGAGCAGACCCTGCGGGACAGCCGCATCGCGCTGATCTACGAGGGCACCAACGAGATCCAGGCCAACGACCTGCTGCTGCGCAAGCTGCTGCCGGACGATGCGCCAGGCCTGGCCGCGCTGGTGGCCTGCATCCGCGCAGAGTGCCAGCGGGCCGAAGGCACCGCCCTGCACGATGAAGGGATGGCGGTGGTGCAACTGATGGCCGATTGGCAGGCCGCGCTGGCCACGTTGCGTGAGGCCCAGGCGAGCGAGCCGCAACGCCCCTACGAGGCCGCCACCGACCTGCTGCAGGTGACCGCCTTGCTGCTGCTGGGCCATGCCTGGCTGCGTGCCGCACGGGTCAGCCGCGAGCGCCACCTCGGGACGGCGCGGGAAGCCACCGCGCGCTTCTTCTTCCGTCGCCTGTTCCCCGAGGCGCAGTACCGGTTGCGCCTGGCCCTCGCTTGATCGCGCGCCCTGGCCTTCGGGCTGGGGCTTCGCTTCAGGTGACGATCAGCGGCAACGTGTGCATGCCCCGGCGAGCAATGGCTCGCCTGCTGTGCGTTGAGAAAGTTCCTACCGTCCATCTTCTATTTTCTACCGATTGTCGGGGCTTTCGCCATCAAGGTGCTACCCGTTGGCAGAGGGCTTCCTACACTTTTTTTCAATCAGAACGCGGACTTGGCACCTGCTTTCCGATGCCTTGGAAAAGCGTCAAACAACCGTATGACGAGGGCCGCGAGGGATTGCTCGATTCTTGAAGTGAACTAGAACTCCAAAATGACAATTCGTACAGTTCGGCGCGTAAATCGACGTCGGACATTAACCGGTTGGCTAGGAGAAGAATCGTGGCGATCGACAAGCAAGACGAGGCACAGGAGGAGGGGGGAGTTTCCCGGCGGCTGTTCCTGGGCATGGCGGGGGTGACCCTGGCAGCCTCGGTGCTGCCCAACGCGGCACAGGCCGCCAGCACCCCAGCGCCTGGCGCGAAGGCGGCAGCGGTGGGCAAGCGTGCCGGTAGCCCGAACGTGCTGTTCATCTTCACCGACCAGGAGCGCTTCTCCCGCACGCTGCATGAAGACCTGGCCCTCAGCGGCCATCAGCGCCTGATGGACAGCGGCACCACCTTCCACAACCACTACAGCTCGGCGGTGATGTGCACCAGCTCGCGCGCGGTGCTGATGACCGGCCTGCAGACCGCCGACAACGGCATGTTCGAGAACGTCGACATGCCCTACGTGAAGTCGCTATCCACCGACATCCCGACCATTGGCCACATGCTGCGCAAGCACGGTTACTACACGGCCTACAAAGGCAAGTGGCACCTCAATTCCGCCTTCGACCCGGAGACCCCGGAGCGCCTGTTCACCCCCGAGATGGATGCCTACGGCTTCTCCGACTACGCCTGGCCCGGCGACGTGCTGACCCACACCCTGGGCGGCTACCAGAACGACCACATGATCGCCGGCAGCGCCATCTCCTGGCTGCGTGGCACCGGCAAGGCGCTGGCCGACGAGGGCAAGCCCTGGTCGCTGTTCGTCAGCCTGGTGAACCCCCACGACATCATGTACTTCAACACCGACCACGGCGCCGAGCAGGTGCAGGACAACGGCAAGCTGTTGATGCCGGCGGCCCGCGCCCCGAAGCACCCGGCGTACGAGAAGCGCTGGTCCCTGCCGCTGGCCGCCACCCGCTACCAGAGCCTGACCGAGGCCGGCCGGCCCAAGGCCCATGGCGAGTTCGACCGCGCCTGGGGCTACACCCTGGGCCACATCCCCAACGAGGACGCCCGCTGGCGGCGCTTCAACGACTTCTACTACAACTCCCTGGTGTCGGTGGACAGCCAGCTCAACCGCCTGCTCGACGAGCTGGACCAGTTGGGCCTGGACCAGAACACCCTCGTCATCTTCACCTCCGACCACGGCGAAATGGGCGGCGCCCACGGCCTGCGTGGCAAGGGCCCGTTCGCCTACGAGGAGTCCGTCCACGTCCCGATGATCGTCCGCCACCCGGATGTGCGGGGCGGGCAGCGCTGCCTGTCGCTGACCAGCCACCTCGACCTGGTGCCTTCGGTGCTCTCGCTGTGTGGGGTCGAGGCGGGCAAGGTGGCCGACGTCGCCGGTCGCGACCTGCCGGGGCACGACATTTCCCGCGCGCTGAACAACGTCCAGGCGAGCGGGCTGCACACCGTGCGTGAACAGATCCTCTTCACCTACAGCGGCATCGCCACCAACGACAGCGAGCTGATCCGCATCGTCTCCGAGGGCCGCACACGGGGCGTGCCGCCCAACGTGGCGATGCAGGAGGCCGGCTACCGCCCCGACATGAAGAAGCGCGGCAGCCTGCGCACGGTGTTCGACGGGCGCCACAAGTTCACCCGCTACTTCGCGCCGGTGGAGCGCAACACGCCCACCACACTGGAGGCCCTGCGGCGCTGGAACGAGCTGGAGCTGTTCGACCTCGCGGCCGACCCGCTGGAGAAGACCAACCTCGCCGCCTCGGCGGACAGCGCACTGCTGATGTCGCTCAACGCCAAGCTCAACACCGTGATGGCGGCCGAATTCGGCGCCGACGACGGCCGCGAGATGCCCGATTTCAAGGGCATCGACTGGGCCATCTCCAGCATCGACCTCTGACCGCCAGGAGCCTGCAGATGGACGCACGCCATGTTTTCGCCCTCGCCACCCTGCTGCTGGGTGGCGCGATCACCAGCGTTCCCACCCAGGCGGCCGACCGCGCCGATCCCGATGCCTGGGCGGTGAAGATCAACCCCTATCTCTGGGCCACCCGCATGCATGGCAGCACCCGGATCCGCGACCTGCCCGAGGCGCAGGTGGACATGAGCTTCTCCGACATCCTCAACACCCTGGATGCCGGCTTCATGGGGGCCATGGAGTTCCAGAAGGGGCGCTGGGGCATTCTCGTCGACAGCCTGTACATGAAGACCTCCGACTCGGTGGGCGTCGCCTCACCCGGCGGGCGCGCCAGGGTGGATGCCGACATGACCACCAGCCAGCTGATGCTCTCTAGTGCGCTGGCCTACAGATGGCTAGACTCGCCAGTCGTTTCGGACGGCTTCGTCGGCATTCGCTACAACCGCATCAAGGCGTCCCTCGACCTGGATGCCTCGGTCTTCGGTGCCACGGCCGAGCTGGACCACACCCAGAGCGTCGACTGGGTCGAGCCCTTCATCGGCCTGCGCGGGCGCGTTCCGCTCACCCGCGAGGTGGCGGTGGTGGCCAGTGGCGATGTCGGCGGGTTCGGGCTCGGGTCGGACCTCACCACCCAGGCATCGCTGGGGCTGTCCTGGATGCTGAGCGACCAGTTCGAGGCGGAAATGGGGTTCCGCTACATGAAGGTCGACTACGACAAGGGCGATTTCGTCTACGACATGGAGAACGAGGGCCCCTACCTCGGGATGTCCTATCACTTCTAGGAGGCTTTGATGCATCAGGTGGCACGTGCCTGATCACCGCACCAAGGTGGGCGCCGAGCGCCGCCAGCGTACCCGTCGCAAGTTGGTCATCACGGCGTTCCGCCTGCTGGCGGAGCGGGGCATCGACGAGCCGATCATCGACCTGGTGATCCGCCAGGCGGAACTGTCGAGAGGCACCTTCTACAACCACTTCCGCTCGGAGCGGGAACTGTTCCTGGCGGTGGCGGCAGAGGTGAGCGTGGAGATCATCGGCTCGGTCGACCCGATCGTGCTCCGCCACGACAACCCGGCCGTGCGCGTGGCCTGTGGCGTGACCTTGTGCGTGAAGCTGGCGCGGCGCTACCCGGTCATCGCCGCGTTTCTCGCCAAGGGTGGTGCCCAGGCGGTGTTCGCCGGTGGCAGTGCCATGGCGGTGATCGGGCGCGAAGTGCTCAGCGGTCGCGAGCAGGGGTTGTTCACGGTGCATGAGACGTCGCTGGCGATCGACCTGGTGCTCGGTCCGGTGCTCTGCACCTTTGGCACGTTGCTGCAGCGGGAGATCGACGAGGCCTACATCCGGGCGCTGGCCAGAAGCATTCTCCTGGCGCTGGGGCTGGAGCCGCAGCTGGCCGAACAGGCCAGTGGGATCGACTTCGGTGAGCCCGAGCCCGCAGCGGATTCGATTTTCCGGGAGCTGTAGCCGGTTCCCGGCTGTTCTTGACGCAGGTTTCAACGATTTGGGGCCCGGCCATGGCAAGGGTGCCGGCATCCGTACGCCTCGAGAACGATGACTTCACCCCTGGAGGAACACCCGCATGAACCCGATCCGCACGCTGCTCCCCGTTGTCCTCGCCGTGGGTGTCGCCCTCGGTGGCTGCACCAGCAAGACCGTGAGCCAGGACCAGTATTCCGGCTTCCTCTCCAGCTACGAAGGCCTTGAGCCGACCCGCTCCGCCTCCGGTGTGCCGGTGATGCGCTGGGTGGACCCCGGCTTCGACCTGTCCCGCTACGACAGCCTGGTGCTGCAACCGCTGGGCTTCTACCCGCAACCCAAGCCCGATGCCCGCATCGACCAGGCCACCCTGGATGCCGTGCTGGCCCGTGCCAACCAGCAGATGGCCGCCGTCCTGGGTCAGCGCCTGCGCCTGGTCCGCCCCGAGCAGGCCGGCCCGCGCACCCTGGTGTTCCGTGGCGCCATCACCGGCGTCGCCGCCGCGAACCAGGGCCTGCGCCCCTACGAGGTGCTGCCGATCGCCCTGGTGCTGGGCGGCGCCATGGCCGCCACCGGCGAGCGCGACCAGAACACCGAGCTGTACCTGGAAGGCGAGCTGGTGGAGAACACCACCGGCAAGTCGGTGCTGCGGGTGGTGCGCAAGGGCTTCGGCAAGACCCTGAGCAACGACCGGCAGAAGGTCACCGCCGCCGATCTGGCCCCGGTGGTCGACCAGCTCACCCGCGACGCCCTGCAGTTCCAGACGGCCAAGGCCGCGCCGTAAGGCTGTATGCCTGCCGGTTTCCCAGCGGGGCCGGCAGGCTGCTCGATACCTCAATCCGCGACGCCGGCCGCTGCCTCCAGGCGCGCCAGCAGCCAGTCGCAGAAGCTGCGGGTGAGGGCATCGCCCTCGCTGTCGCGGTGCACCAGCCAGCTCCAGTTCGGGCCGCGGACCTCACGCGCCGACAGCGCCACCAGCAGGCTCTGTTCGCGCACCCGGGCCGACAGTAGCCGGCTCACCAGGGCAATGCCCAGGCCCTGGCTGGCCGCGTCCAGCAGCAGGCCGGGGTCGGAGAAGTTCAGGCCCTGGCTCTGTTGCCCCACGTCCTCACCGCCTTGTACCTGCCAGTGGCTCCAATCCATTTCCCGTTCGCCGTGCAGGGTGGTGCGTGCGGCTGCGGGCGTGGCCAGCAGCTCCGGGTGGCAGGCCGGCTGCAGGCGGTCTTCCAGCAGCACGCGGAAGCTGCATTCAGCCTGTGCGCTGAGGTCGTCGCGCACGGCGATGTCGATGGTCTGGGTGGCCATGTCCGGGGTTTCGTCGGTGGTCAGCAGCCAGAGGTCCACCTCGGGGTGGTGCCGGTGGAAGTCCGCCAGGTTCGGCACCAGCCAATGGCGGGCGAAGGCCGGCGTGGTGTTCACCACCAGCTGGTTGGGCTTGCGGTACTGGTCCAGCCGGCGGATGCCCACGGCCAGTTGCTGAAGCATGGACTGGGTGGTGCTGAGCAGGTCCAGGCCGGCATCGGTGAGGGCCACGCTGCGCCCGTTGCGGAAGAACAGCGGCTGCTCCAGGTAGCTTTCCAGGCTGCGGATCTGCTGGCTGATGGCCGACTGGGTCAGGTGCAACTCATCCGCCGCCTTGTGGAAGCTGCCCAGCCGCGCGGCGGCTTCGAAACCCCGCAGGGCGTTCAGGGGAGGCCAATGCTTGAGCATGATTGATAAGCCTGTCTAATCAGAAATACGGAAAAAGCATCGTTTGTTGGCCCGAATCATCGGGCCTAGCATGCAGCCCATCACCGCGGCCACGGTTTTCAGTGATAACAAATCTTTAACTGAAGGCACTTTGTATGCAAATCGACGATGCACGCGACGGCTGGTTCATGCCGGCGGAATGGGCGCCCCACGCCGCCACCTGGATGGCGTTTCCCCACAACCAGGCGCTCTGGGAGCACGGCTGGGGCGTGACCCTGGCGGACGTCCAGGACGACTTCGCCCGGGTGGCCAACGCCATTGCCCGCTTCGAACCGGTGAAGCTGGTGGTGGACCCGTCCGCCGTGGAGCGGGCGCGGGCGTTGTGCGGGCCGAATGTGGAGCTGGTGGTGATGGCCATCGACGACAGTTGGTGCCGCGATTCCGGCCCGAGCTTCGTGCTGCACCCGCGCCTGGGCGCCGCCGGCGTCAGCTGGCGCTTCAATGCCTGGGGCGGCAAGTCGGCCCACGGCCTGGACGCCACCCTGGGGGCGCGCATCCTGGCGGACCTGGGCCTGGACTGCCTCCATGCGCCGCTGGTGAACGAAGGCGGTGCGATCCATGTGGACGGGCAGGGCACGCTGATCACCACCGAGTCGGTGCTGCTCAACGCCAACCGCAACCCCGGCGTGAGCAAGGCCGAGATGGAGGCGCTGTTCGCCCGCCTGCTGGGGGTGCGCAAGACCATCTGGCTGCCGGGCGATCCGGACCACGTCACCGGCGACATGACCGACGGCCACGTGGACGGCGTCTGTGCCTTCGCCAGGCCCGGCGCGCTGCTGGTGGACGCCACCCGCGACAGCGGCTCGGTGTACGCCGACGTGGTGCGGGAGAACCGCCGTGCGCTGGAGCTGGCCACCGATGCCCGGGGCCGTCGTTTCGAGATGCTGGAGCTTTTCGAGGCCACCGATGCGGTGGACACCGAGGCCGAGGTGTTCTGCGCCTCCTACACCAACTTCTACATCGCCAACGGCGCCATCATCATGCCGGCCTACGGCATTGCTGCAGACGACGAAGCGGCTGCCACGCTGCGCCTGGCGTTCCCCGGCCGCGAAGTGGTGCCGGTGCGCATCAACCACTTGGCCCATGGCGGCGGCGGTGTGCACTGCATCACCCAGCAGCAGCCGGCCTGGCCGTTGGAGGGTTGAGCCGATGAGTCTTCTCACCGTCGCCACCACCCAGTTCGCCTGCAGCTGGGACCTGGCGCGCAACCTGGACCGGGCCGAAGCGCTGGTGCGCGAAGCGGCCGCCCAGGGCGCCCGGCTGATCCTGCTGCAGGAGCTGTTCGCCACCCCGTACTTCTGCATCGAGCAGGACCACCGCCACCTGGCCCTGGCCCAGGAATACGGACGCAGCCCGATCCTCGCGCGCTTCGCCGACCTTGCCCGGGAGCTGGGCGTGGTGCTGCCGCTGAGCTGGTTCGAGCGGGCCGGCAACGCCTACTTCAACGCCCTCAGCGTGGCCGATGCCGACGGCCGCCTGCTGGGCGTCTACCGCAAGACCCATATCCCCAACGCCATCGGCTACCAGGAGAAGGAGTACTTCAGCCCCGGCGACACGGGCTTCCGCGTCTGGGATACCGCCTATGGGCGCATCGGCACCGGCATCTGCTGGGACCAGTGGTTCCCCGAGACCGCGCGCTGCCTGGCGCTGATGGGCGCCGAGGTGCTGCTGTTCCCCACCGCCATCGGCTCCGAGCCGGGGGCGGCCGGGCTGGACTCCCGCGACCACTGGCAGCTGACCCAGCGTGGCCACGCGGCCGCCAACATCCTCCCGGTGATCGCCGCCAACCGCGTCGGCGAGGAAGTGGCCGGCAGCGACGCCGACCTGCGCATGCGGTTCTACGGCTCGTCCTTCATCACCGACCACAAGGGCCGCCTGCTGGCCGAGGCGGACCGTGAATCCGAAGGCGTGTGGGTGCAGGCGCTGGACCTCCCGGCCATGGCCGAGGAGCGCCTCACCTGGGGCGTCTACCGCGACCGCCGGCCGGAGATGTACCGCCCGCTGCTGGGCCTGGACGGGCGTCACACCCACTGCCACTGGCACCCCACGGAGGCCGGCCGATGAACATGGGCAGATCCCTGCTGGTCCTGGCCCTCGGGCTCGGCCTGGGCAGCGCGCACGCCGAGGAGAAGCTGCTGCGCCTCTACAACTGGGCGGACTACTTCGCCCCCGACACCCTGGAGGCCTTCACCCGCGAGACCGGCATCCGCGTCATCTACGACGTGATGGACAGCAGCGAGACGCTGGAAGCCAAGATGATGTCCGGCCACAGCGGCTACGACCTGATCTTCCCCGGCGACACCGTGGCCGAGCGGCTGATGCGCGCCGGTGCGCTGCAGCCGCTGGACCCGGCCAGGCTGGAGCACCTGGACGAGATCGAGCCTGGCCTCAAGACCCTGCAGACCCGCTACCCGTACTCGCGCCACGCCACCGTGCCCTACACCTGGGGCACCATCGGCCTCACCTACAACCAGGCGCAGATCGACGCGCGCCTGCCCGGTGCGCCGGTCAACAGTCTGGACATGCTGTTCAAGCCCGAGCTGGCGGCGCGCTTCGCCGATTGCGGCATCTCCCTCATCGACTCCCCCGACGAGGTGCTGGCGGTGGTGCTCAACTACCTGGGGCATGACCCGCGCAGCGCCCGGCCGGAGGACCTGGCCGAGGCCGTGACGCTGCTCAAGGGCGTCAAGCCCTACATCCGCAAGTTCCAGTCGCAGCCGGTCACCCAGCTGGTCAACGGTGACATCTGCCTGTCCCTCGGCTACAGCGGCGACATGACCCAGGCCCAGCGCAGCGCCGACGAGGCCGGCAAGGCCGTGCGCTTCCAGTACCGGGTGCCCCGCGAAGGCACCACGGTGTGGATGGACACCATGGCCATTCCCGCCGACGCCGTGCACCCGGAGTACGCCTACGCGCTGATCAACTTCCTCATGCGTCCCGAGCGCATGGCAGCCATCAGCAACGCCACCGGCTACCCGACCTCCAGCGCGGCGGCGCGGCCGCTGGTGGCCGAGGACATGCGCAACAACCCGGACATCTACGTCGACGCGGCCACCTACGAGCGGCTGATTCCCGGCAAGGACATCCCCCAGCGGGACATGCGCGCGCGGATGCGTGCCTGGACCACCTTCAAGACCGCCCGGTCCCAGTGACCGCCCGTTGAACGGAGCACGTGCAATGACGACACGACGCGATTTCATGAAACACATGATGGTGGCCAGCGGGCTCGGTGCCGCGGCCACCCTGGGCCTGGGGTTCGGCGCGGCGCGGGTGCCGGCGGCGCTGGCCGCCAGCTGGTACATGCCCGGCGAGCACCACCGCCAGGAGCGGGTGATCATCGCCTACGCCGCATCCTCCGCCATCTGGGAGGACTGGGCCGGCGCGGTGAACGCCACCCTGGGCAAGCTGGCCCGCACCATTGGCAAGTACCAGCCGGTCACCGTGCTGCACCGCCCCGGCCAACTGGCCCAGGCGCGCAGTGCCTGCGGCACGGTCAACGTCGAGTACCTGCCAGTGGCGCTGGATGACGTGTGGGTGCGCGACTACGGCGGCTGCTTCGTGACGGACGGCGCCGGCGGCCTGGGGCTGGTGGACTTCAACTTCAACGGCTGGGGGCGCAAGCAGGCGGCTGGCAACGACACCCGCGTCGCCGACCTTCTCAGCGAGGAGATGGAAGCCAACTACCTGCGCAGCGCGCTGGTGGGCGAGGGCGGCGGCATCGAAGTGGACGGCGCCGGTACGGCGATCCTCACCGAGAGCTGCTGGATCAACGGCAACCGCAACCCGGGGCTGGGCAAGGCACAGATCGAGGCGGAGCTGAAGGCCAACCTCGGGCTGCGCAAGATCATCTGGCTGCCCGGCATCAAGGACAAGGACATCACCGACGCCCACGTGGACTTCTACGCGCGCTTCGTGGAGCCGGGTGTGGTCATCGCCAACCTGGACAACGACCCCAAGTCCTACGACTACGCGGTGACCCGCCGCCACCTGGAGATCCTCAAGGCGGCCACCGACGCCGATGGCCGTCGCCTGGTGGTGCACACGCTGCCGCCGCCGCTGAAGGTGCGCAGCAATGTGTACACCCAGGGCAACCCGGACTTCGCCCCCGGCTACATCAACTTCCTGCTGCTCAACGGCGCCGTGATCGCCCCGCAGTTCGGCGATGCGGCGGCGGACGCCTACTGCAAGTCGCTGCTGACCCGGCTCTACCCGGGGCGCGTGGTGGAGCAGTTGAACATCGACCCGATCGCCGCCGGGGGCGGTGGCATCCACTGCGTGACCAAGCACCTGCCGCAGGTCTGAGGGCAGGTGCAACCCGGCGTGATGGCCGGGTGCTACCCACAGAAACGGTGGATGACTCTGTGGATAAGCGGTTGACCGACGACCTCGGCGCCCGGCAGGCGGGGCCTGTGCCGGGCTGGTGGTTTTCTGAACGGTGGATGTGCACAACGTTACGGGGCGGGGAGCCCGTGCACGCCGGGTTGCACCGGCGCGCACGGTGTTTCAGCGCCTGCGCCGCCGTGGGCGCAGGCGGCGCCAGCCGATCACCACGCCGCTGAGGCAGATCGCCAGGCCACCGAGGCTGAAGCCGATGACCAGCGCCTCGCGCAGCAGGGGCCGCTCCAGCAGCGGGGGCCAATCCCAGCTGTGCAGCAGGTTGAACAGCCAGCGGCCGGCCCGGCGGTTGCCGTCCAGCACGTCCAGCACCGCGCCGGTGTGCGGGTCCAGGTGGACCCAGCTGTGGCCGTCGTCCTCGAACCGGAGCCGCAGCATCGGCAGGCGGCGGGGCTGGCCGCCGTACATGCTGGCGTCGCCCCGGGCGTAGTAGTACGCGTCGTAGTGCTGCAGCCATTCGGCGTGGGCCACCGGGATCGGCGCAGCCGCTTCCAGGGTCGCCTGGGGCAGCCGCTCCAGCGCCGGGCCGGTGCCATCCAGCGGCAGCACGCGGCTGTTGCCCTGGGCATCCAGCGCGCTGAGGTAGGCATGCCCGCCGAGCATCCGCCATTCCAGCTCCACCGGCGCGAGGCCCGATTGCTCCAGGCGTTGCACGGCGTCCGCCAGGTCGCCTTGCAGTACCACCGCGCTGAGCGGGGCGCCCTGGAAGGCTGCCGGCGTCAAGGCCGAACGGCCTTCGGTGAGGTGCCAGGGGCGCATGGACATCAGCCCGCTGAAGATCCACAGCACCAGCAGGGTGCCGAACAGCAGCCCGCTGATGTGGTGCCAGCGGCCGAACCCCGAGGGGTAGGGCGAGCGCGAGCCGCTGCGGTAGGGCTTGGAGAAGCGCCAGCGCAGCAGCCCGACCACCATGCCCAGCAGGGCCATCAGCGTGGCGGCGAGGGCGAGGTAGATGACGATGTTCGACCAGGCGCCATCCAGCCATCCGCCGCGCAGCGGGTACAGCCAGTGCAGCCAGGCCCCGAGCAGGTTCCAGGCGCGCTCGTGGGCGCTGGCGTCGCGCACCACTTCACCGGTGCGCGAGGACAGGTAGAGCTGGGTGCCGGCGGCATCGCGCAGTTGCACGCGGTGCAGGGGCCGGTCCGCGTCGAGGACACGGCTGTGGCTCCAGAGGTCTTCCTCGACCAGGCCGAGGTGATCCGCCTCGGCGCCGCCGAAGTGCCGGGCGATGCCCAGCGCTTCGGCGGAACCGACCCCGTCCAGCACCTGGCCGCTGCGGGCGTCCACCGCGCGGTTGCCGCTGGCGTAGCCGAGCAGGTAGCGCGGCTGGCCCGCCACCTGGGCCAGGCGCAGGCTGCGCGGCGGCTCGCCGCCGGCCGCCTGCAGGGCCTGGGCCGGCGACACGCAGCCGGCGCAGGCCAGCGGCGCCTGGTGCTGCAGGCGCTCGGCCTGGGTCAGCTTGGGGTAGCCGACGTAGAGCATGACAATGCCGGAGACGAACCACAGCGCCATGAACAGGCACAGCGCGATGCCCAGCCAGCGGTGCCAGAGGTAGAGGTGGCGTTTCATCACGGCCGCCTCAGAAACGCAGGTCCAGCGCTACTTCGAGGCTGCGCGGCTCACCCAGGTAGTACTGCGCGTTGCTCTGGTGGATGAAGCGCGCGTAGACCTCGTCGGTCAGGTTGCGCAGCCGCGCGCTGACCTTGGTGTTGGCGTCCAGCTGGTGCTCCACGAAGGCGCCGTAGAGGGTGTAGGAGGGCACCCACTGGGTGTTGGCGTTGTTGGCGTACACCGCCGACACGTAGCGTGCGTCCACGCCGGTGCGCCAGCCCTGCACCGGCTCCCAGGTGAGCCAGAGGTTGGCCAGGCGGTCGGGGATGTTCACCGGGGTCTTGCCCTTGCGCGAGACGTTGACGCCGCCGACGGTCTCGTTGAAGTCGTCGAAGCGGGCATCCACCCAGGAGACGTTGCCTTCCAGGGTCCACTGCGGGGTGAAGCGGTAGGAGGCCGCCAGTTCCACGCCGTCGGACGTCTGCTGGCCGGCCTGGACGGTGCCGTTGGGGTTGTTGACGTCGCTGATGGGGAAGTCCTTGCGAACGATCCGGTAGGCGGCGACGGTGGCGCTGCCACGGCCTTCGTCGAAGTCCAGCTTGCTGCCCACTTCCAGCTGCTTGCCGGTGCTCAGGTCGTAGTCGCGCACCTGGGTGAAGGAGGCGCCGGTGAGGGTGCCGCCCGGCGGCTCGGCCGAGGTGCTGTATTGCACATAGAGGTTGGCGTCGGAGGTGAACTGCCAGACCAGCCCGGCACGCCCGGTGATGGCGTCCCAGCGGCGCTCGAAGGAGGACGGCGCGTTGGCGCTGACGGCGCCGTGGTTGGTGGCGTCCAGCTCGATGTGGTCGTAGCGCAGGGCGGTGATCAGCGAGAGGCTGTCGGTCAGCTGCTGGCGGTTTTCGGCGAAGCCGGAGGTGGTGCGTACCTCGTTGCTGCGGGCCTTGACCAGCCCGCTGGCCATGCCGGGGATGTCGTCGAAGCTGCCGGGGTCGGGGTTGCCCGGGGTGACGATGTCGACGGTGCCGCTGCTGGAACGCGGGTAGACGCTCTGCTGGTTGACGCTGTAGTCGAGGCCGAAGGCCCAGTCGCTGACGCGGCCGAACAGCTCGCCCTTGTGCAGCAGCTCCAGGCGGTTGCCGTTGAGCTCCTGGTCGTGGCGCTGCAGGTAGGCGCTGCTGCGGGCGATGTTGCCGGCGGCGTTGTACTTGTAGACCTCGAGGTTGCGGTAATCGCGCTGGCCTTCGTAGTGGTAGAAGGTGTTGCGCAGGCTGGTGGCGTCATCCACCTGGTAGTCGGTGATGGAGCGCAGCCAGCGGGTGCGTTGCTCGTAGCGGCCGTCGTCGACGTTGTAGTTGCTGAAGCGGTCGTGGCGGTCGATCTTCAGCTCGCCGGTGCGGTTGGCGTTGAGCGTCGGTGCGCCCCAGTAGGGGCTGTCTTCCTTCTCTTCCAGGTACTCCACCGCCAGGGTGTGGGAGAGGCGGTCGGTGAGGTCGCTGAGCAGGGAGAAGGCGACGTTGCTGGCGCCCCGCTCCTGGCGGTCGATGTAGCCGTTGCTGTCGTTGCGGCTGAAGTCCAGGCGCGCGTAATGACGCGGACCGGGGCCGTCGTTGAGGGCGCGGTTGATGCCGATGGAGGTTTCCCGGTCATCGAAGCGGGCGTAGCGGATGCGCGCTTCGCCGCTGTCCTCGCGGCTGGCCAGGCGGGTGATGTAGTTGAGGCTGCCGCCCACCGAGCCGCTGCCGTGGAGGAAGGAGGAGGGGCCGCCGACCAGCTCGACGCGGTCGTAGATCCAGGCGTCCACCGGGCGGTTGGCGGCGCTGTACTGCAGGCTGATGCCGTTGAACAGCTGGTTGACCTGGGCACCGTTGAAGCCTCGGTAGGCGACGTAGCCGCCCCAGCCGGGCGGGGCGGAGGCGTTGACGCCGGGCAGGGCGTTGGCCACGTCGAGGAAGTTGCGCGCGCCGATGCGGTCGATCTTCTCGCGGTCGGCCACGGCCACCGAGGCGGGGTTCTCCCGCAGGCTCAGGCCCAGGCGCGAGGTGCCGGGGGACTGGCTGTCCAGGTCCAGGCCGGGTTGCTTCTCACGGTCGGCGTTGACGGTGCTGGTGGGCAGTTCGAGGGCGTCGTGCTTGTTTTCAGCGGCGTAGGCGAGGTTGCAGGCGCAGATCGCCAGCGCCAGGCAGGTGTACTTCGGAGTCATGGAGGCTCTTTCCTTGCAAGCGTGCAGCAGCGAGCCGGCGCGTCAGGCGCCGGGGCGGTTCAGGCGGGCAGGAAAAGGGCGGGGGAGGCGCGGGGGTTGAGCGAGGGCCAGCGTTCGCGGGGCGGCGGCTGGGGGTGCTGGTTGGCGTCGAGGGGCACCACGCGCGGGGCGATGCCCAGGTCGAGCTGCCAGGCGTCGCTGTTCAGCGCAACGGCGGCAGCGTAGGAGGAGCACAGCGGGCAGGTGAACTGCATCTGCGCGTGGTCGCTGCCGTTGTCGCCGAGGCTGTCGGACGCATCGTGGTCGAGGCTGCAGTAGCCGCCATCGAGACCGCTGAGCTCCAGGCCGGTCATCTGGCCGTGGTGCAACCCGCAGGCGAACAGGCTGAAAAGGACGCTCGCGTAGAGCAGCCAGGCGGTCAGTGTCCGGGTCGAGGGGGCGGGTTTCATGGGCGGCGACTTTATCAGTCGGCGGTACTGGCGCGATACGGACGTGTCCGAAATTTCCTTGCCAAATGAAGGAGTTGGGCCTCTGGCGCGGCCTTGGAAACGGGGCTGCGACCATTGGGCGCAGCCCCGTGGTACGCGTGGCTACTGCCCGCCGCTGCTGCCACCACTGGCGCCGCCGCTGGAGCCCCCGGTGGCACCGCCACTCGCCCCCCCTGTGGAGGAGCCGCCCGTGGAGCCACCGGAGCCGGTGCCCGTCCCGGAGCCCGTGCCCGAGCCGCCGTTACCCATGCCGTCGCTGCCCATCCCGCCGGTCCCGCTGCCGCCCGGGGTGGTGGGGCTGCCCGAGGTGCCGGTCCCGGTGCCGTTCGACGAGCCATTGCTGCCAGGGCCGGTGTTGTTGCCCGGCAGCGCGCCCGGCGAACTGGGTGAGGCGGGGGAACCGGGGCTGGTGGCGTCGGGTTGGGTGGGGCCGGTGCTGCCGTCATTGGCAGCGAGCGCCGGCAAGGCGCTGGCACCGAGCACGGCGCCGAGCAGCAGGGTGCAGAGGGGGCGTTTCATGTCCATGGTCGTCTCCTGGGTTGCATTGACTGACACAGGGTTCGGCCTGTGCCGGCCCCGCAAGGTTCGGGTCAGGGGGACCAGCGGTCGCCCAGCGCGGCGCAGGCGAAACGCAGCCTTGAACGAGGCCCCGCGTGGCGCATAAGGTGTCCGCCTCGATGGAACCGGCTCCCAACGGAGCCCCGCACAGGGATAGCCCATGAGCACTGCACCGGACCGCGTCCTGGACACCGAACGCTCCCAGGCAGTCGTCCGCCTGGTGATGGCGGTGGCCGCCAGCCTCTACATCAGCTTCATGTTGTTCACCGGCCTGGCGACGCCGGCGCAGACGGTGCCCATCCTCATCTACTTCGGCTGCTTCTTCTTCGCCAGCCTGGTGCTGCTGGCCTGCATCGTGCGCTGGCCCGGGCATTACCCGGCGCGGCGGCTGTTCAGCATGCTGCATGACTATTCGGCGCTGACCTTCGGCCTGGTGGTGGGCGGTCCGCCCCTGCTGCCGGTGTATGGCGTGCTGCTGTGGGTCACGGTGGGCAACGGCCTGCGCTATGGCTCGCGCTACCTGACCATCGCCACCGGCCTGGCGCTGTGCTGCCTGGCCATCGTCACCCTGACGTCATCGTACTGGCGGGAGCAGCCCTACCTGGTGCTCACCCTGGTGGTCACCACCCTGATCGTGCCGGCCTACGTCAACGTGCTGCTGGCCCAGGCCAAGCGCGCCAGCGAGGCGGAACGTGCCGCCAACCTGGCCAAGTCGCGCTTCCTCGCCCAGGCCAGCCATGACCTGCGCCAGCCGATCCATTCCATCAGCCTGTTCACCGCCTGCCTGCGTGATGCCGAGCTGGGCCAGGACGAGCGCCGCCTGGTGGACAGCATCGACAAGTCGCTGCACAGCGTGGCCCAGCTGTTCCGTTCGATTCTCGACATGTACAGCCTGGACGGCGGCAAGGTGGCGCCGCGCCTGCAGCCGGTGTCGGTGTCCGAACTCCTGGGCGAGCTGGTGGAGCAGAACGCCCAGGCGGCGCGCTGGGCCGGGGTGGATATCCGCCTGCGGGTGCCGGGCGAGGTGCATGTCTCCTGCGACCCGAACCTGCTGGCGACCATGGTGCAGAACCTCATCTCCAACGCCCTCAAGTACGCGCCGGGCAAGCCCATGCTGGTGGCCTGCCGGCGGCGCAACGGCGGCTGGTCCGTCGAGGTGCACGACCGGGGCAAGGGCATCGCCCCGCAGCACCTGGAGAACGTCTTCGACGAGTTCTACCGGGTGCGCCAGGCCCGTGACCACGACATCGAGGGCGTCGGCCTGGGGCTTGCCATCGTGCGTCGGCTCAGTGGCCTGATGGGGCTGGAGATCCGCATCGCCTCACGGCTCGGGCGCGGCACCAGCGTGGCCATCGAGGGGCTGCAGGCGGTCCAGGCGCCGCAGCGCCAGCCGTCGACCGTGAGCAGCCTGCCGCTGCGCCTGCTGGACGGGCTGCGGGTGCTGCTGCTGGAGGATGACCGCAACGTCCTGCATGCCACCGCCAGCCTGCTGGAGCGCTGGGGCTGCCGGGTGGAGGCCAGCGCGGCCCTGCCGACGGCACCGGAGGCGTGCGACCTGGTGATCACCGACTTCGACCTGGGCACCGAGGCCTCCGGTGCGGACTGCATCGCCCGCCTGCGGGACCAGGCCGGCTGGCCGGTGCCGGCGGTGGTGATCACCGGGCACGACGTGCGCCGCGTGCAGGATGCGCTGGGCGACCCCGACGTGCCGGTGCTGTCCAAGCCGGTGCACCCGGCGGAGCTGCGTTCGGTGCTGATGGCGCTGAAGGTGGGGCTGGCGCGGGAACACGCCGAGGCCTGAGCGGCCTCAGAGCCCCGTCTTGGCGGCCCAGGCCGCAGCAGCGGCGCGGCTGCTGACCCCCAGCACGCGCAACAGCGAGGAGACGTGGATGCGCACGGTGAAGGGCGAGATGTCCAGCTCCCGGGCGATCTCCTTGTTGGACAGGCCGTTGGCGATCAGCCGCAGCACGTCCTGCTGGCGCGGGGTGAGCTGGGTGTAGAGCGGGTCGACGTCGAGCCCGCCGTCGAGGCCGGCCTGGCTGTGGTCGTAGCGCACCACGAACTCACCGGCGAGGATCGCCGCCAGGGCCGCGCCCATCTCGTCCGGCGCCACGGCCTTGCCGATGAAGCCATCGGCCCCGGCGGCCATGACCTCGTCGACGGTCTTCTGGTTGTCCACCATCGAAACCACCGCCAGGGAACTGCGCTTGAAGGCCTGGCGCAGCTCGCCGATGGCCGCCATGGACTGGCCGGGGAACAGCAGGTCGAGGATGAACAGGGCAGGGGGCGGGCCTTCGTGTGCCAGGGCCAGCACCTCGTCCATGGTGCCGGCTTCTTCGATCACGGCGTGGGGCAGGACGCGCTGCACGATGCGGCGCAGGCCTTCGCGGAATACGGGGTGGTCATCGGCGACGATGACCCGTTGCTGAGGTGTTTCTGCGGGCATCCGTACGTTCTTGTTCTGGCGGAATGAGGCGTCCAGATGTCGTGGGACAGGGCTCCGGGCGCGGCTCAGGGTAGAGCCAAACGTACCTTGGCGCCAACCGCCTGACGCGCCGACCTGATCATCGGCGATGCTGGCGCCTGGCCCCCATGGGAGGGGCGAGCGCCCAGGTGGCGGGGCCTGCGGAGGTTTTGTGCAGGCCGTCATCGCCGCGTGATCACGCGGCCGTTATGCTGCGCGACCGATCACCGCAGGACGCCCCGTATGAGCGAGCCGACCCTCACCCCCTATCGCATCAGCGAGCAGGACTACCTGCGCAGCAGCCGCCTCGGCGGACGCCTGCGCACCCGCCACCGCAACCTGCTGCTGGCGGGGCTGTTCGTGCTGGTCGCCATGGCCTTGTACTCGCTGAAGATCGGGGACAAGGCGACGGCCTATCCCCTGGTGGGCGGTATCGGTGGCGGGGTGCTGGCCGCCCTGGTGATACGCCTGGTGGTGCGGCCGATCCTGGTTCGCCGGCAGTACCGCCGCTATGCGCTGATGCAGCAGGAGCAGAAGGTCGGCTTCGCGCCCGAGGGCCTGCATTTCCAGTCGGCCGTCGGCCAGGCGGTCGTCAATTGGAGCAACTTCCATGGCTGGCGGGAGAACGACGAGTTCCTGGTGCTGTTCATCGCACCCCGGGTCTTCTACGTGCTGCCCAAGCGGATCGCCGAGGCCGGCTTTCCCCTGGAGACGCTGCGCACCACCCTGGCGCGGGAAGTCGGCCCGTCCTACTGAGGGGTATTCGGAATGGGGCCTGTGCACGGCCTCCTCCTGCCACTTCGAGTAGAGTGGCGGCCCCTCGATGCCACCACGGAAGGTCCATGAGCACGCCACGCATTCGCCTCTTCGCGAGCAACGTCCATTTCGTCGACACCGACTTCGAGCGCCTGCAACCCCTGGCCCCCGTCAACAGCACGCTGGGCAAGCTCATCCTCGCTGCGATCCTGGGCATGCTCGGCTTGTTCGTGCTGGGCTTCTGGAGCGATCAGGAGTGGCTGGTGGCCCTGGGGCTGCTGGGTGCCGTGGTTGTGCCGCTCGTCATGCTGGGGGTGAGCTGCTGGCTGCACCCGCCGGCGCGCGAGGAGGCCTATTTCGATGCCGAGGGCCTGTTGCTGAAGCTGGTGCCGGCACGCGAGTCGGAGCCGGGGCGGGAGGTGCGCATCCCCTTCGCGGCCCTGCAGGACCTGGTGATGGAGTCCAAAGTCAACCGCGAGGGCAGCCGCATCCACCAGTGGCGGCAGTACCGCATCCGCACCCATCAGGAGAGGGAGCACCCCCACGTGTTGATCAACACCTTCCGTCCGTTGCACCTGGTGCTCCAGGACCTGGAGCGGATCAGCCAATTGCCCGGTGCGGCCGAGTTGCCGATACGCCTCGAACTGCCCCGGGAGCAACACGATGCGCTGATGCAGGCGGAGCGCTGAGGGTCAGCCGGCGGCGTCGGCCTGCCGCTCGGCGCGTTCGCTGACGAAGGCCTGGAACGCCTGCAGCGGCAGCGGGCGGCTGAACAGGTAGCCCTGGTATTGCAGGCAACCGCTGTCGGCGAGGAAGCGTTGCTGCGCCTGGGTCTCCACGCCCTCGGCGATCACGCTCATGCCCATGCTCTGGCCCAGGGCGATGACGGTGCGCACGATGGTTTCGCTGCTGCTGTCGGTGAGCACGTCGCAGACGAAGGAACGGTCGATCTTCAGCTTGTCCAGGGGCAGGCGCTTGAGGTGGCTGAGGGACGAGAAGCCGGTGCCGAAGTCGTCGAGGGAGAAGCGCACGCCGTGTTCCACCAGGGCGGTCATCTTCCGCGACAGGTCCTCCATGTCCTGCACGATCAGGGTCTCGGTCAGTTCCAGTTCCAGGTTGCGCGCCTCGATGCCCGACCGCTGGATCAGCCCCAGCACGTCGTTGACGAAGGTGGGCTGGCGGAACTGGTTCTGGCTGATGTTCACCGCCAGACGCAGCTCGCGGAACAGCGGGATGGCCTTCCACGCGGCCAACTGGGCGCAGGTCTCGTGCAGCACCCACTGGCCGATGGGGATGATCAGCCCGGTCTTCTCGGCGTGGTCGATGAATTCGGCAGGTGCCAGCAGGCCGCGCTGGGGGTGCTGCCAGCGGATCAGCACTTCGGCGCCGAGCACGCGCCCCTGGATGTCCAGCTGCGGCTGGTAGTGCAGCACGAACTGCTGCTCCCGCAGGGCCGTGCGCAGGTCGCGGTCCAGCTCGGAGCGCTCGGCGGCATCGGTCTGCAGGATGTGCAGCAGCAGGAACAGCATCACCGCCGCGGCGATGCTCTGCACCCAGGAGCCGATCACCCGCAGCTCGTCCGGCAGGCCGTAGCCCAGGCCAGGGCTCCAGGAGGTGGAGGCCATGGCGGTGAACAGCGCCAGGCAGAACAGCGAGACGCCGTAGCGCAGCCACATCGGCTCGTCGCGGAAGGCCATCAGCGCGGCCACCGACACCGGTAGCAAATAGAGGTGGGATGCCCGAGGTGCTGCCGGGCTGGGCTCGTCCAGCAACAGGGTGGAGATGCTGATGACCACCACCAGCACGGCGAACAGCAGGAGGTTGGCGCTGCGCGCGCGGTTGCGCAGGGTCAGGGCCAGCACGCCGAGCCCGCAGAGCACCAGCAGCAGGTCCATCGCCACGATCAGCCAGGCGCTCCGCGCGGCGAACACGGCGCCCCAGAGCACCCCGATCACCAGCATCACCAGGCTGGCCAGCATGCGCATGCGCCGCTCGCGGCGCTGGCCGATCAAGGCCAGGTCGTGGGCGAGCCACAGCTGCTTCAGGCGTTTGAAAAAGGGCTGGGACGCGGGCATCAGGGGCTGAATACCTGGAGGGTCGGTATTCATTCTTGAGGAGGTTTGGCGGTTTGCAACCTGGCGACCAGCGAAACGGCAGCCGGTGTCGTGGATGGATAAGGGAAACAGGAGGTTCCGGCGTGCCGGTGCCAGGTGGTGGGCACGAAAAAAGGGCCCGCCAGGGCGGGCCCGAGGTCCAGAGAGGAGGCGGTGCGTCAGAGCAGCGAGAGCGGGTAGCTCACGATCAGGCGGTTCTCGTCGAAGCTGTTGGTGTTGCCCCAGTCGCGGCGCTGGCTGGAGTTGCGCCATTTGACCGAGAGGCTCTTGAAGGTGCCCGACTGGATGACGTACGCCAGCTCGCTCTCGCGGCCCCATTCCTTGCCATCGGTCACGCCGCCGACATGGGCGTCGCTGCCGTGGATGTAGCGGTTCATCAGGGTCAGGCCGGGCGCGCCGAGGGCGGCGAAGTTGAAGTCGTGGCGCAGCTGCCAGGAGCGCTCCTTGGCGTTGTCGTAGCTGGAGTTGTAGCTGTCGTTGGCCAGGGTGCCGCCGCTGGTGCCGTTGATGCGCATCCAGGCGTCGTCGCCGCTGACCTTCTGCAGGCCCAGGTAGAAGGTGCTGCTGCCGTACTTGGCGGAGAGCAGGGCGGACCAGGTGCGGTTGTCGAGGTCGCCGGCTCGGGCGGAGCCGTCTTCCCGGCCGGTGAAGTAGCCGAGGTTGGCGCCCAGGGTCCAGTCGCCCAGGGGCTGGCTGTGCACCACCTGCAGGTAGTTCTGGCGGTAGATGTCCTGCAGCTCGGCGTACCAGAGCCCGACCAGGGTGCGGTTCTCGTTGAAGCTGTATTCGCCGCCGGCGAAGTTGAAGCGGTCGGAGGTGAAGGCCGCCTTACCCATCAGGGACAGGTCCTCCATGCTGGCGTCGTTGCGCGGGCTGTTGCCGCGGAACTGGCCGCCGTAGAGGGTCAGGCCGGCGATCTCCCGGGAGGTCACCTGGGCGCCCCGGAAGGTCTGCGGCAGCGAGCGGCCATCGTCGGAACGCAGGATCGGCAGCACCGGCATCCACTCGCCCACCTTCAGCTCGGTGTTGGAGACCTTCATCTTGCCGGCCACCGCCAGGCGGCCGAAGTCGTCGGCCGGGCGGCCGTCGTCGTGCACCGGCAGCAGCTGGGTGCCGCGGGTGCCTTTGCCGCCGTCGAGCTTGAGGGCGTAGAGCCCGAGCACGTCGACCCCGAAGCCGACGGTGCCCTGGGTGAAGCCGGACTTGGCGTCGAGGATGAAGCTCTGGGTCCATTCCTCGGCCTGGTCCTGGGTGCTGGTGCCGACGAAGTTGCGGTTCATGTAGAAGTTGCGCAGGTTCAGCGTGGCGCTGCTGCCGTCGATGAATCCGGGGCTTTCGGCAGCCTGGGCGGCCTGGCTGGCAAGGGCGAGGGCGATGGCGCTGGCCAGGAGTGCGGTGTGCAGGGCGTGGCGATGAGTGAGGGGCATGGTGGCCTCTGTCTTGTTGTTGTCGGGGCGCAGGAGGCCCTTCGCGGTGTTGGCGAATGGGCGGTGGGCGTGGAGCGGGTGATCAGGCCGGGCGCGGGCTGTGCGGTGCCGGGCAGGCGGCAGCGGGCTGGCGATCAGGGGCGCGAAGGCGTGGGAGGAAGCAGGTGGGGTGCATCGGGATGACCTTTCTTGTCGTTATTGGGGTCGCCGGCGTCAGGGCGCCGGGCCTGGGCCGATAGTGGTTGCAGGCTGGGCGCTGTTCAATTCGTCCAAGGCGCTTGTGTTCGATCAGCGAACGAAAACTAACTGGTTCGTACATTTGTGCGCGAAACGACGGATGCGTTCCAGGTTTCGGCCTGGGGGCTGTGTCTTCTAGAATCGCCGCACCCTCATCCAGGACCCACGCCATGGCCGGTAGCCAGATCGAACGTGCCTTCAGCCTCCTCGAACGCCTGACCTCCGACCCGCAGGGGTTGGCGCTGCAGGCCCTCTCCGATGAGCTGCAGATCCCCAAGAGCGCCACCCATCGCATGCTGGCCGAGCTGATCCGCCTCGGCTACGTGCGGCAGAACCCCGACAACAGCCGCTACCAGCTGTCCACGCGGCTGGTGGCCATGGCCTTCCGCCACCTGGCCAGCAGCGGTGCGGACATCGTCCAGCCGATCCTCGACCGCCTGGCCCAGGAGAGCGCTGAACTGGTGCGCCTGGGCGTGACCGAGGGGGGCCGGCTGACCTGGATCGCCAAGTCCCAGGGGGCTCGCTCCGGGCTGCGCTACGACCCGGACATGGGCCGGGACGCGCCGTTGTTCTACACCGCCTCGGGGCACGCCTGGCTGGCGGCCCTGAGCGACGCCGAAGCGCTGGCCCTGGTGGAGCGCCAGGGCATCGCCGACCCGGCCGGCTTCGGCCCCAACGCGCCGCGCTCGAACATCGAGCTGCTGGAGCGTCTGCGCCGTGCCCGCGAGCGCGGCTACGCCTGGGTGGTGGAAAGCTCCGCCGTGGGCATGTCGGCGATGGCCGCCGTGGTGCGCCACCCGGCCACTGGCCAGGTCATCGGTGTGCTCAGCGTGGCCGGCCCCAGCGCCCGCCTGCCAGAGGCGCGCATGCACGAGCTGGCCCCGTGCCTGCTGGCTGCGGCCGCTGAACTGGGCGACGCGAGCCAGGCGTCCGAACTCTTCCCGTGATCCGCTGGGCCTCGCCACGGGCCGTGAAGATCGCCTATTGCGTAAAAATGGAACTCTGTTCTAAATAACGCGAAGCCGATTTCAGAACCCCCTTGCTGTGAGGTCTCCGTGTCCGTCCCGTCCTTTGCCAACCGGCTGCCTGGCCGGTTTTTTCATGCCTTCACGATGATGCCGACCTGGCAGGAGGCCCGCCGTGACTGACCGCGCGCTGTCGCTCGCCGCCTTGACGGTGCTGGAGCTGGCACCTCCGGACATGGTCGAGGTGGCCGCCCGCACCGGCTACAGCCATGTGGGCCTGCGGCTGATCCCGGCGACGCCGGAGGAGCACCACTACCCCTTGGTGGCCGATGCCGACCTGCGTCGGCGCACCCGCCAGCGCCTGGGCGATACCGGGGTGCAGGTGCTGGACATCGAGATCCTGCGGCTGAAGCCGGAGACCTGCGTGGCGGACTTCGCCGCCGTGCTGGAAGCCGGGGCCGAGTTCGGCGCCAGCGAGGTGCTGGTGGCCGGCAACGACCCGGATGAAGCCCGATTGACCGACCGCTTCGCCGAGCTGTGCGAGCGTGCAGCGCCCCTGGGGCTGCACGTCAGCCTGGAGTTCATGCCCTGGACCGACGCCCGCGACCTCGGCCAGGCGGCTCGGGTCGTCGAGCGGGCGGGCCAGCCCAATGGTGCGGTGCTGGTGGATGCCTTCCACTTCGACCGCTCGGCCTCACGCCTGGCGGACCTGCGGGCCCTGCCGCCGCAGCGCCTGCGCTACGCCCAGTTGTGCGACGTGGCCGGGCCGCGCCCGGACGACATGCAGGAAATCCTCCGCCAGGCGCGCAACGAGCGGCGCTTTCCGGGGGAGGGGGACTGCGACCTGGCGGGGTTGCTGCGGGCATTGCCGGCAGGCATCCCCCTGAGCCTGGAGATCCCCACCCGGCAGTTGCTGGAGCAGGGCGTGAGCGCCGAGGCGCGGGCGCGCCAGGCGCGCGAGCGAACCCTGGCGCTGTTGGCCGGTCTCTGATCCATCGGCCTTTGCGCCGGTTCTCGAGGTGTCATGAGCGATCCGATTTCAACCGCTGTCAGCCAGCCCTTGCGCGGTGTGGCGCTGGTCCTGCTGGCGACCTTCCTGTTCGCCGGGCACGACGCACTGTCCAAGCACCTGGGGGGCCTGTACCCGGTGGTGATGGTGGTGTGGGCGCGCTACCTGGTGCACAGCCTGCTGATGGCCGGGCTGTTCCTGCCCCGCGCCGGCCTGCGCGGGCTGCGCACCCAACGACCGGTGCTGCAGGTGCTGCGGGCACTGAGCCTGCTGAGCACCAGCCTGCTGTTCACCACCGGCCTGCAGTTCGTGCCGCTGGCCGAGGCCACGGCGGTGAACTTCCTGGCGCCGATCCTGGTGACGGCGCTCTCGGCACCGCTGCTGAAGGAGCGGGTCAGTGCCGGCCAGTGGCTGGCGGTAGCGATGGGCTTCGTCGGCGTGGTGGTGATCGTGCACCCGGGCGGGGCGCTGTTCACCCCGGCGATCCTCTTCCCGCTGGGCTCGGCCCTGGGTTTCTGCGCCTATCAGCTGCTGACGCGCATCCTCTCGGCCCACGACAGCCCTACCACCAGCAACTTCCTCGCGGGGGTGTGCAACACCCTGGTGATGAGCCTGCTGGTGCCGTTCTTCTGGCAGTTGCCGAGCCTGTTCGATGGCTTGCTGCTGGTGGCCCTGGGCACCCTGGGCATGGCGGCGCACCTGTTCCTGACCCAGGCCTTCCGCCATGCGCCGGCAGCCTTGCTGGCGCCCTTCGGCTACTGCCAGATCGTGTTCGCCGGGCTGCTGGGCTACCTGCTGTACGCCCATGCGCCGGACCTGACCACCCTGGTGGGCATCGGCATCGTCTGCCTCAGTGGACTGGGGGCGGCCTGGCTGCAGCGCAGCCGTGGCTGAAGGTGGGGAGTGGAGCGTGCACAGCTTCGGGAAGGCCTGTGCGTGAAGGGGAAGCGGGGGCCGAAGCCCCCGCCGGTCAGTGTCCCGGGTCCTCCTCGTCCCGTTGCCCGCGCGGGCCGCGCAGGTGGTCGAAATAGAAGAGTACGAGGCCGAAGGCGACGATGATCGCCGAGACGGCCAGTCCGAGTTGAGCGTTCTGCATCATGGATTCCGTTTCCAATGGGTGCGGTGGGCTCAGGGCTGGTGGCGAGGGTGCGCCATTCGCCTGAGAAAGGCCAGCATGAGGCCGCTCAGGAGCAGCATCCCGAGCAGCAGGAGGGGGTAGGCGACCCACCAGGGCGCACCGGCGGTCATCATGCTGAATTCCGACATACCGCCGATGCTGGCCACCAGGTTGAGCGGCAGGAACACCACGTTGATCAGTGTCAGCTTGCGCAGCATGTCGTTGATGCCGTGGTTGGCCAGGCTGCCCCGTGCGTCCATCAGCGCGGCGAACACCGTGGAGTAGATCCGCGCCTGCTTGTAGCACTGCTCGTTCTCGATGATCAGGTCGTCCAGGGTCGCCAGGGCGGCCGCATCCAGCTGGTACTCGGCGGCGTGGTTGCGCAGGCGCACCAGCACGGTGGCGTTGCTCTGGATGGCGTTGAGGTAGTGGATGAGGCTTTCGCTGAGGTTGACCATCTGCATCAGGTGGCTGTTGTCCAGCGAGCGGTTGAAGCGGGCCTGCAGCTCGCGGGCCACCAGCTTGATGACCCGCAGGTGGCCGAGGTAGTGGTGGACGCTGCTGAACAGCATGTCCAGCAGCACGTCGCGTGGGGTGGCGAGTGCGCCGCGCTGGCCGACCCCCTGCAGCAGCGAATCGCCGGCGGCGATCACCAGCAGCCGCGTCGGCTCCAGCAGCATGCCGAAGGCGCTCACTTCGAAGACCATGCCGTCCTGCCCGGTGCAGCGCTCCGGGCGCTTCCAGATCAGGAACAGCCGCTCGCCGTGGAATTCGATGCGCGACACCTCGTCGGGGTCCAGGGCCGAGTCCAGCGCGTGCTGGTCCAGCTGCCAGGTGCGGCACAGGTGCTCGCGTTCGCCGGCATCGGGGTCGACGCACAGCAGCACGCTGGCGTCCGCTTCGGGGGTGCGCTGCAGGCGGCCGTCGCCCAGGCGGTAGGCGTCGAGCATGGGCTCACCAGGCCTGGCCGCGACGGCGGAGGTCGAGGCGGCGGATGAACTCCTCCAGTACCAGGGCGTAGAGGTCGTCCTGCAGGTAGGCGTCCTCGATGCCGGCGTCCAGGTTGGGGTTGTCGTTCACCTCGATCACCACCACGCGGTCGCCGGCCTGCTTCAGGTCCACCCCGTAGAGGCCATCGCCGATCAGCCCGGCGGCCTGCAGGGCCAGGTCCACCACGGCGCGTGGCGCCTCGTGCACTGGCAGGGTCCGGCACTCGCCGTTGATGTCGGCGCCCTTGGCCTTGTGGTTGTAGATCTGCCAGTGGCCCTTGGACATGAAGTACTGGCAGGCATACAGCGGCTTGCGGTTGAGGACGCCGATGCGCCAGTCGTACTCGGTGTAGCAGTACTCCTGGGCGAGCAGCAGCACCGAGTGCTCGAACAGCTCCCCGGCCGCGCGGCGCAGCTCGGCGGCGGAGGTCACCTTGATCACCCCGCGGGAGAAGCAGCCGTCGGGGATCTTCAGCACCAGGGGGAAGCCCAGGCGCTCGCCGACCTGCTCGATCTCGCCGAGGCGCTCGCGGTAGAGGATCTCGGTGGCGGGCATGCCCAGCCCGTGGCTGGCCAGCAGGTCGGCCAGGTAGACCTTGTTGGTGCAGCGCAGGATGGAACTGGGGTCGTCCATCACCACCAGCCCTTCGCTCTCGGCCTTGCGGGCGAAGCGGTAGGTGTGGCTGTCGACGCTGGTGGTCTCGCGGATCAGCAGGGCGTCGTACTCGGCGAGCCGTGCATAGTCCTTGCGTCCGATCAGGTCCACGGCGATGCCCAGGCGCTCGCCCACCTCGACGAAGCGCTGCAGGGCCCGTGGGTTGGACGGCGGCAGCGCTTCGCCCGGGTCATGCAGGATGGCCAGGTCGTAGCGGGCCTGCCGCGGTGCGCGGGGCTGGCGCCAGACCTTGCGGCTGAAGCGGTCCAGGGCGTCGGCGAAGAGGTCCTGCTGGTCGTCCCGCAGGCGGTGCAGGGCACCCGGTCGCACACCGGTCACCTGCCAGCGTTCGCCCTTGCGGAAGTCCACCAGCAGGATCGGGCAGGGGAAGGCTTCGAACAGTTGGCGGGCAATGTCCTGGAGACTTTCAAGTTCGGTGTGGCCGAAATAAAGACTCAAGGTGAACCCTTCGGTATTGCCGCAGGGTTGTTGTTCGAGTGCATCGTCCAGTGAAGTTTCAAGTTCATCCAGCGCCAGCCCATAGATGGACTTGCGGGTCAGTTCATTGATGGTCTTCACCGACGGGATGACTTTATGCCCGCGTGCCTCGGCCAACAGCGAACAGTAATAACCGTGGCCCAGGTACTTGTAGTTGCGACACAGGTTGATGACCTGCGCGCGCTGCCTGGAAGGCCCGCCGGGCGACTGTTCCAGGTAGTCGCGAGCGCTGATCAGGTAATCCGTGGGGAAGTAGGCCGACCAGTCTTCGGTCCGCTCGACAATGATCAGGAGGTGGTTGGAAAGTTCTTCCGTTTGAATCGGCGTCAATTTGAAAGTTGCTGCCGTTCGTGTTCTGTCCAATACTTCCTGCCACCGGTTCTGCACCGCATTCATGGGATTTATCGATCCGTTCGGGAACACAGGCTTTCTATTAAGCATGCGCTTTTGGAAATGTCCCGGACCGTTACGCACTCTTTACGGAGTTCCCATGAAACTTGATTTTCGCGTTGCTCGGGCGGCCGACCTGCCCGAACTGGTGGCCCTGGAAAACCGCACCTTCAGCCACGACCGGCTCAGCCCCCGCAGCCTGGCCTGGATGGTCAACCGCGCCCATGCCGCCTTCACCGTGGCGGAGCATGAGGGGGCGGTGGTGGGCTATGCCCTGGTGCTGTTCCACCGGGGCACCTCCCTGGCCCGGTTGTATTCCCTGGCCATTGCCGGGCACCTGCAAGGTCGGGGCATCGGCCGGCAGTTGCTGGAGCAGGCGGAACGCTGCGCCCATGCGCACGACTGCGCCTACCTGCGGCTGGAGGTGCGGGTCGACAACCCGGCGGCCATCGCCCTCTACGAGCGCGCCGGCTACCGGCGCTTCGCGGTGATCGACGACTACTACGAAGACCACGCCGGCGCGCTGCGCTACGAGAAGCGCATCCGCCAGCCGCGCCAGGCCGGCACCCGCCGCGTGCCCTATTACCCGCAGAGCACCGACTTCACCTGCGGCCCGGCCTGCCTGCTGATGGCCATGGCGGCGCTGTACCCGCAGCGGGCCATGGAGCGCCGCGAGGAAGTGCAGCTGTGGCGCGAGGCGACCACGGTGTTCATGACCGCCGGCCACGGTGGCTGCAGCCCCCAGGGCCTGGCCCTGGCGGCCTGGCGACGGGGCTTCCGGGTGCGCCTGCAGGTGAGCCGGCGCGGGCCGCTGTTCCTCGAGGGCGTGCGCAGCGAGGACAAGCGCGCGGTGATGCGCCTGGTGCACGAGGTGTTTCTCGATGCGCTGGCCGGCACCGACGTGGAGCAGGTGGAGGCGCCCTGGGCGGAACTGGACGGCGGCCTGCGGGCCGGCGGGGTGCTGCTGGTGTTGATCAGCAGCTACCGGCTGACCCGTTCCAAGTCACCGCACTGGGTGGTGGTCACCGGGTGCGACGAGGATTTCGTCTACCTCCACGACCCCGATGTCGACCACAGCCGGCAGCCCCTGGATTGCCAGCACCTGCCGGTGAGCCGGGAGGCATTCGCCCGCATGAGCTCTTTCGGCCGCCACAAGCTGCGGGCTTCGGTGACGCTGTTCCGCCGCGAGGGCTCAGTCGCCGCAGAAGCGCAGCCGGGTGACGCGGTAGTCGATCATGCTGCTGTGGGCCTGCATGGTCTGCAGCCACTGCTCGGCCACGTCGCGGCGGGTGAAGGCGCCCATGGAGGCGACCCGCTTCCAGGTGCGCTCCTCCCGCAGGCGTGACTCCAGGACGAAGACCGCCTCCAGGCCGTGGTCCTGGTACCAGGGCAGCGCCGCATCGCGGTCATCGGGCCGCTGCTGCAGCTGCCGGACCTGGGCTTCGAGGGCTTCCAGCCGGCGTTGCGCCTCCACCAGGGCGGCCTGGGCCTGGTCGCGCTCCTGGCGGAGGAACTCGGTGAGGCAGCTGCTGGCGTGGTCGTCCCGCGCCTGGCGCTCGCGCTGTTCAGCCTGGCGCTGGCGCCAGGCACGCTGGCGTTCGGCGTTGCTCTGGGCCTGGCCGTTGCAGGGGCGCCCGCGCTTGCGCGGCGGAGGGGCGGTTGGGCTCATGGGGATGTCCGGGTGGCCTTGAAGGCTGATTCAGGAGGCTGATTCAGGAGGCTGATTATCGTTACGTAACAGAAACCTGCAAGCCCTTGAGATCAAGGCCGATAGCAGCATTGGCGTTATTTGTCGTTACGTAACGAAATAAAAGCGCCACCCGCCCCGGGCGGGTGGCAGAGCGGGCTCACTGCCAGCCGTAGCGGCGGGCGAACCACCCTTTCATGGCCTGTACCACGGCGGCATAACCCAGCAGCAGCGCCAGCAGGAAGGGGAAGTACGACAGCGGCAGGGGCTGCAGCTTGAAGTGCGCCGCCAGGGGCGAGAACGGCAGCAGCAAGCCGATGCTGGCGATCACCAGGGTCATCAGCAGCAGCGGCCAGCCGGCACGGCTCTGCAGGAAGGGCAGGCGACGGGTGCGGATCAGGTGTACCACCAGGGTCTGCGACAGCAACCCTTCGACGAACCAGCCGGTCTGGAACAGGGTCTGGTGCGCCGGTGTGCTGGCGGCGAAGACGAACCACATCAGGGCGTAGGTGAGGATGTCGAAGATCGAGCTGAGCGGCCCGAAGAACACCATGAAGCGACCGATCTCGTCGGCCCGCCACTGCTGCGGCCTGGCCAGTTGCTCGTCGTCGACGTTGTCGAAGGGAATGGCGGTCTGCGACAGGTCGTAGAGCAGGTTCTGCACCAGCAGGTGCAGGGGCAGCATCGGCAGGAAGGGCAGGAAGACGCTGGCCACCAGCACGCTGAACACGTTCCCGAAGTTCGAGCTGGCGGTCATCTTGATGTACTTGAGCATGTTGGAGAAGGTGCGCCGGCCCTCGCGAACCCCGGCTTCCAGCACCATCAGGCTCTTCTCCAGGAGGATGATGTCGGCCGCCTCCTTGGCGATGTCCACGGCGGTGTCCACCGAGATGCCGATGTCCGCCGCGCGCAGGGCCGGCGCGTCGTTGATGCCGTCGCCGAGGAAGCCCACCACGTGCCCGCGCTCGCGCAGCAGGCGCACCACCCGGGCCTTCTGCGCGGGCGTCAGGCGCGCGAACAGCGAGCAGGCGGCGGCCCGTTCGCCCAGCTCGCGGTCGTCCAGGGCGTCCATCTCGCTGCCCAGCAGCAGGCCCTCCACCGGCAGCCCCACTTCACGCAGCACGCGCTGGCTCACGCGCTCGTTGTCGCCGGTCAGCACCTTCACCGACACGCCATGCTCGCGCAGCGCCTGCAGGGCTTCACGGCTGGTCTCCTTGGGGGGATCGAGGAAGGCGATGTAGCCGGTGAGCAGCAGCTCCTGCTCGTCCTCCACGCGGTAGTCGCGGCGGTCCCCGGGGAACTGCCGCACCGCCACCGCCACCACCCGCAGCCCCTCGTCGTTGAGGCGGGCGGCGTGCTCGCGGATGTCGGCACGCAGGGCGTCGTGCAGGGGGAATTCCTCGCCGTCCAGGCGTACCCGGTCGCACACCGCCAGCACCTCGTCCAGCGCGCCCTTGCACACCAGCCGGTGGCCGTCGCCGTGTTCCGCCACCACCACCGACATGCGCCGCCGCTCGAAATCGAAGGGCAGTTCGTCGACCTTGCTGAACGCTTCGGCCAGCTGCGCCCGGCGCTGGGCATCGCCGTGCTCCAGCACCGCCACGTCCAGCAGGTTGCGCAGGCCGGTCTGGTGGTAGCTGTTCAGCCAGGCGTCGTCCAGTACCGCGTCGCAGGGGCGGCCCCGCACATCGGTGTGGCGTTCGAGCACGATGCGGTCCTGGGTGAGGGTGCCGGTCTTGTCGGTGCACAGCACGTCCATGGCGCCGAAGTTCTGGATGGCGTCGAGGCGCTTGACGATCACCTTCTTGCGCGAAAGCGCCAGGGCGCCCTTGGCCAGGGTCGAGGTGACGATCATCGGCAGCATTTCGGGCGTCAGGCCGACGGCGATGGAGAGGGCGAACAGCGAGGCCTGCAGCCAGTCGCCCTTGGTGAAGCCGTTGACCAGCAGCACCACCGGGGCCATCACCAGCATGAAGCGGATCAGCAGCCAGCTGACCTTGTTGACCCCCTGCTGGAAGGCGCTGGGCTCGCGGTCGGGCTCCAGCACATGGGCGGCGAGGTTGCCGAAGTAGGTGTTCGGCCCGGTGCCCAGCACCAGCGCGCGGGCGCTGCCGCTGACCACGTTGGTGCCCATGAAGCACAGGGTGTCGCGCTCCAGGGGCGTGTCCGGGGTCGGGCCCTGGGGCGCGGCGAACTTCTCCACCGGCAGCGCTTCGCCGGTGATGGCGGACTGGTTGAGGAAGAGGTTGCGCGCCTCCAGCACCCGCAGGTCCGCCGGGATCATGTCGCCGGCCGCCAGCAGCACCACGTCGCCTGGCACCAGGTCGCGGAACGGCACTTCCACCGCGCCGCGCCGGTCGGGTGACGGCGCACCGGGGCGCAGCACGCTGGCGGTGTTGTCCACCAGCGCCCGCAGGCTTTCCGCGGCACGGTTGGAGCGGGTCTCCTGGACGAAACGGAGCAGCGTCGAGACCAGCACCATGCAGCCGATCACCAGCGCCGCCTGGAGGTCTTCGGTGACCCAGGAGAGCACCGCCAGGGCGGTCAGCAGCAGGTTGAACGGGTTGCAGTAGCAGAGCCAGAGGTGGTGCAGGGGCGACAGCGGCTTCTCCTGTTCCACCAGGTTGGTGCCGACCCGTTCGCGCACCCGCTGCGCCTGGGCCGGGTCGAGGCCGCCGGGCTGGCTGCCCAGTTGCCGGAACAGCTGCTCGGGTGGGCAACTGGCGAACGCCTCCAGTTGCTGGACGAATGCCGGCGGCAGGGTGGAGGCGGTGCGCCGGCCGCGCAACGCGTCGAGCAGGGCGCGGCGGCGGAAATGGCGGCCGAGGCCGTGGTCGAACAGGGCCAGCAGGCGCCGGCCCAGGGCGGACATCAACATGGTGGTTTCCTCGTCACTCGTGGAGCGATGGCTGTTCGAGGGGCCGGGCGAGGGGCCCGGTGCCGATGGGTTATGCGTCCGCCGCCAGGTCGTGAAGCCGCCAGCGCACCGAGCTGACGCCTTTCTCCAGGCTCACTCGGCTGACCAGGCGCTCCAGCTGGGTGGTGGTGCCGGGTTTGCCGAGCAGCTCGGCGCGCACCTCCAGGCGCCCGGGTGTGGCCTGGTCCTGGCTGTGCAGCGATTGCAGGCGCAGGCTGCCGCCCTCCAGGTCATGCAGCATCAGGCTGCGCACCTGGATCTCGTCCTCGGCGCGGCAGACGATGTCGACGCTGTAGCGCTGCTCGACCTCGCTGCCGGGCAGGGTGTCCAGGTGGTTCAGGCGCTGGGCGATGTCACGCAGCAGGATGTTGGCGCAGAGCACCGCCAGGGTGCCGAGGGCGGCTTCCAGCAGCAGGCCCATGCTGCACAGCACGCCGATGGCGGCGGTGCACCAGAGCGTTGCGGCCGTGTTCAGGCCGCGCACGTTGAGGCCGTCGCGCATGATCACGCCGCCCCCCAGGAAGCCGATGCCGGAGACCACGTAGGCGGCGATACGCGAGGCATCGCCCGCCATGCCCGGTACGCCCTGGCTCATCAGCACGAACAGGCAGGCGCCGGTGCTCACCAGGGCATTGGTGCGCAGGCCGGTGAGGCGCTGGCGCAGTTGACGCTCGGCGCCGATCAGGGCGCCGAGTACGAGTGCCGCGGCGACCCGCAGCAGGAAGACTTTCCAATCCATGTTCCACCTCGTGTCCGGCCAGGGGGCCGGGGTGTATGCCGGGTGACCGGCGCTGAAGGGGCGTGGATTGCACAGGCAGGCGTCGCCGTCGCGCAGGCAGCGCGTCGGTGAACGTCAAGGAAGGGGCGTCGGGCCACCGTCCGCTGAAGGCAGCGAGACGACGGCGGAGGGAACCGCTGGACGTGCTCGCTGCTCAGCCCTGTCGCAATCGACCGGGGCAACTGTCCAAGGGGTTCTCCTGTTTCAGGTGGGAAGGCGGGCGGAATCTACGCCCGGCCCACAAGGGGGTCAATCGCCTCCTGCGTTTCATTCAGTCAGCGTTCAGGCGTCGGCCCTGTAGGCCTCTGCGAAACGTTGTCGCAGGACATCCCAAAGAACTACAGACGCGTAGGAATAGCCCTCTATAGTCTGGGGAAAATAATCAGGGTGCCCTTTGGAGGCCGTCATGGGTGTCTTCAGTCGCTTCACTGCCAACGGCTCGTCTCGCGCGGCTGCGCGCCACCTGAGCTGTTCGTCTGCCGAATTGTCCCGGGAGCTGGCCGCGCTGTCGCTGCGGCCCACTTTCATCACCGGGTATGTGTCCCCGCACCTGGACATCGACCGGGTGGCCCGCCAGGTCAGCGAGCGCTTCCCCGGCGTGGCGCTGAGCCTGAGCAGCAGCGCCGGCGAGTTGTGCGAAGGCGGCGGGCGGCTCTATTGCGATGCTTCCGGGCAGTGGGACCGGGTGGTGCTGGCCCTGTTCGATGGCTCGGTGATCGCCTCGGCCGAGGTGGTCAGCGTGCCGCTGGAAAGCCAGGACATCCGCCAGGGCGGTGCCCGCATGGCGCTGCGCGAGCGCATCGCGCGGCTCACCCAGTCACTGAAGAACCTGCGGGTGACCACGCCCATCGAGGCCCACGACACCCTGGCCTACGTGCTGTTCGATGGCCTGTCGGCCTCGGAATCCTTCTTCATGGAGGCGCTCTACGAATGCGGGCGCTTCCCCTGCCTGTTCGTGGGCGGCTCGGCCGGGGGCAAGGGGGATTTCCGTCAGACCTTCCTCCACGACGGTCGCCAGCGCTACGAGAACCACGCCCTGGTGGTCTTCCTCAAGAGCGCGCCGGGCATCCGCTTCGGGGTGTTCAAGAGCCAGAACTTCGAGCCCACCAGCGTCAGCTTCAGCGTGCTGACCGCGTCCCTGGAGGAGCGCAGCATCCGCCAGGTGGTGGACGCCAAGGGGCGCATCGTCAGCATGGTCACGGCACTGTGCGAGGCACTGGGCTGCCGCCCGGATGAACTGGAGCGGCGCCTGGCGGAATACTCCTTCGCCATTCGCGTCGGCGAACAGCTGTTCGTGCGCTCCATCGCCCAGATCGACCTGCAGCGCGAGGTGGTGCACCTGTTCTGCGACGTGGCGCCGGGAGAAGAGCTGGTGATGGTCAAGCGCACCTCGCTGGTGGAGGCGACCCGCCGCGACTTCGCCCAGTTCCTCCGTGGCAAGGGCGGCACGCCGCTGCTCGGGCTGCTCAACGACTGCATCCTCCGGCGCCTGAACAACGGTGACGAACTGAGCCGCATGAGCGGGGTGTTCGGCGAGGTGCCGGTGGTGGGGTTCTCCACCTTCGGCGAGATCCTCGGACTCAACCTCAACCAGACCCTGACGGCGGTGTTCTTCTTCCAGGTGGCGCCCGGCGAGGCCTTCACCGATGAGTACATGGACCGCTTCCCCATCCACTACGGCGAGTTCAAGGCCTTCTTCCTGCGCCGCCAGGTGAAGAAGTTGGCCGGGCTCAGCCAGGTGGTGGTCAGCCAGATCGAGGCGTTCAAGCGCCACGACTACAGCAGCAGCGTCGACAGCGAGGGCCTGGACGAGCACATCCGCCCGGTGTTCCAGGGCCTGGCCGACCTGGGCCGCGTGCTGCAGGCCGCGGAGAGCAGCCAGCGGGAGATCGGTGAACAGCTGCGCCTGCATGCCGACGACCTGCACCAGAGCATGGACGTGTTGACCGAGAACATCGCCCGCCAGGGCGAAGTCACCGGCCAGGCCGAGCAGACTGTGCGCAGCCTCACCGAGCAGGGCTCCACGGTGGTGCGCAGCGCCGACGAACTGGCGCGCTCCAGCCTGCGCATCCAGTCCATCGTCCAGGTCATCCAGCAGATCGCCGGGCAGACCAACCTGCTGGCGCTGAACGCCGCCATCGAAGCGGCGCGGGCCGGGGAAATGGGGCGCGGGTTCGCGGTGGTGGCGGACGAGGTGCGCAACCTGGCGCAGATCACCCACAAGAACGCCGCCGAGATCGGCACCGACGTCGACCAGCTGTCCCAGGCCATCACCGTGGTGGCCGGGCACATCCAGCAGCAGGCGGACGAAGTGGCGTCACTGGGCGGGATGATCGGCACGCTGCGCGAGTCGGCGCTGCTGACCGAGGAAACCTCCAGCCGCACGCGGGAGCTGGCGGACACCCTGAGCGGGTTGACGGGGCGGGTGAACGGGTAGGGAAGCGGCGCCCCGGGACAGGCGCCGCGAAGGGCATTACCGGGTTACTTGCTCATCCACTCGATCACGGCCTTGTAGTCCTCGGCCGAGCAGTCCATGCACAGGCCGCGCGGCGGCATGGCGTTGAAGCCTTCGGTGACGTGCTTGACCAGGGTGTCGTTGCCCTGGGCCAGGCGCGGGGCCCAGGCGGCGTGGTCGCCTTTCTTCGGCGCCTGGGGCAACTGGCCGTTGTGGCACATGCCGCAGGCGCGGTTGAACACGGCTTCCGGGTCCTGGGCGGCTTGGGCGGTCTGGATAGCGCCCAGGGACAGCAGGCCGAAAGCGAGCAGGATGGCTTTCATCGGGGATTCCTCATCGTGGGTGTTGTTATCGGATCACGGTGGCGTCTGCCGGGCGCTATCTTGCCGGGCCCGACAGCCTGAAAAAAAGACCCTCCCGTGCGGGAGGGTCGTCATCGACGGTGTCGATTCGAGGGGGGCCCCGAACCCAACCGTGGAAGCCCTGCCAAGGACAACTCCAGGTTCGGGGCCCCGCCATCCTAGTGGGGGCGTGAAAACCCCCTCAACTGCGACGGCCTGCCGCAGCCGGGTACCTGGCAGGCGCCGTTACACGCCCGGCAGGTGCCTGCGGCAGGCTGTCGCAGGTTCAATCGTGGATCCTCAGCCAGCGGCGGAAGCTGCCGATGCCGCCACGGCCCAGGGGCGACCAGGCGAAGTCGAAGCGTGCCGGCGGCAGCACCTGGATATCGGCGTCGCTGCCGACGGCGTTGCCTTCCTTCCATTCCACGGTGGTCATGGGGAAGGCGCTGCACGCCAGGAGGATGCCCTGGGCCTCGCTGGGGTCGCTGTTGATCCAGCGTGCCGCTGCCGCGGAGAGCAGGCTCTCCACATGGGCGGCCTTCACCTGGGGGGCGTACCCGGATTGCAGCAGCCAGCGGCAGAAGCTGATGTGGAAGGTCCAGTCCTGCGCCGGCTGGTGGCGGTAGGCCCAGACCATGAAGGCGCGGAACAGCCCCACGCCCTCCGGCGGATCGAGCTTGAGCAGCACCGGGCAGAGGTCGAACAGCATGTGCCAGTACGGCAGCAACCGCGTGTCCAGCGCAATGAACGACCGCGCATTGCTGGGGTAGTCGGGAAAGGGTTGCTCGCCACCCGCGCGGCGGGTGGAGAGGGTGGACCTGAGTTTGGGTGAACGCATCGCTCACGCTCCTTGTCATCGCGGGCCTCTTGGCCCGTCTAACCCTGGGTTCGGCCGGTGTTGCAGGCCGGCCGGTGACGGACGATCAGGCGATGGCCGGCGGCGCCCGGGAGCGGGAGGAGGGGAAGTGCAGGGCGGCAAGCGCCGCCAGGGGCTGGCCCGAGCACACCGGTGTACCGGGGTGGGCGCAGGGCAGCGGCTGCCAGAGCGGGCCGGTGGCCGCCGGGGAGTTGAGCAGCAGCGAGCAGTAGCCGCAGGCGTCCAGCACCGTCAGCGCGGGGGCTTCGGGCGCCTTGGGTTGCAACGGAAGGGGCGCCGGCCCCGGGCTGGCCTGGACGCCGCCGGCGTGGCAGGCCAGCGCCTGCAGCCAGCTCCAGTCCTGCACGGGGGCCTGCAGGCGGGCCACCAGCGGCCCCAGCACAATGAGCGCCAGGGCCAGCAGCCCGAGGTGCGCGCCCAGCCGGCGCAGGCGCGCGTTCATCGACGCTCACCTGGGCAGGACGAAGGGACCGGGCGCATGGGCATCCGCCTCAGAAGTCCAGGGTCAGGCCGGCATAGAGCGCGCGGCCGTCGCCGGGGGCGTGCAGGTCCTGCTGCACACCGGCGGTGGAGTCGTACCAGACGTACTCGTAGTAGCGGTTGGCGACGTTCTTCAGCTGCATGTCCACGCTCACGGACTCCGTCAGGCGGTAGGTGGCGCCCAGGTTGAGCAGCACGAAGCCGCCGTACTCACCGGTGCTGTTGGTGCGCTCCAGGTAGTAATCGCTCTGGCCGTTGAGCCAGGCGCTCAGCTGCAGGCGCTCGGTGGCCTGGTACTCGGCGCCCAGGGCGTAGAGGTGATGGGGCACGTGGTCCATTTCCCGGCCCTTGCTGGCGGGAAGGTTCGGGTTGGGTTCGAGGATCTCGGAGAACTGCCGCGAGTAGGACAGCCACACGCGGGTGCGCTCGTCCGGGGTCAGGTTCAGCTGCAGGTCATAGCCCCGGCGCAGGGTCTCGCCGACGTTCTCCGAATCGCCGACTGCGTCGTTGAGCTTGCGCTGCACCTCGTCGGTGGCGTGCTGCTCCCAGTAGGCGATGCGGCCGTCGAGCCACTGCACCGGGCTGAACTTCAGGCCGGTTTCCCAGCCTTCGTTGATGGACGGCTTGAGGTCGTCGCTCTGGCTGGCCAGACGGTAGGCGCCGGAGCCGACGCCGACCTGGAAGGTGCGGCCCCAGTTGGCGTACAGGCTGGCCTCGCGCCAGGGGCTGTAGACGATGCTGAACTTGGGCTGGCGGATGCTGCCGTAGTCGTTCACCTCGGCACGCTCGCCGGTCAGGCCGTTCTTGTAGTCGCCGTAGAGGCGGTCGACGCGGTAGGCCGGGACCAGACGCAAGGATTCCACCGGCTCGATCACCGTCTGCACGTAGGCGCCATAGATGTTCAGGTCGAAGCGCTGGTCGCGGGTCTGGGCCAGGCGGGTGCGCTGGCTGGTGCGGTAGCGCAGGCTCTCGTTCTCCTGCCGTTGCACCTCGGCGCCGCCCTCCAGGGCGAAGTCGTGCAGGCCGTTGACCACGGGGCGCCAGGTGAGGCTGCTGAGGGCGCCGTACTGGGTTTCGTCGGCCACCCGTTCCTGCTGGCTCACGGTGCGCCAGTAGCGGGTCCAGCGCTGGTCCTTGAAGGCGTTGACATAGCTCTTGGCGGACCAGGCCAGGTCATCGGCCAGGTCGGCGTCCAGGTGCAGGCTGAGCTGGTTCATCTCGCGGTTGCCCTGGTCCGTGGCATTGCTGGCGTAGGACTGGCGCGGGTCGTCATGGGCATCCGCGTGGCTCAGGTAGCCCGCTTCCAGGGCGTCGGCGCTGTAGTGGCGGGCGATCAGGCCGGCGCGCCAGCCGGCGTCGGCGGTGTAGAACCACTTGCCGGCAAAGCTCTGGCGCTCGGTGTCGGCATGGTCGCGGTAGCCGCCGCTCTTCTGGTAGGCGACGAAGTAGTTCTGCGACCAGTTGCCCGACTCGATGCCCTTGACCGCCTGCAGCTCCTGGGTGTCGAAGCTGCCGGTGCGCAGGCGCAGGTGGCCGTCGTTGCCGCCGATGCGGGTGTGGATGCCGGCGTTGCCGGCGATGTTGTGCAGGCCGTAGCGCGGGTCGTTGGTGCCCCGCACCACCTCGATGTCCTCGATGTCGAGGGGGTAGACCATGTCGATGAACGGCATGTTGCCGTCGTTGGTGTTGCTGGGGATGCCGTCGATCAGCAGCTTCACGGCGTTGACTTCGCCTTCGCCGTTGAAGCCCCGGAACGACAGCTTGCCGGAGGTGGTGCCCTGGTTGAACTGGGTGAGCATCACCCCCGGGGCGCGGTTGAACAGCTCCCAGCTGTACTGCACGGGTTGCTGCTGCAGCACATCACTGCCGATCACATCCACCGAACTGAGGATGTCGCGGCTGGACAGCGGGCCGCTCTCCTGGCCGGACACCTCCACGGTGCCGAGGGTCAGGGTGCTGTCGGCGTGGGCCGACAGGCAGAGCGCGGCCAGGGACAGGCCGGAACATGAAACGAAACCCCGAAGGGTGCATGGGCGGAACGTTGACGACATGGGTTCGATCAGCCTTGCAAAGGGCGCACAGGGCGCCGGTCTTCAATGCCGGAGCGCGGGCATCCCAGCCCTGGGCCGCCTCATCGGGCGGGCGGCAGGGCTCCGGTTGGAATTGGGATGGTTCAGCCGGCAGCGGCGTCGGTACGGTCCAGCGGGCGCAGCAGGCGGACCACCCGGTCCAGCAGCCACACGGCCACCAGCGAGGCCCCCACCAGCGGGAAGGCCACGGCCAGCACCAGCATCACGCCGATGGCCGTCTTCCAGCGCGGCAGGTCATGGCGCAGCGGCGGCACACCGAGGCGGCCGGCCGGGCGACGCTTCCACCAGAGCACCAGGCCGCTGACCGAGCTGAACAGGATCAGCAGGCACACGGCCGCCATCAGCAGCTGGTTGGGCAGGCCGAACAGCTTGCCTTCGTGGAGCATCACCCCGGTCTCGACGGTGCGCGCCACCGGCCCGTAGTCGGCCCAGCGCACGTCCGCCAGCACCTTGCCGCTGTACTGGTCCAGGTGCAGGGTGGCGTCGTTGCGCGGGTCGTCGGCGAACACCGAGACGCTGAACACGCCCTCGGCGCCCTTGGGGAAGCTGATGCTGTAGCCCGGCGTCACCTGGCGTTGGTGGGCGGTGTCCACCACCTGCTGCAGGGGGATGCGCGACGCACTGGCCGGCGCCTGCTCGCCACCGTGGGCGTGGTGCGCGGCATGCGGGTCGGAGGCGGGCAGGGGCGTGGTCTCCACCGCCCAGGGCACGGTCTGGCGATGGGCCTCGTTGAGGCTGGCTGCCGCCTGGCCGGACTTCGGCACGTCGTCCCACATGGCCGCCGGGAAGTGGTTCCAGGCGCCGGCGAACTGGGCACCCCAGAAGCCGGTCCAGGTCATCCCGGTCATCAGCATGAACAGCAGCAACAGCGAGCCCCAGAACCCGGTCACGCCGTGCAGGTCCCGCCACAGCAGGCGCCCGCGTGCCGACAGGCGCGGCCACAGCACGCCGGCACCGCCGCTGCCCCGTGGCCACCAGAGGTAGAGCCCGGAGAGCACCAGCACGATGCCCCAGCCAGCGGCCAGCTCGATCAGGCGATCACCCAGCGGGCCGATCAGCAGGTCGCCGTGCAGCTTGCGCGCGGCGGCCTGGAGGTTCCACAGCGCATCCTGGGTGCCCAGCACCCGGCCGCTGTACGGGTCGATGAAGAGGTTCAGCTCGCGGCCCTGCTCGGTGATCACGAACTGCCCGCTCCAGCCTTCGGCCACCGGCGGCAGGTACTTGCTGACCACTGCCTCTGGATGGGCGGCCTGCGCCCGCTGCAGCAGGGTATCGGCGCTGAGCGGCTGGCCGGCTGCCGGTACGCGCAGCAGGTCGGCGTACATCGCCTGGTCCAGTTGCGGCTTGAACAGGTAGATCAGCCCGGTGACGGACAGCAGGATCATGAACGGGATGACGAACAGGCCGGCATAGAAATGCCAGCGCCAGGCCAGGGTGTAGAACGCCGGGCGGGCAGCGGTCGCCGACTGGGCCGGCGCAGGGGTACGGGTGGTCATCTTCGGGCCTCCAGGCCACGACTTGCCGGACAGGCCGGCACAAACGGTTCGCAGGGTCAGGCAACGGCCAGTGAGGCCGATGGGTCAGGCGAACAGCGGGGAGGCGCGGGGGTTGGCGAGCACCCAGGCTCGCCGAGGAGGATGGCGGTGGACCGGCTCGGGCACCGGCCAGTGGCGGCTGGGCGCCAGCAGGGCGAGCAGGCCGAAGAACGCCGCGAGGAGGAGGGCACCGAAGCTGGAGCTCAGTGCACAACCCGAGCCGGAGGCCAGGTTGCCGCCGACCACGCCCATGTCGCCGAGGCTCTTGCTGCTGCCGCTGGCATCGTCCAGGGAGCAGAACTGACCGTCGAGGCCGCTCAGGGCGAGGCCGGCCATCTGCCCGTGACCCACCGCGCAGGCGAGCGCGCCGAACAGGATGCTGAAATACAGCATCCAGGCGATCAGCGAGCGGTGTCGGCGGGCCATGTTCATCAGCGGGCTTCGGGCTGGTTGGGTCGGGCTGGGGGCAATGCTAGCAGAGTGTCGCCGTTGTGAAACAGCGAGCCCTGCATGAAAGCGAATCGGTCAAAAAGCCCCGTACACAGGCCGCCAAGCCGTGCACGGGGAAGCTTCCACACTAGTTGGCCGGGCGAATGACCACGCCCGAGCCCAGGTCCGCGCCGGTGATGGAGTCACGGCTCGGGTCCGAGGCGGTGCGCTCGCGCATCTGCTCCAGCGTGGCCCGCTGGCTGTCGGGCAGGTTCACGCTCGGCAGGCCATCGCCACCGTCCACGGCCGGCTCCGGCGCCTCGACGAAGGTCCATTCGTCTCCGCGGTTCCACGGCCCCCGGCAGTCGCCTTCGCCCTGGGACAGGTTGAAGTACACGCTGGTGAAGGCCGGCATGCCCGGCAGCTTGCCCTGGGGGAAGTTCGGCTGGATCGAATGCAGCGCCTTCTCGAAGGACTTCTGGTGGGCCAGCTCGCGGGTCATGAGAAAGCCAAGGGCTTCCTTGATGCCGGGATCGTCGGTGACGTTGATCAGCCGCTCGTAGATGATCTTGGCCCGCGCCTCGGCCGCGATGTTGGAGCGGAAGTCGGCCGTCGGCTCGCCGATGGAGTCGATGTAGGCCGCCGACCAGGGCACCCCGGCCGAGTTGGTCAGCGCCGGCCCGCCGCCGTACAGCAGGCTGGTGACGTGGGAGTCGTTGCCGGCGCCGGTCAGGGAGCGGTACAGGTCGGCTTCTGCCTCGATGCCTTCGGCCAGGTCGCCCTTGGCGCCCTTGTTGAGCATCCCGACGATGGAACCGATCACCTCCAGGTGGCTCAGTTCCTCGGTGGCGATGTCCAGCAGCAGGTCCTTGCGGCCGGCGTCGTCCTCGTTCAGGGCCTGGGTGAAGTAGCGCATGGCGGCGGCGAGTTCGCCCTGGGGACCGCCGAACTGTTCCAGCAGCAGACTCGCCAGCCCGGGATTGGGGGCCGAAACCCGAACGGTGTATTGCAACCGCTTGTTGTGAACGAACATGAAAGTTCTCCTCGAGTTGATCGTGACGTGATAGCGCGACGGGCCATGGGCCACTCACTAGGGAAGAACCGGATGTTGCCGGGGATGTTCAACGAAAGTTTCGAACGGTCGACTTGGAAAGTTGCATTCGCGGACGGAACGCCGCCCTCTTTTTTCAAGGGCGGCGACGCCTACACGTTGCATCAGGCGCGGTTCAGGTGGAACGACTGCGGGCGCATGGGAAGTAGGGGTTTCTTCTGCGGCGCGATATTCAGCACGGTGATGCCGACCTCCTCCAGCCAGGCCGCCATGGCCGCGCTGGACCTTGAAGGACGGGGCGTTCCAGGAAATTCGAGATCCTGGATGGCAAATGCCAGCGCCTTCAGGGTGGGCGTGGAGCGGGACTTCATCAGCAGCGTACGGCGCTCGCCGTGCATCAGGTAGGTGACCAGCCAGTTCATGGCAACTCCTTCTGTCAATGATCCGAAGCGGAACTTAGCAAGACGCAGCGGTATTTCAATGCTGGCCAGCTGATGCATAGGAAAGTTGCGCGAAACAGCAAATTCGAAGACTGAGCAAGTTGCCTGTTGAAAGTCTGGTTAGTTGGGCTTGGTTATCGCCGTCTGGCTTCGTTTTTGTTGTACGGAAGTTCTCGTTTAATTGGCTGTGTATAACGCGTTGCACCATTCGGCCTTTCACCTGAACTTGTTCTGCCGTGTTCACACGAAACCAGAACAGATCCCGGAGAACAGGCCATGCACAACCCAACGGAAACCCCCAGCAACGACACCCCCCGGCCGGAGGACGAGACCGCCACCTGGCCCATCCAGCAGGACCCGGAACCCGAGGCCCTGCCGGACGATCCCGACATCCAGGGCGACGACGCCTCCACCACCCCGCAATGAGCCGATGCCCCGCTGCGGCGGGGCACTGCACAGGAGCACCGAGATGACCGAGCGCCACACGCTAACGCCCCACATCGTCCCCGGCCACGTCATGGCACCCGGCCTGGAGGCCAAGCGATGAAGCGCGGACTGCCGGGCTGCTGCGGCCATTCCAGCGGGGCGGAGCAGCCCCTGGTGAAGACCCTCAGCTTCGCCGTGCTGCACTTCAGCATCGCCTTCTGCGTGGCCTACGCCTTGACCGGGAGCGCGCTGCAGGGCGGGCTGATCGCCCTGATCGAACCCGCCTGCAACACCGTGGCGTTCTACTTCCACGAGCGCTTCTGGCGCTGGCGGGGCGCCCGCTACGACCGGGAACAGGGCTACGGCCACGGCAACCTGGCTGGCGTCATCAAGTCACCCCAGGCCATGGAGCGCCGCGAGCCTTGAGCCGAGGGGCTCAGCCCTCGGGGCGTTCGCCAGGCCCTGCCAGGCTGGCCCAGGCCTTCCTGCTGTGCAGACCCGTGATCACGCACAGTTCGGGCAGCAGCAGGTAGGCATAGGCCAGGGGTGGGCAGTCCAGCGCCAGGCCGGCCAGCAGCACCGGCAGGCCGACCAGCCACAGGGCAGCGGCCTCCAGCCGGCCGATCTCGGCGAAACGCCCGGCCGCCTGGTACTGGGCGCGCAGAAGGTTGCCCAGCACCCGCAGCGGCAGGGACAGCGCGAGCAGCAGCAGGCCGGCCGTCCACCAGGGGCCCGATTGCCCGTAGAGCTGGCCGAGGGCCTGAGTTGCCAGCAGCAGGCCCACCGATGCCACGGCAGCGACGGGCAGCGCTCGCCGCCGCACTTCATCGCGGATCGCCACCGGGTCACCCGCAGCCAGGCGCAGGGCGAGAAAGCGCAGCAGGGCGTTGAGCGGCGACAGCGCCAACATCCCCAGGGTGAGCACGGCGGAGAATCCATCCAGGCGCCCGGCGGACTCCGGCCAGGGGCGGTCCATGGCCACCAGCGTCACCGCCGCCAGGCCGAAGGCCTGGATCGCCAGCACCCGCTGGCTTTCCCAGCCGCTGTGCAGCAGCGCCTGCCGGCACCAGGCCCACCGAGGGCGCCACGGTTGGCCCGGGGAGGCGCGGGCCAGGTGGCGCAACAGCCAGGCGCAGGTGCCGAGGTTCAGCACCAGGCCGGCGATGAAGCAGCCCGAGAGGCCCGCACCCAACCCCAGGACCAGCGCCAGGTCCAGCACCAGCCGTGCCAGCAGCTCGACGCCCTTGATGCGCAGCGCCTGGCGGCCCTCGCCACGGGCGTGGAGCAACAGGCCGGCGCAGCCGTTGAGCAGGCGCAGGGGCGTGGCGAGGAAGAACCAGGGCAGTGCCGCCATCACCTCGGGCAACCGCGCTGCCTCGCTGTGCAGCAGCATCGGCAGCAACCCCAGGCCGGCCAGGGCGCCGAGCAGGCCCAGGGGCACCCCCAGCGCTCCTGCCAGCACCAGGGCCGGACGCAGTCCTTCCCCGTGCCGGCCCGCGCGCTGGGCCTGGCTGGCCATCACCGACAGCGCGGTGCCCAGGGCCATGGTGACCACCAGTTCCAGCAGTGCCAGGCGGGTGAGCAGTGCATACAGGCCGGCCTGGCCGTCGCCGGCCCGGGCCAGCACCGCCAGGTCGATCTGCGGCCCCAGCTGGCCGGCGGCAAAGGCCAGCAGCAGGGCCAGGTAGCCGTGCCAGAACCGGGTGATCAACGGGGCAGGTCGGTCCATCCGGGGAACCCGTCGGAGAGGTCGCCGGTGGCGCTGGTGAAGTAGCCGAAGGCGGCAGCGGGTGCGGGCAGGGGCTCCTCCAGCTCGAAGCGCTCGACCTGGCGGCCGGCCTCCAGGCTGCTGGCCTTCCAGCCGCATACCAGGTCGGGCAGGGCGGCGCTGCCGAGCACGATGCCGCGCTGGCGGGAGCGGTCGCCGGTGGCCCAGCGGGCGGCGGAGGCGGCCATCAGGCTGTAGCGCAACTCATCGTCCACGGCATCGCGGAACGCCGACTGCTGCAGCCACACGTCCACCCACAGGTACCAGGCCCAGTTGAACGAGCAGCCCTGTTCCACCGCCCAGGCCATGAACGGGCGGAAGATCGCCAGGCCATCGGGGCCGGAGAGCGCCAGCAGGCCGGGGCAGATGTCGAACAGGCTGTGCCAGTAGACCCGCAGGCTGGTGTCGATGCGCACGAAGGCGCGGGAGTCGCGGGGGTAGTCGCCCTGGCGGGCCGGTTGGTAGAGGGCCGCCAGCAACTGGCTGTCGGTGCGCGGCTGGTCAGCCATGGCGGCGCACCTCCGGTCGGGCGAACAGCGTGCGCAGGGTGGCCAGGTCGCTGTCGATCTCGCGCTGCACGAAGGCGTCGTCACGCTCGTAGGTGAGGGTGGCGCCGGGGCTGTCGAAGCGCTCGCGCCAGGTTTCGATGAAGGCCAGGGTTTCGTCCGACAGCGGGCGGTCGTGGGTGTCCAGCACCAGGTGCGGCTGGAGGATCGACAGGTTGTAGCCGGCGACGTGGAAGTGCCGGGAGGCGTCGATCACCGGCAGCCAGGCCTCCAGGGGCACGCCGCAGTTGAGGTGGGCGCACACCGCGTTGGAGATGTCGAACAGCACCCCCGCACCGGTCTCCCGGCACAGCCGCTCGAAGAAGGCCGGCGCGTCGTGGCCGCCTTCGAGGATGGACGGGTAGTTCTCCAGCAGCAGCTGGCAGCCCAGGCGCTGCTGCCAGGCGTCCACGGCGTCGCGCACGCGGGCGTAGTCGGCCTGGTAGTCGATCTCGGCCAGGTGGTAGAGCTGGCGCCCCTCGTGGCTGAAGCGGGCGACATGATCGGAGACGTACAGCGGCTTGACCCGGTCGATCAGCGTGCGCAGGCGCTGGGCCATGTCGTCCAGGCTGGCGGCGTCGGCCTCGATGAAGCGCGAGAACATGATGTGGAACCCCATCGGCGCGTCGAAGGCCCCGGCCAGGGTGTCCGCGTCGAGGGTGAGGAAGTTGTCGATCAGCAGTTCCACGTAGTCGATCCGCCCTTCGGCCAGCAGGCGACGGACCAGGGGCGTGGTTTCCCCGAGGGTGAAGTTGAATCCCAGGCGCATGGTTCCTCCTTGTCGGGAACCCACGCCGGCGCCAGGCGCCGGCGTGGGTGGGGCTCAGTTCACCCCGAGCGGGGCGCAGCAGGCACCACAGCAGGCACCGGCACGACCGGCGACGGTGAGGGTTTTCTTGCTGGCGATCTTGATGTTCATGGGGTTTCTCCTTGTGGATCAGCAATGAAAGGAACGTCGTTCGACGGCAACGCCGTCAGGGTTGTGAGGTGGAACGGTGGGCGGTTTCTCGGTGCGCAGCCTCCTGGGTGTGGGTGGGTTGGAACCGGTAGCCCGCCGGCCAGGGGTCGGCGTAGCGGGGGTCATGGGGCAGGCTCAGGTCGGTGAGGCTGCCGAGGAAGGCTTCGAGGTCGTCCAGCTCGGCCTCGCTGAGGTCGATGCGGGCGATCAGCCCGCTCTTGTGCGGGTTGCGCCGGCCATCGCCCTTCGCCGGGCCCTCGGGAATGTCGCGGCCGCCGGCCGAGTAGATGCGCAGCACCTCGCGCAGGGTGGCGGCGCTGCCGTCGTGGAAGTAGGGCGCGGTCAGTGCCACGTTGCGCAGGCTGGGGGCGCGGAAGGCGCCCATGTCCTGGGCCTGGGCGGTCAGCTCGAACACGCCCCGGTTGGGGAAGGGGTAGGTGCCCTGGTCGTCCAGGTTGTAGAGCCCGGTGTTGTGGAAGGGCGTTTCCACCTCGCGGGTGCGGGCATGCACCACCTGGTCGTTGAAGTTGAAGCTGCCGTGGCAGTGGTGGCATTCGGCGCGTTCGCCGAAGAACAGCTCCATGCCGCGCTTTTCCGCGGCCGTCAGTTGCAGGCGCCCTTGCAGGTAGCGGTCGTAGCGGCTGTCCACCGCCAGCAGGGTGCGCTCGAAGGCGGCGATGGCGCGGATCACCGAGGCCATGGTGATGGGCTCGGGGCTATCGGGGAACGCCTGGGCGAACAGCGGCGGGTACAGCGGCTCGTCCCGCAGGCGCTGGAGGATGGTGGCGCGGTTGCCGTCGTTCACCCCCATCTCCACCGGGTCGTCGCCGAACAGCGGGCCTTCCATCTGCCGCTCCAGGGACACCACGGCCGGGTTGGCCCAGTTGTAGGTGGCGTTCCAGGCCACGTTGGCCAGGCCCGGTGCGTTGCGGTGGGTGAGGGCGCCGGCGCTGCCGGTGGAGCGCGGCGCGCGGTCGCTGAAGGCCTTGGCCTGCAGGTGGCAGCCGGCGCAGGCGAGGGTGCCGTTGCCGGACAGGCGCGGGTCGTAGAACAGCCGGCGGCCCAGCTCCACCTTGGCGGCGCTCATGGGGTTGTCCGCCGGTACGCGGGGCGCGGGTACGTGGCTGGGCAGTGGCCAGGCCCAGTCCTGCGCCAGGGCGCTGCCGACCAGCCCGAGGCCGGCCAGCAGTGCGGCGAGTCGGCCGATGCGCCGCGTCATGGCCGGGGCACGACGCGCAAGGCCGGAACCTGGCCATCCGGCAGCGGCTGGCCGCTGGCCAGGTCCAGGCCGAGGCGGGCGAACACTGCCGGGCATTCGGGGTCGTCCGGGCCGCTCATGCAGCCCACCGCGCCGCCCTGGTCACGGCCGAGCTGGCTGCCGGCCAGCAGGCTGGACAGGTCCAGCGCCACGGCATCGCGCCGGGGGTCGAAACCGCGCAGGGAGACGGGCACCCGGTTGGCCCGCAGGCAGGCCACCGTTTCGCCGGTGAGCGGGTTGCCGCTGCAGCCGGTGGAGCCCAGGTGCAGGTACCAGCTGGGCGCGCGGGCGCCATCGGCCTTGGCTACGCCGCCTTCGGGGTTGACCTCGACCTTGGCGAACTTGCGCCCGGCCTGCCAGCTCCAGCCCATGGCGGCGATGTCCAGGGGTGGGCCCTGGAGTTCGGTGCTGGTGTGGTTGAGGGCCTCGGGCACGCCGAGGCTGAAGCGCAGGCCGACGTAGTCACCGGCCGGTGCCTGGCCGCGCACCTGGGTGCGGGTGGCCGGGGTGCCGCCCTGGCAGGTGCCGGTGGCGTCCTCGAAGTCCAGCAGGGCGACCTGGCCGTCCTGCCAGTCGTCGTGGTCGAGCACCAGGGGCACGGCCTGGCCGTCGGCGCGGACCAGCGCCACGTCCTGCACGTAGAACCGTGCATCGCGCAGGGTCGAGGAGCGGGCATCAGCGCCCAGCGGGCCCAGGGGCGCACCGCAGCGGGCGGGGTGTCCGTTGGCCAGCAGGGCGAAGTCGATCACCACCGGCTGCGGGCCGCTGGGGGCTTGGGCGGCGCATGCCGAGAGCAGGGCCGTGCCGAGCAGAAGGGGAAAGCGATGAGCGTGCATGGACGGCCTCTCAGAAGCGCGAGCTGAGGGTGAGGTTGACGCTGCGGCCTTCCTCGTAGCTGAAGGTGTTGGCCTGGGTCTGCTGGTAGGTGGCGTAGGCCTGGTCGAACAGGTTGGTCACCCCCAGGTCGACGCGGTACGGGTCGCGCTCCCAGGTCAGGCCGATGTCGTGCAGGGCGTAGCCGTCGCGGCGGCGCAGCAGGGTGTCGTCGTAGTCCTGGGCCTTGACGAACTGCCCGCGGTAGTTGATCGACCATTGCTCGTCGAGGCGGTAGCCCAGGGTCAGGGCCAGCTTGTCCGGCGGTGCGTAGAGGTCGGCGCCGGTCTGGGCGTTGCGCGAGCGCAGCTGGGAGTACCCCAGGCCGACGCTCAGGCGGTCCAGCTCGTAGGCCGCCTCGATCTCGCCACCCTGGCGCTCGGCCCGGGCCACGTTGCGCCGCTGGAACACCTGGCCGACGCCGGCGAAGGGCGCCTGGCGCACGTAGGTGCCGACCACCTGGGAGTCGATCAGGTCGTAGACGTCCTCGTCGAAGCCGGTGGCCTTGAGGCGGAACTGGTCGCCGGCGGCCAGCAGGTCGCTGAAGTCCAGGGTGAAGCCGGCTTCCCAGGTCTTGCTGGTCTCCGGTTCCAGGCCCGGGTTGGGGCGGAAGTTGAACAGCGCCCGGCGGGTGTCCAGGTTGCCGTACATCTCGGTCATGGTCGGCGCGCGGAAGGCTTCGCCGTAGCTGACGAACAGCCCCAGGGGGTCGATGGGCTGATACTTCAGGGCGATCTTCGGCGAGAGGCGGCTGTGGCGGGCGTCGCCCTGGCCGGGGGAGGACAGCCTGTAGTCGTCGTGGCGCAACGCGGCGATCAGGGTCCAGCGGTCGAAGGTCTGCTCGCTCTGGATGAAGCCGCCAAGGGCGCGCAGCTCGCCGTCGGGCAGCACCGAGTTGCCCTGGCCGTTGGAGGTGTTCTCGGCGGTGTCCTTGTAGTAGTCCACGCCGTAGGTGAGGCGCTGCCGGTAGTGCTCGCCCACCTCGAAGGTGCTGGTGTTCTGCAGGCTGCCGCCGTCGGTACGGGTCATGGCCGAGGTGTCGGCCTGGGGCGGTGTCGAGCGGCTGTGGCCGGCGAGGCTGAAGCGGGTGCGGTAGAGGCTCAGCTTGCCGTCCAGCCAGCTGCGGTCGGTGTCGTGGAACGACCAGTTGCCGGTGTACTGCTCCTGCCGGCGGCGGGTGTCCTGGTCGAAGGGGAACACCAGGTTGCCGCCGGGGTTGGTGGGGCCGGTGAAGTCGTCGTCGAAGGTCTGGCGGCTCAGCTCCACCCGGTTCAGTTCGCCCAGGTTGAGGCCGGCCTTGAGCAGGCTGGCGCCCAGGTCGCCGTCGTTGGGGTACTCCGAATCCGCGCCGCCCTTGCCGGTGTGAATGGCGCCGTAGTTGCGGTAGGTGGCACTGGCCAGCACGTCGGCCTGGTCGTTCAGTGCTGCGGCGGTGAGGTGGGTGGAGAAGGCCTCGTTGCCGCTGCGGTAACCCACCTTGGCCTGGCCGCCGTAGCCGCGCTCGGGGTCGACGTAGTCCTCCGCTGCCAGGGTTTCGAAGGCCATCACGCCGCCCAGGCCGCCACTGCCATAGGCCGCCGACATGGGGCCGCGCACCACGTCCACCTGGCGGATGAAGTCGGGGTCGAGCAGCAGCGGGCTGTTCACGCCGCCCTCGTTGTTACGCCGCGCACCGTCCACCGTGAGGATGATGCGTGGCCCCTGCAGACCACGGATGGCGGGGATCTGTGCCGCAGGGCGGGGGCCGCCGCCGAAGTTCACGTTGGGCAGGCTGCGCAGCACGCTGGACAGGCTATCGGCCTGGGCATCCTCGAGGGCCTTGCGGTCCACCGTGGACACCGAGGCCGGCAGGTCGAAGCTGCTGTTGGCGCTGCGGGTGGCGGTGACGGTGGTGCTGTCCAGCACCAGGGTCTTGCCGTCTCCCTGGGCCTGGGCGGCGGCGCAGAGCAGGAGCAGCAGCGGCCAGGCCGTGGCGGGCGAGGGGAGGAAGGCGGAGCGCCAGAACGAAGGGGATGGCATCACGGCCATGGGCGTCGGTCCCTGTTGTTGTCGAGTGGTTCCGGGAACGACCTGTGCCGCATGGCGCCGAGCTGTCCGATCCCTGGATGACTACCGGGCGCCTCATGGCGCCCGCATGCACTTGGCAGGCCTCTGGGGCGCTGCGGGACGGATGCTAGCAAGGGCCCCCGATGCGGCCCGACTGCGACGAGCTGCCACACCCCGGGCGCCCGGAGGCCTGCGGGTGGCGCCTGGCTGGCAGGGGAAAGTCGACTGTGGCGGACTGTCGCAGGCAGGGAGGCGCACGGGGCGCTCGCAGGGGCGCAAAAATTTGCCTTTGCCGCCCGCAGGCCCGCCAGTAAGATGGCCGCCGATGGTTTCCGGGCAACCGCCCGGAGCAACAGGGAACATGGTGCGGCGCAACGCCCAGGCCATGGCTGCCCCCGCAACTGTAAGCAGCGAGCGAAACCCGAAGCACCACTGGCCCCGGCCGGGAAGGTGGGTGGAGCATTGACCTGCGAGCCAGGAGACCTGCCATCCGTAACGGGCACGAGGCCCGACCCCTAGAACTGGTCACCGCGCGGTGGGCGCGGCAAGGAACCGCACATGCATATCGAACCCGGCGTCGTCGAAGGCGCCAAGCTCCTGCTCAGCTATGGCACCGCCGTCACCGCCTTCGGCCTGACCGCCAAGATGGCCTACGACAGCATCCGCACCAACGGCGGCATCAGCGCCCTGGCCCTGCGCAGTTTGATCGCCACGGCCCTGGTGTTCTGCTTCTTCGAGGTGTTCCCGCATCACGCGGTGGGCGTCTCCGAGGTCCACCTGATCCTCGGCTCGACCCTGTTGCTGATGTTCGGCGCCGGCGCGGCCGCCATCGGCCTGGCCGCCGGGCTGCTGGTCCAGGGCCTGTTCTTCGCCCCCTTCGACCTGCCGCAGTACGGCATGAACGTCACCACCCTGCTGGTGCCCCTGTGGGGCATCAGCCTGCTGGCCAACCGCATCATCCCGGCTCGCACCGCCTACGTGGAAACCCGCTACAGCCAGGCCCTGGCGCTGTCCACCGCCTACCAGGGCGGCATCGTCGCCTGGGTGGCCTTCTGGGCCTTCTACGGCCACGGCTTCACCGCCGAGACCCTGGCCTCGGTGAGCACCTTCGGCCTGGCCTACATGAGCGTGATCCTGGTGGAACCGCTGATCGACCTGGGCGTACTGGCCCTGGCCAAGACCCTGTCGCGCTACAGCCAGGGCCCTCTGTTTAACGTCCGCCTGCACCACGCCGCGGCCTGATCCGACACACCTGCCGCCCGGCTGCAATGGACGGGCGGCCTCGTCATTACCCTTCGAATCTGTCCTGTTTCCGTCGCCCAAGTTTCACATGGCTGTGAATGTGACGACTTTCCGACGCCTCGCAACATCCAAGTTCGCCAGTAAACGGCGGCACATGACAACTTCCCCGGATTAATCCCATCGCTCACAACTTGGCCAACTTCCAAGTTTCGTCCGGCTCAATACGAAATTTTCCCTCGAACTGCTGAAAGCCCCGCCGCGTGTGGGCTTGGCGCACTCCTTGACAAAAGTCCGGCGCCATTGAATCGACCTCGCAAAGCACGGCAGTTAGCGCGCTACTTGCCGACTAAGTTCATTCGAAAAATGGAGATTGGCAGTCCGGAAATGTAGGTTCTCTGCAAAAAATACGGCTGTTAGCATGAAAACTGCACGACGCGGATAAGTCTCGACGAGTTTCGAAGTTGGTGAAGATGCTGGATGACTTGGCTTTATTCGTGCAGATCGTACGGGCAGGGAGCTTCGCAAAAGCAAGCAGGGTACTAGGGATACCTGCCAATACCCTCAGCCGCCGCCTGATGAGCCTGGAACGCAGTCTCGGCACGGCCCTTTTTCTCCGCTCCACCCGGTTGCTGCGCTGCACGGCCGATGGGGAGCGGCTCTACCAGAAATGCAAGACGAGCATCGACCACCTGGGCAACGCCCTGGCCACCTTGCGTGACGACGCCCAGGGCATCGTCGGCCAGGTGCGCATCCAGGTGCCCACGGGTTTTTTCGAATGCCAGGAGAACGGCTTCTTCAGCCAGCTCCTGCGCCAGCACCCGGGGCTGGAACTGGACGTGGTGGTGGCGGACCACGAGCCGGACCTGGTGCTGGACGGGCTGGACCTGCTGTTCTTCCTCGGTGAGCTGAAGAACGACGCCTACGTGGTACGCAAGCTGTTCGACCTGGAGCTGGGTCTCTACGCCAGCCCCGGCTACCTGGCCATGCACGGCGTGCCGGAGCGGGTGGAGGACCTGGCCGAACATGCCTGCCTGCACCTGAAGAACGTCCAAAGCTGCGAGTTGCATTCGAGCTGCGGCCGCCGGACCTATCGCCTGCGCCCTAACGGGCGGCTGGCGACCACGTCCAGCTCGGCCCTGCTCAATGCAGCGATCAACGATTCGGGCATCGCCCTGCTGTCCACCCTGGCCGCGGAATGGCGCAAGGAGCAGCTGGTGCGCATCCTGCCCGACTACGCCGTACGCGGGCGGGCGCTGCATGCCGCCTATTCCAGCCACCGCACGCTCTCGGCCTGCGGGCGTGCGGTGCTCGACTTCGCCGTGGCGACGGCCCAGCAGGCCTGCGACCTGGTGCAGACCGGGCATGCCTGATGGGGACCGGCGCCGCCGGGGGGAGAGTAGGGAATGCGCGATCCGGACAACGAGCAGCTGTACCAGGCACACCAGGGCCGGACCTTCATGCGTCCGCGCTTTCCGCCCCGCCTGGAGCAGCAGTACCGCGAATCGCTGACGCGGGATTTCCTGCCGTTCCAGAAGGCCTCGGCCGTGGTGGTGCTGCTGGTGTGGGCGCTGTTCATGGGGCTGGACCTGCTGCACTTCGACCTGCAGGCCGGTCTCGATGGCTGGCTGGTACTGCTGGCGGGGGTGCGGGTCGGCATCCTGCTGCTGCTCACCGGCCTGGTGCTGCAGATGCTGCTGCGCGGCATCGAGGCCTACTCGGTGCGCTTCGCCTCGTGGGTGCTGCTATTGGTGCTGGCCGGTGGCATGGCCTCGATCTTCATCTACCGCATCAAGGGCCTGTATTTCTCCGACGGCATCTTCGCCTTGCTCGGCGTGGCGGCCTTCTTCCCCCTGGGCATCAGCTTCCGTCGCAGCCTGCTGGTGGCCCTGGCGCTGTTCGCTCTCTGGCTGCTGGTGGGCTACCCGGTGTACGCCGCAGAGGCACCCGAGCAGTACGGCTCGGTATCCCTGGTGTTCCTGCTGTCGATCCTCGCCTGTGCCACGGGGGGCTACATCCGCGATCAGGTCAAGCGCGAGCAGTTCCTCCTGCGCGAGCTGCTCAAGTGGCAGTCCAGCCATGACCCGCTGACCGGCCTGCACAACCGCCGCGCCTTCGACCAGCACGTGCAGACCGTGCTGGGCCTGGCCGCGCGTGAGCGCGCGAGCCTGGCCCAACTGATCATCGATCTCGACTACTTCAAGCAGTACAACGACTACTACGGCCACCAGGCCGGAGACGCCGCCCTGTGCGCGGTGGCCGGGGTGCTGGAGGCCTTCGCCCGCCGCCCGCTGGACATCGCCGCGCGGCTGGGTGGCGAGGAGTTCACCCTGGTGCTCTACGACGTGGAGGAGGCCCATCTGGAAACGGTGGCGCTGCGGATCGTCCAGCAGGTGCGGGCCCTGGAAGTCCCCCATGCCCGATCGGCAGCCGCCCCGGTGCTGACCGTGAGCGTCGGTGCCTGCCTGTTCCACCTGCCGGTCAGCGAGGCGCTGATGTACCGCCGCTCCGACGAGCTGCTCTACGAGGCCAAGCGCCTGGGCCGCAACCGCAGCTGCGTGGCCGTGGAGGGTTCGCCGGTGCCGCTTCAGGAGGAGGCCAGCAGCGCCCTCAGGTAGCCGGCGAAGCCCTCCGGCGCGCGCCCCAGCAGCCGGGCACTGGTGTACACCCGGGGCCGTGCGCTCCAGGCGATGCGTGCGCCGATCCGGGCGAAGGCCTGCACCAGGTGCACGTCCTCATGGGCCGGCAGGGGCGCAAAGCCCCCGGCGCGCAGGTAGGCGCGGGCGCAGAAGCCGAGGTTGGCGCCGTGCACGTGGCGGTGGTCGTCAGCGTCGCAGTAGTGCTGCTCATAGCGGTCCCGGATGTGCTCCGGCAGGTCGTCCCAGTCGGTGACCTGCACGGTGCCGCAGACCAGTTCCGCCCCCATTTCGAGCTGGTCCACCAGCCAGTTGGCATCCACCACGCTGTCGGCGTCGGTGCAGGCGATCCAGCGGGCGCCGGCTTCCAGCAGCGTCCTCGCCCCTTCGCCTCGCGCACGGCCCACGTTGCGCGCCTGCAGCGCCCGCGTCTCCACCCCGTAGGCATGAGCGATGGCGGCGCTGCCGTCGCTGCAGCTGTCCAGCACCACCAGCACGCGCACCGGCTCGCCGCCCAGCCCTGGGTGCGTGGCTGCAAGGAGTACGGAGTCGAGGCAGGCACCCAGGTGGGCTTCTTCGTCATGCACGGGGATCACCACGCCGATCATGCCGGCCCCTCGCGCAGGCCTTCACGCTGGGCCACCGTGGTGGCGTCGCGGCTCCACACCTCCAGCAGCAGGTCGGGCTCCTCGTGATAGAGCAGCCGGGGCATGTCCAGCGCGCCTCGCAGGTAGCCGTGGACGTCGTCGCCGGTCAGCGGGCAGCCCTCGATGGCGGGGCGCCAGTGGCAGGCCAGCAGCGTGCCCTGCTCGGTCAGCGACGCGCGCGCCTGCTTCACCAGCCGCTGCAGGTCCGTCGGGTCCAGGTAGTAGCCCAGCTCGCTGAACAGGATCAGGTCGAAGCGCCCCCGTGGCCATTGCTGGGGCAGGCGCGCCTGCACGAAGCGCACGTTGGGCTTGCGCGCCACCCGCCGCCGGGCCAGCTCCACCGCCCGCTCCGAGGTGTCGCAGGCCAGCAGCTCGTGGCAGCGGTCGGCCAGGCGCAGGCTCAGCTCGCCGTTGCCGCAGCCGGGCTCGAAGACCCGCTCGTAGAAGCCGCGCGGCAGCGCCGCCAGCACCAGGTTGCGCTTGCGCCGCTCGTACCAGCGGCGGCGGAAGGCCCAGGGGTCGGCGCTGCGTTGGTACAGCGCCTCGAAATAGGCATCACCCACGCTCATATGAACACCAGTTCGAAGGGTTGCAGCAGGCGCGCCAGGGCCGCGTCGTCGAGGATCGGCCCGTGGCCGTCCGGCGAGGCGCCCAGCTGGCTGGCGAAGGCCGCCACCGCCCGCTGCTTGCGCGCCCGTTGAGAGGGATCGAGGGGCAGCCGACGGGCCCGCTCCCAGGGCAGGCGCGGGTCTTCCGGCGTGGCCCAGTGCCAGGCCCACACCGGGTACTCGCAGACGTGGCAGCCCACCGCCTGGGCAGCGGCCAGGGTGGCCCGGCCACAGGCCTCGTGGTCCGGATGGCCGTCCCCGCGCCAGGTGGTGAACACCACGTCGTCTGCCCGCAGGCGCTGGCCGAGCCAGTCGGCCAGCGCCTGTTCACCAGCAGCGATCCCGCCGTCCGGCAGGCCGGCCCGCCAGCAGGGAATGTCCCGGTCCGGCACCAGGCGCCGCAGTGCCTCGCGGCTTTCCTCCGGGCGTATCCGGGCCAGGTGGTTGGGCGGCCAGGCACGGGAGCCGGGGTGACTGGCCTCGCCATCGGTCACGGCGATCACCTGGCACGCGCGCCCCAGCTGCACCAGCTGCTGAATCAGCCCGCCGCAGCCAAGCACCTCGTCATCCGGATGGGGCGCGACGATCACCGCGCGCTGCCCGGGGCGTACCATTTCCGCTGCGTCGAGGGTGGGCACCTGCGCCAGGTGTGACGAGGCCTGCCAGGCCGCCAGCGGCGTGCCGAAGCCCCAGGCGGGGTCGGCCCTCATGGCAGCCAGACTCCGGCCGGCGCCTGGGCGGCCAGTTGGCCCAATGCCGCCAGGTCCCGTTCGGCGTGGCTCTGGCGCAGGTACACCGGCAGGTCGGTGAGCAGCCTCGCCAGGTGCGGGTCCAGGCAATAGGGCGCCGCGCCCAGGGCGTGGCCGACATGCAGCAGGGTGGCTTCGGCGGCCGCCTCGACCACCGCACGCAGGCGCCGGGCGATGTGCTCGGCGTCCTCCAGGGGGTGGGCGTCGATCCATTCCGCCGCATCGGCCAGGGCGCAGCCGGCGGCATACAGCTGCGCGTCCACCGCACCCAGGTGGGCGAGGGCATGGGGTTCGCCCTGCTCGGCGCAGCGTCGGCGCAAGGCTTCGGCCAGCGCCTGGGTGGCGCCGAACCAGCAGGCGGCGATGCCGGCGCCGCCGTGCCAGAAGCCCGGCCGGTGCAGGTAGCCGTCCGCCGGGCCGACGCAGTGCCCCCGGGCCTGGTCGAAGAGCACGCTGTGGCTGCCGGTGGTGCCCATGCCGCAGGCGTGCCAGACCCCGTCCTCGAAGGCCACGCCCGGCTGGTCCAGGGCCACGGCCACCAGTTGCTGGCTGCCGTCCTCGGCCCAGGCGGTGAGCAGCGCATGGCTGAGCACCCGGGCGCCGGAACACCAGGCCTTGCGGCCATCCAGGCGCACATCCTGGGACGTGGTGCGGCCGTTGAGGTGGACCCGGGCGTCCGGCGGTTCGGCGGCCCAGGTGCCCCAGGTGCTGTCCGGCGGCGGTGCGTCCGCCCCCAGTTCGTGGAGGATGGCCAGGGCATCGGTGTGCCCCTCGTAGAGCTTGCACAGCCCCAGGTCCCGCGCGGCGACGCGGGCCAGGGCGCGCCAGCGGTCCAGGGTGGCGCCGTCACCGGGTTGCGGCAGGCAGTCCAGCCCGGCGGCCACCAGCTCCCGCAGCGCCTGCCCGAGGGCGGCGGTGTCGTCCACCGGCAGGGGTTCCAGTGCAAGGCGCAGGCGGTCGAGGAAGAAGCCGCCCGCCATCAGTCGACCTCCTTGCGCAGCTCGAACAGCACCAGGGCGCGGCCGGTCACCACGAACTCCTCGCCGAACTCGTGCCGGGCCAGGCCCCGCTCATCCGGGCGGGCGGTGTCCGCCAGGCACACCCAGGCCACGCCCTGGGCCACTTCCGGAAGCTGGAAGGCCACGCCCTCGTGGTGCGCGTTGAGCAGGATCAGCAGCGTGGCGTCGGCACCGCTGCGGCGGATGCCGGTGGGCTGCGCGCGGCCGTCCAGCAGCACGCCCAGGCTGCGGGTGTGGCCGTCGTCCCATTGCTCGGGGGTCATCTCCTCGCCGTCGGGGGCGAGCCAGGTGACGTCGCGCACCCCCAGCTCCTCGTTGTAGTCGCCCACCAGGAAGCGGCCCCGGCGGAGGATCGGGTAGGCGCGGCGCAGGCTGATCAGGCGCCGGGTGAAGTCCAGCAGGCCCCGGCCTTCGTCGTCCATCTCCCAGTCCACCCAGCCGATCTCGTTGTCCTGGCAGTAGGCGTTGTTGTTGCCGTGCTGGGTGCGGCCGAACTCGTCGCCGGCCACCAGCATCGGCGTGCCCTGGGAGAACAGCAGCGTGGCCATCAGGTTGCGCATCTGGCGCAGGCGCAGCTCGCGGATCTCCGGGTCGTCCGTGGGGCCTTCGGCACCGTGGTTCCAGGACAGGTTGTTGTCGCTGCCGTCGCGGTTGTCCTCGTCGTTGGCCTCGTTGTGCTTGTGGTCGTAGCTGACCACGTCGCGCAGGGTGAAACCGTCGTGGGCGGTGATGAAGTTGACCGAGGCGAAGGGCCGCCGGCCGCGCTGGTTGAACAGGTCGCCGGAGGCGGTGAGCCGCCGGGCCAGGTGCGCCACCTGGCCGGGGTCGCCGCGCCAGAAGGCGCGCACGGTGTCGCGGAAGCGGTCGTTCCACTCCACCCAGCCCGGCGGGAAGCCGCCCACCTGGTAGCCGCCGGGACCGCAGTCCCAGGGTTCGGCGATGAGCTTGACCTTGCTCAGCACCGGGTCCTGGCGGCAGGCGACGAGGAAGCCGTGGCGCTCGTCGAAGCCGTGGGGGTGGCGGCCGAGGATGGTGGCGAGGTCGAAGCGGAAGCCGTCCACGCGCATCTCCGTGGCCCAGTAGCGCAGGGAGTCGGTGACCATCTGCAGCACGCAGGGGTGGCTCAGGTCGAGGGTGTTGCCGGTGCCGGAATCGTTGATGTAGTAGCGCCGCTCATCGGGCATGAGACGGTAGTAGGTGGCGTTGTCGATGCCGCGCATGGACAGGGTCGGGCCCAGCTCGTTGCCCTCGGCGGTGTGGTTGTAGACCACGTCGAGGATCAGCTCCAGCCCGGCGTCGTGCAGGTGCGCCACCAGCTCCTTGAATTCGTTGACGTGGCCGCTGGCGAGGTACGCCGGGTGCGGCGCGAAGAAGGCCAGGGTGTTGTAGCCCCAGTAGTTGTTCATGCCCTTTTCCAGCAGGTGCTGGTCGTTGACGAAGGCATGGATGGGCAGCAGCTCGATGCTGCTCACGCCCAGGGAGCGCACGTGCTGCAGCAGGTCGGCGTTCATCAGCCCGGCGAAGGTGCCGCGCAGGTGCTCCGGCACCGAAGGGTGGCGCATGCTGATGCCGCGCAGGTGGGTCTCGTAGATCACCGTGGAGTCCCAGGGCACCCGCACCGGCTTCTGCTCGGGCCAGGTGAAGGCCGGGTCCAGCACCTTGGACTTGGGCACGAAGGGCGCGCTGTCGCGCTCGTCGAAGGAGAGGTCGGCGTCCGGGTGGCCGATGGTGTAGCCGAACAGCGACTCCGACCAGCGCAGCCGCCCCACCAGCTGGCGGGCGTAGGGGTCCACCAGCAGCTTGTTGGGGTTGAAGCGGTGGCCGGCGTCGGGTTCGTAGGGGCCGTGTACCCGGTAGCCATAGATCAGCCCCGGGTGGGCGTCGGGCAGGTAGCCGTGCCAGATCTCGTCGGTGTACTCGGGCAGTTCGATGCGCTCCAGTTCCCGCTCACCCTTGCTGTCGAAGAGGCACAGCTCGACCTTGGTGGCGTGGGCGGAGAACAGCGCGAAATTCACGCCCAGGCCGTCCCAGGTGGCGCCGAGTGGAAAGGGGTGGCCTTCGGTGATCCGTGAGCGTTGCCTGCTCATGTGGTGGCTCCTGTACGGCCTGGGGTCAGGCTTTGGGTGTCTTGGGGGTGCGTGGGGCGCGGGGTTTCTTCAGCAGGGCGGGCTTTTCCTCGGCCTCGCTGGCGGCGGGCTTGGCCGCCCGAGGGCGGCGGGTGGGGGTGACCGGGCCGGAGGAGGTGTCCACCGCCCGAGGCTTGCTGGCCGGCCGCGAGGTGGGTTCCGGCGGGGTGTCGCGGGGCTTCTCGCGCTGGGCCAGCTTGCGCGCCATCTCCCAGTGACGAGCGTCCTGGCCGTGGGGACGGCCCTCGGATTCCCAGATCTGGTAGGCGAGTTCGCGGACGCGCTGATCGTCGGTGTTCATGGCATGACTCCTGTGGCATGGGGGCGGAAACACAGCAGGTTGACTGGGAAGTCGGCGAGCGCCCGGGACAGGGCCAGGCCTTCGGGACCCACCTGGGGCGGCTCGCGGCTGAACACACCGGCGAGGGCGCCGGTGGCCGGGTCGAAGGGCAGTTCCACGCGGGTATCGCCCCAGCGCAGGGGCGGCACCTGGGGCACCTCGGTGCCTTCCAGCAAGGCATCCACCAGGCGCGGGGCGATCACCACCAGGTATTCGCCGTCGCGCTGGCGGGCGAAGGCGATCACCCGCTCGGCGTGTTCGCCGTGCACCGGCAGGGGCTGGTAGTCGCCCCGGGCGAACAGCCCGGCGCGGGCGTAGCGCACCGACAGCACGCTGCCGACCAGCCACTGCTTGATGCGCCCGTCGCGCCAGCCCAGCAGCAGGTCGGCCTGGTCGCGCAGGGTGCCCAGGGCGTCGATGCGCGCGGCGTAGTCCACCGGCCGGCGGTTGTCCGGGTCCACCAGGCTGAAGTCCCAGAACTCGGTGCCCTGGTAGAGGTCCGGTACCCCTGGCGTGGTCATGCGCAGCAGGCATTGCACCAGCCCGTTGAGGGCGCCGCCGGGGGCGATGGCCATGGCCGCGTCGGCAATGACGCGACGCAGCTGGGCGGCGGCATCGCTGCCCAGCAGGCTGTCGAGGAAGGCACGGCAGGCGCCCTCGTAGTCGCCGTTGGGGGCACTCCAGCTGGTCTGCAGCTTGGCTTCGCGCAGGGCCTTTTCCTGCCAGCGCAGCAGGCGCTCGCGGTAGGCGGCGAGGCCGGCGTGGTCGTCGGCTGCCAGGTCCAGCGGCCAACTGCCCAGCAGGCACTGGTAGAGCACCAGCTCGTCGCCGGGGCTGATGGCCAGCGGGCCGGTGGCTTCGCGCAGGGGCGCGGCCAGGCGTCGCCACTGTTCGCAGCACTCGGCGAACCAGGCAGCGCGCTCGCTGAGCACCGCCAGGCGCGCGCGGCTGTCCTCGCCGCGCTTGTGGTCATGGGTGGCGGTGGTCAGCAGGTTGTCCGGGAAGCTCTGCGCGCGGGCCTGGCAGGCCGCGTGGAAGGCCTCCAGCGGGGCGCTGAAGCGTTGCGGGTCGAAGCCCACGTCGTTGCGCGAGAGCAGCACCGCCGAGCGGTAGCAGGCGGTGTCCTCCACGGCCTTGGCCGCCGCCGGCGCGGTGAGCTGCTGGAAGCGCGCCACCACCTGCCGGCGCATCCGGCGCTGGGCCAGGGGCACGGCCCGCAGCGGTTCGCCGCCGAGCCAGCGCTCCAGGTGGTCGAGCAGCGGGCGGTCGGCGTCGCCCAGTTCGGCGCAGGCCGCGTCGAAGGCCTGGCGGAACAGTCGCTGGTCCTGGGTGGAGCGGCCGCAGGCGTTGACGTAGGTGCGGTAGACGCTGAACTGACCGATCAGCGCGTGCAGCGCCCGGCGGATGCCGCCGAGGGTCAGGTCGCGGGTCGCCAGGTCGCTGCGCGCCACCTGCAGCAGGGCCTGGGCGAGGTTCTCCAGGTCGCCGGCGAGGTTGCTGCCGAGGATCAGTTCGCGGGCCTCGCGGACCTCGTCGAGGAAGCGCGGCGAACGCCCGCTGGTCTCGCTCCACAGGCCGCACAGCTGCAATTCGCCGAGGGGCGAGTGCTGCAGCAGCGACACCTGGTTCATGAATTCGTAGCCGGTGGTGCCGTCCACCTGCCAGTCGCCGGGCAGCGCCTCGTCGGGGCCGAGGATCTTCTCCACGTAGAGGGGGAAGGGCTGCTCCGCCAGGCCGGCCGGGCGTTGTGCCGCCAGCCGCTGCACCCGGCGGCGCAGGCGGCGGCAGTAGCCGCGCGGGTCGGCCAGGCCGTCGACGTGGTCCAGGCGCAGCCCGTCCACCAGGCCGCGCTGGATCAGCTCGAAGACCTTGGCATGCACCGCTTCGAACACCTCCGGGCGTTCCACCCGCAGGCCGCCCAGCTCGTTGATGTCGAAGAAGCGCCGCCAGTTGATGTCGTCGGCGGCGGTGCGCCAGCTGGCCAGGCGGTAGTGCTGGCGCTCCAGCAGGGCGTGCAGGCGTTCGAAGCCCGTCGGGTCGTCGCCGCGGAACGCCGCCAGGGCGTTCGCCAGTGCCTCGCCGGTCGGCGCGGCGCGGCCCAGGGCCTGGCGCAGCTCCCGGGCGCGCTGCCAGGCGTCGGCGGAGCCTTCGAGGGCGTCGAAGCTGGCGGCCAGGGCCTGCAATGCCGGGTCGTCGGCGCGCCGCAGCACCTCGCCGTAGGTGGCCGGCCAGAGCGGGAAGCGGTGGTCGAAATGCTGGGCGTAGAGCGCGCCGCTGCTGCCGTCGTAATGCAGGCGCACCTCGCCGGCGGCGAGGACTTCCGCGTAGTCGCTGCGCAGGAAGGGGATCAGCAGCTGCCCGCGCAGCAGCGGGTCGTGGGATTGCCACTGGATGTCGAAGAACTGCGCATAGGGGCTGGCGCGGCCCCATTCGAGCACGTCCAGCCACCAGGGGTTGTCGCCGCCGCCCACGGCCATGTGGTTGGGCACCAGGTCGAGGATGAGCCCCATGTGGTGCTCGCGCAGGGCGGCCACCAGGCGCTCCAGGGCCGGCTCGCCGCCCAGCTCGGGGTTGACCCGGGTGGGGTCGACCACGTCGTAGCCGTGGGTGGAACCGGCCCGGGCCTGGAGCACGGGCGACAGGTACAGGTGGCTCACGCCGAGGCGGGCGAAGTAGGGCACCTGGGCGCGGGCGTCGTCGAGGGTGAAGCCGGCGTGCAGTTGCAGGCGCAGCGTGGCACGCAGTTCAGTCATGGGGGTGTTCCTGTTGCCGGCGGGTGTGGTCGAGGCGCTGCAGGCGGGCGCTCACCTCGGGGCGTTCGAGCAGGCTGGCGGCGGCCTCCGGCCAGCGCCGGCGCCAGTTGGGGTGCAGGTCGCCGGGGCCGGGGAGGTTGGGTTGCTCCTCGCTGCCGACGGCGTCCTCCAGGGGCAGCAGCACCAGGGGCGCGGGGGTCCTGCCGATGAAGGCGATGGCCGCATCGAGGTCGTCTTCGGGGGCCTGGTCGTGGCGCTGGCCGCTGGCGTGCAGGGCGCTTTCCAGGGCCTGGCGTTCCCGCTGGCGGTGCTCACGGTCGGCCTCGGCCTGCTCGGGCCGGGTCTGGCCGGCGGCCTCGCGCCAGTGGATGTCGCGTCCGGCGAGCCAGCCACGCAGGGTCGGCAGGTCGTGGGTGGTGGTGGTGGCCAGGGCATCCGCCGGCCAGGCGTCGGGCGGCGTGAAGCGACCGTCGGCCTGCTCGAACAGCAGCACGCGCATGCCGAGGATCAGCCGCCGGCCGAGGGCTTCGCGCAGCCCCTCGGGCACGGTGCCGAGGTCTTCACCGACGATCAGCGCGCGGTGGCGGGTGGCTTCCAGGCAGAGCAGGCGCAGCAGGTCTTCGCGGGGGTAGTTGAGGTAGGCGCCATGCCGGGGATCGGCGCCTTCCGGTAGGACCCAGAGGCGCTGCAGGCCCATTACGTGGTCGATGCGCAGGCCGCCGGCGTGGGCGAGGTTGGCCCGCAGCATCTCGATGAAGGCGCGGAAGCCCTGTTGGCGCAGGCCCTCGGGGGAGAAGGCGGAGATGCCCCAGGCCTGGCCGCTGCGGTTGAGGATGTCCGGCGGGGCGCCCACCGTCAGCGACGGCAGCAGTTCGGCCTGGCGCGCCCAGGCCTGGCTGCCGGCACCGTCGGCGCCCACGGCCAGGTCGGCGATCAGCCCGACGGCCATGCCGGCACCGCGCGCGGCACTCTGGGCGCGGTCCAGCCCGCGCGCCACCAGCCACTGGGCGAAGGCGTGGAAGCGCACTTCGTCGGCATGCTCTTCGGCGAAGCGCAGCACCGCCGGGCTGGCGGGGTCGCGGTAGGGCTCCGGCCAGGTGCGCCAGTCGGTGGGCAGGCCGCTGCGGCTCATGAAGCCGTGCAGGGCTTCGAAGCGGCAGTGCTGCAACAGGGCGTCGCCGGCGTGCTGGCAGAAGCTGTCGAAGTCGACGCTGTGCAGGTTCTCCCCGGCGGCGAAACCCTGGTAGAGCTGGCGCAGCAGCTGCAGGCGGGCGGCGGAGGCGGCCGGCCAGTCCACCAGCGGCAGGGACTCCAGGCGTTGCAGCTCGGGGCCGAGGCCGGTGGCGAGGACCGCCTCGCGCCAGGCGCGGTCGCCGAGGATGCTGGCCGGCGCGGCGTGCAGCACGTTGAACAGCAGGCGGCTGGAGGGCGAATAGGGGCTGTAGCGCTGCAGGTCGGCGCTGAACATGGCGTGCACCGGGCTCAGGGCGATGGCGTCGGCGCCCTGGGCGGCGGCGCTGCGCACCAGCTCTTCCAGGGCCTGGGTATCCCCCAGGCCGCCGTCGCCGGGGCGGCGCAGGCCGTACAGCTGGGCCGCCAGGCCCCAGATGTGGCGGCGGCGGTGGTCGCTGAGCTGGGCGACGCTGGGGCAGGCCGGCGGGGCGACGGCGAGGGTCACCGCCTGGTCGCCCAGGTGCAGCTGGTGGTAGCCCCAGGCGGTGAGGGCGGGCAGGCGCGCCTGGTCGTCCAGGTGGCCATCCACCACGCCGCCGTCTTCCAGCTGGACGCGGAAGGCGGCGCCGGGCCGGGCATGGGCGTCGAGCGCCAGGGGCTGGCCCTGGTCCAGGGTCAGCAGCCGGGGCAGGGTGGCGGCCTCATGCCGGGCCTGCAGGTGGGCCAGGCTGCCGGCGATCTGCTGCTCGCTCTGGGCCGGGTAGCCGAGGGCCTCCAGCAGCGCGCGCAGGCTGTCGGGTGCGACCTGTTGCGGGCGGCCGTCGGCGTCGGTCCAGTGGACGCTGAACCCCGCCGCCGTGGCCAGGGCTTCCAGCTGGGCGTCGCTCATCGCGGGTCCTCCAGGGTGACCACCACGCTGTGGGGCGGCAGCACGCCCTGGCGGTAGTCGGCGTCGTCGATGCCGTCGGCATGCAGGGTGCGGGCCTCGGGGTGGGGCAGCGGGGTGCGCACGGTGACCGCCGAGAGGTTCAGGTCGATGCGCAGGTGGCTGCCGTCGCCCAGCCGCCAGCCGGCGGAGACGGCCTTGTCCTCCAGCACCCGCGCGCCGATGGCCTGGCTGCCCGGCAGGCGCGGCACCAGGTGGGCATGGCGCACCTGCAGCAGGCGCTGGTAGAGCCGGCGCCAGGCCTCGGCATCGGTTTCGGTGGCAGCGGCGCTGTCGGGCATGGAGCGGCTGAAGGTGGAGAAATCGTTGGGGTCGGGGATGGCGTCGCGCTGCTCGGGCCGGGTGAAGGCGCTGAAGGCGGCGAACTCGGCGCGGCGGCCTTCGCGCACGGCCTGGCCGAGGGCTTCGTTGTGGGAGGTGAAGTACAGGAAGGACTGCTCGGAGCCCCATTCCTCGCCCATGAACAGCAGCGGCACCATGGGGCTGAGCAGCAGCAGGGCGACGCTGGCCCGCAGCGCGGCGGGTTCCGCCAGGCTGGCCAGGCGCTCGCCCAGGGCGCGGTTGCCCACCTGGTCGTGGTTCTGCAGGAACAGCACGAAGGCGGTGGGCGGCAGGTGCGCGCTGGGTTCGCCGCGCTGGGCGCCGCGCGGGCTGGTCTCGCCCTGGTAGACGAAGCCTTCGCCCAGGCAGCGGGCCAGGTGGCTGGTGGGTTCGCGGGCGAAGTCGGCGTAGTAGCCCTCGTCCTCGCCGGTGAGCAGCACATGCAGCACGTTGTGGCCGTCGTCGTTCCACTGGGCGTCGAAGCCCTGTTCCAGCAGGCTGGCGGCGTTGTCTTCGTTCTCCAGCACCAGGTGCACGTGGCGCCCGGCGGTGGCGCGGCGCACGCGGTCGGCCAGCTCGACGAGGAAGTCGCGGTCGGGGATGGCGTGCACCGCATCCAGGCGCAGGCCGTCCATGCGGTAGTCCAGCAGCCACATCAGCGCGTTCTCGCAGAAGAAGTCGCGCACCTGCACACGGCGGAAGTCGATGGCCGGCCCCCAGGGGGTGTGGCGGTCGTCGCGGAAGAAGGCGCCGGCGTAGCGGCCGAGGTAGTTGCCGTCCGGGCCGAAGTGGTTGTAGACCACGTCCACCAGCACCATCAGGCCCAGCTCGTGGGCACGGTCCACCAGGGCGCGCAGCTCGTCGGGGGTGCCGTAGGAGGATTCCGGGGCGAACGGCAGCACGCCGTCGTAGCCCCAGTTGCGCGCGCCGGGGAATTCGGCCAGGGGCATGAGTTCGATGGCGGTCACCCCCAGTTCGGCGAGGCCGGGCAGCAGGGCGGTGACCTGGCTGAAGCCGCCGAGCAGGCCGACGTGCAGTTCGTAGATCACCGCTTCGTGCCAGGGGCGCCCGTTCCACTCGGTGCAGCGCCAGGCGTAGCGGGACGGGTCCTGCACCTCGCTGTCGCCGTGCACGTCGTCCAGCTGGCGGCGCGAGGCCGGGTCGGGCACCTCCAGTTCGCCGTCGATGCGGAAGCGGTAGGCGGTACCGGCCCCCACCGGCAGCTGCACGCTGTACCAGCCGTCGGCGTGGGGAGCCATGGGGTGGGTCTCGCCCGAGGCGAGGCGCAGTTCCACCTGGCGGGCATCCGGTGCCCAGAGGGCGAAACGGGTGCTGCCGTCGTCCTGGAGCCAGGCGCCGTGGCTGCGTGTGACCGGGTACATCAGCGCGCCCCTCCGCTGGCGAGGGTGACGCGCTGGCCGATCAGCCGCTGGTACAGCTGGTCGTAGGGCAGCACCGACTCGCGCCAGAACAGCGGCGCGGCCATGGCCTGGCAGCGCATGGCGTCCAGCAGCTCGGGGTGGCGGTAGACGTTCAGCGCGCGCTGCACGGCGTCCCAGTAGCTGGCGGCATCGGGCTCGCGGAACAGGAAGCCGGTCACGCCGTCCTCGATGGTGTCCGCCAGGCCGCCGGTGCAGCGGGCGATGGGCAGGGAGCCGAAGCGCTGGGCGTACATCTGGCTCAGGCCGCAGGGCTCGAAGCGCGACGGCATGAGCAGGAAATCGCTGGCGGCGAACAGGCGGCGGGCGTCGGTCTCGTTGAAGCCGACGCGCACGCCGATGCGTCCGGCATGGCGCTGCGCCAGGGCCTCCATGGCCAGCTCCAGTTCGGGCTCGCCACGGCCGATCACCGCCAGGCGGCCGCCCTGGGCGACGATGCGGTCGGCGATCTCCAGGGTCAGGTCGATGCCTTTCTGCTGCACCAGGCGCGAGACCACGGCGAACAGCGGGGCGGGTTCGCTGTCCAGGCCGTAGAGCTGCTCCACGTAGCGGCGGTTGGCCTGCTTGCCCTGCCAGGCGCGGGGGGCGAAGCCTTCCACCAGGTGGGTGTCGCTGCGCGGGTCCCAGCTCTCGTCGATGCCGTTGGTGATGCCGCTCAGGCGGCCTTCGGCGACGCGCTGGCGCAGCATGCCTTCCAGGCCGCAGCCGAAGGCCTCGGTGGTGATCTCGCGGGCGTAGTTGTCGCTCACCGTGGTGGTGTGCCGGGCGTGGGCGATGCCGGCCTTGAGGAACGACAGCTTGCCGTAGAACTCCATGCTCTCGGGGCGGAAGGCCTGCTCCGGCAGGCCCAGCTCGGGGGCGCTGTGGGGGTCGCAAAGGCCCTGGTAGGCCAGGTTGTGGATGGTGAACACGCTGGGGGTGGCCTGGCCGCGCCAGGCCAGGTAGGCCGGCGCCAGGCCGCTGGGCCAGTCGTTGGCGTGCACCAGCTCGGGCACCCAGCTGAGGCCGGCCTGGCCGCCGGCGAGGTCGGCGGCGGCCAGGCCCAGGCGGGCGAAGCGAATGTGGTTGTCGGCCCAGTCGCGGCCATGGGCGTCGCCATAGGGGGTGCCTTCGCGCTCGTACAGCTCGGGGCAGATCAGCACGTAGACGATCAGCCCGTCCGGCAGGTCCATGCGCCCGACCCGGCAGGGCGGCAGGGCGGCGTGCCCCGGCAGGCGGCCGATGACCCGGATCGGGTGGCCGCTGTGCAGCACCGAGCGGTAGCCGGGGATCAGCACGCGGATGTCGTGGCGGGAGGCGAGGGCTCGGGGCAGGGCAGCGGAAACGTCCCCCAGGCCACCGACCTTGACCAGGTCGGCGAACTCCGAGGTGACGAAGAGGATTCGTTTTTTCTGGCTATTGGTTCCAAGGCTTTCCACGTGCAACTGGGGCCGACTGGCGAGGGTGGACCCCAGGCCTTCGAGTTGAAGGCTCACTACCGCATTTCCCATACCATCCTCCGCTTTCGAATATCCCTGAACGGGGCGGCGGAGCGCCGGGGCGCAAGCCATCTATCACTGCTGGCGGTCCGGGCCGCCGGCCGCTTGGAAGATGAGTTGAAGGTCCCGACGCAGACGTCCGCTCCCCACATGAATCGAGACCGGAGGCCCGGCGGGATAGTTTCGACTTTATTTCCCGGCGGCCTCCGCCGGACGGTGGCGCTGCGGGGGGAACTCGGCCCCGGGGCCGGCCTTCATAGCTAGCAACAGCGAACGGAGGAAAGGGCCATGCAGCATGTCGAGCAGGTGGTGAGCTTCCTGGAGCGGTACCAGTTGACCCTGGTGACCGCCGAGTCCTGCACGGCGGGGCTGATGACGTCGATCCTCGCGGACGTGCCCGGGTGCGGGCAGGTGCTGGACGCGGGCTACGTGGTGTACTCCCCCGAGGCCAAGCAGCGCTGCCTGGGGGTGTCGCCGGACACCATGGAGCGCTTCGGCCTGACCAGCGAGGAAGTCGCCCGGGAAATGGCCCTGGGGGCGCTGGAGGCCGCCGACCGTGCCGGTGTGGCCCTGGCCAACACCGGGCTGGCCGAAGGCGCCGGCGAGGCGGATGGGCTGGTGTGCTTCGCCTGCGCCATGTACCTGGACGGCGAGCCCTGGGTGGTGAGCGAGCAGCGCCATTTCGACGGGGAGCGCAACACGGTGCGCGAGCAGGCGGCCCGCCATGGCCTGCTGCAGCTGCCCTATTACTACGAGCGCCTGCACCAGGCCTGGGCGGTGCGCCAGCCGGTGGATCAGACCGGCGGCTGACGCTCGGGCCCGGCGATGGGGCCGTCGCCAACTGCCGGGGCCTGGGGCGGCTGCAGCGAGCGCAGTTCGGCCCGCATGCGCGGCAGGCTGTCGGGGTAGTTGCGGTTGACGAAGCTGATGAGGTTCTCCCGCAGGTAGCAGCGCAGGTCCCAGTTGCGCGAGGAGTCGGCGGAGCTGACCAGCACCCGAAGCTGCATGGCGCGGTCGGTGGCGTCCACCACCTGCAGCACGCTGACGCGGCCGTCCCAGAGCTTGGGCTGCTCGCCGCAGAGCCGGTCCAGCTCGCGCCGCAGGGGCTCCAGGGGCAGGGCGTAGTCGACCCAGATGATCACCGCGCCGGTGATCGACGCGCCGACCCGGGTCCAGTTCTGGAAGGGGTTCTCGATGAACCACTGCAGCGGCACCACCAGGCGGCGGTCATCCCAGATGCGTACGACGACATAGGTGCCGGTGATCTCCTCGATGCGCCCCCACTCGCCCTGGACGATCACCACGTCGTCCAGGCGGATCGGCTGGGTCAGGGCGATCTGCAGGCCGGCGATGAGGTTGCCCAGCACCGGCTTGGCGGCGAAACCCACCGCCAGCCCGGCCACCCCGGCCGAGGCCAGCAGGCTGGTGCCCAGCTGCCGGGCGGTGGGGAAGGTCATCAGCATGCAGGCCACGCCGAACAGCACCACGAAGAAGCTCAGAGTGCGCACCAGCACGCGGGTCTGGGTCTGGATGCGGCGGGCTTGCAGGTTGTCGGCGATGTCCACCGGGTGGCGCAGCAGGATCACCTGCTGCACCGCGTCCACCGCGCGCAGGCCGAGCCAGGTGAAGGTGCCGATCAGCACCAGGGAGGTGAGGCGGCGCAGCGGCTCGATGAACAGCAGGTCGTCCGGCGCGGAGCTGAGCACCGTCTGCACCCCCAGCAGCGGCAGCAGCAGGTACAGCGGGCGGCGCACCCGCTGCAGCAGCTCGCGCAGGAACAGCACGGGGCGGGTCAGGCGCTCGAACACCCGCAGGACGGCGCGGGACACCAGGGACAGGACGAGGAAGACCGCGAGGACGGTGAGCAGCAGGCGCAACTCGGGCCAGGGCAGGTGGGGCAGCCAGGCTTCGGGCATGGGGCACTCCTGGAAGGGCGGGTTTTCGATGGCCGGGGCGCTCGGCGAGGCAGCGACGCGTCGGGCCAACGGTTGGGGACTCCCTGTTAGTGACCCGGTGAGGGGGAGGGGGTTCGGGTGAATCGCCCTGGCCGTTCGTCGTCCTTACACAACCTTTACCCGGGCGCTGCGATCCGTTTTTCGCCGTTGCGGTCTGAACAGGCATCCCGGCACCTGTCCCGCCGGGCAGGAGGAAAACCATGTTTCGTCGTTTGCCCCAGGTGGCCCTGTTGGTGGGAGCCGCCGCACTTGCCGGCCAGGCGTCCGCCCATGGGCATGATGCCGGCCCGGCGATCGTCGGCGCCGTCGTGGGGGCCGTGGTCGGCGGAGCCATCGTCGCGTCCCGTCCGGCGCCGGTCTATGTGGAACAACCCGCTCCGGTGTACGTGCAGCCGGCCCCCGTCTACGTGGCGCCGCCGCCACCGCCGCCGGTCTACGTCTATCCGGCACAGCCGGTGTATTACCAGAGCGTGCCGGTGTACGCCCCGCCGCCGCGCTACTACGGGCCCGGGCCCCGTTACTACGGCCCGCCTCACCGCTGGGGTGGCCCGCACTGGTAACCCTTGCCAACGAGCCCCACTCCGGTGGGGCTCGCTGCGTCTGGCGACCGTTCGGCGGCTGGGGCGAACGCACAGCGGCACGGGGCTTCCAAGCTCCATCGCCACCCGAGGGAACACCCATGGAACGCCCGATCGCCGCAGCGGATGCCTACCGGTTCGGAACCACCTGTGAACGCGCCGTACGCCCCGGCACCCGCCCGGAAGGCTCGGGCAGCCTGGCCCGTCGCGACGAACCCGCACCGGGCAGCCTGCTCATGGAGCGCAACGCCGTCACCGTCGAACGACGGGGCGAGCCGGGTGATTCACGGGGCTGAGATCTGTCTCTCGCCGCTAGGCCAGATATGCATTCATTTTCTGGTGTGCCTTTGAAAAGCCATACAAGCACTTGCCTACATGAAAGGAACAGGAGGGGTTCTTGCGCACATCGGACTTGTGCCTGGCGAAGGAAAGTGATGCGGGGATGCTGCCCCTTCAGGAGGCCGAACGGAATCGTCGTGGAAGGGGTTGAGCGACATGGATGTCGCGAGAGCGCTGTCGGGCCAGGGATGGCCCGTCAGCGCGGGCCCCTGGAGCGACGATGGAGCGAGGGAAGTCCCGCGCAGCGGGACCCGTATGCAGGGGCGAGCCTTTTTGGTTTCTTTTTTGGCGACTGAAAAAAGAAACTCGCCAGGCAAGGCGAAACAGGCGACATCAGCAGGGCTCGGTAATCAGCCTGACCCCGCAGGACGGTGCTGGGACATGATCAATCGGTTAGCATCGCGGCCTTTGCCCGGCCATGTGCGCCGGGCCCCGACAGGCTGCAGGCACATGAACAGAGACGACATCCCTTCCTTCGGCATCGGCACCCAGCTGTCCATGCTCGGGCGCGACCCTTCCGAGCAGTACGGCTTCGTCAACGGCCCGCTGTACCGGGGCTCCACGGTCATCTACAAGACCCTCGACGACATCGAGCAGCGCCGCGCGCGCTTCTCCTACGGCACCGCCGGCACGCCCACCCTCGCCAACCTGGAAGATGCCTGGACCCAACTGGCCGGCGCCGCTGGCACGGTGCTCTCGCCCTCGGGCCTGGGCGCGGTGTCCCTGGCGCTGTTCAGCACCACCCGCGCGGGTGACCACATCCTGGTGCCGGACAGCGTCTACCGGCCGACCCGGCATTTCTGCAACCACATGCTGGCCCGCTACGGCGTCACCACCACCTACTACGACCCGATGATCGGCGCCGGCATCGAGGCGCTGATGCGCCCCGAGACCACCACGCTGTTCCTCGAAGCGCCGGGCTCGCAGACCTTCGAAGTGCCGGACCTGCCGGCCCTGGTGGAGGTGGCGCGGCGGCGCGGGGTGCGCACTATCCTCGACAACACCTGGGCGACACCGTTGTTCCTGCGGGCCCATGGCCTGGGCATCGACCTGACGGTGGAGGCGGGCACCAAGTACCTGGGTGGGCATTCGGACCTGCTGCTGGGCCTGGTGACGGCCAACGCCGAATGCTGGCCGGCCCTGCGTGCCACCTACGACAGCATGTCCATGCTGCCGGGGGCCGAGGATTGCGTACTGGCGCTGCGCGGCCTGCGCACGCTGAAGCTGCGGCTGGAAGAGGCCCAGCGCCGGGGCCTGGAAATGGCCCACTGGCTCAAGGCCCGGCCGGAGGTGAAGCGCGTGCTGCACCCGGCCTTCGAGGACTGCCCCGGGCATGCGCACTGGAAGCGTGACTTCACGGGGGCTTCGGGGCTGTTCTCCATCGTCCTGGAGGATCGCTACAGCCGCGAGGGCCTGGCGGCCATGCTGGACCACCTGCGGGTGTTCAGCATGGGCTTCTCCTGGGGCGGCTACGAGAGCCTGGTGATCCCCTTCGACTGCCGCAGCTACCGCACCGCCACGGCCTGGACGGAGCCGGGCTTCTGCCTGCGCCTGCAGATCGGCCTGGAGGACATGGACGACCTCAAGGCCGACCTGGCCGAGGGCTTCGCCCGGCTGGCGGCCTGCTGAGGCGGTTCAGTCCAGCACGTCGTGCAGGACGTCCTGGATGAGCCCGGTGGCCACGGCCACCAGCAGCAGGTCGGTCCCGGCCTGCACCCAGTCGTAGCCGGGATAGGACGGCAGCCGCTGCAGCAGGCGGCCGTCCAGCTTGCGGGCGATGCCGGGCGGCAGCGGCTTGCCCCGCGCGAGGTTCTTGCGGATGCCCGGGGGCAGCGAGGCGCCGGGGCTCCAGTAGTCGCGGTTGTCCTGCAGGACGATGCGGATGCCGCCGAGGTCGATGCTCGGCCCCGCCGACTGGGTGGCCGCATTGCCGTGGCCGCCGTGCCCATTGCCGTTGCCATGACCGTTGTTGCCCTTGCCGTTGCCATTGCCGGGCGACGCCAGGGCGGAGGCGCTCGCGCCCGCCAGCAACAGGGCGCAGGCGAGCAGCAGCGGGCGGTGGTTCGGGGTGTGCATGATCAGGACTCCGTGGAGTGGGGGCGGGCAGAGGGCCGCGGAACCGGCCCCAGCAGGCAGGGCCCACGGGCCACCATGGCGGTGGCCTGGGCCGTGGACACCGGTGGGCTGAAGTAATACCCCTGGCCTTGCCGGCAGCCGACGCTCTGCAGCCATTCCAGCTGCCGCTGCGTCTCGATGCCTTCGGCAACGGTGGGGATGCCGAGTTCCTGGCTGAGGCCGAGCATGGCCCGCAGGATGCTTTCGTCCTTGCTGCCGTTGTCCAGCGCGGCGACGAACTGGCGGTCGATCTTGAGCTTGTCGAAGTTGTAGCGGCTGATGTGGGCGAGGGACGAGTAGCCGGTGCCGAAGTCGTCCAGCGACACGCGGATGCCCATGGCCTGCAGCGCCTGGATGTTGGCGTTGGCCCGCTCGACGTGGTCGATCACGGCGGTCTCGGTCACCTCCAGCTCCAGCCGCCGGGGCGGGAAGCCCACCTTGTTGAGGATGCGCGAGACGTGGAACGGCAGGCTTTCGTCGGCCAGGTCGATGGCGCTGAGGTTGAACGAGAGGAACACGCCGGTGGGCCACTGTCGGGCTTCCTCACAGGCGCGCTGGAGCAGCTCGCGGGTGATGCGGGTGATGTAGCCGAGGCGCTCGGCTGCGGGGATGAACTGCGCCGGCCCCAGGCTGCCGGCCTCGGGGTGGTCGAGCCGGGCGAGGGCCTCGAAGCCGAGGATTTCGCCGCTTTCCAGGGCGACGATGGGTTGGTAGTCCACCCGCAGGTAGCCGGCCTTCATGCCTTCGTCGAGCAGCTTCACCAGGCGCGTCTGCTGCTCCAGTTCGGTGTCGTTGCCGGGCTCGTAGAACACCACCATGTTGCGCCCCTCGCGCTTGCCTGACTGCACGCAGAAGGCGGCGCGGGCCATGAGGTCGTCCAGTCGCCGACCATCGTCCGGGTAACGGGCGACGCCGAGGGTGGCGCTGACTTCGATACGTGCGTCCTCATGCTGTACCGGCTGGCGGATCAGCTCCAGCAGGGCCTCCAGCAGGGCGCTGGCGGCGGTGTGGCTCTTCTGGGAATGCAGCACCAGGGTGAATTCATCGGCACCGCTGCGGCCGATCAGGTCGCCCTCGGGCAACGCGGTAGACAGCCGGCGGGCCAGCACCTGCAACAGGTGGTCGCCGGCCTCGTGGCTGTGCAGGTCGTTGACCAGGCGGAAGCCGTCCAGGTCCACCAGCACGAAGTAGAACGGCGAGTCAGAAACCCCCAGGCAGGGTTCCAGGTGGCTGCGCAGCCCCCGGCGGTTGGGCAGGCCGGTGAGCATGTCGTGTTCGGCCAGGCGCGTGACCTTGAGTTCCGCGCTGCGCCGGGCCTGGGCCTCCCAGCGCATTTCCATCAGCCGGCGCACGCCGAAGATGAAGCCGCACCAGCCCACCAGGCTGAGCATCAGCAGGATCTCGTCCAGTTCCCAGTGCTCGTGACGCACGGCCGCCCGTTGCAGGAGGTCGCCCACATCGAAGTGGACCAGCAGGGCGAGGCTGACCAGGGCGAACAGCAGGATCAGGACGATGTCACGCTTCATCCGGCCGGTGCGTGGGCGGGCAGGGCGGTCGTGGGTATCGGGCATGCGGGATCGGCACTCCGGAGCCCCGGCGCAGGGCTGTCGCCGGGGATACGGAAAATATAGACGCGCCTGGTGAGGGTGGGGGCCCGCTGAATCTAACGGGGCCGGGCGATGGCGCAGGCACCATCACCCGGCTGCGTTCGCTCAGCCCAGCTCGCGCACCGCGCGCCAGGCTTCGTCGATGGCGGCGTGGGCGTAGGCGCTCCAGGCCGCGTCGGAGTTGGCGATGGTGACGTTGCCCAGCTTGCGGCGGGCGAGGTTCATCAGCTTCTCGCTCTCGTCTTCGTCGTCGAACAGGCTGTTGGAGAAGTAGGCGTAGCCGTGGGACCAGCGGTTGACGGTGATGGCGAGGATGTCCTTCTCGTGGTCGAAGCCGGCCGGGCCGAGCATGGCCTGGAGCTGCTCGCGGATCATCGTTTCCATCTGCTCGAAGCTCATGGCGTAGAGCTTGCCGCGGCCGACCCGGGCCTGGGTGCGGGCGTCCATGCCCATGCCGGGGCTGGTGGGCACGTAGACCATGTGCAGGCCGATGGGCTGGGCCGGGTCGCGGGGGTGGCGGTAGCCGCCGATGTCCACCGGGTAGTCGAGCTTGACGCGGCTGTAGGGCTGGCTGGGGGCGTAGATCTCGTGGACGCCGAGCTTGGCGAAGCTGTGCCAGTTGCGGATCACCACCTTGGTGTACACCAGCGGGAACTTGACGTTCTGCGCCAGGGCGTGGGCCTGCGGGGCGGGCAGGTCGCGGAGCAGGTAGGGAATCATCATGTTGTAGCAGGCCAGCACGCAGTGCCGGGCGCGCACGCGGTGCAGCTGGCCGCCACGGCTGTAGCCCACGTCCACGGCGCCGGCGCGGTTGCGCACGCTGACGGCGGTGCTGTTCAGGCGCAGGCGCACGGCGTTGGAGGGCAGGTCAAGGCGGGCGTAGTCGAAGTCGGCGAGGACGATGTCGTCCATGCCCTTGCCGGCGGCCACGCCCGGGATCAGGCTGCGCACCAGCAGGCGCGCCACCGAGGCGTTGCCGTCGGGGAAGTGGTAGATGTACGGCTCTTCCATCTCGGCCTTGGCTTCCTCGCTGATGGGCGAGAGGTCCATCGCGGCGAAGCCGGGGAAGCCCACGGCGTAGGCATCCGCTGCGGCAACGGCGTCGATGCTGAGGGCGGAGAAGTCGTTGGTGCGGCTGAGGAAGTAGCGGGTGGCGGCTTCGCTCAGGCCGACGTCCTTGCGCAGGAAGTCCTGGTAGCTGGTCTTGGCCAGGTGGGCTTCCTTCTCCTCGCGGCTCTTGCCAGCCAGGTAGTCACGGGGCGCTTCGTGCAGGGCGATGAGGGCCTCGCGGTCGGCCTCGGGCAGCGGGAAGTCGTTGATGAAGGCGCGCCAGTTGCGGGCGTTGAGTTTTTCCGGGGCGATGTCGTCGGCCACCATCGGCGTCGGGTCGCCGGTCACCAGCTTGTCTTCACCGAAGCCGGCCTTGTCGAAGAACACCCCGCGGGACAGCCCGAGGCCGGGGTAGAAGTCGCGGTCGAAGGCGGTCTCGAAACGGTCGATGTCCACCCCCAGCTGTTTGAGCAGGCCGTTCACCTGGCTGCTGTAGAGGTGCTTGGGCGACTGGAAGGCTTCGCTGCCGCCGTAGCCGAGGATCATCCGGCCGCCGGCCTGGAATTCGTTGCGCTTGGCGTGGCCGCCGAAGTCGTCGTGGTTCTCGACGATGAGGATGCGTGCGTCGGGGTTCTGCTGCCGGTAGAACCAGGCCGCCGAGAGGCCGCTGATGCCGCCGCCGACCACCACCAGGTCGTACTGCTCCTCGATGGGCAGGCCGTCGGTGTCGAACACCTTCTTCTCCCAGCCCATCTGGTGCGCCACGTCGAAGGAGCCGGGGTGGCTGCCGCGCAGGCCGGTGAGGGCAGGGGGGTAGTAGCGCCCGGAGGGGGCTGCGCGCAGCAACTGCAGCGGGGTGAGGCCGAGGCCGACGGTCAGGGCGGCGCCGTTGAGGAAGTCGCGGCGGGTGATGCTCATGGTGTACCTGCAAGGCGTTTGTTGTGGGTGCGGGCGCCCGGATCATTGCCGGGCCCCCGTGGGCTTACCAGCCCAATTGCTTATTGAAGCCGAGGGCGTCGTAGTAGTCGCCCTGGTAGACGATCTTGCCGTCCTTGATACGGACGAAGCTGACCCCTTCGAACTTCAGGGGCTTGCCGGTGGCCGGGGTCTCGGCGCTCCAGGCGCCGCTGTTGGTGCCGGCGAATTCCCACTGGAAGGCGATGCCGTCGGGCCCGACGATGGGCGCGCTGGTCATCTTCCAGGTCAGGTCCGGCACGGCGCCGATGAACACCTTGATGACGTTGTCGCGGGCCGCTGCCTTGCCATTCTGCGGCGTGCCGACGGTGGCATCGAAGTACACCGCGTCATCGGCGAGGAAGGTGGCGGCCTTGTCGGCGTCGTGGGCGTTCCAGGCGGCCATGTAGCCTTCGACGACGGACTTGGCGTCGCTGGCGGCCTGGGCGAGACCGGCGGCGGTGCAGAGCAGGATGAAGCTGAAACTACGCAGGGTGGTTCGCATTTCGGGTTCTCCTGGGGGTGGGGTGCAGCGGTGGTGAAGCAAAGCCAGTGGAGAGGAGCCCGTAGCCCGGGCTTCAGCCCGGGAGCAGGTCCCACAAGAGCGGGCGAATGAATTCGCCCCTACAGGGGGTGCATGAAGCGCTGAGCGTCGAGCGCGCAGGCCGGGCTAGGCGAGAAGCGCGGAGAAAGCGGAATGTACTGCAGTACATGAGCATTTCGACGTGCTTCTCAACAACGCCCGGGCCAGCGAGCGGCGCTCAGGGTCAGTGTTTGAACATGACGTGGCGGATGGCGGTGTAATCCTCGAGTCCGTACATCGACATGTCCTTCCCATAGCCCGACAGCTTCACGCCGCCGTGAGGCATTTCGCTGACCAGCATGAAGTGGGTGTTGACCCAGGTGCAGCCGTACTGCAGGCGGGCGGCGAGGCGGTGGGCGCGGCCGACGTCGGCGGTCCACACGGAGGAGGCCAGGCCGTAGTCGGAGTCGTTGGCCCACGCCAGCGCCTGGGCTTCGTCGTCGAAGGCGGTGACGGAAACCACCGGGCCGAAGATCTCGCGGCGCACCACTTCGTCGTCCTGGCGGGCATCGGCCAGCACGGTGGGCTCGAAGAAGAAGCCGGGACGGTCGGCACGCTTGCCGCCGGTGACCACGCGAATGTGGCTCTGCTGGCGGGCGCGCTCGACGAAGCCTTCGACGCGGGCCAGGTGCTGTTCGGTGATCAGCGGGCCGAGTTCGGTCTGCGGGTCGTCCTGTTCGCCGTAGCGGATGCTGGCGACGGCGGCGCCGAGCTTCTCGACGAACTTCTCGTAGATGCCTTTCTGGGCGTAGATGCGGCAGGCAGCGGTGCAGTCCTGGCCGGCGTTGTAGAAGCCGAAGGTGCGGATGCCTTCCACGGCGGCGTCGATGTCGGCGTCGTCGAAGATGATCACCGGGGCCTTGCCGCCCAGCTCCATGTGCATGCGTTTAACGGTGTCGGCGGTGCCGGCGATGATGCGGCTGCCGGTGGCGACCGAGCCGGTGAGGGAGACCATGCGCACCTTGGGGTGGGTGGTCAGCGGCTCGCCGACGCTGGGGCCACGGCCCACCACCAGGTTGACCACGCCGGCAGGGAAGATCGAGGCGATCAGCTCGCCCAGGCGCAGGGCGGTCAGCGGGGTCTGCTCGGAGGGCTTGAGGACCACGGTGTTGCCGGCGGCCAGGGCCGGGCCGAGTTTCCAGGCGGCCATCATCAGCGGGTAGTTCCAGGGGGCGATGGAGGCGACCACGCCCACCGGGTCGCGGCGGATCATCGAGGTGTGGCCCGGCAGGTACTCACCGGCGGCGGAGCCCTGCAGGCAGCGGCTGGCACCGGCGAAGAAGCGGAACACGTCGGCCACGGCCGGCAGTTCGTCGTTCAGCGCGGCGCTGAAGGGCTTGCCGCAGTTCTGCGACTCCAGGCGCGCCAGTTCTTCGGCGTGGGTGTCGATGGCATCGGCGAGCTTGAGCAGCAGCAGGGAGCGGTCCTTCGGGGCGGTCTGCGACCAGCCGTCGAAGGCGGCGTCGGCGGCGCGTACGGCGGCGTCGACCTGGGCCGGGGTGGCTTCGGCGATTTCCACCAGGGTGCTGCCCAGGGAGGGGTTCAGGACGGCGAGCTTCTCGCCTTCGCCAGCGACCAGTTGGCCATTGATCAGGAGCTTGGTTTGCATCGTTGAAGTCCTCTTGTTCTTGAACGGGGAACGTCGTCGTTCGGCTGGGGTTCGGGCTTGGGGCGAGCGGCTATTTGCCGCTGCCGGCCACGCCTTCGCCCCCTTTGGTCAGGTAGTAGGCGCCGAGGATCGGCAGCATGGTCACCAGCATCACCAGCATGGCCACCACGTTGGTCACCGGTACGTCACGCGGGCGGCTGAGCTGGTTGAGCAGCCAGATCGGCAGGGTGCGCTCGTGGCCGGCGGTGAAGGTGGTGACGATGATCTCGTCGAAGGAGAGGGCGAAGGCGAGCATGCCGCCGGCCAGCAGGGCCGAGCCGAGGTTCGGCAGGATCACGTAGCGGAAGGTCTGCCAGCCGTCGGCGCCCAGGTCCATGGAGGCCTCGATGAGGCTGTTGGAGGTGCGGCGGAAGCGGGCGATGACGTTGTTGTAGACGATCACCACGCAGAAGGTGGCGTGGCCGATGACGATGGTCATCAGGCCGGGCTCGATCCCGAGGGCCTTGAACGCCGCCAGCAGCGCGATGCCGGTGATGATGCCGGGCAGGGCGATGGGCAGGATCAGCATCAGCGAGATGCCTTCCTTGCCGAAGAACTCCCGGCGGTACAGCGCGGCCGCGGCCAGGGTGCCGAGCACCATGGCGATGAGCGTGGCGATGCTGGCGACCTTGAGCGAAAGGACGATGGATTCGATCACGTCCTGGCGCTCGAAGGCGACGCTGAACCAGTGCAGGGTGAAGCCCTGGGGCGGGAAGCTGAACGCGGCGTCTTCGGTGTTGAAGGCGTACAGGAAGATGATGAGGATCGGGAAGTGCAGGAACACCAGCCCGCCCCAGGCGGCAGCCTTGAGGCTCCAGGAAGCGTTTTCAGAGTGCATCGAAGGCCCCCAGGCGTTTGACGATGGACAGGTACACGGCGATCAGCACGATGGGCACCAGGGTGAACGCGGCGGCCATGGGCATGTTGCCGATGGCGCCCTGCTGGGCGTAGACCATGCTGCCGATGAAGTAGCCGGGCGGGCCCACCAGCTGCGGCACGATGAAGTCGCCCAGGGTGAGGCTGAAGGTGAAGATCGAGCCGGCGGCGATGCCGGGCACCGACAGCGGCAGGATCACCTGCATGAAGGTCTGCCGCGGGTGCGCGCCGAGGTCGGCCGAGGCTTGCAGCAGCGACGGCGGCAGGCGCTCCAGGGAGGCCTGGATCGGCAGGATCATGAACGGCAGCCAGATGTAGACGAATACCAGGAAGCGCCCGAAGTTGGAGGTGGACAGGGTGTTGCCGCCCACGCCGGGGGTCGCCAGCAGCAGGTTCAGCAACGGCTCCAGGCCCAGGTGCTGGACGAACCACATGGCGACGCCGCCCTTGGCCAGCAGCAGGGTCCAGGCGTAGGCCTTGACGATGTAGCTGGCCCACATCGGCATCATCACGGCGATGTAGAAGAACGCCTTGGTCTTGCCGGTGGTGTAGCGCGCCATGTAGTAGGCGATGGGGAAGGCCAGGGCGGCGCTGGCCACCGAGACCGCCACGGCCATCACCAGGGTGCGCTGGATGATGTCGAAGTTGGCGGCCTGGAACAGGGCCTGGAAGTTCGCCAGGGTCAGGTCGGTGGAGACCGCCATGGTGAAGTCATCGAAGGTGTAGAAGCCCTGCCACAGCAGCGTCAGCAGCGAGCCGAGGTAGACCGCGCCGAACCACAGCAGCGGCGGCACCAGCAACAGCGAGAGGTACAGCGTCGGCTTGCGGTAGAGCAGGTTGGACAGGCGCCGCATCGGGCCCTTGGGGGCCTGCGCGCGGGCGGCGTTGAGTGTCAGTTCCATCTCAGGCGCCCTCGTTCAGCAGCACCATCGCCTCGCGGGCCCAGCGCAGGGTGACGCGCTGGCCGCTCTGGTGGGCGAGGTCGATGGCTTGCCATTGGTCGTTGGCCTGGCTGACGCAGAGGTTCTGGCCGTTGTCCAGGCGGATCTCGTAGCGGGTGGCGGCGCCCTGGTACTGGATGTCGTGCAGCAGGCCGCTCAGCTCCACCTCGCCGCTGGCGCAGGCACCCTGGGCGAAGCGGATGTGCTCGGGGCGGATGGAGAAGGGTTGCGGGTTGCCGGTGAGCTGGCGGGCCAGGTCGTCGCGCAGGACGTTGGAGGTGCCGACGAACTCGGCGACGAAGGGGGTGGCCGGCTTCATGTAGAGGTTGCGCGGGGTGTCCACCTGCTCGATGCGGCCCTTGTTGAACACGGCCACGCGGTCGGACATGGACAGCGCTTCGCTCTGGTCGTGGGTGACGAAGATGAAGGTGATGCCCAGCTGGCGCTGGAGCTTCTTCAACTCGCTCTGCATCTGCTCGCGCAGCTTGAGGTCGAGGGCGCCGAGGGGTTCGTCCAGCAGCAGCACGCGGGGGCGGTTGACCAGGGCACGGGCCAGGGCCACGCGCTGGCGCTGGCCGCCGGACAGCTGCACCGGTTTGCGGCCGCCGTAGCCGCCCAGGGCCACCATGCCCAGGGCCTCTTCGGCACGGGCCAGGCGCTCGGACTTGGCCACGCCCTTGACCTTGAGGCCGTAGGCGACGTTCTCCAGCACGCTCATGTGCGGGAACAGGGCGTAGTCCTGGAAGACGGTGTTGACGTCCCGCAGGTAGGGCGGCAGGCCGGCGGCCTCCTCGCCGTGGATGCGGATGGAACCCGCGCTGGGCTGCTCGAAACCGGCGATCAGGCGCAGGCAGGTGGTCTTGCCCGAGCCGGATGGGCCGAGCATGGAAAAGAACTCCCCGTCCTGGATATCGATGGAAACCCGGTCGACAGCCTTGACCTCGCCAAACTGGCGGGAGACCTGGGTGAATTGAACGGCGGGAGTGGTCATGGTGCGTGCTCCGGTAAAGCGAAAAGGGTGCAGGTGTGGCGTAAGAGCCCCTCGCCAGCGGCGAGGGGAGGGTGCGGGGCACCGGGCTGGGCCGAGCGAGCGGTCCGAGGGCTAGGCGCCCCGCAGCGAGACGCGAGACATACCGTGTGGTAGGCGAGCGTCGAGCGAGGACGCAACGACGCCCTCGGGTCGCGCAGCCGGGTCAGCGGCCGCCCATGATCGCGATGTAGTCCTGGGTCCACTTGCTATAGGGGACGAACTTGCCGCCCTCGGCCTGCGGGGTCTTCCAGAAGGCGATCTTGTCGAACTGGTCGTAGCCGTTGGTGCTGCAGCCTTCGGCACCCAGCAGGGCGCTGGCCTTGCAGCCTTCCGGCGCGGCGGGCACGGAGCCGAACCAGGCGGCGACGTCGCCCTGGACCTTGGGCTCCAGGGACCAGTTCATCCACTTGTAGGCGCAGTTGGGGTGCTGGGCCTCGGCGTGCAGCATGGTGGTGTCGGCCCAGCCGGTGACGCCTTCCTTGGGGAACACGGTGGCGATGGGCTGGCCTTCGGTCTTCAGGGCGTTGGCCTGGTACGGCCAGGCGCTGGAGGCGACCACGCCTTCGTTCTTGAAGTCGCTCATCTGCACGGTGGTGTCGTGCCAGTAGCGGTGGATCAGGTCGTGCTGCTTGCGCAGCAGGTCGAGCACGGCGGCGTACTGCTTCTCGTCGAGCTGGTAGGGGTCGGTGATGCCCAGAGCGGGCTGGGTGGCCTTGAGGTAGAGGGCGGCGTCGGCGATGTAGATCGGGCCGTCATAGGCCTGTACGCGGCCCTTGTTGGGTTTGCCGTCGGGCAGGTTCTGCGCTTCGAACACCACGGACCAGCTGTCCGGTGCCTTGGTGAAGGCCTGGGCGTTGTACATCAGCAGGTTCGGGCCCCACTGGTAGGGGGTGCCGTAGGTCTTGCCGGCGACGGTGTACCAGGGTGCGTCCTTCAGGCGCGGGTCGATGTTCTTCCAGTTGGGGATCAGGTTGGGGTCGATGGGCTGCACGCGCTTGCCGTAGATCAGGCGCAGCGAGGCGTCACCGGAGGCGGTGACCAGGTCGTAGCCGCCCTTGGCCATGAGGCTGACCATCTCGTCGGAGGTGGCGGCGGTCTTCACGTTGACCTGGCAGCCGGTGTCCTTCTCGAACTGACTGACCCAGTCGTAGTTCTTGTCGGACTGGCCGCGTTCGATGTAGCCGGGCCAGGCGACGATGTCGAGGCGGCCTTCGCCGGCTCCCACGGCGGTGATGGCGTCGGCGGCCTGGAGGCTGGCACTGGCGAGCAGGCCGGTGGTGATGGCGCTGAGCAGGGTGATCTGGCGCATTGGTGTCTCCCTCGTTGTTGTCTCTTTTGGTAGGGCAGCTTCAATGGGGTGCAGCGTCCCGCGTGCGGCCGGGATGAGCGGTCCGCCGGGGTGTCTTGTTGTGCGCCGGCAGCGTGCCGCCGGCGTTCGTTCAGTCCTGTAGCTGGCCGTGGCAGGCCATGATGTGGCGCACCACGCTGTAGTCCTGCAGCGAGTCGCTGGACAGGTCCTTGCCGTAGCCGGAGCGCTTCAGCCCGCCGTGGGGCATCTCGCTGGCCAGCATGAAATGGGTGTTGATCCAGGTGCAGCCGTACTGCAGCCGGTTGGCGATCTGGAAGGCGCGGTCGAGGTTCTGCGTCCACACCGAGGAGGCCAGGCCGTATTCGGAGTCGTTGGCCCAGTCCACGGCCTGTTCCAGGTGCTCGAAACGGGTGACGGTGACCACCGGGCCGAAGACTTCGCGCTGGACGATCTCGTCCTGCTGCTTGCAGCCGGCCAGCAGGGTGGGCTGGTAGTAGAAGCCGGGGCCGGAGTGCACGGCGGCGCCGGTGACGCGTTCGATGTGGGGCTGGCCGAGGGCGCGTTCGACGAAGCTGGCGACGCGGTCGCGCTGGCGGGCGCTGATCAGCGGGCTGATCTCGTTGTCGGCGTCGCGCTTGCGGGCGAAGCGGATGCTCGCTACGGCGTCGCCCAGTTCGGCCACCAGGCGGTCGTGGATGCCGGCCTGGGCGTAGATGCGGCAGGCGGCGGTGCAGTCCTGCCCGGCGTTGTAGTAGCCGTGGGTGCGTACGCCCTGGACCACGGCGGCCAGGTCGGCGTCGTTGCAGACGATGACCGGGGCCTTGCCGCCCAGCTCCAGGTGGGTGCGCTTGAGGGTACGGGAGGCGGCCTGGAGGATCTTCTGCCCGGTGACGATGTCGCCGGTGAGGGAAACCATGCGCACCTTGGGGTGGCTGACCAGGTGGCTGCCGACGCTCTCGCCGCCGCCGCAGACAATGTTGAGCACGCCGGCCGGCAGCAGCTCCACCAGCAGCGGGGCCAGGGCCAGCACGCTCAGCGGGGTGTGCTCGGAGGGCTTGAACACCAGGGTGTTGCCGGCGGCCAGGGCGGGGGCGATCTTCCACGCGGCCATCATCAGCGGGTAGTTCCAGGGCGCGATGGAGGCGACCACGCCCACCGGGTCGCGGCGCACCATGCTGGTGTGCCCGGCGACGTATTCGCCGGTGAGCTGGCCCTGCTGGCAGCGCACGGCGCCGGCGAAGAAGCGGAACACGTCGGCGGTGGCCGGCAGGTCGTCCTGGCGGGCCAGGTGCAGGGGCTTGCCGCAGTTCAGCGATTCCAGCTGGGCCAGTTGCTCGGCCTTGTGCTCGATGGCATCGGCGATGGCCAGGAGGGCACGGGCACGGTGGGCGGGGGTGGTGCGGGACCAGGCGGGGAAGGCGCGGTGGGCGGCGGCGATGGCCTGTTCGACCTGGTCCTGGGAGGCATCGGCGATGCTCACCAGGGTTTCGCCGGTGGCGGGGTTGATGATGGCTTCGGCCATGCCTTCGCCGGTGACCAGTTGGCCATCGATCAGAAGCGCGGTGTGCAAGGTCGGGCCGGTCATCTTCGTGGTTCTTCTTTTATCGGTCTTGTTATCGGGCATGCGGGGCTCCGTGGACGGGCCGGGCGCTGACCTTCTGGTATAGCGACAGAGACTAGAGCCCGGGCCTGGGGTCGACAAATTCTAAATAACGAAAGGCGCGTTCGATTAAATCGAAGGCCGCTTGGTGTTCGGATGCTCGCGGGCGACGGTGAGGAAGGGGTCCACCATCGGCGGTCGGGTGGTGCCCCGGCGCCAGGCCAGGCCCACGTCCAGGGGCTCGCTGAGGTCCACCAGGGGGCGGGCTTCGATGATGTCGCCCTCCAGGGACCAGGGGCGGTAGGTCATGTCCGGCTGGATCGACAGGCCGAGCCCGGCTGCCACCAGGCTGCGCACGGCCTCCACCGAGGCGGTGCGCAGGGTGACCTGGGGCGTGAGCCCGGCGCGGGACCAGATGCGCTGGGTGTGCAGGCCCATTTCGTCGGCGTTGAGCTGGATCAGCGGCTGCCCGGCGACGTCCGCCAGGCTGATGCTGTCGCGCTCCAGCAGCGGGTGCTGGGCCGGCAGCCAGAGGCGATGCGGGGAATGGGTCAGCACCTCGGTCTGCAGGGCGTGGCGGTCTTCCAGGTTGGAGAGGATGAGCACGCCGACGTCGATCTCGCCGCTCACCAGCAGGTGTTCGATGTAGGGGCGTTCGTCCTCCACCACGCGGGTCTGCACGTTGGGGTAGGCCCGCTGGAAACGGTTGATCAGGTCCGCCAGGTAGTAGCCGGCCACCAGGCTGGTGACGCCGATGGTGAGGCGCCCGGACACCTGGTCGGTGCTCTGCTGCAGGCTGCGCTTGGCGTTCTCCACCGTCGCCAGGATCAGGTGCGCCTGGCGCAGGAACTGGTGGCCCTGGTGGGTGAGGGTCATGCCCTTGGCATGGCGGTCGAACAGGCGCACGCCGATCTCGTCCTCCAGCTGCTGGATGGCCAGGGTCAGGGTGGACTGGGAAATGAACACCGCCTGGGCTGCAGCGGAAATCGAGCCGCTTTCGGCCACGGCAATGAAATGACGGATCTGGCGGAGGGTCATCATGGGAGAGGGTCGGCCATGGAATGGGGTGTTTTAGGAAAAGGAAGCGGCGTTTTTAAGAAAATGCATGGTTGCATTCTTTTTTATAGAACAAAACCCATCGTACCCAGGCGTTCGCTCGGATCGGCGGGCCTCAACCGGGGTGCGACATTCGCGCACGTGCCGTGGGCACCCATGGGAGCGTCCCCGTCCGGGTGAGCATGCTGCTGAACCTCAACGAATGAATGCGCCTGAATTTTAGGGTTGATCGATCCGCTTTTTTTGCATTACTTTTTAAAAAGTTATCGCGAGACGATAATTTATTAATCCTAAATGCAATTGAACCCAGGACGGTTTCCCTATGCAACACCTTCCCTTGCTGTCTTCCTTCAAGCGCCTCAAGTGGGCCGGGCTGGCCACCGCCGGCCTGGCCTGTGTCATGGCCCTGAGCGACATCATCATCAACACCGCCATGTGGCACAGCGGCCTGATCAGTACCGGCTACCTGGAATTCTGGGGCGAGAGCATCCCGCTGCTGCTGGCGGAGGACTACCAGCTCCCTACGCTGAACCTGGTGCTGCTGGTGGCGCTGGACTATGTGCCGGTGCTGATCTCCAGCCTGGGCCTGCTGCTGACCGGTCTTTTCTTCCTGCGGCTGTCGCGCCGCGAACTGTGGTCCACCCGTAATGCGCGGCTGCTGATGACCATCGGCGGGCTGTCGATCCTCGGTCTTGTGCTGCAACCAGTTCTCTACACCCTGACCGGTCTAGTACTATCGCTCGGCCTTCCCCCGGGGGAGGGTCTCCTGGCGGTTTCCGTCGGTTTCAATACCGAATCCATGTCCGAACTCCTCAAGGCGGTCTTCGTCTGCTCGTTCGGTTTCATGATGAATGAAGCCCGCTCGCTCAACGAGGAAGTCAAGGCGTTCGTATAACGGCACCATGAGCATCATCATCAGGCTGGACGTGGTCCTGGCGCAGAACAAGGTTCGCTCCAAGGAACTCGCTGAAATCATCGGCATCACCGAGCAGAACCTTTCCCTTTTGAAGAACGGCAAGGTGAAGGGCATTCGCCTGGAAACCCTCGACCGCATCTGCCGGACCCTCAACTGCCAGCCTGGCGACATCCTCGAGTACCAGCCGGACGACTGATCCGGCCCCACCCCAACCCCGGTGAATCCCCTTGAAACGACTCCTGTCCCTGGCAGGCGCGGCGACTGCGCTCGTCCTGCTTTCGGCCTGCGGCCCCTCCGGCCGCTACCAATACGACCTCCCCAAGGATGGCTACGCCCAGGCCTGCGTCTCCCAGTGCCGCATGCAGAAGCAGCAATGCGGCTACCTGGACGACAGCAAGCGGCGCCTGCAGGAAGCCCGCATGGACGCCTACCACTACTGCGTGGCGGGCAAGGACAAGCGCCAGGCCCGCAAGGACTGCGCCTACCCCGGCACCTACGGTGGCTATGGCAGCTACGGCGGCGGCTACAGCGCCTTCAGCTCCTGCGCCGACGACTACGACCAGTGCTTCACCAGCTGCGGCGGCACCATCCGCTGGATACCGGCGCCGACGCAGTAGGCCGCGCCCTCAAGGGCCGGTGCGTTGCCAGGCGCAGATGTCCAGAGTGGCGCCGCGCTTGAGCAACGGGCCGGCCTCGCGGGTTTCCACCAGGCGCGACTGCCCGCGCCAGCACAGCAGCGTGCGCCGCCCGCCGTAGGCCAGGTCCGCGAGGATCTGCCCCCAGTGGCGGTACTGCACGTCGTGACCCTCGCCGGGGTACAGGCGGGTGGCCACGACGTTGGCGTAGTGGCTGCGCCAGAAGGCGGCGTGGGCCGGCACCACCGTGGTGTCGGCCTCGCCGTGGTAGATGAACACCGGCGCGGCCACCGCCGAGACGTCCGCCACCGGCTGGCTGCAGTAGAGCTTCAGCTCGTGCACCAGGGGTTGCAGGTCGAAGCCGGTCGAGCCCTTGCCATAGAAGAAGCGCGCGCCTTCGTCGGCGGCCTCGTCGAGGAAGCCCGGCACCCGGTTCACTGCGGTGTTCGGCCCCAGGTCCCACCACACCGAGGGCACGTCGTAACGGGCGGCCAGGTAGTTGTCGATGATCTGCTGGTCGCTGAGCGCGCAGGACGGGGAGGGAGCCGCCACCCCCGCGTTCTGCGAGATGGCCGCCGCCAGGTGCACCGAGCGCAGGCGTGTCGGCAGGCGCGAGGCGATGGCCGCGCTGTAGGGCCCACCGCCGGAAATCGCCACCAGGGAGAAACGCTGCACGCCCAGGTGGGCCAGCAGCGCCTCCACCTCGGCGGCGTAGCTGGCGTAGTCGCCACTGGGGTCGAAGGCGGTTTCGCCGAAGCCGTTGCGCTCCAGGGCGATGAAGCGCAGCCCCAGGGATTGCCGCAGGCTGCGCAGGAAGTCGGTCAGCGCCAGGGCCCGACCACTGGTACCGTGCCCGCTGACCAGTACCACCGGGATGCCGTTGCGCGGGCCTTCGTCCAGGTAATGCAGGGTCTTGCCGTTGCCATCCACCCAGCGCTGCATCGCCGGGCCCATGTAGTCGAAGTCGTTCTGCACCTTCACATCCGCCAGCGCCGTGCCCAGGCTCAGGGCAAGGGCCAGCAGCCATCCGAAGCAACCCTTCATGGGGTGTTCTCCTGTTCGTCTTGGTTTCGTCCGATCCACCGCATCCCGACTGCCAGGCCACCTGGGAAGCGGAGCGGCACCAGTGTAGGAAGACCCCGGGCATCCGTTTTGACGTGAAGCGACGCTTTCTCGGACGGTGACGACTCCACACGGCGTGCCTGTGCAGGCATTCGGCCTGCAAACACCCGACCAGCGTCTACGCTGTCGAAAAGCAGCCGCCGGGGCGTCAAGACGTCTTGCCCCGGCTGTTCGGGACAGACGCCGGGAACGAAGGATGATCAGAAGGCAGGCCGTGATCGTGGTGGCATGGATGCTGGTGGTGCTGGGTGCCGGGTTGCTCGCCAGCCTGCTGGTCAGCCAGCACCAGGCCAATCGCAACCAGAGCTTCATCCACCAGATGCTGCTCAACGACGGCAAGCTGATCGAGCACGAGCTGATCGGCCGGCTGGACATCTACACCTACCGCCTGCGCAGCATCCGCGGCGCGATCTACATGCTGCAGTTGCCCAACGTCACCCGTGATCTGCTGGCGCGCTTCGGCCGTGTCCGCGACATCGAGAAGGAGTTTCCCGGAGCCCGGGGCTTCGGCTTCATACGCCGCGTCGCGCCCGAGGATGAAGCTGCGTTTCTCCGTCGGACCCGGGCGGACGGCATGCCGGACTTCAGCATTCGTCAATTCGCCCCCCACGCCGGCGAGCGCTACGTGATCGAGTTCGTAGACCCTGCCCAGCGCAACCAGGCCGCTTTCGGCCTCGACATCGCCTCCGAAACTCATCGGCGCGTCGCCGCCGTCACGGCGATGAACACCGGCCAGCCGACCCTTACCGCGCCCATCACCCTGGTGCAGGAGTCGGTCGAGCCTTCGCGCGCCTTTCTCCTGCTGCTGCCGGTCTACGCCACGCCGGGTACGCCGCCCACCGTCGACGAGCGCCAGCGCAATGCCCTGGGCTGGACCTATGCGCCCCTGTCCATGCAGGAAGTGATGCGCTCGATGACCTACCCGGCCAGCGACCTGCACCTGGCCCTCTACGACGTGGTGGACAGCAACACCAACCACCTCATCTACGACTCCTCGCCCGACCATGTGGACGACGGGGTTGCCAGCGCCATCTTCCAGCGCGAGGTCTACGGGCGCACCTGGCGCTTCGAGATCAGTCCCCACGCCAACTACATCCAGCGCCTGGAGTTGCCCAGCCCGGAGCGCGTGTTCGGCATCGGCACCCTGGCCAGCCTGTTGCTCACCGGCATGACCGTTGCCCTGCTGGTGTCGCGGCAGCGGCAGAGGACCATCTCCGCGCAACAGGCGCGCCTGGCCACCATCATCGAGAACTCCCGGGATGCCATCATCGGCGAGGCCCTGGATGGCACCATCGTCACCTGGAACCCCGCCGCCGAGCAGATGTTCGGCTACCGCGCCGATGAGGTCATCGGCCGCCCCCTGGCACCGCTGCTGGTGCCCCCCGAACGCTTCTGGGAGGACGAAGAGCTGCTCGAACGGGTCTCGCGGGGCGAGCTGGGTTCGACCCTGGAGACCCAGCGTCGGCACAAGCAGGGCCACCTGATCGACGTGGCCATCACCTGCAGCCTGATCCGCGAGCCGGACGGCAAGATCCTCGCCGCTGCCAAGCTGATGCACGACATCAGCGACCGCCTGCGCGCCGAGAACTACCTGCGCGAATTCAACGCCAAGCTCGAACTGGAGGTGAGCCAGCGCACCGCCGAGCTGTCACGGCTTGCCGGCCTGCTGCAGGGCGTGCTCAACGCCTCCTCGGAGGTGTCCATCATCGCCACCGACACCCACGGCCGTGTGGCGATCTTCAACCGTGGCGCCGAGCGCCTGCTGGGCTACCGGGCCGACGACGCGGTGGGCCTGCTGTCGATCCTCTCGCTCCACGAGCAGGGCGAGATCAACCGGCGCGGCGAAGAACTCAGTGCCGAAGCCGGGCGCAGGGTGCAGGGGCTGGAGGTGCTGTGCCTGAAGGCCGACAGCCAGGGCGCGGAAACCCGTGAATGGACCTACATCCGCCAGGATGGCAGCGCCGTGCCGGTGTCCATGGTGATGACCGCCATCCGCACGACCGGCGGCGAAGCCATCGGCTACCTGAGCATCGCCCAGGACATCACCGAGCGGCGGCGATCCAGCGAGGAGCTGCGTGCCGCCACGGTGGCAGCCGAACGCGCCAACGCGGCCAAGAGCCTGTTCCTGGCCAACATGAGCCACGAGATCCGCACCCCGATGAACGCCGTGATCGGCGTCGCCCACCTGCTGCAGAACACCCCGCTCAACGAGGAGCAGCGCAACCTGCTGGGCAAGCTGGAGATCGCCGGGCGTTCGCTGCTGGGGATCATCAACGACATCCTCGACATCGCCAAGATCGAGGCCGGCGAGATGCGCCTGGAGAGCCGCCCCTTCAGCCTCCGCCAGCTGCTGCAGGAGCTGGGCGAGCTGTTCTCGCCCCAGGCCGAGGCCAAGGGCCTGGGCTTCACCCTGGAGGGCCTCGACGAACTGCCGGCGCAAGTGCTGGGGGACTCCCTGCGGATCAACCAGATCCTCATGAACCTGGTGGGCAACGCGCTGAAGTTCACCGCCACCGGGCAGATCACCGTTCGTGTCGCCTGCCGGGAGGTCGATGCCGAACAGGTCCGGGTGACCCTCACGGTCGTCGACACCGGCTGCGGCATCGCCGCCGACGTGGTGGACCAACTGTTCTCGCCCTTCACCCAGGCCGATGCCTCCACCACCCGTCGCTTCGGCGGCACCGGGCTGGGGTTGTCGGTGGTGCGTGGCCTGGCCGAGCAGATGGGCGGCAGCGCCGGGGTGCGCAGCGTACTGGGGCAGGGCAGCGAGTTCTGGGTGGAGATTCCACTGGAAATCGCCCAGACCGATCTGGACGCCACCGCCACCGCACGCAGCCTGGAAGTGGTGGTGGTGGACGACAGCGCAGCCGACCGTCAGCAACTGGCGCGCCATTGCCGTGGGCTCGGCTGGCGGGTGCGCATGCTGGACAGCGGCGAAGCCCTGCTGGACCTGCTGCGCGAGCGGGTGCAGCACGGCTTCCAGCTGCCCGACGTGCTGCTGGTGGACTGGCAGATGCCAGGGCTTGACGGCGTGGCCGTGCTGGAAGAGAGCGCACGTATTCTCGCCCCGACCCGCCTGCCCAGCAGCCTGCTGGTCTCGGCCCATGAGCTCGACGGCTATGTGCGGGCGAGTGGCGGATTGGTGGACCAGGCCCTGCGCAAGCCGGTGGACAGTTCCAGCCTGTTCAATGCCGTCAACTCGGCAGTGGTCCGCCATGTCGGCAACACCGAGAAGGTGATGCTCGGCACCGACCTGGATACCCGCTCCACCCGCTGGCTGGAGGGCACCCGCCTGCTGCTGGTGGACGACAGCGAGATCAACCTCGAAGTGGCCAGCCTGCTGCTTGGCCAGCAGGGCGCCGAGGTGGACACCGCCATGAACGGGCGCGAAGCGGTGCAACGTCTCGAACAGGCACCGGATCACTACGACGCGGTGCTGATGGACGTGCAGATGCCGGAAATGGACGGCTATGAAGCCACCCGCACCCTGCGCGGGAAGCTCGGCCTGACCCGCCTGCCGGTGATCGCCCTGACCGCCGGTGCCCTGGCCGAGGAGCGCCGCCAGGCCGAGGCGGCCGGCATGAACGAGTTCCTTTCCAAGCCCCTGGAGCCGGCCTCGCTGATCCGCACCCTGCGTCGGCTGATCGAGCAGTTCCGCCTGGAACCGCTGCCCGTGCGCAACCTCTCCGCACGCCTGGAGCAGAAAGACGAGCAGGCCTGGCCGGTGATCCCCGGCATCGACGCCCGGGAGGCGGCGAACCGGCTGGGAAACGACATCGACCTCTTCCTCGGGTCGCTGAACAAGCTGTTCAACGAATTTGCCGACCTCGAGGACACCCAACTCGCCCAGCAACTGCTCAGCCGTGATGCGGCGACCCTGGCCGGCAAGCTGCACAAGCTGCGAGGCTCCGCCGGCCTGCTGGGGGCCATGGCGCTGCACCGGGCCTGCGGCGATGGCGAGTCGAGCATCCGCAGGCCGGCCGGCAGCGCCGAGCAACGCCTGGCCCTGCAGCAGGTGTCCGAAGCCCTGGTGGCCCTGCGCGCGGCCGCCGCACCTTATCTGGAGACACAGCTGAGTACCCCGGCCTCCGGACCGCAGGACGCCGGCGAGGCCGAGCAGGCCTTGCAGCGGCTGGTCAGCCAGTTGCAGGGCCGTGACATGGCGGCCATCGACACCTTTCCCGACGCCGTGGCGGCCCTGCTGGCAAAAGGCGGCCAGGCATTGGCGGACGCGGCCTGGAAGGCGGTGGACGACCTGCAATTCGACCAGGCACTGGACGTCCTGGCGGCCCATGGACTGATTGACGACGAGGGAAGCGAGCATGCATGACGCCATCATCCTGCTGGTGGATGACGACACCTTGGCCATCCGCGCACTGAGCAAGGCCCTGAACGGCCTGGGCCAGATCCGCTTCGCCACCTCCGGGGAGGAGGGGTTGCGCATTGCCCGGGAGAGCTTCCCGGATTTGGTCATCCTCGACTCGGAGATGCCCGGCATGAGTGGCTTCCAGGTCTGCGAGGCGCTGAAGAAGGACCCGGTGCTGGAGGCCATCCCGGTGATCTTCATCACCAGCCACACTGAAGGCGACATGGAGGAGGCCGGCCTGGCCCTGGGCGCGGTGGACTTCATCGCCAAGCCCATCCGCCCGGCCATCGTCGCCGCCCGGGTGCGCACCCACCTCCGGCTCAAGCAGGCCCTCGACCGCCTCAACGTGCTGGCTCAGACCGACGGCCTCACCGGGTTGTCCAACCGCCGCACCCTCGATGCCGCCCTGGAGCGCGAGTGCGTCCGCGCTAGCCGCGGTGGTAGCGCGGTGTCGCTGGTGTTGCTCGATATCGACTTCTTCAAGCGCTACAACGACACCTACGGCCACATCCAGGGCGACCAGTGCCTGGTGCTGGTGTCGGCGGCCCTGCGTCGCTGTGCCAAGCGCGCAATCGATGTGGTGGCTCGCTACGGCGGCGAGGAGTTCGCCCTGCTGTTGCCGGACACCGGGCCGGATGGGGCCTGGGAAGTTGCCGAGCACATCCACCATGAGGTGGCTCGGCTGGGCATTCCCCATGCCGAAAGCGACAAGGGCCAGGTTTCTGTCTCCATCGGCGTCGCCAGTTTCGTGCCAACAGAACCGACGTCGCACCCGCACCTGTCTCCGGCCGACCTGCTCAAGGCGGCGGATGCGGCCCTCTACGAGGCCAAGACGGCTGGGCGCTCCTGCAGCCGCCAGCGTGACGTGCCCGGCGAGCCCGCAACCGGATAATGCCGTTCATTCCGCTCGTGCCGCGCTTCGCCGGGGCGCCCTCGACAGGGCGCCCGGCCCTGGTCCAGGCTGCTTCCCCCCAGTTCCTACAGGGTTCCTTCATGCGCTCGATCCTGCTTGCCGCTGTCCTGCTGTTGCCCGTCGCCACGTTCGCGGCGGAGCCGGCGCTCTACCTCACCGACTTCGTCGCGCAAGACCCAGGCGATGCCCAGCAGCGCGAGCGAGCAGCCCAGTTGGGCGCCGCGTTGCAGCAGGCCCTTGGCGCACGGCAGGTGCAGGTGTCGCGTCTGGATGAGCGCCATCCCCTGCCGCAGAGTGGCTGGCTGATCCAGGGCCAGGTCGCCAGCCAGGGTGGCCGGCGCCTGGTGCGCACGGCGGTGGGGTTCGGCGCGGGTGCCAGCAGCGTCGAGGCCCAGGTGTGGATCAGCGACCTGGCCGCTGGCGAACTCCGCCAGCTGGCCGCCCAGGACCGTTCCGGGCGCCTGCCGGGTGCACTGGTGTCACGCAATCCTCAAGTGGCAGCAGCCAAGTTCCTGCTGGAGCGCCGGGCACTGGACCGCAACCTGGACGAGGTCGCCGCCGAACTGGCCGACGAGATCGTCCGGGACCTGGCCAAGGCGCGCTGATCAGCCCAGCCCGGTCAGGGGAATGCGGCGGATGCGGCCGTCCAGCGGGGCGGTGCCCGCCCCCGGCGTCGGCAACGGTCGACCGCTGAGCCCCATGCCTTCGCTGACCAGCACCGCATCGGGCAGCAGGCAGAGGTTGGACGGCGTATCCAGCCCTTCGGCCAGCACCGCGACCGTGCCACGGCTCAGGTCGCAGTGCAGCAGGCGCCCGCTGAAGCGCTCGAACCCGCCGTGCCAAGCGGCGCCGGCCCAATCCGGGGTCAGCGGTTGCAGCAGTCGCTGGCACAGCTCCAGGACCAGCAGGTTGCCGTCCTTCGTCAGTGCCAGGCCGGTAGGCAGCTGCAAGCCGAACACCACCGTCTCGATGCGGCCGTCTTCGGGCCAGACGCGGATCACCTGCCCGGCGTGGTCGGCGAACTCCACGCCGCGCAGCGCCGGGTCGCGGCGCAACTCACCGGAGAACAGCGTCACCAGTAGCGCACCGGTGGCCGGCTCGTGCACCAGGGTCACCGGCACCGCCTCCTGGCCCTGGGCAAGGTCCGGCAACTGGACCAGCACCCGCTCGTCATAGCCCTCGACGAACTCCACCACCTGATTGGTATCCGGTTTGACCGACAGCCAGCTGCGGCGCCCCGGGTGGTAGCACAGGGCGTTGAGGTTGCCCCGGCTGCGGAACAGCGTTGCCGGCGGCGACTGGCCGAGGTCGAGGATGCGCGAGCCGTCCACGTAGTCGGTGAGGCTGGCCAGGCAGCGCCCACCGGCGCAGCACACGTCGGACAGCCCCATGATCTCGTCCCGCAGCATGCGCACCTGCATGTTCATGGAGCGGAAGCCCTCGGCGATCACCTCCGGCGCCTGGTAGTGGCCGGAGAGGCCCGGCGCCGGGCGCAACCGGCTGATGCGCCCGCTGAGGGGCTGGTCGGCATGCCCGGAGCCGGCCTCCACCAGCAGCAGGCTGCCGTCGGGCTCCAGGCACAGGCCCCGGGGGTTGAGCAGGCCTTCCGCGATCACCGTGCCGCTGCGCACGGCGTCGCGTGGGTTGAAGGGGATATGGATGGTCATGGCTGCTGCTCCTCAGGCTGCCGGGGGTTGCCAGGGGCTGCTGGTGAGGTAGGCCTTGAGCAGCGCCCGCTGGCACGGCGACATGGAGCGCACCACCGGCATGTACAGCGTGGTGCCTTTGTAGGCGTCGTCGGTGCGCGCGAGGATCGCCTGGCGCGCATTCCAGATCGCGTCCTGCTGGTTCAGCGGGATGAAGCGGGACATGGCCGGGAAGGCCAGGTAGTGGAAGCGCAGCACTGCGGGATAGACCTGGTCCCAGGTGACGGTGCTGCCGGCGGGGATGCCGAAGGTGCTTTGGGAATAGAAGCGGAAGTTGGTGAATCCGCTTGAGGTGCCGAGGCTGTAGGTCAGAGAGGTGTAGCCGGCGTTCCCCGAGGTGTCCTTCTTGCGTGAGAGGGCCACCACCACCTCGGTCTGCCCGGGCTCGATCTTCACCGGCGTTTCGGGGTACTGCAACAGGTCCCAGTTCGAGGGATCGGCGAGGATGCCAGCCGGCCCTGCGCTCAAGCTGATCGCATTGGCCAGCGGCAGCGGTCCGCCGAGGTAGCGCACCTGCAGGGTGAGATTCAGGCCACTGGGGTAGTCGTCCATGTACAGGTTGCGCTGGTCGCTGTAGATGCGTAGCGGGGTTTCGGTGACGGTCAACTGGGTACCCGCGACCATGTTCGGCGCGTGCATGCCCAGGGCGGTGACGCGGGCCAACTCGCAGGCAGGCTGGGTGAGGGGGATGTCCACCAGGCCGCCGTAGACGTAGTACTGCTGCAGCAGCGCGGAGTCGGCGGGGAGGGTGGCCAGTGGCTGCCCACCGGCGGTGATGGTGACCGGACCATAGTCGATGTTGGGCCCGATGGGGCTGGTGATGTCGGTGCGGTCTGCGCGGAAGGTCGCCTTGGGAATCAGGTTGACCATGTCCAGGCTCAGCCAGCCGCAATGGCCTGGCGCGCTGGCGGGCACCACCTGGGCATAGCCCGCCGCGCCGGTGTCGGCGTTGAACAGCGAGCGGCCGGCCGGGCAGATCTGCGGTTCACCGGCGAACGCCGGGGCCAGCGTGCCGATGACCCGGCCGATGCTCGGGTTGGGCGTGTAGCGGCCGGCTGCATAGTCCGCGTCCAGTTGGGTGCTGGTCATGCCCGGGCACATTTCGAACATCACGAAGCGCAGCACCAGGCCGGTAGCGCCGGGGGCTTCGATCAGGCTCTTGAGGGCCGCGCTGTTCTGGTTCCAGCTGACGATGGCGCTCAGCGGGAAGGTGACCTGGAAGGTGCCGCTGATGACGCAGGAGCCCGGCGCATCCTCGATACGTTTCAGAATCCGCTTGGCCAGGTCGAAGCTGCTGGCCACCACATTGGCATGGATCACCAGTTGCGGGTCGGTGGTACCGCCGATCTGCAGGCCGCCGATGTAGATCTGGGTGGAGATCGAGCCGGTTGGATCCAGGTCCACCATCATCGGGCCGGATACCGGAGCCTGGCCGGTCACCGGGTCCACCGAGCCGAGCAGGTACACCGGCTGGCCCACCAGGTCACCGGTGGTGCTGATGGCGCCGGGGGTGCCCTGGGAGCTGATCAGCACGTTCTGCATGTCCACCACATGCTGGCCGTAATGGTTCCAGCCCCCGGCGGTGTAGTAGTTCCCGCTGGGAGCATTCATCAGGTTGTTCAGTTCGTCGTCGCTGTAGCCCTGGGCCTGGGTGGCCACCTGGGAGTTGGGGATGTCGAACAGGTCGAGGGTCTGCGAGTCGTCGGTGCCCATGGGAATGGTCGGTGAGTTGTTGGGCAGGCTCACGTCGGTGCGGATGCCGCCCCAGAAGTTCAGTCGGGGTCCGTTCAGGATGCTCATGGGGTCATTCCTCGTCCTTGTTGAGAGCGGCCGAGGCGGGCGCCTTGGCGAATTTGAACAGGTAGGAGTAGTCGGACTTGTAGGGGCTGTTCTTCGCCGTGGCCATGGAGTGGCAGTTCATGCAGCTGCTGTTGGGCTGGATGTAGCTCTCCATGGTGACGTTGGCGGACAGCGCCGGGGTCGGCTGGCCCAGCGGGTTGCCCGGGTTGTCCGGCATCAGCGGGCGCTGGGTGGTGACCAGCTGGTAGTAGCGCAGCACGCTCTGCTGCACGTTCTGCTGGTACTGGGCGTTGACCGCCGCCGTGTCGCTGGCGATGGGGGTGACGCGGGTCAGCGGGTCGGGGGTCTGGAAGGTGGTGCCGGGCTTGGGAACGCAGATCAGGTCACTGCCCTGCTGCTGCCAGGTGCAGGGCGACTGGTTGACGCTGCTCGCCGGGGCGCTGGCGTCGTAGTAGCTGTAGGGGCTGGCGCTGCCGCTGCCACCGGGCACGTTGTCCACCTGCTCGAAGGTGGACCAGACCCACTGCGGGTAGCCCGGCGCCTTGACGATGATGTGCAGCCCCACCAGGCCCAGGGTGGCTTCCACTGTGGTGCCGGTGGCGACGCCCTGGCTGTTGAACTGCGCCACCTGGGCACGGGTGGTGAAGTAGCGCGCGGCATTGTCCTGGGGCGTCAGCACCCGCCAGGCGGCCTTGATCTCGGTGGCCTGGGCGGGGAAGGCGATGTTGCGCGCCTGGCTCACCACGCTCAGGTCATAGAAATGGTTCTGCACGATGTAGTCGTACGAGACCTCGTTGGCGGCGATGTCGTAGTAGGTGGGGTTGCCGCGCTGGTCGATCAGCCAGCCGCCCACGGCCTGGTCCACCGCCTGCACCACGGAGGTGTTCTTCAGCGCGGCGATGTTGATGAGTCCCAGGCTGCGGGCGCTCATCGGGGTGTTCCAGGGGCCGGGGTTCTGGCCGTTGGGCAGGAAGATCTCGTTCACGTCCTTGTAGCTCTGCCAGACGGTGGGCCCGGGGGCGCCCAGGGGCTGGCTGCAGTCCGGCTGGCCGCGCTGGCCGGCCTGCACCGGCCAGTTGAGGGCGATGAAGAGCTGCCAGCTGTAGCGGTCGAAATCAGCCTGGGCGGCAGTGGGGGCCGGCGCGCTGGTGGGCGGCTGGCAGGCGGGGGTGGTGCCGGTGACGGCGGCCTGGGGCTGCTCGCGGGCCTGGCAGGCGAGGGCACTGGCCAGCAGCAGGGCGGAGCCGGCGTAGCGGAAGGTCGGGTTCATGAGGGCGCTCCTTGCCGATCAGGGCTGCATGGATTTCAGCTGGTTCCACTGCGCCTTGGCCCCGTTGGCCTGGGGCGCCGGCGGGTTGAACAGCTGGCAGGGCTCGGGGTTGACCGGGCACTTCTTGGCCACCTGGTCCCAGGTCTTGGCCGGGTCGGGCTTCTCGATGCGGAAGTTCACGTAGTTCTGGCTGACGATGGGTGCGTTGGCGACGCTGGCGTCCCCGGAGAAGTAGAACGACTGCGGGTGGCGGAACAGCGGCTGGCCCGGTGCTGCGCGGGTGGCGTCCTTGTAGAAGGCGTAGCCGAACAGGATCGGCCCCTGGGGCGACTGCACGTCCAGCGCATAGGCCTGCACGCTGCCGCCCAGGTTCTGGCTGCGGGTCGGGCTGTAGGGCAGGTGCTGGACGAAGTCCTGCCGCGCCGGGTGGTTCATCGGCGAGAAGGAGCAGCACTCGGGCATGGTCTTGGGCCGGTCCTCGTAGGTGAGGAAGTAGGCCTTGTTGCCCAGGGAAACGAAGGAGCAGGTGTAGTTGTTGTCCTTGATCGGGAAGATCGGCAGGCAGTACTTCTCGTAGTGCTCCATCATCGCGCCGTAGCCGTCACCATCGGCGGGGATGTAGGTGGTGTCGTAGTAGCTGGTGCCCTTGGAGACGGTGTAGTCGGCCGGTTTCAGGGTGCTGGGCGGGTTGCTGTAGGGCGGCGGGTTCTTCTCGTAGTTCTGGGTGACGCGGAACATGGTCCAGTCACTGACCCAGGTGGCGGGGAAGAACGGATCGCTGGGCTCGCCGGGCTTGCGCTCGGCGATGCAGTTGCCGTTGCTGGCGTCGCAGCCGAGGGTGTTGTGCACGCCGTTGGTGAAGAACACGTCGCCTTCGTCATCGGCGGCGAGGGCGGGTTGGCCGAGCAGTGCGAGGGGCAGCAGCCAGGCGAGCAGTCGGGTTTTCTTCATGGGGACTCTCCTTCGTAACGGCAGGACGGGCGAGCGGTGCCGGCCCGCCTGCGGGTTCCAGGTCAACGACGGTTCAGGTCAGGGGCCGGGGCGGGTAGTTGAGCTTCACCAGCTCGTTGGCCCAGCGTTCCAGCACCGCGCGCCGGCTCTGCGGCAGGTCGCGGGTGATGGGCATGGCAAGGGTGCTTTCCTCCTGGTAGGGCTTGCTGACCAGGCGGATCAACTGGTCGATGGCGCCCTCGATGCGCTGCAGGGAATTCAGCGGCATGTACTTGTCCATGATCGGGTAGAGGTAATAGAACGGCTCGAAGATGCGCGGGTAGATGAAGCCCTCCCAGATCAGCACCCGTGCGTCCGTCTGCTTGCACACCTGGTTCCAGGCCGTGACGAACTCGTCCATCAGCCCGGGCTCGTCCGGCAGCACTCGCAAGGGTGCGAGGAAGTCGGTGTAGGCCTCCATGTAATCGAAGCTGAAGGGCACGGCAGGTGCCGCGCCGGGGCCGTCCTGGACGAAGAAGCGCAGGGTCGGGAAGCCGGCGGCGATGGCCTTGACCGTCACCTGGGCGATGCCGTTGGCGTCAGTGGTGATCTGGGTGAGGCTGTAGTCCACCCTGGCGCCGTTATCCAGCACGCCGGAACGCGGGATGGACGGGATGAATTGCAGGCAGGGTGCCAGGCTGAGACCGGCCGGGGTTTTCAGGTAGGTCTGGTAGCGGATGGGTACGAAATCATCCTCCGGGGCATCGTCAGTGGTACGCAGGCTGCGCCCACTGCCCTCGTTGATCACGGCCCCCGGTGCCTGGGTACCGAGAAACTGCGGCATACCCGGTTTGTTGTCCTTGCGGTGGGTGGGGTGGTCCTTGATCAGGGTGAAGTCGATGTCGTTGCTGAACGCCAGGTAGTAGTTGCTGGTGGTCAGCATGAAGGGGTTGTTGTACTCCGCCACCCACAGGGTGGTTCCGGCTGGGGCGGGCAGGCCGTCGTACTGCACCATGATCTGCAGGGTGCGGGTGTCCCCGACGTCGATGAAGGTGCCACTCTCGACCACCTCGGCGGTCCACATCTGCTGCTGGGCGGCGAGCATCGGGCTGCTGCCCTGGGTCTGCAGGGCCAGGGTGCCGACCTCGGTCTTGGACACGGCATCCGTCACCGGCAGGTCCACCAGGCCTGCACGCTTGTCGAAGGCGGCCTGGGCGTACTGGGCGAAAGTCAGGTCGGCCAGGGGCTGGAACTCGCCGTTCTGCTGGATGCCGACTTGGAAATCACCCAGTTGCAGCTTCTCGCACTCCGGTACCGTGTTTTGGCTGTTCGGCAGGGGGGCGAAGGGGAAACCGGTGCCCAGGTCCAGTGACAGCAGGTCGCCCTGGGCCTGGGCGGAGATCACCCCCAACTGGATCGTTGCCTTCGGGTTCCCGCCCGGGATCGGGAATTTCCCGACCGGCTCCAGCCGGCGACCGGCCGGGGCGGTGGGGTACTCATCGGCGAACCACAGGCCCAGCACGCCCGCCGTGCGGCTGTAGGCGGGGTTGAGGACGATGTCGGCCACGTTGTCGAGGCCGGCCTGGTAGATGCCGTGAAGCGCCTCAAGGGCTTTAAGGCTGTTACTGCGCGTGTTGACCGGCGGGTAGTCGTTGAAGATGCCGTTACGGTCGTAGTAGGTCAGGTAGGTGGTGAAGCGGAACATCAGCCCCTGGGCGTTCTGCGCCTCCATCTGTTGCTGCAGGGCCTTGAGCAGGGCCGAGTCGCCCAGTTGCCACTGCAGGTTCTCGCGGGGGAAGCAGGTCTGCCAGGCGGTGGTGACGGTGTTCAGGCCCTGCACGGCCCCCCAGTTGAAGTTGAGGAAACGGTCGAGCATGCGGTAGGCGCGGGTGGCCGTCAGTCCGCAGGTGGCGTCGCCCAGCACCAGGCGGTCGAAGTACAGCGCGGTGAAGGTGTTCTGCCAGGGGCTGATGTCGACGAAGCGCGCCGGGGTTGGCTTGTCGCTGCCGAAAGGGTTGCCCAGCAACTGGTAGCCCGTGCCCACGATGGGGTCCTGCTCGATGTAGCTGTTGGCCTGCAGTTCGCCGCCGATGATCAGCGAGCGGATGTCGTTGTAGTCCACGGTGCCGCAGGCGTTGTCGCCGAACAGGTCCCATTCCGCCGGCATCATCGGGTAGCCGTTGGGGCTCCCGTTGCCCGGCACCTGCAGCACGTAGTCCGGGACCTGGTCATAGGGCAGCGCACTGATGATCCAGGGCAGGAGTTTCGTGCGGGCGTTCTCGGGATGGATCCCGTAGTGCGACAGGAACGGCCAGTTCAGGTCCATCTTCACGGCGTCGTAGAGCGGGAGGACGTCGTTGTTGTTGGCCGTGGGCGGGTTCCAGAAGAAATGCCCGTTCATGTAGAGCCGTGGGAAGTTCAAGACGCTCATGGTTCGTCCTCCTTAACGTTTCCACTGGGCGCGCTTGAGCGACCAGACGTAGTCCAGCTGGTTGTAGCCGGCGAAGGCGCTCTCCGGCAGCGGCTCCACGGGGTAGGCGATGCCGTCCTGGGACGGCAGGGCGAAGTTGAAGTAGCCCTTCTTCGCCGAATAGGCCGCCGTGCCATGGCAGGCCAGGCACGAGGATTGGCTCTGGAAGGCCGACTCCAGCTGCGAGTTGGCCAGCAGCTTGGGCTCGCCGCCGGCGATGTACTGCACGCCGATCAGCTCGTACTGGCCCAGCGCGGCGTACTGCGGCTGGAACTGGGCATTGGCGGCCTGGGCTGCCGGGGTCGGGCCGGTGCTGTTGGTCATCGGCTTGGGCGGGATGTCGTTGGTGACGGTGTACTTGCTGTTGTTGCGGTTCTCGAAGGTGGTCCAGACCCAGTCGGGGGTGAGCTTGTTGATCACGTGCATGCCGCTGAGGGCGGCGTAGCCCACCTCGTACTGGCTGCCGTTCTTCAGGTAGTAGGCCTGGGCGATGTAGTAGCCGTCGTTCTCCAGGGTCTTGCGGAAGGTGGCGTCGGTGCCGATCCAGATCCACGCCGTCTTCACCTCCCAGGCGTTGGCGGGGAAGGCCAGGTTGGCGGTCAGTGCGGCCTGGCCATCGACGTTGTAGACCTGCTTGTCGACGATGTAGTCGAAGGTGCCCTGGCCCATCAGCAGCTGGAAGCGCACCGGCTTGCCTTTCTGCGCCGCCGGCACCTGGCCGCCCATTTCCAGCACCAGGCCGTCCACCTGCTGGATGCTGTCGAGGTTGTGGAAGGTGGCCTTGGTGTCCAGGCCCAGTTGCTCGGCCTGTTTCAGCACCGTGGTGGGGGTGGGTTCGCGCTCGTTGTAGGGCAGCGGCTTGCCACCGTTGGGCAGGAACACCTGGTCGGTGGGCTTGAGGCCCTCCCAGACACGGCTGGTGCTGCCCTTGACTTCGGGCTGGTTGAGGCAGACGAACCAGTTCCAGGCGGTGACTTCCGGTGCGCCGGTGAACTGCGTTCGCAGGGCATCGGGATGGCCGCCGTAGTCGAAGAAACCGGTGCAGTCGAAGGAGGGTTGGCTCTGGGCCTGGGCCGAACCGGCCAGGATGCTCAGGACTGCAAGGGAGAGGGCTCGTTGCATGGGGTCTCCTTGGCCGAAGCCTTGTCGAGAGTGCGGTGCCCCAGGAAGTACTGCAGGAGCAGGTGTTTTACCGAGGTGACCGGCAAGCGGTCCGGTAAGGGGAGGTCGCAATCGGTGATCAGCAGCGGCCCATCCTGGTCGCTGGCGGGAAGACGGCCGTGGCTCCCGCGCACCAGGCGGGTGTCCAGGGGGATCAGGTCCATGTAGTAGCGGAAGCCGAGCAGCTTCTGCGCCAGGCGCCGCGCCACCCGCAGGCGCGGGAAGGCGATGGCGGGGTCGACGAACAGTTCCAGCGGGTCGTAGCCGGGCTTGCGGTGGATGTCCACGGTGCGGGCGAAGTCCGGCGCGAGGCGGTCGTCGAACCAGTAGTAGTAATCGAACCAGTAGCCGGGCGCGGCCATGGCCACCAGGTCGCCGGCGCGGGGGTGGTCCAGCTGCCAGGCGCGCTGCTCGTCACGGTCCAGCACCCGCTCGATGCCCGGCTGGCGCGCCAGCAGCGCCTTGACCCGGCGCAGCTCGCGGGGCTCGCGCACGTAGACGTGGGCCACCTGGTGGTCGGCCACGGCGAAGGCCGCGCTGGCGCCGGGGTCGAGCAGCTCCCAGCTCAGCGAGCGGCGCACCTGCAGCCAGCCTTCGGCCCGCAGCAGGCGGTTGATGGAGATGGACTGCTGCACCGGCTCGATGCCGTACTCGGACACCAGCATCACCGCGGCGTCCTGGGTGCGGGCGAAGTCCAGCAGGCGGCCCACCTCGGCGTCGATGGCGCGCACCTGGGCACCGATCTCCGGGTGGCGTGGGCCGAGGCGCTGCAGGTCGTAGTCCAGGTGGGGCAGGTAGACCAGTTGCAGGTGCGGCCGGTTGAGGTCGAACTCGGCCATGGCGCAGTCGACGATCCAGCGGCTGGAGCCGATGCCGGCCATCGGGCCCCAGAAGCTGGGGAAGGGGAAGGTGCCGATGCGCTGCTCGATCTCCGCGTGCAGCGAAGCGGGGGACGAGTAGAGGCCGAATACCTTGCGCCCGTCGGCGGGGTAGTGGGGGCGCGGGGTGATGGAGGCGCTGACGTCGGCGTACATGTTGTACCACCAGAACAGCTGGCTGCAGCGGAACGCCGGCCACTGGCGGGCGATGGCCTGCCAGACCTTCTCGCCCTGGACCAGGGCGTTGGACTGCAGCCAGAAGCGCACCTCGGCCTGGTCGCGGAAGTACCAGCCATTGCCGACGATGCCGTGTCCCGACGGCGGCAGGCCGGTGAGCATGGAGGCCTGCACGCTGGTGGTGACGGCCGGGAACACCGGTTGCAGACCGGCCATGCGCCCGCGCTTGAGCAGGGCGTTGATGTGCGGGGTGTTATCGCCGAGCAGGGACGGGGTCAGCCCGACCACGTCCACCAGCAGCAGGGGCCTGGGATCAGCCATGGCGCACCGCCCGCCGGCGCAGGGCCGGGCCGAAGCGCGAGGCCAGCTGGTCATCGACCCAGGCCAGTTCCGCGGCGATGCCCTGGGCCAGGGCGGTTTCGCTGGCCGGGCGCAGGGCCTCGGGCAGCACGTTCCAGCTGTAGGTTTCCACCTCCAGCACCGGGTGCAGCCCGGGGTGCGCGGCCAGGGTGTCGAAGACGGCATGCAGGGCCGCCTGGGTGCCGTGCAGCTCCGGCCACTGGAAGCGCTCGGTGAACAGCGGCACGTGGAAGTGCACGCGCAGCTCCACGCAGGCGTGCAGCGCCGGGTCGGCCAGGGCCTGGGGCAGGTCGGCCCAGCTGCTCAGCCCGCCGTCGTGGCGGCGGCCCTTCACCTGGTGCAGGTAGACGCCTTCGGCGAAGCCGGCCAGCCGCTCCAGGGCCAGGGCACGGGCGCGTGCCTGGATCGGCAGCTGGCAGGCGAGGGCGTTGGACAGCTGGATCTTGCCCACCGGGATGCCGGCCTGGTGCAGCTGCACCAGGGATTCGCCTACCTCCTCGAACAGCACCGCCTGGTGGCACACGTCGACGCACAGCGCCAGGTAGCGCCAGTTCGGGTCCGTGTCGCGCCAGCGGGTGAAGAACGCCAGGGCCTCCTCGGTGCGCTCCAGCACGCAGTCCGGCTCCATCTCCAGGCACAGACGGATGTGCTTGCCGGTGCGCTGGCGCAGCTCGGCCAGGCCTCGGGTGAGCTGGCGCAGGCGGTTCTCCGCGTGCTGCTGGCGGGCTGGCGTCCAATGCGCGCGGTAGCCCAGGGGCACGCTGGAGATAACGCCCTGGTTGCAGTCCTCCGGCAGGGCCTCGGCCAGCAGCTCCGCCAGTTGCAGGCTGTAGGCCAGGCGCCGGGGGGCGGCCCAGTCGGGCTGGTACACCTCGGCCTTGACCGCCGCACCGTGGAAGCGCCCGAAGGGGAAGCCGTTCAGCGAGGTCAGGCGCAGCCCGCAACGCCGCAGCAGGGCGAGGAAGGCGCGGCGGCGGGCCGGCACCTGCAGTTCGCTGGCAGCGTGGGCGCTGATCCACAGGCCACTGTCCTGTTCGGCCAGGCCGCGCTGCCGGCGCACCGCCTGGAACGGCCCGGCGATGGAGGCACAGAGTGCCTCCAGGTCATGGGCCGGGTGGACGTTGCCGCAGTAACCCAGTTGCGCTGGGGTCCATCCCATCGCGCCGTTCATTTCACCACCGGTTCCTGGCCGCGCAGGGCCGAGTTTTCCTGCCAGAGACGGCGTTGATCGATGGGCAGCAGGCTGCCGACTTCGGCCTTGTCCAGCTGGCCGCTCTGGGCGAAGAAGTCCACCGGGTTGTCGAACAGCACCTGCTCCACCTGGGCCTCGCTGAAGCCGGCTTGGCGCATGGCTTCGCCGGTCTTGGGCACCTTCAGCGGGTCGCTGACGCCCCAGTCGGCGGCGCTGTTGACCACCATCTTCTCGGTGCCGTACTGCTGCAGCAGCGCCACCATGCGCTGCTCGGACATCTTGGTGTTGGGGTAGATGGAGTGCCCGCGCCAGCAGTCGCTCTCCATCACCAGGGGCAGGGTCAGCTCGTTGAGGTGGTCGATCAGCACCAGGTGCTCGGGGACGCCCACTTCGCGGATCACCGAGAGGGTGCGGCGGGTGCCGCCGATCTTGTCGCGGTGTGGGGTGTGCACCAGCACCGGCAGGTTGAAGCGCTTGGCCAGGTCCAGCTGGCGGGCGAAGAAGTGCTCCTCCTCGGGGGTGATGTCGTCGTAGCCGATCTCGCCGACGCCCACCACGCCTTCCTTGACCAGGTAGCGCGGGAGGATGTCCAGCACCTCGTTGGCCAGGGCCATGTTGTTGGCCTCCTTGGGGTTGAGGCCGATGGTGCAGAAGTGGTGGATGCCGAACATGCTGGCGCGGAAGCGCTCCCAGCCCACCAGGGTGTCGAAGTAGTCGATGAAGCTGCCCAGGCTGGTGCGGGCCTGGCCCTGCCAGAAGGCCGGCTCGATGACGCCGGTGATGCCGGCGTCGGCCATGTTCTGGTAGTCGTCGGTGGTGCGGCTGACCATGTGGATGTGCGGGTCGAAGTACCTGGGCATGGGGGCGTCCTTTCTCGGTGTGCGGGGAATCAGGTGCGGGGGAAGTCGGCGGGCAGCCAGCCAGGCGGCAGCCGGCCGGCGCGGGCGTGGGCCTGCAGGTTGGCGATCTGCGCCGGGCTCAGCAGGGGCCAGGCCAGCAGCTGGGCAAGGCCGGGCAGGGCGCTGCGGCCGGCGGCCAGGCGCTCGTTCAACTGGTCCAGCACCAGTTGGTTGAGCGCCCCGTTGCGCCGCGTCTCCAGCCCCTGTACGCGGCGCATGTCCAGCTCCATGGCGACGCCCTTGAGCATCAGCTGGTGGAAGGCGCGCTCGGGGAAGAAGCGGGCGGCGTAGGGGTTGTCCAGGGCCAGGGCGGCGAACACGTCGCTGCTGTTGGTGCGGGTGGCCTGCTGGGCGAGGTCCAGGCAGATGCCGTCGCCGTCGAGCCAGTCCAGGGCCTTGAGCAGGGCGGCCTTCTCCAGGTCGTCGCCCCAGGCGAAGTAGCGCTTCAACAGCGCTTCGCGGGCGCCTTCGGGCTGGGCTTCCAGTGCCTGGGCCAGCAGCAACGCGCGGCCAAGCTCACCGCGCCGCCAGTGCAGGCCCGGCACGTACTGCTCGCCGAGCTGGCGCCGCAGGCGGCCACTGAGCAGGGCCAGGGTGTCGCCATCGGGGTGTTCGGCCAGGCGCTGGCAGGTCAGCTCCCAGGCCGCTCGCGCGTCATCGTCCAGGGCGGCGACCAGGGCCTGGTGCAGGTCGGCGATCCGTGCGGTGTCGAGGCGCAGGTCGGGCAGGAGGCAGGCAATGTGATTCATGTCGGTTTCACCCAGCGTTGCAGGCGCGGCAGGAGCAGGAACACGCCGATGCACAGAAGGCTGCCCAGGGGCACGTTGGCCAGCGCCAGGACCATGCCGTCGTACAGCGGCAGCGCACTCAGCCCGGCGCCGATGAAGGCCCGCACGTTGCGCTGGTCCGGTCGTGCCAGGTGCTGGCGGTAGCTCTTGCCCAGCCAGCCGAGCCAGAGCAGCAGCATCAGCCAGAACATCAGGCCTTCTCCGCGGAAGGCCAGCAGCAGCGGGCTGAGCATCAGCAGCAGCGGAACCAGGCTGGTGAGCCGGTTGAGGTGCTCCTGCCGGGCCACGTAGGTGAGGCCGCTGATGTAGGTGCCCAGCAGCAGCGCACAGAGCCACAGGGACGCCGACGGGGCGCCGAGGCTGGCGGCGGCCGTGAGGTACAGCGCGACACGGCAGCCGCCCATCAGCCACACGCTGTGCAGGTAGTGCTTGTGCAGCAGGTTGTAGGCCAGGATCAGCCCGGCCAGGGCGGCGGCGCTGGCCAGCAGCCAGAGGGGCTGCATGGCGAGGCGGCTGAGCAGGAGCACGGCCAGGGCCGCCACGGCCAGCAGCCCGGCGCTGGCCAGCAGCACCTGCTGCCGGCTGGCCTGGCCGAGGGCGATGGGGCGCGGGTTCTGGTGCTGGCTGTCCCAGTCGGCGTCGAACAGGTCATTGAGCAGCATGCCCGCCAGGTACAGCGCGGACCCAGCCGCCAGCAGCAGGAGCCAGCCCAGGGAGGAGGGCGGGGCATAGGGCCCGGACGCGCTGGCGATCAGCGCGGCGGCCAGGACGTTGGTCCAGACCGTGGGCAGGTTGGAGACCCGTCCCAGGGTCAGCCAGGTGTGCAGCGAGCCCTGGGCCATCATGACGGGGCGCCCTCTGCAGGGGCGAAGGCCTGGTGGCCGAACCCGGCGAGGCGTTCGATGGCCTGCTCCATGCGCAGGTCGTCGATCTGGTGCAGGTCCACGGCGTGGCCGATGCGGTCGAGCATGGGGATCGACAGGGCGCCGCCCAGGTGCTGGCGGAAGTCCTCCAGCCCTTGCAGCACCCGCAGCTGGCCCTGTTCATCGCGCAGGGTCAGCTCCGCCGGGGAGAGGTCGAAGCCCAGGCCCAGCAACAGGTGCAGCAGGCGCTCCAGCTCGGAGGTGGGCAGCAGCCCGCTGGCCTGGGCGTAGAGCGCATCCAGGGCCATGCCGACGGCCACCGCTTCGCCGTGGCGGAGCCGGTGGCGGCTGAGTTTCTCCAGCTTGTGGGCGGCCCAGTGGCCGTAGTCCAGCGGCCGGCCGTTGCCGCGCTCGAAGGGGTCGCCGGCGCGGGTGATGTGCTGCAGGTGCAGTTCGGCGCAGCGGTGGATGGCGTGGCGGCTGGGGGCGTGCTCGAAGCGGGCGAGTGCGTCGGCGTGCTGCTCCATCCAGGCGAAGAAGGCGGCGTCCTTGATGGCGGCGACCTTCACCGCCTCGGCCAGCCCGGCCAACTGGTCGCGGCGCGGCAGGCTGAGCAGCAGCTGGAAGTCGTTGAGCACCGCATCGGCGGGCTGGAAGGCGCCCAGCAGGTTCTTCTGCTCGAAGGCGTTGATGCCGTTCTTGACGCCGATGCCGGCGTCGTTCTGGGCCAGCACGGTGGTGGGGATGCGTACCAGGCGCACGCCCCGGTGGAAGGTGGCGCAGGCGTAGCCGACGCTGTCCAGCAGCGCACCGCCGCCCAGGGCGAGCACGTAGCAATGACGGTCCAGGCCGTGTTCGAGCATCTGCGCGTAGAGCCGCTGCAGCACCTCGGCGGTCTTCGCCGCTTCGCCGGCCGGCACCGGGATGGGCGCGGCCAGCAGGCGCAGGTCCCCGTGGGCCTGCACGTAGCGGGTGATGCGTTCGCCGAGGCCGGGCGCGGCATCGAGCAGGCCCTGGTCGGCGAAGGCCAGCAGCGAGACGGGGCCGCTGCCGCGCTGGGTCAGTTGCTCATGCAGGCAGGGGTTGGCGGTGTCGAACAGGTGGTCGGTGAAACGCACCGGGTAGTGGTAGGCCACGGTGAAGCGGCCATCCAGGGTTTCGCCGGCCTCGTCGGCACGGGGCTGGCGACGGGCCAGGGCGCCCTTGCCGAGCAGGAACAGCCCGGGCAGGACCATGCTGGCCATCACCGCCCAGAGCAGCACCTGCTCCTCGGCGACGACGCTGCCCAGGGCGCTGTACACCAGCGCCAGGCCGGCGTTGGCCAGGGTGGTGATGACCAGGAAGCGGCGCAGCGGGTAACGCTGCATGCCGGCGGCGAGCACGGAGGTTTCCGCCAGCACCGGCACGCCGCGCAGGCAGATCAGCGACAGGGTGTTGATGCGGTTGGCCAGGCGGCTGGCCTTGTCCCAGTCGGCGAGGTTGAGCCAGCCCGAGAGCAGGCGGATGTAGCCGGCCCCCAGCCAGTACCCCAGCAGCGAGCCCAGGCACAGCCCGGTGAAGATCGCCAGGTAGCCGCCGACGGCGCCCAGGGCCGCCACGGCGAGCAGCGAAACCATGCTGGAGGGCACCGGCAGCACCACGTCCAGGGCCAGCAGGGCCACCAGCAAGGCGGCCAGGCCCAGGCTGCGCAGCGGGTCGGTCGCGGTCGGGCCGAGGCCGTCCAGCCATTGCTGCAAGGGGGCTTCGAGCAGCAGGAAGCTGACGATCACCAGGCCCACGAAGAGGGTGAGCGATAGGCAAAGGAATTCCGTACGGCCTCTGCGGGAGAGGACGTGAGTCATCAGGCCACGTTTCATGCGAAGTCCTTGTTCTTATGGCGGATTTCCGTATCCCGTCTGTCTCAAGGCGCGCTGCCGGGCAGCGGATTCAGCGGGGCCGACACACTTCCGGATGGGTCGGTTGGGAGAAGGCTTACCTGTGCTGTGGTTTTGCTATCAACGTAGCCAGCGAAGGGGTATTTGCAAGGCGCGCCCCCAGCCCCGTCCAAGAACGGGAAGGCCCGCACCAGGGCGGTGCGTTGTACGTGTGGGAGGGGCTGAAAGCCGCGCCGGGCGAGGGCTTTGCCGCATCGGCGGGCAGGGGCTGCGGCCGTGCATCCAAAGCCTTTGGTTATGGATGCACGGCTCCATGATGAAGAAAGGCTCTAGCCGGCGGTGCCCGGCGATGCAGGGTTGACGACGGACGAGTCGGTCAAGACGGCCACTGGGGCCGGCATCCTGCGGGCTGCTTTTCTTCGGTAGACGGGGCGGTGGGCGCCGCCCACGTCATCAGGAGGCGCCGGGCAGGCTGGCCGCATCGAGCCGGGCCAGGCCCTCGGCGTCCAGGGTGAGCCGGCTTGCCCGCACCAGGCTGGCCAATTGGGCTTCGCTGGTGGCGCTGGCGATGGGGGCGGTGACCCCCGGCTGGTGGCGCAACCAGGCCAGGGCCACTTCGCCGGGCGCGGCGTCGAGGCGTTCGGCCTCGGCGTCTAGGGCTGCGAGGATGCGCATGCCCCGGTCGTCGAAGTACTTCTCCAGGTCTTCGCGCCGGGCGCTGTCACCCAGGTCGGCCAGGCGGCGGTATTTCCCGGTGAGGAAGCCGGAGGCGAGGCTGAAGTAGGTGGTCACCACGCAGCCCTGCTCGGCGGCCAGGGGCAGGTCGTCGGCCTCGCAGCGGGCACGGTCGAAGAGGTTGTATTCCACCTGCAGCGCCGAATAGGTCGGCAACCCGGCCTGGTCGGCGCTGGCCCGCGCCGCGCGCAGTTGCTCCGGGCTGAAGTTGGAGGCGCCGATGGCCCGTACCTTGCCGGCGCGGATCAGTTCCTCGTAGGCCCGCAGGGTTTCTTCGTGGGGCGTTTCCGGGTCCGGGTAGTGGGCGAAGTAGAGGTCGATGTAGTCGGTGCGCAGGCGTCGCAGCGAGTCCTCCACGGCCTGGCTGATCCAGTGCCGCGAGAGCCCCTTGCGGGTCGGCGAAAGCTCGGCACCGACCTTGGTGAACAGGGTGATGCGGTCGCGCTCGCCAGGCCGGCTGGCCAGCCAGTTGCCGATGATGCATTCGGACTCGCCGCCGCTGTTGCCGCTGGCCCAGGCGGAGTAGAGGTCGGCGGTGTCGATGCTGGTGAGGCCGGCATCGAGGCTGGCGTCCAGCAGGCGCCGGGAGCCCGCTTCGTCGAGGGTCCAGCCGAACACGTTGCCGCCGAGCACGATCGGGGAGATGGTCAGCGCGCGGGCATGGGTGGGGTGCAGGGACATGGTCGCTTCCTTCAGCAGACGGCGATGTGGGAGTCGGCGCGGGGCTCGGTACCGCCGCAGAGCACGCCGGTCTGCGGATCGCGGACGATGATCTGGCCACGGCCGAAGTCCGTCAGGTCGCAGGCCACCTGCACCTCGTGGCCCCGGCGGGCCAGGGCGAAGGCCAGGTCGCGGGAGGCAGCCTGCTCGATGCCCACCTTCAGCCCGCCCAGCCATTGCCAGCGCGGGGCATCCAGCGCGGCCTGGGGGTTGAGGCCGAAATCCACCAGGTTCATCACCATCTGCACGTGGCCCTGGGGCTGCATGTAGCCGCCCATGACGCCGAACGGCCCGACGGCGACGCCGTCCTTGCTGAGGAAGCCGGGGATGATGGTGTGGAAGGTCTGCTTGCCTGGGGCCAGTGCGTTGACGTGGGTGGGGTCGAGGCTGAATTCCGAGCCGCGGTTCTGCAGGGCAATGCCGCTGTCCGGCAGGACCACGCCGGAGCCGAAGCCGTGGTAGGCGCTCTGGATGAAGGACACCATGTTGCCTTCGCCGTCGGCGGTGGCGATGTACACGGTGCCGCTGGCGTCGGGGTTGCCGTGCCGGGGCGGGGCGGCCTGTTCGCCGATTTCGCCACGGCGGCGAGCGGCATAGTCGTCGGCCAGCAGCGCGGCGGTGCTGACACGCATGTGCTCGGCGTCGGTGATGAAGTGCAGGCCGTCGGCGTAGGCGAGCTTCATCGCCTCCAGCTGGCGGTGCCAGGTGAGCTGGCTGTCGCGGTGGTCGAAGTCGAAGCCCTGGAGGATGTTGAGGGTCATCAGGGCGATCAGGCCCTGGCCGCTGGGGGGGATCTCCCAGACGTCATAACCCCGGTAGTTGACCTTGATCGGCTCGACCCAGCGCGGCCGGTAGCCGGCCAGGTCGGCGCTGCCGAGGTGGCCGCCGCTGGCGGCGGCGTGGGCGGCCAGGCGCTCGGCGAGGGCGCCCCTATAGAAGCTCTCGCAGCGGGTCTCGGCCAATTCGGCGAGGGTGCGTGCCTGGGCCGGGTTGCGGAACAGCTGGCCGGCACGGGGCGCCTGGCCGTCCACCAGGTAGGTGTCGAACCAGGCTTCCAGCGCCGGGTGCTCGGCGCGGCTTTCCTGGTATTCGCGGCGTGCCACTTCCCACTGGTGGGCCACCACCGGGGAGACCGGGAAGCCGTCGCGGGCGAGGGTGATGGCCGGTTGCAGCAGCTCGGCGAAGGGCAGCCGGCCGAAGCGCGCGGACAGCTCGGCCCAGGCCGAGGGGCAGCCCGGTACGGTGACCGGCAACCAGCCGTGCACCGGCATCTGGGTGTGCCCGGCGGCCTTCACCGCGTCGATGCTCAGGGAGGCCGGTGCGCGGCCGCTGGCGTCGAGGCCGTGGAGTTGGTCCTTGACCCAGACCAGGGCGAAGGCATCGCCGCCGATGGCACAGCCGGTGGGCTCGACCACGGTGAGCGCCGCCGCCGTGGCGATGGCGGCGTCGATGGCGTTGCCGCCGGCGCGCAGCAGGCTGATGCCGGCTTCGGCGGCCAGGGGCTGCGAGGTGGCGACCATGCCATTGCGGGCGAACACGCTCTGGCGCTGGGAGGCATAGGGGTATTCGTGGGCAGAGAAGCTCAGCATGGAAAACTCTCTTCGGTTCAGCGGTCGGTCTTGATGCGGGTCCACTCGCGGGTGATCACGCGCTGGATCTTCGGCGGCAGGTCGGCGGAGACGTAGAGCTTTTCGATCACCGCGTCGCTGGGGTAGATGCCGGGGTTGTCACGCACCTTGGGGTCGAGCAGTTTCGTGGCGTCCGGGTTGGGGTTGGCGTAGCCGACGTAGTCGCTCACCGGGGCGATCACCTCGGGGCGCAACAGGTAGTTCACCAGGGCGTGGGCACCCTTGGGGTTCTTCGCGTCACGGGGGATGGCGAGCATGTCGAACCAGAGGTTGGCGCCTTCCCTGGGGATCACGTAGCGCACGTCGATCTGCTTGCCGGCCTCCTGGGCGCGGGTGCGGGCCTGCATCACATCGCCGGAGTAGCCCACGGCCACGCAGATGTCGCCATTGGCGAGGTCGGTGGTGTACTTCGAGGAGCTGAAGTAGGTGATCGACGGGCGCAGTTTCTGCAGCAGCGCGGAGGCCTTGGTGTAGTCGTCCGGATTAGTGCTGTTGGGGTCCAGGCCGAGGTAGTGCAGGGCCTGGGGGATGATCTTCACCGGCGCGTCGAGGAAGGCCACGCCGCAGCCGTGCAGCCTGGCCAGGTTCTCGGGCTTGAACACCAGGTCCCAGGAATCCAGCGGGGCGCTGTCGCCCAGGGCGGCCTTGACCTTGTCGAGGTTGTAGCCGATGCCCACGGTGCCCCACATGTAGGGCACGGCGTAGCGGTTGCCGGGGTCGGCGGCTTCCAGGCGCTGCATCAGGCGGGGGTCGAGGTGCGTCCAGTTGGGCAACTGGGCGCGGTCCAGGGGCTGGTAGACGCCGGCCTTGATCTGCTTGGTGAGGAACTGGCTGGAGGGCACCACCAGGTCGTAGCCGGAGTGACCGGACAGCAGCTTGGCCTCGAGCATTTCGTTGGTGTCGAAGACGTCGTAGCGGACCGGGGTGCCGGTCTCCTTCTCGAAGTTCTTCAGGGTGTCCGGGGCGATGTAGTCGGACCAGTTGTAGAAGCGCACGGGCACTTCTTCGGCCTGGGCGGCGAGGGCGCAGGCGATCAGGGACGTGCTGGCCAGCAGGGGGAGGGCGCGCATGGGGTGTCCTTGGGTCAGAGAACGCGGCTGAGGAATTCCCGCGTACGCGGGTGATGGGGGTTGCCGAAGACCTGGGCCGGCGGGCCTTCTTCGATGAGTTCGCCCTGGTGCAGCACCACCACGCGGTCGGCCACTTCGCGGGCGAAGCCCATTTCGTGGGTGACCACGACCATGGTCATGCCGTCCTCGGCGAGTTCCTTCATCACCTGCAGCACCTCGCCGACGGTTTCCGGGTCGAGGGCGCTGGTGGGTTCGTCGAAGAGCATCGCCTGGGGCTTCATCGCCAGGGCGCGGGCGATGGCCACCCGTTGCTGCTGCCCGCCGGACAGCTGGCTGGGGTAGTGCCCGGCCTTGTCCGCCAGGCGCACCCGGGCGAGCAGGCGCTGGGCCTGTTCGATGGCCTCGGCGCGGGGCACGCCGAGGACCTGGGTGGGGGCCTCGATGATGTTCTGCAGCACGGTCATGTGGGGGAACAGGTTGAAGCGCTGGAACACCATGCCGATGTCGCGGCGGCGCCGTGCGATGTTGCGCTCGGAGTCGCGCACCAGGCGGCCGTCGGGGCGTTCCCGGTAGCCCATCAGTTCGCCGTTGACGCGGATGCTGCCACCCTGGATGTCCTCCAGCAGGTTGATGCAGCGGATGAAGGTGGTCTTGCCCGAGCCGGAGGCGCCGATCAGCACCACCACTTCGCCCTTGCGCACCTCCAGCGAGACGCCTTTGAGGATCGTCAGGTCGCCGAAGGCCTTGTGCACGTCGCGGGCCTGGATCACCACGTCGTTCGTGGTCGGGATCATGTCAACGCCCCCTCAGCAGTTTCAGGGCCTGCTGGCCGAACAGGCGCCCCGAGGCGGCCGGCGCCGGGGACTCGGACCGCCCGAAGCGCACTTCCAGCCAGCGCTGGAAGACGCCCCAGAGGGTGGTCAGCAGCAGGAAGTACAGGGCCACCACCAGGTACAGCTCGAACACCCGGAAGGTGGCGGAGGTGACCATCTGGGTGCTGAGCAGCAGCTCCTGCACGCCGATCACGCTCACCAGGGTGGTGTTCTTCAGCATCACGTTGAACTCGTTGCCCAGCGGCGGGACGATCACGCGCAGCGCCTGGGGCAGCACGATGCGCCGCATCAGCCGTGGGAAGGTCATGCCCAGGGACCGCCCGGCTTCGTACTGGCCCTTGTCCACCGCGCCGATGCCGGCGCGGATGATCTCGGCCATGTAGGCGCCTTCGTTGAGGCCCAGGGCGATGATCGCCGCCTGGATGTTGCCGGGCAGGACGAACAGCCCGAGGTCCAGGTCCTCGAAGCGGAACACCCCGCCGGCGGCCAGTGCCGTGTAGAGGAAGACGATCTGCACCAGCAGTGGCGTGCCGCGCATCAGCCACACGTAGAAGCGCACCGGGTATTGCAGCACGGGGTTGGAGGACAGCCGCATCAGCGCTGCCAGCAGGCCCAGCGCACAGCCCAGGAGCATGGCGCTGACCGCGATCACGCAGGTCAGCCAGAGCCCGTACAGGTAGATGTCGCTGGGCCTGAGCAGGTACTGCCAGAACACATCCCAACTGAAGTTCATGGGGTCACCTCGGCTCAGTCGAGCTTGTCGCCTTCGATGTGCCATTTGGCGAGAAGGGCCTGGTAGCTGCCGTCGGCCTGCATGTCGCGGATGATCTGCTGCACGGCGGCGCTCAACTGCGGATCGTCCTTGCGGATGCCGACCCCGGTGAGGATGCGGGCGAAGGCCGGGACGCCGATCTCGAACAGCTCGGGGGCCATGCCCTGGTAGTAGCCGGCGGTTTCCAGGGTGGTGCCGTAGGCGTCGGCCTGGCCGACCCGCAGGGCCTGGAAGGCGTCGGTGTCGGTGTTGTAGACGACGATCTTCATCGGCGCCTTGCCGGCCTGGGCGAGCACCTGGTTGTGGGCGTCGAGCAGGGTGCGGATGGTGGAACCGTTGAGCACCGCGACCTTGCGCCCGGACAGGTCGTCGAGGCTGCGAATGCCGCGAGGGTTGCCCTTGCCGACCACCACGGCCTGGCTGGAGTACATGTAGTTGACCATGTCGATCACTTCACGCCGCTCGGGCTTGTCGAACAGCTGGTCGACGAGCATGTCGCACTGCCCGGCGAGCAGGGCGGGGATCAGCCCGGAGAAGGGCGTGACGCGCCATTCGATGGCCTTGTTGCCCAGGCGCTGGGCGAAGGCCTGGCCCAGCTCGACGGTGAACCCGGTGGGTTTCTGCGCGCTGTCGTAGAAGCCCATGGGCGGCGAGTCCATGCCGCCGCAGAACACCAGTTTGTCGGTGTTCTTCAGGCGGTCGGGAATCTTCACCGTGTCGGCCTGGGCCAGTGGAGCGGCCAGGCAAAGGGCAAGAAGGCACTGCGGGATCCTGCGTACGAACATGATCAGCTCCTGTGGGCGGGGTTGCCGAGGCAGTTCAGGGGAGGAATGAAGGCCGGGTCTCAGGCGCCCGTTGCTTCAAGGAATTCCAGCAGCGAGGGCACGGTGCCCTCGATGTGTTCGCAGATCACCCGCTCGGCTTCGCGGGCATCGCCGGTGCGCAGGGCGTCGAGGATCACCGAGTGTTCCTCGCGGGCGCTCATGGGTTTGTCGACGTGCTGCAGCCAGAGGCGCATGTGCGGCTCGATCACCGAGTAGAGGGCGTTGATCTGGCGCATCAGCCGTGGCCGCTCGGCCAGGCTGCAGAGGTATTCGTGGAAGGCGCGGTGGCGGCTGACCCACTCGGCGCTGTCGTCGCGGTAGTCGTCCATTTCGTCCAGCTGGCGTTCCAGGCGGGCCAGGTGGCGCTCGGTGAGCTTGGGCACGGCCAGGCGGATGGCCAGGCCTTCGAGGGCGCTGCGCATTTCGAAGACTTCGCGCATCTCCTCGATGTTGAGGCCGCTGACGATGGCGCCGCGGTTGGGGCGCAGGGTCACCAGGCCTTCGGCTGCCAGACGGCGGAAGGCTTCGCGCACGGGCATGCGGCTCATGCCGATGTCGGTGGCGATGTCCTCGGCGATCAGGCGGTCACCGGTGCGGTACTGGCCTTTGCAGATGGCGTCCAGCAGGTAGCTGTAGGCCTCTTCTTCGGCAGTGGCGGGGGCTCGCTCGTAGTTGGGGACCAGGCGCATCGGGGTGGCTCCGTTTGTATTTTTGGATCCAATTATCCATGCATGCACTAATGCACGCGCTGTGCCAAGGCGCGGTGGTAACGGACAAGTGATTGATGCGACGGGAATTATCCGGTCGAGAGCGGGCTGTGCAGGGGAGGAGGGTGGGGCCGGGCGTAACACCGGGAGGGCGCAGGGTGCTTCCTTCTGGTGCGGGCTGTAACGGCTGCGCCCACTCGGTGAGCAGGCGCAGGTGGGGAAGAGGGGAGCGAGGCGGGACCTCGCTCCGGGGCGTCACAGCGCCATGCGGTATTCGATCACGCCGGGTTTCTCGGCGATCCAGTCATACAGGCGCTGGGCGGTGTGGTTGGTCTCCTGGGTGTGCCAGTAGAGCCGGTCGCAGTGGTGGGCACGGGCCTGGCGCTGGACGTGTTCGATGAGCTGCTTGCCGATCATCCGCCCACGGGCTTCGGGGGAGACGAAGAGGTCCTCCAGGTAGCAGAAGTCGTTCTGCCCCCAGGTGGAGCGGTGGAACACGTAGTGGACGAAGCCGAGCACCCGCTCGCCCTCGACGGCCACGGCGCACGCCACCGGCTCGGCCGCGTCGAAGAAACGGGCCCAGGTTCGCCGGGTGATCTCCGGCCCCAGTTCCACCTTGTAGAACACCTGGTACTGGTCCCAGTACGCCTGCCATTGCTCGAAGTCCGCTTCCGTCACGGGGCGAACGGCTACCACCTGCTGCATCGCTGTCATGGGTATGAATCCTTGCTGGTCTTGAAGGCCTGGGTCGGCAACTGCCAGGACCCAGGCCGGGATTTATACCGAGCGAGTGGATTGCGGAGCCGGACCAATCCGGTGCGGGTGGGCAGACCACTTGGGTGGCGGCACGGTCTGTGAGGGCGAGGAGGGCGCTGGGGGATCGGATCAGAGGCTTGCAGCCTTGCGGGCCCCGGCTTCGGCGTCGTCTTCGGTTTCCACGACGTCGATGCCCCAGTCGCCGTGGCGGTACCAGTCATCGCCCAGCATCTCGACCGGGTGCATGGTGCGGTCGGCGCCGTTGCCGCAGGCCAGGGAATCCGCCGGGCAGTAACGGTCGCAGCCCCAGCAGATGCGTTCGGGGTGGCGGGGGTGCAGGGGGAATTTCTTGGCCATGGCAGCGCTTCCGGTTGTCTGGACGAAATCCAGGCTAGGCCCACGGGGCGCTGCAACCTTGACGCGGATCAAGGCTGCGCAGGGTGGCGCTACGCGCCCGGCCAGGCTGCCTTGACCGTGGTCAAGGCAGCCGCAAATGTGCTGCCTAGACTGGCGCATCGCCGTTCGAGCAGGAGTCGTTTCATGCATCTGGTCTGTCCGGCGGGCAGTCTGCCCGCCCTCAAGGCTGCTCTCCAGCAAGGCGCGGATGCCATCTACGTGGGCTTTCGCGATGACACCAACGCACGCCACTTCGCCGGGCTCAACCTGGACGAACGCCAGCTGGAGACCGGCCTGCAGCTGATCCGCCAGCGCGGCCGACAGCTTTACGTGGCGGTGAACACCTACGCCCAGCCCCAGGGCTGGACGCGCTGGCAGCGTGCGGTGGACCAGGCGGCAGCGCTGGGCGTGGATGCGCTGATCGCGGCCGATCCCGGCGTGCTGGCCTACGCCAGCCGGCGCCACCCCGATCTCAACCTGCACCTGTCCGTGCAGGGCTCGGCCACCAATCCGGCCGCGCTGTCGTTCTACCAGCAGCGCTACAACATCCGCCGCGCGGTGCTGCCCCGGGTGCTGTCCCTGGCCCAGGTGCGCCAGGTGGCGGAAAAGAGCAGCGTGCCGCTGGAGGTGTTCGCCTTCGGCAGCCTGTGCATCATGGCCGAGGGCCGTTGCCACCTGTCGTCCTACGTGACGGGGGAGTCGCCCAACCTCTGTGGCGTGTGCTCGCCCGCCAAGGCGGTGCGCTGGCAGGAGGACGCGGAGGGCCTGAGTTCGCGCCTCAGCGAGGTGCTGATCGACCGCTATGCGCCAGGCGAGCCGGCGGGCTACCCGACCTTGTGCAAGGGCCGCTTCCTGGTGGAAGGCCAGCGCTTCCACGCGCTGGAGGAGCCCACCAGCCTGAACACCCTCGACCTGATCCCGCAGCTGGCGGAAATGGGCATCGCGGCGGTGAAGATCGAGGGCCGCCAGCGCAGCCCGGCCTATGTCGAGCAGGTCACGCGGGTCTGGCGCGAGGCGCTGGACGCCCACGCCAGCGGCCGCTTTGCCGTGCAGGAGCACTGGCGCAAGGCGCTGGATGGGCTGTCGGAAGGCAGCCAGACGACCCTCGGCGCTTACCACCGATCCTGGCAGTGAGGACCCTATGAAACTGAGCCTCGGACCCGTGCTGTTCTACTGGAGCCGCAGCAAGCTGCTGGACTTCTATGCCGAGATGGCCAGCCAGCCGCTCGACATCATCTACCTGGGCGAGACGGTGTGCTCGAAGCGCCGCGCCCTGTCGCTGGACGACTGGCTGGGCCTGGCCCGCGAGCTGCGCGAGAGCACCCGGGCCGAGCTCGTGCTGTCGGGCCTGGCGCTGGTGGAAGCGTCCTCGGAACTCTCCAGCCTTCGCCGCCTGTGCGACAACGGCGAACTGCTGGTGGAAGCCAACGACATGGGCGCGGTGCAGTTGCTGGCGGAGCAGGGCAGGCCCTTCGTCGCCGGCCCGGCGCTCAACCTGTACAACGCCCATGCGCTGATGGAGCTGCAAGCCTGCGGCCTGCAGCGCTGGGTGCCGCCGGTGGAATGCTCCGGGCGCCTGCTGGAGGACTGCCTGCAGCAACTCGACGCCTTGCAGGCGCCGCGCCCGGAGGTTGAGCTGTTCGCCTACGGCCATCTGCCGCTGGCGTATTCGGCCCGCTGCTTCACGGCGCGAGCCGAGAACCGGCCAAAGGACGATTGCCAGTTCTGCTGCCAGAACTACCCCGAAGGCATCCCGCTGCTGAGCCAGGAAGGTCAGGCGCTGTTCACCCTGAACGGCATCCAGACGATGTCCGCCGAGGTGGGCAACCTGCTGGCCGATTACCCCGGGATCGCGGGCTGTGGCGTCGATGTGCTGCGTCTCAGTCCACGCAGCGAAGGCATGGGCAGGGTCATTGGCGAATTCGCCGCCGTGCGTGACGGTGCCTTGCCGCCACTGGCGGTCAATGGTTGCAACGGCTACTGGCACGGCAAGCCTGGGATGCTGGCCGTGGAGGAGGGTGGGCTATGAGCGTCGCCAAATGGGCCTTGAAACTGGGCCAGCCGCTGCTGCCCTACAGCCGCCACGTGCCGTTCGCCATCCAGCGCCGGGTGATCGAGCTGGCTGCCGCGCGGTTGTTCGCCACGCCGTTATCCGAGGGGGCGTTCCATTTGCTGGAAAATCGCTGGCTGCGCCTGGAAGTCAGCGACCTGGGCCTGGCCTGGTGCGTGAGTTGCAGCGGCAACCGGCTGCGGGTGGCTCAGCGCCGCTCGGTGGACGTGTGCATCCGCGGCACCTGGCGCGACTTCCTGCTGCTGGCCAGCCGCCAGGAGGACCCGGACACGCTGTTCTTCCGTCGGCGCCTGGTCATCGAAGGCGATACCGACCTGGGCCTCGGCATGAAGAACCTGCTCGACGGCCTCGATCCGGACCAGCTGCCGCCGAGGCTGTGGCAGTTCATGCAGGAGATGGGGGCGCAGGTGCGGTGAGTGCATTCCAGCCGTGCCTACAGGCCGGGCATGCATCGGCTGATCAAGGAAAAGCGCTCAGGTCGTTCGTGATTGCTGCGTAATGCCTTAAAGTGGCCGGCCGCAGAAAGAACCGTCATGGCCGTAGCCATGAAGGGCTTTCATTCTTTACAGATACCTGTGTGGTGAAGATGAACAAGCCTTTCATTTCGCTGTGCCCTGAAATCACTCGGGCACACGCGTTGACGTTGATGGACTGGTTGGAGGATGAGCGCGTCACCTGCTACCTGAGCGATTCACGTGATGTGTCGCGGTCCATCGAGCAAGCCATGGATCGGACGCAAGCGCCGATCCTGACCCATCTGTTCAACCGGGACGGCCGATTCTTCCTGGCCTTCGACCGGCACGACGCCCCGGTGGGCTTTGTCCGCCTCATCAAGACCGGCTCGGAGTGCGAGATCGTCCTGGCCATCGGAAACAGTGGCGAATGGGGCCGCAACCTTGGCGCCCGCACGATCCGCGAAGGCATGAAGCTGGCCTTCCTCGACATGCGGGCCAAGAAGCTGATCGCCAAGATCCACCCGGACAACCTGCGTTCGCTGAAGGCCTTCCAGCGCAGCGGCTTCCTGCTCGAGAGCGAAACGCCGGCATTGAAGTCGTTTTCCATGACAGCAGGGCGCTACCTGCAGTTGTTGCGCGAAGGTGCCCTTGGCGATTCCACCGGGATCTACATCACCGAGTTCGACAAGGCCAGGCTCGAGAGCCTGATCGTCCTCGAAGAAGGTCCGGCCGTTGTGGAGCTTGAACATGAGATCGAGCGAGCGACCGTGGTCACGCCGGAACAAGTGGCGAGCGATGTCGTCACGATGAACTCCAGGGCCTTGCTGCAGGTGGACGACGAAGAGATCGAAGTGGTCCTGGTCTATCCCGAGGATGCCGACAGCCGCGCCGGGAAACATTCCGTGTGCTCCGATATCGGCGCCGCCATCCTGGGCTACCAGGAGGGTGACGCCATCGACTGGCGAATCTCAGACCGAACCCGCCGGATCGAAATCAGGAAGGTGCTTTACCAGCCGGAAGCAGCGGGCGATTTCCACCTGTAGTTGAGTGAGCAGGCGCCAGCCAAACGAAACAGCCTCGACCAGCGCCCAGTGGCGAAGGTCGAGGCGATATCCAAATCCAAGCAAACAAAGCGGGGCGAGTGAGCCGGCAGAGTCATCAGTGACGGCCAATCCATAATATGTGATTTAACATAATCTACATTATGGGTTAATTGCGTATTTCCTGGCTGAGTGATTCTCCAGTGCTTTCCACGCTGCGGATACGCTGGAAATCGTCCTTGGCTCGCTCTTTCAGCCTTTCGGTTTCTAGGCCGTTACCACGCGGCGATCACCGCCCGGCGCGTTCCTTCATCTGCACCAGCATGGCCACCAACAAGTCCTGATGTTCGTCTGCATCGGATGGCAACCCATCGGCGGCGTACCAGGCACTGTCCGCTTCGTAATGCGGGCCGATGAGACCGACCGTGCCTTTGCCGTAGGACGAGATCCGCGCGGCGATGCGCCGGGATTTCGTGTAGTACGCCGTCGCCTCGGCGCCAGCCGGGAGCTGGCTGCCGAAATGCGGGCCGGCCTGGTAGTAGACGTCGCGCTGCTGGTGGCCTGCGGGCAGCTGGATGGAGATGAACTGCGCCGTGTTGTCCTTCGGGATTTCCTGGTCGACCTCGGCCAGCTCGATCAGGCCAAAGGCCGGGACGCCTTCCTTCTCGTCGGCATAGCGCCCAGCCAGGTAACCGCCGGCACAGATGCCCAGGTACTGGCCACCCTGGGCGACGAAGTCGCGGATGGCCTGGACCTGGCTGGCGGACAGCTCCGACAAGGTGTCCATGATGTCGTCCGAGCCACCCGGCTGTACGTAGAGATCGGCGCCCCTGAGCACATCGGCGCCGAGTTGGCCTTCATCCACCAGGCGGACGCTGTAGCGCTCTTTCTGCAACAGTTCGGCGACGGTCTTCGCGCAGCCGTCGCAGGTGCCGGCGCCGTCGAAGATCACCGCCAGTTCGGCCTTGGCCAGCAGCGGAAACACCAGGGCCAGGGCGGCCAGTACAGTCTTTTTCATCAGCACAGTTCCTTTGTGTTGGAGTGGCATGGGCACTACATGTAACAAGCCCATATGGCGATTAATCGGTGATGACAGCATCAATGTACGCAAGCCTTGAGCGTCGACGAGAAGGGTCGCTCCCCTCCTCCCCCTGCCCGTTCACCCGTCTCAAAGGTGCGCGTCGACCTCACTGGCAATGCGCCCCAATGCCAGCCACACCGTGTGCTCCCGCTGGAACGGCAGCGCCGCTTCGACGGTGATGTCCAGGGGCGTCAGCCCGGTGAGGATGTCCTTTCGCTCATCCCGGGGCAGGATGGCCACGTGCCGGAATGGCTGCCGAAAGCCCTTCGAAAGCACCAGTGTCGGGGCATCGCCAGCGATTCGAATGGGCATTGATTCAGCTGAGGCGATGGGCTGAGCCAGGACCGAGAAGACCGGGTCGATGCTCTTCTCCAGCTCGACGAAACCCACTAGGACCAGCAGCACCTGGCGTTGGCTGGGCAAATCCAGCGAGAAGACCGAGCCCAAAGGCGCCGTGGTACGGACCTTCCTGGGCTTGGGCGGCGACACCTTCACAGGCTTTTCCGCCGGCTGAGGGGTAGCCAGCCTGGCTTCGATCGCTTTGAGGGCCTTGCGACGAGCCGGCACATCCCCGGGCGCATCGCGCTCCCACACGGACAGGTCCCCGCCCGCGTGCAGCAGCGACAGCGCCTTGTCCTTGAGCGTCTCGTCCAGCCGGCCGTACTTCCAGGCCGTGTCGGCCAGGGCGACGTACACCAGGCAGGCCACCTCAGGCTCGCCCAGCCGTGCGGCCTGGCGGCCCAGGACCTTCTGGCAGGCCTCGTCGTGGGAAAGCCCGTGCTTCAGGTGCTGGATGTAGTCATCCCGCACATCACAGGTCGTGTCATCGGAATACAACCCCGCCCCCCAGGCGCCCATGTTCGGTCACGCCTGCTCGATGGGGAACGCCAGGATCGCCAGGCGCAGCGCGAGGGGTGCAGGGCTCGACGTGCTGCCGCCCTTTTCCGTGGGGACATCGGTGGCCGGGGATTGGAAAGGGATGTCCATGTGCTGCCGCTCCGTGATGAAAGCGGGAAATCTACCGCTCTTCGGCCTCGATCACCACGCCGGAGCGGAACGCCCGGATTGCAGTCCGGGCATTCCGACAGCCTGGCCTCGCTACGCGAAATGCTGGTTGGCGATGCGTTCCAGGCCGAGGTTCTCGCGCAGGGTGCGGCCTTCGTATTCGCGGCGGAACAGCCCCACACGCTGCAACTCGGGGATCACCAGGTCGACAAAGTCCTCCAGACCGCCCGGCAGGTGGGTGAACAGCAGGTTGAAGCCATCCGCCGCGCGCTCTTCGTACCAGCAGGCCATCTCCTCGACTATCTGGCTCGGCGTGCCCACCAGCAGGCGATGGCCGCCGGCGCCGAGCGTGCGCAGCAGCTGCGCGGCGGTGGGCTTCTCGCGGCGGATCAGGTCGATCACCAGTTGCTGGCGGCTCTTGTGGCGCTCGGTGACCGGCAGCGGGTCGGGCAGTACGACCGGCGCGTCCGGTGGCAGGCGTTCCAGGTCGATGCCGATGTCCACCAGGAAGGACAGCGCCTTGAGCGCCGCCTCCGGGTCCACCAGCGCCTGCAATTCCTCGTGCTTCTCCTGCGCCTCGCTGGCGGTGCGCCCCACCACCGGGGCCAGGCCGGGGAACACTTTGAGTTCACCCTCCTCGCGCCCGGTCAACGCCAGGCGCTGGTGGATATCGGCATGGAAGGCCTTGCCCTCCTCCAGGGTCTGCTGGGCGGTGAACACCAGCTCGGCGGTGCGCGCCGCCAGGGCGCGACCGGCTTCGGAGGAGCCGGCCTGGGCGATCACCGGCCAGCCCTGCAACGGCCGGGGTGCATTCAACGGGCCGCGCACGCGGAAGTGCTCGCCTTCGTGGTCCAGCACGCGCATGCGCGCCGGTTCCAGCCAGGTGCCGGAGGCCTTGTCCAGGGGGAAGGCGTCGTCCGCCCAGCTGTCCCAGAGCCCGGTGACCACCTCGAAGAACTCCCCGGCGCGCGCGTAGCGGTCGGCATGCTGCAAGTGCTCGGCGCGGTTGAAGTTCTCCCCGCCGATCAGCGCCGTCACCAGGTTCCAGCCGGCGCGGCCGCCGGACAGGTGATCCAGCGAGGCGAACTTGCGGGCGATGTTGTAGGGCTCGTTGTAGCTGGTGTTGGCGGTGGCGATCAGGCCGATGTGCCGGGTCGTCACCGCCAGCGCCGGCAGCAGGGTCAGGGGATCCCAGCGCAGGCTGTAGGCGCTGCTGCGCAGCACGCGAGGGTCCAGCTCGCCCACCGCCACGTTGTCGTTGAGGAACAGCGCATCGAAGCGCCCACGTTCCAGGGTCTGGGCGTAGTGCCGGTAGCGCTCGAAGTTGATCGAGGCGTCGGCGTCCGCCCGGGGGTGGCGCCAACTGCCGGCATGGGCGCCGGAGCCGGAGAGGAAGGCCCCCAGGCGCAGGCGACCGTCACGCCTTGCCATGGCTGGGCTCCTGCTCGGCAGCCGCATCGGCGGGCGCGACCACCCGGGCCCGCAGCAGCAAGGCGACGCTGGCCCAGACCAACAGCACGCTGGCGGCGAGGAACAGCATCACCGCCTGGTAGCCCTGGAGGAAGGCGCCGTGCACCCAGCCCTGCAGCACCTCCGGGGCCTGTGCGAGGTGCGCGCCCAGCAGTGCCACGCCCTGCTCCGGCGCGGCGGCCGCACGGGCCAGCCAGTCGGTATCGGCCGCCACGCCCGTGGAGCCGGCCAGCGCGTGGGCGGCGAATGCGCGGTAGAGGCCCACGCCGACCGCCAGACCGAGGCCGCCGCCGACGTTGTGCAGGGTCATCAGCGAGCCCATGGCCACCGAGCCCACCTGCTGCGGCACCGAGGAGATGCCCAGCACCGTGGACGGCCCGAGGATGCAGGCCCAGCCCAGCCCCATCACCGCGAAGGCGCCCAGCAGGTACGGCAGCGAGGTGCCCTCGGCGAAGCCGGCCTGCAGCAAGGCCGACAGGGTGAAGAACAGCAGCCCGGCCTGGATCAGCAGCGCCGGGCCCTTGCGGTCCACCAGCCGCCCCACCACCGGCGACAGCAGCGCCACGCCCAGGGTGGTGGGCAGCAGCAGCAGGCCGCTGGCCTGCACGCTCTCGCCACGGATCAGCGACAGGTACAGCGGCATCACGAAGAAGGCCACGCAGTAGAACAGCGCCAGGCCGAAGCTGGCGGTCACCGCGGCGACGAAGCGGCGGTTGGCGAACAGGCGCAGGTCGACGATGGGTGCGTGCACCCGCAGCTCCACCGCGACGAACGCGATGAAGGCCAGCGCGGCCAGGCCGACCAGCCCCAGGGTGGTGGCAGAGGCCCAGCCCCAGGCGCCGCCCTGGACGATCACCAGCACCAGGCTCGGCAGGCCCACCAGCAGCAACAAGGCGCCGGCCCAGTCGAGCCGCGTGCCGTCCTGCTCGGCACGGGATTCGTCCGCCGCCAGGGCGATGATCGCCAGGCTGAGCAGCACGAAGGGCACGTTGACCAGGAAGATCCACTGCCAGCCGAAGGCGCTGGTGATCACCCCGCCCAGCACCGGTCCCACGGCGAGGCCGACGCCGTTGACGCCGAACAGCACGCCGAAGGCCTTGCCCTGCTCCTCGCTGGCGAAGGTGGCCGAGACGATGGCGCCGGAGGCCGTGTACAGCACCGCACAGGCCAGCCCCTGGGCCACCCGCGCGGCCACCAGCGCATCGATGCTGGTGGCCAGCCCGGCACCGAGGGAGGCCAAGCCGAATACGGCGAGGCCGATGTTCAGCACCCGCCGGCGGCCATGCAGGTCGGCCAGCCGGCCCACCAGCACCATGGTGCTGGAGAGCGCGAGGATGAAGCCGTTGATCACCCATTGCAGGCTTTCCACCGAAGCACCGAGGTCGGCCTGCAGGGCCGGCAGCGCGGTGTTGACGATGGTGAAATCCACGCAGCCGAGAAAACTGGCGATGCTCACACCGAGCAAGGCCCACCATTTGCGTTGCTGTTGCGCAAAAACGCTCATGGGAACTCCTTCCGTCATGACAGGGGGTGGAGGCCGTCGTCCGTGTGGCGTGGGGCCCTCTGGTTGGGGCGAATTCATTCGCCCAGGCAGCCCTTGGGGCTGCTTTTTTCGCGGATGAATCCGCTCCTACGGTTGGTTCATCAACCCTCCGGCTGTGTGCCGGGTGGGTTGGCGATGCGGCGCATCGCTGGGCGAATGAATTCGCCCCTACAGGTTTTTGTGGGAGCGAATTCATTCGCGATGGGCGGCGCGAGCCGCCCCTAGATGACCTGGCCCTCAGATCGCAATCGCACTCCCCGCCCAGGCCGGGTGCACGGCGCCCGGGAGGGTGAAGGGAATCGGGATGCCACGCTTCTTGAACTTCAGCGGCAGCCAGTGCACCCGGTCCGGCGCGTGGGGTTCGATCAGCAGGCGCCGGGCGGTGGCCATGGCGTCAGTCATCTGCTGCGGGTAGATCACGTAGTCGTAGCCCTCCTCCGCCCACAGCGGGAGGATGATCGGCACCTCCTCCAGGATGTACTCGCGGCATTGCGCAGCCGCGCGCTCGACGTCAGCCTCCGGGTCGCGCAATCGCAGGCGCTCGATGAACACGCCGATGGTGGCCTCGATGGCGCCGCGCAGGTCCTCGCTCTCGCGATAGAGCTGGTCCACCTGTTGGCGCAGCTCCGCGTAGCGGTCGGAGGCCAGCTCCTGGTTCCAGCGGCTGACCGTTACCGGTGCTTCCAGCCCCGACAGGTAGCGGCGGTTGCGCGCCAGCCAGGCGTCGCCGTCGCGGATCGAGGCGGAGAGCGCCTCCCCCGGCGACTTGCCGTGCTTGTTGTGGCGCTGCAGGGTGTCGGCCACCACCACCTTCACCCGGCTGAAGCCGGACTTGTTGATCAGGTGCACGGTGGAGCTGAGCTTCTGCCCCTCGTGGTACTCCTGCCCCACGCTCACCGCCAGCACGCAGCGCTTGCCGGTGAAGTCCAGCTCCTCGCCGCCCTTGTTGAAATAGGCTTTCAGGTTGATCGCTTCCACGTCACTCATGCTGCTTAGCTCCAATAGGCCAGGGGCTGGTCGTCGCCGAAATAACCGATGAATACGCCGAGGGTGATCCGCGTGGCGGTGGCCGAGGGGCGCACCGCGTGGATCAGCCGCGGGTTGAGCAGGATCAGGTCGCCCGGCTCGGGCTTGACCACCACCTCCGGCGGCGGCAGCAGGTGCCGTTCGATGCCGTAGGCACGCGAGCCGCGCAGGCGCTCGTATTCCGCCTCGTCGGGCTGCTGGCCCCATAACTCCAGTTCGCCGCCGTCCTCCGGGATGGCCAGGTAGACGTTGGCGGACAGCTGCGTCAGCAGCTTGGGCTCGTGGTCCTGGGGCGCGTTGCGCTCGAGGTTGTCGGTATGGGGGGTGAGGTCGGTGCCATTGCCGAGGAAGCGGGTGATGCCGACGAAGCACTTCTGCCCGTTCACATCCAGCAGGCGCGCGCCCTTGGGCCAGACCTCGTCGAGCAGCAGGCGCAGCTCGTCGATGGGCGACGCCAGGGGCCGGAACACGTCGCGCACGCGGCGGATGGTGGGCACGGCCTGGGCGTGGTACTCGGCGCGGCTGGCCTCGTCGCCGATCTCGATATAGGCCTTGCCCAGGCGCACGAACTCGTTCTGCTCGCTGAAGGCGCTGCGCAGTTCGTGGCGGCTGAGCCGCTCGCGGGCCAGTTCGACGGTGTCGGCCGGGGCAAAGCCCTTGATGAGGATGCCGTAGTGCCGGGCCTGGATCAGGCCGGCCAGGTGGTCGGCGGTCAGTTCGTCGACCGTGGTGGTGATCAGCATGGTGTTGCCTCGCATATATCCCTGAAATGGAACGTCCGTTGTGGGTTCGGGGAAGGGTCGGTCCTGGAGGGGCGTGGGCTTCGGGACGGGTCATGGATGCGCCTCCCCGTGGCTGTTGAAGCGCCGGTCCACCTGCTCGGCTGCCTCGAATCCCGGTCCGATCACACCCTCGTCCCGGTACAGCCGGGCGGTGTCGGCGAGGTCCTGCACCAAGGCCTCGTCCACGTCCACCCGCCTGGGTTGCGAGTAGCGGTTGGAGCGCAGGTGCACCTCCAGCGGCAGGCCGCTCTGGCGCGCCTGGATCGCCGAAAAGGCCTCGACATGGGCATTGGCCCAGTCCCAGGCGCGGCCGACGCGCTGGAGGAAGTCCCGCAGCTGCTCCGGCTTGTCGCGGATCGCCGCCGGGTTGGCCACCAGCAGCATGTTGCCGGCGAACAGCCCTTCCCCGCTGACCAGCACCCGCGTGCCGCCTTCCAGCTGCACCATGCTGGTGTACGGGTCCCAGGTGGCCCAGGCATCCGCCCCACCGTTGGCCAGCAGGCTGCGGGACTCCCCCGGCTGCAGGAACACGAACGTCGCATCGCGCCCGCTGCGGCCCACCGAGCGCAGCGCCGCCAGCGCCAGGTAATGGCCGATGGAGCCGCGCGTGGTGGTGATGCGCGTGCCCACCAGGGACGCGGCATCGGTGAGCGGCGAGCCCTCGGGTACGACGATGGCCACCGCCGTGGGCGTGACCTTCAGGCGTACCACGCCCACCGTCTTCAACCCGGCACCGGCCGAGGCGGCGAAGACGAAGGGCGCGACGCCCAGGGTGCCGACGTCCACCGCGCCGGCGCTCAGGGCCTCGGCCGTGGGCGCCGCCGCGCCGAAGGCGGCGAACTCGATGGGGTAAGGCACCGACTCCAGCTCGCCGGCGGCCTGCAGCAGCACCTGCAGCGAGTTCTTCTGGCTCGACACATGCAGCGCCTCGGCGCCCAGCGCGGGGGCAGCCCCCAGTGCCAGGCACAGGAGGCACGCCAGCAAACGTCCCTTGCCCATCATCAGAACGCCAGGCTCACGCGGCCGTAGTAGTAGCCGCCACCCAGGCCGTACGGGGAGAACATCCCGTACTCGTAGGTGCCGGCCCAGGGCACGATGCCGATCTTGTCCGGGTAGACGTCGAACAGGTTGTTCGCCCCCAGGGCCACGGTGAGGTTCTGGGTGACGTCATAGGCGACGTCGATGTCGGTGATCCACTTGGCGCTGTAGGTGCGGTCGTTGGCCGGGATGTTCGAGCCCTCGGTGTACTCGCCGTAGCGGGTCAGCGTCAGGTTCAGGGTCCAGTCGTCCACCTTGTAGTTGGTGTTGAGGATCCACTTGTCCTTGGGCGTGGCCTTGGTCAGGTCGGTCTGCTGCTGGCGGTCGAACAGCACGTAGCCGGAACCCAGGCTGGACAGCTCGGGCGGCGTGTCGGCGAGGTCGCGGATGGTGGTCTTGTTGTGGTTGTAGGCCAGGCTCCAGCGCACCGTGCCGTACTCGTCCAGCGGCTGGCGGTACTCGGCCACCAGGTCGACGCCCTTGGTGCGGGTGTCGGCGGCGTTGGCGAAGTACTGGCCGGAAAGGTTCGGCGACAGGCCGTTGGCCACCAGGATCGCCGACACCGCCGGGCCGGTGAGCACGCCGGTCTGCAGGATGCGGTCGTCGATGTCGATCAGGTAGAAGTCGGCGGTGAGGCGCAGGCGGTCGGTGGGTTCGGCGGTGAAGCCCAGGCTGTAGTTGCGCGAGGTTTCCGGCTCCAGGGCCTTGGCACCGAGAGCGATGGCTTCCCGCGAGCCGGGGCGCATCTGCTTGGTGCGCGCGGTGGTGGTGGCGCCGCCGGCACCGAATATGGTGACCGAGCTGGTGGAGGAGAACACGTTCTGCGCCAGGGATGGCGCGCGGAAGCCGTTGCTCACCGCCGCCCGCACCGCGTAGCCCGGGGCGAACTCGTAGCGGGTGGTGAACTTGCCGCTGAGGGTCTCGCCGATGTCCTGGTTGTAGCGCTCGTAGCGCAGGGCGAAGGCGTTGTACCACTGCGGGGTGACGTTGAGGCCGAAGTCCACATAGGCGGCGCCGCTGTGGCGGATCATGTCGCCAGCGTCCTCGGGGGTGGTGCCGTTGACCGAGAACAGGCCCGGGTCGGGTCGGCGCCCGCCCAGGCTGCCGCTGGGAATCACGTAGTTGCCGTAGTTGTAGGAGTTGGGCTCGCCCTCGGTGAGTTCGTACTTCTCCCAGCGGTATTCGATGCCGGCGGAGGTTTCCAGGGGGCTGTCCAGGCCGATGTCCAGCGCACGGGTCAGGTCCAGGTTGGTGGTCCACTGGTCGAAGATCTCGTCGGTCAGGTGGAAACGCCGCTGACTGAAATCCGGCCCGTTGGAGAGGTTGAGGTTGTTGTCGGTGTAGAGCTTGGCCTTGTCGCGGCCGTAGCTGGTGGAGAGGTCCCAGTCCCAGTCGGCGGCCAGGCCCTTGAGCCCGGCGAGGAACTGGTAGTCCGTCTCGTTCACCTCGCGGGTGGCCTGGCCGCCCTTGGGGTACGGCTGGTTGGCCAGCCAGTTGGTGGCGGTGATGTCGGTGGGCGCGCGGTGGCCGAGCACCTTCTTGCCGTCGCGGTAGCTGAGGGTGGAGAAGGAGTAGAGCTTGAGGTCCTCGCCCAGCGGCAGCTCCAGGTTGTAGGCGCTGCTGTAGGTGCGGTCGCGGCCCAGTCCGTACTCCTCGCCCCAGCCGTGGCGCTGGGTGATGCGCGGGTCCGGCTGGCCGTTCTCCAGGGTGCCGAAGTTGCCGCGCACGGCGCTGGCGCGGTCGTAGGGCTCCTGCACCTTGGCGTCGAAGGAAAGGTTGAAGAAGCCGCCCTCCCCCAGGCCGAAGCCGAAGTTGGCGGCCTCGTGGCCGGTGGTGCCGTCGCCGCTGTAGTACTGGCCGAGGGAGCTGTCCGAGGTGATCCCCTCGGCGTCCTTCTTGAGGATGATGTTGATCACCCCGGCGATGGCGTCGGAGCCGTACTGGGCGGCGGCGCCGTCGCGCAGCACCTCGATGCGCTCGATGGCGGCGGTGGGGATCAGGTCCAGGTCCACCGGCACGGCGGCGGTGCCGACCCGGGCGTTGTTGTTGATCATCGCGGTATTGTGGCGACGCTTGCCGTTCACCAGGATCAGCACCTGGTCACCGCCCAGGCCGCGCATGCTGATGCCACGCACCAGGAAGGCGGTGCCGCCGCCGTTGATGGTGGGTGCGTTAAAGGACGGCAGCAGGCGCGTGAGCATGTCCTTGAGGCCGTTCTGGCCGCTGGTCTTCAACTGCTCGCCGGAGATCACGTCCACCGGCGCGGGGCTGTCGGTCACGGTGCGCTGCTGGCTGCCGCGCACGCCGGTCACCACCACGGTGGACAGGGTCGGGTCGCTGGCGGCCAGCGCCTCGCCGCCCAGGGCGAGGAGCAGCGCGGCGCTGAGGGGGGAAAGCGAGAAGGTCTTGCTGAAGGCGTTACGCATCACGGGACTTCCTGTAGGCGACCGCAACCCGGCCGCATCTGGCTCGATCTGTGGGGGATTGGGTCAGCGGGCCTTGGCGGCCACCGCCTCGACTTCGATCAGCGCGCCGGGCAACACCAGCCCGGCCACCTGCACCGTGGTGCGGGTCGGCTTCAGCGGCTGCTTCTCGCTGCCGAAGAACTGCCGGAAGCCGCGCTGCAGGCCCTCGAAGTCCATGCGCCCGTCCAGCTTCGGGTCGCCCACCAGGTACACCCGCAGTTGCACCACATCGCCCAGGCCGAGGCCGCGCGGGGCCAGGGCGGCCTCCACCTTGCGCAGCACGGCGATGGTCTGCGCCTCGGTATCGCCGGCGGCGCGCAGGTCATCCTTGGCGGCCTTGGGGTCGGCCGGGTCCGGCAGGATGCCGGAGACGAAGGTCAGCGCCGTGCCCGGCGGCAGGGTCGCCGACTGCAGGATCGGCGAGTTGGGATAGGTCGAGGGCACCCGCTCGATCTCCGCGGCCTGGCCGACGGTGGCGAAAAGGACCCCCAACCCCAGAAGGGCATGTTTGAAAGGCATCGCGAAAGCTCCAAGGTCTGTGTTGGCGCCAGCCTCGGAGGTCCGCTACCTGGCAGGTGGATCTGGTTATGGATGCGGCGCGGCGTGGTTCAGGCCGTTTGCCGGTGTTGCGACGTGCCTTGCGCACGCTCGAAGATGTTCCGCACCACGCGCCGGGCAGCGCCGGCGGCGGCTTCCTGCCAGATGCCCACGCCGCTGTGGGCGAGGCCGTCGCTGGTCAGGTGCACGCGGCCCTGGGCCTGGTTGAGCAAGCCGTAGTCCGGCTCCGCCACCTCGTGGCTGATCCAGGGGCCGAGGCTGTGGGGAATGCGGTTCCAGGCGATGGCCAGCGGCTTGCGCAGGTCCTGCCCGTGGCCGGGGTGCAGCAGCTCCACGGCCTGGCGCGATAGGGCGATCTGCTCGTCGATGCCCTTGTCGCCGAATTTGCGCGCTACCTCGCCGTTGTTGTACGCGGCGATGAGGATGCCCTCGGCCTGGTTGAAGCCGCCGCTGGGGTACCAGAGCCCGGAGGCCTCCTGGTTGATGAAGGAAAGCCCGCCGTAGATCTGGTAGTCGGTCTCCCAGAAGCGCCGCGACTGCCAGGCCACCTTGTTGGCGTAGCCGAACTGCACCGCCGAGATCGCCTGGCGCACCGGGGCGGTGAAGTTGCTGTCGATCCTGGCCAGCAGCGGCAGCGGCAGCGCGATCACCGCGTAGTCGCTGGTCACCTGCAGCTCGCTGCCGCTGCGGCGGTCGCGGTAGCCGATCTCCACGCGGTCCTCGTGGTTGCGGATCGAGCGCACCTCCGCCCCCAGGCGCAGGGACGGCTGCAGGTGGCGCTGGAAGGCCGCCGGGATGCGGTCCATGCCGCCCACCGGCTGGAACATGGTGGGCGAGAACTCCGGGTATTCGTCGATCATCAGCGCCGTGCCCAGGGCCGGGTTGAGCAGCGTGCGCAGCGGCAGCGGCTCGTTCTTCTGCGCCAGCTGGTCACCGGCGCCGGGCCACACCTTGTAGCCGGAGCGCGCCGAGCCGAGGTAGTCGAGCTTCTCCGAGAGGTCGCCCCAGGTCTTGAGGAAGCCCAGCAGGTTCTGCCGGTCGGCCGCGTTCAGCTCCTGGTCCAGGGCCTGGCGGTTGACCGCCTTGGCCAGCAGCTCGGCGATGTGGCCACGGCTGTCATTCACCGCCTGGCGGATCTGCATCGGCGGCGCGGACAGGTCCGGGCGCACCAGGGCGTTGCGGCTGGTGTTGACCAGCACCTCCAGCTCTACGCCCAGCTCGCGGCAGTAGCCGAGCATCAGCTGGTGGTGGCTGGGCAGGCGCGCAGGGCCCGCGTTGAAGTAGAAGCCTTCGTCGAAGTCGGCGACCTGGGTGGTGCCGTCGGTGTACTCGACGCGATCGCCACGGCGCAGCGTCCAGTTGCGCCCGCCGACCCGCTCGCGGGCCTCCAGCAGGGTCACGGCGAAGCCGGCCTTGCGCAGCTCGTAGGCCGCCACCAGCCCGCCGATGCCGGCACCGACCACGGTGACGCTGGCGCCCTGCCCCAGGCCGCTGGCCGGTTGCAGCGCCGCGTAGTTCTCCTGGCTGGCACCCGTGGCCGGGCTCATCACCCCGAGCACACCCATGGCCGCCATGGCGGCGCGGTAGCCCCCAACGGCACCGATGCGGGCGATGAGCTGTCGTCTGGTCAAAGGCATTGCAGGCACTCTCCTTGATTCCCTTCCACCAGGCACGGCTCGCCCGATGGCGCCCTTCCCTGGCTGCATCCGGATATCGCATCCGGTTATAGATTCACATCCAAGAGCTTCGAAATCGCTCTATGTGGAGCCATCCTATGGGGCAGAATTTGATAAGAGAAATACATTTTGAGCATATGCAAATATTAAAATGTTTCATTTTTATCAATCCGCATATTGCGCGAAACGCATAATCATCTTGAAACATCATGCCCACGTAGCCAAAGGCACGGGCGGCGCGGTGTTGGCGGGAGAGCGGAGCTGACGAGACGGGATGGCAACCGTAGGAGGCGAAGGGCGCCGGTTCAGTCCGGGGGTAGCGGAAACCCCGTTCCCGGGCTGAAGCCCGGGCTACGGTTTGCCTGGACCTGCGTTTACCGCATGGGATGGCGATGAGCGATTTCGTGTGGAGATCGGCGCCAGGGTGCATCTGGGTAGCCCGGACTTCAGTCCGGGGATGCCACAGGCTTCGCTCCCGGGCTGAAGCCCGGGCTACTTCGAGGCGGCGTTTGCTTCCGCTGCCGCCAGCACCCGCAGCAGGTTGCCGCCCCAGATCGCGGCGAGGTCCTGTTCGCTGTAGCCGGCGGCGAGCAGGCGTTCGCTGATGCGTGGCAGGTCGCTGACGTCGCGCAGACCTTCCACGCCGCCGCCGCCGTCCCAGTCGGCGCCGATGCCGACGTGTTGCGGGCCGACCACGTCGAGGATGTGCAGCAGGTGCGCCATGAAGTCGTCCAGGCGCGTGGGCGGCAACGGGTAGCGGGCATCAGCCTCGCGGATGCGCCGGGCGAGGTCGGCCACCTGTTCCGGGGAGAGGCTGGCGGCCAGGCGGAACTCGCGGTACAGCGGCGCCAGGACCTTGTCCCGCTCGGGGTTTGGCGGCCGGGGGACCAGGTCGCTGGGGAAGCTGTTGACCTGCACCACCCCGCCCTTTTCCGCGAGCCTGCGCAGGCGTGCATCGTCGAGGTTGCGCGGGTGCGGGCCGATGGCGCGGGCGCCGGAGTGGGAGGCGATCACCGGCGCGCGGGACAGCGCCAGCACCTGGTCGAACACCGCGTCGGAGGCATGGGACACATCGATGAGAATCCCCAGCCGGTTGGCCTCCTCCACCAGTTCGCGCCCGGCCGGGCTGAGGCCGTGCCATTCCGGCAGCGCGGTGGCCGAGTCGGCGAATGAGTTGTTCTGCGCGTGCACCAGGCCGAGCATGCGCAGCCCCAGGCGCTGGTAGGTGGCCAGGCGGCCCGGGTCGGCGGCCAGGGGCTCGGCGTTTTCCATGCTGATCAGCACCACGCGGCGCCCCGAGGCGACGATGCCGGGCACCTCATCCGCCCGCGTGGCCAGGGCGAATTCATCGGGCCGCGCGGCGACCATGTCGCGGATGCGGGTGATGACTGCCAGGCCGTGTTCGCTGGCCAGGGTGCTCCCCTCTGCCGTGCGTGGCCCCTGGGGCGTGAACACGGCGAAGAAGCCGCCATCCAGCCCGCCCTCGCGCATGCGCGGCAGGTCGACCTGGGACAGGTCGTCGGCGTAGCGGTGGCGCTGGCTGATGTCCCAGCCGGGCCGCGCCAGTTGCATGGGGGTGTCGAGGTGGCTGTCGAGCACCAGCAGCCGCTCGTGGAGGACGCGGATAGCGGGCGGGACGTCGGCGGCCTGGGCGCTGCCGGTGAGCAGTGCCAGGGCGATCAGGGTTGGCTTGAGGTGCATGGAACCGATCCTTGGATGCCTGGGATACGTGACGGGCTCAGCCCCAGCGGAAGCTCCGATCCCAAAGCGGCGCCACGTCCAGCCGCTGTGGCAGCACACCAGCCTCGAAGAAGGTGTCGGCCACGGCCTGCTGGGAACGCACGGCGGCGTCGTCCACCGCCTGCAGCACGCGCGGCCCGCTCTGGGCCTTGTACTGGGAGAGGAAGACCTCGCGGGGGATGCCGAGGATCTTCTCGCTCTTGGCCGCCCAGGCCTCCGGGTTGTGCTGCACCCATTGCCAGCTGCGGTACTCGCGCTGGACGTAGTCCTCGATGGCGGCGCGCTTGCCCGGGTCGTCGATGGCGCGCTGGTTGGCGGCGATCACGTAGTTGCCGGAGAGATACCCCTGCCCCGTGCGCAGCACCCGCGCGCCGCTGCGCAGCTCGGCCAGCTGGATGAAGTAGCCGAAGGTCACCCAGACATCCAGGTTGCCGTTCTGGAAGGCGGCGAAACCGTCCTGGGGCGTCAGCGCGAAGGGCTGGATATCGCCCAGGGTCAGGCCCTGCTCCTTCAGCGCGCGCAGCAGCATGTAGTGCGAGGAGGTGGAGCGGATGTAGCCCACGCGCTTGCCCGGCAGCTCCGCCAGGGATTGCATGGTCGAGCCCTTGGGCACCACGAAGGCCTGGTTGTTGACGTCGCCGGTGAGCACGGCGATGAGCTTCACCGGCGCCTGGTTCCTGATGCCGAAGATCGGTGGGATCTCGCTCATGGGCGCCAGGTCCAGGGTGCCGCTGATCAGCGCCTCGAAACCGAGGTTGCCGCCGTTGAACTCGGCGTATTTCACCGCGTAGGGCGGGCGCTCGATGCCCGCCTCGTCGAAGAAGGTGGGCGCCGCGCCCTTGTAGGTGGCGACGTTCAGGCCGATGCCGTTCCAGTCCCGGGCGAAGGCCGTGGGCAGCGCGCAGGCGAGCCCGGCCAGGGCGGAATACTGGAGGAAGTGACGGCGGTTCATGGGGGCTCCTTGCAATCAGTCGAGGAAGTCGGGCTCGTCGCGCAACAGGCGGTCCCAGTAGGGCTGGAAGCTGAACCAGCCGCCGAATTCGGTGCCCACCTGGCGCGCGGTGTGTTCGGCCACGGCCGGGGGTATGGGCCGGGGCGTGCCGGCGGCCTCGGCCAGCAGCTGGGCGTGGGCGGCGTTGTCCAGGGCGATGAAGCGCCAGACGGCGGCCTCCACGGTGCGGCCGACGGTGAGCAGGCCGTGGTTCTGCAGGATCAGCGCGACGTTGCTCGGCCCCAGGGTGGCGGCGATGCGCGCGCCCTCGCTGGCTTCCAGCACCACGCCGGTGAAGTTGTCGAACAGCGCGTGCTTGCCGTGGAAGGCGCAGGCGTCCTGGGTCAGCGGGTCGAGCAGGCGCCCGAGGCTGGACCAGGCCTTGCCGTACAGCGAATGGGCATGGGCGGCGGCGACCACGTCCGGCCGGGCCTCGTGCAGCGCGGCATGGATGGCGAAGGCGGCGAGGTTGAGCGCGCCCTGCCCTTCGACGATCTCGCCGTGGGGATTGACCAGCAGCAGGTCGGAGACGCGGATGTGGCCGAAGTAAACGCCCACCGGGTTGACCCAGAAGTGGTCGGGAAACTCCGGGTCGCGCACGGTGATGTGCCCGGCGCCGCCCATGTCGAAGCCGTGCCGGGCGAACAGGCGGAAGGAGCCGGCCAGGCGCTGCTTGCGCAGCAGGCGCTCGGCCTCGACCGTGGGCTGCTGCGGCGGCTCCTGCCAGCGGAATACGGTGTGGCCGTCGCGGGGCAGCGAGTAGGCGGTGGGTTGCGGGGTGCCGGTGAGGCCGGTCAGCCTGGCGGTCATGCGGTTTCTCCTTGAAGGGCCGGCGGGCTCAGTAGCCACGCGCGGCCTGCACCAGGTTCTCCAGCGGTTGCCCGCTGTGGAAGCGTTCGAGGTTGCGCGCCAGCAGCGCGACGAGGTTGCGGTACACCTGCGGCGTGTTGGCCGAGGTGTGGGGGCTCAGCCGTACACGGGGATGGCTGTAGAACGGGTGCCCGGCCGGCAGCGGCTCGGGGTCGGTGACATCGAGGCTGGCGAGCGCTAGGCGCCCGTCGTCAAGGGCCTGCAGCAGCGCGGCCTGGTCCACCAGGGCGCCGCGCGCGACGTTGATCAGGTGCAGGCCGGGGCGCGCCGAAGCCAGGGTCTGGCGGTTGACCACCTGGTGCGTCTCGGCGGTGGCGGGCGCGGCCAGCACCAGGTGATCGGCACGGGCGAAGAGTTCATGGATGTCGGCGGCGCGCTGTACGCCGTCCAGGCCGAAGGGTTGGGGTGAGCGGCGCAGGGCGAGCACCTGCATGTCCAGCGCCAGGGCCTTGCGCGCCAGGTCCCGGGCGATGCTGCCGAAGCCGTAGAGGCCGAGGGTGCTGCCGGCCAAGGACGCCAGCGGGCGTTGCTGCCAGGCGTCGGCGCTGTCGATCCACAGCTCGGGCAGCTGCTTGGCGGCGGCGAAGATGGCCGCCAGGGCGAACTCGGCGATGCTGCTGGCGGTGGCGCCCCGGGCGCTGGCCACCGGCAGGCCGTCGAACAGCCAGGGCGGGAAGAAATCCAGCCCCGAGCTCACCAGTTGCACGAAGCCCAGGCCGAACGGCCAGCCGGCGGGCGGCTCGGCGGCGTTGCGCCAATCGGCGTGGGGCGCGGCGAGCAGCACCTGTATGTCCGTCGGCAGCGTGCTGGGTACTCCACGAGGCAGGTCCAGCACCTCCACGCCCGGCAGGCGCGCGCGCAGCAGGTCGTTGAAGGTGCCGTCCAGCTGGCTGGCGATGCGCGCCCGGCTCATGCCTGCCCGCCCCGGCTGGGCAAGGCGAACGCGGCGCGGCCGGCGGCGCCGAGCACGGCGTCGTTCTGCGGGGTGTGGATGCGGCTGCAAAGCACGTCGCGATAGTGCCGCTCCAGCGGGTTGCCCCGGGCCAGCGCGGGGTTGCCGATGGCTTCCACGCCCAGCTCCACGGCGGCGATGGCCTGGGTGGTGACCAGGTACTTCACCTGGGTCGCCTCGCTGGCGGGAATGCGGCCTTCGGCGGCGGCATCCAGCAGCACGCGGTTGGACAGCAGCAGTGCGTCGATGCGCCCCACCAGCTCCTGGAAGCGCGGCAGGCTGGAGAGCGGCGCGCCGAGGTTGGCCGGCGTGCGCTCGGCCAGCCAGCCCACCAGCCAGTCACGGGCGGCGCGGGCCACGCCGTCGTAGATGCTGGAGAGCAGCACGGCGAGCCAGAGCACGCCGCTGGAGTCCAGCTCCGAGGGGCGCGGCTGGCTGGCGGGGAGAATGTCCACGGCGTATTCGTCGGGCACCAGGACATCGTCGAAGACCACGTCGTGGCTGCAGGTGGCGCGCATGCCCAGGTGGTCCCAGGTTTCCTCGATGCGGATGCCCGGCGTGTCGCGGTGCACCAGCCAGGTGCCGACGCGGGGCTCGGCTTCGTCGCTGCGCGCCCAAACAGAAAGCCAGGTGAGCCCGGGGATGCCGGTGGAGTAGATCTTCCGCCCGCTGATGCGCCAGCCCTCGGGCACGCGCCGGGCGATGGTGCCCGGCAGGCCGCCACGGGCGGGGGTGCCCAGGTCCGGCTCCACGCGCAGGGCGTTGATCAGCGCGCCCTCTTCCACCGCCTCGCGGGCCAGGCGCAGGCGCAGGTGCTCGGGCCAGGCCTGGTTGGCCTGCAGGCGCGCGTGCTGCAGGTACTGCATCACCAGCACCAGGGCGGTGGACGGCTCGCCCCGCGCCACGGCGGCGATCACCCGGCGTGCCTGGGCCAGGCTGGCCTCGCTGCCGCCGAGGCGACGCGGCACGGTGAGGGCGATGAGGCCGTGCTCGTGCAGGCGACGCAGGTTGGCGTGGGGGAATTCGCCGTGGCGGTCGTAATGGGCGGCGCTGGCGGCGAATTCGTCGCTGAGCTGGGCCAGCAGGTCGGCGAAGGCCGGGGAATCGAGGTCGGGCACGCGGGCCGTCTCCTTGGCGGTTTTCAGGTCGAGGCTCATCGTTGGGCGGTCCGTGCGAGGGTGTGGACGAAGGGGCTGGCCGGCGCTTCGACGCCGAGCAGGGTGAGCAGGTGCTGGCGCAGCTCCTGGAAGCCGCGGCTGGCCACCTCCCGTGGACGCGGCAGGCGCACGGGGATCTGCTCGGCGATGCGCCCGGCCTCCAGCACGACGACGCGATCGGCCAGCAGCACCGCCTCGTCGACGTCGTGGGTGACCAGCAGCACCGAGGGCTGGTGGGTGCGCCACAGCTCGATGATCAGCTGGTGCATGCGGATGCGGGTCAGGGCATCCAGCGCGGCGAAGGGCTCGTCCAGCAGCAGCAACTCCGGCTCGCGCACCAGGGCGCGGGCCAGTGCCACGCGCTGCGCCTCGCCGCCGGACAGGGTGCCGGGCCAGGCGTCGAGGCGGTGGCCCAGCCCCACCTCCTGCAAGGCGGCCAGGGCGCGGGTCTGCGGGTTGGCGCCGCGCAGGCCGAGGGCGACGTTGCGCCAGGCGCGCTTCCAGGGCATCAGCCGGGGTTCCTGGAACACCGCCGCGTGGGCCTCGGGCACCTCCAGCGTGCCGCCGTCCACCGCGTCCAGCCCGGCCAAGGCGCGCAGCAGCGTGGTCTTGCCCGAGCCGCTGCGCCCCAGCAGGGCGACGAATTCGCCGGCACCCAGCTCCAGGTCGAGGCCGTCGAGCACGGCCTGGCCGGCGAAGCGACGGGTCAGCCCGCGCACGCGCACCGGTGGGCGCAGGCGTTGCAGCGCAACATCCATGGTCAGTTCCTTATGAAGGTGGGGCGCCAGGCCAGGGCCAGGCGTTCGAGCAGGCGCACCAGGGCGTCGATGGACAGGCCCAGCACGCTGTAGACGATGAGGCAGATGACGATCACGTCGGTGCGCATGAAATCGCGGGCGTCGTTGACCAGGTAACCGAGGCCGGCGCTGGCGTTGATCTGCTCCACCACCACCAGGCCGAGCCAGCTGATGCCGAAGGCGTAGCGCAGGCCGACGAAAAAGGACGGCAAGGCACCGGGCAGGATGACGTGGACAACCAACTCCAGGCGGCTGAGGCCGAACAGGCGCCCGGCTTCCACCAGCTTGGGGTCGACGCCGCGGATGCCGGAGAACAGCGTGAGGTAGACCGGGAAGGTGGTGCCGAGGGCGATCAGGGCGATCTTCGGCGTCTCACCCACGCCGAACCAGAGGATGAACAGCGGCACGATGGCCAGGAACGGCAGCGTGCGCAGCATCTGCACCGGGGAGTCGATGATCAGCTCGCCCCGGCGTGACAGGCCGGCCAGCAGGGCCAGTACCGTGCCGAGGGAGACGCCTATGGCCAGCCCGCTGAGGGCGCGCTTGAGGGAGACCCAGAGGTGCCCGGCCAGCTCGCCGCTGGCGATCATCTGCCAGAGGGTGTCGCCGATGGCGCTGGGCGCGGCGATGATGCGCGCCGGCAGCAGGCCCGTGCGGGAGGCCAGCTCCCACAGCAGGAGCAGCACCAGCGGGCTCACCAGGCGCAGGCCGAGGTTGCTCCAGCCCTTCCAGCGCAGGGGCGCCAGCAGGGCCGTCAGTGCGCTGCCCGGGGGCACCAGGGCGTTGCTTCGCCGGGACATTCCTTCTCCTCGATCGGGGCCTTTCCAATGGTCGGGGGCCGCAGGCGGGAGGTTGGATCGAGCCCGCTGCAGCCTGGCTTGACCCACATGCTATCCATCTAAAAAACCGCAGTGAAATTCGATCTGGTTCTAATCTAATATACAAATCGCGCATCTAACCGATGCGGTTACATGCAAGATGCTTTGGTTATGAGCCTGCCGCAGCCCCCTCCTCCGCCTGGTGCGCCACGCGCTGGGCCACGGTCTCGCCGAACAGCGCCACCGGCGCCTGCAGGTTGCCGAGAAAGCGCGGGTGGATCAGCCACAGGTCGATCACCGGCTTGAAGTCGCTCACCGGCACCACCTCCAGGCGTTCGCGGTGACGGCTGTTCTCCAGCAGCGGGCGCGGCACCAGGCCGAAGCCCAGGCCATTGGCGATCAGCCCCAGCTGCAGCTCGGTGCCGAAGGTCTCCAGGTTGATGCGCAGCGACAGCCCCTCGTCGCTCAGGGCCCGTTGCAGGCCGGCGCGGAAGCCGCAGCCATCGGGGTTCAGCACCCAGCCGCGCTGGTAGCAATCGGCGAGCTTGCAGGAGCGCTTGCGCACCTCGCCCTTGGCCGCGACCACCACCAGATCCATGCGCGCCAGGGAGCGCCCGACGATGCCTTCGGGGAACACCTTGCCCGCCGGGAACAGCGCCGCCACGGCGTCCAGCTCGCCGTTCTCCATCTTGCCCAGCAGGTGGCTGCCCCAGCCGGTGGAGACCTGGGTCTGCAGGTCCGGGTAGAGGGTCTTGAGCTGGCTGAGGGCATCCAGCAGCACCACGTCGCCCACCGTCTGCGGCACGCCCAGGCGCAGCACGCCGCTGGGGGAGGAATCGCTCAGCACCAGTTCGCGCAGGGCGTCCATCTCGCGCAGTACCGCGCGGCATTGCTCGTACACGCGCATGCCCATGGGCGTGGGCTTCAGCGGCTTGGTGTTGCGGTCCAGCAGGCTGACCCCGAGGGCCTCCTCGAAGTTCTGCACGCGCCGGGTGATGGCAGGCTGGGTGAGCTGCAGGGACTCCGCCGCCTGGCTGATCGACTGGCTGCGGATGACGGCCACGAATGCATCGATATCATCTATCTTCATTCTTTATTCGCATAATAAATGGCTGGAAGAATACGCAAGAAGAATAATATCTTTTGCCCCGGCACGGTAGCGGTTACCGCTGCGCACTCACGGACATCGAGGGAACCATGTCTCAAACGCCCAACCTCGGACGGCTACGCGGCTTCATCGTCGACCTCGCCGACCTCCTCGCCCAGGCACCGGACGAGCCACGGATACTCGACCAGGGCGCCGCGCTGCTGCGCGACCTGGTGAGCACCGACGACTGGCTGCCGGACGCCTATGCCCAGCCCAGCCCGGAGCGCTACCAGCAGTACCTGCTGCACGCCGACTCGCGCCAGGCCTTCTCCATCGTCAGCTTCGTGTGGGGCCCCGGCCAATCGACCCCGGTGCACGACCACCGCACCTGGGGGCTGATCGGCATGCTGCGCGGCGCCGAACTCAGCCAGGGCTTCGCCCGCAACGCCGACGGCAGCCTGCGGCCCGAAGGCGCGGCGGAATCCCTGCAGCCGGGCGACGTGGTCGCCGTGTCGCCCCGGGTGGGCGACATCCACCAGGTGCGCAACGCCTTCGAGAACCGAACCTCCATCAGCATCCACGTGTACGGCGCCAACATCGGTGCGGTGCGTCGCGCCGTCTATGCCGAGGGCGGCGTCGAGAAGCCCTTCATCTCCGGTTATTCCAACCTCCACCTGCCCAATATCTGGGACCTGTCGAAAGAGAGCCTGGCGCCATGAGCCGCATCCCCCTTCGCCGTTTTGCCGACATCCGCTCCGCCCTCCTCGCCCACGAGGAAGTCGCCCTCATCGACCTGCGCGAGGAGGCCCCCTTCGCCGAGGCGCACCCGCTGTTCGCCGCCAACATCCCGCTCTCCAAGCTGGAGCTGGAAGTGCTCGACCGCGTGCCCCGCCGCGACACCGCCGTGACCCTCTACGACGACGGCGAAGGCCTGGCCGAACGCGCCGCCGAGCGTCTGCTGCAACTGGGTTACAGCGACGTGGCCCTGCTGGAGGGTGGCCTGGCCGGCTGGCGCGAGGCCGGTGGCGAGCTGTTCCGCGACGTCAACGTGCCCAGCAAGGCTTTTGGCGAACTGGTGGAAAGCCAGCGCCACACGCCCTCCCTCGCCGCCGAAGAGGTGAAGGCGCTGCTGGACGCCAAGGCCGACGTGGTGGTGCTCGACGCCCGCCGCTTCGACGAGTACCAGACCATGAACATCCCCGGCTCCATCAGCGTGCCCGGCGCCGAACTGGTGCTGCGCGTGCGCGAACTGGCGCCGGACCCGAGCACCCGGGTGATCGTCAACTGCGCCGGGCGCACCCGCAGCATCATCGGCACCCAATCCCTGGTGAACGCCGGCATCCCCAACCCGGTGGCCGCCCTGCGCAACGGCACCATCGGCTGGACCCTGGCCGGGCAGACACTGGAGCACGGCCAGCAACGGCGCTTCACCGACGTCAGCATTGAAACCCGCGAACAAGCCGCGCAGGCAGCCCGCGCCGTGGCCGACAAGGCCGGCGTACGCCGCGCCAGCCTTGCGCAGCTAAGCGACTGGCGCACCGAGGCCGGCCGCACCACCTACCTGTTCGACGTGCGCACCGAAGAGGAATACCGCGCCAGCCACCTGCCCGGCGCCCGCTGGGTCGCCGGCGGCCAGCTGGTGCAGGAGACCGACCACTACGCCAGCGTGCGCGGCGCGCGCATCGTCCTCGCGGACGACGACGGCACCCGCGCCAACATGACCGGCTCCTGGCTGGCGCAACTGGGTTGGGAGGTGCATGTGCTCGATGGGCTCACGGCAGCGGACTTCAGCGAAAGCGGCGCCTGGCGCCCCGCCCTGCCCGCCCTGCCCCAGGTCGAAGCCATCGCCCCGCAGACCCTGGCCACCTGGCTGGAGCATGGCGACACGGTGGTGCTGGACTTCACCGCCAGCGCCAACCACGTCAAACGCCACATCCCCGGCGCCCGCTGGGTACTGCGCGCCCAACTGCGCGAAGCCCTCGCCACGGCTCCGAAGGCCGAGCGCTACGTACTCACCTGCGGCAGCGGTCTGCTGGCCCGCTTCGCCGTGGACGAAGTGGCCGCCCTCACCGGAAAACCCGCCTTCCTGCTCGACGGCGGCAACACCGCCTGGGCCGACGCCGGCCTGCCGGTGGAAGCCGGCGAAAGCGGCCTGCTGTCACCGCGCATCGACCGCTACCGCCGCCCGTACGAAGGCACCGACAACCCGCGTGAGGCCATGCAGGCGTATCTGGATTGGGAGTTTGGGTTGGTGGAGCAGTTGGGGCGGGATGGGACGAGTGGGTTCTTTGTGGTTTGAGGGAGGATGCTGAGTGCCTGCCCTCTGACAAAGGCGGGCACTCAAGTCAGTCAAATCGAATGGACTCCAGCGATCTAGCTAAGTGATCCGCTTAGGCTGAGCGCTTCAGGTAGTGCGCTCTGCTTGTCTGAAGGCGACCTCGTGAATGCCAAGCCTCTCTCCACTGGGAAGCTGAATATCCAGCACATATTGCTCCCAGCGGATAACTACACCGCCAAGAGACATGAATTCAACAAGACACGTATAAGGATTTTTTCTGTCACTGTGCAGTTTCGCCCAGGCATTCTCAGAGAGTCGCGCCCGTTGCAAAGGGGTTTCCATTTCCTTTAGTGGGTCATCTCCCACCCAGAACCCGAACAATCCAATACGTGCTCTTCTCCAAACGACATTTGCTTCAGCAAACCGCGCCGCGGCCTCTCGGAGTAGCCGGGATGCGTCATCGATTGTCATATGAACCCCAACTCTGTTTTCCATCACCGCTGTATCTGCCTTAACAGCTCTTCTGCTTCCTCGATACCTGCTGGGGTAATGCGATCAGAGGCTAGTGCGTTCAGCAGGTGCTCCATGGCTGCCGAGAGAGACTTCCTCACGCCCTTGCCTGCAATCAGTAACTTGGCTAGCTCAACCTCTGCATCGCCATCCTGCAGGTGAACGGCGCGCCGAAACCACTCGGCACTCAAGCTGAAGCGACCTTGCTCCCGATACAGGACAGCGATGTTCGAAGCGGCAGAGCTGCTGCCAAGCCGGTAGGCCTTCTTGTACCAGCGCATGGCTTGCTTCTTATCTTGAGGCGTTCCAATACCTTCATCATAGAAATAGCCAAGATCCAGCATGCTGCCTTCAGAACCCTGGGCTGCACAGATTGAGAAAAGCTCGAATGCAAGGGCCAGGGTTCCAGCTTCCCAAGCTTCGTGAGCATTGACTTCATCTCCCGCCATAAAGCCCTCGACTACCCTTAGCTAATAAGCGACACCGCTAAAATATTCATCTGGACGACTTATTGCCGGCTAATGGTCAGTGTAGCCAACGACAAATCCGTCAAGACCAACCGAATATCTATCTTGTCCCTCACCAGCCAAATAGTGCTCTTTTAGCCGAGATGTGATGCTTTGAGGGAGGTCATATTTTTTGCTACGAATTGACTCCAAAACCTCACGCTCAAGCCCGATGCTTAATTTCCTGTTGGCATCCGACAAGTCATAGAAATCAACATCAACGCCATCAATGCGCTCTGTCCGGAAGCGAAGACCCAGTGTCTCATTAGCAATCAAGAAGGGTGCATAATAAGCATCGATAAATTTCTCGACATTGATTTCAATTTTCTTATCACCATCACTCGGCGGATCTTCTAGATAAGTAATTATCCTGTCTCGCCCGATATATGTAGCGCAAGCACTACCGGTTGAAGGGGGCATTCCATGAATCGTAGAAACTTGTTGAATTTGGCTTTTTGCTTCCGTAATTTTTCCATTCAACTGAGACACCGAAGACGACACACCTTTTGCCTCAAAAATGTGCCAGTTGCCGTCTATGGTCTGACCAACCAGGTCCGGTTCTTTTGGGCGTTTCCCCCCTGCTTGCTGAACAAAAGTTACCGCATTCTGCTTTTTAAGAAACTCAATGTGAACTAAGTTTGGGATGCCTAGTAGTTTTTCAGAGTACAGCTTGGCAAAAGCCATCCCAAGGTTATAACTAACAATCCTCTTCTCGTCAGAGACGTAAGTATCAAATATCTGATGTCTTCGTATCCCTGCCTGATCTGATTGAATATTATTTGCAACGATGGCGACTTTTTTGATTATCGAATCATACAGCGCTCTGGCGAGGCCATGATCACGAATTTTCTGAAGGGAGAGAAACGAGGGGTTCCCAACAGTTACCATACTGCGGTACAAATCAAGTTTTTTGCACCCCAGCATAGACTCTCCAATCGTGTTAATGGAAGAAAATGGAGGCTGGTAATTCCTAACAACTCTATAAATATTTGGCATAAATTCATAATCCCATTAACTGTTAGACCAAACAGGCCAGATTGCTTCCACATAAAAGTCGGCACATATCAGAAAACACCTCCCATCACAGAATAAAGCTCTTATCCAGCTCTAAGTCCATCGCGTGCGCCTCGACAACTTCCCTGCACACTTTACACAGATGGCAAACCTAGGCTGACTGAATGGTTTTTTTGCGGAAAAATAATATAAAGCGCCACTTAGCCCCCGCAGTGGCAGCCTATTATTGTGACTGTTTTCGCGCCGGTAACAGTCGGGGTTGTACTTATCCGCATTAACTGCGGCACATAACCTCCTCCGCCCCCACCTTCAACGCAGTTATCCCCTCCCGAGGCGGCAAGTTGCTCGGCACATTCAAATCCCAGGCAAGACCAAGACGCTGTAGCAACTGGATGAAATGCCAGCCCAGGTCGATCTGGCCGGGGTAGAGCCCATGGCGAGCTGACGCCGGGAATGCATGGTGGTTGTTGTGCCAGCTCTCGCCAAAGGTGGGGATGGCGGCGATGGGCACGTCATGGGCCTGCACACCAGCACCATCCACCTCCCAGGTCTGGGGGCCGCGGGTGTGGGCGAAGTAGGAAATGAACCAGTGCATGGTGGTGCAGGCCGCAACCCGGACCGACACGCCCCACACCAGCCACGGCATGCCACCGATCAGGTAAAGCGCGATGCCGATGGGAAGCTGCTGGAGCATCCAGGTCTTTTCCAGGAACTGGTAGAAGCGATCGTTGGCGATCTCCGGCCCCGGATTGAAGCCCGGCGGATGATCGAGCACGAACTTGCAGTGCAGGTTGTACCAGGCGTCCTTGAGCAGGCCCTGGCGGTGGGCAAGGTAGTCGTGGCAGGCCGGCTGCCGCTGGGACCAATCGCGGGTGTCATGGGTGCGGATGGTCCAGAACGGGCCGCCGATACCGACGATGGTCCCCATCCACACGAGAAAGCGTTCAGTGGACTTCGAGCACTTGAAGCTGCGGTGAATCAGCCGCCGATGAAACCCCATCGAATGCCCCGCACACAGGGTCGCCGCACTGAGCGTGAGGAAGACCAGCAAAGCACCCCAGCTGAAATAGAGCGGTGCCAGCACGAGGGCGCTGGTGAAGATGAAGCTGTTCCAGAGCGACCGCCATGTGTCCCAGACGATGGTGCCCGTCAGCGGGCTGGCCCCATTGTCCAGCACCAGGGAGTTGACCTTGAACGCACCGGAGGCAGCGCCTGCGTGAGTGGACATCAGAAAATCTCCGCCAGGACAAAGGCGATGGCCAAAAGCGGCAGCGCGATCACGCTTGCCGAGCAGGCGACCAGGGCCAGGTATTCGAGGTAATGCCGGGGCGTCGCAACTACGGGAGCGGACGGCAGTATTTCGGCACGAACGTCCGCCACCCTTCTCTCGAGCAGCTCCGGATAGGCGTAGCCTTGGTACAGCGTGCGGCTGTGCTTGCCGCGCACGAATGCCGAGAAGCTGCGCCTGGGCACAACACAGGCCCCCATGCTCACCAACGGCAGGCAGAACAGTGTGCTGAGTGGGTTGGGGTAACGGCCTGCGGCGAATTCCCAGGCGGCCATCTCGAACTCGCCGGTTGGCCGGAATGGGTAACCGGTGAGGACGTGATGAATGTCATGGAGAGGCAGCGCCCGGCGGCGCCACTCGAAATTCGGCAGATAAACCTTGAGGTCGCGGCAGCCCACGGGTGACCAGCGCTTGGCACTGACACCACCGTCGACTGGGAAGCCATGGCGGGTATAGAACTGGGCGACGGCTTCTTTCAGCGAAGCATTCGGATCGACTTCCATATCACCTGACTCCTTTCAGGTTCGCCGTGTCTTGCGGGCTTCGTGGACACGAAGCTTGTGCCGCCGGCTGCGTCATTCTTTATGTGGCGGGCGTATGGATCAACTGGGTGACTGAAGAAATTTCAGCGTCGATTTGGGCGGCAAGCTGAAGCAAGCACCTGCCTGGCGCCTGCTTAATGGGCTGGCTCGATCAATGAGCGCTCTACGATGTGAGTCCTTGACGTATCGCCTGGTGCGCCTGGAGCCTCAAGCCTTTTTCCCATAAGGGCTGGGGAGATCGTTACGTTCGAGCAGGTACTCCATCGAGCTGTTGATCGCCCACACCATCAGCGCATCCAGCGTCATGTCGAGGGGCTCGCCGATCAACAGCGGTTCAAGCCGCTGCAGGGTGCCGGGGTAGTCTTCGGTGTGGAAGCGGAATCGCCCGTAGTTGCCGTGCCGGTCCACCAGGAGATAGGTGCAGTAGTGGTCATCGTCCGACCAGCGCCCGAAGCAGAAGTAGTTGGCGCTCAGGTACGCGATCTGTTCCTCCGACAACTCTTCCCTGGCGAAGTACTCGCCGAAGTTCCAGGCGATCGCCGGGCAGAACGCGTGCAGGCACGGATAGGAGGTCGAGGTCGAACGCCCGTAGATCTCGAGGATGCGACGGTCGCCCCAGCGGCCGCGATCCGCAATGACGTCGTAGATGGCGAAGCGCTTCCTGAACAACGCCTTCAACTCCTCCGGCATGGCGAACGCATGCTGCGTCTCGGCGCTCAGCAGATCCTCGTCGGATACAGCGCCCGACCACTCGAACAGTGTGCCGTCCTGGAAGTACTCGTCGAAGTACAGCTCATAGGTTTCCCCCTCCTCGTCGTAGAACGCATGCAGGCTCAGGCAGAACGACTCGAAACGGTTCAGGGCCTCAGGCCAGGTTTCGTCCGCCCCGCCACGGAGATGCTCGCCGTAGCTGTTTTCACCAGCGGGTTTAGGCTGGATGCCGAGGATGCCTTTGAGTTTTTTGAACACGGTAGGGCCTTGATGAAGGATTTGGGGGGTGTGAGGACATTAAATGAAAAGGGTTCTGCTTGGACGGGCGTGGTTATCGAATCGAGAACTGGCTAGTAGGCATGGCGTACGCCCTCCTCCAATGCGCTATCGTCGGCCTACCGAACGTAGACACACAGCTGACAGCTTCTTAACCTTCAAGCAAGTTGCTATTTCTGCCACTCCGGCTGGTCCGTGCCTTTACTGCTGAAGTAATCGATTCAAAAGACAAGGAACGTTATGCATCAAGGATTGATCCGCTTTACAACGCTCGCCCCCGACCGCGACTCAGGTCATACAACCGGGATTCTAGTAGCCGCGCATGACCTGCGAGACACCGGAGATCTCACAGTCAGCGAGCATTCGGAACTGCGGACCTCATTGGTGTGGTTCAACGAGAATCTGACTGTCCCGAGCGTACTGAAATCCATGGAGCATCGACGGGCCATCTCCTGGTTCAAGCCGGCGGCCACTGAAGCCATCCAGCGCATGTGGCACCTGAAGACCCTCTTGGAACTTCATGGCCTCCACGTTGACGTGCTTCGAACCTCTGTGCCCGGTTCAGTTGTCTACGAAGATGAGTGGCAGATCATCGCCAAGCCTGCCAAGGGGCAGCGTTACTAAAAGCGTGCTACTTACGAGCCAATATGGATATCCGGTGCTGCCGATAGCCGACGCTTAAGAGGGGCAGCTGCCGACCAGAGGTGTTCATTCAGTCTTGGATTGCTAACTTCTTGACAGCGAATGAGTTTCTCCTAAAGTCAAAATCCAGAGTCTCATACTTATTGAAAGCACCCGCTAATATCAATAAGCTAAATCCGCAACAAACAACATCAACATCAACATCAACATCAACATCAAGGAGAGATACTATGGCGCTTAAGCCAGGCCCAAAACCCATTGCCAAGTCAACCGGCGAAGTCGACAAGCGTCGCCGTGACAATAAGGAAACTCCGGGAAACAATCCCGACTTGAAACCTAGCAAGCCCAAAAAGAAGTAGGCTATCACCGGCAAAAGCTACTGTAATGGTAGCTTTTGTCATTTTAATCAGCAGGTTATGAGCGCATAGTCTTAAAATTTAATTGCACCTGCTTCGCAAAGAGCCTGAGTGACTGTTTCCGACTGATAGCAGTCGTTCACGAGGAGCTTTGTGAATCGCCACTACTCATCTACAACACACCGCTCAAATACTTGAATAGCGGCAGTAGCCCTTCTCCACTTGCTCTCACGCTCCCCCATCCCTATCCTCCCACCGCCACGGTCAATCCCGTGGTCGGGTTTGACAGCCCGCATACGTTGGCGCGATTGCGCCGCAGGGTGCATGCGAAAAACGGCGAATGTTTTTTGCAGGCATCAGCACGCATGCAGTTTTCATAACTGCTCTGCTTTATGGCAGGTCGCGCGGGGAGGTCCTCGTGGCCTGCCGGTTCCAACGTACCGGTCTGTCAACCCCGCGTGCCCTGTCACCCTTCGATTGACAGCGAATGGCGACAGCTACCTGACCTTACGTTGGAGCTGCACCATGCATGACGCATCCACCCCCATCACCTTTCAACGCCATTGCCATCAACTGCGCGCGGTGATGATCGACAACCGACCCTGGTTCGTCGCCATCGATTTCGCCCTGATGATCGCCGCTGCCCGCCCCTATCGGCTGACCAAGCGCCTGTATCCCCACCAGCACCGTTTCGCAATGCTGCGCTTTGCCACCGGTCGTTGCGAGGAGTTGGAGTTGATCAGCGAGGCCGGGCTTTACCGGGCGCTGTATCGCTTCGGGCATCCGGAGCATTGCGCGTTGAGCCAGTGGCTCAGCGACGAGGTGATCCCGGCGTTGTACGACTATCACCGCGAGGTCGATGCCAGTCCGCGACGCATCCTGATGACCTGGGCGAACCAGCGTGTCGGCGCCCTGCGTTGGCAGGGGGAGCTTTGGATCGCGCGGCGGGACCTGCCGCGCTTCATGGCGGCGCACGATGACCCGGCGCTGAGCGACGGGCCGAGCTGGAAGCGGTTTTTCTAGGGGCAGGACGGGAGCGCCGCATGGAGGTGCGGCGTTTTCGGCTCCGGCAGCACCCGCTGGCCGGCCAACTACCATTCAGCATGCCTATCCCCACCAATCCGGCCGTGAATGACGGTTCGGTGCGGTTTGACCTTGAACCGAGCTTGAACCTTAGGGTTCGGCCATGCGCTCCATGCCCTTCGCTTCCGGGCGAGCTACGGAGCTGCTGCCGCGCTACGAGCACGACAATCTTTTCGATTCGTAGAAGTTCAAGCAGCGCTTTCCTGCCTTCGAAGTGACTACCTATCGCCAGGGGCTCGAGCAGGTGCTCGCCGGCTTGGTTCGTCAGGCCTGAGCTCGCTGCATGATCCGTGTCGCATTCCAGTAATGCGTCGTATCCTGCCGACCGAGCTGGGGTGACTTCTCCATAAGGAAGAGAGATGGCTACAAGCACCGTAACGTTTGAGGGCAGGCATGCATTTATCAATGATGCGAGCCTCTACGAGCTCATCAAGGCGATTGCCTTCAACTTAAAATCCAGAGTTGATGAAGGCTCTGAGCACAATTGGTTGATTCTGGCGTGCTGTTCCTGGATGGATGAGTACGAAACCATGCCTCCCGGCTTAAGAGATATTGATCTTGATAGATGGCTGATCACGCCTGAAAGAAAAGAGATGTTCAGAGCGTATTTGCAGTGGCTTAAGTCCGTGCCTATCGACAGGAAGCCCTACGACTCTGACGTGTTGATAAAGGTTATCGATAGGCTAGAGCTGGAGCTCTTTGATGCTGCCGGTAGCGCGTAGGACCTCTTGGGGCTCGTCGTGACGGTATAGAGACCTACCGGCAGTTCCTCGCGACGATGTGTACGGCACACCTTAAAGCATGGGTCATCCTGACGTCGCTCCCACTGGAGTTCGAATAAAAAGCGCCGCATGGGAATGCGGCGTTTTTCTGTGTTGCGCTCGCTGGGCAAGTTGGTGGGCTGAAGCGGAACGCCACCCGGCCCACCTTGCTGACTCAGGCCGCTCTGCCCTGCCCCGCGCGGCGGCGTGATGAGAGCGGCAGCAGGTGGCGCAGCTCCTCTTCGACGATGCGGTTTTCGAGGCGCATGTCGAGCATGGGGCAGCTCAGTTCCAGGCAGTCGCCGTGCTGCAGGTGGGTGGCGACGATTTCGCTGTCGAGGCGGCTGAACAGGTAGTGGACCATGCCCGGCTGGAGGAATTGCGGGTGCTGCTCCAGCAGGGCTTCGCCGGCTTCCCGCGAGGCGCGCCAGGCCTGTGGGTCGAGGCGCAGGTGGGTTTCGCTGAAGCAGGTGCCATTGCGTTCGATGCGTTGGCGCAGGTGCAGCGGTTCGTCCAGCTCGCCCAGCAGCAGTTCCGAGGCCACGGCGCATTCGAGCAGGTGGGCGCGGGCGGATTGGCCCTGCAGCGGGTCGTGCAGGTCGTGGCCGAGGGTGACGCCGACGTGGAGCAACTGGCCCCGCGAGCCCACCAGGTAGATGGAGACCAGGCAGGCGTCCGCCGCGATGGCCTGGACGTGGTAAGGCACTTCCAGGTCGTCGCGGTCGATGCGCAGGACGCGGCCGTTGCCCTTGTAGAACCAGCCGGCATCGTCCCGCGCGCCCAGCGGCAGGCCGCTGACGTGGGTGAGCAGCGGGTTGTCGGGCATGGCGGGCGGGCGCAGGCGGGTTTCCTGGCGCAGGGCCGGCAGCGTGTGCGTCGGGCCCGGCAGGTGGCGCAGGTGCGCCAGGTGGTCCTGGTGGCGGCGCGCGCAGTCCTGCAGGGTCTGGTAGAGGCCGCTGCTTTCGCCGTGCACCCGCACCGTGTGAGCGGGGTCGTCGCCCAGCAGGCCGATGCGCGGCCCGCCGCTGTGTTCGATGTCGAGGACTTTCAGGTAGTCGCCCATTTCAATTACTCCCTAATAAGCAGTGCGGCGTTGGCCGGCGGTGTGGCTTCGCGGGGTGCCTGCGCGCGGCCTTCCTTGAGCCCGAGCGCCAGGCACAGGCCGGCGAGGCTGCCGGCCAGGGCCAGGTAGAGGATCGATGGCAAGCCGTGGTGGGTGGCGAGGTAGCCGGCGAGGATCGGCGCCAGGCCGCCGCCGAGGATTTCGCCGAAGCCGATGACGATGCCGGTGGCGGCCGTGAGCAGGTGCGGCGCCACCGATTCGCCCGTGAGCGGGCCCACGGTGAGGCAGATGAGGCTGAAATTGAAGAAGGTGATGAAGAACAGCACCAGGAACAGCAACCAAGGCTCGGCGGGGGTGACGATCAGCGTGGCGACCAGTGCGGCGCTGGCACAGAACGAGAGCAGCACCACTGGTTTGCGCCCGAAGCGGTCGGACAGGCCGGGGATGATCAGTTGGCCGACGAAGCCGCCGAAGCCGATCGCCGAGATCACCAGCGCCATCGCCTCCAGCGACAGCCCGAGGTGGTCGGTGAGGTAGCTGGGCAGCAGCGCGCAGAGCACGAACTGGCAGGTGAGGATGCAGAACATGATGCCGATGTTGCGCCGCACGTTGCCACTGCCGAGGGCCGCGAGCCACAGGCGCCAGGGCCGCTCCTGCCCGGCCTGGAGGGGTGCGGGGACGGGGCGGTAGGTGCGCTGCAGCCACCAGGCGAGGATGAACCCGGGGATGGACACGCTGATGAACACCCAGCGCCAGGAGCCGAGCCAGGCCAGCAGGCCGGCGGCGATCAGCGGCCCGAGGCCGAGCCCGAGGATGGGGAACACCGCCTGCTGCACGCCGATGTTGAAGCCGGTGCGCCGGGGGTGCGAGACCTGGGTGGTGACGCTGATGCTGGTGGGCGTGAACGCGCCCTCCGAGAAGCCCATGAGGCCGCGCAGGAGGATGAGCCCGAGCACCCCGCCGGCCAGGGCGGAGAGCCCCGAGAGCAGCGAGAAGGCGAGCACGGAGACGACCAGCACGCGCTTGGCGCCGAGCCGTTCCACCAGGCAGCCCATGCCCAGGGCGGAGACGCCCCAGGTGAGCGCCAGGGCCGCGGAGATGTTGCCGAGGTCCTGATAATCCAGCTGCAGGTCGCGCATGATCAGCGGGAACAGCGGCAGGATGATGAAGCGATCCAGCCCCACCAGGCCGAAGCTCAGCGACAGCAGGATCACCATGCGTGTTTCGTAGCGGGCATCCCAGCCCGTGTCGCTTGCCTGCTCGCGCATGGCCAGCCCTCCTCTTCTAAGGAGCCGAAAAAGGTGGCGCGGGTTACCCCGCGCCACCGTGCCCGAGGGTACTCAGGCTGCCCATTCACCGAGTGCCATTTCGGCGGTGAAGCCCGGCCCGAACGCGGCGAGCAGGCCTTTGCTGCCGGGTTTGGGGGAGCTGTCGAACTGCCGGCGCAGGACGTCGAAGACCACCACGCTGGCGATGTTGCCGGCCTCGGAGAGGCTGGTACGCGAGAGCGAGACGCGCTCGGACGGCAGGTCCAGGTGGCGGACCAGTTCGTCGAGGATCTTGCGGCCGCCGGTGTGGAAGATGAAGAAGTCGTTCTGCGCGCAGTTCTGCTGGTAGCCGGCCTGGTTGAGGCGCTCGATCACCGGGGCGACGTCCTTGATGGAGTTCATCACGGCCTTGTCGAGGGTGAAGTGGAAGCCGGTGTCCTTCACGTCGTACTTGATGAAGTGCTCGCTCTTGGGCAGGAAGAACGAGTCGGTGGCCTTGATGCGGAAGCCCTTGGCCTCGTCGTCGGCGCGCAGCACGCAGGCGGAGACGGCATCGCCGAACAGCGCCGCCGAGATGAAGGAGTGCAGCTTGGTGTCGTCCGGCTGGTAGCACAGCGAGGAGAACTCCAGGGAGACGATCAGCACGTGGTTGTCGGCCTTCAGGGTGGCGAAGTCATGGGCGCGGTTGATGGCGGCGGCGCCGGCCACGCAGCCGAGCTGGGCGATGGGCAGCTGGATGGTGGAGTTCGGCAGGCCGAGGTCGTTGATCAGGTGGGCGGTGAGCGACGGCATCATGAAGCCGGTGCAGGAGGTGACGATGACCATGCGCACGTCCTCGGGCTTGAGGCCGGCGTTGTCCAGCGCCTGGCGCGCGGCGGCGGAGGACATCTCGCGGGCGGCACGCTCGTAGACGATGCTGCGGTGGGTGAAGCCGGTGTGGATGGCCAGCTCGTCGATGGGCAGCACGAGGTGGCGCTCGTTGACCTCGGTGTTGAGGATCATGCGCTTGGCCAGGGCCATGCGCGGATGGTCACCGTGGAGGTTCTCCAGGTGCTCGATCATCTGCTGCTGGGTGATCTTGTGTTGCGGAAACAGTACGTGGGGTTGGCAAAGAGTCGACATGTTGAATCCTCGTTGATCGTTCAAAATTTGTTCATTCAGTGGGTAGGAACCCGTTCTTCAGGCACAGCCAAGCCCGTCAGCGCTGGCGTGGGCCAGCACTTCCCGGGGGGGCAGCGGCAGGAGAAAAGGGCGTAAACCGCACGCCGGAAAATGACGTTCTTGTTTTAGCTGCCACGGAGCCCATCCGGGCCCCGCGGCAAGAGCCTCAGTGGTCGAGTACGAACTTGTAGGCGTACTGCCAGGCCAGGTTGCTTTCACGCACCTGCTTGCGCACCACCATCCTCACGCGCGCGCCGACCTTGAGCAGGGCCGGGTCGACGACGTCGACGATCTCGGAGGCGATCACCAGGCCGTCGTCCAGCCGCACCATGGCGATGTGCCGGGGCACCACTTCGCCATAGCCCATGGCCGCGAGGATCGGGTTCTCGGCGTTGGCCATGACTTCGATATGGCCGGTGCGCACGCAGCGGTAGGCGCTGACCTTCAGCGAGTTGCAGGCGCCGCAGACGGTGCGCCGGGGGAAGAAAATCTCGTGGCATTCGTCGCAACGGCTGCCTTCGAGCCGGTACTTGCCGCCGTGCTCGCGCCATTCGCGGAGCATGCTGGCGGTGGTCATCCGGTGGATCTGTTCGGGGTAGAGAGACATGGTCGACACTCCTCAGTCGTTGGCCAGGACGATCACCGAGTTGTGGGCGGCGTACCCCCCCAGGTTCTGCGAGACGGCGATACGGGCGCCGGGAACCTGGTTGGTGGACTCGCCGCGCAACTGGCGGAACAGTTCGGTGATGTGCAGGATGCCGTCGGCGCCGGAGGCGTGGCCGCGTCCGATGTTGCCGCCGTCGGTGTTCAACGGCAGTTGGCCGTCGAGGGCGATGCCGCCCTCACGGACGAAGTCGCCGGCCTGGCCGGGTTTGCACACGCCCATGGATTCCATCTGGATGAGCCCGGCGCCGAGCAGGTCGTAGACCTGGGCGACGTCGATGTCCTTGGCGGTGATGCCGGCCTTCTTGTAGGCGATCTCGGCGCAGGCGATGGAGTTGGCCGAGACGGCCATGCCGACGTCCTGGGGCAGGCCCGGGTACTTCAGCGTCGGGTTGTGGTAGCGGGTGCCGTAGTAGTGCGACACGCCGGTGTAGGCGCAGCCCCGCACGAACACCGGTTTGTCGGTGTACTTGTGGGCCAGGTGCTCGGCCACGAGGATGGCGCAGCCGCTGGCCTCGCCCCAGGCGAGCATGGAGCCGCAGGCTTCGGTGCGCTTGAGCTCTTCGAGGCTGGGGATGGGGTGGCCGTAGCGGGTGGAGCCGGGGGTGTTGTGGGCGTAGATGCGCATCTGCCGGCCGAAGCTGGCGAGCACGTCGGCCTCGCGACCGGCGTAGCCGTACTTGTGGAAGTACTCGGCGGTGGCCAGGGCGAAGGCGTCGGTGTGGGAGATGCCGAGGAAGTAGTCGTACTCGCACTCGGTGCTGGAGCCGATGTACTCGGCGTAGTTGAAGTGGTCGGTCATCTTCTCGAAGCCGCCGCACAGGACGATGTCGTATTCACCGGAGGCCACCATCTGGTGGGCCATCTGGAACGACACCGAGCTGCTGGTGCAGTTGGCGGTGCTCATGAAGGTGGGCGCGGGGCTGATGCCGAGGGCGTCGGACAGGGTCGGGCCGAGGCCGCCGTATTCGGAAATGCCCTCGCCGTGGTAGCCGTAGGCGACACCCTGGATCTCACGCGGGTGCATCTTGGCGGCGTGGATGGCCTCGTAGGCGGACTCGACGATCATTTCCTTGAAGGTCTGCCGGACGCGGGAGTTGCCGGGTTTCGGCGTATGGGCGGCCGACACGATTGCAACGCGACGTGCAGTCATGGTTGTGCTCCTTGCAGTACGGGCGGTCAGAGGTAGGCGGTCAGGGCGTAGTCGGCGCGCAAATACTTGAATTCGTATTTGATCGACGTGCCGTAATCCACGTACACCTTGTTCTCCAGCACCTTGCGCAGCGGCTTGGCGCGCTGCTGGTAGGCGAGGATGGCGTCGGTGACCGTCAGCGCGATGGCATCGCTGCCGGCGCCGAACCCGTACGACGAGAGGAGGATCTTCTGCCCCGGGCGTGCCTGGTCGAGCACGTTGATCAACCCCAGCAGCGGGCTGGCCGAGCCGGTGTCGCCGACGCTGCCGGCGTAGATGCCGGGCTCGATCTGGCGCGGCTCGAAGCCCAGGTGGCGGCCCAGCGAGCGGGGGGTGGAGACGAGGTTCTGCTGGAACACCGCGTAGTCGTAGTCATGGCTGGAGGTGCCGAGCTTCTTGAACAGGCCGTGTACGGCGCGGGCGGTCTGCTCTTCCAGGCCGATGCTGTTCTTGTCGGAGCCCAGGCCCATGCCGGAGCGGATGTAGCGCTCGCCTTGCGGGCGGATGTTGTCGGCCACGTCAGCGGCGCAGGAGAAGCTGCCGTCGAACTCGGCGATCAGGTTGTCGCTGCCCAGCAGCAGCGCGGCGGCACCGGCGCCGGCGTAGGCTTCGGTGAGGTCGCCCGGGGCGGTGTTGCGGTTGATGGTGTCGGCACCGATGGCCAGGGCGTTGCGGGCCATGCCGGAGGCGACCAGGGCGTGGCCGATCTGCAGGGCCGAGGTGCCGGACTTGCCGGCGAACTGGACGTCGGCGCAGAAGGCGTCGTAGCCGCTGCCGAGCATCTCCAGGATCACCGCCGCCGAGGCGCGGGATTCATAGGGGTTGGTGCAGGTTCCCAGGTACAAGGCGTCGAGCTCGGCGATACCGCCCTGCTCCACCGCCTGCTGGGCCGCGAGGGCACCCAGGGTGATCACATCCTCGTCCGGCTGGAGCACGGCACGTTCGGTTATCCCTAACTGATCCCTGACCAGTCTCAGGTCGGCGTTACGCCAGACGCTGAGCACCTCTTCGACTTTCAGGCGGCACACGGGCAGCCCGTAGCCGTAACTGACAATTCCTGTCTTATGCACGGTCGTATTCCTCTTGAGCACATTTTCATTGAGACAAGCCATCCCTTGCCGTCCGGAATGGGCAGCACGCAAATCACATCGAAAAAAGGCACTCCTGCTTTCTAGTTCCAGGCGGGAACGCACGAGTCGTCCGCTCGCCACAGGGTGTCCGCGACGTCCGCAGGTTGTTTCACGGGCACCGATAGCTCTCTCACGCATGGGGCGTGCTTGCGTTGCCAGCGCCAACGGCGCTGTGCAGGGCATTGCGCAAACATCACCTTCCCGTCATCGACCTCCTTTTAGAATACGGAACGTACCGTATCTATTTTATGAAACACTTCAACTTCGTTTGCCCAAGAGAGAGAGGTATCGGTAGCCGTGGTTACTTCTGCCGTGATATGTGACCGCCGACCCGATCCCCCCATCTCAAGAGGAAGTTTTGTTACAAATTCACTGCACGAAACGGTCCGTATCGTTTCGTAAAATCAGCCTATACCTTAGAATTCGTTTGTCAACACATTTTCTATGGGGACTTTTGCCTTGACTCGAACACGCTCACGAAGCTCCATCGGCTCGCTGCGTAGCCCGCATGCGCACAAAGCCATCCTCAAGTCGACGACCGAGATCCTGATGGAAAGCGGTTATGCCGGGTTGAGCATCGAGTCCGTCGCAAGACGGGCAAGCGCCAGCAAACCGACGATCTACCGCTGGTGGCGGAACAAGGCAGCGCTGATTGCCGAGGTGTACGAGAAGGAAAGCGAGCAGATCCGCATCTTCCCGGAACTTGGCTCGTTCCGCGAAGATCTCTCGTTTCTTCTGCACAATCTCTGGAAGATCTGGCGGGAGACCATTTGCGGCCTGGCCTTTCGGAGCGTCATCGCCGAGGCCCAGCTGGACCCGGAAACGCTGGAGGAACTCAAGGATCAGTTCATGGAACGGCGCCGGGAAGTGCCCAAACGCCTGGTGGAAAATGCCGTGAATCGCGGTGAACTGCCGAAGGACATCAACCAGGACCTGCTGCTCGACATGATCTTCGGGTTCTGCTGGTACCGCCTGCTCACCGACCAGTTGCGGGCCGAAGAGGACATCGATGACTTCATCAACATGCTGACCAGCGGTGTCTGCGCCTCCCCCACCGCCTGACCAGCAAGACAAAGACCCGCAGGGAGCGCGGGTCGTCCAGGATCAGGCCGGATGGCCTGAAAAATCGCGGTAGAGTTCCGGCAGGAAACTCGCCAGGTGATTGAACTCGCACAGGTCGTGCACCGCGAACTCGAATGCCAGCTCCTCCAGCCCGGCAGCATCCAGCCCCAACCCGGCCAACAAGCTCTCTGCCCGTTCAGCACCGGGGAACCGCGCCATCGACGGGTGCGCACCGACCCAGTAACGGCTGGTCAGCCACATCCCCTCCTCCGTTTCCTTGAACAGGTGGACCATCAGCGACACCGGCACGTCCGGCTCCTGGGCCAGGCTCATCAGCGCACTCACGCTGCCATCGATCTTCGCTTCGCGGTACAGCGCCGGGTCCAGCCCCAGTTCCGATGGCTCGCGGAAGTCGATCTTCAGGTCCATCAGGCGCGAGCCGACGTACTCCGTGGCGCAGAAACTGTTGCCGTAGAGCCGCTCGGTGAAGCAGCAGCCGTCGTCACAGAGCTTGTGGGCATTTAGGCAGGGATTCTTCACGTGCGCGTAAGGAAACCAGAGCATGTAGCGCTCGGCCTCCAGCGGGTGCCAGAGGAACCACCACTCGAACATGCGTGCGCTACAGCCCGGAAAGAACTTCCGGCTCTGGACATAGGCCATCGGCCCGCTCAACAGTGCGTACCCGGCTTCCGCACTGCGGTAGTCGGGATCGAGCAGGCGATTGATGTCGTCCACCGACGGCGTCAGGGTCTGCTCAAGGGGCAACGGTCCGCGCTGCAACAGTTGCACGGCAGACAACGGGACCTGCATGTCTCCGCTGAAGAAGCGCGCGTAAGGCTTGCCGCGAATCGCTTCGCGGTTGCGCAGGAACTGCTTCTGCATCGGCAGGGAAAAATAACTGAATGGCACCATCACGCGTGTTTGCATTGAAGTAACCTGCATCGTTGGTTGCGATGGGGATCAGGCGCGGACGGATCACATATCTCACCTCCCTGCGGGAAGGTGTCGGCCCCTGAGACGCTAGGACAGGTCAAAAACAAAGTCAAATTTGAATTTAAACTAAGCCACAGAGTCGGTTCCATGACAGCTACAGAGCAGCAGCCCGCCGGTCGCGCCTCTCGCCAGGACGGCCAGGCCACACGCCAGCAGATACTCGAGATCGCCGGGCAGGTTTTCGCTGAACGCGGCTTCGCCAATACCACCAGCAAGGAGATCTGCGCCCGCTCCCAGGCCAACGCGGCTGCGGTGAACTACCACTTCGAGGGCAAGGACGGCCTCTACACCGCCGTGCTGCTGGAAGCCCACCAGCGGATCATGAGCCTGGAGACGCTGGAGGCGCTGTCTACAAGCGAACTGTCAGGCCAAGACAAGCTGCGCCGGCTCATCGCCGAATTGCTGGGCAGCCTCGGCAGCCCCCGCCTGGCCTGGCCCGCCAAGGTGCTGGCGCGGGAGCTGCTCTCCCCTTCCCCGCTGCTGCCGGCCGTGCTGAAGATGGAGTCCTTCCCCAAGGCGCGTGCTGCCCGCCGCATCATCGGCGAACTGCTGGGCCTGCCGGAGGACGACCCGGCGGTGCTGCGCAGTGCGCTGAACATCTTCTCGCCCTGCCTGTTCCTGCTGATCGCCCACGACACCCTCAGCACCACCGTCCTGCCCGGCCTCGACACCCAGCCGCAACCCCTGCTTGAGCACATGCTCACCTTCGCCCTGGGCGGCCTCGCGGCCATTGGCGAGCCGCACCGCGCCGGTTGAGACCGACCGGGCGGCTGCCCTGCCCTAGCGCTCTGCAGACGGGCGCTCGTGAACCGCCCGGAGAAACTCGGCCGCCAGGTGATGCGCCCACGAGCGCGCGGTGAACCCGGCGAGGTAGGCGCAGTGGCTGCCGCGCCGGGTGACCGCCAGCACGGTCCTGGGCATGCGTGCCATGGCGTGCTGGTGGTCGCGCACGTTGCCCACCACGCACACCGGATCATCCTCGGCGTTGAGCACCAGCAGCGGGATGCTCACCGTCTCCATCACCGTGATCGGGTTGCAGCTCTCCAGGTAGGCCTGCTGGCTGGGGTAGCCCGCGCACTCGTACAGGTGCCGGTGGAATTCATCCAGGCTCTGCGCACCCTCCAGGGCGGCGAGGCTGGGCAGGTGCGCCAGCGCGTCGCGGTTGGGGGTGACGAACTGGCGAACCAGCTTGCGTGCCATCAGGCGGGTGTAGGGTGCGCGCGAGCGGGCGAAGGCAACGCGGATGTCGTAACCCGGGCAGTAGGCGAAGGCGCCGCGCAACGGCGTCGCCTCGCCCTCCTCGCCCAGGTAGCGGATCAGCAGCCCCGTGCCGGCGGAAATGCCCGCGGCGTAGAGCGGCGAGTGGGGGTAGCGCTCGCCGATCACGCGCAGCTGCTCGCGCAGGTCCGCCGTGTCGCCCATGGTGTTGAAGCGCGGGCTGGTCAGCGGCAGCCGGCCGTGGCCACGGCGCTCGCAGAACACCACGCGCCAGCCGGTGAGCCGCTGCAGGTCCCGCACGAAGCCGCGCATGCTGTGGGGCGAGCCGGTGATGGTGTGCAGCACCACCAGGGTCGGCACCTCCGCCGGCAGCTCGGCGCCGAGCCAGTGCAGCGCCGTGGTGCCGCCATCGGCCATGCGCAGGGTGTCGACCCGGTCGTAGGCCAGGCGCGGGGCGAAGGCCTTCTTCAGGCCCAGGCCGAGCAGTTGCAGGTGGCCGTTGAACAGCCAGGGCGTCGCCCAGAAGCGCCGGGTGAGGCGCGGCACCTGGGCGACCAGCGCCTGGTTCTCCGGGTTGGCCTGGTAGACCAGCTCCGGCTTGCGCGCCGCCGTGCGCAGATAGTGGGCGCCGAGCCCGACCGCCAGCACGGGTAACGCGGTGATCCAGATCGACATCGGAACTCCTCAATCAGACAGAAACCTGCCCCGGCATGGGCCCATGCCCGCTCAGGCGCGCAGCTGGGCCCGGAGTATCTTGCCGATGGGCTGCTCGAGGCAATTGCATGTGGAAGTCGGTGCCCGCTTTGTCGACGGCCCCCTCAAGGGCCTGCGGTCAACGGTTACAGCTCAAGAGAACGCAAACGCACCAGACGGCTAGCACGCGCGCGTCCTGCCGGGGCTTTGAAAGGCAGGCCCTGATTGCCCTACCCTTGCCGCCCTGTCGAGGACGTACAGCGAGAAGGAGTCTTGATGCAGCGCGTGATGATCATCGGCCAACCCGGGTCCGGCAAAAGCACACTGGCCCGCAGGCTGGGCGAACTGACCGGCTTGCCGGTCGTCCACATCGACACCATCCATTGGCAGCCGGGCTGGGTGGAGCGCACCCGGGACGAGAAGACCCGCCTGTGCCACGAAGTCGAGGCCCGTGAGCGCTGGATCTTCGAAGGCGGCCACTCCGAAACCTGGGGCAACCGGCTCGCCCGGGCCGACCTGCTGGTCTGGATCGACCGCTCGGCACCGCTCCGTTTCTGGCGCGTACTGCTGCGTACCCTGTCCCTGCGGGGCCGCACCCGCCCCGACCTGCCGGAGAACTGCCCGGAGCAACTGGGCAACCTCCCCGAGTTCTTCGGCTTCATGTGGCGCACCCGGCAATCGGCCCGGGCCAAGATGGAACAGCTCGCCGCCACCGCGCCCTCCACCTGCCGCGTCGTGCGCCTGCGCTCCAACCGGGATACCGAGCGTTTCCTGGCGGGCATCCAGGCATCACGGGTCGTCTCAGGCCTGCGCACCGGCGCGCCGCTGAACGACTGAACCCCCTCCCCCAGGCGCCAGTACGACCATGCGTATCCACCTGCTGTCAGACCTGCACAACGAATTCAGTCTCTTCCAGCCCCAGGTGCTGGACGCGGACGTGGTGATCCTCGCCGGTGACATCGACCTAAAGTGCCGTGGCGTGCATTGGGCACGGGAGGTGTTTTCAGGCCAGGTGCTCTACGTACCGGGTAACCACGAGTACTACGGTGGGCACCTGAAGCGGACCCTGGAGAAGATGAAGGCCGCGCAGGACGCGCGCGTTCGCGTCCTGGACCGGGACGAGGTGATGATCGGTGGTACCCGGTTTCTCGGCGCCACCCTCTGGACCGACTACTGCGCAACCGGCAACCCGGCGATAGCCGCCTTCACCGCGCAGAACGGCATGAACGACTTCAAGAAGATCCGCACCGGCGAGTTTCGGCGGATCCGGCCCGCCGACCTCAAGGATGAATCGGTGCTGGCGCGCAACTGGCTGCGGGAGAAACTCACCACGCCCCATGACGGCCCGACGGTGGTGATCACCCACCACGCCCCGTCCCTGCGCTCACTGGCAGACAACCCCTACGCGGGCGGTCACATGGACGCCGCCTACGCCAACCGGTACGACGACCTGCTGGAGATGGGCGCGGACCTCTGGGTTCACGGCCACTCCCACACCGCGTGCGACTACAGGACGGGCACCACCCGCGTGGTGTGCAACCCGCGCGGCTATCCCGGTGAACTCACTGATTGGTCGCCTGACCTGGTGCTGGAGCTTTAGGGCACTGGCAGTGCCAAGACCCGGCCCGCCCACGCGGGCCGGGTCACGCCTCAGAAGGTCAAGGTACCTAGGCCCATCCCCGGATCACTGAAGCTCGGGCGGCCGTCTTCCAGGTGGCCGCTGAAGCGCCGCAAAAAGCCCTCCACACCCTGTGCGCTGACACTGAAGTCGTACCAGTTGCCGCTGCTGCGCAGCGAGTAGCGCACCTCGCGGCGCTGGCCCGGGGCGACGGTCAGGGTCTGGCTTTCGCCACGGTAGTAGACGTTGTCCTTCACTGTCATGCGCAGAGGCTTGAGGCCTCGGTTGACCAGCTGCACCACCAGCCTTCCGAACAGCGGGTCGTGGTCGATGCGCACTTCGGGCTGAGGCGCCCTGCGGTCGGCAGCGGCCACGCGCAGGTTGCCACGGAACACCCGCAGGAAGCCGTTGGGGCCGTGCACTTCCAGGTGGTAGTCGCCGCTGGCGTCCCCCGTGAAGCGGTCATGCAGGCGCCGGTGGGCACCGACCGTGTAGCGTTTCGGCGCGCGGACGCTGTCCAGCAGGTCATAGACCTGGAACACCGCGCCGGCCTTGCCGGTGTTGGCGAACGTCAGGCTCAGGGCTTCCTCGCGGACGCGGTAGCGCGCGTGCACCGCCAGGTCGTAAGGCAAGGGGCGCGCACGGCGCAGGCCCATCTCCTGCTTGGGCATGGCGGCCACCGCTGGCGGTTTGGGCTTGGGCAGCTTCACCTGGCTGGCGACGATGGCGTCGGCCTGGCTGGTGTCCGGCAACCCCGGGAGTGCTCCGTTGTCGGGGTGGCTGAAGTCGAAGGCCGAGGTCAGGTCGCCACACACCGCACGGCGCCAGGGGCTGATGTTGGGTTCCATCACACCGAAGCGCTGTTCGAGGAAGCGGATCACCGAGGTGTGGTCGAACACCTGGGAGTTGACCCAGCCGCCCTTGCTCCACGGCGAGATCACGTACATGGGCACGCGCGGGCCGAGGCCGTAGGGCTGGTTGCGGTAGCGGGTATCGCCCTGGGTGTGCCATTCGAGGGTGGCGTCGGCGGTGGTCTTGCCGTTCAGCGTGCCGTCGGCGTTCAGGCCCGGCGCGGCAGGGGGCGCCATGTGGTCGAAGAAGCCGTCGTTCTCGTCGAACATCACCAGCAGCGCGGTCTTGCTCCACACCTCGGGGTTGGCGGTCAGCGCGTCCAGCACCCAGGCAGTGTATTCGGCGCCCCAGATCGGGCTCGACGGGCCGGGGTGCTCGGAATACTTGGCCGGCGCCACGATCCACGACACCTGCGGCAGCGTATTGGCCAGCACGTCGCGCTTCAGCGCATCCAGCTTCCAGGTGCTCAGGCCGTTGACGATCAGCGGCGAGTCCGGCCCGGCCGCGCGGTACTGGCGGAAGCCGATCAGCGGGTTGTCGGAGAAGTTGTCCGCCATGTCCTGGTACACGCGCCAGCTGATGCCGGCGGCCTGCAGCCGTTCCGGGTAGGTGGTCCAGGTGTAGCCCTCTTCCACCGGGCCTTCGCTGTCGTGGTCGTTGGTGGTCACCGGGCCGCCGTGCTGGCCGAGCGGGTCGTTGGTGCCGGTCCAGAGGAACAGGCGGTTGGGGTTGGTGCCGCCCTGGAACGAGCAGTGGTACGCGTCACAGACCGTGAAGGCGTTGGCCAGGGCGAACTGGAAGGCGATGTCCTGCTCCTTGTAGTAGCCCAGGGAGCGCTCGGTCTTGGCCGGCAGCCACTTGTCCATGCGCCCCTCGTTCCAGGCCTGCTGGGCGTCGGGCCAGGTGTGCGGGGTGCCGTCCACGCGCTGGGCGCTGGTGGTGCGGGTGTCGAAGTGGTAAGGCAGGACCTCGCCCTTGCTGCCCTTCTGGTGCCACACGCGCTGGCCGTCGGGCAGCGGGATCGGCACGCGGTCGCCGAAGCCGCGGACACCCTTGAGGGTGCCGAAGTAATGGTCGAACGAGCGGTTCTCCTGCATCAGGATCACCACATGCTCGACGTCCTTGAGGTTGCCGTGGCGGCGGTGCGCGGGGATCGCCAGCGCCGCCTGGATGCTGGACGGCAGCAGGCTGCTGGCGACGGTGGCACCGACCGTGCCGGCCGCCAGCTGGATGAAGCTTCTTCTGCTTTTCGAAATCATCGGGGGAACTCACCAGGTCGTATGAGTGGCAAAAGGCTGCTGAGCGCTTCCATGACGCTGGCAGCGAGATGTTCGAACTCAGGCGACGCTAGTAACGGAAAAAGACGCTTTGGTTTCAGCGCGTCTTGCAACGCCCATCCATGCAAACCCCATCACGTTTCAACGCCATGTTTTTGGTCTAGGCCAGCTTTTGCTTGACAGGCTCTGCCGACTGAACGGGTCCAAGATAGAGCGGTGGCTGAGATCGATTTGCCAGTACGCACCCTGCAGTTCGGGTGGTACAGACCAACGCCCTCAAAGGTGTCTGTCCTCTCCGGGTGTCGCAGCACATGCAGGGTGAATGACGCTCTTTTCATCCACCCGGCGCAGTGGCTGGCGAGCACGCAAGGTGGACCGATGAAGCGCGGTCCACCGTACGCCCTGCATCCGGTTGGGTGCTCAAGATTGACGCGTTGGATCATCCGATTGGCGTGGTCGGTCATGTCGCCTCCCCTGTCCTTGGGCACACTCGGGCTCACTGATCTTCACCCAGACTGAATCACTCGACCCGCAGGAGAGCACGATGTCCAGAGGCGCCCCCATTCCCCGCAACCCCGAGAACGACTACACCCGCGAGCAGGCCACCCTGCGCCGTGACTTCATCAAGGAGCAGACCGGTGCCGCGCTGGACACGGTCGGCCAGTACGCCATCGACCCGGCCGTCACCCGCGGCAATATCGAGAACTTCATCGGCGTGGTGCAGATGCCCCTGGGGCTGGCCGGCCCGCTGCGCATCGAGGGCGAGCACGCGCGCGGCGATTTCTACATCCCCATGGCCACCACCGAAGGCACGCTGCTGGCCAGCTACAGCCGGGGCATGCGCGCCATCAGTGCCTCCGGCGGGGTGAAGACCACGGTGGTCAAGCACTCCATGCAGCGGGCACCGGTGTTCTTCTTCGAGAACGCGCTGCAGGCCCGCGAATTCGGCGTCTGGCTGGTGCGCGAGTTCGAGGCGATCAAGGCGGCCAGCGAAACCACCACCCGCAGCGGCAAGCTGTTCGAGATCGAGCAGTACCCGGTGGCCAACATGCTCTACACCCGTTTCTGCTACACCACCGGCGATGCCGCCGGGCAGAACATGACCAGCAAGGCCACCTACGCGGCCTGCGAATGGATCAAGGCCAACCACCCGTTGCAGCCGCGTTACATCCTTTCCGGCGCCATCGACACCGACAAGAAGCACTCGGCCATGAACATGATCCAGACCCGGGGCAAGCGGGTGATCGCCGAGTTCACCCTCAAGCGCGAGGTGGCCCACGAGCTGCTGCGCGTCGAGCCCGCCAACCTCTACCGCTACCGACAGATCGCGGCTGTGGGCGCCTTCCAGGCCGGTTCCGCGTACAGCGGCGCGCACTCGGCCAACGGGCTGGCGGCGATGTACATCGCCACCGGGCAGGACGCCGCCAACGTGGCCGAATCCCACGGCGGTATCACCTACGGGCAACTGCTGGAGAATGGCGACTACTACTGGTCGGTGACCCTGCCCGCGGTGATCTGCGCCACCCATGGCGGCGGCACCAACCTGCCGACCCAGCGGGAATGCCTGGAGCTGCTGGGCTGCCACGGGGCCGGCAAGGCGGACAAGCTGGCGGAGATCATCGCGGCCGTGGTGCTGGCCGGCGATGTGTCCCTGACCTCGGCGATCCTGGCCGGCGACTGGGTCAGCAGCCACGAAGCGCTGGGGCGCAACCGCTGAGGGCATAGGCCGCAGTGGGCCAGGTCGTCGCGATTGCCATCACACCCTGAGCTGTCGGCCAGGCGCACCCACTGGGAACAGCGGCGCTTTATGTGACCCCGTGACATATTGGTCATTCGTTGTTCCCGGTTCCTTCGCTCTGTAGGCTATGCGCCCATGAATACGACACCCCCCTCCCGAACGGCCCGCGGGCCGGTGGACCATGAGGTCCGTGACCAGATCGTGGCTGCCGCCACCGAACACTTCAGCCTCTACGGCTTCGAGAAGACCACGGTCTCGGACCTGGCCAAGGCCATCGGCTTCTCCAAGGCCTACATCTACAAGTTCTTCGAGTCCAAGCAGGCCATCGGCGAGATGATCTGCTCGAACTGCCTGCGCCAGATCGAGACAGAGGTCCGTGCCGCCGTCGCCGAGGCCGAGCACCCGCCGGAGAAGCTGCGGCGGATGTTCAAGGCCATCGTCGAGTCCGGACTGCGCCTGTTCTTCCAGGACCGCAAGCTCTACGAGATCGCCGCCTCCGCCGCCACGGAACGCTGGCCGGCCGCCCGCGCCTACGAAGGGCGCATCCTCGAGCTGCTCCGGGACATCCTGCAGCAGGGCCGGGAGAGCGGCGACTTCGAACGCAAGACGCCGCTGGACGAGACCGTGAAGGCGATCCACATGGTCCTGCGGCCGTACCTCAATCCGCTGCTGCTCCAGCATGGGCTGGACTACACCGACGAAGCCCCCCTCCTGCTCTCCAGCCTGGTGTTGCGCAGCCTGTCACCCTGAATGGTGACCATTGACTAATTTGGTCACAAGAATCAAAGTGAGGCTCCCTATGACTTCGCAATGGGTGCCTCATGCTTCGGCACAGCTTTTCTTCCCTCCTCCTGGTCGGTGTCGTGCCAATGGCGCTGGTCGCCTGCGGCGAGCCGCCGGCACACGATCCGCGTACTGAAGTGCCGCTGGTCCGCACCGCCTACCCCCAGTCGGCGGACGCAGCGACACGCGCCTTCACCGGTATCGTCGCCGCCCGGGTACAGAGCGATCTGGGCTTCCGCGTCTCCGGCAAGGTACTGGAGCGCCTGGTCGACACCGGCCAGGCCGTTAAGCGCGGTCAGGTGCTGCTGCGCCTCGACCCGGCCGACCTGAAGCTGGCGGCCAACGCCCAGCGTGAAGCCGTTACAGCTGCCCAGGCGCGGGCCAGGCAGGCGCGCGAGGATGAGGCCCGCTACCGCAAGCTGCGAGGAACCGGTGCCGTCTCGGCATCGGCCTACGACCAGTACAAGGCCGCCGCGGACACCGCCCTGGCGCAGCTCAGTGCAGCGCAGGCGCAGGCCGAGGTGGCACGCAACGCCACCCGCTACGCCGAACTGACAGCAGACGCCGATGGCATCGTCATGGAGACGGTCGCCGAGCCCGGCCAGGTGGTGAATGCCGGCCAGGTGGTGGTCCGTGTCGCCCATGCCGGCCCCCGGGAGGCGATGGTGCAGCTACCGGAAACCTTGCGCCCGGCGGTGGGTTCCACTGCCCAGGCATCGCTGTTCGGGAAAGGCGATCTCCGCGTCGCGACCCGCCTGCGCCAGCTCTCCGACGTGGCGGATCGTCTGACGCGCACCTTCGAAGCGCGCTACGTGCTGGAGAGCGAACTGGCCAATGCCCCGCTGGGGACCACCATCACCGTGCAGGTGGCGGATGGGCAGCCCGGCGCGGCCGGCGAACAGCAGATTCCTGTCGGCGCCCTGTACGACGCCGGCAACGGCCCTGGCGTGTGGGTCATCCAGGGTGAGCCGGCGCGTGTGGCCTGGCGTCCGGTCGCAGTCCACCACCTGGGCGCCGAGCAGGTGCGCATCGCTGGGAGCCTGCAGCCGGGCGAGCCGATCGTTGCCCTGGGCGCCCATCTGCTGCACGAGGGGCAGCCGGTCCGCACGGCAGACGCCCATGCCGTCGCTGCCGTCGAGGAAGTGCGTCCATGAGCGAGGGCCGCTTCAACCTCTCCGCGCTGGCCGTGCGCGAGCGCGCCGTCACGCTGTTCATGGTCTGCCTGATCTCCCTGGCCGGGATCGTGGCCTTCTTCAAGCTCGGGCGGGCGGAAGACCCGGCCTTCACCGTCAAGGTGATGACCATCGTCACCGCCTGGCCCGGCGCCACCGCCCAGGAGATGCAGGACCAGGTCGCCGAGAAGCTGGAAAAACGCCTCCAGGAACTGCGCTGGTACGACCGCAGCGAGACCTACACCCGCCCCGGTCTGGCGTTCACCACGCTCACGCTGCTGGACACGACGCCGCCATCGGAGGTGCCGGAGGCGTTCTACCAGGCCCGCAAGAAGGTCAGCGACGAAGCCAAGCTGCTGCCGGCGGGGGTGATCGGTCCGCTGGTCAACGACGAGTACTCCGACGTGACCTTCGCCCTGTACGCCCTCAAGGCCAGAGGCGAACCGCAGCGCCTGCTGGTGCGTGACGCCGAGACCCTGCGTCAGCGGTTGCTGCACGTGCCCGGTGTGAAGAAGGTCAACATCATCGGCGAGCAGGCCGAGCGCATCTACGTCGAGTTCTCCCATGAACGCCTGGCCACCCTTGGCATCGGCCCGCAGGAGGTGTTCGCTGCGCTGAACGGCCAGAACGCGCTGACCCCGGCAGGCTCCGTGGAGACCCGGGGGCCGGAAGTGTTCCTGCGCCTCGACGGCGCCTTCAATGAGTTGCAGAAGATCCGCGACACTCCGGTGATCGCCCAGGGGCGCACCCTCAAGCTATCCGACGTGGCCACGGTCCGGCGCGGCTATGAAGACCCGGCCACCTTCCTCATCCGCAACGGTGGCGAACCGGCCCTGCTGCTGGGCATCGTTATGCGCGAAGGCTGGAACGGCCTCGACCTGGGCAAGGCACTGAACGACGAAGTGGGCGCCATCAACGCCCAGCTGCCCCTGGGCATGAGCCTGAGCAAGGTCACCGACCAGGCCGTCAACATCAGCGCCTCGGTCGACGAGTTCATGATCAAGTTCTTCGTCGCCCTGCTGGTGGTGATGCTGGTGAGTTTCCTCAGCATGGGCTGGCGCGTGGGCGTGGTGGTAGCGGTCGCCGTACCGCTGACGCTGGCCCTGGTGTTCGTGGTGATGGCCGCCACCGGCAAGAACTTCGACCGCATCACCCTGGGCTCGCTGATCCTCGCCCTGGGCCTGCTGGTGGACGACGCCATCATCGCCATCGAGATGATGGTGGTGAAGATGGAGGATGGCTACAGCCGCATCCAGGCCTCGGCCTATGCCTGGAGCCACACTGCCGCGCCGATGCTTTCCGGCACCCTGGTCACCGCCGTCGGCTTCATGCCCAACGGTTTTGCCCGCTCCACCGCCGGCGAGTACACCAGCAACATGTTCTGGATCGTGGGGATCGCACTGGTCGCCTCCTGGCTGGTGGCCGTGGTCTTCACGCCCTACTTCGGCGTCAAGCTCCTGCCGGACCTCAAGAAGGTCGAAGGCGGCCATGAAGCCCTCTATGACACCCCTCGCTACAACCGTTTCCGCACGCTGCTCGGCCGCGTCATCGCCGGCAAGTGGCTGGTTGCCGGCTCGGTGGTGGGGCTGTTCGTGATCTCGATCCTCGGCATGGCGCTGGTGAAGAAGCAGTTCTTCCCCATCTCCGACCGCCCGGAAGTGCTGGTGGAGGTGCAGATGCCCTACGGCACCGCCATCGCCCAGACCAGCGCCGCCACGGAAAAGGTCGAGGCCTGGCTGGCCCAGCAGAAGGAGGCGCGCATCGTCACCGCCTATGTCGGCCAGGGCGCCCCGCGCTTCTTCATGGCCATGGGCCCGGAGCTGCCTGACCCGTCCTTCGCCAAGATCGTGATCCGTACCGACAACCAGGACGAACGCGAGGCACTCAAGCACCGGCTGCGCCAGGCGATAGCCGAGGGCCTGGCCAGCGAGGCACGGGTCCGCGTCACCCAGCTGGTGTTCGGCCCCTACTCCCCCTTCCCGGTGGCCTACAGGGTCAGCGGCCCGGAGCCGGACACCCTGCGGCGGATCGCCGGCGAGGTGCAGGCAGTGATGGACGCCAGCCCGCTGATGCGCACCGTCAACAGCGACTGGGGAACCCGGGTGCCGACCCTGCATTTCACCCTGCAACAGGACCGCCTGCAGGCCGTGGGGCTCACCTCCAGCGCGGTCGCCCAGCAACTGCAGTTCCTGCTCAGCGGTGTGCCCGTGACCGCCGTGCGCGAGGACATCCGCACCGTGCAGGTCATGGCCCGCGCCGCCGGGGACATCCGCCTCGACCCGGCCCGGATGCTGGACTTCACCCTGGCCGGGGCCAACGGGCAGCGCATCCCGCTGTCGCAGGTGGGCGAGGTGCAGGTGCGCATGGAGGAACCGATCATGCGCTGGCGCGACCGCGTGCCCACCCTCACCGTGCGCGGCGACATCGCCGAAGGGCTGCAGCCGCCGGATGTCTCGACCGCCATCAGCAAGCAGTTGCAGCCCATCATTGACAGGCTGCCCAGCGGCTACCGCATCGAACAGGCGGGCTCCATCGAGGAGTCGGGCAAGGCCAGCAAGGCCATGCTGCCGCTGTTCCCGATCATGCTGGCGGCCACCCTGGTCATCATCATCCTGCAGGTGCGCTCGATCTCGGCGATGGTGATGGTGTTCCTCACCAGCCCCCTGGGCCTGATCGGCGTGGTGCCCACGTTGCTGCTGTTCCACCAGCCGTTCGGCATCAATGCGCTGGTGGGGTTGATCGCCCTGTCGGGCATCCTCATGCGTAACACGCTCATCCTCATCGGGCAGATCCGCCATAACCAGGACGCGGGCCTGGAGCCCTTCCAGGCCGTGGTGGAGGCCACCGTGCAACGGGCCCGCCCGGTGATCCTCACCGCGCTGGCGGCGATCCTCGCGTTCATCCCCCTGACCCATTCGGTGTTCTGGGGAACGCTCGCCTACACACTCATCGGCGGCACCCTCGCCGGTACCGTGCTGACCCTGGTGTTCCTGCCGGCCATGTACGCCATCTGGTTCGGCATCCGACCCATTCCCAACCAGGCAACCGTGGAGGTGCAGCCCGCATGAGCCCTGCCCCCGCTGCCTTCAAGCCACCAAGAGGAACCACCATGTCGAACCCTGTCGTCGTTCTTGTCACCGGCGTGTCGTCGGGTATCGGGCGCACCACGGCTGAACAGCTGGCGCAACGCGGGTGCCGCGTGTTCGGCAGCGTGCGCCGCATCGCCAGCGCCCAGCCGATAGCCGGCGTGGAGCTGGTGGAACTGGATGTCCGCGACGAGGCCTCGGTCAACCTCGGGGTCCAGCAGGTCATCGCCCAGGCCGGGCGCATCGATGTGCTGATCAACAACGCCGGCGTGACCCTGCTCGGCGCCACCGAGGAAACGTCGATTGCCGAGGCCCAGGCCCTGCTGGATACCAATGTCCTCGGCATCCTGCGGACCACCCGCGCCGCCCTGCCCCACATGCGTGAACAGGGCGGCGGCCGCATCGTCAATGTCAGCTCGGTGCTGGGCTTCCTGCCGGCGCCCTACATGGCGCTCTACTCGGCCTCCAAGCATGCCGTGGAGGGCCTGTCCGAGACGCTGGACCACGAGGTGCGCCAGTTCGGCATTCGTGTCGCCCTGGTCGAGCCCTCGTTCACCCGCACCCAGCTGGACCTCAATGCACCCCGGGCCGCCCTCACCCTGCCTGCCTACGAACGCGAGCGTGGCCTCGTGTCCCGCAGCATCGAAACGAGCGTACGCAAGGCACCGCTGCCCGACAGCGTCGCCGCCACCCTGGTCGAGGCCGCACTGGGGCCCTGGAAGATGCGCCACACCCCTCGGGGCGAGGCCTCGTTGCTGCGCACGCTTCGCCGCTTCATGCCCGCCGGGGCGGTGGAGAAAGGCCTGAGGAAGACTTTCGGGCTCGCCTAGGCCGAGCCTGTTCCACACTGAACCCACCCTTGAAACCACCCAACGCACGCCGCCCGGTCCCCGGCGGCAACGGAGGCCACATGGATACACACCCCACGACAGTCAACTGGGCCAGCCAGCAGGCAGAGGCGCTGCAGCGGATGCGCGAAGGCGGCGGCCAGCCGGGCCTTGCCCGACCTGAGCAGCTGGCGGGCAAGAGCGGTCGGCAGATCCTGGAAGGGATGATGTCCGGCGAGCTGCCCTACCCGCCGATGAACGACACCATGAACATGACGCTGCTGGAGGTGGGCGACGGGCGTGCGGTGTTCCAGGGCACTCCCCTGGCTGGGCACTACAACCCCCTCGGCACCGTCCACGGCGGCTGGTTCGCCACCCTGCTGGACTCCGCCCTCGGGTGCGCCGTGCAGACCTCGCTTCCAGCCGGGCGCTCCTACACCACCGCCGAGCTGAGCCTCAACATCGTGCGCTCGGCCACCCACCGGACCGGCCCATTAAGGGCTGTCGGCACGCTGATACACGGTGGGCGCCAGGTCGCTACGGCCGAAGCCCGCATCGAGGACGAATCCGGCAAGCTCTACGCCCACGCCACGACCACCTGCTTCGTGTTCGACCTGCCTCCCCAGTGATGGCCGAACGACCGGCCCGATGCCCACGTGCCGGTCATGGCAACCCTGAACGAGCCTGCCGCTCAGGTCGGTTCGTCTTCAGGTTCCGGCGGCACCGGCTCGATGCGCCACGGGGCCTGGGCATCGTCCCGCGTCGCCTGCCAGCCGGGCTCGAGCCCGGCGAGTTCGGCCATGGAGGGATCCAGGTCGAGCACATGGCCAAGACCGACGATGCACAGGTCTACCAGGGCCTCGCTCTCGTTGTCGAGGAACTGCCAGCCGTGGTCGTCCTCGTCATGGACGACGTGAAGGATGGGCTTGCGTTTGTCGATCACGCTTTTCGAAACGATGGTCGCGCCGTTCGGCGGTTGGTCGAAGGGCCACATGGGGAGCCTGCCAGCAGAGTGGGAGCGCTGCAGTATGCCTGCCCCGCCACGACCGCACGAGGCGCGCCATCACGAATCCCCGACGTTCTTCCAGGCAAGAAAAAGCCCGCCGAAGCGGGCTTTTCCCTTTTCGCCATCAGCGTCCGCCGCCGTGGCTGTTCTGGCCACCCTTGCGGCCGGCCTCGGAGGCCTTCTCGCGGTCATTGGCGAAGTTGCCACCGCTGTTATGGCCGCCCTTGCGGCCGGCTTCGGAAGCTTTCTCGCGGTCGTTGGCGAAGTTGCCGGGGTTCTTGTTGGTGGTCATGTCTTCATCCTCTCTTGGCAGGCCGACGTTGGCCTCACAGAAGGTACGAACAGCCCCCTCGCGGATCGTTCTGAACGAATCGCGCTTCGCCGCGCTTGCTGCCCGACGAGCGGTCCCCGCTGATGGAGCGCTGATATCAACCACCCCGCATCACCGGGCCCGTGGTCAGGAACCTTGAACCCGTCCCGGCACCTCCGCTCCATACCTTCGTCATCCCGACATCAAGACGGAGAGCACCCCGATGGAAAAGACCCGATCCCACCTGCTGGACTGGCTGCGTGATGCGCACGCCATGGAGCAACAGGCCGAGCAGATGCTCAAGGCGCAGTCCTCGCGGCTGGAGCACTACCCCGACCTCAAGGCCCGCATCGACCAGCACCTGGAGGAGACCCTGGGCCAGCAGAAGCTCCTGGAAGAAGCCCTGGCTCGCCTGGACAGCAGCCCGTCCACCCTCAAGGACATCGGCGGCAAGCTCATGGCCTTCGGCCAGGCCGTGGGCGGCATGACCGCCACCGACGAGGTGATCAAGGGCGCGATGGCCGGCTACGTGTTCGAGAACATGGAGATCGCCTCCTACACCGTGCTCATCGCCGCCGCCCAGGCCGCCGGTGACGTCGAGACCCAGCGTGCCTGCGAACGCATCCTGCCCCAGGAGGTGGCCATGGCCGACTGGCTGAGGGAGCACCTGCCGAGCCTCACCGAGGCCTTCCTGGCCCGCTCCGAAGCCCCCGAAACCCCGGCCAAGCGCTGAGCCCGGCTCGCCAACGGTCCACGACACGAGGAGACACGACATGAACCACGAGTACCAGAACGTCCACGGCATCGAACGCGCCCTGTCCCTGGGCACCGGGCTGGTGGCCCTGTGCACCGGCATCCACCGTGGCGGCACTGCCGGCACCCTCAAGGCCCTCACCGGCGCGCTGCTGCTGTGGCGCGGCACCACCGGCCACTGCGCCATGAAGGGCATGGTCACCGACCTGGAAGGCGAGCTGGAGTACCTGCGCCAGCGCATCGCCCGCCTGCGCGAGGCCCTGCCCAAGGTGGACAACGCCCAGGGCAAGGCACGCACGCCGACCGAGGCCAAGGTCGACAACGCCATCGAGGAAACCTTCCCCGCCAGCGACCCGATCTCGCCCTGACCTGCGAGGGCGCCCCACCTGGGGCGCCCCTTCGCCTAGGGGCGGAGGATCACCTTGCGACAGCCCTCCTCCTTCTTCTCGAACAGCCGATAGCCCTCCGCCGCCTCCGCCAACGCCATGCGGTGGCTGATGATCACCTCCGGTTTCAGCGCGCCGGTCTGGATGTACTCCAGCAACGTGGGCAGCGTCGGGTGCACGTGGGTCTGGCCCATGCGGAAGGTCAGCCCCTTGTCGAAGGCGTCGCCGAACAGGAAGCCGTGCATGAAGCCGGCGTACACCCCGGGCACGCTCACCACCCCGCCCCGGCGCACCGCCGCGATGCACTGGCGCAGCGCGTAGCCGCTGCTGATCTCCAGCTTCAGCGTGGTCAGAATCGTTTCCGTGGTACTGCCCTTGGCCTCGAAGCCCACGGCATCGATCACCGCATCCACCCCCCTGAACCCGGGTGTGTTCTCGATGATGGCCGCCGCCGGGTCGTCGATCCGCTCGAAATCGATGGGGATCACACCGTAGGTCTGGCGCGCGTACTCCAGGCGGTACGGGTGGTGATCGACCATGAAGATCAGCTCCGCCCCCAGCATCCGCGCGCAGGCGGCAGCCATCAGCCCCACCGGCCCGGCACCGAAGATCGCCAGGCTGCTGCCGGGGCCGATGCCGGCGTTGACCACCGCCTGGTAGCCGGTGGGCAGGATGTCGCTGAGGAACAGCACCTGCTCGTCGTCCAGCTCGTCCGGCACCTTGAAGGGCCCCACGTTGGCGTGGGGCACCCGCACCAGCTCGGCCTGGCCGCCCGGCACGCCCCCGTAGAGGTGGCTGTAGCCGAACAGCGCCGCGCCCGGCGGGATCTGCTTCTTGTTGAGGATGGCGCCGCGACCGGTGTTGGTGGTCTCGCAGGCCGCGTGCAGGTTCAGCTGGCAGAAGAAGCAGCCGCCGCAGGCGATCACGAAGGGCACCACCACGCGGTCGCCCTTGCGCACGGCCGTGACCGCCGGGCCCGTCTCTTCGACGATGCCCATGAACTCGTGGCCGAAGATGTCGCCGTGCTTCACCTGGGGGATCTTGCCCCGGTAGAGGTGCAGGTCCGAACCGCAGATGGCGGTGGCGGTGACCCGCAGGATGATGTCGTCGGGCTGCTCGATCACGGGATCGGGCACTCGCTCGACGCGAACGTCGTGGCTGCCGTGGTAGGTCAAGGCCTGCATGGGGATTCTCCTGGTTGGGGGCTACCCCTGTCGGAAAACCCGCCCGGGCGACTGTTCAGGGAATCGGGATGAACGGTCGGAAGTGCCCGGAGAGAGGCCGCCCGAGTCGCCTGCGTCCCGCATGGGGCGCGGCTTTCCGACCGATGGTGTTTCGATACAGGAGTTGTACGGCGAAGGGCCATTGATAGCTAAATGCAACCCCAGGCGCCGTCAAATCTGTACAGCGCTTCGCCTATACCTTGCTGCAAGCCTGTCCCGCCGGCGACAAGGCCCTGCGCCATCATTTACAGCGCGTGTTCAGCCCCTAGTCTAGGAAGTCCGCACAGTGACTTTTTTGCTCGGAGGCTTCCCTTCCGTTGTTCTTCCGTCGCTGCACATTCGCCACCACCCTGAACCAGGGGGTCCCATGTTCCTTAGCGAAATCAGTCGACTCTTCGAACTCAACATGCCCGGCTACAGCTGCAAGGCGATCCGCCAGGAGGATGGCTCGCTGTCCTGTCAGTTCACCGACCGCAACAGCCAGGCCACCATTACCATCACGGGGTTGACCACCGCCGAGGTGTGCACGCCTGAGGCCGTGGCCGACGTGAGCAAGAGCTTGCTGGAAGAAATTGCCTGCGCCACCGGTGACGTCCATTCCCTGCTCCCCCCGCTGGTCTTGCCCCAGCGCTGGTAGCTTCCGTCCCGAGGCATGCGGGAGCCCGCCGGGCGGCGGGCTCCCAGGGAGGGTTACTCCCGGTCCTTGCCGCCGTGGCTGTTCTGGCCGCCCTTGCGGCCCGCCTCGGAGGCTTTCTCGCGGTCATTGGCGAAGTTGCCACCGCTGTTCTGGCCACCCTTGCGCCCCGCTTCCGCAGCGCGTTCCGGGTCATTGGCGAAGTTGCCGCCGCTGTTCTGGCCGCCCTTGCGCCCGGCTTCGGCAGCACGCTCGGGATCGTTGGCGAAGTTGCCACCACTCACCTGGCCACCCTTGCGCCCGGCTTCGGCAGCGCGTTCCGGATCATTGGCGAAATTGCCACCGCTGTTGTGACCACCCTTGCGTCCCGCTTCGGAGGCTTTTTCACGGTCGTTGGCAAAGTTGCCCGGGTTATCGTTCGACATGATGAATCTCCTGTGACAGGCAGGCCGGAATTGGCCTTGCAGTGGTTCTGAAACGGGCCGAAAGGAAGTGTTCGATCTTTTTAGACTTCGCTAAGTCATTGAATGACAAGCGGTTATCGATGATTTCCGGGTGATATCAAGGCTCGCTACGACACCTGTACAACTCCGCTGCCGGCAGCAGCGGGGTTGTACAGGCAGGCCTCAGCGGGACTCCATGGTGGCGGCCTGGTTGCCACCCTCCTCGGCGATCTTGCTGAGCTTCTCGTCGGTGCTCTTCTCCTCGGCCAGGGTGTCCTTCAGCGGCCCGATGGCCTCCTTCAGCCCCAGGTGCTTGGCCATGGCGATCAGCGTGCCGTAGCTGGCGATCTCGTAGTGCTCCACCTTCTGCGCGGCACCGATCAGGCCGGCATCCAGCACCGGGCCCTTGTCGATCTCGTCGATGAGTTCCTTGCCCTCTTCCACCAGGCCTTCCATCGCGATGCACTTCACGCGCTTGAGCTTCAGCCCCAAGGCGTCCACCACCTGGTCGATACGCTCGATCTGGCCCTGGGTTTCCTCCAGGTGCGCCTGGAAGGCCTCGACGAGGATCGGGTTGCTGGCCGCACGGGCCATCTTCGGCAGGGCGCGGGTCAGTTGCTTCTCCGCGCTGTAGACGTCGGACAGTTCGTGGATGAACAGGTCTTGAACGGTTTTACGGGCCATGGGTTGCCTCCAGATGGTTTCGAGTCATGGGTCCGGGCCTCTCCAGAGGCCTCGGGAAAGTCGACTCGGGGTGTGGCAACCCGTTCCAGTTTTATCCCCGTGCGGTCACTGCGCGGGAATGATGGAGATCTTCCCGTTGCGCTCGACGACGGCGTAGCGGATCTGTTCCAGCCGCTCCAGGCCGTGCTTCTCGCGGGCGGCTTCGAGGATGTCCGCCTCGCGCAGGCGCGCCGCATCCAACCGGCTCTTCAGGACCGCGCCGTGCTCCACCACGATCACCGGCGAGCCCTCCAGCCAGAGGTCGAGGCGCGGCCAGCGCCACTGCAGGCGGGTGAGCACCAGGTCGATGCTGATCAGCGTGACGATCACCAGCACCGCATTGGTGACCGAGAAATCGTCCCCCAGCAGCGCCTGCTGGGTGGCCTCGCCGATGATCAGCAGCAGCACGAAGTCGAAGATCGTGATCTCCGACAGGGAACGGCGGCCGGAGAACTTGAAGATCACCAGCAGGGCGAAGTAGATGGCGGCAGCGCGGAATACGGCGTCCATGGCGGGCTCCTCAGGGGTAGATGAACTGGCTGACCGGCACCTGCCGGTCACCCACGCGGACCTGGCTGCGGAACAGCCCCACGCCGTCGGCGCGCAGGGACAGGAACAGCTGCACCCGCCCCTGCTCGTCCGCCGTCACGTCCAGGGCCAGGCCGTTGCCCCCGGCGGTGCGGCTTGCCGCCGGCTGCGGCTGCAGGCCTTCCAGGGTGGAGCCCTCCAGCAGCTCGCCGAGCAGTTCCACCCGGGCCTTGGGGCCCACTCCATGCACGTCCACCACCAGGGTGGAGGTGGCCCCGTTGCGCAGGAAGCGTTGCCAGGTCACCTGCAGGCGCCCGTCCTCGGAAGCCGCCTCGGCATGGCTCAGCGGGCCCTTGGCGAACAGCCCGGCCACCGTGAGCAGCACCAGCGCCCCCAGTATCCAGACGCCCACCCGCTCCAGCGCCCACTGGCGCCGCTGCATGTGGAGGTTCTCCTGCACCGGGTAGTGGCGCTCCTGTTCATCGGACGGATCGAGGCGGGGCAGCATGGCGGCGCTCCTGGGTGATGGGCCTTGCTTCACAGACCCCGCGCCGTGCCGCCCGGTTCGAGTGATCGACGGCACCGCCCGGTCAGGAAACCGGAACCTCCGCCGCCAGCCCCTGCCAACCGCAGACACCCAGGCAACCGGAGACCACCATGCACATCCATCACCTCGACTGCGGCTGCATGTGCCCCCTGGGCGGGGCCCTCTACGACGGGTTCAGCACCGGCCTGCGTGCGCACCTGGTGTGCCACTGCCTGCTGCTGGAGACCGCCCACGACGGCCTGGTACTGGTGGACACCGGCTTCGGCCTGGGCGACATGCGCCAGCGTGGCGCCCGGCTAAGCGCCTTCTTCCGCCGGCTCAACAACATCCGCTACGACACCAGCCTTACCGCCGTGGCCCAGGTCCGACGGCTCGGCTACCAGCCCGACGACGTGCGCCACATCGTCCTCACCCACCTGGACTTCGACCACGCCGGCGGCCTGGAGGACTTCCCCCGGGCCACCGTGCACCTGATGGAGCGCGAGCTGAAGAGCGCCGAGGCCAGCTCCGGTTTCTTCGGCCGCCGGCGCTTCGTGCCCGAACAGTGGAAGCGCGTGAAGCGCTGGCAGATCTACCGCGAGCAGGGCGAGCAGTGGAACGGCTTCAATGCCGTGCGGACCCTGCGCGGGCTGGAAAGCGAGCCCCTGTGCCTGCTGCCGCTGGCCGGGCACACCCTGGGCCATGCCGGCGTTGCGGTGCAGGGGCCCAACGGCTGGCTGCTGCACGCCGGCGACGCCTACTTCCACCGCGCCGAGGTGCGCCACGCCCAGCGGCATTGCCCGCCAGGCCTGCGCTTCTACCAGTGGATGATGGACACCGACGGCAGCGCCCGGCGGCGCAACCAGCAGCGCCTGCGCCACCTCTCCCTCAGCCGCCCGGATATCGAGCTGTTCTGCAGCCACGACGCCCTGGAGCTGAAGCGCCTGAAGCAACCGGCCTGACCCTCGGGCCAGGCCGGCACGGCGCTACTTGCTGTGCTCCGGGGACGACGGGCCGCGGCCCAGGCCCCGGGGCCCGGCGATGCCCCAGTAGACCAGCCCCAGCACCGGGAACAACGAGATGCCCAGCGCCCACAGCGCCTTGGTTTCCACCGACTTGCTGCTGCGGAAGACGCTGATGATCGCCCACAGGTCGAGCAGGACCAGGATGCCGGCGACGGCGATCCAGAAGTACGTGACGGGATCGGACATGGGATGACCCTCCTCTGCTGAGTCCTGGTGTTTCGGGTCGCACGGGGCGGCCCGGGTTCAGACTTTCCGCCCCGGCGGCCTAGCCGTTGACCACCGTCCCGCCGTTCACGTGCAGCACCTGGCCGCTGACGTAGGAGGCGTCCTCGCTGGCCAGGTACACGTAGGCCGGCGCCACCTCGGTCGGCTGCCCGGGGCGTCCCATGGGGGTGTCGGCGCCGAAGCGCGCCACCTGCTCGGCGGTGAAGGTGGAGGGGATCAGCGGCGTCCAGATCGGCCCCGGCGCCACCCCGTTCACGCGGATGCCCCGGCTCGCCAGGTTCAGCGCCAGGGAGCGGGTGAAGGCGGTGATCGCCCCCTTGGTGGAGGAGTAGTCCAGCAGCGACGGGTTGCCCTTGTAGGCCGTGATGGAGGTGGTGTTGATGATGCTCGCCCCCTGCCCCATGTGCGGCAGCGCCGCCTTGGTGAGCTGGAACATGCCGAGGATGTTGGTGCGGAAGGTGCGCTCCCAGGTGGCTTCCTCCAGGGCCTCCAGGCCCTCGCAGGGATGCTGCTCGCCGGCGTTGTTCACCAGCACGTCGAGGCGCCCCCAGGTGTCCAGCACGTCCGCCACCACCTGCCGGCAGAACTCGCCATCGGCCAGGTCGCCGGCCCGGGTGATGACCTGGCCGCCCTGGCGCGCCACCGCCTCGGCAGTCTCGCGGGCGTCGTCCTCCTCGTCGAGGTAGACCAGCGCCACCTGGGCGCCCTCGGCAGCGAAATGCACCGCCACGGCGCGGCCGATGCCGCTGTCGCCACCGGTGATCAGTGCCACCTTGCCGGCCAGCTTGCCAGCGGCCTTGTAGCGCTCGGAGAAGTACTCCGGCAGCGGGTGCATGGCGCCCTCGCGGCCGGGCTGTTTGTCCTGGTGCTGGGGGGGAAGGGTCTGCTCGCTCATGGGGTTCTCCCTGTGGCCTGTGCTTGCCACGGCGGTCGCCGGGCGTTCACAGGGTGGGAAACCCCTCACCGGCTTAGGTTCGACCTGTCTGGACGAACCGCCCGGGACATTCCCTTGAACTTGTCCGCGCCTGCCCGCTTCTACCGACCGTCATCACCCACCACGGAGACACCGCCATGACCCATCCCCTGAGACACCTGATGTTCGCCCTGCTCGCTGCCTTCGTCGCCTTCGGCGGCACCGCCCGCGCCGCCAACACCGTCGACCCGCAGGACTTCGTCGACCGCGCCTCCGAGTCCGGCATCGCCGAGGTGGAGGCCGGCAAGCTCGCCGAGAAGAAGGCTCAGCACCCGGAGGTCAAGGCCTTCGCCGAGATGATGGTCAAGGACCACACCGCCGCGAATGCCGAACTCAAGCAACTGGCCGCCACGCTGAAACTGAAGACCGCCGATGACGCCAGCCTGATGGAACAGGCCAAGGCCAAGCTGCTGGAGATGCGTGACGACTCCTTCGACAAGGCCTACGCCGAGAACCAGGTCAAGGCCCACCAGGAAGCCGTCGAGCTGTACCGCAAGGCCGCCCAGTCCGACCAGGCCCAGCTGCGCGACTTCGCCCAGAAGCTGCTGCCCAAGCTACAGGCTCACCTGGAGCAGGCCGAGCGCCTGGTCAAGGAACTGCAGACCGACCAGTAACCGTCCGGCCGCTGGCTCGCCCAGCGGCCCTTTACCCCTGAACGGAGCCAGACCATGACTGAACTCAACCGCTTCCAGACCTGCATCTCCGCCTGCAACGCCTGCGCCGTCGCCTGTGAAACTTGCGCCACGGCCTGCCTCAGTGAGCAACACGCCCAGCAGATGACCCGCTGCATCCAGCTCTGCCGGGACTGCGCCGACCTCTGCCACCTGTGCGCCACGCTGATGATCCGCGGCAGCGAGTTCGCTCCGGGCCTGTGCCAGGTGTGCCGCGCCGCCTGCACGGCCTGCGCCGAGGAGTGCCAGCAGCACAACAGCCAGCACTGCCAGGAATGCGCCCAGGCCTGCCAGCGCTGCGCCGACGAGTGCGAACGCATGGCCGCCTGAGCCCACCTGCAAGGAGTTCCCCCATGAGTGCCCAGCAACCGCATGTCCCGAGCACCGAAGAACCGATCCTCGATGACCCTGGTAACGAAGACCCGGGCTCCCAGCTCGACCGTGGCGACCCGCCGGTGGAACCGACGCCGCGCCAGGCGCCGCCCGAGGACGCGCCGCGTTGAGCAGCGCCCTCAGGCCTTTCGTCGGCGCGGCCGGCTGGCGTCGTCCTTCGCCGCCTTGGCCGGGGCACGCTTGCGCGGTGCCTTGGCCGGCGCGGCCTTCTCGCTCTTTTCCGGCTTCGCCCCCTTGCCGCCCAGGCTGCGCCGCAGCAGCTCGGTGAGGTCGATGATGTCCGCGCCCTGGGGCGCCTCCTCGTCCGGCCGTTCGACCCGCTCCACGTGGCCCTCCTGGGCCTTCTGTTCCACCAGGTCCATCACCTTCTCGGTGAAGGTGTCGCGGTAGTCGTCCGGCTGCCAGTCCTGGGTCATGTCCTCGATCAGCCGCTTGGCCATCGCCAGCTCGCCCTTGGCCAGGGTCGGCTCGGTCACCTCGCTGCCCAGGTCGAGGATGCCCAGGCCCTTCACATCCGCCGGCCAGCGCAGCGTCACCAATACCAGCGCCGACTCCTGGGGCATCACCGCCGCCAGGTACTGGCGGGTGCGCAACACCACCTCCGCCAGGGCCACCTTGCCGCTGGCCACCAGGGACTCGCGCAGCAGCGCATAGACCTTGCCACTGCGCCGGTCGGGGCTCAGGTAATAGGGCGTGTCGATGTTCTGCAGCGGGATCTGCCCGGCATCCACGAAGGCGAAGATGTCGATGGTCCGCGTCGCACGCGGGTGCGCCTGCTGGATCTCCTCCTCGCTCAGCACCACGTACTCGCCGGGGGCGTGCTCCACCCCCTTGACGATGTGCTCGCGGGGCACCTCCTTGCCGGTGACCTTGTTCACCCGGCGGTAGCCCACCGGCTCCATGGAGCGGTCGTCCAGCCAGTCGAAATCCACCCCGCCGGAGCTGCTGGCGGACACCAGGTCCACCGGGATGTGCACCAGCCCGAAGCTGATCGCCCCTTTCCAGATCGCGCGTGCCATGGGCTTCTCCTTCGTCATGCCGTCTTTCGATGACCGGCCCGCACGGCAGAAAGTTTCCCCTGGCGTAGGCGCCCGTGCCGCCCATCAAACACCCTGAACTCCCGGCGCGTACCGCTGCTCACAACCCAGGTACGGACGCCAAGGAGACACCGCCATGCGCCGCCTTCCCCTGCTCCTGCTGCTCGGCTGCCTGCCTGCCGGGCTCGCCCTTGCCGAGGGCTGCCACGTCAACAGCCGCACCTCCAGCGCAGCGGTCACCGGCATCGAGACCGAGAGCTGCTACGAATTCGTCGGCATGCCGGCAGAGGCGCTGGACTGGTCCTGCAGCAACGAGAGCAAGGACATGACCAGCACCCGCAAGCAGCGGGTCGCCCAGTGCCCCGGCGGCGAGCAGGCCCGCTGCGACGCCCCGCTGGACCAGGAGAGCCTGGCCAACCCACGCGCCAGTGCCCGTGGGCCAGACACGGCACGCCCGGCGGTGCCGAACGATGCCCGCGTGCTCACCCGCTACTACCAGATGACCGACCTCGGCCAGGTGCGCACCGATTGCGAGAAGAGCGGCGGCCGCTGGCAGGAGCAATGACATGGCCTGCCCTGCCGACGTGCGCCTGCTGCGCAGTGGTACCCCCCTGGCGGAGCACGAAGCCTGCGTGCAGCGCCTGCTCGGCGGACGCCTGGCGCGTCTGCTGGGCTGCCCCTTCGACCCCGCGCCCATCACCCAGGTCGAGGAGCCCGGGCGGCACTACCTGCTGCCCGACGACACCCTGGTGGGCCCGACCCAGCGTCACGGCCTGAGCCACATCGGGCAGCTCTTCGGTGGCTGGGTCGCCGAGCCCTTCATGGCCACCAAGGCCATCGGCCACCCCCTCGCGGGCCCTGGCGCTCAGGCGCCACGGGGCTGGTCCGACGCCTTCGCCGAACAGGCCGGGGATGCCGTGCTGGAGGGCTTCAGCGTGTTCAGCCCGGAGGACGCCCGGCGCGCCGGGCAGCGCCTGCTGGAACGCGGCCCGCTGCGGGCCAAACCGGTGCGCGCCAAGGCCGGGCGCGGCCAGCAGGTGATCCGCCAGCTGGCGGAACTGGACGCCCTGATGGCGCAGCTGCCGACCGATGAACTGGCCACCTGGGGCCTGGTGCTGGAAGAGCAACTGGAGGACGTGGCGACCTACAGCGTCGGCCAGGTGGAGGTGAACGGCCTGCTGGCCAGCTACCACGGCGTGCAGCACCTGACCCGCGACGGCGCCGGCGAGCCGGTCTACGGCGGCTCGGACCTGTACCTGGTGCGCGGCGGCTATGACGCGCTGCTGGCCGAGCCGCTGCCGGCCTCGATACGCCTGGCGGTGCAACAGGCCCGGCGCTACGAAGAGGCCGCCCTGCACAGCTACCCCGACCTGCTCGCCTCGCGCCGCAACTACGACGTGGCGCGCGGGCGCAATGCCGAAGGCCAGTGGCGCTCCGGGGTGCTGGAGCAATCCTGGCGGGTGGGCGGAGCCAGTGCGGCGGAGGTCTTCGCCCTGGAACTGTTCGACGCAGAGCCGGCGTGCCGGCGGGTCCACGCCCGCACCCGGGAAACCTATGGCGAGCCCCGGGTGCCGGCCGACGCCTGGGTGCTCTTCGACGGCGAGGTGCCCGGGCTGGGGCGCCTGTGCAAATACGTGGAGGTAATCGCTGATGACCGCCCATAGCCAGGCCCTGGAAATCATCGTCGAGGGCCAGCCCCTGTGCGGCACCCTGCTCTCCCCCGAGGCCCGCGTGCCGGGCATCCTCTTCGTCCACGGCTGGGGCGGCAGCCAGCAACGCGACCTGGCGCGGGCCAAGGGCATCGCCGGGCTCGGCTGCGTGTGCCTGACCTTCGACCTGCGCGGCCACGAGCGCACCGCCGAGGCCAAGGCCAGCGTCACCCGCGAGCAGAACCTGGCCGACATCCTCGCGGCCTATGACCGGCTGGCGGCACACCCGGCGGTCAACCCCGAGGCCATCGCGGTGATCGGCAGCAGCTACGGCGGCTACCTCGCCACCTTCCTCACCACCCGGCGCCCGGTGAAGTGGCTGGCCCTGCGGGTGCCGGCCCTGTACTGGGACGAGGAATGGGACCGCCCCAAGCAGTCCCTCGACGTGGCCCGCCTGGCGCGCTACCGGCGCCAGCCCTGGAACCCCGATGAAAACCTCGCGCTGAAGGCCTGCGCCGCCTTCACCGGCGACGTGCTGCTGGTGGAGTCGGAGCACGACAGCTACGTCCCGCACATGACGCTGATGAGCTACCGCGCTGCCTTCGAGCAGGCCCACTCCCTCACCCATCGCATCCTCGATGGCGCCGACCACGCCCTCAGCGAGGACCATCACCAGCAGGCCTATACGCGCATCCTCACCAACTGGATCAGCGAGATGGTCATCGGCGCACGGGTCGGCGCCTACCCGCACCACTCCTCCCGCTATTCCTGAGCCACGCCGGGACGAATGAACCTGAACGCGTGCCCCACCCACCAGTCGACTGATCTGCGGCCCGGCATCCCGCCGGGCCTCTCCCACACAGGAGAACCACCATGAAGATCAGCGAAATCATGACCCGCAACGTCCAGACCCTGACCCCCGACAGCAGCCTGCGCGAGGCCGCCTCGCTCATGGGGCGCATCGACAGTGGCGCCCTGCTGGTGAACGAGGGCGACCGCCTGGTGGGCATGGTCACCGACCGCGACATCACCGTACGCGGCGTGGCCGCCGGCCTGGATGCCGAGGCACCGGTGCGCGAGGTGATGAGCAGCGAGATCCGCTACTGCTTCGAGGACGAGGACGTGCAGCACGTGGCCGAGAACATGGCGCAGATCCAACTGCGCCGCCTGCCGGTGCTCAACCGTGAGAAGCGCCTGGTGGGCGTTGTGTCCCTGGCCAACATTGCCGCCTGCCGCAGCGAGCGTGCCAGCGCCACCGTGCTGCAGGGCGTGGCCCGCGCCCACTGAGCCCGTGCGGAGCCCGGCCTGTGAGCTTCCAGCAGTGGCTGCTGGTCCTGGGCGGCCTGCTGCTGATCCTCGGGCTGGCCTCTGCCTACGTGCGCCTGCTGCCGATCACCACCTCGGCCCTGTACCTGGGCTTCGGGCTGCTGATCGGCCCCCTGGGGCTCGGCCTCTGGCAGCAGGACCTGCCCCAGGTTCGCACATGGCTCGGGCACCTGGTGGAGGTGGCCGTGCTGGTGTCGCTGTTCCTCGCCGGGTTGCGCCTGCGCCTGCCGCTGAATGCCCGCCAGTGGCGCCCGGCCTGGCTGCTGGCCGGGCCGGTGCTGGTGGCCACCGTGCTGGTGTTCGCGCTCCTGCTGCAGGCGCTGCTGGGCCTGGACTTCGGCTTCTGCCTGCTGCTGGCGGCGATCCTCTCGCCCACTGACCCGGTGCTGGCCAACCTGATCCAGGTGAACCACGCCAGCGACACCGACCCGATGCGCTTCGCCCTCACCGGCGAGGCCGGGCTGAACGACGGCATCGCCTTCCCCTTCGTGATGCTCGGCCTGCTGTTCCTCCAGGGCCCCGGCCTGCCCGGGCAGGCCACCTGGCTGCACTGGCTGGCCAACGACGTGCTCTGGGCGGTGCCGGTGGGGCTGCTGGTAGGGTTCGGCTTCGGCCGCGCGGTGGGGCGCGGGGTGATCCGCCTGCGCGCCCGCCACACCGAGACCGCCGTGTCGCCGAACGATTTCATCGCCCTGGCGGTGATCGCCCTGTCCTACGTGCTGGCCGAGGCGCTGGGCGGCTGGGGCTTTCTCAGCACCTTCGCCGCCGGGCTCGGCATGCGCCACGCCGAGGCCCGCGCCAGCGGCCCGGTGCCGGCCGAGGAGTCGGCGCGCCAGGGCGAGCTGCGCGAGGACAGCCACACCCAGGCGCTGATCGAGTTCGGCGAGGACCCGGCGCGCCACCCGCAGATCGCCGCCAGCGCGTTGATGGTGGACATCCAGGCCTTCGGCAACCTGCTCGAACGCATCCTCGAAGTGCTGCTGGTGACGGTGCTCGGTGCCCTGCTCGCCCAGCACTGGCGCTGGGAAGCGGTGCCGGTGGCGTTGCTGCTGTTCGTCGGCGTGCGCCCGCTGATGGTGGCGCTGCTGCTGGGTCGCCACGGCATTCCCCGGTCCCAGCGGTACCTGGTGGGCTGGTTCGGCATACGCGGCATCGGCAGCCTGTACTACCTGTGCTTCGCCCTGGCCCATGCGCCCCGGGCGCTGGACCAGGACCGACTCGGCGACCTGGTGCTGAGCGTGGTGGCGCTGAGCATCCTGCTCCACGGGCTGTCGATCCAGCCGCTGCTCAAGCGCTTCCACCCCGATCCCTGACCGCTCGCGAAGCGACCTGAACCTTCCGCCCCGCCGGCCACTCCCCTGCACAGGAGGACCTGCCATGAGCGACGCCCTGAACGACTACGCCCGCAAGCGCGACTTCGACGCCACCCCCGAGCCCGGCACCTCCGCGCGCCGGCTCGGCAAGAAGGCGTCCGGGCACGCGCTGCGCTACTGCATCCAGAAGCACGATGCGACGCGCCTGCACTACGACTTCCGCCTGGAGCTGGAGGGCACCCTGAAAAGCTGGGCGGTGCCCAAGGGCCCGAGCCTGGACCCGGCCGCCCGGCGCCTGGCCATCCACGTGGAGGATCACCCGCTGGACTACGCCGACTTCGAAGGCCACATCCCCGAGGGTCACTACGGCGCGGGCGATGTGATCGTCTGGGACCGGGGCGTGTGGATTCCCCAGGGCGACCCGGTGGCCAGCTACCGTGCCGGGCGCCTGCGCTTCGAACTGCAGGGCGAGAAGCTCGCCGGCCAGTGGAACCTGGTGCGCACCCAGCTGCCGGGCAAGCAGGAGCAATGGTTCCTGATCAAGCACCGGGACGCGGCGGCCCACCCCGAGAGCGAGCTGAGCATCACCGAATCACGCCCGGACAGCGTGCTCAGCGAGCGCCGCCTGGTGCCCCGCGAGGCCAGGACCCAGGCCCCGCGCACCCGGCGCAAGGCGGCCAAGCCCAAGGCCGCCGCCCTGCCCGCGCAGCTCAAGCCGCAGCTGGCCACCCTGGTGGACCGTCCACCGGCCGGGGACTGGCACTACGAGGTGAAGTTCGACGGCTACCGCCTGCTGGCCCGCCTCGATCACGGCCAGGTGCAGCTGTTCACCCGCAACGGCCATGACTGGACCGCCCGCCTGCCGGCCCAGGCCCGGGCCCTGTCACGCCTGCCGGTGGACGAGGCCTGGCTGGACGGCGAAGTGGTGGTGATGGACGAGGACGGCCAGCCCGACTTCCAGGCCCTGCAGAACGCCTTCGAGGTGGGCCGCAGCGAGGCGGCGCTGTACTACCTCTTCGACCTGCTGCACCTCAACGGCAGCGACCTGCGCGAGACGCCGCTGGAGCAGCGCCGGGAAGCCCTGGCGCAGCTGCTGGAACCGCTCGACGAGGACGGTCTGCTGCGCTATTCCCAGTCCTTCACGGAACCCGCCGAGGCGGTGCTCGACAGCGCCTGCCGGCTGGGCCTGGAGGGCCTGATCGGCAAGCGCGCCGGCAGCCTCTACGCGGGCCGGCGCAGCAGCGACTGGATCAAGCTCAAGTGCAAGCGCCGGCAGGAATTCGTCATCGTCGGCTACACCGAGCCCAAGGGCAGCCGCTCGCATTTCGGTGCCCTGCTGCTGGCGCTGCACGATGCCCACGGCGAACTGCGCTACGCCGGCAAGGTGGGCACCGGCTTCGACCAGGCCGTGCTCGCCCGCGTGCATGCCCGGCTCAAGACCCTGAAGACGCGCCAGCCGGCCTGCACCCAGCCGCCGCGCGGGGCCGAGGCGCGAGGCGTGCACTGGCTGCGCCCGGAGGCGCTGGCGGAAGTGGCCTTCGCCGAGATGACCCGTGAAGGCATCGTGCGCCAGGCGGTGTTCAAGGGCCTGCGGGAGGACAAGCCGGCCCGCGCCATCACCCGCGACGAGCCCGTCGCGACCCAGCGCCTGCAGGGCGAGGAGACGGCCAGTTCGGCGGCCGTGCGCATCACCCACCCGCAGCGGGTGATCGACCCGGCCAGCGGCCTGACCAAGGGCGATGTGGCCCGGTACTACGAAACCATCGCCCCCTGGCTGCTGCCGCACCTGGCCCAGCGCCCGGTGGCCCTGCTGCGGGTGCCGGAAGGCATCGAGGGCGAGCAGTTCTTCCAGAAGAACCCGGGCAGCCTGGGCACCCAGGCCATCGGTGTGCTGGACAAGGCCCGCGCCGGCCAGCCGGGCCTGCTGCTGGACAGCCCCGAGGCGCTGCTCGGTGCCGTGCAGATGGGCACCCTGGAGCTGCACACCTGGAATGCCACCACCGCCGACCTGGCGCACCCCGACCGCTTCGTGCTGGACCTCGACCCGGACCCGGCCTTGCCCTGGAAGACCATGCTGGAGGCCACCGAGCTGACCCTGGCGGTGCTCGACGAACTGGGCCTGCGGGCCTTCCTCAAGACCAGCGGCGGCAAGGGCGTACACCTGATCGTGCCCCTGGCTCCGAAGCACGACTGGGACACGGTGAAAGCCTTCAGCCAGGGCATCACCCAGCACATGGCGCGCAACCTGCCCCAGCGCTTCGCGGCCAAGTCCGGCCCGCGCAACCGGGTCGGGCGCATCTTCATCGACTACCTGCGCAATGGCGCCGGCGCCACCACCGTCTGCGCCTACTCCCTGCGGGCGCGGGAGGGGCTGCCGGTATCGGTGCCGGTGAGCTTCGAGGAGCTGGCGACGCTCAGGAATGCCCAGGCCTGGTCCCTGCGCACCCTGCACAAGCGCCTGGACGACCTGGGCGAAGACCCCTGGCGGGACCTGCCCGGTACCCGCCAGCGCCTGACCGTGGCGATGCGCCGCAAGCTGGGCCTGGCGTAGCCGGGCTCAGCTGTGCACGCACCAGTTGACCGCCTCGGTGGGCATGCCGAGGCAGTCCACCTCGTGGATCAGCCCGGCGGCCAGGGCCTCGTCGACGTTGAAGATCTTCGGTGCGGCGGTCAGGCAGGCCAGCACGTCGATGGGCACCCGGGCGCCGTCGGTACGTGCCTGGACGATGGCGTCGTACAGGTGCAGGTCGTAGTCCAGGCTCATGGCGTACTCGGACATGCGCGCATGGTCCACCGCGCCGTTGAGGGTCCAGTGGAAGGGATGGAACAGGAACTTGCTGTACGGGCAGGCCGTGCGCCGCTCGCCGGCCAGGAAGATGATGTTGCCCATGGACTCCACCGTGCCCAGGTTGTGGGTCTTCACCGGCACCGGCAGCGAGACGAGGAAGTTGTACAGGGAGAACCCGTAGCTGCATTCCCCGCCCATGGTGGCGATCTTGATGATCAGTTCGTCCGCCCCCTGCTGGATCGCCTGGGAGCATTTGTCGATCAGCTGGCCGCACGTGTGCGAGTTGATCGGCGCCGTGAAGTGCACCACATGGCTTTTCATCCCGTCCTCCTCCGCAGTCGCCCCGCATCCACGCGGGTTCGCTGCCGTCCCGGCCCGGACCGCGCGTCCGGGCCCCTTCTGGATGGAGTGACGCGGGTCGCCCAGGGTTCCCCCCAATTGGCCGCCGGGCCGGGGCACCGTGTGCAGGTGGCTGGCGGAAGCGGCGCGATGCACGCAAAATGCATAGCGCTATTAACTAATTCTGCCGAGTGAGACCCCATGGCCCGACGTGCCGCCACCCCCGCCGACGCTGCAATCGAAACCGCAGAGCCCGCCGTGCTCGACACTTCCCTGGATGAACTGATTGGCTACGCCATGCGCCGCGCCCAGCTGAAGGTCTTCCAGCACCTGGTGAACAAGCTGGCGGTGCATGACCTGCGCCCGGCGCAGTTCTCGGCGATGGCGATCATCGACCAGAACCCCGGGCTGATGCAGGCGGACCTGGCCCGCGCCCTGGCCATCGAGCCGCCGCAACTGGTGCCCTTGCTGAACAAGCTGGAGGCTCGTGCGCTGGCGGTGCGGGTGCGCTGCAAGCCGGACAAGCGCTCCTACGGGATCTTCCTCAGCAAAACCGGCGAGCAGCTGCTGAAGGACCTCAAGCAGGTCGCGGCGGAAAGCGACATCGAGTCCACCAGCGCCCTGAACGACGCCGAGCGGGACACCCTCCTGCAGCTGCTGCGCAAGGTCTATCGCGGCAGCTGATGCAGCGCCTGCCTCAGGCGCTGAGCCGCTCCCGCAGCCGGCCGAGCATGCCCAGCAGGCTCCCCACACGCTCCTTCTCCCGCGCCTCGCGCGGCAGTTCGGCCTGCCGCGACGGCACCTGGGTCGGCTGCTCGCGCCAGTTGCGCGCCTGCTCGGCAGCCGCCTTCAGGCCCTTCTCGAACAGCCCCCGGCGGATCGGCTTGGGCAGGTAGCGGAAGATCTGCGCCTCATTCACCAGTTGCAGCAGCGCCTGGGTGTCGCGGAACGGCGTCACCACCAGGCTGAGCAGGCGCGGGTGGGCCTGGGCCAGTGACTTGAGCAGCGGCGCGGTGTCTTCGCCGCCGCAGCGCAGGTCGCTCACCAGCAGGTCGGCGCCCTCCTCGTTCAGCAGGCCGATGGCCTCGGTGAGGCTGCGGGCCCGCAGCAGGCGGTGACCACCGGCCATGCAGAAGTCGGCCACGCTGGCCAGGGTCTCCGGGTCTTCGTCCAGCAGCAGCACGCTCAGGCCACGGGGTTCGGCGCTGGGTGCGCTGGCCGAGGCGGCCTGCGGGCGGGCGGCGATCTCCGCTGCCTGGCGCAGGGTGAAGGCCATTTCCTGCGGGTCCCAGGGTTTGGTCAGGTAGCGGAAGATGCCGCCGCTGTTCAGCGCCTCCACCGCCGCATCCAGGTCGGAGTAGCCGGTGAGCAGGATGCGCAGGCAGTCCGGGGCGATCTCGCGGGCCTGGGTCAGCAGCTCGGCGCCGTTCATCTGCGGCATGCGCTGGTCGCTGACCACGATGTGGAAGGTCTCCCGCGCCAGGCGCTCCAGGGCGCGCAGCGGGTCGCTCTCGGTGACCACCTGGTAGTCCCGGCGGAACTGCATGGCCAGGCTGCGCAGGATGCGCTCCTCGTCGTCGACGAACAGGATGCGGATGGCGGATGTCATGGCTCAGGCACTCCGTTTAAGGGCGCGGGCCTGCGCAGTCGGCAGGCGGATGAGGAAGCGCGTGCCGCGCCCCAGTTCAGAGGCCACGCGGATGCTGCCGCCGTGGTCCTGGATGATCTTGTAGCTGATGGACAGGCCCAGGCCGGTGCCTTCGCCCACCGGTTTGGTGGTGAAGAACGGGTCGAAGATGCGCCGGGCCACTTCGGGAGCCATACCGCAGCCGCTGTCCTGCACCGAGACGCACACCCAGTCGCCTTCGGCCCAGCTGCGGATCTGGATGCGGCCGTGGCCGACCATGGCCTGGGCGGCGTTGGTCAGCAGGTTGAGCAGCACCTGGTTGATCTGCGAGGGCGCGGCGCTGACGGCTGGCAGTTCGCCCAAGCCCAGCACCACCTCGGCCTTGTCCTTGATGTGGTTGCGGGCGATCAGCAAGGCGCTGCGCACGCAGTCGTTGAGGTCCACGGCCTCGTCCATGGCGCGGTCGAGCCGGGCGAAATCCTTCAGCCCCACCACCAGCTCGCCGATCTGGCCGAGGCCGTAGAGGGTGTCGTCGAGCAGTTGCCGCAGGTCGTCCGCCAGTTGCTCGGGGGCGGCCTGCTCGCGCATGGCGGCGGCAGCCTCGAAGGCCTGGGCCAGGCGCGCTTCGTCGCAGGCCGGGTCGGCCAGGCAATCGGCCAGCGCGGCCTGGCTGCGGGCCAGCTCCACCAGCGGGGCGCTGAGCTGGTCGAGCAGCTGCACGTTGTTGCGCACGTAGCCCAGCGGGGTGTTCAGCTCATGGGCGACGCCGGCGACCATCTGCCCGAGGGAGGCCATCTTCTCCGACTGCACCAGCTGCGCCTGGGACTCCTTGAGGTCCACCAGAGCCTGGCGCAGCACCCGGTTACGCTGGGCGATGCGCAGCTCCATGGCCTTGAGCAGGTCGAGCACGGTGCCGAGGCCGCGGTACAGGCCGTCGCCGTCCACCAGGATGAAGTCCTCGGTGATGGGGTACTGCAGGCCGGCGGTGACCTGCTTGGCGGCCTGCTCCAGGTTGCTGTCCAGGCTCAGCACCAGGGGCTCGGCGTTCATCACGTCGGCCACCGGGCGGCGGCCCCAGAGGTCGCGGCCGAAGCGCTGCATGAAGATGTCCTGCAGGGTGTAGCGGCTCACCAGACCGATGGGCCGGCCGCCTTCCACCACCGGGAGGGACAGGAAGCGGCGGTGCTCGGGAGCCAGCAACTGGTCCGCCACGTCGCTGATGCTCAGGCTCGGCGGCAGCGCCGCCACCGGTCTGAGCAGGCGTTCCAGCGCGTTTTCGGCTGCCATTGGCGACTCCCCCGAGCCCGTTGAATGGCGGCCATTGAAGCAATATCAGGTTGCCATCCTGTGACAGCTGTCTCATTCGCGTTACAGGCGCTGCGCGGCACGCTCCGACAGGCTGGCCAGTCGACAGGCATTGACCTGCGCGACCAGGCAGTCAGAATGGCGCCCCTTCATTTTCCGAGGACTGCCCCGTGCGTACCCTGACCACCCTCGGCCTTGCCCTGCTGCTGGCCCAACCCGCCGTGGCCGCCCAGGCCGTCCTGCCGCAACTGCAGCCCTACACCGCCCCGGCCGCCTGGCTGACCCCGGTGGCACCACTGCGCATCGCCGACAACACCTGGCACATCGGCACCGCCAGCATCACCGCGCTGCTGGTGAAGACGCCGGAAGGCGCCGTGCTGCTGGACGGCGGCATGCCCCAGGTGGCCGACCACCTGCTGGCCAACATGCGCGAGCTGGGTGTGGCGCCGGGCGACCTCAAGCTGATCCTGCACAGCCACGCCCACATCGATCACGTGGGCCCGCTGGCCGCCATCAAGAAGGCCACCGGTGCGCAACTGGTGAGCAACGCCGAATCGGCCGTGCTGCTGCAGCGCGGCGACAGCCAGGACATCCACTTCGGCGACGACATGGTCTTCGCCCCGGTGCAGGTGGACCGCCTGGTGCAGGACGGCGAAACCGTGGAGCTGGGCGGCATGACCTTCACCGCCCACTTCACCCCCGGGCACACCCCCGGCAGCCTGAGCTGGACCTGGACCGACCGCCGCGACGGCAAGCCCCTGCGCATCGCCTACAGCGACAGCCTGAGCGCCCCCGGCTACAGCCTGTGGATGAACCCGCGCTTCCCGAAGATCGCCGAGGCCTTCCGCAGCGGCTTCGCCGCCGTCCGCGCCCTGCCCTGCGACCTGCTGATCACCCCCCACGCCGAGGCCAGCGGCTGGGACTACACCAACGCCGAACACCCCAACCCGTCGCCCATGAGCTGCAAGGCCTACGCCGACAAGGCCGAGGCCGCCTTCGACGCGCAACTGAAGAAGCAGCGCGGCGGCTGAGGTCTCTGATGACGCAGGTGGTTTTCTAGAAGCGCCCTTCAGGCCCGTACCCAGCGCTGGCGCATGCGGTCACTGAGGGCGTCCACCAGCAGCACCAGGGCCAGCATGGCGAGGATCACGGTGCTGGCCTGGCGCTCCTGGAACAGGCTGAGGGTGGTGTAGAGCATCTGCCCCAGCCCGCCGGCGCCGACGAAGCCGAGCACGCTGGCCATGCGGATGTTGTTCTCCCAGCGGTACAGCATGTAGGCCAGCAACTGTGGCCAGAGGTTGGGCAGCGTGCCGTAGCAGAAGGCCGCCAGGTGGCTGCCGCCCTCCAGGCGGATCGCGTCGGCGGGCTCCGGCGGGGCGTTCTCCAGGGCCTCGGCGAACAGCCGGCCGAGCACCCCGGCGGTGTGCGCCGCCAGGGCCAGGGCCCCGGCGTTGGGGCCGAGGCCGGCCGCCAGCACCATCAGCGCCGCCCACACCAGCTCCGGAATGGCCCGCAGGGCATTGAGCAGCAGCCGCGCCAGGGCCTTGCCCGGCCAGCCGAAGCGCCCGGCGGCGGGCAGTGCCAGGAGCAGGCCGAGCAGTGCGGCCAGGAGCGTGCCCAGGCCGGACATGGCCAGGGTTTCCAACGCCCCCCGGCCCACCGCCTGGAGGTGCTCCAGGCCCAGGTCCGGCCGCAGGAAGCGCAGGGCGTAGTCGGCCATCTGCCCGCCCACGCCCTCCCCCAGCAAGGCCTGGAGGTCGAGCCCGAGGTAGCGGAACGACCCCACCACGGCCGCCAGCAGGGCGAGGACGATGGCCAGGTCGATCACCCGCTTCATGCCAGCCTCCCGCGCAGCAGGCGGCTCAACTGGTCCGCCAGCCACACCAGCAGCAGGAAGGTCAGCAGCATGCTGGCCACCTCGGCACCGGCGAACATGCGCATCGACAGGTCGATCTGCTGGCCGAGCCCGCCGGCACCGACGAAGCCCATCACCACCGAGGCGCGCACGGCGCACTCCCAGCGGTACACGGTGTAGGACACCAGCTCGCCGGCGGCGCTGGGCAGGATGCCGTAGAAGAACGCCGACAGGCGCCCGGCGCCGGCCTGCATCAGCGCATGGGCAGGCCGCTGGCCGACCGACTCGAAGATTTCCGCGTAGACCTTGCCGAGCATGCCGCTGTAGGTGATGGCGATGGCCAGCACCCCGGCGGTCGGCCCCAGGCCCACAGCGCGGACGAACAGCAGCGCCCAGACGATCTCCGGCACGCTGCGCAGGAACACCAGCAAGGCCCGCACCGGCCAGCGCAGCACCAGCCCGAGGGTGCTGGGCCGACCGCTGCGGGAGGCGGCCGACAGCGACAGCGCGCGGCTGGCCAGCAGGCTCATGGGCACCGCCAGCAGCAGCGCCAGGGCCATGCCGGCGGTGGCCACGGCGAGGGTCTGCAGGGTGGCGTCCAGCAGCAACTCAAGGAACTCGGCGCCGTGGGCCGGCGGCCAGAACCCGGCCAGGAAGCCGCCCATGGCCTGGCGGCTGTCGGCCTGGAACAGCACGCGCGGGTCCAGTTCGGCCAGTCGGATGCCCGGCCACAGCACCAGCACCGCCAGCAACACCAGCAGCAGGCGCGGCAGGAAGGCCGGATCGCGGGTGTCGCGGCTCAGCATCGGGGGATCTGCACCGGGGCGGGCGCGGCGCCGGCGGCCTGTGGCGAGGCGATGCCGGCGTTGGCGTAGAGCGCGTCCAGGCGTTCAGGGGTGACCTGGGCGGCCGGCAGGTCGAAGGCCAGGCGGCCGTCGCGCACGCCGATCACCCGGGGGAAGTGCGCCAGGGCCAGCTCCACGGCATGCAGGCTGGCCACCAGGGTGACGCCACGCTCGCCGGCATGGCGGCAGAGGGTCTCCAGGGTGTGATCGGCCAGCACCGGGTCCATGGCCGAGACCGGCTCGTCCGCCAGCAGCAGTTCGGGTTGCTGGTACAGCACGCGGGCGATGCCGACGCGCTGCAACTGGCCGCCGGACAGCTGGCCGCACTGGGCGAAGAGCTTGTCCGCCAGGCCGAGGGTGGCCAGGGCCGCACGGGCACCGGGCACATCCCGTGGGTGCAGCAGGCTGGCCAGCCCGCGCAGGGTGCCCCAGCGCCCCAGGCGCCCGGCGAGCACGGCAGTGACCACCCGCTGGCGCGACGGCAGCGGCGGCGCCTGGTGGATCAGCCCGATGCGCGTGCGCAGGCGCTGGCGGGCGCGGCCCGAGAGGCGCCAGGGCGCCTCGCCGAGCAGCTCCACCGTGCCGCTGTCGGGCTGCAGGGCGGTGGCCAGGAGGTTGAGCAGGCTGGATTTGCCGGCCCCGGAGGGGCCGATGACCGCCACCCGCTCGCCGGCCTCGATGTGCAGGTCGATGCCGTCCAGGGCGCGGACCTGGCCGAGGCGCAGGCCCACGCCGGTGAGGCGGACGGTCATTTCAGCAGTTCGGCGGCCCGGGCGGCCTCCTCGATGCCCTTGTAGTTCTCGGGCTGGGTCTCGATGAAGCGGCTGGCGGCCTGCAGGTCGAGGATCGCCTTGTGCTCCGGGTTGGCCGGATCGAGGGCGAGGAAGGCGGCCTTGATCTTCTCGGCCAGGGCCGGGTCGAGGGTGCCGCGCACGGTCCAGTTGTAGTCGTAGTAGGTCGGCGTGGTGGAGAGCACGCGCACCTTGGCGGTGTCCACCTTGCCGGCGGCCACCAGCTTCTCCCAGACGCTGGCGTTGAGCACGCCGCCATCCACCTTGCCGGCCTGGACCCAGGCCACGGTGGCGTCATGGGCACCGGAATAGGCCACGCGGCTGAAGTAGGTCTCGGGCTTGATGCCGTCCTTGAGCATGAAGAAGCGCGGCATCAGGCTGCCGGAGGTGGAGGACACCGAACCGAAGGCGAAGCTCTTGCCCTTGAGGTCGGCCAGGCTCTTCACCTCCGGGTTGGCGGTGATGAACTTGCTGGTGAACTGGGCGTCCTGCTCGCGCTGGACCAGGGGGATGGCATTGCCAGTCTTCAGGCGCACCTGGACGAAGGTGAAGCCGCCGAGCCAGGCCAGGTCCAGGCGGTCGGTGGCCAGCGCCTCGACCACCGCCGGGTAGTCGGCCACCGGCACGAACTGCACCTTCATGCCCAGTTGCTGCTCCAGGTAGGCGCCGAGCGGCTTGAACTTGCGCAGCAGCTCGGTGGGCGCTTCATCGGGGATGGCACTGACCCGCAGGGTTTCGGCGGCCTGCACGGCCAGGGCGGAACAGGACAGGGCAAGGCCGGCAACGAGGGCCAGGGTGCGCTTGAGCATGCTGATTCTCCGGTTCAATAGCGGAAGGATCGGGGGAGATGGGCGGCCACTGCGGGCGCCGCGGCGGAATTATAGGAATCGCGGGCGCAAAGGCCAGTGTTGCCGGGGGCTTTTGGAAAACCTGGGCGAAACAATCCATGCCAGGTGGCCCAGGAAACCGCGGCTCAGGTTTGAACACGCCTCCACAGGGTGTTCCAGGCACCTCGGCGGCAACCCGGTGAGTTTCCCTGCGGCCTGATAGAATCCGCCGCCACGATTTCAGTGAGGTGCGACATGAGCGAACCCATCCGCCTGACCCAGTACAGCCACGGCGCCGGCTGCGGCTGCAAGATCTCCCCCAAGGTGCTGGAAGTGATCCTCGCCGGCAGCGGCGCGCAGAACCTGGACCCGCGCCTGTGGGTGGGCAACGCCTCCCGCGACGACGCGGCGGTCTACGCCCTGGACGAGGAGCGCGGGGTGGTCTCCACCACCGACTTCTTCATGCCCATCGTCGACGACCCCTTCGACTTCGGCCGCATCGCCGCGACCAACGCCATCAGCGACATCTACGCCATGGGCGGCGACCCGCTGATGGCCATCGCCATCCTCGGCTGGCCGGTCAACGTGCTGCCGCCGGAAGTCGCCCGCGAGGTCATCCGTGGCGGCCGTGCGGTGTGCGACGAGGCCGGCATCCCCCTGGCCGGTGGCCATTCCATCGACGCCCCCGAGCCGATCTTCGGCCTGGCCGTCACCGGCGTGGTGGACAAGCGCCACATGAAGCGCAACGACACCGCCACCGCCGGCTGCCGCCTGTACCTGACCAAGCCGCTGGGCATCGGCATCCTCACCACGGCGGAGAAGAAGTCCAGGCTGCGCGAGCAGGACCGCCACCTGGCCCGCGACTGGATGTGCACCCTGAACCGCCCGGGCAGCCGCTTCGGCAAGCTGGCCGGCGTCCACGCCATGACCGACGTCACCGGCTTCGGCCTGCTCGGCCACCTGGTGGAAATGGCCGACGGCAGCGGCTTGACCGCGCGCATCCGCTACGACGCGGTGCCGCGCCTGCCCGGCGTGGAGCACTACCTGGCCGAGGGCTGCATCCCCGGCGGCACCCTGCGCAACTTCGATAGCTACGGCGAGCGCATCGCCCCGCTGGACGAGGCCCGTCGCCACCTGCTCTGCGACCCGCAGACCAGCGGCGGCCTGCTGGTGGCAGTGGCGCCGGAGGGCGAGGCGGAGTTCCTCGCCGTGGCCCGCGAACTGGGCCTGGACCTGGCGCCCATCGGCGAACTGGCCGAGCGACAGAGCCACGCGGTAGAGGTGGAGTGATGCGCGAAAACACCACCGACTACCGCCGCCTGTTCCTCGAGGGCGTGCCGATGATGGACGCCCGTGCACCGGTGGAATTCGCCAAGGGCGCATTCCCCGGTGTGGTCAACCTGCCGCTGATGACCGACATCGAGCGGCAGAAGGTCGGCACCTGCTACAAGCAGCAGGGCCAGCAAGCCGCCATCGCCCTCGGCCACCAGCTGGTCAGCGGCGCCACCAAGGCGGCCCGTATCGAAGCCTGGGCCGCCTTCGCCCAGGCCCACCCCGATGGCTACCTCTATTGCTTCCGTGGCGGGCTGCGCTCGCAGATCGTCCAGCAGTGGCTGAAGGACGAGGCCGGCATCCAGTACCCGCGCGTCACCGGTGGCTACAAGGCGATGCGGACCTTCCTCATCGAGACCCTCCAGGCCGCCGTGCACGAGTGCGACTTCGTGCTGGTGGGCGGCCTCACCGGCACCGGCAAGACCGACGTCATCCAGGCCCTCGGCAACGCCCTGGACCTGGAAGGCCACGCCAACCACCGGGGCTCCAGCTTCGGCCGCCGTGCCACCGCCCAGCCGGCGCAGATCGACTTCGAGAACGGCCTGGCCATCGACCTGCTGCGCAAGCGCGACAGCGGCACCGGTCAGTTCGTGCTGGAGGATGAGGGCCGCGTGGTGGGCAGCTGCAACCTGCCCTTGGAGCTGTACCAGGGCATGCAGCAGTACCCGCTGGTGTGGCTGGACGACAGTTTCGAGAACCGCGTGGAGCGCATCCTGCGGGACTACGTGATCGGCCTGTGCGCCGAGTTCGTCGCCCTGCACGGCGAGGAAGCCGGTTTCGAGCAGTTCGCTGCGCGCCTGCGCCAGGGCATGGCCAACATCCTCAAGCGCCTGGGTGGCGAGCGCCACAAGCGCATGACGGCGATCCTCGACGAGGCGCTGCAACGCCAGCAGGCCAGCGGCGAGGTGGACCTGCACCGGGGCTGGATCGAAGGCCTGCTGCGGGAATACTACGACCCGATGTACGCCTTCCAGCGCGAAGGCAAGGCCGCGCGCATCGAGTTCGCCGGCGACCAGGCCGCCGTGCTCGACTACCTCCGCCAGCGCCCGTCCCGGCGCTGACCCCCTACCCCGCGCCCGGCAACTTCGGGCGCGAGGCTCACTTCAGGCGAACGCGGTAGACGCAGCGATTGGCATCGCTCAGCAGGTGCTGCTCGCGCTCCACCTCGGCTTCGGCACCGATCACCTCGCGGAACAGCTGCAGCTCCGAGCGGCAGAACCCCTGGCAGACGGTGGCCGCTGCGCAGATCGGGCAGTGGTCCTCGATCAGCAGCCAATCCGCGCCATCGGCTTCCACCCGCGCCATGTAGCCCTCGCGGGAGCGCACCTCGGCGAGCTGCTGCAGACGCCCGACCACGCTGTCGGCCTGGCAGGCCTGGCGGTAGAGCGCGCGGGTCTCGCACTCACGCTGGCCGATCAGGCGGTCCATGCCCTCCTCCCCGAACAGCTGCCGCACCGAGGCGATCAACTGGACGGTGAGCTGCGCGTGGGCATCGGGGAAGCGCCGGTGGCCGGCCTCGGTGAGCGCCCAGCGCTGGCGCGGACGCCCGGCCCCGCTGATGGGCGCCTGCTGGCCCTCCAGCAAGCCGCCCTGGGCCAGCTTCTGCACCTGCTGGCGGGCGGCCTCGGGGGTCAGCTCCAGTTCCTCGGCCAGTTCGGCAGTAGCCAGCGGGCCCCGGGTCTTCACCAGCATCAGGATGCGGTCGGCCGTGGAGGTGGCGGAGTCGTCGGTCATCGGCGGGGCTTTAGGCAAGAAGGGGCTTGCATATTAGAAGGGCATTCCGGCCAGTGTCGAGCGCATTCCCCGTGTCGGCGAACGGCCTTCCCGCAGATTTCCTGACCGTTCGTCCAGCTTCACGGCCACGGACGCTTTTCGGCCCTTTCAACGAATCCGCTCTGGAACGCAGGTTTCACGCGCTCCTACGCCAAAGCGCCGACTGGCCGGTCGCAAATCGCACACAGGGTGCTGAATTTTATGTATACAACCATCTGGAAACATTGAGACAAAAAGCACTACAGTGCGCGCACAACGACAAGAAGTGAGTGCACCTCCATGAAAAACACCGCTACGACCGCGCCCGCAGCACAACGGCCGGAAGATGAAAAACTCAGCGTCGGCGCCAACCTTGCGTACGGCATGCAGCACGTCCTGACCATGTACGGCGGCATCGTTGCCGTACCACTGATCCTCGGACAGGCCGCCGGCCTCTCCCCCGCCGAGATCGGCCTGCTGATCGCCGCCTCGCTCTTCGCCGGTGGCCTCGCCACCCTCCTCCAGACCCTCGGTGTTCCCTTCTTCGGCAGCCAGATGCCCCTGGTCCAGGGCGTGTCCTTTGCCGGCGTGGCGACCATGATCGCCATCCTCCAGAGCGGCGAAGGCGGCGGCATCCAGTCGGTGCTCGGCGCGGTGATGGCGGCCTCGCTCATCGGCCTGCTGATCACCCCGGTGTTTTCCCGCATCACCAAGTTCTTCCCCCCGCTGGTCACCGGCGTGGTCATCACCACCATCGGCCTGACGCTGATGCCGGTGGCCGCGCGCTGGGCCATGGGCGGCAACAGCCAGTCGCCGGAGTTCGGCAGCATGGCCAACATCGGCCTCGCCGGGCTCACCCTCGCGGTGGTCCTGCTGCTGAGCAAGGTGGGCAGCGCCACCATCTCGCGCCTGTCGATCCTGCTGGCCATGGTGATCGGCACCCTGGTGGCCATGTCCCTGGGCATGGCGGACTTCTCCAAGGTGTCCGAAGGCCCGCTGGTGGCCTTCCCCTCGATCTTCCACTTCGGCATGCCGACCTTCCATGTGGCCGCCATCATCTCCATGTGCATCGTCATCATGGTGACCCTGGTGGAAACCTCCGCCGACATCCTCGCCGTGGGCGAGATCATCGGCACCAAGGTGGACTCCCGCCGCCTGGGTGACGGCCTGCGTGCCGACATGCTGTCCAGCATCCTGGCGCCGGTGTTCGGCTCCTTCACCCAGAGCGCCTTCGCCCAGAACGTCGGCCTGGTGGCCGTCACCGGGGTGAAGAGCCGCTACGTGGTGGCCACCGGCGGCCTGATCCTGGTGACCCTCGGCCTGCTGCCGGTGATGGGGCGCATCATCGCGGCGGTACCCACCTCCGTGCTGGGCGGCGCCGGCATCGTGCTGTTCGGCACCGTGGCCGCCAGCGGCATCCGTACCCTGGCCAAGGTGGAATACCGCAACAACATGAACCTGATCATCGTCGCCACCTCCATCGGCTTCGGCATGATCCCCATCGCCGCGCCGACCTTCTACCACCAGTTCCCCGGCTGGTTCGAAACCATCTTCCACTCCGGCATCAGCTCCGCCGCGATCATGGCCATCGTGCTCAACCTGGTGTTCAACCACTTCACCGCCGGCACGCCCGACCAGCCTTCGGTGATCGCTGCCGGCCGCGAGCGCCAGCTGCGCTACACCGACATCGCCTGCCTGAACGAGGGTGACTACTTCCAGAACGGCAAGCTGTACGACGCCGCCGGCAATGAAGTGCCCCTGTGCGAGGACGACGACCACCACCCCGCGCCACGCAGTGCCGGGCGCAGCAGCAAGGCGGCGGAACCCAGTAGTGCGTGACGGCTTCCCTGCTCTGAAGAACCCCGTCCTCTGACGGGGTTTTTCATTGGCGGCAGGGCCCAGCGGGTTGCCGGGCCTGCTGGAAACGCCTGTTCATTTCCGTTCGCTGACCGCCCACTGCCCACCCCGCCTGATTGGTCCCTCCCCGGGTGCCTCCATAGAATATGGAACCTCGTTCCACATTCAGGAATATCCCATGCCCATACCCGCTTCCCCTCCCCTCGAATGCGACCTGCTGGTCATCGGTTCCGGTGCTGCCGGGCTGGCGGCGGCGGTTACGGCGGCTCACCACGGCAAGCGCGTGGTACTGGTGGAGAAGGACCCGGTGCTGGGCGGGGCGACGGCCTGGTCCGGGGGCTGGATGTGGGTGCCGCGCAACCCGCTGGCGCGCCGGGCCGGGATCGACGAGGCGCCCGGGCAGGCCCGCACCTACCTGCGTCACGTGCTGGGCGAGCACTACCGCGCCGAGCTGGTGGATGCCTTCCTCGACCACGGCCCCGAGATGGTGGCCTTCTTCGAGCAGCACACCGCCCTGCAGTTCGCCGATGGCAACGGCATTCCCGACATGCATGGCGACGCCCCCGGCGCGGCCACCGGCGGACACCAGCTGATCGCCGCGCCCTACGACGGCCATGCGGTGCTGGACCTGCTGCCCCGCCTGCGCACGACGATGCGGGAAACCTCGTTCCTCGGCATGCCGATCATGGCCGGCACCGACCTCGCTGCCTTCCTCAACCTCACCCGCTCGCCCCGTGCCTTCCTCCACGTGGCGCGGCGTGTGAGCCGCCACCTGTGGCACCTGGCCCGTCATGGTCGCGCCCTGCAGCTGGTCAACGGTGTGGCGCTGGTGGCGCGCCTGGCCCGTTCCGCCGAAGACCTGGGGGTCACCCTGCTGACCCAGGCCCCGGCCTGGCGCCTGCTGCTGCAGGCAGGCCGCGTCAGCGGCGCGGTGATCGAGCAGGACGGCGTCGAACACAGCATCCGCGCCCGTGCCGTACTGCTGGCCACCGGCGGCTTCGCCCATGACGCCGAGCGGCGGCGCGAGCTGGTGCCGCACGAGCGCAACGGCCAGGCCACCCTGGCCCTGCCGCCGCCCGGTTGCAGCGGCGACGGCCTGCGCCTGGGCGAGTCCGCCGGGGGCGTGGTGGCCCGCGACCTGCGCGCACCGCTGGCGTGGGCGCCGGTGTCCGAGGTGCCGCACGGGGACGGCAGCACCGGGCACTTCCCGCACATCATCGAGCGCGGCAAGCCCGGGGTGATCGCCGTGCTGCCCAGCGGCCAGCGCTTCGTCAACGAAGCCCACGGCTACTACGACTACGTCGACGCCCTGCTGCGCGCCACGCCGGAAGGCGAACCGGTGGTGTCCTGGCTGGTGTGCGACCACCGTTTCCTCCGCCGCTACGGCCTGGGCCACGTGCGCCCGGCACCGCTGCCGATCGGCGCGCACCTGCGCAGCGGCTACCTGAAGCGTGGGGCCACGCCCGAGGCACTGGCCGCCGCCTGCGGCATCGACCCCGCCGGCCTGGCCGCCACCCTCGCCGCCTACAACCGCCACGCCCGCGACGGCCAGGACCCGGCCTTCGGACGCGGCAGCACCGCCTTCAACCGCCGCAGCGGCGACGCCAACCATCCCGGCCCCAACCCCTGCGTGGCACCCATCGAGCACGGTCCGTTCTATGCGGTGAAGGTGCTGCCCGGCTGCTTCGGCAGCTTCGTCGGGCTGCGCACCGACGGCCACGCACGGGTGCTGGATGCCCAGGGCCAGCCCATTGTCGGGCTCTACGCCGCCGGCACCGACATGGCCAGCGTGATGGGCGGGCACTACCCCTCCGGCGGCATCAACCTCGGCCCGGCCATGACCTTCGGCTACATCGCCGGGCGCCACGCTGCCGGGCTCGATGCCCCGGCCCGCAGCCCGCGCGCAGTCACTGAACCAGCTGGTTGATCTCGATGATGGGCAGCAGCACGGCCATCACGATGGTCAGCACCACGCCGCCCATCACCACGATCATCAGCGGCTCCAGCAGCGCCGTCATGCCCAGCGCGCGCCGCTCGATGTCCCGCGACAGGGTCTGGGCCGCGCGTTCCAGCATCGGCGACAGCGCGCCGGTCTTCTCCCCGCTGGCGATCAGGTGGATGAGGATCGGCGGGAACACCCGCCCCGCCTTCAGCGCCACCGCCAGCCCCACGCCTTCGCGCACCGCCAGGGAAGCCTGGGCCACGCAGGCCGCCAGGCGCGCGTTGGAAAGCGTCTCCCGCGCCGCATCCAGCGCCCGCAGCAACGGCACCCCGGCGCCACCGAGGATGGCCAGGGTCGAGGCGAAGCGGGCCGTGTCCACCCCCAGCACGAAGCGCCCCACCAGCGGCAGGCGCAGCACCCGCGTGTGCCAGGCCAGGCGTGCCGCCGGGTTCTGCAGGTAGCGCCGCCAGCCCCAGCCGGCGGTCACCAGGGCCGCCGCGCAGGCCAGCCCCCAGGCACGCACGAAGTCGCTGGCCTGGAGCATGGCGCGGGTCAGGCCCGGCAGGTCCTGGCGCGCCTGGGAGAAGGCGCTGACCACCTGGGGCACCACGAAGCCGAGCAGGAAGACCACGATGCCGATGGACACCACCCCCACCACCGCCGGGTAGATGAACGCCGTCAGCACCTTGCCGCGCAGGGCGTTGCGCTCCTCCACGTAGTCCGCCAGGCGCTCCATCACCTGGGCCAGGTCGCCGGACTCCTCGCCCGCCGCCACCAGCGCGCGGTAGATGGCGGGAAAGTCCCGTGGCCGCGCGCCCAGGGCATCGGCCAGGCGCACGCCGCTGCGCACGTCCGCCCGCACCGCCTCCAGGGCCTCCGCCACGTGGCGCCGCTCGGCCTGTTCCAGCGCCGCGCTGAGCGCCGCCTCCAGCGGCATGCCGGCACCCAGCAGGCTGGCCAACTGGCGGGTGGTGCCGGCCAGTTCGGTTTCCGACAGGCGCGGCGCCAACCAGCCCGCCGAAGCGGCCGGCACCGCCGGGGCCACCTCCAGCGGCACCAGGCCGCGCCCGCGCAGGGCTGCCAGGGCCCCGCGCTCGCTGTCGGCCTCCAGCACGCCGGTCTCGATGCGCCCGCCGGTGTCGGCGGCCTCGTAGCGGTAGCGCTGCACGTCCATGCTCAGGTGTCCCGGGTCACGCGCAGGATCTCCTCCCGCGTGGTGGTGCCGTCGAGCATCCAGCGTTCGCCGTCGTCGCGCATGCTGGCCATCCCCGCCGCCCGCGCGGCCTGGCGCAGCACCTGCTCGGCGGCACCTTCATGGACCAGCGCCCGTGTGCCGTCGTCCATCACGAACAGCTCGTGGATGCCGGTGCGCCCGCTGTAGCCGGTGTGGTTGCAGGCCGTGCAGCCCACCGCGCGCCAGCCGCCGGGCTGCAGCGGGTCGGGCGCCTTGCACTGCGGGCAGAGCCGCCGCACCAGGCGCTGGGCCAGCACCCCCAGCAGGCTGGAGGCCAGCAAGAAGGGTTCCACGCCCATGTCCACCAGGCGGGTCACGGCGGAAACCGCGTCGTTGGTGTGCAGCGTGGCCAGCACCAGGTGCCCGGTGAGGGACGCCTGCACGGCGATCTGCGCCGTCTCGAGGTCGCGGATCTCGCCGATCATGATGATGTCCGGATCCTGCCGCAGCAGCGCCCGCAGGGCCAGGGCGAAGGTCATGTCGATACGCGCGTTGACCTGGACCTGGCCGATCCCCGGCAGGTCGTACTCCACCGGGTCCTCCACGGTGAGGATGTTGTGCACGCTGGCATCCAGCCGGGCCAGGGCGGCGTACAGCGTGGTGGTCTTGCCCGAGCCGGTGGGCCCGGTGACCAGCACGATGCCGTGGGGCTGGCGGATCAGCCCGTCCAGCCGCGCCAGCAGCCCCGGCGCCATGCCCAGGCGCTCCAGGCTGAGGCGCCCGGCCTGCTTGTCCAGCAGGCGCATCACCACCCGCTCGCCGTGGCCGGTGGGCACCGTGGAAACGCGCACGTCGATGGGCCGGCCGGCCACCCGCAGGGCGATGCGGCCGTCCTGGGGCAGGCGTTTCTCGGCGATGTCCAGCTGCGCCATGATCTTGATCCGCGACACCAGCGCCGGGTGCAGCGCCTTGCGCGGCGCCACCACGTCGCGCAGGGTGCCGTCCACCCGGTAGCGCACCACGGCGTGGCTCTCGAAGGGTTCGATGTGGATGTCGCTGGCGCCGTCCCGCGCGGCCTGGGTCAGCAGCGCGTTGATCATGCGGATCACCGGCGCACCGTCTTCCGCCTCCAGCAGATCGGTCACCTCGGGGATGTCCTGCAGCAGGCGGTCCAGGTCCACCTCGCTCTCCACCGCGCCCACCACCGCCGCCGCACTGCCGGTGTCGGCGTAGGCCCGTGCCAGGGCCTGTTCCAGCTCGGCGTCACTGACCGGCTGCAGCCGCGCCCCGGCGAACCGCCGCAGCGCCTCGCCGATGGCCCAGCCGGGGGTGGCCTCGCTGATCAGCAGCACCGGCTCGTCCGTGCCGCCCTCCAGCAGCACCCGCTGGGCCCGCGCCCAGGCATAGGGCAGGCCGCTCACGGCTGCTCCCCCGGGGCCAGCGGCACGGCACGCATCGGCCTGGGCTGTGCCGCTGGCATGGCCTGGGCGGCCGGTGGCAGCTGCGGCGCCTGCATGTCGTCGAGGGACCAGCGCCGCACCGGTTGCAGCGCGCCCTGGGCGCGGCGGATGTAGTCGTAGCGGTTGAGGGTGATGCCCTGGCCGGTGGCGGCATCGCGGACGATGTAGGGACGCAGGAACACCATCAGGTTGGTCTTGCTGCGGGTGCGCCGGTCACTGCGGAACAGCGCCCCCACACCCGGCAGCGCCGAGAGCCCGGGGATGGCGTTGCTGGTCTCGGTGTAGCCGTCCTGCAGCAGGCCGCCGAGCACCATGATCTGGCCGTCGTCGAGGAGGATGCTGGTGTCGATGGCGCGCTTCTGGGTCACCGTGCCGGCGTCGCTGGTGGCGCGCTCGTCCACGCTGCTGACCTCCTGGTAGATGTCCAGCTTCACCGTGCCGCCCTCAGAGATCTGCGGGCGTACGTTCAGCCGCAGCCCCACCTCCTCGCGCTCGATGGTCTGGAACGGGTTGTTGCTGTTGCCGCCGCCGTTGGTGACGTAGTTGCCGGTGACGAAGGGGATGGTCTGGCCGACGAAGATGCTCGCCACCTCGTTGTCCAGGGTCAGCAGGTTCGGCGTCGACAGCACGTTGGTGCCGCCCTTGGCCTTCAGCGCCCGGGCCAGCACCTTGAGGTCCAGCACCCGGCCGACACCGGGGATGTCCACCCCGCCGGAGGCCTTGCCGATGTTCAGCCCGCCGGGCAGCACGTCCAGGCTGTTGCGCGCGGTGGTGGTGAGGCCGGAGCCGCCCAGCCTGGCGCCGCCGAACCAGCCGTTGGCGAGGTCGCCGGCCTGCCACTGGATGCCGAACTCGCTGGCGTCGTCCTCGCTGACCTCGACGATCAGGCTCTCGATCACCACCTGGGCGCGGCGCTGGTCCAGCAGGTCGATCACCTCCCGCAGGCTGCGATACAGCGACTCGGGCGCGGAGATCAGCAGGGTGTTGGTGGTGGTGTCGGCCTGCACCGTGGCGCCCCCGGCGGAAAACGCCACCGGCGCTTCCACCCCGTGGGCCTGGCCGCTGGCGGTCGGGGTGGTGGCGGTTGCCGCCTGGCTGCCGCTGCGGGACGGGGTGCCCGTGCCAGCGGTCTGCCGGGGGCTGCCGGCCTGGCCCTGGCCGCCCAGTTCGCCGCCGTTGAGCCGCTCGCGGGTGCCGTCACCCTGCCCGCCGCCGGCCTCTGCCTCGCCGGTGAGCAGCCCGCGCAGGGCCTGGGCCAGCTTGTTGGCCTGGGCGTTGCGCAGGTACACCACGTGGAGGTTGCTGGGGTTGCCCTGGGCGCTGTCCAGGCGGTCGATCAGCTGCCGCGCCAGGGCCGTGCGCTCCGGGCTGCCGGTGCGCAGGATGACGCTGTTGGAGCGCGGGTCGCCCACCGCCCAGACCTTCTGCCCGGCATCGCCGCCGGGGGTGTCCATCAGTTCGCCGAGCATCGCGGCGATGTCGGTGGCGATGCCGTTGCGCACCGGCACCACGTCGGTGTCCACCGAGCCCGGCACGTCGATGTTGGCGATGATCGCCGCCACCCGGTCGAGGTTCTCCGCGTAGTCGGTGACCACCACGGTGTTGTTGCCGGGGTAGGCGTTGATCGGGTTGTTCGGCGAGACGATGGGCCGCAGCACCGGGATCAGGTTCACCGCGTTCTCGTACTGCAGGCGGTAGGTGCGGGTGATCATGCCGTTGCCCGCCGCGCGGTCGCCGTCGCCCACCGGCCCGCCCAGCAGCTTGGCGTCCGCCTCGGGCACCACCTGGCTGACCTCGCCCGCCTCCACCACCGAGTAGCCCTGCATGCGCAGCGCCGCCAGCAGCATCCCGTAGGCGGTCCGCGCCGGCACCGGCCCTTCCGAGACCAGGGTCAGCTGGCCCTTGACCCGGGGATCGGCGAGGAACTGCCGGCCGGTGGCGCGGGACAGCGCCCGCAACACCGCCGGGATGTCCGCCTCGACGAAGTTCAGCTGCACCGGCTGCTCCCCCAGGCCGGACGCCCCGCTGCCCGCTGCCGGGCGCGGCGCCGACGGCCCTGGTGCGTGGGCCTGGCGCGCCCGTGCCTCGCGTTGCTGCTGTTCCAGCTGGGCCTGGCGCCGCTGGCGCTCGGCCAGGGTGTCCACCGCCGGTCCCGGCGCCACCAGCGGGCGCCCCAGTTCGCTGGGGGCCGGCAGCACCGGCGGCACCTGTGCGCCGCCCTGGCTGCAGGCGGCCAGGGCCGCCACCAGGCCGAGCAGCGCCGGGCCCTGCCAGCCGTGCCCATTACGTTTTGTCATGATCCTTCCCCTGTGCCTGGCGCCCTGTCCAATTCGATGACACCCGTGAGCCGGCCTTCCGCCGACTCTCCATCGCGTTCGCCATCCCGTCGCAGGCGGACTTCGCGCACCCGCACCGGCACGCTGGGCAAGCCGCCCAGCAGCCACTCCATCAGGGCCGGCGCCGGGGCGCCGTCCAGTTGCACCTGCCAACGCCCCGGTTCGCCGCCGAGGCGCACGTGTTCCGTCAGCCCGGCCCGCTCCAGGGTCTCGCGCAGGCGGGCGTCGGCCTCCCCGGGGGGCAGGACCTGACCCACGCCCGCCTCCGCCAGCACGGTTTCCAGGGTCTGCGCCTGGGCCCGCAGGCGTGGCAGCTCCGCCTGCCAGTGGTCGATGCGCTGCAACGCCGGGTCCACCAGGGCGAACCACAGCAGCAACGGCGGCAGCACCAGGGCCGCCACGCGCAGCACGCGGCGCTCGCGGGGCGCCAGCCGCTGCCAGGCCTGGCGCGCCTCGTCGTAGCGCTGCTGCAGGGATTCACGGTTCATCGCGGCGGGCCTCCGGGGCCGGCGCACGGCGCAGGGTCCAGCCATCGGCCACGGCCTCGCCCTCCAGGCCGGCGGGGGCCAGGGTCGCCTGCCAGTCGGCCGGCAAGGGGCTGGCGCTGCGCGCCGGGCGGATCAGGTGCAGGGCGCCGTCGGCGTAGTCCAGCCCCTCCAGGCTGCCGGCCGGCAGCGCCAGGGCCAGGCCGGCCTGGCGCAACAGGCTGTCGAAGCCGTCCGCCCCCGGCGCCTGCCCGGCCAGGCGGGCGTCGCGCTGCTGGCGGGCCTGCTGCAGCGGGTTGAGCACCACCGGCAGCTGCGGGAAGGCCTGGCGCACGCGCTCGTTCATCTGCCGGCGCAGGGCCTGGCCCTGCTCGGCGAGCTGCGCTGCGTAGAGGTTCAGGCCCAGGGTCCAGACCAGCGCCGCCAGGGCGCAGCAACCCAGGGCCCGCCCCCAGCGCGCCGTGCCGGCGTGGCGCGGGGCGGCACCGGCTGCCAGGTCGAGGGTGCCAGCCGGCCCTTGCCAGGCGGCTTCGGCGGGCAGCGCGGCGACACCCTCGGGGCCGCCTGGCCCCAGCCAGTGCCAGCGGGCCGGGTTGGGTTGCTCGGCCAGGGCCAGCGCCGGCAGCGGGTGCACCCAGCCGTGGTCCGGCCCGCTGCGTGCCACCAGGTGGCCGTCCAGGCACTGGGCGCTGACCTGGCCGGGCGGCGGCAGCGGCAGGAAGAACGGCGCCGGCACCAGGCGGAAGCGAACGCCTGCCAGCAGGCGTTGCAGCCGTGCCAGGGCCGGGCGTGCCAGCCAGGCCAGTTGCACCTGCCCGTCGGCCTCGCGCGGGCCATGGGCCAGGTGCAGGGCATCGCGCCCTTCCAGGGCCAGGCCGTCCAGGGCACAGGCGGCCGCGGCGGCCAGGCGCGGAGCCGGCAAGGGCGGCAGCGCCACCCGCGCCAGCAGGCTGTCCTCGGGGTGCAAGCGCAGTTCCAGGGGCGCGCCGCGCAACGTGGCGGCCAGCGTCGGGAGCGCCACCGAGCAGGGCAAGGCCTGCCCGCGTGCTTCCAGCCAGAGGCCCTCCAGCACGCTGCCGGGCTCCAGCAGGCGCAGGGGCGGCAGGGCCAGGCGCAGGCGGCGCTTCATGCGCCCACCCGCGACCAGACCACCCGCGCCGCGCCGTCCTCGGGGCGGAACAGCAAGGCCTCCAGCGGCCACTGGCGGCTGCCGACGCGAACCTGACCCTGCAGGCGGAACCATTCGCTGGTGATGCCCAGGCGCACCTGCTCGGTGTCCAGCTGCGGCAGGCGCAGGCGATTGAGCAGGTCGCCGCTGTTGATGAAGCCCTGGCCCCGGTCGCGCTCGGCCACCAGGGCGCGAGCCCGCTCCAGGCCGAGACCGGGCACCCGCGCGGCGATCACTTCGGCCGGCGCGGTGTTGCCGTTCACCCAGCCGGGCAGTGGCAACACGGTGACGAAGGGCGCCAGCCGCGCCAGGGCACGGGGCTCCACCCCCGGGGCACCGGCCAGGTCCTCCAGGCTGCGTGGGCGCGGCAGGCGGGCCTCGCCGTAGGCGGCCAGCAGGCGCTGTTCCAGGGCGGCGAGGGTCGCCGGGGCGACGCCGAGGCTGGCCCCCAGGCGCTGGAAGGCGGCCTGCTCCAGCGGGTCGAGCTGGCCCTCGTGCACCAGGCTGGCGAGGTTGAACAGGCCCTGCTCGTCCAGCAGGCGCCCGTCGAATGCGGCGCTGTCGGACACCGGCAGCTGCCAGCCACGGGCCCAGCCCTGGTCCAGGCGCGTGGCCGGGTCCTGCTGCCAGGCCTGGCGCAGGCGCTGCAGGCCGAAGGCCGTGGCGCTGCGGGCCACCCACTGGGCCGCCTGGCGCTCGCCCTCACCTTCCGCCAGGCGCACCAGCCGCGCCTGGCGGGCCAGCAGGCCGGCGGCGATCACCGCCACCAGCGCCGCCACCAGCAGCGCGCTGATCACCGCCATGCCCCGTTGCCGGTCCACGTTCAAAGCTGCCAGGAGCCGATGTCGGCGTTCACGCCCTCGCCTTCGGGCTGGCCGTCGGCGCCCAGGGAGAACACGTCCACTTCGCCGTTGGCGCCCGGGTTGAGGTACTGGTAGGGCCGGCCCCAGGGATCGTTGGGCAGGCGTTCGAGGTAGGCGCGCCAATTGCTGGTGGAGGCGTCGGCAGGCTTTTCCACCAGCACCTTGAGGCCCTGGGCCTGGCTGGGGTAGCGGCCCTGGTCGAGGCGGTAGAGCTTGAGGGCCTGCATCAGCCCGGCGATGTCCTGGCGGGCGGCGGTGGCGCGGGCCTGGTCCGGCCGGTCGAGCACCTTGGGCACCACCATCGCGGCAAGGATCCCGAGGATCACCACCACCACCATGATCTCGATGAGGGTGAAGCCTCGCTGGGAGGCCAGGCGCACGCCATCCATATCCGTTACTCCTCGCTGCAGTCCTTGCCGGTCGGCGGGCTCTCGCCCGATCAGATGCAGCGGATTGTTCCAAGCGGATATGTCAGACCGATTGAAAATCCTCGGGAGCTTGGCGGCCCCGGCGGCCCTGGGATGCGGCTCCCGGGGCTGTGCCTGGCGCCCGGGGGCGGCCTCCTCCTGAGCATTGGTCGCCGTTTCGTCAGCTGCCCCGGCTAGGGTCGCGGGCACAGCCTGGAGAACGCGCGATGACCCGATTCCCCCGCCGCCATGCGGCCGGCTTCACCCTGGTGGAAGTGCTGGTGGCCCTGGCCATCGTCGCCGTGGCCATGTCGGCAGCGGTGCGCGCCGCCGGGGTGGCGACCCAGGGCAGCGGCCTGTTGCGGGACCGTTCGCTGGCGCTGCTGGCGGCGCGCAGTGAACTGGCCGAGGCGCAGTTGCAGGGCCGCCTGCGCGGCGGGCGCGAGGTGCGCGACTGCGACCAGGGCCGGCTGCGCCTGGCGTGCGTGCGCGAGGTGACGCGGGACGGCGAGCTGTTCAACCTGCGCCTGGAGGTCCACCCCCGGGACGCCGACGGCCCGCCGTTGGCCCGCCTGAACGCCCGCCTGCCGGCGCAGGATGCCGGGGCGGTGCGCCCATGAGGCGCTCAGCGCAGGTCCGGCAGCTCCGGCCCCTGGGCCAGGCGCGGAATGGCCAGGCGCTCGCGGCGCTCGCCCCGCCGGATGACCACGGCATCGGGCTCGATGGCCTCCAGCCACACCCCCTCGGCCAGCGGCTCGCCGACCAGGAACGGCTGCGGGCTGCTGCCGTCCACGGCGAGGATCGCCACTCGCCCGCGCGGGCCGGCGAACAGCCCGGTCACCTGCAGGGTGACGCTGTCGCTGCGCCGGGCGAACCAGCGGGCCGGCTGTTCCGGCACCGCCACCTGCACGGCCGTGGCGCTGCTGGCGCGGGCCTCCAGGGGCGGCGGGTCGCTCAGCAGCAGGTACCAGGTGGCCAGCCCTGCGAGGGTGGCGAGGATGGCGGCGCCCTGCACCAGGGCGGCGGGGTCGGGTCGGCGGGTCCAGTGCATGGGGCGGTCCTCCCTGAGGTCAGGCAGCCGACCCTAGCAGGCGATCTTCACGGTTTTGTGTCACGGGCTCGGGGTTTCACCCTGGTGGAGCTGATGGTGGTGCTGGTGGTGATCGGCATCGCCAGCGCCGCCGTGGGGTTGAGCATCCGCCCCGACCCGGCGCGCCTGCTGCGGGACGAGGCGCGGCGCCTGGTGCTGTTGCTGCAGATGGCCCAGGACGAGGCCCGCAGCAGCGGCGAGGTGATCGCCTGGGAGGCGGACGAGCGCGGCTACCGCTTCCGCCGCCTGGGCGCGTCGGCCGGCAGTGCCCTGGACGGCGATGCCACGCTGCGCCCGCGCCCCTGGCAACTGGCCGGCGCGCGGGTGCGGGCGACCCCGCCCCGGCTGCTGCTGGACGCCGAGTGGCTGGGCAGCCCGGCACGGGTGGAACTCTCCGACGGGCTGAACCGAGTCGCCCTGGTGCGCGGCGCCGACGGCCGCCTGGAGCTGGAGTGATGGCGCGCCAGCGGGGCTTCACCCTGATCGAGGTGATGGTGGCGATCCTGCTGATGGCGGTGGTGGCGCTGATTGCCTGGCGCGGCCTGGACAGCGTCAGCCGCGCCGACGAGCACCTGCGCCTGGCCACGGAGCGGGACGACGCCCTGCTGCGGGCACTGAATCAGCTGCAGCGGGACCTGGACCAGCGCGCCGGGGTGGAGCTGGAACCCCCGCGCCGCGCCGACGACCCGCCGCCCCCCGCCGAGCGCCTGGCAGCGGTGCAGGTGCGCGGCGGCGGCCGGTTGCCCACCCGCCTGGAGCTGGTGCGCCGCGCCCCCGGCCAGCCCGGCGCGCTGCAACGGGTGCGCTGGTGGGTGGAAGGCGGCGTGCTGCGGCGCGCCACCTCCGCCCCGGCACAGCGCTACCCGCTGCCGCCCCTGGGGCGCGCGGTGACGGTGCTGGAGGGCATCGGCGACTTCCAGCTGCGCACCTGGGCCGAGGGCAGCGGCTGGCACGCCCTGGCCGGTACGCCGGTGCGCAATCCCCGGGGCCTGGAGCTGCGCTTCAGCCGCGAAACGCCCCAGGGGCGCGAGCGCTACCGCCAGGTGTTCGGCCCGCTGGACTGAGCCGCCCGCCCGGGCAGAAAACCTGAACCCCACCGCCCTGCCCCAGTCGGACTCATCAGGTGGCCGGGCACGACCCCGGCCGGTCCCGGAGCCAGACAGGAGCAGCCAGCATGAAGGCCATGGTTTTCCATGACGTGGGCGACATCCGCCTGGAGGATGTGCCCGAACCCACCTTGCAGGCCCCGACCGACGCCATCATCCGCCTCACGGCCTCGGCCATCTGCGGCACCGACCTGCACTTCGTGCGCGGCAGTGTCAGCGGCATGGTCAAGGGCACCATCCTCGGCCACGAGGGCGTCGGCATCGTCGAGGCCCTGGGGGACGACGTGCGCAACCTGCAGGTGGGCGACCGGGTGGTGGTGCCCTCCACCATCGCCTGCGGCAACTGCAGCTACTGCCGGGCCGGCTACTACGCCCAGTGCGACGTCGCCAACCCCAACGGCAAGGAGGCCGGCACCGCCTTCTACGGCGGCCCCGCCGCCACCGGACCGTTCCACGGGCTGCAGGCGGAGAAGGCGCGCATCCCCCACGCCAACATCGGCCTGGTGCGCCTGCCCAGCGAGATCAGCGACGACCAGGCCATCCTGCTGTCCGACATCTTCCCCACCGGCTACTTCGGCGCCGAGATGGCCGAGATCACCCCCGGCGACACCGTGGCGGTGTTCGGCTGCGGGCCGGTGGGCCAGTTCGCCATCGCCAGCGCGTTCCTCTTCGGCGCGGCGCGGGTGTTCGCCGTGGACCACCGGCCCGACCGCCTGCGCATGGCCCGTCAGCAAGGTGCCGAGGTGATCGACTTCGACCGGGAAGACCCGGTGCAGGTGCTGCGCCGGCTCACCGACGGCATCGGCGTGGACCGCGCCATCGACGCCGTGGGCGTGGACGCCGAGCACGGGTGCGCCAGCGGCAGTGCGCAGCGCCAGGAAATGGCCGAGCTGACCCCGCGCACCCACCCGGACGGCGCCAACTGGCACCCCGGCGACGCCCCCAGCCAGGCCCTGCAATGGGCCGTGGAGGGCCTTGCCAAGGCCGGCACGCTGTCCATCATCGGCGTCTACCCGCCCCAGGCGCGGCACTTCCCCATCGGCCTGGCGATGAACAAGAACCTCACCCTGAACATGGGCAACTGCCACCACCGCAAGTACATCCCCCGGCTGATCGAACTGGTGCTGGCCAAGCGCATCGACCCGGCGCGCATCCTCACCCAGGTCAAGCCCATGGGCGATGCCATCGAGGCGTTCAAGGCCTTCGACCGGCGCGAAGCCGGCTGGATCAAGGTGGAGCTGCATCCCCAGCGCCACGGCTCGGCCGGCACTGCCGGCGAGGAGCAGGTGAAGGACGCCGAACAGGTGGCCGGCGCCCTGCAGCGGGCCGCCGACGACCGCCAGCGCTGACGGGGGACGCCCATGGCTTGCGTACGCATCGGCATCTCCGGCTGGCGCTATGCCCCCTGGCGGGGCGACTTCTACCCCGAGGGGCTGGCGCAGAAGCGCGAGCTGGCCTTCGCCGCCCGCGCCGTCGGCAGCATCGAGATCAACGGCAGCTTCTACGCCCTGCAGACCCCGGAGCGCTATGCGGACTGGGCGGCCCAGGCGCCGGAGGATTTCGTCTTCAGCGTCAAGGCACCGCGCTTCATCACCCATGTGCGGCGGTTGCGCGACATCGAGGCACCGCTGGCCAACTTCATGGCCTCGGGCCTGTTGCGCCTGGGGCCCCGGCTGGGCGCCCTGCTCTGGCAGTTCCCGCCCAGTTTCCGCTTCGATGCCGAGCGCTTCGAGGCCTTCCTGGCGCAGTTGCCCCACGACGGCGAGCAGGCCCTGGCGCAGGCCCACCAGTGCGAGCCGCGCATGCACCGCGAGGGCTACCTGGACCTGGCGCCGGGCACCCGCCTGCGCCATGCGGTGGAGATCCGCCACGAGAGCTTCCGCAGCCCGGCCTTCATCGAGTTGCTGCGCCGCCACGGGGTGGCACTGGTGGTGGCGGACACCGCCGGCAAGTGGCCGCTGCTGGAGGACCTGACCGCCGACTTCGTCTACCTGCGCCTGCACGGTGACAAGGCGCTCTACGCCAGCGGCTACAGCGAGGAGGCCCTGAAGGCCTGGCAGCGGGGCCGGCAGGTACCCGACGCACGCCTGGCCGAGCCCGACCAGCTCGCCGAGGGCGGCCCCCGGGACGTCTATTGCTACTTCGACAACGACCTGAAGGTGCGCGCGCCCTACGACGCCCGCCGCCTGCTGGAGCGCCTGGGGCTGGACCGGGACCTGGCGGTGCGCCCGGGCCAGCCGCCGGACGAGGGGGTGCTGCCATGAGCCTGGCACCCGGTCGCCCGTTGCCCGGGCTCGACGGCGCCGAGGCGGTGCGGCGCCTGCGGATCATCACGGTGAACACCCACAAGGGCTTCACCGCGCTGAACCGGCGCTTCATCCTCCCGGAGCTGCGCGATGCGGTGCGCACCCTGGGGGCGGACCTGGTGTTCCTGCAGGAAGTGCTCGGCACCCACCGCCGCCACTCCCGGCGCTACCACGACTGGCCACCCACGCCGCAATACGAGTTCCTCGCCGACAGCATGTGGGGCGCCTACGCCTATGGCCGCAACGCGGTCTACCCGGACGGCGACCACGGCAACGCGCTGCTCTCCAAGTTCCCGATCCTGCGCCACGAGAACCTCGACGTGTCCATCGCCGGCAACGAGGAGCGCGGCCTGCTGCATTCGGTGCTGGAGGTGCCCGGGTACGGCGAGGTGCACGCCATCTGCGTGCACCTCGGGCTGCGCGAGGCCCATCGCCAGCAGCAGCTGGCCCTGCTCCGCGATCGGGTGGCGGGCCTGCCTTCGGAGGCGCCGGTGATCGTGGCCGGCGATTTCAACGACTGGCGCCAGCGCGCCGACCCTGTGCTGGCCGCCTGCGGCCTGCGCGAGGCCTTCGTCGAGGCCCATGGCGCGCCGGCGCGCAGCTTTCCCGCGCGCTGGCCGCTGTTGCCGCTGGACCGCGTGTACCTGCGCAACGCCAGCGCCCATTCCCCCCAAGTCTTGCGGCAGCGGCCGTGGTCGCACCTGTCCGATCACGCCCCGCTGCTGGTGGAGGTGCACCTGTGAGTTACCCATGGCGCGACGGCAACCAGGTGGAGTTGCTGATCAATGGCGAGGCCTTCTTCCCCCGTGTGTTCGAGGCCATCGAACAGGCCCGCCATGAGGTCCTGCTGGAGACCTTCATCATCTTCGAGGACAAGGTCGGCCAGCGCCTCAAGGAGGCCCTGCTGGCCGCCGCGGCACGGGGCGTGCGGGTGGAGGCCACGGTGGACGGCTATGGCACCGCCGACCTCGGCGAGCGCTACGTGGCCGAGCTGGCGGCCGCCGGGGTGAACCTGCGCATGTTCGACCCGCAGCCCCGGCGCCTGGGCCTGCGCACCAACCTGTTCCGCCGGCTGCACCGCAAGCTGGTGGTGGTGGACGGCGAGCTGGGCTTCATCGGCGGCATCAATTTCGGCGCCGACCACCTGGCCGACTACGGTGAGATGGCCAAGCAGGACTACGCGGTAGCCCTGCTTGGCCCCATCGTCGCCGACCTGCACCGGGCCTGCCGCGACCTGCTGGCCCATGCGCCGGAGCCGCCCAGCCCCGTGCCGCCGCCGACGCCGCGCCAGGTGGGGAGTTCGCGCCTGCGCCTGGTGCTGCGGGACAACGCGGCCCACCGCAACGACATCGAGGAGCAGTACCTGGAGGCGCTGCGCAGCGCCCGCCAGCGCCTGGTGGTGGCCAATGCCTATTTCTTCCCCGGCTATCGCCTGCTGCGCGAGCTGCGCAACGCTGCGCGCCGGGGGGTGAAGGTGACGCTGATCATGCAGGGCATGCCGGACATGCCCATCGTCCGCCTGTGCTCGCGGCTGCTCTACAACTACCTGCTGCGCGACGGCGTGGTGATCCACGAATACTGCCGCCGCCCGCTGCACGGCAAGGTGGCGCTGGTGGACAGCGAGTGGGCAACGGTGGGCTCCAGCAACCTCGACCCGCTGAGCCTGTCGCTGAACCTGGAGGCGAACGTGGTGATCCGCGATGCGGCGTTCAACCGCCAGTTGCACGACCACCTCACCCAGCTGGCCCAGCAGCACTGCAAGGCGGTGACCCTGCAGCGCATCACCCGGGGCCACTGGTGGCGCGCGCCGCTGATCTTCCTGTGCTTCCACTTCCTGCGGCACTTCCCCGCCCTCGCCGGGCTGCTGCCGGCGCATTCGCCGCGGGTCGAACCGGTGACACCGGTGGAGCCCAAGGACGCGGTGCTGGAACAGGAGCAGGCCCGATGAATCGCCAACGCTGGTTCACCTGGGGCAAGCGGGCGCTGACGGTGTTCTTCTTCTGCCTGGTGCCGGTGCTGCTGTTCCTGCTGGTGAAGAACATGGACTGGGACGAGGTCGTCCGCGCCCTCTCCGCCTACAGCGCCGGGACCCTGGCCCTGGGCCTGGCCGCGTGCGTGGCGAGCTACGCCACCTATTGCTGCTTCGACCTGGTGGGCCGCCACTACACGGACCACAAGTTGCCGGCGTGGCAGACCTTCCCGGTGACCTTCGTCTGCTACGCCTTCAACCTCAACCTGAGTTCGTGGGTGGGCGGCATCGCCATGCGCTACCGGCTCTACTCGCGCCTGGGGCTCGACGTGCCGACCATCACCCAGGTGCTGAGCCTGAGCCTGATGACCAACTGGCTGGGCTACATGCTGCTGGCCGGCTGCGTGTTCGCCCTGCGCCTGGTGGAACTGCCGGAGAACTGGAAGATCGGCGAGACCGGCCTGCAGGTGATCGGCGTCGTGCTGGTGGCGCTATCCCTCGGCTACCTGGCCGCCTGCCGCTTCGCCAGGCGCCGCACCTGGCGCATCCGCCAGCAGGAGCTGACGTTGCCGAGCCTGCGTATGGCTTTGGTGCAGGTCGGCCTGGGGATGCTGAACTGGGCGCTGATGGCGCTGCTGATCTACGTGCTGCTGCCGCCCCAGGCGTTCTACCCGACGGTGCTCGGCATCCTGCTGATCAGCAGCATCGCTGGCGTGGTCACCCATATCCCCGCCGGCCTGGGGGTGCTGGAGGCGGTGTTCATCGCGCTGATGCAGCACCAGTTCGCCAAGGGCACCCTGCTGGCAGCGCTGATCGGCTACCGGGCCCTCTACTTCCTGCTGCCACTGGCGGTGGCCTGTGTGGTCTACCTGGTGCTGGAGCGCCGGGCACGCCGGCTGCGCCGCGTGGACTGGCGCGAGGACAAGGGCGAGCCGGCCCAGGCGAAAGGCTGAGCGGCGGGCCCTGGCCCGCCGCCTGGCTCCTTCAGCGCGCCTCGCCGTCCCAGGGCTTGCCGTCCAGGGGGTAGGCGCGGCCCTCCTCGGCTTCGTCCAGACCGTCTCCGGCTCCGATCTCGTCAGCGCCCACCACGCTCAGTTCCTTGTCAGCCGGCAGGCTGCCGGTGGTGCCCCGGCCCAGGCGTTCGCCGTTCTCGTCGATCAGCGTCTCGGGGCTCAGGTCGTCATCGGAGACGCCGTCCTCATGCAGGCTCTGCCCCAGGGTCTCGCCGCCGGTCATGCCGGCCTCGCGCACGCGTTCGTCCGGGAACTCCCGCTCCAGCTCCTCTTCGGATCGCAGGTCGCCGACCCGGCCCTGGCGTTCATCCTTGCGCTCGCTGAAGTCCAGCTGCTCCATCGACCCCATGCGGTCCTCGATGTCGTCGATCTCGTGGATGCGGGCGCTCGGCTTGTTCGATTTCATGGTGATTTCCTCCGGTTGTCCTCTAGGTGGACCGGGGCCCGGCGGCAAGATTCAGGTTGAGCGAGGAACGGCCAGCGGGAACGTCGGTGATGGGGCAGGCACTGGCATCACTCATTTTTCAATCAAGATAAATATTGTTATTTTTCAGCTATTTACGATTCTTTAGTAATGTAAAACATCACATGGAATCACCATAACCCATCAAAACACTCGGAATAGGGAGAACTGATCGAGGCATGCTGGCTGATCTGCCGCATTTACTGACTTTTAAATGGTTATTTATCAATTATTTACAGTTCATTAATAACCTGATTTATCAGAAAGCCAGCCAGCCGCTGGCGCATCGAGCCCGAACTTCCTCCGCAGCACCGGACTCACACCCCTTACGGCCCCGCCGCGCATCCAACAGTCCTGCCCACAGCACTGAGAGAACCGCGATGAACAGCACCCCGTACCTCGAGCGCTACCGGCACGTCCGCCGCCAGAGCGAAAACCTGGTGGCCCCCCTTGGCGAAGAGGACATGGTGGTGCAGTCCATGCCGGACGCCAGCCCGAGCAAGTGGCACCTGGGCCATACCAGCTGGTTCTTCGAAACCTTCCTGCTACCGCGCCTGGCGGGTTACCGGGTGTTCGACCCGGCCTTCGCCTACCTCTTCAACTCCTACTACGAGGCGGTCGGCCCCCGGCAGCCACGCCCCGAGCGCGGCCTGCTGACCCGGCCGCCCCTGCACGAGGTGCTGGCCTACCGGGCCCACGTGGATGCGCACATGGAGCGGCTCATCCCGGACCTGGCCGAGCCCGACCTGGCCCTGCTGGAGCTGGGCCTGGCTCACGAGGAGCAGCACCAGGAACTGCTGCTGATGGACGTGCTGCACCTGTTCAGCCGCTCGCCACTGTCGCCGGCCTACGATCCGCGCTGGCAGGAGCCGGAGGGCGACCGGCCCGGGCGCTTCGTCTCGCTGCCGGGCGGGCTGGTGGAGGTGGGGCACGATGGCGACGGCTTCGCGTTCGACAACGAGGGCCCACGGCACACCACCTACCTGCAGCCCTTCCAGATCTGTGATCGCCTGGTGACCAACGGCGACTGGCAGGCCTTCATCGACGACGGCGGCTACCAGCGCCCCGACCTCTGGCTGGCCGATGGCTGGGCGCGGGTCCAGGCCGAAGGCTGGCGGGCGCCGCTGTACTGGCAGCGCCAGGGCGATGGCTGGCAGGAGCTGGGCCTGGGCGGCCTGCGCCCGTTGGTGCCCGATGCGCCGGTGCGCCACATCAGCTACTACGAGGCCTGCGCCTATGCGCTGTGGGCCGAGGCGCGGATGCCCAGCGAAGCGGAATGGGAAGTGGCCGCCCGCAGCGGCGTGCTGGGCCAGGTGGAAGACAGCGCCTGGCAATGGACGGCGAGCGCCTACGCGCCCTACCCCGGCTTCCGCCCCTCCACAGGCGCGGTGGGCGAATACAACGGCAAGTTCATGGTCAGCCAGATGGTGCTGCGCGGCGGCGCCAGCATCACCCCGGCCGGTCACGCCCGGGTGAGCTACCGCAACTTCTTCTACCCGCACCAACGCTGGATGTTCGCCGGCCTGCGCCTGGCCCGCGATCTGGCCGGCGCACAGCGGGAAGCCGGGCCGGACACCTCCTTCGCCGAGGATGTGCGCGCCGGGCTGGGCGCCCCGGACAAGAGCCTGCCGCCCAAGTACTTCTACGACACCAGCGGCTCGGAGCTGTTCGAAGCCATCTGCCGCACCCGCGAGTACTACCCGACGCGCATGGAAACGGCGCTGCTGGAGGCGATCGCCGGGGAGCTGTCGAGCGTCATCCCACGGGGGGCCGCCCTGGTGGAGTTCGGCAGTGGTGCCAGCCTGAAGACCCGCCTGCTGCTTGACGCCGCCCCGCAGGTGGGCGTCTACCTGCCCATCGACATCTCGGAATCGGCCCTGCGCAAGGCCACCGCCATGCTGGAGGCGGCCCACCCGAGGCTGCGGGTCCTGCCGCAGGTCGGCGACTTCAGCCACCTGCCCCACCTGCCCGCCGCCGTGGCCTCGCGCCCTCGCGTGGCGTTCTTCCCCGGCTCCACCCTGGGCAACTTCAGCCCGCCGGAGGCCCTGCGCTTCCTGCGCTCGGTGCGCCGCTACCTGGGCCGCGACTCACGGCTGATCCTCGGGCTGGACATGCAGAAGGACGTGGCCACCCTGGAGGCGGCCTACGACGACGGGGACGGCATCACCGCCCAGTTCAACAAGAACCTGCTGACCCGCATCAACCGCGAACTGGGCGGCACCTTCGACCTCGGCGCCTTCCAGCATCTGGCCCGCTGGAATCCGCAGGCGCAGTGCATGGAGATGTTCCTGGTCAGCCAGCGGGACCAGGTGGTGAGCGCCGCCGGTCAGCGCTTCCACTTCGCCGCCGGCGAGCGACTGCACACCGAGTGCTCGCACAAGTACAGCCTGGAGGGCATCGCCGACATGGCCGCCCAATCCGGCTGGCGCCTCGCCCGCCACTGGCTGAGCCCGGCACCACAGGTGGGGATGTTTGTGTTGGAGAGCGAGTGAAGAAGCGGGACGCCTCTTGCTAAGGCGTATAGAGCGTCGGCTTGGTCCAATAGCCGTAACGTATGACACCCCACGAAAGCAGATGACCTTGGAGGCTGTTGAACTCCATCGCCGTTACGACACTTGAGAAGTTTTCCTTGTCCAGGTGATAACGACCCAAGCCATCAAAATTCACGTTCATGTCTGACTCGATGCGCTCAATGGCCAACTCTACGTATCGATTGGCGTACTGCAGTAACTCGGACGAAGCATTCATGCGAGCAGACAGGCGTTGCGCCACGTCATCCCTTAACAACCCATTGTGGTTGTTCACGATGATCTTCCCGTCGCTAGCTACCGTTATCCCGACCAGCCCATCGCGCATGACCGGCTCCCGTCCGGACAACTCTCGCAGCATCTTGCCGTAGATCTCCTGAAAACCTGCATGGGTCATATTGAGTTCCGCGTCGATCTGCTCCAGCGGGCGGGCATTCTCCTTGGGTGGGCGCTTCACCTGCTCCGATATCCAGATCTCGAAATCGCTGGCGACGTTCGGGCCTGAAGGCAATTGCCCCAGCCGGTCATAGGTCCGCGCCGCAATAAAACTGTCCAGATCTTCCTGCGGCCGTTCCAGTGGTGTGGCCACCGTGCGCGTCGACTCTGCCGCCTTGGCGACTTCAGCGAGGCGGGTGTCCGAGCGGGTGGTCCAGAGCGGCAGGCTGCTGTTGATTTCCATGGCGACCTCTCCTTTTGGGTATTCCCATCAAGGTCGGCCGGGGCAGGTTGAAGATGAGGGACGATGTTCTGGATGGCGTCCTATTACCGCGTAGGAACGGGATGACGCCGGCCAGGGCCGTAAGTACCGGGGCACGAACGGCCCCGGCGGATGTGCAGCGACGGTCAGACCGCCTGGCGGATCTCGGCCGGTTGTGCGTTGGCGAGCCGGGTGAGACGGCGGCCGCCGCAGCCGGCCTGCAGCAGCACCATGTCCTCGAACACCTGCTTGCCCAGGCGACGCAGCGCGCGGGAGTCGGGGTAGTCCTGCGGTTTCAGGGCGCTGACCTTGAAGGATTCCTGGGTGGCCGAGTTGTACATGAACAGGCTGAAGGTGCCATCGCCGTCGGCACGGCTTTCAACCCGGCACCCCGGAATGGACTGGGCCAGCCAGTGGTCGATCTGCTTGTGGGACAGGGTCTGGGTCATCGGGCATCTCCTTGTGCTCGGCCTGCCTGGGAGCAGGCATGGGGGAATCATTCACGGCATGCGTAGCCGGTCCTGGGCGCCGGCCATCGGTGTGCGTAACCGGGCGCGCGCCCCGTGCGTGGAGCAGGCCATAGCCAGTTCCATGCCAGTTCAGCTTTCCATGGCGTTAATCGATGCGTGCCCGATGCCAGTAGAAGGCCTGTCCACTTAATCAGTGGCACCTTGATGCCAAATCAGTCATCCGGTCCCGCCGAACACGCTCGCGACCCCTGCAAATTGCACGGGCAATGTGCACGATCCGGGCATTCTGCATGGCCGCCGGGCACCGCCTCGCTTCGCCAATCCACTTGACGTCCCGACGGCATCCTTCTGATGCCAAAGGATTTTGCCGGCAAAAAAAGCTGAACTCCCGTGCCCCGTCCCGGCTCTCAAGCCATGACTCACACGACTCCCTTCGAGCCCGGTCGCTGGCGGCATGCGCCGGGCTTCTTTCTGGAACAGGCGCCGATGAGCTACCAACCCACGGAAGAAGAACTCCAGCGACGCCTGGATGAACACCTGGACCACCACCTGTGCGTGGTCCGCATCCGCGACGACGACGTGGTGGTCTCGGCCCGGGACCTGTGCACCGGCCAGGTGTCCATCGTCGCCGGGCTGATTCCCCGGCGCTGGGCCGACCGGGCGCAGTTCGAAACCCTGGGCGCGCAGCTCATCGGCGAACTGGAGCGGATGCTGGAAGCCCCGCCGGACGATGGCAGCGATGGGCCCGAAGAGTTCTGAACACCGGTGGATGCCGCGCCCACCCGCAGCGTGCGCGGCCACGACGAGCAGGAGCACACCCGATGGCGCTCAACCGGACCAACGAGCGGCTGCGCTGCGTCCTGAAGGACGCCTCGCTGAACAACCGCATGGCCTGCATCACCCTGGAAAGCGCCGCCCGGCAGCTGGAGGACCCGCAATTGGCCGAAGTGCTGGTGAAGACTGCCCGCACGCTATCGGCGGATGCACACCACCTGCACCGCCACGCCCGCGAAGTGGAACGCGGACGCATTCGCCGCAAGCGCTGAGTCGCATTGCGCATGGAACCCGGCAACGTCCGGCGACTCTTATGAGCGCCGGTAGTCAATGCCCAAGGAGGGGCGCGTAGTCCGGAAACACCAATACGAGCACCAGGAGAGTTGCATGGGCTGCTACCACATCACCCCAACGGACAAGGGCTGGGAGCTGCGCAAGGAAGGCGCGACCCGCCCGTCGAAGACCGCTGCCGAACGGGAGCGGCTGCTGGAGGCCATCGAGGCCTTCATGGAAAAGCGCGCCGGCACGGTGCTGATCCACAGCGAGGACGGCACCGTCGAGCAGGAGCTGAGCTACCCCCCGCCCCGTCGTCCGTCCCGCGCCTGAACCCGCCCCTTGCCTCGGCACGCCGGGGCAAGGGGCGTCCGTGTGGCCCGCCGCCACCTGCTAGCGAGCCGCGATCCCCGTGATGGTCACGCCATAGCGCTTGAGCAGGCGCATCGCCGGCTCCCGGCTCGGCGCCTCGCTGCCGGCGTATTCCCCTGCCGGCAGATGATCCTCCGCCCAATCCAGCACCGCCGCGCACGCCTGCTCCGGCGTCGGCCGCTCGGGCGCCTCCAGCTCAAGCGTCGAGGTGTTGTTGTCCTTGTGGTAGCTGATGATCCAGAGCGTCATGGCCGGTTCTCCCCTCTCGATGGGTCTCCCCAGAGCTGACTGACCCAGCCCGTCCCGAGTTCCCCCTCTAATACGCGCATCAACCGGCTTGCGAATTATTTAAATCAGGATTTAATTAAGCCCATTCGCCCCCGGAGCCTGCCCCATGACCCGCAGCCGTACCCCCGGACGCCCCAGCGGAGACGCCCCCGACCTGCGCGAGCGCCTGCTCGACAGCGCCATCCAGTGCTTCGCCCAGGCGGGCGTGCAGGCCACCCGCCTGCGGGACATCGCCGAGCACGCGGGCGTGACCCCGGCGCTGCTCAACTACCACTTCGGCAATCGCGAGCGCCTGCTGGACGCGGTGGTGGAGGAACGCCTGCAGCCCCTGCTGATGGGCATGGTGCAACGCCTGGCGACGCCCGGGAACGAGCCCCGTGAACTGGTCCGGGCCTTCGTTCGCGGGCTCAGCGCGACCCTCTCGCAGCATCCCTGGCTGCCGCCGTTGTGGGTGCGCGAGGTGCTCTGCGAAGGCGGCGCCCTGCGCGGGGTGGTGCTGACCCGCTTCGCCCCGCTGCTGCCGGTGCAATTGGCCCGGCGCTTCGCCGAAGCCCGCAGCGAAGGCCACCTCAACCCGGACCTGGACCCGCGCCTGCTGGTGGTCTCGCTGCTCGGCCTGGTGATGCTGCCCTACGCCGCCGGCTCGCTCTGGCGCGGCATCTTCGCCAGTGACGACCTCGACGACGAGGCCCTGGTCAACCACGTACTGGCCCTGCTGGAACGGGGCCTGGAGATGCGCCCATGAACACCCGCCCGCTCCTCCTGCTCGGCCTGGCCCTGCTGGCCGCCTGCAAGCCCGCACCGCCGCAGCTGCTCGGCACCCTGGAATGGGACCGCATCGCCGTACCTGCCGAGGCCTCCGAGCCGATCCTGGCCTGGCACGTGGCCGAAGGCGAACAGGTCAGCGCCGGCCAGGTGCTGCTGGAACTCGACCCGCGCCGCACCGATGCCCGCCTGGCCGAAGCGGAAGGTGAGCTGGCCGCCGCCCGCGCCCGCCTCGACGAGCTGCGCAACGGCTCCCGGGACGAAACCATCGACGCGGCCCGTGCCAGCCTGGCCCGCTACCAGGCCGAGCTGACCGACGCCGAGCGCAGCTTCACCCGCATCGCCGCCCTCTACGAGCGCCGCCAGGTGGCCATCGCCGACCTCGACCGCGCCCGCGCCGCCCGCGACCAGGCCCGCGCCAGCGTGGACAGCGCCAACGCCCAGTTGCGCGAGCTGCTCAACGGCACCCGCCCGGAACAGCTGCACCAGGCCGAAGCCCAGGTGCAGGCGGCGGAGGGCCGCATCGCCCAGCTGCGCATCACCCGCGAGCGCCTGACCCTGCGCGCCCCGCGTGCCGCCCGTGTGGACGCCCTGCCCTACAAGCCCGGCGACCAGCCCCCGGCCGGTGCCGAACTGGCCAGCCTGCTGGTGGGCGAGGCGCCCTACGCGCGGGTCTACGTGCCCGCCTCCCAACGCCCGCGCCTGGCCATCGGCGACCACCTGCAGGTGCAGGTGGAGGGCATCGCCACCCCCTTCGACGCCCAGGTCCGCCGCATCGCCAGCGAAGCCGCCTTCACGCCCTACTACGCCCTCACCGGTGACGACGCCAGCCGCCTCGCCTACCGTGCCGAGCTGCTGCTGCAGGGCGATGACGCCCGCAGCCTGCCGGCCGGCCTGCCCCTGCAGGCCCACTGGAGCGCGCCATGAACGGCAGCGAAGCGGTCATCCACGCCCAGGGCCTGACCAAGCGCTTCGGCGAGCTGACCGCCGTGGACAACCTTGACCTGCAGGTGAACCGTGCCGAAGTGTTCGGCTTCCTCGGCCCCAACGGCTGCGGCAAGTCCACCACCATCCGCATGCTCTGCGGGCTGCTGCTGCCCAGCGCCGGGGAGATCGAGGTGCTCGGCTGCCGCATCCCCGAGGACGCCGAGGCCCTCAAACGGCGCATCGGCTACATGACGCAGAAGTTCTCCCTCTACGAAGACCTGACCGTCGCCGAGAACCTGGACTTCCTCGCCGCCGTCCAGGGGCTGGACCGCGCCCACGCACGCCGGCGCATCGACGAACTGCTGGAGCGCTACTGGCTCGGCGACCGCCGTCGACAACTGGCCGGCACCCTCAGCGGCGGGCAGAAGCAGCGCCTGGCCCTGGCCGGGGCGGTGCTGCACAAGCCCGACCTGCTGTTGCTGGACGAGCCCACCAGCGCCGTCGACCCGCAGTCACGACGGGAATTCTGGGATTCGCTGTTCGAACTGGCCGAGGCCGGCACCACCCTGCTGGTGTCCACCCACTATATGGACGAAGCCGAGCGCTGCACCCGCCTGGGCATCCTCGACGCCGGCCGCCTGGTGGCCGACGGCAGCCCCGCCGAGCTGATGGACGCCCTGCCCGGACGGCCGCTGCTGGTGGAGTGCGCCCAGCCCCGCCAGGCCCAGCGCGCGCTGCAAGGGCAGCCGGAGGTGCTGGCCCTGGCACAGATCGGCGCCAGCCTGCGGGTGCTCAGCGCTGCGGCTGATGCCCGTGACTGCGTCGTCCGGCTGCTGGAGAAAGCCGGCATCGAGGCCGACGTGCGCGACACCGACGCCAACCTGGAAGACGTGTTCGTCACCGTCACCCAGCGCCCCACCACCCACGCCGAGGCCCGCCCATGAACCTGCGCCGGCTCGGGGCCATCGTGCTCAAGGAGCTGCGCCAGCTGCGCCGCGACCGGCTGACCTTCGCCATGATCGTCGGCATCCCCATCCTGCAGCTGGTGCTGTTCGGCTATGCCATCAACATGGACGTGCGCAACCTCCACGCCGCCGTGCTGGACCAGGCCGACAGCGCCCGTTCGCGGGAAGTGATCGCCGAACTGGGCGCCAGCCAGGTGCTGGACTTCCGCTACCACCTGGCCACGACGCAGCAGCTCGACCAGCTGTTCGCCGAAGGCGTGATCAGCGCGGCTCTGGTGATCCCCCGGGACTTCGAGGCGCGCCTGCAACTACGCGACCGACCGCCCCTGCAACTGGTGGTGGACGGTTCCGACCAGGTGGTGCAGGCCTCCGCCCGCCAACTGGCCGCCTACCCGCTGCCCGGCTGGCCTCGCGCCACCGGTGTGGAGGTGGTGAACCTCTACAACCCCGAGCGCCTGGCGCCGCTGAACACGGTGCCGGGGCTGATCGGGGTGATCCTCACCATGACCATGGTGCTGTTCACCGCCATCGCCCTGGTCCGCGAGCGGGAACGGGGCAACATGGAACTGCTGATCACCACCCCGGTGTCGCCCTGGGAGCTGACCCTGGGCAAGGTACTGCCCTTCGTCGGCATCGGCCTGCTGCAGGTGACGGTGATCCTGCTGGTGGGGCGCTGGCTGTTCGAGGTGCCGGTGCGCGGCTCGCTGCTGGCGCTATACGGCGCCTCGCTGGTGTTCGTGTTCGCCAGCCTGAGCCTTGGGGTGTTCATCTCCACCCTCGCCCGCAGCCAGTTCCAGGCCATGCAGATGGCCTTCTTCATCTTCCTGCCGCAGATCCTGCTTTCCGGCTTCATGTTCCCCTTCGCCGGCATGCCGCGCCTCGCCCAGTGGATCGCCGAGCTGATGCCCCTCACCCACTTCCTGCGCCTGGCGCGCGGCATCATGCTGCGCAGCGCCAGCCTGATGGACCTGTGGCCGGAGATCGTCGCACTGCTGGTGTTCAACCTGGTGGTGCTGGGGGTGGCGGTGAAGCGGGTGAGCAAGCGCCTGGACTAGGGCAGTCGGCGTGGCCCCGTAAATGGGCATCATCCCGCAGGGGGCTTCAGCCCACCGGCACCGCTCCGATGCAAACGTAGCCCGGGCTTCAGCCCGGGAATGAGGTGGGGACCGCTCCCGGGCTGAAGCCCGGGCTACGGGGTTGCCGTAGGGTGGGCTTCAGCCCACCAGCGCAAACGCTTCGCGAGCAGAGCTCGCTCCTACAGGGCTCACCCCAACAACGACGCCACGGTGCGCTCACCCAGCGCCGGACCGATGCTCATGCCCAGGCCGGTGTGCATCAGCACCGCCGTGATGCCCGGCTCGGGCTGGATGACGCTGAACGGCGCCGGGCCACGGGCGCCGTACACGCCCTGCCAACGCTCCACCACCTGCAGGCGCTCGCCGAGGGTGTGCTCGGCCAGGTCCAGCATGAGGTTGTCCACCGTTTCGGCGTTGAATGGCGAGGCATCGCGGCCGTAGTCGTGGGAGTCGCCGACGATCAGGTCGCCGTGGGGCGTAGGGCTGACCAGCAGGTGGATGCCGTGCGCGATCAGCTCCGGCCGGCGGGCCTGGACCTGTTCGCGCAGGGCGATGGCTTCGGGCAGGTCGGCGAAGGCGCCGTAGTGGGTGCAGCTCAGGCCGGTCAGCACGGCATGGTCGAGGCCGATGGCACGGGCCGGGCGCACCCGCAGCATCTGCAGGCGACACACCTGGGGCTGCAGGGCGGCCATGGGCTCGGCCAGCAGGGTCAGGTAGTCATGGCCGGAGCAGACGATGATCTGCTCGGCGCGGCAGCTGCCGGCGCTGGTGTGCACGCGCTGGGGTTCGACGTCGCGCACCAGGGTGGAGAAGTGGAAGGTCACGCCCATCTGGTCACGCAGGTAGGCCACCAGGGCCGGCAGCGCCTCGCGGGAGTAAAGCTGCTGGTCATCGGCACCGTGCAGCGCAGCGCGGTGGTGGGCGAAGCGGCCGTCATACAGCGCTGCCAGGCGTTCGCCGCGCAGCAGCTCGACGGTGTAGCCATGCTCCCGCGCGCGGCCGGCACAGAAGGCGTCGAGCACCTGTTCTTCGGCTTCGTCGCGGGCGAACAGCAACGAGCCCTGACGACGGATGTGGAAGCCGGCCGACTCGGCCAGGTGCGCCCAGATCGGGCGGGCCTCGCGGGCCAGGTCCAGCATCGGGCCCGGCGCCTGGCCGGTGATCAGCGCCTGGCCGAAGTTGCGCACCGAGGCGCCCAGGGGCTGCTCGCTGCGTTCGAAAACCGTCACCCGCAGACCGCGCCGGGCGGCGGCATAGGCGTGGGACAGGCCGAGGATACCGGCGCCGACGATGGCGATATCGGTGTCGTGGATGGGCATGGGGTGTCTCCTGGAATTCGATGCTCGCCCTCCCCGACCCTCTCCCCGGAGAGAGAGGGCGAAGCGAGCGGGCTGGGGCTTACTGCGGCAGCTTCTCGGACTTCCCGTCGTAGCGCTTGCGCCATTCGGCGAGGATCGAGTCGCGGTTCTTCGAGGCCCACGCGAAGTCGTTCTTGATCAGGCGCTGCTCGTAGTCGGCAGGCAGTTCGGTCTGCGGCTTGGCGATGCCGGGCTGGGCGAGGACGGCGAAGTTCTCCTTGTACAGTTCCATGGCGGCGGGGCTGGCGGAGAAGTCGGCGAGCTTCCTGGCGGCGTCGAGCTTGTCGGTGCCCTTGATCACGCCGGTGGCTTCGATTTCCCAGCCCAGGCCTTCCTTCGGCAGGACGATGTCCAGCGGCGCGCCCTGGCGCTTGAGTTGTACGGCCGGGTATTCGAAGGAGATGCCGATGGGGAACTCGCCAGCGGCGGCCAGCTTGCACGGCTTGGAGCCGGAGTGGACGTACTGGCCGATGTTCTGGTGCAGCGCATCCATGTAGGCCCAGCCCTGCTTCTCGCCGAAGGTCTGCAGCCAGGCGCTGACGTCGAGGAAGCCGGTGCCGGAGGACGCCGGGTTGGGCATGACGATCTTGCCCTTGTACTCGGGCTTGGTCAGGTCTTCCCAGCTGCCGGGCTTGGTCAGGCCCTGCTTCTCGGCTTCGACGGTGTTGAAGCAGATGGTGGCGGCCCACACGTCCATGCCCACCCAGGCCGGCGGGTTGGCGGCGTCGCGGTAGTTGGCGCCGATGGCGTCCAGGTGCTTGGGCGCGTAGTGCTCGAGCATGCCCTGTTGGTCGAGGATGGCCAGGCTGGAGGCCGCCAGGCCCCACACGGCGTCAGCCTGGGGGCGTTCCTTCTCGGCCAGCAGCTTGGCGGTGATGATGCCGGTGGAGTCGCGCACCCACTTGATCTCGATGTCCGGGTTTTCCTTCTCGAAGGCCTTCTTGTAGGCCGCCAGCTGCTCGGCCTCCAGGGCGGTGTAGACGGTCAGCTCGGTGGCGGCCTGGGCCTGCAGGGCGAAGCCTGCGACAACGGCGGCAGCGAAGGCGAGACGCTTGAACATGTGAAGCTCCTTGGTTGGTGTGCTGGGATCGGGTTTGGCTTGCTGTGGTTATGCGTTGGCAGGGGTTTCGCCGCGCGCCAGGCGGGCGTTGATCAGGTCGATCACCTCCGGCAGGTCGGCGAGGGTGTCGATCAGGTAATGCGGGCGGCTCGGCGCGAACAGCGCGTCGATACGGGTGCGCTCATCGGCCAGGCGCGCGGCCGGCAGGGCCTGGTAGGCGGCGAAGTCGAGGCCGAGGAAGTTGCCGGAGAAGCGCAGCGCCACGGTCCACATGCCGGCGCTGCGGCCTTCGAGGATGCCGGGCTCGGTGTCGTCCACCTTCACGCAGGCGGCCACGTCGTCGAGGCCGAGGGCGATGACGTTGGCCAGCGCCTGGGCCGGGCTCGGGCGGCCCCTGGGCACCTCGTCGGTGGCGACCACGTGGTCCGGGCGGTAGCCGGCCTCGGCGGCCAGTTCCACCACCTTGTCCATCACCACCCTGGGGTAGCCGGAGCAGGTGCCGATCTTCATCCCCCTGGCGCGCAGGGCGGCAATGGCCTCCAGGGCGCCGGGGATCAGCGCCGAGTGTTCGCCGACCTTGGCGATCTGCAGCGGCATGAAGCGCTCGTAGATCGCGGTGACATCCGCGTCCGTGGGCAGCCGGCCGAAGCGGCGCTCGAAGCGCGCGGCGATGGCCGGCACGTCGCACAGGGTGCGGATGTGGTCCCACTTGCCCATGCCCATGGGGCCGCGCGCTTCATCCAGGCTGAGCTCGACGTCGAAGCTGGCGAAGGCCTCGACAAAGATCCGTGTGGGGGCGAAGGAGCCGAAGTCGACCACGGTGCCGGCCCAGTCGAGGATGGCGGCCTGCAGGTGCGTGGGGGTCTGGTAATGCATGGGGATCTCCGTGGATCAGTGGCCGGGCGCGGTCTGGCGCCAGGCCTGGGAGCGGCGCAGCAGGCCGCGCGAGGCCCCGGCCAGCAGCAGCGAGACGGCGGCCGAGGTGAGCAGGATGAGGGTGGACATGGCGGCCGCGCCGCCGACGTTGCCGGCGTCGTCCATGTTCAGCACGGCGACGGCGGCGAGCACGCTGTCCGGGCTGTAGAGGAAGATCGCGGCGGACACGGTGGTCATGGCCGAAACGAACAGGTAGCGGACGATGTCCAGCAGCGCCGGCAGGCAGATGGGCACCGTCACCTTCAGGTAGTGGCGGTACAGCGGCATCTTCAGCGACAGCGCGGCGGCCTCGAACTCGCCGTCGAGCTGGCGCAGCGCGGTGCTGGCGGTCATCTGCGCGGTGGTGAGGAAGTGCGCGATGGAGCACACCACCAGCAGCGTCATGCTGCCGTAGAGGCCGTGCAGCGGGTTGGCCGGCAGGTTGAAGAAGAAGACGTAGCCCAGGCCCAGCACCAGGCCGGGTACAGCCATGGGCACGAAGCTGAGCAGGCGCAGCACCTGGTTCAGGGCGCGCTGGCCGTGGGTCTTCTCCATCAGCCAGGCGCCGGTGAAGATCAGCGCGCCGCCGAACAGCGCGGTGCAGGTCGCCAGGGTCAGGCTGTTGCGGTACGCCAGCCAGCCGCCACCGGCGGTTTCCTCGAAGGCGTAGTGACGCAGGGACAGCGACAGGTTGTAGGGCCAGAACTTCACCAGCGAGGAGTACACCGCCATGCCCAGCACCCCCAGCAGCACGGCGCAGACCAGCAGCACCAGGGCGAGGAAGCCGGCATCCCGCAGGCGCGAGGGCTTGGGCTGGTGGAGCTGGGCGCGACCGCTCATGGCATCGCCCTGGCGCCGGCGCAGCCAGGCATCGACGCCGAAGCTGAGCAGCGCCGGCAGCAGCAGCACCATGCCGATCAGCGCGCCACGGCCGAACTGCTGCTGCCCCACCACCGCCTTGTAGGCCTCCAGGGCCAGCACCTGGTAGTCGCCGCCCACCACCACCGGCACGCCGAAGTCGGTGATGGTCAGGGTGAACACCAGGCAGAAGGCGGCGAACACGGCCTGGCGCGTGGCCGGCCAGGTGATGCTGCGGAAGGCCTTCCAGGGCCCGGCGCCCATGCTGGAGGCGGCGTCGAACAGGCGGCCGTCGGCCAGGGACAGCGCCGAGATGAGGATCATCAGCGCATGGGGGAAGGTGTAGATGGCCTCGCCCAGGACGATGCCCCAGAAGCCGTAGATGTTGTCCGGCAACCAGCCACGCAACAAGCCCTGGTTGCCGAACAGGTAGATCAGCGCGATCCCCGGCAGCATCGAGGGCGCCAGCAGCGGCAACAGGGAGACGCCGCGCCACAGCCCCTTGGCCGGGATCAGCGTGCGGGTCAGGGCGTAGGCGAACAGGTAGGCCACCGGCACCACCAGGGCGGCGACGCTGAGGGAGACCTTGAGGCTGTTGCCCAGCAGCCAGTGGAAGTTGGCGCTGGCCAGCAGCTCGCGGGCGGCCACCAGGCCACCGCCCTGCCCGGCTTCACCGCTGAAGCCGCGCCAGAAGATGGCCGCCAGGGGCAGCACCACGGCGACGGCGAGGAAGGCCAGGAACAGGCACTTGCCACCCTGGATGAACAGGCGGTCCCCCAGGTCGCCCGGGCGACGGCGGGCACTCTGCGGCAGGGCCAGGGTGCGCTCCATCAGGCGAACACCTGCAGGCTGCGGGACGGCAGCGCCACCCAGATGTCCGGCCCGCCGAGGCGCGGCATCTGCGCCGGGTCCAGCTCGGCCAGCAGCGGGTGGCCGGGCAAGGCGTCCAGCTCGAAGCTGACCCGGCAGCGGTTGCCGAGGAAGGTGATCTCGCGCACCTGGGCGCGGAAGCGGTTGTCGTCGTCCTGGCCGGGCTCCACGGCGATGGCCTCGGGGCGGCAGAACAGCTGGCCACTGGCGCCCTCGCCCGCCTGCTCGGGCAGGCACAGGCGCAGGTCGCCGACCCGGGCGTGGCGCCCGTCGCGGCTCTCGAACGGCAGCCAGTTGCCCTGGCCGACGAAGCTGGCGACGAAAGGCGTGGCCGGGCGCCGGTAGATGGCTTCGGGAGTGTCGTACTGCTCGACCCGGCCGTGGTTCATCACCGCGATGCGGTCGGCCATGAGCATGGCCTCGTCCTGGTTGTGGGTGACCATCAGGGTGGTGATGCCCAGGCGCTTCTGCAGCTGGCGCAGCTCGGTGCACAGGTGCTCGCGGACGCGGGCGTCCAGCGCCGACATGGGCTCGTCCAGCAACAGCAGCGACGGCGACGGCGCGAGGGCACGGGCCAGGGCCACGCGCTGCTGCTGGCCACCGGACAGCTGGCCGGGGTACTTCTTCTCGCTGCCGGTCAGGCCCACCAGTTCGAGCATCTGCGCCACGCGCTGGCGGGCTTCTTCACGGCTGGCACCGGTGAGGCCGTAGGCGATGTTCTGCTCGACGCTGAGGTTGGGGAACAGCGCATAGGACTGGAACAGGATGCCGTAGTCACGGGCCTGGGGCGGCAGGTGGGAGATGTCCCGCCCGCCCATGCGCAGCACACCGGCATCCTGCCGCTCCAGCCCGGCGATGCAGCGCAGCAGCGTGGTCTTGCCACAGCCGGAGGGGCCCAGCAGGCACACCAGCTCGCCTTCGGCGATGTCCAGGGACACCCCGTCCAGGGCGGTGAAGCTGCCGAAGCGCTTGCGCACTTCGCAAGCCTGCAGATAAGGGGTGGCGGACATGACAGGACCTCGCAGAACACTGGCGCACCGCAGGAAGCGCGGTACGGCTCGACGAGGCTGATGCTAGGGAGCAAATGCGAAATCCATGTGGCGATAACCCCAAGCCCACCGATAGTGGCATTGGCGGATTTGGTATAGGCCAGCGCTCTGGTAGTGTGCACAGCGGCCGGCGCGGCCGCGCCGGGACAGGCTTCAGGGCCTATCGATCCATGGAGAAGGAGACTCAGCATGCCGAACGAACACCGCCCCCGCCCCCATCGCGCCGTTGCCCTGGCGCTGGCCGTCATGGCCCTCGGACTGGGTGGCTGCAGCACCCACCCACCGGAGAAGCAGCAGGGCCAGATCCTGGCCGAGGCCCTGGCGAAAACACCGAACCCCACACAGGCACGCGAGCTGGTCACCGTCACCATCCCCAGCCACGGAACCCTGGCAGACCAGTTGGCGATCGCCTCCGGCGGCGGTGCCAACGCCACTCAGCTGGCGGCGCTGCTGAGCCAGGTGGCGCGCTCGTCCACCCCGCGCGTTCTGGTCATCGGGGGTGCGCCAGCGCTGGACGCCGCGGTCATGCAGGGGGCGCTGAAGGGCCAGCGACTCGAAGGCCTGCAGGTGATCTTCGCGGGGCTGCCGGAACAGGAGGCGGACATCGCCACGCTCGTCCGCGCTGCCGGCGCGCGTTTTGATTTCGTTTCGAGGCAGTAAGAGGCAAGACGGGGCTGGTGCATAAAAGGCTGATGCCGAAGTACCGAATTGCGGTGCCAAGCTGGTTATCGAGTTTGCGGATATCACCTGTTTCGCCTTGCCTGGCGAGTCTCTTTTTTCAGTCGTCGGAATGCCGCCCACAAAAAAGAAACCAAAAAGGCTCGCCCCTGCATCCGAACTTGGCGTCCCCGCCCGGCTGCGCCGGGTTCCCTCCCTCCATCGTCGCTCCAGGGGCACTGTCCCCGCCCGAACATTCGTTGCCTGGCAACAGCGCAGCGTGCGCGCTTGCCATGCGAGGAGGTGGGCCGAGAAGGCTGGTTCTAGAGGGGTGAAGAGTCGCAATAAGCGATTAGGACATACCAATGGAAAGCCCGGCCCCTGCAACAGGGACCGGGCGCGCGGGCTTAAAGCCGGTTGAGGGTGACGTTGTCCAGGTACAGCGACTGGTCGGAGCGGGTGCTGAGCACCAACAGCTCCATGCGCCGGTAGGTTCCGGCCGGCACCTGGAAGCTCTGCTGCAGCTTGCCCCAGGCGCCGCCCTTGGTATTGACCACACCCAGGGACAGCAACCGGCCGTTGCCGGCGGTGTCTTCCAGATAGAGGTAGGCATAGGCCAGCGCAGCCACGCTGGCGGTGCGGCTCACCATCACGTCGGCGGCGAAGCGGTAGGACAGCCCCGGCTGCACCTTGCCGGCCAGGAGCAGGCTGGCGCCTGTGCCGTCGGCACGGCGGGCATGGATTTCCAGGGACTTGCCGGTGGCTGCCAGGGCGGTCAGCCGGGTGCTGCCGTAGAAGCCCGTCCACTCGCCGATGGCGCTGTCGAAGTTCCAGCTGAAAGCGGCCGGGGTCACCGGGGTGACGGGGTTAGTGGGGGTCACTTCGCTGAGTTCCACCTCATCCAGCAGCACGGCCAGGCGGTTGACGCTGACCAGACCCAGGTAGGTGTTGCGGATGACGCTGGCCGGCGGCTGGTAGACGAAGGTGACGTCGATGGGGGTGAACTCGCTGCTGGTCACCGACTTGATCACACCGTTGGCCGAGCTGTAGCTGATGCCGGCGTTCTCCTCGTGAACCATGCCCAGGTAGACGTTGCCGCGCACGTTGGTGCCCTTGAGCATCACCTTGGCCTTGAGCCGGTAGGTGGCGCCGACCTTCAGTGCGCCCACCGAGGTGGCCAGCACATCGTCGCGGCCGGCCGGCAGCTCGAACTGCAGGGCGTCGTCACGGCAGGTCTTGCCGACGTTGAGGGTGCTGAGCTTGGCCAGGTTGAGCAGGGCCTTCCAGCCATCCAGGGTGCGGAATTCGCCGTTGGCCACCAGGCCCTTGAGCGCCGGCTTGTCGCACCAGGCCGTGGTGACCGGCGGAGTGGGCGTCGCCGGGGTGGTGGGTGTGGTCGGCGTGGTGGGGGTCGTGGGCGTAGTAGGCGTCGAGGTCGGGTTGACCGTCTCGGGCACCTTGGTCGGGCGCAGGGCGGCGATCTGCGCGGCCATGTCGTTCAGCGCGCGGGAGGCGTCGGCGAAGCTGGCACGGCCGCAGGCCTGGTTGGCGCAGGTGGTATCGACCACGTTAGGCGTGGAGAACAGCGGGGCCTGCACGGACGCGTTGAACACCTGGGGGTAGGCCATGATGGTGGAGAAGCGCCCCTGTACGCCGTAGCCACGGCCCCACTCGTAAGTGCCCTGGTGAATGCCACGGGCCAGGTAGGTGTAGTAGCCCTCGGTCTGGTCCTGCTCGTAGGAATGGCGCAGGCCCATGTTGTGGCCGATCTCGTGCGCCATGGTGCTCAGACTGCAGTCCACCCCGGTGATGCCGTAGGCACTGGCCCAGGCACCGTTCTGGAAGGTGCCGCTGTTCTTCGGCCCGGAGAGCACGTAGCCGATGCCGCACACGCCATAGCCCTGCCCCACCTGGGTGCGGCTGATCAGTTGCACCACGTCGGCGCCGTAGGTCTCGCGCAGCTGCTGCACGCGCGGATCGGCGGCGAAGGCGGCCAGGTCATTGGAGGAGATGGTCGGGTAGCTGGCCCAGGTGAGCGGCTGGGCGTTGACCAGGCGCAGGCGCAGGTTGACGTTGCTTTTCTTGTAGGCGTTGTTGGCGAACTCGATGTAGCTGGCGATGCGGGCGTTCATGTCCCGCCCGTTGGGCAGGGCCTGGGCGTCCTTGGTGTAGAGCACCAACAGGTCGACGGTGCGCGGTTCGGTGGTGGCGGCGTGGGTGAAGGGGGCCAACAGGAGCAGGGCCAGGCAGGCGAGCAGTTTCTTCATGGTCATCGTTCCTGTAGCGCTCAGCCGCGGGTCGGCGGCGGGAGGGGCTGCAACGGCGTGGAATCGGGGGTCACGAGGGCGTCCGGGGTGGCACGCATCAGCAACTGGTTCTGGTCGGTCACCAGGGTGCTGCCGGTGGCGTTGTCCACCACCATGGACAAGGTCTGCTCGCGAGTGGCGAGGGTGATGTGGGTCTCCAGCTGGCCCTTCACCACGGTGAGGGTGTCTTCCGGCTGGCCGCCCTCCACCGGACCGCTCCAGACGGCAGCGCCGCCGGTGTTATGGGTCTCGTCCAGCGTGGCGCGCAGCGGTGCCTGGCGGCCGGGCACGCCCAGCTGCAGGGTCTTGCCGACGGCCAGCTCGCCCAGGGAGGTGGTCGCCACCTGGGTGCGGTAAAGGGTCATTTCCTGCTGTTGCTCGGGCACCAGGGAGTGGCTGTCCCAGAGTTCCACCAGGGTGTCGGCGGGGGCGTCCGCCACGGGCACCGTGGCGACGTGGGGTGCCGGCACCACGTTCACCGCAACCGGCATCGGGCTGGCCGCTACGGGGGCACCCGCCATGACCGGGGCAACGGGCAACGGAGCCGCCGATGCTGCTGGCAATGGGGTGTGCTGGGTAACGGCCGGAGCCGATGGGGCATCGCGCAGGAGGACGGCAAGGGTGACACCTGATGTGACCAGGGCAACCGCCAGGTAGAGGAGCATACGGGGCATGACCACCTTCCCATGTTTCACCCGGCACAGCCGGGTGGCAGCGAAACCACGGAAGAGCATCCCTGACGAACCGTGGAACAGGTTCGACCGTTGCGAGGGGTAACGGCCAGTTGTTCGATTTATTGACGCCGGAAAATTGATATCACAATGCCTGCATGCGGCTTAAATACGCTTTCGCTATTAGCAAAGCGCTGGATCACACCATTGCGCTGCTGCCGATCCGTGGCTTCCTGAAGGACGTTATACAGCTTGAAGAAAGTTGAACGCGTTCAACTTCCACAAGTGAACCAACCACCACCTTAAACAGTTCCTCGATGGCCATCGGGATAATTGGGATTTCTCGCACATTGCTGGTTTGACAGCCTCGCCGCCAATCGTGGGTAATTGCGAAATCCGGCGGCATCCAACAGCAAACAGCTGATAACACGTCGCCATCATCGACGGAATTGTCAGACAAAACCCTTTTATTACAACAGGTTGTGAAGCATCCCAGTGCGTACCGCTTAACTTCCGCGCTATTCCCTTAGTTGGCTTCATGCAACTTAAGACGCTGGCAATCTGATAGTAGAAACGAACTTTTCAATTCAAACCGACACCGCACGTTTGAATAAGTAGCACCCACTTCATTTTTGAATTACTTCACCGGCTCAACCGAACAGCCCCTTGCGTCGTCATTGAATTCAATGGCCGGCCTTTGCCTGCCCGTTGACTGACCCCGCCTGCGCATCACGGACGTGCAGCGGCGGATCACGAAATACCCGGCCCGGACCGGGTGAAGAAGAAGGAGAACCCCCCATGCGGAAAACCTGGCTCTACTCGGCCGTCGCCCTGGTGACGGCCGGCACGACCCTCGCCGTCCTGCTCAAGGACGCGCCAGCACAAGGCGATCAGGCCCCGGTGGCCTCGGCACCGTCCGACACCCGCCCGACCCCGTCGCCGTCCCTGGCAGACGCCGGCAGCCTGCCGCAGGCCGCTGCCCCGGCCGCCGCGAAAGCCTCACCAGCCGCTCCGCAGGATGTACCCCCGGCCACCACCCTGGCCCTGTGGGCGCCTGACACCCTGCGGGCCGAGGATCAGGACGGCATGACCGTCTACCACACACGTACCTCCCCCGACCTGCTGGGCGCGCTCGCCGTGGGCCGCACCCTGCAACTGGGCGTACCGGGTCGCCAGGAGCCCCTGCGAGCCAAGCTGGACGAGACCCACAACACCGGCAGCACCGCCGTGTGGAGCGGCCCGGTGGAGGGCGGCAGCGACGCCGACACCCTGACCGTGGTGAAGGGCCACCTGGAAACCCACATCACCCTCGCCACCCCCGAGCAGACCCTGTCCTTCGTGGTGGACAACGCCACCGGCGCCACCCAGGTGACCGACCAGAACGCGCTGCTGATGCGCGCCACGCCGGACCCGATCGTCACCCCCGACGCCAAGCAACTGCCTCCCCTGCCGCCGCCCGCCCAGGGCTGATCCCACAAGGAACGTCCCCCCATGAAAAGACTCTTCATCGGCACCCTGCTGGCCGTCGCCGTCCAGGCCGCCCATGCGGCCGAGCCGCGCACCGTCGACATCCTGGTGCTCTACACCAAGGACGCCCAGGCGCTGCCTAACGGCCGCGACATGGACGCCCGCATCGCTAGCTACATCGAGTACGCCAACAACGCCTACAAGAAAAGCAACGTCGACCTGCGCCTGCGCCTGGTGCATCGCCAGCTGCTGGACTGGGCCAGCTACCCCACCGTCTCCAGCCGTGACCTGGCCGCCTTCGCCGCCGACAGCCGCGTGCAGCAGCTGCGCGAGACCTACGGCGCCGACATGGTCCACCTGATCGGCCGCACCCAGGAAGGCCAGGGCTACGGCGTGTGCGGCATCGGCTATGTGCTCTCCGGGCAGAAGAACAGCGGCACCTTCAACTCCGGTTCCGCCAACAGCGCCTACGCCATCACAGGCGTGGACTGCAGCCTGAGCACCATGGCCCACGAGATCGGCCACAACATGGGCCTGCGCCACTCCTACGAGCAGGACCAGACCGAGGGCTACTACCAGTCCGACTGGCACCAGGGCACCTTCGAATGGAGCCGTGGCTACGGCGTGCAGGGCCAGTTCTCCACCATCATGGGCTACCCCCACGTGTTCAACGCCCGCGTCCAGGCCCCGCTGTTCTCCTCGCCGCGCGTGGTGGACAGCACCTGCGCCAACCAGGCCTGCGGCCAGGAGAACCACGCCGACGCAGCCCGTGCACTGAACGCCATGGCGGCACAGATCGCCGCCCTGCGCGCCACCAAGGTGCCGGAGACGCAGAACCCCACCAACCCGGGCACCCCCACCACCCCGCCGACCACGCCCCCGACCACACCGCCCACCACGCCGACCCCGGCCTGGTGCAACAAGCCGGCGCTCAAGGGCCTGGTGGCCAATGGTGAGTTCCGCACCGAGGAGGGCTGGCAGGCCCTGCTGGGCTATGCCACCACGAGCCTGGTGAACGTCGGCAAGACCTGCCGCGACAACGCCCTGCTGCTGGAACTGCCCAACGGCGGCAGCGACATCCTCGCCACCCCGGTCACCGCCCTGCGCGAAGGCGCCCGCTACCGCCTGCGTGCCAAGGTCATGCTCAAGGGCGCCAACGCCCGCGGCAACCTCTACCTGGGCATCCTCCACGAGGCCAACGACCGCATCAGCTACAGCAGCGCCTCGGGCGTGACCCAGTCGGTGACCAGCAGCGAGTTCACCACCCTGGAGCGCACCTTCACCTACACCCGCGCCCAGACCCCGCCGCGCACCACCTACGTCGGCCTGATCAGCCGCGACGGCCTGAGCGTGCTGGTGGATGAGGTGGAGCTGACCGAGGTGACCGAGCCGAAGCCCACCACCCCGACCACCCCAACCGTCCCCTCGACGCTGGCGTGGAACTTCGAGAACGGCGTGGCCGGCTGGGCCGGTTTCCACGGCCGCACTCGCCTCGTCAGCCTGGGTGGCAACACCGGCACCTCGCTGGAAAGCTACGCCCGCCTGTACGAAGGCAGCGGCGCCAGCATCCCGCTGCAGGGCAAGGTGCAGGGAGGCTTCGGCTACCGCCTGGCCGCCGACGTGATGATCGGCCGCAACGCCGCCATCAAGGGCCTCACCTACGGTTACCTGTACCTGGAGGACACCAGCGGCCAGGGTCGCTACCTGCCCCTGGGCATGAGCGGCACCGTGGGCGGCGCCTGGAGCCGCCTGCAGCAGGACGTGCAGATCCCCGCCGGCACCTACCGCCGCGTGGAGCTGCTGGTACTGGGCACCCGCAAGGACCAGTCCCTGTACCTGGACAACGTCAGCTTCAACCGGCTCTGAGCCACAGCCCCCGGCACTGCCGGGGGCTTTCCCTTCTGCGGGCCCGTCAGCGGCCCTCTTCGCAAGCCTCGCGCGCCAGGGCCATGAACGCGGCCGGCAGACGCGCCTGGCGGCGGTCCTTCAGGCAGTACAGGTACTCGTCGATCACCGGCGCACCTTCCAGCTCCACCACCCGCAGCTCCGGGTTATCCGGCACTTCATGCCGCGCGATGATGCTGATGCCGATGTTGCGGATCACCGCCTCGCGGATGGATTCGCGGCTACCGATCTCCAGCAGCGGCCCCACGTCGATGCCCGCCTCCGCCAACAGGCGCTCGGTGATCTGCCGGGTGATCGAACCGCGCTCACGCATCAGCAGGTCATGGCCCCTCAGCGCCGCCACCTGCACCTGCCCGGCAGCGGCCAGGGGATGGCTGCGGTGCACCGCCAGCACCAGCGGATCACGGCCGAGCAGCAGGCGCGTGAGGCGCGCATCCTCCACCGGCTGCGACGAGGCCGCCAGGTCCACCCGGTACTCGTCCAGCGCCTCCAGCACCTGCTGGGAGTTGCCGATCTCCACCGACACCTCGATCTGCGGGAAACGCTCGCGGAAGCGCCGCACCAACCCCAGCACGTAGTACGGCGAGGTGGCGCCGATGCGCAGGGTGCCCTGCATCTGCCCGCTGTTGCGCAGGAAGAACTCGATGTCCGCCTCCTGTTGCAGCAGCTCGCGCACCATCGGCAACAGCCGCACGCCCTCCTCGCTCAGGGTCAGCCGCCGTCCGCCGCGGTGGAACAGCTCCACGGCATAGCGGCTCTCCAGGTTGCGGATCTGGGTGGTGACGGTGGGCTGGCTCAGCCCCAGCTTCTTGGCGGCCTGGGTGATGCTGCCCAGGCGGGCGACCATGTGGAAGGCCTTGAGCTCGGCACAGAGCATGGGGAAAGGTTCCGGACTGCGGGAAGGCGCCGATTATAGGCACGAAGATGACGGGATTCACCGCCGTTCAGGCCCGGCAGCCGCCCCAAGCTCCCGAGGCGGAGAGGCATGGATGGGCCGGGAATGCCAGCCCGGTCACACCGGCTAGCACACCCGTACTATTCAAGGCCGCCAAGCGCCTCCCTAGACTTCCGTCCACGGCGTCCAGGCCTGCCCTCGGCACCTTTGAAAACGCAGCCCGTTTTCAAAGGTGCCTCTGTGGGTCGTTCGCCCACGACCCGGCCCTGCTCCCCTCCAGGGCCACTCCGCCCGCCCAACAAAGGAATGCCCGATGAACCTCCAAGGAATCGCCGCCGGCTTCGCGCTCGTTTCGGTCATCTTCACCACGTCCGGCTGCCTGCCGCAGAACACCCAGTCCCAGGGCCTGATGAACCAGGGCCGGCAGCCCACCCAGGTCGCCTCGGCGAACTCACCCTGCACCCCCAACGCCGCGGCCGACCTGGTCTCAACCGGGCGCAGCCTGCTGGAACTGGGGACCACCCTGATGCAGACCAAGGCGAACATGGACAGCTCGCGCACCGGCTACTCGAACTACACCATGCAGGACGTGGAGAACGCCCAGAAGATCAAGCAAGGCCAGGACGTGCTGAACAACGTCGAAGCCATCACCGGCGGCCCGCAGGCGCCCTGCAGCTAAACGGCCTGCCAACCGCTTTCCCGTGGTTCGCGTACAGGGACGTACGTGACGCGGGGCTTTCCCCCTCCCCGAGCCGGGAGCCGGTGCGCACAGGCACCGGCCCTTCCCGCCCGTCGTCAGTGACGCTTGCCCAGCCCGGCCCGCGAGGCCAGCAGCCCAGGGCGATGCCCCGGCATCGGGCCGTCGCCGGACACGCTATTCACGCCCCCAGCCACCGGCCGGCGAACCGACGGGCTGGAATGGAAGAGGTTGGATTCTGGCAGTTCGGGCCCGTCGCAGCCCAACAGGAAGAGGTCCAGCAGGGCCAGTGCGGAAGAGCAGTCACGAGGCGTAGCCATGGTCGTTCTCCATGAGTCATTCAATCCGATGGAGCCATGCTGAACCTCCCATCGGCCCTTCCCTTGATCTGGATCATTTCCGCCGTTGCCACACCTGCGACAACCCGGCGCAGCCCGCTTCCCGCCAGGATTGATCCCGATCAATCGCGCACGCGACCAGGGGCGTAAACAGGAGCCATACGCCGCGCTCAACGCGCGCACCGGTTTCGAACCTGTATGGAGACATGCCCATGTCCGCGCTCAACACCGCGATTGCCCAGCCCGCCCAACCCCTGCCGCTGCACGCCGCGCCCCGTGGCGAGTACTGGATCGAACCCCTGGAGGACGGCACCCACGTCCTGATCCGCCCGCTGCGCGAGGATGACCGCGAGCGCGAGCGCGCCTTCATCAACCGCCTGTCGCCCGAGGCACGCCACAACCGCTTCCTCGGCGAATTCCGCGAAGTGGCGCCTTCGCTGCTGGAGCAATTGATGGACGTGGACGACCACGACCGCGTGGCCCTGGTCGCCCTGGCCCACGTGGACGGTGAACTGCTGGAAGTCGGCATCAGCCGGTATGCACGGGTCAGCGATGAGAAAGGCGAGTTCGCCGTCACCGTGGCGGATGAGTGGCTGCGCCGTGGCCTGGGCAGCGTCCTGCTGCGCCACCTGATCGAAGCCGCCAAGCGCAATGGCATTCGCGGCCTCTACTCCATCGACTCGGCCAGCAACGCCGGCATGCGCGGGCTGGCCCGCCGCTTCGGCATGCAACGCCGCCGTGACGAAGACGACCCCACCCAGGTGGTGCACAAACTCGCCCTCTGACACCCCCTGCCTACCTGCAAGCCCCGGCCCCGTGCCGGGGCTTTGCTTTTCCGGGCGACGCACTCGGCGCCCTGGCGATCAGATAAATCTGAAAACGCCGCATCTTCCTTGAGTGCGCCTACGGGCCCTCGCTAGAGTCGCCCGCCACGACGGTCAACCTGTGAACGGGTTCACACATGAACGTGCAGCGCCCCCGTTCCGGCTGACCTCCCGGACCCTTCCGACCAGCCAGAGGCCTGACAAAAGGCCCAGACAGGACACCCGCCATGCGTACCCAATGGACCTCCCCGGCTGCCGCAGCCGACCGCCACCCGGAGCCCGCCAATGCCTGACGCCACCTTGCTTCCCCGGCCCCACCAGGACCTGCTGCTGCGGGATATACGCGCGCCTGAGCAGACCCTGTTCGACACCGCGCCCCTGAACGACCCGCTGCGTTTCCCCACCCTGGAGGACTTCTCCGACGAGGTGCTGGACGTGCGCCGGGACTCCCCGCCGGAAGCCTGCCGTGATCTCGGCAACTACCGCCTGGTGCAGGCCACTCACTTGGTGCAGCGCATCCGCGACGAGCTGGAGGCCGACGGCAACCCCCACGCGGCCCACCAACGTGAGCGCCTGCTGTCGGGGCTGGAGGCCCTGCTGATGGACGCCTACCTGATGTTCGCCCGCAGCCAGCCCGGCATCGCCCCGCCACCGCGCAAGCCGGTGGCCTGAGGCCCAACGCGGAGCCGCGAGGCTCCGCGCGCACGAACGCAGCATCACCGAGCGCAGGCATTTTTCGTAGAGAGCCTAGAGGCTCCGCGCAATCACCATCCGCTGCACATCCGACGTCCCCTCGTAGATCTGGCACACCCGCACGTCGCGGTAGATGCGCTCCACCGGGAAGTCCTTCAGGTAGCCGTAGCCCCCCAGGGTCTGGATGGCCGCCGAGCACACCTCTTCCGCCATTTCCGAAGCGAACAGCTTGGCCATGGAGGCTTCCGTCAGGCAGGGCATGCCCGCTTCGCGCAGGCTGGCGGCGTGGTGGACCATCTGCCGCGCCACGGCGATACGGGTGGCCATGTCCGCCAGGCGGAAGGCCACCGCCTGGTGCTCGATGATCGGCTTGCCGAAGGTCTTGCGCTCGTGGGCGTAGTCCCGCGCCGCCTCGAACGCGGCCCGCGCCATGCCCACCGACTGCGCGGCGATGCCGATGCGCCCGCCCTCCAGGTTCGACAGCGCGATGCGGTAGCCCTCGCCCTCCTCGCCCAGGCGCAGGGCGGCAGGGATGCGCACGTCATCCAGCTGGATCTGGCAGGTGTCCGAGGCGTGCTGGCCGAGCTTCTCCTCCACCCGCACCACCTGGTAGCCAGGGGTGTCGGTGGGGACGATGAAGGCACTGATGCCCTTCTTGCCGGCCTGGGGGTCGGTCACGGCGAAGACGATCACCACCCCCGCATGGCTGCCGGAGGTGATGAACTGCTTGGCGCCGTTCACCACGTAGTGGTCGCCATCGCGCCGGGCACGGGTGCGCAGGTCGCTGGCATCGGAGCCGGCCTGGGGCTCGGTGAGGGCGAAGGCGCCGATCATCCGTCCTTCCGCCAGTGGCCGCAGGAAGCGGGCCTTCTGCTCCTCGCTGCCGAACTTGAGGATGGGCATGCAGCCCACCGAGTTGTGCACGCTCATGATGGTGGAGCAGGCGCCATCACCGGCGGCGATCTCCTCCAGGGCCATGGCGTAGGCCAGGTGGCCGGTGGCCGCCCCGCCCCATTCTTCCGGCACCAGCATGCCGAGAAAACCCAGCTCGGCCATCTCGCGGATGGCCTCGGCGGGGAAGCGGTGCTCACGGTCCCAGTCGGCCGCGAAGGGCTTCAGCCGCTCCTGCGCGAACTGGCGGGCCACGTCGCGGATCTGGATGTCGTCTTCAGAGGGAATCATGACGGGCTCCTTCAGCCGATGAGTTCGAGGGCCACGGCGGTGGCTTCACCGCCGCCGATGCACACCGAGGCCACGCCGCGTTTCAGGCCGTACTGGCCCAGCGCATTGAGCAGGGTCACCAGCACCCGCGCGCCGGACGCCCCGATGGGGTGCCCCAGGGCGCAGGCGCCGCCGTGGACGTTGATGCGGTCGTGGGCGATGTCCAGGTCACGCATGGCCACCATGGGCACCACGGCGAAGGCCTCGTTGACCTCGAACAGATCGACATCCGCCAGGCTCCAGCCAGTGCGCGTCAGCAGCCGCTGGATGGCGCCCACCGGTGCGGTGGTGAACAGGTTGGGCGCGTGGGCGAAGGACGCGTGGCCGGCAATCCGGGCCAGGGGCGTGAGGCCGCGCTTCTCCGCTTCGGACTGGCGCATCAGCAGCAGCGCGGCGGCACCGTCGGAGATGGAGCTGGCATTGGCCGCCGTCACCGTGCCGCCGTCGCGGAAGGCCGGCTTCAGGGCCGGGATCTTCTCCAGGCGCGCCTTGGGTGGCTGCTCGTCCTGATCGATGGTGCGGGTCTCGCGGCCGGCCTTGGCCTCCACGGCGACGATCTCGGCGGCGAAGCGCCCCTCGCTCATGGCCTTCTGCGCCCGGGTCAGGGAGGCGATGGCGAAGGCGTCCTGCTGCTCGCGGGTGAAGCCGTAGGCCTGGGCGCAATCCTCGGCGAAGGTGCCCATCAGGCGGCCCTTGTCGTAAGCGTCCTCCAGGCCGTCGAGGAACATGTGGTCGAGCACCTTGCCATGGCCCATGCGGTAGCCGGAGCGGGCGCGCTCCAGCAGGTACGGCGCGTTGGACATGCTCTCCATGCCGCCGGCCAGCACCACGTCGGCGCTGCCGGCGGCCAGCAAGTCGTGGCCCAGCATCACCGCCTTCATGCCCGAGCCGCACATCTTGTTGACCGTGGAACAGACCACGCCGGCCGGCAGCCCGGCACCGAGCGCGGCCTGGCGTGCCGGCGCCTGGCCCTGGCCGGCCTGCAGCACGCAACCGGTGATGACTTCGTCCACGGCGTCGGTGGCCAGTCCGGCGCGCGCCAGGGCCGCGCGGTTGGCGGCGGCGCCGAGCTGGGCGGCGGTCATGTCCTTGAAGTCACCGAGGAAGCCGCCCATGGGGGTGCGGGCGGCGCTGACGATCACGATGGGGTCATGGTTCATGGGGTTCTCCTTACTTGGCTGCCATGCGGATGGCACCGTCGAGGCGGATCACCTCGCCGTTGAGCATCACGTTCTCGACGATGTGGCGCACCAGCGCCGCGTACTCTGCCGGGCGCCCCAGGCGCGGCGGGAACGGCACCGAAGCGCCCAGGGAATCGCGCACCTCCTGGGGCATGGCGGCCATCATCGGCGTCTCGAAGATGCCGGGGGCGATGCACATCACGCGGATGCCCGAGCGCGCCAGGTCACGGGCGATGGGCAGGGTCATGGCGGCCACACCGCCCTTGGAGGCGGAATAGGCCGCCTGGCCCATCTGCCCGTCGAAGGCCGCCACCGAGGCGGTGTTGATGATCACCCCGCGCTCGCCCTCGGCATTGGGTTCGGCGGCGGCCATGGCCTCGGCGGCCAGACGCAGCATGTTGAAGCTGCCGATCAGGTTCACCTCGATCACCCGGCGGAAGCTCTCCAGGCCGTGGGCGCCGTTGCGGCCCACCACCTTCTCCGCCGGGGCGATGCCGGCGCAGTTGACCAGCCCGTGCAGGCCGCCGAAGGCCTCCCGGGCCGCAGCCACGGCCTGGCGGGCGTCGTCCTCGCGGGTGATGTCGGCACGGACGAAGCGCGCGCTCGCGCCCAGTTCCTCGGCAGCGGCGGCCCCGGCATCGGCATTGATGTCCACCAGCACCACGCGGCCGCCCTGCCCCACCAGCTCGCGGGCGGTGGCCAGGCCGAGGCCGGAGCTGCCGCCGGTCACCAGGAATACGGATTGTTCGATACGCACGTTGTGTTCTCCTCGGATCAGTGGGCAGCGGCCTGGGCCTTGGCGATCTCCTGGTTGCGCAGGAGGAAGCGCTGGATCTTGCCGCTGGGGGTCTTGGGCAGTTCCGCGACGAATTCGATCTCGCGGGGGTAGGCATGGGCCGAGAGGCGCTTGCGCACGTACTGCTGCAGCGCCTCGGCCAGGGGTTCGTCCGGCACGTGGCCGGCGTGCAGCACCACGAAGGCCTTCACCACCTCGGTGCGCTCCGGGTCGGGCTTGCCGATCACCGCCGCTTCGATCACCGCCGGGTGCTCGATCAGCGCGCTCTCCACATCGAACGGGCCGACCCGGTAGCCGGAGGTGGTGATCACGTCGTCGGCACGCCCGACGAAGCTGATGCTGCCGTCCTCGTTCAGCTCCACGGTGTCGCCGCTCAGGTAGTAGTCGCCGACGAAGGCGCGGGTCTGCATGGCGCGGTAGCCGGGGAACCAGAACAGCGGCGAGCGCGCCCGGTCCAGCGCGAGGATGCCCGGCTGGCCGGCCGGCAGCTCGCGGTGCTGCTCGTCCAGCACCACCACGCGGTGGCCGGGCATGGCGAAGCCGGCAGCGCCCAGGTGCACCGGGTGCTCCAGGGCGTGGTGGTTGCACAGCACCATGCCCAGCTCGGTCTGCCCGTAGTGGTCATGGATGGTGCAACCCAGGCCCTCGGCGAACCAGCGGATCACCTCCGGCGTCAGCGGCTCGCCGGCGCTGCTCACTGCCCGCAGCCGGCCCTTCAGGGCGGCTTCCACTTCGTCGCGGGCGGCCAGCAACAGGCGGAAGGCCGTGGGCGATCCCGCCAGGTTGGTGATGCCGTACTCGCGGATCACCCGGCAGGTGCTCTCCACCGTGAAGCCGCCCTCGAAGAAAGTGGTGGCGTGCCCCATGGCCAGCGGACCGGTCACGGCGTAATACAGGCCGTAAGCCCAACCCGGGTCGGCAAGGTTCCAGAAGCGGTCCTCGGGGCGCAGGTCCACCGCGTCACGCATGTAGCTGACGAACGCGGGAATCGCCTTCAGCGGCACCTCCAGCGGCTTGGCCAGGCCGGTGGTGCCGGAGGTGAACATCAGCAGGAAGGGGTCCTCGGCCCGCCGCAGCACCGGCTCGAAGGCAGTGGCCTGGCGCTCCAGCTCCGGCCAGAAGTCATCGCCCACCGTCAGCACCGGCGGCGCGTTCTCCACCTCGTCCAGCTTGCTGCGGTTGCCCAGGTCGGTAACCACCAGCTTCGACCCGGCGCTGTGCACCCGGTGTTCGATGGCCTTGGGCCCGAAGGCAGTGAACAGCGGCTGGTAGACCGCCCCCGCGCGCCAGGTGCCGAGGATGGTGATGAGCAGCTCCGGCGTGCGCGGCAGCATGCCCGACACGCAGTCACCCGCGCCGATGCCCCGGCTGGCCAGCAGGTTGGCGAAGCGGGCGGAGGCCGCGCGCAGCTCGCCGAAGGTCCAGCGCGCCCGCTGGCCATCACGGCCCTCCCACACCAGCGCCAGGGCCTCCGGCGGGTGGCGGTCACAGCATTCGATGCAGGCGTTGAGCGCCGCCGGATCACCGGCCAGCCCGGCCCAGGCGGCGTCCAGGTCGAAGGAATGGGCAGCCGAGAAGTAGTCGCGCATGGGTAACTCCGTCTTGTTCTTGTGGGGGAGCGTGGGCGGATGATCCGGCGCACCTGCAGCACGGGCAATGTCGAAAGCCACCCATCAGGGCGAGCGTTTTTGACAACCCGCACTTGCAAGAATCCCTACAGCGGTACCAGACACGCCTGATGGAACCGTCTTAATACAAGCTGTCAGGCTCCGTCCTCCCAGTTCCAATGGACGGAGCCCCGCATGTTCAACCCCGCCAACCAGGCGCACTTCAGCCTCGATATCGAAGGCGCCGACCCTGACTTCAAGGTCCTTGCCTTCACCGGGCACGAAGCCCTCAACCAGCCCTTCCGTTTCGACATCGAACTGGTCAGCGAGCGCAGCCGCCTCGACCTCGAAAGCCTCCTGCACAAACCCGCCTTCCTCGCCTTCACCCCCGACGGGCGCGGCGTCCATGGGCAGGTCTTCGGCATCGCCGTCGGCGAGATCGGCAACCGCCTCACCCACTACCACCTCACCCTCGTCCCCCGGCTCGCCTACCTCGCCCTGCGCCACAACCAGCGCATCTTCCAGCACCTGAGCGTCCCGCAGATCATCGGCCAGGTCCTCGAAGACCACGGCATCCTCGCCGACGCCTACCACTTCCGCCTCGGCCCCAAGGCACCGCCACCGCGCGACTACTGCACCCAGTACGACGAAAGCGACCTGCACTTCATCAGCCGCCTTTGCGAAGAAGAGGGCCTGCACTTCCACTTCGAACATCAACCCGATGGCCACCTGCTGGTCTTCGGCGAAGACGCCAGCGCCTTCCCCAAACTCGGCCGCCCCGTCGCCTATGTCGCCAACACCGGCCAGGTCGCCGACGAACCCGTCATCAAACGCTTCGGCCTGCGGATGGAAGCCCGCACCCTGCGCGTCACCCGCCGCGACTACTTCTTCGAAAAGCCCAGACTGCTGATGGAAGCCGCCCACACCCCCCTGGACGACCTCCCTCAACCGGACCTCGAAGACTACGACTACCCCGGCCGCTTCACCGACCGTGATCGCGGCCGCCGCCTCGCCCGCCAGGCCCAGGAACGCCACCGTCGTGACTACCGCCTCGCCGACGGCGACAGCGACGAACCGCGCCTGGTCAGCGGCCACCTCCTCAACCTCTCCGACCACCCCAAACCGGAATGGAACGACCTCTGGCTGATCACCGCCCTCCACCACGAAGGCAAGCAGCCCCAGGTACTGGAAGAATTCGCCAGCCTCGACAGCGCCATCGACACCCTGCGCAACACTGCCACCCAAGCGCTCGGGCTTTCGGCTTCACAGTCCGACAGCGACTTCAAACAGGGCTACCGCAACCGCTTCCAGGCCATCCCCTGGGACGTGCCTGCCCGCCCCGACCTCAACCACCCCAAACCGCGCATCCTCGGCAGCCAGACCGCCGTCGTCACCGGCCCAAAGGGCGAAGAAATCCACTGCGACCGCCATGGCCGCATCAAGGTCCAGTTCCACTGGGACCGCGAAGGCCAGGCCGACGAACACACCAGCTGCTGGCTCCGGGTCGCCAGCAGCTGGGCCGGCAATGCCTACGGCGCCATCGCCATCCCCCGCATCGGCATGGAAGTCCTCGTCACCTTCCTTGAAGGCGACCCCGACCAACCCCTCGTCACCGGCTGCCTCTACCACGGCGTCCACCAACCGCCCTACGAACTCCCTGCAAACAAGACCCGCACCCTGCTCAAGACCGACAGCAGCCCCGGTGGCGGCGGCTACAACGAACTGCGCATCGAAGACCGCAAGGGCCAGGAGCAGATCTACATCCACGCCCAGCGCGACTGGGACGAAAACATCGAACACGACCAGAAGATCCGCGTCGGTAACCAGCGCCACGACCGCGTCGAAGGCAGCGTCTACAGCGAATTCCTAGGCGAGCAGCACCACACCCTGCACAAGGACCGCAAGACCGAACTGAAGCTGGATGACCACCTCACCGTGGGCAACGAGCAGCACATCCGCATCGGCAGCAACCGGCTCGTGGAAGCCGGGCAGGAAATCCACCTCAAGGCCGGGCAGAAGCTGGTGATCGAAGCCGGCATGGAACTGACCCTCCAGGCCGGCGGCAGCTTCATCAAGCTCGACCCCGGCGGCATCACCGTCAGCGGCCCGCTGGCCAAGCTCAACGCAGGCGGGGCGCCGGGCAAGGGCAGCGGCCTGAAAGCCCTCGGCCCCTGGCTGCCGGCCTCCGCCGCCCTGGCCATGGCCGGCAACCGCCTCAACACGGCGCAACCCTCGGCGCTGGCCAAGCGCCTGCAGGAGGCCGCCGAGCTGGAAGAGGAGGAGGAAGAAGAGGAGCTGGAAGCCACGGAAACCGGCATCACCCTGCGCATCGGCCTGTTCTTCGACGGCACCGGCAACAACCTCGGCAACTCCGCCCTCACCGCCCAGTGCCAGCGCGACGACCGCGAGCTGTACGACGCGCAGAGCTTCGACAGCCTGGTCGAGCACTGCAAACGCTACGGCTTCAAGGACATGAGCCCGGAGGGGCTGTTCGAAACGGCGCCGGACAACAGCTACGGCAATGCGGCTAGCAATGTGGCGTTCTTGTATGACCTGTATACCGACAACACTGCCGACCAGATGCCCGCCGATTCCCAACGAGGTGCCATCAAGGTCTATCTCGAAGGCATCGGCACCGAGAGTGGCAGCCGGGACAATCTCTATAGCCAGGCCACCGGCCAGGGTTCGTCGGGTGTAACCGCCCGGGTCCAACAAAGTCCCAGCGCCATTGCCGAGCAAGTAACACTCTTCCTTTCAAAAAATCCGGCGGTCTCGGTCATCCGGCTCGAATTCGACATCTTCGGCTTCAGCCGGGGCGCAGCCTCCGCACGGCACTTCGCCAACGAAGTGCTCAAGCCCGAGGGCGGTGTGCTGGCCCAGGTACTCGGGCCCGCCCGCCTCGGCCTGCCGGCGGATTTCGACTGGGCCCGGGATGTGCAGATCAACTTCATCGGGCTGTTCGACACCGTGGCCGCCATCAACGCCCCGCTCAAGGGCGACTTTTCGGTCAACGACTACAACCCAGGCGTCAACCTCTACCTGCCGGCCGGCTGCGCCCGCAAGGTGCTGCACATCACCGCACGGGATGAAAAGCGCTGGCAGTTCGCCCTCAACCGCGTGTTCCCAGGGCATGAGGAGCTGGCACTGCCGGGCGTCCACTCCAATATCGGCGGCGGCTACCGTCCGCAGCAGACCGAGCGCCTGTTGCTCACGAAGCCGGAAGTCGCCGTGGTCACGCCCCGGCGCCCCCTGGAGCACAGCCGCGCCTGGCAACAGGCCCTGCGGGAAGCCGACCGCCTCATGGGCCGTGGCCTGCCAGGCAGCGGCGAGCTGAGCCCCATCGCCTGGCGCGCGGCCCAGCCCAAGCATGAACGGGGCATGGTGCCCAGCGAGCGCTGGATGGTCGCCGTGGCCATGGATCGCACGGTCTATGGCGACCTGTCGAAGGTTGCGCTGCGGGCCATGCATGAAGCGGCGGTGAAGTTCGAAGTACCGCTGAAAGCATTACCCGCCGAAGCAGCATTCCAACTGCCCGATGACCTCGTACCGATTGCCGAGAAACTCCTCGACTATGCCCGGGGTGCCAGCAACCGCCTGACCTACGAGGAGGAGCGTTACCTCTTGGGGCGCTACATCCACACCTCAGCCCACTGGGTGCCAACTGCCGGCCTGCTACTCAACAAACCGGCCAATCATCGGCTGGCCTACAACCAGCGTCCTCAAGAGGGTTACCCGGAATGAACTTACGACTGATCGTTGCTCTGCTGCTGTTCCTGCCCCTGAGCGGCTGCGCGAGTGGCGGACCTAAGCTCCCCTATCCCACTTGGTACATCGGCGCAAGCGCGCCACGGCATATGGAGGTATGGGTTGAAAGCATTGATGTCGTTGATCGCCGCAACCTGGCATTCGAGTGGGTATACGGAGGGATTGTTGGCTATGCAGCGAAGACAGAAGGCTGGTGGGCGGGTGGGGGGGCCATGAAGCCGGTCAACAACGTCGACCTGCCCAATATCATCTTCGTACGCTGGCAATCCCTGGTGGAGCCCCAGGTCTACAACGTGCGCATCAACATTCCAGAATGGGTGCGAGAAGAAATGCTCGCTCCACGCACCGAGTACTGCTCTGTCACCAAGCAAGTCGATACCAGCTACCGCAAGATGATTGGCATTGGCCTCGCGCCCGGCGGCATCGCTAAGGCCTGGGTAGGAGGGGCTTGCCTGCCCTTCAAGGAAATCGGTCGTTTCGTTGGTGTAGTCGAACGCAAGGGGCCGAGCCAAGGACAGACGGGCGGGAAATACGCCTGGCCCGAGTTGGAGCCTGCGAGCAAGGCCTACATCGAACAGCACGGCATTCCGTATGAATCCTGGTAAGGCCACAGCCCGCCCGCCAATGCACGGCGAGCCTGGAGAGTCGCCGTGCCCGTGGTGCCAGCAGTCGCCTGACCTTGGAAGAAGAACGCCACCTGCTGGGTCGCTACATCCACACCTCCGCCCACTGGGTGCCAACTGCCGGTCTGCTGCTCAGCAAACCTGCCAATCAACGGCTGGCCTACAACCAAAGACCTCAAGAGGGTTACCCGGAATGACATGGCGTCTATTGATCGCCCTCCTGCTGCTGCCGCTGAGCGGCTGTGCGAGTGACCGCCCCAACCTGCCCTATCCCACCTGGTACATCGGGCTGGGAGCCCCCCGCCATATGGAGGTCTGGGTGGAAAGCGTGGACGTGGTCGACCGCCGTAACCTGGCCTTCGAGCGGGTGCACGGTGGTGTAGTGGCTTACAACAACCGGACAGAGGGTTGGTGGGAGGGAGGAGGCAAGATGAAACCCATCAACAACGTTGACCTGCCCAACCTCATCTTCGTGCGCTGGCAGTCCCTGGTGGAGCCCCAGGTATACAAGTTACGCATCACTATCCCGCAGTGGGTACGGGATGAAATGGTCAAGCCCCAGCGCACAGTCTGTGTTCATTCCACCCAGGAAGTGATCCGTTTCCGCCATGACATATCCATTGGTCTCGCACCTGGGGGCATCGTCAAGGTCTGGGTGGGAGGGCCTTGTCTCAAAGGAGAGGAAATCGGCCGTTTCGTTGGGGTGGTCGAACGCAAGGGGCCAAGCCAGGGCCAGACAGAAGGCCGCTTCTACCGAGCCCCCAGCGAAGCTGCACGCGCCTATATCGAGCAGCACGGCATTCCCTATGACTCCTGGTAAGCCGCTCCGCCGCTAACGTCCAACGCGCCTGGCCAGACTTCAACCGAGTCCGGGTAGGCCTTCCCACTGCGATGATGCAGGTGCCGCAAGCCCTCTACGACGCATGGAACGGTGACAGCTCCCTTGCCCAGCCCCTATCCTTGCCCTCCACCCGCCTGTAGGCACCGTTCCCGCTTTACCAAGGATTCCGCCATGCCCCATGAAGGCAGCTCGTTGCAGGTCGCCGTCGTCTTCCTGCTCGCCGCCGTCCTCGCCGTTCCGCTCGCCCGTCGCCTGCACCTGGGCGCGGTGCTCGGTTATCTGTTTGCCGGTCTATTCATCGGCCCGTCCGTGCTCGGGCTGGTGAATGACCCACAGAGCGTCGCCACGCTGTCCGAGCTGGGGGTGGTGCTGTTGCTGTTCATCATCGGCCTGGAGCTGTCGCCCAAGCGCCTGTGGGTGATGCGCCGCTCGGTGTTCGGCGTTGGCTTGGCCCAGGTGCTGTTTACCGGGGCCTTGATCGGCAGCGTGGCCGGGTTCGGTTTCGCCCAGAGCTGGCAGGCCTCGGTGGTGCTGGGCCTGGGCCTGGCGCTGTCGTCCACGGCGTTCGGCCTGCAGATCCTCGCCGAGCGCAAGGAGCTGACCAGCCCCCACGGGCGCCTGGCCTTCGCCATCCTGCTGTTCCAGGACATCGCGGCGATCCCGCTGATCGCCCTGGTGCCGCTGCTCAGCGGCTCGGCCACCCCGGAGCAGGACGGCGGCGGCCTGCGCCACCTTGCCGAGGTGGTGGGCAGCATCGGCCTGGTGATCATCGGTGGCCGCTACCTGCTGCGCCCGGTGTTCCGCGTGGTGGCCCGTACCGGCCTGCAGGAGGTGTCCACCGCCACCGCGCTGCTGGTGGTGATCGGCACCGCCTGGTTGATGGAGGAAGCCGGCGTGTCCATGGCCCTGGGCGCCTTCCTCGCCGGCTTGCTGCTGGCCGACTCGGAATACCGCCACGAGCTGGAAGCGCAGATCGAACCCTTCAAGGGCCTGTTGCTCGGCCTGTTCTTCATCAGCGTGGGCATGAGCACCGACCTCGGCCTGCTGCTGCGCCAGCCGCTGCTGGTGCTGGGCCTCACCCTGCTGCTGGTGGCCTGCAAGTTCCCGGTGCTGTACCTGGTGGCGCGCGTGGCGGGCCGCCTGGTGCGGCAGAGTGCGCTGCGCCTGGCCGTGGTGCTGGCGGCTGGCGGCGAATTCGCCTTCGTAGTGTTCAAGATGGCCCGCGAGCACCGCCTGGTGGATGCCGACCTGCACGGCTATCTGGTGCTGGCCATCACCCTGTCCATGGCCATGACGCCCCTGCTGATCCTGCTGGTGAGCCGCTTCGCCAAGACAGCGCCGGCCCCCGTGGAGGTGCCCGAGGAGTACCAGCGCATCGAAGGCGACACCCCGCGCGTGGTGATCGCCGGCACCGGGCGCATGGGCCAGATCATCGCCCGTGTGCTGCACGCCCAGCGCGTGCCCTTCCTGGCGCTGGATACCTCGGTGGAAACCATCGAGCTGTCCCGCAGCCTGGGCCGCATCCCGATCTTCTACGGCGACCCGCTGCGCCCGGAGATCCTCCGTGCCGCCAAGGTGGACAAGGCCGAGTTCTTCGTCATCGCCACCGACGACCCGGTCACCAACCTGCGCACCACCGAACTGGTGCACCGGCTCTACCCGCACCTGAAGATCATCTCCCGCGCCCGGGACCGCCAGCACGTGCACCAGTTGCTCGACCTGGGCGCCATGCCGGTGCGGGAGACCTTCCATTCCAGCCTGGAGATGGCCCGGCAGATCCTCCTCGCCATGGGCCTGCCGCCCGAGCAGGCGGAGGCGCGCATCCGCCGCTTCCAGCGCCACGACGAGGAAGTCCTGGCAGCCCAGTACAAGGTCCACGGCGATACGGCTGCCATGCTGCAGACCGCCCGCGAGGCCCGTGCCGAGCTGGAAACCCTGTTCGACGCCGACCGCATCGAGGACCAGGCGGTCAAGTAGCCGCCCCGCGTCCCGCCCTCCCCGCGCCGCCCGGTCCACCCGGCGGCGCTGCCTTCCTTCACCCCCATCCCCCGCAGTCCAGAGCGGCCGAACGGCTTTCGGACTCGTCCCATGTGAGCGGTCCGACCCCGGCGGCATTCTGGCCCCAGTCCCGAGATGCAGGGACTGGAGAAGACCCCATCGACCCCACACCTGCATCGAGGGCTCCTTTAAGACCTATCCACAAGGACCTTCAACGCATGCGCAAGCAGAGCCTTCGCAAACTCCCCCTGGCCCTGGCCGTCGGCCTCGCCACCCTGGCTTCCCAGCAGGCCATCGCCCACGGCTACATCGAAATCCCGAAATCCCGCTCCTTCATGTGCGCCTCCACCGGCGGCAACCTGAACGCCAGCTGCGGCGACATCCAGTACGAACCCCAGAGCGTTGAATACGCCCCGCCTGTTGACCATCACCTGAATGGCAAGTGGTGCGGCGGTACCTTCCAGGAATGTGGACCGGCAGAAGGCACCATTGCTGCAGGTGGCATCAAGCGCTTCAGCGAGCTGAACGAGCAGACCGCCACCCGTTGGAACAAGACCACCATCAAGCCCGGCCTGCAGGACTTCACCTGGTACTACACCCAGGGTCACGCCACGGCCTACTGGCAGTTCTACATCACCAAGAAGGACTGGAACCCCAACCAGCCGCTGACCCGCGACGCCTTCGAAGCCACGCCGATCGCCCACGAGCAGTTCATCCCGGGTGTACATGAGCGTCCCCAGGCCAACGGCAGATCCGTTCACAAAGTGAATGTGCCGGCTGACCGCAGCGGCTACCACGTGATTCTCGCCACCTGGCGCGTAGGCGACACCGACGCCACCTTCTACCAGGCCATCGACGTGAACATCGACAACGATCAGGCCGGTGGTGGCGAAACCCCGCCGCCCGCTCCGGAGTGGAACCTGATCGGTGCCGTGCAGCCGGAAGCCCTGAGCATCGGCGACACCGTGACCCTGCGCGCCTTCGACAAGAGCACCCAGCTGAACACCGTCGAGCTGAAGATCGCCACCGCTGAACAGGCCCAGGCCAACACCTGGCCCTTCCTGCTGGCCCAGAAGGTCAACGCCGGTGACTACGGCTACAAGCTCGGCGAACTGAACACCGCTGGTGAGATCGTCCCGAACTACGGCCGCAACGGCATCCACGTGAAGGCCGACAGCAAGGTCACCAACGTCGAAGTCCAGAAGGACAAGCCCTCCGTTCCGGGTTCCCTGAACCTGACCGGCCTGGCCTCCAGCTACCAGATCAAGGACGGCAAGGCTGACCTGCACTTCAACGCCATCGCACAGGGCGGCGAGTACCAGATCAAGGCCACCGTGCTGAACACCAAGGGCGAGACCATCGCTCACAAGGAAGCCGCGCCGGGCAACACCCCGCACATCCACATGGCTCTGAACAACGTGGAAGCCGGCGAACATGACCTGGTGGTCGTGGCCACTCCGAAGAAAGGCGAACTGCTGCAGCAGACTCACCGCTTCACCCTGATTGCCGAGCCGGGTAACGGCGGCGGCGAGAACCCGGGCGAAGGCGGCGGCGAAACCCCCGGCACCGGTGACTACGACTTCGTCTTCCCGGATGGTCTGCAGAGCTATAAGGCTGGCACCACCGTACTGGCGAAGGATGGCAACACCTACGAGTGCCTGCCGTTCCCGGCCAGCGGCTACTGCAAGCAGTGGACCAGCGGTTCCACCCAGTTCGAGCCCGGCAAGGGCACCCACTGGAACATGGCCTGGAAACGCAAGTAACCCGAGCCTGCAACAAAAGGAGCGTGGCGCCTGGCGCCACGCTCCTCTTCGTTTCAATGGGAACAGCGCCCCTGTCCACGACGCCTGGCTCGTGTGCTGCACCCACGTCCCGCTCACCGCGCTGCTGATTCCATCCTTCGCGCTGCGCATCGGCCATGCCCAGGCCACATCCCGAGCTTCTGACGGCCTGCTGTGCCCGGAAACCCTCCTTGGCGACGCGGCCAGCTTGCTGCAGCCCCGCACTCGTCGCCCTGTCCGGCCCTCCCGGCGGTACAGCCTCCTTCCCCATGCCCGCCGTCCTGAGCGGCCGAACGGCTTTCGGACTCGTCCAATGTGAGCGGTCCAGGCCCGACGGCATTCTGACCCCAGTCCCGAGATGCGGGGGCTGGAGAAGACATGATCGACCCCACGCCTGCATCGAGGGCTCCTTTGAAACCTACCCACAAGGACCTTCAACACATGCGCAAGCAGAGCCTTCGCAAACTCCCCCTGGCCCTGGCCATCGGCCTCGCCACCCTGGCGTCCCAGCAGGCCCTCGCCCACGGCTACATCGAAAGCCCGAAAGCCCGTTCCTTCATGTGCTCCTCCACCGGCGGCAACCTGAACGCCGGTTGCGGCGGCATCCAGTACGAGCCGCAGAGCGTGGAATACCGTCCGGGCTCCGACTTCCACCACGGTGGTAAGTGGTGTGGCGGCTCCTTCATGGAGTGCGGCCCGGCTGACGGCACCATCGCCGCTGGCGGCCATCACATCTACCGCGAACTGAACGAGCAGACCGCTACTCGTTGGGCCAAGACCACCATCAAGCCCGGCATGCAGGACTTCACCTGGTTCTACACCGCTGGCCACGCCACCGCTTACTGGCAGTTCTACATCACCAAGAAGGACTGGAACCCCAACCAGCCGCTGACCCGCGACAGCTTCGAGGCCACCCCGCTGCTGCACGATCCCTACGTCGAAGGCGTGAGCGTGCGCCCCCAGGGCCAGGGCAGAACCACCCACCGCGTGAACGTCCCGGCTGACCGCAACGGCTACCACGTGATTCTCGCCACCTGGCGCGTTGGCGACACCGACGCCACCTTCTACTCCGCCGTCGACGTCATCATCGATGGCGACCAGGCCGGTGGTGGCGAAACCCCGCCGCCCGCTCCGGAGTGGAACCTGATCGGTGCCGTGCAGCCGGAAGCCCTGAGCGTCGGCGACACCGTGACCCTGCGCGCCTTCAGCAAGACCGGCCCGCTGAACACCGTCGAGATGAAGATCGCCACCGCCGAGCAGGCCCAGGCCAACACCTGGCCCTTCCTGCTGGCCCAGAAGGTCAACGCCGGTGACTACGGCTACAAGCTCGGTGAACTGAACGCCAACGGCGAGATCGTCCCGAACCACGGCCGCAACGGCATCCACGTGAAAGCCGACAGCCAGGTCACCAACGTCGAAGTCCAGAAGGACAAGCCCACCGTTCCGGGTTCCCTGAACCTGACCGGTCTGTCCTCCAGCTACCAGATCAAGGACGGCAAGGCTGACCTGCACTTCAACGCCATCGCACAAGGCGGCGAGTTCCAGATCAAGGCCACCGTGCTGAACGCCAAGGGCGAGACCATCGCTCACAAGGAAGCCGCGCCGGGCAACACCCCGCACTTCCACATGACCCTGGACAAGGCTGAAGCCGGTGCACACGACCTGGTCGTGGTCGCCACGCCGAAGAAAGGCAACCTGCTGCAGCAGACCCACAGCTTCACCCTGATTGCCGAGCCGGGTAACGGCGGCGGCGAGAACCCGGGCGAAGGCGGCGGCGAAACCCCCGGCACCGGTGACTACGACTTCGTCTTCCCGGATGGCCTGCAGAGCTACAAGGCCGGCACCACCGTACTGGCGAAGGATGGCAACACCTACGAGTGCCTGCCCTTCCCGGCTGAAGGCTACTGCAAGCAGTGGAACAGCGGTTCCACCCAGTTCGAACCCGGCAAGGGCTCCCACTGGAACATGGCCTGGAAACGCAAGTAACCCGAGCCTGCAACAAACGGAGCGTGGCGCCTGGCGCCACGCTCCTCTTCATTTCCCTGGGAACACCGTTCATGTCCACTGCTCGTTACTCGCGTCCCCGCGCCCTGCTGCACTGGGGTTCGGCGCTGGTCATCCTCTGGGCCACCGTCACCGGCTTCGCCAATGCCCTGCTGGATGTCCCGGCGGCCCTGTCCGAGGCCATCGGTTTCATCAACGTCTCGCTCACTGCGCTGCTGATCCCGTTCTTCGTGCTGCGCATCGGCTACGCCCTGGCCCAGCCCGGCCCTGACGACATCGCCCACGGCAACGGCCTCGGCCAGTTCCTCGCCAAGGCGGGCCACCTGGCGCTGTACATCGCCACCGCCCTAGTGCTCGCCACCGGCGTGCTGATGATGGACCGCCCCATCGACCTGTTCGGCCTGGCCACCCTGCCGCAGCCGTTCGCCGAGCCGGTACTCATCGAATTCTTCAACAGCAGCCATCGCCTGTTCTGCGTGGTGCTGGCCCTGCTGGTGGCCGGCCATATCGGCGCCGTGGTGTTCCATCAACTGCGCGGCCACGCCGTGCTCGACCGGATGAAGCCCTGAGCCATGCTGCCGTCGCTGCGTCCCGACCTCCGCCTGCCGCTGCGCCGGGCCCTGCTGGCCCTGGCCGTGCTCGCCCTCGCTGGCTGGCTGGCCTGGCTCGCCCGGGATGCCTGGCATGCCCGCCAGGCCCTGGCCGCCGAGCTGGCCCAGCCGGCCCCCAGCGCCACCGCCCCGGTGGCTGCCGAGGCCGCGCCGCTGGACAGCACCCTGGTGGCCCTGCTGTTCGGTGTGCTGCCCGCCAGCGGTAGCCCCGAAGAGGCCGCCGAAGACGCCAGCACCAGCCTCTCGCTGGTGCTGATGGCGAGCCTGGCCGAACGCGGCGAGGCCGACTCCCGCGCGCTGATCGCCGGCCCGTCGGGCAGCGCCTTCTACCGCATCGGCGACCGTTTGCCCGGCGGCGCCGTACTGCGTGCCGTCGCCCCCGACCACGTGCTGCTGCAGCACGGCGGGCGCGACTACCGCCTGGGTTTCCCGCGCCCTGAAACCCGCCTTTTCGTACCCCGTCCGCCTGCGGCCGAAACCGCACACGGGGCCCCCACCCACACGCCGGAGACCCGACCATGAAACTGCCCCGCGTGACCGGCGCGCTGCTGGTGCTTGGCACCCTGCTCGCCCCCCTTCCCGCGTTCGCCGAACGCAACGAATCCCGCCAATGGACGCTGAACATGAAGGACGCCGAACTGCGCGACCTGGTCAGCGAAGTCGGCGAAATCACCGGCAAGACCATGGTCCTCGACCCGCGCATGAGCGGTAAGGTCACCGTGCAGTCCAGCAGCGCGCTGGACCAGGCCGGCATCTACTCGCTGTTCCTCACCGTGCTGCGCAGCCAGGGCTACGCCGCCCTCGACCAGGGCGACCGCGTGCTGATCGTCCCCGTGGCCGACGCCAAGACCAAGGCCAGCGGCAGCGAGCAGGCGGCCGACGACGAGTTCGTCACCGAAGTCATCCCGCTGCGCAACGCCACCTCCGCCGAAGTGGCCGCCGTGCTGCGCCCGCTGGTGGCGGTGGACGCCTACGTCGCCCCCTCCAGCAGCTCCAATGCCCTGGTAGTGACCGACAGCGCCAGCAACGTCGGCCGCATCCGCTCCCTGGTGCGCGAGCTGGACAGCGCCGGCGAGCGCGCCTTCTCCACCCTTGGCCTCAAGCACGCCTGGGCCACCGACCTGGCCGCCACCCTCACCGAGAGCGTCAACCAGGGCAGCGGCGCCCCGGCCGGCGCCCGCGCCATTGCCGATGCCCGCAGCAACCGGCTGATCCTGGTCGGCCCGAGCCAGGCCCGCGAGCAGATGGCCACCCTCGCCCGCCAGCTGGACGTGCCCGGCAACGCCAACGACGGCACCCGCGTGGTACGCCTGCACCACACCGACGCCAAGCAGCTGGCCGACCTGCTCTCCGGCATCGGCAAGCGCATGGAAGTGGGCAACGGCGGCAAGGAAGGCCGTGCCGGCTCCATCCTCATCAGCGCCGACGAAAGCCAGAACGCCCTGGTACTGATGGCCGAACCGGCCCAGCTGGCGACCCTCGACGCGGTGATTGCCCAGCTCGACCGCCCCCGCGCCCAGGTGCTGGTGGAAGCGGCCATCGTCGAAGTCAGCGGCGACATCAACGACGCCCTCGGCGTGCAGTGGGCCGGCCGTGGCAGCGACGCCGGCGGTTCCATCCAGTTCGGCGGCAGCGGCCTGACCATCGGCTCCCTGCTGGGCACCCTGCAGGACGGCAAGCGCCCCACCCTGCCCGACGGTGGTGTGATCGGCGTCGGTAGCGGCCACTTCGCCGCCCTGGTCACCGCCCTGTCCAGCGACTCCAACAACAACCTGCTCTCCACCCCCAGCCTGCTGACCCTGGACAACGAGCCGGCGGAGATCCTCGTCGGCCAGAACGTGCCCTTCCAGACCGGCTCCTACACCACCGACGCGGCCGGGGCCAACAACCCCTTCACCACTGTCGAGCGCCGCGACATCGGCGTGACCCTCAAGGTCACCCCGCACATCAACGAGGGCAACAGCCTGCGCCTCAAGGTCGAGCAGGAGAGCTCCGAGCTGGCGGCCGCCCCGCCGGGCATCACCACCAGCGACGCCATCACCAACAAGCGCGCGATCAAGAGCACCATCCTCGCCGACGACGGGCAGATCATCGTCATCGGCGGCCTGATCAAGGACAACGTCAAGACCCAGGTCAGCAAGGTGCCGCTGCTGGGCGACATCCCCCTGATCGGCGGGCTGTTCCGCTCCACCAAGGAGGTCACCGAGAAGACCAACCTCATGGTCTTCCTGCGCCCGACCCTGCTGCGCACCAGCGAGGAGAGTGGTGAACTCGGCCAGCGCAAGTACAACGACCTGCGCAACCTGCGCAGCAACGACCGCGGCCCCAGCGGGCTGCTGCTGCCCAGCGACCCGCGCCAGCTGTTCGACAACGACGGCGGCCAGGTGCTGGACATGCGCGGAGCCAAGGGGCGATGAGCAGCGCGCGCCTGCCCTTCAGCTACGCCCGGCGCCACGGCGTGCTGCTGCACGGCGGCGAGCTGCTGTGCCGGGCCGGCGCCGAGCTGGCGATCCTCGCCGAGGTACGCCGCCAGCACGGCAGCGCCCTGCGCCCCCGGGTGCTGGACGCCGAAGCCTTCGCCCAGGCCCTGGCCAGCCACTACCAGGACGGCCAGAACGACGCCCGCGAAGTGGCCGACGGCCTGGGCGACGCCATGGCCGGCCAGGACGACCTGGCCAGCCTCGCCGAGCAACTGCCGCAGACCACCGACCTGCTGGAGCAGGAGGACGACGCCCCGATCATCCGCCTGATCAACGCCATCCTCGCCGAGGCGGTGAAGGCCAAGGCCTCCGACATCCACCTGGAGACCTTCGAGCGCCACCTCTCCGTGCGCCTGCGGGTGGACGGCCTGCTGCGCGAGATCCTCCAGCCCCGCCGTGAACTGGCCGGGCTGCTGGTGTCGCGGATCAAGGTCATGGCGCGGCTGGACATCGCCGAAAAGCGCATCCCCCAGGACGGCCGCATCGCCCTGCGCATCGCCGGCCACGAAGTGGACGTGCGCGTCTCCACCCTGCCCTCCACCCACGGCGAACGGGTGGTGATGCGCCTGCTGGACAAGCAGGCCGGCCGCCTCGACCTCAGTCGCCTGGGCATGGACCCCGGCACCCGCAGCCGCCTGGAAGGCGCCCTGGCGCGCCCCCACGGCATCCTGCTGGTCACCGGCCCCACCGGCTCGGGCAAGACCACCACCCTCTACGCCGGCCTGGCCAGCCTCAACAGCCAGACCCGCAACATCCTCACCATCGAGGATCCGGTGGAGTACCACCTGCCCGGCATCGGCCAGACCCAGGTCAACACCAAGGTGGACATGACCTTCGCCCGGGGCCTGCGGGCCATCCTCCGCCAGGACCCGGACGTGGTCATGGTGGGCGAGATCCGCGACCACGAAACCGCCGAGATCGCCGTGCAGGCCTCGCTCACCGGCCACCTGGTGCTCTCCACCCTGCACACCAACAGCGCCGTGGGCGCCGTCACCCGCCTGGTGGACATGGGCGTCGAGCCCTTCCTGCTGTGCAGCTCCCTGGTGGGCGTGCTGGCCCAGCGCCTGGTGCGGGTGCTCTGCCCCCACTGCAAGCAGCCCGGCCCCGCTGACGACGCCGCCTGCGATCACCTCGGCCTCGACCCGCAGGCGCGCCCCACGCTCTGGCACCCGGTGGGCTGCGACGCCTGCCAGCACAGCGGCTATCGCGGCCGCCAGGGCCTCTACGAACTGGTACTGCTGGACGAAGCCCTGCGCCAGCTGATCCACCAGGGCGCCGGCGAGGCCGAACTGACCCGCCACGCCCGCCGCCACGGCCCCAGCCTGTTCATGGACGGCCGCGACAAGGTGCTGGCCGGCGTGACCAGCCTCGAAGAACTGCTGCGCGTCACCCGGGAGGACTGAGATGGCCGCCTACGAATACCTCGCCATGGACCCGGGCGGCCGCAAGCTGCGCGGTGTGCAGGAAGCCGACAGCGAGCGCCAGGCGCGCCAGTTGCTGCGCGAGCGCAACCTGGTGCCGCTCAAGCTCAGGAACCACCGGGGCAGCACCCCGCGCGAGGGCGCCCCGGGGCGCAACCGCCAGGGGCTGTCCACCGCCGACCTGGCGCTGCTGACCCGCCAGTTGGCCACCCTGGTGCAGGCCGCCCTGCCCCTGGAAGAGGTGCTCGCGGCGGTCGCCGCCCAGTGCGAGAAGCGCGCCCACCAGGCCATGGTCCTGGCCATCCGCGCGCGGGTGCTGGAAGGCCACGGCCTGGCCCGCGCCATGGCCGAGTTCCCCCGCGCCTTCCCGGCGCTGTACCGCGCCACCGTGGCCGCCGGCGAGCGCGCCGGCCACCTGGCCCAGGTGCTGATGCAACTGGCCGACTACACCGAGGCCCGCCAGGCGGCCCGCCAGCAACTGCAGCTGGCCATGCTCTACCCCAGCATCCTGCTGGTGGCGGCCTTCGGCATCGTCGGCTTCCTGCTCGGCTTCGTGGTGCCGGACGTGGTCAAGGTGTTCATCGACAGCGGCCAGGAGCTGCCCGCCCTGACCCGCGGCCTGATCGCCGCCAGCGCCGGCCTGCAGGCCCACGGCCTGCTTATGCTGCTGCTCGTCGCCGGCGCAGCGGTGGGCGTGCACCTGGCCCTGCGCCGCCCCGCCACGCGCCTGGCCTGGCACGGCCTGCAGCTGCGCCTGCCGGTGGTGGGCAAGGTGCTGCGGGCGAGCAACTGCACCCGTTTCACCAGCACCCTGGCCATCCTCGGGCGCAGCGGCGTACCGCTGGTGGACGCCCTGGAAATCGCCGCCGAAGTGGTGGCCAACCAACGGATTCGGACGAGTCTCAAAGACGTGGCGCGCTCGGTGCGAGAAGGTGGCGGCCTGACCCGGGCACTGGAGCGCAGCGGCCACTTCCCGCCGATGATGCTCTACCTGATCGCCAGCGGTGAGCGCTCCGGCGAGCTGGACGCCATGCTCGACCGCGCCGCCACCCAGCAGGAAACCCAGCTGGCCAACCGCATCGCCATGCTCGTCGGACTGTTCGAGCCGGCGATGCTGGTGTTCATGGGCGCCAGCGTGCTGCTCATCGTCCTGGCGATCCTGATGCCCATCCTCAGCCTCAACCAACTCATCACCTGAAGGCAGGCACACCCATGCACACCCGCAACCGGCAACGGGGTTTCACCCTGATCGAAATCATGGTCGTCGTGGTCATCCTCGGCGTCCTCGCCGCACTCGTGGTCCCGCAGATCATGAACCGCCCGGACCAGGCCAAGGTCACCGCCGCCCGCAGCGACATCAAGGCCATCGCCATGGCGCTGGACATCTACAAGCTCGACAACCACGGCTACCCCAGCACCCAGCAGGGCCTCGAAGCGCTGGTCAGCAAGCCCAGCGGCACCCCGGCCGCGCGCAACTGGAACCCCGACGGCTACCTCAAGCGCCTGCCCGTCGATCCCTGGGGCAACCCCTACCAGTACGTGGTGCCCGGCAGCCGTGGCACCGCCTACGACCTGTTCTCCTTCGGTGCCGACGGCCGTGCCGGCGGCGAAGGCCTGAATGCCGAGATCGGCAACTGGGACCTCTGATGCAGCGCTGGCACCACCGCACCCCGCCGGCTCGCCAGGGCCGAGGCTTCACCCTGCTGGAAGTGCTGGTGGTGATCCTCATGGTCGGCCTGCTGGCCAGCACCCTGACCCTCGCCCAGAGCGACCACGGCCCGCAGCACGCCAAGCGCGAAGCCGAGCGCCTGCGCAGCCTGCTCGGCCTGCTGCGCGAGGACGCCATGCTGGAGCGCCAGGAACTGGGCGTGCGCATCGAACCCGACGGCTACTCCGTGCACCGACTGGACACCGACGGCCGCTGGATCCCGGCCAGCGACTACCGCCCGCAGCAGCTGCCCGACAGCCTGCGCCTGCACCTGGAACTGGGCGAGCAGGCCCCCGGCCTGGGCGCCCCCGTGCCCGGCCCCGGCCCCGGCCCCCAGCTGCTGGTGCTCTCCAGCGACGAGCTGACGCCCTTCAGCCTGCAGATCGAACTGCGCGGCCGACCGGTGCTGGAACTGTCCAGCGACGGCCTGGAGGAGGTGCGCGTTGAAACGCTCTGACGGCTTCACCCTGCTGGAAGTGATGGTCGCCCTGGCGATCTTCGCCACCCTCTCCGTCGCGCTCTACAGCGCCGCCACCCACGTCGCCCGCAACAGCGCCGGGCTGGTGGAACGCAGCCTCGCCAGCTGGCTGGCGGACAACCGCCTCAACGAACTGCGCGTCGGCCTGCTGGCGCCGCAGATGGGCCACCGGGAAGAGCGCATTGCCTTCGCCGGCCGCGAATGGCTGCTGGCCGTGGAAGTGGGCAACGCCCCCGACCCGCGCCTGCTGGAAGTGGACGTGGCCGTCGCCGTGCCCGGCCGCCCCCCGGTGACCCGCGCGCGCCTGAACGGCTTCATCGAGGCCCGCCCATGACCCAGCGCGGCTTCACCCTGCTGGAAGTGCTGATCGCCATCGCCCTGTTCAGCCTGCTAGGCCTGGCCAGCTACCAGCTGCTGCAGCGGGTGCTGCACAGCGAACAGCGCATCGAATTGCACGAACAGCAACTGCGCAGCCTGCAGCGGGCCCTGGATATCCTCCAGCGTGACCTCTGGCAGGCCGTGCCCCGCCCCCTGCCCGACGACCCCAGCCGGCGCCAGGCACTGATCGGCCGGGACGACCGCCTGCGCCTGCTGCGCGGTGGCGCGGCCAACCCCCTCGGCCAGCCCCGCAGCGACCTGCTGCTGGTGAGCCACCAGTGGGAAGACGGCGAATGGTGGCGCGAATTCCGCAACCCCGACGACGGCGCCACCCGCCGCCAGCGCCTGCTGCAGGGCGTCACCCTGCTGCGCCTGGGCTACATCGACGCCCAGGGCGCGCGCCACGACAGCTGGCCCGCCACAGGCGGCGCCCTGGCCTTGCCGGCCGCCGTGGACCTGGTGCTTGACGCACCGGGCTACCCGGAGCTGCGCCGGGTGATCCTCCTGCCCGGTAGCGAGGGCCAGCGTGATGACTGAACACCGCCAGCGCGGCGTCGCCCTGCTCAGCGTGCTGCTGGTCACCGCCCTGGTGACCCTGGTGGTGGCCGACATGCTCGCCCGCCAGCGCCTTAGCCTGGCCGCCACCGCCCGCCAGCTGGATCAGCAGCACCTCTGGCAGATGGCCCTGAGCGGCGAGACCTGGGCCCGCCAGCAACTGCGGGACGACCTGGCCAACCGCGAAGACCCGCCCCAGGTCCACCTCGGCCAGGGCTGGGCGCGCACGCCACAGCGCTGGGACCTGGGCGGCGGCCAGGTGCAGGTACGCATCGAAGACCTGGCCGGCCGCTTCGACCTCGACCACCTGCGGGTCGGCCGCAGCGACCTGCAGCGCGCCCGCTACCAGCGCCTGCTGGCCCAGCTCGACGTGCCCGCCCACGACCCCGCGCGCCTGCCCACCCGGCCCGGCCCCGGCGGCAAGGCCCAGGGCCTGCTGGACGCCAGCGAGCTGCTGCGCCTGGGCGACCTCGCCCCCCAGGACTTCGCCCGCCTGGCGCCCCACGTGGCCACCCTCGGCGGCGCGTCCCTCAACCTCAACACCGCCTCGGCGGTGCAGCTGGCGAGCCTGGAAGGCCTCGACCCGTCCCTCGCCCGCACCCTGGTGCAGGCACGCCCCGCCGACGGCTGGGCCACGGTGCAGGACTTCCTCGAACTGCCCCTGCTGCAGGGCCGCGAAGTGCGCGCCCCGGGCCTGGCCGTGGACAGCCGCTTCTTCCGCATCCACTTGCTGGCCGAGCTGGGCGACCGCCGCCTGCACCTGGCCAGCGACCTGCGCCTGGAACAGGACGGGCACCTGCGGGTGCTGCGTCGCCAGGTGCTCCCATCCCCTTCAACGACGGAGTGACCCCCGTGCACGCCTGGCTCCACCTGTCCACCCCCGCCGCCGACAGCCCCGCCACCTGGTGGACGGCCACCGGCGCCCCCGCCCAGGGCAACCTGGAGCAGGCCGCCGAGGCACTGGCCGGCCACGCCCTGACCCTGCTGCTGCCCGCCGAGGCTGCCAGCCTGCACAGCGTCGAGGTCCCGGCGCGCAGCGGCCGCTGGCTGCGCCAGGCGGTGCGCTCCGCCCTGGAAGAACGCCTGCTGGACGACCTGGACCGCCTGCACCTGGCCCAGGGGCCGCTGCAACAGGGTCGCCAGTGCCGGGTGATCGCCCTCGACCGCGCCTGGCTCAGTGCCTGCCTGGAGCGCCTGTCCGCCGTGGGGCTGACGCCCCGGCGCATCCACCTCGACGCCGACTGCCTGCCCCCCGGCCAACCCCTGGCCCTGCGCTGTGCCGGTCGCTGGCTGGTGGGCGGCGCGCCCGGCCTCTGCGATGCCCTGGACGACGAAACCCTGGCCGCCAGCGCCGCGCTGCTGCCCAGCGACCTGCAGCAGCGAGAAGACGAACCCTGGGCGCTGCTGGCCGAAGGCAGCCGCCAGGCCATCGACCTGCGCCAGGGCGAGTTCGCCGGCGGCGACCGCCGCGCCATGCCCTGGGGCACCCTGGCCCTGCTGCTGGTGCTCGCCGGCAGCGGCCAATGGCTGCATGACCGCATGCAGCGCCAGGCCCTGGAGCAGGCCACCGCCACTCTGGAGGCCGAGAACCTCGCCCAGTGGCAGGCCCGCGTGCCCGACGAGCCCCGCGTGGTGGACCTGGAGCGCCAGGTGCGCGCCCGCCTGGCCAAGGCCGATCAGCCCGACGCCGACCTGGCCCGCAGCCTGGAGCACCTGGCGCGCACCTGGAGTGCCGGCGGCGGCGCCCTGGCCAAGGTCCAGCGGCTCGACTACCAGGCCGGCGAAGGCTGGACCCTGCGGGTCGGCAGCGCCTCCTTCGCCGACCTCGAACGCCTGCGCGAAGGGCTCACCGGCCAGGGCCTGGCGGTGCAGTCCGACGCCGGCGCCCGTGACGCCCAGGGCGTCAGCGCACGCCTGCAGATCGCCACCCCCTGACCCGAGGAGCCCCCATGTCGCCCGCCACCCTCACCGCCCCCTTGCGCCAGCGCTGGGACCAGTTGCCACCCCGTGAGCGCCGCGCCCTGCTGCTGCTCGTGCTGTTCCTCACCCCCGTGCTGGCCTGGACCCTGCTCCTGCAACCGGAGCGTGCCGCCCTGCAGCACGCCCAGCAGCAGTACCAGCAGGCGCAGATGCTGCGCTTCGACCTCACCCGCCTGCCCGCCAGCGCCCCCCGCGCCAGCCTGGACGCCAAGGCCCTGCCCGGCCTGCTGGCCCGCTCCGGCGCCGAGGCGCAACTGAACATCGAGCGCATGGACAACGAAGCCGGCGGCGCCATCCACCTCACCCTGGAAGGCAGCCTCGACGCCCTGCTGGGCTGGCTGCAGAGCGTGGAACGGGCCGGCGCCCGGGTCACCCGCCTGGGCCTTGAAGTGAACCCCGACGCCCTCGCCCGCGCCCGCCTGCTGGTGGAACCGGGGTACTGATGCCAGCGCCTCCGGCGACGCCCGGAGGCACTCCCGGAACCATTCATCACTGAGAGTGATAGTCACCTTCGTAGCGTTCGATTCGTTCCGCTCAGCCCCGCGACGCAGACTCCGCCCACTCACAAGTCCAACTGGCGGAGCTACACATGGAACAGACCCCCCACAAACCCTGGCGCACCGGCCTTACCCTCGCCGCAATGCTGGTGCTCGCGGCCTGCGGCAAGACGCCCGAGGCCCCGATGAACCAGGCCGCCGCCAAGGTCAGCGTTGCCGAAGTGCTGCAGCAGCCGATCAACGAATGGGATGAATTCACCGGGCGCCTGGAAGCCCCCGAATCCGTCGAGATCCGTCCCCGCGTCTCCGGCTACATCGACAAGGTGGCCTTCCACGAAGGCGGCCTGGTGAAGAAGGGCGACCTGCTCTTCCAGATCGACCCGCGCCCCTTCCAGGCCGAAGTGAAACGCCTGGAAGCCCAACTGCAGCAGGCCCGCGCCGGCCTCAACCGTGCCCAGAACGAAGCCCGCCGGGGTGACCGCCTGCGCCAGAGCAACGCCATCTCCGCCGAGCTGGCCGACGCCCGCACCAGCGCCGCCGCCGAGGCCCAGGCCAATGTCGCGGCGATCCAGGCGCAGCTGGACAACGCCCGCCTCAACCTCGGCTTCACCCGCGTCACCGCGCCCATCGACGGCCGCGTCAGCCGTGCCGAGATCACCGAAGGCAACCTGGTCAACGCCGGCGAATCGCTGCTGACCTCGGTGGTCTCCACCGACAAGGTCTATGCCTACTTCGACGCCGACGAGCGCGTGTTCCTCAAGTACGTGGAGCTGGCCCGCAAGGCCGGCGCCGACGCCCGTGGCGCCAGCCCGGTGTACCTGGGCCTGTCCAGCGAGGCCGGCAACCCGCACCAGGGCCAGCTGGATTTCCTCGACAACCAGGTCAACCCGCGCACCGGCACCATCCGTGGCCGCGCCGTGTTCGACAACGCCGACGGCCAGTTCACCCCCGGCCTCTACGCCCGGGTCAAGCTGGTGGGCAGCGACACCTACCCCGCCGCCCTGGTGAAGGACGAAGCCATCGGCACCGACCTCGGCAAGAAGTACGTGCTGGTGCTGGGCGACAACAACACCGTGAGCTACCGCCCGGTGGAGCTGGGCCCGAAGGTGGAAGGCCTGCGCATCATCCGCACGGGCCTCGCCAAGGGCGAGAAGATCGTCGTCAACGGCCTGCAGCGCGCCATGCCCGGCGCCACCGTGGACCCGCAGGCGGTGCCCATGGCCGACGACAAGACCCTCGCCCGCCTGGACGACCTGCGCCGCTCGGTGGAAGGCCGCGATGCCCCGCGCGTGGCCGAACAGAACGCAAAACCCTCCGTCAGCCCGCGCGGCTGAGGTAGTACGCCATGAATTTTTCCCAGTTCTTCATCAAGCGGCCGATCTTCGCCGCCGTGCTGTCGCTGCTGATCCTGATCGGCGGCGCCATCTCGCTGTTCCAGCTGCCCATCAGCGAATACCCCGAAGTGGTGCCGCCCACGGTGGTGGTACGCGCCAACTTCCCCGGCGCCAACCCCAAGGTGATCGGTGAAACCGTGGCCTCGCCGCTGGAGCAGGCCATCGTCGGCGTGGAAGGCATGCTCTACATGTCCTCCCAGTCCACCAACGACGGCAAGCTCACCCTCACCGTGACCTTCGCCCTCGGTACCGACCTGGACAACGCCCAGGTGCAGGTGCAGAACCGCGTCACCCGCACCATGCCCACCCTGCCCACCGAAGTGCAGCGGCTCGGCGTGACCGTGGACAAGGCCTCCCCGGACCTGACCATGGTGGTGCACCTGACCTCGCCGGATCAGCGCTACGACATGCTCTACCTGTCCAACTACGCCGCGCTCAACGTCAAGGACGAGCTGGCGCGGCTGGACGGCGTGGGCGACGTGCAGCTGTTCGGCATGGGCAACTACTCCCTGCGCGTGTGGCTGGACCCGAACAAGGTGGCCTCGCGCAACCTGACCGCCACCGACGTGGTCAACGCCATCCGCGAACAGAACCGCCAGGTCGCCGCCGGTGCCCTCGGCGCGCCACCGTCGGATGCCGGCAACAGCTTCCAGCTCTCGATCAACACCCAGGGCCGCCTGGTCACCGAGGAAGAGTTCGAGAACATCATCATCCGCGCCGGCGACGACGGCGAAATCACCCGCCTGCGGGACATCGCCCGGGTCGAGCTGGGTTCCAACCAGTACGCCCTGCGCTCGCTGCTGAACAACCAGCCGGCGGTGGCCATCCCGGTGTTCCAGCGCCCCGGCTCCAACGCCATCGCCATCTCCGATGCGGTGCGCCAGCGCATGGCCGAGCTGAAGCAGGGCTTCCCCCAGGGCATGGACTACGAAATCGTCTACGACCCGACCATCTTCGTGCGCGGCTCCATCGAGGCGGTGGTGCACACCCTGCTCGAAGCCATCGTGCTGGTGGTGCTGGTGGTGATCCTGTTCCTGCAGACCTGGCGCGCCTCGATCATCCCGCTGGCCGCCGTGCCGGTGTCGCTGATCGGCACCTTCGCGGTGATGCACCTGTTCGGCTTCTCCCTCAACGCCCTGTCGCTGTTCGGCCTGGTGCTGGCCATCGGCATCGTGGTGGACGACGCCATCGTGGTGGTGGAAAACGTCGAGCGGAACATCGGCCTCGGCAAGTCGCCGGTGGAGGCCACCCGCCAGGCCATGAAGGAAGTGACCGGCCCCATCGTCGCTACCGCCCTGGTGCTGTGCGCCGTGTTCGTGCCCACCGCCTTCATCTCCGGCCTCACCGGGCAGTTCTACCAGCAGTTCGCGCTGACCATCGCCATCTCCACGGTGATCTCGGCGTTCAACTCCCTGACCCTGTCGCCGGCCCTGGCCGCCGTGCTGCTGAAGGACCACCACGCACCCAAGGACCGTTTCTCGCGCCTGCTGGACCGGCTCTTCGGAGGCTGGCTGTTCGGCCCGTTCAACCGCTTCTTCGACCGCGCCGGCAAGGGCTACGTCGGCACCGTGCGCCGTGTGCTGCGCGGCAGCAGCATCGCCATGCTGGTCTACGGCGGCCTGCTGCTGGGCGGCTACCTGGGCTTCTCCAGCACCCCCACCGGCTTCGTGCCGCAGCAGGACAAGCAGTACCTGGTGGCCTTCGCCCAGCTGCCGGACGCCGCCACCCTCGACCGTACCGAGGCCGTGATCAAGCGCATGTCCGAGATCGCCGCCAAGCACCCGGGCGTGGAGAACACCGTGGCCTTCCCCGGCCTGTCCATCAACGGCTTCACCAACAGCCCCAACAGCGGCATCGTGTTCACCCCGCTCAAGCCCTTCGATGAGCGCAAGGACCCTTCCATGTCCGCCGGGGCCATCGCCGCCGCCTTGAACCAGGAGTTCGCCGGAATCCAGGACGCCTACATCGCCATCTTCCCGCCGCCGCCCGTGCAGGGCCTCGGCACCATCGGCGGCTTCCGCCTGCAGGTGGAGGACCGTGGCGGGCTGGGCTACGAGGAGCTGTACAAGCAGACCCAGAACATCATCGCCAAGGCGCGCCAGTTGCCGGAGCTGAACCCCATGTCGGTGTTCACCAGCTACCAGGTCAACGTGCCCCAGGTGGATGCCGCCATCGACCGCGAGAAGGCCAAGACCCACGGCGTGGCCATCAGCGACATCTTCGACACCATGCAGGTGTACCTGGGTTCGCTGTACGCCAACGACTTCAACCGCTTCGGCCGCACCTACCAGGTCAACGTCCAGGCTGACCAGCCGTTCCGCCTGGAGCCCGAGCAGATCGGCCAGCTGAAGGTGCGCAACAACCGGGGCGAGATGATCCCGCTGTCCACCTTCGTCAAGGTCGACAACAGCTCGGGCCCGGATCGCGTCATGCACTACAACGGCTTCATCACCGCCGAGATCAACGGCGCCGCCGCCCCCGGCTACAGCTCCGGCCAGGCCGAGGACGCCATCGCCAAGCTGCTCAAGGAAGAACTGCCCAACGGCATGACCTACGAGTGGACGGACCTGACCTACCAGCAGATCCTCGCCGGCAACACCGCGATCTTCATCTTCCCGCTCTGCGTGCTGCTGGCCTTCCTGGTGCTGGCCGCCCAGTACGAAAGCTGGAGCCTGCCGCTGGCGGTGATCCTGATCGTGCCGACCGTGCTGTTCTCCGCCATCGTTGGGGTGATCCTCGCCGGCAGCGACAACAACATCTTCACCCAGATCGGCCTGATCGTACTGGTGGGCCTGGCGTGCAAGAACGCCATCCTCATCGTCGAGTTCGCCAAGGAGAAACAGGAAGAAGGCCTCGACCGCCTGGCTGCGGTACTGGAAGCCTGCCGCCTGCGTCTGCGCCCGATCCTGATGACCTCCATCGCCTTCATCATGGGCGTGGTGCCCCTGGTGCTCTCGTCCGGTGCCGGCGCGGAAATGCGCCACGCCATGGGTGTAGCGGTGTTCAGCGGGATGATCGGCGTGACCTTCTTCGGCCTGCTGCTGACCCCGGTGTTCTATGTGCTGATCCGCGGCTTCGTCGAGAAAGGCGAAGCGCGCAAGGCGGCCAAGGCCCAGAAACTCAAGGAACTGCACGCATGATCAACAAGGCATTCGCCCCTGCCCTGCTGGCCCTCGCCTTGAGCGCCTGCGCCGTGGGCCCGGACTACAAGGCCCCCGAGAGCGAGCCCGCGCGGCTCGCCTCGGCCGAGGCCACCCCGGTCGACCGTTCGCATTTCGAGAGCCTCTGGTGGCAGCAGTTCGACGACCCGACCCTGAACCAGCTGGTGCAGCAGTCCCTCGAACAGAACCGCGAGCTGCGCGTGGCCTTCGCCCGCCTGCGCGCCGCCCGTGCCATCCGTGACGACGTCGGCAACGACCAGTTGCCGGTGATCACCAGCCGCGCCGCCGCCCAGGGCGGCAAGGCCCAGCAGCCCGGCCAGACCGAGGACCGGGTGACCACCGAGCGCTACGACCTGGGCCTGGACATGGCCTGGGAACTGGATCTGTTCGGCCGCATCCAGCGCCAGATCGAGGCCAGCGACGCCGAAGCCGGCGCCGCCCAGGCCGACCTGCAGCAGTTGCAGGTCAGCCTCATCGCCGAACTGGTGGACGCCTACGGCACCCTGCGCGGCGCCCAGCTGCGCGAGGGCATCGCCCGCGAGAACCTGAAGAACCAGCAGGAATCCCGTGGCCTCACCGAGCAACTGCGCGACGCCGGCGTCGGCAGCGAGCTGGACGTGCTGCGCGCCGACGGCCGCCTGGCCGCCACCGAAGCCACCCTGCCGCAACTGCAGGCCATCGCCAGCCGCGCGCGCAACCGCATCGCCACCCTCCTCGGCCAGCGCCCGGACCAGCTCAGCGTGGACCTGTCGCCCAAGCCGCTGCCGGTGATCGCCAAGCAACTGCCCATCGGCAACCCCGCCGAGCTGCTGCGTCGCCGCCCGGATGTCGCCGCCGCCGAACGGCGCCTGGCCGCTGCCACCGCCAACGTCGGCGTGGCCACGGCGGACCTGTTCCCCCGGGTCAGCCTCTCCGGCTTCCTCGGCTTCACCGCCGGGCGTGGTTCGCAGATCGGCTCCTCCGCCGCCCGCGCCTGGGGCGTGGCGCCCACCATCAGCTGGGCCGCCTTCGATCTCGGCAGCGTCCGCGCCCGCCTGCGCGGCGCCGAAGCCGAGGCCGACGGCGCCCTGGCCAGCTATGAACAGCAGGTGCTGCTGGCCCTGGAAGAGTCCGAGAACGCCTTCAGCGACTACGGCAAGCGCCAGCAACGCCTGGTCGCCCTGGTGCGCCAGTCGGAAGCCACCCGCGCCGCCGCCGAGCAGGCCGCCGTGCGCTACCGCGAAGGCACCGTGGACTTCCTCGTGCTGCTGGACGCCGAACGCGAACGCCTGGCCGCCGAAGACGCCCAGGCCCAGGCCGAAGTGGAGCTCTACAGCGGCATCGTCGCCATCTACAAGGCCCTCGGCGGCGGCTGGCAGCCCCAGGCCTGAGTGTTGCCCTTGCCCGACCGCCCCCCGGTCGGCATTTCATCCCGCCCCGAGCCCCTCGGGTGCGGGATTTTTTTACTGAATCGACAACCCGTCAGGGCACCGCCTGCGCCGGCAACCGCTCGGCAAGGTCCTGCCCGTGGCGGACAAAGCGCCGGCTCCAGGCCCAGACCCCGGCCATGCAGAGGATCAACCCCGCCAGCATGCCCAGGTAGCCCAAGCGGTCGAGCAGGATACCGGCGAGCATCGGCACCAGGGTGCGGGTTAGCACGAACAGGCTCGATTGCAGGCCGTAGTCGACAGCGGTCAGGCCGGCGCGGGTGTGGTTCATCATCATCCCGAACAGCAGGCCGGCCGAGGCGCCCATCACCAGTGCCAGCAGCAGGGTGCAGGCTACCAGCCAGGGCACGCCGGCACCACTGGCCACCGTGCCGGCCAGGGCGCCGAGGGCTGCCACGCCGGCCAGGGCGCAGGCCGGCAGGGCCCGCTGCAATCCGCTGCGCCGGGCCAGGTAGCCGCCGAGCGCACTGCCCACGGCCCCCACCACACCGCCAAGCACGCCGGCGACCAGCGCCACCTGCTCGGGCGGCAGGCCATGGTCCAGCAGCAAGGGCTTGAGGTAGACCCAGGCGGCGCCGATGAAGGGGAAATAGAGCATCAGCATCACCACCCAGCGACGCCGCTCGGCGTTGCTGAAATAGGCCAGCCATTGGCCGACGCCCACCTGCCGGGCCTGCACGCCATCCGCCTGCGCCAGGGTGGCCCGCGGGATCAGCCACAGGCCCAGGGCGGCCAGCAGCAGCCCGCCGCTCAGCGCCCAGAACGGCCAGGCCCAGCCGGCACGCGCCTGCAGCATCAGCATCACCCCGCCGCCCACCACCGCCGCCAGGGAGCTGGCGGCGGAGCGGATGATGCCGGCGCGCTGGCGCTCCTCCGCCGGCAAACAGCGGATCGCCAGGGCGTTGACCGGCGCATCGGCCCAGGTGCCGAGCAGGCTGGCCAGCATGGCCAGGGCGAACAGTGGCACGAAGCCGGCCTGCTCGATGCCCAGGCAGGCCAGACCGACGAGACTGGCGGCATAACCGGCCATCAGCACCAAACTCCAGTGGCGATAGCCGTGCGCGCCCCGGGCCCAGCGGTCCACCGGGGCGCCAAGCGCGAACTTGAGCACCGCCGGCAGCCCGGCCAGCTGGAACAGGCCGATCTCGGTGCCACTCCAGCCGTGCTGGCGCATCACCAGCGGCAAGCCGAGGTAGAGGTAGATCAACGGCGCGGTCATGGCGAAGTTGACCCAGCCCAGCAGCAGTTGCAGGGGCCAGTGGGAAGGGCTCGGGCGGTCCATGTCAGAGCTTCCAGGTCACGCGCACGCCGAGTTCGCGAGGCGGGCTGTAGACGGTGATGAAACCGTTCTGGTAGCCCACCGCGTCGTACTCGCGGTCAGCGAGGTTGTTCACGTAGCCGCTCAGCTCCCACTGCTCGTAGCGCACGCCGGCGCTGAGGTTGACCAGTGCGTAGCCGTTGCGGGTGTACTGGTTGGCGGCGTCCAGGTAGACCTTGTCGCTGCCCACCAGGTTGCCCTGCACGTACCAGCCTTCCGGGTCGTCGTAGCGCAGGCCCAGGTAGCCGGTGAGGTCGGGGGCGAAGGGGTTGTGGTGCCCGTCGTAGCGGGCGCGGCCGTCCTGGAAGCTGTCGAAGCGCGTGCGGTTCCAGGCCAGCCCGGTCTGTACGCTCCAGCGGGCGCTGAGCAGGTACTCGGCATCCAGGTCCAGCCCCTTGGACGTAGCACTGGCGGCGCTGGTGATGTACTGCACGCCCGGGCTGGGCATCTGCATCACCTGCATGTCGGTGACGTCCATGTAGTACGCCGCCAGCGAGTAGCGCAGGCGCTCCTCCAGGGTCCGGCCCTTGATGCCGAGTTCATAGGACCAGACCTTCTCCGGCTCGAACGCGGCGTAGTGGGTGGCGGCCGAGAGCACGTTGAAACCGCCGTTGCGTACGCCCTTGCTGGCACTGAGGTAGACCTGGTTCTGCTCGGCGAAGGCGTACTGCAGCGCCACCTTCGGCGAGAACGACGACCAGCTCCGGGACTGGTTGGCATCGCCACGGGGGTCGATGCCCACCCGGTAGCGCTCCACCCGCCCGCCCAGGGAAAGGGTCCAGTCCGGCGTCAGGTGCAGGTTCCAATGGCTGAAGGCGGCCAGCGTGCGGCTGCTCTGGTCCAGGCGCAGTTCCTGGACGAAGGGGCCGCGCTGGCTGACGTTGCGCAGGTCGTTTTCGGAGCTGTCGGCGTAGACCCCGGCCAACCAGTCGGCGAGGCCCCACTGCCCTTCCAGGCGCAGTTCCTGGGACAGGGTGCGCAGGCGCAGGTCGCGGGCAATCATCGACAGGTTGGCCGGCAGGAAGTCGGTGTCCTGCTGGATGCGGTCGTGGAAGTCGTTGTAGGCGGTGATCGAGCGCAGGTTCAGGTCATCCCCCAGGCTGTGGCCGATGTTCAGCGACAGGGTCTGGCCCCATGAGCGGTTCCAGCTGTCGGTGCCCGAGGCCACGTGGTTGCGCCGCGCCGTGGGCGCGCCCCACAGCGAGGCGTCGTCGTCATAGGCCTGGCGCGCATAGCGCAGCACCATGTCGGTGCCCTCCTGGGGCACCAGGCGCAGGCCGGCGTTGAGGTTGTAGCGTTCGCGGTCATCGGCCTGCTTGCCGAGGGCGTCGTTGCGGATGAAACCATCCTGGCGTTGCCACTCGCCCGAGACGCTGCCGAACAGCCGCTCGTCCACCAGCGGGCTGCTCAGGGCGAAGCGCGTGGCGCGCTTGTCGCGGCTGCCCGCTTCGGCGGACACGCTGGCCCGCGCCAGCTCGTCCATCGGCTTGCTGTACACCGCGATCACCCCGGCCTCGGCATTGCGCCCGTAGAGGGTCGACTGCGGCCCGCGCAGCACCTCGATGCGGTCGATGTCGATGAAGCGGTTCTCGAAGCCCTGGGCGGTGAGGGTCGGCACGTCGTCCACCAGCATAAGCGTCGAGGTGGACAGCGCATTGAAGTTGGCAGTGAGACCCCGCATCACCGGGGAGTTGATGCCCGACTGGCCGAAGGGCTGGAACGACAGCCCCGGCACTCGCCCTTCCAGCTGTTCGAAGCCGGTGATGTGCTCGTCTTCCAGGGTCTGTCCATCGATCACCTTGACGCTGGCCGGCACCGCGTCGAGGCTGCGCGGGACCTTTTCGGCGTTGACGCTGACCTCCGGCAGGCTCAGTGCCTCTGCGGCCTGGAGGGCCGGGCAGGACAATGCCAGCGCGGTGCTGACCCAGACGTGGGTGGGGGTACGACGACTTCTGACCATCGCGAATCTTCCTTGTTGGCGCCTGGCGCCGTTACTGAGTGGGTTGGGCCAGCAGCCGCGCGTAGGCATCGCAGCGGGCCAGCAGGGTCGAGTGGGTGCCCTGGTCGCACACCTGCCCGTCTTCGAGCAGCACCACCCGGTCGGCCTGGGCGATGGTGCTGGGGCGGTGGGCGATGAGCAGCAGCGTGCGCTGCCCGCGCAGGCCCAGCAGGGCCTGCTGCAGGGCGTGCTCGCTATGGGCGTCGAGGCTGGAGGAGGCTTCGTCCATCACCAGCACCGGCGCCTGCGACAGCAGCGCACGGGCGATGGCGATGCGCTGGCGCTGGCCGCCGGACAGGCGCGCGCCGCCCTCGCCGCAGCGGGTCTGGTAGCCCTCCGGCAAGGCCTGGATGAAGTCGTGCGCCTGGGCCTGGCGGGCGGCGGCTTCGATCTCCTCGGCGGTGGCATCAGGGCGAGCCAGGCGCAGGTTGCCCTCGATGCTGTCGTCGAACAGGTAGGCATCCTGGCCGACCCAGGCGATGCCCTGGCGCAACCCGGCCAGGGGGATGTCACGCACATCCACGCCGCCGACGCGGATGGCCCCGCCTTCGACGTCGTAGAAGCGCATCAGCAGGTTGGCGCAAGTGGTCTTGCCGGCCCCCGAGGCCCCCACCAGCGCCACCATCTCGCCAGGGCGGACCAGGAAGTCGACGCCCTGCAGGACCGGGCGACCACCATGGCTGAAGCGCACCTGATCGAACTCCAGGCGCGCGCCCTGGGGCTGCTGGCAGCCCTGGTCACGCACCCGGGGCGGCTGGCGCAACAGCCCCAGGACCCGCCCGGCGCTGGCGCGCACGGCGCCGAGCTGGCCGGCCTCGCGGGCCACGTCGGCCATGGGCAGCAGCGCCGCGCCGACCAGCATCACCGCCAGTGGCAGTTGTGCCAGGTCCAGCAGGCCGATCTGCAGCAGCCAGGCGCCACAGGCCAGCGCACTCACCAGGGCCAGGGCCTGGATCAGCTCGATCACCCCCTGCTCGGCGCCGCTGCGCAGGGCATAGCGGCGCTGCTCCAGCCGCAGCCGGGCCAGCAGGCGACCCAACCGCGCGTGCCAGGCCGCCTCCTGGTTGAACAGGAGGATCTCCCGGCGCGCCTCGATGCCTTCCAGCACTTCGGCGTTGAGCCCGGCCAGCGCCTCGTTCATCGCCCGACCCTGGCGCAGGGCGCGCCCGCCAAGCCAGAACGGCACGCTGGCCAGGGCCGCCAGGAACGGCAGCAGCGCCAGGGTCAGCCAGGGCTGGATGGCGGCCAGGGCCAGCAGCGCCACCAGCGGCACCAACACGGCGCCGATGGCATCGGTGAGGGTGTGGGCGAAGAAGTGCTCCAGGGCCTGGGCGTCGTTGAGCGCCACGTTGGCCTGCTCCCCTCGTCGCACCCCGGCCTGCACGTCCGGGGCGGCCCGCTCCAACCCCTCGTAGCTGCCGACCTGCAGGGTCTCGATCAGGTGGAAGGCGAACACATGGGAGACATGGGCCTGCCACCAGCGCCCACCGGCACCGGCCAGGGCACAGGCGAGCATCGCCGCCGCCACCGGCTGCCACAGGCTGGCCGGGGCATCGGTCAGCACCAGGCCGATCAACCAGCCGCCGAGGGCCAGGCTGCCCACCATGCCGGCCTGGGCCACCAGGGTGGCGACCAGGGTTTGCGCCAACAGCGCCGGCTGCCCGGCCGACAGCCGCAGCAGGTCGCTCCAGCGGCTGCCTTCGCCGGCGCGGATCGCGTGGGGATTGCCTTTCATGCCAGGGCTCCTTCGCTCAGGGGTTGGGTTTCGTGGGCGTGCTGCAGGGCCCAGATGCGCGCATACAGGCCCTGGCGGGCCAGCAGGCTGCGGTGGTCGCCGCTTTCCACCAGGCGCCCCTGGTCCAGCACCAGGATGCGGTCGGCATGGCGCACGGTGGCCAGGCGGTGGGCGATCACCAGCATCGAGCGCTGCCCGCGCAGGCGCTCGATGGCCGCACCGATATGCGCCTCGCTGGCCACATCGACGTTGGCGGTGGCCTCGTCGAGCAACAGGATCGGCGCGCCCTTGAGCCAGGCACGGGCAATGGCCACGCGCTGGCGCTGGCCGCCGGAGAGCCGGTTGCCGCCCTCGCCCACCGGGGTCGCCAGGCCGTGCGGGAGGCTGGCGACCCAGGGTTCCAGCGAGGCCAGCCGGCAGGCTTCGGCCAGGGCCTCAGGGCTGGCATCTGCCGCCCCCATACGCAGGTTGTCTTCCAGGCTGCCGTGCAGCAGCACGCTCTGCTGGAACACCCCGCTGACGCGCTGATAGAGGTCGGCGGAGCGCAGGTGACGGATGTCCACGCCGCCGAGGGTGACGCGCCCTTCCTGGGGGGCGATGAAGCGCATCAGCAGCGCTGCCAGGGTGGACTTGCCCGCCCCGGAGGGCCCCACCACGGCCACGTACTGGCCGGGTTCCAGGGTGAAGCTGAGGTTCTGCAAGGCCGGGGCCTGGCTGCCGGGCCAGCGGAAGGTGACGCCCTCGAAGGCCACCTCGTGGCCGGCCGGCAACGGCTCGGGCCGGGCCGGCTCGGGCACCGGCGGCTGCGCTGCCAGCAGCTCGGCCACCGGGGCGGCGGCGCCGTTGCCCGACCAGGCGACGTGGAAGGTCTTGTCCAGCTTCTCCAGGGTGCGGAACGCTTCGCGGGCCAGCAGCACGGCAGCGAACAGGGCGAAGGCCGACAACTCGCCGGCACCGGCACGCTGAACGCTGAGCAGCGTGACCAGCGTCAGGCCGCCGAGGCTGAGCAACCCGGTGACGCCATTGCGCATCAGGATGCCGTGCAGCACCGCCATCGCCTGCCGGCGCAGGTCGCGGGCCTGGTCGCGCAGGGCATCACGGCGCCGGTCCTGGGCGTTGAAGGCCTTGAGCGTGGTGACGCCACGCAGGCTGTCCAGCAGGTGCGCCGAGAAGCGCCCGATGCTGGCGAACAGCCCGCCGGCCGAGGGGCGTCGCCAGCGCAGCCAGAGGCGATCCACGAAGGGCAGCGACAAGGCACCCACGGCGGCCACCAGGGCCGAGCGCGGGTCGAACAGCGCCATCAGCGCAAGCAGCCCGCTGCCCCCCAGGGCCGCGCCGATCACCGCCGGGATGTAGCGGCTGTAGTAGGCCTGCAGGGCCTCGACGTTGTGGATCAGGGTGGTGCTCAGCCCGGCGCTGTCATGCTCGCCGGGCGCCTGCCCGGCCACCCGCAGCACCTGGGGCAACAGGCGCTGGCGCAGGTGTTGCCGGGTCAGCCCGGCGACCCGCATGGCCAGCACCTCGGCCCCGCCGTTGAGGGCGATGCGCAGCAGCGTCAGGCCGAGGAAGGCACCCAGGGGCGTCCACAGCGCCGCCAGCGGCTGGCCCTCGAACAGGCCGGCCAGGGCCCAGGCCAGGCAAAGGGCCAGGCCGGCGTTGCAGGCGCTGACCGCGAGCTGGCCGCAAGCAGCCAGGGCGATGGCCGGGCGCAATGGCCGCGAGAGGTTCCACAGCACACGGCTCATGCGACCTCCCCAGCATCGCCGCGCACCGCCCAGATGCGCTGGATGGGCAGGCCGCGCAGCGGCGCGGACTCGATCTGCTGCCAGCCCTGCTCCTCCAGCAGGCGCTGCACCGCGCCCAGGGCATGGCAGTCGCCGGCCTCGGTCAGGCTGAGCATCTGCGCGGCGAACAGGCGCGGAATGGGCTCCTGCTCCGCCGGCGCGTCCGAGCGCATGAAGCCGGCGATGAGCAACCGCCCGCCCGGTTTCAGCCAGGCCTGCAGGCGGCCCAGCAGGCGCCGGCATTCGGCCTCGTCGAAGTGGTGCAGGACCTGGCTGAGGATGATCAGGTCCACCGGTTCACCCGGCTCCACGGTGAAGATGTCGGCACCGATGAAGCGTGTGCGTTCGCGCACCCCGAAGGTCTCGGCGGTGCTCCAGAACAGCTCGGCACTGGCTGGCCAGTCCACCCCGCAGAGGCTCGCCGTCGAGCACTCGGCCGCCAGGGTGAAGCCGTAGGTGCCGTTGCCGCAGGCCAGGTCCAGCACGCTCGGCTGCTGCCGCTGGGCCAGCCACGGCAGCACCTGCTGCGCCAGGCGCTGGGCGGTCACCCGCGCGGTGTTGGCGATGCCCCGGGAGAATTCGCCCCAGTACGGATGGTTGGCGGCCTCCAGGCCCTGGGGCAGGACGCTGCCACCGGCCACCACGGCGTCCTTGAAGTGGCGGAAGGCATCCCACATCAGGTCGGCGGTGTAGACCTGCGCCAGCCCACCCACGTAGTGCGGCGAGCTGCGCCGCAGAAAGCGTTCGGCCAGCTCACCCAGGCGGTAGTAGGCCTGCCCCGGCTCCTGGCGGAGCAGGCCCAGGCCGGCCAGGGCGTCCAGCAGGATGCGGGTGCCGCGCTCGCTGGCCCCGGTGCGCTCGGCCACGGTGCGGGCGCTGGCGCCCTCGCCCAGGTGGTCGAACACCTGCAGTTCGATGGCGGCCCGCAGCACGCCGGCCCGTTCGACGCCCATCAGCAGGTCGATCACCGGTTGCGCGGAGACCGCCGGGCGTGGCGCCTGCAGGCTCTGCAGCAGAGCCGCCTGGTCGACCTTGCCGGACGGCGCCAGCGGCAGCTCCGGCACGCAGGCCAGGGCGTCGGGCAACTGGCTGGGCTGGGCGCCCACTTCGTCATTGAGGAAGCCGCGCACCTGGGCGAGGGTCAGCGGCGGCTGCCCCGCCTTCATCACCACGAAGGCGTGCATGCGCGTGGCGCCGTCCTCCAGCGGGGCATTGAGGACCACGCACTGGGCGATGGCCGGATGCTCGCGCAGCAGGTGCGCCACCTCCACCAGGTTCACCTTGTGCCCGCCGCGCATCACGGTGTCGGCGCGGCGCCCGACGATGCGCAGCCGGCCATCGGCGTCCAGCTGGCCACGGTCGCCCAGGCGCACCCAGCCGTCCGGGTGGCGGTACTGGCGGTCCAGTTCGGGGGCGCGGTAGTAGCACAGCGGGGTCATCGGCCCCCGTGCCCAGATCTCCCCCACCTCGCCTGGCGCGCATTCGTGCCCCTGCTCGTCGCGGATGCTCAGGCTGACCACTGCAGGGTCGGGTCGCCCGACGGTCTGCACGGTCACCTCGGGGGCGTCGTCCAGAGCGGTGTGGCTGGCCACGCCGTCCGCCGAGCCGTAGGACTGCACCAGGGCACAGCCGAAGTGCCGGCGCACGCCGGCCAGGGTCTGGGTGCTGAGGGCCGAGCCGCCGCTGACGATGGCCTCCAGCGCGCTGAAATCCAGCGCCTGCCCTTGCGCCGATTGCAGCAGGGGGCTGGCCAGCAGCATGTCCACCATGTTGGGCCCGGCGAACAGGTGGGTAACGCGCTGCTGGGCGACCAGCCGCAGCACCGCATCGGCCTCGAAGCGGTCCAGGCAGATCAGCGCGCCACCCAGGGAAGCCAGGGTGCAAGGCGTGCCCAGGGAACCGAAGGGCGACGCCAGGGGCACGGCGAACAGCGCCCGCATGGCCTCGGGCTGGCGCGCCAGGCCGTTGAGGTAGGCACTCTGCCCGCCCACCAGGGCGTTGTGGGAATACAGCACCAGCTTGGGCTCGGACTCGGAGCCCGAGGAGGCGATCAGCCGGGCGCCGGCATCCGGGTCCACCCGCTGGCCTTCGGTGTTCCAGGCCGGCCCCTCCCAGCACTGGTCCAGATCCGGCCAGTCCTGGTAGCGCTCGCCGTGTACCAGCACATGGGCCAGCGCCGGCAACGCGGGGCGCAGGCCGTCCACCAGCGCGGCGTAGTCGGCTTCGCCCACCTGGCGCTTGCAGATCAGCACCCGTGCGGCGGACTTGCCGAGCATGGCGAGGGTGTCGCGCTTGCGCCGCCCCAGGGGGTACGGCAGCACGATGCCGCCCAGGGCCGCCACGGCCAGGTCCACGGCGCAGGCGCGCCAGCCATTGGGCAGGTTCACCGCCACCACCACGCCAGGCCCGACGCCGAGCTGGTGCAGCACCTGCGCCAGGCTGAGGCTGCGCGCCCGCAGCTGGGCGAAGCTCAGGCTCGCCGCCCCTTCGGTGACGGCGACCGCCAGGGGCCGTGAGCGGGCAATGTCGAGGAAGGACTCGAACAGACTCTTGTGGGGATAGATGCCCTCGGCCCGCCAGTGCGCGCGAAGGTGCGCGGGGACGCAGTCCGGCGCCGTGTAGCGGTCACCGGTGACAGGGGGCTGCACGGCGGACAGGTGTTCGTTTGCCATGGTGTATCGACCTCAAGCGTTGATGATCCAGGGGCTGGCGGTACGCAGGCCGTATTCGTCACGGCCCAGGGCACAGCCCAACCAGGGGTGGGCGCCGACATCGGCGGCGCAGCGGGAGATGCGGCTGGCGGGAATGCCCCGCGCCGCCAGGTGGGCCAGGGCTTCGCCACTGGCCAGGTGCCCAAGGCTCGCCACCTCGGAGGGGTCGGCACCGTCGAGCATCAGGTGGCCGTCGGTGCAGGCCAGTACCTGCCCCGCGTCGGCAGTGGCGGCCTCCAGCAGCAGGCCGGCGGCGCCGCTCATGCTGGAATCGAGGCCGCCGGCCAGGCCGTGGACGTGGCGCTGGTAGAGCGCGGCAACCAGGCCCTCGGCCAGGGCAGCGCCGCCCAGCACGTCCACCAGGGTGAGCAGCGCGCCGGCCGGCCGGTCGTGCTGGTGGATGCGGGCGGCCAGGCCGCTGTGGGCCTGGATCATGAAATCGGTGCCCAGGGGGTCGTCCGCTCCAGGGTGGCGCCCGCAGCCGGAGGCCGAGCCGTACACCAGGCCCGGGGCATGGCGGCGCAGCGCCTCGCCGGTCAGCCCCAGGCGCTCGGCGCGTCCGGGCGCCCAGTTGTGCAGGAAGGCATCGCAGCCCTCCAGCAACTGCCCCAGCCGGGCCTGCCCGGCTTCGCTGCGCACGTCCAGCTCGACCCAGGGCTTGCCCCGGTTGATGGCCTGGAAGTGCACGGACAGGCCGCCCACCAAAGGCGCCATGCCGCGCATCGGATCACCGCCCGGCGGCTCGATGCGCGTGACCTGCATGCCCAGCTCACGCAGCAAGTGCCCCGCCAGCGGCCCCTGGATCAGCCGGCAGGCCTCCAGCCCCGCCAGGCCGGCCAGGGGCTGGGCCGCGCTGGAGGGCGCGCGCGCCAGGACAGCGGCCGATACGGGCGGGTCAAAGGCCCAGGGGCCTTGGGCGCAGTCTTCCCGAGGCGCCAGGCGCAGGGTGCAGAGGTTGACCCCGGCATCCCGGGCCAGGCAGTTCAGGTCGGCCAGGCGATAGCGCGCACAGGCGCGGAACAGCGAGGGCGGCAACCACGCCGTGGCGGTGGTGTAGCGCTGCATGAACTGCGGCCAGCCGGCGGCGATGTCCGCCAGGGACACCCCCAGGCCTTCCCAGAAGCGGCGCCAGGCCTCCGGGTCGAGGGCTTCCAGCTCGAAGCGCAGGCCCTCGCCACTGGTGAAGGGCGGGTGCTGCCAATCGGCGCCACCCGGCACCGGCAGCACCTGCCCGGCATCGTCCATCGCCAGGTACTGGGCCATCGCCAGCAGGCCGGCGCCGCCCAGGCTGATGTGCACCTCATGGCTGCCGCTGCCCCGACGCTGCCCGAGCAGGGCGGCCACGGCAGCGGTGGACGCCAGGGAGGCCGTCAGCACCGCAAGGTAGTCCACCCCCAGGGTGAACAGCCCACCGGCGCTGCGCCCATGCCAGCCCACCAGCCCGCAGGCCGCCTGGGCCAGCGCCTCGCTCACCGGCTGCACCCCGCAGGGCCAGCCACGCACATATAAGGTGACCCGCGCGCCGGCGGCATCCTCCAGCCAGGCCGTCAGTTGGCCATCCAGGCCTTGCACACCTGCTGCCGCGCACACCCGTGCGCCCAGCAAGCCCATGCGCAGGGCCAGCGCCTCGCGGGTGGCCTGCAGCCCGGTCGGGGCTTCGGCCAGCCGCAGGGTCACGCCTTCCAGGGGCCGTATCGACATGAACAACTCCTTCGTTCCTGTTCGCGCTTCCTGCACCCGGAGCGCCGAACCCCTCTATCTCCAGGGCCTGCGGCAATCCGTTGCAGGTCGATGGGAGGATCATACTTCCTTGATTAATGCTAATCATTCGCATTACATATGCACTCCGGCGATTTTCATATGCAGTTCCGGCGAGGCAGTTTTTTGCGCACTTCGCCTGTGCTCTGATGCGTCGGCGAACCCAGTCAAGGACGGTGATCACTGCGCCCGGATGGAGCCCCGCACAGGCACACCGGGCGAGTGATGAGGAGTGATCTGCTATGAACGGTTTGGCACAACCCAAGCTGGCCAGCGCCCAGCAACTCAAGGAATGGACACGCCACCAGACGGCATCGGCCCAGGGCCAGGCGCTGATCGAGCGGCTGGACTGCGAGGCCGGGTTCTCCCTGGTGCGCTCGCGGGTCTCCTCGGGCCGCATCCTGCGGGAGGTCTGCGAGCACGATGGCAACGACCGCACCCTGGTCATCACTTTCGGGCTGTCCGGCCAGTCCGAGTTTCTCGACCGGGTCGGCAATGCCCTGCCCTTCGCGGCGAACCACACCACGGTCTCGGTGTTCCAGGCCGGCACCGGCGAGCGTCGCTACGCCGCCAACGAGCCCATACAGCAACTGCGCCTGGTGGTGTCGGAGTCGACCCTGACCCGCTACATCGGGCCCGAGCGCTGCGGCCGCCTGCTGGGCAAGGCCCTGCGCCACAACGAGAGCTTCCGGCAGATCGCCTACAACGGCAGCTGCAGCAGCGAACACCTGCGCTTCTTCAAGAACCCCCGGGTCGGCGAGCACGACGGCCTGCGCCAGCGCATCCATGCCCTGAGCCTGCTGGCCGAGCAGCTCAACCTGCTGGCCCCCGCCACGCCCCAGGCCGAGCGCATCAGCGGCCGTGACCTGGACGTGATGGAACGGATCGAGGCCTACATGCGCGCCAACCTCGGCCAGCCGCTGAACAACGCCTGCCTCTGCGCCGCGCTGGGCATCAGCGAATACAAGCTCAAGGAGTGCTTCCGCCACGCCTACGGCACCAGCCCCGCCCACCACCTGCTGGAGATGCGCATGCAACGCGCGCAGGAGCTGCTCGCCGCCGGCTACCGGGTCTCGGAGACGGCCTACCAGGTGGGCTACCAGCACCCGAACAACTTCAGCGCCGCCTTCCTCAAGTTCTTCGGCTACACCCCAAAGTCGGTACGCAGCGGCCGCTAGCCACCCACGAACGCCCAACCCGGGAACCTGACATGAACCACCTATCCAGCGCCCGCCACGCGGCGGGCGAAGGGGACGCTTGCGCCTTGCAAACGCCCCTCTGCCTCAACCTCAACGAATCCCCCTACGGCGTACCGCCGGCTGCGCGGCAGGCGGCCAGCGAGGCCATCGGCCTGTCCTCGCGCTACCAGTTCGAGCGGGTGGAGGCGCTGCGCCAGGCCCTTGCCCAGTGCCATGGCGTGCCGCTGGAGTGGGTTTCGCTGTACCCCGGCTCCAACCGCGCCCTGCACTACGCCACCCTGGCCTTCACCCGGGCCGATGCGCCGCTGGTGGTGGCCGCGCCGGGCTACCCGGTGCCCGAGCAGGCCGCACGCCTGCATGGCCGGGCGGTGTGCCGGGTGCCCCTGCTGGCGGACGGCGGGCACGACGTGCAGGCCATGCTCGCCGCCAGCGAGGGCGGGCTGATCTACATCGCCAACCCCAACAACCCCACCGGCACCGTCACCCCCCACGCAGCGCTGCTGGCTCTGGTGGAACAGGCCGGCGCCCTGCCCCACCCGCCGGTGGTGCTGATCGACGAGGCCTACCTGGAGTTCAGCGACGAGCCTTCGATGATCCCGGCAGTCAGCGCCCACCCCGGCCTGGTGGTGACCCGCACCTTCTCCAAGATCCACGGCCTCGCCGGGCTGCGCCTGGGCTATGCCATCGCCCAGCCCGCCGTGCTGGACCGCATGCACACCCAGCCGGCCCACGACGTGCCGGTGCCGGCCGTTGCCGCCGCGCTGGCCTGCCTGCACGACGAGGCCGAATGCGCCCGGCGCAAGGCCGCCAACACGGCCCAGCGCGAGGCCTTCTGCGCCTGGCTGGACCACCAGGGCCTGCGCTACAGCCCGTCACGGAGCAACTGCGTGCTGATCGACTGCCAGCGCCCGGCCGCAGAGGTGATCGCCACCCTGGCCGCCGGCGGCATCCGCGTCGGCCGCCCCTGGCCCGGCCTGGAACAGCGACTGCGCGTGACCCTCGGCACCCCCGATGAAATGACCCGGCTCCGGCACGCCCTGAGCCAGGCCCTCGACCTGCCCCGGAGCTGAACATGACTGCCTTTACCCCGACTCCCCTGCCCCGCACCCTCGGCCCCCTGGTCAGCGACCAGGCCACGCTCAGCGCCGAGGAGCGCGCCCGCTACAGCCGTCACATCCTGCTGCCGGAGTTCGGCCTGGCCGGCCAGCAGCGCCTGAAGAACGCCCGCGTGCTGGTGATCGGTGCCGGCGGCCTGGGCTCACCGACCCTGCTGTACCTGGCAGCGGCCGGTGTCGGCACCCTGGGCATCGTCGACTTCGACCGGGTGGATGCCTCCAACCTGCAGCGCCAGGTGATCCACCGCATGGACACCCTCGGCGAGCTGAAGACCGAGAGCGCCAAGCGCACCATCGCCGCGCTCAACCCGCACGTGCAGGTGAACCTGCACGACCTGCGCCTGGACAACGACAACGCCGTGGCGCTGTTCCAGGGCTACGACCTGATCATCGACGGCGCCGACAACTTCGCCACCCGCTACCTGGTCAACGACGCCTGCGTCCTGGCCGGCAAGCCCTACGTCTGGGGCTCCATCTACCGCTTCGAAGGCCAGGCCAGCGTGTTCTGGGAAAACGCCCCCGGCGGCGGCCTGAACTACCGCGACCTCTACCCCGAGCCGCCCCCGCCGGAGCTGGCGCCGTCCTGCTCGGAGGGCGGCGTGCTCGGCGTGCTCTGCGCCGCCGTGGCCTCGGTGATGGGCACCGAGGCGATCAAGCTGCTGACCGGGATCGGCGAATCTCTGCTGGGCACGCTGATGGTCTACGACGCCCTGCGCATGCGTTACCGCTACCTGCCCCTGCAGCGCGACCCGCAGCGCCAGCCCATCACCGCGTTGCAGGACTACCCGCAGCTGTGCGGCCTGGGCCAGCCCGCGGCGCCGGCCGCCCCCGTGCCGGTGATCACCCCGCAGGAGCTGCACGCCCTGCTCGGCAGCGGGCAGCCGCCCCGGTTGATCGACGTGCGCGAGCCCAACGAGTGGGACATCGTCCGCATCGAAGGCGCCGACCTGCTGCCCAAGGCCCGTGCCCTGGCCAGCCTCGGCCAGGGGCCGCTGGCCGACCGCGAGCAGCCCTACGTGATCTGCTGCAAGGGCGGCAGCCGCTCCCGCGAGGTGGTCGAGGCCATGCTCGCCGCCGGCTACCGCAACGTGCGCAACCTGCAGGGCGGCGTGCTCGCCTGGGTGCGCGACGTGGCCCCCGACCAGCCCCGCTACTGAGGACGGCCCGATGCTCACCCTGCCCGCCGCCCTGCGCGATGCCATCGCCCACCAGGCCCGCACCGAGCACCCGCTGGAATGCTGCGGGCTGATCGCCGGCGTGCCCGGCGAGCCCGGCAGCCTGCGCCTGGTGCCGATGCACAACGCTGCCCAGGCCGAGGACTTCTTCAGCTTCGAGCCCCTGCAGCAACTGCGCGTGTGGCGCGAGATGAACGGCCGGGGCGAAGTGCCCCTGGTGCTCTACCACTCCCACACCGCATCCCGGCCCTACCCCAGCGACACTGACGTGGAGTACGCCGCCGCCTTTCCCGAGGTGTTCCACCTCATCGTCAGCACCGATCCCCGCTTCGACCTGTCGATGCGCTGCTTCCGCATCGAGGACGGCCGAATCCTGGAGCAGCCGCTGGCCTTCGACTGAACCCCATGCCCCGACCACGAGGAACCGCCATGTCCATCACCATCCACATCCCCACCACCCTGCGCGACCTGACGGCCGGCGCAGCCCAGGTCAGCGCCCAGGGCGACAGCCTGGGTGAAGTCATCGATGACCTGGAGCGCCGCTGGCCGGGCCTGGAGCAGCGCCTGCTGAAGGGCCGCACCCTGGTGCGCTTCATGAACCTGTACGTCAACGACCAGGACGTGCGCTTCCACGGCGGCCTGGAGGCCCGTGTCGCCCCCGGCGACGAGATCACCATCCTGCCCGCCGTCGCCGGTGGCCAGGACTGCCGGAACCCGGCATAGGAGCGGCGACCATGGGATGCCCCTTTTCCGGCGCCAGGAACGCCCTGGCGCCCCGTACCGGCGACGGCCGCTACGGTGACTACCTGAGCCTGCAGCACATCCTGCACAGCCAGGTGCCACGCTCGGAGGTGCCGGACGAACTGCTGTTCATCATCCAGCACCAGACCGCCGAACTGTGGATGAAGCTGATGCTCCACGAGCTGACCCTCGCCACCCACCACGTCGGCCGCCAGGACCTGCCCCGCACCTTCAAGGCGCTGACCCGCGTGCAGCGGATCATGGAGCACCTGATCCACGCCTGGAGCGTGCTCGCCACCCTCACCCCCAATGACTTCCTGGCCATGCGCCCGGCCCTGGGCAGCGCCTCCGGCCACCAGTCGGTGCAGTTCCGCGAGATCGAATTCCTCCTCGGCAACAAGTGCGCCCGCCACCTGGAAGACCACGCAGAAGATCCGGCAGCGCTGCACGCCCTGCAGGCCCGGCTGCTGGCGCCCTCGCTCTATGACGAGGTGGTGCGCCTGCTGGCCGCGCGCGGCCTGGCCATCGACCCCGCGCGCCTGCTGGCCGCCGTCGACGAGCCCACCGGCTACGACGCCTCGGTGGAGGCCGCCTGGCTCACCGTCTACCGCGCTCCCGAAACCCACCGCGACCTCTACGAGCTGGCCGAGCAACTGGTGGCGCTGGAGGACAACGTCAGGCACTGGCGCTTCCGCCACATCGGCATGGTCGAGCGGGTCATCGGCCGTCGCCAGGGCACCGGCGGCAGCAGCGGCGCCGACTACCTGCGCAAGACCCTCGACACGCTGCTGTTCCCCGAACTGTGGAACCTGCGCACCGTCCTCTGAACCCAGGAGATTTCCCGATGGCAGAACATCGCACCGCCCTGATCGTCGGCGGTGGGCTCACCGGCCCGCTGCTGGCGTGCCTGCTGCAGCGCCAGGGCTGGCAGGTCACCGTGCTCGAACAACGCCCCGACCCGCGCCTGCACACCGCCCAGGCCGGCAAGTCGATCAACCTCGCCCTGGCCGAGCGCGGCCTGCAGGCTCTGCGCCAGGCCGGCCTGGACGCTGCCGTGCTGGCCGGTGCCGTGGCCATGCACGGCCGGCGGGTGCATGTGCCGGGCGAGCCGGAGCAATTCCACGCCTACAGCAGCCGAGCCGGGGACGCCATCTGGTCGATCCAGCGCGGCCGCTTCAACCGGCTGCTGCTGGACGCGGCACAGGCAGCCGGTGCCCGGCTGCACTTCGACACCCCGCTGGCGGGTATCGACTGGGCGCGCCGCGAGGTCATCGCCGGCGACCAGCGCTGGCCCTTCGACCTGCTGGTGGGCGCCGACGGTGCCGACTCCGGCGTGCGCCGGGCCATGGCCGAAGGCGGGCCCCTGGGCGAACGCCGCGAGCGCCAGCCCCACGGCTACAAGGAGCTGAACATCCCCGCCTCCGGGCGCCTACTGGCCGATGCCCTGCACATCTGGCCCCGAGGCGGGCACATGAGCATCGCCCTGCCGAACATCGACGGCAGCTTCACCACCACGCTGTTCCTGCCCCACGACGACGGCAGCGCCGACTGCTTCGCCCAACTGCCGGACGGCCCCACCGCGCGGCGCTGGTTCGACACCCACTACAGCGACCTCTCCGCCGAGCTGCCGGACCTGGAGGCGGACTTCGAGCACAACCCCATCGGCCAGCTCGGCACCCTTTGGCTGGAGCGCTGGCATGCCCAGGGCTGCGCCGTGCTGGTGGGCGATGCAGCTCACCCGATGGTGCCGTTCCACGGCCAGGGCATGAACTGCGGGCTGGAGGATGTGCTGGCCCTGGCCCGCCACCTGGCCCGGCCGCAGCCCCTGGATGCAGCCCTGCAGGCCTACGCCGAAGAGCGCCGGCCCAATGCCGGCGCAATCCAGGCCATGGCCCTGGAGAACTACGTGGAAATGCGCGAACGGGTGCGCGCAACGGATTACCAGCTGGAGCGCCAACTGGCTGCGTGGCTGGAGGCCCGCCACCCGGGGCGCTTCGTGCCGCGCTACAGCATGGTCACCTTCAGTTGCCTGCCCTACGCCACGGCCTTCGCCCGGGGCGAGGTGCAGGCCCGCCTGCTGCGGGAGGCCGTGCAGGGTTGCGAGCGCTTCGAACAGATCGACCTGGCCAAGGCCGAGCGCCAGTTGCTCGACCGCCTCGACCCGCTGCACCCCCTGGAGGGCGCGGCATGACGGCCCTGCATGACGCCCCCTTCGGCCTGCACCTGCCCCTTGAGCAGCGCGAGCGGGCCTACTCGCCGAGCAGCCTGGCGCCCGGCTTCGCCGAAACGCTGCAGCGCTACCACCGCGACAGCCGCGCCGCCGAGACCCTCTGCGGCCCAGCCGAGGTGCTGCCCTACGGCCCCTCGCCCCGGGAGAAGGTCCTGCGGCTGCCCGCGCCCCAACCGGCCAGGGCCACCCTGGTGTACGTGCACGGCGGCTACTGGCAGGAGCTGAGCGCCGAGGACTCGCTGTTCCCCGCCCCCGGGCTGCACGCCCAGGGCTACGACCTGGCGGCGGTCGGCTATCGCCTGGCGCCCGAGGCGCGCCTGGAACAGATCGTCGAGCAGGTCGCCAGCGCCCTGCTCCAGCTGCGGACGGCCCTGCTGGCACGGGGGCGCGTACCCCATCTGGTCCTCGCCGGCAGTTCCGCCGGGGCGCACCTGGTGGCGATGATGCTCAGCCACCCCTGGGAGGGGCCGCCGCCGTTCCAAGCGGCCCTGCTGGTCAGCGGCATTTACGAACTGGCGCCGCTGATCGGCACCTACATCGACCAGCCGCTGCAGCTCACGGCAGCGCGTGCCGCCGCCCTCAGCCCCCTGCGCCGGGTGCCCAGCTGCGAAGTCCCGGTGGCCCTGGCCTGGGGCGAGCGGGAAACCGACGCCTTCCAGCAGCAGAGCCGCGCCATGGCCCGCCACCTGGCGCGCTACCTGCCGGTCACCGCAGTGCAGCCCTGCGCGGGGCGCGACCACTTCGACATCCTCTTCGACCTCAGCGAGCCGGCCAGCCCCCTCGGCCGCTGCCTCGCCAGCCTCACCCCGGAGCCCATGCGATGAACCAGCGCCCCTGCCTCAGCGACCCCGACGTCCAGGCCATGGCCCAGGCCGCCCGCGCCTTCGCCCGCCAGCAGCGATGGGCGGTGACCGTGGCCATCGTCGACGACGGCGGCCACCTGCTGCACCTGCAGCGCCTGGAGGACGCCAGCCCCATGAGCGTGGAGATGGCCACTGCCAAGGCCCGCACCGCCGCGCTGACCCGGCGGCCGACGCAATTCTACGAGGAACTGATCCTCGGCCAGGGCCGGCTGTCCTTCCTCGCCACTCCGATGACCGGCCTGCTGGAAGGCGGCCTGCCGATCCGCATCGGCGACACCGTGGTCGGCGCCATCGCCGTCTCGGGCGTCACCTCCGCCCAGGACACCCAGGTGGCCCAGGCCGGGATCGACGCCCTGAACAGGGATTGAGCCCCGGCAGCCGCGCCCTCGTCCCTGGCGGTTCTGCTGCTTGCGGCGAACGCCCGGGGCGGCTTCACTGGCGCGGTCCGCCCTGCTGCCGAGGTTTCCATGTCCGTCGCCGAACTGCTCCAGCAACGCACTTCCATCCGCGCCTTCACTGACCAGTCGGTGGACGCTGCCACCGTCCACACCCTGCTCGATGCCGCGCGCTGGTCGCCCTCCGGCGGCAACCTGCAGCCCTGGCAGGTGATCGCCGTGGCCGGGGCCGAGAAGGCCGCCGTCGAGCGCCTGGCCACCGAGACCCTGCTGCGCAACCCGGCCGGCGAAGCTGACGAATTTCCCATCTACCCGGCCGCCCTCGGCGAGCCCTACCGCACCCGCCGCTACCAGGTGGGCGAAGCGCTCTACGCCCTGCTGGGCGTCCCCCGCGAGGACAAGGCCGGCCGGCTGCGGGCCCTGGCGCGCAATTTCCAGTTCTTCGGCGCGCCGGTGGGGCTGTTCTTCGTCATCGACCGCAGCATGGGCCACGGCCAGTGGGCGCACCTGGGCATGTTCATGCAGTCCCTCGCCCTGGTGGCTCAGGAGCGCGGCCTCTCCACCTGCATGCAGGAGGCCTGGGGCATGGTGCGGCAGAGCCTGCACCGGCACTTCGCCCTGGCTGAAGACCAGGTGCTCTACTGCGGCATGGCCCTGGGCCACGCCGACCCGCAGGCGCCGGTCAACCAACTGCGCTCCGAGCGCGCCCCGGTGGAGGCCTTCGCCCGCTTCCAGGGCTTCTGAGGCGGGCAACGGCAGGCGCGCTCGTCGGGACGGGTGCCGGCGCCACGGGCTGCCGCTACAATGCGCGCCTTGCCCGTGTCGCCTGATAAAGAAAAAACACCATGTCCTTGCCCAAGCACCACCTCGAACTGCTCAGCCCCGCCCGTGACGTGCACATCGCCCGCGAGGCCATCCTGCATGGCGCCGACGCCGTCTACATCGGCGGGCCGAGCTTCGGCGCGCGGCACAACGCCTGCAACGAGGTGGCCGATATCGCCCAGCTGGTGGAGTTCGCCCACCGCTTCCACGCCCGCGTGTTCGTCACCATCAACACCATCCTCCACGACGACGAGCTGGAGCCGGCGCGCGCGCTGATCCACCAGCTGTACGACGCCGGCGTCGACGCGCTGATCGTCCAGGACATGGGCGTGATGGACCTGGACATCCCGCCGATCGAGCTGCACGCCAGCACCCAGACCGACATCCGCACCCTGGAGCGGGCCAAGTTCCTCGACCAGGCCGGCTTCTCCCAACTGGTGTTGGCCCGCGAGCTGAACCTGCAGCAGATCCGCGCCATCGCCGACGAGACCGACGCCGCCATCGAGTTCTTCATCCACGGTGCGCTGTGCGTGGCCTTCTCCGGCCAGTGCAACATCTCCCACGCCCAGACCGGCCGCAGCGCCAACCGCGGCGACTGCTCCCAGGCCTGCCGCCTGCCCTACACCCTGAAGGATGACCAGGGCCGCGTCGTCGCCTTCGAGAAGCACCTGCTGTCCATGAAGGACAACAACCAGAGCGCCAACCTCAGCGCCCTGGTGGATGCCGGCGTGCGCTCCTTCAAGATCGAAGGGCGCTACAAGGACATGGGCTACGTGAAGAACATCACCGCCTATTACCGCCAGCGCCTGGACGGCATCCTCGAAAACCGCCCGGACCTGGCCCGCGCCTCCAGTGGCCGTACCGATCACTTCTTCGTGCCTGACCCGGACAAGACCTTCCACCGTGGCAGCACCGACTACTTCGTCACCGACCGCAAGATCGACATCGGCGCCTTCGACTCGCCCACCTTCACCGGCCTGCTGGTGGGCCATGTGGAGAAGGTCAACAAGCGCGACCTGCTGGTGGTGACCCAGGAGCCCCTGTCCAACGGCGACGGCCTCAACGTGCTGGTCAAGCGCGAGGTGGTGGGCTTCCGCGCCAACATCGCCGAGCCCAAGGGCGAGTTCGAGGAAGACGGCGAGAAGCGCTACCGCTACCGCGTCGAGCCCAACGAGATGCCCGAGGGCCTGTTCCGCCTGCGCCCCAACCACCCGCTCTCGCGCAACCTCGACCACAACTGGCAGCAGGCCCTGCAGAAGACCTCCTCCGAGCGCCGCGTCGGTCTCTCCTGGGTCGCCAAGCTGCGTGAAGAACGCCTGGAACTGACCGCCACCAGCGAGGAAGGCGTCAGCGCCAGCGTCGCCCTGGACGGCCCCTTCGGCGCCGCCAACAAGCCCGAGCAGGCCCTGGAGCAACTGCACGACCTGCTCGGCCAGCTGGGCACCACCCTGTACCACGCCGACGCCGTGGAGCTGGACGCGCCCCAGGCCTTCTTCATCCCCAACTCCCAGCTCAAGGCCCTGCGCCGCGAAGCCATCGAGAAGCTCACCGAAGCCCGCGTCGCCGCCCACCCCCGAGGCGGTCGCAAGGCCGAAACCAACCCGCCGCCGGTGTACCCCGAGGCGCACCTGTCGTTCCTCTACAACGTCTACAACCAGAAAGCGCGGGACTTCTACCACCGCCACGGCGTGCAGCTGATCGACGCCGCCTACGAAGCCCACGAGGAAGCAGGCGAAGTACCGGTGATGATCACCAAGCACTGCCTGCGCTTCTCCTTCAACCTCTGCCCCAAGCAGGCCAAGGGCGTCACCGGTGTGCGCACCAAGGTCGCCCCGATGCAGCTGGTACACGGCGATGAAGTGCTGACCCTGAAGTTCGACTGCAAACCCTGCGAAATGCACGTCATCGGCAAGATGAAGGGCCACATCCTCGACCTGCCCCAGCCCGGCAGCGCCGCATCCCAGGTAGTCGGCCAGATCAGCCCCGACGACCTGCTCAAGACCATCCGCCGCGCCCCGCACTGACCGCCCCTCCGCAACGCCCAGGCCCCCGTAGCCTGGGCTTCAGCCCAGGACAACCCGCTCCCGGACTGAAGTCCGGGCTACACCACCAACACCCCGCCCCCGCAACACCCACCCTCCCGGCCCCGTAGCCTGGGCTTCAGCCCAGGAAAACCCGCTCCCAGACTGAAGTCCGGGCTACACCACCAATACCCCGCCCCACAACACCCAAGCCCCCGGACCCCCGTAGCCTGGGCTTCAGCCCAGGGCAACCCGCTCCCGGACTGAAGCCCGGGCTACACCACCAACACCCCGCCCCACAACACCCAAGCCCCCCGGACCCCGTAGCCTGGGCTTCAGCCCAGGGAACCCGCTCCCGGACTGAAGTCCGGGCTACGCCGCGAACGGCATCGCCCGAACCTCTTGCCCTCCCACCTGCCCATCCCTATCCTGCGCCGGTCACGGTCAATCCCGTGGCCGGGGTTGACAGCCCGAATTAGTAGGCGAGTTGCCTTCAGCCAAACCCGCAAAGCCGTAATCGGCTCGGCTGGCCTAACTGACGGTAAGCAAATGGACCTTAATTGGAACTTCGCCATGCATGACGCATATACCCCCATCACCTTCCAACGCCACTGCCACCAACTGCGCGCCGTCATGATCGACAACCGCCCCTGGTTCGTCGCCCTCGACTTCGCCCTGATGATCGCCGCCACCCGGCCCTACCGCCTGACCAAACGCCTCTACCCCCACCAATTCCGCTTCGCCTTTCTGCGCTACAGCACCGGGCGCTGCGAAGAGGTGGAACTGGTCAGCGAAGCCGGCCTCTACCGCGCCCTCTACCGCTTCGGCCACCCCGAGCACTGCGCCCTCAGCCAATGGCTCAGCGACGAAGTGATCCCCACCCTCCACGACTACCACCGCGACCCGCAGGCCAGCCCGCGACGCATCCTCATGACCTGGGCCAACCAGCGCATCGCCGCCCTGCACTGGCAAAGCGAAACCTGGATCGCCCGGCAGGACCTGCCGCGCTTCATGGCGGTGCATGACGACCCGCTGTTGGGGGATGGGCCGAGTTGGAAGCGGTTTTTCTAAGGTGCAGAAATGAAAAAACGCCGCATGGGAGTGCGGCGTTTTTCTGCAGAAGCTGACTCCCTCTGATACCACACAGAGTTTCTTAAGTTTCCCAATTGGATTACGTTGCTGCCCTTGCCATGCTCAAGCCATAGACTATCAACGAGACATCTAAATAGATATCTAACTCTATAATTATTCCAAATAACCTCAAATTTACAAAAATGAACAGCACTAAAACTGCCTAAAATAAAATCAGCACCCCTCCATCACTATATTGGCTGGTATTTTTTGTTAATTATGAAACCTGGAACCTGCATAAAAAATCAAAGACCCGCACCTAAACTCTTCTGGAAAATTCTCAAGCCCCACCACCCCACGCGAACCTTTATAACTAGGAGGATAATACCCTCAGCATAACTACCATCAACGGACGGCAATGCTTAATCATCTGCTAAGCGACATAAGATAAAGCATGCATTTTTTGCCAAAAGCATATCGCTAGCGATATGGATATCGCCTAAATACTGTACAAAAAAACAGCTATATTTCATCGCATTACTAGTGGCGCAGTGCTGGCCACGCGCTTCGCTTCTTAGTACCCTTCAAAGCTCAGTGAGGTCTTCCTCCTGCCAAAGGACGACCATGTGCTAAAGGATGCCAGCAAGAAATGTATCGCTCAAAAATTGGAGTTTTTAACGGCAGCAGCTGGGAGGAACTCTGTCAGTGCATTTTTAAAGCCAAGTACCGTGATCAGGGCTACCAAGAGATAAAAGCCTCTCCTGGAGACTTTGGCATTGAAGGCTACATCACCGATACCAATACAGCATTTCAATGCTATTGCCCAAACCTTCACTACAACCAAACAGAGCTATACAAAAAGCAAGCAGAAAAAATCACTGAAGATTTAGAAAAACTAAGAGAAAACGAATCTGAAATCGAAGCTCGCCTTGGTGACAGCCTGATAAGAAATTGGTGCTTTGTCACACCAGAAGCGAACAGAAATAAACTCCTTAGGCACGCCAAGAAAAAACAAGAGCAGGTTCGATCCTGGGGCTTAAAAATCTTAAGCCCCGACTTTCGTATATTTATTCATGACGCAGACTTTTACCTCAAAGAGATTAATGAGCACCGAGCATTGGCCGGTGAGGCAATTCAGCTAAATCCTCTACCATTAGCAACACCAGAACTTGAAAAGAAAAATGAATACGAGGAAAACATTTTAAGAAAAACAAAACTTAGAATAGCTGCCGGCCAGACTAAAAACCCAAACCTAACCACCGAGCAGCATCAGAAAAAAGTCCAAAAGCTCTATGACCGAACCCTAAATGAGTTTTTAAACTTCAACACATTCTGCATGCAACTCGATGCCAGTTCATCTGTTGTCTACCATAAAGTAGAGCGAATTCTTGCAACATTCCAAAAACAAGTAGATGACTGGAGTGACACGCTAAATGCCACCCCCAATGAACTAACTGAAAAAATCCGAATAGACTTAACGAATCGACTATTAGAAGAGCTTCGCCCTCATGTCGACTACGCACTCGCCACAGATATCGTAAATCATGCTGTAGCCAACTGGCTTGGCCTCTGTCAGCTGGATTACGAATAATGGCGAGAATTAAGTTCACGCGCCGCCCCTCACCTGCCTTGGCTGAACAGCGCCCACTCTACAAAATCACTCAGGCACTATTGATAGTAGAAATCTGCTGCCGAGGGAAAAAGTGCAGCCTTATCAAACTGCACCTTCTGAACTGGGCTCTCAAATCGAGAGGCAGAATTAGCTCCCTTGAAATTGCCGCGAAAAATAAAAAGCTATCGATACCTGTGTGGGGCTTCGACCCTGCCCTTGCTGTCGCATTGCAACTAGCTCTTGAGGAAGAAATATTTACCATTGAAGGCTTGAACCTAAAAATCACGAAAAAAGGCAACCAGCTTCTTGATGTAATAATCAACGACGAGACTGCCTTTCCAAAAGAAAAATCTCAATTGAAAAAAATTGGCAAAGGGATCACAGAGGAAATGGTTACCTCTGTATCAAAAGGATGGGATTAAGAGATGCTTATAAGAGCACTGCAAATTAGCATCAAGTGTCATGATCAGGATTTCGGATTCAAAACATTTTTTGAAAAAGGCCTCAATATAATCAGAGGATCAAACTCATCAGGCAAAAGCACTATAATCAACAGCCTTCTCTATAGCCTAGGAATGGAAGAGCTAGTTGGCGCAAAGAGCGAGCGAACACTACAGTATTCAGTTAGAGATTACGTTGAATACGAAGGCTCGAAGCACTTTATCGTTGAATCAAGCGTCTCCATTGAAATAGAGAACCGATCTGGCAACATCGTAACAATAACCCGACCTATAAAAAGCCAACATCAAAACACCAAACTCGCAAAAATCACCCAAGGACCAGTACTTACTCAAAATTTTTCAGGCCCATCTCAATTTAAATTTGTACACGACCAATATAGCGCAATATATGAGGAAGGTTTTTTTACCTTCCTAGAGAAATTCTTAGGACTTAATCTACCTACGGTTTACGACTCAAACGGCAAGAAAGTTAAGCTGTATCTGCAAGCTATTTTTGCAGCGCTTGCGGTAGAGCAAAAGCGTGGCTGGACCGATTATATTGCGAATATCCCTTTCTACAGCGTTCGGGACGCTCGCATCAAAGTCGTAGAATATCTATTGGGCACAGACGTTTTCGAGCAAGAAGCCAAAAAAGCAGAGCTTGACAAAGAGTCCGAAATCATAAGCAACGAATGGAGTAGCTTGGCAAAAAAAATCACCGCTCAAGCATCAGGTCTAGGGTTAAAACTAGATGGCCTTAGCAGTAAGATACCAATCCCTTTCGAGCCCAACAAATTAGAGTTAAACAAAATAATTGAAGGCAAAACATATACAATTCAGTACTACGTAGAAAATCTGAAGAACCAACACAAAAAACTTGAAATCAAAGGAAATGAATTCAAAGATGGAACCTCCAACAAGACCATTGAAGACATTGCACAAAAAACAGAAGAAATCGCCAGCCTAACAAACAGCTACGAAAAAGCCGTTAGTAACTTAGCCATTCAAAAAGCAACCCTTGCAAGCCTTTCGATCATGGCAAAACAGGCTCAAGACGAACTGACAAGCAACCAAACCGCACAAAAACTTAGAAATTACGGAGCCGAAATAGGGCTCAGTATCTCCAGTGACTCTTGCCCGACATGCCATCAGCATATCGAAGACTCACTAACCAACTTGAGCGAAGTTGGTAGCAAAATGGACATCGAAACCAACATACGCTACTTACAAAGTCAGGCGACAATGCTGAGCCGCCAAGAAGCGGGCCTAAAACAGACGATTCAAGACGCAGAGCTAGCCGTCAGCGAGTACGGAGCCAGACTTGAGCGAGCAAGATCCGTACTAAACTCGCTGCGAAATGATGCAACAAAAGGCACAACCCTTTCTCGCGCAATAATAAAACAACAACTATTCATTGAGCTTGAAATTGAAAAATTCCAAAAATTCAATGAGGAATTCCTCAGCACCTTAAAAGACTTCTCTTCACTAAGCGACAAACTTAAGGACAACCAGAGCAAGAGAAAATCACTCCCGACAGAGCATTACTCCTCGGAAGACAAAAGAAAAATATCGATATTCGAGAAAATGTTTAGAGCCAACGCCGGCGCATTCGATTACCTTAGCGCCGACATATCTGACATCGAATTCAATTATGTAAATCTACTACCATATCTAGCAAAAATTGAACTCAGAGAAATTATAGATTCACCAGCAGAGCAAAAAAGAAAAGATCAACTGGTAAAAAATGGCAGCATGGCTCACAACTCAAGCGCCAGTGATTTTGTACGTCTGATATGGAGCTATATTCTTGCCCTCTACCAGACGTCTTCTTATCCAACTGTGAAAGGTAACCATCCGGGTATTATCATTCTTGATGAGCCAGGCCAGCACTCGATGGCTACAAAAAGTCAGCAAGCTCTTTTCAAAATGCTCTCTTCCGCGCCAGGACTACAATCTATCGTTGCCGCTTCTTTTGACGATTACGAAGCGGTTTTCAAAGAATCTACAGACGGCGTTAAATTCAAATACATTCAACTTGGTGAAAAGTGCATTACACCTAGCAAGTCAACAGAAACCGATTAACGCAAAGGGCGTAACCGTGAACGCCCGACGGCACCGCGCCAACGGCGGGCGCACTTTACGAACGGCGAGGCGGTTCCTTTCCATTTCTGAGGGAAGGTAAACCCCATGCCCAAAACACGGGGCTAACCGCTGTAGCGAGACACTGACTTGGATCGCCCGCCCCGGCAACTAAAGGGTGATTCTGGGCATGTGGCACACAAGCAGTGTTCAGCGCCTAAGGGCTCAAGGCTTAGGGTTCGCATTCTTTAGGGGCGACTTTCAGTCGCTAAGCAGGCTGCATGCCATCGGACGCCACCCGGGATGCTGCGCATCCCTTGGCGACTGAAGTCGCCCCTACGTTCCCTATGCCCCTTCAACGTTCGGGAGTTGGAGTCTTATCCGATCAATCGGGCTGTTCGGACGGCACATCAGGGTGCGCAGGTAGGACGCGATACGGCACCTGCCCCCGCTGAATCGGTGCACTCACCTTGCCCTACTACTCCCTGACGTAAACCCCATCAAAACTCACATTCATGCCGCCGCAATTGTTGTTGTCATCCACGATCAGGAAGCGGCCGACCCGGCTGAACTCCACAGCGCAGTCGTACTTGCCGTCGCCTTCCTTGGTCATCGCGTAGCGGCCTTCTGGCTTGAGGATGCCGTCGATCTGTCCGATGTGGGTGCTGGCGCCGGTGCCCCAGGTGGCATCGCCGGTCACGTGCAGGCCATTGCCCTGCTCTTGCTGCTCGATGGTGATGGAGCTTGCCGGGGTCTTCCAGGTGCCCAGCCAGTCGGTGGGCTGGGGCACGGGGTCAGTTGCCGGTGCGAGGTTCTCCAGCACGATCCAGCCCACGGTTTCGCGTTTCTTGCCCTGGTACCAGGCACAGGCCCAGTCGCCTTCGATCTTGTTGACCAGCACCTCATCGCCCTCGATGACGTAGGCCTTCTGCATGCACCCCTCCGATTCGGGGCAGCCCTCGGTGTCCTTGAAGAAGTGCGTCTGGTGCTTGCCCACGACGGTGTAGAGCTTGGTGAACTTGCCCTCGGAGGGGAAGTAGCCGTTCCTGCAGCTGAAGGGCTCGATGTACTCGGCGTGGCTGGGCAGGCAGATGAATGCCAGGGCGCTGGTGAGCAGTAAGGGCGTGATCTTGTGCATGACGGGCCGTTCCTTGCCACGGTGAGGGCTGCGGGGCGAGGGGCCCTGCGGCGAAGAAGGGCCGGAATCTAGCGACGGGTGCGAGTGAGCGTCAACTAGCACAGCGGCACTAGGGCGAGCCGAGGGACAACGGGCGCTCCGTGGCGTCGGGATCGGGCGCTGTTCGGCTTCAACCCCCAACGCCCCTGGCACACCCCTTGCTATCCCCCCTCCAGGCCCCACCGTCGGGGCCCGACGGCAACGGCGCCGCCAACGGCCATCGCACTGTGCGAAGGGTCGGGGCGGCGCCTTTTCATTTCGAGGACAGGGACACCATGGATCACGCCCGCCCGACCACCCGCCGCGATGCCCTGGCCTGGGTCGCCGGCAGTGACGCGCCCGAGAAGAGCGCGCTCGACATCGGCTTCATGCCGCTCACCGATTCGGCCTCGCTGATCGTCGCGGCCACCCAGGGCTTCGCCCAGCCCTACGGCCTCACCCTCAACCTGCATCGGCAGGCATCCTGGGCGGGGCTGCGCGATGGGCTCACCAGCGGCCGGCTGGATGCCGCCCAGGCGCTCTACGGGCAGGTCTACGGCAGCCACCTGGGCATCGGCAGCCCGGCCACGCCCATGGCGGTGCTCATGGCCCTGAGCCAGAACGGCCAGGGCATCAACCTGTCCGAGCCGTTGCGCCAGGCGGGCGTGACCCACGCCGAGGCACTGGTGCGCCATGTGCACCAGCACGGCGCACGGCTTACCTTCGCCCACACCTTCCCCACCGGCACCCACGCCATGTGGCTGGCCTACTGGCTCGCGGCTCATGGCATCCACCCGCTGCGCGATGTCGACACCCAGGTGGTGCCGCCATCGCAGATGGTTGCGCACCTGCAGGCCGGGCGCATCGACGGCTTCTGCGCCGGCGGGCCCTGGGGCGCGCTGGCGGTGGAGCGCGGCCAGGGTTTCACCCTGGCCACCAGCCAGTCCATCTGGCCGGACCACCCCGAGAAGGTGCTGGGCGCCACCCGGGCCTTCGTCGAGCAGTACCCCAACTGCGCCCGCGCCCTGGTGATGGCGGTGCTGGACGCCAGCCGCTTCATCGAGCAGAACCCCGAGAACCGCCGCAGCACCGCCCAGTTGATCAGCGCCGAGGCCTACGTCGGCGCGCCGCTGGAGGTGATCGAGCCGCGCTTTCTCGGCCACTACCACGACGGCCTCGGCCACCACTGGGAAGACGCCCATCCCCTGCGTTTCTTCGACGAGGGCCGCGCCACCTGCCCCTACCTCTCCGACGGCCTGTGGTTCCTCACCCAGTTCCGCCGCTGGGGGCTGCTGCGGGACGACCCGGACTACCTGGCCATCGCCCGCCAGGTGCAATGCCTGGCGCTGTACCGCGACGCCGCCGAGGCCCTCGGCATCGCCGTGCCGGCACCGATGCGCAGTGCGCTGCTGATGGATGGCGTCGCCTGGACCGGCGACGACCCGGCCGGCTACGCCCGCCGTTTCCCCGTGCACGCGCTCGCCGATGCGACCGCCCCGCTGCTCTGACCCAGGGACGACCGCCATGCTGCGCATCCTGCTGATCAACGACACCCCGAAGAAGATGGGCCGGCTCAAGGCCGCGCTGAGCGAGGCCGGTTTCGAGGTGGTGGACGAATCCGGGCTGGACATCGACCTGCCGCGCCGGGTCGAGGCCGTGCGCCCCGACGTTGTGCTGATCGACACCGAATCCCCCGGCCGCGACGTGATGGAACAGGTGGTGCTGGTCAGCCGCGACCGCCCGCGCCCCATCGTCATGTTCACCGACGAGCACGACCCGGCCATCATGCGCCAGGCCATCCAGGCCGGCGTCAGCGCCTACGTGGTGGAGGGCATCCAGGCCCAGCGTCTGGCGCCGATCCTCGACGTCGCCATCGCCCGCTTCGAGAGCGACCAGGCCCTGCGCGCCCAGCTCAACGCCCGTGAGCAGCAACTGGCCGAGCGCAAGCGGGTGGAGCTGGCCAAGGGCCTGCTGATGAAGATGAAGCAATGCGGCGAAGAGGAGGCCTACACCCTCATGCGCCGCCAGGCCATGAGCCGGCAGCAGAAGCTCATCCAGGTGGCCGAACAGATCATCGCCATGCACGAGATGCTCGGGCACTGAAGCCGGGCAGGCCGGGGCCGCGTGCCCCTGCTCGGGGCATCGTCCCAGCGGCATGAATCCCCCCGGCAGCCTGCCAACCGGCGCATCGCCTGCCCTGCCAGCCCACCCCCGCACTTGGCCCGGCTCTTGCTGAGCCTCCCCCAGGTAGCCAACGGCGGTTGCCCACCGAACGACAAAGGCGTCGCGTTTCCCCAGCCCACCGGCTGCGGGATCGCGGCGCCTTTTGCGTTCCAGCCCCGGCGCAGGGGCAGCGCGGCGCAGTCCGCCCGCGCGTGTGACATCACCCGATCCAGCCCCGGCCATGACCGGCCGGGCGCGCCCGACCCCGTCCGGCGCGCATGTGCCGGAGGGACGCAACCGCCGTGCACTGCCGGGGGTGGTCCGTCCGGTTCCCCACTGATGCAGATGAGGAGTTCGTTCGATGACGAGTTTCTGGAAAGCGGGCCACACCCCGACCCTGTTCGCCGCCTTTCTCTATTTCGACCTGAGTTTCATGGTCTGGTACGTGCTCGGCCCCTTGGGGGTGCAGATCGCCACCGACCTGGGGCTGACCACCCAGCAGCGCGCCCTGATGGTCGCCACACCGATCCTGGCCGGCGCCGTGCTGCGCTTCCTGATGGGCCTGCTGGCCGACCGCACCTCGCCGCGCAGTGCCGGCCTGCTGGGCCAGGTCATCGTCATCGGCGCACTGTTCGGCGCCTGGCAGCTGGGCATCCACAGCTACGAGCAGGCGCTGCTGCTGGGGCTGTTCCTCGGCTTCGCCGGGGCCTCGTTCGCCGTTGCCTTGCCGCTGGCCTCCCAGTGGTACCCGCCACAGCACCAGGGCAAGGCCCTGGGCATCGCCGGGGCGGGCAACTCCGGCACCGTGCTGGCGGCGCTGTTCGCCCCGGGGCTGGCCGCCCTGTACGGCTGGAACAACGTGTTCGGCCTGGCGCTGGTGCCGCTGGTGCTGACCCTGGCGATCTTCGCCATCGCCGCGCGCAACGCTCCCAATCGCCCGGCACCCAAGGCGCTCGGCGACTACCTCAAGGCCCTGGGTGACCGTGACAGCTGGTGGTTCATGTTCTTCTACAGCGTCACCTTCGGCGGCTTCCTCGGCCTGGCCAGCACCCTGCCCGGCTACTTCCACGACCAGTACGGCCTGGAGCCGGTCACCGCCGGTTACTACACCGCCGCCTGCGTGTTCGCCGGCAGCCTGATGCGCCCCATCGGCGGCGCCTTCGCCGACCGCATCGGCGGCATTCGCACCCTGCTGGTGGTCTACACCCTCGCCTCGCTCTGCATCGCCGCCGTGGGCTTCAACCTCGGCAGCGTCTTCGCCGCCCTGGCGCTGTTCGTCATCGCCATGCTCAGCCTCGGCGCCGGCAACGGCGCGGTGTTCCAGTTGGTGCCGCAACGCTTCCACAAGGAGATCGGCGTCATGACCGGGCTGATCGGCATGGCCGGCGGCATCGGCGGCTTCTGCCTCACCGCCGGGCTCGGCGCCATCAAGCAGCACACCGGTGACTACCAGCTGGGCCTGTGGCTGTTCGCCAGCCTCGGCCTGCTGGCCTGGGTCGGGCTGTACGGCGTCAAGCTGCGCTGGCGCACCACCTGGGGCAGCGCCGCCCTCACCGCAGCGCGGGTATGAGCCTGCGCCTGCGGGTCGGCCAGGCCAGCGCCACCGGCCCCCGGCGGGACAACCAGGACGCGCTGCGGGTGGTCACCCCCGCCGCGCCCCTGGCCGCCAGCAAGGGCAGCCTGTTCGCCCTCGCCGACGGCGTCAGCCAGTGCGCCGACGGTGGCCTGGCGGCCCGCGCCACCCTGCAGGCGCTGGCCCTGGACTACTACGCCACGCCGGAAACCTGGGCCGTGGCCCAGGCCCTGGACCGCCTGCTGCTGGCCCACAACCGCTGGCTGCGCGCCAACGGCGGTGGCCAGCCGCTGCTCACCACCCTCACCGCCCTGGTGCTGCGCGGGCGCCGCTTCACCCTCGCCCACGTCGGCGACTGCCGCGCCTACCGCTGGCACGAAGGCCGCCTGCAGCGCCTCACCGAGGATCACGTATGGGATCAGCCCGGCATGCAGCATGTGCTCAAGCGCGCCCTCGGCCTGGATCAGCACCTGGTGGTGGACTACCGCGACGGCGACCTGCACGAGGGCGACGCCTTCCTGCTGGTCAGCGACGGCGTCTGGGCCAGCCTTGGCGACGACGGCATCCGCCACCTGCTGCAGGACGAAGCCGACCCCGAGGCCGCCGCCCGCGCGCTGGTCAGCGCCGCCCACCTGGCCGGCAGCCAGGACAACGCCAGCGCCCTGCTGGTACAGGTCCAGCAACTGCCGGAACGGGCCCTGGCCGATGCCATGGCCGAAGTGGACGACCGCCCCCTGCCCCCCGAGCTGCGCCCCGGCCAACGGTTCGAAGGCTGGTGGGTGCAGGGCCAGGTGGCTGCCTCGCGCCAGTCATTGCTGTACCGCGTGCGCGATGCCGCTGGCCAGGACTGGCTGCTGAAGACCCTGCCCCACGAGCGCCACGACGAACCGGAGGCGGCCATCGCCTTGCTGCAGGAGGAATGGTTCCTGCGCCGGGTGGCCGGCCGCCATTTCGCCGAGGTGCACCCCCTGCCCCAGCGCCAGCACCTCTATTACGTGCAGCGCGAATACCCCGGGCGCGACCTCGGCCGGCGCCTGGCCGAGGATGGCCCGCTGCCCCTGGACGCCTGGCTGCAGGTGGCCAGCCAGCTGCTGCAGGCCCTGGGGACCCTGCACCGGCGCAACGTGCTGCACCGCGACGTGAAGCCGGAGAACCTGCTGCAAGGCGAAGACGGCCAGCTGCGCCTGCTGGACTTCGGCCTCGCCTACTGCCCGGGGCTGTCCGCCGAGCCGGACGCGGGCCTGCCCGGCACCCCCGGCTACCTGCCGCCGGAAGCCTACGCCGGTGCAGCACCCGCACCGGGGCTGGACCTCTACGCCGCCGCCGTCACCCTGTACCGGCTGCTCACCCAGCACTTCCCACAGGGCGAGGTGGAGGCCTTCCAGCGTCCGCGCCTGGGGCCGCCGACGCCGGCCAGCCGCTACCGGCCGGACGTCCCGCCGTGGATCGATGCCCTGCTGGACAAGGCCCTGGCCCTGGACCCGACCCAGCGCCACGAAACCGCCGAGCACTGGTTGCTGGAACTGGAGCGCGGCGAGCGCCGCGACGACAGCCGCCCGCGCCCCCTGCTTCAACGGGCGCCGGCCGCCACCTGGCGCGCCATCGCCCTGCTGGCACTGGCCGGCAACCTGCTGCTGGGGCTGGCCCTGCTGGCGCACCACGGCGGCGCATGACGCCCCCGGACGGCGCACGCGCCACCCCGCTTTTACCGTGCCGGGTGCCGCAACGCCGCGCCGGGCGGGCTCCGACGGGTTGGCACGCTGCCTGCTAGAGAGGTTTCGACACATTCACAGGCCCCTGCTCAACGGCGAGTGGGTGCCCTTCCCGATCGAACGGGACCTGGACAAAGGCGTCCTGCTGGCAACAGCGGGACGCCTTTTTTGTTTGCCCGGATTTTTATGCAGGAGCCTTCCGCATGAAGAAACTCAAGCTGGTGATGATCGGCAACGGCATGGCCGGAGTGCGCACCCTCGAAGAACTGCTCAAGCTCGCCCCCGACCTCTACGACATCACCCTGTTCGGCGCCGAACCGCACCCCAACTACAACCGCATCCTGCTGTCGCCGGTGCTGGCGGGCGAACAGGCCTTCGAGGACATCGTCCTCAACGACCTCAACTGGTACGCCGAGCAGCGCATCCAGCTGCTGCTCAACCGCAAGGTGGTGGCCATCGACCGGCGCCGCCGAGTGGTCACCGCCGACGACGGCACCCAGGCCGAATACGACCGCCTGGTGATCGCCACCGGCTCCAACCCCTTCATCCTGCCGGTGCCGGGCAACCGCCTGGCGGGTGTGATCGGCTACCGCGACATCGCCGACACCCAGGCCATGATCGACGCCGCCCAGCGTCACAGCCACGCCGTGGTGATCGGCGGCGGCCTGCTCGGCCTGGAGGCGGCCAACGGCCTCAAGCAGCGCGGCATGGACGTCACCGTGGTGCACCTGGCCGACTGGCTGCTGGAGCGCCAGCTCGACCGCACCGCCGGCAAGCTGCTGCAGAGCGCACTGGAGGCGCGAGGCATCCACTTCCGCCTCAACACCGTCACCGATGAGCTGATGGACAACGGCGAGGGCCGCGTCTGCGCCGTGCAGTTCAAGGGTGGCGAGGTGGTCCCGGCCGACCTGGTGGTGATGGCCGCCGGCATCCGCCCCAACACCGAACTGGCCGAGCGCGCGGGCCTGCCGTGCAACCGCGGCATCCTGGTCAACGACACCCTGCAGACCTACGACCCGCGCGTGTACGCCGTCGGCGAATGCGCCAGCCACCGGGGCATCGCCTACGGCCTGGTGGCGCCGCTGTTCGAACAGGCGCGGGTCTGCGCCAACCACCTGGCCATGCTCGGCTTCGCCCGCTACCAGGGCTCGGTGACCTCCACCAAGCTCAAGGTCACCGGCATCGACCTGTTCTCCGCCGGGGACTTCATGGGTGGCGACGGCACCGAGACCATCACCCTCTCCGACCCCATCGGCGGGGTCTACAAGAAGCTCGTCATCAAGGACGACGTGCTGGTGGGCGCCTGCCTCTATGGCGACACCGCCGACGGCGGCTGGTACTTCCGCCAGGTGCGCGAGGGCGCCGACATCAGCGGTATCCGCGACCACCTGATGTTCGGCGAGAGCGCCCTGGGCGACGTCGGCCACCAGGGCCAAAGCAGCGCTGCGAGCATGCCCGACAGCGCCGAGGTATGCGGCTGCAACGGCGTGTGCAAGGGCACCATAGTCAAAGCCATCCAGGCCAACGGCCTGTTCAGCGTCGACGAGGTGAAGAAGCACACCAAGGCCGCCAGCTCCTGCGGCTCCTGCGCACCGCTGGTGGAGCAGATCCTCATCAGCACCGTAGGCGGTGCAGCGGATGTGAAGCCCAAGAGCGAAAAGGCCGTGTGCGGCTGCACCGAGCTGAACCATGGGCAGGTGCGCGCGGCCATCCGCGAGCAGCACCTGACCCACCTCGGGCAGACCATGGCCGCGCTGGGCTGGACCACCCCGGACGGCTGCGCCACCTGCCGCCCGGCGCTGAACTACTACCTGATCTCCACCTGGCCGGGCGAGGCCCACGACGACCCGCAGTCGCGCCTGATCAACGAGCGCGCCCACGCCAACATCCAGAAGGACGGCACCTACTCGGTGGTACCGCGCATGTGGGGCGGCGTCACCAGCGCCGCCGAGCTGCGCCGCATCGCCGACGTGGCGGACAAGTACCAGGTGCCCATGGTCAAGGTCACCGGCGGCCAGCGCATCGACCTGCTAGGCATTCGCAAGGAGGACCTGCCCGGCGTCTGGAAGGACCTGGACATGCCCTCCGGCCATGCCTACGGCAAGTCCATCCGCACGGTGAAGACCTGCGTCGGCAGCGAGTTCTGCCGCTTCGGCACGCAGAACTCCACCCAGTTGGGCATCGACCTGGAGCACGACCTGTTCAACATGTGGTCGCCGCACAAGGTCAAGCTGGCCGTCTCCGGCTGCCCGCGCAATTGCGCCGAGGCCGGCATCAAGGACATCGGCATCATCGGCGTGGACTGCGGCTGGGAGCTGTACATCGGCGGCAACGGTGGAATCCGCACCGAAGTGGCGGAGTTCTTCGTCAAGCTCAAGACCGCCGACGAGGTGCGCGAATACAGCGGTGCCTTCCTCCAGCTCTACCGCGAGGAAGCCTTCTACCTCGAACGCACCGTGCACTACCTGCAACGGGTGGGCATGGCGCACATCCGCCAGGCGGTGCTGGAGAACGCCGACACCCGCCGCGCCCTCAACCAGCGCCTGCAATACGCCCTGTCCTTCGAACAGGACCCGTGGCAGGCGCGCATCGCCGAACCGGCCCTGAAGAAGGAATTCCAACGCATCCCCGTGAAGGCACTGGCCGACGCCTGAGGCGTCGTGCCGCCCACCCGACCCGACCTGGAGAACGCCCCATGAACTGGCTCGACATCTGTGCCCTGGACGAGATCAACCCGCTGGGCTCGCGCATCGTCGCCGGCCCCAACGGCGACATCGCGGTGTTCCGCACCGCCGAAGACGAAGTCTTCGCCCTCGACGACCGCTGCCCGCACAAGGGCGGCCCGCTGTCCCAGGGGCTGGTCTACGGCAAGCGCGTGGCCTGCCCGCTGCACGCCTGGCACATCGAACTCGCCTCCGGCGAGGCGGTGGCCCCGGACCAGGGCTGCGCCCACCGGCACCCGGTGCGGGTGGAAGGCGGCCGCGTGCTGCTGGCCCTGCGCAGCACGGCCTGCGCCTGACCCGACGAGGACCGCTCATGACCCGGACCACCGCCACCACCTGCTGCTACTGCGGCGTCGGCTGCGGGGTGCTGATCGAACACGACGGCGCGCGCATCCTCGGGGTCGCCGGCGACCCGGCCCACCCGGCCAATTTCGGTCGCCTGTGCAGCAAGGGCTCCAGCCTGCACCTCAGCGGCGACCCGGCGGCCCGCGCCCTGCGGCCGGAGCTGCGCCTGGCCAAGGGCCTGGCACGCAGCGCCACCGACTGGGACACCGCCCTGGAGCACGCCGCCGAGCGCTTCGCCACCACCCTCGCCGAGCACGGGCCGGACAGCGTGGCGTTCTACGTCTCCGGCCAGTTGCTGACCGAGGACTACTACGCCTTCAACAAGCTGGCCCGGGCCCTGGTGGGCACCCACAACATCGACAGCAACTCGCGGCTGTGCATGTCCTCGGCGGTAGTCGGCTACAAGCGCAGCCTGGGCGCCGACGCCCCGCCCTGTTCCTACGAGGACATCGAACAGGCCGACTGCGTGCTGATCGTCGGCAGCAACATGGCCTTCGCCCACCCGGTGCTGTTCCGGCGCCTGGAGGCAGCCAAGGCGCAGCGCCCCGAGATGAAGGTGATCGTCATCGACCCCCGACGCACCGACACCTGCGAGCTGGCCGACCTGCACCTGGCGATCCTCCCCGGCACCGACGTGGCGCTGTTCCACGGGCTGCTGCACCTCCTGCTGTGGGAAGGCTGGGTGGACCACGGCTTCATCGCCGCGCACACCGAGGGCTTCGACGCCCTCAAGGCGCTGGTGCGCGACTACGGGCCGGCGCAGGTGGCGCAGACCTGCGGCATCGACGCGGCCGACCTGCAGCGCTGCGCCGAATGGATCGGACGCACGCCGCGCCTGCTCTCGCTGTGGTGCATGGGGCTCAACCAGTCCAGCGCCGGCAGCGCCAAGAACAGCGCGCTGATCAACCTGCACCTGGCCACCGGGCAGATCGGCCGGCCGGGCACCGGGCCCTTCTCCCTCACCGGCCAGCCCAACGCCATGGGCGGCCGCGAAACCGGCAGCCTGAGCAACCTGCTGCCCGGCCACCGGGAAGCGGGCGATGCCGGGCACCGGCAGGAGGTGGCCGCCCACTGGGGCGTGCCGTCGCTGCCGGAGGCGCCGGGGCTGGCCGCCCTGGAGCTGTTCGAAGCCGTGCGTGAGGGGCGCATCCGCGCGCTGTGGATCGTCTGCACCAACCCGGCCCAGTCCCTGCCGGACCAGGCCCAGGTACACGAAGCCCTGGCCGCCTGCCCCTTCGTGGTGGTGCAGGAGGCCTTCGCCACCACCGAGACCTGCCGCCATGCCGACCTGCTGCTGCCCGCCGCCAGCTGGGGCGAGAAGGACGGCACCGTGACCAACTCCGAGCGGCGCATCAGCCGCGTGCGCCAGGCCGTCCCGGCGCCTGGCGAGGCGCGCCCCGACTGGGTCATCGCCTGCGATTTCGCCCGCCGCCTGGAACGCCGCCTGCGCCCTGGCCACCCGAGCCTGTTCGACTTCGACGGCCCGGCAGCGCTGTTCGACGAGTACAAGGGGCTGACCGCCGGCCGCAACTTGGACCTCAGCGGCCTCTCCCACGCCCTGCTGGAGCGCCTCGGCCCGCAGCAGTGGCCCTTTCCCGCCGGAGCCCAGGCCGGCACGCCACGCCTGTACGGCGACCGGCGCTTCGCCACCGCCACTGGCCGCGCCCGCTTCATCACCGAGGCCTACCGGCCGCCGCTGGAGCGCCGCGATGCGCGCTACCCACTGGTGCTCAACACCGGGCGCCTGCGCGACCAGTGGCACGGCATGAGCCGCACCGGCACCCTGCCCCGGCTGTTCGGCCATGTGGACGGGCCGCAACTCGGCCTGCACCCGGAGGACATGCGTCGGCGCCGGCTCGTCGACGGCCAATTGGTGCGGGTGCGCAGCCGCCGGGGCGAACTGCTGCTGCCTGCCATCACCGACGACGCGCTGCGCCCCGGCCAGGCCTTCCTGCCGATGCACTGGGGCGACCGCTTCCTTTCCGGGCTGGGCAGCAACCGCCTGACCAGCCCGGCGCGGGACCCGCTGTCGCGCCAGCCGGAGCTCAAGCACGCCTGTGTGGAGGTGGAGCCGGTGGCGCTGCCCTGGCAGCTGTTCGCCCTGGTGGAGGGCGACCTGCAGGCCGCCTTCACCACCCTGCGCCCGCTCTGCGACGCCTTTGCCTACGCCAGCCTGGTGCCCAGCGGCTACGAGCGCGGCGCCCTGGTGATCCGCGCTGCCCACGGCGGGGCCCCCGATCCGATGTTGCTGCAGCGCATCGACCAGGCCCTGGGGCTGCTGGACGGCCCGGTGCTGGCCTACGACGACCCGCGCCGCGCGGTGGGCAAGCGGGTGCGCATCGAGGGCGGCCGCATCACCGCCCTGCGCCTCGCGGGCGAAACGGCCGCGCGGGACTGGCTCAAGGGCCTCTGGCAGGAAGGCCGCGCCGACGAAAGCCTGCGCCGCTGGCTGCTGGCGCCCCTGAGCACACCGCCCAGCGGCACCCCCGCCGCCACGCGCACCCTGTGCACCTGCATGAACATCAGCCAGCCGGCGGTGCTGGCCGGCATCGCCCGGGGGCTGGACCTGGCGGGCCTGAAGGAGGAGCTCGGTTGCGGCACCCGCTGCGGCTCCTGCGTACCGGAAATCCGCCGCCTGCTGGCGGCGCCACAACGGGCAAGCGCCTGAGGAGGTTGCACATGAACGGCAAGGTCTGGCTGGTGGGCGCGGGCCCCGGTGACCCCGAACTGCTGACCCTGAAGGCCGCCCGCGTACTGGGCGCGGCCGACGTGGTGATGATCGACGATCTGGTGAACCCGGCCCTGCTCGTGCACTGCCCCGGCGCACGGGTGGTGCGGGTGGGCAAGCGTGGCGGTTGCCGCTCCACGCCCCAGGCCTTCATCCACCGCCTGATGCTGCGCTACGCCCGCCAGGGGCGCTGTGTGGTGCGGCTCAAGGGCGGCGACCCGTGCATCTTCGGGCGCGGCGGCGAAGAAGCCGCCTGGCTGGCGGAGCGCGGCGTGGACTGCGAACTGGTCAACGGCATCACCGCCGGGCTGGCCGGCGCCACCGCCTGCGGCATCCCGCTCACGCTTCGGGGCGTCAGCCGTGGCGTGACCCTGGTCACCGCCCACACCCAGGACGACAGCGAGCCGGAGTGGGCCGCCCTGGCCGCCAGCGGCACCACCCTGGTGGTGTACATGGGCGTCGCCCGGCTGGCCGCCTTGCAGGCCGGGCTGCTCGCCGGCGGCATGGCGCCGGGCATGCCGCTGGCGATGATCGAAAACGCCTCGCTCCCGGAACAGCGCGAGCGCCGCAGCACCCTGGCCACCCTGTTGCAGGACGCCAGCGCCTTCCGCCTGAGCAGCCCGGCGATCCTGGTGATCGGCGAGGTGGCGGCCGAGGCGGCGGTCAGCGCCCTGCCCCTGAGTGCCTGACGGGGGCGGTTGCGGAAGCGCCCAGCGCATCACGGTACGCGGCCATGGGCGCGCTAGAATGCCCGCCCGCTGACCGTCAAGGAGACCGTCCCGTGAAGCCCAGGAATCCCATTGCCCTCCTCGCCCTGCTCTGGGCCAGCTCACCCGCCTTCGCGCTGGACGCCCAGGTGGCCGGCGCGCTGGAGAAGGCGCTGACCTGCCAGCAGGCCCCGCTGGATTCCCGCGACGATGCGGTGAAGGCACTGTTCAAGGCCAACGGCATCGTCGCCGTGGACCATGACGAAGACGGCCTGATCGACCTGGAGTACCACCTGCCGCAACCGGTCGAGGTGCTGGGCGTGCCGATCAGCACCCTCTGGTACCGGGGCGACAGCGGCGCAGTGTTCTACGCGCAGGCCACCGGCGACCAGGCGGCCTTCGTCGGCAGGACCGGCGTGCAGCCCGTGCCCAAGGAGGACCTGGCCACCAGCGGCTGGGGACGCGGGCAGTACCGCAAGGAGGTCGGCCAGGCCTCCGACGACCCCCCCTTCCCGGATGCCTTCTTCGTCGGCACCGACAGCGCGTCGCCGCCCGGGACGTTCTACTTCGGCTGCCAGGTATTCGACGGCTGACCGGCGTACGCCGCCAAGCCCTGCCGGGCGCTAGAATGCCCGCCCTTCTCTCCACTCAGGACACCCGCACATGGACCGTCGCCTCCATCGCCCCCTGTTCCGCGCCCTGCCCTGGCTGCTGGCGGCCGCCGCCAGCCTGGCCAACCCCGCCTGGGCCCGCGATGCACAACCCTGTGAACCCGCATTGCTGAACAGCATCGCCCAGCAACTGGGCCAGAAAGGCTGGCAACAGCCGAGCTACGACAGCGAAGGCCCGCTGGTGGCTGCCGCCTGCAAGCGCTGGCCGGACGACGCTCGGCAGAGCGTGGTGGCCCTGGCCTACGACAGCGATACCAGCGGTGGCACGCCCGGTGAACGCCAGCTGCACCTGCTGGTGGCGCGGGTGGACAGCGCCAGCGGGCGCATCCTGGAGCGCCACGAAGGCAACCTGGAAGAAGACGCCCTGCTGGAGATCAGCGCCGACAGCCTCTGGCTGGACACCGCGCGCTACCGCCTGGCCAAGGACGTGCGTGCCTTCGGCGTGGTGATCAGCAGCCAGGCCCGTGGGCCCAGTTGCCCGGACGCGGGTCAGTTCGACGAGCTGACGCTGTTCGTCCCCGGCAAGGCCGCCACCCTGCGCCCGGTATTCACCGGCTACCTGCGGGAGTGGATCACCGTGCAGGGCACCAGTTGCGTGAACAACGACCGCTTCCGCTCCGAGCACGCGCGGATGACCCTGGCCATCGCCCCGAAGAGCAGCCACGGGTTCGCCGACCTGATCCTCTCCGCCCAGGTGAGCGACGACGACGACAAACCGCTGCGCACGGTGAAGAAGACCCTGCAATACGACGGCAAGACCTACCCCTACTCATCCACCGACACCTTCTGGGGCACCCTGAGCGTCGACTGAACCTCAGCGACGCCCGGCCAGGCCCTCCAGCGGGGCCCCTGGCCGCGCGCCGCCCAACAGCGGGAACAGTAGCTCCACGCAGAAGCCGCCTTCGGCGCGGTTACTCAAGCGCAACGAAGCGCCGAGGCGGCGGCTGATCATCTCCACGATGGCCAGCCCCAGGCCCGCACCCTGGGGGTTGCCGGCGCTGTAGAAACGGTCGCAGAGGCGCGCCAGTTCGGCCTCGCTGGCTCCCGGCCCCTGGTCCAGCACCCGCAGGCGCACGCCCTGACCAAGGGCATCCACCTGCACCCGCACCTCGCTGCCAGGCGGGGTGAAGGTCAGGGCATTGCTGATGAGGTTCTGCAGCAGGATCGACAACGAGGCTTCCTCGCCCTGCACCGGGCACGCGGGCTCCCCTTCCAGCACCAGCTCCACGTCCTGGCGCAGGGCCAGCGGCGTCAGCTCCGCCAGTTCTTCGCGCACCAGGGCCGGCAGGTCCACGGGCTGCCGGGTGTCGATCTCCGGCTCCAGGCGGGCCATGGTGAGCAACTGGCTGGCGATGCGGGTGGCGCGGCCCACGCCCTGCTGGAGGAAGGCCAGGGCCTCGTCACGCTCCTGGTCGTTGTCGGCCTGACGGGCGTTGCGGGCGTGGATGTCAAGAATGGCCAGGGGCGTGCGCAGCTCGTGGGCGGCATCGGCGATGAAGCGCCGCTCGCGCTCCAGCAGGTTGCGCAGTTGCTGCAGCAGGCGGTCCAGGGCGCTGCGCACCGGCTCCAGTTCGGGCGGCAGCGGGCCGCGTGCCAAGGGTTCCAGGCTGTCCACCGGACGGGCGCGCAGTTGCCGCGCCAGGCGCTGCAGGGGGCGCAGGCCCCAGCCCAGCAGTTGCCAGATCACCAGGGCCAGCAGCGGCAACCCCACCAGGCTGGGCAGCAAGGCGTGCTGGACGATGCGCTGGATCAGGTCCTGGCGCAGGTCGTCGCGCTCGCCGACCCAGATCAGCAGGCCCTGCTCGGCGTCGTCCAGCAGCACACCGCACCATTCGTGGCCGTCGACGATGAAGTCCTGCACGCCCACCGCCGGGGGGTTCTCCAGCGCCGGGGCGTCGTCGGAACGCAGCAGCAGGCGGCCATCGCGGGACCAGATCTGGAAGGCCACGTCGATCTCGTAGGGGTGGGTCAGCACGCCCTCTGCGGAGCGCTCCATGGCCTGGTCCAGCGCCTGGCGCAGGCTCGCCCAGTCGGCGCGCTCCAGGCCCGGCTGTCGCAGCACGCCCTGCAGCAGGCGGGCGGTCTGCAGCAGCTGGGCGTCGTAGATGCCTTCGATTTCCCGGTGGCTGTCACGCACCGCCAGCAGGCCCAGCACCAGGCTGCCGATCAGGAACAGCGCCAGGGTCGGCGCGAGGATGCGGGTGCGAATGGCGATCATGGCGCGCGCTCCACCAGGTAACCGACCCCGCGCACAGTGCGGATCAGACCGCTGTCGAGCTTCTTGCGCAGGTTGTGGATCAGCACTTCCAGGGTGTTGCCGGGGCCGCTCTCGTTCCAGCCGTAGAGGGTGTGGCTGAGGCGCTCACGGGTGACCACCGCCCCAGGGCGCACCAGCAACTGGTGCAGCAGCTGGTACTCCATGGGCGTCATCGCCACCGTCTGCCCGTGGTAGCGCACCTCCTGGGTCGCCGGATCGAGGCTGACGCCGGCATGTTCCAGCAGCGGCTGCGCTCGCCCCTGGCAACGACGCAGCAGGGCGCGGATGCGAGCCTTGAGTTCGTCCAGGTCCACCGGCTTGACCAGGTAGTCGTCGGCGCCGGCATCCAGCCCCAGGATGCGGTCGGCCTTGCCGTCGCGGGCGGTGAGCACCAGCACCGGCACCTGGGTCTCCGGCCGGCTGCGCAGCTGGCGCAGCAGGGTGAGGCCGTCCTGGCGCGGCAGGCCCAGGTCCAGCAGCACCAGGTCGAAGGCCTCGCTGCGCAAGGCATGGCCGGCCTCCACGCCGTCGGCCACCCAGTCGAGGGTGTAGCCCTCCTTGCGCAGGGCCACGCGAATGCCCTGGGCCAGGGCGGCATCATCTTCGACCAGCAGCACGCGCATGGGGCGCTCTCCATCGTTCGGTGGCGGTCATGATGGGAATTCGCTGCGGCTTGGAAAGCCGGCAAATGTAACGCGCCATTACCCCCTAAGCCTTCGTTAAGCTTCGCGCCACAAGGTGGGCCCCTCACTGAAAAGGAGCCCCACCCATGCGATACCTGCTGCTTCCCACCCTGTTGCTGGCCAGCGCCAGTGCCGTTGCCGGCCCCACCTGCACCGAAGCCGAGCGCAGTACCTGGCAGGACCCGGAGCGCTTCCAGGCCGGCCTGCGCGAGCAGGGCTACGAGATCCGCAAGTTCAAGGTCACCGACGGCAACTGCTACGAGATCTACGGCTACGACAAGGACCGCCGCAAGGTGGAGATCTACCACGACCCGGTGAGCGGCAAGGCCGTGAAGACCGAGGTCGAAGACTGATGCTCAGCCCGACGACGCGCCGCTGGCTGGCCCTGCCGGCGCTCGCCACCCTGAGCTGCAGCCTGCTGCTGGCGGATGACGTCCTCCAGCAGCAGTTCACCCCCAGCAACCGGGCCGAGCTGGAGCTGGGCTACGTGGCGGTGCTCTGGCTGTTCAGCGCCGCCCTCTGGCTCTGCGGCCAACGGCTGCTGGTGGCGGGCATCCTGCTGCTGTTCGCGCTGATGCAGGTGATGCAGCTGGCCAACATCAGCTTCTTCGGCGAACCGCTGAGCGCCATCGACATCCAGGCCCTGCTCAACGACTCGGCCGAGGTGCGCGACACCGCGCTGTACAGCTTCACCCAGCACTGGACGGTGCTGTTGTGCGTCGGCCTGCCCTACACGGCGCTGCTACTCCTGCACCTCAAGGTGCGCCCGGCCCTGGGCCTGCCTTCGAGCCGCTGGGCGCTGCTGCTGATCGCCGTGGTGCTGCTGTCCAAGCCCTACCGCGCCACCTACCGCAACCTCGACGCCTTCGTCCCCAGCCCGGCCCGCAGCGGCCTGCACAACAGCCTGAACGCCTTCTCCGCCTGGGCGGTGCGCCTGGCCCTGCGTGAGGACGCGCAACTGCCCCCGGCGCCCTTCCAGCCCTACGGCCTGAGCGCCGTGCCCAGCGGCGCCAGGCATGTGTGGCTGGTGGTGGCGGACTCCCTGCGCAGCGACCGGCTCGGCGTGTTCGGCTACGACCGCGACACCACCCCGCGCCTGCAGGCCTACCTGCGCGACCACCCCGACGCCTTGCTGCGCCCTGGCGTGGCGGCCGGCGTGGCCACCGACGTGAGCCTGCCGTACCTGCTCAACCCCATCCGCGAACCCGGCCAGGACCCGCTGCTGCGCACCGGCCAGGTCAACCTGTTCCGCTTCGCCCAAGAAGCCGGCTTCCGCACCCACTGGATCTCGTCCCAGGAGTCCAAGCTGCTGGCGCACCTGGGCAGCCGCTACCTGGACGTGTCGATCACCCGCGAGGACCACCCGCTGCGCTTCCTCCAGCGCCAGGACCGCACCCTGCTCGAGCTGCTGGCCCAGCAGCACTGGGGGCCGCGCAACTTCGTGGTACTCAACCTGCGCACCGCGCACCTGCCCTACGCAAACAACTACCGCCACGAGGCCCGCGTCGCACCCTGGCCGGACCAAAGCGCCGCCGACCAGGCCAACGCCTACGACAACGCCATCCACTACCTGGACGAGCTATTGGGCGAGGTGCTGGAGGCGTTCGACCGGCTCGAAGGCGAGCGCTACCTGGTGATCACCGGTGACCACGGCCAGCGCCTGGGCGAGGACGGCCACTGGGGCCACAACGACCTGGTGCCGGAGGTCAGCGACGTGCCGGTGATCGTCATCGCCCGCGAAGCGCCAGAGGCACCGCTGCAGCAGCTGGCCAGCGAACGCTGGATCAGCCACTACGAAGCCGGCACCTGGCTGGCGGCGCGCCTCGGCACCCGGATCGACAACCCCAACCTGCGGCCCGGCGAGCACTTCGTGCACGGCAAGCTGCTGTTCACCGACAACTTCATCCAGCGCGTCTGCGAGTCGGACGACGGCCTGGTGCACCAGCCGCCGAAGCAGCTCAGCCTGCTGCTGAAACGCCCCGACGAAGGCGCCTGCTCGCCTGGCTAGAAGTACTTCAGCCAGGCAAGGTCACGCCGCCGCGCCTTCAACCGGGCGAAGGCGCGCACCGGCGGGAACAGCGCCACAGCCAGCACCGCACTGGCCAGCCACAGCGCCCAGATGCCGTCGAAGCCGAACAGCGTGCCCTGGTTGGCGCCGAAGATGGCCAGGCACGCCAGGTAGAGCAGCTTCAGCACGTAGAGGTGCAGCAGGTAGAAGAACATCGGCGCGGCGCCGAAGGTGGCCAGCAGCGGCACCAGGCGCGCCTGACCGATGCGCTCGAAGGCCCGCAGCAGCCAAAGGCCGAGCCCCAGGGTGAGGGCCAGGAACAGCAGCGACGGCGGGTACTTGGTGATGTTGAAGAAGGCCATCAGTGTGTGGGTCAGGTCGGCGCCCGGCACCCAGGGCCGTTCGCCGTAGCCGTTCACCAGACGCAGCAGCACGAAGAGCAGCAGGCACGCCGCGCCGGTCACCCACAGCCGGTGCCGGCGCGTCTCCGCCTGGCTGCCCCGGCCGAACCAGGGCCCCAGGGCATAGCCCAGGGCGATCACGCCGATCCACGGCAGCACCGGGTAGGAGGTGCGCAGGCGCAGGCCTTCGCCCAGCTCGATCCAGCCCCGGTCATGCAGCACCGCCCAGGGGATGTGCGCCCAGGTGCCAGGCTCGGCATGCACGCCATCCAGCAGGTTGTGCCCAGCCACCAGCAGCAGACCGAGGGCCACCAGCGCCGGGCGCGGCAGCCAGACCAGCGCGGAGAGCGCCAGCATGCTCAGGCCGATGGCCCAGATCACCTGCAGGTACATCACGCTGGGCGGCCACTGGAAGGTCCAGGCGAAGTTGACCAGGGTGAGCTCCAGCACCACCAGGAACAGCCCGCGCTTGAACAGGAAGGCCGACACCGCTGCGCGCCCGTCGTGCTTCTCGCCGTACAGGTAGGCGGACAACCCGGTCAGCAGGATGAACACCGGGGCGCAGAGGTGCGCCAGGGTGCGGCAGAGGAACAGCGCCGGATCGGTGCTGGCCACGTCCATCGGGTCCCCCACCTGGTGGTGCAGGTAGAAGGTCTCGCGGACGTGGTCCAGCAACATGAAGAGGATGACGAGGCCCCGCAGGGCGTCGATGGATTGCAGGCGGGTCTGGGGCGTGAGGGGCATGGGCGGGCTCTGTTTTGAAACGTAATAAGATTACGTTTCGGCGCAATCCGTGCCAAGCGAGAACTCATCCCATCCACATCTGCCCGGCCTTCAGCCGTCCGGCCGTTCGACGAAATAGCGCGCCGGTGTCTGCCCGAAGGCCTTGCGGAACATGGCGATGAAGTTGCTCGGCGAGGCGTAGCCCAGGGCATCGGCCACCACCGCCACCGGGTCGCCCTGGGCCAGGCGCTCCAGGGCGTGCACCAGCCGCGCCTGCTGCCGCCACTCGGCGAAGGCCATGCCGGTCTCGGCGATGAACAGGCGCCGGGCGGTGCGCGGCGACAGCCCGGCGGTTTCGGCCCAGGCCTCCAGGCTGCGGGTGTCCGCCAGGTTGGCCAGCAGCCCGCGGGCGATGGGCAGCACCCGGCGGTCGGTGGGCATCGGCAGGTGGAGCGGCTCGGTGGGCGCGGCGACGATCTCGTCCAGCAGCACCTGCACCAGACGCTCGCGCTCGGGGGTCAGCGCCTCGCGGGGGTTCCAGCTGGCCGCGCGGCTGACCAACGCGCGCATCACCTCGCCCACGCCCATCACCTGGGGATGGGCCGGCAGCCGCGCGCAGGCCGAGGGTTCGATCAGCACGCTCCACCCGGACAGCACGCCGCTCAGGCTCGCCCAGTGGGGCACCCCTGGCGGCATCCAGGCGGCGCGGTACGGCGGCAGCACCCAGGAGCCCTGGGCGGTGCGCACGTGCACCAGGCCGGTCTCGACGCAGGTGAGCTGCCCGCGCCGGTGGCGGTGCCAGTCGGTTTCCTTGTTGCCCAGGCGGAAGACGTGGTCGGGCTCGTGGCCGCCGCGCAGGGCGATGAGCAGCGGACCGCCGAGCAGGTCCGTCAGGTCGGCTTCAGTGATGGTGGCGATCTCCGGCATGGCAGGTTTGCAACATAGCTTGTCCGGATGCGGTTATCGGAACAAGCGCCCTCGCCCCGATCCTGATGGCGAACCCCGGATTCCCGGACTCATCAGGAGATGCCGATGAACACCCTCGCCACCGGCCAGCGGGCGCCCGCGCCCACGGCCCTGCTCAACCCCGGCGCGCCCCTCTGGCTCGCCACCCTGATCGCCTGCCTGGCCTCCTTCATGGTGGTGATGGACGGCGCCATCGTGAACGTCGCGCTCCCTTCCATGGCCCGGGACCTGGGGCTGGACGCGGGCAGTCGCCAGTGGGTGGTGGATGCCTACCTGGTAGCACTGGGCGGGCTGATGCTGCTGGCCGCACGGCTGGCCGACCGCCTCGGCCGGCGCCGGGTGCTGCGCGCCGGCCTGGCGCTGTTCAGCCTGGCCAGCCTGGTCGGCGGCCTGGCCCAGGGCTCGGCGCTGCTGGTGGCGGCGCGGGCCTTCCAGGGTGCGGGCGCGGCGGTGCTGGCCACCTCGACCCTGGCGGTGATCGTCGGCGCTCACGGGCCAGGCGCCGGGCGGGATCGCGCCATCGCCCTGTGGACCGCCTCCGGCTCGCTGGCGGCGGCCTTCGGCGTGCTGCTGGGTGGCCTGCTCACCGCCTACGCCAGCTGGCGCTGGGTGATGTTCGTCAACGTGCCCCTGGGCCTCGGCCTGTTCGTGCTCGCCTCAAGCACCCTGGCGCCCGGCGTGCCGACGAATCCCAAGCCGCTGGACGTGGGCGGTGCGCTGACCGCCACCGGCGCCGCCAGCGCCCTGGTCTACGCCCTGGTGAGCAGCGTCGGGCTGGGCTGGGGCGCGCCGAGGGTGCAGCTGGCGCTGGGCCTGGCGGCGCTGCTGGGCGTGGCCTTCCTGATCATCGAAGCGCGGGTGCGCGAGCCGCTGGTGCGCCTGGGCCTGTTCCGCCAGCGCAACGTGGCGCTGGGCAACCTGTTGCTGCTGAGCCTGGGCGCGACCCTCACCGCATCGCTGTATTTCCTGGCCCTGGCGCTGCACGAGGTGGCCGGCCTGGGCGCCCGCGACACCGGCCTTGCCATGCTGCCGACCTGCCTGGCCATCGCCAGCGCGGCCCTGGGTGCCCGCTGGCTCGCCGCACGGGGGATACGCCACCTGCCCAGCCTCGGTGGGGTGCTGGCGGCGCTGGGCTTTCTCGGGCTGGCCTGGCTGCCGAAGGAGGTGGACCTGCTGCGCCATGTGGCGGGCCCGACCCTGCTGCTGGGCACCGGGGTCGGACTGATGCTGGCCACGGCGGTGCACGCAGCCATCGCCGGGATCGCCCCGGCGGACACGGCGCTGGCCTCCGGCCTGCTCAACACCTCGCGGCAGCTGGGCGGCGCACTGGGGATCGCGGTGTTCGTCAGCCTGGCCCATCACACCAGCGCCCAGGCACTGGCCGCCGGGCTGGATGCCGGGGCGGCGACCCTGGCGGGCTACCACGCAGCCTTCGTCGCCATCGCCGGGGTCAGCCTGCTGACCGCCCTCCTCGCCCTGGGCCTGCGTCGCGCGGGCTGAGCCGGCTCAGAGTTCGCGGGACATGAACTGGTGGATGCGCTCGCGCAGCCAGCGCTCGGCGGGGTCGTTGTCGTGGGCGCCGCTCCAGACCATGGACAGCTCGGCCTTGTCCACCTCGAAGGGGGCGTCGTCGGCGCGCAGGCTGCCGTCGTCCACCAGGGTGCAGGCGGCGTAGTCGGGCACCGTGGCGATCATCTCGGTGCCCCGCAGCAGCGCCCGCAGGCTGCCGAACTGAGGCACCGCGAGCACCACCTGGCGGTTGCGGCCGATGCGCGCCAGGTCCTGGTCGATGTTGCCGGAGAGGTCGCCGGAGAACGACACCATCACGTGGCGGCGGGCGCAATAGTCGTCCAGGGTCAGCGGGCCGGGGCGGTCGTCGCCGCGCAGCACCTTGACGCCGATGTCGCGCAGCTTGCGGCGCTTGGCGTTGGCCGGCAGGTCGGTGGTGTAGCTGACGCCGACGGTGATCTCCCCCGAGGCGAGCAGCGCCGGCATCAGCAGGAAGTTGGCCCGGCGCACCACCACCACGATGTTCGGTGCCTCCTCCTGGAGGGCGTTGAGCAGCGCGGGGAACAGGCCGAACTCGGCGTCGTCGGAAAGCCCGAGGCGGAACACGTTGGTGCTGGTGGCGGGGTCGAAGCTCTTGGCCCGGCTAACGGCAGCGGAGATCACGTCCATGGCCGGGCGCAGCTCGGCGAAGATCTCCTGGGCCCGGCTGGTGGGCACCATGCCCCGGCCGCTGCGGATCAGCAGCGGGTCATCGAACAGATCGCGCAGGCGCGCCAGGGCGGCGCTGACGGTGGACTGGGAAAGGAACAGCTTCTCGCCGACCCGGGTGAGGTTGGGTTCGAGCATCAGGGCTTCGAAGATCACCAGCAGGTTCATGTCGACGCGGCGGAGGTCGTTGCGGTTCATGGGCGCATCCGGGCAGTGGCTGAGCGGGCTATTCAAGCATGGCCCCGCCCGCCTGGCTTGCACGGATGTGCCTTGACGGCACGCCCCGGTCACCGCGACCGGGGCGTGCCCGAGGCTCAGGCGCCCGGCACCTGCAGGGCGCGGGGGCGCTGGCTGCGCTGCTCGTCCTGGTTGTGGCTGGCCGGCTGCAGCACGAAGTCGAACTGCAACTCGGCGCAGGGGCCTTCCACGCCGTGGGCGCTGCCGCTGGCCAGGTGGGTCACCTCGCCCACCAGGCCTTCGCGGGTGGCGTAGGCGAAGTCGTCCCACAGGTAGCGGTCGCCGGCGAGGTTGATCTGGGTGGTCAGGTGGCGGTGGCCGCCGGCCGAGATGAAGAAGTGGATGTGCGCGGGGCGCTGGCCGTGCCGGCCGAGGCCGTCGAGGCATTCCTGGGTCGGACCCTGGGGGTCGCAGCCATAGCCGGAGGGAATGATGCTGCGGGCGCGGTAGCGACCCTCGGCGTCGGTGACGATGCGGCGGCGCAGGTTGTACTCGGACTGGCTGGAGTCGAAGTAGGAATACAGGCCCTTGGTGTTGGCGTGCCACAGGTCCACCACCGCGCCGGCCAGTGGGCGTCCGTCGGTGTCGCGCACCGTGCCTTCGAGGAACAGCGGGATGCCCACGCCGTCTTCGCTGCCGTCGTCCAGCCGCGCGAAGCCTTCGCTCAGCGGCGCCCCGGCCACGTAGAGCGGGCCTTCGATGGTGCGCGGGGTGCCGCCGGTACGCCCGGCCTCGGCGTCGCGGGCGTCCTGCAGCATGTCGAGGAAGCGCTCCAGGCCCAGCCCTGCCACCAGCAGGCCGGCCTCGCCACGGGCGCCCAGGCGGTTGAGGTAGTCGACGGCCTTCCAGAACTCGTCATCGGTGATGGCCAGCTCTTCGATCAGCCGGGCGCCATCCTCCAGCACCCGCTGGACGATGCGCTTGAGGCGCGGGTTGCCGGCGTCGTTGCCGAAACCGGCCGCCTGCTCGAAGAAACGCTGGAGTTCGGCAGTCTGGGAAATCTTCACGGTCATGGGGGTCACCTCATTGTTCTTGTTCAGGGCGTTCGGGGCTCAGCGGTCGTCATCATGGATCGACGAGGGGTGGCGGCAGAGTCCGTCGATCTCGATGTCCATGTAGGGAAACAGCGGCAGTTGCATCAGGGTGTCGTGCAGCGCTTCGACGCTGGGCACGTCGAACACGCTGTAGTTGGCGTAGTGCCCGGCAATGCGCCAGAGGTGGCGCCAGGTGCCCTCGCGCTGCAGGCGCTGGGCCAGGGCCTTCTCGTCGGCCTTGAGCCGGGCGGCCCGTTCCGGGTCCATGTCGGCGGGCAGGCGGACGGTCATCTTCACGTGGAACAGCATGGTCGGGGTCCTCCGGGGTCAGGAACGGCGGAAGCGCGCCAGGCGCTCCTCGTCCAGGGTCAGGCCGATGCCGGGGGTGCGCGGCACCTGCAGCTGGAAATCTCGGTAGACGGGGGGCTCGGTGACGATCTCCTCGGTCAGCAGCAGCGGCCCGAACAGCTCGGTGCCCCAGGTCAGCTGGCGCAGGGTGAGGAAGGCGTGGGCGGAGGCCAGGGTGCCGATGGCGCCTTCGAGCATGGTGCCGCCGTAGAGCGCCACGCCCGCCGCCTCGGCGATCTGGGCAGTGCGCAGCACGGCACGGGGGCCGCCGTTCTTGGCGATCTTCAGGGCGAACACGCTGGCAGCGCCCTCGGCGGCGAGGCTGAAGGCATCCTCGACGCTCTCGATGGACTCGTCGGCCATGATCGGTGCCGGGCTGGAGCGGTTCAGGCGCACCTGGCCGCTGCGGTTGTAACGCGGGATCGGCTGCTCGATGAGGTCGATGCCGTGCTCGCCGAGCACCCGGCAACCGCGGATCGCCTGGGACTCGTCCCAGTGCTGGTTGACGTCCACGCGCACGCTGGCGCGGTCGCCCAGGGCGCGCTTGATGGCCACCGCGTGAGCCAGGTCCTGCTCCAGGGGGTTGGCGCCGATCTTCAGCTTGAACAGGCGGTGGCGGCGCAGGTCGAGCATGCGCTCGGCCTCCTCGATGTCGCGGCCGGTGTCGCCGCTGGCCAGCGTCCAGGCCACTTCCAGGCCCTCGCGCACGCGGCCGCCGAGCAGTTCGCTGACCGGCAGCCCGAGGCGCTTGCCCTGGGCGTCCAGCAGGGCCGTCTCGATGCCGGACTTGGCGAAGGTGTTGCCCTTGGCCACCCGGTCCAGGCGCTGCATGGCGGCGTTGATGTTGTCCGCCGGCTGGCCGATCAGTGCCGGGGCCAGGTGCGCGTCGATGTTGGCCTTCATCCCTTCCGGGCTCTCGTAGCCGTAGGACAACCCGCCGATGGTGGTGGACTCGCCGATGCCCTCGACGCCGTCGCTGCAGCGCAGGCGCAGGATCACCAGGGTCTGCCGCTGCAGGGTGTGCATGGCCAGCTTGTGGGGGCGGATGGTCGGCAGGTCGACGATGCAGGTGTCCAGCCGTTCGATCAGGGGGGTGCTCATGGGTGTGCTTCCGTGGCGCAGGGTTCGGCTCGCTCGATACCCTGCAAGTCTGGGTTTGGGTGGCCGAACATTGCGCCAGCGGGAACGACAGGTCCAATATCATCTCCCTCTTCTTTAATACCCGGGAGGTATCGTGGAACTCAGGCACCTGCGCTATTTCCAGGCCGTGGCGGACACCCTCAATTTCACCCGCGCGGCCGAGCGCCTGCACATCGCCCAGCCCCCGCTGAGCCGGCAGATCCAGCAACTGGAGGAGGAACTGGGCACGCCGCTGCTGGAGCGCGGCCGACCGCTGCGGCTGACCGAGGCCGGTCGCTACTTCCATGAACAGAGCGCAGCCCTGCTGCAGCAGGTGCAGGCCCTCTGCGACACTACCCGGCGCATCGGCCAGGGGCAGCGCCAGTGGCTGGGCATCGGCTTCGCCCCCTCCACGCTCTATGCGGTGCTGCCGGAGTTGATCCGCGAACTGCGCCAGGACCCGGACCTGGAGCTGGGCCTGCAGGAAATGACCACCCTGCAGCAGGTGGAGGCGCTGAAGAGCGGGCGCATCGACATCGGCTTCGGACGCATCCGCTTCGACGACCCGGCCATCCACCAGCAGGTGCTGCGGGAAGACCCGCTGGTGGCGGTGCTGCCTGCCGGCCATCGGTTGCTCGGGCGCCCGGTGTCACTGCAGCAGCTCGCCGACGAACCCTTCGTGCTCTACCCCGCCAACCCGCGCCCAAGCTACGCCGACCACGTGCTGGCGCTGTTCGCCAACCGTGGCCTGGCGGTGCGCGTCGGGCAGTGGGCCAACGAGCTGCAGACCGCCATCGGCCTGGTGGCGGCCGGCCTGGGCGTCGCCCTGGTGCCGGCCTCGGTGCGCCAGCAGCACCGGGCCGACATCGACTACGCCGAGGTGCTGGAGCCGGAGGCGGTCTCGCCCATCATCCTCAGCCGCCGCGCCCAGGACGGCAGCGCCCATGTCCAGCGCTGCCTGGAGCTGATCCAGCGGGTCAACCGCTGAGGCGGACCGTGCTGGTGGGGCCGGGCGCATTTCCGTACCATGCGCGCCCCTCCCCCATCCCCGACAGGGCCGGCAGCGCGCTGGCCCGGTAAGCCCATGAAGAAACCCAGCCTGCGTCATGAAGTCCTGGCCGGTCTCACCACCGCCTTCGCCCTGGTGCCCGAGTGCATCGCCTTCGCCCTGGTTGCCCACCTCAACCCGCTGATGGGGCTGTACGGCGCCTTCATCATCTGCACCCTCACCGCCCTGTTCGGCGGTCGGCCGGGGATGATCTCCGGCGCTGCCGGTTCCATGGCGGTGGTCATCGTCGCCCTGGTGGTGGAGCACGGCGTGCAGTACCTGCTGGCCACCACGGTGCTGGCCGGGGCGGTGATGCTGCTGTTCGGGGCGTTGCGCCTGGGCAAGCTGGTGCGCATGGTGCCGCACCCGGTGATGCTGGGCTTCGTCAACGGCCTGGCGATCGTCATCGCCCTGGCCCAGCTGGAGCACTTCAAGCAGGGCGACGCCTGGCTGAGCGGCATGCCGCTGTACACCATGCTCGGCCTAGTGGGGCTGACCATGGCGGTGGTCTGGCTGCTGCCGCGACTGACCCGCGCCGTGCCACCGGCGCTGGTGGCGATCCTCGGTGTCGGGCTGCTGGTGCACATGCTGGGCCTGCCCACCCGCACCCTCGCGGACATGGCGCAGATCGCCGGCGGCCTGCCCAGCTTCGCCCTGCCGTCGGTGCCCTGGAACCTGGAGACGCTGCAGATCATCGCGCCCTATGCGCTGCTGATGGCCATGGTCGGGCTGCTGGAGACCCTGCTCACCCTCAACCTCACCGACGAGATCACCGAGAGCCGGGGCTTCCCCGACCGCGAGTGCATGGCCCTGGGCGCGGCCAACATCGTCTCCGGCGCGTTCGGCGGCATGGGCGGCTGCGCGATGATCGGCCAGACCGCCATCAACCTCAGCTCCGGTGGCCGGGGGCGGCTGTCCGGCGTGGTGGCCGGGGTGATGATCCTGCTGTTCGTGCTGTTCCTGTCCCCGCTGATCGAGCGCATCCCGCTGGCGGCGCTGGCCGGGGTGATGTTCGTGGTGGCCCAGCAGACCTTCGCCTGGGGCTCCCTGCGGGTGGCCGGCAAGGTGCCGCTGAACGACGTGCTGGTGATCGTCGCCGTCACCGTGATCACCGTCTTCACCGACCTGGCCGCCGCCGTGCTCTGCGGCATCGTCATCGCCGCCCTGAACTTCGCCTGGCACCACGCCCGCGAGCTGTACGCCGACAGCCACATCGAAGCCGACGGCAGCAAGCTCTACCGGGTGCACGGCACGCTGTTCTTCGCCTCCGCCACGCCCTTCCTCAACCAGTTCGACCCGGCCGGCGATCCGGAACGGGTCACCCTCGACTGCCGGCACCTCAGCTTCGTCGACTACTCCGCCATCGCCGCCCTCAAGACCCTGCGCGAGCGCTATACCAAGGCCGGCAAGCACCTGCGCGTGGAGCACCTCTCCGAGCGCTGCCGCACCCTGCTCAGGCGCGCAGGGGAACAGCCGGCCTGAGGGCGCCGTCGGGGCGGGGATCCGAATCGATAGCCACCCCGGCCGCCAGGCAACGCCCGGGCCAGGGTGGGGAAGCCCTTAGACGAATGCCTGGGCGCGGCGGCGGGAGCGCGGCAGGCGCTGCTTGCCGGGGGTCTGGCTCAGGCGGGCCTGCCAGCTCTGCCAGGCGCTGCCCTGGGTGGCGGCCTGCTGGGGGCTCTTGCGCGCAACAGGCTCGCTGCGCGGCGGCGTGACACGCGCCTGGGCGGCTGTGGCCTGGGGCGCGGCGCCCTGTTCAGCCTGGGTGAAGGCGTTGGTCCGGCGACAGGTCTTGCAGGTGACCTCGGCCGGCTGGTTGGAGGCGTTCAGGTTGGCATCGCTGCGGCCGCAGGCACCCTGACCCTCTCCGCTCAGGAAATGGATAACCATTTGATTCTCCTAATAAAAAGGGGGCGGCATTATTCCCGCATCGCAGGGCCATTTCCAGCCGGATGGACCAGCGGCAGGCATCAGGCCGCTCCGTCGGCCGCCTGCGCCTGCAGCCAGGTGACGAAGGCCTGCGCCAGCGCCGACAAGGGGCGTTGCCGGGGCCACACCAGCCAGTAGGGGAAGGGATAAGGCGCCGTTACGTTGCCGAGCTGGACCAGTTCGCCCCGGACGATGGCGTCCTGCACCAGGCTGCGTCGTTCGAGCGCAACGCCCTGCCCCAGCCGCGCCGCCTCCAGCACCAAGTTGGAGTCGTTGCACTCCAGGCCGCTGCGGGCGGGCGGTGCCACCCCGGCCTGCTGGCACCAGGCCTGCCAGGATTCGCTGCAGAACAGCGAGGCGCCCGCGACGATCGCGTCGGGCTCCTGGGGCAATAGCCCGCCGTTGAAGAAGGGCGCGGCCACCGGCACCCACTCGTCGCGCAGCAGCAGGCGCGCCTCCACGCCGTCCCACTGCCCATCACCCATGCGGATGCCCAGGTCCGCCGCGCTGTCGCCGAGATGGACCACCTCCAGGGATGCCAGCAAGCGCAGGTGGATGCCGGGGTGACGCCGCTGGAAGTCCGGCAGGCGCGGCACCAGCCAGGCCCGTCCGAACGACGGCAGCACGGCGACCGTGACGGTCCCGGCCTGGGGCGGCGCCTTCACGCGGCGGGTCGCCTCGGCCATCTCCACCAGGGTGCGGCGGATCTGCAAGGCATACAGGCGCCCGGCCTCGCTGACCCGGAGGCCCCGCCCTTCACGCACCAGCAGTGCGACGCCGAGGGCGTCCTCCAATTGGCGCAGTTGCTGGCTGACGGCCGAGTGGGTGACGTGCAGTTCGCGGGCTGCGCGGGTCACGCTGCCGAGCCGGGCCACGGCTTCGAAGCTGCGCAGCGCCGGCAGAGGTGGAAGGTCAGACATGTAAGCGCACCTAACGGAAAAGCCGAGAAAATAGCGATTTTATTCGCGCCTTTCACGCTTTAGCGTAAGCAGCACTACGCAACAGGAGATCCCCCCATGAAGCTCTACGGCATGCTCGACTCGCCCTATGTACGCCGCGTCGCCATCAGCCTCGATTGCTACGGCGTCCCCTTCGAGCACCATCCGCTGTCGGTATTCAGCGACTTCGAGGCCTTCGCCCGGGTCAATCCGGTAGTGAAGGCACCGACCCTGGTGCTGGACGATGGCACGGTGCTGATGGACTCGAACCTGATCCTCGACCACTTCGAGGCACAGGCGCCGCGCCCGCTGCTTCCTCCCACGGATCGGCACCGTGTCCTGGCCCGGACAGGGCTGGCGCTGGTGGCCTGCGAAAAGGCCGTGCAGGTGGTGTATGAACGCCGCTTGCGGCCGGAAGCCAAGCAGCATGGCCCCTGGCTGGAGCGCGTGAGCCTGCAGCTGCGTGCTGCCTGTGCCGGGCTGGAGGCCAGCGCCCGCGCCGAGGAGGACACCCTCGACCAGGCAGCGATCAGCAGCGCCGTCGCCTGGGCCTTCATCCAGCATGTGGCAGCGGACCTGGTCGACCCGGCGGACTACCCAGGCTGGAGCCACGAGGCGCGCGCGCTCAACGACAGCGCGCTGTTCCGGCGCTATCCGCTCGAAACAGCAGCGCCCACGCAAATTCCAATTCGGACTCAATCAGAGCCAGATTATTCCATTTAGCTATTAGATAGACCGATTCATTCTTTTTCAGCCCCTGCCCGCCCCTGACACACTCCGCTTCGCCTGGAGCCACCCTCCGGCAGCGGCGGGCGCCCTCACCCAGGGCGCCCGCCATCCCCGCATACGGTGCCCTGCGAATCGACAGGGCCCATCCAGGAGCTGTCATTTCATGAAGAAACTCACTGCCGTCACCGCCCTCGCCCTGGCCGTACTGTCCGGCCTGGCCCATGCCGATCGCCTCGAAGACATCCGCAAGGCCGGCGTCCTCCGGGTCGCCGCCTTCGACAGCAACCCGCCCTTCGGCTTCGTCGACCCGCAGACCAAACAACTGGCCGGCCTCGACGTCGACTACGCCAAGGCCCTGGCCGGCAAGCTGGGCGTGAAGCTGGAGCTGCTGCCCACCAACCCGGCCAACCGCATTCCGCTGCTGACCGCCAACAAGGTGGACCTGGTGCTGGCCAACTTCACCATCACCCCCGAGCGGGCCCAGCAGGTGAACTTCAGCATTCCCTACTTCGCCTCCGGCCAGCAGTTCATCGTGCGCAAGGGCACCCTGACCGAGCCGGAGCAGCTGAACAAATGGCGCGTGGGCGTGGACAAGGGCACGGTCAACGAAGGCGTCCTGCGGGAGAAATTCCCCGGCGCCAAGGTTATCGCCTACGACGACACCCCCTTCGCCTTCACCGCCCTGCGCAACGGCCAGGTGCAGGCCATCACCCAGGACGGCCCCAAACTGATTGGCCTGCTGGCCAACGTGCCGGACAAGGACAAGTACGAGGTACCGCCCTTCACCATCTCCAACGACCTGATCGGCGTCGGCATTCCCAAGGGCGAGGCCGCCCTGACCGAGTTCGTCGACCAGTCGCTGCGCGAGCTGGAAACCAGCGGCGACGCCCAGAAGATCTACGACGCCTGGTTCGGCCCGAGCACGCCGACGCCCCTGGCTCGCCTCTACCGGATCGGCGACAAGAGCTGATCGCCCTCTCTCCCTGCGCCCCGCTTCGGTGGGGCGCAGTCGTTGATGCCCCTGCTCCGGAAATCCAACCATGTTCGGCGACCTCCTCGCCCCGCTCTACCTGCAATGGCTGCTGGACGGCTTCCTGCTGACCCTCGGTCTTTCCGCCCTGTGCTGCCTGCTGGCCACCCTGCTCGGCGCGCCCCTGGCCATCGCCCGCCTGGCGCCCTCGCGCCTGTTGTCCTGGCCGGCACAGGCCTTCCTGACCGCCTTTCGCAATACGCCCCTGCTGGTGCAGCTGTTCTTCTGGTACTTCGGCGTGCCGGCGCTGTTGCCGGAAGCGCTGGTGTTCTGGCTCAACAGCCCGCACGAACTGGCCATCGGGCCGCTGGTGCTGGCCTGGCCGTCGTTCGAGTTCCTCGCCGGGGCCTGGGGCCTGACGCTGTACACCACGGCCTTCGTCGCCGAGGAGTTCCGCGCCGGCATCGCCTCGGTACGCCCGCAGCAGCGCGAGGCCGGCCTGGCGCTGGGCATGACGCCTGGCCAGGTGTGGCGCGTGGTGCTGCTGCCCCAGGCGCTGCGCACGGCCTTCGCCCCGCTGCTGGGGCAGTACATGAACGCGCTGAAGAACTCCTCGCTGACCATGGCCATCGGCCTGGCCGAGCTGTCCTACGCCTCGCGCCAGGTCGAGACGGAAACCTTCAAGACCTTCCAGGCCTTCGGCCTCGCCACCCTGCTGTACATCGGCACCATCGCGCTGATGGAAGCCCTCGGCCAGGTGGTGCAACACAGCCGGCGCTACCGCCAGGGAGCCGCCTGATGGACGTCTCGGTCATCCTCGACAACCTCGACTACCTGCTGCTGGGCCCCTGGCCCGAAGGCCCGCTGGGCGGCGCCGCGCTGACGCTGGTGCTGGCCCTGTGCTCGGCCCTGGCGTCGGCGCTGATCGGCCTGGTGCTGGGCATCGCACTGGCCTTGTCGAAGGGCCGCTGGCGCCTGCTGCTGGTGGGCGTGCTGGGCTTCTTCCGGGCGATCCCGGTGCTGATGCTGGTGTTCTGGACCTACTTCCTGCTGCCCATCGTCTTCCACGTGGACGTGCCTGCCCTGGCCACGGTGGTCTGCGCCCTCTCGCTGATCGGCGGGGCCTACCTGGCCCACTCGGTCAGCGCCGGCATCCTCAGCCTGCCGGAGGGCCAATGGCACGCGGCGCGCGCCCTGGGCATGCGCCCCTGGCAGGTGCTGCGCTGGGTGATCCTGCCCCAGGCCCTGCCGATCATGCTGCCGTCGTTCCTCAACCAGTGGGTCTCGCTGATCAAGGACACCTCCCTGGCCTATGTCATCGGCGTCGGCGAGCTGTCGTTCGTGGCCACCCAGGTGAGCAACCGGGTGATGGTGCACCCCACGGAGATCTTCCTCTTCGTCGCCCTGCTCTACTTCGTCCTGTGCACCAGCCTGGACCTGGCGGCCGGTGCGCTGGCGCGCTACGGCGGCGGCCCCCGGCAGGCGCGTTGACGCGGGTCATGGCACTGCCCTGGCGAGCCGTCATGATCCGCCCACCCTGCCGCCCGAGGACCCGCCATGACCTACCTGCTGCTCAAGTTCGTGCACATCACCGCTGCGGCGTTCTTCATCGGCGGGGTGTTCTTCGAGGTGATGATCCTCAGCCGCGCCACACCGGTGCTGGACGAAGACGCCCGCAGCCGCCTGTCCCAGGCCCTCGGCAAGCGCGCCCGGCAGGTGATGCACTGGGTGGTGCTGGCACTCTACGGCGCCGGGCTGGGCCTCGCCTGGCACTACCGCGCGGTGCTGGCGGCGCCCTTCGCCAGCCACTTCGGCACCCTGCTGGTGCTGAAGATCAGCCTGGCGCTGAGCATCCTCGGCCACTTCCTGCTGGTGGTCCTGCTGATGCGCAGCGGCCGCATGACGCCCGCCCGCTCCCGCCTGATCCACCGCAGCGTGCTGCTGCAGATGCTCGCCATCCTGTTCCTCGCCAAGGGCATGTTCCTGCTCTGACGGCCGGCGTGCCCTACTCGAACCACACCGAGCGAGCGCCGTAGCGCCAGATGGCCTCGCCCAGCAGCTGCGCACCGCAGGAGCCGTCCCCCAGGGCCTGGTGAGCGGCCTGCGGCGAGCGCCAGCGGCTGCGCTGGACCAGCCAGTCGCCGTCGGTGCCGACCTCCAGGGAGCTTTCCAGCAACCCTTGGTGCGACGCCAGGCAGGCGGCCAGGCGCGGTGCCAGCCCCTCCAGCAGCGCCTGGCGGCGCTCGGGATCGAAGGCGAACCGGATGGCGGTGTGGATTTCCTCTGCGTGCTGCATGTCCCGACTCCTCTGCGGACCGATCTTGTGCATGAACGGCGCCGAGGGTAAAACCTCAACTTAACTTGAGGTCAAGAGCCCAGCACGATGCCCGCCGTCACACCCGCCAACGTCCACAAGCCCCTCACCGTCGGCCAGGTCGCCGAACGCAGCGGCGTACCGGTTTCCACCCTGCATTTCTACGAAGCCAAGGGGCTGATCCGCAGCACCCGCAACGCCGGCAACCAGCGCCGCTACGCCCGCGACGTGCTGCGCCGGGTGGCGATCATCAAGGTGGCGCAACGCCTGGGCGTGCCCCTGGCGGAAGTGGCCGAAGCCATAGGCGCCCTGCCCGAAGGCCGCACCCCCACCGCCGCCGACTGGCATGCCCTATCCGAACGCTGGCGCCACGAGTTGGACCAGCGCATCCAGCGCCTCACCGCTCTGCGCGACCAGCTCAACGGCTGCATCGGCTGTGGCTGCCTGAGCATGGAGACCTGCCCCCTGCGCAACCCCGGCGACGCCCTGGCCGAGTTCGGCAGCGGGCCGGTGCTGCTGGAGGACGGTTCGAAGCCAGACGCTTAAGCTGGATTCACAAGCCCCCAGGGAACGCACGAACCATCATGAAAAACGCTCAGAAGCGGCACTTCGCCAGCATCCATTTCTGTGCCTAGAATCCGGGGGCGGTAATTTCCACGCTACGGATACTGACAGGAGTCTTCCCATGCCGGCACAACAACTGTTCGAAACGATCCGCGACGAATTGCTAAACGGCGCCATCATTGACGGCGATAACTACCAGGCCGATATCGAGATACTTCAACCTTTGGTCGATGGTTTCTCACCGGATTTACCGGTTCGCCTGGTGTCTTACCAGAACCACAATGGCGCCAACGACATCACCAAAGCAGTTGAAGATGAGGTGCCTTACATCCTTGGGGTTCGAGTTCGTTCTACGGATAGGCAAGGCACCCTAATGAAAAATGCATACCCGTATCTTCAAGGCAAGTATTCGGAAGTGTTCAACGACACTGTGGACACTATCGTCAGAAGTCCTGACGGCAGTAATTTCCGAGCAGATATCGCGCTCTATCGCCGCCGTTAAGACCCTCTTCCAGTTCCCACTTACCCAATGCATAACCCGGACTACTGGGCCGGCTTATGCATTGGATGTCTAGAAGATTCGAGATTCTGCCCTCAATTCGTGCTTCTCAGCTCTAACAGGTTTCAGCCGGAAGCCTCCACCCAATCAATAAGTAGTTGAATCCCTCATAGACAAACCGTAATGCCTGTGCAGCCCCAAGGAACACCGCCATGCCCAGCCTCCAGAGCCGCCTGATCACCGGCCTGCTCCGCCTGCTTCGCCGCAAGCGCATCTACGGTTCTGCCGAAGCCGTACGGCAAGGCATCGAGGCGGTGCGCCGGGCGGGGCCGGCACGTCCGTCATCGCGCATGCGGCGCGCGCTGGACGTGCAGTCGCTCTATTGCAATCGGCTAGAGGTCTATCGGCTGGCGCCGAAGTCGCCACGCCCGCAGAGCGGCACGCTGCTGTACCTGCACGGCGGCGCCTATGTCCGGCCAATCACCTCGCATCACTGGCGCTTTCTGCAGGCACTGGTTGAGGCGTCCGGCTTCACGCTGCTGGTGCCCTTCTACCCCCTCGCACCGGAAGCCTGCTGCCTGCAAAGCGTGGCGGCGGTGGCCGCCGTCTACCGCCAGGCCTGCGAGGAGGCTGGGCGCGGGCCGTTGGCCCTGATGGGGGATTCCGCCGGCGGCGGCTTGGCCCTGGCGCTCTGGCAGGAGCTGCCGCGCCATGGCATGCGGCGACCCGACAGCCTGGTGCTCAACTGCCCCTGGGTGGACGTGGCAATGACCCACCCCGACATCCCGCGCGTGGAGCCGCTGGACCCGATGCTCGCCGTGGACGGCCTGCGCGAAGCCGGACGCCTCTACGCGGGTGCGGCCGGAGTCGACCATCCCCTGGTCAGCCCGCTGCATGCCGACCTCGCCGGTCTGCCGCCCCTGCTGCTGTTCGTCGGCAGCCGGGACATCGCCTGCCCGGACGCCCTGCTGTTCGCCGAGAAGGCCCGCCATGCCGGCGCCTCGGTGAACCTGCAGGTGGGCGACGGGTTGATCCACGTCTGGCCCATCCTGCCGATTCCGGAAGCGCGGACCGCACGGGACGCCATCGTCCGCCACCTGCACCAGCACGGCGCTAGAGACTGACCCCATCGCGGTAGATCACCCGCCCCTCCGGGGTGATCTCGCCGATGGCGCGGAGCATGTGGTCGGCCGCGGCTTCGGCCTCCCGGGCGCAGGTGCAGCCGGGGGTGTACACCCAGAGCACCTGCACCTGCGCATCCTCGCGGCTCGGCTGGTACTCGATCAGGCCGACATAGCCGCTGCCGCTTGGCATGGCGTCGGTCCAGGCGATGCAGTGGGAAAAATTGCGGAACATGCGGTCTCCGGAGTCAGCGATGTGGCCGGTCGAAGCGACCCAGCAAGTGCGGCAACAGGTTGAGGATGGCCAGCACCACCAGGGCGGCCAGCAAGGCGGTGGCTTCGTAGCCGAGGCCCACGGTGACGCCGATGGCGGTGGTGGACCAGAGGCCGGCGGCCGTGGTCAGCCCCTTCACTTCGTCCATGCGGTCGCGCTTGAGAATGGTGCCGGCGCAGAGAAAGCCGATGCCCGCCGTCAGCCCTTGGATCACCCGGCTCATGGCGTCGTGCTCGGCCCCCGCCATCTGCGGCACCAGGACGAACAACGCCGCCCCCAGCGCCACCAGCATGTGGGTCCGCACCCCGGCGGCCTTGCCGTGCTGCTCCCGCTCGAAGCCCAGCAGGCCGCCCAGCAGCGCAGCCAGGAACAGCCGCAGCACCACGCGGGTGGCCCGGGCCGGGTCCTCCAGGTCGGCGAACTCCTCGGCCAGGGTCTCCAGCACACGCTCCCAGGCGCTCACCCGCTATCGCCTCAGGGCGCCAGGGGCAGGTAGCGGCAGGCACCGCAGCGGCTGCACACCTGGCACAGCATCGCCTCGCGGCCCATGGTCACTTCGGTTCCGGTGGCCCAGCTGCAGCCACCCAACAGACACAACAGGGTCATTGCGTCCTCCTTCGGCCAACGGGCCGGACGGGTCCTGTCAGAAACTTTGATGCGGTGGCAGCGAGTTGGTTTGAGGTTTTTCAGCGCCGTGCCGCCCAGCCGGAAAGCTGAACTCGCTCCAAGGGCCGGGTGGTCTAGAGGGTGAACCACCCCGAGGAGACGACCATGAGCCGACACCGCTTCCTGGTGAGCTACATCCACGACAACCAGCCCGGTTCCGTGGAGGTGGAGTCCACCCACGCCCACCTCACGCCGGAGCAGGCCCACCTGCAGGTGCAGACCCTGCGTGGCATCGACGACCCGTCGCGCCTCAGCGACATCCAGGTCACCCCCATCCTCCATGCCAAGGAGCCCGGCACCACGCCCGGCCATTACCAGCAACCCTGACGCAGCCGCCCGAGGCCCCCATGCACAACCTGGAAACCCCGACCTACAAGCTGGCGCTGTTCGGCGCCCGCAGCAGCCTCGGCAGCGCCCTGCTGGTGGAGGCCCTGTCCCGCCAATGGGAAGTGACGGCCCTGGTGGACGATCTCAACGCACTGGACAGCCGCCCCGGCCTGCGTACCAAGACGGGTGCGCTGGACGACGCCCTGGCAGCGAGCCAGGCCGTGGCGGGCATGGATGCGGTGCTCTGCTACCTGCCGGGCGTGCCCCCGGCACCGGGGCGGGCCATGCGCAGCGACGGCGCCTTCGACCAGGCCTTCATCGCCATCGGCGCACTGCTCGACGGCCTGGCGGTGGCGCGGGTCAAGCGCCTGATGGTGATCGCCGACTTCGGCTGGATGGACACCGACAGCGGCCACCCGGCCCAGCCTGGCCAACAGCTCCAGCAGCGCCTGGTGGACAGCCCGCTGGCCTGGACCCTGGCCGATGCGCCCGCCGGAGCGGAAACGCCCGGCCAGTACCTGACCCTGGCGGACTTTCGCGAAGGCCACGAGGAACCCCGGGTAGCGGCCCTGCTCACCCAGGCCCGGGCGCTGCTGGACGAATGCCGCCTCGCCGCCCACGTGCGCCAGCGGGTGAAGGTGGACGCCAGCGGCTGAGCCGCTGGCGTCCGCCGGTTCAGGCCGGGACGATGGCGGCCTTGGGCTCGCGGGCCCAGACCCGGTGCCGGGCGATGGCCTCGAAGAAGGCCTGGCGCACCGCGTTGGCATCGGGCCCGCTCAGCAAGCCGTCGTCCTCTTCCAGGTAGAGCTGGCTGGCCAGGTCCCCCGCCTCTCCGCAGAGGGCAATGGCCTTGAGGTGCTTGTAGGCCTCCAGCAGGTAGTGCAGCGCCTCGCCGTTGCGGCTCAACGCCTTGGCCGCCGCCACGCCGCCGGGGACGAACACCGCGTCGAAGGCGATGGAGGGCAAGCCGGCGAAGGTCGCGTCCGGCTGCAGCTTCTGGCCCTCGGCGGACACCACCGGGGCCGAGCTGGGGGCCAGCAGCTTGGCGCTCGCCCCGGCCTGCTCCAGTGCGTCCCTCAGCGTTTCCACGTCACGCCCGCAGGCGCCGTCGGCCAGCAGGATGGCCACCTTGCAGGAGCGGATGTTGCCCGGCAGCAGGTTCATCTGGCTGAGGGCCGGCGACTGCTGCAGACTGCCATCCGTCACCGCCACGGTGGGCCCGCCGGGTGGCGTGATGCCGAGGTTCTCGGCCACCTGACGCGCCAGGTCGAGGTCGATGTTGGCGAGGATCTCGTTCACCTGCCGCTCGCGGATGGCCACGCGCTCCACCTTGCCCAGCTCGAAGCTGTAGGCAGCGACGATGTGCCCGCGCTCCACCTCGCTCATGCTGCGGTAGAACAGCCGGGCCTGGGAGAAGTGATCGCCGAAGGAGTCCGCGCGCTTGCGCAGCTTGGTGCCGGAAACCGGCTCGTGATAGCTGCTGAAACCACCGTTGCGCGCGGCCGGCGGTGTCTCCTTCGGCCAGCCACCGTCGATGGAGTTGGGCTCGTAGGCGGCACGCCCCTTGTTGATGGTCTGCCGGTGCATGCCGTCGCGCTGGTTGTTGTGGAACGGACACAACGGCCGGTTGATCGGCAGCTCGTTGAAGTTCGGCCCGCCCAGCCGCGACAGCTGGGTGTCGGTGTAGGAGAACAGCCGGCCCTGCAGCAGCGGGTCGTTGCTGAAGTCGATGCCGGGCACCAGGTGGCCGGGGTGGAAGGCGGCCTGCTCGGTCTCGGCGAAGAAGTTGTCCGGGTTGCGGTCCAGCACCAGGCGCCCCACCACCTTCACCGGGACGATTTCCTCGGGCACCAGCTTGGTGGGGTCGAGCAGGTCGAAGTCGAAGGCGTGCTCCTCATCCTCCGGGATCAGCTGCAGGCCCAGTTCCCACTCCGGGTAGTCGCCGCGCTCGATGTCTTCCCAGAGCATGCGCCGGTGGAAGTCCGGGTCCTTGCCGGCCAGCTTCTGCGCCTCATCCCAGACCAGGGAGCGCACGCCGGACACCGGCCGCCAGTGGAACTTCACCAGGGTCGAACGGCCATCGGCATTGACCAGGCGGAAGGTGTGCACGCCGAAGCCCTGCATGGCCCGGTAGCCCACCGGAATGGCGCGGTCGGACATGGTCCAGAGCACCATGTGCGCCGACTCCGGCACCAGCGAGACGAAGTCCCAGAAGGTGTCGTGGGCGGAGGCGCCGGTGGGGATCTCATTGTGCGGCTCGGGCTTCACGGCGTGGACGAAGTCGGGGAACTTGATCGCGTCCTGGATGAAGAACACCGGCATGTTGTTGCCCACCAGGTCGAAGTTGCCCTCGTCGGTGTAGAACTTCACCGCGAAGCCGCGCACGTCACGCACGGTATCGGCGGAGCCGCGCGGCCCCTGCACGGTGGAGAAGCGCACGAACACCGGGGTGCGCTTGGACGGGTCGTTGAGGAAGTCCGCCTTGGTGTACTCGGCCAGCGATTCGTAGACCTGGAAGTAGCCGTGGGCGGCCGCGCCCCGGGCATGGACGATGCGCTCGGGAATGCGCTCATGGTCGAAGTGGGTGATCTTCTCCCGCAGGATGAAGTCCTCCAGCAGCGACGGGCCACGCTCGCCGGCGCGCAGGCTGTTCTGGTTGTCGGCGATGCGGGTGCTGGTGTTGGTGGTCAGGGCCTCGCCGGTGGCGTCCTCGCGGTAGGCCTCGAGCTGCTTGATCTTGCGGCTGGTGTTGCGGCGGTCTTCGGTGTCGGTACCGGCGAGATCGCTGCCGGCGCCTTTCTTGTCGGTCATCGGGGTGTCCTCGGCTGGGCAATGGGGCCGCTGGGCGGCAGGTGGATGACCGGGCCGGCGGCAACTGCCGCCGGCCCGGTGGCGCTCAGTCCTCGCTGGTGCGCCGGGCGTGGCTGCGTTGCCCGCCCTTGCGGCCGGCGGCCGATGCCCGTTCCGGGTCGTTGCGGAAGTTTCCCCCGCTCACCTGCCCGCCTTTCTTGCCGGCCTCGGATGCACGCTGGGGGTCTTCCGCGAAGTTGCCTTTGCCACCTCGATGTTGAGCCATTGCACGGTCCTCTCTTGTCTGTGGGTCCATTCGGGTCCGGCGTCGATGACGCCTAGAACGTCTGAGGACCGGGACGGCGAGAGGTTCTAACTTTTTGCCAGGCGGAGCGGGCTCAGGGCGCGGGCAGCACCTGCAGCCCTTTCAGTTCGCAGCCCTGGTCGCAGCGCAGGACGGTGAGGGTCTGGCTCCCGTCGAGCACCCTCGCCTCTTCCACCACCGGCGGCGGCGCCTGCGTGCCCGAGGCGGCCTTCCAGCCAAGGCGCTCGGTGTGGATGACGATGCGTGACGGGTGGGCCAGGTAGAGGTATTCGCGGCCATCGAAGATCGGCCCGCTGCCCTTGATCACATCCAGCTGCACGTCGTCGTAGACCAGCGAGGCAACCGTATAACCGCCGCCTTCGGGGACGGCGTGCCCGACCAGGTTGGCCGCGCGTTGCGCGCTGGGGTCTGCACGCCAGGCCTGGTAGCGGGCGTACAGCGGCCCCGCGTTGCAGTAGAGCCGGTCGTTGTAGCGGGTCGAGCCGGCCTTCTCGCAGGCCAGGGCCTGGTTGTGCCAGGCATTGGCCACCAGGCGGGCATCGCGGCTGCCGTCGATCAGGGCCTGCCCGGCCTGCAGGGAAAGGCCGTAATCCCCGTCCCGCAGCGCCACCAGGGACAGGTCGGCCAGCGCCCGCTCATGACCGGGCTGCAGGTTGATCGCCAGGTCGAGCGCTTGCAGCGCGCGCTTCAGGTCGCCGGCCTGGTAGGCCTTCTCGCCCTCCAGCACCAGCCGCTGGGCGCGGGCCTGCAACACCGGGGCCGACGCCGGTTGCAGCAGCGCCGCCACCCCGGCCACCTGCTCGTCGGCGATGTTCGGGTTGCGCTCGGCGGCACCTGGCGCGGTGTACTGCTGCAGCCAATCCAGGGGCGCGCGCCCCGGCTCGCCGTCCCAGCGGGCCTTGATGGCGGGCTCGGCGCCTCTGTCCAGCAGCAGCTTCACCAGCTCCGGGCCGGCATAGCGCGCGGCGTAGTGCAGCGCTGTCATGTTGGTGGTTCGCAGGCTGTAGCTGCAGCCATCCACGGGAATCAGGGTGGTCGCGTCGGGGTAGGCTCCCTTGTCCAGCAGGGTGCGAGCGCTCTGCACCTGGTTGTACTGGGCGGCGTACATCAGCGGCGTCTTGCCGAAGGCGTTCGCCTGGTTGACGTCGGCACCCTGCTCGATCAGGTAGGCCAGGGCCTCGGGGTAGTCGATGGCCACCGCCAGGTCATCTACCTTGCCCGGCAGCGCGCGGATCTCGGCCATCGGCCGGTGGGCGAGGATGGCGTCACGCAGGGCGGCCTCGTCCTTCGGGTAGGGCGCGTACTGGTAGAAGCGGATGCCCTCGCTGACAGCGTTCTGCAGCGCCTGCCGTGACAGGGCGGCCGCCTGCGCCTTGGCCAGGCCGTAACGCTGGGCGAAGAAGGTGGCGACAGTCGCCTGGCTGCGCTCCATCTGCTGGACGAACGCCTCGTAGGCCTTGCGCTCGAACACACCCTTGTCGGCCCAGCGCTGCAGGCCCTGCAGGTCCTGGTCGTAGGTGCCGGTGGGGTCATCGACGCGCTCGAACACCGCCCACGGACGGTAATGGACCGCCTGCAACGCGTCATGCATGGCCGTTTCCCAACGGGCGTGGGTGCGCGCGCTGCCGCACATCCAGCCGGCGTCCTGCCGGACCCGCGCCGCAGCCCGCTCCATCGCCTCCACTGCCGAGCGCACCGCTGCGGGGATGCTCTGGGCGACCTGCGCCTCATCCGGCCCGGTGCTGATCCGGCAGGTGGTCCAGGTCAGGTCGTCGTTGAGGCGGCTGACCTCCAGCCGGTCCGGCTGGCCGTCGATGCCGCTGCCGATGCTGACGTAGCGGTCGTCCCGGTCCTTGAACAGCTCCACGTCGACCGCCGGGCCGGGCAGCCCTTTTGCCAGCTGCTCCAGCGTCTCGCGGTCCTGCCCCGGCGTGCGGCTGGCGATCACCTGGTAACGCTCGCAGGCACCGCCACAGCCCGGGTGGGTCAGCAAATCGAAGTAGACCGGCCCCTGGCCGGCCTCGGCGCCACGCAGTTCGACAAGCTGCATACCGGGCAGCACGAACGCCGCCCAGCGCTTGCGGGTGAGGAAGTGTGCCCTGGCCGCCTGCAGCACCTCGTCGCAGAAGGCGCCGTCCCCGGCCACCCGTTGCGGGGTGAACCAGGCCTTCGCCGAGGCGTTGGTCCCCGCCTGCCCGGCTGTGGTGGCCCAGGTGGCGGGCGTCACGCTCAGCAGCAACAGCGTCGACAGGCAGCGGGCAGTACGGGAAGCGATCAGGGGCATGGTCTTCATCCTTGAGGGAGGGCGCAGGGCCTTCCCGGTGGCGTCCGGAAAATCGGCGTAGCAGACGCCTTTGGCCCTTTGCCGTCAATCACGACCCGTTGGTTTCCGTGACGCGGTTCAGCCCTTCCTCGGCCCGCCGAAGCGCCCCAGCCGGTACGCCTCCAGCCCCGCCACGGCCTGCCCCTGGGCCAGTTGGCCGATGTATTCGGCGGTGACGGCGGCCTGGGTCAGCCCGAGGTGCTGGTGGCCGAAGGCGAGCAGGACGCGGCCCTCGCCCACCCGGTCGATGATCGGCAGCGAGTCCGGCAGCGAGGGGCGGAAGCCCATCCAGGGGCTGGCGCCTTCGGTGTCCAGCTCGTCGCGGAACAGCCCCTGGCTGAGGCGGTGCAGCTGCCAGGCGCGGGGCATGTTCGCCGGCTTCTCCAGCCCGGCGAACTCCACGGTGCCGGCCAGGCGCAGGCCGCCGGCCATGGGCGTCATGATGAAGCGCCGTTCGAGGCTGGTGACGGCGAACGGCAGCCGCCCCTGCTCCCGGGGCAGCATCAGGTGGTAGCCGCGCTCGGTGTCCAGCGGCACCCGCGTGCCGCTGAGGCGTTCGGTGAGCGGCGCGGAGTGGGCGCCGCAGGCCAGCAGCACCTGGCGGGCGCGCAGGCTGCCGCCGTCCAGCCTCAGGACGACGCCCTCCCCCAGCTGCTGGCCGTCGAGCACGCGCTGGCGATGGAAGGTGACGCCCAGCACCTCGGCCGCCCGCGCCAGTTCGACGACCACGCGGTGCGGGTCGATGAAGTGCCCGGTGGCCGGGAAGAACAGCCCGCCGCGAATCCCCTCGCTGAGCTGGGGCGCCGCCGCGTGAACGGCCTCCGCCCCCCAGGATTCCACCGGCACGCCCTGCCCGGCCATGCGCGCCTGGAGAGCCTGCAGCGCCACGCGGGAGGCGTCCTGCTCGTACACCAGCAGCGAGCCGTCCTCGCGCAGCAGGTCGGGCCGCTCGATGGCCAGCAGCAGGCGGCGCCAGGCGCCCAGGCTGGCCTCGTTGAGGGCCCGCAGGCCGGCCACGGTGCGGGCGAAGGGCGCTGCCCGCAGGTTGAGCAGCAGGCGCAGGAACCAGGGGGTGGCGCGCGGCAGGTAGGTCCAGTCCAGGCGCAGCGGGCCCATGGGGTCGAGGAGCATGCCCGGCAGGCGCTTGAGGATCGACAGGTCGGCGATGGGGAACACCTGCTCGGTGGCCAGGTGCCCGGCGTTGCCGAAGGAGGCGCCCTGCCCCACGCCGTCCGGGTCGAACACCTGCACCCGCAGCCCCTGGCGCGCGAGCTGCAGGGCGCAGGCGACACCGATGACACCGGCACCGACCACCGCGACATCAACATCCGCTGGCTGGAGATCGCCCATGTTCAGGCCTCCCGCTCGCCGTCGAGCAGCCGCCGCAACCCAAGGGGATTGGCCTCGCGCAGCGCCGCCGGCAGCAAGGCATCGGGGAAGCCCTGGTAGCACACCGGGCGCAGGAAGCGCTGGATGGCGGCGGTGCCCACCGAGGTGGAACGGGCATCCGAGGTGGCCGGGAACGGCCCGCCGTGGACCATGGCGTCGCACACCTCCACCCCGGTCGGCCAGCCGTTGACCAACACGCGGCCGGCCTTGCGCTCCAGGGTCGGCAACAGCGCGTGGGCGGCATCGAGGTCGGCGTCGTCCAGGTGCAGGGTGGCGGTGAGCTGGCCCTCCAGGGCATCGAGGATGCGGGACACCTGCTCTGCGCCCTCGCACTGCACCACCAGCGCCGCCGCGCCGAAGACCTCGCCGTGCAACTGCGGGTCGGCGAGGAAGGCCTCGGCATCGGTGACGAACAGCTGCGCCTGGCAGCGGTTCGGCCCGTCCCCGGGTTCGCCGCTGGCGACCCGGCGCACCTGCGGGTGGCGGGCCAGGGTTGCGACCCCGGCCGCGTAGGCCTGGTGGATGCCGGGGGTGAGCATCACCTGGGCCTTGCACGGGCGCAGCTGTTCGGCGGCGTGGGCGAGGAAGGCATCCAGCGCCGCTCCGCGAGGCGCAATGAGCAGACCCGGGTTGGTGCAGAACTGCCCGGCGCCCAGGGTCAGTGAGGCGATGAAGCCTTGCGCCAGGGCCGCGCCACGGGCCTGCAAGGCGGCGGGAAACAGCAGCACCGGGTTGATCGAACTCATCTCGGCATAGACCGGGATCGGCTCCGGCCGCGCCTGGGCCGCCTGGCACAGGGCGAGGCCACCGCTGCGCGAGCCGGTGAAGCCGACCGCCTTGATGCGCGGGTCCGTCACCAGGCCAAGGCCCACTTCCCGACCGGCGCCGAACAGCAGCGAGAACACGCCTTCGGGCATGCCGCAGCGCTCGACCGCGCGGGCCACCGCCTGCCCCACCAGCTCGCTGGTGCCGGGGTGGGCGCCATGGGCCTTGACCACCACCGGGCAGCCGGCGGCCAGGGCCGAGGCGGTGTCGCCGCCGGCCACGGAGAAGGCCAGGGGGAAGTTGCTGGCACCGAACACCGCCACCGGCCCCAGGGGCACCTGGCGCTGGCGCAGGTCGGGCCGTGGCAGGGGTTGGCGCTGGGGTTGCGCGCGGTCGATGCGCACGTCCAGCCACTCACCCGCGCGCAGGGTGCGGGCGAAGGTGCGCAGTTGCTGGCAGGTGCGGCCGCGCTCGCCCTGCAGGCGCGCCTGGGGCAGCCCCGTCTCGGCCATGGCGCGCTCGATCAGCGCCTCGCCCAGCGCTTCGATGGCATCGGCGATGGCGTCGAGGAAGGCCGCGCGGGCGGCCGGCGAGGTGTTCCGGTACGGGTCGAAGGCAGCCCAGGCCAGGGTGCAGGCCTGTTCCACCTGCTGGCGGCTGGCGCCCGGGTAGGCGGGTTGCAGGTGTTGGCCGGTGGCCGGGTCAATGGCGTGGAGAGCGTCGCGGGTGCCGGGCACCGCTGCGCCGCCGATCAGCATCTTGCCTGTGAGGGTCATGGGGCATCCTGGATGGCGGGTGGGCCCCACCGCCCAAGGGCGGCGGGGCGGGCGGGTTCAGGCGAGGTTCTGCTCGGCGGTCCAGTTGGCGTACCACTGGCGGAACAGGCTGTACTGCTGCTCGGCGTAGCGGCGCTGGGAGTCGCTGAGGGCGTCGCCTTCGTTGAAGTGCAGGCGGTACTCGCGGTCGCCGTTGAGCACCATCAGGTACTTGTAGAACAGCACCAGGTCGCAGCCCTCGTCGAAGGACGAGAGCACGTCCAGCGCCGCGCTCAGCTCCAGGGCCTGGCGGCGTGCGCGGGCATCGCCCTGGGCGGCCTGGCGGCTCAGCGAGACCAGCTGCAGCACCTCGCGGGGCAGCACGTTGCCGATGCCGGTGATGGTGCCGGTGGCGTTGCAGTTGACGTAGCCGTGGAACACCTGGGTGTCGACGCCGGCCATGAGGATCACCTCGTCATCCCGCGAGGTGATGTGCTCGGCGGCGTAGCGCATGGCGTCGGCGCCGCCGAATTCCTTGAAGCCGATCAGGTTGCGGTGCTGCCCACGCAGCTCGAAGAACAGGTCGGCGCGGGTGGAGAAGCTGTAGTACGGGCTGTTGTAGATCACCGACGGCAGCTCCGGCGCGGCCTGCAGCACGGCCGTGAAATGCGCCTTCTGCGCCGCCGGCGAGGCCGCGCGGGACAGCAGCCGCGGGATCACCATCAGCCCCTGGGCGCCGACCTTGGCGGCATGGGCGGCGTGGGCCACCGCCTCGCGGGTGCTCACCGCGCCGGTGCCGACGATGGTGGGTACGCCGGCCTTCACCAGGCGTGCCACGCCTTCCTGGCGCTGGGCCTCGCTGAGCAGGGGCCAGTCGCCCATGGAGCCGCAGTAGACCACGCCGCTCATGCCGGCCTGGACCAGTTCGCGGCCCTTGGCCACCAGGGCGTCGTAGTCCGGCTGGCGTGCGTCGGTGCAGGGGGTCATGAGGGCGGGGATGCAGCCACGGTAGATATCGATGTTCATGCTGTCGCTCCTTGAGCAGGGATTCAGGGTTCGGGAAAACGGGGCTCAGATGCCCCAGGCGAAGGGGTCCTGCTCGTCGATGAGCAGGGTGCAGTCGGCGGTGAGGTGGGCACGCCCGGTGATGAAGGGACGGATGCGCTCGCCCTCCCACTCGTAGTGCCCCTCGAAGCGGCTGCCGGTGATGCTGGCCTGCACCCAGCGCTGGCCGGGGGCGAGCTTGCCGTCCGCCGCCAGGCAGGCCAGCTTGGCGCTGGTGCCGGTGCCGCAGGGGGAACGGTCGTAGGCCTTGCCGGGGCACATGACGAAGTTGCGGCTGTCGGCCTCGGCGTCGGCGGCGAACAGCTCGACGTGGTCGATCAGCGCCCCGCCCTCGCCGTGGATGCCCTGGGCCTCCAGGGCCCGCAGCATCGCCCAGGTGTAGCCGGTCAGGGCCTCGACGTTGTCCAGCTCCAGGCGCTGGCCGTGGTCGTTGACCAGGAAGAACCAGTTGCCGCCCCAGGCGATGTCGCCGTGGACCACGCCATGGCCGGGCACCTCCACCGGCACCTGCCGGCGATGGCGGTAGGCCGGCACGTTGCCGAGGGTGACGCTGCCGTCCTCGTGGAGGGTGGCGCTGACGGTGCCCACCGGCGTGTCGATGCGGTGCTCGCCGGGGGCCATCAGCCCCAGGTGCCGGAGGGACGCCACCAGGCCGAGGGTGCCGTGGCCGCACATGCCGAGGTAGCCGGCGTTGTTGAAGAAGATCACCCCGCAGGTGGCGCCCGGCGTCACCGGCGGGCGGTACAGCGCGCCCACCAGCACGTCGTTGCCGCGGGGCTCCAGCAGGCAGGCGCGGCGCCAATGGTCGTGGTGCTCGCGCAGGCTGTCGCGCTGCTCGGCCAGGGTGCGGCCGGCGGGTTCGGGAAAGCCGTCCATCACCAGGCGCGTGGGTTCGCCGCCGGTGTGGGAATCGATGACATGGATGCGCTTCATGGGGCGGCTCCGTCAGGTCGGGGAATGGGGGTGGTCGATCAGGCGCTGGATGTCGTCCAGCAGCGCCCGGCCGACCCGGACGCCTTCGCGTTCGCTGCGCTGGCGGGCGGCGAAACGCCGCTGCGACGGCAGCCGTGCGCCCTGGCCGGTGATGGCGGCGAACAGCGCCTCGGCCCGCTGCCGGCCGGCCTCCAGCTCGCCGCCGAGAAAGCGCGCGGGGTCGAAGGCCAGCAGCAGCTCGCCATGGAGCGGCGTGGCACCGGCACCGCCGTCGAAGGCCAGGGACTCGGCGCTGGTGAGGTCGCCGATCAGCGCGCCGGCCATCAGCTCGATCATCGCTGCCAGGGCCGAGCCCTTGTGGCCGCCGAAGGTCTGCATGGCGCCCTCCAGCACGGCCCGCGCATCGGTGCTGGGCTGCCCTTCGGCATCCAGCCCCCAGCCCAGGGGAATCGGCTTGCCCTGGCGGGCATGCAGCTCGATATCGCCCCGGGCGATGGCGCTGGTGGCGAAGTCGAAGACGAAGGGCTCGCGCCCCTCGCGGGGCCAGGCGAAGGCCAGCGGGTTGGTGCCGAACACCCCCTGGCGGCCGCCCTCCGGCGCCACCCAGGCGTGGCTGGGGGTCATGGCCAGCCCAACCAGCCCTTCGGCGGCGATGGCCTCCACCTCCGGCCACAGCGCGGAGAAGTGGAAGCAGTTGCGGATCACCAGGGCGGCGACGCCCAGCTCGCGGGCCTGCTCCACCAGCAGCGGCATGCCGGTCTGCAGCGCCAGCAGCGAGTAGCCCCGCTGCGCATCGACGCGGACGATGGCCGGCGCCGGGCGGCTCACCCTTGGTTGGGCATGCGGGTCCACCTTGCCGCTGCGCAGCGAGTGCACGCACACCAGCACCCGGTACAGGCCGTGGGAATGGCATTCGTCACGCTGGCCCCGGGTGATGGTATCGGCGATGGCGCGGGCATGGTCCTCGCCCATGCCGTTGACGGTCAGCGCACGCAGTGCCAGGGCGTGCACCTGGTCGAGGCTGAGGTTGATGAGGTCGTTCATGGCCAGACTCCTTCCGGTCATCGGGTTGCAGACAATGGGCTAGGCGCGGCCGGGGAAGGCCGTGGCGGAAGGCGCGGCGTCCGCATCGGTGCCCTCCTCGCTTTCGTCCTCGCCGCTGAGGCGGATCAGCTCGGCCGGCACGCCGGTGGTGGCGCCCCAGTGGTAGATGCCCAGGGCACAGGCGGCCACGGCGAGGGTGTCGTAGGGGTGGCCGAGCACGCCCAGGCCGCCGAAGCTGCCCAGCCAGGAGAGCAGCAGGGTCACGGCGTAGAAGCCGATCAGCCAGGCGGACGAGCGCACCTGCTGGGCGATGCCCAGGTGCTCGGTGGGCACGAAGCGGCGGCACAGCAGGTAGATCACGAACATCAGGATCTGCAGGCTCAGCAGCCAGGACACGGTGCCCCAGCCGGACCAGTAGACGATCAGCGCGGCGATCACGAAGGACAGCGGCCCCATCACCGCCAGGCCCCGCACGCGGAACGGGCGCGGCATGTCCGGCGCGTTGCGGCGCAGGGCCGCCACCGTCACCGGCGCCACCGCGTAGCTCAGCACCAGGGCGGCGGACACCACGTTGATCAGCGCCTCCCAGGAGGGGAACGGCAGGGTCCAGAACACCGACAGGCCGAAGGTCAGCCACAGCGCCGGGCGCGGGATGCCGGAGCCTTCGTCGATGCGGGTGAATAGGCGGAAGAAGGTGCCGGTCTGCGCCCAGCCGTAGATCACCCGCGGCGTGGCGTTCATGTAGATGTTGCCGCAGCCGCTGGGCGAGACCACCGCGTCGGCCACCACCAGGTAGGCCAGCCAGCCCACGCCGAGCACCAGGGCGATGTCGCGGTACGGCAGGGCGAACTCCTTGGACATCCCGGCCCAGCCGTTGGCCAGCAGCTCGGTCGGCACCGCGCCGAGGAAGGCCACCTGCAGCAGCACGTAGATGGCGGTGGAGAGCAGCACCGAGAGGATCAGCGCGATGGGGATGGTGCGCTGCGGGTTCTTCACCTCGCTGGCCACCGAGATGATCGGCGTCAGCCCCAGGTACGCGAAGATGATGCCGCCGGCCGACACCGCCATCTCGATGCCCGAGAGGCCGAACGGCGCGAAGCCCTGCACCTGGAAGTTCTCGGGCTTGAAGAAGGTGAAGAGCACGCCGATGACCAGCAGCGGCACGATGAACTTGAACACGCTGACCAGGTTGTTGGCGCGGGCGAAGGTCTTGACGCTGCGGTAGTTGAGCCAGAAGAACAGGCACAGCAGGCCGAACTGCACCAGCCAGCCGATCAGCGTCGGGTCGCTGGAGCCCGCCTCGGTGAGGCCCGGGAACCAGGCCGCCGCGTACTGGCGGGAGGCGACCACCTCGATCGCCACCAGGCTGGAGAAGGCGATCAGCGTGATGAAGCCCATCAGGTAGCCCAGCAGCGGGCCGTGGGAGAACACCGGGTAGCGCACCACCCCGCCGGCACGCGGCAGCGCCGCCCCCAGCTCGCAGTAGATGATGCCCAGCAGCAGCACCGCGAAGCCGCCGAGGAGCCAGGAGAAGATGCCCGCCGGGCCTGCGATGGCGGAGACGTGGCTGGCCGCGAACAGCCAGCCGGAGCCGAAGATGGCCCCCAGGCCGATGAAGGTGAGGTCCGTCAGGGACAGCTGTTTCTTGAACTTTCCAGACATGGCGTAGCCTTCTTGTGCGTTATTGGATGGGCTGGAGAGATCCCTGTGCAGCACCGGGGCCTGGCGACGAATCAGGCACGGAGACGAACCGGTGCGACTGCGCCCCGAGGTCTGCAACGGCCATAGGTTGGCCCGCCCGGGCGCCTGCGGGCTTGATGCATTTCCTCGGTTCCCATGACGAAATCGGCACAGTCGGCGGAATGGCCGGGCAAGGCTCGACAGGCCCTGGCCGCCTGCGGCAACCTGCCGGCTCGCCGCGCACTGGGAGGCAGGACGATGCCGCAGAACCCGCTGGAAGGACTGTTCGCCGACGAGGGGCTGGAACGCCCCGAGAGCATGGACGCGCTGCTGGCCAGCGCACGGCTGCTGTTGCCGATGCTGGATGCGATCCCCAATGCGGCGATCTTCATCAAGGACACCCAGGCGCGTTACCTGCTGGCCAACCGCACCCTGGTCCAGCGCTGCGGCCTGAAGGCCTTGCAACCGCTGCTGGGCAAGACCAGCGCCGAGGTCTTCCCCGCCCAGCTCGGCCCCGGCTACACCGAGCAGGACCGCCGCGTGCTGGAACAGGGCCAGGTGCTGGAGGACCAGCTGGAGCTGCACCTCTACGGCAGCCGCGAGCCCGGCTGGTGCCTGACTCACAAACGCCCCCTGCACGACCGCGCCGGGCAGGTGATCGGCCTGGTGGGCATCTCGGTGGACCTGCAATCGGCCAGCGCCACCCACCCCGCCTACGAACGCCTGGCCGCCGTGGACGAGCACATCCGCACGCACTTCCACGAGCCCATCACCCTGGAGACCCTCACCCGCATCGCCCGCCTCTCCGTCGCCCAGCTGGAGCGCCACTGCAAGCGGGTGTTCCACCTCACGCCCCGGCAGATGATCAGCAAGGCGCGCCTGGAACACGCCCACCGCCTGCTGCAGACCGACCTGCCCATCACCGACGTCGCCCTGCAATGCGGCTACACCGACCACAGCGCCTTCAGCCGCCAGTTCAAGCAGCTCACCGGCTTTACGCCACGGCAGTACCGGCAGGCGATGGAGTGAGAGTCATACAGGCCCCCATCGAGCGGGCAACTCTTGCACGCCGGCCCTGTGCAGAGTGCTGTCGCATCCCGGAGCAACAGGTAGAATCCGACACCCCTCACGACTACATGGATGTTCAATGCAACTTGTCAGCGCCCTGCTTGCCTCTGCCTTGCTCCTCGCACCCGTCGCTTCGGCCTCAGCCGCCATCTTCAAGTGCAAGGTGGCCGATGGCACGACCCAGTTCTCCGACCGGCCCTGCGGCACACCTGAAAATCAGGAAGTGATCGCGCATGAAACCCCATCTCCGGCCAAGACAACCGACAGTGCCGAGCAACCCGGAAAGAGTGCCCTTCCGAGAGCAGACGCACAGGCGAGTTACGAAGCAGCCGAGAAGGCCAGCCCACCACTGCTGACCCTGGCCGATCTGCAAGGCAAATGGTCGGATCTGGATTTCGACTCCCCCCTGCGAGGCTACTGGGTATTCGGCTCAAACACCCTGCGCATGGACCGCAAGGGCATGGCGATCCGTAACCGCGTCCAGACCACACTGCGCTTCAAGCTCAAGGGCAATCTGTTGACCATCATCCATGAGCCGGATGCCCTCCACGAGAAGCGCTGGGAAGAACGGCTGGTGGTCGAGCGTTACGTACCAGGTCGCCTGATCAACCTCGGAACGCTGGTGCTTTACCGCGTCAGGTAGCGTGTGGCCACAGGGCAGAGACGCACTACCGGCGGCAGCAGGGCTTAACGCTCAGCGTCTACCCCACTCCTCGCACCGAAGCCGGTTGGGGCGCCCATCAACTGAGGGATGTCCGCTCATCTTGCACACCCTCGGCTGCAGCCTCTTGCAACAGTCGTATGGCCTCTTTCCGGTCTGCCCTGATGCCATTCGAGCCATAGAACAGATTCAACCCGTGATAAAGCTTCGCCTGCGGGTGGCCACAGGCAGCAGCCTGCTCGAACAGGATGGCTGCCCGCTGGCAATCCTGCTCAACCCGATCCCCTGTATCGAAGCACTTCGCCAAGGCAGTGATTGCGGGGGCATAGCCCAGCTCAGCGGCCTCACTGAGCATCTCGAAGCTTCTGCGTTCGAACGCCTCGATACCCTCCCCGGGAGCACTGACCGACGAATAGAGAAACAGCGCCGCGGGTACTCGCTGCGCGACGTAGGGAGCGAGGATCGAGCGTGCCACCTGCGGGTCCCCCTCATCCAGCAATCGTTCCGCTTCTCGTATTACGGATTCGGTATCGGTGATGTCATGCATGGACTCAGCTCCTTGATGTCAGGCGAGCAATTTTCACGCTAAAAAACAGCCCGCCATCAGGCGGGCTGTTTCATTCGCTACAGCCTTACACCTACTGCCAGTTCACCGCGATGATCTGGTTCAGCTGATCCCGCTGAGCCTGGGTCAGGTTCATCTCCCCGCCCTGCGGTGCACCGAAGGCGGCCATGGCGTTGACCAGGTTTTCCAGCTGATTGGCGTAGAGCGTGGAGCTGCCGGCTTGCACCGCGTCCAGTTTCTGCGCCGCGCCTGCGTACCAGTCCTGCACGGTGATGGCGTCGGCCGAACCCAGCACGTCTATCACCCACCGACGTCGCCCTGCAATGCGACTACACCGACCACAGCGCCTTCAGCCGGAAGTACAAGCAGCTCACCGGCTTCACGCCACGGCAGTACGGCGGGCGATGGGCGGGGACTAATTAGCGTGCGCCCACCGCCTCGCCCCTGCGTGGTTCTTGGTATTCGGCGTCACCACCGTGCGTATGGAACGCAAGAGCAACCTGCCGACCCTGGTCCACGAGCCGAGCGTCTTCCGCGACAAGCATTGGGATGAGAAGCAGGTGACCGAGCGCTACAAGCGATCGAACTGGACTCCGTGGTGCTGACGCCACTCCCGCCGCGCGGAACCGGAGAGCCCAGGAGACCGGTAGTACCGCTGCTGCTGGTCACTCGCGAAAGCCTGGAAGTAGCCTTCTTCACCATCCTTCGCACCTGGGGCGCGAGGCCGACTTCCAACTGGTCGACCCGCTGCTGGAGGTCGAGACCGCACTCTACGCACGCGCCGACCAAACCTCCGCCATCACCCTCAGCGTCGAAGCCATGGCCCTCGAGGAATGCCTCGCCCCCGAGCAGCGGTGCTAAGCCGTGTCGATGGCGCACCAGGGCAACTACATCGCCCTCTCCCGGCAGACCGACGCCAACATCGTCGCCCGCTGGCAGCAGGCGCTGGAGACGATGCGGGCGAATGGCCGGCTGGTGGAATTGGAGAAGAAGTGGCTGGGCGGGCCGAAGTGGCGTTACAGGGCCCCGCTACCCGGCGTTGCCGGGCGGATGTGCAGGGAACCGACATCGACGCGCGCGTCACGCCGCAGCACGGTCAGAGCCCAATCATCGTCCAGCACCTCGCGCCCCACTGACGAGGGCGTGATCTCCCGTATGCCCTTGCTCTCGCTCGACAGCGTCCAGCCGATGCGTTCGGTAGGTATCACGAGGCCGCGGGGATGCAGCAGGTAGAGATAAAGGGACGAATGATCCGGCCCGTACCTCTGCACCATGCGAACTTCACTGCCCTCGAACAGGAACCTGTGCACCTCAACGTCAGGCACTGCTTGCAGCGCCTGCAGCAGCTTGGCCGCGCGCGCCTCCGTGCGGTGGGCCGCCAGCGCCTGGTAATAGGCGTATACCGCGCTCGCATCGCAGTAGCGCGTGCCGTTGTAGAAGGGCCATGAACTGTCCGAGGCATCACAGGCCAGCCCCTGGTTGAACCAGGCATTGGCCAGCAGCCTGGCGTCCTTGCTGCTGTCGATCAGCGCCTGCCCGGCCTGCAGCGATACGCCGAGATCACCATCGCGCAACGCCACCAGGGACAGGTCGCTCAGGGCCCGCTCGTTATGCGGCTGGATGTTGATCGCGAGGTTCAGCGTGCGCAGCGCGTGCTTGAGATCGCCTGCGCCATAGGCCTTCTCGCCCTCCAGCACCAGCCGCTTGGCACGCGCCTGCAAGGCCTCGTTCGTAGGCGGCTGCAGCAATGCTTCGACCTCCGCTATCTGGTCCGGGTCGATGTTCGGGTTCGGCTCCTCGGCATTCGCCGCGGTGTATCGGTGCAGCCAGTCCAGCGGCGTACTCCCCTCCTCCCCCTCGCGATGGGCCTGGATGAAGGGCTCGGCCCCGTTATCCACCAGCAGCCGCACCAGCGCCGGCGAAGCGTAGCGCGCCGCATAGTGCAGCGCGGTCATGTTGCGGGTGGTGATGGTGTAGTAGCAGTCGTCCTCGGGAAGGACCGTCACCGCATTGGGATAGGCACCTCGCGCCAGCAGGATGCGCGCAGATTCGAGTTGGTTGTAATGGGCGGCGTACATCAGCGCCGTCTTGCCGAAGGCGTTGGCCTGGTTGACGTCGGCACCCTGCTCGATCAGGTACGCCAGCGCCTCGGGGTATTCGATGGCGATGGACAGGTCACGGACCTGGCCTTCGATGGCGCGGATTTCGTCCATGGGGCGATGGGCGAGAATGGCGTTGCGCAGAGCCAACTCGGAATCAGGGAAGAAGCGGTTGCGGTCAGAGGAGGAAAACCCCATCCCGCTGCTGATGGCCGACTGCAAGGCCATGCTGGACATTGCCTGCGCCTGCTCTGGCGACCAGCCGAAACGCTGCTTGTAGAAGCCCGCCACTGCCTTGATGGCCTGGTCCATTTTCGCCTGGTAGTCCTGCGTCACCCGGTATTCCAGTACACCCGTGGCGGCCCAACGCTGCAGTGCCACAAGGTTGAACGCATAGGGCGCATCACCGGTGCCAGACAGGCCACGAGCCCAGGGCCGGTAATACACCTCAGCCGTGCTCAACATCCTCTTCTCATCCCTGAGCCAGTTCGGGGTCAGGCTTCCACAGCCATAGCCATAACTCCGGCTCCACCCGGACGAAGCGTGCGACAGCTCCGACAAGGCTCGCCTCACCTCGGCCGGCACGTTGCCGGTCAACGCCGAACCGTCGGGGATCACACGGATACGGCAGGCATTGCCCCAGCGCAGGTCGCTCTGCAGTTCGTTGATTTCGAGCGTGCCAGGGGTGCCGTCGCTCTGGCTGGCGATGCTGTAGAACCCGCCCTTGTCACGCCGGAACAAATTCAGGTGGCGCGCCGGCGACGGGCCCTGCTGCACCAGCCTGTCGAGTTCGTCCCATCGACCGGCATCCCGCAGGGCCTCCCGGGAAGCCACCACCTGGTAGCGCGCACAACCACCCCCGCACCCGGGGTGGGTATAGGTATTGAATACCAGCGGCCCCTGGCCGTCGTTGAGTCCGGCAGGCGTGCCATCCACCGCTTCGAAGCCACGCATCGAGAAGTCGGCCCAGCGCCCACGCGTGAGGAAATACGCCTTCGCCTCCTTCAACGCCTGCTCACAGAACGCCCCCTTGCCCTCGACCAGGGTCGGGGTGAACCAGGTTTTATGCGGTGCCGGAGGGACATATTCTTCGGCAGCCTGGACGGCACCAAACAGCAACATCAGGGAAAGGCAAAGCAACGACTTGAAGTGCATGGAACACCTTGTACTCGGAAACATGCTCAGGACTGAGCACTCATATGAACAAGTGGGCATGCTTGTGCCTTCGATCAGTACCGGGGTAAACCAAGACCTGACCAACACAGGGCGTGCAGGCTCCTCAGCGGCCTTTGTGGCGCCAAGCAAAAACATCATGGGAAGGCAAAACCGCAAGCGGTGGCGCATCGAACATCCTTGTATCGGGGGCTTGATCAGGGCCGCTGTATAGCGTTTTCCGCCCTGGACCGGCAATGATTCAAAACAGTCGCCTGGCATCACGCGTCCCCACTCCCGTTTCATCCTCCTCGGTTAGCACCTCACCACAGTTCGAGGCTGCGACACTCCACTGGTGGTTGACCAGGCCGCGGTCGAAGGACTCCTGCCATTCCCAGTATTCGCGGCGTTTTCTTGCGAGGTAGTCCGGGTGCGACTCGCCAGCATGCGCACTGTCGCAGCAGCCCGTATCAAGGAAGGTGTAGCTCACGCGGTAGAAGTGCCGACCGAAACCACGGAACCGCTCATAAAGGCTTGGGCTGTAGTCCAGCTTCGCCGCGGCGACCGGATCGAGCTTTTCTACCTGGCGGGTATCCAGGAGACGGGCGCCACCGGAGTCATCTTTCCGGTAGCTCACCAGCACGTAGGGCTCATGCAGACTGCGTAGGTCGAAACCGGAGCGCTGCGGCGCAATCGGCTCGATGGAGAAGTTCACTTCGAACGAGCGGTCGTTGCGCGAGAACGCTTCCATGAGCTTCGAGAAGTCATAGCGTGGCGGGTTGCGAATGACACCAGTCTTGAGCTTCTGCCCGCCCAGGTACTTATCATGGATGCGGCTGTTCTCCATTCCCAGTCGCACCAGGCTGCGCAGCAAGACCTGACGATGTTCCTCGGGACTGAGGGCACGATCCACAGCCATGCAGATGCCCTCATCGAGACGATGGACCCGGTTCAAGGCGTAAGCGGCGAGGGACAGGAGCAGGGCAAATACGACAGCCAGTGCCGCTGCAAGCAGTCGTTTCTCGAATCGGCGAGTTGATGCTGACATCGGTCATCCTTGATCAAAGGTACAGTGCTGACTCCGGCCAGCCTTGCAGAACATGCTTTTAACTTCCTGACGAACCGAGCTTGAATGCAGGGTTAATCGACCTAGTGCAGGCAGTTATCACAGTACAACTGGAGCCGCTTGAGCCCCTGAATGCGTGCATTATTCAATTCCACCTGGCAAGCCTTGAGAAGCAGTACCTCCTGCCTCTCCGGGTCGCGATAACCCCGTGCCGTAATTGACTGAACGGCACATTCGCGGCTGCGGAATTCCAGCCAGGCACGTTGGGCCGCGTCAAAGAGTTGAAGATCCACCTTCAAACGAGCGCGAATGCCTTGCACCGTCGCATTGAGTTCGTCTTCCGAGCGTTGATGAAGCGGCTCGATGCACGCCACGACCTGATCATTGCTCAGGTTGAAGCAGCCCTCGATCTCACTTTCAGCGCCCCGAGCCTGACTCGCTCCACAAAGGGCCCATGCAAGGGTGAGCAAAGCCATGCGTGGCGACATGTTCACAAAGCACCTCCTCGCGCGCTGGCCTTAAATTCGATTCGCTCCACTTCCTCAACAGCAGCCTTCATGATCGATTGCCAATTCACAAGAGCCCTGTATGGAAAGAGAACCTGCACCAGCAAACCGGAGTCCAGGTAGTAAGATGCCCTGCAGTCCCCGTTTACCTTGTCGGGATCCTTTGGCCATGCCACGGTGCAATATAACTCCCTGACACTCCCTTTAGCCTCACCATATGGAACGTAGATATAGGAGCCAGAGTATTCAGCCTGAGAAACAGGCTCTTGCAGTGGGTATTCGATTAAACCAAGAGAGGGGCGCACAGTTGGCAACCCAAGTCTTTCCTGCTCTATCTGTAAATTTTTTCTCCCGTTCGGATCACCCATTCTTGAAATATCGATCCATGTTAGGCCTTCAGTCGAAAAATTTTTCCTATCGCGTAGCCCGCGGCGATCCATATAGAGCCTAATGGTTAATCTATCCGCCCGCCCTGGCTGAATAACTCCAGAGGAATAAACATCAAAATCCGTGTCTTCTGGCAAACGGAATAGCACCCCACTTATCTCAACAATATTGACATTCCCCTCAACAATCCCATGAGCAGCACGGTACTCCGGCGTATTGACCGAAGGCTCTTTCTCCCCACAACCCACGACCAGCAAGAACATAGCAACAACAGTAAAACGGCCTAACAAACACCCGGGACTTTTCTTATCCATCCTAAAAATCAACACCCCCTAATCAATACTTTTAACAGACACCTCTACTTAAGCAAGGCGACAGGCACAAATGACAATCGCTTCAAACGTCATCTCAGAGGCGAAAGCCAGAAAGCTTTTGATTAAGGCGTGCATGCCCACCACTTGAAGCGGAGTCAAACTTTCATCACCCTGACCTCAAAATCTACTCATCCTTAAGATAGATATCACTCAGAGCACACCTCCTTGCGCTTTAACTCTATTTCTCGATGCTTTCCAATTCTCGACGAACTTCACCCATGATGACTTCCCAATTCACAAGAGCGCTGTATTCGAAGAAAACCTGCACCATCAGCCCTGAAGGTAGAAAGTAGTAAGCTCGACAACTGCCATTTCTTTCCTTCAACTCGCTCGGCCGCCCCACTGAGCAATAGAACTCCCTGCCATTCCCCCGTGCGCCTTCAGCAGCCACGAAAACAAAGGTTCCGGAGAATTCGGCCTGGGCTGCAGGCACTTTCAATGGATATTCGACAAGCCCCAATTCGGGGCGAGCAATAGGGTCACGGGCTCTCTGTTTTTCACCCTCGAAATAGGATTTTCCATTCGGATCACCCATTTTCGAGATTTCAACTCTCACCCGACTGTCTCGAGTGGCTGGTGGTGGACTCCCTTTATGAATGCCCGCCTGATCTATGAAGAGCAGAAGAGTCAACTCGTCTGCCTTGCCCGGGCGTATCTCCTCCGTCGAATAGACCTCGAACTCCACATCGCTGGGTACCCGAAACGACGCCCCGCTGACCTCAACCGTGTTGGCCTCACCCTCCACAATCCCATGCGCCGCGCGGTACTCGGGGCTATTGGTCGCGGGTCTTTCCTTGCCACAAGCAACAAGAGCCATGCAGATAAAAATCGCACTCAAACAGCTGCGAAGCCTGTCAGCAGCACAACGACGCGCTACCTCTGAGACGCTCATAAAAACTCCTCGCCTTCCACCAAACGCACCACATTCACCGCTGAAGATACCAACCGAACTTCAGTGTCAAAGGACGATAACTTCACCAAGAAACAATCTCACCGGACACCAGTAGCGTCTTTATTCGCAATTTCTTCAATGGTTGGAAATTCCCAACGGTTATCACCTACTCGGCGGGCATCAGTCAAAATATCTGCCAACGCCTTGGTTGCTACGCGATTGGACGCCTCTTGCATAAGTGCATCAGTGTATTGAATACCGCAAAGCTCCATCTGCCGTTGACTGTATGATCTGATTAGCTCCGCAAAAACACCCCGACCGGCATTGGCAAGCGCAGCACCGTCCAGCCAAAGTTTAACTTTGCCACCTGGGAGAATTGCAGATATCGCCTAATAAATATCCGAGTAATTTCCTTGAGCGTTGGCCCCTCGAATTTTTAGCGCCTTGATCTGATTGATCTGCTCATCCGCAAGATAAATCGCACCCACGACACACCTCCTTGCGTTTTAATTTTTAACGTCTAATACCTTCAACTGTTTGACGAACCTCTTCCACAATCGCCTTCCAACTCGGAAGCGCTCTGTAATCGAAGAGAACATCAACCAGCAAACCCGAACTCAAGTAGTAAAACGCCCGACAGTCACCTCTCGCTTTACTAGGGTCTTTTGGCCGAGCAACGCTACAGAAGAACTCTCGACCATTCCCCGAAACACCGTCGGTCGGTACATATATGTACTCAGCTGAGTATTCAGCTTCGGATAGCGGCATGTTCAAGGGGTATTCGACAAGATCAAGCGACTTGCGCTCAACAGGAACCCCCAACCTATCCTTTTTAGCCTCAAGATAGGTTTTGCCTTGCGGATCACCCATTTTCAAAATATCCACCCATACAACTGATACCGCATTTACTTACACGGAAACATCTTTACCTTCCATGGCATGACTCATATGAATCCGCATAATCAACTTATCGGCCTCTCCCATCTTTATATCGCCATAGGAGTAGACATCGAAATCCGCACCGGGAGGCAATTGAAATACATCACCTGCGACCTCAATCAAATTTACGGAACCCTCGACGATTCAATGTGCTGCGCGGTATTCCGGGGTATTGGCCGAAGGCTTTTTCTCTCCACAAGCCACGACCAACAAGAACACAGCAACGACAGTGAAACGGCCTATCAAAAGGCCAAAACTCTTCCTGTCTATCATAAAAATCAACGCATCATCCCCTAATAGATACGTCCGGCATATCACTACGTAAAAAGGCAGCGAGTACGAAGAGCAATCACTGCAGACGTAATTGCAGAGGCAGCAGCCAGAGAAATTTGATTGGCGCCAGAGAATTCCCCTTCCTCTTCTGGCTTAGTCTCAAGATTGATGCCTAAGTCACCATTATTGAGCCCAGCATACCCACCAGAATTTTCCATTCACTCCAAAGCATCAAAAACACTGACCCAATCCGTGCCTGCTACACCATCAACCAATGGAGACCAATAATTGTACAACCCTCCACCGACTGCCAATTTATTGCGACCGTACTAACCATCTTTCCGTGTAAGATTTTTCAAGTTGCAAGTTCCATTTAAAAAATAATCACCACCATCAGTAGTTATGAAAAACGAATCCTCAACAAGATCAGTACATCCTTCGACCACATCAGTCATCCTCAAAAAAGAGGCAGTAGAACGATACTCCCCCTTGATGGAGTAAACACCTAAAGATGGATAATCATCGACCCCATCGCCATTCAAATCCATGACAGATGATTTTCTAAAATCGCTCTCCCAGATCTTCTCTGAATCTTCCGACAGTGACTCAACAACATCCTTGTAATGGCCCAATAGCTCTTTTTCGCCATATACATTGACTGTTCGCGGCATTTCCAAGATAAGCGCCTTGAGACCTCCAGGGTACGCCAAACACACAACCTTAGAATGGTTAGCCAGGCTTTCATCAAAACCCCAAATATTTCGATAAATCAACAAAGTGCGCCCATCTTTTTTAAAAGCTAGAGCACCATCATTTCGCTCAAAAGGTAAAAAACTCCAGAAGCGAATAGAATCTTTATGATCACTCGAAATCTCTATCCCATCCTGCCCTTTTCTCAAAATGGATATTCCCCCTGAACTCTCCTCCCATTTGGTCAATGGATTTTCATCGCGATCAATCCCACCATAATCAATTTTTGGATAATTCCTATCCAAATAGACCACGGCATTAACGTCTCTTTTTCCTCCAGAGCCGCTTACTAATGAATACGCTGCAAAACCAATAGCTCTTTCCCAGCTTATCCACTCTACCGGGACGTTTTTTTCGCACACGGGGAACTTCTCAGCCAGCACGGCATCTTCCTTTGAGAACACAGAATCTTCTCCTCCAAGCACGAAAAAGAAGAAGACAGAGAAACTTATTCGCAGAAATTTTACGCAACCCATAAAACTCCCAGACAATCATTTGATCACACCTGGCTCAGAGCAAAACACGCAAAATAAATAAGTTGCTTACCTAAAACCACAAGCAACACCAACACAACAACCCATGGAGTAACTCCGTGAAAAACCAAAAAACATATAGACCCGACACCAGAGCACATCTCAGCCATAACAAAAAATAACGAGACGGAGCACATCAACTTAATTGATGTCGATGTAGGTGTTGATGCTTACTGGAGACAGCGTTTGGGTAGGCATACTCATCCTTGAAGCGGAATGCTCGCCGACGATCCTGCCGGCTTCCGGGGGGATGACGTAGAAAACGCCTTTGGCAGATCAGCGTCAATCGGGTCCATGAAGATTTTGTGAAACCGTTCAGGGAACCTTGAAATTCCACAAACTCTCCTTGAAAACACCATTCCAGAGCTTTCCAAGCATGCTTAGCACTAGGCTCTGTACAAAAAGTCGGTACAGGTAGAATCGCCACCATGATTGGCTGGAGGTCCACATGGCAAGGCGCTACGAACTCCGAGATGCGGGCTGGGAGTTGATCAAGGATCTGGTTGCCCCGGAACAGAAGATGGGCCGACCTCAAAGTGATGATCGGCTGGTGCTCAACGGCATCTTTTGGATCCTCTGCTCCGGAGCCGCCTGGCGTGATCTGCCGGAACGTTTCGGCCCGTGGTCGACGGTTTATCAACGGTTCCGTGACTGGCGAGACGACGGCACGTTTAACCGAGTACTTGAGCGATTGCACGTCCGGTTGAATCAGGAAGGCCTGATCGACCTGGATACGTGGATGATCGACTCCACCGCGGTGCGTGCAACCCGAGCCTCTTCTGGCGCCGGGAAAAAGGGGGGCCAGAAGAACCGGTAGATCATGCATTGGGACGTAGCCGAGGCGGCCTAACCACCAAGATTCACTTGATCTGCGATGCCAACGGGATACCTCTCCGATTCATGCTGTCACCCGGGCAGGCCAGCGACATTGACCATGCTCAGCCACTCTTAGATCAGGTACGTATCCCCGGAAAGTCGGGACGACCTGGTAAGCGCTGCCGTTGGTTACTGGCAGACAAAGGTTACGATGCCGAGCATCTGCGCCAGTACTGCGACCGCTACCGTATGCAGCCGGTGATTCCGCAGCGCACCATGAAGCGCAAACCCAAGCCAGGACTACCCCAACTGTTTGATCGTCCGAAATACCGGCAGCGGAACATCATCGAGCGGATGTTTGGCTGGCTAAAAGAGAACCGGAGAATTGGCACCCGTTACGACAAGCTCGCCAGAAATTTTGCCGCAATGGTCACGCTGGCTTGCACGCTGCGATGCCTGCGACAGTACTTTTCGTACAGAACCTAAGCTGTATGCCAGAAGCCTGCCATATGCTGACATCATCACTTTTATTAAAAGTATAGCCATAACCTATAGTGGCCTTACCATCACCCACATTTTGAACTGCCGAATGCAGACTTTCTGTCAGACGAACAAACTGACGAACCAAAGCATCATAGCCAGCCTGGGAAAGCTCCCGATAATTAAGCATTATAATCCCTTATCACAGACAGTTACGTTATCCCTAAGACGAACCTCTACCACCCTAAAATCTTTAACCTCCACCTCCTTCATGGTGTAAGCAACGCCGTAGATCAAATAATACTTACCCTGCAACTCTATAACTCTAAAATTGACCCCATCAAAAAATACCCTCCCCCCAAAATCAAACTTGAATTCACATTCCGCATCACTTGACGCGCCACACTGAACGGATAAAACCTTCGCCTCCCCACTAAAAACCATCTGATACTTTAAAACATCATCCTTACGAAAATATTCAACAGAGTGCTCACCAAGATGCCTCGAAACCGCCAACGCCCTTATATCACCACAGACATCAACCTCACTAGCTTCTGCCGTAGAAAAGCAAGAAAACAACAACGCCAAACCAAATAATTTATTCAAGGCAAACCCTCATTGGCACTCAGAAACATTCTATGAGAAATCCCAAGACGCACGTAAAATCCACCCCATACCAGAACTAAAGCCATTACCCTCTAAAAATCAATTTTAAACTTTAATCAAATAATAACCATCAACAACTGAAGCACTACACATCACCAACAACCACCTCATCTACACAAGCAATCTAGACAATCCACCCGATCATTTTACTTGTACCCTCTGCCAATTTTATGATTCAAAAAGCCAGCCCCTGCCACTCCCTACACCCAAGTCCCGCCAGCTTCAAAAAACCACTTCCACTGAAAGCAATGACGCTCGATGAAATCTAGTCATAGAGGCAGGATTGAAACTATAAATATTGCTTTTATAAAGTGAGCAGTAAAAACAGACGACAATAAGACGCCGCAAGGAAAATATATATGTCTTGAGGAAACCGACATAGGAGATAGGCATGTTCATCCTTGAAGTGGAATGTTCGCCGACGACCCTGTCGGCTTCCGGGCAGATGACGTAGAAAACGTCTTCGGCAGCTCAGCGTCAATCGGGCCGATGACGATTTTGTGAAGCTATTCAGGGAACCCTGAAATTCCACAAACTCTACTTGAAAACCCCATTCCAGAGCCTTTCAAGCATGCCTTGCGCTAGAGCATGCCAGGAGACGGTCGCCCCAATGGTGTTTGAGTATCGGGGGAACGCTGCAACTCAGGAGTCTCACCATGCTCAGCTGCACGCTTAGGCGTCTGGACGATCTGCAAGACCACCTCGAACCTTTGCGCGGCGCCGATAGCGCCCTGCTCCGATCCAATGACTTCGATACACGGCTCGATGAACTGGATGCCATCCGCACGGACCTGGCGCGCCTGCCCGGTGTCGGCCACGAACTGGCTCGGGTGAGCGGCGCCCTGGAGTTGCTGCTGGGGTTGCTGCTCGTAGCCGATACCCACAAACCGGACTGCGCGAACCTGCATTGCCTGCTGTCACTGCTGGCACGGGGGCTGACCCAGGCGGAAGAGACGCTGGAACAGGTCATCTAGGGTCGCCAGGGCACGCGGCTTTTCTTCGGTATTGCAGGGGCTTGAGCTACTGAGGGCTGCGGGGCCTGTGCGGCACCGAGCGTTTCGCGCTTGATCAGCGAAGCGACAGACCGGCACCCAGCCGGTCTGTCGCGTCACGCCCTACGGGTTCAAGCGAGGGTTCTCTGGCCTGGGCCATGACCACAGCGCAGCAGATGTCTATCCGCGTTGAGTCGGCATCCACTCAGCCCAGGGCAGAACGGTACCGCTCCATCAAATCCTGAACGTATCCACCAGCTGCTTTAGCCGGCTGACCTGCTGATCCAGCTCGGTACAGGCCTTCAGGCTGGCCTGCAGGTTGTGCACGCCGTCCTGGTTGAGCACGTTGATCTCGGTGATGTCCATGTTCAGGCTTTCGATCACCGAGGTCTGTTCCTCGGTGGCGGTGGCCACGGACTGGTTCATGCCGTCGATCTCGCCGATGCGGCGGGTGACGCCGCGCAGGTTCTCGCCGGCCTGGCCGCCGATGCGCACGCTGTCGTCGCTGAAGTGGCGGCTTTCGCCCATGGTCGCCACGGCCTCGCGGGCGCCGCTCTGCAGCTGTTCGATCATCTGCTGGATCTCCAGCGCCGAGCTCTGGGTGCGCTGGGCCAGGTTGCGCACTTCGTCGGCCACCACGGCGAAGCCGCGTCCCGCCTCGCCGGCGCGGGCGGCTTCGATGGCGGCGTTGAGCGCCAGCAGGTTGGTCTGCTCGGAGATGCCCTTGATCACGTCGAGGATCTGGCCGATGTCGTTGCTCTTCTGGCTGAGCACTTCGATGTGGTTGCTGGACGCCTGGATCTTCTCCGACAGCTCGCCCATCGCCACCAGGGTGCGCTCGACCATGCCCTGCCCTTCCTCGGCATCGCGGCGGGCGTCGCTGGCCTGCACCGAGGCGTCGGCGGCATTGCGGGCGATCTCCTGGGCGGCAGCGCCCAGTTCGTTGATGGCGGCGGCCACGCTGTCGGTGCGGGCGGCCTGTTCGCTGGAGTTGGTCATGGAGGCGTTCGACGCCTGCACCACGGTGCTCACCCGCTCGTGCACCTCGCGCGTGGCGGACGCCACTTCGCGGATGGATTTGTGGATGCGCTCGACGAAGCGGTTGAAGGCATCGGCCAGCTCGCCGAACTCGTCACGGGAGTCGATCGACAGGCGCTGGGTCAGGTCGCCCTCGCCCTCGGCGATGCCGCTCATGGCGTGGCTCATCACGTGCAGCGGGCGCAGCAGGATGCGGATCAGACCGCCCAGCAGCAGGAGGATGGCGACCACGCCGATGATGGTGGACATCAGCGCGGAAACGCGGAACTCCTGCAGGGCGGCGAAGGCCTTGGACTCGTCGACGGACAGGCCCACGTACCAGCGCACCCCGGTCAGCCCTTCTACCGGCAGGAAGGTCACGATCCGCGCCTCGCCGTTGCGGTCGCTCACGCTCTGCAGGGCGGACTCCAGGCGCGGCGCGGTGCCGGCGAACAGGTCCGGCAGCTTCTTCAGGACCAGCTGCTGGTCGGGGTGGACCAGCACCGTGCCCTTGTCGTCCACCAGGAAGGCGTAGCCCATGCCGCCCAGGTCGAAGGAGTTGAGGATCTCGTCGACGGTCTTCAGCTTGAGGTCACCGCCGACGACGCCCTGTAGGGTGCCCGAGGCGTTCACCGGGCGGGTGATGGTGATCAGCAGGCCGTCGCGCGGATCGGCGGCCAGGTAGGGCTCGGTCAGGCCGGGGCCGCTGGTCTGCGCCGCCTTCTTGTACCAGGGCCGCTGGCGCGGGTCGTAGCCGGCGGGCAGTTCGCTGGGCGGGAACTGGGTGTAGGTGCCGCTCGCCTGGCCGTAGTACGCATAAAGGAAGGCGGAGGCGATGCTGCGGTGCTGCAGGCTCTTGGCCAACGCCGCCTCGCTGCTGTCGTCCTCGATGGACTCGGCCAGGTTCTCCAGCAATTGCATGCGGCCCACCAGCCAGTGCTGGATGTTGCCCGTGGAGACCTGGCCCACATCGTTGAGGTAGTTGGCAAGGTTCTGGCGGATGGCGTTCCGCTGCAGGTAGTCGTTGTACAGCGCGAAGGACGCGAAGGCAGCGATCACCACCAGGGAGGCTGCCACCATGATCTTGTGGCTGAATTTCAGGGTTCGCATGGAGGAACTCGCTCAAAAAGGTGCAAAGGCATGAGGTGGCCACAGGCGTTGTCGGCGTCCGGTCGGCAATCGACCGGGCACAGACGCAGGGCCGTCCCTTGCTATCGGCGCTAGCACGTTCTTCTTAAGCGGTTTATCAGCCGTTTATGTGCAGGGGTTCAGGTATTTTCTGAAAATACCGTGCACCCGCCCATCCAGCCGACGCACGCGGAGCCCTCCCCGCTCCGCGTGCCCTGCTGCCGTTACAGCATCTCCAGCCTGGCCATCAGGTCCTCCAGCCGTGCGGCCTTCTCCTCGGTGACGACGCTGCCTTCCAGCGATTCGATGTAGCTCGCCAGCTCCTCCACCGTGCTGCACTCGAACATGGCCCGCAGGGGCACGTTGCGTTGCAGGGTCTTCTGCACGCGGGAGGCGATCTGGGTGGCGAGCAGGGAGTGGCCGCCGAGTTCGAAGAAGTTGTCGCGCACGCCGACCCGCTCGACCTTGAGCACCTCGGCCCAGATGCCGGCCAGGGTGGTTTCCAGCTCGTTGCGTGGGGCCAGGTAGTCCTGGGCCTGCAGCGGGCCGAACTCCAGGGGCGGCAGGGCCTTGCGGTCGAGCTTGCCGTTGGCGTTCAGCGGCAGGCGCTCGAGCACGAGCCAGTGCAGCGGCACCATGTAGTCCGGCAGGTCACCGCGCAGCTGCTGCTTGATGGCTTCGAACCAGGCGCCCTCTTCCGCCAGGCGGCTGGCCGGCGAGGCGGCGTTGGCGAAGCGCGTGGCATCTCTGGGCACCAGGTAGCCCACCAGGTACTTGCCGGTGGGGCCTTCCTGCACGCTGACGGCGGTGTCGCGCACGTCGTCGCGCTCGAACAGGCGGGCTTCGATCTCGCCCAGCTCGATGCGGTAGCCACGGATCTTCACCTGGTGGTCGACGCGGCCGACGTACTCCAGCACGCCATCGGCGCGGCGGCGGGCCAGGTCGCCGGTGCGGTACAGGCGTTCGCCCGGCGCGCCGAAGGGGTTGGGCACGAAGGCCTGGGCGGTGCGCAGCGGGTCGCCGACATAGCCACGGCCAACGCCGGTGCCGGCGACGCAGAGTTCGCCCACGGCGCCCAGGGGCGCCAGCTCGAAGGCGTCGTCCAGCAGGTACAGGCGGTTGTTGTCGGTGGGGCTGCCGATGGGCAGGTAGGTGCCCTCGGTGGAGGCCGCGTCGACGCGGAAGAAGGCCACGTCGTCCGAGCATTCGGCCGGGCCATAGGCGTTGACCAGCCCCACCAGTGGGTAGCGTTGCAGCCACTGGCGCGCCAGCTCCGGCGGCATGGCCTCCCCGGTGTGCAGCATCCAGCGCAGGGCGCCGAGTACGGCGCGGTCTTCGGCGAGCATGCCCTGGATCAGCGAGGGCACGCTCTCCAGCACCGTGATGCCACGCTCGCGCACATGGGCCAGCAGCGCCAGCGGGTCGTGGGCGATGGCATTGGGGACGATCTCGGTGCAGGCGCCGAACAGCGGCGCGGCGAGGAACTGCCAGACCGAGATGTCGAAGCTCTGCGAGGCCGTCTGGGCGATCACGTCCGCCTCGGTCAGCGCCAGGTAGGGCACCTTGCTCAGCTGGTTGTTGAGCATGCCGGCCTGCTCGACCATCACGCCCTTGGGCAGGCCGGTGGAGCCGGAGGTGTATATCACGTAGGCCAGATTGCCCGGGCCGCTGTGGATACCCGGGTCCTGCTCCGGCCAGGCGCCTTGCAGCACGTCCTCCCACACCAGCAGGCGCGGACGTTGGCCGCAGCCGAGCTCCTCCAGCAGCATCATGGCCTGGTCGCGGCAGGCACGGCTGGCCACCAGCGCCGGGGCGCGGCTGAGTTCGAGGATGCGCGTCAGGCGCGGGGTGGGCAGCGCCGGGTCCAGCGGCAGGTAGCCGGCGCCGGCCTTGAAGGTGCCGACCATCATGCCCAGCAGGTCGAGCCCGCGTTCGCCGAGCAGCGCCACCGGCTGGTCGAGGCCGACGCCGGCGGTGCCCAGGGCGTGGCCCAGGCGGTTGGCGTGGCGGTTCAGCTCGGCGTAGCTCCACTGGCGGTCGAGGCAGCGGGCGGCGATGCGCTGCGGGTGCGCGGCGACGCGGGCCTCGAACAGGCGCACGTAGCCCTGCTCCAGCGGGTAGTCGCGGGCACTGTCGTTGACGCCCTTGAGCAGCAGCTCGCGCTCGGCATCGCCCAGCAGCGGCAGCGCGCCCATGTCGGCCTCGATGTGCTCGCCCAGGGCCAGCAGCAGGCGCTTGAACTCGCCCAGCAGGCGGTCGATGGTCACCTCCTCGAAGTAGCGCCGGTCGTAGGACAGGTGCAGGCCCAGGTCGTCGCCGGGGTAGCAGACCACGGTGAGCGGGAAGTTGGTGTGGGTGCGGCCGGAATCCGAGCTGGCCGAGAGGCTCTGCGCCCGGTCCAGCACTGCGACTTCCACCGGTGCGTTCTCGAACACGAAGAGGCTGTCGAACAGCGGCTGGCCCTTGGGCAGTTCGCTGCATTCCTGGATGGCCACCAGCGGCAGGTACTCGTGCTCGCGCAGCTCCAGGTTGCTGGCCAGCAGCCCCTGCAGCCAGTCACGCACGCCCAGACGCTGGCCCGGTGCGGGCAGCTTCACCCGCAGGGCGATGCTGTTGATGAACAGGCCGACGGTGCGCTGCATCTCCGGCATGCCCACCGGGCGCCCGGCCACGGTGACGCCGAAGACCAGGTCGCGCTCGCCGCTGTAGCGCGCCAGCACCAGGGCCCAGGCCGCCTGGGCCAGGGTGTTGACGGTGAGCTGGTGACGCTGCGCCAGTTCCCGCAGGCGGGCGCCATCGGCGGCATCCAGGCGGGTGATGCGATCGCCCACCTGCATGCCGCCGCTGTCGTTGGCGTGCTCGCGGAGGATCGGCCGGTCGCTGGGCAGGTGGGTGGTGCGCTCGAAGCCCGCCAGGTTGCCCTGCCACCAGGCACGGGCCTGGCCCAGGTCCTGGCGCTGCAGCCAGCCGATATAGTCGCGGTAGCGCGGCGCCAGGGGCAGCTGCGGCTCGCGGCCCTCGCCCAGGGCGGCGTAGACCTCGAAGAAGTCGCTCATCAGCAGGCCACGGCACCAGGCGTCGATGAGGATGTGGTGGTTGCTCATCATGAACCAGTAGCGCGCCTCGCCCAGGCGGATCAGGCGCAGGTGGAAGGGCGGCTGGTGCAGCAGGTCGAAGCCGGCCTCGCGCTCGGTGCGGTGCAGCGCCTGCAGGCGTTCCTCGTGGCCCTCCTCGGGCAGGTCGCTCCAGTCCAGCACGTCCACCTCCGTGGCGCCGGGCTTGTGGATCACCTGCAGCATGGTTTCGCCGGCGTTCCACACGAAGGACGCGCGCAGCGCCTCGTGCCGCGCCACCACCGCGCGCCAGGCGCGGGTGAAGCGCTCGACGTCCAGCGCGCTGTTGATGCGGTAACGGTCCTGCATGTAGTAGATGCCGGTGCCCGGCTCCAGCAGGGTGTGCAGCAGCAGGCCTTCCTGCATGGGCGTCAGCGGGTAGATGTCGTCGATGGCGGCGGCCGGCACCGGCAACTGGTCGATCTGCTCCTGGCTCAGGTGCGCCAGGGGGAAGTCCGACGGCGTCGGGCCACCGGCGCCCTCCTCCAGGCAATGGGCGATGAGCGCCTGCAGCTCGGCAATGAAGGCTTCGCCCAGGCCCTGCACCGTGGCGCGGTCGTAGCGCGCCTGGCTGTAGGTCCAGTTGAGCAGCAGTTCGCCGCCGAACACCTGGCCGTCCACGCTCAGCCAGTTGGGCAGCGTGGCGTCGGCGTCGTGGGCCGGGCCGGCGCTCTCTTCCAGCGGGCGCAGCAGCGCGCCCTCGGCGAAGCTGCCGTCGAACTGGCCCAGGTAGTTGAAGGTGATGCGCGCCGGCGGCAGCGCGGCCATGGCGGCGCGGGTGGCCGGGTCGGCCAGGTAACGCAGCACGCCGAAGCCGAGGCCCTTGTGGGGCACCTGGCGCAGCTGTTCCTTGATCGCCTTGATGGCTGCGCCGAGCCCCTCGGCCGGGGCCAGACGCAGCGCGTAGGCGCTGGTGAACCAGCCGACGGTGCGGCTGAGGTCGATGTCGTCGAACAGCGGCTCGCGGCCGTGGCCTTCCAGTTGCACCAACACCGAGTCACACGCGGCCCAGCGGCACAGCACGCGGGCCAGGGCGGTGAGCAGCAGGTCGTCGACACGGGTGCGGTAGGCGGCCGGCGCCTGTTGCAGCAGCTGGCGGGTGTGTTCGGCGTCCAGGCGCAGGGTGATGCGCTGGGCGTCGCGCTCCAGGTCCTGCTCGGCATCGCGGTCGCAGGGCAGCGGCGCGTCGTCGCCGCCGAGCTGCGCCTGCCACCAGGGCAGCTCTTCGCGCAGCGGCTCACTGCCGGCGTAGGCCGCCAGGCGTTCGCCCCAGGCCTTGAAGGCACTGGTGCGCGCCGGCAGCGCCAGGGGCTGCCCGGCCTGCAGTTGGCGATAGGCGGTTTGCAGGTCGTCCAGCAGCACGCGCCAGGAGACGCCGTCCACCACCAGGTGGTGGATGGCCAGCAGCAGCTTCTGGCGGCCGTCCGGGCCTTCCAGCAGCAAGGCGCGCAGCAGCGGGCCCTGGGCCAGGTCGAGGCTGCGCTGGGCGTCGGCCAGCAGGGTGTCGGCCTCGGCGAAATCGCCCACCTGCGCCTGCCACAGCAGGCCGTCGGCCTCGCTGGCGGGTGCGCGGTGCTCGGCGTGCCAGGTGTCGCCGTCGCGGGTGAAGGACAGGCGCAGGGCGTCGTGATGCTGCACCAGGCCTTGCAGGGCCTGCTCCAGGTAGCCCGCATCCAGGCGTTCGCCGGCTTCCAGCAACAGCGACTGGTTCCAGTGGGCGGCGTTTTCCGGCGCCTGCTGGAAGAACCAGTGCTGGATCGGCGTCAGCGGCATGGCGCCGGTCACCGGGCCCTGGTCCACCTGGGCCAGCGCCTCGCGGCTGGCGACGGCGGCCAGGGTCTGCACCGTCTGGTGCTGGAACAGGTCGCGCGGGCTGAAGTGGATGCCCTGCTGGCGGGCACGGCTGACCACCTGGATGGAGAGGATGGAATCGCCACCCAGCTCGAAGAAGTTGTCGGTGAGCCCGACCTGCTCGACGTTGAGCACCTCGCGCCAGATGGCCGCCAGGCTCTGCTCCAGCTCGCTGGTCGGTGCCAGGTACTGCTGGCGGTTGTGTTCCGGGTCCGGCGCCGGCAAGGCGCGGCGGTCGAGCTTGCCGTTGGGGGTCAGCGGCAGGCTGGCGAGCAGCACCAGGTGCGCCGGCACCATGTGTTCCGGCAGCTGGGCACGCAGGTGCGCCTTGAGGGTTTCGCGCAGCGCCTGTTGCGCATCGGCGCCCTCTTCCGCCGCCGCGCAGGCGACATAGCCGGCCAACTGCTTGCCGCTGGGGCTGTCCAGGGCCAGCACCACGGTTTCGCGCACGGCCGGGTGTTCCAGCAGGCGCGCTTCGATCTCGCCCAGCTCGATGCGGAAGCCGCGCACCTTCACCTGCTGGTCGATGCGGCCGAGGTATTCCAGCTGGCCGTCATCACGCTGGCGCACCAGGTCGCCCGTGCGGTACAGGCGCCCGCCATCGATGGCGAAGGGGTTGGGCACGAAGCGTTCGGCGGTGAGGCCCGGGCGCTGGTGGTAGCCACGGGCAAGGCCGGCACCGCCGACATAGAGCTCGCCGATGGCACCCGGAGGCACCAGGGCGAGATCAGCGTCGAGGATGCAGGCCACCCGCGCGCCGACCATACGGCCGATGGGCACGCTGGCGGCGCCCTCCTCCAGCTGCGCCGGAGCCAGGGCGGCCAGCGGCATCACCACCGTCTCGGTGGGGCCGTAGGCGTTGAAGAAGGCCTGGGGCACGAAGCCCGCGCGGATGCGTTGCAGGTGCTCGGCGGTGAGCGCCTCGCCCCCGGTGATCACCAGGCGCACCGGCAGAGTTTCGCCCCGCGCGCCGAGCCACTGGGCCAGCTGGCTGCCGTAGCTGGGGGTGAAGCCGAGGATGGTGACGCCCTGCTCGCGGATGAGCTGGCAGATGTCCTCGGCGCCCCATTGGCCCTGGGCCCGTAGCACCAGGCGCGCGCCACACAGCAGCGGCGTCAGCAGGCGCTCGCTGGCGGCGTCGAAGTTGATGGAATAGAAGTGCAGCTCGCAGTCGTCGGCGCGCATGCCGAAGCGGCGGATAACCGCCTGGCAGTGCATGGCGATCTCGCCGTGGCTCACGGCCACGCCCTTGGGCTTGCCGGTGGAGCCGGAGGTATAGATCAGGTACGCCTGGTGCGGCGGCCGTGTGAGGTCAACCGGCGCGCTGGCGGGGTAAGCGGCCAGCGCGGCCTCGTCCTCTTCCAGGCACCAGCGGCCCACGCCGGCCGGCAGCTCGCCGAGGGTGTCGAACAGCGCGGCCTGGCCCAGCAGCAGGACGATGCCGCTGTCCTCGATCATGTAGTGCAGGCGTTCGGTCGGGTATTCCGGGTCCAGCGGCACGTAGGCGCCACCGGCCTTGAGGATGGCCAGCAGGCCGACCACCATCGCCGCCGAACGCTCCAGGGCCAGCCCGACGCGCACCTCGGGGCCGACGCCGCGCTCGCGCAGCAGGTGGGCCAGGCGGTTGGCGCGGGCGTCCAGGGTGGCGTAGTCGAGGGTTTCCCCGGCGAAGGTCAGGGCCGGCGCCGTGGGCGTGCGCGCGGCCTGCTCGGCGAACAGCCGATGGATGCAGCCGTCGAGGCGGTGCTCGCCGGGTTCTTCGCCCAGGCTTTCGAGCTGCGCCAGGCGCTCGCTTTCACCCAGCAGCGGCAGCTCGGCCAGGCGTTGTGCGGGGTCGCCCAGCAGCGCCTCCAGCAGGTTGCACAGGTGGGTGGCCATGCGCGCGATGCGCGGCTCGTCGAACAGGTCGGAGCTGTAGGTGAAGCAGCAGCCGAGGCGATGGTTGAGGTCGGTGACCTCCAGGTTCAAGTCGAACTTGGTGGCGCGGGCGTCGTTGGCGATGTACTCGACCTTCATCCCCGCCAGCTCGCGGGTCTGCTGGAACTCCCAGCGCTGCACGTTGCACATCACCTGGAACAGCGGGTTGTAGGCACTGCTGCGCGGCGGCTGCAGGGCCTCGACGAGCTGGTCGAAGGGCAGGTCCTGGTGCGACTGGCCCTCGATCACGGTGTGGCGCACCTGCTCCAGCAGCGCGGCGACGCTCATCTGCCCGTCGAGCTGGCAACGCAGCACCTGGGTGTTGAGGAAGGCGCCGATCAGCCCTTCGCTTTCCGGGCGGATGCGGTTGGCCACCGGCGCGCCGATGCGCAGGTCCTGCTGGCCGCTGTAGCGGTGCAGCAGCACGGCCAGAGTGGCGGTCATGGTCATGAACAGGGTCAGGCCGTTGGCCGCGTTGAAGGCGCGCAAGCGCTCGGCCAGTGCGGCCGGCAGGTCGAAGCGGTACAGTTCGCCCCGGTGGCTCTGGGCCGGCGGGCGTGGGCGGTCCGTCGGCAGCTCCAGCAGCGGGTGCTCGTGGCCCAGCTGGGCCGTCCAGTAGTCCAGCTGGCGCTGGCGCTCGCCGCCTTCCAGCCATTGGCGCTGCCAGGCGCTGTAGTCGAGGTACTGCACCGGCAAGGGCGCCAGGGGCGATTCGCGGTCGTCGAGGAAGGCCTCGTAGAGCGCGCCCAGCTCGCGGGCGAAGATATCCATCGCCCAGCCTTCGGTGACGATGTGGTGCAGGGTCACCACGAGGAAGTGCTCGCGCTCGCCGCCCTTGACCATCACCACCCGCAGCAGCGGGCCGGTCTCCAGGTCGAAGGGCCGGTGGGCCTCGTCATCGGCCAGCGCCTGCAGGCGGGCCTGGCGGGTGTCGGCATCCAGGGCGGAAAAATCCTCCCAGCCCATGACCAGGTTCGATTGCTCGGCCACCTGCTGGCGCGGCACGCCGTTCTCGCTGGGGAAGGTGGTGCGCAGGGTTTCGTGGCGCTGCACCAGGGCCTGCAAGGCGGCCTCGAAGCGGGCCACGTCCAGCGGGCCGCTGAGGCGCGCCAGGCCGCCGACGTTGTAGGCGGGGCTGTCCGGCTCCAGCTGCCAGAGGAACCACATGCGTTGCTGGGAATAGGACAGCGGCACCGGGCGGCTGCGGTCGACGCGGGCGATCACGCCCTGGCTGTCCACTTGGCCGCTGGCCTGGATGCGCGCCACCTCGGCGCAGAAGCCGCCCAGGGTGCTGGCCTCGAACAGCGCGCGCAGCGGCAGTTCGACGTCGCAGGCCTGGCGGGTGCGGGAGACGATCTGGGTGGCCAGCAGCGAGTGGCCGCCCAGGGCGAAGAAGTCGTCGTCCAGGCCGATGCGCTGGATGCCCAGCACCTCGCGCCAGATGGCGGCGACCCGTTGCTCCAGCTCAGTGGCCGGCTCGCGGTGCTCGGCTTGCTGCCAGGCGGGTTCGGGCAACGCGCGGCGGTCCAGCTTGCCGCTGGGGCCGACGGGCAGTGCCTCCAGGCGCATCAGTTGCGCCGGCACCATGTACTCCGGCAGCTCGTCACGCAGGGCCTGCAGCAGGCGCTCGGTCTGCCGGGTTTCATCTTCGGCGGCGCCGTTGGCGCAGTAGTAGCCCACCAGGCGCGGGCCGCCGGGGCCGTCGCGCAGCACCACCACGGCCTGGCCGACACCGGGCAGGGCCAGCAGGCGCGCGCGGATCTCCTCGGGCTCGACGCGGAAGCCACGCAGCTTGACCTGGCTGTCGAGGCGGCCGAGGTAGTCCAGCGCGCCGTCAGTGCCCCAGCGCGCGCGGTCGCCGGTGCGGTACAGGCGTGCGCCCGGCTCGCCGAAGGGGTCGGGCACGAAGCGTTCGGCGGTCAGCGCCGCGCGGCCCAGATAGCCACGGGCGAGACCCGCGCCACCGATGCACAGCTCGCCGGGCACGCCGACCGGCAGGGCCGAAAGCTCGGCATCCAGCACATGGCAGAGCACGTTGCCCAGGGGCTGGCCGATGGGCGAGCGCTCGCCGTCCTCGGTGCGGCAGTGCCAGTGGGTGACGTTGATGGCGGTTTCGGTGGGGCCGTAGCGGTTGTCCAGGCGCACCGCCGGCAGGCGCTCCAGCACCCGGTCGCGCAGGGCCGCGGGCAGCGCCTCGCCACCGGAGAACAGGCGGCGCAGGGAGGTGCATTCGCTGACGCCCGCCTCCTCGATGAACAGCTGCAGCAGCGGCGGCACGAAGTGCAGCGTGGTCACGCCGTGTTCGCGCACCAGCTGCACCAGGCGGCGCGGGTCGCGGTGCTCGCCGGGCGCGGCCAAGACCAGGCGCGCCTCGGTGACCAACGGCCAGAAGCATTCCCAGACGGAAACGTCGAAGCTCACCGGCGCCTTTTGCAGCAGCACGTCGCTGGCGTCCAGGCGGTACTGCGCCTGCATCCAGGCCAGGCGTTCGGCCAGGGCGGCGTGGGTGTTGCCGACGCCCTTGGGCTGGCCGGTGGAGCCGGAGGTGTAGATGACGTAGGCGAGGTTGTCGCCGTGCACGGCGGCGGTCGGCGGGCTGTCGGGCCAGTCGCCCTCCTCCCGGTCCAGCTCGATGACGCGAACGCCTTCGTGGATGGGCAGGCGCTCCACCTGGTGCGACTGGGTCAGCAGCAGGCGCGCGCCGCAGTCCTGCAGCATGTAGGCGAGGCGTTCGCGGGGGTAGTTGACGTCCAGCGGCACATAGGCACCGCCGGCCTTGATGATGGCGAGCAGGCCCACCAGCAGCTCGGGCGAGCGCTCGGCGGCGATGGCCACCGGCACGTCCGGGCCGACGCCCAGGGCCTGCAGGCGATGGGCCAGGCGGTTGGCACGGCGGTGCAGCGTGGCGCTGTCCAGTTGCCCCTCGGCCCACCTGAGGGCGATGCGCTGCGGGTCGGCGGCAGCCTGCCGTTCCAGCAGCTCGGGCAGCCAGCGGCTGGCGGCGGGCTGCGGGGCACGGGCCCAGCCGGCCAGCTGGCTTCGCTCGGCCTCGTCCAGCAACGGGATATCGCCCAGGGCCCGATCAGGCTGCTCGGCTACCTGGCGCAGCAGGCTGACGAAGCGCTCGGCCAGGCGGCGCACGCTGCCGGCGTCGAACAGTTCGGTGGCGTAGTCGAAGGCCAGGGTCAGGCGGCCACGGGCGTCTTCCTCGCTGTGCAGTTGCAGGTCGAACTTGGCCTCGCGGCTGTGCCAGGGCAGTTCGTCGGCGAGCAGGCCCGGCAGGCGTCGCAGCGCGGAGAGGTCGCGCTGCTGGTGGTTGAACATGACCTGGAACGGCTCGCCGCCGAGGGCGTCCACCAGGCGGTCGAAGGGCAGGTCCTGATTGGCCTGGGCGCCAAGGGTGGCTTCGCGGGTCTGGGCCAGCAGTGCGCTGAAGGTGCGGCGGCCGTCGAGCTGGCCACGCAGCACCAGGGTGTTGATGAAGAAGCCGACCAGGCCCTGGGTTTCCAGGCGCTGGCGGTTGGCGCCGGGCACGCCGACGCGGATGTCCGCCTGCCCGCTGAGGCGGAACAGCAGACCCTGGAAGGCCGCCAGCAGGACCATGAACAGGGTCGAATGCTCGGCCTGGGCCAGCGCGCGCAGGGCCTTGGCCAGGTCGTCGTCCAGGCGCAGGCTGTGGCGCGCGGCGGCGTGGCTGCGCTGGGCGGTGCGCGGGCGGTCGGTGGGCAGTTGCAGGGCCGGGGCCTCGTCGCCCAGTTGCTCGCGCCACCAGGCCAGCTGGCGCTCGGCCTCGCCCTCGGCCAGCCACTGGCGCTGCCAGGCGGCGAAGTCGGCGTAGCCCAGGGGCAAGGGCGCCAGGTCCGCCGCCGGGCCACCGCAGGCGGCGCCGTAGAGGCGGGAGAATTCGTCCAGCAGCAGGTTCAGCGACCAGCCATCGGCGACTATGTGGTGCAGGGTCAGCCACAGCTGGTGTTGCTCGTCATCCAGGCGCACCAGGGTCAGGCGCAGCAGCGGGCCCTGCTCCAGGTCGAAGGGCACCTGGGCTTCCTCTTCGCGCAGCTGGGCGGCGCGGGCCTCGCGCTCGGCGCCGTCGAGGTGGCTGAGGTCGAGACGCGAGAGGCCCAGCTCCTGGGACGGCAGGATGCGTTGCAGGGCGACGCCATCGCGTTCGAGGAAGCGCGTGCGCAGCGCTTCATGGCGCTGCACCAGTTGCTGGAAGCTGCGCAGCACGGCGCCTTCGTCCAGCTCGCCGCGCAGGCGCAGGCCGCCGGGGATGTTGTAGGCGGCGCCTTGCGGGTCCAGCTGCCAGAGGAACCAAAGGCGGTTCTGCGCCGGGGATTGCGGCAGGTCCTGGTTGCGCGGCAGGCGCGGGATGGCGCCCTGGCGCGGTGCACCGCTGGCCTGTTGGGCCTGAACGGCGGCGGTGAATTCAGCCAGGGAGCGGGCCTCGAAGAGCTGGCGCAATTCCAGCTCCAGGCCCAGCTCGTCGCGCAGGCGCGCCATCACCTGGGCGGCGCCGATGGAGTTGCCGCCGAGCAGGAAGAAGCTGTCGTCGGCGTGCACTGCCGGCACCTGCAACTGCTCGGCCCAGAGGGCGGCGATGCGCTGTTGCAGGTCACCGGCCGCCTCACTGCTGGCAACCGGCGTGGCGCTGGCGGCGGCATCGGGGAAGCAGGCGTAGGCGTCGAGGCTGCCGTCTTCCAGGCCGCTGCGGCAGGCGGAGCGTTGCAGCTTGCCGCTGGAGGTCTTGGGCAAGGCGCCGGGGTTGAGCAGCACCACCACGCGCGGCGCCTCCTGGCAGGCGTCGGCGACGGCCTGGCGGATCATGCGGATCAGGGTTTCCGGCGCATGGGCCTTCTGCACGCTGCGGCCGATCTCCACGGCGATGCCGATGCCCTCCTCGCCATCCTGTTCCACGGCGAAGGCGGCGACGCGCCCCTTGCGCACCAGCTCGACCTCAGTCTCGACGGTGCGCTCGATGTCCTGCGGGTAGAGGTTGTGGCCCCGGACGATGAGCATGTCCTTGAGGCGGCCGCTGACGAACAGTTCGCCGTTGCGCAAAAAGCCCAGGTCACCGGTGCGCAGCCAGCTGGCGCCATCACGGTCGACGAAGGCCTTGGCGGTGGCTTCCGGGTTGCGCCAGTAGCCGTGGGCGATGCTCGGGCCGCTGGCCCAGATCTCGCCCACCTGGTTCTCGCCGAGCGTGGCGCCGGTGGCCGGCTCGACGATCATCACCGCGTGCCCGGGCTGGCCGAAGCCGCAGCTCAGCAGCAGGCTGTCGGCGCCCGGCTCGATGCGGTTCTGCGCCAGCGCGGCGCCGTCCACACCGAGGGCGGGAATGCCCTGGCCGCGCACGCCGCCGGTGACGAACAGGGTCGCCTCGGCCAGGCCGTAGCAGGCGAGGAAGCTGGCGGCGGAGAAGCCGCAGGCGGCGAACTGGCCGGCGAAGCGTTCGAGGCTGTCCTGGCGGATCGGCTCGGAGCCGGAGAAGGCCACGCGCCAGCCGCTGAGGTCGAGGCGCGCCAGGGCGGCGGCGCTGACCCGCTCGCAGCACAGGCGGTAGGCGAAGTCGGGGCCGCCGCTGACGGTGCCGCCGTACTGGGCGATGGCCTCCAGCCAGCGCACCGGGCGTTCGAGGAAGTAGCGCGGCGACATGAGCACGCAGGGCACGCCGCTGAAGATGGGTTGCAGCAGGCCGCCGATCAGGCCCATGTCGTGATAGAGCGGCAGCCAGCTGACGATCACGTCGTCCGCGCCGATGCCGAAGCCACGGCGGATCAGCAGCTCGTTGGCCACCAGGTTGCCGTGGCTCACCTGCACGCCCTTGGGCAGCGAGGTGGAGCCGGAGGTGTATTGCAGGAAGGTGATGTCGTCGGCGGCCAGCACCGGCTCGCACCAGGCGTCGGCCAGTTCGTCCTGCAGGCCCTCGACACAGAGCAGCGCCGGGCCGGCAGTGCCCAGGTCGGTGCTCAGCTGCTGCAGGGGTTCGCGCAGGGCGGCGCTGGTCAGCACCAGGGCCGGCTCGGCGTCGTCGATGATCGACAGCAGGCGCAGCTGGTGATGGCGGCGTGCGGACTCCGGCGGGTAGGCGGGCACGGCGATGACGCCGGCGTAGAGGCAGCCGAAGAACGCAGCGACGTAATCGGGGCCACTGTCGAACAGAAGCACCGCGCGGTCGCCGAACTCCGCTTCCGCCTGCAGGGCGGCGGCGATCACGCGGGCGCGCCGATCCAGCTCCCGGTAGCTGATGACCACGCCGTCGCCCTCGCCTTCGAGAAAGCGCAAGGCGAGGCGTTCCGGCTGTTCGGCAGCGCGGCGCTGCAGGGCCTGGACCAGGGTGCTGGGGAGTTCGAAGGCGTCCATCATGTTGTCGTCCTGCCTGATGCGGCTTGAATTCGGGGTTCGTTGAAACGAAGGGGCGCGCCCGGCACGACGGCCGCGCCGGGCGGCTCAGCCGGCCGCCAGCGGAACCTGGCGCGACGTGCGGGCGCGCAGGCGCAGCAGGTGCTGCTCGGCGTAGCGCTTGAGGGTGCGCAGCACGGCGGCCTCCTGTTGCTGGAGGAAGAAGTGGTGACCCTCGAACAGGTCGAGGGAGAAGCCGGTGGCGGTCTCGTCCTGCCAGTCCAGCAGCTCATCCACGCGCAGCTCGTCGGCCTTGCCGCCGAGCACGTGGATGGGCGCCTGCAACGGCTCGCGCCGGCGGTAGGCGTAGCTGCCGGCAACGAGGAAGTCGGCGCGCAGGATAGGCAGCGTCAGGCGCAGCAGCTCCTCGTTGGCCAGGGCCTCCTCGGGGGTGCCCTGGAGGCTGCGCAGCCTGGCGATCAGCTCGGCGTCGCTCTTGGCTTCGCGGTAGTCATCGACGTTGCGCCGGGCCGGGCCGGCGGTGGCCGAGGGGAACAGCGCCAGGGGCTCGGGCAGCCCCTTCTCGCGCAGGGCGTGGGCCAGCTCGAAGGCGAGCAGCCCGCCCAGGCTGTGGCCGAACAGCGCGTAGGGCTGCTGCACCTGGGGCGCGACCTCGCGGGCGAGCTGCGCCACCAGCGTGTCGAGGCGGGTGTGCAGCGACTCGTCCATGCGCATGCCGCGCCCCGGCAGTTCCAGCGGCTGCACCACCAGCCAGGCGGGCAGGATGCGCCGCCAGCGGTTGTAGGCCATGGCGCTGGCGCCGGAGTACGGCAGGCAGAACAGGCGCAGGCTGATCGGCGCGCTCACCTCAGGCCACCCCTTTGGCCTGTTCCATCTGCTTGCGCAGGCTCAGCGGGCGCATGTCGGTCCAGTGCTCCTCGATGTACGCCAGGCACTCCTGCTTCAGCCCGCTCTTGCCGGCAGCGCGCCAGCCGGCGGGGATGGCCTTGTAGTCCGGCCAGATCGAGTACTGCTCCTCGTGGTTGATGACCACCTGGAACACCACGTCATCACGATCGAACACCATGTCTGTCTCCTCATGCGGGTTGGGCCGGGCGACCTGCCCGTGCTTGCACTGAGGAGTACGGATGGCGAACGGGAATAATTAGCGGTCCGGAGTGGGCTCTCAGGCCCCGGTCGACGCGTCGCCTGTCATCACGGCGAGGGGCCGGCTCCTGTAGGCCAGTCCTACAGCCACTCCTACCCCTCAAGCGCCCCGCGCACATTCTTTTTTCACAACCGCCGTCCCGGTTCCGTCATGGCCCCGCAACACGCTGGAAACCTCGGTGTGATCTGCTTCGTTTCGATATGAATTGCTTATCTATCGCATTTGACAATGATTATCATTGGTCATAATTTGTTACCCCGCTGAACGGGAGCCCACAGGTAACCGGGCCCTATGCCTACCCATGCGCAAGGTGATTTCCATGACGGATCAACTCTCAACAAGCCGGCTTGATTCCCCACTTCTGCAGGTCTTCATCGACAATCGCTCCATCCTGGTGAAGATCGCGATGCGGGTGACCGGCTGCCGGACCCGGGCCGAAGACGTGGTGCAGGACGCCTTCTTCCGCCTCCAGTCGGCGCCGAGGATCACCAGTTCGATCAAGGCCCAGCTCAGCTACCTGTTCCAGATCGTGCGCAACCTGGCCATCGACCACTACCGCAAGCAGGCCCTGGAACAGCGCTATGCCGGCACCGAGGAAGAAGGCCTCAACGTGGTGGTGATGCAAGGCGCCTCGCCCGAGGCTTCGCACATCAACTACGCCACCCTGGAACACATCGCCGACGCCCTCGGCGAGCTGCCGGCCCGCACCCGCTATGCCTTCGAGATGTACCGCCTGCACGGCGTGCCGCAGAAGGACATCGCCAAGGAGCTGGGCGTCTCGCCGACCCTGGTCAACTTCATGATCCGCGACGCCCTGGTGCACTGCCGCAAGGTGACCCGCGCACAGAACGACGCCGAACAACCCGAACGCATCGCCTGACCCTCCCGCCTGACGCGGGGCTTCCCTGCCCCGCTCCTTCCCGCCAACCCACACCCCGTCGCCTGGGCTTATGCCCGGGCTCTGCATCGGGAGGATTCCCGGACTGAAGTCCGGGCTACGGGTAGCACCACCCTGTAGCCCGGGCTTCAGCCCGGGAGTGGCATAGCGCAACCCTCAGCTGCCAGGCCCCTTCCCCGCCAATCCCCCCATCGCCTGGGCTTATGTCCGAGATCTGCATCGGGAGGATTCCCGGACTGAAGTCCGGGCTACGGATACTCCTCACCTCTGTAGCCCGGGCTTCAGCCCGGGAGTGGCATGGCGCTCCCAGGCTGCAAGGCCCCTTCCACGCCAATCCCTACCCCGTCGCCGGGCTTATGCCGGGGATCTGAATCGGGAGGATTCCCGGACTGAAGTCCGGGCTACGGGTAGCGCCACGCTGTAGCCCGGACTTCAGCCCGGGTGCGGCTCAGGCCAACGTGCAGCGGTCGAAGAAGCGCTCGCGGCTGATGGCCATGAGGGCGGCGCGCTTGTGGGGGAAGTCGAACTCCTTCTCGCGGTAGAACCCCAGGCCCTGCATGTGGCCGATCATCCGCGCGTTGTCGGCGCGGGGCTCGGCCACCACGCGGCGGGTGCGCAGGTCGTCGAGGAACAGGTAGTGGGTCAGCCCCGCCAGCCAGGCGGCCACCTTGTGCGGCCCGCGATGGTGTTCCTCTCCCACCAGCATGTGGATGCCCCGGTCGTAGTCGTCCACTGCATAGAACGGCGCGATGCGGTCCTCCTTGGCCCAGTAGGCCTCGAAGTAGGCGAACGGCTCGTCGTCGAAGCAGCCCACCAGGGTCAGGGTGTGCGGGTCGTCGGCCAGGCGCTGCAGGTAGGCGCGGTGATGGTCGAGGCTGCCGCCCTCCTGCCAGAACGCCAGCACGCGGGGTGAGTTCTGCCAGCGATTGAAGCGCTCCAGGTCAGCCTCGATGTCCAGCGTGCGCAGGGAGAACCAGGCCCCCAGCCGCGCGTCGAAACGCCGGTACACCTCGCCACTCGGTTTGGGCGGCCGCCGTGGGTGGCGCCGCCCTTCGCTCATCACCAGCCGCTCCGGGTAGACCGGCTGCGCCTGCACCCAGGGCGCCGGCCGCTGCCAGAACACCCCACGCTCGCACACGAACACCCCAGGCTCCTGCGCCGGCACCAGCCAGCCCTCTGCCAGTGCCTCTGCCGGGGCGATGCTCAACTGCCAGCGCAACGCCTGGCACCCAGGCTCACGGGCGAACCACAGGTAGCTCGCCCACCCCAGCGCATCGGCATCGGGCAGCGCAGGCTGCAGGGGTTTGAGCAGCGGCTGCTCGCCGGGCTGGGCGGCCAGCTCCAGGAGGGGCTGGCCATCCAGAAGCAGGTGCAGGCGGTCTTGGGATTCGTCGACGTCGAGGCGCCGCCCCCCAGGCAGGGGCAGGCTCGACAGGGGATGCTGTCGGGACATGGTGAGGCTCGCGAGTGATTGACTGTCCCTGATGAAACGCTTCGAACGACATGAAAATTAGGCAGGGCCACTGAGTCAGGCCACTCGGGACACCCCCTGTCGAACATGCAGCCGGCAATCATCAAGTGTCATTTGCGCCCACTCGACAACAACTTCGACCGTAATAAACAACGCCACCCGAACAACACGCTCATCAATTAGCAACAGTGTAAAAACATCCACAGATAATTATTGAAAACAACCAATCCAGCACTCTCGAAAACACCCCGAGCATGCATGGTTTTACCACCCTGAAACCCGGTCCTTTATAGCGATGCGCTCTATTAAATCGATATTTTATTGACGCCAAAAATTAGTCGAGCTGACGTAGAATTTTTGACGCCATGTAAAACACGTTTTTTAAGTTATTGATTTTAAAGGCAAATAAAAATTTTTTAGACAAAAGTTGAATATCGCAATTAGTTCCTTTTAGTCTGGAAGAAGGTGCTTAAGTTAGCCCGCCTAGCGTCCTCCAGAAGTGTCAGACAAAAACCATAAATGACAGCAGTCCTCCATGGAGGGGCGGCGTTCTTATTGTATAGAGGGATATATGCATATCAGCATTTTTGGTCTCGGTTATGTAGGCGCAGTCTGTGCAGCCTGTTTATCTTCCCGGGGACATGAAGTTGTAGGAGTTGATGTTTCCCGACAAAAGATCGATCTGATCAACACAGGAAAGTCGCCCATCGTCGAACCGGGTCTCGAAGAACTGTTGCGCAAGGGGGTCGATGCGGGCTTGCTGCGCGGGACCACCGATGTGCGGGAAGCCATCATGGCCACCGACATGTCGTTCATCTGCGTGGGAACCCCGAGCAAGCGCAACGGCGACCTCGACCTGGTCTACCTGGAAGCCGTGTGCCGGCAGATCGGCGAGGCGCTGCGCGGCAAGTCCACGCGCCACACCGTGGTCGTGCGCAGCACCGTGCTGCCGGGCACCGTGAAGAACGTGGTGATCCCCCTCATCGAGGACTGCTCCGGCAAACGTGCCGGTGTCGACTTCGGCGTAGCCACCAACCCGGAGTTCCTCCGCGAGAGCACGGCGATCCAGGACTACGACTACCCCGCCATGACCGTCATCGGCGAACTGGATCGCGAGTCCGGCGACCTCCTCGAGGAGCTCTACCGCGAGCTGGACGCGCCCATCATCCGCAAGCCCGTGGAGGTGGCGGAGATGATCAAGTACACGTGCAACGTGTGGCACGCGGTCAAGGTGAGTTTCGCCAACGAGATCGGCAACATCGCCAAGGCCTGTGGCGTCGACGGGCGCGAGGTGATGGACGTGGTCTGCCAGGACCACAAGCTCAACCTGTCCCGTTACTACCTGCGCCCGGGCTTCGCCTTCGGCGGCTCCTGCCTGCCCAAGGACGTGCGCGCCCTGACCTACCGCGCCGGCACCCTGGACGTCGAGCACCCGATGCTCGCCTCGGTCATGCGCAGCAACAAGGTCCAGGTGGAGCGCGCCTTCGACCTCGTCACCGCCTACGAGAAGCGCAAGATCGGCCTGCTCGGCCTGTCGTTCAAGGCCGGCAGTGACGACCTGCGGGAGAGCCCGCTGGTGGAGCTCGCCGAGATGCTCATCGGCAAGGGCTACGAGTTGAAGATCTTCGACCGCAACGTCGAGTACGCCCGCGTATTCGGCGCCAACAAGGACTACATCGAGTCGAAGATCCCCCACGTGTCGGCCCTGCTGCGCAAGGACCTGAACGAAGTGCTGGACGACTCCGACGTCATCATCCTCGGCAACAACGACCGCCAGTTCGGTGAAGTCCTGGCATCCGTTGCACCCGACAAGCAGGTCCTGGACCTGGTGGGTTTCATGCAGACCCCCAGCGGCCAGGGCAAGGAAGGCATCTGCTGGTGACCCCTGCCGCAGCGGTGCGTACCACCGCTGCGGCGTGACGCGACAGGCTGCCACGGGGCCACCACCGGCCCCATCGAGAAGCACGCCGTCGCCAGGCAACACGACGTTGAACGCCCAGTGAACTGACTCTTGAACGCCCGGGAGAGACGGCATGATTCCGCTCATCTTGTCCGGCGGCAGTGGCTCGCGCCTCTGGCCGCTATCGCGCAAGCAGTACCCGAAACAGTTTCTTGCCCTGGTCGGCGAGAACACCCTGTTCCAGCAGACCGTGGAGCGCCTGGCCCTCGAAGGGCTCGAGCCGCCGATGGTGGTCTGCAACGAAGCCCACCGCTTCATCGTCACCGACCAGTTGGCCGGCATCCGCAGGAAGGCCCAGTCCATCCTGCTGGAGCCCTTCGGCCGCAACACCGCGCCGGCCGTGGCCATCGCCGCCCTGACGCTGCTCGAAGCCGGGCGTGACGAACTGCTGCTGGTACTGCCGGCCGACCACGTCATCGACGACGTCCAGACCTTCCACAGTGCCCTGGCACGCGCCCGACTGGCGGCGGAGCAAGGCGCCCTGGTGCTCTTCGGCGTGCCGGCCACCAGCCCGGAGACGGGGTACGGCTACATCCGCACCGCCTCCCACGGCAATGGCTTGCCCGAGGGCGTGCTGCCGGTGGAGCGCTTCGTCGAGAAGCCCGATCTGGCCACGGCCCGGCGCTTCGTCGAGGCGGGCAATCACTTCTGGAACAGCGGCATGTTCCTGTTCCGCGCCAGCCGCTACCTGGAAGAGCTCAAGCAGCACGAACCCGGTATCTACGAGACCTGCCAGGCAGCCCTGGCCCGCAGCGAGCAGGACCTCGGCTTCCTCCGCATCGACCCGGCGAGCTTCGAGCACTGCCCCGACGACTCCATCGACTACGCCGTGATGGAGCACACCCGGCACGCTTGCGTGGTGCCCCTGGACGCCGGCTGGAGCGACGTCGGTTCCTGGTCCTCGCTCTGGGAGATCCAGCGCAAGGACGCCGCCGGCAATGTCACGCGCGGCAACGTCGTGCTGCAGAACAGCCGCAACAGCCTGGTCCACAGCGAACACAAGCTGGTCACCCTGGTCGGCCTGGACGACGTGGTGGTGGTGGAGACCAAGGACGCCGTGATGGTCGCCCACAAGGACCGCGTGCAAGAAATCAAGCAACTGGTCGGGCACCTGGCGGAGCAATCCCGCCCCGAAGCCGAGAGCCACAGCCGGGTGCACCGTCCCTGGGGCGCCTACGACAGCATCGACGAGGGCACGCGCTTCCAGGTCAAGCGCATCACCGTGAAACCGGGCGCCAGCCTCTCGCTGCAGATGCACCACCACCGCGCGGAGCACTGGATCGTGGTGTCCGGCACGGCCTTCGTCACCTGTGACGACAGGCAGTTCGTGCTCAGCGAGAACCAGTCGACCTACATCCCGGTGGCCTCGGTCCACCGCCTGACCAACCCCGGGAAGATCCCCCTGGAGCTGATCGAGGTGCAGTCCGGCAGCTACCTGGGCGAGGACGACATCAAGCGCCTGGACGACGTCTACGGGCGCACACCGGAGCTGATGGACTGAGCGCAGCGGGGCCGTCGCGGCCCCATTGCGGGAGGCACGGATGCCAAGCGGCGCGCGTGCCAATGGAAGTCGTATCGAACGAATGGAGTAGTACTGGATGCACGCTTCAGACGCCGCGTCCTGCGGACGCCTGCGCAAGCTGATCGGTTGGACGTGCCTGTTCGCGCTGGTCGCCCTGGCCTCGGAGATGGTGGCCCCGGAGTACCTGGACCCGGCCCATCACAAGTTCATCTTCATCATCGGGGCCATCGGCATCTGGCGTTACAGCAACGCGGCCATCCACTTCCTGAGGGGGATGTACTTCCTGCACTGGAAGTTCCCGCGCATGCGCAAGCAGGTCGAGGCGATGGGTGACGAGGCGCTGCCGGACCACCTGTTCATGGTGGTGACCAGCTTCCGCATTCCCACCACCACCACCTTCAAGGTCTATCGCTCGGTGTTCCAGGAGGTGCAACGCCTGGGTGTGCCCTGCACGGTGATCGCCTCCATCGTCGAGAAGGGCGACGAGAACTTCATCAAGGCGATCATGCGGGACGAGGTGCGCGAGCGCAGCGACATCAGGCTGATCATCGTGCGTGCCCGCGGCACCGGTAAGCGCGATGGCCTGGCCCACGCCTTCCGTGCGCTGTCGCGGCAGATGCCGCTGCAGAACTCGGTGGTGGGCGTTGTGGACGGCGACACCATCATGCTGTCCGGCTGCGTCGAGCGGGCGGTGAAGATGTTCGCCCTGCTGCCCAGCGTCGGCGGCCTGACCACCAACGAATACTGCGAGGTGGAGGGCGGCAAGCTGGTCAAGGAGTGGCACACCATGCGCTTCGTCCAGCGGCACATCAACATGTGCTCCATGGCCCTCTCCCGCCGCGTGCTGACCCTCACCGGCCGGCTGTCGTTCTTCCGCGCCAGCGTGATGACCGACCCGGAGTTCATCCGCGACGTCGAGGCGGACTTCCTCGAACACTGGCGCCTGGGGCGCTTCCAGTTCCTCACCGGCGACGACAAGTCCTCCTGGTTCAGCCTGATGCGCGCCGGCTGGGACACCTTCTACGTCCCCGACAGCCACACCCTGACCGTGGAGCATCCGCCGGACAGCAACTTCTTCCGCGCGACGCGCCAGCTGATGTTCCGCTGGTACGGCAACTCGCTGCGGCAGAACTTCCGCGCCACCAGCCTGCTGGGCTGGGAGCGCCTGGGAGCCTTCACCCTGTACGTGCTCTACGACCAGCGCCTGTCCATGTGGACCTGCCTGATGGGCCTCACCGCCTCGGTGGCCGCTGCCCTGCTGTTCGGCGTGCAGTACCTGCTGGTGTACCTGTTCTGGGTGCTGCTGTCGCGGACGCTGGTGACGCTGCTGTTCCACTTCAGCGGCCACCCGGTGGATGCCCTGTACCCGTTCGTTCTCTATTACAACCAGATCGTGGGTTCGATCATGAAGGTGTACGCCCTCTTCCACATGGACCAGCAGAGCTGGACCCGCCAGAAGACCACCCTGAGCAACCGCGGCGTCAGCTTCGACGTCCGGCTCAACCGCTGGTCCTCCAAGGCCATGATGTTTTCCTCCATCGCGATCTTCCTGGGCGTCGTTTCGGTGCTCCTCGAACTCACTCAAATCTAAGCAGGCGCGACAGCCATGAGCAGCACGACCCTCGTACCCGACAACGTCATCCACGAAGCCATCGACGAGCGCCAGCACGTGCGCACCCGCATTCCCGCCAAGGTCATCCTCAGCGGCGGCGGCCTCACCGGCCTGGAATGCGACATCCAGGACATCTCCCTCGGCGGCATCGGCCTCATCCATGCCCAGCCGCTCAAGCTCGGCACCCTGATGAATGCCTCCATCAAGCTGCGCCTGGCCAAGCTGGACCTGAACATCGACGCCAAGCTGAAGATCGTCTCCCAGCGCGGCAACGAGGTCGGCGCGCAATTCGTCGAGCTGGACGCGCAGAAGCGCGACATCCTGCGCTACATCATCTCGTCCTACATGTCCGGCGAGATCGCCGACATCAACGGGCTGTTCAACGTCATGCAGCGCGAGAACTACATCAAGGAGCGCAAGCAGAAACACGCCCTCGCCCGCACCCCGCTGGACCGCCTCAAGGCCGCTGCCGGCACCCTCGCCTTCAGCCTCATCGGCCTCGCCGCCCTGGGCATCGTCAGCTACAAGGCCTACCTGCTGTTCTTCCGCATCCCCGCCGCGCAGGCCACGGTGAGTGCCGACGCCTACGTGCTCACCATGCCGGAGAACGGCTACGTCAAGTACCTGCTCAAGCCCGGCCAGCGCTCGGTCACCACCGGCGAGCCGCTGGCCAGCATCTCCACCCAGCTGGCCACCAGCTTCACCAGCCCGGCGGACATGGCCGCCCTCTCCAACCTCGCCCCCGGCGATGTCCAGGCCCTGCTCAACCGTGCCACCGTGGAGACCCTGATCAACAGCCCCTGCGACTGCGACCTGTACTTCCCCAGCCGCCGCCTGGACGGCTTCAACTACAAGCAGGCCCCCCTGGTGCACCTGCTGCCGAAGGACGAGGACCTCGTGGTGCGCGCCAGCGTGCCCTTCGCCAAGCTGCCCGATATGAACCGGGTGCGCGCAGTGGACATGAGCGTGTACGGCAGCGACCAGGTGATCGCCGGGGAGATCGTCGCCTCCAGCGTCGACGCCCAGACCCAGAGCGTAGTGCTGACCCTCAAGCCCGAGCAGCCCCTGCCCCGCGAGGCCTACCAGCAGCCGGTGGCGGTGGACTTCTACCTCGGCCTGCCGTTGCTGGGCGCCACCCGCTGAGGCCAGACGATGAAGGGGAAATCCACAGTCCTGGTCGCAGCGATGCTGCTGGGCTGCGCCGGTCCGGCCGGCGCCGTCCAGAGCCTCGAACAGATCCGCTACGCCCTCTACAAGGACCCGAACGCCGACGTCATCGCCGACCTGCGTAGCCTCGCCGAGCGCGGCGACCTGGCGTCCAAGCTGCTGCTGGGGGACCGCCTCGCCGCCGGTGATGCCGCCAACGGCGAAGAAGCCCTCGCGCTGTACAAGGAGGCCTTCGCCGAGGGCCGTGGCGAGGTGCTCGCGCTGTCTTCGCTGAGCCGCCTGCTGGAGCGCAACCCGCGCATGCGCAAGGCCAATGCCGGCTACGTGCGCGAGGCGCTGGGCCGGTTCCCCCATGCCCGCGACCCGCGCACCCTGGATGCCGCCCTGGAGGTCTTCCTGGTCTTCCCCGAGTACTTCCAGGTGCCCCGCGTGGCCGAGCTGATCGGCCTCTACGAGTCGTCCTGCCTGGAGTTCTGCCGGCCGCAGCTGTACAAGGCCGTGCTCGCCGAGCGCCAGGGCCGCCGCGACGATGCCGAGCGCGGCTACCGCGCTGCGGTGTTCGTCGACACCCGCGCCGTGCTGCGCTACTACGACTTCCTCGGCGACGCGCAGGACACCGCCTTCCCCGCCTTCGCCAAGACCCTGTTCGAGCACAAGGAGCGCCTGCCTGTGGAAGCGGTGCACCGCATCGGCACCCTGCTGGACAGCATCTACTCCACCCAGAGTGGCCTCATCGCCATCGAGAACCGTGCCCTGCGGGAAGCCGACGCAGGCCTGGAAGGCGATGCCAAGACCGAGGCCAGCGCCGCCGACAAGGCCCGCGCGGAAGCCCAGGCCAAACTGCTGGCGCAGACCAATGCCGAAGTCCGCGCCTGGCTGGACAACGCCATCGAGCGCAACTGGGTACCGGCCATGGTGAGCAAGGTCAACAACATGACCTCCTCTCCCCAGGACTTCACCGCCGACGAAGCCTTCGCCCTGATCGAGCGCATTGCCCGCACCGACCCGCTGCGGGCCAAGGCCCTCAAGGCCTCGGTGCTGATGGTCACCAACTGGCTGAGCCTCGACCCGGAGAAGGCCCATGGGCTGATCCAGGAACTGCTCGACGCCAGCTACCCCGAAGCCCAACTACTGCTCGGGGACCTCTACAGCCGAGGCGGCCTCGACGAGCCGGACCTGGACAAGGCCCTGGCGATCTTCCACCAGCAGGCGCTCAACGGCTCGCCCTCGGCCTACTACCGCATCGCCAGCCTCTACAACTTCGGCCGCGCCATCTGCCACGACAAGGTCAAGGCCCACGCCTACGCCGAGGCCGCCAAGGGCCTGGGCGAATTCCGCGCCAATGGCCTGCTGAAGCGCCTGGAAAAGGAAATGAGCAGCGACGAGCTGCAGCGGGCCACCCTCGCCCGTGACGCGATCTACAAGGAGTACCGCCTGTGAACGAGTGGAAGGCACTGCTGTGCATCGGTGCCGTAACGGTCAGCGGCGCGGTCGCGGCCGCCGAAGAGGACGCCTTCGGCCCGGCCCCGACACCCGCCGAGCCGGCTGCGCTGTCGCTGGACACCCTGCCCCCGGTGACCTCGGAGTTCTTCAACAAGCTCACCCTGCAGGGCGGCTACGGCCCCGAGGACTCGGTGCTGGGCGCCGACCGCAAGGGCTTCTACAGCCTGCGCTACGAGCCGAGCTACCACTGGTATTCCCCGGAGAAACGCTGGGCCAGGTGGGAGGTCTTCGGCCGCGCCTGGATCAACTACGACTCCAGCCAGTCCGCCACGCCGCTGCAGGACGACAACTTCCAGCAGAGCACCCGCAACGAACGCCCGGAGCACTTCTACAGCGAACTGCGCGAACTCTATGTGCGCCGCAACCTGCTGGGGGACGACCCGCGCTTCTCCTTCTCCGCCGGGCGGCAGCGCTTCTACGACACCTACGGCATCTGGTGGGACGACAGCATCGAATCGCTGCGCTTCGATTACCGCGACGCCTTCTCCCATGGCTTCGTCGCCGTGGCGCAGAAGTTCTGGAACTACAACACCGACGTCAACAGCCTCGACCCCACCGAGGAGAACACCCGCTACGCCATGGGCGAGTACGCCTGGCGCTGGAGCGAGCGCAACTGGGTCGGCGCCCGCGTGCTCCACGAGAACGATCGGAGCAACGCCGACCCCGACGACGCCCAGGACTTCACCGGCACCCGCGCCGGGCTGTTCTTCAGCGGCGACGACCTGCGCGTCAGCCCGCTGTTCAGCGACTACCACCTGGAAGCGGTACGCCTCCGGGGGCGCACCCGCACCACCGACGCCGACGGCGTCAGCGAGCGGGGCGACAGCCGTGGCTGGCTGATGCTGGGCGAGGTCGGCAAGCGCTTCCACGACGCGCCCTGGGAACCCCGGATCGCCCTGCGCGCGGGCCTGACCGACGCCCCGGACAACGAAGCCGACGGCTTCCGCCTGAACCGCATCCAGTCCGACCGCATCGTCAACCCGTCCAGCTACAGCACCCGCCTGGTCAGCTCCTTCGTGGCCCTGAACATGCGCAACCTGAAGTACTACGGCGTGGCCCTGGAAACCCGGCCCACGGCCCGCAGCTCGCTGGACATCCGCCTGAGCGACCTCTACCTGCGCGATGCCGACGGCGACCTGCCGGTGCGCGTCGACCAGCAGCAGGCCCGCGACCGCCGCCAGGCGATCCGCGCCGGACGCGGCAACGGCCAGCGCGACGTCGGCCAGGTGCTGGACCTGAACTACTACTGGAAGATGTTCCCGCTCGCCTACGAGGGCAAGCACCTCGACCTGAACGCGCTGGTCAGCGCCAGCTACCTCCGGGCCGGCGACGCCCTGGAGAGCGGCGACGACTTCCAGATCTCCTTCGGCCTCGTCATGCGCTACTGAGGGAGCATCCGATGATCTTCGCCTCCAACGTCTTCCTGTTCCTCTACCTGCCGGTCTTCCTGCTGGTGTACTTCCTCGCCCGGCCGGCGTGGCGCTCCAGCGTCATCGTCGCCGCCAGCTACCTGTTCTATGCCTGGTGGCGGCCGGACTTCCTGCTGCTGTTCGTCGGCATCACCTACTGGAATTTCTGGTTCGGCCTGCGCATCAGGCAACAGCAGGAGGCCGGCAACCGCCAGGCTGCCAGCCGCCTGCTGTGGCTGGGGGTGATCGGCAACCTCGCCACCCTCGGCTACTTCAAGTACGCCAACTTCGGTGCCGAGGTGCTGGCGGCGCTGCTGGCCCCGCTGGGCATCAACACCTTCACCCTGGAGCACATCCTGCTGCCGCTGGGCATCTCCTTCTATGTGTTCCATGCCCTGAGCTACATCATCGACATCTACCGCAAGGACGCCGAGCCGACGCGCAACTTCATCGACTTCGCCGCCTTCGTCGCCCTCTTCCCGCACCTGGTGGCCGGGCCCATCCTGCGCTACAGCCAGCTGGCACCGCAGCTGCGCCAGCGCACCCACTCCCTGGAGCTGTTCTCCATCGGCGTGGGGCGCTTCATGGTCGGCTTCATCATGAAGGTGCTGATCGCCGACAACCTGGCGCCGGTCAGCGGCCTGTTCATCGCCCAGGGCGAGCTGCAACTGGTGGAGAGCTGGTTCGGCCTGCTGGCGGCCTGCTTCCAGCTCTACTTCGACTTCGCCGGCTACAGCAACATGGCCATCGGGCTGGCGCTGATGATGGGCTTCCGCTTCCCGGAGAACTTCAACCAGCCCTTCGTGGCCCAGAGCGTCACCGAGTTCTGGCAGCGCTGGCACATGACGCTGGCCCACTACCTGCGGGACTACGTGTTCATGCCGCTGGTGCGCAAGCGCGTGGCCGGGCCGATGCCGGCGCTGGTCCTCACCATGCTGCTGTCGGGCCTGTGGCATGGCGCCAGCTTCGCCTTCATCTTCTGGGGGCTGTTCTTCGGCGTGGCCATGGTGATCGAGCGCCAGCTGGGCATCGCCACCAAGATCACTACGCCCTACCGCTTCTGGCGCAACATGCGCACGGCCGTGCTCATCCTCCTCAGCATGCCGCTGTTCTTCACCAACGACCTGCGCCACAGCCTGGACATCTACGCCGGCCTGCTGGGCCTGAACGGCCTCGGCAGCCTCGACCTGTACATCCTCGGCACCTCACGCATGGCCATGGCCTTCAACCTGGTGGCGCTGGCCTGGCTGGTGCTGGCCGGCCGCAACAACGTTCGCTACTACGCCGGGCTGAAGGACGGCTACGTCATGCAGCACTTCGGCGGCGTCCAGGCCCTGATGCTCTGGAGCGGTTTCTTCGTCGCCCTCAGCAGCCTGGCGGCGAACTCCTTCTCGCCCTTCCTGTATTTCCAGTTCTAGGAGCGGACCCGATGAAATTCCCCGTGATCACGTCGGCCAGCCTGTGGAATGGACTGCTGTTCATCGCCCTGCTGGGCGGCATGTTCCTCTACTCCCTGCCGGCCGTGTTCAGCTTCGGCAAGACCCAGACCGACACCTGGTCGCTGTTCGTGGACGGCAAGCTGCTGCGCAAGTTCGAGCAGTTCTACGACAAGCGCTTCTTCCTCCGCGAGCCGTCCGTGCAGGCCTGGGCGGACATCCGCTTCATGCTCTTCGGCGAAGCCACCAGCGGCGTGGTGCTCGGCCGCGATGGCTGGCTCTTCACCAACCAGGAATACCTGGTGACCCGCGACCTGCCCGCCAACCTGCAGCAGCAGGTGCAGGCCATCGTCCAGGTGCGCGACCGCCTGGCGGCGCACGGCAAGAAGCTGGTGCTGCTGCCCGTGCCGATGAAACTGGACATCTACGCCGCCCGCGCCCGCGTGCAGCCCGACCTGCGCGCGGTGGCGCTGTACGACCGCTTCGTCGAGCAGCTGAGAGCCGAAGGTGTCGACGTCACCCCGGTGCGCCACGCCTTTCTCGCCGCGCGGGACGGCCAGGCCCTGTTCCTGCCCAACGACACCCACTGGAGCCCTGAAGGCGCACGCCTCGCAGCAGCCACCTTCGCCCGGGGCAACCCCGCCCTGGTCGGCACCACCGCCTACCGCTCGCAGCAGGTGGGCAGCAAGCCGCACAAGGGTGACCTGATGAACTACGTGCAGTTCGACACCGGCCTGGCCGCCACGGATTTCGCCCCGGTCGACCTGCCCCTGTTCGAGACCCTCAAGGCCGAGCAGACGGTCAGCGATGCGGCGCTGTTCGACGACGAGGGCAGCCCGCTGCTGCTGGTGGGCACCAGCTACAGCAAGATCGACGACTGGAACTTCGTCGGCTTCATGAAGGAATACCTGCGCAGCGACCTGGTGACCCTGGCCCAGGAAGCCCGTGGCCCCTTCCAGGCCATGGAGCTGCTGCTGCAAGGGCCGCAACTGGCCGACCCCGGCCTCGACACGGTGATCTGGGAATTCCCGGTGCGCACCGTGCTCGCTCAGAACATGGTTGCCGCGCGCGCCCGCGCCGAGCAGCCCAGCCACTTCTGATTCGACGACCAAGGAGACCCCTCATGCGAATCACACTCCGTCTGCTGAGCGCACTGGCGCTGCTGTTGGCCATCCACCTGCCGGCCCAGGCCGCCAAGGATGCCAATGCCGACCTCTACGACGCCGTCGCCCCGGCCGACTCCGCCTTCGTGCGGGTGCTCAACCTCTCCGACAAGGGCATCGACGTGACCCTGAGCGGCAAGGTCAACCCGCAGAAGGTGCCGGCCGGGCAGATCGGCGGCTACCGCTTCGTGCCCCAGGGCAAGCACCGCATCGCCACCGGCACCCTGGCCGTCGAGCCCGAGCTGAAGGCCAACACCGCCACCACCCTGCTCTACACCGGCAGCGAGCTGATCGTCATCGCCGACGCCTTCGTCAACGAGCCGAAGAAAGCCCAGGTGGCCTTCTACAACCTCACCGGCCAGGACGTGGCGCTGAAGACCCGCGACGGCAAGCACGACATCGTCCAGGCACTGGGCAAGAACCAGACCGGCAGCCGCATGGTGAACGAGATCAAGATCGGCTTCGCCGCCTACGCCGGCGAACAGAGCCTGGCGCAGTTCGACGAACTCTTCCTGAAGAAAGGCCGCTCCTACAGCTACGTGCTGCTGCCCCAGGCCGGCGGCTACCGCACCCTCAGCCTGGCCAACAGCGTCGACCCCACCGAGTGATGCGACGACAGGGATCGGCGCCCGTCCCCACGGGCGCCCACCTCAACAACGGATGAACCCGCCTCGACCATGAAGAAGACCTTGCAGCACGGATTGGCCCTGTTCCTGGCCCTCGCCAGCCTCCCGGCGCTCGCTGCCGAGGCGCCCACCTGCGGCGACCTGGAATGCCTGCTCTGCCCCGGCCTGACCGATCCCCAGCAGTACTCCGAAGGCAACATGAAGCTCATGCGCGAGATCGCGCCGGGCAAGGACCGCTGGCTGTTCCGCTCCGTGGTCGACCTGACCAACGACTTCGGCATCCCCACCGCCATGGAGCCCGAGTTCGCCCGGCTGATGCGCACCTTCAAGGCCCAGGGCACCGACGTGGTCATCGCCATCCAGCCCACCCGCGGGCTGATGCACCGGGACAAGATCCGCCCCGACCGCGCCTACGGCTTCGACTACGCCAAGGCCAGCGCCAGCCTGCGCCACTTCGCGGGGCAGCTGCGGGTCGGCGGCGCCATCGTGCCGGACGTCATGCAACTGGTGGAGCACCCGCCGCAGAAGGAATACTTCTTCCGCCGTGACCACCACTGGACCCCCGCCGGGGCCGAGGCCACTGCCCGCCTGGTGGCCGACGAAATCCGCCGCCACCCGCTGTACGCCGGCCTGGCGAAGAAGCACTACCAGACCGAGCCCGGCGTGATGGTGCCCAAGGACGGCACCATGAACCTGGCGCTCTCGCGCATCTGCGGCAACAACTACGGCTTCCAGTACGTGCGCGGCTTCCAGACCATCCCGGTCAGCGACGATGCCGATGCCCTGTTCGACGACGCCCCGGACCCGGAAGTGGTGCTGGTCGGTACCTCCAACTCGGCCGCACGGGAGGACGAAAGCAAGCAGTTCAACTTCGACGGTTTCCTCAAGCAGTACCTCGACGTGGACATCCTCAACTACGCCCTCCCCGGCGCCGGCCAGGACGGCGCGCTGCTGGAATACCTGCAATCGGACAGCTACTCGCCACAGAAGCCGCCCAGGCTCATCGTCTGGGAGCTGCCGGCCAACTACCGCCTGCAAGACCCGCTCAGCTATCGCCAACTGATTCCCGCCATCAAGGGCGGCTGCCGCGCCGAGCCCCTGGCCCGCAACACGCTGAAAACCGGCGTATTGAAGGTCAACCAGCGCATCGAACTGCTCAGCAATGCCGGCGACCAGCGCCGCGAACTCAGCGATCTGGACGGTTTCCTAGACATCCGCATCAGCGACCGCAACCTCAAGGACTTCTACGTGATCGTCTATTACGACAATGGCGCCCGGGACAAGGTGTGGTTCCGCCGCGAGGCCGTGGTCACCGGTGGCCACTACTACCTGGAACTCAGCCGGGCCGAGGCGTTCAAGGGCGCCAACCTGCTTTCGGTGTTCATGGAGCCCACCGTGGACATCGCCCAGTCGACCCAGGTGGATATACAGCTATGTCGATGAGCCGCCACCTGCTCTGCGCCCTCGCCCTGCTGCTGGTGCTGCCCATGAGCCCGGCGCAGGCGGTCAACTCACTCTGGGCCAACCAGGCAACGCCCCAGGCCGCCATGGTGGGTGACTACCGCAGCCTGGGCTGCCCCTACCCCACGCCCGAGCCCTACACGGGCGCCTTGCAGTTCGAGAGCAAGTACGACCAGAGCGACGTCACCAAATCGCGCCTGAGCGCCACGCCCGACGTGCAGGCCAAGAAGGTCCAGGCCCAGGTGAAGGGCTACATCGGCGGGCTGATCCGCGCTTCCAAGGAGTTCCAGCGGGCGAAGCGCCCCGAGCGGGCCAACCAGGCCCTCGCCTGCCTCGACACCTGGCTCGGCCGCTGGGCCCACGCCCGCGCGCTAGAGAATCCCGACGCCAGCAAGACCGGCATCGCCGCACGCAAATGGGCGCTGGCTGCCATCGGCTCCACCCTGCTCAAGGTGCGTGCCCTCAGTGACGGCCGCTATGAGCTGGACAGCGAGCAGAAGGCCTGGCTGGAGCGCCTGGCGGAACGGGTGATCACCGAGTACCAGCCTCGTCACGTTCCGGACTTCCCCTACTTCAACAACCATGACTACTGGGCCGGCTGGGCCGTGGCCTCGGTGGGGATGCTGGTGGAGCGCGAAGACTTCATCGCCTGGGCCGACTACAGCCTGCGGCGAGGCCTCGCCCAGGCCCAGCGGAGCACCAGCGGCGACTACGCCTACCTGCCCCTGGAAGTGGCCCGCGGCAAGCTCGCCAGCACCTACACCCAGTACGCCCTGGTCCCGCTGGTGCTGCTGGTGGAGAGCGCCGAAGCCAACGGCCGGCCGCTCAGCGGCGACGAGCGCCAGACGCTGTGGCTGCTGGCCAGCTTCGCCGCCCGCAGCCAGCTCGAACCCGAGAAACTGCCGGAGCTGCAGGCACACGACCAGGACGAGGTCGCGCCCTACAAGCTCGCCTGGCTGATCCCCTACCTGCACCGCTACCCCGGCCACCCCTGGGCCCGGCGGCTATACGACGAAATGGGCGGCGACGTGGACAACTACAGCCAGATCGGCGGCCCCATCAAGCCGATGTACCCGACCCAGGATTGAAAGAAGGACCGCACATGCGCCAGGTCATATTCCGCTCCGGCCGCCGCCTGCTCGCAGGCCTGTTGCCCCTGCTGCTGGGCCTTGATGCCCAGGCGGCCAGCTACCAGCCGCCCCATCCGGCCCTCAGCCTGCTGCCATGGGATGGCCAGCAGGCCGAGCTTCAGCACGCCCGCGACGCCATCGCCCAGGCGACCCTCCCGCCCCTGGAAACGGCCGTGCCCGCAGGCCGCGCGCACGCCAGCCTGGAGACGATGTTCTCCTCCCAGCAAGGCAGCTGGTACTTCGAGCCCTTCGCCAGGAACGGCCTGTTCCGCGCCATCGCCGGCTACCAGGCCCACCACCCGCAAGCGGTGGTGATCAGCGGCGGCAGCCTGACCCTGGAACAGCTCTCCAGCGCACTCAACGACCCCCGCGTGCTGAAGCGGCACAAGGACGGCTACCTGCTCAGCTACCCGCTGGTGATCGCCCCCGGCGCAGCCCTGCGGATCGAAGGCAGCACGCTGTACCTGTACACCCCCTCCGGCACCGCGCTGATCAACCGAGGGCTGCTGCAGCTCAAGGGCGCCACCCTCTCCAGCTGGAAAGGTGAATCGGCAGGCGACACCCAGGACCCGTATCGCCCCTTCGTGATGGCCTGGGCCGGCAGCACCCTGCATATCGAGGATTCACACCTGGAGCGGCTCGGCTACAACGCCAACTTCACCCGGGGTATCACCACGGCCCTGAGCCCCCAGCAGCCCACCTCCACAGCGCCGGCACGGGTGCTGGTGCGCAACAGCACCTTCAACGACCTGTCCACCGCCCTGGAGCTGCAGCACGCCCGCGCGCGGGTGCAGGGGTCGCGCTTCAGCGACCAGCAGCAGTACGCGGTGGACTTGAAAGACAGCCAGGTCGAAGTCCTGGGCAACCGCATCGACGGCGTGCAGAACAACAGCGGCCTGCGCGCACGCGGCCAGGTCAGCGGGCTGATCGCCGACAACAGCGTGCTGAACACCGCCAAGGCCGGCATCGAAGTGGTGGAGCAGCAAGGTGCCCTGGGCATCCGCCGCAACCTGCTGGGCGCCTCCCACGGCACCGGCATCCTGCTGAACCAGCTGGCACCCAGCGAAGTCCGGCCGTTGCTGCTGGAGGGCAACCTCATCGGCAACACCCAAGGCAGCGGCATCGACGCCAACAATGTCGGCGGCGCGCTGTTCCTGGTGGGCAACCAGATCGGCAACACCCCCGAATACGCCGTCAGCCTGCGCAACCCCCAACGCCTGCCCGGCCGCCTGGTGCTCATCGGCAACACCCTGGGGGGCATTGGCAAAGCCATGGTGCGGGTAGAAGGGCTGGAGCAGATCGTGCTCGGCGGCAACCGTTTCCAGGGCAACCCGGTGCTGCAGAGCGCCTTCATCGGCGACCTGCTGCCGGTGCAGAGCCAGGTACTGGAAAGCACCGTCCGCCACCCCTGCCTGCTGCGCGTGGACACCGGAGCCAGCGCCCCGGCTGCTGAACTGTTGCTGGATGAGGGCTGCAAGGGCTGAGCGGCGCAGTCGACCTATGAGACGGCCAGCTCACTCCACCTTGCGCAAGGTATACACCCGCCACATCGCCCAGCCCGGCAGGACGTCCTGGTGGCCGATGATCTCGAAGCCGGCCTGGCGGAACTCGGCCTCGACCTCGCTGCGGCGCGCGACGTGTCGGTCGCGGTCGCCACGGCCCAGCCGACGGCGGCGCCAGGCGCGGTAGTTGCCGTCCACCCAGAGCGAGAGGATCAGCGTGTCGCGGGTGACCCGGTGGAATTCCCGCAGCATGGCCAGGCGCTGGCCGGGCTCGCCGAGCCGGTGCATCAGGCGCATGCAGAAGATGCAGTCGACGGCGTTCTCGCCCAAGTCGATGTTGAAGGCGGAGGTCTGCAGCAGGCGGATGCGCTGCAGCACGTTCGCCGGCTGTTCGTGCAGGGCCACGTCCAGGCGGCGCGCGGATTCGTCGGCGCCGATGACGATGCGGTTGGCCCAGCCCACCAGCACCGGCCAGAAGCGGCCGCTGCCACAGGGCAGGTCGAGCACCAGACAGGGCTCCCCGGCCAAGCGCAGCGCGCGGCGCGCCACCTGGTCCTCGCGCCAGTTGGCCAGCCGCCGCCAGAGGCTCGGCCGGGGCGCAGCCGCGTCCAGCGACGCGGGCACGAAGACCGGCTCCAGGGTGCTGCCCGATTGGGCCCGACGGGGGTCAGTCATGCCATCCACTCCCAGTGACAGGGAGGGCCAGACTAGGGGGGCATCAATCAACCGGGTGTCAAAACCGCGTGAAAAAAACATCAATCGCCGTGCGGTTTTTCACAGCGGCATCGACGCTGTGTTTTTCACGCAAAAATGACACGCCCACACTTAAGGTCGGCGCCCATGCCCACCTGCACGTCCGGCAGGGAGGGCCTGACCGTATAAGGACCGACCATGAACCACACCCCCAACGCCACCTTCCCTACCGAACTGGAGGCCGATACCCCGCCCCGCGCGACGGTCGTCTCGCGGCCGTTCAACTTCCGCCTGTGGGCGGTGCTGCCCCTGGTCTGCATGGCCCTCTTGCTGGTGCTCGACCCGACGCGCCTGGACTTCGCCATCGCCAACGCCTTCTACGACCCGGCCACCGGCTTCGTCGGCGGGCACAGCTACTTCCTCGAAACCATCCTGCATGATCGGGTCAAGCAGGCCGTGATCGTGATGGCGGTGTTCGCCCTGGTGGGCTTCGTCGCCAGCCTGGTGTTCAAGCGCATGGCTGGCTGGCGCCGCTCGCTGGGCTACCTGGTGCTGGCACTGGGGCTGTCGACCGCCATCGTCACGCCGCTCAAGGCACTGACCGAGATGCATTGCCCGTGGGATCTGACGGCCTTCGGTGGCGAGGAGGTCTACACCCCGCTGCTGTCCCAGCGTGCGCCCACCGACCACCCCGGGCGTTGCTGGCCGGGCGGACACGCCTCCAGCGGCTTTGCCTTGCTGGCGCTGTTCTTCTTCCTGCGGGATCGCCGCCCACGGCTGGCCCGTGCGGCCCTGATGGGCGCGCTGGTGCTGGGGTCGGTGCTGTCCCTGGGACGCATGATGCAGGGCGCGCACTTTCTCTCGCACAACGTCTGGACGCTGCTGTTCGACTGGATGATCTGCCTGGTCACCTACCGCCTGGTGCTCTACCGCCCGGCAGCATCGGAGCCACCCGCGCTGGCGTGAACAGGCGGCTGCGAGGATGATGGGCGCTTCCCGTCGGAGGAGCCCGCCATGACCTGGTCCGCCCAGCAGTACCGCAAGTTCGAAGACGAACGCACCCGCCCGGCCATCGAGCTGCTGGCGCGGGTGCCGCTGACCGACGTGCACCACGCCATCGACCTCGGCTGCGGCCCCGGCAACTCCACCCAGCTGCTGGTGGAGCGTTACCCGCACGCAGCCATCAGCGGGCTGGACAGCTCGCCCGACATGCTCGACGCCGCTCGCCAGCGCCTGCCGGGTGTGACCTTCCTCGAAGGCGACATCGCCCAGTGGACTGCCCAGGTGGCACCGGACCTGATCTTTGCCAACGCCTCCCTGCAGTGGCTGCCGGACCATGGCAGCCAGCTGCCGCGCCTGCTGGCGCAACTGGCACCTGGCGGCTGCCTGGCGGTGCAGATGCCCGACAACCTCGACGAGGACTCCCACCGCCTGATGCGCGAAGTGGCTGCCAGTGGCCCCTGGGCGGACGCCCTGCGCGAGGCGGCCGGAGCCCGGGAGGCGCGCCATGCGCCGAAGTGGTACTACCGCCTGCTGACCCAGGCCGGCGCCCGCGTCGACCTGTGGCGCACCACCTACTACCACCCGCTGGCGGGCGGCCCGGGGGCCATCATCGAGTGGCTCCGCGCCACCGGGCTGCGCCCCTTCCTGGCACCGCTGGACGATGCCGGCCAGCAGGCCTTCCTGGCGGCCTACCAGGCCGAACTGGCCGAGGCCTACCCGACCCTGGACGACGGCAGCGTGCTGCTGCCGTTCCCGCGCCTGTTCCTGGTGGCCCAGCGCTGATCAACGCACCGCGTCGGCCAGGGCCTGGCCCGGGCGGCGCACGGCGCGGCGGGCGAACAGGGTCTTGGCGGCGGTGAAGTGGATGGGGTCACCGGTGAAGGTGGGCAGCTCGGCACGCACCCACTGGTTGCCCTCGCCTTTCCAGCTCACTTCCCCGGCGGCCAGCTTCAGGTCGCGGGTCAGTTCACGGATGACACGGCGCACGCGCTGCTCGCAGAACACCACGTCTCCGTCGATGGCCTTGCGCAGGGGCTCTGCGTCACCGTGCTTGAGGCACAGCAGCAGCATGCCGTCGGGCCGCGGGGTGATGGCGATCTCGTAGCCGGGGAATGCCTGGAAGAGTTCCTGGATGGCGATGCTCATGGGGAGGCTCCTTGGGTTCGGTGTCCTCCCTTGGGTGCAGACCTCGTGCCACACCGCCCCCGTGACGGGTCCCCAGGCAAATCAGTCACTTGCGTGCGCTCGACATCACCCTGCCATTTGCAGGATGCAAGGGTGGCCCCTCCGGCGCAGGGTGTTCTGCAATGCCGAAGGCCGTCAGCCGTCGACCACCACCTGGTTGCGACCGCCTCGCTTCGCCTCGTAGAGCGCGGCATCGGCACGCTGCAACAACACCTCGGGGAGCTGGCCGGGCTGCGGCACCATCGCGGCCACACCGATGCTCAGGGTGACGCGGCCCAGGGGCGAACGCTCATGGGGCAGGTGCAGCGCCTCCATGGCCTCGGCCACGCGGCGTGCCAGGCCCAGTGCCCCTTCGACGCCGCTGTTCTGGGCGAGGAAGACGAACTCCTCGCCGCCGTAGCGCGCCATCAGATCGCTGGAACGGCACAGCGTGGCGCTCAGCGCCTGGGCCACCTGGCGCAGGCAGGCGTCGCCGGCCGGGTGGCCGTAGTGGTCGTTGTAGGGCTTGAACCAGTCCACATCCATCACGGCCAGGGCCAGCGGCTCCCCGTTGCGCTGCGCATGGCTCCAGGCCTGGCTCAGCATCACGTCGAAGTGCCGCCGGTTGGCGATGCCGGTCAGGCCGTCGGTGAGGCTGAGGGTCTTCAGTCGACGATTGAGCACCTGCAACTCGTCGGTACGTTCGGCCACCCGTTGCTCCAGCAACCGTTCCGACTGCTGCAGGGTCTCCACCAGTTGCTGCTGGGCGCGTAGCAGCTCGTCCTTCACCCGGGCCTTTTCGCGGCGCATGACGTTGTAGCGATCGGCCAGGGCGAAGGCCAGCAGCATCATTTCCATCGCCGAGCCGAGCTGGATGCCGTCCACGGTGAAGACATTGGTGGGCAACAGACCGATGGCCCGCAGGATGGTGGTGGTACCCCCGGCGATGAGCAGGGCGAAGGCACCGATGAAGAAGTACGCGGTGCGCTGGCGCCTGAAGGCACAGGCCACGGCCACGCCGACGATCAGCAAGGCCGTGGCCAGGTTCAGCAGCACCGCCGCGCGGGCGAACACCGGCAGCGCCATCCAGTACAGCGCCGGGGTCAGCAGGTACAGCCCCACCAGCGCCAGCATCAGCCGGTCGGTACGCGGCAGGCTTTCACGGGTCTGCAGCATGCGCCGGGTGAACAGCAGCATGCCCACCAGGGCGAGGGACACGCCGGAGTAATAGGCCTCGTTGGAATTCAGCAGCAAGGCGTCCCAGGGCGACTCCGGTGCCAGGCCGTTCTTGCTGGCCAAGCCCAGCATCATCAGGCCGACGTAGATGACGTAGAACAGGTAGGTGCGGTCGCGCAGCACGGCGAACAGCAGCAGGTTGAAGAGGATCATCGCGGTGGCGATGCCGAAGTACCACGCCTGGATCGCGTAGTCCTCGCGCTCGGCAACATGGAAGGCCGCCTCGTCCCAGAGCTTGAGCGGCACCAGCAGGCCGATCTTGGACGCCACCCGCAGGTACACCACCTGGGTCTCGCCAGGGGCCAGCAGCAGCGGGAAGACGAAGTTGCGATTGGGGTAGAGACGGGTGTCGAACGGCCGGTCGCTGCCGGTGAGCACCGCGCGATAGTCCCCCTGGCCGTCCGGCAGGAAGGCGTCGACCTGGGACACGCGCGGGTTGTCCACCACCAGCATCCGGCGCAGCGGCGCGTCGCCCGGATTGTGCAGCGCCACCCGCAGCCAGAACGCCGAACGGGTGAAACCCAGCGCCAGGGCGTTGGCCGGCGCTCTCCCACCCTCGAAGCGCTCTGCCAGCGGCGGGCTGCGCACATCGTCCAGGCCGTAGCGGGCCTGCGGGTCCTCCAGCAGGCCCAGGGCATCGGTCAGCGACAGCGGTTGCTCGCTCATCGCCGCGGCATCCACCACCTCCTCCGCCCGAGCCGGCGCGGTTGCCAGCACCAGGGCCACGAGCAGGCACGCCCAGAGACCGAAGAGGCTGGGCAGGGAAAGCGTGTTCAGGAAGGCAGGTGCAGGATACGGCCGATTCATGCGGCGTTCTTTTCTGACAAGGCGGGGGAAGTCTACAAGAGGAAAAACCGCCTCGCCAAAACCCGCTGGCGGACGCGAACAGGCCACCCACATGCGAAAACGCGACCAGGAGATTCCGCCCGACGCCGCCAGATGCTAAATAGGTCGCCTCGACTCGCCCGGCCCACGGCCCGGGAGGCATCGAGCCCCGGGCCCTGCCCGCCGAATTCCGAACCACGCGTGCCACGCGGCACCTGCCAGCGGTGACCCCATGATCGAAGTAACCGAAGTTTCCATTGCCGACCTGCGCGCTGCGCTGGAGTCGGGCCGGACCACCGCCGTCGAGCTGGTGAAGGCCTACCTCGCCCGCATCGACGCCTATGACGGCCCCAACACCGCCACCGCCCTCAATGCCGTGGTGGTGCGCAACCCCGAGGCCCTCGCCGAAGCCGAGGCCTCCGACGCCCGCCGCGCCCGGGGCGAAACCCTCGGCCCGCTGGATGGCATCCCCTACACCGCCAAGGACAGCTACCTGGTCAAGGGCCTCACCGCCGCCTCCGGCAGCCCCGCCTTCAAGGACCTGGTGGCCTACCGCGACGCCTTCACCATCGAACGCCTGCGCGCCGCCGGCGCCATCTGCCTGGGCAAGACCAACATGCCGCCCATGGCCAACGGCGGCATGCAGCGCGGCGTCTACGGCCGTGCCGAAAGCCCCTACAACGCCGGCTACCTCACCGCGCCCTTCGCCTCCGGCTCCTCCAACGGTGCCGGCACCGCCACGGCTGCCAGCTTCGCCGCCTTCGGCCTGGCCGAGGAGACCTGGTCCAGCGGCCGGGGCCCCGCCTCCAACAACGGCCTGTGCGCCTACACCCCGTCCCGTGGGGTGATCTCCATCCGTGGCAACTGGCCGCTGACCCCGACCATGGACGTGGTGGTGCCCTACGCCCGCACCATGGCCGACCTGCTGGACGTGCTCGACGTGATCGTCGCCGAGGACGCCGAGAAGCGCGGCGACCTCTGGCGCCTGCAGCCCTGGGTGCCGATCCCCTCGGTGAGCGAAGTCCGCCCCGCCCGTTACCAGGACCTGGCCGCCGGCACCGAAGCCCTGGCCGGCAAGCGTTTCGGCGTGCCGCGCATGTTCATCAACCAGGACCCGGACGCCGGCACCAGCGAGAACCCCGGCATCGGCGGCCCCACCGGCCAGCGCATCCACACCCGCCCCAGCGTCATCGCCCTGTGGGAGCAGGCGCGCCAGGCCTTGGAAGCGGCCGGCGCCGAAGTGGTGGAAGTGGACTTCCCGCTGGTTTCCAACTGCGAGGGCGACCGCCCCGGCGCGCCCACGGTGTTCAACCGCGGCATCGTCTCCAAGGAGTTCCTCCACCACGAGCTGTGGGACCTGACCGCCTGGGCCTTCGACGACTTCCTCCAGGCCAACGGCGATCCGAAGCTCAACCGCCTGAAGGACGTGGATGGCCCGCAGATCTTCCCCCACGAACCCGGCACCCTGCCCAACCGCGAGGGCGACCTGGCGGCGAGCATGGCCGAGTACGTGACCATGGCCGAACGCGGCATCACCCCCTGGGACCGCATCGAGACCCTGCCCGACGGCCTGCGCGCCCTGGAGTACACCCGCAAGATCGACCTGGAGGACTGGATGCAGGCCCAGGGCCTGGACGCCGTGCTGTTCCCCACCGTGGCCGACGTGGCCCCGGCGGATGCCGACGTCAACCCGGCCTCCGCCGACATCGCCTGGAGCAATGGCGTCTGGGTCGCCAACGGCAACCTCGCCATCCGCCACCTGGGCGTACCCACCGTCACCGTGCCCATGGGTGTGATGGCCGACATCGGCATGCCGGTGGGCCTGACCTTCGCCGGCCGCGCCTATGACGACAACGCCCTGCTGCGCTACGCCGCCGCGTTCGAGTCCACCGGCTCGCGCCGGATCGTCCCGCCGCGCACGCCCCCGCTGAAAGGCTGACCCCCTGCACCCCGCCACCCGGCGGGGTGCTTGCATTCAGGCTGCGAAAGGCTTCTAACGCCGCAGGGCAGCGTCCTGGGCGAACGCCTCCGGGAGGCACTCCGGCACCACCCGCACCCGTGGCGCCTTCAATGCGCGATGCGGGTACTGGATGACCATTGCTCAGTTCCCCGGGTCACGGAATGCCTGCAACACCTCCTTCAACCGCCCCACCTGCGGGTGCGGCGGCTGGCGGGGCGCCATGGCCCAGCCCGAACTGTCGCCCAACGGCAGTGACCTGGACACCGCCCGCCCCTCGGCGAACGGGTTGCGCGGCTGACCGGGCGATTCAAGGGCAACGCCCGAAACGCGCGGAATTCCCCGGGAACCATGAGCTCGACCGAGGCGCCACGGTTGCGAGGCGCTCCACTGTGACGCACCGGATTATGCAATCTGGTGCATCGCCGCCTGCGCTAAAGCCCCCTTATTGGCCCGGCGCAGGCGCCCTAGAGTCCTGCTCTCCACGGCACCTGCTCGGAGCAGACCATGAAGACCTTCCTCCTGGCCCTCGGCCTCCTGTTCAACTCACTCGTGGCAACGGCAGCAGACATGTCCCATCAGGCAGACAACTTCTACACCAGCGACAAGGTCACCCAGCAACGGGTGACCTTCCTCGACCAGTACCGCATGCGCGTGGTCGGCAACCTGTTCATCCCCCGCGACATTGCCCCCGGCAGCCGCAATGCGGCGTTGATCGTCGGCCACCCCATGGGCGCGGTGAAGGAACAGAGCGCCAACCTGTACGCCACCAAACTGGCCGAGCAGGGCTTCATCACCCTGGCCATCGACCTGCCTTTCTGGGGCGAGAGCGAAGGCCAGCCGCGCAACGCCGTCTCCCCGGACCTCTACGCCGAAGCCTTCAGTGCCGCCGTGGACTACCTCGGCACCCATGACCGGGTCGACCGCGAGCGCATCGGCGTGCTCGGCATCTGCGGCAGCGGCAGCTTCGCCATCGCCGCCGCCAAGATCGACCCGCGCATGAAGGCCATCGCCACCGTCAGCATGTACGACATGGGTGCGGCGAATCGCCAGGCACTGCACCACTCCCTGACGCTGGAACAGCGCAAGCGCATCCTCGAAGAGGCCGCCCAGCAGCGCTACGTGGAGTACACCGGCGGTGCCACACGCTACACCGGCGGCACGGTCACCCGTCTTGAGCCTGACACCGACCCGATCCAGCGGGAGTTCTTCGACTTCTACCGCACGCCCCGTGGCGCCTTCACGCCTGCCGGGCAGAGCGCGGACCTGACCACTCGCCCCACCCTGACCAGCAACGTGAAGTTCATGAACTTCTATCCGTTCGAAGACATCGAAACCATCTCGCCGCGCCCCCTGCTGTTCATCACCGGTGCAGACGCCCACTCCCGCGAGTTCAGCGAAGACGCCTACCGCCGTGCGGCCGAGCCCAAGGAGCTGGTGGTGATCCCCGGAGCCGGGCATGTGGACCTGTACGACCGTGTGGGGCTGATCCCCTTCGATCGCCTGACCACGTTCTTCCGCGCCCACCTCAAGTAAGCCCACCTGCTGAAGGAGCCCACCATGACCGTTCACGCCTACGGCGCCCATGCCGGCGACAAGCCGCTCGAACCCATGACCATCCAGCGCCGCGCGCCCGGCGCCCATGACGTGCAGATCGACATCGCCTTCTGTGGCGTCTGCCACTCCGACCTGCACCAGGTCCGCGCCGAGTGGGCCGGCACCCGGTTCCCCTGTGTGCCGGGCCACGAAATCGTCGGCCGCGTCAGCGCCGTAGGCGCCCATGTCACGACGCTCGAACCGGGCGACCTGGTGGGTGTGGGCTGCATCGTCGACAGCTGCCAGCACTGCGCCGACTGCGACGCCGGCCTGGAGAACTACTGCGACGGCATGGTCGGCACCTACAACTTCCCCACCCCGGACGCGCCAGGCTGGACCCTGGGTGGCTACTCCGAGCGCATCGTCGTGCACGAACGCTATGTGCTACGCATCAGCCACCCCGAGGAGCAACTGGCCGCCGTGGCACCGCTGCTGTGCGCCGGCATCACCACCTGGTCGCCGCTGCGCCATTGGCAGGCGGGTCCGGGCAAGAAGGTGGGCATCGTCGGCATCGGCGGCCTGGGCCACATGGGCATCAAGCTGGCCCATGCCCTGGGCGCGCAGGTGGTGGCCTTCACCACCTCCGAGGGCAAGCGCGAAGCCGCCCTCGCCCTGGGTGCCAACGAAGTAGTGGTGTCGCGCAATGCCGAGGAGATGGCCGGACACGCCGGCAGCTTCGACCTGATCGTCAACACCGTGGCGGCGCCCCACGACCTCAACCCCTTCCTGGCCCTGCTCAAGCGCGATGGAACCCTCACCCTGGTGGGCGCACCGGCCAGTCCGCATACCCCGCCGGAGGTGTTCAAGCTCATCTTCAAGCGCCGCAGCATCGCCGGCTCGATGATCGGTGGCATTCCCGAAACCCAGGAGATGCTCGATTTCTGCGCCGAGCACGGCATCGTCGCCGACATCGAACTGATCCGCGCCGAGCAGATCAACGACGCCTTCGAGCGCATGCTCAAGGGCGAGGTGAAGTACCGCTTCGTCATCGACTCGGCCACCCTTTCCGCCTGACCGCCGACGGGCGCCCACCCCGGGCGCCCCTTGCGCCGGGGCCTCGGCCCCGCAAGAATTCCCGCACACCCTCCCCCGCCCGGACCGCCATGCCCCGCGAACCCTACAGCGACCTGCTCGCCCTGCTGGCCGTGGCCGAGGAGCGCAGCTTCACCCGTGCCGCCGCGCGCCTGGGCATGTCGCAATCCATGCTCAGCCACACCATCCGCAGCCTGGAGGCGCGGGTCGGCGTTCGCCTGCTGACCCGCACCACCCGCAGCGTCTCGGTGACCGAGGCCGGTGAGCAGTTGATCGCCGTGGTCGCGCCGCGCCTGCAGGCCATCGAAGCCGAACTGAGGCGGGTCACCGACCTCAGCGAGCTGCCGACCGGCACCCTGCGCATCACCGCCACCGAGCACGCCATCGAGACGCTGCTCTGGCCACGGCTGGAGCCCCTGCTGCCCCGCTATCCGCAACTGAACCTGGAGCTGCACGCCGACAACACCCTGGTCGACATCGTCCAGGAGCGCTTCGACTTCGGTGTGCGCCTGGGAGACAGCCTGGCCCGGGACATCACCGCCGTGCGCATCGGCCCGGACCTGACCTTCGCCCTGGTGGCCGCGCCCGCCTACCTCGCACGGCACCCGGCACCCGCCACGCCCCAGGCACTGGCCGAGCACCGCTGCATCAACCTGCGCCTGCCCACCCGCGGCAACCTCTGGGCCTGGGAGCTGTGCCACGACGGCCAGGCCCTGAATGTCCGGGTCGACGGGCAACTGGTGTTCAACGAAGTGCGTGCCATCGTCAGCGCCGCCGTCGCCGGCTTCGGCCTGGCCTACGTGCCGCTGGACCGGGTGCAGGCGCACCTGGATGCCGGGCACCTGGTGCCGGTGCTGCAGGACTGGTGGAGCACCTTCCCCGGCTACCACCTGTACTACTCGAACCAGCGCGAGCTGTCCCGGGCCATGCAGGTGGTGATCGAGGCCCTGCGCCACCCGGACTGATGCGATTGTCCAATCCGGCTCATGGCCGCGTGCAACCCCTGCGGTTCTTCGCCGGTGCCCGGCTGCCTATGATGGCCCCCACCTGAACGAACGCCACTCCGGCCTTTCCCTACCTACCGCTCGCGGTGCTGCCCAGGCAGCGCCAGGGCCCATCCTTTCCGCGAGAATCCCATGCGCCCCATCCCGTCCGCCCCCGGCAACACCGCCCTCGGCAGTGCCGTCGGCTCCCTGGCCCTCTGCGTTGCCCTGCTGATCGCCTCGGAGTTCATGCCGGTGAGCCTGCTCACCCCCATCGCCCAGGACCTGCACGCCACCCAGGGCCAGGCCGGCCAGGCCATTTCCATCTCCGGCCTGTTCGCCGTGCTGGCCAGCCTGCTGATCGCCCCCCTTGCCGGGCGCTACGACCGCCGCCGGGTGCTGATGGCCATGACCGTGCTGATGCTGCTGTCGCTGGTGCTGATCGCCCTGGCCCCCAGCTTCACCCTGCTGATGACCGCCCGCGCCCTGCTTGGCCTGGCCATCGGTGGTTTCTGGTCGCTCTCCACGGCAACCGTGATCCGCCTGGTGCCGGCAAGCGAGGTGCCCCGCGCACTGGGCTGGATCTTCATGGGCAATGCCGTGGCCACGGCCTTCGCCGCCCCCATCGGGGCCTACCTGGGCGGCCTGTTCGGCTGGCGCGTGGTGTTCGGCGGCCTGGTGCCCCTGGTGCTGGCCACCCTCCTCTGGCAGTTGTACAGCCTGCCGTCGATGCCGCCCCGGGCGAGCATCCCGGTGGGTCGTCTGTTCAGCCTGCTGCGCCGACGCCATGTGCGACTGGGCATGCTCGCAACCATGCTCACCTTCGCCGGCGCATTCGGGGCCTTCACCTACTTCCGCCCGTTCCTGGAACACGCCACCGGCGTCGATGCCCGGCAGCTCTCGGGGCTTCTGCTGGGCCTGGGCCTGGCCGGGTTCGCCGGTACCCACTTCGCCAGCCACATGCTTCAGCGCGAGCGCCTCTACCCGCTGCTACGCTACCTGCCCCTGGCCCTGGCCGTCGTCACCCTGGGCCTGGTCGAGCTGGGCCACTCGCTGGGGGCCGTGGCTGCGCTCATGGTCGGCTGGGGCGCGATCAATGCCGCCATCCCGGTGTGCTGGTCCACCTGGCTGGCCCGCGAGATCGACGACGAACCGGAGAGCGGCGGCGGCCTGATGGTGGCCGCCATCCAGCTGGCCATCATGCTCGGCGGCGCCCTCGGCGGGCAGTTGCTCGACCGCTTCGGCAGCAGCGCGCCCCTGCTGGGAGGCGCCGTGATGCTGCTACTCTCCGGCGTGCTGATCGGCTCCGGCTGGCGCATCCGCAAACCGGGTCGCCAACAGGCCGGGCACGGCCCCGCCATCGGAAATGCACGTTGATCCCCACCCGCCCAGGAGCCCTCGCATGAGCGACGACCTTCTCCGCGATGCCTTCAGCGGCCTGGTGGCCCTCGTGGCCGTAGCCCGCGAGGGCAGCTTCACCCGTGCCGCCGCCCACCTCGGGCTCTCCCAATCGGCCGTCAGCCACGCAGTGAAGGGCCTGGAGCAGCGCCTCGGCACCCGCCTGCTGGCACGCAACTCGCGCACCGTCGCGCCCACCGAGGCAGGCGAGCGCCTGCTGCGCACCGTGGCCCCACGCCTGGCCGAGATCGACGCCGGCATGGCCGACCTGGCGGACCTGCGCGACAGCCCCACCGGCAGCATCCGCATCACCGCCTCCGACCATGCCCTGCGGACCGTGCTGTTTCCCCGGCTGAAGCGCTTCCTGCCGCAACACCCGGGCATCCATGTCGAGCTGCACTCCAACAACCAGCTGGTCGACCTGGCCGCCGAGCAGTTCGACGCCGGCGTACGCCTGGGGGACAGCCTGGCCCAGGACATGATCGCCGTACGCATCGGCCCCGACCTGCGCTTCGCCGTGGTGGCCACCCAGCGCTACCTCGAAGGGCGCACCCTGCCGCACCACCCGGACGACCTGCAGGCGCACAGCTGCATCAACCTGCGGCTGCCCACCTATGGCGGGCTGTGGGCCTGGGAGTTCGGCCAGGGCGACCAGGCCTGCAACGTACGGGTGCCCGGCCAGCTGATCTTCAACAGCATCTACGACTGCCTCGACGCGGCCATCGCCGGCCTCGGCATCGCCTATGTGCCGGAAGACATCGCCCTGCCCTACATCCGCAGCGGCCACCTGCACTCGGTGATGCAGGACTGGTGCCCCTACTGGGCCGGCTACCACCTCTACTACCCCAGCCGCCGCCAGCCCTCCGGCGCCATGTCGGCGCTGATCGCCGCACTGAAGGTGGACGCCCGCTGAGGGCGCGTCACAGCGCGTCCCGCGGCCGCCCCCGGTACACCCGCAGCACATCCGCCATCACCGCCAGGGCGATCTCGGCGGGCGTGCGGCTGCCCAGCGCCAGGCCGATGGGCATGTGCAACCGGGCGACCTGGGCCTCGTCCAGACCGCCGGAGCGGCGCAGGCGCTCGGCCCGCGCGCGGGAGGTGCGCTGGGAGCCCATCACCCCGATGTAGAAGGCCGGCGTTCGCACTGCCTCGATCATCGCCAGGTCGTCGATGCGCGGGTCGTGGGTCAGGGCCACCACGGCGGTGGCGCGATGGCAGCCATCGGCGGCGATGAACAGCGAAGGCAGCACCGGCCTTACCTCCACGCCGTGCACAGCGAAGCCCGCCAGCGCCTCCTCGCGTGGATCGCAGACGATCACCTCGAAGCCCATGGCCTGGGCGAACTGGGCGCAGAACACCGAGACCGGGGAAATCCCGGCGATCACCAGGCGCGCCACCGGACCGACGCGAATGGCGGCACTGCGCTCGTCGGCAGCGATCTCCACCCGGGGACCCAGGCCATCGTCCGGCTCCAGGCGCAGGCCGCCGTGCTCCAGGTCCACGTGGCGACGGCAGGCACGCTGCCCGGCCAACGCCACCTGCAGCGCCTCCAGGTGCGCCCAGGTGTCCGGCACCGGCAGCAGGCGCTCCACCAACACCGCGAGAATGCCGCCACAAGGCAGGCGGATGCGCGCGCCCTGCGGCCCATCGGGGTCACCGTAGCGAATACGCGTCACCGCCTGGTTGAAGTCACCGGCCATCAGCCGTTCGAGGAAGTCCTCCTCCACGCAGCCGCCGGAGAGCGAGCCGACATGCTGGCCATCCTCACGCGCCACCAGCAGCGAGCCAGGCTCGCGAGGGGCGGAACCGAAGGTGGCCAGAACCGTGTTGAGCCAGATGACCCGGCCCTCGCGGGACCAGGCCAGGGCGCGTTCGATGACCAGCATGTCCAGGTGTTGCATGGCGGTGTCCTGAAACGACGGGAAAGTTCGCGACCCTAGCAGCGACGGGCCATACGGCCCATATCGCCGCCTCGAATGTGGCCATGAACGGCATCGATGAATGGATTGTTCGATGCCGTGCATAGGGGCATTCGGCGGGGCGGCGTTTCCCCGGCGCCACGTCTCTGGGCTAATACCTGGCCCCACTCCCGCGTGCAGAACGCCCCACCGAGGACACGACGATGGAACTGATGATCAACGGGACCCGCCGCCAGGTGGACGCCAGCCCCGATACCCCGCTGCTGTGGGTGATCCGCGAGGAACTCGGCCTGACCGGCACCAAGTACGGCTGCGGCGCGGCCCAGTGTGGCGCCTGTACCGTGCTCGCCGACGGCCAGCCGCTGCGCGCCTGCGTGATGCCGGTGAGCGCCGTGGCCAACATGGCCATCACCACCATCGAAGCCATCGAGCAGGACCCGGTGGGCCAGCGCGTGGTGGAGGCCTGGGTCGAGCACCAGGTGCCCCAGTGCGGCTATTGCCAATCCGGCCAGGTGCTCACCGCCACCGCCCTGCTCAAGCGCAACGCCAGGCCCAGCCAGCAGGAGATCACCAACGCCATGGTCAACCTGTGCCGCTGCGGCACCTACAACGCCATCGCCGATGCGGTGCAGCAACTGGCCAAGGCCTGAGGAATACCACCATGAACCTGTCGCAGTTCCTCGGCACGCTGCCCGTCGATGGCATGCCGCTCAACCTCTCACGCCGCCGGTTCGTCGGCGCCAGCCTCGGTGCCCTGGTGCTCGGCGCGCTGCTGCCGGCCCCGGTGCTGCGCGCGGCCGAAGCCGCCACGGTGAAACCCGGCACGCGCCTGCCGGCCTTCCTGGAGATCCGTGCCGACGGCAGTGCCCTGCTGCGCAGCCCCTTCGTCGAGGGTGGCCAGGGCATCTACACCGCTTTGGCACAGATCGTCGGCGAGGAGCTGGACATCGCTCCGGAACGCTTCAGCGTCGAGTGCGCGCCACCCGGGCCGGACTACCTGCTGGTCAACGGTGCCCGCTTCACCGGCGGCAGCTTCTCGGTGCGCTCCAGCATCGAGGTGATGCGCCGCCTGGGCGCCAGTGCGCGGCAGATGCTGCTGCAGGTGGCGGCCGCCAAGCTCGACGTACCGCTGGCCAGCCTCGACACGCGCCCTGGCGAGGTCGTCCACCCCGCCTCCGGCCGCACCCTGGGCTATGGCGAACTGGCCACCCTGGCCGCCGCCCTGACGCCTCCCGCCGAGGTGAAACTGCGCGACAGGAAGGACTTCCGCTGGATCGGAAAGCCAGTCAAGCGCCTCGACGCCCGCGACAAGGCCACCGGCAAGGTGGCCTACACCATCGACCTCACGCTCGACGGCATGCTGCTGGCTGCCGTTCAGCACGCCCCGCGCATGGGCATGGAGCCGGAAGCCCTGGCCAACGAGGCGGAGGTCAAGGCCATGCCCGGCGTGCACTCCGTCCACCGCCTGCCTGGCGCCGTGGCCGTGGTGGCCCAGCGCTGGTGGCAGGCCCGCCGTGCGGTGGAAAGCCTCAGGGTGAGTTGGCGCGAGGCACCGGCAGGCATCGCCCACGCCATGCCGGCGGACTTCTCCTCGGCGGCCTTTCGCGAGCGCCTGGCAGCCACGCCGGGGCCGGGTGTGGTGGCCGAGCAGAGCGGCCAGCCCGACGCCCAGTTCGGGCCGCAGGCCACGGTCATCGAAGCCACCTACGACGCGCCCTACCTCGCCCATGGCCAGCTGGAACCGCCGTCCACCCTCGCCCGCTACAACGCCGACGGCACCCTGGAGCTGTGGCTGCCCAACCAGGCACCGGAGATGTTCCAACAGGCTGCCGCCAAGGTGGCCGGCCTGCCGCCGGAGAAGGTCATCCTGCACTCCCCGCCCCTGGGCGGCTTCTTCGGCCGGCACTTCCTCTACGGCACCGCCAACCCGTTCACCCAGGCCATCCTGCTGGCCAAGGCGGTGAAGGCGCCGATCAAGCTGATCTGGACCCGCGAGGAGGAGTTCCTCCGCGACGCCTTCCGCCCCATGGGCGTGACACGCCTGCGGGCCACCCTCGATGCCCAGGGGCTGCCCCACGCGCTGGTGGCCGAGACCATGGGTGAAAGCGCCACGGAACGCTGGTTCGGCCGGGTCCAGGGCAAGGCCAACGACAACGCCGTGGAAGGCCTGGCCGGCAAGGTCTACGCCATCCCCCACCGGCGCGTGTCGCAGGTGTACGTGGAGCACCCGCCCACCCTCGGTTTCTGGCGCTCGGTGGGCCACTCGATGAACGACTTCTTCTACGAGTCCTTCCTCGATGAACTGGCCGATGCCGGCCAGCAGGACCCCTATGCGCTGCGCCTGCACCTGCTGGCCGAGCAATCCCGGCACAAGACCCTGCTGGAAGCGGTGGCGGCGCTGTCCGGTGGCTGGAAACGCGGCCCCTTCACCGCTGCCGACGGCAGCCGGCGGGCCCGGGGCGTGGCCATGGCCTCACCCTTCGGCAGCGAAGTGGCGACCATCGCCGAGGTGTCCATCGAGCAGGGGCAGATCGTGGTCCACGACGTCTGGGTGGCCTTCGACCCCGGCTCCATCGTCAACCCGGCCATCGTCGAAGCGCAGGTGAAGTCGGCCGTGGCCCTGGGCCTGTCCTCCGCGCTGCTGGAAGAGGTGGTGTACGAGAACGGCCAGCCACGTGCCCGCAACTTCGGCGCCTATGCCGTGCTGCCCCAGGCGCGCATGCCCCGGGTACACGTGCGCATCGTCGAGAGCGGTGCGCCCATGGGCGGCGTCGGCGAGCCGGGCCTGCCCGGCGTGCCACCGGCCGTGGCCAATGCCGTGGCCGCCCTCACCGGCCAGCGGCTACGCAGCCTGCCTCTGTCCCGGGCGCGCTTTGCCGACGCGTAGGTGTCGGCCCCAACCACACCGGAGAATCGCCATGAAGCACCCGTTCCGCACCACCCTGCTGTTCGCCCAGCTCTGCACCGGCACGGCCCTTGCCGGCGAGGCCGAAGGCATCCAGGTGCAAGCCAATGGCGCCCAGGCCAGCCAGAGCGGTCCGGCCGACTACTTCACCGGCCAGGCGGTGGTGGACATGCTCTTCACCGCCACCGACTACAGCCCGGCCAGCGGCGCCCACGTCACCTTCGCCCCTGGCGCCCGCACGGTGTGGCACAGCCACCCGCGCGGGCAGACCCTGCTGGTCACCTCCGGCCAGGGCTGGGTGCAGGAATGGGGCAAGCCGCTCCGGGTCATCAACCCGGGTGACGTGGTGCGCATCGCACCGGGCGTGAAGCACTGGCACGGTGCAACGGCCACCCAGGCCATGCGCCACATCGCCCTGCAGGACGCCCAGGACGGCAAGGCGGTGGACTGGCTGGAACCGGTCAGTACCGAGCAGTACACCCCCTGAAACACCGCGGCGGCCCTTGGGCCGCCGCTTCGCTTTTACCGTCCTCAGGGTTCGAGCCGGCGGATCATCACCCTCAGCGGCCCGGCCTGGCGCAAGGCCTCCACCCCACCGTCCAGCCGGCCCAGCCGCACCAGCCCGCGGGAAAAGCGGAAATCCCTGTGGAAGATCGCCAGGTTGCCCCAGGGCGCGTAGTAGGCCAGGTCACCGGCCCTGGGCGTGTATCCGTCGGGCGCGCCTTCGGTGGTCAGCCGCCTGGGCAGGTCGCTGATCTTCTCGGTCTCGGCGTAGTCCTGGAGGACCCGTTCCATCGGCAGCTGGGCGAGGAATTCGCGGGTGCTGGGCGTGTCGTCGAGGGTGGCGGTGAGGGTCGTATCGTCGAGCTCGAGGCGGATCTGCATGGAAGGCTCCTGGGCGTGAGTGGGGGCGGCAAGGGCCAGCAGGCTGGCCAGGGTCGAGGCCGACACAAGGGGTCGCCAGCGACGGCGCAGGTTGGACATTCGGGCTACCTCGTGGACAAGGGCGGTCGATCCGGAGGGTGCCGTCCGCCGTCCTGCCCTGCATCCTTCGCTGCCGAATGCCGCCATGAACCGGATCGCACAATGCCCAGCACCTCAGCCCTCGGGGTCGGCCTGCCCACCCTCAGCCGGGACGGTCGGTTGCCGGCGGCCCACCAGCAGCCCGCAGGTGATGACCAGCGCGGCAGCGGAAGCGGATGCCAGCGGCCGGACCCAGGCGGCCTCGGGCAACCAGCCGGCCAGGGCCACATCCGTCACCAGCATGCCGCCGGCAATCCAGCCCAGCAGGCCGCCGCCCAGCAGCACCACCTGGGGGTAGCGATCCAGCAGGCGCAGGACGAGCTGGCTGCCCCAGACGATGATGGGGATGCTGATCAGCACGCCCAGGCTCACCAGCAGCAGGTTGCCACCGGCCGCACCGGCCACGGCCAGCACGTTGTCCAGGCTCATCACCGCGTCGGCGACGATGACGGTCCTGATGGCACTGAACAAACCGGTGCCGGCCGCCACCTCGTGGGCGGCCTCCGGCTCGGGCTGCAACAGCTTGATGCCGATCCACAGCAGCATCAGCGCCCCGGCCAGCTTGAGGAAAGGCAAGGCGAGGAGTTGCAGGGCGAAGAACAGCAGCAGGATGCGCAATGCGATGGCACCCGCCACGCCGCCGCGGATCGCACGGCGACGCTGTGCCTCGGGCAGGTGGCGGCAGGCCAGGGCGATGACCACGGCGTTGTCGCCGCCCAGCAGGATGTCGATGGCGACGATCTGCGCCAGGGCCATCCAGAATTCAGGCTGTGTCAGCCAGTCCATCAGGGGTATCTCCTTGGGTTGCAGGGCGCCCGTCCGAGCGCCCGGATGGTCCGCTGGGCACGCAGCATCCGGCCCTACCAGAGGGCGATGTCGTAGGTCAGGTAGAGCCGGTTGTTGTCGCGGTCGCGGCTGTAGCTGGAGCGGTAGGCGATGTGCCGCCACTTGAGGCCCAGCCCCTTGAGGGCGCCCGTCTGCACCACATAGGCCAGGTCGAGGTCACGCTCCCACTCATTGGCCGCCACCTCGGCCCCCCGCAGCACGGTGGTTCCATCCCGTCCCTTGAAGTAGCGCAGGCCGGCACTCAGCCCCGGCGCGCCGAGGGCGGCGAAGTCGTAGGCGTAGCCGAGCATCCAGGTGCGTTCGTCCTCCTCGACGAACTTGCCCACCCCGGCATTGCTGAAGCTGTAGACGGTGGCGCCTTCGACGAAGGGCAAGCCCCCTTCCCCATTCAGGCGCTGGTAGCCGGCGCTCAGGGCATGGCCATCGACGCTGTAGGTCAGCAGGGCACTGAGCATGTGGTTGTCCAGCTCGCCGTTGCGGGCCTGCCCGACATCGCGGCTGCGGAAGTAGCGCAGGTCGCTGGTCAGGCTGCCGGGCCCCAGGGACAGGGTGTGCACCAGCCCCAGGTAGTGCTGCCGATAGAAGGCCTCCAGCTCGCCCAGGTAGTAGCTGAGCACCAGCGGCTTGCCGACCTTGTAGTCGGCGCCGGCAAACCAGAAGCCCTCGCCCCGGTCGCCGCCGTAGCCATCGGCCGTGAGGGGGCGGTCGTCGCTGGAATCGCGCTGGCGGCCCTCCCTCAGGTAGCCGGCGGTGAGGCTGAGGCCGGGGATGTCGACGCTGGACACCTGGGTGCCCTCGAAGGTCTGCGGCAGCAGGCGGGCATCGTTGCGCACCAGCACCGGCAGCCTGGGTTGCAGGGTGCCGTGCCGGAGGGTGGTTCCGCCCAGGCGCGCCTTGGCGGTGAGGCCCAGGCTGGAGAACTCGTCCGCCGCCCGGCCATCGTCATGGCGCGGCAGCAACCCGGTACCGGCCCGTCCGCGTCCGGAGTCCAGCCTGACGCCCAGCAGGCCGAGGGCGTCGAGGCCGAACCCCAGCGGGCCTGGCGTATAGCCGGACTGGGCATCCAGCAGGAACCCCTGGGCCCACTCCTCGCGGCGGGACTGGGCGCTGGCAGCGGCCCGGGGCGACATCCCGGACTCGTCCTTGAAGTCGTCGTTGAAGTAGAGGTTGCGCAGTTGCAGGGTGGCCTTGCTGTCGGCGAAGAAGCCCTCGGCAACGGCCTCGGGTGCAAGCGCGGCGGCCACGCAGGCGAGTACCGCGCCGCTGCGGCGCAGGGCGTGATGGGGAGACATGGTGCACCTCACGGGTGGGAAATCGCCCGCTCCCGGAAGGGGGCGGGACGCTGACGGACGGGGAGGCTCAGGCGACCAGGCTGATGGCGCCGCTGAGCAGGGCCAGTGCGGTGATGACCAGCGAGGTCAGCACCGCCCACTTCAGGGTGAAGCGCTGGAAGTCGCCGATGTCCCGGTCGACCATGCCGATCAGCAGCAGCGTGGAGGCGACCAGGGGGCTCATCAGGTGCACCGGCTGGCCCAGCACCGAGGCGCGGGCGATCTCCACCGGATCGATGCCGTAGGCCGAGGCCGCCTGGGCCAGGATGGGCACCATGCCGAAGTAGTAGGCATCGTTGGAGAGGACGAAGGTCAGCGGCATGCTGGTGATGGCGACCACCAGCGGGAAGATCCGGCCCCAGCTGGCGGGGATCATCTGCACCAGGGAGTTGGCCAGGGCATCGACCATCTGGGTGCCGGAGAAGATCCCGGCAAACACACCGGCGGCGAACACCAGCAGCACCACGGTCATCGCATTGCCCGAGTGGGCGAGGATGCGCTCCTTCTGCTCTTCGAGGCGCGGGTAGTTGACCATCAGCGCCACCACGAAGCCGAGCATGAACAGCACCGCCGCGTTCATCAGCCCCATGACCAGGGCGGTCATCACCCCGATCACCAGCAGCAGGTTCAGCAGGATGCGGCGCGGCCGCTTGTGCGGGCTGTCCGCCAGGATGGCCTTGATGTAGCAATCGTCGCCGCCGGTCTTCAGGTGCACGCTGCCGATGCGCTTCAGCTCGCGGCGCCCCAGTACCCAGGCGGTGAACACCACCCACAGCGCCCCGCCGACCATGGTCGGCAGCATGGGAATGAAGTACGCGCTGGCATCCAGCCCGAGCACCGCGATGGCGCGGGTGGCGGGGCCGCCCCAGGGGCTCATGCCGCTCATGATGCTGAGCGAGAGCATGGCGATGCAGGCCAGGACCAGCGGGTTCATGCCGATGCGCCGGTACAGCGGCAGCATGGCGGCGACGGTGATCATGTAGGTGGTGGTGCCGTCGCCGTCCAGGGCGACCATGAGCGACAGCAACGCGGTGCCGATGGCGATCTTCACCGGGTTGCCGTTGACCGTCTGGAGGATGCGGCGGATCAGCGGGTCGAACAGCCCGGCGTCGATCATGATGCCGAAGAACAGGATGGCGAAGAGCAGCAGCGCGGCCGAAGGGGCGACCGTCTTCAGGCCGTCGAGCATCATCTTGCCGAGTTCGGGGGCGAAGCCGCCGGCGAGCGCGAAGGCAATGGGGACCAGGGTCAGGGCCACGACCGGGGAAAGGCGTTTGGTCATGATCAGGTAGGTGAACACGACCACCATGGACAAACCGAGCAGAGAAAGCATGGCGTTGGACTCTTGTAGTTATTAGGTTCCTGCCTCGGGCGGGCGGCGCGAACCGCCCGCCATGAAGCCGCTGATCGAGGGAGCGGGCAAGGGCCCGTCAGGCTGTCGCGTCGGGATACGGCCGCAGTGGCCGGCTGGATCGGAAGGGGTGTGCGAAGGCTGTGGCATGCATGTCGGTTACCCGTCTTGTGTTTGTTATGTCGGGGGTGGGAGGTGAGGCCCGGCGGTCAGTGCAGGGCCTCGGGAAGGCGGTAGAACAGGCGCCCGTCCATGATCTTGCGGGCCGTCCGGATCAGTGAGACGCGGGCGATGTCCAGGGGATTGCCACCGCGCAGCTCGACCTGCAGGTCGAGGTGGCCGGAGGGGTGCTCGATGCGCACCGCCTCCAGCGTCCGCCCCGCCTCGGTGCGGCCGCTGTCCAGGGCCAGGCGCTGGGCGAGGCTGTCCGGTACGTTGACCGCCGCGCCCAGGGCGATAGCCCCCGTCACCGCCAGCGCCTTGTGGCAGCGCTGGGGCACGAAGTAGCGGGCGCAGAGGGTGGCGTCGCCGTGACGGGCGGGGCTCAGGAGGATGGGCTTGGGCAGGACCGAGCCGCTCACGTCGCCCATGCCCATGCGACGGCCGGCTTCCAGGCGGATGCGTTCCAGCCGCGCGAGCAGCGCCCCGTCGGCGTCCAGCACGGCGGGGTCGGCATGGCCGTCCACCCCCAGGTCAGCGGCGCGGATCAGCACCGTTGCCGTGGCGGCGTCGATGCAGCTGACCTCCACCCCGTCGATCCACTCCAGGGCCTGGCCGGTGGGCAGCAGCGCACCGGTCTTGGCACCGGCCACGTCGAGGAAGCTCAGGCGGATCCCCGCGGCGCGGCCCGGCACGCCGCTGATGCAGGTTTCGCCCTCGTACTCCACCCGGCCACGGGGCGTCGGCACGACGCACTCGATGATGCGCTGGGTGTTGAGGTTGAACACCCGCACCCGCGTCTCGCCGTAGGTCGGCGCCACCAGGCCGGTCTCGATGGCGAAGGGGCCGACGGCAGAAAGCATGTTGCCGCAGTTGGGGGTGTAGTCGACCCGGCGCTCGATGACGTCCACCTGGGCGAACAGGTAGTCCACGTCAGCGTCCTGCCGGGAGGAGCGACCGACGATGGCCACCTTGCTGGTGAGCGAGTTGCCGCCGCCGATACCGTCCACCTGCAGCGGGTGGCCGGAGCCCATCAGGTCGAGCAGGACCTCGGTCCGCGCCTCGACGGATTCGGGCAGGTCGTTCATGTGGATGAAGGGGCCGCGGGAGGTGCCGCCGCGCATGATCATGCAGGGGATGCTGTTCATCATCTTGGTCTAACCCATGACCGTTTCAACGATGGACAGAGCTTGTCAGCGCCGTTTTAATGCTTCAAATGCAAATATCGACCACGATAAATAACCAAATCGGATTAATGCACAAACCAGCAAACGGGCTGACCTTTCATGCATCGAATAGAGTTCCTTGACCTCGCCGCCTTCGTCCGGGTGGCCGAATCGCAGTCCTTCCAGGAAGCCGCCCAGGCCCTGCACCTGTCCCAGCCCGCCCTCTCCCGCCGTTTGCAGAAGCTGGAGGAAACCCTCGGCGCCAAGCTGCTGGAGCGCACCACACGGCGCACCTGGCTGACCGAGGTGGGCAAGGACTACCTGCCCCGTGCACGGCGCATGCTGGAGGACTACGAGTCATCGCTGCAGGGCATCCGCGAGCTGAAGACCCACCAGAAGGGCACCGTCACCATCGCCTGCATTCCCACCGCAGCGTTCTACTTCCTGCCCAGTGTCATCCGCGTGTTCAACGAGGCCTATCCGGGCATCCGCATCCGCATCCTCGACGTCAGTGCCAACGAAGGGCTGGAACGGGTGGTGAGCGGCGACGCCGATTTCGGCATCAACATGATCAGCGCCCAGCACCCGGACGTGAGCTTCACCCCGCTGCTGCGGGACCCGTTCGTCCTCGCCATGCGCAGCGACCACCCGCTGGCCGCGCTACCGGAAGTGGGCTGGCCGGACCTGCAGAACGTCCGGCTGATCACCGTCAGCCGCGACAGCGGCAACCGCATGCTGCTGGACAGCGCCCTCTCCGGCCACGGCATCCGCCTCAATGGCTTCTACGAGGTGCAGCACCTGTCCACCTCCCTGGGCCTGGTGGAGAGCGGCCTCGGCGTGGCCATCCTGCCGCGCATGGCGATGCCCGACGCCGAGCACGAGAACCTCTGCTCACGGGACCTGCCGCCCCCGCACATCGAACGCACCATCGGCCTGGTCCGCCGCGACGGCGAGCCGCTTTCCAGCACCGCCGAGCTGTTCATCGAAATGCTGCTCAGGCGCTGGCGCGAGACCGGCGAGCCGCCGCAACCCGAACCCCGCAAGGGCCGGCGGCAACGGACGTGAACCGCCACCCTATCCCCAGGGCCATATCCCTGAAGGCAGTCAGGCGCGGGCCTGCTCGCGATTGAGCTGGCGCCAGTGCTTGGGCGTCATGCCCACCAGGCGGCTGAAGGTGCGGCTGAAATGGGCCTGGTCGGCGAAGCCGCATTCCAGGCTGACCTGGGCGATGGACAGGCGGTCCTCGGCCAGCAGCTGCTTCGCGGTGCGCACACGCAGGTCCAGGGTCCATTCCTGGGGCGAGAGGCCGGTGGTCTTCTTGAACGCGCGGGAGAAGTGGCTGCGGGACATGGCGCACTGCTGCGCCACGTCGGCGATCAGCAGGCGGCTGTGCAGGCTGCGGGCGAGGATCTCCTTGGCCCGCTTCTCCTGCCAGGGCGACAGCGCGGCCCGTTCACCAGAGGTGCGCTCGGCGCCCCGGTAGCGCGCCAGCAGGTGGTCGCAGAGTTGCCGGCTGAGGGACGAAAGCACCGAGCCATCGCCTTGGGGCGCGCCCTCCAGGGCGGACTGCAGACGTTGGGTCAGGCGGTAGGTCTCGGCATCCAGGGGGGTGTCGGCGACGAGCGTCAGTGCGGTCATGGCGGCTCTCCTTGGGGATGGGCAGAGCCTCGCCCGGCAGCAGCCGGGGCGTCCTTTGGCGAACCTGAAAAACCCTTAAACCGCCCTCACCCGGCCGCCAGCGGCAGGGTGAAGAAGAACAGGCTCTCGCCGCGCCGGCCACGGGTCGCGCCGAGCCGACCACCATGGGCGCAGAGGATCGACTCGCAGATGGCCAGCCCCATGCCCATGCCGCTGGCCTTGGTGCTGAAGAAGGCCTGGAAGATGCGCCCCTGGGCTTCCTCGGCCACACCCGGACCGCTGTCTTCCACCAGCACCAGCACCTCGCTGCCGAGGACCTGGCTCTCCAGCACCAGCCGACGGGTGCTGGGCGGCTGGCACTGCATGGCCTCCACGGCGTTCTGGATCAGGTTGCGCATCACCTGCTGCAGCTGGACGGCGTCGCCCTCGACGGTGACGCCGCTGGCCAGGCGCAGGCTGACGTCCACGTGCTTGTCGTCCAGCTCGGCGCGGGTGATCGCCAGCACCTGGCGGATCACCTTGCCCAATGCCAGGGGGCGCCGCTGGCTCGGTGCCTGACGGGCGAGGGCGCGGGTGGCACGGACGATATCGGCAGCGCGACGGCATTCGGCAAGGATGTCGCGCAGGCCCTCCAGGGCTTCCTCCACCGAGGGCGAGTCGCGCTCCAGCCAGCGGATGCTGGCGCCGGCATTGGAAAGAATGGCGGCCAGGGGCTGGTTGATCTCGTGGGAGATGGAGGCTGCCAGCTCGCCGAGGATGGTGGCCTGGGAGGTGCGGTCCAGCTCGCTGCGCGCCGCACGCAGCTCGGCCTCGGTGCGACGCCGCTCGGTCACGTCGGAGACCACGCCGATGAAGGTCTCGTGTTCGGCGGGCTCCAGCACCAGCTCCAGGTAGCGCGGCGAACCGTCCATGGAGACGCTGCGGAACTCCAGGCGCGCGCCCTGCCGCTCGGCCAGGGCAGTTTCCAGGGCCTGGCCGAAGCGCGCACGGTCGTCGGCATGCACCAGGGCGCCGGGCTGGCTGAGGTAGGCGCCGTCAGCCGGGGCCTCCAGGCGCAGTTCGGCCACCAGCGCGGCGGACCAGAACGACGGCTCCCGCCCCACCCGCCAGACGAAGGTGCCGTAGCGGCTCACCTCCTGCCCCAGGGCCAGCAGCGCCTGGGTGCGCCGCAGGGTGCTCTCACTGTCGCGGCGCCGACGGTTCTCCGCCAGCAGGTCGCCATAGAGCCGGGCATGGCTGAGGGAAATCGCTGCCTGGGCCGCCAGCAGCGCCAGCAGGTCGATGCGGGCCGGGTCGATGGCGCCGGTGGTGAGGCGGTTCTCCAGGTACAGCGCGCCCACCACCTCGCGCTGCTTGAGCAGCGGCAGGCACAGCACGGTGCCGTTCTCCAACTGCCCCAGGTAGGGGTCACCGGTGTAGCAGCGCAGGGCGTAGGGGCCTTCCACCAGCACCGGTTCGCGCCGCTCCAGGGCCTCGCGCACCAGGCCCAGGGGCGCCAGCCGGGCAGCCTCCGCCTCGGGCTGCAGGCGCACCGTCACCCCGTCGTGGTCGGCCTGGCCGCAGGCTTCCACGTGCAGGTTCCCACCCTCGTGGAGCAACAGCGCGACGTAGCTGGCACCGGCGTGCATCGCGGCGTTAGCCAGCAGCGTCTCGATCAGCGCCGCGGGCTCGATCTCGCGGGACAACGCCTGGCAGGCGCGGGTGATGGACAGCCGGTCCAGCTGCTCGGCAGCCGGTCGGGGCCCATCACCCACGCTGCTGCCCTCGCAGAGGAAGGGGTGGGCCTGCTCCAGTTGCACCGCCAGGGTGTGGGCGCCCCACCGCCGCCAGGCGGCATGGGCCTGGCGCAGGTGCTCACGGGCGGTGCCGGGCAGCTCCAGCGCTTCGTGGCAGCGGGCCGCCAGCTCGTGGCTGAGGCCCTTGAGGTGGATGGCGCCGCAGGCTTCGGCACAGGCGATGGCGCGCTCGTAGAGGCGCAGCGCCCGCACCGGGTCGCCTTCGGCGCGGGCCACCTCGGCCTCGGCCAGGGCCAGGCGGTCGGCGAAATAGCGCGGGTTCAGCCCCGCCCACAGGCGCAGGCGGCGCAGCGGCTCGGCATAGTCCTGCGGCCGTCCGGTGGCGGTCTGCAGGGCCGCGCGGTTGAGCACGCTGAACATCGCCAGGTCGATCTGGTGGATGTGCACCGGCGCGGACCAGGTCAACGCCCAGGCGGCGTCCAGGTGCACGGCCGCCTCTTCCAGCTGCCCTTCGAGGAAGGCCAGCAGGCCTTCGAACAGGCTCCACCAGAAGCGCAGCGGGCCCATGTGGCTCCAGGCCACCCGCTGGCGCAGGATCTCCACGTCCGGGATCGGCAGGTGGCTGCCGCCCTCCCCGGCCAGCCGGCGGATGTAGCGGGCCTGGGCGTGGAGGATGGTCTGCGCGTCGAGGAACTCCAGGTTGCGCGCCAGCTCCAGGCCGCTGTCGATCTGCCCCAGCATGCGTTCGATGGGGGCGCCCAGCACCAGCAGGTCCGAGACGATGTGGTTGTTGGCGTAGCAGGCGAAGCTGGGCGAGCCCTGGGCCAGGCTGGCGCGGTAGGCCTGCTCGGCGCATTCCAGGGCGAAGGGCAGCGACTGGGTCCAGACGCTCACCTGGTCCAGCGCCACCAGGGCCGAGACGCGGCTGGCGGCGTAGGCCGGCTGCTCCGCCAGTCGCCGCGCCACGGCACTGAAGGCAAAGCCTTCGGCATGGCATTCGAAGCGCTCGGCCGCGGCCACGCCGAGCCACGCCAGGGCCTGCACGGCCGCTGCGCTGAGCCCGTGCTGCAGGGCCATGCGGGCGATGCGCGCGGTGGCCAGCAGCATCAGGTTCGGCTGGATGAACGACCCGGGCACCACCAGCGCGGCCAGCAGCTCCATCACCGCCAGCGCCTCGGCATCCTGCGCCTCGGGCAGCTCGGCAAAGTACGCCGGCGGACGGCCGTCCAGTTCGGCCAGCAGAGCCTGCCAGGCTTCGGCGGCCTGCTCCGGCGTGGGCGCACAGGGGAACACCACGCCACGCTCGGCCAGGGCGGCGGCGACACACGCAAGGGCACCGGGGTAGTCACCCCGCAGGCAGTGGATCTCCACCCGCAGGCGCTGCAGGGCGATGCGCTCCAGGGCATCCGCCGTGTCGGCCAGCCGCGCTTGCAGGCGGGTATCGGCTGCCAGGTAGTCGGCGCCGAGAATGAGCCCGTGGACGTGCAACAGCTCCACCTCGCGGGCACGGGCCGGGTCGTCCAGCCCTTGCAACAGGGCCCCGGCCTGGTGCAGGTAGTCCAGCAGCGGGCCGGGGGCGACGGCGTCGGCGGCCAGGCAGGCGGCACGCAGCAGCAGGTCGACGAAGCGGCGCCGGTCTTCGGCATCCAGCGTGGCCGGGGTCACCCGCAGCACCTGGGCGGCCACCCGGAACACCGCCGCAGCGGGGGCCTGCGTGGCCAGCCCGGCCAGCAACTGGCGGGCGAAGCCGGCGTGCATGCCGGCCTGGCGCTGCGCCGGCAGTTGCCCGCGCACCGACTCCAGCAAGGCGTCGTGGGCGAAGGCCAGGCCCTCCGCCTGCTCCTCCAGCAGGCCGGCCTCCCGCGCGGGGTGCAGGTGATGGGCCACGGTATCGGCGGGCAGGCCGCTGGCCTGGGCCAGTTCGTCCAGCGGCGTGCGGTTGCCCAGCAGGGCCAGCGCACCCAGCAATTCCCGGGTGCTCTCCGGCAGGCGCCGCAGGCGCACCTCCAGCAGGCTGGCCACGTCCACCACCGGGCCGTCGGCCATCAGTGGCGTATCGCCGGCCTCGCGCAGCAGGGCGGCGAACTGGGTGAGGTACAGCGGGTTGCCGTGCCCCTGTTGCTCCAGGTGCCCGGCCAGGCGGGCATGGGCTTCGGGCTGCAGGCTCAGGCCGGCGCCCAACAGGTCGCCGATGCCTCGCGCGCCCAGGGGCGCCAGGTCGATGCGCACACAGCGCTCGCCAAGCCCCTCGCACGCGGCCAGCAACGGCGCGGCAAGGCTGCCCGCCCGGCATTCGGCAGGCCGGTAGGCGAGCACCAGCAGGCAGTGGTCGAAGGCCGAAGGGGCCAGCTCGCAGAGGAAGTCGCGGCTCTCCTCGTCGATCCACTGCAGGTCGTCGACGAACAGCAGCAAGGGATGCTCCCGCCGGGCCAGGGCGCCCAGCAGCCGTTGCAGCACGCCGTGCAGGTAGCGCCGCGCTTCGCTGGGCGGCAATGCCTCGGCCGGCAACCGGCCATCCCCCAGCAAGGGCGCCAGCGGCGGAATGAGGCGCACCACCCGCTGGGCATGGGTGCCCACCACGCCCTGCAGGTGTTCGCGCCAGCGCTGGGCCTGGGCCGGTGCTTCGGCCAGCAGGCGCTCGCACAGGCCGCCGAACAGCCCGGCCAGGCCCTCATAGGGCGCGCGGCGGCGGGACAGTTCGCATTTGGTGCTGGCGAACAGCACGCTGGCGTCATCCTCCTCGCGGCGGAAGCGGCGCATCAGCGAGGTCTTGCCGATGCCGGCCTCGCCCGCCACCAGCACGGCCCCGCCCTGCCCTTTGCGCAGGCGTTCGCGGGCGGCGGCCAGGGTCGCCAGTTCGGCCTCACGGGCCACCAGCAACGCAGCACCGCCTGCCGTCCGGTGCAGCGCGGCGCCTTCGCGCCAGGCCTCCAGGCAACGGCGCAGCTCGCTCTCCACCTGGGCCGCCTGGCGCGGCCGGGCGTCGGCCTGCTTGGCCAGCATGGCGGCCAGCAGCGCATCCACTGCGGCGGGCACGCCGGGCCGCAACTGCGAGGGTGCGGGCGCGGCGACGGCCGCATGGCGGTGCTGCCACTCCAGCGGGTCGCCCGCGACGAAGGGGTAGCGCCCGGTGAGCCACTGGAAGAAGCACACCCCCAGGGCATAGAGGTCGGCCTCGGGCGTGCCGTCGCGCTCCGGCGGCAGGTAGGCCAGTTGCCGATCGTTGAGGGCCGGGCTCCCGGAAACGGCGTTTTCCAGGGCGCCGGCCTGGCCGAAGCCGGTGAGGCGGATGCGCCCGTCGGGCATCAGGAACAGGTTGTCCGGGCACAGGTTGCGGTGCGCCAGGCCGCTGCGATGGACCTTGCCCAGCGCCTGGGCGGCGGCCAGGGCGAGGCGCAGGAAGGGCTCCACCGCCAGGGGCTCGCGGCAGGTGAGGGAGAGCGGCATGCCAGCGTCGTCGTCCAGCACCAGCAGGGTGCCGTCGGCGCCACCCAGGCGTGCCACCGGCAGCAACGCCCAGGCCGGGTCCAGGCGCGAACCGAGTGCGTATTCGTGGTCCAGCCCGGCCAGCTCCCAATGGGCGGCCTGGGGGCCTGCACGTACCACTAGCCACTGGCGGCCGGCACGGCTGTCGCGCACCCGCCAGCGGCTCAGCTCGCCGTTGCGGTCCAGGGGGTGCCAATCGACACGGGCCAGCCAGTGCTCGTCGAAGCAGGCGGCCAGGGCGTCGGGCAGGTCATGCAGCAGCGGCGGCGGGCTCACGCAGCCCACCCGGGCAGGCCCGCCAGCGCGGCCAGCAACGCCTCGGCACTGAAGGGCTTGGCGAGAAAGGCATGGGCGCCGCGGGCCAGGGCCGACTCGGCGCCCTGCGCGCCCGCCTCGGCGGACATGCAGATGACCGGCAGCGGGCAGCCGCGCTCGACCAGCAGCGCCTGCACCTCAGCGCCCTTCAGGCCGGGCATGCGCACATCGAGCAGCAGCGCATCGGCCTGCTCCGGCCAGCGTGAGGCGAGGAAGGCCTCGCCGGACTCGAAGCACACGGCGCGCAGGCCGGCCGAGCGCAACAGGTTGTCGAGGCTCTTGCGGACCTTGGGTTCGTCGTCGACGACGCACACGACCTTCATGGCTAGCCCTGGGCAGAGGACAGGGGATGGCGGCGTGCATGCCGGGTCAGGCCGGTTCGGCGACCGGGTCGAACTGGGGCAGCATCCCCAGCGTGCGGCCCGCCACGAGCAGGTGTATCAGGTTGCTCGCGCCGAGTTTTGTCATGACGTGCTTTTTATGCATCTTCACCGTCACGTCCTGCAGGCCGAGCTGCTGGGCGATGTCGCGGTTCTGGCGGCCCTCCAGCAGCAACCGGAACACGTCGCGCTCCCGTGGGGTGAGGCTGGCATAGCGTGCCTGCACCGCCTGCCGGGCATGGCGCTGCTGGTGGAGGATGCAGGCCCGGCCCATGGCCTCGCCCACCGCCGCCAGCAACTGGGCCTCGTCCACCGGTTTGGTGAGAAAGCCCTCGGCGCCGGCCTTCATGGCCTTGACCGACATGTCGATGGTGCCGAAGCCGCTCATGAACACCACCGACAACGGCACGCCGCGCCGGGCCAGCTCGTCCTGCAGGTCGAAGCCGCTGCCCTCGCGCAGGCGCACGTCCAGCAGCAGGCAGCCAGGGCGATCACAGGGGCAGCGGGCGAGGAACTCGGGCGCCGAGGCATAGGCCGTGGCTTCGATACCCGCCGAGCGCAACTGGCGGACCAGCGCCGTGCGCACGGCCGGCTCGTCGTCGATGACATGCACGTCGGCGCGCCCGACCGGCGCAGCGGGCACCGGTCGGACAGGCGGTTCGGCGGCCGCCACCACGGTTGCCTGCAGGTTGAGGCGATAGCCCCGGCGCGGCACCGTTTCCAGCAGGCGCGCATCCAGACCCAGGTGCTTGCGCAGGGCCGAGACCTGCACCTGCAGGTTGTTCTCCTCCACCACCAGGTCGGGCCACGCCGCCTGCAGCAACTCGGCCTTGGTCACCAGGCGGTTGGGGGCGGCGAGCAGGGCTTCCAGCACATCGAAGGCGCGGCTGCCCAGGCGCACCGGAGCACCGTTCAGGAAGGCTTCTCTTCGCTCCAGCGAAATCCAGGCGTCACCCAGGCGGATCATGGTGGCAACTCGTCGTCGAACAGGCGGAAACAGGGCCGCTTTTCAGCGGAACTTTTTCAACCTAGATGAAAGAAATTCCCATCTCAAGCGTTAACCACGCGATACGGAAATAAGAACAAATGTACAAGCCAGGGTGTCGCGCACCTGCTTCAATGACGTGCCACCCGAACCATCCAACCCCTCTGGAACGGGTCTTTCAGCCCACCCCGCACGCTTCCGGAAAACGCCGGAACCGCCTCAGGGCGCACCCGCCCTCCCCGCGTCCGCCGCCGTCGATCCCCCGCCTTCCCAATCGAGCACATCGATGCAAGCCGACGCCCTGTGCGCTCACCGATAGTGGCGGCAGCGCCCGTACCGACCCGCCGACGACCCGGGGGTGATACGGCGCCCCAATCGCCCCGCTGCGGGCCACCGCCACAAGGAGAAACACCATGTCCAAGCCCTACAACCGCCTGAACAAGGACGATGCGGTCGTCCTGCTGATCGACCACCAGTCCGGCCTGATCTCGCTGGTGCAGGACTTCACCCCCAGCGACTTCAAGAACAACGTGCTGGCCCTGGGCGACGTCGCCAAGTTCTTCGGCCTGCCGACCATCCTCACCACCAGCTTCGAGCAGGGCCCCAACGGCCCGCTGGTGCCCGAGCTGAAGGCCCAGTTCCCCGACGCGCCCTACATCGCCCGCCCCGGCCAGATCAACGCCTGGGACAACGAGGACTTCGTCGCCGCCGTGAAGAAGACCGGGCGCAAGCAACTGATCATCGCCGGCGTGGTGACCGACGTGTGCGTGACCTTCCCGGCGCTGTCGGCCATTGCCGAAGGCTTCGAGGTGTTCGTGGTGACCGATGCCTCGGGCACCTTCGACAAGACCGTGCAGCAGGCTGCCTGGGCGCGCATGAACGCCGCCGGCGTGCAGCTGATGAACTGGTTCAGCGTCGCCTGCGAACTGCACCGTGACTGGCGCAACGACATCGAAGGGCTGGGCAACCTGCTCTCCGAGCACATCCCCAACTACCGCAACCTGATGACCAGCTACTTCACTCTGATCGGCAAGTAAGCCGCGACGGGCGCGGGGCCGGGTGCTCGATGCCCCGGCTCATGCGCGCCCCGCTCTGCTCCCGCAGGCGCGCCAGCCGCCACTGGCTGGGCGGCGTGCCCACATGACGGACGAACACCCGGGCGAAGTGCGCCTGGTCGGTGAAACCGCAGGCCTGGGCCACCTCGGCAACGGTGCGCTCGCCCAGCAGCAACTGCCGGGCACGGTCCAGCCGCGCGCGGGTCAGCCACTGGTGGGGCGACAGCCCCGTGCTGCCCTGGAAGGCGCGGGAGAAATGACAACGCGACAGGCCGCACTCACGGGCCAGCCAGGCCACCGTCAGCGAACGGTCGAGGTGGGCCGCGATCAACTCCCTGGCCCGTTGCAGCTGCCAGGGCGCCAGGTGGATCGCCGTGCGGGCGCGGTCCTGCTCCTGTGTCTCCATGGCCCCTCCTCCCTTTTTCTGCGGACGCCGAAGCCCCATCCGGAAGGGATGGAGGGCGGCGCGCAATCGTGGAAGCCATGATGCCGCCCGGCCCTGCGGGCGAAAACGAAACCATGGGGAGCCAGGCGGACAACGAGGGGCGTAATTCGGACATGCCCCGGGTGAGGCCACTAGCCGAACTGGTGGCGGTACTGCGCGGGAGTGAGCCCGAGGCGTTCGGTGAACAGCTCGCGCATGCAGCGCACGCTGCCGAAGCCACTGCGGAAGGCGATGGTCTTGAGCGGCAGGTCGGTGCTTTCCAGCAGGTGCCGGGCGTGGTCGATGCGGGCGTCGTGGATGAACGCGGTGGGGGTCATGCCCAGCTCGCGGGTGAACAACCGGGCGAAGTGGCGGCTGCTGAGCCCGGCGACCCCGGCCAGCGCCTCGACATTGAGGTCTTCCGCCAGGTGTTCCAGCACATGGCGCTGGGCGCGGGCGATGGGGGTGTCCTCCCGCGCCACCTCCGCCAGCAGCGGGCTGAACTGGGCCTGGCCGCCCTGGCGCTTCATGGCCACCAGCAGCACCTTGGCCACGTCCACGGCGATCTTGCGGCCGTGGTCGTCGGCGAGGATCGCCAGGGCCATGTCGATGCCGGCGGTGATGCCGCCGGAGGTCACCAGCTCCCCGTCCTGCAGGTAGATCCGGTCCACCTCGACCTGGGCCCGGGGGAAGCGCCGCGCCAGGCGTTCGGTGTAGTTCCAGTGGGTGGTGACGCGACGCTCGTCCAGCAGCCCGGCCTCACCGAGGATGAACGCACCGGTGCAGATGGAGCCGTGCCGGGGCGTGCGCGCCACGGTTTCGCGCAGCCAGGGCAGCATCTCCGGCTGGTCGAAGTTGTAGGCGCCGGGACCACCGGGGACCAGCAGCAGGTCCAGCTCGCGGGGCGCATCGTCCAGCAGGTGGTCCGCCACCAGGCGCATGCCGTTGGAGGCCCGCACGATGGCCTCGCCGGTGCTGACGGTGAACACCCGGTACTGCTGCTCGGGCGGCAGGTAGCGGTTGGCGATGGAGAACACCTCGACCGGGCCGGAGACATCCAGCATCAGCACGTCGGGGTACACGAGGACGGCGACATTCTTCATGTTCTTTTCGGGGGAGCGTGTGCGACACAAGGAGCGAAAGCATACCTGCCCCGCGTGTTGCCGGCCTCCCCCGGTGTGGCCGCGCCGTGCCCTGCGTCACGGCACGCCCCCCCGCTAGGCGCCGGGCGACTGTCGATAGGCCAGCACCTGGACCTCCACCGCGTAGCCGCCCAGCGCACTGCCCACGCAGGCACGGACCGGCTTCGGACCTGCCGCCAGCCAGGCGTCATAGACCTCGTTGAAGGCGTCGAAGTCGCGGTAGTCGGCCAGCCAGGCCTGCACCCGCACCAGGTCCCGGCGACCGAGGCCGGCCTCCGCCAGCAAGGCGTCGATGTGCGCCAGGGCCTGGCGCGCCTGGGCGCGGATGTCCAGCGTCGGGTCGTCGGCACAGATGCCCGCCGTCTCGAAGAACGGCCCGTAGGCAACGGCCTGGGCCATGCGCGGGCCCTCGTGGAATCGCGTGATCATGCAAGGCTCCCTGAAAAAAACGCACCGGGCGGCGCGGCGAGCGGCGTCGTCCGGTGCAAAGGACGACCGCAAAGGGTCGTCACCTGACGGTTCAGTTGAGGTCGTTGATGCAGACCACCTTGGGCTGCGTCATGTCCTCGTAGGCGAAACGCACGCCCTCGCGGCCCAGGCTGCCGTACTTGAAGCCGCCGAAGGGCATGGCGTCGAAGCGGTAGTCGGAGGAGTCGTTGATCATCACGCCGCCGGCCTCGATGCGCCGGGCCGCCCAGAGGGCGCGACGCAGGTCGCGGGTGAAGATGCCGGCGTGCAGGCTGTACTCCGGTTCGTTGGCCAGTGCAACGGCCTCCTCCAGGGTCTCGAAAGGCTCCAGCACCACCACGGGCGCGAACACTTCCTGGCGCCACAGGCGGCTGCGATGGTCCACCCCGTCCAGCACCGTGGGGTGATACAGCGCTCCCTCGCGGCGTTGGCCGCACAGCAGGGTCGCCCCCTCGGCGAGGGCTTCGGCCACCACCTGTTCGGTGGTGCGAGCGGCCTGCTCGGTGATCATCGGGCCCATGTCGCTCTCGGCACGGGCCGGGTCCCCCACCACCAGCGCGCGGGTACGGGCGACGAAGCGCTCGCGGAATTCGGCGTAGATCGAGGCCTGCACCAGCAGGCGCTGGGTGCCGATGCAGTTCTGCCCGGCGGCCCAGAACGCACCGGAAACACAGGATTCGACGGTGGCTTCCAGCTCGCAGTCGTCCAGCACCAGAACCGGTGCGTTGCCGCCCAGGTCCATCGCCAGCTTCTTGAGGCCGGCGTTGCGGGCGATGTGCTCGCCGGTGACGAAGCCACCGGTGAAGGAAATCATCCGCACCTCCCGGGCTGAGGTCAGCGCCTTGCCCAGTTCCGCGCCGCCGGTGGCGATGGTCACCACGGCCTCCGGCAGGCCCGCTTGGCGCAGGCAATCCACCAGCTTGCAGGCCGACAGCGGAGCCAGTTCGGACGGCTTGAGCAGCACGCCATTGCCCCCGGCGATGGCCGGCCCGAGCTTGTGCGCCACCAGGTTGAGCGGGTCGTTGTAGGGGGTGATGGCGACGATCAGCCCCAGGGGCTCACGGGTGAACCAGCCCTGGCGGGACTCGGAGCCCTCGTAGGATTCGAAGGGCACCACCTCGCCGGCATTGCGCCGCGCCTCCTCGGCGGAAAGCTTGAGGGTGTTGATGCAGCGCTTCACCTCCTTCTGGGCCTGGCGCAGGGTCTTGCCGGCCTCGGCGACGATCAGCGCGGCGAAGGCGGCGGCCTCCTGCTCAACCCGGCGGGCGGCCTCCTCCAGGATGGCGGCGCGACGGTGCCGGGGCAGCGCCGCGCACTGGCGCACACCCTCACGGGCACTGGCCAGCAGGGCCGGCACATCGGCGGCGCCCAGACAGGGCACGCTGCCGACGAGGCTGCCGTCGAAGGGGTTGTGGACGTCGATGCCGGAGGGCTCGACAGCGGTGGCCAAGGCCAGGGACGAAACGGTCATGGGCAGGCTCCTGGGCTTACGGACGGCCGTGGGTGGCATGGAGGGCGACGATGTCGGAGAGCAGCGCGAAGGCGGTCTCGATACGGCCGGCACCCGGTCCGGACACGGTGACCGCGCCCAGCAGTTCGGTGTTGAAGGCCACCGCGTTGGTGGCGCCGCTGATCCCGGCCAGCGGGTGGCCGAGGTCCAGCTTGCGGGCCTCCACCCGCGCGGCCACCGAGCCATCGGCCTGGCGCTGGGCAGAGCCGATGAGCTTCCAGCGAGCCCCCTCCTCCCGGGCCTGGGCCAGGTCCGCCGGGGTCAGGGCGCTGATGCCGCTGCAGGCGACATCGCTCACCGAGAGGTGGGCATCCAGCAGCTCGTTGGCGAGGATCACCACCTTCAGGCGCACGTCGTGGCCTTCCACGTCCGCCGTCGGGTCGGCTTCGGCGTAACCCAGTGCCTGTGCCTTGGCCACCGCCTCGTCGAAGCCGAGGCCTTCCTCCATGCGGGTCAGCACGTAGTTGGAGGTGCCGTTGAGGATGCCCTCGAAGCCGACCATGCCGGCTCCCGCCAGGGTCTGTCGTGCCATGCGGATCACCGGGGTGCCACTCATCACCGCGCCCTCGTACTCGAAGGCCACGCCGTTGCGCTTGGCCAGGGCCTTGAGCTCGGCGCCATGCAGGGCAATCGGCCCCTTGTTGGTGGTGACCACGTGCTTGCCGCTCTCCAGGGCCCAGCGGCAGAAGGTGGTGGCGGGTTCGCCGTCCACCGGGTTGGTGAAGGTGGCCTCGGCGATCAGGTCCGCGCCGGACTGCTTGATCACGGCCTCGTTGAAGGCTTCGGCGGTGCCGCCCGGCAGGCTGGCCAGCGCCCCCTGGGTGACGGGCAGGTTGGCCAGCTGGGCGGCGTCGAGGCCGTTGCGGTCGATGAGGGAGCCGAGGAACAGGTCGGTGACCCCGACGATCTTCAGGCTGAAGCCCAGCTCGCGCTGCCAGGCCCCGTTGCGCTCGGCCACCAGGCGGGCCAGGCCACGGTTCACTCCACCAAAGCCCACGAGGGCGATCTTGTATTCGGTCATCAGGTGCCTCCAATCCGGCGTTTGCTCGATGGGGTCAGCCTAAGAGCCGGCCTGTGGCAGTTGAATAGGCCAATCTGCTGTATTCATTGGGCGTTCTGCCCAGTGCCGGAGCGGCCCCACGGCCCGCCCCCTGGGGCTGCGGCGGCGTGCACCGGGCGCAGACGAAAAGGCCCCGGCACGTGTGGCGTGCCGGGGCCCGGGTCGTGGAGCGAGGGGGGTCAGATGACGGCGGAAAGCACGAACGAGGTGACGGTATTGGCCACGCCGGGGATCCCGGCGATCTGCCGCCAGACGCCATGGACGCGATCCGGCGTAGCGGCCTCGACCCGCAGCATCAGGTCGAACTCGCCACTCATCACGTCGCACTGGGTCACCTCGGGAATCGCCCGCAGGTCCCGCAGCACCTCTTCACCGCGCATGCGGTCATGGCGGTAGACGAAGATCACTGCGCTGATCAGTGCCGCTGCACGCCGCCCCTCGCCCACCTTGAGGGTGTAGCCCTGGATGACCCCGTCGCGCTCCAGGCGCTCGATGCGCTGGCGCACCGCGTTGCGCGACAGGTTCACCTTGGTGCCCAGCTCGGCGTGGGCGATCCGCGCATTGGCGGTCAGCTCGGCCAGTATCCGCTCGTCCAGCGGGTCGAGGATGCGCTTCATCGCGGTCGCGTCCTCAGGTCCTGGCCAGGGCCTGGCGCAGGCCCTCCAGGTCCGTGCGGGCATGGCAGCGGGCGTGGGCGCGCGGCGCCGCCCGGGCCGGCAGCGGTGCCGGCCAGGCGCCCAGGCGGGCCAGCAGCGCGGCGGACTTCTCCGGCGCGATCTGGCCGAGGGTGACCATCGGGGTCACCACGCTGCGCCGGTAAAGCCGCGCGGCCAGGACGCCGGTGGCGGTGTGCGGGTCAATGGACAGGCCGGTGTCGCGGAACAGCGCGACGATCTCCGCCTCGGTCTGGGCGTCGTCCACGGCGTAGGAGTCGATCAGCATCCGCGCCTGCAGCCAGGGCGCGTTGGCGATGCTCAGTTCGCCGCTCGCCTCCAGGTGTTCCATCAACCGGCGCACGGCCTGGTCGTCATGGTCGTAGAGTTCCCAGACCAGCCGTTCGACGTTGGAGAACACCGAGAAATCCATGGCCGGCGACAGCGTCGAGCGGGCCTCGCAGGTGCCATAGCGGTTGCGGTGGATGAACTGGTGCAAGGCGTCGTTGCGGTTGGTGGAGACGATGATCTGGTTCACCGGCAGCCCCATCTTCTGCGCCACGTAACCGGCATAGACCTCGGCGAAGCTGGCGGCAGGAATGCTGAAGCCGATGGGACGCTGGCCGCCGCCCAACTGCAGCGCAGCGTGGAAGTAGAAGACGATCTGCGCCAGCACGCCGACCCAGTTGGAGGAGTTGAAGCCGATGGCCAGGTGCTCGCTGGGCCATTGGCTGAAGAGCCGCGACACCAGGCGCTGGCAGTCGTCGAAACTGCCCGCCACGGCGATGCCCTGAACCCGTGCGGACTCGGCCGCCTGCAACGCCACCAGGCGATCGCCTGGCACGCCCTGCTCGGGATAGAGCATCACCACCCGGCTGCACGGGCACTCGCCGAAGGCGGCAACCGCCGCCAGGCCGGTGTCGCCGTTGGTGGCGCCGAGCACCAGGGCTTCACGCCCTTCCCGTTCGAGGAAGTGACGGGCCAGGCGCGCGTGCAGCTGGGCAGCGAAATCCTTCGAAGAGCGGGTGGGCCCATGGAACAGCTCGAGCACCCATTCGTTGCGGTCCACCTGGCGCAAGGGGGCGATGGCGCGGTGGCCGAAACCCTGGTAGCAGGCCTTGAGCAGCCCGCGCAGGTCGTCCTCGGCGATGGCCTGGCCGACGAAGGGGGCGATCACCCGCCAGGCCAGCTCCTCGAAGGGCAGCCAGGACCAGGTGGCGATCTCCTGCACGCTGAACACCGGCAGGCTGGCCGGCACGAACAGGCCGCCGTCGGGGGCCAGCCCCGACAGCACGACGCTGCGGAAATCCGCGCGCACCGAGGCGCTGCGGGTACTCACGTAATGCATGTTCACTCCAAGCTCAGGTGGAACGGTGGGCCTGGGCCACCAGCCAGGTGGCGAAGGCCTGGGCGTCCGGATGCAGGTCGGTGCCGGAGCCGCTGACCAGGTAGAAGGATTCGCTGGCCTCGATGCGGCAGTCGAACAGCTCCACCAGGCGTCCTTCGCGCAGCAGGTCCTCGACCATGGAGGAGCGCGCCAGGGCGATGCCCTGCCCCAGCTCGGCCAGGCGCAGGGTCGACACCAGGGTGTCGAACTGCGGGCCGGTGGCGTAGTCGACGTCATCGGCGCCGGCGCGCTGCAACCAGTAGCCCCAGCCCTCCTCGTAGCCCAGCACGTGCAGCAGCGGGTGGCGGGCCACGTCGCGCGGCTCGCGCAGCGGGCCCTGGGCCAGCAGCTCCGGCGCGCACACCGGGAACAGCGTGTCCCAGGTCAGCCGCTGGGAGACCAGCCCCGGCCATTGCCCGTGGCCCCAGCGGATCTCCACGTCGTCCTCGCCGTCCAGCTCCTTCACCCAGAGGTTGCTGATGTAGCGGATGTCCAGTTGCGGGTGGGCGCGGCGGAAGTCCGCCAGCCGGGGCGCCAGCCAGAAGTGCAGGAACGACAGGCTGCCACGGACCTTGATCGGCCGGCGCTTGTGCTGGCCGAAGATCTCGTTGGTGCCCACCGCCAGCCGGGTGATGGCGTCCTGCACCACCGGCAGGTAGGACTGGCCTTCCTCGGTCAGCCCGAGGCCTCGGGGCAGGCGCTTGAACAGCGCCACCCCGAGGTGGCTTTCCAGCTGCCGGATCTGCTGGCTGACCGCCCCCTGGGTGAGGTGCAGCTCCTCCGCCGCGTGGGTGAAGTTGAGGTACCGCGCCGAGACTTCGAAGGCGCGCAGCCAGTTCAGGGGAGGCAGGGCTTTCGGGTGCATGGTCGGGACCTCGGGACGGCGCAATGGGAAGGCGTGGTTCAGGCCGTCCCCGGTACCCTTGCCGGGACCACGGGCGAAGCCTGGCGCCGTTCGCGCAGCTTGCAGGTCACCCAGTAGACGAAGTAGCACCAGGCAATGAACGGCACGCCGAAGTAGAGCGCAACTCGCTGGGCCGGATCAAAGGCAATCCCGATGCACGCCAGGGCACAGCACAACAACGCGCCCAGCGGCACCCAGGGGTAGCCACGCACGCGGAAGCCCAGGTCCTCCAGCCGGCCGCCGTTGGCCAGGTAGTGGCGCCGGAAGGCCATCTGGCTGGCGGCGATGCTCATCCACACCACCACCACGGCCAGGCCGGAGATGGACACCAGGGCGAGGTAGACCGTGTCCGGCGCGAACACGCTGCTGAGCAGCGAGGCGATGCTGCCGGCCATGCTCACGACGATGGCGTTGAACGGCGTACCCATGCGGCTGAGGGTGGCGAAGCGCTTGGGCATGTGGCCCTGGTCGCTGAGGGTCCAGAGCATCCGCGAGGCGGCGTAGAGCCCGGAGTTGGCGGCCGAGAGCAGCGCGCTGATGATCACGAAGTTCATGATGTCCGCCGAGTAGGGAATGCCGATGGACTCGAACACCGTGACGAAGGGGCTCTCCACCAGGCCGGCCTGCTCCCGGGGCAGCAACGTCGCCAGGACGAAGATGGTGCCGACGAAAAACAGCGCCAGGCGAACCACGGTGGTGCGGATCGCCTTCGGTACGTTGCGCTTGGGGTCGCGGGTCTCGCCTGCGGCGATGCCGATCAGTTCGGTACCGGAGAAGGCGAACGCGACCGCCAGCAGGGTCATGGCGATGGACCAGAAACCGGTGGGGAACAGCCCTTCGCGGGTGAAGTTGGCCAGGCCCGCGCTCTGCACGTGGCGGGTCTCGAAGACACCGAAGATGGCGCCGGCACCGACCACCAGGAAGGCCAGCACGGCCAGCACCTTGACCAGCGACAGCCAGAACTCGGTCTCGGCGAACAGCCGCACCGACACCACGTTGCTGATAAAGACGGTCAGGGCGAACAGCGCGCTCCAGATCCACACCGGGGTGTCCGGGAACCAGCGCACCATGAGGATGCCGGCGGCGGTGAACTCCGAGCCGATGGCCACCGCCCAGGTCAGCCAGTAGAGCCAGGCCACGGTGTAGCCGGTGCCCGCCCCGAGGTAGCGGGAGGCGTAGCTGCTGAACGAGCCGGTCTCGGGCATGTGCACGGCCAGCTCGCCCAGGCACATCATCACCATGTACACCATCACCGCGCCGATGACGTAGGCGATGACCGCGCCCAGCGGCCCCGCCTGGTTGACCGTGTAGCCGGAGGTGAGGAACAGGCCGGTGCCGATCACCCCGCCCAGCGCCAGCATGACGATGTGGCGGGTCTGCATGTCCTGTTTGAAATCAGGCCCCGATGTCGCTTTGTCGTTTGTTGTATGTAGGGACATAAGTTGAATCTCATGAAAGTGTGCGGACAAGGACGTTTCTGCGAACAACTTCAAGGCAGAACCAAACTGTTTGCCGTCAGGTTTTTCTTGTTATTCCTTTTCATGAAGGACTCGCTGACTCTCCGGCCAGGAGTGGGGCGAATGTCAGCGTTCCACCTCGGTGCGACATCCGGTCAGTGAAGGTTCGCCCTGGCGAGGTGCCACGGCGGCGAGTTCGGCGCGAACGCCGGCGAATGCGTGCTGCAGGTCGGCCAGCAGGTCCTCGGTCTCCTCGATGCCGACGGAGACCCGTACCAGCCCTTCGGAGATGCCCAGGGCCAGGCGCTCCTCCAGGGTGTTCTCCACGTGGCTGGTGGTGCGCGCGGGGCCGTAGATGGTCTCCACCGCGCCGAGGTTGCCGGCCCGGTGGGCGTAGCGCAGGCGCGGCAGCAGGCGGGTCACGGTGTCCATGCCGCCCCGCAGAACGAAGCTGACGATGGCGCCGAAGCCGCGCATCTGCCCACGGGCGATGGCGTGCCCGGGGTGGGTGGGCAGGCCCGGGTAGTTCACCGCCTCCACCAGGGGCTCGGTGAGCAGGTACTCGGCCAGGGCCTGGGCACTGCGCTGCTGCTGGCGCAGGCGCAGGGCCAGGGTCTTGATGCCGCGGATGATCAGGAAGGCGGAGAAGGCATCCAGCGCGGCACCGTTGATCTCGCGGTAGTGCCGTACGCTGGCCATCAGGTGCTCGGCGCCGCAGGCGATGCCACCCAGGGCGTCACCGTGGCCGGAGAGGAACTTGGTGGCGCTGTGCACCACCACGTCCACCCCCAGGGCCAGCGGGTTCTGGTTGAGCGGCGTGGCGAAGGTGTTGTCGGCCACCACCAGGGCGCCGACGCGCTTGGCCGCTGCCACCAGGCGGCGGATGTCCAGCACCTTCAGGGTCGGGTTGGTGGGCGTCTCCAGGTACAGCAGGTCGCAGCCACGGGCGATCTCCGCCTCGATGGCCTGGGTGTCGAGGGTGTCGCAGAGCACCACGTCCACGCCCATGCGCGGGAGGAACTCTTCGAAGATCTTGTTGGTGCCGCCGTAGCTGTCGCGGGTCGAGACCACGCGCTTGCCCTGGCAGAGGAAGGTGTGCAGCACCGCGCTGATGGCGGCCATGCCGCTGCTGAAGGCGACCGCCGACTCCGCCTGCTCCAGTTCGCAGAGCTTGGCCTCCAGGGTGGTCACCGTCGGGTTGCCCATGCGGCTGTAGATGTAGCCTTCGCGCTTGCCCAGGGCGACGTCGTACCAGTGGTCGACGTCCTGGTAGCCATAGGCGGCGCTGAAGACGATGGGCGTCTGGGTGGCGTTGTAGGGGTGGCCATCCTGCTCGCCCGCCCACACCACCTGGGTTCCGATACCCGCGATGGCGTCGCGGGGGCTTTCTAGGTTCTTGCTCATTTCCATTCCCGATCCGGCTAGACAAGGTCAGCAGCAGTGCTGTGTGCCGGCGAATATAGGGAATGGGCCACCCCCTGAAAAACGATGTTATCCGGGCCTGAGGCCCGCTTTTTTTAATGGCTCCACGCCCGCCCCCGGAATGAAAAAGCCCCGCACGAGGGCGGGGCCTGGAGGCGCGTCCTGGCCTCAGAAGGCGAAGCAGGAGCAGCCGAAGGCACCCCAGAAGGCGGTGAAGTCGCTCACCGGCACCTTCGACTGGCGGGCCCGCTCGTGGCTGTGGGCGTGGACGCTGCAGGCGCCGGCGCACTGGTGCACGGCGGCGACCGTCGGCGCGCCCGGCCGCCAGTGGCCCGGAACACGGGCCACCGGGGACCAGTCCGGCAGCACCGGCAGTTGCGGTGGGCCGAGGCGGTCGAACTCGGCGGCGGCGTGCACGACCTTGCCGTCGACGACGGTGAGGACCGACTCCAGCCACTTGATCTGCTCTTCCTCGATGCTGAAGAAGTCCGCCGAGAGGGCCACCAGGTCCGCCAGCTGGCCCACCTTGATCTGCCCCTTCTTGCCCTGCTCGCTGGAGAACCAGGCACTGCCCTGGGTGAACAGCTGCAGCGCAGTTTCCCTGGGCAGGCCCTGGGGCTGGAGGGCCAGGCCGCCGACGGTCTTGCCGCTGACCAGCCAGTACAGCGAGGTCCAGGGGTTGTAGCTGGAGACGCGGGTGGCGTCGGTGCCGGCACCCACCGGGATGCCCTCGGCGAGCATGCGCTGGATCGGCGGGGTCTTCTCGGCGGCCTGGGCACCGTAGCGCTCGACGAAGTACTCGCCCTGGAAGGCCATGCGGTCCTGGATGGCGATGCCGCCGCCCAGCGCCCGAACCCGTTCGATGTTGCGCGGGCTGATGGTTTCGGCGTGGTCGAAGAACCATGGCAGGCCATTGAAGGGGATGTCACGGTCGACCTTCTCGAACACGTCGAGCATGCGCGAGATGGACTCGTCGTAGGTGGCGTGCAGGCGGAACGGCCAGCGCTGTTCCACCAGGTGGCGCACCACCGGCTCCAGCTCGGCCTCCATGCTGGCGGCGAGGTCCGGGCGCGGTTCGAGGAAGTCCTCGAAGTCGGCGGCGGAGAACACCAGCATTTCCCCGGCGCCGTTGTGGCGGAAGAAGTCGCTGCCCTGGCCGTACTTCACCGAGCCGGTCCAGCGCTTGAAGTCGTCCAGCTCTTCCTTCGGTTTCTGGGTGAACAGGTTGTAGGCGATGCGCACGGTGAGCTGGCCGTCGCGGGCCAGTTGCTCGATCACCTGGTAGTCGTCCGGGTAGTTCTGGAAGCCGCCGCCGGCGTCGATGGCGCTGGTGACGCCAAGGCGGTTCAGCTCGCGCATGAACTGGCGGGTGGAGTTGACCTGGTACTCCAGCGGCAGTTTGGGCCCCTTGGCCAGGGTGGCGTAGAGGATCATCGCGTTGGGCCGGGCGATGAGCATGCCGGTGGGTTCGCCGTTGCCGTCGCGGACGATCTCACCGCCGGGCGGGTTGGGCGTGTTGCGGTCGTAGCCGACCACCCGCAGCGCCGCGCGGTTGAGCAGCGCGCGGTCGTAGAGGTGGAGGATGAACACCGGCGTGTCGGGCGCCGCGCGGTTGATCTCCTCCAGGGTCGGCATGCGCCGCTCGGCGAACTGGAATTCGTTCCAGCCGCCCACCACCCGCACCCACTGCGGCGAGGGCGTGCGGTCGGCCTGGTCCTTGAGCATGCGCAGGGCATCGGCCAGCGAGGGCACGCCCTCCCAGCGCAGCTCCAGGTTGTAGTTGAGGCCGCCCCGGATCAGGTGCAGGTGGGAGTCGTTGAGCCCGGGGATGACGGTGCGGCGGTTGAGGTCGAGCACCTGGGTGGCGGGCCCGCGCAGGGGCATCACCTCGGCTTCGCTGCCGACCGCGACGAAGCGCCCGTCACGGATGGCCACGGCGCTGGCGGTGGGTTTCTCGCGGTCCACGGTGTGGAACCGGCCGTTGTGGAGGATCAGATCGGGATGCATGGGGGAAGCTCCTTTGCCTTCGCCCGCGAACACCGGGAGCGCGGGCCACAGCGCGCCAGCGGCGCCGAGGATGGACGAGGCGGCGAGAAACCGCCGCCGGCCATTGGGGGTGGATTCATCGGTCATGGGGACCTCCGGAGCCGGGGCCTTCCAGCCAGGGCGCGAGCCAGCGGGTCACGCGCGGCATGAACAGGTAGACCACCAGCAGGACGATGCTGAGGGTGATCACCACGTTGCTCGGCAAGTAGCCACCCAGCCAGGGCCAGGCAGCGAATGCCGGCTGCCAGGCCCAGGGCACCAGCAGGCTGAGCGGCAGGATCACCAGGAAGCTGACGCAGGCCTGCTTCCAGCGTGGGGGCGGTGGCTGTTCGGCGCTGGCCGGGGCGAACCAGAACTCCCGCGCCGGGTTCAGCTCCAGGGCCTCGTCCTCCAGCAGCAGCGGCGAGATTTCCGCCACCAGCTGGCGTCGGGTCTCGGAACCGAGCCAGTCCTGCAGGCACTCCGGCCCGGTGAAACGCAGCACGCTGGTGAACAGCGGCACGCCCTGCTCATGGCTGCGGATCACGTCCACCCCGAGGTGCCCGGGGTAGCCCTGGGCGACACCGACGATGCGCCGCAGCCAGGCTTCGTACTGCGTGGCATGGGCGGCATGGACGCGATGGCGGATGAGCAGGGTGACCGGGTCATCGGCCCCCTGCCCTTCACCGGGCCGGAGGGCACTCATTGCAGGTGCCGCCGCAGCTCGACCCCGGCCTGGCGCAGCGCGGTGTGCACCGTCGGTACGTGAGCCAGGGGGTTGAGCAGGCCGTAGTCGTGGATCATGCCGTTGTAGCGCACGGCGGTGACCTCGACGCCCGCCGCGTCCAGGTGGCGGGCATAGGCCTCACCCTCGTCGCGCAGCACGTCGAACTCGGCGGTCTGCACCAGTGCCGGCGGCAGTCCCTTGAGCTGTTCGGCGCTGGCGCGCAGCGGCGAGGCATGGATGTCGGCGCGCTGCTGGGCGTCGGTCGTGTAGTTGTCCCAGAACCATTTCATCATCGGCTGGGTGAGGAAGTAGCCCTGGGCGAACTGGGTGTAGGACGCGTTATCGAAGCGGGCATCGGTCACCGGCCACAGCAGCAGCTGGAAGCGCAGTTCAGGCGCCCCCTGCTCCTTGGCCTTGAGCGCCACCACGGCGGCCATGTTGCCGCCGACGCTGTTGCCGGCCACCGCCAGGCGACTGCCGTCCACGCCCAGCTCCTTGCCGTGCTCGGCCACCCAGCGGGTGGCGGCATAGGCCTGGTCGATGGCGGTGGGGAAGCGGGCCTCGGGCGATGGGGTGTAGCCGACGTAGACGGCCACGGCGCCGGAGTTCACCACCAGGTCGCGGATCAGCCGTGCGTGGGTCGGGTAGTCGCCCAGCACCCAGCCGCCGCCGTGGAAGTACATGAACACCGGGGGCGTGCCCTTGGCGTCGGTGGGCCGTACCACGGTCAGCTTCAGGGGCTGGCCGTTGGCCTGGATGGCCTTCTCCTCCACCTTGATGCCGGAGAGGTCGACCTTCACCGAGTTCTGCGCGCCCACCAGCACGGCGCGTGCGTCCTGCGGGCTGAGGGTTTCCAGCGGTTTGCCGCCGCCCTTCTCCAGGGCTTCGAGAAAGGTCCGGGTGTTGTGTTCCACGCCGCTGTAGTCAGCGGCCTGGACCTGGCCGACGGCCAGGGCGATCAATGCGCTCAGCAAGGCTATGCGGGGCATGTTGTCTGCTCCTTCAGTCGATCAGGGTGAGGGTCACGTCGATGTTGTTGCGCGTGGCGTTGGAGTACGGGCAGACGATGTGCGCCCGCTCCACCAGGGTGCGCGCGGCCTCGGCATCGAGCCCCGGCAGGCTGATGCGCAGCTCGGCCTCGATGCCGAAGCCGTTGGGAATGGCACCGATGCCGACCACGGCCTCGATGGACACGTCGGCGGGGATGGCCAGCTTGTCGCGGGCGGCGACGAACTTCATCGCCCCCAGGAAGCACGCCGAGTAGCCGGCAGCGAACAGCTGCTCGGGGTTGGTCCCGACGCCGCCGGCGCCGCCCAGCTCGCGGGGCGTGGTAAGGGCGACGTCGAGCACGCCATCGGAGGAGATGGCGCGACCGTCACGGCCACCGGTGGCCTCGGCGGAGGCGCGGTAGAGAACCTGTTCGATGCGCATCTCAGTGACCTTCCGAGGCATTGAACATGGTCTTGGCGTAGATCAGGCCGAGGCCGTAGGCGCCGCCGTTGGCGATGGCGATCTTCACGGTCTGGTCGTAGGTCTCGCCACGGGCCCAGTCACGCTGCAGTTCCAGCAGGTATTGCAGGGCAGTCATCGGGCGGGCGCCCAGCTGCACCATGCGCTGGATGGCCATATCGTGGGCTTCGCTGGAGACGTCGCCGCAGGCGTCGGTGATGACGTACACCTCGAAGCCCTGGTCCAGCGCGGACAGGGCCGGGCCGACGATGCATACCGAGGTCCACAGGCCGGCGAGGACGATCCTCGGCTTGCCGATGCGGTTCACTTCCACGGCGATGCGCGGGTCTTCCCAGGTGTTCATGGTGGTGCGGTCGATCACCTGATGATCCGGGAACACCGACTTGATCTCGTCGAAGATCGGGCCGGAGAAGCTCTTCTCCGCGACGGTGGTGAGAAGGGTGTCCACCCCGAACTCACGGGCGGCCTTGGACACCAGCGCGGCGTTGTTGCGCAGGGTCACCGCGTCGATGGACTTGGTGGCGAAGGCCATCTGCGACTGGTGGTCGATGAGGATCAGCGTGTGGTTCTTCGGGTCCAGCAGGGTCTTGCCGGGGGCGGCGATGGCGACGGCCATGGGGGTTCTCCAGGGAGGGATGAATGGAGACTCAAGCTTCCCCCAGGCCGTTTCCCGGGAATTGAAGGCGCGTGCTCGGGTTGCAACGGTGTGCGGTTTTGTTTGAAAGGGCCGGGCCAGAGCGGCTGCACGCGTTCATCGAGCCTTGCGACCCGGCGGCGTCGTGCCGGGCCCGCTGCGTAGGCATTCAGCCCACAGGCATGACAGACATGCGGAATAGCCTTCGGGGTTCTTTCTGATGACCTAGCCTTGGCCAGGTGCCGTCGAAAAGCCCCCGCATTCGGCGGACAGGCCAGTGCGACGAACATTTCGCAGGAGTAACGGCGAACGCAGGGCGCGCCCGGGGCCGTCACCGGTCAATCCTGGCCCCGCCTGTTTCGGTTAGCCTTCGCCGCTTGTTTTTTGCACACGACGGCGTGGATCGCACGGCCCGGCCCCTGTCCGGCACCCCAGAACCGCGCTGCCTGCCGGGAGCCCCTGATGCTTGAACACACCCTGGAGATTCACGGTTTCATCAGCTTCACGCTGGCGATCATGCTGCTGTTCGCCGGCAAGGCCGTCTGCTCGCGCTATGAACTGCTGCGCCGCTACAGCATTCCCGAGCCGGTGATCGGCGGGCTGATCTGCGCCCTGGTGGTGGCCATCCTGTACTGGGCGCTGGACACCCAGGTCAGTTTCGACCTCAAGGTCCGGGACTGGCTGCTGCTCTACTTCTTCGCCGGCATCGGCCTGAAGTCCGACGTCCGCACCCTGCTCAAGGGCGGCCGGCCGCTGCTGGTGCTCACCGCGCTCGCCAGCCTGTTCATCATCCTGCAGAACCTGCTGGGCCTGGGGATGGCCGGCCTGTTCGGGCTCGACCCGAAGGCCGGGCTGATGACGGGGTCCATCTCGCTGATCGGCGGGGTCGGTACCACGCTGGCCTGGACGGACACCTTCATCCGCGACCTGGGCATCAGCAACGCGCTGGAGATCGGTGTTGCCAGCAACACCGTGGGCCTGATCGCGGCGTGCGTCATCGGCGGCCCCATCGCCAACTACCTGATCCGCCGCGATCGCCTGGCCACCTCCTCGGACCATGACCTGGCCATCGGCGCCACCTACGAAGACACCTCCCAGGTGAGCGTGAGCTACTACGACATCCTCTGGGCCTGGATGTGGCTCAACCTCGCCATGATGCTCGGCTACGGCCTGGACCAGTTGCTGACCTCGGCCGGCCTGCGCCTGCCCATGTTCGTCAGTGCGCTGATGGCGGGGATCATCCTGCGCAACGGCCTGCAATGGCTGAGCCCGCGCCGTATCCAGAGCTGGGCGGGGGCCGGGCGCGGCATGTCGCTGATCTCCGATATCTGCCTGGGCATGTTCCTCACCATGGCCCTGATGAGCCTCAAGCTCTGGGAGCTGCACGGCATGCTCGGCTTCATCCTCAGCACGCTCGGCCTGCAGGTGGTGCTCTCCGTCCTGTTCACCGTGTGGGTGGTCTACCGCCTGCTGGGCAGGAACTACGAGGCCAGCGTCATCTGCGCCGGCTTCGGCGGCATCAGCCTGGGCTCCACCGCCACGGCCATCGTCAACATGAGCGCGGTGACCAAGCAGTACGGCGCCGCGCCCCAGGCCTTCCTGGTGGTGCCGCTGGTGTGCGGGTTCTTCATCGACCTCATCAACGCACTGGCCATCGGCTTCTTCGTCGGCCTCTGACCCGGGACCGCCCGGTATCCCCTGGGCTGGCCGGGGGATGCTGGGCTGCAACGCGTGAGCGGTGCTATCGACGCTATTGGCCGCCCCCCACAGAGAAGCGTCCCCCCGAATAGGTGCCCTGGTAGAGCCCCGTCTGCTGCCCGGTCAGGTTGGTCACCTCGGGCGGCAGTGTCCGGTAGCCGGACGCCTGGTAGTCATAGCCGACCTTGACGACGATGACCCGCGCATCCCCGGCGCCCTCCACCGTGGAGGGGTGGTAGCTGGAGAGCAGCACCTGGTGGATACGGCTTCCCGGTTGGCGGTTCAGCTTCCAGGTAATGGGCTCATACGAGGACAGCACCAGCGTCAACGGCTTCTGGCTCTTGCGGACCTCTACGTCGATGACACCGGGATGGTGCTCGCCTCCGCCGTGCTGCCCCCGTGCGGATTCGTACACGCCGATCACTTCGACCTGGGTATCGACCACCGGAACCTGAACCGGTGTCGTCCTGGACGGGGACGAGGCGTCGCTTGGGGTCGGCAATTGGGGGCGCGGCGGCATCTGCCCGGTCAGCGCGAGCACATCAGGCATGGACGACGGCACGGGCTGGCGGATGGGTGCAGGCCCCTGGGCTGCGATCTGCTCGATCCTGCGCTGCATCGCTGCCTGGACCAGGCCATCACGCCAGGTAACGAGATCGACCTCCTCCCCCACCGGCAACGTCTTTATCAAGCGGTAGCGGCTTGCATCGATGGCCCCGAACACGCCCAGGGGCCTCACATAGGACAGCCCGGCAAGGTTCAGCTCCTCGGTCACCGGGGCCAAGCGCTGGAGGGCGGTATCGAGCACGAACGCCCGGACCGTGGCCTGGGAGAACGGCAAGGTGCTCCCACCGAACAGAAACTTGTCCGGGTCTGCGGTCGGTATCACCTTCAGCGCCTTGAAGGGACCGGTCTCGATGACCTCGCTCTTCAGCTCGCCAATGGAGAAGACAGCCAGGTTGTTAGGCCTGAGCGGGCTCAGGTACTGCGTGCCATCGAGGCTGAAGGCCCCACCACCGGGCTCGCTGTCCAGGGCTGCGGCCGCCGTGTTGCGTGAGTCCTGGAGGCGTACCACGCGGACCTTCGGAGCGCTGGTGCGCTGCTCCAGGGCCAACTCGACGGCGCCACCCCGTCCGAACGCCACGTAGTGGTCCGGCTTGCCGGGAACGGGCGCCGCACGCTCCGGCTGGCGATAGAGCTCGGTATCGATGATCCGCCCTTGGCTGAAGTCGATGAACTGGGTGTGGGAACGCCCCTGGAACAGGGCGGTCTGCCCGTCCAGCCAGATGAACGAGTTCGGGTACGCACCATGGATCTGCGCGACGGTCCGCCCGGTTTCCGCCTCACGGATACGCAGCGATTTGGAACCATAGGAGACGAACAGGCGGCCATTCTCCGACAGCGAACCCACCCTCAACTGGCCATCGGAGGGCTCCCGGTAAAGCGCCTGGTCCCGTCCGACGTCGATCACCTGCAGGCTTCTGCGGGTCTGCAGCAGCGCAATGCCGGCCCGCTCGGCAAAGACGGCATCGACCAGGGGCGCGTCCCCCTGCAAGGCCTCGGGAAACTGGGCGGGGATTGCTCGCAAGGGCTCCAGACGTAACATCGCGCCGACCTCCAGCAGGGCGAGCCAGCGCTCGATCTTGCGGTCCTGCGCGGCAAAGCATGTGGGGTTGGCCACCCGCTGCCTGACGGTCTCGATGCGCTCGTACCAGGCTGGCAGGTAGCCCGGGGAGCAGGCCAGGGAGCGCTGGCGCATGCGTATCTCCATCTGCGCCGACAGCCCGGCATTGCCAGCATCGCGCGCCAACGCGTCCACCCGCTGCCAGCGGGCCTGCATCTCGGGCGGCGGGGGAAACGCACGGGTCAGCTTGGCCTCGGGGGCCAGGGGCAGGTAGTGGGCGGAAAACCAGGAGAAACCCGAGTAGCCCAGCACGGTGAGTACCATGCCGGCCACAAGGGCCAGGATCATTCGCTGCATGAGGTCGGGTCCTTCCGATTCGAGGGCGTGCACACGCTAGCAGAAAGCGCGGTGGCAAAGCAGCGATGCCACCGCAGTTTCAACACCCTCGGGCGGACTACATCGCCAGGTGATACACCCGCAGGCGGTGGCCGTCCGGGTCGAGGCCGGTGAAGGTGTAGCCGAAGTCCATGGCCAGCGGTGCCTGGACGATCTCCACGCCCTGCTCGCGCCAGCGCTGGTGCAGGCGGTCCACCTCTTCGTCGCTGTCGACATGGACGCACAGCTCGCTGCCGCCGCCACGCACGGTGGTGGCCGGCTCGACGCCGGTACGGCCCCAGAGGCCGAGCTTGAAGCCATTGGGGAAGACGAACAGGGCGAAGGTCGGGGATTGCTCGACGATGTCCCCCGTCAGCAGGCGCCGGTAGAAATCGGCGCTGCGGGCCGGGTCGTCGACGTACAGGTTGAGCAGGCTGGGGGCGATCATGGGTGGGGCTCCTTGTGTGGAGCGACGGGCGTCGTCACTCGATGCGCACAGGCTAGGCCCCTCCCCTGTCAGTTTCTGGCAGCAGCCTCACTGCTCGGCGATGCCCTCCTGCGCGCGCCACTCACGCAGCAGCACCTGGCGCCGGCGCGGGTAGCGCTGGCCGAGGTCCTGCAGGGCCTCCACCCGGTCGAGGCGGAAGTGCCGCGTGGCCTGGCGCAGCTCGCACCAGGCCACCAGCACGCGGGCCTGCTCGAAGTAGCCCAGGGCGAACGGCCAGACCACCCGCTGCGAGGCCTGCCCGTCGGCATCGCGGTAGCCGAGCTGCACCCGGTGCTCCCGGCGGATGGCATCGCGGACCTGCTCCAGCAGCGCGTCGGGCACGTCGCTGGCCGGCGCCGGGCCGATCAGCAGGGTGCTGGTTTCCAGCTCTTCGCGCAGGGCCGGTGGCAGCACGGCACCGACCTTGGCCAGCACGTCCCGCGCCGCCCCCATCAAACGGCGGTCGCCACGTCGGCCGACCCAGCGCATGCCCAGCACCAGGGCTTCGATCTCCTCCAGGGAGAACATCAGTGGCGGCAGCTCGAAGCCGGGGCGCAGCACGTAGCCCAGCCCCGCGCCACCTTCGATGTGCGCGCCCTGTTGCTGGAGGGTGGCGATGTCGCGGTAGAGGGTGCGCAGGCTGATGCCCAGCTCGCCGGCCAGCACGTGGCCGGCCACCGGGTAGCGATGACGCCGCAGGATCTGCAACAGGTCGAGCAGGCGCTGGCTACGGGGCATGCAGTGCTCCTTCGGCGGTCCGGCCCCTGAACAACGCGCGGACATGCCCGGCGAGCGCGAGCTGCAGGGGATGGGACGAGCGAACCCTGGCGTTGGCCCCCAGTGCCACCGCCGCTTCCAGTTCGCGCTCGGCCCCGGCCTCGTCACCGCTGAACAGTGCCTGCAAGGCTCGGCAGCGGACCGGCAGGGTCGGTGAGTACCAGGCCACCTCGCGGTTGTTCAGCACGGCGTCCAGGCCGTCGGCACGGCCACTGGCCATGGCCTGGCTGAAGGCCAGCTCGCCCCGCAGCAAGGCCACCACCGCCGCACACTCGGTACGCGCCTGGGGGTGCGCGGTGAGCAACGCCTCCAGCTGGGCCTGCATGGCCGTCGCCGCCGCCCAATCACCGGCCGCCTGCGCGCGATCCAGGCGGTAGGACAGCGCCACCAGCGGCATGGGCATCGGCTGCTGCTCCAGGCTCGCCAGGTCCGCCTCGGGCAGGGCCTCGGCAGGCACGCCGGCCACGCTGAGGGCCAGCAGGCGGGCGTAGGCGAACGCCGGGCCGGACTCGTCGGCGCACCGCCAGGCCATGAACAGGCGAGCGCCATCGCTGGGCATGGGGCGCAGGGTGGGTACCAGGTTGGCCAGGCCCATGCTCAGGTTGCTGCTGGCCATGCCGAGGGCGATGCCGAAGGCCGGCGGCGAGTCGATGCAGAGCAGCGCGACCAGGGCCGCGAGCGCCGCCAGCAGCAGGTTGGCGCCGGGCCCGAGGGCGATCATGCGCAGGCGCGCACGAGGGCCGCGCGGCGGCACGGCGTCGGCACAGAACACGTAGCCCCCCAGCCCGCGCAGGCGCTTCTGACGGGACCAGCGCACCCGCAGGCCACGGCGCATCGGCTGGATTTCCACCGCCAGCACCCGCACCAGCAACACCGTCAAGCCATCCCAGCGGGCGCCCAGCCAGTGGCCGCCCTCATGCACGCACAGCGCCAGAGCGAGGTGCGCGAGGGTGAGCGCCACGGCGGCAATGGGGCCGCCGTCCAGGGCGATGCCGGAGACGATCCCGGTCACCATGGCGCCGCCCAGGGTCAAGGCGGCCTGCAGCAGCTTCATCAGCCATTCGAACACCTGGGCCAATCGCGTCGGCATCGTCACGGGGAAGCCTCAGCGCGCCGGCGCATCAAAGGGCTGCCGACGCTCCGGCTGCACCGCGTGCAGGTACACGGTGTAGGTGTCGGCGGGATGGGGCACGCCGGCCAGGTCCAGGGCATGGGCGATGTTGCCCCGGTGGTAGGTGCCGTGGTTGAGCACGTGGAAGAGCATTTCCTGGCGGCTCATGCGCCCGGCCTGGCCGTCGGTGAAGCGGAAGGTGATCTCGCCATCGGCCGGGTCCTCGGCCTGGGCGGCGTACCACTGGCCGGACGCCAGCAGCCGCTCGCGCAGCACCGCGTAGGGCGGCACGGCCTGGCTGTTGGTGGCCGGGTGCGGCTCGGCCACGCCGCTCAGGCGGGCACGGAACAGGTCTTCGACGATGACCATGTGGTTGAGCTGCTGCAGGGTGAAGGCCAGCGAATCGGCAAAGCGGCTGGCATCGATCAGGGCGATGGCGTCCAGGGTGCGCCGGTCCGCCCAGCATTTGTAGTGAAAGGCCTGAGCCAACATCCGTGTACCTCGCAGTCGCTGGGGAACGCGGAGGCCGCTCGCCCCCGCCAAGGTGCGGCAGTAGAGCGGAAATCCGCGCCCTCTGCTACCACCCCGTTCACGCCTGCGAGGTCCTGTGCGCCCTACCCGCCTGCCATCGAGCGGCGCACCTGGCCACGGGGCTCGCTGAGCAGGCCCTTGACCACCGCGACGCCCCCCACCAGCAGGACGAAGGTGAACGGCAGGCCGGTGGACACCGCCATCGCCTGCAATGCCGCCAGGCCACCGCCGACCAGCAGGACGATGGCCAGCACGCCCTGCAGCACGACCCAGAACACCCGTTGCACCACCGGTGCATTGAGCTTGCCGCCGGCGGTGATGGTGTCGATCACCAGGGAGCCGGAATCGGACGAGGTGATGAAGAACAACAGCGCTAGGACGATGCCGACGAAGGAGGTGATCGCACTCCAGGGCAGGTGCGCGAGCATCACGAACAGCTTCAGCTCCAGGGCCGCCTCCTGCACCCCGGCAAGGCCGCTGAACACCTGGTGCAGCGCGGCGCCGCCGAAGGAGCTCATCCAGAACACCGACACCAGCGAAGGCACCAGCAGCACCGCGATGAGGAATTCACGCACGGTGCGCCCCCGGCTGATGCGGGCGATGAACATGCCGACGAAGGGCGACCAGCTCACCCACCAGGCCCAGTAGAAGGCCGTCCAGCCCTGGCTGAAGGCGGCATCGCTGCGCTCCAGCGGGTTGGACAGCGCCGGCAGGTACTGCAGGTAGGCGCCGAGGTTGTCCAGGGTGCCGGCCAGCAGCACGCGGGTGGGCCCGGCGAGGACCACGAAGAACAGCAGCGCCACGGCCAGGACCATGGTCAGCTCGGACATGCGCTTGATGCCCTTGTTCACCCCGGCGGCCACCGAGGACAGCGTCACCAGGGTGATGGCCACGATCAGCACCACCTTGGCGGTGAGCGAGGCGCCGGTGCCGAAGAGGAAGTCGATGCCCGCCGCCGCCTGTTCGGCGCCCAGGCCCAGGGAGGTGACCAGGCCGAACAGCGTGGCGAACACCGCGAGGATGTCGATCACATGGCCCGGCCAGCCCCACACCCGCTCACCGAGCAGGGGGTGGAAGATCGAGCGGATCGACAGCGGCAGCCCCTTGTTGAAGGAGAACAGCGCCAGGGCCAGCGCCACGATGGCGTAGATCGCCCAGGGGTGCAGGCCCCAGTGGAAGATGCTCGCCGCCATGCTCAGGCGCGCGGCCTCGGCGGGGTTGCCCGGCGCGCCGGCCAGCGGTGCCCAGTCGATGCGCGCCCCGCCCTCGCCCAGCTGCGGGCCGGCCAGGGCGGTCTGGTAGTGGGAGATAGGTTCGGCGACGCCGTAGAACATCAGCCCGATGCCCATGCCGGCAGCGAACAGCATGGAAAACCAGCTGCCGTAGGAGTAGTCCGGCCGGGCCTGGGTACCACCGAGGCGCACCCGCCCCAGGGGCGAGACCACCAGGGCCAGGCACAGCACCACGAACACGTTCGCCGCCCCGAGGAAGAAGCCGTTGAGGCGACCGGTGAGCAGGTCGCGCAGGCCGGTGAACAGCGGTTCCACCGCCTCGCGGAACACCAGCGTCAGCACCACAAAGAGCAGCACGGTGAGCGCCGAGGTGAGGAATACCGCGCCGTGGATGTCGAACGGCACCAGCCAGTGCCCACGGAGATTGTCCTGGCCGACGCGGTAGCCGGTGAGGATCGGGTTGGCGTCACCCGAAGGTGGCGGGATGTCGCTCGACGCGGTGTCGGTTCGGTGGGACGCGGTGGCGTGGCTCAAGGGGCTGCTCCGTGGTCGTCGGCCGTGGGCTCGGTCAAGGCCGTCCAACCTAGCAAAGCGCGTTGCCGGGCCAGGGCCGACAAGCGGCATGCAACCAACCAGAAGCGACACCCTGACAGGAAGCCGGGCGATCAACAGCCACGTTCGCCCGGCCGGAAACGCCACCGCTGGCAGGGTGCCGGCGGTGGAAGGTACGAACTGGAAGGGCTCAGGCCTTGAAGCGCCCCACCAGCCCATGCAGCTGCTCGGAGAGCTGGGCCAGCTCGTGGGAGTCGCGCCGCGCCGATTGCGCGAGGTTCTCCACCAGCAGCGCATCGTCCTGGATCTGCGCGATGTGGCGGTTGATGTCCTCGGCCACGTGGTGCTGCTCCTCGGCCGCCGTGGCGATCTGGGTGTTCTGGTCGCGGATGTGGTCCACCGCGCCACGGATCTGCTCGAAGCTCTTGCTGGCGAGGTCGATGCGCTCGACGCTGGCGCGGGACATTTCCAGGCTGTTCTGCATCTGCCGGGTCACGTCCTGGGTGCGCCGGGCGAGGCCACCCAGCAGGCTGTCGATCTCGCCGGTGGACACGGCGGTGCGCTGCGCCAGGGCCCGCACCTCGTCCGCCACCACGGCGAAGCCACGCCCCTGCTCGCCGGCCCGCGCGGCCTCGATGGCGGCGTTGAGTGCCAGCAGGTTGGTCTGCTCGGCGATGGAGCGGATGGTGTCGAGGATGGCGTTGATGTTCTGGCTGTCCTTCTCCAGCTCCTGGAGGGATTCGGCGGACTGCTTCAGGTTCTCGCTCAGGCGCAGCACGCTTTCGGTGGCGCCTTCGATCTGGGTCTGCCCGGTGTGCACCTGGCGCTGGCCGTCGTCGGCGGAGGTGGCCGCCGCGCTGCAGGAGCGGGCCACTTCGTTGGCGGTGGCCACCATCTCGTTGAAGGCGGTGGAGACCATCTCCACGGCGCCACGCTGGCGCTCGGCGACATCGGTCATCTCGCGGGCCACGCGGGTGCTGCCCTCGGAGGTGTGCCGCAGGGCCGCCGAGGCCTCGACGATGCGCTGCACCAGCTGGCGGATGGCGCCGAGGAACTGGTTGAACCAGCCCGCCAGCACGGCGGTTTCATCCTTGCCGGTGACCGAGAGGCTGCGGGTCAGGTCGCCCTCGCCCTGGGCAATGCCTTCCAGGCCATCGGCCACGCTGCGGATCGGGTTGACGATGAGGTTGGCGAACACCGCGCCGACCACCGCGAACAGCACGGCGAGCACCGCCACGATGATGCCGATCTGCCAGGCCAGGGCGTTGGCCTTGGCCATCACCTCGCCGTGTTCGATCAGGCCGATGAAGTGCCAGCCGAGCCCCTGGGAGGCCCAGACGTTGGCCATGTAGCGCTTGCCGTTGAGCTCCACCTGCACCAGGCCCTGGGCATTGGCCAGCTTGGCATAGCCCTCGCCAAGGTCGTTCAGGGACTTGAAGTTGTGCGCCGAGTCGCTCGGGTCGACCAGCACGTTGCCGCTCTCCTCCACCAGCATCAGGTAGCCGGTCTCGCCGATGCGGATCTGCTTGACCAGGTCGGTGAGCTGCTTGAGGGAGACGTCCAGCCCTACCACACCGGCCAGGTTGCCCTGGGCATCGTTGACGGAGCGCACGGTGCCGATCAGCACCGCATCGTCGGGCGCCCAGTAGTAGGCGGCGGTGCGTACCGTGCGGCCGGGGTTGGCCAGCGCGGTCTTGTACCAGGGGCGGACGCGGGGGTCGTAGCTCTTCAGCCCCGGGTCGGCCGGCCAGATGGCGTAGCCGCCGTCGACCCGCCCATAGGACAGGTAGGCGGTGGTCGGGTGCGCCTTGGCGAAGCGGTCGAAGAAGGCTTCCAGCTTCTTGTTGGTCTCCGGCAGCGGGATGCTGGGCGCATCGGCGGATGTGTAGTTCTTCAGCACCGGCGCGGCCACCACCTGGGGCAGCGCGGCCATGTAGTCCACGTTCTCGCTGATGCCCTTGAAGAACATGCCCATGGCGTTGTCGATCTGGCGGATCTCGCGGTTGCTGCCATCGATGAAGTCCGCCTCGGCCTGAGACCGCAGGTTGTAGATCACCACCACGGCGACCAGCAGGATGGGCACGCACGCGATGGCCGCGAAGGCCCAGGTCAGCTTCTGCTTGATGTTCATTCCAAGTGCTCTCGAGAGTGGGTGTTCGCCACGTGCGGTACGGCGCGTCGCGGAGGGGAACAATCCGGCTATCGGCGCTGCCCTCGCCTCCTTGAGGTCGCATGTCGTGCGTGACAAAACGATGTCGTTTACCGACGACTACCGCTGGAGCATAGGAGGAAATGGCGGGGTTTCCACGGTGCGCAGCAGCCGATACCCGAGCGTGAAAAATGCGTGGCTGACGGCAGTGCCCCGAGCCGTTTCGCTGGACGAACGACCCGGAGCACCGCTCTCGTGGAGGCCCCTTGCAGCATTACCCCTGCGGCACGGTCCCCGGCCGCAGGTAGGCGAACATGTGCGCGACGTAGTCGGCCTTGCCCAGCGCCACGCCGTGGTGGCGGAGGATGGCGTAGGCGGTGATGGCGTGGAAGTAGAACTGCGGCAGGGCCCAGTCACGGGCGTACTGCTCGGCGCCCATGTCGAAGACCATGCCGTTGGGCAACTCCAGGGCGATGGGCGCATCCATCCGGCCATCCAGCGCGGTCGGTTCCAGTGCAGCCAGTTCGGCCAGGGCATCACGCAGGCACGCCTGGGCCTGTTCCAGCGAGCCGGGGTGGTCATGGGCGGCCCAGGCCTGGCGACGGCGTTCCAGCCAGCCTTCCGGGATCGACTGGCCGCGCAGCCGGTAGCAGGGTTCCAGCGCCTGGAAGGCGGCGAAGCGCACCTGGGCAGCCAGCGGGTACATGTCGGGGGCCAGCTTCAGCGCCAGCCAGGCGTCGGCGTGCTCGCCGTGCTCACGGGCATGAAGGGAGGCTTTCTCCAGCCATTGGGCCAGGCTGTTCAGCTGGTTCGAGAAGGTCGGGACGAGCAGGTGCGTCAGTGACATGGCGAACTCCTGGTGCAGGGGTTTGCCACTCTACGCCGCCCGCGCTGCCCCTGACCATCGGGCAGGGACAACGGCTCAGAAGGCGCGCACCACCTGGGCCCAGACCCGAGGCGTGCGTTCCACGTCGCTCTCGGCTTCGGCGTTGCCCAGCTTCCAGGCCGCCACGGCGTTGACCTGCCAGCCATGGGCCGCCCACAGGGCGCCGAAGCCGGCGCCGGAGAGGCTGCGGTGGTTGTCGCCCGAGGTCCAGGTGTCCTTGTTCAGGCGCACTTCGCCGTGGTCGACGAAGGTGGACAGCTGCCAGGCCTCGGTGAGGGCGTAGCGCAGCTCGACGTTGGCCAGCCAGCCCTGGTCGCCGGAAGCCTCGCCCTGGGGGTAGGCGCGAACGCCGTAGGCGCCGCCCAGGTAGAGCTTCTCGGAGCTGTCGAGATTGCCGTCGGCCCACTGGCCCTGGAGCTGGGTGTAGAGGCTGAAGCGGTCGCTGAGGCGCTGCAGGCGCACCAGGCTGGGGTTGAGCTTGTGGAAGCGTCCACGGGTGCCGGCGGTGGCGTCGTCGGTGCGCTGGGCCTGGGCGCCGTCGAGGGTCAGGCTGCCCTGGCTCCAGCCGAGGGCGAAGCTGTTGACCCCGCCGCCGAGCAGGTCGTCACGGCTGTTGCCGTTGAGGGTCAGGGTGACGACGCGGGCGTGCTTGTCGCTCTTCTCGTCGAACAGGTCGATGTCGTCCTTCAGGCGCTTGTCGTCGAACTGCAGCTGGGTGAACAGGCTGAAGTCCCGCGAGCGCACCAGCGGCTGGATGGCGTAGACGCTGGCGATGCGCGCGTTGCCGTGGGCGCGCAGGTCCTCGAAGTCCTTGCCCAGCTCGTAGTCCATGTCCGAGTAGGCGACGCCGAACTGGGTGGCCCAGGGGCCGAGCGGCAACTGGTAGGCCACGCGGCCGTAGTGCTGGTCCTGGTCACTGCCCATGGCCCGCAGGCTGAGACGGTCGCCGAGGTTGAGCGGGTTGTTCAGGTTCAGGGTGCCGCCCAGGCGGTACTGGCCGACGAAGCGGTTGCCGTAGTTGTCCATGTCCACCGAGCCGGTGACCAGGGGCGCTTGCTGCAGGCCCACCAGCAGGTCGGTGGTGCCGGTGCTGGCACCGGGGCGCAGGGTGGATTTCACCTCCACGCCGGGGGTGTCCTGCAGCAACAGCAGGCTGCGTTCCAGCGGCTGGCCTTGTACGGCGTCGCCGGCCTTCAGCGCGGACAGCGGCGCCAGGGCGCTGCCGCCCAGGCCCACCGGGTTGTCCACCTTGATCTCGCCGTAGCGCCCTTCCAGCACGGCGATCTTCACCACGCCGCCCTCGATCTCCTGGGCCGGCAGGTAGGCGCGCGCCAGGGGGTAGCCCTGCTCGCGGTAACGCCGGGTGATGCGGTTGGCGGCGGCCTGCAGCTGGCCGACGCTGAGTTCCTTGCCGGGCAGGTCCGCCAAGAGGCCCAGCAGCTCCTCGCTGCCCAGCGCGCTGTTGCCTTCCAGGGTGAAGCCGTTGACCTGCAGGCGCGGGCCGGCGTCCGCCGCCGGATCGGCGGGTGCGTCCGGCAGGTTGAGCGGCAGGGACTGCCGGGGGCTGAGCTGCAGGGGTTGCTGGTCGAGGCCCTGCTGCACCTGGCCGGCATCCGGCGCGGTGGCGGCGGAGACGGACAGGCTGATCAGTGAGGCGGCAAGGCCGGCCAGCACGGGTGTCGAACGCATCTTCAGATTCCTTCGGGAAGACGAATGCCGTTGTTGACGAGGTTGAGCTGCGCGCCGAACTCGGCCGGTGCGAAGAGTGCCGGGGTGACCACCACCAGGGGCCGCTCGGTTTCGCTGCCAGGCTGTTTGCCGGTCATCTGCGCCACCTGCACGCGCGGATCGCTGACGGTGCTGGAAGGCAGGGTCCCGGTGACGGTGAGCAGGCCGTCGACATAGCTGATGTCGTAGTTGGCCAGGCCACTGCCCAGGGCGTTGCTGGCGACGATGGCGTAGTTGCCGGCCGCAGCCCCTGCCCCGGCACCGCTGCTGGCCAGGCTGACACCGCTGACCTGGTCCCCCGCCACCAGCCCGGCGGTGGTGAAGCCGCTGAGGTTCGCCACCTGGCCGGCGGTCTTGCTGGCGTCGCTGGCGGTGATGGTCAGCACGGCCTTGTCGATGGCCAGGGTGCCGTTGCCGTAGGTGATGTCGTAGTTGCTCAGTCCGGTGCCCTGGGCGTTGCTGGCAACGATGGCGTAATTACCGACGCCAGCATTGAAGACAGAGCCCAGGCTGGTGAGGTCCACGCCACTGACCTGGTCGCCCGCTACCAGGCCCGAGGTGGTGAAGCCGCTCAGCGAGGCAGTCTGGCCGTAGGTCTTGCTAGCGTTGCTGGCGGTGATGGTCAGCGCGGCCTTGTCGATGGTCAGGGTGCCGTTGCCGTAGGTGATGTCGTAGTTGCCCAGCCCGCTGCCCTGGGCGTTGCTGGCAACGATGGCGTAATTGCCGACGCCAGCATTGAAGACAGAGCCCAGGCTGGTGAGGTCCACCCCACTGACCTGGTCGCCCGCTATCAGGCCAGAGGTGCTGAAGCCGCTCAGCGAAGCAGTCTGGCCGTAGGTCTTGCTGGCGTTGCTGGCAGTGATGGTCAGCGCAGCTTTGTCGATCGTCAGGGTGCCGTTGCCGTAGGTGATGTCGTAGTTGCCCAGCCCACTGCCCTGGGCGTTGCTGGCAACGATGGCGTAGCTGCCGACGCCAGCATTGAAGACAGAGCCCAGGCTGGTGAGATCCACGCCACTGACCTGGTCACCCGCAATCAGGCCCGAGGTGGTGAAGCCGCTCAGCGAAGCAGTTTGGCCGTAGGTCTTGCTGGCGTTGCTGGCAGTGATGGTCAGCGCGGCCTTGTCGATGGTCAGGGTGCCGTTGCCGTAGGTGATGTCGTAGTTGCCCAGTCCGGTGCCCTGGGCGTTGCTGGCAACGATGGCGTAGTTGCCGACGCCAGCATTGAAGACAGAGCCCAGGCTGGCGAGATCCACGCCACTGACCTGGTCGCCCGCAATCAGGCCCGAGGTGGTGAAGCCGCTCAGCGAAGCAGTTTGGCCGTAGGTCTTGCTGGAATTGCTGGCAGTGATGGTCAGCGCCGCCTTGTCGATGGTCAGGGTGCCGGCGAGCATCTCGATGTCATAACCGAACTGGCTGGAATAGAGCCCGCTCGCGCGCAGGTTGGCGCCGGTGTAGGTGCCGGCGTTGACGCTGTTGGCGGTGTAGAGGGCGCTGCCGGAAACCAGGGCCGGGTCGTAGCCGATGGGGTACACCAGGGCACCGGTGCTGCTGGTGGCGGTGCCGTCGTAGGTCTTGCTGGCGTTGCCGACGTTGACGCTGAGGGCGGTCATGAAGCTGCGCAGCAGCGGCGCGCTGTGGCCTTCGTACATGCGCCAGGTGGCGCCCGTGCCACCGGCATCATCGATGCTCCAGCCGGCCGCCACGAAGGGCGTCAGGCTGGTGAGCTGGGCGCTGGTCAACCCGGAGATGCCGCTGCCGTTGCCGGCCCCGGCGCCCTGGGCCAGGCCGCTGGTGGTGGTGTTCCAGAAGCTGCCGGTGGCGGTGCCGACATTGCTGCCCACCAGGCCGCCGACCGCGCCGACGCTGGAGCTGGCCGTGCCCGTGGAATAGACACGCAGCAGGCTGCCGTCGTTGAACCCGACCAGGCCGCCTGCCGTGGCGCTGCCCTGGGCGCTGCCGGTGGCGTAGCTGTCGCGGATGGTGCCGGTGCTGGCGTTGCTGCCGGCCAGGCCGCCGCCATTCAGGCCGCCGCTGGCGCTGCCCGTGGCCAGGGACTCGCTGAGGGTCCCGGCGTTGGTGCCGACCAGGGCGCCGACGTTGCCCGTGCCGGTTACGGTGGTGTCGCTGCTGACCCGCTCGACCAGCCCGGCGGCAGCGTTGTAGCCCACCAGGGCACCGGTGTAGGTGCCGCCGGCCACGCTACCCCCCACCAGGTTGAGGTTGCCGACGTAGCCGGCGTTGTAGCCGAACAGGCCGCTGTAGGTGCTGCCGGGACGGTTGATGGCCAGGCCGCTGATGCGGTGCCCCTGCCCGTCGAACCGGCCGGTGAAGGGGTTGGCCAGGCTGCCGATGGAGAGGAAGCCGGTGCCGCTGTTCCACAGCGCGCTGCTGGAGGCATTGATGTCGTTCGCCAGGACGAAGCGGCTGCCCGCCAGGCTGGTGGAGGCCAGGCCCTGCAGGCCATAGACATCGGTGATGCGGTACGGCGTGGCGAGGCTGCCGTCACCGCCCAGGGCGCGCACGAAGGTGGCACCGGGGCTGAGGCGGAAGTCGGTGACGCTGAAGCTGGGCAGGCTGGCGGCCACCTGGCTCCAGGTGCCGCCGGTGAGATTCAGCACGCCGAGGTTGACGCCCCCGTTGCTGGTCGTGGTGCCGGCAGCAGAGAGGGTCAGGCTGCCGTTGGCGGCGTCGATGCCATCCCCCAGCAGGACGTTGCCGCCATTGCTGGTGCTGAGGGTCAGCCCGGCGTTGTCGCCCCAGGTCAGGCGGTCGGCCACGTTGAGGTTGCCGCCTGCCGACAGCTGGCGGGTGCCGCTGATGCCGAAGGCACCGCCGCTGTCGAGGCTGAGCAGGCCGCCGGAGCCGAGGTTGGTGTCCAGGCTGTAGTTGGCAGCGCTGGCAGCCAGGTAGAGGCCGTAGCCGCTGCTGGTGAGGGCTGAGAAGTCGCTGGACGAGAGGAACGCCAGGTCGGCATCGGCATAACTGCCGCGCGCGGCCAGGTAGCGGCTGCGGGTCGCCGAGAGGCTGCCCTGCCCCGTGGCCAGGCGCGCGGCGGAGCTGTAGACGTCCAGCCCCTGGATGCCGTTGATGCCGATCACGTCGCCGAAGCCGGCACCGGTGTCGACGTTGCCGTCCAGGTAGGCGATGGCGCCGTTGGCATCCAGGCCGCTGGCATCGCTGAGGATGTAGTAGTAGCCGTCCGCCCCACTGCTGCCGCTGCCGATGGCCACGCCGCCGGATACGGCGGTCAGCGTCACGCCCGCCAGGGCCGTGCTGCCGCCATTGCTGAAGGCCTTGCCGCTGATGGCGATGGGCGTGGTGCTGTAGCGCCATGTGAAGTACGGGTAGAGGTTGGCGCCGGTGCCCCATATGGACGAGGAGAAGCCGGACGGCAGCCCGCCTTGGAGCTGCGCGGTGGTACGCCCGGTGATGCCGGTCATCAGGCCGCCGAACGCGGCCTGCGACTGGCCACTGGTCTGGGTGTTCCAGTAGGCGTTGCTGATGGCGCCGTTGGTACCGTTGTTGTAGCCGACGAAGCCACCCAGCTGGGTGCCGCCGGCGACGTAGCCGGTGGAGTAGCTGTTGCTGATGGTGCCGTTGATGAAATTGACCCCGGCGAAGCCGCCGATGTTGCTCGCAGAGCCCTGGCCGATCACCGCGCCGGTGGCGTAGGAGTCGGTGATGCTGCCTTCGTTGTGGCCGACGAAACCGCCGACCGGCCCCGACGACGCCCTCACCGTGCCGGTGGCGTAGGACTGGCTGATGGAGCCACCGTCGCCGCTGTAGCCGTTGGCGCCCACCAGACCACCGACATAGCCGAGGTTTGCGGTCGTGTTGGTGCCGGTGACGTTACCGGTGGCATAGGAGCGGGTGATGCTGCCGCCGTTGACGTTGAAGCCGACCAGGCCACCGACCTGGTAGCCGGCCCCGGTGACATTGCCGGTGGCGGAGGCATCGGCGATGGCGCCGCTGTCGTTGGTGCCCACCAGCCCGCCGGTATTGGCTTCGCTGGTGCTGGTGCCGTTGACCGTGGTGCTGGCCGACGCGTTGCCGAGGGTGCCGCCCTGCATGTAACCGACCAGGGCACCGACGTTGTCTCTGCCGGTGACGTTGCCGCCCACCAGCTTGACGTTGGCCAGGGTCGCGCCGGAGGTGTAGCCGAACAGGCCGACATAGTCGGTGGCCGCGCGGTTGATGGCCAGGCCGCTGATGCTGTGGCCCTGCCCGTCGAAGCTGCCGGTGAATTGCTGTGCGTTGCTGCCGACCGGGCGGAAACCCGACGCGCCCCATACCTCGCCATAGTAGCCGCCGCTGGCGGCCATGGCGCTGGCCAGGCTCAGGTCGGTGCCCAGGCGGTAATTGGCTGTCAGGTCCAGCCCCATCAGTTGCAGGGCGTGGGGGGTGAAGAGGGTCGTGGAGTATTCGTTGCGCAGCATCGGCCGGGTATCGCCTTCGAACATCACCCACATGTTGGTGAAGTCGAAGCCGGTGTAGGCCGACTGGTTGCGCACGGCGCTGGTCAGGCCGGTACCGCCACCCAGGGAGCTGGACTGGCCGGTGCTGTTGATGTCCCAGTAGCTGGTGTTGACGGTGATGGTGGGCAGGTAGCCGCCACCGATCAGGCCGCCCGTGGTGGTGTAGCCGGTGACCTTGCCGCTGGCGTAGGTGTTGGTCAGCGTCGCGCTGGAGATCACCTCGCCCAGCAGCCCGCCCGCAAACGCACTGGTGTTGCTGACCGTGGCGGTGACCGAGCCGGTGGCATAGGAGTCGGCCATGGCAATGCTCTGGACGCTGCCCGCCAGCCCGCCCACCACGGTCAGGCCGGTCACGTCGGCGGCCGAGGACGAGTAGCGGATGATGCCGTTGTTCACCGTGCCGGCCAGGCCTCCGACGAAGGCCCCGGAGCCGGACACGCTGCCGGTCATGTGGACGTTGCTGAGGGTGCCGCCAAGGGTGGCGGCGATACCGCCGACGTTCATCTGGCCGGTGATGCGGGCATTCGACAGGGTCAGGTCACGGACGTTGCCGCTCACGGTGCGGAACAGCCCGACGTCGCTCTCCGACCCGCGGTTGATGGTCAGCTTGTCGATGCTGTGGCCAAGGCCGGCAAAGTTGGTGCTCGCCCCGTCCAGCGGGTTGAAGCCGGCGCCACCGTTCCAGCCCGCGGTGGCGCTGGCGTCGATGTCGTTGCCCAGGGCGTAGAAGCCCGTGCTGGTGATGTTCTGCAACGCGCCGATGTCATGGATCAGGACGTAGCCGGTGCCCGCCAGGCTGAGGCTGGCATTGCTGCCGGACAGGGTCACGCGGGCGCCCTTGTTCAGGCTGTAGCTGCCGCTGTAGGACATGGACAACCCGGCGTTGTTGCCGGTGGCGGTGATGTCCTTGTTGATGATGATGCTGCCGGCGGCGTTGAGCGCCAGTACGGTGTTGGCGTTCCAGCGGATGGGCGCGTCCACGGTGATGTTGCCGGCCTGGCTGCCGCCGACGCCGGTGGTCACCGTCACCCCGGTGCTGGCCAGGGCATTGGTGAGGGTGGTGACGTTGAGCACGCTGTCGTTGGCGTTGCCGTTGAAGCCGCCCATGCCGGAGCTGGTGGCGCTGGAAATGGTCACGTTGTAGGGGTCGATCAGCCACTCGCCGGTCTTGCCCTTGGGCGCCAGGGTGGTGACCTTCACGTCGTCGGCGATCTGCACGTGGGCGCCGCTGGTCTCGATGAAACCGCCGTTGCCGCCGTTGGGCGCGCTGGCGTCGAGGGTGCCGGCCACCTTGACCACGCCGCCGTCGAAGTCGCCCATAAGCATGATCTTGCCGTCCTTCTGGCCCAGGGTGCGGGCCTCGATGACGCCGGTGTTGTTGACCACGGTCTTGAGCAGCGCATCGCCCGCGTCGGCGGTGAGCAGCACCTTGCCGCCGTCGGCGCGGATCAGCTTGTGATTCTCCACCAGCGCATCCGCTGCGGCCTCGTCCACCTGGACCTTGAGCAGGCCGTCACCGGCGAAATCCAGGGTCATGGCATTGCCGGCCGCCAGGGCCACGCTGCCCTGCTGGGCGACGATCACCCCCTGGTTGCTGACGGTGCCACCCAGCAGCGCCACGGCGCCGCCGTCGGCTGCGCTGAGGGTGCCCTGGTTGACCACGGCCGCCGGCGTGCCGTCGCCCTTGAAGCGGTAGTGGCCGCGTTCGAAATCCTGCGGGTCGATGTCCAGGGTCGAGGCCACCAGGCCGCCGACCTGGACCTGGGCACCGCTGCCGAACAGCACGCCGTTGGGGTTGACCAGGAACACCCGGCCGTTGGCATCCAGCTGGCCCATGATCTTCGAACCGTCGCTGCCCACCACGCGGTTGAGGGCGATGGCGTCACTGCCGGGCTGGTTGAAGGTCACGCGCTTGCCGGCACCGATGTCGAAGCTCTGCCAGTTGATCGCCAGCTTGTTGCTGGACTGGTCGATGACCATCTGCTGGGCGTTGGGTTGGCTGATGGCGCCACTGCCGGAAACCACCTGGCCGCCAGTGGGCAGGTCGGCCGCCAGCGCCGCCACCGGAGCCAGCAGCGCGCACGCCAGGACCGCGCCGGACCCCGCCTTGCGCCGCCGGGCATGCTCATCGGCGACACACCAGGCACGCAGACGGGGATTCCAGACCAGCGAGAAGGCTCGATTCATGGCAGCAGTCCTTTGACGGCAAGAAAGGGCTCGGGAAAACCGCCGCTGTATACCACGCCGACTTTTGCGTAGGAATTGGCTGTCAGAAATTTTTTACAGTGAATATTTTTGACGTCAACTGATTGACTCGAACACCCGCGCTTCGTCCGCCATCACCCGGTTACGCCCGGCCTGCTTGGCCTGGTAGAGCAAGGCGTCCGCACGCTTGAGCACGTCCTGCACGCTGCGCCCACCTTGAGGTGACCAGTGCACCACACCGAGAGACACGGTGATCTGGCCGACAGGCGCGATCGGCGTGGCCTCCTGCCGGGCGCGGAAGCGCTCGGCCACCTCCGCCGCCGTGCGCAGGGGCGCCTCGGGCAGCAGCAGGATGAACTCCTCGCCGCCGACACGACACGGCAGGTCCCGCTCCCGGCAACCCTGACGCAACAGGTCGGCGAACTGGCGCAGCACATCGTCACCCGTGTCGTGGCCGAAGGTGTCGTTGACCCGCTTGAAGTGGTCGATGTCCAGGCTGATGACGGAGAACGGCGTGCCCAGCCGCTGCCAGGCCTGCAAACGCTCTTCCATGGCGCGCCGGTTGGCCAGTCCGGTGAGGGGGTCGCTCTTGGCCTGCAGGTCCAGCTGGCCGAGCTTGGCCCGGGTCACTTCCAGGCCCGCCAGCAGTGCCTGTTTGATCATCCACGCTTCGGCATACCAGGCCTTCACCCACAGGGCCTTCTCCGCCCGCTCCGGTTGCGCGGCACTCTCGGCCAGTTGCCGCAGGGGGCGGCTGATGCGCGCGGAGATCCAGAGAATCAGCCCCACGCCCAGCAGGCTCATGGGCAGCAGCCCGACCAGCAGGCGTTTCATCAGGTCCTCCAGCGCCGCCTGGGCTTCAGACAGGGGCTGCTGCGCCACCACGCCCCAGCCACTCAACGGCACGCTGGCGTAGCCGGCGAGCATCTCCACGCCCCGCGTGTTGACCGCCTGCATGGCGCCGCTCTCACCCTTGAGCACCGCGTCGACGATGGGGTTGGCGCCCAGCCGCTCGCCAACGCGGCTGGCGTCGGGGTGGAACAGCACCTTGCGGTCCGGGTCCACCAGGTAGACGTTGGAGGCGTCGTGGTGGAAGTGCTGGCTGACGAGCGAATCCAGGGCATTGGGCTTGCCCAGGTAGATGGTGCCGCCGATCAGCCCCAGGTACTGGCCGTCGTGCCCCCAGATGGGGTGGGAGACGAAGACGATGAGGTTGCCCGCCAGGGAGCGGAATGCCGGGCTGACCATGGCCCGGCGCTGCTGCAGGGCCTCCCGCGAGCGCAGGGCCTGGCCGTTGATGCCCAGGCTGTCCGGCTTGGAGGCCACCACAGTGCCCTCGGCGTTGGCCACCAGCACGGTGTTGAAGCTGTGGTCCTGCATCAGCAGGCGCTCGGCCTCCAGCGCCATCTGTTTCGTGTCGCCCGGCACGTTGCCCAGCAGGGTGGCGCTGAAACGCAGGCGTTCCAGGTCACCGGCCAGGTTCTCGTTGATGCTGGCGGCGAGCTTGGCCGCATAGGCACGGTTGGCCTCCAGGGCGTTCTGCACCAGCGCCTGGCGCTGGATGCCGTAGGTCACCAGCAGGTTGTTGGCGAGCGTCGCCAGGGTCGCGGTGAGGGCGAACAGCAGGATGAGGCTGCGCAGGTTGAGCTTGGGGGGCGGCCCGAACGGCATGGGTCATGTCCCGATGGGCGATCACTCGAAGGGGACTGCGATCCTTGCAGCAGGTCCTGGGGGTGATCGCATCGTGAGGGTGGGCAAGCAGGCCTTGCACGGACCGTCACAGGCCCGGAAAGAGCCCGGAAAACGTGGGGATTTTACGCGTCGGCCAAGGCGAAACCAAGGCCGAAACAGCGCAGTGCCATCACCCACGCGCCACGGGAGCCGGCGCTGCCGCTGCGCTCGGCGCCGGGCCGGCAGGCCGGAGGCGGGACACGCCGAACAGCACCAGGGCCAACCCCGCCACCTGGTAGAGCGACACCGCCTCGCCCAGCACCGCCCAGGACGCGAGGATGGTCAGCACCGGCCCCAGGTTGCCCACTGCAGCCGTCTGGGTCGCGCCCATGCGCTGGATCGCCAGGGCCATCCAGTAGATCGGCAGCACCGTCGAGAGCAGCGCCATGAGCGCGGCATAGAGCCACACCTGCGCCGGCAGGTGCGTCAACTGGGTGATATCGGCCGTGATTGCATAGTGCACCAGCACCATCAGCGCCGAGGCGCTCCCGGCCAGGCCGGCCAGGCGCATCGAGCCCAGGCGCCGCAGCATCATCCCCGCCCCCAGGTAATAGAGGGCGTAGGTCACCGCGCTGGCGAACACCCAGGCCGAGCCCACCAGCACCTGGCTGCCCAGGGTCGAGGTGCTCACGTCGTGGAACAGCGCCACCCCCAGCCCGGCATAGCAGATGCCCATGGCCAGCAAGGTGCGGCTGCCGGGGCGCTCGCGCAGGGCAACCATCTGGAACAGCATCACCAGGGTCGGGTAGGTGAACAGGATGAGCCGCTCCAGGCCGGCGCTGATGGACTCCAGCCCATAGAAATCGAACAGGCTGGAGAGGTAGTAGCCCACCAGCCCCAGCAGCAGGATGCGCCCCCCATCGGCGGGCGACAGGCGCGCCTCGCCCGTCCCGCGGCTCAGCCACAGCAGCCAGGCGAACAGCGGCAGTGCCAGCCCCATGCGCAGCGCCAGCACGGTGATCGCATCCACCGGGGCGGCGGCATAGGACAGCTTGACGAAGATCGCCTTGAGGCTGAAGCCCGCCGCCGAGAGCACGGCGAACAGGCTGCCGTTGCGCAGGCCGCGCTGGTACAGGGAAAACAGAGCGTTCATGAGGCAGGCCATCAGCAGGTAGAGCCTTATTCTGGACAGAACGCGAGAGGGCTAGAATCGGTTTTTCCAGAACCACCCCTTATGGAAATCAGAACGCCATGCACTTCGACCTGTCCGACCTGCGCCTGCTGAGCGCCATCGCCGCCACCGGCAGCCTGAGCAAGGCGGCGGCCACCTTCCCCGTGGCGGTCTCTGCGGCCAGCACCCGGTTGCGCCAGTTCGAATCCCGCTGCGGCATCACCCTCTTCACCCGCCGCGCCGACGGCATGACGCCCACCCCGTCCGGCCGCCTGGTGCTGGAGCGCTGCCACGCGCTGCTCAACGAAGCCCAGGGGCTCAAGGTGCTGCTGGAGGAGCTGGCCGGCCAGCAGCGCGTCGTCGTCCACCTGGCCGCTACCACCGTGGCCAACAGCTCCTTCCTGCCGGGCGCCCTCGGCCCCTTCCTGGCGGACTACCCCGAGGTGGACCTGCAGCTCACCGAGCAGACCAGCCGCGACGTGCTGCGGGGTGTGCAGGCCGGCGACATCGACATCGGCGTGTACGACGGCAACCTGCCCACCGGCGGGCTGATCTCCCTGCCCTTCCGCGACGACCGCCTGGTGATGCTGGTGCCTGCTGGCCACGCCCTCGCGCCGCTGCGCAGCGTCCACCTGCGCGACACCTTGGGCTACCCCTTCGTGTGCCTGCCGGCGGAGCGCTCCATGCAGCGCTTCGTCGAGGAAATGGCCCGGCAGAACGGCCTGCCGCTGATGGTGCGGGTCCGCGCACCGAGCTTCGACGCCATCGCCCAGCTGGTGGCCCAGGGCGCCGGCATCGCCATGCTTCCGGAGGCCGCCGCCCACCGCCTGACCCAGGAGCTGCCGGTGGCCATCGTCACCCTGGAGGACACCTGGGCCACCCGCGAGCTGCGCCTGTGCATCCGTGGCACCGATGGCCTCGGCTCCCACGCCCGGCAGTTGCTCGGCTACCTGTCGCCGGGGTGAGGCGCAGTTGCCCCGGGTGGGCTTTTCTGCTGGGATGCCGCCTCACTTTCAACGGAGCATCCCCATGGCGACCTATCGCGAGCTGTTCGACATCGGCCAGTCCTACACCGAGTTCGTCGGCAGCGGCCTACCGGCCGAGACCGCCGCAGCCGCCGCCATCGCCCAGCGCCTGGAAGACCAGGGACCGGCCGCCCCACTGCTGCAGCGCATCGAGCAGATCGAACGCCGCTACCACCTGCTGGTGGTGGGCGAGATGTGGTGCCCGGACTGCCAGATCAACGTCACCGTGCTGGACGACCTGTGCCGCCGCCAGCCGCGCATCGACCTCGCGGTGATCACCAAGGGCCGCGCCGAAGACGACCTGAAGACCCGCCTGGGCCTGGAGCGCATCGCCATTCCCCTGGTGGTGGTGCTGGACGAGGCCTTCGAGCCCGCCGGGCTGTTCATCGAACGGCCGCGCCTCGTCCGCGAGGGTGACGAGGCCGTGCTGCGCGCCTACAAGGCCGGCGAGCACCTCGACGCCACCCTGGCCGACGTGCTCGAACTCATCGAGCAGGCCGAGCAGCGCTAGGTCCTCGCGCCTGCTCGCCGTCACCACCACGGCAAACAGGCATCGCGGAATCGAATTGTCCGGCCGCTTCGTGGTCAACTCCTCTGACCCGGCCATCCTCGCTGCTGCCCCTCGGAATCCTGACATGGACGCTACCCCCTTCCCCGCCGCCCCCGGGCCGATGAGCCAGCAGGTGCGCCAGCACGACTGGTCCCGCACCCCGCTAGGCCCGATCGAGCACTGGCCCGAGGCGCTGCGCATCAGCGTCGACACCATCCTGTCCTCGCACTTCCCCTGCTGCCTGGTATGGGGGCCGCAGCGCATCTCCATCTACAACGACGGTTTCGTGCCCATCCTCGGCAACAAGCACGCGCCACTCGGCCGGCCCTTCGACGACATCTGGCGAGAAGCCTGGGACAGCATCGGCCCCATCGCCGAGCGGGCCTACCAGGGCCAGGCCACCTTCATCGAGGATTTCCCCGTGGAGCTGGACCGCCACGGGCGACCGGAGATGAGCTATTTCACCTTCTGCTACAGCCCGCTGCGGGACGCCGACGGCCGGGTGCTGGGCATGCTCGACACGGTAATCGAGACCACCTCCCGGGTCACCGCCGAGCGCCAGTTGCGCCAGCTCACCCACAACCTGGAGCGCCAGGTGGCCGAGCGCACCCGCGACCGCAACCGCCTGTGGAACCTCTCGCCGGACATCATGCTGGTGTCGCGCCAGGACCTGGTGATCACCGCCGCCAACCCCGCCACGCAGAACATCCTCGGCTGGAGCGAAGCCGAGCTGGTGGGCAGCAACTGCCTGGACCTGGTGCACCCCGACGACCTCGCCGACGCCTGGGCCGCCATCCACAGCCTGATCCAGGGCGAGCCCCTGCGGGACTACGCCAGCCGCATGCGCCATCGCGATGGCAGCTACCGCTGGATCAACTGGTCCTCCTCCTCGGGCGACGGCTTCATCAGCGCCATCGGCCGCGACACCACCGAGGAACGCGCCCGCGCCGACGCCCTGCGCCAGGCCGAGGAGCAACTGCGCCAGAGCCAGAAGATGGAGGCCGTCGGCCAGCTCACCGGCGGCCTCGCCCATGACTTCAACAACCTCCTCGCCGGCATCAGCGGCAGCCTGGAGCTGCTGCGCCTGCGCATCGCCCAGGGGCGCACCGAGGACCTTAACCGCTACATCGACATCGCCCGCAGCGCCGCCGAACGCGCCGCCACCCTCACCCACCGCCTGCTCGCCTTCTCCCGCCGCCAGGCCCTCGATCCGCGCCCCACCGACGTCAACCAACTGGTCGCGACGCTGCACGAACTGATCAGCCGGACCATGGGCCCGAACATCGAGGTGGAGTGCGTCGACGGCCCGGACCTGTGGACGGTGCTGGTGGACCCGAACCAGCTGGAAAGCGCCCTGCTCAACATCTGTATCAACGCCCGCGACGCCATGCCCAACGGCGGCCGCCTGTGCATCGGCAGCAATAATGTCGTGCTCGGCGCCCAGGCTGCCGGCGAGCGCGGGCTGGAACCGGGGGACTACCTGGTGCTGATGGTCAGCGACACCGGCAGCGGCATGAGCGAGGACGTCATCAGCCGAGCCTTCGAACCCTTCTTCACCACCAAGCCGGTGGGCCAGGGCACCGGCCTCGGGCTCTCGATGGTGTACGGCTTCGCCCGGCAATCCGGCGGGCAGGTGCGCATCGCCTCCACCCTCGGCCAGGGCACCAGCCTCAGCCTCTACCTGCCCCGCCACCACGGCGAGGCAGAGCCCGCGCCAACACCCCGCCCGGTTGAAATCCCCCGCGCCGAGCAGTGCACCACCGTACTGGTGGTGGACGACGAAGCGCCCCTGCGCCAGCTGATGCGCGAAGTGCTGGAAGACCTCGGCTACCAGATGCTCGAAGCCGCGGACGGCCCCGGGGCCCTCGCCCTGCTTGCCGGCGAGCGAGCGGTCGACCTGCTGCTGGCCGACGTCGGCCTGCCGGGGGGCCTGAACGGCCTGGAACTGGCCCGCCGCGCCCGCCTGCAACGCCCGGACCTGAAGGTGCTGTTCATCACCGGCTACGCCCAGAACGCCCCGTTCGGCAACGAACCCCTGCCCCCGGGGATGGAGGTCATGGCCAAGCCCTACGCCATCGACGCCCTGGCCAACCGCATCCGCCTGCTGCTCAAAGCCCCACCATCCGGCCAGCCCCCCGCCGAAGCCGGCCTGCGGGCGGTCTAGGGCCCGGCTATTTGGCGTCCTCCCCCGCCAGGCAGGCTGCGAACAGACGCTGCAGCGGCTGGCGGCGCTGGGCGTGGCGCGTGAGCAGGATGATCTGCCGGTGGAAGGTCAGCGGGCCGAGGCGGACCACGCGGATGGCGGCGTCGCGTTCCAGCCACAGGCCCGCTTCGGGGATCAGCGCGATGCCGAGGCCGGCCTCGACCATGCGTACGATGGCGTCCAGCTCGTCCAGTTCCAGCGCCACCTTCACGTCCAGCCGCTGCTGGCGCAGGAAGCGGGTGACCAGGCGCCCGCCGAAGGAGGTGCGGTCATAGCGCACCAGCGGCTGCTCGGCCAGCAGGCGCAGCGGGTCGTCGCCCTCCAGGCCGCGCGGCACCACCAGCACGAAGGCTTCCTCCCGCAGCACCTCGGCATGCAGTTCCTTGGGCAGTTCGAATGGCGGGCGGATGAGGATGGCCAGGTCCAGGTCGCCGGCATCCACCTGGCTCAGCAGGTTCAGCGAAACGCCGGGCACCAGCTTCGGCTCCACCGCCGGGGCGCGCTCCCGCAGGCGCAGCAGCGCGTCCGCCAGCAGCCCGGTCTGGGCGGTGGCGATGGCACCGATGCGCAGCTCCCCGGCATGGGCGCCCGCCTCGTCCGTGGCCGCCATGCGGGCGAACAGGTCGAGCATCTCCCGTGCCAGGGGCAGCGCCCGCTCACCGGCCGCGTTGAGCAGCGCCTGGCGGCCGGTGCGGTCGAACAGGCGCACGCCCAGCGCTTCTTCCAGGTTGCGGATCTGCGCGCTGACGGCGGACTGGGTGAGGCCGATGTGCATGCCGGCAGCGGCGAAGGTGCCATGGCGGGCCACGGCGACGAAGGTGCGGATCTCTCGCAGCATGGGGTGCCTCATTGATCGAAAACGTTCGTGCTCGGCACAAATAATCCTGGCTTTGCATCGAAATCTCCACATCTAAAATGGGCACACAAAACAGGAGCACAGCATGCAACTCGCCCCCTTCCACCTCGCAATCCCCGTTCACGACCTGCCCGCCGCGCGGCGTTTCTATGGCGAGGTGTTCGGCCTCGCCGAAGGCCGCTCCAGCGCGCAGTGGGTGGACTTCGACTTCTTCGGTCACCAGCTGGTGATCCACGAGCACCCGCCGACCACCAGCCAGCTCGCCGCCCACACCAACCCGGTGGACGGCCACGACGTGCCGGTGCCGCACTTCGGCGTGGTGCTCGCCTGGGAGGACTGGGAGGCCCTGGCCGAGCGGCTGCAACGCCTCGGCACGCGCTTCGTGATCGAGCCCTATGTGCGCTTCAAGGGCCAGGTGGGCGAGCAGGCGACGCTGTTCCTGCTCGACCCGTGCGGCAACGCGCTGGAGTTCAAGGCGTTCCGGGACATCGGCCAGCTGTTCGCCAAGTGAGGGGGCTCAGCCCGCCTCGGGGTGCACCAGCGCCCGGTACTGCCCGGGGGTGGAACCGGTCCACTTGCGGAACGCCTTGTAGAAGGCGCTGGCGTCGGCGAAGCCGAGCTCGAAGGCCAGCTCGGTGAAGTTGACCTCGCCCGCGTCCAGCCGGGCGACCGCCAGGTCGCGGCGCACCTGGTCCTTCAGCGCCTGGTAGGACTGCCCCTCCTGGGTGAGCTTGCGCCGCAGGGTGGAGGGCGCCATGTAGAAGTGCCCGGAGAGCGCCTCCAGGTCCGGCCAGCGCTCGGGGCGCAGGCTGCGCAGGTAGGTCTTGATGCGGGCGGCCAGGCTCTGGGGGTCGCGGTAGCGCACCAGGATGTTGGCCGGTGCACCGGCGAGGAAGCGCCGCAGGTCCGCCTCGTTGCGGCGCACCGGCTGGGCCAGGCAGTCGGCGTTGAACACCAGGCGCGTGGTGTCGCGGCCGAAGCGGAGGTGCGGGGTGAACATCACCCGGTAGTCCTCGATGTAGGCCGGCTGCGGCCCCCGTAGCTCGATGCCGAGGATCGGCAGGCGCCGACCGGCCAGCCAGCAGAGCAGGCCGTGGACCATGAGGAACAGGGTGAAGCAGGCGAAGGCCCGAGGCGGCGCGCCGCTGTCGTCGAGGACGATCTCCGCCAGGCTGCCGCGCCGCGCCAGGCGGGGCTGCAGGTCATCCAGCACCAGGGCGAGGAAGGTCAGGCTGGCCTGCAGCGCGTCCCCCAGGGTGGCGGCCTGCAGGGCGGTCCGGCTCATGTGGGCGAAGCTGCCGGACTTGAGCCGGCGGCTGTCCATGCCGAAGAACTCGTCATCCATCACCCGGGCGATCAGCAGCCACAGCTGGGCGTACTGCCTGGAGGCGACCCGACCGTAGGGCCGGGCCATCTGCTCGGCGGGAATGCCGGCCTGCTCCAGCAGCGCGGCGACGTCGCCCCCCTGCTGGCGAAGCACCTGCAGTGCTTCGTCGACGAGGCGGACGGAGATGGTGCCTTTCTCGGCTGACGTTCCTGTCATGGCGTTCCGGGGGTCATGGCGATTACGGGCGCCCAGTGTAGGAGATGGAAGGCGGGATAAGGAGCCGCGCAAGACGCGGCTCCCTGGGGCGCTAGCGGATCGCCGTCACCTTGCCGTCCCGGGGCGGCGTCAGCTCCTCGATGCTGATCTCGCGCATGCGGAACTTCTGGATCTTGCCGGTCACCGTCATGGGGAACTCGTCCACGAAACGGAAGTGCCGAGGCACCTTGAAGTACGCGATGCGGGCCTTGGCCCAGGTCTTCAGCTCCTCCTCGCCGGCGCTGTGGCCGGGGTGGAACTTGATCCAGGCGACGATCTCCTCGCCGTACTTGCTGCAGGGAATGCCGATCACCTGCACGTCGGCCACGGCCGGGTGGGTGAAGAAGAACTCCTCCAGCTCGCGGGGGTAAATGTTCTCGCCGCCGCGGATGATCATGTCCTTGCTGCGCCCGACGATGCGCACGTAGCCGTCGTCGTCCATGGCCGCGAGGTCGCCGGTGTGCATCCAGCGGCCCGGGTCGATGGCGTCGGCGGTGGCCTGGGGGTTGTTCCAGTAGCCGAGCATCACGCTGTAGCCCCGGGTGCACAGCTCGCCGATGGTGCCGCGCGGCACGATGCGGCCCTCGGCATCGACGATCTTGCTCTCCAGCTGCGGCTGGGTGCGGCCGACGGTGGTGACGCGCAGCTCCAGCCCGTCATCCGGGCCGGTCTGCAGGGACACCGGGCTGGTCTCGGTCATGCCGTAGGCGATCTGCACCTCGCTCATGTGCATTTCGCCGATGACCCGGCGCATCACCTCGATGGGGCAGGTCGCGCCGGCCATGATGCCGGTGCGCAGGCTGGAGAGGTCGAATTCATGCCGCTGCGGGTGGTCCAGCTCGGCGATGAACATGGTCGGCACGCCGTACAGTACGGTGGCCTTCTCCTCCGCCACGGCGCGCAGGGCGGTGAGCGGGTCGAAGGCGTCGCCGGGGTAGATCATGGTGGCGCCGTGGGTCACGCAGCCCAGGTTGCCCATGACCATGCCGAAGCAGTGGTACAGCGGCACCGGGATCACCAGGCGGTCGTGCTCGGTTAGCCCCAGGCTCTCGCCGACCATGTAGCCGTTGTTGAGGATGTTGTAGTGGCTGAGGGTGGCGCCCTTGGGGAAGCCGGTGGTGCCGGAGGTGTACTGGATGTTGATGGGGTCGTCGAACTGCAGGCTGGCCTGGCGCTCGGCCAGCTCGGCCGGGGTGGCCTCCCCTGCCCGCTGCTGCAGGTCGGCCCAGGCGAGGAAGCCGGCCGGCGGTTCGGCGGCCAGGCTGATCACCCCGCGCAGTTCGGGCAGCGCCTCGCTGGCGAGCTGGCCGATGGGCGCGCTGGCCAGCTCCGGCACCAAGCCCTGCAACATGGCGTGGTAGTCGGAGGTCTTGAAGGCGTCGGCGCAGATCACCCAGCGGCAGCCGGACTGGCGCAGGGCGTACTCCAGCTCGCTGCTGCGATAGGCCGGGTTGATGTTGACGAGGATGGCGCCGACCTTGGCGCTGGCGAACTGGGTGATGCACCACTCGGCGCAGTTGGGCGCCCAGATGCCGAGCCGGTCGCCGCTCTGGATACCCAAGGCCATCAGCGCGCGGGCATGGGCCTCCACCGCCTCGGCCAGGCTGCGCCAGCTGTAGCGCAGCCCCTGGTGGCGCACCACCAGGGCTTCGCGTTCGGGGAATCGGGCGACCGTGGCGTCGAATGCCGCGCCGATGGTCATGGCGAGCAGGGGCTTGTCCTGGCGCCCCCGGGTATAGCTCGGTTGATGCATGGCTGTCCCTTCTTGTCGTTGTGGTGGGATCGGGTCGTTCCGAGTGGCCTCCGATTCGGGCAGGGAGGCCGATTACCTTTACGTAAACGTCAATCTGGGTAAAGGGTTTTGTTCTGTCCAGTGACCCATTGGTCGTAGATGGCGTGGAATGACGCGTGCGAACGCCTACGGCAGACCCGCCCCGCTCCCGGGCACAAGCCCGGGCCACGGGGGAGTCACCGGCCTAGCGCACGAATACCTGGGTGGTGGTGATGGCCATGTCACCGCCCGGCAGCTTGATGTTCTTCACCTTCTCCAGGCTGTCCGGATCGAAGACGGCGATGTCGTTGAAGGTGCCGGCCAGGTAGAGCTTGCTGCCCTGGGTGTTGAAGGCAATGCAGTAGTAGGAGTGGTCCAGGTTGGCGGCCTTGATCAGCTTCTGCTGCTTGATGTCGTACTTGGCCAGGCGGTTGAGCACGCCGAACATCTGGTTCGGGTCCTTCGGCGAACGCAGGCCGGTGAAGTACAGCTCGGTCAGCGGCGCGAAGTCCTCCACGGTGGGCTTGCCGGTCTTCAGGTCGATGCTCACGTAGCCGTAGACGAAGTCGGCGGTGGCCGGGTCCTGCTTCTCGTCCTTGAACCTGGTGGTGGTGTAGAGCATCGAGAACTCGTGCAGCGGGGTCTGGTGCGGCCAGAAGTACAGCACGTCCGGCGGGCCGTAGTTGGGGCGCTTCCAATTGCGACCGGGCACGGCGACTTCGTAGTGGCCGGTCTTCACGTCCATCTTGTAGATGTCGGGCCCGGCGATATACAGGGTGCCGTCGTCGGCGGCGCGCATGATGTACAGCTGGCGCGGCACCGGGAAGCTGCGCACGGGCTGGGCGTCCAGGCCGGCGGCGGTGTCGAACACCTCCAGGCGCGGCTGCTGGACCTCGTAGTGGTCGCTGGCCATGCGGGTCGGGTTGACCACGCTGTACAGCTCCTTGCCGTCCGGACTGAGGGCGAAGGCGAACATGGAGCGGGCCTTCTCGTCCGGCTTGCGCGAAAGCTTGGCGTGGAACACCGCGCGGCAGCTGTCGAGGTCGATGCCGTAGAGGTCGCCGAAGTGGTTGTTGAGCAGGTAGGCGGTCTTGCGATCCGGCGACACCATGGCGGTGCCCGGTCCGAAGGCGTCGGGCAGGCGGCATGTCTTGTAGAGGCTGTCGCTGGCCAGGTCGAGCACGTGCAGGTTGTTCGGGTAGTTGGTGGCGATCATGTATTCCTGGCCGGCCTTGAGTGCCAGGCCGGCGTTGTCGGCGGCCAGGGCCTGGCCACCCAGGGCGAGCCCGGCGGCAACGGCCAGGCTGGCGAACGCATTGAGCTTCATCGGGTTATCCCTCGTGTTCGGGTGGCCGGTCATTTGTCTTTGGGGAAGACGGTGCCGAGGTTGCGCCAGTCCTGCGAGGAGTCCTGCGCGCTGGCGTTCCAGTCCTGGTAGGTGGTCATCATGTCCGGCACCTGGGCCGGCCACCAGCAGGGGTCGGAGCAGCCGTAAAGGTCGGCCTCCATGGGCTGGCACAGGGAGCTGACGCCCCCGAAGGCATCCACTTCCCAGCCCGGGTCGGTGGTCGCCGTACAGCCAGCGACGGCACTCATGGCAACGACTTCTTCCAGGCGGTCTTCGGCTGCGGCCTGTTCGAGCAGGTGCGCTTTCTGGTTCAGCGGCTTGAGGTGTTTCATGTCAGTGCGCCTTCCGCGGAGTGATGGTGCGGCTGATGAAGGCCGGGTTGCCGGCCAGGATGCGGCTGTAGACCTCGATGCCGAAGTCCACCCAGTCGCGCATCAGTTCGCAGTAGTGATAGGTCGGGTGCGTGGGATCGCCGTAGCGGGCGTAGCTCTCGTGGTAGCAGCCGCCGGAACAGAGGTTGCGGATGCGGCAGCTGTCGCAGCCGGTGCCGGTGCGGTCCAGGCGCTGGGAGAGGAAGTCGTTGAGCTCGGCCTGCTTCACCGCGCCGTGCACGTTGCCGAAGGTCGGCAGGCTGGAGCCGGTGAAGCGGTGGCAGAGGTTCAGCTCGCCCTTGTGGTCCACCGCCAGCATCTTCAGCCCGGCCCCGCAGGGCAGCGCCTTCTTCTGACCCTCGTGGATGTCGGTAATCAGCTGGTGCAGGTTGGAGAAGCCGATGTTGCGGTTCTCCAGCGCCGCCTCCAGGTAGCGCCGGCCCAGGGCCTTCATGTTGGCGAACACCTGCACCAGCTCGTCCGCCGTTAGGTTGAAGCTGCTGATGTCGCCGGAGGTGACCGGGGCGAACCCCACCTCGGCGAAGCCCAGTTCGTTGAACAGGTGGTCCCAGATGGTTTCCACGTCGGTGACGCCGGTGGTCAGCGTCACCCGCGCGCCCACCGGGCGGCTGGTGTAGCGCGACAGCAGCATCTCCACCTTGCGCCGGACCACGTCGTAGGTGCCCTGCCCGCCTACGGTGATGCGGTTGCGGTCGTGCACCGTCTTCGGCCCGTCGATGCTGATGGACAGCCCGAAGCGGTGGGCATTCAGCCAGTCGACGATCTCCTCGGTGAGCAGCGTGGCGTTGGTGGTCATGACGAACTCCACCTGCTTGCCCGCAGCGGCGAAGCGACGCTCGCAGTAGCCCACCATGTGCTCGATCAGCGGGCGGTTGGAGAGCGGCTCACCACCGAAGAACACCACGCTGTAGCGGGCCTCGTCGGGGGACTCGCGCAGCAGCATCTCCACCGAGGCCTCGGCGGTTTCCACGGCCATCTTCTTGCCGGCCGAGGGCTTGTCGAGGTCTTCCTTGTAGCAGTAGGTGCAGCTCAGGTTGCAGCCGGTGTTGACGTTCAGCACCACGGTGTTGAGGGCGGTGCGGTCGACCTTCTTCAGGCCGATCTCCGGCGTCAGCGGCGAGCCGTCGCTCACCACTTCCAGCGCGATCAGCTCGCGCAGGGTCTCGTCGATCTCGGCCCCCGCGAAGCGCCCGCCCAGGCGTTGCACCAACTCCTCGGGCGAGCATCCCTGCTGGCGCAGGGCGTCGATGATGCCCCCGGTCAGCGCGTCGGTGGCGAACAGCGAGCTGCTGGGGATGTGGAACAGCATGCGGTCGGTGTTGACCTGCACCTCGTGCAGGTTGCGTTCGACCAGATTCAAGATTGCGCCCATGGCGACCTCCTGGAATTCGTCCCGATTCGTTTCGAATCCGGGCGGGGCAACCGCCCTGCCCGGTCCTTCCCACTCAGGGCAATGGCGGGTTGTTCCAGCGCTGGACAGTGACGATCAGGTGGCCTTCGCCCTTCTGCCCGCCCTCCTCCAGTTCGGCGATCACCTTCAGGTTGCCGGCGTTGTTGGTCATCATCTTGCGTTCCGGGTTGGGGCCGGCACCGCCGGGCACGAAGACGCCATCCTTCTGCATCACCCCGGCGAACTTCACGTCCTCGTCTTCCTTGGCCCGCTCATCGAACGGTTCCACCGACCATTTCGCCGGCAGGTAGCCGATGCGGTAGGCCTTGCCGGCGGCGTCGGTGCCCCAGGCCTCGGCCTCGAAGCGGCCCTGGACCTTGGGCGTGGAGCCGCCGTTCTCGCCGATGCGGGCGATGGAGAACGCGGGCACCACCTTGACCTCGGCGATGTCCTTGTAGACCGCCAGGGTCACGCCCTTGAGCGCACCGATGGACACCTCACGCAGGCCGGGGGCGGCATCGGCGGCCGCCTTCACCTTCACCCGCACATGGTCCGGGGTGCTGTCCAGCACCTTCACCACCTCCAGTCCGGCCCCCAGTTGCGGCGCACCCGAGAGGCCGCTGCCCACCAGGGTCAGCTCGGTTTCGCTGCCGGCCTTGACCTGCGCCGGCTGCACCGCCAGGAGCCGGGCCTGGCCCTGCTTCGCGGCGCTGAAGTCGAGGCCACGCTCGTCGTGCTCGCTCTCGAACATGCGGCCGGTCATCTGACCGTCGAGGGCGGCGAAGACCTGGCGCAGGGTGGTGTCGCCCACCTTCACGTTGCCGCGCCATTCGTAGCCGTTGTAGAGGATCGCCGAGCCGCTGCCGGTGAACGGCGAACCGTCGGCGTACTGGCCCTTCACGTCCACCTTGAAGGTGTCGGCACCATCGGCGGTCACGGTCATCACGCCGCGCACATCACCCTTGGCGAGCATGTGGCCGCTGAAGCTCCACTGGCCCGGCAGCACGTCGGCCTTGGGCCGGGCCTTCTGCCAGTCGGTCCAGGCCTGGCTGTCCAGCGGGAAGCGCTTGGCCAGGTCGGGCACGGTCTGCTTGAGGGCGATGTCCAGCCAGTCGCGGTCGCGGGACTGGGCCTGGTATTCGAGGGACGGCCACTGGCCGAGGTGGAAGTTGACCAGGTGCTCCCACTCCTTCGCCGGGCGCCGCTGCAGGGCGACACGGGCACCGGAGTGGCAGCGGCCGCACATCTGGCTGAGGTGATCGTCGAACTGCTCGACGGTGTTCAGCCGACGCTCCATGGCGTAGCGCACGCCGTCGGTCTCGCTGGGCGCCAGGCCCTGCTTGTCGGCCAGGTACTTGACCAGGGTGCGACGGTCCTCGTCGCTGATCTTCAGGCCGTGCATCACCTGCATGCGGGCGATGCTCATCAGCCAGCCTTCGGGCGTCTTGCGCTGGTGGCTGATGCGGCTGTAGGTGTCGTTGCCCTCGGGGATGTGGCACCCCATGCATTTGGACTGGAGGAGCGCCGGCCCCTCTTCCGCCCCATGGGCCTGGGCACACAGCAAGGCTGCCAGGGTCAGCACCAGGCTGCCCGCTTGCCGCCGGAGTCGAGTCGTCTTCAAGGTCAGACCTCCACGGTTTTGTTCTTATGGGTCGCGCCGAACCGGGCGGCACAACTGTCGCAGCCGATACAGGATGTGTGCCACTTCCGATAAACCTTTCTAAATCAATGCCTTGAGCGCGCAACGCGGCTTCATCGGGGCTGTGGCGAAACACCGCACGCGTCTAATTTCGAGACAGGCTGTTCCAGCCTGAGACGCCGCCACGGTGACACCCGAGCGCAGCGGGCGCGGCTGTTGCACGGGTTGTCTCACGCCGTCTCAAAGTGCAACAGCCCCAATGCGCCGGTGCCCACCTCATCGTCGCCGCAGGTCACGGCAGACGGCGCCTGGCGCCCTCGCGCGCAGCTTGGCATGGCGGTTGCCCCATGGCTGTCACCTCCTTCCCTGACAACAAGAGAGCGAACCCATGTCCGACCAGCTGCCCCTCCTGCCGGCCACCCGCGCCTTCCTCGACCGCCCGCTGAAGATGCTCATCGGCGACCAGTGGCAGGACGCCACCAGCGGCGCCACCCTAGACTTCCGCAACCCGGCCACGGGTGACGTCATCGGCCGCGTGCCTTCGGCCGACGCGGACGACGTGGACCGTGCCGTGCGCGCCGCCCGCCAGGCTTTCGATGACTCCGCCTGGAGCCGCATGCGCCCCCGCGAACGGCAGAACCTGCTGTGGCGCCTGGCCGACCTGATGCAGCGCGATGCCCAGCAACTGGCGGAGCTGGAATGCCTGAACAACGGCAAGAGCGCGGCGGTGGCGCAGGTGATGGACGTGCAACTGGCCATCGACTTCCTCCGCTACATGGCCGGCTGGGCCACCAAGATCGAAGGCAGCAGCGTCGACGTCTCCCTGCCGCTGATGCCGGACGACCAGTTCCACGGTTTCATCCGCCGCGAAGCCGTCGGCGTGGTGGGCGCCATCGTCGCCTGGAACTTCCCCCTGCTGCTGGCCTGCTGGAAGCTCGGCCCGGCCCTGGCCACCGGCTGCACGGTGGTGCTCAAGCCGGCGGACGAAACGCCGGTTACCGCCCTCAAGCTGGCCGAACTGGTGCTGGAGGCGGGCTACCCCGCCGGGGTGTTCAACGTGGTGACCGGCACCGGCCTGAACGCCGGCGCCGCCCTCACCCGCCACCCGGGCGTGGACAAGCTGACCTTCACCGGCTCCACCGAGGTCGGCAAGCAGATCGGCAAAGCCGCCATGGACAACATGACCCGCGTCACCCTGGAGCTGGGTGGCAAGTCGCCCACCCTGGTACTGGCCGACGCCAACCTACAGGACGCCGCCGCCGGCGCCGCCACGGCGATCTTCTTCAACCAGGGCCAGGTGTGCTGCGCCGGCTCGCGCCTGTACGTGCAGCGCAAGCACTTCGACAACGTGGTGGCCGACATCGCCGGCATCGCCAACGGCATGAAGCTGGGCAACGGGCTGGACCCGAGCGTGCAGATGGGCCCGCTGATCTCCGCCCGCCAGCAGGACCGCGTGACCGGCTACATCAACCTCGGCCGCGAGCTGGGGGCGTCGGTGGTCTGCGGCGGCGAAGGCTTCGGGCCGGGGTATTTCGTCAAGCCGACGGTGATCGCCGACGTCGACCAGAAGCACCGCCTGGTGCAGGAAGAGATCTTCGGCCCGGTGCTGGTGGCCATGCCCTTCGACGACCTCGACGAAGCCGTGCGCCTGGCCAACGACAACCCCTACGGCCTCGGCGCGAGCATCTGGTCCAACGACCTGGGCGCCGTGCACCGGATGATCCCGCGCATCAAGTCCGGCTCCGTGTGGGTCAACTGCCACAGCGCATTGGACCCGGCCCTGCCCTTCGGCGGCTACAAGATGTCGGGGCTCGGCCGCGAGATGGGCGCAGCCGCCATCGAGCACTACACCGAACTCAAGTCGGTGCTGATGCGGTTGTAAGCGCAACGCCGGCCCCAAGGCAGGGGCCGGCACAAGACTGGGCAGGCGGCCGGCCTGCCCACCTCGTTCAGCGTGCTAGCGCAGACCGCCAAAGCGCCGGTAGAAGCCCTCGCTGGCGTCGGGCAGCGGGCCGTCGGCGGTTTCCAGGTTGGCGTTCAGCCATTCCTCGGCCTTGGCGTAGATCAGGCGGTAGATGTTGCGGCACAGCTGGCGTGCCGAGCGGCCTTCCCAGTCGCTGGGCAGCAGTTCGTCCGGCAGTTGCGGGTCGCGCAGCAGCAGGCGGCGGTATTCGTGGATCAGCAGCGTGCGGGCCAGCAGGCAGTCCTCCGGGTCCAAGCTTTCCTGCTCGCGCAGGGCCTGCCAGAGCGGGCGGAACAGCTGGATGAACTCGCGGTAGTGCTCGCCCAGTTCGTCCAGCCGCCAGCTCTCGCGCACCTGCATGCGCAGGGCCTTGGAGGCCAGCACATCCTGGGCGCTGGTCTCGAAGACGATGCTGTCCTCCAGGGCGTCCAGCTCCTGCAGGGTGGTGGTGAGGTCCACGCGGTCGCAGCGGGGGTTGGCCAGCACGGTCGGCGCGATGGCGCCGAAGCCCTGCCACTCCAGCTCCTCGCGCACCTGCTTGCGCTTCTCCTGGGGCAGCTGCGACAGCACCACCAGGTGCCAGGAGCCATCCCAGGCCGGGATGCCGGAGCTGTAGACGCGCTTGAAGGCCTTCTCGAAACGCCGACGACCCGTGCCGGTGAGGCTGTAGTAGCTGCGCCGCCCGACCTTCTCGGCACTCAGCCAGCCGTCCTTGGTGAGGCGGAAGATCGAGGTGCGTATCAGCCGTTCGTTGATGCCGATGGGTTCCAGCATCTGGATCAGGCTGCCCAGCCAGACGGTGCCGCCGTGGGGTTCGATGGCATCCCCGTAGAGGGTCATGATCAGCGAGCTGGCGCGAATGGGAGTCTGCTGCTGGAAGCGGGTGATGAGCTGGTCCAGGGGCGCGAGGGAGGTCATGGGCATACGGGGTCGTTAAGGGATGCCGACTATACCCGCACGCTTCACGATGGGGCCACAGGCGTTAGGGGGCCACAGACCGAACCCATCAGTGTGCCTCGCCCTTGGGCCGCAGGCCCGGATCGCTCATGCGCGGCCGGCCGGGCTCCACCTCGGCCAGCGGCTCGCAGGGCTCGAGCGCCGCCAGGCAGCGCTGGGCCAGGCGCTGGTACTCGCGGGTGCCGGCCTGTTTCCAGGCCACCTCGTCATCGCTCAGCACACGGCGCACCTGCGCCGGGGAGCCCATCACCAGGGACTGCGCATCGCAGGTGAAACCCGCCTTGACGAAGGCCGTGGCGGAAACGAAGGAACGCGCGCCGATGCGCGCGCCATCCATCACCACCGCATTCATGCCCACCAGGGCGTCTTCGCCGATCTGGCAGCCATGCAACACCGCGCCGTGCCCGATGTGGCCGTTGCGCGCCACCACCGTGTCGCTGCCGGGGAAGCCGTGCATCACACAGGTGTCCTGGATGTTGGCGCCCTCCTCCAGAACGATGCGCCCGAAATCGCCGCGCAGGCTGGCCAGCGGGCCGACGTAGCAGTGCGGGCCGATGATCACGTCACCGATCAGCACCGCGCTCGGGTGCACATAGGCAGTGGGGTGCACCACCGGAACCAGTCCATCCAGGCTGTAGCAGGCCATGGGCGTTTCTCCTTCTCAGGCTCAAGCCTTATTCGATTCAAAAATACACAGCTCTTGTATCACATGGAAACACCTTCAAAAAAGCACCAGAATCACGACCAATCAGCCACTCAACGCTAATTAAAGGCCGATAAGCCCTGTAGCAGACCCTTCACAACCACCAAGCCGCGATCTTTTAAGACACATTTTCTATTTTTAGATTTGTTGTTTTGTATCGCTTTATGCCTATACTGCCGCCACAACGGATGGCGACCCGTCGCGAACGCCCGGGTCACGCGCCATCTCACCAACAAGAGCGGCATGCCTGAGCCGCGCGTGCACCAGAGGACGTTCGTCATGCCTCGTACCCTTGCTGTCCTGCCGCCCGAACTGGGTGTCCGCCTGATCACCCTGCAGCGCCCCGAGGCGCTGAATGCGCTGAACACCGAGCTGCTCGGCGAACTGGCTGCCGAGCTGGACCTGGCCGAGCAGGACGCCGACACCCGCGCGGTGGTGATCACCGGCAGCCGCAGGGCCTTCGCCGCCGGTGCCGACATCCAGGAGATGGCCGAGCGCGACCTGGTGGGCATCCTCAACGACCCGCGCCAGGCCCACTGGCAACGCATCGCACGCTTCGGCAAACCGCTGGTGGCCGCCGTCAACGGCTTCTGCCTCGGCGGTGGCTGCGAGCTGGCCATGCACGCCGACATCCTCATCGCCGGTGAAGACGCCCGCTTCGGCCAGCCGGAAATCAACCTCGGGATCATGCCCGGCGCCGGCGGCACCCAGCGCCTGCTGCGCGCCGTGGGCAAGTCCCTGGCCATGCAGATGGTGCTCACCGGCGAAGCCATCGACGCCCGCCACGCCCTGCGCGCCGGGCTGGTCAGCGAGGTGACCCAACCCGAGTTCACCGTCGAGCGCGCCCTCGCCATCGCCCGGCTGATCGCCCAGAAAGCGCCACTGGCCGTGCGCCTGGCTAAAGAGGCCGTGCTCAAGGCCGAGGACACCGACCTCGCCAGCGGCCTGCGCTTCGAGCGCCATGCCTTCACCCTGCTGGCCGGCACCCGCGACCGCGACGAAGGCATCCGTGCCTTCCAGGAAAAGCGCCGCCCCGACTTCACCGGCCAGTGACCGCTGGCCGCCCTCTCCCGCCGCCCTGGAGCGCCCGAGACATGACCTTCGAACACATCCTCTTTTCCATCGAGGCGGGTGTCGCCACCCTCAGCCTCAACCGACCCGAGCAGCTCAACAGCTTCAACGCCCAGATGCACGGCGAGGTCCGCGAGGCCCTCAAGCAGGTGCGCCAGGACCCGGCGGTGCGCGTGCTGCTGCTGACCGGCGAAGGCCGTGGCTTCTGCGCCGGCCAGGACCTGGCCGACCGCAACGTCGCCCCCGGCAGCGAGGCGCCGGACCTGGGTACCTCCATCGAGCAGTTCTACAACCCGCTGATCCGCACCCTGCGCGACCTGCCCATGCCGGTGGTCTGCGCCGTCAACGGCGTCGCCGCCGGGGCCGGGGCCAACATCCCCCTGGCGTGCGACCTGGTCCTGGCCGCCCGCTCCGCCAGCTTCATCCAGGCCTTCTGCAAGATCGGTCTGATCCCCGATTCCGGCGGCACCTGGACCCTGCCGCGCCTGGTGGGCATGGCCCGCGCCAAGGCCCTGGCCCTGCTGGGCGAGCGCCTGAGCGCCGAGCAGGCCGAGCAGTGGGGGCTGATCCACCGCGTGGTGGACGATGCCGCCCTGCGTGACGAGGCCCTCAAGCTCGCCCGCCACCTGGCCACCCAGCCGACCTACGGCCTGGCGCTGATCAAGCGCAGCCTCAATGCCAGCCTGGACAACAGCTTCGACCAGCAGCTGGAACTGGAGCGCGACCTGCAGCGCCTGGCCGGCCGCAGCGAGGACTACCGCGAAGGCGTCAGCGCCTTCATGGCCAAACGCACCCCGGTCTTCAAAGGACGCTGAGCCCATGCCCGCCCTGCCCCAAACGTCCCTCGTCGCCGTGATCGGCGCCGGTGCCATGGGCGCCGGCATCGCCCAGGTGGCGGCCCAGGCCGGCCACCCGGTCCGGCTCTACGACAACCGACCCGGCGCCGCCGCCCAGGCCGTGGACGGCATCGACCGCCAGCTCGGCCGCCTGGTGGAGAAAGGCAAGCTGGATGCCGCCGAGCGCCAGGCCATCGTCGCCCGCCTGCAACCGGCGGAGACGCTGGAAGCCCTGGCCGACGCACGCCTGGTGATCGAAGCCATCGTCGAGAACCTGGAGATCAAGCGCGCCCTGCTACAGCAGTTGGAGGCGCTGTGCAGCCCCACCTGCATCCTCGCCAGCAACACCTCCTCGCTGTCCATCACCGCCCTGGCCGCCGGGCTCGCCCACCCGGGGCGGGTGATCGGCCTGCATTTCTTCAACCCGGCACCGCTGATGGCCCTGGTGGAAGTCGTCTCGGGCCTGGCCAGCGACCCGGCCCTGGCTGACGCCCTGTACGCCACTGCGCGTGCCTGGGGCAAGCAGCCGGTGCACACCCGCTCCACCCCCGGCTTCATCGTCAACCGCGTGGCCCGGCCCTTCTATGCGGAAAGCCTGCGCCTGCTGCAGGAGGGTGCCGCCGACTGCGCCACCCTCGACGCCCTGATGCGCGAGGCCGGCGGCTTCCGCATGGGCGCCTTCGAACTCACCGACCTGATCGGCCACGACGTCAACTACGCCGTCACCTGCTCGGTGTTCGAGGCCTACTACGGCGACTTCCGCTTCCAGCCCTCGCTGATCCAGAAGGAGCTGGTGGACGCCGGCCGCCTCGGGCGCAAGAGCGGCCGTGGCTTCTACGACTACGCCGAGGGCGCCCAGCGCCCGACGCCCGCCGCGCTCTCCAGCGAGCAGACCGTGGACGGCTGCGTGGTGGAGGGCCACCTGGGCGTGGCCGAGCCGCTGGCGGCGCGCCTGCAGGCCGCCGGCCTGGCGGTGACCCGCCGTGACGGCACCGGCCTGCTGCGGGTCGGCGATGCCGTGCTGGCCCTCTCCGACGGCCGCCTGGCCAGCCAGCGCGCCCGTGAGGACGGCCTGGCCAACCTGGTGCTGCTGGACCTGGCGCTGGACTACGCCGAGGCCAGCCGCCTGGGCATCACCTGGGCCGCCAGCACCTCCGCCCTCGCCCGCGACCAGGCCGTGGCACTGCTGCAGCGCGCCGGCATCACCGCCACGCCGTTGGCCGACATCCCCGGCCTGGCCGTGCTGCGCACCGTCGCCATGCTGGCCAACGAAGGCGCCGATGCGGTGCTGCAGGGCGTCGGCTCGGCGGCGGACATCGACCTGGCCATGCGCGCTGGCGTCAACTACCCCAAGGGCCCGCTGGCCTGGGCGGACGCCATCGGCCTGGCGGCGCTGCTGCGCACCCTGGACAACCTGCAGGTGGCCTACGGCGAGGCGCGCTATCGCCCGTCGCTGCTGCTGCGCCGCCACGTCGCCGAAGGGAGGACCTTCCATGACCAACCATGAAGCCCTGTCCCTGGCCGAGGCCTGCGGCAGCGCCCTGTTCGAGCGCGACACCGCCAGCCAGGCCATGGGCATGCGCCTGCTCTCCGTCGCACCCGGCCAGGCGCAGATGGGCATGACCGTGCGCGCCGACATGGTCCAGGGCCACGGCACCTGCCACGGCGGCTACCTCTTCGCCCTGGCCGACTCGGCCTTCGCCTTCGCCTGCAACAGCTACAACGAAGCCACCGTGGCCATCGGCTGCAGCATCGACTACGTGGCCCCGGCGCGCCTGGGCGACACCCTCACCGCCCAGGCCAGCGAGCAGAGCCGCAGCGGGCGCACCGGCAACTACGACGTGCGCATCGAGAACCAGAACGGGCAGCTGATCGCCCTGTTCCACGGCAAATCCTACAAAGTGCGCGGCACGGTGCTCGCGCAGGAGACCCCTGATGAGTGATGTCCAGATGAACGACGCCCTGATCATCGACGCCGTGCGCACCCCCATCGGCCGCTACGCCGGGGCGCTGTCCGGCGTGCGTGCCGACGATCTCGGCGCGGTGCCGATCCGCGCCCTGATGGCGCGCCACCCGGAACTGGACTGGAGCGCCATCGACGACGTGATCTACGGCTGCGCCAACCAGGCCGGCGAGGACAACCGCAACGTCGCGCGCATGGCCGCCCTGCTCGCCGGCCTGCCGCAGAGCGTGCCCGGCACCACCCTCAACCGCCTGTGCGGCTCCGGCCTCGACGCCGTGGGCAGCGCCGCCCGCGCCCTGCGCTGCGGCGAAGCCGGACTGATGATCGCCGGCGGGGTGGAGTCCATGTCCCGCGCGCCCTTCGTCATGGGCAAGGCCGACACCGCCTTCTCCCGCCAGGCGGAGATCTTCGACACCACCATCGGCTGGCGCTTCGTCAACCCGCTGATGCAGGCCGGATTCGGCATCGACTCCATGCCGGAGACCGCCGAGAACGTCGCCGAGCAGTTCGGCATCTCCCGCGCCGACCAGGACGCCTTCGCCCTGCGCAGCCAGCAGCGCGCCGCCGCGGCCCAGGCCAGCGGGCGCCTGGGCAAAGAGATCGTCCCCGTGGAAATCCCCCAGCGCAAAGGCCCGCCCAAGGTGGTGAGCCAGGACGAGCACCCGCGCGGCGATACCACCCTGGAGCAACTGGCCAAACTGGGCACGCCCTTCCGCCCGGGCGGTTCGGTCACCGCCGGCAACGCCTCGGGCGTCAACGACGGCGCCTGTGCCCTGCTGCTGGCCAGCCCCGCCGCCGCCCGGCGCCACGGCCTCAAGGCCCGCGCCCGGGTGGTCGGCATGGCCACTGCCGGGGTGGAGCCGCGCATCATGGGCATCGGCCCGGTCCCGGCGACCCGCAAGGTGCTGGAGCTGACCGGGCTGTCCCTGGCCGACATGGACGTGATCGAACTCAACGAGGCCTTCGCCGCCCAGGGCCTGGCCGTGCTGCGGGAGCTGGGCGTGGCCGACGACGACCCCCGGGTCAACCCCAACGGCGGCGCCATCGCCCTCGGCCACCCGCTGGGCATGAGCGGCGCGCGCCTGGTGACCACCGCCCTCCACGAACTGGAAGAACGCCAGGGCCGCTATGCCCTCTGCACCATGTGCATCGGCGTCGGCCAGGGCATCGCCCTGGTCATTGAAAGGCGCTGAAACGCTACGCCCGAGCCCGGGCGAACAGCGCGGAGTATGCTGCTCGCCTGCACTCGCAGCCCCTCACCGGCTGTCGACTACAACAACAATTCGAGTGACCCATGATGAACACGATCGCCTCCACCGCCTTGCTCGATCCCATGGAAACCGCCAGCGTCGACGAACTGCGCCAGCACCAGCTGGATCGCCTGCGCTGGAGCCTGAAGCACGCCTACGACAACGTCCCGCTGTACCGCCGCCGCTTCGACGAGGCGGGCGTGCACCCGGACGACCTGCAGTCCCTGGAGGACCTGGCGCGCTTCCCCTTCACCGGCAAGAACGACCTGCGCGACAACTACCCCTACGGCATGTTCGCCGTGCCCCAGAGCGAGGTGGTGCGCCTGCACGCCTCCAGCGGCACCACCGGCAAGCCGACGGTGGTGGGCTACACCCGCAACGACATCGACACCTGGGCCGGCGTGGTGGCGCGCTCCATCCGCGCGGCCGGGGGGCGCAAGGGTGACAAGGTGCACGTGTCCTACGGCTACGGCCTGTTCACCGGCGGCCTGGGCGCGCACTACGGCGCCGAGCGCCTGGGCTGCACGGTGATCCCCATGTCCGGCGGCCAGACCGAGAAGCAGGTGCAGCTGATCCGCGACTTCCAGCCCGACATCATCATGGTCACCCCGTCCTACATGCTGAACCTGGCGGACGAGATCGAACGCCAGGGCATCGACCCCCACGACCTGCCCCTGCGCCTGGGCATCTTCGGTGCCGAACCCTGGACAGCCGAGCTGCGCCGCGCCATCGAGGAGCGCATGGGCATCACCGCGCTGGACATCTACGGCCTCTCGGAAATCATGGGCCCGGGCGTGGCCATGGAATGCGCCGAGACCAAGGACGGCCCGACCATCTGGGAGGACCACTTCTACCCGGAGATCATCGACCCGGTGACCGGCCAGGTGCTGCCAGACGGCGAGTACGGCGAGCTGGTGTTCACCTCCCTGTCCAAGGAGGCGCTGCCGATGATCCGCTACCGCACCCGCGACCTCACCCGCCTGCTGCCCGGCACCGCACGGCCGATGCGGCGCATGGACAAGATCACCGGGCGCAGTGACGACATGCTGATCATCCGCGGCGTGAACGTGTTCCCCACCCAGGTGGAGGAGCTGGTGCTGAAAGTGCGTGCCCTGTCGGAGAACTACGAGATCCACCTCTACCGCGACGGCAACCTCGACGGCATCGAGATCCACGTCGAGCCGCGCCCGGGACAGGAGCCGGCCAACACGGCCCAGGAGCTGGCCCTGTGCAGCGAGCTGGGCAAGCTGATCAAGACCTACATCGGCATCAGCGCGCGGGTGGTGCTGCGCCCGCCCTTCTCGCTGAAGCGCTCCGAGGGCAAGGCCTGCCACGTCTACGACCGGCGCAAGGCCGGCTGAGCCACCCCGCCGCCGGGAACGGGCCTGCGCCCGTTCTCAGCGGGGCGCGGGCTCGATCACGAAGCGATAGGGGTTGTCCGGCTCACTGAAGCGCAAGCGATAGGTTTCGGCCGAGGCGGCCCCGTCGCTGCGCCGGTAATCCATCTGCACACCCGGCGGCAGGTCGCCCGGGCCTTCCAGGTAGCGGGTGTCGGGATAGAAGAAGACGCCGTTGCCCCCTTCGCGCACCGCCCCGCAGGCGGCGAACAGCGGCGGCAGCACATGCAGGTTCCCGTCCCTCACCACCAGCACGCCGCTGTAGCGGGTCATGCGCCCGCTGCCGTTGTAGTGCAGCTCCAGGCACAGGTCCGTGCCCTGTTGCCAGGCGGTGACCGAGGCCAGCGATTCCGGGTCCTGGGGCGAGGTGCCGCCCCAGTCCGCCGGGGCGAGGTTCACCGCGTCCGCCAGCGACAAGGTGCGCCCGGCAACCGCCAGGGTGCTGCCATCGAACACCAGCGCCGGCCAGCCGGCCGGTGCCTCGCTGCCCAGCGCCCCGGGCGCGCTCCACAGCGCATCCGGGTAGCGCTCGGCCGCCACGCCGAGGGCGTTGGTCCACAGGCAATGACGGGGCTCGTCGGTGCAGGCCTGCTGCAACTCGAGCCCCTCACCCGGGAACAGGTTCCTGCCGAGCCCGGCATAGAACTCGTCATAGCCCTCGTAGGGCGCTGCCAGCAGCGGGCCGGCGGCCAGCCCCAGCAGCGCCCCCAGTGCCAGGTGCCGTGTGCGCACGTCAGCCCTCCACCGGGGTGCACAGTTCCACCAGCAGGCCGTCCGGGCAGCGCAGGTAGGACACCACCTGGCCCCAGGGCCGCGCCACCGGCGGCGCCAGCTCGTGGGCACCGGCCGACAGCGCGCGCTGGTGCGCGGCGGCCACATCGTCGGTGACCAGGCCGATCTCCATGCCCAGCGGCTGGGCGGAAGCATCGGCACGCACATGGCCGCCGGGGAAGTTGAAGTCGCCCAGGGCATGGTTGGCGAAGGCCAGGGTGGTGGCGCCGGTCTCTACCTCGCCGTAGTCGCCGGACTCGTGGAGGAAGCGCGTCGGCAGCCCGAAGGCTGTTTCGAAGAAGGCCAGGGAGGCGGATACGTCGCTGACGTAGAGGATGGTGTAGCCGAGTTTCATGGTCGTACGTCCGTGTTGTCTGGGAGGTCCGGCATCTTCCTCGCTCACCGCCGCGCCCACAAGCGGCCCATTGGTCGGCACGCTTCCGCAGGGTGACGAAACCCGTGTCGAATGAATCCAGGCAAGCCGTACCGCCTGTCCATGAGTCCACCCAGGAGATCGACCGTGACCCTCTACGTCGACGGCTATGTACTGGCCGTGCCAACGGCTTCCCGCGAGGCCTACCGCGAACTGGCCGAGCAGGCCGCCACTGTGTTCAGGGACTGTGGCGCCCTCAGCGTCTGCGAATGCTGGGGCGATGACGTCCCGGAAGGGACTCTGACGTCCTTCCCCATGGCCGTGCAGTGCAAACCGGAGGAAACCGTGGTGTTCTCCTGGATCACCTGGCCCTCGAAGGCCATGCGCGACAGTGGCATGCAACGGGCCATGGAAGACCCGCGCCTGAAGACCGACCCCGCGGGAATGCCCTTCGACGGCAAGCGGATGATCTTCGGCGGGTTCGAGGTGCTGGTGAGCGCCTGACCGCTGCGCTACCTCAGCACCCCCAGCAACTGCCACAGGCGCCGCGACTCGGCGTCGGCGTTGAGCAGCTCGTCCAGCAGGCTGCTCAGCGGCTGATGCCCCCACTCCACCGCGCGGCGGATCACATAGGGCACCGGGCTGTGGGGCTCGGTACGGGCCAGGAAGTCGGCAATCTGCGCCAGTTGCCGGTAGGCCTCCTCGCGGCTGCTGGGCGCACCGGCGGGCAAGGCGGCGACGGCGGCAGTGGCCGGTGCGGCCTCGTGCTCGGGGGTGGAAACGGGCTCCGGCATGGGCGGCACCTCGGGGACGTAGGGAAGACGTTCGTGGACGAAGGCATGCAGGGCGTCCAGAACGCCACGCAGCGGGCCGAAACCCGGCGCCAGCTCGCCCAGCCACTCGTCGCAGCCGTGCTCGAGCCGTGCCAGCTCGGCCAGCGCTTGGCCCAGCTCGGCGTCCAGGGTGACGAACTGCTCGGCGGGCAGGCGCCGCAGTGCCTCATCCAGCTTGCTCTGCTCCAGCCGCGCGGCCTCGGCAGCGGCCTTGGCTGCCTTGCTGTCGCCGACCTGGACCTGGCGTTGCTTGAGGCCCTGCCAGTGGGCCAGGGTGACATCGGCCAGGTCACCCTCCACCACGCCCAGCATCGGGCAGCGGGTCAGCAGCAGTTCGTTGTAGCGCCGCGCCACCCACTCCAGGGGCGCCACCCGCCAGGAGCGGTCGTCATCCTCGGCGCGCGGGTGCAGGTCGTCCGGGTAGCGCGCCCAGAGCCCGGCCAGCAGGCCCAGGGCCGGCGCCGCACCATGCAGGCCATGGCGCATCAACCACGCCTCGCCGAGCCAGGCGGCGAGCATCAGGTCCTTGCTGCGGCGACACAGCAGGTCGCCGGCCAGGGCCTCCACGCCGCTCCAGTCACCGCGCTTGAGTTCGGCCTGCCAGACGCCCTCGGGCAGCGACGGGTCGTCCTCGCGGCGCATCTGCCGCAGACGGTCCATCTCGGGGGCGTGGCGCAGGTTCTCGCCGCAGGGATCGCCGTCGGAAATCGGTGCCAGCAGGTCGTCGAGGCTGGGGCCGGTGGGTTGCCAACTCATGGGGTTACCTGGGAACTGACGAAGGAATCGGGCCGCCAGCCGTCGAACGGCGAGCGCGGCGCGCGCACCGGCAAGGGCTGCAGCGACAGGGGCTGCTTGCCGCCCTGGGCCATCAGCGACAGGCGCAGGAACATCAGCGCCTGCGGCTCGCCCTGGGTCACGCCGCGCACGGGTACGCGCAGGGTCAGCGGGAAGTCGGTGTAGTCCGGGCTGGGCTGGCGCTGCGCGACCACATGGGTGCGCAGCAGCCGCATCAGCGCCCAGGGCCCGCGGTACTCCCAGCCGACCTCCAGGTCGTTGACCGCCATGCTCGGCTGCAGCGGGTCGATGCCCGGCCGCTGGCCGCTGTCCTTGGCCCAGCGCAGCAGCAGGTGCAGCGGCTCGCCGGCATTCCACAGCAGGCGCCCGGGTTCGCCCGGGTAGTCCAGCTGGCGATCGGCGGCGTGCAGGGACCAGGCGATCACCTGGTCGGCCCCGCGCTCGGACTCGCGGTCGGTGCGCCAGCGCACTTCCATGTCCAGCCCCAGGGCGCCGGACTTGTCGCGCTGCAGCAGCGGCCCGAGCCAGGCCCGCGCCTGCTCCAGGCGGGTGAGGAAGTCCTCGGCGGCGGGCCGGTCGGCGGCCTGCCCCCACTTGAGCCCCTCGCGGGCGGCAGCCAGGTGGGTGTCGATCAGCTCCACCAGGTGCTGCACCCGGGCCGGGTCGGCGTCTTCGGTCCGCAGGCTGTAGGCGAAGGGGAAGCGCCCCGCCAGGTACTGGTTGAAGTAGACCGCCAGGGCGTCCCAGGCCTGGGCGGCTTGCTGCCGCTGCAGGTCGCTGCAGCGCTGGGCGGCCTGGTCACGCAGCACCTGGGAGCGGCGCGCCAGGTCACCGGAGCCGGTGGACAGGGTGGCGGTGGTGAGCACCTGCTGGCAGGAGCCACGGTCCATCTCGACGAAGTCGCGGGCCACCAGTTGCTCGAACAGGGCCGGCGAGCTGGTGGGGTTCTGTGCCTTGTACTTGACCATCTCCTCGCTGAGGGCGGCGAGGCGGTGCACCCGGTCCTGCTCGGCGACGCTCAGCTCGGGCTGGTCCTGCAGCCAGGCCAGGGCCGGGGCGGCGCTTTCGCAGCTGCCCTGGATGGCGCCGAACTGCTGGGCGAGGCTGGTCTTCAGGTCCTGCACGTCGCTGGCGCGGAACAGGCGCAGGCCCAGCTCGCGGGAGCCGTCCCACTGGGCGATGTCGTAGCGCTGGGTGAACAGCGGCATGCCGTCGATGCTGGCCAGCGCGCCGTTGACGTCGGCCATGGCCATCCGCGTGAGCTGCCCGCGCAGGCTCCCGGCGAGGTCGTGGCGCCCCACTTCCAGCAGCGCCTGGAGCACCTGCATGGCCTGGTCCACCGGTACGTCGAAGACCCGCCCGGTGGCACCGGGCGCACGCTCCGGCGAGGCCACCAGGCTGGCCCACACGGCGCGGGCAACCGCTTCGCCGGCCGCGATGCGCATGCCTTCGCGGTAGTCCGAAGGGATCGGCGCCATGGCGCTGGCGACGAAGGCGCGGTAGCTCTCCACGTAGCTGAAGGCCTGGGTCAGGGCGCGGGCGTCGACGTTGCGCAGGCTGCGCGGGTTGGCATCGCCCGAGTCCTTGCGCAGGGCCGCCACCGTGAAGTCCCGCCGCAGCAGGTCGTCGATGGCGCGGTCCAGGGCCACCACGTGGTCCTGCAGGGCCAGGGTGTTGCCGGCCTGGCGTTGCAGCAGGCTCGCGTCGTTTCCGCTACCGGCGATCCATTGGCCGTGGAAGCTGCGGCGCAGCTTGTTGGCTTCCTCGTTGAGCTCCTGCTCGACGGTGCTCCCCAGCAGGCTGCTCTGGCGCACGGTCTGCATCAGGTTGCCGTAGCCGGGCACCAGTTCCTCGCCATTGGTGTGGCTCCACGCGGAGTTGGTCAGGGCGAGGATGTCCTGCAGCCGCGCGATGCGGGCACGGATGGTTTCCAGGTCGGACAGCGAGCTGCCCTGCCCCCGGCGCAGGCTCTCCAGGTGGATGCGCAGGTAGGCCGCCGGCTCGACGAAGTTCTCCGCCAGGAAGTACTGGGTCAGCCAGAGCTTCATCAGGGACTGGAAGTTCTCCGTGATCGGCTCGCGCGCATTGCGCAGGTCCAGCGGTGCCAGCCCGGCCCCGCCGAGGTTGCGCAGCACCTGGTCGTAGTAGGCGCGGCGGTGCAGGCTGGCGCTGTTCAGCTCCATGCCCAGGGTGGTGTTGGCCAGTTGCGCCAGGGGCTCCAGCACGCCCTTGTCACCGGACAGCGCATCGCCCAGCCAGCGGTTCTGCTGCTCCAGGGCCGCAGCGCCGTAGGCCAGACTCTTTGCCTTGACGTAGTTGGGCCAGTCTTCCGGAACCTCGCCCTCGACATTGGTGTGGCGCTCCGTCGGGCGGATCGCCAGCAGGCGCTCCAGCTCCATCTGCTCCAGTTGCAGCACGGGCGACAGGGCCTCGCTGCGGGCCAGGGTGCGCAGAACCTCGTCCATGCGCGCGTTCTGGCTGGAGAACCAGGAGGTGGGGTAGACCAGCGCGGCGAAATGCCAGCGCGGCGCATCGCGCAGCAGGTTCCAGAAACCCTGGATGTTGCGCCGGGCCTGCTCCTGGCTGCGGGCCGGGTCCTTGAGCTGCACATGGGCGTTCTGCGTGACCTGCACCAGGCGCGTCAGCTCGCGGGCATCCTGCCGCGCGTCGTGCCAGACCCAGACCATGCCCAGCAGCCAGCACACACCGACCACCCCGGCGACCACCGCCGTCACCCGCTGCCAGCGCTGGCGCAGGTAGAGGATGCGCGGAACGGCCTGGGCCAGCCCCTGCTCGGCGAGGAAGCGCTGGCGCCAGAGGCCGGCGGCGAAGGCCGGCTGCTGCGGCTGGCCCTCGCCCGTGCCGACTGCCCAGGGGTCGGCCGGGCCGCCGAGCGCACGCGCGCCGCTGAAGTAGATGCCCCGCAAACGCGGCGCCTCGCCCTGGGTGTTGCCCTGGAACACCGGCTCCAGCAGCGCCCGCAGGTGGGTGCGCAGGCTGTCCAGCTGGCCCGGCAGGCGATAGAGGTCCTCCCCCAGCTCGCCACGCAGGGCGCCCACTTCCATCACCGTGGCCTGCAGGGCCTGCATCACCTGGTCGAGGCCATCGTCCAGCCAGTAGCCCTGCCAGCCGGCATCCAGGCTGTAGGGTGAGGACCAGCCCAGCAGACGCTCGCGGGCCTCGTCGGGCAGGGCGTCGAGCAGTTCGAGGAAGCCGGGCATGTCTTCCATGCAGGTGACCATCACCTGCACCGGCAGGCTCAGGCCCAGGCGCTGCATCAGCTCGCTGAAGCGGCGGCGTGCGGTGATGGCATCCGACGCCAGTTGCGCCTCGTTCATCAGGCGCGACAGCGGCACCACCCAGATCACCCCGTCCAGCGGGCGCTGGCCACGCAGGCGCAGCAGCATGCCCAGCAGGCGGCGCCAGACGAAGGCCGGCGCGGTACCGCCCTCCTCCGGCAGGAACAGGCTCTGCGGCACCACCAGCAGGCTGCCGTCCGGGTCGGCCCACCAGCGGCCGAACCAGGCCGGGCGGCCCACCGGGGCCAGTTGCCAGTCCGGGGCCAGCAGCGCGCCCTCGCGGGGGTCGCCCACCAGCATCAGCCAGGGCGTCTGGTAGCGGTCCTGGGTGCCCTGGTCGTGCTCCATCTTGCGCACGGCGTTGTAGAAGGTGCGGATCGCCGCGCCGGACTGGGTGCGCAGCCACCAATAGAGGGCGCCGAGGGCCACCAGCGCGAGGATCACCAGGAAGACGGTCAGGGCGATGGCGAAGCCGCTCATTCGGCGCCTTCCTCTTCATCGACCAGTTGGCCCAGGTGCATCACCGGCTCCAGCTCGGACTGGATGTCGCGCCAGAACCCATGGCCCACGGCGGTCAGCAGCAGGACGCCGGCGACCACCGCCAGGGTCAGGCGGAAACCGTCAGGCAGGGTGCGCCGCAGCGGCAGGCGCAGCGGCGCCGCCTGGGTCGGCCGCGCCAGGCTCTGCAGGGCCCCCTGGGGATCAGGCTCGCGGTGCCAGGCGAAGGTGAACAGCGCCCGCCGCCAGCGTTCGTGGAGCACCCGACCGCGCTCCCCGCGCAGTTGCCCCTGGAAGCCCAGCACCAGGCATTGCAGGTAGACATTGGCCAGGTCGCGGGTGGACGGCGAGCGGGTCTGCAACAGGGTACGGATAGCCGCCGGCAGGCGCTCGCCGGCATTGCGCGAGCCGTAGAGGCGCATCTCCAGCGGGCGCTCCTGCCAGGTGGACTGGCCACGCCAGGGGGTGAACAGGAGGCTTTCATCCAGCAGCGCGACGAAGGCATAGACCGAGGCCTTGACCTGGTCCGCGGCGGAATCCCCGACCCGGGCAAAGCCGCTGCGCCACAGCCGGCGGACGATGCGCGTGGCGGCTTCGGCCACCTTCTCCACCAGTTGCGGCTCGGGGTCGTCGAGGTCTTCCAGCAGGTCCCAGGCCCCTCGCCATTCCAGCCAGGCTTCGCGGAAGGCGAGGCTCAGGGGGGCCTCGCCGAACTCGGGCGGGTAAAGGGCCAGACTCCTTTCGGGCATGTGCGCGTCCTTGGCTGATCAGGCGGTCTCGGTGTCCTGGTTGACGAACAGCACCACCTGCCAGGGACCGACCTGGGCCGCCTGGCCGGGGACGATCAGGCAGAAGCGCTGCTCCGGGTCGAACCACTCCCCGGCGGCCTGGACCACGAACAGCCGGGTGTCCTCGCCCACGCCGTAGGCCAGTTGCTCGGCGCGGCTCATGCTCTGGTGGGGCAAGCCGCTCATGCGCTGGCGAGCCAGGGTGGCGACCTTCGATTGCGAGGCGATGATGGCCTGGCCGAGCCAGTCCAGCGCGCCCTGTTCGCCGGCACCGGCGGGCATGCGCAGGCCGATCACCAGGCGCTGGCGGGGGGAACGGGCGTCGGGCAGCTGGATGGCGAAGCCCTGCTCCAGGCCCTGGAACAGCAGGCAGCGGTAGCCGACGCGAATGCGCGCCAGGACCGCATCCAGCCAGTCGAGCACTTCGTCGTAGCCACGCTTGAGGTCCAGGTAGTCCAGGGGGGCGAATGCGGGTACGCCGGCCACCGGGTCCAGCGCGCACCAGGCGCCGGCCATGCCCACCAGCAGGCCGTAGAGGCGATCCGGGGTAGCGACGCGGCTGTTCAGCGCTGCTTCCACTTCCGGCAGGCGTGCCCACAACGCGGTGAGCTGGCGGCCGATCTCGGCACGGTCGTCGTCCTGCCCGGCCTGCTCGGCCTGGCGCAGGCGACCGCCGAGGAACAGGCACTTCTCCCGCGCCCGGGCGCAGAGTTCGGCCACTGCACGGCCGAGGTCGGATTCGGGGAGGATGCGCGGCGTTGGCGCGGCATAGGGCTGGCGCACGAAGCCGCCGCCCTCCTTGGCAATGCGCAGCAGCGGCAGGCACACCGAATCGGCCCGGCCGCTGTCGGTGACCAGGCGCGCGGCGGGCCGCCAGACCAGGATCGGCTCCGGGTGCTCGCCACTGGCCAGGTCCGGCACCGCCTCGCCGACCTGGGACTGCAGGCGACCGCGCAGCGGCAGCACCTGGCCGCTGCGGCCTAGGGGGTTGATGGCGAGGTAGACGGTGGTGCTGGCGGTGGGCGATTCGGCGATGGCGGGGCCGACATCCAGCTCCAGGGTGGCGCCGTCGCCGGGCTGCAGGCTCACCGGCAAACCGTCGGGGAGGATGGCCTCCAGGGCCAGCACGCGGATGAGGCCGGCACTGAGCGCGGCGGGGTCGAGTTCGAGTTGGCTGAGCCCCCAGAACCAGGGGTTGGCGGCGTGACCGAAACGGGCGGCGAGGACCTCGGCGCGCAATCCCTGCAGCTGGAAATGCTGGGGCAGCAACTGCATGCCCTCGTGCCAGCAGACTGCGTCAGGCAACACGTTCATACCACTCCCCTTCGACATCCTTGACCATCCCGCAATGCGGTTTCCCGCTGTTTCAGGGGCTCGGGTTCACCGCCCGTCGTCACCCATCAGGCGAATCTCTCGGCTGTCGAACCTGAGCCACACACGGCTCTGCTCATCCAGCCGCAGGCGGTGAGCACCGGGAGTGTTATAGCCGGCGAAGACCAAAAGTCCAGCCGAGCGGCGGCCGGAAAACGGAAAGTCCTGGACCTGCATCAACTGCCCCGGAACCAGCTCCAGGCTCCACACGGAAAACTGCGTGCGGTAGTCGCGGCGGTACTGCTCGCGCTCGCTGAACCACTGCCGCGCATTGACGCTGGAGAGCAGCTTGAACAGGTCCGGGTCGTCCACCGCCACGAAGTCCACCGCCAGGGGGGTGTCGTCGTTGGCGCGGGGAGCGACATCGAGGGTGATTTCGTCGAGCTGGACGCGCGGCGCGAACAGCCAGGCGCAGCCAGCCAGGGGCAGTACGGCAAGGGCGAGCAGGAGGATTCGGAGGCGGAATTTGAAACGTCCGTGCTTCATGGAGGTCCGTTCTTGGTTTGCGTTTGCAAATTTATAAACCTGTTCTAGCGTGTCTGGATAGTTCGTCTGACAGACGAATCTGTAGGACCGCCACGGACAGGCACCGGCTCCAGGCCGCGTCGTTCCGGCGGCCTCGCAAGGGAGTGCAATGGCAGGCGTCGCCGAGGCATTGCGCTCGAAGCATTGCATCGGAGCCCCCTCACCATGGCAGAAAGCACGCAGCACAAGCTGGACCGGATCCGCCCGCCCCGCGTCCAGATCACCTACGACGTCGAGATCGGCAACGCCATCGAGAAGAAGGAGCTGCCCCTCGTGGTCGGCATCCTCGCCGACCTCTCCGGCAAACCCGACAAGCCCCTGCCCAAGCTGATCGAACGTCGCTTCACCGAACTCGACCGCGACAACTTCAACGAGGTGCTCGCCTCCATCGAACCGCGCAGCACCCTGCAGGTGGAGAACACCATCAGCGGCGACGGCAGCAAGCTCAATGTCGAGCTGCGCTTCCGTCACTTCGACGACTTCGACCCGGTCAACATCGTCAAGCAGATCACCCCGCTGCGCCGTCTCTACGAGGCCCGCCAGCGCCTGCGCGACCTGCTCACCAAGCTCGACGGCAACGACGACCTCGACAAGCTGCTGCAGGAGGTGGTGAGCAACACCGAAGGCCTGCAGGAGATCAAGTCCGCCCGCCCCGAAGGCGAAGCGCCGGCCGCTGAAGGCGCCGCCGCAGCCGATGGCGAAGCACCGGCCGAACCGGCCTGACCGCCCCCCGAATTCCCGGAGACAACGCAATGGCAACCGAAGCCGGTGCATCCAGCGAGAGCACGACCCAGACCCTGACCCTGCTCGACCGCATCATCGCCGAGGGCCGCATGGCCCACGACGAGAGCCAGCAGGGCTACGCCCGCGACCTGCTCGCGGAGTTCGCCACCCAGGTCCTCGACGAAGGCATGGCCATCGACAAGGACACCGTGGCCATGATCAACGACCGCATCAGCCAGATCGACAAGCTGATCAGCGACCAGCTCAACGAAGTCCTGCACCACCCCGAGCTACAGAAGCTGGAAGCCTCCTGGCGCGGCCTGCACATGCTGGTGGACCAGACCGAGACCAGCAGCCGCCTGAAGCTGCGCCTGCTCAACGTCACCCAGAAGGAGCTGCAGAACGACCTGGAGAAGGCCGTCGAGTTCGACCAGAGCGCGCTGTTCAAGAAGATCTACGAAGAGGAATACGGCACCTTCGGCGGGCACCCGTTCAGCCTGCTGGTCGGCGACTACGCCTTCGGCCGCCACCCCCAGGACGTGGCCCTGCTGGAGAAGCTCTCCAACGTCGCCGCCGCCGCTCACGCGCCCTTCATCGCCGCCGCCAACCCCAAGCTGTTCGACATGAACAGCTTCACCGAGCTGGCCGTGCCCCGTGAGCTCGGCAAGATCTTCGAGAGCCTGGAGCTGATCAAGTGGCGCAGCTTCCGCGAGAGCGAGGATTCGCGCTACGTCTCCCTGGTGCTGCCGAACTTCCTCCTGCGCCTGCCCTACGGCCCGGACACCAAACCGGTGGAAGGCATGGACTACGTCGAGGACGTCAACGGCACCGACCACTCCAAGTACCTCTGGGGCAACGCCGCCTGGCTGCTGGCCGCGCGCATCACCAGCGCCTTCGCCAAGTACGGCTGGTGCGCGGCGATCCGCGGCGCCGAGGGCGGTGGCGCGGTGGAAGGCCTGCCGGCCCACACCTTCCGCACCCTGTCCGGCGACCTGTCGCTGAAGTGCCCGACCGAAGTGGCGATCACCGACCGCCGCGAGAAGGAGCTGAACGACCTCGGCTTCATCTCCCTCTGCCACAAGAAGAACACCGACATGGCGGTGTTCTTCGGCGGCCAGACCACCAACAAGGCCAAGGTCTACAACACCAACGAGGCCAACGCCAACGCACGCATCTCGGCCATGTTGCCGTACGTGCTGGCCGCCTCGCGCTTCGCCCACTACCTGAAGGTGATCATGCGCGACAAGGTGGGCAGCTTCATGACCCGCGACAACGTGCAGACCTACCTCAACAACTGGATCGCGGACTACGTGCTGATCAACGACAACGCGCCCCAGGAGATCAAGGCCCAGTACCCGCTGCGCGAAGCCCGCGTGGACGTCTCGGAAGTGGCCGGCAAGCCGGGGGTCTATCGCGCCACGGTGTTCCTGCGCCCGCACTTCCAGCTGGAGGAGCTGACCGCCTCGATCCGCCTGGTGGCCAGCCTGCCACCGCCGGTAGCGGCCTGACCCGACGCCCCCGCCGGCCGCTCCGGCGGGGGCTCGCCTCTCTCACGATCCACCCCGTTTCCAGACCCAGGAGTTATCCGCGATGGATGCCATCATTCTCGACCTCGGCGACGACATCAAAGGCGACAGCCTGCTCGAGGGCTACACCGACAAGATCGAGTTGATGTCCTACAGCCACAACGTGGCGATGCAGGTCACCAACGACGTCAGCAACTCGGAACGCACCTCCGGCAAGCCGCACATCGGCGAGTTCACCGTCACCAAGTTCGTCGACACCGCCACCCCCTCGCTCAACGAATACTGCTGCGCCGGCAAGCCCATCGCCACGGCCAAGATCACCATCGGCCGCAACGCCGCCGAAGGCGACGGCAAGCTGTTGCCGTTCATCATCTACACCCTCGACAACGTGGTGCTCTCCAACGTCAGCGTCAGCGGCGGTGCCGGCGGCAAGCCGGTGGAAACCCTCTCGCTGAACTTCACCAAGATCAAATGGGAACTCACCGCGCAGAAGGACGACGGCACCAAGGAAGGCACCGCCGCCTCCACCTGGGACCTGGCCGCCAACAAGCTCGTCAAGTAAGGACGCCGCCGCTCCATGCCGTACAGCGGACTGCTGCCCCCCCTGTTCGAGCGCCTCTCCGCCCAGGCGGACGAGGCGCCGGACTTCGACCGCGACGCCCTGGCCGAGTCCGTCCGCCTGGAGCTGGCGCGCCTGCTCAACACCCGTCGCCCACCCCGCGCACCCGGCCGGCCACTGACCGTGCTGGACTACGGCATCGCCGACTGGAGCGCCCTGCAGGCCCTGCGGGTGGATGACCGGCGCCTGTTGTTGAGGGATCTGCGCGCCGCCGTGCAGCACTTCGAACCCCGCCTGCAGCTGAGCGAGATCGACGTCGAGGCCCTGCCCGACCAGCCCCAGCGCCTCGGCATCCGCCTGGCCGGGCACCTGCGCAGCGGTCGCCGCAGCTGGCCGGCGCTGTTCCTCCTCGCCCCCGGCGACGACGGCCTGGAGGTGCGCCATGAGCGACTCGATTGATGCCGACCTGCTGGACTACTACCAGCGCGAACTCACCTGGCTGCGCCACGCCGGCAACAGCTTCGCCCAGCGCTACCCGAAGGTGGCGCGGCGCCTGGAACTGGCCCCCGGCGAATGCCCGGACCCCCACGTCGAACGGCTGCTGGAAGGCTTCGCCCTGCTCAGCGCGCGGCTGCACCGGCGCCTCGACGACGACTACGCCGAGTTCAGCGACGCCCTGCTGGAGCAGCTCTACCCCCTGGTGCTGAGGCCCCTGCCCTCCTGTGCCATCGTGCAGTTCGAGCCGGACCCGACCCAGGGCAGCCTCGCCGAAGGCTACCGCCTGCCCCGCGACACGCCGCTGTTCGTCACCACCCGCGACGGTGCCAGCGTGCACCTGCGCACCAGCGCCGAAGCCGTGCTCTGGCCGCTGCGCATCCGCGAAGCGACCCTGCTGGACGGCGATGCCGCCGTGGCCTTCTCCGGCCACCCGCGCGCACGCTCGGCCCTGCGCCTGACCCTGGAATGCCTGGGCGAATTCGACTGGTCACAACTGCCGGTGCGCCACCTGCGGGTGCACCTGGCCGCCTCGCCGATGACCAACGCCACCCTCTACGACCTGCTCGGCGCCCACAGCCTCGGGGTGTGGAGCGGCGCCCCGGACAGCCCGCTGCAGCTGGTGCCCGGCGAGGTCGCCCCGGTGGGCTTCGCCGAAGACCAGGCGCTGCTGCCCGACGAAGACGGCCAGCACCCCGGCCTGCGCCTGCTGGCGGAGTACTTCGCCTTCCCCGACAAGTTCGCCTTCTTCGACCTGCCGCTGCTGCCACCGGCCGGCGGCGGGCGCGACTGCCAGGTGCTGATTGCCTTCGACCGCGCCCCATCGGGCCGGCCGCACCTGCAGGCCAGTGAACTGCGCCTGGGCTGCGCCCCGGCCATCAACCTGTTCCCGCGCACCTCCGAGCCCCTGCGCCCGGACGGTACCCGCAGCGAATACCGCCTGGTGGCCGACGCCCACCGCGAGAGCAGCGTGGAGATCCACAGCGTCCGCAGCGTCCGCGCCGCCACGCCCCAGGGCGTGCGCCGCGTGCCGGCCTACTACGGCCACAGCCATGCCGGCGCCGGCCTCTACTGGCATGCCCGGCGCGTCCAGGGCCTGAACCCGGCACGCCCCGGCAGCGACCTGCTGCTGAGCCTGGTGGACACCGCCTTCGACCCGCTGCACGACGCCCCCGAATACAGCCTCACCGCCGAGCTGCTGTGCACCAACCGGCACCTGGCCGAGAACCTGCCCGCCGGCACCCGGCTGGGCTTCGAGCGACCCGGCCCGGTGGCCCTGGCCAGCCTGCTGGCACCGCCCACGCCGCAGAGCCTGCCGCGCCTCGCCGGCCCCTCGCGCTGGCGCCTGGTGTCCCAGCTCAGCCTCAACCACCTGTCCCTGGTGGAAGGCCCCGAGGCCCTGGACGCCCTGCGCGAACTGCTGCACCTGCACAACCTGCGGGACGAAGCCGGGCCCCGGCGCCAGGTGGACGGCCTCGTGGAACTCACCAGCGAACGGGTGGTGGCGCGGGTCGGCGACGACGCCTGGCGCGGCTGGCGCAACGGCCTGGAGGTGCGCATCCGCCTCGACCCGCAGCACTTCGCCGGCAGCAGCGCCGTGCTGTTCTCCGCCGTGCTGGCGCAGTTCTTCTCCCTCTACGCCACGCCCAACCGCTTCGTGCGAACGGTGCTGGTGGATCACGACAAGGAGGTGCGGACATGGCAGCCCCAGGCCGGCAAGCCCCTCAGCCTCTGAGCCAGCGCCTGCGCGACAGGCCCCAGGCCTTCGAATTCCTCCAGGCCCTGTTGCTGCTGGAGCGCGAGCGCCCCGATGCCATGCCACTGGGTCAGGGCAGCAGCCCGGATGACGAGGCCCTGCGCCTGCGCGGGCCGCTCACACCGACCTTCGCCGCCAGCCAGGTGGAACGCCTGGAGGAAAAGCCGGGGCAGCCCCCTGTGCTGAGCACCGCCGTATTCGGCCTCGGCGGCCCCGACGGCCCGCTGCCCTACGCCTACCAGGAGTGGCTGCAACAGCGCGCCCGCCACAAGGACCATGCCCCGGCCGAATTCCTCGACCTGTTCCAGAACCGCCTGCTCGCCCAGCTCTACCGTGTACTCGGCCGGCATCGCCTGGCCCTCGGCTTCCAGCCGCCCGAGCAAGCCCCCGTGCACCCGCCGCTGCTGGCACTGGCCGGCCTGCTGCCGCGCAGCCTGCAGCAGCGCATGGACCTGCCGGACGCCGCCATCACCGCCCGCGCCGCGCTGTTCAACGGCCCGCGCCGCTCCCTGGCCGGCTTCGCCGTGCTGGTGCGCCACCAGTTCGGCGTGGCGGTGGACTACGAGGCCTACCAGGGCGCCTGGCGGGAGATCCCCCCGGCCAGCCGCAGCCGCCTGCAACGCGGCGGCCGCAACCTCGGCCTGGGCCGCGACGCCATCGCCGGTACCCGGGTGTGGGACGAGCACGCCGGCATCCGCCTCACCCTCGGCCCGCTGGGCACCGAACAGGCCAATGCCTACCTGCCCGGCGGCGAGCAGCACCGACGCCTTGCCGACCTCGCCGGCCTCTACCTCGGCCCCGACCTGGACTGCCACCTGCGCCTGCTGGTGCGCCCCGGCGCGCCGTTGCGCCTGGACCGCCAGCAACCGCCACGCCTGCGCTGGAGCGGCGGGCTGCACCTGGCCGCAGCAAGCACCTTGCAACGCATCGACACCCACCTGCGGCACAGCGATGCCGGCCTGCCGTCCAAGGAGACGCCCTGATGGAACTCGCCGCGCTCATCGGCCGCCTCAACGCCGACAGCCGCCGCGCCCTGGAGCGGGCTGCCCAGCGTTGCCTGCAGCGCACCCACCACTACGTGGAGATCGAGCACCTGCTGCTGGAGCTGCTGGATATAGAAGGCGGCGACCTCGCCTGGCTGCTGCCGCGCTTCGGCCTGGAGCGCGACGCCGTCGCCACCGAGATCAACCGCGCCCTGGAGCTGTTCAAGGCCGGCAGCACCCGCACCCCCGCGCTCTCCGCCCAGACCATCGGCCTGCTGGAAGACGCCGTGGTGCAGGCCAGCGTTCAGGGCCAGGCGAGCATCCGCTCCGGCCTGCTGCTCGTGGCCCTGCTGGACCGCGACGAACGCCGCAGCCTGCTGCTCAACAGCGCCTCCTCACTGCTGCGCATCCCCCGCGAAGCCCTGCGCGCCAACCTGCTGGAATGGACCCAGACCTCCCGTGAGCACACCGGCAGCCCCGGCCCGGCCGGCAAGACCCGCCCCGCCCAGGAAGCGCCCCAGGACAGCGTGCTCGACCAGTACACCCAGGACCTCACCGCCGACGCCCGCGCCGGGCGCATCGACCCCATCGTCGGGCGCGACGGGGAGATCCGCCAGAGCATCGACATCCTCCTGCGCCGGCGGCAGAACAACCCGATCCTCGTCGGCGCCCCCGGTGTCGGCAAAACGGCCGTGGTCGAGGGCCTGGCCCTGCGCATCGCCGCCGGTGACGTGCCGCCGCCCCTGCAGAACGTCATCCTCCGTGTACTCGACCTCGGCCTGCTGCAGGCCGGCGCCGGGGTCAAGGGCGAGTTCGAGCAGCGCCTCAAGGGCGTGATCGACGCCGTACGCAACAGCGAGCAGCCGATCATCCTGTTCATCGACGAGGCCCACACCCTCATCGGCGCCGGCGGCAGCGAGGGCGGCAGCGACGCCGCCAACCTGCTCAAGCCGGCCCTGGCCCGTGGCGAGCTGCGCACCCTGGCCGCCACCACCTGGCTGGAATACAAGAAGTACTTCGAGAAAGACCCGGCCCTGGCCCGCCGCTTCCAACTGGTGCAGGTGGAAGAGCCCGACGAGGCCACCGCCGTGGAGATGCTGCGCGGCGTCGCCGCCAAGCTGGAGCAGCACCACGGCGTGCAGGTGCTCGACAGCGCCATCCACGACGCGGTCAAGCTCTCCCACCGCTACATCTCCGGCCGCCAATTGCCGGACAAGGCCATCAGCGTGCTCGACACCGCCTGCGCCCGGGTCTCCCTCGGCCAGCACGACGTGCCGCCGCCGCTGGAAAGCCTGCGCCACCGCCAGCAGGCCCTGGGCGAGGAACTGCAACGCCTGCGCCGGGAACAGGCCACCGGCCTCGACCACCGCGAGCGCATCACCGCCCTGGAGCAGGAGTCCACCGGCAACCAGGCCGCCATCCGCGAACTGGAAACCCGCTGGGGCGAAGAGCGCGAAGCGGTGCGCGAACTGCTGGAGGCCCGCCGCGAACTGCTGGCCCTGAGCGAGAGCGCCGACGCCAGCCACCCCGACGAGGCCCTCGACGAGCGCATCGACCACCTCGCCGCCGAACTCACCCGGCTGGAGGCCGGCCTCGACGCCATCCGCCAGGACGACCCCCTGGTGCCCGAGCAGGTGGACTCACGCACCGTGGCCGCCGTGATCGCCGGCTGGACCGGCATCCCCATCGGCAAGATGCTCGCCGACGAAGCCTATGCCGTGCGCACCCTCGGCCAGCGCCTGGGCCAGCGGGTCATGGGGCAGGACAGCGCCCTGGGCACCATCGCCCAGCGCATCCAGGCCTACCGCGCCGGCCTCACCGACCCGGCCAAGCCGGTGGGCGTGTTCCTGCTGGTGGGCCCCACCGGCGTCGGCAAGACCGAAACCGCCTACGCCCTGGCCGACGCCCTCTACGGCGGCGAACGCAACCTCATCAGCATCAACCTCTCCGAGTACCAGGAAGCCCACACCGTCAGCCAGCTCAAGGGCGCCCCGCCCGGCTACGTCGGCTACGGCACCGGCGGCGTACTCACCGAAGCCGTGCGCCGCCGGCCCTACTCCGTGGTGCTGCTGGACGAAATCGAAAAGGCCCACCCCGACGTGCTGGAAGCCTTCTACAACGTCTTCGACAAGGGCGTGATGGAAGACGGCACCGGCCTGGTGGTGGACTTCAAGAACACCGTGATGCTCGCCACCAGCAACGTCGGCGCCGAACTGGTGCTGGACACCCCCACCGACCAGCTCGGCAGCGACGCCTTCAACGAACGCCTGCGCAAGGTTCTGCTGCAAGCCTTCCGCCCCGCCTTCCTGGCCCGCATGACCGTTGTGCCTTACCGCCCGCTGGACGAAACCACGCTGGAAGGCATCGTCCTGGCCAAGCTGGAAAAACTGCGCGAACGCTACAAGGCCGCCACCGGCAAACAGTTCGACTTCGACCCCGCCATCGTCAAGGCCGTGCTCGCCAAATGCAGCGCAGCGGGCGCGCGGGACATCGAGAATGTGTTGATGGCGCAGGTGACGGGGAAGTTGGCGGAGTGGGTGTTGGAATGAATTCGAACTCAAGCACTGTGACAGTCCCTCCGGGACTGAGTGTTGTTATAGGGATAAAAACGACATGCCGACCAGATTGATCATAGGCGCCGGTGTCTCCGCTGCGGCATTCTTGCAAACGTCAGACGACGATCATGAAACCGTAGTAGTCGGTGAAGATGGCCTTTGGGCCAAACTAGCCGAACATCCGATGGGGCAACCTGCCCATCTCCTGCAGCTGCCGGGAACCCCTGTCCCGACATTTCAGGCCCCCAACGGAGAGATGAACCTCAACAACTTTCTTTCCTCGGGAGTTTTTCAACAAGGTGTCAGCCGAATCGTTGCCGGGAAGCGTTATGGGTATAACCCGAGCCGCAAGGTGCAGCGCATTTCCAAATCCCTGAGCCAACCAGGCAAATACGTTGCCTGGTTCGATCACAACCACGCGCTGATCGTCGACAAGATCGTGATCGCCACCGGGATAGGTGCTCAACGCAAGCCTCCTCCCGTGAGCGGTACGAGCCCCTTAGGACTTGGCTATACACAGATCATAGAGGGCATTGATTTTCTATCTAATCCCGATGAATACACAGCGAATATTGATCGCGCCATTTATGGGGGGAGCGCCACGGCCGCTTGGGTAGCGGATCTTGCCAGCCAAAACTCACCGTGCATGAATTGGTTCGCTCGACCAGGGGGAACCGAATTCAGCGGCGCAGTATTACCCGGCTCACGCAACGCCAAGATCATCAAACTCTGTGAAGATAATGACCTGAAACGACTCGAGGAAGTTGAAAGAATCGAGATTGTGAATACCAAGCTGCATATCCATATCAAGGGAAAAAACTATTACTACATTGCTGATCAATTCATCTATGCGCTCGGCGGTGATACCGATACAAGACTGACCAGCAGTCTTTACCAAATTCTCGACTCGGAAATAGGTAATGCACTGTCACCAATTATTGATCTGAATGGCGCGCTGGGAGCACGAGAGGAAGGTGTTTTGGCCCTAGGCACAGCAGACAGAAAGATCATGATTGTAGGAGCCGCCACCTACAATACGACGACGCCAACCCTACGCAACAAACAAACCGCACCGATGAGCGAGCTGCCATGGAATGCTCAGGTTCCCGACGGTATTGCCGTGGTAGGAGCATCTATCTCAGCACTTAACTCGTTTATCCCCATCACTCAGGTTGCGACCGGCGAACCACGGCAATGGCACGACATCAAAATCACTCGCAACGATATCAATATCAATCTGGCCGACAGAAACCAGCTAACCATTCTGTTTTCCCTGATGTTCGACAACTGGCCCTCCTATCTGGTGGAGTCGCTTACCGCCTCGGTGATAAACGAGCGCAGCCAAGTAAGCCCTGTCATTCCCACGCCCACTCGGGAGATGTTTGGAATAGACCGCCCGGCACTCTTCAACTTGATAAAAGCTCATGCGCCGGACCTCACAGACTTCCACATCATTCAGCGATGTCAATTGGTAGGACTGACTTTCTGACTAAAAAATACCCACCCTTTTATTAAAATCCCCAACTTAAGAATCGACGAAATAGCCGTGTACAACCCAGACCGCCCGGATCATCACAAGGATGGGTGAAATTGAAAATAGTCAACTGGAACACCAAAGTTTGCGATCAGAGCCAAGCAGATGTCATCGCCGCTTATCTTCACGATATAAAAATCGATGTCGCCTGCCTTCAGGAAGTCGGCAGCAATACCGACCTGAGCAATTATTTAGATGCACTTTCAGCCAATGACTGGCATGTAGCAAGCGCACCAGAAGGTTATGGCGGCAAGAATTATTACATCGTCATCAATAAAAGCACCTGCAGCAACATTTCTTCCATCGAACGTTTTGACCCCCGCCTTGACCCTGAAAATGCAAAATTGAATTACCCATGGTCCTTGACGCTTTTCGACAAAATATATGGACGCAGCCCTATATACTTAGAACTCAGCCACGGCGGCAAAGATTATCGCATTGCCAACTGGCACGCGCCGATCAATGTACACACGTCGGGAGATTTATCCAAACGACTCAAGGGCGGTAGCAACCTAGAATCCATGGTAGGCGTACAGACTTCTATGACCTTTAATCCAAACATGACACCCAAACGAATTATTCTGGCGGGAGACCTGAACATCAAACAGGTGGAATTTGAAGAAAATTGGCGGCAGTACCTAATCGACATTGAGCTGCAAAACAAAAGGGGAAACAAACCGAGATTCATGAAAAAAGAAACTCTCTTCGACGGATACCTAGATATCTCCCCAAGCCGCAACCATCTCGAACATATACTGGTCTCCTATAATGTCGAATTCGACATTCATGTGCTTTGGAGTCAGGCTAGCGAGACTATCAACAACAAACAGATCACCAACAAAAGCGACCATTCACTGATGTACGTAACCTTGGAAGACGCATAACGCTGAGGGACGGATGGCCACAAACGAAACCGCTAGCCTCGTAATAAACACCACGACCTCAGTCAATCTGCACGCTCAAGGTCTTACTGGTAGCGAACAACTAAATGATCTAGGCAACCTCTGCCTTGATGCCCATTGCACCACTGCCCTAGCTCTGGGCGACTTGGTAGCCAGTCACTTCTCTACGCTGCTGATCAACGACGCCAACCAGCGCCCCCTCGATGCCCTGGTTTCGGAGATCCGCCAGCTACCCGCCGATGCCACCGCCGACCGCTACCAGGTGGTGCTGCGCCCCTGGCTCTGGTGGCTGACCCTGGCCAGCAACAACCGGGTGTTCCAGAACCTCTCCACCAGCGACATCGTCACCACCATCTTCAAGGCCCATGGCTTCACCGATTTCAAGTTGTCGCTCTCCGGCAGCTACGAGCCGCGCGAGTATTGCGTGCAGTACGGGGAGACGGATTTCGCCTTCGTTTCGCGGCTGCTGGAGGAGGAAGGCATCTTCTGGTTCTTCACTCACGAGGATGGCAAGCACACGCTGGTGCTGGGCGACAGCAGCGATGCCTTCGTGCCGATCCCCAACGGGCCGAAGGTGCCCTACCTGGGCCAGGGCATCGGCGTGCGCGAGCTGCATGGCATCCGTTCGGCGCAGTACAGCGTGCAGGCGGTGAGCGGGGTGTACAGCGCCACCGACTATGCCTTCACCACCCCCACCACCTCGCTCTACAGCAAGGCCGAGGCGGTAGCCGGGCCGCTGTCGATGTATGAGCACCCGGGCGGCTACATCGCCAAGGCGCGGGGCGATGCCTTGACCAAGCAGCGCGTGGACGGGCTGCGCAGCCAGGAGAGGCGCCTGATCGGCGAGAGCGACTGCCGCTGGCTGGTGCCCGGCCACTGGTTCACCCTCACCGGGCATGACGACGCCAGCCTCAATATCGACTGGGTGGTGACCGCCGTCACCCACGACGCCAGCCACAAGCACTACCGCAACCGCTTCGAAGCCATCCCCAAGGCCACTGCCTACCGCCCGCCCCGGCTCACGCCCAAGCCACGCATGCACACCCAGACCGCGCAGGTGGTGGGCAAGGCCGGCGAGGAGATCTGGACCGACCAGTACGGCCGCATCAAGATCCAGTTCCCCTGGGACCGCGACGGCAAGAACGACGAAACCTCGTCCTGCTGGGTGCGCGTGGTGCTGCCCTGGAGCGGCAAGGGCTTCGGCATGCAGTTCATTCCGCGCATCGGCCAGGAGGTGATCGTCACCTTCATCGACGGCGACCCGGATCGCCCGCTGGTCACCGGCTGCGTCTACAACGGCGACAACACCCTGCCCTACGCCCTGCCGGACAACCAGACCCAGTCCGGCATCAAGACCAACTCCTCCAAGGGCGGCGGCGGTTTCAACGAGCTGCGCTTCGAAGACAAGAAGGACGCCGAGGAAGTCTTCCTCCAGGCGCAGAAGGACATGAAGGTCAACGTGCTCAACGACAGCACCGCCACCATCGGCCACGACGAAACCCTCACGGTGCAGAACGCCCGCACCCGCACGGTGAAGGAAGGCGATGAGACCATCACCCTGGAAAAGGGCAAGCGCACGGTGACCATCCAGACCGGCAGCGACACCCTCGATGTGAAGGACAGCCGCAACGTCAGCGTCGGCGCCGACCAGACCCACAGCACCGGCGGCAACTACAGCCACAAGGTGAGCGGCAACTACGAACTGACGGTGGACGGCAACCTCACCATCAAGGTGACCGGCACCCTCACCCTGCAGAGCAGCGGCGACTTCACCGCCAAGAGCGACAAGAACCTCACCACCCAGGCCGGCATGGCGCTCACCGACAAGGCCGGCACCTCGCTCACCAACCAGGCCGGCACCTCCCTGGACAACAAGGCCGGTACCACCCTGACCAACGACGCCGGCGTCAGCCTCACCAACAAGGCCGCCGCCGAACAGACCGTGGACGGCGGCGGCATGCTGACCCTCAAGGGCGGACTGGTAAAGGTGAACTGAGAGGGTTTCTACAAAATGGCTGCACTTGGCAATACTGCGTTGAAAACGATCTCGAAATGCTCATTTACAGCACGTAAACTCCGCTTTCTCGATCATTTTCGCCTTGTCTTGCCTTCGTTCGCCTATCTTGTAAACACCCTCTGAGGCGTCCATGGCCAACGGAACCCTCGACCTCACCCGTGGCGACAGCCGCCTCCAGGGCCGCCTGGAAGATGGCGCCCTCGACGGCCCGGTGCGCATCCAGGAAGCCGGTCGTCCCCAGGCCCAGCTCCTCTATGCCAACGGCGTACTGCACGGCACCAGCACCCTCTACCACCCCAACGGCCAGGTGTCGGCGCTGCTGCCCTACGTGGACGGTCGCCTGCAGGGCGTGGCCCAGTACTTCGCAGCCGAAGGCGGGCTGCAACGCAAGGTCGGCTACCGCCAGGGGCTGATGCACGGCGAAGCCAGCAGCTACTACCCGGACGGCAGCCTGGCCGAACTGGAGCAGTACCGCGACGGCGTGCGCGACGGCCTCTACCAGCGCTTCCACGGCAACGGCCAGCTGGCCCAGCGCAGCCGCTACCTCAACGGCAAGCCGCTGGACGAAGGCCAGGGCTTCGCCGAGGACGGCCGGCCGCTGGACGCCGAGGGCAAGCCGATCTCGCGGCTGCGCTGGTGGTGGAGGCGCTGGAGCGAATCGAGCGAGGTCTGATCCGACCTTGAGCGATACCTAGGGGATCAGCATCTGCATCTGGCCCGGCATGGCGACCTTGATCACGCCCGCCCAGCTGCACATCAGCACGCAGTTGGCATCCAGCGAAGGCATGTTGCCCAGCAGCATCGTCGGCGCCCCCGGTATCCAGGGTGAAGCCGTGGCGGGGATGCACGGCATCGGCGTCAGCGCGCCCAGTGCGGCAGCGGTGGCGGCGGCCACCATGGGGTTGGCCAGGCTCTGGCACATGCCGAAGGGCATGATGTTCACCAGCGGGATGTGATCCATGATGTTCGCCGCCGGCATGTTGTTGGTGAGCGTCCGGTTGACCGGCAGCACGTTCAGCACCGACGGCGCCACCCCGAAACTGCATTGCAGCGTCGCCCCGCTGCACACCTGCGGACATCCCATCGCACCCCCTCCTTTTGCTGGTCGGCAGTGACTCTAGACCAGCCCTCCGCCCTCCACCAGCGTCCTCACGCCGCTTTTTCGCCGACAAACCGGCGCAGCATTCCGTATCGCAAAATACGATACAGAATCCGGCTCACGACACCTCCTTCGCCCCCAACCCAACGACCACAACCCTCGCCACAGAGCGTCAAACCACGCTCAAAGCCCAGGAAAAACGCAGCATGCAAGGCCCAGGCATTGGAGCCGGCCATCTGCAAAGCGATACACGACCGCTACGCGATACATATTTTTATATTTGATATTTGATTTCGTATCATTTAAAAAGAGCGCCATGGCCCTCCCACGAACCCTGCATGGCTGGAGAACGGCATGTACGCACAATTGGTAGAAACCGGCGCCAAGCGCGTGAAGGCGCTGGACGAGATGTCGCCCGAGGAACGCGCCTTCCAGGAGCGGATCGACGCCGAGATCAAGATCGAACCGAAGAACTGGATGCCCGACGGCTACCGCCAGACGCTGATCCGGCAGATTTCCCAGCATGCCCACTCCGAGATCGTCGGCATGCTGCCGGAAGGCAACTGGGTCACCCGCGCGCCGACCCTCAAGCGCAAGCTGCAGCTGATGGCCAAGATCCAGGACGAGGCCGGCCACGGCCTGTACCTCTACAGCGCCATGGAGACCCTCGGCGCCTGCCGCGACGAGGAGGTCGCCAAGCTGCACGCCGGCAAGGTGAAGTACTCCAGCATCTTCAACTACCCCACGCTGAACTGGGCCGACATGGGCGCCATCGGCTGGCTGGTGGACGGCGCCGCGATCGTCAACCAGGTGGTGCTGCAGCGCACCTCCTACGGCCCCTACTCCCGCGCCATGGTGCGCATCTGCAAGGAAGAGTCCTTCCACCAGCGCCAGGGCTACGAAATCCTCCTGCACATGATGCGCCACGGTAACCAGGCCCAGCGGGACATGGTCCAGGACGCCATCAACCGCCTCTGGTGGCCGGCACTGATGATGTTCGGCCCGAGCGACGCCGACTCCCCCAACAGCGCCCAGTCCATGGCCTGGAAGATCAAGCGCCAGAGCAACGACGAGCTGCGCCAGCGCTTCATCGACCAGACCGTGCCGCAGCTGGAGTTCCTCGGCTGCACCGCCCCCGACCCGGACCTGAAGTGGAACGAAGCGCGCGGGCACTACGACTTCGGCGAAATCGACTGGAGCGAGTTCTACGAAGTGCTCAAGGGCAACGGCCCCTGCAACCACGAACGCCTCGCCACCCGCCGCAAGGCCATCGAGGACGGTGCCTGGGTGCGCGAAGCCGCCGTGGCCCATGCCCGCAAGCAGCGTGAACGCAGCGCCGCCTGACCTGACGACAAGAAGGGCGCCGGCACGACCCGGCCCCATGAGGAGATAGCCCCATGACTGAGTGGACCCTTTTCGAAGTTTTCGTGCGCAGCAAGCACGGCCTCAACCACAAGCATGTCGGCAGCGTGCACGCCGCCGACGCCCGCATGGCCATCGACAACGCCCGCGAGTTGTACACCCGCCGCAACGAGGGCGTGAGCCTGTGGGTGGTGCCCTCCGCACTGATCACCGCCTCCGCCCCGGACGAGAAGGAGCCGCTGTTCGACCCGTCCCAGGACAAGGTCTACCGCCACGCCAGCTTCTACGAGCTGCCGGCCGAAGTCGGCCACATGTGAGACGCCTGCCATGACTGCCAAGCACGATCTCATCGACCTCCTGCTGCGCCTCGGCGACAGCGCCCTGATCCAGGGCCAGCGCCTCTGCGAATGGTGCGGCCGGGCCCCGGCCCTGGAAGAAGAACTGGCGCTGATGAACGTCGGCCTCGACCTGGTGGGCCAGGCCCGCAACTGGCTGGACTACGCCGCCGAGCTGCTGGGAGACGGCCGCGACGCCGACCACCTGGCCTACCGCCGGGACGAACGCGCCTACCGCAACCTGCTGCTGGTGGAGCAGCCCAACGGCGACTTCGCCGTCACCATGACCAAGCAGTTCCTCTTTGATGCCTGGCACTTCCAGGTGCTGCATGGCCTCTCCACCTCCGCTGACGAACGGGTCGCCGGCATCGCCGCCAAGGCGCTGAAGGAAGTCACCTACCATCTGCGCCGCTCCAGCGAGTGGGTGCAGCGCCTGGGCGACGGCACCGAGGAAAGCCACCGGCGCATGCTCGCCGCCGTGAGCGCGCTGTGGCGCTTCAGCATCGAGCTGGTGAATGCCGACGAGGTGGAGCAGCGCCTGTTCGAGGCCGGCCTCGCCCCCGACCCGCAGCAGGTCGCGGCCGGCTGGCAGGCCAAGGTCGCCGACGTGTTCGCCCGCGCCACCCTGCCGCTGCCGGCGCCGGCCAGCCCCTTCTACCTCTCCGGTCGCCGGGGCCTGCACACCGAGCACCTGGGCCTGCTGCTGGCCGAGATGCAGTTCCTCCAGCGGGCCTACCCCGATGCGAGCTGGTGAGCTGATCGCCAGCGACCGCGCGCCCCTCGGCGCCGGCGACATCACCCGTGCCTGGCAGGTGCTGGATGCGGTGATGGACCCGGAAGTCCCGGTGGTCAGCGTGGTCGACCTCGGCATCGTGCGGGCGCTGGAGCGCGACGGCGGCCGGCTGCACGTGGTGGTCACGCCCACCTACTCCGGCTGCCCGGCCACCGAGGTGATCGAGCGGGACATCGAGCAGGCGCTGCTGCAGGCGGGCTTCGTCCCGCGCCTGGAGCGCCGCCTGACGCCCGCCTGGACCACCGACTGGATCAGCGCCGAAGGCCGCGAACGGCTGCGCGCCTACGGCATTGCCCCACCCCAGGGCAGCGCCAGCAAACGCAGCCTGCTCGGGGAGGCGCCGGAGATCCGCTGCCCGCAATGCGGCAGCGCCCACACCGAACAGCTCAGCGAATTCGGCTCCACCGCCTGCAAGGCCCTGCACCGCTGCAGGGACTGCCTGGAGCCGTTCGATTACTTCAAGTGCATCTAGGCGGGCGAGCACGAACGGCGGCGCTCGCCTTCGTCCCCCGCGCGGCCAAGCCGCAGGAGAGAACATGAGCCAATTCCATAGCCTGACCATCAAGGACGTGCGCCCGGAAACCCGCGACGCCGTATCCATCGCCTTCGACATCCCCGAGAGCCTGGCCGAGGCCTTCCACTTCACCCAGGGCCAGTACCTGGTGCTGCGCACCGAGCTGGATGGCGAGGAGGTACGCCGCTCCTACTCCATCTGCACTGGCACCGGCGACGGCGAACTGCGCGTGGCCATCAAGCGCGTGGCCGGCGGGCGCTTCTCCACCTTCGCCAACGAACGCCTGCAACCCGGCCAGCGCCTGGACGTGATGCCGCCGGACGGGCGCTTCTTCGTGCCCCTCGACTCGGCCCGCCACGGCCAGTACCTCGCCGTGGCCGCCGGCAGCGGCATCACGCCGATCCTGTCGATCATCAAGACCACCCTCGAGCGCGAGCCCCACAGCCACTTCACGCTGCTCTACGGCAACCGCTCCAGTGCCTCCGCGCTGTTCCGCGAACAGCTGGAGGACCTGAAGAACCGCTTCCTCCAGCGCCTCAACCTGATCTTCGTGTTCAGCCGCGAGCAGCAGGACGTGGACCTCTACAACGGCCGCATCGACGCCGACAAATGCGGCCAGCTGTTCGCCCGCTGGATCGACGTGAAAGCCCTGGATGCCGCCTTCATCTGCGGCCCGCAGGCCATGACCGAGACCGTCCGCGACCAGTTGCAGGGCCACGGCCTGGCCGCCGAACGCATCCATTTCGAACTCTTCGCCAGCGAGGGCGCCGCCGCCCGCCGCGAGGCCCGCGAAGCCGCCCGCGCCGCCGACAGCGCCAGTAGCCAGGTCACCGTCATCAGCGACGGCCGCGCCCTGAGCTTCGACCTGCCGCGCAACACCCGCAGCGTGCTCGACGCCGGCAACGCCCAGGGCCTGGAACTGCCCTACTCCTGCAAGGCCGGGGTGTGCTCCACCTGCAAGTGCAAGGTCATCGAAGGCGAGGTGGAGATGGACAGCAACTTCGCCCTGGAGGACTACGAAGTGGCCGCCGGCTACGTGCTCTCGTGCCAGTCCTACCCGGTGAGCGACAGGGTCGTCCTCGACTTCGACCAGCCCTGAACCGACTCGCTCCGTAGGGTGGGCTTCAGCCCACCACGCAGCGCGCGCCCATCGGTGGGCTGAAGCCCACCCCACGAGGAAACAGCTCCATCTGCTTCACCTGCGTTGCACCGCCTCTACAACCACAACAAGAGAGAGCACCCATGACCCCGCACGACCTCGAACGCATCCGGCAGCACCCGGATTTCATCCAGCTGGTCCGGCGCAAGCAGCGCCTGACCTGGTCCCTCACCGGCGCCATGCTGGTCATCTACTACGGCTTCGTGCTGCTGGTGGCCTTCGCCCCCGGCGTGCTCGGCCAGTCCCTCAATGGCGGCGTCACCAGCGTCGGCATGCTGGTGGGCGTCGGCGTGATCCTGCTGTCGTTCGCCCTCACCGGCATCTACGTCTCGAAGACCAACAGCGTCATCGACCCGCTCAACGACAAGGTCAAAGAGGTGCTCGTCCCATGAAAGCGCTCGCCTCCCTGCTGCTCGGCGCCGGCCTGCTGGCCTCGCCGCTGGCCTTCGCCGCCGATGCCGGTCGCCCGCTGAACTGGACGGCCATCTACATGTTCCTGGCCTTCGTCGTGTTCACCCTCGGCATCACCCGCTGGGCCGCGCTGCGCACCCGCTCCACCGCCGATTTCTACACTGCCGGCGGCGGCCTCACCGGCTTCCAGAACGGGCTGGCGATCGCCGGCGACATGATCAGCGCGGCGTCCTTCCTCGGTATCTCCGCGATGATGTTCATGAACGGCTACGACGGCCTGCTCTACGCCCTGGGCGTGCTCGCCGGCTGGCCGATCATCCTCTTCCTGATCGCCGAACGCCTGCGCAACCTGGGCAAGTTCACCTTCGCCGACGTGGTCTCCTACCGCCTGGAACAGAGCCCGATCCGCATCACCGCCGCCTTCGGCACCCTCACCGTGGCGCTGATGTACCTGGTGGCGCAGATGGTCGGCGCCGGCAAGCTGATCGAGTTGCTGTTCGGCCTCAGCTACCTGCAGGCGGTGCTGCTGGTGGGCGTGCTGATGGTCTGCTACGTCACCTTCGGCGGCATGCTGGCCACCACCTGGGTGCAGATCATCAAGGCCGTGCTGCTGCTCTCCGGCACCAGCTTCATGGCCTTCATGGTGCTCAAGCACTTCGGCTTCAGCACCGAGGCGATGTTCGCCGCCGCCACCGAGGTGCACGCCAAGGGCACCGCGATCATGGCGCCGGGCGGGCTGCTGTCGAACCCCGTCGACGCCATCTCCCTGGGGCTCGGCATGATGTTCGGCACCGCCGGCCTGCCGCACATCCTCATGCGCTTCTTCACCGTCAGCGACGCCCGTGAAGCGCGCAAGAGCGTGTTCTACGCCACCGGCTTCATCGGCTACTTCTACCTGCTGCTGATCGTGGTCGGCTTCGGCTCCATCGTCATGGTCGGCACCAACCCCGAGTTCCGCGACGCGGCCGGCGCCATCATCGGCGGCGGCAACATGGTGGCGGTGCACCTGTCCCACGCGGTGGGCGGCAGCCTGTTCCTCGGCTTCATCTCCGCCGTGGCCTTCGCCACCATCCTCGCGGTGGTGGCCGGGCTGGCGCTCTCCGGCGCCTCCGCCGTATCCCACGACCTGTATGCCTGCGTGGTGCGCAAGGGCAAGGCCAGCGAGCGCGAGGAAATGCGCGTCTCGCGCATCGCCACCCTCGGCATCGGCGTGCTGGCGGTGATCCTCGGGCTGCTCTTCGAGTCACAGAACATCGCCTTCCTCTCCGGCCTGGTGCTGGCCATCGCCGCCTCGGTCAACTTCCCGGTGCTGTTCCTCTCCATGTTCTGGAAGGGCCTGACCACCCGTGGCGCGGTCGCCGGCAGTGTCGCCGGGCTGCTCTCGGCCATCGTCCTGCTGGTGCTCAGCCCGGCGGTGTGGGTCAACGTGCTGCACCACGAATCGCCGCTGTTCCCCTACTCCAACCCGGCGCTGTTCTCCATGGGCCTGGCCTTCTTCAGTGCCTGGGCGTTCTCGGTGACGGATGCCTCCGAGCGCGCCCGGCAGGAACGCGGCCGCTACCTGGCGCAGTTCATCCGCTCCATGACCGGCATCGGCGCCGCCGCTGCCAGCCGCCACTGAACCCACGGATTGACGGACACAACAACAATGAAACGCCTCAACCGGACCACACCGCTGCTCGCCACCCTGGCCCTGCCCCTGGCCACCCCGGCCCTGGCCGGCTTCGTCGACGACAGCAAGGCCAGCCTGGAGCTGCGCAACCACTACATCAACCGCGACTTCCGCCAGCACGGTGCGGCCCAGTCCAAGGCCGAGGAATGGGCCCAGGGCTTCACCGCACGCATCGAATCCGGCTTCACTGAAGGCACCGTCGGCGTCGGCCTCGACGCCATCGGCCAACTGGGCGTCAAGCTGGATTCCAGCCGCGATCGGCGCGGCACCGGCCTGCTGCCCTTCGGCCCCACGAGCAAGGAGCCGGTGGACGACTACAGCGAACTGGGGCTGACCGCCAAGCTGCGCGTCTCCAGGAGCGTGCTGCGCCTGGGCACCCTGCAACCGCTGCTGCCGGTGGCCACCTACAACGACACCCGCCTGCTTTCCTCCACCTTCCAGGGCGGGATGCTGACCAGCCAGGAGCTGGACGGCCTGACCCTCAACGGCGGCCGCCTGACCCGCGCCAACCTGCGCGACTCCTCCGGCCGCGACGACATCGGCTACGGGGCCGCCACCAGCGACGCCTTCGATTTCGCCGGCGGCACCTACGCCATCAACCCGCAGCTGGCGGCCAGCTACTACTACGGCAAGCTCGACGGCATCTACCGCCAGCAGTTCGCCGGCCTGGTGCACACCCTGCCGCTGCCGGGTGGCTTCAGCCTGAAGAGCGACCTGCGCTACTTCGACACCCGGGGCGATGGCGCCGAACGCGCCGGGCGCATCGACAACCGCAACCTCAACGGCCTGTTCAGCCTCAGCCAGGGCGGCCACCGCCTCAGCGCGGCGTTCCAGCGCATGTCCGGCAGCAGCGCCTTCCCCTTCCTCAACGGCGGCGACCCCTACGTGGTGAACCTGGTGACCTACAACACCTTCACCCGTGCCGAGGAAGACGCCTGGCAGCTGCGCTACGACTACGACTTCGCCGCCCTCGGCGTCCCCGGCCTGACCTTCATGACCCGCTACGTCGACGGCCGCAACGTCAAGACCGCCGGCGGTGATCGCGGCGAGGAGTGGGAGCGCGACACCGACATCGCCTACGTCATCCAGAGCGGCGCCCTCAAGGGCGTCAGCCTGCGCTGGCGCAACGTCACCTTCCGCTCCGGCAACGGCCTGACCACCGACCTGGACGAGAACCGCCTGATCCTCGGCTACACCCTGGCCCTCTGGTAGCGCCACCCACGAGCCCCAGCCGGCACCCGGGGTGCCGGCCCTTTTCACGGAGAATCCCCATGAGCAACGCCCCCACCCTGCAGAGCTTCATCGGCGGCCGCTGGATCGGCCAGCACGGTGCCCAGGTGCTGCGCAGCGCCCTCAACGGGCAACCGCTGTTCCGCACCCATGAAGAAACGCCGGACTTCGCCGAAGCCGTGGACTTCGGCCGCACCCGCGGCGTCCCGGCGCTCATGGCCCTGGACTTCCAGCAGCGCGCCGCGCGCCTCAAGGCCCTGGCGCTGTACCTCAACGAGCGCAAGGAGCAGCTCTACGCCCTCTCCCACCACAGCGGCGCCACCCGCGCCGACAGCTGGATCGACATCGAGGGCGGCACCGGCACCCTGTTCGCCTATGCCGGCGTCGGCGCCCGCGAACTGCCCTCCGGCAACCTCGTCCACGAAGGCCCGGCCCTGCCCCTGGGCAAACAGAACCAGTTCGCCGGCACCCACATCCTGGTGCCGCGCGGCGGCGTGGCGGTGCACATCAACGCCTTCAACTTCCCCATCTGGGGGATGCTGGAAAAGTTCGCCCCCACCTTCCTCGCCGGCATGCCCTGCATCGTCAAGCCGGCCAGCGCCACCAGCTACCTGACCGAAGCCACGGTGCGCCTGATGCACGAGTCCGGCCTGCTGCCCGAAGGCAGCCTGCAACTGGTGATCGGCAGTACCGGTGACCTGCTGGACCGCCTGCAGGGCCAGGACGTGGTGACCTTCACCGGCTCCGCCGACACCGCCGCCAAGCTGCGGGTCAACGCCAACCTGGTGCGCCATTCCATCCCCTTCAATGCCGAAGCGGACTCGCTGAACTGCGCCATCCTCGCCCCGGAGATCACCCCGGACGACCCGGAGTTCGACCTCTTCGTCAAGGAAGTGGCCCGCGAGATGACCGTCAAGGCCGGGCAGAAGTGCACCGCCATCCGCCGCGCCATCGTCCCGGCGAAGCACATCGACGCCGTGGCCGAGCGCCTGCGCGAACGCCTGACCAAGGTGGTGGTGGGCGACCCGTCGGTGGAGGGCGTGAAGATGGGCGCCTTGGCCTCCCACGCCCAGCAGGCGGACGTCGCCGAGCGGGTGAACGCCCTGCTGGCCAGCAGCGAACTGCTGTTCGGCGCCCGGGACGGCTTCGCCCCCCGTGGCGAGGGCGTGGCCGAAGGCGCCTTCTTCGCCCCCACCCTGCTGCGCGCCCGCAACCCGCATGCCGAAGGCGGCGCCCACGACATCGAGGCCTTTGGCCCGGTGAGCACGCTGATGGCCTACGAGGACCTGGACGAAGCCGTCGCCCTCGCCGCCCGTGGCAAGGGCAGCCTGGTGGCCAGCCTGGTCACCAAGGACCCGGCCTTGGCCGCCCGCGTGGTGCCGGTGATGGGCGCCCTGCACGGCCGCGTGCACATCCTCGACCGCGAGGCCGCCGCCGAATCCACCGGCCACGGCTCGCCGCTGCCGATGCTCAAGCACGGCGGCCCCGGCCGCGCCGGCGGTGGTGAGGAACTGGGCGGCCTGCGGGCCGTGAAGCACTACCTGCAGCGCACCGCCGTGCAGGGCTCGCCGAGCATGCTGGCCGCCGTCACCCGCGAGCACGTGCGCGGCGCCCAGGTGATCGAGACCGAGGTGCACCCGTTCCGCCGCTGGTTCGACGAACTGCAGATCGGCGAGTCGCTGCTGACCCACCGCCGCACCGTGACCGAGGCGGACATCGTCAACTTCGGCTGCCTCTCGGGCGACCACTTCTACATGCACTTCGACGAGCTGGCGGCCAGGGACTCCCAGTTCGGCAAGCGCATCGCCCATGGCTACTTCGTGCTCTCCGCCGCCGCCGGCCTGTTCGTCTCCCCCGCCCCGGGCCCGGTGCTGGCCAACTACGGCCTGGACACCCTGCGCTTCATCAACCCGGTGGGTATCGGCGACACCCTCCAGGCGCGCCTGACCTGCAAGCGCAAGATCGACCAGGGCAAGAAGAGCCCCAAAGGCGAACCCCAGGGCGTGGTGGCCTGGGATGTGGAGGTCACCAACCAGCACGGCGAGCTGGTGGCCAGCTACGACATCCTCACCCTGGTGCTCAAGCGCCCGGAAGGCGCCTGATCAGCCTCGATTCTCCGTGAGCGATTCGACCGGCCTTGTGGCCGGTCTTTTTTTGGCTGGGCTCCAGCGCCGTTGTTACGGGGTCAAGTCGATTACCGACTCCGTCTCGCCTTCCCGGGCGAGCCCATTTGACGAAGACACGCCCTGGGATCGCGGGCCAAGGATCGGGACCGGAACGATGCGGTTCGCGAGCTCACCACCGGGGGCTCATGCGAATCGCGTCATCTGCATCTCCCGCAGACGGCTGAGGGTACGGCGGAAGGGAAAGGCCAGGCCGCCCTCGGTGTAGAGCGCCTCCAGCGGCACGGCAGCCTCCAGGTAGAGCGGCACCCGGCGGTCGTAGCACTCGTCCACCAGGGCGATGAAACGGCGCACGCCGTCGTCCTTCGGCGACAGGCGCGGCAGCTGGCGGTCGCCGGCGGCGACCTTCTCGGCGGCGTCCTCGGTGCCTCGGGCGATGCGCCCTTCCCGTTCGGCCGCACCCAGCACCGGCACCGCGCCGAGGAGGATGGCCGGGAAGCGGTCGCACAGTTCGATGAAGTCCAGCGCCGCCAGGGGCGCTTCGCACAGGTGGGCGTAGTCGCACCAGAGCACGCCCTCGCCACGCAGGCGCACCGTCACCTCGCGGTGGGCCAGTTGCAGCGGCGCATCGGTGGCCGGCGCATTGCCGTTCAAGGTGCGGAACACCCCGGCCAGGGCGTCCGGCTCGGCCACCCAGTAGCGCTGGGTCACGGCGCCCGGGTGCAGGCGGTGGTCCTGGCCGCCGTCCACCTCCACCACGTCGGTGTGCCGCTCCAGGGCCCTGATGGCGGGCATGAAGCGGTCACGGTTGAAGCCGTCGGCATACAGCTGCGAAGGCGGCTGGTTGGAGGTGGCCACCAGGGTCACGCCCTCGTCGAACATCGCCTGCAGCAGCCGCCCGAGGATCAGCGCATCGCCGATGTCGCTGACGAACAGCTCGTCGAAACACAGCACCCGCACCTCGGTGGCCAGCTCACGGGCCAGGGCGAGCAGCGGGTCCGGCGTGCCGGTCAGGGCGAACAGCCGCTGGTGCACCCAACGCATGAAGTGGTGGAAGTGCTGGCGCCGGGCGGGCACCGACAGGCTGGCGTGGAAGCGGTCCATCAGCCAGGTCTTGCCGCGCCCCACCGGCCCCCACAGGTACACGCCCCGCACCCTCGGCTCGCCGGCCTGCAGGGCCTGCTGGCAAACCTCCAGCAGCGTGGCGGCGCGGCGTTGCGCCGGGTCCTCGGCAAAGCCCTGGCGGGCCAGTGCGTCTTCGTAGGCCGCCAGCGGCGACAGCGCGTCCATGTAAAGCTCCCTCTGTGGAATCGCGGCGCAGTCTACCCGAGCGGCAAGGCCACGGTCGCCTGCGGCAGGCACTTGCCGCCCGTTGCCCCGGCGGAAACCGCCGAAGGCTCTGGCACGGGCGTTTCAGAAGCTGGCACAGCCCTTGCTCCCGGGGTGGCACAAGGAATTTTCCGAGAGGGAACTCACCATGAGCCTGTTCTCCGTCGACCCCACCCGCTCACGGGACGTCACCGCCAGCGCCCGGCTCACCAGCCGGGGCAATGCCGCCGCACCCACCGCGAGCGAAGCGCCCTCCAGGCAGGCGGCCAGTGCCCTGCGCCAGAACAGCCCCGCCCCCGACACCGGTGCCGCCCGGCGCGACGCGGCCTACGACGAAGCCTTCGCCCGTCTCAAGGTGGACCTGCAGAACAACGGCGAGCGCGTCCGCGACGACGTTTACCCCGACGCCGAGAGCGCCGCGGCCAGCGTCGAGAAACCCGTCGCCAGCAAGGCCTCCCAGGATTTCCATGCCTACATGGAGAAGACCGACTCGGAGAAGATCCGCGACAAGATCCTCAAGCAGATGGGGCTGACCGAGGAGGATCTGGAGAAAATGCCACCGGAGAAGCGCGAGCAGGTGGAGAAGATGATCGCCCAGCGCATGACCGAGCTGAACGCCCTGCAGCAGCAACAGCAGAAGGAAGAGAAGGAGCCGGAGTCGATCCCCCTCAGCTTCCAGGACATCCGCCTGCGCAACCTGATCAACGGCTGATGCCCCCGGCCACCGGGGGATGACGACGGCTCCCCCGCGCACGGAATGCGAACAGGCGGCACAGACGCCTTGGAAGGCGCGCCACAGTCTGGAATGCTATGCGCCTTTCGAGCCGTATCCCCTTCTGTCACGCCATGAATCCGCGCCTTTCCCTGCTGTTCGCCGCCCTGCTCATCGCCGGCTGCAGCTCCGGTTTCCAACCCCTGCACTCCAAACCCGCCGTTCTCAGCGGCAACCGCCCCCTGCCACCGGAAAACCCGGTCTACGGCGTGCCCAGCTATGAGGCACCGCTGGTGTGGGTGGTGGAGGTCCCTGCCACCGAGATCAAGGGCCGTACCCGCCTGGTCAAGCCCCGTGTCGAGCCGGCCGCCGAGACCCTGGCCCAGGCCGTGCTCGCCGACCAGCAGGGCGACAAGGAAACCGCCCTGCAACTGCTGCAGCAAGCCGCCGACGCCGGCAACGGCCGTGCCCATTACGAGCTGGCCCATCACTACCTGATGGGTGATGGCGTACCCGCCGACCCGGCCCAGGCCCTCAACCACCTGAGCCAGGCCGATGCCCTGGGCAACGCCGAAGCCAGCCGCGTGCTGGCCTGGAACTACCTGCGCGGCACCGGCGTGCCGCAGGACCTGGACTACGGCAAGCGCCTGCTGGAGAAATCCGCGCGCACCAACGACCGCGCCCTGCGCGAGCTGAGCCTGCTCTACCTCGGCACCTGCCAGCCCGACCTGGCCGACCGCGAGCGCGGGTTAGCCCAGTTGAAGGTGGCCAGCGCCGCGGGCGACCGCATCGCCGCCTCGCTGTACCAGATGGCCCAGCAGCAGGACGTCGGCCAGCCGCTGCCGGCCAGCGCCGAGCAACCGGGGCTGCCCTGCCTGGCCAGCGACCCCGTGGCCCCTGCCGAACGCGACGCCACCGCCATCGCCCTCGACGCGGAACCGGTCACCCGCGAAGCCGAGGCGGAAGCCACCAAGCGCCAGGCCCTCGCCGGTGACCCGCAGGCGATGTACGACTACGGCCAGCATCTGCTCGAGGGCACCTACCCGTCCCTGCAACCCGAGCTGGAGGCCTACGCCTGGTTCGCCGTGGCCGCCGACCACGGTCACCCCGAAGCACCGGCCCGGGTGGCCAGCCTGGCTCCGGTACGCAATGCCAGCGAACAGCAGCAGCCGGGCCTGGTGGAATCGATGATCGCCGCGCTGGACAGCGCCATCGTGGCCAACCCGGGTGGCCAGCCGGAGTGACGGGCGGGGTGGAATGCCCGCCCGGCAGCCACCCCGAACGCAACGAGATTTTTCCGATTAAGCCTGTAAATGTAGGGTTTTTCCTACGACATAGAAGGGTATTACTTAATCCGGCCCAATGACGGGCTCCGCCCCTTTTCTGAACGCCACGAGTCACTAACATGCGCCCCGCCCCCATCCGAGCCGAGGCCATGCATGACTCTGAGAACCGTCATAGTCGATGACCACCCGATCACCCTGATCGGCCTGCGCGCCCTTCTGGCCGACGAATCCGACCTCGCCATCGTTGGCGAGGCCCATGACGTCGACGGCCTCTACCAACTCCTGGACCGGCAGGCCTGCGACCTGCTGATCACCGACCTGATGATGCCGGACAGCCGCCAGGCCGACGGCCTGCGCCTGGTGCAACACCTGCGCAACCGCTATCCGCAGATGGCCATCATCGTCGTCACCATGCTCGGCAACGCTGCCCTGGCCAGTTCCCTGCTGCGCCTGGGCATCCAGGGCCTGGTGAGCAAGCGCGGCCTGCTGGCCGACCTGCCCCGCGCGCTGCGCGCCAGCCTGCGCCGCCCGTTCCTTTCCGAGTCCATCCGCCGCCAGCTGGGCGAAAGCGAAGCCGAGCACGGCAAGCCCCTGGCCAGCGCCGAAGAGCTTTCCCCGCGTGAGGCGGAAGTGCTGCGCCTGTACGGCAGCGGCATGGCCATCGGCGAGATCGCCCTGCACCTGAACCGCAGCAAGCAGACCATCAGCGCGCAGAAGAGCAGCGCCATGCGCAAGCTGGGCATCGACACCAACGCCGGGTTGTTCCACTACATCCAGGAAGCCGGGCTGTGCTGAAGCGGCGCGCGCTGGCGCTGCTCGCCCTGCTGGCGTTGCTGGCAGGCCCGGGCTGGCACGCCCCCGCCGGCGCCACACCTCCGCTGGACCTGGCCCAGCTCGCCGAACTGGGCGCCGGCCTGCCCGAGCACCCGGTGCGCGTGGCGGTGGTGCGGCCCATCAGCCAGTGGCCGCAGTACCCCGGCAGCGCCATGCTGCGCGGCATCACCCACGACTACCTGGCGCGGGTCGGCGCCTTCGTCGGGCGCAGCATCGAGGAAGTCCCCTTTCCCAGCGTCGAGGCCGCCATCCGGGGCCTCAAGGCCGGCGAAGTCGACCTGCTGACCCGGGTCACCGGCTACGAACGGCGCGAACCCGGGCTGGCCTACAGCAGCCCCTACCTGGACGACACCCCGATCATCGTCGGCCGCCGCGATGACCCCTGCCTGCCGCCGGACCTGGCCGACAAGCGCGTGCTGGTGCTGGCCCAGTACCTGGACCCCGAGCAGGTGCGCAACGCCTACCCCGCCGCCCACCTGGAGACGGTGCGCAGCACCGCCGAGGGCTTCGATCAGGTGCTCAGCGGCGAAGCCGATGCCTTCATCGGCGACAAGCTGCGGGTGGACCACCACATGCGCGCCCGGCCTGGTGCAGCCCTGCAGAACAAGTTCGCCGCCAACCTCTCCAGCGGCGGCTTCAGCTTCGCCAGCCGCGCCGACGACACCCGCCTGCTGACCCTGGTGGACTACGTGCTCGGCACCCTCGACGAACACCAGCGCGAGACCATCCTCGCCCACTGGACCGCAGCGCCGCGCCTGTTCTCACCCACCGGCGCCTTCGCCCTCGACAGCGCCCAGGAACGCTGGCTGGACCAGCAGCCCCGCCTGCGTCTGATCCTCGCCGAGGCGCCGCCCTACTTCTTCCGCGACGCCCGGGGCAAATGGTCGGGCCTGGGCCTGGAGCTGCTGAAGCAGCTCGGCGACACCTACCAGCTCAAGCTGGAACTGCTCGACAGCGAAGGCGCAGCCCGCGACCGCCAGCGCCTGGCGCGGGGCGAGGCCGACCTGGCCAGCACCCTCGACGGCAGCGCCAGCCCCGGCGTGTTCTACACCGAGCCCTTCGGCGCCCGCGGCTGGGCCTTCGTGGTGCGCCAGGACGCCAGCTCCCCCAGCTCCCTGGAGGCCATGACCGGCCGCCGCCTGGCCCTGCCACGGCACCACCCGCTGATCGACTACCTGGAGAAGCGCTACCCCGCCATCACCCTGGTGCGAACCGAGAACGCGCCCCAGGCCATGGAGCGGGTGCGCCTGGGCGAGGTGGACGCCAGCCTGGACAACCTCGGCGGCAGCCCCAGCCACCTGCAGTGGTTGGAGCGCCAGGGCCTGCGCCTGGGCCAGCGCGTCGAGGCCGCATCGCCAGCGCAGATGCTGGCGGTCAGCGGCCAGGTGCCGGAGCTGCGCGGCATCCTCGACAAGCTGCTCGGCTCACTGGCCCAGAGCGGCGAATTCGGCGATGGCATCAAGTTGCTCGCTGCCCCCGCCAACGGCTGGCTGGAGCGCCTGCCGGAAGACTTCTGGCACCTGTCGATCCTGGCCCTGGTGGTGGTGGCCCTGTCGCTGCTGTGGAACTGGCGCCTGCGCCGGGAAATCCGCCAGCGCCGCGAGGCACAGGAACAGCTCAGCGACCAGCTGGCCTTCCAGTTCTCCCTGCTCAACGGCCTGCCGACACCGCTCTACGTGCGGGACCTGCAGGGCCGGCTGAGCACCTGCAACCGCGCCTACGAGCAGTTCTTCGGCTGCGACCTGGAGCAGCTGCGCGGCACCACCGTGCGCCAGCAGGGCATCGCCCCGGCGAGCCTGGCCCAGGCCATGGAGGCCGAATACCAGTTGCTGCAACAGAACCGCCAGCCGCGCTTCTTCGACGGTCGCATCGAGATCGACGGCCGCGAGCACGACCTCTACCAGTGGGTGGTGCCCTTCTACAGCGCCGGCGGCCAGTTGCAGGGCCTGCTCGGCGGCTGGATCGACATCAGCGACCGCAAGGCCCTGGAGACCGAGCTGCGCGAGGCCCGCCGAGACGCGCTGCAGGCCAGCGCCGCCAAGGGGCGCTTCCTCGCCACCATGAGCCACGAACTGCGCACCCCGCTCAACGCCCTGGTGGGCCTGCTGGAGCTGGAGGCCCGCGCCCAGGCCGCCCCCTCCGAGAACCTGCGCATCGCCCAGCAATCGGCCACCTCGATGATCGCCCTGATCGGCAACATCCTCGACCTGGACCGCATCGAGAACGGCCGCATGCAGCTGGCCCTCGAACCGGTGGCGCCGCTGCCGCTGCTGCGCGGCGCGCTCGACCTGTTCGGCGCCCAGGCGCGCAGCAAGGGCCTGGAGCTGGAACTGGACTGCAAGCTGCCGGCCGACCGCCGTTACCGGCTCGACCCGCTGCGCCTGCGCCAGGTGCTGTTCAACCTGCTGGGCAATGCAGTGAAGTTCACCGCCCACGGCCGGGTGCGCCTGGTGGCCCGGGTCGAGGACACCGCGCCGGGCCAATCGCGCCTGGTGCTGATGGTCAGCGACACCGGCATCGGCATTCCCCGCCACATGCAGGACCGCATCCTCGAGCCCTACCAGCAGGGCGGCGCACAGACCGCCCGCCACTACGGCGGCTCCGGGCTGGGGCTGAGCATCTGCCACCACCTGGTGGGCCTGATGGGCGGCCGCCTGTGGCTGGAAAGCGAACCCGGCCAGGGCTGCGAAGTGGGCGTGGAGCTGCCCGCCGCCTGGGAAGCCGCTGCCGAGCCGCTGGAGGCCCCGGTGGTGGAGGCCACCGGCGCCACCCGCGTGCTGCGCGCCCTGGTGGTGGACGACCTGTCGATCAACGGGCTGGTGCTGGTGCAGCAACTGGAAGCCCTGGGGCACCAGGCGCGCTTCGTCGGCGACGGCGGCAGCGCCCTGGCAGCCCTGGAGGAAGAAGCCTTCGACCTGCTGATCACCGACTGCAACATGCCGGATATGGACGGCTACGCCCTGACCGGCGCGGTGCGCGACCGCGAAGCCGAGGGCCAGCACCCCCGGTTGCGCATCGTCGGCTACACCGCCAGCGCCCTGGCCGACGAGGCCCAGCGCTGCCACGAGGCCGGCATGGACGACCTGATGGTCAAGCCGGTGACCCTCGGCCGCCTGGCCGAAGCCCTGGCCTGCCAGGCCCAGGCCGAACCCGACGGCGAGGCCCCGGCAGAACAGCCCGGCGCGCTGTTCGACCTCGGCCACCTGGAAGGCATCCGCGGTGCCGACCCGACCCTGCTGGCGACCCTGATGGAGGAACTGCAACGCAACCTGGGGGACGAACTGGAACGCCTGGGCCAGATCCCCGACGGCACCAGCACCGAGCGCTACGTGGCGCAGACCGCCCACCGCCTCGGCGGGCTGGCCTGCACCATCGATTCGCCGGCCCTGATGAAGGCCTGCGAGGGCCTGCGCCGTGCCGAGGACGAGCACCGGCCAGCGGCCCTGGACGCCCTGCGCGGGGTGCTGCAGGCCTTGCTGGAGCAGGTTCGTCAGCGCACCGCCTGACGCTCGTCGGCCGGGTTGCGGACTGCGTCGGGCTCCCGGTACGTGGCGATTGCCCGCGCCGGGGGCTTCAGGTAAGAGGAGTGGTTTGCCGCCACGCCCCTTCCCGATGAAAAACTGGATCGCCTCCTTCTTCCGCATCGTCCGCGACGACAAGGGCCAGACCCAGGGCTACCCCATCCCCTGGGACCCTGCCCGGCCCAGCCTGTACAGCGTCCTCCAGCCCTATGCCGAGGCCGCCGAAGGCCTGCCCGCCGGCGGCCTCGAACTGCCCGACGAGGACGCCGGGGACGGCGATGGGCTGAGCTGGGCACCCGGCGCGCTGGACGGCGTGCTCGGCCACCACGCCGCCGGCGATGACCTGCAGGCCGCCCAGGCCATCCACGACCTGCTGCTGGCCACCCTCGACGACCCGACCCCGAACCTGCCCCGGCTCTACCAGCAGGTGGCCGATGGCAGCGTGCTGGCCTTCATCGACCCGCTCATCGAACGCCTGCTGGCCCGCCCCGGCCTGCCCCGCGCACGGCTGCACGCGCTGGCCCTGTGGCTGGCGCGCAGCAGCCCGGATCGCGGCGCCGTGAAGTTCGCCCTGGCCCTGCTCGGCGCACTGGACAGCGGCAGCCAGCGGGCGCTGTTCCTCACCTTCGGCCTGCACGAGGAGTTCACCCTGTACGCCGCCGTGGCCCTGGGCTGCAGCCTGGCGCCACCGGAACGCGAACGTGCCTGGTGGAGCCTGGCGCGCAAGGTCCATGGCTGGGGGCGCATCCATCTGGTGGAGCGCCTGGCCGTGGCTCCCTCGCCCGAGGTGCAGGACTGGCTGCTGCGCGAGGGCTACCGCAACGCGGTGATGGTGGAATACCTCGCCTACCCCTGTGCGGTGGGTGGCAACCTGCTAGCGGCGCTGAGCGGGCAGGACGTCGACGACGGCCTGCTGGATGCCGCCAACGAACTGGTGGGTGCCCTGCTGGCAGGCGGCCCGGCGCGGGACATTCATGACTACGCCGACGGCGCCGAAGTGGTCCTGCTGCTGCTCGACCACCTGGCCCGCCGCCCGCCACGGGCCCTGGCCCACCTGATCGTTGCCGCCCAGGTCGCCGACTTCATCGAGAGCCCCTACACCGACTGGAACGCGCTGCATGAGCACGGCTGGAGCGAGGCGCTGCGCGAGGAAATCCTCCGGCGTGCGCGGGAGCTGTGCCAGCCGGAACGCTGGGAGGCCCTGGTGAACCAGGGCCTGGACGCAGCCGATGACGTGCGCTTCCACGAGGCGGCCCAGGCTGCCGGCCTTCTTGGCATCGACTGCTGGGAACGCTGGCTGGCCCGCCAGCGCGAAGGCCGCTCCAGCGCCTGGTACCACCTGATGCAGAGCGACGACCCGGCCCGCATCGCCCAGGTGCTGGACCTGGCCCGCGAACGTCTGGACCTGGCGGCGATCGCCAGCGGGCCGGGCACAGCCCTGGGGCTGGGGCTCGCCTACCAGGCCCACGGTGACCTGGACTTCATCATCCAGCGCCTAGGCGCCTTTCCCGGCCAGGGCTGGGACCTGCTGGACACGGCTCTGGCCAGCCCTGTGGTGCGCAACCGCAACATGGCGCTCAATGCACTGGAAGCCTGGAGCCGTGAAGACTGGCCGGCAGAGGCGGTGCAACGCCTGCGCCGCGCCCACGACCTGGAACCGGTGGAGGACCTGAAGCGGCGCCTGGGCGAGCTGTTGCAGCCGCAACTGGTGGAGCGCCCCGCGCCCTGACGGCGCCCTGTCATCAGGGCGCCAGCATTGCGCGACCACGGCGTTCTGATACGGTTCCCGCCTTTGGTCAGGGCGCGGCCCGTTGTATGGAACTGCGAACGGATGGAATGGCTGGTGACCTACCGCTACCGGGATGAAACCCGGTACATGCGCATGAACACGCGAGGCCTGCCGAACATCAAGGCCATCGCCTTCTCGATACTTTCCCTGGAACAACCCGGCCTACCCGCACCTTCCCGCCCGATCGACCGCATCGAGGGGTGGCTGGAGGAACTGGGCTACGTCATCACCGACATCCGCCTGCTGCGGCAGCGCCCGGGGCAGGCGCCGGTCGGGCCCTACAGCGAACTGCTCAGCCTCCGGCGCAACGAGGAGTGAGGCTCAACCCAGCTGGGAAGGGTCGATCATGTCGCATTCGAAGGTGAGCCAGCCGCCCTCGGCGTTGGCTTCGCCGCCGGCGATGGGGCCGTAGTAGGTCAGCCCGTTGCCCAGGGTGATGCAGACGTGGGTGGGCTCGTCGGGGGCGTCCAGCTGGCCGTTGAAGTGAACGCGCATCAGCCCGGGGGAAATGGACTCCAGGCCGATGTCGACGCCGGTGTTGTCCACCGCCTCGGTTTCGCGGCCCCGGTGTTCCGCGCTGACGGTCAGGGTGACGGTTTCCTGGTACATGCTCTGGCTCCTTGAGTGCAAATGCCCGCCAGAGTACGCGAGGCCCGTAACCGCCGCCATAGGCGGCTTGCACGGGTCGCGAGGTGCGTCCCGTTTGCCCTCAGAACAGCTCCAGCTGGCCGTCCAGCAGCTTGTCGAAGTCCCCGCCGACGAAGGGCAGGATGGCGTCCGCCACCGGCTTGAGCTGGCGGCTGACGTAGTGCTCGTAGTCGATGGGCGTGCGCCGGGCCTCCAGTGGCTCGGGCCCGGCGAGGGCGTTCACGTAGCTGATCCAGCCGCCGCTCTGGTACTGCCGGGGGCGCCCCAGGGCCTGGTTGTGCTCGTCCGCCAGGCGCGCGGCGCGCACGTGGGGCGGGACGTTGCGCTGGTAGTCGGAGAGCCGGCGGCGCAGGCGCTTGCGGTACACCAGCAGGTCGTCCAGCTCGCCGGCGAGGGTGCGTTGCACGTAGTCGCGCACCCAGTCCTGCCAGGGCTCGCCACGGAACACCCGCAGGTACAGCTCCTGCTGGAAGCGCTGGGCCAGGGGTGACCAGTCGGTGCGCACCGTCTCCAGGCCCTTGAACACCATGTCCTCGCGGCCATCACGGCGCACCAGGCCGGCATAGCGCTTCTTGCTGCCCTCCTCCGCGCCCCGGATGCGCGGCATGAGGAAGCGCTGGTAGTGGGTTTCGAACTGCAACTCCAGGGCGCTGGTGAGCCCGAACTCGCGGGCCAGGTGCTCGCGCCACCACTGGTTCACCCCGGCCACCAGGGCCTTGCCGATGGCCACCGCCTCGGCCTCCTCATGGGCACGGCCGAGCCAGACGAAGGTGGAGTCGGTGTCGCCGTAGATCACCTGGTGCCCCTGGGCTTCGATCAGCTCGCGGGTGCGGCGCATGATCGCGTGGCCACGCAGGGTGATGGACGAGGCCAGGCGGGTGTCGAAGAAGCGGCAGCCGCTGGAGCCGAGCACGCCGTAGAAGGCGTTCATGATGATCTTCAGCGCCTGGGACAGCGGCGCGTTGCCCTCGCGCTTGGCCGCCTCGCGCCCCTGCCAGACGCGCTCGACGATGGCCGGCAGGCAATGCTGGGTGCGGGAGAAGCGGGCGCCGCGAAAGCCCTCCACCGAGGCTTCGTCACGGGGGTCGTGCAGCCCTTCCACCAGGCCGATCGGGTCGATCAGGAAGGTGCGGATGATCGAGGGGTAGAGGCTCTTGTAGTCCAGCACCAGCACTGAGTCGTAGAGGCCCGGGCGGGAGTCCATGACGAAGCCGCCGGGGCTGGCCTCGGGCTGCTTCTCCCCCAGGTTCGGCGCGACGAAGCCCTGGCGGTGCATGGGCGGCAGGTACAGGTGGGTGAAGGCCGCCACCGAGCCGCCGCTGCGGTCGGCCGGCAGGCCGGTGACGCTGGCCCGCTCCAGCAGGAAGTCCAGCAGCCGGGTGTGCTCGAAGATGCGTGTGACCAGCTCGCAGTCCTTGAGGTTGTAGCGGGCCAGGGCCGGCTTGTCCTCGGCGAACATGCGGTTGATCTCGGCCATGCGGTGGTAGGGGTCGTCGATGGCCTTGCCCTCCCCCAGCAGCTCCTGGGCGACGTTCTCCAGGCTGAAGGAGGCGAAGTTCCAGGTGGCCGAGCGCAGGGCCTCGATGCCGTCGATGATCAACCGCCCGGCGGCGTCGGCGAAGTAGTGGTTGCTGCGGCTGCCGTGCTCGCGCCAGCCCATGACGTCGCCGCCGCGCCCAAGGCGCAGCGGCACCTTGAGCCGGCGCGCGTGGTCGTTGAGCACGCGCAGGTCGAACTGCACCAGGTTCCAGCCGATGATGGCGTCCGGGTCGTGCTCGGCCAGCCAGCGGTTGAGGCACTCCAGCAGCTCGGCGCGGCTGTCGCACCAGGCGAGGTCGAAGTCCACGCCACTGGCGTCGCCGTTGGGCGGGCCGAGCATGTACACCTGGCGCTGTCCGCAGCCTTCCAGGGCGATGGAGTACAGCTCGCCGTACTCGGTGGTCTCGATGTCCAGGGACACCAGGCGCAGGCGCGGGCGGTAGTCGGGAGCGGGCTTGAGCTGGGCGTCCAGCAGCAGGCCCTGGCCGTCGTCGCGGCCGCCGAACAGCACCGGGGCGGTGATGAAGCGCTCCATCAGGTAGCGCTCCGGGGGGCGGATGTCGGCTTCGTAGACGTCGACGCCGGCCTGGCGCAGGGCCTTGTCCAGGGCGATCAGCTGGCGGTGCTGGTTGCAGTAGAGGCCCAGCACCGGGCGTCGATGGAAGTCACGCAGGGCCAGGGGGCGCAGCTCGACGCCCCGCTCCTCGCGCAGCAGGGCTTCGGCGGCCGGGCGTTGCTCGGCGGGGATGAAGGCCACCGATACCTGGGGCGCCACGCGCACGCGGCGCGGGCCGGCGTCGGTGGCCAGCCAGAACTCCACCTCGGTGCCGGACGGCGTGTCGCGCCAGTGTCGGGTCAGCACGAACCCCTGTTGCAGCTCCACCATCCACCCTCGTTTCGATCAGGGCGGTGATTCTACAGGGCCGGGGCCGGCTTGCCTTCAGGCGAGGCGAAAGGCCAGGTGGCTGCGGGCGGCAGCGGCGAATTCCTCGGCCAGGCCGAGGCTGAGGCGCTTGATGAGCCCGGCCGAGGCCAGCTGGCTGGCCGCCAGGCCGGGAACGGTGAGCACGTCGTGGCGGCTGCGGTGGGTGAACTGCAGGGTGAAGGCGCCGTCCTCCTGGCGGGTCACGCCGCAGGCGTGGTCGGGCAGGTAGAGCTCGAACAGCCGCGCGATGTCGTCGGGCGTGAGGGTCATGGGGAAGCGTCCGCAAGGGTCGGAGGAATGACGCCAGAATAATCGCAGCGCAGCGGCTGTCCACCGTTGCGCAGGCAGCACGGACGGGCGGTGCGACCGTGCATCGGCCTTCATCGCCCTGCAACCAAAGCCTGTCCAGGCTTGTCACAGGGGATGCCCGTTGCGCGGGCACCGCACAGGATGCGTAGAATCCCCCTCCCGGCCCGTCCTCGCCCGGCAGCGAGCAGCGGCCGACTGCGCCAGCGCGGGAAAGCGCCCGGCGACTTTCACCCCCGGATGCCCTCGCATCCCAGCCATGGAATCTGAAATGCCGCAAAGACACGTGATCAATGCCTCGGTGAGCCCCAAGGGCAGCCTCGAGACCCTCTCCCAACGTGAAGTGCAACAGCTGAGCCAGGCCGGCTCCGGCAGCGTCTACACCCTCTTCCGCCAGTGCGCCCTGGCCATCCTCAATACCGGCGCCCACATCGACAACGCCAAGACCATCCTCGATGCCTACAAGGACTTCGAGGTGCGCATCCACCAGCAGGACCGGGGCGTGCGCCTGGAACTGCTGAACGCCCCGGCCGACGCCTTCGTCGACGGCGAGATGATCGCCAGCACCCGCGAGATGCTGTTCAGCGCCCTGCGCGACATCGTCTACGCCGCCAGCGAGCTGGACAGCCTGCGCATCGACGTGGAGAGCTCCCAGGGCATCACCGACTACGTCTTCCACCTGCTGCGCAACGCCCGCACCCTGCGCCCGGGCGTGGAGCCGCGCATCGTCGTGTGCTGGGGCGGCCACTCCATCAGCACCGAGGAATACAAGTACACCAAGCGCGTCGGCCACGAGCTGGGCCTGCGCAACCTGGACATCTGCACCGGCTGCGGCCCCGGCGTGATGAAGGGCCCGATGAAGGGCGCCACCATCGGCCACGCCAAGCAGCGGGTGGTCGGCGGTCGCTACCTGGGCCTGACCGAGCCGGGCATCATCGCCGCCGAGGCGCCGAACCCCATCGTCAACGAGCTGGTGATCCTGCCGGACATCGAGAAGCGCCTGGAGGCCTTCGTCCGTGTCGGCCACGGCATCATCATCTTCCCCGGTGGCGTGGGCACGGCGGAGGAGTTCCTCTACCTGCTGGGCATCCTCATGCACCCGGACAACCGCGAGCTGCCCTTCCCGGTGGTGCTCACCGGGCCGAAGAGCGCCGCCGCCTACCTGGAGCAGCTGCACGCCTTCGTCGGCGCCACCCTCGGGGCCGAGGCGCAGGCGCGCTACCGCATCATCATCAACGACCCCGCCGAGGTGGCCCGCACCCTCTCCGCCGGGCTGAAGGAGGTGAAGCAGTTCCGCCGCGAGCGCAACGATGCCTTCCACTTCAACTGGCTGCTGAAGATCGAAGAGCGCTACCAGCACCCGTTCGACCCCACCCACGCCAACATGGCAGCGCTGGACCTGAGCCGCGACCTGCCGCCCCACGAGCTGGCTGCCAACCTGCGGCGGGCGTTCTCCGGCATCGTCGCCGGCAACGTCAAGGCCACCGGCATCCGCCTGATCGAGGAGCACGGCCCGTACGAGATCCACGGCGACCCCGCGATCATGGACCCGCTGGACCGGCTGCTGCAGGCCTTCGTCGAGCAGCACCGCATGAAGCTGCCCGGCGGTGCCGCCTACGAGCCGTGCTACCGCGTGGTGCCGCGCCACGCCTGACCGACGACGCCCGCCCGGGGTGCAGTGCCCGGGCGGGCGGCGTAGAATCCGCCACGCGTCGTATCCCCCTCCATACCTACAACAAGCCCGCCGCTCCCCTCCCTGGCCATCCGCGCCGGGTGGCGAAGCCGTCGCCGGGTCCTGCCGCCGGGGTGCGTGAACCCACCTGAACGAGACGACCCCACCGATGGACACCCCTTCCGAGGACGCCCGCCAGGGCAGCTGGCTGGCCGTGATGGCCCTGGCGCTGGCCGCCTTCATCTTCAACACCACCGAGTTCGTGCCCGTGGGGCTGCTCAGCGACATCGGCCGCAGCTTCGACATGAGCCCCGACCAGGTGGGCCTGATGCTCACCGTCTACGCCTGGGTGGTGTCCCTGGCCTCACTGCCGATGATGCTGGTGACCCGCAACATCGAGCGGCGCCGCCTGCTGGTGGGGGTGTTCCTGCTGTTCGCCGCCAGCCACGTGGCCTCGGGCCTGGCCACCAGCTTCGCCACGCTGATGGCCAGCCGCATCGGCATCGCCCTGGCCCATGCGGTGTTCTGGTCCATCACGGCGTCCCTGGCGGTGCGCGTGGCCCCGCCGGGGCGCCAGGCCAAGGCGCTGGGGCTGCTGGCCACCGGCACCATCCTGGCGATGGTGCTGGGCATCCCCCTGGGGCGGGTGCTTGGCGAGGCCATGGGCTGGCGCACCACCTTCCTGGCCATCGCCGGGCTGTCGCTGCTGACCCTGGCCTTCCTGGCACGCACGCTGCCGCGCTTGCCGAGCCAGAACTCCGGTTCCCTGCGCAGCCTGCCGGTGCTGCTCAAGCGCCCGGCGCTGCTGGCGCTCTATGCGCTGACGGTGATCGTGATCACCGCGCAGTTCACCGCCTACACCTACATCGAGCCCTTCAGCCGCCAGGTGGCCGGGCTGGAGGGGCGCATGACCACCCTGCTCCTGCTGCTGTTCGGCGGCGCGGGGCTGTTCGGTTCGGTGCTGTTCAGCCGCTACAGCGAGGGCCGCCCACGGGCCTTCCTGCTGGCCTCCACCCTGCTGCTGGCGGTGTGCCTGTTCCTGCTGCTGCCGCTGGCTTCGAGCGGGCTCGCCCTGGCCGGCCTGAGCCTGTTCTGGGGGGTGGCGATCCTGGCCTTCAGCCTGTCCCAGCAGTCGGCGGTGCTGCGCCAGGCCCACGACGCCACGGACGTGGCCATGGCGCTGTTCTCCGGCCTCTACAACGTCGGCATCGGCGGCGGTGCGCTGCTGGGCAGCCTGGTCAGCCGCCATGTCGGGCTGGCCCAGGTGGGGGTGGTGGGCGGCAGCCTGGCGCTTGCCGGCCTGGCCCTGGCGGCGTTCGCCTGCTGGCGCTACGCCGCGCAACTGGGGCCGCGGGCGGGCGTCTAGAAGAGTTCGTCGAGCTGCTGGAAGTAACGCCGCCGCTCCGGCTGGTCCGGGTAGGGCAGCTCCGCCAGCAGGCGGTCGGCGAAGGCCGGGGAGATTTCCTCGCTCAGGTTGCGGTGGGCGAAGGCGATGTCCATCCAGGGGTCGGCCACGCCGCCGCGTCCCAGGTCGATGAAGTACAGGCGGTCGCGCTTGTCGATGAACAGGTTGCTGTCCCCCAGGTCGCCATGGGCGAACACCCGGCCCTCGTCGGGCAGGCCCTTGTGCAGCAGCGCCAGCAGGTCACCGGTGGTTTCCAGGCCGGGCCACTGGGTGAGGTCGACGTCGTCGGCCAGCAGCCGGTTGGCCAGCAGGTGGTCCAGCTCCCGCAGGCGCTCGGCGATGCCGGCGCGCAGCGGGCAGCCGTCCACGGGCACACCCTGCAATTGCCGCAACGCTTCCTGGAAGGCCGCCAGCACGCGCTCGTGCTGGCCGTCGTCCACCAGGTCGTACAGGGGCACGCCGGGCACGGCGCGGGTGATCATGCAGGCGTGCTCCTCGCCCTCCTCCACCAGCACCAGTTCCGGCACCGGGAGGCGCCCGGTCAGCCAGTCGAGCACGGCGGCCTCGCGCACCACGCTGTAGGTGGTGGGGGCGTAGATGGCCGGTGACAGCTTGAGGAAGAAGCGCTCGCCGCGCTGCTCGAAGGCGTAGACGGGACAGGGCGATTCCCCCACTTCGTCACGTTCGAGGGGGGCGTCGCCAATGAAGCGGAGGGCCTGGGGCGGGAGGGGCAGGTTCATGTCGGAGTCCTTTGCCGAGCCAATGGGAGCAAGCCGGGCTTGCGAAACGGCAGCGAGCCTACTGCCGGGCCCGTTGTCGGAAAAGCTACAGATGGCCGCAGCCTGGGCGGATCAGATCCCCGCCCACTGCAGCAACAGCCCGAGCCCGCCGGCGCAGGCGAGCACTTCGATCACCCCGCGCCGCCAGCGCAGCAGCGCCAGGGCGGCGAGCCCGGCCAGCACGGCCGAGGCCCAGTCGAAGCGCCCGTCGAAGCCCGAGGGCCAGAACACGTGATAGCCGAAGAACAGCGCGAGGTCGAGGATCACCCCCACCAGGGCCGCGCTGATGGCCGTCAGCGGCGCGGTGAAGCGCAGCTCGCCATGGGTGGACTCCACCAGCGGTCCGCCGGCGAGGATGAACAGGAACGACGGCAGGAAGGTGAACCAGGTGACCAGCACGGCGGCGGCGGCGCCGGCGAGGAAGGCCTGCTCGGGGCCGAACACCTGCTGCGCATAGCCGCCGATGAAGGCGACGAAGGCCACCACCATGATCAGCGGGCCCGGCGTGCTCTCGCCGAGGGCCAGGCCGTCGATCATCTGGGTTGCGCTGACCCAGCCGTAGTGCTCGACCGCGCCCTGGAACACATAGGGCAGCACCGCGTAGGCGCCGCCGAACGTCAGCAGCGCGGCCTTGGTGAAGAACCAGCCCATCTGGGTGAAGGTGCCTTCGGGACCGAAGGCCGCCAGCAGCAGCCCCATGGGCAGCGCCCACAACACCCCGCCCACCAGCAGCAGGACCGCCAGCCGACGCGGGTTGAAACGCGCGTGGGGCGGTGGAGGCGTGTCGTCGTCGATCAGGGCCGGCCCGTGGTGGGCCACGCTGCCGGCGTGACCGCCCGGCTGGAAGCGCGAGGGCGCCAGGCGCCCGCCGATCCAGCCGACCAGGCCGGCGCCCAGCACCACCAGGGGGAACGGCGCATCCAGGGCGAACACGGCGAGGAAGGCGACCACGGCCAGCAGCTTGAGGCCCGGGTCATGCAGCGTGCGCGAGCCGATGCGCCAGGCGGCGTGCAGCACCAGCGCGGTGACGGCCGGTTTGATGCCCCGGAACACCCCGGCCACCAGGGGCTGCTCGCCATACACCAGGTAGGCCCAGGCCAGGCCGATCAGCAGCACCAGGGAAGGCAGCACGAACAGTACGCCTGCCAGCACGCCGCCGAGGGTGCGGTGCATCAGCCAGCCCAGGTAGGTGGCCAGCTGCTGGGCCTCCGGCCCGGGCAGGACCATGCAGTAGTTGAGGGCATGCAGGAAGCGCCGCTCGGAGAGCCAGCGCCGCCGCTCCACCAGCTCCTGGTGCATGATCGCGATCTGCCCGGCCGGCCCGCCGAAGCTGATGAAGCCGAGCCGCAGCCAGAACGGCAACGCCTCGCGCAGGCTGACGGCGGCGGGTGCGACAGGGGTCAGGGGCTCGGCAGGGGTGTCGGGCATGGCGCGGCTCGGCGGATCGGTGGGGGCAGTCTGCACGTCGGACATGACGCTCAGGCGTCACGCAGCAGGTCGTGGGCATCCAGCAGGCGCCAGGCGATCTCGGGGCGCTGCTCCAGGGCCCGGCGAATGGCCGCTGGCACGGACTGACGCACCTTGCGGCACAGGCCCGGCATGGGCTCCAGGCGGATGTCGAGGCCACGCATGCTGCGCACCTCGTTGTGGCCCGGGCCCAGGTGCAGGCGCACGCCCAGCAGGTCGAACAGGCGCTGCTGCATATGGTGGAGGTCGTCCAGATCCCGCAGCTGCTCCAGGCGCTCCAGCAGGCGCTTCTCTTCCATGCGGGTGAGGCGCAGGGCACGCAGGTCGGCGCCCGGCGTTTCCAGCAGGCGGTCACGGTCGCAGTCACAGGTGCCCGGTGGGCAGGGGGCGCGCAGGGGGAAGGCGTCGTTCATGGGGCAGCAGCATAGCCAGCAGCCGGGCTTCCGCGCCACGCCGTCATGCAGGTTGCCCGGCCTTCGCAGGCGGCATCGTGCAGGCTGCACGAAACCTGGGGCGGCGCGCCTGCGACAAGGCCGGCCGCACGGGCGTTGCCGTCCGTCGGGACGCTGGCACGGCCCCTGCATTGGGGGTCAGGTCCAAACACACCACGAGGAAGGACCATGTTCACCGCCATCAAGGACATCTACGACGCCTTTCCCGACCACAGCGTGGCCGTCACCCCGCGCCCCGACGGCAAGTGGCTGCTGTCGATGTGCCGCAACGACCGGCTGGAGCTGACCCGCGCCTTCGACGGCGAGGCGGTGTTCTGCAAGCGCCGCATGCACGCGCTGATCCGCGACGTGGCGCTGGAGATGGCCAGCCTCGCCCGCCGCTCCGCCTGACCCCGCGGGCCCGCTGGGGCCCGCCGGATCGGCTCAGGCATGCCCCTTGATGATGGCGTCGGCGATGTTGGCCGGCGCCTCGGCATAGCGGGAGAACTCCATGGAGTAGCTGGCCCGCCCCTGGGACATGGAACGCACCACGGTGGCGTAGCCGAACATCTCGCCCAACGGCACCTCGGCGCGGATCACCCGCCCCGCCGGCACTTCGTCCATGCCCTGGATGAGGCCGCGCCGGCGGTTGAGGTCGCCCATGATGTCGCCCATGTAGTCCTCGGGGGTGACCACCTCGACCTTCATGATCGGCTCCAGCAGCACCGCGCCGCCGTGCTGCGCCAGCTGCTTGGTGGCCATGGAGGCGGCGATCTTGAACGCCATCTCGTTGGAGTCGACGTCGTGGTAGGAGCCGTCGAACACGGTGGCCTTGAGGCCGAGCAGCGGGTAGCCGGCCAGCACGCCGTTCTTCATCTGCTCCTCGATGCCCTTCTGGATGGCCGGGATGTATTCGCGGGGGATCACGCCGCCGACCACTTCGTTGTGGAATTCGAGGGTGTCCTTGCCCTCCTCGCCCGGCTCGAAGCGCACCCAGCAATGGCCGAACTGGCCGCGCCCGCCGGACTGGCGGACGAACTTGCCTTCGATCTCGCAGCGATTGCGGATCTTCTCGCGGTAGGCGACCTGGGGCTTGCCGATGTTGGCCTCGACGTTGAACTCGCGCTTCATGCGGTCGATGAGGATGTCCAGGTGCAGCTCGCCCATGCCGGAGATGATGGTCTGCCCCGACTCCTCGTCCGAGCGCACGCGGAAGGACGGGTCCTCCTGGGCGAGCTTGCCGAGGGCGATGCCCATCTTCTCCTGGTCGGCCTTGGTCTTGGGCTCGACGGCGACTGAGATCACCGGCTCGGGGAAGTCCATGCGTTCGAGGATGATCGGCTTGTCGATGTCGCACAGGGTGTCGCCGGTGGTGACGTCCTTCATGCCGATCAGCGCGGCGATGTCGCCGGCCCGGCACTCCTTGATCTCTTCGCGGGTGTTGGCGTGCATCTGCACCATGCGGCCGACCCGCTCCTTCTTGCCCTTGACCGAGTTGAGCACCGAGTCGCCGGAGCTGAGCACGCCGGAGTAGACGCGGGTGAAGGTCAGGGTGCCGACGAAGGGGTCGGTGGCGATCTTGAAGGCCAGGGCGGAGAACGGTTCGTCGTCGGTGGCGTGGCGCTCGTCGTGGCGGTTCTCGTCGTCCGGGTGGGTGCCCTTGATGGCCGGGATCTCGGTGGGTGCCGGCAGGTAGTCGATGACCGCATCGAGCACCAGCGGCACGCCCTTGTTCTTGAAGGAGGAGCCCAGCACGGCGGGGACGATCTCGCAGGCGATGGTGCGCTGGCGCAGGCCGGCCTTGATCTCCTCCAGGCTCAGGGCTTCGCCTTCGAGGTACTTGTTCATCAGCGTCTCGTTGGCTTCGGCGGCGGCCTCCACCAGCTTCTCCCGCCAGGACTCGGCCTCGGCGAGCAGGGCCTCGGGGATCGCCTCCTCGCGGAAGCTGGTGCCCTGGTCGGCGTCGTTCCAGTAGATGGCCTTCATCTTTAACAGGTCGATCTGGCCCTCGAAGTTCTCCTCGGCACCGATGGGCAGCTGGATGGGCACCGGGGTGTGGCCGAGGCGCTGGCGGATCTGCCCGACCACCCAGAGGAAGTTGGCGCCGGCGCGGTCCATCTTGTTGACGTAGGCGATGCGCGGCACGCCGTACTTGTTGGCCTGGCGCCAGACCGTCTCGGACTGCGGCTCGACGCCGTCGGCGCCGCTGAACACCACCACGGCGCCGTCCAGCACCCGCAGGGAGCGTTCCACTTCGATGGTGAAGTCGACGTGGCCGGGGGTGTCGATGATGTTGAAGCGGTGCTTGTCGTACTGCTTGGCCGAGCCGGACCAGAAGGCGGTGGTGGCGGCCGAGGTGATGGTGATGCCGCGCTCCTGCTCCTGCACCATCCAGTCCATGGTGGCGGCGCCGTCGTGCACCTCGCCCATCTTGTGGTTGACCCCGGTGTAGAACAGGATCCGCTCGGTGGTGGTGGTCTTGCCGGCATCCACATGGGCCACGATGCCGATGTTGCGGTAACGGTCGATGGATGTGGCGCGGGCCATGGCTCACCTCGTGATGGTCGGGATGGGTTCGGGACGGGAACGGCACGGCCGCTCGGGGACGCGAGCGGCGAAGCAGCCGGGATGGATTAGCAAGCATGGTTGAAGATGCCGCCGACGCAAGCCGCCAAGCGGCACCCGCCCGCTGTTTTTTACTGCCTGCCGATGACAGCCGTGCGATACGTCGCGGTACGGGCTTTCGAGGCATAGACTGGGCGCCTTTCATCCTTCACGGAGCATGCCCATGAGCAAGGCCATCCACATCGACTTCGTATCCGACGTGGTCTGCCCCTGGTGCGCGGTGGGGCTGGGCGCGCTGCAGCAGGCCATCGCCAACCTCGGCGACGAGGTGGCGGTCACGCTCGCCTTCAAGCCCTTCGAGCTGAACCCCGACATGCCGCCGGAAGGCCAGGACATCGTCGAGCACATCCAGCAGAAGTACGGCAGCACGCCGGAGCAGGTGGCGGCCAACCGCGAGCACATCCGTCAGCGCGGCGCCGAGGTGGGCTTCCGCTTCGACATGCAGGCGCGCGGGCGCATCTACAACACCTTCGACGCCCACCGCCTGCTGCACTGGGCCGGGCTGGAAGGCCGACAGCTGGCGCTCAAGCAGGGCCTGCTGGCCGCCTATTTCAGCGAGGGGCGCAACCCCAGCGACCGCGCGGTGCTGGTGGAGGTGGCCGCAGCCGCCGGGCTGGATGCCGAGGCGGCACGGGAGGTGCTGGAGTCAGGCCGCTTCGCCGAGGAGGTGCGCGAGGAGGAACGCTTCTACACGAGCCATGGCATCCGCTCGGTGCCGTCGGTGATCCTCAACGGCCGCCACCTGATCAGCGGTGGCCAGCCGGCGGAGTATTTCGAGCAGGCCATCCGCCAGCTCGTCGCTGCCGGATAAGGGGCGCGGCGCGAGGCGGGTGCGAGCGATGCGACGCACCCGCCATTGATTTTATAGACAGTCGGTCTAATATCCCCCGCCATGACCGATTCCATAGTCACGCCCCGTCGCGGCCGACCACCGAAGGTCAATCGCGACAACCCCGACACCCGCGACGCCCTGGTGCGTTGCGGCACCGAGATCCTCACCGAGCAGGGCTTCCTCAGCACCGGCATCGATGCGGTGCTGAGCCGCGTCGGCGTGCCCAAGGGCTCGTTCTACCACTACTTCCAGAGCAAGGAAGACTTCGGCCACGCGGTGCTGGCGAACTATGCCGACTACTTCGCGCGCAAGCTGGACCGCTGCCTGCTGGACGCGTCGCGCCCGCCGCTGGCGCGCATCGCCGCCTTCGTGGAGGACGCCAAGGCCGGCATGCAGCGCTTCGATTACCGCCGGGGCTGCCTGGTGGGCAACCTGGGCCAGGAGGTGACCCAGCTGCCGGAAGCCTTCCGCGAATCCCTGGAAGCCATCCTGCTCAGTTGGCAGCAGCGCCTGGCGCTGTGCCTGGAGGCCGCCAAGGCCGAGGGCGAGCTGGCTACGGACACGGATTGCGAGCGCTGGGCCGCTTTTTTCTGGATCGGCTGGGAAGGCGCCGTGCTGCGCGCCCGGCTGGTACGCGGCAATGCGCCGCTGGACTGCTTCATCCAAGGATTTCTCGCCGGGCTGCCGCGCTAGCCCGTCCCTTTCCCTAGGTTCCGCACGAGGAGACACCCGATGTTCAAAGGCATCCTGATCGACAAGGACGACACCGGCTACCGCGCTACGCTGGCGGAACTGGACGAAGCGCAACTGCCCGCGGGCGAGGTCACCGTGAAGGTCGACTACAGCACCCTGAACTACAAGGACGGCCTGGCCATCACCGGCAAGGGCCCGGTGGTGCGCAGCTTCCCCATGGTCGCGGGCATCGACCTGGCCGGCACCGTGGAGGCCAGCGACAGCTCCGCCTTCAAGGCCGGTGACAAGGTGCTGCTCAACGGCTGGGGCGTGGGCGAGACGCACTGGGGCGGCCTGGCTCAGAAGGCGCGCCTCAAGGCCGACTGGCTGATCCCGCTGCCGGCCGGCTTCACCCCGCGCCAGGCGATGGCCATCGGCACCGCCGGCTACACCGCGATGCTCTCGGTGCTGGCCCTGGAGCGCAACGGCGTGACCCCGGACAAAGGCCAGGTGCTGGTGACCGGCGCCAACGGCGGCGTCGGCAGCTTCGCCATCGCCCTGCTCGCCCGCCTCGGCTACCAGGTGGCGGCCTCCACCGGTCGACCGCAGGAAGCGGACTACCTCAAGCGCCTGGGTGCCAGCGAGATCATCGATCGCGCCAGCCTCGCCGAACCCGGTCGCCCGCTGGGCAAGGAGCGCTGGGCCGGTGCCATCGACTCGGTCGGCAGCCACACCCTGGCCAACGTCTGCGCCGGCATCCGCTACGGCGGCGCGGTCGCGGCCTGCGGCCTGGCCCAGGGCATGGACTTTCCCGCCAGCGTCGCGCCCTTCATCCTGCGTGGCGTGACCCTGGCCGGCATCGACAGCGTGATGCGCCCGAAGGCCGACCGTATCGAAGCCTGGAATCGCCTGGCCCGTGACCTGGACCTGGCGCTGCTGGACGCGATCACCCGCGAGATCAGCCTGGAGGAAGCCCTGCCGGTCGCCCGCGAGCTGCTGGACGGCCAGGTGCGCGGGCGTGTGGTGGTGGACGTCAACCGCTGAGGGGACGGCGATAAGCGCAGCCGATAGTCACTATTACCTAAGGTGATTTCCCGCCACGGGAGCCGGTGACTATCCTGCCACCCATCGACTCGCCGGCAGCCCTGCTGCCACCCGCCCCTGCTGGTGGCGGTCGCGAACCGATCGTGTATTGCTCCTAGCTCCTCCCATGGCCATCCCCCTTGGCCATCCATGCAGCCCGCCCCCCGGGCTGCTTTTTTTCGTCTGGCGAAAAGCCTGCCCTGCTTTGTCTCCACGTTTCAACGGGCATGAAAAAGCCCCGCTTGTGCGGGGCTTTGGGTAACGCCGACTCGCCTCAGGCGGTCAGCGCACGCTGGGCGCGGTCGATCACCTGCTGCAGCTGGCTGGAGTCACGGTAGTGCTCCGGGTAGAGGCGCTGGCTGTGGCAGGCAACACCGTACTCGCTGACGATGGTGAAGCTGAAGCCGCCCTTGCGGGACGGGGCGGTGATCTGGCACTGCAGCGGAGCGAATGCGCGGGTCAGGGTGGTGATGGCGTCTTTGGCCTGATGATGAATGGTCATGTTGTTATGTCCTGCATACAAGCGGCATGGCCGCGTAATAAAACTCCGAATCCGCCGCCCAAATGGGCGCAACGGATGATCCTTATCGGAGTGAATGAATCGGCATTTGGTTCCACCCACGATAGGTGAGCCGACGAAGTACTTCGGGTGCCAGGTTGTAGCCGCGGCAAGGTTCTGGGCCGGCGGCTGTCCTGATCAGACTTCTGGATGGCTGGCCAGGAACGCGGGAACGCCATTGGGCGGGAAGTTGCGTTCAGGTGACCATCGAGGAGACCGGTGCCGTGGTGCGCGGGGACGTCGCGGAGTACAGCTGACCGGACTGACTTACAGCTAGGTACTAGGCGGCGGATCATACGGCATGCTCCGAAGCTTGGCTAGGCCCGGGGGCCCGAGTTTGTTTCCTGATCTTTCCTTTCAACGTTGGCGAGGGCCCAAGGATCAAGCCTTTCGCCGTCTGCCGCCATGGGACAGGTCCTAATGGTGGCAGCGTCCGGGCCATGGTCGTCCACCGCCCGTGACAGATTGATGACGACCGGGTGACGACTCGAATTAAGCGGACGGACGGCCGCCCCGCTCAGCAGGAGGCGTCCCGCTGCGCCGCCAGACGCTGGAGGGTGGCGCTGGGCGGCTCGCCGAAGAGCTTGCGGTACTCGCAGGAGAAACGTCCCAGGTGGGTGAAGCCCCAGGCCATGGCGATGGCGGAGACGTTGCGCGGACTGTGGTCGTCCAGCAGCGCCTGGCGCACCGCCAGCAGCCGATGGCGCTTGAGAAAGGCCATGGGCGACACCCCGAAGTGCCGGCGGAACCCCTCGAACAGCTTGAAGCGCGATACACCGGCAGCGCGCTCGATGTCTTCCAGGCAGAGGTTCTCCCGGGCGTGGGTGCGCATGAAGTCCCGCGCCCGGACCAGGTAATGCGGCAGCTGCGGGGCCTGGCGCGCCTGCAGCTCGTCGCTGTAGCTGTTCGGCTGGGCCAGCAGCAGGCCCTTGATGAAGGCGCTCTCCAGGTCCCGGGAGAACAACCCCTGACCGTAGAGGGCCGCACCCCGTGCCAGCTCATCGGTGAGATGGCGGGCCATGCGCCACCAGGCACCCGTCGCCCCGTCGACCGCGTCCATCTGCGGCTCGAAGTGCAGGGGCTGGACGACGCTGCGCTCCAGCAACGCCTCCAGCACCTCCACCAGCGCCCGTCGCGGGATGGCCACCTGCAGCTTGCGGCAGTTGCCGGCGATGGTCAGCCGCTGGCTCTGGTCGGGCGACAGCACCAGGCCCAGCCCAGGGTCGGAGCGCAGGCGACGGCCGGCGAGGTCCAGCTCCTGCTCGCCGCCCAGGGGCAGGCTGAGGCTGTAGCAGTCGAGGGTGGCCTCCTCGCCGACACCGATGGTGACGTCGGTGCCGTACTCCACATGGCCCAGGGTGATGGCGCTGGTAGGCAGCACGTTGCCACTGTGGTGGAAGCGGATGCGCTCCGGGCGCGTGGCGTCCAGTCGGTGCGGCCCGCAGATGGCCGCCATCCAGGCACGGGCACCCGCCAGATCGAAACGATCGGCGAGCAGGCCCCGGCAACGAGGGGATTCGTTCAGGTTCATCACGCGGCACCCATGAGGGTTTATGGAAGCGCGCTCTGGCGGCGCATTGCCAGGATCAAGGCAAGCACCATGCCACGGCCGTCCCACAGGCCGGAATCGAATCTTTGGGACAGGCTTCTTCAACTTTCCGGATAGACAAAACGGACGGGCACCCTGCCCCACCGCACGAAGCGTTACCCGAGGCTCCCGAGCGTTACCCCACGCCCCGCCGGGGTGCGGATTTTCCGGCGAGTGTTCGCCCACTAAGCGGATAGACCCCCACCCCACCCGCGCCCCCTAATGCGCTCCACCGAATCACCGCCTGGAGCCCCCCATGCCCATCACGACAAGAAGCCTCGACGACTGGAAGGCCTACATCACCGGCTGCCTGGACTTCCGCCCGCACGATGGCGTGTTCCGCATCGCCCGGGACATGTTCACCGAGCCGGCGTTGTTCGAACTGGAGATGGAGCTGATCTTCGAGCGCAACTGGATCTACGCCTGCCACGAGAGCGAGATCGCCAACGCCAACGACTTCATCACCCTGCAGGCCGGCCGCCAGCCACTGATCGTCACCCGCGACGCCAGCGGGCAGTTGCACGCCCTGGTCAACGCCTGCCAGCACCGCGGCGCCACCCTCACCCGTGTCGGCAAGGGCAACCAGTCCACCTTCACCTGCCCCTTCCACGCCTGGTGCTACAAGAACGACGGCCGGCTGCTGAAGGTGAAGGCCCCCGGCGAATATTCCGAATGCTTCGACAAGGCCACCCGTGGCCTGCGCAAGGCCCGCATCGAGAGCTACAAGGGCTTCGTCTTCGTCAGCCTCGACATCCACGGCAGCGACCGCCTGGAGGACTTCCTCGGCGACGCGCGGGTGTTCTTCGACATGATGGTGGCCCAGTCCCCCACCGGTGAACTGGAGGTGCTGCCCGGCCGTTCCAGCTACACCTTCGACGGCAACTGGAAGCTGCAGAACGAGAACGGCCTCGACGGCTACCACGTGAGCACCGTGCACTACAACTACGTGGCCACCGTGCAGCACCGCCAGCAGGTGGACGCCGCACAAGGGACCGCCAGCGCCACCCTCGACTACAGCAAGCTCGGCGCTGGCGATGCCGAGACCGACGACGGCTGGTTCTCCTTCCACAACGGCCACAGCGTGCTGTTCAGCGACATGCCCAACCCCAGCGTGCGCCCCGGCTACGCCAGCGTGATGCCGCGCCTGGTGGAGGCCTACGGCCAGGCCAAGGCGGAGTGGATGATGCACCGCCTGCGCAACCTGAACATCTACCCCAGCCTGTTCTTCATGGACCAGATCAGCTCCCAGTTGCGCATCGTGCGGCCGCTGGCCTGGAACAAGACCGAGATCATCAGCCAGTGCATCGGCGTCAAGGGCGAGTCGGACGCCGACCGCGAAAGCCGCATCCGACAGTTCGAAGACTTCTTCAACGTCTCCGGCATGGGCACCCCCGACGACCTGGTGGAGTTCCGCGAACAGCAGCGTGGTTTCCAGGGGCGCCTGGAACGCTGGAGCGACATCTCCCGCGGGCACCCGCGCTGGGCCACCGGCGCCACCCGCAACAGCGAGATCCTCGGCATCGCCCCGCTGATGACCGGTGTGGAGTGCACCCACGAAGGCCTCTACGTCAACCAGCACCGCCACTGGCAGCGCTTCCTCCTCGACGGGCTGGAACGCAAGGCCCTGCAACCCAAGGAGGTGACCGAATGAACGCGCCGCTGCAGCACCGGATCGAGCAGTTCCTCTACCGCGCCTGCGAGTTGTGCGACGCCCAGGACTGGGACGCCTACCTCGCGCTGTTCGACGAGCAGTGCGAGTTCCACCTGCCGCAGTGGGACTCGGAGCACGTCTACACCCGCGACCCCAAGCGCGAGATGTCGCTGATCTACTACGCCAGCCGCGCCGGCCTGGAAGACCGGGTGTTCCGCATCCGCACCGGCAAGGCCGCATCCACCGTGCCCATGCCCCGCACCCTGCACAGCATCAGCAACGTGCGCGTTGCCGAGCAGGCCGATGGCCAACTGGAGGTGCGGGCCAACTGGCACACCTTGTTCCATCGCCTGGGCGAGAGCGGGCAGTTCTTCGGCCACGTCACCTACCGGCTCAAGCCCCATGGCGACAGCTGGCTGATCACCCGCAAGCACATCCTGTTGCTGAACGACCGGATCAATGCCGTGCTCGACTTCTATCACCTCTGAACCGGACCCACGCCCATGGATCACAAGGTCGCCCTCAGCTTCGCCGACGGCACAACCCAGTTCCTCACCGTGCAGGGCAACGAGCGCCTGCTGGACGCCGCCCTGCGCCACGGCCTCAACATCCCCCTCGACTGCCGCGAAGGCGTCTGCGGCACCTGCAGGGGCCAATGCGAATCCGGCCAGTACCGCCTCGACTACGCCGATGAAGAAGCGCTGTCGGCGGACGAAGTGGCCCGCCGCTACATCCTGGCCTGCCAGACGCTGGTGCAGTCCGACGCCACCTTCCGCTTCGATTTCGACTCCAGCCTGTGCAACGCCGCACCGCTGGTGCGCCGCAACGCACGGGTCATCGCCCTGCAGCAGGTCTCGTCCGCAGCGGCGATCCTGGAAGTCGAGGCGGACGGTGCGCCGCTGGACTACCTCCCCGGGCAGTACGCCCGGCTCCAGGTGCCCGGCACCGAGGCTCACCGGGCCTACTCCTTCGCCAACCGCCCCAACCCGGGCAATCGCCTGCAGTTCCTCATCCGCCTGCTGCCACAGGGGGTGATGAGCGACTACCTGCGCGAACGCTGCCAGGTGGGCGACACCCTGCAACTGGAAGCGCCGCTGGGGGCCTTCTACCTGCGCCAGGTGGAGCGCCCGGTGGTCATGGCCGCTGGAGGGACGGGGCTTTCGGCCTTCCTCGGCATGCTCGACACCCTGGCCGAACAGGGCTGCCAGCAGCCCATCCACCTGCTGCACGGCGTCCGCCAGGCGGCGGACCTCTGCGAACAGTCGCGGATCGAAGGGTATGCCGAGCGGCTGCCCGGCTTTCGCTTCACCCCGGTGGTCAGCGAACCCGGCGAAGCCGACTGGAGGGGTGCGCGGGGCTACGTGCCCGAACACTTGGACGCCGATGCGCTACGGGAACAGGCCTGCGACCTCTATGTGTGCGGGCCACCGCCCATGGTCGACGCGGTCAAGGCTTGGCTGGAGTCCAACGCACTGGGCCAGACCCGGCTGTACCTGGAGAAATTCCTCGACAGCGGCACCTGAGCCGCTAGAGGTAGACCCCGAGGTTCACCATCATCGCCGAGTTGCCCAGCAGCACCAGCTCCCCACCCACCGGGCCCAGGCGGGCCCCGAGGGACGGGATCAGTACTGGCGCCACGCCGAAGCGGTTGAGCGGGATCTTGTCGCGGTACTCGCCGCGGTAACCCTGCAGCAGCCCGCCGGTCACCTTCAGGTAGACCGGCGCCACATCACTGTCGAAACGCTTGCCTACGTAGGCGTACTGGCTGCGCTGGCGAAACGAGTTCCGGAAGGTCGCCCCACCCGCCACCACACCGTCATCGGCCTGGTACTCCAGGCCGATGAGGTTCTGGTGGTTGTTGTGCTCGGGGTCCGGATGGAAGTGGCGGGTGTAGACGCTGGTCTGCAGGTACCAGGCCTCCTCGGCCGCCACCGGCAAGGCCAGCAGCAGCGACAGGCAGAGCGAAGACAGGAGTCCGCGACGGATCATGGCGTTCAGGACCTCGGGTCAGGTAAAGGCCCGACAGCCTGCCTGAACGAAGCTGAACGAGCCCTGTCCAGCGGCGTCTTCCTGCGGCGGGCTTGCTCAGGGATGTCCGATCCTGCCGCCTGGATGAAGGCGCCAGTTCCGCACAAGTACCCAGTCGATACCCGCTGCAGAACGCAAAGCGCAGAGTCACGTTGAAAGCAACGACCTCGGCACCCAGCGGGCCGGGGCCAAGCGCTTTTGCGACCCTACTCACGAAATGCCATCACTGTGCCTGTACGGTTCTTGACCCTCTCGACAGGTCACCTTAGGCTCTCCGCCCTTTCGCATACCCACCCACTCAGACAAGGATGCCTGACACGATGCACCCGCTCGCCCGTCGCCATCACCTCGCTCTCGCCATCACCCTTGCCACCCTGTCTCAGGTGGCAAAGGCCGATACCTTCGACATCACCAATGCGACGCCAGCCACTCTTTCCGGGACCTACGACGGACTGACACTGACGGGCAGTGTGAGCGCTGCTGGCAACCACGTAATTGATGTCACCGGACAGGTCAACGGCAATCTGGTCAACAACGCCGACATGAACATCAACGGCAATGGCCAACTGATCACCAACGGCACGCTCTACCTGCAAAACGGGCGTGTGACAGGGAACATGATCAACAATGGCCAACTGAGCAGCCAGGACACATCAGACGTTAACGTATTTCTGGAAGGGACCATTGGCGGCAGCTTCATCAACAACAGCCTGATCGAGAAAGTCGGTAACCGTGTCCCTGACACTCCCAACCTCGCGGTCAACAATGCCGTGATTACCGGCAACCTGATCAACGCAGGTGCCCTGCGCGCCACCGGCAACGGCGCGATTGCCCTCGAAATGGAAGACAGCACCATAGGCCTGGTGGATAACCAAGGCACGATCTTCGCCGAGGGCACCAACGTAACCGCGTTATCGGTCGGCACCGGCATGACCCTTGGCCCAAACAACCTGCTCAACCACGGCACCCTCGAGGCACGGGGCACCGGCGCCACCGCCGCACGCATCGTCGATGACCATAGGCTGACCAACTACGGCAATGTGCTCTCGGATGACGTAGCCGTCGACATAAGTACCGTCCGCGAGAGTACCTACCATCAAATGAGTGGTCTCACCAGCGGCGTGGTTGCGGTCAAGGGCCAGGGCGACAGCAACCTGTGGCTGCAAGGGGGTGAGATCCGCGGCAACATCACCGGCATCGGTGTTATCGAGATGTTTGTCGGTGATGTCACCCTGGACAGCGCGCTGATCGACGCACGTTACCTGGAAATGAGCGATGGCCGCCTAACATTGGTGCATGCAGGATCTATCCTGACCGGCGATCTCGAGTTGCTGGGTGCCGACCTCAACCTGATGCTGAGCAATGCCACCGACCCCAACACCCCGTTCCTCAACGTCCAGGGACGCGTCGAGGTTGATCGCACGCCAGGCAACGAGAGCCGCATCCTCCTCACCCCCAAACCCAACGACTTCGGCCTGAGCGGTCCGCGCACCTACCAGTTGATTAGGTCTAACACCTGGACCGAAACCCCCAACGCCCCAGAAAGCACCTCCGGCCTGCTGCGCGTCCTCAGCCACAGCTTCGATGGCCAGGTGCTCAGTGCCGAAGTGGAAACCCTCAGCGGTGTTGCCGCCGCCAGCCTGGTGGCCAACCAGGGCGCCTCGCGCCGCGCCCAGCGCGCCCTGGCGAGCTTCTCCGCGCAGATGCCGGCCCTGGCCGCCGATGACCCGGTGTTCCTCAGCCTGGCCGCTGCCGATGCAGCCCGCACCGCCGAGATCGCCGAGCAGCTGGCCCCTGAATCCAACGGTGCCAATACCCTCGCCCCCATCGCCGGCCTGCGCCTGCTGGAGAGCGCCACTCAGCAGCGCCACGAGCCGGCCGGCGACCCGGCACGCGGCCCCCGCGCCTGGGTCAGCCTGCTGGACAACCGTGGGCACACCGGCGAGCGCGACGGTGCCCGTGGCTTCGACCAGGACACCCAGGGCATCGCCCTCGGCCTGGAACAGGCCTTCGGTGACCAAGGCCTGGCAGGCATCGCCTACAGCCACTACCAGGGCAATAGCGACAGCCACACCGGTAACAAGCTGGACACCAAGGGCCACCTGGTCAGCCTCTACGCCCACCAGGGCTGGGGCCCCTACTTCGTGGATGGCAGCCTGTCCATGGGCTGGTTCGAGCACGACAGCCGTCGCTACATCACCGGCACCCGCGCCTCCGGCGACCAGGACGGCCAGCAGTACGGCGCCAGCCTGATCGGCGGCTACCGCCTGGAGCTGGACAGCCTGCTGGTGGAGCCCCGCCTCGGCATGCGCTACACCCGCGTGGAGCTGGACGGCTACCGCGAGCACGGCTCCTCCGCCGCGCTGAAAGTGGAAAGCTCGCGCTATGAAAGCGGCGAAGTCGGCGCCGGCCTGCGGGTGGCCGGCCTGTTCCCCCTGGCCAGCGGCCGCCTCACCCCGGAGGCCTCGCTGATGGCCTGGCACGACGGCATCGGTGACCGCAGCGATACCCAGGCGCGCTTCCTGGTGGGTGGCGATACCTTCACCACCCCGGGCGTCCGCCAGGGCCGCGACACCCTCGAAGCTCGCCTCGGCGTGCGCTACGACCTGGGCGACCTGACCCTCGGTGCCGGCTTCAGCCGCACCCAGCGCAGCGACGCACAGTGGAACAGCGCCGGCCTCACCGCTGCCCTCGCCTTCTGAGCCAACGGCCCGCGCTCAGGCGCGGGCCACCGCTTCCGCCTGGCGGATCTGCTCCGGCGTGGGCCGCACGCCGGTGTAGAGCACGAACTGCTCCACCGCCTGCAGCACGATGACCTCGCCCCCGGTGATCACCCGCTTGCCCAGGGAACGGGCCAGGCGGATCAGCGGCGTCTCCACCGGGATCGCCACCACATCGAAGACCACCTCGGCCGCCGCCACCTGCTCGGCGCCGAACGCCAACTGGCCGGCCTCCGGCCCGCCGTCCATGCCCAGCGGCGTGACGTTCACCAATACCTGCGCCACATGGCCCTCCGCCGAGGGCACCCAGTCGTAGCCACAGGCCTGTGCCAATCCCTGCCCGGCCAACGTGTTGCGAGCCGCCAGGGTGCCCCGGGCGAAGCCGCTGTCGCGCAGGGCGACGGCCACGGCCTTGCCCATCCCACCACTGCCCCGCAGCAGCAGCGTCGAGGTCGGGTCCACGGCATGGCTGCGCACCAGGCTGGCCACGGCCAGGTAGTCGGTGTTGTAGCCCGTCAGGTGGCCCTCGTCGTTGACGATGGTATTCACCGAGCCGATGACCGCCGCCGATGGGTCCAGGGCATCCAGATAGGCGATGCAGGCCTCCTTGAAGGGCATCGACACCGCACAGCCCCGGATGCCCAGTGCCCGCACGCCGCCGATGGCCGCCGGCAGGTCATTGGTGGTGAAGGCCTTGTAGACGTAGTCCAGCTCCAGCAGGTCGTAGAGCGCGTTGTGGAAGCGCGTGCCGAAGTTGCCGGGGCGGCCGGACAACGACATGCACAGCCGGGTGTCCTTGCTGAGGATTCGGGCCATGAAGCCTCCTGTTTCGAGTGAAGCCAGGGCGCCGCGCCCTGAAGCACCGCCCCTGTGGGGCCGGGGCGACGCCCAAATGAAAAGGCCGGAAGCCCCGCGGATCGCTCCGGGAAACCTCCGGCCTCGTTGCGACGACCGTCAGTGGTCGTGCTTGCTGCCGCCACGGCAGGTCGGCGAATCCGGGGCCGCGCCCTGCTGCGCCCACTCCTCGGGGGTGTAGGTGTGCAGGGCCAGGGCGTGGAACTGCCCCATCAGCTCGCCCAGGGCCGCATAGGCCTTCTGGTGGCGGCGCACCGCATTCAACCCGGCGAACACCGGGCTGACGATCACCGCCTTGTAGTGGGTTTCCTGGCCACGGCTGTGCATGTGGCTCTCGTCCAGCACGTCGAGGTGCTGGGGCTCGAGGGCCGCGAAGGCGGCCAGGATACGGTCACGCATGCTCATGGCGGGCTCCGATCACTTCTTCTTCTGATCCTTGGGTGCCAGCTCGTCGTTCATGTCCGACAGCAGCTTGTTCACTTCCGGCACGGCGGATTCCAGGCGGGACTGGGTCAGTTCGGCGGATTGCGCGGTCAGGGACGGCATCTTCTCCAGCACCTTCTTGCCCAGGGGCGATTCGTAGAAGGCGATCAGGTCCTTCAGCTCGGATTCGCTGAAGTTGGTGGTGTAGATCTTCACCAGCTCCGGCTTCAGCTTGTCCCAGCCCACGGCCTTGTCCAGGGCAGCATTGGCCTTGGCCTGGTAGCGCTCCAGGGTGGCCTTCTTGTCGGCCGGCGCGTTGGCCTTCTGGAAGTTCTGGGCAAACATCTGCTGCACCTGGGCGTACACCGGCACGGTCAGCTTGTCGGCATGGGCGAGCTTGAGGAAGCGCTCGGCATTGGCGGCATGGCTGGCGGCATCGGCGAACACCTGGCCACTGGCACAGGCCAGCACGATGGCGGAGCAAACGAGACGGAGCTTGGTCATTGGGGTTCCTTGGTATGAGCGGTACGGGCCGTGCCCGTGGGCGGGCCATTCTGCGCTCAAGCCCGGTGGGGGCTCAAGCCATGGATGCGGCCGTGCATCACGGCCAAACGCGGGTTGGGGGTGCCGTCCGTCCAGGGTCCGGCGCGGGCACTTGCCGGCTGCCAGTGCGCTGGGCATCCTTGCGCCCCACCGATGACAACACCGTGAACGGCACCCCAGCTTGGGCCGCCGTGTGCGCGTAATGTTCCCCGCCCCACGGAAGACAGCTGCCCACAGGGACCCTGAATGACCCGCCCCATCCCGGCCCCCGCCGAACGACAGCCCCTGTGCGACGCCCGTGGCCGCCTGGAGCCATCGGCCATTGGCTGGTCCGAGCGACCGCAGCTGGATTGCGCCATCCCCGGGCACTTCGGCCGGCGCAAGCGCTGGAACCACTGGTGCATCACCACCCCCGGCTGGATGCTCTCCGTCACCCTCGCCGACCTCGACTACATCGGCTACTGCGCCGCCTACTTCCTCGACCTGGAAACCGGCCGCGCCGTGACCCACTCCCAGCTGCGCGCCCTCGCCCACGGCTGCCACCTGCCCGATGTGCCGGTGGCCAGCCACGGCTTCGAGCACCCGCGCCTGCACCTGCAGGTGGATGAACTCCCCGGCCGCGCCCGCATCAGCGTCGCCGTGCCGGACATCGGCGGCCAGCCACTGCAGGCGACCCTCGACGTGCAGCGCCCGGCGCACCTGGACTCGGTCAACCTGGTCGCCCCCTTCGCCAACGGCGGCTTCCACGCCAGCACCCGCCAACTCGGCCTGCCGGTCACCGGCAGCCTGCGCCTGGGTCGCCGGCAGTACCCGTGCATGCCGGGGCACAGCTTCGCCGCCCTCGACTTCGGCCGGGGCGTCTGGCCGCTGAACAGCCACTGGACCCGCGCCGCCTTCGCCACCGTCGGCGGTATCGCCGGCAACTTCGGTGCGGGCTGGACGGACGCCAGCGGCGAGACGGAGAACGCCCTGTGGTTCGGTGGCGAACTGTCGCGCCTCAACGGCCCGGTGCACCTCAGGCAAGGCCCGGAGAACGGCCTGTCCCCCTGGCAGCTGAGCAGCGACTGCGAGCGTGTGCGCCTCACCTTCACCCCGCGCCAGCTGCACCAGGCCAATCCGCGCCTGGGCCCACTCTACGCCGACACACGCCAGTGGTTCGGGCGCTTCGACGGGGTCCTGCTCAGCCCCACGGGCGAGCGCGTGCCCGTAGACAACGCCCTGGGCTGGGTAGGCCATACCCGCGCGCGCTGGTAATCCATCCCCCAGGCGTTGAACCCAAGGGCTCCGGCGCGGCCTAAACTGCGGAAAAACCGAACCTGGAGCCGCGCAATGAGCCGAACCGAAACCGACAGCCTGGGCCCCGTCAGCGTCGCCGAAGACGCCTACTGGGGCGCCCAGACCCAGCGCTCGCTGGAAAACTTCGCCATCGGCGAGGAACGCATGCCCCTTCCCGTGGTGCATGCCCTGGCCCTGGTGAAGAAGGCCGCCGCCCGGGTCAACGGCCGCAATGGCGGCATCAGCCCGGACATCGCCCGCCTGATCGAACAGGCCGCCGACGAAGTCCTCGCCCACCAGCACGACGACCAGTTCCCCCTGGTGGTCTGGCAGACCGGCAGCGGCACCCAGAGCAACATGAACGTCAATGAAGTGATCGCCGGCCGCGCCAACGAACTGGCCGGCGGCCCACGGGGCGGCAAGAGCCCGGTGCACCCCAACGACCACGTCAACCACGCCCAGAGTTCCAACGACAGCTTCCCCACCGCCATGCACATCGCCGTGGCCCAGGCCATCCACCGCGACCTGCTGCCGGCGCTGGCCGAGCTGACCGGCGGCCTGGCCGAGCAGGCCGCGCGTCATGCCCGCCTGGTGAAGACCGGGCGCACCCACCTGATGGACGCCACACCCATCACCTTCGGCCAGGAGCTATCCGCCTTCGTCGCCCAGCTGGACTACGCCGAGCGCGCCATCCGCAATGCCCTGCCAGCGGTCTACCAACTGGCCCAGGGCGGCACCGCCGTCGGCACCGGGCTCAATGCCCCCCACGGTTTCGCCGAAGCCATGGCGGCGGAACTGGCGGCGCTGGCCGGGCTGCCCTTCGTCTCCGCGCCCAACAAATTCGCCGCCCTCGCCGGGCATGAGCCGCTGGTGACCCTCTCCGGCGCGCTCAAGACCCTCGCCGTGGCCCTGATGAAGATCGCCAACGACCTGCGCCTGCTGGGCTCCGGCCCCCGGGGCGGCCTGGCGGAAGTCAGGCTGCCGGCCAACGAGCCGGGCAGCTCGATCATGCCCGGCAAGGTCAACCCGACCCAGTGCGAAGCGCTCTCCATGCTCGCCTGCCAGGTGATCGGCAACGACACCACCATCAGCCTCGCCGCCAGCCACGGGCACCTGCAGCTCAACGTGTTCAAGCCGGTGATCGCCCACAACATCCTGCAGTCCATCCGCCTGCTGGCCGATGGCTCACGCAACTTCCAGCGCCACTGCGTGGCCGGCATGGAGCCCGACGCTGCGCGCATGGCCGAGCACCTGGAGCGCGGCCTGATGCTGGTGACCGCCCTCAATCCGCACATCGGCTACGACAAGGCCGCGCAGATCGCCAAGAAGGCCTACGCCGAAGGCACCACCCTGCGTGAAGCGGCGCTGGCCCTCGGGCTGGTGAGCGAGGCCGACTTCGACGTCTGGGTGCGTCCGGAAACCATGCTGGAGGCCGGCCAGCATGGTTGACTCCGCCAAGCACGGTGCCACCCCGCTGGAAGGCGACGGCAAGCGCATCCTGATGATCCTCGGCTCGCCCAAGGACAACAGCCTGTGCGGCGCCCTGGGCGACGCCTATGCCCAGGGTGCCCGTGGCGAAGGCCATGTGGTGCGGGTGCTGAAGCTCAGCGAGATGGCCTTCGACCCGGTGCTGCGCCAGGGCTACGACCAGAACCAGCCCCTGGAGCCGGACCTGCTCGAAGCCCAGCGGCAGATCCACTGGGCCCAGCACCTGGTGTTCGTCTACCCGGTCTGGTGGGGCGGCGTGCCGGCCCTGCTCAAGGGCTTCCTCGACCGCGTGCTGCTGCCCGGCTTCGCCTTTCGCTACCGGGGCCCGCGCAGCTGGGACAAGCTGCTGCAGGGCCGCACCGCCGACCTGCTGGTGACCCTCGACACGCCGCCCTGGTATTTCCGCTGGGTCTACGGCGCCCCCGGGCACCGGCAGATGAAGCGCACCATCCTCGGCTTCTGCGGCATCCGCACCCGCCACCTGGCAGAGTTCGCCCCGGTGCGCACCTCCACCGAGGAGCAGCGCCAGGCCTGGCTGCGCCGCGCCGAAACCCTGGGCGCCCGCCCCTAGCCGGGCTCCAGCAGTGCCTCGTCCACCGCGTACTTCACCCGTACGCGGTTGCGATAGAGGCACTCGCTGGCCACCAGCCGTCCCTCCTGGCCCTTCTCGCGCACGTCCCGCCAGATCTCGTTGAGGCGCAGCACCTCGCCCCCTTCGCGGATGAAGCGGTGCCCGCGCTGGTAGACGTGGTAGCGGAACGGCCGGGGCGCCGAGCACAGCAGCAGCCCCTCCAACTGGTGCTCGGCCACCTTCAGCGACAGCTGGAAGGCCTGGTCGGTGGGGTTGTGCAGCACCAGGTCGATGTAGTTGTAGAAGATCGCCGCCCCGGAGCCGAACGGCAGCACCCGCCCCTCGTCCGGGAAGGGGTCGAAACTGTGGTTGGCCCGCTCCACCACCCGCAGCGGCGAGTGCAGCGCCATCCAGTGGATCAGGTTGCTCAACTGGCACACCCCGCCGCCAATGCCGGAACGCGCCTCGCCGAACGACAGCTCCATGCCCTCGACGAACCCGCGCCGTGCCGTGGGACGGCCGAGCAACTGGCAGAAGGAGAAATACTCCCCCGGGCCGATCACCACCCCGTCCATGCACGCCACCGCCAGGCGCAGGTTGATCACCTTGTTGTGCTGCAGCGCCAGGTCGCTGTCGCCCAGCCGGCGGATCAGCTTGGAGGTGTGGCGGATGTAGCGGTACGGCAGGCGCGCATCCGCCACCCGCCCCAAGCGCCGGGACGACAGGCGCCAGTAGAGCCCACGCGCCAGGCGCCGCTGCCAGACGCGCAACGCGTAGAGCCAGGGGTGATAGAGGGAAAGCGGTTTGCGCATGGGAAGGGTCCGGGGCCGGGACGCGCATTATGCCGCGCCGCCTGCCCGGTTTCAGGCACCGGGCCACACCCAGGGCCCGTCACCCCAGGTGCAGCGCCCGGTAATGGCTGGGCGCCATGCCCACCACCTTGCGGAACAGGCGGGAGAAGTAATAGGCGTCCTCGTAGCCCAGTTGCTCGGCGATCTGCCGCACCCCCAGGCCGCCCTCGTCCAGCAGGCGGCAGGCGTGGGCCATCTTCAGCTGGATGAAATCCTGGATCGGCGCGTGGCCGGTCAGGGCACGGTAGGTCTTGGCGAAGTGGAAGCGCGAAAGCTTGAACTGCGCCGCCAACTGGTCGAGGTTCAGCTGCTCGTGCAGGTGCGCACGCATCACCGCCTGCACCGCGTCCACGTCCAGCACCCGCCCGGACTTGAGAAAACCCCGCGCCGGCAGCACCGCCAGCGACGTCAGCAGCGCCTGCAACTGGTGGGCCGCATGCACATGGTGCCTGGGGTTCAGGCCCTGCTTGCGCAGCCCCAGCAGCCCGTCGAAGTCCGCCAGCAGGCGCGGCTGGGCACCGATGCGACGCAGGCCCGGTTCGCCGAGAAAGCGCAGGAAATCCGCCGCCAGCTCCCCCTCGAAGTGCACCCAGTAGATGCTCCACGGACGCTGCAGGTCGGCGCCATAGGCGTGCATGCGGCCCTTGGGCAGCACCAGCAGGTCCCCGCCTGCCACGTCGAATCGTCCATCCCCGGTCTCCAGCCAGCCTTGCCCGGCACGGCAGTAAATCAGCAGGTGGTCGTCCGGGGCCAGGCGCAGCATGCGGTGCCCCGCGGCGTCCGGGTAATAGCCCAGCGCCAGCGGGTAGCAGCCGGCTGCCAAGGGGTGGCGGGCCAGCAAGCGACGCAGGCGGGGCGGTGTGATCAGGCGGATGCCGTCGGCCGGCAGCGGCCAGTTGGAGGTTTCCACGGAGCGGCTCATGGTTGTTCTTGTGGTGGCCAGCAATGCCAAGATCGTCCATCCCGGCGCCAAGATCGTCAATCCACAAGCGCCCGGCGCCCCGCTATAAACGGCACACAGAACAACAAAGGGCCCGAGGACGGGCGGAGGCAAGCATGAGCAGGACGATTCCCCAGCTGATCGATGGCCAATGGCGCGAAAGCCGCGCCCGCGAGCTGATCGAAGTCACCGATCCCGCCACCCAGGCCGTGCTGGCCCTGGCGCCCCGCGCCACCGCCGAGGAGATCGAAGCCGCCGTGGCCAGCGCCCGCGACGCCTTCCTCACCTGGCGCGAAGTCCCCGTCCCGGAACGTGCCCGCCTGATGCTGCGCTATCAGCACCTGCTCAAGGAGCACCACGACGAACTGGCCGAGCTGCTGGCCAGCGAAACCGGCAAGACCTTCGCCGACGCCAAGGGCGACGTCTGGCGCGGCATCGAAGTGGCCGAGCACGCGGCCAACGTGGCCAGCCTGATGATGGGCGAGACGGTGGAGAACGTCGCCCGCGAGATCGACACCGCCAGCTGGATCCAGCCCCTGGGCGTGTGCGTCGGCATCACCCCCTTCAACTTCCCGGCGATGATCCCGCTGTGGATGTTTCCCCTGGCCATCGCCTGCGGCAACACCTTCATCCTCAAGCCCTCCGAGCAGGACCCGCTGACCCCCAACCGCCTCGCCGAACTGTTCCTCGAAGCCGGCGCGCCCAAGGGCGTGCTGCAGGTGCTGCACGGCGGCCGCGAACAGGTGGATGCCCTGCTCACCCACCCCGAGGTGCGCGCCATCTCCTTCGTCGGCTCGGTGCCGGTCGGCCAGCACGTGTACCGCACCGGCACCGCGCACATGAAGCGCGTGCAGGCCTTCGCCGGGGCCAAGAACCACATGGTGATCCTCCCCGACGCCAACAAGGAACAGACCCTGAGCAACCTCATCGGCGCCAGCTGCGGCGCCGCCGGCCAGCGCTGCATGGCCATCAGCGTCGCCGTCTTCGTCGGCCAGGCGCGGGAGTGGATCGGCGAACTGGCCGAGCAGATGGCCCAGCTGCGCCCCGGCCACTGGAGCGACCCCCAGGCCGCCTACGGCCCGCTGATCAGCCAGCAGGCCCGCCAGCGCGTGCTGCGGCTGATCGCCGAGGGCAAGGCCGAAGGCGCCGAATGCCTGCTCGACGGCTCCCACTGCGAAGTGCCCGGCTACCCCGACGGCAACTGGCTCGGCCCCACTCTGTTCCGCGGCGTCACCCCGCGCATGGGCCTGTACCGCGAGGAAATCTTCGGCCCGGTGCTGGCCTGCGTGGAGGTGGACACCCTCGACGAGGCCATCGCCCTGGTCAACGCCAGCCCCTACGGCAACGGCACCAGCCTGTTCACCCGCTCCGGCGGCGCCGCGCGGCACTTCCAGCACGCCGTGGAAGTGGGCCAGGTGGGCATCAACGTGCCTATCCCGGTACCGCTGCCGTTCTTCTCCTTCACCGGCTGGAAGGGCTCCTTCTACGGCGACCTGCACGCCTACGGCAAGCAGGCGGTGCGCTTCTACACCGAGACCAAGACCGTCACCACCCGCTGGTTCGACGACAGCCCGGTGAGCGGCCCGAACATGACCATCCAGCTCAAGTGACTCGGACGGGGCTCTGTTAGACGAAAAGAGAATCTCAACCCACCCGGGACCGGCGTAAAAGGTTCCTCCACAACAACAAGGAGGAACCCCCATGCGCCGTTTGACTGCCACCCTGGCCCTCTGGGCCGGGATCACCGCCTGTGCGCAGGCTGCCGAGCCCATCACCCTCGGCCTCAACTACCCGCGCACCGGCTCGTACAAGGAAGAGGGACTGGCCCAGATGCGAGGCGCGTTGCTGGCCATCGACGAGATCAACGCAGCGGGCGGCGTGCTCGGCCGCACCCTGCGGCTGTCCGCCAAGGACACCGCCTCACGCCAGGAAAAGGCCGTGAAGAACGTCGACAAGCTCGCCGACGAAGGCGCCGCCATGCTCTTCGGCGGCGCCTCCAGCGCGGTGGCCATCGCCTCCGGCGAACGGGCCCGCGAGCGCGGCCTGCTGTACTTCGGCACCCTCACCTACTCCAACGACACCACCGGCAAGAACGGCCACCGCTACATGTTCCGCGAGTGCAACAACGCCTGGATGAGCGCCGGCGTGCTGGGCCAGTACCTGAGCAAGACCCTGCCCGGCAAACGCTACTTCTACGTCACCGCCGACTACACCTGGGGGCAGACCACCGAAGCCTCGCTGCGCAAGGCCACCGGCAGCCAGGACAGCGCCGGCCACCCCGGCGTGCGCGTGCCCTTCCCCGGCGCCCGCCTCAGTGACTACCGCGACGCCCTCGCCCAGGCCGCCGCCAGCGACGCCCAGGTGCTGGCCCTGGTGCTGTTCGGCGAAGACCTGGTGCGCGCCATGCGCATCGCCCGCGACCTGGGCCTGACCGAGCGCATGCAGATCGTCGCGCCCAACCTCACCCAGAGCATCGTCGAGCAGGCCGGCCCCGACCTCATGCAGGGTGTGATCGGCACCGAACCCTGGACCTGGCGCGTCCCCGCCCTGGAGAAGTCCGAACGCGGCCAGGCCTTCGTCGAAGCGTTCAAGACCCGCTACGGCATGTACCCCTCCAGCTCCGCCGCCTCGGCCTACAGCATCGTCCAGCAATGGGCCGATGCCGCGCGCCGCAGCAACAGCCTCGACAGCGAGGCCCTGATCAAGGCCCTCGAAGGCCACCGCTACAGCCTCCTCAAGGACGAGCAGCAGTGGCGCGCCTTCGACCACCAGAACCTGCAGACGGTGTACGCCGTCCGGGTCAAGCACCGCGACGAGGTGTTCAAGGACCCGCTCAAGCAGGACTATTTCGAGATCGTCGACCGCCTCGACGCCAGCACCGCGCTTCCCAGCGAAGCCGACTGGCAGGCCGAACGGCGGGCCGCCGGCAAACCCCTGACCCTGCAGTGAGACGCCATGGATTTCGACCTCAGCGATGAACAACGCCTGCTGACCGACAGCGCCCGCGCCTTCGCCGCGCGGGAGCTGGCCCCCCACGCCGCCGACTGGGACCGCGAGCACCACTTCCCGGTGGAGGTCATCCGCCGGGCCGCCGAACAGGGCTACCTGGGGCTGTACATCGCCGAGGACGACGGCGGCCTCGGGCTCTCGCGGCTCTCCGCCGCGCTGATCTTCGAGCAGCTGGCCGCCGGCTGCGTGGCCACCACCGCCTACCTCACCATCCACAACATGGCCACCTGGATGCTCGCCTCCTTCGGCGACGCCGCGCTCAAGGCCCAGTGGCTGCCGGGCCTGCTGGACGGCCGGCTGCTGGCCTCCTACTGCCTCACCGAGCCTGACGCAGGCTCCGACGCCGCCCACCTGCGCACCCGCGCCCGGCGCGACGGCGAGCACTACGTGCTGGACGGCAGCAAATGCTTCATCTCCGGCGCCGGCAGCACCCAGGTGCTGATCGTCATGGCGCGTACCGGCGAAGACGGCGCCAAGGGCATATCCTGCTTCCTGGTGCCGGCCGACGCCGAAGGCATCCGCTACGGCCGCAACGAAGACAAGATGGGCTGGCGCGCCCAGCCCACCCGCACCATCGCCTTCGACGGCGTGCGCATCCCCGCCAGCCACCGCATCGGCCCCGAGGGCGAAGGGTTCGTCTACGCCATGAAGGGCCTCGACGGCGGCCGCCTGAACATCGCCAGCTGCTCCCTCGGTGCCGCCCAGGCCGCGCTGGAACAGAGCCTGCGCTACGTCGAGGAGCGCCGGCAGTTCGGCAAGCCCCTGGCCAGCTTCCAGGCCCTGCAGTTCAAGCTCGCCGACATGCTCACCGACCTCACCGCCAGCCGGCAGATGGTGCGCCTGGCCGCCCACCGCCTGGACCAGCGCCACCCCGAGGCCAGCCTCTACTGCGCCATGGCCAAGCGCTTCGCCACCGACCAGTGCTTCGAGGTGTGCAACCAGGCCCTGCAACTTCATGGCGGCTACGGCTATCTGAACGACTACCCTCTGGAGCGCTGGGTGCGCGACACCCGCGTGCACCAGATCCTCGAAGGCACCAACGAGATCATGCGCGTCATCACGGCGCGCCGTTTACTGGAACAGGGCGGCACACTCGACCGCCTGCTATGACGAATGCGTTAAGGAGATGCACATGAGCACCGCAGTCGAACCCTACAAGACCGGCGTCTTCGACCTCACCCACAAGCTCACCGTGGAGAAGCACGGCCACACCGCCCTGCTCACCATCAACAACCCGCCGGCCAACACCTGGGACCGCGAATCCCTCATCGGCCTCAAGCAACTGGTGGAGCACCTCAACCGCGACGACGCCATCTACGCCCTGGTGGTGACCGGCCAGGGGCCCAAGTTCTTCAGCGCCGGCGCCGACCTCAACATGTTCGCCGATGGCGACAAGGCCCGCGCCCGGGAAATGGCCCGGCGCTTCGGCGAAGCCTTCGAAGCCCTGCGCGACTTCCGTGGCGTGTCCATCGCCGCCATCAACGGCTACGCCATGGGCGGCGGCCTGGAGTGCGCCCTGGCCTGCGACATCCGCATCGCCGAGCGCCATGCGCAGATGGCCCTGCCCGAGGCCACCGTCGGCCTGCTGCCCTGCGCCGGCGGCACCCAGGCACTGTCCTGGCTGGTGGGCGAAGGCTGGGCCAAGCGCATGATCCTCTGCGGCGAGCGCATCGACGCCGACACCGCCCAGCGCATCGGCCTGGTGGAGCAGGTGGTGGACAGCGGCGAAGCCCGTGGCACCGCCCTGCTGCTGGCGGCCAAGGTCGCCCGCCAGAGTCCGGTGGCGGTGCGCACCATCAAGCCGCTGATCCAGGGCGCCCGCGAACGCGCCCCGAACACCTGGCTGCCAGAGGAGCGCGAGCGCTTCGTCGACCTGTTCGACGCCGAGGACACCCGCGAAGGCGTCAACGCCTTCCTCGAAAAGCGCGAACCCAAGTGGCGCAACCAGTGAGAGCGATGCCATGAACGTGAAATTCGAAGAGCGCCACGGCCGCGACGGCGCGCGCATCGGCATCGCCACCCTGGACGCCGAGGCCAGCCTCAACGCCCTCAGCCTGCCGATGATCGAAGCGCTGGAGGCCCGCCTCGACGCCTGGGCCAGCGACCCGGACCTGGTCTGCGTGCTGCTGCGCGGCAGCGGGCCCAAGGCCTTCTGCGCCGGCGGCGACGTGCGCCGGCTGGCGGAAGCCTGCCGCGAGCACCCCGGCGAAGTGCCGCCGCTGGCGGCGCGCTTCTTCGCCGACGAGTACCGCCTCGACCACCGCCTGCACACCTACCCCAAGCCGCTCATCTGCTGGGCCCACGGCCACGTGCTGGGCGGCGGCATGGGCCTGATGCAGGGCGCGGCGATCCGCATCGTCACCCCCTCCAGCCGGCTGGGCATGCCGGAGGTCAACATCGGCCTCTACCCCGACGTCGGCGGCAGCTGGTTCCTCGCCCGCCTGCCCGGGCGCCTGGGCCTGTTCCTCGGCCTCACCGCCAGCGGCATCAACGCCCGTGACGCGCTGGACCTGGGCCTGGCCGACCGCTTCCTGCTGGACGACCAGCAGGAGGCCCTGCTGGACGGCCTCGCCCAGCTCAACTGGCGCGAGCACAGCGGCGCCCAGCTCACCAGCCTGCTGCGAGCCCTGGAAGCCAGCGCCCGCCCGCAGCTGCCCGAGGCCCAGTGGCTGCCGCGCCGGGCCCGCCTCGATGACCTGCTGGACGTGGCCGAACTGCCCGCCGCCTGGCACGCCATCGCCGCCCTGCAGCACGACGAGGACGCCCTGCTGGCCCGCGCCGCCCGCACCCTGGTCGCCGGCTGCCCGCTCACCGGGCACCTGGTCTGGGAGCAGATCCGCCGCGCCCGCCACCGCTCCCTGGCCGAGGTGTTCCGCATGGAATACGCCATGAGCCTGAACTGCTGCCGCCACCCGGAATTCCCCGAAGGCGTGCGCGCCCGCCTGATCGACAAGGACAACGCCCCGCGCTGGCACTGGCCGAGCGTGGACAGCGTGCCGCGCAACGTGATCGAAGCCCACTTCGAGCCCACCTGGGAGGGCGATCACCCCCTGGCGGACCTCTAACCCCCTCCCACGCGACCCAAGGAGCACGACAATGACAACAATCGCCTTCATCGGTCTCGGCAACATGGGCCTGCCCATGGCCCGCAACCTCATCAAGGGCGGCCATGCGCTGCAGGTCTTCGACCTGGTCCGCGCCGCCATGGATCAACTGGTGGCCGAAGGGGCCAAGGCCGCCGTCGATGCCCGGGATGCCGTCCAGGGCGCCGAGGTGGTGGTCAGCATGCTGCCCGCCAGCCACCACGTCGAAGGCCTCTACCTGGGCGACGACGGCCTGCTGGCCAGGCTGCCCGCCGGCACCCTGGTGCTGGAGTGCTCCACCATCGCCCCCGAGGCCGCCCGGCGCGTGCATGCCGCCGCCCGTGAACGGGGCATCGCCCTGCTCGATGCGCCGGTCTCCGGCGGCACCGCCGGCGCCACCGCCGGCACCCTCACCTTCATGATCGGCGGCGAGGCCGAGGCCCTGGAGCGGGCCCGGCCGCTGCTGGCGCTGATGGGGCGCAACCTGTTCCACGCCGGCCCGGCCGGCGCCGGCCAGGTGGCCAAGGTGTGCAACAACCAGGTGCTCGCCGTGCAGATGATCGCCACCGCCGAAGCCATGGCCCTCGGCGTCGCCAACCAGCTCGACCCCGCCGTGCTGGCCGAGATCATGCGACAGAGCTCCGGCGGCAACTGGGTGCTGGAGCGCTACAACCCCTGGCCGGGGGTGATGCCCAACGCCCCCGCCAGCAACGGCTACCAGGGCGGCTTCATGGCCGAACTGATGGCCAAGGACCTCGGCCTGGCCCAGGAGGCCGCAGGCCGCAGCGCCAGCAGCACCCCCATGGGCGCCCTGGCGCTGCAGCTCTACCGCCTGCTGCTCAAGCAGGGCAAGGGCCGCCAGGACTTCTCCGTGGTGCAGCAGCTGTTCGCCCCGGAGTGATATCGAGGCAGGCGTCGACCTGCCGCAGCGCACCGCGCCGATGCGATCGGCTACCATGCGCGCTTCGTTACAACCGGGGCGCCCCATGTCCGACTTCCATCACGCCCTGCTCGACTGGGACGAGCAGGGTCAGCCACTGTCCCGCGAGTTCGGCGACGTCTACTTCTCCCCCGAGTCCGGCATGGCCGAGACCCGCCACGTCTTCCTCGACGGCAACCAGCTGCCGGAGCGCTTCACCGCGCTGCCCGAGGGCGGTCGCCTGGTCATCGGCGAGACCGGCTTCGGCACCGGCCTGAACTTCCTCTGCGCCTGGCAGTTGTTCCGCGAGCAGGCCCCGGCCAGCGCCCGCCTGCACTTCGTCAGCGTGGAGAAATTCCCCCTCGCCCATGCCGACCTGGCCCGCGCCCTGGCGCTGTGGCCGTCCCTCGCCCCACTCGGCGATGAACTGCTGCAGCAGTACCGCGCCATCAACCCCGGCTTCCAGCGCCTGCTGCTGGACGGCGGCCGCGTGGTGCTGACCCTGCTGGTGGGCGACGCCCTGGAATGCCTGCCACAGCTGGACGCGCGCATCGACGCCTGGTTCCTCGACGGCTTCGCACCAGCCAAAAACCCGCAGATGTGGTCGCCCGACCTGTTCACCCAGCTCGCCCGCCTCAGCGCACCCGGCGCCACCCTGGCCACCTTCACCAGCGCCGGCTTCGTCCGTCGCGGCCTCCAGGCGGTGGGTTTCGACATCAAGCGCACCCCCGGCTTCGGCAAGAAGTGGCACATGACCCGGGGCCGCTACAACGCCGCACCGGTCGCCGCCGAACGCCCCTGGTACGCCCGCCCGCCGGCCCACCAGGGGCCGCGCCGGGCGCTGGTGATCGGCGGCGGACTGGCCGGCTGCGCCAGTGCGGCCAGCCTGGCCGCGCGCGGCTGGCAGGTCACCCTGCTGGAGCGCCACGCCGGCCTGGCCGAAGAAGCCTCCGGCAACCCACAAGGCGTGCTCTACCTCAAGCTGTCGGCCCACGGCACCGCCCTGTCACGGCTCATCATCAGCGGTTTCGGACACACCCGGCGCCTGCTGGAACACCTGCAGGCCAATGAGGACTGGCAAGCCTGCGGCGTGCTGCAGCTGGCCTTCGAAGACAAGGAGCGCGAACGCCAGGCCGCCCTCGCCCGGGCCTTCCCCAGCGGCCTGCTGCGCGCGCTGGACCAGGCCGAGGCACAAGCCCTGGCCGGCATCGCCCTCCCCGCTGGCGGCCTGTTCTACCCCGAGGCCGGCTGGGTCCACCCGCCAGCCCTGTGCCGCTGGCTCGCCGCCCAACCGGGCATCGAACACGCCCTGCACCGGGAAGCCCTGGAGCTGGTGCGCCAGGACGGCACCTGGCAGGCCCGTGCCGGCGCCGCCGTGCTGGCCGAGGCGCCCGTGGTGGTGCTGGCCGGCGCTGCCGAGGTGCTGCGCTTCCCGCAGACCACCGGCATGCCGCTCAAGCGCATCCGCGGGCAGATCACCCGCCTGCCCGCCACCCCCGCCAGCGCCGCGCTGGCCACGGTGGTCTGCGCCGAGGGCTATGTCGCCCCGGTGCGCCACGGCGAGCACACCCTCGGCGCCAGCTTCGACTTCCACAGCCAGGACCTGGCCCCCACCGCCGCCGAACACGCCGGCAACCTCGACCTGCTGCGGGAAATCTCCACCGACCTTGGCACCCGCCTGCACGCCGACCAACTGGACCCGGAGCAGCTCCAGGGCCGCGCCGCCTTCCGCTGCACCACGCCGGACTACCTGCCCCTGGTGGGCCCCCTGTGCGACGCCGACGCCTTCGCCGAGGCCTACGCGGTCCTCGCCCGCGACGCCCGCCAGGTGCCCGACACCCCCGCCCCCTGGCTCGACGGGCTCTACCTCAACAGCGGCCACGGCTCCCGCGGCCTGATCACCGCCCCCCTGGCCGGCGAACTGCTCGCCGCCTGGCTCGACGACGAACCCCTGCCCCTCCCCCGCGACGTCGCCGAAGCCTGCCACCCCAACCGCTTCCTGCTGCGCCGGTTGATCAGGGGGCAGTGACGCCCCCGCTTTCCCACCCCTCCCGTTCCGCCTTCGCCCCGATGCGCCGCCACGGCCATCGGCGCGAGGGTTCGTGCCTGCCCGTTTATAACCAATCGATCTGAACCGATCGCACACACCCCTGTCGGACCTCTATGCACCCTCGCGGTGCACCCTCCCCAACGGACACACCGGTAAGGAACTATGTGCGGCATTTCTGGAGAACTACGTTTCGATAACCGACCCGCCGACCTGGCTGCGGTCGAACGCATCACCCACCACATGGCCCCGCGCGGGCCGGATGCCTGGGGCTTCCACAGCCAGGGACCGGTCGCCCTCGGCCACCGTCGGCTGAAGATCATGGACCTGTCCGACGGCTCCGCCCAACCCATGGTCGAGCCCGACCTGGGGCTGGCCATCAGCTTCAACGGCGCGATCTACAACTTCCCCGAGCTGCGCGAAGAGCTGCAGGCGCTGGGCTATCACTTCCGCTCCAGCGGCGACACCGAGGTGCTGGCCAAGGCCTGGCATGCCTGGGGCAAGGACATGCTGCCGCGCCTCAACGGCATGTTCGCCCTGGCGATCTGGGAGCCCGGCAGCCAGCGCCTGTTCCTCGCCCGCGACCGCCTCGGCATCAAGCCGCTGTACCTGTCCTGCACCGGCGAGCGCCTGCGCTTCGCCTCCAGCCTCCCGGCCCTGCTCAAGGGCAGTGACATCGACGGCAGCCTCGACCCCGAGGCGCTGAACCACTACCTCAGCTTCCACGCCGTGGTGCCGGCGCCGCGCACCCTGGTCAAGGGCATCGAGAAGCTGCCGCCCGCCACCTGGCTGATGGTCGACGCCCAGGGCAACCGCGACCAGGCCACCTGGTGGAACCTCGCCTACGGCCACGATGCCGACGAGGCCGGGCTGGAACTGGCGGACTGGCGCGACCGCCTGCTGGCGAGCCTGCGCGAGGCCGTGTCCATCCGCCAGCGCGCCGCCCGCGACGTCGGCGTGCTGCTCTCCGGCGGGGTGGATTCCAGCCTGCTGGTGGGCCTGCTGGCCGAAGCCGGCGTGAAGGACCTGCTGACCTTCTCCATCGGCTTCCAGGACGCCGGGGGCGAGCGCGGCGACGAGTTCGAGTACTCCGACCTCATCGCCCGCCACTACGGCACCCGCCACCACCAGTTGCGCATCGGCGAGCACGAGATCATCGAGCAATTGCCGGCCGCCTTCCGCGCCATGAGCGAGCCGATGGTCAGCCACGACTGCATCGCCTTCTACCTGCTCTCCCGCGAGGTGTCCCGGCACTGCAAGGTGGTGCAGAGCGGCCAGGGCGCGGATGAGCTGTTCGGCGGCTACCACTGGTACCCACCGCTGGTGGACAGCCGCGACCCGTTCGCCACCTACCGCAACGCCTTCTTCGACCGCAGCCACGCCGAGTACCGCGACACGGTGATGCCCGCCTGGCAGACCGGCGACCTGGCCGGCGACTTCGTCCGCGAGCACTTCGCCCGCCCCGGCGCCGACGACCCGGTGGACAAGGCCCTGCGCCTGGACAGCACCGTGATGCTGGTGGACGACCCGGTGAAGCGGGTCGACAACATGACCATGGCCTGGGGCCTGGAAGCCCGCGTGCCGTTCCTCGACTACCGCGTGGCCGAGCTGTCGGCGCGCATCCCGTCGCGCTTCAAGCTGGGCGACGGCGGCAAGCAGGTGCTCAAGGAGGTGGCCCGCCAGGTCATCCCCCACGCCGTGATCGACCGGCCCAAGGGCTACTTCCCGGTGCCCGGCCTCAAGCACCTGCAGGGCCGCACCCGCGACTGGGTGCGCGAACTGCTGCTGGAAGGCGGCAACGACCGCGGGCTGTTCAACCGTGCCAGCCTGGAACGGCTGCTGGCCCACCCCGAGGAGGACCTCACCCCGCTGCGCGGCTCGCGCCTGTGGCAACTGGCGGCCCTCAACCTCTGGCTCAACGAACAGGGAATCTGAACGACATGAAAGCCCACACCGGCCAGCCCTACCTGCACAGCCAGCGCCTGATGCGCGGCCAGGCCCCCTCCTACGAGCGCCTGCAGGCACGCCTGGCGGAAGAACACCAGACGCCCCCGGAAGACCCGGTGCAGATGCTGCACTGCGGCTGGGGCCGCCTGCTGCTCGGCCACACCTATGCCGACCCGGCCAGCCTGGCCCGCGAGCTGCTGGCCGAAAGCCCCGGCGAGCGCGACATCGCCCTCTACGTCGCCGCGCCCCAGCAGGTGCTGGCCCAGGCACCGCAGCAGCTGTTCCTCGACCCCTCCGACACCCTGCGCCTGTGGTTCACCGACTACCGCCCGGCGCGCCGCGCCTTCCGTGGCTTCCGCATCCGCCGGGCCCACAGCGACGAGGACTGGCAGGCCATCAACCAGCTCTACCGCAGCCGCGGCATGCTCCCCGTGGACCCGGCGGCCATCACCCCGCGCCACCTGGGCGGTCCGGTCTACTGGCTGGCGGAGGACTCCGCCAGCGGCCAGGTGGTGGGCAGCGTGATGGGCCTCAACCACCGCAAGGCCTTCCACGACCCGGAAGGCGGCTCCAGCCTCTGGTGCCTGGCCGTGGACCCGCAATGCGCCCGCCCCGGCGTGGGCGAAGCGCTGGTGCGGCACCTGGTGGAGCACTTCATGAGCCGGGGCCTGGCCTACCTGGATCTCTCGGTGCTGCACGACAACCGCCAGGCCAAGGCGCTCTACGCCAAGCTCGGCTTCCGTGACCTGCCCACCTTCGCCATCAAGCGCAAGAACGGCATCAACCAGCCGCTGTTCCTCGGCCCCGGCCCGGAGCAGACCCTCAACCCCTACGCCCGCATCATCGTCGACGAGGCCCACCGGCGCGGCATCGAAGTGCGCGTGGACGATGCCGCCGCCGGCCTCTTCACCCTCAGCCAGGGTGGCCGCAACGTGCGTTGCCGCGAGTCGCTGTCGGACCTGACCAGCGCCGTGAGCATGACCCTCTGCCAGGACAAGACCCTCACCCACCGTGCCCTCGCCCGCGCCGGCCTCAACCTCCCCGCCCAGCGCCTGGCCGGCAGCCGCGAGGAGAACGCCGCGTTCCTCGCCGAGCACGGCACCCTGGTGATCAAGCCGGTGGATGGCGAACAGGGCCAGGGCGTCGCCGTCGGCCTGCGCCGCATCGAGGACGTCGAAGCCGCCATCGCCGAAGCCCGTCGCTACGACAGCCGCGTGCTGCTGGAAAGCTGTCACGAAGGGATGGACCTGCGCATCGTGGTGATCGGCTTCGAGGTGGTGGCCGCCGCCCTGCGCCGCCCGGCCGAGGTGGTCGGCGATGGCCAGCGCAGCATCCGCGCCCTGATCCAGGCCCAGAGCCGCCGACGCCAGGCCGCCACCGGCGGCGAGAGCCGCATCCCGCTGGACGCGGAGACCGAGCGCACCCTGCGCGACGCCGGGCACGGCTACGACGACGTGCTGCCCGCCGGCCAGCGCCTGGCCGTGCGCCGCACCGCCAACCTGCACACTGGCGGCACCCTGGAGGACGTCACCGGCGTGCTCCACCCGACCCTGGCCGATGCCGCCCTGCGCGCTGCCCGCGCGCTGGACATCCCCGTGGTGGGGCTGGACCTGCTGGTGCCCGCCGCCGACCAGCCCGACTACGTCTTCATCGAAGCCAACGAACGGGTCGGCCTGGCCAACCACCAGCCGCAACCCACCGCCGAACGCTTCGTCGACCTGCTGTTCCCGCTCAGCCGCCAACCGGGCACCCCCTGATCGTGCCGGGCGCCGACCCCCACCGGCGCCCCGGCCCGCATGCCCCACAGAGGAGCCACCATGAGCCAGACCCTTCCCGATCCCGACCTCGCCTACCTGCAGAAGGTGCTGCTGGAGATGCTCGCCATCCCCAGCCCCACCGGCTTCACCGACACCATCGTGCGCTACGTCGCCGAACGCCTGGATGAGCTGGGCATCCCCTTCGAACTGACCCGCCGGGGCACCATCCGCGCCACCCTCGCCGGCCGCCAGAACAGCCCCGACCGCGCCGTGGCCGCGCACCTGGACACCATCGGCGCCATCGTCCGCCAGGTGAAGGACAACGGCCGCCTGGCCCTCGCCCCGGTGGGCTGCTGGTCCAGCCGCTTCGCCGAGGGCAGCCGCGTCAGCGTGTTCACCGAAACCGGGGTGATCCGCGGCAGCGTGCTGCCGCTACTGGCCTCCGGCCACGCCTTCAACACCGAAGTGGACAGCATGCCCATCAGCTGGGACCACGTGGAACTGCGCCTGGACGCCTACAGCTCGACCCGCGCCGACTGCGAGTCACTGGGCGTGTCCATCGGTGATTTCGTCGCCTTCGACCCGCTGCCGGAGTTCACCGAGAGCGGCCACATCAGCGCCCGCCACCTGGACGACAAGGCCGGCGTCGCCGCCCTGCTCACCGCCCTCAAGGGCATCCGCGAGGCGCGGCTGGTGCCGCCCATCGACTGCCACCCGCTGTTCACCATCACCGAGGAGATCGGCTCCGGGTCCGCCGGTGCCCTGCCCTGGGACGTCAGCGAATTCGTCGGCATCGACATCGCCCCCGTCGCACCCGGCCAGCACTCCAGCGAACACGCTGTCAGCGTCGCCATGCAGGACTCCTCCGGCCCCTACGACTACCACCTCTCCCGGCACCTGCTGAAGCTGGCCGAGCAGAACGCCGTGGCAGTTCGTCGCGACCTGTTCCGCTACTACCACAGCGACGCGCAGTCAGCGATCGCCGCCGGCCACGACACCCGTGCCGCCCTCCTGGCCTTCGGCTGCGATGCCACCCACGGCTACGAGCGCACCCACATCGACAGCCTGGAGGCCATGGCCCGCCTGCTCGGCGCCTACCTCATGAGCCCGCCGGTGTTCGCCAGCGACGCCAACACCGCCCAGCACTCCCTGGAGCCGTTCAGCCACCAGCTGGAGCACAGTGCGCAGATGGAGAACGACACTCGCGTACCGACGGTCGGCAGCCTCCTCGGCAAGGGCGAAAACGACGCTTGAAGGCCATCGCGCATACGGGCAAAGTGCCAGGCCACAGGCGATAACAACTACGAGGTCAACGGATGCCTCGCCTCTGTCTGGCGCTTCTGCTCCTGTGCGTCATCGGACCGGTCTGGGCGCTGCAGGGCGCCCCCCTCGACCGTGATGAACTACGCCTGTCCCTGAGCCCCTTCGCCGCCTATGTCGAGGACCCCGACGACAGCCTCGGCGCCGAGCGGGTGCGCCAGCTGCCCGACGAGGCCTTCACCCCCGTCCACGGCGAGCACGCCAACCTGGGCAAGAACGCCTCGGTGTGGTGGTTCAAGGTCCGCCTGGTCAACAGCCGCCCCCACCCGGTGGCCGGCTACCTGGAAGTCAACTACCCGCTGCTGGACCACATCCGCCTCTACGCCTACGGCCCCGACGGCCGCGTCAGCGAGCAGGAAACCGGCGACAGCTTCGCCTTCGCCCAGCGCCCGGTGCAGGTGCGCAACTTCTGGTTCCCCCTGGAGGTACAGCCGGGGGTCAGCACCGTGCTGCTGCGGGTGGAGAGCACCAGCACGCTGTTCCTGCCGCTGTTCTTCAGCACCTACGGCGCCAGCGCCGCCGCCCAGGAGAACTTCATGGGGTTCAACGGCGCCTTCTACGGCGTGCTGTTCGCCATGTTCTTCTACAACCTGTTCCTCTACCTCTCGCTGCGCGAGTCCGCCTACCTCTGGTACCTGGCCTACAACCTCAACGTCGGCCTGCTCGCCGCCTGCTTCGACGGCATGCTGTTCAAGCTGCTGCCCGAACACGTCGCGCTGCAATCGGTGAGCATCTACATCCTCATGTACCTGCACTGCCTCACGGCCGTGCAGTTCAGCCGCCACTTCCTCCACGCCCGCGCCTACTTCCCGCGCCTGGACAACTGCCTGCGCGGCGCCATGCTGCTCACCCTGCTGGCCTTCGCCTCCGCCCCGCTGGTGGGCCTGGCGGCCTGGAACATCCTCGCCAGCCTCACCGTCTCGGCGGTGTCCCTGCTGCTGCTGGCCACCGGCGTCTACGTCTGGCGGCGCGGCGTGCGCTACGGCTCTTACTACACCCTGGCCTGGGGGATCATGCTGTTCGCCTTCATCCAGGCCACCACCGGTTCCCTGGGCGTGGAGGTGCTGGGCATCTTCGGCGCCACCGCAGTGAAGATCGGCGTCACCATCGAGCTGATCACCCTCTCCATCGGCCTCGCCGACCGCATCAACACCCTCAAGGAAGAAGGCTACCGCTCGCGCCAGGCCGCCGAGCAGGCCCACGTCGAGAGCCGCGCCAAGAGCCGCTTCCTGGCCAAGATGAGCCACGAGATCCGCACCCCGCTCAACGGCGTGCTGGGCATGCTGCACCTGCTCAAGGAAACCTCGCTGGACCGTACCCAGCGCTTCTACGTCGACACCATCTCCAGCTCGGGGACCGCGCTCATGGCCGTGATCAACGACATCCTCGACTACGCCCGCATCGAGTCCGGCAAGCTGACCCTGGAGCACATCGAGTTCGACCTGGAGCAACTGGTCTCCGACGCCCTCAGCCTGTTCACCGCCCAGGCCCTGGACAAGCGCCTGCGCCTCTACGTCAGCCTGGAGAACGGCGTGCCCCGGCGCGTCCAGGGCGACCCCACGCGGCTCAAGCAGATCCTCATGAACCTGCTGAGCAACGCCCTCAAGTTCACCGCCGAAGGCCACGTCGCCCTCAACGTCAGCCGCCGCAACAACAGCCTGGGTGAGCCGCGCCTGGTGTTCGCCATCAGCGACAGCGGCATCGGCATCCGCACCGAATCCCTCTCCCACCTGTTCGACTCCTTCGCCCAGGGTGACTCCAGCACCACCCGCCGCTACGGCGGCAGCGGCCTGGGCCTGGCCATCAGCAAGGAGCTGGTGGAGATGATGGGCGGCCGCATCGAAGTGCAGAGCACCCCCGGCCAGGGCACTCGGTTCTCCTTCGACCTGCCCCTGCAGGCCCTAGAGGAAACCGACGAGCTGCCGGCCTTGCTGAACGGCCGCACCGCCCTGCTCACCTCCCTCGACGGCCTCGGCCTGGACACCCTCGGCCGCCTGCTGGGCCGCTGGGGCATGCGCACCGAGCGCTGCCAGGACCCGGAGCGCCTGCGGGACTACCTGGAAGACTTTGCCGTGCCGCCGCTGCTGGTGCTCATGGCGCCCTGGCCAGGCAGCGTCACCCATTGGCTCGACAGCCTGCGACCCAGCCTCGCCAAGGGCCAGCGCGTGCTGCTGCTGTGCCCGCCCGAACAGTGCCAGAACCTGCCCCCCAGCGAGGGCCTGCACCTGCTGGCCATGGCCCAGCCGCTGGCGGTACTGCCGCTGCGCCAGGCCCTGCTCGACCTGTACCGCGAGCAACCGGCCACGCCGGCGCCCACACCGGCACCGCAGCACCCCGAGGCGGACCGCGCGCCCTGCGTGATGGTGGCCGAGGACAACCCGGTGAACCAGCTGGTGGTCCAGGGCTTCCTCAAGCGCCAGGGCTACCGGGTGCGCACCGTGGCCAACGGCGTGGCCGCCGTGGCCGAGTACGAGCGCGACCCGCAGGGCATCTCGCTGATCCTGATGGACTGCGAAATGCCGGAGATGGACGGCTTCGAGGCCACCCGCCGCATCCGCGTGCTGGAGCGCAACCGCCACCTGGCCCCGGTGCCCATCGTCGCCCTCACCGCGCACATCTTCGACGAACACCGCGAAGCCGGCGCCGCCGCCGGCATGGATGACTTCCTCGGCAAGCCCCTCGATGCCCACCAGCTCTACACCACCCTGGACCGCCACCTGGCGCGCCAGCGCGTGGAAGACGAGAGCTGAACGGCCGCAGGTGCTACGATCGCGCCCCCGCTCCACGAGGCCCGCCCATGCTCATCCCCCACCACCTGCTGGAACCCGAGACCCTGACCCGGCTGATCGAGGACTTCGTCACCCGCGACGGCACCGACAACGGCGACGAGACCCCGCTCGACACCCGCGTCGCCCGCGTGCGCAAGGCCCTGGAGAAGAAGCAGGCGGTCATCCTCTTCGACCCCGACAGCCAGCAATGCCAGCTGATGCTGCGCAGCGAAGTGCCCAGGGAACTGCTGGTGGAAGACGAGGACGAGTGATGCGCCGGCTCGACCACCTCTCCCCGGGCTGAAGCCGATCACGGGCGTGCGGCCAGGAGCCCCCGTAGCCTGGGCTTCAGCCCAGGGCCGCACCGATGCCCCCGGCGAAGTGCCAAGCCAGTTATCGAGTTTTGCGGGTGTTTTCTGTTTCGCCTTCCCAGGCGAGTCCCTTTTCCAATCGTTGAAAAGGAACCAAAAAACTTGCCCCTGCATCCGGCCCGACTGCGTCGGGTCCCCTCGCTACATCGCCGTTCCAGGGGCCCGCGCTGACGGGCCATCCATGGCCCGGCAGCGCTCTCGCGACATCCATGTCGCTCAACCCCTTCCACGACGATTCCACTCGACCTCCTGAAGGGGCACTGGCCCCGCCCCGCCATTCGGAGTCAGGCAACAGTGCAGCGTGCGCTCACAAATTGCTTACCTTTCCGTCTCGGTCGCAGCCCTCGTAGCCTGGGCTTCAAACCCAGGGCCACGCCGACATTCCCGGTGAAATGCCCAAGTGATGCACTGGCTACCGCCCTCCCCGGGCTGAAGCCCGGGCTACGGCCGACCACGCCCACGCCTCTGGGCGGATGAATTCGCCCCTACGGGTTTGCGCCATTGGCCGGGTGCACGATCACCGTGGCGGTGATGCCGGCGGCGAGGAGCACGCCCTCGGGCACCTTGTCGATGTGGATGCGCACCGGTACCCGCTGGGCCAGGCGCACCCAGTTGAAGGTGGGGTTCACGTCGGCCACCAGCTCGCGGCTCTGGGGGTTGTCGCGGTCGTAGATGGCGCGGGCGATGCTCTGCACGTGCCCTTCCAGGCGCTCGCCGCTCATCAGCTGCAGCTCCGCCGGGTCGCCCACGGCGATGTGCGGCAGCTTGGTTTCCTCGAAGTAGCCGTAGACCCAGTAGGACGCCTCGTCCACCACCGCCAGCTTGGCCTCGCCGATGCGCGCGTAGTCGCCGGCGTGCACGGTCAGGTTGGTCACGTAGCCGTCCACCGGTGCGCGCACGTCGGTACGGGCCAGGTTCAGCCGGGCCGCCTCCAGGTTGGCCTGGGCCTGCTGGTAGTCCGCCTCGGCGGCCAGCGCGGTGTTGCTGGCGTCGTCCAGGCTCTCGCGGGAGACCACCTGCTCGTCCATCGCCGCGCGGCGGTGGGCGCTGAGCCGGCGCATGTCCAGCACCGCCTTGCGGGCGTTCACCTGGGCTTCGGCCTGCTTCACTGCCAGGCGGTAGTGCTCGGGGTCGATGCGCATCAGCAGGTCGCCCTTCTTCACCCGCTGGTTGTCGGCCACCGGCACCTCCACCACCACGCCGGACACATCCGCCGCGACGTTGATGATGTCGGCGCGCACGCGGCCGTCACGGGTCCAGGGGCTGTCCATGTAGTTCACCCAGAGGGTGCGGCCGATGAACACGGCCAGGAGCAGGACGAGAAGGGTCGCCAGCAGGCTGAAGACGGATTTGAGGGTCATGGTGGGCTCGATCAACGGTAGACGAACAACGAAAGCCCGCCGAACAGGCAGGCGAACAGGCTCACCCGGAACAGCACCGGGTGCCAGGCGAAGCGGTACAGGCCGGCGGCGGCCAGCACCCGGTCCAGGGCCCAGCAGGCCAGCGCGGTGGCGATGAACAGCAGGGTCAGGGTCGGCATGTAGACGCCGTGGAAGGCGATCTCGCGGGGCAGGCTGTCAGGCAGCATGGGCAGGCGCTCCGGCAGGGGCGGACCCGCGCAGGGGCGACTGCGGGTCCAGCAGGGAGGTACGGATGAAGTGCAGGTAGCTGAGTACACGGCGCAGGCGGGACTGCTCGAAGTCGGCGCCGCCGGGCTCCTCGGTGGCGCGCACGGCGTCGATGGCCTGTTCCACCGCCAGCCGGGCCCGCTCCAGGTTGCCCGCCCCCGGCTTCATGAACAGCCGCGCCAGGGCCCGGCCCATGGCCCGCACGGCCTGGCGCCAGGGCTGGTCCTCGGCGTAGCACGGCGCCGCCGGCAGCAGCGCCTGCTCGCGGCGCAGCTCCAGCACCGCGTGGCCCACCTCCAGCACCTGGAAGGTCCAGCGCAGCAGGCCGCGCTGCACCTCGGGCCGCCCGCTGGCGACACCGTAGGCCTGGTTGAGCAGGTCCCGCGTGCCGCTGTCGAACGCCGCCGGCAGCAGCTCGCCGCGCTCACTGGTGGCCAGCACCACGCGCTGGCGCAGGTCGCGCTCCAGGCGCCGCCAGAGCCAGGCACTGGTGGGCGGCAGGATCACCGCCGTGACCACCGCCGCCAGGGCCTGGGCGAGGATCAGCGCCAGGTACTCGTTGAGCATGCGCCCCGGGTCGTAGACCGTGAGGTTGGCCGGGATCGCGCCGAAGCTGAAGAACACCAGCAGCCCCAGGCCGTAGCCCGCCCACTGCGGGCGCACCGAGAGGAAGGCGCCGAAGGCGAACACCGGCGCCACCGCCAGGGCCAGCAGCGGGAAGCCGTCCAGGTGCGGCAGCACGAAGAAGGTCACGGTGAAGCCGAGGATGGCCGCCAGCACCGTGCCCATGGCCATCTGCATCGCCATCCGCGCCGGATTGGGCGCCGCCGACACCAGTGCCGCCACGGCGGCGGCGTTGAGCACGAAGCTGCTGCCGCTGGGCCAGGCGGTCTCGATCCAGAACAGGCCGAACACCAGCACCATCAGCGCGGTGCGCGCCCCGGCCACCAGCGCCGCCAGGGAGCTGGCCTTGGCGGCGAAGGACGGTTTCCAGTTCTCCCGCTCGTGGCGGTGGGACGCCAGGGATGCATGGGTGCGGGTGTAGCCCTGCAGCTCATCGGCGAAGCGGTAGAGCAGTTCGGCGGCGGTGTCGAAGTCCAGCCGCTGGGCCTCGTCGGCACCGGCGGCGAGCAGCCGGGCGCGGGCATCGCGGATGCGCTGCTTGAGCTGCTGGCGGCGGTCTTCCAGGCGCTCGGCCAGGGCCAGGGCGTCCTGGTCGGTGAGCGGGCGCTCGCGCCAGGGCCCGAGCACCTCGCGCACGCCGGCCAGGCAGGGCTCCAGGGCCTGCAGCACCGTGCCGTCGCCCTGGGCCCGCAGCCGTGCGAGCAGCTGATGCAGGGCGTGGTAGCGGGTGGTCAGGGCCATGAACTCGCTGTTCAGGCGTGACAGCCGGCCGCTGCGCAGGCGCATGTGCGGGTCCTCGAAGCCGGTGGCGCTGCGCAGCGCCTCCAGCCCCACCGCCTGGCTGGCGAAGGCCACGTTGGACGCCTCGAAACGCTGGCGGTCGCCGCCGTCCAGGTGCTCCAGGACGAACGCGGCGAAGGCGCCGAAGCGCTGGTAGAGGGCGTTGCGCATGGCCGCGCTGGAGGTCTGCGGGAGGATCAGCGCACTCACTAGGCTGGCGCAGCCGATGCCCAGGGCGATCTCCAGAATGCGCCACAGTGCCTGCATGAATGCCGCTTCCGGGTGGGTGGTGGCGGGCAGGCCGATGAGGGTGGCGGTGTAGCCGGCCAGCACGCAGGCGTAAGAGCGGAAGTCGCGGTAGCGGGTCGCGCCCACGGTGCACAGGCCGATCCACAGCGAGGACACCAGCAAAAACAGCACCCGCTCCTGGGCGAACAGCGCGATCAACGCCACCATCACCGTCAGCCCCACCAGGCTGCCGAGGATGCGGTAGAAGCCCTTCGCCAACACCTGGCCGCTCTGCGGCTGCATGACGATGAACACCGTGATGGTCGCCGTGCTCGGCTGCGGCAGCTCCAGGCGCATCGCCAGCCACAGGGTGACCAGCGCCGCCAGCAGCACCTTGCCGATGTAGACCCAGGTGACGCCGTCGCTGCGCGCCCACTCGAAGAAGGCCCGGCGCCAGGCCTCGGCATCCGGCAGGCGCAGGCCGCCGTGGGAGGCGGCCATCAGCGTGCCTCCGGGGTGCGCAGCGGCACCCGCTCGGGCAGCAGGTGGGCATCGTCCGGGGCCTGGTCCGGCTCGCCCAGGCCGCCGCCGAGGGCGATCACCAGGCCGGCGTGGGCCGCCAGGCGACCGGCGTGGACCTGCTGCGCCACCTCCTGCTGCTGGAACAGGCGGGTCTGGGCGTTGAGCACGTTGAGGTAGTCGGTCAACCCACCCTGGTAGGCCTGGGTGGCCAGTTCGTAGGTGTGCTGCGCGGCGGCCACCGAGTCATCGGCCAGCTGCTGCTGGCGGGCCAGGCTGCGCACGCGGATCAGTTGGTCGGACACGTCCCGCAGGGCCTGCACCAGGGTGCCGTTGTAGCGCGCCACGGCCGCGTCGTAGGACGCCGAGGCTTCGCCCAGCAGGGCTCGGCGCCGGCCACCGTCGAAGATCGGCAAGGACAGCGCCGGGCCGATGCCGTAGTTGAATTTCTGCCCCCGGAGGAACTCCAGCATGCCGCCGCCCACGGCGTTGTAGCCGACGCTCGCCACCAGGTCGACGTTGGGGTAGAAGTCGGCCTCCGCCGCGTCCACCCCGCGGGCTTCGGCAGCCACCTGCCAGCGGCTGGCCACCAGGTCCGGGCGGTGCCCCAGCAGCTCCACCGGCAGGCGCGCCGGCAGGCCCGGCTGGGCCGCCAGGGACAGGCTCGGGCGGCGCAGTGCGGCCGCCGCACCCGGGCCCTTGCCGGCCAGGGCGGCCAGCTGGTTGCGGCTGAGGGCGATGGCCTCCTCCACCGCTTCCAGGCGGCGGCGGGTCTCCGGCAGGGGCACCTCGGCCTGGCTCACCTCGAACTGGGTGCCGAGGCCCCCGCCCAGGCGCCGCCGGGCCAGGTCGAGAATGGCCTGCTGCTGGTCCAGCAGCGCCTGGGCGATGTCCCGCTCGGCGTACTGCAGGGACAGCTGCACGTAGGCGCGCACCACGTTGCCCTCCAGTTCCAGCTGGGCCATGCGCGCCTGGGCGGCGCTCATGCGGGCGAGGTCCTGGTAGTGCTCGGCGATGCTGGACTCGCGCCCCCAGAAGTCGAAGGCGTAGCTCAGCCCCAGGGCGGCATCGTTGTTCCAGGTGGTGGTGCGGGCCAGCTCGCCCGGGCCGTAGAAATAGTCCGTGGGCCAGCGGTGGCGGCTGAGGGACGCCTTGGCGTCGACCTGGGGCGACTCCACCGCCTCGGCGGCGCCGGCCAGGGAGGCGGCCATGCGCACCCGCGCGCGGGCCTCGGCCAGGCTCGGGCTGCCGGCCAGGGCCTGGTCGATCCAGGCGTCCAGCTGCGGGTCGCCGAAGGCCTGCCACCAGCGCTGCCGGGGCCAGCCGGCATCCTGCCCGGCCTGGGCGATGGCGGCATCCAGCTGCAGGTGGTCAGGGGCCAGGCGTTGTTCGGAGGGGGCGATACCCTGGGTGGAAAGGCAACCGGCCATTGTTGAAAAAATGACAACGGCGCTGGCGGACCTCAGTCCTCTGGCGAGACGACGCGGCACGGTGGGGTGTCCTGGGATGGTGTGGCTGGATTGGAGCGGAGAGCAGGCACCGACGGGGGCCCGGTGGAGCAGATTCTAGGGATCGGCCCGCACCGGCATAAGCGGGGCATTCGGTGAATGACTATTACCGGATCAGTAACAATCCGCCGGCCCGGCCGCGTGATAATGGCGCCCCCAGCCCTCACCCCGAGCCGCCCCATGGACACCCTGCAGACCATGCGCGCCTTCAGCTGCGTCGCCGACACCGGCAGCTTCACCGCCGCCGCCCAGCAGCTGGGCACCACCACCGCCAACATCTCCCGTGCCGTGGCCCACCTGGAAGGCCACCTGAAGGCGCGCCTGCTCAACCGCACCACCCGGCGCATCGCCCTGACCGAGGCCGGCCAGCGCTACCTGCTGCGCTGCCAGCAGATCCTCGCCTACGTGGAAGAAGCCGAAGCGGAGGCCGGCGACGCCCATGCGCGCCCGGCCGGGCGGCTGCGGGTGCATTCCATGACCGGCATCGGCCAGCACTACGTGATCCGCGCCATGGCCGGCTACCGCCAGCAATACCCCGACGTGAGCTTCGACCTGACCCTGGCCAACCGGGTGCCGGACCTGCTGGACGAAGGGCTGGACGTGGCCATCGTGGTCGCCACCGAGCTGCCCGACTCGGGGCTGGTGTCCCAGCGCATCGGCGCCACCTACAGCATCCTCTGCGCCTCCCCCGGCTACATCGCCGAGCGTGGCGCCCCACGCACCCCGGCGGACCTGGCCCAGCACGAATGCCTGCTACTGATCAGCCCGGTGATGCCCTTCGACCGCTGGCACTTCGTCGGCCCCGACGGCGAACAGATGATCACCCTCGGCAACCCCAGCTTCCAGGTGAACGTGGGCGACGCCATGACCGAGGCCATCCGCTCCGGCATGGGCATCGGCGTCCTGCCGCTGTACTCGGCCATGGACGGGCTGCGCGACGGCTCCCTGGTGCCGGTGCTGCCCCACTACCGCCTGCAGTGCCTGAACATCTACGCGCTCTACCCCTCGCGCCAGTACCTGGACGCGAAGATCAAGACCTGGGTGACCTACCTGCGCGAGACCCTGCCTGACGCGCTGCAGGCCGACGAGGTGGAGCTGGCCGGGATTCGCGCCCGCGCCGGTTGAGCGGCGCGGGCGACGGGCTCAGGCGCCTGCCTTCTCCAGCACCAGGTCCGGCGCGGCGGCGGGCTTGAGCAGGGCGTAGAGCACAGCGGTGAGCAGGCTGCCGGCGACGATGGCCAGCAGGTACGGCAGCACGTGGTTGATGGCGTTGGGGATGAGCAGCACGAACAGCCCGCCGTGGGGCGCCATCAGCTTGCAGCCGAAGTACATGGACAGCGCCCCGGTGAGCGCACCGCCGGCGATGCTGGCCGGGATGACCCGCAGCGGGTCCTTGGCCGCGAAGGGAATCGCCCCCTCGGAGATGAAGCACAGCCCCAGCACCAGCGCCGCCTTGCCCGCCTCCCGCTCGCTCTGGGCGAACTTGCGCCGCGCCAGCAGGCAGGCCAGGCCCAGGCCGATGGGCGGCACCATGCCGGCAGCCATGGTGGCGGCCATCGGTGCGTAGCTCTGGGAGGCCAGCAGGCCCACCGAGAAGGCGTAGGCGGCCTTGTTGATCGGCCCACCCAGGTCCACGCACATCATCCCGCCCAGCAGCACGCCGAGGAGGATGGCGTTGGTGGCGCCCATGCCGTCGAGGAAGCGGGTCAGCGCGGCGAGCATGCCGGCCACCGGCGTGCCCACCACGTAGATCATCACCAGCCCGGTCACCAGGCTCGCCAGCAGCGGGATGATCAGGATCGGCTTCAGCGCCTCCAGGCTCTGCGGCAGGTGCAGCCAGCGGTTGATGGCGCGGGCGCAATAGCCGGCGATGAAGCCGGCGACGATGCCGCCGATGAAGCCCGCCCCCAGGGTGCCGGCCAGCAGGCCGCCGATCATCCCCGGCGCCAGGCCCGGCCGGTCGGCGATGGAATAGGCGATGTAGCCGGCCAGCAGCGGCACCATCAGCTTGAAGGCGGTGTCGCCGCCGATCTGCATCAGCGCAGCGGCCAGGGTGCCCTGCTCCTTGAACGCCTCGATGCCGAAGACGAAGGACAGGGCGATCAGCAGGCCCCCCGCCACCACCATCGGCAGCATGAAGGACACGCCGGTGAGCAGGTGCTTGTACAGGCCCTTGGCCTCGCCGCCCTTCTCCGCCGCACGCGGTGCAGGGCCGGAGGAGGCCTCCGCCTGCAGCTCGCGGGCCTCGGCCAGGGCGCGCTCCAGGGTCGCCTCGGCCTGTTTGAGGGCCACGCCGGTGCCGCAGCGGTAGACCCGCTTGCCGGCGAAGCGCGCCAGGTCCACCTCGATGTCGGTGGCCAGCAGCACCACGTCGGCGCGGGCGATGGCGTCCGCCGGCAGCGGATCGCGGGCGCCCACCGACCCCTGGGTTTCCACCAGCAGGTCGTAGCCCAGGCGCTGGGCGGCCTGCTTGAGGGCCTCGGCAGCCATGAAGGTGTGCGCCACCCCGGTCGGACAGGCGGTCACCGCCACCAGGCGCGGGCGCTGGACGCGGGCGCCGACCTCGGAGGGCTCGCGCAGGGCCGCACGGGCCTCGGCACGGCGCAGGAAGTGCTCGGGTGCCTGCAGCGCCTCCACCGGGCTGGAGAGGAACACCCGCTTGCCGCTGAAGCGCGACAGGTCCACCTCGCCGGTGGCCACCACCAGCACCCAATCGGCGGCGGCCAGCTCGGTGGCGGACAGAGGCGCCCCGCCGGGCATCTCCACGCAGGTGCTCCAACCCAGGCGGCGGGCGGCGGCGTCCAGCAGGCGGGCGCTGATCAGGCTGGTGACGGCCCCGTTGGGGCACGCCGTGACTAGGGCGAGTTTCATCGGGAGACCTCGTGCTGTGCGGGGGCATCGACCAGGGTGACGGCGCCTTCCAGCGCGGCCAGCTGGGCCCGGTCGTGAATGCCGAAACCGATCTGGGTGACGGCCTGGGCGGCAATGGCGGTGGCGTGGCGCAGGGTCTGCTGCGGCGACCAGCCGCTGAGCAGGCCGTGCAGCATGCCGGCCAGCAGCGAATCCCCGGCGCCGACGGTGCTCACCACCTGCACCCTGGGCGGACGGGACGCCAGCACACCGCCCGGGTTGAACCAGCGCACCCCGTCGGCGCCGAGGGACAGCACCAGGTGCTCGATGCCCATCGCGTGCAGGCGCTGGGCCTCCAGGGCCTGGGCGGCGGCGTCATCCAGGGGGTGGCCGCAGGCGTCCGCCAGCTCCTCCTGGTTCGGCTTCACCAGCCAGGGCGCGCAGTCGAGCCCGGCACGCAGCGCCGCGCCGCTGGTGTCCAGCGCCACCCGGACACCCAGCCCGCGCAGGCGCTGCAGCAGCGTCCGCAGCCAGTCCGGGTCCACGCCCCGGGGCAGGCTGCCGGCCACCACCACCAGGTCGTGGCCCGGCACCAGGCTGTCCAGTCGCTCCAGCAGCGCGGCCCTGGCGGCCGCGTCGACCTCGGGGCCGGGGCCGTTGATGTCGGTGATGCGGCCGTCGTCCTCGGCCAGCTTGAGGTTGCTGCGGGTCTCCCCGTCGACGCGGACGAAGGCATCGTGGAAGCCGCGCCGGGCGAACAGCGCCTCGAACGGCTGGGCGTTGTCGGCACCGAGAAAACCGGCCACCGACAGGCTGTGGCCGAGGTCGGCCAGCACCTGGGCCACGTTGAGGCCCTTGCCGGCGGCATGGGCCACCAGGGCATCGCCCCGGTTCACTGCGCCCGGCACCAGCTGGCGCAGGCGCAGGGTGAGGTCCAGCGCGGGGTTGAGGGTCAGGGTGAGGATGCGTGCCATCAGAATCGCTCCGCCAGTTCGCGCACGGCTTCGGCGCTTTCGGCCTGCAGGGCCACGGCGGCCAGCTCCTGGGCGGCCGCCTGGCTCATGGCGCGGATGCGCGCCTTGATTTCCGCAATGCTGCGCGCGGACACGCTCAGCTCGTCCACCCCCAGCCCCACCAGCAGCGGCACCGCCAGCGGATCGGAGGCCAGTTCGCCACACACGCCGACCCACTTGCCGTGGGCATGGGCGGCGCGCACGGTCATGTCGATCAGCTGCAGCACCGCCGGGTGCAGCCCATCGGCCTGGGCGGACAGGGTCGGGTGGCCACGGTCGATGGCCAGGGCGTACTGGGTCAGGTCGTTGGTGCCGATGCTGAAGAAGTCCACCTCGCGGGCCAGTACCGGCGCCAGCAGGGCGGCGGACGGCACTTCCACCATGATCCCCAGCTGCACGTCGGCATGGGGCAGCTCGCCCAGCAGCTCACGGGCCATGTCCCGCGCCTGGCGCCACTCGCCGACGCTGCCGACCATGGGGAACATGATGCGCAGCGGCCGGCCCTCGGCGGCCTGCAGCAGCGCGCGCAGCTGGGTGCGCATCACCTGCGGGCGCTGCAGGGTCAGGCGCACGCCGCGCAGGCCGAGGAAGGGGTTCTCCTCGGTGGGGATGGGCCAGTAGGGCAAGGGCTTGTCGCCGCCCACGTCGAGGGTCCGCGCCACCAGCGGGCGCCCCTCCAGGGCGTCGAACACGCGGCGGTAGTCGGCCTCCTGGGTGGCCAGGTCGGGGGCCTGGGCGTGGGCCATGAAGATGAATTCGGTGCGCAGCAGGCCGATGCCCTCGGCCCCCTGGGCCACGGCCGCCGCGGCGCCCTGGGCGTCACCCAGGTTGGCGCAGACCTCCACTGCATGGCCGTCGCGGGTCACCGCCGGCTCCAGCTTGTGGGCCTCGGCCTCGCGCAGCAGGCGCTCGCGTTCGCTGCGCTCCTGGCGGGCACGCTCCAGCAGCGCCGCCTCGGGTTCCACCACCAGGCGCCCTCGCCCGCCGTCCAGCAGCAGCATGGCGCCCGGCGCCAGGGCCAGCACCCGCGCGCCCGCGCCCACCAGCGCCGGGATGCCCAGCGCCCGCGCGACGATGGCGCTGTGGGAGGTGGCGCCACCCCGGGCGGTGAGGATGCCGGCGACCCGCTCGCGGTCCAGGCGGGCCACGTCCGATGGGGCCATTTCGTCGAGCACCAGCACGTACGGCTCGCGGGGCTCGGGCACCTCCTCCACGCCGCACAACTGGGCCAGCACGCGCCGGCCGACGTCGCGCAGGTCGGCGGCACGCTCGGCCAGCAAGGCATCCTGCAGGGCTTCCTGCTGGCGGGCCGCCTCGCCGATGACCGCATTCCAGGCGGCGGCGGCACTCTCGCCACGGGCCAGGCGCGCGTCCACGTCCTCCACCAGGGAGGGGTCGGCGAGCATTTCCAGATGGGTAACGAAGATCTCGCGGATGGCCTTGACCTCGCTGCGCGCCACCAGCGCCTCGATCTCGCCCCGCACCTGGGCCAGGGCCTGCTCCAGGCGCTGGCGCTCCTGCGCCGGGGACTCGCCCCGGGCCGGGTAGTCGAAGGCCCGCGCCACGCGGACATGGGCCGGGCCGATGGCGATGCCGGGGGACGCCGACACGGCCGCCAGCACCTCGCCGGGCTGCGGTGCGGTGGGCGCGGCGACGGGCGCCTCAGGCGCTTCCGAGGGCGCCTCGGGTCGCGCTGCGTCCAGCGGCTCCACGGTTTCGCCGAGGCCGGCCAGGATGGCGTCGCGCAGGGCCGGCAGGGCCTCGTCGGCGATCGCCGGTTCGGCCAGCAGCTCCAGCACCTGCCCTCGGCGCACGCCCAGCGCCAGCAGTTTGCTCAGGCTGCGGGCGCTGACGGCGGGCTGGCCGCTGTCGGCGACACGGATGCGGATCTCCCCGGCAAAGGCCTTGGCCGCCTGGGCCAGCTCCTTGGCAGGGCGGGCATGCAGGCCGTGGGTGTTGGCCAGGGGCACGCGCAGGCTCGGCCAGTCGGCGATGGAGTCACCGCCGAGGGTTTCCAGCAGCGCACGGCTGGAGACGGCATGCACGATCTCGCCACCGCGCCCTTCCACCAGCAGGCTGCACAGGCGCTCCAGCAGCGCCTGGTGGGCATCCCCCAGGCTCGCCAGGCAGAACAGGCCGGCCAGGGGCTGGCCCTGGTACTGCAGGGCCGCCGCCGGGGCGACGAAGGCCAGGCCTGGCCGCTCCACGGCCTGGTCGGTGTCCAGCCACCAGAGGCCGTCGCCCAGGGGCAGCGGCTCGCGCTGCAGCAGGGCCGCCGCAAAGCCCTTGTCGACGCACCCGGCGCGGCGCAGCAGGCGGGCGCCTTGCAGGGCCAGTTCGTCGAGGTCTTCGGCCTCGCTGCCGAGGGCGATCAACTGGTCGTCCAGCGCCAGGTCACGGGGGGCGCCCTGGAGCAGCTGGAGGATGGCCTCGGGGCTCTCGGCCGCGCGCAGGGCCTCGCCCAACTCGCCTTCGCCGAGAGCACGGGTCAGCAGTTGCAGCAGGCGCAGGTGCTCATCGGACTTGGCGGCGATGCCGATGGCCAGGTACACGCGCTGGCCATCGCCCCACTCCACGCCGCCGGGGAAATGCAGCAGGCGCACGCCCGTGGCGTGCACCAGGTGGCGGGTCTCGGGGGTGCCGTGGGGAATCGCGATGCCCTGGCCGAGGCAGGTGGAGCCCTGCGCTTCGCGGGCCTCCAGCGCGGCCAGGTAGCCGTCGGCGGCCAGGCCGTCCGCCACCAGCCGCTGCGCCACCTGGCGCAAGGCGTCGGCTTTGTCCGACGCGGCCAGGCCCATGGACACCTGTCCGGGGGTCAGTTCGAGCATGCGTGCCTCCAAACGGGCCTCGGGGCCCTCTTGTCGTTGTGCCATCTGCATCAGCTTAGGTGCTGCCTTCCGTCACGCCGGGCAGGTGCGTGCGGTCCGTGACCACGCCAGGCAGGACGTGGAAACATCTGGACAAGAGCCTTGCTGAATCGTTTCACTAAGCGTGGGCGGCACGGTAACCGATATCCTTCGCCGCTTGAAGTGCCCGGCGGACGAAATGTGCATCCGCCCGCCGCGCCCCAGTGAGGACCCCGAACGTGAAACTCAGCGACATCGCCCGCCTGGCCGGCGTCTCCCTCACCACTGCCAGCTACGTGGTCAACGGCAAGGCCGAGCAGAAGCGCATCTCCCCCGCCACGGTGGCGCGGGTGCAGGCGGTGGTGGAGGCCCACGGCTTCCGCCCCGACCCCCAGGCCGCCGGCTTGCGCCGGGGGCAGACGCGCACCCTGGGGTTCATCCTCCCGGACCTGGAAAACCCCAGCTATGCGCGCCTGGCCAAGCTGCTGGAGCAGCGGGCGCGAGCCCAGGGCTACCAGGTGCTGATCGCCAGCTCGGACGACGACCCGGCCAGCGAGCGCCAGTTGCTGGAGCTGTTCGCCGCCCGCCGCTGCGACGCGCTGGTGGTCGCCAGTTGCCTGCCACCCGAGGACCCGACCCTGGCCGACCTGCTGGCCGAAGGGCTGCCGGTGATCGGTGTCGACCGGGTGCTGGACCCGGCGCGCTTCGGCTCGGTGGTCAGCGACGACCGCCCGGCCAGCCAGCAGCTCACCCACAGCCTGCTGGCGCCCGGCCTGCGCCAGGTGGCGCTGCTGGGCGCGCGTCCGGAGCTGAACATCAGCCGCGAACGGGAGGCGGGCTTCCGCCTGGCGCTGGAGGGGTTCGCGGGTGAGGTGCGGGTGATGCAGGGCGCGCAGTTCAGCCGCGAATGCGGGCGCCAGATGATGGAGTCCCTGCTGGACGAACAGGCCCACCTGCCAGACGCCCTGGTGACCACCGCCTATGTGCTGCTGGCCGGGGTGCTGGACGTGCTGCGCGAACGCGGCGCCTGGCCCCGGGCGTTGCGTGTCGGCACCTTCGGCGACACCCAGTTGCTGGACTTCCTGCCCCTGCCGGTGAATGCCATGCGCCAGCAGCACGAACTGATCGCCGATGCCGTCCTGGCCCAGGCCCTGCGAGCCATCGCCGGGGACTACCAGCCCGGCGTCACGGCCGTCCCACGGCAATTGCATGTGCGGCGTAACGGCTGACAGGTCGCCCGGACTTCAGTCCGGGGAATGCCCCAACCTCCACGCCCTGGGCTGAAGCCCAGGCTACGGGTGCTGGTAAACGACTGCGGGTTCGAGCACGGGGTAGCCCGGACTTCAGTCCGGGAACGCCCGACCTCCGCACCCTGGGCTGAAGCCAGGCTACGGACGGTCAGGGTTCTTCGAGGAAGAGGGTGACGCGGACGTGGAAGCGGTCGATGCGGGTCCAGTCCTTTTCCAGGGTTTCGCCGGAGCCCATGCCGATCTCGTAGCCGTAGGGCCGGCCGGCGGGATGGGGGGCGTAGACGGACGGGGCCTCCCAGCCGCAGCAGACGAAGCGCAGCGGCTGCATGCCGAAGCGCTGTTCCAGCCGGGCTTCGAGCGCTCGGGCGTCGCGTCCGGGGATGCTGTACTCGGCCACCCGCTGGCGCAGCTGGCCGCCCTCCTCCAGGCGGCAGCCGTCGAACTGCAACCCGGGCGCGCTGACGCCGAGAGCCGCCAGGTAGTCGCCGCACCCCGGCTCCTCGCCCCACGCCAGCAGCGGCAGCAGCGCCACCGCCAGCAACACGCCGCGACGCATCAGAAGATGTAGTCCGTGCTGATGAAGCTGGATTCGCGGTTGCCGAGGATGCGGCTGACCAGCGCCTTGTTGTCCGCGTTGAAGCGGGTCGCCACCAGGGTGCGGATGGAGAAGGTGCGCAGGGCGTCATGCACCGACAGGGTGCCTTCGGCGGAGTTCTTGCGGCCGTTGAAGGGGAAGCTGTCCGGGCCGCGCTGGCACTGGGCGTTGATGTTGATGCGCCCCACCTGGTTGGCGAAGGTGTCCACCAGCCGCCCCACTTCGGCGGGGTCGTTGCCGAAGATCGACAGTTGCTGGCCGTAGTCGGAATCCAGCACGTAGTCGATCACCGTCTGCAGGTCGCGGTAGGGCACCACCGGCACCAGCGGGCCGAACTGCTCCTCGTGGTAGACCCGCATGGCCGGGGTCACCGGGCACAGCAGCGCGGGGTAGAAGAAGCTCTGGTGACGCCGGCCGCCGCCTTCGTTGACCACCTGTGCGCCCTGCTCCAGGGCATCGCGCAGCAGGCCGTCGAGGTAGTCCACCTTGCCCGGTTCCGGCAGCGGGGTCAGGGCCACGCCGTCGTCCCAGGGCATGCCGGGGCGCAGGCGTGCCAGGCGCGCGCTGAACCGGGTCAGGAAGGGTTCCAGCACGTCCTCGTGGACGAAGAGGATCTTCAGTGCGGTGCAGCGCTGGCCATTGAACGACAGCGCGCCGGTGACGGCCTCTTCCACGGCGTTGTCCAGGTCCACCTGGGGCAGCACGATGCCGGGGTTCTTCGCGTCCAGCCCGAGGGCGGCGCGCAGGCGGTGCGGGCGCGGGTGCAGCTTCTTCAGGTCGGCGGCGCCGGAGTGGGTGCCGATGAAGGCGAACACGTCCACCTTGCCGCTGGCCATGATGGCGCTGACGGTCTCGCGGCCCTTGCCGTAGATGATGTTGATGACGCCAGGCGGGAAGCTGTCGCGGAACGCCTCCAGCAGCGGGCGCATCAGCAGCACGCCGAACTTGGCCGGCTTGAAGACCACGGTGTTGCCCATGATCAGCGCCGGGATCAGCGTGGTGAAGGTTTCGTTCAGCGGGTAGTTGTACGGCCCCATGCACAGTGCCACGCCGAGGGGGACGCGGCGGATCTGCCCGAGGGTGCCCTGCACCAGCTCGAAGCGGCTGGAGCGGCGGTCCAGCTCCTTGAGCGCCTCGATGGTGTCGACGATGTAGTCGCAGGTGCGGTCGAACTCCTTCTCGGAGTCCTTGAGGTTCTTGCCGATCTCCCACATCAGCAGCTTCACCACCGCCTGGCGCTGCTCGCGCATGCGCGCCAGGAAGCGTTCCACGTGGGCGATGCGCTCGGCCACCCGCAGGGTCGGCCAGGCGCCCTGCCCCTTGTCGTAGGCACGCACGGCGGCGTCCAGCGCCTGCAGGGCGGCCTCGGCATCCAGCAGCGGGGTGCTGCCGAGCACCACCTGCTCCTCGCCCTGCGGGCCCTTGAGGTAGACCGGGCTGCGCACCGGGGCCAGGGGGCCGGCCCAATGGCGCAGTTCGCCATCCACCAGGTAGTCGCGTTGCTCGACGGGCTCGCCCAGGCGCCAGGCCTCGGGAATCTGGTCGGCGTGGGGGAACAGGGTCTCGGCGGTGAACAGGGACATGGCGCGCTCCGGGTAGGGGTTCAGGCCAGCAGGGCCAGGGCTTCGGCGGTGGTGCGGGTGATGCGGTCCCAGTCGCCGGCACGCTGCCAGGCGCTGTCCAGCATCCAGCTGCCGCCCACGCACATGACGTTGGGTTGGGCCATGTACTGGACCAGGTTGTCCGGCCGCACGCCGCCGGTGGGGCAGAAACGCACCGCCGGGAACGGGCCGCCGAAGGCCTTGAGCGCGGCGACGCCGCCACAGATCTCCGCCGGGAACAGCTTGAAGCGCCGGTAGCCACGGGCGTGACCGAGCATGATCTCGGAGGCGCTGCCCACGCCCGGCAACAGCGGCAGCGGGCTGTGCAACGCGGCATCGAGCAATTCGGCGGTGCAGCCGGGGCTGACGAGGAATTGGGCACCGGCGGCCTCGGCCTCGGCCAGCATCGCTTCGTCCAGCACGGTGCCGGCGCCCACCAGCAGGTCCGGGCGTTGCGCCCGCAGCAGGCGGATGGCGCCCAGGCCATGGGCCGAGCGCAGGGTCACTTCCAGCACCTTGAGGCCACCGGCGGCCAGGGCGTCGGCCAGCGGCAGGACGTGGGCTTCGTCTTCGATGGTGATGACCGGCAGGATGCGCGCCTCGGCGCAGAGGCGGTCGATCATCTCCACCTTCTCGGCCATGCTCGGCACGCGGCGAACGGCGGTTCGCGGCTTGTGGATGGTGGTCATGGCATTACTCCCGTTGCGTGAGCCCTTGAGACGGATGGAGCCTCAGGGGCACCAGTAGATCGACAGCGGCCGGCGCAGGAAGGCGCGGATCGGCATGGCCGCCACGTCCTCGCCCTGCAGCGCGGCGGCCAGGGTGTCCAGCTTGCCGCGCCCTTGCAGGGCCAGCAGGGTCAGGCGGCTGCCTTGCAGCAGGGCCAGGGGCAGCGTCAGGCGCTGGTGGGGCACGCTGGGTGCGCGGGTCGCCAGGCACCGGGCGCGGCAGGCCGGGTCCAGGGCCTCGGCCAGGTTCGGGCTGCCGGGGAACAGCGAGGCGGTGTGGCCGTCTTCGCCCATGCCCAGCACCAGCACGTCGATGGGCTGCGGCAGCGCTTCCAGGGCCTGGTCGGCCAGGCGCGCGGCCTCCTCCTGGGTGGCGGCGGCCTGGTAGAGGCCGACGAAGCGGGCCTTGGCGGCTTCGCCCTGGAGCAGGTGGCGCTGCACCAGCCCTTCGTTGCTGTCCGGGTGGCTCACCGGCACCCAGCGCTCGTCGGCCAGGCCGACGGTCACGGCGGACCAGTCCAGCCGCGCTTGCGCCAGGCGCTCGAAGAAGGCCACCGGGCTGCGCCCGCCGGACACCACCAGGGTGGCGCTGCCGCGTGCGGCCAGGGCCTCGCGCAGGCCCTCGGCCACGCGCTGGGCCAGGTGCCCGGCCAGTTCGGCGGCATCCACCAGGGCTATCGGCTCCACGGCCGGGGGGAATCGGAGGTCAGAGATCGCCATACCAGCTCCTTCCGTCTCGAGTGATCAGTGCGATGGAAGCCACCGGGCCCCAGGTGCCGGCGGCATAGGGTTTGGGGGCATCGCCCAGCTGCTTCCAGCCTTCGATGAGCTGGTCGCACCACTGCCAGGCGTATTCGATTTCGTCCTTGCGCACGAAGAGGTTCTGGTTGCCCTGCATCACCTCCAGCAACAGGCGCTCGTAGGCATCGGGGATGCGCGCGCTGCGGTAGGTGTCGGAGAAATTCAGTTGCAGCGGGCCGCTGCGCAGCTGCATGCCCTTGTCCAGGCCCTGCTCCTTGGTCATCACCTGCAGGGAGATGCCTTCGTCCGGTTGCAGGCGGATGATCAGCCGGTTGCTGATCAGCGGCCGCTGCTCGGGGGCGAAGATGTAGTGCGGTGGTTCCTTGAAGTGGATGACGATCTGCGACAGCTTCTGCGGCATGCGCTTGCCGGTGCGCAGGTAGAAGGGCACGCCGCTCCAGCGCCAGTTGCGGATGTCGGCCCGCAGGGCGACGAAGGTCTCGGTGTCGCTGTGGGTGTTGGCGTTCTCTTCCTCCAGATAGCCCGGCACCGCGCGGCCCTGGCTGCTGCCGGCGATGTACTGGCCGCGCACCACCTGCTGCGCCACCTGGGCGGCGGTGATGGGCGCCAGGGCCTTGAGCACCTTGACCTTCTCGTCGCGGATGCTGTCGGCGGAGAGGTTGCTGGGCGGGTCCATGGCGATCAGGCAGAGCAGCTGCAGCAGGTGGTTCTGCACCATGTCACGCAGCTGGCCGGCCTCGTCGAAATAGCCCCAGCGCCCTTCGATGCCCACCTGCTCGGCCACGGTGATCTCCACGTGGGAGATGTGGTGCTGGTTCCACTGGGTCTCGAACAGGCTGTTGGCGAAGCGCAGGGCGATCAGGTTCTGCACCGTCTCCTTGCCCAGGTAGTGGTCGATCCGGTAGATGCGGCTCTCCGGGAAGTGCACCGCCACGGCGTCGTTGATCCGCCGGGAGGACTCCAGGTCATGGCCGATGGGTTTCTCCAGCACCACCCGAGTGTTCTGCACCAGGCCCACCTGGGCCAGGCCTTCGCAGATGGCGCCGTACACCGAGGCCGGGGTGGCGAAGTAGGCGATCAGCGGCTCGTCCACCCCCACCCGCTCGGCCAGCTCGCGGTAGCCCTCGGCGTGGAGGAAGAAGTCCATCGACAGGTATTCCAGCCGCGCCATGAAGCGCGCCACCTGGTCGGGGTCGATCTCGCGCTCGGGCACGTGGCGTTCCAGGTGCTCGGCGATGGCGGCCTGGCGGGCGCCGTTCTCGTCGCTTTCACGGGCCAGGGCGAGGATGCGGGTGCGCGGGTGCAGCAGCCCCGCGCGGTCCAGCTGGTAGAGCGCCGGGAACAGCTTGCGCAGGGCCAGGTCGCCAAGGGCGCCGAACAGGGCAAAGGTGCAGGGTTCTACAGTGATGGCAGCCATGATGTTTTGTTCTTCTACAAGGTTGAGAGAGATTTACACCGCCAGAATTCGCAACACAAGAAAAAATGTAGTAATAAACACAACATTTAGTCACGCCCCTGTTACCTCTGGCTGGCGACTGTGGCCCTCAGTACGATAGGCCACCGTTTCCGCAGGCCCTGCTAAGGAACCCCATGGACCGCATGCGCAATCTCCTGGAGCAGATCCAGGGCCGTCTCGACGAACTCAACAAGGCCGAACGCAAGGTCGCCGAGGTGATCCTGCAGGACCCGCAGCAGGCCACCCGCTTCAGCATCGCCGCCCTCGCCCAGGCCGCCCAGGTCAGCGAGCCCACGGTGAACCGCTTCTGCCGCTCCTTCGGCGTCAACGGCTACCCGGAGCTGAAGATGCAGCTGGCCCAGAGCCTGGCCAGCGGTGCGGCCTACGTCAGCCAGTCGGTTTCGGCCGACGACGGCCCCGAGGCCTACACGCGGAAGATCTTCGGCAGCGCCATCGCCTCCCTGGACAGCGCCTGCCAGAGCCTCGACCCGCAGCTGATCAGCCGCGCGGTGGACCTGATGATCCAGGCCCGGCAGATCCATTTCTTCGGCCTCGGCGCCTCGGCCTCGGTGGCGCTGGATGCCCAGCACAAGTTCTTCCGCTTCAACCTGGCCGTCTCGGCCCACTCCGACGTGCTGATGCAGCGCATGCTCGCCTCGGTGGCCCACACCGGGGACCTGTTCGTGATCATTTCCTACACCGGGCGCACCCGCGAGCTGGTGGAGGTGGCGCGCCTGGCCCGGCAGAACGGCGCCTCGGTGCTCGGCCTCACCGCCGCCGGCTCGCCGCTGGCCAAGGCCAGCACCATCAGCCTCAACATCCCGTTGCCGGAGGACACCGACATCTACATGCCGATGACCTCGCGGATCATCCAGCTCACCGTGCTCGACGTGCTCGCCACCGGCGTGACCCTGCGCCGGGGCATCGACTTCCAGCCGCACCTGCGCAAGATCAAGGAAAGCCTCAACGCCAGCCGCTACCCGGCGGACGAAGAGCCGGCCTGAGCCCCGCCCCATAGGGCACGACGGACATTCCGCACCTCGTCCCGGGCTGAAGCCCGGGCTACATCGTGTGCCACGCTCTTGATGGGCAGACCCGCCTGAGCGGGATTGATTCGGGTCCGATGGTCGGGCGGTAGCACCACGGGCGTGACACGGTGGCATGGGCTACACCCGTGCCTCGGCAGGTTCAGGAACGTAGCCCGGACTTCAGTCCGGGAAATCCGCGCCAACCGTTCCCGGGCTGAAGCCCGGGCTACCCCGTGTACCGCCCTCGTAGGATGGGCTGAGCTACGCGAAGCCCATCACGGGCGTGGCACGGTGGCCTGGGCTGTAACCCCGTGCCTCGGGATGCTGATGGGGTTCGCACCGCTCACCCGCATCCTACGGCGTGCCTTCCATTACCTCGGGCGATGCCCGGGCTACCCCGCGATCCAGGCCTTCAGCGCCAACCTGGCCTCGTCCCCCGGTGCCAGGCCCCGCCCCGGTTCACCGCAGGCGGCGGCCTGCACCGACAGGAACCCCAGGCTCTCCGACCAGCTCACCTCGGGCAGCGGCCGGCTGCCGGGGTGCCAGACCACGGTGTGGGGGTTGTCGCCACCGTCGATGCGCAGCCGCCGTTGCCAGCCCGGGTCCTGCAGGGTCAGCGTCCCGCCCCGCTGGAAGCGCCTGTGCACGCCCTCGGTGACCCGCAGTTCGCCGGCTTGCCGACAGGGCTCTCGGGCCAGCAGGTCGTGCCCGTCGGCGCCATCCAGGCCGAGCAGCGCCACCCGCGCCACATCTGACACCCGCCAATAGGCGTGCAGGGCCTGGCTGAGGACGCACGGCTCGCTGTCTTGGTGGGTCGTCACCAGTTCCAGGCTCAGGGCATCCCCCAGGCAGGCCCGCAACTCCACCTGCCAGTCGTGCAACTGCAGGCGCCAATCCAGGCGCACACCCTGGGCGTCGGCGTCCTTGCCGACCAGCCGCCAGTCGGAGAGCCGCGCCCAGCCGTGGTGGGGCCAGCCGCTTTCCACCGGATGGCGCCCGAACCAGGGCCAACACACCGGCACGCCACCGCGAATGGCGCCCACGCGCGGCCAGTGACGGGCGCACCAGAGCAGCGGACGCTCGCCACGCGGCTGGTAATGCAGCAACTGCCCACCCTGGCGGCTGAACACCGCCGAGCAGCGGGGATGCTCCACCAGCAGCAGCTCGCGCCCCTGGTGTTCGCACCAGCGGAACAGCTGCCCGCTGGCCGGCCGCAGCAGGGCGTCGAGGGGGTGCGCGCCGCCCTCCCCCGCCTGCCCTGCGCGGCGCACCCCGTCGCGCTCAGCAGCCGCCACGGGCCGCTCCCGTCACTTCCACCAGTACTCCACCTGCACGCCGAAGTTGGAGCCGTGCAGCGCATCGCCGAAGGCCCCGGTGTCGGACAGCGCCGAGCCGGCGGCCAGCTCGCTGGCAGCGCGCTGGGCGGCCTCGTTCCAACTGGCGTAGGTGTAGTAGAGGCGGAACTCCGGACGCTGGGAGAACCCAGGCCCGGACGGCGACCAGGTGGGGGCCACGGTGAACTTGGTGAGCTTGCGGGTGCCGCCGGGGGCCTCCACCTGGTCGCGGCCCAGCTCGGTCACCAGCTTGAACTGGTCGGTGAAGGCGTAGACCGGGCGCACGCCGATGGACAGCCAGTTCTGGTCGTCGCCATCCGGGCGGGTGTCCTTCTGGTAGACCACCTCGAACTGCCCGCCGAAATGCGGCGTCACCTGCCAGTCGAAGAACTCCACCAGGCGCCAGCTCTTGTTGGCGTTGTCCAGGGTCGGGTCGCCGGTGTAGCCCAGCGCCGTGCCGGGGCCGCGCCCGTATTGCAGGGCCACGGTGTTGACCCCGCCGAGGAAGGCCTGCTGCTTGTGCTGCGCCGAGACCGACCAACCGCTGTGGGCGCCGGTGCTGTCGGGCTTGTCGATATAGCTGACGCCCAGCTCCACCTCGCCGCCGGGGTTGGTCTGGAAGCCGCCGACGTTGAAGTCGTGGCGGTTGATGTAGGGCTTCTGCTCGTAGTTGTCCTTGCGCGAGAACACGTAGCTGTACTTCAGGTCGCCGATGGCCACTTCGTCGAAGCCGAAGCCGGTGGCGCTCTGGTTCCAGTAGTAGAAGTCGGAGATGTGGATGTCGTTGCGTTTGTAGAAACGGCGCCCCGCCCAGAACGAACCGCCGTTGAGCGCGGGCATGTTGCTCCACTCGGCGTACATCTGGTTCATCCGCGCGAACCCGTAGTCACCGGTGAACTTCGGCGTGTGCCCGTACTGGTTGTACAGCTGCGCCATGCCCTCGATGCTGACCACCGAGCCGTCGTCCAGCTTGAGCAGGTCCTGGCGCAGGTCCAGCTCCATGTACTGCTCGCACTCGTTGCCCAGGCGGTACTTCGACTGCGCCCCCGGCAACTGGAAGCAGGACTGCGTGCCCCCTTCGCTGGAACCGCCGGCGCCGCTGCGCACGTACCCGCTGAACTCGACCGCCTGGGCCAGCCCGGAGGCGGCGAACAGCGTGCAGGGCAGTACCCACAAACCTCGGATCTTCGTGTTCATGTCCACTCCATTCTTATTGTTGTGTAGCGATGGAACGTTCCCTTGGTGCCCTCGCGGGGTGGGCATCAGCCCACCACGGGGCGATCGGCAGGGCTGAGACGAGGCACCCTGCCTGCCATGGCCCGGCGTCGCCGGGCCATGGTTCAACGCCCCTTCAGCTGCGCCACGTTGGCGGGCAGCCCGGGGCTGCTGGGAGGGCCTGCCGGGCGCAGCCGCTCGCCGCTGTTGGCGTCGAACAGCAGCACCTTGCTCGGATCGATATGCAGCGTGAGGGTTTCACCTGGCCGAGGAACGGTATCCGGGCCGAGGCGGCAGCAGACCTTGGTGCGGTTGAGGCTGGTGAACACCAGGGTGTCCGGGCCGGTGGGCTCGACCACTTCAACCTCGACCCGCACGCCCGGGGTGCTGCGGATGTCCGGTGCGGCGCCGAGGATCTGTTCCGGGCGTATCCCGAGGATCACATCGCGCTCCTCAAACCCCGCCCCGCGCTCGCCCAGGGGCAGCTCGCAGCGGTCCTGGCCGCTGTCCAGCAGCGCCCACAGCTGGCCGTCGCGGCGCTGCAGGCGCAGGGGGATGAAGTTCATCGGCGGCGAGCCCATGAAGCCGGCGACGAAGAGGTTGGCCGGGTCGTTGTAGATCTGCTGCGGAGTGCCGAACTGCTGGATGACGCCGTCCTTCATCACCGCCACCTTGTCGCCCAGGGTCATGGCCTCGATCTGGTCGTGGGTGACGTAGACGGTGGTGGTCTTCAGCCGCTGGTGCATCAGCTTGATCTCGGTGCGCATCTCCACCCGCAGCTTGGCGTCGAGGTTGGAGAGCGGCTCGTCGAACAGGTAGATCTTCGGCCGCCGCGCCAGGGCCCGGCCCATGGCGACCCGCTGCTGCTGGCCGCCGGAGAGCTGGCCGGGCTTGCGCTCCAGCAGGTGCTCGATCTGCAGCAGCTTGGCCACGCGGCTCACCTCCGCCTCGATCTCGGCGGGCGGCAGCTTGCGGATCTTCAGGCCGAAGGCGATGTTCTCGCGCACGCTCATGGTCGGGTACAGGGCGTAGGACTGGAACACCATGGCGATGTCCCGGTCCTTGGGGCTCATGCCGCTGATGTCCTGGCCGTCCACGAGGATGGCGCCGCCGCTGATGGCTTCAAGCCCGGCGATGCAGTTCATCAGGGTGGATTTGCCGCAGCCCGAAGGGCCGACGAGGATCAGGAACTCCCCCGAGTCGATGGACAGTTCGATGTCCCGGAGGGTGTCCGCCAGGCCGCTGCCGTAGCGTTTGTTCACGTTGCGCAGTTCGAGGGTTGCCATGTCGATCTCCACTAATCAGAAGCGCCGCGAACGGGCGCAGCCGCTTTTCAGCCCTTCACCGCACCGGCCGTGAGGCCGCGCAGGAAGTACTTGCCGGCGAATACGTAGACGAGCAGGGTCGGCAGGCCGGCGATCATCGCGGCGGCCATGTCGACGTTGTATTCCTTGGCCCCGGTGCTGGTGTTCACCAGGTTGTTGAGGGCCACGGTGATGGGCTGGCTGTCGCCGCTGGCGAACACCACGCCGAAGAGGAAGTCGTTCCAGATCTGGGTGAACTGCCAGATCAGGCAGACCATGATGGTCGGCACCGACATGGGCAGCAGGATGCGCCCGAAGATGGTGAAGAACCCCGCGCCGTCGAGCCGCGCCGCCCGCACCAGGGCATCGGGGATGCTCACGTAGAAGTTGCGGAAGAACAGCGTGGTGAAGGCCAGGCCGTACACCACGTGCACCAGCACCAGGCCACCGGTGGTGTTGGCCAGCCCCAGCTTGCCGAGGGTGAAGGAGGCCGGCAGCAGCACCACCTGGAACGGCAGGAAGCAGCCGAACAGCAGCGCACCGAAGAACAGCTGCGAACCGCGGAAGCGCCACATGGACAGCACGTAGCCGTTGAGCGCACCGAGCAGCGTGGAGATCAGCACCGCCGGCACGGTGATCATCACCGAGTTCCAGAAATAGCCGCCGACGCTGGCCCAGGCCTTGGTCCAGCCGATCAGGGTGAAGGCATCCGGCAGGGACAGCAGGTTGCCGGCGCGGATGTCGTCGGGGGTCTTGAAGCTGGTCAGCAGCATCACCACCAGCGGCACCAGGTAGAGGGCGCAGGCGACGATCAGGGTGGCATGGATGGCCAGGCGGCTGACGCTGAGCGGGGACTTTCCGGCCAGGCTAGTCATGGCGCTTGTTCCTCAGTTCGGAATACAGGTAGGGCACGATGATCGCCAGCACGGCGCCGAGCATGAGCATGGCGCTGGCGGCACCGAGGCCCATCTGCCCACGGGTGAAGGTGTGGGCGTACATGAACATCGCCGGCAGGTCGGAGGCGTAGCCGGGGCCGCCGGCGGTCATCGCCGCCACCAGGTCGAAGCTCTTGATGGCGATGTGGGCGAGGATCATCAGCGCGCTGAAGAACACAGGGCGCAGGCTCGGCAGGACGATGCGCAGGTAGATGGTCGGCAGGCTGGCGCCGTCCACCTGGGCGGCACGGATGATCGACTGGTCGACCCCGCGCAGGCCGGCGAGGAACAGCGCCATGACGAAGCCGGAGGATTGCCACACGGCGGCGATCACCAGGCAGTAGACGACCCGCTCCGGGTCCACCAGCCAGTCGAGGCGGAAGCCTTCCCAGCCCCAGTCGCGCAGCAGCTTGTCCAGGCCCAGGCCGGGGTTGAGCAGCCACTTCCAGGCGGTGCCGGTGACGATCATCGACAGCGCCATGGGGTACAGGTAGACGGTGCGGATGAAGCCTTCGCGGCGGATGCGCTGGTCCAGCAGCACGGCGAGGAACACGCCGATCACCAGGCTGATGGTGATGAACAGCCCGCCGTACACCAGCAGGTTCTGGCTCGCCACCCACCAGCGGTCGTTGTCCCACAGGCGCTGGTACTGCTGCAGGCCCACCCAGTTGTAGCTGGGCATGAAGCGCGAGTTGGTGAAGGACAGGACGAAGGTCCAGAGGATGTAGCCGTAGAAGCCCACCAGCACGATGAGCATGCTCGGCGCCAGCACCAGCTTGGGCAGCCAGCGCTGTAGCGCATCCAGCGGTGAGGCCTTGGCGAAGACGGCGGTCGAACTCATGGGTCGCTCCGGGTTGGCAGGTGGCGCGCGCTGAGGCGCGGGAAATTCGGCACGGCCGGGCCTGCAGCGCAGGCAGCGGGGCCTGCGCCGTGGGCGGGTCAGTCGGCGGTTACTGGACGGCCTGGATCGCGGCAGCCAGTTGCTGGGCGGCCTTCTTCGGGTCGGCGGCGGGGTCGTTGAAGAAGTTGGTCACCACGTCGAACACCGCGCCCTGCACGTAGCTGGAGGCGGCCATGCCGTGGGACAGGCTGGGCTGCAGGCCGTTGCCGGCAGCGGCGGCCTTGAAGTCCTTCATGGACTGCTGGGCGCAGGCGTCGAAGCTGGACATGTCCTGGTCCAGGCGCACCGGGATCGAGCCCTTCTCCTGGTTGAAGAACTGCTGGAACTGCGGCTCCATCACCGTCCGCGCCAGGTCGTTCTGGGCCTTGCGGTTCTCCGCATCGCTCAGCTTGAACATGGCCAGGGAGTCGATGTTGTAGGCGAAGCTGCCCTGGGTGCCGGGGAACGGCAGGCACTGGTAGTCCTTGCCCGCCACCTTGCCGGCGGCAGTCCACTCGCTCTTGGCCCAGTCGCCCATGATCTGCATGCCGGCCTTGCCGTTGATCACCAGGCCAGTGGCGCTGTTCCAGTCACGGCCGGCGGCGTCGGCGTCGATGTAGCCGCGCAGCTTCTTCAGCGCGGCGAAGGCCTGGACCATGGGCTCGCCGGTGAGGGTCGCCTTGTCCTGCTCGACGAAGGCCTTGTGGTAGCCCTCGGGGCCGAGGATGGCGAACACCAGGTCCTCGAACACGGTGCCGTCCTGCCAGGGCTGGCCGCCGTGGGCGACGGGGATGAAGCCGGCGGCCTTGAGCTTGTCCGCGGCGGCGAAGAACTCGTCGAGGGTGGTGGGCGGCGTGGCGCCGGCCTTCTTGAACACCTCGGGGTTGATCCACAGCCAGTTGACCCGGTGCACGTTCACCGGCACCGCCACGTAGTGGCCGTCGTACTTCATGATGCTGGCCACCTGCTTGGGCAGCAGCGTGTCCCACTTGCCCTCCTCGGCCACCTCGTCCATCTCGGTGAGCAGGCCCAGCTCGCCCCATTCCTGGATGTCGGGGCCCTTGATCTGCGCCGCCGAGGGCGGGTTGCCGGACACGGCGCGGGTCTTCAGCACCGTCATGGCCGCCTCGCCACCGCCACCGGCGACGGCGAAGTCCTTCCAGGTGTGGCCTTTCTCTTCGACGAGCTTCTTCAGGGTGTCGGCCGCGCGCTTTTCGCCGCCGGAGGTCCACCAGTGCAGGACTTCCACTTCGCCGGCGAGGGCGGACAGGGGGAACAACGAAGCGAGGGAGATGACAGCAGTCAGGCGAGACAGAGCATTCATGGGCAATACCTTGTTGTTCTTATTGGTCATGCAAGTCGGTGCTTGCGCTGACCAGCAGTCTAAACACGCCCCGAAAGGCCCTGGGTAACAAAGGGATTGTCGATGGTCACGGGGCCGTTACAAAGCGCCGTGTGAACGCAAACGCCTGACCGGCTTGGCAAAATCCGCAACCCGACACAGAAGCGCCGCACCTCCACGGCCCCTCCCCTGGCGCCCGTCGGTACGCGACCGGGTGCCCCGCTCCCTGCCAGCACCCCTAGGGGCCCTAGGGGGAATCCCTATATCGAGCCCCCCAGGCGCGACCTATCTTTGCGCTCAATCCGCATCTCACAGGACGTGTCCCGTGCTGGCCTACTCCCTCCTCTGCCTCGCCCTCCTCCTCGGCTTCGCCGGCCTCGGACTCGGCCAGCCCTGGGTCACCGGAGCCGGCCTGGCCCTGGCGGCGGTCGCCGCCGTTGCCTTGCGTCCACGCAGTGCGCCGCCGACTCGCGCCCCTCAGCTGGATGACCTGCCGAGCGCGCCGGTGCAGGCCGATTGCGTGCCGCTGCTGACCAGCGTGCTGCCAGCCTGGGGGCAGAACCTCGGCCAGGTGCGCGAGCTGGTGTCCAGCAACATCGGCCAGCTGTTCCAGCACTTCTCCAGCCTCGCCCAGCGCCTGGACCAGACGCTGCAACGCTCGGAGAACGTGGTGGGCGGCTCCGGCGTCGCCGACAACCTGCGCCATGCCCAGCAGCGCCTGGACGAGGTCACCACCGCCTTCCACAAATCCGCCGATCGCAAGACCGAACTGCTCAACACCATCGGCCACCTGGACAGCTACGCCACCGAGCTGCAGAGCATGTCCAAGCACGTCCAGGACATCGCCAGCCAGACCAACCTGCTGGCCCTCAACGCCGCCATCGAGGCCGCTCGCGCCGGTGACTACGGGCGTGGCTTCTCGGTGGTGGCCGACGAGGTGCGCAAGCTCTCCAGCCTCTCCGCCGAGACCGGCCAGCGCATGGTGGAGAAGGTCGGCGAGATCAACCAGGCCATCCGCGGCACGGTCAACGCCGCCGCCGAGCTGTCCAACAGCGAGGAAAACAACCTGCGCTACCTGGACCAGGTGGCCGGGGAAATCATGAAGGACCTGGGCGCCAACCTCGACGAGCTGGCTGAGAGCGCCATCGCCCTGCAGCAGGACGCCCGCACCACCCAGGGCGACATCCAGCAGATCATCGTCGGCATGCAGTTCCAGGACCGCACCGACCAGATGCTCGACCACCTGCAGCACGACATCGAGCGCCTGCGCCAGGCCGTGCAGAGCCAGGACCCGATCCTCGGCGAGCCCCATCGCTGGCTGGCCGAGCTGCGCCGGCAGTTCACCACCGACGAAGAACGCACCGGCCGGCGCGCCAAGCCGGCCGACAACGAAGTCACCTTTTTCTGATCCGGGAGCCACACATGAGCAAGACCATCCTCATCGTCGACGACTCATCCTCGATGCGACAGCTGGTGAAGATGACCCTGGGCGGCGCCGGCCACCAGGTCATCGAAGCCGTCGACGGCCGCGACGCCCTGACCAAGCTCAACGGGCAGAAGATCAACCTCATCATCAGCGACGTGAACATGCCCAACCTGGACGGCATCAGCCTGGTGAAGGAGATCAAGAACAGCAAGGACTACCGCTTCACCCCCATCGTCATGCTCACCACCGAGAGCGAGCAGGCGAAGAAGGCCGAAGGCCAGGCCGCCGGCGCCCGCGCCTGGATCGTCAAGCCGTTCCAGCCGCAACAGCTGCTGGCCGCCGTCGAGAAGCTGGTGGGTTGAGATGCTCACGGTCCATGTGAAAGCCCCGGGGCACCTCGAACTGGAGGGCAGCCTGACCATCTACGAGGTGGCCGACGCCCACGCCGAGCTGACCGCGCGGCTGGCCGAGCAGGCGGCCGACCAGCCCTGGCGGCTGGACCTGCACGCCCTGGAGGACCTCGACAGCGCCGGCCTGCAACTGCTGCTGGCGCTGCGCCGGCAGGTGCTCGGCAACGGCGCCATGCTGGTCATGGAAGGTATCCAGGGCGGCCCCCTGGAACTCATCACCCTGCTGCGTCTGGAGCACCTGCTCCCGGCCGCCGCCACACCCACGGCCTGAGCGGAGACCGCCATGCTCAACGGAGACCAGTGGAGCCAGCTGCTGCAGGGGTTCATCGAGGAAGCCCGCGACCTCAGCCAGCAGGCCGAGGAATACCTGCTGCAGCTGGACCAGCAGCCCGACGACGCCGAAGCCATCAACGGCCTGTTCCGCGCCATGCACACCCTCAAGGGCTCGGCCGGGCTGTTCTCCCTGACCCCGCTGGCCAGCTTCACCCACCACCTGGAAAACCTGCTGATGGCGGTGCGCGACGGCCAGCGCCGCCTGGAGCCGTCGCTGGTCTCGCTGATGCTGCGCTGCCTCGACGAGATCGTCTCGATGATCGCCCTGATCGACGCGGAGACCGGCGAGTTGCCGGTGGACGAAGCGCACCAGGCCGAGCTGCTGGCCGCCCTGGCGGCGCACCTGGGCGAGCCCCTGGCCAGCGCACCCGAGACGCACGAAGCGCCGGCAGCCGCCCAGGAAGAGCGCGGCAGCGGCGCCTGGCACCTGTCGCTGCGCTTCGACGGCGACCTGCTGCGCAATGGTTTCGACCCGATGTCGTTCATCCAGTACCTGGGGCGCCTGGGCACGGTCACCAGCCTGGAAGTGCTCGACGACAGCCTGCCGCCCTTCGCCGAGATGGACCCGGAAACCTGCTACCTGGGCCTGGAGATCGACCTGGACACCCCGGCGAGCAAGGCCGAGATCGAGGACGTCTTCGAGTTCATCCGCGACTTCTGCACCCTGCGCATGCTGCCGCCGGCCAGCACCCTGGACGATTGCCTGCGGCTGATCCAGGCCCTGCCGGAAGCCGACGAGCGCATCGGCGGCATCCTCGTCGCCGCCGGCCTGCTCACCGAACACGAACTGCAGCAGGGCCTCGCCGTCCAGGCCAGCGCCCCGGCGGAGAAACCGCCCCTGGGCGCGGTGCTGGTGGAACAGGGCCTGGTGGCGCCCCAGGCGGTGGACGCCGCCCTCGCCCGCCAGCAGAAGAGCCGCCGCGACGGCGAGCGCCGTGCGCCGAATACCGAAAGCACCTTGGTGAAGGTGGCAGCCCACAAGCTCGACGAACTGATCAACCTGGTGGGCGAGCTGGTGATCAGCGCCGCCGCCGCCCGCATGCAGGCCCAGGAGCATGGCAACCCGCTGTGCCAGGAGAGCGCCCAGACGGTGAACCAGCGCGTGGAGCAGATCCGCGAGGCAGCGCTGAAGCTGCGCATGATCGAGATCGGCGACACCTTCAACCGCTTCCACCGGGTGGTGCGCGACGTCAGCCAGCAACTGGGCAAGGACATTCGCCTGGAGATCAGCGGCGCCGATACCGAGCTGGACAAGACGGTGATCGACAAGCTCGCCGATCCCCTTACCCACCTGGTGCGCAACGCCATCGACCACGGCATCGAACCCGCCGAACAGCGCCTGGCCGCCGGCAAGAGCGCCGAGGGTCACCTGGGCCTGAACGCCTTCCACGAGTCCGGGATGATCGTCATCGAGGTCAGCGACGACGGGCGCGGGCTGAACACCGCGCGTATCCGCGAGAAGGCCATCGAGCGCGGCCTGCTGGACCCGCAGGCCAACCCGCCGGAACACGAGGTGCAGCGGCTGATCTTCGCCGCCGGCTTCTCCACCGCCGATAACGTCTCCGACCTCTCCGGCCGGGGTGTGGGCATGGACGTGGTGCGCAGCGCCATCGAGGCCCTGCGCGGCAGCATCGAGATCGACTCGCGGCCCGGCCAGGGCTGCGTCTTCCGCATCCGCCTGCCGCTGACCCTGGCCATCATCGACGGCTTCCTGGTGAGCCTGGGCGGCGAGCATTTCGTGGTGCCGCTGAACCTGGTCACCGAGTGCCTGGAGCTGGACGAGACGCGCCTCGGCCGCCGTGCCTACGGCCACATCGAACTGCGCGGCCGCCCGCTGCCCTGCATCGACCTGGCCGCCCACTTCGATCTGCCGAGCAGCCCCCACGGTCGCCGCAACATCGTGGTGGTCAGCCTCGGGCGGCGCCAGGCCGGTCTGATCGTCGACGAGCTGCACGGCGAGCTGCAGACGGTGATCAAGCCCCTCGGCCTGCTCTTCGAACACCTGCGGGGCATCAGCGGCTCCACCATCCTCGGCTCCGGCCAGGTGGCGCTGATCCTCGACATCGCCAGCCTGCTCCAGCACCTGCAACAGAACGCGGACGCAGAACCGCGCGCCCTCGCCAATCCCGTACCAGCACGGCCCGATCTCGCGGGCCAGTAGGAGAGCCTCACCATGCAATTCGTCCGCAACATGAAAATCGGGGTCCGGCTGATCGCCGGCTTCTCCCTGGTGGTGCTGCTCACCGCCGCGGTGGGTGGGCTGGGTATCGTCAACCTGTCCAAGGTCAACGACCTCACTGACAAGATGTACCTCGGCGAGGTCGGCGCGCTGAAGACCATGATGAAAGCCAACATGGACCTCATCTACACAGGCCGTCACTTGCGCAGCAACCTGCTGGCCACCACCCAGGACGACCGCCAGCGCACCGCTGACCAGGTGGAAAGCTCGCTGAAAAGCCTGCACCAGAACCTCGACAAGGCCCGCGACAGCTTCAAGAGCGAACAGTCCATCGCCAAGCTGGCGCAGATGGAGGCGAGCCTGAACGAGTACGAGGATGTGGTGCGGCGCATGCTGGCCCTGAACCGCAATGCGCCGCTGGCGGAGGCCACCGAGCTGACCGCGCTGATGCCCGAGCTGCGCCAGCACGGCAATGCGGCCGACAAGCTGCTCACTGACCTGGTCGACCAGAAGGACGCCCGCGCCAAGGAAGCCAACGACGCCATCACCGAGATCTACCTCGGCTCGCGCACCCAGTTGATCACCCTGATGGCCATCGCCGCGGTGCTCGGTTTCGCCATCGGCATCTTCGTCACCCGCTCCATCACCCGCCCGCTGAATCGCGCGGTGGCGGTGGCCGACAACCTGGCCGAGGGTGACCTGTCCACCGAGATCGAGGTGGACAGCCGCGACGAGACCGGCCGCCTGCTGGCCTCCATGCAGCACATGACCGAGCGCCTGCGCACCGTCATCAGCGACGTGCGCAGCGCCGCCGACTCGCTGTCCTCGGCCTCCGAGGAAGTCAGTGCCACCTCCCAGTCCCTCAGCCAGGCCGCCACCGAACAGGCCGCCAGCGTCGAGGAAACCACGGCCTCGGTGGAGCAGATGTCCGCCTCCATCGCGCAGAACACCGAGAGCGCGCAGATCACCGACGGCATCGCCGGCAAGGCCGCCAACGACGCCGTGCAGGGTGGCCAGGCGGTGGGCGAGATGGTTCAGGCGATGAAACAGATCGCCAACAAGATCGGCATCATCGACGACATCGCCTACCAGACCAACCTGCTGGCCCTCAACGCCGCCATCGAAGCCGCCCGCGCCGGGGACCACGGCAAGGGCTTCGCGGTGGTCGCCGCCGAGGTGCGCAAGCTCGCCGAACGCAGCCAGGTGGCCGCCCAGGAGATCGGCGGCGTGGCCAGCAACAGCGTGCAACTGGCCGAGCAGGCCGGGCACCTGCTGGACGAGATCGTGCCGAACATCCAGAAGACCTCCGACCTGGTGCAGGAGATCACCGCCGCCTCCCGCGAGCAGAGCACCGGCGCGTCGCAGATCAACATCGCCATGGGCCAGATGAACCAGATCACCCAGCAGAACGCCTCCGCCTCCGAGGAGCTGGCCGCCACCGCCGAAGAGATGAACGCCCAGGCCGGGCAGCTGCTGGAGCTGATCAACTACTTCCGCCTCGAAGCCAACGCTGCGCGGTCGGCGGCGCCGACACGGGCCGAGCGCCCTGCCGCCGCCGTGCGCGAATTGCGCCGGCCGACCACTGCCGTGGCCCGCAAGCCCCAGCCGGTGGCCGACGAAGGCCACTTCGTGAACTTCAACTGAGGGGGACGGCATGAGCGAACTCCAGGCAGTCCTGGCCAGCGAGGCGGAGGAAAGCGTGCAGCACCTGTCGTTCCGGGTGCGTGACGCGCGCTACGCGCTGCCCATCGACCTGGTGCGGGAGATCATCGAATACGGCCAGGTCACCACCGTGCCGATGATGCCGGTCTTCATCCACGGGGTGATCAACCTGCGCGGCAACGTGGTGCCGGTGATGGACCTGGCAGCGCGCTTCGGCCAGGACCTGAGCGTGCCGAACAAGCGTACCTGCATCGTCATCATCGAGCTGGACCTGGACGAACAGCACCAGCGCATCGGCCTGGTGGTGGACGCGGTGGACGCGGTGCTGGACATCGAGCCCGACCAGGTGGAGCAGGCGCCCCCCTTCGGCGCCGGCATCCGCACCGACTTCATCGCCGGGATGGCGCGGGACGAGCGCGGCTTCACCATCATTCTCGACGTGCGGCGCGTGCTGTCGCTGGAGGACATCCGCCAGTTGAGCCTCGCCCAGCAGGCCGGCTGATGCCCCACCAGCACCTGCCCAAGCTCAGCGACGCCGACTTCCGGCAGTTGCAACAGCTGATGCTGGAGGCTTCGGGCATCCACATGACCGACCAGAAGCGCATCCTCATGGCCGGCCGCCTGATGGGCCGGCTGCGGGCGGTGGGCGCGGGCACCTTCACCGATTACCTGCGCCTGCTCGGCGACCCCGCCAACCAGGACGAGCGACGCCTGGTGGTGGACCTGCTGACCACCAACGAGACCTATTTCTTCCGCGAGCCGCAGCACTTCAAGATGCTCGGCGAATGGGCCGCCCACCAGCGCAAGCCGCTGCACCTGTGGAGTGCGGCCAGCTCATCCGGCCAGGAGGCCTTCAGCATGGCGATGACCCTCGCCGAACATGCCCGGACCAAGGACTGGTCCATCTTCGCCAGCGACCTCAGCCTGCGCATGCTGGAAAAGGCCCGCAGCGCCACCTACCCCATGGAGCAGGCCGAGCACTTCCCCCCCGGCTGGCTGCAGCGCCACTGCCTGCGCGGCGTGGAGGAAAGCGCCGGGCTGTTCCGCATCAGCCAGGCGCTGCGTCATCGGGTGATGTTCGCCGAGCTCAACCTGACCCGGCCGATCCCCCGGGAGATCGGCCCCTTCGACGTGATCTTCCTGCGCAACGTGCTGATCTACTTCGGCCAGGACGAGAAGCGCGGCATCGTCGAGCGGCTGGTGGAGCGCTTGCGCCCGGAGGGCCTGTTCTTCATCGGCCACGCCGAAAGCCTGCACGGCTTCAAGCTGCCGCTGCGGGCGGTCCGCCCCTCGGTCTACCAACGCACATGAATCCGGCCAGGGGGAACGCCGCCATGATCAAGGTTTTCATCGTCGATGACTCGGCCCTGGTGCGCCAGGTGCTCACCGCTTGCCTCGACAGCCACCCTGGCATCCAGGTGATCGGCCAGGCCGCCGACCCGCTGTTCGCCCTGGACAAGATGCGCAAGCAATGGCCCGACGTGCTGGTGCTGGACGTGGAGATGCCACGCATGGACGGCATCACCTTCCTGCGCAAGATCATGGCCGAGCGCCCGACCCCGGCGATCATCTGCTCGACCCTGACCGAGAAAGGCGCGGCGGTGACCCTGGATGCCCTCGCCGCCGGTGCCGTGGGGGTGTTCACCAAGGCCCGGCAGGGGCTGAAGGACAGCCTGCAGCAGATGTCCGGCGAGTTGATCCGGCAGATCGAGGCCGCCGCCCGCAGCCGCCCGCATGCCATGCCCAGCACCGCCGTGCCGGCCGCCGCCCCTCCCAAGGAGGCGCCCGCTCCCCGTCCCACCGCCCTGTCCACCACCGACCGAGTGGTGGCACTGGGCACCTCCACCGGTGGCACCCAGGCCCTGGAAGTGGTGCTGCGCCAACTGCCGGTGGACTGCCCGGGGATCGTCATCGTCCAGCACATGCCGGAGAAGTTCACCGCCGCCTTCGCCCAGCGTCTGGACAGCATCTGCGCCATCGACGTGCGGGAGGCAAAACACATGGATCGGGTGCGCCCGGGGCTGGCGCTGGTGGCCCCCGGGGGCAAGCACATGCAGCTCAAGCGCAGCGGTGCCCAGTACCTGGTGGAGGTGCTCGACGGCCCGCCGGTGAACCGCCACCGACCTTCGGTGGACGTGCTGTTCCGCTCGGTGGCGCGCCACGCCGGGCACAACGCCATGGGCGTGATCATGACCGGCATGGGCGACGACGGCGCCCGTGGCCTGCTGGCCATGCGCGAGGCCGGCGCCCGCACCGTGGCCCAGGACGAGGCCAGCTGCGTGGTGTTCGGCATGCCCAAGGAGGCGCTGCGCATGGGCGCGGCCCAGGTGACGGAACCGCTCGGCCGTCTGTCGGAAGTGATAGTGCAGTACGCCCGCGGTCAGCCCAGCGCCCGCGCTCAAGAAAGCGCACGCTAGGGCCTTCCGCTCCCCGGCCATCGATGATGGCCGGTTGCTACCGTTCGTCCGGACCAAAGAGGCGAACTTTTGCGATCGGTGCTACTCCGTAGCTGTACGGCCTGCCCTTTTTCAGGGCACGCCGCACGTCTGGAGTACCCGAGTCTCGCAATGAGCAAGGAGCGCCCATGACCTGTCGACTGCTATTGGCCGACGACCACGCCCTGATCCGCGTGGGTGTCCGCGCCATGGTCAACGAACTGGAAGGCTACGAAGTCGTCGGCGAAGCGGAGGATGGCGAACAGGCCGTCGCCATGGCCGAGCGGCTGCGACCCGACATCATCCTCCTGGACATCTCCATGCAGGGCCTCGACGGCCTCGAAGCCCTGCAGCGCCTGGGCCACCAGGTGCCGGAATCCCGCGTGTTGATGCTCTCGATGCACGCCGAGGCGGAGCTGGTGCTGTCCGCCCTGAAGAAGGGCGCCTGCGGTTACCTGCTCAAGGATGCGGCCATGTCCGAACTGCACATGGCCCTGAAGGCCGTGGACCGGGGCCAGTGCTACCTGAGTTCCGCCGTGGCGCAACCGGTGATCGAACAGGCCCTGGCGACCCAAGACGAGGTGGACGCCGAGCTGACCCAGCGCCAGGTGGAGATCCTCCGGCTGATCTGCCGGGGCGCCTCGACCCGGGCCATCGCCGACGGGCTGGGTCTGAGCGTGAAGACGGTGGAGGCGCACCGGGCGCAGATCATGAAGCGCCTGGACATCCACGATGTGCCCGGGCTGGTCCTCTACGCGGTGCGCAAGGGCATCATCCGGGCGGACGACTGACCCTCACTGCACCTGGGTGTCGCCCTGTTGGGCGAGCCCGAAGGTCTGCCGCCACCACTGCCCCACCTGGCAGGTGGCCAGGGCGCGGGTGCTGCAGGCACCGCTGGAGAGCGCCTGGCGCAAGCCGTCGATGTCGGCGCGGTTCACGTAGGCAATCGCATCCTCCATGTCCATCGGGTCGCCGAAGCCGCCGGCACGCATCTCTTCCAGCGCCTGGTTGCGGCTCCAGCCCTGCAGCAGGATGCGGTACATGGCCGCCATCAGCCCGGTGCGGTCACGCCCGTGCTTGCAGTGCATCAGCACCGGGCCACGGCCTTCGGCCTGCTGCACCACGCGCATCACCTGCAGCACGTCGTCATCGCTGACCCGGTCGGCGTGCAGCGGGATGCTCACCCGCTCCACCGGGCTGTCGCCCAGCCATTCGCGGTCGTCGTCCTTGATGAAGCTGATCACCGTACGCACCCCCAGGCCATTGAGCTGGGGCAGGTCGCCACGGCTCGGCAAGGCGCTGCGGTAGAGGGTCGGGGTCATGCGGTAGAGGTTGATCGCCGGGTTCACCGGGGTGGCCCAGGTGGGGCCGGGGATCGGGCTGCCGGGGGTGTCCAGGGATAGCGTACGGGCCTGGGCGGCGGTGACGCAGAGCAGCAGGAGCGCTGCCACGGCGGCGAAGGTGAGGGAGAAGCGGGGGCCTCGGGACATGGGCGCTTCCTCGTTCAGGTCGCGCACAGACTGGCCAATGGGCCGTAAAGCGCCCATCAAAAGATCGTGAAAAAAACGTTGACCCACCTGCGGACCGATGGGTGCCACGGAGGGGGGTGGCTGGTCTAGAATCCCTACGCATAAATCCGACTGCGCCCTATCAGTCCATGGATATACAAAGCCGTACCCAGCTCCTGCGTGCCCTGATCGACCAACTCAGCGAGGAACACCCTCGCGATGCCCGCCACCTCGACGGCGACCCCCAGCGGGTGCTGATCGGCCTGCGCGACCTCGATGAACTCGGCCTCATCCACGCCCAGCTCGACTGGTCCGACACCTGTGACGCCCAGGGTCGCCTGCTTGTCGATGCACGGGCCATCACCCTCACCCGCCGAGGCATCGCCTTCCGCCAGGGTTGAGCCCTACTCCACCGCTGACAGTTCGGTGTTGAGCGACATCGAGGTGTAGGGGCGGTCGTCGAAACGCCGGTACTTCTCCAGCCACGCCGCATAGGCCTCGCCGTCCCCTGCGTAGCGACCGCTGCTGCGGTAGCGCAGGCCGTCCACCAGGCGCCGCTCGATCACCGCCGGGTGTGCCGGGTGGCGCTGGGTGGTGAACAGGTACACGGTGCCGTCGCGCTCGTTCTTGATGATGGTCACCTGGTTCGACGAGGAATAACGGATCGCCGGCAGGGTCAGCGCGCGGTTGTAGTCGGCCCGCCATTGCTGCTCGCTGATGGGCGCCGGCAGGCTCGGGGTTGCCTGGGCCTCGGCGGCGTTGTCGCCGGCACCGAACAGCCCGAGCAGGAATGCGAAGATCGTGTCCATGATGTGCCCCTCGTGAGGTCCCTACCTGGGTGAGAGGCGCAGCGCCCTCCCCGGTTCAGTAAATATATGTGCCGCCCGCTTGCGGGCCCCTTCTGCTCAACCGGCCTGAACCAATCCCGCCTCCGGGGTTCGATCTTTCATCACCGCCCGGCAGCCAGGCCGGGTCCCGTCGATGAACCGGAGGCCCCATGCACACCCCCCACGCCCGCAATGCCCTGCTCCCTCGTATTCTGGGCGTCGCCCTGCTGGCCATGGCCATTGCGCTGGTGGTGGGTGGCGGCCAGCTCATCGGCCTCGGCGGCTCCTGGTACTACCTGCTGGCCGGGCTCGGCGTGGGCGCCAGCGCCCTGCTGCTGCTCACCCATCGTGGCCAGGCGCTGCTGGTATTCGCCGCTGTGCTGGCGGGCTCCACTGTATGGGCCTGGTGGGAAGTACGCCTTGACTGGTGGCAACTGGTGCCGCGCCTGGCGCTGTGGTTCGTCGTCGGCCTGGTGCTCTGGCTGCCCTGGGTGCGCAACAGCCTGGCGGATGCCGGGCGCCTGCCGGCCAACGCCCTGCTGGTGGCCCTGGTGCTGGCCGGGGGCACGGCGCTGGCCGCGCAATTCACCGAGCCGCATCGCTTCCCCGGCATGATCGACCGCGCGGCGCCGGCCAGCGCCACGGCGACGCCGCCTGCCCAGCCCGCCGGAGACTGGCAGGCCTACGGTCGCAGCAACGCCGGCGACCGATATTCGCCCCTGGACCAGATCACCCCGGAGAACGTCGACCAGCTGGAGCTGGCCTGGAGCTACCGCACCGGCGACCTGCCCGGCCCCGACGACCCGCAGGAGACCACCGCCGAGAACACCCCGCTGAAGGCCAACGGCCTGCTCTACGTGTGCACACCCCACAGCCAGGTGATCGCCCTCGACCCGGACAGCGGCCGGGAGATCTGGCGCTTCGATCCGAAGATCAGCACCCAGGACGCCGACAGCTTCAAGGGCTGGGCTCACATGACCTGTCGCGGCGTCGCCTACCACCAGCAGGACACCCCCGGCAGCGGCCAGCGCTGCGAACGCCGGCTGTTCCTGCCCACCGCCGACACCCGCCTGATGGCCCTGGACGCCGACGACGGCAAGCCCTGCGAGGCGTTCGGCGACAAGGGCTCCATCGACCTCACCCAAGGCATCGGCAGCTTCACCCCCGGCGGCTACTACTCCACCTCGCCGCCCGGCGTCAGCCGCGACCTGGTGATCATCGGCGGGCACGTGACCGACAACGTCTCCGAGGACGAACCCTCCGGCGTGATCCGCGCCTACGACGTGCGCGACGGCCACCTGGTGTGGAACTGGGACCCGGGCAACCCCGACGACACCGCGCCGCTGGCCGAGGGCCGCACCTACACCCGCAACTCGCCGAACATGTGGTCGGTCATGAGCCTGGACGAGGAACTGGGCCTGCTCTACCTGCCCATGGGCAACCAGACGCCGGACCAGTGGGGCGGCCGCCGCACCCCGGCCTCCGAGACCTACAGCGCCGGCGTCACCGCCCTGGAGATCGCCACCGGCAAGGTGCGCTGGACCTTCCAGATGACCCACCACGACCTCTGGGACATGGACGTCGGCGGCCAACCGACCCTGGTGGACCTGCCGGGGCAGAAGCCCGGCGACGCCCCGCGCCCGGCGCTGATCGCCTCCACCAAGCAGGGCAGCCTCTATGTGCTCGACCGACGCACCGGCCAGCCCATCGTCCCGGTGAAGGAAACCCCGGTGCCCCAGGGCGCCGCCAAGGGCGACTTCACTGCCCTCACCCAGCCCATGTCGGCCCTCAACCTGATGCCGCCGCCCCTGCGCGAGCGGGACATGTGGGGCGGTACACCGTTCGACCAGATGCTCTGCCGCATCCAGTTCCGCTCCCTGCGCTACGAGGGCATCTACACCCCGCCCTCCGAGCAGGGCAGCCTGGTCTATCCGGGCAATTTCGGCGTGTTCGACTGGGGCGGGATCGCCGTCGACCCGGTGCGCCAGGTCGCCTTCCTCAACCCCAACTACATGGCCTTCACCTCCCGGCTGATCCCCGCCGAGCACGCCCGGGACGAGCCGGCGCGCAAGAGCGAGATCGAAGGCGTGCAACCCAACACCGGCGCGCCCTTCGGCGCCGTGCTGGCGCCCCTGCTCTCGCCCCTCGGCCTGCCCTGCCAGAGCCCGCCCTGGGGCTACGTGGCCGGGCTGGACCTGACCACCCTGGAGATCGCCTGGAAGCACAAGAACGGCACCGTGCGCGACAGCTCCCCGCTGCCGTTGCCCTTGCCCATGGGCGTGCCCAGCCTGGGCGGGCCCATCGTCACCGCCGGGGGCGTCGCCTTCCTTGCCGGCACCCTCGACCAGTACCTGCGGGCCTACGACCTGCGTACCGGGGAGCAGCTGTGGCAAGGCCGCCTGCCCGCCGGCGGCCAGGCCACCCCCATGACCTACACCGGCAAGGACGGACGCCAGTACGTGCTGGTGGTGGCCGGCGGCCACGGCTCGCTGCACACCCGCCAGGGCGACTACGTGCTGGCCTTCGCCCTGCCCCGGCGTTGACCATGGGGCGCCTGCTCGGCCTCGCGGCCCTGGCCTTGCTCACGGGCTGCACGCTACGGCCGCCCGCCCCGCTGCAACTCGTGGTGGGCTGCAGCGGCCCCACCTGCCCGGGCCTGCTGCGCTATGCCTTCGATCCCCAGTCGGGCCGTCTGGAGGCGAGCCCGGCGCAGCGCCTGCCCCTGGCCAATGCCACCTGGCTGGTGGTCGACCCTGGCCGGCCCCTGCTGTTCGCCGTCGACGAGCAAACCCAGGGGCGCGTGAGCAGCCTGGGCATCGGCGCCCGGAGCGAGCTGACGGTGCTCGACAGCGTCGACAGTGGCGGCGCCGAGCCCACCTACGCCAGCCTCAGCGAGGATGGCCGTGCCCTGTTCGTCGCCCACTACGCCACCGAACCCCGGCCCGGCGGCAGCCTGTCGTTGCTGCCGGTATCGGACGAGGGCCGCCTGGGCCCAGTGCGACAGCGCTGGCGCCAGACCTTCGAGCAACCGGGTTCGCTGCGCCAGGGTTCCTCCCACCTGCATGCCGCCGTGGCCATCGACCGGCAGCTGCTGGTCACCGACCTGGGGGCGGACCGGGTGTATGCCTTCGACTACCGCAGCACCGCGAAGGGCCCGACGCTGACGCCCGCTAATCCCCCCTACCTGGCCGTACCGACGGGCAGCGGCCCGCGCCACCTGGTGTTCGACGCCCGTGGCCGGCACGGCTACCTCAGCCTGGAACTCGGCAACCAGGTCGCCCTGCTGGAGCGCCAGGGCACACGGCTCACCTACCGTGGGCAGGTGGACCTCGACCCCGCACCGGCTGCCGGCGACAACCGCCTGGGGGCCCTGCACCTGTCGCAGGACGGGCGCTTCCTCTACGTGGCCCGGCGCGGGCTACACAACCAGATCGTGACCTACCGGGTGCACGAAGATGGCGGCCTGGACGAACTCCAGCGCCACGACAGCGGCGGCGAAGAGCCGAGGGAGTTCACCCTCTCCCCCGACGGACGCTTCCTGCTGGTGGCCAACCAGCGCAGCGACCGCATCACCGTCCTGCGCCGCGACCCGGCCAGCGGACGCCTGCAGGAGGTGGTGCAGCAGCTGCCGACACCGGCGCCGGCCACCTTGCGCTTCCTGCCCTGATCAGGCAGCGCGGGCCACGCTGCCGCACAGCCGGGCACAGGCCTCGCAGGCATCGGCACAGGCCAGGCACCAATCCGGGTCATGGCGCTGGCACTCCTGGGCGCAGAGCCGGCACAGCGTCGCGCAGAAGTGGCCGAACGGCGCCGCCTGGGGGCTCTCCGCCGTCACCAGCTCGGTCATCACCAGGCAGGTGTCCGCGCATTCGCGGCCCAGTTCGACGCAGCGCTCGAGGTCCTCGCCGCTTTCGTCCAGGCGGCTTTCGCTGACCAGCCGGGAACAGGCCTCGATGCAGGCCCGGCAGGCTTCAAGACAGGCTTCGCGTGGTGTTTCCATGGGCATTCTCCTGGGTTCGATACAGGTTCGGTGTCTGCAACGCTCCCGGGTTCCCGTCGGCCGACCGGCTGTCACGCCGTTTGTGGCCACGGGCGTCTAGCATTCAGACGTGATGGGATTCACACTTCGCTTCCCTTCCGGAGAGCACGCATGGATACACCGACCGACCGCCCAAGCCCTTGCGCCCACTGCCGTGACGGCAACGCACTCGACTTCGACTTCAGCATGGCGTTCCAGCCCATCGTGGACCTGCGCGACGGCAGCCTGTTCGCCTACGAAGCCCTGGTGCGCGGGCTCGACGGCCAGGGCGCGGGCAGCGTGCTGGAGCGGGTCACCGACGCCAATCGCTACGCCTTCGACCAGGCCTGCCGGGTGAAGGCGGTGGAGCTGGCCGCGCGCCTGGACGTGCCCTGCTTCGTCAGCATCAACTTCCTGCCCAACGCCGTGTACCAGGCTGCCACCTGCATCCGCGCCACCCTTGAGGCCGCACGCCGCTTCGGCTTCCCCACCAGCCGGCTGATCTTCGAGATCACCGAGGGCGAGGAGCTGGTGGACAAGGCCCACCTGAAAAGCATCATCGCCGAGTACCGCAAGCAGGGCTTCAAGACCGCCATCGACGACTTCGGCGCCGGCTATTCCGGCCTCAACCTGCTGGCCGAGTTCCAGCCGGACATCATCAAGCTGGACATGGCGCTGATCCGCAACATCGACCAGGACCCGGTACGCGAGGCCATCGTCCGGGGCATTCTCGGCGTCTGCCAGGCACTGTCCATCGAGGTCATCGCCGAGGGGGTGGAGACCGACGAGGAGTTGGCCAAGCTCCGGGCGTTGGGTGTTCACCTCTACCAGGGCTTCCTGTTCGCCCGACCGGCGTTCGAGCAGTTGCCGGAGGTGAGGTGGCCGGCGGCCTGACCCGCTGCGCAGAAGCCGAGCAGTTCTTCCTCCAGGGCGCGGCCCGGGCTTCATGAACAGGTGCCGGGTGACGCTCTACTAGGCTGTAGCAAGGCCAAGCGACCCCGGACACCCATGAGCAACGTTCAACACGAAGCCGAACGCCTCCAGCTGCTGCGCAGCCTGGAAATCCTCGACACACCGCCGGAGCAGGTGTTCGACCGCATCACCCGCGTGCTGGCCAGCACCCTGGGGGTACCCATCGCCCTGGTGTCGCTGGTGGATGAACACCGCCAGTGGTTCAAGTCCCGAGTGGGGCTGGACGTGCAGGAGACGCCGCGCGACGCCGCCTTCTGCGTCCACGCCATCGGCGGCAGCGGCACGCTGGTGGTGGAGGACGCCCGCACCGACGTGCGCTTCCGCGACAACCCCCTGGTTGTCGGCGCCCCTCACATCCGCTTCTACGCCGGCACGCCGATCCGCACCCGCGAGGGCTTCGCCCTGGGCACCCTGTGTGCCATCGACGACCGCCCCCGGCAGCTCACCGACGAACAGCGCCGGGTGCTGGAAGACCTGGCCGCCCTGGTCGCCCGCGAGTTCCACCTGCGCGAGGCGGCCCTCGACTCGCGGCGCCTGGCCCGTGAGGCCGAAGGCCGCTTCGAGATGCTGTTCGAGCGTGTCGGCTCCGGCCTCGCCGTGGTCAGCCCCGAAGGGCGCTGGCTGCGGGTCAACCAGGCGCTGATCAAGCTGCTCGGCTACAGCCGCGAGGAGCTGGCCGGCATGAACTTCGCGGATGTCACCGTGCCCGAAGACCTGGATGCCGACCTGGTCCAGGTGGAACGGCTGATCCGGGGCGAGATCGACCGCTACGAGCTGGAGAAGCGCTACGTGCGCAAGGACGGCCGCCCCATCTGGGTGAGCATCACCGTGACCAAGCAGCTCGACCGCCGTGGCGCCCTGGAGCACTTCCTCGCGGTGATCAACGACATCGATGCACGCAAGCACACCGAAGCCCACCTGGCGGAGCTGCAACGCACCCTGGAACAGCGCGTCCACGAACGCACCCAGGCCCTGGCGGAGCGCGAGATGGAGCTGCGCGCGGTGCTGGAGCACACCCAGGACGCCTACGTGGCGATGGACAGCGAGGGCTGCATCAGCGCCTGGAACCGCGCCGCCGAGGCGCTGTTCGGCTGGACCCGGGACGAAGCCATCGGCCAGGCCTTGCACGACCTGCTCATTCCCGAGCCCATGCGCCAGGCGCACCTCGACGGCCTGCGCCATTACCTGCGCACCGGCGAGCACCAGGTGCTGGGCCGGCGCATCGAATTGGACGCCCTGCACAAGGACGGCCGCCTGATGCCCCTGGAGGTTCACATCGACGCCCTGCGGGCCGGCGGCAAGGTGCTGTTCAACGCCTTCCTCCACGAGATCAGCCAGCGCAAGCAGCGCGAAGCCCGCCTGCGCCGCGAGGCTCTGCAGGACCCGCTCACCGGCCTGCCCAACCGCCGCGCGCTGTACGACCACCTGCCGGCGCTGATGGCGCGTGCCGATCGCCACGGCGAGGCCTTCGCCCTGATGTTCCTCGACCTGGATGGCTTCAAGCAGGTCAACGATGCCCTCGGCCACGACGCTGGCGATGCGCTGCTGCGCGAAGTGGCCCGTCGCCTGCGCGCCAGCCTGCGCAGCGCCGACCAGGTCTACCGCCTGGCGGGCGACGAGTTCACCTTGCTGGTCCATCCCCTGGGCGACCGCCCGGCGGTGCATGCCGTGGCGGAGAAGGTGCTGGCCGCCATCCGTACGCCCTACCAGCTGGAAGGACGGAGCGCCGAGGTGCAGGTGAGCATCGGCGTGGCACTGTTCCGCCCCGGCGACGGGCGCAGCCACGCCCAGCTGATCAAGGACGCCGACGCGGCGATGTACCAGGCCAAGCAAGAGGGGCGCGACCGCTACCGCATCGCCAAGGCCGACCTGGCCTGGGCCAGCGGCACCTAGCCGCGCGAAACCAGGCGACAGCACCACGCGGATCGTTCAGCATGCGGGCTCCCTCCACGGCACCGACACAGGAGACTCGCCGATGGACCCGACCCGCATCGCCGGCTTCCTGCTGGACCTCGACGGCACCCTGGTGGACACCGAGACCATCAACCTCGCCTGTTCCCTGCACGCCCTCGAATCCCTGGGCCTGCCGGACGCCGCACAGCTGTGCGAAGGCCTGGTGGGCATCGACTGGCCGGCCTACCGCCAGCGCCTGTTCGACCACTACGGCGCCGACTTCCCGCTGAACGATTTCGGCGCCGCCTACCTGCGCCACAAGACCCTCATGCTGCAGGACGGCCTGCCGCTCAAGCCCGGCGTCGTCCCCCTGCTCAGCGCCATGCGCGAGAGCGGCCGGCCGATGGCCATCGCCACCTCCTCCCACCGCCGCTCGGCCCACGAGCACCTGGCCCTGGGCGGCATCGACGGCTTCTTCGACGTGGTGGTGACCCGCGACGACGTCGACCTGGGCAAGCCCGACCCGGCGCTGTACCTGCTGGCGGCCCAGCGCGTGGGCCTGGCCCCGGCGGACTGCCTGGCGGTGGAGGACTCCATCCCCGGCGTGGCCGCCGCCCATGCTGCCGGCGTACCGACGCTGATGGTGCCGGACATGACCCAGCCCCCCGAAGACACCCGGCGCCGTTGCCTGGCCGTGCTGCCCGACCTGCACGCGGTGCTCGACCTGCTGCGCCGCGAAGGCGTGCTGGGCGGAGCCGGCTGACGCGTCGCAAGGTGAACGAAGCTCCACTCCCTGCGCTCTGAACTGGAGGACGCCGCGATCGGCGCGGCGCACCGGTCCGGAGGAGCGCCATGCACGACCCCGAGTACCTCGACTGGCTGAGCCAGCGCTCGATGCTGGAAAGCGCGCGCCAGCGAGCCCGTCTCTACGCCGGCCAGCCACGCCTGTGGCAGCAGCCCTACGCCCTCACCCGCCCCCGCAGCGTCACCGCCGTGGCTTCGGTGTGGTTCACCGCCTACCCCGCCTCGATCATCGCCCCCGATGGCATGAGCGTGCTCCAGGCCCTGGCGGACGAACGTCTGTGGAGCGCCCTCTCGGAACTGGGGGTGCAGGGCATCCACACCGGCCCGTTGAAGCGTGCCGGCGGCCTCTCGGGCCGCGACTACACCCTGACGGTGGACGGCAACTTCGACCGCATCGGCCTGGACATCGACCCGCGCTACGGCAACGACGAGCAGCAGGTGCACCTCAGCCGGGTGGCCGCCGCGCACAACGCCGTGACCATCGACGACTGCATCCCCGCCCACACCGGCAAGGGTGCCGACTTCCGCCTGGCAGAGCGCGCCGTGGGCGACTACCCCGGCCTCTACCACATGGTGGAGATCCCCGAGCAGGACTGGACCCTGCTGCCGGACGTGCCGGAAGGCCGTGACGCGGTCAACCTCCCGCCGGACGCGGTGGACGCCCTGCGCGAGCGCAACTACATCGTCGGCCAGCTGCAGCGGGTGATCTTCTTCGAACCCGGGGTCAAGGAAACCGACTGGAGCGCCACGCCACCGGTGGAGGGCGCGGACGGCAAGCGTCGGCGCTGGGTCTACCTGCACTACTTCAAGGCCGGCCAGCCCTCGCTGAACTGGCTGGACCCGAGCTTCGCGGCCCAGCAGCTGATCATCGGCGACGCCCTGCACTCCATCGACGTGCTCGGCGCGCGGGTGCTGCGCCTAGACGCCAACGGCTTCCTCGGCGTGGAGCGCCGCGCCCAGGGCACCGCCTGGTCGGAGAGCCACCCGCTGTCGATCACCGCCAACCAGCTGCTCGGCGGGATGATCCGCAAGGCCGGGGCCTTCAGCTTCCAGGAGCTGAACCTGACCCTGGACGACATCGCCGCCATGTCACGGGGCGGCGCCGACCTCTCCTACGACTTCATCACCCGCCCGGCGGCCCAGCACGCGCTGCTGACCGGCGACACCGAGTTCCTGCGGCTGATGCTGCAGCAGATGCACGCCTACCAGATCGACCCGGCCTCGCTGATCCACGCCCTGCAGAACCACGACGAGCTGACCCTGGAGCTGGTGCACTTCTGGACCCTGCACGCCACCGACACCTACCAGTACAAGGGCCAGAGCCTTTCCGGGGCGCTGCTGCGCGAGCAGGTACGCGGCGAGATGTACGAGCGCCTGGCGGGGCCGGAGGCCCCCTACAACCTCAAGTTCGTGACCAACGGCGTGGCCTGCACCACCGTCAGCCTGATCACCGCCGCCCTGGGCCTGCGTGACCTGGAGGCGCTGACGGCGGACGACATCGCCCGCATCCGCCGGCTGCACCTGCTGCTGTTGATGTTCAACGCGCTGCAGCCGGGGATCGTCGCGCTGTCCGGCTGGGACCTGGTGGGCGCCCTGCCCCTGGCCGCCGAGCAGGTCGCGCCGCTGATGGCCGATGGCGACACCCGCTGGATCCATCGCGGTGCCTACGACCTGGCCGACCTGGCGCCGGACGTGGACCGCTCCACCGAAGGCCTGCCCCGGGCGCGCAGCCTCTACGGCAGCCTGGTGACGCAGCTGCGCGACCCGGACTCCTTCGCCGCCCAGGCCCGCCGTTTGCTAGCCGTGCGCCGCGCCTACGGCATCGCCTCCAGCCACCAGCGCCCGTTGCCGGAAACCCGCCATCCGGGGCTGCTGGTGATGGTCCATGACCTGCCGGCCGGGCGCGGCACCCAGATCACCGCACTGAACTTCAGCGGCGAACCGCTCAGCGAAGTGCTGACCCTGGCGGACGTGCCGCCGGGGCCGGTGGTGAACATCCTGGATGAGCGCCTGGAGGGCGACCTGTCGGAACGGGGGGAGCTGCTGATCGAGCTGGAGGCCTACGAGGGGCGCGCCCTGCGCATCGCCACCAACGCGCCGATGCTCTAGCTCAGGCGCGCTGGTCGATGCGCTCGCGCAGGGTGCGCAGGTCGGCGGCGTCCTGGTGCATGCGCTGGATGATCTCCAGCAGTTGCTGTTTGAGGTGGGCATCACCGATGCGTTCGGCGGCCTTCATCACGGCGATGGCGGCGTCTTCGTTGTTCATGGCGATGGTGTCCAGGAGCTTGCGGCAATCACGTACGGCACGGGTCACGGCGGGGGTCCGAGGGGAAAACTGCGCGCATCCTGCCGGAGGGATGTTGCGATCTGATGTCAGGAGCGGCCTGTCGGAATTTCACAATGCGCTTTCAGGTCGGGAAACCTCAGCAGGGCGCGCAGGCGAAAAAAAACCGACCCTTGAAGGTCGGTTCCTGCCCAGCAAGGGCACGATCGATGTGGAAACCACGATATGCACGCACCCACTGCCCGTTGGGTGCGGGGGCATGATCGCGCCCCGCGATGACGGGCCGATGACAGTGGCGTTTCAGTCCGGCGAACGCGAGCGGATCGGCAGCGCCTGGAGCTGCTCCAGCATCCACGCATGGGCGTCGCGGCCGGCGTAGCGGGCGTGGCTGTAGAGACGCAAGGTGTAGCGCGGGATGGCGAAGGGCGCCGGGTAGAGGGTGATGCCGGCCACGTCCCGCAGGGTCTCGGCGGCGTGGCCGGGGGCGGTCATCAGCAGGTCGCTGGCACCGATGATGAAAGGCGCGGCGAGTACCGACGGCAGCCATAGCGCCACATCGCGGCGCAGCCCCATGCGGGCCAGCACCTGGTCGATCACCCCGCTCGGTTCGTTCCACGGCGTCACCACCGCGTGGCGTTCGGCCAGGTAGGCGTCCAGGTCGGGCGCGCCCTGCACACGGGGGTGGTCGCGCCGGGCGATGACCTGGTAGGCGTCGCTGAACCAGTCCAGTGCCTGGATGCCGGCCGGCAACTGGTCCTGCTCTTCGCCGTAGCCCAGGGCGAAGTCGATGCGACCGCTGGCCAGGTCGTCGATGGAGACCTTGCGCTCGGCGTGCACCAGGCGCAGCTGGATGCCCGGGGCGAGGCGCTGCAGGCGCTCCACCAGGGCCGGCATGAGGGCGAAGGCGGTGTAGTCGGTGACGGCGAAGACGAAGGTGCGCTGGCTGCGCGCGGGGTCGAACGGGTCCCACTGTTCCAGCCCTTCGCCGAGGGTGCGCAACGCGGCCGCCACCGGGCCGGCGAGTTGCTCGGCCCGCTGGGTCGGCTGCATGCGGTTGCCCTGGCGCAGGAAGAGTTCGTCGTCCAGGGCCTGGCGCAAGCGGGCCAGGGCATGGCTGAAGGCCGAGGCGCTGATGGCCAGTTCGCTGGCGGCGGTGCTGACGTTGCGGTGGCGATGCAGGGCGTCGAAGGCCAGCAGCAGGTTGAGGTCGAGGCGGCGCAGCAAGTGATGCACAGCATTCAGCTCCTGATGACATAAATGCACTTCATGCAGCTTACCAGCGCCGTTAGCATGGGCGCCCCTTTACTGGAGAGCCCCATGAACATCGAGATTCGCCCCGCCCAACCCGGCGACGCCCAGCAGATCCTGGATTTCATCATCGAACTGGCCGACTACGAGCGCGCCCGCCACGAGGTGATCGCCAGTGTCGAGGACATCCAGCGCACGCTGTTCAGCGAGGGCGCGCCGGCCAAGGCGCTGATGTGCCTGTGCGACGGCCAGCCCATCGGCTACGCGGTGTACTTCTACAGCTACTCCACCTGGCTGGGGCGCAACGGCATCTACCTGGAAGACCTCTACATCACCCCGGCCAAACGCGGCGTGGGTGCCGGCCGCGACCTGCTGCGCGCCCTGGCCCGCGAGGCGGTGGCCAATGGCTGCGGTCGCCTGGAGTGGAGCGTGCTGGACTGGAACCAGCCGGCCATCGACTTCTACCAGGCCATCGGCGCCAAGCCTCAGGACGAGTGGGTGCGCTACCGCCTGGATGACGAGGCGCTCAGCGGCTTCGCCGCCGGCGTCTAGGGCGCGTCAGCGCCTGTCCGGGGCAGGCGCAGGGTGACCCGCAGGCCGCCCTCGCGCAGGTTGCGCAGGCTCAGCTCGCCGCCGTGGCTATGGGCCAGGCTGCGGGCGATGCCGAGGCCCAGGCCGTAGCCCTGCTGCTGGCCGGCCAGGCGGAAATGCGGTTCGAACACCTGCTCCAGCTTCTGCTCCGGCACCCCCGGCCCCTCGTCGTCCACGTGCAGGACGAAGGCCTCGGGGCCGTCCTCCACCCGCAGGTGGGCGCGCTCGCCATACTTCAGGGCGTTGTCCAGCAGGTTGCCGATGCAGCGCCGCAGCGCCAGCGGTTTGCCGGGGTAGCGCTCGAGGGCGGCGCCGTCGAGGGTGACCCGGCCGTTGGCCAGGTAGGGCTCCACCAGGCCGTGAAGCAGGTGGTTGAGGTCCACCTGTTCGATGTTCTCGTGGATGTCGGTGTCCTTCACGCACTGCAGCGCGCCCTTCACCAGCAGCTCCAGCTCGTCCAGGTCGCGGTTGAACTTGGCCTGCTGGGCCTCGTCCTCCAGCAGCTCGACCCGCAGGCGCAGGCGGGTGATGGGGGTGCGCAGGTCGTGGGAGATGGCACTGAACAGCTGGCTGCGCTCGCTCAGGTAACGGCTGATGCGCTCGCGCATGGCGTTGAAGGCGCGGCTCACCTCCACCACTTCGCTGCCACCGGCCTCGGGCAGCGGGCGCACCTCGGCGCCCAGGTTCATTTCCCGCGCAGCAGCGGCCAGGCGCTTGAGGGGGCGGCTCTGCCAGCGCACCAGCAGGCCGATGAACAACAGCAGGAAGGCGCTGGTGATGAGGATGAAACCCCATTGCTGGGCCGGCAGGCCCTGGTCTTCCAGCCCGGCGTAGGGCTCGGGCAGCAGCGAGGCGAGGTACAGCCACTCGTTGGGGCTGATGCGGATCTGCGTCACCAGCACCGGCGGGTCGAGGGGCTCCAGGGTCAGGGCGTAGTGGGCCCAGGAGCGCGGCAACTCGTCCAGCTTGAGGCCGCTGTTGAAGAGCCGCAGGTCCTCCGGGTCGACGAAGTGCAGCGACATCTCCACCGGCTTGCCCAGGCGCTCGCGCAGCACCGCCTCCACCTCGGCGAGCACCGCCTGCTTGCGCGGGGTTTCCGGCAGCACACGCATGGCCAGCGGCTTGTCGTTGAGGGAGACGAAGAAGCGCGTGCCGCCCATGCTGCGCAACTGGTCCAGCACCATGGGCCGGTAGCCCAGGGGCAGCGAGCGGATGTAGCTGACGCTGGCGGCCATGGACTGGCCGAGGCTGCGGGCACTGATCAGCAGGCCCTCCAGCTGGCTGGCGCGCAGTTGAGAGACCCAGATCAGGCTCGACAGGGCCTGGGCCAGCACCACCACCAGCAGGGTGAGCAGCAGCATGCGGGCCAGCAGCGAGCGCGGCACGGCCCTAAGCACGGCGGGAGGAAACCTGGGCGGCGAGCAGGTAGCCGGCTCCCCGCACGGTGCGGATCAGCCGGGGCGCCTTGCCGGTGTCGCGCAGGCGCTGGCGCAACCGGCTCACGGCCATGTCGACGATGCGCTCCAGGGGCATCACCTCGCGGCCACGGGTGGCGTTGGCGATGGTGTCGCGGTCGAGGATCTGCTGTGGGTGGTCGAGGAACAGCTTGAGCAGGGCGAAGTCGGCGCCGGAGAGGATCACCTCTTCGCCGTCGCGGTGGAACAGGCGGTGGCTGACCATGTCCAGGCGCCAGGCGTCGAAGCTGACCACCTGGGCCTCGCGCTCCTGGCCGAAGCCGACCCGGCGCAGCAGGGCCTTGACCCGGGCCTGCAGCTCGCGGGGGCTGAAGGGCTTGCCGATGTAGTCGTCTGCGCCCAGCTCCAGGCCGATGACCCGGTCGGCCTCGTCGGAGCTGGCGGTGAGCATGATGATCGGCACCTGGGCCAGGCGCGGGTGTTCGCGCACCCAGCGGCAGAGGCTGAAGCCGTCCTCGTCGGGCAGCATCACGTCGAGGATCGCCAGGTCGGCACCGGCCTCGTCCATGGCGGCACGAAAGCCCGCGCCATCGGCCACGGTGCGCACCTGGAAGCCGGCGCGGCTGAGGAAGGCCTGCAGCAGTTCGCGAATTTCCTGGTCGTCATCCACCAGGAGGATGTGCTTTCCGGAAGGGCTCATGTCGGCCGTCCTTTGTTGTTATCGGTCATGTCCGTTTGGATGCGAGGCGTTGAGGCCGCGATCGTTCATCCCGCTGTCGGCGTCGGCGCATCGCCATCGGTGGACCGATGAGGCGCGGTCCACCCTACAACAGGTTGCCTGCCGGGAACGTGCCTCGCGTCCGCTTCCCGTGACTGCGCCTCAGGCCCGCATCGCCTGCTGCAGCGCCACGCCGGCACCTTCCAGGCCCGGGTACTCGGCCGTCACCAGCCACACGGGGATGCCCTCCAGGTAACCGCTCATGCAGCCCTTGCTGGCGAAGGCGCGGGCGAAGCCGCTGGCCTTGAAGAACTCGGCGAAGCGTGGCACCACGCCGCCCACCACGTAGACCCCGCCCCGGGCGCCGAGGGTGAGGACGTTGTTGCCCGCGACGCGGCCGAGCCAAGTGCAGAACTGCTCCAGCACCGCCCTCGCCTCGGGGTCGTCGGCCAGGGCCGCCGAGGTGATGGCCGCCGGGCTGTCCAGGTGCGGCGCGCTGCCATCCAGGGTGCAGCTGGCGCGGTAGAGCTGCAGCAGGCCGTTGCCGCTGAGGACGTTCTCGGCGCTGACATGGCCGAGGCGCTGGTGCAGGTGCTGCCACAGGGCGGCCTCGCGGACGCTGCCCACCGGCAGGTCGACGTGCCCGCCCTCCCCCGGCAAGGCCGTCCAGCGGCCCTCGCCCAGGGGCAGCAGGGTGCCGACGCCAAGCCCGGTGCCGGGCCCGATCACCACGGCGGGGCGATCCGCTTCGGGGGTGCCGGGGCACACCTCCTGGCGCTCCTCGGGGCGCAGGCGGGTCATGCCCAGGGCCATGGCGGTGAAGTCGTTGACCAGCAGCAGGCGCTGGATGCCGAGGCGCTGGCAGAAGGCGGTCCGGTTGAGTCGCCAGTGGTTGTTGGTGAAGCGGAAGTCTTCCCCGCCCACGGGGCCGGCGCAGGCCAGGCAGACGGCCTCCAGCTCGGCGAGGGGCAGGTCGAGCCCGGCCAGGTAGTGCTGGATGGCCGACTCGGGGTCCGGGAAATCAGCGGTGGCCAGCACCTTCACGGCGTCGAGGCGCTGTTCCCGCCACAGGGCGAAGCGGGCGTTGGTCCCGCCGATGTCACCGACCAGCGCCAGGCTCACTTGAGGCCCTCCAGGCTGCGGGTGAAGGCGCTGGCGCCCTCTTCGGCGGAACTGAAGGCGGCCCGCATGAAGGCGAACAGCTCACGGCCACAGCCGACTTCGGCCTGGTGCATGGGCGGCGCGGGCTCGCGGGCGGCGAACTCGGCGGCGTCCACCTTCAGTTCCAGGGTGCCGGCCACGCCATCGACGCGAACGATGTCGCCGTCGCGCACACGGGCCAGGGGGCCGCCGTCATAGGCTTCGGGGGTGACGTGGATGGCGGCGGGGATCTTGCCGGAGGCACCGGACATGCGCCCGTCGGTGACCAGTGCGACCTTGAAGCCACGGTCCTGCAGGACGCCGAGGAAGGGGGTCATCTTGTGCAGCTCGGGCATGCCGTTGCAGCGCGGCCCCTGGAAGCGCATGACCGCCACCAGGTCGCGGTCCAGCTCGCCGGCCTTGAAGGCATCGGCCAGGGCCTGCTGGTCGTGGAAGACCCGCGCCGGGGCCTCCACCACACGGTGTTCGGGGGCGACGGCAGAGACCTTCATCACCCCGCGGCCGAGGTTGCCCGTCATCACCCGCAGGCCGCCCTCCGGGGAGAACGGCCGCGCGGCGGGCCGCAGGATGTTCTCGTCCAGGCTCGCGGCGGCGCCTTCGCGCCAGACCAGGCGGCCGTCCTCCAGGAAGGGCTCCTGGGTGTAGCGCCGCAGGCCACGGCCGGCGACGGTCTCGACATCTTCATGGAGCAGGCCGGCATCCAGCAGTTCGCGCACCAGGAAGGCGACGCCGCCGGCGGCCTGGAAGTGATTGATGTCAGCCTTGCCGTTCGGATAGACGTGGGCCAGGGTCGGCACCACTTCGGACAGCTCGGCCATGTCCTGCCAGTCGAGCTGGACACCGGCAGCGCGGGCGATGGCCGGCAGGTGCAGGGTGTGGTTGGTGGAGCCGCCGGTGGCGTGCAGGGCGACCACGGCGTTGATCAGCACGCGCTCGTCGACGATGTGCCCCAGCGGCACGAACTGGCCGGCCTGGCGGGTCAGGCGGGTCACCTGGCGCGCGGCTTCGGCGGTCAGGGCCTCGCGCAGGGGCGTGCCGGGGTTGACGAAGGAGGCGCCCGGCAGGTGCAGGCCCATGATCTCCACGAGCATCTGGTTGGTGTTGGCGGTGCCATAGAAGGTGCAGGTGCCGGGGCTGTGGTAGGCCTGCATCTCCGCCTCCAGCAGCTCGTCGCGGGTGGCCTTGCCTTCGGCGTAGCGCTGGCGGACCTCGGCCTTCTCCTTGTTGGAGAGGCCCGAGGGCATGGGGCCGGCGGGCACGAACAGCGACGGCAGGTGACCGAAGCGCAGGGCGCCCATCATCAAGCCGGGGACGATCTTGTCGCACACGCCGAGGAACAGCGCGGCGTCGAACATGTTGTGGGACAGGGCGATGGCGGTGGACATCGCGATCACTTCGCGGCTGGCGATGCCCAGCTCCATGCCCGGCTCGCCCTGGGTGACGCCGTCGCACATGGCCGGTACGCCGCCGGCCACCTGGCCCACGGAGCCGATCTCGCGCAGGGCCTGGCGCAGCACCTCGGGGTAGGTCTCGTAGGGCTGGTGGGCGGAGAGCATGTCGTTGTAGGCGGTGACGATGGCGACGTTGGCCGAGTCCATCAGCCGCAGGCGCTGCTTGTCGATGCCGCCGCAGCCCGCCACGCCGTGGGCGAAGTTGGCGCACTGCAGGCTGCCCCGCTGCGGGCCCTTGCTGGCCGCTTCCTGGATCATCGCCAGGTAGCGTTCGCGGGTCGGTCGGCTGCGGGCGATGACCCGCTCGGTGACTTCCAGGATGCGAGGATGCATGTCAGGGGCTCCAGGGGGATATCTTGTTTTAATTGCATCAAGATAACGCAGGAAAACAAAATATCACCACATGCGCATGGATATTTTGTTATTCGAACAACATTTTTCAGCTTCAGCCTGTCGTTCTGGTCTGACCGCACACCCCGGCCGAGGTGCCGGTCTGGCGACGGACGCGCGATCCGCGCCGCGCGCCCCTGCAGAGCGGATGGAGCAGCGCCAGGGACGAGCCCTGGCGCAGCGTTTCAGCGGGGGAAGATTTCCTTGAAGAAGCCCTGCATGTCGGCCCAGGAGTTCTCGTCGGCCACCTTGCTGTAGGCCAGGTCCGGGCCTTTCTCGCTGCCGTGGCCGGCGTGGCTGAGGCGGTCGGCATCGGGGTTGGTGAAGCCGTGCTTGGCCTTGGGCTGGAGGACGAAGCGGTAGTTGGCCTCGGCGGCGTCCATCTCGTCCTTGAAGGCGGCGACGTCGGCCTTGGTGACCATGCTGTCCTGCCCGCCGTGCTCCACCAGGATGCGCGCCTTGACGCTGCCCTTGGTGGCGGGGGTGGCGGTGGCGAGGGCGCCGTGGAAGCTCACCACGCCGGCCAGCGGGACGCCCTGGCGGGCCATGTCCAGCACCACTTTGCCGCCGAAGCAGTAGCCGATGGCGGCCAGGCGGCTGTTATCGGTCAGGGGCTGCCGCTTGAGCAGGTCGAGGCCGGCGAGGAAACGCGCCTTGGCGGCAGGGGCGTCCTTGAGGGCCGCCTGCATGAAGGCGGCGGCATCGGCCGGGTGCTCGGTGTTCTTGCCTTCGCCGTACATGTCGATGGCCAGGGCGCTATAGCCCAGTTCGGCGAGGTCGCGGGCGCGGCGCTTGGCGTAGTCGTTCAGGCCCCACCACTCATGCACCACCACCACGCCCGGGCGCTTGCCCTCGATGGCGTCGTCGTAGGCGTAGTAGCCCACCAGGGCGGTCCCGTCGGCGGCCTTGTAGTGGAGCTCCTTGGTCTTGACCTCGGCCTGGGCGATGCCCGCGAAGGCCAACAGAGCGAACAACAACGACAATCTGGGCATTTCGATTCCTCTCCGGGTTCAGCGAAGCTGGGCAGCGTGCAAGTGTCGCGGTTTTTCCGGGCTTTCGCCAACCGCCGTTGCCAGGTGAAATAGCGCTCCCCCATGCCTTGCCGAGGTTGCCATGCGTCGTTCGTCGTTCCTCCTGCTGTTCGCCCTCGCCTGCCCCTGGGCCCTGGCCGATGGGCCACGGGCGGGGAACCTGGAACTGGGGCCAGCCTGGAGCCGGGCCTCGACCTGGGACGCCACGGCGCGGGAGGTCTACCTGGACATCCACGACCGGGGCGGCGATGGCGACCGGCTGAGCGGCGCCAGCTCGCCCCTGGCCTGGCGGGTGGACCTGCAGACCACGGTGCGCATCGGCGAGGCCCGCCGGGTGATGACCCTGGTATCGTTCGGCATCCCCGCCGGGGGCACGCTGGCGCTCAAGCCGGACGGCAGCCACCTGACACTGGTGGGGCTGCGCCAGCCGGTGACGCCCGGCCAGCGCATCCCGCTCGTCCTGCGCTTCGAGAAGGCCGGCGAGGTGCGCGTGGAGGCGACGGCGCAGTGACGGCTCAGACGAGGTAGCGGCCGATCTCGATCAGGTTGTCGTCCGGGTCGCGAACGTACACCGACTCGATGGGCCCGAGGGCGCCGGTGCGGCGCACCGGCCCCTCCTCCACTGCCACGCCCTCGGCGGCCAGGTGCGCCAGCAGGCGCTCCAGGGGCCAGGGGGTGACCAGGCACAGGTCGATGGCTCCCGGCAGCGGGTGCGCGGCCTTGGGCTCGAACTCCCGTCCGGCCTGGTGCAGGTTGAGCTTCTGCTGGCCGAAGGCCAGGGCGCTGCGGCCCTCGCCGAACACCTCGTGACGCATGCCCAGCACGCGCTGGTAGAAATCCACGGTGCGGGGGATGTCGGCGACGGTGAGGACCAGGTGATCGATGCGTTCCAGCATGGGTCAGTGCCTGTCGAGGAGGTGGAAACGGGGCAGCGAGAGCCCCCAGCGGATGGCGGCCAGGCGGGTGCCGAGCACCACGGCCATGGCGATGCCGGTGTCGAGCCAGCGCGGCAGCCCGACGGCCAGCAGCCCGATGAACACCAGGGATCCGGCGATGCAGGCGATGGCGTAGATCTCCTTCTGGAAGATCAGCGGGATCTCGTTGCAGATCACGTCGCGCATCACGCCGCCGGCGACGCCGGTGATGACGCCCATGATCACCGCCGTGCTCAGGGGCACCTGGTGCTGCAGGGCGACCTCGGTGCCGTAGACGGTGAACACGGCCAGGCCGAAGGCATCGGCCACCAGCAGCCCGGTCTCGTGGATGGGCCGGGTCAGGCGGACCCAGAGCACGGTGCCGACGGCGGCCAGGGAGGCGACGAGGATGTAGGTGTCGTCACGGATCCAGCTGACCGGGTGATTGCCGAGGATGACGTCGCGCAGGGTGCCGCCGCCCAGGGCGGTGATGATGGCGATCACCAGCACGCCGAACAGATCCATGGACTTGCGCCCGGCCATGAGCGCGCCGGTGATGGCGAAGACGGCGACGCCGAAGAGGTCGGACAGGTAGAAGAGCTGCTCCATGGACCGATCAGTTCCCCACCGGGGTGCGCATGGTGACGAATTCCTCGGCGGCGGTCGGGTGCACGCCGATGGTCTCGTCGAAGATGCGCTTGGTGGCGCCGGCCTTGAGCGCCACGGCCAGGCCCTGGATGATCTCGCCCGCCTCGGGGCCGACCATGTGGCAACCGAGCACGCGGTCGCTCTCGGCGTCCACCACCAGCTTCATCAGGGTGCGCTCCTGGTTGTCGGTGAGGGTCAGCTTCATGGCGCGGAAGCGGCTCTCGAACACCTTGACCTTGTGCCCACGGCCCCGTGCCTGCTCTTCGGTCAGGCCGACGGTGCCGATGTTGGGCAGGCTGAAGACGGCGGTGGGGATGTTGTCGTAGTCCACCGGCTGGTACTCGGCCGGGCGGAACAGGCGGCGGGCAACGGCCATGCCCTCGGCCAGGGCCACCGGGGTGAGCTGCACGCGACCGATGACATCGCCCAGGGCGAGGATCGAGGGTTCGGTGGTGCGGTACTCGTCGTCCACCTTGATGAAGCCGCGCTCGTCCAGCTCGACGCCGGTGTTCTCCAGGCCGAGGTTGTCCAGCATCGGTCGGCGACCGGTGGCGTAGAACACGCAGTCGGTCTCCAGGCTGCGGCCGTCCTTGAGGGTGGCGAGCAGGCTGCCATCGGCCTGCTTCTCGATGCGGGTGATGTCGGCGTTGAACTGAAGGTCGAGGCCCTTGCAGGTCAGCTCGTCACGCAGGTGGGTGCGCACGGCGCCGTCGAAGCCGCGCAGGAACAGGTCCTGGCGATAGAGCAGCGAGGTCTTGGCACCCAGGCCGTGGAAGATCGAGGCGAATTCGACGGCGATGTAGCCGCCGCCCACCACCAGCACGCGCTTGGGCAGCTCGCGCAGGTGGAAGGCTTCGTTGGAGGTGACGGCATGCTCGCGGCCGGGAATGTCCGGCACCTGGGGCCAGCCACCGGTGGCGATGAGCAGGTGCTGGGCCGTGAAGCGCTGCTCGCCGACCGCCACGGTGTGGGCGTCGAGGATGCGCGCATGGCCTTCCAGCAGGGTGACGCCGGCGTTGACCAGGAGGTTGCGGTAGATGCCGTTGAGGCGGTGGATTTCCTTGTCCTTGTTGGCGATCAGGGTCGCCCAGTCGAACCCGGGCTCGCCGACGGACCAGCCGTAGCCGCGCGCCTGCTCGAAGTCTTCGGCGTAGTGGGCGCCGTACACCAGCATCTTCTTCGGCACGCAGCCGACGTTGACGCAGGTGCCGCCCAGGTAGCGGCTTTCCGCTACCGCGACGCGGGCACCGAAACCGGCGGCGAAGCGAGAGGCACGTACGCCGGCGGAACCGGCGCCTATGACGAAGAGGTCGAAATCGTAGGCCATGGCAGGGGGTCTCCAGAAACAGGCGGCCAGCATACCTGAACCCGTGCCCCTGACCAGTTGCCGCGCCTATCCTTGAGCCTGGTACGCCGAAGGAGGAGCACCATGCGCCCTACCCTCACCCACCTCGCCCTGCACGTGCCCGAGCTGGAGCCGTGCATCGCCTTCTACGAACGCTATTGCGGCATGCGGGTGATCCACTCGCGCGCCGGCAAGGGCTCGCGCATTGTCTGGATGGCGGAGCCGGGCCAGGAACACCGTTTCATCTTCGTGATCATGCCCGGCGGGCGCCCGCGTGACCTGGCCGCCGACGACTACAGCCACTTCGGCTTCGCCCTGGAAAGCCGCGAGGCGGTGGATGCCCTGGCCGTCCGCGCGGCGGCCGAAGGCTGCCTGGTGTGGGCGCCCCGGGACGAGCCCTTTCCGGTGGGCTACTACTGCGGCCTGCGGGACCCGGCGGGCAACTATGTGGAGTTCAGCTACGGGCAGCCGCTGGGGCCGGGCTCGGAGGGGATGGTGATTCCCTGAGACAGGCTTCCCGGGCTGAAGCCCGGGCCACGTGGAGTGCAGATACGACAAGGCCGCCCGGAGGCGGCCTTGGGTGACACGGTGGAGCCTATCAGTAGGCCTTGCCGGTCTTGTAGAGGTTCTCGAAGCAGTAGTTGGTCGCGTCGATGTAGCCCTCGGCGCCACCGCAGTCGAAACGCTTGCCCTTGAACTTGTACGCCAGCACGCAACCGTCCTGGGCCTGCTTCATCAGGGCGTCGGTGATCTGGATTTCGCCGCCTTTGCCCGGCTCGGTCTCTTCGATCAGTTTGAAGATGTCCGGGGTCAGGATGTAGCGACCGATGATCGCCAGGTTGGACGGGGCGTCTTCCGGCTTGGGCTTCTCGACCATGCTGTTCACGCGGTAGATGTCGTCGCGGATCATCTCGCCGGCAATCACGCCGTACTTGGAGGTTTCCTCCGGCGGCACTTCCTGGATGGCGACGATGGAGCAGCGGAACTGGTTGTACAGCTTGACCATCTGGGTCAGCACGCCGTCGCCATCAAGGTTCAGGCAGAGGTCGTCCGCCAGCACCACGGCGAAAGGCTCGTCGCCGATCAGCGGACGGCCGCTGAGGATGGCGTGGCCCAGGCCCTTCATTTCCACCTGGCGGGTGTAGGAGAAGCTGCACTGGTCGATCAGGCGGCGGATGCCGACCAGGTACTTCTCCTTGTCGGTGCCCTTGATCTGGTGTTCCAGCTCGTAGCTGATGTCGAAGTGGTCTTCCAGGGCGCGCTTGCCACGGCCGGTGACGATGGAGATCTCGCTGAGACCGGCGTCCAGCGCCTCTTCAACCCCGTACTGGATCAGCGGCTTGTTCACCACCGGCAGCATTTCCTTGGGCATGGCCTTGGTGGCGGGCAGAAAACGGGTACCGTAACCAGCGGCCGGGAACAGGCATTTCTTGATCATGTTGAACCTTGAATAAGGTGGGTGTGGGCTGAATGCGGCGAAGTCTAATCACGCCGCTGTCGCCTTACAATGCCCCGCAGGTGGGCGTCCGACGCCGCGATAGAGGAATCCCAGGTCGGCCAGTTGCAACGGGTCGTAGAGATTCCTGCCATCGAAGATGACCGGCACCTTCATCAGACCGCGAATCCGCTCGAAGTTCGGTTGGCGGAACTGCTTCCATTCGGTCACCAGCACCAGGGCTTCAGCCTGTTCCACCGCCTGGTAGGGGGACTCGCCCAGCCACAGCCGGCCGCTGGCGAGGGCGTCCGGGTAGCGGGCTGCGACGGCCTCCCGCGACGCTGGGTCGCAGCCGCGCACGAGGGCGCCGGCGGCCAGCAGGGCGTCGATCAGCACCAGGCTGGGCGCTTCGCGGATGTCATCGGTGCCCGGCTTGAAGGACAGCCCCCACACCGCCACCACCCTCCCCTGCAGACGCCCTTCGAAATGTGCCACCAGCGCCTGGAACAGCAGGGCCTTCTGCTCGGCATTGCGCGCCTCCACGGCCCGCAGGATGCCGGGGTCGACCCCCTCCTGTTCGGCGCAGCGGATCAGCGCTCGCACGTCCTTGGGGAAGCACGAGCCGCCGTAGCCGCAGCCGGCATAGAGGAAGTGCGTGCCGATGCGCCGGTCACTGCCCACGCCGCGCCGCACCTCCTCGATGTCGACGCCCAGGCGGGCGCAGAGCCCGGCCATCTCGTTCATGAAGGAGATGCGCGTGGCGAGGAAGGCGTTGGCGGCGTACTTGGTGAACTCCGCGGCGCGGGTGCCCATGCAGAGGATGCGGTCGTGGTTGCGCGAGAACGGCGCGTAGAGGCGCCGCAGCAGTTCGCGGGCCGCCGGGTCGTCGGTGCCGATGACGATGCGATCGGGGCGCATGAAGTCATCGAGGGCAGCCCCCTCCTTGAGGAACTCGGGGTTGCTCGCCACCTGGATGCGAAAGGCCTTGCCCCGGGCGGCGAGTCGCCCGTTGATGCACGCGGCGACCCGTTCGGCGGTGCCGACGGGCACGGTGGACTTGTCCACCACCAGGCACGGGCGCTGCAGCACCCGCCCCAGTTCGTCCGCCACTGCGAGCACATGGCTCAGGTCGGCGGAGCCGTCCTCGCCGCTGGGGGTGCCCACGGCGATGAAGGCGACGTCCGCCTGCTCCAGTCCCTCGGCCAGGCGCGCGGTGAAGTCCAGCTGCCCGCTCTCCAGGTGCTGCGCCAGCAGGGGCGCGAGGCCCGGTTCATGGATCGGCGACTCGCCCCGACGCAATTGCGCCAGCCGCGCCGGGTCGCGCTCGACACAGCGCACCCGGTTGCCCATTTCAGCAAAGCACGCCGCCGTCACCAGCCCCACATAGCCCGCCCCGATCACGCATATCCGCATGGCTGCACCTCCGCTGTCGTTGCAGGGATTGCAACGGACTCCGGTGGCAGGGGCGTGACAGCGAGGTGACGGCGAGGTTATCCGGAGCCGCCCTCATCGACGGGCTGCAGCTCGACTTCGACCAGGCCTTCCACCGGCTCTTCCGGCGGGCCGCCGCCGAAGTCGCCCAGGACCTGCCAGTGCTCGTCGAGGCCGGCGCTGATGGCGGCGAGGTGGTCGATCATGCGGCGTCCGGCCTGGCGCGCTGCATCATCCTCGCTGCGCATCAGTTCGAAGGACATTTCGGTCATGGCGGCCGACAGGTGGGTGAGGCTGCGGGTGGTGAGGCCGAGCAGGCGGATCAGATGCTGTTCACGGGTGTCCATTCCACGTCTCCTGGTTCCTTCAGGCAGTCTCAGGCTAGACCATCCGCTGCCGTGCACCGTTCGACCGTGCGTCGCCTGGCGGGGTTCACCGGGTGGAACTTGATCGGGCCAGCGAAGGTCAGGTGTTCAAGCCCGCTGTCGCCGCGAACTGCCGCAGCGACCCTCGCAACCGATTCCCGTCAGGAGAGCCTGATATGCAGCTCCTCATCCGTTCCGTCGGCGAACGTTTCGTCATCGAAGGCGGCATCACCCTGGAGGTGATCAGCATCCACGGCCACCAGGTGAAGTTCGGCATCGTCGCGCCCAAGAATGTCGCCGTGCACCGCAAGGAGGTGTATGAGCGCATCCAGGCCGGGGTGCCCCATCCGCGCAAGATGACGGCCTGAGCGCCGTTCAGCGGGGCATGTAGCCCCGCTGCCAGGGACGCGGCACCCACAACGAGGCAATGGCCAGCAGTGCCGCGAGCCCGGCGCTGAAGGTGAGCGCCAACAGGCCCATGCGGAACTCCAGGAATGCGCCCAGCACAGCGCCCGCCAGCATCCCGCCCCAGGGCACCAGCTGGACCCGCCACCCTTCCCGCCGCTCGCCCAGCAGCCAGCGGCCGAGCCCCCGACCGAAACGCGACAAGGCGCCCGTGACGTAGGTGAGCCCGATGGGCAGGCCGTTCACCTGCTCGACCACGGCGTTGAGCATGCCCATGGCCAGGATCGACAGCACCACCGCCGGCACTCGCCAGGCAAAGGGCCAGAGGGCGGCAATGGCCAGGAGCGTGGCGATCACCGCCAGCAGCGGCGCGGCGCGGCGACCGGAAAAACGCGCGACCACGACCCCGAACGCGTTGCCCAGCACGAAGCAGAGCACCGCCAGGGCCAGGCGCCCGAAGGCGGCGAGGTGCCCCTCGCTCAGGGACACGGCCATCCGCGTGGTGTTGCCGCTCATGAAGGAGACGAAGTCGCCGGTGGCGAGAAAGCCGATGGCGTCGGTCATCCCTGCCAGTACGGAAAGCCCGGCCACCAGGCCCAGCCCGACACGTCCACGCACCTTGCGCAAGTGAAAGCGCCGCGCGCTGCCACGGGGGATCGGGGATGGAAGCATGGGGGCACCTCACTGCTCAGTGCGACGGCCGGGACTGCCTGGCCGCGAAACGGGAGGTCGAATTGTCCGCTGCCCGCCGTGGCCGTCAAGTCCGGGGGGCCGGGTGCCCTCCGGCGGCAGCGCGGCGGGCACGCCGTATCGCACGCCGCGCCGGGGGAAATAGCCCCATTCCCGGGGCAGCACGGGCCAGGCCAGCCGCAGGAAGCCGGCAAGCAACCGCAACCGGCGCTGGTCCCATTCCGTCCACCGCAGCCCCAGGCGTTCCCGCAGCACAGGCGGCAAGGTGCCCCGCGCCACCCAGCGCACGCCACCCACCAGCAGGGGTTGCAGGCACCACCACAACGGGCCGCGCATCCAGGGATAGGGCGCGGGCAAGCGCCCGGTCGAGCCGAAGTACCAGGCGGTGATCTCCGTCGCCTGCAGGCGCTGCTCCAGCATCTGCTGCCAGTACACCCGGAATGCCGCGTAGTTCGCCGGCACCTCCACCATCGGCAGGCCGTAGAGGGCGTACCAGTGGACGGACTCCTGGTAGAGGCGCTCGCATTGCTGTTCGTCCAGGGGCGTGCCGAGCCATTCCTGCAGAGCGATCTGCGCTTCAAAGAAGGTGGCGTGGGCCCAGTAGAACAGCTCGGGGTTGAGGGCGTGATAGGGGCGTCCCTGCCCGTCCCGGCCCTTGATATCGCGGTGGAAGGCGCGCACCTGGCGCGCGGTACCGGCAGCCAGCTCACCGTCGTAGACCACGCCGAGGATGGGCGGGATGGAGCGCAGCAAGCGGTTCCAGGGGTTGGCGAACAGGTCGGAATGCTGGAGCACGCCGGCAGCCAACCCCGGATGCATGTTCTGCAGGATGCCGGTGCGACCGATCAGCAGCAGGCCCCGCAGATCCCCGAAGTAGCGCCAGGTCAGGGAATCCGGCCCCAAGGGGCTCGGCTGGGCGGGTGGAACGGAGTCAGGTGCGTGCATGGAGGCGGCTCCGGCAGGTGCTTGGAAACGCCTTCACGCTAATGCGACTATCCGCTCGCATTAAATTCGCGTCCGGAGCCCGCCATGCGCAAGCAGCCCCGTCAGCAACGCTCGCAACAGATGGTCGCCGACCTGGTGGAGGCTTGCGCCCGAGTCATCGCCCGCGAAGGCCTGCCACGCCTGAGCACCAACCTCATCGCCGCCGAGGCCGGGGTCAGTGTCGGTTCGCTCTATCAGTACTTCGACTGCAAGGAGGCGCTGGTCGAGGCGCTGCTCGACCGGATGAGCCAGGACCTGGTGGGCGTCATCCGCGACAACGCCTCAGCCCTGCTGGCGGACGATGTTCACGCTGCGGTGGAGCGGCTGTTGCAGGCGGTATTCGCATTCCTCGACCGCAACGCCAGCCTGCACTTGGAACTCGCACGGCACTGGCAGGACCTGCGCACGCTGAGGGTGGTCGACGAGATGGAACAGCACCTGTTCGATTTCTGCCGCCTCTACCTATTGCGCCACCTGCGGGAAATCCCCATCGAGAACCCGCTGCCCACCTTGTACGTGGTCATCAACAGCGCGCTGATGACCATCATCCGCTTCATGAGCCACCCTCACCCACCGCTCACCCGCGCTGAACTGATCGGGGCGTTGAGCGACATGTTCGCGGCCTATGTGAAGAGCCTGGGTGAAGCGGAGTGAGCGCGCGAGCTGCGCGTCAAACCAGGAACAGGCCGACCTGATTGACGACAAACCCCAGAAAGAAGCCAAGGAACCCGGCGGAGAACAGCCTGGACTCCCGACGCCACTTGCGCCGCCGACTCACGACGCCGAGCGCCACGACTCCGGCGGCGGCACCCGGCAGCGACAGCAGGTGAGCAATCCCCAACAGGCCACTACTCCTGACGTCGGGATGCGAGTTGACCCAGACATAGACTGCAAGGCTGAGCCCTGCAGCCAGAACGGCGCCGCCGGCGAAAAATGGCCTGGGATTGGCCAGCACTGCCGTGACGAACGCACCCCCAATGACCGCCAAGTAATACCAGAGGCCGATGAACAGTACGTCGCCCCTGATGTCGATCAGCGCTGCGAACACGGCCACAAAGATCACGCCGATGGCGATATCCAGACTTCGTGCCTTGATGAAATCCCGCATGACTCACATCCCTGTCGTGTATCGGAAGGCCGGGAGTATAAGCACAGGGCCTTTTCACATCAGAGGGGCATCAAGAAGTGCGGACCGCTCCCCAAATTGCGGAGCCAGAAACAACAAGGGCCTGCCCGAAAGAATCGTGCAAGCCCTTGATTTATATGGTGCCCGAAGCCGGGGTCGAACCGGCACGCTGTTGCCAGCGAGGGATTTTAAGTCCCTTGCGTCTACCGATTTCGCCATTCGGGCGGTAGCGCTCAATGCAATACGGAGCCAAGCCCCGTTTTTTGCGAGGGCAGGAATATATACACCCCCTCCCCCGCACGCAAGCATTCGCAAGTCCATGACCGGACAGCAAAAAAGCCCAGCCACAATGAGAACGCCAACACGCTGCGGAAATGAAAAAGCCCCGTAGACGTGAATCTACGGGGCTTCTCATATGGAGGCCGAAGTCGGAATCGAACCGGCGTACACGGATTTGCAATCCGCTGCATGACCACTCTGCCATCCGGCCTTAAATGAAGACGCCGCTTTGAGGCGGCGTCTTCATGACAATCTGGAGCGGGAAACGAGACTCGAACTCGCGACCCCGACCTTGGCAAGGTCGTGCTCTACCAACTGAGCTATTCCCGCTTTGTCTTGGTGACGGGCGCCATTCTATAGGATCGTTAGCAGCCGTCAACCCCTTGATTCAAAAAAGTTTATTTATCTTTCGGCTCGGTGCTCAGGTGCGGCCAGGCGGCCAGCAGGTAATGCAGCATCGACCACAGAGTCAGCGCGGCAGCGATGATCAGCAGCAGGAAGCCGAGCACCACCCAGAAGCTCACCACCGGCGGATTGGCCAGCAGGATGACCAGCGCCAGCATCTGCGCCGCCGTCTTCCACTTGCCGAGGTTGGAGACCGCGACCTGGGCACGCGCGCCCAGCTCTGCCATCCATTCCCGCAGCGCCGAGACCACGATCTCGCGACCGATGATGATGGCCGCCGGCAAGGTCAGCCACAGCGTGTGGTGCTCCTCGACCAGCAGCACCAGCGCCACCGCCACCATCAGCTTGTCCGCCACTGGATCGAGGAAGGCCCCGAACGGGGTGCTCTGCTCCCAGCGACGCGCCAGGTAGCCATCGAACCAGTCGGTGACCGCCGCGATGGCGAACACCGCGCTTGCGGCCATGTGGCTCCCCGAAAACGGAAGATAGAACAGCAGGATGAAGACGGGGATCAGCAGAACACGCAGAACGGTGAGCAGGTTTGGAATATTCATCGTCACAGCAAGACCGAAAAAGAGGGGGCATTCTACTCGCTGTGCAGGGCCGCATAAATCGACTCGGCGAGCTTTTTGCTGATGCCAGGTGCCTTGGCGATCTCCTCGATACTGGCGCGGCTCAATTCCTGCAACCCACCGAAATGCTTGAGCAGCTCGCGCCGACGCTTCGGCCCTACCCCCGCCACCTCTTCCAGACTGGAGGTCCGACGGGCCTTGCCGCGTCGTGCACGGTGGCCGGTGATGGCAAAGCGGTGTGCTTCGTCGCGAATCTGCTGGATCAGGTGCAGCGCAGGCGCGTCGGCCGGCAGGGTGAACTCGTTCTCCGGGCCATTGAGGTAAAGCGTCTCGAAGCCCGGCTTGCGGGTCACGCCCTTGGCCACCCCGAGCAGGATGAGCTCCGGCACTGCCAGCTCCTGCAACACCTCCCGCGCCATGGCCAGTTGGCCTTTGCCGCCGTCCACCAGCAGCACGTCCGGCAGCTTGCCCTCTCCATCCTTCAACTTGCTGAAGCGTCGGGTCAGCGCCTGGTGCATCGCCGCATAGTCGTCGCCGGCGGTCACGCCCTCGATGTTGTAGCGGCGGTAGTCGGACTTGAGCGCCCCTTCCGGGCCAAACACCACGCAGGACGCCACGGTCGCCTCGCCGCTGGAATGGCTGATGTCGTAGCACTCCAGCCGCTGCGGCGGCTCGGCCAGGCCGAGCACCTCGCCGAGCGCTTCGAACTTGTCCGCCATGTGCTGGCGGTTGGCCAAGCGCGCTGCAAGGGCCTGCTCGGCGTTGGTGACTGCCAGCTGCTGCCAGCGAGCACGGTTGGTCCGCACCCGGTGGCTGATGCTGAGTTCGCGCCCACGCGATTCGGCGATGGCTTCAATCAGCGTCGGGAAATCCTCGTGGACGGTATTGACGATCAGCTCCTGCGGCAGATCGCGCTCATGGCTGCCCAGGTAGTACTGCGCAATGAAGGCCACCAGCACGTCCCCCACTTCTTCCTCGATCGCCACCTGGGGGAAGAAATTCTTGCTGCCCAGCACGCGCCCACCCCGGACGCTAATAAGGTGCACACAGGCGCCGCCTGGGTTGACGATGGCGGCGACCACATCGACGTCGCCAGTGCCCCCCTCGATGCTCTGCTGGTCCTGCACGCGCCGCAGCATCGACACCTGGTCGCGCAACTCGGCAGCCCGCTCGAACTCCAGGTTCATCGCCGCCTGCTCCATGCTGCTGGTCAGCTCGGCCGCCAGGGCATTGCTCCGCCCTTCCAGGAACATCACGGAGTGGCGCACGTCCTCGGCGTACTCGTTCGCCTCCACCAGGCCGACACACGGCCCCTTGCAGCGCTTGATCTGGTATTGCAGGCAAGGCCGGGTGCGATTGCGAAAGTAGCTGTCCTCGCACTGGCGCACGAGAAACGCCTTCTGCAGCAGGTTCAGGCTTTCACGGATGGCCCCCGCACTGGGGTAAGGCCCGAAGTAGCGCCCCTTCTGCTTCTTCGCCCCGCGATGGATGCTCAGCCGCGGGAACTCGCCATCGGAGAGGTGCACATAGGGATAGGACTTATCGTCCCGCAGCAGGATGTTGTATGGCGGCCGCCATTCCTTGATGAGCGTCTGCTCCAGCAGCAGCGCTTCCGTCTCGTTGGCGGTGATGGTGGTCTCGACCTGCGCGATGCGGGCTACCAGAGCAGCCGTCTTGGGCGCCAGACCGGTCTTGCGGAAGTAGCTGGCGAGGCGCTTCTTGAGATTCTTGGCCTTGCCGACATAAAGCAGCTTGCCGCCCTCGTCGAACATCCGGTAAACCCCCGGACGCCCACTGCAGGCGGCAAGAAAATCACTTGCATCGAATGTGGGTTGCATCAGCTGACGGCGTCCACCATGCCGTGGCGAACCGCCAGCAGAGCCAGCTCGACATCGCTGGAGATGGAGATGGAGAGCTTGTCGAAGATCCGGTAGCGGTAGGTGTTCACCGTCTTCGGCGACAGGCACAGCTTGTCGGAAATGGTCTGGACCTTCTGGCAGTTGGCGATCATCAGCGCGATCTGGATTTCCCGCTCCGACAACAGGTCGAACGGCGAACCACTCGTCTGCGGCTGGAAGGACTTCAGCGCCAACTGCTGGGCAATCTGCGGACAGATGTAGCGCTGCCCGGCGAAGACCTGGCGAATCGCCTGGACCATCTCCTCAAGCGCAGCGCCCTTGGTGAGGTAGCCCGCCGCACCGGCCTGCAGCAGCCGGGTCGGAAACGGATCCTCTTCGCACACCGTCACCGCCACCACCTTCAGATCGGGGTAGCTGCGCAGCAGCTTGCGGGTCGCTTCGAGACCGCCGATGCCGGGCATCTTCACATCCATCAGCACCACGTCGGGCTTGAGCTCGCGCGCCTTCTTCAGCGCCTCCTCACCGCTCTCGGCCTGCCCCACCACCTGCAGCCCATCGATGTCCGAGAGCATGCGGCTGATGCCTGTTCTAACCAGATCGTGGTCATCGACCACCAGTACCCTAATCAAGCGACACCTCGCAGTGCACCGCCCGCCAAACTGGGGAGCGTCACATGGAAAGGCCGATACATTAGCAAGTCGGAGCGCTCAGACCTAGCGCGACCGCCACCGTCAAATCACAAGCGCCAGGAAAACATAAGCAGCAAGGACTGACAATCGAGTCCGCCTATCACCACCGGAGGAGTCCGCCGCAGCGGGCGTCCTCACCAAAGGGAAAATCGCCTCTGGAACTTCAGCGTAGGACGGCCTGACAGGGCGAGTCAGGCGCCTTGACGACCGGCTACGGGCAGACCGGAAACTGCCGAAGCGCCAGGCACCGAAATCGCCTATCGCGATGCCACCGCGCTTTAGGAAATAAAGAGACCGACGGGCGCCCCCAAATCACGACCGCAAAAAACAGAGCAAAGCCACCGGAAGCGCAACCACAAAAGAACCAGCAGTGCCCAGCCGGCAAGCGTCAGCGCCGTACGGTACTGGTGGAGCCGCAGCCTGGAGAACGCCACCGAAAAGCCAGGACGCAAACTGAATTGGCTGGAAGCACATCGAGAGCTACGTCATCGACGCTTGAAAAGAAAACCCGCAACGCCCTGATGGACCCGAGCCACTGCCGATTGACACCCCCTTCCCCACGCCCTAACGTTGCCGCGCTGCCCAACCTGGGCAGCCGGGATTGGCGTCCCGCACAAGGGAAGGAGCATGGCTAAGGCCAAGCTCCTGGCATGGCCGCACCCAAGTTATGGGAGGGCCGTGCAGGGCATCTTCGGATGCGCCGGTTCTCTTGACGGTACGCCAACCTGCACGGCCCGCCCTCCCTGATTGGCGTCAGGGCGCGGTTTCTTGCCCCCAAGAGATAACGACACCATGCCCACCTCATCCCTGCATGCTCCTAGCGATCTCCGTCACCTGACCCTCTACGAAGCGGCCTACGTGCGCCAACGCGCCTTGCTCGGCATGCTCGGCTTCCTGTCCAACATTCCCGACCACGGCACGCCATCCCCCGAACTGCTGGGCGGCGCATTCGCCTGCCTGGAGTACCTCGCCGAAGATGCCGCCCGACTCTACGAGGCCGCTCAGGACGAAGCGAAAAGTCACCCGACAGGCTGACCAAGTCAGCCTCATCTGGCACCCGCGCCGACGGCGACCGGCACCGCGACATGGTGGCCGACGGCGGCGACAACCTCAAAGACCGAAGCTCTGCGCGCCGCCCGCAACGAGTGGAACCACCTGCAGCGCGGCAGCGCCAGCCTCAGCTACAGCCTGGCCAAGGACTGGCCGACCCCATCCCAGAACTCACCTACACCCTGCAGGACGCGAAAGACGCGATCGACACCATCGCCTGGCACGGCGGCAATATGCAGCACAGCCTCACTGCCTACGGCGGCTACACCACCAGCCTGGAGCTGGAGAGCAAACTGCCCGAAGACTTGGTGGACGCGCTGTACGAGGAAGTGCCCAGCAACTACAGCAGCGTGATCGCCTACTAGCGGGGCAAGAAGACGGGGAAGGAGGAAAGCCTTTCCGCTGACGACCCGAGCAAGCCCAAACGCCTGCGGCATCTATATGCGAGCAAGGCGAATGAGAAGCGGGCGGTGGATCGGGAAAAAATAAAGCACTGATTTGGCAAAGGAAAATCCATTTTTAAAAAGTTCATTACGGCTACTAGAGTTATCCCAACCAATCATGGCAAAGTAATTGCCATCAAGTATCCGAACGCAGGCGAAGGACTGACAACAATGTTCATGAAGAGCGAAGACGAGCTTAAGCAAATTATTGAAAGCTGCAAGGTCGTAGACAGCGAACTCATAGAGAATGAAGAAATAGAATTCAAGGAATTTAGTAGTTTGCCCTCACTGCACGGCTCTAAAGAGCTGGCAGAGGAGGTCTCTGCACTCGCCAACCATAAAGGTGGCGTTATAATTATTGGAATCAGAGATGGAAGCAACGTCAAATCACAGCAATGGGAAACCCAGCTTGTTGGATTTGAGCGCGCAGATCTGCTCCAGATTGAGCAGCGAATCAAAGGAAAAATTAAACCTCAAATCGATATTAAAGCCCAGTATATTGATTATGAGGATAAGAGCTTTTTAGCCTTACACATTCCCACACGAAGAGACACACTTGTATCTACATCAAGTGGCAAAACCTGTATTCGTGACGGAAGATCAAGTAGGCCTATGGCTCCCGAAGAAATACGACTGGCTGTGTCCGGACTCGTAAATTATGACTGGACCGCAGAAATTATGAATCAGCTCCACGTCGACTCGCTAGAAGAGTCCGCTGTGGACGCTGCGTATTTAGACTATTGCGGCAGAAAGAAATATCCAGACGGCAATCTTCCATCAAAAGATGCTTTCTTGGAGGCCATAGGCGCTACAACGAATGGAGCGGTGACAAAATCAGGCTTACTATTTCTTGGCAAGCCATCTGATATTCTCAAGTGGCTAGGCAGTTATGAGTATCGCTTTACCTGGCGCAACAGCACAGGCGAGCTTCTACTTAACGAAGTATGGGACGACAATCTTTGGAACACCATTCAGCGCACAAAACGACACTTCAACAACTGCAACTCTGAAATCCCACTAACTTATTCCGGCAAAACATACACATGCAACCTCTTAGACGGCGCCGCCTTCCATGAATGCTTCATGAACGCGTTAGTTCATCGAGACTATTCGATTGAGGGAATGGTAGTTGTAGACTACAACTTCGAGCGAATGCTGGTAACAAACCCCGGAGTATTCTATGGCGGAGTCACTGCCGAGAACATAAATACTCACCAACCTCGACACAGGAACAAAGCACTCGCCAAGCTTCTGATGAACTTTCAGTTAGTGGACCGTGCCGGGATGGGAGTAAAGCGCATGAGCTATGGATCACTTGCGTACGGCCGCGAATTCCCCATCTTCAGAGAAATCTACGACACTGTAGAAGTAGCGCTTTCTGCAAAAGCTATAATTCCAGAAATATTCGTAAGAGTTCAAGGCTCAAGCGAAAAATTCAGCCTTGTCGACCTAATTATATTCAACAGCCTCTATAGGATCGGCTACATGGATGTAATCGATATAGCAAAGCGAATTGACGGATTAGAAGGCGACGCTTGGCCAGCAATCAAAAACTCCGTACAGAGACACAATGAGCTTGAGCTTTGCGGGACGAATAAGGGGATCTTTGTACGATTCAAGCCAACATGGGCAAGTTATTTCAAAGCGAACAACCCAATAAAAATCAGCAAAACATCCAGCAAACACGTCAAGCTATTCGATTATCTTGTCGAATTCAAAGAAGCCTCAAATGAAAACATAACAGAGCTTCTTGGACATAAAAACGGCCCACACACCAGCGCATTCCTAAGGAAGGCAAGCTACGCAGTCAGAAATGGGAACGGCCCGAGCGCAAGATGGTCACTGGTAACTAAAATCTAAATTTTGCCACTTCAGCACCATGCAGACGCTCTGCAGAAGCTCATGGAATAACCATCCAATAAAAGGCGCCTCCCGGCGCCTCTCTCAATAATCCAACCGGGCCTTGCCCTCTCCGCCACCAGGTGGTCGAGCTTCACCCCCCTCTGCGGCTATCTGATCCACCTGCAGGATCAGACTGGGGTTGCGGTCCAGCAGCACCCACAGCGCCCGAGGCGGTTCCACCTCCGCCCGGCTCGTAGCGCGAGAACGCGTTGTGACTACCACCAGCGATGGCCACCATCTGCTTCTGCGTCCTGTTCAGGCGCTTGCGCATATACTTCATGTCCTCGGCCTCCGCCAGGTGCGCCTCTTCGATCAGCTCATCGCCCGCCTTGGCGTAGCGCAGGGCGCTGTCCGCATCGAATTCCACCTCGTAGCACTCGCCCGGCCAGACCGGGCACTGCGCGCTTCAGGTCCTGGTAGCTCACCTCAAGGGCGCGCCCTCGAAGTGCGTCATGCCCTGCGCACCGCCGCACAGGCATTCACGCTTCATACTCATGTCCGCTCCCTGAGGAGATCATCTGCGCCCCCTCGGAGCGGCAGGGCAGGCCCCAACCCGAGGGCACCAGGCTGGTGCAACTCGGTCATGACCGCATTGCGATTGCAAAACCGGATAAGGAAAAGGGTTACGTATTCGTAATCAGGAGGTGTGCAAAGGCTAAGGCAAAGAGGAAGCAAAGCCCAAGGTCAGCGTATCCCTGCCCTCGGGCCGATATACGCTTTAGCGTTGGGCCAAGGAGGGTCGCCGTACGGTGGCAAGCAGCGCCGGCCAGGGCCATGCCCCGCGACAGCTGAGCCCGCGACTTACTGAGCCGCGGGATGAGCCCACCCATCGCCAGGCGGAGCTGAATCTCGTCGAGCGGCCCGCGTGTAAGCGAGGCGCTTGCGCGGCCTGGGAGGACGTCGACTTCGTGGCCGTCGGTTGACCGCTCCCATGCTCCGCCGCCGCAGGAATGAGGCCAGGGATCTGGCCAGGAAGGAGATCGCCCAGGCAAGTGACGAACAGTTGGCGGCGCGTATTGCCCAGCTCCAGTTCCGGGACATCCGCCCAAGGCGGCCAGCGAGATCACCGCCCCGAAGGACGCGAGCCGGCTTCTTGGGCACACTGAAGAGGAGCTGACGGAGCGCGTCTATCGCAGGGTCGGGGCCATCGCCAAGCCCTCGAAATAGTCAGAGTTTCGGAACACCGAGCCGGAAACTGACGGCAACGCACAGCGAATACCGCCGACCAAAAATGAAAAAGCCCTGATAAATCAGGGCTTTGAATATGGCGGAAGCGGTGAGATTCGAACTCACGGACAGTTTCCCGTCGGCGGTTTTCAAGTCCGCCACATGATTGCAGGAATTTGGCGCCTTTGGCAGCCATATCAGTCCCAAAATCGACTCGATACCTAGTGCTATGTAACCCGCGTCATTACTGAATACCGGCTCCGAGTTCTTGGACCGGTTTTCCTCCCTCCCCGCCCGTTCTGGGCACCCTCTCCCACTCCTTTTGTCTACCCTCTAACAGCCCAAACCCCACAGGTACCAACCATGTGCGGCCGAGTCGTTCAGGCCATGTCCTGGAGCGAGATCCACCACCTGCTAAACATCCACAGCGAGCCGCCGGCCCAGGCGGAGCCTCGCTACAACGTCGCGCCCACCACCCAGGTGCAGATGGTGCTGCCACTCGTGGCAAGCGCCAGGCTAGCGCCGGTGCGCTGGAGGTGGCTGCCACACTGGGCGTGAGCATTCCCCCCAAATATTTACTTCAGCCACTTTGTCTGGATTCAAGCCCCCAAGAACTAGGCCGGCTAAAAATAAGCAAAATATCCAAAATCCAAATCAGCTTATGTGTCATGCTGACTTTCTACAGAAGGAGAGAAAGCATGAAAGACTCAAGAATAAGTGTTGGTCAAATTTGGGGTGACGACATACCTAATCGCATCCGCGCAAATGGTTACGACTCATTATTTTGCGTTTATGTAGGACTAAAGCTCGAAGCAGTATTTGTGAGCCTAGAAGAACTGAACAAATTTCTGCCCTACATAGAGAACGAAATAGTCGGCAGCTTCAATGGAACAACAGGCCACCCACCAATAGCCACCCCCTTGATATCATAAATTAAAATAATCAACCACCCGTCAGCTTTAGCTACTTATATCAATCAAGAGGGGATAGTCTGAAATCTCACAAACGGAGAAACAAAATGAAAAGCCAAATGCAAGATCAAGGCAATGGGAAAGTGAATCAGGACAAAGCGGATGCCAAGGAGAAAGTTGGCCAGCATGAGAAAGGGCAAGATGCCGAAAAGGCCAAGCCCGCCCCTCAGGAACAGCAATACAAGGCAGCCCAACCCAAAGGAACAACCCGTTGATTAAATAGCGGGGTTAAAGTCTCGAGACCCAGCCTAGGCTGGGTTTTCATTTATCGGCTGCGCCCCAAGGCAACGGTGGCAGCATAAGATACTCGGCGCCTGGCGGCTCGCAGGGTGCGGCACCTAAAAGTGCTGCAAGCCTTGCAGAATCTGGCGGGAAAAACATATGACTCCCCCCAGAGACTCGATGAATCCCAATACGAAAAGGCTCTTTCGACTCAGGCATCAGTGCTCGCTGCCTCATACGTAGGCCTTTTATCTTTCTGTATATGGCGTTTCCGACCCCCAAATTTATCTGGCACCAACTCACAGTATCCACAATCACCCCCAACACTTATTTATTGGCAAGGTCAAATATCTGACCAAAGCCTTAACAACTGCGCACGGCCTCCCTTCCAGCCTACATACCGCAGTTGACTCCAAGGACATTGGCATACGGAACAGCTTCAAAAATCCAATGGCGCTCCGCTCTCACGGCTCATTACTCGATAGTTAGAACATCTTCCGCATGAATCCCTCTCGCTCCATTACCGATCAAAAAAGATACGCGCTGACCTTCTGTCAACGTCTTATAACCCTCCCCTTTGATCTGCTTGTAATGAACAAAGATATCCGGCCCCTCTTGGCAAGATATAAAACCGAAACCCTTATCAGCACTAAACCAAAGAACCACTCCGACTTGACGTAAAAACATACACCCTCCGCGACTATAAATAGACACAAAGACATAGAGCAGACTGATTGCGAAGAATAGGGGACCGAGAAGATAGCTAATAACGTGCAAGCACCTGGGCGGTGCCGCTAAACTGAGCAGGCAGCTACACCAGCATACAGGGTCAGCCGCACAAAGCCACAAATTTAAAAAATATATTTTCGAAAAAGAAAATAACTAGAACTCTCCAAATAGAGAAGGCTTATATCAAAACACCATTTCCATATTCGTCTTGAAATAAGAGACCGGCCTGCTCAAGATAGTTTTCAACACAAGCCAATGATCGTTGAGACGGAGGTTTATCGTGGGCATGCCTCGCTTCAACTGCCTGTAACTTAGCGACACGCACACACGCCGCCACCAGCTCCCTCTCGTAGCAGATTAGCTGCCGGCACTCTCCCACGTCTCCTACGTTCCCTCTCAAGCAGGAAGCAGCAGGCATTTTGCGTGGTCCTACAGCTTATCGAGATTGGCGCGCATGAAGTTCTGCAGTTGGCGGTGCTGCTTCATGAAGGAGGTGCCATCCTTGATAATCGACAAGGTCTTGTGATGGGAGCCCTCAAGGCTGATTAACGGGATACAGGTAACGTCCAGCCAGATCAGACTCGAATCGCCCCGCACTGCTTGAACATACCCCTGCCTTTTCTCGGTGATGGGGAAATTACCCAGCAAATTTCTGAAGGTTGCTTTCTCTTCACCCCGCACGAGTAACTGGCTGCAGTGGTAACCGCAGAGCTGCCGGGCGTTGTAGGCAAGCATCAAGCAAAGCGTCGAACTGACCTCCGTTATCACCCCAGTGCTGTCTGTATAGAGAATCGCCAACGTCTGCTTTATCGCATCCATAACGTCCGAATCATTGACTGCGTCGGAACATGAAATCGGCTCGTAGCCCATGATCGCCCCAACTGCCTCCCTCTCGGCTGATAGTCGTTTCAGTATGGATCCGCTTCGCTTCCACTGCCTGTGACTTAGCGACACGCATTCGACGCCGCCACCAGTTCCCGCTCATACCCGATCCGCTGCCGGCGCTCCGCCAGCAGCGCACGCACCTTCACCTCCAGCGAGTCGCCCGCTCGCAGCGTCGATGCTGCCCAGGGCGGCACGGCCACCTCCTCAACCCGGCACGGCACCTCCACCGGGACCTCTACGCGCACAATGTGCAGCTCGGCGCCCTGCCGGCCGGCGCACCCCGCCAGCGCGCAACCAATTCCCACCACCACGATTCCCAGCCTCATAGACCCAGCTCCCGGTTGATCACTGCCTCGGCCGCGGCGCACTGGTCGCCGCCGATCCGCTCCTGCTGCAGGCGCTGGGCGGCGGCGTAGTCGCCGGCAGCGGCCTGGCGCGCCTGCTGCTGGGCCTGCGCGGCGGCCTGCTGCCGCTGCTCGGCCTCGGCGCGCAACTGGGCTACCCTGGCGTTCTGCTCGCCCACGGCGCTCTCCAGATCCTGGCGGGCCTGCTGGCACCGCACTGCCCCGGCCTGCGCCTCGTCCAGCAGCGGACGATAGTGCTGGGCAGCCAGCCAGGCGCCACCGGCAGCGGCCAGCAGCAGCGCCACGCCGGCCAGCACCAGGCGCAGCGGGATCACGGCGCTCATGCCAGCACCGCCCGGGCGCGGTCCCACAGCAGGCGCCGCTCGGCGCGGCCGTTCTGCCCGCCGTTGATGCGCTGGGTGATGTCGTCGAACCGGCCGGCGTCAGCCAGGGCGTTGAGACCGTTGTCATCCCAGAACCACGCCGCCGACATCGCCGCATGCTCTGGCCGTTCGAGCAGCTCGGGCTGCACCACCAGGGGCAGGCCTAGTGCACTACCGCACCGCTGGTACTGCGCGCGGCCGGTGATTTGGAACAGCCCCCGGCCCCGGTACCGCCAGCCGTCGCCGGAGGCGGCCGGCCCGTTGCCCATCCGATTGCCGTAGACCGCATTGGCGATGGCCTCGGGCTGGCGCTCCAGGCTCTGGGCCAGGCCATTCGGTTGGCGCGGGCGCGCGGCAGGGTCCAGGGCGAACCGTGCCGGCCAGGTATTGGCCAGGCCTGCGGCGCCGTAGTTGAGGTTCTCCACCAGCCGGGTCAGCTCGGCGCTCTCGTGCCCAGCCTGGGCCAGGAATGCGCAGAGACGCACGCGGCTGGTGATGTCGTACCGGGCCGCCGCTCGGTTGATGGAGGAAACGAAAACGCCCGCTTGGCGGCGGGCGTTCGGGAGGATCTGCAGCAGCTGCTGCTCGGTGATCTGCATGGGTGGTGCTCCAGAAAGAAGAAGCCCCGCGATGGGCGGGGCTCAGTCAGCTTCGGTGGTTGGCCAGTTCATGGGCGGCAGCATGGCCAGCAGCTCGGCCTCGGTGGGGATGGGCGCCTCGCCGGCGCGCACCCGGGCGATGAGGTCGTAGCCCAGCTGCCAGCAGGCATCACGCCACAGCACGCCGGCCTGGCCCTCGGCCTGGAACCGGGGCACGGTGCTGGTGGCATAGGTGCAGAGGCTCAGCACGCTGTCGTAGTTGCGCTGCTGGGCCACGCTGTCCATGTAGCCCTGTACCGCGCGCGTGAGGCGGTCAATCAGTTGCTCCTCGGTCTCCTCCTGAGCAGGCTCGGCCGCCTCGGGTTTGTTGCCCTGGGCCAGCCAGCGCTCGTATTCATCCCACCAACGATGCCCACGCGGGATGACGGCCCCATCCTCAACGCGAAGGATCGTGCTGGACGACGTGGTGCCGTCCGGATGTGCAATCAGTCTGTACATGGCAGCTCCGCGTCGGCACGTATCCACATTGAGGAGCCGAGCCCGAACTGGTTCGGGGCCGGGCTGGCGGTCGCGCCGTAGATGTAGAGGGTGAGAACCTGGGGCGACGCCTCCAACAACAAGTTGGGCGTCCCTGAAAATGACGTGAACGCGACTCCCGCTGCCGCCAGGCTCCATTGGTTGGAACCAACAGGCCCAGCGACGTACGAGGAGTACGTGAGATTTGTCGAGACTGCGGGTACGGCGCGCATGCGCACCGGAATTGGAGCCTTCATCGTCAGGGAGTTGTTGGAGGAACCACCAGGCGCAAACGCGGCGCCTGCACTGTCTGCGCCAGCCAACTGGTAGTAGTAGCGATAGCAGGCGGCCTGGGTCTCTCGCAGCGGGACAGGCAGCCATGCGGTGGCCACGCCCCCAACTTCGACCTTCGGTCGTTTGAACGACAACGCACCAGATAGCCTCACGTTGAGGTCACCGGTCAAAGCGGCGGCTGGAACGGTCAGGGTGACACCTCTCCGGCCGGTGCCGGTCGAGATCGTTCCTGTTACCGAGCTGCTGCCGGTGCCGAGCGTTACGGTGAGCGGGCCGGTCGGGTCCTCCACTGAGACGGTGACCTGTTGACCGCTCAGCCCCGCCGATTCGATCACCTGGCAGAGCGTGCCAGACGCGAGGGTGACCACTCCGCCCGATACGCTGTAGTTTGCGCCGCCGTTGTAGGCGCCCCATCGATCATGCCCATAGCTGCCGGCAGCCAGGGCGCCACCCGAGAATGCGCGTTGATTGATCAGGAATTCGCTGTTTACCAGCAGGTTTGCCCTAGGCAACTGAACCTGACAGGCGATGTCTAGCGGGTCCGTCCGCGCGCCTACGTGCTTCATCAGCCCGCCACCGTCACGCGGTACTGCCCAGAGGTCGGCGCCACGCCGAACGTCAACTGGATCGTGTTCACACCGTTTGCCACCCAGTCAGCGATCACACCGGCATTGGTGGATGCCTCGCGCACGCTCACGGCCACGTCCTGGGTGTTGAGGTTGTGGGTCACGGTGATGGTGGTGGCGGTGCCGTCACCGATGGTAGCGGAGGCCTTGCGGGCGACCACGCCGGTATCCACCGCGATCACGGCGCCGGTGATGGTGATGCCGTTGCCGGCGGTATAGCTCTGGCCGCCGCCGACCTGCTCCCATACCAGGGCAGTGGTGCCGATGGTGATGGGCGCGTCGGTGGTCATTTTCCATTGTTGGTTGCCCTGAGTTGCGCCCTCGCTGACGAACACAGCTGCGCCCAGCACCTTGCTGCCGGCATCGAAATCCGTGGTGCGGGTCCAGCTGCCCGAGGCCACCAGGTAGATGCCGTTGCCGGAGGCGGTGCTCTGGTTCTTCACCAGCACGCGGTCACCGACCACCAGGGCCACGCCGTCGATGGTCTGGGTACCGGACAGGGTGACGTTTGCTGTAGTGGCCGCGCGCACTGGGGTCTTCCAGGAATAGCCCTGCACGGCCGCGTCAAGCTGGGCCTTGGTGACTGCGTCCTGCGGGTTGGTGCCATCGGCCATGCCGGTGACCTTGAACCCGTTGGCGTCGATGGTGTTGGTGAACTTCATGGGGTGCTCCTAGTTGAAATAGGCTTTGCCGATCTCCGGCCGCCCGTGGGTGATCTGGACGATGTCCTGGTCGATGTAGGTGATGTCGGGCTCTACCCGGTTGCCGAGGTGGTCGACGACGGTGACGCTGGGGTACCGGCCCAGGTTGTGGGGTACGGTCCACACGGCGAGCGGGATGTCCTGGGACCACTCAAAGGTGGTGCCACCCGGGGCGCCGTCACGGCCCGGCGGGCCTTGGCCACCGGCGGCGATGGCCACCCCCGCCACGCGGGCCGGCTCCACCACCACAGCCACGGGCTGGGCCAGGGCAACGACGGACGGGGCATCAGCAGCCATGGGCGCACCCTCCTCCGCTGTTCACCAGCACCGGACCGGCTACCCAGCGGTTCACGGTGCCGTCGGGGTGGGTGATGGTCAGGTCCCACTCGCCGCGAGCCCAGGTGATGGCGGCGGTCTGCGCGGCGGTGAGGATCAGCAGCACCTGGCCGAGGCCCTGGAGCAGGACGCCGCCGTTGCCCTGGGTCAGCAGGATGGGGGCGGCGCCCTCGCCCCGGATCTCGGCGCGGATCTCGCAGCCGGCCAGGTCCACCGGGAGGCGGTAGACCAGCAGGCCGCTGGCGGCGGTGCGGCCCTGGCCGGACAGGTCGTTGAACTCCAGGGTGTCGGCGTCCACCATGTGGGCCAGGCGGCCCGGTGAGCGCAGCTTGTCCTGATTGAGGTCGGGCCAGTTGGGCACGCCCTCGCACCACACCGGCCAGTCCCCGGGCAGGCCGTGGGCGGGCACCTGCAGGCGCACCGGGGCGGTGCCGGCCAGGCCGGTGATGGGGCGGTACTGGTAGACGGGCTGCATCAGCAGCAGGGGCTGGTTGAGCGTGGCGCCCGGGATGACGGGCAGGTCTAGGCGGGCCGGCTGCATGGCTGGCTACTCCTGTTGAGCGGGATGAGTCGGCGGGTCAGCTGGGAACGCTTGGAGGCGTTGGCGATTCCTCGGCGTAGTACTTGATCACGTCCATCGCGGGGCCATAGGTGCTGTCGTTGTACAGGAACACTGACGCAAACACGGGCCCAGCCAGGCCGCTGATCCGCACGCTGCCGCCGGTAATTTCGGTGAGCCCGGAGCCAAGGCTGACGATGCCTACCACGCCGCCAGTCAGGCTGAGGCGGAACACGGCGCTGCTCCCAGGGAAGAACTGCAGGTCGAGCCGGCGCATGCGCCCCACGGCAGGGGCCTGGAATACCAGCTCCGTTTCCTCCTCGGACGAGGACGACAGCACCACCAGGCCAAGGTCGGCGGTGACGGCCGTACTGACGCCGACCGGGGCCGTAATGAACCGGTCCGCCACTTGCCCACCTGTGGGCTGCTGCAGTGCCTCCAGGTAGCGCGCCGTAGCAGCGAGCACCACCCGCGTGCCAGCGGGCCAACTGGTTGGCGTGGCGCTGCCCTCCAGCCCTCGCCCGCCGAGCGTCAGGACACCGCCACTGCTGGCCGTGACTCGCACGATCTCCGGTGCTGGACCGGCTGGGTCCAGCGTCAGGTCGCAGAATTCGCCCGCTGCGAGCTGCAGGCGCTGGGCCATGGGCGGCGGTACGGGCAGCTCCGGGGCGGTGGCCAGCAGCGGATCCTGCAGGGTCGTAGCCCAGTTGTTGAACAGTCGTTGCATGGTCATATCCAGTTGACGGGTTTGAGGGCGCCGATCACGGCCTGGCCCGTGGCGGGGTTGTAGCTGCCGTAGCTGGCGGTGCTGGGGGTGGACTCCCCGGCCATGGACTGGAACGTCAGCCGCGTGGCGGCGCCGACGTGGACCAGCGGGCCGTCGCCGACCTGGGCGCACACGCCCACCAGCGTGTTGCTGTAGAGGTCGAGCAGGATGATCGTGCGGCCGTACAAGACGACGATCTCCGGCTGACGGGTTGTGCCGTTTCCGCCGAGGATCGCACCCAGCTTCGGCAGCATGCCCTCGGGCCGTACCGCCTCCGCGTAGCTGCTCCCACCCAGGTCGCTGGTGAGGGTGTAGGTGTTGGTCACGGGGCTGGTTGGCCAGCTATCCACCGCGTAGCGCAGGATGCCGGTGTCCAGTTCGCTGGTGGCCTCCATCTGGAGGCTGACGGACCAGGCGCCGACTACGACATTGATCTGCGCATGAGCGGCACCGCCGCCGGTGCTCCGGTAGCGCCCGTCCACCAGCACTTCAGGGCCGCCTATCGACACGAATCGCTCGCGCTGCACCCGTGGCTCAATCGTTGCCCGGGTGAACGCGGGCGCCTCGACCTCGCAGGTGTAGTCCACCTGGGTCCAGACAGGCACCGGGACCTCGCCGTCGAAATCGACGGCGTGCATCCAGCGGTACTGACCGGTGTAGGTGCCGGGCGTGGTGTACTCGGTTGATGAGCCGACAGGCTCCAGGCTGCCGGGGGAATCCAGGCTGTAGGTGACGTCATAACCGACCAGCTGGCCGTTCTCCTCGTAGGGCACCCGGCTGGTCTCCGTGGGGGCCTGGGTGAACTGCAGCGACACATAGCCGGCCGGCCGGGTGGTGATCGGCTCCGGGGCGATGTCGTCGATGCCGTACAGCGCAGTGATGGCCACCAGCAGCTCCTGCCCCTCCCCCGTGACACTGGCCAGGTAGAACCGGTACGCCCGGGGGCGCTGGTCGAGGGGGCGCAGGGCGATGTTGTTGGCCGTGGTCAGGGCCAGCACGGCATGCTGCCCCGTGGGGCTCACCGAATGGAGCTGCAGGCGCTCGCTGGCACCGGCGCGCAGGTCAGCGAACACCCGGGCGCGATCAGCCGGCGAGGGAATCCCATCCGGCAGGGTGAAATACTGCAGGTGCTCGTCAGGATCGCCGCCGGCCACGCCGAAACGGCGGATGCGGAGCCGCCCCTGGGTGAGGCTGGCGCCGATGCTCAGGTTCTCCAGCCGCACCCACCATTTGCCGCCACTGGGCGCCTGGTAGATCCAGCCGCTCAGGCGCTGGCCGTAGAGGTCGGTGCCGCTCAGCAGCGCGCGGCCAGCCCAGTATTCCCCGCCCTCGGGCGCCTGGGCGGCCTCCTCTGGGGTGATGGCCGGGACGCCCTCCACGCGGATCAGGTGAGTGTCGCCGGGGTTGCTCACCGCGAACGTGGAGTCGTCCGGCATCGGATGGGGGCGGCTCTGCCCGTTCGGCAGTAGGAGCTGCCCCTCGGTGAGCCGGCCATGCCAGGGCCAGACCAGCACACGCCGCTCGGTCATGGCGTCGCCCCCGTACCCGGTTTGGCGTACTCGAACACCACCTCGGCGTTGTTGGCGTCGCGCATGACCACCTTCTTGGGCATGGGGATGGTGAACAGGCCGTCGGACGTCTTCCAGCCGTCGTCCCACCATTCCCTGGCGGCGAACGACGGCTCGGTGAGGGGGCTGGCGATACCACCACGGCCAGCAGCTGGAGGCACGTAGTCGCTGCGCCCGCGTGCGGCCGGGGCTGCTCCGCGTGCGGCCACGGTGCGCAGCTCCTGCCGGCGGATGGGTGGCCGCACCAGGCGGTTGAGGTCGCGCTGCACCTGCTGGCTGTCGCCTCGGCGCGCGGCCTCGTTGGCTGCTCCGCTGGCGCGGCGGGCGGCCTCATTGGCGGCACCGCTTGCCCGCCGGGCCGCTTCGTTGGCGGCGCCCGAGGCGCGGCGGGCGGCCTCGTTCGCCGCCCCACTGCTGCGGCGGTCGCTCTCGTTGCTCATCTCACAGCTCCAATAGGTCGTTGGGGATGCCCACCCGCAGCAGGGTTTCCGTGCTGCGGGTCAGTTCGTCGCGGTACAGCTCGGGGATCTCCCGGGCCGTGAGGGTGAATCGCCGCGGGAACTGCTCGGCGGTCAGGTCGTCGGTGGTGGAGTAGTTGCCGGCGAACCCGTCCAGTTCGTCGTCGTAGGGCTCCACGGGCCCACCATCGGTTGGGCCGGAGGCGTTCGGCGGGTGGTTGAGCCGACCGCCGATCTGGGTTGGCAGGCGCCCGGCATTCGGCGGGCCGGGTGTGCTGCTCAGGGGCGGCACGCTGGTGTCGGGCCGGCCCGGCACCACCAGCGCGTCGCTGTCACCGCCGCCGCGCATGACGGCGATGCTCAGGGTGGTGATGGCCTCGCCGCTGTCCATGTCGAGGCGGTGCTGCACGCGCCGGCATTTTCCCCGCGCCCGGGTGTACTGGTCATCCAACTCCAGGGTGTGCACCAGATCCACGTCCAGGGCGAGGCTGGTGGGGACGTCCCAGCTGACGGTGGTCTGCCGGTGGGCGCTGATCAGCTCGACCACCGCCCGCCGTATGCCCACCCGCAGGCCGTTCACGCGGCGAGCCTCGTCGATCACGTCCACCTGGCCGCCGTTGGGGGTCCACGCCCAGCCGCCGCTCGGCACGCCCACGGGCAGGCTGGGCGGGCCGGTGAGGTCGGACTGGGCCACGGAGGTCAGGGAGTTCTCCCAGTCGCTGACGCGCTCGTCCTCCACCTCGAACGACAGGCTGTCGCGGCTCACCACGCGGGTGGCCTCCACCAGCCCGGCGGCGGTGGCCAGGGTGATGCGGTAGGTCTCGGTGACGGTCTGCGCCCAGCGCCGCCCGCCGGTGACGTCGGCGGCCAGCAGCAGCTGCTCGGCGGAGTTGGTGTTGATCCACGGCACGCCGTCGCCGCAGGGGTTGCCGCTGCTGGCCGGCAACAGCTGGTAGCGCGGGGTGCCGATCAGCACCTGCCCGCTGCCCTCGATGGCGCTCTCCACCATCTCGACGCTGGGCGTCTCGGTGCTCCAGGTCCGCCACTGGCAAAAGCCCTGGATTTCGGTCAAGCCGTGCTCGCCCACATGCTGCCAGCTGTAGTTCTCGTTCAACTGCCACAGGCGCTGGTAGCGGTAGTTCACCTCCAGCTCGGCGCGGTTGGTGGCCTCGCGCAGCTGGGCCAGCGCCACGGAGATGGATTGGAACACCGCCGTGCCGTCGCCGAACACGAAGGCCGGGGCGGTGGCGTACCAGCTGGTGACACGCAGCTCGCCCTGGGCGGAGCAGTCGAGGCTGGCAGTTAGGGTGCTCATGCGTTCCTGCGCATAGTCCCAGCGGCTGCGCCCGGCCACCGGCTCGAACACGTCGGCGCTCCAGAAGCCGGGGGTCAGCGCCTCGACCTGGGCCAGGGTCAGCGCCTCCACCCGCTGCTGCAGGCGGTCGGTGCAGCTGATCGACATGATGCGGTTGGTGGGCGACCAGGAGGGCTCAGCCACGGCGCCGGTGAAGAGGCGCCCGGTCACGGTCTGCCCGTCCACCTCGGCCACGTAGTCGATGGTGACCACCTGATCGGCCAGATCAATCGGCACCTCGCTGCCCGGCTCGAAGAAGAGGTCGAACTGGGCGATGCCGGCGGCACCCTCCTCCCGGTCCACGTCCACCACCCCGGCGATGCGCTCGGTGAGGTCCACGCCGCCCACGGTGACCACGGGGCGCCAGCGCGTGGCGTAGCCGGCCGTGAGGTACACAGGCGGCGCCGTGCCCTCCTCCGCCAGGGCGTTGATGGGCGTGCTGTTGAGTGGGTACTGGTTCAGCATCACACCTCCCTCGCGGTGAACTGCCAATCGAACTGGCCGCCGCCGGCGGTGCCGGTGATGGCCTCCTCCGGCGGGCTGCAGAACACCAGGTAGCGGGGCAGCCAGTGAACGCGGTACGCCGTTGCGCCGGGCAGTGGGTCCAGGGTGGCCACCCGGCCTGCCAGCGAAACACCGGTGCGCTCCCAGTCACGGCCCACCAGGGCGAGGCCAATCGGCGGGAAGTCCGGCCGCACGTCGCTGGTGAGGGTGAAGACCCGGTCCGCCGCCGTGCGCCCCGCCATTGACTTGGGGTCCGCCAGCCACAGCTCCTGCGGCTGGCTGAAGTCCACGGCGGCGAAGCCCGGGCCCATCCAGCCGGAGCCGCTGAGCCGTATGGACTCTTTGCTCCAGTGGGTCATCCGGTACAGCTTGCCGCCGGAGAGGCGGACATCCGTCCATCCCCCTTCGGTGCTGTAGCCGGTGTCTGCCCGGCCGGATGCGCTCGCAATCGGGATTCCGGCCAGCATCACTGCAGGTCGACTCATGAGGTGCTCCAGAAAATGAAAACCCCGCACGGGGCGGGGTTAGGGTCTGCCGAACTTCATCGCCGTCCGGCGCAACTGCTCCGCCATGGACGGCTCGGCATAGGTGCGGATCGGCGGCGCACCGCCCACGCTGATTTCCAGCAGGCCGAGGTTGGGGAAGCTGGCGGCCTGTGGGCTCATGCCGCTGACCTGTGGGATAGGTCTTACGGTGTAATCGCCAACCAGCCCGCCAACGTCGTAGCCGCGCCAGGTCTTGCGCACCTGCTCAAGCACCCTCGAAACGCCGTGTGTCCGCATCGCCGACAGAACGCTGATCGCGCCTGGCTCTCTCACAACCGGTTGCGGCATCACGTACTCGCCTCGGTGCACTATGCCGGCCGGCTCAAGCCGTCCCCCGAACCCGGTAAAGCCTCCTGCAGAGAAGCCCTGATTGGGAAACTGCGTGAAGGAGGAGCCGTCCTTGTAGAAGGGTTGGCTTGGGTTGGCGACTCCGTCGGGCATCGAGACGATTGGCGTGATGGTAATGACCAGGCTGTTTCTCAAGGTCTCCGCAAGGGCTTGGACGGCTGCCTTCGCCTGTTCGACCGCAGCATCGTCCATGACTGGCTTGACCGGAACCTTGGCCACCTTCTCGGTAGCCGCCTTGCCGGCGGCATCGATAGCGGCATAGGCCTCCTCGGCGATACGCTGGGCAGCCTTTGCCTGGCCAGCCAGAGCAAGCGTGTTTCGGTCGCCGCTCTTCTGCAGTTCCTCAAGCACTTCGGTGGCCTGATCGGCGTACTTCAGAGCCTGGAGGTAATCCTTGTTCTGCAGAGACTGGCGAGCCTTGGCGGTAAGCCCGCCGGCCTGGCTGAACGAGGTGGCTTGCGCCAGCCCTTTCTCACCGATGATGTTCTTGGTCCGGTCGTTGATGTCCTTCATCAGGGCATCGCGTTCCTTCACCGCCTTCTTAAGCGCAGCCTTTTCCTTGTCGGTCAGGCTAATTCGCTGCTTGGTCCCGGCGGCAGCGTCAGCGGTCATCTTCTCTTGTGAAGCTGCAGTAGCGTCGGCCAGCTCCTTCTGTGCCTGGGCGGCTCCAGCATTGGCTTCCTTCGTCTTGTCGGCGTTCTGCCCAGCCATCTCCCACAGCTCGAAGTAGCCATCCTTGATGGCCTTTACTTCGTCCTGAGTTTTCTTGCGAATTGCCTCCTGTCTAGCACTGAAGCTCTCGATTGCCCCAGGCGTCTCGCCAAATCGGCTCTGGCCCTTCTCTCTATTGCCGCCCTTGTTGTCGAGCGTCGCCGGTTTCCCTGTCACGCTATCAGCGGCTGAGCGCAATGCGTTGGCAGCGCTCTCGCCAAAGGTGGGGATCTTGGCGATCAGGGTGGCCAGGTCCTTGACGAAGTTCGCGAACCTGAGCCGCATGTAGTCCAGGGGGTTGGACAGCGCGAACTTCAGCCCCTCGAACGACTCTTCGGCATAGCCCCTGATCAGCACGAACCCTGCGTGTAGTTGGGATGCGAGCGCGATACCGAGGCGCTCGATCCACAGCACTTCCTTGCGCAGATATGTGCCGATTTCCCAGCCAGCAAACGCAGCGCCCACCAGACCTAGAGCCCAGGTCAGGCCTCTAGCCGAGGCCTGGATAGCGCCCATGGCGCGCGTCGCGATTGTGGCGCTGCTCTGGGCCTCCGTTCCGATCCGGCGGAAGGTCTTGGTAGCGACAGAGAGGATTCCTTCCCCCATCACCTTAGTGGCGACCTTGTTAACCGCAGTGAACGCGCCACCTATCTCTGTGAAGATGAGGCGCCCCAGGAAGCGCAGCCCCTTCAGCAAAAGTCCACCACTGAGCAGATAGACCAACCCCATCAAAGCAGACTGGCCAGTCTCTCCAGTTGACTTCAGCCACTTCCCAAACTCGGCAACCTGCTTGGCCAGCTTCGTGATTACAGGAAGGGCAACTACGCCTAGCTCGGAAAGCGCGTTGTTGAGAGCTGCAGCTGCTTTCTTCGCTTCAACAGCGGCACCTGAATTGAACCGCTCGAACTCACGCTGCACGCTTCCTGCGTACTTGGTTTCGTCGGCAACCTCGCGCAACTGCCGGCGGTATTCGTCAAGGCGCCCGGAGAGCAGGCTGATGTCGTCAGCGTACTCCTGCCCGAAGAGGACGGTGATGGCCTCTGCCTGACCCCGGGTATCTAGCTTGCCCAGCTGTGCCAGGAAGTTATCCAGAGCAGCCTGAGCGTCCACATCCATGCTGCGGGTGAACGCATCCACATCGCCCACCAGGTTCTGCAGCTCGGTCTTGAACTCGTCCGACTGAACGCCGGCGGTCTGCAGCTTGTTGAGCAGCGCGTTGATGCCGGTTGCAGCCACCTCGGGCGATTTGCCCAGGGAGATGAAGGTAGAGGCCAGCGCAGCGATCTGGTTATTGGCCAAGCCGAACTGCCGGCCGATACCGCCGACCCGACCAAGCACGTCGAGAATCTGTGCCTCGCTCGCACGACTGTTGTTGGACAACTGGTTGACCGCGTCGAGCAAAGTGCCGATTTTTTCGATTGGCACACCGAGCACAGTCGACAGCGTAGCTATGGATTCTGTCGCTTGGTCAGTGCTCATTTTGAAAGCCACCCCAACCTGAGTGGCCTGCTTCACGAACGCCGCGACCTTATCGCCAGCGATACCAAACTGCCCCGCCAGAGCTGCCGCCTCAGCGAGGTCCGGCACCATGATGCCGGTCTCTTCGGACAACGCCTCCAGCTGAGTCCGCAAGTTGACGATGCCCTGCGGAGTGGAGAAGTTGACCCGCGCTTCCACAGACTTGAGCGCAGTTTCGAGTCTTACGGCTGGCTCCACCGCTGACTTAATTGCGTAACCCACAGTAGCCGCCTCGGCAGCCAAGCCAAGGCCTTCACCGCGCACAGCCGAGCGCCGGGCAGCAAAGCTTTCTGCGCTTGCCTGCGCTTTTTGGATGCGCTGCAGCCGCGCCGACTCACCTGCCAGACGCTCCTGCTCCTTCGCCAGGTTGCGGACATCTACCCCGGCGGCCTGGAGTTCCTTGCGGTAGGTGTTGACCTGTGTGGTCTGCGCCGCCATGTAGCGCTTGCTGCGCTCCAGCGCACGCTGCGCCTGGGCCAGCGCAAGGTCCAGCGCCTTGATGGGCTGGCCGGCCCTTGCAACGGCGCGGCTCAGATCCTCCACGCGCTTCTTGTTGGCGAAGAACTCGGCGCTGGCCGCCTTGGCTGACTCCTTGGCCTGGTTGAAGCTGTCGATCAACTGCCCCTTCCTTGAGGTGGCTTCGATCTCGTTGCCGAGCTGGCCAAGGCTTTTGGTAGCGTCCTTGATGCTGTTGCGAAGCGCAGCGGACACGGCTCCGCCGATGACGATGCCAATCGACATGTCATTGCTCATGGGAGGTCCTCTATAGGGATTTCATGAAGGCCTTGAAGTCTTCATCAATCGCGCCGGCGGCGCGGGCGATGCAAAGGCTCAGGCGGTCGTCAGAACGGCGGATGGCGTTGAGAGCACGCAGGTACCCGCGCAGCTGCGGCAGTGACATCTCCAGGATGGAGGCCCGCGTGTGCCCGTTCTGGATCAGGAGCTGCGCCGTCTCGAAGAAATCGCCACGGCCAGTTCCACCAGGCTCGCCCGCAGTTGCGGCTGCAGGCGCAGGAAGAAAAAATCGAGGTTGAGCTCCACCGCAGCAGCCAACAGGCCCAGCAGGTCGTCCAGCTCCAGGCTGTCGATGTCGTCGGGGGTGCGCCGGGTAATCTCGGCGAGCAGCTCCAGCAACAGCGGGCGGTGCTCCTCCAGCATCTGCATAACGTCGATGACGGCCAGCGCCTGGTCAAAAAGCCCGCCCATGTCGGCGCCTTCGCTTCGTGCTGCCTCCAGCGCTTGGGCCAGGCTCTCGAAGGTCGAGCGCAGCGGAGCCAGGCAGCGGTTGATCGCGGGCACCTGGCGCAGCTGGATCATGTGCACCTCGTACCCTGGCGCGCGCAGGGGGATCGGAACAGCCGCGCCAATGAACTGCGACAGGCTCTGGTCAATGTCAGGCTTCACTTTTTCGTCTCCATAAAAAAACCCGCCGAAGCGGGCTTTGATTAGTTGAGGGTACTAGAACTCTTCTTTACTTCCGTCCGAATACAATACCTTTCCCAATTCAAAATTCAGACGAACGTTCTCCTGTGTTTCATTGCGAAGATTTCGATTACTTGCAATGAACTCATTATAATCAATTGACCCATCCCAAGGCAGACTTTGACCAGCAGGAAGCGACTCATTAACTCTAACGTTAGACCTGAGAATAACATTGCCAAGCAAGTCAGTGAATTCAAGAACTCCATCAAATGCGCGTATGCCTTTAGAGCCATCATTCTTGAAAAGAATGCTGATTGTTATCTTGTCATTGCCAAATTCGCCCTCATCAAACCCCTTCCCAATAAGCGCAGCGCTTACCACCTGAGCCGGAGCAGAGGGCCTCGGCGGATCAACAGAATACCCTCCAGAACTCGTCTTTGGCTGAATGGAACCGGTTTGGTAATTCGGAGCATCAAATGCACTTCCTACTATGCCAAATATCGAGATACCACCATAGACGATAAGCGCAATTATTATTGCGGCAGGAATTGTTGCAAAAACCCACTTAACCATAAACATGACCATAGACCAAAAGCTCATGTTTATATCTACAACAACAACAGGTTGAGCACCAGGATATTTAGCAATTGCATTTTTTATCGCGGGCGGGGCTTTGGCCATTGAAGCATTTAGTTGCGCTTCAGCCTTTTTCTTCTCAGCAAGCTCGGCCATATGCCGTGCGTGCCCTTCATAATTTATTCCACAACTTACACAATCATTAGGGCTCCTTTGAACCTCTGACAGTGTCGGCTCGTAGTTGCATTTTGGGCACTGCATATCTTCCCCTCCTTGGCTTCAAAGGGCCGAATGTAGCAGAGCACCAGCACCGAAACCCAGCGCTTGGCTGGGTTCGGCATTGAGGGCTTGGCTACGGCGTCAGCGCGGGCGCGAGACGGTCCAGGGCCGATTCCTTCCAGCGGATCTGCTGCACCGGAGCGCCGTCGCTGTGCTTCTTGGCGGTGTCCACGATCACGGCGAAGGGCCTGCCGTCCGGCAGGACCTCCCAGCGCTTCCGGCCTTTGCGGTACTCGAACGACCGCTGCAGGCCGCACCGCTCCAGCAGCTTGTTGACTCCCTGGCCGCTCATGCCACCGAGCCTGCACCCCATCTCGCTCGGGGTGAAGGTCATCTCCTGCGATTCGCACACAAGGTGCTGTACGCCGGCCATCTGCATCACGTCGACGCCCAGGGTTGCAGCCACCATCCGGTTGGCGCTGAGCACCGCCTGGTTGCCGTCCAGTCCAAGGGCCTTGGCGATCACCAGGCCGGCGTTGAAGCTGTCGGCAGCAGTGGGCAGCTTGCGCTCGATTGGCAGGCGGTACCCTGCTGCGTCCTCCAGTTCATGGAGCCGGCGGATTACCTTCATGCGCAGCGGTGCGCTGTAGCCTGCGAGCAGGCATTCAACGTGGTCACGGTCCAGCAGATACTCGGTTTTCTCCCGGTTCATGCTGTCGAGATAGATGCGTCCAAAATTGGACGCATCTTCCCCAAGCTCGGCAAGCATCCTTTCAATATCGCGCTTGACGTGTTGGTGCTGCTTTTCGGTGAGCGCCGCGATCTCCCGACTGCTCATGGTGGTGGTGCGGTTGATGACCTCGCTCATGCTGCAGCCCTCTGGTTGCGCAGCATGTGCTGCATGTTGTCGGTACGGCACTTGAGGTTGGTCAGCGCCGCCATCATGAACTCGAACATCTCGTCGGTCGAAACCGGGATGTCACCCCGGGTGGAGACCATGCCGGCGATCAGGTCTTCGTAGCTCAGCACGCTGGCGTTCTCGGGAATCGGGGTGTACTGCTCCTGGCCGGTGTGGTCGACGGAGACCATCCAACGCTCGGAACCCTTGAGCTTCTTCCCGATCAGTCCACCGAAGCCCTCCAGGGCATCACGCCCCAGCCACTCCCCTTCCAGGGCGTAGGCGGCGACGAAGTTGCGGGCGGCGTCCAGTTGGCTGGCTGGGATGTCCTCGGCGGTCACGACGCTGAAGGCCTTGTGCACCTGGGACCAGAGGTGGTTCTTGGCACCGCGCCGCAGTGCCGCCGGGAGGCGCTTGGTCTTGCCGTCGACTACGGCGGCCAGGCAGTGGAAGCCGTCGGTGCCGATGGTCTGCCCAACCAGGGTTTCCAAGCGCCCTTCGGTGTCCTCGAACCTGCCATGCTTGCGGATGGCGGGCAGGACAACAGAAGTGACCCACTTCTTGAAGCGCTTGGCCTCATTCTTACGAGATCGCAGGATCGCGGAGTACAGGCCGGACTCGTTGATGATCAGCATTTCCTGGACGCCGCCAAGGGTCACCACATTGTGGAGACCCTTTTCATCGCCATCGAGGTTACGAGTCATCTTGCTCGCCTCGGTGTACTGCAGCGCAGTAGCCACATCGACCGCGACAAACCACGGCTGATCGTCGATCAGCAGAGTTCGAACCTGCTGCTCCTCAAAGAGAAACGGAATCACCGAGCATGTCCGGCGCTGGACATTGCAATCCGTGTTTCCTGCGGTACTATTCATCTCGTGAACTCCTTCCAAAGTTTTCACACCTGAGGCCCTAGTCGTTGCAGCGACTGGGGCTTCGTCGTTTATGAGCATTGCTGACTCCGCCTGGCCTGCAGGAGAAACTCAACGATCTGCTTGTTCATGGAGCGGTTCTGCTTTTCAGCTTGCTGCTTCACCCACTCCATTAGCTCAGTGGGGATTCGCGTTTGAGTACGAGTTACTTGTGACATGACGACCCTCCTTAGTGACACGCTGTCACTATATCTCAGGCATTTTTAGTGTCAAGCTAGTGACATGGACGATACCTACAGATCACAGTTCCGCATGCCAATGTCGGTCTACGAGAAGCTCAAGGCTGCCGCAGACCGCAACGGGTGCTCCGTCAATGCAGAGCTTGTTGCCAGGCTTGATGCTAGTTTCGACATGGACGAAGCAATCATGTCCATTCTCGACCATTCACCGCCGGTTCCCGGTGGGCCATCCACCAGCGGAAGTCACCTTCTACTCGACCTGTATGGCCAATTGGATGAAGCGCTAGAAGCCATTCACGGGCTCCAGTCTTCAGCAAACGCTGGAGCCATGCAGGAGCACATCTCCTACAGCACAGCGAAGCTTGAAGCGATTGAGTCTCAACTGACGCTACTCAGTAATGCCCTTCTTTCAGAGCAATCCAAACCCAGAAAGACGGTCAAGGTCGTGAAAGTGCAGAAGACTCCCGAAACTCGACAAGAGGCTGTGGCAAAGCGAATCAGTAATAGCCGAGACCGGCTCGCTCGAAGCGCGGAGTGAACACTGTGAATCTGAAAAGCCCCGCCCTAGAGCGGGGCTTTCTCGTTACGCCACCAGCTCCTTCTTGATTCGGAAGTACTTCGATACGCCGGCGCCGACCTTGCTGTCGTCGCGCAGCACCTTTGCCGTGGCCTCGAAGCCGCCGAAGTCTTCGGTGTTGATCCAGTCCATGGTGGTGGCCAGGTTGAGGCGGCATTGGAAGAAGCGGGCCTCGACGCGCCGCTGAGTGCCGGCGGCGTTCTCGCCCTCGAACAGGAACTCGAAGACCTTGCCGCTGTTGGTCAGGGCCTCGATCACGTCTTCTGCGGCGGAGCTGTAGTCGACGCTGACCTTGAACGGGGTGCCGGACGGGGCGGCCTTGATTGCAATATCCAGCGCGCCGCCGGCCACGACCTCGATGCCGGAGCCGGTCATGACCCAGTCGTCGAACTCGTCGTAGTCGGTGGTGCCGGCTTCGTTGCTCACGCCGGAGATGGCCAGGGGCATCCGCTCCAGGGCGATGGTGCCGGCGGTGGCGGCGGTGTGCTTCTCGCCGGTGATGGTGGTGGCGGCGACGCTGGTGGCGCTGCCCCAGACCAGGGCGGCCAGCACCCAGGTGTAGATCTCGCGGAAGTTGATGCTGAGCCCTACGGAGGTGACGCGGTCCAGGCTGTCGTACTCGCCACCCTGGGGGGTGGTGGTGTCGGCCAGGGACAGGCTGTTGGTCTCGGTGGTGTGCTGGATGGTGCTCACCAGGCCGACCTTCTGGAAGGGCAGCCCGGAGCCCGCTTCGCGCGCCTTCAGGTGGCCGCCGATTACGACCGTCTCTTTCGTGGTTGCCATGGCTCAGTCACTCCTTGGTGGCTGCGGTTGCGGTGCCCTTGAGCTTCTTGGCGCTCTGGAGGAACGCCTGCTGCTTGGGGGTGACCTTGATCTTGTCGCCGGCCTTGTGGTCGACGCCGTTGTGGCGGTGCTCGCCGGCGAGTTCGACCTCGACCAGCTGCACGGTTTTCTCGGTGCTCATCGGCGGATCTGCTCCTGGATGATGGTGGTGATGTGGACGGGAACGAGTACCCCGGCATGGCGCTGGCCATCCCCGGGCGGGAAGGACTCGGTGGCGCCGAGCGTTAAAGCGGTTACCCCTTTCGGGAATCCGGCTGGGAAGCCTCCCTGGCGCGGCATCAGGGCCTGGCAGATGTCGAGCTCCATGGCTTCGAGCGCTTCCTCGTAACTGAGGAAGTCCGCTTTGATCAGGCCGACCACGAAGAAGCCGCAGTGCACCTTGATCGCAGCGGGCCCAGGCTCCGGCGGGTTGTTCTTGGCCCGCTGCACCAGCGCGAACTGGTCCGGGAGGTTCTTCTCGCCCAGCACCTCGTTCAGCCACCCGGTCTTGAGGTGGTCGCCGATGCTGGTCCGGTACCCGTTCGCGGCGGTGATGCCATGGACACGCTCCAGCACGGCCAGGCGGACGGCGGTGAGGATGTTGCTCATGCGTCCTCCATGCAGGCGGCGGTCACCATGTGGCCGTCGTCCGCGATGACCTGCTCGACGATCAGCCGGCGGCCGCAGTGGGTGAAGATCCCGCCGCGCTCGGCCGTCTCCAGGAGCTGCTTGCGCCAGGTCACGCCGATCGCGTCCGAACGCATGAGGCCATCCGGGCCGTTCTGCATCAGGTTGTTCTCGACGATCACTGGCAGGCAGCGAACTGGGGGCGTGCCGTCGTTGGCGTTGTACTCGGCGGTGCCGTCGTTGAGGTGCGCGACCACGCGCTCATGCATGCGGTCGCGCATATCGGCCCAGGCCATGGCTTACGCCACGGCGGCCGGGGCGGAGACGCCGTTGAGGCGCACGCGGCCGACCGAGGACGGGTTGGCAGCGACCTCGGTGGCCACGCCGACCAGTACCAGGCCGGTGGACGAGGCGTTGGAGAGCGAGCGGCTGGTGGTGTTCATGAACACCGGATCGCCGACAGCCCAAGCCTGGGCGCTGGTCTTGGTCAGCGCGAAGACGCCGGTGAGCTTGAGCACCACCGGGTCACCGGCCGCCTCGGTGGTGGCTGCCACACCGATGATGGAGCCGACCTTGTAGAGCTGGCCGGAGATGGTGCCGCCGTTGGGTGCCGGGACGGTGAGGCAGTCGCCGTTCTGGATGAAGGTTTTCATGTGTCACCTCGCTGAGGGAGAGCAGAAACAGAAAGGGCGCCCGGAGGCGCCCTGTAGGGGTTGGTGGCTGGCGGTCAGGTGCCGGCGTTCTTGTAGACGCCGCGGTAGTCGATCCAGGCGGCGCCGAAGACCAGGCGGGCCTTGATCTCCATGCCGTCCACCTCGAAGCCCTCGCGGGTCTCGGTAAAGACGCCGGGCTCGCCCTCAAGGTAGGCGTACTCGAAGGTGTCCACGACACCAGGGGCGGCATAGAGGTACCACTGGTTGCCGGTGATCCGGGCGTCGACGATCACGGTCAGCGAGGTGTTGCGGCTGTCGTTGATGTCGGCGTTCTTCGCCGGCACGTAGTTGGAGCTGGTGAACTGGAAGGCCTCCAGCTCCTTGTCCGGGCCGACCACCAGGAATTCGGGGCCGAGGTTGAGATAGTGGCCGGCCTTGGACTGCTGCTTGCGCATCGCGGCGCGGGCGGCGGCCAGGGTGGTGGTGTTGATGGCGCCACCGCTGGCGGCCAGGTTGCCGTGGGAGGCGTCGAACACCGGGTTGCCGTCGGTGAAGTTCGGGTTGCCCAGCAGCAGCGACCAGACCACATCGGACTCAGTCTGCGCGGCGGCATTGCCCAGGGCCTGGGGAATACGCGAAAGGGCGCCGAGGTCGTCGTTGACGATCGCTTCCCAGGTGATGGCGATGATCTTGCCGAACTTGGCCACCTTCAGCGGGGCGCCGTCCTCGCTCATGGTGCCGTACTTGTACTCGCCGTGCTCCTGCACCTTCTCCAGCGCGGAGATGTCGCCCAGGGCGGCGCGGGTGACGGCACGGAAGTCGGGGACACTGGTCTGACGACCCAGCGGGCGCCAGGTCTGTGGCGCCAGCTGGTAGGCGTCACGCAGGGTACGGTTGACGGTGCTGCCCAGCAGCAGCGGGAAGTCGCTGGTGGAGTGCATGCCGGCGGCGCGCATGGCCTGGCGGTCACAGCCCAGGGCGGCGCGGGCTACTTCCTGCGGGGTCATGCCACGCACGCTGCCACCCACCTGTTCGATGGCCTCGCGGGCCATGTCGATCAGGCGCATGCCGCGGTACTCGCGGCCGTCCTCCTCCAGCTTGATGGAGGAGTTGCAGCGATGGAGCAGTGCATTGAGCATCGCGGAGCGCTTGGCCAGCAAGACGCCCTGGTCCTGGCCGCCGGTGGGCAGGGTGTTGCGGGTTTCCGGCTGGTCCTTCTGCTGACGCTCGGCCAGCTTGTCGAACATGGCGGCGCTGGCTTCGGTCGTCGATACGCCCCGGGCGATGAGGTCCTCGGCGAAGTCGTCATCCAGGCCCGCCTTCTTGGCCATGGTGCGGATGGTGACGCCGCGCTTGCGCTCGGCCTCGGCTGCTTCACGGCGGATCAGCTCTTCGGCCGCGCGTTTCTCTTCTTCGGTCATCTCGGTTTCCTCTTGGGGGTTGGCCACGGCGGCCGGTTGGTCGGTAGGCGCTTCGGCCTCCCGAGTTTCGAAAACGGTGTTGAAACGCTGGCCGTCGTATTCGGCCGGCGTCTTGGCGCTGCGGACCTTGGCTCCGTCGTCGAAGCCGACGGGGACCAGGGAGAGCTCCATGGGCTCCCAGTCCACAGCGCGGTAGAGGGGCATGGTGTCGTCGCCGCCCTCGACGAGGACGTAGCGGTGCACGGTGTAGCCGACGCTGATGTTGCGGAGGATTCCGTCCTTCACGTCGCGGAACACCTCGTCGGCGTCTTCGCGCTGGCTGAAGCGGACAAGGGCCTTGCCCTCCCCGTTCTCCAGCCAGGCCCGCTCAACCACGGCCAGCACGGAACTGAGCTCCCACTGGTTGTGGACGTTGAGCAGGGGTGCTCCGTTGTTGAGGCGGTCGAGCTTGACGGCGGAGTCGCTGACTTCCAGCTCCTCCAGGTAGTAGCCCACGTCCCAGTTCCAGCGGCGCCCTTTGGCTCCGGTGGTCCAGACCAGCTCTACGGTGCGGGCCTCGATGTCGACCGTGTCCGGCCTTACCGCGGCGCGCAGCGTGAGCATGGGGGTCTCATGCGTCTTGTTGGTCGTCTGCGGCATTTTTCGGCTTCTCTGTGGTGGTGTTGGTGGCAGCCGCTGCCGATCCAGCCGCGAGCACCTTGCGGGGGTCGCAGTCGAGGATCAGGCCGAGCTCGTCGAGCAGGGCGTTGGCTTCCTGGATGTTCTTGGCGTGGGCATGGGGATCGGTGATGCCCAGCTCGCGCAGGGCGTCCGGCCAGGTGACCAGGCCGTTGCGCAGGCGCTGCTTCACGGCCTCGATCTCGGACTTCGGATCGACCATCTCCCGGCGCGGCGGCGTCCACTCGGCTTTCACGTCCTCGAGCACGCCGCCGGGCAGCAAGGCCTGGGCCTCCATGAACCAGCGCCATACGCCGACGCACAGCTGGGGGATCAGCATCCGCCATTGCCAGACGTCGACCCGTCGGGCGAAGTGCAGCCAGCCCATCCGGCCGCTGGAGAAGTTCACGCCCTTCAGGTCGCCGGTGGTGAGTTCGTAGGGAACCCCCAGGCCGACGGAGATGGCATGCAGCCCCTGCCAGGCGTAGGAGTCGTAGCCGTTGAAGGTTGGCGGTGTGCCGAAGGTGACGTCCTCGCCCTGGGCCAGCTCCTGGATGATCCCGGGCTCTACCCGTTCAACCAGGGGAGGCGGCTTGCGGGCGCTGGTAGAGCTGTCGTCCTTCACGACGAACGCGGCGAAGCAGGCGGCGATCTTGGCCTGCTCCATGACGGCGTCTTCCATCTCGTCGAAGTTGCGCAGGCGCTGCATCACCGGGGCGAACCAGCTGTAGCCCCTGGCCTGGCCAGGCCGCTTGGGCAGGAAGACGTGGATGACGTCTTCCGCCGGGATGCGCCGGGATGGCGAGGTGCGCCAGGCGCTGTTCGAGCCGGGGTGTTGGTCGAAGATCCAGTAGGCCACCCGCTTGCCGATGGGGCTGAACTCGATGCCCTGGATGATCTCGTTGCCACCGTTCGGGCCGTTCTTCTCCTCATCGAGGAAGTCGGCTTCCAGGACCTGCAGTTGCATCGGCACCGGCAGGCCATCGGTGGACTTGCGCCAGCGGCGACGCACCAGCACCTCGCCGCCCTCCGGCACGGCCTCCATGATCTTGTGCTGCAGACCGTAGAAGTTCTCCAGGCCGTCTGCGTCGCAGAGCGTCTCCTCGCCCCAGGCTTTCCACAGGTCGACCAGCCTCTTGTTGGCGCGGGCAGACTTGGCCAGCGGACGCGGGACGATGCCGGCGCCCACTACGTTGTCGGCGATGCCGGTGATGGCCCGCTCGGCATAGGGGTTGTTCCGGCGAAGGTCGCGCGCTCGGTTGCGCAGGCGTGCCAGGGCCGGGCCGATCTCCGCGTTCGCGTCGGTGCCGCTGCTTCGCCAGCCATCGTTCCGACGCCCCTTGGCAGCGCCTTCGAAGCGGCGCTCGAGGATGTCGATCTGCAGGTCCAGCTTCTTTTTCCGCAGGCGAGCCTCGGCGCGCTTCGCGGCCATGCCGGGAAGCAGGGTGTCGAGAAAGCCCATGTCAGTAGCCTTTGGAGAAGGAGGCGTAGCGGCGCCCGTGGTTGTTGTTGGCGTTGAGGCCGAGTTCGCTCTCCATCTGCCGGAGGATGCGTAGCATCTCGTCCGCGCTTCGGTAGGTGACGGAGCGATCGGCATAACGCACCTGAAGCTCGCCGCCGGCTAGGGCCGCCTTGAGCTTCTGGTACTGCTCGATGGTGTAGGTCATCAGGGTTTGCTCCAGAAGGAGGATTTGGCGCGGGGGCGCTCGTCGTCGGTGTTGGCGGCGTCGCCACCGGGCTGCGGTTGTTCCGCAAGTGCGTCAAGGTCCAGGCCGAAGCGCTGCTGGCTGATGCGCAGCGCGGCAATGGCGCCAACCAGGCAGTCGAGTGCTTCGTTGCGGCGGCCTTGAGCATCCCAACGATGAACGCGCAAGCCATTGATAACCTTTGGCACCTTTACCTCGGAGGTGAGTTGCCTGACCTCGCTTTCGTCGCAGATGTCGCTGTTGGCTGGCAGGTGGATCACGCCAGGCTGGCATTCGCCGGCCTGCGACTTTGCGGTATCGACCGGCAGCTTGAGGCGGCTGTAGATCAGCTCCTTGGCATTATCGGTACCGATCTCGGTCAGGTAGACCTTGGCCTTGTTCTTGGTGCGCGGCATGTTGGCGATTGGCTTGCCGTACTGGCTGGCACCCTTGGTCGGAATGACCCAGAGCAGGCCGTGCTTGCGGCTGGCGGCGTACACCTCATCGGTGTAGTGGCCGCCGGAGTCCCAGCCCCACCGATCAACCTTCATCACTAGGCCGTCCGCACGGGTGAACTGCCGTTGCAACTCGATGCCGGCCTTGCGCTGCAACTCCTCGCTGGCCGGGTCACCCATGAGGATGAAGCGGTGAACCAGCCAAGCCTCTTCGCCTTGGCCAAACGCCCAAACACGGCCTTCGAGGCGGTCGTCTTGGGTGTCGATGAAGCCGGTAAGCACCACGGCACGCAGCGGAACCTGGCCGGTCCACACCTCGCGGCGCCCATAGAGCTCTTCCCAGTCGACTTTGGCCTGAATCTCCTCCCACATCTCGCCAAGCGTGGTGTTTGTAAAGGTGATCAGCTTCTCGCGGTCGCCTTTGATCTTCAGCCACTCCTCGGCGATCTTCAGCCAGGCCGACCAAGTGCTGTAGATGGCCCAGCAGTAGAAGGCGACGGACTTGGGCGTGCGAATCGGCTGGTCGTCCTTATCGAACCAGTCCATTGAGTCACGCGTCCAGATGCCAGTGACATCGCAGATCCAGCGGCCGTGCGGAGCCGCTGCCACCATGTCCTGATGGTAGAAGCGCTCGGCGCAGCACTCGCACACGTACCAGGCTTTGGTGGCCTGACCGAGCTCGTCCTTTTCCCACTTGAGGCCGTAGCCGCAATCCTTGCCGCCGAACTTCAGCGTTTGCTCGTGCTGGCAGTGCGGGCAAGCCACATAGAAGCGCAGGCGGATCGGCGATTCTTCGGCGGCCTTGTTGATCTGGCAGCTGCCGGCCTTTTTGGGCGTGGAGCCGCGGATCGACTTCGGGTAGGTGGCGCCTTCGAGGCGTTTGTCACCCAGGGTGACGGCATCGCCCTCGCCCTCGATGTCCGGGTCGAAATTCGACAGCTCGTCGTAGATTGCTTCGTCAGCCGACAGCTCGCGGTAGTTACCCGATGCGGTACCACCGCGAATCCACAGGCTTTTCCGGTTCGAGAAGGTCTTTGCTTCGATGGTGTTGTCGCGGTGCTTCTTGCCAAACCAAGGCGCCAGGTCCTTGATCACAGGAACATCGCGGATCATGCCATCGACGTGACGCTTGCTGATGCCCTTTGAATCAGTGTCCGTTGGGCTCCACATCACGATGTTGCGGCGCTTGTGCTGGAGCTTGTAGCCGATGTTGGCCATCAGAAGCTTGGTGTAACCGATCCGCGCCGACTTCACGAAGTTGACTACGGCGATCAGGTCATTGCCCATCGCGTTCAGGATGGCGACCTGAAATGGGTCAGTCGTCCACTTGCCTTCGTGATACGAAGACTCGGACGACATGTAGAAATGTTCGTCGGCCCACTGAACCGCGGTCATCGGCGGTTCTTTATACAGGCCCTGCAGCCCTAACCGTACGGCTTTGCCGAGGTCACTGATCCAAGGTTGCAAGGTACTCATCGAGGTATCCCGGGATTTCGTCGCCGAACTGAGAGGCGATGTTGCGGGCCAGGGCGATCTCGCGCTCCGTGGTTTCGAGTATCCGAGCGTCGATGTCCGGGTGGCGTCGGCTTACGGTCTTGCCGACGGTTTCGAGTTTGGATCCTATCTTCGAGGCGATTTTCTCCAGGGCGAACGTGACGAAAGGCGCTGGTATCAACAGTTTGTCGTTCACCTGGTTCTTCTGCTCGACCGCGTAGGCCTGGGCCGTGGTGAGACGCAGGCGCTCCTGCATCAGCTTGTACTCGATCAGCGGATCGACACCCCCGCCATCCGAACCGCTGGGTTGGTGCTTCTTTGCCGCGTTGTCGAGGCGGTTTTGAACCACATCCTGCACGCGATAAAACGCCTCGCGACCGATGCGGGCGATTGGCTCAACGCCCCATTTATCAAAGGCTTGCGGGGAAATGCCGAGCGACTTCGCCATCTCGGATTTGTTCAACCATCCCGGCTGCCTGGTTGTTTCGTTTTTGGCCATGACTAAACAACAACCAACCCCTGAAAAAAGGTCATACATAGATGTCGAGCGGGGCTCGAATTACCCTCCGGGCCACCCCCCTCCGGGAGGACCCAAGACGATAGTCATTCTCATTTATGATCAGCCCGCAGATAGCGCGCCCCTATCGCCTGCGCGTAGCCAGCGCCTGGGCCATGGCCTTGCGGAACTCCTCGGGAAGCACGCGCGCGGCAGTCTCGTCCGCTATCTCGAAGAAGCTCAGGGCCTTGCGGTAGGTGGGCGTCTTGCCGACGAAAGCCATCACCAGCTTGAGGCCAGCCCTGCCCTTGCCTGTGCGCTCGGCCACCGCGAAGGGCTGGCGGTTGGCGTCGTGCATGACGAAGTAGCGCTTGCCGTTGCCCTTGGCTCGACTGCGCTTGCTGCCTGTGGCGTTGGCCTTGTAGCCCTCCTCAGAGTTGAGGGAGGCGCCTGACCTGATCTTCGAGAGCAGGCCTCGCGGCATGTTGCCGTACTGGTCGAGCTGGGCATCACGCCCAGGCACCACGTACTGACCATGCCAGAGAATGCCCTTGCGCCTGAGCATGGAGTCGATGCCCTTGTGGCTTCTCGGCCCGCCGAAGATCTCGGGCGTCAACCACGCGGAGGCAGCCCTACCCTTTCCCCATGCCCCCTCGCGCCCGACCAGGTTGCCCTTGCCGTTGCGAGTCCTCCCATCCTTGATCCACACCCGCGCCTCCAGCTTCTGCTTGGTCGCAGGCTCGATGAACAGGCTGTTGAGGGTGGCCGGGGTGGGCCGGTCGAACACGGCCGACATCTCGGCTCGGATGTCCTGAGCCACCACCTGGGCGGTACGAGTCAGGGCCAGCGCAGTGGCGAACGGAAGCTGTCGGCGCTCCAGGTCGGTGAGGTTGGCCAGGGCCTGCTCCAGCCCCTTCGACGAGACCGAGAACACCTCATCCCCTCCTACGCTCAACACCCGACCATGGCCGCTCCCAGTTCACCCTCAAGAACGCGGCGACGTTGCCACGGGCGCGGTAGAGCAGCGCGGCCATCACCAGCAGCAGGCACACCAGCCACGGCGACACAGGCGCCACCGGCTGGCCGCAGGCGCTGTACAGCACCACGCTCAGGGCGTAGCAGCCGCTGGAGGCGCTGAGCACCCAGGCGAGCAAAGAGGGCACGGCCTTGTACTGGTGCCCATCCGGGCGCCACAGGACGACGCGGAGCGAGATGGCGGCGCAGATCACGGCGGCCACCAGGGCCCATGGGTCGACTGTGAACAGGGTGCTAACCATTGCCGTTTCCTCCAGAGCCAGGGCGAACCCAGCTCATCACCGCGCGCAGCCAGGCGGGAGGCTGGCCACCGCGCACCCAGTCCGCAACGCTGATCAGGGCGGCGACGATGAGCGCGCCCGAGATGAGGGCAGGGAGGCCGCTATAGGTCGAATACCCACGGCCTACCACCTCGACGGCTACCTGGTAACCACCGATCCACGACACGAACAGATAGGCCAGGCGGGCCCAGACGGTCAGGTCCCTGGCCCAGGCCACGAAGAAGAGGGCGCCGGCTACTCCGCCGATCACCGCATTGAGGTCTACGCCCGGGACCAGGCTGGCAGCCGTGATGCCCAGTGCGGTCGGTGCTATCACTGCCGCTGCAGTGCTGGGCTCGGCCATGTGGATCTCCATTGAATAAAAGGCCCGCCGGAGCGGGCAAGGGCACCGATCTGAGGGCTGCGGAGACAGTGATCGGCGCAGAGCAATGCGTTGGCAGGAAGCCAGAAACGAAAAAGCCCCGGCGCATGGCCAGGGCTTTTCAAGCGGTAAAACCGCAAAGTAGCTGAAACTCTATGGTTCTCGACCGGTCGAGTCAAGCGGCCTCGCGCCGATGCTCAAGCGCTCCATCCAACCAGGCCACGCCAGCCTTCCACAGCCCCCGCGTCTTCTCCTTGCTGAAGCCCATCTTCCGCGACAGCTGATCCAGCGGAAGCCCGCTGGTGTAGTAGCGCAGGATCACCTCGCCGCACTCCGGGTACCGCTTGCCCAACCTGGCGATGAGGCGATCCAGCAGCAGCGCCTCGTCGTCCGTGATCATGGGTGTCGGCCGGTAGCCGACCACAGCGCAGCTCGGAACGCCGCTGCCCTGCACCACCCACAGACCCCATTGCTCGAGCATCTCTTCGGTGTCTCTTGTCTGCACCATTGCCTGCTCCTATTCAGTCTCCAACCCATGCGCCGCTGCGGGTCCCGTAGTCAGCGCCTGGTCCACCTTTCTCGTAGTTCTTCTCGTCGTACTGCTTCAGCAGCCGATTCGCTCTGTTCAGCCTCAAGCGCAGTTGCTTGACCATTTCCTCAGGCGCCAGCGCCTCACCCGTCTCCCTATGCACCAGGCCTGCGCCATGGCAGGCCGCGCACGGCATGTCGTGAAACACGCCCTTGATCACCCCCTTGCCCTGGCAGATTTCGCACCGGCCCAGGGGAATCACCGCGATCTTCCTGTCAGGTCCGTGCCGTTTCGGGATCATGGCCATCAGAACTCCTCGAAGTCCCAGCCGCCGCCCTTGGCCTTCTTCACCCCAAGGAATCGGAAGGGGTACTGGTCGGCCGCCACCTTGGTCTTCACCCGGGCGTCGTCCGTCCAGAAGCCTTTCACCTCGTGGGCCTCGAGCAGGCCGGCGGCGGTCATCACGAAGAAGTCGGCGGTGTAGAAGGTGTTGTCGGCCAACCGCAGCTTCACCCCCTCGAACCGGTACCAGAGCACCTCACCGGCCTGCTGGCGCAGCTTCAGGTGCTGCTCGTAGGCAGCCTCGGTCTTGTTCATCGCCCCGGTCTTGAGGCGGCCCAGCGCCTGCAGGCGTGCCTTAGCGCGCATCGGCCGCCCTCCTCTGCTCACGCTCCGCCCAGGCCGCCGCGCCGAGGGCGCTCGGCAACCAGCACAGCACGGTGCCGGTCGGGTTGATGAGCCGGTACCGCCAGACGCGGAAGCCGTCCTGGTCGCCCATCTGCGCCTCGATGGCCCAGCCGTCGGTGCGTTGCACGCGGTGATCGTTCACCTGCCGCCAGCCGCGTTCGGCCAGCTCGGGAAACGACATCCGCAGGGTGGTGCTGTAGCCGTCCGGGTGGCGGCGGTGCGAGCGCGCCAAGTTACGCATGCCCCGTCTCATGCCATCACCTCCGGGCCATCCAGCCAGGCCAGGAAGCCGGCGGGGATGACATGCTGGTCCGTGGCCAAGATCTTGGCGCACTCCGCCAGGAGGTCCGCCTCGGTGCCGTAGCGCGCTACGAATCGCGCCTTGTTGTGATGTAGCGCGACACCCTCGCCGCCGGTCTGGTGGTGCGGGCCGCACAGGGGCAGCACATACCAGTGCGCGTGCCTCTTCGTCCGGCCGTCCACGTGGTGGATGCTGCAGTACGTGTTCACGCCTCGGCCGTCGTGGCGGCAGGCGATGCACCCCACCTCGTTCACCAGCAGGTCGTGCCAGCGGCGTTGCTCAGCTGTTACTGCTCGTCCCTGCATCATGCCGGCACCTCCTGCGCTTCCTTGTGGGCCTGGATCAGCCCGGGGATGTCCTCGCTCCGGTCCGTGTAGGCGAACGGTGCACTGCCGCCCGGGGCGGTCACGGTGTAGCGGTTGTTCGGCAGGCGGCACAGGGCCACGGTGTAGCCGCACGGGGTTTCCCAGCAGCTGGTTGTGCCACGCTTGGCGCGCCAGCGTAGTTGATCAGTCACGTTTCGCTCCTTTGGCCTGGGCCATCAGTTGCACGCGGCGGGCTTTCAGGTTCTCGCCGTAGTGGGCGAGCTCGGCGCGGCGTGCAGCGGCGCGGTCTCGCTTCTGTTGCTCCAGCCCCTCCTTCAGGGCGATGAGGCGCTGGCGGATCTCCGGTGACGGGGCGGCGGTTCGGCCAGTCAGCAGGCCAGCGATGGCGGCACCGTCCTGGGAGACGGGCACGCCCTGCTCGCGCAGGTCCGCCAGCAGCTGCTGACCCACTGGTGCCGGCAGGCGCTGCAGCAGCACGGCCTGCTCGACGGCGGCGGCGCGGCGCTGGGGGTCGTAGCCGATGGAGAGCTGCCAGTTGGCGGGCTTGCCTTCGCGGCGAGCGGCCTCCAGCAGGCGGTCGTAGGCCGACAGGAACGACATGCGAGCCCCCACCTTGTCGCGGGCCTCCAGGCTCGGCCGGGCGGCCTGCAGCGCTGCGAGGATCTCGTCCGTCAGCATCACCGACTCGAACTCATCGGACGCGGCCAGGGCGATGGACCAGGCCTCATCACGGGCCGGGCGTCCGTCGGCGGCCTGCGCACGCTGCAGGATGGCGGCGAGGGTCAGCTTTCCGGTCAACTCCCGGCGGCAGGCCTGCAGTGCGTCGACCAGCACCGGCTCCGGGTAGCCCTTCAGGTCGTCCACCATCATCAGCGCGGCGGCCTGGGTCAGCTCATGGCCCATGGCCTCGGCAGTGGCGAACAGCGATACCAGCAGGCGGTCTTCCTGGTCAGGCGTCAGCATGGGCACCCCTCCTCTCGCGCTGGGCCTTCAGGGCAGCCTGGGCGGCGCTCAGGTTCGCCTGTGTCTTCTCCGCCTGGATGGCGGTGCGGCCGTTCACCTGCGTCTGGGTGGCCCAGGCCGTGCGGTAGCCTTCGGACCGGGCCAGCAGCAGGCCGAACTCGTGGTAGCTGCGGAGCAGGTAGGCGTCCTCGATCCCGACGAAGTACGCCGCCACCTGCGGGCCCTCCTCGGCGCCGAGGCGCTTGAGCAAGTCCCCCACCTGGGCGTTGACCTTGGCGTTGCGAACAGGCCGAGCGCCGTAGCGCGCCTCGTAGGCCGCCGAGTAGGCCTGCCAGATCGCCCGGCAGGATTCCTGGCGAGCCAGCTCCGCTTCCTGGCTCTGCGCCTTGGTCGGCCGCTTGCCCTTCGACGGGGCGGCCGGAACGGTCGGCAAAGAGGATTGCGGTTCTGCTGACGGTTCCTTGTTGGTTCTATTACGGTTCTGGGTGCAGCTGCTGCGGGGGTGGGGTGCAGCATTTGCGGGGGTGGGGTGCACCTGCTGCGGGGGTAACCCCGCACCATCTGCGGGGGTGCATTTGCTGCGGGGGTGCAGCTCCTGCGGGGGTGCATATGCTTCGGGGGTCACCGTGTACACGGTGGAGCGCCCGGTGCGATCGCTGGTGGCCAGCGCCCCCGCCGCGCACAGCCACTTGATGGCACCCTGCACCGCCCGCTCGGACAGGCAGGTGCGCAGCGAGATGTTCGACACCGACGGCCAGCACACCCCCTCGTCGTTGGCGTTGTCCGCCAGCGAGATAAGCACAGCCTTCTGCGTCGCCGTCATCCCCTGCAGCGGCCAGCAGGCCGACATGATCACGGTACTCACGGCACGGCCCTCAGCGCAGGCTGCTGGCTGGCCAGCACACACTCCGCCGCCCGGCGCAGCTCACTGCAGCGGCTCTCCGCTGCGCGCAGCGTGTCGATCATGGCGGGCAGCAGCGGCACGTCGTTGGCGTCGATCCGCCCATCAGCCAGCACCTGGCCGCAGGCCTCCACGGTGGAACCCATGCGGGTCACCAGTTGGCCGAAGGCCGTGACCGGGCAAGCCTCCCCGCCCAGCTCCCGCACCGCCAGCAGCCCGTAACGGCTGGCCAGCTCCTGCAGGCACCGCTCGCGGTATTCGGGTTCGAGCGCTTCAACCCAGGCCTCTTCCAGCCAGGCCGGAAAGTCGACCTCGGCGGCCAGCCAGCGCTGCACCCGCTTCAGCCAGGCGCTGGTGGCCTTCATGTACTCGGCGGCGCCGATGCTGGTGTCAGCCAGGTTGGGCACCTTGCGCGCCTCGGCCTGGTCGCCCAGGGCCTGCAGCAGGAGGGTGTTCAGCGCGTGCGCGAAGTCATCGGTGGACCGAGAGGTCCGGGCGATCTGCTCCTGGGCGTGCGCAATCAGCACCTGGTCCCGGCTGCAGTTCTGTCGCGGTTTGGACAGTGTCATCTTGATCTCCTGACCCTATCGTGGAGCCATGGAATTACTGGTGCGATTCGATGGGTTGGGCCTGCAGGACTTTGCGGGCCAGCTCCAGCAGGTCAGGGCGAAGGCCGGCGATGGTGATCTCGCCCTTGGAGGCCTCTTGCAGGCGCTCAGCAAGATCAGCGGATGCCTTACGGTGGCCGCCGGCAAGCTGCCAGAGGTGGCCTACCGTAGTTCCGGCCTGCTTGGCGACCGACTCACGAACCTGCGCCGGCGCCTTCGCGAGCCAGTCGCGGAGATGGTCATTCATGAAGGGATTCCTCCTGTCTCAGATGGAGGAAATTTAGCCCAGAGCTAATTTATCAGCAAGGCATATTTAGCTGTGCGCACATTTAGCACAGCGCTAAAGGATGGCAACATCGCGAAATGGACATCTACGCAATCCGCAAGCAGAACCTCATCGCCCTCATCGGCGCCCGCCGCAAGAACGCGTGCGCGCAGAAGTGGGAGATGTCGGCCGCCCATCTCAGCCAGATCCTTTCCGACAAAACCGAGAAGAATCTCGGGGACGACGTGGCTCGCCGCATCGAAACCCTGGAAGGGCTTGAGCGGGGCTGGCTGGATCAGTTGCGGGACGTTTCGACCGCTCCCCTCGATGAAGGCCAGAGTTCGGCTACTCCGCAGTCAGCCGCCGATATCGTGCGGGCCATGCTCGAAACCAAGGCCGGCAAATCGATCTCGCCCGAGGCGCGCGAGCGCCTGCTGCTCGCCGCCGAGGAAACCCAGCCCACCAACGTCATCACCGGCGACTTCAACCGCGCCGGCCGCCTGGCCTCGGGCGATATCCTGATCCCCCAGTACGATGTCCGCGCCAGCATGGGCCACGGCCAGGTGCCGGCCGAGTACGTGGAGTTCATGCGCAACGTAGTCGTCTCTGGCGTGCAGCTCGAAAAGCTCGGCCTCGAGTACACCTCCCCCGCAAACCTCTCCATCATCACCGGGTGGGGCCAGTCCATGGAGGGGACGATCAACGACCGCGACCCGCTCATCGTCGACCGCGGCGTGACCGAATTCACCGGGGACGGCATCTACCTGCTTACCTGGGACGGGATGCTCTACATCAAGCGCCTGCAGAAGGCAGACGCCGAGCACTTCGACATGATCTCCGACAACCCCAAGCACAAGGACCGGGTGGTCCCTGTGGAGGCGGTCACCATCCATGCCAGAGTGTTGTATGTCTGGCGGGGCATGAAGGCCTAGCCATTATCCCGAGCCACAAGGAGGTGGTAGTGAAAATCTACGCGTTGCCCATGCGCAGAAAAGCCAGGGACTTTGCCCGTTTCCAAGGGGCGGTGGGCGTCTTCGCGCCAGATGGCAAGCCAAACTTTTTAATATAAAAAACGCCTGATACTAAACTCAAAAAGTTTCAAGAAAGGGGAGCGCCGTGTCACAAGATATTGTAATTAGAAGTGAAGATGATGCCTTCGCCGTTATCCAAGAATTTCTCAACGGCAGCCCCCTTAAAGGCAAAATAGAATTAGATGGATGGCCTAAGCTAAGAGTAAGATTGGTTGGGGAAAAATTCGACCAAACGATAACTCCGACTGTAATGAAGTCCTTCCTTGAGCTTCAAGGATTGGTTTACAAATCTTACGCACTTTCTCAATACGGAAGCGAAGATGTTAGACGTCTTTCGAAAGAAGAAAGGGATGAACTAGAAATACAAGTCAAAGTCGACGAAGGATCATCAATATTCGAGGTTGACTTTCAAGAACTATTAATGAAATTCGCAGAAAAGGCAGGTGATAAAATGAGCCCTGAACTCATGGTTGCCACTGTACTCGGCCTTGGGGTCTTATGGGTTGGAAAGACCATGTACTCCGAGTACATAGCATCTCGCAAAGAAATTCGCCTTGCAGAAGTAAAAAAAGAACAACAGAGAGAAACACTTCAAGCAATTCAAGAAATGTCAAAAGAAGAGTCTAAGCGACATGAAACCCTTGTCCGCTTAATGACCAAACAGCCCGTTCTGGTAGATGTAGCACAACAAGCATACGACGCAAAAACAGGTATGCTGAAAGGATTTTCTTCTGCTGAGTCGGCAACGGTGGGCGACATTACAATCAGTGGCGAAGCAGCTCAAGAAATAACAACGAACGCAAGAAGACAAGCTCTTGAAAAGCGACTTGACGGGTACTACAGAATTTTAAAAGTTGACTCCTCAAACCCAGAGGAATTCAAAGTTAGAGTACGCAGAAACAAGGGCTCAACTGAGTTTGATGCCATTCTGCAAGATGACTTCCTCGACGCCACTAGGAAAGAAATCTTGCAGTATGCAGAGTGGGAGAGAACCACTGTCTACTTAAACGTAAACGCAAAAATTCTTGACGACAAAATAAGACAGGCAACGATTATTGATGTACTTAGGTCTGAGCCTCCAGCTGAGTAGCATGACGGCCCCGCCCTGCGCGGGGCTCTTTCATTCCGGCCCTACACCTCATCCGGCTCCGCCTCCGCATCTTCAGCGTCCACGTTCTCCCAGTAGGCCCAGGCCGCCTGCTCTGCTGCTGACTGCAGCCTGAACAGCAGGTCCTGGTTGCGTACGTCGCCCATATCCGGGTTGGCTGCCATCAGGTCGGCCACTTCCTTCCAGGCTGCCGCAGCCGCCTTGGCCAGGCGCTGGTGGCGCTCGTTGCTGGTCTCGTTCATCTCGGCCTCCGCTGGGGGTGGTTTCCGGTAGACCTGAGCACAGGCCGCACGTTCACGCGGGGCGCTGGTCTACCCTTCCAGCACCTGCCAGAGGGAGCGCGCCATGTGCGGCCGAGTCGTCCAGGCCATGAGCTGGGCCGAGATCCACCATCTACTGAACATCCACAGTGAGCCGCCGGCCCAGGCGGAGCCTCGCTACAACATCGCGCCCACCACCCAGGTGCATATGGTGCTGCCGCTCGAGACGAGTGGGCGGCTGGCGCCTGTGCGCTGGGGGTGGCGGCCGCACTGGGCGCAGGACCGCGCAGCGCCGATCAACGCCCGGGCCGAGACGGTGTCCACAAGCCGCTTCTTCCGCGCCATCTGGCCGCACCGAATGCTGTGCCCTATCTCGGGCTGGTATGAGTGGGTGGACGAGGGTGAGAAGCGGAAACAGCCCTATTTCATACGGCGCAAGGACGGCACCCCTTCCCTCTGCGCCTCGATCGGCCAGGTGCACGAGGAGCCGCAGGACACAGACGGCTTCGTGATCATCACCGCCGATGCCCTGGGCGGCATGGTGGACGTGCACGACCGCCGGCCCGTGGCGTTCGCCCCGGAGCTGGCCCGGGAGTGGCTTGACCCGGCCACGCCCCGGGAGCGCGCCGAGCAGATGTTGCAGCACGGCGAGGGGCCGGAGGCATTCGAGTGGTACCGCGTCGACCGCGCCGTGGGCAACGTGCGCAACCAGGGCCCTCATCTGGTCGAGCACCTACCCTCGCCTCTCATCTGAGGCATCTGGCGAGCCCCGGGGCCCTGGCGGCATACTGGATATCCATCCAGCAACCTTCCCAATCCATGGTCGACTTTGCCCGCTTCGTTCATTCCAAGATCCTCTGCACCTGGTGCGCCGCCTACCAGGACCAGATGGCATGGATCTACACGCCGTTCGAGCACTACGCCTTCTTGCGCGATAGCCTCAACATGCTCCACCAGGCGGGGCAGCTCTCCCTGGAGCTGCGCAACGAGCTGACGCTGGCCGCCTGGGCGTCATTCCAGTTCGCCTGCCAGCGAGCGGAGCTGTCGGAGACCTGCTACCAGTACCGCTACCTCTACGACCTGGTGGACGGAGAAACGAAGGTCGGCGAGGTCGACACGGAAAGCCGCTTCAAGCTCTACGGGCCGGCGCCCTGCAGCGGACTGATCAGCCCCCGGTACCAGCATGAAGGGGAATGGGAGTTGCGGGGCTATGTGGAGTACGTGGCCACGGTGTTCGGCGTCGTTCGCGGCCTTGAGGTTGAACTGGCAGACGGCCGGCGCCTGCACATGAGGCGCGCCACGCCCGCCCACCTGATCACCCGGTGGGCGGACCGGCGCCAGTAGATCAGAACGCGGCGGGTTCCTCGTCCAGCGACACCAGGTCGTCGCCCTCCTCCACACGGGCATCCCCGTCGCTCTCCAGCGCCCAGCGCAGCGTCACCGTGCCGTCGTCGTTGAACGTCATGTCGATACCCGGCTCCTCGGCCAGCAGCTCCATCACCCCATCCCACGCCTCGTCCGTATCCGTGTCCAGCCGGTGAATCGTCACGCAGCGCTCCAGCTGCGACTTGGGCGCGTTGATCATCGCCGAAACCCTCAGGCCCAGCCGCTCCAGGCTGGTGAGTTCGCGGCGTTCGGGTTGGCTCTTCTTCTTGGTCATGGGCTTCTCCTTGCTGGATATCCATACAGTACTAGCTGATTGCTAAACGCATCAATAGGCCACTAGTCGCATGTGCAAAGAAAAAATTTAGCTCGGAGCTATTGCCAAAGATTTAGCCCGCGGCTAAATTTAGCTCACGCCAGCAGAACACCGCAGGCGAGGCCGCAGCGAGCCAAGGCCTTGCTCCAGCAGAACGGGTACAGGGGTCGCCTCACCCCAGGTGCGCAGCGTCGAGCACCGCAGAAACGAGTGATCACGGCATGCAGAGCGCGGTGATCTGTCGGGACCTCAGGTCCCCCGAACAAACATCCGCCCAGCCGGAGGTGGCGTGTAACACCGGCAGCAACCGACCACCAGGGCCGCAAGGCCCTGGCTGCATCGGTGGGTGATCTGACGCGAGCACGAGCCGGCGCCGGCAAGGTGCTCAGTGAAGGGCAACGCTGTCTCCAGGTCCCGTAACGCGCAAGTCGCAGCACAAGAGACGCAGCAGATCACCCAACCCATGCAGCCACCCCACGGCCGCCCCGTGGGCGGAGGGTCGCTTTTCGAAGTCACTCACCAACCAGCGGAGGGCGGCGATGTAAGATCCGCCCTCGGGCGCCTGCACGGCGCTTACGGACGACACCTGCACCGCCCAGGAGGGAACGACGATGGGGCTCCAGATCAAAGCGTTCGAGCGGCTCACGCGGCTGGAAGTGGCGTTCGACGAGGAAGACGACCCCGTGGACCCGAAGACGGGCGAACGCCTGGTCTACAGCCTGTGTGCCTTCGTGACGATGCCTGACAGGGCAGAAGGCTTGGAGGACCAAGGGTTCTACAAGGCCGAGAACTCCATGCGCTTCTCGGCGGGCAGCTACGGCGGCTACCACTACTGGCGTGATGCGCTGGCCCGGATGGTGGGCTATGCGCCGGCGCCGATTGAGACCATCCCCGCCGATGAGGTGAGGTTCCCTTACTACCACGGGGCGATTGCGGCCAGGTCTGGCCCGTTCTTCGAGCTGATCCACTTCAGCGACTGCCACGGGACCATCGGCCCCGTGGTCAGCGTCAAGCTGGCCCGCGACTTTGCCGAGTGGGAAGAGCGTGCGCGGCAGTATGAGGCGGCCAATGCGAACCTGGCCGGGTTCTTCTTCAGCCAGTACCAATTGTGGAACAAGGCGTTTCAGATGGCCGCCAATGGCGGCGCCGTGGACTTCCGCTGACGACTCCGCCCCGGCCTGCAGGCGCAGCCCTGTAGGACGCCCCCGCCCAGGCTATGGTCGGACCCTCACCAACCAGGGAGGGCCCCCATGAAGATCATCACCCGCACGCCCGGCGAGGCCATCAGGATCAACGACGACATCACCATCGTGGTACTGCCGCGCCAGGAAGCCGGGGGCGTTCAGTTCGGCATCATCGCGCCGCGCTCGGTGAAGGTGGTTCGTCAGGAGCTGCTGAATCGTCAGCCGCGCGTAAAGCGCGCGTAGCCCACTTCCGGGCCCGCCGTCCGAGCGGTCCCAACCCTGCCGGCAGGACGCCGGCACAGCGCCAGGGATTGCACCACCTCGCACGACCGACTCGCCCCGCTCACACCGGGGCTTTTTTTCGCCTCCAGTCGACAGCACTCACCCCGCGCCCATCGGCAGCCAGCGGGATGGATGAGTGCTGTCGAGTGCAGGCCAACCAATACGGAGAACGCCATGAACAGCCAGCGCAACCACCAGGTGGAAGAGTTCGCCGCCAAGACCCTCACCGATGCACTCACCCTCGCCGCCCGCCGCGGGTACGGCCAGACCGCACCGATCTTCACCCAGGTGTGCGGCCCCCTGGCGGTGGTGCGCTTCGCTCGCAAGGGTGCGTAGCCATGCTGTCCATGGCCGGGTTCAGCAGCCACGAGCAGCAGCGCCAGACCCTGGGCTGCGCTGCTGAGCTGGACGCCGACAAGTACCCAAGGCGCTACGCCGCCGCCCAGGCCCGCACGAAGAAACAGCGGACCACCAACAGCCCGACCCAGCAGGAGCGCTACCGCGCAGAGCGGGAGCAGTTGCTGCCCCAGCTGCGGGCGCTGGCGCCCCACTACTACATCACCGAGGTGGCCCGGCGGATGGGCGTCTGCCGCAAACGGCTCGGCCGCCTCGCCGAGGAACACGGCATCCAGTTCGCCAGCCGCCATGGCTTCACGAAGCAGGCACTGAGCGAGCTGGTGGCCCAGCACCAGGAGAAGCACGCGGATGGCAATGACATCGCAGCAGCGGTCAGCGAAAGCGGCTGAGCGCCGGCGTCAGCGGGGTGAGGAAGAACTGCGCCACCGGGTCCGGCCGGGCATCAAGGCGAAGCTGGCGGACCTCATGGCCTGGCACGGCATCGAGGAGATATCCGAGGCGGTGCAGCTGATGACGCTCAACCTGCACGCCCTCGGGCCGGAGGGATCGGCCCACGCCTTCGCCGTGCCGCGCCACGAAATCACGATATCGGAGAACGTGGCGCACAAGCTCCGCGCGACCGGCGCAGCAGAGGCTGAAAGGCTCGACCAGGAAGAGAGCTAGCCCCAAGCAACCAATACCCCACACCACCACACCGCACCAGCGGCGCGACCTCGTGCGCCCGGGAGAAACCCATGCAACCAGTCCTCTATGCCGGCCTGCGCAATCCGGGCCGCGACAAAGCAATCGCCGATGCCATGGCCAGCATGCCCACGACCGAGGTGTGCGAGCAGTTCAGCATCAACCCCAGCACGGCGCGTAAAGCCGCCAAGCGGGTTGCCGACCTCTGCATCTTCGAGCTTCGCCTCACAGGGGGGGGGGTAAGGACATGCCGATCTGCACGGTCGCCGCGAAGTCCTTCAGGCGTGCAGCCCTGGGCGCCTATCGGCACTTCTGCGGCACCTTCCGGAACCTGGAGCTGCCGCAGTGGCGTGTAACCGACGGGACCAACTCCATCTCGATCATCGATCTGCATGACCTCGATACGGGCGCTGCATCCGTTACCGAGGACGACGATAAACCCGACTCTGACTGACGTACGAAGGAGGGCGCTGTGGCGGCCTACTACAACGAGCACGACGCCTATGCAGCCCAGTGGCTCAGGAACCTCATCGCAGCCGGCCACATAGCGCCAGGCGACGTCGACGAACGATCAATTGAGGATGTGCACCCCAATGACCTCAAGCCCTACACTCAGTGCCACTTCTTTGCCGGCATCGGCGTCTGGTCTCTCGCCCTTCGCCGTGCAGGCTGGCCAGATGATCGACCTGTTTGGACCGGTTCCTGTCCGTGCCAACCTTTCTCCGCGGCAGGCCAAGGCGCTGGATTTGATGACCCACGCCACCTCTGGCCGTCGTTCTATTGGCTTATTCAAGAGCGCCGCCCTCCAGTCGTCTTTGGAGAGCAGGTTGCAAGCAAGGACGCTGAGCCTTGGATCGACCTTGTACAAGCTGACGTGGAAGCCATGGGCTACGCCTTCGGGGCCATCCCGTTCCCGTCTGCGAGCGTCGGTGCTCCGCACATCAGGGACCGCCTATTTTGGGTGGCCGACGCCAACAGCCGCATTAGCAGACAAGGGTGTTCGCATGCTGGAAGGCGGACTGGTCGAAGCAATGAGAAATCATGGTCCAGATCTGGCGGCGGCGGCGTGCTTAGCAACGTGGCCAACGCCAACGGCGAACGCCAAGGATCAGGTGGAAACGGAGCGCGGCCTGGAATCGCTTGGGGGCAAAGCGCTGCTGGCCGGCTGGCCGACTCCGAACGCCGGGACACCGCAGAGCTTGCGAGGCAACGGCCAGGACCCGGAGCTGCGCCTGGCGCAGGGACACCAGGTCAACTTAAAGGATGCTGTTCGATACCTGATCCACGACCAGCCGGCCCGGTTAACGGCCTCTGGGCAGATGCTGATTGGCTCTTCTGCCGGGATGGAAAGTGGCGGCCAGTTGAACCCGGCACATTCCCGCTGGCTCATGGGGCTACCGCCCGAGTGGGACGACTGCGCGCCTACGGAAACGCCATCAATGCTGAAGCGGCGACGCAGTTCATAGCCGCCTATCTCGAAGCAACAGCCCAGTAACACCGATCCCCTACCCCATCACCTGACTCTGCGCACTGCGCCGGAGGGATTCCCCATGCGCCGCATCTACCTCGCCGGCCCCATGACCGGGCTGCCCCAACTCAATTTCCCCGCGTTCCACGCCGAAGCCGCCCGCCTCCGCGCCCTGGGCTACGACGTGGTCAACCCGGCCGAGCTCAACCCCAACCCCAACACCAGCTGGCAGACCTGCATGCGGGTCGATATCCGCGAGCTGGTGACCTGCGATGCGGTGGCCATGCTGCCGGGCTGGACAAGCTCCCACGGCGCCACCCTGGAACACGCCTGCGCGGTGCAGTGCGGAATGGAGGTGGTCCTGGCCTCCAATATCCTGAGCCCGCGCCAGGAACTGGGCGCCGAGCGTGCGGAGGTGTGCCATGCGTGAGCGTCCGATCCTGTTCGCCGGCCCCATGGTTCGCGCCATCCTCAGCGGCGAGAAAACCGTCACGCGGCGCGTGATGAAGCCGCAGCCCGACTTCCTTGGCTCAATGGTCGACCCAAATACGCCATTCAAGACGCTTGGTGCCGGCTTGCACGCTCGCATCTCCTGCCCTTACGGCGAGCCAGGCGACCGGCTGTGGGTGCGGGAAACTTTCGCCACGTTGAGTGCTGGTCAGTACGAGCCGGTGAAGCCTGCGCATGGGTATGGGCAAGAGGTACGTTTTGCCGCGACTGACCCCCTTGCCGACTGTGATGTCGGGGTCCGCGGATACCCATGGCGCCCCTCGATCCACATGCCCCGCTGGGCCTCCCGCATCCTGCTGGAGATCACCGCAGTTCGTGTCGAGCACCTGCAGGACATCAGCGACGAGCAGTGCGTTGCCGAGGGTATCGGCGTGACCAAGCACGCCGTGGGCGTGAAGCTCACCAGCCCGCACGACGAATCGGTCCCGAGAGCCATGTTCAGAGAGTTGTGGCAGTCCATCAACGGCGCCGGCAGCTGGGACGCCAACCCCTGGGTCTGGGTCGTCGAGTTCCGGAGGATTGCCGCATGAAGGTCGGAGCAACCCAAGTCAAGAAGCTGGCGATCGTCACGGAAGACCAGGACGGCCTTTTCCTAGAGGTGGTCGACGCCAGCGAGTTCGACGCCGGCGGACTGCTTCCGCTGGGCACCGAGCTGTGCCGCCTGGCTGACGCAGTGCTCCTGCGCGACCAGGCCGTGGCGCTGGCCAAGGAGAATCAGGAGCTGAGGGAGCGGCTGCAACTGGGCTCAAGGCGGGTGCGCGGCTTCAGCGCCGAGCGAAGCAACGCCACCGGCATGATCGCCCAATGGTTGCGGGCCTACGGCGTCAGACCGATGGAGGAACCACCGAATGGCCCGTGAACGCCCAACCATCGGCAGCGAAGCCGAGCTGTGCGCGGCCTTCATCGCCGAATTCAACGCCCTGCCCGGATGGGTCTGCTACCCGGAGACAGCCGGCTTCGACGTGCTGGTGGTGCATGAAACCGGCTGGCAAATCGGTGTGGAAGCCAAGCTGAAGCTGAACGCGAAGGTGGCCGACCAGATCCTGCCCGGCGACTGGGAAAGCCGGTACGGCTCGCCCGGGCCGGATCACCGCCTGGTGATCGTCGCCGACATCACCGAGGCAAGCCTGGGTATCCAGCGCCTGCTTGAGATGTGCGGCATAGCGGTGCTGAGGCCGAACATACAGCGGGCCATCACCCTGGAAGACGGCGAGCGCATGCGGATCAGCTTCGACATCCGGTATTGGCTGCAGTACGGGACGGCCTGGCGGAATCGCCTGTTCGACTGGAACCCCTGCGAGCGCTGCCAGGTGCCGATTGTGGTGCCCGACGTGCCGGCCGGCGTGCCCAGCCCGCTCCGGCTGACGCCCTGGAAGGAGGCCGCCCTGCAGGTGCTGATCCAGTTGCGCCAGCAAGGCTACATCACCACCAAGCAGATCGCCGAGGCAGGCATCAGCCCCACGGCCTGGACGCGCGGCGGCACCTCCTGGCTGGACAAGGGCACCAAGCCCGGCCAGTGGGTGGAGACCGACCGGCTACCCGCCTTCGACAAGCAGCACCCCGAGGCCTACCAGGCCCTGCTGGAGCGCCAGCAAAAAGCCGCTTCAGCCTGACCCCCTACCCCCATAGCAACCTGCCGGCCACGCCGGCGGGGAGGACCTCCCATGGAAAGCGAAATCCTGTCCGACGAAGAGTTGGCCGAGATTACCGGCTACAAGGCCCGCGGCTGGCAGCGCCGCTGGCTTCGAGAACGCCACTGGCATTTCGTCGAGAGCCGTGGCGGACGCCCCCTGGTGGGGCGCCAGTACGCGCGCATGAAGCTCGGTCTGGTCCAGGTCGTCAATGGACTGCAGCCGCCGCCCCTGCCGACTCCCGCCTGGACTCCCGACTTCACACGGATGAATTGAAATGCGCCCCCGCAACAGAGAGAACCGCAAGCTGCCGCCGAACCTCTATGTCCGGCGGCGCAAGCGGAAGAATGGAGACGTCTGGGTCGCCTACTACTACCGCGGCTCAGACGGCAAAGACGTGTTTCTCGGCAACGACCTGGACATGGCCCGCATCAAGTGGGCCGAGTTCGAGGCCACCGAGAAGCCCAAGGATCTACGCATCATGGGCGCGATCTTCGATCGCTACCTCCGGGACATCGTGCCGAAGAAGGCGCCCCGCACGCAGGAGGACAACAAGAAGGAGATCAAGCAGCTCCGGATCGTATTCGATGAGGCTCCGATCGACGCGCTGACCCCGGCGATGATCGCCCAGTACCGAGACGGCCGATCGGCAAAAGTCCGCGCCAACAGGGAGATCGCGACGCTTTCGCATGTGTTCAACATCGCCCGGGAATGGGGGCTCACGACGAAGGAGAACCCCTGCCGCGGGGTGCGTAAGAACAGGGAGAAGCCTCGCGACTACTACGCCAAGGACGCGGTGTGGGATGCGGTGTATGCCAGGGCTGTTCCCGAGCTTCGGGACGCAATGGACCTTGCCTATCTCACCGGACAGCGCCCGGCAGACGTCATCATGATGCGGAAAACCGACATCGACGGCGACTACTTCGAGGTCAAGCAAGGGAAGACGGGCCACAAGGTGCGCGTGTTGATGAAGATCGATGGGGTGCTGACAAGTCTGGGCGTGCTGGTGGCCCGCATCCTGGCGCGCAATGAAGGCTTCGGCAGCCCGTACCTGATCCTCAGCGACAGAGGGCGACACGTCAGCCCGAGCATGCTGCGGGACCGGTGGGAGGCAGCACGGGAGGCCGCTCAGAAAGCCGCGATCGAGGCCGGTGACCCGGAGCTGGGGGCGCTGATCCGTGAATTCCAGTTCAAGGACATCAGGCCGAAGGCTGCGACCGAAATCAACGACCTGAAGGAGGCCAGCCGCCTCCTGGGACACACTGAGGAGGAGATCACGAAGACCGTCTACGTCAGGCGAGGAGCGATCGCGAAGCCGGCAAAATAGCGGTGAGTTTTGGGACTGCACCCCGTTTATTCTGGGACTCGCACTGATTCTCACGGCCTGCCGGCGGGTGTCAGCCGGTGCCAGAAAATGAAAAAGCCCTGATAAATCAGGGCTTTGAATATGGCGGAAGCGGTGAGATTCGAACTCACGGATAGTTTCCCATCGGCGGTTTTCAAGACCGCTGCCTTCAACCACTCGGCCACACTTCCGCAATTGCGGGCGGCAATAGTACCCGAACGCAACACGCTGTCAAACTCTGTCACGTGGGACGTTCGTGCGCTCTGTTATCATTTCGCCCGACTGCGGTCACGGACCTTACAAACTTGCAGGAGTCATGCAAATGAGCGATCACGATTACGCAATCAGCCAGGCGCAGGCCGGCGACCTCGAAGTCAGCCGGGTGCTGCGCAACACCTATGGCCTTCTGGCGCTGACCCTGGCCTTCAGCGGCCTGGTCGCCTACGTCGCGCAGCAGATGCGCGTCGGCTACCCGAGCATCTTCGTGGTGCTGCTGGGCTTCTACGGTCTGTTCTTCCTGACCGTGAAACTGCGCAATTCCGCCTGGGGCCTGCTGTCCACCTTCGCCCTGACCGGCTTCATGGGCTACACCCTCGGCCCCATCCTCAACCGCTACCTGGGCATGCCCAACGGCGGTGAAGTGGTAGCCTCGGCGTTCGCCATGACGGCGCTGGTGTTCTTCGGCCTGTCGGCCTATGTGCTGACCACCCGCAAGGACATGAGCTTCCTGGGCGGTTTCATCACCGCTGGGTTCTTCGTCCTGATCGGCGCCATGCTGGCCAGCTTCTTCTTCGACATCAGCGGCCTGCAACTGGCGATCAGCGCTGGCTTCGTGGTGTTCTCCTCGGTCTGCATCCTGTTCCAGACCAGTGCGATCATCCACGGCGGCGAGCGCAACTACATCATGGCGACCATCAGCCTGTACGTGTCGATCTACAACCTGTTCGTCAGCCTGCTGCAGATCTTCGGTGTGATGAGCGGCGACGACTGAACCCGCAGCCTCAAGGAAAGCCCGCTTCGGCGGGCTTTTTCTTGCCTGCAAAACGACGGCCCAAGCCTTATCATGGCGCCCTGCATTCAAGACGATCTGCTCCATGAAATTCGCCATCGCCCTCTTCTCCCCGCCCCACTCGCCAGCCTCTCGCCGGGCGCTGCGCTTCACCGAAGCCGTGCTCGCGGCCGGCCATGAAGTGGTGCGGCTGTTCTTCTACCAAGACGGCGTGCACAGCGCCTCGGCCAACGTCGTCGCACCGCAGGATGAAACCGATACGGCGCAGGAATGGCAGGCACTGGTCGCAGCTCATCAACTGGACGGCGTGGTGTGCATCGCCGCTGCGTTGCGCCGGGGCGTGCTGAATGCCGAGGAGGCGGCGCGATACGGCCGAGAGGCGGCCAATCTGGCGGGTGGATGGACACTTTCCGGCCTCGGGCAGTTGCACGAAGCCGCTCAACTGGCAGACCGGCTGGTCTGCTTCGGGGGGGACTGATGGCCAAGTCCATGCTCATCATCAGCCGTCGCGCGCCGGGCTCGGGCCCCAGCGCCCGCGAGGCGCTGGATATCGCGCTGGCCGGCGGTGCCTTCGATCTGCCGCTGACCATGCTGTTCATGGATGACGGCGTCTTCCAGCTGACGCCTGACCAAGCTCCCCACCATATTCAGCAGAAAGACCTCAGCGCCAACCTGCAGGCCTTGCCACTGTTCGGGATCGAGGATCTTTTCGCCTGCGCCTACAGCCTGCAGGAACGCGGGCTGGATGCCTCGTACCTGGCCCTGCCTGCCCAGCCACTGAATGACGAGGCGCTGCGTGCCCTCATAGCACGCCATGACCTGGTGGTGACCCTCTGATGAGTACGCTGCATATCCTTTCCCACTCACCGTTCGGCGACAGCCGCTTTGCCAGTTGCCTGCGCGTGCTCGGACCGGGCGATGCTCTGTTGCTGACAGGAGAAGCGGTCCAGGCCCTGCGCCAGGGCTCCGCTCCCAGACTGAAGTTGGACCAGCTCCCTGCCCAGGTGGCGCTGTTCGCCCTGGAGGAAGACATCCTGGCCCGTGCCCTGACCGACCTCCCCAGCCATTGCACCGCCTTGGACTACCCGCGCTTCGTGGCGCTGTGCCTGGACTACGACAAGGTGAACAGCTGGTTATGAACACCCTGGAGCATGACGGCCGCAGCCTTGCACTGGACAAGGACGGCTACCTGGAAAACCTCTCCGACTGGAGCCCGGCCGTCGCCGAAGCGCTGGCCCGCAGGGAGGAACTGGTACTGACACCAGCCCATTGGGAAATCCTCGAGCTGTTGCGTGCCTTCTACGACGAGTTCCAGCTGTCACCGGCCAATCGCCCGCTGATCAAGTACGTCGCTCAGAAGCTGGGCCCGGAAAAGGGCAACAGCCTGCACCTCAATCACCTCTTCAAGGGCGCTCCTGCCAAGCTTGCCGCCAAGCTCGCCGGCCTGCCCCGACCGACGAATTGCCTATGACGCCCGCAACCCCGACCGAACACCCGTTCGCCCAGTTCGTCCGCATCCTCGGCAAAGGCAAACGCGGCGCCCGTGGCCTGACCCGTGAAGAAGCTCGCGATGCCATGGGCATGCTGCTGGACGGCGAAGTGGAAGAGGCCCAGCTCGGCGCCTTCCTGATGCTGCTGCGGCACAAGGAGGAAAGCGCCGAAGAGCTGGCGGGTTTCACCGAAGCCTTCCGTGCACGCAATGACGCCCCTCGCCTGCCAATCGACCTGGATTGGCCCAGCTATGCGGGCAAGAAGCGCCATCACCCCTGGTTCCTGCTGGCGGCGAAGGCCCTGGCCCAGGGTGGGTACCGCATCCTGCTGCACGGTGGCGGCCTGCACACGGCGGGACGGGTCTATACGGAACAGTACCTGGAGTGCCTGGGCATTCCCGACTGCGCAGACTGGTCGGCTGTCGAAGCCGCACTGGTCCGTCACAACATCGCCTTCATTTCCCTGGGGGCCTGGGCGCCGCGCCTGCAACGGATGATCGACCTGCGCAACGTGCTCGGGCTGCGCTCGCCCATCCACTCACTCGCACGCGTGCTGAACCCGCTCCAGGCCCGCTGCGGCCTGCAGAGCATCTTCCACCCGGGCTACCAGGCCGTGCATCGCGAGGCGAGCCGCCTGCTGGGCGACACCTCGGTGGTGATCAAGGGCGAAGGCGGCGAGATCGAGGTCAACCCTGACAGCGCCTGCACCCTGTTCGGTACCCGCGATGGCGAGGTATGGGACGAGGAATGGCCGGCGCTGTCCGCACTGCGCCATGTGAAGCCTGAGCGCCTGGCCGTCGACCAACTGCTGGGCCTATGGCACGGAAGCCGGGACGACAGCTACGGCCAGTTGGCTGTCACGGCCACCATGGCGCTCGCCCTGCGCGGCCTGGGCCACGACCGGGACACAGCATTTGCCGAGGCCGAGCGGCTGTGGGCACAGCGCAATCCATCGATACCGTCGATAACCTGAACCTGGATTCTTCATCCCTCTGCCCGCCTCATCGCCTCTAGACTGGCGCCTCGCATTTCAACGAGGTCAGGACAATGGGATTGCTGGTCGACGGCACATGGCACGACACTTGGTACGACACGTCCGGCGATGGGCGCTTCACGCGCGAGGACGCCCGGCGCCGCAACTGGATCACCCGTGACGGCGGGCCAGGCCCGAGTGGTGTCGGCGGCTTCAAGGCAGAGGCCGGGCGCTATCACCTCTACGTATCCCTGGCGTGCCCCTGGGCTCACCGCACCCTGATCGTGCGTCGCCTGAAAGGGCTGGAATCGCTGGTCGGTGTTTCAGTGGTGAGCTGGCTGATGCGGGAAAACGGGTGGACCTTCGACCGGGCACAGGGCTCAACCGGCGACGTGCTCCACGGCCTGGATTTCCTGCACCAGCTCTATACCCGGGAAGACCCGACCTACAGCGGCCGGGTGACCGTGCCGGTACTCTGGGACACACAGCAGCAGCGGATCGTCAGCAACGAGTCATCCGAGATCATCCGGATGTTCAACAGCGCCTTCGATGAGCTGACCGGCAACACGCTCGATCTCTACCCTGCCCCGCTGCGGGCCGATATCGACGCCTGGAACGAGCGCATCTACCCGGCGGTGAACAACGGTGTCTACCGGGCCGGCTTCGCCACCACCCAGGCGGCCTATGAAGAGGCGGTGACCACGCTGTTCGGGGAGCTGGATGCCCTGGAGGCGCGACTGGCTGAGTCCCGCTACCTGGCGGGCCAGCACCTCTCCGAGGCCGATTGGCGGCTGTTCACCACCCTGATCCGCTTCGACGCGGTCTACCACGGGCACTTCAAGTGCAACCTCAAGCGCCTGGCGGACTATCCCAATCTCTCAGGCTGGTTGCGGGAGCTGTACCAGTGGCCCGGGATTGCGGAGACGGTGGACCTCACCCATATCAAGGGCCACTACTACGCCAGCCACCGGACCATCAACCCCACCGGGATCATCCCCCTCGGCCCCGAACTCGACCTGCTGAGCGCCCACGCTCGCGATCACCTGCCGGGGCGCGGCATTGCTCAGTCCGCCTGAGCGCCTTCGAACCAGGCGAGCTGGTCACGCAGTTTGACCACCTCGCCGACGATCACCAGCGTCGGCGCATGGACTTCGTGCTCTGCAACCAGCTGCGGCAGGTTGCCCAGGGTACCGGTAAACACCCGCTGGTTGCGGGTGGTGCCTTGCTGCACAAGCGCCGCCGGCGTATCCGCTGAGCGGCCATGGCGCACCAACTGCTCGCAAATGATCGGCAGCCCCACCAAGCCCATGTAGAACACCAGCGTCTGGCCGGGCGAAGTCAGGTCAGCCCAGGGCAGGTCGCTGCTGCCGTCCTTCAGGTGCCCGGTGACGAAGCGCACCGACTGCGCATGGTCGCGGTGGGTCAGCGGGATGCCGGCATAAGCGGCGCAACCGGAGGCAGCGGTGATGCCCGGCACCACCTGGAAGGGGATGCCATGGGCGGCCAGTTCGCCGATCTCCTCGCCACCCCGGCCGAAGATGAACGGGTCGCCACCTTTCAGCCGCAGCACCCGCTTGCCCTGCTTGGCCAGGTCGATGAGCAGGCGATTGATCTGCTCCTGGGGGACGGCATGGTCCGCGCGGCGCTTGCCCACATAGATCCGCTCGGCGTCACGCCGGCACATCTCGATGATGGGCTCGGCCACCAGGCGGTCGTAGAGCACCACATCCGCCTGTTGCATCAGCCGCAGGGCGCGGAAGGTGAGCAGGTCCGGGTCGCCCGGGCCAGCCCCCACCAGGTACACCTCACCCAGAGGCTTGGGCGCACCACCCGCGACCCGCTCGGCGAGCATTCGCTCGGCTTCGGCGGGCCGCCCCGAGAGCACGCGTTCGGCGATCGCCCCTTGGAAGACGTCCTCCCAGAACACCCGGCGCTGCTGCACGTCGGGGAACAGTTGCTTGACCTGCTGGCGGAAGCGCTTGGCCAGACCGGCCAACTGGCCATAGGCGGAGGGGATCCAGGTCTCGATCTTGGCGCGGATCAGCCGGGCCAGGACAGGCGCATCCCCCGCACTGGACACCGCGACGATCAACGGCGAGCGGTCGACGATGGCAGGGAAGATGACGCTGCACAGGGCCGGCGCATCCACCACGTTGACCGGCACGCCGCGCGCCTGGGCATCGCGGGAAATCTGCGCGTTGAGCGGCTCGTCATCGGTGGCGGCAATGACCAGCACGGCCCCCTCCAGGTCACCCGAGGCATACCCACGGCGATGCACCAACCCCTGGGACTGCTCGACCAATGCCACCAGTTGGCTGTCGATCTCCGGCGCCACAACCCGCAGGCAGGCGCCGGCGTCTGCCAGCAGGCGCGCCTTGCGCAGGGCGATCTCTCCGCCCCCGACGACAAGCACATGACGACCCTGGAGGTTATGGAACAGCGGTAGGAAATCCATGGAAAAGCCCTGGGTGAATCGGGAAGAAACAGCCCGCGTCGGCAGAGGCCGAGACGCGGGCTGGACAGGCTGGCAGGCGCCGGTGCGGGCGCAGGCAATCAGCCGATGATGTCGATGCCGCCCATATAGGGCTTGAGCACCTCGGGCACGCGAATGCTGCCGTCCGCCTGCTGGTAGTTCTCCAGCACCGCCACCAGGGTCCGGCCTACGGCCAGGCCGGAGCCGTTGAGGGTGTGGACCAGCTCCGGCTTGCCGGTTTCCGGGTTGCGGTAGCGCGCCTGCATGCGGCGGGCCTGGAAGTCACCGCAGTTGGAGCAGGAGGAAATCTCGCGGTACTTGTCCTGGCTCGGTACCCAGACTTCGAGGTCGTAGGTCTTGGTGGCGGAGAAGCCCATGTCACCGGTGCACAGGGCGAGCACGCGGTACGGCAGCTCCAGCAACTGCAACACGCGCTCGGCGTTGCCAGTCATGGATTCCAGGGCTTCGAAGGACTTGGACGGCTCGACGACCTGCACCATCTCGACCTTGTCGAACTGGTGCTGGCGGATCATGCCGCGGGTGTCACGGCCGGATGCACCCGCCTCGCTGCGGAAGCACGGGGTGTGGGCGACGAACTTCAGCGGCAGTTGCTTGGCGTCGAGAATCTCGCCCGCCACGATGTTGGTCAGGGACACTTCGGCGGTGGGGATAAGGTAGAAGTCGGCCTCGTTCTCGCGGCTGATCTTGAACAGGTCTTCCTCGAACTTCGGCAGCTGGCCGGTACCCTGCAGCGCGGGCGCCTGGACCAGGTAGGGGGTGTAGGCCTCTTCGTAGCCATGATCGCCGGTGTGCAGGTTGATCATGAACTGAGCCAGGGCACGGTGCAGACGGGCGATAGGGCCGCGCAGCAGGGCGAAGCGGGCACCGGAGAGCTTGGCGGCGGTTTCGAAGTCCAGCCAGCCATGCTGCTCGCCCAGGGCGACGTGGTCCTTGATCTCGAAATCGAAGTTGCGCGGGGTGCCCCAGCGACGAACCTCGACGTTGCCCTCTTCATCCGCGCCCACCGGAACGGACTCGTGGGGGATGTTGGGGATGGTCAGCAGCAGGCCATCCAGCTCAGCCTGGATGCGGTCAAGTTCACGCTTGCCCTCTTCCAGCTCACCACCCATGCGGTCCACATCGGCCAGCAGCGGTGCAATGTCCTCACCGCGCTGCTTGGCCTGGCCGATGGACTTGGAGCGGGCATTACGCTCGGCCTGCAACTGCTCGGTGCGGGTCTGCACGGCCTTGCGCTGGTTTTCCAGGGATTCGAGGCGCGCCACGTCCAGTTGGAAGCCACGGGCGGCGAGGCGCTGGGCCACGTCCTGGGTCTGGGTGCGTACCAGTTTGGAGTCGAGCATGTGAGGTTCCCGTCTATCAGAATTTGGTCAAAGTCAGGCCTGCCCAGGTCGCAAGCAGACCACCCAGCACGCTGATTGCCGCATAGCCGAGGGCCAGGGGAACCTGGCCGCTCTCCAGCAGGCGCAACGTGTCGAGGGAAAACGAAGAAAACGTCGTCAGGCCGCCGAGAAATCCGACGATCAAGCCTGCACGAAGCTCGATCGGCACCTCCGGCCGCTGCAGGAACAGGCCATAAAGGAAGCCGATGAGCAGGCAGCCGACGATATTGACGGCAAGAGTACCGAGGTAGAAGTGCCGAGGCCAGTGCGCCGAGACCCAGTTGGCCGTGGCGAAGCGCAGCAGGGTGCCGGCAACGCCGCCCAGGGAGACGGAGAGCAGCAAGGGCAGCGGCGTCATGGACGCCTCCTCCTCGGGCTACGGGCATCGAGCGTGGCGAGGTGCTCGAGCTTGTCGCGGATCTTGAGTTCCAGGCCTCGGGGCACCGGCTCGTAGTAACGACGCGGCTCGAGGTCTTCGGGGAAGTAGTCCTCCCCGGCGGCATAGGCATCGGGCTCGTCGTGGGCGTAGCGGTATTCGTCCCCGTAGCCGAGCTGCTTCATCAGCTTGGTCGGCGCGTTGCGCAGGTGCAGCGGCACCTCGCGGGAGCCGTTCTCGGCCACGTCGCGCATGGCGGCCTTGAAAGCCGTGTAGACCGCGTTGCTCTTGGGCGCGCAGGCCAGGTAGACGATGGCCTGGGCCACGGCCAGCTCGCCCTCGGGGCTGCCGAGGCGCTCCTGCACATCCCAGGCGGCGAGGCACAGGCTGAGCGCCCGTGGATCGGCGTTACCAATGTCTTCGCTGGCCATGCGTACCACGCGACGGGCGATGTAGAGCGGATCGCAACCGCCATCGATCATCCGCGCGTACCAATAGAGCGCGCCGTCGGGACTGGAGCCGCGCACGGACTTGTGCAAGGCGGAAATCTGGTCGTAGAAGGCCTCGCCCCCCTTGTCGAATCGCCGGCGGCTGTCACCCAGCAGGTTCTGCAGCAGTTCGGGAGCGATCTCGCTGCCATCTTCGGCGAGGTCAGCGGCGTTCTCCAGCAGGTTGAGCAACCGGCGACCGTCGCCATCCGCCGCTGCGACGAGAATGGAGAAGGCTTCATCCGAGAGGCTCAGCTTGCGCTTGCCCAGCCCCTTCTCCTCATTGAGCGCCCGCCCGACGAGGCGGCGCATCGCCGGCTCGTCGAGGCTCTTGAGCACATAGACCCGAGCACGGGACAGCAGCGCATTGTTCAGCTCGAAGGAGGGGTTCTCGGTGGTCGCGCCGATGAAGATCAGCGTGCCGTCTTCCACGTAGGGGAGGAAGGCATCCTGCTGGGACTTGTTGAAACGGTGCACTTCATCGACGAAGAGGATGGTGCGCCGACCGTACTGGGCGGCCTGCTGGCGGGCCATCTCGACGGACTGGCGAATCTCCTTCACGCCGGAGAGCACGGCGGAGATGGTCTCGAAATGCGCATCGCTGACCTGGGCCAGGAGCTTGGCCAGGGTGGTCTTGCCCACCCCGGGCGGCCCCCAGAAGATCATCGAGTGAAGCGCGCCCTGCTCCAGGGCCTCCCGCAGGGGCTTGCCCGGCGCCAGGAGGTGCTCCTGCCCGACGTACTCGTCCAGCGTGGTGGCGCGCAGACGCGCGGCCAGTGGCTGGGCGAGGGGTTCGTTGCGGAACAGGTCCATGGGACGCGGTGGGCTCCGTTATTCCTGGATGACGTCGGCGCCTTCGGGGATCTTGAAGTCGAACTGCGCGGCATCGAGTTTCTGGTTCATCTTCACCCCGAGGAACAGGATGTTGGTGCGCTGGCCGACGCTGTCGATCAGTTGCATGTCGTTGATCACGCCATTGCGGAAGGACAGGCGCAGGGTGTCGAACAGGGTGTCCTTGGCCTTGGGCTTGAGGATGAAGTCGACCACGTCACCGCCTTCCTTGTGGGTGATCTCGAAGTTCTCGCTGATCTTCGAAACGTCACCGGACAGCAGCAGGGCCGGGGTGTGGGTCAGGCGCTGGTCCAGGGTCTGGATGGTGACCTGCTGCAGGTCCGGGTCATACAGCCAGACCTTCTCGCCATTGGAGACGAGCAGCTGCTCCATGGGCTCGTCGGTGTGCCAGCGGAACAGACCGGGACGCTTGAGCGCCAGCTCGCCGGAGGTTTCCTGCAGTTGGGTGCCGGAGCCGTCCAGGGTCAGCTGGGAAAAGCGGCCGGTGATGGTCTGGGCCTTGTTGAGCATTTCGGTCAGGCGGGAAATGGCCACCTGGTCGTCTGCCTGCACCTGGGAGGCGACAAAGCCGAGGGCAGCGACGAGCAGCATGCGGATCAGGCGCATGGGAATCCTCTTGAGTGAACCGTTCAGGGTTAATCGCGGATCGGCGCGGGAGCGACCACGTCGCGCGAGCCGTTGGAGTTCATCGGAGTGACCACACCGGCCATCTCCATGGCTTCGATCATCCGGGCAGCGCGGTTGTAGCCGATCTTCAGCTTGCGCTGGACTGCCGAGATGGAGGCACGACGGCTTTCGGTGACGAAACGTACGGCCTCGTCATACAGCGGGTCATCTTCGCTGCCCTCGCTACCACCCTCACCACCTTCGAAGCTCCCGGAGGCACCACCGCCCTCCTCCACGCCGGCGAGGATGTCTTCGATGTAGTCGGGTGCGCCACGCAACTTCCAGGCTTCCACCACACGGTGCACTTCGTCGTCGGAGACGAAGGCGCCATGGACACGGATCGGCAGGCCGGTGCCCGGCGGCAGGTAGAGCATGTCGCCGTGACCCAGCAGCTGCTCGGCGCCGCCCTGGTCGAGGATGGTGCGGGAGTCGATCTTGCTGGAGACCTGGAACGCCATGCGGGTGGGGATGTTCGCCTTGATCAGGCCGGTGATCACATCCACCGACGGACGCTGGGTGGCAAGGATCAGGTGGATGCCCGCTGCCCGCGCCTTCTGGGCGATACGGGCGATGAGTTCTTCGACCTTCTTGCCGACGATCATCATCATGTCGGCGAATTCGTCGACGACCACGACGATGGTGGGCAACTGTTTCAGCAGGGGTGCTTCATCTTCCATGCTCTCGCGACGATAAAGCGGGTCGGGCAGCGGCGTGCCAGCCTCTTCGGCGTCCTTCACCTTGCGGTTGAAGCCCGCCAGGTTACGTACCCCCATCGCGGCCATCAGCTTGTAGCGGCGCTCCATCTCGGCGACGCTCCAGCGCAGGGCGTTGGCCGCTTCCTTCATGTCCGTCACCACAGGACAGAGCAGATGCGGGATGCCTTCATAGATGGAGAGCTCGAGCATCTTGGGGTCGATCATGATCATCCGCGCCTGCTCTGGCGTGGACTTGAAGAGGATCGACAGGATCATGGCGTTCACGCCCACCGACTTACCGGAGCCGGTGGTACCGGCCACCAGAAGGTGAGGCATCTTGGCGAGGTCGGCGATGACCGGCCGACCGCCGATGTCGTGCCCCAGGGCCAGCGTGACCGGCGATTTGGCGTCGTCGTATTCCGTGGACGACAGCACTTCGGAGAAGCGCACGATCTGCCGGTCTTCGTTGGGGATCTCGATACCGACGGTGGTCTTGCCGGGAATGACCTCGACCACGCGCACGCTGATGACCGCCAGAGAACGGGCCAGGTCCTTCGCCAGGTTGGAGATGCGGCTGACCTTGACGCCAGCCGCCGGCTGGATTTCGAAGCGGGTGATCACCGGGCCCGGGTGGACGGACTCCACCATGACCTCGACGCCGAACTCCTTCAGCTTGATCTCCAGCAGGCGCGACATGGCCTCGAGCGACTCCGGCGAGAAGCTCTTCTGCTTCTTCTCGGCCGCGTCCAGCAGGGATATGGGCGGCAAGGTTCCTTCCACTGCACTGTCGATGAACAGCGGGACCTGCTTCTCCTTCTGGACGCGCTTGCTGGGCTCGGCAGGCTTGGGTGGCGGCGGCGGCGCAATGGTGGGCGCCGGACGGCTTTCCCGCTCGGTCATGTGCTTGGCAAGGGATTCCTCGCGCTCGATCAGGCGCTCCTTGACCTTGGCCTGCTCGCGGGTGTCCTTGACGACCGGGGCTGCCACCTCGGTGACGCGGTCATCGACCTCGCGGAGCTTGGCAACCAGCTGCTTGCGCTCCATGCGGGCGTTCCACCAACGGGTGATCAGGCTCTGGATCAGCTCCACCAGATCGAGGGTGATCTTGCCGGTCAGGTCCATCACCTTGAACCAGGACAGGTCGGTGAACACGGTGAGGCCAAACAGAAACAGGGCAAAGAACAGCAGCGTACTGCCCTGCACGTTCAACGCATTGACCGAGAGATGGGCGAGGCTCTCGCCCAACGCGCCACCGGCAGAAGCCGGCATGCCGACGCTGTCCTGGAAGTGGATATCAGCCAGCGCAGCACCGGCCAGTACCAGAAAGACCAGACCAATCAACCGCCAGGAGAACAACCAGCCGCTCCAGTCGATGGGCTGGTGACGGTGGCGGAAGACCTGCAGCGTCTTGATTCCCAGCAGCAACGGGAAGACATAGGCGAAATAGCCCAGCGCCATGAACAGGATGTCGGCGGACCAGGCGCCCAGGCGGCCAGCGGCATTCTGGACCTGCTCGACGTTACTGGTGTGGGTCCAGCCCGGGTCGGTGGAGTCGTAGGTGAGCAGCGCCATCCAGAGATAAAGGCACAAGGCGCCCAGCGCAATCAGCGCTCCCTCTTTCAAGCGGGAGTGCAATTGCTGTCGCCAGACTGGAATCTGGGCAGAGGGGGTGGAATTCTTCAAACGCCTGGTTTCCTGCGCCATTGGCGCGTCCAAGATTCGATCAGGGGCGAAAAAGACGCCCATTGTACGGGTTTAACGCTCGGACGCCACAGCGCACACGGCGCTGCGGGTGCGTTTTGCTGACGCTTCCTGCTTCGGTGTAGCATAGCCCGCAGCGTCTTGCGCAGTGCTCAATTGGAGCACGCATTCTCTTTTGTGACAAAGACTTATGAGGCCTTTTTATGAGCGACGTCAAGCATTCACGCCTGATTATCCTGGGCTCCGGCCCAGCCGGTTATACCGCTGCCGTGTATGCTGCACGCGCCAATCTCAAGCCCATCGTCATCACCGGCATCCAGCCTGGCGGGCAACTGACCACCACCACTGAGGTGGACAACTGGCCCGGCGATGTCGAGGGACTTACCGGCCCGGCGCTGATGGAGCGCATGCAGAAGCATGCCGAGCGCTTCGACACCGAGATCCTCTACGACCACATCCACACCGCCGAGTTGCAGCAACGCCCCTTCATCCTCAAGGGCGACAGCGGCACCTACAGCTGTGACGCGCTGATCATCGCCACGGGCGCCTCCGCCCAGTACCTTGGCCTTCCGTCCGAGGAGGCATTTGCCGGCAAGGGCGTTTCGGCCTGCGCTACCTGCGACGGCTTCTTCTATCGCAACCAGGTTGTCTGCGTGGTGGGCGGCGGAAACACCGCCGTCGAAGAGGCGCTCTATCTGTCCAACATCGCCAAGGAAGTGCACCTGATTCACCGCCGCGACAAGCTGCGCTCGGAGAAGATCCTGCAGGACAAGCTCTTCGAGAAGGCAGCCAACGGCAACGTCCGCCTGCACTGGAACCAGACCCTGGACGAGGTGCTGGGCGACAAAACCGGTGTCACCGGCGTACGCCTGAAGAGCACCGAGGACGGTTCCACCCAGGAGCTGCAGCTGGCAGGCGTGTTCATCGCCATCGGCCACAAACCGAATACCGACCTTTTCCAGGACCAACTGGAAATGCGCGACGGCTACCTGGTGATCCGTGGTGGCTCAGAGGGCAATGCCACGGCGACCAGCATCGAGGGCGTCTTTGCCGCCGGCGACGTAGCCGATCACGTCTATCGCCAGGCAATCACCTCGGCAGGCGCAGGCTGCATGGCGGCCCTGGACGCCGAGAAGTTCCTCGACGACAGCCACTGACGATGAGGTCGGGCGGCCATGCCGCCCTCCCCTTCCATGCTGACCTGGCTGAATCGCGAAACCTACAACTTCCCTCCCCTGGAGCGCGCACTCCGTGAGCCCAACGGCCTGCTCGCAGCAGGCGGCGACCTGAGCGCGGAGCGCCTCCTCGCCGCCTATCGCCACGGTTGCTTCCCCTGGTTTCAGGAGGGGCAGCCGCCACTCTGGTGGTCACCCGACCCACGCACCGTCCTATCCCCCCACGAAGTCCACGTATCACGCAGCCTGGCAAAAATCCTTCGCCAGAGCAGGTTCGAGGTGAGCTTCGACACGGACTTCGCAGCCGTGATCCAGGGTTGCGCAGGCCCTCGCAGCTATGCAGACGGAACCTGGATCACCGACGCCATGCAGCAGGCCTATATCGAGCTGCACCAGAGGGGCTTCGCGCACTCGGTGGAAGTCAGGCTGAACGGTGAACTGGTGGGCGGCCTCTATGGCCTGGCCATCGGCAAGCTGTTCTTTGGCGAATCCATGTTCAGCCGGGCAGACAATGCTTCGAAGGTCGGCTTCGCCACGCTGGCCACCCACCTCGTCAAGTGGGGATTCGTATTGATCGACTGCCAGATGCCCACCTCGCACCTCCAGAGCCTGGGCGCCTACGCCATCCCCCGCAGCGAGTACGCCCGCTACCTCCAGCTGTATCTGGACCAGCCGAACACCGCCGACTGGACCGTCGCCTAGGCGAGTCGCCAACCCTGACATACACTTGCGGAAGGCTTTTCCGAGGTTCCGCCATGACCGAGCTGGCCCGCTTGAAGTTCTATGCCACTCAGCCACACCCATGCAGCTATCTGCCCGGGGAACAGGCCACTACGCTGTTCCTCGACCCCAGCCAGCCCATGGACGTGGACGTCTATGCCGAGCTCTCGGAAATGGGTTTCCGCCGTAGCGGAGATCACCTGTACCGCCCCCACTGCCAACGCTGCACCGCCTGCGTTCCTGCCCGAATCCCCGCCGCACCGTTCAGCCCCGACCGCCAACAGCGCCGCATCCTCAAGCGGAACGCGGATATCGAAGTACGCGGAGTGAAACCCTCCTTCACCGAGGAGTACTACGCGCTCTACGTGCGCTACATCGAGGAACGCCATGCCGACGGCGACATGTACCCTCCGAGCCGCGACCAGTTCTCGACCTTCCTGGTCCGCGATCTTTCGTTCTGCCGCTTCTTCGAGTTCCGCCTGCAAGGACGCCTGGTCGCAGTAGCCGTTACCGACGTCCTGCCGAACGGTCTTTCCGCCGTCTACACCTTCTACGACCCTTCGGAAGAACGGCGCAGCCTGGGCCGCTTCGCGATTCTCTGGCAGATCGGCGAAACCCTGCGCCTGGGCCTTGAAGCCGTCTACCTCGGGTACTGGATCAAGAACTGCCGCAAGATGAATTACAAGACCCAGTACCGTCCAATCGAGCTCTTCGTGAACCAGCGCTGGGTCACTCTGACCTGAAGCCCTTGGCGAGCGGTGGCATTTTCGGGCACAATGCACGCCGTTTTTGCCAGGCGCCGATTGCACCCGGCCATTCTTTGATACCGAGGGCTCTACTGCATGTCGAAAGAAGACAGCTTCGAAATGGAAGGCACTGTCGTCGACACCCTACCCAACACCATGTTCCGCGTGGAGTTGGAAAACGGGCACGTCGTCACCGCGCACATTTCCGGCAAGATGCGCAAGAACTACATCCGCATCCTGACCGGTGACAAAGTTCGCGTCGAGCTGACTCCCTATGATCTGAGCAAAGGCCGCATCACCTACCGCGCCCGCTGATCGGATCTATAAAAAAGCCCGGCAATCGCCGGGCTTTTTCGTTTGCCTGACTATCAAGCCATCTCGGCCGTCGTCTCGAACTCGAAGGCCAGCTCGTCCCCCTTCACATCGACGTGCACCACGCCGCCGTGATCGGCCAACTCACCAAACAGGATCTCCTCCGCCAACGGACGCTTGATCTTGTCCTGGATCAGGCGAGCCATGGGGCGGGCCCCCATCTGTACGTCGTATCCGCGCTCACCCAGCCATTCCCGCGCCTCGTCACTGACAACCAGCTGGACATGCTTGTCCTCCAGCTGGGCCTGCAATTCGGTGAGGAACTTGTCGACCACGCTCTTGATGGTCTCCATCGACAGACGACCAAACTGGATGATGGTGTCCAGGCGATTGCGGAACTCGGGCGTGAAGCTCTTCTTGATCACTTCCATCGCATCGGACGAGTGGTCCTGCTGGGTGAAACCGATGGACGCTCGCGCAGCAGTCTCGGCGCCAGCGTTGGTGGTCATGATCACGATCACGTTGCGGAAGTCAGCCTTGCGCCCGTTGTTGTCGGTGAGGGTGCCGTGGTCCATGACCTGCAGCAGCAGGTTGAAGACCTCGGAATGCGCCTTCTCGATCTCATCCAGCAAGAGCACGCAATGCGGCATCTTGGTGATGGCCTCGGTCAGCAACCCACCCTGATCGAACCCGACGTAGCCGGGAGGCGCACCAATGAGGCGCGATACGGTGTGCCGCTCCATGTACTCGGACATGTCGAAGCGCACGAGCTCGATCCCCAGCGCTTTCGCCAGCTGCCGCGCAACCTCGGTCTTGCCCACGCCGGTAGGGCCGGCGAACAGGAAGGAACCGACCGGCTTGTCCGGGGACTTCAGACCGGCACGGGAGAGCTTGATGGCCGTCGACAGCGAATCGATGGCAGCATCCTGACCGAAGACGGTGAGCTTGAGGTCACGTTCGAGATTGCGCAGCAGCTCCTTGTCGGAACTGGTGACGTGCTTGGGCGGAATACGCGCGATCTTCGCGACGATATCTTCCACCTGAGCCACCTCGATCCGAGCCACGCGCTTCTCTTCCGGCTGCAGGCGCTGATAGGCGCCCGCCTCATCGATCACATCGATGGCCTTGTCAGGCATGTGGCGATCGTTGATGTAGCGAGCCGCCAGCTCTGCTGCAGCACGCAGCGCTTCATCGCTGTACTCGATGTGGTGGTGCTGCTCGAAGCGCGGCTTGAGCCCTTTCAGGATGCCGATGGTGTCCTCGACGGAGGGCTCGACCACATCCACCTTCTGGAAGCGCCGCGCCAATGCCCGATCCTTCTCGAAAATGCCGCGGAACTCCTGGAAAGTCGTCGAGCCAATGCAACGGATTTCACCCGAGGACAGAAGCGGCTTGAGAAGGTTGGATGCATCCATCACCCCTCCGGATGCCGCACCCGCACCAATGATGGTGTGAATCTCATCGATGAACAGGATGGCATGGGGGCGCTTGCGCAACTCGTTCAGCAGAGCCTTGAAACGCTTCTCGAAGTCGCCACGATATTTCGTCCCGGCCAACAACGCACCGAGATCCAGGGAGTAGACGACACTGTCGGCCAGCAACTCCGGCACCTGGTTGTCCACGATGCGCTTGGCCAGCCCCTCGGCGATGGCGGTCTTGCCAACGCCAGCCTCACCGACCAGCAACGGATTGTTCTTGCGACGACGCGCCAGGATCTGCGCTACACGCTCAACCTCATTCTCGCGCCCCACAAGCGGGTCGATGCGTCCTTGCCGAGCAAGCTCGTTCAGGTTGCTGACATAGGCATCGAGCGGATGGCCTGCCGAAGAAGACTCGCCGCCCTCCTCATCCTGCATTTCCTGCTCGCTTTCGTGCTGCTCGCCATGACCCGGAACCTTGGAGATGCCATGGGCGATGTAGTTGACCACATCGATACGGGCGACACTCTGTTGCTTGAGCAGGAAGACGGCCTGGCTCTCCTGCTCGCTGAAGATGGCCACCAAAACGTTGGCCCCGGTGACTTCACGCTTGCCGGAGCTCTGAACGTGGAAGACTGCACGCTGCAGGACGCGCTGGAAGCCGAGCGTCGGCTGGGTTTCACGATCCTCGTCGTGCTGAGGGATCAGCGGCGTGGTGGAGTCGATGAACTCCTGAAGGTCACGCCGGAGCTTATCCAGGTTGGCGCCACAGGCGCGGAGGACGGCGGAAGCAGCATCATTGTCCAACAGGGCCAGCAGCAGGTGCTCGACCGTCATGAACTCATGACGTTTTGCGCGTGCTTCCTTGAAGGCAAGATTGAGGGTGACTTCGAGCTCGCGGTTCAACATAGCTTCACCTCATACCCAAGTGGCCGGATTAACCGTCCTTCTCGATCTCACAGAGCAGCGGATGCTGGCTCTCTCTCGCGTATTGATTCACCTGCATAGCCTTGGTTTCAGCAATATCGCGCGTATACACACCACATACGGCCCGCCCTTCGGTATGGACGGTCAGCATGACCCGCGTCGCCACTTCGCGATCCAGGTTGAAGATGGTTTCCAGCACCTCGACCACGAAATCCATCGGCGTGTAGTCATCATTGAACATCACCACCTTGTACATGGATGGTGCCTTCAGGGCCGGCTTGGCTTCCTGAAGCACCAGACCGGCATCATCACCGCCGATGTGCTCGGGGTGATCCTGATTGAATGTTAGTCGAATCTGGCTGCTTGCATGCATGCTGGAAAAAGCTTCTTGGCCGATGGAAAGGAACGCCCCATGGAGTTTGACCCGCTTCTCAGCCGGCCGCCGCATCGCCTTGACTAAAGGCAAAAGGGTGTTACAAACAAGGGATACCCACCTACGGGTATCAAGGGTTCCGCACCTTCGTCCGCCCGGTCGGGCCTGGCGCGGGGTCGTAGTGGATGATACTCCAGTGATGGAGTCCTTTGCAGAGGGATATCAGCATGGTTAGCGGTAAGGTCAAGTGGTTCAACAACGCCAAGGGGTATGGATTTATCCTCGCTGAAGGCCGAGATGAGGACCTGTTCGCCCATTACTCGGCGATCCAGATGGAGGGCTACAAGACCCTCAAGGCTGGCCAGCCGGTAAGCTTCGACATTATCCAGGGCCCCAAGGGCCTGCATGCCGTGAACATCAGCCCTGTCACGGCGGCCAGCGATACCCATGGCACCGCTGCAGTTGCCACTGCCAAAGGTAGCGCCGTCGAAGCCTGACCCTGAAAGCTGGGGAAACGAAAAGGCCGGTCAAATTGACCGGCCTTTTTTTGTTGCACGCCTATCGATCACATGTGCGTGATGATGGCGTCGCCGAACTCGGAGCAGGACTGCAGCTTGGCACCGTCCATCAGACGCTCGAAGTCGTAGGTGACGGTCTTCGCCGCAATGGCACCGTTCACGCCCTTGATGATCAGGTCCGCAGCCTCGCCCCAGCCCATATGGCGGAGCATCATTTCGGCGGAAAGAATCACCGACCCCGGGTTCACCTTGTCCAGGCCTGCGTATTTAGGCGCAGTGCCGTGGGTCGCCTCGAACATCGCCACCGAGTCGGACAGGTTGGCGCCCGGAGCGATACCGATACCCCCTACCTCAGCCGCCAGGGCATCGGACAGGTAGTCGCCGTTGAGGTTGAGGGTCGCGATCACGTCGTACTCGGCCGGGCGCAGCAGGATCTGCTGCAGCATGGCGTCGGCGATGACGTCCTTCACCACGATGTTCTTGCCAGTGCGCGGATTCTTGAACTGCATCCACGGCCCACCATCCAGCAGTTCGGCACCGAATTCCTGGCGCGCAATCTCGTAGCCCCACTCTTTGAAGGCGCCTTCGGTGAATTTCATGATGTTGCCCTTGTGCACCAGGGTCACGGAGCTGCGGTCATTGTCCACCGCGTACTGCAGGGCCTTGCGAACCAGGCGCTTGGTGCCTTCCTCGGAAACGGGCTTGATACCGATACCGCAGTTCTCGGTGAAGCGGATCTTCTTCACGCCCATTTCCTCGGTGAGGAACTTGATGACCTTCTCGGCCTCGGGGCTACCCGCCTTCCACTCGACACCCGCATAGATATCTTCGGAGTTCTCGCGGAAGATCACCATGTCCACGTCGCCGGGCTTCTTGACCGGGCTCGGCACGCCTTCGAACCAGCGCACCGGACGCAGGCAAACGTAAAGGTCCAGCTCCTGGCGCAGGGCCACGTTGAGGGAGCGGATGCCACCGCCCACCGGCGTGGTCAGCGGGCCCTTGATGGATACGACGTAGTCGCGCACGGCCTCCAGGGTTTCCTTGGGCAGCCAGGTGTCCTGATCGTAGACCTGAGTGGCCTTCTCGCCGGCATAGACCTCCATCCAGGCGATCTTGCGCTCACCGCCATACGCCTTGGACACGGCAGCGTCCACGACCTTGATCATTACAGGGCTGATGTCGACACCAATACCATCGCCCTCGATGAAGGGAATGATGGGGGTATTCGGTACGTTCAGGGACATATCCGCGTTAACGGTGATTTTGTCACCGACTGCCGGAACCTGGATCTTTTGGTATCCCATGCTGAGCTCCATATTGTGGTTTGAGAATGCTCTTGCGGCCCGTGAGCCTACTCCAAACGGGCGGTCATCGACCATATCTTCCTTAGTCGAAACATCGTGCCAGAGCCAGCCAACCGAAAGGAATGGTACACTGCGCGCCGTGACCTCATGGTCACCTGGGTCGAGCAGTCTGGGACCAGGCTCAACTGACCCTGAAGCGGCCAGACCACCATCATGATCGGGCCGAGCAACGCTCTACTGGCGCTCCATTACCCCTCCGCGGCAATTCTCGGCACTGCTCAACATCGGATCCGTTTGAGCGACTGCATCTACCGGTGCGCTACGAGAGTCTGTGCGCGTCCAGCATAGAAGAGAGTCAAACGTTAATGCCCAACCGTCCGAAGATTACCTACACCTTCACCGACGAAGCCCCAGCGCTCGCCACCTACTCCCTCCTCCCCATCGTCAAGGGATTCGCCGCCTCCGCCGGCATCGACGTGGAGACCCGCGACATCTCCCTCGCCGGACGCATCCTCGCCACCTTCGCCGACACCCTCCCTGCCGACAAGCGCATCGAGGATGACCTGGCCTACCTGGCGACCCTTGCGACCGCTGCCGACGCCAACATCATCAAGCTGCCGAACATCTCCGCATCGGTACCGCAGCTGAAGGGCGCAATCGCAGAACTCCAGGCACTGGGCTACAACGTCCCCAACTTCCCTGAAGATCCGCAGAGCGAAGAAGAGAAGGAAATCCGCGCGCGCTACACCAAGGTGCTGGGCAGCGCCGTGAACCCGGTCCTGCGCGAAGGCAACTCCGACCGCCGCGCACCGGCAGCCGTCAAAGCCTACGCCCGCAAGCACCCGCACTCCATGGGCAAGTGGAGCATGGCCTCCCGCTCCCACGCCGACTACATGCGTGGCGGCGACTTCTTCTCCAGCGAGCAGTCCATCACCATGGCCAAGGCCGGTGACGTTCGCATCGAGTTCGTCGGCAAGGACGGCCAGGTCGAGCTGAAGAAAAAGCTGGCCCTTCAGGATGGCGAAGTGCTCGACAGCATGTTCATGAGCTGCAAGAAGCTCCGTGCCTTCTTCGAACAGACCCTGCAGGACTGCAAGGAAACCGGCGTCATGTGGTCCCTGCACGTCAAGGCCACCATGATGAAGGTCTCCCACCCCATCGTGTTCGGCCACGCCGTCAGCGTTTACTACAAGGACGTCTTCGACAAGTACGGCGACCTGTTCAAGGAACTGGGCGTCAACCCGAACAACGGCATCAGCAGCGTCTACGACAAGATCAAGGCCCTGCCCGCCTCCCAGCAGGAGGAGATCCTGCACGACATCCACGAGGTCTACAGCCACCGCCCCGAAATGGCGATGGTCGACTCCGTCAAGGGCATCACCAACCTGCACATCCCCAGTGACGTGATCGTCGACGCCTCCATGCCGGCCATGATCCGCAACTCCGGCCAGATGTGGGGCAAGGACGGCAAGCAGAAAGACACCAAGGCCGTGATGCCGGAAAGCACCTACGCCCGCATCTACCAGGAAATGATCAACTTCTGCAAAACCAACGGCGCGTTCGACCCCACCACCATGGGCAGCGTACCGAACGTCGGCCTGATGGCGCAGAAGGCCGAGGAATACGGCTCCCACGACAAGACCTTCGAGATGACCGCAGACGGCACCATGCGCGTCGTCACTGCCGACGGCACCGTCCTGATGCAGCACGAAGTGGAAGCCGGCGACATCTGGCGCGCCTGCCAGACCAAGGACGCCCCGATCCGCGACTGGGTCAAGCTGGCCGTCACCCGTGCCCGCCAGTCCAACACCCCTGCCATCTTCTGGCTGGACCCGGAGCGCGCCCACGACCGCGAACTGCAGAAGAAGGTCGAGCTGTACCTCAAGGACCACGACCTGACCGGCCTGGACATCCGCATGATGGGCTACAACGAAGCCATCCGCGTCTCCATGGAACGCATGATCCGCGGCCTGGATACCATCTCGGTGACCGGCAACGTCCTGCGTGACTACCTGACCGACCTGTTCCCCATCATGGAACTGGGCACCTCGGCCAAGATGCTCTCCATCGTCCCGCTGATGGCGGGCGGCGGCATGTACGAAACCGGCGCCGGCGGCTCCGCGCCCAAGCACGTGCAGCAACTGGTGGAAGAGAACTACCTGCGCTGGGATTCCCTCGGCGAGTTCCTGGCCCTGGCCGTCTCCCTCGAAGAGACCGGCATCAAGACCGGCAACGCCAAGGCCAAGCTGCTGGGCAAGACCCTCGACGAAGCCACCGGCAAACTGCTGGACAACAACAAATCCCCGTCCCGCAAGGTCGGCGAGATCGACAACCGCGGCAGCCACTTCTACCTGGCGCTCTACTGGGCCCAGGCCCTGGCCGCCCAGGACGAAGACGCCGAACTCAAGGCCCACTTCGCCCCGGTCGCCAAGGCCCTGACCGAGCAGGAAGCCGCCATCGTCGCCGAACTCAACGGCGTACAGGGCAAGCCTGCCGAAATCGGCGGCTACTACCGCTCCAACCCCGAGCTGACCAGCCAGGTGATGCGCCCCAGCGCCACCTTCAACGCGGTCATCGACGGACTGGTCGCCTAAACGACCTGCAGTACCAGAAACCCCGGGCATGTCCCGGGGTTTCTTTTTCCGGCGCAGCCCTGCGAACATGTCGCCCCCTCAGAAGGAGCCACACCATGACCTGGCAACCCCACATCACCGTCGCCACCGTGGTCGAAGACCAGGGCCGCTTTCTCCTGGTCGAGGAAGAAGCCGACGGCCGGGCCGTCCTGAACCAGCCCGCCGGCCACCTCGAAGCCGACGAGACGCTGCCCCAGGCCGCCCTGCGGGAAACCCTCGAAGAGACCGGCTGGGAGGTTGAACTCACCGCCGTCACCGGCATCTACCTGTACACCGCCCCCAGCAATGGCGTGACCTACCAGCGCGTCTGCTTCGCCGCCCGCCCCCTGCGTCATCGCCCCGACCTGGCACTGGACGACGGCATCATCGGCCCGCGCTGGCTCACCCGTGACGAGCTGGCAGCCCAGCAGGACCGCTGGCGCAGCCGCCTCGTCCTGCGCTGTGTCGACGACTACCTGGCGGGTGAACGCTTTCCCCTGGCCCTGATCCGCGACCCGGCCTGATCGCCCCCATTCGCCGCAACTGGTAGAATCCCGTTCTTTTTTGCAGCAGCAACAGATTCCTATGTCCGATAAAGCCAACACCCGCGTCATCGTCGGCATGTCCGGCGGCGTAGACTCCTCGGTTTCCGCTCTCCTGCTGATGGAACAGGGCTACCAGGTGGAAGGCCTGTTCATGAAGAACTGGGACGAGGACGACGGCACCGAGTACTGCACCGCCAAGGAAGACCTGGCCGACGCCCAGGCCGTCTGCGACCGCATCGGCATCAAGCTGCACACCGCCAACTTCGCCGCCGAGTACTGGGACAACGTGTTCGAGCACTTCCTCGCCGAATACAAGGCCGGCCGCACGCCGAACCCGGACATCCTCTGCAACCGCGAGATCAAGTTCAAAGCCTTCCTCGACTACGCCCTGATGCTCGGCGCCGACCTCATCGCCACCGGCCACTACGTGCGCCGCCGCGATATCGACGGTCGCACCGAGCTGCTCAAGGGCCTGGACCCGAACAAGGACCAGAGCTACTTCCTCCACGCCGTCGGCGGCAAGGAAATCGCCCGTACCCTGTTCCCCGTCGGCGAACTGGAAAAGCCGGAAGTCCGCGCCATCGCCGAGAAACACGGCCTGGCCACCGCCAAGAAGAAGGACTCCACCGGCATCTGCTTCATCGGTGAACGCCGCTTCAGCGACTTCCTCAAGCAGTACCTCCCCGCCCAGCCGGGTGACATCGAGACCACTGACGGCGACGTCATCGGCCGCCACCACGGCCTCATGTACCACACCATCGGCCAGCGCCAGGGCCTGGGCATCGGCGGCATGAAGGACGCCAGCGACGAGCCCTGGTACGTCCTCGCCAAGGACGTCGCCCGCAACGTCCTCGTGGTCGGCCAGGGTAATGAGCACCCGTGGCTGTTCTCCCGGGCCCTGCTCGCCTCCGAGATCTTCTGGGTCAACCCCATCGAACTGGACGCCCCGCGCCAACTCACCGCCAAGGTGCGCTACCGCCAGGCCGACCAGGCCTGCACCCTGGAGAAGACCGCCGACGGCTACCGCGCCGTCTTCGCCGAGCCCCAGCGCGCCGTCACCCCCGGCCAGTCCGTGGTCTTCTACGATGGCGAGGTGTGCCTCGGCGGCGGCGTGATCGAGAGCGCCGAGCCCTGGTACAGCGAGGAACGCACCTGATGGCCCCGCTGAACGAACAACTCATTGCCCTCGGCGGCGTCTTCGAAGCCGCCGCCCTGGTCGACCGCATCGCCAAGACCGGGCAGATCAGCGAAGCCCCCCTCGCCTGCATGATCGGCAGCCTGCTGGTGCGCGACCCGAAGAGCACCCTGGACGTGTACGGCGGCGACGACATCAACCTGCGCGACGGCTACAAGGCCCTGGTAAGCGCACTCGAGCGCGAGCCCGCCAGCCTCCAGCGCGAGCCCCTGCGCTACGCCCTGTCGCTGCTCACCCTCGAACGCCAACTGGCCAAGCGCGACGACATGCTCGACCAGATCGGCAGCCGCCTCGACCAGATCCAGCAGCAGGTCCAGCACTTCGGCCCGGCCCACGACAACGTCGTCGCCTCCTGTGCCTCGCTCTACCAGGACACCCTCAGCACCTTCCGCCAGCGCATCCAGGTGCATGGCGACATGCGCTACCTGCAGCAATCCACCAACGCCGCAAGGATCCGCGCCCTGCTGCTCGCCGGCATCCGCTCAGCCCGCCTCTGGCGCCAGCTCGGCGGCCACCGCTGGCAGCTGCTGTTCAGCCGTCGCAAGCTGCTCGCCGAGCTCTATCCCCTGCTGCGAGGGTGAGCCCAGCGACCGGTCGCCGGAAGGTGACCGGTCGGGCACGGCGACCGGGTCGGTTTTCATGTATGATGTGCGCCCTTTTCGTTGACCGACCTGCCCGAGACCCCCTCCATGCAGCTCTCTTCGCTCACTGCGGTTTCCCCCGTCGATGGCCGCTACGCCGGCAAAACCAGCGCCCTGCGTCCGATCTTCAGTGAATACGGCCTGATCCGTTTCCGCGTCCAGGTCGAAGTGCGCTGGCTGCAGCGCCTCGCCGCCCACGCCGGCGTTCCGGAAGTGGCGCCCTTCTCCGCCGAAGCCAACGCCCTGCTGGACAAGCTCGCCGAAGACTTCCAGCTCGAGCATGCCGAGCGCATCAAGGAAATCGAACGCACCACCAACCACGACGTGAAGGCCGTGGAATACCTGCTCAAGGAGCAGGCCGCCACGCTGCCGGAACTGGCCAAGGTCAGCGAATTCATCCACTTCGCCTGCACCAGCGAGGACATCAACAACCTGTCCCACGCCCTGATGCTGCGCGAAGGTCGCGACCAGGTGATCCTGCCGCTCATGCGCCAGCTGGCCGATGCCATCCGCGATCTGGCCATGCGTTTCGCCGACGTCCCCATGCTGTCCCGTACCCACGGCCAGCCCGCCTCGCCCACCACCCTCGGCAAGGAAATGGCCAACGTCGTCTACCGCCTGGAGCGCCAGATCGCCCAGGTGGCCGCCGTCCCGCTGCTCGGCAAGATCAACGGCGCCGTCGGCAACTACAACGCCCACCTGTCCGCCTACCCGGACATCGACTGGGAAGCCAACGCCCGCGAGTTCATCGAAGGCGACCTGGGCCTGACCTGGAACCCCTACACCACCCAGATCGAGCCCCACGACTACATCGCCGAACTGTTCGATGCCGTCGCCCGCTTCAACACCATCCTCATCGACTTCGACCGCGACGTCTGGGGCTACATCTCCCTCGGCTACTTCAAGCAGAAGACCGTTGCCGGCGAGATCGGCTCCTCCACCATGCCGCACAAGGTCAACCCGATCGACTTCGAGAACTCCGAAGGCAACCTCGGCATCGCCAACGCCCTGTTCCAGCACCTGGCCAGCAAGCTGCCGATCTCCCGCTGGCAGCGCGACCTGACCGACTCCACCGTGCTGCGCAACCTCGGCGTCGGCTTCGCCCACAGCGTCATCGCCTATGAAGCCAGCCTCAAGGGCATCGGCAAGCTGGAGCTGAACGCCCAGCGCATCGCCGAAGACCTGGACGCCTGCTGGGAAGTCCTCGCCGAGCCGGTGCAGACCGTCATGCGTCGTTACGGCGTCGAGAACCCCTACGAGAAGCTGAAGGAACTGACCCGCGGCAAGGGCATCAGCCCCGAAGCCCTGCAGACTTTCATCGACGGTCTGGCCATCCCTGCCGAAGCCAAGGCCGAACTGCGCAAACTGACCCCGGCTGCCTACATCGGCAACGCCGTGGCCCAGGCCAAGCGCATCTGACGGGCAACCGCCTCCATACGCCCGGCCGTGCCGGGCGTTTTTATTTCACAGGTTCACTGCCATGACTTCCGATCTTCCCCTGCAAATCCTCGGCGGCATCTCTGCCCGCGAATTCCTCCGTGACTACTGGCAGAAGAAGCCGCTGCTGATCCGCCAGGCCATCCCAGGCTTCGAAAGCCCCATCTCCCCCGATGAGCTGGCCGGCCTGTCCCTGGAAGAGGAAGTCGAGTCGCGCATCATCCTCGAACACGGCGAGCGCCCCTGGGAGCTGCGTCGCGGCCCCTTCGCCGAGGACACCTACCAGAACCTGCCCGAGCGCGACTGGACCCTGCTGGTGCAGTCCGTCGACCAGTTCGTCCCGGAAGTCGGCGAACTGCTGGAGCACTTCCGCTTCCTGCCCAACTGGCGCATCGACGACGTCATGATCAGCTACGCCGCCCCGGGCGGCGGTGTCGGCCCGCACTACGACAACTACGACGTCTTCCTGCTCCAGGGCCATGGCCACCGCCGCTGGCGCATCGGCCAGATGTGCGACGCCGACAGCGCGCTGCTGCCCCACGGCGACCTGCGCATCCTCGCCGAATTCATGGGCACCGATGAGTGGGTCCTGGAACCCGGCGACATGCTCTACCTGCCGCCGCGCCTCGCCCACTTCGGCACCGCCGAAGACGACTGCATGACCTACTCGGTCGGCTTCCGCGCCCCCAGCGCCGCCGAAGTGCTCACCCACTTCACCGACTTCCTCGCCCAGTTCATCCCGGACGAGGAGCGCTACAGCGACGCCGACATCCAGCCGGTCGAAGACCCGCACCAGATCCAGCAGGACGCCCTCGACCGCCTCAAGGCCCTGATCGCCGAGCACATGAGCGACGAGCGCCTGCTGCTGACCTGGTTCGGCCAGTTCATGACCGAGCCGCGCTACCCCGAACTGGTCACCGGCATCGAAGTCGATGAAGAAGCCTTCGTCGGCGCCATCGAAGACGGCGCCGTGATCATCCGCAACCCCAGCGCACGCATGGCCTGGTCGGAAGTGGATATCGGCCTCGTGCTGTTCGCCAGCGGCCAGAGCCGCCTGCTGCCCTCCTCCCTGCGCGAACTGCTGCGCCTGGTGTGCTCCAGCGATGCACTGCACATCGAGAACCTCGGCCGATGGCTGGCCGACGAAGACGGGCGTAAGCTTCTGTGGGAACTGATCAAGCAAGGAAGTCTGGAGTTTGCCGATGAGTGAGATTCACGTCCGAATCGCCGACTGGCAGAAGGACAACGCTGACTTGCGACGCATCCGCGAGGCGGTCTTCATCGCCGAGCAATCCGTGTCGCCTGAACAGGAGTGGGATGCCGAGGATGCCGACGCCGTGCACTTCCTCGCCCTCGAGCACGAGTACGCCATCGGCACCGCACGCCTGTTGCCCGACGGCCACATCGGTCGCGTTTCGGTCCTCAAGGATTGGCGCGGCCTGCATGTCGGTGATCGCCTGCTCGAAGCGGTGATCGCCGAAGCCGAGCGCCGCGGCCTCAAGCAGCAGATGCTCTCGGCCCAGGTCCACGCCACGCCGTTCTACGAGCGCCATGGCTTCCGTGTGGTCAGCGAGGAATTCATCGAAGCCGGCATCCCCCACGTGGATATGGTGCGCGACAGCCAATAGAGGTCCCCATGGAATCGAACGTCCCGGAAAACGAAGAGATCGAGGCCGAGCTGCCTGCCATCGAATTCCATTCACCGGGGCGTTTCGATGTCCATAACCCGGTCCCGGACCTGCGCGAACCCGCCCCCTGGGAACCCGCTCCCTTCGTGCTCGGCCAGCACGACGCCCTGCAGCGCTTCGCCAAACCCGAGGAAGCCCGCTCCCACGCCCTGGCGCTCCTGCAACAGGCCCAGCGCAGCCTCAACCTCTACACGCCCGACCTGGAAGCCTGGCTCTATCACCACAGCAGCATCCAGACAGCCTGCACCCGCTTCCTCCTGGCCAACCCGCGCAACCGCCTGCGCATCCTGATCCGCGACGTGACCCGCCCGGTGAAGGAAGGCCACCGCCTGCTCAACCTCGTGCGCCGCCTGTCCAGCAACAGCCAGATCCGCCGGCTCAACCCGGACCACGCCAGCGAAGAGTGCGCCTACCTGCAGGTGGACGACCGTGGCCTGCTGATGCGCCCGGAGCTGGACAGCTTCGCCGGCTACGCCCTGTACAACGACCCCGGCCGCTGCCGCCTGCGCCAGGTCCAGTTCGACCAGGCCTGGGACCAGAGCGTCAGCGACCCCGACCTGCGGAGTTTCCTGCTATGACGCCACGCGCCCTGCTCGCCGCCCTGCTCGCCGCCCTGTGCCTGGCCCTGAGCCTGCCCCTGCAGGCCGCCACCGAAGTCATCCCGCTCAACTACCGCACCGCCGAGGACGTGATGCCGGTGGTGCAGTCGGTGATCGGCAACGAAGGTCGGGTCAGCGCCTACGGCAACCAGCTGATCGTCAATGCCTCCCCGCAGAAGATCCAGGAACTGCGCGGCGTGCTCGACAAGCTCGACACCGCCCCACGCCGCCTGCTGATCTCGGTGGACACCAGCGACAGCAACTACCAGGACGACCAGGGCTACAGCGTCAACGGCTCGGCCAGCGTCGGCGGCGTCGACGTCCAGGCCGGCCGTGGCGAAGTCAACGGCCGCGACCAGGTGCGCATCATCCGCCGCAGCACCGACAGCCGGGGCGGCGGCGTCCAGCAGGTCCAGGCCACCGAGGGCTACCCCGCCCTCATCCAGGTCGGCCAGAGCGTGCCCATCACCAGTGCCAGCACCGGGCCCTATGGGCAGGTCTACACCAACACCGAATACCGCAACGTCACCCGCGGCTTCTACGTCACCGCCAGCGTCACCGGGCAGACCGTGCACGTCAGCCTCAGCAGCAACCGCGACCGCCTCAGCCAGTCCCAGCCGGGCGCCATCGACATCCAGAGCACCGACACCCGCGTCAGCGGCCGGCTCGGCGAATGGATCACCGTCGGCGGCGTCAACGAATCCAGCCAGAGCGACAGCAGTGGTTTCCTGCACCGCCAGACCACCCAGGGCAGCGAAAACATGACCCTGCGCCTGAAGGTCGACAGCCTCGACTGAGCCCCCTCCAACTGACCATCCAGTCGCACACACGACTTTTGTAGTAGTCACAAAAAAACACTACAAAAACGTTTGACGAACACTTGTTTGAGGCGCATGATGGCCCCGCTCCCGCTAACCAGGGGCCCTGAAACGGGCCTCCGGGCCGTGCTCCAGACCAACGAGCCGACCCGTGTTGTGTAGCCCAAAAGGCAGTGCGACGAGGTTGCGACTGGAACGAGGTTGTCCTGAGGGACGGGGAAGCACCGCGAAACTGGCAGACGAAACTTCACCCCTATTCGTGCGTCAAGGCATCCACGAGCCGAAAGCGCCACGGGTAGCGATCACCGAAGCCGCCTGCACCGTTCGTCTCAACCCCTCCCTCCGAGTTCACACTCGCTCTGGTCACATTCTCAGCGTACTGCGGTGAGCAACCCGCCATGGCCTTCCAGGTCCTTGCACGGGGAAGTTGGTGCTCAACCATACACATTTGAAGGATTGACCATGTCCGCATATCAGAACGAGATCAAAGCCGTTGCCGCGCTGAAAGAGAAGTACGGCAGCAGCTGGAGCGCGATCAACCCCGAGTACGCAGCTCGCATGCGTGTGCAGAACCGCTTCAAGACCGGTCTGGACATCGCCAAGTACACCGCGGCCATCATGCGCAAGGACATGGCCGAGTACGATGCCGACTCCTCCGTCTACACCCAGTCCCTGGGCTGCTGGCACGGCTTCATCGGTCAGCAGAAGCTGATCTCCATCAAGAAGCACCTGAAGACCACCAACAAGCGCTACCTCTACCTGTCCGGCTGGATGGTTGCCGCCCTGCGTTCCGACTTCGGTCCGCTGCCCGACCAGTCCATGCACGAGAAGACCGCTGTCGCCGGCCTGATCGAAGAGCTGTACACCTTCCTGCGCCAGGCTGACGCCCGCGAACTGGACCTGCTGTTCACCGCCCTGGACGCTGCCCGCGCCGCCGGTGACAAGGCCAAGGAAGCCGAAGTACAGGCCCAGATCGACGGCTACGAAACCCACGTCGTCCCGATCATCGCCGACATCGACGCTGGCTTCGGTAACCCGGAAGCCACCTACCTGCTGGCCAAGAAGATGATCGAAGCCGGTGCCTGCTGCATCCAGATCGAGAACCAGGTTTCCGACGAGAAGCAGTGCGGCCACCAGGACGGCAAAGTGACCGTTCCCCACGAAGACTTCCTCGCCAAGATCAACGCCGTTCGCTACGCGTTCCTCGAGCTGGGTGTGGACGACGGCGTGATCGTTGCCCGTACCGACTCCCTGGGTGCCGGCCTGACCAAGCAGATCGCCGTGACCAAGCAGCCGGGCGACCTGGGCGACCAGTACAACTCCTTCCTGGACTGCGAAGAGATCTCCGCTGCCGAACTGAAGAACGGCGACGTCGTGATCAACCGCGAAGGCAAGCTGCTGCGTCCCAAGCGCCTGCCGTCCAACCTGTTCCAGTTCCGTCAGGGCACCGGCGAAGACCGCTGCGTACTGGACTGCATCACCAGCCTGCAGAACGGCGCCGACCTGCTGTGGATCGAAACCGAGAAGCCGCACGTTGGCCAGATCAAAGGCATGGTTGACCGCATCCGTCAGGTCATCCCGAACGCCAAGCTGGTCTACAACAACAGCCCGTCCTTCAACTGGACCCTGAACTTCCGCCAGCAGGTGTTCGACGCGTTCGTCGCCGAAGGCAAGGACGTTTCCGCCTACGACCGCGCCAAGCTGATGAGCGTCGAGTACGACGAGACCGAACTGGCCCAGGTTGCAGACGAGAAGATCCGTACCTTCCAGCGTGACGGTTCCGCCCACGCCGGCATCTTCCACCACCTGATCACCCTGCCGACCTACCACACTGCGGCCCTGTCCACCGACAACCTGGCCAAAGGCTACTTCGCCGACGAGGGCATGCTGGCCTACGTGAAGGGTGTTCAGCGTCAGGAGCTGCGCCAAGGCATCGCCTGCGTCAAGCACCAGAACATGGCTGGCTCCGACATCGGCGACAACCACAAGGAGTACTTCGCTGGCGAAGCGGCTCTGAAGGCAAGCGGTAAAGACAACACCATGAACCAGTTCCACTAATAGGAGCTGTTCACCGGCGGGCCCTCGGGCCCAGCCGGATGCCTCAAGGCCCCGGTAGCGATACCGAGGCCTTTTTTATTTGCACCTGCTGACCAGGGCGGAATACTCCCGCCTCGCCCGCCCCCGCCTTACTGGCCGTTGACCAGCCGCAGGCGCTTCTCGGTGAACACGCAGATCACCCCCGCGTTGTTGTGCATCACCGGATGGTTGAAGTCGCAATAGGCCGCCGCCACGCTCAACGGCAACTGCTCGTTGCCCCAGCGGGCCGGCTTGAACCAGGCCAGCTCGCCCTCCTTGCACAGCCGTGCATCGGCGTCAGAGGTGAAGGTGCACAGCGCCGTCTGGTCCACCTGCTTGTCCAGGCAGGCGGTCAACGGCAGAACCATCAGAAGGGCCAGGAAGGGCTTGAAGGGAAGACGCATGCTGCTCACACCTCGGCAGTGGTTGAAGTGCCGATTTGAGCGAGCCGGTGCCCGCCAGTTCCGCAGCGCCGAGAAGAATTCGGTATCAGGCCCGATACCCTTCAGTCCGGCGAAGACGCCGCATCACTGGGCAACAGGTCACGGGCCAAGGCCTGGGCGCCCTGGAAGTCCAGGCGCTCCACCCGCGCGGCAAAGGCCGCTGCCGCCTCCCGCAGGCTGTCCGGAGCACGCCCTTTAAGCTCCCGCGCGCGGTCCAGCGCCTGGATCGATCCGCTGGCCAGCAGCTCCAGCGTCTGCTGCAGCGCCTCACGCCAGGCGTCCTCATCCAGCGCCGGCAGGGGCTCCTGCCCCTGGCCAGTCGACGCATCCACCTGGAACTGCTCAAGCAGTTGCTGGTTGCTCTCCACCAGCAGTGCACGCATCTGCAGCAGCCAGCTCGGGTCTTCGAGGAAGGGAGCAGCCGTATCCGGGGTCAATCCACGGCCCCGGCTCTCCAGCTCCATGGCCAGGTGTGAAAGCGCCCTGGCTCCCATCGTCCCGGTACTGCCCTTGATGCCATGCAAGGCCGCCAGCACACCGCGCAGGTCGCCATCATCACGGGCCTGCTGCAACTGCTCCAGCTGACGCTCGGTCTCCTCGCGGAAGCTGACCAGCACCGTCTGCAGCAATGGCAGGTTGTCGGCAAAACGCGACAGGATCGATGCCGGCGGCTCCAGCAACACCTGCGCACCCGGGGCGGGTCGGGGGGGCGGAGGCTCCGGTAGCGCCGGGGTAGCCCCACCGGTCCAGAACAACAGCACCCGGGTCAGTTGCTGGATGTCCACGGGCTTGCCGACGTGATCGTTCATCCCCGCTTCCAGGCAGGTGCGCCGGTCCTGCTCCGAGGCATTGGCGGTCATGGCGATGATCGGCAGGGTGCGGCACCGTTCATCCAGGCGGATGCGCCGGGACGCCTCCAGGCCATCGATGTCCGGCATCTGGATGTCCATCAGCACCGCATCGAAACGCTCCGGCTCCGCCAGCACCGTCTGCACCCCCTCCAGGCCGCCCTCGGCCAGGATCACTTCCGCGCCCTCGCCCATCAGCAGCTCCGAAGCCACCTGGCGGTTCAGCGCGTTGTCCTCCACCACCAGCAGGCACAACCCAGCAAGGTGCCGGACCCGCGCTACACCGGCGGTAGGCTGGCCCACCGCCCCCTCCTCGCCCCAGATCGCCCGTTGCACAGCAGTGGCCAACTGCTGGGGCGTCACCGGCTTGGTGAGGAACGCCGCAAACGGTGCCCGTCCCTTCTGCTGCTGGTCCGCCAGCACCTCGCTGCCGTGGGCGGTGATCATCACCACCCGGGGTGCTGCAGCCCCCAGTGCCGCCAGGGCACGGCTGCTGGCCAGCCCGTCCAGCCCCGGCATGCGCCAGTCCATCAGCACCAGGTCGAACGGATCGCCCCGCCGCGCCGCCTGCTGCACCGCCGAGACAGCCGCCTCACCCGACATCACGTATTCACTGCGCCACCCCAGGGACAGCAGCGTGCGCAGCAGCACCTCCCCCGCCACCGGGTTGTCGTCCACCACCAGCAGGTGCAGCGGCGCATCCACGCACGGGCACTCGCTGCGCAGGGCGGCGACCGGCTCGCTGATGCCCAGCCGCACATCGAACCAGAAACGGCTGCCTTCTCCCGGCCGGCTTTCCACCTTCAGCTCGGCCCCCATCAGCTCCACCAGGCGCTTGCAGATCACCAGGCCCAGCCCGGTGCCGCCGAAGCGGCGCGTGGTGGACGCCTCGGCCTGGGTGAAGCCATCGAAGATCCGCTCCAGCTGCTCCGGGCTGATGCCGATGCCGGTGTCGCTGATCGACACCTGCAGCAACACCGAGGAGTCGTCGCAGGCCAGTTGACGGAAGGCCACCACCACCTGGCCACGGCTGGTGAATTTCAGGGCATTGCCACCCAGGTTGATCAGCACCTGCTGCAGGCGGAAGCTGTCCCCCACCAGGTGCAGCGGCAGGTTGGCGTCGAGGTCGAACATCACCTCGACATCCTTGTCGCCCTGGTTACCCGCCAGCACCACTGCCAAGTCGCGCATCAGCGACTCCAGCTCGAACGGGTGCGGATCGAGCTGCAGCTTGCCGGCTTCGATCTTCGAGTAATCGAGAATGTCGTTGAGCAGCCCCAGCAACGAGCGCGCCGCTGTCTGCGCCTTGAGCACGTAGTCCAGCTGGCGGTTGTCCAGCCCGGTGCCCTGCACCAGGTGCAGCATGCCCAGCACCGCATTCATCGGCGTGCGGATTTCATGGCTCATGTTGGCGAGGAAGAAGCTCTTCGCCGCGCTGGCCGCATCCGCCTTGTCACGCGCATCCCGCAGGCGCGACTCCAGTTCGCGCTGGGCGGTGATGTCGAGGTTGATCCCGGTCACCCGGGTGGGCCGGCCCAGGGAGTCCCGTTCGATCTGAGCCGCCGCCTGGATGTAACGCACCTGCCCGTCCGGCCGCACGATGCGGAAGATCGGGTCATAGACGGCGGTCCCGGCGATGGCCCCTTGCAACTGCGCCACCACCCGGTCCATGTCGTCCGGGTGCACACGCTGGCGCCAATGGTCGAACGTGAGGCCTTGTTCCCGCAGGCTGCGCGGCTGTCCATACAGCTCGAACATGCGGTCGTTCCAGTGCAGCCGGTTGTCCTCCAGGAACCACGACCAGATGCCCAGGCCCGCCACCTCCGAGGCCAGCAGCAGCTGGTCGCGGGTGGCCACCAGCTCCTTGCGCTGGCGATGCTGCTCGCTGAGGTCGGTCACCACGCAGACCATGCGCTGCTCGCCACCCACCAGCATCGGTGCCAGGGTGACCTGCATGGGGAAGGCGCTGTCGTCACTGCGCCGCCCCCACAGCTCCATCCCGCTGGGCCCCAGACCCTCCACCGGCTGCTCGTAGCCCGTGAGCAGTTCGTGGAAGCGCTCCAGGGACACGGGCTCGATCAGGTCCTCGATAGAGCGCCCGACCATATGCTCGGGCGATACCCCAAACACCACGCCACCCGCCGGGTTGAAGGTCTGGATGCGCCCCTCGCCATCGAAGGTGATCACCGGGTTCACCGCCGTATCCAGCACCGCACGGGTGGTCGCCAGGCTCTCCGCCAGGCGCCGCTCGGTGGCCTTGCGCTCGGTGATGTCGAGGGAAATGCCCAGGTAGCCGGTGATGCGCCCCTGCTCATCGCGCATCGCGGTCACCACCAGGGTCACCGGGAAGCGGCTGCCATCCTTGCGCACATAGGTCCACTCACGTGCCTCGGAACCTTCCAGCTCAGGCACCTGGACGAACACCCGGAACCCCTGCACCGGCTTGTCGTAATAGGCGGAAAGCTCCCGGCCACGGGCCACCACCTCTTCGGTCACATGCAGCAGCGCCGGCGTCTGGCGCCCCACCAGTTCCTCGGCCGAGTACCCCAGCAAGCGCTCGGCACCGCGGTTGAACACCCGGATCAGCCCGTCCGGGTCGGTGGCGATGATCGACACCTCGGTGGCCGCGGTCAGCACGCCGTCCAGCAGCACATTGGTGCGCAACAGCTGGGCCGTGCGCTCGGCCACCTGGGTCTCCAGGCTGGCATTGAGCTCGAGGATGCGCGCCTCTGCCTGCTTCTGCGCCGTGATGTCACGCACCGTGCGCGAAATGCCCACCACCCGGCCCAGGCCATCCAGGATCGGCGCGATCGACAGGGCCACATGCACCAGGCTGCCGTCCTGGCGCCGGTAACGGGTTTCGTAGAGGCTGATGCGCTCCCCGGCCAGCGCCTGGCGCAGCAATGTTTCTTCCTGCTCGTGGCCGCGCTCCGGCACCACCAATGCGGCCAGGTCCTGGCCGATGGCCTGCTCCGCGCTGTAGCCGAGGATCGCCTCGGCCCCCTGGTTCCAACTGGTGATCACGCCACCCAGGGTCTGGCCGACGATGCCATCGGCCGAGTTCTCGACGATGGCCGCCAGCCGCGCCTGCTCCGCCAGCACCTGGTGCTTGCGTCGGCGGCTCATCAGGCTCGCCCCCAGCAACGCCGCCAGCAGCAGGCTCAGCCCTGTCCCCGCCACCCACACCATCGCCGGAGGCGGCAGCGCCAGACGCTCGACAAACGACGGCAGCGCAGCCAGCTCGATCTCCCAGCGACGGCCGTAGAAATCCCGCAGGACCTTCTCCTGGTGGACTTCAGGCGCCTCGGCCGAATCCGGCGCGCTCTCGTAGAACAGCGGCTCGTCCGAATCCTCGGTGATGTCCCGCAGGCGCAGGCGCATCGTCTCGTCCACCACCTCCAGCCCCTGCAGCACCTGCTCGGTGATCAGCGGCGAATAGCTCCAGCCCATGGCCTGACGCTCCCGCTCAGCCTCGGTCGCCGGCACCACCCCGCTGCGGTAGATCGGCATCAGGATCAGGAACGACTGGCGCGGCTTGCCCAGGGACTGCACCAGGGTGATCGGTGCCGTCAGCCGCACCTCACCACTGCGCATCGCCGACAGGGCCGCTTCACGGCGGTTGCGCTCGGAGGCGATGTCCAAGCCAATGGCGGGCTCGTTGCCTGCCAGGGGCTCGATGTACTGGATGATGAAGTGCTCGCCCGGATGGTCCGTCAGTTCATGGATGTCGAAATCCGCCGGCCCGTCGGCCCGCGCCTTGACCAGGAAACCGGCCAGCTCGGCCTGCGGCACACGGCGGATCAACCCGAAGCCCCGCGCACCCGGAAACTCTTTGGTGATATCGCGGGAGCGGGCATAGCGCTGGAAGATCTCCCGCGTCATGCCCCACTCCCCAGCGGTCAGCAGGCTGCCCCGAGCCCCACGCAAACCGTACTGGTAAAGCTCCAGGCGCTTCACAACGCCATCTGCGGCACGCTCGGTGACGTCATGCAGGGCCTCGTGCAGACGATCCTGGTTGGCGCGCTCCAGCAACCCCGCCAGCAGGCCAGTCACCAGCAGGCCGGCCAGCGCCGTGAGGAGCATGGCAACCAGTGGAACGGACACCTGCCCGCGGTTTCTCACTCGGCCTCCCCCTCGCCATCCAGAGTGGTCCAGCAGCGCGGGTGCTCACAGTGCTCGGCGAGGAAGCCACAGGCGTCCTCGTAGGGCAGCGGCCGGCAGAACAGGTAGCCCTGCATCAGCCGGCACCCCAGCTCCTGAAGACGCCGGGCCTGGCGCGGACACTCCACGCCCTCGGCCACCAGTTCCAGGTCCAGCGCCTGGGCCAGGCGGATGACAGCCTCGATGATGGCCGCATCGCTGCGGTCGGTGAGCATCTCGCGGACGAAGCTCTGGTCGATCTTCAGCACATCGATGGGCAGGCGCTTGAGGTAGGCCAGGCTGGAGTAACCCGTGCCGAAGTCATCGATGGCGATGCGCACGCCGATCTCCTTCAGCGCCAGCAGGGTGGCACGGGTACGGTCGATGTCGTGGGCCAGCACCCCTTCGGTGATTTCCAGTTCCAGGTGGTTCGGCGGCAGGCCCGACTCCTCCAGGATGGCCGTGACCATACCCAGGAAGCTCTCCTCGCGGAACTGCACCGCCGAGATGTTCACGCTCATGCAAACCGGCCAGCCCATGGCGATCATCCGCTGGGCGTCGTTGCAGGCCTGCAGCATCACGAACTTGCCGATGGGGATGATCAGCCCCGTCTCCTCCGCCAGGGGGATGAAGTCCGCCGGCGACACCAGTTGCCCGTCGGACGTGCGCCAGCGCACCAATGCCTCCACGCCGCTGGGGCGGCCGTCGGTGACGTCCACCTTGGCCTGGTAGAACACCTCGAACACCCGCTGCTCCAGCGCCCGGCGCATATGCCGTTCGAGCATGTGGCGGGCCCGGGTGCTGTTCTCGATCTGCTCGGAAAAGAAACGGAAGCGGTTGCGGCCCTCCTGCTTGGCCTGGTACATCGCCGCGTCCGCATAGCGGTAAAGCGACTCGAAATTGTCGCAATCATCGGGGAAAAAGCTGATGCCGATGCTCCCCGACAAGTCATAGCGGTTGCCGTTGATCAGCAGCGGCTGGGCGATGATCCCCAGCAGCCGCTCGGAGAAGTCCCCTACCGCATCGAAGCCCTGCACGTCCGGCAGCAGCACCACGAACTCGTCGCCGCCCTGGCGGCTCACCGTGTCCACCGAACGCACCGCCGCAGACAGCCGCTGGGCCACCTCGCGCAACACCTGGTCGCCAGTGGAGTGGCCAATGGTGTCGTTGAGGAACTTGAAGTTGTCCAGGTCCAGCATCAGCATCGCCACCCGCCCCTCGCTGCGCCGGGCCTTCTGGATGGCCTGGGCCGCACGGTCCTGCAGCAGCGCGCGGTTGGGCAGACCGGTCAGGGCATCGAAGCAGACCACCCGCTTGGCCTGCTCGCGCAAATCCAGGTGGGCACGCACATGGGCGCGCACCAGCGGCAGGTTGAGTGGCTTGCGGATGAAGCCCAGGGCACCGCTCTCCAGCGCCTTCAACTCGTTCTCCGGCCCGCTGTGGGCGGTGACGAACAGCACCGAGGCCCCGCGCAGCTTGGGGTCCGACTTGATCGCCCGGCAGATCTCGAAGCCGTCCATCAGCGGCATCTGGATGTCCAGCAGCACCACGTCCGGGCGGCAGGCCCGCGCCACATCCAGCGTTCCCGTTCCCCCGTTGGCGACATGAATGGACGCCAGGTCGCGGATCGCCTCGCTGAGGATGAGGACGTCGCTGGCCTGGTCATCGACGATCAGGATCACCGGCTCGGAGCTGAAAGAATCCTGCATTCCCTGCTACTCGCTTTCCCTGATTGACAGAGAGACTAGACGAATATGGCACGGTGCCATTGGGCCGCCGGACGGTCGTCGGGCGAAGACGGAACGCCGCATGCCGCGCGGCGCCTTCACTCAAGATAGAACAGCCGTGCAAGCTTGCAGGCGGCGTTTCAAAGCCGGCCATCGCCCGCCTATAGTGAGTGTCAGCCGGCCCTGCCGAGCGCCTTTCCCCCGTCAGAGTAGTGCCATGACACTCAAACGCATCGCCACCACCGACCTGCAATTGGGCATGTACGTTCAGGAGTTCTGCGGTTCATGGATGGACCACCCGTTCTTCCGCGCCAAGTTCGTGGTCAAGACCGACAAGGACCTGCAGCGCATCCGCAACAGCGATGTTCATGAAGTCTGGATCGACACCGACAAGGGCCTGGATATCCACCAGGACCAGCCCAGCGTCAGCGTCGAGGAGGCCGAAGCCGAGATCGACGCCCGCCTGGCCGCCGCCGAGCAGGCGCCGCCCATCGAGCGTGCCGACCTGGAAAGCGAAGTCAGCCGTGCCGCCATGCTCTGTGCCAAGGCCAAGGACGCCGTGGTGAGCATGTTCAGCGATGCCCGCATGGGCAAGGCCATCAGCGTCGACGACGCCCAGGGCCTGGTGCAGGAAATCTCCGACTCGGTGCTGCGCCACCCCAATGCGCTGATCAGCCTGGCGCGGCTGAAGACTGCCGACGAATACACCTACATGCACTCCGTGGCCGTGTGCGCCCTGATGATCGCCCTCGCCCGCCAGCTCGGCCTGGGCGAGGCCCAGGTGCGCGAGGCCGGGCTGGCCGGCCTGCTGCACGACATCGGCAAGATGGCCATCCCCATGGACGTGCTGAACAAGCCCGGCAAGCTCACCGACGACGAGTTCCAGTGCGTGCGCAAGCACCCCGAGGAAGGCGCCCGCATCCTGCTGGAGAGCCACCAGGTCAGCGCCCTGGTGCTGGACGTCTGCCTGCACCACCACGAGAAGGTCGACGGCACCGGCTATCCGCACCGCCTGGCCGGCGACCAGATCAGCCTGCTGGCCAAGATGGGCGCGGTCTGCGACGTCTACGACGCCATCACCTCCGACCGCCCCTACAAGCGTGGCTGGGACCCGGCCGAATCCATCCGCCGCATGGCCGAATGGAGCAAGGACCACTTCGACGAGCTGGTTTTCCAGGCCTTCGTCAAATCCATCGGCATCTACCCCACCGGGTCCCTGGTGCGCCTGGAGAGCGGGCGCCTGGGGGTGGTGATGGAGCAGCACGAGAAGTCCCTCACCACGCCCAAGGTCAAGGTGTTCTATTCCGCCCGACTGAAGACCGCGATCCCCCAGGAAGTGGTGGACCTGGCCAAGCTCGCCGGCCGCGACCGCATCGTCGGCCGCGAATCCCCGGCGGACTGGAACTTCCGCAACCTCGACGAGCTCTGGTCCGGCATCCCCGATCCCCGGCGCAAGACCACCGGCTGAGAGTCACTAGAACGCGTGGGCCCGGTGCAGCGCCGTCAACGCCTCGGCACGCAACTGCGCCAGCAGCGGGTCGCGCCGGTCGCGGGGGTGTACCAGCGGCACCTCCAGCGTCTCCAGCACCCGCCCCGGGCGACTGCCCATCACCAGCACGCGGTCGCCCAGGTAGAGGGCCTCGTCCACATCGTGGGTGACCAGCAGCAACGCAATGCCGTGGTGCGCAGCCAGGGCCAGCAGCAAATCCTGCAGCTTCATCCGGGTGAAGGCGTCCACCGCGCTGAAGGGCTCGTCCAGCAGCAACACCCGGGGCCGCGAATACAGCCCCCGGGCAATGGCCACGCGCTGGGCCATCCCGCCCGACAGTTGCTTGGGCAGGGCCTGCTCGAATCCCTCCAGTCCCACCTCGCGGATCAGTTGCGCCACCCGGGGCCGGTCGTAGGCCCGGTCATCGGCGAAACCGATGTTCTCCGCCACCGTCAGCCAGGGCATCAGGCGCGGCTCCTGGAACACGAAGGCCACCTCGCCCTCACCGCGCAGCGCCTGGCCGCTGTAGTCGCGCTCCAGGCCGGCGACGATGCGCAGCAGGGTGCTCTTGCCGCAGCCACTGGGGCCCAGCAGGCTCACCACCTCGCCCTCGGCCAGTTGCAGGTGCACGTCCTGCAGCACCGTGTGCCCGGCGAACGCCTTGCGCTGCACGCGGAAATCCAGCAGGGGCAGGCTCATGGTTGCGCCTCCCCGCCTTCGCCGGCGAACGCATCGCGCCAGGCCAGCAGGCGCCGCTCCAACGTCGCCAGCAGCCCATCACTGAGCTTGCCCAGCAGCGCCAGGACGATGATCGCCGCCAGCACCAGGTCCGGCCGCGAGGTTTCCCGGCCGTCGGTCAGCAGGTAGCCCAGGCCCCGGGTGGCCGCGATCAGCTCGGCCGCCACGAGGAACATCCAGGCCAGGCTGAGCCCACCCCGCAACCCCGTGAACAGCCCCGGCAGGGCCGCCGGCAACAGGATGCGGCGGGCCAGCCGAAGCCGCCCGAAGCCGTACATGCGCCCCACCTCCACCAGCTTGCGGTCGATGTTGCGGATCGCCGCCACCCCGTTCAGGTAAACCGGGAAGAACGCACCGATGGCGATCAGCACCACCTTCGAGCGCTCGTCGATGCCCAGCCACAGCAGCAGGAGCGGCACCCAAGCCAGGCTGGGGATCGCCCGCAACGCGGCCAGGGTCGGCTCCAGGTAGGCCTCCGCCTCGCGGCTCAGACCCACCCAGGCAGCAGCGACCAGCGCCAGGGACGCACCCACGGCGAACCCGGCGGCCACGCGCCCCAGGCTGACCCCGATATGCCCCCACAGCGGCCCGGCCGCCAGCTCCTGCAGGGTCAGCAGGATGTCGCTGGGGGCCGGCATCTGGTACGCCGGCACCCAGCCCGCACGCACGGCCACCTCCAGCAGCAGGATCGCCGCCAGGGGAATCGCCAACCCCTTGGCCCGTACCACCAGCGCGGCCAGTGGCACGGCGGGTCGCCAGGGAAGCGGCGGAACCGCCAGGGTCTTGCTCTTGCTGCTCATCGGGCTCTCCTGGGGTACTGCATCACTGGCGGGCGATGGCCTGGGTACCAAAGCTCGGGTCGATCAACTGGTCCACCACCTGGGCCACGTCCACGCCACGGCGTACCAGGCCCTCGCTGGCGAGGATCGGCGCCGCCGCCTTCAGCGCAGCGATGTGCTCCGCGCCCGGCTGGGCGTTGGAGAAGTCGGTGCGCGACAGTTGCAGCCGCGCCACCTCCAGCGGCAGGCCGGACTCCTTGGCCAGCAGCTCCGCCAGCGGCTCGGGGTTCTCCCGCGCCCACTGCCGGGCCTTTTCATAGGCCTGCAGCACCTGCTTGATGGTCTGCGGGTGCTCGGCGGCGAAGCCCTCGGTCACGCTCACCACCCCGTAGCTGTTGAAATCCAGGTTGCGGTAGAGGATGCGCGCCCCCGACTGCAGCTGGCTGGCCGCCAGGTGCGGGTCGAGCCCGGCCCAGGCGTCCACGTCACCGCGCTCCAGGGCCACTCGGCCATCCGGATGCTGCAGGTGCACCAGCTCCACGTCGTCCTTGCCCAGGCCGGCCTGTTCCAGGCTGCGCAGGGTGAACAGGTACGGATCGGTGCCCTTGGTCGCGGCGATCTTGCGGCCCTTGAGGTCGGCCAGGGTCTTGATCGGCGAGTCCTTGCGTACCGCCAGGGCCGTCCACTCGGGGCGGCTGGCGATGTACACGGTCTTGATCGGGCTGCCGTTGGCACGGCTCAGGACGGCCGCCAACCCGGCGGTGGAGGCGAAGTCGATGCTGCCGCCGTTGAGGTACTCCAGCGAACGGTTGCTGCCCTGGCTCAGCACCCAGCTCACCCGCGTATCCGGGCCCAGAGCCTGCTCCAGCCAGCCGAAATGGCGCAGCACCAGGCTGGTGGGCGAGTAGTAGGCGTAGTCGAGGCGGACCTGCTCAGGCGGCGTCTCGGCCTGGGCGGCCAACGGCGAGGCGAGTGCCGCGCAGGCGGCCAGCAGCCCGACTACGCGACCGAGAAAACCGGGCCGGCGGGCCCGCAGGGGGAAATGGCTCATGGGAGGCTCCTGACAGAAGTCGCGCGACGCTCCTTATTCGATCCAGCTATCCATAGCCGTCATCACGCTTTGATCAGGGAATATGCAGCCACCATGCCAACCCTCCGCGCCCCGGCCGGCGCGGCCTGGCGCCCTGCCCTGCCTCGCCCTGCTGTACACCCGGCAACAGCCTGTTGCCGGACTGTTGCTCCAGCAACAGCCCTCAGGCCCGCTTGTTCAGCAACCGCGCCAGGCGGTCGCCGCCGAACTGGATGAGGGTCACCAGCAGCACCAGCACGATGATCACCGTGAGCATGATCTGCGTGTCGAAGCGCTGGTAGCCGTAGCGGTACGCCAGGTCTCCAAGCCCGCCCGCGCCGATGGCGCCGGCCATGGCGGAGGAGTTGATCATGGTCACCAGGGTGATGGTGAAGCCACCGACGATGCCCGGCCGCGCCTCCGGCAGCAGCACGTTCCAGATGATGTGGCGACGCCGGCAACCCATGGCCTGGGCCGCCTCCACCAGACCGAAATCCACCTCCCGCAGGCTCACCTCGGCGATGCGCGCGAAGAACGGCGTGGCAGCGATGGTCAGCGGCACCACCGCGGCCCAGACGCCGTAGCTGGTGCCGACGATCAACCGGGTGAAGGGAATCAGCGCCACCATCAGGATCAGGAAGGGCACCGAACGCAGCACGTTCACCACGCTGCCCAGGGTGCGGTTCAGCACACGTGCCTCGAAGATCCCGCCCGGCCCGGTGGTCACCAGCACCAACGCCAGCGGAATGCCCACCAGCAGCACGATCAGCGACGAGGCGCCGATCATCAGCAGCGTATCCAGCAGCCCGGTCCAGAGCCGATCAAGCATGGGCGACATAGCCGCGCACCTCCGCCTTGTCCGCCAGTTGGTGAGCGCGCTCCAGCACCTGCGTACTGCCCAGCCCGGCCAGGCCGACCCGCACCAGCAGGTGCCCCTGCGGGCGTCCCTGGATGCGGTCGATGCCGCCGTGCAACAGGCTCACCCGTGCGCCCAAGCCCTGGGCAATGGCCAGCAGGTCCGGCTCGCGGCCACTGGCCCCCGTGAAGTGCAGGTCCAGCAGCAGGTCACCGCCGGGCACCGGTTCGTTGGCCAGGCGACCTTGCAGGTCGTCCGGCAACTCATGGCGCAGGGTGCCCAGCAGGGTTCGGGTGACTACGTGCTGCGGGTCGCCGAACACCTGCCAGACCTCGCCCTGCTCCACCACCCGCCCCCGCTCCAGCACCACCACGCGGTCGCAGATCTCGCGGATCACGCCCATCTCGTGGGTGATCAGCACGATGGTCAGGCCCAGGCGCCGATTGATGTCGCGCAGCAGCGCCAGGATCGACTGGGTGCTTTCCGGGTCCAGCGCCGAGGTGGCCTCGTCGCAGAGCAGGATTTCCGGCTGGTGCACCAGCGCACGGGCGATACCGACCCGCTGCTTCTGCCCGCCGGAGAGCTGCGCCGGGTAGGCGTCGCGCTTCTCCGCCAGGCCTACCAGGGCCAGCAGCTCGGCGACCTTGCGCTCGATATCGGCCTTGGCCACGCCCGCCACCTTCAGCGGCAGGGCGACGTTCTGCCAGACGGTCTTGGCCGACATCAGGTTGAAGTGCTGGAAGATCATGCCGACGCGACGGCGCAGCAGCACCAGTTGCTTCTCGTCGAAGGTGCCGATGTCTTCCTCGTCTATCACCACCTGGCCCACCGAGGGTTTCTCCAGGCGGTTGAGGGTGCGGATCAGCGACGACTTGCCGGCGCCGCTGCGGCCGATGATGCCGAACACCTCGCCCCGGCGGATCTCCAGGTCGATGCCCTGCAGCGCCTGCACCGGCCCCTGGCTGCCCGGGTAGGCCTTGCCCAGCCCCTGCAGCCGGATGTGCGGCAGGTCCAGGCGGATGTTGCGATTGAAACTGACCATGTGGGCCTCTCGAAAATCTGTTTAAAGCCCGAAAAACGGAGCCGCGGAAGGCAGTAGCCCGGGCTTCAGCCCGGGGATATCCGGCACAGCTCCCGGGCTACGCGCGTCCACCAGCCCCCTCGACCAAACCGCACGGCGAACCTCCGTAGGGGCGAATTCATTCGCCAGGCAGCCCGCAGGGCTGCTCCTCGACACCATTGGGCAGCGCTGCTGCCCCTGGGCAACTGAAGTCGCCCCTGCAGTGGGAGCGGATTCATCCGCGATGCAGGCCGAAGGACTGCTCTGCCGGGGCCGCCCGGGAGCGCTGCGCGCTCCTTTCGCGAATGAATTCGCTCCCACGCCTATCCCAGGGACGTCACTGCCAGCCGGGCTGGTAGAGCGAGCCATGAGCCTTGTCGAGTGCGGCGCGCACCTGCGGCGAGTGCTGGTACACCTCGACGAACTTCGCCAGGCGGCCGTCATCCTGATAATCGCCACGGGTGACGAACTGGATGACGTACTCCTTGTTCTCGATGCCGTCGAAGAGCAGCGCGCTGTTGGGGTCGATCGTGCCGGCCAGGCGGATGTAGTGCGGGTAGCCCTGGGCCAGGTCGACGTCGTCCAGGGCGCGCACCAGCTGCACGGCCTCCAGTTCGATGATGTCGATGTGCTTGGGGTTCTCGACGATGTCGTCCAGGGTCGCCTTGTAGCCCACGCCTTCCTTGAGCTTCAGCAGGCCGGCCTTCTGCAGCAGCTGCAGGCCACGACCGCCGTTGATGGGGTCGTTGGCGATGGCCACCTTGGCGCCCTCAGGCAGATCGGCGATGGCCTTGTACTTCTTCGAGTAGAGGCCGACGTTGTTGATGATCCCGGGGGCGAAGGCCTTCAGGGTGAACCCACCCTCCTTGTTGGCGTTCTCCAGGAAGGGCGTGTGCTGGAAGTAGTTGGCGTCGATGTCGCCATTGGCCAGGGTGATGTTCGGCGTGTTCCAGTCGGTGAACTCCACCAGCTCGACCTTGAGGCCCTGCTTGGCGGCCTCCTCCACCGCCACTTCCAGGGGCGGGGCGAAGGCGGCAGTGGTGCCGAGCTTGAGGGGCTTGTCGGCGGCCTGGGCGATGCCGCTGGCCAGCAGCAGTCCAAGGACCAGGGTTTTGAGGGTGTGCTTGGGCATGGTTTCTATCCGTGGGTAATGGGTTCAGGTCGTGGGAGCGAATTCATTCGCGATGGAAGGCGCAGCCTTCCCCTGGGAGTCCGGGGTCGCCCCTTCGGGCCGATTCGCGAATGAATTCGCTCCCACACGGGCTCCACGATGGTCCGCCGGCAACTGATCCCCCGCACCAAACACCTTGTGGCGCAAGGTGCCTTCGGCATAGGCGGTCTTGTATGCACCTCGGGCCTGTAGCTCCGGCACCACCAGGTCGATGAAGTCGGCGTAGCTCTCCGGGGTGACGATGCGGGTGAGGTTGAAGCCGTCCAGCCCGGTCTCGTCGATCCACGCCAGCAGCTCGTCGGCCACCTGGGTCGGCGAACCCACCAGCAGGACGTAGCGGCCACCCAGGGCGTGCTGCTCGAGCAGGTCGCGGCGGGTCAGGCTGTTGTCACGCAGCTTGCTGGCAGCGGACTCGATGGCGTTGGTCTTCATGTAGGGAATCGGCTCGTCCAGCGCGAAGCGGGCGAAGTCGATGCCGGTGGAGCTGGCGAAGTGGGCGACGCCCGCCTCGGCACTGGCATGGGCCAGGTACTCGGCGTGCTTGGCACGGGCCTCGGCCTCGGTGGGCGCGACGATCACGCTGATGCCCATGAACACCTTCACCGCCTGCGGATCACGGCCGGCGGCCACGGCGGCGGCGCGCACCTTGTCCACCTGGGCGCGGGTCGCGGCCTTGTTGCTGCCGCTGATGAACACGCACTCGGCATGCTCGCCGGCAAAGCGCAGGCCGCGCGCCGAGGAGCCGGCCTGGAACAGCAGCGGCGTGCGTTGCGGCGAGGGTTCGCAGAGGTGGTAGCCCTCCACGTCGAAGAACTCGCCGTGGTGCACCACCTTGTGCACCTTGTCCGGCTGGGCGTAGACCCGGCGCTGGCGGTCGTTGACCACTGCCCCGGCTTCCCAGCTGCCTTGCCACAGCTTGTAGAGCACCTCCAGGTACTCGTCGGCCTGGTCGTAGCGGCGGTCGTGCTCCACCTGCTGGCTGCGGCCCATGGCACGGGCCCCGCTCTCCAGGTAGCCGGTGACGATGTTCCAGCCCACGCGCCCCTCGCTCAGGTGGTCCAGGGTACTCATGCGCCGGGCGAACAGGTACGGCGGCTCGTAGCTGAGGTTGGCGGTAACGCCGAAGCCCAGGTGGCGGGTCACCCCGGCCATGGCGGAGACCAGCAGCAGCGGGTCGTTGACCGGCAGCTGGATGCTCTCCTTCAAGGTCAGGTCGACGTTGCCCTGGTAGACGTCGTAGACGCCGACGATGTCCGCCAGGAACAGCCCGTCGAACAGCCCGCGCTCCAGCAGCTGCGCCAGCTCCGTCCAGTAGGAGAGCCTGCGGTAGTCCGTGGAGCGGTCGCGCGGGTGGGTCCACAGGCCGTGGTTGATGTGCCCCACGCAGTTCATGTTGAAGGCGTTGAGGAGGATCTGCTTGCGCGCCATCAGATCGTCCCCCGGCGCGGCGGCAGCACGCCATTGAGGTAGTAGTTGCCCACCGCGTGGTACTTCCAGCGCACCGGGTCGTGCAGGGTGTGCACCCGGGCGTTGCGCCAGTGGCGGTCGAGGTTGTGCTCGGCGAGGCTGGCGCGGGTGCCGGCCAGTTCGAACAGCTTGCTGCCGGCACTGAGCGAGACCTCGGTAGTCAGCGCACGGGCCTCGGCCACCCCCAGGGACGCAGCGGCCACGCTGTCGGCGGTGGGCTCGGCGCTGGCGGCATCCAGCAGCCGGCCGGCGCGGTCGAGGATGGCCTCGGCGGCGTGCAGGCGGATGGCCAGGTGGCCGAAGGCGTGGATCAGCAACGGGTCGTCGCTGGCCTTGTCGACCCCGGCGTCGATCCACGGCCGCGAACGGGTGCGGACGAAGGCCAGCGCATCCTCGTAGGCAGCGCGGGCGATGCCGACGTCGATGGCGGCATGGAGGATCTGGGCGAAAGGTCCGACCGTGGTCGGGCGCTCGAAGGCGGCCTGGAAGGACACCAGGTCCTCGGCCGCCACCGGCACGTCGTCGAACACCACCGAGCCGCTGCCGGTGGTGCGCTGGCCAAAGCCCGACCAGTCGTCGATCACCGTCAGCCCCGGCGCGGCGCGCTCGGCAAAGGCCAGGTACTGGTGGCCATCCTCGGCCACCACCAGGGTCGGCACGCGGTGAGCGTAGAGGGCACCGGTGCAGTAGAACTTGCGGCCACGGATGCGGTAGCCCTCGCCGTCCCGCACCAGCTGGGTGGTGCGGTCGTTGGCGGTGCGGGTGCCGATCTCTGCCAGGGCGTTGCCGAAACGCTCGCCGGCCAGAGCGGCGGCGAACAGGCGGCGCTGCTGTTCGGGGCTGCCGTTCACCCGCAGCACTTCCAGGGCATAGAAGTGGTTCTGCGGGATCTGCCCGAGGGAGCTGTCGGCGGCGCTGATCAGCGCGATGACCCGCGCCAGAGTGACGCGGGACACCCCGGCCCCGCCGAACTCGCGGGGCACGCTGATGCCCCAGAGGCCGGTGCGGCTGAACAGCTCCAGTTCGTCCAGGGGCAGGCGGCGCTCGCGGTCGCGCTCGGCAGCGCCGGGTCGGAACAGGTCGGCCACCTGGCGCGCCACCTCCAGGGCTTCGGCGTCGTCACGGATGATTGCCACGGGGGCGTGTGGGTGGGGATGGGCAATGGTCATGGCGCCTCCTCAGATCCAGGAATGGCGGGCCGGGAAGGCGCCGTTCAGGTGGTAGTTGCCGACGGCGTGGACCTTCCAGCGCACCGGGTCGTGGAGGGTGTGCACCCGGGCATTGCGCCAGTGCCGGTCGAGGCCGAACTCGGCGAGGGTGGCGCGGCTGCCGGCCAGCTCGAACAGCTTTTCGCTGGCCAGCAGGCTGATCTCGGTGGTGAGCACCTTGGCCTCGGCCACGGCGATGGAAGCGCGGGCGGCCGCTGCGGCGTCGATGGGCGCGGCGGCCACTTCGTCGAGCACCTGGCCGGCGCGCTCCAGCAGCGCGTTGGCGGCGTTCAGCTCGGTCTTCAGGCGGCCGATCTCGGCAATGGTGTACAGCTCCTCGCTGGCTCGCTCGACGCCGGCGTCCACCCAGGGCCGCGAGCGCTCGCGGATGAAGGCGATGGCGTCGTCGATGGCGGCCTCGGCGATGCCGGCGTCGATGGCCGCCTGGATCAGCTGCGACAGCGCGCCCTGGATGCTCGGCACCTCGGCCAGGCGGCTGTTGTGGAACACCAGGTCGTCCGCCACCGGTACGCGGTCCAGCAGCACGGTGCCGCTGGCGGTGGTGCGCTGACCGAAGCCGGACCAGTCGTCGACTATCGCCAGCCCCGGCACGCCCCGCTCCACCAGGGCCAGCACGCCGGTGCCGCTGTCATCCAGGGCCTTGACCGCCACCCAATGGGCGAACAGGGCGCCGGTGGAATAGAACTTCTCGCCGCTCACCTCCAGGCCGGAATCGCCCCGGGTGATGCGCGCCTTGATCTCCAGGGTGTGTTTGGTATTGCGCTCGGGGCCGGCATTGGCCAGGCGACGCCCTGCGAGGATGCCGGCGAACACCTGGCGCTTCTGCGCTTCACTGCCGACGTTTTCGATCACGCTGAGCAGGCCGAACTGGTTCTGCGGGATCTGCCCCAGTGCCGGGTCGGCGGCACAGAGGATGCGGAACACCTCGGCGAGGGTCACATGGGAAACCTCGGCACCCCCATAGGCGCGGGGGATGCGAATGCCCCCCAGGCCCAGGCGGGTGAAGAGTTCCACTTCGGGCCAGGGCAACTGGCGGTCGCGGTCACGCTGGGCGGCGCCAGCCCGGGCCTGCCTGGCCACTTCGTGGGCGGCGTGCAGGGCCTGGGCGTCGTTCTCGATCAGCGCCGCCGGGAGTAGCGGGGGCGCCTGGTCACGCGGGTCCTTGGGTTCGGAAGGGTGGGTCATGGGTCCGTTCTCGATTATTCCTGTTGCGTCGCGAGCAGCCGCGTACGCTTGCGAAGAGATCGGTTGCACAACCCGTGCCTGAAAAATATTCCTTATTAATCAGCTATTTATATAAAACGAACAACTGTTGGAATCTGCACAGCAGGGCAAATTGCTGAACATCTGTTGCCCCAGCAACAGTTCAGCCCTGCAAGCGCCGGGCAGCCTCCTGGATCTGCTGGCGGACCCAACGCCGCAACGGGTCGCTGGCCGTGCGCTGGTGCCAGATCTGCATCACCTCAACCTTCGGCAGGGCCAGCGCCTCCGGCAGCGCATGCAGGCACAGCGACGGGTCGCGGGCCACAGCGTCCTCAGCCACGGAACGCAGGCAGGTCAGCAGCAGGTCGGTGCCGGGCAACAGCCGGGGCGGCGCCAGGAAGCTGGAGAGCCCCGCCGCCACCCGCCGCTGGCGACCGAGTGCGGCCAGGGCCTGGTCGACCCGCCCGGCCAGGTCGCCGGTGAGGGTGGTGAGCAGGTGTTCGCAGGCGACGAAGGCGTCGAGGTCCAGTCCCTTGGCCAGGTGCGGGTTGTCGCGCCAGGCCAGCACCACGAAGTCCTCGCTGAGCAGGCGCTGCTGGTGGAAGGTGTCCGGCAAATCGGCGTAGAACCCGGCGATGGCCAGGTCGCAGGTGCCCTTCTCCAGCTCCTCGCGGGGGAGCAGGCCACGGGTGTTGTGGGTCACCAGCACGAGGTTCGGTGCCTCGCGGCGCAACACCGGCAGCAGCTCGGGCAGCAGCGTCTGCTCCATGTAGTCGGTGCTGTAGAGGTGGATGCGCTCGGCGCGCTGGAGAAAGTCCTGGCCGTCGCTGTGTTCGTAGAAGGCCTCCAGCTCCGCCACCAGGCACTGGATGCGCGGAGCCAGCTCGTGGGCCCGGGGCGTCGGCGTCAGCCCACGCGGCGCGCGCACGAACAGCGGGTCGCCCAACTGGTGGCGCAGCTTGTTCAGCTTGTGGCTCAGGGCCGGCTGGCTGAGGGCCATGCGCTCGGCCGCCACCGAGGCGTTGCGCTCCTGGTAGAGCACATGGAAGACCAGCAGCAGGTTCAGGTCCTTGTTGGCGATATTCACTTTTTGGATACCAGGAATAAGAGCTTTCGAATTATCGAATCGTACGCCCTCTCCTAGGATGGTCGCCAACCTGAAACGACGCCCCTACGGGCGGGAGACTGCACATGAAAAAGATCCTGATGGTCCTCACCTCCCACGACCGCCTCGGCGACACCGGCCTGGCCACCGGCTTCTGGCTGGAAGAGTTCGCCGCGCCCTACTACCACTTCCACGATGCCGGCATGGCCCTGACCCTGGCCTCGCCCAAGGGCGGCCAGCCGCCGCTGGACCCGAAGAGCCACGAAGAGAGCGCCCAGACCGACGCCACCCGCCGCTTCGACGCCGATCCGGCCGCCCGCCAGGCCCTGGCCAGTACCCTGCCCCTGGAAGCCGTGCGCGCCGACGACTACGACGCGCTGTTCTACCCCGGCGGCCACGGCCCGCTCTGGGACCTGGCCGAGGACGCCCGCTCCATCGCCCTGATCGAAGCCTTCCTGGCCCAGGGCAAGCCGGTGGCTGCGGTATGCCACGCTCCCGGCGTGCTGCGCCATGTGAAGACAGCCGACGGCCAGCCGCTGGTGCGTGACAAGCAGGTGACCGGCTTCAGCAACAGCGAAGAAGCCGCCGTGCAGCTCACCGAGGTGGTGCCCTTCCTGGTCGAGGACATGCTGCGCGGCCATGGCGGCCTCTACAGCCGTGCCGACGACTGGCACAGCCATGTGGTAGTGGACGGCCTGCTGGTGACCGGACAGAACCCGGCCTCGTCCGATGCCACGGCAGACGCCCTGCTGAAACTGCTGTGAACCCATCGGGGAGGCGCCGCGCCTCCCCCTTTCGAGGAGACGCCATGAGCATCGCCCTGTTCGCCACCCTGAGCCCCCTGCCGGAGCACCGCGAGGTCGTCCTGCAGGCCCTGGAAGCCCTGGTCCAAGGCACCCGCAACGAGCCCGGCAACCTGCGCTACGACCTCTACGCCGGGGATGACGGCAGCCTGCAACTCCACGAGCTGTACCGCGACCAGGCCGCCATCGACGCCCACCGCGCCAGCCCGCACTACCTGGCCTTCCGCGAAGCCGCCGTGGCCGGTGGCTGGATGGCCGCCCCCACCCAGGTGGTGCAGGCCGTACCGGTGAACGTCGCCCAGGGTTGATCGGGCGACCCGGCGCGCCTACTTGCCGCTGATCAGCCGGTAGCGCGCCAGATCCTTCGGGTCGAGGACCCGCATCTGGCGCGGGTCGATGCGCTGCATGTCGTCCAGCAGGCTGTCGGGAATGCCCATCTCGCGGAAGTAGGCCGAGGCGTTGTAGCGCACCCCCTGGTACAGCGCCGCATCCCGCGAGGCGTCACCGTGGGCGTAGTACGGCCGGTGCAGCCCCACCGAACCGCGCACCGCCTTGTTGCGGCCGGCCGCCAGCAGGTAGACGCAAGTGCCCTGGCACAGGCCGGTGGACGGCACCAGGGTGTCGAAGCCGGTCTCGCGCACCAGCCGCCCCATGCGAATCGCCTCGGGCACGCTGCCGCCGATGCTGTCCAGCATCAGCACCTTGCGCGCGAAGTTGCCGGGGTTGCCCAGCACCCCCTTCATCAGCGCGTCGTAGTCACCCGGCGCAATCTCCTCCGACACCTTGGCCACCAGCATCCTCCCGATGGTCGGGTGCTGCACCGCCTCCACCTCCACCCGCGCCTCGGCCTGCAGCACGAACAGGCCGAAACACAGGGCAGCAAGGCGGGACAATGGGCGGGTCATGGGCAAGGGTCCTGGAAAAATCAGAAGGTGCGGAAGATACCTGCCGCCAAGGCTGGGCGGAAGCGCCTTGCCACTGCTCTGTGCGCCAGTGGGAAGGCGCCGCTGTGTTTCCAGGCGAACCGTTGCGCCGGATCGCGAGTCGAACCCCACAGACCCAACAGGAGACCACCATGGACACCACGCCCCATACCCTTGCCACTCTGTTCGAACAGCTCGGGCTGGACGCCAGTCGGCCGGCCATAGAGGCCTTCATCGCGGGCCATCGCCTGGAGGAGGGTCGCAAGATCCATGAAGCGCCGTTCTGGAACGAGGCTCAGCGGGACTTCCTGCGCAGCGCCCTCGGCCAGGATGCGGACTGGGCGGTGAAGGTTGACGAGCTGGCCGTGCGCCTGAGCGCCTAGCGCCGGGTCCATCGATGGGGCTGATGGCGACCATCAGCCCCTTTCAGTTCTGCGCCCGGGAGCGCAGCGGCATCATGCCTCGGGTCGAGCACCTGCCCCGCTGAAACGAGGATCGAGCCATGTCCTTCCCCCACGCCTGCAACGACAACAGCTACCTGGTCACCCATGTGACCCAGGATGAGTTCCGCCTGCACTTCGAGACTGAGGTGGCGCTGTGCCGTGAGGACGGCACCTTCGAGATGCTCCAGGTGAGCACGCCCATCGCCGAGCGTCGCGCATTGCGCCAGCTGATTCGCGGCGAGGCGGCCTGATAGGGCCACCTCGCCGGCCGGTCAGGCCTTGACCTGGCTGGGGAACGGCAGCTTGCGCAGGCGCACGCCGGTGGCGGCGTAGAGCGCATTGGCCACTGCCGGTGCCAGGGGCGGCACGCCCGGTTCGCCGACGCCGGTGGGCTTCTCGGCGGAGGGCAGGATGTGCACCTCCACCACCGGCATCTCGTTCATCCGCAGCACCTGGTAGTCGTGGAAGTTGGATTGCTCCACGCGCCCTTCCCGCAGGGTGATGGCGCCGTGCAGGGCGGCCGCGAGGCCGAAGCCGATGCCGCCCTCCATCTGCGCCTTGATCACGTCTGGGTTGATGGCCAGGCCGCAATCCACCGCGCAGACCACCCGATCCACCCGGAAGCTGCCATCAGCCTTGACCGTCACCTCCGCTACCTGGGCCACGTAGCTGCCGAAGGATTCATGCACGGCAATGCCACGGCCACGCTTCTCGCCCTCCGCGCCCGGCTTGAGCGGCTGGGACCAGCCAGCCTTGTCGGCGACCAGCTCCAGCACGCCTCGGTGACGCGGGTGCTTCTCCAGCAGCCCGTGGCGGAAGGCGTACGGGTCCTTGCCGGCGGTGGTGGCGGCTTCGTCCACCAGTACTTCGGCGGCGAAGCCGGTGTGGGTGTGGCCCACCGAGCGCCACCACTGCACGGGGACACCGATGTCGCTGGGGGTGCTCAGCTCCACCTGCAGGTTGGGGACGGCGTAGGACAGGTTGGAGAGGCCCTCCACCGAGGTCTGGTCGACGCCGTCCTTGATCATCACGGCCTCGAAGCCGGTGCCCTTGATGATGGATTGCCCGACGATGCGGTGGTGCCAGGCGGTCAACCGGCCTTCGGCATCCAGCGCAAGGCGTGCGCGGTGCAGGTAGGCCGGGCGGTAGTAGCCGCCACGGGTGTCGTCCTCACGGGTCCAGACCAGCTTGACCGGCGCCTTCACGCCCTTGTCCCAGGCGGCCTTGGCGATGGCCACGGCTTCCAGCGGGTAGTCCGACACCGGGTTGGCGCGGCGACCGAAGCTGCCGCCGGCGTAGAGCTGGGTGATGGTGACCTTCTCCGGGGCGATGCCGAGCAAGCGTGCCACCGAAGCCTGGTCACCGGTCTGCCACTGCTCGCCGTTCCACAGTTCGCAGGCGCCTTCGGAGAGGCGCACCAGGCAGTTCATCGGTTCCATGGCCGAGTGGGCCAGGTAGGGGAATTCGAACTCTGCCTCGATGCGCTGGTGGGCTTTGGCGAGGACCGGCTCCACCTCCCCTTGGCGGGTGGCGACGGTGCCCGGTTGGGCAGCGGCGTCACGGTAGCGGGCGAAGATCTCCTCGCTGCCGAGGGTGAAGGCACGCTGTTCGTCCCACTCCACCGCCAGGGCATCCCGGCCGCTGCGGGCAGCCCAGGTGTTGTGCGCCAGCACGGCGACGCCGGCACGACCGTGGGGCAGGTCGCGGAACTCCACCACCTCAACCACGCCCGGCACGGCCTTGGCGCGGGCGGCGTCGACCTTGGACGGCACGGCACCGAAGCGCGGCGGGTAGGCCACCACGGCCACCAGCATGCCGGGCAGCTTGAAGTCCTGGGTGAACACGGCGCGGCCGTCGGTCTTGTCGGGGCTGTCCTTGCGCGGTACGGCCTGGCCGATCAGGCGGAAGTCCTTCGGCTCCTTGAGGGGGACGCTGGCCGGTACGCTTTCACGGGCGGCGGCCTCGGCCAGTTCGCCGAAGCCGGCCTTGCGACCGCTGGCGGCATGGCTGATGACGCCCTGCTCGACGCGCAGGGAATCAGCCGGTACCTGCCATTGCCGCGCGGCGGCGGCCACCAGCATGGCGCGGGCGGTGGCACCGGCCTTGCGCATCTGCTCGTAGGCATTGGCGATGGAGCTGCTGCCGCCGGTGCCCTGGAACGGCCCGAACGCCAGGTTGTTGTAGCGCTTGGCGTCGGCAGGCGCGCCCTCCACCACGACCCGGCTCCAGTCCGCGTCCAGCTCTTCGGCCACCAGGGTGGCGAGGCCGGTGTAGGCGCCCTGCCCCATCTCCACGTGCTTGGCGATCACCGTCACCTGGCCGCTGCGGTCGATGCGCACGAAGGCATTGGGTTCGAAGCTGCCGTTGCCGGCCAGCAGTTCGGCGGCGTCCAGCAGGGGCGAGAACAGCACCCCCAGGGCCAGTCCGCCACTGCCGCGCAGGAAGGTGCGGCGGCTGACGTTGAAGATGCCGGTCTCCGGCGCTGCGTCCTGCTCGAAGGTGCTCATGGCGTCGCTCCTCATGCCAGCTGCCCGGCGGCTTCGTGGATAGCCGCGCGGATGCGCACGTAGGTGGCGCAGCGGCAGATGTTGCCGCTCATGGCGGCGTCGATGTCGGCATCGGTGGGCGTGCGGTTGCCACTGAGCAGGGCGGTGGCCGCCATGATCTGCCCGGACTGGCAGTAGCCGCACTGCACCACGTCGAGCTTGCGCCAGGCGGCCTGGACGGCGCGGCCGACGTCGTTCTCGGCCACCGCTTCGATGGTGGTGACCTTGCGCCCCACCACGCTGGAAACGGGGGTGACGCAGGCGCGCGTGGGCTGGCCGTCGACGTGCACGGTGCAGGCGCCGCACAGCGACATGCCGCAGCCGTACTTGGTGCCGGTCATGCCGGCCACGTCTCGCAGGGCCCACAGCAGGGGCATGTCGGGCGCCACGTCGAGCGCGGTGTCCTGGCCATTCAGGTTGAGGGTAATCATCGGTTGGCCCACCTCTTCGGGATCGGGTTGGTCGTCATCGGCCGCACGCGGCCTGGCTGGTTTTCTTCAGACTAGAAGGCCGCCGCCGGCCCCGGTGCCGGGGCGACGAAGCGGCGGCCGGTTCAGGCACTCTGCCGCAGGCGGGCGATGTCGCGCTGGGGCGGCGCGCCGAACAGCCGGCTGTATTCGCGGCTGAACTGCGAGGGGCTCTCGTAGCCGACGCGGCCACCGGCGGTGGCGGCGTCCAGGGCTTCGCTGAGCATCAGCCGCCGCGCCTCCTGCAGGCGCAGCTGCTTCTGGAACTGCAGCGGGCTGAGGGCGGTGACCGCCTTGAAATGGTGGTGCAGCGCCGAGCTGCTCATGTTCACTTCGCTGGCCAGGGCTTCGATGGACAGCGGCCGGTGGTAGTGGGTCTTCAGCCACGCCACCGCGCGGGCGATGCGCTGGGCCTGGCTGCCGGCGCAGGCGATCTGCCGCAACTGCGCGCTGCGCTCGCCCATCAGCAGGCGGTAGAGGATCTCGCGCTTGATCAGCGGTGCTAGCACGGGGATATCGGCCGGGGTGTCCAGCAGGCCCACCAGGCGGATCAGCGCGTCCTGCAGGCCGCCGTCCAGGCTGCACACCGAGATGCCCCGGGCGGACGCCGACAGCGGCGGCGGCTCGGCGATCTGCAGCAGCATCTCGCTGATGGCGGCGGGCTCCAGGTCCAGGCGCATGCTGAGGTAGGGCACCTCGGGCGTGGCTTCGAGCACCTGGCCGATCACCGGCAGGTCGAGGGAGACGATCAGGTACTGGGACGGGCCGTAGCGGTAGCACTCGCCGTTGAGCTGGGCTTGCTTGCTGCCCTGGACCACCACGCCCAGGGCGGGCTCATAGAGGCAATGCAGCGGTTCGCTGGGCGTGCTGGCGCGGAACAGCCAGAGGCCGGGGATGGCGGTGGCGCTGCCGCCCTCCTCCCTGGCGAATCGTTCAATCAGCCGGGCGAACCGGTCCTGGGCTCCAAGGGGGGCGGTGAAAACAGGGTCGGCGTTGGAGACGGATGAGTTCATGGTTAGGGCTTCTCCCGGCAAGGCTTCCGACTCTAACCGCGGGGAAAACCGGCGTCTCGCACGCGAGTAGAAACAGGCAGGATCGTGCAAGAATCCGGCAGGAATCGACTACCCGGGCAAGGAGGTGGGACGGCAGACTGCAGTCCTGGCTGAAACCACCGCCGCCCACAACGCAATCCGGCGCACAGGGCGCCGGATCGAAGGGGTCGCAGGGAACAGGTCAGTCGGCGACGCGCATCACCACCCGTCCGCCGGGCGGGCAGGTTTCCATGTAGCGGCTGGCCTCGATGAAGTCCTCGAATTCGAAGACCCGGTCGATGCTCGGCTTGAGCAGGTGGTCGCGGGTGAGCTGGTTGATGTGCTCGAGGGCGCGGCGGACGGCCGCCTCATCACGCTCCAGGCCCGACTCCGGATCGCCACCGGTGAAATCCATGACGCAATGACGGAAGAACTGCAGGTGCTTCTTGAACGCCGCGCAGGCCGGGAAGGCCGCATCGTTGCCACCGTTCAGGCCGTAGAGGATCAGCTTGCCGCGCTGGGCGGCGACATCCCCCAGCAGCTTCATCTGCGGGCCGGCGCACTGGTCGAGGATGACCTCGACGCCCTGGCCGTCGGTGAAGCGTTCGACCTCCAGCACCAGGTCCTGCTCTTCGGTGACGATGATCTTGTCGGCCCCCAGTTCCTTGAGGAACGGACGGCTCTCGGGGTAGCTGGTGGAGGCGATCACCACCGCGCCCAGCGCCTTGGCCAGCTGCACGGTCTGCGGCGCCAGGCAATGGCCGGCCTCGGTGACCAGCACGCGCTGGCCGGGTTTGAGCCGGGCCAGGTCCATCAGGGCGAAGTAGCCCATCAGCAAGGGGGTGTAGTGCACCGCTGCCTCAACCGGAGTGAGCACCTCGTCCGGGTAGCGCGTCAGGGCGCTGCGCGGCAGCAGCACCTGGTCGCCCCAGGTGGGGTAGCGGTTGGGGGTGCTGGCGGGAAAGCTGGCCACGGCCACGCCGGGTTCGAGGTCATCGACCCCTTCGCCCACGGCCTCGACCACGCCGGCCATCTCGAACCCGACACCCGACGGCAGGCGTGCCGACTCGGAGGCCAGGTTCTGACGCCAGAGCACGTCTTTCCAGCTGACGCCGATGGCACGGGTGCGCACCAGAACCTCGCCGTGCCCGGGCACCGGGGTGGGGAGCTCTTCCAGCTTGAGCACGTCGGCCTCGCCGAACTGATGGAAACGGATCATGCGGGACATCACGCACCTCGCCTGTGACTCTTTACATGGCCACGGACTCTATCCGGGCTTTGTCCACAAAACCACCCGTAGCGATCAATAGTCGTCATAAACGGTGATGATGCGGGCGCTTGACGGCGCCTGCGCGGAGCCTCATTTTTCACCCACTTTTTCCGGAAGCCCATGCATGAACAGGAACGACCTGCGCAAAGTCGACCTCAACCTGCTGATCGTCTTCGAGACGCTCATGCACGAGCGCAGCGTGACCCGCGCGGCGGAAAAGCTGTTCCTCGGCCAGCCCGCCATCAGCGCGGCCCTGGCCCGCCTGCGGTCGCTGTTCGACGACCCGCTGTTCGTGCGCACCGGGCGCAGCATGGAGCCCTCGGCGCGGGCGGTGGAGATCTTCTCCCTGCTGACCCCGGCGCTGGACTCCATCTCCACCGCCATCAGCCGCGCCGCCGACTTCGACCCGGCCACCAGCAACGCGGTGTTCCGCATCGGCCTGTCGGACGACGTGGAGTTCGGCCTGCTCCCCGCCCTGCTCCGCCGCCTGCGTGCCGAAGCCCCGGGCGTGGTGCTGGTGGTGCGCCGCACCAACTACCTGCTGATGCCCAACCTGCTGGCCTCGGGGGAAATCTCCGTGGGCGTCAGCTACACCGACGAGCTGCCGGCCAACGCCAAGCGCAAGACCATCCGCCGCGCCCGCTCCAAGCTGCTGCGGGCCGACTCGGTCCCTGGCCCCCTGAGCCTGGAGGACTACTGCTCGCGCCCCCACGCCCTGGTGTCCTACGCCGGTGACCTCAGCGGCTTCGTCGACGAGGAGCTGGCCAAGCTCGGCCGCAGCCGCCGGGTGGTGCTGGCGGTGCCGCAGTTCAACGGCCTGGGCGCCCTGCTGGCCGGGACCGACATGGTCGCCGTGGTGCCGGACTACACCGCAGCCGTGCTCACCGCCGCCGGCGGCCTGCGGGTGGAGGACCCGCCCTACGGCAACCGCACCTTCGAGCTGTCCATGGCCTGGCGCGGCGCCCAGGACAACGACCCGGCGGAACGCTGGCTGCGCTCGCGCATCCAGATGTACTGCGGCGACCCCGACAGCCTGACCTGAACCGCGCTTACCGCAAGGAGACCGCCATGCAGGACACCCAGACCCTCGCCCTCCACACCCACCGGCGCTTTGCGCAATCGGCCGACGCGGTCTACAGCGCCTGGCTGAACCCGGCGCTGGCCTGCCGCTTCCTGTTCGCCACGCCCGGTGGCGAGATGCGCGTCGTCGACCTCGATCCCCGCCCCGGCGGCCACCTGCTGATGGTGGAGCTGCGTAACGGCGAGAAGGTCGAGCACGTCGGCGAATACCTCGAACTGGTCCGCCCCCAGCGGCTGTCCTTCACCTTCGGCATCGGCCGGGACAGCGCCGAGCGCGACCGCGTCGACGTGGACATCAGCGCCCTGGACGAAGGCTGCGAGCTGCAGCTGACCCATTACCTGGACGCCCGCTGGAGCGAACAGGCCGACAACGCCCGCGCCGGCTGGGAGGCCATGCTGGCGCACCTGGCGGCGGCGCTGGAATCGGTGAAGCCTCACACCACCTGATAGACCACCCGGTTCGCCTCGCTGGGCACCGGCACCTCCCACTTGAACAGCATCCGCGCGATGTCCTGGTTGCGCAGGCTGCTGTCGCGCTGGCGGTTGCGCCGGAGGATCTCCGTCTCCGGCTGCTCCAGGTAGACCAGCTCCACCCGCGCGTCATAGGCGTAGAGCAGGTCCAGGGTCTTCTTGCGCATCTGTGCCGACAGGTGCGTGGCATTCCACACGAAGGGCCGCCGCGCCCGCAGCAGTCCCCGGGCCTGGTCGATGGCGTAGTGCGCAGCGGCCCCTTCGTTCTGGCCGTGGCGCAGGCCCAGCGCCTCGCGGGCGTCGTCGAAGGACACCACCGGCAGGTCGGGGCGGTGGCGCGCCTGCCAGGTGTTCTTGCCGCTGGCCGGCAAGCCGGCCAGCACCACCACCTCGGAGCCCTCCACGGCCCGGTGCAGCGGGTAGTCCGGCAACACCCGCGCGCCACGGAAGTACTGCACCCGGGTGTGCTCGTCGACGAAAGCCTTGGGCGCGTGCAGGCAGCCCTCCTCCTCCGCCAGTTGCTCGAACAGGTCGATCTCGTCCAGCACCGCCTGCTTGCCGTCGAACCCACGCCCCAGCATGTCCGCCCGCGCCACCGCGCAGAGCATCCACAACGGCAGCTCCCAGGACAGCCGGTGCAAGGTGAATTCCACCGGGCGCCCACTGCGGTCGCTGCTGAGGGCGAAGAACGGCAGCTGGTGCACGGCGATGATCCGGCAGATGCGCTCGCGCAGCTCGAACGGCACGCCGGCGCGCCACAGCAGGATGCGCGCATCGATGGCGCCGCGCCGCGAATGGCCCGGCTGGCCGATACGGCCGGTGCTTTCGTCGATCACCGTGGTATCGGGCTTGGCGATGTCGTGCAGCAGCGCGGCGAAGAACAGCACGAAGCGCGCGTCCGCATCGGCAGCGGCATAGGCCGGCTGGGCCAGCAGCGCGTCCACCACCATCCGGGTGTGGATCCAGACGTCGCCCTCGGCGTGGTAGAGCGGGTCCTGCGGGGTATCGGCCAGCCGCCCGAGGGACGGGATGGCCGCCAGGCAGGCGGCGAAGTCCGCCGCCTGGCCGGGGTTGGGCACCAGGGCCCTGAGGGTTGCCATGTCCATGGTCTTCAGTCTCCTTGGGCAGCCAGGCTGGCCCAGGTCACCACTGGCTGCGGGGCGTAGAGGTCAACGCCCGGTGCCAGCAGGTTGGGAATGTACGGCTGCCGGGAATGGTGCAGGCCGCTGTCGAGGATCGCCTGGACGAAATCCGGGCGGACCCACTTGGCGCGGCCCAGGGTGTGCCGGGCGTCCTCGATCTTCAGGTACAGCCCCTCCATGTGCTCGGAGTGGTCGCCGTTGGCCAGCGCCCGGGCCAGGTCCAGCCCTTCGCGCCGTACGGTGCGCTCGAAGCTGGCGCGCCAGTCGGGCGAACGCGCCAGGGAGGGGCCGACCAGCCGCAGCAGATCAGCCAGCCGAGGCGGCGGCGGGCCCTCGTGGAGCACCGGCACCGACAGCACCGGGCCACCGGCCAGCAACGCATGCCGCGCACGGGTGGACAGGAAGGCCTGCTCGGTGCGGTCCCAGATGTCGAACTCGAGGAACAGGTGCGGCAGCCGGTCGTAGAACACAGAATGCAGCTTGCTGCACACCTCGCCGAACATCACGTAGCGGTCTTCCAGGCGCTCCAGCAGCCAGGCTTCGTGGGCACAGGCCCATTGCTTGAACTGGCCGAACTGGCGCTCGCGGCTGCCGCCGATCAGGTAATGCCCTCGGGATTGCAGCAACAGCTCGCCGCCGGGCGAGAAGCTGATGGCGGCGTTGGCGCCGTCGAGTTTTTCCTCCACCACAAGGTGGCAGCCGGCCAGGTCACGGTAGGCGAGCTGGTCGGCATCGCTGTCGCCGAGCTGCAGCCGCGACGACTCCAGGTGAGGCGTGCGCGGGTACTTGAACAAGTCGAGGTTGAGCGTCGAAACGCGGACGTGGTCCGTCATGGTCTTCTCCTTCTTGAAACAGGGAAAACCGACGACGTGATGCAGCGGGATCAGTGAGCGTGCGAATGCACGGCCAGCAACAGAGCTTGTCGAACCGTCGTCGGTGTCAGGCGAGTTGGCTGGCGCGGGGCATTGGCTTCACCACTTGAGGGAAGGGGGTGGATCGGAAAGGCGCGCATTGGACCGCCACGCCACCCGGCCTGTCAAGGCCGTGAGCGTGATGCACTGCACACCGGGTTGCCCGGAGCCGAGCCCGATGGCACTCTGCGGCCCTTTTTCACACTCCGGAAAGCCTCCATGGATCGGATCGAAGCGGCGCTCACCACCATCAAGTCCCTGCTGCTGGGGGACGAGACCATCCTCCAGAGTTCGCACCAGCTGCGCCTTCACGCACTGAAGCACCGCCGCGAGGTGGTGGTCGCCACCAACATGCGGCTGATCATCTTCCGCCGCCGCCTGATCGGCGGTTACCGCATGCACGACATCCGCTGGCAGGACCTGCAGGACGCCGCCATCGACGAGAACCTGCTGCAGGACCTGTTCGGCGCCGAACTGCGGTTGCGCCTCTACAACGGCCTGCTGATCCGCCTCAACGGCCTGGAAGTGGTCAGCGCGCGGGCCCTGTACGTGTACTGCCAGCAGCAGGAACAGGAGTGGCGCGAGAGAAACCGCATCCGCGGCATGGAAGAGCGCGGGCTCGGCTTCACCCGCTTCGACACCCTCTTCGACCCGGCCACCCCAGGCGCCAGCAAACGCACCACGCAGTCGAGCTCCAGCGTCTCCTACAGCGGCGACAGCGACAGCACCACGACCCCGATCTTCAACGCCGAAGTGACGGGCGACATCAGCGCCCTCCAGGGGTTGTCCAAGCTGATCAATCCGCAAACCGCCTTCGCCAGCGCCGACAAGCTGGCCAAGGCCATGGCCGATGCCAAGCAGCAGTTCGAGTCGGGCAAGCTCTCGAAGGCGGAGTACCAGAGCCTGAAGATGAAGATCCTCAGCGACCTCTGAACCACCACCCGCCAGCCCCGTTTGCCGGTCGGCCCCGTGCCGGCCGGCAGACAACCTGAACTCCGCTCCCCCTCGCGCGCTCTCCAGATCATGGCCAGCCCCGGCGCCGGCCCCCATGGATCAAGGAGCCCGTGATGAACAGCCCCTCGCTGACCGCACACGCCCGTCCAGGCCAGGACGCCACCGGCGACGAAACCCGCCACTACGACACCGACCTGCCGGCACGGCTCGACCGCCTGCCCTGGGGGCGCTTCCATACCCTGCTGGTGATGGCGCTGGGCATCACCTGGCTGCTGGACGGCCTGGAGGTCACCCTCGCCGGCTCGGTCGCCGCCGCCCTCAAGCACAGTCCGGCCCTGCACATGAGCAACACCGACGTGGGCCTGGCCGGCGGCATGTACATCGCCGGGGCGGTGCTGGGGGCACTGTTCTTCGGCTGGCTGACCGACCGCATCGGCCGCCGGCGGATGTTCTTCATCACCCTCGCGGTGTACATCGCCGCCACGGCCGCCACCGCCTTCGCCTGGAACCTCTGGAGCTTCCTCCTGTTCCGCTTCCTCACCGGAGCCGGTATCGGCGGCGAGTACTCGGCGATCAACTCCACCATCCAGGAGTTCACCCCGGCCCGCTTCCGTGGCTGGGTGGACCTGGGCATCAACGGCACCTTCTGGATCGGCGCCGCCCTCGGCGCGGTGGGTTCGGTGGTGCTGCTGGACCCGGACGTGGTGGGTGGCGACATGGGCTGGCGCCTGTGCTTCGGCATCGGCGCGGCGCTGGGGCTGGTGATCCTGCTGATGCGCCTGTGGCTCCCGGAAAGCCCGCGCTGGCTGATGATCCACAACCGCCCGGACGAAGCAAAGGCCATCATCGATGCCATCGAGGCACGCTTCCGCCGCGAGGGGCACACACTCGCCTCCGTCGATCACCTGCCGCGCATGCGCCTGCGCGGGCGTGACCACACGCCCCTGCCGGAGGTGCTGCACACCCTGTTCGTGCGCCACCGCCGCCGCGCCCTGGTGGGCCTCAGCCTGCTCACCAGCCAGGCGTTCTTCTACAACGCCATCTTCTTCACCTACGCCCTGGTGCTGACGGACTTCTACGACGTCCCGGGGGACCAGGTGGGCTGGTACATCCTGCCCTTCGCCCTCGGCAACTTCTGCGGCCCGCTGCTGCTGGGCCGGCTGTTCGACCACGTGGGGCGGCGGGTGATGATCAGCAGCACCTACATCCTCTCCGGCGTGCTGCTGACCCTGAGCGGCTACCTGTTCCAGCAGCAGATGCTCGACGCCACCCAGCAGACCATTGCCTGGATGGTGATCTTCTTCTTCGCCTCGGCGGCGGCCAGCTCGGCCTACCTGACGGTGGCCGAGACCTTCCCGCTGGAGGTTCGCGCCCTGGCCATCGCCGTGTTCTATGCCTTCGGCACCGGCCTGGGCGGCATCGTCGGGCCACTGCTGTTCGGCCAGTTGATCGAGAGCGCCGAGCGCAGCCAGGTGTTCATCGGCTACCTGATCGGCGCCGGGCTGATGGTGGCGGCCGGGGTGATCCAGGCGTTGTGGGGCGTGGCGGCCGAGCGGCAGCCGCTGGAGAGCGTGGCGAAGCCGCTGTCGCAGGTGGAGCCGGAAGCGGTCACTGCATGAGCGTGCCGAGGGTCACCACGGTGCCCAGCAGCACGAACAGCCCCACCGTGCAGGTGATGGCGCTCTCCCAGCCATCGTCCAGCCAATGGCCCCTGGGGTAGCGCCCCAGGGTGCCCAGGCGCAGGACGACGCGGCCGACGCTGAACAGCACCCAGCGCAGCAGCACCTCCACCAGCAGTTCGCCCAGCAGGCGGCCGACCGCGCCCAGTAGGCTGTCCATGGCTAGTAGAGAGGCCGGCTGCCGAGGGTGAAGTCCACGGCCAGTTCACGGTCGTAGCGGGTAGCCCGTGCGTTCAGGTGCTCCCAGCTCAGCGCGCCGAAGCGCAGGTAGAGCCGCCCGCCTCGGCTGTCCGCCGAGAGCAGCGCCACCTGGCCGGCCTCGCGGCTGCCGTCGGTGGCCTTCAGGTCAAGCCGGTACTGGCCCAGCAGTTGGCCGTAACGGTCGACGTGATCGAGGGAGATACCGCCCAGGTGCCAGTCGCTGAGCAGCAGGTAACTGTCACCGAGGCAGGCCACCTGGCGTATGGCGGCGTCGGGCTGGTACCACCAGCCCTGGCCCGCCAGCTCGTTGTTGTAGCCGGCGGGGCTGGGGCGCACGCTGACCGCACCACAGCCAGCCGGGCGCCCGGCGAACAGGGCCGGGTCCACCAGGGTGGCGGGCGGCAGTTCATGCAGGTTCAACGGCGTCTCCGGGTAGCCCCAGGGGAGATTGATGCGCGGCGGCGGGACCAGCACCTTCTGCAGGAAGCTGGCAGCAGGCGCATCCCGCAACTCGGGGTACCCATCGGGCGCCTGGCCGATCACCGGCCGGCCGTCGCCGACCCAGGCCTGGCGATTGCCCAGGCGCAGGTCCTCGGCCTGATCGAGCACCTCCATATCGCTGCGCCAGGCGGCAGGCTCGGAATCCGGAATGGGGCTGATGCGCTCGATGACCACATAGCGTGAGGGCTCGCCGGCCCAGGGCACGGAGCGCCGTGCGCCCCGTGGCAGGGCCTGGTAGGTGCGGCCGTCCGCGTGCACGCTGCGATACCCGGCGGCCAGCAACGGGGCAACCGTGACCTCGGCGAATCGAGCCGGGCCCTCCCGCAGCACGGTGATCTCCGCCGCCGGGCGGGTGGCGGAAATGACCTGGGCAGCCGGCTGGTCGCGGGTCACCCAGTACAACGGCCCACCGACGGCGATGACCACACCCAGGCCCGCCAGCAGGCGCAGGGCGAACACGTCGCCGCTCTCGCGCATGGCCAGCAGGATGCGCACCATGTAGTGCAGCCCCACCAGGGGCGGCCAGACGAGCAAGGCCGACAGCCCGGCCGGCATGGCACCGAGAAGGAGGCCCATGGAGAGCGGCAGGAAGGCCAGCTCACCGGCCAACAGCAGACAGAAGGCGAAGAGGTTGGCCAGCCCGCCCGCCTCCTCGGGCTCGATGAACAGCGTCCACACCAGGCCGGCCATGCCCAGCCAGGCGCCGGTGGTCAGCAGCAGCCCGAAGCCCGACCCGCCCGGTATCAGCAGGCACAGCAGGGCGAACGGCAGGGCCGCCAGCACCCCGAAGACATAGCAGGCACGGCGCAACGCCGGCCAGTTGCGGCGCAGGAAGGGCTCAGGGGCAACTGCCCCGAAGGCGGGTGGTGGGTTGTGCATGGTGTCGTCCGTGAACGCGCGTGCAGGCGATCCGCTCGCCTATTCGCCGATGTCCTCGTTCCAGAGTTCGGGGCGGGCGGCGATGAAGTCTTCCATCAACCGGATGCAGGTGGTGTCCTGCAGCACCTCGACCTCGACTCCGCGCGAGCGCAGCAGCGCCTCTTCGCCGAGGAAGGTGTGGTTTTCGCCGATGATCACCTTGGGAATGCCGTAGAGCAGGATGGCGCCGCTGCACATGGAACAGGGTGACAGCGTGGTGTACAGCACGCACTCGCGGTAGACGCTGGCGCTCTGCCGGCCGGCGTTCTCGAAGGCGTCCATCTCGCCGTGGCGGATGGCGCTGCCCTCTTGCACGCGACGGTTGTGGCCACGGCCAATGATGCGGCCCCGGTGCACGATCACCGAACCGATCGGGATGCCCCCTTCGGCGAGCCCCTGGCGGGCTTCGTCGATGGCGGCCTGCATGAATTCGTCCATGGGCGCTCCTGCGTACGCGGTGGAACCTGGGTTTCTCGGCCTGCGCAGCCGCAAGCCGCGCAGACCCTAGGTGACGAACGGCAGGCTGTCCACCCTCGCCTGCCCGAGCTGTGAATCAGCGCTCGCGCAAGGCCTCGGCGCGGGCACGGATGATCGGCTTGAGCAGGTAGCTGAGGATGCTCTTCTTGCCGGTCATGATGTCCACCGAGGCCACCATGCCGGGGATGATCAGCAACGGCTTCTCGTCGCTGCCCAGGTGGCTCTTACGGGTGCGCAGCTTGATCAGGTAGAAGCTGTTGCCGTCCTCGTCGGTGATGGTGTCCGCGCCGATCTGCTCCAGGTCGGCCTGCAGCCCGCCGTAGATGGTGTAGTCGTAGGCGGTGAACTTCACCATGGCCTTCTGTCCGGGGTGGAGGAAGGCGATGTCCTGGGGTCGGATGCGCGCCTCCACCAGCAGGGTGTCGTCCAGCGGGACGATCTCCACCAGGTCGCTGCCCGGCTGGATCACCCCGCCGATGGTGTTCACCAGCAGCTGCTTGACGATGCCGCGTACCGGCGAGGTGACCAGGGTGCGGTTGACCCGGTCCTCCAGAGCCTTGCCGGTGGCCTCGGCCTTGTTCAGGTCGGTGCGCGCCTCGTTGAGCTGGGTGAGCGCCTCGCTGCGGAAGCGCGAGCGGGTCTCGGCGACCTTCTGCTCCACCTCCTTGATGGCCGACTCGGCCCGGGGAATGGCCAGGTTGGTGGCCTCCAGCTGGCCACGCACCTCCACTTCGGAACGCTTCAGGCGCAGCACCTCCACCTTGGAGATGGCCCCTTCCGCCACCAGCGGCTCGGAGATGGCGATCTCCTGGCGCAGCAGCTCCAGGCTGTTGCGGTACTGGCCCTGCTTGGAGACGAATTCGCGCTGCTCCTGCTGCTTCTGCACCAGCTGCTGCTCCAGCCCGGCCACTTCGTCCCTGAGCTGCTGCTGGCGGCTGCGGAACAGCGCCTCCTCGCTCTCGGCCTGGCCGGGGGCCTTCTGCCGCAGCGCATCGGGAATGGCCAGCTCGCGGCCGTCCACCTCGGCGCTCAGGCGCTCGACGCGCAGGGCCATGGCCACGCGGTCGGCCTCGGTCTCGCCGACGTTGGACTGGAAGCGCGTGGGGTCCAGGCGCAGCAGCGGGTCGCCCGGCTCCACCACCTGGCCTTCGTGGACGAACAGCTCGGAGATGATGCCGCCCTCGAGGTTGGAGATCTTCTGCAGTTTGGACGACGGAATCGCCTTGCCCTCGCCCCGGGTCACCTCGTCGATCTCGGCGAAATGCGCCCAGAGCCCGAGGAACAGGGTGAAGCCGATCAGCGTCCAGATGGTCAGGCGCACCACCCGGGGCGCGTCCTCCACCAGGGCCTTGCTGACTTCCGGCAGGGGTTGGTCGGCCAGGCTCTCCTGGCCCTTGAAGTAGCTCATCAGGCCTTCGCCCATCGACTTACGCGACACTGATCTGCCCCTTCTTCAGCGCTTCCATCACGGCTTCCTTCGGACCGTCGGCGATGATCTGCCCCTTGTCCACGATCACCAGGCGATCCACCAGGGACAGCATGGAGGCGCGGTGGGTGACCAGCAGCACGGTCTTGTTGGCGACCACGGCCGCCAGGCGCTGTTTCAGGCGTTCTTCGCCGGTGTTGTCCATGGAACTGGTGGGCTCGTCGAGCAGCAGGATCGGTGGGTCCAGCAGCAGTGCGCGGGCCAGGGCGACGTTCTGCCGCTGGCCGCCGGAGAGGTTCTGGCCACGCTCGCCCACCTGCAGCTCGTAGCCCTGGGGGTGCAGCCGGGCGAATTCGTGCACACCGGACAGCTCGGCAGCCTGCAGCACCAGCTCGTCCTCGACGTAGCGGGCGCCGGACACCAGGTTGTCACGCAGGGTGCCGGCCAGCAGCTGGATGTCCTGGGGCACGTAGCCGATGTTGTGGCGCAGGTCGCTGACGTCCAGCTGGCGCACGTCCACGCCGTCCACCAGCAGGCTGCCGGAATCGGCCTGGTAGAGCCCGACGATCAGCTTGGCCAGGGAGCTCTTGCCCGAGCCGCTGCGGCCGACAATGCCGACCTTCTCGCCAGGGCGGATAATCAGGTTGATGGTGTTCAGCGCCGGGTTCTGCTGGTTCGGGTAGGTGAAGGACACCTGGCGGAACTCGATGGCGCCCTGCAGGCCCTGGCGGGTCAGCGGCCGCTCGTCTTCGTGGCGTTCCTGGGGCAGCGCCATCATCTGGTTGACCGAGAACATGGTCAGGCGCGCCTGCTGGTAGCGGGTGATCAGGCCGGAGAGCTGGGTCATCGGGCCCAGGGCACGGCCGTTGAGCATGTAGCAGGCGATCAGCCCGCCCATGCTGAGGTCGCCGGCGATGATCATGTAGACCCCGGCGACGATCATCACCACGCCGGCCAGCTGCTGGATCAGCAGGGTCAGGTTGAGCGAGAGGCTGGAGAGCATCTTCACCCGCAGTTCGAGGCGGCCCAGGGTGCCGATGGTCTGCTCCCAGAGGTACTGGCGCTCGCTCTCGGCGTTGTTCACCTTCACCGCGTCGAGGCCGGCCAGGGTCTCGATCAGGCTGGACTGGCGCTCGGCGGACAGCGCCATGGTGCGGTCCATGGTCTCCACCAGGGGTTTCTGCAGCAGCCAGCCGAGGGTACCGGCGAGCACGAAGGCCACCAGCGGCACCCACACCAGGTGCCCGCCGAGGATGCCGATCACCAGCAGGATCAACAGCGTGAACGGCAGGTCGATGACGCTGGTCATGGTCAGCGAGGCGAGGAAGTCCCGCAGCGTCTGGAACTCATGGATGTTCTGGGCAAAGCTGCCGACCCGCGCGGGCCGGTGCTTCATGGCCATGCCGACGATGCGCTCGAACAGCGTGGCGGAAATGATCATGTCGGTCTTCTTGCCCGCCAGGTCCAGGCACAGGCCGCGCATGGTCTTGAGCAGCAGGTCGAAGACGTACGCGCCGGAAATGCCCACGGCCAGCACCCACAGGGTGGCGGCGGCCTGGTTGGGCACCACGCGGTCGTACACGTTCATCACGAACAACGGCGCGCCGAGGCCGATCAGGTTGATCAGCAGGCTGGCCGCCACCGCGTCGACGTAGAGCCAGCGGGAACGCTTGAGGGTGTCGCGGAACCAGTGCTTGACCCGGGGAATCAGCGTGCCGTGGTTGAGGTCGAACTTGTGCCGCGGCTGGGCGAAGAAGGCCTGGCCGGCGTAGTCCTCGGCCAGGGCCTCGCGGGGGGCGCGCACCTCGCCGCCGTCGCTCTCGCTCAGCAGCAGGCGTGCATCGCCATTGGCTTCCCAGCCCAGCAGCACGGCGCAGCGACCCTCCTTGAGGATCAGCATGGCCGGCAGTGCAATGGCCGGAATCTGCTCCAGCTTGCGCTGCAGCAGACGCCCCTGCAGGCCGGCCCGGGCGGCCGCACGGGGCAGCAGCTCGGGGGTCAGGCGCTGGCCGGGCAGCGGCAGCCCCGCCGTGAGCATGGCCCGGCTGGCCGGGCGCTGGTGCTGCAGGCAGAGGCTGAGGAGGCTGTCGAGCAGGGGATCATCGAGCTGTCCGCGTGGATCGTTGGTGAAGGGCAATCGACTGGCTTCTTGATCCACGCTGGAACACTCTTTTCAACGGTACGGGGGTTGGGCGCTGCTCAGTTGAGGCCCGGCAGGTTCACTTCGGGCTTCAGCTCGCTCTGAACGACGCTCGCCATCGGTGCGACGACACCCTGGCTCTTGAGCAGCTCGCCCATGGTGGCTTTGATCCGGTACTGAGTAAACAGCTCCAGGTAGCGAATTTCAGCCAGGCGGCGCGAGGCGGTGAACAGCTCGTTCTCGCTGTCCAGCAGGTCCAGCAGGGTGCGTTCGCCGATGCTGAACTGCTTCTGGTAGGACTCGCGCACGCGGCTGCTGTAGTCCACGTACTGCTGGGCGATGGGCATCTGCTCGCGGGCGTTGGCCAGGGCGTTCCAGGACAGACCCAGGTCTTCGTTGAGCACGCGCAGGGCGTTGTTGCGGATGTCCAGGGCCTGGTTCACCTGGTAGGACTTGGACTCCAGGTCGGCCTTGTTGCTGCCGCCGGCGAACAGGTTGTAGCGCATGCGCAGCATGGCCTGCCATTCGTTGACGTGGCCGTTCTGGCCGTCCAGGTCGTTGTCGGCGCCACGGCGCAGTTCGGCATCGAAGCGCGGGTAGAAGGTGGACTTGGCGGCGTCGTACTGCTTCTCCGCAGCGGCCACGTCGGACTCGGCCGAACGCAGGATCGGGCTGTTTTCCAGCAGGGCGCGACGGGCATCGGCCAGGTCGGCGGGCAACTGGCCCGGCAGGCCGGACGGCTCGGTCAGTTCGAGCGGGTCGGTGCCCACCACGCTGAAGTAGTTGGTGCGGGCATCGGCCAGGTTGGTCTGCTCGGTGATCAGGTTGTTGCGGGCCTGGGCCAGGCGCGCCTCGGCCTGGTCCTGGTCGGCCAGGCGCCCTACCCCACGGGTGCTGCGCAGGGTGATCTGGTCATAGATGCGCTGGTGGCTCTTCAGGTTCTCCTCGGCCAGGCGGACCATCTCCTGGCGCTTGATCACCTCGATGTACACCTGCGCCACGTCCAGCGCGGTGCGCTCGGAGGTGCCCAGCAGCGAGTAGGCACGGGAGTTCACGGTGGCCTGCTGGCGCGCCACTTCGCTGGAGGTGGCGAAGCCGTCGAACACCATCTGCTGCAGGGTCAGGGCCGACTCGCCACGGGTCATGGTCCGCCAGTGGTCACCCTGGCCACGGGTGGTGGTGTTGTCGCTGCCTTCGCGGCCATAGCCGGCCACCACGTCCACACGCGGCAGGTAGCCGCCCTTCGCAGCCTTCAACTGATAGTCAGCCGACAGGCGGGCATTCACCCCGGCCTGGACTTCCGGGTGGTACTCGATCGCACGCTGCATGGCCTCCTGCAGGGTCTGCGCGTGCAGGGGAAAGCTGGCGACAAGGGCAAAGGGCAAGGCGGTAACAAAGCGCAGACGCATGGAAAGGCATCCTTTCATGGAAATTCGGTGGGTTTCTGTCCGGGCAAGATTCCGTCAGGGAATTGGCGTCAACCTTGCTCAAACAGCGAGCAGAAATCCGTGACCCAAGTCAGTCCTGATCCTTCTGTCAGAACTATCTTAAATAGCTGCGAATATCAAAGTGACATTACGTAGGCAATTGTTTAGGATGGCAGACAATTGGTCAATACTTTGGCATATACCCAATAGCGAATCTGAATAAGCCAAATTACTGACGCCAGCTTTTCAACACCACCGAATCAATGAAGGAATGCAGCGCCGATCCACCTCTGGAACGACTCGGCGCCGCAAGCTGAAGCCAAACCAGGAGATTCACCCCCATGAGCACTGTCGTAGCCGTAGTGAAAAGCGTCATCGGCCAGGTCGTTGCACTCTCCGCCGAGGGTGTGCAGCGTCAGCTCTTCGAGGGGGATCGGATCTTCCAGGGTGACGAGATCGTCACCGGCGCGGCCAGCATGGTCACCATCGAGCTGCCCGATGGCCGCCTGATCGACCTGGGCCGCGACACCCGCTGGGCAAGCAACGAATTCGCCCCCCAGGCCGCCGATGACGGCGCCGCCCAGACCGCGCCCAGCGCCGAAGAGCTGCAACAGGCCATCGCCGCGGGTGTCGACCCGACCCAGGCCTTCGAAGCCACCGCTGCCGGTGCCACCAGCGCCGGCGGTTCCACCAGCGGCGGTGAAGCCGGCGGTGGCCGCAGCTTCGTCCTGCTGGACCCCACCGGCGGCGTCGTTGAAGCGCAGATCGGTTTCGCCACCCAGGGCCTGGCCAACGGCGCCTCCGGCACCACCGAGACCCAGGGTGCCCTGCCCAACATCGCTCCGCAGTTCACTGGCGCCGATGGCGGCCCCATCACCACCTTCAGCCTGAGCACGCCGGAAGACACCCCGATCAGCGGCACCTTCACCGCCCGCGATGCCAACGGCGACCTGATCACCTTCAGCGTCACCCAGGGCCCGGCCAACGGCACCCTGGTGTTCAACCCCAACGGCACCTGGACCTACACCCCGGCCCAGGACTACAACGGCTCCGACAGCTTCGTCGTGACCGCCACCGACGGCCGCGGCGCCTCCACCCCGCTGACCGTCAACCTGGGCATCACCCCGGTCAACGACGCACCGGTGGCCAGCGGCACCTACACCGCCGACGTCAACGACACCGCCGGCCTCGACACCTTCGCCGACATCAAGGGCCAGCTGACCGCCACCGACGTGGACGACACCCAGCTGACCTGGAGCGGCAGCGGCAAGGGCGCCTACGGCGAACTGACCGTCAATGCCGACGGCACCTACACCTACGTCGTGGACGCCAAGGCCGTGAACGGCCTGCAGGACGGCGAGAAGGCCAGCGACAGCTTCGTCGTCACCGTGCGCGACCCGTCCGGCGCCAGCGACACCCGCGTCATCACCATCAATTTCAACGGCGCCAACGACGCGCCGATCGCCACCGCCAGCAGCGCCGACGTCACCGAAGACCAGACCGTCAGCGGCACCCTGCAGGCCAGCGACGCCGACAAGGGCGCGGTGCTCAGCTACAGCCTCACCGACAAGGCCCCCGCCGGCTTCAGCCTCAACCCGCAGACCGGTGCCTGGACCCTGGACGCCGGCAACGCCGCCTACCAGTCCCTCGCCGAAGGCCAGAAGCTGACCCTCACCGTGCCCTATGAAGTGACCGATCAGTTCGGCGCCAAGAGCACCAGCACCCTGACCATCACCGTCACCGGCGTGAACGACGCCGCCGTGCTCGGCAGCGCCGACGTGCAGCTGGACGAGACCGACAGCGCCCTCACCACCGGCGGCACCCTCAGCATCACCGACATCGACAGCCCGGCCACCTTCGTCGCCCAAACCGGCACCGCCGGCAACTACGGCACCTTCAGCATCGATGCCGCCGGCAACTGGACCTACGTCGCCAATGCCGCCTACAACGAGCTGAATGTCGGCCAGAAGCTGGTGGACACCTTCCAGGTCACCAGCGCCGACGGCACCAAGACCAGCGTCACCGTCACCATCAACGGCACCAACGACGCCGCCGTGCTGAGCAGCGCCGACGTGCAACTGGACGAGACCGACAGCGCCCTCACCGCCGGCGGCACCCTGACCATCAGCGACGTCGACAGCCCGGCCACCTTCGTTGCCCAGACCGGCACCGCCGGTACCTACGGCACCTTCAGCATCGACGCCGCCGGCAACTGGAGCTACGTCGCCAACTCCGCCTACAACGAGCTGAACGTCGGCCAGAAACTGGTGGACACCTTCGAAGTCACCAGCGCAGACGGCACCAAGACCAGCGTCACCGTCACCATCAACGGCACCAACGATGCCCCGGTGGCTGTGGACGACACCGTCACCCTGGACGAGGACAGCGTCGCCACCGGCAACGTGCTGACCAACGACAGCGACGTCGACAGCACCAGCCTGAGCGTCACCGGCTTCAGCATCGCCGGGCAGAACTACCAGGCCGGCGACACCGCCTACCTGTCGGTGGGCAAACTGACCCTGCTGGCCAACGGCGAGTTCTCCTTCACCCCCAACGCCGACTACAGCGGCGTGGTACCGGCCGTCACCTACACCCTCAGCGACGGCTCCCTGAGCACCACCGGCACGCTGCAACTGGTGATCAACCCGATCAACGACGCCCCGGTCAACAGCGTCCCCGGCGCCCAGACCCTCGACGAAGACGGCAGCCAGACCTTCAGCACCGCCAACGGCAACGCCATCAGCGTCACCGACGTGGACGGCGACACCCTCACCACCACCCTCAGCGTCGGCCACGGCACCCTGACCCTGGGCAACCTCGGCAACGGCGTGACCTTCAGCGGCAACGGCACCGGCACCCTGGTGCTCTCCGGCAGCGCCCAGGCCATCAACGCCGCCCTGCAGGGCCTTAAGTACGTCCCGTCCGCCGACTACAACGGCCAGGACACCCTCAACGTCCGCACCAGCGATGGCCAGCTCACCGACAACGACAGCATCGGCCTGACCATCAATCCGGTGAACGATACCCCCGTGGCCGGCGCCACCGACGCCGCCACCGAAGAAGACGCCGCCCCCATCAGCGGCCAGCTGGATGGCAACGACGTCGACGGCGACACACTGACCTACACCCTCAGTGGCCCCGCCCCGGACGGCTTCCAGCTCAACCCCAACGGCACCTGGACCCTCGACCCCAGCGCCGCCGGCTACCAGAGCCTGGCCAAGGGCCAGGTCCTGACCCTGACCATTCCCTACAGCGTCAGCGACGGCAGCCTGAGTGCGAAGAGCACCCTGACCATCACCGTCACCGGCACCAACGATGCGCCGAAGATCGACGCCGCCACCGCCGCAGCCGATGAAGGCGATGGCGTCATCACCGGCCAGATGGTCGCCACCGACGTCGACACCGGTGCCCAACTGACCTTCACCACCCCCGCCACCGTCGACGGCCTGACCCTCAACAGCAACGGCAGCTGGAGCTTCGACAGCAGCCACAGCGCCTACGACAGCCTCAAGGCCGGCGAGCAGCTGGTGATCAAGGTGCCGGTCACCGTCACCGACGAATTCGGTGCCAGCAACACCGCCAACCTGGAAATCACCGTCACCGGTACCAACGACGCCCCGGTGGCCAGCGCCGTGTCCGCCAGCGGCAGCGAAGACCAGCCCGCACGCATCCAGGTCGACCTGGCCGGCAACGACGTCGATGGCACCGTCACCGGCTTCGTCATCACCGGCCTGCCCCAGCACGGCCAGCTCTACGCCTCGGCCAACGGCGGCACCCCGCTGAAAGCCGGCGACAGCGTCACCGGCCCGGTCTATTTCGTCCCGGACAGCGACTGGAACGGCACCACCACCTTCCAGTACCAGGCCGTGGACAACAACGGCGCCACCTCCACCAACGCCACCGCCACCATCAACGTCTCCCCGGTGAACGATGCGCCCGTGGCCAGCCCCACCAGCGCCAGCGCCACCGAAGACGGCCCGACCGTGGGCGGCCAGCTCGCCGCCACCGACGTCGACGGCGACAAACTGACCTTCAGCCTCAAGGGCAACGCCCCGGCCGGCTTCAGCCTCAACCCCGACGGCACCTGGACCCTGGACCCGAGCAACGCGGCCTACCAGTCCCTGGCCGCTGGCGAGAAGCTGGTCATCCAGGTCCCGTTCACCGCCACCGACGGCCAGCTCAGCAGCGACAGCGTGCTGACCCTGACCATCACCGGCGTCAACGACGTCCCGGTGGTCACCGGTGCCATCAGCGTCGGCACCAACGAAGACGCCGCCGGCCAGGTCATCAACCTGCTGGCCAAGGCCAGCGACACCGATGCCAACGACGTACTCAACGTCGTCAACCTGCGCGAAACCAGCGGCAACGATGCCTCCGGCGTGACCGTCAGCGGCAACACCCTGGTGCTCGACCCCAGCGCCTACAACTACCTGGCCAAGGGCGAGAAGGTCACCCTCACCTACGAATACGAGGTCAGCGACGGCCATGGCGGCCTGGTCACCACCCAGGCCACCGTGGTGATCGACGGCGTCAACGATGCCCCCGTGGTCAGCGCGGCCATCGCCACCACCACGAACGAAGACGCCGGCGCCCAGCAGGTCGACCTGCTGCAGAACGCCAGCGATGTGGACCGCAGCGACGTGCTCTCGGTGGCCAACGTCAAGCTGGTCGGCAGCGGCGACACTGCCGGCGTGACCGTCTCGGGCAACACCCTGCAGGTCAACCCCAACGCCTACAACTACCTGGCCGCCGGCGAGAAGCTGGTGCTCACCTACAGCTACGACGTGGTCGACGGCAACGGCGGCGTCACCCCCACCACCGCCACCCTGACCATCGAAGGCCGCAACGACGCGCCGGTGCTGGAAACCACCGTGCAGACCGGCAGCGTCACCGAACGCGCCGACGGCGTGCCCGGCGAGAACGCCGGCAACCTCAGCGCCACCGGCGACATCGGCTTCGAAGACGCCGACCTCAACGACAGCCACAGCGTCAGCACCCAGCTGGTCAGCGCCACCGACGGCAATGGCCAGGCCGTGGCCGCCCTGGGCAGCCTCGCCGCCACCCTCAGCGATTCCGCCACCGGCGACGGCCAGGGCTCCGTGCACTGGACCTATAGCGTGCCGGCCGGCTCCCTGGACTACCTGGCTGCCGGCGAGACCCTGACCCTGGTCTACCGCGTGACCGTCACCGACGGCAGCAACGCCAGCGCCAGCCGCGACGTCACCATCACCGTCACCGGCAGCAACGACGCCCCGGTGGTCAGCGGCGCGATCACCTCGGTGACCAACGAAGATGCCCAGCCCTACAGCATCAACCTGCTGCAGAACGCCAGCGACGTCGACGCCAAGGACGTGCTCAGCGTCATCAACCTGAAGCAGGTCGGCACCGGCAACGCCGCCGGCGTGACCTTCGACGCCGCCAGCAACAGCCTCAAGGTGGACCCGTCCGCCTACAACTACCTGGCCAAGGGCCAGAACCTGGTCCTGAACTACGAATACGAGGTCAGCGACGGCCACGGCGGCCTGGTCAAGACCAGCGCCAGCGTCACCATCGAAGGCCGCAACGACGCCCCCGTGGTGGACAGCAACGCCATCACCGTGGCCGAGGAAAGCGTCGGCACCCCGCTGGGCCTCAAGGCGCCCACCGATGTGGACGGCGATGCGCTCACCATCACCGTCACCGGCCTGCCCGTGGTCGGCCGCGTGACCCTGGCCGACGGCACCACCGTCAGCAATGGCCAGACCCTCACCAGCGCCCAGCTGCAGGGCCTGAAGTACAACGCCCCCGCCGACTACAAGGCCGGCGACCCAGTGGGCAACTTCACCTACAGCGTCAACGACGGCACCACCACCGTGGTCGGCAGCGTGGCGGTCAGCGTCACCCCGGTGAACGACCTGCCGGTGGTGGACAGCAAGCCCCTCACCGTGGCCGAGGAAAGCGTCGGCACCCCGCTGGGCCTCAAGGCGCCCACCGATGCCGACGGCGACGTGCTCACCATCAAGGTCACCGGCCTGCCGGTGGTCGGCCAGGTCACCCTCGCCGACGGTTCCCTGGTCAGCAACGGCCAGACCCTCACCAGCGCCCAGCTGCAGGGTCTGAAGTACAACGCCCCTGCCGACTACAAGGCCGGCGACCCGGTGGGCAGCTTCACCTACAGCGTCAATGACGGCACCGCCACCGTGAACGGCAGCGTCGCCATCAGCGTCACCCCGGTGAACGACCTGCCGGTGGTGGACAGCAAGCCCCTCACCGTGGCTGAGGAAAGCGTCGGCACCCCGCTGGGCCTCAAGGCGCCCACCGATGCCGATGGCGACGTGCTCACCATCAAGGTCACCGGCCTGCCGGTGGTCGGCCAGATCACCCTGGCCGACGGTTCCCTGGTCAGCAACGGCCAGACCCTCACCAGCGCCCAGCTGCAGGGCCTGAAATACAACGCCCCTGCCGACTACAAGGCCGGCGACCCGGTGGGCAACTTCACCTACAGCGTCAATGACGGCACCGCCACCGTGAACGGCAGCGTGACCATCAGCGTCACTCCGGTGAACGATGCGCCCGACGCCCGTGACGACGCCCCGACCCTCAGCGGCCTGAAGGGCAGCTACTACGCCTACCGCGAAGGCGCCGACGGCCCGAACCTGAGCAACCTGGCGATGGTCAAGGACTTCATCGCCAAGCACGCCGCCGACGCCACCTTCACTGCCACCTCGCTGAACTACGGCAACGGCGTGAGCAGCGACCTGGGCGGCAACGGCAACCTGCAGAAGTTCCTCGGCAGCGACGCCGCCAGCCTGAACACCGACCCGGCCAACACCTCCGACGCCATCGTCGAGCTGAGCGGCTCGGTCAACCTGGCCGCCGGCAACTACCAGCTGCGCGTCACCGCCGACGACGGCTTCAGCATCGTCATCGACGGCAAGGTGGTGGCCGAGTACAACGGCAACCAGGGCCCGACCGCCCGCGAGTTCGCCACCTTCAACGTACCTGCCGGCGGCGCCCACCAGATCCAGATCATCTACTGGGACCAGGGCGGCCAGGCCCAGCTCAAGGTGGAGATGCGCCCCGAAGGCGGCAGCTACACCGTGCTCGGCGGCAACAGTCTGAGCCACGGCCTCGACGGCCTGGTGACCGCTGAAGACACCCCGCTGACCATCGAGCCCGCCACCCTGCTGGGCAACGACACCGACGTGGACGGCGACAGCCTGACCATCATCAGCGTGCAGAACGCGGTCAACGGCACCGTGGCCCTGGTCAACGGCAAGGTGGTGTTCACCCCGGCGGCCAACTTCAACGGCACCGGCTCCTTCACCTACACCGTCAGCGACGGCAAGGGCGGCACCGACACCGCCACCGTCAAGGTGGGCGTCACCGCAGTCAACGACCTGCCGGTGGTGGACAGCCACGGCCTCACCGTCAACGAGGAAAGCGTCGGCACCCCGCTGGGCATCAAGGCGCCCACCGACGTGGACGGCGACGTGCTCACCATCAAGGTCACCGGCCTGCCGGTGGTCGGCCAGGTCACCCTCGCCGACGGCACCCTGGTCAGCAATGGCCAGACCCTCACCAGCGCCCAGCTCCAGGGCCTGAAGTACAACGCCCCCGCCGACTACAAGGCCGGCGATGCCGTGGGCAGCTTCACCTACAGCGTCAACGACGGCACAGCCACCGTGAACGGCACCATCAACCTGGCGGTCAACCCGATCAACGACCTGCCGGTGGTCAACAACGCCAACGTCAGCGTGGACGAGGACAGCACCCTCACCAGCCAGCTGAACGCCACCGATGCCGATGGCGACAGCCTGACCTACACCCTGAAGACCGGGACCAACAACGGCACCCTGGTGTTCGACACCGCCACCGGTCAGTACACCTACAAGCCCAACGCCAACTACAACGGCCCGGACTCCTTCACCGTCACCGTCAACGATGGCAAGGGCGGCGTGGTCGACGCCGTGGTGCGGATCACCGTCAACCCGGTGAACGACATCCCGACTTCCAAGCCGCTGGACCTGACCACCGTCGAAGACAATGCCGCCACCGGCAAGATCGATGCCCGCGACGTGGACGGTGACACCCTCACCTACAGCATTGCCAACGGCAACGGCCCGCAGCACGGCACCGTCACGCTCAACCCTGACGGCACCTTCTCCTACATGCCGGCCAAGGACTACAACGGCACCGACGCCTTCACCGTCACCATCAGCGACGGCCACGGCGGCGTGACCACCAGCCTGGTCAGCATCAATGTCCTGCCGTTCAACGACGCGCCGGAAACCACCGACCAGACCAAGGAAACCGACGAAGACAAGAGCGTCAGCGGCCAGATCGTCGCCACCGACGTGGACGGCGACAAGCTCAGCTACGTGATCCAGTCCGGCGTGGCTCACGGCTCGATCCTGCTCAACACCGTGACCGGTGAGTACACCTACACCCCGAACAAGGACTTCAACGGCACCGACTCCTTCACCATCCGGGTCTACGATCCGAAGGGCGGCTATGCCGACTCCGTGGTGACGGTCAAGGTCAACCCGGTCAACGATGCACCGACCTCCGGCCCGCTGTTCCTGACCACCGTCGAGGACAACGCCGCCAACGGCACGATCAATGCCCGCGACGTGGACGGTGACACCCTCACCTACAGCATCGCCAACGGCAACGGCCCGCAGCACGGCACCGTCACGCTCAACCCCGACGGCACCTTCTCCTACATGCCGGCCAAGGACTACAACGGCACCGACGCCTTCACCGTCACCATCAGCGATGGCAAGGGCGGCGTAACCACCAGCCTGGTCAGCATCAACGTCCTGCCGTTCAACGACGCGCCGGAAACCACCGACCAGACCAAGGAAACTGACGAGGACAAGAGCGTCAGCGGCCAGATCGTCGCCACCGACGTGGACGGCGACAAGCTGAGCTACGTGATCCAGTCCGGCGTGGCCCACGGCTCGATCCTGCTCAACACCGCCACCGGCGAGTACACCTACACCCCGAACAAGGACTACAACGGCACCGATTCCTTCACCATCCGGGTCTACGATCCGAAGGGCGGCTATGCCGACTCCGTGGTGACGGTCAAGGTCAACCCGGTCAACGACGCACCGACCTCCGGCCCGCAGTTCCTGACCACCGATGAAGACACCCCGATCGACGGCCGCGTGATCGCCCGTGACGTGGACGGCGACACCCTCACCTACAGCATCGCCAACGGCAACGGCCCGCAGCACGGCACCGTGGTGATGAACGCCGACGGCACCTACACCTACCAGCCGGCCAAGGACTTCAACGGCACCGACACGTTCACCGTGACCATCAGCGACGGCCACGGCGGCACCACCACCAGCCTGGTCAGCGTCATCGTCAACCCGGTCAACGATGCCCCGAACGCCCCGAACAGCACCGCCAGCGTGGACGAGGACGGCACCCTGACCAGCCGCATCCCCGCCACCGACGCGGAGGGCGACACCCTCACCTACACCCTGAAGACCGGCACCACCAACGGCACCCTGGTGCTCAATCCCAACACCGGCGAGTACACCTACAAGCCCAACGGCGACTACAACGGGCCGGACAGCTTCGTGGTCACCGTCAGCGACGGCAAGGGCGGTGTCACCGACACCGTGGTCAACATCACCGTCAAGCCGATCAACGACGCCCCTACCGCCTCCCCGTCCAGCATCAGCACCGACGAGGACACCCCGGTGGACGGCCGCGTGACCGGCCGTGACGTGGATGGCGACACCCTCACCTACAGCATCGCCAACGGCAACGGCCCGCAGCACGGCACCGTGGTGATGAACGCCGACGGCACCTACACCTACCAGCCGGCCAAGGACTTCAACGGCAGCGACGCCTTCACCGTCACCATCAGCGACGGCCACGGCGGCACCACCACCAGCGTGGTCAGCGTCACCGTCAAGCCGGTCAACGATGCCCCGGTGGCGCCCAACAGCACCGCCAGCGTGGACGAAGACGGCACCCTGACCAGCCGCATCCCCGCCACCGACGTGGACGGCGACCGCCTCACCTACACCGTGAAGACCGGCACCGCCAACGGCACCCTGACCCTCGACCCGAACACCGGCGAGTACACCTACAAGCCCAACGGCGACTACAACGGCCCGGATCGCTTCGTGGTCACCGTCAGCGACGGCAAGGGCGGCGTGGTCGACACCGTGGTCGACATCACCGTCAAGCCGGTGAACGATGCGCCCACCGCCGTCAACGACACCGCCACCACCCAGGAAGACACCCCCGTCACCATCGACGTGCTGGCCAACGACCGCGACGTAGACGGCGACAGCCTGACCCTGACCGGCGCCAGCGCGCAGCACGGCAGCGTCAGCATCGTCGACGGCAAGCTGGTCTACACCCCCACCGGCAACTACAGCGGTGCGGACACCATCACCTACACCGTTACCGACGGTAAGGGCGGCAACAGCACCGCCACCGTCCAGGTGGGCATCCAGCCGGTGGCCGACGCCCCGAACCTGGGCACCCAGGCACCAAGCGGCACCCCCGCCGCCACCGGCCTGCTGCAACAGAGCTGGAATAACCTGGCCCTGGGCAGCGGTGGCAACGGCGCCAACCCGGCCACCCTGAAGAGCACCATCGACGCCGCCGGCACCCCCACCAGCAGCGGCAACCTGGCCGACGCCCACATCGACAGCGTCAACGCCGGCGTGGCCAACAAGCTCTCCGGCCTGATCTACCTGGAAGCAGGCCAGACCTACACCTTCAGCGGCACCGGCGACGACAGCGTGATGGTCGTGGTCGGCGGCACCACCGTGGGCAGCGCCACCTGGGGCGGCTCCACCGGCCAGTTCAGCGGCAGCTACACCGCCCAGCAGAGCGGCTACTACACCCTGGACATCTACCAGCACAACCAGAGCGGCCCGGGCACCCTAGACGTCAACGTCAAGGTCGGCAACGGCCCGGTGCAGGACCTGTCCAGCGCCAACGTGCAGCTCTACACCAAGGCCAGCGACCTGGCCGGCAACGGCCTGCACCTGTCCGACCTGCATGGCAGCGACGGCAAGGGCTACTACCAGCTCTACAACGTCAACGAGGGTGACGAGGACAGCAGCATCCCGCTGTCGCGCCTGACCGCCTCGCTGAACGACACCGACGGTTCGGAAAGCCTCTCCGTGGGCATCTCGCAGATCCCCGCAGGCGCCACCCTGACCGACGGCGTGCACAGCTTCACCGCCACCAGCGGCAGCACCACCGCCGACATCAGCGGCTGGAACCTGAGCAACCTGAGCATCACCCCGCCGGCCAACTACAACGGCACCTTCGACCTGAAGGTCACCGCCACCGCCACCGAAGGCGCCAACGGCGACAAAGCCTCCACCTCGCTGACCCTGCCGGTCACCGTGCACCCGGTGAGCGACGCCCCCACCGGCGCCGACAACACCGTGCAGACCGACGAAGGCACCCCGCGCAGCTTCAGCGCTGCCGAGTTCGGCTTCAGCGACGTGGACGCCGGCGACAGCCTCAAGGCCATCCGCATCAACAGCCTGCCGGGCAATGGCAGCCTGAGCCTGAACGGCACCGCCGTCACCGTGGGCATGCTGGTCACCGCGGCGCAGATCGCCTCGCTGGTCTACACCCCCACCGCCAGCGGCAGCAGCAGTGGCTCCTTCAGCTTCTCCGTGCAGGACCAGAGCGGCCTGTTCTCCAGCCAGCCCAACACCATGACCATCCAGGTGGCCAACCTGGATGACGCACCCGGCCTGGTCGATAGCAGCGTCACCTTCGCCGAGAACACCGCCGCCGGCACCACCATCGCCGACCTGAGCGACCGCTTCACCGGCACCGATCAGGACCGCGACGGCGAGCCGCTGTTCTACAGCATCATCGGCGGCAACGACGCCGGTCTGTTCAGCATCAACGCCAGCACCGGGGTCATCACTCTGGCCAACGGCAAGACGCTGGACTACGAAACCGCCACCCAGCACCAGCTGCAGGTCAGCGCCACCGACGGCAAGACCGCTGCCACCGCTACCGTCACCGTGAACGTCACCAACGTGAACGACAACGGCGTGGTCATCAGCGACAGCGACACCGCCGCCAACCAGGTCAACGAAAACGCCGCCAACGGCACCGTGGTCGGCGTGACCGCCAAGGGCGTGGACGGCGACGTCGGCGCCACCATCACCCAGTACGAACTGGTGGACAACGCTGGCGGCCGCTTCGCCATCAACGCCACCACCGGCGTGGTCACCGTCGCCGACGGCACCAAGCTGGACTACGAGAGCGCCACCAGCCACACCATCGTGGTCAAGGCCACCAGCTCTGACGGCAGCACCAACACCCAGTCGTTCACCATCCAGGTGGGCAACGTCAACGACAACGGCGTGGTCATCACCGACAGCGACGCCGCCACCAACCTGGTCAATGAGAACGCCGCCAACGGCACCGTGGTCGGCGTGACCGCCAAAGGCGTGGACGGCGACGTCGGCGCCACCATCACCCAGTACGAACTGGTGGACAACGCCGGCGGCCGCTTCGCCATCAACGCCACCACCGGCGTGGTCACCGTCGCCGACGGCACCAAGCTGGACTACGAGAGCGCCACCAGCCACACCATCGTGGTCAAGGCCACCAGCTCCGACGGCAGCACCAACACCCAGTCGTTCACCATCCAGGTAGGCAACGTCAACGACAACGGCGTGGTCATCAGCGACAGCGACACCGCCAGCAACTTCGTCAACGAGAACGCGGCCACGGGCACCGTGGTCGGTGTGACTGCCAAGGGCGTGGATGGCGACGTCGGCGCCACCATCACCCAGTACGAGCTGACCGATAACGCGGGTGGCCGCTTTGCCATCAACGCCACCACCGGCGTCGTGACCGTGGCCGACGGCACCAAGCTGGACTTCGAGAGCGCCACCAGTCACACCATCGTGGTCAAGGCCACCAGCTCCGACGGCAGCACCAACACCCAGTCGTTCACCATCCAGGTGGGCAACGTCAACGACAACGGCGTGGTGATCACCGACAGCAACACCGCCACCAACCAGGTCAACGAAAACGCCGCCAACGGCACCGTGGTCGGCGTGACCGCCAAGGGCGTGGACGGCGACGTCGGCGCCACCATCACCAAATACGAGCTGGTGGACAACGCCGGCGGCCGCTTCGCCATCAACGCCACCACCGGCGTGGTCACCGTCGCCGACGGCACCAAGCTGGACTACGAGAGCGCCACCAGCCACACCATCGTGGTCAAGGCCACCAGCTCCGACGGCAGCACCGCCAACCAGTCGTTCACCATCCAGGTGAACAACGTCAACGAGGCCCCGGTGGTGGTCGCGGGCGCCAACGTCACCGGCGTCGAAGACACCAACTACACCTTCGCCTGGAGCGACTTCAAGGTCAGCGACGTCGACGCCAACAGCACCCTGTCGATCAAGATCGAGAGCCTGCCGATCGAAGGCAAACTGCAGATGCAGGTGAACGGCACTTGGACCGACGTCACCGCCAACAGCACCATCACCAAGTCGGCGATCGATGCCGGCGGCCTGCGCTTCGTGCCGGACAGCAACGAGTCCGGCCACGACAGCTTCGGCGGCAGCGGCGTCGGGCTGAACCAGGCCACCTACGCCACCTTCAAGTACAGCGGCAGCGACGGCGCCCTGAGCACCGCCAGCAGCACCATGAGCATCGACATCACCCCGGTGGCCGACGTGCCGACCCTGACCGTGAAGTCCGCCGCGGCCAGCACGCTGTTCACCACCACCTGGGAATCGGCGCCCAACAGCGACAACACCTCCCAGGACGTGGCCGGGCCGACCTTCGAGAACTGGTCCCTGGTCACCACCGGTGACGTGCGCAACGGCGGCAACAACGTCTTCGAAATCTGGGCCAACGGCGACAGCATGCAGAACCAGGCCGGCGGCTACGTCACCGTCAGGCTGCCGGGCACCAACAACGGAGACGCGCTGGAGCTCAACGACGCGGGCGGCAGCATGTCCCAGACCCTGGGCGTCACCCGCAACGTCGCCACCGAGGTCGGCAAGGTCTACGAGCTGAACCTGGACTACGCCGGTCGCTCGGGCTTCGACGCCAGCTTCACCAAGATCGCGGTCTACCTCGGCACCACCCTGGTGGGCGAGTACAGCTCCACCAGCAGCCAGTCCAGCCTGAACTGGGAGAACATCCACTTCAGCTTCACCGGCACCGGCAAGACCGAGGCGCTGACCATCAAGCTGGCCGGCACCTCCACCGACTCCAGCGGCCGTGGTGCACTGATCGACAACATCACCCTCACCTCGTCCCAGGGCGTGGTGGCCGGTGACGGCGGCGTCAGCGGCAAGACCAGCATCGCCCTGGCCAACTACATCAGCGGCGCGCTGACCGACACCGACGGTTCCGAGAGCCTGCGCTACGACCTCTCCAACCTGCCCAGCGGGGCCAGCGTGGTGGTCGGCAACACCACCCTCACCGCGAACGCCGGCGTGGTATCGCTGACCGCAGCCCAACTGGCCACCGCCAAGCTGCTGGTCAGCGGCTCGGTACGCGGCGAGATCGGCCTGGACATCAAGGCCGTGTCGGTGGAGCCCAACGGCACCACCGCCAGCTCCGCCAGCCAGCACCTGACGCTGAAGATCGTCGACGGTGGCGTCGACCATGAAAGCCTCACCACCAACACCATCAACGTCGCGGACACCAGCACCTCGCTGTCCAGCGGCCTGACCGGTGAATACTGGGGCTATGCCGAAAGCGGCACCGCGCGGCCGAACCTCACCAGCCTCAAGCTGGTGGAGGACTACGTCGAGTCCCGCACTGGCAACAGCACCAGCCTGATCGGTTCCAACGACAACGCGGCCGCCGCCTCGGTCAACGCCACCTTCGTCGCCAACGTCATCGACTACGGTCTGAAGAACGGCACCACCGTGTTCAGCGACGACCTGGGCGACAACCGCACGGTGTCCAACGGCACCACCATCGGCTACGTCAACAACACCATCCAGAACAACCTGTACGACTTCCTCACGGCAGCCAGTACCGGCAACGTCTCCAACCTGAAGGCCGGCGGCGCAGGCCTGGGCGACACCTCGGACGCGATCATCCGCGCCCACGGTTTCCTCGACCTGGCCCAAGGCGGCACCTATGACATCCGCGTCACCGCGGACGACGGTTACCGCCTGATGATCGGTGGCCAGGTGGTGGCCGAAGCCGACTACATCCAGAGCACCACTACCAAGGTGTTCAGCGGTGTCGGCCTCAGTGGCGACCTGCAGGCCCTGGAACTCCTGTACTGGGATCAAGGCGGCGCAGCGAGCCTGAAAGTTGAGTTCAAGCTCAGCGGCAGTGCCGACTCCGCCTACAAGGTGCTGGGTGCCAGCGGCAGCGGGCTGGAGATCTTCCAGGCCCCGGGCGCCGGGCAGGAACTGGTACAGACCGATACCGGCTGGGCGCTGCACACCATCGGCACCACCAACGGCACCGAGGCCAGCGACCTGATCAACGGCAGCAAGTACTCCGACATCCTCAACGGCGGCAACGGCCACGACGTGCTCTACGGCAACGCTGGCAACGACCTGCTCAATGGCGGTGACGGCAACGACCTGCTGATCGGCGGCGTGGGCAACGACACCCTCACCGGCGGTGCCGGCGCCGACATCTTCGTCTGGAAGGCCGGCGACCTCGGCAATGACGTGATCAAGGACTTCAACGCCGGCGAAGGCGATCGCATCGACCTCAGCGACCTGCTGCCCGATGCCGCCAACGCCAACAACATTCTTGACTACCTCAAGGTCGACACCGCCACCAGCACCCTGCAGGTGAGCACCAGCGGCAACGTCGCCAACGGCGCCGATGTGACCATCAAGCTCGAAGGCGTGGACCTGACCCAGTACGGGTCGACCTCCTCGCAGATCGTCAGCTCGCTGGTGGCCGGCTCCGACCCGCTGGTGAAGACCGAGCACAGCTGATGAAGCCCCTTCCCACCGCGCCAAGGCGCGGTGGGAAGGCAGCCCTGCCCGGCCATTCTTGCCTGCTTGCCAGGCCACGCGTATAGATGTGCGTCCGGCGAATCATGTCCAACCAGGGGGTACCCCATGCTTTACGTGCAGCGCGACGACCAGGGCAAACTGGTGCGGGTCGAAGCGGCCGAGTTCGCCGGCCACACCGGCCAGCTCCCCGCCGACGACCAGGACGTGCTCGCCTGGTACTCCAACCAGGCCATCGAGGCCAGCCTGCTGCAACTCAAGCAGAGCGACAGCGAGATGATCCGGGTGCTGGAAGACCTGATCAGCGTGCTCATGACCAAGGGCGTCCTGCGCATCACCGACCTGCCGCCGGCCGCCCAGTCCAAGCTGCTCAGCCGGACCCAGGCGCGGGAAGCCCTGGGCGGGCTCAACCGGCTGATCAACGACGACGACGCGGGCGTGATCTGAGTACAGCCCCACGCACGTCCCTCCGGGCTAGCGCCCTGCCTCAGGCTCCAGGCCGGCCTGCCCGGCCCCTTCCCACTCGAACACCAGGGCCTTGAGCCCACCTTCCGGGTCCTCGTCGGCGAATTCCGGCGGGTTGGCCAGGCGTTCGCGGAACACCAGGCCAGGCGCTTCCTCCCCCATCGTGCGAATGATGAAGTCGGCCCCGGTGGCCGGGTCGTTGACGCAGGCCAGCACCCGGGCGCCGGGGGCCAGCAGTTCCGGCACGCGGCGGAGGATCTTGCGGTAGTCCCGGTCCAGCTCGAAGCTGCCGCGCTGGAACGACGGCGGATCGATGATCACCAGCCCGTAAGGCCCTTCCCGCTTCAGCCGCCCCCAGGACTTGAACAGCTCATGCCCCAGAAAGCTCACCCGCTCCAGGTCATGGCCATTCAGACGGTGGTTATCGCGCCCACGGGCCAGTGCCGCGCGGGCCATGTCCAGGTTCACCACTGCCTCGGCGCCCCCGGCGATGGCCGCCACGGAGAAGCCGCAGGTGTAGGCGAACAGGTTCAGCACCCGGCGCCCCGCCGCCACCTCGCGCACCCAGCGGCGGCCATGGCGCATGTCGAGGAACAGGCCGATGTTCTGGTTGCGCATCAGGTCCAGCCGGTAGGCCAGGCCGTCCTCGTGCATGGTCCAGGCATCCACCGCCTCGCCCCACAGGCACTCGGTCTCACTGCCGGGTCGGTAGCGGTGCTGCAGCAGTACACTGCGAACGCTTCCAGCAGGCCAGGCAGGCGCCTCGGCCAGCGCCAGCAGCAGCGCACGCAAGCCTTCCAGCGCCTCGGCCGGCGGCTCACGGAACAGCGCCACCAGCACCACGCCCTCCAGCCAGTCCACCGTGACGTGCTCCAGCCCCGGCCAGAGCCGGCCACGGCCATGGAACAGGCGCCGGGTCTCGGCCGGCGGCTCGGCCAAGGCCGTGACGAGTCGGTGCCGGAGGATGTCGAAGGAATCGGGAGTCATGGCGATACGCGTCGGGAAAAGGGGCGGCATTCTAAACCAAGGGCCGCCTCGCTGGAGTCATCGGCGCCTTCCGCTACGCTCACAACCAAGGTTCCCCGCAGGAACCGATAAGGCCGCCCGGACCCGCAGTACCCAGGATCACGACCCGACAGCATGAATGCACCCGCCCCCTCCAAGCCCCCTCCCCACCAGCGCACCCAGCAGCTGGCGCGGCTGTTCACCACCCTGACCATCCTGGCGATCCTGGCCATGGAGGCCTGGCAGGTCTGGCTCGACTACCGGCAGGAGTTCCACCGCGCCGAAGTCAGCGCCACCAACGTCACCGGCGCCGCCGCCGAACACGCGCGCGACGCCATCCGCCAGGCCGATGCCCTGCTCTACGACCTGATCGAACAGGTCGAGCATGACGGCTTCGAACGGCTGGACACTGCCCGCATGCACCGGCTGATGAAGCGCCAGCAGCAGTTCCTGCCGCAGCTCCACGAGCTGTTCATCTACGACAAGGACGGCAACTGCGTGGTGACTGACCGCGAGGTGGGCGGCCAGCCGATGAACAACGCCGACCGCGAGTACTTCCGCTACCACCGGGACGACCCCGACCACCGGGTGCACATCAGCCAAGTGATCCGCAGCCGCTTCACCGGCGACCTGGTCATCCCCATCTCGCGGCGCATCGAGGACCGCAACGGCCAGTTCGCCGGCGTCGCCGTGGCCACCCTGGAAGTGGCCTACTTCAACCGTTTCTACGAAACCTTCGACCTGGGCGACCGCGGCATCATCGTGCTGGCCGAGCAGAATGGCACCATCCTCGTCCGCCATCCCTTCGACCCCTACGCCACCAGCCGCAGCCTGGCCAAGACCCACATCGTCAAGGACCTGCTGCCGGAGGCGCCGGCCGGGGTCACGGTGGCCCGCTCCTCACTGGACGACGTCGAGCGCCTGTTCAGCTACCGCCAGTTGCAGGACTACCCCCTGCTGGTGGAGACCGGCATCTCCACCCAATCCATCGCCGCGCCCTGGCTCAACCAGGTGGCCCGCTCGTGCCTGGTGGTGGTGGTGGTGATCGCCGGCCTTGTCGTGTTCGCCGCCACCCTGGTGCGGCAGATGGAACAGGGGGCGCTGGCCGAGGAGGAGCTGCGCCTGGCCCACGAAACCCTGGAGCAACTGGCCCTGGAGGACGCCCTCACCGGCCTGGCCAACCGCCGCCGACTGGACGCCGTGCTGCCCATCGAGGCCAGCCGGGCCCGACGCCTGGGCACGCCGCTGGGCATCGTCATGCTCGATATCGATTACTTCAAGCGCTACAACGACCACTACGGTCACCTCGCCGGCGACCAGTGCATCCGCGCCGTCGCCCAGGTGCTGGCCGGCTTCGCCCGCCGCCCCGGCGATCTGGCCGCGCGCTACGGCGGCGAGGAAATGACCCTGCTGCTGCCCAACGCCGACCCCGAGGACACCCACCGCATCGCCGAACAGATCCGCCAGGCCGTGCGCGCGCTGGAGATCCCCCACAGCGGCAGCGACCACGGCGTGGTCACCGCCAGCCTCGGCTACCACGTGTACATGCCGCTGCCCCTGGACAACACCCCCGAAGCGCAGCTGCTGCGGGCCGCCGACGAAGCCCTGTACCGCGCCAAGGACGCCGGCCGTGACCGGGTTCACCCGCCGGCATCCTGAGCCCGGCAGGCCGTCGAAAAGCGCTGCACTCCGCCCCACACCCTGCGCTACCATGGCGCGCCGCCCGGCAGTGGATGCCGGGCGCCTCTCCTCCCCTGTTCTTCCAAGGAACGACAACGACAATGCTGTACGTCGTCATGCTCGGTGGCCGGCACCCCCGGGCCAAGATCGAAGTCCACGACGTGGTGTTCGCCTTCGCCGACACCATCGAAGACACCTACCCCCGCCTGCGTGAAGAGTGGTTCGGCAGCCGCGAAGGCCTGCACATCGACTCCTGGATGGCCATCGAAGGCGTCGACGGCTACCGCGTCAGCCTCAGCAGCCTGGCACCGGCACCCGGCTCGCCCCGGCTCTACTTCATCAACCTCGGCGGCTACGAACCCGGCTCCTTCGGCGAAGCCCACCGCTACCTGCTGGTGGTCGCCCGCGACCGCGCCGAAGCCAAGGAGCGCGGCAAGCGCCGCATGCACGCAGGCTGGGACAAACCCCACACCGACGCCCTGCTGGACGTGGACGACTGCATCCCCATCGACCTGCTCGACGGCCGCTACGTCCACCTCACCGAAGGCGAGCACCGGGGCATCACCCAGCGCAGCGACTACATCGTCCTGTCCTGATCCCCGCCGGCCACGCACCGGGCCGCCCGCAGCCGCGCGGCGGTCACCTGCCGCACCTGGGCGCGGCTCTGGGCGATGTGGGCGGTCATGCGTGCGCAGGCGTCGTCCACATCCCGCCGCAGGATCGCCGCAAGCACGGCGGCGTGCTCCTCGTAGGTAGCGGCGATCCGCCCTTGCACCCCGAAATCCAGGCGCCGCACCACGCGGATACGCTCGCTCACCTCGCGGTGCACCCGCGCCAGTTCCGGGTTGCCGGCGGCCGCCACCAGTTCGCAGTGGAAGGCCTCGTCCCAGGCCGCCACCTCGGCATCCACCTCGCTGCGTCGGGACGGTGGCACCTGCCAGCGCGCGCAGAGCGGTGCCAGGCTGGCGGCAGCATCGGCGGCCTCGCACAGTCGCTCGATGGCCGCCCGCTCCAGCACGATGCGCAGGTCGTACAACGCCTCGAAGCGCTCGAACTCGAACGGCAGCACCTCCCAGCCGCTGCGGAAGTGCACCTGCAGGTAGCCCTCCTGTTGCAGGCGGTCCAGCGCCTGGCGCACCGGCGTGCGGCTCACCGCCAGGCGTGCGGCCACCTCGCCCTCGCTGAAGCGGTCGCCGGGCAGCAGGCGGAAATCGGCAATGTCGTCCTTGAGCTGGCGGTAGACGGTCTCCGCCAGGCGTGGCGGCCGGCTCGCCATCGGCTCAGCGCCCGCCCAGCGTCGCCACGTAGGCGCGCCAGCCCCCGAAGGCCGTGATGTCGCGGGCGCCTTCCAGGCCCCAGGGCTCGCAGATGAACCCCTTCACCCAGCGGCCATCCTCCAGTTGCAGGCTGCCGATCCCCAGGGGCGGCGGCACCTCGGCGACGAACTCACCGAAACGCGCCAGGGGTACGTCCCACAGCTCGACGATGATCGCGGCACCCTCCTGGCCGCGCACCAGGCCGGGCTTGGGCGGCACCGAGCCGGCCAGCGCGTGCAGGCGGTAGCAGGGGGCGGTGCGGGTCTCCTCCACCCGCACCGCGCCACGGGTGGTCAGCTGATGGTTGAGCGGCATCCCGGTCAGGTGCGCCCCCACCACCGCCACCCGCACGCACTCGGGCGCCGGGACGGGCGGCACCGTTGGCGGCAGCGAGCGCCCGGTGGCCCCCAGCGGCAGACCCAGCGCCGCCTGCCAGCGGCGCCCCAGGCTGGCCAGGGCCTGGTCGTGCCAGGCCGGGGCGATCAGGGTGATGCCGGCCGGCAGGCCGTCCTCGCGGAACCCCGCCGGCAGGGCCAGGGCACTCAGGTCGGCGAGGTTGGTGAAGTTGGTGTAGGTGCCGAACTGGCTGTTGTAGAGCAGCGGCTCGCGGGCCATTTCCGCCTGGGTGCGCAGGGTCGGCGAGGTAGGCACCAGCAGCGCGTCGAACCCTGCCAGCACCTGCTGGATGCGTCGGGCCAGCGCCGCCCGGCGGTACTCGGCGCGGTAGGCGTCGCAGGCGCTGAAGTCGCGGCCGCTCTCGACGATGCCCCGCACCACCGGGTCCATCGCCTGGGGCCGGGTCTGCAGCAGGCTCCCCACGGCCACGGTGCGCTCGGCCACCCAGGACCCCTGGTACAGCTCGCGGGCCAGCTCGGTAAACGGGCCGAAGTCGATGGGCACCACCTCGGCGCCCAGGGCCTCGAAACGCTGTACGGCCTGCTCGAACACCGCCTGGTTGCGCCGGTCGCCGAAGAACTCGGGCGCCTCGGGCACCGCCAGTCGCGGCCGCGCCCCGATGGCCACCGGCGCGGTGGCCGGGTTGCGCCGTGCATAGGCGTCCGCTTCATCGAAACCGCCAGCCAGCCGCGCCACCTGCTCGGCGTCGTCCACGGTCAGGGCGAACACCGAGATGCAGTCCAGGCTGCGGCAGGCCGGGACCAGCCCCTGGGTCGACAACCAGCCCCGGGTGGGCTTGAGGCCGACGATGTTGTTGAAGCCCGCCGGCACTCGCCCCGAGCCGGCGGTGTCGGTCCCCAGGGCGAAAGGCACCAGGCCACGCGCCACCACCGAGGCCGAGCCGGAGCTGGAGCCCCCGCTGACATAGGCCGGATCGAAGGCATTGGGCACCGCGCCGAAGGGCGAACGCACCCCCACCAGGCCGGTGGCGAACTGGTCCAGGTTGGTCTTGCCCAGCAACACGGCACCGGCCGCCTGCAGCCGCGCCACCACCGTGGCATCGACCTCGGCGAGGTAGGCGAACGCCGGGCAGGCGGCGCTGGTGCGCCAGCCGGCGGCGTCGATGTTGTCCTTGATGGCGAACGGCACGCCATAGAGAGGCAGGGCCGCCAGGTCGCCACCCGCGGCCTCCAGCTGGCGGGCCAGGGCGGCGAGACGCTCGGTCAGCTGGGCGGGTTCGACCAGCACGATCCAGGCCGGGTCTTCCCCGCGCAGGGTCTCCAGCAGCTCATGCAGGCAGTCGGGCTGCAGGCGGCCGTCGCGGTAGGCCTGCTGCCAGTCGTGCAGGGTCCAGCCGGTGGTGGGCAACAGCGGGGTCTTCATCGGGGCGCTCCATCTTGTATCCAAGTTGGCGACGCCCGCTGCAAGCGCCGGACCAGAAGCCGGGAACCCAGTCACCACGCGGCCTGTCGCATCTGCAAAGGCCCCGCGCACCCGGCTGGACGCCCGCCGACGGTGCGTGAGCGCCTCATTGCAGGGCCTCCGTCGAGCGGCACGGCCCATCGCTTGGGCGGGCTGCTCTCGGCCCCCGAAAACGCTAGACTTGCCAGCATTTCGCCATCCCGGTCCCCGGCATGCCCACGAGCCCTGTCTACATCACCCCCGACCAGCTGTGCGTCGGCCTCTACATCCAGCTCGAACTGGGCTGGTGGGAACACGACTTCACCTTCAGCAACTTCAAGATCCGCGACGACAACCAGGTCGCCGCCCTGCGCAAGCTCGGCCTCAAGCGCCTGCGCTACGACCCGTCGCGCAGCGACTGCGAGCCCCTGCCGCTGCAACCGGTTACCACGCCGACCGAGGTGCTGGAGGACACCCCGCCCCCGCCAGCACCGGAAGAAGCCGCGCGCCAGGCGCGAGTGGTCCAGCTGAGCAAGCTGCGCACGCGCCTGGCCGAGGTGGACCGCCGCTTCGTCCAGGCCAGCCAGCGGGTCAAGGCGATGAACCAGGCCCTGCGCAACCAGCCAGAAGACGCCCTGCGCCAGGCCGGGGAAGTGGTCGGCGAGCTGGTGGAAGCCATCCAGGGCGAAGACGGCGCCGCGTTGCACAGCATCAACGGCAAGGCCCACGACGATGCCTACGTGCACCCGCTCAACGTCACCGTGCTGTCGCTGATGCTCGGCCGCCAGCTCGGCTACGACAGCGAGGCCTGCCACAGCCTCGGGCTCGGCGCCCTGCTCCACGACATCGGCAAGATGGACATCCCCAGCCAGGTGCTGCTCAAGCCTGAGCCGCTGAACCGCCCGGAACAGCTGCTGCGCCAGCTGCATACCGAGTACGGCCTGCGCCGGGGCCAGCAGCTGATGCTCGACGACGAGGTGCTGCGGGTCATCCACGAGCACCACGAGCACTGCGACGGCACCGGCTACCCGCGTCAGCTGTCCGAGGCCGCCATCGGCCGGCTGAGCCGGGTGGTGTGCATCACCAACCACTTCGACGGCCTGTGCAACCCGCGCGACCCACGCGCCGGCCTCAGCCCCCACGAAGCGCTGAAGCAGATGTTCGCCCTGCACCGCTCGCGGTTCGACGACGTGATGCTCAAGGCCTTCATCCGCTGCATGGGCGTCTACCCGCCGGGCAGCCTGGTGCAGCTGGAGGATGATCGCTACGGCCTGGTGCTCGGCATGCACCCGAGCCAGCCGCTCAAGCCGACGCTGATCCTCTACGACAGCCAGGTGCCCAAGGAGGAAGCCCTGATCGTCGACCTGGAGCGTGAACCGCACCTGGCCATCGCCTCCGCCCTGCGGCCGGCCCAGGTGCCGCCCGAAGCACTGGACTACCTCAACCCCCGCCAGCGCATCACCTACTACATCGACCCGCGCACCCGCGGCTGAGCCGCGTGGGCGGATTTCCGCCACCCATCGCCTCCCAGGCCCCGCCATGGTGGCGGGTACCCGCCAGCCCGCGGCTGGCGTGCCTCCCGGCAAGCCCCGTGCCACCTGGCCTGCGACCATCTGGCACAGCCCTTGCTTTTTTGGCCGCCCACGGTGGTCCCAGGACCACCGTTCGCAGCCGCCGCCACATGCGACGGCCAGAAGAACGCAGCGCCACCGCCCGGTCGCGCCCTCACAAAGGGCCCGGCCACACCGCGTGCACAGGGTGGCAGGCGCAGCCCGGAAGACTGGAAGGTTCATCGATGAAGAAACTGCTGCTGGCACTGACGTGCCTGAGCGTGGTCGGCTGCTCCCAGCCCGACGCCCCCGAACAACCCCTCGACGTGCTGCTGATCGGCGGCGGCATCATGAGTGCCAGCCTCGGCACCTATCTCCACGAGCTGGAGCCCGAGTGGACGATCGAGACCTTCGAACGCCTCGACCAGGTCGCCGAGGAAAGCTCCAACGCCCTGAACAACGCCGGCACCGGCCACTCGGCCTTCTGCGAGCTGAACTACACCCCCGAGACCGCCGACGGCGGCATCGACATCAGCAAGGCCGTGGCGATCAACGAATCCTTCGAGATCTCCAAGCAGTTCTGGGCCTACCAGATCGACCGTGGCGTGCTGAAGAATCCCCGCTCGTTCATCAACAACGTCCCGCACATGAGCTTCGTCTGGGGTGACGACAACGTCGCCTACCTGAAGAAGCGCCACGCCGCCCTGCAGCACAGCAACCTGTTCCGCGGCATGGAATACAGCGAAGACCACGCGCAGATCGCCCAGTGGGTGCCGCTGGTGATGCAGGACCGCGACCCGGCACAGAAGATCGCCGCCACCCGCATGCCCATCGGTACCGACGTGAACTTCGGCGAGATCACCCGCCAGCTGTTCGCCTCCCTGTCCGAGTCGCCCAAGTTCAAGCTGAACCTGAGCCATGAAGTGCGCGACATCGTGCGCAACGAAGACGGCACCTGGAAGGTGGTGGTGGCCGACCTGGCCCACGACGGCGCCGAGCGCGCAGTCAACGCCCGCTTCGTGTTCATCGGTGCCGGCGGCGGCGCCCTGAAGCTGCTGCAGAAATCCGGCATTGCGGAAGCCGAAGGCTACGCCGGCTTCCCGGTGGGCGGCTCCTTCCTGATGACCCGCAACCAGGACGTGGTCGCCCGTCACCACGCCAAGCTCTACGGCAAGGCCTCGGTCGGCTCCCCGCCCATGTCCGTCCCGCACCTGGACACCCGCGTGGTGGACGGCCAGGAAGTGCTGCTGTTCGGCCCCTTCGCGACCTTCTCCACCAAGTTCCTGAAGAACGGCTCGCACATGGACCTGTTCAGCGCCATCACCACCGACAACATCGGCCCGATGACCACCGCCGGCATGGACAACCTGGACCTCAGCCAGTACCTGGTCGGCCAGCTGATGCTCGACCAGGACGACCGCATGGCCGCTCTGCGCGAGTACTTCCCCGATGCGCAGGACGCCGACTGGGAACTGATCCAGGCCGGCCAGCGTGTGCAGGTGATCAAGAAGGACCCGGTGAAGGGTGGCGTGCTGCAGTTCGGCACCGAAGTGGTCAGCGCCGCCGACGGCTCCATCGCCGCCCTGCTGGGCGCCTCCCCCGGCGCCTCCACCGCCGCGCCGATCATGCTCAGCGTGCTGGAGAAGACCTTCCCCGAGAAGCTCAAGAGCGACGCCTGGCAGGCCCGCCTGAAGGCCATCATCCCGTCCTACGGCCGCAAGCTGAACGACGACCTGGAGCTGACCAACAGCACCCGCGCCTGGAGCCACGAGCGCCTGCAGCTGGAGTTCATCCCCGTCCAGCCCGAGAGCGCCCCGGCCCCGGCCGCCGCCCTCTGATCCCCCCGCCCCGCCCGTTCTGGGCGGGGCATCGCGGCTGAAGCCGCTTCCGCAGACATTCAGCCGTACTTGCATAAAAGTGCGTTCGCGAGCAGAGCTCGCTCCTACGGGGGCTGAATGCGCTCGGCGCGCTCCCGGACTGAAGTCCGGGCTACGCAGCCTGAGCGCCCTCACGCCTTGGCCGGCAATGCCTGGCTATCCACCCCCTCACCGATCACCAGGTAATGCCCGCCGGCGACGTGGTGGAGGGTGCGCAGGTCGTCCTGGCCGTCGAAATGCCAGCGGCCTTCGCTGAATACCCGGCTGTCAGCCTGGGCGGCGATGACTTCGCCGAGGAATAGGTCGTAGCCCTGCTGAATGTGCGCCTCGGGCAGCAGGCGGCATTCCAGCCAGGCGACGCAGCCGTCGATCAGCGGCGCGGCGACCTGCTCGCCCGGGAAGTGCCCGACCTGCCAGGTGGCGAACTTGTCGTGCCCGGCGGCGTCCAGTTCATGGCCCGAGCTGGAGCCGAGGGTCTGTACCAGGTCCACCTGGTGGCGGGCCGGCACGCTGAGCACGAAATGGCCGTCGGCCTCCAGCAGGCGCCGGGTCCAGGTGGACTTGTCCAGCACCACGGCCACCTTCGGCGGGTCGAAATCCAGGGGCATCGCCCAGGCAGCGGCCATGACGTTGCGCTTGCCGCCATGGGCGGCGCTGACCAGCACGGTGGGGCCGTGGTTGAGCAGGCGATAGGCCTTGGCGAGGGGGACGGGACGGCGGAATTCAGCGAACATGACACGCTCCAGCAGGGACACGGGCTCGGCAGCCTGCCTCAGCGTGGGCAGCGCCGTCCAGTGGCTACAGCCCGCGCAGAGCGAGCGCTGCCAGGCCCAGCAGGAGCACGCCGCACAGGCCGTGGCTAGCCCGCTGCCAGAAGGCCGAGGCGTTGCGCCGCAGCCAGGCCACCAGGCCGGCGCAGAGGAAGCAGCAGGCCACCGAGGCGGTCATGAAGCCGGCAAAGAAGGTGGCGGTCTGGGCCAGGCTCGGGGCCTCACCGACGATGCCGGCCAGGGCACTGCCGAGGGCGCCCCAGTAGACGATGTTCTTCGGGTTGGTCAGGGAGATCGCTGCGCCGGTCAGCAAGGCGCCCCGGTCCGCTGCTGGCGCGGCTTCGTCGTCGGCCTCCGGCAGCCGCCAGGCATCCCCCAGGCTGCGCCAGCCGAGCCAGGCGAGGTAGGCGGCGCAGGCCAGGGTCAGCGGCACACGCACCGCGTCCTGGGCCAGCAGCAGGGTCAGCCCGGCCAGCCCCAGCAGCGCCCACAGGGCATCGCCGGCCAGGGAGCCCACCTGCACCATCAGCGCCGGGCGAAAGCCATGCAGCAAGCCCCGGCGCAGGGTCTCGGCCAGTACGGCACCGGGCGACAGGCAGAACGCCACGCCGAACAGAAAGGCGGAAATGAACACCATCGACATCGAATGCTCCCAGGGCACGGCCAGAAAGGCGCGAGTATGCCGGCTCGCCCCAGGGCGGACTTGGATCAGATTGCAGCCTGGCCGCGCAGGCGCCGTCCCAGTTCACCGGGGGTGATGCCGTAGGCGGCGCGGAAGTGCCGGTTGAGGTGGCTCTGGTCGGCGAAGCCCAGGGCGTGGGCCACGTCGGTGGCCGGCACGCCCGCCCGCAGCAGCCCACGGGCGCGGCAGGTGCGCAGTTGCATGGCCCACTGGCGCGGGCTCAGGCCGGTTTCCTTCTGGAAGGCGCGCAGCAGGTGGAAACGCGAGACGCCCACCAGCGCAGCCATTTCCTCCAGGTCGGGTGTGTCCTGCAGGCGGTCGGCGAGCAGGGCCTGGACCCGGGCCACCGGGCCGCGCCCGAGGGCGGTGCTGCGCGGCAGGCGTGCGGCGCAGGCATCCACCAGGTGCGCCAGCGCCTCCAGCAGGCGCTCCTCGGCGCGCTCGCGGGCGTGGGGATCGGCCTGCAGGCCCAGCACGACCGCTTCGCTGAGGCACTGGCCCAGGCGCGGCTGGCGCCAGCAGGCACGCTCGAATTCCAGGTGGGCCAGGCCGAAGTCGGCAGCCAGTCGGTCGGCGCAGAGGTAGAGGCCGGCGAAGCGCCAGGGCTCGCCCTCCTTCACGCCGCCGCCCTGGATCTGGCCGGGGTTGTAGAGGGTGATGTCGCCCGGTTGTGCGCTGAAGGTGCGCCGGTCCAGCCACACCTCTTCCACGCCGACGAGGTTGACCCCGATGACGCATTCGTCGTGGCTGTGCTTGGCGAAGCGATGGCCGGTACCGCTGCAATGGGCGACTTCCATCCGGCCCAGCATGGCCTGTCGGGAAGAGAACATCGCATCCGGCCCAGGTGGGAAAGGCGCCGAGCATACGGCGCCCGCCACCGGGCCGGCAATGTGCAGACGGTCAGGCCACCTGGGCCGGGGACGGCTCGGCGACGCTGCGGCCCAGTGGCAGGTGGGTCACGGGCAGGCTGTGCAACGCGGTATCGGCTTCCAGGCGCAAGGCATCGGCCTCGTCGAGCAGTTGGCGCCACTGCTGGGCGTCGATCACGGCGAAATCGTGCAGCGCATCGATGTAGCCGCGCGCTACCGCGAAGCGGTAGGCGAGCGCCCGGCGGTCCGGCGCGCTGCGCATCAGGGCCAGTTGCGTGCGCGCATTGTTCAACGCCAGTTCGGCGGAAATCTTCATGGTGTGGACTCCTTGCATGCGTCCTCGCAAGTCGGCGCCCCCTGGCGCATCGACAGGGTTTTGAACACGCCACCCCGCTCCAGGTTCAGCCAATCGTTCAACGGACGGGACCCCGCCAGGTGCGACGGGGTCCGACATCTCCTACGCAGTTGCCATTACAGGGCCATGACAGGCGGGATGGCCCTCGGCCTCAACGCAGGCTGCGCAGGTGCAGGAAGCCGAACAGCAGGACCTGGATACGCTCCAGCCAGGGCGAAGGCCGGGCCCGCAGCTTGCGGTTGAACAGCGCGGCCTCGCCGACGTGGGCCAGCAGGACCAGGGCGGAAACCAGCAGCAGCGGCCGATGCAGGGTCTCGCCGAAGGGGTAGATGACGTTGAGCAGCGCCACCAGCCAGAACATGGCCAGCGCGCCCTTGAGGAAGGAAGGCAGGTGCATGGTGTCTCCATCGTGAGGGGCGGGAGACAGAGTGTGCCGCCTGGCGGCGGCACGGCTCTCCGCACTTTTGGTTGGCAGGCGCCCTGCCCGGCTCAACGCACGGTGAGGGCGATGGGGGCGTCCTCGAAGTCGAAGCAGCCGAGGAAGGTCTTGATGTCCAGCAGGTTGCCGTCGACCTTCACGTCCCCCAGCAGCGCGCCCTTGAGCAGGCTGTTCTCGCCGCTGATGACGGTGTCCAGGTAGCGCTTGTCGAGGGTCAGGCGCAGGGGCACGGCGGGGTCGATGCCGGACTTGAGCTGGGCCACGCCGCGGCGCACCTCCAGGGTCCAGGCTTCGTCGATGTCGGGGAAGGCGAAGCCCAGGGCCAGTTCGACGTCGCCGCTCTTCTCCGGGTCGATGCGCGTCACCCAGTTCTGCAGGAAGATGCGCGCCGGCAGGTTCTTCAGCATGTCCGGGGAGAGGAAGGCCGCGCGCACCCGGCGGGACATTTCCAGCGCCACGTCGCCCTCCAGCTTGCCTTCCAGCTCCATGGCACTCATCAGGTACCAGTTGCGCCAGTTGATGTTCATGCTGGCGTAGCCCAGGCGGCGGAAGCTGCGGGCCTTGATGTCGCGGGCGAGCTTGTCGTCGTGGTCGACGCGGATGGCGTAGCCGGACAGTTCCGCTGCCCATTGCCAGTCGCCCTTCAGGTACGCATCGCCGGCCGCCATCAGCACCTTGTCGCGACCGCCCATGAGGGCGATCAGGCGCTTGGCCTTCTCCGCCGGCGGGATGGGGTCGAGGTCCACCGGGTCGCCCTGGAACCAGCCCAGGTAGCCCTGGTAGATCTGCCGCACGCTGTGCTTCACGGTGCCGTAGTACTCGCGCAGGTAGGGCGTGTAGCCGGCCAGGTGCGGCGGCAGCTTGACCTTCTCCACCAGCTCGTCGGGGGTCAGGCCCTTGTTCATCCAGCGCACGGTCTGGTCGTGGATGTAGGCGATGGCGTCGCGGGTCATGCGCAGCACCTCCTCCACCTTCTCCCGCCCGCTCACCGGCTGGCCGTGCAGCGGCACCATCACGTCGGCCTGGAAGGCCCGCAGCTTGTCCAGGCTCGCCACCCACACCACCGGGTCGCGGAACTTGGTGCCACGCAGGGTGTGGACGTTGGGCAGGGTCGGGCCCTGGGTCACCTCGGCGCTGATGAGCACGCGGTTGTCCGGCAGGTAGAGGACGATTTCGTCCGGCGCCTCGCTGGGCACGTGAAGGAACTGCACCTTAAGCCCGGCGATGGTGGTGTCGAGGCTGTCGCGGAAGGTGTCGGTGGGGGCGATGAAGGTGGAGGCACCCTCGTGGGCCAGCGGGCCGAGGCCGGCGTTCATGTCGCGCTTGTCCTCGTCGGAGAGCGCAACGCCGAAGCTGTAGCCCGAGCGCATGGCGAGGATCGGCCCCACCAGCGAGCCCTGGGTGACGACGTTGTCCAGCAGGGTTTCCTGGGCGTAGATGCGCACCTCGCCGCTCTTCACCTGCTCTTCGCTGACGAAGGCCTTCACACCGTTGATGTGGTCCGGGTGGAAGTGGGTGTAGACGATGGCCTTGATGGGCTTGTCGCTGATCTTGCGGAACTCGGCGAGGACCTTGCGCGACTGGTCCACCGATTCGCCGGTGTCGACGATGATCAGCCCCTCGGGCGCCTCGATCATCACGCTGTTGGCGAGGTTCCAGCCCACCGCCGACCAGACGTTGTCGGCCACCTGGTAGACCTTCTGGTTGAAGTGCCGGGTGTGTTCGGCCAGTTCGGGGTTGATGCTGGCTTTCAGGGTTTCGTCGGGCAGGGCGGCGTCGGCCCCCAGGGGCAGGGTCGCGGCCAGCAGCAGGCCGCTGAAGCGGGTAGTCAGTCGCATGGTCGGCTCGTTGTTGTTGTGGATGAGCGCAGACAGGCTGGCAGCGGCCGAATGATAATTCCAATGCATTCTTATCCAGCTCTCAATGCAGGTAACGCATGAACGACCTACGCCAGCTCCGTCACTTCGTCGCCCTGGCCGAACACGGCCACTTCGCCCGTGCCGCCGAGGCGGTGAACCTCAGCCAGCCGGCCCTGAGCCGCAGCATCCAGGCCCTGGAGAACGGCCTGGGCTGCCGCCTGCTGGACCGGGGCCCGCGCCAGGTGAGCCTGACCGCCCACGGCCGGCTGGTGCTGGAACATGCCCGGCGCTTGCTGGACGGCGACCGCGCGCTACGCAGTGCGGTCTCCCAGCTGGACAACCTGGGCAGCGGCGAGCTGCGCCTGGGTGCCGGCCCCTACCCCGCCGCCCGGCTGGTGCCCCGGGCGCTGGGACGCTTCGCCGGGGCACACCCCGGGGTGCGGGTGCAATTGGCCATCGACACCTGGTACAGCCTGCACCAGCGCCTGCTGGACGATGCCCTGGAGCTGTTCGTGGCCGATGTGCGGGAACTGCGCGACGACCCGCAGCTGGAGGTCACGCCGCTGCGCAGCTGGCCCGGGGTGATCTTCTGCCGACCGGGGCACCCGCTGCTGGGCCGGCGCCGGCACCGGCTGACGGCGGCCGACCTGGCAGCCTATCCGCTGGCCGGCACCCAGGTGCCCGCCGAGGTGGCGCAGGCCCTGGGGCAGTTGGCGGAAAGCGGCCAGCCGCTGGGCATCGAATGCGACAACTTCATGGTGCTGAAGGCGCTGGTGGCGGAAAGCGACGTGCTGAGCATGGCGCCACTGGACGTGGTGGCCGAAGAGATCGAGGCCGGGCGCCTGGCCCTGCTGGAGCTGGCGCCCGGCCTGCTGTCGCAACGCTCGGCCTACGGCCTAGTCAGCCGCGCCGGGCGCACCCTGTCACCGGCTGCCGAGGCGATGCGCGGACTGATCCTCGACGAGGACGCCCGCACCCCACCGGCCTCGGCCGGCTGAGCTAGCGCCCCCAGCCGCCGCGACCATCGTGGTCATGGCGGTCACGGCCCTGCCAGTAGCGGTGTCCGCCGTCCAGCTGGCCGCCCCAGTTCTGCAGGCGCGGGGTGTAGTCGTGGCGGCGTTCGTCCCAGTCGTTCCGAGGTTGCTGGCGCCAGTCCTGGCGCTGGTACTCATGGCGCTCGTAGCGCGGCGGGTCGCGCCGCTCCGGCCAGCCGCGCACCACGGGTGGCGGAGGCGGCGGTGCGTAGCGGCGCTCGCGGATGATGTAGGTGGGGTACGCGGGGTAGCCGGGATAGGACTCGACGCGGTAGTAGCCGCCGGACTGGCGCGGGTACTCGCGGTAGTCGTCGTAGTCATAGGCGGCGCAGCCCGTCAGGGGCAGGCCCAGTAAAGCCATCAGCAACAGGGTTCGATTGGACATGGCGGCCTCCTTCGACCGCTGGGACGGTGCCCACGAATGTCGGCACCCGGGATTGCTCCCGCCGGATTCGACAGCGGGCCGGTGCGGCGGTGTGCAACCTGCCGTCGGCAAAATCCTTTACGGCGTATTTCCACGCACCACGGCGAGGCAGCGCGCCCCATCCCTGGGCGCCGGTGGGCGGCCGACGAACCACGGGGCGACACCTGGCCCTTCTGCGGCGGGCCTTTGCCCGTGTTGGCACGGCCTTCGCTTTGTGACTGGCGTGCAGGAGCTACCCGGCCCACCGGGATCGCGGCACCACAATTTGCAATGGCTGGCTAGGGTTCCGGTCCGCGCAGGCGGATGACTGGTCCGAGAGCTGGCGACCTCCAGCGAGGTTACACGGCGGGACAAAAGCCCGGGAGAACGCGCCCCTTGAACGGGATGTGCCGCGCCGCTCCGCCCGCCCTCAACCGAACTGGAGGTACCCCATGCGCAAACCCCGTCTGTTCGCCCTCGCTGCCGCCGCCCTCGCTGCGGCCTTCAGCCTCAACGCCTCCGCCGCCCAAAAGAGCAGCTTCGACGTCTGCTGGACGATCTACGCCGGCTGGATGCCGTGGGAATACGGTGCCACCCAGGGCATCGTCGACAAGTGGGCGAAGAAGTACGGCATCGAGATCAAGGTCACCCAGCTCAACGACTACGTCGAATCCATCAACCAGTACACGGCGGGCCAGTTCGACGGCTGCACCATGACCAACATGGACGCCCTGACCATCCCCGCCGCCGGCGGCGTGGACAGCACCGCGCTGATCGTCAGCGACTTCTCCAACGGCAACGACGGCATCGTGCTCAAGGGTGAAGGCAAAACCCTCGGCGACCTCAAGGGCCTGCCGGTGAACCTGGTGGAGCTGTCCGTCTCCCACTACCTGCTGGCCCGCGCCCTGGAGCGTGCCCACCTGGCCGAGAAGGACGTGCAGGTGGTGAACACCTCCGATGCCGACATCGCCGCCGCCTTCGACACCGACGAGGTGCAGGCAGTGACCACCTGGAACCCGATGCTCGCCGAGATCAAGGCCAAGCCCGGCACCAGCCTGGTGTTCGACTCCAGCAAGGTGCCCGGCGAGATCATGGACATGATGGTGGTGAACACCAAGACCCTGAAGGACAACCCGGCCCTGGGCAAGGCGCTGACCGGCGCCTGGTTCGAGATCGTCGCGCTGATGAAGGCCGGCACTGCCGAGAGCACCGCCGCCCTGACGCACATGGCCAAGGCCTCGGGCACCGACCTGGCGGGTTACCAGGCCCAGCTGGACGCCACCCGCCTGTTCGGCACGCCGGCCGAGGCCCTGGAGTTCGTCACCAGCCCGAAGCTGCCGGCGACCATGGACAAGGTGGCCACCTTCTCCTTCGCCCACGGCCTGCTGGGTGAAGGCGCCAAGGACGCCCACGCGGTGGGCATGAGCTTCGCCAAAGGGCTGGTCACCGGCGACAAGGCCAACGTGAAGCTGCGCTTCGACCCGACCTACGTGCAGATGGCCGCCGACGGCACGCTCTGAGCCGCCCCCAACCGCTGGCGGGCGCCACCCCGGCCCCGCCTGCGCCGCCCCACGCCACCGAGTGCTCGCCATGCGCCTGATCAACCGCCACCCGGACCGTGCAGGAAGGCTGCTGCTGATCCTGCTGCCCTTCGCCCTGCTGTTGCTGGCCTACTTCACCGGCTCGGCATCGCGTCTGGCGCAGAACCCCAACGACAAGCTGCTGCCCAGCGCCACGCAGATGGTCGAGACGGTGCAGCGCCTGGCCTTCACCGAGGACAAGCGCTCCGGCGACTACCTGTTCTGGCAGGACAGCGCCTCCAGCCTCAAGCGCCTGGCCACGGGCCTGGCCATCGCCGCGCTGCTGGGCCTGTGCCTGGGCATCGCCGCCGGCACCCTGCCGCTGTTCGGTGCACCGCTGTCGCCGCTGCTCACGGTGCTGTCGATGGTGCCGCCGCTGGCGATCCTGCCGATCCTGTTCATCGTCTTCGGCCTCGGCGAGCTGTCCAAGGTGATGCTGATCGTCATCGGCATCGCCCCCTGCATCGCCCGTGACCTGGAGCAGCGCGCCCGGGAAATCCCCCGCGAGCTGCTGATCAAGGCGCAAACCCTGGGCGCCAACACCTGGACCCTGATCCTGCGCGTGGTGCTGCCGCAGTTGCTGCCGCGCCTGCTCATCTCCCTGCGCCTGGTGCTGGGCTCGGCCTGGCTGTTCCTCATCGCCGCCGAGGCCATCGCCTCCACCGACGGCCTCGGCTACCGCATCTTCCTGGTCCGCCGCTACCTGGCCATGGACGTGATCCTGCCCTACGTGGTGTGGATCACCCTGCTCGCCTGGCTGATGGACCTGGGCCTGCGCCAGCTCACCCGCCTGGCCTTCCCCTGGTACGAAGGAGCCCAGGCATGAGCGCCTTCATCGAAGTGAAGAACCTGTGGCAGGCCTACGGCGACCAGGTGGTGCTGGAGAACCTCAACCTCAAGGTGAACGAAGGCGAGTTCTGCACCCTGGTCGGCGCCTCCGGCTGCGGCAAGTCCACCTTCCTGCGCATGCTGCTGGGCCAGGAGACACCCAGCCGGGGCCAACTGCTGCTGGACGGCCAGCCCCTGGTGGCCGAGCCCGACGCCAGCCGCGGCGTGGTGTTCCAGCGCTACTCGGTGTTCCCCCACCTGACGGTGCTGGACAACGTCGCACTCGGCCTGGAGCTGCCCCGCGCGCCGCTGTTCGGCCGCCTGTTCGGCGGTGCCCGTCGTGCCGCCCGCGAACAGGCCGCCGTGATGCTGGAGAAGGTCGGCCTCGGCCATGCCCTGGACAAGTACCCCGCGCAGCTCTCCGGCGGCATGCAGCAGCGCCTGGCCATCGCCCAGGCCCTGGTGATGAAGCCCCGCGTGCTGCTGCTCGACGAGCCCTTCGGCGCCCTCGACCCGGGCATCCGCAAGGACATGCACGAGCTGCTGCTGGGCCTGTGGCAGGAAACCCGGCTGACCGTGTTCATGGTCACCCACGACCTCTCCGAAGGCTTCAGCCTCGGCACCCGGCTGATGGTCTTCGACAAGGTCCGCCACGACCCGCACGCGCCCAACGCCTACGGCGCGCGCATCACCTACGACATCCCCCTGAACAGCGACCGCCGCGCCGCGCGCGCCGCCGTCGAAGCCCTGCCGGAGCGCGTCACCCGCGCCCTGCAGCCCGCCCCGGCCCATTGAAAGGAGCCCGCCCATGACCGCATCCCTGGCCCTGCGCCCCACCCTTTATGAAGAAACCGTCCCCGGCGGCGGCCACACCTCCTTCGTCCTCAAACGCGGCCAGCTGCTGCGCATCAGCGACATCGAGGGCGGCGCCAACGTCAGCCTGCTGCTGTTCAACGCCGCCGAGAAAAGCGAGCGCCTGAACCTGCCGGACAGCCTCAAGTGCCAGCACACCGCCAAGCTCACCGCCGGCCACTGCCTGTACTCGGACATGGGCCGCGTGCTCGCCGCCATCACCGCCGACAGCTGCGGCTGGCACGACAGCTTCGGCGGCGTGCTCAACGCCGAGGAAGTGCGCGAGAAGTACGGCCAGGGCCGCTACCAGGAACTGCGCAACGGCTTCTTCCGCAACGGCGTCGACAACCTGCTGGTGGAGATGGGCAAGTGGGACCTCAACCTGCAGGACCTGCTGATGTGCCTGAACCTGTTCAGCAAGGTCACGGTGGACGCCGACGGCTGCTTCAACTTCGCACCCGGCAACAGCCAGGCCGGCGACTGCATCGAGCTGTACGCGCCGATGGACACCCTGGTGGTACTCACCGCCCTGCAGCACCCCATGGACCCCGACCCCGTCTACGCGCCCAAGCCCGTGCAGCTGGCCTGGCACAAGGTCGAGAGCGACGGCATCACCCTGCTCTGCCGCACCTCGCGCCCGGAAAACGGCCGTGGCTTCCACAACACCGAACGCCTGTACATCTGAGGGCCGCCCGATGAACCCGACTCCCAGCGACAAACACCCCGAAGCCGCCGTCTACACCGCCGTGATCGCCGCCGGCGAACCCTTCATGACCGAAGTGAAGGCCGGCCAGACCCTGCGCCTGCTCGACCTGGAGGGCAACCAGGCGGTGGACACCCTCTTCTACAGCGCGCGCAACCCGCGCGAGCGCTATGACGTGCAACGCACCCTGCGCAAGCAGAACCGCGTCTACCTCGGCCCCGGCAGCGTGCTCTGGTCCAACCTCGGCAACCCCATGCTGAGCATCGTCGCCGACACCTGCGGCCGCCACGACACCCTCGGCGGCGCCTGCGCCCAGGAAAGCAACACCGTGCGCTACGCCCTCGGCACCCGCTACATGCACAGCTGCCGCGACAACTTCCTGCGCGCCAGCCTGCACGACGGCCGCCTGGCCAAGCGCGACATCAGCGCCAACATCAACTTCTTCATGAACGTGCCGGTCACCCCCGAAGGCGGCCTCACCTTCGAGGACGGCATCTCCGCCCCCGGCAAGTACGTTGAGCTGCTGGCCCACATGGACATCATCCTCCTCATCTCCAACTGCCCGCAGCTGAACAACCCCTGCAACGGCTGGAACCCGACTCCGGCGCAGGTGTTGGTATGGGAGTGAATAAGCAGCGGCAAGGGGTGAGCGGCAAGCTGCAAGGGGTGCGGCGTTGGCTGTTCCTTCTGTGCCAGAGCCGTTCAGGGCAATGCCTCGGCAAGAACCCCGGACCTCGACCGTAGGAGCGAGCTCTGCTCGCGAACGCTTCGCCAGCAGAGCTGGCTCCTACAGGTGACAGCAAACCAGCCACGGACGACCGTGGTGCAGACGAACAAGGCGGGACGGCCCGTCATCCCTTTCGAGGGCTCCGCAATGTTTGAAAAACTCCTGATCGCCAACCGCGGCGCCATCGCCTGCCGCATCCTCCGCACCCTGCGCCAGCTCGATGTGCGCGGCGTCGCCGTGTACGCCGAGGCGGATGTCGCCAGCCTGCACGTCCAGCAGGCCGACGAGGCCCACAGCCTGGGCGACGGCCCAGCCGCCAGCACCTACCTGGTGGTGGACAAGATCCTCGCCGTAGCCCGCGAGAGCGGCGCCCAGGCGATCCACCCGGGCTATGGCTTCCTCTCCGAGAACGCCGCCTTCGCCGAAGCCTGCGAGGCGGCCGGCATCGCCTTCGTCGGGCCGACGCCTGCGCAGCTGCGCGTGTTCGGCCTCAAGCACACCGCCCGTGCCTTGGCCAAGGCCGAGGGGGTGCCGATGCTCGAAGGCACCGAACTGCTGGAAAGCCTCGACGCGGCGCTGGTGGCCGGCGAGCAGGTGGGCTACCCGGTGATGCTGAAAAGCACCGCCGGCGGTGGCGGCATCGGCATGCGCGTATGCCGCTCGGCCAGCGAGCTGAGCGAAGCCTTCGAGGCGGTGAAGCGCCTGGGGCAGAACAACTTCAGCGACGCCGGGGTGTTCATCGAGAAGTACATCCAGCGGGCCCGCCACCTGGAGGTGCAGGTGTTCGGCGATGGCCAGGGCGAGGTGATCGCCCTCGGCGTGCGCGACTGCTCGGTGCAGCGGCGCAACCAGAAGGTGCTGGAGGAAACCCCCGCGCCCAACCTACCCGCCGGCATGGCCGAGGACCTCTGCGCCGCCGCCATCCAGCTGGCCAGGGCAGTCAGCTACCGCAGCGCCGGCACCGTGGAGTTCGTCTACGACAGCGAGGCCGAGCGCTTCTACTTCCTTGAAGTGAACACCCGCCTGCAGGTGGAGCATGGCGTCACCGAACAGGTCTGGGGCGTCGACCTGGTGCGCTGGATGGTCGAGCTGGCCGCCGGCACCCTGCCCCCGCTCGCCGAGCTGGCGAAAGAGCTGCGCCCCAGCGGCCACGCCATCCAGGCGCGCCTCTACGCCGAGGACCCGGGCCGCGACTTCCAGCCCAGCCCCGGCCTGCTCACCGCCGTGCACTTCCCCGAGGCGGACGGTCGCGCCCTGCGCATCGACACCTGGGTGGAAGCCGGCTGCGAGATCCCGCCCTACTTCGACCCGATGATCGCCAAGCTGATCACCTGGGCAGCGAACCGCGATGAGGCCAGCGTCGCCCTCGACCGCGCCCTGGCCGACACGCAGCTCTACGGCGTGGAAAGCAACCGCGACTACCTGCGGCAGATCCTGGCCGACGCGCCCTTCGCCAGTGGCCGGCCCTGGACCCGTTGCCTGGAAAACCTCGCCCACCGTGCCCACACCTTCGAAGTGCTCGGCGCCGGCACCCAGACCACGGTGCAGGACTACCCCGGCCGCCTCGGCTACTGGGCCGTGGGCGTGCCGCCGTCCGGCCCCATGGACAGCCGCGCCCTGCGCCTGGGCAACCGTCTGCTGGGCAACGAGGAAGGCGCCGCCGCACTGGAAATCACCATGAGCGGCCCCAGCCTGCGCTTCAACACCGACGCGGTGGTGGCCGTCACCGGCGCGCCGATCCCGCTCACCCTCGACGGTCAACCGCAGCCGCTGAACACCGCGCTGCGGGTGCCCGCCGGTTCTATCTTGGCCCTCGGCACCATCGCCGGCGCCGGTGCACGCAGCTACCTGTGCCTGCGCGGCGGCCTGCAGCTGCCGGATTACCTGGGCAGCAAGAGCACCTTCACCCTCGGCCAGTTCGGCGGCCACGGCGGCCGCGCCCTGCGCGCCGGCGACGTGCTGCACCTGCTGCCCCTGGCCGACCATGCAGTCGGCGCCAGCCTGCCCGCCGAGCTCTGCCAGCCGCTGCCGGCGCTGCGCCGCATCCGGGTGATCTACGGCCCCCACGGCGCGCCGGAATACTTCACCGCGGCCTCCATCGAGACCTTCTTCGCCACCGCCTGGGAAGTACACTTCAACTCCAGCCGCACCGGCGTGCGCCTGATCGGCCCGAAGCCGGAATGGGTGCGCGAGAGCGGTGGCGAAGCCGGCCTGCACCCCTCCAACATCCACGACAACCCCTACGCCATAGGCGCCGTTGACTTCACCGGCGACATGCCGGTGATCCTCGGCCCGGACGGCCCCAGCCTGGGCGGCTTCGTCTGCCCGGTGACGGTGATCGAGGCCGACCTCTGGCAGCTCGGCCAGCTCAAGGCCGGCGACAGGGTGCGCTTCGAGCCGGTGGATATCGCCACGGCACGGGAGCTGGCCAAGGCAGGTGACCGCGAATGCACCACCCTCCGTGGGAGCGAATTCACTCGCGACACAGGCGGCCGTGAAATCGCGGATGAATCCGCTGCAATAGGTGCGGCAGAGCTGTCGAGCCCCATCGTCCTGGACCTCGGCCAGGACGCCACACGCCTGGTCGCGCGCCTCTCCGGCGACACCCACCTGCTGCTGGAGATCGGCGCGGCGGAGCTGGACCTGGTGCTGCGCTTCCGGGGTCACGCGCTGATGCAGGCGCTGGAGGCCGAGGCGCTGCAGGGCGTCATCGACCTGACCCCCGGCATCCGCTCGCTGCAGGTGCACTACCAGCCGGAAACCCTGCCCCTGGAGCGCCTGCTGCAGGTGGTCGCGGGGCTCTGGGACGGCGTCTGCGCCGCTGGCGACCTCGCCGTGCCGTCGCGCATCGTCCACCTGCCGCTGTCCTGGGACGACCCGGCCTGCCAGCTGGCCATCGAGAAGTACATGACCACGGTGCGCAAGGACGCGCCCTGGTGCCCGAGCAACCTGGAATTCATCCGCCGCATCAACGACCTGCCCAACCTCGACGAGGTGCAGCGCACGGTGTTCGACGCCCGCTACCTGGTGATGGGCCTGGGCGACGTCTACCTCGGCGCGCCGGTGGCCACCCCGCTGGACCCGCGCCACCGCCTGGTGACCACCAAGTACAACCCGGCGCGCACCTGGACCGCGGAGAACTCGGTGGGCATCGGCGGCGCCTACATGTGCGTCTACGGCATGGAAGGCCCCGGCGGCTACCAGTTCGTCGGCCGCACCCTGCAGATGTGGAACCGCTACCGCGAGGTGGCCGCCTTCGACGGCAAGCCCTGGCTGCTGCGCTTCTTCGACCAGATCCGCTTCTACCCGGTGAGTGCCGAGGAGCTGCTGCGCATCCGCCGCGACTTTCCCCTGGGGCGCTTCCCGCTGCGCATCGAGCACAGCGAACTGCGTCTGGCGGACTACCAGGCCTTCCTCGCCGCCGAGGCCGAGGGCATCGCCGCCTTCCGCGCCCAGCAGCAAGCGGCGTTCAACGCCGAGCGCGAACGCTGGATCGCCTCTGGCCAGGCCCATTTCGACAGCGAGGACCCGGCGCCGGAGCTGGGCGAAGACGCACCTCTGGACGCCGGCCAGCACGCCATCGAAAGCCATATCGCCGGCAACCTCTGGCAGGTGCAGGTGGAGGCCGGCGCCAGCGTGAAGGCCGGCGACGTGCTGGTGATCCTGGAGTCGATGAAGATGGAGATCCCCCTCACCGCCCCGCGCGATGGCGTGGTCCGCGAAGTCCGCGTGCAACCCGGCTCCCCGGTGCGCGCCGGGCAACGGGTGGTGGTGCTGGAGGAGGCGTAAAGGCCACGTCCGGCATAGCCCGTTTCGCAGGAGCGAATACATTCGCAATCACTCAGCTTCGCCGCTGGCGATTGAAATCGCTCCGACAGAAAAGCGGGCAACTGCTGTCGCCCCTACCGACAGCGTCCACTTCGATATAGGGGCGATCTGCTTCGCATGCACGTGCGCTGCACATTGCCCATCGCCAACTACGGCTCTAGAGTGCTCGGCGGCACCGCACGCACAAGGACCCGCCATGCCCGCCGTCACCCATGAGGACGCACAACGTCGCGCCGACGACATTCAGGCTTTCTACCGGGAGGTGGAGCGCCTGCACGAGGAGCAGGCGCTGCTGCTCGACCCCGGCCAGCTCGACCAGCTCGGCGATCACCACCGCCAGGTACTGGCCGACCTGCGCAGTCTCTACGACATCGACCACGACACCCAGACCCGTCGCCTGTCCCTGGGCATGCGCATCGCCTCGCTGCTGGGGGCGCTGGCCTTGGGCGCGAGCCTGCTGTTCTTCTTCTATCAGTTCTGGGGGTTGTTCAGTGAAGCCGTGCAGGTGGCCATCCTGGTCGGCGCGACCCTGGGCACCCTGGGCCTGACCGCGCTGGTTCGGCGCCGCGACAGCACCGGCTACTTCAGCAAGCTGGCGGCCATGCTGGCCTTCGTCGCCTTCGTGCTGAACCTGGTGATGCTCGGGCAGATCTTCAACATCACCCCTTCGGACAAGGCCTTCATCGCCTGGGGCGCCTACGGGCTGTTGCTGGCCTACGCCTGCAATGCTCGCCTGCTGCTGGTGGCCGGGCTGCTGTGCCTGATGGCATTCATCTCGGCGCGGGTGGGCACCTGGGGTGGCGGTTACTGGCTGTCCATGGGGGAGCACCCGGAGAACTTCCTGCCGGCGGCAGTGGCGGTATTCCTCGTCCCGCAGTTGCTGTCCCAGGTGCGCTTCGGCGGATTCGCCGCGACCTATCGCCTGGTGGGGCTGATCACCTTCTTCCTGACCCTGCTGGTCCTGGCCAACTGGGGCCGCTCCAGCTACCTGCCCCTGGACAGCGACCTGATCGAGGGTGGCTACCAGCTCGGCGGCTTCGCCCTCGCGGCCCTCGGCATCTGGTTGGGCGCTCGGCGTGACTGGCCGGAGGTGATCAACGGCAGCCTGACCTTCCTGGTGATCTTCCTCTACACCAAGCTCTTCGACTGGTGGTGGGACCTGCTGCCGAAGTACCTGTTCTTCCTGCTGCTGGGCCTGATCGCCCTGCTCATCCTGGTGGTGCTGAATCGTCTGCGCCGCAGCTGGCTGAAGGGAGGTGCCCGCTGATGAACAGCCTGAATCGCTACGCCCTTTCCGCTGCCCTCGGCCTGGTCCTGGTGGCCAACGGCCTGGCACTGGCCGGGGTCTGGTACAACCGCGCCGGCAAGCCGGACAGCCGCCTGGAACTGTCCCAGCGCGAGCTGGGCCGGGACTACTCGGACTTCGGCTGGTCCGGCGAGAACAGCGGGCTCGGCCTGCGCCTGGACTGGCGCACGCCTCGGGATGCGGACGAGCAGGAGATTCTTCTCGACCGTGCCGTGCTGGAGGAAATCGGCCTGCCCCTCGAAGGCAAAGAGGGCCACTACGACACCCACGAGAGCAGCACCTACGCCGTGCTCGAACTGGATGGCCCCGCCTGGAAGGCAGAGCTCGACCGTGCCGAAGCCCGGCTGAAGGACGCCACGAAGGCCCTGGCACGCAAGCGCAACGAGGAGAACACCGCCCTGGAGGCCACGTACCGCAGCCAGTTCGAGTACGAGCGCGACCGCGCCAGCCGCCTGTTCGTGGTGGCCGCCGGCAGCGATGCGGAAGCCCTGCGCCAGCGCTACCCGGACCGCAAGCGCTATGCGCTGGTGAAGGCACGCCTCTACGCCTGGTACGACCACAACCAGACACCGCCGCGCCTGCAGGCCCGGGTGAGCCGACTGGAGGTGGATGCGCTGCAGGTGCCTTATCGCTGGCGCCAGCAGGTGGAGGAGCGACTGGTGGGCGCCTACGACGAGCCGATCAAGCCGATGCGCCTGAAAGTGGCCTACGGCAAGCGCCTGGAACCCTGGATCGAGGATGTCAGCCTGCTGCGCTGAACGCCGCGGATGACGCGGGCGGGGCAAGTGGCTAGCATGTGGCCACTTGCCCCAGGACGCTCCGATGTCAGCCCACCTGCCCCGCTTGCGTAACCAGCGCTTCCTCGTTGCCCTGCTCGTTCTCCTGCTGACCTGTGGCTTCACCGTCACATCGCTGGTCAGCTACTACGCCTCCCTCGAGTCGATCCGTGACGGCATCGTCAACACGGAGCTGCCGCTGACCTCGGACAACGTCTATTCCGAGATCCAGAAAGACCTGGTGCGGCCCATCCTGATCTCCTCGATGATGAGCCGCGACACCTTCCTGCGGGACTGGGCCATGCAGGGCGAGCAGGACCCGGAACGCATGACCCGCTACCTGCGCGAAGTCCAGGAGCATTACGGCGCCTTTACCAGCTTCTTCATTTCCGAGCGCACCGGCACCTACTACCAGTCACGGGGCGTACTGAAGAAGGTTTCGCCGGACGAGCCCCGGGACGTCTGGTACTACCGCGTGCGGGACATGGAGACGCCCTACGAGATCAACGTCGACGTGGACATGGCCAACCAGGACCGGCTGACCATCTTCATCAACTACAAGGTGCTGGACTACGACGGCCGCTTCCTCGGTGCCACTGGCGTGGGCCTGACGGTGGACGCAGTGGTGAAGCTGATCGACGAGTACCAGCAGCGCTACCAGCGGACCATCTACTTCACCGACACCACCGGCCGCGTGGTGCTCACCAGCGCCCAGGGCGGGCCGGAAGGCAGCCGCGTGGGCCAGGGCCTCGGGGAACTGCCGGGCCTGGCCCCGGTGGTACGGGCGGTTCTGCACCAGCGCGGTGGCAATCACCAGTACCACGCCCCCGACGGCGAGCATTACCTCAATGCCCGCTTCATCCCCGAACTGGACTGGTACCTGTTCGTCGACAAGACCGAAGAAGGCGCCCTGTCGCCGGTGCGCAACGTGCTCTACCTCAACCTGGGCATCAGCCTGGCGGTGACCCTGGTGGTACTGGTGCTGCTGTACCTGATGGTGCGCCGCTACCGCGACCGCATCGCCGCGCTGGCCACCACCGACAGCCTCACCGGGTTGCCCAACCGTCGCGGCTTCGACCTGCTGGCGGGCCAGGCGCTGCAGGAATCACTGCGTGACCAGCGTCCGCTGACCGCGCTGCTGCTGGACCTGGACCACTTCAAGGAACTCAACGACACCCACGGGCACCTGGCCGGTGACCAGGTGCTGCAGGGCTTTGCCGAGAACCTGCGAGCGGGCGTGCGCCAGGCGGACATTCTCTGCCGCTGGGGCGGCGAGGAGTTCATCCTGCTGCTCAAGGACACCGGCAGTGCCACGGCACTGCAGCTGGCGGAAAAGCTGCGGGAGCGGGTTGCCGAGGCGCACCATCATTTCGACGGTGGCGAGACAGCGGTGACCGTGAGCATCGGGCTGTCCGAACTGCGCCCTGGAGACACCCTGCACAGCCTCATCGCCCGCGCCGACCGGGCGCTCTACCGTGCCAAGCAGGCCGGGCGCGACCGCACCTGCAGCGAGACCGCCGGACAGGAATAAAGGGAGGGAAGCTGCCGAGGTTCAGGCGGTGACGTCGATGACGTTGCCCAGGTTCGGCGGGTTGCTGTTGCTCACCGGTGCGGGCAGCGCCTCCAGCAATGCCAGGGCACTCTGGGACTGCAGGTCGACGGACTTCTTCAGCACCGAGACCTGCACCTTTATGGCGAGCTGGGCGGCACTGGCGTCGGAGATGGAGCTGGCGGAAACGTCCACGGCGACCTCGCACGTCAACGGGGGAAGATGACGGGATTCTGAGGCCATGCCGGCGCCCCGAACAGCACCGTCAGTCGCCTGGAAGGCCCGCCGTTGCGCTTGCAGCGGCACTGGAAGCCGGGGGACTCAAGCCCGGGCTCCCGGCCGAAACCTCGATCACGGCTGCCTGCTAGAAGTCCCGCTTGTAGAACAGGTCCAGCGAGCTGGCCAGGCCGCTGGCGGCTTCCAGGTAGAGGCGCCGGGTCAGTTCGTAGCGCAGCGCCACCACGCTGGTGGGCTCCAGTACGCCGAGGCCATAGCGGATGCTGAGGCGGTCGGTGAGCACGCCGGTGGCGCCGTCGTCGCCGATCTGGAAGTCCTTGAGGCCGAGCTTCTGCGCCAGGTCGCTGGTCAACGAAGAACTGCCGGACAACCCCAGTGCCAGGGCGGCCTGCCCCAGGGCGTTGCCGTCGCTGCCGCGCTCCAGGGGGCGCCCCAGTACCAGATAGGACAGCGCCTGTTCCTGGCTCATGGCCGGGGTGGAGAACACCTGGGTGGTCGGCTCGTCGGCACGCCCGTTGAGGCGGATGCCGGCGGTGACGTCGCCGATCTTTCGCACTGCTTCTACGTCCAGATAGGGCTGGTCCAGCGGGCCGGCGAACAGCAATCGCGCGCGGCGCAGGTCGAGGCGCTGGCCGTAGGCGCGGTAGCGGCCGTTCTTCAGGTTCAGTTCGCCGCGCGCAGCCAGGTTGTCGCCGACCTTGAGGTGCCCGGCGAGGTCGGCGGTCAGGCCGAAGCCGCTGAAGCTGAGCCGTTCCTGGCCCACTTCGACGTTGACGTCCATGGCCAGTTGCAGCGGGGTTTCCTCGTCCTGTTCGCCCACCAGGTGGGCATCCGACGAGACCCGCACGGCCTGGGGCGGCAGTTCACGGATCTTGATGGTGCCCCGGGGGACGCGCACGGTGCCGGACAGTGCCAACCGGCCCTCTGCCATGCGCACCCGCAGGTCGGGGTCGACGTCGAGGTTGGCATAAGGCTCCACCACCACCGGCAGGCTGTTGCCGCGCAGGGCCAGGTCCACATCCAGGCCCTGGCTCCAGGCGACGCTGCCGCCCAGGCTGCCCTGGCCCTTTTCGCCACCGCTCCAGGTGCCGGACAGCTCGACCCGCTCGCCGGCGATGCGTGCATCCAGCTTGAGGTCTTCGATCCGCGTGGGCAGCTCACCACCGGCCAGGCGGCCTCCGCCCAGGCGCACCTGCCCGATCACGTTGGGTGCCAGCAGGGTGCCACCGAGGGTGCCGCTGCCATCGAGGCGCCCTTCCAGCTCCTCCACGCCCCGGGCGAAGGGTCGCAGCACGGCGAGGTCCAGGCCCTCCAGCTGGAAGTCACCCTGCAGCGGCTTGCGGGTCGGGCGCGGGTCGATGCGGGCGTCCAGGCGCAGACGGCCGAGCTTGCCGCCTTCGAACAGTAGGCGGCTGTCCACCCGCTGCGGGCGCAGGCTGCTCTCCAGGCGCAGGCTCTGGTAGGGGAAATCCAGCCATTGGCCCTTGGCCCCCTCCTCCCGCACCCGCAGCACGCCGCTGCCGGCATCCAGCAGGATGCGGCCGCTGGGGCCGGTGGATGGCAGTTGCAGCCGCAGGTCGCCGTCCAGCTGCCCTTGCCAGGCGAAGTCGTCCGGCAGCCAGGGCGCCAGGCTGGCCAGGGGGAAGTCCCGCAGGCGGTAGTCCAGGTTGGGTTCGGGCATCAGGCGCTGCTGGCCGGCGCAGAGGCTGGCTTCGCCGGAACGCCAGCAATGGGCGCCCAGGTCCAGGCGGCCGTCGGCCAGGCGCTGCAGCGAGGCGGCCTGCTCCAGGCGCCAGTCCTGGGTGCCGAGCCGCACGTCGCCACGGCTGAGGCGGCCGCGCCAGTCGCCGTCCTTCAGTTGCCCGTCGAGGGCCAGGCCAAGCCCCAGGTCGGGCCCCTTCAGGCTCAGCTCGGCCTGCTGCCGCTGGAGCGTGCCCGAGCCGGTCAGGCGCAGGTCACCCAGGGCGCGCTCGCCGGACTCAAGGTCGTCGGCATCGAGTTGCAGGGTGCCGTTCTGTCGGGCATCCAGCTTGGCCTGAAGCCGCAATTGACGCAGGCGCTGGGGACCGAGGCCGATCCGCTGGCCATCGAGGGTCAGTTGGCCCTGGGGGGCGTCGAGGCTGCCGGCGAGGTCGAGGCGCCCCTTGAGGCTGCCGAACAGGCCGGGCCAGAGCTGACCAAGCCGATTGAGGGCGATGTCCAGCCGGCCATCGAGGCGCTCCTCCAGGCGGCCCTGGCCGTCGATGCGGTTGTCGCCCAGGCGTGCCTGGACCTGCTCCAGCGTCCAGCGCTGCCCTTCGCCACGGGCCTTGGCCAGGAGCACGGCGGGCTGGCCGCGCAACTGACCCTTGAGGTCGAGGTCCGCCGTGAGGGCGAGGCGATCGGCCATGCGCCCCTGGCTGGCGAGGTTGCCGGCCAGGCGACCGGGCAGTTCGGCGACCCAGTAGGCGGGGTCGAGGTCCTTGAGGGCGAGCTGGGCATCCCAATCCACACCGCTGGCGAAGCCCACCTGGACGCGCCCCTGGGCCTTGCCCTGGCCAGCGGCCAGGCGCAGGTCAGCCAGCTCCACCTGGCCCAGGTCACCCTTGAGCGGGCTGGCGAGGGTGAAGTCGCCGGCCGGCCCCTTCAGGGCGGCATCGAATTGCCCGTGGTAGTGGCCGTCGAGGTACTGCACCTGGCCGTCGAGGCGCTGCAGGCTGACGGGCGGCTCGTCGATCGCGGGATACAGCCGGCGCCAGGGGAAGTCACGCCAGGCGATGCGGGCATCCAGGTCCAGGGCCTGTTGCCAGTCGATCCGTCCGTTCAGGTCGAGCGTCTGCTGCGGCGCCGCCATCAGGGCCAGTCGCTTGAGGTCCGCCCCCTTGGCGTCCACACGGCCGGCCAGGTCGAGGCGTACGTCACCGCCTTCGCCCGGCAGGCTGGCGTGTCCTTCGACCGCGTAGCCCTGCGCCAGGTCGCCCCGGGCCTGGAGGGTGAGCCGCTGTAATTGCAGGGTGTCGGGCAGGTTCGCCGAGGCCTTGAAGGCGTCCACCTTCAGCGTGGCGGAGGCTGGGAGGTGGTCGGCCAGGGGCTGCAGTTCGCCTTCCAGGTGGCCTTGCAGGTAACCGGTGCTGTCGGCATGGACGGTCAGTTGCCCTTGCAGGTCGCCCTTGGCGTGCAACGCCAGTGACCAGGCCTGGCCGCCTGGGGCCGGCAAACCGAGGGTGCCGGTGGCTTCCAGCGGCCAATCCCCACTGGGGGCGAGGTGCCCTTGCAGGTCCAACGCGAGGTCGTCACGACGGAGGCTGACACGTTCCAGGGTGAGCCCGTCCGCCAACCAGGTGGCGCGAAGCTGGAGATCGGCCAGCAGCGCCTCGCCATCCAGGCTGAGGCGCCCCAGGCGAGCCTCGCCCAGGCGAATGCCGACCGGCAGCGCGAGGGCGGGCAGGCGGACGGGGCCTTCGTCAGTGCTGCCGCCCTCCCCCGGGAACGACAGGGCCACCTCGTCGGCGGCCAGTTGGTCGATGCACAGCGTCATGCCCAGCAGGCAGCCGGGTTGCCAGTCCAGGCGCGGGGCGGTGATAGCGACCACGCTTTCGCCCTGGCGCCACACCACACGCTGTGCCTGCCATTGGCCGCCCAGGTGGCCGCTGAAACCCTCCACCGCCAACCCCGGCACCAGGCCCAGTGCCCAGCGTGCGCCGCTCTCGCTGCCCAGCAGCCAGGCTCCGGTCGCTCCCACGCCACCCAGGGTGAGCCCCAGGGCGAGCAACGCCCCCTTGACCGCGCGCCTCACAGTTCCGGCCCCATGGAGAAGTGAATGCGGAAGCCGCCGGGATCATCCAGGGCCTTGGCCAGGTCGAGGCGGATGGGCCCGACCGGGGAGACCCAGCGCACGCCGATGCCGGCGCCGGTCTTGAGCTTGTCCTTGAGGTTGTTGACGGCGTTGCCACGGTCGACGAAAGCCGCGATGCGCCAGCGCTCGGCAATGGGGTACTGGTATTCGGCGCTGCCCACCACCATGTAGCGGCCGCCGACCTTGTTGCCCTGGCGGTCCTCCGGGGAGAGCGTCTGGTAGTCATAGCCCCGCACGCTCTGGTCACCGCCGGCGAAGAAGCGCAGCGAGGGCGGGATGGCGCCGTAGTCGGTGGTGGCGATGCCGCCGGCCTGGACCCGGCCCAGCAGGCGATGGCCACCCGGCAGGGTGTAGAGGCCCTTGGCCATGGCGCTGGCGTAGGTCATGTCGGCATCGGACAGCACGCCCTCCTTGGCGGCACGCACGTCCAGTTGCAGGTGGTAGCCCTGGTTGGGGTCGAGGCGGTTGTCGCTGCGGGTGACGCTGTAGCCGATGCCGGGGATGAGGAAGCTGCTGCGCCCGTTTGGGCTGCCGTCACCGAAGTCGTAGATCTCCTGCTCCCAGCGCAGGGAGACGACCCGCTGCCAGTCGTCCGGCAGCTTGGACTGCCATTGGCTGCCCAGGGTGAAGCGGCGGCTTTCGACGTCGGTGAGCTGTTCGCGCTGGAAGCCGCTGGTGAAACGCAGGCTGTCGGTCAGCGGTGGGTCGAGGGGGATTTCGTACCAGGTGCCGACGCTCTGCCGTGCCGTGGAGATTTCGCTTTCTGCCCCGAGGCGGTGGCCTTGGGGGTTGATCCAGTGGCGGGTCCAGTTGGCCCGGGCACGGGGACCGACGTCAGTGGAGAAACCGACGCCCAGGCCCAGGGTGCGGGGTTTGACGGCACCGAGACGCACCTTCACCGGGATCAGCCGGCCAGCACCGGGCTCAGGCTGGGCATCCACCCGCACTTCCTCGAAATAGCCGCTGGCCTGGAGATTCTGGCTGAGCTTGGCGACCTGGTCGGCGTCATAGGGCGTGTTGGGCGGGAACGGCACCAGGCGCGCCAGCAGGTCGGGATCGAAGGGGGTGTCGCCGTCGAAGGCGACCCGGCCGAGTGCGTAGCGCGGCCCGCTGTCGTAGATCAGTTCGATATCGGCGACACCGGCACGGGGGTCGATGTCCAGCCGCTGGGAGCGGAAGCGGCCATCGAAGAAACCGTAGCGCAGGGCCTGGCTCTGGATGAGTTTCTTGGCGTCTTCGTAGAGCCCGTGGTTGAGCGGCTCGCCCGGGGCCAGGGCCTTGCTTTTCGGCACCTTGAAGGCCTTGAGGCCGGCGGCCTCGCCTTCCACCCGCACCGTCACCTGGCGCAGGCGGACGGGCTCGCCGTGCTGCACGTCCAGTTGCAGGACCGGGTCCTGGCCGGGGCGTACCTGGCTGTCGATCTCCGCCTGGTAGTAGCCGAGCGCCTGCGCCGCCTGGCGCGCCTGCTCCTCGGCGGCACGGCGGAAACGACGCAGGGCGGTTTCATCTCGATCCCCCAGGCTGCCGATGAAGGCTTCGATATTGGCCTTCAGCTCGGCATTGGCCGGGGACACCTTCACTTCCAGCGAGGCCTTGGCCAGCGCGAGCGGGCACAGGGCCGACAGCGCGAGTGCCATTAGGCCGCGCATTCCTTGACGAACATTCATGCGCGGGATGCTAGCACGGCGTTCCGCTGCCTTTCTTCAGTCACAGACGCCTCGTCGGCCGAGGATTTCATGGCGCGATGTGTCGGGCTGACAACCATGGCGGCTCAGGCGCTCACGCCAACGCCTTCCAGCACCTGGGCCGGGTTGGGGTGGAAGAAGACCCGCTCCAGCACCGGCCCGACGGCGACCTCGCCAAGCAGCTGGTAGCCCTGGCGCTGGTAGAAGTCGAGGTAGCGCGGGTTGCCGGTATCCAGCACCACGCCTTGCGAGCCGGCGTCTTCGGCGCACCATTCGTGCAGCGCCTGGAGCAGTCGCTCGCCCAGCTGGCGCCCCTGGAACTCCGGGTGGATGCCGAGCAACGGCAGCACGTGGTACGGGCCGGGCGGCAGGCAGGCGAGCACCGCCTCGTGGTACTCGAGGAAGCGCCGGGTGCAGCCCAGGCCGGTGGTCAGCAGCATGCGCAGGCGCCAGCCCCAGCTTTCGGTGATGTCCAGCCGGCGCTGGGGCGGGGCGATGAGGGCGATGCCCACCAGGCGCTCTTCGATCAGCAGGCCGATGGCCGGCAGTTCCTCGATGAAATGCTGCTTGACCAGCTCCCGCACCGTGGCGCGCACGCGCTGGTCATAGCCGGGTCGGTTGGCATCCAGCAGGTAGGCGTAGGTGGGCTCGTGCCGGTAGGCGTGGTAAAGCAGCGAACGGGCCTCGCGGCTGTAGCCGCGGTCGAGCAGGCGCACTTCGACCGGCGCTTGGGTGACGTATCCGGGCATGCACGGTGTCCTCGTTGTTCTGGTTATGGTCGCCGCGATGGGCAGGTGCCCCGGCTGGCTGAAAAGCTAGCAGCCCCCCTGCCCCGCCGCCATGTGCTGGCAGGCCCGGCGGGCGTTGGGCTAGGATTCGATACTTTTTCCGGATGGCTGCCCCCATGAAGATCGTTTCGTTCAACATCAACGGCCTGCGCGCCCGCCCCCACCAGTTGGAGGCGCTGATCGCCAAGCACCAGCCCGACGTGATCGGCCTGCAGGAGACCAAGGTGGCCGACGAGCAGTTCCCGGAAGCGGAGATCCGCCAGCTCGGCTACCACGTCCACTACCACGGGCAGAAGGGCCACTACGGCGTGGCGCTGCTGTCACGCCAGGCACCGCTGGAGTTGCACAAGGGCTTCCCGGGGGATGACGAGGACGCCCAGCGCCGCTTCATCTACGGCACCTTCGCCGACGAACAGGGCAACCCGGTGACGGTGATGAACGGCTACTTCCCCCAGGGCGAGAGCCGCGATCACCCGGTGAAGTTCCCGGCCAAGCAACGCTTCTATGCCGACCTGCAGGCGCTGCTGGAAAGCCGCTTCGCCCCCTCCCAGCCGCTGGTGGTGATGGGCGACATCAACATCTCGCCGGAAGATTGCGACATCGGCATCGGCGAGGAGAACCGCAAGCGCTGGCTGAAGACCGGCAAGTGCAGCTTCCTGCCGGAAGAGCGCGAGTGGCTGGCCACCCTGAAAGGTTGGGGCCTGGTGGACAGCTTCCGCCACCTCCACCCCGAGGTGAATGATCGCTTCAGCTGGTTCGACTACCGCAGCCGCGGTTTCGAGGACACCCCCAAGCGCGGCCTGCGCATCGACGTGATCCTCGCCAGCCAGCCGCTGCAGGCGCGCCTGCGCGATGCCGGGATCGACTACGACCTGCGCGGCATGGAGAAACCCTCCGACCACGCGCCGATCTGGCTGGACCTGGCATGAATGAAAAGGGGCCGCTGAAGCGGCCCCTTTCTTTTGCACATCAGCTGCGCGGCGGCTCCTCCCCCAGGGGCACGATGGCCATGGTCAGCCGCGAGATGCAGCTGGGCTTGCCATCGTCGCCGCTGAGGCGGATGTCCCACACATGGGTGGAGCGCCCCAGGTGCACCGGCCGGGCAACCGCAGTGACCCTGCCGCTGCGCAGACCGCGCAGGTGGTTGGCGTTCACTTCCAGCCCTACGCAATAGAAGCGGCTGGTGTCGATGCACAGGTAGGCGGCGGTGGAGCCGAGGGTTTCGGCCAGCACCACGGACGCGCCACCGTGGAGCAGCCCGTAGGGTTGGTGGGTGCGGCCGTCCACCACCATGCTGGCGGTGATCGAGCCCTCGTCGAAAGCTTCGAAGCGGATGTCCAGCACCTCGCCGATGGTGTTGCGCAGGGTGGCGTTGAGGCGGTCCAGATCGGGGGTTTCGCGCCACAGGCTCATGTCGACTCCTTTTTAGGTGGGCGCCGGGGTGACCGACGCGGACTTCAGTCGTGCCAGAGCACTGTTTCGCGCCGCTCGATCCACTCAGGGAAACGCGGCCCGTAGGTGCCTTCGACGACGTTGCGCTTGATCTTCAGGGTCGGCGTGAGGAAGCCGTTGTCCACCGCCCAGACGTCCTTCACCAGCACCAGGCCGAGCAGGCGCTCGTGCTTGTCCAGCGCCTGGTTGACCTCGTCGAGCAGGGCCCGGAGGCTGCCTTCCAGCTGTTCACGGGTACCGTTGCCGGCCTCCTGGCGCCCCACCTCGGAGAGCACGCAGAGGGCCATCGGCTGCGGCAGGCCGTCGCCGACCACGCACACCTGCTCGATGCGGGTGTGCACGGCCAGGCGGTTCTCGATGGGTGCGGGGGCGACGTACTTGCCCTTGCTGGTCTTGAAGATTTCCTTGATGCGGCCGGTGAGCCGCAGGTTGCCGTCGGCGTCCTGCTCGCCCTTGTCGCCGGTGCGCAGGAAGCCGTCGGAGGTGATGGTCTCGGCGGTGCGTTCCGGGTCCTTGTAGTAACCCTGCATGGTGGCGCCGCTGCGGACCTGGACTTCCCCTTCCTCGCTGATGCGCACTTCGACGCCGGGGCTGTTGCGGCCGATCCAGCCGGTCTTCTGCTCGCCGGGGCGGCAGACGTGGGAATAACCGCAGTTCTCGGTCATACCGTAGACCTCCAGCACGTCCAGGCCGAGGCGCTTGTACCAGTGCAGCAACGCCTCGGGCACCGGGGCCGCGCCGCACAGGGCAACGCGCACGGCATCGAGCCCCAGGCCGGCGAGGACCTTGCGCCCGATGAAGCGGCCGATCAGAGGCAGGCGAAGCAGGCGGTCCAGCTTCTGGGCGGGCATCTTCTCGAAAACGCCCATCTGGAACTTGGTCCAGATGCGCGGCACGCCGAAGATCGCCGTGGGCCGCGCGCGGCGCAGGTCGCGGAGGAAGGTGTCGAGGCTTTCGGCGAAGAACACCGTCTGCCCGGCATAGAGGGAAGCCATCTCGACGAACATCCGCTCGGCCACGTGGCACAGCGGCAGGTAGGACAGCAGGCGATCGCTCTCGCCGGTATTGAACAGTTGCACGCCGTGCTCGGCGGCGAAGGCGAAGTTGCCGAAGCTCTGCATGACGCCCTTCGGCGTGCCGGTGGTGCCGGAGGTGTAGATGATGGTGGCGAGCTGCTCGGGACGGGTGCGTGGGTTGTCGCGGATGGGGGTGGAATCCAGCAGGTCCGACCAGGCGTAGTCGAAGGTGCCCTCGGGGTGGATGGGAAGCGCGATGGTGGCCACACCCTCGGGAATCCCGCCGCTCATGGCCGGCCAGTCGTCCAGCTTGCCGATGAACGCCAGGGCGCTTTCGGAGTGCTCCAGCACCTGGCGGACGGACTCGCCAGTGAGGTTGGGGTACAGGGGCACCGAGACGTGCCCGGCCATCCAGATCGCCAGGTCGGCCACGATCCAGTGGGCACAGTTCTTGGAAATGATCGCGATGCGGCTGCCCGGAGGGAGGTCGCGCCCCCTGAGCCAACTGGCGGCGCGTCGCGCCTGGTCGCCGACATCGCCCCAGGTAAGCTCCTCCACCTGGCCACCCGCCATGGGCTGCACCAGGTAACGCTTGTTGGGATGACGTGCTTCACGCTCGAAGAACATGTCGAGCGGCAAACGGACTGCATCAGCCACAGGGCCTCCTCCTTTCTTGTTCTTGTGAATCGGGGACAACCAAGCACTTGCTTGGTCGACTATTCCACGCACGCCATCCCAGGTGCAAGTTAAGAAATGTATCGACCGTGGCCTCTGCCGGGGGCATACACAATTTGCAAAAAGGTCTGCTTGAGTGGGTATGAGGGGATCCGTATTCTCGCCGCCATGACGCCGGGCCCCTCTGACGGTTAGCGCCGCCATGTCGGAGTCATAGTTGGTTCAATTCGACTGAAAGGAGGGGCTCGTGACTGCCCTAGATTCGTTTCTCTTCGCCGACTTCCTCGGCACCTCAACCTGGCTCTGGCTGGTCTTCATCGCCATAGTCGTGTCTCTGCTGGCCTTCGACCTCGGCGTGCTCCATCGCAAGGAGCGCGAGATCGGCGTGAAGGAAAGCCTGATGCTCTCCGCCGGCTACATCACCGCAGGTCTGCTGTTCGGCCTCTGGGTCTGGCACCAGAAAGGCGCTGACGCGAGCATGGACTACGTCACCGGCTTCCTGATCGAGAAGTCGCTGTCGATGGACAACGTGTTCCTGATGGCGATGATCTTCAGCTTCCTGGCCATCCCGCGGCAGTACCAGCACAAGGTGCTGTTCTGGGGAATCATGGGCGTGATCGTGCTGCGTGGCGTGATGATCGCCCTGGGCGCCGCACTGATCCATGAGTTCAGCTGGATCCTCTACGTGTTCGGCGTGTTCCTGGTCATCACCGGTGTGAAGATGCTGTTCGCCAAGGTGGACGATGAGCCGAACCTGGCAGAGAACCGCTTCGTGCGCTTCCTGCGAAGCCACATGCGGATCACCGACGAACTCCACGGCCAGCGCTTCTTCGTCCGCCAGCCGGACGCCAGCGGCCGTGTGGTGCTCTGGGGTACGCCGCTGCTGCTGGCCCTGGTGATGATCGAGCTGGCCGACCTGGTGTTCGCGGTGGACAGCGTCCCGGCGATCTTCGCCATCACCCAGGACCCGTTCATCGTCTACACCTCCAACATCTTCGCCATCCTCGGCCTGCGGGCCCTGTACTTCGCCCTGGCGGCGCTGATCCACCGCTTCGCCTACCTGAAGTACGCCCTGGCCCTGGTGCTGGTGTTCATCGGCGGCAAGATCTTCCTGGTGGGCTTTATCGGCAAGATCCCCCCGGCCATCTCCCTGGGTGTGACCCTGAGCCTGCTGATCGGCGGCGTGCTGGTCTCGCTCTGGAAGACGAGGGGTGACAAGGCCCCCAGCCACTGACCCGACAGCGCCCGGCCCCTTGGCCGGGCGTTTCGTTCAGGGGGACTCGGGGTTGGGGAACCAGGCCTCCAGGCCCGGTTTGTCGGTGTCGACCTTCGGGTCGTAGATGTAGCCCGAGACCCTTGGGTAGTTGTCCAGGTCGTTGCGCCAGAGCAGCGTCCCTTCGTACGGATGGCCACCGCGCTCGACGGTGATGCGCAGTTGGGTGGCGGTATCGACAAGCTCCGACTCGACGAAGGTCGCCCGCCCTGTCCAGACCTCGTCGCCCACTTCCCAGTACAGCGCCATTTCGCCCTCATGCAGGTAGACCTTGAGGTCACCGCTGTAGGGCGTGCCGCTGTCCGGCAGGCGGCCCACCACCCAGTAGCGGCCGACGAAGTAGGACGGGTCGGGGTGATCGGCAGCGCCCGCGAACGGGATGCAGGCCATGGCCAGAAGCCAGGCGAGTGCCTGGCGGGTGAAATCACGGATCACGGCAGTCTTCCTTGAGCCCCAGCGGGATCACAGGCGATGGGGATGGTGAAGCGCACGCAGGTCCATCACCCCGGCCAGGGGCATTGCGCCGTCAAGTTCGGCCAGGCTGGCGGTGCTCATGGCCAATGGCTGCTGGCGATGACCGTGGACGAGCAAGCCCGCCAGTTCCCCTACGAACGGGTTGTGGGTCACCAGCAGCAGCTGGCTCTCTTCCCGCTGAGCCAGCCGGTCGAGCGCCTCGCGCGGGTCGCTTTCCGGCGTCAGCCAGCCTTCCACCAGCACCGGCCCCTGGAATGCCAGGGCCTCGACCACCAGCTCGGCCGTCTGCCGGGCGCGCAGGTAGGGGCTGACGATGATCGCGTCCAATGGCACTCCCGCGAGGCGGGCTGCAGCCTGCAGCACCTCCTGGCGGCCGTTGCGGGTCAGCGGTCGCTCGGCATCGGTGGCGGCCCGGGGCTCAGCCTCGCCGTGGCGCAGCAGCCAGAGCTTCACAGCTTCGGCTCTTCGTCACGCACCGGGTGGGGCGCCGGGGGCACGCTGTGGGCAGCCTCACCTTCCGGCGCGCGCGGGGTCGGCCAGTCGGCGAACGGCCAGGGCTTTTCCTCGGTATTGAAGGTGCCGAAGCGGCCGATCTGGGCCAGGTACTGGCTGAGGCTGTCACCGAAGGCCATCAACCCGCCGTTGGGCGCGCCGTAGAAGGCGCGGTAGCCCAGCTGGGCCAGCACCACCACGCCGAGCACGATCTCGGCCAACTGCCAGACGATGACGAAGATCAGCATCCACAACACACGCAGCAGGATGGACTCGCGCTGCAGGTCTTCTTGCTCATTGCTCATGGTTAGCTCCTGGTCCTGGGGCAGCTGGTTCAAAAGCCGCTGGTGGGGATGAAGTCGACGTCGGTCTTCGGCTCGCCACGCATCAGCACCTCGATCACCTGGGCCAGGGTGCGCCCTTCGAAGAGGATGGCGTGCAGGCCGGAGACCAGCGGCATGTAGACCTGCAGTTCCTCAGCGCGGGCCTTCAGCACCTTGAGGGTGTTGACCCCCTCGGCCACCTCGCCCAGGCGGGCCACGGCATCCTCCAGGGACAGCCCCTCGCCCAGAGCGAAGCCCACCTGGTAGTTGCGGCTCTTGGGCGAGGAGCAGGTGACGATCAGGTCACCGACACCGGCCAGGCCGAGGAAGGTCATGGGGTTGGCGCCGAGCTTGACGGCGAAGCGGGTCATCTCGGCCAGTGCCCGGGTAATCAGCATGCTCTTGGTGTTCTCGCCCATGCCCAGGGCAGCGGCCATGCCGGCGATGATGGCGTAGACGTTCTTCAGCGCGCCGCCCAGCTCCACGCCGAAGCGGTCGGCGCTGGCATAGACGCGGAAGGTCTTGCCGTGCAGGGCCTGCTGCACGCGCTGGCAAAGCTCGGCGTCTTCGCTGGCCACCACGGTGGCGGTCAGCGCGTGATCGGCCACTTCCTTGGCCAGGTTCGGACCGGAGAGCACGCCGATGCGCGCCTTGGGCGCCACGTCTTCGAGGATCTGGCTCATCAGCTTGAAGCTCTGGGCCTCGATGCCCTTGGTCAGGCTCACCAGTAGCTTGCCTTCGAGCTGCTCGGCCACCGGCTCCAGGGCCTTGCGCAGGGCGCTGGAAGGGATGGCTACGAAAACCAGGTCGCAGGCCGCCAGCACGGCCGGCAGGTCGGAACTGGGGCTGACCCCGGGGTGGATCTTCACCCCCTTGAGGTAGCGGGGGTTCTCGCGGTTCTGGCGAATCGCCTCGGCCTGCTGGGGGTCGCGCATCCACTGCAGCACGCTGTTGCCGTTCTCGGCGAGGAGGTTGGCAATGGCGGTGCCGAAGCTGCCGCCACCCAGCACTGCGATCGATTGATCTCGAGTCATAACCAGTCCATGTAGAGCCACCCGGGTGGCGAATCCGCGCATTATACGGAGGCCCGAGCGACCAACCAGTCTCAAACCGGGCATCTGCCACTGGTCAAGCCGCGGGGGAGCGACGAAAATCCCGCATCCATGTGACCGCTTCGTGGTTTTGCGGTGCCAAACGCCCGCCGAACGGCCATCACCCAACCTGGCAAGCCCTGCGCCGAGACCCCTGCATGCCTCCACGCCCCTCGCCCGCCTCTTCTACCCGACGGCTTGCATGCCGCCAAGGTGACGCGGGCGCCCGGGCGAGCGACCAAAGCGAAAATGCCCGGGGGCTGACGCACCTTGATTCCACGCTGACGGGCCCAGGAGGCACCACCCCATGACCCGCAGCTGGGACATCCACACCCGCACCCAACTCATCAGCCTCGGCCCCGCCCTGCTGCTGACCTTGCTGCTGACCGGCTTCTTCACTTTCGCCCGGCTGCAGGACCTGCGCCAGGAGCTCAACCACACCGGCCAGTTGATCGCCAACCAATTGGCGCCGGCAGCCGAATACGGCGTGATCGCCGGCAACCGTCCGGTGCTGGAAGGCCTGCTCAAGGCCACCCTGGACACCCCCCATGTGCGCTTCCTGGAAGTGCGCGACCAGGACGACGCCATCCTCGCCTACGTCGAGCAGCCGGGCACCCTCGAACGCAACGGTGCGCAGGTGGAGATCTTCCATGCGCCGATCCGCCTGCAGCAGGTGCAACTGGGCAACGAGACGCTATTCCACGCCGGGCGCGGCGACAGCAAGCTGGCCACCGGCTACCTCGGGCGCGTGGTGGTCGGCATGTCCAACGATGCGTTCAGCAGTCGCCAGCAGGAGATCCTGCTCAAGGCCACGCTGCTGGCGCTGTTCGCCCTGATCCTCACCTTCCTGGTGGCGCGCCGCCTGGCCATCCGCCTGTCACAGCCCATCAGCGCCATGGGCCAGGCAGTGGAGGCCATCCAGGCCGGCAACTACCAGGCCAGCCTGCCGGTGATGGAGGAAGGCGAACTGGGTGACCTGGCCCGGCACATCAACAACCTCGCCAGCGGCCTCGACCGCGCCAGCCGGGAACAGCGCCAGGCCATCGACCAGCTGATTGCCGCGCGGGAAGAAGCCGAGCAGGCCAACCGCGCCAAGTCCGACTTCCTGGCGATGATGAGCCACGAGCTGCGCACACCGATGAACGGCGTACTGGGCATGCTGCAACTTCTTGAAACAACCGAAATGACCCAGGAGCAGGCCGAGTACGCTGCCCTGGCCACCGAGTCCACCGAGCACCTGCTGAAGGTGATCAACGACATCCTCGACTTCTCCCGCATCGAGCGGGGCGCGCTGGAACTGGAGCGCATCGCCTTCAACCTGCTGGAGCTGGTCAACGGTTCGGTGCAGGTGTTCCAGCACAGCGCCCAGCAGCGCGGCCTGGCGTTGATCGTGGAGACTCAGCCCGGCCTGGAACAGGTGGAGGTCCAGGGCGACCCGACGCGCATCCGGCAGATCCTGGTGAACCTGGTCGGCAACGCCCTGAAGTTCACCGAAGAGGGCAGCATCCGCGTGGTCACCCAGTGGCAGGCGCTGGACGACCAGGTGCTCTGGCTCACCTGCGCCGTGCACGACAGCGGCATCGGCATTCCCCCGGAACGGCTGGAACACATGTTCGACGCCTTCCAGCAGGCCGACAGCTCCATTTCCCGGCGCTACGGCGGCACCGGCCTCGGCCTGCCCATCGCCCGCACCCTGGCCGAGCGCATGGGCGGCACCCTGCGCGCCGAAAGCCACCAGGGCCAGGGCTCGGTGTTCACCCTGGAAATCCCCCTGCCCTTCCGCCAGCAGGTGAATCGAACGGACGGCCCCTACCCGGACCAGGCCGCGGCGGGCAACGGCCAGGACGTGCTGCTGGTGGAGGACAACCCGGTCAACCAGACCGTGATAGAAGCCATGCTGCGCAGCCTCGGCTACCGCGTCAGCCTGGTCAGCGACGGTGCCCAGGCCGTACAGGCGGCTTCTCGCACGGGGTTCGCCGCCATCCTCATGGACTGCCGGCTACCGGTGCTCGATGGCTATGAAGCCACCCGTCAGATTCGCGGCATGAATGGAGGCACCCGGGTCCCCATCATCGCCCTCACCGCCAACGCCCTGCAGGGCGACCGCGAAGCATGCCTGGAAGCGGGTATGAACGATTACCTCGCCAAGCCGTTCAAACGGGCAGACCTGCAGCGTGTGCTGCAGCGCTGGCTGGGCGGCGCGACCGATTGCCCCCCCGACCTTCGGTGAGTGGGCAACGGGTGATAAAGTGCGGCAGGCTGTGCCCTCGAACCCCCACCTTGCGCGACCCGGGACGATCGGAATGCAGGTGTACGAGTGTACTCTGTGACTTTCACTGCAACGCAACAGTCTATGACTAGTCTGCCGATTCGGCGCTATGCGCACGGCAGTGGACGAAATGCCAAGCCCTGCAGTACGGGGACCATTTAGGAGCTCGCATGACAAGACAAAACGCCTATTCCCGGGAAGACCTGCTGCGCTGCAGTCGCGGTGAGCTGTTCGGACCTGGTAATGCGCAACTGCCCGCCCCCAACATGCTGATGATCGACCGGATCGTTCACATCAGCGAAACCGGCGGGAAGTACGGCAAGGGCGAAATCGTCGCCGAGCTCGATATCAACCCCGACCTGTGGTTCTTCGCCTGCCACTTCGAGGGCGACCCGGTGATGCCGGGCTGCCTGGGCCTCGATGCCATGTGGCAGCTGGTGGGCTTCTACCTCGGCTGGCAGGGCAACCCCGGCCGCGGCCGTGCACTGGGCTCGGGCGAGGTGAAATTCTTCGGTCAGATCCTGCCGACCGCCAAGAAGATCACCTACAACATCCAGATCAAGCGCACCATCAACCGCTCGCTGATCCTCGGCATCGCCGATGGCACCGTCAGCGTCGACGGGCGCGAGATCTACAGCGCGGAAGGCCTCCGCGTCGGCCTCTTCACTTCAACTGACAGCTTCTAAGGGTTATCCGCATGCGTCGCGTCGTGATCACCGGCCTGGGCATCGTTTCCTGCCTGGGCAATGACAAGGAAACCGTTTCCGCCAACCTGCGTGCCGGCCGTGCCGGTATCCGCCACAACCCGGCCTACGCCGAGATGGGCCTGCGCAGCCACGTTTCCGGTTCCGTCGACCTGAACCTGGAAGAGCTGATCGATCGCAAGATCTTCCGCTTCATGGGTGACGCCGCCGCCTACGCCTACCTGGCGATGGAACAGGCGATCAAGGACTCCGGCCTGACGCCCGAGCAGATCTCCAATCCGCGCACCGGCCTCATCGCCGGTTCCGGTGGCGCCTCCACCGTCAACCAGATGGAAGCCATCGACACCCTCCGCGAGAAGGGCGTCAAGCGCATCGGCCCATACCGCGTGACCCGCACCATGGGCAGCACCGTTTCCGCGTGCCTGGCCACCCCCTTCCAGATCAAGGGCGTGAACTTCTCCATCTCCTCCGCCTGCGCCACCAGCGCGCACTGCATCGGCCAGGCCATGGAGCAGATCCAGCTCGGCAAGCAGGACGTGGTCTTCGCCGGCGGCGGCGAGGAAGAGCACTGGAGCCAGAGCTGCCTGTTCGACGCCATGGGCGCCCTCTCCACCCAGTACAACGACACCCCCGAGAAGGCCTCCCGCGCCTACGACGCCAAGCGTGACGGCTTCGTCATCGCCGGTGGCGGCGGCATGGTGGTGGTCGAGGAACTGGAGCACGCCCTCAAGCGCGGCGCCAAGATCTACGCCGAGATCGTCGGCTACGGTGCCACCTCCGACGGCTACGACATGGTCGCTCCGAGCGGCGAAGGCGCGGTCCGCTGCATGCAGCAGGCCCTGTCCACCGTCCAGGCCCCGATCGACTACCTCAACACCCACGGCACCTCCACCCCGGTGGGCGACGTGGCGGAGATCCGCGGCGTACGCGAAGTCTTCGGCGACAAGGCCCCGGTGATCAGCTCCACCAAGAGCCTGTCCGGCCACAGCCTGGGTGCCGCCGGCGTCCACGAGGCGATCTACTGCCTGCTGATGATGGAAGGCAACTTCATCGCTGCCTCGGCCAACATCGACGAGTTGGACCCGGAAGTGGCCGACATGCCGATCCTTCGCCAGGTTCGCGAAGACGCCAAGCTGGACACCGTCATGTCCAACAGCTTCGGCTTCGGCGGCACCAACGCCACCCTGGTGCTGCAGCGCTTCAAGGCCTGACCGGCCCCCGGCGACACCTGAAGGCCCGTATCCCCGGATACGGGCCTTTTTCATGCCCCACGTAAAACCGCATCAGACCTTTCCCAAACCCCGCCGCCGCATTTAAGTCCCGCGCAACGCCTCCGCTCTTAATGCCCGTACGTCCACGCGCATCCCCGGAGGAGCCTCCCATGTCCCTGCGCAACCTGAGCATTTCCATCCGCGCCGCCTGCGGCTTCGCCGTCATCACCCTGTTGCTGGTGGGCCTGGGGCTCTTCTGCCTGTCGCGGATGTCCACCATGGACGAAGCCACCTATCAGGTATCCAAGATCTGGCTCCCCAGCGTCGAGTACTCCAGCCAGCTCGGCTACCTGATGGCCGAATACCGCCTCAGCGAGATGAACCACATCCTCAGCCGCGAGGCCGAGCAGATGAGCCGCCAGGAAGTGCGCATGGCCAAGATCCGCGAGGAGCTGGACGAGATCGAGCGCATCTACCAGCCCCTGTTCCTGCTGCCGGACGAGAAGCGCCTGTTCGCCGAATACCGCCAGCGCAAGGAAGCGTACCTCCAGGGCCACGACCAACTGCTGCAACTCTCCCGCAGCAACCATGCCGACGACGCCTACGAACTGATGCGCGGCCCCCTGCGAGAAGCCTACGAAGGCGTACACGCCACCCTCACCGAGCTGATCAAGCTGAGCAACCTCGAAGCCGACCGCTCCGGCGACGCCAGCGCCAGCACCTATGAAGGCGCCCGCACCGCCGTCAGCCTCGTGTTGGTACTCGCCGCGCTGCTCGCCGTCGCCACGGCCTGGCTGCTCACCCGCAGCATCGTCGTGCCGATCCGCAATGCCGTGGAAGCCGCCCGCACCGTCGCCAACGGCGACCTCACCGGCACCATCGACACCCAGGGCCGGGACGAGCCCGCGCGGCTGATGCAGGCCCTCGCCGAGATGCGCAGCAGCCTGCACCAGACCATCCGCCACATCACCGACTCCTCCAGCCAATTGGCCGCCGCCGCCCACCAGCTCAGCGTGGTGACCGACGAAACCAACCAGGCCATGAACCGCCAGCACGACGAAACGGAGATGGCCGCCACCGCCGTCAACCAGATGACCGCCGCCGTCGAAGAGGTCGCACGCAATGCTGCCTCCACCTCCGAAGCCTCGCGCCTCTCGGAAGAGTCCGCCGAAGGCGGCCGCCACCAGGTCGCCCAGACCGTCCAGGCCATCCGCGCCATGAGCAGCGAAGTCAGCCAGACCAGCAGCATCGTCGGCGGCCTGGCCGACCAGGCCCAGGGCATCAGCAAGGTGCTCGACGTGATCCGCGCCATCGCCGAGCAGACCAACCTGCTGGCCCTCAACGCCGCCATCGAGGCCGCCCGCGCCGGCGAAGCAGGCCGGGGGTTCGCCGTGGTCGCCGACGAAGTCCGCGCCCTCGCCCACCGCACCCAGGAATCCACCCGCGAAATCGAACAGATGATCGCCAGCATCCAGACCGGCACCGGCAACGCCGTCAGCGCCATGAGCCAGAACGACGAACGCGCCCGGGAGATTCTCAAGATCGCCGAAGCCGCCGGCCAGGCCCTGGATGTGATCGCCGCCCAGGTCAGCGCCATCAACGAACGCACCTTGGTGATCGCCAGCGCCGCCGAAGAGCAGGCCCAGGTCGCCCGCGAGGTGGATCGCAACCTGGTCAACATCCGCGACCTCTCCGCCCAGACCGCCACCGGCTCCAACCAGACCTCCAGCGCCAGCCAGGAACTGTCCCGCCTGGCCGCCGACCTCAGTGCCGTGGTCGCCCGCTTCACCGTCTGATGCCATCCGGGCCTGCCCAGCGGCAGGCCCTCGCTTCCCCTGAAAAGCCCACAGATCGGGCTCCGCAGGCCAACAAGAAAACCTATACTCCTCCGCGTCCCCCCGCCTGGCCCCCACGGAGAAGTGCCCATGTTCCTGCGCCAGTTCCCCATCGCCCCGCGCGCCGCCTCGAGCTTTGCCCTCATCACCCTGCTGCTGATCTTCACTGGCCTGTTCTCGCTGAACCGCATGGCGGTGATCAACGACGCCTCCACCGAAATGAGCCAGAGCTGGATCCCGAGCCTCAGGAACCTGGCCAAGCTGGAACTGCTGGTCACCGAAATACGCCAGGTGCAGCTGGGCCACGTGCTCGCCGAAGCGGCCGCCAAGCCCGCTCTTGAACAGCGCCTTCAGGAGCTGGAGGCCAACCTGGCGAAGACCAGCCAGGCCTACGAAAAGGACATGGATGCCGGCCGGGACACCGAACTGTTCCGCGCCTTCCAGCAGCAGTACAAACGCTTCCAAGACGAGTCCTCACAACTCCTGGGCCTCTCCCGCAGTGGTGACAGTGCCGGCGCCAACCGCCTCGCCCAAGGTTCGCTGCTGGAGAACTACCGCGCCACCATCAGGACCTTGCAGGCGCTGCTGGACTACAACACCGAAGGCGCCGAGCAGGCCAACGTAAAAGCCGACCAGGACTACGCCAGCGCCAAGACTGCCGTGCTCAGCGTGCTGGCCCTGGCCGTGCTGGCCACCGTGCTGCTGGCCTGGCTGCTGACCCGTAGCATCACCCAGCCGCTGCACATCGCCGTGCGCGCCGCCGACGTGGTGGCAGGCGGCGACCTCACCGGCCCCATCGACACCACCGGCCGGGACGAACCCGCCCAACTGCTCGCTGCCCTGAAGAAGATGCAGCAGCAACTGCGCGGCACCATCGAGCAGATCAGCCATTCCGCCACCCAGCTCGCCTCGGCGGCCGAGGAAATGAGCGCCATCACCGAGGAAAGCAACCGCACCCTCAGCCAGCAGCACGACGAAATCCAGATGGCCGCCACGGCGGTGAACGAGATGACTGCCGCCGTCGAGGAAGTGGCCCGCAACGCCGCCGGCACTTCAGAAGCCTCCCGGGCCTCCGAGCAATCGGCCCATGCCGGACGCAGCCGGGTCGAGCAGACCGTCCAGGCGATCCGCCACATGAGCGACGACGTCGCCCAGACCAGTGAGTTGGTGGAAGGCCTGGCCGAACGGGCGCAGAACATCAGCAAGGTGCTCGACGTGATCCGCGCCATCGCCGAGCAGACCAACCTGCTGGCCCTCAACGCAGCCATCGAGGCCGCCCGCGCCGGCGAGCAGGGGCGCGGCTTCGCCGTGGTCGCCGACGAGGTACGCGCCCTCGCCCACCGCACCCAGGAATCCACCCGTGAAATCGAACAGATGATCGGCAACATCCAGAGCGGCACCGGCGAGGCGGTCAGCGCCATGAGCCAGAACGACCAGCGTGCCCGCCAGATGCTGGAGATCGCCGAAGCCGCCGGCACCGCCCTGGTGGAGATCGCCGAGCAGGTCAGCCACATCAACGAGCGCACCCTGGTGATCGCCAGCGCCGCCGAAGAGCAGGCCCAGGTCGCCCGCGAGGTAGACCGCAACCTGGTCAACATCCGCGACCTGTCCACCCAGACCGCCACCGGCGCCAACGAAACCTCCACCGCCAGCTACCAGCTCTCGCGCCTGGCCCTGGAACTCAACGCCATGGTGGCGCGCTTCACCGTCTAGTCCGCCTGGCCTCAGGCTGCGTGGCGCACCCCGTCACGCGGCGCACGCTCCAGCCTCAGCACCCGCCCGGATGACCGGGCGCGGCCCCGCACCATCGCCCACCCCACCACCAGGCTCGCCAGCAGCGCCAGCCCCAGGTGCGCAACGCCCATGGCCGGGCTGCCCCAGGCACACAGCAGCACACCGAGCCCGGACGCCAGCCGTGCCTCACCGCGCAGGCCACGGGCCAGGGCGGGGATCGCCCGAACCGAGCCGCCCGGCAACCGGCGCCAGGCCGCCACCAGCCCCGATCCGGACAGCAGATCCGCCAGCACCAGCGCGTAGGCCAGCAACGCCGCCCCCAGGCCGAAGGCCGCGGAGAGCACCAGCCGCAGGGACGGGTTTTCGAACTGCCAGGTCTCACCCCCAAGGGGCTGCCAGAACGCCATGACCAGCAGCGCCATCGCGCTCACCATCAGCAGCCGCGCGCGGTGGCTGCGGCCAGCGGCCAGCAGCACGGCCGCCACCAGCCCCACCAGCAGCAGCCCGTCCAGTGCCAGGGCGTGCCAAGGCGGCACCGCCAGCGGCCCCTCCAGGTGGAAAGGCGCCAGCGGCAGGCCGGCGAGAAAACCGATGGCGACGATGAAGGTGGCCAGGGCGACCAGCCAGCTGGTCAGGCCGAGGGAAACGGCGGCGATGCGTCCGAAGAGGGTGTCCATGATGGCGGTCCTTGATGGCCGGTGGCTGATGGTTACAGCCTGCACCGCCCCTGTATCCGTACTGTGGCTGCCGCCGCTCAGTTTGTTTCAGTACGGTAACTGCCCGCCTCCAGCAGTTCGCCCAGCAGCGCATGCAAGCGGGCCTGGTCCAGCGGCTTGGTCAGCATCGCCCGCACGCCCTGGGCGCGCACGTCCTCCTCCACCAGGCTGTCGCTGAAGCCGGTGTAGAGCAGAATCGGCAGATCCGCACGGGCCGCCAGCAGGCGCCGCGCCAACTGCATGCCGGTCAACCTCGGCATGCTCTGGTCAAGAATCACCAGGTCCCGCGCGTAAGGGGCGGCCCCCAGGTGCAGGCTGGCCTGCTCCGGGTCGCTGAACAGCTGCACCTCCAGCCCCCAGGTGGCCAGCAGGTCACTCATGAATTCGCCCACCAGCGGGTCGTCGTCCACCACCGCCACCCGCCCCTGCAAGGTCGCGCGAACCGGAACATGCTCCGCCGGGCAGCAGGCCATCCCCTCCGGAAGCTGCCCGTCCTCGTGGGCCGGTAGCAGCACGCGGAACACCGCCCCCTGCCCCGCGCCACCCTCCAGCAGGATGTGCCCGCCGTACTCGTGGACGATGCCGTGGACCATGGACAAGCCCATGCCACTGCCCTGGCCGCTGGCCTTGGTGGAGAAGAACGGCTCGAACACCTGCGAACGCAGGCCCGCATCGATGCCCGGGCCGCTGTCGCTCACCGTCAGGCTGACGAAGGGCCCCGCCACCCGCTGCTGGCAGGACGCGCACACGCCATCGCCCAGGTGCTGCCGCTGCAGCTCGATGCGCAAGCGCCCGACACCGCCCATGGCGTCCCGGGCGTTGATAGAGAGGTTCATCAGCACCTGCTCCAGCTGCACCGGGTCCGCCAGCACCGGCGGCAGATCGGCCGCCAGGTGGGTCTCCAGCTCGACGGTGGCCGGCAGGGTGGACTCCAGCAGGCGGATGAAGCTGCCCAGCAACCGGTCCAGCGCCGTCACCTGGGGCGTACCCCGGCTGCCACGGCTGAAGGTCAGCATCTGCTGGATCAGGTCGCGGGCCTTCTCCGCCGACCGCTGCACTCGGGTCAGGTACTTGCCCAGGCGCTCGTCGCGCAGGGACTCGGCATGCTCCTGCGCCATCACCGTGTAGCCCAGCATGCTGGTCAGCAGGTTGTTGAAGTCGTGGGCAATGCCCCCGGTCAGGTGCCCGATGGCTTCCATGCGCTGGGCCTGGCGCAACTGCTGCTCCAGGCGGGTCTTCTCCTCCTCGGCCTGGCGCCGCTCGGTGATGTCGCGCAGGTAGCAGATGTAACGGGGGCCTTCGTCACCATTCACATGGGTCAGGGCCAGTTCCGCCGGGAACTCCTCGCCGGAGGCACGGCGCGCCACCACTTCCAGGCGCTTGCCGAGGAAGCTGCCGTTGCCGGTCTGCGCGTAGCGCTCCAGGTCCTGTTCGTACATCACGTGGAACCGCTCGGGGATGATCAGCTTCAGCAACCCGCGCCCCAGCGCCTGGTCCCGGGCGATGCCGAAGCAGCGCTCGGCAGCCGGGTTGAAGGCCAGGATGCGCCCGGCGCCGTCCATGCTGATGAAGCAATCCAGCGCCGTGTCGGTGATGGTGCGGTGCTGCAGTTCGCTGGCCCGCAGCGCCTGCTCCGCCTCCTTGCGCTGGGTGATCTCGCGGCAGAACACCAGGATGCGGTCCACCCCCGAAAGGGTCACCCGCTTCAGGGTCACATCGTCCCAATGCAGGCTGCCGTCGCGGTTGCGCCGGTGCCACTCGAACCGCTGCGGCTCGCCCGCCGCCGCGCGGGCCAGGAAGCCCGCGGCCTGGCGCCCGGTGTAGGGCTCGTAGCCGGCGCTGAAGGCATCAATGTCCAGCCCGATCATTTCCTCGTAGCTGTAGCCGACCGTCGCGCAGGCACGCGGGTTGGCATCCACCAGCGCCCCGGTCTCCACATCCAGCACCAGGATGGCGTCCTCGGAGCCGGCGAAGATCGCCCGGTAGCTGGCCTCCGCCTCCAGGCGCTCGATCTCCGCCGCCGCCCGCACCGAGAAGATGCGCAGCACCGACTCGGCGCGCTCGCGCTCCTTCATCGGGCCCAGGCGGCCAGCGGCGATCAACCCTAGCGGCCGGCCGTCGGTGGCGAACAGCGGGTAGCCGGCGTAGCTGTCGACCCCATAGGCACGGAATACGGCGTCATTCGGGTACAGCGCCTGCAGCCCGGTGCCGACGAAATGAAAGGCCCGTCCCTGCACGTCGCCGCAGGGTGAACCGCTCAAGGGGTAGGTCGAGTTGGCCTGCAGCGAGCCGTTGTAATACATCGCCAGGGTGGTGAGCTTGTGCGGTCCCTCGTCGCTGATGCGGCTGACGAAGGCAAAGTCGGCCCGGAGCGAGCGCACCATGTAGCGGGCGATCGCCTCGAACACCTCGTTGCCGGTGGCCGCCGAAATCCCCAGGGCCACGTAGCGCAGCACCTCCTCGACGCTCTTGCGCGAACTGATGTCGGTGGAGATGCCGCACACCGCCGTGACCCGCCCCTCCGCATCGAACAGCGGGAACTTGCTCGACAGGTAGGTGCGCACCACGCCGTTGAACGGCAGGCGCTCCTCGAACTCCTGCTCGCGCCCCAGCTCCACCACCTTCTGGTCATTGGCCCGCAGCACATCGGCCAGCTCGGCCGGGAAGAACTCATGGTCGACATGCCCGATGACCTGCTCGGCAGTGACCTTGAACACCTGCTCGAACGCCCGGTTCACCAGACGCAGGCGCCCTTCCAGGTCTTTCACGTAGATGACCGCGCTGCTGTTGTCGACGATCTGGCGCAACTGGTGTTCGGCGGCGCCGTCGAACAGCGGGCGGTGGGCCGTCTGGCTCATCGGAAGGCCTCCAGGAGCCTCTTGGGTGAACGGAGTATAGAGAGCCGCCCCGAGGGAGTTCAGGGGGTACAACGCGGTTGAAACAATTGAAACAAACGGCGGCCTGGCGCCGAGCAGAGGAGCCAGGCGCGGGGTCAGCCCGGCACGAACATGTACCCCACCCCGCGCAGGGTGCGGATCACCTGGGGTTTGTCGGGGTCGGTCTCGAGCTTGCGGCGCAGGCGGGCGATGCGGATGTCGATGGAGCGGTCGAAAGGGTTCCAGTCGCGGTTCTGGGTGAGGTTGAGCAACTGGTCGCGGGACAACGGCCGGTTCGGCCGCTGGGCGAAGGCCTGGAGCAGGTCGAACTCCATGGCCGTGAGGGGAATTTCCCCGCCCGAGGCGTCGAACAGCTGGCGGCGCTCCAGGTCCAGGCGGCAGGCGCCCAGTTGCAGGCGGGTATCGGGTTCGACGGGGGCAACGGCCTCCGCCACGGCAGCGGACGCCGGGGCGCGCTGGTAGCGGCGCAGCACGGTCTTGATCCGGGCCAGCAGTTCGCGGGGGTCGAAGGGCTTGGCCACGTAGTCGTCGGCGCCCACTTCCAGGCCGATGGTGCGGTCCACGGCGCTGCCGGCGCCGGAGACCATGATCACCGGCAGGTCGTGGTGCTCGCGCAGGTAGCGGGCGAGGCTCAGGCCGTCCTCGCCAGGCAGGCCGACGTCCAGCAGCACCAGGTCCGGCAAGCCGGCTGCCAGGGCCGCGCGCATGCTGCCGCTGTCACAGGCCGTCTCCACCTGGTAGGCGTGGCCGCCCAGGTAGTCCTGCAGCAGCTCGCGCACCTCGGCATCGTCGTCCACCACCAGAATCCTCACCGGCGCCACCATGGTCCTCGCTCATCCCTTTGGTTGGAATCGCGCGACTATAACGCGGCGCCGGGTCGGCGAGCAGTCCCGCCGTGGGGCGGGACTGCGGTCAGCGCGAGGCCTTGCGCCTCAGGGCGGCCGGGGTGAAGGCCGCGTCACCGGGGGACGGCTGGCTGAAGTCGACGGTGCCGGGCTCTTCGTTGTCCAGCCACTGCACGCCGTAGCGGCGGGCCTGGAGGTCGTGGAAGGTGTCCAGCGCGGTCCACACCGTGGGCACTTCGTAGAAGTTCTTCAGGTAGGCCATCGACACCCGCCAGAGGTCGCCGCGGCCGTCGTACTGGTCCACCACTGCCGCGCCCCAGCTGTCCTCGTCGAGGAACAGCGTGCGCCGCGAGTAGATGTGCCGGGCGCCGGGCTTGAGCTTGCCATCCACCACCCACACCCGGTGCAGCTCGTAGCGGGTGTACTTGGGGTTGATGTGGCCGGGCTGCAGCAGGTCCTTGTACTTCACCTCGGGGCTGGTGACCTTGTAGTTGTTGTAGGGGATGTAGATCTCCTGCTTGCCCACCAGGGTCCAGTCGTAGCGATCCGGCGCGCCGTTGTACATATCGGTGTCATCGGCGGTGCGCAGGCCGTCGGTGGACTCGATGGGCGTGTCGTAGGCCAGGGTCGGCGCCCGCCGCACCCGGCGCTGGCCGGGGTTGTAGCCCCAGGCCTGGCGTGGCTCCTTGACCTGGTCGAGCATCTCCTGCACCAGCGCGCCGTTGCCGGCCAGGCGCGCCGGGGCGGTGGTGAAGCTGAGGTAGTAGAACAGGGTGTTCTGCAGGCCCGCGTAGCTGCCCTTGGGGTCGTAGAAGCGGAACAGCGCCTCGTCCTCGGAGGTGACCAGGGAGTAGGCGCCATTGCGCTGCACGCCCGCCTCCGCCGAGCGCCGCACGATGTAGGTGCCGCGATAACGGGTGATGTGGTTCCACACCGCCTCCAGGCCGTTCTGCGGGATCGGGAACGGCACGCCGCCGTAGGCGTCGGCAAAGCCGTTGCCGCCGTTGAGCAGCTTGGCGCTGGTGGCGTTGCGGCGGATGTTGTCGTAGACCCACTGCGGCGCCGAGCCGGAGCGCCGGGTGGCGTAGACCGGCATCTGGAAGGTCTCCGGGTAGGCGTTGAACAGCGCCACCTGGCCCGGCGTCAGGTGCGCCTTGTACTGCTCCAGGTTGGCCTTGGTGATGGTGAACTGCGGGGTATCGCCGGCGAAGGGGTCGACATGGTGCTGGCCGGGCCCCTTGTAGCCGACCGGGGCCTGGGTCAGCCCGCCGGCCCAGGCGGGAATGGTGCCGGCGGCGTTGCCGGCCTTCTCGGCGCCGAAGGGGGTCAGCCGGTTGTCGAGCGCGGCGGCCTGGTCGGCCGTCACGGCGGCGCCGGCCTCGGAGGTGATGGTTGCCAGCACGCAGGCGGCCAGCAGCAGCGAAGGTTTGCTCAGCATGGGGGTCTCCCTGTCAGGTGACAGCCCGGCCACGGCCGGGCGCGTGGTCAGAACGAGTACTTGGCGGTGAGCGAGACGTTGTCGCGGTCGCGGGTGCTGTTGTTGCGCCCGGCGCCGTAGTACTCGGTGTACTGCAGGCCCACTTCGAAGCTGTTCAGGTAGCTGGCGTCCACGCCGATGGTGTGTGCCTTGCGCCCTTCGATGAAGTTGCCGGTGCGGTCCGAGTTGCCCTTGAAGTCGTGCTGGAACACCACGTAGGGCGAGAGCTTCACCCCGGCGTAGACGTCGTTCCAGCTACCGGACAGCAGCAGCGTGTAGCCGTAGCTGTCGCGGCTGATCTGGTCGCTGTCGGTGGTGCGCTCATCCTCGTAGGCCTTGTCGGTGGCGCTGGTGAACCTGCGCACCGAGCCGTCGAAGGCGGTGTACTTTAGGCTGCTGCCACGGATGTGCTGGGAGGCCAGCTCGGCAACGCCGATCACCGAGTCGAAGCTCAGCGCCGGGCCGAAGTTGTAGAGGGTGGACAGGGAGGTGTTGTAGGTCTCGGCACGCTCGTAGTTGTCGAAGATCGAACTGCGGCAGAGCTGCTTGCCGGATACCTGGGCGCAGGCGGCATTGCCTGCAACGCTGGCGTCATAGATGTTGGTCAACCCGTTGACACCCTGCCCCAGCAGGTCGCTGAGGAGGTCGTCGGTGGCGGCGATGGCGATCGGCGCGTTGGGGCGATAAGCGATCTCGCCGGACACCGAGGCATCCCCCACCGTGGTGTTGAAGCTGAAGCCGTACATGCGGATGTCTTCGACATAGCGCCGCCGGGCCTGGGCATTGCTGGCCATGTCCAGCGTTGCCAGCCCTGGGCCGGCCGGCCCGAAGCCTGCCAGGCCAGCCATGTCCACACCGTTGTAGCCGGTCAGGTCGATGGCGATCTGCGGCTCCTTGGCGTGGTAGTTGACGAAGTAGAAACCGAACTCGGTGGAGTTCAGCTCCTCCGCCATGTAGCGGAAGGCGACGCCGAACTGGCCACTGTCGTCCGCCTGCAGGTCCTTGCCGATATTGGCGACCTTGAAGGTCCCGTTCTCCGCGTTGACGTAGGCATTGGGCCCGTAGGCGCCATTGCCGATGGCACCCGCCGCTACCGCCAGGGGGTGCAGCCCCATGATCGCCAGAAGGTCGGGGTTGGCCGTGGTGGTGTACGCCGTATGCCCGCCATCGGCGAACAGGTCGGTGTCGGAGAAGTAGGTGCCCACCGGGTCCAGCCGGGTCTCCTTCCACTTCCACTGGTAGAAGGCCTCCATGGACAGGTTGTCGGTCAGCCCCAGGTTGAAGCTCAGCGCCTCCATCGGCACCAGCACTTCCTTCAGCTCCGAGCCCGGCAGGTGGAAGCGCGCCGCATCCACCGGGTTCACGGTGTTCACCCCACCCCGGTAGAACACCCCCTCACCCCAGTTGATGACCTGGCGTCCCACCTTGGCGCCCAGGGGCATGTCGCCCACGTCCCAGTTGCCGAACACGTAGGCATCCAGCACCTCGGCCTTGCGCCCGGCCACGTGGCGGGTGTCCTGGGTGAAGCGGTCGTCATCAGGGAAGGACTGGCTGGGCCGCTCCACGCCACCGGTGGTGCCGTAATAGTCGTTGCGCTTGTCCATGATCTGGCTGTCGTAGTACGCCGTGCCGCGCACGAAGGCGCCGTAGTTGTCGTACTTCAGCGAGAGGTCTGACGTGGCCTTGTACACCTCGGAGACCAGCCCGGTATCGAAATTGCGATTGCCGTCGTCGGCGTTGATGTCGCTGATGTTGTCCTTGTCCCGCCCCTGCACCCGCCACATGGCGCCGTAGGACAGCGTGGTGTCGATGGAGCCGGTGAGCTGGTTGTCCAGCAGGCTGAACTCCACCGCCTGGGCCGAGCCCGCCACCAGCAGGGGCAGCAGCCCCCAGGCGACTCCAGCGGGCCCTGATCGATGGGGTGCGACAGGATTGCGGATGAACCTCTTCATAGCGACGTACCTCCCTTGACGGCCAAGATTTCGGGCCGGCTCTGCGTCCGGTCCTGTTGTTCTTCTCTCGGCTGCGGAACGGCGTCCGGGCACATGGGCAGGCCTCGGCATCGCTCTCGCAGGTGTCCATCCTCGTCGCGGGGGGTGCACGCCGGCGACGGTCACGCTGTTCTTGTTGTTGGAGCGGGGAGCGAATCTGGTACGAAAGTGCAAGTACGGTAACAAAGTATGTCCGAACCTGCCAATACGCCAGCCATCCACCCAACCAACAGCCGGGCAGTCGTCATTCGGGGAGGGAAATCACAGGCGCCTCGGGCGCGACGGGCCTGGCCCGTGGGGAGAGACCGCCCGGCGGAACCGGGCGGCGAAGGCGGTCAGCGGACCTCGAAACGCTTCTCGGCGAGCAGCCGGTCACCCTGGAACACCATGAAGTGCCAGGCACCGGGCACCACTTCGTGGGTCTCGGTGAACTCGTAGGCCATCACGTCCTGGGGGGCGCCCGGGGCCATCTTCTGGATCACCTCGAACTTGTCGTGGCGCTGGCCGTCGGGGGTGGTCACGCCCGGGGTGAGGTACAGCAGGGTCAGCGGCGTGTCGTTCTCGCGCTTGCCGACCAGGGTGTAGCGCAGGCCGAACTTGGTGCCGAGCCGGGCGGGCACCACCTCGGTCTGCTGGATGCTCTGGTCGCTGCTGGTCAGCACGCGCTCGCCGGGCTTGAAGTCCTGGTAGTGGCTCTCGAACACGCCGTATTCCACCGGCCCGTCCACCCGGACATCGGCCCAGGCCGCTCCGGACGCCAGGCCGAGGGCGATCAGTGCACTCAGTCGGGTTGCTTTCATGTCGCGCTCCTTGGTTGGGATGGCGGCAGGCTATGACACGTTCATGACCGACTGATGACAGCTTGCCGACCGCCCTCCTCCCCAGCACCAGTCGGCGACGACACGGGCGTAAGGCCCGCGCCGCCGCCCCCCTCAGGGCATCACCGGCGGGATGTAGGCCAGGGTCCGCCCCAGCGCCCAGAGCATCACCAGCACCAGGGGCGCATGCACCAACAACTGCACGAAGGAGAAGCCGATCAGGTCACGCGCCTTCAGCCCCAGCACGCCCAGCAGCGGCAGCATGTAGAAGGGGTTGATCAGGTTCGGCAGCGCCTCGGCGGCGTTGTAGATCTGCACCGCCCAGCCCAGGTGGTACTGCAGGTCGTTGGCCACCTGCATCACGTAGGGCGCCTCGATGATCCACTTGCCGCCGCCGGAGGGGATGAAGAAGCCCAGCACCGCCGAGTACACGCCCATCAGCAGCGCGTAGGTGTCGTGGCTGGCGATCTGCACGAAGAAGGTGGAGATGTGGTGCGCCAGGGTCTGGCCGTCGCTGCCGTTCACGGTGGTCATCAACGCGGCGATGGAGCCGTACAGCGGGAACTGGATCAGCACCCCGGTGGTGGTCGGCACCGCCCGGGCCACGGCGTCGAGGAAGCTGCGCGGGCGCCAGTGCAGCAGCGCGCCGGCCATGATGAACAGCAGGTTGTAGGTGTTGAGGCCGGAGATGGCGGTGATCGCCGGCTTGCTGGCGAACTCCTGGGCCAGCCAGCCGCCGGCCAGGGCCACCAGCAGGATGATCAGCAGCGGGCTGTGTTCCAGCCACTCCCCCGGACGGGTCGGCTTGGCCTGGCGCGGCGCGGTGAAGCTCGGGTCCACCCCGCAGGCCTTGGCGTCACGGGCATTGGCGGCACTCGGCGCGGTCATGTAGGCCACCACCAGGGACACCACGATGAGCGCCAGCAGCATGACCCCGGATTGCCAGAGGAAGATCGTCTCGGTGAACGGAATCACCCCGGTGATCGCCAGGATCGACGGCGGCAGGCTGGCCGGGTTGGCCTGCAACTGCGCCGCCGACGAAGACAGGCCCAGCGCCCACACGGCGCCCAGGCCCAGGTAGGCCGCCGCACCGGCGGCGCGGTAGTCCATCTTCAGCTCCTCCCGGCGTGCCAGGGCCCGCACCAGCAGGCCGCCGAACACCAGGGACAGGCCCCAGTTGAGCAGCGACGCGAGCATGGACACCAGCGCCACCCAGGCCACCGCCGAGCGGCCGTTCTTCGGCACCCGCGCCAGGCAGTCGATGAGTTTCGACGCCGGCCCGGAGCTGGCGACCACATAGCCGCCGATGACCACGAAGGCCATCTGCATGGTGAAGGGAATCAGGCTCCAGAACCCGTCGCCGAAGGCCTTGGCCGCCTGGCTGGCAGGCGCGCCCATGGCCAGCACGGCCAGGGTCACCAGCATCACGGCCGCGGCGGCGAAGACCCAGGAATCGGGGAACCAGCGCTCGGCCCAGGCGGAGCACCGCATGGCAAAACGGGCGGAGCGGCTTTCTTGGAGTTGCGTGACCATCGGTCTACCTCACTGTTGTTCTTGTCGGCCAGGCATGGAGGGCACCGGCACTGGATAGGGGTGGAGCGGCTCGGGGTCTTCGCCCCCTGTTGGGCACCTCTAAAAACTACCTGCGTTGTCATCGCGGCGTTAAAAACAGCCTCGTGCGCGAGTCCGATCAAAATGCTCATTTACCGCACGTAAACTGCGCTTTTTCGCCTGTTTGACGCGCTGATACGCGCCCTTCGGGCCAGCCTTCGGCTGTTACTCCCGTTGGTCGTTGCGCCTTGCGCTGACGGCCTCGCCTACGTTTCTAGAGATGCCCTGTAGGTCTGAAACGACGACACCACGCCAGGGCGTGGTACGTCCCGCCCCGCGCAGGTGCGCGGAGCGTTGCGTGAACAAGCGTGTGGCCAGGCCGACCGGGGCGTCGGCCCGGCAGGGGATCAGCGCTCGATGGCCAGGGCCACGCCCTGCCCGCCGCCGATGCACAGGGTTGCCAGGCCCTTCTTCGCATCGCGCTTGATCATCTCGTGCAGCAGGGTCACCAGCACGCGGCAGCCGGAGGCGCCGATGGGGTGGCCGAGGGCGATGGCGCCGCCGTTGACGTTGACCTTGCTCGCATCCCAGCCCAGCTCCTGGCCCACGGACAGGGCCTGGGCGGCGAAGGCTTCGTTGGCTTCGATCAGGTCCAGCTCGCCGAGGTTCCAGCCGGCTTTCTCCAGGCAGCGGCGGGTTGCGGAGACCGGGCCGATGCCCATGATCGCCGGGTCGACACCGGCGCTGGCGTAGCTGGCGATGCGCGCCAGCACCGGCAGGCCGAGGACCTTGGCCTTGTCGGCGCTCATCAGCAGCACGGCGGCGGCGCCGTCGTTGAGGCTGGAGGCGTTGCCGGCGGTGACGCTGCCGTCCTTCTTGAAGGCCGGCTTGAGCTTGGCCAGGGATTCGGCGGTGGTGCCGGCGCGGGGCTGCTCGTCGGTGGCGAAGGCGATGGGCTCGCCCTTCTTCTGCGGGATCAGGATGGGGGTGATCTCATCCTTGAAACGCCCACCTTCGATGGCCGCGCAGGCCTTCTGCTGGGAGGCGGCGGCGAAGGCGTCCTGGGCTTCGCGGCTGATGCCGTACTTCTCCACCAGGTTCTCGGCGGTGATGCCCATGTGGTAGTCGTTGAAGGCGTCCCACAGGCCGTCCTGGATCATGGTGTCCACCAGCTTGGCGTGGCCCATGCGCAGGCCGGTGCGGGCACCGGGCATCACGTAGGGGGCGAGGCTCATGTTCTCCTGGCCGCCGGCTATCACCACCTCGGCATCGCCACAGCGGATGGCCTGGGCGGCGAGGTGCAGGGCCTTGAGGCCGGAGCCGCAGACCTTGTTCAGGGTCAGGGCCGGCACCGCGTGGGGCAGCCCGGCGAGGATGGCGGCCTGGCGGGCGGGGTTCTGGCCGGAGCCTGCGGTGAGCACCTGGCCGAGGATGACCTCGTCTACCTGGGCCCCGTCGAGGCCGGTCTGGGCCAGCAACTGGCGGATCACAGCGGCGCCCAGCTCCGGCGCGGGGATGTTGGCCAGCGAGCCCTGGAAGCTGCCGACGGCGGTACGGGTGGCGGCAACGATGACGACGTCTTGCATGTCGATTCCTCCTCTCGGCCACGCCACGACGGGCCTGGCCGGTCAATAAAAAACCGCCCCGGGAACCGCCATGCGTGGTGGCGGCGCGTCGGGGCGGCAGGGTAATCAGAAGCTCATTTCGATCACATCGTCCGGCACCACCAGCGGGCCGGCGGTCTTGGCGACGATCTCCTCCACGCTCACCCCGGGGGCGCGCTCGCGGAGGATGAAGGTGCCGTTCTCGATCTCCAGGTAGGCCAGGTCGGTGAGCACCTTGCGGATGCAGCCGCACCCGGTCAGCGGCAGGCTGCAATGGCGCAGCAGCTTGGATTCGCCGTCCTTCGAGGCATGGGTCATGGTGACGATGATGTTGTCGGCACCGGCCACCAGGTCCATCGCGCCGCCCATGCCCTTGACCAGCTTGCCGGGGATCATCCAGGAGGCGATGTTGCCGTTGACGTCCACCTCGAACGCCCCCAGCACAGTGAGGTCCACGTGCCCGCCGCGGATCATCGCGAAGGACTCGGAGGAGTCGAAGATCGCCGCACCCTTGACCGCCGTGACGGTCTGCTTGCCGGCGTTGATCATGTCGGCGTCCACTTCCGCCTCGGTGGGGAAGGCGCCCATGCCCAGCAGGCCGTTCTCGGACTGCAGCATCACTTCCATGCCCTCGGGCACGTAGTTGGCCACCAGGGTGGGGATGCCGATCCCCAGGTTCACGTAGTAGCCGTCCTTCAGTTCGCGGGCCACGCGCTGGGCCATCTGTTCGCGGGTCAGTGCCATGTCGGTTTCCTCGGATTCGTCGTGTCGTGGTCAGCGAGTGGTGCGCTTTTCGATGCGCTTCTCGAAGGAGCCCTGGATGATGCGGTCGACATAGATGCCCGGGGTGTGGATCTGCGCCGGGTCCAGCTCGCCCGGCTCGACGATCTCCTCCACCTCCACCACCGTGATGCGCCCGGCGGTGGCCACCACCGGGTTGAAGTTGCGCGCGGTGTGGCGGTAGATCACGTTGCCGTAATGGTCGGCCTTCCAGCCCTTGACGATGGCGAAGTCACCGGTGATGGACGGTTCGAGGATGTAGTGACGGCCGTTGAACTGGCGCGCTTCCTTGCCCTCGGCCACCGGGGTGCCGTAGCCGGTGGCGGTGTAGAAGGCCGGGATGCCGGCGCCGCCTGCGCGCAGCTTCTCGGCCAGGGTGCCCTGGGGCGTGAGTTCCACCTCCAGCTCACCGGAGAGCAGCTGCTGCTCGAACAGCGCGTTCTCGCCCACGTAGGAGGCGATCATCTTGCGGATCTGCCGGTCCTCCAGCAGCACGCCCAGGCCGAAGCCATCGACGCCGCAGTTGTTGGAGACCACGGTGAGGTCACGCACCCCGCGCCGCCGGATCTCGGCGATCAGGTTCTCCGGAATGCCGCAGAGACCGAAGCCCCCGGCCAGGACGGTCATGCCATCGGTGAGCCCGTCGAGGGCTTCCGCGTAACTGCCTACACGCTTGTCGAGTCCGCTCATCGCTGATCCTCTGTTGTTGTTCTGCCTGGCCTGCCGGCCGGTGAGTGGGATGCAGCTTCACCCGCACGAACTCATTTGTTAATTTTGTTTTTCCTCAGCATTGATCCGAAATTCTGATAAATGACCGTCAAGCAACTGCGTGCCTTCCTTGCCGTCGCCCAGAGCCTGAGCTTCGCCCAGGCCTGCGAACGCCTGCACCTGTCCCAGCCGGCCCTCTCCCTGGCGATCAAGACCCTGGAGGAATCCCTCGGCGGGCAGTTGCTGGTGCGCACCACCCGCAGCGTCGCCCTCACACCCGAGGGCGAGACCCTGCTGCCCATCGCCCGGCGCCTGCTGGCCGACTGGGACGACGCCGAAGAGCTGCTGCACCAGCACTTCACCCTGCAACTGGGCAAGGTCGCCATCGCCGCCATGCCCTCCTTCGCCAGCAACCTGCTGCCGGTGGCGCTGAAGGCGTTCCGCGACCGCCACCCGAAGGTGAACGTCGCCGTGCACGACGTGATCAACGAACAGGTACTGGAAATGGTGCGCAGCCACCGCGTGGAACTGGGCATCGCCTTCGAGCCGTCGAGCCTGGAAGGCCTGGCCTTCACCCCCTTCTACAGCGACCGCTTCGTCGCCGTGGTGCCGGCCGGCTGCGCGCTGGCCGAACGCGACACGGTGAGCTGGGCGGAGCTGCTGGGCGAGCCCTTCATCACCCTGCAACGCCCCTCGGCCGTGCGCCTGCTGCTGGAAGACAGCGTCGCCGCCCGCCACGGCCACCTGCCCGTCGCCTTCGAAAGCCACCAACTGGTCACCGTCGGCCGCATGGTCGCCCAGGGCCTGGGCGTCAGCGCCGTCCCCAGCCTGTGCATCCAGCAGATGGAAGAACTGGGCGCCCGCTGCGTCCCCCTCGACACCCCGCAAGTGGAACGCCGCGTCGGCCTGCTGCGCCTCGCCAGCCACCAACTCTCCACCGCCGCCCAGGCCCTGGCCGACGTCCTGCTGCACCTGCGCGATTGGGAACACCAGTTGACCCCAGCGCGCCCATAACCTGAAAGCAACCGCCCTCACCTCTATCAGCGGTGGTAGGGCGATTGCCTGACACCAATGCGAAGAGAGAGACTCAGGCCATCTGCGTGATGGTGGCGCGGAAGCGCCGCAGGGCGGCGAGGAAGAAGGCGCTGCCGATGGCGAGGATGGCGAGGAACTGCGGCCAGACGATGTCGAGGCCGGCGCCACGGTAGAGGATGCCCTGGGCCAGGGCGACGAAGTGGGTGGTGGGGGCGATCAGCATCACGTGCTGCACCAGCTCCGGCATGCTCTCGCGCGGGGTGGTGGCACCGGAGAGGATCTGCAGCGGCATCAGCACCAGGATGGTGAGCAACCCGAGCTGCGGCATGGAGCGGGCAACGGTGCCGAGGAAGATCCCCATGGAAGTAGTGGCGAACAGGTGCAGCGCGGCCCCTACCAGGAACAGCGACAGCGAGCCGCTGATGGGCACGGCCAGCCAGCCGCGTACCACGAACACCAGGCTCAGCGCGGTGGCCACCAGCACCACCAGCCCCATGGACCAGACCTTGGCCAGCATGATCTCGAAGGCGGTGAGCGGCATCACCAGCAGGTGCTCGACGGTGCCGTGTTCGCGCTCGCGGATCAGCGCGGCGCCGGTGAGGATGATGGAGAGCATGGTGATCTGGTTGATCACCTCCATAACCCCGCCGAACCAGGCCTGGGTGAGGTTGGGGTTGAACAGGGTGCGCATCTCCAGTTCCACCGGCATGGCCTGCTGGCCCCGGTGCCGGGCGACGAATTCGTTGACCTCGGTGAAGATGATGTTCTGCACGTAGCCGGCGCCGCTGAAGGCCTGGCCGATCTGCGTGGCATCGACATTGAGCTGCACCACCGGGTTGCGCCCGGCGAGCACGTCGCGCTGGAAGTCCGGCGGGATGTCGAGGGTGAAGGTGTAGCGGCCGGTGTCCATGCCGCGGTCCATGCCGGCCTGGTCGATCAGCTCGGGCGTGCGGAAGTACGGCGGCTGGAAGGCATTGACCAGGCGGTTGGAGAGCTGCGAGCGGTCCTCGTCGACCACGGCGATGGGCGCGTGGTGGAGGGTTTCCGGCAGGCCGGTGGCGGAGCTGTAGACGCCCATGCTGAAGGCCCAGAGGATCAGCGCCAGCATGGCGTAGTCACGCTGCAGGCTGCGGAACTCCTTGAGCCCCAGTTGCAGGATGTTGCTCAGGCTGCCCATGTCAGACCTCCTGTTTCTTCAGCGACAGGACGCTGAGGCCGAGCAGCACGGGGATGGTGATCAGCAGGGGCACGAAGTAACCGGCCAGGTCGCTGAACCCCAGGGCCTTGGAAAACACCCCGCGGCTGATGATGAGGAAATGGGTGGCCGGGTAGGCCTGCCCGACCAGGGCGGCTGCCCCCTCCAGGGACGACACCGGGTGGATCAGCCCGGAGAACTGGATCGCCGGGACCATGGTGGCGATGGCCACGCCGAACACGGCGGCGATCTGGCTGCGCATGAAGGTGGACAGCAGCAGGCCGAGCCCGGTGGCGGTGATGACGTAGCACAGTGCGGCCAGCACCAGGGTGACGAAGCTGCCCTTGAGGGACACCCCGAACACCACCACGGCCAGGGCCACCATGAGCAGGAAGTTGATCATGCCCATGGCGACGTAGGGCAGCTGCTTGCCAAGGAGGAACTCCAGGCGGGTGACCGGCGTGACGTAGAGGTTGGTGATGGAACCCAGCTCCTTCTCGCGTACCACGCCGAGGGCGGTGAGCATGGCCGGGATCATGATCAGCAGCAGCGGGATCACCGCCGGCACCATGGCTTCCAGGCTCTCCACGTCGGGGTTGTAGCGGTAGCGCACTTCGGTGGTGACTGCCGTGGTGTAGCCGCCGGAGGGCGAGCGCCGCGCCAGCTCGGCGAGGTACTCCAGGTGCAGGCCCTGCACGTAGCCCTTGACGGTGTTGGCACGGGTGGGCATGGCACCGTCGATCCACACGCCGACGGTGGGCCGGGCGCCGCGCTTGAGGTCTCGGCCGAAGCCCGGCGGGATCTCCACCGCCAGGCTCAGCTCGCCACTGCGCATGCGCCGGTCCAGTTCGGCGTAGTCGTGGATCGGTGCGCGCTCGATGAAGTAGCGCGAGCCGGCCAGGTTGAGGGCATAGGCCTCGCTGGTGGTGGTCTGGTCGCGGTCGAGCACGGCATAGGAGAGGTCTTCGACATCCATGCTGATGCCGTAGCCGATGATGAACATCAGCAGCACGGTGCCCAGCAGCGCGAGGGTCAGGCGGATCGGGTCACGGCGCAGCTCCATGCTTTCGCGCCGGGCGTAGCTGAACAGGCGGGCGAAGCTGAAACCCCGGTCCTTGCTCGCGCTCTCCCCGCCCTTTGCCAGCACCGGTGCGGCCTGGGGCGGCTGGCCGCTGATGCCGGCGGCCTCTTCGAGGTAGGCGATGAAGGTGGCTTCGAGGGTGAGCAGGTTGCGCTTGGCCATGAGGCCGGCGGGGGTGTCGCTGTCCAGCACGCGCCCGGCGTGCATGAGGGAGATGCGGTCGCAGCGCTCGGCTTCGTTCATGAAGTGGGTGGAGATGAAGATGGTGACGCCGTCGTTGCGCGAGAGGTCGATCATCAGCTCCCAGAAGCCGTCGCGGGCCACCGGGTCCACGCCGGAGGTGGGTTCGTCGAGGATCAGCAGCTCGGGACCGTGGATCACCGCCACGGCCAGCGACAGGCGCTGGCGGATGCCCAGTGGCAGGCCTTCGGGCAGCTCGTCCTGCACGCCGTCGAGGTCGAAGCGCTGGAGCATTTCGTCCACCCGCGGGCCGATGCGCTCGGGCGGGAGGTGGAACAGCCGGGCGTGCAGTTCGAGGTTCTGCCGCACCGTCAGTTCGCCGTAGAGAGAGAAGGCCTGGGACATGTAGCCGACCCGCCGGCGGGTGGCCAGGTCGCTGGCGTCGACATCCTGCCCGAACAGGGCGCAGCGCCCTTCGCTGGCCGGCAGCAGGCCGGTGAGCATCTTCATGGTGGTGGACTTGCCGCAGCCGTTGGAGCCGAGGAAGCCGAAGATCTCGCCGCGCTCGATGCGGAAGCTCACGCGGTCCACGGCGACGAAATCACCGAAGCGGCAGGTGAGCCCTTCGGCTTCGATGGCGATCTCGCCGTTGCCGCGCTCGCGGGGCGGGATGCTCAGGCGGTGGTGGCCGCTGCGCTTCTCTTCGGGCAGCAGGGCGATGAAGGCTTCTTCGAGGGTGTCGCAGCCGGTGCGCTGGCGGATCTCGGCCGGGGTGCCGGTGGCGAGTACCCGGCCGGCGTCCATGGCCACCAGGCTGTCGAAGCGGTCCGCCTCTTCCATGTAGGCGGTGGCCACCAGCACGCTCATGCCTTCGCGGCCCTGGCGGATGCGCCCGATCAGTTCCCAGAACTGGTTGCGCGACAGCGGGTCGACGCCGGTGGTGGGCTCGTCGAGGATCAGCAGGTCGGGGTCGTGGATCAGCGCGCAGCACAGGCCGAGCTTCTGCTTCATGCCGCCGGAGAGCTTGCCGGCGGGCCGTTCGCGGAAGGGGTCGAGCCCGGTGCTGCGCAGCAGGTCGTCGATGCGCCGTTCGCGTTCGGCGCGGTCATGGCCGAACAGGCGTCCGAAGAAGTCGACGTTCTCGAACACGGTGAGCGTCGGGTAGAGGTTCTTGCCCAGCCCCTGGGGCATGTAGGCGACCCGCTGGCAGATGGCGCGGCGATGACGGGCCGAGCGCATGTCGCCGTCGAGCACGCGGATGCTGCCGTCCTGCATGCGCCGGGCGCCGGAGAGCAGCGCCAGGAGGCTGGACTTGCCGACGCCGTCGGGGCCGATCAGCCCGACCATGCAGTTGGCGGGGATGGCCAGGTCGACATCGTTCAGGGCGAAGGTGTCGCCGTAGCGCAGCGAGACCCCGCTCAGCTGCGCCACGTGGCTGACGGCCTCCATCAGGGCACCTTGATTTCGAGGTGCTCGGGCCAGGTGGCCGCTTCATCCAGCTTGAGGTAGGCCATGCCGGGTACGCCGGTCTTCACGGCAGTGATGTGCTGCTTGAGCAGCGCCGGGTCGATGCGGGCCTTGACGCGGAACACCAGTTTTTCACGCTCGCTGGCGGTTTCCACGGTCTTGGGGGTGAACTGGGCGACGCTGGCGACGTAGGAGACCTTGGCGGGGATGACGTACTGCGGCACGGCGTCGATCACCAGTCGCGCTTCGGAGCCGAGGGTGACGCGGCCGGCCTGGGGCGCGGGGAGGAAGAAGGTCATGTAGACGTCGCCCAGGTCCACCAGGTTGAGCAGCTTGCCACCGGCCCCCAGCACTTCGCCGGGCTGGGCGACGCGGTACTGCACGCGGCCGTCGCGCGGGGCCTTGAGCAGGCTGTCCTCGATGTCGGCCGCCAGGCGGGTGACGGAGGCGCGGGCGGCTTCGATGGCGGATTCGGCCTCGATCACCTGGGAACGGGCGGCTTCGATGCCGGCCTTGGCCGAGACCACCTGGGAGCGCGAGGCGGCCAGGGCGGCCTGGGCGCTCTGCATCACGGCGCGGTCATCGTCCAGTTGCTGTTGGGGCAAGGCATTGCGCTTGACCAGAGCCTCGGTACGGGTGAAGCGCTTGCTGGCGGCGGTCAGCTCGGCCTCGCGCTGGCCGACCACGGCTTCGGCGGTGGCCTGCTCGCTCTGCCGCTGGGCCACCAGGGCCTGAGCGGTGAGGCGGGCGTTCTCGGTCTGGCGCACCTGGGCTTCGGCCTGGGCGAGCTGGGCCTGGAGCACCTGGGTGTCCATGCGCGCGACCACCTGGCCGGTCTTCACGAAGTCGCCCTCGTCCACGAGGATTTCGGCCACGCGGCCGGCCAGTTTGGTGGCCACGTCCACTTCGGTGGCCTCGATGCGGCCATTGCCGCTGGCGAAGCCCTCTCCCAGGCCGACCGGGCGCAGCACCCACCAGGCGCCGGCGCCGAGCGCGGCGACCACGAGCGCGGTGACGATCCAGCCTCGAACCTGTTTGCTTGGCTGCTTCATTTTTCAGTCCATTTCCTTGTGATGGTGGGGATCATCCGATAACTCCACGGAAATCACCTTGATACAGGTCAGGGTGCCTCCGTCGAGGATGAGGGCGCTTCCAGCGACTTGCGATATGATGGCGCCCGGCCTGATCGGCCAGACTTTCCAGTGACCGGCGCCAAGGCGCCATGGACCTTGTATGAACGACACCCTTCAAGACACCGACGCCCCGGCCGCCCCCGAGACCAGCACCGAGGCGACGGAGAAAAAGCCGAAGCAGAACCTGCCCTGGTACCAGACCCTGAAAGGCCACGACCGTGGCCAGCGCCCCGGCATGCCGCCGCGCGGCTCGCGCCGCTCCATGGGCAAGCGCTGACACTCCGTGCCCCACCGGCGACCCCTTGCGGGTCGCCTGGATGCGGCCTTCGATCCCTGGCTGACCGCGTCGATACCTGTCCCTCATCTTGCGTCCTCCGTGACTCCGGGGTTTAGTGGCGGCTGCTCCAACGAGACCGCCCCATGCGCCGATCCCTCGCCGTCCTCCTGCTGTTGCTCTTGCCTGTTGCCGCCCTGGCCGACGACTTGCGCCAGTGGGTGCCGGCGCGCGAACTGCCTGGAATCCTAGAGCGGCTTCGCCGCGATCACCACCCGCACTTCGCCGTCGTCGATTACGGCCAGCGCTCCAGCGAGCCACGCTTCCTGCTGTTCGAGCGGCGCAGCCACGCGCTGCTGGGGCGGTTTCGCGTGGCCCACGGGCGCGGCTCGGACGCGGACCACGATGGCTACGCGGAGCGTTTTTCCGATCGGCCGGGCAGCCTGGCGTCTTCACTCGGGGTGTTCCGCACGACCGAGGTGTTCCAGAGCGAGGCCCCGGGCCACGGCCTCTCCATGCGCCTGGAGGGGCTGAGCCGCAGCAACCGCAATGCGATGGCCCGGGCCATCGTGGTGCATGCGCGGGACTACATGGAACGCGACTTCATCGAGGCCCACGGTGTGGCGGGCCGTAGCAACGGCTGCCTGGTGCTGGCCAGCGCCGACCGTGACCGGGTGATCCGCCAGTTGCAGGGCGGTGCGCTGATCTTCGCCATCGGTCCGCACTGACGATTCTGCGTACCGGCTCACGCTGCTGGATTGCGCTGTCATTTTCCGGTCGCTTTTGGGCTTTAGCGTCAGGTCTCCGTCGATTCGCCCGTATGGAGACATGCCTTGAACCACGAAAACAACGACACCGCCGTGCTGTTCGGCAACGGCGACGAGCTGCCCAGCAACGGCTCGGACAACCTGCACATCAATGACCTGATCGCCGGTCTGAAGCGCCGTGAGGTGCTGGCCGGTGGCGCCACCCTGGGCGCCCTCGCCTTCCTTGGCGTGAGCCTGCCCGGCCAGGCCCAGGCCACCGAGATCGAGGCCGAGGCACGCGGCCTGGGCTTCCCCTTCCGCCCGCGCAAGCGCCTGGGCTTCGAGGGCATTCCCACCGGCCGCGCCGACACCGTGACGGTGCCGCCGGGCTACAAGGCCACCGCGTTCATTCCCTGGGGTACGCCCATCACCGGCCGCTACCCGGCCTTCGCCGATGACGCCAGCAACAGCGCCCAGGACCAGGCCGAGCAGACCGGCATGCACCACGACGGCATGCACTTCTTCCCCATCGATGCCCGCCATGGCTTCGGGATACGTTCGGACCACGGCCTGCTGGTGCTGAACCACGAGTACATCGACGCGCCGCTGCTGCACCCGAACGGCCCGACCGTGGTGAACGGCAAGCGCACCAGCGCCGAGGAGGTCCGCAAGGAGATCAACGCCCATGGCGTGTCGGTGGTGGAGATCCGCCGTGACGTGCGTGGCGAGTGGAATGTAGTGCCCAGCCCGCGCAACCGTCGCATCACCGCGGCGACACCGATGCGCATCAGCGGCCCGGCACGCGGGCACGCGCTGATGCAGACCCGCTACAGCCCGGACGGCACCCAGTCGCGCGGTACCCAGAACAACTGCTCCAACGGTTTCACCCCCTGGGGCACCTACCTGACCTGCGAGGAGAACTGGGCCGGCTACTTCGCCACCCGCGACGCCGACCTGCCCCGCGAACTGAAGCGCTATGGCCTGCGCAACACCAGCCGCTTCGGCTGGGAAACACTGGCGGGCGATGAGTTCGAGCGCTTCGACGCGACCCGCAAGGCCGCCGATGCCAAGGGCGACTACCGCAACGAGCCGAACCAGTTCGGCTGGATCGTGGAGATCGACCCGTTCGACCCCACTTCCACGCCGATCAAGCGCACGGCCCTGGGCCGCTTCGCCCACGAGGGCCTGATCTTCGCGCCGGTGAAACCAGGGCGCCGGGTGGTCTGCTACTCCGGCGACGACTCGCAGAACGAGTACATCTACAAGTATGTGAGCCGCGACACCTTCCGCCCGGGCAAGCGCAACCATCGCCTGCTGGACGACGGCACGCTCTACGTGGCGCGCTTCAACGCCGATGGCAGCGGCCAGTGGCTGGCCCTGGACATCAACGACCCGGCCTTCCAGCAGGCCTGCCAGAAGGCCGGCGTGACCTTCGCCGACCAGGGCGATGTACTGGTGAACACCCGCCTGGCTGCCGACACCGTGGGCGCGACCAAGATGGACCGCCCGGAATGGGGCGCGGTGAACCCGGACAACGGCGAGGTGTACTTCACCCTGACCAACAACACCGCGCGCACCACGCCGGACGCACCCAACCCGCGCCCGAACAATGCCTACGGCCACATCATCCGCTGGCGCGAGCAGAGCCGTGACTACGCGGGCGCACGTTTCAACTGGAACCTGTTCCTGCTGGCCGGCCCGCAGAGCGACAGCAGTGGCCCGAACGGCCAGCCGCTGGACGCCGGCACCATCCTCGCCAGCCCGGACGGGTTGTGGTTCGACGAGGACGGCCGCCTGTGGATCCAGACCGACATGAGCGGCAGCCAGCTGGCATCCGGCCCGTTCGGCAACAACCAGATGCTGGTGGCGGACCCGCGCACCGGGGAGATGAAACGCTTCCTGGTGGGACCGCTGGGCGCGGAGATCACCGGGATCACGGCGACGCCGGACTTCCGCACGCTGTTCGTCAACATCCAGCACCCGGGCGAGGGCTCGACCCCGACCAACCTGACCAGCACCTGGCCGGACGGCCCGGGCCGCCGGCCGCGCTCGGCGACGGTGGTGATCACCCGAGAAGACCGTCGGCGCATCCTCTGACCCCTCCGCCACTGGCCGAACTGCCAGGGCACTCCGACCGGCCAGCAATGGCCGGTCCCTTTTGACACTGGGAGACTGGCGGCTCACTCACCACGAGCCTCGCCATGCCGACCAACCGCCTCGCCAAAGCCACCTGGCTGATCACCCGCCTCCCTGCTGCACTGCACACACCCTTGCTGAGCCTGCTGATCGGCAGCCAGGTGAAGTTCGCCGGCACCGGGCGCATCCGCGTCCACCACCTGGGCCGCGACCGGGCGGTGATGAGCCTGGCCAATCGCAAGCGCGTGCAGAACCACATCGGCGGGGTGCACGCCGCTGCCATGGCGCTGCTGGCGGAGTCGGCGACGGGCATCCTGGTGGGCATGAGCGTGCCGGACACCCGCATTCCGCTGATCCGCACCCTGCACGTGGACTACCTGCGGCGGGCGAGTGGCGGCCTCAGGGCCGAGGCGCGGCTTTCACCCGAGCAATTGCGCCAGATCGAAGACGAGGAAAAGGGCGAGGTGACCGTGGAGGTGCGCGTGACCGACGAGAGCGGTGCCGAGCCGATCCGCTGCCAGATGGTCTGGGCCTGGGTGCCGCGTAGGAAGGATCGCGTCGACTAAGCTTCCCGGCATTTCACACCATGCAGGAGGCACGATGCCCAACAAGACACTGCTGCTGAGCGCCATCGCGCTCGCGATTACGACGGCCAGCGCCACCCTCTATTGGCGCCTGCAAGCGGATACCGAAGCAGTTGCTCCCGTTGCAGCGGCACCAACCGCCAGCGCCCCCGCAACAGCCCGCGCCGAACAGCCTGGCGAGCAACCACCAAAAGCAGAGACAGAGACCAAGCCAGCCGTGGATCCGACGCGGGTGGATGCCTACTCCAAACGCCTGGCGTTCGACAGCGAGTACCGGGGCTTCTTCGACAAGGCCTCCCAGTTGCCGGAGGCGGAACGGGAAGCGGAAGCCGAGCGGTTGCGCAAGGGGCTGGAGGAGCGCGAGGCACGAGGCGAGCTGGCGGCGAGCGAATCGCTGATGCTGCAGATCGCGCTGATCCAGGCGACCGAGAGCGATCCGGAGGAGCAGAAGAGCCGTGCAAACGCCCTGCTCCGCCGCTACCAGGAGGCCAGCGAGGCCCGCGAGAAAGCACTGGCGCAGCAGCCTTCACCGCAGTTCCAGCGCTACAAGCAGGATGAGAAACGCATCGTCGAGGAAGTGATGGCGTTGGAGGCGATACCGGATGGCCTGTCTCGCAACGAGTACCTGCGCCAGCGGCTGCAGGAGGCCCGGGAGCAGGCCTATCGGTGAGGTGACCGGGGCGCGCAAGGCGCCCCGGCGGGTTCAGAGCAGTTTGTTGATGGCATCGTAGATCAGGTTGTTGGGCTTGGCTCGGTCCGCCTCATCGCTGAGCTCGGAGGCGTCCAGCACCGGACCTTGGCCATTGAGCACGTTGTCGATGAAGTGGCTGAGTTCCAGACCCTGCTCCTGGATATCGCCGTTGGCGAAGTCGACGATGGTGGTGCAGTGGCTCTCGTTAAGGGCCCGGTACTGCGGGAAGTAGCCCCCGAAGTTCGGCAGGTTGGCCAGGGTGTCGCGCAGGCGCGCAGTGTCCACCTGCCACTTGGCCTTGATCAGCGCCTCCTTGGTGGCTTTGTCCGGGGCATTGGCGATTTCCGGGTAGAACCGCTCATAGGAATAGGACGAGTAGTTCAGGTCCTGCCAGAAGTGCGTGTGACCCAGGCGGTCCCCCGGGAAGTTGGCCGCCAGGGCCGGGTAGAGGCTGCCCAGGTTGGAGAGACTCACGCCCGGCAGGCGCGACTGCAGGAACTGCAGTGGCCCCTGGTCAAGCCCCCAGGCGCTGCGGATGAGGTTCTGCAGCGGCAGCGAGGGGTAAGTCTGGCTGTCGCCGCCCACGGCAGCACTGAAGACCGGCCCGGAGTCGTCGATCAGGAAGCCGCGATCCGGCGCGAGGTCCTGGCGAAGCACCGAGTGGCTGATCAGGCTGCCCGCACCGCCGGCACTGCAGCCGGTGGAGAGCATCTGACCGGGGCGCTCCAGGTTGTCCTTCAGCCAGCCGAGCACTGCCCGGCCGTTGCGCAAGCCGTTGTGGTGCCAGACCAGGGGAGGCTTCTTCCCACTCGGATCGTCATAGACCGCTACCTTGTCGCCGGCATACAGGTCACCGGTGCAATAGGGGATGTAGACGATGTTCCAGCCCTGGGTCTTCACCCGGGAGTACGGGTGGAGGCGCACGACGAAGGGGCTGACCAGACTGGCTTGGGGGTTCGCCAGCTTCATGTAGTCATCCGGAATGCCATTGGGGTTGCGCGCGCCGCGGATGCCGGCCTGGCCGGAACAGCTGGCGTAGTCCCAGCAGGCGCCGCCGCCTTCCATGTAGATCAGGGTGTTGCTGGTGTTCGGCATCCGGTTGACGAAGAACTTGTAGGGTGAGCCGTCACCGCATACCGCCCCGGTCTCCGGTGCAAGCTGGACGGTCTGCCAGGCGAAGTAGGCCGTCGGCGTGAAGCCGGACCTGAAACCGGCCGGGTTGGCCAGCATCGGGTAGGGGCCAACGCGCTGCTCGGCCCGCACGGGGTTATCAGCCTTGGGCGGAGAGGTCAGGTTGAGAAGTGTCTTCCAGGCACCGTAGTCACCGAGTTCGGCGTGGGCTTGGAAGGTTGGCAACAGGCAGGACAACAAGATGATGCTGCAGCGCAGGCGCGTAGCGAGCCTCATGGGCAGTTCCCTCTTTTCTTGATGTTTTGATGAGACCACCAAGCCCGGAAAGGCCGAGGACATGGGGGTCCGATTGACCCCCTGAGTACCGCCGGGAAACAGGGGAAACGCTCTGAAAAAGCGCAGCTGGTACGCTAGTACAGCATTCAGAGTGCCTCAATAAGCCGCTGCCAGAATTATTCGGGATAGAAACCGCTACCTTTGTAGTAGTTGGCGCTAATGCACCGGTAACTTTTAGTCGCCTCTGTAGGATTAATTAGGTAGTGATTAAATATTCTCCAGTCAAACGAGAATGAATATCAACTACAGGCCATCTAACTTGCCGCTGCGGCATAGCGACGCAATCCGACCAAGGCCTAACAAAAAACTGAAACCCGCGGCCCATATGGCTTTCATAGCAGTACAAGGTCCTTTTACTGCCCTCGGAGTTAATTTTTCGACCTGAAAAATTTACTTGTTCCCCCTTACGGGCATAAAATTGTTCGAATAGATTGCCGGGTGCTTCTGCTCCGGCATAACCCTAATAACACGAGTGAACGCCGTTCCTTGTAGAAGGAGTTCGGGCATGTCGGAAGCCACTGCCATCCTGTCCCATAACTGGGGTTTCGCTGTTTTCCTGCTGGGCGTGTTCGGCCTGATCGCATTCATGCTCGGCGTCTCAGCCCTCCTCGGTAGCCGCGCCTTCGGCCGCGCCAAGAACGACCCTTTCGAATCCGGGATGCTCCCCACCGGCAGCGCCCGCCTCCGCCTCTCCGCCAAGTTCTATCTGGTCGCGATGCTCTTCGTGATCTTCGACGTCGAAGCCCTCTTTCTCTTCGCATGGGCCGTATCTGTTCGCGAAAGCGGATGGGCCGGGCTCATCGAGGCCACCATTTTCATAGCAATTCTGTTGGCAGGTCTTGCCTATCTCTGGCGCATCGGAGCCCTCGACTGGGCCCCCGAAGGTCGTCGTAATCGGCAGGCGAAGCTAAAACAATGAGGCTTTGGCAATGCAATACAAACTTACTCGGATCGATCCGACTGCTCCCAACGAGCAGTACCCGATCGGCGAGCGGGAGGTCGTCACTGACCCTCTGCTAGAAGATCAGGTCCACAAGAACATCTTCATGGGCAAGCTCGAGGATGTTCTGAGCAACGCGGTCAACTGGGGTCGCAAGAACTCCCTGTGGCCGTACAACTTCGGTCTGTCGTGCTGCTACGTGGAGATGACCACCGCCTTCACCGCGCCCCACGACATCGCCCGCTTCGGTGCCGAAGTCATTCGTGCATCACCCCGCCAGGCTGACTTCATGGTCATCGCCGGCACCTGCTTCATCAAGATGGCGCCGATCATCCAGCGCCTCTACGAGCAGATGCTGGAGCCCAAGTGGGTGATCTCGATGGGCTCGTGCGCCAATTCCGGTGGCATGTACGACATCTACTCGGTGGTCCAGGGTGTGGACAAGTTTCTCCCCGTGGACGTGTACATCCCTGGCTGCCCTCCCCGCCCGGAGGCATTCCTGCAAGGCCTCATGCTGCTGCAGGAATCCATCGGCCAGGAGCGCCGCCCGCTTTCCTGGGTCGTCGGCGACCAAGGCATCTACCGTGCCGAAATGCCGTCGCAGAAGGAACAGCGCCGCGAACAGCGTATTCAGGTCACCAACCTGCGCAGCCCCGACGAAGTCTGATACGGGTCTTTCCACGAGAAGGCCCGTTTCACTCTGTACGTTGACCGAAAGCGACCGAGACCATGACTGCAGACACCGTTCTGTCTATTCCGCCTTACAAGGCTGACGACCAAGATGTCGTCGTTGAGCTGAACTCCCGCTTCGGCGCCGAGAGCTTCACCATCCAGGCAACCCGCACCGGCATGCCGGTGATCTGGGTCCCCCGCGAAAAACTCGTCGAAGTACTGTCCTTCCTGCGCAACGCCCCCCGCCCCTTCGTCATGCTGTACGACCTGCATGGCGTCGACGAGCGTCTGCGCACCCAGCGCCGCGGCCTGCCGGGCGCCGACTTCACGGTGTTCTACCACCTGATCTCGCTGGAACGTAATAGTGACGTGATGATCAAGGTCGCCTTGTCCGAGGGCGACCTCAACCTGCCCAGCGTCACCAGGATCTGGCCCAATGCCAACTGGTACGAACGCGAAGTCTGGGACCTCTACGGCATCACCTTCACCGGGCACCCGCACCTGACCCGCATCATGATGCCGCCGACCTGGCAGGGTCACCCGCTGCGCAAGGACTACCCGGCGCGCGCCACCGAATTCGACCCCTTCAGCCTCACGCTGGCCAAGCAGCAGCTCGAGGAAGAAGCCGCCCGCTTCAACCCCGAGGACTGGGGCATGAAGCGCCAGGGCGAGAACGAGGACTACATGTTCCTCAACCTCGGCCCCAACCACCCCTCCGCCCACGGTGCCTTCCGCATCGTGCTGCAGCTGGACGGTGAAGAGATCGTCGACTGCGTCCCGGACATCGGCTACCACCACCGTGGCGCCGAGAAGATGGCCGAGCGCCAGTCCTGGCACAGCTTCATCCCCTACACCGACCGCATCGACTACCTCGGCGGGGTGATGAACAACCTGCCGTACGTACTGGCCGTCGAGAAGCTCGCCGGCATTCAGGTACCGCAGAAGGTCGACACCATCCGCATCATGCTGGCGGAGTTCTTCCGCATCACCAGCCACCTGCTGTTCCTGGGCACCTACATCCAGGACGTGGGCGCCATGACCCCGGTGTTCTTCACCTTCACCGACCGCCAACGCGCCTACAAGGTCATCGAAGCCATCACCGGCTTCCGCCTGCACCCGGCTTGGTACCGCATCGGCGGTGTCGCCCATGACCTGCCGCGCGGCTGGGACAAGCTGGTCAAGGAGTTCGTCGATTGGCTGCCCAAGCGCCTGGACGAATACACCAAGGCTGCCCTGCAGAACAGCATCCTCAAAGGCCGCACCATCGGCGTTGCGCAGTACAACACCAAGGAAGCCCTGGAATGGGGCACCACCGGTGCCGGCCTGCGCGCCACCGGCTGTGACTTCGACCTGCGCAAGGCCCGCCCCTACTCTGGCTACGAGAACTTCGAGTTCGAAGTCCCGCTGGCCCACAACGGTGACGCCTACGACCGCTGCATGGTCCGCGTGGAAGAGATGCGCCAGAGCATCCGCATCATCGACCAGTGCCTGAAGAACATGCCGGAAGGCCCGTACAAGGCCGACCACCCGCTGACCACGCCGCCACCGAAAGAGCGCACGCTGCAGCACATCGAAACCCTGATCACCCACTTCCTGCAGGTTTCCTGGGGCCCGGTCATGCCGGCCAACGAAGCCTTCCAGATGATCGAGGCGACCAAGGGCATCAACAGCTACTACCTGACGAGCGATGGCAGCACCATGAGCTACCGCACCCGGATCCGGACGCCCAGCTTCGCCCACCTGCAGCAGATCCCCTCGGTGATCCGCGGCAGCATGGTGGCCGACCTGATCGCCTACCTGGGCAGTATCGACTTCGTTATGGCTGACGTGGACCGCTGACATGAGCATTATCCAGACCGACCGTTTCGTCCTCAGCGAAACCGAACGCTCGGCCATCGAGCACGAGATGCACCACTACGAGGACCCGCGCGCGGCGTCCATCGAAGCCCTCAAGATCGTCCAGAAGGAGCGCGGCTGGGTGCCGGACGGCGCTGCCGACGCCATCGGCGAGATCCTCGGCATCCCTGCCAGCGACGTCGAAGGCGTTGCCACCTTCTACAGCCAGATCTTCCGCCAGCCGGTCGGCCGCCACGTGATCCGTGTGTGCGACAGCATGACCTGCTTCATCGGTGGCCATGAATCCGTGCTGGGCCGTATCCAGGAACAGCTCGGCATCGGCCTTGGCCAGACCACCGCCGACAACCGCTTCACCCTGCTGCCGGTGTGCTGCCTCGGCAACTGCGACAAGGCACCGGCCCTGATGATCGATGACGACACCTACGGCGACGTCAGCGCCGACGGCGTCTCGCAACTGCTGGAGGCCTATCAATGAAGACCCTCACCTCCATCGGTCCGTCGAACCGCATCCAGCGCAGCGCGGAAACCCACCCGCTGACCTGGCGCCTGCGTGACGACGCCCAGCCCGTCTGGCTGGAGGAGTACCAGCAGAAGAACGGCTATGCCGCCGCGCGCAAGGCACTGGGCGAGATGGCCCAGGCCGACATCGTCCAGCAGGTCAAGGACTCCGGCCTCAAGGGCCGTGGCGGCGCAGGCTTCCCCACCGGCGTGAAGTGGGGCCTGATGCCCGCCGACGAATCCATGAACATCCGCTACCTGCTGTGCAACGCGGATGAAATGGAGCCCAACACCTGGAAGGACCGCCTGCTGATGGAGCAACTGCCCCACCTGCTGGTGGAAGGCATGCTGATCAGCGCCCGCGCGCTCAAGGCCTACCGCGGCTACATCTTCCTGCGTGGCGAGTACGTCGACGCCGCCCGCAACCTCAACCGCGCCATCGACGAAGCCAAGGCCGCCGGCCTGCTGGGCAAGAACATCCTCGGGTCGGGCTTCGACTTCGAGCTGTTCGTCCACACGGGCGCCGGCCGCTACATCTGCGGTGAAGAAACCGCGCTGATCAACTCCCTCGAAGGGCGCCGCGCCAACCCGCGTGCCAAGCCGCCCTTCCCCGCCGCCGTCGGCGTCTGGGGCAAGCCCACCTGCGTCAACAACGTCGAGACCCTGTGCAACGTCCCGGCGATCGTTGCCAACGGCGTGGACTGGTACAAATCCCTCGCCCGTCCGGGCAGCGAAGACATGGGCACCAAGCTCATGGGCTTCTCCGGCAAGGTGAAGAACCCCGGCCTCTGGGAGCTGCCATTCGGCGTCAGCGCCCGCGAGCTGTTCGAGGACTACGCTGGCGGCATGCGCGACGGCTTCAAGCTGAAAGCCTGGCAGCCCGGCGGTGCCGGCACCGGTTTCCTGCTGCCCGAGCACCTGGATGCCTCCATGTACGCCGCCGGCATCGCCAAGGTCGGCACCCGCATGGGCACCGGCCTGGCACTCGCCGTGGACGACAGCATCAACATGGTCTCGCTGCTGCGCAACATGGAAGAGTTCTTCGCCCGCGAGTCCTGCGGCTGGTGCACCCCTTGCCGGGATGGCCTGCCCTGGAGCGTCAAGGTCCTGCGCGCCCTCGAGCGTGGCGAAGGACAGGCCGGCGACCTCGAGACCCTCGAGGGCCTGGTGAACTTCCTCGGCCCAGGCAAGACCTTCTGCGCCCACGCACCGGGTGCCGTCGAGCCGCTGGGTAGCGCACTGAAGTATTTCCGACCGGAGTTCGAGGCAGGCATTGCCCGCAACGCACCGGCGAACCGACCCGAAGTGGTCGGCGCATAAGAGCCAGTTCCGACGGTTGGCGGCCGCCACAAGCGGCCCCGATCGCAACCAGATTCCATTAGCCAAGCCCGGTAACGGGCAGATGAAGACTGAACCATGGCCACTATCCACGTAGACGGCAAGACGCTCGAAGTCGATGGTGCAGACAACCTCCTGCAGGCCTGTCTGTCACTCGGACTCGACATCCCCTACTTCTGCTGGCACCCGGCGCTCGGTAGCGTCGGCGCCTGCCGCCAGTGCGCGGTCAAGCAGTACACCGACGAGAACGACAAACGCGGTCGCCTCGTCATGTCCTGCATGACCCCTGCCACTGACAACACCTGGATCTCCATCGAAGACGAAGAGGCGAAGCAGTTCCGCGCCAGCGTCGTCGAATGGCTGATGACCAACCACCCGCACGACTGCCCCGTGTGTGAGGAAGGCGGTCACTGCCACCTGCAGGACATGACGGTGATGACCGGCCACAACGCCCGTCGCTACCGCTTCACCAAGCGCACCCACCAGAACCAGGAGCTCGGCCCGTTCATCGCCCACGAGATGAACCGCTGCATCGCCTGCTACCGCTGCGTGCGCTACTACAAGGACTACGCCGGCGGCACCGACCTGGGCGTCTACGGCGCCCACGACAACGTCTACTTCGGACGCGTCGAGAACGGCACGCTGGAGAGCGAATTCTCCGGCAACCTCGTCGAGGTCTGCCCCACCGGTGTATTCACCGACAAGACCCACTCCGAGCGCTACAACCGCAAGTGGGACATGCAGTTCGCCCCGAGCATCTGCCACGGCTGCTCCAGCGGCTGCAACATCAGCCCCGGTGAGCGCTACGGCGAGATCCGCCGCATCGAGAACCGCTTCAACGGCTCGGTGAACCACTACTTCCTCTGCGACCGCGGCCGCTTCGGCTACGGCTACGTCAACCGCGAAGACCGTCCTCGCCAGCCGCTGCTGGCAGGTGCTCCGCTGAGCATCGACGCAGCGCTGGACAAGGCTGCCGAACTGCTCAAGGGCAAGCGCGTCATCGGCATCGGCTCGCCCCGTGCCAGCCTGGAAAGCAACTTCGCCCTGCGTGAGCTGGTGGGCGAGGCCAACTACTACTCCGGCATCGCCGCCGGTGAGCTGGCCAACCTCCGCCTGATCCGCGACGTGCTGCAGAACGGCCCGCTGCCGGTGCCGACCCTGCGCGAGATCGAAGACCACGACGCCGTCTTCGTCCTCGGCGAAGACCTCACCCAGACCGCAGCACGCGTGGCACTGGCCCTGCGCCAGGCAGTGAAGGGCAAGGCCACCGAAATCGCCGCCTCGATGAAGATCCAGGACTGGCACATGGCAGCCGTGCAGAACGTCGCCCAGCACGCCCTGAACCCGCTGTTCATCGCCAGCGTCACCGAGACCCGCCTCGACGACGTAGCCACCGAAAGCGTGCATGCCGCCCCGGCTGACCTGGCCCGTATCGGCTTCGCCGTGGCCCACGCCATCGACCCGAGCGCACCCGCCGTGGACGGGCTGGAGGCCGAGGCCCGCGAGCTGGTCCAGCGCATTGCCGACGCCCTGCTGGCCGCCAAGCGCCCGCTGATCGTCTCCGGTGCTTCCCTGGGCGAAAAAACCCTCATCGAAGCCGCCGCGAACATCGCCAGCGCCCTGAAGAACCGCGAGAAGAATGGCTCCATCAGCCTGGTTGTACCGGAAGCCAACAGCATGGGCCTGGCCATGCTCCTGGGTGAAGAGCTCGGTGGGAAATCCGTGGACGCCGCCCTGGAAGCCCTGACCTCCGGCCAGGCCGACGCGGTCGTCATCCTCGAGAACGACCTCTACCGCCGCGCCGAAACCGCCAAGGTGGACGCCGCCCTGGCCGCAGCCAAGGCCGTGATCGTCGCCGATCACCAGCAGACCGCCACCACCGAGCGCGCCCACCTCGTGCTGCCGGCCGCCTCCTTCGCCGAAGGCGACGGCACCCTGGTCAGCCAGGAAGGTCGTGCCCAGCGCTTCTTCCAGGTGTTCGAGCCGAGCTACTACGACGCCAACATCCTCGTTCGCGAGGGCTGGCGCTGGCTGCACGCCCTGCACAGCACCCTGCAAGGCAAGCCGGTCGACTGGACCCAGCTGGACCAGGTCACCAGCGCCTGCGCCGAGACCTCCCCGCTGCTCGCCGGCATCCGTGATGCCGCCCCGAGCGCCTCGTTCCGCATCAAGGGCCTCAAGCTCGCACGCGAACCGCACCGTTACAGCGGTCGTACCGCCATGCGCGCCAACATCAGCGTGCACGAGCCCCGCCAACCGCAGGACCAGGACTCCCCGTTCGCCTTCTCCATGGAAGGCTACGCCGGCAGCGCCGAGCCCCGTCAGCAGATCCCGTTCGCCTGGTCCCCGGGCTGGAACTCGCCCCAGGCCTGGAACAAGTTCCAGGACGAAGTGGGCGGCCACCTGCGTGCTGGTGATCCGGGCGTACGCCTGATCGAAGCCAAGGGCAATGCCCTGCCCTGGTTCGCCGTCGCCGCGCCGTTCAACCCGGCGCAGGGCACCTGGCAGGTCGTCCCGCTGCATCACCTGTTCGGCAGCGAGGAGAACTCCTCCCGCGCCGCGCCGATCCAGGCACGCATTCCCGAGGCCTACGTGGCCCTGGCCAAGGATGAGGCGGACCGCCTCGGCGTGAACGATGGCGCGCAACTGACCGTACGGGTCAACGGCCAGGCCCTGCGCCTGCCGCTGCAAGTACGCGAAGAGCTGGCCGTCGGCCTGGTGGGCCTGCCCGCCGGCCTGCCGGGCATGCCGGCCGCGCTGGCTGGTGCCACCGTCACCCTGCTGCAGGAGGCCGCGCAATGAGCTGGCTCACTCCCGAGCTGATCGACATCGTCATCGCGGTGATCAAGGCCGTGGTGATCCTGCTCGCCGTGGTCATCTGCGGCGCCCTGCTCAGCTTCATCGAGCGGCGCCTGCTGGGCTGGTGGCAGGACCGCTACGGTCCCAACCGCGTCGGCCCGTTCGGCATGTTCCAGATCGCCGCCGACATGCTGAAGATGTTCTTCAAGGAAGACTGGACCCCGCCGTTCGCCGACAAGATGATCTTCACCCTCGCCCCGGTGATCGCCATGAGCGCCCTGCTCATCGCCTTCGCCGTGGTCCCGATCACCCCCACCTGGGGCGTCGCCGACCTGAACATCGGCATCCTGTTCTTCTTCGCCATGGCCGGCATCACCGTCTACGCGGTGCTCTTCGCCGGCTGGTCGAGCAACAACAAGTTCGCCCTGCTCGGCAGCCTGCGCGCCTCGGCCCAGACCGTCTCCTACGAGGTGTTCCTGGCGCTGTCGCTGATGGGCATCGTCGCCCAGGTCGGCTCGTTCAACCTGCGCGACATCGTCGAATACCAGGCCCAGCACCTGTGGTTCATCATTCCGCAGTTCTTCGGCTTCTGTACCTTCTTCATCGCCGGCGTCGCCGTGACCCACCGTCACCCCTTCGACCAGCCGGAAGCGGAGCAGGAACTGGCCGACGGCTACCACATCGAGTATGCCGGCATGAAATGGGGCATGTTCTTCGTCGGCGAGTACATCGGCATCGTGCTGGTGTCCGCGCTGCTGGTGACCCTGTTCTTCGGCGGCTGGCACGGTCCGTTCGGCATCCTGCCGCAGATCCCGTTCATCTGGTTCGCCCTGAAGACCGCCTTCTTCATCATGCTGTTCATCCTGCTCCGCGCGTCGATCCCGCGTCCGCGCTATGACCAGGTGATGGCCTTCAGCTGGAAGTTCTGCCTCCCGCTGACCCTGATCAACCTGCTGGTGACCGGCGCCGTCGTGCTCGCGGCCCAGTAAGGAGAAGCCCATGATCAAGTACATCTATGACGTGGTAGCCGGCACCTTCACCCAGCTTCGCAGCCTGGTGATGGTGTTCTCCCACGGCTTCCGCAAGCGTGACACCCTGCAATACCCCGAAGAACCCGTGTACCTGCCGCCGCGCTACCGTGGCCGCATCGTGCTGACCCGCGACCCCGACGGCGAGGAACGCTGCGTGGCCTGCAACCTGTGCGCCGTGGCCTGCCCGGTAGGCTGCATCTCGCTGCAGAAGGCCGAGACCGAAGACGGCCGCTGGTACCCCGAGTTCTTCCGCATCAACTTCTCCCGCTGCATCTTCTGCGGCCTGTGCGAAGAAGCCTGCCCCACCACCGCGATCCAGCTGACGCCGGATTTCGAAATGGGCGAGTACAAGCGCCAGGACCTGGTCTACGAGAAGGAAGACCTGCTGATCTCCGGCCCCGGCAAGAATCCGGACTACAACTTCTATCGCGTGGCAGGCATGGCCATTGCCGGCAAACCGAAAGGTGCCGCGCAGAACGAGGCCGAGCCGATCAACGTGAAGAGCCTGCTGCCCTAAGGAGACGTTGCGTGGAATTCGCTTTCTATTTCGCTGCCGGCGTCGCCGTGGTGTCCACCCTGCGGGTGATCACCAACACCAATCCGGTGCATGCCCTGCTCTACCTCATCGTCTCGCTGCTGTCGGTGTCGATGTGCTTCTTCGCCCTGGGTGCGCCCTTCGCCGGCGCCCTGGAGATCATCGTCTACGCGGGCGCCATCATGGTGCTGTTCGTCTTCGTGGTGATGATGCTCAACCTCGGCCCGGCCGTGGTGGAGCAGGAGCGCAAGTGGCTCAAGCCCGGGATCTGGGTCAGCCCTGCCGCCCTCTCCTTCGCCCTGCTCGCCGAACTGCTGTACGTGCTGTTCAGCCAGCAGAGCGGCGCTGCCATCGGCCACACCACCGTGGACGCGAAGGCCGTCGGCATCAGCCTGTTCGGCCCCTACCTGCTGGCCGTGGAGCTCGCCTCCATGCTGCTGCTGGCGGCACTGGTCGCGGCCTACCACCTCGGCCGCTACGAAGCGAAGGAGTAATGCCATGAGTGCAATCCCACTGGAACACGGGCTCGCCGTCGCCGGCATCCTCTTCGCCCTCGGGCTCGCCGGCCTGATGGTGCGCCGTAACATCCTCTTCGTCCTCATGAGCCTGGAAGTCATGATGAACTCGGCCGCCCTGGCCTTCGTGGTCGCCGGTGCCCGCTGGGCCCAGGCCGACGGCCAGATCATGTTCATTCTGGTGATCACCCTCGCAGCCGCCGAGGCCAGCATCGGCCTGGCGATCCTGCTGCAGCTGTATCGCCGCTTCCACACCCTCGATATCGACGCTGCCAGCGAGATGCGCGGATGAACCTTCTATTCCTGACCTTCCTGTTCCCGCTGCTCGGCTGGTTCGTCCTGTCGTTCTCCCGCGGGCGTCTCTCCGAAAACGCCTCCGCCGTGATCGGTGTCGGCTCCGTCGGCCTCTCTGCCCTCACGGCGGCCTGGGTCATCTGGCAGTTCCACGTGTCGCCGCCGGAAGGCGGTGTCTACACCCAGGTGCTCTGGCAGTGGATGAGCGTGAACAACTTCGCGCCCAGCTTCACGCTCTACCTGGACGGCCTCTCGGTCACCATGCTCGGCGTGGTCACCGGCGTCGGCTTCCTGATCCACCTGTTCGCCTCCTGGTACATGCGCGGTGAAGAGGGCTACTCGCGCTTCTTCTCGTACACCAACCTGTTCATCACCAGCATGCTGTTCCTGGTGCTGGGCGATAACCTGCTGTTCCTGTACTTCGGCTGGGAAGGCGTGGGCCTCTGCTCCTACCTGCTGATCGGCTTCTACTACAGCAACCCGAACAACGGTAACGCCGCGCTCAAGGCCTTCATCGTCACCCGCATCGGCGACGTGTTCATGGCCATCGGCCTGTTCATCCTGTTCATGCACCTCGGCACCCTGAACATCCAGGAGCTGATGAAGCTGGCACCCGAGAAGTACGTGGCCGGTGACAGCTGGCTGTGGTTCGCCACCCTGATGCTGCTGGGTGGCGCAGTGGGCAAATCCGCCCAGCTGCCGCTGCAGACCTGGCTGGCCGACGCCATGGCCGGCCCGACCCCGGTTTCCGCACTGATCCACGCGGCCACCATGGTCACCGCGGGCGTCTACCTGATCGCCCGGACCCACGGCCTGTTCCTGCTCACCCCCGAGATCCTCGAACTGGTGGGCATCGTCGGTGGCGTCACCCTGGTGCTGGCCGGCTTCGCCGCGCTGGTGCAGACCGACATCAAGCGCATCCTCGCCTACTCCACCATGAGCCAGATCGGCTACATGTTCCTCGCCCTGGGCGTGGGGGCATGGGACGCGGCGATCTTCCACCTGATGACCCACGCCTTCTTCAAGGCCCTGCTGTTCCTCGCCTCCGGTGCGGTGATCAACGCCTGCCACCACGAGCAGAACATCTTCAAGATGGGCGGCCTGTGGAAGAAGCTCCCCCTCGCCTACGCCAGCTTCATCGTCGGCGGCGCGGCCCTGGCGGCACTGCCCCTGGTCACCGCGGGCTTCTACTCCAAGGACGAGATCCTCTGGGAAGCCTTCGCCAGCGGTCACCAGTGGCTGCTCTACGCAGGCCTGGCGGGTGCCTTCCTGACCTCGATCTACACCTTCCGCCTGATCTTCATCGCCTTCCACGGCGAAGCGAAGACCGAGGCCCATGCCGGCCACGGTGTGGCCCACTGGCTGCCGCTGTCGGTGCTGATCGTGCTGTCCACCTTCATCGGTGCGCTGATCACCCCGCCGCTGGCCGGCGTGCTGCCGCAGAGCGTCGGCCATGCTGGTGGCGAAGCCAAGCACAGCCTGGAAATCGCCTCGGGCGCCATCGCCCTGGCGGGCATCCTGCTGGCCGCCCTGCTCTTCCTCGGCAAGCGTCGCTTCGTCAGCGCCGTCGCCCAGAGTGCACCTGGCCGCTTCCTCGGGGCCTGGTGGTACGCCGCCTGGGGCTTCGACTGGCTCTACGACAAGCTGTTCGTCAAGCCCTACCTGCTGGCCACCCGCCTGCTGGGCAACGACCCGATCGACTCCGGCATCGGCCTGATCCCGCGCCTCGTTCGTGGCGGCAACGGCATGCTGAGCAGCAGCCAGACCGGCCAGCTGCGCTGGTACGCGGTCTCCCTGGTGGGTGGTGCCGTGCTGGTGCTCGGCGCCGTGCTGCTGACCTGAATCTTCTTAAGGAATTGAGCCCGTCATGATTCTGCCCTGGCTAATCCTGATTCCCTTCATCGGCGGCCTGCTGTGCTGGCAAGGTGAGCGCTTCGGCGCCACCCTGCCTCGCTGGATTGCGCTGCTGACCATGTCCCTGCTGTTCGGCCTCGGCCTCTGGCTGTGGGCCACCGGCAACTTCACCCTGGCCCCTGCCCCAGGTGCCGATCCGGTCTGGGCGCACGAATTCAAGGTCAACTGGATCGAGCGCTTCGGCATCACCATCCACCTCGCGATGGATGGCCTGTCGGTGCTGATGGTGACCCTCACCGGCCTGCTCGGCGTGCTGTCCGTGCTGTGCTCCTGGAACGAGATCCAGAACCGCGTCGGCTTCTTCCACCTCAACCTGATGTGGATCCTCGGCGGCGTGGTCGGCGTGTTCCTGGCCGTCGACCTGTTCCTGTTCTTCTTCTTCTGGGAAATGATGCTGGTGCCGATGTACTTCCTCATCGCGCTCTGGGGTCACAGCGGCAGCAAGGGCAAGACCCGCATCTACGCCGCCACCAAGTTCTTCATTTTCACCCAGGCCAGCGGCCTGGTGATGCTGGTGGCGATCCTCGGCCTGGTGCTGGTGCACTACAACGCCACCGGCGTGCTGACCTTCAACTACGCCGACCTGCTGAAGACGCCGCTCACGCCCACCGCCGAGTACCTGCTGATGCTGGGCTTCTTCATCGCCTTCGCGGTGAAGTTCCCGGTGGTGCCGTTCCACTCCTGGCTGCCGGACGCCCACGCCCAGGCGCCCACCGCAGGCTCCGTGGACCTGGCCGGCATCCTGCTGAAGACCGCTGCCTACGGCCTGATGCGTTTCGCCCTGCCGCTGTTCCCCAACGCCTCGGCCGAGTTCGCGCCCATCGCCCACTGGCTTGGCGTGTTCGCCATCGTCTACGGCGCCCTGCTCTCCTTCGCGCAGACCGACATCAAGCGCCTGGTGGCCTTCTCCAGCGTCTCGCACATGGGCTTCGTGCTGATCGCCATCTACTCCGGCAGCCAGATCGCGCTGCAGGGTGCAGTGGTACAGATGATGGCCCACGGCCTGTCGGCCGCAGCGCTGTTCATCCTCTGTGGCCAGCTGTACGAGCGCCTGCACACCCGTGACATGCGCCAGATGGGTGGCATCTGGAGCCGCATGCCCTACCTGCCGGCCATCAGCCTGTTCTTCGCCGCCGCAGCCCTCGGCCTGCCCGGCACCGGCAACTTCGTGGGTGAGTTCCTGATCCTCCTGGGCTCCTTCGAGAAGGCCATGTGGGTGACCATCATCGCCGCCACCGGCCTGGTGTTCGGCTCGGTCTACTCGCTGATCATGATCCACCGCGCCCACTTCGGTGCCGCCAAGTCCGACGCTCCGCTGCAGGGCCTCAAGCCCCGCGAACTGATCATGGTGCTCGGCCTCGCCGCGCTGCTGATCCTCCTGGGCGTCTACCCGCAACCGGTGCTGGACACCTCCGCTGCCAGCATGCACGGCGTGCATCAGTGGCTGGATGCAGCCTTCACCCAACTCGCCTCGGCCCGGTAGCTGTCATGGAACATCACGCTGTGGAATTCACGACTCAACACCTGATCGCCCTGCTGCCGCTGCTGGTTGCCTGCGCCACTGTCGTCGCAGTGATGCTGGCCGTGGCCTGGAAGCGTAACCACACCCTCACCTTCGGCCTGTCGGTGGTCGGCCTCAACGCCGCCCTGCTGGCTATCATCCCGGCGCTGGGCGTCACCCCCATCGAGGTGACCCCGCTGCTGAAGGTCGACACCTTCGGCTGCTACTACATGGCGCTGGTACTGGCCTCCACCCTGGCGTGCGTCACCCTGATCCACGCCTACCTGGGCGGCAACACCGGCCAGGGCTACCCGGGCAACCGCGAGGAGATGTACCTGCTGATCCTCCTGTCCGCCTGCGGTGGCCTGGTGCTGGTCACCGCGCAGCACATGGCCGGCCTGTTCATCGGGCTGGAACTGCTGTCGGTGCCGGTCTACGGCATGGTGGCGTACGCCTTCTTCAACAAGCGTTCGCTGGAAGCCGGCATCAAGTACATGGTGCTTTCGGCCGCCGGTTCCGCCTTCCTGCTGTTCGGCATGGCCCTGCTCTATGCCGACGCAGGCACCCTGAGCTTCGCCGGCATCGGCGCCAAGTTCTCCGGCCAGGGCGTGCCCGGTGGCCTGGTGCAACTGGGCATCGGCATGATGCTGGTCGGCCTGGCGTTCAAGCTGTCCCTGGTGCCCTTCCACCTCTGGACGCCGGACGTCTACGAAGGCTCCCCGGCCCCGGTGTCGGCCTTCCTGGCCACCGCCAGCAAGGTCGCCGTGTTCGCCGTGCTGGTTCGCCTGTACCAGATCTCCCCGGCCACTGCCGGTGGCTGGCTGAACGACCTGCTGGCCGCCATCGCCGTCGCCTCGATCCTGTTCGGCAACCTGCTGGCCCTGCTGCAAAGCAACATCAAGCGCCTGCTGGGCTACTCCTCCATCGCCCACTTCGGCTACCTGCTGATCGCCCTGATCGCCACCAAGGGCATGGCCGTGGAGGCCATCGGCGTCTACCTGGCCACCTACGTGCTGACCAGCCTGGGTGCGTTCGGTGTGGTGACCCTGATGTCCACGCCCTACAACGGCCGTGACTGCGACGCCCTGTACGAATACCGCGGCCTGTTCTGGCGCCGTCCGTACCTGACCGCCGTACTCACCGTGATGATGCTGTCGCTCGCCGGCATTCCGCTCACTGCGGGCTTCATCGGCAAGTTCTTCGTCATCGCCGCCGGTGTCGAATCCCACCTCTGGCTGCTGCTGGGCGTGATGATCCTGGGCAGCGCCATCGGCGTGTTCTATTACCTGCGGGTCATGGTCACGCTGTTCCTGGTGGAGCCGAACCTGCGTCGTCACGACGCCGACCTGCACTGGGCCCAGCGCGCCGGCGGCATCATGCTGCTGATCGTCGCCCTGCTCACCTTCGTGCTCGGCGTCTACCCGCAGCCGCTGCTGGACCTGGTCCAGCACTCCAGCCTGGTCGCACTCGGCCACTGAGTGCCCCACGGCAGCAACGAAAAAGCCCGGCGAATGCCGGGCTTTTTCATGGCCGTTCGCTTCGGGGTCCCCTCCCCTTCCGCCTCCAGGCAGGTGAAACCAGCAAGACCATGGCGCCAGCCGGCAAGTACCGGCATCATCGGCAGCCTGCTCCAGCGGGCGACCCGCCGCCGCACCCCATCAAGGACGAAGCCGTGCACCCAAGACCCGACCTGCTGTTCATCCCCGATTACCTCGACGAGCCGGACAGGCACTTGCGCCAACTGCTCGAAACGGTCACCTGGGACACCCGCATGCGCGCGCGACGCACCGCCAGCTACGGGGTCGCCTACAACTACTCGCAGATCCACTACCCCGCCACGCCACTACCGGCCTGGGCCCAACGGCTTGGCGATCACCTGCAGCCGGTCATTGGCTTCTCTGCCAACAACTGCCTGCTCAACCTCTACGAAGACGGCCAGTCATCCATGGGCTTTCATTCCGATGAGTGCGAGGTGCTGGAGCCCGGCACCGGGGTGGCCATCCTCTCCCTCGGGGACTCCCGCGAGATCCGCTTTCGCAGCAAGGCCGACCGCGAGCACGAAGTGGCCTGGACGCTACCGTCCGGCTCGCTGCTCTACATGGACCAGGCCGTCCAGGTCCACTGGCTGCACGCCATTCCCCGGACCGAAGCCGCCGGCCCGCGTATCAGCCTCACCTTCCGCCGCCTGCGGGCAGCGCCTTAAGGCAGGCGGACCCGCCGACGGGTGCTGACGAACAACCCCCAACTGGCCATGAACAGCGCCGCCACCAGCGGGCCGATGACGAAGCCATTGAGGCCGAACAGCGAAATCCCGCCCAGGGTGGAGAGCAACACCAGGTAGTCCGGCATGCGCGTGTCCTTGCCCACCAGGATCGGCCGCAGCAGGTTGTCCACCATGCCGATCACCAGCACGCCCACCAGCACCAGCACCACGCCCTGCCAGAGGTCACCGCTGAGCATCAGCCAGGCCGCCACCGGCGCCCAGATCAGCCCCGAGCCCACCGCCGGCAGCAGGGACAGGAAGGCCATCAGCACGCCCCAGAGCAATGCGCTGGGGATGTCCAGCAGCCAGAACACCACGCCACCCAACCCGCCCTGGATCACCGCCACCACCACGTTGCCCTTGACCGTCGCCCGCACCACACGGGTGAACTTCAGCTGCAGGCGACGCTTGTGGTGATCCGCCAGGGGCACCGCCATGCGGATGTGCCGCACGATTTCCGGGCCGTCGCGGAGGAAGAAGAACAGCAGGTAGAGCATCAGGAAGAAGCCGATCACCACCTGGAAGGTGTCCTGCCCGATGGAGAATGCCTGGGTCGCAAGGAACTGGCTGCCCTGGGTGGCAGCGCCCACCAGGCGGTCACGCAGGCCGTTCAGGTTGTCCAGGCCGAAGCGCCCCAGCTGATGCTGTAGCGCCTGCGGGAGCAGGTCGATGAAGCGTTCCAGGTACATGCCCAGGTCCAGCTCGCCGGACTCCAGTCGGCTGTACAGATCGGCCCCCTGCTGCACCAGCAGCAGGCCGATCAGGCACACCGGGATGATCGCCACCAGCAGGCATACCCCCAGGGTCAGCAGCGCCGACAGGTTGCCGCGCCCACCCAGGCGCAGGGCCAGGCGGCGTTGCAGTGGTGCGAACACCACCGCCAGCACCACCGCCCAGAAGGCGGCGCCATAGAACGGCAGCAGGATCCAGATGAAGGCCAGGGAGACCAGTACCAGCAGCAGGATCAGCGAGCGAAGTTCGAGGGGATAGCGAGAGGCGGACATGGGCGGGCGGTATCCAGTGGGGTTACCGGTTTAGTCCGCCAGTGTCGGCACAAAGTGCGAAGACTTTGCAGGTGCAGCGCCCGAAAGCGCCAGGGGTGGAGTCGCCTTGGCCCGGGCTTCAGCCCGGAACGCGAATAGCCTCGCGCCCCGAGCCGAACAAGCCGGCAATCAGATGCGGAACTGACGCACCAGCGCACCCAGGCGTTCGCCCAGGGCGGCCAGGGAGCGGGCGGTCTCGGCACCCTGGCGGGTGTCGTCGGCGACGCTGTCCACGGCAACGGCGATCTGGTGCACGCTGCGGTTGATCTCCTCGGCCACCGCCGTCTGCTCCTCGGCGGCGCTGGCGATCTGCGCGTTCATGGCGTTGATGGTGCCGATCAGACCGGCAATGGCGTCCAGCGAGGCGCCGGCCTGGTTGGCCTGCTCGCTGGTGACCTCGCCGGCATCGCTGGAGCGGCGCATGGCGGTCACCGCGTCCTGGGTGCCCTGTTGCAGGCGGTCGATCATGCCCTGGATTTCCTGGGTGCTCTGCTGGGTGCGGCTGGCCAGGGCGCGCACCTCGTCGGCCACCACGGCAAAGCCACGACCGGCCTCGCCCGCACGGGCGGCCTCGATGGCGGCGTTGAGGGCCAGCAGGTTGGTCTGTTCGGCAATGGAGCGGATCACCCCCAGCACGCTGACGATGGACTGCACGTCCTGCTGCAGGCTGTCCAGGGACACGCCGCTCTCGCGGATATCGCCCACCAGCGAATGGATACGGGTGATGCTGCCGTCCACCACGCGCTTGGCGGCCTGGCCTTCCTGGTCGGTCTTCTGTGCGGCCTCGGCAGCCCCCTGGGCGCTCTGGGCCACCTCATGGGCAGCGGCGCTCATCTCGTTGATGGCGGTGGCCACCTGGTCGGTCTCGTGGCGCTGGCGCTCCATGGCCTGCTCGGAGCGGTGGGCCTGGGCGGACACCTGGTCCACCAGGCCGGTGAGCTGCACGGTCATCTCGACGATCTGGCGCACCAGGCCGTGGATCTTCTCGACGAAGCGGTTGAAGGAGCCGGCCAGCTCGCCCAGCTCGTCCTGGCTGTTGATCGGCAGGCGGTGGGTCAGGTCACCGTCACCGGCGGCGATGTCGTCAAGGTTGGCCTTGATCTGCTGCAACGGACGCAGGAAGGCGTTGGCCAGGGTCGTGCCGACGATGCCGAACACCACCAGCAAAATCGCCGCAATCACCACGATGCTGGTGAGGATGGTGCTGATGCGCGCGTCGATCGCCTCCTGCACCTCGGCCACCTGGGCCTCGACGCCGTCCAGGTTCACCGCCGTGCCCAGGGCCATGTCCCACTTGGGCAGGTAATAGCTGTAGCCGAGCTTGGGCACCTGCACGCTCTCGTTGCCCGGCAAGGGCGAGCTGTAGAAGACGTAGCGGCTGTCATCCTTGGCGACCCGGACCAGTTCGTCGTTCACAGCCACGCCGTTGACGTCCTTGCGGCCGGAGAAGCTCTTGCCCACGTCCACCGGGCTGTCGCCACGGAACAGGCGGATCACCTGGGAGTCGTAGGCGAAGAAGTAGCTGTCCTTGCCGTACTTGATCTTCTTCAGGATCTCGATGGCTTTTTCGCGGCTCGCCATGTCACTGGCGGCCGACGCGTCATACAGCATCTGCACCGAGCCCAGGGCGATCTGCATGTAATGCTGCAGTTCACGGCGGTTCTCATCGATCAGACGCTCGCGGGTTTCCTTCACCTCACCCTCGGCGAGGCTCAGCAGGACCTTGGCTGCTGCGCCGCTGAGCACGACGGCGAACAGTATCACCGGCGCGAGCGCCAGTAGCAGGACCTTGGTTTTGAGTGTCAAGCGCATGTATCCATTCCTCAGGGCGGCAGACCGGGAAAACGAAAGGGGACAGCCGAGGTATCGGCTGTCCCTTCATTAGCTATAGCGAATCGTGGGGAAAACGCGGCGGAACGAGCGCTCCGTCACAACACCATGGCCGCCAGCCAGCCGAAGGCCAGCAGGGGCAGGTTGTAATGCAGGAAGGTGGGCACCACGGTGTCCCAGATGTGGTTGTGCTGGCCGTCCACGTTCAGGCCGGAGGTAGGGCCCAGCGTCGAGTCGGAGGCCGGCGAACCGGCGTCTCCCAGTGCGCCGGCCGTGCCGACGATGGAGACGATGGCCAGCGGGCTGAAGCCCAGCTGCAGGCACAGCGGCACGAAGATCGCCGCGATGATCGGCACCGTGGAGAACGACGAGCCGATGCCCATGGTCACCAGCAGCCCCACCAGCAGCATCAGCAGTGCGCCAAGCGCCTTGCTGTTGCCGATCAGCCCGGCGGAGGCCTCCACCAGGGTGGCCACTTGGCCGGTGGCACGCATCACCTCGGCGAAGCCGGCGGCGGCGATCATGATGAAGCCGATCATCGCCATCATCTTCATGCCCTCGGTGAACAGGTCGTCCACCTGGCGCCAGCGCACCACGCCGCTGGCGGAGAACAGCAGGAAGCCCACCAGTGCGCCGACGATCATCGAGTCCAGCCACAGCTGCACCACGAAGGCGGCGACAATGGCCGCCCCGGCCGCCAGCAGGCTGCGGCGGTCGTAGGCCACCTCCACCTGCTCGGCGGCGGCGATGCGCTCCAGGTCGTAGACGCGCTTGCGCCGGTAGCTGAACAGCACCGCGATCAGCAGGCCCGCGACCATGCCCAGCGCCGGGATGGCCATCGCCTGGGTGACGCTGACGCCACTGATGTCCGCCCCGCTGCGGGCCACGTTGGCCAGCAGGATCTCGTTGAGGAAGATGTTGCCGAAGCCCACCGGCAGGAACATGTACGGCGTGATCAGACCGAAGGTGATCACGCAGGCCACCAGCCGGCGGTCGATCTGCAGACGGGTCAGCACGTACAGCAGCGGCGGCACCAGCAGCGGGATGAAGGCGATGTGAATCGGCAGGATGTTCTGCGAGGCGATCGCAACGCCCAGCAACAGCGCCACCAGGCCCCATTTCAGGGCACCGCCGCCGTTGCCATCCTGGCGCCCCACCAGCGCCAGCACCCGGTCGGCCAGCGCATGGGCTAGCCCGGAGCGGGAGATCGCCACGGCAAAGGCCCCCAGCATCGCGTAGGACAGCGCAACGGTTGCACCACCGCCCAGCCCCTTGTTGAAAGCCTCCAGCGTGCCGTCCACGCCAAGCCCACCCAGCAGGCCGCCCACCAGCGCACCCAGGATCAGCGCCAGCACCACGTGCACGCGCAGCAGGCTCAGCACCAGCATCACGCCGACTGCCACGATCACCGCATTCATTCCACTCTCCCGAAGGCCGCCCTGTTCAAGGAGAGCGGCAAAAAAAGCGGCGTACTCTGCCGAAAGCGAACGATACTGTCAAAACGGATACATGTTCAGAATGCTGAACGATGCGTGCATAATCCTTGCATGCTGCGCCCGCAGCAGTCGTTTCGAGTTGGAAGCCCCATCGCCAGGACCGGCCTGATCAAGTATGTGGCCAACTGGCCGATAGCCGCCTTGTAGTCTGACGAGAAGAAGGAAAAGACCATGCCGTTCAGTCGCCTTTCCATCCAGTGGAAGATCACCCTGCTCGCCGGCCTCTGCCTGCTGGCCATCGTGACCCTCCTGGTAGGCGCCTCCCTCTACCAGTCCAAACGCAGCGCCGAACTGGTGAAGGCCTCCAGCTCCCAGATGCTCGACCAGAGCGCCCGACAACGGATGCAGGCGCGTGGCGAACTGCAGGCCATCCGCATCCAGCGCTACTTCATGGACGCCTACCAGTACGGCAAGGGTTTTTCCCGCCAGATACTGTTCCTCAAGGAACAGGCCGAGAAGCGCTTCCTCGACGCCTTCGACCTGCGCGAGGACCTGACCCGCCAGGTGCGCACCAGCCTGGAGGCCAACCCCAGCCTGCTGGGCCTCTACGTGGTCTTCGAGCCCAACGCCCTGGACGGCAAGGACGAACTGTTCACCGAACAGGGCGAGCTGGGCAGCAACGAAAAGGGCCGCTTCGCCCTCTACTGGTCCCAGGCCACGCCCGGCAAGCTGCTGTCGGAAACCATGGACGAGAAGATGCTCGCGGACAACAGCACCGGCCCCAGCGGCTCGCCCTACAACGCCTGGTACACCTGCCCCATCCAGACCCGCGACTCCTGCGTGCTGGAGCCTTATTTCGACGAGGTCGGCGACCGCAAGATCCTCATGACCAGCATCGCCTTCCCGCTGATCCAGAACGACAAAGTCATCGGCGTCATGGGCCTGGACATCAGCCTCGACAGCCTCCAGCAGCTCAGCCAGCAAGGCAGCCAGGAGCTGTACGACGGCAAGGCCCACATCAGCATCCTCAGCCCCGCCGGCCTGCTCGCCGGCCACAGCCAGGACATAGGCAAGCTCAGCCAGAAGCTCGACGCCGTCTTCGGTACCGACGCCGCCGCCCTCACCACTGCCCTCCAGAGCGGCAAGCCCAGCAACGTCGACAAGGACGGCATGCTGCGGGTGATGGAGCCCTTCAAGCCGATCCCCACCGCCTCGCCCTGGAGCGTGCTGCTGGAAGTGCCGGACAAGGTGCTGCTCGCCCCCGCCATCAAGCTGCAGAAGGAGCTGGACGCCCAGCGCGACGCCAGCAGCCTGGTTTCGGCCCTGATCGGCCTCGCCGCCGCCGTACTCGGCCTCGGCCTGATGTGGCTCACCGCCCTCGGCGTCACCCGGCCGATCCTCGGCGTGGCCGCCATGCTGAAGAACATCGCCAGCGGCGAAGGCGACCTCACCCGCCGCCTGGAGTACGCCCGCCAGGATGAACTGGGCGAGCTGGCCGGCTGGTTCAACCGCTTCCTCGACAAGCTGCAGCCGATCATCGCCGACGTGAAGCGCTCGGTTCAGGATGCCCGGGGCACTGCCGACCAGGCCTCCTCCATCGCCGAGCAGACCAGCGCCGGCATGCAGCAGCAGTACAAGGAAGTCGACCAAGTGGCCACCGCCTCCAACGAGATGAGCGCCACTGCCCACGACGTGGCCCACAGTGCCGCCCAGGCCGCCGAAGCCGCACGGGGCGCCGACCTGGCCACCCAGGAAGGCCTGGCGATGATCGACCGCACCACCAGCGCCATCGAGCAGCTGGCCAGCGAGATGAGCGCCGCCATGGAAGAGGTGCAAGGCCTCTCCAGCAGCAGCGAGCAGATCGGCTCGGTGCTGGAAGTGATCCGCGCCATCGCCGAGCAGACCAACCTGCTGGCCCTCAACGCCGCCATCGAAGCCGCCCGCGCAGGTGAAGCCGGCCGAGGCTTCGCCGTGGTCGCCGACGAGGTGCGCAGCCTGGCCAAGCGCACCCAGGACTCGGTGGAAGAGATCCGCCAGGTCATCGAGGGCCTGCAACACGGCACCCGCGAAGTGGTCGGCTCCATGCACAGCAGCCACCGCCAGGCCCAGAACAGCGTCCAGCAGGTCGGCCAGACGGTGACCTCGCTGCGCAAGATCGGCGATGCCGTCACCGTGATCACCGACATGAACCTGCAGATCGCCAGCGCTGCCGAGGAGCAAAGCGCCGTGGCCGAGGAGATCAACCGCAACGTCGCCGCCATCCGCGATGTCACCGAATCCCTCTCGGTGCGGGCTCGGGAGTCGGCCGAGGTCAGCCAGAACCTCAACCGCCTGGCCAACCACCAGCAGGGCTTGATGGACCAGTTCAAGGTCTGACGCCATCGGCTCCATGCCCTGGCACGCCGGCGCTTGTTCGCCGGCGTGCCGCTCGCTAGCCTGCCTCTCCCCTTCCTCGTTCCTGCAAGGACAACACAATGCTCAACTACGCCATCGTGGCCGGCTCCAGCCGCGCCAACAGCCAGTCCGGCAAGGTCGCCCGCTTCATCCGCCAACGCCTGGTCGACCTGAAGCTGGCCGATGAGGCCGGCACCTCGGTCATCGACCTCGGCCAGCAGCCGCTGCCACTGTGGCCCGCCGAAGACACCGGCCCCTGGGTCGGCTTCCAGCAACAGCTGAAGGCCGCCGACGCGGTGGTGATCATTGCCCCCGAGTGGAACGGCATGGCCTGCCCGGCCATCAAGAACTTCTTCATCTATGCCAGCAAGGCCGAACTGGCCCACAAGCCGGGGCTGCTAGTGGGCGTCTCCTCCGGCATCGGCGGCGGCTACCCGATCAGCGAGCTGCGCGCCTCCAGCTACAAGAACTGCCGCCTCTGCTACCTGCCCGAACACCTGATCGTCCGCGGCGTGGAGAAGGTGCTCAACGGCGCCGAGGTGGCCAGCGAAGACGACCAGCGCATCCGCGACCGCCTGGACTACGACCTGGACATCCTCGCCAAGTACGCCACCGCCCTGCAGCCGGTGCGTGCCAGCATCGACTTCAGCAACCCCGCCTTTACCAACGGCATGTAAGCGCGCCGGCCCCGCCACACTGCGCGGGGCCGTCCCTCACAGCGCCCGCCCCTTACAGCGAAAGCGCCCGCTGCACCACCGCACCACGCGGATCACCGCTGGGGCCCACCAGCGCGTAGTTGTAGCCATTGCGCGACCAGTAGCGCGCCTCCAGGTCACCGTCCTGGCGGCTGCCGCTGGGCATCTCGGCATAGAGCGCGCCGGGCGAGCGCAGGTACAGGCTGACCCGCTGGCCGTTGGCATCCTCGAACAGCAGGATCGCCGCCGCCCCCTGCTCGTTGGTCAGCAGCCGCCCACCCACCGGGCGCAAGCCGTAGGGCGACAGGTCGGGAATGCGCGACGCGTGGGTGAAACGCCGGTCCAGCCAGGCCTGGAGGTTGCCGGCATCGCCCTGCACATCCACCGCGACGCTGCCCAGGGCGAACAGGCGGTGTGCCTCCAGGGCGTCCTGCATGGGCGGGATGTCCGCCAGCAGGGTCTGCTCACGGGCCTGCCAGCCACCCACGCCCCCCAGCCCCAAGGCCAGCAGCAAGGCGGCCGCCGTCGCCCACTGGCGCCGTTGGCGGGCCAGCCGCGCACGGCGGATGGCACGCGGGTCCAGCGCCGGGTTGGGCGGCAGCCCCTGCAGGTCGGCGAGGCCGGCACGCAGGTGCTGCATATCCTGGCGCCAGCCCTCCACCTGGGCGGCAGTCTCGGGGTGGCGGGCCAGCCAGGCCTCCACCAGGCGGGCCTGTGCGGGGTCGAGCTGGCCGTCCAGGTAGGCGTGGAGATCGTGTTCGCTGGGTTCGAAGGAAGTCATTTGAGTATCCGCAACGAAGGGGATGCGATTTCGCCCTCGGCCAGCGCGCGCAGGGCCTTGCGCGCGCGGGAGAGGCGGGACATGACGGTGCCGATGGGCAGGTCCAGGGCCTCGGCGGCCTCCTTGTAGCTGAGCCCCTCCACCCCCACCAGCACCAGCAGCGCGCGCTGCTCGGCCGGCAGGCGGGCGAAGGCATCGAGGGTCGAGCGTGCCTCCACCTGCGCCTCCAGCGACGGGGTCTCGTCGGCACCGGCCAGGCCGAAGAAGCCCAGCACCTTGGCGTAGCGCCGAGCGCGCCGCTGCCCGTCGAGGAACTTGCGGTAGAGGATGGCGAACAGCCAGGCCCGCAGGCTCTCGGCCTGGCGCGGCCCCTGGCGATCGCCCAGGGCACGCTCCACCGTGGCCTGCACCAGGTCATCGGCACTGGCGGGCTCGCGGGTCAGCCAGAGGGCAAAACGGCGCAGGCGCTGCAGCAGTTCGCGAAGTTCGTCGTCATCGATGTCATGCATGGGGAACGGGGCTCGGGGCAAGGATGCTGTGGAGGAAGACGCCCCAGCCGCAACTTTATTCCAGCCGGCGGGAATAAATCCTCCGCTCGTACGTCCCACCGGCTCAATGACCTGGCCAGAGGAGCCATCCATGACCCCTTCCCCCCTCAGCCGCGCCCAGCTCGCCGGCCGGCTCTCGCTGATCGGCCTGGCGGTCGCCGGGCTGGCCGGCGCCTTCGCCTGGACCGCCGGCTGGATCGGCCCGCAGCGCCTGACGCCGCAACGCATCATCGACACCTTCGAAGCCAACGCCGGCCACTACCCCGGCTACCGCAAGAACCACGCGAAGGGCCTGTGCATCAGCGGCCAGTTCCAGTCCAGCGGCGCGGCCGCCGCCTATTCCCGTGCCCAGGTCTTCGCCCCGGGCGACATCCCGGTGACCGGGCGCCTGGCCATCGGCGGCAGCAACCCCTTCGCCGCCGATGCCAGCGTGCCGGTGCGCAGCCTGGCCCTGCGCCTGCGCAGCGCCGACGGCCAGGAGTGGCGCACCGGCATGAACACCCCAGCGGTGCTGGCGGTGGGCACGGTGGAGGCCTTCTTCGAGCAGGTACTCGCCTCGGCCCCCGATCCGGCCACCGGCAAGCCCAACCCGGCGAAGGTGCAGGCCTTCTTCGACGCCCACCCGGAGAGCGCGGCCTTCCGCCAGTGGGCCCAGGCCAACAAGCCGTCCAACAGCTTCGCCAACGCCCGCTACCACGGCCTCAATGCCTTCCGCCTGGTGAACGCCGAGGGCCAGGCCCGCTACGTGCGCTGGGCGATGGTGCCGGAAGCGCCCTACGAACCCCTGGACGCCCAGGTGGACGACCCGGACTTCCTCGCCCACGACCTCCACCGCCGCCTGGCCCAGGGCCCGCTGCGCTGGCACCTGGTGCTGACCCTGGCCGAGGACGGCGACCCGGTGGACGACCCGTCCCGCGCCTGGCCCGCCGAGCGCCAGCAGGTGGAGGCCGGCACCCTAGTGATCGACCGCGCCCAGCCCGAGAACCAAGGAGACTGCCGCGACATCAACTTCGACCCGCTGGTGCTGCCCGACGGCATCGAGCCCTCGGCCGACCCGATCCTCGCCGCCCGCTCGGCCGCCTACGCCGTGTCCTTCAACCGCCGCACCCACGAAGGCGCCCCCGCCCCTCGCCCCGGAGCCCAGCCATGAATTCCACCCGCCCCGTCTTCACCCCGCTCGCCCGCCTGCTGCACTGGCTGATGGCGATCCTGATCCTGGCCATGCTGTTCATCGGTGCCGGCATGGTGGTGGAGCTCAGCCCCTGGCACACCACCCTGGTGGCCGTGCACAAACCGCTGGGTGTCGCCCTGCTGGTGCTCGCCGTGCTGAGGCTGGGCGTACGCCTGCGTCGGCCGGTACCGCCACTGCCGACCGACATGCCGGCCTGGCAGCAACGCCTGGCCCACGCCTCCCATGTACTGCTCTACGGCCTGATGCTGGCCATGCCCCTGGTGGGCTGGGGCATGCTCTCCGCCGGCGGCTACCCGGTGCAGCTGGGCAGCGCCCTGCAGTTGCCGGCCATCGCACCGCACGACGCCCAGCTCTACGCGGTGCTGCGCAGCGCCCACCGCTGGCTCGCCTACCTGTTGCTGGCCTGCGTCCTGGCGCACCTGGGCGCCGCGCTGTTCCACGGCCTGGTCCGTCGCGACGGCGTGCTCGGCAGCATGCTCGGGGGCCGCTGAACGGCGTGATCCGGCCCAAACCAATCCAGACGGCCGTGGTCTAGGAGCTGTACGCACCCTCCATTCCCGACGCGGCAGGCCGGCAAGCGGCCTGTCGCGGAATGGGCGGTGCCTGGCCTTCACCCTGGAGAACCTCCGTGAGCCGCATCCCCTGCCTTCTGATCACCCTGCTGTGGTGCGCCGGCAATGCCCTGGCGTCCAGCGACGATGCCTGGAAACAGCACGACCGCCGCGTCCTGGCGGCCTGCACCGCCGTCAGCAAACTCAAGGATGCAAAGCCCGCCGGCCAGCCCGTGGTGTTCGACGACCGCCTCGGCCTCACCGCGCTGATGATCACCGGGCGCTACCCCCAGCCGCACATGAAAGGGCGTAGCGGCAACGAGCTGTGCCTGTACGCCCGCAAGACCGGCAACGCCTACATCAGCGAAGCCGATCGCCTGGTGGGCAGCGGCACGCCCTGAGCCCAGGGTCGCCCTGGCGACGGGCGTGCTCTATCATCGCGGCCTTTTCACAGCACCCGAGCCGCACCATGAGCGAACCGACCACCCTCCTCGACACCCTCGGCAACAGCGACATGCTGGAGATCGACGGCCTGCATGCCTGGCAATTCGACCTGGTCGACGGGGCCCTGCGCATCGAATGCATCGACGGCCGCGACCGTCGCGTCTGGCAATTCAGTGCCGAGCAGGTGCAGCAGGCCCGCGCCGAAGCCGATGGCAGCTGGCGGATCGACAGCGACCAGGGCGAGCACCACCTGGTGTGCATGGAGGCCTTCAGCGGCAGCAATGACGACGATGAAGAAGACGAGGACGAGGCGCCCGAGCAGGCCTGAACAGGCTCAGCTCACCACGTTGCGCAGGTAGCGCAGGGGCGCTGTGCCCAGGTTCGAGTAGGCATAGGGCTGGCTGCTGGCGAACACATGGAAGTCCCCGGCGCGGACCGTCACCGGCCCCTCCGGCAGTTCCAGCGTCAGCTCCCCCTCGATGACGTAGACCATCTCCCGCCAGCCCTCGGCATCCGCCTCCGAGGCGTAGCGCTCGCCCGGCTCCAGGGCCCAGGACCACAGCTCCACCTCGCGCCGCGCCGGGGCGCTGGCCAGCAGCACGGCGCGGCTGCGCGGGTCCTGGCCGACCCAGGCCACCGCTTCGATGCGCGAGCGATCCGGGCGGCTCGGCGCCTGCACCAGGTCGGGGAACAGCACCCCCAGGGCCTCGGCAATGCGGTCCAGGGTCGCCAGGCTGACGTTCACGTCCCCGGCCTCAATGCCGACGATCATCCGCCGGCTCACCCCGGACTCCGAAGCGAGCGCATCCTGGCTCATGCCCAGCGCCTTGCGCAGGCGGCGAACGTTCTCGGAGACGTGTTCCAGTACGTTGGGACGGTCCATGGCCTTGGGCAATATATTGCTCATTGAGATGAATTTGCGCATTATGTTGCACATCCCGGCGCACCACAAGCACGCGCCCTTCCCTGCCTGATCCGGAAAACCATGACCCAGTCCCGCAACCTGGCCGCGACGCTCCTGCCCGTCGGCGTGCTGATCATCGCCATGACCTCCGTGCAGAGCGGCGCGTCCCTGGCCAAGAGCCTGTTCCCCCTCATCGGCGCCGAAGGCACCACCACCCTGCGCCTGGTGTTCGCCGCGATCTTCCTGATCCTGGTGCTGCGCCCGTGGCGCGCCCGCATCAACACCGGCGCCCTGGGCAGCGTGGTGGCCTATGGCGTGGCCCTGGGCTTCATGAACCTGCTGTTCTACATGTCCCTGCGCACGGTGCCCCTGGGCGTGGCAGTGGCACTGGAGTTCACCGGACCGCTGGCGGTGGCGATCTTCTCCTCGCGGCGCCTGCTGGACTTCGTCTGGATCGCCCTGGCGGTGGCCGGCCTGTTGCTGCTCCTGCCGGTGGGCGCCAACGCCAGCGGCATCGACCCGCTGGGCGCTGCCTACGCGCTCGGCGCCGGCGTGTGCTGGGGGCTGTACATCATCTTCGGCCAGCGCGCCGGGGCGGACCACGGCATGCAGAGCGCCTGCCTGGGGGTGATCGTTGCCGCCTTCGCCGCCGCCCCCTTCGGCGTGGTCCATGCCGGCACCGACCTGCTCAACCTGGCCCTGATCCCCACCGCGCTGGGGGTGGCGCTGCTCTCCACGGCCATCCCCTACACCCTGGAGATGTACGCCCTGCAACGCATGCCGGCGCGGACATTCGGCACCCTGATGAGCATCGAGCCGGCCCTGGGGGCGCTCTCCGGGCTGCTGTTCCTCGGTGAAAAGCTGACGCTGCTGCAGTGGGCCGCCATCGGCGCCATCATTCTCGCCTCGGTGGGCACCACCGCGAGCATGAAGCGCAAGGAAGAAGTGCAGGGACTGATTCCCGCCGACTGAGCGCAAACCCCTTGCCGAGCGAAGCCCTCCTGCGCAAGGCTATCGCCCTGCCTTGCGCCCCCACAGGATCGTCCATGAACAAGTTCCCCTACGTTTCCACCGGCTGCCGCCCGGTCAACTGGCAGCTGGACCAGATCGTCAGCGAGTTGCGCAGCGCCCGCGAAGAGTGGCGCAGCCGCAACGGTCGCGGCCAGGATCGCGGCGGACGCGAGCTGCCCTCGCGCACCACCATCGGCCAGATCATCGAAGCCATCAGCGGCGCGCTCTTCCCCATGCGCCTCGGCCCGGCGGACCTGCGCGAGGAAAGCGAAGACTTCTACGTCGGCCACACCCTGGACGTGGCGCTAAACGCCCTGGCCGGCGAGGTACGCCGCGAGCTGGGCTACACCGCCCGGCAGAACAGCACCAGCGCCGCCGACATCGAGTGCGAGGCCATCACCATCGTCCAGGGTTTCGCCGCCGCCCTGCCGCAACTGCGCCGCCTGCTGGACAGCGACGTGCTGGCCGCCTTCCAGGGCGACCCGGCCGCCCGCAGCGTCGACGAAGTGCTGCTGTGCTACCCCGGCATCCACGCGGTCATCCACCACCGCCTGGCGCACTACTTCTACAAAAACGGCCTGCCGCTGGTGGCACGCATCATCGCCGAGATCGCCCACTCGGCCACCGGCATCGACATCCACCCCGGCGCCACCATCGGCAAGAGCTTCTTCATCGACCACGGCACCGGCGTGGTGATCGGCGAAACGGCGATCATCGGCGAGCGCGTGCGCATCTACCAGGCGGTGACCCTGGGCGCCAAGCGCTTCCCCGCGGACGAGTCGGGCAACCTGCAGAAGGGCCAGCCCCGCCACCCCATCGTCGAGGACGACGTGGTGATCTACGCCGGCGCCACCATCCTCGGGCGCATCACCATCGGCAAGGGTTCAGTCATCGGCGGCAACGTCTGGCTGACCCGCAGCGTGCCGGCCGACAGCAACATCACCCAGGCCAGCCTGCAGAGCGACTGCGGCGCCTGACCGGTACGCGCCGTGGCCCCCTCGCCACGGCGCGCCCCCGGACGGACGGCACGCGGGCAGCCGATGAATGACCGGTCCTGGCCACTGGCCAGTGGCCTGCATTGATCTAGCATCCAAGGGACGACAGCAGTCACGTCGCTCCCGGTTGCACGACCCGGCCCGGCTCGCCGGGCACGCCATGGACAGGCGCCCTGAAACCATGGCACCCACCGATACAGCCCCAGAGGTCCTACGTGACACCCCCGGCGACGAGCTTCACCCCCCTGCTGCACCTGGTGCGGCGGTTTTTCCGTGTGCGTGCGGCAGCCCTGCTGAGCGCCGAGGGCCTGCTCGCCTGTGACGGATTACCTGCGGAACAGGTCGTGGCCGCCTGCCATGGGCAATCGCCCGAGCTGCGCGCCCTTCATCACCAGCCCCTGCCCGGCACCGACGCCCGCCTCATCCTGCTCGATACCGCCCCCCTGGCAGACGACCTCGACACCACGGCCCTGGCCGACTTCGCCCGCCTGGCGGCCGAGTTGCTGGACCAGCAGCAGCGCCTGCAACGCATGCAGGACGAGACCACCGCCCTCAAGGAAAACGAGCAACGCCTGGCCCTGGCCGTGGCCGGCAGCGGCACCGGCATCTGGGACCGCGACGTGGTCAACGGACGCATCCACTACTCGCCGGGCTGGAAGTCCATGCTCGGCTACGCCGTCGGGGAAATCAGCGACCGCATCGAGGACAGCTACGGCCGCATCCATCCTGATGACCTGGACTACGTGCGTCGCACCATGCTCGACCACTTCGAGCAGCGCACCCCCGACTACCAGGTGGAACACCGCCTGCAACGCAAGGACGGCAGCTACATCTGGGTCAGCAGCCGCGGCAAGGTGGTCGAGCGCGACGAACAGGGCCGTGCCCTGCGGATGATCGGCACCACCACCGACATCACCGAGATGAAGCGCATGGCCCGCCGGCTGGAACAGAACATCGAACTGCTGACGGACCTCACCAACGAGATCCCCGGCATGGTCTTCCAGTACCTGCGCCACCCCGACGGCAGCGGCGAATACCGCTACGTCAGCGCCGGCAGCCTGGACATCTACGGCCTCTCTCCCGAACAGGTGAAGGTCGGGCGCGAACGCATCCTCGCGCTGATCCACCCCGACGACCTGCCGGGCTACCTCAACGCCCTGGAAACCTCCGCCATGGCCCTCACCCCCTGGCACCGGGAATACCGCGTGTGCCTGGCCAGCGGCGAAGTGGGCTGGCGCCTGGGCAATGCCCACCCCAAGCGCCTGGGCGATGGCAGCGTGCTCTGGCACGGCTTCATCACCGACATCAGCGAGCAGAAGCGCATCGAGGCCGAGCTGCAGGCCCTGGCCATCACCGACTTCCTCACCCAACTGCCCAACCGCCGGCACTTCATGACCCGCCTGGAAGAGCAGCTGGCCCGCCTGCAACGGCCCGGCAACAGCGGCGCAGCACTGCTGATGTTCGACCTGGACCACTTCAAGGGCATCAACGACCGCTGGGGGCACAGCGCCGGCGACGAGGCCCTGCGCCACTTCGCCGCCCTGCTCAGCGAGCAGATGCGCCGGGTCGACTTCGCCGGGCGCATGGGCGGCGAAGAGTTCGCCGTGGTGCTCAACGACGCCGACCACCGCAGCGCCATGGTCTTCGCCCAGCGCCTGCAGCAGCGCCTGGAAGACGTGCCACTGCTGTACCAGGGCGAGCGCATCCCCCTGACGGTGAGCATCGGCATCACCACCCTGGGCGCCGACGACATCACCGCCGCCGGCGCCCTGTCCCGCAGCGACATGGCCCTGTACCGGGCCAAGGCGGAAGGCCGCAACCGCATCGAGGTGCACTGACGCACCATCCGTCCGGACGCCACACGGCAGCTTGACCGCATTCAGGGAGTGAAATTACTGTATTTATATACAGTAATTTCCGACACACCCTCCCATGTCCACCGTCGTCGCCCTCGACCGCCTGTTCAACGAGCGCCGCCTCTGGCGCGGCCAGGCCACGCCCGCTGCACCTGCCAGCCGCTACCCCAGCGGGCACGCCGCGCTGGACGCCGTACTGCCTGGCGGCGGCTGGCCGGAAGCGGCCCTGAGCGAGCTGCTGGTGGGCCTGCCCGGTGTCGGCGAACTGAGCCTGCTGCTGCCCACCCTTGCCCGCCTCAGCCAGGCCGGTGAGCGCATCGTGCTGGTGGGGCCGCCCCACCTGCCCTACCCGCCCGCCTGGCAGGCCGCCGGGGTGGACCTGGGTCAGCTCAGCCTGGTCCAGGCCCAGGGTCGGGATGCCCTGTGGGCCGCCGAGCAGTGCCTGCGCTCCGGCAGCTGCGGCGCCGTGCTGGCCTGGCCGGACCGGGCCGACGACCGCGCCCTGCGTCGCCTGCAGGTGGCCGCCGAAAGCGGCCAGACCCTGGCCTTCGCTTACCGCTCCCTGGGGGAAGCCCAGAACCCCTCGCCCGCCGCCCTGCGCCTGGCCATCGAAGCCAACCCGGCGCGCCTGCGGGTGATCAAGTGCCGGGGCGGCCAGCCCAGTGCCCGACCGATCCCGCTGGATGCGCGGGTGGGACCCTGACCGTGCGCTGGGCCTGCATCCTCTTGCCCCAGTTGGCGCTGGACGGCGTGCTGCGCGGCCGGGATGACCGCCAGGTGCCGCTGGTGCTGCTCACCGGTCCCGCCCAGCGGCGCATCCTGCAGGCGGTCAGCGAGCCGGCGCGGGCCCTGGGACTGCTCCCGGGGATGGCCCTGAGCGCCGCCCAGGCCCTGACCTCAGGCTTCGAACAGGCCGAGTACGACACCGAGGCCATCGAGCGCTGGCGCTTGTTCCTCGCCGCCTGGGCCTACGGCTTCAGCTCCCAGGTCAGCCTGCACTACCCACGCTGCCTGCTGCTGGAGGTGCACAGCAGCCTGGGTCTGTTCGGCCCCTGGCCACGCTTCGAGGCCCGCCTGCGGGCCGAGCTGCAAGCCCTGGGCTTTCGCCATCGCATCACCCTGGCACCCAACCCGGCGGCTGCACGCGCCCTGGCCAACGTGCACGACGGCCTGGCCGTGGACGACCCGGCCCTGCCCTCGGCCATCGGCGCGCTGCCGCTTGCCCGCATCGGCCTGGAGCCGTCGCAGTCCACCGCCCTGGCCCGCATGGGCCTGCGCCAGGTGGCGCAGGTGCTGGCCCTGCCGCGCAACGAACTGGCACGGCGCTTCCCGGCCGGGGTGCTGCAGCACCTCGACACCCTGCTCGGCCGACAGCCCCAGGCGCTGGCCTTCTACCGCCCGGCGGATCGCTTCAGCACCCGCATCGAGCTGAACTTCGAGGTGGAGTCCGCCCAGGCTCTGCTCTTCCCCCTGCGCCGCATGACCGCCGACCTGGCTGCCTACCTGGCCAGCCGCGACCAGGGTGTGCAGCGCTTCAGCCTGTACCTGGAACACCGCACGGGCGCGCCGACCCTCGTCGAGGTGGGCCTGCTGAATGCCGAACGCGAGGCGGCCCTGCTGCTGGAATTCGCCCGCGGCCGCCTGGAGGCCCTGCAGCTACCCAGCCCGGTCATCGCCCTGCGCCTGGACGCGGAAGACCTGCCGGCCTTCGTGCCGGACCGTTACAGCCTGTTCGATGACCGCCCCCAGCAGAGCCTCGGCTGGGAGCAACTGCGCGAACGCCTGCGCGCGCGCCTGGGCGACGACGCCGTGCAGGGCCTGATGACCCAGGCCGACCACCGCCCCGAACGGGCCTGGCGCCCGGGCTTCGTGCCCCTGGCGACCCCGCTGCCGGCCACGGGGCCACGCCCGGCCTGGCTGCTGGCCGCGCCCCAGCCCCTGCCGGAGGGCTCGGTGCGCCTGCTGGGCGGGCCCGAGCGCATCGAGTCCGGCTGGTGGGACGGTGACGACATCCGCCGCGACTACTACCGCGTGCTGACCCACCGGGGCCAGCAGGGCTGGGCCTTTCGTCCGCTGGGTGAAACAGGCCCGCTGCAGTTGCAGGGCTGGTTCGCATGAGCGCGCCGGACTACGCCGAGCTGCACTGCCTGTCCAACTTCAGCTTCCAGCGCGGTGCCTCCAGCGCAGCGGAACTCTTCGAGCGCGCCCGGCAACTGGGCTACCGCGCCCTGGCGATCACCGACGAATGCACCCTGGCCGGTGCCGTGCGGGCCTGGCAGGCCGCCAAGGCCACGGACGTGGCGCTGATCCTCGGCAGCGAGCTGCAAGGGCCTGGCGGCGAGCGCCTGGTGCTGCTGGTGGAGGACATCACCGGCTACCAGGCGCTGTGCCAGTTGATCACCCGCGCCCGCCGACGGGCGCAGAAAGGCGACTACCTCCTGCTGGATGCGGACTTCGAAGTGCCCCTGGAGGGGTTGCTGGCGATCTGGTTGCCCACGCCGACCAGCTGCCCCGAGGCCGGCCAGCGCTGGCTGGCGCGCTTCCCCGGCCGGCTGTGGCTGGGCGTCGAGCTGCACCGGGGGGCGGACGACGACGTCCGGCTGCAGCGCCACCTTCACCTGGCCCGCCAGCTGGCGATACCGGCGGTGGCCTGTGGCGACGTGCACATGCATGCCCGGGGCCGGCGCGCCCTGCAGGACTGCATGACTGCCATCCGCCATCACCTGCCTGTCGCCGAGGCCGGGGCACGCCTGTTTCCCAACGGGGAGCGGCACCTGCGCCGCCGCGAGGAGCTGGCCGCGCTCTACCCGCCCGAGCTGCTGGCCGAGACCCTGCGCATCGCCGAACGCTGCCGCTTCGACCTGGGCCAACTGAAGTACCACTACCCCCGCGAGCTGGTGCCGGAGGGCCATACACCCGCCACCTGGCTGCGCCAGCTGGTGGAAGACGGCGCGCGCTGGCGCTGGCCAGGCGGTGCCAGCGAGAAGGTCCGCACCCAGGTCGAGCATGAGCTGGCCCTGATCACCGAGCTGGGCTACGAAAGCTACTTCCTCACCGTCCACGACATCGTCCGCTTCGCCCGGGAGCAGGCCATCCTCTGCCAGGGCCGAGGCTCGGCGGCCAACTCGGTGGTGTGCTTCGTGCTCGGCATCACCGAACTGGACCCGGCCCACAGTCGCCTGCTGTTCGAGCGCTTTCTCTCCCGCGAGCGCAAGGAGCCGCCGGACATCGACGTCGACTTCGAGCACGAGCGCCGGGAAGAGGTCATCCAGTACGTGTTCCGCCGCTACGGCCGTGATCGGGCCGCGCTGACCGCCGTGGTCAACACCTACCACGCCGCCGGTGCGGTGCGTGACGTGGCCAAGGCCCTCGGGCTGCCGGCCGATGCCATCAACGCCCTGGCCATCTGCTGTGGCCGCTGGAGCGACCACCTGCCCACCGAGGCACGCCTGCGCGAGGCGGGCTTCGACCCGGGCAGCCCGCTGCTGCACCGCATCCTGGTGCTGTGCGGCGAGCTGATCGGCTTCCCCCGCCACCTGTCCCAGCACCCGGGAGGCTTCGTCATCTCCGAGCACCCGCTGCCGACGCTGGTGCCGGTGGAGAACGCCAGCATGGCCGAGCGCACGGTGATCCAGTGGGACAAGGACGACCTCGATGCCGTCGGCCTGCTCAAGGTGGACGTACTGGCCCTGGGCATGCTCAGCGCCCTGCGCCGCTGCTTCGACCTGCTGGCCGCCTACCGGGGCCAGCGCTGGACCCTGGCCAGCCTGCCCCGGGAAGACGCGGCCACCTACGCGATGATCAGCAAGGCCGACACCGTCGGGGTGTTCCAGATCGAGTCGCGTGCGCAGATGGCCATGTTGCCGCGCCTGCGGCCGCAGACCTTCTACGACCTGGTGATCCAGGTGGCCATCGTCCGCCCCGGCCCGATCCAGGGCGACATGGTCCACCCTTACCTGCGCCGGCGTAACGGCGAGGAAAAGGTGGAGTACCCCTCCAAGGAGCTGATCCCGGTCTTCGAGCGAACCCTGGGGGTGCCGCTGTTCCAGGAGCAGGTCATGGAGCTGGCGGTGGTGGCGGCGGAATACACCCCCGGGGAAGCGGACCAGTTGCGCCGGGCCATGGCTGCCTGGAAACGTCATGGCGGGCTGGAGCCGCACCGCATCCGGCTGACCGAGCGGATGCTGAAGAAGGGCTACACCCCCGAGTTCACCGCGCGCATCTTCGAGCAGATCAAGGGCTTCGGCAGCTATGGCTTTCCCGAGTCCCACGCGGCCAGCTTCGCCCTGCTCACCTACGCCAGCTGCTGGCTCAAGTGCCACGAGCCGGCAGCCTACGCCTGCGCCCTGGTGAACAGCTGGCCGATGGGCTTCTACAGCCCCGACCAGGTGCTGCAGGACGCGCGCCGCCACAGCATCCGCGTGCGCCCGGTGGACGTGCGCTACAGCGACTGGGATTGCAGCCTGGAGGACGAAGGCGAGCCGCAGCCGGCCATCCGTCTCGGCCTGCGCCTGGTGAAAGGCTTCCGCCAGGACGACGCCGAGGCCATCGGACAGGCACGCCGGCAAGCCCCCTTCCAGGACGTGACCGACCTGTGCCTGCGCGCCCGCCTGGATGCCCGCGCCCGTGAGCGGCTGGCCGATGCCGGCGCCCTGCGGGCCCTGGCCGGGCACCGTCACCGCGCGCGCTGGGCCATCGCCGCCGTGGAGCCGCAACTGCCGCTGTTCGCCGCCCTGCCCGCTCCGGTCGAAGCGCCGGTAGCCCTGCCGCTACCCAGCGTCGGCGAGAACCTGATGGCCGACTACGCCACTCTCGGCACCACCCTGGGACCCCACCCGCTGACGCTGCTGCGCGGCGCCCTGCGGGCCCAGCGCTGCCGCAGTTCGCGGGAGCTGGCCGAGGTGGAATCGGGGCGGCCCATCAGCGTCGCGGGCCTGGTGGTCGGCCGGCAGCGCCCGCAAACCGCCAGCGGAGTGACCTTCGTCACCCTGGAAGACGAGTTCGGCATGATCAACGTGGTGGTCTGGCGCGACCTGGCCGAACGCCAGCGCCAGGCCTTGCTGCGCTCGCAGCTGATGCGGGTGGACGGTCACTTCGAGTGTGCGGACGGGGTGCGCCACGTGATCGCCGGACGCCTGCGGGACCTGTCAGAACTGCTGACCGGGCTGGATGTGCGCAGCCGGGACTTCCACTGAGCAGAAGCCCGGCTGGAGCGATGGCGCCTCGTGAAGGGGCGCCGAACGGATCAGTCGGTGCCGTACTTCGGCGAACGCGGACCGTAGAGCAGGCCACCGTTGTAACCGGTGGAAAGCAGCCGGGCACTGGTGATGCCGGCAATGGGATAGGCGGCATCCTCGACGGAGCTGTTGATGATCTGCTTGACGGCTGCGGTGACCAGCATGCCGACCAGGCCGCCCCCGTTGTTGTTGTTGCCCTCCTCGCTGGAGGCGCTGGCCGAGCCGGTCCACAGGGTGGTGCCGGTCTTCAGGTCCACCAGGCGGGCGCTGGCGGTGACGATGGCGGCGCTGCTGAACACCATGTACTGGGTACCGTACTGGGTGACGGTGATGTACAGCGCCGCATCGGCCCCGTAGACCTCATGCAGCTTGGCCGGCGGCAGCTGGTGGATGTCGCCCGGGGAAGTCAGACCGTTCTGGCGGAAGGTCTCGTCCACCAGGGCCACTGGCAGCACGTAGTAACCGGCCTCGGCCAGCGGGTAGGTGACCTGGGACATCATGCCGTAGGTGGCCTTGACGTCCGGCGACTCGTTCAGCGGCGGCAGCACCAGGATCGAGCGCGGGCGGGCCTCCTTGTAGGCGGAGTAGTCGACGCTCTTCTGGGTCGAGGCGCAGCCAGTGACCAGGGCGCCGAGGACGCAGCAGGCCAGCAGTCGGGACAGGTGGCGAAGGCTCATTGCGCACCTCCCTTGGCGTTCTTCAGCAGCATGTCCATGTAGGTGGCGGACTCGGGGAACAGCGCCTTCTCGGTTTCGAACTCACGCACCATCTGGTCATCCTTGCCGATGCTGGAATACAGCAGGCCGAGCTGGGCGTGGTAGCCCGGCGGTACGGCGCCGTTCTTGGCCTTGATCTTCTGCAGGTCGGCTTCCAGCGCCTCCACCTGGGCTTCCTTGGACTCGCCCTTGAAGTACTGGTTGACCTGGGTCTGGTAACCCTCCCACTGGTAGAGGGTCTTGGGCCCGCTGCAGCCGGCCAGCATGACGCTCGCCAGCAGCAGCAGCGCGGCGAGCGAGGTGTTCATCGGTTTCATTGCATGACGTCCTTGTTTCAGTTCTGCGGTTTCCAGGCGCCGCTGTCGACGGCCGCGACCAGCTTGTTGACGGCTTCGCGCATGGCCAGGTCGAGCACCTTGCCGTTGAGGGTGGAGTCGTAGCTGGCGGTGCCGCCGAAGCCGATCACTTCACGGTTGGACAGGGCGTATTCGCCCGCACCCTGGGTGGAATAGACGACTTCGGAGGTGGAGATGTTGACGATGTTCAGCGCCACCTTGGCGTAGGCGATCTGGGTCTTGCCACGGCCGAGGATGCCGAACAGCTGGTGGTCGCCCACTTCCTTGCGGCCGAACTCGGTGACATCACCGGTCACCACGTAGTCGGCACCCTTCAGGCGCTGGACCTGGCCCTTGATGGCGGCTTCCTGCTGGATCTCGCTCATGTTGTCGCGGTCCAGCACGTTGAAGCGGTTGGTCTGCTGCAGGTGGGTGATAAGGATGGTCTTGGCCTGGCCACCGAGGCGGTCGACGCCGTCGGAGAAGATGCCGCGCATGTAGCTGGAGCGGTTGTCGAACTTGCCGACGGCGATGGGTGCACGCGGGCCGCTGTAGGGACGGTTGACGCTCTCGACCTGCTGCACCGCGACGGCGGTGGAGGTTTCGGTGGCGCAGCCGGACAGGCCGGCCAGGGCCATGGCTGCCAGGACCGGCAGCAGGGCACGCTTCGAGACGATGCTCATGGAGACTCTCCTTGTTTTAAAAGCCAAGGCCTTCGCCACCGGCAGACCGGGCGAAGGCCGAAATAATGAGGGGGAGCGGCCGCAGCCGGCTCATCGGGCAGGACGCGCCAACGAGGGTGCGATCAATGACGGGGAAAGGTGTGAAAAACGACGACATCCGATGTCCTGCGACTGCGACAACTCCTGGATTCACCCCGCCGCCAGTGGGTTGCAGGGCAAGGCCTGGGCCGGGCGCGCGGAGATTAATGGCATTTGGCCTTTACGCGCAGCACCTGCCGACGGACGGCTTGATAGCACGGCTTACGGGGTGTTGTCGCGGGTGACATGGCAGGGCTGTGACGGACTTGCCGGCGCGGCATCGCGTGGTCGGAAATCTCCGTGCTAGGATCGCCCGCCGCGCGCAATGCCTGTTGCGTTATCCGGAGAGATTCAGGGACGAATGCATGAAAATCGGAACGTTTATCAAAGCCGGGGCTTGGACAGCAGCCCTGTTCTTCGGCGTGAAGGAAATCCTGACCTTGCAAAGCTGGACTGAAACCAGTGCAACGGTCACGACCATTTCCTACTCGCGCCACTCCGACTCGAAGCGCCTGGGTGGCGGCTACTACACCGTCTTTATCGATGTGGCCTATGAAGTAAAAGGCACCCACTACACCGACCGCAGCAGCACCGACATCAGCCTTGCCAGCCTGCAGACCTATCTAAAGCTGTACAAACCTGGGACCCGGATGAAACTCAAGTACGACCCCAAGGAGCCTTGGGAGTCGGAAGTCATCACGCCAGGCTGGCGGGGCTGAGCACCTCCTCAAGAGGCTTGGCGAAGCGGCTCGCTCCTTCCGACTCACCACCATCCCCATCCTCCACAGATCGATTGCCCAGCCTGCGACTATGCTTGCCGACGAGGTAATCCGCAGGACAACGAGGAGATGGAACGATGAAAAAGACAATGCAGGCGCTGGCCGGAACCGCACTGATCCTGATGAGCGCCGGCGCATCGGCCAGTGATGTCGGCTTCGGGATCGGCATCAGCTACGTGTTTGGCGAAGGCCCTGCCCTGGGGATCAAGGCCTTCTCGAACGACGAGGACAACGAAGCCGTTGTCTCGGTAGGCCTCGACTACGTGTTCTCCAGTCAGTCGATCCGCCCGAACATCGGCGTCGGCTACCAGGGGGAAGGCTATTACGGCGATGCCAACGTGGGTTACTCGCTGGAGAAACAGACCGTGGACTTCGGGCTGGGCGGCGGCTGGTCCAACTCCGACGACCACAAGAAACACCGGCCAGAACCGGCACCGCCCGTGCTTATCTGACCAGCGCCCGGCACGTAAACCCTCCCTGGGCCCGGCGTCGAGCCCAGGGACACACCGAAAAGCCCGCCATTGAGCGGGCTTTGCATCAGCGCCAACTGCCAGGCTGCTGGACCAACGGCGAAGTATTGGACGCATCCTTGCAGGCGCGGTAAGCAATGGCCTGGGATTTTTCGTCAGGCTTGACCGGAAATCCGGCCTCCTCCCCGTTGTATCCCCACTCGCCCAACGCGCAATCGACCCACAAGACCTCCGTGCCGCTGCTTCCATTGTCGAGTTCTATCACCGCCTGGGACTCCGCCAGCAGCTCGACCGAGACCACCTTCAGCCCGCCGCCAATCAGTTCCTCTGCAGACGCAGCGACAGGAATCAGAGCCGCCGCAGCAACCGCCAAGAGCACAATACGCATCGATCACCCCTCCATGGTCTGGAGCAATGACTGTAGTAGAGCGCCGCCCATGCAGATGCTGCCTAACGAGATAAAGCGCGAGTCACCCTCATGAAGGCACTCTCACGACAAGAGGCTTGCTCCAAGAAGCCGCTTTCAATCGATGACGCGGGATTCTTGATAAACTGCGTGCCCTTCGCGCCAGATACGGATCTGAGCGGTGCAACCCACACTGCCGTCTTTCCGTTTCCGTGAGGTGATCGTGCCCATTGCCCTATTTGCTACACGGCGAATTTGACTTGCTACCTGTAGCGAGCGCGGCCCGAGAACCAGCGGAAACGGGGTAAAACGGGCAGAAATCAGACGTCCCCAAATGCCTCTAGAATCAAGCTCTACGCCAGTAACCACGCGCCCTGCACTGTCTCGCCGCTTCTCCGTGGCGCCGATGATGGACTGGACCGACCGGCATTGCCGCTTCTTCCTCCGCCAACTGTCCCAGCACGCGCTGCTGTACACGGAGATGGTGACCACCGGTGCGATCCTGCACGGGGATCGCGCTCGCTTCCTCCGTCATGACGAGCAGGAGCATCCGCTGGCGCTGCAGCTGGGCGGTAGCGTGCCGGCCGACCTGGCAGCCTGCGCGCGGCTGGCGCAGGAAGCGGGTTACGACGAGGTAAACCTCAACGTCGGCTGCCCCAGCGACCGGGTGCAGAACAACATGATCGGCGCATGTCTGATGGGGCACCCGACGCTGGTGGCCGACTGCGTGAAGGCCATGCGCGATGCGGTGGAGATCCCGGTGACGGTCAAGCACCGCATCGGCATCAATGGCCGCGACAGCTACGAGGCGCTCTGCGATTTTGTCGGGCAGGTGCGGGAGGCCGGCTGCCGGAGCTTCACCGTGCATGCACGCATTGCCATCCTCGAAGGACTCTCACCGAAGGAGAACCGCGAGATCCCGCCGCTGCGCTATGACGTGGCCGCCCAGCTGAAGCGGGACTTCCCGGACCTGGAGATCATCCTCAACGGCGGCATCAAGACCCTCGATGAGTGCGAGGCGCACCTGACTACCTTCGATGGCGTGATGCTGGGCCGCGAGGCCTACCACAATCCCTACCTGCTGGCATCGATGGATGGGCGCCTGTTCGGCTCGGAGGCCCAGCCGATCACCCGCGCCGCCGCACTGGAGGCCATGCGCCCCTACATCGAGCGGCACATCGCCGAGGGCGGGCAGATGCATCACATCACCCGCCACGTGCTGGGCCTGGCCCAGGGATTCCCGGGGGCACGACGCTTCCGCCAACTGCTCTCGGTGGACGTGCACAAGACCCAGGCGCCGCTGGAACTGCTCGATCAGGCCATCGACCTGCTGCGCGGCCACTGAGCCGCGTTCTGCGGGGCCAGGGCATAGCCCTTGTGCCCCTCCGGCACCACCAGGCCGCTTTCCAGCATCCGCCCCAGCACCTGCCGCACGCTGACCAGGGAGAGCGGCTCGCCGGCGGCGTTCAGCCGCTGGTGCAGCAGGCGGGTGGAGATGCCGCCGTCTTCGTTCTGCGCGTCGCAGAGTATCTCCAGCACCTTCAGGCGCGGCAGGCTGGCCTTCAGGCCGGCGTCCTGCAGCATCTGGCGCAATCGGGAATGGTCGCTGTGGGGCATGGCGAAGCTCCTTCTGGTCTGTTGCCTGTGGCGTGTCGGCACCGAGGCGGCCTTCCTGCGCCACCCCACCCGCTCAGCGGGCCCTCATCAATAAAGACGAACCAGCACGGAAAACCCGCAAGGAAATACGGAATTTTTTTCGCGGCCATGGTCTGACGAACGTGGCGGCCACACCGCCATGAAATTCCCCTGGCCGCCCGTTGAGCCCGCCCGGGCTGCTCGGGTAAGGTCACGCAACCTGCAACGACAAGGCCTCGTCATGACTTCCAAGCTGGACCAACTGAAGCAGTTCACCACCGTGGTGGCCGACACCGGCGACCTGGATGCCATCGCCCGCCTCAAGCCGGTGGATGCCACCACCAACCCCTCGCTGCTGCTCAAGGCAGCAGCCCTGCCCCGCTACGCCGATCTGCTGGACCAGGCCGTGGCGGGCAGCGCCGGCGATCTGGGGCTGGCGTGCGACCGTTTCGGGGTGGCCGTGGGCCAGGAGATCCTCAAGGTTATTCCGGGGCGTATCTCCACCGAAGTGGACGCGCGCCTGTCCTTCGATACCGAGGCGACCCTGCGCCGTGCCGAGCGCCTGGTGGAGCTGTATGACAAGGCCGGCATCGGCCGCGAGCGCGTGCTGATCAAGATCGCCTCCACCTGGGAAGGCATTCGCGCCGCAGAACGCCTGGAGCGCAGCGGCATCCTGACCAACTTGACCCTGCTGTTCAACTTCGCCCAGGCGGTCGCCTGCGCCGAGGCCGGGGTGTTCCTGATCTCTCCCTTCGTCGGGCGCATCTACGACTGGTACAAGAAGGCCGAAGGCCGCGACTACGCGGGCGCCGAGGACCCGGGCGTGCAGTCGGTCTCGCGCATCTACCGCTACTACAAGGCCCACGGCTACGAGACGGTGGTGATGGGTGCCAGCTTCCGCAACCTGGGGCAGATCGAGGCCCTGGCTGGCTGCGACCGCCTGACCATCAGCCCGGACCTGCTGCAGAAGCTGGCCGAGGATGACGGCCAGCTGGTTCGCCAGCTGAGCGAGGGCGCGGCAGAACCGCGCCAGACACTGGATCAGCCGGCCTTCCGCTGGCAGTTCAACGAAGACGCGATGGCCACCGAGAAGCTGGCCGAGGGCATCCGCCTGTTCGCCCGGGATCAGGAAAAGCTCGAAGCCCTGCTCAAGGCACGCGCCTGATACGAAAGCGCCTGGCTGCAACGGCCAGGCGCATCAGGTTCAAGCGGGGAAGGTTGAAAGGTCAGCTGCGCTCGAGCGCGCTGACCAGGTCATGGAAGGCTTCGCGGTTCGACTCGTTCAGCCCCATCAGGATGCGGTGTGCTTCGAGCACCTTGGTGCGCACCACGTCCTCGGTCTGGTCCTGGGGCGGCAGGTCCTCCAGGCACTCAGGGCACGGCAGCGGCTTGTCGACGATGTTGAACACCTGATCGAAGCCCATCGACTGCAACAGCCGGGTGATGTCCGGGTGGGTGGTGACGACGGTGGGCAAGAGCCCGACCTTCTGCCGGGAGAGGATCGACAGCTTGGCCAGCAGGCCCAGGGTGGTGCTGTCGATGCTGCGCGTTTCGGTCAGGTCGATGACGATCGCCGAAAAGTTAAGCGCGGAGAATATCTTCTCGATAGTGGCGTCCAGGGCCGAACACAGGGTCAGGCGGATTTCACCGACGAACTTCAGGACAAAGGTGCCGTCCTGCTCGGCAAACTGGATTTTACCGGTACTCATGCAAGGTTCCTGCTCAACACCAGCAAGGCGATATCATCTGGCATATCCCCCAGGTTGGCCAGGCCAAAGGCCTTCTTGAGGCCATCCAGGGATCCACCGGCTGCCTGCACGATTTCCGGCAGCGCAGCTTCTTTCTCTTTGAGCGTGTCGCCCGGCAAAAGGTCCAGGATGCCATCGGACATCAGCGTCAGGCTGAACGAGGCCGGCAGGTCCATCACCTGGTCCTCGTAGGTCGCTTCCTCGAACAGGCCAACGGGCAGGCCGCGCCCGGTGAGGTAATGCGCCTGGCCTTCGCTGTACAGCACAGGCAGGGGCAGGTGCCCGCCGACGCTGTAGGTCAGCTTGCCGCTCTCCTCGTCGATCACCCCACCCAGCATGGTCACGTGCTTGCCCAGCTTGCAGTTGATCAGGCCACGGTTGATGTGGCCGAGCACCTCGGAGGGCTTGAACTCCGGCAAGGTACCGCCACGTCGCGACTCATAGAGCAACCGGGTGGTCATGAACTTGAGCAGGACGGTGACGAAGGCGGACGAGGCACCATGGCCGGAAACATCCGCCAGGTAGAAGGCGATGCGCCGCTCGTCGACCCGGAAGTAGTCGACGAAGTCCCCCGACAGGTAGAGGGACGGGATGATCTGGTGGGCGAAGTGCAGCCCGTCCACCGTCCAGGGCGTGACCGGCAGCATGTTCATCTGCACCTGGCGCCCGGCGTTCTGGTCTTCCTGCAGCAGGTGCAGGCTGGCCTGGAGTTCGCGGTTGGCGGCTTCCAGTTCCTCGCGGTAGCGCTGGTTCTCCAGCCGCAAGGCATGGCGATCCAGCGCGCGGCGCACGGAGTGCTCCAGCACCGCCAGGTCTTCCAGGGGCTTGATCAGGTAGTCCGCCGCTCCGAGGCGCAGGGCTTCGACGGCGTCGCTCATCACACCGGCCCCGGACACGACGATCACCGGCGTGTCGGTTTCCAGTTGGTTGATGCGGCGGATGAGTTCCAGCCCGTCGACCTGGGGCATGCGCAGGTCGCAGATGATCAGATCGGGATGTTCCTGCTCGAAGACCTGCAACCCCTGCAGACCATTACCTGCCTGCAGGACGTTGAAACCACTGTCTTCCAGATAGGCTGCGAGGCTGGTGCGGACAACCTCGTCGTCGTCGATGATCAGCAGCTTGGCACTGGTATTGTGCATGGAGTATCCAGGCAAACGGCGCCGGGGGTGGGCTGGTTGAGGCACCGACCTAGGCCGGATGCGGGTAAGGGGTTCGCTTCAAGGCGCAGACGGTACTCCCATCCGCAGGGCGATTCAAGCGTGCGCCGATTGTCGAAACCTGCCTTTACACATGAAAAGAGCGGGAGTTATAAGAGGCCGGGGGTCAGTCCATCCAATACCAGAGGACAGCAGATAATGAGTCAGAACGATCATCGTTCTTACAGCGAGAAGCGCGACTTCATCCGCATGCAGGTCGAGGCGCAGGTCGTTCTGCACCACGGAGGCCGCGAGTACCCGGCCCTGTGCCGCGACCTGTCGAGCACCGGCATGCAACTGGAGGCCGATGCCCACCTGTCGATAGGTGACAAGGTGCGCGTCCACATCCCGTCCGACCACGCCGAGCTCAAGGGCCTGGACGCCGAAGCCGAGGTGGTACGCATATCGGCCGGCGACGATGGGCGCATGTCCATCGGCCTCGCCATCACCTCGATGAGCTGATGGCGCACATAGAAAGAAGGCGGCCCATTGGCCGCCTTTTTCATACCCGCAAAACGAGGGAGGCGATCAGAAATCGTCCTCGACCTCGCCGTCGCGCACCTTGAACTCGCGGTTCTGCAGGTAGGCGTTGCGGATGAACACGTACTTGTCGCCGGTGATCATCTTCTCGGCCGACAGCAGGCTGGCACGGGTGTCCACTGTGTTCACCCCGAGGATCACGTTACGGGTCGGCACGTGGTCGATGTAGGGATAGGGGGTGGTGTAGCTGTCCACGAAGCGCGCCGGCGCATCGCGCAGGGTGCTCGGGCCCAACAGCGGCAGCACCACGTATGGGCCGCTGCCCACGCCCCAGGCGCCCAGGGTCTGGCCGAAATCCTCGTCGCTGCGCTGCAGCCCCATGCGGGTCGCCACGTCGAATACGCCAAGCACGCCGAAGGTGGTGTTGAAGATCAGCCGGCTGGTGTCCACGCCCGCCGCGTGCAGCTTGCCCTGCAGCAGGTCGTTGGCCAGGTTGCCGACGTCACCGACGTTGCGGAAGACGTTGTGCACGCCGTCTTCCACGAACTGCGGCGTCACGTACTGGTAGCCCTGGGCGATCGGCTTCAGGGCGTAGGTGTCGACCGTGTCGTTGAAGCTGAACACAGCGCGGTTGACGCCCTCCCACGGGTCTTCATCCGCAGCCTGGGCCACCAGCGGCAGCGCCACCAGGCCGGCGACCGCCAGCAGGCGGCCCATTCGATCGAGCCAACCCGCACCGATCATTCGCATTGCAGTCTCTCCTAGGGAAAAGTAGTGTGGCGCCCCCAGCGGGCCGCCCGACAAGGCGCGCAGTATACGGCCATTGGATGGCCAATAGGCAGCATAGGTAACGCGACCAATGGCGGAAAAGAATTTACTCCATGTAGCTCACATCCCCGTACGCTGGGGCGATATGGACAGCTACGGCCACGTCAACAACACCCTCTATATCCAGTACCTGGAAGAAGCCCGCGTCGCCTGGTTCGAGCGCCACGGCATCGCCATGAACCACGTGGCCCAGGGCCCGGTGGTGCTGCAGACCCTGCACACCTACCTGCGCCCCGTCGTGCACCCGGCCACCGTGGTGGTGGAGCTCTACGCCGGCACGCTGGGCAACTCCAGCCTGGTGGTCGAGCACCGCCTGGGCACCCTGGAGGCACCTGGCGTGATCCATGGCGAAGGCCACTGCAAACTGGTCTGGGTCGACCACGCCAGCAACCGCCCGGTCCCCGTACCGGAAGCCCTGCGGCGCATCTTCCAGGGCCTGCCGGCCGTCACGGAACCGTAACCTGCGCGTCATCCCGGGCAGCTAGGCTGGAAGCGCCCACGTCAGGATGACCCGCCCATGCCCAGCACCCCGCCGCCCCCTTTCACCGCCCTGCTCCTCGGCCTGACCGGCTGCCTGGTGGACTTCGGCGCCCGGACCCTGCCCCTGGCCCTGCAGCGCACCGTTGCGCGCCACACCGACGGGCAGCTGGATGAGGTCGCCACCCTTGCCCCGACCGACCAGTTGGAAGCGCTGCTGAAGCGTCGCCCCCGCCCAGCCGAGCGGGCCCGCCTGCAGGATGCCCTGGTCGAGGCCGCCCACGAGCGTGCCGAACCGGCACCGGGCCTGGACGCCCTCCTCGACCGCCTGGCCAGTCAGAACATCCCCGCAGCCTGGCTGGACGAACTGCCCGAACACGTCACCACGGTGCTGGCCCAGTCGCTGCCCGACTCGCTCCCACCGGCCCAGGCCGGCACCGGGCGCCCCTGGCCAGCCCCGGACAGCTGCTGGAACGCCCTCACCGGCCTCGGCGTCGAACGCCTGGAAGGCTGCGTGCTGGTCAGCGGCGAACCCCGCCTGCTCCAGGCCGGCCTCAACGCCGGGCTCTGGACCGTCGGCCTCGCCGCCAGTGGCCGACTCTGCGGCCACGCCCTGGGGGACTGGCAGGCACTGCCAGCCAACGAGCGCGACGCCCGGCGCGCCCGCGCCACCCTGGAGCTGTATCGCCTCGGCGCCCACTCGGTGATCGACCACCTCGGCGAGCTGCCCGACTGCCTCGACGACCTGGCGAGCCGCCGGCAGAAGGGCGAGAAGCCCTGACCCCGTTTTGTAACGGCATTGATCACGATCAGGCAGCGCCGCCCCGCCTGGATTAATCTCACAGGCACCGGGACCTTTTGCCGTCAGACGGCGGTCCACTCCTGAGTCATGTCAAAAGGGAGAACACCATGTCCGAACGCCTGCAGCAGCAACTGAACGAACTGCGCGACCAACTGGCCCAAGACACCCCGATGGATGCGGAAGAGCGCGCCCACCTCAACGGCCTGATCCGCGACATCGAACTGAAGCTGGCGAACGAAGCCCACACCCCGGAGGACAGCCTGGTGGACGGCGTCAACCTGGCCGTCGAGCGCTTCGAGCTGAGCCACCCGACCCTGGCCGGCACGTTGCGCAACATCATGCAGAGCCTGGTCAGCATGGGCATCTGACCCCCACCCCGAATGCAGGAACCCCGGCCAGGTGCCGGGGTTCTTCGTTTCAGCTTGCCGCCGGGCACAACCCGGAATCAGCTACTGCCGCACCAGCCGGCCGTTGTCCGGGCTGATGGGGTGCGTGCTGCGGTAGGGGTTGATGTCCAGCCCGCCGCGGCGCACATAGCGTGCCTGCACCGTCAGGTGCTCGGGCTCGAGCAGGCGAAGCAGGTCGAGGAAGACCCGCTCGACGCACTGCTCATGGAAGTCGCAATGCTGGCGGAAGCTCACCAGGTAGGCCAGGAAGCTGGCGTGATCCAGGCGAGCCCCCTTGTACTGCACCACCAGCGTGCCCCAGTCCGGCTGCCCGGTGACCGGGCAGTTGGATTTCAGCAGGTGGCTGTGCAGCGCCTCCTCCACCACCTCGGCGGCATCGGCGCGCAGCAGCTCCGGTTGCGGATGGTCGTAGTGGGCAATGCTCACATCCAGGTCATCGATGCAGGTCCCGGCGGCGCGGGCCACACCCTCGGCCTCCACCTCCGCCAGGCTGCGCACGCGCACCTTCACCTCGGCCCCTGCAGCGGCCGACAGGTCCTTCTCCAGCACCGCCACCAGTTCCGCCGCCGTGGCAAAGGCGCTCTGGTTGAGGGAGTTGAGGTACAGCTTGAAGGACTTCGACTCGATGATGTTCGGCGAATCGGCCGGGATGGCGAACTCGCCGATGGCCACCACCGGCTTGCCCGACGGGGTCAGCCACGACAGCTCGTAGCAGTTCCAGAAATCCACGCCCTTATAAGGAAGGGTCTCCGCCGTCAGCCCCAGCTCGTTCCACTTCGCCACGCGGGAAATGGGGAACAGCAGCTGCGGGCTGTAGGTGCTGATGTACTCACTGGACTTGCCCAGCGGCGAATGTTCGGCGGGATGCTGCATGAGAGGCGACCTGGCGGGGGAGAAAACCGCGCAATTGTATACAGCCCGGGCCTGCCGCAAAACCTCGGCGACACGCCCGGCCCCTTACAGCCAGAAGCGCAGCCCCAGCACCCAGGCGCCCTCCTCGTCCGGCTCGCCGGCTGCGCGGAGCCAGTCCCCGCTGCGGCCGTGGGTGCGCTCCCACTCATAGCCCAGGTAAGGCGAGAACGCCGGCGTCACCCGCCAGTGCAGGCGCAACCCCGCCTCCAGCGTGCCGCTGCCGGCGCCGCGATCCAGGTCGCGGTCGTCCGCCAGGGCCAGGTCGTATTCCAGCCGGGGCTCCAGCACCAGCCGCTGGGTCAGCAGCACCTGGTATTCCGCCTCCAGGCGCAGCGACGGATCGCCCCGTTCGCTCACCAGCAGGTTGCCCTCCACCTCGAACCACTGCGGTGCCAGTCCCTTGATCCCCACCAGCGCATGGCTGCGCGCCGGCCCCGGCTGGTCGTCATGGGCCACGCCCGCCTGCCAGTCGAAGAAGTCGCTGAACATCCGCCGGTACAGCAGCTCGGTGTGGCTCGACGTGGTCGGCCCACCGGCATCCCGGGCGCCTTCGTTCTTCAGCACCAGCTTGTGGGTGTCGGTGCCGTACCAGCCCTCCAGCGCCCAGGCCAGCTGGGTGTCGTTGCCGTGGAAGCGCTGCTCCAGGCGATCGAACCCCAGGTAGCCGACCGGCATGGCGTCCATCTCCATCGCCCAGGACAACGGGCTGGCCAATGCCGCCAGCAACCCCCATTCAATGACCCGCATGAGCAGCCTCCTCCATCGGTTGCATGGCCTCACCCAGGGAGCGGCTGCTGCCATCGGGCGCCTCGACGATCACCTTGCGGAACATGCCGCTGGCCATGTGGTAGATCAGGTGGCAGTGAAACGCCCACTGGCCGATGGCATCGGCCGGCACGTCCACTACCAGCGTGCTGCCAGGCGCCACGTTGACCACGTGCTTGAGCGGGTTGAGCCGGCCGTTGCCCTTGTCCAGCTGCATCCACATGCCGTGCAGGTGCATCGGGTGGTTCATCATCGTCTGGTTGACGAAGCGGAAGCGCACCCGCTCCCCGTAGCGCAGGCGGATGGGCTCGGCCTCGGAGTACTTCACCCCGTCGAAGGACCAGAAGTAGCGCTCCATGTTGCCGGTGAGCTTCAGCTCGATGGTGCGGTCCGGCGCGCGGTAGCGGGCATCCGGGCGCATCGCCTTGAGATCGCCGTAGACCAGCACCCGCCCGCCCTCCACCGGCTCCGGGGCGATGCCGCTGCCCGGCGCGTAGTCCGGGTTGCCACCGGCGGCCGGCATCCCGTGGCCCATGGCGGCATGGTCCATCCCGGCCATTTCTGCATCGCCCATGCCCGCCATCGCACCGTGGTCCATCCCCGGCATGGCGTGATCCATGCCCATGTCGGCCATGCTCAGCAGGCGCGGCGGCCCCAGGGTCGGCACCTCGGCCACCATGCCCGGCCGGGGCGCCAGGGTGGCGCGGGCGTAGCCACGGCGGTCCATGGAAGCGGCGAACAGCGTATAGGCCCGATCCTCCCGGGGCTGCACGATCACGTCATAGGTCTCGGCCACCGCCAGTCGCACCTGGTCCACCGTCACCGGCAGCACGTCGTTGCCATCCGCCTGCACCACCGTCATCGGCAGGCCGGGGATGCGCAGGTCGTAGTAGCTCATGCCCGAGGCGTTGATGATGCGCAGGCGCACCCGCTCGCCCGGCTTGAACAGCGCCGTCCAGTTCTGCTCCGCGTCGCGGCCGTTGACCAGGAAGCGAAACCCGCTGACATCGGCGATGTCCGTCGGCGACATGCGCATGTCGCCCCAGCCCCAGCGATCCTTGAGGGTCACCCAGACGCCATCGCGGGCGGCATCGGTGAAGAAATCCCCCAGGGTGCGCTTGTGGTCGTTGTAGTACTCGGCGTCCTTCTTCAGGTTGGCGAGGGTGCGCTCGGGCTTTTCGTCCTGCCAGTCGAACAGCATCACCGTGTACTCGCGGTCGTAGCGGTACGGCTCGCGCCCGCGCGGTTCGATCACCAGCGGCCCGTACAGCCCCTCCTGCTCCTGGAAGTCACTGTGGGCGTGGTACCAGTAGGTGCCCGACTGCTGCACGCGGAAGCGGTAGGTGAAGGTCTGCCCGGGCTTGATGCCCGGGAAGCTGATGCCCGGCACGCCGTCCTGGTCGTAGGGCACGATCAGCCCGTGCCAGTGCAGCGAAGTGTCGCGGTCCAGGCGGTTGGTCACGCGGATCTGCACCTCCTCGCCTTCCTTGAAACGCAGCTCCGGCGCGGGCGACTGGCCGTTGATGGTCAACGCCGGCCGGCTGCCATCGCTCAAGGCCACGCGCCCCTCATCGATCACCAGCTCATAGGTGCCGGCCCCGGCGTCTGCCGCCAGGGCCAGCAAGCCGGCGCCCATCAGCGCGCGCATCAGGGCTTGACCTCGACCTTGCCGACCATGCCGGCCTGGTAGTGGCCGGGAATGTTGCAGGCGAACTCCAGCCCGGTGGCCTGGGTGAAGGTCCAGGTCAGCTCGGCCGTCTTGCCCGGCTCCACCAGCACGCTGTTGGGGTCGTCGTGCTTCATCATCGCCCCGTGATCCATGCCAGCCATGTCCATGCCGGCCATGTCGTGCCCCATCTGGCTGTGATCCATGGCGCCCATGTCGTGCTTCATGTTCATGCCGGTGGGGGTGAGCATCCCCATCTGCTGCATCTTCAGCATTTCCTGCTGGTGGCGGGCATGCATGGCCGCATCGCCGAGGTTGAACTCGTGGAGCAGGCTGCCGGTGTTCTTCAGCACGAAGCGCACCGTCTCGCCGGTCTTCACCTGCAGGCTGGCGGGCTCGTAGTACATGTCACCCAGGGTGATCTCCACGGTACGGCCGGCATCGGCCGCCTTGGCCGGGTGGCCGAACGCGAAGGTGGCGGCACCGTCGGCCAGCACGGGCAGGCTGAAGAACAGGCCGCAGGCGAGAACAAGGGCGGATCGTTTCATGACAGGGCCTCCTGATGGACAGGCCCCCATCCTGCCGCCCTGCCACTGGCGCCTGGCTTACCGGCACATTACAACTTTGTCAGCCAGGACCACCGCGCCGGCCCGGCACGGTATAAAGGAACCCCCACGACACAGGCCCGCCATGAAACTGCTCATCGTCGAAGACGAACCCAAGACCGGACAGTACCTGCGCCAGGGGCTGGGCGAAGCCGGTTTCCTGGTCGACCTGGCCAGCGACGGCATCGCCGGCCAGCACCTGGCGCTGACCGGCGACCACGACCTGATCATCCTCGACGTGATGCTCCCCGGCCGCGACGGCTGGCAGGTGCTGCGCACCCTGCGCGAAGCCGGCCTGGAGACGCCCGTGCTGTTCCTCACCGCCCGCGATGCCGTCGAGGACCGCGTGCGCGGCCTGGAACTGGGCGCCGACGACTACCTGGTCAAGCCCTTCGCCTTCGCCGAACTGCTGGCGCGGGTGCGCACCCTGTTGCGCCGGGGCACCACCGGCCAGCAGGACACCAGCCTGCAACTGGCGGACCTGCGCCTCGACCTGCTGCGCCGCCGGGTGGAGCGTGGCGGCCAGCGCATCGACCTCACCGCCAAGGAGTTCGCCCTGCTGGAGCTGCTGCTGCGGCGCCAGGGCGAAGTGCTGCCCAAGTCGCTGATCGCCTCCCAGGTCTGGGACATGAACTTCGACAGCGACACCAACGTCATCGAAGTCGCCATCCGCCGCCTGCGGGCCAAGGTGGACGACGCCTGGCCCACCCGCCTGATCCACACCGTGCGCGGCATGGGCTACGTGCTCGAGGCGCGGGACGCCTGATGCGCCTGTCCCTCGGCGCCCGCCTCAGCCTGCTGTTCGCCGCAGCCACCGCCAGCGTCTCGCTCATCGCCGGCGCCCTGTTCGACCGGGCCAGCGAAGCGCACTTCCTCGAACTGGACAACCAGTTGCTGGCCAGCCGCGCCGAAGCCCTGCGCAGCCTGCTCGGCCCGGTGGGCAGCGCCGAAGCCCTCGCCGCGCGGGAAGACGACCTGCACGCCGAGCTGCAACGCCAGCCCGACCTCGCCCTGCGCATCCTCGGCCCCCAGGGCGAGCTGTGGTTCGACAGCCAGGCCGTTGCCGCCCACGCCCAGCACGGCGAGACCGCCTGGCGCGCCTACGGCACCGAACTGCTCCCCGGCCAAGCCGACAGCCCGCGCCTGGACCTGCGGCTGGACATCACCCACCACCAGCACTTCCTCGAACGCATGCAGCGGCTGATCTGGCTCACCGTCGGCCTCAGCGCCCTGGCCACCGCATTGCTCGGTGCCTGGGCCGTACGCAGCGGCCTGCGCCCCCTGCGGCAGATGGCCGAGGTGGCCGCCGGCATCTCCGCCCACTCCCTCACCACCCGCCTCGACCCGGCCAGCGTGCCGGCCGAGCTGAGCGACCTGGTGAGCGCCTTCAACGCCATGCTGGCGCGCCTGGAAGACGCCTTCCAGCGGCTCTCCGCCTTCTCCGGCGACATCGCCCACGAGCTGCGCACCCCGCTGTCCAACCTGCTGACCCAGACCCAGGTCACCCTCGCCCAGCCCCGCGACCTGGCCACCTACCGCGAAGCCCTGCACTCCAACCTGGAGGAGCTGCAGCACCTGGCGCAGATGGTCAACGACATGCTGTTCCTGGCCAAGGCCGAGCACGGCCTGCTCACCACCCGCCGCGAGCCCCTGGTACTGGCCGACGAGCTGGAGGCACTGGCCGAGTTCTTCGCCCCCCTGGCCGAGGAAGGCGGCATCCGCCTCACCTGCTCCGGCAGCGGCCAGCTGGAGGGCGACCGCGCCATGCTGCGCCGCGCCCTCTCCAACCTGCTGGACAACGCCCTGCGCTTCACCCCGGCCGGCGGCACCATCGAACTCAGCGCCCACCCCGCCGGCCATGCGCTGCGCCTGGAGGTGGCCAACCAGGGCCCGGCCATCCCCGCCGAACTGCAACCACGCCTGTTCGACCGCTTCTTCCGCGCCGACCCGGCCCGCCGCGAAGGCCAGGCCGAGCATGCCGGGCTCGGCCTGGCCATCACCCGCTCCATCGTCCGCGCCCACGGCGGCGAAGTCCGCTGCGTGAGCGCGGACGGCTGGACGCGCTTCCAGATGGACTTCCCCGTCACAACCACGACCGCATCGCAGAACTGAGCAGTGCTACCCCTCGTAGCAGCGTCTACTCTGGGATAATCGCCGGTCGGCGAAGGACTGCCTGGCCCTGCCACACCCTGCCGAACCGTCACCTACCGGCCATGTACCGGGCGGGGCGATACCATGAGAACCGCGCCTGTCGGTGCTGCCACGAGCGGTACCGTCCAGCCGGCACTGTCCGCATGTCGCGGCCACCTACTGTCTGCCCAGAACAAAAAAGGCACACACCATGATCAAGAAGTACATCGCTGCCCTGACCTGCGCGCTTACCCTCGCCAGCGGCCACGCCCTCGCGGCGGAAACCGGCCCCATCACCATCCGCTTCTCCCATGTCGTCGCCGACGACACCCCGAAGGGCCAGGGCGCCTTGCTGTTCAAGCAGTTGGTGGAGAAACGCCTGCCCGGCCTGGTGAAGGTCGAGGTCTACCCCAACTCCACGCTTTTCGGCGATGCCGACGAGCTGCAGGCCCTGCAGGACGGCAAGGTGGACATGCTCGCCCCCTCCCTGGCCAAGTTCGACCAGTACACCAAGCAGCTGCAGCTGTTCGACCTGCCGTTCCTGTTCGATGACCAGGACGCGGTCAACCGCTTCCAGAAGCGTGCCAAGGGCCGCCAGCTGCTGCGCGCCATGGAGGACAAGAACATCATCGGCCTGGCTTTCTGGCACAACGGCATGAAGCAGCTTTCCGCCAACCGCCCGCTGCACACCCCGGCGGATGCCAAGGGCCTGGCCTTCCGCATCCAGGCATCCAACGTGCTGGAGTCGCAGTTCGCCCAGATCGGCGCCAAGGCCGTGCCCATGCCCTTCGCCCAGACCTTCGACGCGCTCAAGGGTGGCCAGGTGCAGGGCACCGAGAACACTTGGTCGAACTTCGCCAGCCAGAACCTCGACACCGTGCAGCCCTACATCATCGAGACCAACCACGGCGCCCTGGACTACATGCTGGTGAGCAACTCGCGCTTCTGGTTCGCCATTCCGCACCAGACCCGCACCGAGCTGGAAGCCATCATCGACGAGGTCACCTTCGCCGTGAACAACGCCGCCGCCCAGCAGAACCAGGCGGACCGCCAGCGCATCCAGGCAGCCGGCAAGGCCCAGATCATCACCCTCACCCCCGAGGAGCGCGCGGCCTGGCGTGCCGCCATGAAGCCGGTCTGGGACCAGTACACCCCCGACATCGGCGAAGACATCGTCAAAGCCGCCCAGGTGGTCAACCGCAAGTCCCGCTGATCCCCTCGCCCGGCCGGCGCTCGCCGCGCCGGGCTTCCCCCGCTGCTGCCCAACCCTCGGCAGCGCTCGATCCGCCCCCGTCACCCACCAGACAGCACGCAGGCCGTAGGCTCTGTACGAAAAGTCGTCGAGCGAAGGTCAGGCAAGGCGAAAACGCTCGAAGAAGCGCAGTTTACGTGCTGTAAATGAGCATTCTGAGAGCGTTTTCAACGCAGCATCACCGATGCGCAGGCACTTGTCGTACAAAGCCTAGCGGGTCGGCAGGTCCTTATCATCCGCATCCACCTGCTCCAACCCGGCCCGATCCCAGCCGCCACCCATGGCGGCGATGAGCTGCACGCTGGCAGTGAGGCGACTGCCGGTGAGGGTGAGCACGCTGCGCTCATTGGACAGCGCCGTGGCCTGGCTGCTGACCACGCTGCTGTAGTCCTGCGTGCCGGCCTTGTACTGGTTGCTGACCAGGCGCAGGGCCTCGCGGGCGGCGTCCAGCGCCTGCTGCTGCACCCCGCTCTCCTCTTCCAGCACGGCCAGTTGCACCAGGTAGTCCTCCACCTCGCGGAAGCTGGTGAGCACGGTCTGCCGGTAGGTGGCGACGGTCTGGTCATAGCTGGACTCGGCCTGCTCCACCTGGGAGCGGATGCGGCCGCCGTCGAACAGGTTGAGGGCGAACTCGGGGCCGATGGACCAGAAGCGGTTGGGCGTGGTGATCCAGTCGTGCAGGCTGCTGGTGCGGTAGCCGCCGCTGGCGGTGAGGTTGAGGCTCGGGTAGTACGCGGCCTTGGCCACGCCGATCTGCGCGTTGGCAGCCATGACCTTGCGCTCGGCCGAGGCCACGTCGGGGCGGCGCTCCAGCAACTGGCTCGGCACCAGGGCCGGAACCGCCGGCAGGCTGGGGATGCCCTCCACCTCCGCCAGGCTGAAGGCCGACGGCGGCTCGCCGATCAGCACCGCGATGGCGTTCTCCAGCTGCGCGCGCTGGTATTTCAGGTCGATGGCCTGGGCCTCGGTGCTTCTCAGCTGGGTGGTGGCCTGGGCTACGTCGGCACGGGTGACGATGCCGGCGCGGAACTGGTTCTCGGTGAGCTTCAGGGCCCGCTTGTAGGCCTCGACGGTGGCGTCCAGCAGGCGCTTCTGGGCGTCGAGCACGCGCAACTGCAGGTAGCTCTGCGCCAGCTGCGACTGCTGGCTGAGACGCACGGCCGCCAGGTCGGCGGCGCTGGCCTGGAGGCTGGCGTCGTCCGCCTCCAGCTGGCGGCGCAGCTTGCCCCACAGGTCCAGCTCCCAGCTCACGCCCAGGGTGGCGCTGTAGCTGTTGGAGATGGCGCCGCTGCCCCCGCCGCTGCTGACGGTGGAGCCGTCGGACAGGCGCACGGTGCTGCTGCCGCCGCCCTGGCCAGAGCGGGTCTTGCTGGCGTTGGCGTTCACCGAGGGGAAGAACGAGGCACTCGCGCCACGGGCCAGCGCCTGGGCCTGGCGGTACTGGGCGACGGACTGGGCGAGGGTCTGGTTGGAACGCTCCAGGCGCTGCTGCAGGTCGTTCAGCACCGGGTCGTTGTACAGCTCCCACCAGGCGCCACGGGCCAGGGTGTCGGCTGGTGCGGCGGCTTTCCAGCCCTCCACGTGCTTGAACTGGGCAGCGCTGGCTGCGTCCGGGCGCTGGTAGTCGGGGCCCACGGCGCAGCCGGCCAGGGCGACCGCAAGGGCCAGGGCCGGGAACAGAAGGCGGGCATGGGGGTTCATAGCGGTGTCTCCAGCGAAGCGTCGGTGCGCACGCCGCGCCAGCGGTTGAAGCGATGGCGCAGGCGGTCGAGGTACAGGTAGACCACGGGGGTGGTGTAGAGGGTGAGGATCTGGCTCAGCACCAGGCCGCCGATGATGGTCACGCCCAGCGGCTGGCGCATCTCCGCGCCCTCGGCGCCGCCGATCAGCAACGGCACGGCACCGAGGATGGCCGCCAGGGTGGTCATCAGGATCGGCCGCAGGCGCAGCAGGCAGGCGCGGTGGATGGACTCTGCCGGCGACAGGCCGTCGTTGCGCTCCAGTTGCAGCGCCAGGTCGATCATCAGGATGGCGTTCTTCTTGACGATGCCGATGAGCAGGAACAGCCCCAGCAGCGAGATCAGGCTGAACTCGCCGCCCAGCAGCTGGATGGTCAGCAGCGCGCCCACCCCCGCCGACGGCAGCGTCGAGAGGATGGTCAGCGGGTGGATGTAGCTCTCGTAGAGAATGCCCAGCACCAGGTACACCAGCAGCAGCGCAGCGAGGATCATCCACGGCTGGTTCTGCTGGCTGCTGGCGAAGGCGTCGGCGGTGCCGCCCAGGCGCGCGATCACGCTGCTGGGCATGCCGATGGCCGCCACCGCCCGTTCGATGGCCACGGTGGCCTGGTCCAGGCTCACCCCCGGCGCCAGGTCGAAGGAGATGCTCTCCGAGGCGAACTGGCCCTCGTGGTTGACCCGGTCGTTCTCCAGGCTGCGCTCGTAGCGGGCGATGGCCGAGAGCGGCACGCGCTGGCCGTCGGCGGTGATCACCTGTACCTGCTCCAGGGTCGACGGGTCCTGGGCGTACTTCGGGTTCACCTCCATCACCACCTGGTACTGGTTGAGGGTGTCGTAGATGGTGGAGATCTGCCGCTGGCTGTAGGCGTTGTTGAGCACCGTGGTGACCATCGCCATGTCGATGCCCAGGCGCTTGGCCGCGTCCCGGTCCACCTTCAGGGTCACCTGCTGGGCGCCCTCGCCTTCCCGCGCGTCAATGGCGGTCAGCTCAGGCAGGGATTTCAACGCGTCGGTCACCTTGGGCAGCCAGGTGCGCAGGTCGGCCAGCTCGCCGGCCTGCAGCACGTACTCGTACTGGGAGCTGCGCTGCTCGCGGGAGCCGCCGGTCATGATGTCCTGGTCGGCCATCAGCATCAGCCGGCCGCCGGGCACCTGGGGCATTTCCTTGCGCAGCCGCTCGATCACCTTCTGGGCAGAAAGCTGGCGCTCCTTGATCGGCTTCAGCCGCACGATCATGAAGGCGTTGTTGATGCCGCCGCTGCCACCGATGAAACCGGCCACGCTCTCCACCGCCGGGTCCTTGAGCACCGCGCGGCGGAAGGTTTCCATCTTCGGCTGCATCACGCTGAACGACAGGCCGTCATCACCCCGTATGAAGCCGATCAACTGGCCGGTGTCCTGCTGCGGCAGGAAGGTCTTGGGCACGATCACGTAGAGCGCGACGTTGAGGCCGATGGTCACCAGCAGGCTGGCCAGGGTCAGGCGTGGGTGGCGCAGGGCCCAGCCGAGGCTCACGTCATAGAGCCGCGTCATGCGCTGGTGGATGGCCTCGCTCCAGCGTTGCATGCGGCTGTCGGCATTCGGCACGTGGGGCTTGAGCCAGCGCGCGCAGAGCATCGGCGTGAGCGTCAGCGACACCAGCAGCGACACTAGGATGGCCGCCGTCAGGGTCAGGGAGAACTCGCGGAACATGCGGTCGATGATGCCGCCCATGAACAGGATGGAGACGAACACCACCACCAGCGACAGGTTCATCGACAGCAGGGTGAAGCCCACCTCGCGGGTGCCCTGCAGCGCGGCCTTGAACGGCGGCATGCCCTCGTTGATGTGCCGGGCGATGTTCTCCAGCACCACGATGGCGTCGTCCACCACCAGCCCGGCGGCGAGGATCAGCGCCATCAGCGACAGCACGTTGAGGGAGAAGCCGCACAGGTACATCACCGCGAAGGTGCCCACCAGTGACACCGGCACCGCCAGCGCCGGGATCAGTGAGGCGCGCAGGCTGCCGAGGAACAGGTAGACCACCAGTATCACCAGCGCCACGGCGATCAGCAGGGTGCGCTCGGCCTCGTGCAGGGTCGCGCGGATCACCGGTGAGCGGTCCATCGCCAGGTTCAGCTTGACGCTGGCCGGCAGCACCGCCTGCAGACTCGGCAACTGCGCTTTGATGCTTTCGATGGTCTCGATGATGTTGGCGCCGGCCTGGCGGTTGATCACCAGCAGCACCGCGTCCTGGTCATTGAAGAAGCCGCTGTTGTAACGGTCCTCCACGGCGTCGCGCACCTTGGCCACATCGCCCAGGCGCAGGGCCGCGCCGTCCTGGTAGCGGAGGATCAGCGGCGCATAGTCGGCGGCCTTCTCCAGCTGGTCGCTGGCGCCCACCTGCCAGTGGCGCTCGGCGTCTTCCACCGCGCCCTTGGGGCGGCGCTGGTTGGCGGCGGCGATGGTCTTGCGCACGTCATCCAGGGCGATGCCGTACTGGTTGAGCAACTGCGGCTCCAGCTCCACCCGCACCGCCGGCAGCGAACTGCCGCCGATCTGCACCTCGCCCACGCCCTTAACCTGGGACAGGCTCTGCGCCAGGATGGTCGAGGCCAGGTCGTACAGCTGGCCCTTCTCCAGCACGTCGGAGGTCAGCGACAGCACCATGATCGGCGCCTGGGAGGGGTTGACCTTCTTGTAGGTGGGCATGCTGCGCATGCCGCTGGGCAGCAGGTTGCGCGAGGCGTTTATGGCCGCCTGCACGTCGCGGGCGGCGCCGTTGATGTCCCGGTCCAGGTCGAACTGGATGATGATCCGCGTCGAGCCCTGGCTGGTGCGGCTGGTCATCTGGGTGATGCCCGAAAGCGTGCCCAGGGAGCGCTCCAGCGGCGTGGTGACGCTGGAGGCCATGATCTCCGGGCTGGCACCGGGCAGGCTGGCCTGCACGGTGATCACCGGGAAGTCCATCTGCGGCAACGGCGAGACGGGCAACAGGCCGAAGCTCACCCCGCCCAGCAGCATGATCGCCAGGCTCAGCAGCAGGGTCGCCACCGGCCGGCGGATGAAGGGAGCGGACAGGTTCACAACGCCGCTCCGGCCGGGGCAGCCGGCACGTGGCGCATCATGCCGCCACCCCTGCCGCACTGCGGCCGGTGAAGCGCCGCGAGAGGCGGTCGAAGAACAGGTAGATGACCGGCGTGGTGAACAACGTCAGCACCTGGCTCACCAGCAGGCCGCCCACCATCACCAGGCCCAGGGGCTGGCGCAGCTCCGCGCCGGAGCCGCTGGCGAGCATCAGCGGCACGGCGCCGAACAGCGCGGCCAGGGTGGTCATCAGGATCGGCCGGAAGCGCAGCAGCGCCGCCTGGTAGATGGCCTCCTCCGGCGCCATGCCCTGGTGGCGCTCGGCCTCCAGGGCGAAGTCGATCATCATGATCGCGTTCTTCTTGACGATGCCGATCAGCAGGATGATGCCGATGATGGCGATCAGCCCCAGGTCATTGCCCGACAGCAGCAGCGCCGCCAGGGCGCCGACCCCGGCCGAGGGCAGCGTGGAAAGGATGGTGATCGGGTGGATGTAGCTCTCGTAGAGCACGCCGAGGACGATGTACATGGTCACCACCGCCGCCAGGATCAGCAGCAGGGTGCTCGACAGCGACGCCTCGAAGGCCGCCGCCGCACCCTGGAAGCGGGTCTGGATGCCTTCCGGCAGGCCGATTTCCTGCTGCACCCGTTCGATCACCTGCACCGCCTCGCCCAGGGCCACGCCCGGCGCCAGGTTGAAGGAGAGGTTCACCGCCGGGAACTGGCTGATGTGGTTCACCACCAGGGACGACTGTCGCTCCTGGATGCGCGCCAGGGCCGCGAGCGGTACCTGCACGCCGTCGGTGCCGGCCACCCGCAGCTGCTCCAGGGCCTTGGGCCCGATGCGATCACCGGTGGCAGACTCCAGCACCACGCGGTACTGGCTGGCCTGGGTGAAGATGGTGGAGATCTGCCGCTGGCCGAAGGCGTCGTAGAGCGCGTCGGTGATGGCCGAGACCTCCACACCCAGGCGCCCAGCCATGTCGCGGTCGATGTCCAGGTACACCTGCAGGCCCTTGTCCTGCAGGTCGCTGGCCACGTCGGACAGCTCCGGCTGCTGGCGCAAGGCGTCCACCAGCTTGCCGGTCCACTCGCGCAGCAGCTCGGCGTCCGGGGACTCCATGCTGAACTGGAACTGGGTACGGCTGACCCGGTCCTCGATGGTCAGGTCCTGCACCGGCTGCAGGTACAGGCGGATGCCCACCAGGCGCTCCAGCTGCGGCTGCAGGCGCTGGATCACTTCGCTGGCGGTGACGTCGCGCTCGCCGTGGGGCTTGAGGTTGATCAGCATGCGCCCGCTGTTGAGGGTGACGTTGTCGCCGTCGACGCCGATGTAGGAGGTCAGGCTGGCCACCGCCGGGTCCTTGAGGATCACCTCGGCCGCCTGCTGCTGGCGCTCGCCCATGGCGCGGAACGACACCGACTGCGGCGCCTCGGTGATGCCCTGGATGACGCCGGTGTCCTGCACCGGGAAGAAGCCCTTGGGCACCGCCAGGTACAGCACCACGGTCAGCGCCAGGGTGCCGAGGGCCACCAGCAGGGTCAGCACCTGGTGGCGCAGCACCCAGCGCAGGCCATGGGAATAGCGCTCGATCATGCCGTCGATGAAGGCGCCGCTGGCGCGGTAGAAACGGCCCTGCTCCTTCTCCTCCGGCTCGGGCTTGAGCAGCCGCGCGCACATCATCGGCGTCAGGGTCAGCGACACCACCAGGGAGATCAGGATGGCCACCGCCAGGGTGATGGCGAACTCGCGGAACAGCCGTCCCACCACGTCGGCCATGAACAGCAGCGGGATCAGCACCGCGATCAGCGAGAAGGTCAGGGAGATCAGCGTGAAGCCGATCTGCCGGGCGCCCTTGAGCGCGGCCTCCAGCGGCGTGGCGCCCTCCTCCAGGTGGCGGGCGATGTTCTCCAGCATGACGATGGCGTCGTCCACCACGAAGCCGGTGGCGATGGTCAGGGCCATCAGCGTCAGGTTGTTCACCGAGAAGCCGGCCAGGTACATCACCCCGAAGGTGCCCACCAGGGACAGCGGCACGGCGATGGAGGGGATCAGCGTGGCGCTGAAGCGGCGCAGGAACAGGAAGGTCACCATCACCACCAGGGCGATGGCCAGCATCAGCTCATGCTGCACGTCGCGCACCGAGGCGCGGATGGTCTGGGTGCGGTCGGTCAGCACCATCACGTCCAGGCCCGCCGGCAGGTTGGCGGTCATCTTCGGCAGCAACTCCTGGATGCGGTCCACCACCTCAATGACGTTGGCGCCGGGCTGGCGCTGGATGTTCAGCAGCACCGCCTGGTTCTGGTTGGCCCAGGCGGCCAGGCGCTCGTTCTCGGCGCCTTCGACGATGGTGGCCACGTCCTTCAGGCGCAGCGCCGCACCGTTCTTGTAGGCGAGGATCAGGTTGGCGTACTCGTCCGCCGACTTCAGCTGGTCGTTGGCATCCAGCATGGAGGTGCGGGTGGGGCCGTCGAAGTTGCCCTTGGGCTGGTTGACGTTGGACGCGGTGATCAGCGCACGCACGCTGGAGAGGTTCAGGCCGTTGGCCGCGAGCGCCTCCGGGTTGACCTTGATGCGCACCGCCTGGCGCTGGCCACCGGCGATGCTGACCATGCCGACGCCACTGATCTGCGACAGCTTCTGTGCCATGCGCGTGTCCACCAGGGTGTGCAGCTGCGGCAGCGGCAAGGTGCGCGACATCACCGCCACGGTCAGCACCGGGGTGTCGGCGGGGTTGACCTTGTTGTAGACCGGCGGCGCCGGCAGGTCATTGGGCAGCAGGTTGGTGGCGGCGTTGATGGCCGCCTGCACTTCCTGCTCGGCCACGTCCAGCTGCACGTCCAGGTTGAAGCGCAGGGTGATCACCGAGGCGCCGCCGGAGCTGGTGGAGGACATCTGGTCCAGCCCCGGCATCTGCCCGAACTGGCGCTCCAGCGGCGCGGTCACGGCGCTGGTCATCACGTCCGGGCTGGCACCCGGGTAGAGCGTCATCACGCGGATGGTCGGGTAGTCCACCTCCGGCAGAGCCGACACCGGCAGCAGGCGGTAGGCGATCAGGCCGGCCAGCAGGATCGCCAGCATGCTCAGCGTGGTGGCGACCGGCCGCAGGATGAACAGGCGGGAGATGTTCATACGCCTTGTTCAGCCTTGCCGCCCTGCTCGCTCTTGTCGGCGCCCTGCAATTGCTCGCTCGGCGCGGCCGGCACGGCATCGCTGTCGTGCACCACTTCCACGTCGCTGCCGTCGCGCAGGCGGTCGGTGCCTTCCAGCACCACCCGCTCGCCGGCCTTGAGGCCACTGCGGATCACCGTGCGCTCACCGTCGCTGGGGCCGGTTTCGAGCTTCTGCACCCGCACCTTCTTCTCGCCGTCCAGCACGTAGGCGAAGGTGCCCTGGCTGCCGAACTGCACCGCAGCCGAGGGCACCAGCACGGCCTGGGCCAGGGTGTCGGCCAGCAGGCGCACGTTGACGAACTGGTTGGGGAACAGGGTCTCGCTGTCGTTGGCGAAGCGCGCCTTGAACTTCAGCGTGCCGGTGGTGGTGTCGATCTGGTTGTCCAGGCTCTGCAGCACGCCCTCGGCCTGCTTCAGGGTGTCGCCCCGGTCCCAGGCCTCCACCGGCATCGCCTGGCCGCTGCGGAAGCGGCTGACCACGCCGGGCAACTGGTTCTCCGGCAGGGTGAAGGTGACGCTGATGGGGCGGTTCTGGGTGATCACCACCAGCGGCGTGGTGTCGCCGGTGCCGACCTGGTTGCCCAGGTCCACCTGGCGCAGGCCGACGCGGCCGGCCACCGGCGCGCGCACCTGGGTGAAGCTGAGGTTCAGCTTGGCCTCGGCGACGGCGGCCTGGTTGGCCTTGACCGTACCCTTGTACTGGCCCACCAGCGCTTCCTGGGTGTCCAGGGTCTGCTTGGCGATGCTGTCCTCGGCGTACAGGCCACGGTAGCGGGCCAGGTCGATCTCGGCGTTCTTCAGCTGCGCCTGGCTCTGCAAGAGCGTGCCTTCGGCCTGCTGCAGGGCGACCTGGTAGGGGCGCGGGTCGATCACCGCCAGCAGGTCGCCGGCCTTGACCTGCTGCCCTTCCTCGAAGGCCAGCTTGACCACCTCGCCGCTGACGCGGGCCTTGACGTTCACTGTGTTCAGCGCGGTGACCGTGCCGAGGGCCTTGTAGTAGACGGGGAAGTCACCCTGGGTGGCGGCGGCCACGCGCACCGGCACCGGGCCGCTGAACGGGCCGAAGCCCGGGCGCGCCATGCCGGCCGCTCCCGGACGGGTGCGGGGCTCCTCGGCCTTGTGGCCGGAGGCGGCGGGCCACAGCCACCAGATCAGCGCCACCAGGGCGAACAGACAGACGAGGATGAGCGGCCAGCGCCGGGCGGGACGAGCGTGCGGGTCTTGGATCGAGGGCATGATTCTGCGGTCGGTTCGTGCGAGAGCGTGAACGATAAGCACTCGGCGTGGCCAGGCAAAGCCTCTTTACCGCCTATTTACCCATTCCTTACCCCTACGAGGGCGCGGCCTTGAGCGGTGGCGGCCCTTGGCGGCCCGCTGCGCAACTGTCACAACACCTTTCCGCCCCCGTTCTTGTCCATCCGCGCGTACCGCGCGACCATGCGCGCTTGCTTTTCCGCTTCCTGGGAGTGCCCCGTGTTCGAACGACTCAAGCAGCAGTTCTCCACCCTGCGCAGCCGCGCCGATTTCCACGCCCTGCGCATCGTCCGCCAGAGCGGTGAGCACTGCCAGGTACGGCGCAACGTCGCCGAGCCGCCGTTCTTCTCCAGCGACCTGGGCGCCATGCTCAGCGTGCGCATCGGCGGCGTCGAAGCCTATGCCGCCACCAGCGACCTCAGCACCGCCGGCCTGCAGCGCGCCCTCGACCTGGCCGAAGCGCGCGCCCGGCTGATCACCCCGTACAACCTGGTCGACGCCCGCGTCGCGCCGCCCCTGGGCCGCGCCGACTACCGCTCCCCCGGCCTCGACCAGCCGCTGCTCGGCATCGCCGAGCGCATCGAACTGCTGCGCGAGGAATCCGCCGCGGTGCCCGCCGACCCGCGCCTGGTCAACTGGACCCTGCTGCTCAGCGTCGACCGCCACGAGCAGCTCTACCTCAACAGCGCCGGCGCCGAGCACTGGCAGGAGCTGCAATTCGTCTACCCCGGCGCCAGCGTCACCGCCTTCGACGGCCACGACAGCCAGACCCGCAGCTTCGGCGGCTACCACGGCGGCCAGCAGGGCGGCGCCGAGGTCATCCGGCGCCTGGGGCTGCGCGGCGCGGCCCCGCGCGTGGCCGACGAGGCGCTGCAGCTGCTGCTGGCGCCCAACACCCCGGAAGGTCCGCGCGACCTGCTGCTGATGCCTGAGCAGATGATGCTGCAGATCCACGAATCCATCGGCCACCCGCTGGAGCTGGACCGCATCCTCGGCGACGAGCGCAACTACGCCGGCACCAGCTTCATCCGCCAGGAAGACTTCGGCCACTACCAGTACGGCTCGGCGCTGCTCAACGTCAGCTTCGACCCGGGCATCCCCGAGGAACTGGCCAGCTACGGCCACGACGACGACGGCAGCGCCGCCCGGAAGACCCTGCTGATCGAGAAGGGCCTGCTCCTGCGCCCCCTCGGCGGCGCCCTCTCGCAGCAACGCAGCGGCCTGCCGGGCGTCGCCAACAGCCGCGCCTGCAGCTGGAACCGCGCGCCCATCGACCGCATGGCCAACCTCAACATCGAGCCCGGCGACCAGCGCCTGGAGCAGCTGATCGGCGGCATCGAGCGCGGCATCCTGATGACCACCAACCGCTCCTGGTCCATCGACGACGCGCGCAACAAGTTCCAGTTCGGCTGCGAATGGGGCCAGCTCATCGAGAACGGCGAGCTCAAGGGCGTGGTGAAGAACCCCAACTACCGGGGCATCTCAGCCAGTTTCTGGCGCAGCCTCGCGGCGGTGGGCGATGCCAGCACCTTCGAAGTGCTCGGCACGCCCTTCTGCGGCAAGGGCGAGCCCAACCAGGTGGTGCGGGTGGGCCATGCCTCCCCCGCCTGCGTATTCAGCCAGGTCGACGTATTCGGAGGTGCCGCCTGATGAGCATCCAGATCGACGCCCGCGAAGCCGGCTTCGCCGCCCTCGCCGACGCCCTGCGCCAGGCCATGCGCCCCGGCGAGGACTTCACCCTGTGGTACAGCGCCGAGGCCTCCGACTTCATCCGCTTCAACCACGCCCGGGTGCGCCAGGCCGGCCACGTGTCCCAGGCCGGGGCCACCCTGCAGCTGATCGCCGCCGAGCGCCAGGCGCAGATGGCCGTCACCCTCTCCGGCCAGCCGGACGAAGACCGCCAGCGCCTGGCCGACGGCCTCGAACGCCTGCGCGCGGTGATCGGCCAGTTGCCGCCCGATCCCTACCTGATGCCCGACCGCACGCCCTGGCAGCGGCGCCACGTCGACACCCAGCCGCTGCCCGACCCGGCCGCTGTGCTGCCCTGCATCAGCGCCGCCGCCGAAGGCCTGGACCTGGTCGGCATCTACGCCGCCGGCCCGCTCTACCGGGGCTTCGCCAACAGCTGGGGCGCCTTCGGCTGGCACAGCGCCCACTGCTTCAACTTCGACTTCAGCCTGTTCCACGCCAACGGCCAGGCGGTGAAGGCCGACTACGCCGGCCAGGGCTGGAACGACGAGGAATTCCTCCGCCGCTTCGCCGCCGCCCGCGCCCAGCTGGAGCACCTGGGCAAGCCGCTGCGCGTGCTGGCACCCGGCGGTTACCGCGCCTACATCGCCCCGGCGGCGCTGGAGGAGATCACCGGCATGCTCTGCTGGGGCGGCTTCTCCGCCCGCGCCCTGGCGACCAAGGAAAGCCCGCTGCAACGCCTCGACGGCGACGGCGCCCGCTTCAGCCCGCTGCTGGGCCTGCACGAGCAGGTGGCCGGCGCCCTGTCCCCGGCCTTCACCGCCGAAGGCTCGCCGCGCAGCGATGTCACCCTCATCGAACAAGGGCGCCTCACCGGTCGCCTGGTGGGTTCGCGCAGCGCCCGGGAATACGGCTTGGCCGGCAACGGCGCCAGCGGCGACGAGAGCCCCCAGGCCCTGGTGATGGACGCCGGCACCCTGCCCGAGGCGGACGCCCTCGCCGCCCTCGGCACCGGCCTCTACATCGGCAACCTCTGGTACCTCAACTGGTCCGACCTGCCCGCCGCCCGCATCACCGGCATGACCCGCTTCGCCACCTTCTGGGTGGAGGACGGCCACATCCAGGCGCCGGTCAGCACCATGCGCTTCGACGACAGCCTCTTCGACCTCTTCGGCGAGCAGCTCGAAGCCCTCACCGCCGAACGCCAGCTGCGCCTCTCCGCCAGCACCTACGGCGAACGCCAGACCCTCTCCTCCCTGCTCCCCGGCGCCCTGGTCAAGCACCTGCAGCTCACCCTGTGAGCCCCCGCCCGGCCCAGGCGCCCTGGGCCGGGCCGGCTCAGTCGGCCGCGCCCTTGGCCGGGCGCACGTGGCGCGGCAGCACGGCGAGGAAGTTGTCCCGTGCCACCTGGCGCGCCACCGCCTCGGGCAAGGCATCAAGGAAGGGGTCGTAGGCGCTCAGGTACTCGCCCAGGCCGTCGAAGCGGCCGACCACGTCGGAGCCGAGCATGAAGCGCTCGGGGTAGCGCTTCACCAGCGCCACCCACTGCGGGTCGGCGCGGCCGTCCCGGTCCAGCAGGTAGGGCTGCAGCACCGTCCAGGACAGGTCGACATAGAGGTTCGGGTAGCTCTCCAGCAGGCGCTCCAGGGTCGGCAGGAGGAAGTCCAGCTTCGTCTGGTGGCGGTGGATCTCCTTGCTGGTGCCGGCGTGAGCCCAGATGAAGCGCACGTGGGGGTGGTTGCGCAGCGGCTCTTCCAGCTCCGCCAGGTACAGCGGGTTGCGCTCGCGCTTGGAGGTGATGTTGGAGTGCAGCATCACCGGCAGGTCGTATTCGGCGGCCAGGTGGTAGACGCGGGCCATGGCCTCGTTGTTGGCCCGTGGCGTGTCGCCGTCGATCAGGGCGGTGAGGTCGTCGTGGCGGGTGAACACCTCGCCGATCCCCTGCCACAGCCCCGGGTCCAGCTCCAGCATCCGGCGGATGTGGGCATCGGCGTTCTTGTCGTTGGGGTTGAAGCCGCTGAGGAAGGGGTGGAAGCGCCCGCGTTGCGCCTCCGGCAGGCGCTTCACCGCATCGGCCACCAGCACGTCGGTGGCGCTGTACCAGTAGGCGCCGGCATCGTCGCCAGCGTAGTAGCGCGGGCGCTTGGGCTCGTCCTCGTGCCACTTCTTGGCCACCGGCACGCCGGCAATCATCACGTGGTCGATGGCGCCCTTGTCCATGGCCTCAAGCAGCGGGCGCATGCCGTCGCTTTCCTGGAAGAAGTCCACGTAATGCAGGTGCGCGTCGCTGTAGTGGTAGTCACGCGCCTGCGCCGCCAGCGCGCAGAACGCCAGCAGTGTGGCCAGGCAGGTTCGGGTCAGGGGCAAGGCAAGGTCCTCCAGGGTGCTTGCCGAGGTAGACCCGCGCTTCGCTTGCCGGGTTCAGAGAATGATCTGACCGGATTTACGGATTATGCTTGCCCAGCTGCCACGAGAGCCTTCGCCATGAAACGCTGCCTCCCGCTGCTTCTCGCCTGTGTTGCCTGCACCGTCGGCGCTGCCGAGCGCCTGGTCTACCCGATGCATTCCCACGGTGCCGACCCGGAGGCGTACGTGGTCGAGCTGCTGCGGCTGGCCCTGGACCACAGCGGCGGCGACTACCGCCTGGAACCCAGCCTCGAACCGGTGCCGCAGTCCCGCGCCCAGTACTCCCTGGAGCAGAACGACGGCAACTTCCAGGTGATGTGGGCCATGACCACGCGGGAGCGCGAAGCGGTGCTCGCGCCCATCCGCATCCCCATCTACAAGGGCCTGATCGGCTGGCGCGTCCCGCTGGTACGGGCAGACCAGGCCCAGCGCCTGGCCAGCATCAACAGCCTGGACGACCTCAAGGCGCTGCGCATCGGCCAGCGCCATGACTGGCCCGACACCGCCATCCTGCGTGCCAACGGCCTGACCGTGCTCACCTCGCCGAGCTACGAAGGCCTGTTCCGCATGCTCCAGGCCAAGCGTTTCGAGCTGTTCCCGCGCGAGGTGGTGGTGGCCTGGGACGAGGAGCAGCGGGCCCGCGAGCAGGGGCTCGACCTTGTCGTCGACGAGCACCTGGTGCTGCACTACCCCACCGCCCTCTATTTCTTCACCTCGAAGGCGCGCCCCGACCTCACGGCTGCCCTCGAGCGCGGGCTGGAGCGGGCCATTGCCGATGGCAGCTTCGAAAGGCTGTTCCAGCGCCGCCACGGCGAGAGCATCCGCCGCGCCCGCCTGGACCAGCGCCGGGTGATCGAACTGCAGAACCCCGACCTGCCCGACACGGCGCCCCTCGGCCGCGCGGAGCTCTGGTACGACCCGCTGGCGCGCCCGGCCAGCGCCCGCAACGCCATGGCGGATGGAAAATCCCGGGAACACCCGGCCCGCTTGCAGGCTCCAAACACCACGGCCCCCGTGCACACGCCGGGAGCCCCATGAACCCACGACCCGAGGACTGCCGATGACCATCACCGTCACCACCGAATCCGCCGACGGCTACCGCCACGCCATCCGCGTCGACGAAACCCACGAGCTGTTCACCGACATGCCCAAGACCCTGGGCGGCGACGGCAGCGCGCCCGAACCCCATGACTACTTCGACACCGCCCTCGGCGCCTGCAAGGCGCTGACCGTCACCTACTACGCCCGCCAGCACGACATCCCGCTGACCGGCGTGGGCGTAGAAGTGGTCCACGACAGCAGCCGCGAGAAGGAGGGCCACTACGGCGTGAGCGTGAAGCTGACCCTGCGCGGCGCCCTCACCGACGAGCAGCGCGCCACCCTGCTGCGCATCGCCGACAAGTGCCCGATCCACAAGCTGATGACCACCACCGAGGTGAAGATCGAAACGCGCCTGGCCGAAGGCAACTTCAGCCAGTGACGCCACCGGCTCCGGCGCGGCGCTATGCTTGCCGCTCAGCCCGCCGGAGCCGCCCATGACCAGCCCCCTCGTGATCCACCCCCGCCCCGAAGACGTGGCGGGGCTGCCCATCCTCCGGCCGATCCCCTCGGCCCAGTGCCGCAGCGTCGGCCCCTTCGTGTTCTTCGACCATATGCTCGCCACCGCCTTCGCCCCTGGGCAGGGCATGAACGTGCGCCAGCATCCGCACATCGGCCTCTCCACCCTCACCTACCTGTTCGAGGGCACGCTGCAGCACAAGGACAGCCTCGGCTCCGACCAACGCGTGGGCCCCGGCGACGTCAGCTGGATGACCGCCGGCGCCGGCGTCGCCCATGTCGAGCGCACCCCGGCCGAGCTGCTCGCCAGCGGCTCGCGCCTGCACGGCCTGCAGGTGTGGCTCGCCCTGCCCCGCGAGCAGGAGCAAGGCGCCCCCCGCTACAGCCACCACCCCGCCACCAGCCTGCCGCAGCAGGACAGCCTGGGGGTGAGCATCCGCCTCATCGCCGGCCACGGCTTCTGCCTGGAATCCCCCGTGCCGGTCACCAGCCCCACCCTCTACGCCGAGCTGCGCCTGCAGACCGGCGCCACCCTGCTGCTGCCCGACGAACACCCGCAGCGCGCCCTCTACCTGCTGGACGGCGAAGCCCTGCTCGACGACCAGCCCCTGGAACGCCACAGCCTCACCGTGCTCCCCGAGGGCGAGACCTTCAGCCTCAGCGCCTGCAGCGAAGCGCACCTGGTGATGATCGGCGGCGCCCCCCTGGACGGCCCGAGGCGGATGAACTGGAACTTCGTCGCCAGCGACCCGGCCCTGATCGACGCGGCCCGCCAGCGCTGGGCAGCAGCCGACTGGCCGGTGGTGCCGGGGGAACAGGAGCGGATCGAACTGCCGCGTTAGGCCGGCGAACGCCGCAGCGACAGCACTCGACTCATGAAAAAGCCCCCGGCAACCTGGGTCACCGGGGGCCTTCCACAATCACCGGACAGGCCTCACTCCACCCGCTCGTAAGGCAGGCCCACATAGTTCTCGGCGATGTTCACCAGCCCCGCCCGGGAGCTGAGGAAGTACTCGCGGTCGGCCTGCTGCATCTTCTGGTCCCAGGCGTCCTGGTGGCCGTTGAAGTCGTGCAGCAGGTTGGTCATGAACCAGCTGAAGCGTTCACCCTTCCAGACCCGGCGCAGGGCCAGTTCGGAGTACTTCTCCAGCAGGTCGGTGCGCCCTTCGCGGTAGACCTTGACCAGGATGCGGTAGAGGTAGCAGACGTCGGACGCGGCCAGGTTCAGGCCCTTGGCGCCGGTGGGCGGGACGATGTGGGCGGCATCCCCCACCAGGAACAGGTGGCCGTACTGCATGGGCTCCACCACGAAACTGCGCAGCGGGGCGATGCTCTTCTCCAGGGACGGCCCGGTCACCAGGCGCCCGGCCACCTCCTCCGGCAGGCGCGCCTTCAGCTCGGTCCAGAAGCGCTCGTCGGACCAGTCCTCCACCTTGTCCGTCAGCGGCACCTGCAGGTAGTAGCGGCTGCGGGTCAGGGAACGCTGGCTGCACAGGGAGAAACCACGCGGGTGCTGGGCGTAGATGAGTTCCTCGTGGACCGGCGGGGTGTCGGACAGCAGGCCCAGCCAGCCGAAGGGGTACACGCGCTCGTACTCGGTGAGCACCCCGGCCGGGATGCTCTGGCGCGACACGCCGTGGAAGCCGTCGCAGCCGGCGATGTAGTCGCAGTCGACCCGGACCTGCTCGCCAGCGTGCTCGAAGGTGACGTAGGGGCGCTCTCCCTTCAGCTCGTGCAGCGCCACGTTGCTGGCACCGTAGAGGGTCGGCGCACCGCTGGCGGCGCGGGCCTCCATCAGGTCGCGGGTGACCTCGGTCTGGCCGTAGACCATCACGCTCTTGCCGCCGGTGAGTTCGCTCAGGTGGATGGGCACCCGCTTGCCGTCGAACACCAGCTCGACGCCCTCGTGCACCAGCCCCTCGGCGTCCATCCGGGCACTCACGCCGGCCTCGCGGAGCATGTCCACCGTGCCCTGCTCCAGCACGCCGGCACGGATGCGGCCGAGAACGTAGTCGGGGGTCTGGCGTTCGATGATGAGGGTGTCGATACCGGCCTTGTGCAGCAACTGGCCGAGCAGCAGGCCCGAAGGACCGGCACCGATGATGGCAACCTGGGTTTTCATTGTTCTTGTCTCTCAGTGAGGCGTTGCGGCCCGATGGCTGGCAGCGACCGCAAACGAGTGGCTTGGATGCCCCTGCATTTTTGCTGACAAGAATGGGAAAAGAAGGGTGTTTTCCGTACCAGGAATTGCACTTTTGAAAACAGCGTCCGATTATCGGGCAGCCATCCACCGCTGATCCGTGCCAGGCCCTCCATGACCGACCGCATCCCCGGCGTGCCCGTGTTCAAGCTCTACGGCGAGAACCAGGCCTGGCCGACCCCCGACCTGCTGCATTGCGAGTCCATTCCCAAGCGCAGCAGCCTGCACCACTGGGAGATCAAGCCGCACCGCCATGCCGACCTGTTCCAGCTGCTCTACGTGCAGCGCGGCCAGGCGGTGGTGGAGGTGGAAGGCCGGCGCAGCCCGGTCGACGAACCCTCCATCCAGGTGACGCCGCCGCTGTGCGTCCACGGCTTCCAGTTCTCCGAGAACATCGAAGGCTACGTGCTCAGCCTCGGCGCGCCGCTGGTGGAACGTCTGGAACAGCAGCTGGGCGCGCCGCTGGCGGTGCTGGCCTCCTCGGGCTGCTACCCGGTGGGCCGCGACCGCCGCTACATCAGCACGCTGTTCGCCGCCCTGTTGCAGGAGTACGAAGGCAGCGCCGCCTCCCGCGACCTGGTGCTGGCGTCCCTGGTCAACGTGCTGGTGGTATGGATCACCCGCCAGCGCCAGCAGAACACCCCGCCCAGCGGCCGAGACGAGCGCAACCGCCAGTTGCTGGGCCGCTACATCAAGCTGGTGGAGCAGCACTACCGCGAACACCTCACGGTGGAGACCCTCGCCCACCGGCTGGACCTCTCCAGCGTCCACCTCAATACCCTGTGCCGCCGGCTGGCGGGCCAGAGCGCGCTGCAGATCATCCATCAGCGCCTGTTGCTGGAGGCCCGGCGCAGCCTCATCTACACCAACATGACCATCGCCCAGGTTTCCGACAGCCTGGGCTTCAGCGATCCCACCTACTTCTCGCGCTTCTTCCGCCGCCTCATCGGCCAGTCGCCCAACGCCTTCCGCCAGGCCAACGACCGCCCCGCCGAGAACGGCTAGGGCGGCCGGCGCAGCCGGTCACTGGTAGGCGCCGGCGGCGTAGGTCAGCTCATAGCTGTGGCTGTAGATCTCCAGGATGTTGCCGAAGGGGTCTTCCATGTAGACCATCCGGTACGGCTTCTCACCGGGGAAGTACTCACGGATCGGCATGCGCTGCTTGCCGCCGGCGGCGACGATCCGGGCCGCCAGGCCCTCCACGTCCGGGTCCTGCACGCAGAAGTGGAACACCCCGCCCTTCCAGTACTGGAACTCACCGGACGGACGCTCGGCATTGGGGAACTGGAAGATCTCCACGCCGATGCGATCACCGGTGGACAGGTGGGCGATGCGGAACGAGCCCCACCCCGCACCGAACACGTCGGTGCACATCACGCCGATGGCCGAGTCGTCCTCGGTGATGGTGGTGGGCGGCATGATCAGGTACCAGCCGAGCACCTCGGTGTAGAAGGTCACCGCCGCATCGAGGTCGGTCACCGAAAGGCCAATGTGGGAAAAGCTGCGGGGATAGGTCGCGGTCATAGCGAATGCTCCTGTCGTTGATGATGGGAGCAGCCTAAGGAGGCATCGCTATAATTAGAACCACGCCACGATTATTGAATTGATAAGTTATCGTTATGCTCAATCCCCAATGGCTGTTGACCTTCGAACACCTGGCCGAGCTGGGCAACTTCACCCGCACGGCCGAACGCCTCGACCTCACCCAGGCTGCAGTCAGCCAGCACATCCGCCACCTGGAAGAACGCCTCGGCCCGCTGCTGATCCGCCGGCCCCGGCAGATCGAACTGACACCCGCCGGCCACGCCCTGCTGGACTACTGCGGCGAACTGCAGCGCGCCGACCAACGCCTGCGGCAGCGGCTGGACGAGACCCGGGCCGACGAGGGCGACATCAGCCTCATCAGCCCCGGCAGCATCGGCCTGGTGCTCTATCCCCTGCTGCTGGACCTGCAGCAGGCCCATCCGGGCCTGGTGGTGCGCCACCGTTTCGCACCGGACAGCGAAGTGCTCGCCGCCGTGCTGGACAACCGCTTCGAGCTGGGGCTGGTCAGCCTCAGGCCGGACGACGCCCGCCTGGAGGCCCGGTTGTTCGCCGAAGAGCCCCTGGAGCTGGTCCTGCCGGCGGGCGAACAGGCCCGCGACTGGGGCGACCTGCAGCGCCTGGGCATGATCGACCACCCCGACGGCCAGGCCATGGCCGGCCGCCTGCTGAGCCGCTGCTTCCCCGGCCATCCGGGCCTGCACAGCCTGCCGCTGCGCGGCTTCAGCAACCAGGTCGGCCTGATCCTCGAACCCGTCGCCCGTGGCCTCGGCTTCGCCGTGCTGCCGCGCTACGCCCGCCAGGCCTTCGCCAACCAGGCCGCAATCCAGGTCGCCGAGCTGGAGGCGCAGGTGGTGGACAGGCTCTGGCTGATCCACCGCGCCGAGTGGCCCCTGTCCAGCCGGGCCGAACGGGCCATCGAGCACCTCCAGCGAGGCCTGGTCGCGCTCCCCTGACGGCCTGCATCGTTTTCCCTCGCCTGTGGTCTCATAAGGCCCCTCCCCCTGACCAGGAGCCTCACCATGGCCGTACTCGGCGTCGATGTCGGCGGAACCAAGCTGCTCATGCTTGCCGGCGAGCCCGGCAACCCCCGGAGCCGCAAGGTGGCCACCGGCCCGGACTTCACCCCGGCACAACTGAAACAGGCCCTCGCGGCGTTCATCCAGGACCTGGGCGAACCGGTGGAGCGCATCGGCATCGCCCTGCCGGGGCTGGTGATCGGCGACCACGAACTGCGGCTGTCAGACGTGCTGCCGGCCTTGCAGGGCCTGAAGGCCGACGACCTCGCCCCCCTCGCCGGCCGGGTGCGACTGATCAATGACGTCAGGGCCGCCCTGCACCACGAAACCGCCGCCGAACCGGATGTCGACACCGCCGTCGTCATGATCGGCACCGGCATTGGCGCGGCCATCCAGCAAGGCGGCCGGGTGCTGGAGGGCAGCCGTGGCTGGGCGGGCGAACTGGGCAGCATCCCCCTCGCCACCGACGACGGCCCGCGCACGCTGGACCAGTTGGCCAGCGGCGCCAGCCTCCTGGCCCGGGCCGGGGTGGATGCCGCCACCCTGAACGCTCGGCTGGCCGCCGGCGATCCGGCCAGCCAGGCCCTCGTCCACCGGGCCGGCCACTGCCTGGGCCTGGGCATCGCCACCCTGGTCAACCTGCTCAACCCCCAGCGCATCGTCCTGGGCGGCGGCACCCTGCACTACCCCGGCTACCTCCAGGCCGCCCTCGACGCCGCACAACGGCACAGCCTGGAAGACCTCTGGAACGCCTGCAGCATCACCCGCTCGAGCAACCCCGAGCAGATGGCCGCCCTGGGCGCCCAGCGCTTCGCCGCCCGTTGAGGGCGCCCGTTCAGGGCCGCCGCGTTTCCGAGGGGCATTCGCCAAACAGCTCGCGGTAGCGCGCCGAGAAATGGCTGAGGTGATAGAAGCCCTGCTCCGCCGCCGCCTCACCGACGTTCAGCACGCTCGCGGGCGTGCTGGTCAGGCGGCGGCGCACCGCATTCAGGCGCAGGGTGCGCAGGTATTCCACCGGACGCATGCCGGCCACCAGCTGGAAGCTGCTCTGCAGGGTGCGACGGCTGACCCGCAGTTGCTCGCAGAGCGCGAGGATGCTCGGCAACTCGTCGGTATTGGCCAGGGCGATCTCCTGGCACTTGCGCACCAGGTAGGCCGACACGGCGACATTGCCACGGCGGCCCCGGGGGGTGTCCCGCGCATGGATGAACAGGTCGAGGAAGGTCTCCAGCAACTGCTCTTCCAGACGCGCCTCGCAGGCCCGGTCCAGGGCGATGTCACCCTTGACCAGCGCGCTGAACACCGGCTGGACCCGGCTCCGCACCCGCTCCAGCACCGCACGGGAAACGGCCATCTGTGGCTGCGTGCGCAGGGCACCGAGCTGCTCGCGGGACAGCTCGACCTCCGCCAGGCGGGCGAACCGCTCGGCGTCGATGTTGATGGCGAAGAAGCTCATGCCCTCCGGCGCGTGCAGCAGGAACTCCTCGCCGTCGCGCAGCAACGGCACGCTCTGCGGGCCGGCCTCGTAGCCCTGCACCACCGGGAAGCGCCCCGCCCCCAGTGACATGGCGATGCACAGCCGCCCACGGGGCGCGCAGCCGTGCTGCACCACCCGCTTGTCCAGGGTTTCCTGGAAGATCTGGAAGCGCTCGGCGGCCACCTGCTGCAGCTCGCTGGACAGGTGGCCCCGCCCCAGCTGGTCGTAGACCTGGTTCCAGCCCAGGATCGAGCCGGCGTGTTGCTGGGAATCATCGAAGGAACGCACTTCAGCCAACATCTGGGTCTCTCCTCCGGCGCCGAGCGGCGCCAGCCATTGAGCACGCCTCCCTGGCTCAGGAATCGTCCTGGACGAACCTCAGTGCAAGTTCCGTGCCCAGCATCCGCAAGCGGTACTCCACCGGCCGGATGTCCAGCGGCGGCAGCAGCGCCCCGCTGAGAATCACCTGGCCGGGCTGCAACGAGGCGCCGTCGGCCAGCAGGCGGCGCAAGGCCCAGCAGGCATTGGGCAACGGCGCATCGCCCTCTCCCGGGCTGCTGCCCGCACCCAGCACGGCGCCCTCGGCTTCCAGTTGCCAGTCCAGCCCGGCGTGATGCGCCGGGCCGAATGCCTGGGGTTCGCCCAGGCAGTAGAGGGCCGCCGCCGCGTTGTCCGCAAGGAACGCTCCCGCGCCGAACCGCCATCCCGACCAGCGGCAATCCGCCACCTCGAACGCCGGCGCCACCGCCGCCACCGCACCGAGCAGTGCCGCGTCGTCCCAGGTGCCCGGCAGCGGCGGCGCACCGAGGATCAGCGCCAGCTCCACCTCCAGCTTCGGCTGGACCAGCCCGCCCAGCGCCAGCGTGGCACCCGGCGGCACGCACATGGCGTCGGTCAGCGCGCCGTACACCGGCTCGCTCAGGCCGAAGCGGCGCTGGGCAGCAGCACCGGCGAAGGCCACCTTCCACCCCGTCAGGCGTTCACCTGCTGCCAGGCGCCGGGCCAGCGCCTGGTGCTGCACCTGCAACCCGTCGTCCAGCGTCAGCCCCTCGCCGCAGGCGGGCGCCAGAGGCGTCGCGCTGGCCTGGGCCTGCAACAGGGCGGCCGCCAGCCCGGCACCCCGGCTCACGCCAGCTGCCTCGCCAGCTTGCCCAGCACCTCGTCCAGGCGCTCGGGGGTGGTGATGGCGGCGATGAAGCGATCCGGCCGCACCACCACGATGCTGTCGCGGGCGCTGGCGAACCAGTCACCCAGCTGGTTATCGACGTCCTCCACGCTGATGGCGCCCTCGGCCAACAAGGGTTGGTGACGCCCAGGGCCGCTGCGCGAACGGTTGACCTGGATGAAGCGCGTCTCCAGCCCGTCCCAGAAGGCACGGGTCTGTGCCGACAGCCCCGCTGCGGGGTTGACCCGGTAGCCGATCACCGCGAACCAGGGGCCCAGCACCTCGTCCAGGCGCTGGCGGCGGCCCTGGCCGTCCTCGACGAAGGGCTGGATGAACAGCTGCCCCTCCAGGTCGCCTTCGCGCAGGTCGGGGCGCTCATGGTGGACGAAGCCCTTGGAGATGGTCGCCTTGGGCTTGAACTTGAACTCCAGCAGGTGCGAACGCAGGCTGTCGACGGTGTTCACCGCCTGGAACATCCAGTCCCGCACCCCGGCCATCAGCGGGTTGGTCAGGCCCAGCACAGCGCCCATGTTGTCGGCCAGCGAGATGAGGTCCAGCGCGTGCCCACGGCGCTCGGTGTCGTAGGTCTGCAGCAGCGCCGGGCGCGCACGGCCCTTGAGCACGGCGGCGATCTTCCAGCACAGGTTGGCCACGTCGCGCAGGCCGGAGTTGAGCCCCTGCCCGGCCCAGGGCGGGGAGATGTGCGCGGCATCGCCGATCAGCGCCACCCGCCCTTCCACGAAGCGCTCGGCCACCCGCGAGTTGTGGGTGTAGGCGCGGATGCGGACGATCTCCAGCTGGTCCACGGCCTCGCCGATGTGGCCACGGATGAGCCGGCGGATGTTGGCCTCCTCGCACATCTTCGCCTCGTCCTCATGCTCCATCAGCATGAATTCCCAGCGGCGCTGGCGGTACGGCAGGTAGATGCACACGAAGGGCCGCTGCGGGTCGGCGTGCAGGGCCGTGTAGGGCGCATCCAGGGAATCGTTGGTGGCGTCCACCACCACCCACTTGCGCGGGTGGGTCAGCCCCACCAGCTCGATGCCCAGCTGCTTGCGCACCGCCGAACGACCGCCGTCCGCCGCGATCACGTAGCGGGCCTGGAGCGCGTAGACCTCGCCCTGGCGATCCTTGACCTGGAGCGTCACGCCGTCGTCGTCCTGCTCCAGCGCCAGCATTTCATGGCCCAGGCGGACATCCACGTGCTCGCGCCCGGCCAGTTCGTCCCGCAGGGTGCGTTCGAGCAACTGCTGCATGAAGATGTTGCGCATCGGCCAGCCGTACTGGGCGGTGCTCGGCTTTACCTCGGCGAAGCACACGCCCCGGGCGTTGTAGTAGCGCAGCGGGACGTTGCTGATCATGTCGCGGTGGGCCAGGTCGGCCACGCCGACGGTCTGCAGCACCCGCAGCGCCTCGTCGTCCATGCCCACCGCGCGCGGATAGGGCAGGATCTCCTCGGCCAGCTCCAGCACCACGCAATCGATGCCGTACAGGCCCATGTAGTGGGCCGCCGTGATGCCGTTCGGCCCCGCGCCGACGATCACCACCTCCGTGCGTTCGCGTCTCATGCTCTCTCACCCGCTTCTTGTTGTTGTCGTGCCAGCTGCTCGTCGAGGTACAGGGCCACCAGGCGGTTGAACGCCGTGCCCTGCTCGTCGTGCACATAGTGGCTGGCATTGGCGATTTCCGCCGTCGCAATGTTCGGATTGGCCTCGCGCAGGGCCGCCAGCATCGCCGGTGGCAGGAAGTCCGAGCGGCCGCCGCGGATGAACAGCGCCGGGCAGTCGAGCGCCCGCACCGCCGGCCAGAGGTCCGTCGGCTCAATGCTCAGGCGGGCCTCGGCGATGCCCTGCTGGTCATGCCGCCAGGTGACGCCCTGGCCATCGGCTTTCATCGAATGGGCCAGGCGCGCGGCCAGCCCCTGCGCCGAGAGCCCGCTGCGCGCCCTGCGCCAGAAGGCCTCCGCCTCGGCCCAGTCGGCGAAGCGCAGGGGCGTCTCGCGCATCTCCCGGCGGATGCGCTCGGCGCCCTGGCCGCTGCTGGAGGAGCCGGGGCCGATGTCCTCGATCACCAGCGCCCGCAGCCGCCCCGGATTGCGCCGCGCATACTCCAGCGCGTTGGCGCCGCCCAGGGAGTGCCCCACCAGCACGAAGCGCCCGAGCCCCAGGTGCGCCACCCAATCCTCCAGGTCGTCCACGTAGACCTCGGTGCGGTAGCTGGGCCAGTCGGCCCAGTCGCTCAGGCCCCGGCCGCGCTGGTCCAAGGCATGGCAGCAGTAGCCCGGCCCCAGGGCGCCGGCCAGCGCCTCCCAGGTCTGGGCATAGGCGCGCAAGCCGTGCAGCAGCAGCACCGGAATACCGCCGGGCTCGCCCCAGCGCAGGTGGTGCAGCCGCAGGCCGCTGCGGTTGTTGAAGAACAGGCTGTGCGCAACCATCACGTTCCCCCGGCGCCAAGGCGCTACTCAGACCAGGCCGTTGTCGCCCTGGATGTCCTTGGCTGCCAGGCCGCCCAGGCGCGCATGCAGGCGGCCACGGGTGGCGAAGGCCCAGATGATGATCACCTCGTCCGGCGCGGGGCCGTCGCCGAAGGACACGGAAACCGTGTCGTAGTGGGAGCGCACGTAGAGCGCGTCCTTGTGGGCCAGCGGCACGTCGATGGTCGCCCCCGGCGCGCCCCGCTTGCCGGTGGACGGCACCCAGGACTTGCCGCCCCCGAGCGCCACGCGCACCGGGTCGGCCGCCGGGTTGGTGAGGAAGGCGTTGCCGTGCTCGTACTCGCACTGGGTGCCCACCAGGCAGGCCTTGCCGTAGCTCTCGATGGCGCGCTCGCCGGCCAGCTCCCGGATGCGCCGACCGAACTCGCGGCCCAGTTCCGGCGAGCCCTCCACCAGCTCGGCGAGGTCCTGGCTGAAGCGACCGGCATAGGGGTTGTGGATCGCCGCCGCGACCACGTACTTGAACAGTGGCTCGCCGTCGGCCAGCTGGCCGCTCTCGTTGGCCAGGGTTTCCTCGACGAAGCTGTACCACTTGCGGATGTGGTAGTGGGCGAAGGTGTTCGGTTTCATCAGTGGCTCCTCAGAGGGGGTCGAGATGGAAATGACGGCTCGGTGCGCCGGCGGCCTTGAAGCGCGCCTTGGCCCGTGCGTCGTCGTGGTCGGTTTCGAGGAAGAATTCGAGGCGGTTGCCGTCCGGGTCGTTGAAGTACACCCCGTGGCCGATCTCGTGGTCGGTGATCTTCACCACCTCCACGCCCTTGGCCAGCAACATGCCGTAGAGGCCCCGCAGCGTGTCCATGTCGCCGGCGATCTCCAGCCCGTAGTGCTGCAACCCCAGGCCGCCCTGCTGGGCGCCGGGCTCGGCCTCGATCAGGGCGATGTCGTGGTGCTTGCTGCCGAACGCCATCATGATCCAGCGCTCGCCCCGGGCGCTCTCGTGCATCCCGAGGATGTCCGCGTACCAGCGCGCGGAGTGCGCCGGGTCGCGCACGAAGAGCGACAGGTGGGTCCGTACGACCTCGACTTTCATGGCGGTCTCCTCAGGGCTGGGTGGCGATGGTCGGGGTGACGATGGACTGGTGCGCCGGACGGATGTCGGCCACCGCCGGAGTCCAGAGCACGTCGGCGATCTCGCTGAAGTCGCGCCACTGCTTCTGCCAGCCATCTCCGCCGTTCTCCGAGGTGAACAGGTGGCCGTACTTGGTCCCAGCCACAATGCGACGCGGGTTGGACGGGTCGAAGGCGATGGCCCAGACGCAGGAGTTGGGCTGCTGCGGCAGGGGCAGGACCTCCCAGCTCGCCGCGCAATCGCGGGAGACCAGGATCTTGCTGGTGGTGCCCGGCGTGCCGTCGGAGATGCTCAGGTAGAGCGTGTCCTGGCTGCCCAGCGGGGCGTTCAGCGCGCGCACGTAGTAGAGCCCGAAGGCTTCGCGGGCCAGGGTGCCCTCCCAGGTCAGGCCCTCGTCGACACTGCGGTAGACGGCGTTGACACAGGCGACCACGATCACCTTGCGCCCGTGGTTGGGCAGCACCTGGATGTTGTGGATGTCCGAGTGGTAGTCCCACAGCAGGCGGTCATCGACGCGGGTGAAGGTGTCGCCGCCGTCGCGGCTGTGGAACAGGCCGCCCTCCTCCAGGCCGAACCAGACCTGCTGGCGGTCGGTCGGGTCGTAGGCGAAGGCCAGCAGCCGGGGGCGGTTCACCCCGCCGCAGAACTCCGGGATCTCCACCGGCACCCGGTACCAGCTGGCGCCGGCATCCAGGCTGCGCCAGAGCACCGCGCGGGATGGGGCGCCGGTGCCGACGAAGATCCGCTGCGGGTCCTGCGGGTCCACGGCGACCTTCCACACGGTCTGGCCGTTGAACGGCGACTCCACCCGCGTCCAGCTGTTGCCCACGTCGCGGCTGACGATCAGGCCCACGTCGGCGCCGGCGTAGATCACCTCCGGCGCCTGCGGGCTGAGGCTCAGCGAGCGGGTGATGGCGTCGAACTCCAGCGGCTGGCCGAGCCCCAGGCGGTGCCAGCTGCGGCCCTGGTCGGCACTGCGGATCACGGCCTGGCCGACGGTGGCGACGAGCAGCGTTCCGTTACTCATGTCAGGTCCTCCTCAGATGAAGATGCCGCGGGTCAGGCCGCCATCGATGCCGATGGATTCGCCCGTGACCGCGCCGGCCTTGGGTGATGCCAGGAAGCCGATCAGCCAGCCCATTTCGATGGGTTGCAGGGTGCGGCGGATGGGCGTGGCGTCGATGTAGCCCTGCTCCACCTGCTGCGGCGTCTTGCCCTGCTTGAGGCCTTCACGCTCGTACAGCTCCTGGATGTGCGGGGTGTCCACCACGCCGGGGTGGATCAGGTTGACGGTGATGCCGAAGGGGCCGAGCTGGTCGGAGAGCGTCTTGGTCATGTGGGCGATGGCCAGGTTGCGCATGCCCGACAGCACCTTGCTGCCGCGCCCGGTGAGGCCACCGATGTTGATGATGCGGCCGAACCCGGCGGCCTTCATGTGCGGGGTCACGGCCTTGGCACAGCGGAAGTAGCCGATGACCTTGGTGTTCAGGTCCGCCAGCAACTCATCGTCGCCGGCGTGCTCGATGTCGTTGCGCACCACGCCCGAGGGCGCGGCGGCGCCATTGACCAGGATGTCGATGCGGCCGAAGTGGCGCTGGGTCTCGCTGACCATGTCGGCCACGGCGGACATGTCGTTGGTGTCGCAGAACAGCGGCAGCACCTCGTTGCCGGTTTCGGCGCTGATCTCCTCGGCGGCCTGCTTCAGGTATTCCATGCGCCGCGCACAGACCACCACCTTGCAGCCCTCCTGGGACAGGAAGCGGGCGACCTCCTTGCCGATGCCCATGCCGCCGCCGGTGACGATGGCCACGCGGCCGTTCAGTTCCAGATCCATGTTCGTTCCTCTTGTCGTGGGTGCGTCAGGCGAGATCGACGTACACGCTCTTGGTCTCGGTGTACGCGTCGATCACGTGCTTGCTCATTTCCCGGCCCCAGCCGGATTGCTTGTAGCCGCCGAAGGGCGAGGCCGGGTCGACCACGTTCCAGCAGTTGATCCACACCGAGCCGGCCTTGAGCGCGGCGGCGATGCGGTGCGCCGAGCGCAGGTCGCGGGTCCAGACCCCGGCGGCCAGTCCGTAGGGCGAGTCGTTGGCGCGCAGCACCAGGTCGTCCAGGTCGGACCAGCGCATCACCGTGAGCACCGGGCCGAAGATCTCTTCCCGGGCGATGCAGGCGCGCTCGGCGCGGTCGAGGAACACCGTCGGCTCGATGAAGTGGCCGCGTTCCAGATGCCCGGGGCGAGCCCCGCCGCACACCAGCTCGGCACCCTCGGCCAGGCCACGCTGCAGGTAGCCGCTGACGGTGCCCCACTGGCGGCCGGAGACCAGCGGCCCGAGGGTGGTGGAAGGCACCAGGCCCGCGCCCAGCACATGGGCGGCGGCGTGCCGGCGCAGCTCGTCGAGCACCGGTTCCAGCACGCTGTCGTGGACATAGAGCCGGGAGCCGGCGGTGCATACCTGGCCCTGGTTGTAGAAGATGCCGTCGGCAGCACCCTTGGCGGCGCGGGCGATGTCGGCATCCGGCAGGATGATGTTCGGCGACTTGCCGCCCAGCTCCAGGGACACCTTCTTCATGTTGCCGGTGGCCGCCTGAGCGATCAGCCGACCGATCTGGGTCGAGCCGGTGAAGGCGATCTTGTCCACGTCCGGGTGCTGCGCCAGCGGCGCGCCGGTGTCCACGCCGAAGCCGGTCACCAGGTTGACCACGCCGGCGGGGAAGCCCGCCGCCTCGATCAGTTGCACCAGGCGCACCGCCACCAGCGGGGTCTGCTCGGCCGGTTTGAGCACCGCAGTGCAGCCGGTGGCCAGGGCCGGGCCGAGCTTCCACACGCACATGGTCAGTGGGAAGTTCCACGGCACGATCAGCGCGCAGACGCCCACCGGTTCGCGCAGGGTGTAGTTGAGCATCGGCCCGCTGGCCGGCGACACCGGCAGCGTGCCGCCCTCGATCTTGGTGGGCCAGCCGGCGAAGTAGCGGATGATGTTGGCCGCGCTGGCGGCCTCGCCCCGGGCATTGGCGATGGGCTTGCCGTTCTCCAGGGTGATCAGCTGCGCCAGCTCCTCCTGGTGGGCCTCGATCAGCTCGGCCAGGCGCCACAGCAACAGGCCGCGCCGGGCGGGGGTCTCGCGCCGCCAGGGGCCTTCGAAGGCGGCACGGGCGGCGGCGACGGCGGCGTCCACATCCGCCGCCGCGCCCTGGGCCACTTCGGCGATCGGCGACTCATCGGCCGGGTTCTCGACGCTGAAGCGGCGCCCGCTGGCGGCCTCCTGCCAGGTGCCGCCGATGAACAGCTGGCGAGGCGTGGCGAGGAACGCGCGAACGCTGGGAAGCAAGGGAATCGGGTGCATGGGCGGGCCTCCGTCAGAGTGCCATTTCGATCAGGCAGGGACCGTCCGCCGCGCTGGCGACCGCCAGGGCGCGCTGCAGCTCGGCGTTGCTGTGGACGGTGCTGGCGGGCACGCCGTAGCCCTTGGCCAGGGCCTTCCAGTCGACCCGGGGGCGGTCCAGCTCGGTGAGGCTCAGCGCTTCGGGGCCGAGTTCGCTGACGCCGAAGCGGCGCAGCTCGTTCTGCAGGATCGCGTAGCGGTGGTTGGCGGCGATGAGGATCACCACCGGCAATTGCTCGCGGGCGATGCTCCACAGCGTCTGGATGGTGTACTGGGCGCTGCCGTCGGATTGCAGGCAGAACACCCGGTTGCCGCGCTCGGCCAGGGCCGCGCCGAAGCCCACCGGAATCCCCTGGCCGATGGCGCCGCCGGTGTTGGTCATCACCCGGTGCCGCGCGGCGTTGGCCGAGGCGGTGAAAAACGGGTAGCCGCAGGTGCCCCCCTCCACCGAGACGATGCTGTCTTCCGGCAGGGCCGCCGCCAGCACCCGGCCGACGGACTGCGGCGTGAGGGCGGCATCGGCCGCCGGCAGCTCGACACCCACCGGGGTCGCCACCCAGTCCGGCGCCTCCATCAGCTCGGCCAGCGCATCGAGGGCGGCGGCCACGTCGTCCCCCACCTCGGCCAGGTGCAGCAACCGGTCGCGCTCGGCGAGGCGCGAGGGGATGCCCTCGTAGCCGAAGTAGCTGATGGGCTCAGGCACGCCGGCACAGACCACCGCGTCGTACTGGTCGAGGATCTCGATGGCCACCTCGGGGAAGTACGGCAGCCGGTCCAGGTCGGGCAGGCCGCCGCCCCGCTGGCTGAGACGCGGGAAGGTCTCGGCGAAGCAGCGCACGCCCGGCAGGCCGGCCAGGCGACCGGCCGCCTTCAGGCCGGCCTCCGACAGGCCGCTGTCGCCGACGATGAACACCAGGCGCTTGCCGGCACGCAGCGCGCGGGCCAGCGCCTCCACCTTGGCGTCGTCGTAGCGGCGTTGCGGCGCGCGAATGGCCGTGAGGGGCCGCAGCGGGCCGACCGCCTGGGCCTGGAAGTCCATCGGCAGCACCAGGCTGGCGACCTGGCCACGGGGCTGCCAGGCGGCCTGCACAGCGCTCTGGAAATCCTCACCAATGAGCGCGGCACTGCGGGTGGTGCGCACCCAGCCGGACACGGCGCCGGCCAGGGCATCGATGTCGCTGGCCAGGGGCGGGTCGTAGTTGACGTGCCAGGAGGCGTGGTCGCCGATCACGTTGACGATCGGCGTGTGGGCGCGGCGGGCGTTGTGCAGATTGGCAATGCCGTTGGCGAAGCCCGGCCCCAGGTGGGTCAGGGTCAGCGCCGGTCGCTCGGCGATGCGGCCGTAGCCGTCGGCAGCGCCGGTGCAGACCCCTTCGAACAGCGACAGCACGGGCTTCAGGCGGGGCTCGCCGGCCAGGGCGGCGACCAGGGGAATCTCGGTGGTCCCGGGGTTGGCGAAGCAGTATTCGATCCCGCTGGCGACAGCGGCCTTGATGAGCAGTTCGGCACCATTCATGGGAAGCGATCTCACTGGGTTGCATGACTCGGTGTGAGATTTATTCCACTCGGAATGACGCTCTACAACGCATTACGATTCGAAAAGCTCAAAATACGAGATAAATGAGATTTTCCAGCCCCTTTCAAACGCCATAACGCGGTATCGTTCCGTCCACCGCCCAGCCCGCCCCGCAGGTACGCCTCCAATGAGCAGCTTGAGCAAGACCCTGGCCGTCCTCGACCTCTTCGGCCCCGACCAACTCCAGGTGGACCCGGACACCATCGCATCGCGCATGGGGCTTTCCCGCGCCACGGTGTACCGCTACGTGAAGGACCTGTGCGAAGCCGGCCTGCTCACCCGGGTGGGTGCCGGCAGCTATGGGCTGGGGCCACGCATCATCGAACTGGACTGGATGATGCGGCAGTACGACCCGATCCTCAGCGCCGGCCGCGAGCTGATGCACGCCCTGGCGGAAGAGACCGGGCTGGCGGTGTTCGCCAGCGTCTTCTACGACGACCGCATCATCAACACCTACATCACCGAGAACAGCGACACCTACCACTTCGCCTTCGGCCGGGGGCAGCCGCTGCCCCTGTTCCGGGGCGCACAGTCGAAGGTGCTGGTGGCCTACCAGAAGGGCAAGCGCCTGCAGAAGCTGTTCGAGGAACGCATTTCGAAGGACCCCGGCAACCCCTACAGCGCCGGCAGCTGGTCGGAGTTCGCACGGGCCGCCAAGCGCATCCGCAAGGACGGCTACTGCCTGACCCGCGACGAGCTGAACATCGGCCTCACCGGCATCGCCGCGCCCATCCTCAGCCTCGATGACAAGAGCATCCTCGGCAGCCTCTCCGTGGTCGGCCCCACCCACGACTTCAAGCTGCTGCGCCAGGAAACGGTGACCGACATGCTGGTGGACACCACCCGCCGCATCGCCGCCAACATGCAGCGGCAAGGGGGTTCGGGCGGCTGACGCCGGGGAACATGCAGCGGATTTGCAATCCGCTGCATGGGGTCGATTGCGGGCCTGAACGCCAGCGGCCAGGCCCGCCTCCTGTCCTAGAACGGCACCGCCACCACCAGTTGGCTGTAGACATTGGTGCCATTGCCGCCCACCTGGTTACCGCCGTTGCTGGCGCTTTTGTCCGGCTGGTAGAGGCCGATCAGCGGCGTGATGATCAGGTGCTCGGTGGCCGCCCATTCGACGTAGAGGTCCAGCTCGCGGGCATCCAGGTCGAGGCTCTGGCGATCGTGCAGGGTGCGGAAGTCGAAGTACAGCGCACCGACCTTCACCGTCTCGGTGGGTTGCAGCGTCAGGCCAAGGTGGTGGATGCCGGTGTTGCGGTTGAACGGCCCGGCGTAGTTGGCCGCCACCTCGCCCTGGAACCAGGTGCCGTAGGTGGTGCTGAGGCCGGTGAACAGCGCATCCCAGCCTTCGGAGTAGCGGGTGTAGCGGTAGGTGAGGTCCGGGGTCCAGGGCAGCTCGGCGAAGGTGTAGCCGGCCTCGGCGTACCAGGCCTTCTCGCGGCCGGCATCCTTGTCCTGCCAGGCGTACTCGAAGGCGAAGTGGGCGTGTTCGATGCCGGCATCGCCCTCCCCGCGCAGGCTGACGATGTCCATGCCTTCGCGCTGCTTCTGGAAGTCGCTGGCCCAGCGGTCGGTCACGTCGAGGCCATGCACCCAGGTCAGGCCCAGGGTGCCGGCCTGGCCGGTGTAGTCCAGGGTGCCGGCGGCAAGTTCGGTTTCGGCCTGGGCGCGGTTGTCCGACTTCAGCCACACCGCGCTGCCGTGCAGGCCGTCCTCGCCGCCCAGGCGCACGACGGCGGTGCGGTCGAAGGCATGGCGTGCGGCGATGTAGTAGGCACCGCCACGGTCGAGAGCGCCGTCGGCCGGGCCCTGGCCGAGGTTGGGGCCGTCGTCGTTGACGATGAAGCCGCGCCCCAGCTTGACCACCTGGCGGCCGGCGGAGAGGTCCAGGCCGTCCTGGCCCAGTTGCGGCAGCAGGTCGCCGGAGCGCCAGCCCAGATAGGCGTCCTCGATCCGGGTGGTGCGCTCGCGGCCGATCGTGTTGCCGCCGGCATCGCCATCGCCCCAGGTGCCGGAGCTGACCCAGTTGAGGGCGCCGTAGGCGCTGCCACGGCCGCCAAGCCCCTGGTCGCCGCTGAGGCCGTACTTGACGAAGCCTTCGCGCCAGGTGGAGCCGCCCGAGGTGCCGTCGTAGTTCTTGCGGCTGTTCATCCAGCCGAACACGGCGAGAACATCCGCGTTCAGGTGGGTGTCGTCGTCGGCGTAGAGCTCATGGGCGCTGGCCTGGCCGCCGAGCCCCAGGGCCAGGATGAATCCGCCGGTGATGGCCTTGCCGGTTTTTCGTTGCTGCATGACTGATGCTCCTCATCCGCGCTGGGAGGTTGTTGTAGGTCTTCTGGGCAGAGGAAGGCCCGCGCGGCGCTGGCCGCGCGGGCGGGGCCGCGTTGTCAGCGGTTCTGGGCGAGCGCTGCGTCGAGCGCGGCCGCGAGGGTGCCGGCTTCGTCCAGGGTCAGGGTCAGCGGCGGCGAGAGGATGATCTTGTTGCCCACCGGGCGTACCAGCACGCCTTCGGCACGGGCGCTCTCGGCGATGCGTGCGGCGTGGCCGGCAGCCGGGTCCAGGGGTTGCCGGGTGCGTTTGTCGGCCACCAGGTCGAGGGCGATCATCAGCCCCTTGCCACGCACCTCGCCCACCACGTCGTAGCGCTCGGCCAGGGGCAGCAGTTGCTCGATGAGCGCCGCCCCGACCCGTGCGGCGTTGCCGGGCAGGTCCTCGGCTTCGACGATGTCCAGCACCGCCAGGGCGGCGGCGCAGGCGGTAGGGTGCCCGCTGTAGGTGTAGCCGTGCATGACCACGTTGCTGAAGCCGGGGCCGTGCTCGATGGCGTCGCTGATGCGCTGGTTGAACAGCGTGGCGCCCAGGGGGATGTAGCCGGCGGAGATGCCCTTGGCCAGGCAGAGGATGTCAGGGGCGACGCCCCAGCCACGGCTGCCGAGCATGCAGCCGGAGCGGCCGAAGCCGGTGACCACCTCGTCGGCGATCAGCAGGATCTCGTGGCGGTCGCAGACCTCGCGCAGACGCTTCCAGTAGGTGGCCGGCGGCACGATCACGCCACCGGCGCCCTGCACCGGCTCGGCGATGAAGGCGGCGATGGTCTGGGCGCCGAGCAGGGCGATCTGTTCTTCGAGCTGGCGGATGCAGTGCTCCACCAGTTGCTCCGGGTCGCGGCAGTCCCAGGGGTTGCGGTAGAGCCAGGGGGTGTCCAGCAGGTGGCAGCCGCCGAGCAGCGGGCCGTGGTTGTAGTGGTACACGCCGTTGCCCCCCACCGAGGTGCCACCGATGTGCACGCCGTGGTAGCCGTTGCGCAGCGACAGGAAGCGCGTGCGACCGGGCTGGCCGGCGGCGATCCAGTACTGGCGGGCCATCTTCAGGGCGGTTTCCACGGCGTCCGATCCGCCGGAGTTGAACAGCACCCGGGTCATGCGCTCCTGGGCGAACATCGCGGTCAGCCGGTCGGCCAGGTCGAAGACCCGGGGATGGGCGATGCCGTCGAAGGTCTGGTAGTAGGCCAGCTCGTCCAGTTGCGCGGCGATGGCGGCCTTCACTTCGGCGCGGTTGTGCCCGACGTTGACGTTCCACAGCCCGCCGACGCCATCCAGCAGGCGATTGCCGTCGATGTCGGTGATGTGGTTGCCGTCGCCCCGGGCGATGACCAGGGTCTTGCCGCGATGGGCGGCGGCGGAGGCACTCATGGGGTGCCAGAACTTCTTCTCGGCGGTCTTGTAGCGCTCGTACATGGTGCTGCTCCTCACTGGCCTTGTTGCTTGCGTACGTAGAGCAACTGCTGGGTGGTGAACTCCAGCAGGCCCTCCAATCCGAACTCGACGCCGAAGCCGGAAAGCTTGCAGCCGCCGAAGGGGGTGTTGGGCTGGATCTGGGCGTGGCAGTTGACCCAGGCCACGCCGCTTTCCAGGCGCTGGGCGAGTGCCTGGGCCTCGCCGGCATCGGCGCCCCAGACGGAGCCGCCCAGGCCCATGTCGCTGGCGTTGGCGCGGGCCAGGACGTCCTCGACATCGCGGTAGGCGATCAGCGGCAGCACGGGGCCGAACTGCTCCTCGTCCACCAGGCGCTGACCGTCGGTGACGTCGGCAACCAGGGTCGGCGGGTAGAAGAAGCCCTCCCGGTCCAGCCGCGCGCCGCCACACAGCACGCGGCCGCCCCGGGCCTGGGCATCGGCCACCAGGTTCTCCACCAGCGCCAGCTGCTCGGCGTTCTGCACCGGGCCGAAGGTGACGTCGGCGTCCAGGCCGTCGCCGATCACCTGACGCCCGGCCAGTTCGACCAGGGCCTGGGAGAACGCCTGGTACTGGGACTCATGGATGTAGAGGCGCTTCAGCGCTGCGCAGGTCTGCCCCATGTTGAGGAAGGCAGCCTGGAAGATGGCCTCGGCCACCTGCTCCACCGGCGTGCCGGGCAGGACGATGCCGGCATCGTTGCCGCCCAGTTCCAGGGTCAGCCGCTTGAGGTTGCCGGCGGCGGCACGCATCACGCTCTGGCCGGTGGCGGTGGAGCCGGTGAAGACGATCTTGCGGATGCCCGGGTGGCTGGCGATGGCGCCGCCGAAGCCGCGCTCGCCGGTGACGATGTTGATCACGCCCCGGGGCACGTGGCGGGCGATGATCTCCACCAGCTTGAGGGTGCTCAGGGGCGTGAGGCTGGAGGGTTTGCTGACCACGCAGTTGCCGGCGCGCAGGGCGGGCATGATGTGCCACACGGCGATCATGAACGGCCAGTTCCAGGGGGTGATGGAGGCCACCACGCCCAGCGGCTTGTGGTGCAGTTCGATGCGCTGGGTCGGGGTGTCCTCCACCAGCCGCACGGGGATCTCGCTCTCGGCGCTGTAGCGGGTCCAGGCGGCGCCGCCCATGATCTCCGACATCGCCAGGGCGAAGGGCTTGCCCTGCTCCTGCACCACCAGGGTGGCCAGGGCCTCGGCTTCGGCCTCGATGTCGTCGGCAATGCGCTGCAAGGCCGTGCATCGGGTGGCGTGGCTGCTCAGCCGCCATTGGCGGAAGGCCAACTGGGCCGCGTGCACGGCCTGGTCGACCTGGTCCAGGGAGCCGGCGGGACACTGCGCGAAGGCACGTCCGCTGGCGGGGTTGATCACCTCGAAGTGACCGTTTTCGCCTGCTACCCAGGCGCCGTCGATGAGCATTCGATAGTCGTGCATGACCGTCTTCCATTCACGTGCCACCGGCTGGGCCGGCGGCTACAGGGTTTGCGTTGGGAAAGGCGCCGCTACAGCTTGTGGCTGCCCAGGGCGTGGAAGCGCTCGGGGGAGAGCTTGCGCAGCCGCGCCGCCATGGCGACGCCGAGCAGCAGCGCCACCGGGATCACCGCGCACAGCCCGTAGGACAGGAGCTTGCTGGAGCCGGTGAGCACGTCGAAGTGCAGCACCGCGATGCCCAGCACACCCAGCAGGGCGATGCAGGAGAAGCCCGGGAGGATGCGGCTGCGCAGGATGCCCAGGCGCAGCTCGGGGTGGCGGCTGAAGTACACCAGCACCGCCGCCGAGGTCAGTGCCATCAGCAGCACCAGGCAGAGGGTGGCGAGGCTGGAGAACCAGGCGAACAGCTGCAGGATCGGGTCGGCCCCCAGGGCGGCGAAGGCCAGCACCACCACCGCCGCGATCAGGCTCTGCAGGGCCGACCCCATGTGCGGGCTCTGGTGCAGACGGTGGGTGGTGCCGAGCTGGCGCGGCAGCAGGCCGTCGCGGCCGATGGCGTAGAAGTAGCGGGCGGCGGCGTTGTGGAAGGCCAGCAGGCCGGCATAGATGCTGACCATGAACAGCACGCGGATCAGCGAGGTCAGGCCCGGCCCGACGAAGTGGTCGGACATGCCGTAGATGAAGGTGGTCGGGTCCGGCAGGGCCAGCAGGGTCGGGACGATCTTGTCGACCCCGACGCCGATCACCAGGGACCAGATGGACAGCGCGTAGAAGCAGCCGATCAGCAGGACCGAGGCGTAGGTGGCGATGGGGATGGTGCGCTGCGGGTCCTTGGCCTCTTCGCCGTAGATGGTGGTGGCCTCGAAGCCGATGAAGGCGGCGAAGCAGAACAGCAGGCCGATGGCGGGCGCGCCGCTGAGGACGTGGGTCGGCTCGAAGGAGGCGAAGTTGATGCCGCTGTCGCCGCCGCTGCGCAGGATCGCCACGTCGAGGGTGAGGATCGCCAGGTACTCGGCGATGACGATGACCGACAGCAGCCGTGCCGAGAGGTCGATGTTGCGGTAGCCGAGGATCGCGATGCTCAGCATGGCCAGCAGCGAGTACGCCCACCAGGGCAGGTCCAGCCCGAAGACGCTGGACAGGGTGCCGGCCGCGACGCCGCCGAACATGCCGTAAAGCCCCACCTGGAGGATGTTGTAGGCGCACATGGCGAGGACGCCGGCGGCACCACCCGCCAGGCCTCCGAGGCCGCGCGAGGAGAAGGCGTAGAAGCCGCCGGCGTTGGTCACATGGCGGGACATGGTGGTGTAGCCGACCGAGAACGCCAGCAGCACCAGCAGCGCCAGGACCAGCAGCGCCGGCGTGCCCGGGCCGTTGCCCAGCATGATGCCGATGGGGAAGCCGCCGGCGATGACGCTCAGCGGGCTGGCAGCGGAGACCACGAAGAAGATGATGAAGCCGACGCCCAGTGCGCCGCGCCTCAGCTCGTTGGATGAGGAGCCGTTGACCGACATAGATACGCTCATTTTCTTGACCTTGTTGTATGAGGCAGCCGATGTGAGGTTCGCCCGGGAACCGGATGGAGCTTGTTGTTGTGCAATCACAGGCAGGTTCGATCCTAGGGAGATCCCCCCAGGCGCGTTAACCCAAATCGGCAGCATCGGTCACCCTCGCCCCCTGGGCGACGGTCAGGTCAGGCAGAGGGAGGCGCGCCGGTTGGGCCGCCTCCCGCGTCGGTCAGGCGGCCCCGCCCAGGCGCTTGGCCCAGGCACCCGGGGTGCAGCCGTAGTGGCGCTGGAACAGGGCGATGAAGGCGGAGGTGGAGTCGTAGCCGAGCTCGCCCGCCAGCGCGGTGACGCTGACGCCTTCGGCCAGGCGTGGCAGCGCGGCGAGCAGGCGCAGGCGTTGCCGCCACTCGCTGAAGGAGAGTCGCGTCTGGGCCTGGAACAGCCGTGCGAGGGTGCGGCGGGTGGCGCCCACCTCCTGGGCCCAGGCCTCGATGCCACGCCCGTCGCCGGGGTCGGCGCGCAGGCTGTCGGTGATGCGCGTGAGTCGCGGGTCGGTGGGCAGCGGCAGCTTGAAGGGCGCCTCGGGCAAGGCGCGGATCTCGTCCACCAGCACCCGCAGCAGGCGCGCTTCGACGCCGTCCTCGGGGTAGTCCGGGGTGAAGTTGGCGGCGCGCTCCATCAGCTCCCGCAGCAACGGGGTGACCTGCAGCACGGCACAGGGCCGCTGGAAGCCATCGAGGATGCTGGCGTCCAGGTAAAGACTGCGGAATTCCAGGGTGCCCTCGCTGGAGGCGGTGTGGGCCAGGCCCGGCGGGACCCACAGGGCGCACTGTGGCGGCACCAGGTAGCTGTGGTCTTCGGTCAGCACCTGCATGAGCCCGGAGCGGGCGTAGGTGAACTGCACCCAGGGGTGGCTGTGCAGGGCGATGGGGTGGCCTCCCGGAATGTCGAACATGCGCGGGTACACCGGGCGCGGCAGGCGCGCGCAGGTGGGTATCGGCGGGATCACGGCATCTTGTCCCCGGTGCGGCATGGGCTGTCTCTTCTGCTCAAGTGGGAAGCGAAAGGCCGATGGTAGCCTGCCTCGCGTTTCCATTGCCCTCCCCCGGAGTCCGTCATGAGCAGCCACACCCGCGTTTCCCGCATCAGCGTCCCCGAACTCGCCCGGCGCAAGGGCCCCGGCAGCATCGTGTCGCTGACCGCCTACAGCACGCCGATGGCGCGCTGGGTGGACGCCCAGGCGGACCTGATCATCGTCGGCGACTCGCTGGGCATGGTGCTCTACGGCCTGCCCAGCACGCTGGGGGTGAGCCTGGAGATGATGATCGCCCACGGCCAGGCGGTGATGCGCGGTTCGGAACGGGCCTGCGTTGCAGTCGACCTGCCCTTCGGCAGCTACCAGGCCAGCCCGGAGCAGGCCTTCCACGCCGCGGCGCGGGTGCTGCGGGAAACCGGGGCGGCCGCGGTGAAGCTGGAGGCCGGCGAGGCGCTGGCCGAAACCGTGGCCTTCCTGGTGGCGCGCGGCGTACCGGTGCTGGCCCACGTGGGGCTGATGCCGCAGCAGGTGAATGTGCTGGGCGGCTTCAAGGCCCAAGGGCTGGAGGCAGCCGGCGCCGAACGGGTGCGCCGCGATGCCCTGGCGATGCAGGCAGCCGGGGCCTTCGCGGTGGTGCTGGAGGGCATCGCCGAGCCGCTGGCCCGGCACCTGAGCGAGGAACTGGCGATCCCCACCATCGGCATCGGCGCGTCACCGGCCTGCGACGGCCAGGTGCTGGTGACCGAGGATGCGCTGGGCCTGTTCGGCGACTACCAGCCGCGCTTCGTCAAGCGCTATGCGGCGCTGGCGCCGAGCATCGAGCAGGCCCTGGCGGCCTATGCCGAGGACGTGCGCCAGGGGCGCTTCCCCGAACTGGGGCACTGTTTTGGCGTGAAGACGGCGGTGGGCTGAAGCCGAGCGCCGCCCGGCCCGCCCTGGGGCGAGGCTACGCTATGCGCCCTTCGGCCCAGCGCGCCTTGACCTCCAGCACGGCGGGCAGTTGCTGGATGAACAGCTCCACCAGGTCCGGGTCGAAGTGCTGGCCGCTCTGCTCGCGGAGGAAGGCCACCGCCTCCTCCACCGGCCAGGCCTGCTTGTAGGGACGCTCGCTGGTGAGGGCGTCGAACACGTCGGCAATGGCGACGATGCGGCCCTCGATGGGGATGCCTTCACCCGCCAGGCCGTTGGGGTAGCCACTGCCGTCCCACTTCTCGTGGTGGGTCAGGGCGATGCGCTGGGCCATGCGCAGCAATCCGGAGGGGTGCTCGCCGATGATGTTGGCGCCGATGCTGACGTGCTGGCGCATCACCGCCCACTCGTCCGCATCCAGCTTGCCGGGCTTGCGCAGCACGGCATCGGGGATGCCGATCTTGCCCACGTCGTGCATCGGTGCGGCGTTGAGCAGGTCGTCGCAGTCGGCCTCGCTCCAGCCCAGGGCGCGGGCGAGGATGCGCGAGTAATGGCTCATGCGGATGACGTGCAGGCCGGTCTCGTTGTCCTTGTATTCGGCGGCGAGGCCGAGCCGCTGGACGATCTCCAGGCGGGTGCGCTTGAGCTCGTCCATGCGCACCAGGGACAGGTGGGTGCGCACCCGCGCCTTGACGATGGCCGGGCTGACCGGCTTGGTGATGTAGTCGACGGCGCCGACCTCGAAGCCCTTGGCCTCATCCTCGGTATCGGCCAGGGCGGTGACGAAGATCACCGGGATCTCGCGGGTGGCCGGGTCGTTCTTGAGCTGCTGGCACACCTCATGGCCGGTCATGCCCGGCATCATCACGTCCAGCAGGACCAGGGCGGGCCGCTCGCGGCCGGCCAGTTCCAGGGCCTTGGGCCCGTCCTTGGCGAACAGCAGGCGGTAGTCGTCCTGGAGGATGTGGCGCAGCACCTGCAGGTTGGTGGGTTCGTCGTCCACCAGCAGCAGGCACTGGCGCGGGTCCGGCGAAGTCGGGCTCATGATGGGGATAGCTCTCCTGTCTCCAGCCAGGCCTGCAGCTCGGTGAGCTGCTGGAGGGCCTGGTCGAAGTCGAAATCGTCAATGGCATGTTGCAGCGCGTGCAGGCGTGCCTGGGCGGCCTGCCCCTCCAGCCCCTGGCGCAACAGGGCGAGGGCCTCGTCGTCCAGCCCGCCACGGGCCAGCTCGGCGGCCAGGCGGCGACTGGCCTCCAGCAGGGCCTCCCGCGGGACCGGCGCGGACGCCACCTCGGCCTCCGCCGGGAACACCGGGACCGCGGCGCGGACCCTGGTCATGATAGCCGCCAGTTGCTGCAGCAGCGCCTCCAGGGCCTGCGGCTGGCCGCCGCTGCCGGCATGTTCCAGCTCGGCGGCGCAGGCGGCCATCTCGTCCAGCCCGAGGTTGGCGGCGGCGCCGCGCAGGCGGTGGGCGTTGGCCACCACGTCGCTGAAGTCGCCCTGTCGGACTGCCTCGCGCAGGTGGCCGAGGAGCCGCTCCTGCTCGTCGAGGAAGCGCACGATGGCGGCGGCCATCTGCACAGCGCCGCCCCACAGCTGCTGGCCCCGGACCCAGTCGAACAGCGCATCCGGGTCCGCCGGCGACTGGACCGCTGCCGGGTCGGTATCACGGCCCGGCTCCACGCCCAGCAGCCGGGCCATCTCGTGCAGCAGCTCGGCCATGTCCAGCGGCTTGCCGGCAAAGCCGTTCATGCCGGCGTCCAGCGCGTTCTGCCGGTCACGGTCGAGCACGCTGGCGGTCAGGGCGATGATCGGCACCGGGCGCCGGCCTTCGGCCTGCTCGCGCTGGCGGATCGCACAGCTGGCTTCCAGGCCGTCCATGCCGGGCATCTGCACGTCCATCAGGACCAGGTCGAAGGCCTGCTCGCCAAAGGCGGCGACTGCGGCTGCGCCGTCTTCCACGCCGTGCACGCGGTGCCCCAGGCGTTCGAGGTTGAGGGTGAGCAGTTCCAGGTTCTGCGCCACGTCGTCCGCTGCCAGGATGCGCAGCGGCGGCAAGGTGGGCGCGCTCTGGCGCAGCGCATTGACGTGGGCACGCTCACCGGCGGCCAGCGGCACCTCGACGGTGAATACGCTGCCCTCGCCTTCCCGGCTCTCGACGCGGATGCGTCCGCCCATCAGTTCCACCAGTTGGCGGGAGATGGTGGTGCCCAGCCCGGTGCCGCCAAAACGCCGGCTCATGGAGGCGTCGGCCTGGGCGAAGGGGTCGAAGATCTTCTCCAGGCGGTCGGCGGCGATGCCGATGCCGGTGTCGTGGATGGCCAGGCGCAGGGCGCCGGGGGCGCCGTCCACCACCAGGCGCACGCGGCCGCGCTCGGTGAACTTGACGGCGTTGCCCAGCAGGTTGGTGACCACCTGCTGCAGGCGCAGCGGGTCGCCGCGGAAGTAGTCGCCCAGGTGCTCGGCGTAGTCCAGCTCCAGGCTCAGCCCCTTGCGCTCGGCGCCCAGGCGCTGGGAGTCGCAGACCTGCTCGCAGAGTTCGCGCAGGGAGAAATCGATGTCCTCCAGCTCGATGGCGCCCCGGTCGAGCTTGGCGGTGTCGAGGATGTCGTTGAGCAAGCCCAGCAGGGAGCGCGAGGAGTGCTGCACGGTGCGCAGGTGGCGGCGCTGGGTCTCGCCCAGGGGCGTGTCCAGCAGCAGCTCGGTGAAGCCGATGATGGCGTTCATCGGCGTGCGGATCTCGTGGCTCATGTTGGCCAGGAAGCTGCTGCGGGCGGCGGCGGCCTGCTCGGCTCGGTCGCGGGCGTTGCGCAGGTCCTGCTCCATCATTCGCCGTGGGGTCAGGTCGGTGGCCAGCTTGAGGATCTTGAAGGGGCGGCCGTCGGCATCGAGGATCGGGTTGTAGGTGGCCTGGATCCACACGTCGCGGCCGTCCTTGCCGAGCCGGCGGTACTCCCCGGAGCGGAAATGGCCCTCGCGCAGGTCTTCCCAGAACAGGCGGTAGCGCTCGCTGGCCACCAGGTCCGCGTCGCAGAAGATGCGGTGGTGCTGGCCGATGAGTTCCTCGCGGGTGTAGCCGAACAGGTCGAGGAAGTTCTCGTTCACCTCCAGCACGTGGCCGGTGAGGTCGAACTCGATCAGTGCCATGGCCTTGCTGATGGCGGTCACCTTGCCCTCGTATTCGGCGTTGCGCAGCTTGGTCTCGGTCTGGTCCAGCATCACGCCGTCCACCCAGCGCGGCACGCCCTGGGCATCGACGTCGACGCTGCCGCTCTCCCACACCCAGTGCTCGTGGCCATCGCGGTCGAACAGGCGGTACTCCACCACGTAGCTGCGCCCCAGGCGGGCGGCGTCGTTGACCTCGTCCAGCACCCGCTCGCGGTCATCCGGGTGGCACAGCTCGATCAGCGAGCGCTCGCCACTCATGAAGGACTCCGCCGGCCAGCCGGTGACGCGGCGCACCGCGTCGCTGACGAAGCGGGTGCTGCAGCGCTCGTCCATCAGGCAGCGGAAGGACACGCCGGGGATGTTGCGGATCAGCGAGCGGTACTGCTGCTCGCTGTCACGCAGGGCCTGCTCCATGGCCTTGCGCTCGCTGATGTCGGCGACGAACACCACGAACCAGGGGTTACCGTCGCGCTGGGTCACGCCCAGGCTGACCCGCACGGGAATCTCCCGCCCATCGCGGCCGATGCCCGACACCTCCAGCTCGCTGCCGGAAAGACGGGACATCCCGGTCAGCCGGTACTGCTCCAGCGCCTCGGTGAACTGCCGGGAATGCCGCTCGGGCATCAGCAGGCTCATGTGGCGCCCGATCAGCTCCTCGGGTTGCCAGCCATACAGGCCGGAGACGGCATTGTTGACGGAGCGGATGACGCCCTGGTGGTCGATGGTGAAGATCACCTCGAAGGCGGCATCCAGCAGCGAGTTGAGGTGGTCGCGGCCGGCCTCCAGTTCGCGGAACAGCTCGCGGTAGCGCAACAGGCCGTTGACCGCCGCCACCAGCAGGCTCAGCGCTACGGTGGCCATGGCCACCGCCATCGCCAGGTAGGCCGCGCCCACCACCGGCTGCGGCATGCTGAATTCCTCGATGCCGGTGAAACGCGCCGCCGCCATGCCGGTGTAGTGCATGCCGCTGATGGCCAGCCCCATCACCGTGCCGCTGAGCAGGATGGCGCGCACCCCGCTGACGCGTCCCCGCAGGCCGAAACGCACCCACAGGGCAATGATCGCCAGCACCACTGCCACCAGGATCGACAGCCCGAACATCAGCGGGTCGTAGCGCAGCAGCGGCGCCAGTTGCATGGCCGCCATGCCGCTGTAGTGCATGGCGCCGATCCCCGCCCCCACCAGCACGCCACCCATGACGAACTGCACCGGAGACACGCGGCGGCGCGACAGCAGGTTGAGCGCGATCCAGGAGGCGAACAGGCTGGGCAGCATGGAGAGCACGGTCAGGCCGGGGTCGTAGCGCACGGCGGCGCACAGCTGGAAGGCCAGCATGCCGATGAAGTGCATGGCCCAGACGCCGCCACCCAGGGCCACGGCACCGGTGCCGATGGCCAGTTGGCGGTACAGCGGGACGCGGCTGAGGCGGGCCATGCCGGCCAGTTGCAGGGCCATGGCGGAGGTGAAGATGGCGATGCAGACCGACAACAGCACCAGCCAGGGATTGTGACTGCCGAAGACCAGCAGCGTGGGCTGGTCGTTGTCGAAGAAGAACCGGGAGAACTCGAACATCGGGTGGGTCTCGAGGGCAGCGACTGGCGTGTCTGGAGTCAATGCCCTCTTGCCCATCCGGTCAAATGCCGATGGGCGGAAATCAGGGGGCGGGGCTCCGGCAAAATGCCATCATCCCGCCCCCTTGCCAAGCGCCGGCTGGCCGCTACAGGAAGACTTCGTCCAGCAACGCGTCCATGGCGGCGAAGGCCCGTCGCGCCACCTTGGGGTTGTACTGCGCGACGCCGGGGCGATTCGCCTCGGGATCGGTGAAGGAATGCACCGCTCCGCCGTAGCTGAGCAGTTGCCAGTCGACCCCGGCGGCGCTCATTTCCTCGGCGAAGGCCGGCAGTTGCGTGCGCGGTACCAGCGGGTCGGAGGCGCCGTCCAGCACCAGCACGGCGCCCTTGATGTGGCGGGCGTCGGCGGGGTCGGGGGTGTCCAGCGCGCCATGGAAGGAGACAAAGGCCTTGAGCTCGGCCCCGGCTCGGCCCAGTTCCAGCGCGCAGGTGCCGCCGAAGCAGAAGCCAAAGGCCGCAAGACGCCGGGGGTCGATGGCCACCGCGTGTTGCTCCAGCAGGGCCTGCAGCGCAGCCTGCATGCGGCGGCGCAGCAAGGCACGATCCTCCTTCAGCGGTTGCATGGCGGCAGCCGCCGCCTCGGCATCCTTCGGCCGCACTTCGGCGCCATAGAGATCCGCCACCAGCACCACACGCCGCTCCTCGGCCACCTGGCGCGCCGTTTCCACGGCGGTCTCGGTGATGCCGAACCAGTTGGGCGCCATCACCAGCCCGGGGCGCGGGTCCTGCACGCTGGGGTCGTAGACCAGTTGGCCTTCGAAGGCCTGCCCGTCGAGTTCGTAACGGATGGCATGGGCGCGGATCTGGGTCATGGATCACCTCTCTCGGGACGGATGGGATTGGGCAGCCACTCGGCGGGCCTCATCGGCCGGCAGTGGAGCTTAGCGCCACCGCGCACCAAGCGCATGCGACCGTTTGGACAGGCTCCGCCGGCCATTCGTGCAGGGTTTCGCGTTTCGCTGCACGGATTCACCGCGCCCCATTGCGAGCGAGCCATCATCTCGGCATCATTCCGCCGCCGTTTTTCCGGCGCCAAGAACACTCGACCATTTCCCTCACAAGGAGCGTGACATGAAGGGGCCTTTCGCCGCTGTCCTTCTCGCCCTGTCCATGCTGACGGGGTGCGCTACCGTGCCCCAGGGCACGGATTTCCCCACTCCCGACAAGACCGCCACCACCAGCCAGCAAAGCGTCGCCCTGGCCAGCGTGGAGGTCACCGACAAGACCTTCGTCAACTGGAATGCCGGAAAGACCCAGTCCACCGGCATGACCCTCAGCCTGGGCAACTACCTCAAGGCGAGCAATCGGTTCAGCAATGTGCGCATGCCCGGCCAGGCCGTCGCGGCCGATGACCAAGTGCTCTCGTTCAGCTTCGACACCTACAACGTCCACCGTCGGCCCTATGGCGGCTACTTCCCCTTCGCCATCGTGACCCTGACCGGCTACATCTGGTTCGGCGGCACGACCCACATCGACGAGTCCAACGTCAGCGGCCGCCTCCAGGTCAGCGATGCGCAGGGCAAGCTGCTCTACAGCTACCAGACCCGCCAGCACGCCGAACACAGCGTCTCGCTCTACTCGATGGGCACCGTCAACGGCAGCCCGGAGCGCCGCAGCGCGCTCGAAGACCTGCTCAACCAGTATCAATCCGACCTTGGGAAACACACGAAATGACCCGTCTCCTGCGAATCTCCGCCCTCTTCCTGGGCCTGGCCCTGCTCACCGGTTGCGCGGGCTTCCGCTCCGGCGAAACCGCTGACCTGGGCGCCTGGCCGGCGGCCAAGGAACAGAAGCCTTCGCTGCGTTATGTCGTGGAAGGCCGGATGAAGATGAACGACGCGGACAGCACAGCTGCACCGGCCGTGGTCAAGTCGTGGTCCGACATCGTTGGCAAGGCCTACCAGGAGTCGAACCTGTTCTCGTCGGTCAACGAAGGCTTTGGCGATGCCGACATCACGGCGGAGGTCAAGGTGACCAACGATGGCCACGGGAGCATGGCGCTGGCGTTCATCAGCGGCTTCACACTCGGCGTCATCCCGGCAACCGGTGAAGACCGCGTGATCACCGAAACCATCTACCGCGATCGCAACGGGCAGGTGCTGGCCACGCTGACCAAGGAGGATGGCGTCCGCACCTGGATCCAGATCCTCCTGCTTCCGGGCGCCTTCGTGGCCAACCCCTTCACCAAAATCAACCAGGTTCACTACGACAACAACAAGGCCACCATCCTGGAGGCCAGCAAGAAAGGCATCTTCTGATCGCCAATGCCCCATGAAAAAGCCCGCTGACGCGGGCTTTTTCATGGCAGCGGTTGCGACCGTTCGACTCAGGCGGAGAGTTCCACCAGCAGCTTGTTCAGGCGGCGCACGTAGGCGGCCGGGTCCTTCAAGCTGTCGCCGGCGGCCAGGGCGGCCTGGTCGAAGAGGATGTGGGACAGCTCGCCGAAGCGCTCTTCATCCTGCTCGTTGTCCAGCTTCTCGATCAGCGGGTGGCTGGGGTTGAACTCGAAGATGGGCTTGGAGTCCGGCACCTTCTGGCCGCTGGCTTCGAGGATCTGGCGCATCTGCAGGCCCAGGTCCTGTTCGCCGATGGCGAGGATCGCCGGGGAGTCGGTCAGGCGGTGGGAGACACGCACCTCGGCCACCTGCTCGCCCAGCGCGCCCTTCAGGCGCTCCACCAGCCCTTCCTTGGCCTTGGCGACTTCTTCCTGGGCCTTCTTGTCCTCTTCCGAGTCCAGCTTGCCGAGGTCCAGGTCGCCACGGGCGACGTCGACGAACTGCTTGCCGTCGAACTCGGTGAGGTAGCTCATCAGCCACTCGTCGATGCGGTCGGTGAGCAGCAGCACTTCGATGCCTTTCTTGCGGAAGACTTCCAGGTGCGGGCTGTTCTTCACCTGGGCGTAGGACTCGCCGGTGAGGTAGTAGACCTTGTCCTGGCCGTCCTTCAGGCGGCCGAGGTAGTCGGCCAGGCCGACGCTCTGCTCGCCGCTCTCGTCGTGGGTGGAGGCGAAGCGCAGCAGGCCGGCGATCTTCTCCTTGTTGGCGAAGTCTTCCGCCGGGCCTTCCTTGAGGACCTGGCCGAAGTTCTTCCAGAAGCCCTTGTATTGCTCGGGTTCGTTCTTGGCCAGTTTCTCCAGCATGTCCAGCACGCGCTTGGTCAGTGCCGACTTCATGGAGTCGATCACCGGGCCGTTCTGAAGGATCTCGCGGGAGACGTTCAGGGACAGGTCGTTGGAGTCCACCACGCCCTTGATGAAGCGCAGGTACAGCGGCAGGAACTGCTCGGCCTGGTCCATGATGAACACGCGCTGGACGTAGAGCTTGAGGCCCTTCGGCGCTTCGCGGTGGTACAGGTCGAACGGTGCGCGGCCCGGTACGTAGAGCAGCGAGGTGTATTCCAGCTTGCCTTCGACCTTGTTGTGGCTCCAGGACAGCGGGTTCTCGAAGTCATGGGCGATGTGCTTGTAGAACTCCTGGTACTCCTCGTCCTTCACCTCGGTGCGCGGACGGGTCCACAGGGCGCTGGCACGGTTGACGGTTTCCCACTCCGGCTCGGCCGGTTTGTCCTTCTCTTCGCCGTGGTGCTCCTTCGGCAGTTCGATGGGCAGGGCGATGTGGTCGGAGTACTTCTTGATGACATTGCGCAGGCGCCAGCCATCGGCGAACTCTTCCTCGCCGGCTTTCAGGTGCAGGACGATGCGGGTGCCGCGCTCGGCCTTCTCGACGTTGGCGATGTCGAATTCGCCCTCGCCGCGGGAGGACCAGTGCACGCCATCGGCGGCGGAGAGGCCGGCACGACGGGTGAACACGTCCACCTTGTCGGCAACGATGAAGGCGGAGTAGAAGCCCACGCCGAACTGGCCGATCAGGTGCGAATCCTTCTTCTGGTCGCCCGACAGGTTCTTCAGGAAGTCGGCGGTGCCGGACTTGGCGATGGTGCCGAGGTGGGCGATGACCTCATCGCGGCTCATGCCGATGCCGTTGTCTTCGAGGGTGACGGTCTTGGCGTCCTTGTCGAAGCTCACGCGGATCTTCAGCTCGGCACCGCCTTCGAGCAGCTCGGGCTTGGCCAGGGCTTCGAAACGCAGCTTGTCGGCGGCGTCGGAGGCGTTGGAAATCAGCTCGCGGAGGAAGATTTCCTTGTTCGAATAGAGGGAATGGATCATCAGGTGAAGCAGTTGCTTCACCTCGGTCTGGAAGCCCAGGGTTTCTTTTTGAGTTTCCACACTCATGGTCATCTAGCTCCAAGGACGGTTGAAGCCGCAGGGGCGGCGGATGTCAGCCGAGATGGGGCCATGCTGTGGAATTTCAAGGGCTTTTTTCACACGACGCTACGAGCGGCGTCGCCAGGATGCGCGGAAGCGCACGCCTGGCGCGGTGGAAGCGGGGTCAGGGCTCCAGCAATTCGATCCGGGCGATTTCCTCGGGACGCAGCACGAAGCTGGCGGAACCGGCGCCGGAGACATTGCGCTGGATCACCACCTGGCCATCGGGGTTGATCCCGGTGAAGCGCCCTTCCACCTGGCTGCCTCGGGCGGTCTGCACCCGTACGGTGAGGTTCTGGTAGCGGTTGGGGTTGGTCAGCAGGCGCTCCAGGGAGAAGCGCTGGCGGCGGTCCACCGGGCGGCTGGGGCGCGCCTCTTCGGGCTCGGCCTCGGCGGTGGCGGGCTTGGCCTCCACGGCCGGCAACGGCGGGAAGGCATCGCCACGGATGCCCCAGCCACGCAGGTCGCTCTTGAAGAATTGCAGCGGCAGGCGCTGGGCCACGCCGTCGATACGGGCCTCCACGTCCAGATCCAGGTCGCGGGAGGGCAGGCTCACCGGCGGCAGGTGGGTGACCTGCACCTCGCGGGTGGCGAAACGACGTTGCAGGTAGTCACGGGCGACGTAGGCGAGGGTGTCCTGGGAGTCGTGGCGCAGGTCGACCTGGCCGTTGGCGTAGCGCAGGCGGTCGGTGAACAGCTCCAGGTCGCCGCTCAGGGTAGTACGCAGTTGCGGCGGCAGCACCAGGTGGAAGCCGCCGGCCAGCGTATTGGGGCCGGTGCGCTTGAGGTCCAGGTGCAGGGTGTAGCCCTTACTCAGACGGCGGGCCTCCGGCAGCTCCTGCTCGGGGAGCAGCCAGCTGATCTCCACTTCGGGCTTGCTGCCCGGGTCTTCCGGGAGGATGTCCAGGCGCACGTCGCCCTCGGGCTGGCTGGGCAGGCGGATGCTCACCTCGCGCCGTGCGAAGAAGTCCTGCCCTTCGCGCAGGCTCAGCACGCCGTCGATCAGCTCGGCCTGCTGGGGCAAGAAGGGCTCGCCGTTGAGCTCGCCCCGCAGGTGGATGGCCAGCTCGCCCGGGGCCTGTTTCTCCGGCTTGGCCCAGTCGAGGCTGAGCAGCGCATGCAGGCGCTCGGGGTCGCGGTAGGCCAGCATGGTCAGGCCCACCACCAGCGGGATGATGCCCAGCGCGAGGAGCATCACGGCCTTGCGCGCGGTGCGCCAGTGCGCCGCGATGTAGGCCAGGGTGATCGGCGGCAGCAGCAGGCTGCCGAAGCCCCACAGCAAGCTGGTACCGAAAGCCAGCATGACCAGCCAGACCAGGCTGAAGAGGATCGACAGCAGGCCGCCGAGGATCAGGAGCGCATCCATCCAGGATTCCTTGTTGCATGGACCGGGCGCATCGCGCCCGGCCACGGGTCAGGGTTCGTCGACCTTGAAGTGGGCTCGAGCGGTGGCGATGGGCTCGGTCTGAGTGGTTTGCCAGGCGGTGATGGCGACGTTGGCGACGCGCCGCCCCTGTCGCCAGACCTGGCAGTGGGCGTAGGTGTCACGATAGTGCCCGGCGCGCAGGTAATCTATCGAGAAGTCGATGATTTTGGGCAAATGTGGCGTGCCCATGAAGGTCAGCAGGTGAAGCATCGCGGCGTGTTCCATGAACCCCGCGATCACCCCGCCGTGGATCGCCGGCAAGGTCGGGTTGCCGATGCTGTCCTTGCTGGCGGGCAGGCGGAAGACCATGTCGTCGCCCAAGCGCAGGCATTCGATGCCCAGCAGGCGCGCATAGGGAATGGCACTCACCAGGGCGTCGTAGTCGTTCTTCTCGTGGGCTTCGCGCACCAGGGCGCTCAGGTCCAGGCTCATGCCGCACCTCCGGATTTCCCGGTCTTCCCGCCGATGGCCTTGCCCATGCGCATGAAGGCGCCGACCACGTGGGCGATGGGCTGCTCGGGGTCGTCCTGGTAGGCGTAGCCACGGGTGAAGATCACGTTCGGGGTGACTCGGTAGCACTCGGCGAACCCGTAGACGTCCTTGTTCGGCTCGGCCGGGTGCATGTAGTCGATGCGCAGGTCCAGGGTCGGACAGATCTCGAAGGACGGCAGCACGCACACGGTGGAGATGCCGCAGGTGGTGTCCATCAATGTGGTGATGGCACCGCCATGGATCACGCCGGTCTCCGGGTTGCCGATGATCTGCTCGCTGTACGGCAGGCAGAGGGTCAGGCCCTGGCGGTCGGCGCTGTGCACGCGCATCCCGAGGACCTGGCAATGACGCAGCACAGCGAGGAATCGCTGGGCGTTGTCGAAGATCGGGTTTTCGCTCATCCGGTACTTCCCATGGCGTTGGCGGTAAGGCGCGCATGATACCGCCGCCGACCAACCGCCGGGCAGGCCCGACTGAACTTCCGGCCGACCATGGGGTTCGAAAGGGGGTCTCGACATTCATCGGACCAAGGAGACCTACATGAAAAAGCCTCTCGCCTACAGCCTGTTGCTCGCCTCTGCCCTGGGCCTGGCCGCCTGCGACAAGCCCTCGGATGAGAAAGCCGCCCAACCGGCGACCCCGCCGGCCACCACGCAACCGGAAGCGACTCCGCCGACCCAGCCGGCACCCGCCCCTGCCGCACCCAGCACTGCACCGGGCGAAACCACTTCGCCGGCCGCCCCGCAAGGCGGCACCCAGCAGTAACCTGCAGGCCGCCAGCCCCGGCTGGCGGCCTCATGCCCTACCGTCCGCCTTGTCCAGGAGGACCACCGTGCGCAAACGCCTCGCCCTGCCCCTCTGCCTCGCCCTCACGCTGGCGCTCAGTGCCTGCGAACCCACAACCGAAGACCGCCTCGCCGCCGCCGAGGAGTCCGCCTCCCAGGCGCTGGACTCGTTGCTCGCGGCCAGCCAGCCGCCCCAGGCCGAACCGGCCCGCCCGGCCACCCGGGATACCTCCGCCGGACAGCCGTCCACCGCCCGTGATGGGTGAGGTTGCACGCGCAGGAATGCCTTGAAGGGCCGGGCGCTGCCAGCAAGGCAGCGCCCGGCAGGAGGGTGCCCCGGCCTGGCCGGGGCCATGGGATCAGAGTGCCGGGCTGAGCATCAGCACCAGACAGCACAGCAGGCTGACGAACCAGGCCAGGCTGCGAAGCGTCGACAGGTCGCGCAAGTAGCAGAACAGGAACACCAGCCGCGCCGCGATGAAGGTCAGCGCCAGGCCGTCCACCAGCCAGCCACGGGTGTCGGTGGTGTGGGCCATCAGCACCCCGGCGAGGAACAGCGGGAAAATCTCGATGCTGTTGAGGTGCGCCGCCAGCGCCCGCGCCCCGAGCCCGGTGAGGCGCGCCTGCTGGATCCGGGGGTTGTGGTTGTCGTAACCACTGCCCTCCTCCTTCATTGCCTTGCCCACGAAAATCCGTGGGATGTAGGTCAACAGCACAGCGAGAAGCACACACCAGAACGGCAGGCTCATTCCTCTTTCTCCTTGGGCGGCTCGGGCGCCCGGGTCGGGGTATAGACCATCACGTCCAGCACGGCGGAATGGAACTCGCGGCGGTACAGCACCAGCACCACGCCCGCCGTCACGATCATGAAGAACCAGGGGTTGATGAACCAGGCCAGCATGGCCAGGCCGAAGTAGTAGCTGCGCAGGCCCAGGTTGAACTGGTTGGCCGCCAGGGAGATGACCCGCGCGGTGCGCTCGGCGAAGTCCTTGCGCTCCTGGTCGCCCACGTTGCGCTCACCGATCAGCGGCGCCGACCCCACCAGCACGGCGGCGAAGTTGTACTGGCGCATGCACCAGCTGAAGGTGAAGAAGGAGTAGACGAAAACCACCGCGATGGACAGCAGCTTGACCTCGGAGATGCCCCGGGTGGCCGACTGCACGAACGGCAGGTCGGCGAGGATCGACACCGCGCGCTCGGTGGACCCCAGCACGGTGAGCACGCCGGCGAGGATGATGAGGGTGCTGGAGGCGAAGAACGACGCGTTGCGCTCCAGGTTGGCGATCACGCTGGCATCGGCGATGCGGTTGTCGCGCATCAGCAGCCGGCGCATCCAGTCCTCGCGGTAGAGGTGCATGACCGAGGCGAGGCAGGGGGTGTCGCGGCCCTTCCAGATGGCGTAGCGGGTGTAGCCGACCCAGCAGACGATGAACCAGATGATTGCGATGACGTTGTGCAGGGCGTGGCTCGACATGAAGGCTCCTAGGCAGAATGCCGCGCATTATAACGGCCGGCAGTCGCCCGAGCGCGTGCGGACAGCGCCCTGCAGGTCGCTATCCGCACGTTTTTCAGCAGGGTGCGGGCCTGTGGTGACAGACCCGCGCGGGGCTCAGAAGGTTTCCCCTTTCGCCGCCTTCTCCAGCAGCAGCGCCGGCGGCTCGAAGCGCTCGCCGTACTGCTCGGCCAGGTAGCGGGCACGGGCGACGAAGTCGTCCAGGCCGTACTGGTTGATGAACTGCAGCGCCCCGCCGGTCCAGGCGGCGAAGCCGATGCCGAAGATCGAACCGATGTTGGCGTCGGCGGTGGACAGCAGCACGCCCTCCTCCACGCAGCGCACAGTCTCGATGGCCTGGATGAACAGGATGCGGTCGCGCACGTCTTCCTGCGGGATCTGCCGGTCGGCCTTCTCGAAGCGCGCTTTCAGCTCCGGCCACAGGTGCTTCTTGCCGCCTGCCGGGTACTCGTAGAAGCCGCCGCCGGCCGCTTTGCCGGGGCGCTTGAACTCGTTGACCATCAGGTCGATCACGGCGAAGGCCGGGTGCTGCGGCATCGCCTTGCCTTCGGCCTTGAGGTCGGCGGCGGTCTGGTTGCGGATGTGGGTCATCAGGCTCATCGAGACCTCGTCGGAGATCGCCAGCGGGCCCACCGGCATGCCGGCCTTGCGGGTCTCGTTCTCGATCATCGCCGCCGACACGCCCTCGCCGAGCATGGCGATGCCTTCGTTGGTGAAGGTGCCGAACACCCGCGAGGTGAAGAAGCCGCGGCTGTCGTTGACCACGATGGGGGTCTTCTTGATCTGCAGCACGTAGTCGAAGCCACGGGCCAGGGTCTCGTCCGAGGTCTTCTCGCCCCGGATGATCTCCACCAGCGGCATCTTGTCGACCGGGCTGAAGAAGTGCAGGCCGATGAACTTCTCCGGCTTGGCCACGGCGGTGGCCAGCCCGGTGATGGGCAGCGTGGAGGTGTTGGAGGCGATCACCGCATCCGGCAGGGCCGCCGCCTCGGCGGCAGCGGTGACCTTGCCCTTCAGCTCGCGGTTCTCGAACACCGCCTCGATGATCAGGTCGCAGCCGTCGAAGTCGGCGTCATCCACGGTCGGCTTGATGCGGGCGAGGAAGGCGTCGCGCTTCTCCGCGCTCAGGTGGCCACGGGCGACCTTCTTGTCCAGCAGGCCGGCGGAGTAGGCCTTGCCCTTCTCGGCGGCCTCGATGGAGACGTCCTTGAGCACCACCTCGATGCCGGCGGCGGCGGAGACGTAGGCGATGCCCGCGCCCATCATGCCGGCGCCGAGCACGCCGACCTTCTTCGTTTCATAGCGGGCCGGACCCTTGGGCCGAGAGCTGCCGGCGTTGATCTCGTTCAGCTGGAACCAGAAGGTGCCGATCATGTTCTTCGCCACCTGGCCGGTGGTCAGCTCGGTGAAGTAGCGCGCCTCGATCAGCTGGGCGGTGTCGAAGTCCACCTGGGCGCCTTCGACGGCGGCGCACATGATCTTCTCCGGCGCCGGGAAGCAGCCCTTGGTCTTGTCCCGCAGTACGCTCGGGGCGATGGCCAGCATCTGCGCCACGGCCGGGGTCGACGGGGTGCCGCCGGGGATCTTGTAGCCCTTCACGTCCCAGGGCTGCACGGCCGTGGGGTTGGCGGCGATGAAGGCGCGGGCCTTGGCCAACAGCTCGTCGCGGTCCTTGGCGATGTCGTGGATCAGGCCGGCCTTGAGGGCCTGGTCCGGGCGCACCTTCTTGCCTTCGGCGAGGTACGGCAGCGCCTTCTCGATGCCCAGCAGGCGCACCATGCGCACCACGCCGCCGCCACCGGGCAGCAGGCCCAGGGTGACTTCCGGCAGGCCGAGCTGGACGTGGCTCTCGTCAAGGGCGATGCGGTGGTGGCAGGCCAGGCAGATTTCCCAGCCGCCGCCCAGGGCCGCGCCGTTGATGGCGGCGACCACGGGCTTGCCGAGGCTCTCCAGGCGGCGCAGCTGGCCCTTGATCTTGAGGATCATCTGGTAGAAGCCGTTGGCGTCCGCCTGGGTGACCTTGATCAGCTCGTTGAGGTCGCCGCCGGCGAAGAAGGTCTTCTTGGCGGAGGTGACGATGACCCCGGCGATGGAATCCTTCTCGGCTTCCAGGCGGTCCACGGTGGCGCCCATGGCCTCGCGGTACACCGCGTTCATGGTGTTGGCGCTCTGGCCGGGCATGTCGATGGTCAGGACGACGATGTTGTCCGGGCCTTTTTCGTAACGGATGGCGTCAGTCATTTTTGTTCTCCGGCCTCAAACCCGTTCAATGATGGTGGCGATACCCATGCCGCCGCCGACACACAGGGTGGCGAGGCCGTAGCGCAGCTGGCGCTTCTCCAGCTCGTCGAGCAGGGTGCCGAGGATGGCGCAGCCGGTGGCGCCCAGGGGGTGGCCCATGGCGATGGAGCCGCCGTTGACATTGACCTTCTCCTCCGGCACGCCCATGTCCTTCATGAACTTCATCACCACCGAGGCGAAGGCTTCGTTGACCTCGAACAGGTCGATGTCCGCCACCGACAGCCCGGCCTTGGCCAGGGCCTTGCGGGTGGCCGGCGCCGGGCCGGTGAGCATGATGGTCGGGTCGGTGCTGGTCACCGCCGTGGCGACGATGCGTGCGCGGGGCTTGAGGCCCAGTTCCTTGCCCTTGGCTGCAGAGCCGATGAGCATCGCGGCGGCGCCGTCGACGATGCCGGAGCTGTTGCCCGGGGTGTGCACGTGGTGGATACGCTCGACGTGGCTGTACTTGCGCAGCGCGGTGGCGTCGAAGCCCATCTGGCCCATCATCTCGAAGCTCGGCTTGAGGGCGCCGAGGCCTTCGAGGGTGGATTCGCCGCGGATGAACTCGTCGTGATCCAGCAGCACGATGCCGTTCTGGTCGGTGACCGGCACCAGGGATTTGCTGAACGAGCCGTCGGCGCTGGCGCGGGCGGCCTTCTGCTGGGAGCGCAGGGCGAAGGCGTCCACGTCCTGGCGGCTGAAGCCTTCCAGGGTGGCGATCAGGTCGGCGCCGATGCCCTGGGGCACGAAGTGGGTGTGCAGGTTGGTTTCCGGGTCCATGGCCCAGGCGCCACCGTCGGAGCCCATGGGGATGCGCGACATGGATTCCACGCCACCGGCCACCACCAGGTCCTCGAAGCCGGAGCGCACCTTCATCGCGGCGAGGTTCACGGCCTCCAGGCCCGACGCGCAGAAGCGGTTGATCTGCTGGCCCGAAACGGTCTCGTCCCAGTCGGCCACCAGTGCGGCGGTCTTGGCGATGTCGGCGCCCTGGTCGCCCACCGGGGTCACGCAGCCGAGGACGATGTCGTCCACCTGGCTGGTATCCAACTTGTTGCGCGCCTCCAGAGCCCTGAGCAGCCCGGCGATCAGGTTGACCGGCTTGACGCTGTGCAGCGCCCCGTCCTTCTTGCCTTTGCCGCGGGGCGTGCGCACCGCGTCGTAGATAAATGCTTCGGTCATGGCGTTCTCTCTTGTCGTTAGGCAGACGGGCCGACCCGGGGCCGACCACGGTGGGTCTACCTTAACGGCGACGCCCGCCGGCTCAATGACCGAACTGCTCAGCGCCATTGACCACGGCGCTCAGACGAACGGTCGGCTGACCCCGGGGTCAACGCGAGGCTCTGGCCCAAGGCTCGCCCCTGCCGCTATGGCAAAGCCGAGGGTAAAGGCCGGCGGCTTGATCCCAAGCGTTCTAAGCCGCCGGGCGGGCCGCACCTAGTGTTCAACGGGCAAGGGGCCGTTGCCGGGTCATGCCGGAGCGGTCGATCAGCAACGCCACGGGGCGCCAGCACCAGGCCAGGCCGTAAGGGCCCGACGCCGCGCCCCAACAAGAAGAAAGGCAGTTGGCCATGTTCAAACAGCCGAAGATGCGGCAGGCGAGCCTTATCGTCTTTGCCACCACGCTCATCCTGATCCTTCCCAATCTGACTCGCCTGGTCGGTTGACCACCGCCTGCCTGCGCTACGCCCCGCTCAACGCGGCGCAGCGCGGGCAAGGAGCGTCCGCACGCCATCAAAACGACATCCCCCGCAGGGCTGGAACCCGCGTTCCAAAGCGGTCGAACAGCCTTTTTGGAGTGTGCTAGGGTCCAACCGGTCACTGTTTGGAAGGAACTGAACCCATGCGCTATCTGATCACCCCGCTCGCCCTCTCCCTCAGCCTCCACGCGGTCGCCGGCGACGTCGACCAGGCCGCCGCCCTGGAGGCCCTGAAGCAGGAGGGCGCCGTGCTGATCGATGTGCGTACGCCGGAGGAGATCCAGGAAGGTGCGCTCCCCGGTGCCCGCTACATCGGCTTCGAAGACATCGGCGAGCGCATCGCCGAGGTCGCCCCGGACAAATCCACCCCCATCGTCCTGTACTGCCGCAGCGGCCGGCGCTCCGGCATCGCCCAGGACGACCTGCTCGCCCGGGGCTATACCAACGTGCAGAATGCCGGCGGCTACACCCGGCTCAAGCCCCTGTTGGAGAACGCCCCCTGATGCGCCACCTGCTCCTTGCCCTGCTGCTCGCCACCGGCCTGGCCCGCGCCGCCGACCTGACCCTGGAACTGCCCGGCGGTACCCGCACCCTGAGTACCGCCGAGCTGCTCGCCCATCCTCAGGCCCAGGAGGTGCGCGTCCCCCAGGACGTCGCCTACAAGCGCGCCATGACCTACCGGGCCGTGCCCTTGGCGGCCCTGCTGCCCGGGGTGGCACCGGAGCAGCACCTGCAGGCCGTGGCGGCCGACGGCTTCGCCGCCGAACTCAGCGCCGCCCCGCTGCTGGCCCGCGAGGGGGCCCGCGCCTGGCTGGCCGTGGAAGACCCGGCCAAGCCCTGGCCGGGCCTGGCCAAGGGCAAGCCCAGCGCCGGCCCCTTCTACCTGGTGTGGACCGCCCCCGAAGCCGGCGGCATCAGCCCCGAGCAATGGCCCTTCCAGGTGGTGAAGATCCGCGCCCTGGCCTCCATCGCCGAGCGCTTCCCCGCGCTGCTGCCAGCCTCGGATGCCAACGCCGACGTCCAGGCCGGCTTCGCCCTGTTCCAGAAGAACTGCCTGGCCTGCCACCGCCTCAACGGCGCCGGGGACGCCCAGTTCGGCCCCGACCTGAACCTGCCCTACAACCCCACCGAATACTTCGCCGAAGGCTTCCTGCAACGCTACATCCGCGACCCGCAGAGCCTGCGCCGCTGGCCGGAAGCGCACATGCCGGCCTTCCCCGCCCAGGTCATCGATGACGCGCAGCTGGAACAACTGGTCGCCTACCTGCGCCACATGAGCGGCCGCAAGACGCCGTGACCGCCGCCACGAACCCGCGCAGCCGGCCTTTCCTGCCGGCCTCGCCAGCGCTACGCTCGCTCACCTGAATCGCCGGCCTGGAGGGCCAGCATGAGCACCGAGCTGCACGTCGAGAGCCTGGTCCTTCGCGGGGCCCGCAACGAAGCCTTCACCCCCGACCTCAACCTGCACCTGGCGGACTCCCGGCTCACCCTGGGCGAGCTGATCCGCCGGGTGGTGCTGCACCAGGTGGCCGAACGGACGGTCGCCGGCTGGCTGGACCGCCTCCAGGCCAGCCCCCCTGCCGACTACCTCAGCGATGACGAGATCCGCCGCCAGGCCGCGCGAGGTGCCATCAAGCCGCACGCCGAGCGGCCCGACGCCCCCCGGATCGACGCCGAAGCCGAAGTTCAGCGCGCCCTGGAGGGCTTTCGCCAGCGCCGCTACCGCATCCTTCTCGACGGCCAGATGCTCAACGACCTCGACCATTCCCTCGACCTGCCCGCCCAGGCCCGGCTCACCTTCCTGCGCCTGGTGCCCCTGGTCGGCGGCTGACCCCAACACGAACGGACACCCCCCATGCAGCACTACCAAGCCGATGCCCATCAGCAGGCCCGCATCGCCCTGCTCGAAGCCTTCCTCGACCGCACCCTGGATGCCCTGCCCGAACGCGACGCGCTGCTGGCCGAAGACGGCCACCATCACCCGTTCTGGGATGAGGTGGACGGCCTGGCCCTGGCCGATGCCTTCCTCGCCGAAGCCGGCCCCGACGGCCAGCAGGCCCTGGTGGACGCCCTGGTCTTCCCGCACAGCTTGGGCCACGACGAAACCGAACACCTCTACACCCGCCAACGCCTGCTGCAGATCACCAGCAGCGCCGGTGTCGCCGCCTACCCGAGCACCCGCAGCTTCCAGGCCCTGGAGCGGCGCGTGCGGCACATACTGGCCCACGCCTTCGAAGACAGCGACCACGCCCTCCGCCCTGGCTACGTGGCCCGCTATTACTGGCACGACCCCGCCAACGCCTGGACCACCCCCAACCTGGCAGACTGCCTGGAGCTGCTGGCCGAACACCCCGTCGACAATGCCTGGCTGGACGTTGCCCAGTGGCTGCTCAGCGGCGACTGGGACCGCCGCAACCCCCTCGAAGACGCCTATCACCCACGGCTGGCCGGGAGCTACCAGGGCAGGGCCGAGGACGCCATCCGGCGCTTCGCCGTGGGCCTGGCCGACGCCGGCCGCCTGGATGCCGCCCAGCACGAGCACGCCGTGCGCACCTGGGCCGAGAGCCTGTGCACCCTGCCGCCGCTCGCAGCAGGCGGCAGCCCTGGCGAACAACGGCTGGACGCGCTTAACGCCGACTTCGTCCAGCGCTCGTTGGCCCAACTGCCGGAAAGCGCCGAGCAGCTGCGCAGCATGATCGGCGAGCGCGGCACCTCCACCGCCCACTGGTTGCTGGCCGGCGTGCGCGAGCTGGCACGCCTCGGCCTGGAGCCAGAAGCCCTCGAAAGGCACTACGAAAACCATCAGGGCCGCGTACTGACCGCCCTGCTCGACGTCGGCCACCTGGAAAAGGACGAAGAGGCCGCACTGGCCGAACAGCTCGCCGGCTTCCCCCGCGCCAGCCTGCTCACCGCCCTGCCCTTTAGCGGTGCAGCCAGCGAAGCGGTGCTGGACGCCCTCGGCTGGAGCGACCTGAAGCCCCTGCAGCGCCTCTACCTCGACCTGGCGCTGGCCGTCGACCACACCGGGCACCTGGTGGAAGACCTTCAGAGCAGCGACGACCCGGAGCTGGGCGTGGTGGACCGCGACGCCCTGCAAGCCGCCCTGGACCAGGCCGACGCCGGGCACCTGGCCGACTACTTCACCGCGCTGGAAGGCACCCCCTGGGCCTTCCCCAACACCCGCCTGCTGCTGGACGCCTTCCGCGGCCTGGAGCGCAAGGCCCTGGAGAAGAAGCTGCAACGCCACGCCCAGGCCGCCCTGCGCGCCTACGGCCTGCTGCCCACAAGCGGCACGGACGAAACCCGCGAGCGCTACCTGGCCCTCAAGCGCTACCACCGCGAAGTCGAGCGCTACGGTGCCGAACGCCAGGCCAACTCCCAGGCCGCCATCCAGGCCGGGCTGGAGAACCTCGCCCGTACCGCCGGCTACGGCGACGCCACCCGCCTGGAATGGGCAATGGAAGCGGAGATCGCCGAGCAGACGCCGGACCGCCTGCACCTGGACGGCTACGACCTGTGGCTGGAATTGCAGGGCCTCAACCCGGTCATGGTCGCCAGCAAGGGTGGCAAGCGCCTGAAGTCCGTACCCGCCGGCCTGCGCAAGCACGACGGCCACGCGGAGCTGAAGGCCCTGCAGGGCCGCATGAAGGACCAGATCCGCCGCTTCCGCCTGACCCTGGAAACCATGATGGCCCGGGGCGAAGCCCTGGAGCCGGCGCAACTGCGCCAGCTGCTGCGCATGCCGGCGGCGCGCCTGCTGCTGGACCACCTGGTACTGCGCGATGGCGACGGCCTGCTGGGCTGGCTGGACGGCGACGCATTCGCCCTGCGCCCGCTGACCGGACCGGCGCGCCCCATCGAAGGCCCGCTGCTGATCGCCCACCCGCTGCACCTGTACGAAGCCGGCGCGCTCTCCGCCTGGCAGCAGGCCCTGGTGGCCCAGCGCCGGGTGCAGCCCTTCAAGCAGGTGTTCCGCGAGCTGTACCTGCTGACCCCGGCCGAACGGGAGAACGGCCTGAAGTCCATGCGCTTCGCCGGTCACGTGCTGCGCAGCGCCGTGGCCGCCCGCCTGCTGCGGGCCCGGGGCTGGACCACCCACGACGGCGAGGAGGTGTTCCGCAACTGGGGCCAGGGCCTGTACGCCTTCGTCGACTTCCCCGATGCGCAGCGCTACCTGCCGCTGACCGAGACCATCACCCTGCAGGCCATCGAATTCGTCCGCGACCGCGCGCCCCTTCCCCTGGAAGAGGTCCCGCCGCTGGTGTTCTCCGAGACCCTGCGCGACGCCGACCTGATCGTCTCCGTGGCCTTCACCGGCGAGACCGGCACCCACGCCGGCAGCGCGGAGGTCATCCAGCGCCGCGCCGAGCTGGTGCAGGCCCTGGTGGGCAGCCTGGGGCTGGCCAACGTGCGCTGCGAGGGCCACCACGCGCACATCACCGGCAGCCGCGCGCGCTACCGGCTGCACCTGGGCAGCGGCGTCATCCATATCGAGCCGGGCAACTACCTGTGCATCGTCCCGGCCGGCAAGCCGGCGGATGACCTCTACCTGCCCTTCGCCGACAGCGACGCACGCACCAGCGAGATCATCAGCAAGCTGTTCCTGCTGCTGGACGACGGGGCGATCGACGACCCGAGCATCCTCGAACAGATCCGCCGCAGCGAGGCGCCGGCATGAGCGCCACGCTGAACGAGCGACTGGAGCAGGTGGAGGACGCCGCCAGCTTCCTCGCCTTCGTCCGCGCCCTGCGCGAAGACCGCCTGCGCGCCCTCGCCGCCCCGGAGACCGGCGCCTGGGCCCACGACAGCATCGAGGACTTCCTCGACGGCGCCCTGGCCTGGGCCGACGACAGCGACTTCGGCGCCCGCCAGGGCCTGGCAGGCGCCAACCCCTGGCGCTGTGCCGCCACCTTTCTGCTGTGCGGCAGTCTTTACGAATAGCCGCTCTTCCATAGCGGGCTGACGCGTACCCGGCCGCGCCCGGGTACGCGCACCCGTTGTCCGGCCTGTTAACCGGCCCTTCGGCAGCACGCCACGCCGGTCTCCTCCGCCTTCCTGCAACCGTCGCGGCATGTGGCTACACGGCGCCGGCCATCTGCACCCCTTCAGAAAGTCACAGCTGATACTTGCACTGCTGATATTATGGTATACCATCATACGCACAGACACTTCCGCCCACCTGACTGGAGCCGTTCATGAGTTTTGAAATCCGCAAGATCGTCAGCTACGTCGAAGAAACCTTCATCGAAGGCGGCAAGGCCGCCGAGAAGCCCGTGACCATGGCCGGGCTGGCTGTCGTGATCAAGAACCCCTGGCTGGGCCGCGGTTTCGTGGAAGACCTCAAGCCCGAGATCAAGGCCAACTGCTCCGACCTCGGCGCCCTGATGGTCGAGCGCCTGGTGGCCCTGGTCGGCGGCGCCGACAAGATCGAGGCCTACGGCAAGGCGGCCGTGGTCGGTGCAGACGGTGAGGTCGAGCACGCCTCGGCGGTGATCCACACCCTGCGCTTCGGCAACCACTACCGCCAGGCGGTGGACGCCAAGAGCTACCTGAGCTTCACCAACAAGCGCGGTGGCCCCGGCACCTCCATCCAGATCCCGATGATGCACAAGGACGACGAAGGCCTGCGCTCCCACTACATCACCCTGGAAATGCAGATCGAGGACGCCCCGCGTGCCGACGAGATCATCGTCGTGCTCGGTGCCGCCGACGGTGGCCGCCTGCACCCGCGCATCGGCAACCGCTACATCGATCTGGAAGAGCTGGCTGCCGAGAAAGCCGAGCAGAACCGCTGATCCAACAAGAAGTGCAGGAGCGCTCCATGATTCGGCTCACCGCTGAACGTACCCCCGCCGGCACCAGCTACCTGGCGACCGGACAAGGCCAACCCGTGGTGCTGATCCACGGTGTGGGCCTCAACAAAGAAATGTGGGGCGGCCAGGTCGTCGGCCTGGCCACGCAGTACCGCGTGATCGCCTACGACATGCTGGGTCATGGCGACAGCCCGCGCCCGGAGCCCGGCACCGAGCTGCTCGGTTACGCCGACCAGTTGCGCGAGTTGCTCGATCACCTGGGCCTGACCCAGGTCACGGTGATCGGCTTCTCCATGGGCGGGCTGGTGGCCCGCGCCTTCGCCCTGCACTACCCCCAGTACCTGCAGGGCCTGGTGGTGCTCAACAGCGTGTTCAACCGCACGCCGGAACAGCGTGCCGGCGTCATCGCCCGCACCGCCCAGGCCGCCCGGCACGGGCCGGACGCCAACGCCGAGGCGGCGCTGTCGCGCTGGTTCAGCCGTGAGTACCAGGCCGCCAACCCGGCGCAGATCGCGGCGATCCGCCAGACCCTGGCGAGCAACGACCCGCAGGGCTACCTGACCACCTACGAACTGTTCGCCACCCAGGACATGTACCGCGCCGACGACCTGGGCAACATCCGCGTGCCGACCCTGATCGCCACCGGCGAGCTGGACCCGGGCTCGACGCCGGAGATGGCCGAGCAGCTCGCCCAGCGCATTCCCGGTGCGCGGGCCGCCGTACTGGCCGAACAACGGCATATGATGCCGGTCGAGTCGCCGCGCCTGGTCAACCAGCTGTTGCTGGACTTCCTGGCCACGGCGCAGGCCCGACCCAATCCAATCAAGGGGATCGTTGCATGACACTCGCACGCTTCCAGATGTGCATCGGCGGGGCATGGGTCGACGCCCTGTCCGGCAAGACCTTCCAGAGCCTCAACCCGGCCCTGGCCGAACCCTGGGCCGAGCTGCCCGACGCGGACGAAGCCGACGTCGAGCGCGCCGTCCAGGCCGCCCAGACCGCCTTCGAAGCGCCGGCCTGGCGCAGCCTCACCGCCACCGCGCGGGGCAAGCTGCTGCGCCGCCTGGGCGACCTGATCGCCGAGAACAAGGAACACCTGGCCCAGCTGGAAAGCCGGGACAACGGCAAGCTGATCCGCGAGACCCGCGGCCAGGTCGGCTACCTGCCGGAGTTCTTCCACTACACCGCCGGCCTGGCGGACAAGCTGGAAGGCGGCACCCTGCCGATCGACAAGCCGGACATGTTCGCCTACACCGTGCACGAGCCGCTGGGCGTGGTGGCCGGGATCATCCCCTGGAACAGCCCGCTGTACCTGACGGCGATCAAGCTGGCCCCGGCCCTGGCCGCCGGCAACGCCATCGTGCTCAAGCCGTCCGAGCACGCCTCGGCAACCATCCTCGAACTGGCGCGCCTGGCCCTCGAGGCCGGCTTCCCGGCGGGCGTGGTCAACGTGGTGACCGGCTACGGCCCGAGCACCGGCGCCGCTCTCACCCGCCACCCGCTGGTGCGCAAGATCGCCTTCACCGGCGGCGCCGCCACCGCCCGCCACGTGGTGCGCAGCAGCGCGGAGAACTTCGCCAAGCTGTCCCTGGAGCTGGGCGGCAAGTCGCCGAACATCATCTTCGCCGACGCCGACCTGGACAGCGCCGTCAACGGCGCCGTGGCCGGCATCTACGCCGCCTCCGGGCAGAGCTGCGTGTCCGGCTCGCGCCTGCTGGTGCAGGACAGCATCTACGACGAATTCGTCAGCCGCCTGATCGAACGCGCCCAGCGCATCCGCATCGGCAACCCGCAGGACGACGCCAGCGAGATGGGCCCCATGGCCACCGCGCAGCAGCTCGCCGTGGTCGAGGGCCTGGTGGCCGACGCCCTGGCCGAGGGCGCACGCCTGCGCCTGGGCGGCAAGCGCCCGGCGCACCTGGAACAGGGCTGGTTCTACGAGCCGACACTGTTCGAGTGCGACCGCAACTCGATGAAGATCATGCAGGAAGAGGTGTTCGGCCCGGTGGCCTCGGTGATCCGCTTCAAGGACGAGGCCGAAGCCCTGGCGATCGCCAACGACTCGCAGTTCGGCCTTGCCGCCGGCATCTGGACCCGCGACCTGGGCCGCGCCCATCGCCTGGCCCGGGACATCCGCTCGGGCATCGTCTGGGTCAACACCTACCGCGCGGTGTCCGCCATGGCGCCTATCGGCGGCTTCAAGAACAGCGGCTACGGCCGCGAGAGCGGCATCGAGTCGGTGATCGCCTACACCGAGCAGAAGACGGTGTGGATCAACCTGTCCCAGGCGCCGATGCCTGACCCCTTCGTGATGCGCTGAGAGGCACGCCATGATCGAACCCGGTATCTACAAAGACGTGATGAGCCGCTTCCCGTCGGGCGTGACCGTGGTCACCACCCTCGACGCGGATGGCCAGATCGTCGGCATCACCGCCAGCGCCTTCAGCGCCCTGTCGATCGACCCGGCCCTGGTGCTGTTCTGCCCCAACTACGCCTCCGACACCTACCCGGTGCTGCGGGACAGCAAGCGCTTCGCCATCCACCTGCTGGCCGCCGAGCAGACCGCCGAGGCCTATGCCTTCGCCGGCAAGGGCAAGGACAAGGCCAAGGGCATCGACTGGCACCTGAGCGAGCTGGGCAACCCGCTGCTGGCCAAGGCCACGGCGATCATCGAGTGCGAGCTGTGGCGCGAGTACGACGGTGGCGACCACGCCATCATCGTCGGCGCGGTGAAGAACCTGATCCTGCCCGAGGAGCCGGTCATCCCGATGCTCTATCACAAGGGCAAGCTGGGTGCGGTGCCGCCCCTCGCCTGATCCCCTTTATGGGGCCGTGATCTGTCACCCCACGGCCTCTTTTTTCTTTCTGGAGTGGGCATGAACCCGACCGCTTCCCCCCTCTTCCGCCAGCAGGCCTACATCGACGGCCAGTGGCTGGACGCCGCCGACGGCGCGCGACAGGACATCTTCAACCCCGCCACCGGTTCCTGCATCGGCCAGGTGCCGAACCTCGGCGCCGCAGAGGCCCGGCAGGCCATCGAGGCCGCCGAACGCGCTTGGCCGGCCTGGCGCGCGCTGACCGCCAAGGAGCGCAGCGCACGCCTGAAGCGCTGGCATGCGCTGATGATCGAGCACACCGAGACCCTGGCGCAGATCCTCACCCTGGAACAGGGCAAGCCCCTGGCCGAGGCGCGCGGCGAGATCGTCTACGCCGCCAGCTTCATCGAATGGTTCGCCGAGGAGGCCAAGCGCATCTACGGTGACACCATCCCCAGCCACAAGGGCGATGCACGCATCGTGGTGACCAAGGAGCCCATCGGCGTGGTCGCCGCCATCACCCCGTGGAACTTCCCTGCCGCGATGATCACCCGCAAGGCCGGCCCGGCCCTGGCCGCCGGCTGCCCGTGCATCGTCAAGCCGGCACCGGAAACGCCCTTCTCCGCCCTGGCCCTGGCGGCCCTGGCCGAGCAGGCGGGCATCCCGGCCGGGGTATTCAACGTCATCACCGGCGACGCCGTGGCCATCGGCGGCGAGCTGACCGCCAGCCCGGCCGTGCGCAAGCTCTCCTTCACCGGCTCCACCGCCATCGGCAAGCTGCTGATGGCCCAGTGCGCGCCGACCCTGAAGAAGGTGTCCCTGGAGCTGGGCGGCAATGCGCCCTTCATCGTCTTCGACGACGCCGACCTGGAGCGAGCCGTGGAAGGCGCCCTGGTGGCCAAGTTCCGCAACGCCGGGCAGACCTGCGTGTGCGTCAACCGCTTCCTGGTGCAGGACGGCATCCACGATGCCTTCGTCGCCCGCCTGGCCGAGCGCGTGGCTCAACTGAAGGTCGGCAGCGGCTTCGACGAGGGCGTCACCCAGGGCCCGCTGATCAACGAGCGCGCTGTGGCCAAGGTGGAAGACCACGTGCGCGACGCCCTCGCCCAGGGCGCCCGCCTGCTCTGCGGCGGCGAGCGCCACCCGCTGGGCCACGGCTTCTACCCGCCCACGGTGCTGGCCGAGGTCAACACCGGCATGAAGGTGGCCCACGAGGAAACCTTCGGCCCGCTGGCGGCGGTGTTCCGCTTCCATGACGAAGCCGAGGCCGTGCGCCTGGCCAATGACACCGAGTTCGGCCTCGCGGCCTACTGCTACACCCGCGACCTGGGCCGCGCCTGGCGCATGAGCGAGGCGCTGGAGTACGGGATGGTCGGCATCAACGAAGGGCTGATCTCCACCGAAGTCGCGCCGTTCGGCGGCATCAAGGCCTCGGGCCTGGGCCGCGAAGGCTCGCACTACGGCATCGAGGACTACCTGGAAATCAAATACACCCTCATGGGCGGCCTGTGAGCCGCCGGGAGCTGGACGCATGAGCAACGAGAAATACGAGAAGGGCCTGGAGATCCGCACCCGCGTGCTGGGCGAGGCCTACGTAAAGCGCTCCATCGAGAACGCCGACGACTTCACACGCCCGCTGCAAGAGATGGTCACCGAGTACTGCTGGGGCCATGTCTGGGGCCGTGAGGGTTTGTCGCCCCAGGAACGCAGCATGATAAACTTGGCCATGATTTCGGCCCTGAACCGGCCGCACGAGCTCAAGCTGCACGTGCGGGGCGCCTTGCGCAACGGTCTGAGTCGTGAACAAATACGCGAAATCCTGCTTCAGGTCGGTATCTATTGCGGTGTTCCAGCAGCCGTGGACAGTTTCCGGCTCGCCCGGGAAGCCTTCGCCGAAGCCGACGCCGAAGCCTCCAGTCAAACCCCGGCTGTTTAGATGACGAGCACGATCACTGCGCATCGTGCTCGTTTCGCATGGACAGCCCATAAAGAGCGGACCCCATGAAACGCCTGCCACTCGACGACAGCTTCAAGGTCAATCGCAACCCCGTCACGCTCCGTGAAATCGTGCTGGACAAGCTGCGAAGCGCCATCATGAACTTCCAGCTCCTGCCCGGTGACCGCCTCGTGGAACGCGACCTCTGCGACCGCCTGGGCGTGAGCCGTACCTCGGTGCGCGAGGCCCTGCGCCACCTGGAGTCCGAAGGGCTGGTGGAATTCGCCGATGCCAAGGGCCCGCGCGTGGCCATCATCACCCTGGAAGACGCCGTCGATATCTACGAGCTGCGCTGCGTGCTCGAAGGCCTGATCGTCCAGCTGTTCACCCTGCGGGCCAAGGCCAAGGACATCAAGGCGCTGGAAAAGGCCCTGGAAGAGAACCGCAAGGCCCTCAAGGACGGCGAGCTGCAACAGGTACTCGACTCCGTCCAGGGCTTCTACGACGTGCTGCTGGAAGGCTCCGGCAACCACATCGCCGCTACCCAGCTGCGCCAGCTGCAGGCCCGCATCAGCTACCTGCGCGCCACCTCGGTGTCCCAGGAGAACCGTCGCGGCGCCAGCAACCAGGAGATGGAGCGCATCGTCGAGGCCATCAAGAGCGGCGACCCGCTGGCCGCCCACCAGGCCTCGGTGGACCACGTCCGCGCGGCCGCGAAGGTGGCGCTGGAGTACCTCAAGCGCAAGCAGGACGAGAGCGGCGACCTTCCCGAGATCACCGCCCCCATCGCCCTCAAAGAGCCGCGCATAGGCCGCTGAACATGAGTCGCCCGAACTTCTGCGCCCAGTGCGGCAGCCAGGACCTCGGCCTTCAGCGGCCGGCGGGCGACACCCATGAACGCCTGATGTGCCGCGCCTGCGGCTACATCCACTACGTCAACCCGAAGATCATCGCCGGCTGCATCATCGAGCGGGACGGCAAGTACCTGCTCTGCCAGCGCGCCATCCCGCCGCGTCCGGGCACCTGGACCCTGCCGGCGGGCTTCATGGAAGGCAACGAGACCACCGAGCAGGCGGCCCTGCGCGAGGTGTGGGAAGAGAGCGGCGTGCGCGCCGAGATCCTTTCGCCCTACTCCATCTTCAGCGTGCCGCGCATCAGCGAGGTCTACATCATCTTCCGCGCCATCGTCCTGGAAGACACCGGCCAGTACGGCCCGGAAACCCAGGACTGCCGCTTCTTCGCCCCCGACGAGATTCCCTGGGACGCCATCTACTACCCCGCCATCCGGCAGATCCTCGAACGCTATATCGAGGAACGCCAGGCGGGGGTCTACGGCATCTACATGGGCAACGACGACAGCGGCAAGGTGCACTTCATCCGCTAGCCGCCATCACCGCGTCGCCCCTCAGGGGCGCGTGCTGAACACAAGCCGCCCGGCTCAGGGCGCCATGCCCTCGACGATGATCACCTCGGCCCGTGCCACGCCTTCGCGGTGGCGGCGGGCCTCCTGGTATTCCGGCGAGTGGTAGCAGGCCAATGCCTGCTCGTAGGAGTCGAACTCGATCACCACGCTGCGCTGCGGGGTGTCACGCCCTTCCAGCGCCTCGCTGCGCCCGCCCCGTGCCAGGAAGCGCGCCCCGTAGCGGGCGAACGCCGCCGGCGCGCGCTGGGTGTACTGGCTGTATTGATCGGCGTCCTCTACGTCTACATGAGCAATCCAGTAAGCCTTCATGATGACCTCTCTCGTTAATTCGTATTATGGTATACCACATTACGTCTTACACCCCACAGAGAGAAGCCCATGGCCTTCCACCCCATCGAAGAACTCATCGCCGATTACCGCCAGGGCAAGATGGTGCTGCTGGTGGATGACGAAGACCGCGAGAACGAAGGCGACCTGCTGCTGGCCGCCGAGCGCTGCACCCCCGAAGCCATCAACTTCATGGCCCGGGAGGCCCGTGGCCTGATCTGCCTGACCCTGACCGACGAGCACTGCCAGCGCCTCGGCCTGGAGCAGATGGTGCCGAGCAACGGCAGCGCCTTCAGCACCGCCTTCACCGTCTCCATCGAAGCCGCCACCGGCGTCACCACCGGCATCTCCGCCGCCGACCGCGCCCGCACCGTGGCCGCTGCCGTGGCGGCGGACGCCGTGCCGGAAGACCTGGTGCAGCCCGGCCACATCTTCCCCCTGCGCGCCCGCGAAGGCGGCGTACTGACCCGTGCCGGCCACACCGAGGCCGGCTGCGACCTGGCGCGCCTGGCCGGCTTCAGCCCCGCCTCGGTGATCGTCGAAGTGATGAACGACGACGGCAGCATGGCCCGTCGCCCGGACCTGGAGCGTTTCGCCGAGAAGCACGGCATCAAGATCGGCACCATCGCCGACCTCATCCACTACCGCCTCAGCCACGAGCACACCGTGGTGCGCATCGGCGAGCGCGAGCTGCCCACCGTGCACGGCACCTTCCGCCTGTTCACCTACGAGGACCGCATCGAAGGCGGCGTGCACATGGCCATGGTGATGGGCGAGATCGACCGCAACCACCCCACCCTGGCCCGCGTCCACGTCATCGACCCGCTGCGCGACCTGGTCGGCGCCGAGTACCACGGCCCGGCCAACTGGACCCTCTGGGCCGCCCTGCAGCGCGTCGCCGAGGAAGGCCACGGCGTGGTGGTGGTGCTGGCCAACCACGAGTCCTCCCAGGCGCTGCTGGAGCGCGTGCCGCAGCTCACCCTGCCACCGCGCCAGTACACCCGCTCGCAATCACGCATCTATTCCGAGGTGGGCACCGGCGCCCAGATCCTCCAGGACCTGGGCGTGGGCAAGCTGCGCCACCTTGGCCCGCCGTTGAAATACGCCGGCCTGACCGGCTACGACCTGGAGGTGGTGGAAAGCATTCCCTTCACCGGCTGAAGGCGGCAGCGGGCCGCGCATCCCGTGGCCCGCCAGCCCCCTCGGGAATCGCGCTGCAGCAGGACGACCGGCACGGCAAAGTGCTTGCACAAAGCTTGGAATACCATAATATGATATTCCGTAGACCGAACAGTTTCAGCCAGGCGAACCCTGTCACGGACAGCGTGAAAACAGGCCCCTGGCACGGTCGCCACACAGGCTCCGATGGACCCCACTGCTCCCGAAAAGCGGGCGTAGCAGCCCGCTCACAAACACAACAAATGAGGGCGTCACAATGGTGTTGAAAAAAGGTGTATCTGCCGCACTGATCGCCGGCCTGCTGGGAACCGCCAGCACCCTGGCCATGGCGGCCGAGAGCGTGAACTTCGTCAGCTGGGGCGGTACCACCCAGGATGCGCAGAAGCAGGCCTGGGCCGACCCGTTCAGCAAGGCCAGCGGCATCACCGTCGTGCAGGACGGCCCCACCGACTACGGCAAGCTGAAAGCCATGGTCGAGAGCGGCAACGTCCAGTGGGACGTGGTCGACGTGGAAGCCGACTTCGCCCTGCGTGCTGCTGCCGAAGGCCTGCTGGAGCCCCTGGACTTCACCCAGATCCAGCGCGACAAGATCGACCCCCGCTTCGTCTCCGACCACGGCGTCGGCTCCTTCTTCTTCTCCTTCGTGCTCGGCTACAACGAGGGCAAGCTCGGCGCCAACAAGCCGGTGGACTGGAGCGCCCTGTTCGACACCAAGACCTACCCCGGCAAGCGTGCCCTCTACAAATGGCCGAGCCCCGGCGTGCTCGAACTGGCCCTGCTGGCCGACGGCGTGCCCGCCGACAAGCTCTACCCGCTGGACCTGGACCGCGCCTTCAAGAAGCTCGACACCATCAAGAAGGACATCGTCTGGTGGGGCGGCGGCGCCCAGTCCCAGCAACTGCTGGCCTCCGGTGAAGCCACCCTCGGCCAGTTCTGGAACGGCCGCATCTACGCCCTCCAGGAAGACGGCGCCCCGGTGGGCGTGAGCTGGAAGCAGAACCTGGTCATGGCCGACTTCCTGGTCATCCCCAAGGGCGCCAAGAACAAGGACGCGGCCATGAAGTTCCTGGCCAACGCCAGCAGCGCCAAGGGCCAGGCCGACTTCTCCAACCTCACCGCCTACGCCCCGGTCAACGTCGACAGCGTCCAGCGCCTCGACTCCGTACTGGCCCCCAACCTGCCGACCGCCTACGCCAGCGACCAGGTCACCCTGGACTTCGCCTACTGGGCCAAGAACGGTCCGGCCATCGCCACACGGTGGAACGAATGGCTGGTCAAATGAAAATGACGGCGAGCATGCCCCGTCAGCCCGCCACCGGTAGCGCAGCCCGCGCTACCGGTGGCGCGGCCGCCCACCAAGGCCCGAGCCTCGCACAACGCTGGAAGGGCTTCGGCAACCTCGGTCCGGCCCTGGTGTTCCTCGGCCTGTTCTTCCTCGCCCCGCTGATCGGCCTGCTGCTGCGCGGCGTGCTGGAGCCGGAGCCCGGCCTCGGCAACTACGCCCAGCTGTTCGCCAACTCGGCCTACTCCCGGGTGCTGATCAACACCTTCTCGGTGGCGGGCCTGGTGACCCTGTTCAGCCTGCTGCTGGGCTTTCCCCTGGCCTGGGCCATCACCCTGGTGCCACGCGGCTGGGGCCGCTGGATGCTGAACATCGTGCTGCTGTCGATGTGGACCAGCCTGCTGGCCCGCACCTACTCCTGGCTGGTGCTGCTGCAGGCCTCCGGGGTGATCAACAAGGTGCTGATGGCCCTGGGCGTGATCGACCAGCCGCTGGAGATGGTGCACAACCTGACCGGCGTGGTGATCGGCATGACCTACATCATGATCCCGTTCATCGTCCTGCCCCTGCAGGCCACCATGCAGGCCATCGACCCGATGATCCTGCAGGCCGGCTCGGTCTGTGGCGCCAGCCCCTGGACCAACTTCTTCCGGGTGTTCCTGCCGCTGTGCCGTCCCGGCCTGTTCTCCGGCGGCCTGATGGTCTTCGTCATGTCCCTGGGCTACTACGTCACCCCGGCCCTGCTCGGCGGTGCGCAGAACATGATGCTCCCGGAATTCATCATCCAGCAGGTGCAGTCGTTCCTGAACTGGGGCCTGGCCAGTGCCGCCGCCGCGTTGCTGGTGCTGATCACCCTGGTGCTGTTCTACGTCTACCTGAAGCTCCAGCCGGAATCCCCGGTGGGTGCCAGCAACGCGAGGTAAGTCGACATGCTCCTGACCCCCTCCGCCATGAGCCTGCGCATGCGCCTGGGCCTCTACGGCGTCACCGGCGTGATCGCCCTGTTCCTGCTGCTGCCGATCCTGTTCATCGTCCTGCTGTCGTTCGGCTCGTCCCAGTGGCTGGTATTCCCGCCGCCGGGCTGGACGCTGAAGTGGTACGGCCAGTTCTTCTCCAACCCCGACTGGATGAACGCCGCCCTGGCCAGCCTCAAGGTCGCCGTGCTGACCACCGTCTGCGCCGTCGCCCTCGGCCTGCCGACCGCCTTCGCCCTGGTGCGCGGGCGCTTCCCCGGCCGCGAGATGCTCTACGGGCTGTTCACCCTGCCGATGATCGTGCCGCTGGTGATCATCGCCGTGGCCGTCTACGCGCTGTTCCTCAAGCTCGGCTTCACCGGCACCCTGTTCGCCTTCGTGGTGAGCCACGTGATCGTCGCCCTGCCCTTCACCATCATCTCCATCATCAACTCGCTGAAGCTGTTCGATCAGTCCATCGAGGATGCAGCGGTGATCTGCGGCGCCTCGCGCCTGCAGGCGGTGTTCAGGGTCACCTTCCCGGCGATCCGCCCCGGCATGGTCGCCGGCGCCCTGTTCGCCTTCCTGGTGTCCTGGGACGAAGTGGTGCTGAGCGTGATGATGGCCAGCCCGACCCTGCAGACCCTGCCCGTCAAGATGTGGACCACCCTCCGCCAGGACCTGACGCCCGTGATCGCCGTCGCCTCGACGCTGCTGATCGGCCTCTCCGTACTGGTCATGGTGATCGCCGCCGTACTGCGTCGGCGCAACGAGATTCGCGCCGCCTGAGGCGCCCAGGAGTACCCCATGAGTGCAGTCAAAGATCCCGCTCACCAGGCCGACAAGACCCTGGTCAGCCTGCGCAACCTGAACAAGCACTACGGCGACTTCACCGCCGTGGACAGCATCAACCTGGACATCAAGGACGGCGAGTTCCTCACCTTCCTCGGCTCCAGCGGCTCCGGCAAGAGCACCACCCTGTCCATGCTCGCCGGCTTCGAGACCCCGAGCAGCGGCGAAATCCTCGTCGACGGCCAGTCCCTGGTGAACGTGCCGCCGCACAAGCGCGACATCGGCATGGTGTTCCAGCGCTACTCGCTGTTCCCGCACCTCTCGGTGCGCGACAACATCGGCTTCCCCCTGGACATCCGCAAGATGCCCCGCGCCGAGCGTGAACGCCGCGTCGACGCCATGCTCAAGCTGGTGCAGCTGGACACCTTCGCCCACCGCCGCCCCGCCCAGCTCTCCGGCGGCCAGCAGCAGCGTGTCGCCATCGCCCGTGCACTGGTCTACGAACCGCGCATCCTGCTGATGGACGAACCCCTCGGTGCCCTCGACAAGAAGCTGCGTGAAGACCTGCAGGACGAGCTGCGCCAGCTGCATCGCCGCCTCGGCATCACCATCGTCTACGTCACCCACGACCAGGAAGAAGCCATGCGCCTGTCCCAGCGCATCGCCATCTTCAGCCACGGCCGCATCGTCGGGCTGGGCAGCGGCTACGACCTCTACCAGAACCCGCCGAATGCCTTCGTCGCCTCCTTCCTCGGCAACTCCAACTTCCTGCGGCTCAAGGCCCGGGGCAACGCCGTGGCCAGCTTCGAGAACCAGCCGCTGGCCATCCGCCTCACCGCCAACCTCACCCAGGACCAGGACGTGCTGCTGATGGTGCGCCCGGAGAAGGCCCAGGCCCTGAGCCTCCAGCAGGCCGAGCAGGAGCCCCTGGCCGCCGGCTGGAACCAGATCCGCGCCCGCGTCAGCGAAGTGCTGTTCCTCGGCGAAAGCCAGACCTGCAGCGTGGTCACCGACGGCGGCACCGCGCTCACCGTCAAGGCACTCTCCGCCGCCGGCATGCCGCTCAAGCCGGGCGATGCCGTGTGCGTGCGCTGGGCCACCGCCGATGCCTGCGTCTACACCGAGTGGAACGAAAGCGACCTGAACAAGGCCGCTGGCAGTCACTGAACACACCGGGGCGGCATGGCCGCCCCGGTCCGTTCCAGGCCCCTCGTGGCCGCCAGGAACGGCGCGAAAAGTGCGCTCGGCGTCACCAATCGCGAACTGCTTCAATTGTCGGACAAAGAGGCTCCCGCGCCCCTTCTAGAGCCCTTCGCGGAGTGCGATAGTGGCGCCGGCCATCATGATCTCCCGGACGAGATCCAGCCCCGGGTTCATCCTGGCCAGCCTTGCCTCCGCGCCCCTGGCGCCGCGAGTCGACCATGGAAATCCATCCTGGGACAGGATCATGAACAAGAAAAACACCACACTGGCGCTCTCCCTCCTCCTGGCCGCCCTCCCCGGCCTCACCCCGCACAGCGCCGAACAGACGCTCACCTTCACCAGCTGGGGTGGCACCACCCAGGCCGCCCAGGAAGCCGCCTGGGCCAAGCCCTTCGAGCAGGAAACCGGCATCCGCGTGAACCAGGCCGGCCCCACCGACTACGACAAGCTGCGGCAGATGATCAAGGCCGGCGACGTCACCTGGGACGTGATCGACGTCGAGGCCGACCAGGCCCTGCGCCTGGGCCGCGAAGGCCTGCTGGAACCCCTGGACCTCAAGCAGATCGCCCAGCGCAACATCGACCCGCGCTTCGTCACCATCTACGGCGTGGGCTCGTTCTACTTCTCCTTCATCCTCGGCTACAACACCGAACGCCACGCCAAGGCCCCGCAGGGCTGGGCCAGCCTCTTCGACACCCAGGCCTACCCCGGCAAGCGTGCCCTCTACAAATGGCCGAGCCCCGGCGTGCTGGAAATGGCCCTGCTGGCCGACGGCGTACCCGCCGACAAGCTCTACCCGCTGGATCTGGATCGCGCCTTCAAGAAGCTCGACACCATCAAGCAGGACATCGTCTGGTGGGGTAACGGCGACGAATCGCAGAAGCTGCTCAGCTCCGGCCAGGCCAGCCTCGGCATGTTCTGGAACGGCCGCGTCACCGCCCTCAAGCGCTCCGGCTCACCGGTGGCCATCGGCTGGGAGCAGAACCTGGTGACCGGGGACTTCCTCGTCATCCCCCGTGGTGCCAAGCACCTCGACGCCGCCAAGCGCTTCCTCGGCTTCGCCACCGGCATCAAGCCGCAGGCCGACTTCGCCGTCGCCACCGGCTACACCCCGGTGAACCTGCAGAGCCTCCCGCAGATCCCCGCCGACCTCGCCGCCGACCTGCCCAGCGCCCACCGCGACGGCCAGATCACCCTCAACTTCAAATACTGGCGCGACCACGGCGAAACCATCGCCCAGCGCTGGAACGCCTGGCAGGCCCACTGATCCCCTCCCCGTAGCCCGCCGTCAGGGCGGGCTGCGAGCGCCGCACTTCCGCTAGCTGCAACCCCGGCTTCTGATACAGCCCTCCCACAAGGTGAAGGTGCCTGGCTACCGCAATTCCTCCTCCCTGCGATTAGCACGTCATGAGCGCACGCTGCGCTGCTGCCTGACTCCGAATGGCGGGGCGGGGCCAGTGCCCCTTCAGGAGGCCGAGCGGAATCGTCATGTAGAGGGCTGAGCGACATGGATGTCGCGAGAGCGCTGCCGGGCCAGGGATGGCCCGTCAGCGCGGGCCCCTGGAATGACGATGGAGGGAGGGGACCCGACGCAGTCGGGCCGGATGCAGGGGCGAGTTTTTTGGTTCCTTTTCAACGACTGGAAAAGGGACTCGCCCGGGAGGGCGAAACAGAAAACACCAGCAGAACTCGATGATCAGCTTGTTCTCGAAATGTGGCCCTGAAAACACCACCCTCTACGTTCGGATAACCGAACGCCTTTACCTCCAATATCCGAACCACCGAACAAAGCCCTTCCAAGCCCAACCACCTATAAAAATAAAATCCAATAAATTCAATTAGTTATAAACAAATCCCGGCACCATACAGATGGCACGCATCCTGCCATTACAGATCCCCGACGGCGCCGAAAACCGCATCGCGCCGATAAGAACAAACAAAGTCGAGGACTGAAACACATGCGTACCCTTCCCAAGGTTCTGGCCGCCGCCATCGCTGCGACCCTGATTTCCGCTCCCGCCATCGCCGACGAACTGACCGGCACCCTGAAGAAGATCAAGGACAGCGGCACCATCGTCCTCGGTCACCGTGACGCCTCCATCCCGTTCTCCTACCTCGGCACCGAGCCGGGCAAGCCCATCGGCTACTCCCATGACCTGCAGCTGAAGGTCGTCGAAGCCGTGAAGAAGGAGCTGGCCCTGCCGGACCTGAAGGTCCGCTACAACCTGGTCACCTCCCAGACCCGCATCCCGCTGGTGCAGAACGGCACCGTGGACATCGAGTGCGGCTCCACCACCAACAACCTCGAGCGCCAGAAGCAGGTCGACTTCTCCGTCGGCATCTTCGAAGTCGGCACCCGCCTGCTGTCCAAGAAGACCGCCGGCATCAACGACTTCGCCGACCTCAAGGGCAAGAACGTGGTGACCACCGCCGGCACCACCTCCGAGCGCCTGCTCAAGTCCATGAATGCCGAGAAGCAGATGGGCATGAACATCATCTCCGCCAAGGACCACGGCGAGTCCTTCCTGATGCTCGAGTCCGGCCGCGCCGTCGCCTTCATGATGGACGACGCCCTGCTCTACGGTGAGATGGCCAAGGCCAAGAAGCCCGACGACTGGGTCGTCACCGGCCAGCCGCAGTCCTACGAGATCTACGGCTGCATGGTCCGCAAGGGCGACGAAGCCTTCAAGAAGGTGGTCGACAAGGCCATCGCCGACGTCTTCGCCTCCGGCGAGATCAACGGCATCTACGACAAGTGGTTCACCCAGCCCATCCCGCCGAAGAACCTGAACCTGAACTTCCCCATGAGCGACGAGCTGAAGAAGCTGATCGCCACCCCCACCGACAAGTCGGCTGAAGAAATCTGACCTGTTGCGCCCGCCTCCCACAAGGAGGCGGGCCGGGCGTGAGGGCGAACGGGCGTACCACGCCGCCTTCGTCCCGTCCCCCTGCCGGCGGCAGGGGGCGCCCCCTTCCGCTGCCGTCAACCGCAGACCGACAAAGACCCTGAGGGGACCACCCTGATGAATTACAACTGGGACTGGGGCGTATTCTTCAAGTCCACCGGCATCGGCGATGAAATCTACCTGGACTGGTTCGTCACCGGCCTGGGCTGGACCATCGCCATCGCCCTGGTGGCCTGGATCGTCGCCTTGCTGCTGGGCTCGCTGCTCGGCGTGATGCGCACCGTGCCGAACCGCCTGGTGTCCGGCATTGCCACCACCTACGTGGAGATCTTCCGCAACGTACCGCTGCTGGTGCAGCTGTTCCTCTGGTACTTCCTGGTACCGGACCTTCTGCCCGAACCGCTGGAAATCTGGTTCAAGCAGGACCTCAACCCGGCCACCTCCGCCTACCTCAGCGTGGTCGTGTGCCTCGGCCTGTTCACCGCCGCCCGCGTCTGCGAGCAGGTGCGCACCGGCATCCAGGCCCTGCCCAAGGGCCAGCTCGGCGCCGCCCGTGCCCTGGGCTTCGGCCTGCCGGCCATCTACCGCTACGTGCTGCTGCCGCAGGCCTTCCGCATCATCATTCCGCCGCTGACCAGCGAGTTCCTCAACATCTTCAAGAACTCCTCGGTGGCCTCGCTGATCGGCCTGATGGAGCTGCTGGCGCAGACCAAGCAGACCGCCGAGTTCTCCGCCAACCTGTTCGAAGCCTTCACCCTGGCCACCCTCATCTACTTCACCCTGAACATGAGCCTGATGCTGCTCATGCGCCTGGTGGAGCGGAAGGTCGCCGTGCCCGGCCTGATCGCCGTAGGGGGTAAATGATGGATTTCTCCGCGATCATCCCCGCCCTTCCCGGCCTCGCCGACGGGCTGCTGATGACCCTGCAGCTGATGGTGCTGGGCGTGCTGGGCGGCGTCGCCCTGGGCACCCTGTTGGCCCTGATGCGCCTGTCCCACAACCCGCTGCTGTCGAAGATCGCCGGGCTGTACGTGAACTACTTCCGCTCGATCCCGCTGCTGCTGGTGATCACCTGGTTCTACTTCGCGGTGCCCTTCATCCTGCGCTGGATCACCGGCGAGGACACCCCGGTCGGCGCGTTCACCTCGTGCCTGGTGGCCTTCATGATGTTTGAGGCCGCCTACTTCTGCGAGATCGTCCGCGCCGGCATCCAGGCCATCCCCAAGGGCCAGATGGGCGCGGCACAGGCCCTGGGCATGACCTACGGCCAGTGCATGCGGCTGATCATCCTGCCCCAGGCCTTCCGCAAGATGACCCCGCTGCTGCTGCAGCAGAGCATCATCCTGTTCCAGGACACGTCGCTGGTGTACACCGTCGGCCTGATGGACTTCCTCAATGCCGCCCGCTCCCGTGGCGACATCATCGGCCAGCCCCATGAGTTCCTCATCTTCGCCGGCCTGGTCTACTTCAGCATCAGCTTCATCGCCTCCCAGCTGGTCAAACTCCTGCAGAAAAGGTTAGCCGTATGATTTCCATCAAGAACGTCAACAAGTGGTACGGGGACTTCCAGGTGCTGACCGACTGCAGCACCGAGGTGAAGAAGGGCGAAGTGGTCGTGGTCTGCGGCCCGTCCGGCTCCGGCAAGTCCACCCTGATCAAGTGCGTCAACGCCCTGGAGCCCTTCCAGAAGGGCGACATCATCGTCGACGGCACCTCCATCGCCGACAAGAACACCGACCTGCCCAAGCTGCGCTCCCGCGTCGGCATGGTGTTCCAGCACTTCGAACTGTTCCCGCACCTGTCCATCACCGAGAACCTCACCATTGCCCAGGTCAAGGTCCTCGGCCGGGGCAAGGCCGAAGCGCTGGACAAGGGCCTCAAGCTGCTCGACCGCGTCGGCCTCAAGGCCCATGCCCACAAGCACCCCGGCCAGCTCTCCGGCGGCCAGCAGCAGCGCGTCGCCATCGCCCGCGCCCTGGCCATGGACCCGGTGGTGATGCTGTTCGACGAACCCACCTCCGCGCTGGACCCGGAGATGGTCAACGAAGTGCTCGACGTGATGGTCGAGCTGGCCCAGGAAGGCATGACCATGATGTGCGTGACCCACGAGATGGGCTTCGCCCGCAAGGTTGCCGACCGGGTCATCTTCATGGACCGCGGGCAGATCGTCGAAGACTGCGCCAAGGACGAGTTCTTCGGCGACGTCAGCCAGCGTTCCGACCGCGCCCAGCAGTTCCTCGCCAAGATCCTGCAACACTGACGCCTCACCGCCCCCGGCCTGCCGGGGGCCTTTCCCCTCTTCACAACAACAACAGGGAACCCGTCATGCACTCGAAGCGCTTCAGCCCCCTCGCCCTCGGCCTGCTCCTGGCCGCCGCCCACGGCAGCGTCCTCGCCGCGCCCCTTGAAGGCGGCGCCGTCGCCGCACCGGACAGCTACGGCGCCCAGGTCGCCGCCGACGTCCTCAAGGCCGGCGGCAACGCCGTGGACGCCGCCGTCGCCACCGCCTTCACCCTCGCCGTCACCTACCCCGAGGCCGGCAACATCGGCGGCGGCGGATTCATGACGCTGTACATGGACGGCAAGCCCTACTTCCTCGACTACCGCGAGATCGCCCCCAAGGCCGCCAGCAAGACCATGTACCTGGACGACAAGGGCGAAGTGATCGAGAACCTCAGCCTGGTCGGCGCCCGTGCCGCCGGCGTACCCGGCACCGTGATGGGCCTGTGGGAGGCCCACCAGCGCTTCGGCAGCAAGCCCTGGAGCGAGCTGATCACCCCCGCCATCGGCTACGCCCGCAACGGCTTCAAGGTCGCCCAGCAGCAGTACCAGTATCGCGAGGACGCCCTCGCCCTGTTCAACGGCAAGACCAACTTCAACGACTACTTCGGCACCCTCAAGCCCGGCCAGACCTTCAAGCAGCCGGAGCTGGCCAGCACCCTCGAACGCATCGCCGCCAACGGTCCGGACGAGTTCTACAAGGGCAAGACCGCCCAGCTGCTGGTCGCCCAGATGAAACAGGACAACGGCCTGATCAGCGCCGAAGACCTGGCCGGCTACCGCGCCAAGTGGCGCGAGCCCATGCGCATCGACTGGCAGGGCAACACCCTCTACACCGCCCCGCTGCCCAGCTCCGGCGGCATCGCCCTGGCCCAGCTGATCGGCATCAAGGAAGCCCGCGCCGCCGACTTCAAGGGCGTCGAGCTGAACTCCGCGCGCTACATCCACCTGCTCGCCGAGATCGAGAAGCGCGTGTTCGCCGACCGCGCCGACTACCTGGGCGACCCGGACTTCTCCAAGGTGCCGGTGCAGCAGCTGACCGACCCGACCTACATCGCCCAGCGCGCCCGCGAGGTGAACCCCGGCGCCATCTCCGCCACCGAGAAGGTCCGCCCCGGCCTGGAACCGCACCAGACCACCCACTTCTCCATCGTCGATGCCCAGGGCAACGCCGTCAGCAACACCTACACCCTCAACTGGGACTTCGGCAGCGGCGTGGTGGTCAAGGGCGCCGGCTTCCTGCTCAACGACGAGATGGACGACTTCAGCGCCAAGCCCGGCGTGGCCAACGCCTTTGGCGTGGTCGGCAGCGACGCCAACGCCATCGAACCCGGCAAGCGCATGCTCTCCTCCATGAGCCCGAGCATCGTCACCCGCGACGGCAAGGTCAGCCTGGTGCTCGGCACCCCCGGCGGCTCGCGCATCTTCACCTCGATCTTCCAGGTGCTGAACAACGTCTACGACTTCAAGCTGCCCCTGGAGAAGGCCGTGGCCGCCCAGCGCGTGCATCACCAGCTGCTGCCCAAGGACACGATCTACTACGACGCCCACGCCCCGCTCACCGGGCCGGTGGCCGAGCAGCTCAAGGCCATGGGCTACACCCTGGAGGACCAGGGCTGGAACATGGGCGACATCCAGGCCATCCGCGTCGATGGCAGCACCCTGGAAACCGCTTCCGACCCCCGCGGCCGTGGTGTCGGCCGGGTGGTGAAACACTGACCCAGGCGGCCCGCCGCCGACCGGGCGGCGGGCTGGCACGGCCCGGATGACTATGATGCAATGCCCCTCCACCAGCCTCCGTGCCGTCCCGCCCGCCCTCACCGTGAAGCCGCGCCTGCTCCGCCACCTCTCGCTGACGCTCCTGCTGCTCCTGGCCATGCTGGGCGCCGGCTGGGTGGTCTATCACCTCAGCGAACAGGCCGGCATCCGCGCCCTGGCCAGCAACGGCGAACGCCAGCTGGAACTCCACGCCCGCGCCGTGGAGAGCGAGATCAACCGCTACACCTACCTGCCCAGCCTGCTGGAGCTGGAATCCAGCGTCAGCCACCTGCTGCTCAACCCCACGCCCTACCGGCGCAACCTGGTCAACGACTACCTCGAAGGGCTCAACCGCCGCAGCGGCAGCCGCGCCACCTTCCTGCTCGACACCGAAGGCCGCGTGCTGGCCACCAGCAACTGGCGCGATGCCGACAGCTTCCTCGGTGAAGACCTGGCCTTCCGCGCCTACTACCAGAACGCCATGAAAGGCCTGCCGGGCCGCTTCTACGGCATCGGCAGCACCACCGGCGAAGCCGGCTACTACCTGGCCCACGGCCTGCGCTACCAGCAGCGGATCATCGGCGTCGCCGTGGTCAAGGTGAAACTGGAGGCCCTGCAGGAGCGCTGGGAAAAGGCCCGCCTGCACGCCTTCGTCAGCGACGAGAACGGCATCATCATCCTCTCCAGCGACCCGGCCCTGCGCATGAAGGCGGTCCGCCCGCTGTCCGCCGACGACCGGGAGCGCCTGGCCCGCAGCCTGCAATACCACTGGTCGGCCCTCGACGAATGGCAGCCCAGCGCCCGCCAGGACCTGGGCGAAGGCCTGGAGATCATCAGCTTCCCCAACGGCGAAGGCACCGGCAGCGTCGCCTACCTCTCGCAGGCGCGCCTGCTCAACGACACCCGCTGGCACTTCACCCTGCTCTCGCCCCTGGCCGACCTGCGCCGCGAAGCGGTGATCCACGGCCTGCTCGCCGCCGCCGGGCTGGCCCTGCTGGCCTTCCTCGGCATCGCCTGGAACGAAAGGCGCAAGGTCCTCGCCACCCGCCTCGCCGCCCGCGAAGCCCTGCTGGCCGCCAACAACGAACTGGAACGCAAGATCGGCGAGCGCACCCAGGACCTCATCGCCAGCAACCAGCGCCTGATGGACGAGATCCGCGAGCGCAAGCAGACCGAAGAAAACCTGCGCAAGGCCCAGGACGGCCTGGTGCAGGCCGGCAAGCTGGCGGTCATCGGGCAGATGTCCACCAGCATCGCCCACGAACTCAACCAGCCCCTCGCCGCCCTGCGCACCCTCTCCGGCAACACCGTGCGCTTCCTCGCCCGGGGCGCCCTCGACGTGGCCAGCACCAACCTCACCGCCATCAACGAACTGGTGGACCGCATGGGCCGCATCACCGCCAGCCTGCGCGCCTTCGCCCGCCGCGCCGACGACCATGGCCAGGCCTCCCTCGGCAAGGCCGTGGACGCTGCCCTGTTCATCCTCCACACCCGACTGGAGAAGAGCCCCATCACCCTGCACCGCACCTGCGCCGAAGCCGAACTGGCCATCGACCAGACGCGCCTGGAGCAGATCCTGGTCAACCTCATCGCCAACGCCCTGGACGCCCTTGCCGGCCACGACGACGGCCAGATCTGGCTGGAAGGCCGCGACGAACAGGGCCGCTACCGCCTGGAAGTACGCGACAACGGCCCCGGCATCGCCCCCGACGCCCGCGTGCACCTGTTCGAGCCCTTCTTCACCACCAAGCCTGGCGAGCACGGCCTCGGCCTGGGGCTGACCCTCTCCGCCAGCCTGGCCACCGCCGCCGGCGGCAGCCTCGGCGTGCGCCACCCGGAAGCCGGCGGCACCGCCTTCGAACTGCTCCTGCCCTACGCCGCTCACCGCGAGCCCGCGCCGAGGACCCCGACATGACCGAGCCCCTCACCGTCCTCATCGTCGAAGACGACCCCCACGTGCTGCTGGGCTGCCAGCAGGCGCTGATCCTCGAGGACATTCCCTGCATCGGCGTCGGCAGTGCCGAGGACGCGCTGGCCCAGGTCGGCGCCGACTTCGCCGGCATCGTCATCACCGACATCCGCCTGCCGGGCATCGACGGCCTGGAGCTGCTCAGCCGCCTCAAGGCCCGCGACCGCAGCCTGCCGGTGGTACTGATCACCGGCCACGGCGACATCAGCATGGCGGTCAACGCCATGCGCGACGGCGCCTACGACTTCATGGAGAAGCCCTTCTCCCCCGAGCGCCTGGTGGAGGTCGCCCGCCGCGCCCTGGAGAAACGCAGCCTCGACCGCGAGGTCAGCGCCCTGCGTCGCCAACTGGCCGGGCGCCAGTCCCTGGAGCAGCGCATCATCGGCCGCTCCCCGGCGATCCAGGCCCTGCGCGAGCTGATCGCCAACGTCGCCGACACCGCCGCCAACGTACTGATCGAAGGCGAGACCGGCACCGGCAAGGAGCTGGTCGCCCGCTGCCTGCACGACTACAGCCGCCGCCGCGACCACGAGTTCGTCGCCCTCAACTGCGGCGGCCTGCCGGAAAACCTGTTCGACAGCGAGATCTTCGGCCACGAGGCCCACGCCTTCACCGGCGCCGGCAAGCGCCGCATCGGCAAGATCGAGCACGCCAACAAGGGCACCCTGTTCCTCGACGAGATCGAGAGCATGCCCATCAACCTGCAGATCAAGTTCCTCCGCGTGCTGCAGGAGCAGACCCTGGAGCGCCTCGGCTCGAACCAGCCGATCCCGGTGGACTGCCGGGTGATCGCCGCCACCAAGACCGACCTGGACGACGCCGGCAAGGCCGGCACCTTCCGCAGCGACCTGTACTACCGCCTCAACGTGGTGACCCTGGAGCTGCCGCCCCTGCGCGAGCGGCGCGAAGACATCCTCATGCTCTTCGAGCATTTCCTGCAGCTCGCCTCCCTGCGCTTCGACCGCCCCGCGCCCACCCTGGACAACTCCACCGCCTCCAGCCTCATGGCCCACGACTGGCCGGGCAACGTGCGCGAGCTGCGCAACGTCGCCGAGCGCTACGCCCTCGGCCTGCCGGCGCTGAAGAAGAGCGGCCAGGCCCCCGACGGCAACGCCCCGTCCTTCGCCGAGGCGGTGGAAGTCTTCGAGCGCAACCTCATCGGCCAGGCCCTGGAGCGCCACGCCGGCAACATCAGCCAGGCCGCCCTCAGCCTCGGCATGGCCAAGACCACCCTGTTCGACAAGGTCAAGAAGTACGGCCTCTGAATCCGCCTGGCGGATCGGGTGTGAACCCGATGGCGGCAGGGCCGAACCGTTTTGTGGTCCAATGCCGCCCCTCGTCAGACAAGGACGCACGATGACCACACGGATACTCGCCCTGCCCCTGCTCGCCACCACGCTCCTGCTGGGTGGCTGCGACAGTGATTTCGCCACCCTCACCTTCGAGCGCTCGGTGCGCAAGGCCCCGTTCGGTGACGAACTCCTGCCGGTCTACCGCGAGCAGCTGGAGGCGCTGATGCAGGCACAAGGCATCGACCCGACCCGCATCACCCCACGCATCAAGAACAGCCTGGGCACGGAGCTGGTGCTCAGCGAACCGATCTTCGGCGGCCTGGAACCGGCCCAGAAGACCGCCCTGCAGGCCGCCCTCAAGGCCATCGTCGATGCCCGCCGAGCACCGCTGGACATGCGCCTGACCCTGCACCCCGACGACATGCCCCCGAGCCTCCCCCGCGCACGGGAAAAAGCCCTCGAACTACCCCGCGAGTACGACGCCCACTTCACCCTCGACGCGGTGTCCCTCAGCGTGGCGTTCGGCATGACCGACCTGGTCAACGCAGCCCTGAAGGGCTCGATGAACATGCAGAGCGAGGTGATGTGCAACGTCACCGCGCAGTTCGAACCCGCCCTGCCCTTCATCGGCATGAAGGTGCCGGAAGAGGAAGGCCCCTACCGCACCCTGATGGTGAAGGACCTCGCCAGCGCTTACTCCTACGACGAGATCCCGGTGGAAGTGCGTTTCGCCGACCCGGACCTGCAGGCGCTGGTGAATCAGCAGAAGGCGCAGGTCACTTCGGCCATTACCGACCGCTCGACCCCCTTCCGCAACAAACGCGGCCTGAAGCAGTTCGAGTTCATCATCGGCCCCGTCGGCACCGTCAACCACGAGAACGCCAAGGTGGATTTCTATTCCCACACCGACCTGGCGGTGAAATGCGAGCACCTGGCCGGCGCCCTTGGCCGCCCCTTCAGCTACAAGCTGGGCGACTCGCTGGATCGGCTGGCTTCGGTGGTCTTCTACTGAGGCACGGCGGGGTGGCGGCACGGGCCACCCCACTGATCGAAATCCGGTTGGGCGCCGGCGCGGATAGCTGTATAAATAGCCAGCCATTCGCCCACCCTGTTCCGCCATGCCCAGCGCCCTCGACGACCCGTTCTATTACCTGAACAACTTCAGCACCGTGCTCGACTGGATCGGCTCGCGCTACGACGACCTGCTGCTGGATGAGGAGCGCACCTTCCTCGCCACCTTCGCCGGGCTGCCGCGCGAAGCCCAGGCGCTGCTGGTGCGCATGGTGATGCGCAAGGGCGAGCGCTTCCGCGAGAGCAAGCTGGTGTACGCCGAGATCGGCCCCACCCGCGAAACGGTGCGCCCGCTGCTGGCGCTGGGCTGGGTGGATGCAGCGCCCGCGCTGGACCTGGAGCAGCTGTTCGCCCTGCTGCGCAAACCGGAGATCGCCGCCTGCTTCGGCGCCCAGCTGGGCCGGGGTGACGCACGCAAGGCCGAGCAACTGGCGCGGCTGCAGCCCCTGTACCCCGAACCGCGCCCCTTCGATGCCTGGTGCCCGACGCTGGACGACCGCGTCTACGCGCTGCACCTGATGCCCCTGTGTGACCGGCTGCGGCTGATGTTCTTCGGCAACCTGACCCAGGACTGGTCCGAGTTCGTGCTCGCCGACCTGGGCATCCACCAGTACGAGCAGGTGGCGCTGGAAGCCGATGCCCGGGGCTTCCGCCACCGCGACGACGTGGATCTGTACCTGCGCCTGCACCAGTGCCGCGAGCGGCTGGAAGCCGGCGACGCCTGCCCGGCCACGCTGCTGGCGGACATCCCCCCGGCCAACGACAACCCCTGGCTGCAAGGCCGGCGCGCGCGGCTGCTGTTCCAGCTCGGCCAGCACTGCGAACGCCTTGGCGAGCTGGACCTGGCCCTGGCCGTCTACCGCGACTGCCCCTGGCCCGGCGCACGCATCCGCCAGCTGCGGGTACTGGAGCGCCTGGAGGCCTTCGAGCAGGCCCACGCACTCGCCCTGGCCCTGACCGACGCCCCCGGCGACGAGGAAGAGCGCCAGCACCTGGCGCGCATCCTCCCGCGCCTGCAGCGCAAGCTCGGCCTGCCCCGCGCCGGCGCCCGCAAGCCGGCACCGGTGGAGCGGCTGGACCTGCACCTGCCGCGCCCCGAGCCGTTCGTCTCGGTGGAGCACAGCGTGCTGGCCCACCTCAGCGACGACGACGGGCCGGTGCACTACGTCGAGAACACGCTGATCAACTCGCTGTTCGGCCTGCTGTGCTGGGAGGCCATCTTCCACCCGCTGCCTGGGGCCTTCTTCCACCCCTTCCATGCCGGCCCGGCCGACCTGCTGGCCCCGGACTTCCATGCCCGCCGCGCCGAGCGTTTTGCCGCCTGCCTGGCCCGGCTGGACGACGGCAGCTGGCGCGACGCCATGCGCCACACCTACCGCACCAAGCACGGCCTGCAATCGCCCTTCGTCTACTGGGGCGTGCTGGACGAGCCCCTGCTGGAGCAGGCCCTGCATTGCCTGCCGGCCGACCACCTGAAGCACTGGTTCCGCCGCCTGCTGCAGAACATCAAGGCCAACCGTGCCGGGCTGCCGGACCTGATCCGCTTCTGGCCCGGCCAGGGGCGCTACCAGATGATCGAAGTGAAGGGCCCCGGCGACCGCCTGCAGGACAACCAGCTGCGCTGGCTGGACTTCTGCGTCGAGCACGGCATGCCGGTGAGCGTGTGCTACGTGCAATGGGCCGACACCGAGGCCCTCCCGGCATGACCTACCGCGTGGCGGTGCGGGCCCTGTGCGAGTTCACCGCCAAGCGCGGCGACCTCGACCTGCGCTTCACCCCCTCCCCCACAGCCCAGGAAGGCATCGCCGGCCACGCCCTGGTGGCGGCCCGGCGGGGCGACGGCTACCAGCGCGAAGTCCCCCTGGCCGGCGCATTCGGCCCGCTGCAGGTGCGCGGCCGCGCCGACGGCTACGACCCGGCAGGCAACCGCCTGGAAGAGGTGAAGACCCACCGCGGCGACCTGGCCCGCCAGCCCGACAACCACCGTCACCTGCACTGGGCCCAGGTGCGCGTCTACGGCTGGCTGCTGTGCGCCGAACGCGGGCTGGACGAGGTGGAGCTGGCCCTGGTCTACCTCGATGTCGCCAGCCAGAAGGAAACCACCTTCACCACCCGCGCCAGCGCCGCCGAACTGCAGGCCTTCTTCGAGGCCCAGTGCCAGGCCTTCCTCGCCTGGGCCGAACAGGAGCTGGCCCACCAGGCCCGGCGCGACGGTGCCCTGCAGGCCCTGCGCTTTCCCCATGCCAGCTTCCGCCTCGGCCAGCGGGAACTGGCCGAGGCGGTGTACAAGGCCGCCAGCACCGGCTGCTGCCTGATGACCCAGGCGCCCACCGGCATCGGCAAGACCCTGGCCACCCTGTTCCCCCAGCTCAAGGCCCTGGGCGGCGGGCGCCTGGAACGCCTGTTCTTCCTCGCCGCCAAGACCCCCGGCCGGCAACTGGCCCTGCACAGCCTGGCGACCCTGCGCGACAGCGTGGACGCGTTGCCCGTGCGGGTGCTGGAGCTGACCGCCCGCGACAAGGCCTGCGAACACCCCGGCAGCGCCTGCCACGGCGACGCCTGCCCCCTGGCACGGGGCTTCTACGACCGCCTGCCGGCTGCCCGCGAGGCGGCTGCGGAACGGTGCTGGCTGGACCGCGCCGCCCTGCGCGAGGTGGCCCTGGCCCACAACGTCTGCCCCTATTACCTGGGCCAGGAGATGGCGCGCTGGAGCGACGTCGTGGTGGGGGACTACAACTACTACTTCGACCTCGGCGCCCTGCTCTTCGGCCTTGCCCAGCTCAACCAGTGGCAGGTGGGCGTGCTGGTGGACGAAGCCCACAACCTGGTGGAGCGCGCCCGCGCCATGTACAGCGCCGAGTTGCGCCAGGGCGCGCTGAAGGCCCTGGTCCGCAGCGTGCCCGGCCCGCTGAAGAAGCCCCTGGAGCGGGTGCAGCGCAGCTGGAGCGAGCTGAACAAGGCCCAGCTGGTGGATTACCAGGCCTACGACGAACCCCCGCAGAAGCTGCTGGGCGCGCTGCAGAACGCGGTCACCGCCATCACCGACCACCTGGCGGAACAACCCGGCGCGCCGCTGGACCCGGCGCTGATGACGTTCTACTTCGACGCCCTGCACTTCACCCGCATGGCCGAACTCTTCGACACCCATTCGCTGTTCGACCTGAACACCTACGGCAGCGGCCGCAACCGCCAGTCCACCCTGTGCCTGCGCAACCTGGTGCCGGCCCCCTTCATCGGCCCGCGCCTGGAAGCCAGTCGCTCCACCGTGCTCTTCTCCGCCACCCTCAACCCGCGCCGCTACTACAGCGACCTGCTGGGGGTGCCGAGCAACACGCCGTGGCTGGAGGTGCAATCCCCCTTCACCGCCGAGCAGCTGCAGGTGCGGGTGGCCCAGCGCCTCTCCACCCGCTACCAGCACCGGGCGCAATCCCTGGAGCCCATCGTCGAACTGATGGCCGACCAGTTCTACCAGCGCCCCGGCCACTACCTGGCGTTCTTCAGCAGCTACCAGTACCTGGAACAGGTGGCCACGCTGTTCGCCGAGCGCCACCCCTTCATCCCGGCCTGGAGCCAGTCGCGGAGCATGGGCGAGGCCGAGCGCCTGGCCTTTCTCGAACGCTTCACCGAGGGCGGGCGCGGCATCGGCTTCGCCGTGCTCGGCGGGGCCTTCGGCGAAGGCATCGACCTGCCCGGCGAGCGCCTCATCGGTGCCTTCATCGCCACCCTCGGCCTGCCCCAGGTGAACCCGGTGAACGAGCAGTTGAAGCAGCGCATGGGCGCGATCTTCCAGGCCGGCTACGACTACACCTACCTCTACCCGGGCCTGCAGAAAGTGGTGCAGGCCGCCGGCCGGGTGATCCGCACCCAGGGCGACCGGGGCGTGGTGCACCTGATGGACGAACGCTTCGCCCAACCCGAGATCCGCCGGCTGCTGCCCAGCTGGTGGCGGGTGGAGATGCACGACGCCACAGACACTGGACAGCGGGAGGGATCGGCTTGCGACGGCTGACCACGGGCAACAAGAAACTGCGCGGCATTCCCCGCCGCCTACGCGCCCTGGAGCGCTGGGCCGCAGGCTTCAGCGGCCAGGTGCACCCTCGCAGCCCGGACATGGAGCGCTACCAGCACTGGAAGATCCCGGTGCCGGGTGCCCTGGTCCAGGGCCCGCAGGCACACATCGAGCACCAGGCCTTCTGCGCCCAGCAGCTGCTGGAAGCGGCTGCCCACCTGTCGCGCGCGGCGGACCGCAGCAAGGGCTACTGCCGGGTCGCCTGCATTCTGGTCTGGCCCTGGCTGCACCAGAGCGAGGTGACAGTGTTCTACGACCGCGACTACTACCTGGGCTTCCTCGGGCAGGCCAACGCCCTGGCGCCGCAGCGCCTCAGTGATCGGCTGGCCCTGGTGCTGCCCGAAGGCTTCGTCGAACACGGGCAGGACGTGACCCAGCCCGATGACGAAGAAGCCGTGCACTGGTGGTGCCTCGGCGAGCCCGCCTAACGGAGCGGCGGGGCCGCCTCACGGCGCGGCCATCGCCTCGTCACGGCTGGCCGAGGGGCTCTGTCCGGTCCAGCGCTTGAAGGCCCGGCGAAAGCCGCGCACGTCGCTGTAGCCCAGCGCTTCGGCGATGCGCTCGATGGGCATATCCGGGTTGCTCAACAGGCTCATGGCCCGCGCCCGGCGCACCTGCTCCAGCAGGGTTTCGAAGGTGATGCCGTGCTCGCTCAGGCGTCGGCGCAGGGTCCGGCTGCTCATGTTCAGCCCATGGGCCACGGCGTCGATGGGGCTGCCCTGAGGCAGGTCGCGGGCGATGGCGCGCTCCACGGTCTGCAGCAGGCTGGCCTTCTGCTGCACCTGGGCGCTTTCCAGCTCCAGCAATTGCAGGGCCTGGCGCAGGGCCACCGGCTGGTGGCCGGGCAGCGTCCTGTCCAGCCAGTGGCTGGCGAACACCATGCGGTTGTGCAGGCAACCGAAGTGCAGGTTCGGCCCCAGCAGGCGCTGGTACTGCTCGACGTAGGGCGGCGCGCCATGGGTGAACTCGAAGCGCAGGGGCTGGAATTCGGCGCTGGCCAGGGCGCGGTTGTAGACCATCAGGCTGGCGAAGAACTCTTCCACCGCGAACACCTGCACATCGGCAAAGGGCAGTTGGCACGCCACCTCCACGAAGCTCTCGGCGGCCCCCTCGTGCAGGCTGTAGACGGCCATGCTGCCAGCGGTGTGCTGGAAGCGCAGGCCCACCTCGAAGGCGTCGCGCAGGGTCTTGCACAGCGACAGCACGTGGCCGAGCAGGCCGAGGGTGCCGAGCACGTTGCGGTGCCCCACCCACAGCCCCAGCCCCCCTTCCGGGAAGGCCGCGAGGGCGCGCTGGATCAGGGTCGCCGCCTGGCGGTAGGAGATGCGCTGGGCCGGGTCCTGGAGGTCATCGGGGGTGAAGCCCAGGCCACGGCACAGGCGTTCGCTGCTGATGCCCCGGTCGCTCACCACCTCTGCCAGGGTCTGCAGCAGGAAGGGTGAAACCTGGGCCAGGTCGTACTGGGCGTCGAGGGGTGTGAAGGTCATGGCAGGCACATCCGAAGCCGGCGCCTGAGGGTTCTTGTTGTGGGGCCAGGCGCGCAGGGTGGCCATCATAACGCGTTCGGGATCGACCCAAGAGGGGTTGTAACAGCGTATTGCAGCCTGGCCTTCAATGCCCCCTGCCTGTCCGGCAATGCCCTGCTCCGCCAGGCCGCCAGCGCTTATTCCTATGGCGCCGCCCGAGGGGCCCTCCGGCGGCGTCCACACACAATAACAATGAGCACCCCCATGAATCCGAACCGTGCCACTTGGCTGCTTCCCCCTGCAGCCGCCCTCGCCATCGCCCTGCCACTGGCCGCCCAGGCCACCGAGAACGGTGTCGACAACATCGGCCCCGGCACCGATGGTTTCTTCGTCCTGCCGCTGGACGTGAACAGCCTTCCGGACCACATGTTCGCCTTCAACCTCTACTACAACCACTACGAGTCTAAGAAGCTGGACATCAGCTCCCTGGGCGGCAAGGTGCCGGAGGTGAAGATCACCTCCGACGCGATCATCCCGCGCCTGGACTACCTCAGCCCGCTGCGGCTGCTGGGCGGCCGGGTCGGTGGCTACGTGGCGCAGCCGTACATGCGCCAGCAGGTGGCGCTGTTCGGCCAAGAGAGCCGCCGCGAAGCCCAGGGCGACACCACCATCGCGCCGCTGATTCTCTGGGACATGGGCAAGGACCTGACCCTGGGCGCCGCCCTGGAGATCACCCTGCCCACCGGCAGCTACGACGCCGCGCGGCCGGCCAACACCGGCAACAACTTCGTCACCTACAAGCCGCTGCTCTCGGCCACCTGGCAGCCCAGCGAGCGCACCGAGCTGTCGGTCAAGGCCACCTACAGCTTCAACAAGGAGAACCCGGACACCGACTACCAGTCCGGCCAGCTGTTCCACTTCGACTACTCCACCAGCTACCGGGTGACCGACAACCTGCGCCTGGGCCTGAACGGCTACTACGTGAAGCAGACCACCGACGACAAGCAGTTCGGCCGTACGGTGACCTTCATGGGCGAGGACGTGGACGACGGCGTGCGCGGGCAGGTCTTCGCCATCGGCCCGGCGGTGCACCTGACCTTCCTCAAGTACGCCAGCGTGGAGATGCGCTGGGCCAAGGAGTTCGCCGTGGAGAACCGCCCGGAAGGCGAGATGCTCTGGGCCAAGCTGAACCTGCCGTTCAGCCTCTGAACCTTTCGGCCTCTGGACCTTCCCGGAACGCAGAACCCCAGGCAAGGGCCTGGGGTTCTCTCAGTCAGTTGGCATCGACCGCAGGAGCGAGCGCTGCTCGCGAAGCGCTTCACGCTGGAGTAGCTGACCCCGCGCTCAGCTGTACACCGGCCACTGCTCGACGATGCGCCCGTCACGCACCGCCAGCAGGTCGCCGAACTGCAGGAGGATGGATTCGGACTGGGTCGGCCGCAGGAACACCTGGTCATCCACGGACAGGCCGACGGCGTGGGAGCCGTTGATCATTTCCTGGTTGGAGCTGCGCCCGTAGAGGCCGTTGAACTGCAGGCCCTTGGGCGATTCCGGCTCGGCCATCCAGTTGCCGCCGTAGATGAAGAAGGTCTCGCGCTGGTTCGGGTCCCACCAGGAGAACAGTGCCGACTTGCCGTCCAGCGCCGGGATGCGCACCGCGCCGGTGCTCTTGAGCACCGGGGTGGCGATGTAGGCCGCCGGCTGGTGCTCCTCCAGGGAGGGCAGGTCGTAGTGGGTGGGCTTGAGCAGTGCCGAGCCCACCGAGACCTCGCTGCTGGTGCGCTCGCGCTCGTGCATGCGGTAGCTGGGGCTGCCGGCGGTGTTCAGGGTCAGGTCCGGGCGCCACAGCGTGGGGTGCCGGGTGCGGGCATAGTCGACGAAGCCGTCGTACAGCGTCATCACCTTGGCGAAGAGCGCCTCGGGCGAGCCGAGGATGCCGGGCACGCCCATGCCGACGAAGGGGTCGTAGCCCATGAAGCCGGCGAACTCCAGGTGCTGCGGGTTGGCGCCGACCAGCTCGAGCATCCGCCCGAGGCCGGCCGTGTCCTGCACGCCGCCCCGGTGCAGCCCCACGTCCAGTTCGATGTTGATGCGCATGCGGATGTTCAGGGCCTTGGCCAGCGCCAGGTACTGCGCCAGTCGCTCGGGGGTGTCGAGCAGCCACTGCAGCTGCCGGGCCGGGTCGAACGGACCGCGATGGGCCTCGTAGAACAGCTGCGCCGCACGCACCGGCAGGGGCTTGCCGAGCAGGATGTCCGACTCGGGGAAGCGTTCGGCGTCGTGGTTGAGGAAGGGCTGGTGGAACGACATCAGCCGCTGGGTGCCGGCACGCTTGGCGATGTAGTCCAGCAGTTGCGGCGACGGCAGGGACTTCTCCACCAGGCGAAGCGACTTGCCGGCACGGTGCACCGACTGCATCACCACGTCGATGTTGTGGTCCAGCCGGTCGAGGTCGATCAGCATCACCGGGTGCATCGGCCCCTGGGCCTTCAGCTCGCGGTTCAGGCGGGCGAAGTAATCGCTGTACGGGGCGCCCTTGTCGGCCGGCCGCAGCCAGGCGCCGACACCGGCGAGCAGTACGCCGGCACCGGCCGTGCCGACGAGGAATTTGCGACGGTTCATGGCTTCTCCTTGTTATCCGGCCACGCCGAGGATCGAGGACAGGTGCGCATTGAGGAACTTGCCGCTCGGGTCCAGCGCCTGGCGCACCTCTGTGAACTCCTTCCAGCGCGGGTAGAGCGCCTGCAGGGTGCGCGCGTTGAGCGTGTGCAGCTTGCCCCAATGCGGCCGGCCGGCGTACTTCCAGAAGATCGGTTCGACGGCGGCGAAGAAGTTGTGGTGGTCCATGCTGTAGTGCTGGTGCACGGAGATGGAGCAGCTGTCGCGGCCCTCGAACATGCTCAGGGGGATGTCGTCGGCCTTCACGTAGCGGTACTCGATGGGGAACCAGGTGCGCAGGTCCTTGTCGCGGATCAGCGCGAGGATCTCCCGCAGGCAGGCCGGGCCATGCTCGGCGGGCACCGAGTACTCCATCTCGTTGAAGCGCACGTTGCGCACGTTGGCGTAGATCTCGTGGGAGTCGCCGACCCGGTCGTCGAAGCTGGCGATGTGGCGCAGACTGTTTAGCAGCGCGCGGCGTGCGGCGGGGAAGTCGCTGCCGTACTTGTCGAGGTTCTCGATGATCTTCACGAAGCCGTTGCCGCCCTCCTCCTCCGGGTCCAGCGGCGGCGTCGCCGGGTCGGTGGTCTCGTTGAGGGCGACGGACAGCGCGTAGTCGGAATGGGTGATCACCAGCATCTCCCAGTGCTGGTTGTCGCGGGTGAGGTTGCCCACGTCCTCCAGCAGTTCTTCGGTGCTGGCGATCCACTGCTTCTCGCGCAGGCGATAGGCCTCGCGGTTCTGCAGGCGCACCCGCGTCGCCACGCCCAGGGCACCCAGGGACACCCGCGCGGCGTTGAACACCTCGGGGTGACGCTGGGCATCGCAGTCCAGCACCTCGCCGCTGGCGGTCACCAGTTGCAGGCCGGTGACTTGTGAGGAATAGGAACCGAAGCCGACGCCGGTGCCGTGGGTCGAGGTAGCGATTGCCCCGGCCAGGGTCTGGTAGTCGATGTCGGCCATGTTCGGCAGCGCCTGCCCGACCGCCTGCAGCGCCGGCCCCATGAGGGACATCGGCGTGCCGGCGGCGAACTCCGCCTGCAGGGTGGCCGGGTCGTGGGCGAGCAGGCCGTTGAAGTAGGCCAGCGACACCAGGGTGCCGTCGGTGGGCACAAGGGCGCTGAAGGAGTGGGCCGAGCCCACCGGGCGGACCTTGCCTTCGGCCTGGCGGATGACCTGGACCAGCTCGTCCAGGCTCTGCGGGGCGAGGCGTGCCTGGGGCAGGCAGCTCTGCCCGCCGGACCAGTTGCGCCAGGGGATCAGCCGGGGCGCGCGGGCCAGTTCCGCCAGCGCCGGGGTGCAGGCCAGCGCGGTGAAGGCGCCGGCGACGCCGGCTCGTTGCAGCAGCTGGCGTCGGGTGAGGTTCATAGCCATGGAAGACGCCTTATTCGAGGTGCTGACCGGACATGAAGGAAATCAGCGCGAGGAACTGTTCTTCCGAGCACTGCATGCACATGCCCATCGGCGGCATGCCCTTGAAGCCGTTGATGCTGTGGTCCAGCAGGCTGTCGGTGCCCTGGGCGACACGCGGCGCCCAGGCGGCGGCGTCACCGCTCTGCGGCGCCCCGGAGGCGGGGTTGGCGTGGCACAGCTTGCAGCTGGTGTCGTAGACCTTGGCCAGGGCCGGGTCGGCCGGTGCCAAGGTGGCGGTATTCTGCGGCGCGGCCGGCTTGGCCTCCTCGCCACAGCCGCCGAGCAGCCCGGCCAGGGCCAGCAGGGCGGGAATCAGCAGGTTCGCGGGTTTCGGCATCGCACTCCCCTCTTCTACCGCGCCCCGGCGGGGCACGGCGCTTGTTGTGGTGGGTAGCGCGCCACGTTACGCCAGGCGCCTCCGGGCGCTGAGGGCATTGGCGGACAGCGAGGGGGCTTGGCAGGACAGCGCGATGACCGCGCCGGAAACCACAGGGTGGGGAGGCGCCTCAGCCGAGGGTCTTGGTCATCTCACGGGTGGCTGCCCAGCCGAGGGCCTGGTACACCGGGCGGCCGACCTCGGTGGCGTGCAGCACGGCGAAGCCCAGGTCGCGCCGGGCGAACTCGGCTTCCGCCAGCTTCATCAGCGCCGTCGCCAGCCCCCGACGCCGGTAGGCCGGCTCGACGTAAACGTTGAGCACGTAGCCGCGCTGCTCCTGGGTCGGGTGGGCCGGGTGCGGTGGCCAGTCGATGCTCATCAGGCCGATGCCAGCCGCCGGGCTGCCCTCGTCCATCACCATGAAGCCGTAGTAGCGGCCGTCCTCCAGGCGCACCCGCAGCCAGGGGCGGAAGTGCTCGGTCATCACCCGCAGCGCAGCCGGATCACCTCCGGCTTCGAGGAACATCGCCTCGCGGTGCCTGCAGATCAGTTCCAGGTCGTCCGGTACCAGCTGCCGTACCTGCAGCCCACCGAAATCGCTTGCCTCGATACCCTCTTCCATCGCCCTATCCTCCCTGGTTGAGCGCCGATCCTAGGGGCATCGCGTGCCATGGCATAGGCACAGATCGAGGTGGGAAAGGCCATACACCCGACGGGATGGAACCTGCCGGGGACAAGGACGGGTCGAACCCAGGTGGACTGATGAAACAGGAGGGTAGGAGATGGAACGATTCACCGGAGGCTGCCTGTGTGGCGACCTGCGCCTGGTGGCGGAGGGTCGGCCGTACCGGGTCGGGCTGTGCCACTGCCTGGACTGCCGCAAGCATCACGGGGCGCTGTTCCATGCCTCGGCGATCTTCCCCGAGGCGGCGGTGAGCCTCGAAGGGACCGCCCACGCCTACGCAGGCCGGCATTTCTGCCCACGGTGCGGGTCATCGGTGTTCAACCGTTCGGGCGATGAGGTGGAGGTCAACCTGGGGGCGTTGGACGCGCCCAACCAGTTGGTGCCGACCTACGAGAGCTGGGTGATCCGACGCGAGTCCTGGCTGCCGGCCTTCCCACTGGCCAGGCACTACTCCCAGGATCGCGACCCGACCAGCCGCTACGAGGACTGACGGCACGCACCGCCACATCTCCGCACGGCTGGCGTACGGCAGCGGCTAGAAGGTGTAGGCGATGCCCGCCTGTACGGTGCGCGGCGCGCCGGGGTAGGCGTAGAGGTTGAAGGCGCCCTCCTCGTACTCCTCGTTGAGCAGGTTCTTCACGTCCAGGTTCAGACGTACCTGCGGCGTCAGTTGGTAGAAGCTGAGCAGGTCGACGACGGTATAGCCCTTCATCGCATAGGTGCTGGCGGAGGTTTGCCCGGCGCGGTCGTCCACGTAGCGCACGCCGGCGCCCAGGCCCAGGCCCTTGGCGGCGCCGTCCTGGAACTCGTAGACGTTGAGCAGGCTGAAGCTGTTGCGCGGGATATTGGCCAGGCGGGTACCTTTCTTCAGGCTGTTGTCGCGGGTCACCTCGGCATCGACAAAGGCGTAGCCGCCGGTCATGCGCCACTCAGGGGTGAGGTTGCCGGCGATGTTGAGGTCGAAGCCACGGCTGCGTACTTCGCCGGCGGCAACACTGAAGGCGGAATCCAGGGGGTCGAGGGTGAGCACGTTCTGCTTGACGATGTGGTAGATGGCCGCGTCGACGCTGAGCTGCTGGTCCGGCGACTCCCACTTCAGGCCCACCTCGTAGGCCTTGCCTTCCTCAGGATTGAAGCCATCGCCCTGGCGGCTCGCACCGGTGTTGGGCTTGAAGGACTTCGACGCGTTGGCATACAGCGCCAGGCTATCGGTGAGGTCGTAGATCACCCCCAGGCGCGGGGTGGTGGCGGTGTCCGCCGTGCTCCAGTCGCGGCTGCCGGGCAGACGGTTGTCGTAATCGTGCTCGTAGCGCTCCACACGTACGCCCGCCAGCACCTTGAAGCGTTCGGTGAGGGCGACCTGGTCCTGGACGAACGCCGCCCAGGTGGTGAGGTTTTCCTTGTCGTGGGTGGTCACGCGGGTCAGTGCCGGACGTGCCTGGCCGGTGGCGGGGTTGAAGATGTCCACGGTGTAGTCGCCGGTCGAACCGCCGGAGCGGCGGATGATGGACCTGTAGTGGTAGTCCTCGTATTCCACGCCAGTCAGCAGGGTGTGGGCCAGGCCGAAGGTGTCGAAGTGGCCAGTGAGGTTGAGCTGGTAGTCGCGGTCGCTCCAGTCCAGCTTGCGGTAGTTGAAGTTGCGCCCCAGGGTGCGCCCGTCAGCCTGCAGCCCGTTGGCTTCGATGGCGTTGCCCTGCAGGGTGCCGTTGAGGTCCTGCACGCCGCCAGCGAGGGTCCAGTCGGCGTTGAGGGCATGCTCGAAGCGCAGTTGCAGCATGTCGTTGTCGTTGTGCAGCCGGTTGTCACTGCCCGAGCCCCAGGCATTGGTGTCGCGAGAGGGGTTACCGGCCTGGTTGGGGTAGCGGGTCAGGCCCCGGTCGAGGGGATGGTTGTTGCGCATCAGGTCGGCTTCGAGGGTGATGCGCGTGTCGTCGGTGGCCTGCCAGCTGATGACCGGCGCCACGTCGTAGCGCTCGCTCTCGACGTTGTCGCGGAAGCTGTCGCCCCCCTCCCCCAGCAGGTTCAGGCGGTAGGTCACGCGGCCTTCCTCGTCGAATGCGCCAGTGGTGTCCAGGGTGCTGCGGTACAGGCCCTGGTCGGTAACCTGCGCGCCGAGCGTGGTCTTGCGCTCGGCCTGGGGCTGCTTGGTCACCACGTTGAAGGTGCCGCCCGGATCGCCACGGCCATAGAGGCTGGACGCCGGCCCGCGCAGGACTTCAAGACGTTCGATGGTGTTGGCGTCCGGCGCATTGGGGTAACCCCGGTTGATGGGGAAGCCATTGCGATAGAACTCGCCGGTGGTGAAGCCGCGCACGGTAAAGGTGGTCAGCCCCTGGCCCCCGAAGTTATTGGCGCGACCGACGCCACCGGCGTAGTCCAGCGCCTCCTGCAGGCGCGTTGCCCCGGTGTCCTCGACCACGTCGCGGGGGACCACGGTCACCGACTGCGGGGTTTCGTGCAGGGTCGTGTCGGTGCGCGTGGCGCTGGCTGATCGGGTCGCCTTGTAGCCCTTCACCGGCCCATCCGCGCGCTCCCATGCTTCAGCCTGGGCATCGATGTTCAGGGCATTGAGCTCCAGCGAACCGGTGTCGTCGGCTGAGAGTGGTGGTTCGGCACTGAAAGCGGGGGCGGCAGCCTGGAGCAGGCAGAGAGACAGAAGGGTACGGCGCATCGAAAGGCGGTTCCTTGCAAGACGAGGTGAAGGTAGTTGTAGGAATGCGCTGCACGCTATCACAAATGACAAGCTTTATCATTCGCAAACAATGCCTTGTCCTACAAGATCTTCTTGCCCAGGCGCTACCAGCGAGCCGCCCAACCCTTCAAGGGTGGCTCGCTGACAAAGACCAGCGCGCCCTCACTTGCACGCCTTCAAATTCACCGCCCCCACGAAGTGGTTGCCGTGCCCCATCACGCAAGCCACGCGCTGGTTGCGGTTCCGCTCCCAGGCTTCTACCGGGTACTGCTTGTTCCAGGCGGTGTAGAGCTGGCGGTCCTGTTTGGACAGGCGCAGGCCGTAGCGTTCGCTCATGTAGAAGTAGGTGCGCGCGATCATCCCGCGGATCTGCTGGCGCGGCATGGCCTTGCGTGCCTTGAAGTCCACCACCATCGGGCAGGCGCCGTACTGGCTGGGCGCCTGGGGCAGCCAACCGAAACCGTAGTTGCTGCGGTCGCCATTCACCTCGCCGATGCTCGGCACCAGGTTGTGCAGGTCGGCTTCGGCCCGGCGGTAGGCGTCGTCGTGACGGGCGCAGTTCTCGCGACCGCCGTTCTGCCAGCACTTGCGCTGGTGGCCGATGACCCAGGCCGGGACGATGTGCTCCCACTCGATGCGGCTGGCGCGCTTGGCATTGGTCCGCGGGACGTAGCCGCAGCTCTTGAGGTCCACCTTGTTGCCGCTGTAGCGGCAGCCGCAATAGAACTCGACGGGGTGGGAAGCGTAGAGCTTCCAGGCGGCTTTCTTGGCTTCCTGGAAGGTGCGCGGCGCGGCGGCCTGGGCGGTACCGGCCAGCAGGAGGGAGAGCAGCAGGACGAAACGGATCATGGATCAGGGGATTCCCGTACAGCGTGGAGAGGCACTCACTGACAGCGGTTCTTCATCGGAGTTTTGTTGCCAGGGGATGAGTTCAACGAGTATATGTATATTCATACAGTATTCAATGAGAATCGTCCGATGATGCCTTCAGCCCCCATGCCCTTGCCAAAACCGCTGTCACAAATCCCTGGGATGATCCGTTCCCGGAAACACCCGCTACCGCTGCGCGTTGCCGGCGGTCCGGACAACCCTGCACCACGCCGGCCGGCTGGAAGCCGCCACGGGGCGCGGTGCCTGCACTGATGAGGAGAACAGGGATGGTCGACGTGATGCAGTTGAAGTACACGGTCAACCGCATGGCGGTGTCCGAAGTACGCGAAGCGGTGGACGAGCTGCTGCTGGAGGGGCTGGTGACCGACGGCAAGACGCCCTTCACCCGGGTGCACTTCAACACCTGCCTGGCGGAGATCGAGGCGCTGTTCCAGCGGGCGGGCTACCACCGGCCGCTGGACGTGGTGGGCTACCAGGGGCTGGTGTATGCACTGTTCGACCCGACCCGCTGGGAGCCGGTGGAGGTGCTGCGCTGGCTGAAGGACTACGTGGAGAACGCCCAGGCCTGCCGCTCCCTGGCACGCACCGCCGACGAGCTCAGCGCCGCTGGGCGTATGCCGTGAACAGGCCGCTGCCGACGATGATGGCGATGCCGACCACGCCGATGGCATCCGGCGCGTGGTCGAAGAGCAGGTAGCCGAGCAACCCGGCGAAGACGATCTGCCCGTAGCTGAACGGTGCCAGCAAGGCCGGCGAGGCATACCGGAACGCCTGGGTCAGCAGCATGTGCCCGCCCATGCCGCAGGCGCCCAGGGCCAGCATCAGCAGACCGTGGCCGGTGGTGGTGGGCAGGCTCCAGAAGAACGGCACCAGGGTGCTCATGATCAGGGTGTTGGTGAGGCCGGTGATGAAGTTGGTGGTGGCCGGGCTGTCGTAGCGCGAGAGGATGCGCGTCAGCAACTGGTAGAAGGCGAAGCACACCGCCGCCGAAACCGGCAGGAGCACCGCCGGGGTGAACAGCGCGCCCCCGGGCCGCACGATCAGCAGCACCCCACCCAGCCCCAGCAGGACCGCCACCCATTGCCCGCGGGTGACGCGCTCCTTCAGCAGCGGCACCGACAACGCCGTGACCAGCAGCGGCGCCAGGAAGATCACCGAGGTCGCCTCCGCCAGGGGGATGTAGCGCAGCCCGGTGGTGAACAGCAGGCTCACCCCGATCAGGCACAACGCCCGCGCCACCTGCAGCCCGGGACGCTTCGCCCGCAGCACCCGCAAGCCCTGCTGCGGCAGCAGGTAGCCGGCCAACAGCAGCGTGTGCACCAGGTAGCGCACCCACACCACCATGATGATCGGGTAGAAGGCTGACAGGTATTTGGAGATGGCGTCGTGGCTGGAGAACAGGAAGATCGCCACGCAGATCAGCAGGATGCCCTTCAAGGGCTCCTCGCGGCGCAGCGATGGGGTACTGGGGCTCATGCGGGGTTCCGGGCAGTCTGCGGCCGCTATGTTTAGCAGACTAATGATGAGGCGGCTCAGAAAATAGCGACTTGAGCGACCGACCTCAACTCAGCGTGACCGGTCTGGGGTTATCCTAGCCGCCCCTCCCCGACCCCGCCCGGCCCGATGAACCCCGAAGACCTCCTGCTGCTGGTGACCCGCGAGATGCCCTACGGCAAGTACAAGGGCCGCCTGATCGCCGACCTGCCCGGCCACTACCTCAACTGGTTCGCCCGCGAGGGCTTCCCCAAGGGCGAGATCGGCCGCCTGCTGGCCCTGATGCAGGAGATCGACCACAACGGCCTCAAGCCGCTGCTGGAGCCCCTGCGCCAGAAACGGCGCCGACCCCAAGCAGGTGCAACCAACTCGGACTAGTATGGAAACGCGCCCCTCGCCGCGTTTTCCCGACGACCGGTTGCACCTCCCCAGGCATCGCGCAACCCCGCGCGCACCGAGGCGGTGCGGGGTTTCCCAGGCTTGCTGGAGACAGCGAAATATCAAGGTTGCACCTGGTTGCACCCCGACTTCGGCACAGCTACTCTTGGCGCCGCAATCCGCCGTGCCGACCACGGCAGCTGACGAGGACAAGAAATGGCCACCACCACTACCCTTGGCGTGAAACTCGATGAGGCGACCCGCGAGCGTCTCAAGGAAGCCGCCCGCCGCATCGACCGCACGCCCCACTGGCTGATCAAGCAAGCGATCTACAGCTACCTCGAGACCCTCGAGAGCGGCACCACCCTGCCGGAGCTGCAAAGCATCGCCGCACGCCTGGCCGAGGGCGACAGTGAAGCGGTGGAGGCCCTCCTCGACCCGGTCTACCAGCCCTTCCTCGAATTCGCCGAGAGCATCCTCCCGCAGTCGGTCCTGCGCGCCGCGATCACCGCCGCCTACCGCCGCCCCGAGGAAGAAGTGGTGCCCATGCTGCTGGAGCAGGCCCGCCTGCCCGCCGAGATGGCCGAAGCCACCTACAAGCTCGCCTACGGCATCGCCGAGAAACTGCGCAACCAGAAGAGCGCCGGCGGCCGTGCCGGCCTGGTGCAGGGCCTGCTGCAGGAGTTCTCCCTCTCCTCCCAGGAAGGCGTGGCGCTGATGTGCCTGGCCGAAGCCCTGCTGCGCATCCCGGACAAGGGCACCCGTGACGCCCTGATCCGCGACAAGATCAGCAACGGCAACTGGCAGCAGCACCTGGGCCAAAGCCCGTCGATGTTCGTCAACGCCGCCTCCTGGGGCCTGCTGATCACCGGCAAGCTGGTGTCCACCCACAACGAGGCCGGCCTCTCCAGCTCGCTGAACCGCATCATCGGCAAGAGCGGCGAACCGCTGATCCGCAAGGGCGTGGACATGGCCATGCGCCTGATGGGCGAGCAGTTCGTCACCGGCGAAACCATCGCCGAGGCCCTGGCCAACGCCAACAAGTTCGAATCCAAGGGCTTCCGCTACTCCTACGACATGCTCGGCGAAGCCGCGCTGACCGAAGAGGACGCCCAGCGTTACTACGCCTCCTACGAGCAGGCCATCCACTCCATCGGCAAGGCCTCCCACGGTCGCGGCATCTACGAAGGCCCGGGCATTTCCATCAAGCTCTCCGCCCTGCACCCGCGCTACAGCCGCGCCCAGTACGAACGCGTGATGGACGAGCTGTACCCGCGCGTGCTGGCGCTGACCCTGCTGGCCAAGCAATACGACATCGGCCTGAACATCGACGCCGAGGAAGCCGACCGCCTGGAAATCTCCCTCGACCTGCTGGAACGCATGTGCTTCGAGCCGGGCCTGAAGGGCTGGAACGGCATCGGTTTCGTCATCCAGGCGTACCAGAAGCGCTGCCCGTACGTGATCGACTACGTCATCGACCTGGCCCGCCGCAGCCGCCACCGCCTGATGATCCGCCTGGTCAAGGGCGCCTACTGGGACAGCGAGATCAAGCGCGCCCAGGTCGACGGCCTGGAAGGCTTCCCGGTCTACACCCGCAAGGTCTACACCGACGTGTCCTACGTGGCCTGCGCGCGCAAGCTGCTGGCCGTGCCGGATGCCATCTACCCGCAGTTCGCCACCCACAACGCCCACACCCTCTCGGCCATCTACCACATCGCCGGGCAGAACTATTACCCGGGCCAGTACGAGTTCCAGTGCCTGCACGGCATGGGCGAACCGCTGTACGAGCAAGTGGTGGGCAAGATCGCCGACGGCAAGCTGAACCGCCCCTGCCGCATCTACGCCCCGGTGGGCACCCATGAAACGCTGCTGGCCTACCTGGTGCGTCGCCTGCTGGAAAACGGCGCCAACACCTCGTTCGTCAACCGCATCGCCGACAGCTCCATCTCCATCAAGCAACTGGTGGAAGACCCGGTCGCCAGCATCGAAGCCATGGCTGCGGCCGAAGGCACCCTCGGCAAGCCGCACCCGCGCATTCCCCTGCCCCGTGACCTGTACGGCGCCGGCCGGGTGAACTCCAGCGGCATCGACCTGGCCAACGAGCACCGCCTGGGTTCCCTCTCCAGCGCCCTGCTCGGCAGTGGCCATGCCGACTGGCGCGCCCGCCCGATGCTGGGCTGCCCGGTCTCCGAAGGCGAGAGCCTGCCGGTGCTCAACCCGGCCGACCGCCGCGACGTCGTCGGCCACGTGCAGAACGCCAGCCTCGAAGACGTCGGCAACGCCGTGCTCGCCTCGCTGACCGCTGCCCCCATCTGGCAGGCCACCCCGCCGGTGGAGCGCGCCGCCGCCCTGGACCGTGCCGCCGACCTGATGGAGGCCGAGATCCAGCCGCTGATGGGGCTGCTGTGCCGCGAGGCCGGCAAGACCTTCGCCAACGCCATCGCCGAAGTGCGCGAGGCCGTGGACTTCCTGCGCTACTACGCCGCCCAGGCCCGCCACGACTTCGCCAACGACAGCCACCGCCCGCTGGGCCCGGTGGTCTGCATCAGCCCGTGGAACTTCCCCCTGGCGATCTTCACCGGCCAGGTGGTCGCCGCGCTGGCTGCCGGCAACACCGTGCTGGCCAAGCCCGCCGAGCAGACCCCGCTGGTGGCCGCCCAGGCCGTGCGCATCCTGCTGCAGGCCGGCATCCCCGAAGGCGCCGTGCAGCTGCTGCCGGGTGAAGGCCACACCGTGGGCGCCGCCCTGGTGAACGACGAGCGCGTCAAGGGCGTGATGTTCACCGGCTCCACCGAAGTCGCCGGCATCCTCGCCCGCAACGTCGCCGGCCGCCTGGACGCCCAGGGTCGCCCGATCCCGCTGATCGCCGAGACCGGCGGCCAGAACGCCATGATCGTCGACTCCTCCGCCCTGCTGGAGCAGGTGGTCAACGACGTGGTCGCCTCTGCCTTCGACAGCGCCGGCCAGCGCTGCTCCGCCCTGCGCGTGCTGTGCCTGCAGGAAGACGTGGCCGACCGCGCGCTGGAGATGCTCAAGGGCGCCATGGCCGAATGCCGCCTGGGCAACCCGGACAACATCATCGTCGACATCGGCCCGGTGATCGACGCCGAAGCCAAGGCCGGCATCGACCGCCACATCGAAGCCATGCGCAAGAAAGGCCGCCACGTCTACCAGGTCGCCCGCACCGAAGGCGACGTGATGAGCCGCGGCACCTTCGTCATGCCGACCCTGATCGAACTGGAAGGCCTGGACGAGCTGGAGCGCGAAGTGTTCGGCCCGGTGCTGCACGTGCTGCGCTACAAGCGCGAGAACCTGGACCAGCTGCTGGACCAGATCAACGCCACCGGCTACGGCCTGACCCTGGGCGTGCACACCCGCATCGACGAAACCATCGCCAAGGTGGTGGACAAGGCCCACGCCGGCAACCTCTACGTCAACCGCAACATGGTCGGCGCCGTGGTCGGCGTGCAGCCCTTCGGCGGTGAAGGCCTCTCCGGCACCGGCCCGAAAGCCGGCGGCCCGCTGTACATGTACCGCCTGCTCGCCACCCGCCCGGACGATGCGGTCACCCGCACCTTCCAGCGCCTCGACGAGCAACAGGCCGATGCCGGCCTGCGCACGCTCCAGGAAGAGCGCCAGGACAAACCGCTGGCCGCCCTCAAGGAGTGGGCCGCGAAGGAAGGCCGTGGCGAGCTGGCCAGCCTCTGCGACCGCTTCGCCGAGCTGTCCCAGAGCGGCCTGAGCCGCACCCTCCCCGGCCCGACCGGCGAGCGCAACACCTACCTGCTGCTGCCCCGCGAGAACGTGCTGGGCCTGGCCGACGACGAAGCCGACCTGCTGGTCCAGCTGGCGGGCGCACTGTCGGTGGGCAACCGCGTGGTCTGGCAGGACGGCGAAGTGACCAAGGCCCTGCGCGCCAAACTGCCGAAGGCGGTTCAGTCGCGCATCCAGCTGGTCGCCGATTGGAAGAGCGAGGACGTGGCGTTCGACGCCGTGCTGCACCACGGTGATTCCGATCAGCTGCGCGAGATCTGCCAGCAGGTCGCCGCCCGCAAGGGCGCGATCATCGGCGTCCAGGGCCTGTCCCGTGGGGAAACCGCCGTACCGCTGGAGCGCCTGCTGATCGAACGCTCCCTCAGCGTCAACACCGCCGCCGCCGGCGGCAACGCCAGCCTGATGACCATCGGCTGACGTCCCGGGCCGCCTCGCGGCCCAACGGCCCGCGCTTCCACAAGAAGCCGGGCCGTCCGGTTCCCGGCCTTGCGCCGGGCACCTTCCCAGCCGGCGGCCCGTCCCGCCACCCGCCCCCCAGGGCACGAGAGCGACGCCACAAGCGTCGCTCTTTTTTTGCCTGGCGTTCAGGCAGCCTTTAGCAGGCTCGCCGCTGCAGCCGATCAGGTACGGAAGCGCCGCACCAGCTGGTTCAGCTCGTTACTGAGGTCGGTGAGGTTGTGGGCATCGCCGCGGGTGGACTCGGCGAGGTTGGCCACCAGTTGCGCATCGCCGTGGATCTGGCTGATGTGGCGGTTGATGTCCTCGGCCACCTGGTGCTGCTCTTCGGCGGCGGTGGCGATCTGGGTGTTCATGTCGCGGATCACGTCCACCGATTCGCGGATCAGCTCGAAGCTCGCCCGGGCCTGGTTGATCGACACCACCGTTTCCTGGGAGACCTCCAGGCTGGCATGCATCTGCTTGCCCATCTGGTGGGTGCGGCGGGCCAGGTTGCCCAGCAGGGTGTCGATCTCGCTGGTGGAATCGGCGGTGCGCTTGGCCAGGGCCCGCACTTCGTCGGCCACCACGGCAAAGCCCCGGCCCTGCTCGCCGGCACGGGCCGCCTCGATGGCAGCGTTGAGCGCCAGCAGGTTGGTCTGCTCGGCAATCGAGCTGATGGTGCCGAGGATGGACTGGATGTCGTTGCTGTCCTGCTCCAGCTGCTGCATGGCCTCGGCGGACTGGCCGATCTCGCGGCTCAGGCGGTCGACATTGGTCACCGCTTCGTCGATCTGCCGCTGGCCGTCGTGGGCCTGGCGCTGGCCGCTGTCGGCGGAGTCGGCGGCCTGGCTGCAGGAGCGCGCCACTTCGTTGGAGGTGGCGACCATCTCGTGGAAGGCCGTGGAGACCATGTCCACCGCCTCGCGCTGGCGGCTGGCGACCTCGGCCAGGTCCTGGGCGGTCTCGGTGGAGCGCCCGGAGGTGCTGTGGATCTCCCCGGCGGCATCGCCGATACGGCGGATCAGGGTGCGGATGGCTTCGAGGAACTGGTTGAACCACCCCGCCAGCTGCGCGGTTTCGTCCTGGCCGCGCACGTCCAGGCGCGCCGTGAGGTCGCCTTCACCCTGGGCGATGCCTTCCAGGCCGCTGGCCACACCACGGATCGGCTTGACGATGAGCCCGGCGGAGAAGCCGCCGACCAGCGCGAACAGGCCGCCGCAGGCCAGGGCGATGAGCGCGATCACCCAGCTCAGGCGGGTGGCCGAGGCCATCACCTCGTCCTCGCGGATCACCCCGATGAAGCGCCAGCCCAGCGCGTCGGACGTCCAGACGTTGGCCATGTAGCGCTCTCCGCCCAGCACCACCTCTTCCAGGCCAGTGCCAGCCTTGGCCAGTTGCGCGTAGCCCTCGCCCAGGTCGCTGAGGTTCTTGAAGTTGTGCTCCGGTGCATTGGGGTCCACCAGCACCTTGTCGTTGCCTTCCAGCAGCATCAGGTAGCCGCTCTCGCCCAGGCGGATCTGCTTGACCAGGTCGGTCAGCTGCTTGAGCGACACGTCGATGTTCACCACGCCGCCCGGGTTGCCCAGTTGGTTGGCGAAGCTGCGCACGGTGCTCACCAGCACCACGTCGTCCGCCGCCCAGTAGTAGGCGGAGGTGCGCAGCGTCCTGCCCGGCTGGGCCATGGCGGCCTGGTACCAGGGACGGGTGCGCGGGTCGTAGCTGGCGAGCTTGGGGTCACCGGGCCAGAACACGTAGCCACCCTGCTGGGTGCCGAGGGACAGGTAGGCATAGGCCGGGTGGGACTTGGCCAGGCCGTTGAACAGCTCGAACACCTGCTCGTCCTGGGGGCCGGTGGGCAGGTCCGCTGCGTTGGCGGCGATGTACTGCTTGAGGCTGCCATCCACCGCCTGCAGGCGTGGGTGGGTGGCCAGGTAGTCGACGTTCTGGCTGATGCCCTCGAAGAACAGCTTCATGGCGTTCTCCACCTGGCGGATTTCGCGGCCGCTGCTGTCGAGGAAATCCTCGCGCGCCTCCCCGCGCAGGTTGAGGACGATCAGCACCGCCACGAGGACGACCGGCACGCTGGCGATGGCGGCAAAGGCCATCGTGAGTTTTTGTTTTATGTTCATCTCGCTCGGATTCCTTGAGGCCGACAGATTGTGTTTGCGGATATTCCATATTATGGTATACCAATATCACAACAGCCGACCAGCGGTATCCCGAGGGGATCCGGTGGCCTGAACATCCCGGCAATGCCCGCTGCAAGCGGGTCATCGCATCGGCCAACAACAAAAAGCCCGAGGTAAGCGAAATGAAATTCTCCCTCTTCGTACACATGGAGCGTTGGGACGAGAGCATCAGCCACCGCCAGCTGTTCGAAGACCTGACCGAACTGACGCTGATGGCCGAGTCCGGCGGCTTCAGCACCGTCTGGATCGGCGAGCACCACTCGATGGAATACACCATCTCTCCCAGCCCGATGCCGACCCTCGCCTACCTCGCGGCCCGCACCACGACCATCCGCCTGGGCGCCGGCACCATCATCGCGCCGTTCTGGAACCCGGTCCGCGCGGCCGGTGAATGCGCCCTGCTGGACGTGATCAGCAACGGCCGCATGGAAGTGGGCCTGGCCCGTGGCGCCTACCAGTTCGAGTTCGACCGCCTCGCCAACGGCATGCCGGCCACCGACGGCGGCCAGCACCTGCGCGAAATGGTCCCGGCTGTTAAAGCCCTGTGGCAGGGCGACTACGCCCACGACGGCGAGATCTGGAAGTTCCCCACCTCCACTTCCTCCCCGCGTCCGATCCAGCAGCCCTACCCGCCGATGTGGATCGCCGCCCGCGACCCGGACTCCCACAACTTCGCGGTGAAGAACGGCTGCAACGTGATGGTCACCCCGCTGATGAAGGGTGACGAGGAAGTGGTGGACCTGAAGAACAAGTTCGAGGCCGCCCTGGCCAACAACCCGGACGTACCGCGCCCGCAACTGATGGTGCTGCGCCACACCCACGTGCACAGCGTGGACGACCCGGAAGGCTGGAAGCTCGGCGCCGCCGCCATCTCGCGTTTCTACCGCACCTTCGACGCCTGGTTCGGCAACAAGCAGACCCCGGTCAACGGCATCCTGCCGCCCAGCCCGGAAGAGAAGTTCAAGGACCGCCCCGAATTCGAGCTGGAGAACATCCGCAAGAACACCATGATCGGCACCCCGGAAGAGATCATCGCGCGCATCCGCTACTACCAGGAGCTGGGCGTGGACGAGTTCAGCTTCTGGTGTGACAACAGCCTGCCCCACGCCGAGAAGAAGAAGTCCCTGGACCTGTTCATCAAGCATGTGGTGCCCGCGTTCCGCTGATCCCCCGCTCTCCCTTCTGACTCGCCATGCCGATCGAGCGTCCAGGCATGGCGGGTCGTTTTGCATTCCCCCGCCCTTTAACGGCCCTCCCCCATCACCTGCCCCCTCGCTGAACGCCGAACCCAGCCCTCCGCCCCCGCAGCACCTGGCCATGTCCTGCGCGGCCATGACGGGCCGCAAGCACGCGCGTTCAGGGCGCGATCAGCTCGATGAAAGCCCGCGACAGCGGTGAGCGCTCGTCATCCCGGCGTACCAGCCACACGGCGGTGGTGGCACCGGTATCCAGCAGCGGCCGGTAGACCACGCCATCGAAGTGCATGCGGGTGAAGGACGCCGGCAGCACCGAAACCCCGAGCCCCGCCGCCACCAGCCCGATCAGCGTCAGTGCGCTGTGGGATTCCTGGGTGATGCGCAGGCTGAAGCCGGCCTCGTGGGCCAGGGCGATCACCTGGTCGTAAAGGCCGGTGCCGGCATTGCGCGGGAAGTACACGAAGGGTTCAGCCGCCAGCTCCGCCAGGTGCAGGCCGGCGCTCTCGCCTGCCAGCCGGTGCTGGGCGGGCAGCACCGTCACCAGCGGCTCGCGGAACAGCTCCACCGCCACCAAAGACTCCGGCAACGGCAACGGGCGGATCAGCCCCACCTGGATGCGCCCGTTGAGCAGCGCGTCGGCCACCTCCCGGCTGTTCAGCTCGTGCAGCTCCAGCTGCACCTCGGGGAAGGCCTGGCGAAAGCGCAGGATGGCGCCGGGAATCACCGATGTGAACGGCGCCGAGGAGGTGAACCCCAGCTTCAACTGACCCAGCTCGCCGCGCTGGGCTCGGCGCGCTACCTCAGCCGCCTGGTCCACCTGGGCGAGTACCTGGCGCGCCTCGTCGAGGAACAGCCGGCCGGCCTCGGTGAGGGCCACGCGGCGGTTGGTGCGCTCGAACAGTCGCGCCCCCAGCTCCTCCTCCAGGGCCTGGATCTGCTGGCTCAGCGGTGGCTGGGATATGCCCAGCAGCTCCGCTGCGCGACCGAAATGGAGTTCGTCGGCGACGGCAATGAAGTAACGCAGGTGGCGGAGTTCCATGGCGGCGATTGATAGGTTTCAGATATCAAAGATGTCGAACAATATATTGGAAACGCGTATTGCGCACCGATAGGCTTTTCACCGTCCCCCAGAGCCCGCCAGCAGCGGGCCACGGCCCCCACGGGCCGACTGCCTGATTCGCGTGATGAGGTCCCCGATGAGCCACCCCGAGCGCCAGACTGCCACCGGCGCGCCCGCCGAGCCGCCCACCCATATCGAGAAAGGCAGCGCCGCCTTCCTGCGCACCAACCTGGCGCTGTTCTGCGGCGGCTTCGCCACCTTCGCCCTGCTCTACTGCGTGCAGCCGATGATGCCGGTGCTGGCCCAGGCCTTCGCCATCAGCGCGGCCCAGGCCAGCCTGGTGCTGTCGGTGTCCACCCTGGCGCTGGCAGTGGGCCTGCTGTTCACCGGTTCGCTGTCCGACGCCCTGGGGCGCAAGCGGGTAATGGGCGTTTCGCTGCTCTGCGCGGCCCTGTTCACCCTCGCCAGCGCCGCCATGACCCGCTGGGAGCTGGTGCTGCTGATGCGCGTGCTGGTGGGGCTCTCCCTCAGCGGCCTGACTGCCGTGGCCATGACCTACCTGAGCGAGGAGATCCACCCGGCCCACACCGGGCTGGCGGTGGGCCTGTACATCGGCGGCAACGCCATCGGCGGGATGTGCGGCCGCCTGGTGGCCGGGGTGATGGTGGACTACCTGTCCTGGCACTGGGTGCTGGCCTGCATCGGCCTGCTGGCGCTGCTCGCCGGCCTGGTGTTCTGGCGCCTGCTGCCGGAGTCCCGGCACTTCCGGCCCCGGCCGATCACCCTGGGCAACCTGGCCGACGGCTTCGCCCTGCACCTGCGCGATGCCCGGCTGCCGGTGCTGTTCGTCGAGGCCTTCCTGCTGATGGGCAGCCTGGTGACCTTCTTCAACTACATCGGCTTCCACCTGCTGCAGGCGCCCTACCACCTCAGCCAGGCGGCGGTGGGCATGCTCTCGGTGGTGTACCTCTCCGGCACCTACAGCTCGGCCATGGCCGGCTCCCTGGCCGACCGGGTGGGCCGGCAGAAAGTGCTGTGGGTGATGATCCTGCTGATGCTCGTCGGCTTCGGCCTCACCCTGCTGGCGCCGCTGCCGCTGATCCTGCTGGGCATGCTGCTGTTCACCTTCGGCTTCTTCGGCGCCCACTCGGTGGCCAGCAGCTGGGTCGGCCGCCGTGCCACCCAGGCGCGGGGCCAGGCGGCGTCGCTCTACCAGGCCTTCTACTACACCGGCTCCGGCGTGGCCGGCACCCTCGGCGGGCTGTTCTGGCACCAGGCCGGTTGGCACGGCATCGGCCTGTTCGTCGGCGGCATGCTGGTGCTGGCCCTGGTACTGGCCATCGGCCTGGCCCGGCGCCCCCTGGGCGAAGCGGGAACCTGCCCGGGAGGCCCGCGCTGAGCCCGACGCCTGGCTGGCGGAATGCCCGGCACCTGCTTTAGTAAGGAGCTGTAGGCAACATCGCACCAGGGAGGGCACGTGGAAGACCAATACAAGGCCGAACAGGAACGCATCGACTGGCGCCGCGAGACGCTCGGCATCGACACCCCGGCGGAACCGCGCCGCCGCCCCTGGGCCCTGGCCCTCTCCGGCGGCGGCATCCGCAGCGCCACCTTCTGCTTCGGCGTGCTCCAGGCCCTGGCCCGCGCGCCCTACACCCCCGCCAACCGCCCCCTCGGCAGTACCGGCGACGCCCCCGCCGAGCGCCTGCTGCCGCGTTTCGACTACCTCTCCACCGTGAGCGGCGGCGGCTACATGGGCTCGTTCTTCTCCAGCCTGTTCCAGCCCGGGCGCCTGCGTCCCAGCACGGGCACCGAGCAGGCCCAGGCGCGCCAGGCGGCCGAGGACGCCTACCGGGTGCTGAGCTACCAGCCGCCGGGGCGCATCCACTCCTCCACCAACTACCGCGCGGCCCCGGTCGGCGCCGGGCCCACCGCCTGGCTGCGGGAGAACGGCCGCTACCTGACGCCCACCGGCGCCGGTGACCTGCTCTACGCCCTGGCGATGACCTGGCGCAACTGGGTGGCCGTGCACCTGGTGATCGGGCTGCCGATCCTGCTGGTCACCGCGCTGCTGGCCCTGACCCAGGGCGTGGCCTGTTCGCGCTGGAACCTGTTCTGCGACCACCTCCTGGCCATTCCCCTGGGCATCGCCCTGTTGGCCGTGGCCCCGCTGATGCTGGCGTACTGGCTGATCTACTCGCGCAAGACCCAGGACGAACCGCCCGCGCTGCTCAACTGGGCCACCGGCAGCGCCCTGGCGATGGCCGCGGCGCTGGGCTGGCTCACCTGCCAGGTGCCCGACACAGCGGACTGGCTGCCGGTGCCCGCCCGCGACCTGCTCTGGATAGTGGTCACGGTGCTCGGCCTGGGGCTGGCCTGGTGCGCCGCGCTGGTGGCGTCCCAACGTCTGAAGCAGCACCCCGACGACGGCGGACTGGACGCCGACAACGTGCGCAACTACCGGGTCAACGTCACCCGGGCGCTGAGCACGGCGATCACCTGGGCGGCTGTCGCCCTGGTGCTGGTCCTGGTGCACCAGTTGACCTTCGAGCTGTACACGGTGCTGGCCCGGCACTGGCAGGGCAGCCTCACCTTCAGCGTGCTGCCGGTGCTGATCTGGCTGGTGCGCCACCTGGCCCGCAGCCGTGACGAGAAACCCGCCCCCGGCCTGCTGAAGAAACTGCCCCTGGACGCCCTGGCGCTGGTCGCCGGCCTGGTCCTGCTGCTGGCCGTCACCCTGGCCTGGGGCCTGCTGGCCCACTGGTTCGCCTGGAACGGCCGGGTGCCGGGCGCCCACGCGGGTGATGCGCAGCTCTTCCGCTTCGGCCTGCTGGCGGCCATCGCCCTGGTGATGACGGTGGTCACCGGGCAGTTCATCGGCTTCATCAACCTCTCCAGCCTCCAGGCGTTCTACGCCGCCCGCCTGACCCGCGCCTACCTGGGCGCCTCCAACGGCCAGCGCTTCGACGTTTCCTGCGCCCAGAGCCGCCGGCGCATGAGCGTGGCGCAGACCCTCTCGCGGGACGACATCCCCCTGAAGGACTACTACGGCAAACGCACCGCCGGCCCGCTGCACCTGATCAACGTCACCATGAACCTCACCGTGGACCCGGCCGAGCAACTGGTGCAGCGCGACCGCAAGGGCAAGCCGCTGTGCGTGGCGCCCTACCGCTACACCCCCGGCGGCGAGCAGGACCAGGTCACTAGCTTCATCCTCGACGGCCAGCGCAAGTCCCGGCAGCCGCCCAACGGCCGTGGCGAGATCAACCAGCCGCTGAGCCTCGGCCAGTGGGTGGCCACCTCCGGCGCCGCCGCCAGCACCGGCCTCGGCCGCCAGACCAGCCTGGGCCTCTCGCTGCTGCTGGGGCTGGCCAACGTGCGCCTGGGCACCTGGTGGCAGAGCAACTTCGTCGGCCGCGCCAAGCCGCTGTCGCGGATCGGCGAGGCGTCGTCCCACTGGTTGCCGACCCAGACCTACCTGTTTTACGAACTCACCGCGCGCTTCCACGGCCATCGCCGCGACAAGCTCTACCTCACCGATGGCGGCCACTTCGAGAACACCGCCACCTACGAGCTGCTGCGCCCCGCCCGCGACATCGAACTGGTGGTGATGTGCGACTGCGGCTGCGACCCGGAGTACCGCTTCGACGACCTGGCCAACCTGGTGCGGCTGTCGCGCATCGACCACGACCTGGAGATCGAGGAAGACCCCGGCGTGCTGCGCCACCCGCTGCTGTCCCAGGTGTTCGGCAGCACCCAGTCCCTGCGCGCCGCCACCGAGCCGAGCGACCGCCGTTGCGCCGTGCTGCTCAACGTCTTCCACACCCCGGACCGGGAGAACCCCGACATCCCGCGCCGCCTCACCAGCCGCATCCTGCTGATCAAGCCCCGGCTGATCGAGGGCGTGCCCACCGACGTGCTCAACTACGTGCGCGCCAACCCGGACTTCCCCAACCAAACCACCGGCGACCAGTTCTTCGACGAAGCCCAGTTCGAGAGCTACCGCCAACTGGGCCTGAGCATCGGGCAACTGCTGTTCGGCGATGGCCAGCGCCCCAACAACATCGCCCACGCCCTGTCGCGCTACCTGGCCAAGCCGGTGCTGGAGGACGCCGCCGGGGAGTGAACGCACATGCCGGGACGGTTCCTTGTGAGCCGTCCGACGGGTTGCGTCATGGCGCATTGACAGCCCGGTCGATTTGCGCAAAATCCGCGCCTTGCCATCAGGGAAGACGCCGCTTTGAACGCCATCCAGCACGCCGCCAGGGAACTCCGCTCGGCCATTCGTACCGCCACCACCGGCCTCGTCGGCCGTGAGCAACTCGCCGAACTCATCATCCTCGCCGCCGTGGCCCAGGAGCACCTGCTGGTGGTCGGCCCGCCCGGCACGGCAAAAAGCGCCGTGGTACGGCGGGTGGCCCAGGTGCTGGGCGGCCGCTACTTCGAATACCTGCTCGGGCGCTTCACCGAACCCAGCGAGCTGTTCGGCCCGGTGGACCTGCGCAAGCTGCGCGAGGGCACGGTGGAAACCGATGTCAGCGGCATGCTGCCGGAAGCCGACGTGGCCTTCCTCGACGAGGTGTTCCTCGGCTCCACCGCCATCCTCAACACCCTGCTCGGCGTGCTCAACGAACGGCGCTTCCGCCGTGGCCACACCGAGCTGCGCTGCCCGCTGCGGGTCTGCGTCGGCGCGGCCAACGGCCTGCCGGAAGACGAGGCCCTGGCGGCCTTCGCCGACCGCTTCCTGCTGCACCTGTTCGTCGACACCGTGCCGGACCACCAACTGGAAGCCATGCTCGCCGGGGGCTGGAAGGCCGAGCAGCTACCCGTGCTGGACGCGCACCACCTGGGCCATCTGGACACGCTCTGCGGCGCCCTGCGCCAGGTCGACCTCGACAGCGTGCGCCCGGCCCTGGCCGACGCCATCCGCCGCCTGCGCCAGGCCGGCATCCCGCTTTCCGACCGGCGCATCGTCAAATCGCAACGCCTGATCGCCGCCGCCGCACTGCTCGGCGGCCGCCAGCAGGCCAGCGAGGCGGACCTCTGGCCGCTGCTCTACGCCCTGCCCACCCAGGCCATGCAGCAACAGGCCCGCGAGGTCCTGCGCGAGCTGTTCGCCCAGGCCAGCAACGACAACCTCTTCAGCGCGGTGGAAGAAGCCACCCTGCAACCGCTGTCGCGAGCCAGCCGCCTGGCCGAAGAAGCCCGCGCCTGCCTGGACGAGGCCGAGGGGACGAACCCGGAAGCGGTGCTGCGGGAGATCGACGCCAACTTCCTCGCTGACGCCCTGCCGCCGGAACTGGCCGAGCTGCGCGAGCGCCTGGTCGCCCGCCTCGCCACCCCCGCATGAGCGCCCTGAAACAGGCCTGGCGCTGGCAACCCCGCGTCCAGGCCCTGGAACCCCGTGCTGCCGTGGCCTGGGGCGAAGCCTCCTGGCGCCTGCACGCGCGCCTGCTGGCCCTGCCCGCCGGGCAACTGGCGGGCCTGCAGGCCACCGCCGCCAATGACCTGCTGGTGGTGATCGGGGAAGCCGACGCCCTGCCCTGGGTGGATGGCATCGACTACGCCGCCCCCTGTGAAGTCGCCCCCGAACTCTGGCTGCCAACCCGGCTGTGCCCCGATGCGCCACTGGACCTGCTCGCCCGTGCCCTCGCCAAGCGCCACGGCCGCACCCCGCTGCTGCTCTGGCCCGCGCCGGCCAGGACGGTGCCGCTGGACCGCCAGCTGCCGCTTTCCGAAGGTCACCTGGCGCGCATTGCCGAACATTGGGCAGCCCCATGAGCCTGCAGTTGCCCGACGCCCTGGCCCACTGGGGCCAGCCTCTGCAGGAACTGGACAGCGAGCTGGCAGAAGCCCTGGCCGACCTGGCGCAACGCCTGCACAACCTGGTGGGGCCGGTTCAGCGCCGCCAGAGCGGCGAGCTGAAGGAGCCGGATGGTCTGGGCGACCTGCAACGTCGCGGCCCCTATGAGCGCCTGCTGCCCAGCGAGTGGTTGCTGGCCGACGCATTTCCCGACGAGTTCCTGCGGCGTGCTGCCAGCGGCGAGCACCTGTTCCTCGCCTCGGAGGCACGCGCCTGCCAGGGCAACCGCACGATCATTGCCCTGTTCGATGCCGGCCCCCGGCAACTGGGCGCCCCACGACTGGCCCACATTGCGATGCTGATCCTCCTGGCGCGCCGCGCCCAGGCCGTGGGTGGCGAGTTGCGCTGGGGCATCCTCCAGCAACCCGGCTGGATCGATGGCGTGCGCGGCGCAGTCGACTTCGCCCGCCTGCTCGAAGCCCGGCGCTGGCAAGCCGCCGAGCCCGATGACTGGCGCACCTGGAGCGACCTGCGCAACGCGCTACCCGCAACGCCGGACGAATGCTGGCTGATTGGCGCTCAGGCCACGGATGACGGTTTCAGCCACCGCCTGCACCTGTCCACCAGTCTGGATGGCGAAGCGCTGGAGGCCGAGCTGCACCTGGGCAACAGCCGACGTGCCCTGAGCCTGCCCTTGCCGAGCCCGGCCATTGGCAGGCGCCTGCTTTCAGGGCAGTTCGCCCTCGCCGGGCAGGTGCCTGCCGGGCACGCCGAGACCCTGAACGTGGAGCGCGTGGCATTGACCTTGCCACCGATCATTTCGCGCTCCGGGCAGATGGTGGCGTTGGCGCTGCTCGATCAGCCCGGCGTACTGGTGTTCAAGCTGCCGGCCCTGGGAAGCAAGAAGAAACCCAGGACCCGCCGGCTCCTCTGGAGCACGGGGGAGCAGCCGCTGGCCCTGGCGTTCACCGGGCAGAGCCTGGCCGGCGTGATGGATGCCGGCCCCCACCTGCGCTTCTGGCAGTTGTCGCCCTTGAGTACCGCCACACGCCCGCCACAGGAGGTACTGAGCGCTCCGCCAGGCACCGCCAGGTTGCTGCCCCTCGCCCTGGTGGACAGCGTCCATGACGGCGAGCGCCTCTACCTGCTGGATGCCCAGGGGCGACTGCTGCACTGGCACCACCAGAAAGGCCTACCCCGCAGCCAGGAGCCGCTTCTGGAACGCGTCGAAGACGATGTGCTCGCCATGAGCCACCTCGACGATGGCCGCCTCTATTACCTGCACAAGCGTGACCAGCGCTTCATCCTCCAGGAGGTGCTGTCGGGACACCGCGTGAGCACGCCCCTGCTCCTTGGCGAGGTGGGTGAGGCCAGCAAGGCCTTCATGGCCCGGTTCAGCACCACCAGCACCCACCCGGCATGCGCCCTGCGACTGAGCGCAACGCCCCAGGAGCGCTGGCGGCTGTGTCGCCCCAAGGATCGGCAAGGCGGCGCTGCAGAGAACTGGACACTCGACGTGCCGCCGGGCTGGAGTGCCCAGGGCCTGGTGGCCGACCCCGACGCCAGGGGGTTGCTGCTGGTGCTGATGTCCGGCGATCGCAAGCGCCTTGCCCTGTATGACGGCACTGCGCTCCGGAGCATCGTCGAAACACCCGATGCCATTGCGCGGCTGAGTGTCTGTGCCAGCAGCGGCCTGCTGGCGGTCCTCAGTCAGGCTCGCGAGCTGGTGCTCTATTGCACCCGGCACCACGTCGTGCGCCTGCGAGCCTCCTGCACCCGGGCAGATGACCAAGGAGGCACGCCATGAGTGCACCGGATACCCACGTTCGTCAGCCCTCGCTCAAGGGGCGCCGACCGGTCGCAGGCCTGTGGCTGCCTGCCGACTGGCTGGCGGTCGAGGTCCGTGCGGCGCTGTTGCTGCGCCATTGGCGGGCCGGCTCGGCAGCCTGGCGCTTCCCCGAGGGCGACCTGTTGCGCTTCAACGCGACCGTTGTGCAGGACTGTGACGCGCTGGAGGGCTGGCCGCTGCTGGCCCTGGAGACCGGTGGCCTGTGCTCGGCCGAGCTGACACAGGAAGAGCAGGCAACCCTGCCGGCCGCCGACCTCTGGCTGGTACAGGGTGGCCGCGTCACCGCGCTGGACCTGCATCAGGCCGAACACCTGGCGCTGGAGGACTGCCTCGATCTCGACGGCCACCCCTGGCAGGACACCCATGACTGCCGGGACGCGCTACCGCCACTGGTGATCGAGGAGCTGCCACCCGCCAAGGACATCCACACCATCCTCCAGGGCAAGGTGAAACCACCCAGCCCGCAACGCGAGGCCTTCCTCCAGTCACTGGCGAAGCAACCCCCGGCGCGTGCGTCGGGCAAGCCGGCTGCTGCGCAGACCACCTCCGGAGGCGTCGGCAAGGGCCTGCTCATCTGGTTGGTGCTGTTCGCCGTGGTGATCCTGGGTAGCCACCTGCCAGAAGCCGTGCACCTGGCCCAGAACGCCGTGTCGCCCTCGGCCAGCACGGCTCCGCTGGCTCAGGACTCCGACGATCCATCCGGCCCCGGGGCGCTCCTGTTCGTGGCCGCCCTGCTGATCGTCATCACCCTGCTGCTCATCGGTGCCTTGCGCCGGTTCTTCTCCGGCGCCCCCCAGCACTGGACGGCAGCCCCTACGCCGGTCACCCGTGCGCGCGAGCTTCCTCCCCGCAAGAGCCAGGCGCCGGCCACCCCGAGCCGCTGGCGACGCCTGCTCACCAGCCTGGCCATCACTTCCCGTTTCAGTGCACTGCTCAACCGCCGCCAGAGTGCCTACCTGCGGCGCATGCTCAACCTGTTCGAGAAGGGCGACATCGACGAGGCGCTGCGCCACGCGCTGCCCCTGGGAGGCGAACAGGGCAGCCTGGGCCAGGCATTCGGCACGCCGGACCGCCGCGACGACCTGTCCCTGGGACGCCCCTCGGGCCCCGGGGCCTCCATCTCCCTGGGCGAGGACCTGGAAGCCCACCTGCGCAAGGTCTATCGCCAGCACTTCGAGAAACTCGACCGAGCGGGGCGCATCGACGAAGCAGTGTTCATCCTCGCGGAGCTGCTCAAGGTGCGACAGGAGGCGCTGGACTACCTGGAGCGCCACCAACGCTTCCGCCAGGCAGCCGAGCTGGCACTGGCCTGGGACATGTCGGCCGACTGGATCGTGCGCCTCTTCTGCCTGGCCGACGACTGGAAGACGGCCCTGCAGGTGGCACGCCGTGACGATGCCTTCGTCAGCGCGGTGCAGATGCTGCAGACCAAGTGGCCGCAAGTGGCCGACCGGCTGCGCATGGAATGGGCCGAGATGCTGGTAGCACGCGGCGACTGGCTGAAGGCGGTGGACGTGGCCTGGTCCCTGCCCGAGGCACGGGATCGTGCGGTGCACTGGCTGAGTCAAGCCGAAGCGGCAGGCGGTAGCCTGGGCACCGAGGCCCTGGTGACCCGCGCCGCCCTGCTGCCGGACACCCTGGAGGCCTATGCCGCCCCCCTGCGTGCACTGCGCGACGACCCGGCACGTTTCCGGGATCGCCAGGCCCTGGCCCGCGCCCTGCTGTGGGTCGGCACCAAGAACCGGCACACGCGGGACAACCGCTCACTGGCCCTTCTGGCCCGGATGGTGCTGCCCGCCTTGCTGGATGACCACGCCACCCAACGCGCGCACCTGTCCAGGTCCGAACTGGACAGCCTGCTCAAGCTCAGCCGAGACACGCTGCTGCAGGCCGACCTGCCGTCCCGCGGGTTTCCCAAGGGGCGTGCCACCCCCTTGCAGCGCGCCACCTCGCCGCTGCATTGGCAGGCGCCCCCCGCCGGGCAGCAGGCGATTCTCGACGCGGTAGCCCTGGAGGACCAACGCACACTGGTGGCCCTCGGGGAAGCCGGTGCCCAGGTGCTGGATGCCCACGGGCGCGCAGTATTCAGCTTCGCCGAGCCGGCACACCGCCTGGTCATCGCGCACAACCGGCGCGTTGCCCTGGCCATGGCACGCCGCGACCAGGTCTGGCGCATCACCAAACTGGATCTGGTCAGGCGCACGGCACGGGACCTGGGTGTACTGGAGCTGCACGCCCACTCACCGGTCTTCGACGGCATCAGTTGGGCCGTCACCCTGCGGGACAGCGTTCGTGTCGTGGACGTCGACCGCTCGTTCGCCGTGCTCTGGCACGTCAGCGACCTCAAGGGCGACATCCGCCTCTTCCACCACACCGAGCATTTCGAGCAATGGCTGGTGTCCGGCGCAGACAGATCGCTCGTACTCTGGCGCTACGCCCTGCCCTCGCGGCGCCTGGCCGAGCGCAGGCCGGTGGACGCCCCCCTGGAGCGCCAACTCATCATCCCCAACCCCCTGGGCGGGTTGCTGACCTTCACCTGCCAGGACGGCACCAACGGCACGATGACCCTGACGATGGAAAGCACCGGTGGGCGATACGACATCCCCCTGCCCGGTATCACGCCGGAGCAGGTGGCGGTGCCGGACCTGGAGGTGCTCCCGGAGTGGCTGCTGATCGGCCTCGCCCCCCAGGGCAACACCCGGCAGTGGCGCCTGGTGAGCCAGCAGTCGCTGCAGACCTGCGCCGTGCTGGACTGGCCGGCGGACGCACCGTTGCAGGTGCGCGCCCAGGCACACGACTGGCGTCTGTTCGACCAGACGGGACGCCTGCTGCGCCTGGACACCCTGACCAGCGAACTCCGCGAGCTGCGCGGGTAAGCGGCCGCGCGGCGGTCATCGCCGCGCTTCAGAACCTGTCCAGCTTCGGCAGCCACACGCGGATCAGCGAGAACAGCCGCTCCAGGTCGATGGGCTTGGCCAGGTAGTCGCTGGCGCCGGCGCCCATGCACTGCTCCTGGTCGTCCTTCATCGCCTTGGCGGTGACGGCGATGATCGGCAGCCGGCTCCAGCGCGGGTCCTGGCGGATGCGCCGGGTAGCTTCGAAGCCGTCCATGACCGGCATCATTACGTCCATCAGCACCAGGTCGATCTGCGGGTTCTCCTCCAGCTTCTGCAGGGCTTCCTGGCCATTGCGGGCGGTCACCACCTGGGCGCCCTTCTCGTCCAGGGCGCTGATGAGGGCGAAGATGTTGCGCACGTCGTCGTCCACCACCAGCACGGTGCGCTCCTCGAACACGCGGTCGCGGTTGCGCGCGCTCTGCAACATGCGCTGGCGGTCGCTGGAAAGGGAGGATTCGACCTTGTGCAGGAACAGGGTGACCTCGTCGAGCAGGCGCTCGGGGGAGCAGGCGCCCTTGATGATGATGGAGCGGGAGTGGCGCAGCAGTTCCTCCTCTTCACGCAGGCTGAGCTGGCGGGCGGTGTAGACGATCACCGGGGGGAAGTTGCCGAGCGCCTCGGCGGCCATGCGCTCCAGCAGTTCGTTGCCGCGCATGTCCGGCAGGGCGAGGTCGATGATCATGCAGTCGAACGTGCCGCCACGCAGGCGCTCCAGGGCCTCGGTGCCACTGGCGACGGCGCTGACCTGGATGTCTTCGTCGCTCACCAACTGGGCGATGCTGTCGCGCTGGCTGGCGTCGCCCTCCACCACCAGGACGTGCTTGACCTTCTGGGTGAGCTTGTCCTCCAGGCGGGCGAAGACTTCGCGCAGTTGGTCGCGGGTGGCAGGCTTGCGTGCGTGGCCGATGGCCCCCAGCTGCAGCGCCGGACCGGTGCGGTCGTCGACGGAGAGCACGTGCACAGGGAGGTGCCGGGTGACGGGGTCTTCCTTGAGCGTCTGCAGCACGGCGAGGCCGGACTCGTCCGGCAGGCGCATGTCCAGCAACACCGCATCGGGCCCCTGCTCCCGTGCCAGACGCAGGCCTTCCTCGGCGTTGCCGGCCACCAGGCAGCGGTGGCCCAGTTCGTGGGCAAGCTCGTAGAGGTCACGGGCGAACTTCGGGTCGTTCTCGATCACCAGCACGCAGTGGCGCGCATCGACGGGCCGCTGGCGGTCGTCCTGAAGGCCACTGGCGGACGCCGCGGGCGCGACAGCCCGCACACCTTCGGCGGGCTGAACCTGGGCGATGGACGGCAGCGGCTCCCCGGCAAGGCAGTTGCTGGGCAGCCAGAGGGTGAAGCAGCTGCCGCGCCCGGGCTGGCTCTGCACGTTGATGCTGCCACCGAGCATTTCCGCGAGGTTGCGGGAGATGGACAGGCCGAGGCCGGTGCCGCCGAAGCGTCGGTTGGTGGTGCCGTCCACCTGGCGGAAGGGCTCGAAGATGATGCCCATCTGCTCGTCGCTGATGCCGATGCCGGAGTCGCTGACCTCGAAGGCGATGCCGCCGCTGGCGGCGCGGACCTTGAGGCCGATGCGACCGCTGGCGGTGAACTTGACGGCATTGGACAGCAGGTTGCGCAGGATCTGCCCGGCTCGCTGGCCGTCGGTGTAGAGCCGTGCTGGGGCGTCGGGCTCGACCTGCACGTCGAACGCCAGCCCCTTGTCATCCGCCTGGGGCTGGAACAGAGCGCGCAGCCCGTCCACCAGTTGCGCAACGTCGGTGTCCTCGGGATGCACCTCCAGGCGGCCGGCCTCCACCTTGGAGATGTCGAGGATGTCGCTGATCAGCCGCAGCAACTCGTTGCCGGACTTGTTGATCAGCTCGGCGTAATGCACCTGCTGCGGGTCGAGGTTGCCCTTGCGGTTCTCTGCCAGCAGCTTGGAGAGGATCAGCGAGCTGTTCAGCGGGGTGCGCAACTCGTGGGACATGTTGGCGAGGAACTCGGACTTGTAGCGGCTGGCCCGCTGCAGTTCCTCGGCACGCGCCTCCAGCTCGCACCGGGCCTGGTCGAGGGCGTGGTTGCGCTCGTCCAGCAGGTCGCGCTGGTCTTCCAGGCGGCGGGTCTTCTCGCTCAACTGCTCGTTGGTCTGCTCCAGTTCGGCCTGCTGGGTCTCCAGGTTGGCCTGGGAGTCGCGGATCACCCGGGCCTGGTCTTCCAGTTCCTCGTTGGCGACGCGCAGCTCCTCTTGCTGCACCTGCAACTCTTCGTTGAGCTGCTGGGTCTCGGTGAGCATGTCGTGCAGACGCTGGCGGTAGCGAGCCGCCTCGATGGAGGTGCCCAGGCTCTCGGCAACGGCTTCGAGCAGTTGCCGGTCGCGGGGTGACAGGGGCCGCAGGAAGGCCAGTTCCAGCACGCCGTTGACCTGCCCATCGCTTCGGGTCGGCGACAGGATCACCGTCAGCGGATCGGTATCGCCCAACCCGGAGTTGACCCGCAGGTAGGACGGGGGAAGCCCCTCCATGACCCGTGCCTCGCGGGACCGCAGCACCTGGCCGAGCAGGCTGGCGCCGTCCTCGAAGACCTGCTCGCGGGCCTGCTGCCCGGGCGCGAAGCCGTAGTCGGCCACGCGTCGCAACCGCCCTTCGCCCTCGCGCACATAGAGGGCACCCACGGCGACCTCCAGGTAACCGGCGAGAAAATCCAGCACGGCGCGACCGATCAGTGCCGGGGTCTGCTGGCCGATCAGTTGTTCGGCCAGTTGCGACTGCCCTTCCCGCAGCCAGGCCTGGGCCTGCAACTGCTCGGTGAAGCGTGACTGCTGGTCGAGGATGCGGTTGTAGTTGGTCGAGAGGCCGATCAACTCGCGCCGGCCGAAGATCGCCAACGCTCCGCTGCCGCCCAGTTGCATGACCACCAGCAAGCCGATGATCAGCACCACCGCCCGGTTGGCCCGCTCGCTGCGCTCGTGGCGCAGCTGCTCTTCGGTGGCAACCAGGGCCACGAAGCCCTGGCGCACCTCGTCCATCTGCCGCTTGCCCTGCTTTTCGCGGATGAACGCGCTGATGTCCTGATTGGCACGCCGCGCTTCGATCAGAGGTTCGGTCATCTGCAGCCAGCGCGTCTGGGCAGCCTCGATTCGCGCCAGTCGCTCACTCTGGACGGGGTTGTCGTGGATCAGCTCACGCAGCGCCTGCAGCCCGGCCAGCAGACGCGGGGCCGTTTCACGGTAGCCTTCGAGGAACTCCTCCTCCCCGGACAGCAGGAACCCCCTGAAGCTGGACTCGCACTCCACCGACTGGCGCAGGCTCTCGTTGCTGCGGGCGATCACCTGGTCGGTGTGCTCGACCCAATTGAGCACATACAGCAGGTAGCCGATCAGCCCGACGAACAGCACCACGCCCAGGACGCCAACGCCCAAGGGCAATGCCACGTTGCGGGTGAGAATGCGGCGGAAACTGTCTGCATCGATGCTGAAAGACGTGCTGTTCATCGGCCTTCCCTGCTGAACGGTGGAGCGGAACTCCCCGCACAAGGGCACATCCCGAGGCCTTGCACTGGGGTCGGATACGGCGTAGGCACCCAAGAAAGACTGTAGACAGTCGTAGGCAAAATGCCTGCATGTGCGTCACCAAGCCCTACAGGCTCTGAATCCCCTTGGAGTGAGAACCGTTCGTCAATCCGCCGCTTTTTATCCCGGGGGCGGTTTTGTCAGAATGGCGCGCGCATTTCATGGCGCCTCGCCATCATCAAGGAAGAAGGCTTTTATGCAGGAAAGCTCCCCCCACGAGCCGGGACAAGCGCTCGACACCGGGCTTACGTGCCTGGTGATGCTGGCCCGTTTCCACAACGTGGCCGCCTCCCCCGAACAACTCGCACACGAATTCGCCGAAGACGGCCGCCACTTCGCCAAGGCCGAGATGCTCCTGGCCGCCAAGAAGCTCGGGCTCAAGGCACGCCCGGCGCGCAGCACCCTCAAGCGGCTGGAGCACACGCCGCTGCCGGCGATTGCCGCCGACCGGGAGGGCCGCTTCTTCATCATCGCGCGGCTGGACGACGGCAAGGCGCTGATCCACGACCCACGCGCCCAGCGCCCGGAGGTGCTGGAGTTCGACGCCCTGGAGGCCCGCTGGAACGGTGAGCTGCTGCTGATCCGCTCCCAGGCGTCGCTGGCCGGCGACCTGGCCAAGTTCGACTTCACCTGGTTCATCCCCGCCATCGTCAAGTACCGCAAGCTGCTGGGCGAGGTGCTGCTGGTGTCCTTCGTGCTGCAGATCTTCGCGCTGCTGACACCGCTGTTCTTCCAGGTGGTGATGGACAAGGTGCTGGTGCACCGGGGCCTGTCCACCCTGGACGTGATCGCCCTCGGTCTGCTGGGGATCATGCTCTTCGAGTCGCTGCTCTCGGGCCTGCGCAGCTATGTGTTCGCCCACACCGCCAGCCGCATCGACGTGGAGCTGGGCTCCCGGCTGTTCCGCCACCTGGTGACGCTGCCGCTGGCCTACTTCCAGGCGCGCCGGGTGGGCGACTCGGTGGCACGGGTGCGGGAGCTGGAGAACATCCGCAGTTTCCTCACCGGCAACGCCATCACGCTGATCCTCGATGTGCTGTTCTCGGTGGTGTTCATCGCCGTGATGTTCTTCTACAGCGGCTGGCTGACGCTGGTGGTGGTGCTGTCGCTGCCGCTGTACTTCCTCATCTCCCTGTTCATCACCCCGCTGCTGCGGGCGCGGCTGAACGAGAGCTTCACGCGCGGGGCGGAGAACCAGGCCTTCCTGGTGGAAACCGTCAACGGCATCGACACCCTCAAGGCGATGGCGGTGGAGCCGCAGATCAACCGCAAGTGGGACAACCAGCTCGCCGGCTACGTGGCGGCCAGCTTCCGCACCCAGACGCTGTCCACCCTGGCCAACGAGAGCGTCGGCCTGGTGGGCAAGCTGGTGACGGTGGCAACCCTGTGGCTGGGTGCACGCCTGGTGATCGACGGCGACCTGAGCGTCGGCCAGTTGATCGCCTTCAACATGCTGGCCGGCCGGGTGTCGCAGCCGATCATGCGCCTGGCCCAGCTGTGGACCAACTTCCAGCAGACCGGCGTCTCGGTGCAGCGCCTGGGGGACATCCTCAACACCCGCACCGAGCTGTCCCAGGCCACCCGCAGCGCGCTGCCACCGCTGCGTGGCCATGTGGAGTTCGACCAGGTGCACTTCCGCTACCGCCCTGACGGTTCGGAGATCCTGCGTGGGGTGAGCCTGACCATCCAGCCGGGCGAGGTGATCGGCATCGTCGGCCGCTCCGGCTCGGGCAAGAGCACCCTCACCCGTCTGCTGCAACGCCTCTACACGCCGGAGCGCGGCCGGGTGATGGTGGACGGCATGGACCTGGCCCTGGCGGACGTGTCGTCCCTGCGCCGGCAGATCGGCGTCGTGCTGCAGGACAACATGCTGTTCGCCCGCAGCATCCGCGAGAACATCGCCCTCACCGACCCCGGCGCGCCCATCGAGGCGGTGATGCAGGCCGCCAAGCTGGCCGGTGCCCATGAATTCATCCTGGAACTGCCCGAGGGCTACGACACGGTGGTGGGCGAGCACGGTGCCTCGCTCTCCGGCGGACAACGCCAGCGCGTGGCCATCGCCCGGGCGCTGATGGGCAACCCGCGCATTCTCATCTTCGACGAGGCCACCAGCGCCCTGGACTACGAGTCCGAGCGGGTGATCCAGCAGAACATGCGCGCCATCTGCCAGGGGCGCACGGTGATCATCATCGCCCACCGTCTTTCGGCCGTTCGCGATGCCAACCGCATCGTGGTGATGGACCGCGGGCAGATCGTCGAACAGGGCACCCACGCCGAACTGCTGGCCCACCAGGCCGGCCACTACTCGCGCCTGCACCGCCTGCAACAGGGGTGATCCCCTGATGAACCCCATTCCAGCCAGCCCCCTCTCCCACCGGGAGAGGCCCGGGGTGAGCGCAACCTCACCCGCAAGGAAGCCCACGCCATGAGCGCACGCCGTGAACTGATCAACCGCTACCGCACCGTCTGGCGCCACGCCTGGCGCAACCGCAAGGCCATGGACGCGCCCGCGCGCCTGAGCCACGAAGTGCAATTCCTCCCCGCCGCCCTGGCCCTGCAGGAGCAGCCGCCGCACCCGGCGCCACGCATCATCCAGTGGCTGATCATCGCCTTCGCCGTGCTGGCGCTGGTGTGGGCCTGCATCGGCGAGATCGACGTGGTGGCCACCGCCACCGGCAAGATCGTCCCCAGCGGCAAGACCAAGGTCATCCAGCCCAGCGAGGTAGCGGTGGTCAAGGCCATCCACGTCTACGACGGGCAGAAGGTGAAGGCCGGCGACCTGCTGGTGGACCTTGACGCGCAAATCACCGGTGCCGACGTCGACCGCCTGAAGAGCGACCTGCTCGCCGCCCAGGTGGACAGCGCCCGGGCCCGCGCCCTGCTCGACGCCATCCAGAGCGACAGCGAGCCCGCGTCCCTGGCCGCGCTGATCCCCGAGGCCAGCCCCGAGCAGCAACTGGCGGCCCAGCGCTGGTTGCAGGGCCAGTACCTGGAACTACGCAGCACACTCGACCAGGCCGACGCCGAGATCGAACAGCGCGTGGCCGAGATCCAGGCTGCCAAGGCCTGGGTGGCCAAGCTGGAGGAGTCCCTGCCCATCACCCGCCAGCTCTCCGCCGACTACAAGCGCCTGCTGGACAAGGCCTACGTGGCCAAGCACGCCTACCTGGAAAAGGAGCAGGCACGCCTCGATCAGGAGCGCGAGCTGGCCATCCAGCAAGCCCGCGTCATCGAACTCACCGCCGCCCGCAGCGCCGCCGAACGCCAGCGCAACACCGTGCTGGCCCAGACCCGTCGCGCCATGCTCGATCTGCAGCACGAGTCCGAACAGCGCGCCGCCGGCCTCGTCCAGGAGCTGAAGAAGGCAGAACAGCGCGACCGCCTGATGCGCCTCACCGCCCCGGTGGACGGCACCGTGCAGCAACTGGCCATCCACACCAACGGCGGCGTGGTCACTGAGGCCCAACCGCTGATGGTCATCGTCCCCAGTGATCAGCCGGTGGAAGTGGAAGCCATGCTGGAGAACAAGGACATCGGCTTCGTCCACCCCGGCCAGGAAGTCGAGATCAAGGTAGAAACCTTCACCTTCACCAAATACGGCGTGGTGCACGGCAAGGTCGTCAGCATCTCCAACGACGCCATCGACGACGAAAAACGCGGCCTGGTCTACAGCACCCGCATCCAGCTGGAGGAGAACAGCATCCAGGTCGGCGACAAACGCGTGGAACTCTCCCCCGGAATGGCCGTACGGGCGGAAGTGAAGACGGACAAGCGGAAGGTGATCGACTACTTCCTGAGTCCGTTGAAGGAATATCAGGATGAGAGTTTGGGGGAGCGGTAAGAGCCGTGTTAACACGAGCTGTTAACGCACCAAATAAAATCGTACTCCTCACGCTGAAAGCCAGCATGAACCGGTATTTATCTATCGCCCCGCTGCCGACCTTGTTTTTATGAAAAAACCTACCAGACAAACCATTAAAAGCCAGCACCTTAAAATCTTAGAGGTTTAAATTCGCCACCCTTCAAAAGTCACACGCCCCTTTACGCAAACCCCACATCAGCTACCAAATTAAAAATCGATGACAACAACAACCATACCTTTTCAGAAATACCAAAGGAGCAAATTACCAACGACATAAAACACACCAAAAAAAAAAAAAAAAAAAAAAAAAAAAAACAGCTAGCCCATAACTTACTAATAACCTTAAAAAGCAAGGAGCACAATATGACAGGCTATACCGGACAATACAGAGACTGGTCTTATACCGACGCAAATGGCATCCACATATTTGACAGAAATGGCTACAGTGCCCATATCGGGCCGGATGGAAGTGTCAAATTCTTTGACCGCTATGGAAACGAACTTTCAACAGATACACTTCTCTCTTCTGGAGAGGTAACTATCAAATCAGGAAATTCCAGCATCTCCATAAACAGCAAGAAAGAAGTAAGCCTCTCATATGAGATGGGCCGAGCAAAGATAGAAACAAAATCAAAAATCCAGGAAAACGGCTCCATTACATTGGAGGAATTCAAGACAACAGGAACCATACTTTCGTTAGGAAGCAAAATAGTTTCAGTGGATGTCAAAACCACGCTCACCTGGACAAAAGAAGGAGGTTGGAACTACACAGCACCTACAGGTGAGCTAAAAATCCTTGGGAAGTCCCTGCCCGACATTGCAAATGATGCATATGAAACTGTCGAAAACTCTGCAGTTGGCCAATTGATGGCGACTCGCGGCGAGTGGATGGATGCAGTAATCAACGGCGAAACCACGGACTCACACCTCGTCTGGCTCAAAAAAAGAAGCGCCGCCGCAGTTCAAAGCGATGTGAATCAGAATTTCAACAGCGCAAATACTTTTATCCAACGCATCGACCCCCTCAGCCTCGACCTCGACGGCGACGGCATCGAAACCGTCGGTGCGAACGCCGGTATCACCTTCGACTTCGATGGCGATGGCCTGAAAACCGGCACCGGCTGGGTCAAGGGCGATGACGGTTTCCTCGTGCTGGACCGCAACGGCAACGGCCAAATCGACAATGGCGGCGAGTTGTTCGGGGTCGATACCGTCAAGGCCAACGGCCAGAAAGCCACCGATGGCTTCGACGCCCTCCGGGACTTCGACAGCAATGGTGATGGCGTCTTCGATGCGAAGGATGCCCAGTTCGCCAACGTCCGAGTCTGGCAGGACACCAATCAGGACGGCATCGCCCAGGCCGGCGAACTCAAGACCCTGGCCGAGCACAATATCGTCGCCATCAACCTCGACTCGACTGCCAGCAACCAGACATCCAATGGCAACCTGATCAGCGCCACCGGCACCTTCATCCGGGGCGACGGTACCCAAGGCAGCGTCAACGCTAACCAGAGCGTGGTTGCCAACCTGGACCTGGCCAGCAACCCCTTCTACCGCGAGTTCACCGATTCTATCGCGCTGGACGATGCAGCCAAGGCCCTGCCCGACATGAAAGGCTCCGGCGCCGTGCGCGACCTGCGCGAAGCCTCGATGCTCAACGCCGAGCTCAAGACCCTGCTGGCCACCTATGCCCAGGCCCAGACCCGCGAAGAGCAGATGGGCCTGCTGGACAAGCTGATCGCCGAGTGGGCCAAGAGCGCCAACTACCAGACCTTCGACAAGCGCATCGACGCGCTGGACGAAGGCAGCACGGATGTCCGCTTCCAGTACTCTTGGGAGGCGGCCGGTGCCGCACCAACAGACGCCCAGAAAAGCACCCAGCAACTCCTTGAACGCATCAAGGCCCTGGAAGTGTTCAACGGCCAGAACTTCCTGCGCTTCGGCAAGGTAGGTGCTACCGCAAACAGCCTGACCCTTTCGTTCGGCATGGGCACCACCAACGGCACGACCACCTACGCCATCAAGGATGGCTCGGTCGTCATCAATGAGGATCGTCTGGGGCTGAATGCCGGGCAGGCAGGCTTACTGAACCAGGCCTACGAGGCGCTCAGGAAGTCCATCTACGATGGCCTGTTGCTGCAAACCCGCCTCAAGCCCTATGTCGACCAGATCGGGCTGAATATCACCGACACCGGTATCGCGCTCGACTACAGCGAAATGACCAAGCTGTTCGAGCAGACAGCTGTCACCTCAGCAACGAAAGCCTTCAACGATGCACTGGACCTCAGCTTGGCGTGGAAAGGAGACACCTCCAGCGGACTGGCCTTCGGGCAGATCGCAGTAAACCTCTTTGAAAAGCTCTCCGATGAAGATCTTCAGAAAGTACGTCAACGAACCGAAGAGGCCGGCTATAGATTCATTTTTGGCGATCAGTCGGGCAACGCCCTGACCGGCAGCGGCGGCAACGACCGCATCTTCGGGGGGGCTGGCAACGACGCCCTCTACGGGGACAAAGGCAGCAACCAGCTCTTTGGTGGCGAGGGCAACGATACCCTCTCCAACAATTCCGACTTCTCCAACAACAACCTCTATGTCGGTGGCAAAGGCAACGACACGCTCCTTGGCACCTTCAACAACGATACTTACCTCTTCGAACTCGGCGACGGCCAGGACACCATCATCGAACTGTCCGGCAACGACACCCTGTGCTTCGGCCAAGGCATCAGTGCCAAGGACATCGAAGTGCGCAAGGTCGGGCTCGATATCGTCTTCGTGCACAGCAATGGCACTGACAGCATCACGTTGAAAGATGCCTTCTCCGCTGCGCAGACTTATCAGTCCAATAAAACCATCGAGTCCATCGTCTTCGCCGATAACACCACCTGGAACATGGCCGACATCATCGCCAACGGCATCATCAGCCGAGGCGGCGAAGCCGGAGACACACTCCTTGGCAGTACCGGCAATGACCGTATGTATGGCGAAGCAGGAGACGACACCCTCTACGGGGACAAAGGCAGCAATCAACTCTTTGGTGGCGAGGGCAACGATACCCTCTCCAACAATGCCGACTACTCCAACAACAACCTCTATGTCGGTGGCAAAGGCAACGACACGCTCCTTGGCACCTTCAACAACGATACTTACCTCTTCGAACTCGGCGACGGCCAGGACACCATCATCGAACTGTCCGGCAACGACACCCTGTGCTTCGGCCAAGGCATCAGTGCCAAGGACATCGAAGTGCGCAAGGTCGGGCTCGATATCGTCTTCGTGCACAGCAATGGCACTGACAGCATCACGTTGAAAGATGCCTTCTCCGCTGCGCAGACTTATCAGTCCAATAAAACCATCGAGTCCATCGTCTTCGCCGATAACACCACCTGGAACATGGCCGACATCATCGCCAACGGCATCATCAGCCGAGGCGGCGAAGCCGGAGACACACTCCTTGGCAGTACCGGCAATGACCGTATGTATGGCGAAGCAGGAGACGACACCCTCTACGGGGACAAAGGCAGCAATCAACTCTTTGGTGGCGAGGGCAACGATACCCTCTCCAACAATGCCGACTACTCCAACAACAGCCTCTATGTCGGTGGCAAAGGCAACGACACGCTCCTTGGCACCTTCAACAACGACACCTACCTCTTCGAACTCGGCGACGGCCAGGACACCATCATCGAACTGTCCGGCAACGACACCCTGTGCTTCGGCCAAGGCATCAGTACCAAGGACATCGAAGTGCGCAAGGTCGGGCTCGATATCGTCTTCGTGCACAGCAATGGCACTGACAGCATCACGTTGAAAGATGCCTTCTCCGCTGCGCAGGCTTATCAGTCCAACAAAGCCATCGAGTCCGTCGTCTTCGCCGACGGCACCATTTGGGACATGGCCAAGATAATCGCGAATGGTATTGCCAGCTGGGGTACCGCTGGAAATGACTCAATAAATGGTGGTGTAGGTAATGACTTTATCTACGGAGGAGCAGGAGACGACACCCTCTACGGGGACAAAGGCAGCAACCAGCTCTTTGGTGGCGAGGGCAACGATACCCTCTCCAACAATGCCGACTACTCCAACAACAGCCTCTATGTCGGTGGCAAAGGCAACGACACGCTCCTTGGCACCTTCAACAACGACACCTACCTCTTCGAACTCGGCGACGGTCAGGACACCATCATCGAACTGTCCGGTAACGACACCCTGCGCTTCGGCCAAGGCATCAGTGCCAAGGACATCGAAGTGCGCAAGGTCGGGCTCGATATCGTCTTCGTGCACAGCAATGGCACTGACAGCATCACGTTGAAAGATGCCTTCTCCGCTACGCAGACTTATCAGTCCAATAAAACCATCGAGTCCATCGTCTTCGCCGATAACACCACCTGGAACATGGCCGACATCATCGCCAACGGCATCATCAGCCGAGGCGGCGAAGCCGGAGACACACTCCTTGGCAGTACCGGCAATGACCGTATGTATGGCGAAGCAGGAGACGACACCCTCTACGGGGACAAAGGCAGCAATCAACTCTTTGGTGGCGAGGGCAACGATACCCTCTCCAACAATGCCGACTACTCCAACAACAGCCTCTATGTCGGTGGCAAAGGCAACGACACGCTCCTTGGCACCTTCAACAACGATACTTACCTCTTCGAACTCGGTGACGGCCAGGACACCATCATCGAACTGTCCGGCAACGACACCCTGTGCTTCGGCCAAGGCATCAGTGCCAAGGACATCGAAGTGCGCAAGGTCGGGCTCGATATCGTCTTCGTGCACAGCAATGGCACTGACAGCATCACGTTGAAAGATGCCTTCTCCGCTGCGCAGACTTATCAGTCCAACAAAGCCATCGAGTCCGTCGTCTTCGCCGACGGCACCATTTGGGACATGGCCAAGATAATCGCGAATGGTATTGCCAGCTGGGGTACCGCTGGAAATGACTCAATAAATGGTGGTGTAGGTAATGACTTTATCTACGGAGGAGCAGGAGACGACACCCTCTACGGGGACAAAGGCAGCAACCAGCTCTTTGGTGGCGAGGGCAACGATACCCTCTCCAACAATGCCGACTACTCCAACAACAACCTCTATGTCGGTGGCAAAGGCAACGACACGCTCCTTGGCACCTTCAACAACGATACTTACCTCTTCGAACTCGGCGACGGCCAGGACACCATCATCGAACTGTCCGGTAACGACACCCTGCGCTTCGGCCAAGGCATCAGTGCCAAGGACATCGAAGTGCGCAAGGTCGGGCTCGATATCGTCTTCGTGCACAGCAATGGCACTGACAGCATCACGTTGAAAGATGCCTTCTCCGCTACGCAGACTTATCAGTCCAATAAAACCATCGAGTCCATCGTCTTCGCCGATAACACCACCTGGAACATGGCCGACATCATCGCCAACGGCATCATCAGCCGAGGCGGCGAAGCCGGAGACACACTCCTTGGCAGTACCGGCAATGACCGTATGTATGGCGAAGCAGGAGACGACACCCTCTACGGGGACAAAGGCAGCAATCAACTCTTTGGTGGCGAGGGCAACGATACCCTCTCCAACAATGCCGACTACTCCAACAACAGCCTCTATGTCGGTGGCAAAGGCAACGACACGCTCCTTGGCACCTTCAACAACGATACTTACCTCTTCGAACTCGGTGACGGCCAGGACACCATCATCGAACTGTCCGGCAACGACACCCTGTGCTTCGGCCAAGGCATCAGTGCCAAGGACATCGAAGTGCGCAAGGTCGGGCTCGATATCGTCTTCGTGCACAGCAATGGCACTGACAGCATCACGTTGAAAGATGCCTTCTCCGCTGCGCAGACTTATCAGTCCAACAAAGCCATCGAGTCCGTCGTCTTCGCCGACGGCACCATTTGGGACATGGCCAAGATAATCGCGAATGGTATTGCCAGCTGGGGTACCGCTGGAAATGACTCAATAAATGGTGGTGTAGGTAATGACTTTATCTACGGAGGAGCAGGAGACGACACCCTCTACGGGGACAAAGGCAGCAACCAGCTCTTTGGTGGCGAGGGCAACGATACCCTCTCCAACAATGCCGACTACTCCAACAACAGCCTCTATGTCGGTGGCAAAGGCAACGACACGCTCCTTGGCACCTTCAACAACGATACTTACCTCTTCGAACTCGGCGACGGCCAGGACACCATCATCGAACTGTCCGGCAACGACACCCTGTGCTTCGGCCAAGGCATCAGTGCCAAGGACATCGAAGTGCGCAAGGTCGGGCTCGATATCGTCTTCGTGCACAGCAATGGCACTGACAGCATCACGTTGAAAGATGCCTTCTCCGCTGCGCAGACTTATCAGTCCAATAAAACCATCGAGTCCATCGTCTTCGCCGATAACACCACCTGGAACATGGCCGACATCATCGCCAACGGCATCATCAGCCGAGGCGGCGAAGCCGGAGACACACTCCTTGGCAGTACCGGCAATGACCGTATGTATGGCGAAGCAGGAGACGACACCCTCTACGGGGACAAAGGCAGCAATCAACTCTTTGGTGGCGAGGGCAACGATACCCTCTCCAACAATGCCGACTACTCCAACAACAGCCTCTATGTCGGTGGCAAAGGCAACGACACGCTCCTTGGCACCTTCAACAACGACACCTACCTCTTCGAACTCGGCGACGGTCAGGACACCATCATCGAACTGTCCGGTAACGACACCCTGCGCTTCGGCCAAGGCATCAGTGCCAAGGACATCGAAGTGCGCAAGGTCGGGCTCGATATCGTCTTCGTGCACAGCAATGGCACTGACAGCATCACGTTGAAAGATGCCTTCTCCGCTACGCAGACTTATCAGTCCAATAAAACCATCGAGTCCATCGTCTTCGCCGATAACACCACCTGGAACATGGCCGACATCATCGCCAACGGCATCATCAGCCGAGGCGGCGAAGCCGGAGACACACTCCTTGGCAGTACCGGCAATGACCGTATGTATGGCGAAGCAGGAGACGACACCCTCTACGGGGACAAAGGCAGCAATCAACTCTTTGGTGGCGAGGGCAACGATACCCTCTCCAACAATGCCGACTACTCCAACAACAGCCTCTATGTCGGTGGCAAAGGCAACGACACGCTCCTTGGCACCTTCAACAACGATACTTACCTCTTCGAACTCGGTGACGGCCAGGACACCATCATCGAACTGTCTGGTAACGACACCCTCCTCTTCACCCAAGGCATCAACAGCACCGACCTCTGGCTCCAACGCACCGGCAACAACCTGGAACTCTCCGTCCTCGGCTCCGACGACAAGGTCACCATCAGCAACTGGTACGCCAGCGCCTCGAATCACGTCGAGACGATCAAGACCGCTGACGGCAAGACCCTACTCGACAGCCAGGTACAGAACCTGGTCAACGCCATGGCGGCCTTCGCGCCACCGACTGCGGGCAGCTCCAACCTCACGCCTGAGCAACGGGCTCAACTGGAGGTGGTGATCGCCGCCAACTGGCATTGATCGAATCGGCGGGAGGCTGTCGCCTTCCGCTTTTTCTAACAAGGAGCCAGAGGGACGGCCCTATCTAATGCCACATGGACCGTGGCCCCCATCGCCTACCTCTGCCCCGCCCTATTTCCGGGCAACGCCCGGAAACCGTCGGCTGCTCGGTCCAGCAGCCAATGAAACGGAATATTCCAGTCAAGGAGACACGCAATATGTGGCGATATGTAGGACGCGATGGTGATGTTGTGGTCGTGGAGAACGATCAGGGACGTCGCATCGAAATCAACACCAAGGACGAGGTTGTAAACGGCAACACCATCGGCATGAGCACAGGTGAGGCTCATGATGCACTGGAGACGCTTGACGAGGCCCTGGAAACAGCCGCGGGCGGCATGGGCTCCAAGCCCGCCAAGCTGTTGCTCAAGTTCTTCAACAAAGCCGGTGTGATCGACGATATCCCGCAAGACGCCGTCGGCACCGTGTGGTGGTGGAAGAACAGGAGTGCCTTCGAGATCGAACAGATCGACAAAGAGGTCAACACCCACTACGAGGGTGCATTGAAAACGTCTTCGCCGATCGTGCTGGACCTGGACGGCGATGGCATCGAGACCTACGGCGCAGAAGGCCAAACGCTGTTCGACCATGACGGCGACGGCAACAAGCATGGCTCGGGCTGGGTGAAGTCCGACGACGGCCTCCTGGTTCTCGACCGAAATGGCAATGGCACGATCGACAGCGGCCGCGAGCTGTTTGGCGAGCACACCCTACTCGCCAACGGACAGAAGGCCCGCGATGGTTTCGAGGCCATGCAGGCCGTGGACAGCAACGGGGACGGCAAGCTGGATGCCAGCGATAAGGTCTGGGCGGACCTGCGCATCTGGCGAGACCTGAACGGCGACGGCATCAGCCAGGCCAACGAGCTCAAGACGCTGCAGGAAACGGGTATTGCCAGCATTTCCACGAACTCCGATGGCAAGAAACAAGCGCTGGGCAACGACAACCACATCGACGGTTTCAGCACCTTCCAATGGGATGACGACCATGGCGGGAAGGTAGGTGTATCGGGCGATGTCTACTTCGAGAACAACCCGTTCTACCGTCGATTCGCCGATGCTATTTCGATCCCGGCGCACCTGGCCGACACCCCGAACATGCGGGGTGCAGGTGCTGTAAGGGACTTGCGTGAAGCCGCCGCGCTCAGCGGCGCTGTGAGAGCAGCCCTGTCGACCTACTCCCAGGCCGACAGCCGCGCCGCCCAGTTGGCACTGCTGAATAACCTCGTTAACGCCTGGGCAGACAGTGCAGACTTCCGCACCTTCGACGAGCGTGTCTCCGACCTGGCCAGTGGCCGCGCCTTCGAGGTCAAGTTCGCCTATTCCTGGGAAATCAAACGGGAGGGCATGGGCGTAGGTGGCTCTGGTGGAGGCGGCGGAGTCCAGGGCACGCCGATCGGCGATCCGCAAAGCAGTGGGCCAACCGCAGACCAGTTGCGCAAGAAAGAGCTGCTGGAAATGGTCCGGGTCCTGGAGGTTTTCAACGGCCAGTACTTTTTCGACTTCAAGCCTCCAGCCAAGGATGGCCAGAACGGCATGCTCCCCCTGGAGTACAGAGCAGGCAGCCAGAATCGCACCGGTACGGCAGGGGCCGTGCTGGCCACAGGCACGACCTACTACCTGACCGAGAAGGACTTCTCGTTCGGCCCGAACCAAGAAGCCGGTATCCGCGCCGCTTACCAGGCATTGCTCGACTCGGTCTACAAGGGATTGCTGCTCCAGACGCGTCTGAAACCTTACGCCGAGTTGGTCACCCTGGTCATGAAACAGGACATCGTGACGCTGGATTTCAGCAAGACGATGGAAAAATTCACCCAGGTACATGCCAGCCAACCGGTTAGGGCAATCGCCGACCTGATCGAGTTCAACGATGCCGCTGCAGGTAGCTGGGGGTGGCCCGTTCAGGAGGCAGCCATCCTAGGCAGCTGGGTTCGCCAACTGGGACCGGCGGAGGTCGAGGCACTCCGCCAGCAGTTGGGAGCAGGAAGCGGCGTGGTATTCGATACTGCGGCGGCGAGCAGTATCAAAGGCTCCAACAGCACCGACTTTCTCTTTGGCGAGGGAGGCCAGGACACCCTTTACGGAAACGGAGGGGCCGACTACCTGGAAGGTGGCGAAGGGAATGATCGGCTCGACGGCGAGGATGGCAACGACCTGCTCGACGGCGGTGAAGGCAACGACACCCTCTACGGCGGCAACGGCAACGACCTGCTCATCGGCGGCAATGGCAATGACAACCTCAATGGCGATGCCGGTGACGATGTGCTGATCGGAGGCCTGGGTAACGACTACCTCAACGGTGGTGCCGGCAATGACACCTACCGCTTCGAGCGCGGTTGGGGCAGCGACACCATCAGCAGCTACGACACCACGGCCAACAAACTCGACGCCATCGAGTTCGGGGCCGGCATCGCAGCCGGTGACATCCTCATCACCCGCAGCGGCGCCAACCTCGTGCTCTCGCTCAGTGGCACCGCTGACCGCATCACCGTCAACAGCTACTTCAGCAACGATGCCACCGGCCCCTACAAGGTGGAGGAAATCCGCTTCGCCGACGGCACCGTCTGGAACATCGACACTGTCAAGCAGATGGCCCTGGTCAGCACTACGGGCAATGACTCTCTCACCGGCTATGCCACGAACGACCTGATCACCGCCGGCAACGGCAATGACTCGGTCTATGGCGGGGCTGGCAACGATTCGCTGTACGGCGAACTCGGGGATGACCGGCTCGACGGCGAGGATGGCAACGACCTGCTCGACGGCGGTGAAGGCAACGACACCCTCTACGGCGGCAACGGCAACGACCTGCTCATCGGCGGCAATGGCAATGACAACCTCAATGGCGATGCCGGTGACGATGTGCTGATCGGAGGCCTGGGTAACGACTACCTCAACGGTGGTGCCGGCAATGACACCTACCGCTTCGAGCGCGGTTGGGGCAGCGACACCATCAGCAGCTACGACACCACGGCCAACAAACTCGACGCCATCGAGTTCGGGGCCGGCATCGCAGCCGGTGACATCCTCATCACCCGCAGCGGCGCCAACCTCGTGCTCTCGCTCAGTGGCACCGCTGACCGCATCACCGTCAACAGCTACTTCAGCAACGATGCCACCGGCCCCTACAAGGTGGAGGAAATCCGCTTCGCCGACGGCACCGTCTGGAACATCGACACTGTCAAGCAGATGGCCCTGGTCAGCACTACGGGCAATGACTCTCTCACCGGCTATGCCACGAACGACCTGATCACCGCCGGCAACGGCAATGACTCGGTCTATGGCGGGGCTGGCAACGATTCGCTGTACGGCGAACTCGGGGATGACCGGCTCGACGGCGAGGATGGCAACGACCTGCTCGACGGCGGTGAAGGCAACGACACCCTCTACGGTGGCAACGGCAACGACCTGCTCCTCGGCGGCAATGGCAATGACAACCTCAATGGTGATGCCGGTGACGATGTGCTGATCGGAGGCCTGGGTAACGACTACCTCAACGGTGGTGCCGGCAATGACACCTACCGCTTCGAGCGCGGTTGGGGCAGCGACACCATCAGCAGCTACGACACCACGGCCAACAAACTCGACACCATCGAGTTCGGGGCCGGCATCGCAGCCGGTGACATCCTCATCACCCGCAGCGGCGCCAACCTCGTGCTCTCGCTCAGCGGCACCGCTGACCGCATCACCGTCAACAGCTACTTCAGCAACGATGCCACCGGCCCCTACAAGGTGGAGGAAATCCGCTTCGCCGACGGCACCGTCTGGAACATCGACACTGTCAAGCAGATGGCCCTGGTCAGCACTACGGGCAATGACTCTCTCACCGGCTATGCCACGAACGACCTGATCACCGCCGGCAACGGCAATGACTCGGTCTATGGCGGGGCTGGCAACGATTCGCTGTACGGCGAACTCGGGGATGACCGGCTCGACGGCGAGGATGGCAACGACCTGCTCGACGGCGGTGAAGGCAACGACACCCTCTACGGTGGCAACGGCAACGACCTGCTCCTCGGCGGCAATGGCAATGACAACCTCAATGGTGATGCCGGTGACGATGTGCTGATCGGAGGCCTGGGTAACGACTACCTCAACGGTGGTGCCGGCAATGACACCTACCGCTTCGAGCGCGGTTGGGGCAGCGACACCATCAGCAGCTACGACACCACGGCCAACAAACTCGACACCATCGAGTTCGGGGCCGGCATCGCAGCCGGTGACATCCTCATCACCCGCAGCGGCGCCAACCTCGTGCTCTCGCTCAGCGGCACCGCTGACCGCATCACCGTCAACAGCTACTTCAGCAACGATGCCACCGGCCCCTACAAGGTGGAGGAAATCCGCTTCGCCGACGGCACCGTCTGGAACATCGACACTGTCAAGCAGATGGCCCTGGTCAGCACTACGGGCAATGACTCTCTCACCGGCTATGCCACGAACGACCTGATCACCGCCGGCAACGGCAATGACTCGGTCTATGGCGGGGCTGGCAACGATTCGCTGTACGGCGAACTCGGGGATGACCGGCTCGACGGCGAGGATGGCAACGACCTGCTCGACGGCGGTGAAGGCAACGACACCCTCTACGGTGGCAACGGCAACGACCTGCTCCTCGGCGGCAATGGCAATGACAACCTCAATGGTGATGCCGGTGACGATGTGCTGATCGGAGGCCTGGGTAACGACTACCTCAACGGTGGTGCCGGCAATGACACCTACCGCTTCGAGCGCGGTTGGGGCAGCGACACCATCAGCAGCTACGACACCACGGCCAACAAACTCGACACCATCGAGTTCGGGGCCGGCATCGCAGCCGGTGACATCCTCATCACCCGCAGCGGCGCCAACCTCGTGCTCTCGCTCAGCGGCACCGCTGACCGCATCACCGTCAACAGCTACTTCAGCAACGATGCCACCGGCCCCTACAAGGTGGAGGAAATCCGCTTCGCCGACGGCACCGTCTGGAACATCGACACTGTCAAGCAGATGGCCCTGGTCAGCACTACGGGCAATGACTCTCTCACCGGCTATGCCACGAACGACCTGATCACCGCCGGCAACGGCAATGACTCGGTCTATGGCGGGGCTGGCAACGATTCGCTGTACGGCGAACTCGGGGATGATCGGCTCGACGGCGAGGATGGCAACGATCTCCTCGACGGCGGTGAAGGCAACGACACCCTCTACGGCGGCAACGGCAACGACCTGCTCATCGGCGGCAATGGCAATGACAACCTCAATGGCGATGCCGGTGACGATGTACTGATCGGAGGCCTGGGTAACGACATCCTCAACGGTGGCGCCGGCAATGACATCTACCGCTTCGAGCGCGGTTGGGGCAGCGACACCATCAGCAGCTACGACACCACGGCCAACAAACTCGACACCATCGAGTTCGGGGCCGGCATCGCAGCCGGTGACATCCTCATCACCCGCAGCGGCGCCAACCTCGTGCTCTCGCTCAGCGGCACCGCTGACCGCATCACCGTCAACAGCTACTTCAGCAACGATGCCACCGGCCCCTACAAGGTGGAGGAAATCCGCTTCGCCGACGGCACCGTCTGGAACATCGACACTGTCAAGCAGATGGCCCTGGTCAGCACTACGGGCAATGACTCTCTCACCGGCTATGCCACGAACGACCTGATCACCGCCGGCAACGGCAATGACTCGGTCTATGGCGGGGCTGGCAACGATTCGCTGTACGGCGAACTCGGGGATGATCGGCTCGACGGCGAGGATGGCAACGATCTCCTCGACGGCGGTGAAGGCAACGACACCCTCTACGGCGGCAACGGCAACGACCTGCTCATCGGCGGCAATGGCAATGACAACCTCAATGGCGATGCCGGTGACGATGTACTGATCGGAGGCCTGGGTAACGACATCCTCAACGGTGGCGCCGGCAATGACATCTACCGCTTCGGGAAAGGCGACGGCCAGGACACCCTCTACGACAACGGCGGGAACGATGTCCTGAGCTTTGGCGAAGGCATCAATGCCTCGGATGTCTGGTTCAAGCGCACCGGCAACAACCTGGAACTCTCCGTCCTCGGCTCCGACGACAAGGTCACCATCAGCAACTGGTACGCCAGCGCCTCGAACCACGTCGAGACGATCAAGACCGCTGACGGCAAGACCCTCCTCGACAGCCAGGTACAGAACCTGGTCAACGCCATGGCCGCCTTTGCACCGCCGACTGCGGGCAACTCCAACCTCACGCCTGAGCAACGGGCTCAACTGGAGGTGGTGATCGCCACCAACTGGCAGTAACACCACCCGCTTTCGACAAGGCCCCGCAAGGGGCCTTGTTCGTCTTGGGCAGCAGCGCGGCAATCCGCCCGCTCTGCCACGCTGCATTTGGCAGTATCCTGTCGCCCTTTCCCCTGCCAGGAGCACTGCCATGTCCCGTTGGCCCGATACCCGTATCCAGGATCTGTTCGGCATCGAACTGCCCATCATCCAGGCGCCGATGGCGGGGCCGTCCTATGCGGAAATGGTGGTGGCGGTGGCACAGGCCGGTGGCTTGGGTTCGCTGCCCTGCGCGATGCTGAGTGCCGAGCAGATCCGCCAGGAAGTCGGGCGGATTCGCGAAGGGACTGCGGCGCCGATCAACCTGAACTTCTTCGCCCACTCGGCGCCGGTGCCGGACGAGGCCAGCCTGGCGGCCTGGAAGCAGCGCCTGGAGCCCTACTACCGGGAACTCGGCCTGGACCCGGCCGAGCCAGTGCCGCTGTCCAACCGCGCGCCGTTCGATGAAGCGCTCTGCGAGCTGGTGGAGGCATTGCGCCCGGAGGTGGTGAGCTTCCACTTCGGCCTGCCGGAGGCAGCGCTGGTGGAGCGGGTGAAGGCGACCGGGGCGAAGGTGATTTCGTCGGCCACCACGGTGGCCGAGGCCCGCTGGCTGGAGGCCCGGGGCTGTGACGCGATCATTGCCCAGGGCGCGGAGGCCGGCGGTCATCGCGGGCTGTTCCTCGATACGCGGGTGGACACCCAGGTGGGCACCTTTGCGCTGCTGCCCCAGGTGGTGGATGCGGTGCGGGTACCGGTGATTGCGGCCGGTGGCATCGCCGATGCACGCGGCATCGCAGCGGCTTTCGCGCTGGGGGCGGCGGCGGTGCAGTTGGGCACGGCCTACCTGTTCACTCCGGAGGCGCGCCTGCCTGCCCTGCACCGCCAGGCGCTGGCTCAGAGCCGGGACGACGGTACGGCCATCACCAACCTGTTCACCGGGCGCCCGGCGCGGGGGATTCTCAATCGGGTGATGCGTGAGGTGGGGCCATTGAGTGACCTGGCACCGGCCTTCCCGCTGGCGGGCGGTGCGCTGGCCCCGTTACGAGCCAAGGCCGAGGCGGCGGGTGCCGATGATTTCATGTCGCTGTGGTCGGGCCAGGCGGCGGCGCTGTCGAAGCACCTGCCGGCGGGCGAGCTGACGCGGGTGCTGGCGGCCGAAGCCCTGGAGCGCATGGGGCGCTGAAAGGCCTCTGCGCTTTCATCCCCTGAGGGTGGAGCCCCGGTGCCTCACGGCACCGGGGGGCTCAGAGCCCCATCTGCTTGCTGATGATCTCGTTCATGATTTCCCGCGAGCCGCCGCCGATGGAGAGGATGCGGTTGTCGCGGTAGAGCCGCTCCACCAGGCTCTCGCGCATGTAGCCCATGCCGCCGAGCAGTTGTACGGCGTCGTAGGTGACCCGGTCCGCCACGTCGGTGGCGAAGTTCTTGGCCATGGAGATTTCCTTGATCACGCTCTTGCCGGCGGCCATCTTCGCCGCCTGGCGGTAGGTGAACTCGCGGGAGACCTCGACCTGGGTGGCCATTTCCGCCAGGCGATGCTTGAGCACCTGGAACTTGCCGATGGGCTTGCCGAAGGCCTGCCGCTCGCGGGCCCAGCGCTCGGCTTCTTCCAGGGCCATCTGGGCGGTCATGTTGGCCATGATGGCCAGGGCAAGCCGCTCGGACTGGAAGTTGGCCATGATGCAGGCGAAGCCCATGTTCTCGACGCCGATGAGGTTGCCCACCGGGACGAGGCAGTCCTCGAAGAACAGCTCGGCGGTGTCGGAGGCCCACCAGCCCATCTTCTTCAGTTGGCGCCCGACGCTGAAGCCGGGGGTGCCCTTCTCGATCAGCAGCAGGCTGACGCCGCCGAAGCCGTCGCCGCCGGTGCGCACCGCCACGGTGTAGTAGTCGGCGCGCACGCCGCTGGTGATGAAGGTCTTGCTGCCGTTGACGCGGTAGAAGTCCCCCTCGCGCACCGCGCGGGTCTTCAGGTTGGCCACGTCGGAGCCGCCGGAGGGCTCAGTGACGGCCAGCGCCATGATCTTCTCGCCGGCCAGCACCTGCGGGGCGATGCGCTCGCGAAGCTCGGGGCGGCCCCACTTGACCAGGGGCGGCAGGCCGATGTCGAGGGAGCCGAGCCCGGCCACCAGGCCGCCGGAGCCGCTGCGCATCAGCTCTTCACTGGCCGCCACCTTGGCGAACAGGTCGCCCTCGTGGCTGCCGCCGTATTGCTCGGGGTAGCCGATGCCGAGGATGCCGGCAGCACCGGCCTTGAGGTAGAGCTCGCGGGGGAAGGATTCGGCCTCTTCCCAGTCGTCGATGTGGGGGAGGATTTCCCGCTCGACGAAGCGGCGTACCGAATCACGCACCAGTTGATGGGATTCGTCGAAGTATTCCTGGCAGGCCGGCATGGCGTAGCTCCCTGGCGAAAGTCAGGAAAACTTACCGAGCGCTTGCTTGGTTTTCAAGACGGGAGTTGCGCCATCGATCAGGTCGTATGCGCCGCGCCGAAGCGCTCACGGTAGGCAGAAGGCGGCAGCCCGACGGCGTTGCGGAAGGCCACGCGGAAGCTCTCAACCGAGCGGAAGCCGCACCGTTCGGCGATGCGCTCGCTGCCGTCGGCCGTGCTTTCCAGCAGCTCGCGGGCGCGGGCCAGGCGCTCGTGCTGCAGCCAGGCCTTGGGGGTCATGCCGGTGGCTTCACTGAAACGTCGCAGGAAGGTGCGTTCGCTCATGGCCACGCGGCGTGCCAGTTGGCTCACCTCCAGGGGCTCGTGCAGGTGCTGGCGGGCCCACTGCATCAGGGCGGACAGGTCATTGCGCGGCGCCTGCGCCACCGGGGCGGGAATGAACTGCGCCTGGCCGCCGGCCCGCTGGGGCGACATGACCAGGCGCCGGGCCACGGTGTTGGCCACCTGGGTGCCGAAGTCTCGCGCCACCAGGTGCAGGCAGGCGTCGATGCCGGCGGCGCTACCGGCCGACGTGATGAGCGGGCCGGCATCCACGTAGAGCACGTCCGGGTCCACCTCGATGGCCGGGAAGCGCTGCGCCAGTTCGTCGGTGTAGCGCCAGTGGGTGGTGGCGCGCTGGCCATCCAGCAGGCCGCTGGCGGCGAGGACGAAGACGCCGGAGCAGATGGACACCAGCCGTGCCCCTCGGGCATGGGCGCCGCGCAGGGCTGCCAGCAGCCGCTCCGGGGGCACCTCGGCGCGGTCACGCCAGCCGGGAATGACAATGGTCCGGGCCTCGGTCAGGCGCTCCAGGCCGGCATCGGCCAGCACCTGGATGCCGCCCATGGCGCGCATGGGGCCGTCGTCCAGGCCGACGATGCAGTGGCGATACCAGGGGAAATCGAACTCGGGCCGTGGCAGGCCGAAGATCTCCACGGCAATGCCGAATTCGAAGGTGCAGAGGCCGTCGTAGGCGAGGATGGCCACCAGGCCGGGGTCGTCGTGCATTTGGCGGAAACTTACCAGTTACTGTCTCGCCCGCCACTTTAGGGAAGAAAACGCGCTGGATACAGTGGCGCCATCCCCTAACCGACGGAGAACCACCATGCCCAGCCTCGTTCGCCAGCATCCCGCTGCCCACCCGGAAGCCGCCCTCGCCCATTTCGCCCAACGCCTGGCCTTCGAGACCGATTGCTCGGACGTACATGCCAGCCAGCAGGCCGGTGACGTGGACTACGTGCTGGTCGACGTGCGCAGCGAGGCGGCCTACGCCGCCGGCCATGTGCCGGGCGCGATCAACATCCCCCATCGGCTGATGACCGCCGAGTTCATGGCCGGCTACCCGCGCGACACGCTGTTCGTCGTCTACTGCGCGGGGCCTCACTGCAACGGCGTCCATCGCGCGGCCGTGCGCCTGGCCGGGCTGGGTTTCGCGGTGAAGGAGATGCTCGGCGGTGTCACCGGCTGGCTGGACGAGGGCCTGAGCCTGACCGGTGCGCAAAGCCAGCAGGCAGCTCGCCCGGCCATCTCGTGCGCATGTTGAGCCCATCCGTACGCGAGGCGCGGGCCGAGGACGTGCCCGCCCTCCTCCCGCTGATGCGCGAGCTGGCACGTTTCGAGGCGTACCTGGAGGAGTTCGCGGTGAGCGAGGCGCAACTGCTGGCCCGCGCCTTCGGCCCGGAGCCCCAGTGCCAGGTCTTCGTGGTGGAAACCTCGGGCCGACTGCTCGGCTATGCCGTGGCCCAGGAGATCGTCTTCACCTACGACTTGCGCCCGACGGTGCGGCTCAAGGAGCTGTACCTGGTGCCGGACGCGCGTGGCCAGGGTCAGGGACAGCGCCTGATGGCCGCCGTGGCGCGCTGGGCGCAAGCTCGCGGCGCGGGACGCCTGAAGTGGGATGTACTGGTGGGCAACCGAGGTGCCGAGCGCTTCTATCAACGCCTGGGCGGTCACCCCGACAGCAAGTGGATTGCCTACGGGATGGATGACAAGGCGCTGGAGGCCTTGGCTGCACTGGGGTAGCCGGTAGGTCGATGCGATCCCGGGCTGGAGCCCGGGCTACGGAAGAGCGATCAGAGGCCGATGGGGCGGCGGCCGGCCAGGGCGTGGGTCAGGGTGCCGCCATCCACCAGTTCCAGCTCGCCGCCCAGCGGTACGCCGTGGGCGATGCGCGAGGCCACCAGGCCCTTGGGTGCCAGCAATTGGGCAATGTAGTGGGCGGTCGCCTCCCCTTCCACGGTCGGGTTGGTGGCGAGGATCACTTCGCTGAAGGCGCCGGCCTCGATCCGCTCCATCAGCTCGGGAATGCCGATGGCTTCCGGGCCCAGTCCATCCAGGGGCGAGAGGTGTCCCTTGAGCACGAAGAAACGGCCGCGATAGCCAGTCTGCTCCACGGCGAACACGTCCAGCGGCCCTTCCACCACGCACAGCAGCGAGTCGTCGCGACGCGGGTCGGCGCACTGCGGGCAGAGGTCGTCCTCACTCAGGGTTCGGCATTGCTTGCAATGCCCGACACCTTCCATTGCGGCGGTAAGTGCCTGGGCCAGGCGCAGGCCGCCGCTGCGGTCACGCTCCAGCAACTGCAGCGCCATGCGCTGGGCCGTCTTCTGGCCTACACCGGGCAGGATGCGGAGGGCGTCGATCAGTTGGCGGATCAGCGGACTGAAGCTCATTCAGAAATCTCGGATTGGGGCTGAAACGAGCTCCGGTGCCCTGCTCGCTTCCGACTTCTATTTACAGTCGCTGTCGCCAGGAGCGATCAGACGGCATGCAGTACAAGGCGTGAACGGCTACAGGCACCGGAGTTTACGTCTGTAAATGAGGATGCCCGGAGCCGTTCGCAACGGAGTCATGCGTGCTGGCTGGGCGCTCCCCACTTAGAAGGGCATCTTGAAGCCGGGCGGCAGTTGAAGGCCGGCCGTCATGCCGGACATCTTCTCCTGGCTGTTCTGCTCGATCTTGCGCACGGCGTCGTTGACGGCGGCGGCGATCAGGTCTTCGAGGATTTCCTTGTCTTCCTGCATCAGGCTGTCATCCAGGCTCACGCGCTTGACGTCGTGACGGCCGTTCATGACCACGCTCACCAGGCCGGCACCGGATTGACCGGTCACCTCGGCGTTGGCCAGCTCTTCCTGCATCTTCTGCATCTTTTCCTGCATTTGCTGGGCCTGTTTCATCAGGCCTGCCATGCCACCCTTCATCATGATGGTTGTCCTCAGCGGTCAAGGGGTTCAATGGTGTCCGGGCGCACGCTGGCCCCGAACTGTTCGATCATCTTCAACACCAGCGGGTCGCTGGCAATCGAGTCTTCGGCGTCACGCTGGCGGGCCGCACGCTTGCGGGCCGCGGCCTGGGCCGGGGTTTCCTGCTCGGGGCGGCGGATCTCCACCTCAAGGGTCAGGGTGCGGCCGTGGTACTGGTTGAGGGCCTCGTTCATGCGCCGTTGCTGGGTGGCATTGAATAGGGCGCTCTGGGCCGGGTCCAGGTGCAGGCGCCAGGTGTCGCCCTCCACGGCCACCAGGGTGCAGTTGGCGGCGATGTTGCCGGTCATGCCGCTGATGCCGAGGCGCGGGAACAGGTCCAGCCATTCGGCGGCCAGGCCAGTGGCCGGCTGCACATCCGGCAGGACTTCGGGCTCGGCCACCACGGCCGGCTCGCCGACGGGAAGCTCGTCGAGGTAGGCGATGGAATCGGCGTCCGCCTGATAGTAGTCGTCATAGTCCCCGGGCGGCGGCTCTTCGTCGTCGAAGGGCGCTTCGGACGCCGGCACGGCTTCGGCGACAGGGGCCGGCGCTGCGGCGTCAGGGGCCGGTGCGGCGTTCGGTACGGGTGCTTCGGCTACAGGCTCGGGCTCGGGCTCGGGCTCGGGCTCGGGCTCGGGCTCAGGCTGCGCGACTTGCACGGACGCGGCTGCTGCAGCGGGCTCTTCCCAGGGCAGGTCGACCGGCACCTCGGCGGGGGACTCGGCAACCACGGCGGGCTGCAGCGCCGGCTCGATTACCGGTTCGCTCGCCACGACGGACTCGACCGGCGCTACAGGCTCGGGTTCAGGCTCGGGCACCACGGCAGCAGGCGCGGCCTCGACCACCGGTTCCGGCGCCGGTTGCAGGGCCGGCACGACCGCCGGGGCGGGTGCGGCGACAGAAGCCGGCATGGTCGGTTGAGGCACAGGCGCGGGGATGACGGCCGCCGGAGCCACAACGGCGGCTCCGGCCACGGGGTTCTGGCTGGAATCAGCTGTGGCCTTGCTGATCCCCGGGTCCTTTAGCACCACCCTCGGCGCGCCGTCGGCATCGGCCGGGCGGAACGCCAGCATGCGCAGCAGCACCATCTCGAAGCCGCCGCGCGGGTCCGGCGCCAGGGGCAGGTCGCGACGACCTATCAGGCCCATCTGGTAGTAGAACTGCACGTCTTCCGCCGGCAGCGCCTCGGCCAGCGCCAGCACGCGGTCGCGGTCGCCCTGGCCGTTGTCGACGGCATCGGGCAGGGCCTGGGCGATGGCCACGCGGTGCAGCACGTTGAGGATTTCGGCCAGCACGCCGTTCCAGTCCGGGCCCTGCTCGGCCAGGTGACGGATGGCCTCAAGCACGCCACGGGCATCGCCCTGCAGCAGCGCGTGGAGCACGCCGTAGACCTGACCATGGTCGAGGGTACCGAGCATGGCGCGCACGTCGGCGGCCAGGACCTTGCCTTCACCAAAGGCGATGGCCTGGTCGGTGAGGCTCATGGCATCGCGCATGGAGCCATCGGCGGCGCGGCCCAGCAGCCACAGCGCGTCCGGCTCGAAGGGGACGCTCTCGGCGGTAAGGACGTGGGTCAAGTGTTCCACCACGCGCTCCGGCGGCATGTTCTTCAGGGAGAACTGCAGGCAGCGGGAGAGGATGGTGACGGGCAGCTTCTGCGGGTCGGTGGTGGCCAGCAGGAACTTCACATGGGGCGGCGGCTCTTCGAGAGTCTTGAGCAGCGCGTTGAACGAGTGCGTGGAGAGCATGTGCACTTCGTCGATCAGGTAGACCTTGTAGCGGCCCCGGGTCGGCGCGTACTGCACGTTGTCCAGCAGCTCGCGGGTGTCCTCGACCTTGGTGCGGCTCGCGGCGTCCACTTCGATCAGGTCGACGAAGCGACCTTCGTCGATCTCCCGGCAGACCGAGCACTGGCCGCAGGGCGTGGAGCTGATTCCGGTCTCGCAGTTCAGGCACTTGGCGAGGATGCGCGCGATGGTGGTCTTGCCCACGCCACGGGTACCGGTGAAGAGGTAGGCGTGGTGCAGGCGCTGGTTGTCCAGGGCGTTGATCAGGGCCTTCAGCACATGGGTCTGGCCGACCATTTCCCGGAACGAGCGGGGACGCCATTTGCGCGCAAGAACCTGATAACTCATTGAAAACCGTCGCAGCAGTGAATCGGGAGGGGGCTAATGCTAGCGGAGCAACCTGCAAATTGCACCCGAGATGCACGCCCGTGACGAACTTCTTTCGGTGACGGGAACGCCATAAGGGCAGTGCTCACGCAATGCGTGGCGAGGAAATCAGCAAGAAGGGGATGAAGCGAGGGGAAAAATAAGGAGGCGACCCCACCAGCCACACCCCGGCACTCGATGTCACCGCTGCGGCTGCTCCCTTCCGGGCCTGACCGGGTTCACGGCTGATCAATGCGGGGGGACCGGCAGGGCCACCATAACGCGACTCGCCAGATCGGCGAGCCGCGCCATTGTACTGGCTCTTGGCAAACTTACAACCGCTGAAATCACTTTTCCTGACAAGCACTTGCGTTCAGACCCGGAAGCGCCCCACCAGGCTGGCCAGGCCGCTGGACAGCTCGGACAGGTGCCGGCTGGCTTGGGTGCTCTGGTCCGAGGTCTGCGAGGCCTCCATGGACAGGTTGCGGATGTCGCTGATGTTGCGGGCGATCTCCTCGGTCACGCTGCTCTGCTCCTCGCAGGCGGTGGCGATCTGCGCGGCCATGTCGTTGATCCGCTGCACCGAATCGCCGGTGTCGCTCAGGGCCTGGTCCACCCCAGCGGCGCGCTCGACGCTGTCCCGCGCCTGATGACTGCCGGCCTGCATGGCGCTCACGGCATTCTCAACGCCGACCTGCAGGCGGGCGATCATTTCCTGGATGTCCTTGGTGGAGTCCTGGGTGCGGGCAGCCAGTGCGCGGACCTCATCGGCCACCACCGCGAACCCCCTCCCCTGCTCGCCTGCCCGGGCGGCTTCAATGGCGGCGTTCAGTGCCAGCAGGTTGGTCTGGTCGGCGATGCCCTTGATGACAGCGAGCACCGCACCGATGTTGGCGGTCTCCTGCTGCAGTGTCTCGATGGTGGTGGAGGCGCTCTCCACTTCCTGGGCGAGCTGGCGGATGGCACGGATGGTGGCCCCCACTACCTGGGCGCCCTCGCGGGACTGACTTTCGGCGTGGCGGGCGGCATCGGCGGCGTTCTGTGCGCTGCGGGCCACCTCGTGGACGGCGGCGCTCATCTCGGTGGCAGCGGTGCTCACCTGGTCGACAGCGGCGTGCTCGCTGGTGATCAGGCGGTCATTGGCGGCCGCCAGGCCGGCCAGGCTGCGGGCGGAGTTGGCCACCTCGTCGGTCACCCGGCCGACTTCACGGATCAACGGCTGGAGCTTGTCGAGGAAGCGGTTGAAGGCATGGCTGAGCTTGCCCAGTTCATCCCGCGAGGTGACTTCCAGCCGTACACGCAGGTCGCCGTCGCCCTCGGCGATCTGCTCGATGCGCTCCAGCAGGCGATGCAGCGGGCGGGTCACCAGGGTGGGGAACCCCAGCACCAGCAGCAGGCAGATGCCGCAGGCAACGGCCATGATCACGCCCTGCTGGAGGCTGCGCTGCTGACCCAGGGCGGTGGACGCCAGGCCCTCGGCGTTGGCTTCGGCATCCTCCAGTTCACCCAGCTTGTTGATGACATCGCGCATGGCCTGGAACTGCTTCTCGCTGTCGCCGAAGCTCAGGCGGCTGGCTGCCTCGGGCTCGCTGGAGGACAGGGCCACCACCTTCAGCGAGGTGGCCTTCCACTCGGCAAACCCACGGTCGAAGCTAGCCACCAGCTGGCGAGCCTCGTCGCCGGGCTTGAGGTCGGCGTACTTGTGCACCCGGTCGTAGGCCTGCTGGAGGTTCTCGGCATGGTCGGACTTGAGCTGGGTGACGAAGTCCCCGGAGCTCTCGTCCAGCAGGCTGCGCTCGGCGGTGAAGGCCTGGTAGAGGTCGCGGTCGGCGTTCAGCAACAGGCTGACGGCGGGCAGGTAGCGATTGGTCAGGCGGGCACTGGAGTCGACCACCTGGTTGAGCCCCTGCACGCCGAGCCCGCCCAGCAGCGCGAGCAGGACCAGCAGGAGCAGGATGGGCAACGTGATCTTCCAGCGGAAACTCAGGTCGGCGAAGGCTTGCAGCATGACGACTCTCCCCAGGGCGCGGCGATTCGCACAAGCGTAGCCCGACTCCCTGCAACGCGCGGGAAACCGATCTGTGCTAGCGTGCCCCCGCCCCGCTTAGAGCCGGGCGCCTTCATCTTCATCGGAGCACCCCCATGGCACTCACCAAAGACCAACTCATCGCCGACATCGCCGACGCCACAGACGCCACCCGAGCCACCGTGCGCGCCGTGCTGGAGCAACTGAGCGAGATCGTCAGCGACTCGCTGGAGAACGGCGATGAGATCACCCTGCCGGGCATCGGCAAGCTCAAGGTCAGCGAACGCCCGGCGCGCACCGGCCGCAACCCGCAGACCGGCAAGAGCATCGAGATCGCCGCGAAGAAGGTGGTCAAACTGGTGCCGGCCAAGGCCCTGACCGACGCCATCAACGGCTGATACGAAAAGGCCGGGCATCGAAGCCCGGCCTTTTCATGTGTGGCGCCTCACGCGGCGCCGAGGGTCTTCAGTTCAGCGAGGAACTGCTCCTCGTCCAGCACCCGCAACCCCAGCTCGGTGGCCTTGGCCAGCTTGGAGCCAGCACCCGGCCCGGCGACCACGCAGTGGGTGCGCGCCGACACTGAGCCCGCGACCTTGGCCCCCAGGGCTTCCAGCTTGTCCTTGGCCTGGTCGCGGCTCATGGCCTCCAGCGTGCCGGTCAGCACCCAGGTCTGCCCGGCCAGGGGCAGCCCTTCCACCACCTTGCGCTCGCACGACCAGTGCATGCCGAACTCCAGCAGTTGCGCCTCGATGCGCAGGGCGTGCTCGCGGTTGGCCGGCTCGTCGAAGAAGTCGCGCAGGGAGCGGGCGGCCTTTTCGTTGAGGCGTTCCACCTGGCGCAGGTCCAGCCAATCGGCCTGGATCACGCCCTGCAGGCTGCCGAAGCGGGCCGCCAGCTTCTCAGCGCCGGTGGTGGCGATACCGGGGATGTTCAGCTTGTCGAGGAAGCCACCCAGGGAGGCGCAGGCGGTGAACTCGGCGCTGACCTCGCCTTCGTCCTGCAGGACGACGCCGCGGGCCAGCAGGTCGGCAATCACCTGGCGGTTGTGGTCGTCACCGAAGAAGTTGTGGATCTCCGACGCCACTTCCAGCCCCACGTCGGGCAGGTAGGTCAGCACTTCCGGCAGGGCCTGTTCCAGGCGCTTCAGCGAGCCGAGGGCGCGAGCCAGCAGCTTGGCGGTCTCTTCGCCGACATCGGGAATGCCGAGGGCAAAGATGAAGCGCGCCAGGGTCGGCTTGGCGCTGTCCTGGATTGCCGCCAGCAAGTTGCGGGTCGACAGATCGGCGAAGCCCTCCAGCTCCACCACCTGCTCGTAGGTGAGGGTGTAGAGGTCGGCGGGCGACGCCACCAGGCCGGTATCCACCAGCTGCTCGACGATCTTGTCGCCCAGGCCGTCGATGTCCATCGCGCGGCGGGAGGCGAAGTGGATGATCGCCTGCTTGAGCTGGGCGCCGCAGGCCAGGCGGCCGACGCAGCGGTAAACCGAGCCTTCGCTGGTGGTGGCCTTGCCCTTGGCGCGCTTGACCAGCTGGGTGCGCTCGACGGCGGAGCCGCACACCGGGCACTGCTCCGGCACGTGCACCGGGCGGGCATCCGCAGGGCGGCGCTCTGCTACCACTTGCATGACCTGCGGGATCACGTCACCGGCGCGACGGATGATGACGGTGTCGCCGATCATCAGGCCCAGGCGGGCGACTTCATCCATGTTGTGCAGGGTGGCGTTGGCGACGGTGACACCCGCCACCTTGACCGGCTTGAGGCGCGCCACAGGCGTCACCGCGCCGGTACGGCCGACCTGGAACTCGACGTCCAGTAGCTCGGTCAGCTCCTCCTGGGCGGGGAACTTGTGGGCGATGGCCCAGTGCGGGGTGCGGGCGCGGAAGCCCAGCTGCTGCTGGTCCTCCAGGGTGTTGACCTTGAACACCACGCCGTCGATGTCGTAGGGCAGCGCCATGCGCCGCTGGCCGATGTCGCGGTAGTAGTCCAGGCAGGCCTCGACGCCCTTGGCCAGGCGCAGCTCTCGGCTGATGGGAATGCCCCAGCCCTTGAGGCGCTCCAGCATGCCCACCTGGGTGGGGGCCAGTTCGGCGCTGACCTGGCCGATGCCGTAGCAGCAGAACTCCAGCGGACGGCTGGCGGTGATCTTCGGGTCCAGCTGGCGCAGGCTGCCGGCGGCGGCGTTGCGCGGGTTGGCGAACGTCTTGCCGCCGCTCTCGGCCTGGCGGGCGTTGAGCTCCTCGAAGCCGGCCTTGGGCATGTACACCTCGCCGCGTACCTCCAGCACCTGCGGCCAGCCCTCGCCCTTCAGCTTGAGCGGTACGTTGCGGATGGTGCGCACGTTGGCGCTGATGTCCTCGCCGGTGGCGCCATCGCCACGCGTCGCGCCACGCTCCAGCACGCCGTTGCGGTACAGCAGGCTGACGGCCAGGCCGTCGAGCTTCGGTTCGCAGCTGTATTCCACGGCTGCGCCACCGCCGAAGAGGTCGCCGCCGGACAGGCCGAGGCCGCTCTGGACGCTACGATCGAAGGCCAGCAGGTCCTCCTCCTCGAAGGCGTTGCCCAGGCTCAGCATGGGCACTTCGTGGCGCACCTCGCCGAAAGCGCTGAGGGCCTCGCCGCCGACACGCTGGGTGGGCGAATCGGGGGTGACCAGTTCCGGGTGCTCGGCCTCCAGGGCCTGCAGCTCGCGGAACAGGCGGTCGTACTCGGCGTCGGGCACGCTGGGCTCGTCGAGGACGTAGTAGCGGTAGTTGTGCTCATCCAGTTCGGCACGCAGTGCCTGGATGCGCTGGGCGGCATTGCCTGATGTGTCGTTCATGATGCGGGGCTCTTTTCCGTGCAAACGAAAAGAGCAGCCTGGGCTGCTCTGTTTCGGTGGATCTTCCGGTTCAGCGCTTCTGGGTCAGGCTGCGACGCTCGAACTCGACGATGCGCTGGCGGTAATGCTCGATGGTCTGGGCGGTCAGCACGCTGCGCTGGTCGTCCTTCAGCTCGCCGTTCAGTTCCTGGGAGAGCTTGCGGGCTGCGGCCACCATCACGTCGAAGGCCTGCTTCGGGTGACGCGGGCCGGGCAGGCCGAGGAAGAAGCTCACCGCACGGGTGCTGAACAGGTCGATGTCGTCCAGATCGAAGGTGCCGGGCTTGACGCCGTTGGCCATGGAGAACAGCACCTCGCCATTGCCGGCCATACTCTCGTGGCGATGGAAGATGTCCATCTCACCGAAACGCAGGCCGCTCTCGAGAATGTTCTGCAGCAAGGCTGGCCCCTTGAAGCCGCCTTCGTCGCGGGCGACCACGTTGATCACCAGCACTTCCTCCACGGGCGGCAGGTCCTGGACCTTGGCCGGGCGCGCCGCCTTGGCCGCTGCGGCCTCCTCGACGGGGGTCAGCAGGGTCGGCACCGGCTCGTCCAGCGCCAGGTCGCCCTGGCGTGGCTCGTTGCGGCGCTTGTTCAGTTCCTTGGCGCTCATGCTGGGCAGGTCTTCCTCGTCCAGCAAGGGCTCTCCACGTTCGCGAACGCGGGCCGGTCCGAGGAGGTTGGGGTCCTCCCCGTCATCGGGAAGGTTGGAGAAGCTGCGGTCGAGCTTGAACTTGAGCTTGCCTTTGCCGCCACTCATGCGGCGCCAGCCATCGAACAAAATGCCGGCGATTACGATGACGCCGATGACGATCAGCCACTCGCGCAGACCGATTTCCATTAATCCTGTGTCCCCTGGTCAAAAAATATTCTGATAGTGATGAAGAAAGGACATCCGGTCCTCTGAAAACGTGGCGCCCAACTCCATGTTCCCAATGGCGTTTTCCACGTGTCAAAAAAATTGGGCATTAAGCTAGCACGGCCAGCCCAGCAGAGAAACCTCTGATCACGAGGCCTGCAGGGCAACCCGGGCGGCATTGCCGGCCGGGCGTGTCAGGCCTCTACGAGGGAAAGCGCCTCCTCGACATCCACGGCGACCAACCGTGAGCATCCCGGCTCGTGCATGGTCACGCCCATCAACTGGTCGGCCATCTCCATGGCGATCTTGTTGTGGGTGATATAGATGAACTGGACCTTCTCCGACATTTCCTTGACCAATCGTGCATAACGGCCGACGTTCGCGTCGTCCAGCGGCGCATCCACCTCGTCGAGCATGCAGAAAGGCGCGGGGTTGAGCTGGAAGATGGCGAACACCAGCGCCAGCGCGGTAAGGGCCTTCTCGCCACCGGACAGCAGGTGGATGGTGCTGTTCTTCTTGCCTGGCGGGCGCGCCATGATGGCGACCCCGGTGTCCAGCAGGTCTTCGCCGGTCAGCTCCAGGTAGGCGTGGCCACCCCCGAAGACCTTCGGGAACAGCGCCTGGAGGCCGGCGTTGATCTGGTCGAAGGTTTCCTTGAAGCGGTTGCGGGTCTCCTTGTCGATCTTGCGAATGACGTTCTCCAGCGTGTCCAGCGCCTCCACCAGGTCATCGTTCTGTGCGTCCAGGTAGCGTTTGCGCTCGGACTGCTGCTGGTATTCGTCGATGGCCGCCAGGTTGATCGGACCCAGGCGCTGGATGCGCGCGGCCAGTCGCTCCAGCTCCTCGTCCCAGGCGGGCTCGCTGGCGCCCTCGGGCAGCGTGGCGAGTACGCCGTGCAGGTCGTAGCCGTCTTCCAGCAACTGGTCCTGCAGCGCCTTGCGGCGCACGGTCAGGGCCTGCCACTCCATGCGTTGCTGTTCCAGCTGGCCGCGCAGCAGTTGCGACTGCTGCTCGGCCTGGGTGCGGCGCTTCTCGGCGTCGCGCAGTTCGCGGTCGGCATCCTCGAGGGCGAGCCGAGCGAGCTTGAGTTCGTCTTCCACCGCCATGCGCCGTTCCAGCAGCTCTTCCAGCTTCATGCGCAGCTCTTCCAGCGGGGCGGCGCCCTCCTCCAGGTTGAGGCTGAGCTGCTCGCGACGCTCTTCGAGGCGTTCGAACTGCTGGCTGAGGCGCTCCAGGGCCTGGCGTGTCGAGTCGTGCTGGGCCCGCAGGGAGCCCAGGCGCACGGCCAACTGGTGGGCCTGGTCCTTGTGCTGGCGTGCCTCCTGGCGGATGCGGTCGAGGCGTTCGCGCAGGTCATCGCGCTCGGCCAGCAGGCGTTCGCGCTGCTCGGTGTCGGTGGCCATGGCGTCCAGGGCATCCTGCAGCACCAGGCGGGCTTCGCCCAGCTGCTCATGCTCCAGGGCGCGCTGCTCATCGAGTTCGGCCAGCTCCGCTTCCAGGCGCTGGCGACGCAGGTTGAGCTGCTCGACCCGCGCCTGCTGGGCGGACAGGCGGGCCTTCACCTCGGACAGGCGACGCGCCTCGTCCTGCACCTGGCGGCGTTGTTGTTCACGGGTTTCTTCCTGCTGGCGCTGCTGGTCCCGCAGGGTTTGCAGGGCCTCGTCGAGGCGCTCCAGGGTGGCTTCGCGCTCGTCACGCTCGGCGTGCAGGCGCTCCAGCTCCTGGCCACGGGCCAGCAGGCCGCTTTCCGCTTCGCTGGCGCGACGGACACGGAGGAAGTTGCGCCCGACCCAGTAGCCATCGCGGCTGATCAGGCTTTCGTCGGCGGCCAGCGCGGCGCGGCCGGCCAGGGCCTCGTCCAGGCTCTCCACCGGGCGCACACGGCCGAGCCAAGGGGCCAGGTCGAGCCGTGACTCCACCTTGTCCAGCAGGCTGCCGGCGATTCGTGCACTGCCTTGGCTGGCGGCCACCAGGCGCAGGTCGCCTTGGCTGAAGCCCGCCAGGTCGAGCCCCTGGAAGTCATCCAGTTGCACGGCCTGCAGGTCCGCCCCGAGGACGGTCTCCACCGCCAGTTCCCAGCCCGCCTCCACCCGCAGGCCTTCAGCCAGGCGCGGGCGCTGGTCGAGCCCATGCTCACGCAGCCATTCCGCCGTGCCGGCGCCGGGGTCGAGGGCGGCCTGCTGCAGGGCTTCCAGCGAGGCGATGCGGCCGTTGAGGCGCTGCAGCTCGCCCTGGGCCTGCTGCTGGGCCTGGCTGGCGCGCTGCAGCTCATCACGCAGCTGCTCCAGGCGCTCCACCAGGGCCTCTTCGGCGGCCTGCAGGGTTTCCAGCTCCAGCTCGCCAGCGGCGGCCTGTTCATTCAATTCGAGGATGGCCGCGCTCTCGGGGTCGGCTGCCAGCTGGGTACGCTCATCCGCCAGGCGACGCTCGCGTTCCAGCACGCGTTCGAGGCTCTGTTCCAGCTGCTGGATGCGCGCTTGCTGCACTTCGGCCTGGCGCCTGGGCTCGGCGCTGCGCTGGTTGAAGCCGTCCCAGCGCTCCTGCCAGCCCTGCATGCCGGCCTCGGCCTCTTCCAGCTGGGCACTGGCCTCTTCGGCGGCGGCGGCGCTGAGTTCCTGCTCGGGGATGAGCATGTCCATCTCTTCGCCGAGGGTCGCCAGCAGGGTGCGGTCATGCCCCAGGTGGGACTCGGTCTCCTGGCGGGCGCGCTCGGCGTCACGCAGGTCGTCCTGCAGTTGCCGCTGGCGCTGCTGGCCGTGCTGGATGCTCTGCTCGACCCGGGCGATGTCACCCCCCACGGAGTAGAAGCGGCCCTGCACCAGGTTGAAGCGCTCGGACAGCTCGTGGTGGCCGTCCCGCAGGCGCTCGATGGCAGCATCGGCGTTGCGCTGCTCGGCCACCAGTGCCTCGAAGGCCACCTCCTGGCTGCCGATCACACCCTCGCGCTGGCCCACCTGCTCGTTCAGCGCCTGCCACTTGAGGGCGGACAGCTGGGCCTTGAGCTGGCGCTCCTCGGCCTTGTACTCCTGGTATTTCTCCGCCGCCTGGGCCTGCCGGTGCAGGCGGTCGAGCTGGCGCTCCAGCTCTTCGCGCAGGTCGGTCAGGCGCGCCAGGTTCTCGTGGGTGCGGCGGATGCGGTTCTCGGTCTCGCGGCGGCGCTCCTTGTACTTGGAGATGCCGGCGGCTTCCTCGATGAAATTGCGCAGGTCCTCGGGCTTGGCCTCAATGAGCTTGGAGATCATCCCCTGCTCGATGATGGAGTAGCTGCGCGGCCCCAGGCCGGTGCCGAGGAAGATGTCGGTGATGTCCCGGCGGCGGCACTTGGTGCCGTTGAGGAAGTAGGTGTTCTGGCCGTCACGGCTGACGCGGCGGCGAATGGAAATCTCGGCGAAGGCGGCGTACTCGCCCACCAGGGAGTTGTCCGAGTTGTCGAAGATCAGCTCGATGCTGGCCTGGGCCACCGGCTTGCGGGTGTTGGAGCCGTTGAAGATGACGTCGGTCATCGACTCGCCGCGCAGGTTCTTGGCCGAGCTCTCGCCCATCACCCAGCGCACGGCGTCGATGATGTTGGACTTGCCGCAGCCGTTGGGGCCCACCACCGCCGACATGTTGCTGGGGAAGTTGACCGTGGTGGGGTCGACGAAGGACTTGAACCCGGCCAGCTTGATGCACTTGAGCCGCATGGGCGCCTCTCCCGGTCAGTGGCGTCAGTGGCCGGCCAGGGCGGCGAGCACCAGCTGGCAGTTGTGCTGGCCGTAGCCCACCAGCACGTCGCGGATGCGCGCCAGGTCGCGGCCGATCACCGCCTTGAGCAGCTCGGCGAAGGCGGCCATGAACTGCGCCATCTCGCCTTTGCGCTGCTCCAGCGCCAGGTGGTAGGTGCGGCTGATGGCCGGCAGCAGGTTCTCCACCGTCTCCTCCAGGTAGGGGTTGTCGGCGAAGGCATAGGCCGCGCGCATGATGCTGAAGCTGGAATCGACGAAGCCGCTGATGTCGTGGTCCTGCAGGTTCTGTTCCAGGCGCTGCTGGATGGCCTGGAAAGGCGCGAGGTCCTCTTCGCTCTTCCAGCGCTGGGCAACGGCACAGCCCAGCAGGATGTACATCTCCATCATCAGTGCGTAGAGGCTCTGCACATGGTGCGGGGTGAGCTCGGACACCTGGGCGCCACGGTGCGGGAGGATGGTGATCAGGTGGCGGCGCTGGAGGATCAGCAGCGCTTCGCGCACCGACCCGCGGCTGACGTTGAGGGCCTGGGTGACCTTCTGCTCCTGGATGCGTTCGCGGGCCTTCAGGTCCCCTCGGATGATGCGTTCGGCGAGGTGGTGGGCGATCTGTTCGGCGAGGCTGTCCGGTGCCTTGAACGTCATGGTTTTCCTTCGGTCTTGGCTGTGGGGGTCGATCAGGCGCCCTCGGGGTCCGGCGCAGCAGGCTGGTCGGAAGGGATCATGCACGAGGGATCTGCGCAGGACGCGGCAGGGGGCGAAGTGTAACACAGGGTGTTACCCGTCGAAGGTGACAGACGGCGGGCATTCAGACCTAAAGGTCGGTCGCCCTGCACCGGGTTGGGGCGCAGGATTGTCTGACAATCCTGGAATAACCCACCCACCTGCACGGACGGAGCCCACCATGTTCGAACGCCTGCCCTCCAACTGGATGATCGCCCTGAAGAAGGTCGGCTACTGGATCTGGCTGATCCCGGTGGCCGGCATTCCCATGAGCTACTACTGGTCGCTGGGCAGCGACCACCCCAATGCCTGGCCCTGGCTGGTGATCACCATCGTCTTCGGGGTGATTCCGTTCCTCGACTTCATCGTCGGCCGCGATCCGGCCAACCCCGACGAGTCGGACGACGTGCCGTTCATGGAGGGCCAGGGCTACTACCGCTTCCTCAGCCTGATGACCCTGCCGCTGCTGCTGCTGATGCTGGCCTGGAGCGGCTGGGTGTTCGTCCACCACCCGGACTGGAACTGGGTGGGCAAGCTCGGCTGGGTGCTCTCGGTGGGCACGGTGATGGGCGCCATCGGCATCACCGTCTCCCACGAACTGATCCACAAGGACCCGCTGCTGGAGCAGAGCGCCGGCGGCATCCTGCTGGCGGCGGTGTGCTACGCCGGCTTCAAGGTGGAGCACGTGCGCGGCCACCACGTGAACGTCTCCACCCCGGAGGATGCCTCCTCCGCCCGCTTCGGCCAGAGCCTCTACCAGTTCCTGCCCCACGCCTATAAGCACAACTTCCTCAACGCCTGGAACCTGGAGGCCCAGCGCCTCAAGCGCAAGGGGCTGCCGGCGCTGCACTGGCGCAACGAGCTGGTGTGGTGGTACGCCCTGAGCGCCGCGATGCTGGTGGGTTTCACCCTCGCCCTGGGCTGGCTGGGCGGGGTGTTCTTCCTGGTGCAGGCGGCGATGGCCTTCACCCTGCTGGAGATCGTCAACTACGTGGAGCACTACGGTCTGCACCGCCGCAAACTGGACAACGGCCGCTATGAACGCACCAGTCCGGCGCATTCCTGGAACAGCAACTTCCTGCTCACCAACCTGTTCCTCTTCCACCTGCAGCGCCATTCGGACCACCACGCCTACGCCAAGCGCCGCTACCAGGTGCTGCGCCATTTCGACGACAGCCCGCAGTTGCCCAACGGCTATGCCGGGATGATCGTCCTGGCGCTGTTCCCGCCGCTGTGGCGCGCCGTGATGGACAAGCGGGTGCGCGCCTATTACGCCGGTGAAGAACACCAGCTGACCGACCAGCAACAGGTCGCCTGACCCCGCCCTTACCCCCTCGTCGCACCCAAGCGCCCCGCCCCAGAGCGGGGCGTTTGCATTCCGGTCTACCCTTGTTCCAGCGTCACGGCACGGCACTTGCAGCGCAGCCCGTATGATTTTCTGACTTTCAGGTCAGAAAAATATTGACCGAAAAGTCAACGGACTCTAAATTCGCGGCCATACGAGCCCTCGTAAACAACAATAAAGTGCCTGGAGGTCTTCCTTGATCCAGTTTCTACTCAACCGGGAGCTGCGCACCGAACATGCGCTCGACCCCAACGTCACGGTGCTGAACTACTTGCGTGAGCACCTGGGCAAGACAGGAACCAAGGAGGGCTGCGCCTCCGGTGATTGCGGCGCCTGCACCGTGGTGGTGGGCGAGGTGGTCGACGACCGCATCCGCTACCGCACCCTCAATGCCTGCCTGACGTTCGTCTCCTCGCTGCACGGCAAGCAGCTCATCACCGTCGAAGACCTCAAGCACAAGGGCCAGCTGCACAGCGTCCAGCAGGCCATGGTGGACTGCCATGGCTCCCAGTGCGGCTTCTGCACACCCGGCTTCGTCATGTCGCTGTTCGCCCTGCAGAAGAGCCGGGCCGCCTCCGGCAGCACCGGCTACGACAAGGCACAGACCCTGGAAGCCCTGGCCGGCAACCTGTGCCGCTGCACCGGCTACCGCCCGATCCTCGATGCCGCCGAGCAGGCCTGCTGCCAGGCGCAGCCCGACCAGTTCGACGCCGCCGAAGCCGAGACCCTCGCCCAGCTCAAGGCGATTGCCCCGCGCGACACCGCCGAGCTGAACAGCGGCGACAAGCGCTGCCTGGTGCCGCTGACCATCGGCGACCTGGCCGAACTCTACGTCTCCAACCCGCAGGCCCGCCTGCTAGCCGGCGGCACCGACCTGGCCCTGGAAGTCACCCAGTTCCACCGCGAGCTGCCGGTGATGATCTACGTCGGCCACATCGACGCCATGAAGCGCATCGAGACGGATGCCGACTTCATCGAGATCGGCGCCGCCACCCCGCTGTCCGACTGCTACGAGACCCTGTCCCGCGAGTACCCGGATTTCGGCGAACTGCTGCACCGCTTCGCCTCCCTGCAGATCCGCAACCAGGGCACCCTCGGCGGCAACATCGGCAACGCCTCGCCCATCGGCGACGCGCCGCCGCTGCTGATCGCCCTCGGCGCCGAGATCGTCCTGCGCAAGGGCAACCAGACCCGCACCCTGCCGCTGGACGAATACTTCCTGGACTACAAGGTCACCGCCCGCCAGGAGTCCGAGTTCATCGAGAAGGTGCGTGTGCCCCGCGCCCGCAAGAACCAGGTGTTCCGCGCCTACAAGGTCTCCAAGCGCCTGGACGACGATATCTCTGCCGTCTGCGCCGCCTTCAACCTGGTGATCGAGGACGGCGTGGTGCGCCGTGCCCGCGTAGCCTTCGGCGGCATGGCCGGCATCCCCAAGCGCGCCAGCGCCTGCGAGCAGGCCCTGGTCGGCTCCGCCTGGTACCCGGGCACCGTCGAGCGCGCCTGTGAAGCCCTGGCCCAGGACTTCAGCCCCCTCACCGACTTCCGCGCCAGCAAGGAATACCGCCTGCTGGCGGCCCAGAACCTGCTGCGCAAGTGCTTCCTCGAACAGCAATCCCCAGCCGTCGAAACCCGGGTGACCGCCTATGTCTAAGCACCACTTCAAGACCCAGGAAGAACTGGCGGCGCTGTTCCGTGCCGACATCGCCACCGGCGTCGGCAAGAGCGTCAAGCACGAGAGCGCGCCCAAGCACGTCACCGGCGAAGCGGTGTACGTCGACGACCGCCTGGAGTTCCCCAACCAGCTGCACGTCTATGCCCGCATGAGCGACCGCGCCCACGCGCGCATCGTTCGCATCGACACCCGCCCCTGCTACGCAATCCCCGGCGTGGCCATCGCCATCACCGCCGAGGACGTGCCCGGGCAACTGGACATCGGCCCGGTGGTGGCCGGTGACCCGCTGCTGGCGGACGGCAAGGTGGAATACGTCGGCCAGGTGGTGCTCGCCGTGGCTGCCGACAGCCTGGAAACCGCGCGCAAGGCCGCCATGGCCGCCCTCATCGAGTACGAGGACCTGGAGCCCGTGCTCGACGTGGTCGATGCCTACCGGAAGAAGCACTACGTGCTCGACCCGCACCAGCACAAGCGCGGCGACTCCGCCACCGCCCTGGCCGCTTCGAAGCACCGCCTGCAGGGCCACCTGCACATCGGCGGGCAGGAGCACTTCTACCTGGAGACGCAGATCTCCTCGGTGATGCCCAGCGAAGACGGCGGCATGATCGTCTACACCTCCACCCAGAACCCCACCGAAGTGCAGAAGCTGGTGGCCGAGGTGCTGGGCGTGCCGATGAACAAGATCGTCATCGACATGCGCCGCATGGGCGGCGGCTTCGGCGGCAAGGAAACCCAGGCCGCCGGCCCGGCCTGCCTCTGCGCGGTGATCGCCCACCTCACCGGCCGGCCCACCAAGATGCGCCTGCCGCGCATGGAAGACATGAGCATCACCGGCAAGCGCCACCCCTTCTACGTCGAGTACGACATCGGCTTCGACGACCAGGGCCTGCTTACCGGCATCGAACTGCAGCTGGCGGGCAACTGCGGCTATTCGCCAGACCTCTCCGGCTCCATCGTCGACCGCGCGATGTTCCACTCGGACAACGCCTACTTCCTCGAACACGCCACCATCAACGGCCTGCGCTGCAAGACCAACACCGCCTCCAACACCGCCTACCGCGGCTTCGGCGGGCCCCAGGGGATGGTCGCCATCGAAGAGATCATGGACGTCATCGCCCACCACCTGGGCAAGGACCCGCTGGCGGTGCGCAAGCTCAACTACTACGGCAAGGACGAGCGCAACGTCACCCACTACTACCAGACCGTCGAGCACAACCTGCTCGCCGAAATGACCGCCGAGCTGGAAGCCAGCGCCGAGTACGCCCAGCGCCGCGACGCCATCCGCGCCTTCAACGCCCAGAGCCCGGTGCTGAAGAAAGGCCTGGCGATGACGCCAGTGAAGTTCGGCATCAGCTTCACCGCCACCTTCCTCAACCAGGCTGGCGCGCTGATCCACGTCTATACCGACGGCAGCATCCACCTGAACCACGGCGGCACCGAGATGGGCCAGGGCCTCAACACCAAGGTCGCCCAGGTGGTGGCCGAAGTGTTCCAGGTGGACATCTCGCGCATCCAGATCACCGCCACCAACACCGACAAGGTGCCCAACACCTCGCCGACGGCCGCCTCCAGCGGCACCGACCTGAACGGCAAGGCCGCGCAGAACGCCGCCGAGACCATCAAGGGTCGCCTGGTGGACTTCCTCGTCGGGCACTTCAAGGTCACCCCCGAGGACGTGGAGTTCAAGAACAGCCAGGTGCGCGTGCGCGACCAGTACCTCGCCTTCGAAGAGGTCATCCAGCTGGCCTACTTCAACCAGGTCTCGCTCTCCAGCACCGGCTTCTACCGCACGCCGAAGATCTACTACGACCGCGACAAGGCCGCCGGCCGCCCCTTCTACTACTTCGCCTACGGCATGGCCTGCTGCGAAGTGCTGGTGGACACCCTCACCGGCGAGTACAAGATGCTGCGCACCGACATCCTCCACGACGTCGGCGCCTCGCTGAACCCGGCCATCGACATCGGCCAGGTGGAAGGGGCCTTCGTCCAGGGCATGGGCTGGCTGACCACCGAAGAGCTGGTGTGGAACGCCAAAGGCAAGCTGATGACCAGCGGCCCGGCCAGCTACAAGATCCCGGCCATCGCCGACATGCCCATCGACCTGCGGGTGAAGCTGGTGGAGAACCGCAAGAACCCCGAGCAGACGGTGTTCCACTCCAAGGCCGTGGGCGAGCCACCCTTCATGCTCGGCATCGCCGCCTGGTGCGCCATCAAGGACGCCGTGGCCAGCCTCGCCGACTACAAGGCCCACCCGCAGATCGACGCACCGGCCACCCCCGAGCGCGTGCTCTGGGGCGTCGAGCAGATGAAGGCGCTGCAACGCAAGGCCGAGGCCCCCAGCAACGCCCACGTGGAGCCTGCCTGAGGGCAGCCGGGAGGCGACCGATGAACCCAAGTCCGACCCTGCACGACACCCCAGCCCGGCCGGCAGCCGCCACCGACACGCCTCGCCCCGGCGAGCGTGACGACTGGCGCCTGTCCCGCTCGCGCCGCCCGCTGCGCAACTGGAGGCTGAGCCGATGAGCTGGATCAACGCCCTTGCCGAGCTGCAGCAGCGCGGCGAACCCAGCGTGCTGGTGACCATCATCGAAGAGCGGGGCTCCACGCCCCGCAATGCCGGCTCGAAGATGGTGGTCACTGCCGAGCGCATCTACGAAACCATCGGTGGCGGCCACCTGGAGTTCAAGGCCATGGCCATCGCCCGGGAAATGCTCGCGAGCGGCAGCCGCGACACCCGCCTGGAGCGCTTCAGCCTGGGCGCCAGCCTCGGCCAGTGCTGCGGCGGCGCCACCGTGCTGCTGTTCGAGCCGATGGACCAGCCCCAGGCGCAGATCGCCCTGTTCGGCGCCGGCCACGTCGGCCGCGCCCTGGCCCCACTGCTCGCCAGCCTGCCGTGCAAGGTGCGCTGGATCGACTCGCGGGAAAGCGAATTCCCCGAGCAGGTGCCCGCCGGGGTGGAGAAGGTGGTGAACGACGAGGTGGTCGACGAAGTCGACGCCCTGCCCTCCGGCAGCTACTTCATCGTCATGACCCACAACCACCAGTTGGACCTGGAGCTGACCGCCGCCATCCTCAAGCGCAACGACTTCGCCTACTTCGGCCTCATCGGCTCGCGCACCAAGCGGGTCAAGTTCGAGCACCGCCTGCGCGAGCGCGGCTTCGCCAGCGAAACCGTGCAACGCATGCGCTGTCCCATGGGCCTGGCCGAGGTCAAGGGCAAGCTGCCGGTGGAGATTGCCATCTCCATCGCCGGTGAGATCATCGCCACCTACAACGCCACCTTCGGACAGAAGGACAATGGCCAGGACGTGAAGAAGGGAGAAACGGTCGCCCGGCTGGTGCCCAGCTCCCGCCGCGAACAGGCCTGACCAGACCACACAACGGAAAGCGGGCGGCCACCCCGGCGCCCGCTTTTCCACGCCCGCGCGAAACGCGGGCCCTCAAGTACCGCATTGACCGACGAGACTGCCATGAACCGCTTGACCGCCTACCGCTCCGCCCTCCTCCACAGCATCGCCGACCCCGCCGAGGTGGGCGTCGAGGCCTCCTACGAATACTTCGAGGACGGCATCCTGCTGGTGGAGGATGGCCGCATCGCCCGCATCGGCCACGCCCGCGACCTGCTGCCCGAGCTCGACGGCGTGGAGATCCGCGAATACCCCAACGCGCTGATCACCCCCGGCTTCATCGACACCCACATCCACTACCCGCAGACCGGCATGATCGCCTCCTACGGCGAGCAGCTGCTGGACTGGCTGAACACCTACACCTTCCCCACCGAGCGCGCCTTCGCCGACCCGGCCCACGCCCGCGAAGTGGCCGACCTGTTCCTCGGCGAGCTGCTGCGCAACGGCACCACCACCGCCCTGGTGTTCGGCACCGTGCACGCCACCTCCGTGGACGCCTTCTTCGAAGCCGCCCAGGCGCTGGACCTGCGCATGATCGCCGGCAAGGTGCTGATGGACCGCAACGCCCCGGACTACCTCACCGACACCGCCGAATCCGGCTATGCCGACAGCAAGGCGCTGATCGAGCGCTGGCACGGCAAGGGCCGCCTGCACTACGCGGTGACCCCGCGCTTCGCCCCCACCAGCACCCCCGAGCAACTGGAGCTGGCCGGCAAGCTCTACGGCGAATACCCCGGCCTGTACATGCACACCCACCTCTCCGAGAACAAGGCGGAGATCGAATGGGTCAAGTCGCTGTTCCCCGAGCGCAAGGGCTACCTGGACGTCTACGACCACTACCGGCTGATCGGCGAGCGCTCGGTGTTCGCCCACGGCGTGCACCTGTGCGACGAGGAGTGCCAGCGCCTGGCCGAAACCGGCTCTGCCGTGGCCTTCTGCCCCACCTCCAACCTGTTCCTCGGCAGCGGCCTGTTCGACCTGCAGAAGCTGGAACAGCATGGCGTGCGCGTGGGCCTGGGCACGGATGTCGGCGCCGGCACCAGCTTCTCCCAGCTGCAGTCGCTGAACGAGGCCTACAAGGTCATGCAGCTGCAGGGCAAGAAGCTCGACCCGTTCAAGTCCCTCTACCTCGCCACCCTGGGCGGCGCCCGCGCGCTGTACCTGGACGACCACATCGGCAACTTCCAGGCCGGCAAGGACGCCGACTTCGTCGTCCTCGACTACCAGGCCACCCCGCTCATGGCCTACCGCATGCAGCAGGCCCGTAGCCTGGCGGAGAAGCTGTTCGCGCTGACCATCCTCGGCGACGACCGCACCGTGAAGGAAACCTTCGCCGCCGGCCGCTCGGTGCACCAGCGCGCCTGATTTTTTGCACACGTAGAAACGCAACGGGGGGCCAAATGGCCCCCCGTTGCGTTGCAGCAGTGCGGATCAGTCTTCGCGGTAGCGACGCAGCTTCAGCGACTTGCCCGCCACGCGGGTGTCCTTCAGCTTGCCCAGCAGGCGATCAAGGCCCTCTTCGGGCAGCTCGATCAGGCTGAAGGTCTCGCGGATCTGGATACGACCGATGGCTTCGCGCGCCAGACCACCCTCGTTGAGGATGGCGCCCAGCAGGTTCTTCGCGGCGATGCCGTCGCGAGTCCCCAGGGCGGTGCGGCAACGCACGCGGCCTTCGCCGACCGGCAGCGGCGCACGACGCTCGCGGTATTCACCGCGCTCGCCACGCTCACCGTCACGCTCACGGCGCTCGCGGGGCTGGGGAGCACCCGGCACCAGCGGCTGCTCGCGCTCCACGTCCGCCAGGTTCAGCGACTGGCCGTTGGTGGCCTTGCGCAGCAGCGCAGCGGCCAGGGCACGCGGGCTGCAGCCGATGTCGGCGATCAGGCGGTCGAGCAGTTCGCCATGGCTGGCCTCGGCGTCGGCCACCAGGGGGGCCAGGCTGTTGGTCAGCTTCCGGATCCGTGCATCCAGTACCTGGGGCGCGGTGGGCAGGCGGACTTCGGCGACCTTCTGGTTGGTCACGCGCTCGATCACCTGCAGCATGCGGCGCTCGCGCGGGGTGACCAGCAGCAGGGCACGGCCTTCACGACCGGCACGGCCGGTACGGCCGATACGGTGCACGTAGGACTCGGGGTCGTACGGCATGTCCACGTTCACCACGTGGGTGATGCGCGGTACGTCGATGCCGCGGGCGGCGACGTCGGTGGCGACGACGATGTCCAGGCGACCGTCCTTGAGGGACTCGATCACGCGCTCACGCTGGTTCTGGGCGATGTCGCCGTTCAGCGCAGCGGCCTTGTAGCCCTTGGCTTCCAGGGCGGAGGCCAGGTCCAGGGTGGCCTGCTTGGTGCGCACGAAGGCGATCAGCGCGTCGAACTCCTCGACTTCCAGCAGGCGCAGCACGGCACCGACCTTCTGGTCGGCGTGGACCATCAGGTGGGCCTGCTCGATGCGGGCCACGGTCTGGGTCTTGGCAGCGATCTTGACGTGCTGCGGCTCTTTCAGGTGACGCTCGGCGATCGAACGGATCGACGGCGGCAGGGTGGCGGAGAACAGCACACTCTGACGGCTTTCCGGCAGGGCCTCGAAGATCACTTCGAGGTCTTCCATGAAGCCGAGCTTGAGCATCTCGTCCGCTTCGTCCAGCACCATCTGCTGCACGGTGGCGAGCATCTTCTCGTCACGGCGCAGGTGGTCGCACAGGCGGCCGGGGGTGGCCACGATCACCTGGGCGCCCTGGCGCAGGGCCTTGAGCTGCGGGCCCATGGGCGCGCCGCCGTAGACGGCCACGACGTTCAGGCCGGGCATCTGCTTGGCGTAGGTTTCGAAAGCGGTGGCGACTTGCAGTGCGAGCTCGCGGGTCGGTGCCAGGATCAGCGCCTGCGGCTCACGTTTGGCCGGATCGATACGGGAAAGGATCGGCAGCGCGAAGGCTGCAGTCTTGCCGGTACCGGTCTGGGCCTGGCCGATCATGTCGTGCCCGGCGAGGATCACCGGAATCGACTGGGCCTGGATGGGGGAAGGCTCTTCGTAGCCCACTGCAGCGATGGCAGCGAGAACATTGGGGTGAAGGCCGAGCGCGGCGAATCCGCCGATATCCTGGGTCATGGGTATGCCTCATGTGCATCCGCAAAGACCCAAACCCAAAGCTGCATATGCCGAAAGACCTTGTGGGTCACCCTGGCAGCCTGGGAGAGAATTTGCGAGTTGCTTATTGGTTGGAGTGTTACGTCTAGGGTAGTCCGCGATGCGGACGGTGCAGCTGAAGGCGAATGCCCCGAAAGATGCAGTTCCTGAACGGGGCCCGGTTTAGGGCCGGCGCGCATCATACAGTAAAAGCTGACAAGCGCGCAGCGTTTTTCTCACGCAAAGCGCCAGACGGCTCTGGTCGCATGGACAACGCCACACGCAGCGGCTATATCCTCCGAGCCCCCGCCCCTTCCCTCCGAGGACCGCCTCCATGTCCCACGCCCAAACCGGCCGCGTGACCCGCGAACAGCGCGGCCACATCCTGCTGCTCGGCCTCGACCGCCCCGCCAAGCGCAACGCCTTCGACCAGGCGATGCTCGACGACCTGGTGCTGGCCCTGGGGGACTACGAGCGGGACGACGAGGCGCGCTGCGCGCTGGTGTTCGCCCACGGCGAGCACTTCACCGCCGGCCTCGACCTGGCCAACGTGGCCGAGACCTTCCGCAACGGCTGGCAACTGCCCGAGGGCGCCGTCGACCCCTGGGGCACCTTCGGCGGCCCGCGCCTGAGCAAGCCGCTGCTGGTGGCCGTGCAGGGCTACTGCTTCACCATCGGCATCGAACTGATGCTCGCCGCCGACATCAACCTCTGCGCCAGCAACACCCGCTTCGCCCAGATGGAAGTCCAGCGCGGCATCTTCCCCTTCGCCGGCGCCACCCTGCGCCTGCCCCAGGTGGCCGGCTGGGGCAACGCCATGCGCTGGCTGCTCACCGGCGACGAATTCGACGCCCACGAAGCCTTGCGCCTGGGCCTGGTGCAGGAGGTGCTGGCCAGCGAAGAGCTGATGCCCCGCGCCCTCTGGCTGGCCGAGCGGATCGCCGCACAGGCGCCGCTGGGCATCCGCGCCACCCTCGCCTCCGCGCGGCAGGTGGTGAACGAGGGCGAACTCGCCGCCGCCCGTGCCCTGCCGGCAGTCGCCCAGCGCCTGCTGGCCTCGGAGGACGCCCAGGAAGGCCTGCAGGCCATGCTGGAGCGCCGCCCCGGTGCCTTCAAGGGACGCTGAGGCCATCGCACCGCTGCTGATCCTGCTGCCGGGCCTGGACGGCAGCGGACTGCTGTTCGAACCGTTGCGCAAAGGCCTTGCCGGGCGCCTGGACTGCCAGGTGCTCGGCTACCCGACGGTGGCGCCCCAGGACTACGACAGCCTCGCCGAATGGGCAGAACACCAACTGCCGAAAGACCGGCCCTTCATCCTGCTCGGTGAGTCCTTCTCCGGCCCCGTCGCGTTGAAGCTGGCCCTGCGCCGCCCACCCGGCCTGAGGGCTCTGGTGCTGGCCTGCAGCTTCGCCCATCGCCCTCGCCCGGGCATCGCGCTTCTTGAACCGCTGATCCGCCGGATGCCCCTCGACGCCGTGCCGGGTTGGCTGCTGCGCTTCGCCCTGCTGGGTGCCAACGCGCCCGCATCGACCCTGGCGGCCCTGCGCCACAGCCTGTCCCTGGCACCGCCGGCCTGCATTGCCTCGCGCCTGCGCGCCGTCACCACGGTGGACCTGCGTGCGCGCCTGGGCGAACTGCAGGTTCCGCTGCTGTACCTGCAGGCCCGGCAGGACCGGTTGGTGCCGGCACGGGCCGCACGGGCAGTGGCCCAGCGCACCCGAGCCTTCAGCCTGGTCCGCCTGGACGGCCCCCATGCGCTGCTGCAGGCCCACCCCCTGGCCTCGGCGGAAGCCATCGTGGCGTTCTCCCGGCTGCACCTGGGTGTGAACTGATCGCTGGGAAGAGATGACCGCCGTCACCCTGCACCCTCCCGGTGCTTTTCTATAATCGCTGCACCACCTTGGACTGGACTGCCACGTGCCCGCCAAAGCGCCCTGGATCATCGCCCTGCTGTGTCTCGCATTCGGCCTCCAGGCACAACCACGCCAGGTGGACCTGTACCTGCCCGATGCACCACCACTGACCCTGGTCCAGGACGCCAAGGGCCACGGCATCGTCGGCGACGCCGCGCTCCTCGCGCTCAAGCGCGCCGGCTACCGGGTGCGCATCCGCGTCGAGCCCTGGGCCCGGGCGCAGAAAACCGTCATGGACGGCCGCGATCTGCTGATCATTCCCCTCTCCCGCACCCCCGAGCGCGAAGCCCTCTACACCTGGGTGGCCCCGGTCATGGCGCTGGACCGGGTGTTCTTCAGCCTCGACGAGCCGGTGAAGAGCTTCGAGGAAGCGCGCCAGCGCTACCGGCAGATCGGTGTGGGGCTGGGCACCGCCCAGAGCGACATCCTCCACCGCGAAGGCTTCGCCGACGAACAGATCCGCCACCTGGTGCTGGGCGACAAGCCCGCCCAGCTGTTGCTGATGGGGCGCATCGACGCCTGGTTCACCGGCGTGACCGAAGGGCTCTACATCTGGCCCCAGGTCACCGACCGCAAGCTGCACATGAGCCCACCCCTGGCTACCACCGACCTCTACATCGCCTGCTCGCGCCAGTGCGACCCACAACTGGTCGACGCCGTCGCCCACGCCATGCAGGCCCTGCGCGACGAAGGCCGGGTGCAGCGCATCCAGAAGCGCTACCTGCCTGGGGTGCAGTGAACGGGAACGCCCTGCCCGCGCGCAGGTGTCAGAAATGCTTGCCCGGATCTTCCGGCGGCGTTTCCTCGGGCAGCTCCTCCAGCTTCAGCTCCAGGCCCCAGCTGGCTGCGTCCTGGGTACGGGTCGCGGTCGGCGGCGGGGTGGGTGCGGTGGCGGGAGCGGGCGTCGGTGCGGGAGCCGGGCCGTCGCGGTAGAGCTTCAGCTTGAGGCGCAGGTTGTTGGCGGAGTCGGCGTTCTTGATCGCCTCGTCCTCGCTGATGGCGCCTTCCACCACCAGGTCGAACAGCGCCTGGTCGAAGGTCTGCATGCCCAGGGCCTTGGACTTTTCCATGATCTCCTTGATGGAGCTGAAGTCACCGCGCTTGATCAGGTCGCTGATGGTGGAAGTGCCCAGCAGCACCTCCACCGCCGCGCGACGCTTGCCATCGGAAGTGCGTACCAGGCGCTGGGAGACGAAGGCCTTGAGGTTGTTGCCAAGGTCGTTGAGCAGCTGCGGCCGGCGCTCCTCGGGGAAGAAGTTGATGATGCGGTCCAGCGCCTGGTTGGCGTTGTTCGCGTGCAGGGTGGAAATGGCCAGGTGGCCGGTGTCGGCGAAGGCCAGGGCGTGCTCCATGGTTTCGCGGTCGCGGATCTCGCCGATGAGGATCACGTCCGGCGCCTGGCGCAGGGTGTTCTTGAGGGCGGCGTGGAAGCTGCGGGTGTCCACGCCCACCTCGCGCTGGTTGATGATGGATTTCTTGTGCCGGTGCACATACTCCACCGGGTCCTCGATGGTGATGATGTGCCCGCCGCTGTTGCGGTTGCGGTAGTCGATCAGTGCCGCCAGGGAGGTGGACTTGCCGGAGCCGGTGCCGCCGACGAAGAGCACCAGGCCGCGCTTCTCCATCACCACCTTGAGCAGCACCTCGGGCAGCTTGAGGTCCTCGAAGCGGGGGATGTCCAGCTTGATGTTGCGCGCGACGATGGAGACCTCGTTGCGCTGCTTGAAGATGTTGATGCGGAAGCGCCCCACGTTGGGCACCGAGATCGCCAGGTTCATCTCCAGCTCATGGTTGAATTCGACGCGTTGCTCCGGGTCCATGATCGACTCGGCGATACGCGCCACGTCCCCCGGCTTGAGCGGGTCGGCGCTCAGCGGCTTGAGCACGCCATTGAACTTGGCGCAGGGCGGCGCGCCGGTGGACAGGTAGAGGTCCGAGCCATCCTGGGAGGCAAGGACCTTCAGCATCGAAGGGAGATCCATGGGGCGTGTATCCGTGGGGCGGGACAAGGTAACGGTAGGCGAATTTCGCCAGTGGGCACGGCATGTGCCGTGAAGGCGACGAACTGTATGGCCCGACCCGTGGCTGGCACAATGAACGGCTCCACAAACCAAGAGGAAATCCCATGGCCAAGGCCCTTGCCCGCCACATCCTGGTCAAGACCGAGGCGGAAGCCGAACAGATCAAGCAGCGCCTGGCCAAGGGCGAGGACTTCGCCGTGCTGGCGAAGAAGCACTCCATCTGCCCGTCCGGCAAGCGCGGCGGCGACCTGGGCGAAGTGCGCCCCGGACAGATGGTGCGGGTGATCGACCAGGTGATCTTCAAAAAGCCGGTGCGCACCATCCACGGCCCGGTGAAGAGCCAGTTCGGCTATCACCTGGTGCAGGTGTTCTTCAGGGACTGAAACAGTCCTACGCGCACCGTCGAGGCATTCCCCCTCCTCCATCGGCCAGCCCCTCCGGAAGCACCGATGGCCTTCCGCTACCGTGGGCGGCTTTCGAATCTGATAGAGGAAGCCGACCATGTGGTTTGCCAGGAAGAAGCCGGCCGCGCCGCCCGTATCGCTGGGAGAGCTCGAGCTGCGGGCCATCCGCAACGCCATGGCGATGATCGAGTTCAGCCCGGACGGCACCATCCTCGATGCCAACGCCGCGTTCCTGGGCGTCGTGGACTACCAGCTGGACAACGTACTGGGGCGCAACCACAGCCTGTTCTGCACCCCGGAACTGGTGCGCAGCCCGGCCTACGAGGAGTTCTGGCGCCGCCTGCGGGCCGGCGAGCACTTCAGCGACCGCTTCATGCGCCTGACCCGCAGCGGTCGCCAGGTGTGGCTGGAGGCCACCTACATGCCGGTGCTGGATGAAGCCGGCCAGACCATCCGTATCCTCAAGGTCGCCACCGACATCACCCGCCAACTGGAAGCCGAGCACGTCCACGAGAGCTACGTGAACGCCATCAACCACGCCATGGCGGCCATCGAATTCGACCTCGAAGGCAGGGTGGTGGGCGCCAACGCCAACTTCCTCGGCCTGATGGGCTACAGCCTCGACGAGGTGCAGGGCAAGCACCACAGCCTGTTCTGCTGCCCGGACGAAGCCAGCGGCAGCGACTACCAGCACTTCTGGGACCGCCTGCGCCACGGCGAGTACATCTCCGACCGTTTCCGCCGGCTCACCCGCTCCGGCAGCACCATCTGGCTGCGCGCCACCTACAGCCCCCTGTACGACTCCACCGGACGTCCCTACGGCGTGGTCAAATTCGCCACCGACATCACCCCGCAGATGCTGCGGCGCGACACCGAAGCCGCCGCCGCGCAGCTGGCCCAGGACATCGCCCGGGAAACCGACATCACCGCCGACCGGGGCACCCGCACCGTCGCCGAGACGGTCCAGGTGGTCACCGAGATCGCCGACGACCTGGCCGCCGTGGCCGGGCAGATCGAAGGCCTCAACCAGCAGTCGGAGCAGATCACCAATATCGTCCAGGTGATCCGCTCCATTGCCGACCAGACCAACCTGCTGGCGCTCAACGCCGCCATCGAGGCCGCTCGCGCCGGCGACCAGGGGCGCGGCTTCGCGGTGGTGGCCGACGAGGTCCGCCAACTGGCCTTCCGCACCAGCCAGGCCACGGTGGAGATCAAGGCCGTGGTGCAGCAGAACCAGAGCCTGGCGCACGATGCCGTGACCGGCATGGCCACCACCCAGAGCCGCGCACAGCGCGGCGTCGAACTGGCCAACCAGGCCGGCACGGTGATCAACGAGATCCGCTCCGAGGCCCAGCGGGTGGTGGATGCCGTGGCGCAGATCGCCCTTTCCTACACCGACTGACAGCCACCTGCGGAGCCCCTCCGGACGGCGCCCGTCACCCCGGGGGGACTCCGATTGTTCGTACAGCAGCCGTACAGCCAATCTCATCTACGCTTGGCTTCGAGCCTGGACGGCTCCAACGGCACCACAGGGAGCGTATCGACCCTCATGCAGACCTCTCCGACCATGCGCTGGCAGCGACTCGCGATCCCCGTCCTTCTTCTCCTGCTGCTCCTGCGTCTCATCGCCGCCTGGGCACTCCCCCTCACCGACAAGACCGAAGCCCGCTATGGCGAGATCGCCCGCAAGATGTGGGAGACCGGCGACTGGGTCACCCTGTGGCACGACTACGGCGTGCCCTTCTGGGCCAAACCGCCGCTGTCCACCTGGCTCTCCGCCGGCAGCATGGACCTGCTCGGCGCCACGGAGCTGGCGGCACGGCTGCCCTCGCTGCTGCTGGCCGTGGCCACCCTGCTGCTGGCGTGCAGCCTGATCCGCCAGCGCAGCGGCCGTGACGCCGCCCTCGCCTGCGCGCTGATCCTCGGCAGCGGGTTGCTGTTCCTCGGCACCGCCGGCACGGTGATGACCGACTCCGCCCTGCTGTTCTGCGTCACCTTCAGCCTGGTGGCCGTCTGGCGTGCCGTAGTCCTCGGCAGCCGGGCCTGGGGCTATCTGCTGTTCGTCGGGCTGGGGCTCGGCCTGCTGGCCAAGGGCCCGCTCGCCGGCGTGCTGGTGGGCATGCCGGTGTTCTTCTGGGTGCTGCTGGGCAACCGCTGGCGTGCCCTCTGGCAGCGCCTTCCCTGGCTTACCGGCCTCCCCCTGATGCTGGCCATCGCACTGCCCTGGTACCTGCTGGCGGAACACCGCACCCCGGGCTTCCTGAACTACTTCATCGTCGGCGAGCACCTCAGCCGCTTCCTCGATGCCGGCTGGAAGGGCGACAAGTACGGCTTCGCCCATGCCACCCCGCGCGGCATGATCTGGCCCTACACCTTCGCCGCGCTGCTGCCCTGGTCGCTGGTCATGCTGGCCTGGCTGGCCCGTCATGGTCGCCAGTTGCCGCGCCTGGTGCGAGACGAGGACGGCTGGGTGCTCTACCTGGCGCTCTGGACGCTGATGACGCCGCTGTTCTTCACCCTCTCCGGCAACATCATCTTCCCCTACCCAATGCCCATGCTGCCGGGCTGCGCCCTGCTGTTCGCCGAGCTCTGGCTGCGCGCCCGGCGCAACCCCGACAGCGGCATCGCCCTGCCCCTGATCGCCGCCATCGGCGCCCTGCTGCTGGCCGCCGTGCTGGCCGTCAACCATTTCCAGGGGGACCGTTACCTGCGCACCCAGAAGGACGTGATCGCCGCCTGGCGTACCCAGCATCCGTCGCCGGCCAGCGCGCTGGTGTACTGGAGCGACAGCCGCGCCTTCTCCGCCGAGTTCTATTCCCACGGCCGCGCCCGTACCACCGAGGACCCGGAGCAGCTGCGTGCCTGGCTGAGCGGCCGCCCCGGCAGCTTCATCGTCTGCCAGGACAAGGACCTGCGCCTGCTGCCGGCGGACATCCGCGCCCGCTTCGAACCCGTGGCGCAGGTGCGCAACGTCGGCAACACCTTCCTGCTGCTGGGCGAAGCCGCCCCCATCCCGGACATCGAGGGCCATCGCCATGACTGATTACCAGGTGCCCCCCTACCTGCTGTCGCTGCGTGCCCAGGAGCGGCCGGCCGATCCGCTGGTCAGCTGCATCCTGCCGGCCTACAACGAGGCGGCCAACATCGTGCCGATGCTGCAGACCCTGCACACCCTGCTCGACGCCGCCGGCTACCGCCACGAACTGGTGGTGGTGGACGACGGCAGCCGCGACGACACCGTGCAGCAGGTACTCGGCCAGCTGGATGCGCTGCCCGTGACGCTGATCCAGCTGTCGCGCAACTTCGGCAAGGAGATCGCCCTGAGTGCCGGCATCGACCAGGCCCGGGGCGACGTGGCAGTGCTGATCGACTGCGACTTCCAGCACCCGCCGGAGCGCGTCCCGGACTTTCTCGATCAATGGCGCCAGGGCTACGACATGGTCTACAGCGTGCGCGAGCACCGCCGTGGCGAGCCCTGGATCAAGCGCCTGTGCACCCACGCCTTCTACCGCCTGACCAACAGCGGCTGCCGGCACAAGATGCCGCCGGACACCCAGGACTTCCGCGTGCTCGACCGCTGCGTGCTGGAGGCCCTGCGCCAGATGCCCGAGCGCAACCGCTTCATGAAGGGCCTGTACCACTGGGTCGGCTTCACCCAGCGGCCGATGATCACCCGCGTGGACGAACGCCGCGCCGGCCAGAGCAGCTTCAACTACCGGCGCCTGCTGGACCTGGGCATCACCGGGCTCACCGCCTTCTCCAACCTGCCCCTGCGCATCTGGACCCTGGTGGGCTGCGCGATCTCGCTGCTCGCCATCGGTTACGCCTTCTGGGAGCTGATCCGCACCCTGCTGTTCGGCAACCCGATCCAGGGCTGGCCGACCCTGGCCGTCGCGGTGTGCTTCCTCGGCGGAGTCCAGCTGCTGTCCATCGGCATCCTCGGCGAATACGTCGGGCGCATCTTCGACGAGGTCAAGCAGCGCCCCAACTACCTGATCAGCCGCATCAGCGGCCGCGACCGGGAGCCCCGTCCTTGAGCCGCGAGCTGTTCTGGTTCGGCGTGGTCGGCATCAGTGCCCTGCTGGTGCACTTCGCCAGCGTGGCCTGGGTGCTGGTGCCCCTGGGGCTGGCGCCGCTGCTGGCCAACGTGCTGGGCTTCCTGCTGGCCTTCCAGGTCAGCTACTGGGGGCACCGGGTGCAGACCTTCCGCGCCACCGGCGTGCCCCATCGCCAGGCCCTGCCACGCTTCTTCGCCGTCGCCTGCCTGAGCTTCGCGGTCAACGAAGGGCTCTACGCCCTGCTGCTGCAGCACACGGCCCTCGGCTACCGCCCGGCCCTGCTGCTGGTCCTGGTCCTGGTGGCCGGGATGACCTTCGTGCTCGGCAAGCTCTGGGCCTTCCGCCTGCCGGGGAGTGCCGGATGAACCGCCACGCCCGCCCACCCCGTCGGCTGACCCTGTGCGCCGACGACTTCGCCCAGACCGATGCCACCAGCGGCGCCATCCTCGCGCTGCTGGGCGCCGGGCGCCTGTCGGCCACCAGCGTGATGAGCCAGTCGCCGCTGTGGCCCGAGCACGCCCGAGCACTCAAGGCCTTCGACGGCCAGGCGGACATCGGCCTGCACTTCAACCTGACCCATCCGTTCGAGCACGGAACCCGTCCACTGCCCTACTGGCTGCTGCTGAGCCAGCTCCGCGCCTTGCCCCGTGCACGGCTGCAGGACCTGGCGCTGGCGCAGATCGACCGCTTCGCCGAGCACTTCGGCCGCCTGCCGGACTTCATCGACGGGCACCAGCACGTGCACGCCTTCCCGGTGATCCGCGAGGCGCTGCTGGCGGCCATCGAACAGCGCTGGGAAACCATCGCACCGCCCTACCTGCGCGCGCCGGACCGGCTCGCCCACCCCGGCGACAGCGGGCTCAAGGCGCGGGTGCTGGCCAGCGCCTGCCGGGGTTTCCAGCAGCGGGCCAAGGCCCAGGGGCTGCGCACGCCGCCCTGGTTCGCCGGCCTCTATGCCCTGACGCCAGAGGCCGACTTCCCGGGGCTCATGCAGGCCTGGCTGGACGCCTGCCCCGACCGTGGCCTGCTGATGTGCCACCCCGGCCACGGCCCGCGCGCCGCTGACGACCCGATTGCAGACGCCCGGGAACGGGAATACGCCTTCCTCGCCAGCGACGCCTTCATGGAGGCCTGCGCTCAGCGGGACATCCTCCTCACGCGCTTCGGCTGATCCAGCCGCTCAGCGCTGGATGCGCATCCCCCCGCCGACGGCCTCGACCCGTACCCCGTGGCTCTGCGCCAGCATGGCCAGCGCCAGGGGCAGGTCGTCGACGGGGAAGGTGCCGGACACCCGCAGGCTCGCCACGGCGGGTGACCAGGCCAGGGGCCGGTCGCTGTAGCGCATCAGCTCCTGCGCCCATTGCGCCAGCGGCATGTCCTCCGCCACCAGCAGCCCCTTGCACCAGGCCAGGGCGGACTCGCGCGCGGCCTCGACGGCACCGAACCGCTCACGGCTGAAGCGCACCTGCTGCCCGGCCTGCAGGACCGCCTCGTGCGGCACCGCACCCGGGTGGTCGAGGGTCACCTTCACCGCCCCCTGGTAGACGGCGAGCAGGGTCGCGTCCGGGAAGGTGCGGACGCTGAAGCGCGTGCCCAACGCCTGCATCAGCCCCTGCCCGGTGCGTACCCGTAGCGGCCGGGGCGGCACCTGCCGATCCACCGCCGTGGTCACGTACAGCTCGCCGCGCTGCAGGTGCAGCAGGCGCTGGTCGGCGCTGAAGCGCACCTGCAGGGCCGTGTCGCTGTTCAGCGCCACCTGGGTGCCGTCCTCCAGCCACAGCTCGCGGCGCTCACCCCGGGCCGTGAGGTAGTCGACGCCCGCCCGGCTGCGCTGCCACAGCCACCACCCCAGCGGCGCCGAGCAGGTGGCCAGCAGCAGGCTGCGCAGCACCGTGCGGCGGCTGCTGCCAAGCGGGCGGGACAGGGCCTGCCGGGCCAAGCCCGGCGGCAACGTGCCCAGGCAATCCAGCAGCCGCTGGGCACGCTGCCAGGCGCGCGCGTGCTCGGGACCGGCGTGCTGCCAGCGCACCAGCTCGGCCTGTTCGGCGGGTGTCAGCGGCCGCTCCTGCATCAGCAGCAGCCAGGACGCGGCCTGTTCCAGCACGGTGGCAGCGATGGGGTCGCCAGGGGGGCGCAGGTCAGGCATCGGGCATCCGACTCAGGCAGACCAGGTAGCCCTGGTGGATGTACTTCTTCACGGTGGGCAGGGCGATGTTCAGGGCCTCGGCGATGGCCTTCTGCTTCATGCCGTCCAGGGTCGCCATGAGGAACGCCTGGCGCACGGGCGGGCGCAAGGTGTCGAGCAGTGCGTCCACCTCATGCAGCGTTTCCAGGATGACGCTCTGCTGCTCCGGCGAAGGATGCTCCGGCTCCGGCAGCTGCGACAGCGCCTCCAGCCAGGCCTGCTCCAGGGAATGGCGCCGCCGCCAGCTGACCAGCACGCACTGGGCGATGCGGGTCAGGTAGGCGCGGGGCTGCTGGATGGCACCACCCTGCCGGGCATCGCGGCTCACCAGTACCCGCAGGAACACGTCCTGGGCCAGGTCATCGGCGACACCCCGGCCCCAGGAGCGCAACCGGTAGCTCAGCCAGTTGCGCAGCCAGCCGTGGTGCTCGGTGTACAGCGTGGTCACGGGGCAGCGCTCGGCGGGCAGGGTCGGGGATTCGGGGGAAGTCATCGCGGAGGGATCGGCACGGCAGGTCACAAATGAAAACAATTATCACTAAAATCCGGACCACCACAAGCACGGATGAAAACAAGAACGATCCGCATATACCTTTTCCAATCTCGTGCGACAGAGGGAGTGACAGCCCGCAGCGAGTGGCGGGCCACACACCCTACGAGCGAGAGAACCATGCCTGCAGTCCACCGGCACCCCGCCGCTTCGCCCATGCCCATCCGCCTCTCCCCGATCAGCCTGGCCGTCGGCTGGGCGTTGATCGGCTGCCTGCTGGCCGGTGTCACCGCCCCGTCCGTGCAGGCCACCGAGACGACCGCACCCCACGACCGGCCGGACAGCGCCCACGACTACGACATCCCGCGCGGGCCGCTGGGTGCCGCGCTGGGCCTGTTCGCCAGCCAGTCCGGGCTGCTGCTGTCCTACGATGCCGACCTGACGCGGGGCCGCACCGCCCCCGCACTCAAGGGGCGCTACAGCGTGGCGGACGCCGCGCGGCGCCTGCTGGCCGGCACGGAGCTGGACCTGCTGCCCGGAGCCGCCGGCACCTATGTCCTGCTGCCCCGGAGCACGCCGCCCGAGGCCGGGCTCGAACTGAACCCGACGATGGTCGGCGCCACCGCCCTGCTCGACGATCCGCAGGAGGCCTATCGCGCGCCACGTTCCTCCGTGCACCTGACGCGGGAGGACCTGGACCGCTTCGGCACCGTCTCGGTGGGCGACATGCTCAAGGGCGTGGCCGGCGTGCAGGTGGGCGACAGCCGCAACGGCGGCGCGCTGGACGTCAACATCCGCGGCATCCAGGGGCAGAGCCGGATCGCGGTGCGGGTGGACGGCTCGGAGCAGGCGCTGGATGTCTACCGCGGCTACGGCGGCACCCAGCAGCGCAGCTACATCGACCCGGACCTGCTCAGCAGCGTGACCGTGAACAAGGGCCCCAGCCTGCGCTCCGGGGCCATCGGCGGCGCAGTGGAGATGACCACCCTCGGCGTCGACGACATCCTCGTCGACGGCCAGGACGTGGGCCTGCGCGTGACCGGCAACCTCTGGAACAACGGCGTCGAGCCCGCCAGCCGGGACGCCCACTCGCGGACCGAGGACCTCAGCGCCGTCCCCCGCACACAGCGCGGCAACCTGTTCAACTCGGCGGCCGAATCCGGCAGCGCGGCCTTCGCCTTCCACCACGAGCGGGTGGACCTGGTGGCCGCCTACGCCCACCGCAACCAGGGCAACTACTTCGCCGGTAAGCACGGCCAGGACCGCTACCGCCTGTTCGACCGTTGGGGGGACGAGCAGCCCAGCGTGGCCAGCACCTACAACGCCGGTGAAGAGGTGCTCAACTCCTCGGCAGAGACCGAGTCCTACCTGCTCAAGACCACCTGGCGGCTGGACGACGAACAGACCCTGGACCTGGGCTACCGCCGCTTCGACGGGCACATGGGCGAGATCATGCCCTCGGACATCTTCCGTTTCGGCACCGCCGGCATCTACCAGTACCCCACCAGCGACGTGGCGATCGACACCTACACCGCGCGCTACCACTACCTGCCCGCCGACAACCCGCTGCTGGACCTCAACGCCGGCCTGTGGCTGACCGACTCGCAGACCAGCTCCCTCAGCGCCGCCTGGATGGCACCCGCCTCCCAGCTGTACCGCACCGACCGCGCCTGGGCCCGGCAGGACGACCGGCGCATCGGTGGCGACCTGAGCAACGTGTCGCGCTTCAGCACCGACCACGGCGACTTCACCCTGGAGCTGGGTGGCGCCTTCCAGGTGGAGGACCTGAAGCCGCAGAAAAGCGTGGTCGTCACCCAGCACGACATCAACGCCAACCGCATGCTGCGGGACGCCTCGCGCCAGGAGTTCAGCTTCAACGGCAAGCTGGAGTACCAGCCCATCGAGGAAGTCACCCTGTGGGGCGGCGGCCGCTACAGCCACTACCGCACCCGCGACAACACCGTGCTCGCCGAGGCCCGCCGGGCAGACCGCGCCATGCGCTGGATCACGGTGGAAAGCCCCACGGGCTGGGGCAGCATGATGTGGTTCCCCGACCAGAACGGGCAGTACACCGCCGCCACCGACCCGCGCCTGAACAACGGCATCGTCTTCGGCAACAGCAACGAGCCGTTCAACGGCGTGCCCTTCGACAGCTTCGGCGCCACCCAGGTGACGGTCTCCCCCGAGGAGGTCAGCAACGTCGTCACCGGCTACGCCTACACCCCGCAGCGCGACAGCCACGGCGGCGGTTTCGCCCCGGCCTTCGGCGTCAACGTCGAGTTCCTGCCGGACACCTTCGCCTACCTCACCTACACCGAAGGCCTGCGTCAGCCCTCGCTGTTCGAGACCAGCCAGGGCACCCAGCAGGTCACCCCGGGCAAGCACCTCAAGCCCGAGCGCTCGCGCAGCTGGGAGCTGGGCCTGAGCGCTCTGCGCAGCGACCTGCTGGCATCAGGCGACACCGCATCCGCCAAGCTGGCGTTCTTCGACAACGAGATCCGCCACTACATCACCCGCTACTACGACCCGAGCCCGGGCCTCTGGGGGCAGATGACCTTCAGCAACACCGACCGCTACAGCACCCGTGGCCTGGAACTGCAGTCGCACTACGACGCCGGGCGCGTGTTCGCCGACCTCTCGGCCACCTACTACCTGAAGACCGAAACCTGCGACGCCGCCTTCGCCGCCAAGCTGCGCGCCGCCGCCAGCCCCTACCAGCGCACCCAGGACACACCGGACTGCACCCCGGGCAGCTACATGGGCTCGTACACCAACACCCAGAACCCGCCCCGGTTCTCCACCAACCTGCTGGCCGGCCTGCGCTTCTTCGACGAGACACTGACCCTGGGCGGGCGCATGACCCACACCTCCGGCCCCACCGCGCAGCTGGACAAGCCCTGGCAGACCGGCGCCACCACGCCGCAGATCGACTACCGCGCGGTGACGCTGTACGACCTGTTCCTCACCTACAAGGTGCTGGAGCACGCCGAGCTGAACCTGTCGGTGCAGAACCTCACCGACCGCTACTACCTGGACCCGCTGGCGCAGAGCTTCATGCCGGCCCCGGGGCGCACCTGGCGGCTCGGCGTGCAGGCGCGGTTCTGACACGCGGCCCGATGCTAGGCCGGCCCGGCCAGCTCCACGCGGTTGCGGCCAGCGTCCTTGGCCCGGTACAGCGCCTGGTCGGCCGCCTCCACCAGCGCCAGCTCGCCCCCCAGCAACGCCGGGCCCTGCAGGGTCGCCACGCCGATGCTGGCGCTGACCCGGCCCAGCGGGCTGGCACTGTGGGGAATCGCCAGTTCCGCCAGGCGCTCCAGGATGGCCTCGCCCACGGCCTGTGCGCCGGCCAGGTCGGTGCCGGGCAGGATCACCGCCATTTCCTCCCCGCCGTAGCGGGCGGCCTGGTCGCTCGGGCGCCGTACGCACCCCTGCAGGGCCTCGCCCACCGCCTTCAGGCACTCGTCCCCGGCGATGTGCCCGTAGGCGTCGTTGAAGCGCTTGAAGTGATCGATGTCCAGCAACAGCAACGACAGCGGCGTCCGTTCCCGGTAGGCACGCCGGGCCTCGGTGGTGAGGGTCATGTCGAAGCCGCGCCGGTTGGCCAGCCCGGTGAGCGGGTCGCGGGAGGCCAGGGCCTCCAGCCGGGCATTGCTCAGCAGCAGGTCCTCGCGGGTCGCCATGAGCAGCCGCTCGGTGCGGATGCGCCGGCGGATGTCGCGGATCAGCAGGTGCCCGACGATGCCGATGCCCCCCAGCATCGCCGTGGCCACGCCCACGGTGAACTGCGTTTCGGTGCGCCAGGCCTGCAGGGTCTCGCCCTTGCCGACGGCCACGGTGGTGACCAGGGGCAGGTGTTCGTTCTTGCGGAAGGCATACAGGCGGTCGACCCCGTCCAGGCTCGACGTGAGCGCCGCCGTGCCCACCGAGTGCCCCACCAGGTACTGGGTGTAGATGGGCGACCCGGAGAAATCGTGGGTCATGTCCTGCTCACGGAACGGGTAGCGCACCAGCATCTGCCCGTTGGTGAAGGTGAGCGCGATGGCCCCCTCGGTGCCCACGTCGATCTTGCCGAACAGCCGGAGGAAGTTCTCCACCCCCAGCGTGACCGCCACCACGCCGGCGAAATGGCCGGGCGCGTCCTCGAAGCGCCGGCTGACGGTGATCACCCAGGCCCCGGTGGCGCGGCTGCGGATCGGCGGGCCGATGTGCACCTCGCGGGTCGGGTTGTCGCGGTGAAAGAGGAAGAAGGCCCGGTCACCGCTGTTGGCATTGGCCGGGACCTCGCCATTGGAGGACATCAGCCAGTTGCCCGCCGCGTCGTAGATGACGATGCCGTTGAGCTGGCTCATCAGCAGCTGCTGCTGGTCCGCCAGGGCATGCAGGCGCTTCATCTGCTCCGGCCCGGTGCCCTCCGCCTCCAGGCGCTCCATGAAGCCCAGCAGCAGCGTCGAACTCTGCCGGACGATGCCTTCGGCGTAGGTGTCCAGCGCCTGGGTCAGGTTTAGGCTGTGCACGTAGGCTTCATGCAGGGTGCGCTCACGCGAGGCCCAGACCTTCCAGCCGACCAGGGCGATGAGCGAGACCACGATGATGGCCAGGAGCAGAGCGGTAAGACGGATATCACGTTTCACAAATGCACCACGCAGACTTCCATTTCAGGCGATGCGACGCTGCAAACCCTCGGCGAGTCGCATCGCACCCCTGACAACCTGGAAAAACAGACGACCGGCCACCCGCTCGCCCCGTATCAAACACCCGAACCGATGACAGCATCGGGGGGCCTGGAGGCGCCCTACTGCGACTGGCGCTGCCGGTACCAGGCCTGGGCCATGTCATCGAGGTGGGTGAGGAACACCGTCGCCAGGGGCGACAGGCGCTTGCCCCGAGGGTAGAGCGTCCACCAGTTCGATTGCAGCGGGAATCCCTGCACATCCAGCACGGCCAGTTGCTCGTGCTCGACGATGGGTGCCAGGGCATGGCGGGAAATGACCGACAGCCCCATTTCAGACGCCACCGTCTGCTTGATCGCCTCGTTGCTGCCCAGCTCCACCCAGACCTGGGGCACGAAGCCGACCTGCTGGAAATGCGCATCGCAGGCCAGCCGCGTACCGGAACCACGCTCGCGGAGGATGAAGCGCTGCTCCGCCAGGTCTGCCAGGGTCAGCCCCTGCCGGCCAGCCAGGGGGTGCGACTGGCTGGCGATCACCACCAGCGGGTTGGGCAGGAAGGCGTGGGTCTCCAGCTCCAGGTCGGCCGGCGGCATGGAGAGGATGTAGAGGTCGTCGCGGTTGTCCCGCAGGCGCGCCAGCACTGCATCACGGTTGAGCAGCTCCAGGGCGATGTCGATCTGCGGGTGGCTGGCGCAGAAGCGTCCGAGCAGGCTGGGTACGAAGTACTGCGCGGTGCTCGCCACCGCCAGGCGCAGGCGCCCCCGGGTCAACCCGCGCATGCCGTCGATGCGCTGCTCGAACGAGCCCCACTCCTCCACCATCGCCTGGGCCGTCTCGGCCAGCGCCTCGCCGGCCTCGGTGAGGTACAGGCGCCGGCCGATCTGCTCGTACAGCGGCATGCCCACCGCCTCGGACAGCTCCTTGAGCTGCATCGACACGGTGGGCTGCGTCACGTGGCAGGCCCGGGCGGCAGCGGTGATGCTGCGGTGCTCGGCCAGGGCGAGGAACAGGCGCAATTGCCGGAACGTCGCATTCATAACCTTTCCTCTAATCTTTGCATCGCAATTATTGATTTTTGATTATGCATCTTGCGCACTAGCCTATGGCCATCCCTGCTCCCCTGGAAACCGACGATGGCCAACTTCCTCGACCCCGCGATCCTCTTCTTCCTCTTCGGCATCTTCGCCGGCCTGCTGAAGTCCAACCTGGAGATCCCCGCACCGATCTCCCGCTTCCTCTCGCTCTACCTGCTGATGGCCCTGGGCCTGAAAGGCGGCTTCGCCCTCGCCGCCTCCGGCTTCACTCCAGAAGTGGCGCGCTCCCTGGGCCTGGCCGTGGTGCTCGCGCTGCTGGTGCCGGCGCTGGCCTACCAGCTGCTGCGCCGCCTGCTCAACGGCTTCGACGCCGCGGCCCTGGCCGCCACCTACGGCTCGGTCAGCGCGGTGACCTTCATCACCGCCATCCAGTACCTGGAGAACCAGGGCCTGCCCTATGGCGGGCACATGGCTGCAGCCATGGCGCTGATGGAGTCGCCGGCGATCATCATCGCCGTGGTGCTGGCCAACACCCTGCGCCACCGTGCGCCCGCCCCGGCGGCGCTGGCCACGCCGTCGGGCACCCTGGCGGTGGGCGGTGCCCCGAGCGGCGGCGTCGGGCTGGGCAAGGTGCTGCACGAGTCCCTCACCGACGGGGCCCAGTTGCTGCTGCTCGGCGCCATGCTGGTGGGCCTGGTGACCGGCGCCAAGGGCCAGGCCGCCCTGGCACCGTTCTCGGTGGACCTGTTCAAGGGCATGCTCGCCTTCTTCCTGCTGGACATGGGCCTGCTGGCCGCACGCAACCTGGGTGACCTCAAGGGCCGTTCGCCCTGGCTGCTGCTCTATGCGCTGGCCGCCCCGCCGGTGCATGCCTGCCTGGCCCTGGGCCTGTGCGTGCTGGTCGGAGTCGAAGCCGGCAACGCCGCGCTGCTGATGGTGCTGGCGGCCAGCGCCTCCTACATCGCCGTGCCGGCGGCCCTGCGTTTCGCCATCCCCGAGGCGAGCCCCTCGCTGTACTTCGGCATGTCCCTGGGGATCACCTTCCCCTTCAACATCCTGCTGGGCATCCCGCTGTACGTCGGCCTGGCCCACCGGGTGCTGGGCTGAAGCCGGCACGCCTGCGGAAACGAAAAACCCCGCCTGAGCGGGGTTTTTCCTGTCCGGTCGTGATCAGACGATCACGCCCTGGCTGCGCAGGTAGTCGTCGTAGGTGCCGCTGAAGTCGGTCACGCCGTTCTCCGACAGCTCGATGATGCGGGTGGCCAGGGAGCCGACGAACTCACGGTCATGGCTGACGAAGATCAGCGTGCCCGGGTAGTTCTCCAGCGCCAGGTTGAGCGCCTCGATGGATTCCATGTCCAGGTGGTTGGTGGGTTCGTCCATCACCAGCACGTTGGGCTTCTTCAGGATGAGCTTGCCGAACAGCATGCGGCCCTGCTCGCCCCCGGAGATGACCTTGACCGACTTCTTGATGTCGTCGTTGGAGAACAGCATGCGGCCGAGGGTGCCGCGCACCAGCTGCTCGCCGCCCTGGGTCCACTGGGCCATCCAGTCGAACAGGGTCATGTCGTCCTCGAAGTCCTCGGCGTGGTCCTGGGCGAAGTAGCCCACGTCGGCGCTCTCGGTCCATTTCACCTCGCCGGCCATCGGCGCCATCTCGCCCACCAGGGTGCGCAGCAGGGTGGTCTTGCCGATGCCGTTGGGGCCGATGATGGCGACGCGCTCGCCGGCCTCGATCTGCATGGACAGGTTCTTGAACAGCGGCGTGCCGTCGAAGCCCTGGCTGACCCGCTCCAGGGTCACCGCCTGGCGGTGCAGCTTCTTGTACTGCTCGAAGCGGATGAAGGGGCTGACGCGGCTGGACGGCTTGACCTCTTCCAGCTGGATCTTGTCGATCTGGCGGGCACGGCTGGTGGCCTGCTTGGCCTTGGAGGCGTTGGCCGAGAAGCGGCTGACGAACTGCTGCAGTTCGGCGATCTGCGCCTTCTTCTTGGCGTTGTCCGAGAGCAGGCGCTCGCGGGCCTGCTCGGCGGCGGTCATGTACTCGTCGTAGTTGCCCGGGAACAGGCGCAGCTCGCCGTAGTCCAGGTCGGCCATGTGGGTGCAGACGCTGTTCAGGAAGTGACGGTCGTGGGAAATGATGATCATGGTGCTGTTGCGCGCGGTGAGCACGCCTTCCAGCCAGCGGATGGTGTTGATGTCCAGGTGGTTGGTCGGTTCGTCCAGCAGCAGCACGTCCGGATCGGAGAACAGCGCCTGGGCCAGCAGCACGCGCAGCTTCCAGCCCGGGGCCACGGCGCTCATCGGGCCGAAGTGCTGGTCCAGGGGAATGCCCAGGCCCAGCAGCAGTTCACCGGCGCGGGATTCGGCGGTGTAGCCGTCCATCTCGGCGAACAGCACTTCCAGCTCGGCCACGGCCATGCCGTCGTCCTCGCTCATCTCCGGCAGGCTGTAGATGCGGTCGCGCTCGGCCTTCACCTTCCACAGCTCGGCGTGGCCCATGATCACCGTGTCGATGACGGTGAAGTCCTCGTAGGCGAACTGGTCCTGGCGCAGCTTGCCCAGGCGGGTATTGGGTTCGAGCATCACCTGCCCGCCGGACGGCTCCAGCTCGCCGCCGAGGATCTTCATGAAGGTCGACTTGCCGCAGCCGTTGGCACCGATCAGGCCGTAGCGGTTGCCGTTGCCGAACTTGACGGAAACGTTTTCGAACAGCGGCTTGGGGCCGAACTGCATGGTGATGTTGGCGGTGGAGATCACGGGCGGAATCCTGGGCTGGGCGTGCTGGCACGCAAAAAAGGGCGCGATTGTAGCCGTTTAGGGCCCCCAGCGGGGAGCCGCCTGGCGAGCAGGACGGGTGAGGCCGCGACATTGCCCCTTCAGAAGGCCGAGCACCGCCATGAAAAAGCCCCGCCGAAGCGGGGCTCGTTCATCCTGCCTGCCGATCAGGCAGCCACGAACAGCTCGCCGATGCGCGACTGGGCGGCCTTGAAGGCGTTGGCGCGGGGTTCCTCGCCGTAGGCCAGGCCTTCGGCACGGACGATCTCGATGTCGGTGATGCCGAGGAAGTTCAGCACCTGCACCAGGTAGGCCTCGTGGGCCTGGCCGCTGGGCTGGCCGGCGTGGATGCCACCGGCGGTGGAGACGATCACCACCTTCTTGCCACCGGCCAGGCCCTGGGGACCGGCTTCGGTGTACTTGAAGGTCTTGCCGGCGACGGCGATGCGGTCGATCCAGGCCTTGAGCTGGGTGGGCACGGTGAAGTTGTACATCGGCGCGCCGATGACGATAGCGTCGGCACCGAGGAATTCGTCCAGCGAGGCTTCGGACAGGGCGACCTCGGCCTTCTGCGCGGCGTCGCGCAGCTCGGCGGGGGTGGCGCCGGCCATCAGGCTGGTGGCGGAGAGGTGGGCGTAAGCGTCCTGGGCAAGGTCACGGTAGGTGACCTGCACGGCCGGCTCGGCGGCCTGCCAGGCTTCGACCACGGCGCGGCTGAGTTGGCGGGAGGCGGACGCGTCACCGAGGATGCTGGAGTCGAGGTGCAGAAGTTTCATGGGAAGGCCCCTGTGTCTGGCGATCGGCGGAGTGCGATCGGAATGGTGGCCATCCTACCCATGCAGCCAAACGACGATTAGTCGGTGCATTTGCGATGCAGCGTCCCACCCATGAGGCGAATCAGCGCAGCGATGTTTGCAGGTCCGCCAGGGTGCGGGTGAAGAAGCGCACGGCCTCGGCGTCCAGCTCGCGGTGCACCTCCACCCGGTCGACCCCGTCGGCATCCTCGCAGACCTGGGGCACCAGGGCGTCCATCTCCTCGGAACAGGGCGCCATGAACACGAAATGGCCGGCGCCCGGCACCAGGCGGAAGTCCGGCGGGTTGGGCAGCTTGCGCAGCAGCGCGCGGGCGTTCTGCTCCAGCGGCACCACGCGGTCCTCGTCCCCGCTGTAGAGCAGCACCGGCACCTGCACCGGCTCCAGCCCCTTGCGCCCGAACAGCACGCCAGGGGGCGCCATCAGCATCACGGCGCTGACACGCTCGTCGGCGAAGGGGTCGAGGTCGTCGCGGTCGGGCACCAGCTCGCCCTGGGTGCCGCAGGTGTCGTGGTCAGCCGGCTGCTGCTGGCAGTAGGCACGCAGGCGATCCGGGTCGGGTTGGGCGCCGGCCAGGATCAGTGCGGTCTCGCTGCCGGCGGAGTAGCCGATGACGCCGACCCGCTCGGTGTCGAGGCCGCCCGCCAGCAGCGCATCGGACTCCGCCGCGTCGATGGCGGCGGACAGCTGCAACGGGCGGCCATAGAGGTTGCTCAGGGTGCCGGTGCGGCTCTGGTCCTTGTAGTTGTCGCCGGTGTGCAGCACGGCGAGCACCACGAAGCCGCGCCGGGCCAGGGCGGTGGCGAGGTCATGGTGGGCCAGCGGCGACCCGCCGTTGCCGTGGGAGAGCAGCACCAGCGGGAAGCGCCCGGCGGCCATCGGCGCGTCCTCACCGGCGGCGACGTGGTAGAAGCCCAGGTCGCTGCTCTGCGGCTCGCCCCGGGCCGGGTAGAAGGCCACGGCACTGAGGCTGGCGCTGTCGTCGAGGGGGTCGCTGAGCACCAGACGGTGCACGCCGACGGCCTGGGCGGCCAGGGCATCGAGGGGAGCCAGGGCGGCCAGCAGGGCCAGGCCGAGAATGGCTGAAAGACGAACCAACATGGTGCTCACCTTCCGTTCCGGGTTCAGGGATCGGGCGCTCCGCCCCGCGTTCGGGCCAGGCTCGCCTCCCTGAGCCGGCGCCACCGCCGATGGACCGGCAGTGAGCCTGAGGTGTTGCAGGTATCGCGCCAGTCTTGACCTGGCATTCACCGATACGCGGAGCATTCAAGATACACCGCTCCGACAACTGCGTAGGCAAAGGATTCATCAAGTCGACGAAATCCACCACCGAGTGCCATAGTGCGCCCTCTTCCGAGCGGTAGCGCAGCATGCAGGACCTCAACGACCTCTTCTATTTCGCCAAGGTGGTGGAGCACGGCGGCTTTGCGGCGGCCGGGCGTCTGCTGGGCATTCCCAAGTCCCGCCTGTCGCGGCGCATCGCCGAGCTGGAGACGCGCCTCGGTGCGCGCCTGCTGCAGCGCACCACCCGCAAGCTGGCCCTGACCGACGTGGGCGAGCGCTTCCTGCGGCATTGCCAGGCGATGCTGCTGGAGGCGGAACAGGCCGAGGAAGCGGTGGCCAGCCTGACCAGCGAACCGCGCGGGCGCATTCGCGTCACCTGCCCCACCGAAGTCGCCCGCACCCGGCTGCGCGGCGTGTTCAGTGACTTCCTCGAACGCTACCCGCTGGTGCAACTGGAGGTGGCGCTGGTGAACCACCGGGTCGACCTGCTGGCGGAGGGGGTGGACGTGGCCCTGCGGGTACGCGACCAGGAGGACGAGGAGCCCTCGCTGATCTGCCGCCGCCTGGCGCCCGCCCGCGCCTACCTGGTGGCCACCCCTGCCCTGCTTCAGGCCGGCGCCCCTCAAACCCCGGACGACCTGGCCCGGTTGCCGGTACTCGGCGCGCTGGAGCGGGACCGCAAGCTGCACTACCTGCTGCGCGACGCCCAGGGCAACCGCCGCGACATCGTGCTCGAGCCCCGGCTGGCCATCGAGGATTTCGAGGTGCGCAAGCAGGCGGCCCTGCGTGGCCTGGGCATCACCATGCTGCCGGCGATGCATTGCAACCGGGAGCTGGAAGACGGCCGCCTGGTACGGGTCCTGCCGGACTGGGAGCTGCCGGGTGGCCACCTGCAGGTGGTCTACACCCACCGGCGCGGTCTGCTGCCAGCGGTGCGGGCGTGGATCGACCACCTCGTCGACGCCTGCCGCGGCGAAGCGCTGGAGCCCCTCTGAGCAATCGTTAGCTGGCTTTCCTTTGGCACGCCGGCTGGAGGATGATGGGCGCCTCCCGCACCGAGCCGAACCAGGTCCATCCATGAGCAGCGTCGAGCAGTCTGCCTCCATCACCCTGCAGATCGTCTCCATCGTCTTCTTCACCTTCATCAGCTTCCTCTGCATCGGCCTGCCGCTGGCGGTCCTGCCCGGCTACGTGCACAACGACCTGGGTTACGGCTCGGTGCTGGCCGGCGTGGTGATCAGCACCCAGTACGCCGCCACCCTGCTTTCGCGCCCATTCTCCGGCGCGGTGGCCGACCGCCGCGGTGCCAAGCACGCGGTGCTGCTGGGCCTGGCGGGCTGCGCGCTGAGCGGCCTGCTGACCCTGGCCTCCACCTCCCTGCAGGGTCTGCCGAGCCTGAGCCTGGGCCTGCTGTTGGCCGGCCGCGTGGCGCTGGGGGTGTCCCAGGGGCTGGTGGGCACCGGCTCGATCAGTTGGGGCATCGGCCGGGTCGGTGCGGAAAACACCGCGCGGGTGATCTCCTGGAACGGCATCGCCTCCTACGGCGCGGTGGCCATCGGCGCGCCCCTGGGGGTGCTGCTGGTGAGCGGCCTGGGGCTGTGGAGCATGGGCGCGCTGATCGCCCTGCTGGGCACCGGAGCGCTGCTGGTGGCGCGGGGCAAGGCGCCGGCGCCCATCGTCGCCGGCGTGCGCCTGCCGTTTCGCAACGTGTTCCTGCGCATCGCCCCCAACGGCGTGGCGCTGGCCCTGGGCTCCATCGGCTTCGGCACCCTGGCCACCTTCGTCACGCTGTACTACGCCAGCCGTGGCTGGAGCGGCGCGGCCTGGTGCCTGACGGCCTTCGGCTGCGCCTTCATCGGCGCGCGCCTGCTGTTCGCCGGCACCATCAACCGGCTCGGCGGTTACCGGGTGGCCATCGCCTGCCTGGGCATCGAGAGCCTGGGCCTGCTCCTGCTGTGGCTGGCACCGCAGCCCTGGCTGACCCTGTGCGGCGCCGCGCTGACCGGCTTCGGCCTGTCGCTGGTGTACCCGGCCCTCGGCGTGGAGGCCATCTCACGCATTCCCGCCTCCAGCCGCAGCTCGGCGCTGGGGGCCTACGCGGTGTTCTTCGACCTGGCCCTGGGCCTGGCCGGCCCGTTGATGGGCCTGGTGGCCAACGCCCAGGGCTTTGCCGCGATCTTCCTGGTAGCCGCCGGGCTGGCCCTGGCCGGCATGCTGCTGGGTCTCGTGCTGTTGCGCAGCGATGCGCGCCAGCGCCCTCTATAGACCTGCAAGGAGCTGTCCATGACCGCTGACGAGATTGCCGCGTTCTGCCTGCAATTGCCCGGCGCCCGGGAAGACCTCAAGTGGGGCTCGAACCGGGTGTTCTCGGTGGCCGGGAACAAGATGTTCGCCATCGTCGACTTCCTTGGCGAGGACCTGGCCTTCAAGGTCGACCCCGACCTGTTCCTCGGCTACGTCGACCGCCCCGGCATCCGCCCGGCGCCCTACCTGGCCCGAGCCTTCTGGGTCAGCGTGGCGATGCCGCCGGCCCTCGGCGACGCCGAGTTGAAAGCCCTGCTGACCCGCTCCCACCAACTGGTGGTGGCGCGCCTGCCGAAGTACAAGCGGGTGGGGTTGCTGCTGGACTGAACCGCCTGGGGCGACCCGATGCCTCATTGCCGGCGCGGGAGCACTGCGGCAGATTCGGCGCTCATACCCATAACAAGGACGTTGCCATGCCTGCCCGCCCCCTCGCCCTCGCCGCTCTTCTCGCCTTTGGTGGCTACACCCTCTATGTGATGGCCATCAGCGAACAGTCGCTGCTGGCCTTCGGTGCTCAATTGATGAGCCGGCCGGACACCGCCCAGGTGGTGATCGACCTGTACCTGGCCTGCGCCCTGATCGCGGTCTGGATGTACCAGGACAACCGCCGCCAGGGCCGGAGCCTGGCCTACCTGCTGCCCTTCTACCTGCTGACGGCGGTTTTCGCCTCCATCGGCCCGCTGCTTTACCTGGTGCTGCGCCGCCCAGCCCCTCAGCGGTAGTGCCGCCCCAGGAAACTCAGCAGACGCTCATTCACCGCCTCGGGCTGCTCGCCCTGCAGCCAATGCCCGCAGGCCTCGATCCGATGGGCCTCCAGGGCTGGCACCACCTCCGGCATCTGCTTCAGCGTGTGGGCTTCCAGCAGGCCCACCGGGTCGTGGTCGCCGATGAGGAACAGCGCCGGCTGCAGCACCCGCTGCCCTTGCAAGGACTCGGTCAGCGCCCAGTTGCGTTCGAAGTTGCGGTACCAGTTGAGCGCACCGCGAAAGCCGTGGCGTTCGAAGGCCTTGCAGTAGCCGGCGAAGGCTTCCGGCTCGCACCACACCGGCAGCTGGCCGGGGTCTTCGAGGCCATCGAAGAGCCGCGAGCCGGCGGGGCGCTCCTGGAGGAAATGCCCCAGCGGCACGGCAGCGGAACAGTGGTGCAGCATCATGCGCAGAGTGCGGGGGATGTCGGCGTCCAGCTCCTGCTCGGCCAGGCCGACCTGCTGGAAGTAGAGGATGTAGTTGAAGCGATCGGCGAAGTGGCGGCGCATCGCCTCGGTGGCCGGCTGCCGGGGCCGGCCACCAAAGGGCACGGCCATGCCCACCACCGCCTGGACGCGCTGGGGTTCCAGCAGTGCGAGGTGCCAAGCCACGGGGGCACCCCAGTCGTGCCCGACGACGCAGACGCGGACCTGGCCGAGGGCGTCCATGGCGGCGCGGATGTCGGCGCAGAGGGTCAGCAGGTCGTAGGCGGCCGGGTCGGCTGGGGCGCTGCTGGCGCCATAGCCGCGCATGTCGGGCACCAGCACGCGGTAGCCGGCACGGGCCAGGGGTTCGATCTGGTGGCGCCAGGCCAGCCAGCACTCGGGGAAGCCGTGCAGCAGCCAGACCGGCGGACCGTCCTCCGGCCCGGCCAGGTGCAGGGCGAGCTGGATGCCGTTGACGGCCAGCAGGCGGTGTTCGAGCGGGAGCATAGTGGGCCTCCGGGCAATGGCGGGGGCCCACTATGACAAAGGCGCGCCTGTGGCGCGCCTTCATCGATGCGGCGAATACCTCGGCCTCGTCAGGCCTGGACGGTGCTCCAGTCCACCACGCCGAAGACCCAGGTGGCGAGGATCAACAGGCCGAAGCCGATGCGGTACCAGGCAAACACGGCATAGCTGTGGCTGGCGATGAACTTCAGCAGCGCTCGCACCGCGAGCATGGCGAAGATAAACGACACCACGAAGCCCAGGGCGAATACGGGCAGGTCGGCGGACTGGAACAGGTGGCGGTACTTGTAGCCCGAGTAGACGGCCGCGCCGACCATGGTGGGCATGGCGAGGAAGAAGGAGAACTCGGTGGCGGCCTTGCGCGAGAGGCCGAAGACCAGCCCGCCGATGATGGTGGCGCCGGAACGGGAGGTGCCAGGAATCAGCGCCAGGCACTGGGCACAGCCGACCTTGAGGGCATGCTTCCAGGTCATCTCGTCCACCGTGTCAGCCTCGGTGCGGTGCTGCCGGCGTTCGGCCCAGAGCATGATCACGCCGCCGATCACCAGGGCGGTGGCAACGGTGATGGGGTTGAACAGGTAGTGGTGGATCAGGTCGGCGAAGGCCACCCCCAGCACCACGGCGGGGAGGAAGGCCACCAGCAGGTTGAGGGTGAAGCGCTGGGCGCTGCGCTGGCGCGGCAGGCCGACCACGATGTCGAGGACCTTGCGCCGGTATTCCCAGACCACCGCGAGGATGGCGCCGAGCTGGATGATGATGTTGAAGGCTTCGAAGCGCTCGCCGCCGAAGCCGATCAGATCCGCGACGATGATCTGGTGACCGGTACTGGAGATCGGCAGGAACTCCGTCAGGCCCTCGACGATGCCCAGCAACAAGGCCTGGAAGGCGGTCCACAAATCCATCGATTCTCCCCAGGGCACACAAGGTCGCGGCCCGACTAGATTAAGTATGTTGGTGTGTCTGCCGGCTGAGCTGCCGAGCGGCCCTATGACCGACCTTGGTCGACTGGGTTCCCGGGCATCCTGCGGTGCATGCTCAGGTTTAGGGCGAAAGGGCCGAAATGCTATCAGACAACATCTGTAGCGCGCCTCTGTCGCCTTAGGGAAAAACAACAATATCGCGGGAGTATTTCATTCATGAATCTGCGCAGCCTGCCCATCAGCCAGCGACTCTGGCTGATCCTCGTCGTCGCCGTGTCGATGCTGCTGATCCTCGGGGTGCTGATGCTCCGCCAGATCCATGAAGATCTGCTCGCCGGCAAGGAGCTGAAGACGCAGCACGTGGTGCAGACCGCCATGGGCACCCTGCAATACTTCCAGGGCCTGGAAGCCGCGGGCACGCTGACCCGCGAGGCGGCGCAGAAGCAGGCGATGGAGACCATCCGCGGCATGCGCTACGACAAGGCCGACTACTTCTGGATCAACGACTTGGGCCCGCGCATGGTCATGCACCCGACCAACCCGAAGCTGGAGGGCCAGGACCTCTCCGGCTACAAGGACCCGGACGGCAAGCCGCTGTTCAACCTGATGGTGGAGGTGGCCAAGACCAAGGGCGCGGGCTTCGTCCACTACCGCTGGCCCAAGCCGGGTGCCTCCGACCCGGTGCCGAAGGTGTCCTACGTGCAGCTGTTCCAGCCCTGGGGCTGGGTGCTCGGCTCGGGCATCTACATCGACGACATGGAGGGCGAGTTCCGCAACCAGGCGCTCGAAGCCTCGGCCATCGGCCTGGTCATCGCCCTGCTGATGGCCGCGCTGGTGATGCTCATCGCCCGCAGCATCACCCGCCCGCTGAAGGACGTGGTGGGTGCCATGGCCGACATCGCCAGCGGCGAGGGGGACCTCACCAGCCAACTGGACACCCACGGCCGGGATGAAGTGACCGCGCTGGCCAGCCACTTCAACGCCTTCACCGGCAAGCTGCGCGGGGTGATCCGCCAGTCCTTGGAGGCCGCCGGTGCGCTGGACCAGTCGGCCAGCGCCCTGGGCGGGATCGCCCAGGACGGCCACGCCCACAGCGAGCAGCAATCCCAGCGCATGGAGCTGGTGGCCACCGCCATCAACCAGGTCACCTACGGCGTGCAGGACGTGGCCAAGAACGCCGAGCACGCCGCCGAGGAGGTACGCACCGCCGAGGACCAGGCGCGCCTGGCCCAGACCAGCATCGATGCCAGCATCCAGCAGATCAGCGACCTGGCGAGCACCATTGGCCAGGCGGTGGAGGTGATCCGTTCGCTGGCGGCGGAAAGTTCGCAGATCGGCAGCGTGCTGGAGGTGATCCGCTCCATCGCCGAGCAGACCAACCTGCTGGCGCTCAACGCGGCCATCGAGGCCGCCCGTGCCGGGGAGCAGGGCCGTGGCTTCGCCGTGGTGGCCGACGAGGTGCGCCTGCTGGCCCAGCGGACGCAGAAATCCACGGCGGAGATCCAGACCATGATCGAGCGCCTGCAGGCCAACTCCGAGGCGGCGGTGAAGGTCATCGACGAGAGCAGCCGGGCCACCCAGGCAACGGTGGAACGCGCCAGCCAGGCCGGCGAGAGCCTGGGGCAGATCGGCCAGTCACTGCGCAACCTCACGGGCCTCAATGCCTCCATCGCCAGCGCCACCCTGGAGCAGTCCCACGTGGTGGAGGACGTCAACCAGAACGTCACCCAGGCCGCCAGCCTGGCCCACGACACGGCGATGGCCGCCGAGCAGACCCGCAGCGCCAGCCACCAGCTGAACGAGCTGGCCGAACGCCTCGGCCACCTGCTGCGCCAGTTCCGCATCTGAGCCCTCCCCTGCCCCACCTGCCGCCACTGGCGCGGCAGGTGGGAGCCGCTACAATCGCCCCTCCATCGAACGAGGGTCGCCCGTGTCACCGCTTGAACTCTTCGCCGCCGCGCTCGGCGTGCTGGCCGTCTGGCTCACCGCCCGGCAGAACATCTGGTGCTGGCCCATCGGCCTGGTGATGGTGCTGATCTACGTCTGGATCTTCTTCGAGGTGAAGCTCTATTCCGACATGCTGCTGCAGGGCATCTACGCCGTGCTGCAAGGCTACGGCTGGTGGCAATGGACCCGGGGCGGCGCCCGCCATGACGGCCGCGAGGTCAGCCGCCTGGCACCGGCGCAGCTGGCGACCGGCCTGGGCCTGGGGGCCGCCGGCAGCCTGGCGCTGGGCTACGTGATGGCCACCCACACCGATGCCGCCGCCCCCTGGCTGGACGCGGCGCTGACCGGGTTCAGCCTGGTGGCCCAGGTGTGGATGGCGCAGAAGCGTCTGGAGTGCTGGGCGTTGTGGATCGTGGTGGATGTGATCTTCGTCGGGCTGTTCACCTACAAGGGGCTCTACCTCACCGCCGCGCTCTATGCGCTGTTCACCCTGCTGGCGGTGCACGGCTGGCGGCAGTGGCGCCAACCCCTGGCGGCCTCGGCATGAAGGTGCTGGTACTGGCCGGCCCCGAGTCCAGCGGCAAGAGCTGGCTGGCCGGCGAGATCGCCGCACGCTTCGGCGGCCGGGTGGTGGGCGAGTACGTGCGCGAGTTCATCGACGAGCAGCAGCGCGACACCTGCTTCGCCGACATTCCCCTGATCGCCCGGGGGCAATTGCAGCGCGAGGACGCGGCACGGGCCGAGCGCCCGGTGCTGCTGGTGCTGGATACCCACCTGCTGAGCAACATCCTCTGGAGCCGCACGCTGTTCGGCGACTGCCCGGCCTGGCTGGAGACGGCCCTGGACGAGCGCCGCTACGACCTGCACCTGCTGCTGAGCCCGGAAGGCGTGCCCTGGGTGGGCGATGGGCAGCGCTGCCAGCCGGCACTGGCCGAACGCCTGGCATTCTTCCACGCCAGCGAGGCATGGCTGAAGGCACGGGGGCAGCGCTACGTGGTGCTTGAGGGGGATTGGGCCGAGCGCCGCGAGGCGGCGCTGGCCACGGTGTCAGCCTGGCTGGCCGAGTAGCAGGCCGCCCCAGGCCACCAGCAGGCTGGTGACCACGCCGATGGTCAGCGGACGGCGCAGCGCCGGGTACCAGCCCGGTGCCAGGCCCAGGCGCACGGCACGCAGGTCGGCCAGGTAAAGGCCGATGAAGGCCGGAATGAACACGGCCACCGCAAGGCCGGCGGGCAGCCCGGCGGAGATGGCGACCCAACCGAACAATGCGGGAATCACCGAGAAGCCCAGCTGCAGGCGCGCGCGGGTGTCCTCCTGGCCGGCGCGCATGGCCAGCCCCCAGTGAATGGCCCCCATGAACGCGAGGATGACGGCGGCGTAGTCCAGCAACGCCGCCAGCACCAGCGGGCGCCAGCCGATCGGGGTCAGCCAGATGCCGAGTGCGCCCGTGACGAAGGGCACCAGCCCGGCAAAACCGAGCAGCCGGGCCAGTTGCGGCGGATGGGGAGCATCGAATGCATGCATGGGGCGGGTCCTTGTTGGGTTGCCTACAGACTAGACAGGCCTGATACCAACCGCACTGCGTGCCGTCAACGGCGAGGCGCGGGCAGGTCGATACGCACCCGCAGGCCGCCGAGGGGGCTGCTGTCCAGGGCGAGGCGGCCGCCCCAGGCGTCGACGATGTCACGCACGATGCCCAGGCCGAGCCCATGCCCGGCCACCTGTTCGTCGAGGCGGGTGCCGCGCTCGAGCACGGCCTGGCGCTGGTCCTCGGCGATGCCGGGGCCGTCGTCGTCGACGCACAGCCGGTAGCCGTCGCCCTCTCGGGCAATGCCCAGCAGGACCTGGGTCTCAGCCCATTTGCAGGCGTTGTCCAGCAGGTTGCCCAGCAGTTCCAGCAGGTCTTCCCGGTCCCAAGGCAGGCGCAGACCGGGCTCGACGCTCCAGTCGAGGTCGAGTGCGCTGTCGTGGATCATGGCCAGGGTGTTGAACAGGGTCGGCAGCTCCGCGTCGCAATCGAAGTGCGCGCCGGGCAGCACTTCGCCGGCCAACCGGGCGCGTCCCAGTTCGCGGGCGAGGCGTTGCTGGATCTGCTCCAGCTGCTCGGTGAGGGTGGCGCGCAGTTCGGGATGCTCGCGCAGCTCCTCCCGGTTCTGCAGGTTGATCAGCACGGCAAGCGGGGTCTTGAGGGCGTGGCCAAGGTTGCCCAGGGCATTGCGCGAGCGGCGCAGGGTGTCTTCGGTGTGGGCCAGCAGGTGGTTGACCTGGCCCACCAGCGGCTCCAGCTCCTGGGGCACCCGGGTGTCCAGGTCGCTGCGCTGGCCCTGCTGCAACTGGGCGATCTGCTGCCGCACCCGCTCCAGGGGCTGCAGGGCGCGGCGCACGGTGTAGCGCTGCAGCCCGAGGATCAGCAGCAGCGCGGCCAGGCCGAGGGCGACGCCGGTCCATTGCACGCGGCGGAAGTCTTCCAGCACGGGGGTGTAGTCCTGGGCGACGACGATGACCACCTGGCGGCCAAAGCGCCGGTAGTCACCCCGGTAGGTGAGCAGGCACTGCTCGCGGGGGCCGGGCAGCAGGTCGGCGGCCAGGCCGGCGCGCTCGGGCAGTTGCAGCTCGCTGTCCCAGAGCGAGCGGGAGCGCCAGGGGCGGTCGTCGATGCGGATCACGAAGTAACGCCCTGAGAAGGGCTGCTGGTGGGCGGGGTTGAGCTTCTGCTCGTCCAGCTGGATGCCATTGGGACCGCGCACCAGGGCGGCGAGCAGGCCTTCCGCTTCGCTGCGCAGGTTGTTCTCCAGGTAACGCCGCAGGCCGTCGTCGAACAACCACAGGCTGAGCTGGGCCAGGGGCAGGCCAACCACCAGCAGCAGGGCGACCAGGCCGAGGGAAAGCTGGCGCTGGATGGACCTCACCCGGTGACTCCGGTGAAGCGGTAGCCCTGGCCACGCCGGGTCTCGATGACGCTGCGGCCGAGCTTGCGGCGCAGGTGGTTGACGTGGACTTCGATGACGTTGGAGTCGCGCTCGGTCTCGCCGTCGTAGAGGTGCTCGGCCAGGTGGCTCTTGGAGAGCAGCTGCCCGGGGTGGAGCATGAAGTAGCGCAGCAGGCGGAACTCGGCGGCGGTCAGGGTCACCTCTTCGCCGTCACGCAGCACGCACTGGCGGGCTTCGTCCAGCTGCAGGCCGGCGGCCTCCAGGTGCGGCTGGTTGGCCAGCCCCTTGGCGCGGCGCAGCAGGGACTGGATGCGCAGGGCCAGTTCCTCGGGGTGGAACGGCTTGGTCAGGTAGTCGTCGGCACCGGCCTTGAGGCCTTCGATGCGCTCGGCCCAGGAGTCCCGCGCAGTGAGCACCAACACAGGGGTGGCGAGGCCATTGGCGCGCCACTCCTGCAGCACTTCAAGGCCGGGTCGGCCCGGCAGGCCGAGGTCCAGCACGATCAGGTCGTAGGGTTCGCTGGCGCCCTGGTAGGCGGCATCGCGGCCGTCGGCCAGCCAGTCCACGGCGTAGCCCTGGCGGGTCAGGCCGGCCAGGAGTTCATCGGCCAGGGGGACATGGTCCTCCACCAACAACAGGCGCATCAGTCGTCTTCCTCGTCCTTCAGGATGCGACCGTCGCGGGCATCCAGTTCCAGCTCGCGGACCACGCCATCGGTGGTCAGCAGTTCCACTTCGTACACGTAGATATCGTCCTCTTCCTCCAGCTCCGCTTCCAGCAGGCGCGCCCCAGGGTAGAGCCCCAGGGCGCGGTCGAGGAGTTGTTCGAGGGGCATGATCACCCCTCGTTCGCGGAGCTTGAGGGCTTCGTCCTGGTCCAGGTCGCGGGCCATGGCCTGCAGGGTGCAGGTGGCCAGGACCAGGGCGACGATGCCGCTGTAGCGAATGATCAGGCGCATCAGTCGTCCTGGTGGTTCTTCAGAACCTGGCCGTTGGTGGCGTCCAGCTCCAGGTCCCACTGCACGCCCTTGGCGTCACGCAGTTCCACCTGGTAGACGTAGCGGCCGTACTCTTCTTCCAGCTCGGTCTCGTGGATGGTGCCACCGGGGTGCTGGGCCAGGGCGGCGGCGTTGAGCTTCTCGAAGGACTGGATGGTGCCGGCGTCACGCAGCTTGAGCGCTTCGTCCGGCCCCAGGTCGCGGGCCAGGGCGAGGCTGGAGGTGGCGGCGAGAACGGCAGTGGCGAACAGGGCGGTAAGGGTTTTCATCGTGGCTTCTCCTTGTGGGGGGCGCTGTCTTGAGATGGGTCCACTGTAGCCAGTCGCCATTAATTCAAGCTGAATTCGCCGGGCTCCCCGCTGCCGGGGCGTCATCGTGCTACAGGCGGAGGCATCATTCACGCGCTGAAAGCACTTGGTCCGCAGGCGCGGGCCACTATAATCGCTGCCTCGCTTTTTTCGGAGGCCCCCATGAGCGCCATTCACATCAAGTCGCCCGCCCTCACCCTGCGCGCCGGCAAGCGGGCCCTGGCCCGTATCCGCGAGCGTGGCCTGCAACCGGCGGATGTGAAGATCCTCCCGGGCGCGGCGGGCGGGCCGAAGGCGCTGGGCATCCAGGGCCTGGACCTGGCGCTGTTCGGCGAGTGGCTGCCCCGTGCGCCCCAGGAGCGCTCGCTGATCGGTGCCTCGATCGGCTCCTGGCGCTTCGCCAGTGCCTGCCTGCCGGACGCCGCCGAAGGCCTTCGCCGCCTCGGCGAGTTGTACACCTCGCAGCGCTTCCCCAAGGGTGTGAGCATGGCGGACGTGAGCCGCCGCTGCACGGCGATGCTGGACCAGTTGCTCGACGGCCAGGACCAGCAGGTGCTGAACAACCCGCATTACCGCCTGAACGTGGTGGTGGTGAAGAGCCACGGCCTGCTCGCCCACGACCGTCGAGGAGCACTGGGCCTGGGGTTGTCTTCGGTGATCGGCGCCAACCTGCTGGGCCGCCCGCGCCTGGCGCGCCACTTCGAGCGGGTGATCCTGCATGACAGCCGCCTGGCACCGCCGCTGGCGCCGCTGAACGACTTCCCCTCGCGCTGCCTGCCCCTGGACGGTGCCAACCTGCGCCATGCGCTGCTGGCCTCCGGCTCCATCCCCATGGTGATGGAGGGGGTGCGCGACATCCCCGGCGTCGGCCCCGGCACCTACCGCGACGGCGGCCTGCTGGACTACCACCTGGACCTGCCCTACCAGGGCGACGGGGTGGTGCTCTACCCGCACTTCACCGACAAGGTCATCCCCGGCTGGTTCGACAAGGGCCTGCCCTGGCGCCGTGGCGATGCCGAGCGCCTGCAGGACGTGCTGCTGCTGGCACCGTCGAGGGACTACCTGGCTACCCTGCCCCACGGCAAGCTGCCGGACCGCAAGGACTTCACCCGCTACCTGGGCGACGACGACGGCCGCGAGCGCTATTGGCGCAAGGCCATGGCGGAAAGCCAGCGGCTGGGCGACGAGTTCCTCGAACTGGCCGACAGCGGCCGCCTCGCCGAGCGCCTGCTGCCCCTCTGACCCCATCTGTTCCAAGGAAGGATTCATGAAACTCGCCGTCGCCATCCTGCATGGCATTGGCAGCCAGCCCGACCAGCGCGATGCCGAGGGTCAGTACAGCTATGCCCAGGGTCTTATCGGCGGGTTGCGCCGGGAGCTGGGTGTGGAGGCCGACGCCATCGCCTTCCAGAGCCTGTACTGGGCCAGCGTGCTGGACCGCCGCGAGCGGGCTTACCTCGACCGCCTGGAGCACGAACCGGTGACCTGGCGCTGGCTGCGCGAAGCAGTGACGCTGTTCCTCGGTGATGCCAGCGGCTACCGCAAGGTGAGCCAGGCCTACGACACCACCTATGAAGAAGTGCACCAGTGCCTGCGCAACGGCCTCACCGCCCTGCGGGCCAAGGTGGCACCGACCACGCCACTGGTGGTGCTGGCCCACTCGCTGGGCGGGCACATCTTCTCCAACTTCGTCTGGGACCAGCAGAAGCTGAACACCACGCCCAGTTGCCCGCGCGATCCCTTCCTCGCGCTGGAAACCCTGGCGGGCCTGGTGACCTTCGGCTGCAACATCCCGCTCTTCACCTTCGCCTACGACCCGGTGCGGCCGATCCGCTTTCCCGGCCATTGCCTGCCGGCGGGCCTTGAGCACGCTGCGCGCTGGCTGAACGTGTATGCGCCGGCCGATCCGCTGGGCTATCCGCTGCGACCGCTGCAGAACTATGCCGAAGTCGTGACGGAGGACGTCGCCCTGCCGGTCGGCCCCTGGTACAAACGCCACACCCCTTTGAGCCACATGGAGTATTGGAACGATGCGCGCTTCCACCGTTACCTGGCGGGCCATCTGCGCCAGCTGCTTGCTGCTTGCGACCACCCCGAGCCAGGCCCAGCTGGACGCGCGGAGCCAGCAGGAGATCAACGCCCTGCTGGGGTTCGTGGAGAGCAGTGGCTGCCTGTTCATCCGCAACGGCAGTGAATACCCCGCCGCCGAGGCACGGCAGCACCTGCAGAAGAAGCTGGACTACCTGGAAAACAAGGGCCTGGTGGACAACGCCGAGGACTTCATCGCCCGGGCCGCCACGGAAAGCAGCATGAGCGGCAAGCCCTACAAAGTGAACTGCGCCGGCCAGGAGCAGCTCTCCGCGGACTGGCTGAAACAGGAACTGACCCGCCTGCGCGCCGCCCGTCCCTGAATCCCTGCCTTCAGCCCGGCTGGCCATCCACCCGGGCCCGCCAGAACATCGGCCCGTAGTGCCCGAGGAACAGGGCGAAGGCCAGGATCCAGCAGACCCCGGCTAGCAGCAGGCTGGCCAGTGGCCAAATCCCGATGCCGAAGACCCGCAGCACCGCCCCCAGGTTGAGCAGGCCGAAGGCCCAGCCCATCGCCGCTGGTGCCACCAGCGCGCGCCCGGTGTGCCCCAGGCTGACCCTCGCCAGCATCCCCAGGATCAACCCACCCATGGCCCCCACTGCCAGGGCGTGGAGGGCCGGACTGCTGCCCGCCAGCCAACCCAGGTGCCAGGCCGCCAGGCCGAACGGCGCCACCACCAGCCAGGCGAATGCCAGGTGCAGTGACCAGAGCAGTGGCACCCGCCAGATGCCCCGGTGATACCAGCGCACCAGACGCAGCAGGTGCCCCGCCCCGAGCACGGCGAACGGCAGCGCCAGGAACGGAACAGGCCGGTTGGCGGCGCCCATGAGCGTCGACAGCGCCACTGCCAGCGACAGCCCCAAGGTGCCCCACTCCAGCCAGGGCCAGGCCTTGACCTGGCTGGGCAGGCCAAGCCCGCGCTGGGTGAAGAACGGGATCACCCGCCCGCCGATCAAGCTCATCAGCGCGGCCACCAGCCAGAGCGCACCCTGCACACCCTGGCGCTGCCAGGCGTCGTTGCCCGCGAGCATGCCCAGCACCACGAGTCCATCGGCCACTGCCAACAGCAGAAGCATCAGCACCACCGGGTAGTTGTTGCGCTGTCGCACCCGCCACAGGCGACGGCCGATCACCCAGGCCAGCAACGGCAGGAAGACCAGTTGCAGGGGCGCCGCCATCACCAGGGGCACACCGGCCAGCCAGGCCAGGCGCGCCAGCAGCCACACCACGAACAGGCCGACCAGGGGGCGGCCGGCAAGGCCCGGCTGGCCGGTCCAGTTCTGCACGGCAGTGAGCAGGAAGCCGGCAATGATTGCCACGGCGAAGCCGAAGGGCATCTCGTGACGGTGCCAGGCGAGCCAGCCTCCGGTGGGCTGCCAACCCTGAAGCAGCCCGCTCAGCACGCCCAGCCAGGCCACTACCGCGAGCAACGCAAAGGCACTGCCCGCCAGGAAGAAGGGGCGGAACCCCAGGCGCCAGAGCGGTGCAATGGCCAGTTCGCGGCGACGGTCACACAGTTGCATGGCAGGCCTCCCGATGCAGCCGCTGCAGGGCGGTAAGGCGGATGACATAGCCGACCTTGATCAGCGTGGGCCCCAGGATGACCAGTCCATGGGCCAGCACCTGGGCGGGCAGCGCGAGGTAACGATCCAGCCCATAGGCGCCAACGACGCCAACCAGCAGCAGCGCGAGGCCGGCAGCCAGCAGGCGGTGGGCCAGGCTCAGCAAGGGGCAACGGCAAGGGACAGGGCGCATGGCGAACTCCTCCAGGAAAGGCCCGGCACCGGGGTGCCGGGCGGCGGTTCAGGCATCCAGTTCGGCAGCCGGGCCGAAGAACTCGTAGTGGCACTGTGTAGCCGGCACGCCCAACGCGGCGAGGTGTTTCTTGACCATGGCCATGAAGGACTTGGGACCGAGGAAGTACGCCTCGACATCACGGGAGGCGGGCAGCCACTGGGCGAGTTGGTCGCGGCTCAGCAGGCCGGTGGCATCGGCCCGGTCACCGGCGTTCGGTTCGCTGAGGCAGGTGTGGAGTCGCAGGTTGGGCGTGCGCGCGGCCATCTCTTCCAGCCAGGGGCGGAAAGCCTGCACGGATGCATTGCGGGCGCAGTGGATGAAGTGGATCGGTCGACCGCTTCCGTGGGCGGCTTCGAGCATGGTCAGGGCGGGGGTGATACCGACGCCGGCGCTGATCAGCACCAGGGGCTTGCGGCCAGGGCGCAGGATGAAGTCGCCGGCGGGGGCGAACAGTTCGAGGGCGTCGCCCTCCCCGACCCGGTCGTGCAGGTGGTTGGAAACCTTGCCGTTCGGCTCACGCTTGACGCTGATGCGGTAGTCGCGGCCATTGGGTGCGGCGGACAGGGAATAGTTGCGGCGCACCTCCTGCCCATCGATGTCCAGCCGCAGGCCGATGAACTGCCCGGGGATGAACGCCTGGACGGGGCCGCCATCGGCGGGAGCCAGGTAGAACGAGGTGATCTCTTCGCTCTCCACCACCTTCTGCCGGACCACGAAGCGACGACCGCCCCGCCACCCGCCTTCGGACTCGGCGTTGGCGGCGTACACCTCTTCCTCGGCAGCGATCAGCAGGCTGGAAAGCTGCTGGTAGGCGTCGGCCCAGGCGGCGATCACCTCGTCGGTGGCAATCTCCTCGCCCAGCACTTCGCGAATCGCCCGCAGCAGGCAGGCGCCGACGATGGGGTAGTGCTCAGGCAGGATCTGCAGGGCAACGTGCTTGGCGACAATGCGCCCGACCATCGGCCCCAGGGCGTCGAGGCGATCGAGGTGGCGGGCATACATGAGGATGCCGTTGGCCAGGGCACGCGCCTGGTCGCCACTGGCCTGGTGGGCCTGGTTGAAGAGCGGGCGAACCTCGGGATACTCGGTCAGCATGATGCGGTAGAAGTGGGTGGTCAGCGCTTCGCCGCCGGTTTCCAGCAGCGGGATGGTGGAAGTGACGATTGCACGGGCTTGGCTGGACAGCATGGGGGTTTCCCTTGTGGTGTGATGGTTCACCTTGGCTATTCCAGTTTTCGTGCCAGAAAATTTTCCCTTTATATTCAGTGAGTTGTATTTATTCAGGTTAATTTGACTACACTTGGCGCCATGTCTTAACGACACACATGGAGTCATTATGACTGCACCTTCCTTGCTGCAGACCTTGCTTCCCCTGGTCAGCGACCTCTCCCGCGACCTGCCCGAACGCGAGCGCTATCGTCGCTTGCTGGAAGCTCTCCGCGGGTTGCTGCCGTGCGATGCCACGGCACTTCTTCGCCTGGAGGATGAGCACCTGGTGCCATTGGCAGTGGATGGACTGAGCCTCGATACCCTGGGCAGGCGCTTCCGCGTGGCCGATCACCCCCGTCTCGCGGCCTTGCTGGAACAGCGATCCCCTACGCACTTTCCTGCGGACTGTGACCTGCCCGATCCCTACGACGGGTTGGTGGAGGGCCATCACGCGCACCTGGAGGTGCATGACTGCCTGGGGTGCCCGCTCTACCTCGATGAGCGCCCATGGGGTTTGCTGACGCTGGACGCCCTGGATCCATCGCGCTTTTCACAGCAGGACCTGCAGACACTGGAACAGTTCGCCAGCCTGGCTTCCGCCACGGTGAAGGCTGCGGAGCGCATGCATGATCTGGAGCGTCGCGCACAGGACGAACGGCAACGGGCGGATGCTTACCGCCAGGCCGCCGGCGAGCCGGCGCCTCGTGAACTGATCGGCCAGAGTGCTGCGCACAAGGCGCTGCTGGCGGAGATCGCAACGGTGGCGGACAGCGAGCTGACGGTGCTGGTGACCGGGGAAACGGGGGTTGGCAAGGAGCTGGTGGCCCAGGCGATCCATGCCCGCTCGCCCCGGCACGGGATGCCGATGGTCAGCCTGAACTGCGCGGCGCTCCCGGACACGCTGGTGGAGAGCGAGCTGTTCGGTCACGTACGCGGAGCGTTCTCGGGCGCGGTGAATGATCGTCGAGGCAAGTTCGAGCTGGCCGACGGGGGAACGCTGTTCCTCGATGAAGTGGGCGAGCTGCCCATGGCCGTCCAGGCGAAGCTCCTGCGGGTGCTGCAGAGCGGGCAACTGCAGCGCGTCGGTTCGGATCGGGAGCACCGGGTGGATGTACGGGTCATCGCAGCCACCAACCGGGACTTGGCCGAGGAGGTCAGGCAAGGCCGTTTTCGCGCCGATCTGTACCACCGGCTGAGCGTGTATCCACTGCTGGTCCCGCCATTGCGGGAGCGTGGGCGGGATGTGCTGCTGCTGGCGGGCTTCTTCCTCGAACGCAACCGGGCCCAGCTCGGGCTACGCAGCCTGCGCCTGGCAGCAGACGCACAGGCCGCCCTCCTCCGCTATGACTGGCCAGGGAACGTGCGGGAACTGGAGCATCTGATCGGTCGGGCAGGACTCAAGGCGCTGGCCGCTGTACGCCCCCAGCGACCACGTATCCTGACGATCGACGCTTCCGACCTGGCGCTGCCCATGCTCCAGGAGGGCGTGACTGCGACATCCGGTGCAATCGAAGCAGGTGCTGGCGAGGTCCGTGACCTGAGGGAAGCCGTCGATGATTACCAGCGACGCCTGATCGAGGCCGGGCTGCAGCATCATCAGGGCAACTGGGCAGCTGCGGCACGCGATCTGGGACTGGATCGCGCCAACCTTCTGCGCCTGGCAAAGCGCCTGGGCCTTCGCTGAAGCCAGGCTAGCGCCGGACGGCACGTAAACACGCACCGCACCTGATACACTCGCGCCCCCGAAATCCCTTTCAGCCAGGGCGCAGCAGTTGGAAATCTTCAAGGAATTCATCTTCGAGGCAGCCCATCGCCTCCCCCACGTACCGGCCGGGCACAAGTGCGGCCGTCTTCATGGCCATTCGTTCCGAGTCGCCCTGTATATCGAAGGGGACGTTGACCCCCATACCGGCTGGATTCGGGACTTCTCGGAGATCAAGGCACTGTTCAGGCCCATCTACGAGCAGTTGGACCACAACTACCTGAACGACATCCCCGGCCTGGAAAACCCCACCAGTGAAGTGCTGGCCAAGTGGATCTGGCAACAGGTCAAGCCGCTGATCCCAGAACTGAGCCGAGTACGCATACACGAGACGTGCACAAGCGGTTGCGAATACCGGGGGGGATTAACTCGCCACCACAGTGAAAGCCGCCAATAGGCGGCTTTTTTGTGTCTGCGAAATGGCGAACGCCAAGAGGTGAGCGGTCGACGGGTGGGAGCGGAAGACAGTCATCCCGCTGTGACTGGGACATCCTTTCACAGGGATAAACAAGACTCAGCGGAAAGCTCGCAGACTCGAATGATCTGGGGTCGCTCTTGCGCGATTTTCATCCGCGCAAAGTCAAACCCCCGATCACCTTTCGATGATCGGGGGTTTGGTATAGGTGCTTGACGATGACCTACTCTCACATGGGGAAACCCCACACTACCATCGGCGATGCATCGTTTCACTACTGAGTTCGGGATGGGATCAGGTGGTTCCAACGCTCTATGGTCGTCAAGCAATTCTTTAGGGTGATCGTCGAGACGCTCACCCGAATTCGGGTATGTGACAGTACTTTGCGGTTCAATCGAACTTTCGGTTTGTCGACTTCACCAACAACACCAGATTGTTTGGGTGTTATATGGTCAAGCCTCACGGGCAATTAGTATTGGTTAGCTCAACGCCTCACAGCGCTTACACACCCAACCTATCAACGTCGTAGTCTTCGACGGCCCTTTAGGGGATTCAAGATCCCAGTGAGATCTCATCTTGAGGCGAGTTTCCCGCTTAGATGCTTTCAGCGGTTATCTCTTCCGAACATAGCTACCCGGCAGTGCCACTGGCGTGACAACCGGAACACCAGAGGTTCGTCCACTCCGGTCCTCTCGTACTAGGAGCAGCCCCTCTCAAATCTCAAACGTCCACGGCAGATAGGGACCGAACTGTCTCACGACGTTCTAAACCCAGCTCGCGTACCACTTTAAATGGCGAACAGCCATACCCTTGGGACCGGCTTCAGCCCCAGGATGTGATGAGCCGACATCGAGGTGCCAAACACCGCCGTCGATATGAACTCTTGGGCGGTATCAGCCTGTTATCCCCGGAGTACCTTTTATCCGTTGAGCGATGGCCCTTCCATACAGAACCACCGGATCACTAAGACCTACTTTCGTACCTGCTCGACGTGTCTGTCTCGCAGTCAAGCGCGCTTTTGCCTTTATACTCTGCGACCGATTTCCGACCGGTCTGAGCGCACCTTCGTACTCCTCCGTTACTCTTTGGGAGGAGACCGCCCCAGTCAAACTGCCCACCATACACTGTCCTCGATCCGGATGACGGACCAGAGTTAGAACCTCAAGCATGCCAGGGTGGTATTTCAAGGATGGCTCCACGAGAACTGGCGTCCTCGCTTCAAAGCCTCCCACCTATCCTACACAAGCAGGCTCAAAGTCCAGTGCAAAGCTACAGTAAAGGTTCACGGGGTCTTTCCGTCTAGCCGCGGATACACTGCATCTTCACAGCGATTTCAATTTCACTGAGTCTCGGGTGGAGACAGCGCCGCCATCGTTACGCCATTCGTGCAGGTCGGAACTTACCCGACAAGGAATTTCGCTACCTTAGGACCGTTATAGTTACGGCCGCCGTTTACCGGGGCTTCGATCAAGAGCTTCGCTTGCGCTAACCCCATCAATTAACCTTCCGGCACCGGGCAGGCGTCACACCCTATACGTCCACTTTCGTGTTTGCAGAGTGCTGTGTTTTTAATAAACAGTCGCAGCGGCCTGGTATCTTCGACCGGCATGGGCTTACGGAGTAAATCCTTCACCCTCACCGGCGCACCTTCTCCCGAAGTTACGGTGCCATTTTGCCTAGTTCCTTCACCCGAGTTCTCTCAAGCGCCTTGGTATTCTCTACCCAACCACCTGTGTCGGTTTGGGGTACGGTTCCTAGTTACCTGAAGCTTAGAAGCTTTTCCTGGAAGCATGGCATCGACCACTTCGTCATCTAAAAGATAACTCGTCATCAGCTCTCGGCATTGAGCGCCCGGATTTTCCTAAGCACCCTGCCTACCACCTTAAACTTGGACAACCAACGCCAAGCTGGCCTAGCCTTCTCCGTCCCTCCATCGCAGTAACTAGAAGTACGGGAATATTAACCCGTTTCCCATCGACTACGCTTTTCAGCCTCGCCTTAGGGGCCGACTCACCCTGCGTCGATTAACGTTGCGCAGGAACCCTTGGTCTTTCGGCGTGGGTGTTTTTCACACCCATTGTCGTTACTCATGTCAGCATTCGCACTTCTGATACCTCCAGCGAGCTTCTCAACTCACCTTCACAGGCTTACAGAACGCTCCTCTACCGCGTCACTTACGTGACACCCGCAGCTTCGGTGTGTGGTTTGAGCCCCGTTACATCTTCCGCGCAGGCCGACTCGACTAGTGAGCTATTACGCTTTCTTTAAAGGATGGCTGCTTCTAAGCCAACCTCCTAGCTGTCTAAGCCTTCCCACATCGTTTCCCACTTAACCACAACTTTGGGACCTTAGCTGGCGGTCTGGGTTGTTTCCCTTTTCACGACGGACGTTAGCACCCGCCGTGTGTCTCCCACGCTCGGCACTTCCAGGTATTCGGAGTTTGCATCGGTTTGGTAAGTCGGGATGACCCCCTAGCCGAAACAGTGCTCTACCCCCTGGAGTGATACGTGAGGCGCTACCTAAATAGCTTTCGAGGAGAACCAGCTATCTCCGAGCTTGATTAGCCTTTCACTCCGATCCACAAGTCATCCGCTACCTTTTCAACGGGAGTCGGTTCGGTCCTCCAGTCAGTGTTACCTAACCTTCAACCTGCTCATGGATAGATCGCCCGGTTTCGGGTCTATACCCAGCGACTAAACGCCCTATTAAGACTCGCTTTCGCTACGCCTCCCCTATTCGGTTAAGCTCGCCACTGAATATAAGTCGCTGACCCATTATACAAAAGGTACGCAGTCACCTAACAAAGTAGGCTCCCACTGCTTGTACGCATACGGTTTCAGGTTCTATTTCACTCCCCTCTCCGGGGTTCTTTTCGCCTTTCCCTCACGGTACTGGTTCACTATCGGTCAGTCAGTAGTATTTAGCCTTGGAGGATGGTCCCCCCATGTTCAGACAAAGTTTCACGTGCTCCGTCCTACTCGATTTCACTTCAAGGACCTTTTCGCGTACGGGGCTATCACCCACTATGGCCGCACTTTCCAGAGCGTTCCGCTAAAATCCAAGAAGCTTAAGGGCTAATCCCCGTTCGCTCGCCACTACTAAGGGAATCTCGGTTGATTTCTTTTCCTCAGGGTACTTAGATGTTTCAGTTCCCCTGGTTCGCCTCTTGCACCTATGGATTCAGTACAAGATACCTAGGTTATCCTAGGTGGGTTCCCCCATTCAGAGATCTCCGGATCAAAGTCTGTTTGCCGACTCCCCGAAGCTTATCGCAGGCTACCACGTCTTTCATCGCCTCTGACTGCCAAGGCATCCACCGTATGCGCTTCTTCACTTGACCATATAACCCCAAGCAATCTGCCAGTGGCCATGGTGTGAAGACGACATTCGCCGAAAATTCGCGCTTGAACTCGCAAATTTTGCCTTGAGTTGCTGAGTGCAGTGAAACACTCAACAAGTCACTTCTATCACATACCCAAATTTTTAAAGAACGTTCTGGCGCAAAGACCAGAAATCAATACCTGAACCAGGTACTCATTTCTGAACTTTCAGCGATTGTGTGGATGGTGGAGCCAAGGAGGATCGAACTCCTGACCTCCTGCGTGCAAAGCAGGCGCTCTCCCAGCTGAGCTATGGCCCCTTCAGACCTGCTGCGCCCTCGACAATTGGTGGGTCTGGGCAGATTCGAACTGCCGACCTCACCCTTATCAGGGGTGCGCTCTAACCAACTGAGCTACAGACCCAATCGTCACACTTTCGGGTCTAAACCCAATCGCTTTTCGCAAGTGAATCAAGCAATTCGTGTGGGAGCTTATGAAGAAGCTGATGTCTTCGATTAAGGAGGTGATCCAGCCGCAGGTTCCCCTACGGCTACCTTGTTACGACTTCACCCCAGTCATGAATCACTCCGTGGTAACCGTCCTCCTTGCGGTTAGACTAGCTACTTCTGGAGCAACCCACTCCCATGGTGTGACGGGCGGTGTGTACAAGGCCCGGGAACGTATTCACCGTGACATTCTGATTCACGATTACTAGCGATTCCGACTTCACGCAGTCGAGTTGCAGACTGCGATCCGGACTACGATCGGTTTTATGGGATTAGCTCCACCTCGCGGCTTGGCAACCCTTTGTACCGACCATTGTAGCACGTGTGTAGCCCTGGCCGTAAGGGCCATGATGACTTGACGTCATCCCCACCTTCCTCCGGTTTGTCACCGGCAGTCTCCTTAGAGTGCCCACCCGAGGTGCTGGTAACTAAGGACAAGGGTTGCGCTCGTTACGGGACTTAACCCAACATCTCACGACACGAGCTGACGACAGCCATGCAGCACCTGTGTCAGAGTTCCCGAAGGCACCAATCCATCTCTGGAAAGTTCTCTGCATGTCAAGGCCAGGTAAGGTTCTTCGCGTTGCTTCGAATTAAACCACATGCTCCACCGCTTGTGCGGGCCCCCGTCAATTCATTTGAGTTTTAACCTTGCGGCCGTACTCCCCAGGCGGTCGACTTATCGCGTTAGCTGCGCCACTAAGATCTCAAGGATCCCAACGGCTAGTCGACATCGTTTACGGCGTGGACTACCAGGGTATCTAATCCTGTTTGCTCCCCACGCTTTCGCACCTCAGTGTCAGTATCAGTCCAGGTGGTCGCCTTCGCCACTGGTGTTCCTTCCTATATCTACGCATTTCACCGCTACACAGGAAATTCCACCACCCTCTACCGTACTCTAGCTCAGTAGTTTTGGATGCAATTCCCAGGTTGAGCCCGGGGCTTTCACATCCAACTTGCTGAACCACCTACGCGCGCTTTACGCCCAGTAATTCCGATTAACGCTTGCACCCTTCGTATTACCGCGGCTGCTGGCACGAAGTTAGCCGGTGCTTATTCTGTTGGTAACGTCAAAACAGCAAGGTATTAACTTACTGCCCTTCCTCCCAACTTAAAGTGCTTTACAATCCGAAGACCTTCTTCACACACGCGGCATGGCTGGATCAGGCTTTCGCCCATTGTCCAATATTCCCCACTGCTGCCTCCCGTAGGAGTCTGGACCGTGTCTCAGTTCCAGTGTGACTGATCATCCTCTCAGACCAGTTACGGATCGTCGCCTTGGTGGGCCATTACCCCACCAACCAGCTAATCCGACCTAGGCTCATCTGATAGCGTGAGGTCCGAAGATCCCCCACTTTCTCCCGTAGGACGTATGCGGTATTAGCGTTCCTTTCGAAACGTTATCCCCCACTACCAGGCAGATTCCTAGGCATTACTCACCCGTCCGCCGCTGAATCATGGAGCAAGCTCCACTCATCCGCTCGACTTGCATGTGTTAGGCCTGCCGCCAGCGTTCAATCTGAGCCATGATCAAACTCTTCAGTTCAATACTGCTTGGGTTTTGAGAAAACCCTAAACTTGGCTCAGCAATCGCAAATAAACTCTCGAATTCACGAGTGTTACTTGTGTTGCTGATAATCAGTCGACTACCAGTCTTACATCACAAGCACCCACACGAATTGCTTGATTCAAATTTTTAAAGAGCGTTTCGATCAAGTCTTTCGTCTCAACCGAGGCCGCGCATTCTACAGCAGCCTTTCTTTCTGTCAAGCTGTTTTTCGAAGAATTTTTTCTTTCTACTCAACAACTTGCGCATCCGTCGAAACACTCTTCAACATCAGCGGGAGGCGAATCATACAGCATTCAAACTCGCTGTCAACACCTCTTTTCAGCAATCAACCCAGCAAGCAGATCAATCACCGCGATTCCGCAACCACTCCGGAACCGCACCCCACTTCAAACACTTAACTCATTGATTTTCAAGGAGTTTTCGTTGCCCGCCGTGGGAGTGGTGCGCATTATAGAGACCTCAGCCACGGCGTCAACACCTATTTTCAGTTTGCTGTCGAAACGTGCTTTTGAGACGGAATCCGCGTTCCCGAAACTCCCCCACAAACCGGTTGAACCCGAGGCCCAGCGGGTGATCAAACTCCGCTCAAGCCCGTGGCAGACAACCCCGCCACCCGCTGTCCAACTACAAGAGGAAGAATCGTGCAGGAACTGAACATCAAGGTCGGTGACCACCTCGATCTGGGCGAAGGCGTCGTAGTCCGTGTTGTCGCCGCGCAGGGCTCGCAGATCAAGCTGGGCATCGTCGCGCCCAAGCATGTAGCCGTGCACCGCGAAGAGATCTACAAGCGCATCAACCCGGGCCACCGGGTGGCACGCGCCTGCTGAAGCTTCACCCTCTCAGCCGCAGCGGATCGACCATCCCTGCGGCGATCGCCATCCCCACCAGGTCCGGCAGGCACTCTGCCCGCATCCGCTTCATCACCCTGGCGCGATAGAGATCGACAGTCTTCACGCTAATAGAAAGCTGCTCGGCCACCTCCCGATTGGTGTAGCCCTTCACCAACGGCAGGAACACATCTCGCTCCCGCGGAGTCAGGCTGTCCAAGCGCTCCTGCAGATCCCCCTGAGCGAGATTGCGAACCCGCGCCGAGCGGTTCAGTGCTTCCTGCACGCTGTCCAGCAGCAGTTGCTCGTTGTAAGGCTTCTCGATGAAATCCTGCGCGCCCGCCTTGAAGGCCCGCACCACGATGGGCACATCCGCGTGACCGCTGACAAAGATCACCGGCAGATCGATCCCCCGCGCCCGCAGCTCCTCCTGCACATTCAGCCCGCCCATCCCGGGCATGCGCACGTCCAGCAACACACAGGCATCCGCTGCCGGGTCACACGCCTCCAGAAAGGCCTTGCCACTGGTGAACGGCAGCGCCGCCAACCCCACCGACTCCAGCAGCCAGACCGTGGAATCGAGCATCCCCTGGTCGTCATCCACCACATAGACCACCTGGCGGGCGCTTGTCGTCATCCTTACTACTCCATTCTTGTGATTGTCAGTGCAGCGGCAGGCGGCAACGCATGCGCAACCCGCCCTCCTCCATCGGCTCGCCTTCCAGCGAGCCCCCGAACCCCTCGATGATGCTGCGACTCATCGACAGCCCCAGCCCCAGCCCTTCCGGCTTGCTGGTATAGAAAGGCGTGAAGATGCGCTCCAGCGCCACGGCATCGAGCCCCGGCCCCTCGTCGAGCACCTCCACATCAATACCGGCGCCCGGCATCAACCGAGCGCTGATCACTACCCGTGAAGCCGCCTGCGGATTCGCCTCACGATTGGCCTCGATGGCATTGCGCAACAGGTTCAACAGCACCTGCTCCAGCAGCACCCGATCCGCGAAGACCGATGGCAGCCCCGTCGGCAATCGCTCCTCGATCACCACCTGCGCCGCCCCCGCCTCCCACGCACAGAGCCGGACGGCCTCGCGCGCCACCTCCGCCACATCCAACGCCTGCATGCGACGCTGCCCCTTGCGCAAGAATGCACGCAGCCGCTTGATCACCTCCGACGCGTGCTCCGCATGCTCGGCAATGCGTTCCAGCCCCTGAGCCACCCGCTCAGCTGCCTGAGGGTTGCTGCCCAGGCTCTGCAGATAGCGCTGGCTGGCGCCCACGTAATTCATCACCGCTGCCAACGGCTGGTTGATCTCATGGGCAATCCCCGAAGCCAGCTCGCCCAGAGTCACCAGACGTGCCGTATGAGCCAACTCATCCTGATGGCGGCGCTGCTGGGCTTCGCGCAGCTCCCGCTCGCTCATGTCCCGCGCCACCAGCGAGTAATAACGCTCACCCCCGGCCGCCCGATGCGCCAACAGCACCAGCGAGACCGGCAGCGACCCACTGCCATCCAGCGCACACAGACGCGCATCGGCGCTCCACACCCCTACGCGCTCGGCCTGTACCTGCCCCGCCTGCAACCTCGCCAGGTCGTCTGTCGAGAACAACGCCGCCAGCGACGGCAACGCCAGCCCTTCCTCCAACCCCAGCGCACGACGAGCAGCCGGATTGAGGTCCGTGACCAACCCCAGCGCATCGAAGAACAGCACCGGATCGGTATTGGCCTCAACCACCTCCGCCAGGCGCCGTTTGTGCTCCTCGGCCTGTACCCGAGCCGTGATATCCCGTGAGACGCTCACCACCTCCACCACCGCCCCCGTATAGGTCTCGCGGATCGCCCGGCACGCCGTCTCGAACCACAGGTAATGCCCCGCGCGGTGACGGATGCGGTAGGTCATGGTGTGGTAGCCATCGGTCTCCAGCGCATCCCGCGCACGCTGGATCAACGGCATCAGGTCCTGCGCATGGAACAGCCCCTGCGCCAGCACCCCGCGCAACTCCTCAGGCCAGAAACCCAGCAGCGTCCAGGACGCGGGCGACGCGTCGAGGAAGCGCCCCTCCGGCGTGTGCCGGGAAATCAGATCCGTGGTGTTCTCGGTGATCAGCCGATACAAGCGCCGCGCCTGCGCCGCCTCACGCTCGGCCAACAGCGGTCGGGTCGCATCACGGCAGCGCCCTAATACCCGCTGGTTCTCGGGGTCGGGCACGAAGGTCCAGAGCAGGATGCGCCCATCACACTGCGCCTCCACCTCCTCAATGGCCCGGCACTGCGCCAGGCAGGCCCGCACCAGCGCCACATGATTGACCGGCAGGAAGCGCAGCACCGCACCCGGCGGCTGCTCCGCCAGCAAGGCCAGCAGCGCCGCGTTCAGCTCCAGCGGAACCCCCGCCTCGTCCAGCAGCAGGCTCGGCTGAGGATCGTGCCCCAGCAATGGCGAAGCCCGCATCAGGCCTGCCGACTGCGCCAGCACCGTCGACAGCAGCTCCTCCACCGCCCCCAGCCACTCCAGCCCCACCCCCGGCTGTACCTCCACCAGCAGCAGGCCCGGCTGATCGGCCTCCAGCGCCAGGTCGAATACCTGGCCATGGCTGATCCCGGCACGTCGCAGGCGCCCCGCCAGCCAGCAATCCACACTGCGCACAGCCGAAAGGCTCAGGCACCCCAGCTCTGCCACTTGCTCGAACAGACGCTCATCGCTCGCCCCCAGCGGGTCCCCCTGCCCTGGCGGCAAGTGCTGCCCGCTCCCCTCGTGGGTGTAGATCCCCGCACCCGCCTGCCACACCAGGTAATAAGCCTGGCGCACCTCCGGGTAGCCTCGCAGCGCCCGGCACAACGCGTCCGCCCGCGCAGACACCGCCACGCCCTCGCGTTGCAGACGCAGCCAGGTGTGCAAACGGACAGGATTACGGCTCATGGGACGGCAGGCTCCAGGGCAAAAGCGGCGACAGCCTAGCAGCGCTCGAAGCCTTGGCCTCTACGCCTTAGGTATAAAACGAAACAATATAGTAGATATACTATACTACTCAGGTATTAATTCCATACCCAATAGCAAACGATATATAAATGACCCCGAACGATCCCGGACCCAGGTCAAAAACGACACGGCCGGGGCACAAGAGCTAACAATCAGCCACCGGGTAATCCGCATGTCGATCTATGAACAGGGCCTCGCCCCTGCTGCCGTGAACCATATCGCCCTCAGCCCGCTGAGCTTCATTGAGCGGACTGCCAGCATCTACCCCCACTACCCCGCCGTCGTCCATGGCGCCACCCGCCGCAACTGGGCAGAGACCTACGCCCGCTGCCGCCGGCTGGCCTCAGCGCTGGCCGGGCGCGGCATCGGCAAGGGCGACACCGTCGCCGTGATGCTGCCCAACATCCCGCAGATGCTGGAAGCGCATTTCGGCGTTCCCATGATCGGCGCCGTCCTCAACACCCTCAACGTGCGCCTCGATGCCGAAGCCATCGCCTTCATGCTGCAGCACGGCGAAGCCAAGGTCCTGATCACCGACCGCGAATTCTTCGACGTCATCCACGCCGCCGTCGGCATGCTCGACCACCCGCCCCTGCTGGTGGACGTCAACGACCCCGAATATGGCGAAGGCCAGGCCATCAGCGAACTGGACTACGAAGCACTGCTGGCCGAAGGCGACCCCGAATTCGCCTGGCAATGGCCGGAAGATGAATGGCAAGCCATCTCCCTCAACTACACCTCCGGCACCACCGGCAACCCCAAGGGCGTCGTCTACCACCACCGCGGTGCGTTCCTCAACGCCCTCGGCAACCAGATGACCTGGGGCCTCGGCCACCACCCCGTCTACCTCTGGACCCTGCCGATGTTCCACTGCAACGGCTGGTGCTACCCCTGGACCATCACCGCCCTCGCAGGCGTCCACGTCTTCCTGCGTCGGGTCGACCCGCAACGCATCCTCACCCTCATCCGCGACGAGCAGGTCACCCACCTGTGCGGCGCCCCCATCGTCCTCAACGCCCTGGTGAACATGCCGCCGGAAGCCAAAGCCGCCATCGACCACCCGGTCCACGCCATGGTCGCCGGCGCCGCCCCGCCGGCCAAGGTCATCGGCGCCGTCGAGGAGATGGGCATCCGCGTCACCCATGTCTATGGCCTTACCGAGGTCTATGGCCCGGTCACCGTCTGCGCCTGGCACGGCGAATGGGACGAACTGCCCCTCGAGGAACGTGCCCGCATCAAGGCCCGCCAGGGCGTGCGCTACCCCACCCTCGAAGGCGTCATGGTCGCCGACCCCAAGACCCTCGAACCGACCCCGCGCGACGGCGAGACCATTGGCGAGATCTTCCTGCGCGGCAACACCGTCATGAAGGGCTACCTGAAGAACCCCACCGCCACCACCGAAGCCTTCAGCGGCGGCTGGTTCCACACCGGCGACCTCGGCGTCTGGCACCCCGACGGCTACGTCGAGATCAAGGACCGCCTCAAGGACATCATCATCTCCGGCGGCGAGAACATCTCCACCATCGAACTGGAAGGCGTCCTCTACCGCCACCCCGCCGTACTGGAAGCCGCCGTGGTCGCTCGCCCGGACGAGAAGTGGGGCGAAACCCCCTGCGCCTTCGTCACCCTCAAGGCCGACCACCAGTCCGTCCGCGAGAGCGACATCATCGCCTTCTGCCGCGACCACCTCGCCGGCTTCAAGGTCCCGCGCACCGTGGTCTTCACCACCCTGCCGAAAACCTCCACCGGCAAGATCCAGAAATACGTCCTGCGCGACATGGCCAAGGCCCTCTGAGCCAAACCCCGCGAACCCCGAGAGAGGCCGCCCACCCGGGCGGCCCCGTCACGCCGAGAGAACACCGATGCCCGAGTACAACGCCCCCCTGCGCGACCTGCGCTTCGTCCTGCATGAACTGTTCGAAGCCCCGCGCCTCTGGGCCCGCCTGCCGGCCCTGGCCGAAACCGTGGATGCCGATACCGCCGATGCCATCCTCGAAGAGGCCGCCAAAGTCACCGGCGGCCTGATCGCACCGCTCAACCGCAGCGGCGACGAGGAAGGCGCACAGTGGGTCGACGGCCGGGTCATCACCCCAGCCGGCTTCAAGGCCGCCTACGCCACCTATATAGAAGGAGGCTGGGTCGGCCTCTCCGGCAACCCGCAGTACGGCGGCATGGGCATGCCCAAGATGCTCGCCGTACAGTTCGAGGAAATGCTCTACGCCGCCAACTCCAGCTTCGCCCTCTACTCCGCCCTCAGCGCCGGCGCCTGCCTCGCCATCGACGCCCACGCCAGCGCCGAACTCAAGCAGGCCTACCTGCCCAACCTGTACGCCGGCACCTGGGCCGGCTCCATGTGCCTCACCGAGCCACACGCCGGCACCGACCTCGGCATCATCCGCACCAAGGCCGAACCCCAGGCGGATGGCAGCTACCGCATCACCGGCACCAAGATCTTCATCACCGGCGGCGAGCAGGACCTCACCGAGAACATCATCCACCTCGTCCTCGCCAAGCTCCCCGACGCCCCCGCCGGCCCCAAGGGCATCTCCCTGTTCCTCGTACCCAAGGTCCTGGTGAACGCAGACGGCAGCCTCGGCCAGCCCAACGCACTCTCCTGCGGCTCCATCGAACACAAGATGGGCATCAAGGCCTCCGCCACCTGCGTGATGAACTTCGACGGCGCCACCGGCTACCTCATCGGCGACGCCAACAAAGGCCTCGCCGCCATGTTCACCATGATGAATTACGAGCGCCTCTCCATCGGCATCCAGGGCATCGGTTGCGCCGACGCCTCCTACCAGAGCGCCGTCGCCTACGCCCGCGAACGCCTGCAGAGCCGCGCCCCCACCGGCCCCCAGGCCCAGCACAAGGTGGCCGACCCGATCCTCGTCCACCCCGACGTGCGCCGCATGCTGCTCACCATGAAAGCCCTCACCGAAGGCGGCCGCGCCTTCGCCTGCTACGTCGGCCAGCAACTCGACCTTGCCAAGTTCAGTGACGACGCCGACGAACGCCAAGCGGCCGAAGCCCTGGTCGCCCTGCTCACCCCCGTCGCCAAGGCCTTCTTCACCGATACCGGCCTGGAAAGCACCGTCCACGGCCAGCAGGTATTCGGCGGCCACGGCTACATCCGCGAATGGGGCCAGGAACAACTGGTCCGCGACGTCCGTATCGCCCAGATCTACGAAGGCACCAACGGCATCCAGGCCCTCGACCTGCTCGGCCGCAAGGTCGTCGCCAATGGCGGCACCAGCCTGCGCCGCTTCACCGCCGAGATCCGCCGCTACGCCGCAGAAGACGTCCCCCACCGCGCCGCCCTGCTCGACGCCGTAGACCGCCTGGAGCGCACCACCACCCGCGTGCTGGAGCAGGCCGCCAGCGACCCCAACGCCATCGGCGCCGCCTCCGTCGACTACCTGCACCTGTTCGGCTACGTCGCCTATGCCTGGCTCTGGTCCCGCATGGCCCGCATCGCCAGCGAACGCCAACCCCAGGACCCAGCCTTCTACAGCGCCAAGCAGGCCACCGCCGCCTTCTACTTCGAACGCCTGCTGCCCCGCACCCTCAGCCTCGAAGCCAGCATCCTCGCCGGCAGCCGCACCCTCTACGGCATCACCGCCGAGCAGTTCTGACCCCTTAGCGTGACGCGGCCCCGTCCTGGGTGTCCGCGTTTTTTATTGCGGGCACGTCAGGGCGTCATTCCCTCAAGCCCGTAGCAAGGAGGCGCTCGTCCACCTCGGCCTCCTCACGGGCCGCAAGCCCCCTCACCCCAAGCCCTCGACCATCACCAGGCTTGGAGCACAGCCCCGCCAGCAATATGCTTGTGCGCTGAATCCAAGGGGGAGCCACCCATGACAGGGAATGCCGTGTTCGAAAAGCCGCGCTGGTTGCGCGACCTGCTGCGTTTTTTGCCGCTCAAGAGCCAATTCGTGCTCTCGGGCAATATCCGTGACCTGCAGGCCTGCGAAGTCATACCCGGAACCGTGACCGCTCAAGGCTTCACCCAGCACCTGTGCAACGAACTGCTCGACGCCGGCTACGCCCGCGTCCTGACCTGGGACCCGCTGGCCGGTTTTCGTGCCCCGGGGCGGCCGGGAGAGGCCCCCGACAGCGGCCACCCGCTGTTGATCGAACTCGGGCTGACGCCCGTGGACGGCGCCGCACCGGCCGGCCTGGACCTGCTTGCGGCCACCCTGCAGCGCCTGGTCAACCGAAGCGGTGAGCCGGTGGCCCTGGTGATCGACTTTGCCTCCCGCCTCGTCGTACGCAACGACTCCCTGAGCGCCGCCGAACACCAGTTGTTCACCCAGGCCCTGGTGCTCTCCCACCAGGCCCGCAGCCGCCCCTCGGGCGAGCAACGCAAACCGTTCTTCAACAGCCTGGTCTGGATCGTGGAGAAGGAAGGCGACCTGCCGGACTGGCTGCTGGTCGACAACCCGCGCCTGCGCCACATCCCCGTTTCCAAACCCGATCAGATGGCCCGACGGGCCCTGGCGCCGGCGCTGCTCAAAGGCCTGTCGAGCCAACAGCCCGGCAACGACGACAGCCTGCGTCAGGCCGTCGACACCTTCGTCGAAAACACCGAAGGCCTGCTGTTGCTCGACCTCAGCGCCATCGCCCAGTTGGCACGCGTCGAAGGGGTCGCCATGGAGCGCATCGCCGACGCCGTCCGGCGCTACAAGGTGGGGGTCACCGAAGACCCCTGGCAGAAGATCGACCGCAGCCGCATCCGCCAGGCCGACACCTTCGTCCGCCGACGGGTAAAGGGCCAGCAGCATGCCGTAACCCACATGCTGGACATCGTCAAACGCGCCATGACCGGCGTCGGCGCCAGCCGCAAGGGCAACCGTCCACGGGGCATCGCCTTCCTCGCCGGCCCCACCGGCGTCGGCAAGACCGAGCTGGCCAAGACCGTCACCAGCCTGCTGTTCGGGGACGAGAGCGCCTACATCCGCTTCGACATGTCCGAGTTCAGCGCCGAGCACGCCGACCAGCGCCTGATCGGCGCCCCGCCCGGCTATGTCGGCTACGACGTCGGCGGAGAGCTGACCAACGCCATCCGAGAAAAACCCTTCAGCGTCGTGCTGTTCGACGAAATCGAGAAAGCCCACCCGCGCATCCTCGACAAGTTCCTGCAGATCCTCGACGACGGCGTGCTCACTTCCGGTCGGGGCGACCGGGTCTATTTCTCCGAAGCGCTCATCGTCTTCACCTCCAACCTCGGCATCTACCGTCAGGGCGAGAACGGCGAGCGGGTTGCCAACGTGCTCCCTGGCGAAGCCTTCGAAGGTGTGCAGGCAAAGGTCCGCAGCGAAATAGACCGCCACTTCAAGCTGGTTCTCAACCGCCCGGAAATCCTCAACCGCATCGGCGAGAACATCATCGTCTTCGACTTCATCCGCCCCGATGTCGCCGAGCAGATCTTCACCCAGATGGTCGACGGCACCCTGGCCGACTTGCGCGAACAGCAGCAACTGACCATCGAGCTGGCCGACTCGGCCCGCCAGGCCCTGCACACCCTCTGCCTGCAGGACCTGTCCAACGGTGGACGCGGCATCCGCAACCAGCTCGAAGCCCACCTGCTCAACCCGCTGTCCAGGGCCCTGTTCGACCAGGATGCCGGCCCCGGCGAGCATTTTGCGATTACCTCGCTGGGCGCCGCCGGGCTCACCCTGGAACGCCGCTGACATGGAGCTGAGCCTCTCCCGCGTGCACTTCCCGGTCACCACCCTGGGCCCGGGCCAGCGCCTGGGCATCTGGTTCCAGGGCTGCAGCATCCGCTGCCCGGGCTGCATCTCCGCCGACACCTGGGGCCCCGGCAACCGCCGCCTGCCGCTGAACAGGTTGCTCAGCGACATCCGCCCCTGGCTCGACCAGGCCCAGGGCGTCACCCTGTCCGGCGGCGAGCCTTTCGACCAGTTCGAGGCCCTGCTGGCCCTGTTGCAGGCCCTGCGCCAACACCCCCAGCTCGACATCCTCGTCTACAGCGGCTACTCGCTGGAACACCTGGCGGACAAGCTCGAGCGCGCCACCGGCCTTATCGACGCCCTGATCAGCGACCCCTACCAGCAGCACAGCCCGCAGACGCGCGCGCTGCGAGGCAGCGACAACCAGCGCCTGACCCTGTTCACCGAACGCGGCCGCGGCCGCCTGGGCCAGTACGAGCGCCCACTCGAAGCCAGCGACCAGGTCCTCGACCTGATGTTCGACCACGACGGCAGCATCTGGATGGCCGGCATCCCCCGCCGTGATGACCTGCAACGACTGCAGACGCTGCTTCAGGACCAGGGCCACCAGCTACAGATCAGCACCCACCGACCGCGATCCCGCTAACGGAACGACACCGATGATACGTTTCTGCCCGAACTGCCAGACCGAACGCGCGCTGTCGGAGCTCTTCTGCGAAGGCACCGTTCAAGGCCAGCCCTGCGCCTGGGACCTTTCCGGCGAAGCCCTGCACCCTGAAGGCTGGCGCCCCCAGCCGGTCGTGACCCAGGACGCCCTCGTTCAACCCACCGCCGCAGCCTCCGTGCTCCAGTGCGAGAACGGCCACCCGATGGAGGCCGGCGATCTCATGTGCCTGGAGTGTGCGGCCGCCCCGGCCACGTCCCCAGCCACTGCCGGCCCCACCGACGATGCAACGCCGGCCGCCGCCAGCGAAACCCTGATCGACGGCTGGCGCCTGCTGCGCCAGATCAGCCACACCGACGGCGTGCGGGAGCGCTACCTCGCCGAACGGATGGACGACGGTCAGCAGGCCGTCCTCACCCTGTACCGGGCAGGTGCCGAGCCCGACCCGGCAATCTACGACGTCATCCGCCGTCTGCCGCGCGAGCATGTTCCCGACATCCTCGCCACCGGCCGCTGGAACGAGCGCGCCTACGAGGTCATCGAACAACTCACCGGCGGCACACTCGCCGACCTGGGCATGGTCGTCAGCGACACGGCCACCGTTCGCCATGTCGTACGCGAACTGGGCCAGGCCCTGCATGCCTTCAATGAGGCTGGCCTGCGCCACCGCGACCTGCGCCCTGCCAGCCTGCTGGTGCGCAGCCGTGACCCGCTCGACCTGGTGATCAGCGGCTTCGGCTCGGCGCGCCTGTCGGAGTTCGACCTGGATATCGTCTCGCCCCTGGAAACCAGCCGCTACATGGCCCCCGAAGCCATTGCAGGCGGCGTTGCCGCCGCCTCCGACTGGTGGAGCCTGGGCATGATCCTGCTGGAGCAGCTGACCCATGGCGCCTGCTTCGAAGGCATCCACCCCAGTGCCTTCCTCATCCATGTGCTGGCCAACGGCGTAGCCCTCCCTGACGACCTCGACTCCAACCTGCACTTGCTCCTGCGCGGCCTTCTGGCGCGGGACCGGCACCAGCGCTGGCAGTGGCCCCAGGTTCAGGCCTGGCTCAATGGCGAAGCCGTGCATGCCCCCGCCTCCACCGGCAACGAAGCCGACCTGGCCGAAGGGGCCAGCATCACCCTTGGCAGCCGGCGTTTCGGCAAGCCCTCGGTATTCGCCATCGCCGCCGCCCAGGCGGAACACTGGACCGAGGCCCTCGACCACCTGCTGCGCGGCGTGATCGTCACCTGGGCCGAGCAGGCCGGCCTGTCGCCACGCCTGCTCGCCGGCCTGCGTCAGGTGGTGCAGCACGAAGGCCTGGAAGACGACTTCCGTCTGATGCTTGCCCTCAAGCTGCTGAACCCGGAGATCCCGCTGATCCATCGCGGTGAAATCGTCACCCCCGGCTGGCTGCTGGAGCACCCTCAGGAGGGCTACCGGCTGATCAGCGGCTCCGTGCCCGACCTGCTCGAACAACTGCAAACCGAAAGCTGGCTCTCGCGCCTCAAGCTGCGCGCCGAGAACGTTCGCCAGCGGGCCCTGCACCAGCACATCGCGCTGACCGAAGAATCCCTGCGCATCTACCTGCTCTCCACTTCGCGGGCTCGGCTGGCCGCCGAATGGCAGGAGCGTCAGCGCCTGCTGCCCGATACCGAGCACCCCGGCCTGCTGGCCCTGGCCGAGCGCCGGGTGATCGCCGAAGAAGACCTCATCGTCCTGCTCAGTGCCGACATCGGTCAGTTCCGCGCCGCCAGCGCCATCCTCGATGAAGCCACCGCACTGGCGCGGTCTGCCGACGTCCAGCTGTTCGACCGCGAGGTCGCCGCAGAACTGTTGCAGCAGCACAGCCGCCAGGCGCTCTATCGCAGTGTCGACGAGCGCATCAGCGGCTTCGCTCGCAGCGGTGTGAGCGCCGTGGACGAATGGGCCGAGCAGTTCCGCCTGGAACGGCGCATGCCCCTGGCCAGGGTGCTGGTGTTGCTGGCGATACCGCCGGAGCAATGGCTCGAACCGCAGAAGCAGCAGTACGTTTCGCAGATCCTCGACTTCTTCGAGAAGAAGGTGGTCACCGCCGTCATGCGCGGCCCACTGGTACGCATGAGCATCGGCAAGAGCACCGCACGCATCGACCTGGACGAACTGCACAGCGAGCGGCGCCCCGCGCCCGCACTGCTCGACCACCTGCTGCAACGCAACACCCGTGCGGTGAACCTCGATCCGGAAAGCTTCCTCGCCAATCCGCTGCTGGAGTCACGGCTGCACGCGCTCTACCGGCAAAGCGCTCTGTACAAACGTGATACCGGGATCGACGGCCTCTACCTGGGCTTCCCCTTCCTGCTCAGCCGAGACCCGCGCAGCAATGCCCGCCCGCGCATCATCCCCGTACTGCTGTGGCCACTGAAGCTGCTGCTGGAGGTCGGCAGCCGCGGACAGGCCGCACTCGCCTTCGACAGCGAGCGTGAAGAGGTGCGCCTCAACCCGGCATTGGAAAGCGTGCTCGGCCCGGAGCCCTGCAAGCGCTGGCGCACGACCGCCGACGAGCTGCTCGGGCGCTCCGCCCTGCGCGCCGCCGATGTGATGGACGCCTTCGGCATGCTCGCCACCGCGCGTTCGCGCAGCCTCACCGGCCTGCCGTCACCCGCAGGCCTCGACATCCAGCCCTACAAGGACGAGCTGGCCTGTGCCGCCGTGCTGTTCCACGTCACCTTCATGGGCCAGGCCATCGGCGAGGACCTGCGCCAGCTGAAGACCCTCTCCCCGGCGGGCACCGCCCTGGAAAGCGCCCTGCGCCTCAAGGAGACCGGCGAAGCCGAGGCCGATGCCCCAGTGCCCGAGCTGCAACGCTACTTCACCGTCGCCAGCGACCCCTCCCAGGAAGCCGCCGTGCTCCAGACGCGGCAAGGCAAGGGCCTGCTGGTGGAAGGGCCACCTGGCACCGGCAAGAGCCAGACCATCGTCAACATGGTCGGCGACGCCATCGGCCGCCAGCGCAGCCTGCTGATCGTGTGCCAGAAGCACGCCGCCCTGGAGGTGGTGCACAAGCGCCTGGTTGCCGAAGGCCTGGGCCAGCGCATCGTCATGCTCAACGACGTCAACCGCGACCGCGAGCCGGTCATACGCAGCATTCGCGAACAACTCGAAGCCCTGTTCCTCGGCAACGACGCCCCCCTGGGCCTGGAGCGCCAGCGTGAACAGCTGGCCGCACGCATCGAAGCCCTGGAAGGCGAACTGGACCGCTATCACCAGAGCCTTCACCGGCCTGACGAACTGACCGGGCTCAGCTATCGGCGCCTGCTCGGCGAGCTGATCGAACTGGAGAGGGGGACCGTGCCGCTGGACTTTCCCGCGCTGCGGCAACGCCTGGCCAGCCTGGACATCGCCAGCCTTACGCGCCTGGAGGAAGCCTGCGCCCCCCTGATTCACCTCTGGTTGCCAGCCCGCTATGAAGGCAGCCCGTTGGCACTGCTGCGGCCGTTCGATACCGATACGGCCACCTTGCGGGCCTTTACCGAAAGCGTGCGGCATTTCGCCGAAGCGGAGATCGAGCGTGACCGTCAGTTGGCCGCACACCCCGCCAGCTTCGAGGTGGACGACCCCACCCCCTACCGCACCTGGCTGGCCACCCAGGTCAACACCCTGCTGGCACTCGGGGAAGAACAGCGCCAACGCCTGGCGCGCTGGCTACCCCTGTTCCGCAGCGAGCCCCCCGAGGGCGATGAGCTGCTGCGCGCCCTCGACGATGTGCTGGCAGCGCTCCAGGCCATCGACTCAGCGCCTCATGCGCCATCGCTCGCCGGCGCCCTCAGCGCACTGGACGACCCAGCCCTGGCCAGCCTGCTTGAGCGCGTGACCCAAGTTCTCAGCGCCCGCAGCTGGCTGGCTCGTCTCAACCCCCTGCGGCTCTATCGCCGGCGCGGCCTGCGTGCCTTCCTTCAGGCTCAAGGCGAACCCGCCGATGACGCACGCCTGCCGAGCCTGCTCGCCAATGCCCAGCTGGAGCGCCAGTGGCGCCCGTTGCGCCAGGCGCTGGCTCGTCTGCACCAGGCACTCGGCCTGCCTGACGTGGAGCCCAGTGCAGGCCCAGCCCTCAAAGAGCTGGCTAACCAAGGGCTGCAACACCTGCGTGAGGTCCAGGCCCTGGCCCGTGCACTGGCCCAGGCTCCACGTGCCGAACAGCTCGACGCAGTCATCCGTACCGGCGAGAAGCAGCGCTTCGAAGCCCTGCTGAGCGACCTGGATGCTGCCCTGATCCGCCATACCGCTCGCCAGCACAGCCTCGAACGCCTGCAGCCACTCGCCGACTGGCTCGGCGCTGATCTGCTCGCGCAGCTTCACCGCGCCATCATCACCAATCAAAGCAACCTGCCGACGCTCGGTCGCCTGCGCGAGGCCCTGCCGAGCCTGGTGGCCTATCAGCGCTTCCGGGGCCGCGCCAGCCAGCTGGACGCGGCCGATCTGCAGTTCCTGGCGCTGCTGCGCCAGTGCCAGGCGCAGCTGGATGCCATCGCCCCCGACCAGCTCGAGTCCGCCGTACGTCGGTTGCTCAACCGGGAGGCACGGCTGGCCTGGAAGTACCGCCTCGAACAAACCCGCCCGGAGCTGCAACTCGGCCACGGCGAAGCACAATCGAAGATCGCCAGCCTGGCGCAGGCCGACGTACAGATGCGTGCGCTCAACCGTGAGCTGCTGGGCAAGGTCATCGACACCCGCCGCCTCGGCAACCGCAAGCAATGGGAAGACGTGACCCGCCTGACTGGCAAGCGCTCCCGCCGCCTACGGGAATTCATCGAACTGGGCAGCCCGCTGGGGCTGATGAACCTGCGCCCGGTCTGGCTGATGAACCCTGACGTGGCCAGCCGCGTGCTGCCGCTGAAGGCCGGCCTGTTCGACATGGTCATCTATGACGAGGCGTCGCAGATGCCCGTGGAGTTCGCCCTGCCAACGCTCTACCGGGGCAAGCTCACCGTGGTCAGCGGGGACGAGAAGCAGATGCCACCGACGGCCTTCTTCTCCAGCCGGATCGAAAGCGATGAAGCGGAACTGTTCGACGGTGAAGCCCCCGACGAGGACGTGGACGAAGAACAGCGCGAAGCCTTCGAGGACACCTGGAACCGCCGCGAGATCAAGGACTGCCCCGATCTGCTGCAACTGGCCCGCAGCGCCTTGCCCAACACCACCTTGCAGATCCACTACCGCTCGGCCTACCGCGAGCTGATCGGGTTCTCCAATGCCTCCTTCTATGGCAACCGCCTGAGCGTCCCCGTGCGCCACCCGCAGGCCAACATCCTGCGCATCAAGCCGGTGGAATTGATCCAGGTGAATGGCCTGTACCAGAACCAGAGCAACGAGCTAGAAGCCGAACGGGTGGTCGACTACCTGGCCGAGCTGTGGCAACAGCCCTATGAAGCTCGCCCCTCCGTAGGCGTGGTGACCTTCAACCGCAAACAGGCCGACCTGATCGAAGAGCACCTGGAACGCCGAGCCGAGCACGATGAAGCCTTCCGCCTGGCCTATACCCAGGAACGCGACCGCAGCGAAGACGGCGAGGACATGGCGGTCTTCGTCAAGAACGTGGAGAACGTGCAGGGCGATGAGCGCGACATCATCGTTTTCTCCTCCACCTTCGGGCGCAACAGCCAGGGCAGCTTCCGGCGCAACTTCGGTGTACTCGGGCAAACCGGCGGCGAGCGGCGACTGAACGTGGCCGTCACCCGTGCCAGGCACAAGGTGGTGATGATCACCTCGATGCCGATCGGCGATGTATCCGACATGCTCGGCACACAGCGCGCACCGAGCAGCCCGCGCGACTACCTGCAGGGCTACCTGGAGTACGCGCGGACGCTCTCCAGCGGTGAGTTCGCCAGCACCAGCGCCCTGCTCGAGCGCCTGCACACCGACCGCAGCGACAGCCTGCGGCGTACCCGCCACGCGCGCGACGGCTTCGTCGAGCTGGTGGGCGAGTACATCGCCTCCCTCGGCTGGGCGGCCGCTCCGGCCAGCGAAGGAGACGCCTTCGGCCTCGACTTCGCCATCGAAGACCCACGCAACGGGCTCTACGCCATCGGCATCGAATGCGATGCCCCCTGCCATCCCCTGCTGGCCCGTGCCCGAGCCCGGGAGATTTGGCGCCCCTCGGTACTGCGCCGCGCGATCCCCCATGTGCACCGCGTCTCCTCCCAGGCCTGGTACCACGACGGCGAAAACGAGCGCAGCCGGTTGCGCTCCGCCATCGAGAACGCCTTGAAACCGGCCATGCCCCCCCTCGTCCCGCCGCCCCCAACCACGGAAGCCGCCCAATGAGTGGACCGAAAGTCGTACGCATCGTTACCCGGGAAGAAATCATCGCCCTGTGTGAAGGCCACCTGCAGCGCCTGGAAAGCGCCATCGCCCGCTGGCAGGCCCAAACCACACGGATCGGTAAGCTCAGCGAGACCGAACATGCCGCCACCCTCGCCCGCCGCGACCGGCTCCACGCCATGCTCGCCAATGAGCAGTTCGCGGCCCTGCAGAAGGCGGTACCCATCGAAATCGAGTTCCTCAAGCGCGACCTCGCCGAGCGGGAGGCCCGCGCCATCACCCGTGCGGCAGATGAACGCCAGCGGCAACGTCGGCTCCAGGAAAACGCCAGCGCCCTGCTACTGGCCGTGGCAGGCAGACCCAATGCGCTGCCCGAGCCACTGCGTCAGTCGCTCGCTGCCGTTGCCCAGGGCACACCAATGGCTGACGCCGATACCCTTCTGGCCCAAGGCTTCGCGGCCCTGGCTCCGAGCCCGACGGAAGAACGACTGACCGAAACTCAGCGTGCGCTCGCCCAACGCCTGCAAGAGGGCACTGCTCGCCCCACCCTGGCGCAATGGCTGGCCCAGCAACCCCAGGACCTTCCACGCCAGGAGCGACTGACGCGCATCGACCGGCATATCGCCGAGTTGCAGTTGCTGCAGGGTGCTGAGGCCGCGCAGCGCTTTCTCGAACGACTGGCCACAGCCGAAGCTCAGACTCAGCCTGCGCAACGCAACCTCCTGCTCGACAGCCTGGTGCTCGATCTCGCCCAGGCCACCCGAGCCCATCAGCAGGTGCGCGAGCAACTTGAACGTCTGCAAGACCTGGCCAGCGAGATCACCTCCCTTGGCGATGAAACCCATCGCGACCTGCTCCAGCGCATCGCTGACTGCCTGGCCTCACCCCAGCCCCAGGCAGTGGTCGAACTGACCGGGCAGTGCCAGGCTACGCTGGCCCGGCACCTGGAGCAGCAGGCCGCCCTTGCCCGCCGCGAAGCGGTGCTGCAGGGATTGGCCAGCCTCGGCTACGAAGTTCGCGAAGGCATGGCCACCGCCTGGGCCGACACGGGCCGGGTGGTGCTGCGCAAGCCCGCCACTCCCGGCTACGGTGTCGAAGTTGGCGGCAAGGCAGATAACGGCCGCTTGCAAGTACGCGCGGTGGCCCTGACGCCTGACCGAGACAGCCGGCGTGATCGAGACATTGAGACCCTCTGGTGCGGGGAATTCCAGCGCTTGCAGGCGCTGCTCCAGGCCGACGGCGACGAGCTGACCATCGAGCGAGCCCTGGCCATCGGCGAGGTGCCCCTCAAGGAAGTGGCGCTGGAGCACAGCGAGACCACAGCCGCGGCCACCCGGCAGCGCGGCCTGTAGCGGAACAGCCATCGAGCACGATGCCCCTCAGGGCTCCCCGATTCTTGCAATGCCCGCGAAACACGCTAGTGATATTGGTTCAACATCACTCGTGAAGGAGCACGCATGAAAACGCCCGCCCTCTCAGCCCTGGTCGTCCTCACGATTTGTCTCGCGCCCACTCCCGCCCTGGCGGACGATCCGGCGCCTGGGCTGGTATGGCGCGTGGAAAATCCATTTCCCCTGGTCAAGAACCCCAAGCACGTGGAGTACCTGACCCGTGGGCTGGATGCCATGGAGCGCCAGCAGGATTTCGCCCTCTACAGCGAAGCCGTACTCAGCGCGTACCAACAAACCCAATGGGACAGCACGCAGCAACGTTATGCCCGCGATTACATCCATCAACCGCGCACCGCGGTGATGGTCCGGCTGGACAGCCTCACCGACGCCACATGCACATGGAAAGGCCTAACCGTCACGCCAGCCGGTCCGTGCCAACACGAGCAACGCGTCGAAATCGATACCGCTCGCCCGGACAACCTCCAGGTCTTCGTCGAGCAGGGCGAGGAGGTCAGCCGTTTCACCTACAGCGTCCAACCTAAAGAGCGCCTGATCATCGGCCTGGGCGACTCCTTCTCTTCCGGCGAAGGCAATCCGGACCGACCGTTCCGCTGGCGGCCGGAACAGCTGAGCACAAAGGCCGCCAAAGGGCTGCGTCGCGATTGGGCCTTCAAGGCCATCGATATTCAGGACGACGACAAGGCCGATTGGCAGGACGTGAGTTGCCACCGCTCTCTCTATTCCTGGCAATTTCTCTACGCCCTCAAGCAGTCCACCCGCGACCCTCATACTCTCGTCAAGTTCGCATCCTTCGCTTGCTCCGGTGCTGAAATCTACGACGGCCTGCTGGTCCGCCAGGAGCTCTCCCAGGTGGATGGCAAGCGCACCTACAAGGCACCCGACTCCCAGCTCAATGAGGCGGTGGGCCTGCTGTGCAGCGAGCCGCCACAACGCGAGGTCGAGGGCACACATGAGCAGCGGCGCACCGGCATCCAGCATGAGGTCACGGTCAGCCGGTGCCCTTCCGGCAAGCTCAAAGCGCCCGACGAAGTGCTGCTGACGATTGGCGGCAACGATGTGGCCTTCTCCGGCCTGATCGCCTGGACCGCGTTTCCGGAGCGCGGGTACAACTCGGTCACCACACTGTTCGGCGTCAGCCAGGTCAACCGCGCGCTCACACCCAAAAGCAAGATGGCCTGCCCCCGACACAACAGTCTGAACGACACACGCTGCGGCGATATCTTCAGCGCCGAAAAGGCCTTCGCGGATAACTGGCTCGGGCAGAACATCCGCCTCAGCCATCGACTGATCAACCAGTACCTGCAGCCCGCACGCCTGCTGCAGCTGAACTACCCCTCACCGACCCGTGACGAGTCCGGGGCGGTGTGCGATATCGGTCCTTCGACCACCGCTTCCAGGGCCCTGAAAAACGAGCTGTTCCGCGTTTTGGACGAAGAACTATGGGACTCGTTGGTAGCCCCGTGGTACGACCGCTATACCGTCGGCCCGCTCGCCGTGAAAGTGAAAGAGGTCGAACGCCAGACTGTGGACCCACTGCAGCGAACCATCCTCGCCAGCGCCGGAGGACAGGTGCAGACGCTCGACATCGCCGCCCCCTTCCGCACCCATGGGTTTTGCGCACGTAGCGGACGGTACGACCTGGAACTGCCCACTACCTACAAACAGACACCGGCCGGCTACTGGTGGCCGTACAAGCCCTGGCAGACCGAGCCCTGGGCCAGTACCGCACGCTGGTTCCGCACCCCCAACGACGCCCTGCTGACCCAGTACGCCGATTCCCGCTTCAGCCGGGAGGCCTGGCAATACGGCATGTTCCACCCCAATCACCTCGGGCACTTCTCCATGTACTGGAGCCTCATGCAGCTGCGATGAGTACGCCCCTCTTCGGGCATACGTGCACCCCGACCGGCCTAGGGCTGGCGCCACCTCCAAGGCTGCGCCCCCACGAAACGGGTCACCTGCTTGGGCGCCAGGTAGTTCTGCAGGCCCCAGGGGCCGCGCTGGCGGCCATTGCCGCTGAGCCGGTTGCCGCCCCAGGGCGCCTGGATGAAGCTGGCATGGGCGCAGTTGAGCCAGACCACCCCGGCCCGCAGCCGCTGGCTCATCCAGTCCGCGCGGGCGGGGTCACCCGTGACGACCGCTGCCGCCAGCCCGTAGATGGTGTCGTTGGCCAGGGCCAGCGCCTCTTCCTCGTTGCGGAAGCGCTTCACGCTCAGCACCGGGCCCAGGCACTCGTGCCGCCACAGCGGGCTGGCCACGTCGGGCTCGGCGAACACCGCCGGCTGGATGAAATAGCCTCGCCCCAGGAGCGAGGGACGCAGGCCCCCGCAGAGCAGGCGTGCGTCCTGCTGGCCCTGGGCAATGAGGCTGATCATCCGGTGCAGATGGCGAAGCCCGGCCAAGGGCCCGAGCTGCACGCCCGGCTCCATTCCCGGCCCCACACGCAAGGCCTGGGTGCGGGCCACCAGGCATTCCAGCAGCGGCTCGAACAGCGCCTCCTGCACCAGCAGCCGCGACAGTGCGCTGCTGGTCTGACCCTGGTTCCAGAACGCGCCGTACAGGGCCCACTCCACGGCCGTCTCGATGTCAGCGTCGTCGAACACGATGAGCGAGGACTTGCCGCCCAGCTCCAGGCTCACCGGCTTGATGTCCGGCGCGGCACTGGCCATCACCTGGGTGCCGTTGGCCAGGCTGCCGGCGAAGGTCACCTTGTCCACTTCCGGGTGCTGCACCAGCGCGGGCCCCAGCTCCGCGCCATAGCCCAGCAGCACGTTGAGCACGCCGGAAGGCAGCCCGGCCATATCGGCTGAGCGCGCCAGCTCCAGGGTGGAGAGCGGCGTCAGCGAGGATGGTTTGATGACGCAGGTGGCCCCTGCCGCCAGTGCCGGTGCCACGCACCAGGCCGCTGTCAGCAACGGGAAGGTGAAGGGTGTGAACAGCGCCGCGACGCCTACCGGTTCGTGTATCACGCGGCACTCGAAATGTGGGTCGTCGATCTCCAGCGCTAAGCCCTGGCGCTCATCCAGCGCCCGCGCCAGGCCCGCGTAATAGCGGAAGCAGGCGGCGGCATCGGCCACGTCCTGCAGAGCATCCGGGTAGGGCTTGCCGTGGTCCTGCACCTCCAACAGGGCCAGGTCCTCGGCACGGACGGCCAGGTCGTCGGCAATGCCGTCCAGCAATGCGCCACGCTCGCGCCCGCTGGTGAAGCGCCAGTGGCTGTCGAAGGCCCGCCGCGCGGCGCATACGGCCTGGTCCACCTCTCGCGGGCCGGCCATCACCAGCGTCTGGATAGGAGCCTCCGTGGCCGGGTCCACGCTGGTGAAACGGCGACAGGCGGCCGGAGCCAGCCAGCGGCCATCGATGTAAAGCATTCCCGTCCCCATGGTTCTCCCTCGTCAATACAGCCCATCCAGGGCGGCACACAAACCGCTGCGCATATGCCACGCCAGACCTGCACCTCTGGCGCCGCAACCCCGCCGGCCCTCTCGCCACCGTGCCAAGCGGCGAGGCGTAACACATCAAGGCCGTCGGCCACGCGACGCCAGCCCATCACTCCGAGCGCCAGGCTGGCCACCACCTCGCGCGGCCCAGTCGGGTGCCGATCAGCCCCAGCGCCACGGCCGAGAACGCTGCCCGCAGCGGCAGCACCCAGCGTGGCCCTACCCGGTCCAGCAGCAGCGCCATGACGATGCTGCCCAGGCCCCCGCCCATGGGAATCATCGACGCCACGTGAGCCGACTCGCTCGGTCCGTAGCCGCTGGAGCGCAGGATGGTGGGAAGCCAGTTGGTCAACAGATAGAACACGAACAAGCCACAGAAGAAGGTCAGCCACAGCATCAATGTGCGCAGCGCCTGGCCCTCCTCGAACAAGGTGGAGACCGGCGAGCGCGGTTGTTCGGGCAGATCTCCTACCAGGCGAGCCGGGCACGGCAAAGGCCACACTAACAACGCACGCGCACGCAGCGGTACGACTCGGACAGTAGCCAGCTTCGGGCACCGCTGTAGGCCTTGCCTCGGCAGACCACAACGCGTTTCGCGCTAAGGCCACCAAAGGCGCAAAGCAAGGCGCCGCCCCGTGCAAAGTGGGAATGGAGAGGACAATCGGAGCTGTAGAACCCGGTGCTGCCATGGCTCGGTAGGTACTGCCTAGGTGTCGGGGCCGCAGGGCCGGATACCGGGAGTCGCCACCTGCTCCATCAGCCCATTGAGGAACAGCCCCAGCAGTTGCACCTGGCTGGTGACTCCCAGCTTCTCGTGCTCGTGCAGGAACACCAACTGCTGATCCGACGGCACCACTTCTATAAGCTACGCAGCCCAGCGCGCAGCCGCGGCTCGTCAGCGGGGCGGGTGAGATCGATCACTTCCGCTAACAAGGGAAGGACGGAACGGCTGCCTTCGTGCTTGAAATGCTGAGGCTCCGCGCCGGTAAGAGCCTCATGTGGAAAGCACCCTCAACGAAGGCGATGCAGTCATCGTGGATTGCAGCATGAAGGTTTTTGCTGGAGACGGTGTCTACCTCATCGCCTAGGCCAACCACACCGTCATGCGTCGTCTGCTTTTGGCAGGGAGTGAGTAACTGGAGCGCATCGCAGACAACACCAGGCACACGCCGAGGGCCATGGCACTCGGGGACGTGATGGTGCACACCAAGGCCCTGGTGAACATGCGGCTGTAAGCGCTCTGAGCAAGACAACCTGGCCGGTAGGGTGTTCAGCCCACCGGTAGCCATCAAACATCCGCCCGTGCCCCTCCAGCACCAGTACTCAGCTCAAAAACGTCCGTCCTCGATTGCCGGCAAGATCAGTTCCCGCACGAAGGAAGCCGCTGACAGCCGCAGCAGCGCGTTGACCATGGTGACCACATCGTGCACAGGCACTAGTTGCCCCTCCCCTCGCGCAGCCGCCTCTTCCATTGGCACAGCCAGTGGGTCGTCAGTATTCAGGCAACCCAACTGCAGCACCGTCACTGCCAGCCGCTGGTCGCGAAAGCCCTCGCGCAACGCATCGGCCATCCCGTTCAACGCGAACTTGGAGGCACCGAACGCTACCTCGGGTCGCCCGCTGCGGTGCAGAGCGGAGGTGGAGCCGGTGAGGATCAGCTGTGGCCTGGTAGAACCGAGCAGCCTTGGCATCAGGCGCTTGAGCAACAACAGCGTGGCGGTGATGTTCACCTCCACCAACCTGGCGAGCGTCTCATCGCTATCGTTCAGGAAGCCGTACCCCTCGCTGAAGGCCTGCGGCTCCCAGATGCCGACGTTGCAGATGAGCACATCGAGCTCCGCCGGTGCCTGGGCCTCGATATGCGCCACGGCTACCTTCGGCTCGGCCAGGTCGGCCTCGATCCACTGGATGTCGACGCCTGCGGCGACCGCCAGCCGATCCGGCCGACTGCGCGATACGCCCACGATGCGGTCCCCCGGCTTGCCCAGCCCCTCCACCAACGCACGACCCAGGCCCCGGCTGGCGCCTATCACCATCATCTTCATAAGGTCAGCTCCAGCGCAGATTGAGCACGAGGAAGTTCAGCAACACCCAGATCACCAGCACCAGGTGCGTCAGTTGCAGGCCCTCCTGGCGTATCCAGTAGGCGAACCAGAGCCCACCCAGCAGCATGGCGAAGAGCGAGGCCAGGGCCACGCTCAGCGCCAGGTTCAACCAGGGTCGAGCGGCCTCCAGCCCACCGCCGAACAGCAGGAGGTAGCAACCCGCCCACACGGCGAGAACGGCCACCGCCTGCAGCACCACGATCACCCCCAGTGCCAGGCGATGCAGCGTCGGCGAAACCAGTGCCCGGCTGAGCAAGGGGATGTCGACCACAGGCGGCTGGCGCAAGGGCGCCATCGACAGCGTCGCCCCCACCGCCCCCACCGAACTGGCGAAACCGTGCAGGTTGTTGATCAGGGCAATGCTCAACCACAGCGCAAACCCAAGGAAGCACGTGGTTTGGAAGATCATCAATGAAGTCTGGGTGTCCATTCCGGGTCCTTGTTGGTTGCAAAAGACGCTTGCCGCACCCTGGGTGGCGGGCAAGAACGGGCAGGACGATAAAACCTCAAGCTAAGTTGAGGTCAATAGCAGGCAAGCAGGGAAAGTAGATCCGCCGGAGGTCCGACGAGCTATAAGGCACATGGGGTGGGCTTCAGCCCACCAGCAGCCATCAAACAGCCGCCTATGCTCCTCAAGCACAAGCACCCAGCTCAAAGCGAACACTCCAGGTTGCCAACAGGACCCGTTCCCACACAAAGGATACCGCCGAAAGCCGTAGCACGCGTCTCCCCATCGTCCGGTATCAATCACTCCTCACCTCGCATCCGAATGTGCAGGACTTGCTTCCCAGAAAACCTTGCTTAAGTCCGTTACCTGGTCGACAGTCCCTCGTCTGCAATCAAGAGCGGCTCACTGACGAGCCTCGGACCAAGTACCGACAGCTCCTGCTCAAAGCCAGGGCAACAGGAAGAATGAATGGCAACGACTCCATCGATGTATGTGCTGCATGTTCAGTTGGCTCCCCTGGTGGTACTGCCACCCGTCTGGCGGCGGCTGGCGGTAACGGGGGATTGTTCACTGCGACGGCTGCACCACTTCATCCAGGCAGCATTCGGCTGGGAGAGCCGCCATCTGCATGAGTTCTCCAATGGCATCGACCACTACCTGCCACCTGACCCAGACATAGGACTGCCGGAAGCGGGAACAGCGGATGATCGCCGAGTGAAAGTGCGGCACGCGCTTAAAGCAGGTGACCGGATGCAGTACATCTACGATTTCGGGGATGAATGGCTGCATGTGATCGCAGTGGAAACTAACCAGCCGTGCGAGATTACGGGGGCCTGGTGCGAGCTGCTGGACGGAGCCGGCGCATGTCCGCCGGAGGACGTAGGCGGGCCACACGGGTACATGGCGTTCTTGCAGAGCATCCACTCCCCCACCAGCCCTGCTGGTCGGGAGGCACTGGAGTGGGCGGGTGGCCCGTTCGATCCGGAGCTGTTCGATCTCCGGGCTGCGAAGGCAGCCGTGCAGCGGGTTTGCAATAATCAGTGGGGGTGATATTCGATCAAGCCAATGCGGCTGGGCTTAGCTAAAGGCGGCCATATAGATCCAACTACTGCGAAGACGCATGAGTCGTCGTGGCCGGCCGCAATTAACAGGCACGGCCTACCACGCATAGGCTTACTTATCTTTAGCAGCGGACTTCACTAGCGCGAAGAGTTCTGCAGCGAAGCTCTCTTGGAAAAGGGACAACAGACCAAACAAACGAAAAATTCCCAAGTCTTTCGACTTGGGCCTTTCTCTAAATATGGTCGGGACGGAGTGATTCGAACACTCGACCCCTTGCACCCCATGCAAGTGCGCTACCAGGCTGCGCTACGCCCCGACATTTGTTGCTAGCTCCGTCACCGGAACGACGCGAACTATACTTTAAGCTTTTGAATTGTGGAAGGTTTTTTTTGGATTTTTTTCACTTACGCAGTACGACGAGGACGTCTTCAAGCTCGGCAATCATCTGCCGTATCAGCTGCTTGTACTGAGTGGTGTCATCCTTGGCCTCGTCACCGGAGAGACGCTGACGCGCCCCGCCGATGGTAAAGCCCTGATCGTACAGCAGGGCCCGGATCTGCCGAATCATCAGCACATCCTGACGCTGGTAGTAGCGGCGGTTACCCCGCCGCTTGACTGGGTTGAGCTGGGGAAATTCCTGCTCCCAGTAACGCAGCACGTGGGGCTTGACTGCGCAGAGCTCGCTGACCTCGCCAATGGTGAAATAACGCTTGCCAGGAATAGGTGGCAGTTCGTCGTTATGACTTGGTTCCAGCATAAGCTTCAACTCTGGCTTTCAGTTTTTGGCCCGGACGGAACGTCACGACACGACGTGCCGTGATCGGGATTTCCTCGCCTGTCTTCGGGTTGCGTCCGGGGCGCTGGCGTTTATCGCGCAGGTCGAAGTTTCCGAAACCGGACAATTTCACCTGTTCGTTCTGCTCCAGCGCCTGACGGATTTCCTCGAAAAACAGTTCGACCAGTTCCTTGGCTTCCCGTTTGTTCAGGCCAAGCTCTTCATACAGACGTTCAGCCATCTCAGCTTTCGTCAGAGCCCCCATACGCTACTTCCTTAACGTGGCGTTGAACCTACCTTCCAGCGAGGTGACGATGTTCTGGGTTGTGGTGTTCACCTCATCGTCGTTAAGAGTGCGCGATGGATGTTGCCAGGTCAAGCCGACGGCCAGGCTTTTTCTAAGCGGATCAATACCTTTACCGTGATAGACGTCAAATAGCCTGAGGTCCGTCAACCACTCCCCGGCGGCTTCGCGAATCGTGTCGAGGACGGCTTCAGCGGCGACCTCACGATCAACCAGGACGGCCAGATCACGACGCACTTCGGGGAAGCGCGACAGCTCGCTGAACGTGGGCAGGCGTCCACTCATGACCTCAGCCAGCACGAGCTCGAAGAGGTAAACGGGCTGGTCAAGATCGAGGCTCTTGGCCAGTTCGGGGTGAATGGCACCGAGGTAGCCAACCAGCTTGCCATCTCGTTCGATGCGAGCGGTTTGCCCCGGGTGCAGCGCCGGATGCTCGCCCGGCACGAAGCTGAATGCGTCCAACGCGCCAGCTGCACCCAACAGCGCCTCGACGTCGGCCTTGACGTCATAGAAATCCACGCCTTCGCGGCCATGGGCCCAGGCCTCCGGCAGGCGCTTGCCACAGACGACACCGGCGATCATCGCTTCCTGCTTCAGGCCTTCGAGTTGGCCGACGAAGCGAAGGCCACTTTCAAACAGGCGGACACGGCTCTGCTGACGGTTGAGGTTATGCTGCAGCGCCTTGACCAAACCCGGCCACAGCGAGGAACGCATGGCAGCCATGTCGTTCGAGATGGGGTTGGCCAGCATGAGCGGCTTGGCGCCAGGATTGAACAGCTCGAACCACTTGGGATCGATGAAGCTGTAGGTGATCGCTTCCTGATAGCCCCGGGCAACCAGCAGGCGACGCAAGGCCGGCAGCTCGACTGCAGATTCGGCACGAGCGCGAGGCGCGAGGCGCGCTTGCGGGTAGCGAACCGGCAGGCGGTTGTAGCCATAGAGACGACCAAGCTCTTCGATCAGATCCACTTCCAGGCTGATGTCGAAGCGGTGACTGGGCACTGAAACCTTCCACTGCCCCGGCGCAATAGAGGTGACGCCCAGACCCAGCGCGGTAAGCAAGCGCTCGACCTCGGCGGCGTCCATCTCCATGCCCAGCATCTGGGCAATACGCTCGGCACGCAGGATGACTGGGGCAACGCTCGGCAGATCTGCCTCACTTACAGCCTCGATGATCGGGCCAGCTTCCCCCCCCACGATCTCCAGCAGCAACGCAGTGGCGCGCTCCATGGCCTGGCGGGCAAGCTGCCAGTCCACGCCACGCTCGAAGCGATGCGAAGAGTCGGTGTGCAGGCCATAGGAGCGGGCCTTACCAGCAACGGCGATGGTGTCGAAGAAAGCTGCCTCGAGGAACAGGTCGCGGGTCTTGTCGCTGACGCCGCTGTGCTCGCCCCCCATTACCCCTGCGATAGCCAGGGCACGGCTGTGGTCGGCGATGACGAGGGTGTCTCCACGCAGGCTGACCTCCTGGCCATCGAGCAGGACGAGCTTCTCCCCCTCCTCCGCCATGCGCACGCGGATGCCGCCATTGATTTCGGCAAGGTCAAACGCGTGCATCGGTTGGCCGAGCTCAAGCATCACGTAGTTGGTGATATCGACGGCTGCATCAATGCTGCGCACGTCCGCCCGACGAAGGCGCTCGACCATCCACAACGGAGTGGGCTTGGAGAGGTCGACATTACGCACCACCCGACCGAGATAGCGAGGACAAGCCTTCGGCGCCAGCACGTCCACCGGGCGAACTTCGTCGTGAGTCGGTGCGACCGGGCTGATCACTACAGGGGTGACGGATGCCGCATACAGGGCACCCACCTCACGGGCCAGACCAGACATGTTGAGACAATCGCCACGGTTGGGCGTGAGGCCCAGCTCGATGACGACATCATCCAGACCGAGGTAGGCCCGGATGTCCTGCCCGACTGGAGCATCGGCAGCTAGTTCCATCAGGCCGGCGTTCTCGTCACTGATCTGCAGCTCACTGGCAGAGCAGAGCATGCCAAAGGACTCGACGCCGCGAAGCTTGGCTTTCTTGATCTTGAAGTCGCCGGGCAGCTCGGCACCGATCATGGCGAAGGGTATCTTCAGGCCGGGGCGCACGTTGGGCGCGCCGCACACCACCTGGAAGGTCTCGCTGCCATTGCTGACCTGGCATACACGCAGCTTGTCGGCATCGGGGTGCTGCTCGGTGCTGAGCACCTCGCCCACCACAACACCACTGAACGCACCGGCGACAGGCGTGACGCTGTCCACTTCCAGGCCGGCCATCGACAGACGAGCCACCAGCTCGTCGCGGGATACCTGCGGGCTTACCCAGCTCCGCAGCCACTGTTCACTGAATTTCATCCTGCTCTCCTGAGGAATTCGTTACGTGGACTACGACCTAGCGGAATTGCGCGAGGAAGCGCAGGTCGTTGTCGAAGAACAGGCGCAAATCGTTGACGCCATAACGCAGCATGGCCAAACGCTCGACGCCCATGCCGAAGGCAAAGCCCTGGTACTTCTCGGGATCGATGCCGGACATGCGCAGAACATTGGGGTGGACCATGCCGCAACCCATCACTTCCAGCCAGCCGGTCTGCTTGCAGACGCGGCAGCCTTTGCCGGAACACATGACGCACTGCATGTCGACTTCGGCGGACGGCTCGGTGAAGGGGAAGAACGAGGGGCGGAAACGCACGCCCAAGTCCTTCTCGAAGAAGACGCGGAGGAACTCCTCGATGGTGCCTTTCAGGTCGGCGAAGCTGATGCCTTCGTCGACCAGCAGGCCTTCGACCTGATGGAACATCGGCGAATGCGTGATATCCGAGTCACAGCGATAAACACGACCGGGGCAGACGATGCGGATCGGCGGCTGTTGGGACTCCATGGTGCGCACCTGGACCGGGGAGGTGTGGGTGCGCAGCAACATGTTGGCGTTGAAATAGAAGGTATCGTGCATCGCCCGGGCCGGGTGGTGGCCAGGGATGTTGAGCGCTTCGAAGTTGTGATAGTCGTCTTCAACCTCCGGGCCTTCGGCGATGCCGTAGCCGATGCGGGTGAAGAACTGCTCGACGCGCTCGAGAGTACGGGTAACCGGATGCAGGCCGCCAGATACCTGGCCGCGTCCCGGAAGGGTGACATCGATCCGCTCGGCCGCGAGCTTGGCTGCCAATGCAGCTTGCTCAAGCGAGTCCTTACGGGCGTTGAGGGCGTCCTGGACGCGCTCTTTGGCGGCATTGATCAGCGCACCGACCTTGGGCCGCTCGTCTGCAGGCAGGTCACCCAGGGTCTTCATCACCTGGGTCAGCTCGCCTTTCTTGCCGAGGTACTGAACGCGAATCTGTTCGAGAGCATTCACGTCTTCGGTTTGTTGCACGGCCTCAAGCGCTTGAGAGACCAGCGCATCCAGATTTTCCATTTACTGACTCCAGATACGAAATAGGGGAAGAGCCAAGGCTCTTCCCCTATTGGTGACGTTCAGCACCGGGATGGCCCGGTGATTGTCGGGGACTTAAGCCAGAACGGCCTTAGCTTTCTCGACAATCGCAGCAAACGCCGCTTTTTCGTTCACTGCCAGATCGGCCAGAACCTTGCGGTCGATCTCGATGGCCGCTTTTTTCAGGCCAGCGATCAGGCGGCTGTAGGACAGACCGTTCTGACGAGCACCAGCGTTGATACGAGCGATCCACAGAGCGCGGAACTGACGCTTGCGCTGACGGCGGTCACGGTAGGCGTATTGGCCTGCCTTGATTACCGCTTGCTTGGCAACGCGGAACACGCGAGAGCGAGCACCGTAGTAGCCTTTGGCGAGTTTCAGAATTTTTTTGTGACGAGCACGAGCGATAACGCCACGCTTAACACGAGCCATGAGTGTATTCCTCTAGTCTTGACCGATTAACGAACGCGCAGCATGCGCTCGACTTTTGCTTTGTCCGACGGATGCATCAGTTCGCTACCGCGAAGTTGACGCTTACGCTTGGTGGACATCTTGGTCAGGATGTGGCTCTTGAAAGCGTGCTTGTGCTTGTAGCCGGAAGCGGTCTTGAGGAAACGCTTGGCTGCACCGCTCTTGGTTTTCATCTTTGGCATGTTCGGATACTCCGCATTGAGTGATTACGCATAACCGCAAGGCCTGCCAGTGCCCTGGTGGTTACTTTTTCTTTTTGGGAGCGATGACCATCATCAGCTGGCGTCCTTCCAGCTTGGGATGCTGTTCGACGGTTCCGATTTCAGCAAGGTCAGTTTCGACCCGCTTCAGCAGTTCCATACCCAGCTCCTGGTGAGCCATCTCACGGCCGCGGAATCGAAGCGATACCTTGGCCTTGTCCCCATCATTAAGGAAACGTACCAGGTTGCGTAGTTTTACCTGGTAATCTCCTTCTTCCGTCCCTGGACGAAACTTGATCTCTTTGATCTGTTGCTGGTGCTGATTCTTCTTGGCTGCAGCAGCCTGCTTCTTCTTCTCGAAGAGGTGCTTGCCGTAGTCCATGATCCGGCAGACAGGCGGTACCGCGTCTGCCGAGATCTCTACGAGGTCCAGCTTTGCTTCATCAGCAGCGCGAAGCGCTTCATCGATCGAGACGACGCCAATTTGCTGGCCGTCTGCACCAATAAGTCGCACCTCTCGAGCCGTGATGTTCTCGTTGATCGGGGCCTTGGGTGCAGCTCGTTTATCTTGTCTCATTTCACGCTTAATAGTGATTACTCCGATTCTTGGCGACCACGCCGGGAAACCGTCTGCGCGAGCGTGGTGACGAATTGCTCGAGGGGCATGGAGCCCAGATCGACGCCTTCACGGGTGCGCACAGCAACGGATCGTGTCTCAACTTCCCTGTCTCCGATAACCAGGAGATAGGGAACCTTGAGCAAAGTATGCTCGCGGATTTTAAAGCCGATTTTTTCGTTTCTCAAGTCGGACTTGGCACGGAACCCGCTTTGGTTGAGAGTCTTTTCGACCTCCAGGGCAAAATCCGCCTGTTTGTCGGTGATATTCATGATCACCGCCTGGGTCGGCGCCAGCCACGCCGGGAACGACCCTGCATAGTGCTCGATGAGCATGCCGATGAAGCGCTCGAAGGAACCGAGGATCGCGCGGTGAAGCATGACCGGGCGCTTGCGGTTGTTATCTTCGGCGATGTAGCTGGCATCGAGCCGATCAGGCAGGTTCGGATCGTACTGCAGGGTACCGCACTGCCAGTTACGACCCAGGCAGTCCTTGAGGGTGAATTCGATCTTCGGACCGTAGAAAGCCCCCTCACCCGGCTGGTATTCCCAGGCCAGGCCCGACTCGTTCAGCGCGTCAGCCAGAGCCCCTTCAGCCCGATCCCACAACTCCTCGGACCCCACGCGCTTGGCCGGGCGGGTCGAGAGCTTCATGGAAATGTCACTGAAGCCGAAGTCGGAATAGACCTGCAAGGTTAGCTTGATGAAGTCCGCAGCCTCCTTCTTCACCTGCTCTTCGGTGCAGAAGATGTGGGCGTCGTCCTGGGTAAAGCCGCGCACGCGCATGATGCCGTGCAGCGCGCCCGACGGCTCATTGCGGTGGCAGGCACCGAATTCAGCCAGGCGCAGCGGGAGATCGCGATAGGACTTCAACCCCTGATTGAAGATCTGCACGTGGCACGGGCAGTTCATCGGCTTCACGGCATAGTCGCGACTCTCGGACGCGGTGGTGAACATGTTCTCGGCGTAGTTGGACCAGTGGCCGGAGCGCTCCCACAGGATGCGATCGACCACCTGGGGCGTCCGCACCTCGACATAGCCATGCTCACGCTGAACCTGACGCATGTACTGCTCGAGCACCTGATAGACGGTCCAGCCATTGGGGTGCCAGAACACCATGCCCGGCGCTTCTTCCTGGAGGTGGAAGAGGTCCAGCTGCTTGCCGATACGGCGGTGATCCCGCTTCTCGGCCTCTTCGATGCGCTGGACATAAGCAGCCAGCTGCTTCTTGTCAGCCCAGGCAGTGCCATAGACACGCTGCAACTGCTCGTTCTTGGAGTCGCCGCGCCAGTAGGCACCCGAAATCTTGGTGAGCTTGAAGGCCTTGAGGAAACGCGTGTTCGGCACGTGCGGGCCACGGCACATGTCCACGTACTCCTCATGGAAGTACAGACCCATGGCCTTCTCGTCCGGCATGTCATCGACCAGGCGAAGCTTGTACTCCTCGCCTCGCGCCTTGAAGGTCTCGATCACCTCCGCACGCGGCGTCACCTTCTTGATGACGTCGTAATCCTTGTCGATCAGCTCGGCCATGCGCTTCTCGATGGCCGCCATGTCGTCCGGCGTGAAGGGGCGCTCGAACGCGATGTCGTAATAGAAGCCCTCGTCAATCACCGGCCCAATGACCATCTTGGCACTGGGATAGAGCTGCTTGACCGCATGCCCGACCAGGTGAGCACAGGAGTGACGGATGATCTCCAGCCCCTCCTCGTCCTTCGGCGTGATGATTTGCAGGGTGGCGTCGGCTTCGATCAGGTCACAAGCATCGACCAACTTGCCGTTGACCCGACCCGCCAGCGTGGCCTTGGCCAGACCAGCACCGATGGACTGAGCCACCTCGAGCACGGAAACGGGTTTATCGAACGAACGCTGACTGCCGTCGGGAAGAGTAATGATGGGCATGGCGCCTCCTCTCCTAGTGGTGACCTCTACCAAAGGCCACATGGGTTGGGATGAGCCAGTAAATGATCCGGCGGTATACCTGCCACACGATGGCAGAGCCCTTTCAGGCCAACCTGACCGAACCAGGGTCACTGGAGGTATTTCGGGAAACGCGAATGCTTTCAGAAAGACAACGCAGTGACAAGCAGGAATTGGGCCTCACAGAGCATTTAGCCAGCGACACCTCACCACCCACCGCACATCCGTAACTCACGCCGAAACGAGACACGGATCACACAAACCCAGCACAGCAACCTGACAGATCGCTCGCACACCTAAGCTCAAGCGGGTAACCCGCCACCCTCGGGAGGGCGCGCAATGAAAGAACAACGGAGATACCTCGCACTGCGTGCGCACATTGATGAACTGATCCAGAGCGGCGGCCGAATTCTCAGCCGAGAACCACTCACCCTCAGGGCAAACGGCAGCCTCTACACGATTGCTCATGGCATGCTGATCGGCCATATCGCAGCTGCCTGAAGCGTGACCACGAAGCCAAAAACAAAAAGGGCGATCCTTTCGGATCGCCCTTTCTGCTAAGCCTTTCGGCTTGATTTGGTAGGCACAATTGGACTCGAACCAACGACCCCCACCATGTCAAGGTGGTGCTCTAACCAACTGAGCTATGTGCCTTCGATGGGTGCGCATTCTACGGGGTTAAATTTTGGTGTCAACAACTTTTTTCGCTAACTGACTGAAAAAGTGGAGCTTTTACTGTTCAGCCCCTCGTCAATTATCTTGCACGGAGGCTAGCCGGCTATTTTCAACTCGGGTAGCATCTCGCCATCCGTAAAAAATAAAAAACAGAGATTCAAGATGACGCACACTCCCTACCCCCAATCCTATTACGCCGCCTCCGCCAACCCGGTTCCGGCCCGTCCGGAACTGGAAGGCGAGACGCAGACCGACGTCTGCATCATCGGCGCGGGCTATACCGGCCTTTCCACCGCCCTTTTCCTGCTGGAGAACGGCTTCAAGGTCACCATCGTGGAAGCGGCCAAGGTCGGCTTCGGCGCATCGGGGCGCAACGGTGGCCAGATCGTCAACAGCTACAGCCGTGACATCGATGTCATCGAACGCACCGTCGGCCCCAAGCAGGCCCAACTGCTCGGCCAGATGGCGTTTGAAGGCGGACGCATCATCCGCGAGCGCATCGCCAAGTACGACATCAAGTGCGACCTGAAGGACGGTGGCGTATTCGCCGCCTTTACTGCCAAACAGATGGGCCACCTGGAATCCCAGAAGAAGCTCTGGGAGCGCTACGGCCACACCCAGCTGGAACTGCTGGATGGCAAGCGCATCCGCGAAGTAGTGGCGAGCGAGAACTACATTGGCGGCATGCTCGACATGAGCGGCGGCCACATCCACCCGCTGAACCTGGCCCTCGGCGAGGCAGCGGCAGTGGAGTCCCTGGGCGGCGTGATCCACGAGCAAAGCCCGGCCATCCGCGTCGAGCGTGGCGATAACCCGGTGGTCTACACCCCCAAAGGGTCGGTAAAGGCCAAGTTCGTCGTCGTCGCCGGCAACGCCTACCTGGGCAACCTGCTGCCGGAACTGATGGCCAAGTCGATGCCGTGCGGCACCCAGGTGATCACCACCGAGCCGCTGTCGGACGAGATGGCCCGCAGCCTGCTGCCGCAGGACTACTGCGTGGAAGACTGCAACTACCTGCTGGACTACTTCCGCCTGTCTGGCGACAACCGCCTGATCTACGGCGGTGGCGTGGTCTACGGTGCACGCGATCCGTCGAACATCGAGGCCATCATCCGCCCGAAGATGCTCAAGACCTTCCCACAGCTGAAGAACGTGAAGATCGACTTCGCCTGGACCGGCAACTTCCTGCTGACCCTGTCCCGCCTGCCCCAGGTGGGTCGTCTTGGCGACAACATCTACTACTCCCAGGGCTGCAGCGGCCACGGTGTCACCTACACCCACCTCGCCGGCAAGGTGCTGGCAGAGGCACTGCGCGGCCAGGCCGAGCGTTTCGACGCCTTCGCCAGCCTGCCGCACTACCCGTTCCCAGGCGGCCACCTGTTCCAGGTACCCTTCAGCGCCCTCGGCGCCTGGTACTACAGCCTGCGCGACAAGCTGGGCTTCTGATGCTCCATCCTTGAATGAAAACGGCGCCACAGGGCGCCGTTTTCATTGGGACGATGCACATTCAGCGCACCTGTTTCCTCGCCATGTCCGCCGCATCCACCTGACCCGCAGCCGCCAGCGCATCCGCCGCTGCCTGCCAGCGAGCCATATCAGCCGCCACCGGCAGCACGTTGGGCGCCTGAAGCAGCACGGCCCAGTGCCCAGCGGCGGCCCAGTCTGCCGCGAACTCGGCAAACCCGACCTGGGCCCGACGATCACCGGCCAACCGCAACAGCACCACCTCACGCTCCCGGTCGAATCCGACCAGCACCGCATAACGCCACGACGGCAGCCAGCCATAGCCCTGGCGCAGATGCACCAGTACCGGGTTGCCAGCCGACACCTGGACCAGCAGGTCCTCCAGATGTTTATCGAGCGGGTACACCAACAGACCATGCTGGTGGGCGACCACAGGAATCCGCTGAGCAAGCGACGCCTCGGCCTCAGGCAGTTGCAACGCCTTCTCCACCATTCCCGGCGTCACCGTTTCTCCCTGGAAGCCAAACAGCGCAGCCAGGGAAGCCGGCGCACTCTGATAAGTCTGCTGGGCGAAGAACGGCACGCTGCTCAGCTCCACCACCATCGGCAGGGCCCGCACGCGCGGATCATCGGCGGGATCGTGCCCCGCGCAGGCCACCAGCAGGAATGGAACGAGGCAGGCCATCACGACCTGGCGGGAACAGGCAACAAATCGGGAACGGCGCAAGGAAACCACCTTGTTAGCAACCGGGAAGAGGCCCGCATGATAGCGCTCGCCCCCAACCGGAACCCCATGTTTTATGGGACCTCGCCCCAGCGTCAGATGACAGAAATGCGACCTGTGCACACTGCACCATTCATCCTGGCGACAAATTGTTTCCAAAGCGCGACTCGCTGTGACTTATAGCGGGGAATCAGCCATCCATATCCACGACACCGCCCAGCCACATTGGCGGCGGCCAAGTCAACCCTTGGGCACAATATGGAGAGAATCCCCCAATGAACGCTCCGCTCCGCGTCAACGAAGCCTTGATCATCGCCGGCCGCGCCTTCCAACCCTACCAGTGCGTCGCCTGGGCTCCCCAGGATGGCAGCGGTGAACTCAGCATCAGCGTGATCGACCGCACCAACACCCGCCTGCTGGGCCGCTCGAAACTCACCACCAGCACCTACACCGACCCGGCCCAACTGGCCAGCGTCCTCAAGCAGTCCCGCGAGGAGCTGTCACGCCAGGGCTACCGCCTCGACCCGTGGAAGATGCCGGAATAATCCTCTTCCGCGCTGTGCCCACTGCGCCGGCGAGCCGTCCACACGGCTCGCCGCTGACCTGATCCCCTCCACCTTCTCCCCTCTTTCCCAAGCAGCGGATTGGCAAGATCCGTGGGCTTGTTGTCGTTGTCGCCACGACCTCCGACCTCCACACTGATGGCGTCCCCCTTGAAGCGAACGCCATGGACACCCCACTGACCATCGCCTGCCTGGCTTTCCCCGATGTGATGAGCCTCGACGTGACCGGCCCTCTGCAGGTCTTCGCGTCTGCCAATGTCGAGCGAGAGCGCCAGGGCCTGCCCGCGCCCTACCGCATCCTCCTGCTCGGCCTGGAGGCTGGGCCGGTGCGCACCTCAGCCGGCTTTGCCCTGCTGGCGGAGCAGGCCTGCAGCAACTGCCCGGCGGAAACCCTCGACACCCTGCTCGTACCGGGCGGTTTCGGCGTTGAGCCGCTACGCAGCCATGCGCCCCTCCTTGGCTGGCTGCGTGATGCCGAACCCAAGGTCCGCCGCCTCGGCTCGATCTGCTCCGGCGCCCTCATTCTTGCGGCCGCCGGCCTGCTGGACGGCCGGACCGCCACCACCCACTGGTCCGACGTCGACACACTGCGCTGCCATGCCGCCGTGGACGTCCAGGGCGACCGCCTGCACACCTACGATGCCTGTGGCCGCGACGGCGATCCCCATGTCTTCACCTCGGCCGGGGTCACCGCCGGCATCGACCTGGCCCTCGCCCTGGTGGAGGCCGACCTCGGCCGCTCCATCGCACTGGCAGTCGCCCGGCGCCTGGTGCTCTTCCTGCGGCGCCCCGGCGGCCAGGCGCAGTTCAGCCCGCTGCTGGCGCCGGACCCGCACCGCACATCACGCCTCGCCGCCCTGCTGGAGTGGATCCCCCTCCACCTCGGCGAAGACCTCAGCCTCGACACCCTCGCCAGCCAGGCGAACCTGTCGCCGCGCACCCTCTCCCGGCTCTTCAGCCAGGAGCTGGGCATGGGGCCCGGCCAGTACGTCGAGCGGGTGCGCCTGGAGGCCGCGCGCAACCTGTTGCAGGACGCCCAGGCCTCCATCTCGACCGTCTCCCGCCTCACCGGCTTCGGTCACCCCGAGAACCTGCGCCGCACCTTCCACAAGCACCTGTCCATCAGTCCCCAGGAATACGCCGAGCGCTTCGGCCGCCCCTGACCCGGAGAACCGCGATGCTCGAACTGCGCCCCAACTGCGAATGCTGCGACAAGGACCTGCCGCCAGCCGCCACCGACGCCATGATCTGCTCCTTCGAATGCACCTTCTGCCGTGACTGCGCCGAAGACCACCTGGACGGGCGCTGCCCCAACTGCGCCGGCACACTGGTGAGCCGCCCCATACGGCCCGACGCGAAGCTGGCGGCCAACCCACCGTCAACCCAACGCATCCACCACCCCAATGGCTGCCTGAAGCACGCCTAAGCTGGAGTCACCATGCTCGAATTCGCCAAGAAGCTCCGGGGCGACGCCGCCGCCCTGCCCCCTCGTCCCGCTTCGCGCCAGGTGATCCTCGCCTGGTTCGGCGGCGTGCTGGCCATTGCCGGCATCGCCGGCCTGGGCGACGCACTCACCCTCAGCCTGCTGCTGGGCTCCTTCGGTGCCTCCTGCGTGCTGGTCTTCGGCTTCCCCGACGTCCCCTTCTCGCAGCCACGCAACGTGGTGCTCGGCCACGTCCTCAGCAGCCTGGTAGGCCTGATATTCCTGGCCCTCTGCGGGCCCCACTGGTGGGCCATTGCCCTTGCCGTCGGCAGCGCCATCGCCCTGATGATGGTGACCCGCACCGTGCACCCACCGGCCGGCTCCAACCCGGTGATCATCTTCCTGCTGCAGCCCGGCTGGGACTTCCTGCTCTACCCCACCCTCAGCGGTGCACTGCTCCTGGTCTTCGTCGCCCTGCTCTACAACAACGCGAGCCGCGAGGCCCGCTACCCCAAGTACTGGTAGGCCACCGCATGCCCCTTCTGCTGAGCAACCCCGGAGTCCGCCTGCTGTTCGCCTGCCAAGCGCTGTACTGGAGCTGCTCGCTGATCGGCATCACCCTGACCGCGCTGATCGGCCTCCAACTGGCGCCGGCCAACGCCCTCGCCACCCTGCCGCTGGCACTGCTGGTGCTGGGCAACCTGCTCGCCGTGCAGCCGCTGTCGGTGTTCATGCAACGCCACGGCCGCCGCCCGGGCCTGATGCTCGGAGCGGCCGGGGGCATCCTCGGCGGCCTGACCAGCGCCCTGGGCGTCTGGCTCGGCGACTTCAGCCTACTGTGCCTGGGCGCCTTGCCCATCGGGGCCTACCAGGCCTCGGCGATGTACTACCGCTTCGCCGCCCAGGAAGCGGTCCCGCCGGAGCAGAAGGGCCGTGCCACCGCCTACGTGATCGGCGGCGGCATCTGCGCCGCCCTGCTGGCACCCAGCCTGGCGCTGTGGTCGCGCAACGCCCTGCCGACACCCTTCGTCGGCGCCTACCTCGCCATCGCGGCACTGGCCGCGCTCGCCCTGCTGCTGCTTCATCGCCTGCGTGAAGGCGATGCACCCCCTGCCCCACGAACCGGCTGGGCCTCGACACGCGCATTGCTGGCCCGCCCCCTGGTGCGCGCAGCCATCGCCACCACCGCCATCGGGCACGGCCTGATGATCCTGGTGATGAACGCCACGCCCCTGGCCATGAGCCTGTGCGGGCTGTCGATCGAAGAAGGCTCGGAAGTGATCCGCTGGCACGTCCTGGGCATGTTCCTCCCGGCGTTCGCCGCCGGCCCGCTGGTGGACCGCTTCGGCAGCCGCCAGGTGGCACGGCTCGGCATCCTGCTGCTGGCCATCAGCGCGGCCACCGCCCTTACAGGCCTGGCGCGCAGCCATTTCCTGGTCAGCTCGATGTGCCTCGGCCTGGGATGGAACCTCATGCTGGTCGCCGGCACCACCGTGCTTGCGGAAGGCCACGACAGTGCCGAGCGGGGCCAGGCCCAGGCCCTGATGGAGCTGAGCAACAGCCTGGTGGCAGCCTGCGCGTCCTTCGCCTCCGGTGCCCTCATCACCGGCCTGGGCTGGGCCGCCGTGAACCTCGGCATGCTGCCGCTGCTGGTCATCGCCTTGCTGGCAGCCAGCGTTCGCCCACACAAGGCGCACTGAGCACAGCCGCCTTGCTCGCCGGCCGCCCTGCCAACGGCTAGAGTTGCCCGCTACCGGCCCACCCCAACCACAAGGCCCAGCACGATGTCGAAGCCGATAACCGACCCGCACGATGCCTCCACCGCCGCAGAAGCGTCGGCGCACGAACTTCCACTCCCGGGAATCGACCTGTCCAGCCCAACCTCGGGCCAGCCGGTCTGGGGGACGATCAACGCCCCGGTCGCGATGCCATCGCCTGACGTCAAAGGCAGCGACACAAGCCGGAAGTACGGCGTCGAATACAACATAGACGTACACGCCCGCCAGACACTGATGCCCGAAGGCCTGCAGCGTGTCCTGGACATCCTCGGCCAGACCATCGCCCCGCGCCCCGTCTCACCCGCTGGCGACAACCACGTCGGGCCCGACGAGTCAGCAGCCTCGGCGCCAACCGCCCCCAGTCCCGAAAACGAAAAAGGCAGCCCGTAGGCTGCCTCTCTCTGCTTCGCGCAACGCCTCAGTAGTAGGCGTTCTCGCGGTTGCTGTGGTCGGTGACGTCACGCACGCCCTTGAGCTCGGGGATGCGCTCCATCAGGGTCTTCTCGACACCGTCCTTCAGCGTCATGTCGACCATGCCGCAGCCCTGGCAGCCGCCGCCGAAACGCAGCACGGCGATGCCTTCCTCGACCACGTCCACCAGGCTCACCTGGCCGCCGTGGCTGGCCAGGCCGGGGTTGATCTCGGTCTGCAGGTAATAGTCGATGCGCTCGTTGAGCGGGCTGTCCTCTTTGACCATCGGCACCTTGGCATTCGGCGCCTTGATGGTCAGCTGGCCGCCCATGCGGTCGGTCGCATAGTCCACCACCGCGTCTTCGAGGAAGGGCTCACTGACGGCATCGATCCACGCCGTGAAGGACGCAAGGGCCAGGGGCGTATCCTCGGGCTTCTGCTCGCTGGGCTTGCAGTAGGCGATGCACGTCTCGGCGTACTGGGTGCCGGGCTGGGTGATGAAGATGCGGATACCGATGCCGGGGGTGTTCTGCTTCGACAGCAGGTCAGCCAGGTAATCCTGGGCTGCCTGGGTAATGGTGATGGCGCTCATGGCAACTCCTCGCGAACATGGCGCGCAGTGTACGCCAATCCGGTCCGACGGATAAAGTCCCAGTAATTTAGTAGGAATTATTCCCGATTAGCTCAGCCCAGGCTTCACGCAGCGCTCTTCCCGGTGGAAAAAGCGCTGCAGCGCGCCTCAGAGGTTCTGGTAGCGGTTCATGTCCAGCACGCCCGCCTCCACCGGCTCGGTCTCGCGGATGTAGGCCGACAGGTCGTGGAAGTAGAACCAGAACTGCGGGTGACTACGGCGGATGCCCCAGCGCTCCACCACCTTGTCGAAGGCTGCCGTGTCCTTCACCCGCCCCAGGGCGGTGACGAAGTCCGGCACCTCGTCGGCGCGCAAAGCGAAGATGAAGTTCGGGTAGCTGGTGAGCACGCCCGGGTAGATGGTCAGGGTGTCCAGGCCGGGCTGGTAGCGGAGCTCCTCGCCCATCATGAAGGCCACGTTGCTGTGGGCGCGGTTGCGCAGCACGCTGTAGACCTCGCGCTTGCCGTTGGGCAGCTCCACCCTCAGCAAGGTCGCCTCGGGCAACTGCTCGATCACCCGCAGCCCTGCCGCCGGGCGACTGACCAACTGGCTCAGCGCCTGCTCGGCGTCCTGCAGCGCCGGGTCGATGCCCGGGCGGTAGCAGTTCACCGTGCAGCGGTTGATCGGATCCGGCCGGGCATTGAGCCCCTCGAAGCGCTTGACCAGCTCAGCGGCAAAGGCGCCCTTGGCCCCCTCAACCGGCAGGAACAGCCCGGTCGGGGTGTCGTTGTCGATGGCCTCGTAATCCAGCCACATCTTCAATTTGCCGCTGTTCTGGTACCAGTCATCCAGCAACCCATCCCGCGATGCCGCCGGCATCAGGCGCAGGAAATTCACCTCCGCGCCATTGCGGATCAGGTCGAAATAGAGCCGGGTCTGCGCCTGGTGGGACACGTTGCCGAACACATCGAAGTTGACCACCAGCTGGTAGTAGGTGCGCTCCAGCAACGGGTAGTCCAACAACCACATCGTCTGCGGCACCTGACCGATCAGCCCCTTGCGCACCGATGCGCTGTCGAACTGCCGGTAGATCGACAGCAGCGCATTGTCATTGCCCGCCCAGAGGGTGCTCCAGGTGGGCGCCGGAGCCGCCGCATAGGCCTCCTGGCGCAGCTTCTCGTAGGCGTTGCGCTTGTCCCGGTAGCTCAGCCACAGCCCCAGCAGGTTGCCGATGTCGTCGAACTGCCCCGGCATCGCCAGCAGCGGCGTGGCCTGGCCACGGTAGGCGGCGTCGGTGACGTACAGGTCGTGCGCCGGGTCCTGGAACATCGCCCAGAAGTTGTCGCGGATCACGTCGGTGGCGATCTGCCCGCGGCATACCGGCCCGCGGATGAAGGTGCGAACGAAGTACTCCGCGTTGTCCAGCATGAACTGGTAGCGGGCCCGGGCCGGGATCGCCTCGAAGGTCTCGAACGGATTTGCCCGGCGCTGGGCGCCGTAGCCCGGCACCTTGTCGGTGTTCCAGTTGCTGGAGAAGAACAGCTCACGGACCCGCTTCATCTTCTCCGCGCTCAGCGGGTAGGTGATGTGGGTCTTGTGGACGATGGCCCCCTGGATCGGCCACATCCGGTAGTAGAAGGTGGTGCCCGGGTCATCGTTCGGCCGGCGGGTGGCGATGGGGTCGATGGGCTGGCCACTGGGCGTACGCGAGCGCACCAACTGGAAGAAGTGGCCGCTGCGCCCACCGTCGAAGTACAGGTGCGCCAGGAACAGGTGCTCGAACAACCAACGCCCCACCAGCACCTCGCGGGCACCGGGGGCATTGAGCAGCGCCTCCCACTGTGCCACCTGGGCCGCCTCGCTCGGCGTCGGCAGCGGTGCCTGCTCCTCCACCGGCGCCCCGGCCCCCAGCCAGCGCTGGAGAGTCTGGTATTCCTGCGCGTCCAGCCCGGTCACCGCGAAGGGCATGCCGGCATGGGCATAGCGCCGCGCGTAGTCGTCGAACTCGGCAGGCGTCGGGCACTGGTTCTGCCGGTTGATGCCGATGTCCAGGTCCTCCGGCAGCTTCGCATTGGGCGCCGGCGGGTTGCTGTGGCCCAACTCCAGCATGCGCGCCATCAGGGCAGCCTGGGGCCCCTGGCCGTTGAGCACCGAATAGAAATCCTTCTGCCGCCAGGCCGCCTCGCCGTGGGCATCGAAGTACAGCCGCGTGGTGGCCTGGGCCTGGGTCCGCGTGCCGTCGTAGACCGGCTGCTTGGTGGCCCCACGGGCAGCCCCCTCGGCGCTGCCCAGGTTCAACTGGCAGGGCGAGTCATAGCAGGCATGGCAGGCCACGCACTTCTTCTCGAAGATCGGCTGCACATCACGGGTGTAGGACACCGATGCAGCCTGCACCCCAGAGCCCGCGCAGAGCAGGAACACGAACGACAACAGGCGATGGCGCATGACCTCATCCTTGAACGAAGCGAAACGGAAAGCGGGGATTCTACCGGCCCCGTCTCCGTCGCGCAGTGACAAAGGCCCGGTCAGACGAGTTGCAGCGCCAATGCCTCGAACTCCTGCTCCAGCAGCACACGGGTTTCCGCCACATCGAACTGATGAGCCAGGAGCGGGACAGCGAAACCATAAGCCCCTGCCTCCCGCTGCAGCACATAGGCCAGCAACAGGCGCGAAAGCGAACGCTGCAACTCGTCCGCCTCGACCCGAACACCGCGCCCACGGAAGCGCTCCACCAGGTCCGCCAGGCGAACCGCACCGTTGCACGCAACCTGGTAGACCAGGATCCGGTCCAGCCGGCAGGCACGCTCGTCGTGGCTGAGCCGTCCCCAGCCGGCCAACGCGTCACGTACGGCCTGGGAAGAGATCGCCGCCTGCAGGTGCCGGCGTTCGATGGCCCGCTCACCCGGCTGCAAGCCTTCCAGGCATTCCTGGCAGAGAATCGCCACCAGGTTGGCCCGGCGCCCACTGGCCTCCACCAGGTCCTCGATGAGCGAATCGTTGGCAAACCCCAGCCGTAGCAGCTCCAGCGGCACCCGAGCCAGCTCCCGGCACGCCTCCACTTCCAGCGCGCCCACCGTCAGCACCTCGCCGAAGTTGCGCAGGGGCGACTGGTAGTCCAGCACGGCCGTGGCGTAGAGGTCCCAGAAGCCGGCGAGCATGAACCAGCAGCGCCCCTCCTCGCTCAGCGCCCGCAGGGTGGAAAGCTGCCCATACCCGTGCTGGGCCTCGTCCCGGAAGAACAGGTCCGCCTCGTCGATCAGCAGGAACAGCCGCTTGCCCACGCACTGCGCAGCCAGGTGCTCCACCACCTGCTCCAGCGCCGTTTCGGCAGGCAAGCCGAACTGCAACGCCAGGCGCGGCGCCAGGCGGTGATCACGCAGTGAAACGTAGTGGCAGGCCAGGTGAGGATGGTCCTGCAAGCGGCGCTGCACGGCCTTCAGCAGGCTGCTCTTGCCCAGTTGCCGGCCGCCCACCACCAGGTAATTGGCCGGCTCCCGGTTCAGCACGCGGGCCAGCATCTGCGCCCGACCGAAGAACGAGCCCGGGCGCACCACGCCCCCACGGGTCTGGTAGGGCGAGATGCGCGTCACCCGCAGCTGGGCCGCCAGCAGGCGCAGCAGCACCTCGATGGGTCGCGCCGCCAGCAACAGCTCGGTCTGGGCCGCCCCGTCCACCAGCACCAGCAGGTTGGCGGGATCGGCACAATGGTCCCGCAGGGCCTCGCCCGCCTCCTCGCGCACCACCAGCATCACGTCGAGCCCGGTCTGCTGGGCGCGCAGGTGCTGCAGCAGCAACTCGTCGGCCAGCCCCGGCTCCGGCAGGTAGACCAGGCAGCGGTCTATGGACACCGGCAACTCGCCCTTGAACAGCCACTCCCCCATCACCCCCGGGAGGCTCCAGCCGCTGCTCGGCCGGTACTCCGCCCCAAGGCGCAAGGCCAGGGCACCCAGGCGCTGCGAGGCCGTGCCCCGGGCATAGGTCAGGGCCTGGCGCCAGCGCCCGACATTGGTTCCGGCCGCCATCAACGTCGACTCACGGCGCCCCAGCAGGCCCAGCAGGCGATCCAGCCGAACCAGTTGCCCCACCGGCAAACGCAGCAGGCGGGACGGCCGCATCTGCACCGGCATCAACAGCGGATGGCGGAGCAGCAACAACAGCGTCGCAATAGCGAACAGCACACCGCAGGCGATCACCACCGCATGCAGGGTATCGATGATGGGGACGCGGGCCTTGTCCGCCTCCTGGCAGTTCAGGGGCAGATAGCCCTGGGGGAACGGCGGGTTGCCCGGTCGGCAACTGGACATGTTCAGTTGCCGGTCGAAGTCGAGGATCATCTGCGTGCCCGCCAGGGAGCCCATCTCGTCCTGGTCCACCACCTTCACCACCAGGCGATAGGGCGCAGGCGACTCGATGCGCACGCTGCTGCGATCCGCCGGAGGCAGGTAGGGCGTGATGTCCGCCGGCCAGTCCCCTTCGATCTGCTGGACGTCCATCAGCTTGCGGCGCACATCCATCACATCGCCCCAGACCCGGTCCATGGCAGTGATCGCCAGCACACGGCCCCGGCTGAACGGGTTGAGGTGGGGCGTCAGCACCAGGCTGCCCACGAACAGCGTGGCGAAGGCCACCAGCAGCAACCGGGCAGCGCCCGGGCGGCGGATCAGCGACCGGAACATGCGTCGATCACCTTCAGCCCGGCCTCGCGAATCACGCTGGAGCGCCAGCACAGGCGAGCCCCTGCCTCGGTCTCCCGGGCCGTGATCAGGTTGCTCCAGAACAGCCGCCGCAACTCGGCATCCGCCAGGTAAGGATGGGCCCGCCCCAGGTCATCGGCCTGCAAGCGCTCCTGCACGCGTGCCCTCGCCACAGCGTCCTCCACCAGCGGTACAAAGGCCTGCCAGAGCCGCTCGCTGCCCAGCAGTTGCCGGTGCAGGGATTCAGGCGAGGGCTCCAGCGCCTGGTCGACCAGGGCCTGCAGCCCCTCCTCCACCAGGGCCGGGTGCCCGCCCGTCACCTGCAGCAGCACGCCCAGCGCCGCCGGATCGAAGGCGCGGCCCGGCCAACGCTGCCGCGCCAGCGCATCCAGGTCGCCGTGGCCCAGCTCCGGCCAGTGCACCACCTGGGCGATGTTGAGCAACGACAGGTCACCGCTGCGGTACTTCAGGTCCGCCAGAGCCTCGCCACCGCAGAGCAGCAGGTGCAACTGGCCGCCATGCATCTCGCTGAGGCTGCGCAGGATGCCGGCGAGGGTCTCGCGCTGGGTCTCGGTGCCCTGCTCGAAACGGCTGACCAGGCAGAACAGCCGCTCGCCATCGAGCAGGCGGCGCTCCAGCGCGGCCTCGAATTCATAGTCGGAGCCCACATCGGCAAACCCGCACTGCCGGCCGATGGCTGCGAAATAGTCGGCGCTGGCGGTGCTGGTGCTGAATGGCGGCTGCACGTGCAACACCGCCGCCTCGCCGTACAGGGCCCGCGCCCGCGCCAGCAGGGCCTGGCGGAACGGCGGCTGCCCCCAGTGGGCCTGGGACAGGAGCATGAGGATGGGGAACGGCGCCAGGCGTCCCAGCCGCTCGAAAAGCACCTCGATGAAACCGGCGAAGGGGCCGCCCCCCGCTGCCTCTTGCTGCAGGGGAAACTCCAGCTCGAAACCCGCCGCCTCGAACAGGCGGTTGGTCTCGGCCTCGGTCAGGCGCAGGTAGCGCGCACACGCCAGAAGGCGATCACGGAACTTCGGGTTGGGCAGGGACAACCCGTTGCGCCAGTTGTTGACCGCCTCGCGGCTGAGGCCGATTTCGGTGGCGACACCGGCCGCGCTGGCGCGGATGCGCCGCATGTAGAGGGTGAGCAGCTGGGAAAACAACGGGTTCTGCATCGGACAATCCAGGTGAAACGCCCCACAGGGCGGAGCAGGAAAAGGCCCGCCAAAGGGCGGGCCAGAGAAAGCCAAGGGGATGGCAGGGGGCGGACCCACCCCCTGCGCTCAGGCTCAGCTGTAGCTGACACCCAGGTTGAGGGCGATGTGCTCGAGAGCCGCCTTTTCCTGCTTGCTGATCTTGCTGCCGAAACCAAGGAAGCCGCCGGAGGACGCGGCCACGGCCTTGCCCAGCGCCACCAGGGTCTCGCAGTAGATCCGCGCATCGTCAGCCGCGACGCGGGCCTGGAGGATCTCGCGGACGCGCACCAGCTCCGCCGAGTAGTCCATCGACGTGCTCACCAGTTCCTGCAACAGGGTTGGGGCGTTGCCGACGACGTTGGTGGCCACCCGCGAGAACAGCGGGCTGCCCGAACCGGCCAGGGCCACCAGTTGCTTCATGAAGGCCTCCACCTCCTTCTTGTCGAACTTGCCGTCGGAGGCCGCCACCAGCAGGAACACCAGCACCGGCGAACGGCACAGGGCATGGAATTCCTCGGCACTGAAGTCGGTATTTTCCTGCCCCGCAGACGCGGAGCTCTCGCCAGCCTGTTCGACGTAGTGGGCATTCCACAGCGCCCAGCCTTGCTCGTGGCGCTCCATGCCGCTGAAGAACACCTGGCCCAGCGCCTTCAACTCGTCCTTGGAGAAGCCCGCCCCCTCCGACACCTTGGGTTTGTGCACGGCGAAGCCCGAGGCGTGGCTGGCATTGCGGTAAGGCAGCAACCACTGGAAGCGCCGCCCACGGTCGGAGGCGAAGCGCACATCGGCGATCAGGCAATCGGTCTTGCCCGTGGGCAGGGTCACCATGCCGTCGCGGATGAACACCGCACCCAGGGTGTCGCCGTCCAGTTCGCTGATACGGGCCTCACCGACCTGCATGGCCTCTGCCGAGCTGCCCATGGCCAGGCGCACCATCCGCGAGCTCTGGTCCACCCCGAGGTAACCGACGATGGGGATGAGCATCTCCCCGTCCGAAACGCTCTGCACTGCATGACCGGCGAAGAATCCAGCCATCTCCATCACTTTTCTTGCGTGTTCCATCCGTTGGCGTCCTTGTTCGAGTCGGCGGCCCTGCGGCCACCTGAGGGGGGTCATTGCAGAGAGAAAGCACAGAGGCCGAGGGCCTCGGGCAGGATGTCCCGCACATCCTGCAGCACCTTGCCGTCCAGTGCATGAAGCAATAGCGAGGTGCCAGCATCAATCTGCAGGACCAGCGCCCGCCTTGTGAAGAGCAGGAAAAGGCTTTCGTGATCCATGTCGATAATCGAGCACGCCAGGCGCTCTTCGTCCGTCAGCGGCGGGTTGATGTAGCCCATGCCCAGGCTGGTGTAGGTCCGCACCAGGTTGTTCCAGACCAGCTTGGCCAGCGCCGGGTGGCCGGCCAGGCCGAAGTACTCGGTGCCTTCGAAGGTCGGGTTGGCGAGGACGATCTCACCGCCATCGGCCAGCGCGGCGATCAGCTCCAGATCCTGCGCCACCCGCTCCTCGATCATCCGCACGATGCGGGTGCCCTGGTAGCTGGCCGCCTCCGCTGCACCGGGGTTGCTGAGGTAGGCCCGCTGGTAGAAGTCCACCAGCATCGACACCTGGCCGTCGTCCGCGCGAGCCAGCCGGCAGGAGCTGAGGGTGCAATCCCGCCCCTTGCTGGCCAGGTCGGCGAAATCCACGGCGCACCAGGGCCGAAGCGAGGTGGGCAGGTCCTGGGCCTCGAGGCCGACCAGCTCCGCCTCGTGCAGGCGGCGGGACGGCATGCGGTCCGAAACGTAGTCGAAATCAGCGTTGACGATCACCAGCAATTGGCGGATCAGCTCGTTGCGCAGGTCCATGTGAGGCTCCCGTTTCCCTGGTTTGTTGGAAGAACGGGCCCAGTATTCCGCGCCCACCGGAGCGAGGCAGTCCCGGAGTTGTCAGGCCCGCATGGCGCCGGTTGACACGCCGTCAAGCGGCACCCTGCAGGCCGTCGCATCCGTGAACCGCGTCATTTTCCGTACACCGCGTCAGGCGTATCCTTCGCGCCACGCCGGACCATCAGGGACAGTCGGCGCAGCCACAGGGACGTCGACGGGCACCATGCCCGCTCGCCACCCGGCCGCACCCCGAGGGTCGCCACCCCATCGCATGCTCCACAGGAGATCGTCATGAAAGCCCTCGCCGGTGGCCTTGCCGCCCTGTTCCTCTGTGCCTGCACCCAGGCCGCCGATTGCGGTTTCGCGCCGCTCCCCCTCAGTGCCAGCGCCGCAGCGCCGAACGTCTTCGTCGGCAAGGGCCAGCACCTGGAGGTCAGCTTCACCAACGAGAACCCCGAGATCAAAGAGCCGGATGCCTTCCCCGAGCCCCCCGTGGTGCTGCGCGACACCGCCAGCGGCAAGGGCTGCAACATCGAGGACGGTGGCATCTGGGCCCGTGAACCCCTGTACCTGAGCCGTGACGAGAAGCGCCTGGTGACTTTCGAGTACAGCGGCTCCAACAGCGAACTGGTGGCCTACGACACCGCCACCTGCAAGGCCGTCCACCGCCTGGACGTCTCCGGCAAGCGCGCCGCCGTGGTGGGCGAGCAGCTGGTGCTGGGCAGCCAGTGCGACGGCGACTCGCTCGGCAGCTGCAAGAAACAGGCGCGCCAACCCGTCCAACCGTTCTGCAAACCCTGATAGGGAACGTCAATGAGCCTCGATACCTGCATCGTCAACGCCTGCACGGCCGCCTGGGATGAAAGCTTCATCGCCGGCACCAAGAACAAGAACAACTGCTCCGGCTTCCTCCAATCGGTTGCCGCCGCCCTCAACGTGCCGATCCCCGCCGGCAATGCCGACGCCATCATGTCCGGCCTGCCCCAGGCCAGCGGCTGGAAGGAGCTGAAGAGCGGCGCGGAAGCCGCGCAGAAGGCCTCCCAGGGCTGGTTCGTGATCGCCGGCCTGAAAGGCAGCGACCACAACCCAGCGCGCAACAACGGCCACGTCGCCGTGGTCATCGGCGGCACCCTGTACCGCGGCACCTACCCGCGCTGCTGGTGCGGCAGCATCGCCGGCCCGGTGGGCCAGAGCCAGGGCGTGCGTTCGGTCGGCGAGGTGTGGAACCGCACCGACCGCGACCTGGTGAAGTACTTCGTGTACGAAACCGTCAGCTGCGCCAAGTAAGCCCGCCACGCCGTGGATGATCCCCCCTCATCCACGGCGCCCGCCTTCCGGGCCGTTTCCGGCCATCCCCCGCTGTACCCCGCACACCTCGCCAGTCGCCCGTACACTGCCCGGCGCGAACATGAGCCACATTCATGTTCCAGGCGGCACAGGCCGTAAACCCTTCATCTTTGTTATGATCGGCGCCCTTTTTCCGCCCAGCCAGACAGGTCCCTCATGTCCAGCACGCTCACCGATCGTGGCGCACGCCTCAACGCCCTCCAGCAAGCCCTCAAGGAACGCATCCTGATCCTCGATGGCGGCATGGGCACCATGATCCAGAGCTACAAGCTGCAGGAGGAGGACTACCGCGGCGCGCGCTTCGCCGACTGGCCCAGCGACGTGAAGGGCAACAACGACCTGCTGCTGCTGAGCCAGCCGCAGGTGATCGCCGAGATCGAGCGCGCCTACCTGGATGCCGGCGCCGACATCCTCGAGACCAACACCTTCAACGCCACCCGCGTGTCCCAGGCCGACTACGGCATGGAAGCGCTGGTTTACGAACTGAACGTCGCCGGCGCCCGCGTGGCCCGCCAGGTGGCCGATGCCAAGACCCTGGAAACCCCGGAGCGCCCGCGCTTCGTCGCCGGCGTCCTCGGCCCCACCAGCCGTACCTGCTCCATCTCCCCGGACGTGAACAACCCCGGCTATCGCAACGTCACCTTCGACGAACTGGTGGAGAACTACACCGAGGCGACCCGTGGCCTGATCGAAGGCGGCGCCGACCTGATCCTGATCGAGACCATCTTCGACACCCTCAACGCCAAGGCGGCGATCTTTGCCGTGCAGCAGGTGTTCGAGGAAGACGGCGTCGAACTGCCGATCATGATCTCCGGCACCATCACCGACGCCTCCGGCCGCACCCTCTCCGGGCAGACCACCGAAGCGTTCTGGAACTCGGTGCGCCACGCCAGGCCGATCTCCGTGGGCCTGAACTGCGCCCTCGGCGCCAAGGAGCTGCGCCCCTACCTGGCGGAGCTGGCGGCCAAGGCCGAGACCCACGTCTCCGCCCACCCCAACGCCGGCCTGCCCAACGCCTTCGGCGAATACGACGAGACCCCGGCGGAAATGGCCGCCGTGGTGGAAGAGTTCGCCGCCAGCGGCCTGCTGAACATCGTCGGCGGCTGCTGCGGCACCACCCCGCCGCACATCCAGGCCATCGCCGAGGCCGTGGCCAAGCACAAGCCCCGTGCCCTGCCGGACATTCCCAAGGCCTGCCGCCTGTCGGGCCTGGAGCCCTTCACCATCGATCGCAACTCGCTGTTCGTGAACGTCGGCGAGCGCACCAACATCACCGGCAGCGCCAAGTTCGCCCGCCTGATCCGCGAGGAGAACTACACCGAAGCCCTCGAAGTCGCCCTGCAGCAGGTGGAAGCCGGCGCCCAGGTGATCGACATCAACATGGACGAGGGCATGCTCGACTCGAAGGCGGCCATGGTCACCTTCCTCAACCTGATCGCCGGCGAGCCCGACATCTCCCGCGTGCCGATCATGATCGACTCCTCCAAGTGGGAGGTGATCGAAGCCGGCCTCAAGTGCATCCAGGGCAAGGGCATCGTCAACTCCATCTCCATGAAGGAAGGCGTCGAGCAGTTCAAGCACCACGCCCGCCTGTGCAAGCGCTACGGCGCCGCCGTGGTGGTGATGGCCTTCGACGAGGTCGGCCAGGCCGACACCGCCGCGCGCAAGAAGGAAATCTGCAAGCGCAGCTACGACATCCTGGTCAATGAAGTGGGCTTCCCGCCGGAAGACATCATCTTCGACCCGAACATCTTCGCCGTCGCCACCGGCATCGAAGAGCACAACAACTACGCCGTCGACTTCATCGAGGCCTGCGCCTACATCCGCGACGAGCTGCCCCATGCGCTCTCCTCCGGCGGCGTCTCCAACGTCTCGTTCTCGTTCCGCGGCAACAACCCGGTGCGCGAGGCCATCCACTCGGTCTTCCTCTACCACGCCATCCGCAACGGCCTGACCATGGGCATCGTCAACGCCGGCCAGCTGGAGATCTACGACGAGATCCCCGCAGAGCTGCGCGAGAAGGTCGAGGACGTGGTGCTCAACCGTCACGAAGGCAGCACCGAGGCGCTGCTGGCCATCGCCGAAAACTACCGGGGCGGCGGCGCCGTCAAGGAAGCCGAAGACGAGGAATGGCGCAGCTACCCGGTGACCAAGCGCCTGGAGCACGCCCTGGTCAAGGGCATCACCGCCTTCATCGTCGAAGACACCGAGGAGTGCCGCCAGCAGTGCGCGCGCCCCATCGAAGTGATCGAAGGCCCGCTGATGGCCGGCATGAACGTGGTCGGCGACCTGTTCGGCGCCGGCAAGATGTTCCTGCCCCAGGTGGTCAAGTCCGCCCGCGTGATGAAGCAGGCCGTGGCCCACCTGATTCCCTTCATCGAAGCGGAGAAGGGCGACAAGCCCGAGGCCAAGGGCAAGATCCTCATGGCCACCGTGAAGGGCGACGTCCACGACATCGGCAAGAACATCGTCGGCGTCGTGCTTGGCTGCAACGGCTACGACATCGTCGACCTCGGCGTGATGGTGCCAGCGGAGAAGATCCTCCAGGTCGCCCGCGAGGAGAAGTGCGACATCATCGGCCTCTCCGGGCTGATCACCCCCTCCTTGGACGAGATGGTCCACGTCGCCCGCGAGATGCAGCGCCAGGGCTTCCAGCTGCCGCTGATGATCGGCGGCGCCACCACCTCCAAGGCCCACACGGCGGTGAAGATCGAGCCGCAGTACAGCAACGACGCCGTGGTCTACGTCACCGACGCCTCCCGCGCCGTGGGCGTGGCCACCAGCCTGCTGTCCAAGGAGCTCAAGCCCGAGTTCGTCGAGAAGACCCGCGTCGACTACGCCGAAGTCCGCGAACGCACCGCCAACCGCGCCGCCCGCACCGAGCGCCTGGCCTATGCCGACGCCATCGCCAACAAGCCGGCCTTCGACTGGACCGGCTACCGCGCGCCCAAGCCCAGCTTCACCGGCGTGCGCGTGCTGGAAGACATCGACCTGGCGGTGCTCGCCGAGTACATCGACTGGACGCCCTTCTTCATATCCTGGGACCTGGCCGGCAAGTACCCGCGCATCCTCACCGACGAAGTGGTGGGCGAAGCCGCCACCGCGCTGTTCGCCGACGCCCAGGCCATGCTGAAGTCGCTCATCGAGCAGAAACTGATCAAGGCCCGCGCGGTGTTCGGCTTCTGGCCCGCCAGCCAGGTCAACCACGACGACATCGAAGTGCGCGACGAGCAGGGCAAGCCGCTGGCCGTCCTGCACCACCTGCGCCAGCAGACCATCAAGCCCGATGGCAAGCCGAACCTCAGCCTGGCCGACTTCGTCGCACCGAAGGAAAGCGGCGTCACCGACTACGTCGGCGGCTTCATCACCACCGCCGGCATCGGCGCCGAGGAGCTGGCCAAGCAGTACGAAGCCAAGGGCGACGACTACAGCGCCATCATGGTCAAGGCCCTGGCCGATCGCCTGGCCGAAGCCTGCGCCGAATGGCTGCACGAGCGCGTGCGCAAGGAATACTGGGGCTACGCAGCCGATGAGCAGCTGGACAACGAAGCCCTGATCAAGGAGCAGTACAAGGGCATCCGCCCCGCCCCCGGCTACCCGGCCTGCCCGGACCACACCGAGAAAGCCACCCTGTTCCGCCTGCTGGACCCGACCGCCGACTTCGGCAAGCCCGGCCAGAGCGGCGTGTTCCTCACCGAGCACTTCGCCATGTTCCCGGCTGCCGCGGTGTCCGGCTGGTACTTCGCCCACCCCGAGGCGCAGTACTTCGCCGTCGGCAAGGTCGAGCGCGACCAGATCGAGCAGTACAGCAAGCGCAAGGGCCAGGAGCAGACGGTCAGCGAACGCTGGCTGGCGCCCAACCTGGGCTACGACAACTGAGCCACCGACAGGGCGCCCATGGGCGCCCTGTCTTCATTCCACCCTCCTCTCTTCTTCCCCCCTGCCTCACCCCCTCGCGACCGTCCGTCCCTTCGGGCTGGAGCAGTTTCCGAAAACGCCGATAGCCAAAACAGGCGAGCCCGCTGGCCAGGCATTGCGCTTGCGTGCTGATCTGTGCGGCCCGGGAGCCCCATGGCTCCCCTTCGAGACCGGGAAACGAGGAGTACCTGCATGTCGCTGCTGCCTGATCGTATTTCCACCCGCCTGACCCTGGGCGCCATCCTCCTGCTGCTGCTGACCGCCCTCGCGGTATTCGCCGTGATGGTGTTGCGTGGCCAGCCCCGCGTCGTCGCCGAGAGCAACGCCCTGATCGAACAGACCGGCAGCGCCATCGTGCGCCAGCTCGGCCTGCAGCTCACCGGCATCCAGGGGCTGGCGGTGAGCATGGCCCACCTGGCCCAGACCCTGCCCCATGACGAGGCGCTCTACCGCACCACCTACCCACCGCTGATCGACAACAGCGGCGACGCCGCCATCGCCGGCGGCGGCATCTGGCCGGAACCCAATGCCTTCACCAGCGGCACCGAGCGCCGCAGCTTCTTCTGGGCGCGCAACGCCAGCGGCGCCCTGGATTACTCCGACGACTACAACAAGCCCGACGGCCCCGGCTACCACAACGACGCCTGGTACACCGGCGCCCGCAGCGCCGCCGGCAATGCCTGCGTCTGGTCCGAGGCCTACCAGGACCCGGTCAGCAAGGTGCCCATGGTCACCTGCAGCGTGCCCTACCAATTGCAGGGCCGCTTCGCCGGCGTCAGCACCATCGACCTGCGCCTGGACGACCTGGCCCGTTTCCTCAAGGAACAGGGCACGGTTACCGGCGGCTACGCCTTCGCCCTGGACCAGGCCGGCAACGTCCTGTTCTTCCCCCTCGGCCAGGACGTGACCATGCAGAAGTTCGACGACCTGGCCAGCCGCGAGGCCTGGCTCGCGCCCTTGCAGGAGGCCCGCCGCAAGGCCGCCACCGACGGCCACTCCAGCGTGCAGCTGGACGCCGACGCCGTACTCGACACCGCCGTCCAGGCCAACCTGTTCCGCATGCCGCAAACCGGCTGGGTGGTCGGGCTGGTCACTCCCCAGGCCCGCGTCACCGGCCTGGCCCGCGCGCTGACCTATGAGCTGCTGGCCTTCCTGCTGCCGGTGCTGGGCCTGCTGCTGCTGTTCGTCTGGCTGGCCGGGCGCAAGCTGCTGGAGCAGATCGGCGAGACCACCGCGCAGATCCAGGCCCTCGGCAATGGCCAGTCCGGCCAGGGCGGCGCCCTCAGCGTGCTGCGCGACGACGAGATCGGCCAGCTGCGCCAGGCGGTCAACCAGTACGCCGGGCGCCTGCAGGGCATGCTGCAGAGCATCGCCAGCGAGTCCCAGCGCCTGCGTGACGAAGCCGGCAGCCTCGGCCGCCTGAGCAGCGCCCTGCTGCAACGGGCCGAGCAGCAGCGCCAGGAGAACACCCAGCTGGCCACCGCCATCACCCAGATGTCCTCCAGCGCCCAGGAAGTGGCACAGAACACCAACGACTGCGCCGACACCGCCCAGCGCTCCCAGAGCGTGGTGCGCCAGGGCCAGGACAAGGTGGCCGCCAACAGTCGCGCCATCCAGGCCCTGGCCGGCGAGATGGCCAGCGCCGCCGCCGTGATCACCCAGCTGGAGCAGGACAGCCAGCAGGTCGGCGCCGTGCTGGACGTGATCAAGGCCATCTCCGAACAGACCAACCTGCTGGCCCTCAACGCCGCCATCGAGGCAGCCCGGGCCGGCGAACAGGGCCGGGGCTTCGCCGTGGTGGCCGACGAAGTGCGCTCCCTGGCCGGCAAGACCCAGAGCTCGGCCAACGAGATCAGCGGCATGATCGCCAACCTCCAGCAGGCCTCGCGCCAGGCGGTGCAGGCCATGCAGGCCGGCGAGGCACGCACCCGCCACGCCGTGGAGGAAGCCGAAGGCGCCGCCAGCAGCCTGTCGGCCACGGTGCAGAGCTTCGACGACATCTCCCAGCGCGCCCAGCAGATCGCCGTCGCCGCCCAGCAGCAGAGCCACGTCACCCAGGAGATCAACGAACTGGCCGTGCGCATCCACTCCGCCAGCGAAGAGAACGCCCGCGACGCCGTGGACCTCGACGCCCTCGGCCACTCCGTGCAGGACGCCGCCAGCCGCCTGGCCGAGCTGAGCCGCGGTCGCTGAGACTGCGAACGGTGCCCACCGAAGCGAAGCGGGAGCTGCTAGGCTCCCGCTTTCTTCGCCACCGAGACCCACCATGCCCTTCCCCACAGGCCGCCTTGCAGGCCTCGCCCTGATCGCCGCCCTGCTCGGCGGCTGTGGCTCCATCCTCGCCCGCAGCCAGGACGTCCACCTGGTGGATGCCGACTACTTCCGCAGCACCCAGGGCGACGTGCAGTTGCTCACCGGCAACCTGGACGAAGGCTCCTTCCCCATGAGCACCGTCTGCTGGATGTCGCTGATCTGCCCGGTCGCCACCGTGGTCTCGGTGCCGGTGGACCTGGTGGTGGATGTCGCCCTGCTGCCCCACGACATCGCCGCCGAGCGCTGAAGCCCCCGGCGCCCCTACTTAAGCGCCCAAGCCGGTGGTAGGATGCGCGCCCCATGCGTATCCACGACCTCGACCAACAGCTCGCCGCCCTTGGCGCCAAGCCCATCCACCGGGATCGGATGCTGCGTGCCTGGCTGCAGGGCAAACCCCTGGACAGCGGCCGCCCACGCCAGCAGGCCGACGACTTCCTGCCGCTGCGGGTGCGCGAAGCCCTGCCCGCCCTCACCGAAACCCTCGACGGCCTGGTGCGCCTGCGCTCCGAGCACCCCGGTGGCGACGGCTCGGCCCGCCTGCTGGTAGGCCTGGGCGACGGTCAGATGGTGGAGAGCGTGCTGCTCCCGCGCGACGGCCTGTGCGTCTCCAGCCAGGTGGGGTGCGCCGTGGGCTGCGTGTTCTGCATGACCGGCAAGAGCGGCCTGCTGCGCCAGGTCTCCAGCCTGGAGATCGTCGCCCAGGTGGTGCTCGCGCGGCGCTACCGCAAGGTCAAGAAGGTGGTGTTCATGGGCATGGGCGAGCCCGCCCACAACCTGGACAACGTACTGGAAGCCATCGACCTGCTCGGCACCCTCGGCGACATCGGCCACAAGAACCTGGTGTTCTCCACCGTCGGTGATCCCCGCGTGTTCGAGCGCCTGCCGCACCTGCGGGTCAAGCCTGCCCTCGCCTTGTCACTGCACAGCAGCAAGGCCGAGGTCCGCGAGCAACTGCTGCCGAAGGCCCCGCGCATCACCCCGGACGAACTGGTGGAACTGGGCGAGACCTACGCCCGCCAGGTCGGCTACCCCATCCAGTACCAGTGGACCCTGCTCGAAGGCATCAACGACAGCCTCGAAGAGGCCGAAGGCATCCTGCGCCTGCTCAAGGGCAAGTACGCGGTGATGAACCTGATCCCCTACAACAGCCTGGAAGTCGACGACTACAGCCGCCCCAGCGGCGAGCGCATCGTCGAGCTGGTGCACTACCTGCACCGCAACGGCGTGCTGACCAAGGTGCGCAACTCCGCCGGCCAGGACGTGGAAGGTGGCTGCGGCCAACTGCGCGCCCGCGCCGTAGAGCGGGTCAACACCCGCCGGCTGCATTCCCCCGCCTCCTGACCCGGCAATTCCATGGAAAGCACCTACGCTTGCAGCAGGAGGTGCCCCATGGACGACCCACAGCAAGACCGCCCACTGACCTTTCGCGAAATGCTCCACAGCGTCGCCGCTGCGGCGTTCGGGGTGCAGAGCGGCAAGAACCGCGCCCGTGATTTCAGCCGGGGCAAGCCCAGCCACTTCATCCTGCTGGGCGTGCTGTTCACCCTGGTGTTCGCGCTGATGCTGTTCGGCGTGGTGAAGCTGGTGCTGCACCTGGCCGGCCTGTAGCCGCCTCAGTCCAGCAGCGGCGCCAGGGAGAAGCGGTAGCCGGAGAACCCGGGATTGCCCCGAGCGCCGAAATCGCGGAAGCGAACCCCGTAGCCCGGCTGGCGGATGTGCGCCAGCAGCCGGCGCGCCTGCTGCACATCCAGCCGGGTGAACAGCCGGGCATGCTGGTCGACGCCACCGTAGCGGGCGAAATCCAGCCCGGCGTCGTAATCCGCCAGCATCACCAGCGCCCAGCCCCCCAGGGTGAAGTGCCCACCCACCAGCACGTCCACGCGCCCGTCGATGCGTGCCTGCAGCACCTCCGGCGAATTGTTCAACGCGGAAACATGCAGGCGCCCACGCACCAACGGGCCCAGCGCATCGGCGGCACGCATGGCGCCAAAGGCCATCTCATCGTTGGCGGCCCAGATCAGGCTGACCCGCGGATAACGCGGCAGCAGCTGGCTGGCCTGCTCGAAGGCGCGGCCCCGGTCCCACTCCGCGTACACCAGCTGCCGCAGTCGCACATCCGGGTTCGCGGCCAGCACCCGGCGCAGCCCGGCCTCGCGAAAGCGCGCAGCAGGCGTCTGCTTCACCCCGGAGAACGCCAGCATCTCGATGGTTCCCTGGGGCTGCAGGCGACGCTGCTGGCGGATCAGCTCCTCGGCCATCAGCGCGCCAGCCTCCTCGTCATTGGGCACCAGGCTGCCGATCCAGTTGCTGTAGCGCTCGCGCGGGCCACCGGTCAGCTCACGTTGCTCATCGGTGAGGGTACTGTTGACGGTGAACAGGCGAACGCCGCTGCCCTGCCCCAGGCGGAGGATCTCCGGCGCGGCGTATTGCTCGTTGACGAACACCAGGTAGTCGGGGCGCTGGGCTTCCGGCCCCTGCAGGATCGCCCGGGCCTGGCGCAGCATGCGCGCGTTGTCGCGCTCGGCGAACTCGATGCGCAGGTCCATCCCCAAGTCATCGGCGGCGGCCTGCATGAAATCGGCGTAGCTGCGCCAGAACGGTTCGTCGCTACGACCGGGGTTGAGGAACACGACGGAGGCGGCCTGCGCCAGGCCACAACAGAGCAGGCCCACGCACAGGGCCAGGGAACGCAGGAAGGGCATCAAGGAGAACCTGTTCGTCGAATGCGCCGCAGTATACCCGCGCCACGTCTGCCCTGCCCCGCCGCCTCGCTGGGCCCGTCTACTGGTGGCTCACCCAGAACACCGCCGTGGAGACGACGATCAGGATCAGGCAGAAGATGGCGATGGCGTCCGCGCGGCTGTCCCCGCCCGGGTGCTGGATAGGCTCGTTCATGGCAACCCCTTCTTGTGGTTATGGATGGGCACGCTCCAGCAGTTAAGACCAGCCCCGACAGGCCCTCAAGGCAGGCCGTCGGGAGGAAAACTTGCGCCAGCCAGCAAACCCTGCGCGCGAGCAGGCGAGCGACCGGCCCGATGTTTTAACATCGGCGCCTCGCATTCCAAGGACAGGCCCTCCCCATGCTGCAGACACTGCTGGAAAAACTCGGCATCACCGCCCCCGCCACCCCCTTCGCCAAGCACGTCGCCGAAAGCCTCGAGGTGCTGGACATCCTGGCGCCGGGCCTGGCCGCCCGTGCCGCCGCCTTCGTCCTCAGCGGGCGGGAGGAACAGGTCCTCGCCGAGCTGTCCCGGCTCAATGGCGAAGAAGCCGCCGTGCTCCTCGACCAGCCCGCCACCCTCGGCTGGTGGTACCCCTCGGGCAACCTGCGCAACGACGCCCAGAAGCACAAGAAGCGCATCAACGCCGCGACCAATGCACGCACCCGCCTCTACGTGATCGGCGCCGAACCCGATGTCGTCGCCCTGGCCCGTTTCGGCAAGGTGCTGGCCGCCGCCTGCCAGGGCGTCAACCTCACCCGCATCGCCCAGGTGCCCGACTGGTTCATCTACCTGGTGGTCGATGCCCTGCACACCACCCGCAAGGACTTCGGCAGCAAGATCAGCAGCGACCTGCGCCAGCACTGGACCCTCGACCTGCTCACGCGCCTGCTGGCGGTGGACGACCTGCCCGGCGACGACGCCCTGCTGCTGGTGCTGGACCGCCGCGACCTCGGCGACTACCACTGGCGCGACCTCAACGCCCTGCTGCGCCTGCCCGACCTGGCCGACCACCTGCTGCAGCACCCCGAAGCCACCCGCGCCCTGCCGGCACGCCTCTCGGCCAGCGGCAACCTGTCCCTGGTGGGCCTGATCGGCCCCCACCCGCGCCTGGCTGCCGCCTACGCCGACATCCTCGTGCGCCTCGCGGTGAACAGCGCCAAGACCGTGCGCGCCGCCGCCGGTCCGCACGTGGAGACCCTGCCCCAGGACGTCAAGCTGGAACAGCTCGGCCTCCTGCTGGCGACCGGCAGCAGCAGCGAACGCACCCTGGCCGCCGACCTCCTCGCCCGCAGCGGCGAGGGCGCACGGGCGATCCTCCAGGCGCGCCTGGCCGAGGAAACCTCCAAGCCCGTGCAGCAGGCCCTGGCCAGCGCCATGGCCCGCCTGGACAGCCAGTCCAGCGCCGAGGAACAGGTGCTGCCGGAGGCCGGCGACTACGAGCGCTGCCCCGACGTGGAACTGGGGGCCACCACCCTCGACCTGCTGCGCCGCAACCTCACCGAACTGCTGGAGGAGAGCCGTCTCTCCGCCGAGGAAGAGATCCGCGGCAACCTGGAACACAAGCGCAAGTGGGACTGGCAGCAGAAGGCCTACAAGAAGCTCAAGGCCCTGACCGACAAGGACCTGCAGGCCGCCCTCGACTTCCTCAACGGCAAGAGCCGCAAGCTCTCCGACGGCCTCGAAGACGTGCTCGCCTACCGTGGCCGCCTGGCCGCCAGCGCCGACGTCAACCTGCTGCACGCCCTGCGGGTGACCCGCCGCCGCTACTTCAACGCCTACCAGCTCATGCAGTGGCTCAAGGGCGACGCCCTGCGCCGTCTCGACCTGCGCACCCTGGCCGACGCCCTACGCCGCTGCGGCAGCGAAGAGCCGGAACGCGAGACCGCCGGCCTGTGCTTCGGCTGGAACTCGCCGCTGGCCCAGCTCGACCCCGACCGCGTCTGGCCGTTCTTCGCCGAGCACCCGCAGTTCCTCGAAGAGGCCTTCGGCCTGCGCCCCAACCATGGCCGCACCGAGTTCGACGTGCCCACCGCCCTCAGCCTGCTGGAGCGCTTCCCGGTGCTGCCGAAACGGCTGATCCCGGTGCTGCTGGAACTGGCCCTCGGCGCCAGCAAGACCAACCGCAGCGAAGCCCAGCGCCTGCTGGAAACCCTGCCCGACATCGCCGAGCGCGCCATCGAGGCCCTGGGCTCCAGCAAGCAGGAGATCCGCACCCTCGCCGCCGAATGGCTGCAACGCCTGGGCCGCCCCGAAGCCGTCCCCGCGCTCAAGGCCGCCCTGGCCAAGGAGAAGCGCGAGACCGTGCGCGCCGCCCTGCTCACCGCCCTGGAAGCCCTGGGCGACGACATCAGCGGCCACCTCGCCCCAGCCGTACTGCTCGCCGAAGCGCGCAAGGGCCTGCAGGGCAAGCCCCCGGCCAGCCTGGCCTGGCTCGACCTGGACCGGCTGCCCGCCTGCCAGTGGCTGGACGGCAGCGCAGTGGAGCCGGAGATCGTGCGCTGGTGGGTGGTGCTCGCCTGCAAGCTCAAGGAGCCGGCCGGCAACGCCCTGCTCAACCGCTACCTGGAGCTGCTGGCCCCGGCCAGCCGGGCAGCGTTGGGCAAGGCCCTGCTGCTGGGCTTCATCGCCCAGGACACCCGCCACCCGAGCCAGGAGGAGGCCATCGCCCACGCCCAGGCCAACCTCGCCCAGCGCATGCAGAGCTACCAGGCCTGGGCCAAGTGGTCCCCCGAGTACGCCGACATCACCCAGGAGCAGGCCTTCGAGATCCTCAAGCGCGAGCACCTGTCCATCTACCTGGGCAGCGCCATCGCCGACAAGGGCATCCTCGCCCTCACCTGGGCCATGGCCGGCCACGAGCTGGTCAGCCTGCTGCAGGCCTACATGCGCGACCACTACCAGCGCCGCGCCCAGGTCGAGGCGCTGCTCAGCGCCGCCGCCAACAGCAACGACCCGCTGGTGATCCAGCTGCTGCTGGCCGTCGCCCGCCGCCACCGCACCGCCTCGGTCCAGGCCCTGGCCCGCGTACTGGTGGAGCAGATCGCCCAGCGCAACGGCTGGAGCGCCGACGAACTGGCCGACCGCACCATCCCCAGCGCCGGCTTCGACGAACAGGGCGTGCTCAACCTGCAGTACGGCGAGCGCCTGTTCACCGCGCGCCTGGACGGCGCCCTCAAGCTGGAGCTGCGCAACCCCGACGACAAGGTGGTCAAGGCCCTGCCCGAGCCGCGCAAGAGCGACGACCCGGCGCTGATCAAGGAAGCCAAGACCCAGCTCTCCACCAGCAAGAAGGAGCTCAAGCAGGTCATCGAACTGCAGACCCAGCGCCTCTACGAAGCCATGTGCGCCGAGCGCCTGTGGCCTGCCGGCGAGTGGCGCGAATACCTGCAGCGCCACCCGGTGGTCACCCACCTGGTGCAGCGCCTGGTCTGGGCCGAAGTGGCCGAGGACGGCGCCCTGCGCCTGTTCCGCCCCACCGAGGACGGCAGCCTGATCGACCTCGACGACGACGAGGTCGAGCTGGACGAAACCCGCCGCGTGCGCCTGGCCCACGCCGCCCTGGTGGACGCCGACACCGCCAAGGCCTGGACCGCCCACTTCAAGGACTACAAGGTCAAGCCGCTGTTCGCCCAGATGAGCCGCATGCTGCCCGAGCCCACCGCCAGCGAGACGCCGGAGCAGGACGAAGGCAGCGGCGAACGCATCGCCGACCGCCTCGGCTGGCTCAGCGACACCTTCACCCTGCGCGGCACCCTCACCAAGCTCGGCTACCAGCGCGCCGCCGCCGAGGACGGGGGCTTCTTCGACCACTACTTCAAGGAGTTCTCCAGCCTGGGCCTGCGGGTGTGCATCGGCTTCACCGGCAACTGCCTGCCCGAAGAGAACGTCCCCGCCGCGCTCACCCACCTCAGCTACGAACGCATGGCCCAGCGCTGGTCCACCGGCGAGAGCCTGCCCCTGGCGGAGATCCCGCCCGTTCTGCTGGCCGAGACCTACGCCGACTACCGCGCCGCCGCCGACGCCTGCGTCGGCTTCGATCCCCAGTGGAAGAAGAAGACACCATGGTAAGCACCGCCCTGCGCCACAGCGCCGAACACCTGCATGCCGACGAACTGGCGCGCCTGAGCGAAGCCGACCAGCAGGCCGGCGCCGACCTGCCCCCGGGCTGGCTGCGCTCGCCGCGTTCGGTGCGCCGCTTCATCCTCGGTGACGACGCCCTGGGCATCAGCCGCAAGTTCTACGGCGACGACGCCCTGGTGGACCGCGCCATTGTCACCCTGCTCGGCCGCCAGGGGCTGATGCTGGTGGGCGAGCCGGGCACCGCCAAGTCGATGCTCTCCGAGCTGCTGGCCGCCGCCATCAGCGGTGACTCCACCCTCACCATCCAGGGCACCGCCGGCACCACCGAGGACCACATCAAGTACTCCTGGAACTACGCCCTGCTGCTGGCCGAGGGACCGACCCCGCGCGCCCTGGTGCCCTCCCCGCTGCACCAGGGCATGCAGGCCGGCAAGCTGGTGCGCTTCGAGGAGATCACCCGTTGCCCGCCGGAGATCCAGGACGTGCTCGTCTCCCTGCTCTCCGAGAAGCAGATGATGATCCCCGAGCTGGGCGAAGGTGGCCGCCTGCTGGCCCGCCCCGGCTTCAACCTGATCGCCACCGCCAACCTGCGCGACCGCGGCGTGCACGAGATGTCCGCCGCCCTCAAGCGCCGCTTCAACTTCGAGACGGTGCGCCCCATCGCCGACAGCGAATTCGAAGTGGAGCTGGTGATGCGCCAGCTGCAGCGCGAACTGGGCGAGCAGGCCGGCAAGGTCGCCGTCGAGCGGGACGTCATCGCCCTGCTGGTCACCGTGTTCCAGGAGCTGCGCCAGGGCAGCACCCGCGAAGGCACGGCGATCAAGGCCCCGGACGCGGTGATGTCCACCGCCGAAGCGGTCAGCGTCGCCTACGCCGCCGCCCTGGAGGCCCGCTACCTGGGCGACGGCCGCCTGACCGCCGCCGAGCTGGCGCGCCAGCTGCTCGGCGTGGTCTTCAAAGACAGCCAGGACGACGCCCGCCGCCTGCGCCACTACCTGGACAGCGTGGTGCGCGAGCGCGCCCGCCGCGACGACCACTGGAAGCGTTTCTTCGACGCCAGCAAGGGCCTCTGGGACTGAGTCATGGCAGAGGCCTTCGCCAGCGACCCGCGCCTGCCCGAACGGCTGCAGGCCGCCGCCCGTGAGCGCGCAGCCCTGGCCCGGGCCGGCATTCACCTGGTGCCGGTGCGCCACCACAGCCCGGCCTGTGCCTTCGCCCTGCGCCAGCAACTCCAGGCCCTGCAGCCGGCGGCCATCCTGATCGAGGGGCCGGCGGACTTCGACCGGCTCATCCCCGACCTGCTGGACTCCCGCAGCCGGCCGCCCCTGGCGATCCTCTCCCAGCACCGCCGGCCCGATGCCGAGGGCGAGCCGACGCTGCGCTCGGCCTTCTTCCCCTTCTGCGACTACTCGCCGGAATGGCAGGCCCTGCAGGACGGCCAGCACCTGGGGGCGCAGCTGGCCTTCATCGACCTGCCCTGGGCCCGCCAGCACGACGAGGAGCAGGCCGCCGACCAGCAGCGCAGCCTCATGGCCGAGCGCTACCTGGCCCACAGCCGCTACCTCGCCGCCCTGGCCCGCGAAGCCCACTGCCGGGACCACGACGAACTCTGGGAGCACCTGTTCGAACTGCGCCCCCGCGCGGCGCTGGCCGACTGGCAGCGGCTGTTCGACGACGCCTTCGCCTGGTGCGCCATGGCCCGCCTGGACTACGAGGACGACGTGCTCGCCGCCGAGGGTTCCCTGGCCCGTGAAGCCCACATGCTCGGCTGCATCCGCGACTGGCGTGGCCGGGTGGACGGCCCGCTGGTGGTGGTCACCGGCGGCTTCCACACCCTGGCGCTGGTGGAGGCCCTGGCCGCCGGCACCCCGGCACCGGACAGACCCGCCGCCCCGGAGGACAGCCAGGCCTGGCTGATCCGCTACAGCTTCGACCGCCTCGACGCCCTCAACGGCTATGCCTCCGGCATGCCCTCGCCGGCCTATTACCAGCAGGTCTGGGACGCGCTGCTGGGCGAGGAGGACGACACCCTCGCCCGCCAGCGCATCGCCACCCGCCTGCTCAGCGGCATCGCCGCCGAAACCCGCGAGCAGCGCCTGGCCGATGCCCTGACCTTCGCCAGCGTGAGCAATGCCGCCGAGCAGGCCGCCGGCCTCGCCCGGCTGCGCCAGCACCCCGGCCCGGGGCGCTACGACCTGCTGGACGCGGTGCACGCCTGCTTCGTCAAGGGCAGCCTGGACGAAGGCCAGGACGGCCTGCTGCGGGCCGTGCAGCGCCACCTGGGCGGCAACCGCCTGGGCGACGTGCCGCCCTCGACCCAGGCCCCGCCCCTGGTGGAAGAAGCCCGGCGGCTGGCCCTCGCCCACCGCCTGGACCTCAGCGACAGCCTGGCCCGGCGCACCCGCCTGGACCTCTACCGCAAGCCCCGCCACCGCGCCCGCAGCCGCTTCCTGCACCTCATGGCCTACCTGGACAGCGGCCTGGCCCGGCACCAAGGCGGGCCGGACTTCGTCAACGGCAGCGGCCTCGACCTGCTCTTCGAGGAGTGGGAATACGCCTGGTCGCCGTTGGTGGAAGCCAACCTCATCGAACGGGCCGAACAAGGCAGTAACCTGCGCGACATCGCCCTGCGCCGCCTGCTGGACGAAGAACGTGCGCTGCTCGGCCAGGGCCAGGGCCGCAGCGCCGGCCGCGTGGCACAGCTGGTGGCCCGCGCCGGGCTGATCGGCCTGGGCGAGCAGCTGCCAAGGCTGTTCCAGCGCCTGGCCGAACACCTGGACGAAGACCCCGAACTGGCCTCGGTGGTCGCCTGCGGCCAGCGCCTGCTGCACCTCTGGCGCGGCCGCGAACTGCTCGGGCTGGAAGAGCAACCGCAACTGCCGGCGCTGCTGCAGCGCATCGTGCCGGCGGCGCTGTTCCTGGTGCCGGGCCTGGCCCTCTGCGCCCCCGAGCAGGAAGGCGCCGCCGTGGATGCGCTGCTGGCCCTGCGCGAGTTCATCCGCCTGGGCAGCGGCCTGGTGGGCCTGGATGGCCAGGACGAAGCCCTGCAGGGCGCCCTGGCCCGTCTCCGCGACGAGGCGCCGCCCACCCTGGCCGGCGCCCTGGACGCGCTGCGCTACCTGGACGATCTCGATGACGAGGCCCGCCTGGCCGAAGCCCTGGGCCGCCGCTTCGGCCCGGGCGCCGACAGCGAAGACGCCGTGCGCTACCTCGGCGGGCTGCTGCAGGCCGCACCGGAGCTGATCCTGCGGGTCGAACACCTGGGCCAGGCACTCAACGCCCTGGTGGCCGGCTGGGACGAGGCCACCTTCGTCCGCCACCTGCCCGACCTGCGCCTGACCTTCACTCGCCTCAAGCCCCAGGAGACCGGGCGCCTGGCCAGCCAATTGGCCGCGCTGAACGGCCTGGGTGACAGCGCCCTGGACAGCGCCCACCACGAACTGGACAGCCACGACCTGCTCGCCGGCGCCGCCCTGCACCTGGCGCTCGGGCGCTCGCTGGCGCGCGACGGCCTGCTCGGCTGGGCCACGGAAGCCGACCATGACTGACCTGGAAACCGCCCGCCGCTGGCGCCTGATCCTCGGCCGCTACGCCGACCGCGCCCTCGAACAGGCCGCCCTGAACCCCACCGACGCGCGGCTGGAGAAGACCCTCGACTACCTCTACAACCGTGAGTACCAGCGTCGCGGCCATGTCCAGGGCGGGCGCGGCGGCTCCCTCGACGACAGCCAGCTGACCGCCCTCAACTGGCTGGAGCAGGCCCGCAACCTGTTCCCCCGCTCCACCTTCGAGCGCCTGCAGACCCAGGCCATCGAGCGCTACGCCATCAGCGCACTGCTCACCGACCCGGCCAGCCTCGCCAGCCTGGAACCCAGCCCGGCCCTGGCCAAGGCGCTACTCAGCGTGCGCGGTCGCCTCAGCGCCGACACCCGCGACGCGGTGCGCCAGCTGATCGCCAAGGTGGTGGAAGAAATCCTCCAGCGCCTGCGCAGCCGCTTCACCAACGCCCTCAACGGCCGCCGCAACCGCTTCCGCCGCTCGCCGATCCGCCACGCGCAGAACTTCGACTGGCGCGCCACCATCGCCGCCAACCTCAAGCACTACGACCCGGAGCGCAAACAGCTGCTGATCGAATCGCCGCGCTTCAACGCCCGGGTCCGCCGGCAGCTGCCCTGGGACGTGATCCTCTGCGTCGACCAGAGCGGCTCGATGCTCGACTCGGTGATGTACAGCGCCATCTGCGCCAGCATCCTCGCCACCCTGCCCAGCGTGCGTGTGCGCCTGGTGCTGTTCGACACCCAGGTGGTGGACCTCAGCCACCTCGCCCACGACCCGGTGGAGGTGCTGCTGACCGTGCAACTGGGCGGCGGCACCGACATCGGCAAGGCCCTGCGCTACTGCGAGCAACTGGTGGACACGCCCCAGCGCACCGTGCTGGCGCTGATCAGCGACTTCGAAGAAGGCGCGGCCATCGGTCCGCTGCTGGCCTGCGTCTCGCGGCTGAACGAGGCCCGCGTGCGCCTGCTCGGCCTGGCGGCCCTGGATGATGCCGCCCGGCCGGTCTATGACCCGTCCATGGGCCAGCGCCTGGCGGATCGGGGCATGCGGATCGCCGCACTGACCCCGGAGCACTTCGCCGAATGGCTGGCGGAGGTGATGCAATGAGCGCCTGGCTGGCCCGCTACCGGGCCTACGACGACGCGGCCCTGGAAACCCTGGCCAACGCCGGCCTGCTGCGCCGCGCCGGCAAGGACGTGGAAGCCGGCAAGCTGGCCTGGGGCGAGCGCACCGAGGCACACGGGCTGATCGAGACCGACGGCCAGACCGTGCGCCTGGACGCCGGCGGCGTGGAGGCGGCGCGCTGCACCTGCCCGGCCAGCGGCTGCTGCAAGCACATCCTCGCCGCCGTGCTGTGGCTGCGCAGCGAAGCGCCCGACGCGGCCACTGGCACGGAGCAGCCCGATCCCGATGCCGCCCAGGTGGAAGCCCTGGCGCTGGACCCGGCGCAGTTGCAGAAGCTCGCCGGCAAGGTGGCCACCCGCCGCGCCCGGCAATGGATCGAGGCCCTCGGCACACCCCGGTTGAGCAACCACGGCCTGCGCCTGGCCATCGCCTTCGACGGCCTGGAGGGCGAAGTCAGCTACCTGGCGGGTGCCGGCTTCGAGGGGATGCTCTCCGGGGCGCGGGACAGCGAACGCAAGGCCCTGCACCTGGCGGCCCTCGCCGGGCTCTTCCAGGCCCACGGCCAACCCTGGGCCTGGACCGCCGAAAGCGCCCCCACCGACACCACGCGGGACGGCCTGGGCGAGGCCGAGCGCGAGCTGCTGGCCTCGGTGCAGCAGCTGCTGCATGAGCTGCTGGGCCAGGGGCTGTCCCACGTCAGCCGGGCCAGCGCCCTGCAGCTGCGCCTGCTCAACCTCGGCGCCCGCACCGAAGGCCTGCCGCGCCTAGCCGGCCACCTGCACACCCTGGGCGGGCAGATCACCCGCCTGGCCGAGCGCGACGACCACAGCAGCGAGCGGGAGGCACTGGTGCAGATGGCCCGCGTCCACGCCCTCTGCCAGGCGCTTCTGCGCGCCGACAGCGAGCGCCTGCCCCCGCTGCGCGGCCGCCTGCGGCGCGACTACCAGGCCGGTGAAACCCTCGACCTGCTGCCCCTGGGCGGCCACTGGTGGACCAGTGCCGGCGGCGCCCGCGGCCTGAGCCTGGTCTTCTGGGACCTCAACGACGGCCAGGTGCTGGAAACCACCCTGGCCCGCCCCGATGGCAGCGACCCCGGCTTCCGCCGCGACGCGGTCTGGGCCCAGCAGGCGCTGTGGCGCAGCACGCCCGAGCGGCTGTGCCGCGCGCCCTTGCAGCTGGAAGGACCGCGCCTGGCCGAGGATGGCCGGCTGGCCCCCGGCGGCGGCATTGCGCGCCCCCAGGAGGGCTGGCCAGCGGATGACCCGCGCCTGCTCGACCTCGGCCTGGCGGACTGGGAACAGCTGGGCCTGGCCTTGGAAGACAGCGCCGCCCTCGCCAGCGAGCCGCCGACCCGGCTGCTGCTGCGCCCCGCACGCTGCCATGAAGCGAGCCTGGACGAAGCCAGGCAGGTGCTGACCTGGCCGCTGGAGGACAGCAACGGCCGCACCCTGCTGCTGGAGCTGCCCTGCACCGCCGAGCGTCGCGAACGCCTGGACAACCTGGAGCGGGCGCAGAAGGCCCTGGACGATATCCGTGCCGTGCTGGTGCGGCCTTGGCTGGACGGTCGCCGCCGCTGCCTGGAGCCCCTCGCGCTGCTGGTGGCCGATCACGGCCGGCTGCGCTGCCTGTCGCTGGACTTCGAATCCCTGGTGCGCGGCGGCTTGAGCCGCAACCGCCGGCTGTTCGACCGCATCCAGCGCCTGCTCAGCCGCACCGACCGCCCCGTGCCGGCGGTGGAGCCGCCGAGCCTCGCCGGACGGCTGGTGGAGCCGGCCCTGGACGTGCTGGAAAGCCTGGCCAGCAGCGGCCGCCAGCAGCCCTCTGCCCATCACCGGGAGGTGCTGCGGGCCCAGCAGGCGCTGGCCGACGCAGCGGGGGTGGCGGTGCTGGCGCAAGCGCTGGGGCAATTGGCGGAGTCGCCCAGGGTCTCCTCCGAGACCCTGCTGCGGGGGACGCACCTGATGAGCCGCCTGCTTGCCCTGGGCTGACGCCGGGCCAGTCGAGAAGCATTCTCGACGCCCGCCGGCCGGGGCCTCCAGCCGCGCGGGGAAGGTTATGCTCACACCCCTGCTTATGCGATCAGGTTCTTTACATATACTCAAACATCACTTTTGCGCATAAACCTGAGCTGGTATCTTCCACCGGCTCCGCAGGGGGTGCGCGGCCGTGCGCGCAGAAAAGCTGTAAGCAGCCTGACAACAGGACCATTCATGTACGTATACGACGAGTACGATCAACGCATCGTAGAGGACCGCGTCAAGCAGTTCCGCGATCAGACCCGCCGCTACCTGGCCGGGGAACTCTCGGGCGAGGAATTCCGTCCCCTGCGTCTGCAGAACGGCCTCTATATCCAGCGCTACGCCCCCATGCTGCGGGTCGCCGTGCCCTATGGCCTGCTGTCGTCCGCCCAGGTGCGCAAGCTGGCGCAGATCGCTCGCGACTACGACAAGGGCTACGCCCACATCAGCACCCGCCAGAACGTCCAGTTCAACTGGCCGGAGCTGGAGGACGTGCCGGAGATCCTCGCCGAGCTGGCCACCGTGCAGATGCACGCGATCCAGACCAGCGGCAACTGCATCCGCAACACCACCACCGACCAGTTCGCCGGCGTCGCCCGTGACGAGCTGGTGGACCCGCGCCCCTGGTGCGAAATCATCCGCCAGTGGTCCACCTTCCACCCCGAGTTCTCGCACCTGCCGCGCAAGTTCAAGATCGCCGTGAACGGCGCCGTGGGCGACCGTGCCGCCATCGAGGTGCACGACATCGGCCTGGAAGCGGTGAAGAACGAAGCCGGTGAGCTGGGTTTCCGCGTCTCCGTCGGCGGCGGCCTGGGCCGTACCCCGATCGTCGGCAGCTTCATCAACGAATTCCTGCCCTGGCAGCACCTGCTGAGCTACCTGGACGCCATTCTGCGCGTCTACAACCGCTACGGCCGCCGGGACAACAAGTACAAGGCGCGCATCAAGATCCTGGTGAAGGCGCTGACCCCCGAGGTGTTCGCCGAGCGCGTCAACGCCGAGTGGGCACACCTGAAGGATGGCCCCACCACCCTGACCCAGGCGGAAGTCGATCGCGTCGCCAGGCATTTCGTCGACCCGGCCTACAAGGCCCTGGAGGACCAGGACGCCGCCCTCGCCGCCCTGGACGCCGAGCACCCGGGCTTCGCCCGCTGGCGCCAGCGCAACACCTTCGCCCACAAGAAGCCGGGCTACGTGGCCGTGACCCTGTCGCTGAAGCCCACCGGGGTGGCCCCGGGCGACGTGACCGACAAGCAGCTGGACGCCATCGCCGACCTGGCCGACCGCTACGCCTTCGGTGAAGTGCGCAACAGCCACAACCAGAACGTGATCCTGGCGGACGTGGAGCAGGCGCAGCTGTTCACCCTGTGGAACGAACTGCGCGAGCAGGGCTTCGCCACGCCGAACGTGGGCCTGCTCACCGACATCATCTGCTGTCCGGGCGGTGACTACTGCTCCCTGGCCAACGCCAAGTCGATCCCGGTGGCCGAGGCCATCCAGCGCCGCTTCGATGACCTGGACTACCTGTTCGACATCGGCAACCTGGACCTGAACATCTCCGGCTGCATGAACGCCTGCGGCCACCACCACGTCGGCCACATCGGCATCCTCGGCGTGGACAAGAAGGGCCAGGAGTTCTACCAGGTGTCCCTGGGTGGCAGCGCCGGCCGCGACGCCAGCCTGGCGCAGATCCTCGGCCCGTCCTTCGCCCAGGAGGAAATGGCCGACGTGATCGAGAAGATCATCAAGGTCTACGTCGAGCGCCGCACCGAGGAGGAGCCTTTCCTCGATACCTTCCGCCGCATCGGCATCGACCCGTTCAAGGAGCGCGTATATGCAGCGAATCATTAAGAACGGCCAGGTCATCGACGAGACCTGGCACCTGCTGCCGAAGGACGCGACCCTCGATGGCCTGTCCAACTGCGACGACCTGATCGTGCCCCTGGCCCTCTGGGTCGAGCACAGCCACGCCCTCAAGGCCCGCGATGGCGGCCTGGGCGTGTGGCTGGACGCCGGTGAGGAGATCGAGGAGATCGCCGACGACCTCTCGCACTTCCAGGTCATTGCGCTGAACTTCCCGGCCTTCACCGATGGCCGCCACTCCTCCACTGCCTACCTGCTGCGCCAGCGCTACGGCTACCAGGGTGAGGTCCGCGCCATCGGCGACGTGCTGCGCGACCAGCTGTTCGCCCTCAAGCGCTGCGGTTTCGATGCCTTCGCCCTGCGCGAGGACAAGGACCCGTACGACGCGCTGAAGGCCTTCGAGGACTTCAGCGAGGTCTACCAGGCCTCCGCCGACCAGCCGCTGCCACTGTTCCGCCGCCGCGCCTGATTCCCCAGGCAACGGGCAAAAGAAAACCGGGACCTTCGCAGGTCCCGGTTTTTTTATGGCGCTTGGATGGGGCGTTATCCGCAACGCCCCGTCGGTCAGCTGTTATTCAGCCAGGCGCCAGGTGGTGCCACCCTTGCCATCCTCCAGCACCACGCCCATGGCGGTGAGCTGGTCGCGGATGCGGTCGGACTCGGCCCAGTTCTTCTCCGCACGCGCGGTCAGGCGCGCCTGGATCAGCCCTTCGACCTCAGCGGCGTCCACCTTGCCGGTGGCACCGGCCTGGAGGAACGCATCCGGCTCCAGCTGCAGCAGGCCGAGCAGGCCACCCAGGGCCTTCATGCGTGCCGCCAGGGCGGCTGCGGTGCTCGGGTCGCTGTCACGCAGGCGGTTCACCTCGCGGGCCATCTCGAACAGGGTGGCGACGGCTTCGGGGCTGTTGAAGTCATCGTCCATGGCCGCGCCGAAGCGCTCGACGAAGGCTTCGCCACCTGCCGCCTCGACGACCGGCAGGCCGCGCAGGGCGGTGTAGAAGCGTTCCAGGGCGCCCTTGGCTTCCTTGAGGTTGTCCTCGGAGTAGTTGATCGGGCTGCGGTAGTGGCTGGACACCAGCAGGTAGCGCACCACCTCGGGGTGGTACTTCTCCAGCACCTCGCGAATGGTGAAGAAGTTGCCCAGGGACTTGGACATCTTCTCGCCATCCACACGGACCGCGCCGGCGTGCATCCAGGCCTTGGCGTAGAGCTTGCCGGTGGCGGCCTCGCTCTGGGCGATCTCGTTCTCGTGGTGGGGGAACACCAGGTCCGGGCCGCCGCCGTGGATGTCGAAGGTCTCGCCCAGGCAGCAGGTGGACATGACCGAGCACTCGATGTGCCAGCCGGGACGGCCAGCGCCCCAGGGGGATTCCCAGCTCGGCTCGCCGGGCTTGGCGCCCTTCCAGAGGACGAAGTCCAGCGGGTCTTCCTTGGATTCGTCGACCTCGATGCGCGCGCCGATCTTCAGCTCGTCGATGCGGCGGCGGGAGAGCTTGCCGTAGCCCTCGAACTTGCCGACGCGGTAGTAGACGTCGCCATTGCCGGGGGCGTAGGCGAAGCCCTTGTCGATAAGGGTCTGGATCATCTGGTGCATGCCGGCGATGTGGCCGGTGGCACGGGGCTCGATGTCCGGGCGCAGCACGGAGAGGCGCGCCTCGTCTTCGTGCATGGCGGCGATCATGCGGTCCACCAGCGCTTCGAACGGCTCGCCGTTCTCCTGGGCGCGCTTGATGATCTTGTCGTCGATGTCGGTGATGTTGCGCACGTAGGTCACGTCATAGCCGCGCTCGCGCAGCCAGCGGGTGACCACGTCGAAGGCGACCATCACCCGGGCATGGCCGATGTGGCAGTAGTCGTACACGGTCATGCCGCACACGTACATGCGCACGCTGTTGCCTTCCAGGGGCTGGAAGGCTTCCTTGGCCTTGGTGAGGGTGTTGTAGATCGTCAGCGCCATCACTGCCCCCAGGAGTCACGCAGGGTGACGGTGCGGTTGAAGACCGGCTGGCCGGGCTTGGAGTCCTTGAGATCGGCAACGAAGTAGCCTTCGCGCTCGAACTGGAAGCGTTCCTCGGGCTGGGCCTGGGCCAGGGACGGCTCGGCACGGCAACCGGTGAGCACCACCAGCGAGCCGGGATTGATGTTGTCAAGGAAGCTGCCGCCCTCTTCCGACTTCTCGGGGTTGGCCGAGCGGAACAGGCGGTCGTACAGGCGCACTTCGCACTCCAGGCTGCCTTCCACCGGCACCCAGTGGATCACGCCCTTGACCTTGCGCCCTTCGGGGTTCTTGCCGAGGGTGTTCTCGTCGTAGGAGCAGCGCAGCTCGACGATGTTGCCGTCGGCGTCCTTGATGGCTTCGTCGGCACGGATCACGTAGCTGCCGCGCAGGCGCACTTCGCCACCGGGTACCAGGCGCTTGAAGCCGGCAGGCGGGACTTCCTCGAAATCGCTGGCGTCGATGTAGATCTCGCGGGCGAAGGGCAGCGTGCGCACGCCCATGTCTTCCTTCGGGTGGCGCGGTAGTTCGAGCTGCTCGACCTGGCCTTCCGGGTAGTTGGTGATGACCACCTTGAGCGGCTTGAGCACGCACATGGCGCGGGCGGCAGTGGCGTCCAGGTGGTCACGGATGCTGAATTCCAGCATGCCGATGTCCACTACGCCGCTGGCACGGTTGACGCCGATCATCTCGCAGAAGTTGCGCAGCGACTCGGGGGTGTAGCCCCGGCGGCGGTAGCCGGACAGGGTGGACATGCGCGGGTCGTCCCAGCCGCTGACATGCCCTTCGTCCACCAGCTGCTTGAGCTTGCGCTTGCTGGTGATGGTGTAGTTCAGGTTCAGGCGCGAGAACTCGTACTGGCGCGGCTGCGCCGGTACCGGCAGGTTGGCCAGGAACCATTCGTAGAGCGGGCGATGGTCCTCGAACTCCAGGGTGCAGATGGAGTGGGTGATGCCCTCGATGGCGTCCGACTGGCCGTGGGTGAAGTCGTAGCTGGGGTAGATGCACCACTTATCGCCGGTCTGGTGGTGATGGGCGTGGCGGATGCGGTAGAGGATCGGGTCGCGCAGGTTGATGTTCGGCGAGGCCATGTCGATCTTGGCGCGCAGGGAACGGGCGCCGTCCGGGAACTCGCCGGCCTTCATGCGGGCGAACAGGTCCAGGTTCTCCTCGACGGAGCGGTCGCGGAACGGGCTGTTCTTGCCCGGTTCATGCAGGCTGCCACGGTACTCGCGCATTTCCTCGGGGGTGAGGTCGCAGACGAAGGCCTTGCCGGCCTTGATCAGCTCGACGGCCCAGGCGTGCAGCTGGTCGAAGTAGTCCGAGGCGTAGCGAACCTTGCCCGCCCACTGGAAGCCCAGCCACTTCACATCGCGCTCGATGGCGTCGATGTATTCCTGGTCTTCCTTGGCCGGGTTGGTGTCGTCGAAGCGCAGATGACAGTCGCCGCCGAATTCCTGGGCCAGGCCGAAGTTCAGGCAGATCGACTTGGCATGGCCGATGTGCAGGTAGCCGTTGGGTTCCGGGGGGAAGCGGGTGACGATCTTCGCGTGCTTGCCGGCGTCCAGGTCGGCCTGGACGATGGGGCGAAGGAAGTTCGTGGCGACGACGGGGGTCTCTGGCTTGCTCATGGTGTCCTTAAGATCATGCTTTGCGGCTCAGGGTAGGCCGGCCAAATCAAAGCGCTTATCATACCGAAGCTGTCAACCCCCTGACAGGCCTTCGGATTTCACGTTCAGAGCGAATTGCCCATGATCAAGCTGCACACCAACCACGGCGTTATCACCCTGGAACTCTTCGAGGACAAAGCGCCTGAAACCACCGCTAACTTCAAGGAATACGTAAAGGCCGGTCACTACGACGGCACCGTGTTCCACCGCGTCATCTCCAACTTCATGATCCAGGGCGGCGGCTTCGAGCCCGGCATGAAGCAGAAATCCACCCGCGCACCGATCAAGAACGAGGCCAACAACGGCCTGTCGAACAAGGTCGGCACCATCGCCATGGCCCGCACCATGGACCCGCACTCCGCCTCCGCGCAGTTCTTCATCAACGTTTCCGACAACGACTTCCTCGACCACAGCGCCCCCACCACCCAGGGCTGGGGCTACGCGGTGTTCGGCCAGGTGACCGAAGGCATGGACGTGGTCAACGCGATCAAGGGCGTGGCCACCACCATGAAGGCCGGCCACCAGGACGTCCCGGTCGAAGACGTGATCATCGAGAAGGCCGAGATCGTCGAGTGATCCTGCTGATCTCCGACCTGCATCTCGAAGAGGAACGCCCGGACATCACCCGGGCGTTTCTTCGTTTCCTCGACACCCGCGCCCGCCAGGCCGAGGCGCTGTACATCCTCGGCGACTTCTTCGAAGCCTGGATCGGCGACGACGCCATGACCCCCTACCAGCACGCCATCGCCCGTGCACTGCGGCAGGTGGCTGACGGCGGTACGCGGCTGTTCCTGATGCACGGCAACCGCGACTTCCTCGTCGGTGAGCGGTTCTGCCGCGAGGCCGGCTGCACCCTGCTGGGCGACCCGGCCCAGGCCGAACTGGCCGGCCACCCGGTGCTGCTGATGCACGGCGACAGCCTGTGCACCCGCGACGAGGCGTACATGCGCCTGCGCCGCATCCTGCGCCACCCGCTGACCCTCTTCATCCTGCGCCACCTGCCCCTGCGCGTGCGTCACCGCCTGGCCCGCAAGCTGCGCAGCGAAAGCCGCGCCCAGACCCGGCAGAAGGCCTACGACATCGTCGATGTCACCCCCGAGGAAGTCACCCGGGTGATGATCGACGCCAAGGTGCCCACGCTCATCCACGGGCACACCCATCGACCGGCGGTGCACACCCTGGAAATCGGCGGACAGCCGGCACAGCGCATCGTGCTGGGTGACTGGGACCGCCAGGGCTGGGCGCTGGAAGTGGACGCCGACGGCTTCCGCCAGGCGCCATTCGCCCTCGACTGACCGCCGCAGCGAGAACCTGCCCGCAGCCCGAGTGAGTGCTGCTTGACGAGGCGGCATGCGGCCTCCAGCATGCCGCATCCCCACACCGTCAAGGAGCGACCATGCAGTTTGCGAACGCCCCCTACATCAAGTACCTGGTCGGCGGCGCTGCCGCTGCCGGCCTCGGTTTCGCCCTGTTCAACGGCGTCTTCTTCTATAACGAAGCCGGCTTCGCCACCCACGTGCGAACCATCTTCGGCGAGGAGAAGGTGGTGGACGACGTCGGCTACGCCACCAAGTGGTTCGGCCGCGCCACCCCCTGGAAGAAGGCCCTGAGCGTGCAGTCGGTGCTCACCGAAGCGCTCAACCAGATCGACGAGAACAGCGACAACGACTCCCTCGGCGCCACCATCGAAGCCTTCCCCATCGTGTTCCTCGGCAACGTCGACGCCAAGGTGGAGTCCTCCGCGCGCTTCCGCCTGCCGGGCGGCGACCAGTTCCTGAAGATCGCCCAGGAATACCGCAACCCCGAGAACTTCATCCGCACCGCCCTGGTTCCGGCCATCAAGGAAACCCTGCAGGCCACTGCCTCCCTGATGACCGCCGACGACTTCTATGCCGGCGCCCGCAGCGAGTTCGCCGCCGAGTTCGAAAACCAGCTCAACGACGGCCTCTATCTGATCAAGCGCAAGGAAGTGCGCGGCCCGCGCGGCGCCATGCCCCACCAGACCGCCATCCTCCAGGCCGGCACCGAGCAGGGCACCTTCGGCGACAACAATGCCAGCCAGTTCGTCACCGAGAAGGTCATCGACTCCAAGGGCATCCCGGTGCGCAAGCAGCAGCAGTTCCGCAAGTACGGCGTGGAAGTGGTGGAGGCGCGCATCACCAACGTCGACCCCAACCCGCAGTACAAGCAGCGCATGGTCAAGGTCCAGCAGGCCCTGGCAGAACTGGCCGTGGCGCGGCAGAACCGCCTGAAGGAAGAGGAAGAGAAGCTGCTGGTCACCGCCCGCGGTGAAAAGGAAGTGGAGGCCCGCCGCCAGGAGACCCTGCGCGACCAGATCGAGCGCACCACCCAGGCCGAGACCGAGAAGCAGCTCGCGCGCATCAACGCCGAGCGCGAGAAAGGCCGCGCCGAGATCGAGAAGCAGACCGCCGAACTGCTGCGTGACAAGGCCAGCATCACCGCCCAGGCCACCAAGATCACCGCCGATGCCGAGGCCTATGCCCGCGAAGCGGTGATCAAGGCGGACGGCGCATTGCAGCCCAAGCTCGATGCACTGATCGCCATCAACAAGGTGTGGGCCGAAGCCGCTGCCCAGGCACCGGTGCCCAGCGTGATGATGGGCGCCGGCCAGAACGGTGCCACCAGCCGCCAGGACGAGATCGGCCAGCTGATGGGGGTACTCGCCACCAAGGCCGCCCGCGACCTGGCCCTGGACCTGAAAGTGAAGGACTGACCAGGCACCGCCCACAAAAAAAGCGCCCCTTGGGGCGCTTTTTCATTCCGGGCCGGATTCAGGCCGGAACGCCGCTGTGGAAGCGGAACTCCTCGTCAGGGCTCTCGATCAGCTCCTGTTCCACGCCACGCACCCGCTCGATCGTCGCATCCACGTCCGCCGCCTCACCGTACTGGTAGGCCAGCTTCAGGTAGCCCTGGTAATGCCGCGACTCGCTCTTCAGCAGGCCGAAATAGAACGCGCCCAGGTCCTCGTCCAGGTGAGGCACCAGTGACTCGAAGCGCTCGCACGAACGGGCCTCGATGAAGGCGCCCACCACCAGTGTGTCCACCAGCTTGGCCGGCTCGTGGTTGCGCACCGCCTTGCGCAGGCCCGAGGCGTAGCGCGCTGCCGATACCGGCCGCAGGGGAATGTGGCGCTTCCTCATGATCCGCAGCACCTGCTCGTGGTGGACCAGTTCCTCCCGGGCCAGGCGCGACATGAAATTGATCAGGTCGAGGTGCGTGTTGTACTTGGCGATCAGCGCCATGGCGGTGGACGCCGCCTTGAACTCGTTGTTCTTGTGGTCGATCAGCAGGGTTTCCTGATCGGCCAGCGCCGCCTCCACCCAGGCCTGCGGGGTGCGGCAGGGGAGGAAATCGTGGATCTCCGGCAGGTTCATCGGGCGGGCACTCCAGTTCGGGCAGCAGACAGCCAGGGCGCTCACGGCGAGGCCTCGGCAAAAAGGTGCGCATTATACGAATGCACCGGTCGCCGGCCAGCCATCCGCGATTGATATGCATCAAGCACGTTCGTGCAATCGCCGCTAGAGTGACTCCCAGCCATCTGTCTCACAGGGAGAGCATGACCATGCAAGCCATTCGCAGCATCCTGGTGGTAGTCGATCCGAGCCACCCCGAGAGCCTGGCGCTCAAGCGCGCCACGCTGATCGCCGGCGTGACCCAATCCCACCTGCACCTGCTGGTCTGCGATCGCAAGCAGGACCACAGCGCCTGGCTCGCCGACCTGGCCGGCACCCTGACCGGCGACGGCTACAGCGTCAGCACCCAGCAGGCCTGGCACGAGAACCTGCACCAGACGGTGATCACCGTGCAACAGGCCGAGGGCTGTGGCCTGGTGATCAAGCAACACGTGCCGGAGAACCCGCTCAAGCGCGCCCTGCTCACGCCGGACGACTGGAAGCTGCTGCGCTACTGTCCCGGCCCGGTGCTGATGGTGAAGACCGATACGCCCTGGACCGGTGGCGTGATCCTCGCGGCCGTGGACGTGGGCAACAACGACGGCCCGCACCGCACCCTGCATGCCAGCATCATCAGCCACGGCTACGACATCGCCGGCCTGGCGCGGGGCAGCTTGCACGTGGTCAGCGCCCACCCCTCCCCCATGCTCTCGGCAGCGGACCCGACCTTCCAGCTCAAGGAGAGCATCGAGGCGCGCTACCGCAGTGCCTGCAAGGAATTCCAGGAGGAGTTCGACGTCAGTGACGACAACCTGCACATCGCCGAAGGCCCGGCGGACGTGATCATCCCCTACGCGGCGAAGACCCTGAAGGCAGCCGTCACCGTAATCGGCACCGTCGCCCGCACCGGCCTCTCCGGCGCGCTGATCGGCAACACCGCCGAGGTGGTCCTGGATGCGCTGGAAAGCGACGTGCTGGTGCTGAAGCCGGACGAGATCATCGCCCACCTGGAGGAGCTGGTAGCCCAGCACTGAATCAAGCGATGAACGGAAAGCCGCCCGACGGGCGGCTTTCTCATGGGCGGGTCAAACGCGGAGTTCCATCCCCTCGCGCAGGAAGCGCGGGGCGATGTAGCGCTCGTAGTGTGCCTCGGAGAGCAGGAAGAACTCGCGGTCGATGGCCTCGCGCAGGTCCGGCAGCGGCCAGTCGCGGAACTCCGGCATCAACACCAACCCATAGGCCTCCAGGCGGTTGATCACCCGCGAGCCCCGCGCGATCAACTGGTAGGCCCAGCAATACACCGACTGCTCCGGCACGAAGCGGATCTGCCGCTGCTCCAACTGACCCCGCAGCAGCGCCGGATCGAAGACCTCCAGCTTGGCCTCCACCACCTGCACCAGCAATTGCTCCAGGCGACGCCAGACCGCGCGCTTCTCCTCGTCGCTATAGAGATTCCAGTTGATGATCTCGTGGTGGAAACGCTTGCAACCCCGGCACACGGTATCGCCGTAGACGGTGGAGCAGAGGCCGACGCAAGGCGTCTTGATGCGCTGGTTGGGCATGGCGGGGACATTGGGTAACGCAGGTACGGACGCGGCATCTTAGCCCTTTGTCTAAGCAGGGTCACCCCAAGATAGGCGGGGCTTTTGTCTTAACTTCGGTTCCGCTTTCCTTTAGAATCGTTCCGCCGTTTTAGGCGCCAAATCCGTTGGAAGCTGTTTTCAAAGCGTCACGAGCACAGTCGATCCGGCAGGAAATCTTGGCGCTGGGTTCTCCTCTCCCGATGAGACCCAACGCCAGCCCTCATCAGGCTCTTCCTTCCGGCGTAAAACTTTGAAAGCAGCTTCTGGATGGAACCATCGAAACACTGGCCAGGCGGCCCAAAAAGCCGCGCGGCGCATGTGTTCGGTGGAATCCTGGATGAGCGTCCCGAACCAAGACTAGGGACCACTGATGAGGGTAAAACTGTGCTTGAAGCCTATCGCAAACACGTAGAAGAGCGTGCCGCCCAGGGGGTCGTACCCCAGCCGCTGAACGCCGAACAGACCGCAGGCCTGGTCGAGCTGCTGAAGAACCCGCCCGCTGGCGAAGAAGAATTCCTCGTCGACCTGATCACCAACCGCGTTCCCCCGGGCGTTGACGAAGCCGCCTACGTCAAGGCCGGCTTCCTGTCCGCCGTCGCCAAGGGCGAAGCCACCTCCCCGCTGATCTCCAAGGCTCGCGCCGTCGAGCTGCTGGGCACCATGCAGGGCGGCTACAACATCGCCACCCTGGTGGAGCTGCTGGACAGCGCCGAGCTGGCCGAAGTCGCCGCCGCGCAGCTGAAGCACACCCTGCTGATGTTCGACGCCTTCCACGACGTCGCCGAACGCGCCAAGAAAGGCAACGCCGCCGCCAAGGCCGTGCTGCAGTCCTGGGCCGATGGCGAGTGGTTCAAGGCCCGCCCTGCCGTTGCCGAGAAGCTGACCCTGACCGTGTTCAAGGTCCCCGGCGAAACCAACACCGACGACCTGTCCCCCGCTCCGGACGCCTGGTCGCGCCCCGACATCCCGCTGCACGCCCTGGCCATGCTGAAAATGGCCCGCGACGGCATCGAGCCGGTACAACCCGGTTCCGTCGGCCCGCTGAAGCAGATCGAAGCCGTCAAGGCCAAGGGCTTCCCGGTTGCCTACGTCGGTGACGTGGTCGGTACCGGTTCCTCCCGCAAGTCCGCCACCAACTCGGTGCTGTGGTTCTTCGGCGACGACATCCCCTACGTACCGAACAAGCGCGCAGGCGGCTTCTGCTTCGGCACCAAGATCGCCCCGATCTTCTACAACACCATGGAAGACGCCGGCGCCCTGCCGATCGAATTCGACTGCACCAACCTGGCCATGGGCGACGTCATCGACGTGTACCCGTACGAAGGCAAGGTCGTGCGTCATGACAGCGGCGAAGTGGTCACCACCTTCGAACTGAAGACCCCGGTCCTGCTGGACGAAGTCCGCGCCGGCGGCCGTATCCCGCTGATCGTGGGCCGTGGCCTGACCGAGAAGGCACGCGCCGAACTGGGCCTGCCCGCATCCGACCTGTTCAAGAAGCCGGAAGCCCCCGCCGACAGCGGCAAGGGCTTCACCCTGGCGCAGAAGATGGTCGGTCGCGCCTGTGGCCTGCCGGAAGGCAAGGGCGTCCGTCCGGGCACCTACTGCGAACCGAAGATGACCACCGTCGGCTCCCAGGACACCACTGGCCCGATGACCCGTGACGAGCTGAAGGACCTGGCCTGCCTGGGCTTCTCCGCCGACCTGGTGATGCAGTCCTTCTGCCACACCGCGGCCTATCCGAAGCCCATCGACGTCAAGACCCACCACACCCTGCCGGACTTCATCATGACCCGCGGCGGTGTTTCCCTGCGTCCGGGCGACGGCATCATCCACAGCTGGCTGAACCGCATGCTGCTGCCTGACACCGTCGGCACCGGTGGCGACTCCCACACCCGCTTCCCGATCGGCATCTCCTTCCCGGCCGGTTCCGGCCTGGTGGCCTTCGCCGCCGCCACCGGCGTCATGCCGCTGGACATGCCCGAATCCGTGCTGGTGCGCTTCAAGGGCAAGATGCAGCCCGGTATCACCCTGCGTGACCTGGTGCATGCCATCCCCTACTACGCCATCCAGGCCGGCCTGCTGACCGTCGAGAAGAAAGGCAAGAAGAACATCTTCTCCGGCCGCATCCTCGAGATCGAAGGCCTGAACGACCTGACCGTCGAGCAAGCCTTCGAGCTGTCCGACGCCTCCGCCGAGCGTTCCGCTGCGGGCTGCACCATCAAGCTGCCGGAGAAGGCCATCGCCGAATACCTGCAGTCCAACATCACCCTGCTGCGCTGGATGATCGGCGAAGGCTACGGTGATGCCCGCACCCTGGAGCGTCGCGCCCAGGCGATGGAAGCCTGGCTGGCCAAGCCGGAGCTGCTGGAAGCCGACAAGGACGCCGAGTACGCCGCCGTCATCGAGATCGACCTGGCCGACGTCAAGGAGCCCGTGCTCTGCGCCCCGAACGACCCGGACGACGCTCGCCTGCTGTCCAGCGTCCAGGGCCGCAAGATCGATGAAGTGTTCATCGGTTCCTGCATGACCAACATCGGTCACTTCCGCGCTGCCGGCAAACTGCTGGACAAGGTCAAGGGTGGCATTCCGACCCGTCTGTGGCTGGCCCCGCCGACCAAGATGGACGCCCACCAGCTGACCGAAGAAGGCTACTACGGCATCTACGGCAAGGCTGGCGCGCGCATGGAAATGCCGGGCTGCTCGCTGTGCATGGGTAACCAGGCTCGCGTCCAGACCGGTTCGACCGTGGTCTCCACCTCGACCCGTAACTTCCCGAACCGTCTGGGCGATGCCACCGACGTGTTCCTGGCATCTGCCGAGCTGGCCGCTGTCGCTTCGATCATCGGCAAGCTGCCGACCGTCGAGGAGTACATGGCCTATGCGAAGGACATCGACAGCATGTCTGCCGATATCTACCGCTACCTGAGCTTCGACCAGATCGCCGAGTTCCGCGAAGCTGCAGCCAACGCCAAGATCCCGGTCATCCAGGCCTGACCCACGCGTTGTTGAAAGAGCCCCGCCCCGTGCGGGGCTTTTTCTTGGGCGCAGATTTTTCCTGAACTCCCCGGCGCAGGCGACGGCCCAAATGCCTGAACGCCCGCACTGGCCACCGGCCATGGCGAAGCGACAACCACCGGAACAGGAGAATCCCCATGAAACGCTGGCCCCTCATCCTCGTCTGCCTGCTGGGCCTGGCAGGCTGCTCCAGCGAGTACCTCGTCCAGACCACCGACGGGCAGATGCTCACCAGTGACGGCAAACCCGAGCTGGACGCCGACACCGGCATGCTCGAATTCGAAGACAGCGAAGGCCGTGAGCAGCGCATTCCCGAAAGCCAGGTGAAGCAGGTGATGCCCCGCTGATCAGGACGGCGAGGCAACTGTACGGGTCAGAACCCCCGCTGTTGCAGCGGCCTCGCCCTCCCCGCCCCCAGCTGTACAGCCATCTCGGACTCGAGCTGTACCTGCTGCGAACCCGCACCTCGCGCTAAGGTGGCCCTCTGCCCACGCCGAGGCCGCCATGGACACCGAACGCCAACTCCTCGAAGACGCCGACCGCCGCGCCCTCGCCTACCTCGACGGCATCCCCGGGCGGCGCGTCTTCCCCACGCCCGACGCCATCGCCGCACTGGCCGGCTTCGAAGGTCCACTGCCGCAGCAGGGGCGTTCGCCCGAAGGGGTGCTACGGCAGCTGGACGAGCTGGGCTCCTCCGCTACCACGGCCTCCAATGGCGGTCGCTACTTCGGCTTCGTCATCGGCGCCACCCTGCCGGCCGCCGCCGCTGCCGAGCGCCTGGTGCTGGCCTGGGACCAGTGCGCATCCTCCTTCGACAACTCCCCCGCCGCCGACCGCATCGAGAAGGCCGCCGCGCGCTGGGTGCTGGAGAGCCTCGGCCTGCCGGCCGAGAGCGCCGTGGGCTTCGGCACCAGCGCCACCGCCTGCACCCTCGCCTGCCTCAGTGCCGCCCGGCGCGCCCTGCTCGCACGCAAGGGCTGGGACTTCGACGGCGACGGCCTGATGGGCGCGCCCGAGGTGCGCGTGGTGGTCTCCGCCAGCGTGCACATCACCGTTAAGAAAGCCCTGCGCATCCTCGGCTTCGGCATCAACCGTCTGCTAGTGGCGCCCGTCGACGAGCTGGGCCGGATCGACCCGGCGCAACTGCCGCCGCTGGACGACATGACCGTCCTCTGCCTGCAGGCCGGCGAGGTCAACACCGGCGAATTCGACCCCTTCGCCGCGCTCATCCCCCGCGCCCGCGCCGCTGGCGCCTGGGTGCACGTCGACGGTGCCTTCGGCCTCTGGGCCCGGGCCAGCTCCGCCGCCGCGCTGGCCGAAGGCGTCGAGCAGGCCGACAGCTGGACCACCGACGGCCACAAGTGGCTGAACACCCCCTACGACGGCGCCATGGCCATCTGCCGGGATGCAGAGGCCCTGGCCACGGCGATGAACAGCGACGCCGCCTACGCCAGCGCCTCCCGCGATGCGCAGAAGAACCTCAATCTGGAATTCTCCCGCCGCGCCCGTGGCGTGCCCATCTGGGCAGCCCTGGCCAGCCTCGGCCGCGACGGCCTGCGCGCGTTGATCGACCGCCACCTGCGCCAGGCCACATACCTCGCCGAACGCCTGCGCGACGCCGGCTACCAGGTACTCAACCGCGTGGTGCTGAACCAGGTGCTGGTGCGCGCCGACAGCGACGAGCAGACCCTGGCCATCCGCCTCGCCGCCCAGGCTACGGGCGAGGTGTGGTTCGGCCCCACGCTGTGGCAGGGGCGCCCGGCGTTCCGCCTCAGCGTCTCGTCCTGGCGCACTACAGACGCCGACATCGAACGGCTCGCCAACCTGCTGATCACCCTCAAGGCCCAGCACCCGGGTTGAGCGCGGCGTCACAGCCTGGGGCAGCGGCATCGCGCTGCAAACGAACCTTCTCCGCCCTCGCCGGGTCTGTGAAAGGCCTGCCCATCGGCAGGCCCACGAAGCCCAGGGAAGGCACGCGCGTCGAAGCAGGCGGTCTCGAGCGGGGTGCAGCCCAACGACGAGGATGCAAGGCATGCCCAGGTTCCAACCGCCCCACACCCATCTCCTGCACAACCACCCTGCCCGCTGGCTCGGCCTGCTCGGCTGCCTGCTGCTCGGCGAAGCCCAGGCCGAGCTCTACAAGGGCGTCGCCCCGGGCGGCAACTTCGCCCTGGAGAACTGGAACATCACCGTGCCTCAGGACGCCGACGGCAACACCACCGGCAAAGCGATCACCATACGCCCGGACCAGTTGTCCGGCCCCTATGGCTACCAGTCCCGCTGGTTCCGCACCGACCCGCAGGACGGCTCGATGACCTTCTGGACACCCATCAACGGCGCTACGGCCGGCGGCTCAAGCAGCCCACGCGCCGAACTGCGCGAAATGCTCGACCCGACCAACCTGGGCGTGACCTGGAGCGGGGCTGGCGAATCGGTGCAGGACGCCCTGCTCAAGGTCATGCAAGTGCCCCGCGATGGCATCGTCATCGTCGGCCAGGTGCACGGCTACGGCAGCGCACCGCTGATCCTCCTCTACTACCGCTATGACTTCTCCAAGCAGACCGGCCGCGTCATCGCCAAGCTGCAGGGTCTGCCGGAACAGGGCCCGCCCTATACCAACCATGTGCTCGCCACGAACATCGCCCTGGGCGAGACCTTCAGCTACCAGATGAAGGTCAGCCACAACGTCGCCATGGCCTCGGCCAACGGCGGGCCGGTGGCGACCATGGCGATGGACCCGGCCTGGAACAGCGAGACCTTCTACTTCAAGGCCGGCGCCTACCTGCACATGCACGGCGACAGCGCCACCGAAGGCGCGCGGGTGAAGTTCTACCGCCTGGCCGCCAGCCACCCCAACGACGGTCTCCTGATCAACAGCCCCGCCGCCCTGCCCGAGGCCCGCGTCGGCCAGCCCTACCAGGCCCAGCTGTCCGCCACCGGCGGTCTCGGTGGCGCCACCTGGAAGCTGGTCAGCGGCCATCCGCCGGCCGGCCTGACGCTGGCCGCCGACGGCCTGGTCAGCGGCACCCCGGAAGCCGGGACCGCTTCTGCTACCGCACACTGGTTCGTGGCCCAGGCGCGTGATGCCAATGGCAACACCCACCACAAGAAGTTCTCCATCCTCATCCCGCAGTAACCCTGCACGCCTAGCTCTAGCGGGGTGGACCGCGCTTCACCGGTCCACCCCACCGGCGCCCAGGCCCGCACCGCGGGTGGATACAAAGAGCGGAATCCGCCCTGTGGGAGCGGATTCATCCGCGATGCGCAACACCCTGTGGTACATACATTCGCCCCCGAAGGACAGCGCCCCACAGCGCCTCGGATTTTTCTCGACAACGCCCCTCCGCTGCGCTTATCTTCGCCGCCAGGCCACCCATGTGGCCGACGTCGCTCGGACGGTTCCGGGCGCTTACGTATCCGAGGAAAGCATGGCTGACTCCCGTTCTCCGCGCCGTTTCGCGCGTATCGATCGTCTCCCCCCCTACGTCTTCAACATCACCGCCGAACTCAAGATGGCCGCGCGCCGTCGTGGCGAGGACATCATCGACCTGTCCATGGGCAACCCCGATGGGGCCACCCCGCCACACATCGTCGAGAAGCTGGTGCAGGTCGCCCAGCGTGAAGACACCCACGGATACTCCACCTCCCGCGGTATTCCCCGCCTGCGCCGCGCCATCTCGCGCTGGTACAAGGACCGCTACGACGTGGAGATCGACCCCGAAAGCGAAGCCATCGTCACCATCGGCTCCAAGGAAGGCCTCGCGCACCTGATGCTGGCCACCCTGGACCACGGCGACACGGTGCTGGTGCCCAACCCCAGCTACCCGATCCACATCTACGGCGCGGTGATCGCCGGCGCCCAGGTGCGCTCGGTGCCGCTGGTGCCCGGCGTGGACTTCTTCGCCGAGATGGAGCGCGCCATCCGCGAATCCATCCCCAAGCCGAAGATGATGATCATCGGCTTCCCCTCCAACCCCACCGCGCAGTGCGTGGAGCTGGACTTCTTCGAACGCGTGGTGGCCCTGGCCAAGCAGTACGACGTGCTGGTGATCCACGACCTGGCCTACGCCGACATCGTCTACGACGGCTGGAAGGCCCCCTCGATCATGCAGGTGCCCGGCGCCAAGGACATCGCGGTGGAGTTCTTCACCCTGTCCAAGAGCTACAACATGGCCGGCTGGCGCATCGGCTTCATGGTCGGCAACCCGGAGCTGGTCAGCGCCCTGGCGCGGATCAAGAGCTACCACGACTACGGCACCTTCACCCCGCTGCAGGTGGCTGCCATCGCCGCGCTGGAAGGCGACCAGCAGTGTGTGCGCGACATCGCCGAGCAATACCGCCAGCGTCGCAACATGCTGGTCAAGGGCCTGCACGAGGCCGGCTGGATGGTCGAGAACCCCAAGGCCTCGATGTACATCTGGGCGAAGATCCCCGAGCCCTACGCCCACCTCGGTTCCCTGGAGTTTGCCAAGAAGCTGCTGGCCGAGGCCAAGGTGTGCGTCTCCCCCGGCATCGGCTTCGGCGAATACGGTGACGACCACGTACGCTTCGCCCTGATCGAGAACCAGGACCGCATCCGCCAGGCCATCCGTGGCATCAAGGCGATGTTCAGGGCCGATGGGTTGATCGAGGCGAAGCCTCGCAAAGCCTCCTCCTGATCGCCACACAGCGCCCCTTCGGGGCGCTGTTTCGTTGGGGCGCGGAAAAACGCAGGGATGTTCGGCGAACGGCGTATCAGGTGCACGACACTCCACTTCGGAAGCCCACCATGTCCATGACCCGCTTGCTTTGCTGCCTTGCCCTGCTGCTCGCCCTCCCCCTGCAACCCGCCTGTGCCGGCCTGCTGCAGGACCGCCGGGAAGCCCGCCAGCTGGAGCAGGCGGGAATCCGCGTCCTGCGGGATATCGCCTACGGCAACGATGAGCGGCAGCGCCTCGATGTCTACCTGCCCGCCAATCCGGGACGCGGGCAGGCGCCGGTGATCTTCATGGTCCACGGCGGTGCATGGGTCACCGGTGACAAGGACAACGGCAGCGTCGCCCTGAACAAGGCACTGCGCTGGGTGCCCCAGGGGGTGGTGCTGGTCTCGGCCAATTACCGCATGCTGCCCGACACTCCGCCCCTGGCCCAGGCCGACGACGTGGCTCACGCCCTGGCGCATGCCCAGCAACTGGCGAGCGGATGGCAGGCGGACCCGGCGCGCTTCGTCCTGATGGGACATTCGGCAGGGGCGCATCTGGTCGCCTTGCTGGATGCCGCGCCGGAAATTGCCGCCCAGCAGGGTGCGCGTCCCTGGATCGGGACCGTTGCCCTGGACAGCGCGGCCTTCGATGTCGAAAGCATCATGCAGGCGCCCCACATGAAGCTGTACGACAAGGCGTTCGGGAACGATCCCGCCACCTGGCAGGCGGCCTCCCCGACCTTGCGACTGGAGCAACCTGGCACGCCGCTGCTGGCGGTCTGCTCCACCCGACGCGACGATGCCTGCCCGCAAGCGCGCGGTTTCGCCAGCAAGGGCCGCAGCCTGGGCAAGCGCGTCGAGGTGATGGGGGTGGACATGTCGCACCGGCAGATCAACCACGAGCTCGGCCAGGACAACGGCTACACCCGGGATGTCGAGCGCTTCCTGCGCAGCCTGGGCGTGCTGCGCCTCTGAGCAGCCGCAGTTCGTCGCAAAACCTGAACCTTGCTGAACTTCAGGCGTCACGCCGGTCCGATCTGGGGTTCCCATCCCGCATTAAGGACCGCGCGTGATCGATCTCAGCACCTGGCAACTGGACATTCCCACCCACACCTCCGCCACCGAAATCAGCACCCAGCGCCTGAACAACGGCTATGAGAGCCAGTACTTCCGACGCAACAGGGACGGCAGCGTCACCTTCTGGGTGCCCGTGACCGGGAGCCGGAGCGAAGACGCCCGGTATCCGCGCAGCGAATTGAGGGAAACCCAGGCAGATGGCACGCTGAGCTACTGGTACTACGCAAGCGCGGACAACTACCTCAGCGCAGTCCTGACCGTGCAACAGGTCCCCAGCCGCAACAAGGTGATCATCGGGCAGATCCACAGCAAGGACGAAGCCGGCAGCGAGAACGATCCGCTGCTGAAGCTGCAGTACCACTTCAAGGACGGGAATGGCCGGATCGAGGCCCTGCTGCGCAAGCGACCCGGTGATGCAGAGGTGGAGAACATCGTCCTGGTCGAACATGTCGATCTGGGCGAACGCTTCGGCTACGACCTGCGGCTGACACCAACGGGGCGCCTGGGCATCACGGTCAGCAGCAAGGGCGATGACGGCGGACTGTACCGACAACTGAGCGGCTACTGGAGCAAACAGCAGCTGTACTTCAAGGCCGGTGCCTACATCCAGGACAACTACGGCCCGAGCAACGAAGGCGGCCGGGTCACGTTCCACTGGCTGAACAGCCTGCATCGCTGAGTCATTCACCTGGCGAATGACCAGGCGGGCCCAAGCCGGGGGCAGGTAGAATCCGCGCCTGCCCTATCCCTGAGATTTCAACGATGGCCCGCCTGACGCTGAGCTTTCCAGACGACCAGTTCTGCTACTCCACCCACCTCACCGTACGCGTCACCGACATCAACGGCGCGAACCACCTGGGCAACGACTCGATGATCTCGATGATTTCCGAGGCCCGCGCCCGCTTCCTGTACGACTACGGGATCACCGAGACGGGCGCCGACCGCGTCGGCATCATCGTCACCGACCTCGCCACCACCTACCGAGCCGAAGCCCACGCGCGGGACCAGCTGTGCTTCGAGGTGGGGGTGATGGACTTCAACCGCTACGGCGGCGACATCATCTTCCGTATCACCCGCCCCGCCGATGGAAAGCTGGTGGCCATGGCCAAGTCCGGCTTCGTCTTCTTCGACTACGCGCACTCACGGGTGGTGGAAATGCCGGAGTCCTTCCGCGCGACCTTTCCGCAGGCCAACTGGCTGGACTGACGGCGCACCCTTTCGGATCACCGCGCACCTTTCAAGTGCAACAACATGCCCGCCTGGGAAGCACTGGCCTCTCAAAAGCCCGCAGGGCATGCTGATACGCGAGCTGGCACGGAGCGTGCTTAAAGCTCCATACAATCTACAAGAAGCGCCCATCCTCCGAGGTGGCACTTGCCTCAAGAGGGGCAGCTTGCGTGAAGGCGTTCTGCCCAGGCGGAACGCCTTTTTTATTTGGCGCAGTTTTCCCCAGGCAAAGAAAAACCCGGCCTAGGCCGGGTTTTCCTGAAGCTCAGACCAATTACTTGGCTTGGGCTTCTACTTCAGCTTCTACGCGACGGTTAACAGCGCGGCCAGCTTCGGTGGCGTTGTCGGCAACCGGGCGGGACTCACCGTAACCAACGGCGTTGACGCGGTCAGCACCTACACCGTATTGGTTGACCAGCACTTCACGAACGGCGTTGGCACGGCGCTCGGACAGCTTCTGGTTGTAGGCGTCGGTACCAACGGAGTCGGTGTGGCCTTCAACGGTGGTGGTGGTGGCCGGGTACTGCTTCATGAAGTCAGCCAGGTTCTTGATGTCGCCGTAGCTTTCTTCCTTGACCTTGGACTTGTCGAAGTCGAACTTCACGTCCAGCTCAACACGGACCACTTCGGCAACGGCCGGGCAGCCATCGGCGTCAACGGTGACGTTGGCCGGGGTGTTCGGGCACTTGTCGACGTTGTCGCAGACGCCATCGTTGTCGCTGTCGGAGCAGACTTCGGCAACCGGAGCCGGAGCCGGCTGTGCAGCAGGCTTGGAGCCACCACCGAAGTTCACGCCAACACCTACGCCGGCAGCCCATTCGGCTTCGTTGGCGTCGATGTTGTACATGCCGTCCAGACCAGCCTTGGCGTAGAAGTTCTCGGTGAAGTAGTACTTCACGCCGGTGCCGATGTTGGCGAAGGTGCTGTGGTCACGACCGGTACGAGCCGGAACGTTGCTGATGTTCTGGTGGGCGAGACCAGCGGACACGTACGGGCGCAGACCTACACCGGGAGTGCCGAAGTGGTAGATCGCATCCAGACCAGCCTGGTTGCCTTTGATGTTCTTGTTACCAGTGTCGTTTTCCGAACGAATGTCGTGAAACTCGCCGTAGGACAGAGCCAGTTCGACGTCGTCGGTCAGGTAGTAACCAACCGAGCCGCCCAGCAGGTTGCCGTTGGACAGATCACGCGAGCTATCGGTGAAGTAGCGCTTGCCGAAAGCCTCCACCTCGACAGCGCCTTGGCCTTGCGCCAGCGCGTTCAGAGAAAATGCGGCAACGAGAGAGCCAACGGCTACGCCTAAGGTGTTTTTCAGTTTCATCCGTAAATCCCCATCTTGGTTGTCAGTAAGTTGTCGAACAATCTCAATGGACAACTTGGTCCGCAAGTTTACCAGAACTCGCTGCTCTTAGAGATTGATTTTGCCCAACTAAGTTTCGGCCGATCCTGAAAATTTTTCGCGCAAGCGATCCAGAGCGCGCTTGTACCTCATCTTGGTCGCGCTCAGGCCCATATGCATGATGTCGGCGATTTCCTGGAACTCCAGTTCCGCAACAAAACGCAATACGAGGATTTCACGATCGATCGGGTTCACATGCACCAGCCAGCGCTCGAGCCCGCCACGCTCCTCGATCTTCGGAGCCTTCTCATCTGAAGCCTCCTCGAGCGGATCGAGACTCAAGGCATCGAGCAAGCGACGCTTGCGTCGCTCTTTGCGGTACTGGGTAATGCATTCGTTGTACGTGATGCTGTAGAGCCAGGTCTTGAACTTGGATTTACCCTCGAAGTTCTTCAGGCCATATAGCACTTTGAGCATCACCTCCTGACAGACATCGTCAGCGTCTCGTTCGTTCCCCAAATATCTCGCGCACACATTGAAGAGGGTCCGCTGGTAGCGGCGCATCAGCTCCTCGTAGGCACGAGTGACATGGAACAGCTCGACATGCGCACGCTCCACCAGCTCTTCGTCGGAGAGTTCGTGAGGGTCATAGCGCAGGGACAGCGATTGGGGTTTGTTCAAAACAGGTCGGGCCGGCAATGATCGGGAGCCGCCGGAGTGCATGGGCGCTGATCCGGCGGCCAATATTAGCAGGGATGGCGCTTCGTGTTAGCGACTCGTTACCCGCTGGTCGAGAAGCGTCCGGTTGGCCACCGATACCAGATCCCCCTCGTCGGTGAGCAGGATGGTCTTCACGGTGCCGATCTCCTCGATCTGCCCTTCGATGTCCCCGACCTTGACCTCCTGGCCGACCTGGTAGAGCTCGCGCACATAGATCCCGGCGATGATCTGCGCGGCGATGTCACGGCTGCCGAGGCCCAGGGCCAGAGCGGCCGCCAGGCCAATGGAGATCAGCGCAATGGCGATGACGTTGTTCAGCAGGTCGGTCTTGACCTCCAACTGGCCGATGGCCACGGAGATGCTGATGAGGATGACCAGGCCCTGGGCGATGCGCCCCAGGCCATGGGCGTAGTCCAGGCCCACACCCTCCGCCGCGCCACGGACGATCCCGCTGAGCAGTTGTGCCAGCAGCACGCCGGCCAGCAGCACCAGGGCAGCGCCCAGCACCTTGGGCAGGTAGAGCGCGAGCATGTCCAGGGTCGCCGAGACGCGATCAAGGCCCAGGGACTCGGCAGCGGACACCAGGAAGATGAGCAGGACGAACCAGTAGACGATCTTGCCGATCAGCGACGAAACCGGCACCTGGATGCCGACGCGGCCGAGCATCTTGGTCAGGCCGGTCCCGGCCATCAGGCGATCCAATCCCAGCTTGGCCAGCAGCTTGGAGAGCAGGGTATCCAGCAGCTTGGCGACGACGAAGCCAACCAGAACCACCACCAGCGCGCCGAAGAAGCGCGGAATGAAGCCGGCGACCGGTGTCCACACCGTGGTCATGGCGTTAACGATACCTTGGGTCCAGGGGTCGAATTCCATCTTCATTCAGCCTTGTCAGCAGAGCGTTTCGAGGAGGGGCGGCGAGATACGGGCGCCACATGCGCCGAGCCGTTGTTCAGGGCGATCATCAGGGCTTCGGCCCAGTGGCCGAGCAGGCAGAAGAGGTCGCCCACGCCAACCTGCCGGTTCGCGGTCTTGAGGACGCGACCGAGCGCCGCGCTGTCGTCATGGTCGGACGGCGCGTTGCGGAGCATGTCCCGCAGGGATTCTTCGAAGGGATCGTGCATTCGCACCTCTCGTGGGTATGTCGGCTAGACGCGGCAGGCTGGGGATGGGTCACATTCAAAGCCAGCGCAGCCGACGGAAGAGCCACCACTGGAAGGCGGCCACCCCGAGGAGGAGCAGGCACACGATGGGGAAGCCGTAGGACGCGTCGGCGCCCGGCAGCCCTCCCACGTTGATGCCCAGGAGCCCGGTGATGAAGCTCATGGGCAGGAAGAAGCCGGTGATGATGCCCAGCAGGTACATGGTGCGCGTCATCCGCTCGCTCATCCGGCGGTTCTCGGACTCCAGCACCAGGGCGACCCGTTCGCGGATCATCTCCAGTTCTTCGAGGTAGCGGGTCAGGCGGTTGTTCAGCTCATTCCAGTAGTCCGCATCGTCGGACGCGAACCAGCCGAGGCGATTGCGCACCAGCTGGCCATAGATGTCCCGCTGCGGGGAGAGGAAGCGCCGCAAGGCCGCCGCCCGCCGGCGGATCTGCAGCATCAGGTCATGATCGGGGTTGTAGCGCTCGTTGGCGTCGAGCTGCTCCTCCTGCTCATCGACCGCATCCCCCAGGTGGGCGATCAGCGCATCCACCTTGCTGGTCAGGTGCTCGGCAAGGTAGAGCAACACCTCGGATGCAGTGCGCGGCCCGGTCCCGGCGCGCCACTGCTTGATCAGCTCATCAGTGGCGTGGAGGGGACGCAAGCGCAGGGAAATCACGCGACGCGCATCGGCAAAGATGCGCACCGCCACCATGTCTTCCGGCTGGGCGCCGGGGTTGAGGTTGACTCCGCGAAGGAACAGCAGCAGTTGCTCATCCGGCAGGGTTACCAGGCGCGGACGGGTGCTCTCTTCCAGCAGCAAGTCACAGGCGAACTCCCCCAGCCCACTGCGCTCGCGCAGCCACAGGCGCGCCAGGGGATGTCCCCGGTCCCAGTGCAGCCAGAGGCTTTCATGCGCGCCGAGCTGGAGCCCATCCAGCTCGGCGCGACTGATGGCGCGTGCGCCACCCTGCCCGTCGAGCACGAATGCATGGACCAGGCCCGCGCCGGGGTTCTGCTCACCTGTCATCCTCGCGCCACCTGCCCGGTTACTCGGGCATCTTCAGCGGTTCGGGGGACACGATGATGCCGTTGTTGTCGGCATACAGGTACTGCCCCGGGCGGAAGGTCACGCCACCAAAGGTGACCGCCACATTCAGGTCGCCGATGCCGCGCTTGTCCGTCTTCATCGGGTGGCTGGCCAGCGCCTGGACACCCAGGTCGGTCTGGGCGATCACGTCCACATCACGGATGCAGCCGTACACCACGATGCCTTCCCAGCCATTCTTCGCGGCCTTCTCGGCGAGCATGTCGCCCAGCAGCGCGCGGCGCAGGGAGCCACCACCGTCCACTACCAGGACCTTGCCCTGGCCGGGCTGGTCGACCTGCTCCTTGACCACCGAGTTGTCCTCGAAGCACTTGATGGTGACGATTTCGCCGCCGAAGGAATCGCGACCGCCGAAGTTGCTGAACATCGGCTCGACGACCTGTACCAGGTCAGGGTAGGCATCGCACAGATCAGGGGTGACGTATTGCATGGCGTGGCTCCTTGCGGGTCTAGAGATCGGGGCCGTCACGTTCACCGTCCTGGCAGCAGAGAGCGGTGCGCAGCGCATGCACCAGCGCATTCCAGGTCGAAGGCGATCCCGTGGCGGGAACAGCGCAGCACCCTACCGACGAGGCGAGCGCCGCGCAAGGGCGCAGCACCGCCGTTACGGCGTCTTTCCGGGGCACTTGGCAGCGATTCAGCGACAATCAATTGCAATCGGTTTCATATAGCCGAAGAAATTCCACACTCAGGCAGGCACAGCCTGACCTGGCAGCGCCGGCAGGCTGCGATGCAAGAGCCAGTGCTCGACGAGCGGCCAGACCTCCTGCTGCGCCGACTTGCTCACCAGCATCTCCACATGGCCGTAGTCCTCGGCGAAGCCAGCCTCGCGGGACAGGCAAAGGAACTCACGGACCTCGCTGCCGAACTGGTCGAGCAGCTTCCGGCATGCCCACGCCGGGTCCTGGTGGTCCCCGGCCGAGCCCACGGCCAGCACCGGGATGCGGACATCCGCCAGCCCCTTCCACCAATCCCGCTCGGCATCACCGAAGCGGCCGAACAGGCCGTGCCAGCGGAGATTCTCCAGCCCGACGCCGATGGGCTCATCCTCGGGCCCGCGCTTGAGACCGGAACCGGAGAGCACCTCGAAGCGCTTGAGCAGGAAACGTCCCAGCCACTCCACCGGCGGAACCTTGAGGGGCCAGTAGACCCGGCTGATCTGGCTGCCGAACAGGGCAGCGGACGCCGCAGTCTCCTCGTCGAGGTAGCCACCTCCCAGCGCAGCAGCCAGGGTCACTCCGCCCAGGGAATGCCCCACCCAATGGGCGGGCGATCCGGACTGCTCGCGCACGAAGGCGCCAATGGCCGGCAAGTCGTAGCGGGCGTAGTCGGCCACCCGGTTGTGTCGGTAGGCCTGGTTGCGAGGGGAAAGACCGTGGCCGCGCATCTCGACGATCCACACATCGAAACCCGCCCTGGCCAGGAAAGGCCCAAGACCCAGGCCACGCGGTGAATACCAGAAGCGACGATTGGAGAAGCTGCCGTGCACCAGCACCACGGGGGCTCCGCGCTGTCCTTCACGCCCGTACAGGCCCAGGCGCGTGACCACCAGCTCGACGCTGGGATCAGGGCTGTTGCCGGGTTTGAGGCGATAGAGGTCTTCCGTGAGGTCCCCACGGAGTTCGGCGCCCACCAGGGCCACCGGAAAAAGAAGACTGCTGCTTTGCATGAAAACTACTTGCACGAAAAAGGGCGGGTGATGACCCGCCCTCTTTCCGGTTGCCGTTCGGGATCAGGCTTGGCCTTCAGCCAGGAAGAACCAGGTGTCCAGCACGGAGTCGGGGTTGAGGGAGACGCTCTCGATGCCCTGCTCCATCAGCCACTTGGCCAGGTCCGGGTGATCCGACGGGCCCTGGCCACAGATGCCGATGTACTTGCCCGCCTTGTTGCACGCGGCGATGGCGTTGGACAGGAGCTTCTTCACCGCCGGATTACGCTCGTCGAACAGGTGGGCAATGATGCCGGAATCGCGGTCCAGGCCCAGGGTCAGCTGGGTCATGTCGTTGGAGCCGATGGAGAAGCCATCGAAGAACTCCAGGAACTCCTCGGCCAGCAGGGCATTGGACGGCAGCTCGCACATCATGATGATGCGCAGGCCGTTCTCACCGCGCTTGAGGCCATAGTGGGCCAGCAGGTCGATCACCTGGCTCGCCTCGCCCAGGGTACGGACGAAGGGCACCATGATCTCGACGTTGGTCAGGCCCATCTCGTTGCGCACCTTCTTCAGCGCGCGGCATTCCAGCTCGAAGCAATCACGGAACGACTCGCTGATGTAGCGGGAGGCGCCACGGAAGCCCAGCATGGGGTTCTCTTCCTCAGGCTCGTACAGCTTGCCGCCGATCAGGTTGGCGTATTCGTTGGACTTGAAGTCCGACAGGCGGACGATGACCTTCTTCGGCCAGAAGGCCGCGGCCAGGGTACTGATGCCTTCGACCAGCTTCTCTACGTAGAAGCCGACCGGGTCGTCGTAGCCGGCGATGCGCTTCTCGACGCTTTCCTTGATCTCCGGCGGCAGGCCGGCGAAGTTCAGCAGCGCCTTGGGATGCACGCCGATCATGCGGTTGATGATGAATTCCAGGCGGGCCAGGCCCACGCCCTCGTTGGGCAGCTGAGCGAAGTCGAAGGCACGGTCGGGGTTGCCGACGTTCATCATGATCTTGAACGGCAGCTCCGGCATGGCGTCGACGGAGTTCTTGCGCACGTCGAAGCCCAGCTGGCCTTCGAAGATGAAGCCGGTGTCGCCCTCGGCGCAGGAAACGGTCACGCCCTGGCCGTCCTTCAGCACCTGGGTGGCGTTGCCGCAGCCCACGACAGCCGGGATGCCCAGCTCACGGGCGATGATCGCGGCGTGGCAGGTACGGCCGCCACGGTTGGTGACAATGGCGCTGGCGCGCTTCATCACCGGTTCCCAGTCCGGGTCGGTCATGTCGGAGACCAGCACGTCGCCCGGCTGGACCTTGTCCATCTCGGAAACGTCGTGGATCACCTTCACCGGGCCGGCGCCGATGCGCTGGCCGATGGCGCGGCCTTCCACCAGGACGGTGCCCTTTTCCTTCAGCAGGTAGCGCTCCATCACGGTGGCGCTGGCGCGGCTCTTAACGGTCTCGGGGCGGGCCTGCACGATGTACAGCTTGCCGTCGTCACCGTCCTTGGCCCATTCGATGTCCATCGGACGGCCGTAGTGCTTCTCGATGATCATGGCCTGCTTGGCCAGCTCGGTGACTTCGGCATCGGTGATGCAGAAGCGGGCGCGGTCGGCGCGGTCGACGTCGACGGTCTTCACCGACTTGCCGGCCTTGGCTTCGTCGCCATAGACCATCTTGATCGCCTTGCTGCCCAGGTTGCGGCGCAGGATCGCGGGGCGGCCGGCTTCCAGGGTGTGCTTGTGCACGTAGAACTCGTCGGGGTTCACCGCGCCCTGCACCACGGTCTCGCCAAGGCCGTAGGCGCCGGTGATGAACACCACGTCACGGAAGCCGGACTCGGTGTCCAGGGTGAACATCACGCCGGCCGTGCCGGTTTCCGAACGCACCATGCGCTGCACACCGGCGGACAGGGCGACCAGTTTGTGGTCGAAGCCCTGGTGCACGCGGTAGGCGATGGCACGGTCATTGAAGAGGGAGGCGAAGACTTCCTTGGCGGCACGGATCACGTTGTCCACGCCACGGATGTTGAGGAAGGTCTCCTGCTGGCCGGCGAAGGAGGCGTCCGGCAGGTCTTCGGCGGTGGCGGAGGAGCGCACGGCCACGGCCATGTTCTCGTTGCCAGCGGCCATTTCAGCGAACGCCGCACGGATTTCAGCGTCCAGGCGCGCCGGGAACTCGGCATCCATGACCCACTGGCGAATCTCGGCACCGGTCTTGGCCAGCGCGTTGACGTCGTCCACGTCGAGCTTGTCCAGCGCATCGTGGATGCGATCGTTCAGGCCGCTCTGCTCGAGGAAGTCACGGTAGGCCTGGGCAGTCGTGGCGAAACCACCGGGAACGGAAACCCCAGCACCCGCCAGATTGCTGATCATCTCGCCCAGGGATGCGTTCTTGCCCCCCACATGCTCAACATCGTGGACGCCGAGCTTATCGAGGGAAACTACGTACTCTACCAAGGTGATCTCTCCACTATCTGTTGGAATAGCTGGGCGGAGCGGTTCCGCCGCGTTCTGGCATGGTGCCGGAAAAATGAGTCACAATGCAGGCCGGCTTCAGGCCAGCAAAACGGACCTATGATAGCCAAGAATCGTTCCCGACTTAAGGCCTTTGGCGCATGAAACGAACCGCTTTTTTCATCTCCGACGGTACCGGCATTACCGCTGAAACCCTCGGACAGAGCCTGCTGGCGCAGTTCGAAACCATCACGTTCGCAAAGCTCACGCGGCCCTACATCGACAGCGTGGAAAAAGCGCGCGCCATGGTACAGCAAATCAACAAGGCTGCCGAGGCAGACGGGGCGCGACCGATTATCTTCGACACCATCGTGAACAAGGAGATCCGGGAAATTCTCGCGACCTCCAACGGCTTCATGATCGACATCTTCTCGACCTTCCTCGCGCCGCTGGAACAGGAGCTCACCTCCCATTCCTCGTACTCCGTGGGCAAGTCCCACTCCATCGCCCACAACTCCAACTACATGGAGCGCATCGAGGCGGTGAACTTCGCGCTGGACAACGACGACGGTGCACGCACCCACTACTACGACAAGGCGGACCTGATCCTGGTCGGCGTGTCGCGCTGCGGCAAAACGCCCACCTGCCTGTACATGGCGATGCAGTACGGCATCCGCGCGGCCAACTACCCGCTGACCGAAGAGGACATGGAGCGCCTGCAGCTGCCCAATGCCCTGCGCCCCTACAAGCACAAGCTGTTCGGCCTGACCATCGACCCCGACCGCCTCACCGCCATCCGCAACGAGCGCAAGCCCAACAGCCGCTACGCGAGCTTCGCCCAGTGCGAGTTCGAGGTGCGCGAGGTGGAAAACCTGTTCCGCCGGGAAAACATCGCCTACATCAACTCCACCCATTTCTCGGTGGAGGAGATTTCCGCGAAGATCCTCGTCGAAAAAGGCGTTGAGCGCCGCCTCAAGTAATCTGTCACGAGCCCGTCATGACCCTCAACGATGCCCTGCTGTTCGCCCCGATCGCGCTGCTGATCGCGATCACGCCGGGCCCCAACAACTTCTGCGCGATGAACAACGGCATCCGCCACGGCATGGCGACCGCCGTACTGGCCACCACGGGGCGAGTGATTGCGTTCGCCTTCTTCCTGCTCATTTCGGCGGTCGGCCTCGGCGCCATGCTGATGGCCTCCGAACAGCTGTTCAGCGCGGTCAAATGGGTCGGCGCTGCCTACCTGCTCTACCTGGGCGTCAGCGCCTGGCGTAGCCGCGCCTTCGCCCTGGACGAACAGCAAAGCCCGACGCAATCAAGACGCACCTTGTGGCTGGCGATGCGCCAGGAGTTTCTCATCGGCATCAGCAATCCCAAGGCCATCCTGCTGTTCGCAGCGATCTTCCCGCAATTCATCCGCCCCGATCAGCCGGCCGCCGAACAGTTTCTCTACCTGGGCACGACCTATCTGCTGGCTGAATATGCAGCTTCGTTGCTCTATGCACTGTTCGGCCTGCAGATTCGCCGCCTGATTCGTAGCGCCCGCGGCGTGCGCAACCTCAACCGCACCACCGGCGCCTTCTTTGTCGGCGCCGGCGGCCTGTTGCTGGGTACCAGCCAGCACTGAGCGACTCAGAAGCTGTCGCCCGGCACCCGTACCCAGCCTTCCATCAATATCCGCGCGCTGCGGCTCATGATCGCCTTGGTCACCTGCCACTGGCCGTCCACCTGCCGGGCTTCGGCGCCCACGCGCAGGGTGCCCGAAGGGTGTCCGAAACGCACCGCCGTGCGCTCGCCACCACCGGCCGCCAGGTTCACCAGGGTGCCGGGGATGGCCGCCGCAGTGCCGATGGCAACCGCCGCCGTGCCCATCATCGCGTGATGCAACTTGCCCATAGACAGCGCCCGCACCAGCAGGTCGATCTCGTCGGCCTTCACCGTCTTGCCGCTGGAGGCCTGGTAGTCCCTGGGCGGGGCAACGAACGCCACCTTCGGCGTGTGCTGGCGGGTCAGCGCCTCTTCGGGGGACTTGATCAGCCCCATGCGCAGTGCGCCGGCGACGCGGATCTTCTCGAAGCGCGCCAGCGCCTCGGGGTCGCCGTTGATGGCCTCGCGCAGCTCGGTGCCGGTGTAGCCGATGTCCTCGGCGTTGACGAACACCGTGGGAATGCCGGCGGTGATCAGGGTCGCCTTGAAGGTGCCGACGTCCGGCACGTCCAGCTCATCCACCAGGTTGCCGGTGGGGAACATCGAACCGCCCTCCTCCCCGTCATCCGACGGGTCGAGGAATTCCAGCACGATCTCCGCCGCCGGGAAGGTCACCCCGTCCAGCTCGAAATCGCCGGTTTCCTGCACCTGGCCATCGGTGACCGGCACGTGGGCGATGATGGTTTTCTGGATGTTGGCCTGCCAGATGCGCACCACGCAGGTGCCGTTGGCCGGAATGCGTGAAGGGTCCACCAGCCCGGCATGAATGGCAAAGGCGCCCGCCGCGGTGGACAAATTGCCGCAGTTGCCGCTCCAGTCGACGAAGGCCTTGTCGATGGAGACCTGCCCGTAGAGGTAGTCGACATCGTGCCCAGGCTGGCTGCTCTTCGACAGGATCACGCACTTGCTGGTGCTGGAGGTCGCCCCGCCCATGCCGTCGATGTGCGCGGCGTAGGGATCGGGGCTGCCGATCACCCGCATGAACAGCCGGTCACGGGCCTCGCCCGGCACCTGGCAGGCCTCGGGCAGGTCCTGCAGGCGGAAGAACACGCCCTTGCTGGTGCCGCCACGGATGTAGGTGGCGGGGATTTTCACTTGCGGCAGATGAGCCATGAGTGCAGTCCTGAAAAATGGCCCGGATGCCATCCGGGCTAAGCCTTCAATGAGCCGCAGGGTGGAGGGAAAAAGGGCCCTCCACCCTGCGCAGTCAGGCGACCTCGCCCTTGAGGAAGTCCTTGGCAAAGCGCTGCAGCACGCCACCGGCCTTGTACACGCTGACGTCGGCAGCGGTGTCCAGGCGGCAGGTCACCGGCACCCGCACCACCTCGCCGTTGCGGCGATTGACCACCAGGGTCAGGTCGCAGCGCGGCGAAATGTCGCCTTCGACGTCGTAGGTCTCGGTACCGTCCAGGCCCAGGGTCAGACGCGTGGTGCCCGGCTTGAACTCCACCGGCAGCACGCCCATGCCCACCAGGTTGGTCCGGTGAATGCGCTCGAAGCCCTCGGCGACGATCACTTCCACACCCGCCAGGCGCACGCCCTTGGCCGCCCAGTCGCGGGACGAGCCCTGGCCGTAGTCGGCACCGGCGACGATGATCAGGTTCTGCTTGCGGTTCATGTAGGTCTCGATGGCTTCCCACATGCGCATCACCTGGCCTTCCGGCTCCACGCGGGCCAGCGAGCCCTTCTTCACCTGCCCGTCGACCACGGCCATCTCGTTGACCAGCTGCGGGTTGGCGAAGGTGGCACGCTGGGCCGTCAGGTGGTCGCCACGGTGGGTGGCGTAGGAGTTGAAGTCCTCCTCCGGCAGGCCCATTTTCGCCAGGTACTCGCCGGCGGCCGAGTCCGCCAGGATGGCGTTGGACGGCGACAGGTGGTCGGTGGTGATGTTGTCCGGCAGGATCGCCAGCGGCCGCATGCCCTTGAGCGTGCGCTCGCCGGCCAACGCGCCCTCCCAGTACGGGGGACGACGGATGTAGGTGGACATCGGACGCCAGTCGTACAGCGGGCTTTCCGCCTCCTGCACGCTGCCCAGGTCGAACATCGGGATGTAGATCTGCTTGAACTGCTCGGGCTTCACCGAGGCGGCGACGATGGCGTCGATCTCCTCGTCGCTCGGCCACAGGTCCTTCAGCGTGACGGGGTTGCCCTGGGCATCGGTGCCCAGCGGGTCCTGCTCGATGTCGAAGCGCACGGTGCCGGCGATGGCATAGGCCACCACCAGCGGCGGCGAGGCGAGGAAGGCCTGCTTGGCGTAGGGGTGGATGCGCCCGTCGAAGTTGCGGTTGCCCGAGAGCACGGCGGTGGCGTACAGGTCGCGGTCGATGATCTCCTTCTGGATCACCGGGTCCAGCGCGCCGGACATGCCGTTACAGGTGGTGCAGGCGTAGGCGACGATGCCAAAGCCGAGCTTCTCCAGCTCCGGTAGCAGCCCGGCTTCCTCCAGGTACAGCTTGGCGACCTTGGAGCCCGGGGCGAAGGAGGTCTTCACCCAGGGTTTGCGCACCAGGCCGAGGGCATTGGCCTTCTTCGCCACCAGGCCGGCAGCGATCACGTTGCGCGGGTTGGAGGTGTTGGTGCAGCTGGTGATGGCAGCGATGATCACCGCGCCATCGGGCATCAGGCCCTTCGCCTCTTCGTCACGACCGGCCTGCAGCTTGGCCTCGTCGGCGATGCCGCGCTCGGCCAGCGCCGAGGTCGGCAGGCGGCGGTGCGGGTTGGACGGGCCGGCCATGTTGCGCACCACGCTGCCCAGGTCGAAGCTCAGCACGCGCTCGTACTCGGCGGCGTTCAGTGCACTGCCCCACAGCCCCAGGGTCTTGGCGTAGTTCTCCACCAGCGCCACCTGCTCGGTCTCGCGGCCGGTGAGCTTGAGGTAGTCGATGGTTTGCTCGTCGATGTAGAACATCGCGGCGGTGGCGCCGTATTCCGGGCACATGTTGGAAATGGTCGCGCGGTCGCCGATGGACAGGCTGTCCGCCCCCTCGCCGAAGAACTCGACGTAGGCGCCCACCACACGCTCCTTGCGCAGGAACTCGGTCAAGGCCAGGACGATGTCGGTGGCGGTGATACCGGGCTGACGCTTGCCGGTCAGCTCGACACCGACGATGTCGGGCAGGCGCATCATCGACGGGTGGCCGAGCATCACGGTCTCGGCCTCCAGGCCGCCTACGCCGATGGCGATCACGCCCAGGGCGTCCACGTGCGGCGTGTGCGAGTCAGTGCCGACGCAGGTGTCGGGGAAGGCGATGCCGCCGCGCGCCTGGATCACCGGGCTCATCTTCTCCAGGTTGATCTGGTGCATGATCCCGTTCCCGGCGGGGATCACGTCGACGTTCTTGAACGCGGTCTTGGTCCACTCGATGAAGTGGAAGCGGTCCTCGTTGCGACGGTCCTCGATGGCGCGGTTCTTCTCGAAGGCGTCCGGGTCGAAGCCCGGGGCCTCGACGGCCAGGGAGTGGTCGACGATCAACTGGGTCGGCACCACCGGGTTGACCTTGGACGGGTCCCCGCCCTGCTCGGCGATGGCATCACGCAGGCCGGCCAGGTCCACCAGCGCGGTCTGCCCGAGGATGTCGTGGCAGACCACCCGCGCCGGGTACCAGGGGAAGTCCAGGTCGCGCTTGCGGTAGACCAGCTGCTCCAGCGATGCGGTCAGGTCGGCGGGCTCGCAGCGGCGCACCAACTGCTCGGCCAGCACGCGGGAGGTGTAGGGGAGCTTGTCCCAGGCGCCGGCCTGGATCGCCTCGACCGCCTCGCGGGCGTCGAAGTAATCCAGCGCGGTGCCGGGCAAGCGCTTGCGGTATTGGCTGTTCACGGTCGTGGTCATTGTTATTTACGGTCCTTGAGCGGCACGAACTTCAGGTCTTCGGGGCCTGTGTAGTTGGCGCTCGGGCGGATGATCTTGCCGTCGATGCGCTGTTCGATGACGTGGCTGGACCAGCCCGAGGTGCGGGCGATCACGAACAGCGGGGTGAACATGGCGGTGGGCACGCCCATCATGTGGTAGCTGACGGCGCTGAACCAATCGAGGTTGGGGAACATCTTCTTGATTTCCCACATGGTGCTTTCCAGGCGCTCGGCGATGTCGAACATCTTGGTATTGCCCTGCTCCACGGAGAGCTCGCGGGCCACTTCCTTGATCACCTTGTTGCGCGGATCGGAGACGGTGTAGACCGGGTGGCCGAAGCCGATGATCACTTCCTTCTTCTCGACACGGGCGCGGATGTCGGCCTCGGCCTCATCCGGGCTGTCATAGCGCTTCTGCACTTCGAAGGCCACCTCGTTGGCGCCGCCATGCTTGGGCCCGCGCAGCGCGCCGATGGCGCCGGCGATGCAGGAGTACATGTCCGAGCCGGTGCCGGCGATCACCCGCGAGGTGAAGGTAGAGGCGTTGAACTCGTGCTCGGCGTACAGGTTCAGCGAGGTGTGCATGGCGCGCACCCAGGATTCGCGGGGCTTCTCGCCATGCAGCAGGTGCAGGAAGTGGCCGCCGATGGAGTCGTCGTCGGTCTCCACCTCGATGCGCTTGCCGTTGTGGCTGTAGTGGTACCAGTACAGCAGCGCGGAACCCAGGGAGGCCATCAGCTTGTCGGCGATGTCGCGGGCGCCGGGGTGGTTGTGGTCGTCCTTCTCCGGCGACAGGCAGCCCAGCACGGAGACGGCGGTGCGCATCACGTCCATCGGGTGGGCGGAAGGCGGCAGTTGCTCCAGCGCGGCCTTGACGCCAGCGGGCAGGCCGCGCAGGGCCTTCAGCTTGGCCTTGTAGCCGGCCAGCTCGGCCACATTGGGCAGCTTGCCGTGGACCAGCAGGTGGGCGATCTCTTCGAATTCGCAGCGGTTGGCGAAATCCAGCACGTCGTAGCCCCGGTAGTGCAGGTCGTTGCCGGTACGGCCAACGGTGCACAGGGCGGTATTGCCGGCGGCGGTGCCGGAAAGGGCCACGGATTTCTTCGGCTTGAAGCCCGGAGTGGTGGTTTCGGTGGTGCTCATCGGTATCTCCTCGAGTCTTTTTGTTCTGTTGCGCGCTGAGTAGGGTGGGGCGGGCGGCGATCCGCTTCAGCCCACCAACAGCGCTGACACGGTGGGCTGAAGCCCACCCTACGACCTTGCTGGTTCTACTTCTTGCCGGCGGCGAACAACGCGTCGAGCTTCTGCTCGAAGGCGTGGTAGCCGATGCGGTCGTAAAGCTCCGCGCGGGTCTGCATCAGCTCGATCACGTCCTTCTGGTGGCCACTCTGGCGAATGGCGGTGTACACGGCTTCCGCCGCCTTGTTGGCCGCGCGGAAGGCCGACAGCGGGTAGAGCTGGATGGCCACGCCAACCGAGGCCAGCTCGTCACGGGTGAACAGCGGGGTGGCGCCGAACTCGGTGATGTTGGCCAGCACCGGCACGTTCAGTTCCTTGACGAAACGCGCGTAGGTGGGCAGGTCGTAGGCGGCCTCGGCGAAGATGCCGTCGGCACCGGCCTCCACGTAGCGCTTGCAGCGCTCGATGGCGGCGTCCACGCCCTCGGCCTGGATGGCATCGGTGCGGGCGATGAGGAAGAAGTCCGGATCGGTCCGGGCGTCAGCGGCGGCACGCACGCGGTCGACCATTTCCTCGCAGGAAACGATCTCCTTGCCCGGTCGGTGGCCGCAGCGCTTGGCGCCGACCTGGTCCTCGATGTGCGCCGCGGCAGCGCCGGCCTTGATCAGGCTCTTCACCGTGCGCTCGATGTTGAAGGCGCTCGGGCCGAAGCCGGTGTCGATGTCCACCAGCAGCGGCAGGTCACAGACATCGGTGATGCGGCGCACGTCGGTGAGCACGTCGTCCAGGGTGTTGATGCCCAGGTCCGGCAGGCCCAGGGAGCCGGCCGCCACGCCACCACCGGAGAGGTAGATGGCACGGAAACCGGCACACTTGGCCAGCAGCGCATGGTTGGCGTTGATCGCACCGATCACCTGCAGCGGGCTTTCTTCGGCAAGGGCCTGGCGGAAACGCTGGCCGGCGGAGAGCTGGGTCATGAATCACCTCGGGTGTGGGAGGGGTTGGCGAGCGCGTCCTGCCCGTTCTGGGAGCCGTAGTGGCGCTCGATGTTTCGCTTGGAGGCGCCGATGTGACGGCGCATCAGCAGCTCGGCCAGCTCGCCGTCTCGGTCGGCGATGGCATCGAGAATGCGGTGGTGTTCGGCAAAGGCCTGGCGCGGGCGGTTCGGCGTGGCGGAGAACTGGATGCGGTACATGCGCACCAGCTGGTACAGCTCGCCGCAGAGCATGCGGGTCAGGGTCTGGTTGCCGCTGCCCTGGATGATCCGGTAGTGGAAGTCGAAGTCGCCTTCCTGCTGGTAGTAGCCACGCCCGGCCTGGAAGGCCTCGTCGCGCTCATGGGTATCCAGCACCCGGCGCAGCTCGTCGATCTCCGCCTGGGTCATGCGCTCGGCAGCCAGGCGACAGGCCATGCCTTCGAGGGACTCGCGGATCTCGTACAGCTCGATCAGCTCGGTGGGGCTCAGCGACACCACCCGCGCGCCGACGTGGGGCACGCGCACCAGCAGCTTCTGCCCTTCCAGACGGTGGATGGCTTCGCGCAGCGGGCCACGGCTGATGCCGTAGGTACGCGCAAGCTCCGGCTCGGAGATCTTGCTGCCCGGCGCAATCTCGCCCCGGATGATGGCGGCCTGGATACGACGGAAGACGTGCTCGGAGAGGGTTTCCGAGTCTTCGGTCACAGCCAGGGGAGTTTCCAGGGTGGCAGCCATGATTGTCGACACATTTAATTTCAGATGCGCCGAAAAGTACGCCCAAGGCCATTTACTGTCAAACCAAAGACCCACATTGTCGACAATGGTCGAGTGTCGCGAAAAATTCATATAAAGGCGCCACCGCCTTCACAAAGCGCGCGGGCCGTCTGTCGCCGCAGAAAACCCACATGCTAGAATGCGCGCCTCATGCGCCTGGCGAGGCGCCACCGTTTTGCTTGCTAGACTCTTTCGCCAGACGCCGGGGCTTTGGTCCTTGCGCCGGGCATCAGGATCCCGAACCGCATCCAAGGACCCATGACTTACAAGCCACTAGCCCTGCTCCTGTGCCTGGCGAGCCTGCCAGACCTCAGCCTCGCCAACGGCAAGACCGTCTACGGTCTGAACGAATACGCCCGCCTTTCCGACCTTGACCTGGTGATCGCTGCCAAGCTGGACACCGGGGCCAAGACCGCCTCCCTCAGCGCCCGCGAAATCAAGCGTTTCAAGAAGAACGGAGAGTCGTGGGTACGCTTCTACCTGGCCATCGACGACGCCCACGCCCACCCGATCGAGCGCCCCCTGGCGCGCATCAGCAAGATCAAGCGGCGTGCCGGCGACTACGACCCCGAGGAAGACGACAACCGTTACACCGCACGCCCGGTCATCGAACTGGACGTGTGCATGGGCGGCGCCCTGCGGCGGATCGAAGTGAACCTCACCGACCGAAGCGCTTTCCAATACCCGCTCCTGATCGGTTCCGAGGCACTCAAGCGCTTCGATGCACTGGTCGACCCGAGCCTTAAATACGCTGCCGGCCAACCCGGCTGTGCCACTGACGCAAACGCTGCCGAGTAACTCACATGCGCTCTCTTACCCTGCATCTGAAAGTCCTCATCACCCTGCTGGTGACCCTGGGCGTTCTGATAACGGCCTACCAGATCTTCATTCAGGGCATCCCGATCACCGAGGATGAGACCGACGACCTCTGGAACATCGACGCCAAGGTCGAATTCCAGGCCAGCCCGCGCGACCCGATCAAGGTGCAGATGTTCGTGCCGCCGCTGAACCGGGACTACGTCAGCCTCAACGAGAGCTTCATCTCCAACAACTACGGCGTGAGCATCAACCGCGTGGACGGCAACCGCAAGGTGACCTGGTCCGCCCGCCGCGCCAGTGGCAACCAGACCCTCTACTACCGCCTGGTGCTGACCAAGCGCTACAGCGGCGAGAAGCCCAAGGACAAGGGGCCGATCTTCCGCGACAGCATCCCGGTGGAAGGCGCCGAGAAGATCGCCGCCGAAGCCCTGCTGGCGCCCATCCGCCAGCACTCGGCCGACGTCGAGACCTTCATCAGCGAGACCATCAAGCGCGTCAACAACGTCAACGATGACAACGTCAAGCTGCTGCTCGGCGGCGACGCCGGTACGCCGAACAAGGCCAAGGTCATCGAACTGCTGCTGTCCATCGCCCACGTGCCGATGGAGCGCGTGCACACCATCCGCCTGGCCGCCGACCAGCCGCAGAGCCCCGAGCTCTGGCTGCGCAGCTTCAACGGCGAGAGCTGGCTCTACTTCAACCCCGAGACCGGCCAGCAGGGCCTGCCGGGTGACCGCCTGGTGTGGTGGACCGGCGACGAGCCGCTGATCACCGTCGACGGCGGCAAGAAGGCCCAGGTGACCTTCAGCCTGAACAACAGCGAGATGAACGCCATCCGCCTGGCCAAGCTGACCGACGAGAACACCGACGCCGACTTCCTCGAATACTCCCTGTACGGCCTGCCGCTGCAGACCCAGCAGACCTACCAGATCATGATCATGATCCCGATCGGTGTGCTGGTGATCCTCATCCTGCGCAATCTCGGCGGCCTGCAGACCCTCGGCACCTTCACCCCGGTGCTGATCGCCCTGGCCTTCCGCGAGACCCAGCTGGGCTTCGGCATCGCCCTGTTCACCATCATCACGGCGCTGGGCCTGTCGCTGCGCTCCTACCTGGAGCACCTCAAGCTGCAGATGCTGCCGCGCCTGTCGGTGGTGCTGACGTTCGTGGTGATCCTCATCGCGGTGATCAGCCTGCTCAGCCACAAGCTCGGCCTGGAGCGCGGCCTGTCCGTCGCCCTGTTCCCGATGGTGATCCTGACCATGACCATCGAGCGCCTGTCCATCACCTGGGAAGAGCGCGGCGGTGGCCATGCCTTCAAGGTCGCCATCGGTACGCTGTTCGCCGCCACCCTGGCGCACCTGCTGATGACCGTGCCGGAGCTGACCTACTTCATCTTCACATTCCCGGCGGTGCTGCTGATCCTGGTGGGCTTCATGCTGGCGATGGGTCGCTACCGCGGCTACCGCCTGACCGAACTGTTCCGCTTCAAAGCCTTCGTGAAGGACTGAGCCCATGTTCGGCCTGATCAAGACGTGGAAAGCCCTTGAAGCCAAAGGGATCATGGGCATCAACCGACGCAACGCGGACTACGTGCTGAAGTACAACAAACGGCACCTGTACCCGATCGTCGACGACAAGATCATCACCAAGCAGCGCGCCATCGAGGCGGGGATCCACGTACCCGAGATGTACGGGATCATTTCCACCGAGAAGGAGATCGACAAGCTCGACGAGATCATCGGCGAGCGCAACGACTTCGTGATCAAGCCGGCGCAGGGCGCCGGTGGCGACGGCATCCTGGTGATCGCCGACCGCTTCGAAGGCCGCTACAAGACCGTCTCCGGGAAGATCATCAGCCACGAGGAGATCGAGCATCAGATCTCCTCGATCCTCACCGGCCTCTACTCCCTCGGCGGGCACCGCGACCGCGCGCTGATCGAGTACCGCGTGACCCCGGACCCGATCTTCAAGAGCATCAGCTACGAAGGCGTGCCGGACATCCGCATCATCGTGCTGATGGGTTACCCGGTGATGGCGATGCTGCGCCTGCCCACCCGCCAGTCCAGCGGCAAGGCCAACCTGCACCAGGGCGCCATCGGCGTGGGCGTCGATCTCGCCACCGGCATCACCCTGCGCGGCACCTGGCTGAACAACAAGATCGCCAAGCACCCGGACACCACCAACGCGGTGGACGGCGTGCAGCTGCCCAACTGGGACGGCTTCATGAAGCTGGCGGCCGGTTGCTACGAGCTGTGTGGCCTGGGCTACATCGGCGTGGACATGGTGCTGGACGTGGACAAGGGCCCGCTGATCCTGGAACTGAACGCCCGCCCGGGCCTGAACATCCAGATCGCCAACGACTGCGGCCTGACCCACCGCGCCCACGCCGTCGAGGCACGCCTCGAAGAGCTGAAGGCCAAGGGCATCCAGGAGTCCCCGGAAGAGCGCGTGCGCTTTTCCCAGGCGCTGTTCGGCAACGTACGGCCGACGGAAATCTGACCCGCCCCGCCCCCATGAAAAAGCCCGGCTCGATGCCGGGCTTTTTCATGGGCGGTCGCGACTCGGCCACCGAGCGACAAGCACTACCGCACGATGGCCAGCTCGAACGCCCCCTCATCCGAGTGCTCATGCACCTGCATGCCGGTCTCGTTCAGGGAGAGGTCCTGCAGCGGGCGCTTGTAGGGCTTGTTGTCCAGGGTCTTCACCGCGCGATCCTCGTCGGTGGTGAGCAACAGGGCATAGCGCTCGCCCTGGTTGGCGCGGACCTGCACGGTGCCTTCGATGTAGGCGTAGCGGTACCAGGTCTCGCCGTGGAGCTGGTACACCGCGTCGCTCACCAGTCGGGTCGGCCGCTTGGCCTCGTCGAGGAAGAGGATCGACGGGTAGACCACCTGGCGATTGGCGAAGCTGCGGATGCGCAAGCCGTACTCCCGCCCCGAGCGCGGCAGACGCACGGCGGCGTAGTAGCTGCGCCCCATGGGGAAGGTGAAGCTCGGCGAGAAGCGGTTCAGCTCCTCGTAGCGCGGTTCCTCGGGGGACAGCTCGGTGAAGGCCGAATCGGACAACTGGCCGCAACACTGGTCCACCAGCTCCTGGTAGAGCACGCGACTGCGCTCCTCGCTGCCTTCCAGCAGGGCCTTCATGGCTTCGTTGGGTTGCCCGTCCAGGGCGGGGAGGATCGGCGTCTTGCGCTCGAACACCACCTCGCGGCTCTCGGTGTAGGCCACTGGCTGGCCGACGCTGGCCACCGCCCTGGTGCCGTCCTTCGGCGGCACCGGCGAGTTGTGGGTGCGCCCCTGGTCGTCCACCCAGGTGTAGTAACCGGTGCCGTTCTCCGGGCGGGAGTAGCCGCGCCCTTCCAGCACGTCGGCATCGATGTACTCGCCCGCGCGGTGCCCGCTGGGCAGCAGGTAGTCACGCTGGCCCGCCGGCACCTGGCCGGCGGCGTAGAAGCTGTTCTGCAGGTTGCCGCTGGCATCCACCCAGGTGAAGTAGCGACGCTTCTGCTCGCCACCCGCCGCGCCCCAGCCGGCCGCGCCCTGCTCCTTCAGCCGCTCCAGGTCGCTGCGGCTGACGCGCCGGGCCGCCTCCTGCTGCTGCTGGCTGTAGCGGTCGTCGACGAAGCTGTTGTGCACGCGGCCGTTGTCATCGATCCAGGTCAGGTAGCGCCCGCCGCTGGCCTGGGCCGTCGGCAGGATGGAGAAGGCGAGCAGGACGGGGATGAGCGTCTTCATCAGAAGGTCGTCGTGTAGGTGAATGCCATGATCAGTGCCTTGACCGAGGTCTCCACGTTCATCCCGGCGTAGGGGTTGTAGACCATCTTGTCCAGGCCAACGCAGTTCATGTTGCAGCTCTCGCCAGCGGGGGTCCGCTGGGTGGTGACGAAGTAGTTCATCCCCAGGTCGATGGTGGTGTCCTTGTCCCAGCGGTAGCCCAGGCCGAGCCCGTAGAGGTGGGCATCGCCGATGGGGGCCAGCACGTCGGCCTTGTCGTCCGGAATGGCCGAGGGGCGGAACTCGTAGCCGGCGCGCAGGGCCAGGCGGTCGGTCACGTCGTACTGCGCCCCCACCGCCCAGCTCCAGGTGTCGCGGTAGCCGCGGTCCAGGGTGATGCTGGTGGCGGTGGCCTTGCCGCCCCCGAAGGTCTTGGCGATGCGCAGCATGTCCAGTTCGCGGTCGAACTCGATCTCGAACTCGTTCCAGTCGCTGTAGCCGGACCACTTCAGGTCGAAGTTGAACTGCCAGCGCTCGAACGGCTTGATCTTGATCCCGGTGGAGAAGTTGTCCGGGTAGGTCATGGTCAGCGTGGCGTTGCCGCTCTCCTCGTCGGTACGCCCATACGGGAACAGCGGGCTGAGGATCTGGCCGAACACCGCCGACTGGAAGCCGCTCCAGAACCCTTGCCACTCCCTGGAGTAGTCCACCCGGTACTTGCCCTGCAGGTGCATACGGGCCTCGCTCTGGTAGGTGGCGCCCCAGGCGAACCAGTCGGTGGGCTCCCAGAGCACGCCGATGTTCCAGGTGGGCGACAGCGACTCCTGCATGTCCAGGTCCAGGTTGGCGAGCGAGTCGAAGGGGCCGATGCGTCCGCCGCAGACGTTGAAAATGGGGCCGATCATGTCACCCAGGCCCGGTTTGCACAGCACGTCGTGGGCCATGGCCGCGAGGCCGGTGAGCATCCCCGGCGCACGGAAGTCCTGGTTGAGCGCCATGGCCTGGTGGGAGAACCCCACCGACAGCCCAAGGGCCAGCTCGTCGTTCACCTGGTAGCCCACCGAGGGCGAGAAGTAGGTGATGCGCTGAATCGCCACCTGGCGCCCCTGAAAGCGGGCCGGGTCGCTGTCCGAGTCCCGCGAGTAGCCCAGCGCCATGGGCGCGTAGACGTTGGTGGCGAAGGTGAACTTGGAGCCCGGCGGGTTGATCGACAGCCCCGCCAGCGGGGCTGCCAGCAGCGGCATGTCGGTCATGCCGCCCATGCCGGGCAGGTACATGGCCGGTGTGAGGGTGCGGCTGCTGGCGCCGGCCACGCTGTCGTTCTTGTAGCCGAAGAAGCCATAGTCGGCGGGCGCATCGAACTTGGCGCGGATGTCCATCACCCCGGCGATCACCTTCACCGTGGTCTGCCGGCCCTTGAGCTTGACCAGGGCCGCCGGGTTGTAGTGCACCGCATCGATCCCGGTGGAGTCGGCCGTCACGGCATTGGCCATGGCCATGGCCTTGGGGTTGCCGATGGTCAGGTCGTTGGCCAACTGCGCCTGCACGCCCCCCGCCCAACCGAGCCCCACCCCCGCCAGCGCCAAGGCCAGCGGCGAAATACGCATCGTCATGTCGTCGCCTCGCCGGTTACTGGGCCTTCAGGCCTTTGATGTCCAGGGGAACGGAGAACCCGAGCATCACGTCCGGGGAGTCCTCGGTCATGCCGAAGCCGGCGTTGATGTTGACGATGTAGTCCGGCGAGGTCCGCAGGCCGAGCGAGAAGTTCATGACTGCGCTGGTCTGCTCGCTGCCTTCGGCCTTGTTGCCGTCGGAGAAGGTGTAGGTAGGGCGCGTGTTGTAGGCCATCTGGTAGGAGGTGGCCAGGGAGACGTCATAGGACAGCGCGTAGGCGAAACCCATGCTCATGGACAGAGTGCCGCCTGGGTCCACGTCCACCAGTTCTCGCCCGCCGACGTTCTGGTGGATGTTGTGCACCGGCATGTTGTAGGTGTAGCCGACCGAGCCGAACAGCACGACCGGGTCGATCACATAGGAGGTGTTGGCCCCCACGCCCAGGCTGTAGTAGCCGTTGCCGGTGGAGAGGTCCGACTCGCGGTTGATGTCGTAGGGGCTCTCGCCGGTGGGCAGGCCAAGGGTGGCGAACAGCGTGGTGACCGGCTTGCCACGGGTGGCCGACCAGGGCTGCCAGCGCAGGCTGGCGGACACATCGCCCAGGCTGTAGACGTTCACGTCACGCTCGGTGTCGTACTTGGCGATGAAGGGCAGCCGCACGCTGAAGGTGAGGTTGTCCCAGACGCCATAGTCGAAGGTGAAGGAGTTGGTGAAGGTGTGCTGGGCCTCGCTGCGCGGGATCACGCTGTACACGTTGTTCCCGGTGCGCACCTGCTCGATCTGCACATCCCGGGTCAGCGAGTAGTCGAAGCCGTAGGTGAGCGTGCGCTCGCCCTTCTTCAGCAGCGTGTAGCTCTTCTCCGATGCCTGGAACACCTGCTCCAGCGCCTTGGCGCTGTCGGCGTCACCGTCCTTCTTGCTCAGCGCCTCACGCGCATCGTCCACCGAGCTCTCCTCGGCCCACAGCGGCCCGCAGGCGCCCAGCGCCAGCATGGCCAGCCATGCATAACCCCTCACTCCCATGGCACGGTCCCCTGGTTATTTTTCTAACTTATGCGGGTTCTTCTTTTTACTGGCCGGGACGGCCTGCCGACGGCACGCTCACTTGCGTCGGTAGTAACGGATATCGCCTCCCGAGCCCAACTCGTCCAACTGGTTTTCGGTGAACTTGGTGATCTGCGGAAACTGCTGGAACGCCAGGAGGCTGATGGTCCTGTCATCCACCAGGCGCAGGTCGCGCTCGGTCAGGGCCATCGCGTTACGCGGTTCCGCACCGGTCGGGTAGATCACGAACAGCACGTTCTGGTCCCACACTTCTTCGAATCGGGTGCGGGTGAAGCTGATGTTCCCCAGGGCAGGGTCAGCGATGAACACGTGATCGTTGTAGACGTCGCGCACCACCACGAAATGCTTGAAGCCGCCGTAGTGGATCGGGACCAGCGCCGGGTGCTCCAGCTTGTCGAGGTCCTCGAATTCGGCGCGGAAACCGCCGCTCTTGTAGCCCAGGGCGGTGACGAAGCGCTTCATGTCCAGCAGGGAGAACCCCCTCCGCTCGACGATCTTGTCCGCCTCGCCATAGCGCAGCAGCCCCTCCATCACCTGGCGCTCCTGCAGGTTACGCCCCAGGTAGTAGTCCAGCAGGCTGGTCAATGCGGCCGAGCCACAGCTGTAGTCGTACGCCTGGCGGATCACATTGCGGAACTGCAACTGGCTCATCGGCTCGATGTTCACGGTCTCCCGGTAAGGACCGTTGGGCGCGAGCGACTGCGTCAGGTTCACGGAACCCTGGGGCTGCGGCTTGGTGTCCACGGCCTGGGTGAAGCCGAACAGGCCCAGCAGGCTGCCAACCAGTATCTCGATCATTGCCGTTCCGAATCAGGACTTGCGACAAGGAAGGCCCCGCCGACGGGGCTCGACGGGACCTTCCGGACTACAGGTCGTGCGCGCGGATCAGTGACCCCAGACCTTGATGGTGGTGCCGGCCAGGTTCATGTCGTTGACGGCCAGGGAGCCGATGCTGGCAGCAGTGGCATCACCCATGCGGATGGCGCCGACGCTGAGCTGACCGGTGATGGTCGGCAGGGTGATCTGCAGCTTGTCATTGCCGCCGGCACCGCCGTCGATCACGTCGACCAGGATCGGGGCGCTGTCGGAGATGTTGAAGCCGGTGAAGGCGATGGTGTCCAGGCGCAGGCTGCCGGAAGCGGAGCCTTCCTTGTCGGTGTAGACGACGCTGCCGATGGTGCCGTTGAAGTTACCGGAGATGCTGATGCCATCCTGACCGGTGACGCCCGAGAGGGCCGAGTCATCCATGGCTTTCAAATCAGCCTGGGCCATGAACGGAGCAGCGAGCACAGCAGCGGCGAGAGCCAGTTGTTTGAAGCTTTTCATTGTTTTTATCTCCAAGATTCTCACAGGTGGGTTGCCCCGGGGGCCTGCCGCCTACCTCCTCATCAGCGACAGTTGGATCGGCCTGGCCGATCTCCATAGCAGGCGCTGCTTCCCTATGCGCTCCCGCTTTGGACTCGGAGCACACAGAGTGCCCCGACCTGATTCCACGTTACCGAGCGCCTGCCCGGCTGCCAGCCCATCCAAGGGATGGAGGATGGCGAGTCGCTACCGCATTGATCTCATCAGGCCTCGCTGAGCAGGCCCAGGCTCTTGCCCTTGAGCACCGCCTGGGTGCGGCTGCGCACGCCCAACTTGGCGAACAGGTTGTGCAAATGCCACTTGATGGTGGCTTCGGAGAGGTGAACCGCCTGGGCGATGTCACGGTTCGACAAGCCGGCCGCAACGAAACGGAGGATCTCCCGCTCCCGGTGGCTGATGTCCTGGTTGTCGTCGAAGGTCTCCGGATCGACGTTGAGGCGGCGGCACTGCTCGCGCAGGTTGTCGGCCAACCCCTGCCAGACCCCGGCCCGCTTGGGCTCGGCAGCACGCCAGGCCTCCCACAACGGCAGCAACCAGAGCGCGTCGTCCTGGAACAGGCGCCGGTAGCCCCGGTTCCAGGCCTCTTCCAGCACGGGCTGGAACAGGGCGAATGCCTTGTCGCTGTTACCCTTGCGCCAGTACGCCACGGAAAGTAACAGCGACAGGCGCAGGCGGCGGTCACGCTGGTGTTCCGCGCCCTGCCGCGCCAGGCAGGCCTCCAGCACGGACTGGGCCTTCTCCGGCCGGCGCTCACTGAGGGCGAGCCGTGCCTGGGAAAGCGCCAGCACCGTATGGGCGTCGGCATAACGGGCCTGGGACAACGGCGCCAGGTGGCGTTCCAGCTGCAGGCAGACCCGCTCGGCCTCGTTGGGCCGGCGCAGCCAGAGCAGGAACTGCACCTTGCAGCTCATGCCATGGGCGAAGACCCGCTCGTAGCCAGGGCCCTGAAGCCCGGCGAGCCAGTCGTCCAGTTGATTGAGAGCCAGCTCCGACTCACCGGCGAAGAACCGCGCCCGCGCCATCACCAGCTGACCACGGCTGATCAGCTCCACCGGCGTGGCCACGTCGCGCCAGGTGGTGGCCAGGGGCAATTCGGCCAGCACGGCGGCGTGGCGGTCTTGCTCATAGAGCAGGTCGGCGTAGGCCAGCACCAGCGGCCCGCCAACCCGGCTGCGGCGGCCGAACACGCGCTCGACACGGCCCCGGGCGACTTCGGCGATGGAGCGCCCACGCTCCAGTTCGCCGCTCTCCTTGCAGATCAGTGACTCGATCAGGCTGGTCATGACGTGCAGGTATTCGCTGTCCACCAGGCGCAGGCACTCCCGCGCTGCGGCAATGGAGCCGGCGGCATCACCGAATTCCCCCAGCAACGCATAGGCCGCTGCCTGCACGCAGGCGAGGCTGGCACGGAACACCGGCTGGTTGTCCGGCACCATGGCCAGCCACTGACGGGCCACCTTGAGGCAGGCTTCCAGCTTGTCCTGGTAGAGCAGCACCAGGGCTTTGAGCACCTGGGATGCGGCCAGCAGCTCGCCGAGTCCAAAGTGGATGACCTTGCCGCGCCCCTGCAGCAGGCGCGTGCTGACTTCTTCGATCAGCGCCTCGGACTCGGCGAACTTCTGCTCGAAGGCCAGCTGCCAGGCGTAGAAGATCTGGAACACCGGGTGCTCGCGGATCACCTCCGCCGGCACGTCCTTGAGCATGGAGAGGATGCCGTAGACCCGGTTGCCGGCAATGAGCCGCGCCCCCTGGCGCTCCAGCAACTCGGCAGCAAAGCCGAAATCGCGCCCGCGCAGGGCGTACTTGATGGCCCGGTCGGGCAGGTCATGGCTTTCGCACCAGCGGGCGGCGGCGTGCAGCAAGGTCGCGCTGTCGCCGTGTCGCGCCAGGCGCCCCTGGAGGAACTCGGCGAACAGGTGGTGGTAGCGGAACCACTCGCCCTGCTCGTCCAGGGCGATGACGAAGAGCTGCTCGCGCTGCAGGCGCATCAGCATGTCCAGGCCGTCACGCCGGCCGGTCAGGGCGTTGCACAGGTCGGCACAGAATTCGTCCAGCACCGAGGTCTGGTCGAGGAACTGCTGCAAGGTCACCGGCAGGCTGTTGACCACGTCCTCGGCCAGGTAGTCGGCGATGTTGCGCTCGGTGCCGCTGAGGCTGGCGAGGAAGGCCGTGCGATCGGGATGCCGCGCCAGCGCCAGGCTGGCCAGGTGCAGGGCGGTGATCCAGCCCTCGGTGCGTGCGTGCAGTTGCTTGAGCTCGCTGCGGCTGAGTTCCAGCGGGCGCACGTCACGGAAGTAGGCTTCGGTCTCCTCCAGGGACAGGCGCAGGTCCTCGGCCTGGAGCATGAAGGCTTCGTTCTCGACGAACAGGCTGCGCGGGGTGAAGCGGGTGCTGCTGATCAGGTGCACGTTGCGGGGCAGGCGCTCCACCAGGTGGCGGGCGCCCTGCTCCAGGCTGGCGTGGCGGATGCGGTGGAAGTCGTCGAGCATCAGGTACAGCTCGCCCTCCAGGCGCTGCAGGTCGCTGACGAAGGCGTCGATGATGGCCTCTACCGGCCAGTTCACCTCACCACAGAGCAGGCCGGCGGTGTTGGCGCCGAAACCGGGGATCACCGCCTCGACGGCAGCCACCAGGTACTGCAGCAGGCGCTGCGGCTCGCTGTCCGACTCGTCGCAGGAGAGCCAGGCAACCCGCGCGCCCTCGCGCTGCAGGGCCTCGCGGAACAGGCTGAGCACGGTGCTTTTGCCGAAGCCGGCCGGCGCGCTGAGCACCAGCACGCGACGCTCACGCGCCTCCCACAGGCGGTCGATCAGCGCCTGGCGCGGCAGGCGCGGCTGCCCGCCGACTTCCGGCGGGTAGAGCTTGGTGCGCAGCAGGTGGAACGGCTGGCTGACGCTGCTCACTGCAGCAGCCCCAGTTCCCGGGCCCGACGGATGGCCTGGGTGCGATTGCGCACCTTGAGCTTCTCGTAGATGTTGTGCAGGTGCCATTTGACGGTCCCCAGGGCCAGCGAGAGCTGCTGGCCGATCTCCTCGTTGGAAAGCCCTTCGGCGGCCAGCAGCACGACCTCGCGCTCACGCTCGGTCAGCCCCTCCTCCAGCACGTCCTGGGCCTTGCGTACGTCCTGCCCCGGCCAGATGGCCAGCAATTCGCGGATGAAGCCCTGCAGGGAGGGCTGGCGCTCGGCCGCCTCCAGCTGTTGCAGCAGCAAGCGGATGGCGTCGCCCTCTTCGACGAACAGGCTGCGGATGCCTTCACGCTCGGCACTCAGCAGGCATTGCACCAGCAGGCTGTGGGCGCGCTCCTGGTAGCCGAGGCGCTGGTAGCTCAGCGCTGCCAGCAGGTCGAGCCGCAAGCGCTGCAGGCCGTGCCAGCCGGGCAGTAGTTGGGCGCGCAACTGGTTGATCTCGTGCAGTGCCTCGCTGTAGTGCCCCCGCGCCTGCTGCAGGCGCACCCGCAACAGGCCCTGGGTCCAGAGCACCGGGTTGAAGCCGCGGCGGACGTAGTCGGCGGCGAGCTTGTCCCAGTCCACGGTCTTGAGGCGCTGCTCGGCGCGCTTGATGCGGTCGGTGGCCGGCTCCTGCAGGATCAGCGTCACCTCGTCGGCCACCGCCTGGGCATAGAAGCGCCAGGACTGGTTGCGTGCGGCGAGGTTCTGCATCAGCACCAGGGTGGCCTGGGCCTCCTTGGAGCGGTCCTGCATGCGCTGGACACGGGCGAGGAACAACATGCCCTGGGCGTAGATGTCGATCGGCTTGATCACGTCGACATGCCCGAGGGCCCAGCGCAGGCGCTCCTCCAGGCCGTCCAGGCGGCCCTGGTGGTAGGCGATCAGCGCTTCGATGATGGCGGGCAGGGCCAGGGCACGGGAGCGCTCGTCGAACAGCGGCACCAGGCGCGCGCGCATCTGCTCGTGGAGCAGCTGTGCCTGCTTGACCTGGCCCTGCTCCAGGGCGAGCAGCACCTCGACGTTGCCCAGTTGCATGTCGAGGTAGCGCCCTTCGAGGAAGTGGTTGCGTTGCTGCGCCAGGGCCAGCAAGCGGCGGGCCTGGTCGGGCTGGGCGAGGATCGACAGCGCCAGGGCGCCGATGACCAGCATGGCCACTTCGAGGAAGGCCTCGTTCTGGCCCAGGTGGCCTTCGACCTTGCGCGCCAGCGTCACGCACAGATCGAGATCATCCTTCTGCAGGGCGATGGCAGCCTTGACCGCCAGGGCTGCCAGGTATTTGTCGCTGAGGGGAGCCTGGCCGCCCTCCCCGCCCCAGCGGGCGAGCAGGTCGTCGAGCATCTGGTTGGCTTCGGGCAGCGCCAGTTCGGTGGCGCGGTTCCACACGTCGGCCAGCACCAGGGTGGGATAGCGCGCAGCGATGTCGTCCGGCACCTGCTGGCGCCAGCGGTAGATCTGGTTGAGCTGACCACGGTTGATCAGCTCCAGGCCGCAGCCGTCCACCAGGGCCGCGAGCATCTCGGGGTCCTCGGCCAGGCAGGCGTGCTCGATGGCGAGGTTCTGCATGTGGTGGTTGGTGAACCACAGGCTGGCGTTGAAGTGCAGCTGCTGGAAGCGGTCCGGGTCGCGGGCGCGCAACCGGCCCCGGAGGAAGTCAGCGAACAGGTGGTGGAAGCGGTACCACTGGCGCTCGCGGTCCAGGGGCAGGAGGAACAGCTGCATGGTCTCCAGCCGCTCCAGCAGGGCCTGGCCATCGCTGCGCCCGGTGAGGGCATTGGCCAGGTCGCCACTGAGCTGGCTGGCGATGCCCAGGGCCAGCAGGGCTTCCTGCAGGTCGGCGGGCAGTTGCTCGAACACGGAGGTGAGCAGGTAGTCACCCACGGCGGCCTGATCGGCACCCAGGGTCTGCACCTGCTCGGCGGCCTGGGGCTGGTGGCGCAGCCAGAGACTGGCCAGGTGCACGCCGATCATCCAGCCCTCGGTGCGCTGGTGCAGTGCGGCCAGGGTGGTGGCGTCCAACACGATGCCACTGCGCTCCAGGTAGGCGCGGGTTTCGTCCTCGGTCAGGCGCAATTCGTCAAGCCCCACCTCCAGCAGCCAGCCCTTGGCCCGCAGGGTGGCCAGGTTCATCGGCGGCAGGGAACGGCTGCCGATGGCCAGGCTGAAACCCGGTGGCGCCAGCTTCACCAATCGGCTCAGGGCATTGAAGATTTCGGCATCAGTGACCAGGTGCAGGTCGTCCAGCACCAGCAGCAGCGGCTGGTCGAGGGCGGAAAGCCCCACCAGCAGGCTCTCCAGCACCGCTGCGACGGGCACTTGCATGGTGTTCTGCAGGAAGGCGCGGGCAGGATCGGCCAGGCCGGGCACAGCCTCGTCCAGCGCATGGCTGAGCTTCAGGAAGAAACGCGCGGGATCGTCGTCCTCGCTGCCCAGCGAGAGCCAGGCCACGAGGCTGCCGGCCTGCCGACGTTGTTCGGCAAGCGAAGCCAGGGCGGTGCTCTTGCCGAAACCGGCCGGAGCCGAGAACAGCAGCAGTCGAGCTTGAGGGTATGCCGCCATGGCCGCCTGGATCTGCGGTCGCGGCAAATAGCCGGCAGACGCCTGGGGCGTCATCGTTTGCGAGCGCAAGAAGCTGCCGGCTGCGGGGTCGAGAACTGCATCCACGGCCTGTATCCCTGTGTCTTTATCATTGTGGGACGGGGAGTTCCCCCCGCGGGACCTGTCCATAATTATCAGAATGCAATTCCTGCGTAAACTTAGGAAATCGCTCTAGCATCGACTCTACAGCCGTACCTGGGGCGGTCTTGAAAATGTCCGTTTCACCCTGGCAAGCATGCCGCGTCCGGGACGGCTACAAGGCAAAATTGGAACTTTTTCAGAGTTTCCCTAGAATCCGCTGTCGCCCTGCTTGCCTTGCCCTATGCCCAACTGTCTCGTACACCCCCTGCCCTATCATGAAGACCCGGGAATGCGCTTCTCACGCATCCGCCATGCACCCGGGGCGGTACTGCTGGACGCGGGGCGACCCGGTGCCAGCCGTGGACGCTATGACCTATTCAGCGCCTGGCCATTGGCAGAACTTGCGCCGGGCGACGACGAATCGGCCAACGACTTCGCTGATCGCCTCCGCACGGCGCTGCGCCAGTTGGGGCGCTGCGAAGCGCCGGGCGGCGTGGAGCTGCCATTCACGGGCGGATTGATCGGCTATTTCGCCTACGACTTCGGCCGCCGCCTGGAGTGCCTGCCTGCACAGACCCAGGACGACCTGGCGCTGCCCGACGCCCGACTGGGCCTGTATGCCTGGGCACTGGTGAGCGACCATGAGCGCCGCACCAGCCAACTGGTCTTCCACCCTGCACTCGCCGATGACGAACGCACTCGGCTTATCCAATTGCTGAGCGAGCCAACGGCGCAGCCAGCAGGCGCCTTCCGCCTCAAGGCACCCTTCGCGGCCAGCATCAGCGAGGCGGATTACCGTCGGGGCATCGAACGCATCCTGGCCTACATCCGTGCCGGGGACTGCTACCAGGTGAACTTCACCCAACGCTTCCAGGCCCCCTGTGACGGCGACCCCTGGGGCGCCTACCTGGCGCTGCGCGGCGCCTGTCCGACCCCCTTCTCGGGCTACCTGGCGCTGGAAGCCGGTGCGATCGTCAGCCTGTCCCCCGAACGCTTCATCCGCTTGAGCCAGGGCCAGGTGGAGACCCGCCCGATCAAGGGCACGCGCCCGCGCGGCCTGACCCCGGACGAGGACCTGGCACAGGCCGACGACCTGCTTGGCAGCCCGAAGGACCGCGCGGAGAACCTGATGATCGTCGACCTCCTGCGCAACGACCTCGGGCGCAGCTGCCGCATCGGCAGCGTGAGGGTGCCGGAGCTGTTCGCGCTGGAGAGCTACCCCAACGTCCATCACCTGGTCAGCGCCGTTCGCGGCGAGCTGGCCGAAGGCAAGGACGCGCTGGACCTGCTGGCGGGCAGCTTCCCCGGCGGCTCCATCACCGGGGCGCCAAAGATCCGCGCGATGGAGATCATCGACGAGCTGGAGCCGACGCGCCGCTCGATCTACTGCGGCTCGCTGCTGTACCTGGACGTGCGGGGGGAGATGGACAGCTCCATCGCCATCCGCACCCTGCTGGTGAAGGACGGCCAGGCGAGCTGCTGGGGCGGCGGCGGCATCGTGGCCGACTCGGACTGGCAGGCGGAATACCGCGAGTCGATCACCAAGGTCCAGGTCCTGCTGCGTACCCTGGAAGCGCTGTAGGCCGGTGCCAGAGACAGAAAAGCCCGCTTGCGCGGGCTTTTTCATGGCTGGGCTCAGAGGCTCAGCGGGCGGTTGGACGCCTTGAGGAACTCGCGCTTGAGGTCCTCGTAGGTGTGCACCGCCGGGAACTGCGGGAACTCGCGGATGACGTTCTCCGGTGCGTGGAAGAGGATGCCGGCATGGGCTTCGGAGAGCATGGTGGTGTCGTTGTACGAGTCGCCGGCGGCGATCACGCGGTAGTAGAGGCTCTTGAAGGCGATCACGGACTGGCGTTTCGGGTCCTTCTGGCGCAGCTGGTAGCCGACGACGCGGTCGGTCTCGTCGGTGATCAGGCGGTGGCACAGCAGGGTCGGGAAGCCCAGCTGGCGCATCAGCGGCTGGGAGAACTCGTAGAAGGTGTCGGAAAGGATGACCACCTGGAAGCGCTCACGCAGCCAGTCGACGAACTCCACCGCGCCGTCCAGCGGCTTGAGGGTGGCGATCACTTCCTGGATGTCGGACAGCTTCAGGCCGTGCTCGTCGAGGATGCGCAGGCGCTGCTTCATCAGCACGTCGTAGTCGGGGATGTCGCGGGTAGTGGCCTTGAGCGCTTCGATTCCGGTTTTTTCGGCGAAGGCGATCCAGATTTCAGGAACCAGCACACCTTCAAGGTCGAGACAGGCGATTTCCACGAGCATTTCCCCGTTATTGGCTTGTAAAGGAGGCGGCACTCTAGCCTTTCCCTCGTCGGGCACGCAACGCGGGGCCTTATACCCGAAACAGGCAGTCCACCTTCCGTATGGTTATTTAGGCGCATAAATGGCTTTTGCTACCATCCGCCGCCACAGAGCGCGTAGCGCCGTAGCCAGTAGGAAGTCCGCCTGATGAGCCATCCCTTCGACGTCACCGATATTGCTGCGTCCTACGCCAGCAAATCCCCCCAGGAAATCCTCAAGTTCGCCTTCGAGCAGTTTGGCGACGACCTGTGGATCTCGTTCAGCGGCGCCGAGGACGTGGTCCTGGTGGACATGGCCTGGAAGCTGAACAAGAACGTGAAGGTGTTCAGCCTGGATACCGGCCGCCTGCACCCGGAGACCTACCGCTTCATCGACAAGGTCCGCGAGCACTACGGCATCGCCATCGAGGTGCTCTCCCCCGACGCCGCCAAGCTGGAGCCTTTCGTCCGTGAGAAGGGTCTGTTCAGCTTCTACAAGGACGGCCACGAGGAATGCTGCGGCATCCGCAAGATCGCGCCGCTGCGGCGCAAGCTCTCGGGCGTCAGCGCCTGGGCCACCGGCCAGCGCCGCGACCAGAGCCCCGGCACCCGCAGCAAGGTGGCTGCCGTGGAAGTGGACGGTGCCTTCTCCACGCCGGAGAAGCCTCTCTACAAGTTCAACCCCTTGGCGCAGATGAGCAGCGAAGAGGTCTGGGCCTACATCCGCATGCTGGAGATCCCCTACAACCCGCTGCACGAGCGCGGTTTCATCAGCATCGGCTGCGAGCCCTGCACCCGCCCGGTGCTGCCCAACCAGCATGAGCGCGAAGGCCGCTGGTGGTGGGAGGAAGCCACCCAGAAGGAATGCGGGCTGCACGCCGGCAATCTGATCGCTCGGGAGTGACAGGATGCGCATCACCCTGGTGACCAAGGTCCTGGCCGATGGAACGGCCTGTGCCAAGTGCAAGGATGTGATGCGGCTGCTGGAACGGGGTAACCACCTGCCACGCATCGACCGCACCCTGGTGGCGGACGAGCGCGACCCCGCCGGCCTGGGCTGGATCGCGGCGCAGCTCTACGGCGTGGGCAGCGCCCCCTTCTTCGTGGTGCGAACGGACGACGGCCGCGAGCGGGTCTACACCGTCTTCCACGAATTTCTCCACGAGGTCCTGGAGGCAGGCTGAAACGAACAAGCCCGGCGATTGCCGGGCTTGTTCGTTGATGGGGGCGAATCAGTAGGTGGGCAGTTCGACGTCCTGGAACAGTTCGTCCAGTTCCACCTTGTTGTGGCACTGCACGGCCTTGGCGAGCATCTCGCGGGTCAGGTGGGGGGCGAACTTCTCGATGAAGTCGCACATGAAGCCGCGCAGGAAGGTGCCACGGCGGAAGCCGATCTTGGTCACGCTGGACTCGAACAGTTCACTGGCATCCAGCACCACCAGGTCGCTGTCCAGCTTCGCATCGACCGCCATCTTCGCCACGATGCCGACGCCCAGGCCCAGGCGCACGTAGGTCTTGATCACGTCCGCGTCAGCCGCGGTGAACACCACCTTCGGCGTGAGGCCGCGGTGGCTGAAGGCTTCGTCCAGCTTGGAGCGCCCGGTGAACCCGAATACGTAGGTGACGATGGGATGCTCCGCCAGGGCTTCCAGGGTCAGCTTCGGCAGCTTGGCCAGGGGGTGGCCCTGGGGCACGATCACGCAGCGGTTCCAGCGGTAGCAGGGCATCATCACCAAGTCGCCGAACAGCTCCAGGGCTTCGGTGGCAATGGCGAAGTCGACAGTGCCATCGGCGGCCATCTCGGCGATCTGCATCGGGGTGCCCTGGTGCATGTGCAGAGACACATCGGGGTACTGGCGGATGAAGCTGCTGATCACTGGCGGCAGCGCATAGCGCGCCTGGGTGTGGGTGGTGGCGATGGAGAGGGTGCCCTTCTTCTCGTTGGAGAACTCCTGGGCGATCTGCTTGATGCTTTCGACCTTGCGGAGGATCTCGCCGGCCGTGTTGATGATCCGCTCCCCGGCGGGTGTCACGCGGGTCAGGTGCTTGCCGCTGCGGGCGAAGACCTCGACACCCAGCTCGTCTTCGAGCAGGCGGATCTGCTTGCTGATACCCGGCTGCGAGGTATAGAGACTCTGCGCGGTGGCTGAGACGTTCAGGTCGTGGTGCGCCACCTCCCAGATGTAGCGCAGTTGCTGAAGCTTCATAGATGTCCCTCAGAGCAGATGGCGACGCGTAGGTGGTCGGTGACCTTTTATAACCATATTAATGGTTTGAGGGTTAAAACTAGACGTTTTTTTATTTCCTGCACGCTCTTTCGTCGGCGTATCAGAACTCGCCGCGCCCGCGGTGCTGGAGCATCGGAACCAGGTAGACCGGCACCTCGGAGAGCTGCACCAGACGGGAGGCGGTACGACCGAGGGGCGTCTCGAGCGCAGCGCCGTGACTGTGACTGCCTACGACCAGCAGATCGACGCCAAGTTTCTGGGCCTCCTCGAGAATCATCTGCGGCGGGTCCCCCTGCACCACCCGGACGGCCTTGATCAGGCTCAGCTCATTCTCCGCATCGCCGATCTCGTCACGAAAACCCTCGAGAACCCGCTGCTCGATGCTGGCCATCACCGTGCCCAGGCCCTGGGCACGCAACTCCTTTAGCAAGGTCTCGTCCAGGTATGTCTGCAGGACGGATTCGGCGAACAGCCCGAGGGGCTCCACCGCGTGCACCACGTAGAGTTCGGCCCTGTGGGCCTTGGCGAGGGAAAGGGCATGTTGAAGGACATAGGGCGAGTACAACCCGAGGTCGGTCGCATAGAGGATCGAGCGAATCATGAGGCCTCCTACTGCCTGCTTGGCGGGCCTCGCATCAGCTTAGTCAGATCTTCGGCTCGTTGCTCACGCCATGCGGTACATGCCCGGTGGCGACCACTTCGCGGGCTTTCTCGCAATGGCCGGCCTGGTCGTCGAAGAATACATCGGCGCCAAAGGCGTCGAGAATAGCGGACTTCTCGAGCCCGCCCAGGAAGAACGACTCGTCCAGGCGGATGTCCCAGTCGCGCAGGGTACGGATCACCCGCTCATGGGCCGGAGCGGAGCGCGCGGTGACCAGCGCGGTACGAATCGGGCAGCCATCCACGGGCAATTCGCGCTGCAACTGGTTGAGCGCCGAGAGGAAGGGTTTGAACGGCCCACCGTCCAGCGGTCTCAATGCTGCCTCACGCTCGTGGGCCTGGAATGCAGCCAGCCCGCCGGACTGGTAGACGCGCTCAGCGTCATCGGCGAACAGCACAGCATCGCCATCGAAGGCAATGCGCAACTCGCTGCTGGACGCCCTGCGTGGCGCGCCGGGGAGAATGGTCGCCGCGGCAAAACCTGCCTGCAACGCCACCCGGACGTCCTCCACGTGGGTGGAGAGGAACAGGTGGCATCCAAAGGCCTTCAGGTAAGGCCCAGGGCTGCGACCACCGGAGAAGGCTGCGCGAGAAATCGCCAGGCCGTGCTTCTGGATCGAGTTGAACGCCCGCAGGCCTGTGTCGGCGCTGTTGCGCGAGACCAGGATCACCTCTACCCGCGCCTGGCCGAGCTGCTCATTGAGGGCCAGCAACTTGTGCACCAGGGGAAAGGCATCACCCGGCTCCAGCAGCTCGTCTTCATGTTCGATCTGGTACTGGCGATAGGCTTCGATCCCTTCCGACTCGTAGACGCGATGGCTCTCATCGAGGTCGAACAGTGCCCGGGAGGAAATCGCCAGCACCAGCTTGTCGTTCAGCGCGCTCATCCTGGCGACTCACTCGGTGCGGTTGCGGGCATCGATGAAACGCAGCGCCTGGTAAAGCGCCCGGATTCGCGGGAGGTCACACCCCGCGGCTTCCGCAGCAGCCAGGGGGGCCGCATAGATGGCCTCAAGTTCAAGAGGTCGCCGCTGCACATGGTCGTGGTACATGCTGGGCAGGTAGTCGGGCATGCGGTCCGTCGAGGCCAGCAACTTGCCGGCAAAGCCCTCCGGCAGGGTGTGCCCGCAGGCCACGGCGCCCTCCACCACTTCCTGCATCAACGCCTGGATCAGCGCGCGGCTGTCCGGGTTGCCCATCAACGCGGTAGTGCCCGCATTGAGCACAACGGAAAGGCCGTTGTAGGGAACGTTCCACACCAACTTCTGCCAGCGCGCCTGTTCAAGGCTGGGCATGGCGGTGGAGTCCAGCCCGGCAGCCCTGAAGCAGGCCACCCCCTCCTCGAGAAGGGCCATGCGCTCGGCGGCATCGGTCGCGGGCCCGCTGTGGTAGCCGAGGTTCACGGCCCCCAGGGACTGGTGCACCACGTGCCCCGGGGCCTCGCGGTGGACGCAGATGTAACAGAGCCCGCCCAGCAGGTTGAGGTGCGCGGGCAGCAGGGGGCGCAATGCCTCCTCCACCCCAAGGCCGTTCTGCAACAGCACCACCCGGGCGCCCGGCGCAGCGACCTGGCTGATCAACGGTGCCAGCTCGGCATTGCTGGTGGTCTTCGCCCCCACCAGCAGCCAGTCGCACGGGGGCATCGCCGCCGCATCCCGGTAGGCATTCACCGGGTGCAGCGCCAGCTCGCCATGAACGGCACTGGACAGGCGCAGCCCCTGGCGGCTCACGGTCTCGTATTCACTGCGAAGGAGGAAATGCACATCGAATCCGGCACGGGCAAGCAGCAGCCCGTAGAAACCGCCAATGGCGCCGGTGCCGATGATGCCGATGCGGGGGGATGGGGTCGAACTCATCAGGGCAGCTCCTCAGCCTGGCGCTGGTGGGCAGCCGCCAGGTTCTCGTTCAGGTCAGCGTCCCGCAACGTACTGTGCAGGGCGCCAAGAAATTGGCCATCCCGCACCAGGAACAGGGCGGGAAGGTGGAATACCTCGTAGCGCTGGACCAGGCCACCATTATCGGCGGCGTCTATCCAGCACAATCGGTCGACGGCCAGGTCGAGGCTGGGCAAATGGCGGCGCGCCCACCGGCAACTGGCACAGCCTATGCTGGTGAATATCAGCAGGGAGGTTCCGGGCAGACTGAGCAGACGCTGATCAGCGTCGAAGTCGCTCAACTCGATTTCATGCAAGCCGCATCCTCCAACCGGGCCAGACCACTGGCACAAGGGAGTACTCATATGCGCCGATTCCTGCGTCACCCCAGCGACCTGCCGGTCGAACTGGTTCTACGCAAGCACAACTTCCTGCCGCGACAGCGGCTGCACAATATCAGCCTCGGCGGGGTGGCGTGCAACTCCACGAGGGGCTTCCGCAAGGGCACGGCAATCGAGCTGCGAATCCCCCTGCTGGGTGAGCAGGCCAGCTGCCCAGGGGTCGTGGCCTGGTGCCGCAAGCAGCCGGACGACTACCTTGTCGGCATCTGCTTCACCGACGAGGAGTCCCTGTTCCGCGCCCGCATGGTGGAGCAGGTCTGCCAGATCGAGGCCTACCGCAAGCAGCGCGAGGCGGAGTCGGGCGAAACGCAGCCCATCGAGCAGATCGCCGAGGAGTGGATTGCCCAGCATGCCACCGAGTTCTCGGCCGCCAGCCTGAACTGACCGCATCCGTCCAATTGCGACCTTGGCGCCATTGTCTAGCCACTGCCTAAAGCGTTAAGGTTCCGCGTCCCTGCCACGCCTTCAATGCCGTGCTCCGCCGCTCGGGGGATGGTGGCGGTCAAGCACCCGTGACCCGACGACTGAATTCCAATGACTAGCACCATGGCTGATTTACCGCTCGACGACCTGAACGTTGCCTCCAACGAGACCCTGATCACCCCGGCGCAGCTGAAACGCGAAATCCCCCTGACGGACGCCGCCCTGCAGACCGTCGCCCATGGCCGCCAGGTGGTCCGTGACATCCTCGACGGCAAGGACCACCGCCTGTTCGTGGTCGTGGGGCCCTGCTCCATCCACGACATCAAGGCCGCTCACGAATACGCCGACCGTCTCAAGGGCCTGGCTGCCGAGGTCTCCGACACGCTGTTCCTGGTCATGCGCGTGTACTTCGAGAAGCCCCGCACCACCGTCGGCTGGAAAGGCCTGATCAACGATCCTTACTTGGATGACTCCTTCAAGATCCAGGACGGCCTGCACATCGGTCGCCAGCTCCTGCGTGACCTGGCCGAGAAAGGCCTGCCGACTGCCACCGAAGCCCTGGATCCGATCTCCCCGCAGTACCTGCAGGACCTGATCAGCTGGTCGGCCATCGGCGCCCGCACCACCGAATCCCAGACCCACCGCGAGATGGCTTCCGGCCTGTCTTCGGCCGTGGGCTTCAAGAACGGCACCGACGGTAGCCTGACCGTGGCCATCAACGCCCTGCAGTCGGTGTCGAGCCCGCATCGCTTCCTTGGCATCAACCAGGAAGGCGGCGTCTCCATCGTCACCACCAAAGGCAACGCCTATGGCCACGTGGTTCTGCGTGGCGGCAACGGCAAGCCAAACTATGACTCGGTGAGCGTCGCCGTCTGCGAGCAAGCCCTGACCAAGGCCAGCATCAAGCCGAACATCATGGTCGACTGCAGCCATGCCAACTCCAACAAGGACCCATCGCTGCAACCACTGGTGATGGACAACGTCGCCAACCAGATACTCGAGGGCAACAACTCCATCGTCGGCCTGATGGTGGAAAGCCACCTGGGCTGGGGTGCCCAATCCATTCCCAAGGACCTCAACCAGCTGCAGTACGGCGTCTCCATCACCGATGCCTGCATCGACTGGGACACCACCGAGAAGACCCTGCGCTCCATGCACGCCAAGCTCAAGGACGTGCTGCCCAAGCGCAAGCGCAGCTGAAAGGGCTGCTGCTGAAACAAAAACGCCGGGCATTGCCCAGCGTTTTCGTTTCAGCGCCTTCACTCCTTCGGAGCGTGGCGCTGGCGGCGTTCGATATAGCGCTCCACATAGGAGCATGAGGGAATCACGGTGTAACCCTGGTCTTCGGCAAAGCTCAGCGCCTTCTCGGTCAGCGCCGCAGCAATGCCGCGTCCGCGCAGCGCGTTCGGCACGAAGGTCCTGTAGATATCCAGGGTCTGCTTGCCGAGATCCATATAGGCCAGGTAAGCACGGTGACCATCCACGGTGGTCTCGAACTGATGACCTGCCTGGTCATGATGGATGGACAACGCCTCGCTCATCGCAACTCCTCTGCGGGTTTAGAACATCACCCGTACCTTATCTATCTTTTCGAGCCGAAGGAACATTTCAGCCGAGCCGGACCCAAATTGGACACTGAGAAACGCCTTACCGTTCTCCACCTTGTGTAATACACCTTGGTAATAGGCGCCATCGTAGGTGATGAATTGCAGGCGTTTGCCCTTGTATCCCGCCAGATCGGAGACTTGGACGAACTCGTAGCGCGGCGAGGCACCGGCGTTTTCATCTTTTTCGACCTCGGCGGACACCCGCTCGTTGCCCTTCATCTCCGGTCGCTTGGTGGTATCGACCCAGGAGAAGGCGATCGGCTGGACAGCCTGCTGGTTGACCAGCACCACCGGGCGCAGCATGCCGATCACGTCTTTCGGCTCGAAGAACTCCAGGCCTTCCCAGGCCATGCCCTCGCTCGGGCTCAGCTCCAGGCGCAGTGCCTGGGGATCGCTCAGGTAACGACCGTAGGCCTCCAGCACGGCAGGCTCGAGTGCGACACGCTGGGCCCGCAGGTTACGGTCGAACTGCTCCACCGCCGTCTTGAGGTAGGCCTCGCGTGACTGGCCCAGCTTGCCGGCACAGAAGTCCTGCACCTTGCGCTGGTACTGGTTGTCGTTCAGCTCGAACACCACGCTGGAGACGCGCGGCGGGTTTACCCGCAGGTCACCCGGGTTGTCCGGCATGTTGATCAGGGACAGGCTGAGACGGGTATCCCCCATGTCGCGGGTATCGGCCTTGAGGTTGAAGGTCAGGCGCTTGGCCCCCTCCTCCAGCTGGTACGAGAACTGGGCATCGGTCTCGAACGTCCGGTAACCCATGTCCAGCAACTCGTTGGTGCCGATGTGGCTCACCTTGCCGCACGCCACCTCACTCATCGCAGTGAAGATGCTGCGCTCGGCCGGCGCGTCATACAGCTGCTGCATGAACGGGCCATGGACTGCCAGTTGCAGCCCCTTGAGCTCGACGGACATCTGCTTGGGCAGCTTGCCCTCCTCCAGACGCTCCTTGAAGCTCAGCAGCTCGCGAAGCCCGTTGAAGCGCAGCTGCGCGTGTTGCACCTGCAGGCTGTCCCCCAGGGCAGGAACGCGGATCGTGACGTTCTCCAGCCCGACACGGCCGTCGAACGACGACGTGATGCCGCCGTAGCTGATGTCCATGACCGGCGAGAGCTTGGTGACCGCCTCGTTCATGATGGAACGCACGGAGAGCCACAAAGAGCCCTTGATCAGCACAGCCAGCGCAAGAACACCCAGCACCGCCCACTTGAGAAGTTTTGCCATGACGCCATCCTTGAGGCGGTAAAAAATGCGACGAGCTTATCAGTGCGCCCAAGGTGCCACCATCCGCCCCACGATGGCGGTACAAACACTTTTCCATTACGTGAAGAAGTTCACTGAAGAGTGCGGGTGACGGCAACTTGCTGTCCGGCGCTGACAGGTCAACTCAACTTATCGATAAGCCATTGCAGCCCACTCAACAGCTCAATGCCGCATACAGCAGCTAGAATTTGAACTTCGCTTGTGGTGAACAGCGGCTTTCTGGTCGTTTTTTGCTCAAGCGCCCGTGCCCAGTGGGGTAAAAAGGCAGCCAAGGTGAAAAAAAAGTGTCCGCCTTGCGCCCCGTCAGTTTACTTACTACAAGTTATGGGTAGTATGTACGCCGGCTAATTTCCCACGCTCGGGGAATTGCTTTTAATGGAAATGTCCACCTTAAAGGGGAACACGATGAACAACGTTCTGAAATTCTCTGCTCTGGCTCTGGCTGCTGTTCTGGCCACCGGTTGCAGCAGCGCCTCCAAAGAAACCGAAGCTCGTCTGACCGCTACCGAAGACGCAGCTGCTCGTGCTCAAGCCCGTGCTGACGAAGCCTACCGCAAGGCTGACGAAGCTCTGGCCGCCGCTCAGAAAGCCCAGCAGACCGCTGACGAGGCTAACGAGCGCGCTCTGCGCATGCTGGAAAAAGCCAGCCGCAAGTAATAGCCCACAAGGCTTTTACCTGAAACCGACCCAGGCAACTGGGTCGGTTTTTTATTGCCTGCACAAAGTCGCCGGCAATAAAAAACCCGCCACCCGAATGGGAGGCGGGTCTTCTGGATGCGATCAGAGCGCGGGCGTAGCGCTGGCCGCAACCGACGTCGAAGGCTCGGCGATCTCCACCGGCAGGCCGTCTTCGGCCGCCACCACCTCACGCACCACGTCCCAATCCAGGCGGATGGTGTTGACCAGGTCCTCGCGCTTGAGCAGCGCATTGATCACCGCAGTGTGCTTGTCGACCACCGACGGATCGCCATGGTCGTCCAGCGGAGCGTGGGCCTCCAGGTAGATCTTGCCGCCGCTGACGCCGAACTTGTAAGGCTCGTTGATCACCCGCACCGGCGTGCCCACCGGCGCCATCTTGGCCAGTTCCAGCACGTTGTTGTTGAGCATGCGGAAGCAGCCGTGGCTGACGCGCATCCCGATGCCGAACTTCTTGTTGGAGCCGTGGATCAGGTAACCCGGCAGGCCCAGGGTGAACTTGAACGGACCGAGGGGGTTGTTCGGCCCCGCCGGCACCACGGTCGGAAGCGGGTCGCCATCGGCAGCGTGCTCTTCACGGATCGACTTGGGCGGGTACCAGGCCGGATTCGGCGTCTTGGCCGTGATCTTGGTGGTGCTGATAGGCGAACCCCAGCCTTCCCGGCCAATGCCCAGCGGATAGGTGTGCACCACGTTCTGCCCTTTCGGGAAGTAGTACATCCGGTACTCGGCGAGGTTGATCACGATCCCCTCGCGCGGCCCCGGCGGCAGGATGAAGCGGGTCGGCAGGATGATCTCTGCGCCTTCGCCCGGCAGCCAGGGATCAACGCCGGGGTTGGCCGCGACCATCTCCAGGTAGCCCAGGTCATTGGCCACGCCGATGTCGGCGAAGGTGTCCTCGTACTTGGCCTTGATCACCTGGACCTGGCCAACGATATCCTCCCCGGGGGGCGGCAGGGGCAGCTCCAGTGCTGCGGCGTTACCGGCCAGTACAGCGGCGGCCAGAGACAGGGTACGGGCGACGGCGGGAACGCGCGACAACATCCGGGAATCCTTGGCTGAGGGTTGAAAAATGAGTGGCGGATTGTACACCGGCCCGCCAGCAGCCGGGAGGCTAGCTGTCAGGCCACTCCGGCCGCTTGCCATCGCGCTGCGCCTCGAGTTCCTGCTTGCAGAACGGGCACAACCGGCGGTCCTGCAGAAGGCTGCGGCCCACCTCGCACCAACGGGGCATGGCCGGCAGCAGCCCGCCGCACAACGTACGGTCGGCGTAGCCCCCCAACTCGAGCTGGCGCGCCACCAGATGCAGGCGGACCTCACGGCAGGCGAACAGGTCGAGCTGCTCGTCTGGCTCGATCAGCTTATAGGCGTGCAGGGACCAGGCGGGGCGAGGCATGGGGGACTCCGGAGCGGGTGCGCAACATTAGCCGAAAGCCCCGCCTCGGAAAAGCCTCAAAGCAGCGGCTGGAGCGACGGCCAGACGTTTTCCAGCAGCTTTTGCTGGGCACCGGCAGCCGGATGGATACCGTCGGCCTGCATCATGCCCTCCACGCCTCCGACGCCCTCGAGAAAGAACGGCACCAGCGGCACCTGCTGTTCCTTGGCCACGTCACTGAACACACGAGCGAACGCGTCGGTGTAGCGCTTGCCATAGTTGGGCGGCAGGCGCATCCCCAGCACCAGCACCTTGGCGCCCACCTGCCGGGACTGCTCAACCATCGAGGCAAGATTCTGTTGCAATTGCGCCGGGGGTTGGCCACGCAAGCCATCGTTGCCCCCCAGCTCGATGATCACCACTTCCGGCTTGTGCTCGCCGAGCAGCGCAGGCAGCCGCGCAGCCCCGCCAGCACTGGTGTCGCCGCTGATGGACGCATTCACCACACGGTGATCGATACGCTCGGAATCGAGCTTTTTCTGCAGCAGGGAGACCCAGCCCTGGCTGGTTTCCAGCCCCAAAGCGGCGCTGATACTATCGCCGACGACCAGCACGGTCCCCGCCGCAGCCTCCTGCGCCAGCAGCAACAGCCCCAGGCAGCAGCCCATCCACCCAGCACGCATCGGATTCTCCATGAGCCCAAGCATTCTCAATGCGCGGCACCTTAGCAAAGTGGTCCCCAGCGCGGAAGGTGAACTGACCATCCTCCAGGGGCTCGACCTGGACCTCGCGCAAGGCGACAGCCTGGCCATCGTCGGCAGCTCCGGCTCGGGCAAATCCACCCTCCTCGGCCTGCTGGCCGGGCTCGACCTGCCCAGCTCCGGCGAAGTCACCCTGGCCGGCCACCACCTCTCGCGGCTGGACGAAGACGAGCGCGCCCGCGTGCGGGCCGAGCATGTCGGTTTCGTGTTCCAGTCCTTCCAGTTGCTGGACAGCCTCAACGCCCTCGAGAACGTCATGCTGCCCCTCGAACTGGAAGGCCACCGTGATGCCCGCCAGCGCGCCCGCAGCCTGCTCGAACGGGTCGGCCTCGGCCAGCGGCTGACGCACTACCCCCGCCAACTGTCCGGCGGTGAGCAGCAGCGCGTTGCCCTGGCCCGCGCCTTCGCCGCCGAGCCGGACGTGCTCTTCGCCGACGAGCCCACCGGCAACCTCGACAGCCACACCGGCGAGCGCATCACCGACCTGCTCTTCGAAATGAACCAGGAGCGCGGCACCACCCTGGTGCTGGTCACCCACGACGAACGCCTGGCCCATCGCTGCCAGCGCCTGATCCGCCTGGAAGCCGGCCACCTGATCGACCGGGTGGAACCCTGATGGCGATGAAGGGAGGCCTGCCACTCTCGCGCCTGCTCGCACTGGCCCTGCGCCAACTGCTGCGGGACGCCCGCGCCGGCGAACTGCGCGTGCTGTTCTTCGCCCTGCTGGTCGCCGTGGCCGCCAGCAGCGCCATCGGCTACTTCGGCGCCCGCCTTAACGGCGCAATGTTGCTGCGCGCCACCGAATTCCTCGGTGCCGACCTGCTGCTCAGCGGCTCCTCCCCCGCCGACGCCGAACAGGTGGAGGTCGGCACCCGCTTCGGCCTGCGCCATGCAAGCGCCGTCGAATTCTCCAGCGTGATCGCCGGCGACAACGGCATCCAGCTCGCCAGCGTCAAGGCCGTGAACGGCAGCTACCCCTTGCGCGGCGAACTGCGCAGCGCCGCCCAACCCTACGGTGAAGAGCAGGCCGGTGCCGGCCCCGCGCCCGGTGAAGCCTGGGCCGAATCACGCCTGTTCACCGCCCTCGACATCAAGCCCGGCGACAGCGTCGATGTCGGCCAGAAGACCCTGCGCCTGACCCGCGTACTCACCTACGAACCCGACCGCGCCGGCGACTTCTACAGCCTAACCCCGCGCCTGATGATGAACCTGTCCGACCTTGATGCCACCGGCGTGGTGCAGCCCGGCAGCCGTGTCCGCTACCGGGAACTGTGGAGCGGCCCGGCCGAAGCCCTGGCACGCTACCGTGCCGCCCTGGAGCCCACCCTCGCCGCCAACCAGCGCATCGAAGACGCACGCGACGGCAACCGCCAGGTCGGCGGCGCCCTCTCCCGCGCCGAGCGCTACCTCAACCTCGCCAGCCTTGCCGCCGTACTGCTCGCGGGCGTCGCGGTCGCCCTCTCCGCCGCCCGTTTCGCCGCCCGGCGCTTCGACGCCAGCGCCCTGCTGCGCTGCCTCGGCCTATCCCGCCGCGAAGCACTTACCCTGTATGCCCTGCAGCTGGCCATCCTGGGCCTGGCCGCCAGCCTCGTGGGCGCCCTGCTCGGCTGGCTTGCACAGCTGGGCCTGTTCCACCTGCTGCGGGAACTGCTGCCCGCGGAAGTCCCATCCGGCGGTTTCATTCCGGCCCTGGCGGGGATCGCCACCGGCCTGGTGGCCCTCGCCGGCTTCGCCTTGCCGCCCCTGGCCGCACTCGGCCGCGTACCGCCGCTGCGGGTGCTGCGCCGGGACCTGCTCCCCGTACCGCCCAGCGCCTGGCTGGTCTACGGCGCCGCCATCCTCGCCCTCGGGCTGATCATGTGGCGCCTGAGCCTGGACCTGAAACTGACCCTCGCCCTGCTCGGCGGCGGGCTGCTCGCCACCCTGCTGCTGGGTGGCCTCATGCTGCTGGGGCTCAATGCCCTGCGCCGGGCCCTCGCCCGCGCCGCCCTGCCCTGGCGCCTCGGGCTGGGCCAGCTGCTGCGCCACCCACTGGCCGCCGCCGGCCAGTCGCTCGCCTTCGGCCTGATCCTGCTGGCCATGGCCCTGGTCGCCCTGCTGCGTGGCGAACTGCTGGACACCTGGCAGGACCAACTGCCGGAAAACGCCCCGAACTACTTCGTCCTCAACGTCCTGCCCGCCGACAAGGACGCCTTCGACCAGCGCATCCAGGCCCTCTCCCCCCATGCCGCGCCGCTCTACCCGGTGATCCCTGGGCGCCTGACCCGCATCAACGGCCAGCCCGCCAGCGAGCACGCCACCGAGGACTCCCAGGGCGAGCGCGCCCTGCAGCGCGACCTCAGCCTCACCTGGTCCGCCGAGCTGCCGCCGGGCAACAGCCTCAGCGCCGGCCAGTGGTGGGACGAGGCAGCGCCCGGCGAGCTGCCCGGCGTCTCGGTGGAGGCCAAGCTCGCCACCAACCTCGGCCTCAAACTGGGCGATCGGCTCGGCTTCGTGGTCGGCGGCATGGAACGGGAAGTGCGCATCACCAGCCTGCGCACCGTCGACTGGGACAACTTCCAGCCCAATTTCTTCATGATCTTCGCGCCCGGCTCCCTGGCCGACCTGCCCACCACCTACCTCACCAGCTTCTACCTGCCGCCGGGTCACGACCGCGAACTGGTGCAGCTGGCTCGGGACTTCCCGGCTGTCACCTTGCTGGAGGTGGAAGCCATCCTCAAGCAGCTGCGCAGCATCCTCGCCCAAGTGACGGTGGCGGTGGAGTTCGTCCTGCTGTTCGTGCTCGCCGCAGGCCTGGCGGTGCTCTTCGCCGGCCTGCAGTCCACCCTCGACGAGCGCCTGCGCCAGGGCGCGCTGCTGCGGGCCCTGGGGGCCGAGCGGCGCCTGCTGCAACAGGCCCGGCGCCGCGAGTTCGCCCTGCTCGGCGCCTGCAGCGGCCTGCTGGCGGCACTGGGTTGCGAACTGGTCAGCGCCCTCCTTTATACCTACGCCTTCAACCTGGACTGGAAGCCACACCCCTGGCTGCTGCTCTTGCCGGTCATCGGCGCCCTGCTGGTCGGCAGCGCAGGCCTGCTGGGCACGCGCCGCGCGCTGACGGCCAGCCCGCTCCAGGTCCTGCGCGAAGGCTGACCCTGCCGTGGCCGCCGAGCCCTTGCTAGACTCGGCGGCCCGTTCCCGGAGACACCCCTGCCCCATGAGCCGCTACCGCCCCCCTCGTACCGCCGGCACCCCGCTGATCACCCCGGAAGGCGAAGCCCGCCTGCGCGCCGAACTGCATGAGCTCTGGCACGTGCGCCGGCCCAAGGTGACCCAGGCCGTCAGCGAGGCCGCCGCCCAGGGCGACCGCTCCGAGAACGCCGAATACACCTACGGCAAGAAGATGCTGCGGGAGATCGACAGCCGCGTGCGCTTCCTCACCAAGCGCCTGGAGAACCTCAAGGTGGTACGCGAGCGCCCGGCGGACCCGGGCAAGGTGTACTTCGGTGCCTGGGTCACCCTGGAAGACGAGGACGGCGAACAGGCCCGCTACCGCATCGTCGGGCCGGACGAGCTGGACCTGAAGCAGAACCTCATCAGCATCGACTCGCCATTGGCCCGCGCCCTGGTGGGCAAGCCGCTGGACGCCGAGGTCCGGGTCAACACGCCCACCGGCGAGAAGACCTGGTACCTGGTGGAGATCGAGTACCCCTGAATCAGCGGCGGGTGATCAGCCCCTGGCGGGCGACCCGGACCAGCTCGTGCACCAGTTCCTCGAGGTCTTCCGCGCAAGGCGCCTGGACCACCGCCATGTCGAAACTGTCCCGGGCGTAGCGCTGCATGGCCTGGGCGTCGAGGGCGAACTGGATGAGCAGGTTGCGTGACCCGTTCCAGCGCTTCGGCCAGCCGTCGAGGTAACGCAGCAACTTGGGTTGGTTGGCACCGCTGAGCAGGATGCGCGGATTGCGCGGCGCGGGGCCGGTGGTGATGGGGGTCAGGCGGATCTGGGGTTGCGGACAGGTCATGTTGTCGTGTCTCTGCCTCGTTGTTGCCGCTGGGCAGCGGTGGAGGCGACACCGAACCAGCGCTTTAGCAGTATTTTTCGAGGGGAATCCCCTGCCGCGCCCTGCAAGTAGCTGTCTTAAATCGGCGCATGGGACGAAATCCTAGAGAAGGCGCCTCAGCACTGTCAAGACAACTCTCGTCACCTTTTGGGAAGATTCCGAACGCCACCCTCCCCCCTTCAATTCCACCCAGGATCGCCATGCCAACACCGCCCCTGCGCCTGTTCTTCGCCCTGCCGCTACCCGACCCCATCGCCTCGTCCGTGGCCAGCTGGCGCGACACCCTCGATTGCGGCGGCCAGCCGGTGGCGGTCGCCAACCTGCACCTCACCCTCGCCTTCCTGGGCAGCCAACCCAGCGAACGCCTCGATGAGCTCCTCGCCCTGGCGGACGGCATCCAGGCCGATGCCTTCCCCCTCTACCTGGACCGGCTGGACCTCTGGCACCAGGGGCTGCTGCACCTGGCGCCCAGCCAGCCGCCCGCCGCCCTGCTGAACCTGGCCTCAACCCTCGCCGAGCGCCTCAACGCCGCCGGTTTCCCCCAGGAGCGCCGCGCCTACCGCCCCCACGTCACCCTGGCCCGGCGGGCTCGCCAGCGCCCCGAGGGCGCACCCCAAACCTTCGATTGGGTCGCCGACCGCTTCACCCTGTTTTCTTCGGAAAACCACGGAGACCGCCTCCATTACCGCGCCGTGCACAGTTGGCCGTTACGGGCAGTCGACTCAAACGCGCGTTTCACTCAGTAACAGGGAAACGGCCCGCATCGTTGGGTGAACGGCTGTAAACAACGGCGAAACGCCCGTCCCAGAAGGCACAGGCACCTGCGGCCCGCACTGGCATGGAATCTGCCACGGGCTCCACGCCGATGTGCGCCCCCGGGACGGGGCGCGAAGTAGCAGGGACGCACTCCACACTGCCTGTTCCACCACCCACGAGAGCACCCGATGAACAACAACAAGATCCTGCTCGCGCTCGCCCTGGGAGTCGGCCTGGCCGCCTCCGGAGAATCACTGGCCGCCACCGGCTACACCCAGACCCGTTATCCCATCGTGCTGGCCCACGGCATGCTGGGCTTCGACAGCATCCTCGGCGTCGACTACTGGTACGGCATCCCCTCCGCCCTTCGACGTGACGGCGCCAGCGTGTACGTCACCGAGGTGAGCCAGCTGAACACCTCCGAGGCACGCGGAGAAGAGCTGCTGGAACAGGTGGAAGAGATCGTCGCCATCAGCGGCAAGCCCAAGGTCAACCTCATCGGCCACAGCCACGGCGGCCCGACCATTCGCTACGTCGCCGGCGTACGCCCCGATCTGGTCGCCTCCGCCACCAGCGTCGGCGGCCCGCACAAGGGCTCCGCCACCGCCGACTTCCTGCGCCAGATCCCCCCGGGCTCTGCCGGTGAAGCCGTCCTGGCCGGCATCGTCAACGGCCTCGGCAGCCTCATCAACTTCCTCTCCGGCAGCCGCAGCACCCAGCCGCAGAACGCACTCGGTTCCCTGGAGTCGCTCAACAGCCAGGGCGCGGCCCGCTTCAACACCAAGTTCCCCCAGGGCATCCCCACCACCGCCTGCGGCGAAGGCGCCTACCAGGTCAATGGCGTGCGCTACTACTCCTGGAGTGGCACCAGCCCGATGACCAACCTGCTGGACATCAGCGACGGCCTGCTGGCCGCCACCGCCCTGACCTTCAAGGGCGAAGCCACCGACGGCCTCGTCGGCCGCTGCAGCTCCCACCTGGGCAAGGTCGTGCGTGACAACTACCGCATGAACCACCTGGACGAGGTCAACCAGACCTTCGGCCTCGTCAGCCTGTTCGAGACCGACCCCGTCACCGTCTACCGGCAACATGCCAACCGCCTGAAGAACGACGGACTGTGACCCAACGGGCGGGGCCTTCGGGCCCCGCCCCCTGTTCGAGGTGCCCGTGAAGAAACTCCTGCTGTCCCTGCCCCTGCTGTTCGCCGGCTGCCTCGCCGCCCTGCTCTACATCGACACCGGCCAGGCCCGCCGTGCCGCGCCTGCCGTCACCGCACCGGCCCCGCAGACCAGCGACCCGGCCCTCTCCCCCGAACCGGCCGCCAGCGACGCCGCCCCCTCCCTGCCCCCGAAGGTTGCTGCCCTGCCGCCCTCCTTCGCCGGTACCACGGTGGATGGCCGCCTGCAGGTGGACGCCGCCGGCAACCTGGTGATCGAAGAAGGCGTGCGCCGGCTCTTCGACTACTTCCTCGCCGCCATGGGCGAGGAGCCCCTGCCCACCACCGTGCAGCGCCTGCGCGACTACATCGGCAGCCAGTTGCAGGAACCCGCCCGCCAGCAGGCCCTCGCCCTGCTGGACCAATACCTGGACTACAAGCGCCAGCTGGCCGAACTGGAGCGCGACCTGCCCCGCCAGGCCGACCTCGCCGCCCTGCGCCAGCGGGAAGATGCCGTCGCCGCACTGCGCGCGCGCCTTTTCAGCCAGGAGGCCCACCGCGCGTTCTTCGCCCAGGAAGAGGCGTACAACCGCTTCACCCTCGATCGCCTCGCCATCCGGCATGACACCAGCCTCGACGACGACGCCAAGGCCCAGGCCGTGGACCGCCTGCGGCAGTCCCTGCCCGAGGAGTTGCAGGATGCCGTCCTGCCCCAGCTCCAGGCCGAACTGCGGGTGGAAACCAGTCGCCTGCAAGCCGAGGGCGCCACCCCGGCGGACATCCGCCGCATGCGCCAGCAATTGGTAGGCGCCGAAGCCACCCAGCGCCTGGAGGAACTGGACGGCCGTCGGCAAGGCTGGAACCGCCGCATCGCGGCCTTCCAGGAAGAGAAAACCCGCATCGAAGCCAATGCCGGGCTCAGCGAGGCCGACAAGCACCAGGCCATCCAGCGCCTGGCCGAAGAGCGCTTCGACGAACGCGAGCGCCTGCGCCTGAATGCCGCCATGGAGCTGGCCAGCCGGAAAGACGACAAGTCCGTCCAGTAGCGCCCTCGAAGCAGGCACCCGTCCGGGCGGCACACAGGGCTTCGCGCCGCAGCGCCGCGACCGACACGTCCAGGGGCCGGGGATCAATCGATGCCCAGGCCCACCTGAACGGCAACCCAAGAGAAGCCGCCGATTCCTCAGCAACGTCCTACAGGATTTAACTGGCGAGTCGCTCAAGCCGCCCATGTAACGGCGCGCATACTCCCCCCGCTTCGGGCCACGGGGGCCGGCCAAGCCCCCGACTAGACGCCCAGTTCCATTTCAAGAAGAGCCCCAACTGACTGCCCTGAGCGTTCCACGGACGAGACGCCACCTTGCGGGAAGCGCCGCGTCCTCATCCATCAACCGCAAGAGCAAGCACTTCATGACGAAACGCAAACTTTTCCTGGCCCTCGGCCTCGGCGCCGGCCTGCTCGCCTCCGCCCAATCCTTCGCCGCCACCGGCTACACCCAGACCCGGTACCCCATCGTCCTGGCCCACGGCATGTTCGGCTTCGACAGCATCCTCGGAGTGGACTACTGGTACGGCATCCCCTACGGACTGAGCCGCCACGGCGCCTCGGTCTACGTCGCCGAGGTCAGCCAGCTGAACTCCACCGAGGCCCGCGGCGAGGAATTGCTGGAGCAGGTGGAAGACATCGTCGCCATCAGCGGCAAGCCCAAGGTCAACCTCATCGGCCACAGCCACGGCGGCCCGACCGCGCGCTACGTCGCCGGCATCCGTCCCAACCTGGTGGCCTCGGTGACCTCCGTCGGCAGCCCCCACAAAGGCTCCGCCACCGCCGACTTCCTGCGCAACATACCGCGGGACTCCGCCGGCGAAGCCTTCCTCGCCAACATCGCCAACGCCATCGGCAAGGTGATCCACATCATGTCCGGCAGCTCCAGCAACCTGCCCCAGGATGTCCTGGCCGGCCTGGAATCCCTGACGCCCGTCGGCTCGGCCAAGTTCAACGCCCGCTTCCCCGAGGGCGTCCCCACCACCGTCTGCGGCGAAGGCGCCTACGCGGCCCGGGGCGTGCGCTACTACTCCTGGAGCGGTGTCCGTACCCTCACCAACCCCTTCGATATCAGCGACCCCCTGCTGCTCATCACCTCGCTGCCGTTCAAGGGCCAGGAGAACGACGGGCTGGTCGGCCGCTGCAGCTCCCACCTGGGCAGGGTCGTGCGTGACGACTACCGCATGAACCACCTGGACGAGGTCAACCACCTGTTCGGCCTGGTCAGCCTGTTCGAGACGCCGCCTGTGAGCGTCTACCGCCAGCACGCCAACCGCCTGAAGAACGAAGGGCTGTAACCCCATGGGCGGAGCCTCCGGGCTCCGTCCCTCATCCGAGGTCACCGTGAAAAAGCGCCTTCTCTCCATCCCGCTGCTGTTCGCCGGCGGCCTTGCCGTGTTCCTTCACCAGGCTGCCGAGCAGGCCGAACCGGGCACCGGCAGCCCACTCCCGGCCATCACCCCGCAAGCGGCCGAACCCATCGAATCTCCCGAACCTGCGCTCACCGGCCCACCGCCGCTGCCGACAGCCATCGCCCCCCTCCCGCCCTCCTTCGCCGGGACGGAAGTCGATGGCCGTCTGCGCGTGGATGCAGCCGGCAACCTGGTGATCGAGGAAGACATACGCCTGCTGTTCGACTACTTCCTCGCCGCCATGGGTGAAGAGCCCCTGGCCACCACCGTGCAACGCCTGCGCGACTACGTCGCCAGCCAGCTGCAGGAGCCCGCCCGGCAGCAGGCCCTGGCGCTGCTGGAGCAGTACCTGGACTACAAGCGGCAACTGATCGAACTGGAACGCGACCTGCCCCAGCAGACCGACCTCGCGGCCCTGCGCCAGCGGGAGGGCGCCGTGGCCGCCCTGCGCGCAAGGATCTTCAGCCCGGAAGCCCACCAGGCGTTCTTCGCCCGCGAAGAGGCATACAACCGCTTCACACTCGAGCGCCTGGCCATCCGCCACGACGCCAGCCTTGACGACGAGGCCAAGGCGGCCGCCGTGGACCGGCTGCGCCAGGCATTGCCCGAGGAGCTGCACGATGCGCTCCTGCCGCAACTGCAGGTGGAACTGCGTACCGCCACCAGCCGCCTGCAGGCCGAAGGGGCCAGCCCCGCGGAGATCCGCCGCCTGCGCCAGCAACTGGTAGGCGCCGAGGCCACCCAGCGCCTGGAGGAACTGGACGGCCGCCGGCAGGGCTGGAATCGCCGTATCGCCGCCTTCCAGGAGGAGAAACTGCGCATCGAAGCCAACGCAGGCCTGAGCGAGGCAGACCGGCGTCAGGCCATCCAGCGCCTGGCGGAGGAGCGCTTCGACGAACGCGAGCGCCTGCGCCTGAATGCCGCCCTGGAGCTGGCCAGCCGTCGCGCCGAGCAGGCCGCCCCATAAGCCGCCCATGAAAAAACCCGAGGCAGTGACTGCCTCGGGTTTTGCGTGTAGGGCTTGCTGCGAACGCCGGGTTATTGCGCCAGCTTGCGATCCAGGGAGTAGCGCCCGGCCCCTTCGACCAGCAGGGTCGCGGCGATCAGGCCAAGGATCATCGCGTACTCGAAGCCACCGTCGATGATGAAGAAGCCGCTGGCCCAGTGCACGCTGAAGGTCGCCACCACCATCGCCACGATCAGCGACAGCGCCGCCGGACGCACCAGCAGGCCGATCACCAGGGCCAGGCCGCCGAAGAACTCGGCGCTGCCCGCCATCAGGGCCATCAGGTAGCCCGGGGTCAGGCCGATGCTCTCCATCCACTGGCCGGTGCCGGCCAGGCCGTAGCCGCCGAACAGGCCGAAGAGTTTCTGCGAGCCGTGGGCCATGAAGGTCAGGCCGGTGACGACGCGAAGCAGGGTGATGCCGATGCCGGCGTTGGTGGAGAAGAGGCGCTTGAGGGTGTTCGACATGGTGGCTGTTCCTTTCGTTGTGAAGCGTTGTGGGTTCAGGTGGACGCCATCCTATCCAAATTTATCGATATTAAAATCGCAAAAAACCCGTAATCGCTATCGATAAAATCGATTATTTACGCCCTCGACTGGCCACGCGGACTTGCCCCTCCAGGTCGTCCCGCTCCCGGGCGTAAGCCAGGTAGTACTTGTTGACCGCGCTGACATAACTCACCACGCCCATGCCCAGTTGCTCGGCGGCGACGCGCTCGACCTGGAAGAACCACTGGTTGGGATTGAGCCCCCGCCGACGAGCCTCGGCGCGCAGGCTCTGGACCCGCTGCGGGCCCACGTTGTAGGCCGCCAGCACGAAGGCCATGCGCTCGCGCTCGTTGAGCTGAGCACTGTTGAAGAAACCCTTGCGCAGCTTCGCCATGTAGCGGGCCGAGGCCTGCACGTTCTTGTCCAGCGCATGGATGTCACCCACCCCCACCGAGCGTGCCGCAGCCGGGGTGATCTGCATCAGCCCGGTCGCCCCGCTGGCGCCCCGCGCACCGGGGTTGAGGCTGGACTCCTTGAAGGCCACTGCCGCCAGGTTCAACCAGTCCAGTGCATGCTCGTCGGCGAAGCGCTGCAGCACCGGGCGGACCTTCTCAAGCCGCTGGCGATCAGCCCGGGCCAGCGGGTAGCGCACCTTGTACAGGCGCCGGTAGACGCGCTGGAAGGTGGCGTCCTGGTCTGCCGGCGTCTTGTAGGTCGCCAGGAAACGGTCGATGCTGGCCCGCAGCATCGGCGCATCGCGGCGCACGTACCAAGTCATGTCGCGCTGGTTGTCCAGCACCAGGTGGCGGTCGATGCGCAGCTTGGGCAGCACCTTGGCCCAGCGCTCGGCAATGGGCTGCTCCACCACCGTCATCGAATAGATGCCGGCCTGCACCATCTCCAGCACGTCTTCCACCGCCAGGCTGGGGTCCACCCACTCGATGGCGATGGGCGCCAGGTGGCGCTGGGCGAGCTGCCGGTTCACCTTGCGTACCGCCTCCGCCGCGCCGCTGCCGGCGGGCAGGGTCACCACCCGCCCGGCCAGTTGCTCCAGGCGCTGGAAACGCCGGTCGCCGGTGCGCGCCACCAGCACCAGCGGCACGTGCTCGCGTACCGGCGCGCTGGCGCTGACGTCCGAGGTGGCACGGGGATCGAGGAGTTCACCGGGCGCGACCAGATCGCCCTCACCGCGCAGCAATGCCGCGGCGAGCTGGTCCTTGGGGCGGGGAATGATGCGCACTTCGAGCGGGCGCCCATCACGGTTGAGGAACTGTTCGAAGGCACGGATGCGGTGGTATTCGACGCCGATGGCCTGGCCCTTCACCTCGCCAGAGCTGTTGCGGCTCTGGTTGACCAGCACCTTGAGCACCCCGGTCCGGCGGATCTGCGCCAGGTCGCGGGCCTCGCTCGGCTGCTGCCAGTTCTCCGGCGGGCCGGCCAGGCGCGCCGCCGCCGGGAACGGCAGCAGGGCCAGCAGGCACACGAGCAGCGGCAGGATTCGCGTCATCTGATCTCCGGACCCGTACGGCCCGCACCATGCGAACCCGAGCGACTGAGAACGCCATGCCACAGGGGAGTTCCCTGGGCGCCAGCGAGGGGGCGCGGAGAGTGTCACAGCCCGCCGTGCATTGCCAGCCACCGGCGGTCGCCCTGCCGACGAACCCGCATAACCCCACGTAAATATTGGCTTTTTCGACTGATCGGGCGCTTGCTATCCTGCCCCGCTCGCATCAGAGAGGTAGGAAAGATGCAACTCATCGACATCGGCGTCAATCTGACCCACCCGAGCTTCGCCCCCGAGTGCGAAGCCCTTCTGGAGCGCGCCATCGCCGCCGGCGTGGTGCAGATGGTGCTCACCGGCACCAGCGAGAAGGAAAGCGAAGCCGCTCTGGCACTGGCCCGCCGGCTCGATCCCGAGCGGCAACGGCTGTTCAGCACCGCCGGCGTCCACCCCCACGATGCCAGCCACTGGAACGCCGATACCGCTCGTCGCCTGAAGGCCTTGCTGAGCGAGCCGGACGTACGCGCCGTGGGCGAATGCGGCCTGGACTTCAACCGCGACTTCTCCCCCCGCCCGCTGCAGGAGAAAGCCCTCGAAGAACAGCTGGCGCTGGCCGTGGAGTTGGGCAAGCCGGTGTTCCTCCACGAGCGCGAGGCGAGCGAACGCCTGCTGGCGATCCTCCGCCCCTTCCGCGACCAGTTGCCCGCCGCCGTGGTGCACTGCTTCACCGGCGAGCAGCGCACGCTGTACGCCTACCTGGACCTCGACCTGCACATCGGCATCACCGGCTGGATCTGCGATGAGCGCCGTGGCACCCACCTGCACCCGCTGGTGCGGGACATTCCCGCCGGTCGGTTGATGCTGGAAAGTGATGCGCCCTACCTAATGCCTCGCAGTTTGCGGCCGAAACCCAAGCATGGGCGCAATGAGCCGGCCTTCCTCACGGAAGTCCTGCGGGAGGTCGCGCTGCACCGGGGCGAGTCCCAGGAACAGCTCGCCTCACACAGCACGGCATGCGCTCGTCAGTTCTTTGGGCTGCCAGATATCGCCTAACCTCTTCGTGCGAAAGTGCGAATTGATAAGGATCAAGTTTCGCGTCAGAGTGCTGCGAAACAATGCTGGCACCTTGCCAACAGCCATACCGAGAAGAAGAACGACCCCATGGGCAAATGGATTCGCGACCTGTCACTGAAGTACAAGTTCTGGGCCGTCAACGCGGTGGCATTCGCCACCACCCTGCTCCTGGTGCTGCATGCCATTTCCCTGGAGCAGGATGCCCGCCAGCAGGCTGCCCGCGAGGCGGCGCAATCCAGGGCGCAGCTGCTCAAGGCCTGGCCGAGCGGCCAGGCCCTGCCCGGCGGCGGGGACGTGGTGGTCTTCGCCAGCGGCAGCAGCCCCGATGTGCGCGATGTCGATGGCTCGGCGCTGGCCCGTGCCAATGGCTGGGTCGACCTCCCCCATGACAACCTCTTCGGCAGCGACCCGGTCATCGGCGCCCAGGTGCAGGACGCCGGCCAGGGCCAGCGCGTGGCCGTGCTGGTCCGAGGGCCGAGCTTCATCGAGGTGTTCGCTGATCGCACCCTCAACTACGCCGTTACCGTGTTCCTGCTGATGATCGTGCTGCTGGCGTCCTCGCAGCTGCTGATCCGCTTCCTGCTCAGCCACCTCAACACCCTCAAGGACGTGATGCTCCACGTGGAGAAGAGCGGCGACCTCTCCGCCCGCGTTCCGCTGGACAGCCGCGACGAAGTGGGCCAGATGGCCAGCGCCTTCAACGCCATGCAGTCGGGCTTCCAGCGCGTGGTGGGCACCGTCGCCCAGGTCACCGCCCGCCTCGACGAAGGTGCCGCCCGCCTCGCCGGCAGCATGGGCGAGGTCCGCCAGGGCATGCTCGGGCAACAGAGCGAGACCGACCAGGCCGCCACCGCCATCAACGAGATGTCCGCCACCGTCCACCACATCGCCCAGCACGCCGCCGACACCCGCGACCAGTCGCGCACCGCCGACCAGTTGGCCGGCAATGGCCAGCAGGTGGTCAGCCGCGTGGGTGAGTCCATCGCCGGGCTGTCCAGCGGCGTGCAGCAGACCGCCGAGATGATCGGCCGCCTCGCCGAGGACAGCCAGAAGATCAGCAGCGTGGTCAGCGTCATCCACGGCATCGCCGAGCAGACCAACCTGCTGGCGCTCAACGCCGCCATCGAAGCCGCCCGCGCCGGGGAAATGGGCCGTGGCTTCGCCGTGGTGGCCGACGAGGTGCGCAACCTCGCCCGCCGCGTGCAGGACTCCACCGACGAGATCACCTCCATGATCAACGCCCTGCAGTCCGGCACCCGGGACGCCGTGGAGTTCATGCAGGAGAGCTCCTACAAGGCCGACAGCTGCGTGCAGCAGGCCCACGAAGCCGGCGAAGCCCTGGCCGCCATCGCCGGAGCCGTGGCGCAGATGCGTGAGAGCAACACCCAGATCGCCGTCGCCGCCGAGCAGCAGAGCCAGGTGGCCGAGGAAATGACCCGCGCCGTGGTGCGCATCCGCGACGTCACCGAACTCACCGTCGGCCAGACCGTCGGCTCCGCCGCCACCAGCAACGAGCTGGCCGAACTGGCCAGCGAGCTGTCCCGCGCCATCCGCCAGCTCAAGCTGTAGCCGCTTCTATCCCACCCATAGAGAAGACCCATTCGCCGGCCCCCTCGGGGCCGGCCTAGACTGCCCGCCAATCCCGGAGGATTCGCACATGGGCAAACGTCATCCCGATCTTCACCGCTGGCAGTGGCGCACCTACGCCAGGAACCACCGCAACCCCACCAACCTCGTGCTGCACCTGATCGCCGTGCCGCTGTTCATCGTCTCGGTGCTGGTGATCCTCACCGGCCTGTTCGACCTCGCCTGGCTGCCCCTGGCGCTGGGGGTCATCGGCGTGCTGGCCTCCCTTGCCCTGCAAGGCCACGGCCACCGCCTGGAGCACGAAGCGCCGGAGCCCTTCGAGGGCCGCCGTGATGCGGTGGGACGCATCCTGATGGAGCAGTTCGTGACCTTCCCGCGCTTCCTCTTCAGCGGCGGCTGGTGGCGCAACTGGCGGAACCGTTCCTGAACGGGCATCAAAGCGCCATCACGTTTCGTCGGATTCCCTCAAGCCTGCCGGCATGCTGACGATATGCTGGCACCACGAGGCCCGAGGACAGTCGCATGCCGTTAAAGCGACGTTTTTTTGTCACCATTTTCCTGACGCTACTGGCCTGTCCCTGGGTCCGGGCAGATGAGGCCGCCTACCCGCTGGACCTGCCCGCCCTGAGGGTGCACAGCCCTGGGCAACCCGTCCGCACCTTCACCCTGCGCACCTTGCAGAGCATGCCAGCCACCACCGTCACGGCCCGTGGCCCGGCAGATGATCGCGTCTCCGAGTGGCGCGGCGTGCCCCTGGCCTACCTGCTGCGCCAGCTGCACGTGAGCCCACCGGCCAATGCCCAGCTGCGCATGCGCGCACTGAACGACTACTCGGTGATCATCCCGGCCAGCGACATCAACCGCTATTCCCCGGTCATCGCCTACCAGCGCGACGGCCAGCCGATGCCGGTGGAATCCCTCGGGCCACTGTTTCTCATGTACCCGTTCGACCAGCACCACGAACTGCGGACCCAGAAGTACTACAACCGCGCCATCTGGCAACTCAGCGAGATCTTCATCGAGTAAGCCATGCCCGAGCGCCTACCCGACAACGCCGCCTACATCGCCCGCCAGCGGATGGTCATGTTCGTCCTGCTGGCGCTGCTGGCCGGCATGGCCGTGGTGGTGGCCGGCTGCCTGTGGATGGTGATCCGCGAGGCCCGGCAACTGGGCCACCCGACCTCCCATGGCGAGCTGTGGCAGGCCTACCAGATCCGCAACGCCATGGGCCGCCTCGTCGAGGAGGCCCGCAGCCTGGAAAGCGGGGGCAGCAGCCCCTCGGCCTTCACCGTGCGCCTGGGCGTGCTGCGCAGCCTGACCCGCGACCTCTCCGACCACCCGATGTTCGCCCACCTGCCCCGCCCCCGACCGGACGTGAACGGCACCCTGCGCCAGGTGGAGCAGCTCAGCCTCCACTGGCAGCAGCGCGCCAGCTGGGAGGACCGCGACACGGCCAGGCAGCTTGCCGGCGAGGTGATCCATGAACTGCCCCCCCTGCAGCTCGCCATGCACGAAGTGATGGTGGCCGCCAACATCTCCCTGGCCAACGAGCTGGACGGCGAGCGCCAGCACCTCTACCGCTACTTCCACAACCTGGCCTGGGCCCTCTGCGGCCTGCTCGGTGGCGGCTCGCTGCTGATGCTGCAACTGGTGCGCAACTACCGGCGCGAACGACGCCTGGCCGAGCGCCTGGGCGAGTTGAACCAGAGCCTGGAGGCGCGGGTGGACGCCCGTACCCGCGAGCTGCGCCAGGGCCGCGAGCTGCTGCGGGACATCCTCGAAGCCAGCCCCAGCGACGTGGCCCTCATCGGCACCCTTTCCGGCAAGGTCCACTTCGTCACCCAGCGCCTGCTGAGGCGCCACGCCTGGGCGCGGGCGCGCCGGGTCGCCCTCGAGCAGCTGTTCACCGACCCCGAGGAAGCCCAGCGGTTTCGCGCCACACTGGAATCCCGTGGCGAGCTGGATGACTGGGAAGCCCGGCTGGGCCGCCAGCAGCCTTACTGGGGCGTCATCTCCGGGCGCCTGGTGGAGGTGGACGGCGAGCCGGCCTACCTGGTCTGGAGCTACGACATCACCCCGCGCAAGCGGCTCGAGCAGGAGTTGCTGACCCTGGCCACCACCGACGCCCTCACCGGCCTGGGCAATCGCCGCGCCTTCATGCAGCGCGCCGGTGACCTGCTGCGCCAGCAGGACCGCTTCGGCCACCCCTGCTGCCTGCTGATGATGGACCTGGACCACTTCAAGGCCGTCAACGACCAGCACGGCCACAGCGCCGGTGACGAAGCGCTGCAGGCGGCAGCACGGGCGATGACCGCCACCCTGCGGGAAGTGGATGTACTGGGTCGGCTGGGCGGCGAGGAGTTCGCCGCGCTGTTGCCGGAGGCCACCCTGGAGGCGGCCCGGCAGGTGGCCGAACGCCTGCGTAGCGAGATCGAGGGCCAGTGCATGGAACTGCCCGACTGCCAGGCGCTGCACCTGACCGTCAGCCTGGGCCTGGCCCAGTTGCACCCCGGTGAAAGCCTGGAAAGCCTGCTGGGGCGTGCCGACAAGGCCCTCTACGCCGCCAAGCTCGCCGGCCGCAACCGCGTCGAGCAGGCGGTCTGACTCAGCCGAATACCGCCACCGTCTGCCGGCTCAGCGCCACCAGCTCGCCCGCCGGGGTCCAGAGCCGTGCGGAGATGTGGCCGTAGCCATCCCGGGCGTGGTCGATCTCGGCGCGGTACAGGCACCAGTCCAGGGTGCTCAGGGCCGGCGCCGGCTGCACGAACTCGATGGTCCAGGTCAGCGAACTGCCCGGCACCGGCGAGCGCAGGTGCGGCAGCACCGCCGGCGGCCAGGCGTCCACCAGGGCCAGCAGCAGCGCCTCGTCCACCGGGGTTTCCTCCACCTCCCCACGCAGCCTCACCCAGCCGCCCATCTCACGGCTGGGGTTGTTGGTGAACGGCATGCCACCGATGCCCCAGCGCATCGCCAGGTAACGGGTGAACTCGGGGGTCACGCCGCGCAGGTAGGGCAGCTCCTGGCAGGCATCGGGGGCCTTGATCACGGGGGCCGGCTCGCCCTCCACGGCAATTGCCGAATCCCGCGCGGCGCCGAAGCTGCCCTGCACCACCGCCACGGTCTGCTCGCCCTGGCGCACCCGGCAGAACATCTGGCTCACCGCCTTGCCCTCGCGCAGCACCTCGGCCTCGAAACGGGCCGGCACCTCGGCCTCCATCGGGCCGACGAAGGTGATCGCCAGGGAACGCACCGGCCGGCCCGGTTGCGCCTTGTCACGCATGGCCCCATAGGCCAGCGCCGCCACCAGGCCGCCGAAGCTCGCACGGCCCTGGGCCCAGCGAGCGGGCACGGTCACGTCCAGCGGGTCCTTCTGGACCGCCTGCATCAATTCGAAGAAGGTCATCGGGATCTCATCCACGGCTCTAGGATGGGGCGATGGTAGGGGAAGCCCCCGCCCCCCGGAAGCCGAACTTCAAGCGAGTCCCGACAACCCGGAGGGGATAAACGCCAGCGGCGGCACCTCAGCCCAGGCGCGCCTGCAACTTCTCCAGCACGCGGTCGGCCCGCAGCTCGGCGGCATGCAGGGCGGTGCTCCAGGCACGGGTGCGCGGGGCCAGGTCCGGCTCACGCTCGGCGGTGGCCAGCCACTGCAGTCGGTCGTGCCATTTGCCCAGGGCATCCTGGGCCCCCTTGAGCAGGCGCCGGGTACGCTCCGGCACCTCCACCACCCCCGGGTAGGCATCGGCGCCATAGCGCGCGCGCTTGATGAGCAGGCGCAGGGCGTGGCGGTCGTGAGCCGGATCGGCCAGGGCCTGCTCCAGGCGGGCCCAGTCCTTCAGCAGGCGCTTGCGGATGCGCTTGCGCGGCTGCTCCAGCAAGCCTTCACGGGCCGACAGGCGCAGCAGCTGCGGCCAGGCGTCGAGCACCTGGAACAGCCGCTCCAGCGCCGGGGCCTGGAGCACCTCGCGGCAGCCTTGGCGCAGGCGCAGGCGGCGGGGCTCGGCCAGGCGCTCGTGGTGATGGCGGGCCAGTTCGGCGATCAGCACCTCCAGGTCGCGCAGCGGCGTGGTGATCCGCCCCAGCTCCCGAGCCGCCTCGATCAGCACATCGGCCACCGGCAGCCCACGCAACGGCCGCAGCAGGCTGCGCAGGCGCCGCAGGTTGATGCGCAGGTCGTGCAGGGCCTCGTCGTCGGTGCTGGCCTCCAGGCGGGCACGGGCGGAGATGAGCTGGATTTCGAGTTTCAGGACCTGGGCGATCAGGTCGTCGAGCATGGCGGACATGGCAGGTGTTCCTTCGGCGGAGCGCCCCGGCGAGGCCCGGGTCAGCGCTCCTGTCGAGTCAGGCGCCAGGGCAGGGCCCGGCGCAGGTTGTTCAGCGTGCGCCGCAGGTCGGCCGGCGCTTCAGGGGCGCCAGCATAGCGCAGCGCCTCATAGCGGCGGGCGAATTCCTCGATCAGCCGCGCCTGCTGCGGCAGGGCCTGGGCGGCACGGGCGGCGAAATCACGCGGGCCCTCGGCGGCACCGCGCACCAGCCCGTGGCGGGCCAGCACACGCTCGAAGGCCTGGTGCAGGCGCACCTGCGGGTCCCGCTCGCGGCGCCAGGGCTTGAACATCCACAGCGCCACCAGGGCCACCAGGAAGGCCGCCGTGCCCACCAGCAGGAGGGCGAAGGTGCGCGCGTCCAGCTGGCCGAACCAGCGTTGCAGCACCTGGGCCTGAGTCTCGCCCTGGTAGCCCAGCACCCAGCGCTGCCAACCGTAGTTCACCCGGTCCCAGGCCAGGCGCAGCTGGTTGATCCAGCCGATGTCGCGGTAACGCAGGGGGGAGAAAGGCGAGTCCTGCAGGAAGCTCTGCTCCTGGGTCACGGCCTGTTCCAGGCCGTTTTCGATGCGCTCCGGCGCCACCTGGAAGGTGGGGTCGACACGGGTCCAGCCGGCGCCGGCCGTCCAGTACTCGACCCAGGCATGGGCGTCGAACTGGTGCACCAGCACGTAGTTGCCGGCGGGGTTGATCTCGCCCCCCTGGTAGCCAGCCACCACCCGTGCGGGAATGCCGGCGGCACGCAGGACGAAGGTCATGGCGCCGGCGTAGTGGGCGCAGAAGCCCCGTCGGCTGTCGAACAGGAAGGCATCCACCGTGTCCCGCTCGGCCAGCGGCGGGCGCAGGGTGTAGACGAACGGTTCCTGGTTGAAATGCCGCAGCAGCGCCTGCACCAGGGCATCCGGCTCGGTGTAGCGGGCGCTCAACTGCTCGGCCCAGGCCCGCGCGCGCGGGTCGCCTTCGCGGGGCAGTTGCAGGTTGCGCCGGCGCACCGCGTCCGCCAGCTGCGGGTCGCGCACCGCCTGGGGCCAGGAGGTGACGCTGTAGAGCAGCGAGCGCTCCACCGGCAGGCGCCGCTGGAGGTGGAAGTCGACCATCTGGCGGGTGTCTTCGACACGGGTCTCGGCCACGTCCAGGCCGAACAGCCAGGGCTTGCCGCTGGGCTCCATCACCACGCTGTAGTCGAGTGCGGGGCCCTGTTTCGCCCATTGCGCCGGTGCCTGCACCTGGCTCGCCGGGGACTGGGACCAGCGCCGACCGTCGAAGCGCTCCAGCGTGAGTGCCCGCCAGTAGAGCTCACGCCGGGGTGGCGGGTCGCCCTGGAAGCTGGCGCGGAAGGCCAGCGCGCCGGACTGGCTCAGCTCGGCGATGTCGCCGGGCGCCATGTCATCGGAAAGCCCGGTCACGCCCTTGTCGCTGGGCAACGGCAAGGACCACAGCGGCCCCATGCGCGGGAAGAACAGGAACAGCACCAGCATCAGCGGCAACGCCTGCAGCAACAGGGTGCCGGCCAGCTTCAGGGTAGCGGTCGGGCGCTGGGCGAAACCGCTCTGCTGCAGGCCGATCAGCGCCGCCAGCAAGGCCGTCACCGGCAGCAGGCTGTAGAGCCCGGCGAGCATGCCGTCGTCGAACAGGTACGCCACCACCACGGTGAAGAAGCCGAGGAAGATCAGCACCAGCGCATCACGCCGGGTGCGCATCTCCACCAGCTTGAGGATGAAGGCCGCCACCAGCAGCACCGCGCCGGCATCCAGGCCGATCAGGCTGCCCCGGGACAGCACCACGCCGGCAGCCGCCACCAGCATCATCAGGATCTTCGCCAGGCCATTGGGGTAGCGCGCACGCATGCGGAAGATCTGCACCCGCCAGGCCGCACAGACCACCCAGAGGCCGATGATCCACACCGGCAGGTGCACCAGGTGCGGGACGATCACCAGCACCTGAGCCACCAGCAGCCAGGTCAGGGCGATGCGCGGGATCGGCTGTTCCACGCTCATGGCGCCACCTCGTAGAGCGCCAGGGCCCGCAGGCAGGCGTCGCGGTGGGGCTCGCCGACATCGGCCGGCAGCTCCAGGCCACCCAGGCGCAGGCCGAAGGGCTGGCCGCGCTCGGTGAAGGTCAGCACCCAGTGGCAGAGCAACGAAAGGCGGCTCTCCAGGTCGCCGTCCAGCCCGGCAAGGTCGAGCCACAGGTCCGCTCCGGAGAGGGCGGCGAAGTCCTTGATGAACAGCCCCTGCCCCCGGGAATAAGCCTTCCAGTGCAGGCGCCGGCGGGAGTCCCCCGGCTGGTAGGGCCGCAGGCCCTGGAAGTCGTCGGCACCGCGCCCGTCCACGCGCACGCCCTCCTCCTCCGCATCGGCGCGCCCGCCGGCGGCCAGGGGCAGGTCACCGGGCAAGGGGCGCGGGTACACCAGCGCGGCCTGGTCGAGGTCGACCCAGCTCCAGGCCACCAGCAGGCCGAGGGGAAAGCGGCTCTCCACCCGCAGGCGACCGGGCCGCAGCCAGCCGCGCTGGAGCGCCGGCTGGCTCAGCTCGCAATCAGTGGCCCCGCTGGCCGGCACGTCCTGCAGTTGCAGCGGCTCGGGCGGCCAGCCCAGGGCGATGGCCTCGTGGGCATGGCGGCGGCTCTCCAGGCGCACCTTGAAGCGCGCCTGCTCGCCGACGAACACCGGCGGTGCGCCGGCCGCCCGCAGCACCAGCCCGGAGAGGTTCCGGTAGGTATGGAGGATGGCGAGGATGAACACCGAGGCCAGCAGAAAGGTCAGCCCGTACGCCAGGCTGTTCTGGTAGTTGATGGCCGCCAGCAGCATCAGCACCAGGGCACCGCCGAAGGCCGCGCCGGTGCGGGTGGGAATGATGAAGATGCGCTTCTGGTCCAGGCGCAGTTCGTGGGCCGGAGGGATGCGCCGGGCCAGCCAGCGGTCCCAGCGCGGCCGCAGGATGCCGCGGGCCATCAGAGCGCCGGGACTTCGCGCAGCAGCCACTGCACCAGCGTGCCGCCACCGTGGCCGGTGGGGTCGGCGCGCTCGCGCAGGCGGTGGCCGGCCACCGAGGGCAGCACGGCCTGCACGTCCTCGGGGATCACGTAGTCACGCCCCGCCAGCAGCGCCCAGGCCCGCGCCGCGCCCAGCAGCGCCAGGCTGCCCCGTGGCGAAAGGCCGAGGGCGAACTGCGGGTGGGTGCGGGTGGCCTCCACCAGGCGCAGCACGTAGTCCACCAGGGCATCGCTGGCGCGCACCCGGGGCACCTCGTCCTGCAGCGCGGCCAGGGCCGCGTGGTCCAGCACTGCCTCCAGCCGTGGCAGCAGGTCGCGCCGGGCCTCGCCCAGCAGCAGCGCCTTCTCCGCCGCGCGGGCCGGGTAGCCGAGGGACAGCCGCATGAGGAAGCGGTCCAGCTGGGATTCCGGCAAGGCGAAGGTGCCGCCCTGGCTCACCGGGTTCTGGGTGGCGATGACGAAGAAGGGATCGGGCAGCGGCCGGGTGGCGCCCTCGATGGTCACCTGCCCCTCCTCCATGGCCTCCAGCAGTGCGCTCTGGCTCTTGGGGGTGGCGCGGTTGATCTCGTCGGCCAGCACCAGCTCGGCGAACACCGGCCCGGGGTGGAAGACGAACTGGCCGGTGTCCTTGTCGAACACCGAGGTGCCGAGGATGTCGCCGGGCAGCAGGTCGGACGTGAACTGGATGCGCTGGAAGCTGAGCCCCAGAACCTTGGCCAGGGTGTGGCTGAGGGTGGTCTTGCCCATGCCGGGCAGGTCTTCGATCAGCAGGTGCCCCCGCGCCAGCAGGCAGGTGAGGGCCAGACGGACCTGCACCTCCTTGCCCAGCAGGACCTGGTTGATGGCGTCGAGGCAGGCATCCAGTCGGGTTCGCATATCAGGCTCCATGAACGATCGGCCGATGCTAGCCGCGCCCGGCGCGCTGGCAAAGCGACTTGCAAGATTTGCTCATGAAAGCCCGGGCCGACAGGCCGCGCGATCACGGAAACGTCGGCCCGGTCACAACCTGAAGTGCGCAGCCATCGCCTGCAGGTCCCGCCCCAGAGCGGCCAGGCGGGTGCTGGAGGTGGCGGTCTCCTCCATCGCCTCGGCGGACTGGTCGGCGATGTCGCGGATGCTGGTGACGCTGCGGTTGATCTCTTCGGCCACCGCCGTCTGCTGCTCGGCGGCGGCGGCGATCTGCTGGTTCATCTGGTGCAGGGTGGACACGGCCTCAGCAATGCCGTTGAGCGCCGCCTCGGTCTGGCCGGCGTCCTCCACAGTCTTCTGCACCAGGCTCTCGCTCTGGTGCATGGTCTCCACCGAGCGGCGCACGCCTTCGCGCAGGGTGCCGATCAGCCGCTCGATCTCGGCGGTGGACTGCTGGGTACGCCGCGCCAGGGCCCGCACCTCGTCGGCCACCACGGCGAAGCCGCGGCCCTGCTCGCCGGCCCGCGCCGCCTCGATGGCAGCGTTGAGCGCCAGCAGGTTGGTCTGCTCGGCCACGCTCTTGATCACGTCCAGCACTGCGCCAATGCTCTGCGCCTCCTGGCTGAGCTGCTCGATGCTCTGGGTGGTGACCTCCATCGCCCTGGCCAACTGGTCGATGCGCCCCCGGCTCTGGCGTACCACCTCGTTGCCGCTGGCCACGCGGGTGTCGGCGCTGTGGGTGGAGGCCGCAGCGGCCTCGGCATTGCGCGCCACCTCGTGCACGGTGGCAGTCATCTGGCTCATGGCGGTGGCGACCTGGTCGGTCTCCTGCTTCTGCCCGTTGACCCCGACGCGGGTCTGCTCGGTGACGGCGGACAGCGCCTGGGCCGAGTTGGAAATCTGCTGCACCCCGCCCTGCAGCTGGCCGACCATGTTCCGCAGGTTGGCCGACATGGCGCGCATGGCCTCCAGCAACTGGCCCACCTCGTCGCTGCGGCCCACCTCGATGTCGCCGCTGAGGTCACCGGCGGAGATCTGCTGCGCCACCTCGATCACCCGCTTGAGCGGCCGCACAATCAGCAGCGCGATGAGCATCGCCGCCGCCAGGCCGATCAGCAGCGCCAGCGCGCTGCCACCGATGATCAGCAGCGAGCTGCCACGCTGCTGGTCCTGCATGGCCTGCTCCTGGTGATCACGTGCCTTGTCCACGGCCGCGACCATGGCCTCGGCCCCGGCGGTCAGGCCCTGGAACTCGCGCTTCTGCTGCTGCAGGTTCTCGGTGTACTCGCGCAGGCGTTCGTTGAAGGAGTCGATGTTGCCGATCACCTCGGTGAGGACGGCGGCGTAGCCCGGGTCCTGCATGCGGTCGCGCAGCTCGCCGGCGAGCTTCTGGGCGTCCAGCGCTTCCTGGATCTGGGTATCGGCGGCCTCCCCGGTGCTGCGGCTCTGCTCCAGGCGCGTACGGGCCTGGTTCAGCGCCAACAGCAGGGACTGGTAGATGCGGCTGATCTCGCCGCCCTGCGCCACCATGTCCGCGCCCTCTGCACCCTGGGAGCTTTTCAGCAGGTCGATGCCGTCCTCGTTGAGACCCGACTGCAGCACATCGAGGCTGTTGGAGGCGCTGACCACCAGCCAGTTGGCCGCCTCCAGCGCCAGGCGCATGTTGTCGGAAAGCTCCACATAGCGGTCGAAGGCCGCGCGGTAGCCGCCCACCGCCCCGGCCACTTCGTCCAGGGCCTGGCGGCTGGCGGCATCCACGTCGCCCTTCAGGGCCTCGTTGTGTTCGAGCAGGGTCTGGGTCGCCTGGCGCAGGGCCTCGGCGCGCTTGGCATCGCCGGTCAGGGCGTAGTCCTTCTCCACCAGGCGCATGCGTTGCACCTCGCCGCCCAGGGCGTCCATGCGCTCCAGCAGCGCCGCCCCGGCCGCCACGTTGCGCAGCGCCAGGTAGCCGGTGGCCGCCACCACTGCCGTGAGCGCCAGCACCACGCCGAAGCCGAGTGCCAGCTTGGCCGCCGTGCCCAGGCTGGCGATACCCCGTTGGACAACCGATGCCATGCTGCTTCCCTCCATGCCGGTAACCGGGTCGACGCGCTCGCCACCCCGGACAACAGCGCGAACTTAGGAGCGCGCCCCTGCTGGCGACAAGCCATGACCGCGCCAATCCCACGCTAGCTGGTTTTTTTGGATATGCAGAGGTCGCTTTCAGACCATTCGGCGGCAGGTCGTCAAAGTCGCGGCGTCAGAAGCCGGTCGAGATCGCACAGGCGCGTGCGAAAGGCCCCGCAATGGTGCGGGGCCGGGCGGGTCAGGTGGGGCGCACCATGTTGAAGATGTCGCGGGTGCGCACATAGGCGCTGCCGCCCAGGCGGCCTACCAGGTCCAGCGCCTGGGTATCGACGCGCCCCTGCTCGGTGAGCACCGCGTCATCGATATGGGCCAGCAGCACCTCGGCGAAGATCAGGTGGCAGTTGGGGTTGTCGCGAGGGAACGGCTGCGCCTCCAGCAGGCGGCACTCGAAGGCGACCGGCGCGCCCTTGACCCGGGGCGGCGCCACCCGCAGCGACGGCTCGTGCTCGATGCCGCAGCTCTCGAACTCGCTCACCGTGTACGCCAACGGTGCAGCGGTGGCGTTCATCGCCTCGGCGAAGGCGAACGGCACCAGGTGGATCACCAGCTCGCCGGTTTCCTGCACGTTGCGCAGGGTGTCCTTGAGGCTGCCGTCATCGCGGCTGCCGACGTTGACCATCAGCGTCGGCGGGTCGTCGCTGATCACCTGGAAGAAGCTGAACGGCGCCAGGTTGGCGACGCCACTGGCAGACAGGCTGGAGACCCAGGCGATGGGGCGCGGGGTCACGGTGGAGGCCAGCCAGCGGTAGGCCTCCAGGGGCGTGAGGGTGGAGAAGTCGAGTTGCATCAGGTGCTCCGGCAACGGCAAAGGCGAGGCCGGATTATGCCCCGCCCTCGCCTGCCCGACGCAACCGCCTCAGCGCTCTGCCACGCGCCTTACCAGCCAGGCGGCCAGGGCCGGCGCAAGGATGAAGCCGCTGAACAGCCAGATCGCCGCCGACCGCGCACCGGCCTCGCCGCCGGGTTCGATCAGGCCGGCCGCGTTGGCCACCAGCCCCGCCACCGCCGCGCCGATGGCCATGCCGTAGAGCTGCACGGTGGTGATGGCGGTGGACGCGGCGTCTTCCTCGCCCTTGGGAGCCAGGGCCATCACCCGGGTGAGCAGGTGCGGCCAGCCCATGCCGACCCCTGCCCCCACTGCCGCCAACGCCAGCGCAGCGAGCGGCGTCCGCAACATGGCGTTCCAGTCACTGCCCAGGGGCAGCACCACCGCCAACGCCGCCAGGCCCGCCACGCAGAACAGCGGCCCCGTGCGCAGCAGGCCATTGGCCTGGCGCCCCTCGCGCCCCGAGGAGGTCAGCGAGCCGATGCTCCAGCCGGCCGCCATCGCCGCCGTCAGGTAGCCCGCCAGCAGCGGCGTCTGGCCGTGCAGCACCTGCAGGAAGTACGGCACGAATATCTCGGTGGTGGTGCCCACCAGCAACAGCGCAACGCAGGCGTAGGCCGCCCCCAGGGGCGCGCCCAGGGATGCGCTGCCGCTGGGCAACAGACGCACCCGCGCCTGGCGATCCACCCGCAGGGCCAGGGCCCCCAGTGCCAACCCCAGGACCACTCCGGCCCCCTGCCAGGCCAGGTGCCCGGCGCGACTGGCCGTGGCCACCGCCAGCACCGAGGCGGCGAGCAGGACGATCTGCAGCACCGGCACCCGGGGCGGTGCCCCAGTCCCACGCTCACGCGGGCCGAGCTGCAGTGTCACCAGCAGGGCCTGGGCCGCCGCCACCGGCAGCAGCGACCAGAACGCCCAGCGCCAGTGCCCGGCCTCGGCGAACAGCCCGCCCACCGCCGGCCCGCACAGCGTCGCCACGCCCCACATGCCTGACACCAGTGCCACCGCGCGGGGCCACAGCGGCGGTTCGAACACCACACGGATCAGCGCATAGCTGAGGGCCGCCAACAGGCCCCCGCCCAACCCCTGGACCGCACGGGCCGCCAGCATCCACGGCATCGACAGTGCCGTGGCGCAACCCATGGTGCCCAGGCTGAACAAGGCCAGCGCCGCCAGGCAGGCGCCTCGCGGCCCGCTGCCCGCCAGCACCCGCACCGACAGCGCCGCGCCGATGATGGACGCCACCACGAACAGGGTCGTGTTCCAGGCGTACCAGTCCAGCCCGCCGATCTCACGCACCACCGACGGCAGCACGGTGGTGACGATATGAACGTTGATCGCGTGCAGCGCCACGCTGCCGGTCAGTGCAACGGCCAGCAGGCCGTTGCGCCCGCTGAAAAGATCGCCCCAGGAAGCGGTGGAAGGGGTTCCCGGGGAAGAAGTGGCAGTCGTCATCAGGCGTCTCTCCATGGCCTTTATCCAAGCAACGGCTTGGATATTAGAAATCGCCCGACAAATTAAACAAGAAATTTCTTTGATAAAGCCGATAGGCGCTGCCTATGGCCTTCTCGCGGCCACAAAAAAGCCGGGGCAAGCCCCGGCTCGTTCACCCAAGGGTTTCAGCGGCCCGCGCGGGACTCGCGGATGTAGAAGCGCGCCTTCTCGGCCTTCGCCGTGCAGCCCTGGAACCCCTCGAACTGCTGCTGGGTCTTGGCCGCCGTCAGCAGGCTCAGGGCCTTGGAATAACTCACGGTGCCGGCGAAGCCCTCGGCCTTGGCCAGGTCGAGCTCACGCCAGGCGGCATCCAGTTGGCTGCCGCAGCTCTCGCGGTACGCCGTCTTGCCAGCGCACCCCACGAGGGCAAGGGCAACGAGGGACAGGCTGATCCAGGCTTTCATGGTTTTCCTCCTCGGCTGCATGGGAAATGGCCATCAGTCTACTCAGACTGGCCGCTCCGCCAAAAGATTCCACGGGGTCACGCAATGCTCGGTCGCCGCTTGGCTGCCCTAGGACTCGACAGGTATTGTCTGGCGCATTCTGAAAGAAACGGATGACAGCACATGAGCAAACGCGTCGCACTGGTGCTCGGATCGGGCGGTGCCCGGGGCTATGCCCACATCGGGGTGATCCAGGAACTGGAGGCGCGGGGCTACGAGATCGCCTGCGTCGCCGGCTGCTCCATGGGCGCCGTGGTGGGCGGCATCTACGCCGCCGGCAAGCTCGACGAATACCGCGAGTGGACCGAGAGCCTCGACTACCTCGACGTGCTGCGCCTGCTGGATGTCAGCTTCCGCCTGGGGGCCATCCGCGGGGAAAAGGTGTTCGGCCGCATCCGCGAAATCGTCGGCGAGATCGACATCGAGCAGTTGCCCATCCCCTTCACCGCCGTCGCCACCGACCTCACCAACCAGCAGGAAATCTGGTTCCAGGAAGGCTGCCTGCACCAGGCCATGCGCGCCTCGGCAGCCATCCCCAGCCTCTTCACCCCGGTGATGCAGGGCTCGCGAATGCTGGTGGACGGCGGCCTGCTCAACCCGCTGCCGATTGTCCCGGTGGTCTCCAGCCATTGCGACCTGATCATCGCGGTCAACCTCAACGCCACCAACCAGAAGCAGTACCAGCTCCCGGTGATCGAGCGCTCCCCCGCCCTCAAGGGGCGCCTGGACCAGCTCATCAGCTCCCTGGGCGATCGCCTGCCCTTCCGCCGTCGCAGCGACGAGGAGGAACCCGACGCCATCGCCACCCTCCCCGCCCTGCCCGACCCGTGGACCGACGACAGCGCCCGCCCCCAGGCCCAGCAACCCGCGGCCGCCCCGGAACGCGAAGGCGCCCCTCGCTCGGCCAGCGGCTCCCAGGTGGTCGCCAGCGTCGGCCCCGCCTCCCTGCTGGAGCTGGTCAACCAGAGCTTCGAGGTCATGCAGACCTCCCTCGCCCAATACAAGATCGCCGGCTACCCGCCGGACATCCTCATCAACGTGCCCAAGCGCGTCTGCCGCTTCTTCGAGTTCTACAAAGCGCCGGAGCTGATCCAGCTGGGCCGGCAGATCGCGCGGGATACGCTGGAGCGGTATGAGGAGTTGCACTGAGCCTTTACAAGCGGCACCGCTCAGCTAGCCACGCCGCCCCACCTCGAAATACTCCACAGGCTCCATCCGCACATAGCGCAGCGCGGCGGTGGCCTGGTGCTGGGCGTAGAGGGGCGCGGCGAAGTAGGCGACCAGCAGGGTGCGGCGTCGGCTACCGAGTCGGTTGAGGCTGCCGGCGTGGATCAGGTCGGCGTCGAAGACGAGGATGTCGCCCGCCGAGCCGCTCAGTTGAATCGCATGGGACTCGTCGTCGAAGTCGACGGGAGGCGCTGCCAGGTCGGGGCGGTGGCTGCCGGGGATAAGGCGGGTGGCGCCGTTGTCGGGGCCGTAGTCGTCGAGAAAGACCAGGGCGTTGACGGTGTCGCCGGGGCGCTCGGCGGAGAAGTCCCGGTGCAGCCGCTGCCTGCCGCCGTTGGGCAGGGGCTCGCGCCCTTCCACCTGGGCGAGGAAGAAGCGCTCGCCGATCAACGCGCCCACCACGGCGAGCAGCGCCGGCAGGCGGCACACCGCGCGGACGCCGGCGTCGAGGTCCAGCAGCGCGTGCTGCCAATCCTGGCCGCGCGGCACCGGCCATTCGGCGGAGGGTTTCACCCCGGCGTCGAAGGCGCTGCGCAGGCCCTCCAGCCAGTCGGCCGGCACCGCCCCGCGCAGCAGCGCGAAGCCATCCCGGTGAAGCTGTTCGCGTTCGTTCATGGCGTGCTCGATGTCCCTATCGGTGGCCGTGGGTGGGGGTGATCCGGTGCGGCGGATGATCAACCGATCCGCGCCCCACCGGCATTGATCATCGTCAGAAGATCGACCAGCCGATCCGCGCGGAGAGTTCCTCCAGCGCCGCCATGCCGGCCACCGAGTTGCCGGATGCATTCAGCTCCGGCGACCAGACGCACACGGTGAACTGCCCCGGCACCACGGCGACGATGCCGCCGCCGACGCCGCTCTTGCCCGGCAGGCCGACGCGGTAGGCGAAGTTGCCGGCCTCGTCGTAGAGCCCGCTGGTGGCCATCAGTGCGTTCACCTGGCGGGTCTGCCGGGCGCTCAGCACGGTTTCGCCGCTGTGCACGTTGACGCCCTCGTTGGCCAGGAAGCTGAAGGCCCGCGCCAGGTCGGCGCAGCTCATGCACAGCGCGCAGTGGTGGAAGTAGCTGCGCAGCACCTCCTCCACGTCGTTGTGGAAGTTGCCGAAGGACTTCATCAGGTAGGCCGCTGCAGCATTGCGCGAGCGGTGTTCGTACTCCGAGCGCGCCACCACCGCGTCCGATACCACCTCCGGGTTGCCTGAGAGGCGCCGCACGAAGTCGCGCATGGAGAGGCTCGGCGCGGCGAAGCGCGACTGGTTGATGTCGCAGATCACCAGCGCCCCGGCGTTGATGAAGGGGTTGCGCGGCACGCCACGCTCGAACTCCAGCTGCACCAGCGAGTTGAACGGCTGGCCCGACGGCTCGTGGCCCAGTCGCTCCCAGATGGCCTCGCCGGAATGCTGGAAGGCCTGCACCAGGCTGAACACCTTGGAAATGCTCTGGATGGAGAACGGCAGGTGGCCGTCGCCGGCGGTGTACAGCTGGCCGTCGTTGCCGTACACGGCGATGCCCAGCTGGTTGGCGGAAACCCGCGCCAGGGCCGGGATGTAGTCGGCGACCTTGCCGGTGCCGATGAGGGGGCGTACGTGATCGAGGATGTCGTCGAGCAGGGCTTGCATCGTGAGAGGGTCCGAACGGGTAACCAAGCGGGTCAGGAATAAGCGCTAGACGACGGATTCACCGCGCGCAACACAGCGCCGTCGCAAAACCGCGACAGGATGCCCCTAACCCTCAAGCAGGCGGTAACCGACGCCGGCCTCGGTGACGATGAAACGCGGTGCGGCCGGGTCGTCGCCGAGCTTCTGCCGCAGGTGGCCCACCACCACCCGCAGGTAGTGGGTGTCCTCGACATGGGTGGGGCCCCAGATGTCCTTGAGCAGTTGCTGCTGGGTCACCACCCGCCCGAGGTGCCGCGCCAGCTGGGCGAGCACGGCGTACTCCTTGCGGGTCAGCGCCACCTCCTGGCCGTCCAGGGTGACGCGGCGGTAGGCGAAGTCCAGGTGCAGCGGGCCGCTGCTCACGCTGGCCTCCTGGGGCTCGCCGCCGCCCTGGCGCAGCAGCACCCGCACCCGGGCGAGGAACTCCTGGATACCGAAGGGCTTGGTCACGTAGTCGTTGGCGCCGTTGTCCAGCGCCAGCACCTTCTCGCCCTCGCTGGCCCGCACCGAGAGCACCAGCACCGGCACGTGGGACCACTGGCGCAGCTCGGCCAGCACGGCCTGGCCGTCCATGTCCGGCAGGCCGAGGTCCAGCACCACCAGGTCGGGCCGGCCGAGGGCCACCTGGGCCAGGCCCTCGGTGCCGTTGGCGGCTTCGAGCACCTTGTGCCCCTGGGAGGCCAGGCTGATGCGCAGGAACTTGCGGATCTGTGCTTCGTCGTCGATGACCAGCACGGTTGATTGGTTGGTGCTCATACAATCCTTCATCGAAAACCGTTGGCTACCGGTAGCAGCCCAGAGCAGCAACGCCGCGCCGGGTTACTCGCGGCGGTCCTGCGGCCCGCATGGCGAATGAATTCGCCCCTACAGGTCGCTTCTAAGAACGTAGGCGAGGCAGCCAGCGCAAGGCAAAAACAGGCGAAAAAGCGCAGTTTACGCGGGGTAAATGAGCATTTTGATCGGACTCGCGCACGAGCCTGTTTTTAACGCCGCGATGGCAACGCAGGTAGTTTTTAGAGGTGCCCTACAGCGGGTCATCGCCCGCCTCCTCCTCCAGCACCGGCTGCGGGTGCAACGGCAGGTGCAGGGTCAGCGTAGTCCCCCGACCCTCCAGCCCCTCACCGACGCTGACGCGGCCGCCGTGGGCGCCGACCATGCCCTGGCAGATGGCCAGGCCCAGGCCGGTGCCCTGCCCGCCCCGGTCGCCCCGGGCGGCGGTGTAGAACATGTCGAAGATGCGCTCGCGCTCGGCCACCGGGATGCCGGGGCCTTCATCGCTGACCGCCAGGCGCAGTTCGTCGTCGCCCGCCTCCACCGCCACCCGCAGGCGGCCGCCGGTGGGCGAGAAGCGCGCGGCATTCTCCAGCACGTTGACCAGCGCCTGCTCGATGAGTGCCGCGTGCACGTAGAGCAGCGGCAGCGCCTCGGGCACCTGCGTCTCCACCTTCAGTGGCGCCAGCACCGGGCGCAGCCGTTGCAGGGCGCTGGCGACGATGTCCACCGGCGCCACCCAGTCGCGGGCGAGCTTGAGGCCGCCGTGGCCCAGGCGTGTCATGTCCAGCAAGTTCTGGATGTAGCGGTCCAGGCGCTCGGCCTCGTCGCGGGTGCCCTCCAGCAGCTCGCGGCGGTCCGCCAGGGGGATCGCCTCGCCCAGGGCCAGCAGGCTGTCGATGGAGCCGCGCATGGCCGTCAGCGGCGTGCGCAGGTCATGGGAGACGGACGCCAGCAGCGCGCTGCGCAGCTGTTCGGTCTCGCCGTGCAGGCGCGCGGCCTCCAGGTCCTCCGCCAACTGGGCGCGGGCCAGGGCCTGGGCCAGCGGCTGGCCCAGGGCGGCCAGCAGACGACGGCGCTCGGCGGACAGCGGCTGGCCATCGCGCGGGGCGACGCCGAGCAGGGCCAGCGGGCCGTCCTCGCCACTCAGCGGCAGCCACCACCAGCGCCCGCCCGGCAGCGTGCCGGTGCCCAGGCCGGCGCTCTGTTCGTGCTGCCAGGACCAGTCGGCGGCGGCCCGCTCCTGGTCCGCCAGCAGGCGCTGCACGCCGGCTTCGATCTTCCACAACCCGTCACGGCCACGGCCCAGCAGGCACACCTCCAGGTCGTTCCAGGCCTCGAACTGCTGGGTGGCCGCCTTCATCACCGCCTGGCGGTCGGTGGCGGCGGTGAGCTTGCGCGAGAGGTCCAGCAGTGCCGTGGTTTCCGCCTGGGTGCTGCGCAGGGCCTGCACCTGGCGACGCTGGCGCGAGGCGAGGTTGCCGGTGAGCCCGGCCATGAGCAGGAAGAACAGCAGGGTCAGCACGTCTTCCTGGCGGGCGATGGTCAGGGAGAACACCGGCGGGATGAACAGGAAGTCATAGGCCAGGAACGACAGCCCAGCGCACACCAGTGCCGGGGCCAGGCTGCTGCGCACCGCCACCAGCAGCACGGCGGCGAGGAACACCAGGGAGATGTTCGGCAGCGCCAGCACCAGGTGCGCGCCCCAGGCGATGCCGCTGGCGGCCAGCACCGCCCCCAGCGCCAGGCCGTAGTCGCCCGCCGGCACGGGATCGCGCCCATTGGGCGCGGGGCGGGCGTCCGGGTCGGTGTCGAGCACGCTGATCTCCAGCCCCTGGCCATGGCGCAACAGGCGTTCCGCCACGCCCCGGCCCAGCCAGCGACGACGCAGGCGCTGACGGCTGCGCCCCACCAGCAGCAAGCTGGCGCGGCGCTCGCGGGCGTGGGCCAGCAGGGTCGAGGCCACGGCCTCGGCACGCAGGGTCACCACCTCCCCGCCCAGGCGCTCGGCCAGTTGCTGGGCGGCCTGCAGGCGGGCGCGGCTGTCTTCGTTGCGGGTGCGGCCGGTGTCCACGTGCACCAGGCTCCAGGGCAGGTGGCGGCGCTCGGCCACCCGGCAGGCATGGCGCACCAGGCGCTCGGCCTGGTCGTCGCCGTCCACGCCCACCAGCAGGCGGCCGCGCACCGGCGGTGCCTCCTGGCCCTGCAGGCGGTAGCGCCGCGCCAGGTCGGCATCCACCCGCGCGGCGGCGGTCTGCATGGCCAGCTCGCGCAGGGCGGTGAGGTTGGTCTGGGAGAAGAAGGCATCGATGGCCGCGCGGGCCTGTTCCGGCACGTAGACCTTGCCTTCGCGCAGGCGCTCCAGCAGCTCGCGGGGCGGCAGGTCGATGAGGAGTATCTCGTCCGCCTCCTGCAGCACCCAGTCCGGCACCGTCTCGCGCACCTGCACGCCGGTGATGTCGAACACCTGGTCGTTGAGGGCCTCCAGGTGCTGCACGTTGACCGTGGTGTACACGTCGATGCCGGCGGCCAGCAGCTCCTGCACATCCTGCCAGCGCTTGGCGTGGCGGCTGCCGGGGGCGTTGCTGTGAGCCAGCTCGTCCACCAGGGCCAGGCGTGGCGGGTGGGCCAGCAGGCCGTCCAGGTCCATCTCGGTCAGCGGCACGCCCCGGTACTCCAGGCGTCGCTGGGGTTGTTGCGGCAGGCCGGCGAGCATCGCCTCGGTCTCGCTGCGGCCATGGGTCTCCACCACGCCCACGCGCAAGTCGACGCCCTGGCGCCGTTGCGCCTGGGCGGCCTGGAGCATGGCGTAGGTCTTGCCTACGCCGGGCGCGGCTCCGAGGAAGACTTTCAGGCGGCCACGCCCTTCGCGGGGCAGTTCGGCCAACAGCGCGTCCGCGCGGCCGGCATCACTCATTCGGGCATCTCGTTCAGTCTCAGGTTGAGGGCCAGGACGTTGACCACCGGCTCACCGATGGCCGGCCGTTCGGTGTAGCGCTCCACCAGGCGCTCCAGCTGCTCGGGCGGCAGGTGGCGGGCGGCGGCGATGCGCGGAATCTGGTAGCGCGCGGCAGCCGGCGGCAGGTGCGGGTCGAGGCCGCTGCCGGAGGTAGTCACCAGGGCCATCGGCACCGGGCCCTGGGCGTCGGCCAGCAGGCGGTTGGCGTCCTTGTTGATGCGCTCGGCCAGGGCCGGGTTGCTTGGCGCCAGGTTGCTGGCCGCGCTGGACACGGTGGCGTAGTCACCGGCGGAGGGGCGCGGCTGGAACCATTGCGGGCCGTCCACGGGCTGGGCTAGCAGGCGGCTGCCGCGCACCTCGCCCTGGGCATCGCGCACCAGGCTGCCGTTGGCCTGCTCGGGGAAGGCCACCTGGGCAATGCCGGTCACGGTGAGGGGGTAGGCGACGCCGGTAATCAGGGTCATCAGGGCCAGGAGGCTCAGGGCGGGTCGAAGTTGCGAAAGCATATTCAGTTCCTCGATGGAAAGCGAAAGCGACCGGGGGCGGGTGTGCCCCCGGTCCTCCTCTGGTAGGAGGGAATGGCGTCACACCAGGCCGATGAAGGTCAGCAGCACGTCGATCACCTTGATGCCGACGAAGGGCGCCACCAGCCCACCCAGGCCGTAGATCAGCAGGTTGCGGCGCAGCAGGCTGGCGGCGTCCGCGGCCTGGATGCGCACCCCGCGCAGGGCCAGGGGGATCAGCGCGATGATGATCAGCGCGTTGAACACGATGGCCGAGAGGATGGCGCTCTGCGGGCTGTGCAGCTGCATCAGGTTGAGCACGCCCAGCTGCGGGTAGATGCCGGCGAACAGCGCGGGGAGGATGGCGAAGTACTTGGCCACGTCGTTGGCCACCGAGAAGGTGGTCAGCGCGCCACGGGTCACCAGCAGTTCCTTGCCCACCTGCACCACGTCCAGCAGCTTGGTCGGGTCGGAGTCCAGGTCCACCAGGTTGGCGGCCTCGCGGGCGGCCTGGGTGCCGTCGTTCATCGCCAGGCCCACGTCGGCCTGGGCCAGCGCCGGGGCGTCGTTGGCGCCGTCGCCGCACATGGCCACCAGCTTGCCTTCGCCCTGCTCGAAGCGGATGCGCGCCAGCTTCTTCTCCGGCGTGGCCTCGGCGATCACGTCGTCCACCCCGGCTTCGGCGGCAATGGCGGCGGCGGTCAGCGGGTTGTCACCGGTCACCATCACGGTGCGTATGCCCATGCGGCGCAGCTCGGCGAAGCGGTCGCGGATGCCGGGCTTGACTACGTCCTTGAGGTGGATGGCACCCAGCAGGCGGCCGTCGGCGGCCACCAGAAGCGGCGTGCCGCCGCCCTGGGCGATGCGCTCGACCTCACGGGCGAGCACCTCGGGCATGCCGTCGCGCTCCATGCCGACCCAGGCCAGCACCGCGTCCACGGCGCCCTTGCGGTAGCGGTGGCCGTTCCAGTCGGCACCGGAGAGGCGCGTCTCGGCGCTGAAGGCGATGGCGGTGACGGCCTCGCGGGCCGGCTCCTCCAGGGTGTTGAGCGCGCGCAGGTACTCGACGATGGACTTGCCTTCCGGCGTGTCGTCGGCCAGGGAGGCCAGCAGCGCCGCGTCGGCCAGTTCCTTGCCGCTAATGCCGGGGGCCTTGACCATCGCGCTGCAGCGGCGGTTGCCGAAGGTGATGGTGCCGGTCTTGTCCAGCAGCAGCACGTGCACGTCCCCTGCCGCTTCCACGGCACGGCCGGACTTGGCGATGACGTTCAGGCGCACCAGGCGGTCCATGCCGGCGATGCCGATGGCCGAGAGCAGGCCGCCGATGGTGGTGGGGATGAGCGTCACCAGCAGCGCCACCAGGTACACCAGCGGCAGGTCGCCACCGGCGAAGCGGGCGAAGGGCTGCAGGGTGGCCGCTACCAGCAGGAAGATCAGCGTCAGGCCGATGAGCAGGATGTCCAGCGCCACTTCGTTCGGCGTCTTCTGCCGGCGCGCGCCTTCCACCAGGGCGATCATGCGGTCCAGGGTCGACTCGCCGGGGTTGGCGGTGATCTTCACCAGCAGCCAGTCCGACACCACGCGGGTGTTGCCGGTGACGGCCGAGCGGTCGCCGCCGGACTCGCGGATCACCGGTGCGGATTCACCGGTGATGGCGGCCTCGTTGACCGCCGCGATGCCCTGGATCACCTCGCCGTCACCGGGGATCAGCTCACCGGCCTCGACGCGGACGATGTCGCCCCGGCGCAGGCTGCTGGCCGGCACCGTCTCGAAGGCACCGGAGGCCGTGCGGCGACGGGCGCCAAGGCCCTGGCTGCCAGCCTTGAGGCTGTCGGCGCGGGCCTTGCCACGGCCTTCGGCCAGGGCCTCGGCGAAGTTGGCGAAGAGCACGGTGAACCACAGCCACAGCGCGAGCTGCAGCGCCAGGCCGAGGGACACCGCCGGGTTGGGGATGAAGCAGAGCACGGTGGTCAGCACCGCGGTCAGCTCCACCACCAGCATCACCGGCGAGCGCTTGAGCTGGCGCGGGTCGAGCTTGACGAAGGCCTGCACCAGCGCCGGCTTCCACAGCGCGGCGACAGTGGTGGCGGAGGGTTGCTTGGCGCCGGCCTTGGGCGCCTTCAGAGGGGCGTTCATCATGGTTCTCCGTTAGAAGCCCTGGAGCTGCGCGAGGTGTTCGGCGATGGGCCCGAGGGCCAATGCCGGGAGGAAGGTCAGGCCACCCACCAGCAGGATGGTCAGGGTCAGCAAAGTGACGAACAGCGGGCCGTGGGTGGGGAAGCTGTCGGCACCGACCGGCGCGCGCTTCTTCGCCGCCAGGCTGCCGGCGATGGCCAGCACCGGGAGGATGTAGCCGAAGCGCCCGAGCAGCATGGCCAGGCCGATCATCACGTTGTGGAACACCGTGTTGGCCCCCAGCCCGGCGAACGCCGACCCGTTGTTGGCGGTACCCGAGGTGTAGGCGTACAGCGCCTGGCTGAAGCCGTGGGCACCCGGGTTGGTGATGGACGCCGCCGGGCCCGGCAGGCTCACCGCCAGGGCGCAGAACACCAGCACGCCCACCGGCATCACCAGCAGCGTGGCCACCAGCAGGCGCACCTCGCGGGCTTCCAGCTTCTTGCCCAGGTATTCGGGGGTGCGGCCGATCATCAGGCCGGCGAGGAACACCGCGATCAGCACGAACAGCAGCATGCCGTAGAGGCCTGCGCCGACCCCGCCGAAGATCACCTCGCCGAGCATCATGTTGAACATCGGCACCATGCCGCCCAGGGCGCTGAAGCTGTCGTGCATGGCGTTCACCGAGCCGTTGGACGCGGCCGTGGTGGTCACCGCCCAGAGTGCCGACGCGGCGGTGCCGAAGCGCGCCTCCTTGCCCTCCAGCGACCCCACCTGCTCGATGGGCAGCGCGGCCAGGGCCGGGTTGGGGCGGAACTCCGCCCACAGGGTGACGCTGAGGCCGACGGCGAACAGCACCAGCATGCAGGCCAGCAGCGCGCGGCTCTGGCGCAGGTCCTTCACGTAGTGGCCGAAGCTGAACACCAGCGCGGCGGGGATCAGGATGATCGACGCCACCTCGAACAGGTTGCTCCAGGCGCTGGGGTTCTCGAACGGGTGGCTGGAGTTCACGCCGAAGAAGCCGCCGCCGTTGGTGCCGAGCTGCTTGATGGCGATCTGGCTGGCCGCCGGGCCGAGGGGGATGACCTGGTCGGTGCCGCCCAGGGTCTTGGCGCTGACGTAGTCGGCGAAGGTCTGCGGCACGCCCTGCCACACCAGGAACAGCGCCAGCAGCAGGCACAGCGGCAGCAGCGCATAGAGGGTGCCCCGGGTCAGGTCGACCCAGAAGTTGCCCAGGTCCCGCGTGCTGCGCCGGGCGATGCCACGGGCCAGGGCCACCAGCACGCACAGGCCCACCGAGGCGCTGACGAAGTTCTGCACGCCCAGGCCGACCATCTGGCTGAAGTAGCTCAGGCTCGCCTCGCCGCTGTAGGACTGCCAGTTGGTGTTGGTGACGAAGCTGACGGCGGTGTTGAACGCCAGGCTCCATTCCAGCCCCGGCAGGTGCTGCGGGTTCAGCGGCAGCAGGTGCTGCAGGGTGAGGATGCTGAACAGCAGCACCAGCCCGGCGGCGTTGAACGCCAACAGCGCCAGGGTGTAGGTCTTCCAGTCGTGCTCGCGCTGCGGGTCGACGCCGGCGATGCGGTAGCACAGACGCTCCACCGGGGCGAACAGCGGGGTCAGGAAGGTTCGCTCACCCTCCATGGCACGGTAGATGTAGCGCCCGATGAAGGGCGCCGGCACCAGCACCAGGAGGAAGAAGGCCAGGATCAGGCCGTAGTCCTGTACGTCCATGGCGCCCCCTAGCCACGCTCGGCGCGCAGCAGCGCGACCAGCAGGTAGATGAAAAGCCCCGTGGCCATGGCCAGGGACAACCCGTCGAGAATGCTCATGTGTAGTGCTCCGTGATGCGGACGGCGCCGCTTTGGGCAAATTCTCGACAAGGGGGGCGTAAAGGAACGAGCCACGGAAGGGCCTGGCGGCATAAAGATCGCGTAAAGAAGTGGGCCAAGTGCCCGTCTGCCAGGACTCCCAGCGCCTGGCCAGCACGCCGCGCCGACGCGAAGCGGGGAAGGCTCGGGCGGGGACAGTGGCCTTCAGGCGGGCGAGCCATGGGAGTCGGCAGAACGCGTCGGAAGCGGAACGCTCCACCCGAAGTCCTGCGCCCCCGACCGTCCACCGCCTACCCCCTCCCACGCCCGCTGCCGAGTGCCAAAACGCCCCCGGCATGATCCATCCCGGCAGCGGGAAACACCCTGCCGAAACGCCCGGTTCGGACCTGTCCGAAAATCCCCCCGCTTCTTTTACAGCGGCCCGAGGCCGTGCCTACCATCGGCGCGCCGGCAACCAACCCTCCCACTGAACGAACACCAGCCACAGGCTGGCGAGCCCGCGCGCCTTCGGGCGGTGCAGGCTCAGGAGTGCTTTATGCCGAGCTTCAAGATCAACCCCGTCTGCCGAGGCATCTGCCTCTGGGCAGCCTCACTGGGCACCCTGGCGGCCCTGCCGGTGGCAACGGCCACTGCGGCCGATCCCGCCACCGCTCAGCACGCCAGCGCCACGCGGGAAGTCACCCTCACCGGCCAGTTCATCGACCTGCAGGCCCTCAAGCCGGGCACGGCGCGCAGCGGTGTCGCCGCCCTGGGCACCGAGCAGTTACGCCAGGAGGCAGGCCTGAGCCTGCTGCGCACCAGCGCCGAACCCATCGAGCATCAAGCCGGGCTCAACGTGTACGTCGGCCAGACCCTGGGGGCGGCTCGCAGCCTCTCGGGCCCTGGTGAGTTCTTCCTCGCTGCGCGGGACAACGGCAGCTTCGTCGCCCTGCTGCCCGAGGCCAACGCCATCATCCGTGGCTCGGCCGACGGCGAGCAGGTGCTGACCCGCTTCGACACCCCGCACGCCTTCCACCCGAGCCAGGTCGACTACGTCGAGCAGGTGCTTGAAGAGGTGCCCGGCATCCTCGAGGAACGTGGCAAGCGCAGCCTGCTGGTGGACCGTAGCCAGGCCGGAGAGATCGTGATCGACCTGCTGGCCGGCTTCTCCCAGAAAGCCGCCAATTACATCCGCGACCACGAGGCCTATGCCCTGGCCCAGGTGGCCCTGGTCAACCGCGCCCTGAAGCAGTCCCAGGTCGAAGGGGTACGCATACGCCTGGTGGGCACCCAGGTGATCGCGGACGACCACCCCATCACCACCGACACCCTCGCCAAGCTGTCGACGCTGTTCCGCGATGGCATGCGCCAGTACAGCCCCGACCTGGTGGCCGGCTTCATCATGGGCACCCCAGGCGTCGACACCGCCATTGGCTGGGCCTACGTGCCGGGGCGCTACTCGATCAACTACATCAACTCCCCCACCACCTTCCGCCACGAAGTTGCCCACAACGCCGGCGGCAGCCACTGCTCGGACGGCAAGAGCTACCGCTTCGGCTACAACAACGGCCGGGTCGGCACCATCCTTTGCGGCAACCATGTGCCCTTCTACTCCAACCCGGACCTGCGCGACGTGCAGGGGATCCCCCTGGGCGATGCCAGCACTGCCAACATGGCCAGGGTCTGGCGCGAGAACGCGGCACGCATGTCGGCCTACAGCCCGGCGGTCGTGCCCCTGGCCGAGGAGATCAAGCGCGAGGTGCTGAAGGAGCGGGTCAGCCTGGCCAAGAACCAATGGCGCAACTTCGTCATCGACGTGCCCGAGGGCAGCCGACGCCTGCTGATCAGCACCGCCCATGGCGAGGGCTACGACCGGGGCAACGGCCGCTCGCAACTGCTGCTGCGCCGTGGCGCCCTGCCCAGCGACGCCCAGTTCGACGCCCGTTCGACGCTGAACAACCACCCCTTCCTGGCGCTGGACAACCCGGCCCCGGGCCGCTGGCACCTGGCGATCCGCGCAGAACCCAACAACCCGGTGGACGACATCTACCTGGACGGCGCCCTCTACGCCGCCACCCAGGACACCGCCCAGGCGCGCTACCTGAAGCTGGTGGCCGAGTCCTCCATCGATGGCAAGGAGCGCGCCAGCGCCGCCGAGCTGCACCTGGCGGACGCCCAGGGCCGGTTGCTGTCCCGTGACGGCTGGCGGGTGCACTCCGTCAGCAGCGCCGTCCCCGCCTCGGCGAGCGGCGCCCACGCCATCGACGGCAACACCAGCTCCTACTGGAGCACCGTGCCCGGTGACCGCTACCCCCACCAGATGGTCATCGACCTGGGTGGCGAGCAGCGCTTCTCCAGCCTCAACTACCTGCCCCAGCAGGTGCGCGACATGGAGGGCAACATCAAGGGCTACCGCATCTATGGAAGCGACAACCCCAACGGCAACTGGGCCCTGCTCGGCCAGGGCGAATTCAGCGCCAGCAACGAGGCCCAGGCCGCCCCGCTGAAAGCCGAGGACGCCGGCAAGCCGCCGGTGGTGGTGATCCAGGGCCCGGCCTCGGCCGAAGCCGGCCAGAAGGTACAGCTGGACGCCTCCGGCTCCAGCGATCCCCAGGGCAGCGCCCTGAGCTACAGCTGGTCCGTGACCCCGGCGCTGGACTTCGACATCGACGGCCCGCGCCTGACCCTCAAGGCCCCGGAGCACAGCAGCGACACCCGCTACCGCTTCAGCGTGACGGTCAGCAACGGCAAGCAGACCACCACCCGCGTGCATGAGCTGCTGGTCAAGGCTGCCAGCGGCGCCGGCGCCACCTGCGAAGCCACCTGGCAACCCGGCACCGAGTACCTGCAAGGCCACAAGGCCCAGTGGAAAGGCCGCCTGTACGAAGCCCGCTGGTGGACGCGCAACAACGAGCCCGGCACCGCCGCCTCCACCGGGGCGGACGGCAGCGGCAAGGTCTGGCGTGACCTGGGCCCCTGCGAGGCCAGCGGCACGCCCGAGCAGCCGCCGGTGATCCTGCCGCCGGTGCCCGCCATCAGCGGACCGGCGGATGCCAAGGCCGGTGACCGTGTGCAGCTCAGCGCCTCTGCCTCCAGCGACCCGAACGGGCTGGCCCTCAGCTACCGCTGGAGCGTGAGCCCCGCCCTCGCCTTCCAGAGCGAAGGCGCCGGCCTCAGCTTCACCGCGCCGCGCCTGGACAAGGACGCCGACTACACCTTCACCCTCACCCTGGGTAACGGCCACCACGAAGTGACCCGCACCCACAAGGTCCGGGTGAAGGCCGAGGCTCCGGCGATCCTGCCACCCGTTGCAGCCATCAGCGGACCGGCAGAAGCCAAGGCTGGTGACCGCGTGCAGCTCAGTGCCGCCGGATCGACAGACCCGAACGGACTCAACCTCCGCTACCGCTGGAGCGTGAACCCTGCCCTCGCCTTCCAGAGCGACGGCGCCGGCCTCAGCTTCACCGCGCCGCGCCTGGACAAGGATGCCGACTACACCTTCACCCTCACCCTGGGCAACGGCCACCACGAAGTGACCCGCACCCACAAGGTCCGGGTGAAGGCCGAGGCCGGCCAGCAACCCGGTACCTGTGCCAGCCCCTGGAGCGCCTCGGGCACCTACTGGGAAGGCAACAAGGTGACCCACAAGGGCCGCACCTACACCGCCCGCTGGTGGACCAAGGGCAACGAGCCCGGCAACCCGGCCTTCACCGGCGCCGACGGCAGCGGCAAGGTCTGGCGTGACGAGGGCGCCTGCCGGTAAACCCCAACCCCGCCAAACGAAAGAGGCCGCCCAGTGGGCGGCCTCTTTCATTGCGGGCAGCGGGGTTACTGCTGCAACTCCTGCTCGGTGAACAGGCCGTCGAAGAGCATGGTGGACAGGTAGCGCTCGCCCGAGTCAGGGAGGATCACCACCAGGGTCTTGCCCTGCATCTCCGGCTTCTCGGCCAGGCGCACGGCGGCAGCCATCGCCGCCCCGCAGGAAATGCCGCAGAGGATGCCTTCCTCGCGCATCAGGCGCTGGGCCATGGCCTTGGCCTCCTCATCGCTGACCTGCTCGACGCGGTCGACGATGGACAGGTCCAGGTTCTTCGGCACGAAGCCGGCACCGATGCCCTGGATCTTGTGCGGGCTGGGCTTCACCTCGTCACCGGCCAGGGTCTGGCTGATCACCGGCGAAGTCACCGGCTCCACCGCCACCGAGAGGATCGGCTTGCCGCGCTGCTGCTTGATGTAGCGGGAAATGCCGGTGATGGTGCCGCCGGTGCCGACGCCGGCCACCAGCACGTCGATGGCGCCGTCGGTGTCGTTCCAGATCTCCGGGCCGGTGGTCTTCTCATGAATGGCCGGGTTGGCCGGGTTCTCGAACTGTTGCAGCAGCAGGTACTGCTCGGGGTTGCCGGCGGCGATCTCGGCCGCCTTCTCGATGGCGCCCTTCATGCCCTTGGCCGGTTCGGTGAGCACCAGCTCGGCGCCCAGGGCCTTGAGCACCTTGCGCCGCTCCAGGCTCATGGAGGCCGGCATGGTGAGGATCAGCTTGTAGCCCCGCGCCGCCGCGACGAAGGCCAGGCCGATGCCGGTGTTGCCCGAGGTGGGCTCCACCAGGGTCATGCCCGGGCGCAGGCGGCCGCTCTCTTCCGCGTCCCAGATCATGCTGGCGCCGATGCGGCACTTCACCGAATAGGCCGGGTTGCGCCCCTCGATCTTGGCGAGGATGGTCACGCCCTTGGGGCCCAGGCGGTTGATCATCACCAGCGGCGTGTTGCCGATGGCCTTGGAGTTGTCTGCGTAGATGCGGCTCATGAACCGGTCCTCGAAGGTGGCGGGTCGATGGGAGAAAGGGGCCCAGCCTATGCCCAGGTGCCCCGGCAGTCCAGCCGAACCGAATGGCGCCGGCACAGTCCATCGGACATGTGCCAAACGCCGGAAGCCCCCCATGAAGCGACGCTATGGCTGGCCGCTCAAGGCCCTGCTCACCCTCCTGCTGCTCCTGCTGGTGGCCCAGCTGACGCTGCCCTGGCTGATCCGTGACTACCTCAACGGCAAGCTCGCCGACATGGGCGAGTACCGCGGCCACATCGACGACATCGACCTGGCCTGGTGGCGAGGCGCGTACCGCATCAACGGCCTGTCCATCGTCAAGGCCGATGGCAGCGTGCCGGTGCCGCTGCTGGACGCGCCGGGCATCGACCTGGCGGTGAGCTGGCAGGCGCTCTGGCAGGACCGCGCCGTGGTCGCGCGGGTGGTGTTCGAGGGCCCCGAACTGAACTTCGTCGACGGCGGCGCCGACAAGCGCCAGTCCCAGACCGGTGCCGGCACCGACTGGCGCGACCAGCTCAACAAACTGCTGCCCATCACCCTCAACGAACTGCGCGTGCTGGACGGCCGCATCGCCTTCCACAACTTCACCTCCACCCCCAAAGTGGACCTGGACGCCAGCCAGGTGAACGCCAGCCTCTACAACCTCACCAACGTCGCCGACAGCCAGGGCGAGCGCGTGGCCCGCTTCGAGGGCCGCGCCCAGTTGCTCGGCCATGCGCCCCTGGAGGTGGAGGCCACCTTCGACCCGTTCAAGAACTTCGAGGACTTCCAGCTGCGCCTGCGCGCCCGCGACATCGACCTGCCCCGGCTCAACGACCTGGCCCGCGCCTACGGCCGCTTCGACTTCCGCCGGGGCCAGGGCGACCTGGTGATCGAAGCCCGCGCCGACAACGCCCGGCTCAGCGGCTACATCAAGCCACTGCTGCACGATGTGGACGTGTTCGACTGGCGCCAGGACGTGGAGAACGAAGACAAGGGCGCGCTCCGCGCCCTCTGGGAGGCCCTCGTCGGCGGCGGCGAGACCCTGCTGAAGAACCAGCGCCGCGACCAGTTCGCCACCCGCGTGGAACTCAGCGGCAACGTGCACCAGCAGGACGTCAGCGCCTTCCAGGCGTTCATCGCCATCCTGCGCAATGCCTTCATCGAAGCCTTCACCCCGCGCTTCGAACATGCCCCGCCCGAGCGCGATGACGCCACACGACCCACCGGAGGACAGGGCCCCGCCGCCGCCACGACGGACTAGGCTGCAAGGGCCGTGACCGCCCATTCAGTGACTGAATGCCCCGTCTGCGTTCACAGTGCGCCGGGGCTCACGCTATAGTCGGCGCCTCCACCTGATACCGCGCGCCCGGCACTGCCGGTCGTTACCGTTCGAGGATTACCTGATGAAGTTCGAAGGCACCCAGTCCTACGTCGCCACCGACGACCTCAAGCTCGCCGTCAACGCCGCGATCACCCTGCAACGCCCGCTGCTGGTCAAGGGCGAACCGGGCACCGGCAAGACCATGCTCGCCGAGCAGCTGGCCGAAGCCTTCGGCGCCAAGCTGATCACCTGGCACATCAAGTCCACCACCAAGGCCCACCAGGGCCTTTACGAGTACGACGCCGTGAGCCGCCTGCGCGACTCCCAGCTCAACTCCGACAAGGTCCACGACGTCCGCAACTACATCAAGAAAGGCAAGCTCTGGGAGGCCTTCGAGGCCGACGAGCGCGTGATCCTGCTGATCGACGAGATCGACAAGGCCGACATCGAGTTCCCCAACGACCTGCTGCAGGAACTCGACAAGATGGAGTTCTACGTCTACGAGACGAACGAGACCATCAAGGCCAAGCAGCGCCCGATCATCATCATCACCTCCAACAACGAGAAGGAACTGCCGGACGCCTTCCTGCGCCGCTGCTTCTTCCACTACATCGCCTTCCCCGACCGCGAGACGCTGAAGAAGATCGTCGACGTCCACTACCCCAACATCAGCGGCGAACTGGTGGCCGAGGCGCTGGACGTGTTCTTCGACGTGCGCAAGGTCCCGGGCCTGAAGAAGAAGCCCTCCACCAGCGAACTGGTGGACTGGCTGAAGCTGCTGATGGCCGACAACATCGGCGAAGCCGTACTGCGCGAGCGCGACCCGTCCAAGGCCATCCCGCCGCTGGCCGGCGCCCTGGTGAAGAACGAGCAGGACGTGATGCTGCTCGAACGCCTGGCCTTCATGGCGCGCCGCGCCAGCCGCTGAGGCTGCGATGGACCTCGAGCGGATCAGGCGCAAGCGCCAGAAGAACGTTCAGGAGCAGGCCCTGCTCCGGCGTGAGGGGCTGCAACTGACCGCCGAGTACTACCGCAAACAGCCAGACAAAGTGCCCCGCGTGCTGTTGCAGCACCCGCAGGCACAGGGGATCGACTGGAGCCGCACCATCGTGGTCGACCTGCATATCGAGCAATACGGTGGCCATGGGGTCAGCGGCCTGCTGCTGACACAGGACTGCCGGTTCATCGAATTCGACCTCGATACCAACGAGGACTGCTCCGAGCTGGATGCCGAAGGCCGCAACCATTGGCATGACGTGACCGAGCAGACCTCGACCTCCCGTCAACACCGCGGGACGGGTGTCAGCGACGGTGCCTGGGCCCTGGAAATCCAACGTCAGCTCAACGGAGAGGCCAGCGACGATGCATAACGGCAGCTGCCTGTGCGGCGCGGTGAAGTACCAGATCGACGCGCCCATCGAATCCGCCACCCATTGCCATTGCGGCCAGTGCCGCAAGGGCCATGGCGCAGCCTTCGCCAGCTACGGCAACGTGCGGCGCGAGCACTTCCGCTTCACCGCAGGGCAGGACCAGGTGGCCGCGTTCCACTCCTCCCCCCACGTGACCCGGACCTTCTGCCGCCAGTGCGGCAGCAACCTGCAATGGTTCGCCGACCACCCGCACCCCAAGTGGGTCTCAGTGGCCCTGGGCACCCTGGACTCGCCCCTGGGTGACGTCCCGCAGAAGCACATCTACACAGAATCCAAGGCCGACTGGTACGCCATCGCCGACGGCCTGCCCCAGGAATCCCGGTCCTGAGGCCCCACCGCTAGCAAGAGGGTGCAGCCATGCTGCTCAACCTGTTCAACGAAATGCGCGCCGCCAAGGTGCCGGTCTCGGTCCGCGAACTGCTGGACCTGATCAACGCGCTCAAGCACAACGTCGTCTTCGCCGACATGGACGAGTTCTACTACCTCGCCCGCACCGTGTTGGTGAAGGACGAACGCCACTTCGACAAGTTCGACCGCGCCTTCTCCGCCTACTTCAAGGGCCTGGAGAACCTCAACGAGCACATCGAGGCGCTGATCCCCGAAGAGTGGCTGCGCAAGGAATTCGAGCGCCTGCTCACCGACGAAGAGCGCGCGCAGATCCAGTCCCTCGGCGGGCTGGACAAGCTCATCGAAGAATTCAAGAAACGCCTGGAAGAACAGAAGGAACGCCACGCCGGCGGCAACAAGTGGATCGGCACCGGCGGCACCAGCCCCTTCGGCTCCGGCGGCTTCAACCCCGAGGGCATCCGCGTCGGCGACGCCGGCAAGCGCCAGGGCAAGGCCGCCAAGGTCTGGGACCAGCGCGAGTACAAGAACCTCGACGACCAGGTGGAACTGGGCACCCGCAACATCAAGGTCGCCCTGCGCCGCCTGCGCAAGTTCGCCCGTGAAGGCGCAGCGGAAGAGCTGGACCTGGACGGCACCATCGACCACACCGCCCGCGATGCCGGCCTGCTCAACATCCAGATGCGCCCCGAACGGCGCAACACCGTGAAGCTCCTGCTGCTGCTGGACATCGGCGGCTCCATGGACGCCCACGTGAAGGTCTGCGAAGAGCTGTTCTCCGCCTGCAAGACCGAGTTCAAGCACCTGGAATACTTCTACTTCCACAACTTCGTCTACGAATCGGTGTGGAAGAACAACCTGCGCCGCACCTCCGAGCGCACCTCCACCCAGGACCTGCTGCACAAGTACGGCGCCGACTACAAGGTGGTGTTCGTCGGCGACGCCGCCATGGCCCCCTACGAGATCACCCAGGCCGGCGGCAGCGTCGAGCACTGGAACGAAGAGCCGGGCTACGTGTGGATGAAGCGCTTCATGGAGAAGTACAAGAAGCTCATCTGGATCAACCCCTACCCCAAGGACACCTGGAACTACACCGCCTCCACCGGGCTGGTGCGGGAGCTGATCAACGACCAGATGTTCCCCCTCACCCTGCAGGGGCTGGAGGAAGGGATGCGCTTTCTCTCCAAGTGAAAAAGAAAGGGCCCGGAAGGGCCCTTTTCTTTGGCTGCTCTCGTGCTTTCAGAGGCCTGACAGACCGCTACTGATGTCACCTGTTTCGCCTTGTATGGCGAAACCAGAAATAGCAAAAGAGCGTGTTCCAAAGGTCGTACTCACTGCAGACGGAGCTTCTATTGATCCGCCGCCGGCGGTATGGACTGTGCGTTATGTTTCCGCAGGAACGCCAATATTCGTGGCTGACTGTCGAAATACCGGTCGCTGTCGAACAGTAGTGAACCTTGCTCAGATATCGATGCGTTCACATCAGCACCGTGCTCGATCAGCAACTCCAGCAGTTCCAGATAGCCGGCAGCACGCGCCATGAAGTCTTCGTCCTGCCAAAGCAAAGCCGCACCCGTGGGCGTCAAGTCCAGCAAAGAACGCAAGATTGAGGCTCGCTGCTTACCACCATAGATAACAATCAGTCGCGCGAACTCGCATAAGTCAACCAGGCATGGGGATAGATCAATCCCCCGTGCCAATGCGGCCTTGATCGACTTCTCCAGTCCGTATTCCAGAAGTTTCAGAATCAGCGGCTGGCCATCGACCTCTATATCCAGACTGGCGCCTGCCTTGATACGCGTAGCCAAACGTACATCTTCACCATCAAGAACCAGGCTTTGAATTTCCTCGCGTTCAGACATTTGAACTGCGGGAAATTGCCTTCTGGAAATGGGTTCCCCGGCACGGTAGAAAAGCTCGCTCACATCGTCTGTTTGTCCGTGATAAATGCGAACCCGTACATACTTCGCTCCCCTGGCGTGCAATGCAGCGGCATGCCAAGACTCGAACATGCTTCCCGAGGAACCCTGAATGAGCAGATGCAGCGAGTTTCCTCTCCACTGGACATCGTTAACCCATGCGGGAGACCAATCGTCAGCCAGATGCTGTAGATCACTCGGCCACTCTTCGGTTTCGCGCGCATGACGAAATACGTGGTGAAGAGGAACCAAAGACTCCTGTTCATCAGCCAGACACGTGATAGTGAAGTCGTTGCTAGACATGCAGCCTCCTTGCTTAAAAAGAGTCGTTATCAGTGATCAGCCTTTCCATTTTTCCGCATCAGCTCCACAAGTTCTTCGAGGCTCTTGGCAATGCGCTCATTGGCCTCGGCAGTTCGCTGAGCCAGGTTACGCGTTCGCTGCATGGCGATCCGCAGAACCAGCGGCATACAAACCAACATGAGCATCAGGGGGCCGAATGTGAAAAACAAACTGACCCATGGCGAACCCCCCGAGGCTCTCTCGGCGGCATCTGCCGACAACGAAAGTCCTACCAGAAAAACGATCATGGAAACTTGCTTGAAATGGGATGACATAGCGACTCCTTGCTTGTACTGGATCAGCCAATCAACGGCTGACGTATCGGATAACGGAGCGTCGTACCGTTTCAGGCATAACGCGGCGGGCGATTCTATACAACACCACTGCGGATCGTCAGAACGCATTACTGGGCCTGAGTAATCGCCACCAGACCGAATACGACAGGTCCCACCACTCGGCAGGCCACTCAATACACGCACCACTGCCGACTACGAGGCAGACTCCGTGTCGGCAGACCGCGCGAGGAGGCCTAGCGGCCTGCCGGCTACCTGTACCGGTCTGTCAATCTCGCGCGGTCTGCCCTCCTGCTCCCATCAACGTCCGGCGATACAGCCATCTCGTCACGGCGGATCGCATGGGGAGACCTTCGGGTCTGCCGGCCTCTACTAGCCGGCTCGCCAACCCCATGCGATCCGCCACCACCCCATCGCACGGCATCCCCAGCCCAGGGCGTTGGCCATGCCCCTTGCCCTCCCTCCCCCACCTCCCTATCCTCCCGGCGTCGCGGTCAATCCCGCGACCGGGTTTGACAGCCCGTTGCTCGGCGCGAATGCGCCTGAAGGTGCATGCGAAAAACGGCGAATGTTTTTTGCAGGCATCGGCACGCATGCAGCTTTCTTGGCTGCTCTGCTCTATGGCAGATCGCGCGGGGAGACCCTAGCGGGTCTGCCGGTCCGAGCCCGGTCTGTCAACCCCGTGCGGTCTGCCACCCTTCGAATGACAGCGACAGGTGGCAGCTCCTTCATCTAGCTCGGGAGCAACACCATGCACGACGCATACACCCCCATCGTTTTCCAACGCCACAACCACCAGCTCCGTGCCGCCATGGTCGACAACCAGCCCTGGTTCGTGGCCATGGACTTCGCGCGGATGATCGGCGCGTTGAAGCCCGGCCGCCTGCCCCGCCTGGTGGACCCGCACCAGCGCCGCGCCGTCCGCTTGCGGCACGCCAGCGGTGGCAGCGAGGAAGTCATCGCCCTCAGCGAGGCCGGCGCCTACCGCCTGCTGTACCGCTACCAGCACCCGGAGCACCGCTGCCTGAGCCGCTGGCTCAGCGAGGAGGTGGTGCCGACGCTGCACGACCACTACCGTGACGCCAACGCGGCGCCCCGCCGGGCGTACATGAGCTGGGCCAACCAGCGGATCGGCGTGGTGAAGTGGCAAGGGGACATCTGGATCGCCCGGCGCGACCTGCCGGTGTTCCTCTGCAGCCGCGAGGAGCCGGCACTGGGCAACGAACCGAGCTGGAAGCACATGCCCTTCGGCGATTGGTAGCCGAACCGGGAGCGGGTGCGCCCCGCTCCCGGTTGTCGAAATTGTGCGCGTGTGCGGTATGCACCGGTGGCCATTCGGCTAGGGTGCTGCCTTTGCCCCCACCGAGCGGATTCGAGCATGGACACCCTGCAAAACGGCATCGACGCGTACAACCAGACCTTCCAGGACCTGCACGGCGAAGACGATGAGCTGGCTTGCGACGGCCCCGCGCCGGCGGCGGACATCGAGCGCTTCCAGGCCCTGGCCGGGATGCCGCTGCCGGCGGAGTTGGTTGCCTTCTACCGCCACTTCGGCAGCCTGAAGAACAACACCCAGGACGACAACCACTGCTTCTGGCTGCCCGCCCCGGGCGAGCTGGTGGACTGGCTGGAAGACCAGGGCAGTGGCGCCGGGCTGGTGTCGCTGATGCGGGCCTTCTGGGGTGGCGACCGTCCGGAGCTGGACGCGGGCACGCACTTCGATGCGGCTCAGCTGCAAGCGCTGGACCAGCGTTTCATCGGCTTTGGCTGGTTCATGGGCGACGACATGCTGGAAGGCGCGCACTTCCTGTTCTTCGACCGGGCCGGCGGGTTCGGCCGCCTGCACTACCACCAGGACCGTTTCGCCGAAGCCCGGCGTGGCCTGCTCGGGCTGCTGGAGTCGGGCCTGCCCGGCCACTCGCTGGAGGCCCTGCTCGGCCAGGCGCTGGACGAGGTACGCGAGGGGCTGGAAGCCTTCGGCTGACCCAGGGAACAGCGCCAGCTGTGCCAGGATGCGCGCGGCCCAGGCGCTCCGCACGACAAGGAGTGGCCTGCCCTGCGCGCTGAACCAGCGAGGGCTTACCTGGGCCTGTTGTCAGGCTGCACGCCTAGTGAGGCACTCAGGAAAGGCTGCGCGGTTGATGATCCAGCAGCAGCACCAGGTCACGCACGTGCAGAACCTTGCCGTAGAAGGGGTTGTTCTCAACGCCCGCCAGAGACCGGCCACTTAGTCGGGCCATATCCTCCAGCAGCTCGAACTCCAGATCCTCGTCGTCCAGGTTCAGATCCTCCTCGAAGCGATCATCGGCACGGATCGGCAAGCGTCCACCGAGATAACCGTGCAGAGACTCGTACACGGCGCGGATCACCCAGGTGTCCACCTGCCACCGAGGGAAGGCGCGAGCGAACTGGCATATGGACTGCCCCTGGCGCTGCGCAGCCAGCCTCGCTAAACGTCGCTGCTCTCGCCAGCTCAAGTACGTCACCAGCACAGCCGTGCCGGCCACAACCCACAGCAGCGCAGGCTGCTGCACGATGCTCCAGACCAGGCCAACGAGCAGGCACAGCAGCAACAGAACCAAGCCGAGCGGTAACCGTGCCGGTGCGTGTGGCATGTCGTGCATGTGTCTTGAAGGTTTGCGCATGGCGTTGCCCCGTTGTGGACAGGCTCGCAACCTATCCCAGCCCTCACAGGGCAGGCAAGACAGCACAGGAGCACCTTTGCGGCGAGGCGTCTCTGGCAAGCGCTGTACAAGGCCAAGCAGCCGCAACCGTATCGTCCAAAACTGATGAAAGCGCCTCAGGAAGAAACCACCCGCTCAGGCGCACACCACTGAAAAGAGTTCGACAGGTGGCAAAGCCCCGTGGCTGGCTGTGGACTGGCGGCGACCTTCACCCCCTGCGGAACAACGCCAGCCAGCAACCGAAGCCCACCAGCAACGCGCCGAAGCTGCGGTCCACCCAGTGCCGCACCGCCAGCAAGCGCTGGCGCACGGCGCCGGAGGAGAAGCACAGCGCCACCAGGCCGAACCAGGCGACGTGGGCGCTGGCGATGAAGGCGCCATAGCCCACCTGCACCGCCAGGGGCGTGTCCGGGCGCACCACCTGCAGGAACAGGCTGACGATGAAGACCGTGGTCTTGGGGTTGAGCACGTTGGTGAAGAAGCCCATGCGCAGGGCCGCTGCGTCGCTCAGCGGTGCTTCGGGCGTCTCGGCCTGGGTACCGGCGGGCTGGCTGCGCAGCATCTTCACCCCCAGCAGGATCAGGTAGGCGGCACCGGCCAGGCGGATGGCATCGAACAGCCAGAGCGACTGCTGGATGAGCACGCCGACACCCACCAGGGTGTAGCTGACATGCACCAGCACACCCAGCCCGATGCCCAGCGCCGTCAGGGCGCCGGCGCGGCGGGAGCGCAGCAGGCTGTTGCGTGAGACGAGGGCGAAGTCCGGCCCGGGGCTGATCACCGCAAGCAGGGTGATGGTGATGACGGCTAACAGTTCGGCCATGGCGTATCCTCTGGCGGTTCGATAGAGGTGCCGATCATAGGAAGCCAGCCAGGGGCCTGACCAACGATGCTTTCTGACCATTCCGGTGAGCCTGGCTCACCATCCAGCGATTCCCGCCTGCCCTCGCTGATGGCGCTGCGCTGCTTCGAGGCCGCAGCCCGCCTGGAGAACTTCACCCGCGCGGCGGAGGCGCTGCACCTGACCCATGGCGCGGTGAGCCGGGCGGTTCGGCTGCTGGAAGACGACCTCGGCGTGGCGCTGTTCGAACGGCGCAACCGCCGCGTCTTCCTCACCGAGGACGGCCGCACCCTGGCTCGCGCGGTGCACGACGGACTGGCACTGATGCAACAGGCTGCCCAGGGCTTGCGGACCAAGGCACGCCGGGAGCGGCAATGGGTGGTGTCGTGCGAGCCGACGCTGCTGATGCGCTGGCTGATCCCGCGCTGGCCGGACTTCCAGGCGCGCCACCCGGACTGGGTGATCCACCTGGTGGCCGGCGGCGGGGCCTTCTCCTTCCAGGCCGGCATCGACCTGGCAATCCGCCGCGAGGATTTCCCGCACCCGCCGCACTGGCACGTGGAGCCATTGTTCGAGGAGCAGGTGGGGCCGGTGTGCCGGCCGGAGCGGGCCACCCAGTGGTTCGAGGCGGACGACCTGCGCCCGGATGCGCCCCGGCTGCACACCCGCACCCGGCCAGCAGCCTGGGCGGACTGGAGCACGGCGGCCGGTCGCGCTCCGGGCCTGCCGGGCGGGCAGGTGTTCGAGCACTTCTACTTCAGCCTGCAGGCGGCGGTGGCCGGACTGGGGGTGGCCATCGGCCCGTGGCACCTGGTGCGCGACGACCTGGCGAGCGGCGCGCTGGTGGCGCCGCTGGGGTTCGTGGCCGATGGCTCGCGCTACTGCCTGCTGAGCGAGGCCCCACCGCCGCCCGGCAGCCTGCCGGCCGCGCTACTGGCGTGGCTGCGGGAGCAGGCCTGATGCAACGAATGACGGAACGGCACGCGCGCCGTAGCATCCAACCCCACATGCCCTATTTGAAAAGGAGATCGACATGCCCTGGTATGCCTGGCTGATCCTAGCGCTGGCCCTTGGCTCCATCGTCGGCGGCCTGATGATGCTGCGCGACACCGCGAAGAAGGTTCCGCTGACCGAGGAGCAACTGGCGCGCATCCGCCAGCGCAACGCGGAAGCGGACGCCAAGGACGCGGAAGACCGCTGAGAGCCGGCACGGAAGCCGGCCACGGGCCGGTTTCCCGCACATCCGCCAACACCTGATGGCGAGATGGCCTTAAAGTGCGCCACCTGATTTCTCAGGAGGTGACATGCCTATCCATCTACAAATCCTGCTTCCCCTGCTCACCCTGGCCCTAGGCCATGCCACCGGCCACATCAGCCCGCTCGGCCTGGCACTCGGTGTGGCCTATGCCGGCTGGGTGCTGGCGGCAAAACGCCTGCCCAACTGGCTGTGGCTGCCGGTGACGCTGCTGGCCAGCGTGGCCCTGGCCGCGCACCTGGTGCCGGGCTTCGCCTACCTCTCCCTGACCGAGCCGACACCCTGGAGCCCGGACGCGCCGCCCTACGCCCTGCGGGTGAACTGGGACAAGGCGCTGGTGGGCATGAGCCTGCTGGCCTGGTGGCTGGGCCGCCCGGACCCGGTGCCGACGGCGCGCCGCAGCGCGACCCTGGCGGTGATGCTGGCGACGCTGGTGGCCGTGCCGGTACTGGCGCTGGCCCTGGGGCTGGTGGGCTGGGTGCCGAAGTGGCCGGAACACCTGGCGTTATGGCTGGCGGTGAACCTGCTGGTGACGGTGCTGGCGGAAGAGCTGGTGTTCCGTGCGCTGCTGCAGCGCTCCCTGGCGGCGCGCCTGGGCCCCTGGGCGGGGCTGCTGCTGGCGACGCTGCTGTTCGGTGCGGTGCACCTGCCCTTCAGCACGCTGTTCGCCGTGGTGGCGACGGTGGCGGGCCTGGGCTACGGCCTGGCGTTCCACTTCTCGGGTCGGCTGGGGCCGGCGGTGGCCCTGCACCTGGGGGTCAATCTCTGCCACGTCCTGCTGCTGAGTTATCCACTGAAGCTGGGCTGACGCGGATGCGGTAGCGGCCGAAGATGCGCTCCAGGCTGCCATCGGCCCGCAGGCTTTCCAGCAGATGCGCAAAGCGCGACGGACTGATGGCTGCGCCCGGCCGCAACAGGGCGTAGTGGCGGTAGTACTGGTCGACCCGGTCGGAGACGAGGAATTGCCCCGCCACGTCCGGGTTGCGCTCCAGGTACATGCCCAGGTACGAGCGCGTCACCAGGGCGATGTCGGCGCGGTCACGCAGCACCATCAGCAGGTTGCTGTCGTGGGAGTAGGTCAGCATCGCGTTGAATTCGCGCATGAGGTATTCCGGGTCGGCATCGAACCCGGCGAAACCGTAGTGGTAGCCGCTGTAGAGGGCCAGGCGCTTGCCATCCAGGCTGCGGAAGTAGTTCTGCCCACGGCTGTCGCGCTTGTGGGCGACGAAGACTTCGGCGTCCTCCAGGCCCATGTCGATGCGCGCCGCCTCGATGTCCTGCCAGCCCCAGCCGGGGTTCTCGAACACCGCCATGTCGATGCGCCCGCTCTGGAAGTCGCGGAAACGCCGCGGGATGGCAGTGGGCAGCATGACGAAACGGTAATCCGCCTGGGCCTGGTTGAGGGCCTCCAGCAGTTCGGGCAGCAGGCCGGTGGCCGCTTCCGATTCCGGCTTGATCACATAGGGCGGGAAGTGGGCGCCGCCCACCTTGACCACCTCGGCGGCGAGCGCCGGCTCCAGCGAAGCGAACAGGGCCAGAGCGGCCAGCAGTCCCTTGCGTCCCCCAATCCGTTGTCGGCAAACCTTCCGCCGAACGTGTGCAAAAGCCATGTTTTCCCCGTATGCGCCGTTCTTAATCTCGGTCGTTCTTCTTGAACGGCAGTTGGTATCGCTCCAGCAGCCGTTGGTAAGACTCATCCGCCTGCAACCGTTGCAACAGCCCTTCGAAGTCCTGGGGCTCGATGGGGGCGTTGGGTCTGAGCATGGCGTTGAGATGGTATTCCTGATCGAACCGACGGGAAACAAGCAGTTTGCCGTGCAGTTCGGGGTCCCGCTGGAGCATCTGCTCGAGGTAGGACCGGGTGACCACGGCTATATCGGCACGATCATGCAAAACCATGAGCAGGTTGCTGTCGTGGGAATAGGTGAGCGTGGCCTGGAAGCGTTTCTGCAGCATGAGCGGATCGGCGTCGTAGCCGGCGAAGCCGTAGTGATAGCCGGCATAGAGCACCAGGCGCTTGCCGAGCAGGGTGTCGAAATAGTCCTCGCCCCGTTCGGGCTCGGCGCGGGCCACGTAGACCTCGGCATCGTCGATGCCCATGTCGATGAGGGTGTAGCGCGCGCCCTCCCAGCCCCAGTGGGGGTCCTCGAAGAGGATGAGATCAAAGCGGCCGGTCTGCAGGTCGCGGTAACGGCGTGCCGAAGAGGTGGGCACGATGCTGAAGTGGAAGCGCTTCTGCACCTGGTTGAACAGCGCCACCAGCTCCACCGTCAGGCCGCTGCCGGTATCCCGCTCGGGGTGCACCATGTAGGGCGGGAAGTTGTAGGCGCCGATGAGAATCTCGCGGGGCAGCGCGGCCCAGGCGCTCCCTGCCAGGAGGCAGAGCGACAGCAGGAACAACCGTGACGTGATAGACCAGACACCCGACATCTTGGCCCCGGAGAAAGAGGTGGAACGGCTCCCGGGGAAGACTAGTTCATGCCGGCTCAGCCGTCCTTGAGCACCAGCGCCAGAGCCTCTTCGCAGAGCTGATCGAGGCTCATGGGACCCTCGGGGCGGAACCAGGTGGTGGTCCAGGACAGCGCGCCGGTGAGAAAGCGCCGCAGGATGAACGGGTCGCCTTGGACGTAGCCCTGGGCACGGGCCTCGCCCAGCACCTCCAGCCAGAACTGCTCATAGGCATCGCGCAGTTCGAGGATGTAGCGCTGCCCCTCCTCCGAGAGCGAACGCCACTCGTACACCAGCACGGCCATGGCCTCGCCGGTGCCGCCCATGATCGACTGCAGCTCGCAGCGGATCAGCGCCAGCACCCGCTCGCGCAGGCTGTCGGCCTCGGCCAGGGCGGCCTTCATCAGCGCGGTGTTGTAGAGAATGGTCTCCTCCATCACCGAGCGGAGGATCTCGTCCTTGCTCTTGAAGTGGTGAAAGATGCTGCCCGACTGGATGCCCACGGCACTGGCCAGGTCGCGCACGGTGGTGCGCTCGTAGCCCTTGCTGCGGAACAGGTGGGCGGCGGTCTGCAGCAATTTGCCGCGGGGGCTTTCCGGGTCGGTGATCTGCCCGCTTTCCACCAGTTCACGCATCACGTCTTGGGCTTTTGGGTTGTCCAGGCTCATCGCTCGCCACTACCTCGTTCGCACGGCGCTTGCCCATCCAACTTAAGAATGGAGCGCAAGTCTCTGTCTTGATTCGCGAAATCTATTCCCCGCCCGGCGCCCAAGCAAGCGCTTGGGCAAAAAACTGCCACCCTCCACTTTTCAACCAAGCGCTTGCTTGGTAATGTCGCCCCACCTTCTTGAGTGATACGGGCCATAACAATGACCAGAGCCGTACGCATCGGTTGCGCCTCCGCATTCTGGGGCGACACCTCCACCGCCGCCGCCCAGTTGGTGAACGGCGCGCAGCTGGACTACCTGGTGTTCGACTACCTGGCGGAGATCACCATGTCGATCCTCGCCGGGGCACGCATGAAGAAGCCGGACGAAGGCTATGCCACCGACTTCGTCGAGGTGCTGGCACCGCTGCTGCCGCAGATCGCCGACAAGCGCATCCGCGTGATCAGCAACGCCGGCGGGGTCAACCCGGTGGCCTGCGCTGCCGCGCTCTCCGCAGCCTGCGAGAAAGCCGGCGTGGCGCTGAAGATCGCCGTGCTGCACGGCGACAACCTGCAGCCACGCCTGGGCGAGCTGGCCAAGGCCGGCGTCCGCGAGATGTTCACCGACGCCCCGCTGCCGCCCATGTGCGTCTCCGTCAACGCCTACCTGGGCGCCCCCGGCATCGTCGCGGCGCTGGAGGCCGGTGCCGACATCGTCATCACCGGCCGGGTGGTGGACAGCGCCGTGGTCAGCGCCGCCCTGGTCCACGAATTCAAATGGCGCTGGGACGACCACAACCGCCTGGCCCAGGCCGCCCTCGCCGGCCACATCATCGAATGCGGCGCCCAGTGCACCGGCGGCAACTTCACCGACTGGGAACAGGTGCCGGACTACGAGCACATCGGCTTCCCCATCGTCGAAGTGGAGGCCGACGGCCAGTTCTGCGTGACCAAGCCGGACGGTTCCGGCGGCCTAGTGACGCCCTTCACCGTCGGCGAGCAGATGCTCTACGAGATCGGCGACCCGCGCGCCTACCTGCTGCCCGACGTGATCTGCGACTTCACCCAGGTGCGCCTGGAGGCCGCCGGCACCGACCGCGTGCGCGTCTCCGGCGCCCGGGGCCTGGCGCCCACCGACCGCTACAAGGTCAGCGCCACCTACCCCGACGGCTTCCGCTGCACCGCCAGTTGCCTGATCGCCGGCATCGATGCGGTGAAGAAGGCCGAGCGGGTGAGCCGCGCCATCATCGCCAAGACCGAGGAAATCTTCGCCGCACGAGGCTGGGGCCCCTACCGCGAGGTGAACATCGAACTGCTCGGCAGCGAGGCCACCTACGGGCCCCACGGCCAACGACAGGACAGCCGCGAAGTAGTGATCAAGCTCGCCGTGCGCCACAGCAAGAAGGAAGCGCTGATCCTCTTCTCCCGCGAGATCGCCCAGGCCGCCACCGGCATGGCCCCCGGCCTGACCGGCATCGTCGGCGGCCGCCCCACGGTGTACCCGGTGATCCGCCTGTTCTCCTTCCTGGTGGACAAGAGCGCTTGCAGCCTGGAGGTGGAGTTGGACGGCGAACGCCACCCGGTGGCCCTGCCCGAAGCCGGCAGCGCCGACCCGACGGCCCTGGCCGAAGACCTGCACCCGCCACGCCCGGTCGGCGAGGCCGACGCCAGCGTGCCGCTGATCAGGCTCGCCGTGGCCCGCTCCGGCGACAAGGGCAACCACAGCAACATCGGCGTCATGGCGCGCCGGCCCGAGTTCCTGCCGTGGATCGCCGAGGCGCTGACGCCCGAGGCCGTGGTGGACTGGATGGCCCACGTGCTCGACCCGCAGACCGGCCGCGTGCAGCGCTGGTACCTGCCCGGCACCCACAGCCTGAACTTCCTGCTGGAGAACGCCCTGGGCGGCGGCGGCGTCGCCAGCCTGCGCATCGACCCGCAGGGCAAGGCCTTCGCCCAGCAACTGCTTGAATTCCCCGTACCGGTGCCGCGCGCACTGGCCGAGACCCTGTAGCGCGACGAGGACGACAACAACAATGAGCTACGACTCCGTATTCCGGCCCGGCCTGTTCGCCGGCCAGACCATCCTGGTCACCGGCGGCGGCAGCGGCATCGGCCGCTGCGTGGCCCACGAACTGGCCCACCTGGGCGCCCACGTGGTGCTGGTGGGGCGCAAGGCGGAAAAACTCGAAGCCACCGCCGGCGAGATCATCGAAGACGGCGGCAGCGCCAGCTGGCAGGCCTGCGACATCCGTGACGAAGAAGCGGTCAAGGCCATGGTCAAGGCCGTGGTGGCCGAGCGCGGCCCCATCCACCACCTGGTCAACAACGCCGGCGGCCAGTTCCCCGCGCCGCTCATCGGCATCAACCAGAAGGGCTTCGAGACCGTGGTGCGCACCAACCTGGTGGGCGGCTTCCTGGTGGCCAAGGAGGTCTTCCTGCAGAGCATGAGCAAGACCGGCGGCAGCATCGTCAACATGCTCGCCGACATGTGGGGCGGCATGCCCGGCATGGGCCACTCCGGCGCCGCCCGCGCCGGCATGGAGAACTTCACCAAGACCGCCGCCTACGAATGGGGCCACGCCGGGGTGCGGGTCAACGCCGTGGCGCCGGGCTGGATCGCCTCCAGCGGCATGGACACCTACCCGGAGTCGATGAAAGCGATGATCCGTTCCCTCAAGGACCACGTCCCGCTGCAGCGCATCGGCACCGAGTCCGAGGTGGCGGCCGCCATCGTCTTCCTGCTCTCCCCGGGTGCCCATTTCATCAGCGGCAACACCATCCGCATAGACGGTGCCGCCAGCCAGGGCACCCGTGCCTGGACCCTGGGCAAGGCCCGCGCCAGCGAGTCCTACAACGGTTTCCACCGGGCCTATCTGCCCGCCGTGTTCAAGGACGAGGAGTAAGCCATGGCCGTGATCCAATCCGAACTCGACGTCCACGGCGACGACTTCGCCCGCAACCGCGAGGCCATGCTGGCCGCGGTGGCGAGCTTCCGCGAGGTTGAGCAGAAGGTGCTGGACAAGGCACAGGACGCCAAGCCCAAGTTCGAGAAACGCGGCCAGCTGCTGCCCCGCGAACGCCTCAACCTCCTGCTGGATCCGGGCAGCCCCTTCCTGGAGCTGTGCTCCCTGGCCGGCTACAAGCTGCACGACGACAAGGACGGCACCCAGGCCGGCGGCGGCATCATCGCCGGCATCGGCTACATCGCCGGGGTGCGCTGCCTGATCAGCGCCAGCAACAGCGCCATCAAGGGCGGCACCATCTCCCCCACCGGCCTGAAGAAGACCCTGCGCCTGCAGCAGATCGCCGTGGAGAACAAGCTGCCCATGGTGGCCCTCACCGAGAGCGGCGGCGCCAACCTCAACTACGCGGCGGAGATCTTCGTCGAAGGCGCGCGCGGCTTCGCCAACCAGGCGCGCATCTCCGCCATGGGCATTCCCCAGGTCACCGTGGTGCACGGCTCCAGCACCGCCGGCGGGGCCTATCAGCCGGGCCTGTCGGACTACGTCATCGTGGTGCGCGGCAAGGCCAAGATGTTCCTCGCCGGCCCGCCCCTGCTCAAGGCCGCCACCGGCGAAGTGGCCACCGACGAAGAACTCGGTGGCGCCGAGATGCACGCCCAGGTGGCCGGCACCGCCGAATACCTGGCCGAGAACGATGCCGACGCCCTGCGCATCGCCCGCGAGGTGCTCGCCATGCTGCCCTGGAACGCCCAGTTGCCGGCCCCGGTGAAGCCCACCTGGCGCGAGCCGCTGTACAGCACCGACGAGCTGCTGGGCGTGGTGCCGGCGGACCCGAAGAAGCCCTACGACGTGCGCGAGATCATCGCCCGCATCGCCGACGGCTCGGAATTCCTCGACTTCAAGAACGAATTCGACAGCCAGACCGTCTGCGGCCACCTGCGCATCGAGGGCCGCCCCTGCGGGCTGATCGGCAACAACGGCCCGATCACCCCGCGCGGCGCCGCCAAGGCCGCGCAGTTCATCCAGCTCTGCGAGCAGAGCAACACCCCGCTGCTGTTCCTGCACAACACCACCGGCTTCATGGTGGGCACCGAGTCGGAGCAGCTGGGGGTGATCAAGCACGGCTCGAAGATGATCCAGGCCGTGGCCAACGCCAGCGTGCCCAAGCTCACCCTGGTGGTGGGCGGCTCCTACGGCGCCGGCAACTACGCCATGTGCGGCCGTGGGCTGGACCCGCGCTTCATCTTCGCCTGGCCCAACAGCCGCACCGCCGTGATGGGCGGCGCCCAGGCCGGCAAGGTGCTGCGCATCGTCACCGAGGAGAAACACGCCAAGGAGGGCAAGGAAGCCGACCCGAAGATGCTCGACATGCTGGAACAGATGACCGCGCAGAAGCTCGACAGCCAGTCCACCGCGCTCTACGGCACCGCCAGCCTGTGGGACGACGGCCTGATCGACCCCCGCGACAGCCGCAAGCTGCTGGGCTACCTGCTGGACATCTGCGCCGAGGCCGAGGCCCGGCCCCTGAAGTCCAACCGCTTCGGCGTGGCTCGCTTCTGAGAACCCTCACGGTGCGCCTGGCGCACCCCCAACGGCTTACTCACGGAGAACAACAACAATGATCTTCACCCAGGAACACGAAGAACTCCGCCGTACCGTCCGCAACTTCGTCGACAAGGAGATCAACCCCCACGTCGACCAGTGGGAGAAGGACGGCCGCTTCCCCATCCACGACATCTTCAAGAAGGCCGGTGAGCTGGGCCTGCTGGGCATCTCCAAGCCGGAGAAATTCGGCGGCATGGGCCTGGACTACAGCTACTCCATCGTCGCCGCCGAAGAGTTCGGCACCATCCATTGCGGCGGCATCCCCATGTCCATCGGCGTGCAGACCGACATGTGCACCCCGGCCCTGGCGCGCTTCGGCTCCGACGAGCTGCGCGAAGAGTTCCTGCGCCCGGCCATCACCGGCGAGATGGTCGGCTGCATCGGCGTCTCCGAGGTGGGTGCCGGCTCCGACGTCGCCGGGCTCAAGACCAGCGCCCGCAAGGACGGCGACGACTACGTGATCAACGGCAGCAAGATGTGGATCACCAACTCCCCGTCCGCCGACTTCATCTGCCTGCTGGCCAACACCTCCGACGACAAGCCCCACGTCAACAAGTCGCTGATCATGGTGCCGATGAACACCCCCGGCATCACCCTCAGCCCGCACCTGGACAAGCTCGGCATGCGCAGCTCCGAGACCGCCCAGGTGTTCTTCGACAACGTCCGCGTGCCGCAGCGCAACCGCATCGGCCACGAAGGCGCCGGCTTCATGATGCAGATGCTGCAGTTCCAGGAAGAGCGCCTGTTCGGCGCGGCCAACATGATCAAGGGCCTGGAGCACTGCATCGACGCCACCATCGACTACTGCAAGGAACGCAAGACCTTCGGCAACGCGCTGATCGACAACCAGGTCATCCACTTCCGCATGGCCGAGCTGATGACCGAGGTGGAATGCCTGCGCGCCCTGGTCTACCAGGCCACCGAAATGTACGTGAAGGGCAAGGACGTCACCCGCCTCGCCTCCATGGCCAAGCTCAAGGCCGGGCGCCTGGGCCGCGAGGTCACCGATGCCTGCCTGCAGTACTGGGGCGGCATGGGCTTCATGTGGGACAACCACATTTCCCGCGCCTACCGCGACACCCGCCTGGTGTCCATCGGCGGCGGTGCCGACGAGATCATGCTCGGCATCATCTGCAAGCTGATGGGCATCCTGCCGGGCAAGAAGAAAGACTGAGACGGGGGTGACCATGGAACTGCCGAACACCGAGACCCTGCAGCTGGAGCCCGCTGACGGCGTGCTGCACATCACCCTCAACCGCCCGGAGAGCCGCAACGCCATGAGCCTGGCCATGGTGGAAGAGCTGCGCGCGGTGCTCGCCGCCGCGCGCCAGGCGCCCGAGGTGCGTGCCCTGGTGCTGCGCGGGGCCGGCGGGCACTTCTGCGCCGGCGGCGACATCAAGGACATGGCCAGCGCCCGCGCCACCGGCGGTGAGGCCTACCAGCGCCTGAACCGCGCCTTCGGCCGCCTGCTGGAAGAGGCCCAGGCCCAGCCGCAGGTGGTGATCGCCGTGCTGGAAGGCGCGGTGCTCGGTGGCGGCTTCGGCCTGGCCTGCGTTTCCGACATCGCCCTGGCCGCCGAAAGCGCCCAGTTCGGCCTGCCGGAGACCAGCCTCGGCATCCTCCCGGCACAGATCGCGCCCTTCGTGGTCAAGCGCATCGGCCTCACCCAGGCCCGCCGCCTGGCCCTCACCGCCGCCCGCTTCGATGGCCGCGAGGCCCTGCGCCTGGGCCTGGTGCACAGCGCCGAGGCCGACGCAGCGGCCCTGGACCAGCGCCTGGCCGACACCCTCGACCAGGTGCGCCGCTGCGCCCCCGGCGCCAATGCCCGTACCAAGGCGCTGCTGCTGTCCACCGAGGAACGCGAGCTGGGCCCGCTGCTGGACGACGCCGCCGCCTGGTTCGCCGAAGCCGTCACCGGCGCCGAAGGCACCGAGGGAACCCTGGCCTTCGTGCAGAAACGCAAACCGACCTGGGCCCAGTGAGCCCAGGCGGTGGATCGATGGAGCGCGATCCACCCTACGCCCGCCCCCACGCAACACCGAAGCACCCGTAGGGTGGATGTCGCTCTTCACATCCACCGCAACACCGAACACCACAGGCGGATCACCCCAACCCGATCCCCACGCAACACCGAGGCACCCGTAGGGTGGATGTCGCTCTTCACATCCACCACTACACCGAACACAACAGGCGGATCACCCCAACCCGATCCGCCGGCAACACCGAACGCAAACAGCCCGGATCCCGGACGCCCTCCGGTCCCCCAGCAGGAGCACGAAGATGCCCGCATTCAACAAGATCCTGATCGCCAACCGGGGCGAGATCGCCTGTCGGGTGATGCGCACCGCCCACGACCTGGGCTACCGCACCGTGGCCGTGTACAGCGAGGCCGACCGCGACGCGCGCCACGTGCAGCTGGCCGACGAAGCCGTGTGCATCGGCCCGGCACCGGTGGGCCAGTCCTACCTGTGCGTCGAGGCCATCCTCGACGCCGCGCGGCGCACCGGCGCGGATGCGGTGCACCCGGGCTACGGCTTCCTCTCCGAGAACGCCGCCTTCGCCCAGGCCTGCGAGGCCGCCGGCATCACCTTCATCGGCCCCACCGTGGAGGCCATCCACCTGATGGGCAGCAAGCGCCTGTCCAAGATCGCCATGCTCGAAGCCGGCGTGCCCTGCATCCCCGGCTACGAAGGCGCCGATCAGGACGACGCCACCCTCGCCCACGAGGCCGAGCGCATCGGCTACCCGCTGATGATCAAGGCCAGCGCCGGCGGTGGCGGCCGTGGCATGCGCCTGGTGCACGAGGCGAGCGAGCTGGCGGCGCAGATCCGCACCGCGCGCTCGGAAGCGCAGAACGCCTTCGGCAGCGGCGAGCTGATCCTCGAACGCGCGGTGATCCAGCCGCGCCATGTGGAGATCCAGGTATTCGGCGACCGCCACGGCCACATCCTCTACCTGGGCGAGCGCGACTGCTCGGTGCAGCGCCGCCACCAGAAGGTGGTGGAAGAAGCCCCCTGCCCGGTGATGACACCGTCCCTGCGCCAGGCCATGGGCGAAGCGGCCGTCAAGGCGGCCGCCTCGGTGAACTACCTGGGCGCCGGCACCGTGGAGTTCCTGCTGGACGCCGAAGGCCGCTTCTACTTCCTGGAAATGAACACCCGCCTGCAGGTGGAGCACCCGGTCACCGAACTGGTCACCGGGCTCGACCTGGTGGCCTGGCAGATCCGCGTCGCCGCCGGCGAAGCCCTGCCGCTGGCCCAGGACGACATCCGCCTCGACGGCCATGCCATGGAAGTCCGCCTCTACGCCGAGGACCCGGCCGCCGGCTTCCTGCCGCAGACCGGCGACGTGCTGCGCTGGGAACCCGCCAGCGGCGCCGGCGTGCGCATCGACCACGGCCTGGTGGAAGGCCAGCCGGTGACGCCCTTCTACGACCCCATGCTGGCCAAGGTGATCGCCTGGGGCGCCACCCGTGACGAAGCCCGGCGCAAGCTGATCCGCGCGGTGGAGGACTGCGTGCTGCTGGGGGTCAAGGGCAACCAGCGGTTCCTCGCCAACCTGCTGGCCCACCCCGAATTCGCCGCCGGCCACGCCACCACCGCCTTCATCGGCGAACACTTCGCCGCCGACCCGAGCCTGGCCCCGCAGCCGCTGCCGGCCGTGGAGCTGGCCGCCGCAGCCACCCTGCTCTACCAGGCCTCCGCCGAATCCCGCGCCCACCAGGCCGGCCTCGCCGGCTGGCGCAGCGCCGGCAGCGCGCCCTGGCGCCTGGTGCTGCGCCAGGGCGAGCAGAAGCACGAAGTCCTGCTGGACGTCCGCGCCAGCGGCCCGCAACCGCAGTTGCAGGTCCAGGCCGCCGGGCAGTCCGTCGCCGTACGCCTGCTGGCCTGCGACGGCCGCTGGGCCACCCTGGAGCTGGACGGCATCCGCCGCCGCCTCGCCTACCACCACGACGGCGAGCGTCTGTGGCTCAAGGGCCACCAGGGCAGCATCGAACTGCAGGACGTCACCCACGAACCCGCCGGCGGCCAGGCCGGCGCCGCCTCCGGCACCGTCAAGGCGCCCATGGACGGCGCCATCGTCGACGTGCTGGTGGAGGAAGGCACCCCGGTCACCAAGGGCCAACTGCTGGTGGTGCTGGAAGCCATGAAGATGGAGCACCCCCTCAAGGCCGGGATGGACGGCACCGTCTGCCGCGTGCAGGTCAGCGCCGGCGACCAGGTGAAGAGCCGCCAGGTGCTGGTGGAGGTCGAAGCCGCCGACTGAACAACCGCTCGAACCGCGCCACTCGACTAAGTTGAGTGGCCAGGAACCCGACAACACCGACAGGAGCACCCCCATGTCCCTTTCCGGCAAGACCCTGTTCATCACCGGTGCCAGCCGTGGCATCGGCCGCGAGATCGCCCTGCGGGCCGCCGCCGATGGCGCCAACATCGTCATCGCCGCCAAGAGCGCCGAGCCCCATCCCAAGCTGGAAGGCACCATCCACAGCGTCGCCGCGGAAGTGGAAGCGGCCGGCGGTCGGGCCCTGCCCCTGCAACTGGACGTGCGCGACGAAGCCGCCGTACGTGATGCCCTGGCCCAGGCGGCCGAGCACTTCGGCGGCATCGATGCCCTGGTCAACAACGCCGGCGCCATCAAGCTGGTGGGCGTCGAGCGCCTGGAGCCCAAGCGCTTCGACCTGATGTACCAGATCAACACCCGCGCGGTGATGGTCTGCAGCCAGGCCGCCCTGCCCTACCTCAAGCAGAGCGGCAACGGCCACATCCTCAACCTGTCCCCGCCGCTGAACCTCGACGCCAAGTGGTTCACCCAGCACGGTCCTTACACCGTCACCAAGTACGGCATGAGCATGCTCACCCTGGGCATGAGCGAGGAGTTCAAGCGCTACGGCGTCAGCGTCAACTCGCTGTGGCCGAAGACCATGATCGCCACCGCCGCCATCGAGTTCGAACTGGGCAGCCGCGACGCCTTCAAGCGCGCCCGCACCCCGGCGATCATGGCCGACGCCGCCCACGCCATCCTCTCCAGCGAAGGCCGCCGCATCACCGGGCGCCTGCTGGTGGACGAGGAGATCCTCCGCGAACAGGGCCAGACCGAGTTCGAGCACTACCGCTTCGACCCCGAGGGCGGCAGCCTCATCCCGGACCTGTTCGTCGACTGAGCCACGCCACGCGCCGTGCGTACACCCGCGCACGGCGTCGCACTTCGCCGCCTGGGCACCGCACCTGAACCACATCCCCGGTATTTGCCGAACTGACCGCCCTCCTCCGCGCGCGGGCCAAGTGCATTCGCCGGAAACGCGCCTAGATTCGCCGGTGGCGCCTATTCCCACCCCGCGAAGGTGGTCAGAACAACAAGACTGAAGTGCGAGAACCATGACCCAGGCCGACCTGATCTCCCCGTTCCGCTTCCTCGCCCGCCTGCCGGCGAACCTCAATCGCGTGCCCCGCATGTTGCTGGGCCTCTACTTCACCGGGATCCGCAACCGCGACAAGACGCTCTCCCTGGGCTGGGCCCTGGAGCGGGCGGCGGCGCGCTATCCGCAGCGGCCGGCGGTGATGGACGAGACGCGCAGCCTGACCTACGCCGAGTTCAATGCCTGGGCCAACCGCATCGCCCACGCGCTCAAGTCCGAAGGCGTGGGCCCTGGAAAGGTGGTGGCGATCATGCTGGAGAACCGCATCGAGATCCTCGCGGTGCTGGCGGCGGTGGCCAAGCTGGGCGGCATCGGCGCGCTGGTCAACACCACCCAGCGCGGCAAGGTGCTCGCCCACAGCCTCAACCTGGTGAAGGCCGGCCACCATGTGGTCGGCGAAGAGCTGCGCAGCGCCTTCGAGGAGGTGGAGGCGGAACTGGAGACCGCCGGCGCCCGGCGCTACTGGGTGGCCGACGACCTGGACACCCGCCGCGACGCCGGACAGGCCCCGCGCGGCTGGACCAACCTGATGCGCCTGGCCGGCGAGCACAGTGCGGAGAACCCGGCGGACACCGGGCGGGTGCGCCTGAAGGACGCCTGCTTCTACATCTACACCTCCGGCACCACCGGCCTGCCGAAGGCCTCGATCCTCAGCCACGGCAAGTGGATCAAGGCCTACGGCGGCTTCGGCCACTCCGGGCTGGGGCTCACCGACCGCGACGTCTTCTACCTGACGCTGCCCTGCTACCACAACAACGCCGTGACCGTGAGCTGGGCCTCGGTGCTGGCCGGTGGCGCGGCCATCGCCCTGCGCCGCAAGTTTTCCGCCAGCAACTTCTGGAAGGACGTGGCGCGCTACCAGGCCACCTGCTTCGGCTACATCGGCGAGCTGTGCCGCTACCTGCTGAACCAGCCGCCCTGCCCCGAGGAGAAGGACAACACCCTCACCAGCATGATCGGCAACGGCCTGCGCCCGGCCATCTGGGACGAGTTCAAGACCCGCTTCGGCATCCAGCGCGTCACCGAGTTCTATGCCTCCAGCGAAGGCAACATCGGCTTCACCAACGTCTTCAACTTCGACAACACCGTGGGCTTCTCCCCGGCCACCTACGCCATCGTCCGCTACGACCTGGAGAACGACTGCCCGGTGCGCGACCACAAGGGCTTCCTGACCAAGGTGGACAAGGGCGAGCCGGGCCTGCTGATCAGCGAGATCAGCGAAAAGTGGCCCTTCGACGGCTACACCGACCCGGCCAAGAGCGAGGCGGTGATCCTGCGCAACGTATTCAAGAAGGGCGATGCCTGGTTCAACACCGGCGACCTGATGCGCGACATCGGCTGCAAGCACGCGCAGTTCGTCGACCGCCTGGGCGACACCTTCCGCTGGAAGGGCGAGAACGTCTCCACCACCGAGGTGGAAAGCGTGCTGGGGGTGTTCGACGGGGTGGAGGATGCGGTGGTCTACGGTGTGGAGATTCCCGGCACCAACGGCCGCTGCGGCATGGCGGCCCTGCGCCTGAGCCCCGACGCGGACCTGGACGCCGCCGCCGTGGCCGAGCACCTGGACCGCGAGCTGCCGCCCTACGCCGCCCCGCTGTTCCTGCGGCTACTGGACGAGATCGAGACCACCGGCACCTTCAAGTACAAGAAGACCGACCTGAAGAAGGCCGGCTTCGACCCCACCCAGGTCAACGAGCCACTCTACGTGCGGCTACCGGGGGAACCGGCCTTCCGTCCCCTAGACACCGACCTGCATGCAGCGATCCAGAGCGGCGAGTACCGCTTCTGAGGCTGTTCCACGGGGTGAGCCCGGCTCGCCCCGTTGCCTCCTCGCCGTGAGCGCCAGCCGGGCTACTGCTTGAACTCGATCTGCAGCTCGGCGCCCTCCACGGAGCGCAGATAGTCTTCTTCCCGCTGGTTGGTGATCAGCTTGCCGTTGAGCTGGTAGGGGCTCTGCTCCGGCGGCTTCTCCACGAACATCGGCGGCAGCAGTGGCTGCTCGACGTGCTGCTCCTGCTTCACCCGCGGTTCCAGTTCGTCCACCAGGTGCTTGGGCAGGCTCAGGTCGAGCTTCGGCTCGCGCAGCTTGACCTGCTCCACCTTGGACGGCTTGGGCTTGGCGGGCGTGGGCTTCGGTTTTGGCTTGGGGGTGGCGGGCTTGGGTTTGGGCTTCGGCTTGGTGGTCTCGGCCTTGGTCGGTGCCGGCTTGGGTTTGGGTTTGGCGGTCTCGGCCTTGGTGGCGGTCGGCTTGGGTTTCGGCTTGGCTTGCGTAGAGGCCTCTGCGCAGGCGTTGCCGGGGCTCACGGCGGGCATGGCCACCAGGCCAGGCCAGGCGTCCACCCGGGGGGCCACCGGGGCCGGGCTGGCCAGGGTCGATGCGCAGAAGCCAAGGAACAGGGCAGGCAGCAGGATTCGGGTCATGGAGCGGCTACCGCAGGGTGAGATGTGCGCCATGCTGGCGCGCCAGGCGGACACTGGCAACCCTGCTTCATTCGCGGGCGGCTTCACGGCCGGTGAATACGGCCACCAGCAGCAGGCCGAAGCCCAGGGTATGGACCAGCCCGCCGATGGCGCTGATGCCGCTGAAGACCACGCTCACCCGCGCTGCCTCCATGTCCTCGGCCCACAGGTAGACGGTGAGGTAGAGCACCTGCTGCAGCAGGGTCCAGGCCAGCATCACGCCCATGCTGGCCAGGCAGAAGCGGGCGGCCCGGGGGCGCTCGCGCCAGTAGCGGACGGACAGGGCGATGCCGGCCAGCCAGGCGATGATCAGCGGTACCAGGCCGATGTAACCGAGAACCTGCATGGTCAGGGCGTGGGAGAGGATGCTCTCGCTCATTGGGGTCTCCAGGGGTCGAGATGGGCGGTATCGAGGCGCCGCCACTGGGCAGCACGGAGGCGCTCGGAAGGTGGCAGCCAGAGGCCGTCCACGGCCTCCAGCGCCTCGGGGGCGACGCCCAGGAGGGCGTCGAGGGGCAGGTGTCGAGGCTCGCCAGCCTCTTCTGCGACGTCGTCGTGGTACGGGTGGTTCCGCCAATGCAACGCCCCTCCGCTGAACCCTTCGAAACGCGGCATCGGGCCGATGGGGTCGGGCCAGGGGTGGAGCCGGTGCGCGAGTGTGTCCAGCACCAGCAGGTGCCACTCACCGTCGTCATGGCGGGTCAGGGCCAGGTAGCGGCCGTCCGCCGACCAGGCCATGGCCGGCGCGAGATCGGCCAGGGCGCAACCGCAGGCGGTGAGCAGGTACCCACCCTGGCGCGGCAGGCGCTCATGCAGGTAGGCGCCGCCATAGGCGGTGCGGCTGCCGAACAGCCAGGCCGCATTGCCGCCGGCGGGCGCCGGCAGCACGAAGTCGCCGTAGGCGTTGGAAGCGGGCGGCTGGCTCAGCGGGTGCCAGTCGGGCAGCGGCTCGAGCGCCGCGCCCAAACGCAGGCGGCGCAGGGCATAGCAGAGCTGGCTGCCCTCACGGCGCGTGAGGAAATCCGCAGCGCTTGCCACCGGGGGTGGCGGCTGGTCGATGGTCTGCAACGGGGTGGCCGTGCGCGTGTCGGCCAGGCGTCCGGTCACCACGGCCAGTTCGACGATGCCGTCCTGGAAATCCATCAGCCGTGTCAGGGAAAGGCCGAGGTCGATGCCCAGCAGGCGACGGGCCGGCACGTCCGCCACCACCAGGCGATGGGGCACGGCCGGGGCTTCGGCGAACGCCACCAGTGCGAGGTAGCGACCGCAGGCGGAAACACGGTGATCCAGGCACCACTCACCCTCCAGCACCCACTCACCGATGCGGCAGCGGTAGGCCGCCCGCAGCCCGTCGGCGCTCTCCCGCTGCCACTCCAGCAACGGGCGGCGGCCATCGGCCAGCGGTGCCAGGCGCAGGTCAGCCCGCATCACCGGCGCGGCGCGGCCGAGGGGGTGCAGCAGCTCCAGCCGCGTGGCAGCACGCAAACCCGGTACGGCGCGGCCCCAGGCGTCGAAGCCGGCCAGGCGTTCGAGTTCCTCGTTGAAGATGTGGTGCACGGCGTTCCCATGCTCCATCTGGTCCAGTTCGGGGAGGTCGAAGCGGGCCTGCATGACCAGGTGGGTCGGCTCCAGTGCGAGCGGCGCTTCGAGCATCAGGCGCGGCTCATCTTCCCGGGGCTGCCAGTCGTCCAGGGTGCGCCAGCCCGGCCCGGCTTCCCAGACCCGGACAGGGCATGGCCACGGGCGCTCCTGGGCGGTGTCGCGCAGGCGGCAGGCGAAGGCCAGGCCGTCGGCTCGCCACACGGGGCGCGCGTCGTCGGGCAGCAGCAGCCCGGTGGGGGCGTCGTCCAGCCACAGCTGGTAGCTGGGGTAGCGCAGCGGCAGCAGCGGATCGTCACGCTCGCGCAGTCGCGCCGGCAGCCAGGGTTCGCCGCGCAGGCGATGGGGGCCGGTGGGGGGCGAGAGGTCCAGCACGGCCTGCTGCTGCCTCTCGGCCCAACCGGGAGCGAGCCAGAGGTCGCCGATGGTGACGAAGTCCTCGCAGGTCGCCTCGCGCAGCACGGCTTCGAGGCTGAGGCGGTAGCCCTGGTCCGACACCAGCGGGCTGTGGCGACCGCGCAGCTCGCCACCACTGAAGGCGTCCAGCTCCCAGAAGGCGTCGTTGGCGCAGTGGTAGAGCCGGCGCAGCTGGCGATCGAACACCGCCAGCGACCAGGCGCCGCGCGAGGGGATCGGCGCGGCGAAGTAGCGGCCGTCGTCGGAGAAGCGGGCCGAGCTGCCCAGCCCCTCCAGCAACACGCCGTCGGGCATCAGGTAGTCCGTGTACACCGGCCCGCCCATGGCGATCTCGCCCCAGCCCAGGGTGCGCACCGGCTCGCCCTCCGGCGTGAGCAGCTCACCGCCGCCCCAGGCGCTGGTGCCCCGGGCGCCCGCGTCCACCGGGCCGATGGGTTCAGCCGTGACCGGGCCGCTGGCCAGGCCCAGACGACGCTCCAGGGTCGCCGCGCTGGCCAGGCCGATGAACACCCAGAGCACGCCGGCGCCGATGCCCCAGTAGCCGGGCAGCGTGGCTCCCAGGCTGAAGGCGGCGCCTATCACGGCGCTGGTGAGCAGGCTGCTGACGCCCTTGCCGATGCGCGGCCAGCGGGCGACGACGATCAGCACCAGGGCCAGCCCCACCACGCTTGTGGCCGCACCGGCCAAGGGCAGGCTGGCCACCAGCAGGATCGGCAGCACCAGCACCGCCAGCTGCCAGACGAGCCCCAGCAACAGGCGCGGCAGGCTCTCGGTCGGGGCGTCGGATTCGGGAACGGGGTGCATGTCAGGCTCCTGCGCGGGCGTCACAGGGTGACGGATCGACCGTCACCCTGGCGTGACACAGGCGGCAAGTTGCGACCATCAAGGCGCCGGGGAAGGCTCCAGGGCCTTCAGCAGGGCGTCCAGGTCCTGCCGGGGGTAGGCCTTGCGCAGGGCCTCCAGGCGCTCGTCGGCGGCCTTGGCCTGGCCTTGGCGTCGCAACTCCAGCACCTCGCGCAGGCCCTGCTGCAGGGCCGGTTCGAGGGGCGCGGCAGCGGGCTTGGCCAGCTTGGCCGCAGGCGGGAAGGCCTCGTCGGCGGCCAGGCGGGCCTGCTCGGCGATCCGCGCATCGGCAGTGGCGCTGTCGGCCAGCGCGGCCACCGGGGCGGACTCGAACTGAGGTGCGGCCTTCTTCATCTCCGCTGCCGGCGCGGGCGCGGAAAAGGCCTGCATCGGCGGCGCAGCGGGCTCGGCGCTGTAGCCCGCATCCGGGGCGGGGGCGCTACGGGCCAGGGGCGCCGGGGCGGCTGGGGCCATGGCCGGCGCGGGGGCGACGGCGTACTCCGGCGGCTGCCGATCGAGGTTCTGGAAGGTCAGGCTGACGCCCACGCCCAGACAGGCCAGGCCGGCGAAGGCCACCGACCAGCGCTGGCGGCCACCGGGGCCGAACAGCCAGGCATGCAGGCGCTGGCCCAGGCTCGGCGCCGGCGGGCGGACGGCCTCGCGGGCGGCGGCGAGAATGCGTGCATCCAGCTCGGCGGAGGGCTCGCCCTCGCCGTGGGCACGGAAGTGGGCGAGCAATTGCCGCTCCAGCTCGTCCTCTCTGCGTGGGTCCTGGTTCATGCGGTTCTCTCCTCGGCGGCGGGGTCGGCCAGCAGCCGGCGCAGCTTCTGCAGGGCATAGCGCAGGCGACTCTTCACCGTCTCGGCGGGTGTGCGGGTCATCTCGGCGATCTCGTGCAGCTCGAGGTCGCCATGGGCGCGCAGCAGGAAGACTTCTCGCTGCTCGCCGGGCAGTTCGTCCAGGGCGGCCTGCAGGCGCTGGCGGTCGCGGCTGAGGCTCAGCTGGGCCTCGGGGTCGTCGGCCTCCTCGCTCGGCAGCAGGTCGGCATGGGCCTGCTCGTCGAAGGCCTCCACCTTGCCCTGCAGCCGCCCGTGCTTGCGCCAATGGTCGATCAGGCGGTTGCGGGCGATCTGGTAGAGCCAGGTGCGGAAGGCCACGGCCTCGCGCTGCTCGCTGGCGCTGCGCACCAGGCTGAGCCAGGTCTCCTGGAAGATCTCTTCGGCCAGCGAGCTGTCGCCGCACAGGCCGCAGAGAAAACGGTAGAGGCCGAGGCGATGGCGCGCGTAGAGCACGCCGAAGGCCTCGGCATCGCCGCGTCGGTAACGCCGCAGCAGGGCGGCGTCGTCATCCGTGATGGTGTCGCTCAAGTCACTCGGTCCGTACCGGGTTGGAGGCCGGATTTTGCAGGCTTTGCGCGAGTTCCACCAGTTGCACGAACTCGTTGCGCAGGCCGTAGGGGTCATCGCCGCGCGCGCCGCGTGCCAGGGCCAGGGTGTCGGCGTAGCCGAACTGGCCGGTGTAGCGGGCGCCCTTGAGCTGCTGGGCGAAGGCGGCGACCGAGGCGGCGAAGCGCAGGTCGTCGCTGGCCTGGGCGATGGGACGGGCGTCGGCGGCGGCGATGGGTTGCTCCAGCAGGCGGCTGGTGTCGGTGCCCGGCGCCTTGTAGCGAATGCGCAGCCAGGCCAGCTCACCGGCCTTGCCGGCCGCCGGTGCGGCCGGCTGGTAACGCAGCGGCTCCAGCCAGCCCTTGCCGCCGGCCGGGACGATCTCGTACAGCGCGGTGACGGTATGGCCCGCGCCGATCTCGCCGGCATCGACCTTGTCGTTGCTGAAGTCTTCGCGCTTGAGGGCACGGTTCTCGTAGCCCAGCAGGCGGTATTCGCTGACCTGGGCGGGGTTGAATTCCACCTGCAGCTTCACGTCCTTGGCCACCACCTGGAGGGTGGAGCTGAGCTGGTCCACCAGCACCTTGCGGGCTTCGCGCAGGCTGTCGATGTAGGCGTAGTTGCCGTCGCCGGCGTCGGCCAGCTGTTCCATCAGGTGTTCGTTGTAGTTGTCCACGCCAAAGCCGAGGGTGGTGAGGGAGATGCCGGTGCGGCGCTTCTCCTCGGCCAGGGCCTTGAGGCTGTCGAAGTCGCTGATGCCGACGTTGAAGTCACCGTCGGTGGCCAGGAGGATGCGGTTGATGCCGTCCTTGATCAGGCCCTTGCGCGCCTGGGCATAGGCCAGCTGGATGCCGGACTCGCCAGCGGTGGAGCCCCCGGCGGCCAACTGGTCGATGGCGGCGCGGATCTTCTCCTTCTCGTTGCCCGGGGTGGACTCCAGCACCACGCGGGCTTCGCCGGCGTAGGTGACGAGGGACACGCGGTCCTCGGGGCGCAGCTGGTCCACCAGCAGCTTCAGGGTGCCCTGCACCATGGGCAGGCCTTCGCGACGGTCCATGGAGCCGGAGACGTCCACCAGGAACACCAGGTTGGCCGGGGGAATGCGTGCGACCTGGGTGTCGGAGGCCTTGATGGCGATACGCAGCAGGCGCGCCTCGGGGTTCCACGGCGAGCGGGCCAGTTCGGTGTCGATGCCGAACGGCACGTTGCCCTTGGGTAGCGGGTAGTTGTAGGGGAAGTAGTTGACCATCTCTTCGAGGCGCACCGCCTCCTTGGGCGGCAGGCTCCCACCGTTGAGGAAGCGCCGTACGTTGGCGTAGGCGCCGGTGTCGACGTCGATGCTGAAGGTGGAGACCGGCTCGGCGGCCACGGCGTGGACGCTGCTCTCTTCCACCTTGGCGTACTGCTCGCGGTAGCTGTCCTGGTAGCCGGGGAGGCTGTCGGTCAGCGGCGCGGGGGCCACCGGTGCCGGTGCCATCATCTTGCGCTCCATCACCGCGTAGCTGGCGCTGGGTTCGATGGCGATGGCTTCGATGGCGACGGGCTTGGCGGCCAGGCTGTCTTTCTGCGACTCGTTGGCAGCGCCGCGGGTCTCCCCGCCATGCTGGGAGCAGGCGGCCAGGGCGAGCAGCAGGGTGGCGGCGAAACCGGCGGCGAGGGGGCGACGGGTCAGGGCTTGAAGCGGGTGCATGGCGGGTTCTCCTGGGGGGACCGGAATGTCCTTGTGCACCAGTAGACGGAGGGGGTTCGGCGAACGGGTTAAGGGGTGTGAAGTTTTTTTGCGGTTCGAGAATGCGCCCCCCTGGCGGCGGAAAAACGGCCGCCGCTTGCGGGTCGTCCGTAAAAAACCTCCCCACCCTAACCGCGACGCAGTAGCATCCCGCCTCGGACCTTCGGCCTCGCGCCGATCCCCCGGGGCGGCCGGCACGCCACGAAAGAGCCGCCTCCGACAACAACCAGGCCCCGTGGGCCACCGCCAGGGAATTCGGACATGAAGAAGTTGCTGGGCCTGCTGGCCCTGTTGATCCTCGCGCTCACCCTCTACCTTGCCTTCACCCCCTCCCCCATCGACCCGCTGGCCTGGGATGCGCCGCCGGCGCCGACCATGACCGGGGTGCTGGAACCCAACGACACGCTGATGAAGGCCGAGCTGCTGGCCAAGGGGCAGGTGCACGGGCCGGAAGACACCGCTGTGGATGCCCAGGGCCGCGTCTACGCCGGCCTGCATGACGGCCGCGTGGTGCGCATCGACACCGACGGGCGACTGGAAACCTTCGCCGAGACCGGCGGCCGCCCGCTGGGCATGGACTTCGACGCCCAGGGCAACCTGATCGTCGGCGACGCCTACAAGGGGCTGCTGAGCATCGACCCGAAAGGCACCATCAAGGTGCTGGCCACCGAGGCCGAAGGCGGCCCGTTCCGCTTCACCGACGACCTGGACATCGCCAGCGACGGCCGCATCTATTTCACCGACGCCTCGGACAAGTTCCAGCAGCCGGACTACCTGCTGGACCTGCTGGAGGCCCGCCCCCACGGCCGCCTGATGCGCTACGACCCGGCCACCGGCAAGGTGGAGGTGCTGCTCAAGGACCTGTACTTCGCCAACGGCGTGGCGCTGTCGGCCAAGGAAGACTTCGTGCTGGTGAACGAAACCTACCGCTACCGCATCACCCGCTACTGGCTGAGCGGCGAGAAGGCCGGCACCCATGACGTGTTCATCGACAACCTGCCGGGCCTGCCGGACAACCTGCAGGGCGACCGCAAGGGCACCTTCTGGGTGGCCCTGCCCTCCCCGCGCAAGGCCGATGCGGACTTCCTCCACACCCAGCCCTGGCTGAAGGCACAGATCGCCAAGCTGCCCCGCGCGCTGTGGCCGAAGCCGGTGCCCTACGGGCTGGTGATCGCGCTGGACGAGAACGGGCAGATCATCCGCAGCCTGCACGACACCAGCGGCACGCACCTGCGCATGATCACGTCGGTGAAGCCGGTGGGCGACACGCTGTACTTCGGCAGCCTGGACAACGACCGCATCGGCAAGCTGAAGCTGCATTGAGGCAAAAGGGCTCTCCCGCCTGGGAGAGCCCTCCGGACGGGCGTTTTCAACGCCGTCGGTATTCCCGCAGCCTGCCAGGGGTCAGAGCAGGTTGGGTTCCATCTCCAGCTCGACCCCGAACCGGGCGGCGATGTCCGCCTGGATGCGCCCGGCCAGGGCGTGGATCTCCCCACCGGTGGCCTGGCCGTGGTTCACCAGCACCAGCGCCTGCAGGCGATGGACGCCCGCATCCCCTTCGCGAAAACCCTTCCAGCCGGCCTTGTCGATCAGCCAGCCGGCGGCGAGCTTCGCCTGGCCTTCGCCCTGGGGATAGGCCACCAGGTCGGGGTACTGCTGGCGCAGCGCCTCGGCCTGGGCGGCCGGCACCACGGGGTTCTTGAAGAAGCTGCCGGCGTTGCCGAGCTGGGCCGGGTCCGGCAGCTTCTCGCTGCGGATGGCGCAGATGGCGCGGCTGACATCACGCGGGGTCGGCGCGCTGATGCCTTCGGCCTCCAGGCGCTGACGCACCGGGCCGTAGTCCAGGTGCAACGCGGCGGCGCGGCCCAGGGCGAAGCGCACGCGCAGGATCACCCAGCGGCCGGCCTCGCGCTTGAAGCGGCTCTCGCGGTAGCCGAAGGCGCAGTCGTCGAGGCCAAACTCGTGCAGCTCGCCGCTCTGGCGATCCAGCGCGGTGAGGCCGACGAAGACATCCTTGATCTCCACCCCGTAGGCACCGATGTTCTGCATCGGCGCGGCGCCGACCGTGCCCGGGATCAGGCTGAGGTTCTCCAGCCCGGCCAGGCCCTGGTCGAGGGTCCAGAGCACGAAGGGGTGCCAGGGTTCGCCGGCTTCGGCTTCGACGATGACGCGCCCGTCGGCCTCGGCCAGCACGCGGATGCCACGGCTGGCCATGCGCAGCACCAGGGCGTCGAGATCACGGGTCAGCAGCAGGTTGCTGCCGCCGCCGATCACCTGCAGGGGCAGGCCGCGCTCGGCGGCCAGGGCCAGCGCTTCGCGCACCTCGTCGTCGGTGCGGGCCTCGGCGAACAGGCGCGCCTGCACCGATACGCCGAAGGTGTTGTAGGGCTTGAGGGGCTGGTTGTCGTGCAGCTGCAGGCTCACAGGCGCTCCCGGATCTCGGCGATCAGGCCGTCGCAGGCCTGCTCCACCAGGTCGAGCACGGTCTCGAAGCCGTCTTCCCCGCCGTAGTAGGGATCGGGCACTTCCTCGGTGGCTAGGTCGTAGCGGCGCAGGAACAGGTCCGGGGCGTTGCCCCGGCCGGCGTGCAGGGCCTTGAGGTCGCGCAGGTTGGAGTGGTCCATGGCCAGGACCAGGTCGAAGCGCTGGAAGTCCTCGGCGCTGACCTGGCGCGCACGCAGGGCGGAAAGGTCGTAGCCGCGCTTGGCGGCGGCCTGGCAGGTGCGCGGGTCCGGCGCCTTGCCGATGTGCCAGCCGGCGGTGCCGGCGGAATCCACTTCCACCCGCTCAGCCAGGCCGGCCTGTTCCAGCTTGCCGCGCAGGACGCCCTCGGCGGTGGGCGAGCGGCAGATGTTGCCGAGGCAGACGAAGAGAACGCGCATCAGGCCCCCAGCAGGCGGCGGACCCGCTCCAGGTCTTCGGCGGTGTCGACCCCGGCAGCCGGGGCTTCCAGAGCATCGGCGACGTGGATGCGCACGCCGTGCCAGAGGGCACGCAGCTGCTCCAGGCACTCGGTGTCTTCCAGCCAGCACGGGCCCCAGGCGACGAAGTCATGCAGGAAGCCGGCGCGGTAGGCGTAGATGCCGATGTGGCGGCGGTAGGGCACGCCGGCCGGCAGGCTGTCGCGGTCCCGGGCGAAGGCGTCCCGCGCCCAGGGCAGCGGTGCGCGGCTGAAGGTCAGGGCCAGGCCGTTGAGGTCGGTCACCACCTTCACCACATTGGGGTTGAACAGGGCCTGCACCTCGCCGATGGGCTCGGCCAGGGTGGCGATGCCGGCTTCCGGGTGGGCGGCCAGGTTGGCGGCCACCTGGTCGATGATCGCCGGGGGGATCAGCGGCTCGTCGCCCTGGACGTTGACCACGATGGCGTCGCCGGCCAGGCCCAGCTGGGTGGCCACTTCGGCCAGGCGGTCGGTGCCGGAGTTGTGGTCGACGCGGGTCAGCACCACCTCGGCGCCGAAGCCCTGGCAGGCCTCGACGATGCGCGCATCATCGGTGGCCACCACCACACGCTCGGCGGCGCTGCGGCGGGCCTGCTCCCAGACGTGCTGGATCATCGGCTTGCCGCCGATGTCCTGCAGGGGCTTGCCGGGCAGGCGGGTGGAGGCGTAGCGGGCGGGGATGACGACGGTGAAGGCCTGGCCCATCACTTGTCCAGCCGTTCGTCGACGTTGAGGGTGCGGGCTTCGCCTTCGAGCATCACCGGGATGCCTTCACGCACGGGGAAGGCCAGGGCGTCGTTCTTGCAGATCAGCTCGCTCTTGTCGTCGGCGAGCTTGAGCGGGCCCTTGCACAGCGGGCAGGCGAGGATGTCGAGCAGTTTCGGGTCCATGGGGGAATCCTTGGTGACCGCCTCGGGGGCGGGTTTCAGGGGCAGGCCGGCGCCAGTGCGGCGAGGCGCGCATCGAGCCAGCGGACGAAGCCGGCGGATGGCGCGGCGTCCACCGCCAGGTACCACCAGTCGGCGCCGGCGAAGGCCCGGCACTTGACCGCATCCTTCTCCGTCATCACCAGGGGCAGCGGCGGGCTGAACTGCAGCTCAGCGGGCCCGAAGCGGGCGTGATCGGCGAAGGCATGCGGAATCGGGCGCCAGTTTAGCGCCTCGAGCGTGGTGAAGAAACGCTGCGGGTTGCCGATGCCGGCCACCGCGTGCAGGGCCTGGCCGGGGGGGAAATATTCGAGCCCGACGCGCTCGCCGCTGCGCAGGTTGACCAGCGCCGAGGGGCGCAGGCGGAAGCCGTGGGCACCGTCTGGGCCCTCGTCTGCGCCGTTGTAGAGCACGGCATCGACGCTGGCCAGGCGCTCGGCGGGCTCGCGCAGGGGGCCGGCCGGCAGGCAGCGACGATTGCCGAGGCCACGGGCGGCGTCGATCAGCACCAGTTCGATGTCCCGCGCCAGGCGGTAATGCTGCAGGCCGTCGTCGCTGAGGATGAGGTCGAAGGGCCCCTCCTCCAGCAGCGCGCGGACGGCGCGGGAGCGGTCGGGGTCGATCACCAGCGGCACGCCGCTGCGCTGAACGATCAGCAGGGGTTCGTCACCGGCGACGGCGGCGCTCTGGTCGGCCTCGACCCGCCAGGGCAGGTGCGGCGGCTCGGCGCCGTAGCCCCGGCTGACCACGCCGACGCGCAGGCCGCGCTGCCGGCAGTGCTCGATCAGCCAGAGGATCATCGGGGTCTTGCCGGTGCCGCCGACGGTGATGTTGCCCACCACCATCACCGGGACCGGGGCACGATAGATCTCGCCCTCGCCGGCCAGGAAGGCGGCGCGGCGGCGGGCGGCGATGCGGCGGTAGAGGGCCTCGAGCGGGCGCAGCAGGCCCAGTGCGGGATGGCCCCGGTACCAGGCCTCCAGCAGGCGGTCGGAGAAGGCCATCAGGGCTTCTCCGGCTGGGCCTCGACGGTGGTGATGCGCAGCTTGCTGAAGCCCAGCTTGCCGGCGGCATCCATGGCGGTGATCACCGACTGGTGAGTGGTCTTGGCGTCGGCGCTGATGATCATCGGCAGGCTGTTGTCACCACCGGATTCCTTGCCGAGGGCGTTCATCAGGGTGGTGAGGTCGTTCTTCACCAGCACCTGGCCGTTGAGGGCGTATTGCCCGTCGGCGCTGATGCTCAGCTCCAGGGTCTTCTCGGTGGTGGCCTCGGTGGGCGTGCCGCTGACCGCCTCGGGCAGTTCGATCTTCATCTCACTGGGGCGGCTGAAGGTGGTGGTGACCACGAAGAACAGCAGCAGCACGAAGATGACGTCGATGAACGAGGTCAGGTTGAGGAAGACTTCCTCGCGGGCCACGTTGCCCGCCCGACGGCGGAACTTCACGCTTTGCCTTCCTCTGCGAAGTCCACTTCACGGTCGCCCTGGGTCACTTCCACCAGCTTGATGGCGTCCTGTTCCATGGCCACCACCAGCTCGTCGACACGACGCAGCAGGAAGCGGTGGAAGAACACGGCGGGGATGGCGACCATCAGGCCGGCGGCGGTGGTGATCAGCGCCTTGCCGATGCCGCCGGCCAGGGCCGGGGCGTTGGCCATGCCGTTGTCCATGAAGCCGCCGAAGATCTCGATCATGCCGAACACGGTGCCCAGCAGGCCGAGCAGCGGGCCCATGGCGGCGATGGTGCCGAGGGTATTGAGGTAGCGCTCCAGCTCGTGGATGACGCGGGACGCGGCCTCCTCGATGCACTCCTTCATGATCTCGCGACCGTGCTTGGAGTTGGCCAGGCCTGCGGCGAGCACCTCACCCAGCGGCGAGGAGGCGCGCAGCTCCTTGAGCTTCTGGCTGTTGAGCTGCTTGTCCTTGACCATGCGCCAGACCTGACCCAGCAGTTGCGGCGGTGCGACACGGTTCTTGCGCAGCGTCCAGAGACGCTCGGCGATGATGGCGGTGGCGACCACGGAACTCAGAATGATCGGCAGCATCATCCAGCCGCCTGCTTTGACCAGCTCCCACACGGTGGTAAATCCCCTCGAAAAAAGTCGCGCAACTCTAGCACAGGGCACCCGGCCCGCCGACCGTCGCTGTTCTCATTTTTCCCGCCAGAAACGTGCCTGGCTCCGCAGTCCCGACACCTCGCCGTGGGTGCCCAGGCGAATCAGCAGCGCGCCGGACTCGGCGGTGTCGTAAAGAGCCGCCGGCAGTGCACGGTAACGCGCCAGCACCTGGGGATGGGGATGGCCGAAGGCGTTGCGCGCGCCCCGGGAGATCAGCGCCCCGCGCGGCCGCACCGCCTGCAGCAGGCGCGCCGAGGAGGAACTGCGGCTGCCATGGTGGGGCGCCAGCAGCCAGTCCGCTGCGAGGGGCTCGCCGCTCTCCACCCAGGCGGCTTCGGCGGCCTGGCCGAGGTCGCCGGTCAGGTGCAGGCGCTCGCCGTTGGCCTCGAGGGTGAGCACGCAGGAGCGATCATTGCTGTCGCGGGCTTCGGGCCAGCGCCAGGTGCGCAGGTGCACGCCATCCCACTCCCACTGGCGGGCTTCGCAGGGCTGGGCGTTGAGGCCGGGCGGCAGGCGCTCCACCTCGCCGCTGATCACCCGCGCCACGGACAGGGCGCGCACCACCGCCTCGGCCCCGCCGGAATGGTCGTTGTCGGCGTGGCTCAGCAGCAGTTCGTCCAGATGCCGTACACCCAGCCCGCGCAGGGCCGGCACCACCACCCGCTCGCCCAGGTCGAAGCCGCCCTGGCGCGGGCCGGCGTCATACAGCAAGGCGTGGTGCTCGGTGAGCACCAGCACCGCCAGGCCCTGCCCCACGTCCAACACGCGGACATCCGCCGTACCGGGCGCGAGCCGCTGCAGGGGCGGCCAAACCAGCAGCACCAGCAACAGCAGCCCCGGCAGGCGAAAGGGCAGCGCCGGCGGCAGGATCAGCAGCAGGCAGCCCAGCAGCACCAGGCCCCAGCTCCAGACCGCCAGCGCAGGCGCCTGCCAGGCCGGCATCGCCTCGGCGATCCAGCCCAGTAGAAGGAAGAGCCCCTCCAGGGAAAGCCCCGCCAGCCACAGCAGGCCCTCACCCAGGCCGGGCACGGCGTGCAGGGCCGTGCCGGCCAGGGACAGCGGCACCGAGACGAAGCTGACCCAGGGCACCGCCACCAGGTTGGCCAGGGGGCCGCTGAGGCTGATGGGCAGGGCAAGAGCCATCAGCGCCGGGGTCAGCGCCAGGCTCAGGGCCCACTGTGCCCGCCACGCGCTGCGCCAGGCCGGCAGGCTGCCCAGTCGCCCGGCGAACACCAGCACCAGCAGCGCCACGGCAGCGAAGGAGAGCCAGAAGCCCGCCCGCAGGGAGGCCAGCGGGTCCACCAGCAGCACGATACAAAGCACCGCCAACAGCGGCGTGACCACCCCGAGCCGGCGGAAACGCAGGCGCCAGAGCAGCGCCAGGGCGGTCATCAGGCAGGCGCGCTGCACCGGTACGTCGAACCCGGCCAACGCCCCATAGCCGAGAGCACCAGCCAGGGCCAGCGCGCAGGCACAGGGCAGCCAGGGCAGGCGCGTTGGCCAGAGCCCGAGCCGGGCCAGGGCGGCCACGGCACCGTAGAGCAGCAGTGCCAGCAGGGAGATGTGCTGCCCGGAGATGACCATCAGGTGGACCGTGCCGGTGTCCTGCAGGTGCCGCCAGTCGCGGCTGCTGAGGCCGGAGCCGTCGCCCAGGACCAGCGCGGCGATGGTGCCGTTGCGCCCCCTCGCCTCGGCCTGTTGGATGGCCTGGCGCAGGTCGTCACGCCAGGCGCCGGGCCCTTCGGCCGCTTTGATCCGCTCGCCCGCCTTCACCGTGCCGGTGGCGCCGATATGCCGAGCCAGCAGCCAGGCCTCGTAGTCGAAGGCGTGGGGGTTCACCAGGCCACGCGGACGGCGAAGGGTGACGGCCAGTCGCCAGGTCTCGCCGCTGCGCACCTCCAGCCCGCCGTACCAGGACACCCGCATCCGCCCGGGCAAGCGCAGCCCTTCGATGGCGGCGGGCACCAGTTCGAAGCGCACCACGCCGCCGTCCTGCTGCGGCAGGCCGACCACCTGCCCCTGCAGCCAGCGGGTGGTGCCGTCCAGCGCCGGGTCGAGCCGGTCGTCGAGGGCGACCTGGGCGCAGTGACAGGCCCAGGCGAAGCCGATCAGGGCAACGCCGAGCGCTCGCGTCCGCCAGGGCAGCAGCACCACGCCGATGCCCGCCAGCCCCAGCAGCACCCAACCGGGCGGCAGCGCCGGCAGGAAGCGCAGCGCCAGCAGCCCGCCGGCCAGGGCCAGCCAGAAACCTCGCATCCCCTACCCTCCCTGGAGACGATGCGAACCCGAGGCCCGTGGTTGAGCGGGTGCCTCGGGTTCGTTCATTTATCGACACAAACTGTCCCGGCGGTGTCATGAATCGCTATGCATAATGACCGGCGCTTCCGCCCGCCGAGACCGCCGATGCCGCGCCACCTCTTCAAACGCTACATGCCCAACCCGGACACGATCAGGGAGCACAAGTCCCTGCGTTTCCTCGGCACGCTGCTGCACGATCCCAACCTCTGGCACCTCAATCGCCATTCCGTCTCGCGGGCGATGGCCATGGGGCTGTTCGCGGCGTTCGTGCCGATCCCGATGCAGATGCTGCTGGCCGCCGGCCTGGCGGTGATGGTGCGAGCCAACATGCCCATCTCGGTGGGGCTGGTGTGGCTGACGAACCCTATCACCATGCCGCCGGTGTTCTATTGCACCTACAAGATGGGCGCCTGGCTGATGGGCGTGGCGCCGCGCACGCTGCCGGACTCGCTCACCTGGGAGTGGATCACCCAGGAGCTGTCCACCCTGTGGCAACCCTTCCTGCTGGGCTCGCTGGTCTGCGGTGTGCTGGTGGGGGCGCTGGGCTACGTGCTCACCATGCTCTATTGGCGCTGGTGGGTCGCCCACAGCTGGCGCAAGCGGCAACGTCGCCGCCGCGAGCGCACGGGGGCCTGACACCGGGAAACGAAAACGCCGCATCACTGCGGCGTTTTTTCGTCTGCGGCATCCGGGCGGGGATCACTCGTAGCGCAGGGCCTCGGCCGGGTGGGTCTGGGCGGCACGCCAGGCCGGGTAGAGGGTGGCGAGGAAGCTCATCAGCAAGGCCGCGCCGCAGACCATCACCACGTCGCCCACCTGCAGGTCGGACGGCAGGTAGGCCACGAAGTACACGTCGGAACTGAAGATGTGCAGGCCGGTGGCGCGTTCCAGGGCGGCGATCCAGGTGCTGACGTTGAGCGCCGTGACCACGCCGAGCAGGGTGCCGATCAAGGTGCCGACGCTGCCGATGACGCTGCCCTGGACCATGAACACCGCCATGATCTGCCGGGGCGTGGCGCCCAGGGTGCGGAGGATGGCGATGTCGGCGCGCTTGTCGGAGACCACCATGATCAGCGTGGCGATGATGTTGAAGGCGGCGACGGCGACGATCAGCATCAGCAGCAGGCCGATCATGGTCTTCTCCATCTTCATCGCGCTGAACAGGCTGCCCTGGGTGTGGGTCCAGTCGTCGGCCCGGTAGCCCGCGCCCAGTTGCCGGGCGATCTCGGCGGACACCTGGGGCGCCTGGTACAGGTCCTTGAGGGCGATGCGCACCCGCTGCACGGTGCCTTCCGGCAGGCGCAACACATCGGAGGCGTCGGCGACGTTGATCAGCGCCAGGGTGCTGTCCAGCTCAGCGCCGACCTTGAACACGCCCACCACGTTGAAGCGCTGCATGCGCGGGGTGATGCCGCCCGGGGCGCTGCTCAGCTCGGGGACGATCAGGGTCAGCTTGTCGCCCACGGAGAGGCGGAAGCGCCGCGCGGTGATCTCGCCGATGACGATGCCGGACTCGCCGGGGCGCAGGTCCTGCAGCGAGCCCTGCACCATGTGCTGGCCGATGATGGAAACCTTGGGCTCTTCCGCCGGGTCGATGCCGTTGATCTGCACCGGCTGCATCAGCCCCTTGAAGGAGAGCATGCCCTCCAGCTCGGCGAACGGCGCCACGCCGGTGACGCTGCGGTTGCGCGAGGCGGCCTCGGCCACCTGGTGCCAGTCGGCCAGCGGTTCGGGCCCGGACAGGGTGGCGTGGGGCACCATGCCGAGGATGCGCGAGCTCATTTCCTTCTGGAACCCGTTCATCACCGAGAGCACCACGATCATCGCCAGCACGCCCAGCGCCAGCCCGATCATCGAGGTCAGGGAGATGAAGGAGATGAAGTGGTTGCGTCGCTTGGCGCGCACGTAGCGCGCCCCGACGAAGACGGCGAGCGGTCTGAACATGTCAGGCAGCCACCAGCCGGCCGTCTTCCAGGCGCAGCACGCGGTCCATCTGCCGGGCCAGTTGCGGGTCGTGGGTGACCACCAGGAAGGCGGTGCGCGACGACTGGCTCAGCTCCAGCATCAGTTCCTGGATGCCCTGGGCGGTGTGCTGGTCGAGGTTGCCGGTGGGCTCGTCGAGCAGCACCAGCGCCGGGTTGTTGACCAGGGCGCGGGCGATGGCGACGCGCTGGCGCTCGCCACCGGACAGCTCCGCCGGCTTGTGCGTCAGGCGGTGGCCGAGGCCGACACGCTCCAGCAGCGCGGTGGCACGCTGGCGGGCCTCGGCGATCGGCGTGCGGCCGATCAGCAGCGGCATGCAGACGTTCTCCAGGGCGGTGAACTCCGGCAGCAGGTGATGGAACTGGTAGACGAAGCCGAGGGCGCGGTTGCGCAGCAGGCCACGGGCGCGTTCGTTGAGGGCGGAGAGCTCTTCGCCGGCCAGCCAGACGCTGCCGGTGGTGGGCACGTCGAGGCCGCCGAGCATGTTCAGCAGGGTGCTCTTGCCGGAGCCGGAGCTGCCGACGATGGCCACGCGCTCGCCGGGGTTCAGCTCCAGTTCGACGCCGCTGAGCACCTGCACGGACTGCGGGCCTTCCTCGTAGCTCTTGGCGATGTTGCGGCAGCTCAGCACCGCGCGGTCTTTCACGTCACTCATAACGAAGCGCCTCAGCAGGCTGGGTGCGGGAGGCACGCCAGGCCGGGTAAAGGGTGGCGAAGAAACTCAGGATCAGGGCAGCGCCGCAGACCAGGACCACGTCCTCCAGCTGGAGCTGGGAGGGCAGGTAGTCGATGAAGTACACCTCGGCACTGAGGAACTTGTGGCCGATCAGTCGCTCCAGGCCGTCGATGGCGGCGCTGATGTTGAGGGCGGCGAGCACGCCCAGCACGCAGCCGATGGCGGTGCCGACCACGCCGATCACCGTGCCCTGGACCATGAAGATGCCCATGATCTGCCCCGGCGTGGCGCCGAGGGTGCGGAGGATGGCGATGTCGCCCTTCTTGTCGGTCACCACCATCACAAGGGTAGAGATGATGTTGAAGGCGGCCACGGCGACGATCAGCAGCAGCAACAGGCCGATCATGGTCTTCTCCATGCCGATGGCCTGGTAGAGGTTGCCGTGGGTGCGGGTCCAGTCGCGGGCGTAGAAGTCCTCGCCCTTGAGCTGCCCGGCGATCTGCCAGGCGATCTGCGGTGCCTGGAACAGGTCGTCCAGCTTGAGCCGCAGGCCCTGCACCTGCTCGGGTTTCCAGCGGTGCAGGCGGGCGGTGTCCTGCAGGTTGGTCAGCGCCAGGAAGCCGTCCAGTTCACCGGCGCCGACATGGAACAGGCCGACCACGGTGAAGCGCTTCATGCGCGGGAAGACCCCGGCCGGCGTCACCGAGACCTCGGGCAGCACGATGGTGACCTTGTCGCCCATCTTCACGCCCAGCTTGGCAGCGGCACGGTCGCCGATGACGATGCCGAACTCGCCCGGGCGCAGGTCCTGGATACTGCCCTGCTGCATGAAGTTGCCGATGATCGACACGGCGCCTTCGAGGTCCGGGTCCACCGCATTGACCAGCACCTTCTGCACCTGGCCATTGCTGGTCAGCAGGCCCTGCATCTGGATGTAGGGCGCCACGGCGGCGACGCCCGGCTGCTGCCGGACCTGCTCGGCGAGGGCCTGCCAGTCGTTGATGGGCACGGCGGATTCGATGGTGGCGTGGGGCACCATGCCCAGCACGCGTTCGCGCATCTCCCGGTCGAAGCCGTTCATCACGGACAGCACGAGGATCATCACCAGCACGCCGAGGGCGAGGCCGATCATGGAAGTCAGGGAGATGAACGAGACGAAGTAACTGCGACGCTTGGCGCGCGTGTAACGGGCGCCGATGAACAGGGGCAGCGGTCTGAACATAGAAAAAAGGTTCGCTTGCGAAGAAAGGAACGTCCTTGTGGCGGGGCCCGGCGAGCAGCTTTACACTCTGACCACCCCTGCAGCCATGGGTTCGCCATGTCGATACAAGACGCAGATGACCGCCGCGAATACTACCGTATCGAAGATACGATCGCACTGGAATTCATGCCGCTTTCCAGTGCCCAGGCGCAGGCTGGCGAAGCCCTCCAAGACCCGTCCCCGCTGTTCAACCTGCTCAGCGACCTGCACCTGATGGACTTCGAGTCGCAGCACCTGTTGCGCCACATCGCCGAGCGCGACCGTACCCTGGCCAGCTACCTGAAGGTGATCAACAAGCGCATCGACCTGTTGGGCCAGGCGGTGGCCCAGAGCCTGATGCGCGACATCGGCCCGCCCCGGCAGGTGACGCTGTCCGAGGGCGGCGTAGGCTTCATCACGGCACAGCCGTTCGATCAGGGCACCCACCTGGCGATCAAGATGGTGCTGATGCCCCAGGCGCTCGGCCTGCTGTTGCGTGCGGTAGTGATCCACTGCAAGCCGCGCGAGGACGGCCAGTACGAACTGGGCACCGAATTCGAAGCGCTGACTGACGCACAGCGCCAGTTGCTGGCCCGGCATATCCTGCAGAAACAGGCCCAGGCCCGTCGCCTGGCCCGCCAACGCCCGTCTTCAGGATGAATCCATGTCGCGTCTGCTGCTCCTGCTCTGCCTCGCCCTGCCCCTCCCCGTCCTCGCTGACACCCTGGAAATCCCGCTGGGCCAGCAAGGCGACAGCGGCACCCCGCTGCCTGCGCGCGGTGAGTCGCAGCGCGCCGTGCTGGAGCGTTTCGGCCTCCCGGACGAGGAGCACCCGGCGGTCGGCAAACCGCCGATCGCCCGCTGGGACTACCGTGAGTTCTCCGTCTATTTCGAGAGCGGCCGCGTGATCGACAGCGTCCGCCACCACCAACCCCGCAACCCCGAGGTTTCCCAGTGACCCTGATCTACGGCCATCGCGGCGCCAAGGGCGAATGCCCGGAAAACACCCTGGCCAGCTTCCAGCAGTGCCTGTCCCACGGCGTCAAGCGTTGCGAGCTGGACCTGCACCTGTCCCGCGACGGCGAGCTGATGGTGATCCACGACCCGACCCTCAAGCGCACCACCGGCCGTCGCGGCAAGGTGGTGGAGCATGACGCCGAGGAGCTGGTGAAGTACGACGCACGCCTGGGCGGCCCGGGCTGGGTCAGCCCCTGCCCCATCCCGCGCCTGTCCGAGCTGTTCGAGCGCTGCGACTTCGAGCACTGGCAGCTGGAGGTGAAGAGCGCCTCCCGCGTGCGCGCCGCGCGTACCGTGCTGGCGATCCAGGAACTGGCCGAGCGCTACGGGCTGATGGACAAGGTGACGGTCACCTCCAGCTCCCGCGAGGTGCTGCGCGCGCTGAACCGGCTGACACCGAAGCTCTCCCGTGGGCTGGTGGCGGAATATGCCTGGCTCGACCCGCTGAAGGTCGCCGCCCACCACGGCTGCGACCTGCTGGCGCTGAACTGGACCCTGTGCACCCCGGAGCGCCTGCTGCGCGCCCAGAAGCAGGGGCTGCACGTATCGGTATGGACGGTGAACGAGCCGGCCCTGATGCGCCGCCTGGCGGACTTCGGTGTCGACAGCATCATCACCGACTTCCCCGGCGTGGCGGTGAGTACGCTGCCGCGTTGAATACCCTGGCTCCCGGGCTGAAGCCTGGGCTCCGCAAGGCCTGGGCAGGCGGTGGGCTGAAGCCCACCCTGCGGCGAACGGCAGAAACGAAAAAACCGGCCACCTGGGCCGGTTTTTTCATGGGCGCTGCCTGATCAGAAGCTCTCGCGATTAGGCCAATGCCAGTTGGCCGGATCCCCGCGAGGGTCCTCCCCGGCCGGTTCAGGCGCCCGGCCGGTGCCGCTCAAAAAAGCCGGTTGAGGCCGTCGAACGCCGCCACCCGATAGGCTTCCGCCATGGTCGGGTAGTTGAAGGTGGTGTTGATGAAGTACTTGATGGTATTCGCCTCACCCTTCTGGTTCATGATCGCCTGGCCGATGTGGACGATCTCCGAGGCCTGGTAGCCGAAGCAGTGCACGCCGAGCACTTCCAGGGTCTCGCGGTGGAACAGGATCTTCAGCATGCCCACGGGCTCAACGGCGATCTGCGCGCGGGCCATGCCCTTGAAGAAGGCCTTGCCGACTTCGTAGGGGATCTTGGCCTGGGTCAGTTCCTTCTCGTTCTTACCGATGGAGCTGATCTCGGGGATGGTGTAGATGCCGGTGGGCACGTCGTCGACGAAGCGCCAGCTGTCGTTCTCCACGGCGCTGCCGGCAGCGGAGCGGCCCTGGTCGGCGGCGGCACTGGCCAGGCTCGGCCAGCCGATCACGTCACCGGCGGCGTAGACGTTGCTGACTTCGGTGCGGTAGTGCTCGTCGACGCTGATCTGGCCACGGCTGTTGACCTTGATGCCGATGTTCTCCAGGCCCAGGCGGTCGGTGTTGCCGGTACGGCCGTTGCACCACAGCAGGCAGTCGGCCTTGATCTTCTTGCCGGACTTCAGGTGCAGGACCACGCCGTTGTCCACCCCTTCGATGCGCTCGTACTCCTCGTTGTGGCGGATGAGCACGTTGTTGTTGCGCAGGTGGTAGCTGAGGGCGTCGGAGATCTCGTCGTCGAGGAAGCTGAGCAGCTGGTCGCGGTTGTCGATCAGGTCCACCAGTACGCCCAGGCCACTGAAGATGGAGGCGTATTCGCTGCCGATCACCCCGGCTCCGTAGATGATGATCCGGCGCGGGGTGTGGGTCAGGCTGAGGATGGTGTCGCTGTCGTAGATGCGCGGGTGGGTGAAGTCGACGTCCGCCGGGCGGTAGGGGCGCGAACCGGTGGCGACGATGATCTGCTTGGCCACCAGGCGCTCCACCACGCCGTTCAGGCACACCACTTCGATGGTCTGCTCGTCATGGAAGCTGCCGGTGCCGAAGAAGGTGTCGATGCGGTTGCGGGCGTAGTAGCCGGTGCGCGAGGCCACCTGCTTGGCGATGACCTTCTCGGCGCTCTTGAGCACGTCGGGGAAGGAGAACCAACGCGGCTCGCCGATCTGGCGGAACATCGGGTTGGTGTTGAACTGCATGATCTGTCGGACGGAGTGACGCAGGGCCTTGGAAGGGATGGTGCCCAGGTGGGTGCAGTTGCCGCCGACTTCGCGGCGGCTGTCCACCACGGCGACCTTGCGGCCCGCCTTGGCGGCGTTCATTGCCGCACCCTCACCCGCCGGGCCGGAACCCAGCACCACGATGTCGTAGTTGTAGACAGCCATGCTTACTCCTCATACACGGACCGGGGATCGTCAGCGCCCCCGGCAGGGCCACGGCACCAGCGGCCGTGGCAATTCGAATTCGGCGCGCAGCTTAGTCACACTGCATGGCGCTGCACATTAGCGCTTGGTCGCGTCGTAGGCGAGTTCCGCGTCCACTACATCGCCAGCGCGATTCACCTCTTCGCACTTTTCGCGATTGCCGCCACAGATCGAGCACTCCTTCTCGATCCCCAGGTTGGCGATGCCGCCGCAGGAACCGGCGATGGGCTTGCGCCCCATGATCACGCCGATGGCCATGCCCAGCACCACCAGCAGCATGATCAGGAAGACCAGTAGCCAGGTCATGTTCAGTGCGCCTCCGTGGGGAACAGTTGCTCGAAGCGGCGGCTGCCGCGGGTGGCGAAGCCCGTGCCTTCACGGGTGACGAAGAACGCCGCGATGTCGTGGCGGTCGGCAAACGCCAGGCCGGCCTCGGGGCCGAGCACCATCAACAGCGTAGACAGTCCATCGGCACGCAGGGCCGACGGGTCGATGACCGTGACCGCTGCCAGGTGATGGGTGATGGGTGCGCCGCTGGTGGGGTCGAGGGTGTGAGAATACCGCTGTCCACCCCGTTCGAAGTAGTTGCGATAGTCGCCTGAGGTGGAAATGCCCATGTCCTGCAATGCAACAATCTTCTGCGCCACCTGGCGGTCGTCGCGCGGTGCCTCGATGGCCACGCGCCAGGGGCTGCCGTCGGGCTTGTGGCCGACGGCCTTCATCTCCCCGGTGATGTCCACCAGGGAACTGGTCACGCCCAGCTCGCCCAGCCGCGCGCTGACGCGATCCACGGCATAGCCGGCGGCGATGGCGTTGAAGTCCAGTTGAACGGCGGCGTCCTTGCACAGTTGGTCGCCCTGGCGCTTGAGGTGCTGGTGGCCGACATTGGCCCGGGCCGCGGCGATGGCCTCGGCGCTGGGCACCTGGTCCCCGCGCGACTGCGGGCCGAAGCCCCAGAGGTTGAGCAGCGGCTCCAGGGTCATGTCGAAGGCGCCGTCGCTCTGTGCGGACAGGCTGTCGCCAAAGGCCACCAGCTCCAGCATGGGCGCCGGCAGGGCCATGCAGCTGCCCGCCGGCAAGGCGTTGAAACGCTCCACGTCGGAGTCGGCGCGGTAGGTGGACATCTGCCGGTCGATCTCGGCGAGGATGCCCTCCACTTCGCCCCGCGCCTGCTCCACGGAGGGCCCGGACGCGTTGCGCACGTACTTCACCGAGTAGCTGCTGCCCATGGTCGGGCCGCCGAACTGCTCCAGGGAGTCGCCACATCCGGCCAAGAGAACGCTGGCCGAAAGCAGCAGGGCGAAGGGTCTAACCACCGAAATCATCCAGCAGGATGTTCTCGCGCTCGACGCCCAGGTCCAGCAGCATCTTGATCACGGCGGCGTTCATCATCGGCGGGCCGCACATGTAGAACTCGCAGTCCTCGGGGGCCGGGTGGTCCTTGAGGTAGTTCTCGAACAGCACGTTGTGGATGAAGCCGGTGTAGCCGGTCCAGTTGTCCTCGGGCTGCGGGTCGGACAGCGCCAGGTGCCACTGGAAGTTCGGGTTCTCGGCGGCCAGCTGGTCGTACTCCTCGGTGTAGAAGGCTTCACGCAGGGAGCGCGCGCCGTACCAGAAGCTGATCTTGCGCTGGGAGCCCAGGCGCTTGAGCTGGTCGAAGATGTGCGAGCGCATGGGCGCCATGCCCGCGCCGCCACCGATGAAGACCATCTCGGCCTGGGTCTCCTTGGCGAAGAACTCGCCGAAGGGGCCATACACGGTGACCTTGTCGCCCGGCTTGAGGTTGAACACCCAGGAGGACATCTTGCCCGGTGGGATCTCGTCCTTGCCCGGCGGCGGCGAGGCCACGCGGATGTTGAACTTCACGATGCCCTTCTCATCCGGGTAGTTGGCCATGGAGTAGGCGCGGATGACGGTCTCGTCGACCCTGGAGACGTACTTCCAGAGGTTGAACTTGTCCCAGTCGGCTCGGTACTCGGGCTGGATGTCGAAGTCCTTGTAGTGCACCTCGTGGGGCGGGCACTCCAGCTGGACGTAGCCACCGGCGCGGAAGTCCACGCTCTCCCCTTCCGGCAGGCGCAGGGTCAGCTCCTTGATGAAGGTGGCGACGTTGGGGTTGGACTCCACCGTGCATTCCCACTTCTTCACCCCGAAGACCTCTTCGGGCACCTCGATGTGCATGTCCTGCTTCACCGGGGTCTGGCAGGACAGGCGCCAGCCTTCCTTCGCCTGGCGGCGGGTGAAGTGGGACTCCTCGGTGGGCAACATCTCGCCGCCGCCGCTCTCCACCACGCACTTGCACTGGGCGCAGGTACCGCCGCCGCCGCAGGCCGAGGAGAGGAAGATGTTCTGCGCTGCCAGGGTCTGCAGCAGCTTGCCGCCGGCCGGGACGGTGATGGTGCGCTCGCGGTTGATCACGATGTTCACGTCGCCGCTGGACACCAGCTTGGCGCGGGCGGCGAGGATGATCACCACCAGCGCGAGGACGATGGCGGTGAACATGCCAATGGCGAGGAAGATTTCGAAACTCGGCATGTCGTCTCCTTACAACTGGACGCCCGAAAAGGACATGAAGCCCAGCGACATCAGGCCGATGGTGATGAAGGTGATGCCCAGGCCCTGCAGGCCCTCGGGTACATCGCTGTACTTGAGCTTCTCGCGGATGCCGGCGAGCAGCGCGATGGCCAGGGCCCAGGAGAAGCCGGAGCCGACGCCGTAGACCACGCTCTCGCCCAGGTTGTAGTCGCGCTCCACCATGAACAGCGAGCCGGCCATGATGGCGCAGTTCACCGTGATCAGCGGCAGGAACACGCCGAGGGCGTTGTAGAGCGAGGGCACGTACTTGTCGAGCAGCATCTCGAGGATCTGCACGATGGCGGCGATCACCCCGATGTAGCTGAGCAGGCCGAGGAACGACAGGTCCACGTCCGGCAGGCCGGCCCAGGCCAGCGCACCGTCCTTGAGCAGGAGGGTGTAGAGCAGGTTGTTGGCCGGCACGGTGATGGCCTGCACCACGATCACGGCGATGCCGAGGCCGATGGCGGTTTCCACCTTCTTGGAAATGGCGATGAAGGTGCACATGCCGAGGAAGAAGGCCAGGGCCATGTTCTCGACGAACACCGCCTTCACGAACAGGCTGATGTAGTGCTCCATCAGTAGGCCTCCTTGTTGGATACCTGGGGCGCGATCTTGAAGGACGGCGCTTCCTTCTGCTCGGTCTTCCAGCTGCGCAGGGCCCAGATGATCAGGCCGATGAGGAAGAAGGCCGAGGGCGGCAGCAGCAACAGGCCGTTGGGCTGGTACCAGCCGCCGTCGTTGATCACCGGGAGGATCTCGTAGCCCAGCAGCTTGCCGGAGCCGAACAGCTCGCGGATCACGCCGAGGACGATGAGCATGGCGCTGTAGCCCAGGCCGTTGCCGATGCCGTCGAAGAACGACAGCACGGGCGGGTTGGCCATGGCGAAGGCTTCGGCGCGGCCCATCACGATGCAGTTGGTGATGATCAGGCCGACGAACACCGAGAGCTGCTTGGACAGGCTGAAGGCATAGGCCTTGAGCACCTGGTCCACCACTATCACCAGCGAGGCGATGATCACCATCTGCACGATCATGCGGATCGAGCTGGGGATCTGGCTGCGGATCATCGAGATGAACAGGTTGGAGAAGCCGGTCACCAGCGTCAGGGCGATGGACATCACCAGCGCGGTCTTCAGGTTGGAAGTGACCGCCAGGGCCGAGCAGATGCCGAGGATCTGCAGGCCGATGGGGTTGTTGTGCAGGATCGGGTCCAGCAGGACCGAGCGGATCGTGGGTTGCGCCATGTTCATGCCTCCCCGTTGTTCAGCTTGGCCAGGAAGGGGCCGAAGCCGTTCTTGCCGAGCCAGAAATGCAGCAGGTTGTTGACGCCCTTGCTGGTCAGCGTGGCGCCGGCCAGGCCGTCGACCTGGTGGCTGGCGTTGGGCGAGCCGGGCTCGACGCTGCCCTTGATGATCTGGATGGCCAGTTGGCCCTGCTCATCGAACAGGCTCTTGCCGTTCCACAGCGCCTTCCATTTCGGGTTGTCCACCTCACCGCCGAGGCCGGGCGTCTCGCCGTGCTGGTAGAAGCCCAGGCCGACCACGGTGTTGAGGTCGCCCTTGAGTGCGAGGAAGCCGTACAGGGTGGACCACAGGCCGTAGCCGCGCACCGGCAGGATCAGGGTGTCAAGCTGGCCGTCCTTCTCCACCAGGTAGACGGTGGTGAAGCGCTCGCGGCGCTTGATGGAGGCAATGTCCTGGTCACCCGGCAGGGCGTCGGAGAGCTTCGGGTCCTTGGCGGCCTTCAGCGGGTCGAAGCCGGCGGCCTGGATGGCGTCGCTGTACTCGCCGCTGGAGAGGTCCACCACCTTGGCGGTGATGCGCTCGGCATAGAGCGCCTTCACTTCGCTGGCGGACATGCCCGGCTGGCCGAGGCCGGCGATGGAGAGGATGCTGCGCTGCTTGTCCAGCTCGCGGTTCTCCACCTGCACCGGCTTGAGGGCTACTGCCCCGCCGGCGACGAAGATGGAGCACACCAGGCAGACCACCAGGGCCACCAGCAGGGTGCGGATCGTGGATTCCTTCTGGTTAGCCATGGCGTGCCAGCCTCCGCTTGATGTTGGCCTGGACGACGAAGTGGTCGATCAGCGGTGCACAGAGGTTGGCGAAGAGGATCGCCAGCATCATGCCCTCCGGGAAGGCGGGGTTGACCACGCGGATCAGCACCACCATCAGGCCGATCAGCGCGCCGAACAGCCACTTGCCGGTGTTGGTCATGGAGGCGGACACCGGGTCGGTGGCCATGAACATCATGCCGAAGGCGAAGCCGCCGAGGACCAGGTGCCAGTACCAGGGCATGGCGAACATCGGGTTGGTGTCGGAGCCGATGGCGTTGAACAGCGTGCTGGTGGCGATCATACCCAGCAGCACGCCGACGACGATGCGCCAGGCGGCGATGCGGGTCAGCAGCAGCACGCCGCCGCCGATGAAGATGGCCAGGGTGCTGGTCTCGCCGATGGAGCCGTGAATGGTCCCGAGGAAGGCGTCCATCCAGGTGATGCCGTGGCCGACGATGTTCTCCACGCCACCGGCAGCGCCCAGGCTCAGGGAGGTGGCGCCGGCGAAGCCGTCCACCGCCGTCCACACGGCGTCACCGGAAATCTGCGCCGGGTAGGCGAAGAACAGGAAGGCACGGCCCACCAGGGCGGGGTTGAGGAAGTTCTTGCCGGTGCCGCCGAACACTTCCTTGCCCAGCACCACGCCGAAGCTGATGCCCAGGGCCACCTGCCACAGCGGGATGCTCGGCGGCAGGGTGAGGGCGAAGAGCACGGAGGTGACGAAGAAACCTTCGTTCACTTCATGACGACGGATGGCGGCGAACAGCACTTCCCAGAAGCCGCCGACGATGAAGGTCACGGCGTAGATGGGCAGGAACCAGGCGGCGCCCTGGATGACGTTGTCCCACAGGCTGTTGGGGTCGAAGCCCGCCAGGCTGCCGATCAGCGCGAAGCGCCAGCCGTCCTGGGCGGCCAGCAGGTCCGGGCTCTGGGCGAACACCAGGTTGGCCTGGTAGCCGACGTTCCACATGCCGAAGAACATCGCCGGGAAGGTGCAGAGCCACACGGTGATCATCATGCGCTTGAGGTCGATGCCATCGCGCACGTGGGCCGTGGTCCGGGTGACGTTGGCCGGCCGGTAGAAGAAGGTGTCGATCGCTTCGTACAGGGCGTACCACTTCTCGAAGCGGCCCCCCTGTTCGAAGTTGTGCTCGATCCGGTCGAGGAATTTGCGCAGGCCCATGTCAGCCCTCCTTCTCGATGCGGTTGAGGTTGTCCCGCAGGATGGGGCCGTACTCGTACTTGCCGGCGCAGACGTAGCTGCACAGCGCCAGGTCTTCCTCGTCCAGCTCCAGGCAGCCCAGTTTCTGGGCCATCTCGGTGTCGCCGACGATGAGGTAGCGCAGCAACTGGGTGGGCAGGATGTCCAGCGGCATCACCGCCTCGTAGTTGCCCACCGGCACCATGGCGCGCGGGCTGCCGTTGGTGCTGGTGCTGAAGGCAAACCGGCGGGCCGCCATCAGCTTGGAGACGAAGATGTTCAGCACCGAATGCTTGTTCACCCCGGCGCGCAGGTAGTGCAGCAGTTCGCGGTCATTGCCTTCGGCCAGGCAGGACACCTGCAGGTGGTAGCGCCCCAGGTAGGCGCAGGCGCCACGGGAGGTGCGCCCGCCCAGCAGGGAGCCGGACACCACGCGGTTGACGCCGGGCTTGAGCTCGCCGGCGGTCAGCTCGTCGAGGCTCGCACCCAGGCGGGTGGCCAGCAGGCGCGGCTTCTCCACCACCGGGCCGGCCAGGGACACGACACGCTCGACCCACAGGCGGCCGGTGGCGAACAGCTTGCCGATGGCGATCACGTCCTGGTAGCCGATGTGCCAGACGCTCTTGGTGGCGCTGACCGGGTCGAGGAAGTGGATGTGGGTGCCCGGAAGACCCGCCGGATGCGGACCGGAGAAGGACTCGGCGCGCACGCCGGTCAACTGCTCACCCGGCAGGCTGGCCCCGTCGGCCTTGCACAGGAACACCCGGCCCAGACGCGCCAGCACCTTGAGACCGCGCTCGAAGTCGGCGGCGTGGGCAGCGATGATCGGCTGCGGGTCGGCGGCCAGCGGGTGGGTATCGAGGGCGGTCACGAAGATCGAACTGGGAACGGCATCGACGGCCGGCACCCGGCTGAACGGGCGCGTACGCAGTGCGGTCCAGAGGCCCGAGCGCTGCAGGTTGTCCCGCACGGCCTGAGGCTCGAGGGCATCCAGGGCGTTGTCCGGGCAGGTGTCGAAGACGACTTCGTCGTCGCCGTCCACATCGATCACCACCGACTGCAGCACACGCTGCTCGCCGCGGTGGATGGCCGAGACCACGCCCGCCGCCGGGGCGGTGAAGAGCACGCCGGGGTTCTTCTTGTCGGCGAACAGGGCCTGGCCCAGCTTCACCCGGTCCCCGACCTGCACCTGCATGGTGGGCTTCATGCCGTGGTAGTCGAAGCCGATCACGGCCACGCTACGCACGGCGCGTGCAGCCTCGATGCGCTGCTCAGGCTGGCCTGCGATGGGCAGGTCCAACCCCCGTCTGATTCTTGTCATGTCTCTCGCCTGAACCTTGAGAAGGGTTTCGTCCCGGTGTCGAACAGTAGCCGCCAAACGCCAGGCAGGCACCGGCACATATGCCGGCACGCGGCAGAGCCTCGGGACGAAAACCGCGCATTATAAAGAGGCGACTTCCCAAGCGGCCACTGAAAGTCCTGAAATTTCCGACTGTTAGAGCGACTCGGGCAACTGGAAGTCAGCGTGCGGACGAATGGTCACCGCCCGCCACGCCATGAAAAACGGGGGCCGAGGCCCCCGTTTCAGGTTTTACCGGCGCGCCCCGGTGGAGCGCCTGATCCAGTAACAAACCGCAATAAATGCGAGCCAGAACGGAATGGCGTAGACCGACACGTTGATGCCCGGGATCAGCAGCATCACGCCCAGGATGAGCGCCACGAAGGCCAGGCACAGGTAGTTGCTGAAGGGGTACCAGAGCGACTTGAAGAACGGCTCGATGCCCTGGCGCTGCAGCGACTTGCGGAACATCAGGTGCGACAGGCTGATCATCGCCCAGTTGATCACCAGGGCTGCCACCACCAGCGCCATCAGCAGTTCCAGCGCCTGCTTGGGCGCCAGGTAGTTCACCAGTACGCAGAGCAGGGTGATCAGCGCGGACACGCCGATGGCCAGCACCGGCACGCCACGGCGGTTGACCTTGAGCAGCGCCTTCGGCGCATCGCCCTGCTCGGCCAGGCCGTAGAGCATGCGGCTGTTGCAGTACACGCCACTGTTGTAGACCGACAGCGCGGCGGTCAGCACCACGAAGTTCAGCAGGTGGGCGGCGGTGTCACTGCCGATCAGCGAGAAGATCTGCACGAAGGGGCTGCCGCTGTAGGGGTCGCCGGCGGCGTTCAGGGTTTCCAGCAGCTTGTCCCAGGGATAGAGCATCAGCAGCACGCTGAGGGCGCCGATGTAGAAGATCAGAATGCGGTAGATGACCTGGTTGATCGCCTTGGGGATCACCTTCTTCGGCTCGCTGGCCTCGGCGGCGGTGATGCCCACCAGCTCCAGGCCACCGAAGGAGAACATGATGATCGCCAGGACCATCACCAGCCCTTCCAGGCCATTGGGGAAGAACCCGCCGTGGCTCCAGAGGTTGCTCACCGCGGCCTGCTCGCCGCCGGTGCCGGAGACCAGCAGGTAGAGGCCGAGGATGATCATGCCGATGATCGCCACCACCTTGATCAGGGCGAACCAGAACTCCGTCTCCCCAAAGACCCGCACGTTGGCCAGGTTGATCACGTTGATCAGCACGAAGAACACCGCTGCCGTCACCCAGGTGGGCACGTCGGGCCACCAGAACTGGATGTACTTGCCCACGGCGGTCAGCTCGGCCATGCCCACCAGGACGTAGAGCACCCAGTAGTTCCAGCCGGCCAGGAAGCCCGCGTAGCCGCCCCAGTACTTGTGGGCGAAGTGACTGAAGGAGCCGGCCACGGGCTCCTCGACGATCATCTCGCCGAGCTGGCGCATGATCAGGAAGGCGATGAAGCCGGCGATGGCGTAGCCGAGGATCATCGACGGCCCGGCGGACTTGAGCACCCCGGCGGAGCCGAGGAACAGGCCGGTGCCGATGGCGCCACCCAGGGCGATCAACTGGATATGGCGGTTTTCCAGCCCGCGCTTGAGCGAGCCGGCGTGCTGCTGTTGTCCGTCCATCAGGAGTTCCGAAAAGAAGGGAGGGGTCTAGCGATTACAGCCGGAAAAATGAAAAACGGGAGCCCGAGAGCTCCCGTTTTCACGGACCAGCGACTTAGCGCGGGAAGGCCGGCGGGTTGACCCCAGCCATGTCTTCCATCACGCGGACCACCTGGCAGCTGTAGCCGAACTCGTTGTCGTACCAGACATAGAGGACGACACGGTTGTCGTTGCAGATGGTGGCTTCGGCATCCACCACGCCAGCGTGGCGGGAGCCGACGAAGTCGGTGGAAACCACTTCCTGGGAGGAGACGTAGTCGATCTGCTTGTGCAGGTCGGAGTGCATGGCCATCTGGCGCAGGTACTCGTTGATCTCGTCGCGGGTGGTGGCCTTCTCCAGGTTCAGGTTGAGGATGGCCATGGAGACGTTCGGGGTCGGCACGCGGATGGCGTTGCCGGTCAGCTTGCCTTTCAGCACCGGCAGGGCCTTGGCGGCTGCAGTAGCGGCACCGGTCTCGGTGATCACCATGTTCAGCGCGGCGCTGCGGCCACGGCGGCTGCCCTTGTGGAAGTTGTCGATCAGGTTCTGGTCGTTGGTGTACGAGTGAACGGTCTCGACGTGGCCGTTGGCGATGCCGAACTTGTCATTCACGGCCTTGAGCACCGGCACGATGGCGTTGGTGGTGCAGGAGGCAGCGGAGATGATCTTGTCGTCGGCGGTGATTTCGCCGTGGTTGATGCCGTGGACGATGTTCTTCAGCGCGCCCTTGCCGGGAGCGGTGAGGACCACGCGATCGATGCCCGGGCACTTCAGGTGCTGGCTCAGGCCCTCGGCGTCACGCCATTTGCCGGTGTTGTCCACCAGCAGGGCGTTCTTGATGCCGTAGGCGGTGTAGTCGACCGAGGCGGGATCGTTGGAGTAGATCACCTGGATCAGGTTGCCGTTGGCGGTGAGGGTGTTGTTCTCCTCGTCGATGACGATGGTGCCGTCGAACGGACCGTGCACGGAGTCGCGACGCAGCAGGCTGGCGCGCTTGACCAGGTCGTTCTCGGCGCCCTTGCGGACGACGATGGCGCGCAGGCGCAGGCCGTCGCCGCCACCGGTCTTCTCGATGAGGATGCGCGCCAGCAGGCGACCAATGCGGCCGAAGCCGTAGAGGACGACGTCGGTGCCTTCACGGGCAGCGCCGTTCTGCTTGCCGACCAGCTCGGCCAGCTCGTCCTTGGTGAACTGCTCGAGGCTGCGACCGGCACCCTCGGCCTTGAACTTGGCGACCATCTTGCCCAGGTCTACGGAAGCGGCGCCCAGCTTGAGCTCGCTCATGGCCTTCAGGATCGGGAAGGTGTCGTGGACCGACAGCTCGGCTTCGTCGGCCTGGCGGTGGCGGGCGAAACGGTGGGCTTTCAGGATGTCGATCACGGAACGGTTGATCAGGCCGCGACCATAGATCGAGGTGACCACGTTGTTGTTGCGATAGAGCTGGCCGATCAGCGGAATCATCGCTTCCGCGAGGGCTTCACGATCGATCCATTCACCGAGACACTGGTCGGGCTTCTGAGTCACGGGCAGTACCTTCCACATGTAGGGGATGAAAAAAGGGGCTACATTATGACGACGCGCGCAAGCGCCGGCAATCTGCAGCCGTCGCAAGACTGACATCCAACGGTCGGGATAGTTACAATCGCCCGGTTAGAATTCCGACCGGAGCCCCCTTTTGCCCGCCTCCGTCCTGCGTCTCCCGACCCTCCCCACCGCCAGCGGCAAGCAGCAGTGGGGCAACCTCAACGGTGCGGCCCTCGGCCTGGCCATCGCCGAAGCGGCGAGCACTGCCCGACGCTTCACCCTGTTGCTGACCGCCGACAGCCAGAGCGCCGAACGCCTGGAGCAGGAACTGGGCTTCTTCGCCCCGGACCTGCCGGTGCTGCACTTCCCGGACTGGGAAACGCTGCCCTACGACCTGTTCTCCCCCCACCAGGACATCATTTCCCAGCGGGTGGCCAGCCTCTATCGCCTGCCGGAACTGGACCATGGCGTGCTGGTGGTGCCGATCACCACCGCCCTGCACCGCCTGCCGCCCCGGCGCTTCCTGCTGGGTTCAAGCCTGGTGTTGGACGTGGGCCAGAAGCTGGACGTGGAGCAGATGCGCCTGCGCCTGGAAGGGGCCGGCTACCGCTGCGTGGAAACGGTCTACGAGCACGGCGAGTTCGCCGTGCGCGGCGCGCTGATCGACCTGTTCCCCATGGGCAGCGACCTGCCCTACCGCATCGACCTGTTCGATGACGAGATCGAGACCCTGCGCACCTTCGACCCGGAAACCCAGCGCTCGGTGGACAAGGTGGAATCGATCCGCCTGCTGCCGGCCCGCGAGTTCCCGCTGGACAAGAAGGCGGTCACCGACTTCCGCGGCCGCTTCCGCGAGTGCTTCGACGTCGACTTCCGCCGCTGCCCGATCTACCAGGACCTGGCCAGCGGCATCACCCCGGCCGGCATCGAGTACTACCTGCCGCTGTTCTTCGAGGAGACCGAGACGCTCTTCGACTACCTGCCCGGCAACACCCAGGTGTTCTCCCTGCCCGGCATCGAACAGGCCGCCGAGCAGTTCTGGAGCGACGTGCGCAGCCGCTATGAAGAGCGCCGCGTCGACCCCGAGCGCCCGCTGGTGCCGCCGGCCGAACTGTTCCTGCCGGTGGAGGACTGCTTCGCCCGGCTGAAGGCCTCACCCCGCGTGGTGGCCGACCCCAGCGACCTGGCGCCCGGCGTGGGCCGCGAGCGCTTCCCCACCCGCGCCCTGCCCGACCTCGCCATCGAAGGCAAGGCCAGCGAGCCGCTGGCGGCCCTGCGCCGCTTCCTGGAGGAGTTCCCCGGCCGCGTGCTGTTCAGCGCCGAATCGGCCGGCCGCCGCGAAGTGCTGCTGGAACTGCTCGCCCGGCTCAAGCTACGCCCGCAGGAAGTCGCCGGCTGGCCGGAGTTCGTCGCCAGCAGCGAGCGCCTGGCCATCACCATCGCCCCGCTGGACGAGGGCCTGCTGCTGGACGAACCGGCCCTGGCGCTGGTCGCCGAAAGCCCACTGTTCGGCCAGCGCGTCATGCAGCGCCGTCGCCGCGAACGCCGCAGCGACGGTGGCGACAACGTCATCAAGAACCTCGCCGAGCTGCGCGAAGGCGCACCGGTGGTGCACATCGACCACGGCGTGGGCCGCTACCTCGGCCTGATCACCCTGGAGATCGAAGGCCAGGCCGCCGAATTCCTCGCCCTGCAGTACGCCGAGGAAGCCAAGCTCTACGTGCCGGTCGCCAGCCTGCACCTGATCGCCCGCTACACCGGCACCGATGACGCCCTGGCACCGCTGCACCGCCTGGGCTCGGAAACCTGGCAGAAGGCCAAGCGCAAGGCCGCCGAACAGGTGCGCGACGTCGCCGCCGAGCTGCTGGACATCTACGCCCGCCGCGCCGCGCGAAAAGGCTATGCCTTCAAGGACCCGCTGGCCGACTACGCCACCTTCTCCGCCGGCTTCCCCTTCGAGGAAACCCCGGACCAACAGGCCGCCATCGAGGCCGTGGTCGCCGACATGCTGGCGCCCAAGCCGATGGACCGCCTGGTCTGCGGCGACGTCGGCTTCGGCAAGACCGAGGTGGCCATGCGCGCGGCCTTCGTCGCCGTGCACAGCGGCAAGCAGGTGGCGGTGCTGGTGCCCACCACCCTCCTCGCCCAGCAGCACTACAACAGCTTCCGCGACCGCTTCGCCGACTGGCCGGTGCGCGTGGAGGTGATGAGCCGCTTCAAGACCGCCAAGGAAGTGGAAGGCGCCGCCAACGAGCTGGCCGAAGGCAAGGTGGACATCGTCATCGGCACCCACCGCCTGCTGCAGGGCGACATCCGCTTCAAGCAGCTGGGCCTGGTGATCATCGACGAGGAACACCGCTTCGGCGTGCGCCAGAAGGAGCAGCTCAAGGCCCTGCGCAGCGAGGTGGACATCCTCACCCTCACCGCCACGCCGATCCCGCGCACCCTGAACATGGCCGTGGCCGGCATGCGCGACCTGTCGATCATCGCCACCCCGCCGGCGCGCCGCCTGTCGGTGCGCACCTTCGTGATGGAACAGCAGAACACGGTGATCAAGGAGGCCCTGCTGCGCGAGCTGCTACGGGGCGGGCAGGTCTACTACCTGCACAACGAGGTCAAGACCATCGAGAAGTGCGCCGCCGACCTCGCCGAACTGGTGCCCGAGGCCCGTATCGGCATCGGCCACGGGCAGATGCACGAGCGCGAGCTCGAACAGGTGATGAGCGACTTCTACCACAAGCGCTTCAACGTGCTGGTGGCCTCCACCATCATCGAGACCGGCATCGACGTGCCCAGCGCCAACACCATCATCATCGAGCGTGCCGACAAGTTCGGCCTGGCCCAGTTGCACCAGCTGCGTGGCCGCGTCGGCCGCAGCCACCACCAGGCCTACGCCTACCTGCTGACGCCACCGCGCAAGCAGATGACCGAGGACGCCCAGAAGCGCCTGGAAGCCATCGCCAACGCCCAGGACCTGGGGGCCGGCTTCGTGCTGGCCACCCATGACCTGGAGATCCGCGGCGCCGGTGAGCTGCTGGGCGAGGGCCAGAGCGGGCAGATCCAGGCCGTGGGCTTCACCCTCTACATGGAAATGCTCGAACGCGCGGTCAAATCCATCCAGAAGGGCGAGCAACCCAACCTGGAGCAGCCCCTGGGCGGCGGGCCGGAAATCAACCTGCGGGTGCCGGCACTGATTCCCGAGGACTACCTGCCCGACGTGCACGCACGGCTGATCCTCTACAAGCGCATCGCCTCGGCCGCCGACGAGGACGGCCTGAAGGAGCTGCAGGTGGAAATGATCGACCGCTTCGGCCTGCTCCCCGAGCCCACCAAGAATCTGGTGCGCCTCACCCTGCTCAAGCTGCAGGCGGAGAAGCTCGGCATCAAGAAAGTCGACGCCGGCCCCCAAGGTGGTCGGATAGAATTCGCCGCCGACACCTGCGTCGACCCGCTGGTGCTGATCAAGCTGATCCAGGGCCAGCCCAAGCGCTACAAATTCGAAGGCGCCACCCAGTTCCGCTTCCTGGTCCCGATGGAGCGACCGGAAGAACGCTTCAACACACTGGAGGCGCTGTTCGAGCGCCTCGTTCCGCAATCCGCTTAAAGGACTGATCCATGCGTGCGTTCCGTTTCATCACCCTGCTGCTCGCCCTGGTGGCCCCCAGCGCCTTCGCCGACGGGCTCTACCAGGTGGAGATGATCCTCTTCCGCCAGGCCGGCGAGCCGGTCCCGGCCAGCCAGAACGCCCCGGATGACTGGGCCAACGGCAGCCAGACCCTGTCCAGCGTCGGCGAGCGCGCCACCAACCTGAACAACGAAGCCGCCCGCCTCAACCCGGGCGCCGGCTACCAGGTGCTGCTGCACAAGGCCTGGTCCCAGAGCATTGGCGCCACCCCGAGCAAGGTGGCGGTCACTACCGGCGACGGCCAGCTCGGCCACTTCCCGGTAGAAGGCACCGTGGAGCTGAGCCAGGGCCGCTTCACCGACGTGTCCGTCGACTTCTGGGTCAACCGCTTCGACGCCAGCGGCCTGCTCAGCGGCAGTGAGCGCATCAAGCAGGGCACCCGCCTGAAGAGCGGCGAGCTGACCTACCTCGACCACTCCAGCCTGGGCATCCTGATCCGCGTCAACCCGCTCTGACCCATGCCCACCCTGCTCGAACACCTGCGCCAGGAAGACTGGCGCCAGGACTTCGACCAGGGCGCGCTCGACCGCGGCGCCCGCTACGCCCAACAGCGGAAAGCGCGCCTGCGGGCCATGGACGAGACGCAGCTGCTGGCCAGCTGCGCAGGCTCCGCCGAGACGCCCTACCTGCAGACGATCCGCCTCGCGCCCCATGGGCTCGGGGTGATCGGTCGTTGCACCTGCCCGGTCGGCCTGAACTGCAAGCACTGCGTCGCCGCCATCCTCCAGCTGCTGTCCGACGGCCCGCCGGCCGCACGACCGGAGCCCGTCACCCCGGCACCGGCGCGCGCACCCCGGCTGCTGAAAGACATCCCGCCACGTCCGCACCTGGCCCTGGGCAGCCTGGCCCAGAGCCTCTATGACCTGCGCAGCGGCCGCATGGTGGGCAACCAGCAGCACCGCGCCGGGCTGGCCTTCGACTATGCAGGGGCGCTGGTCCACGGCAAGAACACCCGCGCCAACCCGGTCAGGCGTCGGCAGGATGGCGAGCTGGTGGCCATGCAGCGCAATCCCCAGGCCGAGGAAACGCTGCGCGAGCGCCTGCGACAGCTGGGCTTCAAGGAATCCCTGCGGCAGAGCCAGGCCCTGCCGGGGGACCTGCTGGAACTGTTCGAGCTGCCCGACGACGAGGCCTGGCAGCGCTTCGTCCAGCTGCAACTGCCGCAGTTGCGCGACGAGGGCTGGCTGATCGAGATCCGCCCCGGCTTCCACTTCGACCTCACCCCGGTGGATGGCTGGTATGCCGAGGTGGACGAGCAACCGGGCCAGCAGTGGTTCGACCTGGAGCTGGGCATCCTCGTGGAAGGACAGCGCATCAGCCTGCTGCCGGTGTTGCTCAAGCTGATCCGGGACAACCCCAAGCTGCTCAGTGCCAAGGTCCTGCAGCGACGCAAGGACGACGACCAGTTGCGCCTCCAGCTCGATACGCTGAGCAGCGAGACCGGGCGTCCCCTGCAGGTCGCCCTCCCCTACGGCCGCCTCAAGCCCCTGCTCGGCACGCTGGGCGAGCTGTTCCTGCGGGATCGCGGCGAGGGCCGCAGCCTGCGGCTCGGACTGCCGGATGCTGCACGGCTCGACCAACTGGAGTCCCTCGGCTTGGCCTGGCGAGGCGGAGAACGCCTGCGCACCTTCGCCGAACGCCTGCGGGACAGCCGTCATGGCAGCCACCCCACGCCCAAGGGACTGAAGGCCGAGCTACGCACCTATCAGCTCCAGGGCCTGGCCTGGCTGCAGACCCTGCGCGAGCTGGACGCCGGTGGCGTGCTGGGCGACGACATGGGCCTGGGCAAGACCCTGCAGACCCTGGCGCACATCCTCACCGAGAAGGAGGCCGGCCGGCTGGACCGTCCTGCCCTGGTGGTGATGCCCACCAGCCTGGTGCCGAACTGGCAGGACGAGGCCGCGCGCTTCGCCCCGGATCTGAAGGTCCTGGCGCTGCATGGCCCCAACCGGCACAAGGACTTCGAGCACCTGGCCGATCACGACCTGCTGCTCACCACCTACGCCCTGCTGCCCCGCGACCTGCCGCAATGGAAGGAGCAGCCGCTGCACCTGCTGGTGCTGGACGAGGCGCAGAACATCAAGACCGCCACCAGCAAGGCCGCCCAGGCCGTGCGCCAGCTGCAGGCCCGCCAGCGCCTGTGCCTGTCGGGCACGCCGCTGGAAAACCACCTGGGCGAACTGTGGTCGCTGTTCCACTTCCTGATGCCCGGCTGGCTGGGCGATGCCAAGCAGTTCGCCCGCGACTACCGCACCCCCATCGAGAAGCACGCCGACAACGAACGCCTGGCCCACCTGAACGGCCGCATCCGCCCCTTCATGCTGCGGCGCACCAAGGAGTCGGTGGCGACCGAACTGCCGGCCAAGACCGAGATGATCCACTGGGTGGAACTGAGCGAGGCCCAGCGCGACCTCTACGAGACCGTGCGCCTGGCGATGGACCAGAAGGTGCGTTCGGAAATCGAGCACAAGGGCATGGCCCGCAGCCAGATGGTGATCCTCGAAGCCCTGCTCAAGCTGCGCCAGACCTGCTGCGACCTGCGCCTGGTGGAGCCGGAGCGTGAGGTACGCGGCAGCACCTCGGGCAAGCTGGACAGCCTGATGGAGATGCTCGAGGAGCTGTTCATGGAAGGCCGGCGAGTACTGCTGTTCTCCCAGTTCACCAGCATGCTGGAACTGATCGAGGGCGAATTGCAGACGCGCCAGATCGACTACCTGCTGCTGACCGGCGAGACCCGCGACCGGCGCACGCCGGTGGAGCGCTTCCAGGCCGGCGAGGTGCCACTGTTCCTCATCAGCCTCAAGGCCGGCGGCACCGGGCTGAACCTGACCCAGGCCGACACGGTGATCCACTTCGACCCCTGGTGGAATCCGGCAGCCGAACGCCAGGCCACTGACCGCGCCTACCGCATCGGCCAGGACAAGCCGGTGTTCGTCTACAAGCTGATCGCCCGGGGCACGGTGGAAGAGAAGATCCAGCAGCTGCAGCAGCGCAAGGCCGACCTGGCGCAAAGCGTGCTGAGCGCGCCGGCCGGCAGCGACTGGCACCTGCGCGAGGAAGACATCGACGCGCTGTTCGCGCCCCTCCCCCACGCCTGACCCGGGTTACCGCCCGGGCCAGGCATCGGTCACGCCTTCAGCAGGATGGACAGGGTTTCGCGCACCTTGCCGATACCCGCCGCGAGCGCGGCCTCGATCTCGGCCATGGTGATGATGCTGGTGGATTTGCCGGCTGCCGGATTGACCACCAGGGAGAGGGCGGCATAGGGCAGGTTCAGCTCGCGCGCGAGGGCGGCTTCGGGCATGCCGGTCATGCCGACGATGTCGCAGCCATCGCGCTCCATGCGGGCAATCTCGGCGACCGTCTCCAGGCGCGGGCCCTGGGTGCAGCCATAGACGCCGTAATCGCTGTGGGCGTGGCCGGCGCGACGCAGGGCATCGAGCAGCTTCTGCCGCAGCGGTTCGTCGTAGGGGTGGCTGAAGTCGATGTGGGTGACGTGGTCCAGTTCGCCCTCGAAGAAGGTACCGATGCGCCCCTGGGTGTAGTCGATCACCTGATGCGGCACCACCAGTTGCCCGGTGCCCATCCCGGCGGTGATGCCGCCAACGGCGTTGACGGCGATGACCGCCTCGGCCCCGGCATGCTTCAGCGCCCAGAGGTTGGCGCGGTAGTTGACCTGGTGCGGCGGAATGCGGTGCGGGTGGCCGTGACGGGCGAGGAAGAGCACCTCACGACCGGCGTACTCGCCCTGCACGATCCCTGCGGACGGTGCGCCGTAGGGCGTCTCGGGGTTGAGCAGGGCCTTCATGCTGAGGCCGTCCAGTTGGGTCAGGCCGGTACCACCGATAATCGCGTAAACGGTCATGTCGCTTCCTTCAGTCGATCAGCTGGGCTTCGCGCAGGGCACCCACAGCGGCCTGCCAGCGCGGGTCTTGACGGTATTCGGTGCCCGGGAAGGCACGACGGCGCATGCGGGCCAGTTGCGGGGACGGGGTCACGCCCAGGCGCTGCAGACGCGACAGGGCCAGCTCGGCGGCAGCGCGGTCGTTGCACACCAGGCCCATGTCGCAGCCTGCGCTCAGCGCGGCCTCGATGCGCTCGGCGGCATCACCCACCACATGGGCACCGGCCATGGAGAGGTCGTCGCTGAAGATCACCCCGGTGAACTTCAGCTCGCCGCGCAGGATGTCCTGCAGCCAGCGACGCGAGAAGCCGGCGGGCTGGGCATCGACCTGGGGGTAGATGACGTGGGCGGGCATCATGCCGTCCAGATCGGACGCCAGGCGGGTGAAGGGCACGAGGTCGGCCGCACGGATCTGCTCCAGGCTGCGCTCATCCGTGGGGATGGCGACGTGGGAGTCGGCTTCCGCCCAGCCGTGACCGGGGAAGTGCTTGCCAGTGGCCGCCATGCCGGCAACACGCAGGCCCTTGATGAAGGCACCGGCCAGGTCTGTGGCGCGCTGAGGATCGCCCTCGAAGGCACGGCTGCCCACCACGGCGCTGCGCTGTTGATCCAGGTCCAGCACCGGGGCGAAGCTGAGGTCCAGGCCGGCGGCCAGCACTTCGGTCGCCATCAGCCAACCGCATTGCTCGGCCAGGGCCTCGGCGTTGGGCGTATCGGCGAGGGCGCGCATCGCCGGCAGGCGCACGAAGCCGCGACGCAGGCGCTGCACCCGTCCGCCTTCCTGGTCGACGGCGAGGATGAGGTCGGGGCGTACGGCACGAATCGCAGCGCACAGGTCACGCACCTGGCGTGGGTCCTCGATATTGCGGGCGAACAGGATCAGGCCGGCCACTTCGGGCTGGCGCAGGATGTGGCGGTCTTCGGCAGTCAGCCAGGTGCCGCCGATGTCCAGCATCAGGGAGCCTTGCATGGGGTTCCTTGTCAGGGGTTGGGCGCCGCCCACTCGGGCCTGGGCGCTTCATCGATGCGCACCGCACAGTGGACGGGTACGCGGGGAAAGAGTTCCAGCAGGTCGGCGTTGCGCATGCGCACGCAGCCGTGGGAGCGCGGGACGCCCATGGGCTCGGTATCCGGCGTGCCGTGGATATAGATGTAGCGGCGCATGCTGTCGACCTTGCCCAGGCGGTTGAAGCCGGGCTCCCGCCCACTCAGCCAGAGGATGCGAGAGAGGATCCAGTCACGCCCGGGGAACTGTTCGTGCAGCGCCTCGGACCAGACCTCACCGGTCCAGCGACGTCCGCGCAAAACGGCATTCAACGGAAGATCGGCACCAATCCTGGCCCGCACTTCGTGGAGACCACGGGGTGTGCAGTTGGAACCACTGAGTTCACCGGGGCCATTGAGGGCGGTCGACACGGGATAACTGACCAGCAGGCGTCCAGCAGCGAAGCCGTAGAGGCGCTGATCAGCAATGGAGATATGGAGTAGATCGAGGTCGGACATGGGCGGCTAGCTTAGCTGATCCCGCCGCCCTCGCCCACCGGCGTCAGGCCTTGCCGGCTGCAGGAGCGGGCTTTGCCCTGGGCTTCAGTACGGCCTTGGACAGGGCCTCGTCGGCCAGGCCCGTTTCTGCGCGCATGCCTGCCGCGAGGAACGGGACCATCAGGCGCATGACCTGTTCGATGGAGGTATTCACACCGAAATCGGTCTCGGCCATGGCCCGCAGCGCCTTGATGCCGGACATGCTGAACGCAGCAGCCCCCAGCATGAAGTGGACACGCCAGAAGATCTCAAGAGGCGGCAACCGGGGCGCCGCCTCGTTGACCAGCAGCATGTAGCGACGGAACACCTTGCCATACACCTCTTCGAGGTACTTGCGCAGGTGACCCTGGCTCTGACTGAAGGCAAGCCCGAGCAAGCGCATGAAAATGGAAAGGTCGTTGCCACTGCGAGGCTTTACCGCCAGCGCCTGCTCCACGAGCATCACCAGCAGCTCCTCCAGAGAGGGCGGCGTTTCAGACTTGCCTTGGCGTTTGTCGAGCTCACGCTCCAGGCTCTGGCAGAACGGCCCGAGGAAGCGCGAGAAGACCGCCTGGATCAGGGCCTTCTTCGAACCGAAGTGATAATTCACCGCCGCCAGGTTGACCCCGGCCTTGCTGGTGATCAGGCGCAAGGAGGTTTCGGCGAAGCCTTTCTCCGCGAACAACTGTTCCGCTGCATCGAGGATGCGTTCGACGGTTTCCGACTGAGCCATGGTTCCCCCACCTGACAAACACTTGTTTGAAACATACGTTTCAGACCCTGCCTTTGTCAAGTCGCACTCACCACCTTCTGACGCATGGGTCACGCCGGAGGACATCCTACGCAGCCGAGGCGAAACCTCATCCGGCACACCGCCGAATGGCAGGCCGGGTCTTCAGAAAATACTTGTAGGCCCACTCGAGGCACTGTATAAAACACCAGTCACTGTATAAAAAGACAGAGCCCGACATGCTGAAACTGACGCCCCGCCAAGCCGAGATTCTCGCGTTCATCAAGCGCTGCCTGGAAGACAACGGTTATCCGCCGACCCGGGCGGAAATTGCCCAGGAGCTCGGCTTCAAGTCGCCCAACGCCGCCGAGGAACACCTCAAGGCCCTGGCGCGCAAGGGCGCCATCGAGATGACCCCGGGCGCTTCCCGCGGCATCCGTATCCCTGGATTCGAGCCGGCAGCCGAGGAAGGTGGACTTCCCGTGATCGGCCGAGTCGCTGCAGGTGCGCCTATCCTTGCCCAGCAGAACATCGAGGAATCCTGCCGCATCAACCCCGACTTCTTCCACCCCAAGGCCGACTATTTGCTGCGCGTACGCGGCATGAGCATGAAGGACATCGGAATCTTCGATGGCGACCTCCTGGCCGTCCACTCCACTCGTGAGGCCCGCAACGGCCAAGTGGTGGTAGCACGACTGGGCGACGAAGTGACGGTCAAGCGTTTCAAACGCGAAGGCGACAAAGTCTGGCTGATCGCCGAAAACCCCGAATTCTCTCCGATCGAAGTCGACCTGCACGAGCAGGAACTGGTGATCGAAGGCTTGAGCGTCGGCGTCATTCGCCGCTAACAGGAGGCGTCATGCAGTTCTCGCAACCGATCGGCCGCATCCAACTGCCCCTCTTCCACGACGCCATCGTCGCAACACCGCTTCACGACCTGCTGGAGCCCGAGGCTCCCCTGGAAGCGGAAAGCGAGGCCTTCAGCGAACTCTCATTGCGAGGCAGCCCACTCCATTGCCGCCACCTGCTGGCCCCGATGCTGAGGGAGCTGAGCGAAGAACAGGACGCCCGCTGGCTCACCCTCATCGGAGCACCCGCCACCCTTAATCAGGCCTGGCTGCGGGATGCGGGACTCAACCGTGAGCGCATCCTCCTGCTCGAACCCCGAGGCGGCAAGGACGCTCTGGAATTGGCATGCGAAGCCCTCCGGTTGGGGCGCAGCCACACTGTCGTGAGTTGGCTTTCACTCAGTGCTCGGGACAAGGACGCCCTCATCAGGGCCGCACGGGAAGGCAATGCACAGAGCCTGAACATCCACCTCGGATAGCCAGGGCCCTGCTTAATCAAATGGCAATGATCGGCGAGGAGACTATTCGTTGATCAGTGCAAGACGCGGGGCTGGTCATCATGGTCCATCTCGCCTTCGGCGAGTCGGCCGGCCATCTGCACACCCACGTTGAGCATGGCCTTGGCCACTTCCAGGTGATGCCCCTGGAGGAATGCCTTGGCATCAGCGGAGAAGTCCAGCGTCACCAGCGCTTCCTCGTCCTCTGCACGGCGCAGAATAATGCGCCCGTCGGGCAATTCGACTATTTCCAGGAAGGACGTTGTCATCGCTTCATCTCTCCACTAAAGACCGCGCATTGTAACAGCCGCTCGGCTTGGCGCCCTACCCCTTCCGTCACTCAGCACTCCGAGAGACTTTCCCGATAACGAAGCACCAGCGCCTTCAGCTGCTGACGCCAGGACTCCAACTCCTCACGGGACAGGGGGGCTTCCTCCTCATCCAGTACAACCGCCTCGATCAAGGGAAGCGTCGGGTCCACCTTGGCCTTGGTGGGTGCCTGAGGCGGCAGGAAGAGCGCCTGATAGGCCCGTTCGAGGGAACCCAGCCAGCTCTCGGGCTGCTGGAACAGTTCCACCAACTCGGCCAGCTCCGGGCTCGGCGAGGCAGACAGCACCTCTGAACTCAGGATCGCTGCCACATCCGGAGCCCCCGGGTTAGGCATGCGGTAGTAATGGGTGATCTCGTGGCATAGCCCCAGCAAGGCACCGTGAAGGTGGAAAAGCGCAGCCTCCCGCTCCGCCTGGACCTGGGCTTGCGCATTCATCGCACGCCCCTCTTCTGCCTTGCGCCAGTTCTCAAGGCAAAGTCCGGCGAAAAAGAGTTTCTGGTTGGTGCGGGTGTAGGGCTCATGGGCCATGGCACGGACTCCGGATATGCAATCGGTATAAGACCGAAACGAAGAAGGCCGGACCTGTGGTCCGGCCTTGCCAGTATGCGCGCATGGGAGCCATGCGCGCAGCGGGACTCAGCGCTTGTCTTCGACCTTCCACTTGCCGCCGTCGAAGAATGCACGCCAGCCGGTCGGCTTGCCATCCACCTCCGACTGCACGTACTGCTCCTTGGTCTTGCGGCTGAAACGAATGACAGCCGGGCGGCCATCCGGATCTTTTACCGGTGCACTGAGCAGGAAGTGATACTTCGGATCCAGCTCATCCTTGTGCGGAATCAGCTCCAGCACCAACGGCGCACGGGTCTCGCGATTCTTCGGGAACTGACTGGCAGCCAGGAAGAGACCCGAGGCACCATCACGCAGCACATAGGTATCGTCCACCTTCTCGCACTTGAGCTCCGGCATCTTGATCGGGTCGATCTTCGGCGGCGCGGCCTCACCGTTCTTGAGCAGCTTGCGGGTGTTCTTGCAGCTGGAATTGGTGCAACCGAAGAACTTGCCGAAACGGCCGGTCTTCAGCTGCATCTCGCTGCCGCACTTGTCGCACTCAAGGCTCGGGCCTTCGTAGCCCTTGATGCGGTACTGGCCCTGCTCGATCTCGTAGCCCGCGCAATCCGGGTTGTTGCCGCAGATGTGCAGCTTGCGGCTTTCGTCCAGCAAGTAGGCGTCCATCGCCGTGGAGCAGATCGGGCAGCGGTGCTTGCCACGCAGCACACGGGATTCGGACTCACCCTCGTCATCCGCGGCGATCTCATCGCCCGGCACGAGATTGATGGTGGCCTTGCAGCGCTCCTTCGGCGGCAGCGCATAGCCCGAGCATCCCAGGAAGACGCCCGTGGAGGCCGTACGGATCATCATCGGGCGGCCGCACTCACGGCACGGAATATCGGTAAGGGTCGGCTGGTTGGCACGCATGCCACTGTCGCTGCCTTCGGCCAGCTCCAGCTTCTTGCGGAAATCACCGTAGAACTCGTCCAGCAGGTTCTTCCAGTCGCGCTCGCCCTGGGCGACGTCGTCCAGATTCTCTTCCATGCCGGCGGTGAAGCCGTAGTCCATCAGGTTGGCGAAGCTTTCATTGAGGCGCTCGGTGACGATGTCGCCCATCTTCTCGGAGTAGAAGCGGCGGTTGTGCACCGTCACATAGCCACGCTCCTGGATGGTGGAGATGATCGCCGCATAGGTGGACGGGCGGCCAATGCCACGCTTTTCCAGCTCCTTGACCAGGCTGGCCTCGGAGAAGCGCGCCGGCGGCTTGGTGAAGTGCTGGCTGGGGTCGAGCTTGATCAGCTTGAGCGCCTCGCCTTCCTTCATGTCGGGCAGTACGTCGTCCTCGCCCGGCTTGCTCTGCTGCGGCAGCACACGGGTATAGCCGTCGAACTTGAGGATGCGGCCCTTGGCACGCAGCTCGAAGTTGCCCGCCGCCACGCTGACGCTGGTGGACAGGTACTCGGCAGGCGGCATCTGGCAGGCCACGAACTGGCGCCAGATCAGGTCGTACAGGCGCTCGGCATCACGCTCCATGCCGGACAGCTGGGTCGGCTTGAGGTTGACGTCGGACGGCCGGATGGCTTCGTGCGCCTCCTGGGCGCCTTCCTTGCTCGAATAGAAGTTTGGCTTGGCCGGCAGGTACTTCTCACCGAACTCGCCCTCGATGAAGCCACGCACCATGGTGACGGCGTCGGCAGAAAGGTTGGTCGAGTCGGTACGCATATAGGTGATGTAGCCCGCCTCGTAGAGACGCTGGGCCATCATCATGGTCTTCTTCACCCCGAAGCCCAGGCGGTTGCTCGCGGCCTGCTGCAGGGTGGAGGTGATGAACGGCGCGGAGGGACGGCTGGAAGTGGGCTTGTCCTCGCGTTTCTGCACGCTGTAGCTGGAGGCCTTGAGCTTCTCCAGCGCGGCCATGGCCTGGGCTTCGTTCAGCGGCTTGAAGGCCGCGCCGTTCTCCTTGGCCACCTCGAAGCGCACATTGGCGCCCTTGGCGGTGCCCAGGTCGGCATGGACCTCCCAGTATTCCTCGGGGACGAAGGCGCGGATCTCGCGCTCGCGCTCCACCACCAGCTTCACCGCCACCGACTGCACGCGACCGGCGGACAGGCCACGGGCGATCTTCTGCCACAGCAGCGGCGAGACCATGTAGCCCACCACGCGGTCGAGGAAGCGACGCGCCTGCTGGGCGTTGACGCGGTTGATGTCCAATTCGCCGGGCTGGGAGAAAGCCTCCTGGATGGCCTTCTTGGTGATCTCGTTGAACACCACGCGCTTGTAGCGGCTGTCGTCACCGCCGATGGATTCCCGCAGGTGCCAGGCGATGGCCTCCCCTTCGCGGTCCAAGTCGGTTGCGAGGTAGATGGTGTCGGCATCCTTGGCCAGGCGGCGCAGTTCGTCGATCACCTTTTCCTTGCCGGGCAGGATCTCGTACTTGGCCTTCCAGCCGTGCTCGGGGTCCACCCCCATGCGCGCGAACAGCTGGCGCTTGGCTTTCTCCTTCGGCGAGAGGGCCGGCGCTTCGGCTGCTGCGGCCTTGCCGCGCTTGACCGGCTCCTTGGTGGCACTTGCCGAACCGCTGGTGGGCAGGTCACGGATGTGGCCGATGCTCGACTTCACCACGTACTGGTTGCCCAGGTACTTGTTGATGGTCTTGGCCTTGGCCGGGGATTCCACGATGACCAGCGATTTGCCCATGGATCGGAAAGTTCCTGAATTCGAGAGATAGATAAACAAAGGCGGGAGCCGCCCCAGGCGGCACCGCTATATATAGTGGCGAAGGAGACAAGGTCAAGTTCGCCGGGGCCGGCGAGTCGACTCAGCGGCGCGGATAGGGATCCGACTCGGCAGTCACGAGGGAGAAGCGCGCGATCTGTTCGCCCTCCACCGTCACCGTGCCGGTGAACATCTCCAGCGGACGCACCCAGAGCCCATGTTCGCCGTAGAGCGCCTGGTACACCACCAGCTCCTCTTCGCTCTCCGAGTGCCGAGCGGTTCCGATCACGCGGTACTGCTGCCCCTTGTAGTGGCGATAGAGTCCCGGTTGTACGCTCATGTTCCCCTCAGTGCTCGGTCGACGGCTTGCCAAGGTGCGCATGGTGCCCACTCCGACGGGATATGGCCAGCCTTGGTGAGAAATTGGCGGAAACGAAAACCGGGGCACGAGGCCCCGGTCTTGTCCAGCTTCAGGCTCAGACGCGCTCGAAGATGGTGGTGATGCCCTGGCCGAGGCCCACGCACATGGTGGCCACGCCCAGCTTGCCGTCGTTCTGCTTCATCACGTTCAGCAGGGTGCCGGAGATACGCGCACCGGAGCAGCCGAACGGATGACCCAGGGCGATGGCGCCGCCGTGCAGGTTGACCTTCTCTTCCATCTTGTCGAGCACTTTCAGGTCCTTCAGCACGGGCAGGGCCTGGGCAGCGAAGGCTTCGTTGAGCTCGATGAAGTCGATGTCAGCCATGGTCAGGCCGGCACGCTTGAGTGCTTTCTGGGTGGACGGCACCGGGCCGTAACCCATGATCGCCGGGTCGACACCCGCGACCGCCATGGCACGAACCACGGCCATGGGCTCGATGCCCAGGTCCTTGGCGCGCTGAGCGCTCATCACGATCATGCAGGACGCACCGTCGGTGATCTGCGACGACGTACCGGCAGTCACGGTACCGCCCTTCGGGTTGAACGCCGGCTTCAGGGACGCCAGACCTTCGAGGGTGGTTTCCGGACGGATGGTTTCGTCGAAGTCGAACACCTTCAGGAAGCCATTCTCGTCATAGCCTTCCATCGGGATGATCTCGTCCTTGAACTTGCCTTCCACAGTGGCCTTGTGGGCCAGCTGGTGGGAGCGCACGCCGAACTGGTCCTGGGCCTCGCGGGTGATGCCGTGCATCTTGCCCAGCATCTCGGCGGTCAGGCCCATCATCCCGGATGCCTTGGCGGCGTACAGGGACAGGTGCGGGTTCGGGTCGACGCCGTGCATCATGCCGACGTGACCCATGTGCTCCACGCCGCCGATGACGAACACATCGCCGTTGCCGGTCTGGATGGCTTGCACGGCAGTGTGCAGGGCGCTCATGGAGGAACCGCACAGGCGGCTGACGGTCTGGCCAGCGCTGGTGTGGGGGATCTGGGTCATCAGCGACGCCATGCGCGCAATGTTCCAGCCCTGTTCCAGGGTCTGGTTCACGCAGCCCCAGATCACGTCTTCCACTTCAGCCGGGTCAACCTTGGGGTTGCGCTCCAGCAGCTTGCTGATCAGGTGGGCCGACATGGTCTCGGCACGGGTGTTGCGGTGCATGCCACCCTTGGAACGACCCATCGGGGTGCGGCCGAAGTCGACAATGACCGCGTCTCTCGGATTCAGGCTCATATTTCTTCTCTCGCTCTGTTCGCTGCGCGATTAACCGAAAAACTTCTGGCCCTTGGCGGCCATCTCACGAAGCTTGGCGGTCGGGTGGTACAGGGCGCCCAGGTCGGCATACTTGTCGGCCAGGGCGACGAACTCGGCTACACCAATGGAATCGATGTAACGCAGCGCACCACCACGGAAGGGGGGGAAGCCGATGCCGTAGATCAGGCCCATGTCGGCCTCGGCTGCGGTTTCGACGATGCCGTCTTCCAGGCAGCGAACGGTTTCCAGGCACAGCGGGATCATCATGAAGTTGATGATGTCCTCATCGGTCAGCTCGCGCTGTTCCTTGATGATCGGCTTCAGGATCTCGTAGGCCTCGGGGTCCTGGACCTTCTTCGGCTTGCCGCGCTTGTCCATTTCGTAGGCGTAGAAGCCCTTGCCGTTCTTCTGGCCCAGGCGGTTGGCTTCGTACATCACGTCGACGGCGGTCTTGCCCTCGACCGCCATGCGGTCCGGGAAGCCTTCTGCCATCACGTCACGGCCGTGGTGGCCGGTGTCGATGCCGACCACGTCGGACAGGTAGGCCGGGCCCATGGGCCAGCCGAACTTCTCCATGATCTTGTCGATGCGGACGAAGTCCACGCCGAACTCCAGCAGCTTGGCGAAGCCACCGAAGTACGGGAACAGCACGCGGTTCACCAGGAAGCCGGGGCAGTCGTTCACCACGATGGGGTTCTTGCCCATCTTCTTGGCGTAGGCAACGGTGGTGGCCACGGCCACTTCGCTGGACTTCTCGCCACGGATGACCTCGACCAGCGGCATCATGTGCACCGGGTTGAAGAAGTGCATGCCGACGAAGTTCTCGGGGCGCTTCAGGGCCTGGGCCAGGTAGCTGATGGAGATGGTGGAGGTGTTGGACGCGATGATCGCGTTGTCCTTCACATGGCCTTCCACCTCGGCCAGCACGGCGTGCTTGACCTTCGGGTTCTCGACCACGGCCTCGACCACGATGTCGACATGGGCGAAGTCACCGTAGGACATGGTCGGACGGATGGCGTTCAGCGCCTCGGCCATCTTGGCCGGGGTCATGCGGCCTTTCTCGACGCGCTTGCCGAGCAGCTTGGACGCCTCGTTCAGGCCCATCTGGATACCCTCTTCGCGGATATCCTTCATCAGGATCGGAGTGCCCTTGGAAGCGGACTGGTAGGCGATACCGCCACCCATGATGCCGGCGCCGAGTACGGCGGCCAGCTTCACGTCCTGGGCGATCTCGTCGTGCTTCTTGGCCTTCTTCTTCAGTTCCTGGTCGTTCAGGAACAGACCGATGAGGCTCTCGGCAACCGAGGTCTTGGCCAGCTTGACGAAGCCGGCGGCCTCGACTTCCAGCGCCTTGTCACGGCCGAAGTTGGCGGCTTTCTGGATGGTCTTGATCGCTTCGACCGGCGCCGGGTAGTTCGGGCCGGCCTGGCCAGCCACGAAACCTTTGGCGGTCTCGAAGGCCATCATCTGCTCGATGGCGTTCAGCTTGATCTTTTCCAGCTTGGGCTGGCGCTTGGCCTTGTAGTCCAGCTCGCCGGCGATGGCGCGCTTGACCAGGTCCAGGGCGCCTTCCTTCAGCTTGGCCGGAGCGACCACGGCGTCGACAGCACCCACTTTCAGGGCGTCGGCGGCCTTGTTCTCCTTGCCGGAGGCGATCCACTCGATGGCGTTGTCCACACCGATCAGGCGCGGCAGGCGCACGGTGCCGCCGAAGCCCGGGTAGATGCCCAGCTTGACTTCAGGCAGGCCGATCTTGGCGGTTTCGCTCATCACGCGGTAGTCGGCGGAGAGGCACATCTCCAGGCCGCCGCCCAGGGCGATGCCGTTGATGGCGACGACGGTGGGTACGGCCAGGTCTTCGAAATCGCTGAAGATCTTGTTGGCTTCGAGGTTGCCGGCCACCAGTTCTTCGTCGGGCAGCTTGAAGTTGTCGACGAACTCGGTGATGTCAGCGCCGACGATGAACACGTCCTTGCCGCTGGTGACGATGACGCCCTTGACCGAAGCGTCTGCCTTGATGGCGTCGACGGCCTGGCGCAGTTCGTTCAGGGTAAGACGGTTGAACTTGTTGACGGACTCACCCTTGAGATCGAACTGCAGTTCGACGATGCCGCCCTCAAGAGCCTTAACCGTGATGGCTTTACCTTCGTAAATCATCAACTGATCTCCACGGTATGGAAGCTGAACAGTACACATCGGAGCCAACCGGCGAACCGGCCCTGGGCTGGGCCCTGGGTCAAGTCCGATTCGGTCCGGCACACCCACCGACGCGATATCGGGTCGTGGTCATTGGAGCGCGCCCACCAGGCAAACGCTCAATTCATACGCCCGTTTGATTTGGGTGCGCACACATTCACGGAAAAGTCCTCCGTTGTCAATTGCGCTTCGTGACCGCCCAGCCACGCCCAAACCGCTCTGTAACCGGCGCTTCAAGCGATGCGGCAGGCTGCCGAAACCACTATGCACGGAGCTTATGTCATTGCATCAGAAAGTCGATGGAAGGCCACTCCGGTAGCTGCCGAAGCACGCTAGCCAAAGGCCAGCCATGAAGAGTAGAGTCCCGTGGCACGGCCGGGACAGGCCGAATAAAAACAACAAACACGCCCCCAGGGGCACACGGAGTAGCACCATGACGAGCCGCACGCTTGCCGTACTGCTAGGCACCCTCCTTTCCTTCTTCTGCCTGGTTTCCCCGAGCCAGGCGGCCGACCCCGGCACCACCCTCCTCAAGCTCCACCAGATGCGCCTGGCCGCCCTGAAAAGCCTGGGCGACTTCTACATGTACAACGGCATGGAAGGCGACCAGCGCTACGCCCGGATGATCGACGAGTCCGCGCAGGAAGCCGATGCGCGCATGAAGGAACTCAAGGACATCCAGGGCGACGCTTCGAAGGCCCTGCACACCCAGCTGCAACAGCAGTGGAAGGACTATTCCAGTGAACTCGGCGGCCTGGTCACCGCCCTGCGCACCAAGGGTTTCACCGACCTGCAGCCCGTCGCCGACATGACGGCGCGCAACCAGAAGCTGATCGCACTGGCCGGCGAGCTCTATGACCGCATCCAGCAGGAAAGCAACTTCGTCGTCCCCCCGCTGACCCAGCAAAGCCGCCAGCAGAGCCTGCTGATGCAAACCATCGCCGTTGACTACGCCTCGCGCAGTGCGTCCGTGGGCGCGTCTTTCTTCGGCGGTGGTGAGGGCAAGGCCATCGACGAACTGGCCAGGGACTTTGCCGGTCAGCTCACCGCACTGGCACAGCAGCCCAGGAACACCCCGCAGATCAGCCAGGCGCTGACCAGCATCGGCACCAAGTGGCGCTACATCGAGCGCTCGCTGCAGAACTACAACGAGAACAGCGTGCCGTTCCTCATCAACAAGTACTCGGACAGCATCATCGAAGGCCTCGAAGGCGTGTCCGCCCAGTACGCCACGGCCCAGCTCTGAGCCGCCCTGCTCGCTGCGCGTCAGTCGATGGCGCGCAGCACCTCGGCGATGCGCTGGAGGTCCTCCGCCGTACCCCGCTCGCCCCAGTACAGCGCCACCATCTGCGGCGTGGTCTCGACCTTGTAGACATCGGCAGGCAACCCCGCGAAACACCCGAGCAATACAGGGTCTTCCAACGGCTCGCGCCACTGGTTGACCCACTGCCCGGGTGCCACCTGCCAATAGGCCCATGCACCCTCGGCCCCACGGCGGCGGGCTCGGTGGAACTGTGCACAGGAGGGCGGCGGCTCGACCGACAGCCAGTGCGGCCACTCCTGCCGCGCCAACTGCATCGCCAGCCCCATGCGTCGGGCCTGCATGCGCAAGTCCATGCGCCCGCGCTGCCCCTTGGAAGGCAACAGCCAGACCAGCGGACTGAGCACAGCGAGCAGGAGAAACACCACCAACCACAGGGTCATAACTGCATTCCCATGATGAAAATCATGCCGGCGCGCCCCCATGGCGGCCATACTTCATGCCAGGTGCAACCTTAAGGAGGAGTCACCCCATGCCCTACCAGCACATCCTGGTCGCCATCGACCTCACCGACGAATGCCACCCCGTCGTGCGCCGCGCGCAGGCCCTGGCTCAAGCCTCCCAGGCCCGGCTGTCCCTGGTGCACATCGTCGAGCCCATGGCCATGGCCTTCGGCGGCGATGTCCCCATGGACCTCTCCATGCTGCAGCAGCAGCAGTTCGAACAGGCCCGTGAGCGCCTCGACGGCTTTGCCGGCCTCTACCCCGAGATCAGCGCCGAGCAACGCCACCTGACCTACGGCCAGCCTCGCCAGGAGATCCACCGGCTGGCCGAAGAGCAGGGCTGCGACCTGATCGTGGTCGGCAGCCATGGCCGCCACGGCCTGGCCCTGCTGCTGGGCTCCACCGCCAACGACGTCCTCCACGGCGCGCCTTGCGACGTGCTCGCGGTGCGTCTCAACAAATCAGAGAAATAACGCGGCTGCCGACGAAGGCCTACATGAAGCCTTCGTCGGCACTCATCACCAGAGGACGGATCTTCTGCAGCTGCGTTTCCAGCGAGTAGGTCATGCTGGACGCCATGGAGAAGAAGGTCAGGAAGGCCTTGAGGTTCGAATCCCCTTCGCACACGTCATGGATGCGCTGCCAGAACGCCTGGTTCACCAGCTGCAATTGCTGGAACAGCCTCACCAGCCCCTTCAGCTCCCAATCGGCATGTCGCCCTTCGCGCATGTTGAAGTACTGCCGCGCCAGGTAGAGCGACACCGCCCTCAGGATGAACTCCTGGTTGCTGGCGAACGGCAGGTGCTGCTGGGCCATCGGCTTGAGACGCCCCAGGACCGGGCAGGCACTGGAGGCCATGATCACCCCCAGCAGCGCCCGCAAGCCCTCTTCCAGGCCGACGTGCTTGGTGTACTCGCGCTCCGGCGTGCGCACCATGAACACCGCCTTCTTGAAGGCCGGCAGGCCGTGGAAGTCCTCGATCACCCGGTGCAGGTCTACGGCTGCCGGGCAATGGCTGAAGCGATCACGTGAGAGCGGGCAATTGCTGCACTGGTTGAAATCCAGGCGCGTCCACTTCGGCGCCGTCGCCGCGCGCTCGTGGTCATATTCCCGGTCCAGCTCGATGCGATAGCTGAACTCGTGTTCATCGTCCAGCGTGATGCGGTACTCGACAGCCATGGGCTCTCCGACTCAAACAGACATCAATCTTCCAGTTCGGCCCAGCGCTCCAGCAGGCGGTCCAGTTCCTGCTGCTGCTGCTCGAAACGCTCCAGCACCGCGCGGGTCTGCTCTGCGGGGCGCTGGTAGAACGCCGGGTCGGAAATCTCCTGCTGGACGGCCTCCATCTCGGCCTCCAGGGCCTCGATCTGCCCGGGAAGGGCTTCGAGCTCACGCTGCAATTTGTAGCTGAGTTTCTTCTTCGGCGCCTCGCCGGCCGGCTTCTCGGCCGCCTGCGCAGGTGCCTCGGCGACGGCCGGCGATTCGGCACGGGGCTCGGCCTTGGCGCTGCGCCCCTCGCCCACACCCAGCAGGCGTGGCGAACCACCCTGGCGCAGCCAGTCCTGGTAGCCACCGACGTACTCGCGCACCCGGCCTTCACCCTCGAACACCAGGGTGCTGGTCACCACGTTGTCGAGGAAGGCCCGGTCGTGGCTGACCATCAGCACGGTGCCCGGGAACTCCAGCAGCACCTCTTCAAGCAGCTCCAGGGTTTCCACGTCGAGGTCGTTGGTCGGTTCGTCCAGCACCAGCAGGTTGGCCGGCTTGCTGAACAGCTTGGCCAGCAACAGGCGCGCACGCTCGCCGCCGGACAGTGCCTTGACCGGCGTACGCGCACGCTGCGGGCTGAAGAGGAAATCGCCGAGGTAGCTGAGGACATGGCGGTTCTGTCCGCCCACGGTAATGAACTCGCGCCCTTCGGCGAGGTTGTCGATCACCGTTTTCTCCGGCTCCAGCGCATGGCGCAGCTGGTCGAAGTAGGCCACCTCCAGCTTGGTGCCGACCTCGATGCTGCCCTGGGTCGGCTGCAGGTCACCCAGCAGCAGCTTGAGCAGCGTGGTCTTGCCGGTGCCGTTGGCGCCCAGCAGGCCGATGCGGTCGCCACGCTGCAGCACCATGGAGAAGTCGCGGATCAGCAGCTCGCCGCCCGGGTGGGCGAAACCCACGTTCTCCACCACGATCACCTGCTTGCCGGACTTGTCCGCCGTCTCCAGCTGGAAGGTCGCGCGCCCCTGGCGCTCACGGCGTTCGGCACGCTCCATGCGCATCGCCTTGAGCGCACGCACACGGCCCTCGTTGCGGGTCCGCCGGGCCTTGATGCCCTGGCGGATCCACACCTCTTCCTGGGCCAGACGCTTGTCGAACAGCGCGTTGGCGGTCTCTTCCGCCGCCAGCTGCTGCTCCTTGTGCACCAGGAAGCTGGCGTAGTCGCCGTTCCAGTCGATCAGGTTGCCACGGTCCAGTTCGAGGATGCGGGTCGCCAGGTTCTGCAGGAAGGAACGGTCGTGGGTGATGAACAGCACCGCGCCACCGAAGCCCGACAGGGCCTCTTCCAGCCAGGCGATGGCACCGATGTCCAGGTGGTTGGTGGGCTCATCCAGCAGCAGCAGGTCAGGTTCGGAAACCAGCGCCTGGGCCAGCAGCACGCGGCGGCGCCAGCCACCGGAGAGTTCCGCCAGGGTCTTGTCCGCCGGCAGCTGCAGGCGGCTCAGGGTGCTGTCCACCAGTTGCTGCAGGCGCCAACCGTCCTTCGCCTCCAGCTCCTGCTGGACATGGGTCAGGCGCTCCAGGTCGTGCTCGTCGCGGATGTTCTGGCTCAGGTGGTGGTACTGGGCCAGCAACTCGCCAACGCCAGCCAGGCCCTCGGCCACCACGTCGAACACCGTACGTTCGTCGGCACGGGGCAGCTCCTGGGGCAGTTCGCCGATCTTCAGCGCCGGAGCCCGCCAGATCTCGCCGTCGTCCGCGTGCTGCTCACCCTTCACCAGGCGCAGCATGCTGGACTTGCCGGTGCCGTTGCGGCCAATCACGCAGACCCGCTCGCCCCGGGCGATCTGCCACGACACCTTGTCCAGCAACGGCATGGCGCCATAGGCAAGGGAAACATCACTGAACTTGAGCAGGGTCATGGGGGCCTCCGAAAGATGGGCGCGCATTCTACCCCGATTGGCCATCGCCACGGCCGCCATTTTTTCATCATGTTTCCCCCCTCCGACGAGACTCCACCTGCACCCGGCAAACGGCTAAGCTACGCACCTCCGGTGGCCCTGTGGCCGTCGCCCACTACGTTTTCTCTACCCGGAAGTGTCATGCGCGGTCGTCTGCTCAGCCTGTTCTCCTGCCTGCTTCTCACCACCTTCACGCTCGACGCGGCCCATGCGGTGCCCCTCGCCCAGCAGCGGCAGATGTACGACGAGGCCAAGCGCGCCCTGGCCAAGGGCGACAGCGGCCCGTACAAGCGCTACGCCAGCGCGCTGGCCGACTACCCGCTGGAGCCGCACCTGGCCTACGACGAGCTGACCGCCCGCCTGAAATGGGCCAGCAACGAGGAAATCGAGAAATTCCTCGCCGAGCATGGCGACCTGCCCCAGTCCAACTGGATGCGCCTGCGCTGGCTGCGCTGGCTCGCCGAGCGCGGCGACTGGAAGACCTTCGTCAACCACTACGACCCCAAGATGAACTTCACCGAGCTGGACTGCCTCTACGGCCAGTACCAGCTCAAGCACGGCCTCAAGGCCGAAGGCCACAAGACCGCCGAGAAGCTCTGGCTGGTGGGCAAGTCCCAGCCCGAGGCCTGCGACGTGCTGTTCGAACTCTGGCGCGCCGACGGCCAGATGACCGAACAGATGCGCTGGCGCCGCGCCAAGCTGGCGGCCGAAGCCCGCAACTACGGCCTGGCCAGCTTCCTGGCCAAGAGCCTGCCGAGCCTGTCCACCCAGGGCAAATTGCTGGTGGACGTCGCCCAGAACCCGCAACTGCTCAGCCAGACCGCCCGCTTCAGCCCCGCCGACCGTGCCATGGCCGACGTGGTCGGGCTCGGCCTGCGCCGCCTGGCCCGCCAGGACCCGGACAAGGCCACCACCCTGCTGGACGCCTACGCCACCCGCATGCCCTTCTCCAGCGAGGAAAAGGTCGCCATCGCCCGGGAGATCGGCCTGGCACTGGCCAAGCGCTTCGACGCCCGCGCCCTGCAGCTGATGACCCAGTACGACCCCAAGCTGCGCGACGACACCGTCAGCGAATGGCGCGCGCGCCTGCTGCTGCGCCTGGGCCGCTGGCAGGACGCCTACCAGCTGACCCGGCAGATGCCGCCATCGCTGGCCAGCACCAACCGCTGGCGCTACTGGCAGGCCCGCAGCCTGCAGCTGGCACAGCCGCAGAGCGCCGAAGCCACCCGCCTCATGCAGCCCCTGGCCCGCGAGCGTGACTTCTACGGTTTCCTCGCCGCCGACCGCATCCAGGTGCCGTACCAGCTCAACAACAAGCCGATGGCCATCGACCCCAAGGTGATGCAGAAGGTGCGCAACACCGCCGGCATCCGCCGGGCCATGGAGTTCCATGACCGCGGCGAGATCGTCGACGGCCGCCGCGAGTGGTACTACGTCAGCCGCCTGTTCAGCCGCGAGGAACTGGTCGCCCAGGCCAAGCTCGCCTACGACATGGAGTGGTACTTCCCGGCCATCCGCACCATCAGCCAGGCCCAGTACTGGGACGACCTGGACATCCGCTTCCCCATGGCCCACCGCAGCACCCTCACCCAACAGGCCAAGGTGCGCGGGCTACATTCCAGCTGGGTGTTCGCCATCACCCGCCAGGAAAGCGCCTTCATGGCCGACGCCCGCTCCGGCGTGGGCGCCATGGGCCTGATGCAGCTGATGCCCGGCACCGCCAAGGAGACCGCGCGCAAGTTCGGCATCCCCCTCGCCTCGCCCCAGCAGGCGCTCAATCCGGACGTGAACATCCAGCTCGGTGCCGCCTACCTGAGCCAGGTGCACGGCCAGTTCAACGGCAACCGCGTGCTCGCCTCCGCCGCCTACAACGCCGGCCCCGGCCGTGTGCGCCAGTGGCTCAAGGGCGCCAACCACCTGGCCTTCGACGTCTGGGTGGAGAGCATCCCCTTCGACGAGACCCGCCAGTACGTGCAGAACGTCCTGTCCTACTCGGTCATCTACGGCAAGAAGCTCAACGCCCCGCAGCCCCTGGTGGACTGGCACGAGCGCTTCTTCGACGACCAGTGATCCCCTCCTGAAACAAGACGGGCGCCCATCGGCGCCCGTCTTGTTTCATCGTCCTGCTGCAGCGGGGTCAGCCCCTCACTCCAGCACCTCCACCGTCATCCCCACCTCCAGGGCGCCGCTGCTGCGGTTGATCAGGTTCTGCCCGAAGAACACCTCGCCCTCCCGCTCCCGATAGGTCTTCAGGGTGGTCAGCGGTTCCCGGTCGGCACTGCGCTCGCCGGTGGCCGGGTCGATGGTGGTGAGGATGCAACGGCTGCAGCCCTTGACAACGCTGAACTCCACGCCGCCGATGCGGATGCGCTTCCAGCTGTCCTCGGCATAGGGTTCGCTGCCCTCCACCACGAGGTTCGGGCGGAAGCGCAGCATCTCCAGCGGACGACCGACCCGGGCCGAGAGGTCATCGAGGGAGGCCTGGCCGATCAGCAGCAGCGGGTAGCCGTCGGCAAAGCCCACCTTCTCCTCCGGCAGCAGACTGCCCGGAATGTCCCGGGCACGCTCGGCCGGCACGTGCACCAGGCGGCACGGCTTGCCGATGAAGCGGCTCAGCCACTCGGCCGCCTCATCGCCGGCATCCGGCACCCGCATCGCATCGCTCCAGATCAGCGCGCTGCGCAACTCCGCCTCGGCCCCCGGCAGGGGCACCTCCAGTTCCGGCAGGCCGGCGGCACGCAGGCTCAGGCCACCCGTGGCGTTCCAGCGGGCGCTGAGCTGGGACATCTGCGGCAGTGCACGTTGAGTGAGGAAGCGCCCGTTGCTGGCGTCAACCAGCATCCAGCGGCGATCACCGGCCAGGCCGAGGCCGTCCAGCTCGGCGCGCGCGAGGGACTCGCCGATGGCGGATTTCATGGGGTAGCGATACAGGGCGGTGAGACGCAGCATGGGCCAGCTTCCATCAGGCGGTCGGAAGCGTCCCTTATACGGAATCGGCGACGGGCGGCCAAGCCCGTCGCCCGGCGGTCAGTTGCCCTTGCTCAGGCGGTCCGCCACCACGTCGACCAGCTTGTCGGGCTGGAACTTGGAGAGGAAGTTGTCGCAGCCCACCTTCTTCACCATGGCGTCGTTGAAGCTGCCGGACAGCGAAGTGTGCATCACCACATAGAGGTCACGCAGGCGCGGGTCGTTGCGGATCTCGGTGGTCAGGCGGTAGCCGTCCATCTCCGGCATCTCGGCATCGGTGAAGATCATCAGCAGCTTGTCGGTCATCACCTCGCCGGAATCCGCCCACTTCTTCAGCAGGTTGAGGGCCTTCAGGCCGTCACTGGCGGCATGGGTGCGGATGCCCAGCTGGGACAGCGTCTCGCGCAACTGGGTCAGGGCGACGTTGGAGTCGTCCACCAGCAGCACTTCGCGGCCACGGGCACGCTCCAGCAGCGGGTTGCCCAGGCGCTCCTCCGAAACGCGGGTGCTCATGGGCACGATCTCGGCCAGCACCTTCTCCACGTCGATGATCTCGACGATCTGGTCCTCCACCTTGGTGATCGCCGTCAGGTAGTGCTGGCGGCCGGCCCCACCGGGCGGCGGCTGGATGGACTCCCAGTTGAGGTTGAGGATGCGGTCCACGCCCCCCACCAGGAAGGCCTGCACCGAGCGGTTGTACTCGGTGACGATGATGGTGCTGTTCTGGTCCGGCACCAGCGCGCGCATGCCGATGGCGCGGGACAGGTCGATCACCGGCAGCGTATGGCCGCGCAGGTTGACCACGCCGCAAACGTAGGGATGGCGCTGGGGAATCAGGGTCAACTTGGGCAGTTGCAGGACTTCCTGCACCTTGAACACGTTGATGGCGAACAGCTGACGGCCCACCAGTCGGAACATGAGGATTTCCAGGCGGTTCTCACCCACCAGTTGGGTGCGCTGGTCGACTGTGTCGAGAATACCGGCCATTGCATGCTCCTGTAGAAAATTCCAGCCGGGCTGCGGCTGCTTCACCTTATCGGCAGGGTGATGGGATAACTGTAGCCGTCATGGCGGGGAGCCATCATGCACCACCCCGGCGCACCACACCAGAAGGCGGCTCACGGCACGGCAGCCTGTAGCAGCGGCGAACCCTCCGGCAGATGTAAGCGTAGTGCGTTACGGCGTGCACTGAAGCGAACCTGCCGACATTCCAGCGGCTCGCCGTCCAGATTCACATCCAGCCCCTCCGGCGCCTCCACCTCCACCCAGGGCAGACGGGCGGTCACGGACACAGCCTCCAGGCCGCGCATGCCGCCCGACAACAGCGTCCCCAGGGTGCCGACCACGTCCTGCGGCGCCGGCACGATGCACAGATCGAGCAGGCCGTCGTCCACCCGCGCACGGGGGCAGAGCACGTGCCCGCCGCCCGCCTGGCTGCCGTTGCCGATGCCCAGGGCGAGGAACTCCCCCTCCCAGGCGAAATCAGGCCCACGGAAGCGCCCGAAGGCCGCATGCACCTCCGAGAAGCGCGTCAGCCCGGTGAGCAGGTAGGCCGCCCCGCCGAGCACCTTCTTCAGGTCCTCCGAGGTGTTGGCCGTGACCTTGGAACCGAAGCCACCGGTCGCCATGTTGAGGAACAGCCGCCCGTCGGCTTCCCCCAGGTCGATGGCCCGGGCCGGCACGTCCAGCAGCGCCAGCGCCTCGCCAGGCACCAGCGGCACCCCGGCTGCGCGAGCGAAGTCGTTAGCGGTGCCCAGGGGCAGCAGGGCCAGGCTGGCGTCCTCGCCCGACAGGGCAATGGCCTCGGCCACGTCCCGCAGGGTGCCGTCGCCACCCCCGGCTACCAGGGTGCTGTAGCCGGCCGCCAGGGCCTCGTCCACCAGCCGGCGGGCATCGCCGCCTTCCCAGGTCACTCGCACCGCCAGCTCCCAGCCCGCCTCACGGCGGGCCATCACCGCCGCGCGGACCTCTTCGTTCATGGCCTGCTTGCCATGCAGCACCAGCACCGCCTTGCGCTCAGTCATCAATCGCTCCACGCCGGGAATGGGCCCGAGTATAGGCACGCCCCCAGGGAAAAAGTGAAAAGGCCTGTCAGCCAAATCCAAAACAACCATCGAACACATCGATAGCTGGAACCCAGAAATCCCGCTTCTTCACCGCCTCCAGTCGATGGATCATGGCCACCATTGCACCGGGGAGCCCAACCCACCCCGGCCCGACAGGAGATTCCCATGATCGACGTACGCCCCTTCCAGCAACTCGGCGCCGCCCAGCATGGCTGGCTGAATGCCCGTCACCACTTTTCCTTCGCCGAGTACCACGACCCGGCGCGGATGAACTGGGGCCAGCTGCGGGTGTGGAACGACGACGAGATCGCCCCGCACTCCGGCTTCCCGCCGCACCCGCACCGGGACATGGAGATCATCACCTACGTCCGTGACGGCGCCATCACCCACCAGGACAACCTCGGCAACAAGGGCCGCACCGTGGCCGGCGACGTGCAGGTGATGAGCGCGGGCACCGGCATCGCCCACTCCGAATACAACCTGGAGGACGAGACCACCCGCATCTTTCAGATCTGGATCATGCCCACCGAGTTCGGTACGGCGCCGTCCTGGGGGACCCGACCGTTTCCCAAGGGGGAGCGCGCCGGCACCTTCGTCACCCTCGCCAGCGGTATCGACGCAGGCAGCGATGCCCTGCACATCCGCGCCAATGCCCGGCTGGTAGCCGCCACGATCAAGGCCGGACAGACCGCCGAGTACCACCTCGAACCCGGCCGCAAGGCCTACCTGGTGGCGGCCCAGGGTCGCTACGAAGTGAACGGCATCCCCGCCCAGGCCCGGGACGGCGTCGCCGTGAAGGATGAAACGCACCTGTCCTTCAGCGCCCAGGAAGACACCGAGATCGTGCTGGTGGACGTGGCCTGAGCCGAAGCAGAACGCCCCCGGTGGCAACCACCGGGGGCGTTCCGTTCAAGCCGTAGCCCGGGATCACGACACACCCGTGCCCCGGTTCCATTCAGGCCGGGTAGCCGGTGATGTCGCGGATCTTCTGGTACAGCGGCTTCAGCTGCCGGTACATGTTCAGGTACACCTCGCGGTACAACTGCTCGTACACCCGCCGCGCCTCCGGGTTGGGCTGGAACACCTGCCCCACCCGCGTCATCGCCGCGATGGCCGTGGGGAAGTCCGGGTGCAGGCCCAGGCCCACCGCGCAGTCGATGGCCGCCCCCAACCCCGAGGTCTCGAACACATGGGGCCGCTCCGCCGGCAGGCCGAAGATGTCCGCCGTCAACTGCATCGCCGCATCGCTCTGGGAGCCCCCGCCAGACACCCGCAGCCGGGTGATGCGCGTGCCGGAGCGCTTCTCGATGCGCTCCTTGCCCTGGCGCAGGGCGTAGGCCAGCCCTTCGAGGATGGCCCGGTAGATGTGCGCCCGGGTGTGCACGTCGCCGAAGCCGATGATCGACCCCTTCGCCTCCAGCCCCGGCTCACGGATGCCCGGGGACCAGTACGGCTGCAGCGTCAGCCCCATGGAGCCGGGCGGCACGCCGTTGACCAGCTCGTCGAACAGCGCCTCCGGCTCCACCCCCAGCTCCCGCGCCCGCTGCATTTCCCGCAGGCCGAACTCCTGCTTGAACCAGCTGACCATCCAGAACCCGCGGTAGATCATCACCTCGGTATTGAAGTGGTCCGGCACCGCCGCCGGGTAAGGCGGGATCAGCGGAATCGTCTCCAGGTAGCGCTGGCGCGTGGTGTTGATGGTGGCCGTGGTGCCGTAGGAGAGGCAGGCCGTGTCCGGCGCCACCCCACCCGAGCCCATCACCTCGCAGGCCTTGTCGGCGGCGGCGGCCACCAGCGGCAGCCCCTCGGGGATGCCGGTCAGGCGGCTCGCCTCGGCGGTGATGCGCCCCAGGGTCTCGCCCGGCTTGCACAGGTCCGGCAGCTGCTCGCGGCGCACCGGCATCGCCTGCCACTTCCAGTCGCTCGGCTTGGCCCAGTCCAGGCGCTTGTAGTCGAACGGCAGGTAGGCCACCTGGCAGCCCACCGAATCCACGAAGCGGCCGCACAGCCGGTGGGTCAGGAACCCCGACAGCAGCAGCACCTTGTGGGTCCGCGCCCACAGCTCCGGCTGGTTCTGCGCCACCCAGTTCACCTCCGCCTGGGTGCGGAAGTGGTCCACCGTCGGCTCCAGCCGCAGCAGGCGGAACAGCCAGCCCCAGGGCCCCTTGATGCGGCCCTCGGCCTCGGCGCGACGCTGGTCCAGCCAGATGATCGCCGGGCGCAGCGGCTGACCCTGCTCGTCGACGTGAATCACCGTGCCGCGCTGGGTGGTCAGGGCCACGCCACGGATCAGGCTACGGTCGATATCCACCGACGCCCACAGCAGGCGGCAGGCCTCGGCCAGGCTCGACCAGTAGTAGTCCGGGTCCTGCTCGGCCCAGCCGGGCTGCTTGGAGTAGTAGGCCTCCAGCGGCACCTTGCCCTTGCCCACCAGGTTGCCCTGCAGGTCGAACAGCAGGGCACGCACGCTCTGGGTGCCGTTGTCGATGGCCAGCAGGTAGCTCGTTTCGCTCACGGTGACGTCCTTTCTTGTCGTTATGCGGGCAGGCTGTAGTACCGGCGCCACAGTGCCCGGTATGCCTGCTCCTCGTGCGCCCAGCGCGCATCGTCCCATTCCAGCAGCGGCTGGCACAGTGCGCGGATGCGCGGCAGGTACGCCTGGCCGCCCTCCGCCACCAGCAGGCCCAGCCGCGTGCGGCGCAGCAGCAGATCATCCAGGTGCAGCACCAGCTCGCCTTCGGCCGCCCAGGCCAGCTCGGCCCAAAGCACCTCGCTGCCGCCCACCCGCTCGCTCCCCAAGCGCTCCAGCCAGGGCGCCAGCCGCGCCAGTTCCGGGCCATGACGGCCCGCCAGGCGCCGTTGCAAACCCGCGCCCACCGGCAGGGGCGGCAGCGGTGCCGGCGTAAACACCGCCGAACCATGGTCCGCCACTTCGCGCCCGGTGAACGGTGCGCAAGCCTGCAGCACCTCCAGGGCCAGCAGGCGGAAGGTGGTGAGCTTGCCCCCGGCCAGGGTCACGCAGCCGGGCTCCGTCCACAGCGCGTGCTCGCGCTTCTCGTCGGAGGGCTTGCGACCCTCGGCCCCATCGCTGACCACCGGCCGCACACCGGCCCAGGTGGAGAGCACATCGGCGCGGCCGATGGCGGCACCCGGGAACTGCGCGGCGCAGGCGGCCAGCAGGTAGTCGACTTCCTCGGCGCTGATGGCTGCGTCTTCGGTCAGCCCCGCGCGGTGGTCCAGGTCGGTGGTACCCACCACGGTCGCGCCTTCCCAGGGGAAGACGAACACCGGGCGCCCGTCATCCGAGTGCATGAAGCTGATGGCATGGGCCAGCGGCAGGCGCCAGGCCGGCAACAACAGGTGGCTGCCCCGCAGCGGGCGGATGTGCTCCGGCCCCTCGCGACGGCGCAGCTCGTCTGCCCAGGCGCCGGTGGCCAGGGCCACGGCGCGGCTGCGAAACGCCAGCCGCCCGCCGCCCTCGGCGTCCTCCGCCACCAGGCCGGTCACCCGCCCCTGGTCGCGGGTCAGTTCCAGCACCCGCATCCCGTTGAGGGCTTCACCGCCCTCGCGCCGGGCCTCGGCCAGCACCCGCATCACCAGGCGTGCATCATCCGTCACGGCATCGAAGAACTGCGTCCCGCCCTGCAGCCCCGCCTCGCCCAGCCCAGGGGCCAGGAAGCGCAGCTGCGGCAGCGGGTGGTAGCAGTGGTTGCGCACCCCGGCCAGAGCGTCGTACAGCGCCAGCAGCGTGCCGAACACCCGGGGACCGGGAAAGCCGCCGCGATGGGGCATCACGAAGCTCAGCGGGTCCACCAGGCCGGGCGCTTCCGCCAGCAGCCGCTGGCGCTCGCGCACCGAGTCGCGGGTGAGGCCGATCTGCCCCTTGGCGATGTAGCGCAGGCCGCCGTGGACCATCTTCGACGAGCGGCTGGAGGTGCCCCAGGCGAAGTCCCGCTGCTCCAGCAGCAGGCAGGACCAGCCCCGCCGCGCCGCCTCACGCAGGATGCCGGCCCCGGTGATGCCGCCCCCGACCACGATCAGGTCCCACTCCCGCGCAGCCAGCGTCGGCAGCGCGGCCGCCCGCCAGGCGGCGTTCCAGGTCTCCACGGCTCAGTCCTGCAGCAGCACGCCGGGCGCCAGGCGGCCGTCCGGGTCGAAGTGGCTGGCCATCGCCTGCAGCGTGGCCATTCCACGCACACCCTTTTCCAGCGGCAGCCAGGGCGCGTGGTCGCGGCCCACGCCGTGCTGGTGGCTGATGGTGCCGCGGTTGTGGGCGATCACCTCGCTCGCCGCGAACTTGAGGCGCTGCCAGCGGCCCAGGGCCGTCTCGTAGCTCGCACCAGGGCGGAACACGTAGGTGGTGTAGATGCTCGAACCCTCGCCGTAGACGTGGGACAGGTGGGTGAACACGTGCACCCGCTCGCCCTCGTCCGCCAGGCCCTCGCGCAGGCTGGCCTCCACCTTGCCCATCAGGGCGTCGACGTTGGACCAGTCGGTGGCCGTCTCCAGGGTGTCCACCACGTAGCCGGCCTCCCACAGGGCGTGGCGCAGGTAGGGGAAGCGGAAGCGGTTCTCCGCCCACTTGCTGCCCAGCAGGGTGCCGGTGAACACCCCGCCAAACGGCTTCAGCAGCGCCTTGGCCTGGCGCAGCGAGGCGGCGTTCTGCACCCGCGAGCCGGTCACGCCGAAGGTCAGCATGCACTTGCCGGCGCGCGCCCCACGGAAGGCCAGGTACTTCTCCAGCAGCGCGATGCGCTCCGGATGGCCGGCCAGGGCCAGTTGGGTCTCGGTCTCGATGGCATTGGACAGGCGCAGCATGGACAGCGGCACCCGCGCCTGGGCCAGGGTCCGCACCGCTTGCAGCGCCCGCGTCCAGTCCGGCAGGAACACCGCGTAGAAGCGCTCCTGATCGGCCAGGCGCGACACCCGCACCTTGACCTCAGAAATCACCCCGAAGCGCCCCTCGGAGCCCAGCACCAGCTCGCGCAGGTCCGGCCCGGCCGCCGAGGCCGGGAAGGTCGGCAGCTCCAGCGGGCCGTCGAAGGTCTCCAGGGTGCCGCCGGCGAACAACTGCTCGATGCGCCCGTAGCGCAGCGACTGCTGGCCACTGGAGCGGCTGGCGACCCAGCCGCCGAGGGTGGACAGCTCCCAGGACTGCGGGAAGTGCCCCAGGGTGAAGCCCCGGGCGCGCAACTGGCTTTCCACCTGCGGGCCGTTGGCACCGGGGCCGAAGGTGGCGATCTGGCTCGCCTCGTCCAGCTCCAGCAGGCGGCTCATGCGCGCCAGGGACAGGGTCAGCACCGGGCGGCTGGAGGCCTGCGGGTTGATGTGCCCGGCCACAGAAGTACCGCCGCCGTAGGGGATCAGCACCACGTCATGCTGGGCCGCCCAGGCCATCAGCACGCGGATGTCCTGCGGGCTTTCGGGGAAGGCCACGCCGTCGGGGAACACCTCGAAGCGGCCTTCGCGCATCGCCAGCCAGTCCGGCAGGCTCTGGCCACGGGCATGGCGCACCCGCACCTCCGCATCCTGGCTCACCAGCGGGTGCTCCGGCAGGCGCGAGGCCGGCACGCTGGCCAGCACCTGCTCCAGGGTGGCATCCGCCAATACCTGCCCGGCGCCGACCCGCGCGCCCAGGAATTCGGCCCCATTGGCCGGCAGCTCCACCACGGTCGACTCGTCGCCCCAGCCGTTCCAGCGTCGCATCCCGTTCTCCTTGTCCTGGTTGTTTCGAAGGTTTTCGATGGCTGCCTATACTAGCCAGCCGCCCCGCAGCGTCACTGTCTGATCGGGACAGCGGCTATCGCCAATCAGGACAACCCAGAACAAGAAGAACCCATGCACGCGCTCGGCTATACCTCCGTTCCCGCCCTGCTGAAGTACCTGCGCCATGCCGACCACCTGGGCCTGGACCGCGACGCCGCCCTGCGCGCCGCCGGCCTGCAGCCCGAGGACCTCACCGACAACGGCCGGCGGATTCCCAGCGAGAGCCACGAACGCCTGCTGCAGCACCTGATCGAAGTGTCCGGCGACCCGCTGTTCGGCCTGCACTCCGCGCATTTCGTCCAGCCGGGCTCCTGGAGCGTGCTGGGCTACATCACCATGAACTGCGCCACCCTGGGCGAAGCCATGAGCCGCATCATCCCCTACGAGAAATTGGTGGGGGACATGGGCACCAGCCAGATCGAAGCCGGCGCGGACCACATCCGCCTGAGCTGGAACTGCCGCCACGAAGCCCCGGAGATCCGCCGGCACATGGTGGAGAACGTGCTCGCCTCCTGGCTGCTCTATGCCCGCTGGATCGCCGACATGGAGCGTTCGCCCCGCGAGGTCTGGTTCGAGCACGCGCTGCCAACGGGCACGCGCCAGGAGGACTACGAAGCGGTATTCGGCTGCCCGGTGCACTTCGAGCAGCCCTGCAGCGCCCTGCTGGTGCCCCTGGAATACCTCGCCGTGCCCCTGCGCCAGGCCGATGCCAACCTCCTGCGCACCCTGGAGGAACACGCCCTGGCGATGATGGCCGGGCTGGACCAGGACGAGCCGCTGCCGCAACGGGTGAAGAACGCCCTGCGCCTGCTGCTCAAGGACGGCCTGCCGCGCAAGGAGCGGGTGGCGGAGAAATTCCACATGACGGTGCGCACCCTGCAGCGCCACCTGCAGCAGGCCGGCACCAGCTACCAGCAGATCCTCGACGAACTGCGCCAGGAGCTGGCCGAGCACTACCTGCTGCGCAGCGACCTGGCGATCCAGGACATCGCCGCCTACCTCGGCTTCACCGAATCACGCTCGTTCCACCGCAGCTTCAAGGCCTGGACCGGCCAGACACCCGGCGAATACCGGGAGGCCAAGCGCCAGGGCTGAGCGCTCCATCCCCGGACTGAAGTCCGGGCTACAAAAGCCCCTACAAGCACCACCCCGTAGCCTGGGCTTCAGCCCAGGGGCTCTTGATCCCCGAGCAGAAGCCCGGGGCTACGGGCTCGCCAGATCAGGCCTGCAGTTCGCTGAGGGGGATGAAGCGCAGCAGGTCGCCCTCGGCCAGGGTGGTGCCTTCCAGCACTTCCACCAGGCCGTCTGCCCAGGCGGCACTGCGCAGCACGCCGGAGCTCTGGTTGCGGTAGATCACCGCCCGGCCATTCTCCAGCCGTGCCCGCAGGTACTCGCGGCGGTTGCCCGGTTTGCTCCAGGTGAACCCGGCCGGCACCGGGAAGCCCAGCGGCTCGATGCGTTCCACGCCCAGGCGACGCAGCAGGTAAGGTCGCGCCAGCAGGCCGAAGGTCACCAGGGTCGAGGCCGGGTTGCCCGGCAGGCCGATCACCGGCACACCCCGGAAATGCCCGAAGGTCAGCGGCTTGCCCGGCTTGATGGCCAGCTTCCACAGCGCCAGCTCGCCCTCCTCGCGCAGCGCCAGGCCGAGGAAGTCCGCCTCGCCCACCGACACCCCGCCCGTGGAGAGAATCAGGTCCACATCGCTCAGCGCCCCCAGGGCCTGGCGGGTCAGTTCCAGGTCGTCGGCGAGGATGCCACCGTCCACCACCTCGCAGCCCAGGCGGCGCAGCCAGGCGCAGAGCAGCGTGCGGTTGCTGTTGTAGATCTGCCCGGGGCCAAGGGCCTGGCCCGGCTCCACCAGCTCGTCACCGGTGGAGAGCACCGCCACCCGCGCACGGCGGCGCACCGGCAGCACGGCCACGCCCAGGGTCGCGGCCAGCCCCAGTTCGATGGGGCCGAGCAGGGTGCCGGCATCCAGCACCGTCTCGCCCACCCGCGTTTCCTGGCCACGGGGGCGCACGTTCTGCCGGGCCTTGAGCGGCTGCAGCAGGCGCACCCGGCCATCGGCCAGCACTTCGACGTTCTCCTGCATCTCCACGCAGTCGGCGCCCTCGGGCAGCGGCGCCCCGGTGAAGATACGCGCGCAGGTACCGGGCTGCAGCGGTGCCGGGGCACTGCCGGCGAGGATCCGCTGGCTCACCACCAGCGGCTCGCCCTGCCAGTCGTCCAGGCGCAGGGCATAGCCATCCATGGCGCTGTTGTCCCAGGGCGGCAGGTCCAGGCTGGCCACCAGGGGCTCGGCCAGCACGCGGCCATCGGCCTGGGCCAGCGGCAGGGCCTCCACACCGGCGATCCGCGCCGCATCGGCCAGCGCCAGCAGGCGCGCCTGGGCCGCCTCGACCGGCAGCAACCCGGGGTGGTCGCAGCCGCTCATCCGCGGCTCTCGCAGGGGGCGGCGGCCTTCAGGTGCGGCACGAAGTTGCAGGGGCGGTGGCGGTTGTCCAGCTGCTCGCCGAGGATGCCGTCCCAGGCGGTGCGGCAGGCATTGGTGGAACCCGGCAGGCAGCACACCAGGGTGCCGTTGGCCAGGCCCGCCAGGGCGCGGGATTGCAGGGTGGAGGTGCCGATGTCGGCCACCGAGATCTGCCGGAAGTACTCGCCGAAGCCGTCGACGCGCTTGTCCAGCAGGCAGGCTACCGCCTCGGGGGTGCTGTCGCGGCCGGTGAAACCGGTGCCACCGGTGATCAGCACCACCTGCACGGTGTCCTCGGCGATCCAGGTGGCCACCTGGGCGCGGATCTTGTACAGGTCGTCCTTCAGCAGGACGCGCGCAGCCAGGTTGTGGCCGGCAGCGGTGAGGCGATCGACGAACAGCTGGCCGGAGGTGTCGGTCTCCAGGGAGCGGGTGTCGCTGACGGTGAGCACGGCGATATTGAGCGGCACGAACACCGCCTCGGCCTTGTGGTTCATGGCTGGCTTCCAGTTGTAGGACAGGGAGGCCGGTGTTATATCACAGCGCCCGTTCGCCGAGACCTCGCCCATGCCCGCCGTGCCTGCCCTGCCCTGCTCCGTCCTGCTGCTGTCCGGTGGCCGGGGGCAACGCCTGGGCGGCCGCGACAAGGGCCTGGTGGAATGGCGCGGCCGCCCGCTTATCGACTGGCTGCACGCCGTGGCCCGGCCGATCACCGACGACCTGATCATCTCCTGCAACCGCAACACCGAACGCTACGCCGCCTGGGCCGACCGCCTGGTGCAGGACGACAGCCCCGACTACCAGGGCCCCCTGGCCGGCATCCGCGCCGGCCTGGCCGCCGCCCGCCACCCGCACCTGCTGGTGCTGCCCTGCGACGCCCCGCTGGTGGACGACGAGCTGCTGCAGCGCCTGCTGGACGCCGCCGGCGAGCGCCCGGCGATGCTGCACCGGGGCGGTTTCTGGGAGCCGCTGTTCTGCGTCCTGCCGCGCAGCGTACTGCCGGTGCTGGAAGCTGCCTGGCAGGCCGGCGAGCGCAGCCCCCAGCGCGCCCTGCGCCCACTCGACCCGCTGGCCATCCCCTGCGCCGACGACGACCCGCGCCTGGCCAACCTGAACACCCCGGAACTGCTTGAAAGCACGCCCCCGACGGCGTGACACTGGCCCGGTTCCGGAACTTTGGCCGCGCTTCGTCCGTCAGAGCCTCCAGAACAACCCGTTCATTCATCAAGGAGATGGCAGATGAACCAGCGGATCCTTCCCGCTTTTGCGCTTGTACTGGGCCTGGCCGCCCTCGCCGGCTGCTCCACCCCCAGCGTGATCACCCTCAACGACGGCCGCGAGCTGCAGACCGTGGACAAGCCGGACTACGACGACGACACCGGCTTCTACGAGTTCGAACAACTCGATGGCAAGCGCGCCAAGGTCAACAAGGACCAGGTCCGCACCATCAAGGAACTCTGATCGTCCCGCGCCTCACCCGCGCCCAGCCCGCCACGGGTCCTGCCCGTCGCGGGCTTTGTTTCATCTGCACCCCCGCCAGAGCGCGAAAACCGTCGCCCCGCAAAATTTTTTTCGCTAACCCCTTGTCGACCAAAAAGTTTTCTGTAGAATGCGCGCCATCTCACGGAGCGTAGCGCAGCTTGGTAGCGCGTCTCGTTCGGGACGAGAAGGTCGCTGGTTCGAATCCAGTCGCTCCGACCAAATCCCGAAAAAACCCGCCTCAACGGCGGGTTTTTTATTGCCTGACGAAAACCCCAGGCCCATCATTCCGCCCCTTCTTCCAGCGCAACGGCTGCAGAACGCAGACCGGTTCACATCCTCACCAACGAACCGGGACGGCCATTGGCCAGCATGGTAGAAAGCCGCCCCCCTTTCCCCCCGTCTACACTTCTCCGGGCACACGCCCGGGATAGCCAGTTCATGCCGAGCTTCAAGCCACTTGCCTGCCTCATCGCCTGCCTCCTCTGCCTACCAGCCCGGGCGGACTCCACCGGCCCACTGGTGTTCTGCTACGAGGACCAGGATTCCTGGCCCTGGGTGATGCTCGATGGCAGCGGCCTCAACCAGGCCCTGCTCAACCAGCTCGGCAAGGACCTGCACCTGGACATCCGCCAGGTGCCGATGCCCTGGAAGCGCTGCCTCGACGGCCTGTCCCGAGGGCTCTACGACGGCGCCTTCGCCGCGTCCTTCAACCCGGAGCGCCTGGCGCTGGGCCTCTATCCCGGCCTCAAGGACGGCCGACCGGACCGCGACTACCGCCTGCACGACGCCAGCTACTCGCTCTACCGCATCAAGGGCAGCGCCGCCGACTGGGACGGCCAGGCCTTCCACGGCATCCAGGGGCAGGTAGGCTCCCTCGGCGGCTTTTCCATCATCCCGATGCTGCTCAAGCACGGCCTGCAGGTAGAAGAAACCAGCCGCGACCCGGTGGCACTGATGCGCATGCTCCACGGCCACCGCTTCGACGTGGCGGCCATGCAGACGCTGCGGGCGGACAAGGTCCTGGCGGACCACCCGGACCTGTCAGTCGATATCGAAAAGCGCCCCATCCCGCTGGAGCAGAAGGACTACTACCTGATGCTCTCCCACCAGCGGGTGCAGACAACGCCCCAGCTGGCCCAGGCAATCTGGGATGAAGTGCGCCGCCAGCGCGAATCGGACGCCTACCGCCAGCGCTTGCAGAGCACCCTCGGCAAAGCCCCCTGAACCGCCTTCGCTAGCCCAGCAACTGGCTCAGCACCGCCCGCAGCTTGCCCGGCTTCACCGGCTTGTTGAGCATCGGCGCACCCAGCCCCTGCAGTTCGCGGCGGCACTCGTCGCTGCGGTCGGCCGTGATCATCACCGCCGGGATGGGCCGCTCGAACTGCTCCCGCAGGGCCCGCACCACCTCGCAGCCGGTCACCCCGTGGTCCAGGTGGAAGTCCGCCAGGATCGCCTCGGGCGCCTGCCCCTGCAGCACCGCCCGTGCGGCGTCCAGGTCAGGCGCTACCAGCACCTCGCAGCCCCACTGCCCGAGCAGCGCCGCCATGCTGTGGAGGATGCTCACCTCGTTGTCCACCACCAGCAGGCGTCGTCCCGGCAGCGGGTCGCCGGCCAGCGGGCGCGCCACTGCGCTATCATGGGCCGGCACCTCCGGCAGCGGCGCCAGCGGCACGCGGATGGCGAAGACAGAGCCCCGCCCCGGCTTGGAGCGCACCTCCACCGGGCAACCGAGGATGCCGGCGATGCGGTCGACGATGGCCAGGCCCAGGCCAACGCCCTTGCGCTCGGCCGCCCGGCCCCGGTCCAGCTGGTTGAACTCCAGGAAGATCGCCCGCAGCTGGTCCGCCGGAATGCCCCGGCCGCTGTCCCACACCTCCAGGCGCACGGTATCGCCCTGCCGGCGGCACCCCAGCAGCACACGGCCACGCTCGGTGTAGCGGCAGGCATTGCTGAGGAAGTTGCGCAGGATGCGCGTCAGCAGACGGAAGTCGGTGCGCACCGCCAGGTGCCGGGGAATGCGCGCGCGCAACTGCAGCCCGGCGGACTGCGCCACCCCCTCGAACTCCGACACCAGCGGCGCCAGCAGGTCCTGCACGCGGTAGGCCTCCACGTCCGGGCGGATGGCGCTCTGGTCCAGCTTGGAAATCTCCAGCAGGTCGGTGAGCAGGTCCTCCGCCCCTTCCAGCGCCAGGTGAGTGCGCTCCACCAGTTGCTGCTCGGCGCTCGGCAGGCGGCGCTCGCGCAGGGTCGCCACCAGCAGTCGCGCCGCATTGAGCGGTTGCAGCAGGTCGTGGCTGGCCGCCGCCAGGTACTTGTCCTTGCTCAGGTTCGCCGCCATGGCGGCATCCCGCGCTTCGCGCAGCTGGCCGTTCAGCGCCTCCAGCTCGGCGGTGCGCGCCGCCACCCGCTGCTCCAGTTCATCGTTGAGGTGCTGCAGGCGCTGCTGGGCGAGGATGCGCTCGGTGATGTCGGCGACGAAGCCCTCCACCAGCCCCTCCTCGTCCGGCTTGAGCAACAGGTTCATCAATACGTCCACATGGCTGCCATCGCGCCGCCGCAGGCGCGTCTCGTAGCCGAACAGCCCCGGCTTGCCGCGCAGGCGGGCGCGGATGCGCTCCAGCTCCGCCGCACCGTCGGCGAACAGCAGCGCCGCGAAATCCGCCGGCATCGCCAGCAGCTCGTCGGCCTGGGCGTAGCCCAGCATCCGCGCCAGCGCCGGATTGGCCGCGCGCAGCCCGTCCTGCAGGCTGGCCTGGAAGATGCCGTGCACCGCGTGCTCGAACAGCCACTTGTAGCGGTTGCGCTCGGTCTCCAGCTCCTCCAGGCGGCTCAGCAGCTCGGGGTAATGGCTCTTGCGCGCGGAGTGGCTGCCCAGGCCCAGCAGGGCCTGGCGCTGCTCCTCAGAGTGCCTCGGCATACACCACTTCCACGTCCCGCTGGCTGGACTCGCGGGGGTTGGTGAGGATGCACGGGTCCTCCATGGCGTGGCGCGACAGGAAGGGGATGTCCGACACCGACACCCCGTGCAGGCTCAGGGTGTCGGCAAAGCCCACCGAGCGCTTGAAGGCCACCAGGTGTTCCACCAGGCGCTGGCGGGTCTGCGTCTGGTTCAGCCCGCGCACGTCCAGCCCAAGGGTCTCGGCCACCACCCGGAAGCGCTCCGGCGCGGCGTTGTAGTTGAAGGCCACCACGTGCTCCACCAGCGCCGCGTTGCACATGCCGTGGGGCAGGTCGAGGAAGCCGCCCAGGCTGTGGGACATGGCATGCACCGCCCCGAGGATGGCGTTGGAGAACGCCAGCCCCGCCTGCATGCTGCCGAGCATGATCTTCTCGCGGCGGCCGATGTCGTCGGGGTTGGCGATCATCTCCACCAGGTTGCCGCTGATCAGCCGCATCGCCTCCAGGGCATGGGGATCGGTGAGCGGGCCGCTGCCGGTGGAGACGAACGCCTCGATGGCGTGCACCAACGCATCGATGCCGGTACAGGCCGAGAGGAACGGGTCCATGCTCAGGGTGGTTTCCGGGTCGATCAGCGACACATCGGGCACCACCGCCTTGCTGACGATGGAGAACTTCATCCGCTCGGTCTGGTTGGAAATGATCACGAACTGCGAGACGTCCGCCGAGGTGCCGGCGGTGGTGGGGATCAGGATCAGCGGCGGGCTGGGCACGCGGATGGTGTCCACCCCCTCGAACTCCAGGATGCTGCGCCCGTGGGCCACCACGATGCCGATACCCTTGGCGCAATCCATCGGGCTGCCGCCGCCGACGGCGACGATCACGTTGCAGCCCTCGGCGCGGTAGACGTCCGCGCCCTGGTGCACCTCCTCCACCCGGGGGTTCGGTGACACCTGGGTGAACAGCCGGTAGTCGATGCCCTGGGCCGCCAGGCTGGCCTCTACATCAGCCACCCAGCCGGCCGCGACCACGCCGGGGTCGGACACCACCAGCACCTTGCGCGCGCCGAAGGTGCTGGCGTAGTTGCCGACGTTATGCCGGCAGCCGGCACCGAAGATGATTTCCGGGGAGACGAATTTACGCAGTTGGCTGATGTCGTGGCGCATGAAACCGCCTGATTCTTGTTGTTATGGAATGGGCTAGCAGACTACTGCAAAAGATAACGTTTTCAATCCGACCATCGGGTGTTGTCCGACAGAAAAAGCCGACCACCACGCTTGTGTTTCGCCAACCAACCTGCAGGCGACTCCGCGACATTCCGCCACACCCACCCCGCTGCCCGTTTTACAGGCTCGCACGACACCTTGCTGCGGCAGGTCGTCGCAGTTGTTGAAGCCCGGCCCGCTGCCTAAGGTGCGCCTCACTTCAGGCCGGAAGATCGCTGAAAAATGGGTTTCCACGGTTAGGCCTGAAGCCCTTTGGATCGGTTTGATCATGGATGGCCCTTCCCCGCAAAGGGCCTCTCTTTCAGCCACCGGCGCCGTACTCGCCCGGGTTCCGATCCCGCCCCGGCGGCCATGCCGCCCTCCCCTCGCCCATCGGTATCGACGAGGTCAACGTGCCCGACACAGGCGCCACCCGCAGCGGGTGGACATTGAACATTCCACTGCTCCTGCTCTGCGCCTGCCTGCACGGCTGCGATAGCTCGCCCCAGGCCCGCCTGGAGCCTGGCGAGAGCCACCCGGGCGGGGCCACCACCACCGCCCAGCAGGATGCCAACGCCTTCTCCATGCCCAGCAACAACCTGCGCCCGATCCGGCGCATGGACTTCTTCGTCGGCAATGCCTTCTTCCGCTCCGGCTGGAAACCTGCAGGCAACGGCGCACAGGGCAAGAGCGGCCTCGGGCCGCTGTTCAACACCGACGCCTGCCAGAGCTGCCACATCAAGGACGGCCGTGGCCACCCGCCCCACGAGCAGAGCCTGGCGCCGGCGCTCTCCGCCCTGGTGCGGCTGTCGATCCCGGCAAGCGAGGAGGATGCCGCGAGCCTGGTGCGCAACGGCGTGATCGCCGAGCCGGTCTATGGCGGTCAGCTGCAGGACAACGCCCTCGAAGGCCACCGCCCCGAAGGCCGTGTGTGGCTGGAGTACACCCGCAGCAGCGTGACCCTGGCCGACGGCACCGACGTGCACCTGCGCCAACCGAAGATCGAGATCCGCGACCTCGGCTACGGCCCGCTCCACCCCGACACCCTGATGTCATTGCATGTCGCCCCGCCGATGATCGGCCTCGGCCTGCTGGAGGCCATTCCCGACGCAGAGCTCGAAGCCAACGCGCGCGACCAGGCGAGCCACGGCCAGGTGAGCGGCCGCCTCAACCGGGTCTGGGACGAAGCCAGTGCCCGTACGGTCATCGGCCGCTTCGGCTGGAAGGCCGGGCAACCCAGCCTGCGCCAGCAGAACGCCGCCGCCTTCGCCGGCGACATGGGCCTGAGCAGCAGCGTGTTCGCCCATGACGACTGCACCGGCGCGCAGTCCGCCTGCCGGGAAGCGCCCCAGGGCAGCCAGCCCGAGGTCAGCGAATCGGTCCTCGACAGCGTGCTGTTCTATACCCGCCACCTCGCCGTGCCCATGCGTCGCGAGGCGGGCAGTCCAGACGTCCTGCGCGGCAAGGCCGTGTTCAGCGAGCTGGGGTGCGCCGCCTGCCACCGCCCCTCCTACACCACCGGCGAGGCCGCCGAAGCGGAGCTCGCCCAGCAGCACATCTACCCCTACACCGACCTGCTGCTGCACGACATGGGGCCAGGCCTGGCCGACGGTCGCCCCGAGTTCCTCGCAAGCGGCAGCGAATGGCGGACACCGCCGCTGTGGGGCATCGGCCTCACCGCCACCGTCAGCGGGCACACCCAGTACCTGCACGACGGCCGCGCCGAAAGCCTGCTGGAAGCCATCCTCTGGCACGGCGGCGAAGCCCAGGGCTCGCGCGACAGGGTCGTGGCCCTGGCCACCGACGACCGCCAGGCCCTGCTGCGCTTTCTCGAATCGCTCTGAACCCGTCCAGCGAACAGCACCGCACAACAAAAACCCAACAAGGAATCGCGGATGAACAGCCCCCTACTGCGTCACGCCATGACCCTGGCCCTCACCGGCATGAGCGGCCTCACCCAAGCCGCTGCCCTGGAGCTGGACACCACCCAGGTGGTGGACTCGCCGGTGATCGACCAGAACGAAACCGACCGCTTCGGCAGCCTCGCCACCGTGGTCGGCCAGGAGCAGATCCGCGACCTGAATGCCCTCGACCTGTCCTCCGCCCTGCGTCGAACCCCAGGCGTCACCGTCTCGCGCTTCAACCCGGTAGGCGCCTTCGGGGGCGCCGAAGGGGGTGCGGTCTACATCCGCGGCATGGGCGCCAGCCGCCCGGGCAGCGAAATCAAGACCTACATCGACGGCGTGCCGTTCTACATGCCGGTCTGGAACCACCCGCTCCTCGACCTGCTGCCCATCCATGGCATGCAAAGCGTCACCGTCTACAAAGGGCCGCAACCACAGCGCTTCGGCAACACCTTCGCCGCCATCGACCTGGCCCCGCGCCTGGCCGGACCGGGTGACAACCATCACGGCGAACTGCAATTGACCGGCGGCAGCTTCCGCACCGTCACCGAACAGGCCGCCCTCAGCGGGCGTAGCGGCGACTGGGACTACACACTGGCCCAAGGCAGTGCCCACTCCGACGGCGACCGTGCCGATGGCGACGGCCGGCTCAACAACGGCCTCGGCCAACTGGGCTACCGCCTGAATGAAAACTGGTCGACCCGCTTGCTGCTGCTACACGCCGACAACGAAGCCTCCGATCCCGGCCAGTTGCACAAGCCGGAAACCCGCAACGGACGCTTCCGCACCCGAGGAACCCTCGCCGCCCTGACCCTCGCGCATGACTACGAGCAGGCCCAGGGCAGCCTCAAGCTGTACCGCAACGAAGGTCGCGGCAGCGCCCTGGAGCAGACCGGACTGGACGGCGACACCATCACCGACTTCGTCCTCCAGGGGCTGCGCTGGGAAGAAACCCTGCAACCCTGGTCCCAGGGCGAGCTGGCGCTGGGCCTGGACATCGACGAAACCCGGGGCGACGTCACCTTCCGCCGCGTCGCACCCGCCCCGCAGGACCAGTTCGACACCCCGACCTTGCGCCTGGTCTCCCCGCATATCGCAATCAGCCAGGCCATCGACCTGGGGCCGGACTGGACCCTCACCCCCTCCGCCGGCATCCGCACCTACGACCACAACGTCTACGCCAGCGAGCAGGCGCCCCATGCCGGGGTGGTGCTCTCCACCCGCAACCTGGAGCTGCGAGCCAACGTCTCCCGAGGGGTGAATTACCCCGGGCTGGAAACCTCGGTGCTCTCCCACCTGATCCCCGCCCTCGGCCAGACCTGGCGCGAGCTGGACCCCGAGCGCCTGGACCACCGCGAACTGGGCGTGAAATTCAACCCCACCGACAGCGCCACCCTCGACCTGGCCGTGTTCCAGGACAAGCTCGAGAACCGCTACCTCTTCGCCTTCCCGCCTGCCGTGTCGCAACCGACCTACATCAACCTCGGCGACTACGAAGTGCGCGGCAGCGAGGCCAGCTGGCAGCAGCGCTGGAACGCCAACTGGAGCAGCTTCCTCGGCCTCACCTGGCTGGACCCGACCCTCAAGACCCTGCCGTATGCCCCCGAGCGCTCCGTCTCCCTGGGAGTCACCTACGCACAGGGCCCCTGGCGCGTCAGCACCGATGCCCAGTACCAGAGCCGGATGTACGTCCTGCAGGAAGAGCGGGTCAACGGCGCCAGCAACACCGAGCAGGTGGACGCCTTCACCGTGGTCAACCTGCGGGTCGGCCATGCCGTGCCGGCCCTCGGCGAAGTGGGCGAGGTCTTCCTCGCCGTGGAAAACCTGTTCGACCGCGACTACGCCTACCGCACCGGCTACCCCATGCCCGGCACCTCGGCCCAGGTCGGCGTGAAGATGGGTTTCTGAAGCCCCATGAAAGGAGACGCCCCATGACCACCCTGCGAACGCTGGCCCTTCTGGGCCTGTTGAGCCTGGGCAGCCCGCTTGCCCTGGCCGACGAGACCCAGCAGATCGAGCACCTGATGAAACACACCTGGGAAAAGCCCGGCGCGCCGCTGGATGTCGGGCCGGTCAGCACGGTCGAGGATTACGCCATCGCCGGCTGGACCCAGGGCGAGCGTGGCGGCCGGGCACTGCTGCAGCGCACTGCCGAGGGCTGGCGCGTGGTGCTCTGTGCCGGCGACAGCCTGCTGGACAGCGCCACCCTGCGCGATGCTGGCGTACCCGAAGCCCGGATCGGCACGCTGCAAGGCAAGGCCCGCGAGGCAGAAGCCCGGCAACCGGCCGCCCGCATCCGCCAGTTCGCCCTGTTCCAGGGGCAGGTGCGGGTGGACGCCGGGCACGCTCACGGCACGCACTGAGGCCTCACAACCAACGCTGATAGAACCCGTACTCCGCCTCCAGCGCATGGGCCAGGCTGGCGGCCTGGCGGAAGCCGTGGCCTTCCTCCGGGTAGAGGTGCACCTGGGCCTCGCGACCGAGGCGCTGCAGGGCATCGGCCATGGCCCGGGTCTGCTCCGGCACCACCACCACGTCGCGGCCGCCCTGGAAGAACAGCACCGGCGCGCGGATCGCCTCCGGGTGCAGGGCCGGGCTGCGGGCGTGGTAGCGGGCGGCATCGCGCACGGGGTCGCCGATCAGCCAGTCGAGGTAATCGGCCTCGAACTTGTGGGTCACCCGGCGCAGCGCCAGGGGCTCACTGACGCCGTAAAGGCTGGTGCCGGCGCGGAACGGCGTGTCCCCGGCCAGGGCCAGCAGGGTGGTGAAGCCGCCGGCGCTGGCGCCACGGATGAACGCCTGCGCCGGGTCGATGCACCCGAGCCCGGCCAGGTGGGCGACCACCGCCCGCGCATCCGCCACGTCCACCTCCCCCCAACGCCCCTGCAGCCCCTGACGGTAGGCACGGCCGTAGCCGCTGCTGCCCCGGTAGTTGAGGTCGAACACGGCGAAACCGCGCTGGGTCCAGAACAGGATGCGCGGGTCGAACTGCGGGTAGCAGGCCGAGGTCGGCCCGCCATGGACGAACACCAGCAGCGGCGGCCGCTCGCCCGCCGGGCCCTCGCAGGCCGGGTTGCACGGCGGGTAGAAGAAGCCGTGGGCCGGCTCGCCGTCGCTGGCGAAGGTGATGGCCTCGGGCCTGGGCACGGCCTCGGCCGGCAAGGGCCGCTCACCCCCGGCCAGCACCTGCACCTCGCCCCCGATTCGGTCCACCGCCAGCACCGCCGGTGACCGGTCCGGTGCATGGGCGATGCAGTAGAAGGCCCGCGCATCCGCCGCCAGGGCACGGAAGCGGGTCCACTCCGGGGCCAGCCGCCGCTCGGCGTGGCCCTGCTGCTCCACCAGGTGGCCGAAGCCGCCTTCGAAGCGGCTCAGCAGCAGGTGGCCGGGCGCCAGCGACAGCCAGGTGCACAGCCCCAGCTGCCAGGGTGCCGGCGCGTGGTCCAGCCGCGCGCAGCCCGGCAGCGGCAGCCAGCCATCGGCCGTCTCGCCCCAGGGGCGCCAGGCCCCGTCGCGGTCGCTGAGGCAGAGCAGGCGCCGCCGGGCGTCGAAGCGCGGTTGCTGCAGGGATTCGCCACCGCCCTCCCCCGCCACCACGCGCGGCGCCGACCAGGCACCCGTGGCTTCGCGCCAGGCGCAGCACAGGCGGGTGCTGGTCCAGGGTTGGGCGGGCCGGTCCCACTCGATCCAGGCCAGGCGCAGGCCGTCCTCGGAGAGGGTCGGCGCGGCGTAGAAGTCGGCCCCCTCGGCCACCACCCGGCGCTGGCCGTCACCCAGGTCGAGGCTGACCAGGCGATTGCACACTGGCCCATCACCGTGCTGCTCCTCCACCGCCAGCACCGCCCGGCCCTGGCGGTCGAAGGCCAGGTCACCCAGGCGGCTGCCCGACGCGCCGGCAAGGCACAGCGGGTCGCCGTCGAGGGGCTGCAGCCAGAGCTGCTGGTCGGCCTCGTCGACGAAGGCCACGGCGCCGTCCAGCACACAAAAGGCGCCCCCGCCGTACTCGTGCACGCGGCTGCGCACCGACTGCCCCGGCGGGGTCAGGCAGCGGGGCGCGCCGACCTGCCACACCCACAGGGTGGTGCGCGCATCGCGCGGGTCGAAACGGCTCCACAACAGCCCCTCGGGCGCGACGCGCAACTCGCCGAAGTCACAGCTGGCGGTGGCCGCATCGATCGCGCTGAAGGTGCTCGGCCAGGTCCCGAAAGGCAGGGCAGTTGACGGCATGACGGCCTCCGTTCAGGGCCTCGGCAAGGGTCACGCCTTGGCGATCAGCCGGGCGTTGGCCGGGTTGCGGAACACCAGCTCGTCCAGCCCGCCGGGCGCCTCCTCGGCCTGGCGGCGGGCATCGAGGATGAGGCCGTGGTGCTTCGATTTGCTGCACACCGGGTCGGCGTTGCTGGCATCCCCGGTGAGCATGAAGGCCTGGCAACGGCAGCCGCCGAAGTCGCGGTCCTTCTCGTCGCAGGAACGGCAAGGTTCGGGCATCCAGGCATCACCGCGAAAGCGGTTGAAGCCGAAGGACTCCTGCCAGATGTGGCGGATGCTGTGTTCACGCACGTTGGGGAACTGCACCGGCAGTTGCCGGGCGCTGTGGCAGGGCAGCGCGGTGCCGTCGGGGGTGATGTCGAGGAACAGGTTGCCCCAGCCGTTCATGCAGGCCTTGGGGCGCTCCTCGTAGTAGTCCGGGGTGACGAAGATCAGCTTGCAGGGGTGGTTCTCGGCCGCCAGCTTTTCCCGGTAGGCCTGGGTGACTGCCTCGGCACGGGCCAGTTGCTCGCGGGTCGGCAGCAGGCCAGCGCGGTTCAGCTCGGCCCAGCCGTAGAACTGGCAGGTGGCGAGTTCGACGTAGTCCGCCTCCAGCGCCAGGCACAGCTCGATGATGCGTTCGATGTGGTCGATGTTATGCCGGTGGGTGACGAAGTTGAGCACCATCGGGTAGCCCGCCGCCTTCACCGCCCGGGCCATGGCCAGCTTCTGGGCGAAGGCCTTGCGCGAGCCGGCCAGCAGGTTGTTCACCGCCTCGTCGGCGGCCTGGAAGCTGACCTGGATATGGTCCAGCCCCGCCTCGGCGAATTCGGCGATGCGCGCCTCGGTGAGGCCGATGCCGGAGGTGATGAGGTTGGTGTAGTAGCCCAAGCCACGCGCCGCGCGGATCAGCTCGGCCAGGTCCTGGCGCACCAGCGGCTCGCCGCCGGAAAACCCCAGCTGCGCCGCGCCCAGCTCACGGGCCTGGCGGAACACCTCGATCCACTCGGCGGTGCTCAGTTCCTCGCCCTGGCGGTCGAAGTCCAGGGGGTTGGAGCAATAGGGGCATTGCAGCGGGCAGCGGTACGTCAGCTCCGCGAGCAGCCACAGGGGCGGTCCGGGCGGGCTGGCAGCGCCGAGCGATTCAACGCAGCTCGATCCAGAACTGAGCACTGGCCACCTCCATGAAGGCGAGGATGTCCTCGTCCAGCCCCGGCACGCCGGGGAAGCGCTCGGCGAGCTGGTCGATGATGGTGGCGACGCTGCGCTGGCCGTCCACCCGTTCGAGGATCAGCCCGGCGCTCTCGTTGAGCTTCACCATGCCTTCCGGGTAGAGCAGCACGTGGCAGCCCTGGGCCGGCTCGAACTGGAAGCGGAAGCCCCGGCGCAGGGCCGGTACGCGGATGCGCAGGTCCTCGCTCATAGCCCCAGCCCCCGGTGCCAGACCCGCTCGCGGGTCACCGTGTGGTAGGGCGGGCGCTCCAGCTCGTAGGCCATGCTCATGGCGTCGAGCATGCTCCACAGCACATCGAGCTTGAACTGCAGGATCTCCAGCATCCGCGCCTGCTGCTCCGCCGTGCGGTAGTGCGCGAGGGTGATGCGCAGGCCGTGCTCCACGTCGCGCCGGGCCTGGGACAGGCGCGAGCGGAAGTAGTCGTAGCCGGCCGGGTCGATCCACGGGTAGTGGGTGGGCCAGGCGTCGAGTCGCGACTGGTGGATCTGCGGCGCGAAGAGCTCGGTCAGCGAGCTGCTCGCCGCCTCCTGCCAGCTGGCGCGGCGGGCGAAGTTGACGTAGGCGTCCACCGCGAAACGCACCCCCGGCAGCACCAGCTCCTGTGACAGGACCTGCTCGCGCTCCAGCCCCACCGCCTCGGCCAGGCGCAGCCAGGCCTCGATGCCGCCGGCCTCGCCCGGTGCGCCGTCGTGGTCCTGGATGCGCTGGATCCACTCGCGGCGGGTGTCGCGGTCCGGGCAGTTGGCGAGGATCGCCGCATCCTTCAGCGGGATGCACACCTGGTAGTAGAAGCGGTTGGCCACCCAGCCCTGGATCTGCTCGCGGCTGGCGCGGCCCTCGTACATGGCGACGTGGAACGGGTGGTGGATGTGGTAGCAGGCGCCCTTGGCGCGCAGGGCCTGCTCGAATGCCGCCGGGGTCATGGCGTGCTGGCTCATGGGCAAGACTCCTATAACCGGATGTCCATTCCGTCCCGCGCCACCTCGATGCCATGGCGGGCCAGTTCGGCCCGCTCGGCGGAGCCGGCGTCGAGGATGGGGTTGGTGTTGTTGATGTGGATGAGCACCTTGCGCGGGCCGGGGATGCCGTCCAGCACCTCGATCATGCCGCCCGGCCCGCTCTGGGGCAGGTGGCCCATCTCGCTGCCGAGCTTGTCGCCCACCTCGCACAGGCGCATCTCGTCATCACGCCAGAGCGTGCCGTCCACCAGCAGGCAATCGGCGCGGCGCATCCAGCCCAGCAGGGCCTCGTCCACCTGCCCCAGGCCCGGCGCGTAGAACAGCGAGCCGCCGCTGCGCAGGTCCTCGATGAACAGGCCGATGTTGTCCCCCGGGTGCGGGTTGCCCCGGTGCGGCGAATAGGGCGGCGCGCTGCTGCGCAGGGGGATGGCGGTGAAGCGCAGCCCCGGGCACGCGGGGATGACGAAGGGTTCGCCGTCCAGCGCAATGGGGTTCCAGGCCAGGCCGCCGTTCCAGTGCCGGAGCATCTCGAACAGCGGGAAGCCCCGGGTCAGGTCCTGGTGGACCATCTCGGTGCACCAGACCGCGTGCGGGCAGCCCTCGCGCAGGCTGAGCAGGCCGGTGACGTGGTCGATCTGGCTGTCCATCAGCAGCACCGCCGCGATGCCGGTATCCCGCAGGCGGCGGGCCGGACGCAGCGGCGCGAAGGACTCGATTTGCGCGCGGATGTCGGGCGAGGTGTTGCACAGCACCCAGTTCACCCCGTCGTCACTCAGGGCGATGGACGACTGGGTGCGCGCCTCGGCGTCGAGGGTGCCGGCGCGCAGGCCGGCGCAGTTGCGGCAGTGGCAGTTCCACTGCGGGAATCCGCCGCCAGCGGCGGACCCGAGAATGCGGATATGCATGGGAGAACCCCCCAGGACGCCCCGGCGGACCGGGGCGCTTCGGATCAGCGGTTGGCGAAGTACAGCGTCACTTCGAAGCCAATGCGCAGGTCGGTAAAGGCGGGTTTGGTCCACATGGGTCGATCCTCTTCTTATTGGGGGCCGGAGCATTCCGGCGCCTCGAGTTAAACACCGGCCCGGAGGGCTCCGAATGCTACTTTCGACGGAGTTCCGGTCCTGATTTGGTAGGGGTCGGCGAGCCCCTGCGCACCGGCCGATCGGGTCACCGAACCCGCCACGGCAAGGCCCCGCGTGCCCTACCCGGGATTGGAGGGCCCGAGCCCGCCCCGGGTTCGAAGAAAACGGCGACCGGTGCCCAGCCCTCTCTCACCAGGCCCGCCACGCAGCTCGCCAAGCCCCGATAGATGAGGCCTTGCCCCACCCCAGCCGCCGACCACGGGGCCCCGACCTACTACTTTGGTACTGCTTCAATCCGTAGAACGTAGGATTTGCAAGGCTCCCGCCCTGGCATGTAATGGGCCGACAAGAACAATGAGAACCTCGCCATGCGCCTCATCAAGAAGGCCCTGCTGCTCTGCCTGCTGTCCGTCCCTGCCTGGGCGGCGGACACCACCGCCCCGCTGTTCTCCCCGGACGGCTACCGCATCACCCAATACCGCAGCCCCACCCCGGCCCGGCACGAGCAGGCCCGCACCCTCGACACCGAGGGCCTGCGCCAGTTGCTGGCCCACGAGCCGCGTACCCGCCTGCTGGACGTCTACCGGCGCACCTGGCTGAACGATCGCTTCATCCCCGACGAGGTCCACGCCAACCTGCCCGGCAGCCTGTGGCTGGCCAACACCGGCGACGGCGCCCTGGCCCCGGACTGGCAGGCCTACTTCAGCCGCAACCTCGAACGCATCAGCCAGGGCGACAAGGACTGGCCCCTGGTGTTCTACTGCCGCTCCGATTGCTGGCTGGGCTGGAACGCCGCCCGCCGCGCCCACGCACTGGGCTACCGCAACCTCTACTGGTACCGTGACGGCATCGACGCCTGGCAGCAGGCCGGCCTGCCGCTGACACCGGCCGAACCGCAGCCCTTCCCCTGATCGCCGTCCACCCACAACCACAACAATGAGGTGACCTGGCCATGTACAAGATCCTGATCGCCGACGATCACCCCCTGTTCCGCGAAGCCATCCACAACGTCATCAGCGACGGCTTCCCCGACAGCGAAGTCATGGAGACCGCCGACCTGGACAGCGCCCTCGGCCTGACCCAGGAGCACGACGACCTCGACCTCATCCTGCTCGACCTGAACATGCCCGGCATGCACGGCCTCAACGGCCTGATCAACCTGCGCAACGAGGCGCCGACCATCCCGGTGGTGATCGTCTCCGCCGAGCAGGACAAGCAGGTGGTGCTGCAGGCCATCACCTACGGCGCGGTGGGTTTCATCACCAAGTCCTCGCCGCGCGCGCAGATGACCGAGGCCATCGAGCAGATCCTCAACGGCAACGTCTACCTGCCCTCGGACATCATCCGCACCCAGAAGGCCGCGCCGCGCCGGGGCCAGGACGAGCACGCCATCCCGCCGGAGCTGCTGCAGGCGCTGACCCGCAAGCAGCTGCTGGTGCTGGAGCGCATGACCAAGGGCGAATCCAACAAGCAGATCGCCTACAACCTGGACATCGCCGAGACCACGGTGAAGGCCCACGTCTCGGCCATCCTGCGCAAGCTCAACGTGCACAACCGGGTGCAGGCGATCCTCTGCGCCAGCGACATCGACTTCTCGGCCTACCTGCGCCGCTGACCACGGCGCCCACGCCCGGAGGCCCATGCCCGCTCCACGCATCCTGCTGCTCACCGCCCTGGCCATGCTGGCCTTCGCCGGCAACTCCCTGCTCTGTCGCCTGGCCCTCAAGCACACCGCCGTGGACGCGGTGAGCTTCACCGTGCTGCGCCTGGTGGCCGGTGCCCTGGTGCTCGGCCTGCTGCTGCGCCTGCGCCGCCCGCCCCTGGCCCCCAGCGGCAACTGGCGGGCCGCCACCGCGCTGTTCGTCTACGCCGCCGCCTTCTCCTACGCCTACCTGCAACTGGATGCGGGCAGCGGCGCACTGCTGCTGTTCGGCGCGGTGCAGCTGAGCATGGGCGCGGTGGGCCTGCTGCGCGGCGAACGCCTGGGGCCGCTGCAGAGCCTCGGCTTCCTGCTGGCCGGCGGCGGGCTGGTGGTCCTGTTGCTGCCCGGCGCCAGCGCCCCGCCCCTGGGCGGCGCGCTGCTGATGCTGCTGGCAGGCCTGGCCTGGGGCGCCTACACCCTGCTCGGCCGCCAGGCCGGCCCGCCGCTGGCGGCCACGGCGGGCAACTTCATCCGCGCCCTGCCCCTGGCCGGGCTGTTGCTGCTGCCCTTCCTCGGCCAGTTGAGCTGGGACGGCCCGGGCCTGGCCTATGCGCTGCTCTCCGGCGCGCTCACCTCCGGCATCGGCTACGCCATCTGGTACAGCGCCCTCCCCGGTCTGGGCGCCTTGCAGGCCGCCAGCGTGCAGCTGAGCGTCCCGGTCCTGGCCGCCCTCGGTGGCGCCCTGCTGCTGGGGGAGGCCATCAGCCTGCGCCTGGCGCTGGTGTCGGTGGCGGTGCTGGGTGGCATCGCACTGGTGCTGCGGGGGCGGTTCCAGGCGAAGCCGGCAGGGGCCTGAGCCGAACCGCGAGACGCACGCCGACGTCATGCCGGACGATGGGACAGCGACAAGGCCCTCTGCAGAAAGAACCCATTCCATGATCCACCGCGCATTGACGCGACCTTTCATGCCGCTAGAATGCGCGACCATGAATACGTTAACGATCCGCCTCGCGGCCGCCTATTACGCCTACCCGACTCCTGATTCCAGGCGGTAGCCGCGTGCTCATCCGATCCGCCTGAGGCGGCTCGGAATCCCCGGTCTCCTCGGGCCCAACCAAGGAGACACCATGAACACCACCCCCGACCTCCTCGCCCTGCTGCAAGCCCGCGGCTTCGTGCACCAATGCACCGATCTGGAAGGCCTGCGCCAGCACCTCGCCCAGGGCCCGGTCAGCCTCTACCTGGGCTTCGACGCCACTGCCGACAGCCTCCACGTCGGCCACCTGCAGGGCCTGATGCTGATGCGCTGGATGCAGCGCTTCGGCCACCACCCGATCCTGCTGATCGGCGGGGCCACCACGCGCATCGGCGATCCCAGCTTCCGTGACGAGAGCCGGCCGATGCTGAGCGAGGCGCAGATCCAGGCGAACATCGCCGGCATCACCTCCGCCTTTGGCCGCTACGTCGACCTCGACGCCCCCGGCGCGCGGGTGGTGGACAACGCCGAGTGGCTCGACGGCATCGGTTACCTGGCCTTCCTCAACCAGGTGGGGCGGCATTTCTCGGTCAACCGCCTGCTGACCTTCGACGCGGTGCGCCAGCGCCTGGACCGCGAGCACTCGCTGTCCTTCCAGGAGTTCGGCTACACCCTGCTGCAGGCCCACGACTTCACCGAGCTGGCGCGCCGGCATGGCTGCACCCTGCAGCTGGGCGGTGCGGACCAGTGGGCGAACATCATCAACGGCGTGGAGCTGGGGCGCCGCCAGGGCACCGCGCCGCTCTACGGGCTGACCATGCCGCTGCTGACCACCAGCGACGGGCGCAAGATGGGCAAGTCCGCCAATGGCGCGGTGTGGCTCAACGCCGACCGCCTGGCGCCCTATGCCTTCTGGCAGTTCTGGCGCAACTGCGACGACCGCGATGTGGCCCGCTTCCTGGCCCTGTTCACCGAACTGGAGCTGGACGAGATCGCCCGCCTGGCAGCCCTCAAGGGCGCCGAGCTGAACGCCGCCAAGGTGGTGCTGGCCAACCACGCCACCGCCCTCGCCCACGGCGAGGCGGCGGCCCGTGAGGCGGAAGCCACGGCAGCGGCGCTGTTCGGCGGCGGCCAGGGCGACCTGGCGGCGGTGCAGCTGGAGCTGTCGGCCGAGGCGCTGGCGCGGGGCGCGACGCTGATCGACCTGTTGCTGGATGCCGGCCTGCAGCCCTCCCGTGGCGCGGCCCGGCGCCTGGCCGCCGGCGGTGGCGTGCGCCTGGACGGCGTGGAGGTGCGCGACCTCGACGCGCCGCTGCCGGCCGAGGCCCAGGGCTGGACCCTGAGCCTGGGCAAGAAGCGCCACTACGCGATCCGCGTGACCCGGGGCTGAGGCTCAGGCCGGGGCGCTCTCCGGCGCCTCGGCCTCGCGGGCCTGGGCGTCGAGCATGGCCTGGATCTCCTGGGTGGCCTGGCGGGTGTTGCCGGCGAGCTTCTTCACCTCGTCGGCGACCACCGAGAAGCCCCGGCCGACATCGCCGGCCCGCGCGGCTTCGATGGCGGCATTCAGGGCCAGCAGGTTGGTCTGCTCGGCGATGCCCTTGATCACCCCCACCACCTGGGCGATCTGCCCGTAGGCCTGCTGGTTGCGCCGCTGGCGCTGCTCGTGGGCCAGGTGCAGGGCGCGCTCGTCGCTGATGTCGCGCACGGCGCCGATCACCCGGTACAGCCGGCCGCCTTCGTCGCGCACCGCACGCCCGCGCTCGCGGCACCAGATGTAGCCGCGCTGGCGATGGCGCATGCGGTACTCCACCACGTATTCGCCGCTGCCGGCGGGGTCGGCGATCTCCCGCTCGAACAGCCCCAGCACCCGGGGCAGGTCCTCGGGGTGGGTGATGCCCACCTGGCTGTCCCAGCCATCGGGCAGTTCGTCCGGGCGGTAGCCGAGCACGGCGCGGAACTGGTTGGAGATGCGCATCAGGCTGTGGGGGTCATCGAGGCGCCCGTTGGCCACCTGCAGGTCCCAGCAGCCCTCGGTGAGGGTGGCGCGGGTCTGCTCCCAGACATGGGTTTCCAGCGCCCAGTCGCGCTGGGCCTGGGCCCAGTGCCGGCGTTCGGCGTCGAAGGCCTGGAGGGTCTCGGCCTGCTGCCCTTCGAGCTGGGCGAGCTGCCGCGCAAGATCGGCGAGGCGGGCCTGGTCGGCCGCGTGCTCGCGCTGGCAGCGCGTTAGGTCGGCACCCAGGCGCTGCGCCTCCAGCAGGGCCTGGCGCAGGTCCTCCAGGGGTTCGGCGAGTGCGCGGTCGTGGAGTTGGGCGGGCGTTTGGCCGGGGTCGGCGAGCACCTGCCGCAGCAAGGTGTCGAGTTGGCGGACCCAGTCCTTTCGGGTGTCGCGGAACAGCATGCATCCTCCCGGGCGCCGCCCCGGCGAGGAAGGGGGGAAGGGCGACGTGCCGGGCACTCTAGGAAAGCCGCCGGGCAGGGTCTTGCACGACCCTGCCCGGCGCTTGACCGAGCCTGCCGGCACGGATCAGGCAGCGATGATGGCCTTGAGCACGCTGCGGAAGGTCTCCACCTGTTCGGCGCTGAACTGGCTGAAGACGCTGTCCTGCTGCTCCTGGGCGATGCTCCAGAGCGCTTCGGCCTGCTCCACGCCCAGCGGCGTGAGGGCGTAGCTGCCGCCCTGCTCCACCACCATGTCCTTGCGCCGGAGGATGGCGGCCGCTTCCTCGATCTCGCGCCTGGGCATCGCCACTTCGCGCTGCAGGCCGCACTCGTCGAGGCCGGCGTCGTTCTCCAGCACCATCAGCATGCGCGCCTCGCTGGTGCGCAGGCCGGTGGACAGCTGGCGCGGCTGGTAGGCGGCCTGGTAGCTGCGCAGGGCCTGGGTCATGAGGTAGTAGAGGTTGTGCCGCAGGCGGCCCTGGAAGGCGCTGGTGGCGGGGCGCTCCTCTTCCTTGCGGGTCATACGCGCATGGGGCAGGACCATGGAATAGGCGCCCTGGTGGTAGAGCAGGGGGGAGCGACCGAAGTCGTCGAAGGCCACCACCTTGCCGATCAGGATCCAGTGGTCGCCGCCCTCGATCTGCGCCCACTTCTCGCACTGGAAGCGCGCCGAGCAGTCGGCGAACAGCGGGGAGCCGCCAAGGCCGACCTCGTGCTCGAAGCCGGCGAACTTGTCGTCCTTGGAGCGGGCGAAACGGTTGGACAGGTCGATCTGGTCGGCGGCGAGGATGTTCACCGCGAAGTGGCTGGCCGCCTCGAACACCGGCAGGCTGCCGGAGCGCTTGTCGATGCTCCAGAGGATCAGCGGCGGGTCGAGGGACACGGAGTTGAAGCTGTTGGCAGTGACGCCGGCCTTCTCGCCCGAGGCGGTGGCGGCGGTGACGATGGTCACGCCGGTGGCGAAGTTGCCCAGCGCGCGACGGAAGTCGCGCGGGTCGAAGCACGCTTGGGTAGTCATAGTCGTCTCGCTGGCCGCCCTGCTGGCGAGGGCGGCGTTCTTGTTATCGGGTGGCGGGGTCAGACCATGCTCGGGTCCGGCTCCAGCCCCATCAGCTCGCGGCCGAGGATCTGCGCGCAGACGTCGTAGTCGGTGTAGGCGTGGGCACCGGTCATGTGGGAGTCACGGAACAGGCGCTGCATCTCGTTGCCCTCGAACCAGGCGGTGCCGCCGGCGGCTTCGAACAGGCGGTCCACGGCCTGGATGCACATCTTCACGGCGTAGGCCTGGTTGGTGCGCCAGTAGGCCAGGGTCTCGCGGCTCGGGTACTCGTGGCGCTCGCCATGGGCGGCGTGGTCCTGCCAGGTCTTCTCCAGGAAGGCGCGGGCGGCGGCCACCTGGTGGGTCGACTCGGCCAGGCGCATCAGCGCCGGGGTGGCGGTGCCGACGCTGGCGCCGGTGTAGGCCCGCACGCGGTTTCTGGTCTTTTCCTTGAAGGCCTCCAGCATGCGCTCGGCGATACCCAGGCTGATGGAGGCGAAGCCGCTGGCGAAGTACGGGCGGTACGGGGTGTAGAAGATCTTGCTGTCGGGGTACAGGCCGAAGCCGGCGGAGCGGCCTTCCATCATGTCCTTGGCGGCCTGGATGCGGTGGTTGGGGACGAAGGCGTCCTTGATCACCAGGGTCTTGGTGCCGCTGCCGCGCATGCCGGCGGCGAACCAGTCGTCACGGATCTCGTAGTCGCTGCGCGGCAGCACGGCGAAGCAGTAGACCAGCTCACCCTCGGCGTTCTGCCGGCGGCAGCCGACGATGGCCCACTCGGCGTGGTCGCAACCGCTGCTCCAGCCCATCTCGCCGTTGAAGCGCACACCGCCGTCCACTTCCTCGATGCGGCCGAAGGGGGCGATGGAGCTGCTGGCGGTGGCGTCCGGGTCCTTGCCCCAGATTTCGTCCTGCAGTTGCTTGGGGAACATCGCCAGTTGGTGGCTGTGGGTGCACAGCAGGCTGAAGGCCCAGGCGGTGCTGGCACAGGCGCCGGCCAGGGCGATGACGCACTCGGTGAATTCCGGCAGGGAGATCTCCAGGCCGCCATAGGCACGGGGCTGGAAGGCGCGGTGCATGCCGATGCCCTTGAGCATGGCGATGTTCTCGGCGGGGACCATGCGATCACGCTCGGCCTGGGCGGCATTGGCGGCGATGGCGGGGAGGATTTCCCGCAGTGCGTCGAGCAGGGGATTTGTCTTTTTCATCTGGAGGCCCTGGTTATTGTTGGTCGCAGGCAGGCGCTACCGCGAACGCTCCGGAACACCCGGCATGCGTGACATGCGGTCTGACTACCCGGTGGGGTTCGGGCACATTATGAAGATATGAACGATCCCCCTGAATGGACGTTCCACAGGGTCGATTGTACTTTTCATGGGATTTCCGCGATTTCATGCCCGGCTTTCCAAGCGCTGCCGACGCCCGGCCCCGCTCGCGCCGGGAGGCACCCGTTGCGACAGACATGAATATGTTAATGAACGGCGTTTTTCATTAGCATGGGCGCCCCGCCCCCCTTGCCGCCGCCCAACCATGACCTGGCCCACCGCCCTGCGTGCCCTGCGCCACCGCAACTTCCGCCTGTACTTCTTCGGCCATGCCGTTTCCACCCTGGGCACCTGGATCCAGCAGGTGGCGCTGGCCTGGCTGGTGTACCGCCTTACCGGCTCCTCGGCGCTGCTGGGGCTGGTGACCTTCGTGGCACTGCTGCCGCAGTTGCTGGTGGGCCCGCTGGCCGGCGCCTGGATCGACCGGCACGACAAGCGCCGCCTGCTGATCGCAGTGGAGGCGCTGCTCGGGGTGCAGGCCGCCACCCTGGCGGCGCTGACCGCCAGCGGCCTGATCGGGCCGGGGCTGATCGTATTCATGGCCGGGCTGCTGGGGGTGCTCAACGCGGTGGACACGCCGTTGCGCCAGTCGCTGCTCAGCCGCTTCGTCGACGAGCGTGAGGACCTGGCCAACGCCCTGGCGCTGAATGCCATGCTCTTCACCCTCGCCCGCTTCGTCGGCCCGCCCCTGGCCGGGCTGCTGCTGGGGGTGGTCAGCGAGGCGCTGTGCTTCGCCCTCAACGCCCTCTCCTACGGCGCGCTGATGCTGGGTCTGTGGTGGGTGCGCATGGGACCGATCCCGCGGGCCAGCGGCTCGTTCCGCAACGTGTTCGGCGAAGGGGTGGCCTATGCACGGGGCACGCCGGCGGTGAAGGCGATGATGCTCAGCGTGATGGCGGTCAACCTCACCGCCTCCAGCTACGTGGTGCTGCTGCCGGTGTTCGCCAAGGACATCTTCGCCGGTGATGCCACCACCCTCGGCTGGCTCTGGGGCGCCGCCGGGCTCGGCTCGCTGGCCTCCAGCGTGCTGCTGGCCAGCCACCGGGCGCCGAGCGCCCTGCCCCGGGTCATCCTCGCCTCGGCGGCGGCCAGCGGGCTGGCCATGCTGGTGTTCGCCTGGAGCACGCAGCTGTGGCTGTCGCTGGTGGCGATGGCGGTATTGGGCTTCGGCATCTCCAGCAGCAACGTCGGCACCAACATCGTGCTGCAGAGTTCGGCCCCGGAGACCCTGCGCGGGCGTGTGGTGTCGCTGTACACCTCGGTGCGCTTCGGCTTCGACGCCATCGGCGGGCTGCTCGCCGGCCTGCTGGCGGCGCAGCTGGGCGCGCCGCCGGTGCTGGCCGCAGCCGGCGTGCTGTTGCTGCTCTATTGCCTGTGGGATGCGCGCCGGGCCAGCCGGTAGGCCAGCAGGCAACCGATGCCGGTGGCGCCGATCACCAGGCACATGGGCAACGGGGTGCCGTCGTACAGGGCACTGACCAGCGCGCTGCAGGCGGTGCCCAGGCCGAACTGGGTGGCCACCGCCAGCCCGGCCGCCGCGCCGGCCTGCCCCGGGTAGGCCGCCAGCAGGCAGGCCAGGCAGTTGGCGCCGAGCAACCCGGTGACGCTGACGTACGCCACCACGCAGGCCACCACCGCCGGCAACCCGCCGACCCCGGCGAGCCCCACGCCGGCCAGGGCCAGCCCGGCCACGGCGGCCACGACGGTGCCCCAGGCCAGCATGCGCTCGGGCGACACGCGCCCCACCAGCCGGGCATTCAGGAAGGTGGCGACGATGATGCCGGCGATGTTCAGCCCGAACAGCCAGGCATAGCCCAGGGGCGAGACGCCGAAGTAGCCGATGTAGACGAAGGGCGAGGCGGTGATGAAGGCGAACATGCCGGCGAAGCACAGGCCCATGCAGAAGATGTAGCCCAGCGCCAGCGGCTGCAGCGCCATGCGCCCGTAGGCGCGGAAGGCCTCGCCCAGGGTGCGGCCACGGGCCTCCGGCAGGTGCGTCTCGGGGATCTTCCAGGCGGTGGCCAGCAGGCACAGCCCGGCGAACACCATCAGCACCACGAACAGCGAGCGCCAGCCGGCCACCAGCATCAGGTAGCCGCCCAGCAGCGGCGCCACCAGGGTGGCGAACATGGTCACCAGGTGCATCAGCGAGAGCACCCGGGCCGCGTCGCGCAGGGGGAACAGGTCCCGCACGATGGCCCGCGCCAGCACCGAGGCCGCGGCCCCGCCGAGGGCCTGCAGCAAGCGCCAGGCGATCAGCGCCTCGACGCCGCTGGCCAGCACGCAGCCGAGGCTGGCCACCAGGTACAGGGCGATGCCGCCCAGCAGCAGGCGGCGCCGGCCGTAGCGGTCGGACAGCGGCCCGTAGGCGAGCATGCCCAGGCACAGCCCGGCGAGGAACACGCCGATGGTCAGCTGCACCGCCGACTCCGGCGCGCCCAGGTCGGCGGCGATGCGCGGCAGGCTCGGCAGGTACATGTCGATCGACAGCGGGGCGAAGGCCACCAGGGCGGCCAGCAGCACGATCAGGCGCTGGGGCTGGGCAACGGTCGGGGTCATGGGCGGGTTCCGCAGCGGCAGGAAGGAAACGGCCGCCCGCAGGCGGCCGGCTGGATCAGAGGCTGAGCAGCCACAGGCTGAGCCCGGGGAAGGCCACCAGCAGGGCGATGCGCACCAGGTCGGAACAGAGGAAGGGCACGATGCCCCGTGCCGTCTCGCCGTAGGGCACGTCGCCGGCGGCGCGCTGGACGATGAACAGGTTCATGCCCAGGGGCGGGTGGATCAGGCCGATCTCCACCACCATCAGCGCGAGGATGCCGAACCAGATGGACTTCTCCGTCTCGCCGAGGCCGAAGAAATCCAGGCCCATGATCATCGGGTAGAAGATCGGGATGGTCAGCAGGATCATCGCCAGCGAATCCATCACGCAGCCCAGCAGCAGGTACAGGGCGAGGATCAGGATCAGCACCAGCATCGGCGCCAGGCCGCTGCCGATCACCCAGGCCGCCAGCTCGCCGGGCATCTGGGTCAGCGCCAGGCCGGAGTTGAGCAGGTCGGCACCCAGCAGCACGAGGAAGATCATCGCGGTGGTCTCGGCGGTGCCCAGCAGGCTGGCGCGCAGCCCGCTCCAGCGCATGCCGCCCTGCAGCACGGCAAGCACGCCACAGGCGGCGGCGCCGATGGAGGCGGCCTCGGTGGGGTTGGCCCAGCCACCGTAGATGCCGACGATCACCACCAGGAACACGCCGATCACCGGGCTCACGCCCAGCAGCGCGCGCAGCCGCTCCGCCGTGCTGGCACGGGGGGAGACGGTGGCCTGGCTCTCGTCCCGCGCCACCATGATCCGCAGCACCAGCATGTAGCCGAGGATGGCGATCACCCCCGGCACGATGGCGGCGACGAACAGCTTGGCGATGGATTCCTGGGTCAGCACCGCGTAGATGATCAGCGGCACCGACGGCGGGATGAGGATGCCCAGGGTGCCGCCCGCCGCCACCGTGGCGGTGGCCAGGCGCCCGGAATAGTTGTGCCGGCGCAGCTCCGGCAGGGCCACGTGGCTCATGGTGGCGGCGGTGGCCAGGGACGAGCCGCAGATGGCCCCGAAGCCGGCGCAGGCGCCGATGGCGGACAGGCCCATGCCGCCCTTCCAGTGGCCGATGAAGGCCGAGGCGCAGCGGAAGATGGCCCGCGACAGGCCGCCGTGGGTGGCGAACTGGCCCATCAGCACGAACAGCGGGATCACCGCCAGGTCGTAGTTGGACAGCCGCGAGTAGGCCAGGTCGTTGAGGGTGAACAGCAGCGAGGACAGGTCACCGTCGTTGACCGCCCAGAAGCAGGCGGCGCCGCCCACCAGCATGGTGATGCCGATGTGCACCCGCAGCAGCAGGAGGCTCATGGTGATGGCCAGGGCGATCAGCCCGAGGGCGAGGCCGCTCATGCCGCACCCCCGCCGCCCAGTACCCGCGCCGCCCGGGCCAGCGCGCACAGGGCGAGCAGGCCGAGGCTGGGCACGATCAGCGCCAGGGGGATCCACAGCGGCAGCGACAGCAGCGTGGTGGCATCGCCGTATTCGCGGTTGTCGACCATCTGCAGCGCGGTGCGCCAGGCCAGCAGGCCGGCCGCGGCGGCGCACAGCAGGTGGGCCAGGGTGTCCAGGCCACGGCGGATGCCCGCCGGCAGCCAGTTGCTCAGGGCATCGACGCGGATGTGCATGCCGCGCAGCTCGCACAGCGGCAGGAAGGCGGCGATGGCGATGGCCGCGCCGACTTCCATCAGCTCCATGTCACCGCGCACCGGGGTGGAGAACAGCTTGCGGCCGATGATGGAGAGCATGGACATGCCCACCAGGGCGATCAGCACCAGGCCACCGGCCAGGGCGAAGGCCTCGGCCACCCGCAGCAGCCCCCGCTGCAGCGGACCGAGGTCCGCCGCCGGGGTGAAATCCAGGGATTCCTTCATGGTGCTTACCGGGCCTCGCTGGCGAGGGTGCGCACGCCGTCGACCAGGGCACGGCCGTCCAGGCCCTTGCCGTCGGCTTCGCTGATCCACTGCTCGACGGCACCGGCCGAGGCCTTGCGCAGGGCTTCGTAGTCGGCCTCGGCGAAGGTCACCCGCGCGTCGGCCGGGGTGGCGGCGACGGCGGCATCGGTGGCCTTGTCCCAGGCGCTGGCGAAGCGTTCCGACAGGGCCTTGCCACTGTTGCGCTCGATGATGGCCTGCAGGTCCGGCGGCAGGCTGTCGAACTTGCGCGGGTTCATCAGCATCGCCAGCACGGTGTAGCCCACGGCGGGCTGCCCTTCCGGCACGTCGGTGTGGAACTGGGTCACTTCGTCGAGCTTGGTGGCGGGCACCACTTCCCAGGCGGCCAGGGCGCCATCCACCACGCCCTTGGAGATGGCTTCGGTCATCTGCGCCGGCGGCATGCTCACCGGGGTCGCGCCCAGGCTTTCGACGGTCTTGGCGGCGGTGCGGCTGGAGGCCCGCAGCTTCAGCCCGGCCAGGTCCGCCAGGGTCTTCACCGGCTGGCCACGGGTGTGCAGGCTCATGCCGCCGTCACCGTGGACCACCAGCACCTTGTAGCCCTTGAAGTCGTCCTTGGCGTAGCGCTCGTAGTAGTCCCAGATGATGGCGTTGCCCCGCGCGCCGCCGCTGGGCAGCACGAACGGCAGCTCCAGCGCCTCGACCCGGGGGAACTTGCCGGCGGAATAGGCCGGGGCGGTCCAGACGATGTCGGCCACGCCGTTGCGCGCCATGTCGGCGAGCTTGGCCGGCGTGCCGCCGAGCTGCATCGAGGGGTAGAGCTGGCAACGCAGGCGCCCGGCGGATTCCTCGGTCAGCTGCGCGCACCAGGGCTCGATGATGTTGGCCTGGGCGTTGGAGGTGGAAGGCAGGAAATGCGCCACCTTGAGGGTGATCACATCGGCGGCCTGGGCCAGGTGCGCCAGCGGCAGGGCCAGGCACAGGGTAGCGAGGGGAAGGATCTTCATCGGGGTGGCTCCTTGTTGTTCTTGTAGGGCGGGACGGGGAACGCAATTCCGTTAATAAGTTAATTTTATTGCGCGCACTGTCAACACCTCTTCGCGGGACCGCTGCGTCTCAGGTGGGCTCTTCTCGCGTCTTTAACTCAATTAAATTCATATAAATCAATTATTTAATAAACAATCCACACGCAAAAAGGTCACCTACCCCACCAAGGTCGATCCCCATTCGTATTGTTAAAATATTAACTAAATGCCTAGAGTATGCCCGCCATCGCCCACCCAACGGCGATGGTTTCCCCTCAATCCTGGAGACAAGAACAATGATCAGGACCCCGAAACCGCTGGCACTCGCCTGCCTGCTGGGCCCCGCGCTGGGCCTCGGTGGCGTGGCACGGGCCGACTTCCTGGCCGACAGCAAGGCCAGCGTCGAAGCCCGCAACATGTACATGAACCGCGACTTCCGCCAGCACGGCGCCGCCCAGGCCAAGGCCGAGGAATGGGCCCAGGGCTTCACCCTGCGCTACGAGTCCGGCTTCACCGAAGGCACCGTCGGCTTCGGCCTGGACGCCATGGGCCAGACCGCCATCAAGCTCGACTCCGGCAAGGGCCGGCGCGGCACCGGCCTGCTGCCCTACGGCGCCCAGAGCCACGAGCCCGAGGACACCTACAGCGAGCTGGGCGTGACCGCCAAGCTGCGCCTGGCGCGCAGCGTGCTGAAGCTCGGCACCCTGCAGCCGCAGCTGCCGGTGGCCGCCTACAACGACGTGCGCCTGCTCTCCTCCACCTACTCCGGCGGCCTGCTGACCTCCCAGGACGTGGATGGGCTGACGCTGAACGTCGGCCGGCTGGAGAAGATCAACCTGCGTGACTCCTCCAGCAACGACGAGATGAACTACGGCGGCGTGGAAAGCGCGCACCTGGACCTGATCGGCGGCAGCTACGCGGTCAACCCGGGGCTGACCCTCAGCTACTACGCCGCGCAGATGGAGGACATCTACCGCCAGCACTTCGTCGGCCTGGTGCACAACGCCACCCTCGGCGACGGGGTGACGCTGAAGACCGACCTGCGCTACTTCGACACCGGCGAGCACGGCGACCACCGCTACCGCAGCGCCAAGCGGGTGGACGGCGGGCGCATCGACAACCGCTTCTTCAACGGCATGCTCACCCTCGGCATGGGCGCCCACAAGGTCGGCCTGGGCTACCAGAACCTCTCCGGCGACGGCGACTTCGCCTACCCGGGGCTGGACCCGTACTCGGTCAACCTGGTGACCTTCAACGTCTTCACCAAGGCCGAGACGGACGCCTGGCAGGCGCGCTACGACTTCGACTTCGCCGCCCTGGGCATCCCCGGCCTGAGCTTCATGACCCGCTACGTGAGCGGTGAACACGTGCAGACCGCCAGCGTGCGCAACGGCAAGGAATGGGAGCGCGACACCGACCTGGCCTACGTCTTCCAAGACGGCCCGCTGAAGGGCTTCAACGTGCGCCTGCGCAACGCCACCTTCCGCTCCAGCAACGGGCTGACCACCGACGTGGACGAGAACCGGCTGATCCTCGGCTACACCCTGCCGCTGTTCTGAGCCCCGTCGCGTCTCCCCGGTGGCCACACGGGCTGCCGGGGAGCCGGCATTCGGCGCGCCCCGGCGGCGGCTCGGTGCTGGCGTGAGCGTGGAGGGTTCTAGACCGGAAGCGATAGGTGGGTGCGGATCGCCTCCAGCGCCGCGTCCACCGTCAGCCGGGCCGTGTCGACGGTGAAGGGCGGGCTGTCCCACGGGTCGAACGCGTGCCGCTGCACGGACGCCCAGGTGGGCAGCACCAGGCCCGGGATGTCGCCCTGGCGCGTCTCGACCCGGCGCCGGTGCTCGGCCGCGTCACTGCAGATCACCCGCATGTCGCACAGCCTCGCGCCGGCGTCGGCTGCCACCTGTGCCCAGGCCTGGCGGCTCTCGGCCACCGGGTTGACGCAATCCACCACCACCCGATGCCCCAGCCGCAGGTTGCCCAGGGCCAGGCCGTTGGCCACGCGGTAGCCGCTGGTGCCCACGTCGGCGGCGATGCCGGCCTCGCGGATGGCCTGCTCGATCACGTCGAGCCGCAGGTACACCGCACCCAGCTCGCGGGCCAGGCGCGATGCGAGCGTGGTCTTGCCGGTGCCCGGCAGCCCCGTGAAGACGATCAGCACGCTCATTTCATTCCGTCCCTCGGCTGCTGCGGTAGGCCCCCGGGGTCATCCCGGCGTGGCGGGTGAAGAAGCGGCTGAAGTAGGCCGGGTCCTTGAAGCCCAGGCGGTAGCCGATGCCGTTCACCGACTCCCCGGTGAACAGCAGCAGGCGCCGCGCTTCCTGCATCAGCCGTTCGAATACCAGGCGCTTGGAGGGCATGCCGGCGATGCGTCGGCACACCTCGTTGAGCCGTGCCTCGGTCACGCCCAGGGCATCGGCGTACTGGCCCAGGCCCCAGTGCTCGGGGTAGCGCTGTTCGATCAGCACGTTGAAGCGCTGGAAGATGTGCAGGTCCTCGCGGCGGGCCGGCTGGGCGGCCAGGGAGCGGCTGGAGAGGCGCAACAGGCTGATGAAGATCAGCTCGGTCAGTGCCACCAGGCTCAGGGCGCGGCCCGGTCGGCTGTCGGCGAATTCCTGGCGCAGTTCGTCGAACAACAGGTTCAGGCGCGCCACCTCCCCTTCGTAGCGCGGCTCCAGCGCCCCCACCGACACGCACAACGGCGCGATGCGCGGACCGCTGGCGAGCCCGGCGTGGGCCTCCAGCAGCGGCCACACCAGTTGCTGGCGCACGGTCAGCACATGGCCGTCGCTTTCCGCATCGGTGACGAAGGCGTGGGTGACGGTGGGCGGGGTGAGGAAGAACATCGGCCCTTCCTGGACGAAGCCCTCGTCGTCGAGGAACACCCGCACGGTGCCGCTCTTGACGTAGTGCACCTGGAAGAAGCGGTCGTGGCGGTGCACCGGCATGTTGCGGCCGAAGAAGTCGGCGAGCTTGCCGAGGGCCTCGTAGTGCACGTCGGCATCGGCGTAGCGCTGGTCGTAGACCTGGCCGATGTCGATGTTGGGGATGGGCGAGGACACCGCCATCGTGGCCGCCTCCGCGGGGCTCAGGGCTTGATCTGCTTCAGCTCGTTGAGCAGGTCCAGGAGCTGCTGCAGCTTGGCCTCGCCGAACTGCTGGTGGATCTTCTGGTAGTTGCGCTCCATGCCATCGCTCATGGACACGAAGCACTGCTGGCCCTTCTCGGTCAGGCCGACGAAGACCCGGCGCTGGTCCTGGGCGGACTTCCAGCGGCGCACCACCCCATCACGCTCCAGGCGCGCCAGCACGCCGGTCATGCTCGGCTTGAGGATGCAGGCCTGCTGCGCCAGCTGGTGGCTCTCCATCTCGCCGGACTGGCGCAGGATGCGGATGACCCGCCACTGCTGCTCGGTCAGCCCGTGCTGGTTGAGCAGCGGCCTGAAGAAGGCCATGGCGGCCTCGCGGGCCTGCAACAGGGTCAGGGTCAGGGACGGTCGTGGGGTCGACATCAGGCGGTCTCGGTGGGAAGTGAAGGTGAAGAATTTAATCAACAACCGCCGAACCGAGGCAATTACCTTCCTGCTGCCACAGCCTGTAAGCCCCCGCCTGGCAACCCGGTGCAACTCGGTTTGGCAGCCAGCGACAAGTCCCGTTTGCCCTCCGCGCTTTAAATAGCCACAGCCCGATCGCACGACCAAGGCTTGATTGTCGTTAACATATTAACTATAAAAGTTAACCTGTTAATGAGTTAACGGTTTTCAGGTGCTGCGCTCCCACCGTCGAGCCCACCTGGTTTTTCCATCGGGGCCCTGCCCCACCTGCGTCAGGAGTGAACAGATCCATGCGTCGCGCCACTAGCGAAGTCGCCCAAGGCACCCTGTTCGGCGTCGCGCTGAACTACAGGGGGCTGCTGGAAAGCCGACTGCCCGAGTTCAACGAGCCGCCCTACCAGAAGCCACCGGTCAAGCCGGTGCTCTTCATCAAGACCCCGAACACCCGCAACCACGACGGCGGCGCCGTGCCCTTCCCGGCCGGCGAGCGCCTGCAGCCGGGCCCGGCCCTGGGTGTGGTGATCGGCCGCGACGCCAGCCGCGTCAGCGCCGAGGACGCCCTGGCCCACGTGGCCGGCTACGTCATCGTCAACGAGTTCAGCCTGCCGGAAACGAGCTACTACCGCCCGGCGGTGAAAGCCAAGTGCCGCGACGGCTTCTGCGCCCTCTCCGACGAGCTGGTGCCGGCCGAGAGCATCGGCAACCCGCACGCCCTGGGCATCCGCCTGCGGGTGAACGGCGAGCTGCGCCAGGAGAATAGCACCGCCAACCTGGTGCGCAGCATCCCCCAGCTGATCGCCGAGATCAGCGAGTTCATGACCCTGCACGAAGGCGACGTGCTGATCACCGGCACCCCGGAAGGCCGTGTCGACGTGCAGCCCGGCGACGAGGTGGTGGTGGAGATCGACGGCCTCGGCCGCCTCGCCAACACCGTGGTTGCGGAATAAGGAGTCCCTGATGAAACACGCACGTATCCGTTACCAGGGCGACATCCACGCCGTGACCGTCGAAGACGGCAACGCCGTCCGCCTCGCCGATGGCCGCCTGCTGGCCGAAGACCAGGTCGAGTGGCTGCCCCCGGCCACCGGCAGCATGTTCGCCCTCGGCCTGAACTACGCCGACCACGCCGCCGAACTGGCCTTCAAGGCGCCCACCGAGCCGCTGGCCTTCATCAAGTCCCCCGGCACCTACACCGGCCACAACCAGGTCACCTGGCGCCCGGACAACGTCGCCTACATGCACTACGAGTGCGAGCTGGTGGCGGTGATCGGCAAGCCCGCGCGCAACGTCAAGCGCGAGGACGCCCTGCAGTACCTGGCCGGCTACACCGTCTGCAACGACTACGCCATCCGCGACTTCCTCGAGAACTACTACCGCCCCAACCTGCGAGTGAAGAACCGCGACTGCACCACCCCGGTCGGCCCCTGGATCGTCGACGCCGCCGACGTGCCGGACCCGTCGAAGCTCAGGCTGCGCACCTGGATCAACGGCGAGCTGAAGCAGGAAGGCACCACCGCCGACATGATCTTCGACATCCCTTACCTGATCGAATACTTCTCCAGCTTCATGACCCTGCAGCCGGGCGACATGATCGCCACCGGCACGCCGGAGGGCCTGGCCGACGTGGTGCCGGGCGATGAAGTGGTGGTGGAAGTGGAAGGCGTCGGCCGCCTGGTCAACCGAATCGTCAGCGAAGCCGAGTTCTTCGCCCGCAAACAAGAGGCATGAGCAGCATGATCAAGCACTGGATCAACGGCCAGGAAGTCGAAAGCAAAGAGACCTTCGTCAACTACAACCCGGCCACCATGGACGCCATCGGCGAAGTCGCCAGCGGCGGTGCCGAAGAGATCGCCGCGGCCGTCGCCGCCGCCAAGGACGCCTTCCCCAAGTGGGCCAACACCCCGGCCAAGGAGCGCGCCAAGCTGATGCGCAAGCTGGGTGAACTGATCGACCAGAACGTGCCCAAGCTGGCCGAGCTGGAGACCCTGGACACCGGCCTGCCGATCCACCAGACCAAGAACGTGCTGATCCCCCGCGCCTCGCACAACTTCGAGTTCTTCGCCGAGGTCTGCACCCGCATGGACGGCCACAGCTACCCGGTGGACGACCAGATGCTCAACTACACCCTCTACCAGCCGGTGGGCGTGTGCGGCCTGGTCTCCCCGTGGAACGTGCCGTTCATGACCGCCACCTGGAAGACCGCACCCTGCCTGGCCCTGGGCAACACCGCCGTGCTGAAGATGAGCGAACTGTCGCCGCTGACCGCCAACGAACTGGGTCGCCTGGCGCTGGAAGCCGGCATCCCCAAGGGCGTGCTCAACGTGGTGCAGGGTTACGGCGCCACCGCCGGCGACGCCCTGGTCCGCCACCCGGACGTGCGCGCCATCTCCTTCACCGGCGGCACCGCCACCGGCCGCAAGATCATGCAGACCGCCGGCCTGAAGAAGTACTCCATGGAGCTGGGCGGCAAGTCCCCGGTGCTGATCTTCGATGACGCCGACCTCGACCGCGCCCTCGACGCCGCGCTGTTCACCATCTTCTCCCTCAACGGCGAGCGCTGCACCGCCGGCAGCCGCATCTTCATCCAGGAGACCGTCTACGACCGCTTCGTCGCCGAGTTCGCCGCCCGCGCCAAGCGCCTGATCGTCGGCGACCCGCAGGACCCGAAGACCCAGGTCGGCTCGATGATCACCCAGGCCCACTACGACAAGGTCACCGGCTACATCCGCATCGGCATCGAGGAAGGCGCCACCCTGCTGGCCGGCGGCCTGGAGCGCCCGGCCAACCTGCCCGCGCACCTGTCCAGGGGCCAGTTCATCCAGCCCACCGTCTTCGCCGACGTGGACAACCGCATGCGCATCGCCCAGGAAGAGATCTTCGGCCCGGTGGTGTGCCTGATGAAGTTCAAGGACGAGGCCGAGGCCCTGCGCCTGGCCAACGACACCGAATACGGCCTGGCCTCCTACATCTGGACCCAGGACATCAGCAAGGCCCACCGCCTGGCCCGTGGCATCGAAGCCGGCATGGTGTTCATCAACAGCCAGAACGTGCGCGACCTGCGCCAGCCGTTCGGCGGTGTGAAGGGCTCCGGCACCGGCCGCGAAGGCGGCCAGTACAGCTTCGAAGTGTTCGCCGAGATCAAGAACGTGTGCATTTCCATGGGGAGCCACCACATTCCCCGCTGGGGCGTGTAGCCACGCCAGGTACTCATGCAGAACGCCCAGGTGCCGGAACCCGGCACCCAGGGCGTCGTATCAGCTGGCGTGCATCCACAACCACAAGAATCCCGGCCGCCCCACCAGGCGCCCGCCACCAGGAGAACCGTCATGGGCAACGTTGCTCTGGCTGCCAAGATCACCCACGTCCCCTCCATGTACCTGTCGGAGCTGCCCGGCCCGCGCCACGGCTTCCGCCAGGCCGCCATCGACGGGCACATCGAGATCGGTCGCCGCTGCCGCGAACTGAACGTCGACACCATCGTGGTGTTCGACACCCACTGGCTGGTCAACGCCAACTACCACGTCAACTGCGCTGCCCAGTTCGAAGGGCTCTACACCAGCAACGAACTGCCGCACTTCATCAGCAACATGGACTACGCCTTCCCCGGCAACCCCGAGCTGGGCCGCCTGCTGGCCGATGAATGCAACCGCCTGGGCGTGGAGACCATGGCCCACGACGCCACCACCCTCGCCCCCGAGTACGGCACCCTGGTGCCCATGCGCTACATGAACACCGACCGCCACTTCAAGGTCATCTCCGTCTCCGCCCTGTGCACCTCCCACTACCTCAACGACAGCGCCCGCCTCGGCTGGGCCATGCGCCAGGCCGTGGAGAAGCACTACGACGGCAACGTCGCCTTCCTCGCCAGTGGCTCGCTGTCCCACCGCTTCGCCCAGAACGGCCAGGCCCCCGAGTTCGCCACCAAGGTCTGGAGCCCCTTCCTGGAGACCCTCGACCACCGCGTGGTGCAGATGTGGCAGGACGGCGAATGGGAAGACTTCTGCGCCATGCTCCCCGAGTACGCCGTCAAGGGTCATGGCGAAGGCTTCATGCATGACACCGCCATGCTGCTCGGCGCCCTCGGCTGGTCGAAGTACGACGGCAAGGCAGAGGTCGTGACCCCCTACTTCGGCTCCTCCGGCACCGGCCAGATCAACGCCATCTTCCCGGTCACCCCCCAGGACGGCTCGGCCATTCCCGCCGCCCAGGCCTCCAACCCCGGCGGCAGCCCCACCGGCAGCCGCCTCTGAGGACCGCGCCATGCCGCACTTCATCGCCGAATACACCCACAACATCGAAGCCGAGGCCGACCTGCCCGGCCTGTTCGAGAAGGTCCACGCCTGCCTGGGCGCCTCCGGGGTCTTCCCCCTCGGCGGCATCCGCAGCCGTGCCGTGCGCCTGGACACCTGGCGCATGGCCGACGGCCAGCACGATTACGCCTTCGTCCACATGACCCTGAAGGTGGGCGCCGGCCGCGACCTGGCCACCCGCCGCCAGGTGGCCGATGCGCTGTTCGAGGTGATCAGCGGCCACTTCGCCGCGCTCCAGGCCCGGCGCCTGCTGGCCCTCTCCTTCGAGATGACCGAGCTGGACGCCGAGCTCAACTACAAGCTCAACAACGTGCACGCCTTCCTCAAGGGCCAGGCCGGCTGACCCCCGGTCCACCGCCGGCGCGGGGTGGCAACGCCCCGCGCCGCGCACCCCGACGCGACTCCCAACAAGAAGTACAAGACCATGAGCACCGCCCACACCGCCTGCCCCACCGGCGCTGACCACGCCACCCGCGACACCACCCACCGCACCGTCACCTGGCGGCTCATGCCGCTGCTGCTGGTGTGCTACCTGTTCGCCCACCTGGACCGCATCAACATCGGCTTCGCCAAGATGCAGATGAGCGCCGACCTGCAGTTCAGCGACACCGTCTACGGCTTCGGCGCCGGCCTGTTCTTCATCGCCTACGCGCTGTTCGGCGTGCCCAGCAACCTCGCCCTCGACCGCGTCGGCCCGCGCCGCTGGATCGCCACCCTGATGGTGGTCTGGGGCGTGCTCTCCACCAGCATGTTCCTGGTGCAGGGCGCCACCGGCTTCTACGTCCTGCGCTTTTTGCTGGGGGTCGCCGAGGCCGGTTTCTTCCCCGGCATCCTCGTCTACCTCAACCGCTGGTACCCGGCCCGCCGCCGCGCGCAGATCACCGCCCTGTTCGCCATCGCCGTGCCCATGGCCGGGGTCATCGGCGGGCCGCTGTCCGGCGCCATCCTCGAAGGCTTCCACGACGCCCTCGGCCTGCGCGGCTGGCAGTGGATGTTCCTCCTCGAAGGCGCCCCCGTGGTGCTGCTCGGCCTGCTGGTCTGGGCGCGCCTGCCGGAGCGCTTCGATGACGTCGCCTGGCTCGACGACGCCCAGAAGCGCCAGCTGCGCGAAGACATGGCCCAGGAGGAACAGCGCAAGCCGATCACCTCCTTCGCCGGCATCCTGCGCGACCGCCACGTCTGGCTGCTGGTGGCCATCTACTTCGCCGTGATGCTCGCGGTGAACACCCTGGCCTTCTGGATGCCCACCCTGATCCACGGCGCCGGCGTCGCCCGCGACAGCCAGGTCGGCCTGCTCAGCGCCGTGCCCTACCTCGCCGGGGTGTTCTTCATGCTCGCCTGCGGCCGCTCGTCGGACCGCCACCGCGAACGCCGCTGGCACCTCAGCGTGCCGCTGCTGATGTGCGCCGTGGGCATCGCCAGCAGCGGCCTCGCGCCCACCAGCGCGATCCCCGTGCTGACCGGCCTGATCATCGCCGGCATGGGCGCCAGCGCCGCCCTGCCGATGTTCTGGCAGCTGCCGCCGGCCTTCCTCTCCGACAAGGCCCAGGCTGCCGGCATCGGCCTCATCAGCTCCTTCGGCAGCATCGCCTCGTTCCTCGCGCCCTACCTCATCGGCTGGATGCGCGACACCACCCAGAGCGCCAGCCTCGCGCTGTTCGTCCTGGCCTTCTTCATCGCCCTCGGCGCCGGACTGGTGCTGCGCACCCCCGCCGCCCTGGTCAACCCACGCTAAGAGAGACCCCACCATGCTCGACGCCACCCTGATCCAGCAGGCCGCCGCCCGACTCGACGCCGCCGAACGCTCGCGGCAGCAGATCCGCCAGTTCTCCCTGGACCACCCCGGCATCACCATCGAAGACGCCTACGCCATCCAGCGCGCCTGGGTGGCGCAGAAGATCCAGGACGGGCGCAAGCTGGTGGGCCACAAGATCGGCCTCACCTCCCGCGCCATGCAGGTGTCCTCCAACATCACCGAGCCGGACTACGGCGCGCTGCTGGATGACATGTTCTTCGACGAAGGCACCGACATCCCCTTCGAGCGCTTCATCGTCCCCCGCGTGGAAGTGGAGCTGGCCTTCGTCCTCGGCAAGCCGCTGCGCGGGCCGAACGTCACCCTGTTCGACGTGCTCGACGCCACCGAGTGGGTCATCCCCGCCCTGGAGATCATCGACGCCCGCATCCAGCAGGTGGACCCGGAGACCCAGGCCACCCGCAAGGTCTTCGACACCATCTCCGACAACGCCGCCAACGCCGGCGTGGTGATGGGCGGACGCGCCGTGCGCCCCACCGAGATCGACCTGCGCCGCGTGCCCGCCGTGCTCTACCGCAACGGCGTGATCGAGGAATCCGGCGTCTCCGCCGCCGTGCTCAACCACCCGGCCAAGGGCGTCGCCTGGCTGGCCAACAAGCTGGCGCCCTACGACGTCACCCTGGAAGCCGGGCAGATCATCCTCGGCGGCTCCTTCACCCGCCCGGTGGCCGCCCGCCCCGGCGACACCTTCCATGTCGACTATGACCAGCTGGGCTCGATTGCCTGCCGCTTCGTCTGAACCACCGCCCACGAGGAGTCCCCATGGACATGCCCGTCAACACCTTCAAGCAACGCCTCCTGGCCGGTGACGCCCAGGTCGGCCTGTGGCTCGGCCTGGCCGACCCATACTGCGCGGAGCTGGCCGCCAACGCCGGCTTCGACTGGCTGCTGATCGACGGCGAGCACGCCCCCAACGACCTGCGCAGCCTGCTCGGCCAGTTGCAGGCCGTGGCGCCCTACCCTGCCCAGCCGATCATCCGCCCACCCATCGGCGACCCGGTGCTGATCAAGCAACTGCTGGACATCGGCGTGCAGACCCTGCTGGTGCCCATGGTGGACTCCGCCGCCCAGGCCGCCGAACTGGTGCGTGCCATGCGCTACCCGCCATTCGGCATCCGGGGTGTCGGCAGCGCCCTGGCCCGTGCCTCGCGCTGGAACAGCATCCCCGGCTACCTGGACAAGGCCGACGAACAGATGTGCCTGCTGGTGCAGATCGAGAACCTCGACGGGCTGGCCAACCTCGACGCCATCGCTGCCGTGGAGGGTGTCGACGGCGTGTTCATCGGCCCAGCCGACCTCTCCGCCGCCATGGGCCATCGCGGCAACCCCGGCCATCCCGAGGTGCAGGCCGCCATCGAAGACGCCATCGCCCGCATCCGCCGCGCCGGCAAGGCCGTCGGCATCCTCAGCGCCGACGAGGCCCTGGCTCGCCGCTACCTGGAGCTGGGCTGCAGCTTTGTCGCCGTCGGCGTCGACACCAGCCTGCTGATGAAGGCCCTGCAAGGCCTCGCCGGCCGCTTCAAGGGCACTCCCGCGCCGCCACCCAGCGCCGGCAGCGTCTACTGACCCGCATTCCCGACCCGCTCCCCCATCAACGTCCGCCCCGGTGCTGCACGCAGCACCGGGAACGGGCGACGACCGTCCGAAAGAAGGCAGACCGATGACCCTCGATGACCTCAACCTGCTGCGCGAACAGGCCTACGTGAACGGCCAGTGGATCGAAGCCGACGACGACGCGCGCTTCGCCGTGACCAACCCCGCCAACGGCGAGCTGATCGCCGAAGTCGCCTCCCTCGGCCGGGTGGAAACCGCCCGCGCCATCGACGCCGCCCAGGCCGCCCTGCCCGCCTGGCGCACCCGCACCGCCAAGGAGCGCAGCACGATCCTGCGTCGCTGGTACGAGCTGATCATGGCCAACCAGGAGGACCTGGCCCGCTTGCTCAGCTGGGAACAGGGCAAGCCCCTGGCGGAAAGCCGGGGCGAGATCGCCTACGGCGCCAGCTTCATCGAGTGGTTCGCCGAAGAGGCCAAGCGCGTCTACGGCGACGTCATCCCCCACGACAAGCCCGGCCGCCGCCTGGTGGTGATCAAGCAGGCCATAGGCGTGGTCGCCGCCATCACCCCGTGGAACTTCCCCAACGCCATGATCACCCGCAAGGTCGGCCCGGCCCTGGCCGCCGGCTGCACCGTGGTGCTCAAGCCCGCCTCGGAGACGCCGCTGTCCGCCCTCGCCCTGGCCGCGCTCGGCGAGCGCGCCGGGATTCCCGCCGGGGTGCTGAACATCGTCCCCGGCACCCGCTCGCGGGAGATCGGCGCCGAACTGACCGGCAACCCGCTGGTGCAGAAGCTCTCCTTCACCGGCTCCACCGGCATCGGCAAGCTGCTGATGGCCCAGTGCGCCGAGACCATCAAGAAGGTCAGCCTGGAACTGGGCGGCAACGCGCCCTTCATCGTCTTCGACGACGCCGACCTCGACGCCGCCGTGCAGGGCGCCCTCGGCTCCAAGTTCCGCAACACCGGGCAGACCTGCGTGTGCACCAACCGCCTGCTGGTGCAGCGCGGCGTCTACGACGAATTCGCCCGGCGCCTGGTGGCGGCGGTCAACGCCCTCAAGGTGGCCCCGGCCGACGACGACGGCGCCCAACAGGGCCCGCTGATCAACGCCAAGGCCGTGGCCAAGGTGGAGGAGCACATCGCCGACGCCGTCGCCAAGGGCGCCCGCGTCCTGGCCGGCGGCAAGCCCCATGCCCTGGGCGGCAACTTCTTCGAGCCCACCGTGCTCGGCGAGGTGACCCCGGAGATGCTGGTGGCCCGCGACGAGACCTTCGGCCCGCTGGCGCCGATCTTCCGCTTCGACACCGAGGAGCAGGCCATCGCCATGGCCAACGACACCGAGTTCGGCCTCGCCTCCTACCTCTACACCCGCGACCTCGGCCGCGCCTGGCGGGTCAGCGAAGCACTCGAATACGGCATGGTCGGCGTCAACGAAGGCCTCATCTCCACCGAAGTCGCCCCCTTCGGCGGCATCAAGCAATCCGGCCTCGGCCGCGAAGGCTCCAGATACGGCATCGACGACTACATCGAGCAGAAGTACATGTGCCTGGGCATCGGCTGATGCCCTCAGCGTTGCTCAGCGTGGGCTGAAGCCCACCCTACGGAAATGCCCCAACCCACCGGGCAGCACCCCGTGGGAGCGGCATGGCTCCGGCGGTGGATCGATGAAACGCGATCCACGCACGGTCGCATCCGTAGGATGCGGTGAGCTCGGCGAACCGCATCGCTCCGTGCCCTGGCTCCGCAATGATGGGCTTCGCACAGCTCAGCCCATCCTACGTTTGTCGCCGCGACCCGGTGCGTGTGGGGGCTGGCTGAAACGAAAAACGCGGCCGAGGCCGCGTTTTTCGTGGAGCGGGTGGGGTCAGAAGAAGCCCAGGGGGTTGATGTCGTAGCTGACCAGGAGGTTCTTGGTCTGCTGGTAGTGGTCGAGCATCATCTTGTGGGTTTCGCGGCCGACGCCGGACTTCTTGTAGCCACCGAAGGCGGCGTGGGCCGGGTACAGGTGGTAGCAGTTGGTCCAGACGCGACCGGCCTTGATGCCACGGCCCATGCGCCAGGCGCGGTTGATGTCGCGGGTCCAGAGGCCGGCGCCGAGGCCGAACTCGGTGTCGTTGGCGATGGCCAGGGCTTCGGCTTCGTCCTTGAAGGTGGTGACGCCCACCACCGGGCCGAAGATCTCTTCCTGGAAGACGCGCATCTTGTTGTGGCCTTTGAGCAGGGTCGGCTGGATGTAGTAGCCGGTGGCGAGGCTGCCTTCGAGCTTCTCGGCGGCGCCGCCGGTGAGCACTTCGGCGCCTTCCTGCTGGGCGATGTCGAGGTAGCTGAGGATCTTCTCGTACTGCTGCTGGGAGGCCTGGGCGCCGACCATGGTGTCGGTGTCCAGGGGGTCGCCGCGCTTGATGGCTTTCACCTTCTTCATCACTTCGGCCATGAAGGCGGGGTAGATGGATTCCTGCACCAGGGCGCGGGAGGGGCAGGTGCAGACTTCGCCCTGGTTGAAGAAGGCGAGGACCAGGCCTTCGGCGGCCTTTTCGATGAAGGCCGGTTCGGCCTGCATGATGTCTTCGAAGTAGATGTTGGGGCTCTTGCCACCCAGTTCGACGGTGCTGGGGATGATGTTCTCGGCGGCGCACTTGAGGATGTGCGAGCCGACGGGGGTGGAGCCGGTGAAGGCGATCTTGGCGATGCGCTTGCTGGTGGCGAGCGCTTCGCCGGCTTCCTTGCCGAAGCCCTGGACGACGTTGAGTACGCCGGGCGGCAGCAGGTCGCCGATCAGCTCCATGAGTACGGTGATGCCCAGCGGGGTCTGTTCGGCGGGCTTGAGGACGATGCAGTTGCCGGCGGCGAGGGCCGGGGCGAGCTTCCAGGCGGCCATGAGCAGCGGGAAGTTCCAGGGGATGATCTGGCCGACCACGCCGAGGGGTTCGTGGATGTGGTAGGCGACGGTGCCGTCGTTGATTTCGGCGGCGCCGCCTTCCTGGGCGCGGATGCAGCCGGCGAAGTAGCGGAAGTGGTCGGCGGCGAGCGGGATGTCGGCGTTGAGGGTTTCGCGCACGGCCTTGCCGTTGTCCCAGGTTTCGGTGACGGCGAGGACTTCGAGGTTCTGTTCGATGCGGTCGGCGATCTTCAGCAGGACGTTGGAGCGGTCCTGCACGGAGGTGCGGCCCCAGGCATCGGCGGCGGCGTGGGCGGCGTCGAGGGCCTTGTCGATGTCTTCGGCGGTGGAGCGGGGGAATTCGGCGATGGGCTGGCCGTTCACCGGGGAGGTGTTGGTGAAGTACTGGCCTTTGACCGGGGGCACGAATTCGCCGCCGATGTAGTTGCCGTAGCGGTCCTTGAAGGAAACGACGGCGCCGGGGGTGCCGGGTTGTGCGTAACGCATGCGATGGGCTCTCCTGACGGGGCCTGGCGCCGATACGGGCCAGGGGGTGAGTGGATGCTAGTGGCCACGCTGCCCCCATCGGTATGCGCCCATGGGTGCGGTGGCCTCCTCATTTGGTAGTAGCGCCTTGCAGCACGGCCTGTTCGTAGCGGGGGTAGAGGTGGCTGACGCTGCGCACCAGTTCGAAGCGACTGAGGCTGACGGCGGCGAAGCGCTCGGGAATCGGCGCGCGGATCAGCTCGTTCATGTCCGCGCCCTGGGCGGCACCCTCGCGCAGCAGGCCGTCGAGCCAGCCCAGGTAGTCGCGCATCTGATCGAAGGCGGCGGCGTCCTCGGTGACCGGCCCGTGGCCGGGCACCAGGTGCTTCCAGGGCAGCGCCTGGAGCTGGCGCAGGTCGTCGAGCCAGACCTCCAGCCCCGGGCTGTTGGGGGTGGTGAGGGCACGCTGGTAGAACACCAGGTCGCCGGCGAACAGCACGCCGGTGCGCTCGTCGAGGATGGCCAGGTCGGCCCCGGTGTGGCCGCGCAGGGCCAGCAGGCGCAGCGGGTGGCCGCCAACGGTGCGGGTGCCCGCCTGCACGGCCTGGTCCGGCAGGCGCACTTCGGTGCCGCGCATCCAGTCGCCCACCAGGCGGTACATGTTCTCGGCCATGGCGTCGCCCTGCTGGCGCAGCAGTTCGGTGGTGCCGGGCAGTGCGGCGATGGGCACGTCGGCGAAGGCCTGGTTGCCCAGCACGTGGTCAGGATGGTGGTGGGTGTTGAACACCAGCACCACCGGGCGCTCGGTAACCCGGGCGATGGCGCGGCGCAGGCTTTCGCCGTAGCGCCGCGAGGGGCCGGTGTCGATCACCACCACGCCGGCATCGGTGACGATGAAGGCGCTATTGACCACGTTGCCGCCGTTGGCGCTGCTGAAGTTCTCGGTGCTGCCTTCCAGCAGCCAGGTGTCGTCGGCGATGCGCCGGGGTTCCAGGGGGTATTCCGGCTCGGCACGGGACAGCAGCGGCAGCAGGATCAGGAACACCAGCACCAGCAGGCCCATCGCCGGGCGGGTGGCCACGGGCCGTGGTTCGCGGGGATGGGGCTCGTGATGGCGCACGTCTATCTCCTTGAGCGCACGGTTCAGAAGTCGGCCTCGAACTCGTTGCCGTTGTTGTCCCTCAGCCACAGGTGGGTCGGCTCCGGGGTGCGGGTCTCCAGGCTGAGGGTGGGGTTCTCGGCGACGGCGGGGAACAGTTCCAGGCTGGCGAGGACCTCGCCCGTGGGGCTGCGCAGTTCGGCCTGGTTGAGGAAGAACTCGGGCACGCCGCCGACCAGGCCGTTGTCCATGGGGTGGTCGATGCGCAGGCGCAGGCGGCTTGCGCCGTCGTGGGCGAAGCGGGCGCCCTGGATGTGCCCGAGGCGCTGCTCCCAGCCCGGCTGGGCGCGCACCACGCTGGGGGCGGTGCAGCCACCGCCGGCGGCGTCGACCCAGGCGGAGCCGACATGCCAGACACCGTCATCGGTGAGCGCGGCAACCCGCACGGCGGTGGCTTGCTCGACACGGATGCGCACGGCCACCACCGGCAGCACCCGCTCGCCGGGGCGAAAATCGAAGATCCGCGGGATGGGATTGAGCTCGGCCCAGGCCACCAGCCGCCGCACCGGGCCGGGCAGCCCCCGGGCGTCGACCTGGATCGGCACCTGCCGGGCGTCCTCGGCGAAGGGCGGGGCCTGCAGCACCACGCGCGAGTCGAAGACGAAGGGGGCGCCTTCGAGGATGCGCTGGTGGTGGTAGGCCCACATCACCGAGGGCACCGGGTCCGGGCCCGGATCGGGAGCGGCCTGGACGTTCAGGCACACCCCCAGGGCCAGTGGCAGCCAGCGGCGCATGGCTCACTCGTCCACGTGGACGCTTTCCAGGTAGGAGCGGATGGCCCAGAGCGCTTCCTGGCTGAGGAAGTCGGCCATCTTCGGCATGTACACGGCCCCATCGCGAACGGCGCCGTTGATCACCCGCTCCTTGAACCACTCGTCACCGCTGGCATCGGTCTCCAGGTAGCGCAGGTCGGGGGCGATGCCGCCGGACTTGGCTTCCAGGCCGTGGCAGCGGGCGCAGTTCTGGTTATAGGCCGAGGCGCCGATCTCCACCGCCAGGGCGTTCTTCTCGTAGGGCGCGCGGTAGGGGTTGGTTTCGCGCCATTCCTTGCCCAGGGGCTCGAGGCCTTCGGTGTTCACCGCCTGGGGCACCACGTCGCCGTGGGCCAGGGCCAGGCCGGACAGGCCCATGCCGGCGAGCAGCAGCAGACCGCGCAGGGTGTTCTTGTTGTTGTGCATGACTTCCATCCTCATCGAGATGCTGGGCAAGGCAACGCTCGCCTGGAGCGTGGTGCCGAGGATGGTAAGGAGGCCCCCAGGGGGCCCGAATGCTGCTTTGGTGGGCGCGCCCTACTCCCTTGGTAGCAGGCCCCGGGGAGGTGCCGGGGGAGGCTTTGGCAGCAAGTCCAAGTCATGTCCGGACTGGGAATTTTTCCCGGCCATCGCGGGAGTTTTTCCGTATCCCGGCAAGGGGGTCGCTTCCACTATGCGATACGCCAGGACGCCAGGTGGCGCACTGGTCCTCAACGACCACGGGAACCACAAAGATGACAACAAGATCGCTCCCCCACTCCCCGCTGGCCCTCGCCGTCAAGGGTCTGCTCCTCGCCGGCGGCCTGGCTGCCACCAGCGCTGCCTTCGCCAAGAACGTCACCTGGGAAGACATCGCCAACGACCATGTCTCGGTCAAGGACGTGCTGCAGTACGGCATGGGCACCAATGCCCAGCGCTGGAGCCCCCTGGCCCAGGTGAACGACAAGAACGTGTTCAAGCTGGTGCCGGCCTGGTCCTTCTCCTTCGGTGACGAGAAGCAGCGCGGCCAGGAGTCCCAGGCCATCGTCAGCGACGGGGTGATCTACGTCACCGCTTCCTATTCCCGCGTGTTCGCGCTGGACGCCAAGACCGGCAAGCGCCTGTGGGTCTACAACCACCGCCTGCCGGCCGACATCCGCCCGTGCTGCGACGTGGTCAACCGGGGCGCCGCGATCTTCGGCGACAAGATCTTCTTCGGCACCCTGGACGGCCGCCTCGTGGCGCTGAACAAGGACACCGGCAAGGTGGTGTGGAACAAGAAGTTCGGCGACCACACGGCGGGCTACACCATGACCGGCGCGCCGACCCTCATCAAGGACCAGAAGACCGGCAAGGTGCTGCTGATCCACGGCAGCTCCGGTGACGAATTCGGCGTGGTCGGCCAGCTGTTCGCCCGCGACCCGGATACCGGCGAGGAAGTCTGGATGCGTCCCTTCGTCGAGGGCCACATGGGCCGCCTGAACGGCAAGGACAGCACCCCCACCGGCGACGTGAAGGCCCCCTCCTGGCCGGACGACAAGGACTCCCCCACCGGCAAGGTGGAGGCCTGGAGCCACGGCGGCGGCGCCCCCTGGCAGAGCGCCAGCTTCGACGCCGAGACCAACACCATCATCGTCGGCGCCGGCAACCCCGGCCCCTGGAACACCTGGGCGCGCACCACCAAGGGCGGCAACCCCCACGACTACGACAGCCTCTACACCTCCGGCCAGGTGGGCGTGGACCCGAGCACCGGCGAGGTGAAGTGGTTCTACCAGCACACCCCGAACGACGCCTGGGACTTCTCCGGCAACAACGAGCTGGTGCTGTTCGACTACAAGGGCAAGGACGGCAAGACGGTGAAGGCCACCGCCCACGCCGACCGCAACGGCTTCTTCTATGTGGTGGACCGCACCAACGGCAAGCTGCAGAACGCCTTCCCCTTCGTCGACAACATCACCTGGGCCAGCCACATCGACCTGAAGACCGGCCGCCCGGTGGAGAACGAAGGCCAGCGTCCGCCGCTGCCCGAGCCGGGCCAGAAGCACGGCAAGCCGGTGGAGGTCTCCCCGCCCTTCCTCGGCGGCAAGAACTGGAACCCGATGGCCTACAGCCAGGACACCGGCCTGTTCTACGTGCCGGCCAACAACTGGAAGGAGGACTACTGGACCGAGGAGGTGAACTACAAGAAGGGCTCCGCCTACCTGGGCATGGGCTTCCGCATCAAGCGCATGTACGACGACCACGTCGGCAGCCTGCGCGCCATGGACCCGACCACCGGCAAGGTGGTGTGGGAGCACAACGAGCACCTGCCGCTGTGGGCCGGCGTGCTGGCCACCAAGGGCAACCTGGTGTTCACCGGCACCGGTGACGGCTTCCTCAAGGCCTTCGATGCGAAGACCGGCAAGGAGCTGTGGAAATTCCAGACCGGCAGCGGGATCGTCTCCCCGCCCATCACCTGGGAACAGGATGGCGAGCAGTACATCGGCGTGACCGTCGGCTACGGCGGTGCCGTGCCCCTGTGGGGCGGCGACATGGCCGAGCTGACCAAGCCGGTCGCCCAGGGCGGTTCCTTCTGGGTGTTCAAGCTGCCCAGCTGGGACAACAAGACCGCCAGCCGCTGACCATCCTCACCGGCGCGCCCTCGGGTGCGCCGGTTCTCGTTCCGGGAGCTGCCATGAACTACCTGCCCATGTTCCTTCCCCTGCTCATGCTGGTCTTCGGCCTCGCCTGGGCCCAGCCCGAACCCGCCCAGCCAGCCGCCGACGACAGCGATGCCGACGCCGTGCGCGTGATCGACGGTTGCCGCCTGGAGCCCGGCGCCCACTGCCCGGGGGCCAACCTGGCCAACGCCGACCTGAGCAACCTGGACCTGCGCCGCATCGACCTGTCCGGGGCCAACCTGGCCGGTGCCAACCTGCGCCACGCCAACCTCGACCTGGCCAACCTGGAGAAGGCCCGACTGGTGGGCGCCAACCTCACCCGCGCCAGCCTGCAGCAGACCAACCTGCGCCTGGCCGACCTCAGCGACGCGCACCTGATGGCCATCCAGGGCTGGGGCCTGTTCGGCCAGGGCGCGCAGTTCAAGGGGGCCGACCTGACCGGTGCCTACCTGGAATTCGCCCGCCTCTCCGGCGCCAAGCTGCACGACGTGAACCTGCAGGCGGCCGACCTGGAGATGACCTTCCTCAGCCGCGCCGACCTCAAGGGCGCCCGCCTCAACGACGCCAACCTGCAGGAGGCCAAGCTCGCCGACGCAAACCTGGAGAACGCCGACCTCAGCGGCACCCGCCAGCACTACGCCTCGTTCCAGGGCGTGAACATGGAAGGCTGCACCGCCTGCCCCCAGGATTGGGAAAAGTAACCGGCACTCCACACGCGTTTCTGCAAGGGGCCAGGGATGGCCCCTTTTTTGTGCCTGTGCCTCCCAACAATTCGGTGGATCGGTTAAGCACACAGCCCGCAACGATGGGCTTCGCACAGCTCAGCCCATCCTACGAACCGAGCAGCCGTAGGATGCGGTGAGCCGTGCGAACCGCATCAAACCGGGGCGCCCGGTGCGGCGGCGGGAGTGGATCGGTGGAGTGCGATCCCCCTGCGCCACCTGAACATCCCCGTAGCCCGGACTTCAGTCCGGGAATGGCCTGCACCGCCCCCCTGGGCTGAAGCCCAGGCTACGGGCGCCCACCACCACAAACGAAAAGAGGCGCACAGGTGCGCCTCTCCGTGCCCGCTGCCGGGGTCAATCCTGGCTGGTCGCGCCGATGCGGTGGATCGACAAGTCGGCGCCGTAATACTCCTGCTCCTGGCTGAGGCGGATGCCCAGGGTCTTCTTCAGCAGGCCATACACGGCGAAGCCCCCCACCAGCGCCACCACCAGGCCCAGCGCGGTGCCGATGAACTGGCTGGCGAGGCTGACGCCGCCGAGGCCGCCCAGGGCCTGCTGGCCGAAGAGGCCGCAGGCGATGCCGCCCCAGGCGCCGCACAGGCCGTGCAGGGGCCAGACGCCGAGGACGTCGTCGATCTTCCATTTCACCTGGGTGGCGGTGAAGGCCCAGACGAACAACCCGCCGGCGATGGCGCCGGTGGCCAGGGCGCCCACCGGATGCATCAGGTCGGAGCCGGCACACACCGCCACCAGGCCGGCCAGCGGCCCGTTGTGCAGGAAGCCGGGGTCGTTGCGGCCCACCAGCAGCGAGGCCGCCGTGCCGCCCACCATGGCCATCAGCGAGTTGACCGCCACCAGGCCGCTGACGCCCTGCAGGGTCTGGGCGCTCATGACGTTGAAGCCGAACCAGCCGACGATGAGGATCCACGAGCCGAGGGCCAGGAACGGGATGTTCGACGGGGCGAAGGCGATCAGCCGGCCATCACGGTAGCGGCCATCGCGGCGGCCCAACAGCACCACCGCGCCGAAGGCCAGCCAGCCGCCCACGGCATGCACCACCACCGAGCCGGCGAAGTCATGGAAGCTGGCGCCGAAGCTGGCTTTCAGCCAGTCCTGCAGGCCGAAGTTGCCGTTCCAGATCAGCCCCTCGAAGAAGGGGTAGACGAAGGCGACGATCAGTGCGGTGGCGCACAGCTGCGGACCGAACTTGGCGCGCTCGGCGATGCCGCCGGAGATGATCGCGGGGATGGCGGCGGCGAAGGTCAGCAGGAAGAAGAACTTCACCAGCGCGTAGCCATGGTCCTCCGCCAGGACGGCGGCCGGCTGCAGGAAGTTGACCCCGTAGGCCACCCAGTAACCGATGAAGAAGTAGGCCAGGGTGGAGACGGCGAAATCCGAGAGGATCTTCGACAGGGCGTTGACCTGGTTCTTCTGCCGCACGGTGCCGACTTCGAGGAAGGCGAAGCCGGCGTGCATGGCCAGGACCATGACCGCACCCATCAGGATGAACAGGGTATTGGAGCCGTGGATCAGGGTTTGCACGGCGCTGTTGAGGTTTTCCATCGAGAGGGGGCTCTCCGGCAGTGAAAGGGCACCAAGAAAGGTCACAGCACCATCACAGCGCACCAGACTGATGCCACCCCACCGGGGACCGCTCCCTGGCGATGCCCCGCAACGGGGCGAAAGGCAGTGTGAAGCATCAGCTGACTCATGACTTTTTCTTTATTTATCAGTCGCTTGACCAATCAAGCGTGCACCTCGGCAGGCCGCCTTGCCGCTCGATAACGGGGCGTTTTCCAGCCGGGCGCACCAGGGCAAAGCAAGCCGCATACCAAGGCACGGCGGGTGTTGGCGGACGGCCGGGCAAATTTCCCCTGAACCCTTTGCGCCGGGCAGGACTCAGAACCCCTGAGCCTTTCAAGGAGAACCGCCATGCCCCGCAACAACGCCTCCCGCGCCCAGGATGACCTGATCGCCGAATTCCAGGCCCTCGTCGGCGACACCGAGAAACTGCTGCAGCACACCGCGAGCCTGGCCGGCGAGCAGGCCGAGGACCTCCGCCTGCAGATCCACGACTCCCTAAAGCGCGCCCGGGAAACCCTGAACCTCGCGGAAGAACGCCTGGTGGACAAGGGCAAGGCCGCCGTCGCCGCCACCGAGGGCTACGTGCAGGAGCACCCGTGGCAGACCATCGGCCTTGCCGCCGGGGTCGGCTTCCTGCTCGGCCTGCTGGCCAACCGTCGCTGACATGCAGGCGGACGCGCCCAACCCCGAGGCCGGCGAGCCCGGCCCGTCGCCGCGCCGCCTCGGCGCGGCCGTGCTGGGGCTGCTGCACAGCCATGTGGAGCTGTTCGGCATCGAGCTGCAGGAGCAGAAGGCCAACAGCCTGCGCCTGCTGCTGTTCGCCGGGCTGGCGCTGGTCTTCGCCCTGCTGCTGCTGATGAGCCTGTCGGCGCTGGTCCTGGTGCTGTGCTGGGACGCCTGGCGCCTGCAGGCCATCGGCGGGCTCTGCCTGTTCTACGGGCTGCTCACCGTCTACTGCGCCTGGCGCCTGAAGCAGGCCGTGGACGACGAAGCCTCCCCCTTCGCCGGCACCCTCGAAGAGCTGGCCCTTGACCGCGAGCGCCTGCTGCCATGACCCAGCCGCCCCTGCCCTCCTCCCGCCGTGAACTGCGCAAGGCGCTGGTCCGCCTGCGCCTGGAGATGCACCGCCAGGAGATCCGCCACGAAGCCCAGGTGATTACCCGGCCCCTGCGCCGGGTGAAGGGCCTGGCGCAAAGCCTGCAGCATCCCCTGGGCCAGGGGCACGCACCACTCTGGGGCATTGCCGGCATCGCCGCGCTGGGCTTCTTCGCGGCCCGCGGCGGCTCGCTGGCGCGCTGGGTCCGGCTGGGTGGCACCCTGCTACCGCTGCTGGGCGCCCTGTGGAAGCAACACAGCCAGGCCGTGGACCGCCCGCCCCGCCCCTGATCGTCGGACAAACTGGCCACGTTCTTGCTAATGGAACGGTCCGGGCATCGCCCGTCGTTCCCGCGCTGGCTTGCGCGGACCCTGGGGTCATTACAACAAGGAGCCGCCCGTGATCGAGGGGCAACCACTCGCCTCTTTCCAGCCCTTCATCGATACCGCCACCGGCCGGATCGCGGGGGTCGAGGCCCTGGGGCGGCTGCGCCTGGAAGACGCCACCCTGCGTTCGGTGGGCCCGCTGTTCGTCGACCCGCGCATCCCGCCCGCCGCCCTGCGCCGGCTGGACCGGGAGATCCGCGAGGACGCCCTGCGCCGCCTGCACGAAGCGCCGGCCGACTGGTTCCTCAGCCTCAACATCTCGCCCCGCTGGATCAGCCGGCTGCGCCCCGGCCAGGCCCTGCCCAGCCTCAAGCAGCTGCAGCGCAACGGAGTGAGCCCCGAGCGCATCGTCTTCGAGATCACCGAACTGGGCGGCGCCAGCCAGCGCCTGCCGGACGTGGTGGCGCGCTACCGCGAGGCCGGTGCACGCATCGCCATCGATGATTTCGGCGCGGGCTATTCGCAGCTCGACCGGGTGCTGGCGTTGCAGCCGGACATCCTCAAGCTGGACATGCAGCTGTTCCAGGCCGCCGCCCGGGGTGGGCCGAGCGGCGAGGTGGTGAAGGCGCTGGCGCAGATGGCGGAGAAGACCGGCTGCTGGATCATCGCCGAGGGCGTGGAGACCGAGGCCGAACTGGACTTCGCCCTGGAGTGCGGCGCCCGCTACGTGCAGGGCTATCTGTTCGCCGCGCCGCACCTGGCGTTCTTCCCGGCGGATGCCTTCGTTGCGCGCTTCGCCGAGCTGCGCGATCGCTACGTGAAGCGCAAGCTGGCCGAGCGCTCGCAACTGATGGACATGCGCCAGCAACTGAACCGCCTGATGAACCAGCTGAAGTCCTGGGCCGAGGCCGGCAGCAGCCACCAGGCGCTGCCGAACCCCGCCGAGTTCCCCTGGCTGCTACGCATCTACCAGTGCGACCGCACCGGCACCCAGCTGACCCCCAACCTGGAATGGCACCAGGGCGCGTGGCGGGAGGACGCCCGCTACCAGGGCCACAACTGGTCCTGGCGGCCGTACTTCTACCAGTTGCTGGCCGAGGGCTGGGAGGAGCGTCGCCTGACGCTCTCCACCACCTACCGCGACGCCACCACCAACCAGTACTGCCTGACCGCCGGCCAGTTCATCGACAACGGCCGCCGCCTGCTGCTGGTGGACATCGACGCCGCCGGGCTCTGAGCCAGGCGCGGAACTACCGCAGCCGTCCCAAGGTCCACTTGCCTCGCCCGGGCTTAACCGGGAAGCTAGCCTCCCATTGAGCCACTGAAGGCGAGGACAGGCATTGGACTGGCAGACACTGCTTACCCGGGAACGGCTCGGCAAGCCGGTGCACAGCACCGAGGAGCTGGGCCGCAGCCCGTTCCACAAGGATCACGACCGCATCATCTTCTCCGGCGCCTTCCGCCGCCTGGGCCGCAAGACCCAGGTGCACCCGGTTTCCAGCAACGACCACATCCACACCCGCCTGACCCATTCCCTGGAGGTGGGCTGCGTCGGCCGCTCCCTGGGCATGCGCGTGGGCGAGGTGCTGCGCGAGGCGCTGCCGGACTGGTGCGAACCCTCGGACCTGGGGGTGATCGTGCAGTCCGCCTGCCTGGCCCACGACATCGGCAACCCGCCGTTCGGCCACTCCGGCGAGGACGCCATCCGCCACTGGTTCCAGCAGGCGGCCGGGCGCGGCTGGCTGGATGCGATGAGCGACGTCGAGCGCGCCGACTTCCTCAGCTTCGAGGGCAATGCCCAAGGCTTTCGCGTGCTCACCCAGCTGGAGTACCACCAGTTCGACGGCGGCACGCGCCTGACCTACGCCACACTCGGCGCGTACCTCAAGTACCCCTGGACCTCGCAGCACGCCGAGGCGCTGGGCTACAAGAAGCACAAGTTCGGCTGCTACCAGAGCGAACTGCCGCTGATGGAGCAGATCACCCAGAAGCTCGGCATGCCGCAGTTGGAACCGCAGCGCTGGGCGCGCCACCCGCTGGTCTACCTGATGGAGGCGGCCGACGACATCTGCTACGCCCTCATCGACCTGGAAGACGGCCTGGAGATGGAGCTGCTGGACTACGCCGAGGTGGAGGCCGTGCTGCTGGGCCTGGTGGGCGACGACCTGCCGGAAACCTACCGCCAGCTCGGCCCACACGACTCGCGCCGGCGCAAGCTGGCGATCCTGCGTGGCAAGGCCATCGAGCACCTGACCAACGCCGCCGCGCGGGCCTTCGTCGAACAGCAGGACGCCCTGCTCGCCGGCACCCTGCACGGCGACCTGGTGGAGCACATGGACGGTCCGGCCAAGCGTTGCGTGCTGCGCGCCAAGGCCATCGCCCGCGAACGCATCTTCCAGGACAAGCGCAAGACGCTGCACGAGATCGGCGCCTACACCACCCTGGAAATCCTCCTCAACGCCTTCTGCGGCGCAGCGCTGGAGCAGCACGGCGGGCGTACGCCGTCGTTCAAGAACCGGCGCATCCTCGACCTGTTGGGCAACAACGCGCCCAACCCGGGCTGGCCGCTGTACCGCTCCTTCCTGCGGGTGCTGGATTTCATCGCCGGCATGACCGACAGCTACGCCACCGAGATGGCCCGGGAGATGACCGGCCGTTCGAGCCCGGTCTAGGGAACCTCCGTGCGTCAGGCGATCAGGCAGAGCTTCCACTGGCACGCCGGCCCTCCGGCCTGGGGCCCGGCGGCCATCGCCGGCCTGGGCTGCGGCCTGCCGCTGCTGCTCGGTCTGTTCACCGCGCACACGGGCTTCCTCTGGGCCGCCACCGGGGCCTTCCAGGCGGCGCTGGCCAACCCGATGCATCGCTTCGGCATGCTGCGCATGCTGCTGCTCACGCTGCTCGGCGCCCTCAGCGCAGGCATCGGCTTCTGGGCCGCCAGCCATCCCCTGGCCAGCCTCGGCACCTTCGCCCTGTGGGGCTTCCTGCTGGCGGTGCTGCAGCGCTACGGCACGGAGCTGGGCAAGCTGGGGGTCGGGCTGGCGGTGTGCCTGTGCCTCGGCCAGGGCCAGGCCGGCAGCGGCAACCTGCACAACGGCCTGGCGGTAGGGGCGCTGTTCGCCATCGGCGGGCTGTGGGTGATGCTGCTGGCGTTCTTCCTGCGGGGCGCCCACGGCCTGCGCCTGTGGCCGGTGCTGCCGCGCCTGAGCGGGTTCATCAAGGTGTTCGGCCGGCACGCCGGGCGCCTGCCACAGCGGCTGTGGTGGATCCACGCCCTGGCCTGCACCCTGGCGGTGGCCCTGGCGGGCCTGGCGGCCAACCTCAGCGGCCTGCCGCGAGGCTACTGGCTGACGCTGACGGTGGTGACGACATTGCAGATGGAGCTGGACGGCAGCCTGGTGCGGGCCATCCAGCGCAGCCTCGGCAGCCTGGCGGCGGCGCTGGCACTGATCCTGTTCGGTCACTGGCTGGAAAGCCCGGGTTGGCTGGTGGCGGCGATGCTGCCGCTGATCGTGCTCAGCCGTGCCTTCATCGCCCAGCACTACGGCCTGTTCGTGGCGCAGACCATGCTGTGTTTCGTGCTGCTGGCCGAGAGCCTGGCCCACGACTGGCACCTGCCGGAGGTGCGCCTCTACAACAGCCTGCTGGGCGCCGCCCTGGCACTGCTGGTGGCCTACGGCGCGCACCGCGCACGGCTGCGCTGGACGCCACAGGCGCCGGCGGAGGCAGACGTGGAAGTAGAGGAAGCGCTTGGGGCGGCTGGACCGGCCCCGCAGGCGGAGCCCGTCACCGAGCCCCTGCGCGACTGACCCCCGCAGCGTCGCCGATCCCGACGCCTACTGGGTTGTGATGCGCTCAGACCAGCGCGTTGCGATTGGCGAACTCCACCAACTCGATCAGCGAGCGGGCGTTGAGCTTGAGCAGCAGGCGGGACTTGTAGGTACTGACGGTCTTGTTGCTGATGAACATCTCGTCGGCGATGCGTTTGTTGCTGTAGCCGTTGGCCAGGTACTTGAGCACCACCAGCTCGCGGTCGGAGAGGCGGCTGATCAGCTCCTGCTCGTCGGGGACACCGACCTGGCGCTTGCCGGAACGGATCACGTCGCTGGGGAAGTAGCTGTAGCCCGAGAGCACCGCGCGTACGGACGAAGCCAGTTCGCCCAGGTCGCCTTCCTTGCAGACGAAACCGGCAGCGCCGGCCTGCATGCAGCGGGCGGCGTAGTGGCTGGGGTTCTGTCCGGTCAGCACGAGGATGCGCAGCGGCAGCTCCAGCGAACTGAGGCGGGCGATGACGTCGAGGCCGCCGAGCTTGGGGATGCCGATGTCGAGGATGATGAGGTCCGGCACGTGTTCGCGGGCCAGGGCGATGGCATCGACGCCGTTGTCGGTCTCGGCGATCACTTCATACCCCTCGCGGTTGAGCAGCAGGCGCACGGCCAGTCGGATCACGGGGTGGTCGTCGACGATCAGCACCTTGCTCGGTGCTTCGCTGCCCATGCGCAGGAACTCATCCAGGTCTACCAATTTGCTCACCTTTTTATCTCCCTTGAGGGTGTACGGGTTTCGCCAAGATAGAGATGACGGGAGGCCTGTCGAGCGTCGATGGGGTGGATCGCAGGGATTAGGGACGGAGCCGTCAGAACCTTAGGAATAGTCCTACTTTCTAACCGCAGCATCAGGGCCCAAACCCGTCTTTTCCCCTCTCATTCCCAGCTCTCGCTACCACTGGAAGCAGATGCGCGATCACTCCGCCTGTGCTTCCCCGTTCGGCCATATCCCCCGGCAGCCGTCACTGCCCAGGCAGAGCGGTCTATTCCGCGGCTGCCCCAGCGCCTTCCCCAGGCCTCATCTATGCTGCAAGCGCGCCCCAAACAGGGATCAGGAGCTTCGGCAATGCCAAGGTCGCTCGAACGTCGATTTCCGTTGCATGTCCACATCAGCCTGCTGTTCACGCTGCTCCTGCTGATCTCCGGGGTGATCCTCGGGGTCTTCAACTACCGGCAGGCCACGCAGATCATCCTGTCCAGCAGCGACGCGCTGTTCGGGAAAATCAGCCAGCAGGTGGAGGCGGACCTGGAGGGCACCTACCGTCCCATCGACACCCTGCTCAACCTGATGGCCCTGACGCCAGGCAGCGCACAGGACCCCGCCTGGCAGCGCCAGGAACGCCTGCTCAGGCCCTTCGTCCAGGCCCTGCGCGACCACCCCAAGCTGGCCGCCCTCTACCAGGGGTACGACGACGGTGACTTCCTCATGGTCCGCCCGCTGCGCACCGAAGCCCTGAAGAAGCGCTTCGATGCCCCGCCTGGCGCGGCCTTCCAGGTCTGGAGCATCGAGCGCAACAACCTGTCCCGCGCGCAGTCCGAGTCGACCTTCCTCGACGACAACCTGACGGTGATCAGCCGTCGGCAGGACCTCAACGAGCGCTACGATCCACGCAGCCGCCCCTGGTTCAACACCGCCCTGGAGCAGGGTGGCCATATCGCCACCGCGCCCTATGTGTTCTTCTCCAGCGGCGCGGTGGGCACCACCCTGGCACTGCCGGCGGGCGAGGATTCGGTGATCGGCGCCGACCTGACCCTGGCCGACCTCTCCGCCACCCTGGCGGCGCACCGGGTCACCCCCGGCACCCAGGTAGTACTGTTCGCGCCCAGTGGCGAAGCAGTGGCCTACCCCGACAGCACGCGCCTGATCACCCGCATCGACGACAAGCCGCGCCTGACCATGGCCCGCGACCTGGACCCGGCCATCGCCGCGCTGCTCGACCGCAGCGAGCAAGACGACCTGCGCACCACCCTGAAACTGGCGGGACGGCAATGGGTGGTTTCCCGCCAGCACCTGCAGGCCGGCGGCCCCAAGGGGCTCTACCTGGCCCTGCTGGCCCCCGAGGACGAGCTGCTGGCCGATGCCTACCGCATCCGCTGGCAGGGCGGCGTGCTCACCCTGGTCATCCTCATCCTGTGCATCCCGGTCGGCTGGCTGCTGTCACGCATCCTGGTGAAGCCCCTGCGGGCGCTGGTGGTGGAAGCCGAGGCCATCCGTCGCTTCGACTTCGATATGCCCGCGCTCGGCCGCTCGCCGGTGCTGGAGGTGGACCAGTTGGCCGTGGCGATGGAGAAGATGAAGGTCACCCTGGGCAGCTTCCTCGACATCACTGCCAGCCTCTCGGCGGAAAAGCGCTTCGATGCGTTGCTGAGCCGGGTCCTCGAAGAGACCGTGGAGATCAGCGAATCCGCCGGCGGCATCCTCTACCTGCTGGACGCCGAGCAGGGGCGGCTCGAACCCCAGGCCCTGTTCCTCGACGGCCAGCAGCGGCAGCCCTCGGAGCTCGGCCTGGCCGCACGGGACATGAACGACCCCGCCCTCCCCGCCTGGATCCGCCAGCCCGCCAACGGCGGCGCGACCCTGGCCCAGTCGCTCGGCTACGACCAGGCTGGCGAACTGGGGCCGCTGCTGAACGCCCTGGGCACGCCGCGCGCCCACCTGATGGGCACCGGCCTGCATAACCGCCAGGGCGACACCATCGGCTTGCTGGTGCTGCTGCAGCGCGACACCGGCGGCGAGGCCAACCCCGCCATGCTGCGGCCGGAACGCATCGCCTTCGTCGAGGCCCTGTCCGGCGTGGCGGCGCTGTGCATCGAAAGCCAGCGCCTGCTGGAACGGCAGAAGCAGCTGCTGGATGCGTTCATCCAGCTGATCGCCGGCGCCATCGACGCCAAGAGCCCCTACACCGGCGGCCACTGCCAGCGCGTCCCGGAGATCACCCTGGCCCTGGCCCGTGCCGCTGCCGAGAGCGAGGACGGCCCCTTCCGCGACTACAACCCCAGTGACGAGGACTGGGAGGCCCTGCACATCGCCGCCTGGCTGCACGACTGCGGCAAGGTCACCACCCCCGAGTACGTGGTGGACAAGGCCACCAAGCTGGAAACCCTCTACGACCGCATCCATGAAGTGCGGATGCGCTTCGAGGTGCTCAAGCGCGATGCCTGGATCACCTACTGGCGGGCCCGTGCAGAAGGAGCCGATGAGGCCGTGCTGGCGGCGCAGCGGGACGCGCTGCTGGCCACCCTGGATGACGAATTCGCCTTCATCGCCCGCTGCAACCTGGGCGGGGAGTTCATGGCCGAGGCAGACCAGCAGCGGCTGCACGCCATTGCCGGGCGCACCTGGCTGCGCACCCTGGACGACCGCCTGGGGGTGTCCTGGGAAGAGGCCCAGCGCCAGGCCCGCACGCCGCCACGCCCCCTGCCGGCGGAGGAGCCGCTGCTGGCGGACCGTCCCGAGCACCTGCTGGAGCGCCCCGAGGGCGAGCGCATGGCGGCGGACAATCCGTGGGGATTCCGTCTCGACGTGCCGGAACACAAGTTCAACCGGGGCGAACTGCACAACCTCGCCATCGCACGCGGGACGCTGACGGCGGAGGAGCGCTACATCATCAACCACCACATCGTGCAGACCATCCTGATGCTCAGCCGCCTGCCCTTCCCACCACACCTGAAGAACGTGGCGGAGATCGCTGGCGGGCACCACGAGAAGATGGACGGCACCGGCTATCCCAAGCGCCTGGCCCGCGAGCAGATGAGTCTGCCGGCGCGGATGATGGCCATCGCCGACATCTTCGAGGCGCTGACAGCCGTTGACCGCCCCTACAAGAAGGGCAAGACCCTCTCCGAGGCGCTGGGGATCATGGCCGGCATGTGCAAGGGCGCGCACATCGACACCGAGCTGTTCGGGCTGTTCATCCGCAGCGGCGTGTACCGGGACTACGCCGAACGCTTCCTGCGGCCCGAGCAGGTGGATGCGGTGGACGAGGCACAGCTGCTGCAGCGGGCGGGGGTGACGGAGAGCCCGTCATAGCCACTGCGGCCTTCCTGCGAGCATGAAAAAAGGCGCCCTGGGGCGCCTTTTTTCCGAGTCACGTCAACTGCTTACTGGGCGTTGATCGCGTTCTCGGGGTACCACACGTCGACCAGCGGGCTGAGGTTGAACTCGGCCAGTTCGCTGCGGCCCTTGAGCCAGGCTTCCAGGGCGGTGCGCTGCTCTTCGTTGACCGAGCCACGCTTGGCCAGGCAGACGAAGCCGTAGTCTTCGCCACCGACGTAGCCCAGGCCGTTGCCATCGATGGCTTCGACGATGAAGGCATCCAGGAAGTCCTGCAGCGCGTTGAGGTCCAGGCCTTCCTTGTAGGTCAGGCTGAGTTCGCAGCCCAGCTCCTGGAATTCATCCACACAGAGCTTCTTACGCAGGCGACGGGAGCGGTTCTTGGCCATCAGGCAGTCCTCAGAGGTTTTCAAGGCGCGCACTCTAGCAGGTTCGGCGCCGCTTGGCCCGTGCCGCATGGGGCCCTGCGCCCGGCGGTCGCTTGCGGCATAATGCGCGCATTTTCCCCAAACCACCGCGGGAACACCCAGCCATGCATGACCCCGTTGTCCGCCTCCGCCTGGAGGATCGTCGTTGATGTCCCTGTTCAAGACCCTTCGCCCACTCGCCTTCGCCGGCCTGCTCCTGCCCCTCGCCCTGCCGGCCCAGGCCGTCCAGGTCAATGCGACCCTCACGCCGAAGGTCCAACAGGCCCTGAAGAAGAACAAGATCGCCCCCTCCTCCCTGTCGCTGGTGACCCTGCCGCTGACCGGCCCGGGCGCCCAGACCATCTTCAATGCGGACGTGTCGGTGAACCCAGCCTCCACCATGAAGCTGATCACCACCTACGCCGCCCTGGAGCTGCTGGGCCCCACCTACCAGTGGAAGACCGAGTTCTACACCGACGGCACGCTCAAGGACGGGGTGCTCAACGGCAACCTCTACCTCAAGGGCGGTGGCGACCCGAAGCTGAACATGGAGAAGCTGTGGCTGATGATGCGCGACCTGCGCGCCAACGGCGTGCTGAAGGTCACCGGTGACCTGGTGCTGGACCGCAGCCGCTTCGTCCACCCGCAGCTGCCGGCGTTCAACGACGACGGCGGCGACGACAACAAGCCCTTCCTGGTGGGCCCGGATTCGCTGCTGGTCAACCTCAAGGCCCTGCGCTTCGTCGCCCGCGCCGACGGGGGCCGCGTGAGCCTGGCGGCCGAGCCGCCCATCGAGAGCATCCGCCTGGACAACCAGATCAAGGTGACCAAGGCCGCGCCCTGCCCCGCCTTCCCCGACGTGCGCTACAACCCGGTGACCCAGTTCGACGGCACCACGGTGATCGCCACCGGCCAGCTGCCGGAAGGCTGCAGCGCCCAGACCTACCTGTCGATCCTCGACCACCCGGCCTACGCCGCCGGTGCCGTGCGCGCCATCTGGAAGGAGCTGGGCGGCTCGATCCTCGGCAAGGACCGCCAGGCCGACGTGCCCAAGGACGCCAAGCTGCTGGCCCGCGCCTTCTCCCCGGACCTGGTGGAGATCATTCGGGACATCAACAAGTACAGCAACAACACCATGGCCCAGCAGCTGTTCCTCAGCATCGGCGCGCAGTTCCGCACCGACGCCGATGGCGACGACGCCAAGGCGGCGCAACGGGTCATCCGCAAGTGGCTGGCACAGAAGGGCATCACCGCCCCGCATCTGGTGATGGAGAACGGCTCGGGCCTGTCGCGCAACGAGCGGGTCAGTGCGCGGGAGATGGCCACCATCCTCCACGCGGCCTGGCAGAGCCCCTACGCCGCCGAGTACATCGCCTCGCTGCCGCTGGTGGCGATGGACGGCACCATGCGCAAGCGCCTGCGCCGAACCCCCATGGCAGGCGAAGCCCACATCAAGACCGGAACGCTGAACACGGTACGGGCCATTGCCGGCTTCAGCCGCGACGGCGCGGGCAACACCTGGGCCGTGGTGGCGATCCTCAACGACCCGCGCCCCTGGGGTGCCTCGTCGATCCTCGATCAGGTGCTGCTGGACCTGCACCAGTCCAAGGGCGGCGCCCGCTGAAGTTGAATGGCGGCCCCGCCCGGGGCCGCATTCAGGCCGCGACGCAGACGCGGTTGCGTCCGGCCTGCTTGGCGGCATAGACCGCCTCGTCGACCCGCCGCAACAGGTCGTCGGCCAGTTCCCCCTCCCGCCAGCAGGCCAGCCCGAAGCTGGCAGTGACCACGCCCACCTCCGGCAACGCCTCCTTCGACAGCGTGTTCCACAGCGCGTCGGCCAGGACCTGGACCTGGGACTCGCCGGTGTTGGGGCAGATGACGATGAACTCCTCGCCCCCCAGGCGGCAGAACACGTCGATGCGCCGCAGCCGCTCGCCGACCCGCTGGCAGATGGCCTTGAGCACCCGGTCGCCGGCTTCGTGGCCGAAGCGGTCGTTGACCTGCTTGAAGTGGTCGATGTCGAACATCAGCACCGACAGCGGCCCTTCGCTGCGCTGGGCGCGGGCGATCTCCACCTCCAGGCGCTCCTGGAAGTGCCGGCGGTTGTAGACGCCGGTAAGTGCGTCGGTGATGGACAGGGTGCGCAGCTCCTGCTCCACCAGCTTGTGGCCGGTGATGTCGGAGATGTAGCCATGCCAGAGCACGCTGCCGTCGGGCATGCGCTCGGGCACCGATTCGCCGCGCAGCCAGCGCACCCCCTTCTGCGGCAGGAGCACGCGGAAGTCCTCGCGCCAGGTCTCCAGGGTCTGGGCGGAGGCGAGGATACTGCCCTGCACCCGTTCGAGGTCTTCCGGGTGCACACGCTGGAACACCCGTTCGCCATCCTGCCGGACCTCGGGCGCGTTCATCTCCACCAGGTCGTGGATGCCGGCGCTGACGTAGGGGAAACGGCTGGAGCCGTCGGGCATCAACAGGTACTGGTAGATCGCCCCCGGTACCCGCGCGCTGAGCTTCTCCAGCAGGCGGTCGCGCTCCTCCAGGGCCTGCTGCACACGCTTGCGCTCGGTGATGTCGGTGGAAATGCCGAGGAAGCCGATCAACTCGCCCGCCTCGTTGCGCACCTCGGTGAGGATCAGGTTGCCGATCAACTGGCTGCCGTCCTTGCGCACGTAGGTCCACTCGTGTTCGTCGTAGCAGCGTCCGGCGGTCACCTCCACCACATAGCGGTGGAAGTCGGGCACCGGGCGGCCGAGGCGCTGGGCCAGGGCCGCGCAGCGCTCGCGCACCTCGCTTTCCAGGTGCAGGGTGCGGGGACGGGTGCCGAGCATCTCCTCGGCGCTGTAGCCGAACATGCGCTCGGCACCGGCGTTGTACTGGAGGATGTAGCCCTCCAGGTCGGTGGCGATGATCGACACCTCGGTCGCCGCGTCCAGCAGGCTGCGCAGGTTGCCGTTGGCCAGGGCCAGTTGCAGCTCCACCGCCTTGCTCTCGCTGATGTCGGTCTGGGTGCCGATCAGCCGCAGCGGCGAGCCATCGTCATTGATCTCCACCACCTGGCCGCGCTCCAGCACCCAGGCCCAGCTGCCGTCCTTGCGGCGCATGCGGTGCTCGCTGCGGTAGACGTCGACCTCGCCGTTCAGGTAGCGCCGCAGCGCCTCCCGCGAGCCCTGCAGGTCATCGGGATGACGCAGCCCGAGCGCAGTGTCGAGGCTGTCCTCCAGCTCGCCGGGCAGGTAGCCGAGCATGGTCTTCCAGGCCGGAGAGAAGAACATCCGCCCGCTGTCCGGCTCCCAGTCCCAGACGCCGTGGCCGGCGCCGTCCAGGGCGAAGCTCCAGCGCTCCTCGCTGAGCTTGAGCTGCAGTTCGCGCTGGCGCAGCTCGGCGGTGCGCTCGGCCACCAGGCGCAAGGCCCGCTGGCGCTGGCTGATGAGCAGCAGGACGTAGCCGCCCAGCATCAGGCTGAGGGCGATGCCGGTGCCCAGCACCAGGTGCCAGGAGGTGGTGCGGTTGTCGGCGAGAAACTTCGGGCTGGGCCGTACCTCAAGGCGGTAGGTCCGGTCGCCAAAAGCCAGGGTACGTTCCAGCACCAGCTCGCTGTCGTCGGCGACGGAATGGCTCTGGTAGAGGCGTTGCGGACGAACCGGGTCGGTGATGTCGTCGAGCCGCGTGGGCATATTGGCGAGCATTTCGCTCGGCAGGCCGTCTTCCAGCTCCTGGCGCAGGCTCACGATGGCGACGACGAAACCGGGCAGTGGCTCCTCCGCCCGCCCAAGCACCGGGGCGACGATCAGGACGCCTTCGTGGATGTTGTCCGGCATGCCATAGACCCGGACCAGGCCGGACACCGTCACCTGCCGCTCCACCTCGGCCTTGTTCAGCAGGGCCTGGCGCTCGGGCAAGGCGCGCATGTCCAGGCCGATGGGCAGCTCGCTGTTGCGGCGGGCCGCTCCATAGAAGAGCGGCAGGTAGTAGTCGCGGGCGGGGCTGGCCCCTTCCAGGTCATGGATGCGGAAGTCCGCCAATCCCTCGTGGCGCGCCGTGCTCTCGTAGCGGTCGCGCTGGCCGGCGTCCACCCGCGGTACCCAGTAGTACGCCAGCGTGTCCAGCAGCATCGGCTCGACGAAGCGCCGGTAGCGCTGCAGGTCGAGGCGGGGCGAGTTGGCGACGAAACGCTGCAGCGCATCCAGCTCCTTGAGTTGCCCGTTGAGGCGCTCCTCGACCCGGCTGATGCGCTCGTTGGCGACCTGGGCGAAGCGCTCCCGCAGCTGGTGCTCCTCGGAGTCGTGCACGGCTCGGCCAAGCAGGACGGTGAACCCCAGGCCGATACCGATCACCAGTACGCAGATGAGCAGGAGCAGACCGCGGCTGCCTGCCGGAAAGGAAAGGGACGTGATTGACTGGGCAGGCGTAGCCATGCTCGAGCCTCGGTTCGTGATGGAAAAGACGTCCCTGTGATCACAAACCTAGCGGGATGCTGGCATTTTGCCTAGCGCCGTCGGGAAAAGTTCCGCCCCGCCCTTACGGGCGGGGACGGACGGTGCTCAACGGGCGGTCAGGCGCCAGGCTCGGTGGATCTTGCCGTTGCGGGCGAAGTCCGGGTCGATGGTTTCGGCGCTGATCTCGCTGACCTGGTAACGGGCGCCCAGGGCTTCATCCAGCTGGAACTTGCGGAAGTTGTTGGAGAAGTAGAGCACCCCGCCAGGGGCCAGGCGGGCCATGGCCAGGTCGAGCAGGTGCACATGGTCGCGCTGGACGTCGAACACCCCTTCCATGCGCTTGGAGTTGGAGAAGGTCGGCGGGTCGATGAAGATCAGGTCGTACTCGCCGCGATCCTCCTCCAGCCAGGCCATCACGTCGCCCTGCTGCAGCCGTTGCTTGTCGGAGAAGCCGTTCAGCGAGAGGTTGCGCCGCGCCCAGTCCAGGTAGGTCTTGGAGAGGTCGACGCTGGTGGTGCTGCGGGCACCGCCCTTGGCAGCATGCACGGTGGCGGTGGCGGTGTAGCAGAACAGGTTGAGGAAACGCTTGCCCGCAGCCTCGCGCTGGATGCGCAGGCGCATGGGACGGTGGTCGAGGAACAGGCCGGTGTCCAGGTAGTCGGTGAGGTTGACCAGCAGCTTCACGCCGCCTTCGTTCACCTCCATGAAGCGCCCTTCGGCGCCCTGGCGCTCGTACTGGCGGGTGCCGGTCTGCCGTTCGCGGCGCTTGACCACCACGCGGGACGGGTCGATCTGCAGGGCCTGGGGAATCGCCGCAAGGGCGTCCAGCAGGCGGGCCTGGGCCTTCTCCGGGTCGATGGAGCGCGGTGGGGCGTATTCCTGCACGTGCACCCAGTCGCCATAGAGGTCGACGGCCAGGGCGTACTCGGGCATGTCGGCGTCATACAGGCGGTAGCACTGGATGCCTTCCTTGCGCGCCCACTTGCCCAGCTGCTTGAGGTTCTTCTGCAGGCGGTTGGCGAACATCTGCCCGCCCTCGGACAGGCGTGCCGGCTCTGCGGCCGGGGCCACGCCTGGTTCTACCTCGGCAGTGGAATCCTGGCGGCGCGAGCCGGTGACGAACTGCTCGGGCAGCACCTTGATCAGCAGCAGCTTGCAAGGCAGCGCGCCGTTCCAGAAGGCGTACTGCTTGTGGCTGCGGATGCCCATGCGCTTGCCCAGCTCGGGCGCGCCGGTGAACACCGCGGCTTCCCAGCCCATGCAGGCCTGGCGCAGGCGCTCGCCGAGGTTCTGGTAGAGGTAGAGCAGGCTGGCTTCGTCACCGAGGCGTTCGCCGTAGGGCGGGTTGCTGATGACCAGGCCCTTCTGGTTCTGGTCCGGGCGCGGTTCGAAGGTGGCCAGCTCGCCCTGGTAGATCTTCACCCAGGCGCCCAGCCCGGCACGCTCGATGTTGTTGCGGGCCGGCTGGATCAGCCGGGGATCGGCCTCGTAGCCACGGATCCACAGCGGCGGGCGGGCCAGGCCGGCGTCGGCACGGGCCTGGGCCTCGTCGTGCAGCTTGCGCCAGATCGCCGGTACGTGACCGAGCCAGTTGGAGAAGCCCCAGCGCTCGCGCTTGAAGTTGGGGGCGACGTCGGCGGCCATCATCGCCGCCTCCACCAGGAAAGTGCCGACACCGCACATGGGGTCGGCCAGGGCGCCGCCCTCGGCAGCGATGCGCGGCCAGCCGGCGCGGATCAGGATCGCCGAGGCGAGGTTCTCCTTCAGCGGCGCCGCGCCCTGCTGCAGGCGGTAGCCGCGCTGGTGCAGGCTGTGGCCGGCGAGGTCGAGGGAGAGGATCGCCTCGCCCTTCTCCAGGCGCAGGTGCAGGCGCACGTCGGGGTTCTGCTTGTCCACCGAGGGGCGCTGGCCGGTGCTGGTACGCAGGCGGTCGACCACGGCGTCCTTCACCTTGAGGGCGCCGAAGTGGGTGTTGTCGATGCCGGCACCGTGGCCGCTGAACTCCACGGCCAGGCTGCCGTCGGCGGCCAGGTGGTCATGCCAGTCCACGGCCTTGACGCCCTCGTAGAGGTCGTCGGCATTGCTCACCGGGAAGCGCGCGAGCACCAGCAGCACGCGGTTGGCCAGGCGCGACCAGAGGCACAGCCGATAGGCCGTTTCCAGGCTGCCGTGGCCGCGAATGGCAGCGACCTGCTCGCGGGGCTCCTCCAGGCCGAGCTGGCTGGCTTCCTCCAGCAACAGCCCTTCCAGGCTTTTCGGGCAGGTGAGGAAGAGTTCGTAACGGTCCGACATGCTAGTTCCAATGCCTTTCGGCTGATCAACGGCGCGGAAATGTCTCCACACCTCAAAGAATTATGTGACTGAAGGTCGCAGAACGTCCCTTCGTCGGATTGGAGAATTCTCATTCTCAAGCGCGAGGCCTTCATGGCACCTCGACATCAACTTCGCGCAAGGCCGCGCCACAGGGGGCACAGGGCGCCGAGGGGCGAAAAACAGCCCCTCCGGCTTATGGTCCGGAGCCCATGTTCGTTACGTCCTTATGACAAAACGATCATTCCAATGCCCCGGAGCAAGGGTTAGAACACAGCTTAATCCGCTACCGCAACGGCAGCGGACGAGGGGAGCGCCACGCCGGCAGCGCCTCCCCGAAGGCAGGCCAGACCTGCCAGGCCCGGCACCCGGGCCATGGGACATAACAGTCAACAAATGAGGGCTACACCCTATGAGAAGACTTAAGCGTGATCCGATGGAACGAGCATTCCTGCGCGGTTATCAGCACGGCATTCATGGCAAATCCCGCGACCTTTGTCCTTTCACCCATCCCACCACTCGCCAAGCCTGGATCAACGGCTGGCGGGAGGGCCGCGGCGACCACTGGGATGGCTTTACCGGCACGGCCGGCATTCACCGACTCAATCAACTCCACGCCGTAGGCTGATACCTCGGACCTGACCGATTTCACCAAGCACGCCCCATCCGGGCGGCGGGCGCAAGCCCAGGGGCTCCCAAGCGGGAGCCCTTTTCATTTCAGCGCCCCTTGCCGAATCCCGGCAGCGCGGCGATGGCGTCCACCGATTCACGGATGAGCGCCGGCCCCTTGTAGATGAAGCCCGAGTAGATCTGCACCAGGCTTGCGCCGGCGGCGATCTTCTCGGCGGCGTGACGGCCTTCGGTGATCCCGCCCACGGCGATGATCGGCAGGCGCCCGCCCAGTTCCGCCGCCAGCACCTTCACGGTGTGGGTGCTCTTCTCCCGCACTGGCGCGCCCGACAGGCCGCCGGCCTCGTCGCCATGCTCCAGGCCCTCGACGCCTTCGCGGCCCAGGGTGGTGTTGGTGGCGATCACTGCATCCATGCCCGACTCCACCAGCGCGCTGGCCACCAGGGCGGTTTCCTCGTCGCTCATGTCCGGGGCGATCTTGATCGCCAGCGGCACGCGGCGGCCGTGCTGCACGGCGAGGTCTTCCTGGCGCTGGCGCAGGGCTTCGAGCAGCTGCTTGAGCGAGTCACCGAACTGCAGGCTGCGCAAGCCGGGGGTGTTGGGCGAGCTGACGTTGACCGTCACGTAGCTGGCGTGGGCGTAGACCTTGTCCAGGCAGATCAGGTAGTCGTCGACGGCACGCTCGACCGGGGTGTCGAAGTTCTTGCCGATGTTGATGCCCAGCACGCCGTCGAACCTGGCTGCACGCACGCGTGCCAGCAGGTGGTCGACGCCGTGGTTGTTGAAGCCCATGCGGTTGATCACCGCCTCGGCCTGGGGCAGGCGGAACAGGCGCGGCTTGGGGTTGCCCGGCTGCGGTCGTGGGGTGACGGTGCCGATCTCGACGAAGCCGAAGCCCAGCTGGGCGAAGCCGTCGATGGCGTCGCCGTTCTTGTCCAGACCGGCAGCCAGGCCCACGGGGTTGGGGAACTCCAGCCCCATCACCTTCACCGGGAGGCTGGCCGGTGCCTTGGTCAGCAGGCGGTTCAGGCCCAGGCGTCCGCCGGCCCCGATCAGGTCGATGGACAGCTCGTGGGAGGTTTCCGGGGACAGTTTGAACAGCAGCTCGCGGGCCAGGGTGTACATGGGCGGGTTTTCGATCGGCGGGATGGGCCGGCGATTATAGCCGTCGGACCCGACTCAGGCGAGGCGACGCAACGACTCCAGGGTGCCGCTGGCCGGGTCGAACACCAGTTCGAAGGAACCGCGGATGCCTTCGTGGGTCAGAAAAGGCCGCAGATGATGCGCAGGTAAGCTAACCTTGCGCCCGTCCCGGCTACGCACCATCACCCGATTGGCGTGGCCCTGATAGACCGCGAGGAACTGGTCCGCGGTCAGTGAGATATCCAGCACCAGGCTGGGCATGGAGGCCTCCTCGTTGTTCGTCGAAATGATCCAACCTGCCGGCACTGTGCGGCGTACCGCGCCAGCGTATCACTGCCGTTACCGTCAAAGCCGTGCAGCCATCCGCGACCTCTGCCAAACTCCCCTTCGTGATCCGGGAGTCCTTGTCTGGCCATGAGTTCGCCGCAGTCCCCAACGAACACCCTGTCGTCCCGCCTGGCAGCCCTGGCTCAACGCCTGGGGCTGGTGGGCCGTGCCTCCCGCCAGGTACTGGAACAGGCCAGCCGCCTGCAACTGCCTTTCGCCCCGCTCTCCCCCCTGCAGCCGGACATCTGGTGGCAGAACGGTCCGCCGTTGCAACGCCTGGTGGACCTGCCGCGCAACGCACTTTCCGGCCCGGTGCAGGAAGACAAGGCCCAGGCCCACGCCGTGCTGGTGCATCTGGTGGAGGAAGAACGGCGCGACCTGTCCGACTTCGACCTGCGCCTAGTGGAAGGGATCCACGGGCACGACGAACCGGAACCGCCCTGCCCCAGCTTCGAGCTGTACGCCGCCACGCCCGCCTGCAAGAACGTGCGGATCATCAGCTACAAGGATTTCGTCAAGGCCATCAGCCAGCCGCTGCCGCGCTTCCTCGCCGGTGAACGGCTGGCCCTGTACCAGGCCAGCTGGTACGGCGACCGGGTCTTCTGGCACGGCAGCCATCACCCCGAGGCCTTCGCTGCGGCTGTCGTATACGCTCGGCGCCGGCAGATGGAGGTGACGCTGCCGGCCGACTTGGTGACCTACCGCCTGCTCCCCGCCGGGCTGGACCTGCTGGACAGCCGCTACCACGTGCTGTCGATGCCGGTGGAGGCCTGGAGCCACGCCGAGTTCATGGCCCTGCTGATGAGCGAGGGCATTCCCTACGCCCGCCTCAGCCTGCTGAAGAATCGCAAGGGCAAGGCCCCCGAGTTCCTGCTGCTGCCCAAGGACAACCCCGAGGCCACCGCCCTGGGCGAAGGCCTGCGCCTGGCCGGTGCGGCCGACGTGGTGCATTACTTGCGCACCCTCCTGGACAAGCCCCCCGCCCTCCCCGGCGCGAAGTGACGCCCTTCGCCGGCCAGCGCCTCAGCGCTTCGCCGGCCCGGTGACGCCGGCTGCCTTCAGCGCCTCGATCTGCTCCTCGGTGTAGCCCAGGCCCGCCAGCACCTCCCGGGTGTGCGCGCCCAACGCCACGCCCGTGTGGCGCGGTGCCGGCAGCCCCGCCGAGAAACGGATGGGGCAGGCCATCTGGCGCTGGGCCGGCTGCCCCTCGCGCGGGACCTCCACCACCAGCTCACGGGCGCGGATCTGCGGGTGCTCCACCGCTTCGGAGAGCGGCAGCATGGGTTCCACGCAGGCATCCAGGCCGGCGAACACCTGTTGCCACTCGCTGAAGTCGCGCTTCTCGAACTCGATCTCGATGGCACGCTTGAGCGCCTGCTGGTCCTCTGGACGGGGTGACAGGCCACGGGCCGCCAGCTCGGGCCGGCCGATGGCCGCGCAGAACGCCTCCATGAACTGCGGCTCCAGGCTGCCAACGGAGAACCAGCGGCCGTCGCGGGTGCGGTAGTAGTCGTAGAAGCTGCCGCCGTTGAGCGCCTGGTTCTCCATGTCCGGCTCGACCCCGGCCCCCAGGTAGCCCGCGCCGGCCATACCGTTCAGGCTGAAGGCGCAGTCGGTCATGCTCACGTCCACGTGCTGCCCCTCCCCCGTCGCCTGCCGGTGGATCACCGCCGCCAGCAACCCCAGGGCACCATGCAGCGAGCCACCCCCGATATCTGCCAGTTGCACCCCCAGCGGCAACGGGCCGCTGTCGCGGCGGCCGGTGTAGCTGGCCACCCCGGCCAGGGCCAGGTAGTTGATGTCATGCCCGGCACGGTCACGGTAGGGGCCGGTCTGCCCGTAGCCGGTGATGGAGACGTAGATCAGCCGCGGGTTGATCGCCTTCAGCGCCTCGTAGCCGAGGCCCAGTCGCTCCATCACACCGGGGCGGAACTGCTCCAGCAGGATGTCGTACTCGGCCACCAGGCGATGGATCACCGCCAGCGCCTCGGGCCGCTTCAGGTCCAGCGCGATGCTGCGCTTGTTGCGGTTCAGGTAGGCGTGACTGGTGGACTGCCCGCCGTCATGGGGTGGCAGCACCCGCACCAGGTCCATGCGGGTAGGGGACTCGACGCGCAGCACCTCGGCGCCCATGTCGGCCAGCAGCAGCGAGGCGAAGGGCCCCGGCAGCAGGGTGGAGAAATCGAGGATCTTCAGTGACGCGAGCGGGCCTTTCATGGCGACTCCCAGGTTCGGTTCATTCCCAATGCAACGGCCGCTGCGGGTCGAGCCCGGCGGCCAGCGCGGCGAAGCGGTCTTCCAGTACGTTGCGGCGGATCTTCATGGTGGGTGTCATGCAGCCGTTGTCCACCGTCCAGGGTTCGCGCACCAGCACCAGGTGGCGGATGCGCTCATGGGGCAACAGCGTAGCGTTCACCCGCTCCAGCACCGAGAGCAGGTCGCGCTCCAGCTGCTCCCGGGCCTCGGCACGGGCTGCCGGGCTCAGCTCCAGCAGCGCCAGGGGCTGGTCCAGGCCGCTGCCCATCAGGCACACCTGCTCCACCCAGTGGCTCTTGGCGAGTTCACCCTCGATGGGCGCCGGAGCCACGTACTTGCCCTTGCTGGTCTTGAAGATGTCCTTCACCCGCCCGGTGATGCGCAGGTAGCCCTCCTCGTCCACCTGGCCCTTGTCGCCGGTGTGCAGCCAGCCATCACGCAGGGTCTCGGCAGTTTTCTCCGGCTCCCGGTAATAGCCGGTCATCAGGCTGGGGCTGCGATAGAGCACCTCGCCGTCCTCGGCGATGCGCAGCTCGTTGTCGGGCATGACCCGGCCGACCGTGCCGAAGCGCACCTGCCCGGGCCGGTTGAAGTTGCCGTAGGCGAAGTTCTCGGTCATGCCGTAGCCCTCGCAAATGGTCATGCCCAGGCGCTGGTACCAGCTCAGCAGCGCCACCGGGATCGGTGCGGCGCCACTCACCAGCACCCGCGCACGGTCCAGCCCGAGGGCTCGGCGGATGCGCCGGGCCACCAGGCCGCCCACCAGGGGGAGGCGCAGCAGGCGCTCCAGCTTCGCCTGGGGCAGTTTCTCCAGCACGCCCTGCTGGAAGCGCGTCCACAGGCGCGGCACCGAGAAGAACACCGTGGGGCGGATGATCCGCAGGTCCTCGGCGAAGGTCTCCAGGGATTCGACGAAGGCGATGCTGCCCCCGCTGTACAGGCTGTTGCTCTCCACCAGGAAGCGTTCGGCCGCGTGGGACAAGGGCAGGTAGGAAACGAACTGCTCCTCCGGCCCCAGGCCCATTTCCCGCACCGAGCGGCTGGAAGCGAAGGCAAAGGCCCGGGCCCTGTGCATCACCCCCTTGGGCTGGCCGGTGGTGCCGGAGGTGTAGAGGATGCTCAGCAGGTCGTCGGGCTGCTGCCAGTGGGCGTCCTCCAGGGGCGGATGGCGGCGCAGCAGGTCGTCCCAGGCGTGCTCGGCCGGCAGAGTCGGATAGGGCATGGCGATGCGTGCCAGCGTCTCGGGCAGGCCCGGCGCCAGGCGCTCGGGGTCGTCCAGCTTGCCGAGGATGATCACCTTGCAGCCGGCATGGCGCAGCACGTAGTCGATGCTTTCGGCCGATTGCAGCGGGTAGAGCGGCACGCTGACCAGCCCGGCAAGCATGATCGCCAGGTCGCTCAGCACCCACTCGGCGCAGTTCTTCGCCAGGATCGCGACCCGATCCCCCGGCTCGCAGCCCAGGGCGCGCAAGGCGCTGGCCATACGCCGGGCCTGGTCGTCGGCCTGGCGCCAGGTGAGCGTGTGCCAGTGGCGCGCCACCGGCTGGCGCAGCCAGACCCGGTCCGGCGTGGTGGTGACCCAGTGGGCCAGTTGTTGCAGTGGCAGTGCGTCAGTCATCCCGTCCCCCTTGTGCTTGTCGTTGTGGTGGAGGCTGGTGCCAGGCGGCTCTCCCGGCCGCGCGATTCAGAGGCGGAACACCCGCCGGGCATTGCCCTGCAGGAAGGCGGCTTCCACCTCCGGCCTGAGCCCCAGGGCGCGGACCTGCTCCATGCACTGCTGCAACGACAGCTGCGGGAAGTTGCTGCCGAACAGCACCTTGTCCCGCCCGTAGCTGGCCATGTAGTGCAGCAGCGCCTGGGGGTAGTAGCGCGGCAGGTAGGCGGAGGTGTCGATGAAGACGTTGTCGTGCTTCCAGGCCAGCCCGATCATCTCCTCCGTCCAGGGATGGCCAATGTGCCCGGCGACGATGCGCAGCTCGGGGAAGTCCAGCGCCACCTCGTCCAGGTAGGGCACCGGCCGTCCGGTCTCCGAAGGCATCAGCGGCCCGGTGTGGCCGACCTGGGTGCAGAAGGGAATGTCCAGCTCGATGCACTTGGCGTACAGCGGGTAGTAGAGCCGGTGGTTGGGCGGCAGCTTCCACAGCCAGGGCACGATGCGCAGCGCCTTGCAGCCCAGCTCCTGCACCGCCCGCTCCAGCTCGCGCAGGGCCGCCATGGGGCGCGTCAGGTCCACGGTGGCGACCCCGACGAAGCGGTCGGGGAAGGCACGGGTGTACTCGGCCACCAGGTCGTTGTCGAACACCCACCCTTCCGGCCGGCACCAGGCTGCCAGCATCAGCTTCTCCACCCCGGCCTCGTCCATGGCCGCCACGGTTTGCGCCGGCGTCAGGGGCTGGTCCAGCAGGTGCGCAGAGCCGGACTTCTCGAACAACCGCACCACCTCTGGCAGCAGCTGCCGGGCGCGGCCGTTGGCGGGTTGGGCCCAGGCGTCGATGGCGCCCAGCGAAGCAGTGGCATTCATGGCAGTGGCCTCCTGGCCGTCAGGCATGGCGGTGACAGCCGGGACAGGGCTCAGAGCTTCATCCCGCGGCTGATGATCTCCTTCATGATTTCCGAGGTGCCGGCGAAGATGCGCTGGATGCGCGCATTCGCGTACATCTTGCAGATCGGGTACTCCCACATGTAGCCCCAGCCGCCGTGCAGCTGCACGCCTTCATCCACCACCTTGCACAGCAGTTCGGTGGTGAACAGCTTGGCCTCGGCGGCCACCTCGGGGGTGAGCTTCTTCTGGTTGTGGTCCATCACGCAGCGGTCGGTGAACACCTGGGCGACGTCGATCTGGGTGCGCATCTCGGCCAGTTTGAAACGGGTGTTCTGGAAGTGGGACACGGGCCGATCGAAGGCCTTGCGCTCCTTCACGTAGTCGAGGGTGGTCTGCAGCGCCGCTTCGGCACCGGCCACCGCGCCGCAGGCGTTGGTCAGGCGCTCCTGGGCGAGCATGTTCATCAGGTAGAAAAAGCCGCCCTTGGCATCGCCCAGCAGGTTGGCCTTGGGCACCTTGACGTTGTTGAAGAACAGCTCGGCGGTGTCCTGGCTCTTCATGCCCAGCTTCTTCAGGTTGCGCCCGCGCTCGAAGCCCTCCATGCCCCGCTCCACCAGGAACAGGCCCATGGCGTGCTTGTTCGCCGGATCGGTCTTGGCGGCGACTATCACCACGTCGGCCAGCAGGCCGTTGGAGATGAACACCTTGGAGCCGTTCAGCTCGTAGTGGTCACCCTTGTCCACGGCGGTGGTGCGCATGCCGGCCAGGTCGGAGCCGGCGGACGGCTCGGTCATCGCCACGGCGAGGATGATCTCGCCGCGAATGATCCCCGGCAGCAGGCGGGCCTTCTGCTCCTCACTGCCGTACTCGGCGATGTATGGGCCACACAGGGCGGAGTGCAGCGGGATCATGAAACCGGGCTCGTTGATGGCCGCCAGTTCCTCACACATGATCTGTTCGTAGCGGAAGTCCTTGAGCCCCGCCCCGCCGTACGTCTCGTCCGCCCACGGCAGCAGGAACCCCATTTCCCCTGCCTTCTTCCACACGCTGCGGTCCACCACCCCGGCGGCTTCCCATTCGTCCTGGTGCGGCACCACTTCCTTCTGCAGGAAGGCACTGAAGGCGTCGCGGAACAGGTTGTGCTCGGTCTCGAAGTGCTGGCGTTGCATGCGGGGTCCCCCCTGTTGGAATCGTCCCGCAGGGTAGGCGTCGGCCGAATGGCCGCTCAATGACGCAAGCGCTCAGGGTGGATTGACCGATGCGCTCTTGGGGGCGGCGTGGGCTTCCGGACATAAAAAAGCCCGTCCTGAGACGGGCTTGGAAAGGCTCCTCCCCGTGGGGAGGGAGGAGAAACCGTTGAAACGCTATCAGGCGCGCTGGGCGTCACCCGCACTGGCAACGTCCACAGCCGTCGCACCGTTGCCGGCCAGCTCGCGGTTCAGGGTGTCGGTGTCCAGCTGCTTGCACCACTTGGCCACCACCAGGGTGGCGACGCCGTTGCCGACCAGGTTGGTCAGGGCGCGGGCTTCGGACATGAAACGGTCGATGCCGAGGATCAGCGCCAGGCCGGCGACCGGCAGGTGGCCGACGGCGGAGAGGGTGGCGGCGAGGACGATGAAGCCACTGCCGGTGACGCCGGCAGCGCCCTTGGAAGCGATCAGCAGCACCAGCAGCAGGGTGATCTGGTGGGTGATGTCCATCGGGGTGTCGGTGGCCTGGGCGATGAACACCGCGGCCATGGTCAGGTAGATGGAGGTGCCGTCGAGGTTGAAGGAGTAGCCGGTGGGGATCACCAGGCCAACGACGGACTTGTCGGCGCCCAGTTTCTGCAGCTTGTCGATCATGCGCGGCAGGGCGGACTCGGAGGAGGAGGTGCCCAGCACGATCAGCAGTTCTTCGCGGATGTACTTGATGAACTTGAGGATGCTGAAGCCATGGGCACGGGCGATGCCGCCCAGGACGATGAGCACGAACAGCAGGCAGGTGATGTAGAAGCAGGCCATCAGTTGGCCGAGCTGCACCAGCGAGCCCACACCGTAGGCGCCGATGGTGAAGGCCATGGCACCGAAGGCGCCGATGGGCGCGACCTTCATGATCACGTTGATGATGTTGAACATCACCTGGGAGATGCGCTCGATGAACTCGAACACCGGGCGACCGTAGTCACCCAGGCGGTGCAGGGCGTAGCCGAACAGCACGGAGAAGAACAGCACCTGGAGGATGTCGCCATTGGCGAAGGCGCCGACCACGGTTCCCGGAATCACGTTCATCAGGAAGTCGATGGTGGACTGCTTCTCGCCCGCCGCCGCGTAGGCCGCGATGCCCTTGGTGTCCAGGGTGGTCGGGTCGACATGCATGCCGGCGCCGGGCTGGGCGACGTTGACCACCACCAGGCCGATGATCAGGGCCAGGGTGGACACGACTTCGAAGTACAGCAGCGCGTAGCCACCGGTCTTGCCCACGGCCTTCATGCTCTGCATGCCGGCGATGCCGGTCACCACGGTGCAGAAGATGATCGGGGCGATGGCCATCTTGATCAGCTTGACGAAGCTGTCGCCCAGGGGTTTCAGGGCTACGCCGGTCTGCGGGTAGAAGTGCCCGATGAGGATACCGATGGCGATGGCCACCAGCACCTGGACATAGAGGCTTTTGTAGAGGGGTTGACGGGTCATGGCAGTTCCTCTCGGGCGCTGGGGACCAGGTCCGTAACGGACCCGCAGCACCGGGTATCTGGCTCCTCCCTTGCCGGGAGGCTTTCTTGTTCTGCGGCCCAAACCATTGGACGGCAGCTGCCTTTTGCAGCCCTTGTGCCAACTTCACTCAACCCATCAAACCCTTGTGGCACTAAGGGCCTAGCTCACCGTCCGATTGCGTGACGGGCGATTCAGGGCGGGTTTCCGCCCTCCCGCGAGGGGGATTTCCGCCACCCTGCCCCTTGTGGCGCGTTCCGGCAGCGCCCTACCATCGGCCACCTCCAGACCGGGAATCCGCCCATGCGCGAGCGCACCATTGCCAGCCATTTCGTCCGTGCCGCCCTGCGTGGTCCGGCACGTCATGGCCTGGACTGCAGTGCCCTCCTCAGGCAGGCCGGGATCCACCCGGCCCTCCTGGAGGAGCCCCGCGCACGGGTCGCCCCCGAGCAGTTCAGCCGGCTGATGCAGTTGCTGTGGGAAGCGCTGGACGACGAGTACATGGGCTTCGGCCGGCAGCGCAGCAAGCGCGGCACCTTCGCCATGATGTGCCACGCCATCATCCATTGCCGGTCCCTGGAAAAAGCCCTGGTGCGCGGTGCGCTGTTCTACGGGCTGTTCCCGGAAGCCCCGATGATCCGCCTGGAGCGTGAGGGCGAGTGCGTGCGCCTGAGCGTGGACGACAGCATGCTCTGGGACCCGGACCACTTCCTGGTGGAGAGCCTGCTGGTGATCTGGCACCGCCTGGGCAGTTGGCTGATCGGCCAGCGCATCCGCCTGGAGGAAGCCACCTTCGCCTATGCCGAGCCGGAGCACGTGGCCGAGTACGAGCTGCTCTTCCCCACCGCTCGCCGCTTCGGCGCGATGGGCACCAGCCTGCTGTTCAACGCGCGCTACCTGGCCATGCCACTGCTGCAGGACGAGCGCACGCTGAAGCACTTCCTCGAACACTCCCCCGCCGACCTGCTGGCCCGCCCGGATGGCGGCGACAGCCTGACCAGCCAGATCCGCCGCCTGCTGGGGCGCGACTGCCGCACCTGGCCGGACCTGGAGCGAGTCGCCCAGCAGCTGCACATGAGCCCGCAGACCCTGCGCCGCCACCTGCGGGAAGAAGGCTCCAGCTTCCAGGAACTGAAGGACCACCTGCGCCGGGACCTGGCGATCTACCACCTGGGGCGGGACGAGCTGTCCATCCAGGACCTGGCCGAGCAGCTCGGCTTCTCCGAGCCCTCGGCCTTCCACCGCGCCTTCAAGAAATGGACGGGGCTCACCCCCGGTGCCTACCGCGCCCAGGAAGCCTGACCGCCCCGGCTTGTTCCTGGCCGTAGCCCGGACGTAGCCCGGACTTCAGTCCGGGGAGCAGGGTTTTCAGAACACCTGAAGCCCCCGCACGCCCCTCAACGCGCCCTCCTCCCCCCCTCGCTGAGCACCGCCACCTCGCGGATCTCGAAATCCCGCACCAGGTACTCCATGCGCCGGGCATGGAACGCCTGCATGTGGGGCAAGGCGGCGTGGAACTCCAGATCCGCCCGCGAGCGCCAGACCTCGAAGAAGATGAACAGCGTCGGGTCCTGGGCATCCCGCAGCATGTGGTACTCCAGGCAGCCGGCCTCGGCGCGGCTGGGTTCGACGTAGGCGCGGAACAGCGCCTCGAAGTCATCGGCTTTCTCCGGGCGCAACTGGGCATGAAGGATGAAGGCATAGGGCGCGGTCATGGACACTCCGTCGGGGGTCGAAAGGGAGCGCCAGCCTAGCGCACGGGTCAGCGACCGATTCATGACTTTCACGCAAAGGCGATTTGAACGGGAGACGGTGTTTCCCGCACCTATCGCCCGCTACGCTGCCGGCCATTCTTCGCTCCCATGAGGCCCTGGCCATGAAAAAGATTCTCCTGCTCAACGGCGGCAAGCAGTTCGCCCACTCCGACGGCCGCTACAACCAGACCCTGCACGAGGCGGCCCTCGCCTTCCTCGACCGCGCCGGATTCGAGGTGCAAGCCACCTTCATCGACGGCGGCTACGACATCGCCGAGGAAGTGCAGAAATTCCTCTGGGCCGACGTGATCGTCTGGCAGATGCCGGGTTGGTGGATGGGCGCGCCCTGGACGGTGAAGCGCTATATCGACGAGGTGTTCACCGCCGGCCATGGCAGCCTCTACGCCAACGATGGCCGCACCCGCTCGGACGCCTCGCAGAAGTACGGCAGCGGCGGCCTGCTGCAGGGCAAGCGCTACATGATCTCCGCCACCTGGAATGCGCCCCGGCAGGCCTTCGACGACCCCACCGACTTCTTCGAAGCCAAGGGCGTGGACGCGGTGTACTTCCCCTTCCACAAGGCCAACCAGTTCCTCGGCATGCAGCCGCTGCCGACCTTCCTCGCGGTGGATGTAATGAAGCGCCCGGACATCGACGGCGACGTGGCCCGCTACCAGGCGCACCTGGCCCAGGTCTTCGGCGTCGGCACCCCGGCCTGAGGCTCCGACCGGCTGCTTCAGGCCGGGCGGGTTTCGGCCAGGGCCTGGAGTGCGTCGTCGGCGAGGCGATAGCGCACCAGGTCCTCCAGAGGGCCCGCGCCCAGGCGGCGATAGAACGCCAGAGCGGGCTCGTTCCACTCCATCACCATCCATTCCATGCGGCGGCAGCCGCTCTCGCAGGCCACCCGGGCCAGGTACGCGAGCAGCGCCTTGCCGGCGCCCAGGCCACGGTGCTCGGGGGAAACGTAGAGGTCTTCCAGGTACAGGCTCTTGCGGCCCAGCCAGGTGGAATAGGCGTAGTAGTAGACGGCGAAGCCGATGGGCTGCCCCTCCACCTCGCAGATCAACGCCTGGGCCGGCGAGTCGCTGGCGAACAGGCTCTGCTCGATATCCGGGACGGTGGCGACCACCTGGTGCTCGGCCTTTTCATAACGGGCCAGTTCGAGGATGAAGGTGAGGATCTGGCTGGCGTCGCTGCGCACGGCCGGGCGGATGTGAAGGCTCACGGGGACTCCCTGTCGATTGGCCTGGATAAGGTGGGTGCGGTGCTGTCGGCAAAAGAGCGCCGAGCATAATCGCTGCCCATGGATCGCCCAAGGAGCATGTCCGGCGTCGGCATGGACGACTCGCACTAACCAAAAAAGGCAGCCCGAGGGCTGCCTTTTGGGGTGGAGCGTCGACCGATCAGTTGCGGATCAGGTGATCGAAGGCGCTGAGGGAAGCCTTGGCACCCTCGCCAACCGCGATGACGATCTGCTTGTACGGCACGGTGGTGACGTCGCCAGCGGCGAAGATGCCGGGCAGCGAGGTTTCGCCACGGGCGTCGACGATGATCTCGCCACGGGGGCTCAGCTCGACGGTGCCTTTCAGCCAGTCGCTGTTGGGCAGCAGGCCGATCTGCACGAAGATGCCTTCCAGCTCCAGGGTCTTGAACTCATCGTTGGTGCGGTCCTTGTAGGTCAGGCCGGTGACCTTCTGGCCGTCGCCCTTCACTTCGCTGGTCAGCGCACTGGTGATCACCTCGACGTTGGGCAGGCTGTGCAGCTTCTTCTGCAGCACGGCGTCGGCGCGCAGCTTGCTGTCGAACTCGATCAGGGTGACGTGGGCGACGATGCCGGCCAGGTCGATGGCCGCCTCGACACCGGAGTTGCCCCCGCCGATCACCGCAACGCGCTTGCCCTTGAACAGCGGGCCGTCGCAGTGCGGGCAGTAGGCGACGCCACGGCCGCGGTATTCCTGCTCGCCGGGGACGTTCATTTCACGCCAGCGGGCGCCGGTGGCGAGGATCACGGTCTTGGCCTTGAGGCTGGCACCGCTCTCGAACTTCACTTCGTGCAGGCCACCTTCGGCCTTGGCCGGGATCAGGGCGCTGGCACGCTGCAGGTTCATGATGTCGACGTCGTAGTGCTTGACGTGCTCTTCCAGCGCGCGGGCCAGTTTCGGGCCTTCGGTCTCCGGGACGGAGATGAAGTTCTCGATGGCCATGGTGTCCAGCACCTGGCCGCCGAAGCGCTCGGCGGCAACGCCGGTGCGGATGCCCTTGCGGGCGGCATAGATGGCGGCCGAGGCACCGGCCGGGCCACCGCCCACCACCAGCACGTCGAAGGCCTCCTTGGCACTGAGCTTCTCGGCATCGCGGGCGGCGGCGCCGGTATCGATCTTGGCGAGAATCTCTTCCGCGCCCATGCGGCCCTGGGCGAACAGCTCACCGTTCAGGTAGATGCTGGGCACGGACATGACCTGGCGCTGCTCGACCTCGTCCTGGAACAGCGCGCCGTCGATGGACACGTTGCGGATGTTGGGGTTGAGCACGGCCATCAGGTTCAGCGCCTGCACCACGTCGGGGCAGTTCTGGCAGGACAGCGAGAAGTAGGTTTCGAAGTTGAATTCGCCTTCGAGGTTCTTGATCTGCTCGATCACGGCGGCGTCCAGCTTGGACGGGTGGCCGCCGACCTGGAGCAGGGCCAGGACCAGGGAGGTGAACTCGTGGCCCATGGGGATGCCGGCAAAGCGCAGGCTGATGTCGGCACCCGGGCGCTCCAGGGCGAAGGAGGGCTTGCGGGCGTCGTTGCCGTCTTCGCGCAGGGTGATCTTGTCGGTCAGGCCGACGATTTCCTGCAGGAGTTCGCGCAGTTCGCGGGATTTGTCGCTGTCATCGAGGGACGCGACGATCTCGAACGGCTGGGTGACCTTTTCCAGGTAGGCCTTCAACTGGGTTTTAAGATTGGCGTCCAACATGACTGACTCCTTGGGTATTTCGGGCGTAAGGGGTCCCCGCGGCGGACGCTGACGCGTCCGCCCTGCTCGCTCGGATTCGGGCTTTGTGCAGGGTGGCCAGCCGGTCGGCCGGCCACCGGGGGAAGGGTATTGCGTGACTTAGATCTTGCCGACCAGGTCCAGGGACGGGGCCAGGGTAGCGGCGCCTTCCTTCCACTTGGCCGGGCACACTTCGCCCGGGTGGGCAGCGGTGTACTGGGCAGCTTTCAGCTTGCGCAGGGTCTCGGACACGTCACGGGCGATCTCGTTGGAGTGGATCTCGACGGTCTTGATGACGCCTTCCGGGTTGATCACGAAGGTACCGCGCAGGGCCAGGCCTTCTTCCGGAATGTGCACGCCGAACGCGTTGGTCAGCTGGTGGGTCGGGTCGCCGATCAGCGGGAACTGAGCCTTGCCGACCGCCGGGGAGGTTTCGTGCCACACCTTGTGGGAGAAGTGGGTGTCGGTGGTCACGATGTAGACCTCGGCACCGGCCTTCTGGAACTCGGCGTAGTTGTTGGCGGCGTCTTCGATCTCGGTCGGGCAGTTGAAGGTGAAGGCTGCCGGCATGAAGATCAGGACCGACCACTTGCCCTTGAGGGACTCTTCGGTGACCTCAATGAACTTGCCATTGTGGAAAGCGTTGACCTTGAAGGGTTGTACGGAGGTATTGATCAGAGACATCCAGTTAGACCTCTTTTCCATGGGTGAAGGGTGGGTTGAAAAATCTACCCGACGAATACTAGGCGGTTACTCGGTAAAGAGCTTATTGATTGAGAGCATCGCCATCATTGGTTTACTAAATCAATGCTGCAGCCCAGTGACTACGGGGCCTGCAGCGATTCAGCGGGCCTTGGCGAGGCCGTCTGCGCCGAGAATTCGCCGATGAACGGCCGACGATCAGACCATCACGACAGGCTCTCGTCCAGTATGACCACCAGCTTGCCGGCCACCTGGTTGCCGGCGAGCGTGTCGAATGCGAGCTGCACATCGGCCGCCGCGAAGGTCTTTTCCAGCTGCGGCTTCACACGCCCCTCGGCGAACAGCGGCCAGACCTGCTGGTGCAGATCGCGCAACAGGTCGGCCTTGAAGGCGTCGTCGCGGTTGCGCAGGGTGGAACCGATGAGCTGGATGCGCTTGCCCAGCACCTGGGCCATGTCCAGCTCGGCCTTGCGGCCGCCCATGAGGCCGATGTTGACCCAGCGGCCGTCGCGGGCCAGCAGGTCGAGGTTCAGCGCGGCGTAGTTGCCGCCGACCGGATCGAGGATCACGTCGAACGGACCGAAATCCTTGAGGCCCTGCAGGTCATCACCCCGCAGCGCGCCGCCCTGGGCACCCAGGCCCACACAATAAGCCAGCCGTTCAGCTGAACCCACGCTGACCCAGACCGGGTTGCCGAACGCCTTGCACAACTGGATGGCCGCCGAGCCGACGCCGCTGGCGCCCGCGTGCAGCAGCACCTTCTCACCCGGGCCGAGCGCGGCGAGCTGGAACAGGTTGAGCCAGGCGGTGGCATACACCTCGGGCACAGCGGCCGCCTCGGCCAGGGACAGCCCCTCCGGCACCGGCAGCGCGTGGCGGGCATCCACCACCACCTCCTCGGCCATGCCACCGCCCGCGAGCAGTGCACAGACCCGGTCGCCAACCGCCCAGGCGCACCCGGGACCGACCTCGGTGATCACCCCGGAACACTCCAGCCCGATCACGTCACTGGCCCCCGGCGGTGGGGGGTAATGACCCGCTGCCTGGAGCAGGTCGGCACGGTTCAAACCTGCCGCGGCGACACGGATTCGGACCTGGCCCACATCACAGCTCGGAACCGTGCGCTCTGCCCACTCCACGCGGCCTTCAATGCCTTGCAATGCTTTCACGCTGCCTCCATAGTGACCCCGGACCCGCCCGGCGCTGACCGCCGGGCTTTTGCTTTGCGCCGAAGGAACCCGGCGCCCTCAAATACGGCCTAATATGCGTTATCACCTGCCCCGACGTCGAATCAGCATGAAGCGTTCTCTGATCTGCTCCGCCCTTGCGTTCGTTTTCAGCATCAGCGCGCTCCCGCTGCATGCCTCCACCACCTCGGCAAGCGACAGCTGGGACTCCCTCCAGCCGGACCGCGAGCAGGTGATCGCCAGCCTCAACGTGGTCGAGCTGCTCAAGCGCCACCACTACAACAAGCCCCCGCTCAACGACGAACGCTCGGTGAAGATCTACGAGGGCTACCTCAAGATGCTCGACCCCGCGAAGATGTACTTCACTGCGGGCGACATCGCCGAATTCAACGCCTGGAAGACGCAGTTCGACGACTTCCTGAAGAAGGGTGACCTGCAGCCCGGCTTCACCATCTACAAGCGCCACCTCGACCGCCTGAAGGAGCGTCTGGACTTCGCCCTGGCGATGCTCGAGAAGGGCGTCGACAAGATCGACTTCACCGTCGACGAGACCCTCGAGACCGACCGCGAGAAAGCCACCTGGGCCAAGGACAGCGCCGCGCTGGACGACCTGTGGCGCAAGCGCGTGAAGGACGAGGTCCTGCGCCTGAAGCTCGCCAACAAGGAGCCCAAGGCCATCCAGGAGCTGCTGATCAAGCGCTACAAGAACCAGCTTTCGCGCCTTGAGCAGACCCGTGGCGAAGACATCTTCCAGGCCTACATCAACGCCTTCGCCCAGACCTACGACCCCCACACCCAGTACCTCTCCCCGGACAACGCCGAGAACTTCGACATCAACATGAGCCTGTCGCTGGAAGGCATCGGTGCCGTCCTGCAGAGCGACAGCGAGCATGTGAAGGTGGTGCGCCTGGTTCCGGCCGGCCCCGCCGAGAAGAGCAAGCAGATCGCTCCGGCCGACAAGATCGTCGGCGTTGCCCAGGGCAACGGCGAGATGGTCGACGTGATCGGCTGGCGCCTGGACGAAGTGGTCAAGCTGATCCGCGGACCGAAGGGCTCGGTGGTTCGCCTGGAAGTGGTGCCTGCCAGCAACGCCCCGAACGACCAGACCAGCAAGATCGTCTCCATCACCCGTGAGGCAGTGAAGCTGGAGGAGCAGGCCGCGAAGAAATCGGTGCTCAAGCTCGAGCACGACGGCCATCCGTTCAAACTCGGCGTGATCGAGGTTCCGGCCTTCTACCTGGACTTCAAGGCCTTCCGCGCCGGCGACCCCGAGTACAAGAGCACCACCCGCGACGTGAAGAAGCTGCTGGGTGAGCTGCAGAAGGAAAACGTCGACGGCGTGGTCATCGACCTGCGCAACAACGGCGGCGGTTCCCTGCAGGAAGCCACCGAACTGACCGGCCTGTTCATCGACCAGGGTCCCACCGTGCTGGTACGCAACAGCGACGGCCGCGTCGACGTGCTGGCCGACGAGAACAGCGGCGTGTTCTACAAGGGCCCGATGGCCGTGCTGGTGAACCGACTGTCCGCCTCGGCCTCGGAGATCTTCGCCGGCGCCATGCAGGACTACCACCGCGCGCTCATCATCGGCGGCCAGACCTTCGGCAAGGGCACCGTGCAGACCATCCAGCCGCTGAACCATGGCGAACTGAAGCTGACCCTGGCCAAGTTCTACCGCGTCTCCGGCCAGAGCACCCAGCACCAGGGCGTGATTCCCGACATCGAGTACCCCTCGGTGGTGGACACCAAGGAAATCGGCGAGAGCGCCCTGCCCGAGGCCATGCCCTGGGACAGCATCCGCCCGGCGATCAAGCCGGAGGTCGACCCCTTCCGCCCCTTCCTGGCTGAGCTGAAGGCCCGCCACGACGCGCGTACCGCCCACAACCCGGACTTCGTTTACAGTCGCGAACGCCTGGCACTGGCCCAGAAGCTGATGAAGGAAACCGTCGTCAGCCTCAACGAAGCCAAGCGCCGCGCCCAGCAGACCGATATCGAGAACAAGCAGCTGGCCATGGAAAACGCCCGCCGCAAGGCCAAGGGCGAAGACCTGCTCAAGGAGCTGAAAAGGGAAGACGAGGACGCCCTGCCGGAGGACGACAAGACCAAGCCGGAAGACGACGCCTACCTGACCGAGACCGGACAGATCCTACTGGACTACCTGGGCCTGAACACCACGGTAGCCAAGCACTGAGCGTCATCAGATCGTCACGAAACTGTCGTGAAATGCAGGGGCCGCTTATGCGGCCCCTTGCTTTTAGCGCCTCCTTTACGAGAGCCCCTCATGACAGTCACCGAGCAGTTGAGCGCCTTGGGCCAGATCCTCGCTCACGGCGACCTGAACAGCCTGTTCCAACCGATCTTCTCCCTTTCCGAGCGGCGCATCCTCGGCTACGAGGCCCTGACCCGCGGCCCCTCCAACAGCCCGCTGCACTCCCCCGTCACCCTGTTCGCCATGGCCCGCCACGCCGGACGGTTGAGCGAACTGGAAATGGCCTGCCGCAAGCGCGCCTGCACCCGCTTCCATGAGCTGAAGCTCGACGGCAAGCTGTTCCTCAACGTTTCCCCCGAATCCCTGCTGGACCCGGCCCACCAACCGGGCCGCACCCTGCAGATGCTGCAGGCCTTCGGCATCCCGCCGAGCGAGGTGGTCATCGAGCTCACCGAGCATGCCCCCACCGATGACTTCGCCCTGCTCGACACCGCCCTGCACCACTACCGCGCCATGGGCTTCTCCATCGCCCTGGACGACCTGGGTGCGGGCTATTCCAGCCTGCGCCTGTGGTCGGAGCTGCGCCCCGACTACGTGAAGATCGACCGCCACTTCATCGACGGCATCCACCAGGACGCGGTGAAGCGCGAGTTCGTCGGCTCCATCCTGAAGATGGCCAAGGCCTCCCGCGCCCAGGTCATCGCCGAGGGCATCGAGCTCAGCGAGGAACTGGCCGTGCTGGCCGAGATGGGCCTGGACCTGGTGCAAGGCTACCTGCTCTGCCGGCCCCAGGAGAACCCGCCGCGAGAGGCCCGCGCCTACCTGCCGCTACTGGACCGCGCTCAGAGCCAACTGGGCGAGGACAGCGCCGACCTCAAGCACCTGCTCAACGAGCAGCCGGCGATGCACCGCAACACCCCCATCAGCGAAGTGCTGGAGGCCTTCCGCGTGCAAGCCAACCTGAACTCGGTGGCCGTGCTGGACGACCAGCAGCAGCCCATCGGCATCGTCCACCGCCACCTGCTCTCCGATGCGCTGCTCAAGCCCTTCGCCACCGACCTGTTCGCTCGCAAGCCCATCAGCCGGCTGATGAGCGATGACTTCCTCGCCGTGGAGATCGGCCAGTCCCTGCAGCAGGTCAGCCGCCTGCTCACCAGCCGGGCGCGGCAGCGGATCGAGGAAGACTTCGTGATCATTTCCGAGGGGCGCTACCTCGGCCTGGGGCGGGTGATCGACGTGCTCAAGCTGATCACAGAGATGAAGATCCAGCAGGCCCGCCACGCCAACCCGCTGACCCTGCTGCCGGGCAACGTGCCCATCCAGCAGTGCCTGAGCCGCCTGCTTCAGCAGGGGCGTGCCGCACGGGTCTGCTACGTGGACATCGACAGCTTCAAGCCCTTCAACGACCTCTACGGCTATGCCAAGGGCGACGAAGTGCTGCTGTGCCTGGCGCAATGCCTGAACGAGCGCGTCGACCCGGCGCGGGATTTCGTCGGGCACATCGGCGGGGATGACTTCATGCTGGTGCTGGGCTCGGATGACTGGCGCAGCAAGCTCAACTTCCTGCTGGAGGACTTCCAGGGGCAGTGCCGGCGCTTCTACCGGGCCGACCACCTGCAGGCGGGCTGCTTCATCGCCCACAACCGCAGCGGCCAGCGTGAGGAGTTCCCCCTGCTGTCACTCTCCATCGGCGTGGTGAACCTGACGCCCGAGGCCTGCAGCCAGCTGGATGCCGGGCAGCTGGCCGGCCTCGCCTCGGAGGCCAAGCGCCACGCCAAGGCTGTGCCCGGATACAGCCTGCATATCCTCGACGCAGTCTAGGCGTTGAACGAAAAGTGCCTGCGCTCGGTGATGCTGCGTTGAAAACGCCCTCGTGCGCGAGTCCGATCAGAATGCTCATTTACAACACGTAAACTGCGCTTCTTCGGGCGTTTTCGCCTTGCCTGACCTTCGCTCGACGACTTTTCGTACAGAGCCTAGGTTCGACTCAGAGCCCGAGCTGGGCGGCGCGACGATCCAGGCGTTCGGCGGCCTCGACATCCGCCGCCAGTCCCGGCCCGCCCTCGCGGTACAGGTCCGCCAGCTTGCGCGCCGCGAGCGGGTGGCCGGCCTGCTCCGCCAGGCTCCACCAATGGGCGGCCTGGGCCGCATCCGGTGCCTGCCGGGCATCACCGGCCAATGCCAGTACGCCCAGTTGGTAAGCCGACTTGCCGTCCCCGGCCTGGCCCGCCAGGCGCAACAAGCGAATGCCCTCCTCCCGCGCGCCGAAGCCCTGGCCGCGGTGCAACAGCAGGTGGCCGTAGAAGCGCTGGGCCGCGATATTCCCGAGGTTGGCCTGCCGGGCGTACTGCCCCTGCATCCAGTTCCAGGCACGCGGGTTGCGCACCAGCGACGGGAAGCGCAGCAGCCAGCGGGCCACCGCATAACCCAGCCAGGCCCGCAGCTTCCAGATGGCCATCAGGGTTCCTCGGGGTAGTCGAATTCGAAGACGCGAACCACCTCGGCGGCATGCCAGGAGGCAGCGGCCACGCCGTCCGGAGGACCGGAGAAACGCCCCAGTCGCACCACGAATTCGAAGAAGCCGGTACGCGGCAGGCGACTGGCGCCCTGGCTGATCACCAGGGAGCTGCGCAACGGCCGCTCGGCCCGGGCATCCAGCGCCGCCAGGTGTTCCAGGGCAGCAGTGAGGGTCTGCATCGCCGGGCTCGGCAGTTGCAGGCGCTCCACCAAGGCCCGGTAGGTCAGGAGATGCCGCTGGCGCCGCGCATCATCCAGCTCATTCAACAGCGACTGCCAGTGCTGGCGACTGATGCGTACGCTCATTGCACCTCCCAGCCGGCGATCCCCAGGGTCACGGCCAGGGACCGCTGGATAGCGGCATCAGGCTCGCGCTCGCCCTCCTCGATCAACCCCAGGTAGACCGGGCTGATGCCCACCGCACGCGCCAATTGCTCGATGCTCTGGCCACGCGCCTCGCGCAGTGCCCGCAGCTCGCGCAGGGAATGGGTATCGGCGGGGGCCGAAGCGGGTGCGGCCTGTCCGGCGGCCTGCAGCAGCGCCTGGTAATCGGCCCAAGGCAATACGGCGTATTCTGCTTCGCCGTCACGCATGATCACTTGCACGTTCATTGCAACTCCCGTGGACAGCAGTGCCGACGTCTCAGCACCTTCCTTGCAGGCGGCCATCTTAACAGGGCGAATCGGCCTACGGGGTCCTACATGAACGGAGCATGACCGGGTAGGCAGACCCACGGGATCAGCTGAATTCCTCCGACAGTTCCTGCGGTGCGGGGAGTTGCTCCAGACGCGCCACCACCTCCGGTGCCTGGGCATCGCGCCAGCGGCGGAATGCCTCCAGCTCCTGGCCCCAGGTGCGCATGACCCAGGCCAGCACCGCGAGGTCGTCGATCAGGCCCGCTCCCAGCACCCAATCGGGGATCGCATCCACTGGCGTCAGGAAGTAGACCAGCCCGGCCACCACCGACAGCAGCGCCTTTGGGCTCAGATCCCGATACTGCCCGCGAACCCGTGCCACGCAGAGCGCCATCAGCAGCTTCAGGTCCTCCCGTGCGCCACCCAGACGACCACCTTGGCGGGCACTCTTTCGGGTGACGGCCAACAACAAGGCCGGTAGCCGCCCGCGAGCCAGGAATCGGCCGGCCAGGGGCAGGTAACGCTCGAAATTCCAGGGTGCCTTCATCGTCTCGTCTCTCCGAACCGCATGGGACGGGCTCTTCGGCGGTTACTCACAGATCCTGTGGATAACCTTGTTGACAGTGTATTGATTACGCCATGAAAGCCCCGCGCCACGAGGCCTCCGCTCAGATCGGCGATTTTTTCGCCACGCCGAAAAAGCCAGCTAAATCAACCAGTTGATTTTTTGTCCAGTCGCTGCGGCAGCCCGTCGCAATGACAAATCCGTGACTGCACGACCATGTGCATAACCGTAACAGGGTGGCGTGCCTCCACCCCCTTTCAGACCTGCCGGTCGAGCCGGGGTTCGTTTGGTAACCCGCAGTCCCGTTACGGTCAGGAGCGCCTATCGAAAGAAAGGCACAAACGAAAACGCCCCGCTAAGCGGGGCGTCTGGTCGACCAGGCATTACTGCTGCGGAGCAGCACCCTGGTCAGCGGCCTGATCCTTGATGCCGATCAGTTCCAGGTCGAAGACCAGGACCGAGTTGGCCGGGATCGCCGGGCTCGGGCTCTGCGCGCCGTATGCCAGCTCGGACGGGATGTACAGCTTGTACTTCTCGCCGACGTGCATCAGTTGCAGGCCTTCCACCCAACCGGGGATCACGCCGCTCACCGGCAGGTCGATCGGGCTGCCACGCTGGATAGAGCTGTCGAACACGGTGCCGTCGGTCAGCTTGCCTTCGTAGTGGACAGTGACCACGTCGGTGGGCTTGGGCTGGGCGCCGTCGGCCTTCTTGATCACTTCGTACTGCAGGCCGGAAGCGGTGGTGGTGACTTCCTTGCGCTTGCCGTTCTCTTCCAGGAACTTCTTGCCCGCCTTGGCGGACTCTTCGTTCAGCTTGGTCATGCGCTCTTCGGCACGCTTCTGCAGGAAGGCGAAGGCTTCGACCAGCTCTTCATCCTTCAGGCGCTGGTCCTTCTTGCCGATGGCGTCTTCGATACCCAGGGCGACGGCTTTGGAATCCAGGTCGTCCATGCCTTCCTGGGCGAGGCTCTTGCCCATGTTCAGGCCGATGCCATAGGACGCCTTCTGGGCCGGGGTCTTCAGCTCGACGCTGCTGGTCTGGGAGTCGCAACCTGCGAGCACCAGGCCCACCAGGGCCACCGCTGCCGCCAACCGAGTTTGTTTCATGCTGATTCCTTATCTGTACGCCGTGAGGGCATGTTCGAAGAAGCGGCGAGCTTAGCAGGCCGCTGCGATCAGTGGCTATGGGCACTTAGGATCGAAAACAGGGGAATAAGTTCAGCGCCAGGGCGAGGATTTTGCGGCTTTTCGCCACCAGTCACCTGGGCCGGAACCGCACCGAAAAAACCGGGACGAACGAAAAAGCCCTCAGGTATCGCTACCTGAGGGCTTTGTATATGGCGCAGCGGACGGGACTCGAACCCGCGACCCCCGGCGTGACAGGCCGGTATTCTAACCGACTGAACTACCGCTGCGCGTTACCCCGAGATTGGTGGGTGATGACGGGATCGAACCGCCGACCCTCTGCTTGTAAGGCAGATGCTCTCCCGGCTGAGCTAATCACCCTTCACTCTCGAAGTGGTGCGCATTCTAGGGATGCATTCGAACTCTGGCAAGCCCTTTTTCAAAAAAATTTTTCAGCCGTTCCAAAGGCTTAGCGCAGGGTTGGCCTGCAGGCCCGGGACGAGAATAATGCGGCCTTTGTTTCCGGAGAGTTCCTCTTATGTGGTTCCGCAACCTGCTCGTCTACCGCCTCACCCAGGATGTGCCCTTCGACGCCGACGCCCTGGAGGCCGCCCTGGCCACCAAGCCCGCGCGCCCCTGCGCCAGCCAGGAACTGACTACCTACGGCTTCGTGGCGCCTTTCGGCAAAGGTGCGGACGCGCCGCTGGTCCACGTGAGCGAGGGCTTCATGCTGGTGGCCGCCCGCAAGGAGGAACGCATCCTGCCCGGCAGCGTGGTGCGTGACGCGCTGAAGGAGAAGGTCGACGAGATCGAGACCCAGCAGATGCGCAAGGTCTACAAGAAGGAGCGCGACCAGCTCAAGGACGAGATCGTCCAGACCTTGCTGCCGCGCGCCTTCATCCGCAAGTCGGCCACCTTCGCCGCCATCGCCCCGGCCCAGGGCCTGATCCTGGTAGACGCCTCCAGCCCGAAGCGTGCCGAGGACCTGCTCTCCACCCTGCGCGAGGCCATCGGCTCGCTGCCGGTGCGCCCGGCCTCGGTGAAGATCGCCCCCACCGCCACCCTCACCGAGTGGGTCAAGACCCAGGAAGCCGCCAAGGACTTCTACGTCCTCGACGAATGCGAGCTGCGTGACACCGACGAAGACGGCGGCGTGGTGCGCTGCAAGCGCCAGGACCTGACCAGCGACGAGATCCAGCTGCACCTCTCCTCCGGCAAGCTGGTCACCCAGCTGTCCCTGGCCTGGCAGGACAAGCTCTCCTTCATCCTCGACGACAAGCTGGTGATCAAGCGCCTGCGCTTCGAAGACCTGCTGCAGGAGAAGGCCGAGCAGGACGGCGGCGAAGACGCCCTCGCCCAGTTGGACGCCAGCTTCACCCTGATGATGCTGACGCTGGTGGAGTTCCTGCCCCAGCTGCTCGACGCCCTCGGCGGCGAAGAGATACCCCAGGGCATCTGACCCTCCCCGAAGCGCCGGCCCAGAGCCGGCGCTTTCACGATAACGACAAGGAATGACCATGCGCGCCCTCGCTGCCTTGAGCCGCTTCGTCGGCAACACCTTCGCCCTCTGGATCCTGCTGTTCGCCGTGCTGGCGTTCTGCGTCCCGGCACCCTTCCTGCCGATCACCCAATGGATCGTGCCGTTGCTGGGGCTGGTGATGTTCGGCATGGGCCTGACACTGAAGGCAGCGGACTTCCGCGAGGTCGCGCGGCGGCCGCTGTGGGTGCTGATCGGCGTGCTCGCCCAGTTCATCATCATGCCGGGCCTGGCCTGGCTGCTCTGCCGATTGCTGCAGCTGCCACCGGAAATCGCCGTCGGCGTCATCCTGGTCGGCTGCTGCCCCGGCGGCACCGCCTCGAACGTGATGACCTGGTTCTCCCGCGGGGACGTGGCCCTGTCCGTCGCCATCACCGCCGTCACCACCCTGCTGGCGCCACTGGTCACGCCCGCACTGATCTGGCTGCTGGCCTCGGCCTGGCTGCCAGTGCAGTTCAGCGCCCTGTTCATGTCCATCCTGCAGGTGGTGCTGGTGCCCATCGCCCTCGGCTTCGTGGTGCAGCGCCTGCTGGGTGCGCGGGTGCAGGTGGCCGAGCAGGTGCTGCCACTGGTGTCGGTGCTGTGCATCGTCGCCATCGTGGCCGGCGTCGTGGCCGCCAGCCAGGCCAAGATCGCCGAGTCCGGCCTGCTGATCATGGCGGTGGTGGTGCTGCACAACGGCTTCGGCCTGGCGTTGGGCTACCTCGCCGGCCGCGTCTTCGGCCTGCCGCTGGCCCAGCGCAAGACCCTCTCCATCGAGGTCGGCATGCAGAACTCCGGGCTCGGCGCAGCCCTGGCCAACGCCCATTTCTCCCCCCTGGCCGCCGTGCCGAGCGCGCTGTTCAGCGTTTGGCACAATCTGTCCGGCTCACTCCTCGCCGCGATCTTCCGACGCATGAGCGAACCCGATTCCGACCGTTCCGCACACCATTGACTGACAACCGCCTGCCCGTTCGGACTTGTCCGCACGGGCAGGATGTGCAAAATACTGCGCAAACGCAGGGACGGCCCTGCCACTTCCAGCCACGCCTTCAGTGCGGCGCTGCAGTGACCACCCGGGGACGGCCCCCACATTCCGTCCCCCTCTGGAGGTCACCATGTCCTGGATCATCCTGTTCTTCGCCGGCCTGTTCGAAGTGGGTTGGGCCGTCGGCCTGAAATACACCGAAGGCTTCACCCGCCCGCTGCCCACCGCCCTCACCGTGCTGGCCATGGCCATCAGCCTCGGCCTCCTGGGCCTGGCCATGAAGCAGCTGCCCCTGGGTACCGCCTACGCGATCTGGACCGGCATCGGCGCCGTCGGCACCGTCATCGCCGGCGTCATCCTGTTCGGCGAGTCGGTCGCGCTGATGCGCCTGGGCAGCGTCGCGCTGATCATCTGCGGGCTGATCGGGCTCAAGATGAGTACCTGAATCGCGCCCATGAAAAAGCCCGCCTTCCGGCGGGCTTTTTCGTTCCGGATCGCTCAGCGCACCTCACCACGCAGCGCCGCCACCGACGCCTGCAGGCTGAGGCGGTCCACCGTCTCCGGCGCCAGCGCCGGGCCAGCCACCAGGTTGATGTGGGACCAGAAGCGCTTGAACAGGCCTTTGTTCGGGTCGCGGCTGAAGAAGCTGCCCCACAGGCCCTGCAGCGCCATCGGGATCACCGGCACCGGGTTCTGTTCGAGGATGCGCTCCACGCCGCTCTTGAACTCGTTCATCTCGCCATCGCCGGTCAGCTTGCCCTCGGGGAAGATGCACACCACCTCGCCCGCCTTCAGGTACTCGTCGATCTTCTTGAACGCACGGTCGTAGACCAGCAGGTCCTCGCTGCGGCCGGCGATCGGCACGGTGCCGGCCGTGCGGAAGATGAAGTTGAGCACCGGCAGGTTGTAGATCTTGTAGTACATGACGAAGCGCACCGGCCGGCGCACCGCGCCGCCGATCAGCAGCGCATCGACGAAGGACACGTGGTTGCACACCAGCAGCGCCGCGCCCTCCTCCGGGATCGCCTCCAGGCCGCGATGGTGCACGCGGTACATGGAGTGGCCGAGCAGCCACACCAGAAAGCGCATGCTGAACTCGGGGACGATCTTGAAGATGTAGCTGTTCACCGCGATGTTCATCAGCGACACCACCAGGAACAGCTGCGGGATCGACAGCTTGGCGACGCTCAGGAACAGGATCGAGGCGATGGCCGAAACCACCATGAACAAGGCGTTGAGGATGTTGTTGGCCGCGATCACCCGCGCCCGCTCGTTCTCCGCGGTGCGCGACTGGATCAGCGCATACAACGGCACGATGTAGAAGCCGCCGAACAGGCCGATGCCGAAGATGTCCGCCAGGATCATCCACGCCTGCGGCTCGCTCAGCACGGCCAGCCAGTCATGGGACTGGGCGCCCTGGGGGAAGCCGCCGGAGTGCCACCACAGCAGGATGCCGAACACCGTCAGGCCGATGGAGCCGAAGGGCACCAGGCCGATCTCCACCTTGCCGCCGGAAAGGCGCTCGCAAAGCATCGACCCCATGGCGATGCCCACCGAGAACACCGTGAGGATCAGCGTCACCACGCTCTCGTCGCCGTACAGCAGGTCCTTCGAGTAGGCCGGGATCTGCGTCAGGTAGATGGCGCCGAGGAACCAGAACCAGGAGTTGCCCACCAGCGAGCGCGACACCGACGGCCGCTGCTCCAGGCCCAGCCGCAGGATGCGCCAGGACTGCACGAAGATGTTCCACTCCAGCTTCAGCTCCGGCATGGCCGCCGCCGCCCGGGGAATGCCCCGGCTGGCCAGGTAGCCCAGGCAGGCGGTGAGCAGGATGGCACCAGCCACGATCGGCTCGTAGTGCGACGCGGACATCATGACGCCCGCGCCGATGGTGCCGGCGAGGATCGCCAGGAAGGTGCCCATCTCCACCAGCGCGTTGCCCCCCACCAGCTCCTGCTCGCGCAGGGTCTGCGGCAGGATCGAGTACTTCACCGGGCCGAACAGCGCCGAGTGGGTGCCCATGGCGAACAGCGCCGCCAGCAGCAGCCAGAGGTTGTCGAAGAAGAAGCCCAGCGCACCGACCGCCATGATGGCGATCTCCGCCAGCTTGATGGCGCGGATCAGGGCGTCCTTGGCGTACTTCTCGCCGAACTGGCCACCCAGGGCCGAAAACAGGAAGAACGGCAGGATGAACAACAGCGCGCAGAGGTTGACGTAGATCCCCTTGTCACCGGAGATCGCCAGCTTGTAGAGGATCGCCAGGATCAGCGATTGCTTGAAGATGTTGTCGTTGAAGGCCCCGAGCAGCTGGGTCACGAAGAACGGCAGGAAGCGCCGCGTGCCCAGCAGAGCGAATTGCGAATGTTGGCTCATCGTCCTTGGTACCTGATGGTTGGCGAGAATGCGCCCCGCAGGGAATCGCACGTCGCTGATTGGACATCAGGACCCGGTCGGAAAGCCACATCTGCCGCGAGGATGTTTGAAACGGCGCGGAATTCTCCCCCTACAACGGCAACTGCCCCAGGTACGCCCGCAGCGCGAAGAACAGCAGCAACCCACCGAGGATGGTCGCCAGCAGGTGCCGGGTCAGCGCGGCGATGAGGATGCAGCCCAGCCCGCCCAGCAGGTAGGCGTTGTCCAGCGCCAGGGCCAGGTGCTCGCCGTCAGGCATCAGCATGCCCGGTACCACGATGGCGGTGAGCACCGCCGTGGGCACGTAGTGCAGCCCCTGGCGCACCACCGGCGGGAAGCGCAGGTCCGGCCAGGCGAACAGGCTGTAGCGAATGGCGAAGGTGATCGCGGCCATGCCGAGGATCAGCAACCAGGTTTCCATCACAGGGTCTCCCCCAGCAGGTCAAGGCGATCACGGCGCTCCAGCACCACGCCCACCACGATGCCGGCCAGCGCCGCGGCCATCAGCCCGAGCTTGTAGGGCAGGCCCTGACACGCCACCGCCACCGCACCGGCCACCAGCGCCGCCGCCACCTGCGGACGATTGCGCAGCATGGGCACGACGATGCCGATGAAGGTCGCCAGCATGGCGAAGTCCAGCCCCCAGGCCGCGAGATTGGGCACCGCCTGGCCGAACACCACCCCCACCAGGGTGTAGGACACCCAGCTCAGGTACATCGCCAGCGCAGCACCGAGGAAGTACCAGTGCTTGAGCGGCGAGTCGTCCTCCTCTGCATAACGGTGCTGCACCACGGCGAACGCCTCGTCGGTGAGCCAGAAGGCCAGCAGCAGGCGCCAGCGCCGCGGCAGGTGCCGCACGAAGGGTTGCAGGGTGGCGCTGTAGAGGGCGTGGCGCAGGTTCACCACCAGGGTGGTGAGCAGCACCACCGCCACCCCGGCACCACCGCCCAGCAGGGTGATGGCGATGAACTGGGCCGAGCCGGCGAACACCAACAGGGACATGCCGAGGGTCTGCCAGGCATCGAGGCCAGCCCCGGCGGCCAGGGTGCCGTAGATGATGCCGAAGGGCATGGCGCCGATGAGCATCGGCACGATGTCGCGAACGCCACGGAGGAATTCTGTAGAGCGGGACATGGGATTCTCCTTGTCCCCGTACTCTGCCAGCCGGCGCTCAGTCGGTCTTGAACGATCTTGCGCTGGCGGTCCGGTATTCGCCGGGACCTACCCCGTAGGTCTGCTTGAACTGACGGGTCAGGTGGCTCTGGTCGGCAAAGCCCAGCTGCATCGCCACCGACAACGGCGCGCAACCGCTGCGCAGCATGGCCCGCGCCTGCTCCAGGCGACGCTGCTTGAGCCACGCGTGGGGCGGCATCCCGGTGGCGCGCTGGAAGACCCGGGCGAAGTGGAACGGCGAAAGCCCCACCAGGGCCGCCAGTTCCTCCAGGGATGGCGGCGAGGCCAGGCGCGCCGCCATCATCTCGCGGGCCAGCGCCACGGCCTGGGGCTCCTGCCCCGCCGGCCGTGGCGCACCGATGCGCGCGTGGCGGCTGAACAGCAGCAGGATCGCCTCGCGCCAGGCCACCTGCTGCTCCAGGGCGGAGGCATTGCGCTCCAGCAGGCAGTGCAGGTCGAGGAAGCGGCGGGTCACCTCGGGGTCATGCAGCACGCTGTCGGCGAAGGTGGGCAGGCCACCGGTGGCGATCTCCAGCTCGTCCAGCACATCGGTCACCCGGTGCAGGTCGGGGTAGAACCCCCGGTAGCGCCAGCCTTCCTCGTGGGCCTTGGAGCCGGTGTGCAGCTCGTCCGGGTTGATCAGCACCATGCTGCCGACGGCGGCCAGGTGGTCGCTGCCGCGATGGCGGAAGCGCTGGGCGCCGGACTCGAGGATGGTGAAGACGTAGCCTTCGTGCACGTGGGGCGAGAAGCGATGCTGGATGTAGCGCGCATGCAGGAGCTCGACCCCGCTCAGCGCACTGGCCTGCCAGAAGCGGGTGCGCTCACCCCCCGTGCTCATTGGACGAATGCAGCTTCCAGTGCCTGCTTCACCGCCGGCCACTCGTGGTCCGTGATGCTGAACATGACGCTGTCGTCCAGGCGCCCGTCGGCCAGGCGACGGTGGTTGCGCAGCACACCCTCACGCACCGCGCCAAGCTTCTCGATGGCCCGTTGCGAGCGCAGGTTGCTGCCGGCGGTCTTCAGCTGCACCCGCACCACATGCCACTCCTCGAAGGCGTGGCGCAGCATCAGGTACTTGATCGAGGCGTTGAGGCCAGTGCCGTGCTCGCTGCCGGCCAGCCAGGTCCAGCCGATCTCCACGGCGGGCAGGGCCGGCATGAATTCGGCGAATCGGCTGGTGCCCACCAGGCGGTCACCCAGGCGGATGGCGAACACCACGGCCTGGCCTTCGCGCTGCTGGGCGATGCCCTGCCGGTACCAGTCCGGCCGCAGCGGGCCGCTCATGTAGACCAGTTCGTTGCGATTGGCTTCGGCCAGGGCCGCCAGCTCGCTGACATCGGCCTCCCCCAGTGGCTCCAGGCGCAATGCGCCACGCTGCAGGGTGACCGGTTGCGGATTGAACATCTGCGCCCTCCTCAGGCGAATAACCCCTGCCCGTTCTACGCGACAACCGGACGCGGTTGCCTGGCAGGGCTGCGGCGGGCTCCAGGCCCGGCGCGGCAAGCCAAGCTAACAGCCCGGCAAGAGGCGCTCAAGTCCGCCTGCGACCTTGGTAGCAGCCGCCTGACGGAAATGACCTTTGGTGCGAAACTGCAGCCTGTGCCCGGGCCCTGCCCGCCCTTTTTCCTCCGGAGTCTGCATGTCGTTGTCCAGCGGGCTGATCGCCGCGGTCGCCCTCCTCTACATGGCGGTGCTGTTCAGCATCGCCTTCTACGGCGATCGCCGCAGCGCCCCGATGCCGCCCCGGGCGCGTGCCCTGATGTTCAGCCTGTCGCTGGCGGTGTACTGCACCAGCTGGACCTTCTTCGGCGCCGTCGGCCAGGCCGCCGGGCAGATCTGGGCCTTCCTGCCCATCTACCTGGGGCCCATCCTGCTGATGGTGTTCGCCCCCTGGGTGCTGCAGAAGATGGTGCTGATCAGCAAGCAGGAGAACATCACCTCCATCGCCGACTTCATCGCCGCCCGCTACGGCAAGTCCCAGGCGCTGGCGGTGGTGGTGGCGCTGATCTGCCTGGTCAGCGTGCTGCCCTACATCGCCCTGCAGCTCAAGGGCATCGTCCTCGGCGTCAACCTGCTGGTGGGCTCCGGCGCGGACTCCACCGGCACCCGCGCCCAGGACACGGCGCTGATCGTGTCCCTGGTGCTGGCCCTGTTCACCATCCTCTTCGGCACCCGCAACCTGGACGCCACCGAGCACCACCGGGGCATGGTGATGGCGATTTCCTTCGAATCGCTGATCAAGCTGCTGGCGTTCCTCGCGGTGGGTACCTACGTCAGCTTCGTGCTCTTCGACGGCTTCGACGACCTGACCCGCCGCGCCCTGCTCGCCCCGCAGCTGGAAAACTTCTGGAACCACCCGGTGGAATGGCCAACCCTCATCGTGCAGACCGCCGTGGCCATGACCGCCTTCGTCTGCCTGCCCCGGCAGTTCCACGTGGCGGTGGTGGAGAACATCGACGCCCGCGACCTGCGCACCGCCCGCTGGGTGTTCCCGGTGTACCTGGCCCTGGCCGCGCTGTTCGTCGTGCCCATCGCCCTGGCCGGCATGATGCTGCTGCCCGCCGGCGTGATGCCGGACTCCTTCGTCATCAGCCTGCCCCTGGCCGAGGCCCACCCGGCCCTGGCCCTGATGGCCTTCATCGGCGGCGCCTCGGCAGCCACCGGCATGGTGATCGTCGAAGCCGTGGCCCTCTCGACCATGGTCTCCAACGACATGCTGCTGCCCTGGCTGCTGCGCCGGCAGAACGCCGAGCGGCCGTTCGAGGTGTTCCGCCACTGGATGCTCTCGGTGCGCCGCATCAGCATCGTGGTGATCATCCTGCTCGGCTACGTCAGCTACCGCCTGCTGGGCTCCACCGCGAGCCTGGCCACCATCGGCCAGATCGCCTTCGCCGCCATCGCCCAGCTCGGCCCGGCCATGGCCGGCGCCCTGTACTGGAAGCAGGCCAACCGCCGGGGCGTGTTCGCCGGGCTGGCCACCGGCTCGGCGCTCTGGGCCTACACCCTGGTGCTGCCGCTGGTGGCGCGCGGCCTCGGCTGGCCACTGGAGGCCTTCCCCGGCCTGGCCTGGCTGATGGCCAACCCGCTGCACCTGCCCATCGACCCGCAGACCCAGGGCGTGGTCATTTCCCTGGCCGGCAACTGGCTGCTGTTCGCCTGGGTCTCGCTGCTCTCCCGCACCCGCGTCTCCGAACACTGGCAGGCCAGCCGCTTCATCGGCCAGGTGGTCTCGGCACGCCCCAGCGGCCGCTCGCTGCTGGCGGTGCAGGTGGAGGACCTGCTGATGCTCGCCGCCCGCTTCGTCGGCGAGGAACGCGCACGGCAGAGCTTCGCCCGCTTCGCCTACCGCCAGGGCACCAGCTTCACCCCCACGCAGAACGCCAACCAGGACTGGATCACCCACACCGAACGCCTGCTGGCCGGCGTGCTCGGCGCCTCCTCCGCCCGCGCGGTGGTGAAGGCCGCCATCGAAGGCCGCGAGATGCAGGTGGAGGACGTCGTGCGCATCGTCGACGAAGCCTCCGAGGTGCTGCAGTTCAACCGCGCCCTGCTGCAGGGCGCCATCGAGAATATCACCCAGGGCATCAGCGTGGTGGACCAGTCCCTGCGCCTGGTGGCCTGGAACCGCCGCTACCTGGAGCTGTTCGACTACCCGGAAGGCCTGATCAGCGTCGGCCGGCCCATCGCCGACATCATCCGCTACAACGCCGAGCGCGGCCTGTGCGGCCCCGGTGATGCCGAAGCCCATGTCTCCCGCCGGCTGTACTGGATGCGCCAGGGCAACGCCCACACCTCGGAACGGATGTTCCCCAACGGCCGGGTCATCGAGCTGATCGGCAACCCCATGCCCGGCGGCGGCTTCGTCATGAGCTTCACCGACATCACCGCCTTCCGCGAGGCCGAGCACGCCCTCAAGGAATCCAACGAAAGCCTGGAGCAGCGCGTCGTCGAGCGCACCCAGGAACTGTCCCAGCTGAACCAGGCGCTGATCGAGGCCAAGGGCACGGCCGAGGCCGCCAACCAGTCGAAGACCCGCTTCCTCGCCGCCGTCAGCCACGACCTGATGCAGCCGCTGAACGCCGCGCGGCTGTTCTCCGCCGCCCTCGCCCACCAGCTGGAAGCGCTACCCCCCGAGGCCCGCGAACTGGTGGGGCACCTCGACAGCTCGCTGCGTTCGGCCGAGGACCTGATCACCGACCTGCTGGACATCTCGCGCCTGGAAAGCGGCCGCATCACCCCCGACCGCACCACCTTCCCCCTGGCCAGCCTGTTCGACACCCTGGGAGCCGAGTTCAAGGCCCTGGCCCAGGAACAGGGCGTGCAGTTCCGCCTGTGCGGAAGCCGGCTGAACATCGAGAGCGACGCCAAGCTGCTGCGCCGGGTGCTGCAGAACTTCCTCACCAACGCCTTCCGCTACGCCAAGGGCCACGTGCTGCTGGGCGTGCGCCGCGAAGGCGACGCCCTGCGCCTGGAAGTCTGGGACCGCGGCCCCGGCATCCCCGAGGACAAGCGCAAGGTCATCTTCGAGGAGTTCAAGCGCCTCGACAGCCACCAGACCCGCGCCGAGAAGGGTCTGGGCCTGGGCCTGGCGATTGCCGACGGCCTCTGCCGGGTGCTCGGCCACCGGCTGGAGGTGCGCTCCTGGCCCGGCAAGGGCAGCGTCTTCAGCGTTACCGTGCCCGTGGCGCGCCAGGCCCGTCCGGCCCCGGCCCGCCAGCCGCAGGAAGGCGCCGGCCAGGCCCTCAACGGCACCCAGGTGCTGTGCGTCGACAACGAGGACAGCATCCTCACCGGCATGGACAGCCTGCTGTCACGCTGGGGCTGCCGCGTCTGGACCGCGCGCAACCGCCTGGAGTGCGAGCAGTTGCTGGAGGAAGCCGTGCGCCCGGAACTGGTGCTGGTGGACTACCACCTCGACGAAGGCGAGACCGGCACCGAGCTGATGGGCTGGCTGCGCACCCGCATGGGCGGCCCGGTGCCCGGTGTGGTGATCAGCGCCGACGCCCGCGCCGAGCTGGTGGCGGAAGTCCACGCGGCGGGGCTCGACTACCTCGCCAAGCCGGTGAAGCCCGCCGCGCTGCGGGCGCTGATCAGCCGCCACGTGACGCTGCGCTGACGGGCAAAAACGCCAACCGATGTGACGCAGTTCCCGCTTTCCAGGCATCGCGGTATAAGAAGCGCCACGAAATCCAGGAATGCCGTCGATGCCACTCCAGACCGGGCAGGCCGCAGTCATGCCGCCCCTGCCCGAACGCCCCGCCGAGGACTACCTCGCAGAACGGGTCGCCACCCTCTTCTCCACCAGCCCGGCCACGGCGGTGGGCAACGTCTTCTCCGGCACCATGGTGTTCGGCGTCTACCACGCCAGCGCCCCGTTGTTCGGGCGTTGCGTCTGGCTGCTGGTGCTGGTGCTGCTGATGGGCGTGCGGCTCTGGCTGGTGGCGGCCTGGCGCCGCAACCCGCAGCGCTTCACCCCGCTTGCCTGGGCCCGCCTGACCATGTGCCAGTGCGGCGCGGTCGGCCTCGCCTGGGGCTTCGGCGCCATCTGGCTGATGGGCTACGGCACCGCCTACGAGGACGTGATCTACGGCTGCATCGCCCTGGCCTCGGTGATGGTGGCGATGAGCAACGTCTCCTACTGGCCGGCCCACCTGGCGTTCCACGTGCCGATGTTCACCCTGCTGGGCATCGCCTACGCCCTCGACCCGGAGCCCCAGGCGCGCTTCCTCGCCATCTCCGCCTGGGTGGTGTGCCCCTTCATCGCCGAGATGGGCCGGCGCCTGCAGATCCGCTTCAACGAGGCCCTCAAGCTGGCCTGGGAACACCAGGTGCTGGCGCACAAGTACGCCCTGGCCAACCAGGAGCTGGCGGTGCTGAGCCGCACCGACGACCTGACCCGCATCGCCAACAAGCGCCACCTGGACGAAACCCTCAAGCGCGAGTGGCACCGCTGCGCCCGCACCCACGCGCCGCTGAGCGTGCTGATGCTGGATATCGACCACTTCAAGCTCTACAACGACCGCTATGGCCACCTGGCCGGCGACACCTGCATCCGCCAGGTGGCCGAGGCCATGCGCGGCAGCATCCGCGAGCACTGCGATTTCGTCGCACGCTTCGGCGGGGAGGAGTTCACCGTGGTCATGCCCGGCACCGACCTGGCCACGGCCCAGGCCATCGCCGAACGCATCCGCGCGTCCATCGAGTCTCTGCAGGTCCCCCATGCCGGTGCGCAGCGCGGCTACCTCACGGTGAGCATCGGCGTGGCCTCCACCGAACAGCCGGTGGCCCGTGAAGAGGCCCTGGTAGGGAATGCGGATGTGGCGCTCTACAAGGCCAAGCACCAGGGCCGTAACCGGGTCGAAGCCTTCACCGCCGAGGATGCCCCGGCAACCAGTGCTCCCTAGCTCTTCAGAAAGCCCTTCAGCAGTTCACCGACACGGCCACCCAGCTCCTGGTTGGCCGACGCCTGCAGCCCCCGCGCCAGCTCGCTGTCCACCACCTCCTCCACCAGCGGCCGCAGGGCCAGCAGTTGCCGGTTCAGCGCCTCCAGCTCGGACACGTGGGGCAGGCTGCTGCTGAGCAGCGGGTTGACCAGGTGGGCAACGATCATGCCGACGATGCCATCGGCCACCGGCGCCACTTGCTGGCGGATCAGCGCGAACTGCTCCAGCAGTACCGCCAGCGGGATGCCGGAGCGGTGCAGCTGCACCCCGGCGTTGAAGATGCGCGGGTTCAGCACCCGCAGGTGATCCCCGGCGAACTCCACCAGCCCCAGCTCGCGGGCGCGGTCCAGGGTGTCGTCGGTCAGCGCCTCGCCGAACAGCGCAATCAACTCGTCGAAGCCCAGGCGGGTCGGCTCCGGCTGGCCCCAGGCCCCGGCGATGGCAGCGTCCAGGCCCAGCACATGGGCCAGGTCGCGCCCCTGCTCCCAGGCCTCCAGCAGCTCGCGGATGCTGGCGATGCTGTAGCCGCGCTCCAGCAACTGGCCGATCAGCAGCAACCGCGACAGGTGCCCGCCGTTGTAGATGCCCACCCGCCCGCGACGCTCCGGCGGCGGCAGCAGGCCCCGATCCTGGTAGGCCCGCAGGTTGCGCACGGTGGTGCCGGCCTCGCGGGCCAGTTCATCGACGGTGTATTCCGCCGCCTCGGGCGGGGCATCCCCCTCGGCTGGCGTACGGGCCAGCAGGCGGGACAGGAAGGGCTGGGGTGTCTTCATGGGGGCGGATCATAGCCCCGCCCCCGGACCGCCAACAACACGCCCACCCCGCCCCATCCTATGGCTGGACTTGCTGCCGCCCCTTCCCGCCCGCCACCTCGCAGAAGCGCGCAAAGCCAGGTACGGCAAGGCCTTCAGGCGGGCGGTAACGGGGTAACGCTGCGGGCGCGGCAACTGGCCAGGCGCCGGCGTCTCACTGACAATCCATGACATCGCCTGATGTCACGATCCGTGCCCCAGGCCCACCTCACGCCCGGGAGCACGTCCATGAACGCACCGCTCAACCTCGAACCCCAGCGCACCCTCGTCCAGGGCGATGGCGTGCGCCTGGCCACCTACCAATGGGGCAACGCCAAGGGCCCGGTGCTGCTGCTGGTGCACGGCTACCCCGACAACCACCGGGTCTGGCTGCCGCTGGTGCGCGAACTGGCCGCCGACTACCGGATCATCGCCTACGACGTGCGCGGCGCCGGTGACTCCGAAGCCCCCCGGCGGGTGCGGGACTACCGCCTGGTGCACCTGGCCAACGACCTCGAAGCGGTGATCCGCGCCCACAGCCCGGACCGCCCGGTGCACCTGGTGGCCCATGACTGGGGCTCGATCCAGAGCTGGGAGGCGGTGACCGATCCGCGCTTCGAGCCGCTGCTGGCCTCCTACACCAGCCTCTCCGGGCCCTGCCTGGACCATGTCGGCCACTGGATGCGCGCCCGCTTCGGGCGCCTCGCCCCACGCGGCTGGCTGCAGGCGCTCGGGCAACTGGTCAGCTCCTGGTACATCGCCTTCTTCCAGACGCCCTGGCTGCCGGAACTGTGCTGGCGGCTGGGCCTGGCGCGCGCCTGGCCGGCCGTGATGCGGCAGATGGAGCGCATCCGCGAGCCGGAGCGCAACCCGCACCAGTTGGCCGACGGCCAGCACGGGGTGAAGCTCTACCGCGCCAACTTCATGCCGCGCCTGTTCGCCGCTCGCCAACGCCCCACCCGGGTACCGGTGCAACTGGTGGTGCAGACCCGCGACCGCTACGTGCGACCCCAGTTGTTCGACGGCCTGGAACGCTGGGTCCCGGACCTGCTGCGGCGCGAGGTGGACGCCGGCCACTGGCAACTGCTGGCCCGTCCGGGTCGCCTGGCGGCCTGGTTGCGGGCCTTCGTCGAGGCGAAGGAGCACGACGCCGGGCACGCGGCGCCCTGAGCAGGGGAAGTTTCCGACCCCATCGCACCACCTGCCACACAACATAAAAAAACGGCCCAAGTCGGGGAGGACGTGGGCCGTTGAGGCGCTATCGCAATCGTCAGGCGGAGTCTGTGCCCCGCTGGAGGACGCCGGTCAGGCGCTGGCGTCCTGGTATTCCTTCTCGGCGGCGTCGAAGCGCTTGATCATCGAATCCGACGGCGCGGCGCCGATGCGGCTGAAGATCAGGATGCCGAGGGTGGCGAGGATGAAGCCCGGGATGATTTCGTACAGGCCGGTCCAGCCGAAGAAGTTCTTCCACAGGATCACGGTGACGGCGCCCAGCACCATGCCCGCCAGGGCACCGTTGCGGGTCATGCCCTTCCACACCAGGGAGAGGATCACCACCGGGCCGAAGGCGGCGCCGAAGCCGGCCCAGGCGTAGGACACCAGGCCCAGCACCTTGCTCTCGGGGTTGGAGGCGATGGCGATGGCGATCACGGCCACCAGCAGCACCATGGCGCGGCCGACCCAGACCAGTTCGTTCTGGCTGGCGTTCTTGCGGAAGAAGGCCTTGTAGAAGTCTTCGGTCAGGGCGCTGGAGCACACCAGCAGCTGGCAGCTCAGGGTGGACATCACGGCCGCCAGGATGGCGGACAGCAGCACGCCGGCCACCCAGGGGTTGAACAGCAGCTTGGCCAGTTCGATGAACACGCGCTCGGGGTTGGCGGTGACCGGGCCGGCCACGTCCGGGTGAGCGGAGAAGTAGGCGATGCCGAAGAAGCCGACGGCAACCGCGCCGCCCAGGCAGGCGATCATCCAGGTCATGGAGATGCGGCGGGCGTTGGGGATGGACTTGACCGAGTCAGCGGCCATGAAGCGCGCCAGGATGTGCGGCTGGCCGAAGTAGCCCAGGCCCCAGGCCATCAGCGAGATCACACCGATGAAGGTGGCGCCCTTGAGCATGTCGAAGTGGGCGGCGTCCTGCAGTTCGATGGCGGCGAAGGTCGGATCAATGCCGCCGTTGATCATCATCACCACGACCGGGGTGAGGATCAGGGCGAAGATCATCAGGGTCGCCTGCACGGTGTCGGTCCAGCTCACCGCCAGGAAGCCACCGATGAAGGTGTAGGCGATGGTGGCGGCGGCGCCGGCCCACAGCGCGGTCCCGTAGGACAGGCCGAAGGTGCTTTCGAACAGGCGGGCACCGGCGACGATGCCGGAGGCGCAGTAGATGGTGAAGAACACCAGGATCACCACGGCGGAGAAGATGCGCAGGATGCGGCTGTGGTCTTCGAAGCGGTTGGTGAAGAAGTCCGGCAGGGTCAGGGCGTTGCCGTTGTGCTCGGTCTGCACCCGCAGGCGGCCGGCCACCAGCAGCCAGTTGAGGTAGGCGCCGACGATCAGGCCGATGGCGATCCAGGCCTCGGACAGGCCCGAGAGGTAGATGGCGCCGGGCAGGCCCATCAGCAGCCAGCCGCTCATGTCGGAAGCGCCAGCGGACAGCGCGGTGACGAAGCTGCCGAGGCTGCGGCCCCCGAGGATGTAGTCGGACAGGTTGTTGGTGGAACGGTAGGCGGCCAGGCCGATCAGTACCATGGCGGCGATATAGATCACGAACGTGATCAGCATCGGGTTGCTGAGTGTCATGGGGTCTCCCCTGCTCGTTTGTTGTTATTCGGGAGCTGAGGGTGGTCTGCTCCCGTGGTGATTGTTTGGCGACCGCGCGTGGCGATGACCGCTTGGCTTCTCGACCCTGTCGGCCAATAGCCGATTAACGTCCGATCGAACTTCAAGCGAGGCGATCCGGCCCCACCCGTCATCGAAGGCCCTGCTCATGGGGAGCGGCCCTCGCGAACATGTACAGAAATACCTGGCCTCTTGGCTGACGCACCGTCCGCCCAGGACGGTGCGTGGATTAACCGCTGCGGGGTGACGGGCGGCCACCTCATCGGACATGGGGCCCGTTCGGGTACCGCGCCTGCACGTGGAAAGGCGTGATTCCCGGGTGCGCTACCCGTTGGTCTTCATGACCATCGCGTTGGATTCAGTACAGCCCAAACCGTCGATGAAGGCGGGCTGAAAATCAGGAAGCGTGGAATGTAGAGAGGTGGCACCTCGACTTTCTTACACAATCCTCTGATTTCATTTCCGGATAGTCCGATAAAGGGAACTTTCTGCCAAAAGGTGCAACCGGCTACTCGTCAGAGCAGCCGGCACTTTGGCTCAGAAAGCCAGGCGCACGCCCATGGTCAGGTTGCGCCCCGGGAGTAGCACCTCGTCCTTGATGAAGGAGCTGTGGTTGCGCCCTTCGGCATCCAGCAGGTTGCTCCCCTTGAGGTAGAGCTCGTAGCCGGCCATCTCCAGCTTGCCGGTGTAGGTCAGCGCGGCACCGAGCATGTTGTAGCCGCCGGTACGGGTCTCGTAGTCGGCGAGCTGGTCCTGGCGCTGCACGCGGTAGAACTCCAGCTGCCCGGCGAGGGCCGGTGCCAGGCGCTGATCGAGGCGGATGCCCAGGCGATCGGCCGGGATGCGCGGCAGGTCCCCGCCGCCGCTGCGCAGGCGGCCACGCACGCGGTCGCCGAAGAGCGTGACGTCGGTGTCATCGCTGAAGCGATAGCCCACCTCGCCCTCGGCGCCGGTCAGCACGGCATCCTGCTGGCGGTACTGGATCTCGCGCATCTCGCCGCCGATGTCGCGCCCGGTATCCGCCGCGTAGATGAAGTCATCGATCTGGTTGCGGTAGACGCTGAGGCTGAAGTGGGTGCGGCCGGCGAACTTGCGCAGGGTCAGTTCGACGTTCCGCGAGGTTTCCTCGCTCAGGTTCGGGTCCCCCAGCTCGACGGTACGAGTCGCGGCGTGGGGGCCGTTGGCGTACAGCTCTTCGGCGGTGGGCAGGCGCTGGGAGCGGGACAGGGAGAAGCCAAGGGAGTATTCCGGCGCGAAGGTCCAGACCGCCCCGGCGGACACGGAGGTGCCGCGGTGCTGGCGGCTGCGCTCCCCGCGCGCGGAGATGTCCTGCCACTCGTGGCGCAGGCCCAGCTCGTAGCGCCAGTCATCCCAGGTGTACTCCTCCAGCAGGAACAGGCCGTGGTTGCGGGTCAGGCTCGGCGGCACATAGGCCTCTTCACCCAGGGCCTGGAAGTCCCGGCGCGAGCTCTGCCCGCCCAGCACGCCACGCCAGCCGAACAGCGGTGCGTGGGTCAGCTCCAGGCGGGAGTCGTAGGCCTTGTTCTTGAAGGTGGTTGCGGCCACCCCGCCTTCCATCTCCTCGTGCTGGTAGTCGCTGTAGCCCCCTCGTACACGGGCCAGTTCGAAGCCCGGCAGCGGGTCGCTGTACTCACCGCGTACGTCCCAGCGCTTCTGCTTCATGTCGATGTAGGGCAGCCCGCCCTCCTCGTGGTCATCGTGGGCATGGCCGTGCCCATGGGAACCGCAATGCCAGTCGCGCGGGCCATGGGTGTGGCAGTGGGCATGTTCGTGGGCGAGCAGGCCGTAGCGATTGTTCTGCTCGGTGTAGGCCAGGCCCAGGTAGCCGCGATCCCCGATCCAGCTGCCGCCCAGGGTGGCGCTGTCGGTGTCGTTGTAGGCCCCGGTCTGCTTCGAGGAGCGCGGGTCGCCGGCCGCACCGGGGATGTCGTAGGCGTTGGCCTGGCGCTTGAGCCCCTCGATGCGCCAGGCGAACGGGCCGGTGCCGATCGTCAGGCCACCGGCCCCGAGGCCCTCGTCGGCCACGGTGTTGCCGCGCAGCTCCAGCTCGCCTTCGTAGCCCTTCTCGGGGAGCGCAACGGGAATCTTCTTGTCGATCACGTTCACCACCCCGCCGATGGCACCGCCGCCATACAACAGGGTGGCGGGCCCCTTCAGCACTTCGACGCGTTCCACCAGCAACGGCTCGATCGCCACGGCGTGGTCCGGGCTGACGGTGGACGCATCCAGCGTGTCCACGCCGTCGCTGAGGACCCGCACCCGCGCACCGTCCAGCCCACGGATCAACTGGCGGCTGGCGCCGGGGCCGAAGCTGCTGGCATGCACCCCGGGCAGGCCGTCGAGCGTCTCGCCGAGGGTCGCCTCGCGGCGCAGGCGCAGGGCGTCGCCTTCCAGCACCTCGGCGGGGGTCGTCATGTCGCGGGTTGCGGTGGACAGGGCGCTGGCGCGCACCACGCTGGGCTCCAGCTCCAGGGGCGATTCGGCTTCGGCTGCCAGGGCCGCCGGCCCGGAGAACAGGGCGATGGCCAGGGCGAGTGGAGAGCGGATCGGTTTCATCATGGGGTCCTCGAATAGTCGTCGGCGCGCCACCTTGCGCGCCTGTCAGGCGGATGGACGTGCGACGCAGGCAGGCTGCGTCGGGCCGCCACTATAAAGCGTTATAACGTAACAAATAAGAGCGAATCGCATTGGCCGGCAATTCACTGACAAAGGCTTTGGAACGGGCCTTACGGCCCCGTCAGGCGTGGTCGCGCAGTCGCTTCGGCGTCAGACCCAGGTGGCGGCGCATGGCAGTGGTCAGGGCGCTCTGGCTGGAGAAGCCGCATTCCTCGGCGATGCGCACCAGGGCGAGGTCGCTTTCGCGCAGCAGGCGGGAGGCGCGGTCGAGGCGAGCGCGCAGCAGGTACTGGTGGGGCGTCAGACCGACGCTGTCCTTGAACAGGGCGTGGAAATGGCTGGGGCTGAGGCAGGCCACCTGGGCCAGCTCGGCCACGCTGATGCGCCGGGCCAGGTTGTCGGCGATGTAGGCATCCAGCGGCTCCAGGTCGAGGCCCTGGTTGCTGCGCCGCCCACGCTCACCGAACAGCCGCAGGTACAGCGCGCGCAGCAGGACACCGCCCAGGGCACGGGCCAGCAGCGGGTCGTCGCCGTAGCGCTGCAGCTCGGCGCCGGCGTAGCTCAGCAGGTGCTGGAAGTCGGCGTCGAGGTCGGGGAAGCGGGGGATGTCGAACAGGCGCTGGAGCAGCTCGCGGTCCTCGCTGGCGGCCTCCGGCGCATTGAGGTCGAGGATCAGCATGCGGTTGTCGCCGCAGCCGGCGAAGACGTGCTCGGTGGTGCCCGGCACCACGCAGGCGCGCATACGGCACACCTCGCCACCGCGGCCACCGACCTCAAAAGCGGCGCGGCCAGCCAGGGACATCACCAGTTGATGGTGGTCATGGGCGTGGGCGTGGGCCTGTTCATCCAGGCGTTGCAGGCGGGCGACGAGCATGGCAGGGGTTGCTCAAAATTTGCGCATTTTAAACAAGCGGCGCTCGCCTGCCCAGCACCACCGGGCAGGCCCCGCTTCGACGTGCCGGTTGAAAAGCCCCCGGAGCCGCCCCATCTAGCCTGCATGCCCCACCCCAAGCCCATTCGTTTCCATCAGGTGCCCAATGAGCGATCAGGAGATCCACGCCACTCTCGTCGATGACACCAGTGCCACCAGTACGGGCCTGGCGCTGCCCGGCCAGACGCTGCCGGACACCGTGTACGTCATCCCCATCCACAACCGCCCGTTCTTCCCGGCGCAGGTGCTGCCGGTGATCGTCGAGGAGGAGCCCTGGGCAGAAACCCTGGAGCTGGTGGCCAAGACCAACCACCACAGCCTGGCGCTGTTCTTCGTCGACAGCCCGCCGGGTGACCCGCGCCATTTCGACCCCAGCACCCTGCCCGAGCACGGCACCCTGGTGCGGGTGCACCACGCCACCCGCGAGGGCGGCAAGCTGCAGTTCGTGGCCCAGGGCCTGTCGCGGGTGCGCATCCGTGGCTGGCTCAAGCGCCACCGCCCGCCCTACCTGGTGGAGGTGGACTACCCGCGCCCGCAATCCGACCCGCGCGACGAGGTGAAGGCCTACGGCATGGCGCTGATCAACGCCATCAAGGAGCTGCTGCCGCTCAACCCGCTGTACAGCGAGGAGCTGAAGAACTACCTGAACCGCTTCAGCCCCAACGACCCGTCGCCGCTCACCGACTTCGCCGCCGCCCTCACCACCGCACCGGCCACCGACCTTCAGGAGGTGCTGGACACCATCCCCGTGCTCAAGCGCATGGAGAAGGTGCTGCCGATGCTGCGCAAGGAAGTCGAGGTGGCCCGCCTGCAGAGCGAGCTGTCGGCGGAGGTGAACCGCAAGATCGGCAAGCACCAGCGGGAGTTCTTCCTCAAGGAGCAGCTGAAGCTGATCCAGCAGGAGCTGGGCATCACCAAGGACGACCGCAGCGCCGACGCCGAGCAGTTCCGCCAGCGCCTGGAGGGCAAGACCCTGCCGGAGCAGGCGAAGAAGCGCATCGACGAGGAGCTGAACAAGCTGTCGATCCTGGAGACCGGCTCCCCCGAGTACGCGGTGACCCGCAACTACCTGGACTGGGCCACGGCCCTGCCCTGGGGCGTGTACGGCAAGGACCGGCTGGACCTCAAGCACGCGCGCCAGGTGCTGGACCGCCACCACGCGGGCCTCGACGACATCAAGAACCGCATCCTCGAATTCCTCGCCGTCGGCGCCTTCAAGGGCGAGATCGACGGCTCCATCGTGCTGCTGGTGGGCCCACCCGGCGTCGGCAAGACCAGCATCGGCAAGTCCATCGCCGAGTCCCTGGGCCGCCCCTTCTACCGCTTCAGCGTCGGCGGCATGCGTGACGAGGCCGAGATCAAGGGCCACCGCCGCACCTACATCGGCGCCCTGCCCGGCAAGCTGGTGCAGGCGCTGAAGGAAGTGGAGGTGATGAACCCGGTGATCATGCTCGACGAGATCGACAAGCTCGGTGCCAGCTACCAGGGCGACCCCGCCTCGGCCCTGCTGGAGACCCTCGACCCGGAGCAGAACGTCGAGTTCCTCGACCACTACCTGGACCTGCGCCTGGATCTGTCCAAGGTGCTGTTCGTGTGCACCGCCAACACCCTGGATTCGATCCCGGGCCCGCTGCTGGACCGCATGGAGGTGATCCGCCTGTCCGGCTACATCACCGAGGAAAAGCACGCCATCGCCAAGCGCCACCTGTGGCCGCGCCTGCTGGAACGCACCGGTGTGCCGAAGCAGCGCCTGGCCATCACCGACGCTGCGCTCACCGCGGTGATCGAGGGGTATGCGCGGGAGTCCGGCGTCCGCCAGCTGGAGAAGCAGCTGGGCAAGATCATCCGCAAGTCGGTGGTGCGCCTGCTGGAGGAGCCCGAGGCGAAGATCCGCGTCGGCAACAAGGACCTGGAGCCGCTGCTGGGCACACCGCCCTTCCGCAAGGAACAGGTGCTGGCGGGCAAGGGCGTGATCACCGGGCTGGCCTGGACCAGCATGGGTGGCGCCACCCTGCCCATCGAAGCCACCCGCATCCACACCCTCAACCGGGGCTTCAAGCTCACCGGCCAGCTGGGTGACGTGATGAAGGAGTCGGCCGAGATCGCCTACAGCTACGTGAGTTCGCACCTCAAGCAGTTCGGCGGCGACCCGACCTTCTTCGACCAGGCCTTCGTGCACCTCCACGTACCGGAAGGCGCCACGCCCAAGGACGGCCCCAGCGCCGGCATCACCATGGCCAGCGCCCTGCTGTCCCTGGCCCGCGACCAGGCGCCGAAGAAGGGCGTGGCCATGACCGGCGAGCTGACCCTAACTGGCCAGGTGCTGCCGATCGGCGGGGTGCGTGAGAAGGTCATCGCCGCGCGGCGGCAGAAACTCCACGAGCTGATCCTCCCCGAAGCCAACCGGGGTGCCTACGAGGAACTGCCGGACTACCTGCGCGAGGGCATGACGGTGCACTTCGCCAAGCGCTTCTCGGATGTCGCCAAGGTGCTCTTCGGCTGAACCCGCGGTGCCTACCCAGGGGCCGGAGCAGCGGATATGCTGCACCGGCCCTTGAACGATGGAGCCGTCCATGCGCCTGAATCCCCTCCCCCGCCTGCTGCTGCCCGGCGCCCTCGCCCTGCTGGCCGGCTGCGCCCACGAGTCGACCACCCTGCTGGTGCAGGAACAGGACCGCTGCCCCCTGGAGCTGGACAAGGGCCAGACCCTGGTGCTGACCCTGCCGAGCAACCCCACCACCGGCTTCCGCTGGGTGGTGAAGGACGCCGCGCCCGGCGTGCTGCGCAGCCTCGGCCCGGAGGTCTACAACGCCCCCGAGGAGGCCGGCCTGGTCGGCGGCGCCGGGGAATCCACCTGGCGCTTCAGCGCCGCCCAGCCGGGCGATGGTCGCCTGCTGCTGGTCTACCAGCGCCCCTGGGAAACCGACGTCGCCCCGGAGCAGACCTTCGACTGCCCCGTCCACGTGGAGTGACGGCGCAATCGGCGAGCCGCCCTGGCGCACGACGCCTGGCGGCCCGACCGGATGCTGAAGCAAAGTGCGCCCTCCCCCTCGATGGAGCGGCGCCATGCCTGCCCTGCTGATCGGCCTGACCGGCGCCTGCGCCTTCCTCATCGGCCGTGCACTCGACCTGCCCTGGCTGTGCTTCGCCAGCAAGCCGCTGCCGGTCATCGCCCTGATGTTCTGGCTGCGGTGTGCCCCGGCCGGCGCCTACCGCAACCGCGTCGCCCTCGGCCTGGCGCTGTGCCTGCTGGGGGATGTGCTGCTGCAATGGCCCGGCGACCTGTTCGTCCCCGGCCTGGCGGCGTTCCTGCTGGGCCACCTGTGCTACATCGCCGCCTACCTGAGCGACAGCCGCCGCCTGGCGCCACTCGCCCTGGTGGCCTGCCTGGTCTATGGCGGCGCCATGTTCGCCCTGCTCGGCAGCGGCGGCCTGGGGCCCCTGGCGCTGCCCGTGGCGCTCTACGCCCTGACCATCAGCACCATGCTCTGGCGCGCCCTGGCCCGCATCGGCGAGACCGGGATAGCACGCGGGTCGGTGCTGGCCGCCGTGGCCGGGGCGTTGTGCTTCGTGGTCTCGGACAGCCTGCTGGGCATTGCGCGCTTCGTCGGCAGTTTCCCCGGTGACGGCTACGCCATCATCCTCAGCTACTGGCTCGGCCAGTGGGGCATCACCGCCTCGGCGCGGTTCAAGGCGGGCACGGCCTGCAACCCGACGTAGCGGCATTTGGGGCGGCGGGCAGTCTTGGCTAGAATGCCGCCCTTTCCAACTGCTGGTACCGGCCCGTGAAGCAACAACCCGACCGCATCTACGCCACGCCCCAGGCCCAGGTGGCCGACTTCGCCTTCAACGAGGACGTGGTCCGGGTCTTCCCGGACATGATCAAGCGCTCGGTGCCGGGCTACCCCACCATCGTCGAGAACATCGGCGTGCTGGCCGCGCAGTTCGCCCAGCCCAACACCCCGCTCTACGACCTGGGCAGCTCCCTCGGCGCCGTGACCCAGGCCCTGCGCCGCCACGTGAAGACCGAAGGCTGCCGGGTGATCGCGGTGGACAACTCCAGCGCCATGGTGGCGCGCTGCCGGGAGTACCTGCACGCCCAGGACTCGATGTTCCAGGAACTGCTGCCGGTGGAGGTGCTGGAGGCGGACATCCTCGCCCTGGAATTCCAGCCCACCAGCCTGGTGGCGCTGAACTTCACCCTGCAATTCGTCCCCCGCGAGCGCCGCCAGGAACTGCTGGGGCGCATCCGCCAGGCCCTGTTGCCGGGTGGGGCGCTGATTCTCTCGGAGAAGCTGCGTTTCGAGGACGCCGAGGCCCACGCGCTGCTCACCGACCTGCACGTCGCCTTCAAGCGCGCCAATGGCTACAGCGAGCTGGAAATCGCCCAGAAGCGCAGCGCCCTGGAGAACGTCATGCACCCGGACAGCCTGGAGGAACACCGCGAGCGTTTGCTCGCCGCCGGCTTCTCCAAGGTGGTGCCCTGGTTCCAGTGCCTCAACTTCGCCTCGTTGATCGCCCTACCATGATCCGCACCCTCGACCTCGACAGCCTGCAACAGCAACTGGCCGGCACCCGCCTGCAGGACTGGGCCGCCGACCTGCCGGCGCAACTGGACGCCAAGCTGGCCGTCGGCCACGGCGACCTGGAGCGCTGGGGAGCGGCCGTCAACGCCCTCCCCGCGCTGCAACCGCAGCAGGTGGAGCTGGCCCAGCGCTTCCTGCTGGACGGCCCCTGCGACGAGGCCACCCGGGCCCAACTGAAAGCGGCCTTGCAAGGGCTGATTCCCTGGCGCAAGGGGCCGTTCGAGCTGTTCGGCGTGCATGTCGACACCGAGTGGCGCTCGGACTGGAAATGGGCGCGCGTCTCGCCCCATCTGGACCTCGTCGGCAAGCGGGTGCTGGATGTGGGCTGCGGCAACGGCTACTACCAGTGGCGCATGCTCGGCGCCGGCGCCGACTGCGTGGTGGGCGTGGACCCGAACTGGCTGTTCTTCTGCCAGTTCCTCGCCATGAAGCGCTTCCTGCCCGACCTCCCCGCCTGGCACCTGCCCCTGGCCCTGGAGGAGCTGCCGGCGAAGCTGGAAGGCTTCGACACGGTGTTCTCCATGGGCGTGCTGTACCACCGGCGCTCGCCCATCGATCACCTGTACGACCTGAAGGGCTGCCTGGTGCGCGGCGGCGAACTGGTGCTGGAAACCCTGGTGGTGGAAGGCGATGCCCAGCAGGTGCTGGTGCCCGAGGACCGCTACGCGCAGATGCGCAACGTGTGGTTCCTGCCGTCGGTGCCGGCGCTGGAGCTGTGGCTGCGCCGCGCCGGTTACGTGGACGTGCGTTGCGTGGACGTGAGCGTCACCAGCGTGGAGGAACAGCGCAGCACGGAGTGGATGCGCTTCCAGTCGCTGCCCGAGTTCCTCGACCCGGCCGACCACAGCCGCACCGTCGAAGGCCTACCCGCCCCCGCTCGCGCGGTGATCGTCGCCCGCAAGCCCTGAACCGCAACCCGCCTTCAGTCCGGGAATGCCCGCCACAAACGAACCGGCCTACCCGTGCACCACGGGTAGGCCGGCGTTTCATCAGGGGTCAGCGGGTGGTGACCCTGGGCTGCGTCAGACGCGCGACGCCTGCGCCCCCTGGATCAGCTGCTTCATCTCCACCACCGCCTGCTTGAAGCCGACGAACAGCGCGTGGGCCACCAGGGCGTGGCCGATGTTCAGCTCGTTGATGCCGGGGATCGCCGCCACCGGCTCGACGTTGTGGTAGTGCAGACCATGACCGGCATTGACCACCAGGCCGAGCTTGAGGCCCAGGGCAACGCCCTCACGGATGCGCTGCAGCTCCTGCTCGGCTTCCTCCGGGGTGTGGGCATCGGCGTAACGGCCGGTGTGCAACTCGATGGCCGGCGCACCGACGCGGTGGGCGGCCTGGATCTGCAGCGGGTCGGCGTCGATGAACAGCGAAACCTCACTGCCGAGCTTGGCCAGGCGCTCGACGGCGGCCTGGATGCGCGCCTCCTGGCCGGCCACGTCGAGGCCGCCTTCGGTGGTCAGCTCCTGGCGGGTTTCCGGCACGAGGCAGATGTGTTCGGGGCGGATTTCCTCGACGAAGGCCATCATCGGCTCGGTGACGCCCATCTCGAAGTTCATGCGGGTCTGCAGGACCTCCTTGAGCACGCGCACGTCGCGCTCCTGGATGTGCCGGCGGTCTTCGCGCAGGTGCACGGTGATGCCGTCGGCGCCAGCTTCCTCGGCGTCCAGGGCGGCCTTGACCGGGTCGGGGTAACGGGTCCCCCGGGCCTGGCGCAGGGTGGCGACGTGGTCGATATTCACGCCGAGCAGTACACGGTTGGCTTCAGTCACGGGCAGGTTCCTTGATCGTCATGAAGAGTTCGCGGCTGGCCAGCGGCCGGCCACCAAGGTGAGGGGCCAGGGCCTGGCGCATCAGGCGCTTGGCCGCGGCCAGGGCCCCCGGCGCCGACCAGTCGGCCTCGGCCAGGGCCAGCAGCTCGGCGCCCTGGAAGAGGCCGGGTTGCAGGTGGCCGACCGGCTCCAGGCCGGCGTCAGGCAGCAGGCGGTAGATGCCGTCGACGGCGATGGGCGCGCCGTGCAGGTCGATGTCCAGGGCGAAACCGTAGCCCAGCTCGTCCAGCAGCCGCCACTCGAAAGCGCGCAGCAGCGGCTCCAGCGGGCGGTTGGCGGCAAGGGCCTGGAGGGTCACGGCGTAATGCTGGAACAGGTCGGGGTGAGGCGCTTCCGCCGGCAGCAGGCGCACCAGCAGTTCATTGAGGTAGAGCCCGCTGAACAGGGCTTCGCCGGTGAGGAAATGCGGGATGCCCGCGCCTTCGAGCCGGCCGATGTTCTTCAGCTCGCTACGGCCACGCAGTTCCACTTCGAGGGGGACGAAAGGCCGGGCCAGGGTGCCGGCCTTGCCACGGGCGCCGCGCAACACTGCGCGCAGGCGCCCATCGGGGGTGAACAGATCCACCAGCGCACTGCTTTCGCGGTAGGCCCGGCTGTGCAGGACAAAGGCCGGTACCGCCTGCGCGGGTGTCTGCATGGCGGGTCAGAGGTCGTTGTAGCCCAGGGAGCGCAGGGCCCGCTCGTCGTCGGACCAGCCGCCCTTCACCTTGACCCAGAGGTTGAGCATGACCTTGGAGTCGAACATGACCTCCATGTCCTTGCGCGCATCCTGGCCGATGCGTTTGATGCGCTCGCCACCGTCGCCAATGATGATTTTCTTCTGCCCGTCGCGCTCGACGAGGATCAGCGCATGGATGTGCAGCGTGCGCCCATCGTGCTTGAACTCCTCGATCTCGACGGTGATCTGGTAGGGCAGCTCGGCGCCCAGCTGGCGCATGATCTTCTCCCGCACCAGTTCGGCGGCGAGGAAGCGACTGCTGCGGTCGGTGATCTGGTCTTCCGGGAAGAAGTGCTCGTTTTCCGGGAGGTTGTCCGCCACCAGGCGCTCCAGGGCATCGAGGTTGTGGCCGTGCTGGGCGGAGATCGGCACGATCTCGGCCTTGGGCAGTTGCTCCTGCAGCCAGGTCAGGTGCGGCAGCAGCTCGGACTTCTCTTCCAGGCGGTCGGTCTTGTTCACGGCGATGATCACCGGGCCCTGCACGTACTGGACGCGCTCGAGCACCATCTGGTCCTCGTCGGTCCAACGGGTGCGGTCCACCACGAACACCACCACGTCGACGTCCTTGAGGGCAGCGGCGGCGGATTTGTTCATGTAGCGGTTGAGCGCTTTCTCGTTGTTCTTGTGCAGGCCGGGGGTGTCGACGTAGACCGCCTGCACCGCGCCTTCGGTCTTGATGCCGAGCATGGTGTGGCGGGTGGTCTGGGGCTTGCGGGAGGTGATCGCCAGCTTCTGCCCGAGGATGTGGTTGAGCAGGGTGGACTTGCCCACGTTGGGGCGTCCGACGATGGCCACGTAGCCGCAGCGGGAGGTTTCGAGATCAGTCATGGCCATTCTCCACGCCCAGGGCGACCAGGGCGGCGGCCGCAGCCACCTGCTCGGCGATGCGCCGGCTGGCCCCTTGGCCACGGGTCTTGTCGTTCAGCAGGGTGATGTCGCACTCGACGAAAAAGGTGCGGCAGTGCGGTTCACCCTGGATATCCACCACTTCGTAGCGGGGCAGCTCGCAGGCCCGGGACTGCAGGAATTCCTGCAGGCGGGTCTTGGGGTCCTTGTTGGTGTCCACCAGGGTCAGGCTTTCCAGCTCGTTCTCCAGCCAGGCCAGGACCCGTTCACGGGCCCTGTCCATGCCTGCATCGAGGTAGATGGCACCGATCAGCGCCTCCAGGGCGTCCGCCAGGATCGATTCGCGGCGGAAGCCACCACTCTTCAGCTCTCCGGAACCCAGGCGCAGGTATTCGCCCAGTTCGAAACCCCGTGCCAGCAGAGCCAGGGTCTCGCCCTTCACCAACCGCGCGCGCAGCCGTGAGAGCTGCCCCTCACGGGCTTGGGGAAAGCGCTCGTAGAGGGCCTCGCCCGCGACGAAGTTGAGCACGGCGTCACCCAGGAACTCCAGGCGCTCATTGTTGCGCCCGGCGTAGCTGCGGTGGGTGAGGGCCAGGGTCATCAGACCCTGGTCGTTGAAGGTATGGCCGAGCTGGCGCTCGAGACGGCTTAGGGATGCGCTCACGGGACTCTTACACGGAATTCTTTGTCGAAATGGACCACCAGGTCGAGGTTCTCGATCAGCGGCTCGCGCTTCTCGTACTTCAGGGTGGCGTAGAAGTCGTTGTTTTCAACCTTCACGTCCAGCGCCTTGTCCAGGTCGATGTCGCGGATGCTGTTGACCTGCATACCCTTACGCACATAGTCCCTGAAGTCAGCCGGGGTGCTGATGCCCTGCCCCTTTTCGTTCTCCACGGACGTGATCAGCTTTTCCAGCGCGTAGTAGTCCATGTAGTGAGGAATGATCTTGAAGGCGGTGCTGGCGAGGAAGGCGACGATGGCCAGGACCACCATCCAACCCAGGAGCGAAAGGCCGCGCTGCGAGCGTGCGAACGTCATGTTGACCTCAATGTCGGTTGTTGTTCGGGCCGGCCGGCCCGTCGCAAGACTATATATAGCGGGCGGCGCCGTCGTGAACAGCGCCGCAAAAGCGAAATCCCGGGTCGGTCAGTGGATCAGGCCGACGCGGGAGAAGTTCGGCAGGCTGCGCAGCTTGGGGTCCGGCCAGCTCATCCATACGGCAAAGGCCTTGCCGACGATGTTGCGGTCCGGAACCATGCCCAGCAGGTCGCGGGGGATGTTCGGGTCGTTCCAGTAGCGGCTGTCGTTCGAGTTGTCGCGGTTGTCGCCCATCATGAAGTAGTGCCCCTCCGGGACCACCCACTCCTTGCCGGGCTCCATGAGGTTGCGGCGCATTTCCTTGCGGATCATGTGCTCGACCTCGCCCAGCTTCTCCTGGTACAGGCGCGCGCTGCCCAGGGTGCCGGGCTCGTCGCCCACCAGCGTCTCGGCCACCAGTTGGCCGTTGACGGTGAGGCGCTTGTCATTGCTGTAGGCGATGCGATCACCCGGCAGGCCGATGACGCGCTTGATGTAGTTGACGTTCGGGTCGCTGGGGTAGCGGAACACCATCACATCGCCGCGCTGCGGGTCACCCACTTCGATCACCTTGGTGTCCAGCACCGGCAGGCGGATGCCGTAGGCGAACTTGTTCACCAGGATGAAATCGCCCACTTCCAGCGTCGGCTTCATCGAGCCCGACGGGATCTGGAAGGGCTCCACCAGGAACGAACGCAGCACCAGCACGATGGCCAGCACCGGGAAGAAGGACTTGCCGTACTCGACCAGCAGGGGCTCCTTGCCGAGCTTTTCCAGCACTGCCGGATCGGGCTCGCCGACCTGCCCCTGGTAGGTGGCGATCGCAGTGCGCCGGCGAGGCGCCAGCAGGACCAGATCGAGGAGCGCGAGCACGCCGCAGACCGCCACGGCGATAACCAACAAGAGCGGGAAATTGATCGACATAGACCCTAGCTATCCACTTTGAGAACAGCGAGGAAGGCTTCCTGCGGGATTTCCACGCTGCCTACCTGCTTCATCCGTTTCTTACCGGCCTTCTGCTTCTCCAGCAGCTTCTTCTTACGGCTGACGTCGCCGCCGTAGCACTTGGCCAGAACGTTCTTCCTGAGTGCCTTGACGGTGGTCCGCGCCACGATCTGGCCGCCGATAGCGGCCTGGATGGCGACGTCGAACATCTGCCGAGGAATCAGGTCCTTCATCTTCTCGGTCAACGCACGGCCCTTGTAGTGGGCCTGCTCGCGGTGAACGATCAGTGCCAGCGCATCGACCTTCTCGCCGTTGATCAGCACGTCCAGGCGGACGAGGTTGGCGGGCTCGAAGCGGTCGAAGCTGTAGTCCAGCGAGGCGTAACCACGGCTCACCGACTTCAGGCGGTCGAAGAAGTCCAGCACCACCTCGTTCATCGGCAGGTCGTAGCAGACCTGAACCTGGGAACTGAGGAACTGCATGTCGCGCTGCACGCCACGCTTCTCGATGCACAGGGTGATGACGTTGCCCAGGTGCTCCTGAGGCACCAGGATGTTGGCGCGCACGATGGGCTCGCGCATCTCCTGGATGGACGCCAGGTCCGGCAGCTTGGACGGGTTGTCGACGTAGACGGTCTCGCCGCTCTTAAGGACGATCTCGAAGACCACGGTCGGGGCGGTGGTGATCAGGTCCAGGTCGTATTCGCGCTCCAGGCGCTCCTGGATGATCTCCATGTGCAGCATGCCGAGGAAGCCGATGCGGAAGCCGAAGCCCAGGGCCTCGGAGCTTTCCGGCTCGTACTGCAGCGCGGCGTCGTTCAGGGTCAGCTTCTGCAGAGCCTCGCGGAAGTCCTCGAAGTCATCGGAGCTGACCGGGAACAGGCCGGCATAGACCTGCGGCTTGATGCGCTGGAAGCCGGGCAGCACGTCCACGTCCGGGGTATTGGACAGGGTCAGGGTGTCACCCACCGGCGCGCCGTGGATGTCCTTGATGCCGGCGATGATGAAGCCCACTTCGCCGGCCTTGAGGTCTGCGGTCTCGGTGTGCTTGGGGGTGAAGACGCCGACACTGTCCACCTGGTGGACCTTGCCGGTGGACTTCACCAGGATCTTGTCGCCCTTCTTCACCCGGCCGTGCTTGACCCGCACCAGCGAGACCACGCCCAGGTAGTTGTCGAACCAGGAGTCGATGATCAGCGCCTGCAGAGGCGCCTCGATCTCGCCTTCGGGCGGCGGGATCACCTTGACCAGCTGCTCCAGCACCTCGATCACGCCCATGCCGCTCTTGGCGCTGCAGGGCACGGCGTCCGTGGCGTCGATGCCGATGATGTGCTCGATCTCGTCCTTGACCCGCTCCGGCTCGGCCTGGGGCAGGTCCATCTTGTTCAGCACGGGCATCACTTCCAGGCCCTGCTCGATGGCGGTGTAGCAGTTGGCTACCGACTGGGCCTCGACGCCCTGCCCCGCGTCCACCACCAGCAGCGCGCCTTCGCAGGCAGCCAGGGAGCGGCTCACCTCGTAGGTGAAGTCCACGTGGCCGGGGGTATCGATGAAGTTCAGCTGGTAGGTCCGGCCGTCCTGCGCCTTGTAGTGCAGGGTGACGCTGTGGGCCTTGATGGTGATGCCGCGCTCACGCTCCAGGTCCATGGAGTCGAGCACCTGGGCCTCCATTTCGCGATCGGAAAGGCCACCACAGAGCTGGATGAAGCGATCCGCCAGGGTCGACTTGCCATGGTCGATGTGGGCGATGATGGAAAAGTTGCGGATATGACTCAGGTCACTCACGGGATCGACACTCGAAAAAAGCCGCAAGCCGGTTGCTTGCCGAAAAATAGCCGGGGAGTTTACCTGATCGCCATCATGGGCGTCACGCACGACCGACGGGCCCCGCCCATGAAAAAGGGCGACCTGGGCCGCCCTTTTTCAGTGCATCGGATCACTCCGACAATTTGAAGGTGATGAAGCTCGCGCGGCCCTGGCGCAGCACACGCATGGACACCGAACGGTTCTTCGGCAGTTCCTTGGCGATCTTGGCGAAGGTCTGCACCGAATCGATGGCCTGGTTGTTCAGGTGGGTGATCACGTCGCCCGGGCGCAAGCCCATCAGCGCAGCCGGTCCATCCTGGATCTCGCGGATGACCACGCCACCCTTGATGTCCAGCGCCTTCTGCTGTTCCTCGGAGAGGCCGGCCACCAGCACGCCCAGACGGTTGCTGCTGCGCTCGGCACCCGAGGACTCGCCGGCACTGGCCAGCTCCTCACCGTCCTCCGGCAGCGCACCGATGCTCAGGGACAGGTTCTTGCGATTGCCATCGCGGACGATGCCCAGGTCGATCTTGGTACCCGGCTTCAGCCCGCCCACCAGGTGCGGCAGGTCGGCGGACATGACGATGGGCTGGCCGTTCATGCTGAGGATGACGTCGCCCACTTGCAGACCGCCCTTGGCAGCGGGGCCGTTCTCCAGCACCTGGGCCACCAGCGCACCGGCCGGCTTGTCGAGACCGAAGGATTCGGCGAGGTCCTTGTTGACCTCCTGGATCACCACGCCCAGCCAGCCGCGGTTGACCTTGCCGTTGGCCTTGAGCTGATCGGCCACGCTCATCGCCACGTCGATCGGGATGGCGAAGGACAGGCCCATGAAGCCACCGGAGCGGGTGAAGATCTGCGAGTTGATGCCGACCACTTCGCCGTCCAGGTTGAACAGCGGGCCACCGGAGTTACCCGGGTTGATCGCCACGTCGGTCTGGATGAACGGTACGTAGCTCTCGTTGGGCAGGCTGCGGCCCTTGGCGCTTACGATACCGGCGGTCACCGAGTGATCGAAGCCGAACGGCGAACCGATGGCCAGCACCCAGCTACCCACCTTCAGCGCGTCGGACTTGCCGAGCTTGACGATGGGCAGGTCCTTGCCCTCCACCTTCAGCAGGGCCACGTCGGTGCGGGCGTCGGCGCCAATGAGCTTGGCCTCCAGTTCGCTGCGGTCGGACAGGCGCACGATGATCTCGTCGGCGTCCGCCACCACATGGTTGTTGGTCAGGATGTAACCGTCCTTGGAGATGATGAAGCCGGAACCCAGGGACTGCGCTTCGCGCTGGCGACCGCCCTGGCCGCGGGGCGCCTGGGGCATGCTGCGCTCGAAGAACTCCCGCAGCATCGGCGGCAGCCCCTCCAGGTCCGGCATCTGGTTGGCGACAGCGCGCTCGGGCAGCTTCTGTCGCGTACTGATGTTGACCACGGCGGGGGACGCCTGCTCCACCAGCGGGGTGAAGTCAGGCAGTTCGGCACGCGCCACGAGGGTTTGTCCGAGCAGCAGCAGCGCCGCCACGGCGGACATGCAGGATTTCATGCTTAGCATCGACATACAGCTCCCGTAATTACACGAGGAATTTGAACCCACCGAGCGCCCTGGGGCGGGGCAGGCAAACGCAAATCGGGCCGGAAGCGAGGCTTCCAGCCCGATAGAACATTGCACAACTTGGGACACGAATCGATGGCAGATTGCCACCGATTGCTGACCTCCGTTCGAGCAGGAGGCCCAGCGCTGCCGCCCGTGCGCCCCTCAATTACTGGGGCGCCGGACTGCCAGCGGTACCCGCCGAACGCATAGACAACGCGACGCGCTCCGCAGTTCCCACAGGAATTTCACCTACGACGGTGACCATCACATCCCCGTCTGCCGTGCTCAGTCGACGGGATACCGCCACCGTAGGCCCGAGCTCGTAGGGCACGATGTCCTCCACCCGCGCGCCGTGCAGCGGCTCAAGGAAGACCGAGAAGCGCGCCAGGCCATCGCCATAGAGCAGGCAGGCCACGGTATCGGATGACGCCGGGCTGCGGCGCTGGGTCGAACTGGAAAGACTGAAGCCTGGCGGCAACCAGTCGGAGCGCCAGCCACTGGCCTGCTCCGCCGGCGCATCGGAGAAACTCACCGACTGGCAATCGGCCCCGGGCTGAAGCTCGGCATCGTCCGGACGGACCGTTTCGAGCTGGGTGAACTGGAAGCGCTCCAGCAGCCCCCCCTTGTCATTGAGCATCAGCGACTTGAGCGGCAGGCCGGTCTCGCGATCCAGGTGAAGCTCGAAGCCATAGCGGTGCTGGTCACGCGGCACCAGACTCAAGACCACAGCGGGCCGCCCGGCAACACGGGACTCACCCACCACGCTGATCTCGTAGGACTTGGCGATCTGCGCCGCATCTAGGTCGCGCGCGGGCCACAGCTGCCCGCCCATCTGGTCGGCAAGGGCGCCACTGACACACTGCGTCCTGCCGTCCACCCGCACGACCTCCTGGGCCGGGCCATCGAGCTGCTGCAGGCGCTCACGCACCTTGCCGGCATCGACCCGATGCCAGACCTGGTGGGTGGAAAAACTGCCGCTGCGTTCGTAGACGAATGTTCCCTGGAAATTCTGCTGCTGCTCGGCCTGGGCAATACGCTTCAGCCAATCCTGGGGTTCGGCGGCGTGGGCGGCCTGAGCCAGCCATCCGCCGCCGAGCAGCAAGAAGAGTGGTAGTGCGCGCATGGATTACTGCTCAGCGGCTCTCCAGACTGGCAGCGCGTGCATAGGGCAGCGCGCTCTCGGAGCCGCTCATGGCGGCCTGTTGGGCGTGCTGGCGCAGGTAGGCCGGCAGGCGCTGGTCATGCCAGCCCGACGGCGCAGCCGAACCTTGCGGCAGTACACGCGGGGACTCGACGCTGTAACCCGCCAGCACCGCATCCTTGTTGGCCTGGGGCGCAGTGATCAGGGGCTGCACGCCACCTTGCTGGGCCAGTTGGCGGGCGCCCACCTCGTCCTGGTTGTACAGGCGCACACCGGCCAGCACGGCGACAGTCACCGATGCAGCGACTGCCAGGCGACCCAGGGTCCGCCAGGGGCCCTTGGTAGCGGTAGCCGGAGCAGCCTCTTCCGCCAGCGCTGCGGATACCGCCGCCGCGATGTCGAGACGGGGCTCGAGCAGCTCCTTGTGCATCACGGCACGGGCTATCTGGTAGCGCGACCACGTGGCACGGATCTCCTCATCACCGCTGGAGGCGAGCACTCGGCGCAACTCCAGTTCATCCGCTTCGTTATCCATCACCGCGGACAGCGATTCATGCAGGGCTTCACGACTCATGGCGATTCCTCTCTATTGCTGTCGCCGCTGTCTCAGGATTCCTGCAGCAGGGGCTGCAGGGCTTTATCGATCGCTTCTCGCGCCCTGAAAATACGCGAGCGAACCGTACCAACCGGACACTGCATGACGCTGGCGATGTCCTCGTAACTCAGACCATCGAATTCACGCAACGTCAGCGCCGTACGCAAATCCTCGGGCAACTGCTGGATGGTTCGATGGACCGTACCCTCGATCTCGTCCCGCAGCAGCGAGCGCTCGGGCGATTCGTTGTCCTTGAGGGCATGATCGCCATCGTAGAACTCCGCATCCTCCGCACTCACATCACTATCCGGAGGACGTCGACCACGCGCCACCAGATGGTTCTTCGCCGTGTTGATGGCGATGCGGTACAGCCAGGTATAGAAAGCACTGTCACCGCGAAAATTACCGAGCGCACGATACGCCTTGATGAAGGCTTCCTGAGCGACATCCTGGGCTTCCTGGGTGTCGTGCACGAACCGCACGATCAACCCGAGGATCTTGTGCTGATACTTCAGCACCAAGAGATCGAAAGCCCTCTTATCGCCTCGCTGCACCCGCTCGACCAGTTGCTGATCCTGTTCCTGGGTTAGCATGGATACTCCTCGTTGGAGCTCGAGGGGCACCGCGCCGCCCAGTGGATCGGCTTGCCAAGATAGACTCGGGCGTTACGCAAAAGTTCTCCCCTCCAAGCAAGCTTCCTGCAAGACCGTTTCCTTCTTGCACGGAATCACGCAGCAGGGTTCAACCGCTGCTGCGCGGATAATTTATTCGCCTGATTTGCCGCAGCCAGAGGAGCAGGAAGCCCCTCGCGGCACAACTCGCCAAGCACGTCACTTCATGTGCGACACACCTAAGAAAGCGGGGGGCAATGGAAAGTTCCCACGATTTATTCGGCGACCATGAACGCGCTATTGTGCCGACCACCCCCTCTATATACTAGGGGCCGCCTTCCCGCGGGATCCCCGACATGAGCCAACACTTCCAGCACGATGTACTGGTGATCGGCAGCGGCGCCGCCGGCCTCACCCTTGCGCTGACACTGCCTTCCCACCTGCGCATCGCCGTCCTCAGCAAGGGCGACCTGTCCCAGGGCTCGACCTTCTGGGCCCAGGGGGGCGTCGCTGCCGTCCTGGACGACACCGACACCGTCGATTCCCATGTCGAAGACACCCTCATCGCCGGGGCCGGGCTCTGTCGCGAGGATGCCGTCCGCTTCACCGTCGAGCACAGCCGCCAGGCCATCCAGTGGCTGATCGACCAGGGCGTGCCCTTCACCCGCGAGGACGAGAGTGCCCGTGAAGACGGTGGCTTCCAGTTCCACCTCACCCGCGAGGGCGGGCACAGCCACCGGCGCATCATCCATGCCGCCGACGCCACCGGTGCCGCCATCTTCAACACCCTGCTGGCGCGCGCCCGGCAGTGCCCCAACATCGAACTGCTGGAGCAGCATGTCGCCGTCGACCTGATCACCGAGCGCAAGCTCGGCCTGCCCGGCCAGCGCTGCCTCGGTGCCTACGTACTGAACCGCAGCAGCGGCGAGGTCGACACCTACGGCGCGCGCTTCACCGTGCTTGCCTCCGGCGGCGCAGCCAAGGTCTACCTCTACACCAGCAACCCCGACGGCGCCTGCGGTGATGGCATCGCCATGGCCTGGCGGGCCGGCTGCCGGGTGGGCAACCTGGAGTTCAACCAGTTCCACCCCACCTGCCTCTACCACCCGCAGGCCAAGAGCTTCCTGATCACCGAAGCGGTGCGCGGCGAAGGCGGCCTGTTGCGCCTGCCCAGCGGCGAGCGCTTCATGCAACGCTTCGACCAGCGTGCCGAACTGGCACCGCGCGACATCGTCGCCCGCGCCATCGACCACGAGATGAAGCGCCTGGGCATCGACTGCGTCTACCTGGACATCAGCCACAAGCCCGCCGAGTTCGTGAAGAGCCACTTCCCCACGGTCTACGAGCGCTGCCTGGGCTTCGGCATCGACATCACCCGCCAGCCCATCCCCGTGGTGCCCGCCGCCCATTACACCTGCGGCGGCGTGGTGGTGGACCGCCACGGCCACACCGACGTCCCCGGCCTCTACGCCATCGGCGAGACCAGCTTCACCGGCCTGCACGGCGCCAACCGCATGGCCAGCAACTCCCTGCTGGAGTGCTTCGTCTACGCCCGCTCCGCCGCCGAGGACATGCTCGGCCAGATGGAGCAGATCCCCGTTCCCGACAGCCTGCCCACCTGGGACGCCAGCCAGGTCACCGACTCGGACGAGGACGTGATCATCGCGCACAACTGGGACGAACTGCGGCGATTCATGTGGGACTACGTCGGCATCGTGCGCACCAACAAGCGCCTGCAGCGCGCCCAGCACCGGGTGCGCCTGCTGCTCAGCGAGATCGACGAGTTCTACTCCAACTACAAGGTCAGCCGTGACCTCATCGAGCTGCGCAACCTGGCCCAGGTGGCGGACCTGATCATCCGCTCGGCCATGCAGCGCAAGGAATCCCGGGGCCTGCACTACACCCTGGACTACCCCGACACCCTGCCCGAAGCCCACGACACTATTCTGGTGCCGCCCACCTTTGGCGACTGAAACGCAGCTGCACCCGCAGGCGCCGATGCCAATCGGCGTCCATCGCATCGGCCGGCACGCAGAGCCCCTGGGCCCAGGGGCGACCCGGCTGGCGATAGACCAGCAGCACCGCCAGGGGTAGCGCCAGGCTGTCCGGCGACAGTTGCACAGGCAGCCATTCGCCATCCCGGCGCAGCAACGCCAGCCCATCCGACGACAGGCGCAACCCGAGGATCGCCGACGGCGCCGTCAGCAGAATGCGCCGGGGCAGCACCCAGGCCGCGTGGCCAGCGCACAGCAGCACACCGAGCAGGCGCACCCAGGCCGGGCACTCGGCCGCCGCCAGCGCCACCAGGCACAGCACTAGAAGGAAGAGGTAGATCGCCAGCAGGCGCCGCGACGGGCGCCAGTGGCATTCGAAGGGACTACTTGGGCTGGACACGGTCCAGGATCATTTTCACGATGCGCCGCAGGTCCGCATCTTCCGGCTCGCCGCGCTGCATGAACCAGCCGAACATGTCCTGGTCCTCACATTCCAGCAGCTTGCGGTAACGGGCCTGGTCGGCCTCGTCGAGGTGCGGGTACGCCTCCTGCACGAAGGGGACCAGCAGCACATCCAGCTCCAGCATGCCGCGGCGGCTGTGCCAGAAGAGTCGGTTCAGTTCAGTTGCGTCGGCCATCGGGGTGCCTCCAGTAAACAGGCGCGCAGTATAACGGCACGGACGCCGGCCGGCACCCGCTGACAAGCCGCCGACCGGGCTCTATGATGACGCCCCGGACACCCTTTCCAGCGATATCCCATGGCTGAAACCGCATTCTTCTGCCCGCTCACCCACGAAGGCATCATCGCCGTCCGTGGCGTGGACGCCGCCAAGTTCCTCCAGGGCCAGGTCACCTGCAACCTCGCCTACCTCAACGACACCACCACCAGCCTCGGCGCCCGCTGCACCCCCAAGGGACGCATGGTCTCCAGCTTCCGCATCCTGCCCGAAGGCGACGGCTACCTGCTCGCCCTCGACGCCCAGCTGCTGGACGTGCAACTCGCCGACCTGAAGAAATACGCCGTGTTCTCCAAGGCCACCCTGGCCGACGAGAGCGCCACCTGGGTGCGCTTCGGCCTGGCCCGGGGCGACGCCGTGCTGGCCGCACTGGGCCTCGACCTGCCCACCGAAGCCGGCGCCGTCGTACGCGCCGAGGGCCGCATCGCCCTGCGCCTCTCCGACGGCCGCGCTGAACTCTGGGCAGCGGCTGGCGAAGCCGACAGCCTGCGCGCCCACCTCGCCGCCCACCTGCCCGAGGCCCCGCTGGATGCCTGGCTGCTGGCCCAGGTGCGCGCCGGGGTCGGCCAGGTCTTCGCCGCCACCCGCGAGCTGTTCATCCCGCAGATGATCAACCTCCAGGCGGTCGGCGGCGTCAGCTTCAAGAAAGGGTGCTATACCGGGCAGGAGATCGTCGCCCGCATGCAGTACCTGGGCAAACTCAAGCGCCGCCTGCAGCGCCTGGCCCTGCCCGAAGGCGAACGCCCGGCCCCCGGCCTCGAACTCTTTTCCCCCGTTCACCAGAGCAGCGTCGGCGAAGTGGTGCTGGCCGCCCCGGCGGAACAGGGTTACGAACTCCTCGCCGTGCTCCAGGAAGACGCGGTCAACGACGGACGGATCCACCTGGGCGCCATCGACGGCCCCGTGCTGAACCTGCTCGACCTCCCCTACACGCTGGACGCCGACCGCGAGATCCAGCGCTGAGGGCCGGTCCAACCGCCTACAACGCCTAGAGAGCCCCCATGAGCAAGCTTGCCGAGAAAGTCCAGGAAGACCTGATCCGCGCCATCGACAACGATGAGCTGGTGCTGCCCACCCTGCCCGAAGTGGCGCTGAAGGTGCGCGAAGCCGCGGAAGACCCCGACGTGAGCATCCCCGCCCTGTCCAAGGTGATCGGCAACGACGCCGCCCTCACCGCCCGCATCATCAAGGTGGTGAACAGCCCGCTGCTGCGCACCAACAAGGAAATCACCGACCTGCAGATGGCCATCAGCCGCCTCGGCATCAACTACACCTGCAACCTCGCCACGGGCCTGGCCATGGAGCAGATGTTCCAGGCCACCTCCGACGTGGTCGACCGCAAGATGCGCGAAGTCTGGAACAAGAGCACCGAGATCGCCGGCATCTGCCACGTCCTCTGCCGCCACTACACCCGCCTCGCGCCGGACCAGGCCACCCTCGCCGGCCTGGTGCACCAGATCGGCGTGCTGCCGATCCTCACCTACGCCGAAGAGCACTACGAACTGCTGGCCGACTCCATCAGCCTCAACCACGTGATCGAGCGCATCCACCCGATCATCGGCGACCGCATCCTCAAGGCCTGGGAATTCCCCGCCCCGATCGCGCAGATCCCCAGCCAGTACCTGGATTTCACCCGCAACTCCCCCAAGGTCGACTACGTGGACATCGTCCAGGTCGCCACCCTGCAGAGCTACCTGGGCAGCGAGCACCCCTATACCCAGCTCGACTGGAGCCAGGTCCCCGCCTTCGCCAAGCTCGGCCTCGACCCGCAGGTCGACATGCAGGCCGACGAAGACCTCTCCGCCGCCATGGAAGCGGCCATGAGCATGCTGCAGTGATCTAACGGGCGCGCCATCCCTGTCTAGACTCCCTGCATACATGGAGTACCGGACCCGACGGATGCGCGCCCTCTTCCTTCTCTTCGCCCTTGCCTTCGGCAGCCTCGCCGCCGCTGAAGACGTGCGCCTCACCAACGGTGAATGGGCGCCCTACCTCGGCGCCACGCTGCCGCACCAGGGCGTAGCCTCGCGCATCGTCGCCGAAGCCTTCGCCCTGGAGGGCGTCACCGTCCACTGGGAGTTCTACCCCTGGGCCCGCGCCCTGCGCCTGGCCGAGAAAGGCGAGCGCCACGGCACCGCCATCTGGCTGCGCACGGCCGACCGCGAGCGGGATTTCTACGTCAGTGATCCGGTGATCGAGAGCGGCTACGTGCTGTTCCACCGCAAGGACACCGCCCTCGAATGGCAGAGCGTGGAGGACCTCCGGCAGCACCGCCTGGGCGCCACCATCGGCTACGACTACGGCGAGGCCTTCCAGCGTGCCGAGCAGGACGGCCGCCTGCGCGTGCAGCGCCTGGCCGCCGAGGAACAGGGCCTGCGCATGCTCCTGGCCGGCCGCATCGACGTGTTCCCCATGGACAAAGTGGTCGGCATCGCCAACCTGCAGCAAGGCTTCAGCCGCGAGGAACGCAGCCGCCTCACCTTCCACCCCCGGCCCCTGCGCAGCGACACCATGCACCTGCTGCTGTCCCGCTCGGTGCCCGGCAACGAACAGCTCATGGCGCGCTTCAACCAGGGCCTGGCGCAACTGCGCGAAAGCGGCAAGGTCGCCCGCTACCTGCTCGAAGCCGAACAGCCGCTGAGCGCCCTGCACTGACGGCAGGCCGTTCAGGCCGGCGGAAAGCTCACCCGCACCCGCAACCCACCCGCGCCGCCGTCGTGCAGGCTGATCTCGGCCATGTGCGCCCGGCAGATCTCGCCGACGATGGCCAGGCCCAGCCCGGCCCCGCTGGCCTGGGCCGTGCGCCGGTAGAAACGCTCGAACACCCGCTCGCGCTCTTCCGGCGGAATGCCGCTGCCCTCGTCCTCCACCTCCAGCACCGCCGGCGCCATCACCCGCAGGGTCACACTGGCGCCCTTCGGCGTATGGGCCAGGGCGTTGTCCACCAGGTTGCTGAGCAACTCGTTGAGCAGCGTCGGCTCGCCCATCACCCAGGCGCTGTCCTCGGCCTCCAGCGCCAGGGCGATGCCCCGCGCGTGGGCCAGGGGCGCCAGGGCCATCCCCAGCTCACGGGCCAGGGCACCCAGCTCGATGCGCTCGGCACCGCCCTCGGCAATCGCCCGCGCCCCGCTCTCGATGCGGGCCAGGGAGAGCAACTGGTTGGCCAGGTGGGTCAGCCGATCGGTGTTCGCCGCGCTTTCCTCCAGGGTCCGGCGCCAGGCGGCCGGGTCCTGCTCGCGCAGGCCCAGCTCGATCCGCGCCTTCAGGGCCGCCAGGGGCGTGCGCAACTCGTGGGAGGCGTCGGCGATGAAGTCCGCCTGGCGCTGGAACAGCCCGCGCAGGCGCTCGGTGAACCGGTTGAGCGCATCCACCAGCGGCTTGAGCTCGCTCTGCACCACCACCACCGGCAACGGGCGCATGTCGTCCGGCTGGCGCTCCTCCACCGCCGAACGCAGCTGGTTGAGCGGGCGCATCGCCGCACTCACCGCCAGCCACACCAGCCCCAGCGCCGCCAGGGACATCAGCGCCAGGCGCCACAACGTATCCACCAGCAGCCCCCGGGCCAGGCGCTCGCGGGCCTCCTCGGTCTCGGCCACGCGGATTTCCGCCATGCCGTTGATGCTTGCCTCGCTCACCGGGCGCAGCAGGCTCACCACCCGCACGTCCACCCCGCCGTAGTTGGCGTCGTAGAAGCGTGCCAGGGCCGGGTAGTCATCGGTGCGTGGCGTGCCGGGCGGCGGGCCGGGCAGGTTCTCGTAGCCGGAGACCAGCTTCCCCTCGATGTCGGTCACCTGGTAGAAGATCCGCCCCGCGCTGTCGTAGGCGAAGGTGTCCAGCGCCACATAGGGCACATCGGCCTTGAGCCGGCCGTCGGCCTCGTAGAGCCCGGCGGAAATGGCCCGGGCCGACGCCAGCAGGGTGCGGTCGTAGGCGGTGTCCGCCGCCTGGCGGGCATTGAAGTAGGCACTCAGGCTGCCGAGCACCAGCAACACCGCCAGCAGCAGCGCCAGCCGCCGCAGCAGCCGCCCGCGCAGGCTTCCCGACTCACGCATCCTGGTGCTCCAGCAGGTAGCCCAGGCCGCGGAAGGTGACGATGCGCGCCGTGCTGCCCTCCAGCTTCTTGCGCAGGCGGTGGATGTAGATCTCGATGGCGTCCGGGCTGGCCTCCTCGTCCAGGCCGAACACCTGGGCGGCCAACTGGTCCTTGCTCATCACCCGGCCAGGCCGCGCGATCAGCACCTCCAGCACCGCCTGCTCCCGCGAGGTCAGGGTCAGCGGCTGGCCGTCCAGGCTGAAGCGCCGGGTGCCCAGGTCATAGAGCAGCGGCCCGCAACGCTGCTGCTGCTCGCCACCCAGCACCGTGCGCCGCAGCAGCGCCTTCACCCGCGCCTCCAGCTCCGACAGCTCGAAGGGCTTGGCCAGGTAATCGTCGGCGCCCAGGTTCAGGCCCAGCACCCGGTCCTTCACCTCGCCCCGCGCGGTGAGCATCAGCACCGGCAGCGTCTTGCCCCGCCCGCGCAGGCGCGACAGCACCTCGAAGCCATCCAGGCGCGGCAGCCCCACATCCAGCACCGCCAGGGCGTACTCCTCGCTGGACAGCGCCAGGTCCGCCGCCACCCCATCGTGCAGCACGTCCACCGTCCAGCCCGCCGCGCGCAGCGCCTGGGCCACGCTATCGGCCAATTGCAGATGGTCTTCGACGAGCAGGATTCGCACGGTGGAGTCCTCCAGGCTGTAGGAAACGGCCCGCAGTGTAACGGCCAACCACCGGCAAAAAACCGGCCTGCCGAATTCTTTCACGCTGAAAGCCTGGCGAAAGCTTCGCCCCCTAGGATCGCCACAGGGTGGACAAAACCACCCATCAATAGCCGGCCCTGGTTGAGCCGGCTTTACAAGAACAACAACGGAGACCACCGATGCAAACTGCCTCCCGGCAGGCGTTGCCGCCTGCTCGCATCGTCAGCCTGGCCATTGCCGGCTGCACCCTCGCCCCGTTCGCCCAGGCTGACTTCATCAAGGACAGCTCGGCCACTCTCGAAGCCCGCAACATCTACCTGAACCGCGACTTCCGCGAAGGCACCGGCCAGTCCAAGCGCGACGAATGGGCCCAGGGCTTCATCCTCAACATCGAATCCGGCTTCACCGAAGGCACCGTCGGCTTCGGCGTGGACGCCCTCGGCATGGTCGGCGTCAAGCTCGACTCCGGCAAAGGCCGCAGCGGCACCGACCTGCTGCCGGTGCAGGACGACGGCGGCACCCCGGACACCTACGGCAAGCTGGGCCTGACCGGCAAGGTGCGCTTCTCCAAGAGTGAACTGCGCATCGGCAGCCACATTCCCGAGCTACCGGTGGTCAAGGCCAGCGACAGCCGCATCCTGCCCCAGGTGTTCGAAGGCGGCCTGCTCACCTCCAAGGAGATCGAAGGCCTCACCTTCACCGGCGGCCGCCTGCGCGAAGTGAAGGACCGCGCCTCCACCAACTCCGAAGACCTGGCCCTGAACAACAAGAACCGGCGCTTCGCCAGTGGTGCCAGCGGCGACCACTACGACCTGGCCGGCGCCGACTACGTGTTCAGCAAGCAGCTCACCGGGCGCTACTACTTCGCCGAGCTGGACGACGTCTACCGCCAGCACTTCTTCGGCCTGCTCGCCACCCAGCCCCTGGGCAGCGGCACCCTCAGCGCCGACCTGCGCTACGCCATGAGCGCCGACACCGGCCGCGCCGCCGCCGGCAAGGTGGACAACCGCGCGCTGAACGGCATGGTCAGCTACGGCCAGGGCGCCCACAAGGTCGGCCTCGGCTACCAGCGCATGAGCGGCGACACCGGCTACGCCTACATCGACGGCAGCGACCCGTTCCTGGTCAACTTCGTGCAGATCAACGACTTCGCCAACGCCGACCAGCGCTCCTGGCAGGCCCGCTACGACCTGGACTTCGCCAGCCTCGGCGTCCCCGGCCTGAGCTTCATGACCCGCTACATCACCAGCGACAACGCCCAGGTCACCGGCAGCGACCAGGAAGGCCGCGAGTGGGAACGCGACGTGGAGTTCAAGTACGTCGTCCAGAGCGGCGCCCTCAAGGACCTCACCTTCCGCGCCCGCCACGCCGGCTTCCGCTCCAACTTCGCCCGGGATGCCGACGAACTGCGCCTGATCGTCAGCTACGCCCTCGCCATCTGGTGATCCACAATAAGACTCCACAGGAGACAACCGATGAAGACCGCCCTCTCCCGCCTTGCCCTGCTCGCCACCGGCCTGCTGCTCTCCACCCAGCTGATGGCCGAGCCCAAGCGCCCCGAGTGCATCGCCCCGGCCGCCCCCGGCGGCGGCTTCGACCTCACCTGCAAGCTGGCCCAGAGCGCCCTGATGGACGCCAAGCTGCTCAGCAAGCCCATGCGCGTCACCTACATGCCCGGTGGCGTCGGTGCCGTGGCCTACAACGCCGTGGTCGCCCAGCGCCCCGGTGACGCCGGCACCATCACCGCCTGGTCCAGCGGCTCGCTGCTCAACCTGGCCCAGGGCAAGTTCGGCCGCTTCGACGAGAACGCCGTGCGCTGGCTCGCCGGCATCGGCACCAGCTACGGCGCCATCGCCGTGCGCAACGACTCCCCCTACAAGACCCTCGACGACCTGGTCAAAGCCCTCAAGGCCGACCCGGGCAAGGTGGTGATCGGTTCCTCCGGCACCGTCGGCAGCCAGGACTGGATGCAGACCGCACTGCTGGCCAAGGCCGCCGGCATCGACCCGCGCAACCTGCGCTACGTGGCCCTGGAAGGCGGCGGCGAGATCGCCACCGCCCTGCTCGGCGGGCACATCCAGGTGGGCAGTACCGACATCTCCGACTCCATGCCGCACATCCTCGCCGGCAACATGCGCATCCTCGCCGTGCTCTCCGACGAGCGCCTGCCGGGTGAAGACAAGGCCAACATCCCCACCGCCAAGGAACAGGGCTACGACATCACCTGGCCGGTGGTGCGTGGCTTCTACCTGGGCCCGAAGGTGAGCGACGAGGACTACGCCTGGTGGAAGGCCGCCTTCGACCAGCTGCTGGCCTCCGAGGACTTCGCCAAGCTGCGCGACCAGCGCGAGCTCTTCCCCTTCGCCATGACCGGCCCGGAACTGGACGCCTACGTGAAGCAGCGCGTCGCCCAGTACAAGGACATGGCCAAGGAGTTCGGCCTCACTCAGTAAGCGCTCACAAGAGCGTGAACAGACGCTAAGGCCCCGAACAGCCGGCTGAGCGCCCCCGCCAGCCGGCCCTCCGCGCCCCCATTCCGCGAGGAATCCCCCATGCTTTTTCAACGCCTGTTCAGTCTGGGCTGGCTGGTCGCATGCCTGTTTTTTGCCGCGCTCGCCTGGGACTACCACGCCGCCTTCTCCTATGAACCGGTCGGCCCCCGCGCCTTCCCCCTGCTCACCCTCGGGCTGATGGCCGCTGCACTGCTGTGGCAGGTGCTGCGCCCCGGTGCCCTGCTGCACAAACACGACGACACCCCGCTGGACGCCCCCACCCTGCGCAAGGTGATCGCCTGCATCGCCCTGCTGCTGGTCTACGCCGGGCTCTTCGAGCCGCTGGGCTTCATCCTCTCCAGCACCCTCGCCGGCCTGCTGATGGCCCGCCTGTACGGCGGCCGCTGGCTACCCAGCGCCATCGCCGCGCTGGCCATCAGCGTTGGCCTCTACCTGCTGTTCGACAAGACCCTGGACGTGCCCCTGCCGCTGGGCCTCCTCGACTTCCTGGAGTGACGACATGGATACCTTGAGCTACCTCGGCCAGGGCTTCGGCGTGGCCCTCTCCCCCTACAACCTGGTCACCGCCCTGGTGGGCACCCTGATCGGCACCGTGGTGGGCCTGCTGCCGGGCCTCGGCCCGATCAACGGCGTGGCCCTGCTGATCCCGGTGGCCTTCGCCCTCGGCCTGCCGCCGGAGTCGGCGCTGATCCTGCTGGCCGCCGTGTACCTGGGCTGCGAATACGGCGGGCGCATCAGCTCCATCCTGCTGAACATCCCTGGCGAAGCCTCCACCGTGATGACCACCCTCGACGGCTACCCCATGGCCCGCCAGGGCCTGGCCGGCGTCGCCCTGTCGCTGTCGGCCTGGAGCTCCTTCATCGGCGCCTTCATCGCCACCTGCGGCATGGTGCTGTTCGCCCCGCTGCTGGCCAAGTGGGCCATCGCCTTCGGCCCGGCGGAGTACTTCGTGCTGATGGTGTTCGCCATCGTCGCCCTCGGCGGCATGGCCGGCGACCGGCCGCTGAAGACCTTCATCGCCGCCCTGCTCGGCCTGTTCCTCTCCACCATCGGCATCGACGCCAACAGCGGCGTGTACCGCTTCACCTTCGACAGCATCCACGTCGCCGACGGCATCCAGTTCGTCGTGCTGGTGCTGGGCCTGTTCTCGGTGAGCGAGATCCTCCTGCTGCTGGAGAAGACCCACCACGGCCACGTCGCGGTGAAAGCCACCGGGCGAATGCTGTTCAACCTCAAGGAGGCCGCCTCGGTCGCCGTGGTCAACCTGCGTTGCGGGGTGATGGGCTTCATCCTCGGCGTGCTGCCGGGCGCCGGTGCCACCCTGGCCAGCGCCGTGGCCTACATGACCGAGAAGAAGCTCGCCGGCGACTCCGGCAGGTTCGGCAAAGGCGACATGCGCGGCCTGGCCGCCCCGGAAACCGCCATCGGCGCCTCTGCCTGCGGCGCCATGGTGCCGATGCTGACCCTGGGCGTTCCCGGCTCCGGCACCACGGCGGTGATGATCGGCGCACTGACGCTGTACAACATCACCCCCGGCCCGATGCTGTTCCAGCAGCAGCCGGACATCGTCTGGGGCCTGATCGCCTCGCTGTTCATCGCCAACGTCATGCTGGTGATCCTCAACATCCCGATGATCCGGATATTCACCCGCATCCTCGCCGTGCCCAACTGGGCCCTGGTGCCGGTGATCGCCATCATCACCTCCATCGGCGTCTACGCCGTGCACGCCACCACCTTCGACCTGTTCCTGATGGTCGCCATCGGCATCTTCGGCTACATCCTGCGCAAGCTGGACTTCCCCCTCTCGCCGCTGCTGCTGGGCTTCATCCTCGGCGGGCTGATGGAGCAGAACCTGCGCCGCGCGCTGTCCATCTCCAACGGCGAGCTGGGCATCCTCTGGTCCAGCCCCATCGCCATCGGCACCTGGGTGCTGGTAGCGGTGATGCTGGCCCTGCCGCTGGTGCGCATCTGGCGCCGCCGCGCCCGCCGGGAGGCCCTGGCGGATGCGTGATGGCTGGCGCAGCTGGTGGGCGACGCCCCTGGTGGGCGCGGCGGGCGGCCTGCTCGCCAGCCTCGCCCACTGGCCGCTGCCGTGGATGATCGGCGCCCTGGTGGCGGTCATCCTGTTCCGCTGCGCCACGCCCTGGCAGATCCGTGACCTGCCGGGCGGGCGCAAGACCGGGCAATGGATCATCGGCATCGGCATCGGCCTGCACTTCACCCCCCAGGTGCTGGAGCAGGTCACCGCCCACTGGGCGCTGGTGCTCTTCGGTGCCCTGTTCACCAGCCTCTCCAGCGTCCTCGCCATCGGGCTGTTGCGCCGCAGCGGCGAGGACCGCGCCACCGCCTTCTTCGCCTGCATGCCCGGCGGCTCGGGGGAGATGGTCAACCTCGGCCAGCGCAACGGCGCCAGCACCAGCCGCGTGGCCGCGGCCCAGAGCCTGCGGGTGGTGGCCGTGGTGCTGTGCATACCGGCACTGTTCAAACTGCTGCTGGGCGACGGCCCCGCCCTGCACACCAGCGCCCCGGTGGACTGGGCCTGGCTGGCCGTGCTGGTGCCGGCCGGCGGCCTGGTGGCGCTGCTCTGGCAACGCCTGCGCCAACCCAACCCCTGGTTGTTCGGCCCGCTGCTGGTCAGTGCCTGCGCCAGCGTCGCCTGGGACCTGCACATCGGCCTGCCCCCAGGGGCCAGCCAGGTGGGTCAGTTGCTGATCGGCAGCGGCCTGGGCTGCCACTTCGACCGCCCCTTCTTCCGCCGAGCCCCGGCCTTCCTCGCCCGCACCCTGCTGGGCACCGCACTGATGATCGGCTTCGCCAGCCTCTGCGCCTTCGGCATCGCCTGGGCCAGCGCTCTGGACCTGCGCTCCCTGACCCTGGGGATGATGCCCGGCGGCATCGCCGAGATGAGCCTCACCGCCGAGACCCTGCAGCTCTCCGTCCCGCTGGTCACCGCCCTGCAGGTGGCCCGGCTGCTGCTGGTGCTGTTCCTGGCCGAACCGGTGTTCCGGTGCTGGCAGCGCCTGGGTGCATCAGGCCCTGGCGAACCAGGGCGCTGATCCCAGGGTGCATTGACGACTGAGCCCGTCGGACTCCGCCCAACGCGTCCACCTCCCCTCGCTGACGAACACGGCGCATTGAGCCGCCAACGCCCGCCCGTGGCAGCTCCAACGGCGTGAACGGCTGGCTGAGCAATCGGCAGCCGCCCTACCGCACGACCAGCCCGCGTTTAACCTCGGCATCCCCTTTCACCACACGCTGGAGTGCCGCAATGGATGTCGGTTCCGTACTGATCAAGCTGAAGAGCGACTCGATGGAACAGGTCGAGGCCTGGAGGAGCGAAATAGAACGCCGCAAGGCCGAAGCCGTGGAAACCCTCAAGGCGGAGGGCGTGACCGTCGAATCCTGGTTTCACCTGGAGCTGAACGGCGAACCGTTCCTGATCGCCTACATGCGGGCTCATGACATCGCCCACGCGCAGAAGGTGGGCCGGGAAAGCACCTTCGATATCGACCGCGTGCACAAGCGCTTCAAGGCCCACTGGGAGAAGGTCTACCCCGCCCGGCTGCTGGTGGACCTGGAGAACCCTGAATAAGGCGCGCTGCGCCAGGTGCAGAATCCAAAGCAAAAAAAAACGGGAGCCACAGGGCTCCCGTTCTCGATTCAGAGAAAACGCCGGGGCCGATAACGGCCCCAGGCTACAACCTCACCTGCGTTCCAGAAGAAACGCACGGCTAGTCTGGCAAAAGCCGACTGGACGATCCGTTTAGCTTTGGTAACCCGATTGCAAACATATGTAACCGAGCCAGCGTCTGGTCGGCCGCCCCACCGGCGCGGCAGAATGCGCGCCATGAACCTGACCCTGCCCCCCTTCTGCACCCAGCCCGATGCCGCCTGGCCCTTCGCCGAGGCGCTGGAGGGCGTGGGTTTCCACAGCTGCCGCTTCGACCCGGCGGCCCTCGACGACGGCGACTTCGCCCGCTGCAACATCCCCACCACGCCGAGCATCCAGCGCTCGGTGGCCAAGCGCCGTGCGGAGTACCTGGCCGGGCGGCTCTGCGCGCGGGCGGCCTTGCAGGCGCTCACCGGGCAGGCCGAGGTGCCCGCCACCGGCGAGGACCGGGCACCGGTGTGGCCGGCCGGCATCGTCGGCTCCATCACCCACGGCACCGGCCAGGCGGCCAGCGTGGTGGCCCGTGCCGAGGCATGGCGCGGCCTGGGGCTGGACCTGGAGCAGCGCCTGGAACCCGAGCGCGCCCTGCGCCTGGCCGGGGAGATCCTCACCGAGGCCGAACTGCAACGGCTCGACGCCCTGCCGCTGGAGGCCAGGGCCGAGCGGGTGACCCTGACCTTCTCCATCAAGGAGAGCCTGTTCAAGGCGCTCTACCCGCTGGTGGGGGTGCGCTTCTATTTCCATGATGCGGAAGTGCTGGCGGTGGACGGCCACCGCGTGCAGCTGCGCCTGTTGATCGACCTCTCCGCCGAATGGCACCAGGGCCGCGAGCTGCAGGGGCAGGTGCGCCACTACCCGGACCGCCTGCTGACCCTGGTGGCGGTGCGCTGACTCAGGAAGGCAGGCGTTCGCCCTGCCGGCACGGCCAGACCAGGCTGAACTGCGCGCCACCCAGGGCCTCGCTGCGGCCGATCTGCGCACGCCCGCTGTGCCAATAGATGATGCGCCGGACGATGGACAGGCCCAGGCCATGCCCGCCGGAGGCGCGGGTACGGCTGTCGTCCAGCCGCAGGAAGGGGGTGAAGATGCGCTCCCAAGCGCTTTCCGGCACGCCGGGGCCGTCGTCCTCCACGTCGATGCGGCACAGCGCTTCGCCGATCTGGAAGCTCAGGCGCACACGCGACTCGGCGTGGCGCATGGCATTGCTCACCAGGTTCTGCAGGGCCCGGTGCAGATAACGAGGCTCGGCCTCCACCCAGGCGCCCTCCTCGACACGGCCGAAGGCATGGCCGCGCTCGACGCGGATGGCCGGGCGCAGCGGCGCCAGCTCGGCGATCACCTGCTCCATCAGCGCATCCAGGTCGACCCGCTGGAAGTTCAGCGCCGGCGTGCCCTGCTCCAGGCGGGCGTAGGTCAGCATCTCGTCCACCAGCTTGTCGAGTTCCTGGATGTCGCCGTCCATGCCTTCCATGTACTTGCGCCGCGCGGTGTCGGTCTCGGCGTCGGCGATCATCTCCAGGCCGAAGCGCAGCCGCGCCACCGGCGTGCGCAGCTCGTGGGACACCGCCCGCACCAGCTCGCGCTGCACCGAGAGCAACTGCTGCAACTGCTCGGCCATGCCGTTGAAGGCGGCCGCCAGGCGCCCCACCGAGTCGGCGCCGCGGGCCGGTACGCGGGCGTCCAGCTTGCCGTGGGCGATGCGCGTGGCCGCCGCCTCCAGCCCCAGCAGGCGCCGCTCCAGCTGGCGCACCAGCAGATAGATGGTGAGGCCGATCAGGCTCAGCCCGAGCACGCCGATGAGGATCAGCAGCTCCGGCGGGTAGGGGTTCATCAGCACCAGCGGGCCGATCTCCAGCACCCAGGGCGTGTCGACGATGCCGGCGAAGATGCGGATGGAGTCGCCGCCCTTGCCCAGGGCCATCACCGTGTCGCCCTCGTCCACCCGGCGCCGCTGGTCTTCGTCGAGGTCGGCGTTCTCCAGGGTCACCAGGTGCAGGTCGAAGCCGAACTGCTTGCTCTCCTTCAGGGCGGCCAGACGCTGCGGCTGTTCGCTGACCGGGTAGCGCACCAGTTCGTCGATCAGCAGGTAGACGGTGGCCCGGGCCAGTTGCTCGCTGATCTGCTGCACCTCGCCAGTGAGCACCAGGTGGTCCTTCTCGCTCACCAGGCTGTAGACCTTGGCGGCGTGGGGGCCGGTCTGCTCCACCATCACCTGGCGGCGCAACACGCGGGAACGCACGCCGCTGTCGAGGCGGTCCTCGTCCAGGTCCTGCAGCGCCAGGGGGATGCCCAGCAGGCGGCTCCACAGCACCAGGGCGCGGCGGCGTTCCACCTGGGTCATGGGTTCGAGGTTGTCGGACATCAGGCGGAAGGTGCCGCGCGCCAGGCTTTCCCGGTAGCGGTCGGCGCGCACCTCGTTGACCTGGTGCAGGGTGAACACCCCCAGCAGGGCCACCAGCACCAGGGTGGCCAGCAGGCCGCCGTAGATGCGCAGGAAGATGGAGTTCATGGCCGCCCCCAGGCCACGGCCGAGCGGGCGGCGCGGGTCATGGCTGGCCGTCGGCCGCCTCGCCGACGAACAGGTAGCCCTTGCTGCGCACCGTCTTGATCAGGCGCGGGTGCATCGGGTCGTCGCCGATCTTGGGGCGGATGCGCGAGATGCGCACATCGATGGAGCGGTCCTGGCCGTCGTACTCGATGCCGCGCAGGGCATTGAAGATCTCCTCGCGGGAGAGGATGCGCCCGGCGTTCACCGCCAGCAGCCAGAGCAGGTCGAACTCGGCGCTGGTCAGCTCGATGCTGCGCTCGCTGAGCCAGGCCTCGCGCATGGCGTTGTCGATCACCAGGCTGCCGAATTCCAGGCGTCGCGGGGTGTCTTCCACGCTGTCGGTCACGCCCTCGCTGCGCCGCAGCAGGGCACGGATGCGCGCCAGCAGCACGCGCGGGCGCACCGGCTTGCACACGTAGTCGTCGGCGCCCATCTCCAGGCCCAGCACCTGGTCCATGTCGTCGGTGCGCGCGGTGAGCATCAGGATCGGGCCGTCGTAGCGCCCCCGTACCTTGCGGCAGATGGACAGGCCATCATCACCCGGCAGCATCAGGTCCAGGATCACCAGGTCCGGGCGTTCCGCCAGGATGCGCGCCACCGCCTGGCCGCCGTCCGACTCGATGGACACCCGCAGGCCGTTGCCTTCCAGGTATTCACGGGTCAGCTCGGCCAGTCGCTGGTCGTCTTCAACAATGAGGATGCGCCAGGCTTCTTGTTCCACCACCTACTCCCACTCCAGCGCCGCGAGGGCCAGGAAAAACGCGCGGATTGTAGCAATGCCGGCCGTTCTGCACAGCGCATGCCAGAACAGCGGAAAAACACTACATATTGTGTTAGCTTGCGCACCCGTCGGCATCCTCGGATCGCCCCTGAAAAGGCCTGCGAAGTGACGACGAACGGCGTACCCCACGCCGCCCAAGGCCTACCCGGCGCCCGCCGGCCGCCGCGCACAGAGCACCCACAACTTATCCACAGCTTGTTCAGTACCCCTCGCCTTGCAATAGCCCAGACAGCGCATTATCTTGTACCCCCATCGCGCAGCACCCCTACATATTGGGGTTTTGCTAGATCACCAGGCACAACCAGAATCAAGTCCCGAAGAGCCTTTTCCGTGCATTCGAACCCGGTGATCCATCGAGAGTCCAACCCACCGCGCTGCCCCGGCAGACGGTGCCGGGGCGAGACGCGCAAGACGTGACCGCCACCGGAAGCGGTGCGCAGCCGGAGCAGGCCGCACCACTAGGTATTGTGTTTCAGTCGTCGTGCCTTAACACGGCGACCCTAGACTTTGTAGGGCCAGGGAGGCACCTGAGTCCGACCTCTCTGCCTTGTAGTACCCACCGCCCGGCCCTGGCCGGCGCGGCGAGCTTTGTAACGGAATAACGGGTGCCCCGGCGCCCAACCAGACCTATACGAACATGGAGACCCCCATGCAGACCGACACCACTCGCGAGAACCCGCAGGCCAACGCGCCGCTGGCAGCCGACTCCGCCCAGGACCTGGCCGCCACCGCTCCCGGCCAGCTGCGCGTGATCAAACGCAACGGCACCGTCGTCCCCTACACCGATGACAAGATCACCGTTGCCATCACCAAGGCGTTCCTCGCCGTGGAAGGCGGTACTGCCGCTGCTTCTTCCCGCATCCATGAAACCGTTGCCCGCCTGACCGAGCAGGTCACCGCGACCTTCAAGCGTCGCATGCCCTCCGGCGGCACCATCCACATCGAAGAAATCCAGGACCAGGTCGAACTGAGCCTGATGCGCGCCGGCGAGCAGAAAGTCGCCCGTGACTACGTGCTCTACCGCGAAGCCCGCGCCCAGGAGCGCGCCAAGCGTGGCGCCGCCGCCAGCGACGTTGCCGTGCCGCACCCGAGCATCCGCATCACCAAGGCCGACGGCAGCGTCCAGCCGCTGGACATGGGCCGCCTGCAGACCATCATCCGCGAAGCCTGCGAAGGCCTGGCCGAGGTGGACGGCGCCCTGATCGAGCGCGAAACCCTGAAGAACCTGTACGACGGCGTGGCCGAGAAGGACGTCAACACCGCCCTGGTGATGACCGCCCGTACCCTGGTGGAACGTGAGCCGAACTACTCCTACGTCACCGCCCGCCTGCTGATGGACACCCTGCGCGCCGAAGCCCTGGGCTTCCTCGGCGTGGCCGAAAGCGCCACTCACCACGAAATGGCCAACCTCTACACCAAGGCCCTGGCGGCTTATGTAGAGAAAGGTGCCGAGTTCGAGCTGATCGACCCCAAGCTCAAGGAATTCGACCTGGCCAAGCTGGGCGCCGCGCTGAACCACGAGCGTGACCAGCAGTTCACCTACCTGGGCCTGCAGACCCTGTACGACCGCTACTTCATCCACAAGGACGGCATCCGCTTCGAACTGCCGCAGGTCTTCTTCATGCGCGTGGCCATGGGCCTGGCCATCGAAGAGAAGGACCGTGAAGCCCGCGCCATCGAGTTCTACAACCTGCTCTCCTCGTTCGACTACATGTCGTCGACCCCGACCCTGTTCAACGCCGGCACCCTGCGTCCGCAGCTGTCGTCCTGCTACCTGACCACCGTGCCGGACGACCTGTCGGGCATCTACAACGCGATCCACGACAACGCCATGCTGTCGAAATTCGCCGGTGGCCTGGGCAACGACTGGACCCCGGTGCGCGCGCTGGGCTCCTACATCAAGGGCACCAACGGCAAATCCCAGGGCGTCGTCCCCTTCCTGAAAGTGGTCAACGACACCGCCGTGGCCGTGAACCAGGGCGGCAAGCGCAAGGGCGCCGTCTGCGCCTACCTGGAAACCTGGCACCTGGACATCGAGGAATTCCTCGAACTGCGCAAGAACACCGGTGACGACCGTCGCCGCACCCACGACATGAACACCGCGAACTGGATTCCGGACCTGTTCATGAAGCGCGTCTTCGACGACGGCAAGTGGACCCTGTTCTCCCCGTCCGAAGTGCCGGACCTGCACGACCTGACCGGCAAGGCCTTCGAAGAGCGCTACGAGTATTACGAAGCCCTGACCGAGTACAACAAGATCAAGGTGTTCAAGGTCGTCCAGGCCAAGGACCTGTGGCGCAAGATGCTCTCCATGCTGTTCGAGACCGGCCACCCGTGGCTGACCTTCAAGGACCCGTGCAACCTGCGCAGCCCGCAGCAGCACGTGGGCGTCGTCCACAGCTCGAACCTGTGCACCGAGATCACCCTGAACACCAATGCCGACGAAATCGCCGTCTGCAACCTGGGCTCGATCAACCTGGTCAACCACATCGTCGACGGCAAGCTGGACACCGCCAAGCTGCAGAAGACCGTGAAGACCGCCGTGCGCATGCTCGATAACGTCATCGACATCAACTACTACTCGGTCCCGCAGGCTCGCAACTCGAACCTCAAGCACCGCCCGGTAGGCCTCGGCATCATGGGCTTCCAGGACGCCCTGTACCTGCAGCACATCGCCTACGGCTCCGACGCGGCCATCGAGTTCGCCGACAAGTCCATGGAAGCGGTGAGCTACTTCGCCATCCAGGCCTCCTGTGACCTGGCCGACGAGCGCGGCGCCTACGAGACCTTCGACGGCTCCCTGTGGTCCAAGGGCATCCTGCCGCTGGACTCCCAGCAGATCCTCATCGAAGCCCGTGGCCAGAAGTACATCGACGTCGACCTGACCGAGTCCCTCGACTGGGCCCCGGTGCGCGAGCGCGTCAAGAAAGGCATCCGCAACTCGAACATCATGGCCATCGCGCCGACCGCGACCATCGCCAACATCACCGGCGTATCGCAGTCCATCGAGCCGACCTACCAGAACCTGTACGTGAAATCGAACCTCTCCGGCGAGTTCACCGTGATCAACCCCTACCTGGTACGCGACCTCAAGGCCCGTGGCCTGTGGGACCCGGTCATGGTCAACGACCTGAAGTACTACGACGGCTCCGTGCAGCAGATCGAGCGCATCCCGCAAGACCTGAAAGACCTGTACGCCACCGCCTTCGAAGTCGAGACCAAGTGGATCGTCGACGCCGCCAGCCGCCGCCAGAAGTGGATCGATCAGGCCCAGTCCCTGAACCTCTACATCGCCGGCGCCTCCGGCAAGAAGCTGGACGTGACCTACCGCATGGCTTGGTACCGTGGCCTGAAGACCACCTACTACCTCCGTGCCCTGGCCGCCACCAGCACCGAGAAGTCCACCATCAACACCGGCAAGCTCAACGCCGTCAGCTCGGTGATCGACGAAGGCCTGCAGGCTGCCCCGGCCGCCGCGCCGCAGCCGGCGCCGGTGCCGAAGGCTTGCAGCATCGACAACCCCGACTGCGAGGCGTGCCAGTAACGCAGTCCCCGGCGCAGCCATCGCGTTGTTGGCCACTCGGCCGGACCCCATCACGTACGGACGTACGCTCAGGGGCTCCGGCCAAGTGTCCGCCTAGCGCTGACTCACGCCGGAAACTGCGACGCGCCCGCAGCCAGCCCTCCCCTCTCCCGCCAGCGGGAGAGAGGGATGGGTAAAGAGGGAAACCTCAAGCAGTACCGAATCCGAACAGCACGTCCACAAACCGGGCGTGCAGGCCAGGCAAAGCACCGCCGGCCAGATGATCGCTTTAGCGTGCAACCCACTTTCACGCATCCAGACACCAGGAGAGGAAACATGCTCAGCTGGGACGAATTCGACAAAGAAGACCCCACCGAAGCCAAGGCCGCGCCCGCCGTTGCCCAGGCCGCGCAGAACGCCGACAAGCTCGACGACGAAGCCGCCGGCTCCGTGCAGGACGCCCGCGCCGTATCGGCTGACGACTCCGACGCCGTCGCCCGCGCCAAGAAGGCCCTCGACGCCCTCGACATCCAGGAAGGCCTGGACGACCTCGAAGGCGCCTCCGCGCGCGTACAGGTCGGCGACAAGCAGATGATCAACGCCCGTGCCGACCTCAACCAGCTCGTACCCTTCAAGTACGACTGGGCCTGGCAGAAGTACCTGGATGGCTGCGCCAACCACTGGATGCCCCAGGAAGTGAACATGAACGCCGACATTGCCCTGTGGAAGAGCAAGGACGGCCTCAGCGAAGACGAGCGCCGCATCGTCATGCGCAACCTCGGCTTCTTCTCCACCGCCGACTCCCTGGTTGCCAACAACCTGGTACTGGCCGTGTACCGCCTGATCACCAACCCCGAATGCCGCCAGTACATCCTGCGCCAGGCCTTCGAAGAGGCGATCCACACCCACGCCTACCAGTACTGCATCGAGTCCCTGGGCATGGATGAAGGCGAGATCTTCAACATGTACCACGAGATTCCGAGCGTCGCGAAAAAGGCCTCCTGGGGCCTCAAGTACACCCGCTCCATCTCCGATCCGCAGTTCAACACCGGCACCCCGGAAACCGACCGCCAGTTCCTGCGCAACCTGATCGCCTACTACTGCGTACTGGAAGGCATCTTCTTCTACTGCGGCTTCACCCAGATCCTCTCCATGGGCCGCCGCAACAAGATGACCGGCACCGCCGAGCAGTTCCAGTACATCCTGCGCGACGAATCCATGCACCTGAACTTCGGCATCGACGTGATCAACCAGATCAAGATCGAAAACCCGCACCTGTGGGATGCCCAGATGAAGGACGAAGCCACCCAGATGATTCTCCAGGGCACCCAGCTCGAGATCGAATACGCACGCGACACCATGCCGCGCGGCGTACTGGGCATGAACGCCGCGATGATGGAGGACTACCTCAAGTTCATCGCCAACCGCCGCCTGACCCAGATCGGCCTGAAAGAGGAATACCCGGGCACCACCAACCCGTTCCCCTGGATGAGCGAAATCATGGACCTGAAGAAAGAAAAGAACTTCTTCGAGACCCGTGTGATCGAGTATCAGACTGGTGGTGCGCTGAGCTGGGATTGATTCCGGGTCGAACCATTAGGACTACTTAAAACGCTTCAACCTGATATGGATTTTCGGGGTAGCGAAGAAAGACGAAACCCCGCCTTGTGCGGGGTTTTTATTTTCCCAAGGTCAGTTATGCGCAAATCACATGCTTTTCTGTTACTGCTTTCCTTCCTGGCCAATAACTACAGTCATGCTGACTTGCTGAAAGGCGAAGAAGAGTATGACAAAGCAATTTTAGCCTCGTCCCAACTACAGGAAATTTTGCTAGAGGAAAAAAGCCACCCAATAGAAAAAGAAGAGTCAGCCAGGAAAGAACAAATGAGAGAAGCTATCCTCCAGAGCACTGCAACATATAAAGATAACCTGGAGACCTCTGCAAAACTTGGCTTCGCACCAGCGCAACACCTTCTTGCCTATACCCTCACATTTGAAAAACCAAAAAACGAAAAAAGAATTTGCGAACTACTTGAACTCGCATCTCACCAGGGCCTACTCGCCTCCAGCCTAGCCAAAAGAACTTCATGTTCCGAATCAAGGAACATTATGAAAATCATTGAGGCACAACAGAAAGCGACACACGATATAGCCACCGGCCTATCAAGCGCCGACCCTTATTCCAGGTTTTACCCAATCCAGGCCTTCCAGCGACCTGAATGTGAAGATCTACCTTCGCTCGGCGAAAACCCCACATTGGAAGAAATGACGGCAGCACTCGCCGCTCCAAAACTAAGCCTCGCCCAGTTCACTGCAGAGGCGCACTTCATTGTTGCCCGTTATGAAAAAAATCTAGAAATCAAGGATGCACTTCAGCACCTAAACCAAGCAGAGGAATCCGGTTGCAAAAGTAAGCATTTAGTTAATATCAAGCGCAATCTGACCAAGCGCCTTGAACAGCAAAAACTTGGTACTCAAAAGAACTAATCCGATTTAGTGCGTAGGGTGGATGACACTCTTCCCATCCACCAACCGGCGCTGAATACGGCACAACGGTGGATCGGTGAAACGCGATCCACCCTACCGGAGCCTGAACGTCGGGTGCCGGGGGAGGTGGAAACGAACTTCCCATTCACCTACCTTCCCACCCGCACCACGGCCAACTCGGGGCGTAGGGTGGATGACGCTCTTTCCATCCACCAACCGGCGCTGAATACGGCACAACGGTGGATCGGTGAAGCGCGATCCACCCTACCGGGGCCTGAACGTCGGGTGCCGAGGAAGGTGGAAACGATCTTCCCGTTCACCCGCACTGCCACTGACTCAAGGAGGGGTCATGTCCAACTACCGCCGCGCACGAATGCCGGGCGGCACCTACTTCTTTACCGTCAACCTGCGTGACCGGAGCAGCGACCTGCTGGTGCGCGAAATTCACCTGCTGCGCCAGACGGTGGGCTTGGTGAAGGCGCGCCTGCCCTTCCATATCGATGCCTGGGTGGTGCTCCCCGAACATATGCACTGCCTCTGGACGCTGCCACCCGGCGATCACGCCTTTGCCGAACGCTGGAAGGCCATCAAATTCGCCTTCTCCAAGCGCCTGCCCGACACCGAACCCCGTACCGACCGACAACGGACGCGAAAGGAGCGCGGCATCTGGCAACGCCGCTATTGGGAACACCTGATCCGCGACGACCTCGATTACCAGCGGCATTTCGATTACATCCACATCAACCCGATGAAACACGGGCACGTCCAACAGGTTCGGGATTGGCCATATTCCAGCTTTCACCGAGCGGTGCGGGACGGCATCTACCCGGCGGATTGGGCCGGGAACGGGGTGGACACCAACGGAGCGCAGTGGGGCGAGTGAGGCCTGCGCCGGGCGAGCCGAGCGCGGCACAACGGTGGATCGATGAAGCGCGATCCACCCTACGGGCCATGCGCCAGGAGTCGGGCGAGGCGTGATGAGGGACCGGTGAAGCCCGGCCAACCGGCCAAGCGCCAGAAGCCATTCGGGGCGTAGGGTGGATGGCGCTCTTCCCATCCACCAACCGGCGTCGAGCGCGGCACAACGGTGGATCGATGAAGCGCGATCCACCCTACGGGCCATGCGCCAGGAGTCGGGCGAGGCGTGATGATGGACCGGTGAAGCGCAGCCTACCGACCAAGTGCCAGAAGCCATTCGGGGCGTAGGGTGGATGGCGCTCTTCCCATCCACCAACCGGCATCGAACGCGACACGGCGGTCGATCAATAACGCGCGATCCACCCGACCCCGCCCTCCCGCTTCCGCCTGACCGATCAGCCATTTCCCACGCAGCAACTGCATTGCCACCTTCCGGGTGCGCCCATAGCCTCCGTCCCCGGCGCCTAAGAAACGCTTACTCACCTAGCGGCCTGACCGCTCCCGAAAGTTCAGCGGCTTTTTTGTGCATGCGGCACACTCGCGCACGCTCAAAACCTCTGTATGTCGGGAGTGGGCTAATACAAGACCCGAAAGGGAAATACGTCCGGCCCTCTAGGTGGGGTTTCTTAACTCCCGACGCCAACAGCCCTGAGAAAGCTGTAAGACCTAGCAGAGGTAATGGACATGCCCGATTCACCCGAGCTCCACGACGAGATCCTCATCCCCACCCTGTTCACCCGCCACCGCCGCCAGCTCCGTGCGTTGCTGCTGGACGACGAGCCCTGGTTCGTCCTCAACGACCTGGCGCGGCTGATCAACCGCGTACCGCTCGACGAACGCGCGCCGCGCAACCTGGACCCGGACCAACTGCAGCCCGCCTGGGTGCGCGACAGCAGGGGCGAGTACCAGCGCGAGCTGCTGGTCAGCGACTGTGGCGTCTACGCGCTGCTGATCTTCTACTACCACCCGGAGAACGGCGGCATCCGCCGCTGGATCAGCCGCGAGGTGATCCCCCGCCTGCGCGAAGAGCGCCACCCGAACGCCCTGCGCCCCTACCGCGACGTGCTGCACTGGCAGGAACGCCCGCTGGAAGTGCTGCACTGGCAGGGCCGCACCTGGCTGGATGCCAGCGAATGCCACCGCCTGCTGCAGCGACCGGCACGGGTGATCGGCTAAGCCCCGCGCCCCACGCAAAGCCCCTGCAGCCGAGCCGTCGCAGGGTGCGCCCGGCAAACGGCCAACGCCCGCTTGCACGCCCCCGTACCACGCCCAGCCCGCCCGGCAGACGCTCCGCCGGTAACTTCCAGACTTTCCCCACAGGGCAACGTCCTTGTCCGCCCCGGCCCCCGGCCCCTACCGTTCAGCCAGTCCGGTGCGCCCACAGGCAGGCCGGACGGCCGCAGTGACCGGCCATGTCCTACCCATAACAAAACGGCACAGTGCGACCCGTTCGACGCTCAGGCGACCAGCGAGCGGGGCCAGAGCCGAGCAGGAGGAAACATGGAACTCGCCTTCGATCGCTACCCCCAGCAGCCCCACGGTGGAACCCTGGTCAACCAGGTGGTGCCCGCCGACCGGGTCCAGGCAGAAATCGCGCGGGCACGCGCCATGCCGTCGATCCGCATCGACCTGGAGGCGGTGATCACCATCGAGATGATCACCACCGGCGTGCTCTCGCCCAACAAGGGCTTCATGAACCAGGCCGACTATCTGTCCGTACTGGGCAGCGGCCGGCTGGCCAACGGCGTGGTGTGGCCGGTGCCGCTGAGCTTCGCCCCGGTGGGCGAGCGCAACCGCGAGGTGATCGCCGCCCTGGCGGTGGGCGATGAAGTGGCCCTGATCGACAACCGCAACGAGCCGGTGGCCATCCTCGCCATCGAGGACATCTTCGATTACGACAAGGAAGAGCGCGCCCGCCAGCTGTTCGGCACCACCGACCGCAACCACCCCGGGGTGGACGCCATCCACCGGCGCATGGGCGACGTCGCCCTGGGCGGCACGCTGCAGCTGCTGCAACGGGTCGACTGGGGCCCCTTCGAGTCGTTGCGCCTGGAACCCCGGGACACCTGGAAGCGCTTCTACGAGGAGCGCGGCTTCCGCTCCGTAGCCGGCTTCATCACCGGCGCCAACCCGCTGCACCGTGGCCACGAATACATCCACCGCAACGCCCTGGAAGGCATCGACGGCCTGCTGCTGCAGCCGCTGGTGGAAATGGCCAAGCGTGAATACGTGCGCCACGAGTACCGCATGCAGGCCTACCGCAACGTGCTGGAGACCTACTACCCGAAGGACCGCGCCATGCTCTCGCCGCTGCGGGTCACCTACATCTTCGCCGGCCCCCGGGAGACGGTGCTGCACGCCCTGATCATGAAGAACTACGGCTGCACCCACGCCCTGATCGGCCGCGACCACGCGGGGATCGGCAGCTATTACGACAAGTACGCCAGCCACAGCATCTTCGACCAGTTCACCCCGGACGAGCTGGGCATCGAGGTGCGCCTGTTCCACGAGGTGTTCTACTGCGTGCGCTGCGCCAGCCACGCCACGACCGAAACCTGCCCCCACGACGAGCGCTACCGGCTGAACATCTCCGGCACCGGCATCCGCGAGATGCTGCGCCACGGCCTGGTGCCGCCCAAGGAGGTGGTGCGCCCGGAGTCGGCCCTGGCGGCCATGCAGGGCATCCAGCCCAAGGGGCTGGGGGACGACGGCGAAGGCACCCTGCCGGTGGCCAAGGTGATCCAGAGCCTGTTCCCCTTCTACACCCGCTTCACCCGCCTGGGCGGCGCACCGCGCCAGCAGCCCCTGGACGCGGACGCCCTCACCGTGCGCGACCTGGAACTGGCCTGCCACGAGGCGCGCACCCACACCGGCGATGTCTACGACGGTGTCTACCGCGAATACACCGCCCTGCTGGACCACAACCGCAGCCTGCAACCGTCTTGGGTGGACGACGCGCGCGACGCCCTGCACCGACAGCAGCGGCGCCTGCTGGATGACCTGGACGAGAAATTCAGGCAGGCCCCGGAGCAGGCCTCCGACGAGTTCATGTACCAGGACCAGGCGGAAGTGCAGCGGGAACTGAGCGCCGCCCGCACCCTGCTCGACGACATCCCCGCAGCGATGGACGCCAACCGCCTCGCCAACCGCGCCTGGAACAGCCTGCCCTACCCCCGCTACCGCGGCGCCGACGACGCCTGACCCCACACCCCACGGCAGCGCCTGCACGGGCTGCCGTGGGTGTTTCTCCCTCCAACAACCGGCATCGAACGCGGCAACGCGGTGGATCGGTGAAGCGCGATCCCCCCTACGAATCGGGGCATGGCAGCAAACGTAGGATGGGCTGAGCTGTGCGAAGCCCATCATTGCCCGAGCGCCGGAGTCGATGCGGTTCGCACAGCTCACCGCATCCTACGGACCCGCCCGTGGTGTCACCGGCGAAGCCCGCTCCCCCCTACGAATCAGGGCATGGCGGCAAACGTAGGATGGGCTGAGCTGTGCGAAGCCCATCATTGCCCGGGCGCCGGATTCGATGCGGTTCGCACAGCTCACCGCATCCTACGGACCCGCTGTCGGGAGCAGGCGGATACTAGATCTGAAAGAAAAGTGCATCCAGCCTTCTATATGGGCGCTCTCGATTCCTGACACCCGCAGCCACTCCCCCGTGCGAGCTCTCGCGCCGATCAGCAAGTGACTGATTTTATTATTGAAAATCAGTCCCCCGTTCAATATGGCATTGACCTCCACGCACCTTGACCCCGTTCAACTGAATGTTGACTGCCGTGCAAAAATGCAATCCATTTTCCCGAAATTCACGGTTTCCCCCTATTCCACCTGTTGTTAGATTTAGCGACCAAGACAATTAATAAACAACATTTCACTTTGTGAGATGGCGACTCAAAGGGGTGCAGCAATGAAAAAAATTAATCATTCGCATGAGGAGCCCTTATTCCCGCTGCACACACTGTAGAAACGAAAACCTGGTACTGAAGTACAAGATTAATAAGCGATCTGGATTCAGCTTTTATTACATAAGCGTGACAGCCTATATATGACCAAGGCACATGCAAAAACTATAAATAGCCCTTGCGTAGATTAAAAAATGCTGAGCGATATCGATCTCTTTGTAACGCTGGTTCGTGCGGGCAGCCTTGCCAAGGCGGGCAAGATACTGGACATGCCGGCCAGCACTGTCAGCCGACGCCTCCAGGCCTTCGAGAAACGAATCGGGGCGACGCTGTTCTTCCGTTCGACCAAATCTCTACGCTGCACCTGCGACGGAGAATGCCTTTACGCCATCTGCAAAGACAGCGTCGACCAATTGAAACAAGCCCTGTCTTCCGTACAAAACGAACGGATCGGGCTGATTGGCAAAGTGCGTATCCAGGTGCCCAGTAGTTTTTTCGAGTGGACGAAGAGTTCGGCAGTTAAAACCCTGCTGGACACTTCACCTGGCATCCGTATCGAAATCATGGTCAGCGATCTGGAGCCCGACCTGATCCTGGAGGGAATCGACCTACTCATCCACATTGGCGAATTGAAAAACACAGGCTGTGTAACGAAAAAGCTGTTCGATACCGAACTCGCTCTTTTTGCATCCCCGCTCTATCTGGAAAGTCACCCGTTCGTCGATAGGCCAGAGCAACTGAGTGAGCATGAAGTCCTGCACCACAACTGCCAGGCAGAGTGCCGTCTTTATGATCAGGACGGGACGCCTGTTCACGTAAGGCTGCACGAGCGGTTGATAACGAAATCGAGCATGGTGCTGCTACAAGCCACGCTTAGCGGCATTGGCATAGGACTCCTGCCATCGCAGTTAGCCCAACGCCATGTCGAGAACGGCTCATTGATCAAGGTCCTGCCGAATCTGACAACACAGGGGCGCCCGGTCTACATCACGTACCTCAATTCACGCTCGCTGTCCGCCTGCGCACGAGCGGTCCTGGAAACAACGCTCTCCAACACCGAGGCATTCGCCACGGAAGACTCGAACTGTCATTTCCTCGGCAATTACGAAGACCTGTAAGCAAGGGGTGTTTTCATGTTCAACCTCAAACGCTCAGCCAAGATCACCCACACACTGACCCACGCCTTGGCGACGGCAGAGAACACCTTGACGGCTATTGACGTAGCGATGGGTGTCATTGAATTCCAACCCGACGGCACCATCATCAAAGCCAACTCGAACTTCCTGCAGTTGTTCGGTTACAGACTGGATCAAATAGCGGGCAAGGCGCACCGGATGTTCTGCACAACAGACTATGTACGCAGCCCTAATTACGAGCGTTTGTGGAACACATTAAGAAGCGGGCAAGTTGTTCGCGGCGTGTTCCAGCGTCTGGACAGCCAGGGCAAGTCTATCTGGCTGGAGGCCTGCTACTCGCCCGTACTTGAGGACGGCGAAGTACACCGCATCGTCAAACTCGCCTACGACATCACCGAACGGGTCGAGGCCGAAGCAGAAGTGCGCTCACGCCTTGCCGCGCTGGACCGCTCCATGGCAACGATCGAATTCACACCCGATGGCCAGATCCTCAATGCCAACCAGAACTTCCTGGATGTCATGGGCTATACCCTGCACGACTTACGCGGCAAGACCCACCGCGTATTTTGCGAAGCGAACTATGTGCAAAGCACCGACTATGCACTCTTCTGGTCGCAGCTCAATCAGGGGCAGTTTTTCTCCGGGCAATTCAAACGTTTGCGGAGAAGCGGTTCGCCTGTCTGGCTGGAAGCGACGTATAACCCGGTCTACAACTCGGAAGGCGTGCTGATAAAAGTGGTCAAGTTCGCCACCGACATTACCGAGCGCATGGAGAAGTACGAGCAGGACTCACGCAGCGCCAGCACCGCCTACCACATCTCCGTGGAAACGGAACGGGTCGCGGAAAACGGCTCCGAGATCATCCACAAGGCCGCGCGCGAAATGCATGGCATCGCCGAAGACGTCAACGCGTCCACCCATATCGTCGAACAGCTCGGCTCTCGCTCAGAGCGCATCACCACCATCGTCAACACCATCCGCAGCATCGCCGACCAGACCAACCTGCTGGCACTCAATGCCGCCATCGAGGCTGCCCGGGCAGGCGACCAGGGCCGGGGTTTCGCGGTGGTCGCCGATGAGGTTCGGCAACTGGCGGGGCGCACCAGCAGCGCGACGACCGAGATCGCGGAAATGATCGGCATGATCCTGAACGAGACAAGGCAGGCGGTCGAAAGCATGAAACACACCCATCACCGCGCCGAAGCCGGCATCGCCCTGGCGGATCAGGCCGGTGCGGTGATCGAGCAGATCCGCCAGGGCACCAACGACGCCGTGCAGGCGGTCAGCATGTTCGCCAACCTGCTGGACGAGTCGGAGGTGAAGACCGGCGCCTGGCAAACCGGGCACTGAGCCCGCCGACCTGCACGAGAAGGCTTGAAATCGCGCCGGGGATGACGCGACAAAACGTTACGGTATAACATTTGCGACCCCTGACCCCGGCACGGAGACATGAGCGGTTCCGTGCAGCCCCTCCCCGCCCTGTCGACCGGCCTTGCGGCCGCGTCGGGCTGGCTGCCGTCCCGCTCACCTGCCGGGGCGCCCTCCCGACCCGGTTGCAAGGACACACGATGAAGAACGAGCTTGCCCCCCTGGCCATGCTGGCCGCCCTGGCAGGTGGCGCCGAAGCGGCGCCCGCTGGCGAATCCACCCTGACCCTCGGCGAAGTCCGGGTGGACTCCTCCTCCGGGCGCCCCCTGCAGACCGGCAGCAGCGTGCTGACCTCGGTGGACGTGCTGGGCGCCGACAAGGTGGAGGAAAAGAACGTGATGAACAGCTGGGAGCTGCTGGGGCAGATGCCCGGCATCCAGCTGACCGAGACCCGCCAGGGCGCCGAGTCGGGCAAGGCCACCTTCCGCGCCTTCAACGGCGAGGGCTACATCAACGGCATCAAGACCCTGATCGACGGCGTGCCGAGCAACGTCAACAGCGGCAACCAGCGCTTCATCGACATGGTCTTCCCCCTCGACATCGACTACATCGAGGTGGTGCGCGGCACCAACGACCCGCGCTACGGCCTGCACAACATCGGCGGCAACATCAACTTCGTCACCCGCCAGGGCGGCAACTACAGCGACGGCCGGCTGTCCTACGGCAGCTTCAACACCCGCGAACTGCAGGTGGCCGTAGGCCGTGAGTCGGGCAACTTCGCGCAGAACTACTTCTTCGCCAAGCAGGACTCGGACGGCTTCCGCGACCACGCCAGATCGGACAAGTACTCCCTCGGCGCCAAGTGGTTCTTCACCGACGACGAGGGCCTGCTCAAGGTCGGCCTGGTGACCCGCCTCTACCACCACGAGGCCGACGAGCCGGGCTTCCTCACCCGCCAGGAACTCAAGGCCAGCCGCACCGACTCCGCTGCGAAGAACGCCAACGACGGCGACGACCGCGACATGAAGCAGCTGGCGCTGCACCTGGACTGGCAACTGCGCGACGACCTGAGCCTGAGCAACACGCTCTACCACAACCGCTACGAGGACGACCGCAAGGTCACCTTCACCTCCTACGCCGTGGGCAACGCACCGCGCCAGCGCCGCCAGTGGGACGAACGCCAGACCGGCCTGCTGAGCAACCTCACCTGGGCCAGCACCGACTGGCTGACCCTGGACGGCGGCATCAACCTCGAACACCAGGACAACGAGTACCGTCGTTACCGCTACAGCTACAGCGTGCCGACGAACTTCGACGCCCCGCCGGCGCGCATCCAGAACGACGACGCCTACACCCTGGACAACTTCGGCACCTACGTGCAGGCGGTGATCCAGCCCACCGAGCAGTTGAAGATCATCCCGGCGTACCGCCTGGACCGCTTCTCCGGCGAGACCGAGCTGCCCGGCGGCATCAAGGCCGACCTGCAGGACTACGGCTGGATCCGCCAGCCCAAGCTGAGCGTGGTCTACAGCCTCACCCCAGACCTGAACGTCTACGCCAACTGGGGCCGCACCTTCCAGATCCTCACCGGCTCCCGCGAGCCGGCCTACCTCACCGCCGGGCAGAAGGCCTTCAAGCCCTCCATCAACACCGGCAAGGAAGTGGGCGTGCGGTTCAACCCGGTCAACGGCACCGAAACGCGCATCGCCCTGTGGCAGCAGGACGCCACCGACGAAGTGGCCAACATGCCCAGCACCGGCACCACCGTCGGCCTCGGCAAGACCCGCCGGCGCGGCGTCGACCTGCAGCTGACCGCCGAACTCGACGAGCACTGGAGCCTCTGGGCCTCTCACTCGATCCAGGAGGCCAAGGTGGTCAGCGCCTTCACTGCCAGCGGCCAGTCCCTGGCCGGCAAGGAGGTGTTCTCCACCCCGCGCCACATCTCCAACCTGGGGGCGGACTACCGGCTCAACGACGACTGGCGCTTCGGCCTGCAGGCCCGCGCCCAGGGCGACTACTACATCGACGAGCTGAACCAGCAGGGCAAGTACGGCGGCTACGCGCTGCTGGACGCCAGCGTGAACTACCGGCTGAGCCCCACCACCAGCCTGGACCTGCAGGTGAAGAACCTCACCGACCGCCAGTACGAATACGTCTGGTACGACAACTTCTTCTGGGGCGGTGCTGACCAGCCGATGTTCTCCCCCGCACCGGGGCGCACGGCCTACCTGTCGCTGAACCTGAAGCTGTAGCTCCTGGCGGGCGTGGCAGCCGCCCTGCCACGCCCGCGAACCCCATCCCACCGGGCGCAAGCGGTCCTCGACAGCCCGCCCGGCGCGGCCGTAGCATCCGGCCTTTCCCACGAAACCACGGACCGGATCATGGAAAAGACCGACCTGGGCGGCATGCGCTTTCTCATCCACGGCTTCCTCAGCCCCGACGAATGCCAGGGCCACATCCACGCCAGCGAAGCCCTGGGCTACGAAGAAGCCGCCATCCAGACCCGCGACGGCGGCCAGGCGATGAACAAGGCCATCCGCAACAACGACCGCATCCTCTTCGACGACCCGGCCCTGGCCCAGCGCCTGCTGGAACGGGCCCGCCCCTGGCTGCCCGACTGCCTGGACAACGAGTGGCAGTTGGTGGGCCTGAACGAGCGCTTCCGCTTCTACCGCTACACCCCGGAGCAGTACTTCAAATGGCACCGGGACGGCGCCTTCCAGCGCAGCCCCAGCGAGATCAGCCAGCTGACCCTGCTCATCTACCTCAACGACAACTACCAGGGCGGCGCCACCCAACTGCGCGACGAAGCCGACATCCGCCCCGAGACCGGCATGGCACTGGTCTTCCCCCACCGCGTGATGCACCAGGGCTCGCCGATAACGGCCGGGGTGAAGTACGTGCTGCGCACCGATGTGATGTACCGGCGGATAGAAGCCGGGGCCTGACAGCACCTGCTTAGCGAGTGGCCCCACAGAAGCTTGAGCATCGGTGCATCGCCGTGCTCTTTCCACGGCAGAGGTGATGGGCCATCGCCGCCTCAGTGACGATGTTTGCCCCTCCCCCCTCAAGCTGCTACAAGCCTTCATCCCCATTTGAAAGACGAATACCCCCATGGACCACAGTGACAGATCGAATAACCGCCTGTTCGAGCTGGACCTGCTGCGGGCGCTGGTGGCGGTGGCCGATTGCGGCAGTTTCACCAGTGCCGCCGGGCGCCTCAGCTCCACGCAGTCGACGGTGAGCCAGAAGGTCCGGCGGCTGGAGGAGCTGGCCGGGCACCGGTTGCTGGAGCGCGGTAACCGCGATGTGCTGCCCACCGATGCCGGGGAGACGCTGCTGGCCTATGCCCGGCGCATGCTGGCGCTGAACGATGAGCTGCACGAGGCGCTGGCGGGTGCGCGGGTGTCGCTGACGGTGCGCATCGGCGTGCCGGATGACTTCGCCGCCGGCAGCACCACCCGCCACCTGGCGGTGTTCAACCACCACTTCCCCCAGGCCAAGCTGGAGGTCACCAGCGGGCTGAGCCGCGACCTGGCCGCCAGCTATGACCGTGGCGAGCTGGACCTGGTGCTGATCAAGCAGCGCCGCAACAGCCGCGACGCCATCGCCCGCTGGCCGGAGAAGACCCGCTGGGTGGACAGCGCGCGCACCCCGGCTGCCAACCTGGACCCGCTGCCCATCGTCACCTTCCCCCCGCGCGGGCTGTACCGCGACGAGATGATCAGCGCCCTGGAAGCCGCCGGCCGGCGCTGGCGCATCAGCTTCACCAGCTCCAGCCTGAGCGGCATCCAGGCTGCCATCGCCGATGGCATGGGCGTCGGCCTGCTGCCAGCACGGGCGGTGACGGCCGACCACGCGGTGCTGCCGAAGAAGATGGGGCTGCAGCCGCTGGACCTGTTCGAAGTGGCACTGCTGCACCGCCCCAGCGCCGGGCCGGTGATCAAGGCGCTGGCCGAGTCCCTGTGCCGCCTGCTGGACGAGGAGCGCCAGCGCTAAGGTCGCGCATCGCATTCGATAACCGAATGTGACCCATCCCGATATTTAATTTGTGGATGCTAAGACAGCTGGATATCGTGGATTCCGCCCCGCGCACCTGCGACCCGTCCGGTTGCGGCTGCGCCCACGCGACGCCAGCGTCGGCCTCCTGGCCACTGGCGGGGCGCCGAATACCCACAGGAGACTTTTCGTGTCCAAGAAGCCTTTCTATTTCGCCCCCCACGGCGGTCACCCGGCCCAGACCGAGCTGCTGACCGACCGTGCGATGTTCACCGAAGCCTACGCCGTGATCCCCAAAGGGGTGATGCGTGACATCGTCACCAGCCACCTGCCCTTCTGGGACGACATGCGCATGTGGGTCATCGCCCGCCCGCTGTCCGGTTTCGCCGAGACCTTCTCCCAATACATCGTCGAGCTGGCGCCCAACGGCGGCAGCGACAAGCCCGAACTGGACCCGAACGCCGAGGCGGTGCTGTTCATTGTCGAAGGCGAGCTGACCCTGACCCTGCAGGGCCAGGTACACAACATGCAGCCGGGCGGCTATGCGTTCATTCCGCCGGGTGCCGACTACAAGGTGCGCAACACCTCCGGCCAGCACACCCGCTTCCACTGGATCCGCAAGCACTACCAGCGCGTTGACGGCGTGCCGCTGCCGGAAGCCTTCGTCACCAACGAGCAGGACATCGAGCCGAAGGTGATGCCGGACACCGAAGGCCGCTGGAGCACCACCCGCTTCGTGGACATCAGCGACATGCGCCACGACATGCACGTGAACATCGTCAACTTCGAGCCGGGCGGCGTGATCCCCTTCGCCGAGACCCACGTGATGGAACACGGCCTCTACGTGCTGGAAGGCAAGGCGGTGTACCGCCTGAACCAGGACTGGGTCGAGGTGGAGGCCGGCGACTTCATGTGGCTGCGTGCCTTCTGCCCACAGGCCTGCTACTCCGGTGGCCCGGGTCGCTTCCGCTACCTGCTGTACAAGGATGTGAACCGCCACATGCGCCTGACCCTCAACCAGGCCCATTGATCCAAACGACGGGAGCCCAGCGCTCCCGTCGTCGTTTCTGCGGGACCGCAAAAGGCCCGTAGCCTGGGCTTCAGCCCAGGGATACCTCGGTGGACTCCGGCCCCGGGCTGAAGCCCGGGCTACGGTTGCTGCCGAAACTCGGAGCGGCAGCGGTTCGCGAGCAGAGCTCGCTCCTACAAGGCTCGGATCGCCTGATCTCCCATCGTCGTTTCTGCGGGGCCGCAAAGGCTTCGTAGCCTGGGCTTCAGCCCAGGGATGCTTCGGTGAACTCCGGCCCCGGGCTGAAGCCCGGGCTACGGTTGCTGCTGAACCTCTGAGCGGCAGCGGTTCGCGAGCAGAGTTCGCTCCTGCAAGGCTCGGATGGCCTGATCTCCCATCGTCGTTTCTGCGGTGCCGCAAAGGCTTCGTAGCCTGGGCTTCAGCCCAGGGATGCGGGGTCGATCCCGGTCCCGGGCTGAAGCCTGGGCTACGTTGCCCCTCGCCTACCGCTTCACATGCGCTGCGAACCCCTCCTCCCCTGGTGCGACGTCGGGCTTGAGGGTCAGGGCGGGGATCTCGTAGTCCCCCGCGTTCTGCTTCCGGTAGGCGATGGGCTCGGTGCGCCACAGGTCGTCCAGGCGCTGCCCCAGTTCCTGCTGGATGCGGGCGAAGCGTGCCGCGTCGATGCGGCTGGTGCGGTGCACGACGAAGGGCGGCAGCACGTCGAAGCCGGGGTAATGGAGGATGCCGTGGTGGATCGGGAACAGCAGGTCCTCCATCGGGCCGTTGATGCCGCGCGGGCTGTAGTGGGAATCCCAGCCACCGGTGGTGACCACCAGCATGGCCCGCTTGCCGGCCATGGAGCCTTCGCCGTAGCGGTCCCCCCAGCGCGCATCCGAATGCTCGCCCACGCCGTAGGCGAATCCGTAGGCATACACGCGGTCGACCCATCCCTTGAGGATCGCCGGCAGGGTGAACCACCAGAGCGGGAACTGCAGGATGAGCGCATCCGCCCAGCGCAGCTTGTCCTGCTCAGCGGCGATGTCCGGCCTCTGCCGGCCGTTGGCGAAGGCATGCCGGGAGTCCTGCGAGGCATCGAAGCGAGCACCGGGCTCGTGGTCCAGGTTGTCGGCGGCGTCGAGGGTCGGCTTCCAGCCCATGGCGTACAGGTCGGACACCTGCACCGCATGGCCGGCGGCCTGCAGGTGCCGGACGCTGAAGTCCTTCAGCGCGCCGTTGAGGGAGCGGGGTTCAGGGTGGGCATGGACGATCAGGATATTCATGGGGCACCTCACGGGACGGGAGGTACGCAGGATGGGAGCCCGGCAGATATATTGGAAATGAATAGCTGATATCCCAGGTATACGCATGAATAATCTCAGACGGTTGGACCTCAACCTGCTGGTAACCCTCGACACGCTGTTGACCGAACACAACGTCACCCGCACCGCCGAACGCCTGAACTTCTCCCAGCCCTCGGTGAGCGTGCACCTGGCCAAGCTGAGGGAGATCTTCAACGACCCGCTGCTGCTGCCCGGCCCTCGCGGCATGCGCCCCACCGCTCGCGCCGAGGCCCTGCGCGAACCCTTGCGCCAGGCGCTGGAGGCCCTGGAGCGCGCCGTGGCCCCGGCCAGCCCGTTCGACCCCGCCCAGGCCCAGGGCACCTGGCGGGTGGCCGCCACCGACTACGGCGAGTCGGCCATCCTGCTGCCCGCCCTGCCCCGCTTGCGGGCTGCCCCGGGCATGCGCGTGGCGGTGGTGGAGATGGTGCCCTCGCGCATCGCCCGGCAGGCGGAGCATGGGGAAATCGAGCTGGCCTTCCACACCGTGGAGGGCTCGCCCACCAGCCTGCATCGCCGCACCCTGTTCGCCGAACGCTACGTGCTCGCTGGCCGCGCCGGGCATCCCGGCCTCAAGCGGCGGCCGACGCGGGAGCAGTTCTGCGCGCTGGACCAGGCGATCGTCTCGCCCGATGGCGGCGGCTTCAGCGGCCCCACCGACGAGGCCCTGGCAAGCCTGGGCCTGGAACGGAAGGTGGTGCTCTCGGTGCCGCACTTCCTGTTCCTCCGGGCCGTGCTGGAGAGCACCGACCTGGTGGCCATGCTTCCCGAGCGCCTGCTGAAGGGCAGCACGCTGCAGGTGGTCGACGCGCCCGTGGACGTGCCCGGCTACGAGATGGCCATGCTCTGGCACGAACGCGTGCACCGCGACCCGGCCCACCAGTGGCTGCGGGAGCAGATCGTCAGCGCCCTGTGAGCCCGCCGCTCAGCCCGCGCAGCTGATCCACCCCCAGGCCATGCCCAGGGCCGCCAGGTACAGGCCCAGGCCGAACACCAGGTGCGTGCGCAGGCTGCGCAGCCGCGCCTTGAGCGGCTCCGGGGTGCGGGAAGCGGCGATGCCGAGCCCGAAGGCCGGCTGCATCACCAGGAACGGCGCCGCCACGCTCAGCAGCCCGAACGCCAGCGCCGGCCACAGGCTTGGCCGGCACAGCCAGGCCGGCCCGGCAACCGCCACCAGCAACGCGGCGAAGCCGATGCCGATCAGGTAGTGGCAGGTCCAGCCCAGCACCCGTTCACCGCGCACCGGCGCGGCACGGCCGATGCCCGCGTGGCGGAAGCGCCCTCGGGGCATGTGCCCGACCCAGCGCCCCACCAGGGCGTAGTCCAGCCCGGCGTTGCCGGTCAGGCGGCGCAGCAGCCAGCCCCACAGGTCCATCACCAGGGTCGCGCCCACGCCGATCCCCACCACCGCTACCACCGTCTCACCGTTCATGCTTAGCTCCTCCACTGTCACGGAACGCCCGTGGAATCAGGCTGCCAGTTCAAGTCGACTTGAGGTCAAGCATGAAAGAGATGGACATCGCCCAGGTGGCGAGAAACTCCGGCCTGCCGGCCTCGACGCTGCGCTATTACGAGGAGAAGGGACTGATCCGCTCCATCGGCCGCGCCGGCATGAAGCGGGTGTTCAACGCCAACGTGCTGGAGCGCCTGGCGCTGATCGCCATGGGACGGGCGGCGGGGTTCTCGCTGGACGACATCGGCGCCCTGCTCGGCAGCACACGGCAACCGACCCTGGACCGCCAGCGCCTGGCGGAACAGGCCGACGCGCTGGACGCGACCATCCGCCAGCTATCGGCGATCCGCGACAGCCTGCGCCACGCGGTGGACTGCCCGGCGGAGGATCACCTGGCCTGTCCCACCTTCCAGCGCCTGATGAAAGTGGCGGCCCGCGCCGCCACGCGGGAACCGGCGCGGCGGGCGGGTACGAAACGCCGGCCCTGAGACCGGCGCGGGGTCACTGGCTGCCGAACAGCGCGGTCCAGTAGATGCCGGCGTCGCTCTTCGGGTCCACCGAGTAGGCGGCGCCCAGGTCGCGGAACTGCGGGTTCATCAGGTTGGCGCAGTGGCCGGGGCTGGCGAGCCAGCCGTCGAGCACCTTGCGCGAGGTGTCCTGGCCGGCGGCGATGTTCTCGCCGATCTGCCGGCCGATGTAGCCGGACAGCTCGGCGCGGTCACCCGGGGTGCGGCCGTCGCGGTCCTTGTGGTCGAAGAAATTGTTGTTGGCCATGGCGCGGGAGTGCCCCTCGGCCGCCGTGGCCAGGGAGGCGTTCCAGCTCAGCGGCGCAGCGGCGGCGAAGAACTGTGTGCCGCACTGGCGGGACTGGGCGCGGGCGGTGTTGATCTGCTCCAGCAGCTTCTGGCCCTCGGCCTGCCAGTCGCCCAGGCGCCCGGTGAGCAGCGGTCGGGCCAGGACGATGCGCCACTCGCGGTCATCGCGGCTGACGCCGATGTCGACGAACTGCGGGTCCAGCACCACCTGGCAGAAGCTCTCGCGGATGGCCTTCATCGCCGACTGCGCATCGCGGGGGCCGGAAAGGCTGATGGCCTGGACATTGACCATGGGGTAGCGCGACTGGGTCATCGCCTCCTGCAGGTCGCCCATGGTGGTGGCGGAAATCACCAGGCGCGGGTCGGCGGTGAGCGGCGGCAGCTCCAGGGAAGCCTGGCCGGCGCAGCTCTGCACCTGGCCGCGGTAGGCGTTGAGGGCCTCGATCAGCTGCGCTTCATCGCCGGCACGGGCGCCTTGGGCGAGCAACAGGCCCAGCGACAGGGCCGCAAGCCGCAGGACGGTAGAGGTGACGCGCATGAATGCCTCCTTGGACGGGTTGCGCCCGGGTGCGCGAGCCCACTCGGGGCTGGGGTCGCGGCTTATCGGAAGGGCGTATGACCGGCAGACGGGCGATTGGTTGCCTGGCCGGACGGATAGGGGTGGATTCAACCACGGGGGCCGGGCAAATCCCAGGCCATTCGCACCGGGATAGCCCCGTTCAGGGCCGCCAGCCCTGCACCTGGCCCTTGGCATCGGCGCCGAGCAGCAAAAGCCGCTGGGGCCAGTCCACCAGCAACAGGCCGTGCTCGCGGTTGAGGGCGAGGAACGCGCCCATCAAGGCCTGGGAGTCCGCCCCCTCCTCCAGCACGGCGCCCAGCGCCAACAGCCCGCGCGGGCCGGTGTAGCCGTAGAGCCAGGTACCGCGCCCCACGGGCAGGCTGAACCCCTGGGCGAGCCGCCCCAGCACCTGCCCCTCGGCCACCACCACCGGCGCCGGCCCGGGCGTGACGCCGAGCCGCGCGGCCAGGCGCTCCAGTGCATCGGGCAACGGCACCAGCGGCACACCACCCAGCGCGCCAGGGCCCGGCGCCCCGCTGGTCTTGAGCGCACTCAACGCCGCCTCGGCCGCTCCACGCTGGCCCGGCGCCAGGAACTGCACCCGCAACCAGTCCGCCTGGTGCAGCAGCCGCGCACCGCGCAGGTCCCCCTGCACCGGCTCCAGCGGCGGCAGCCCGAGCGAGGCCAGGGCGGGGGCCGCCACAACCGTGTCGACGGCGCGGGCATCAGCCACGGCAGGCACCAGGCCGAGGGCAACCAGCAGGACGATGGGCAACGGATTCATGGGGCAACGCCGGCAAACAAAGGGGCGCGCAGATTACCCACGCCCAGGCACACCGTCAGCGGCCCCAGCATAGGAGCGGCCGGGGATGACAGGGGAATCAGCCGGCGTTTGGGCTTACAGACAGACCGAGGTGGTCATGCAGCCGAACACGAACCAGGTCGGCAGCATGCTTGCCAGCAACATGACCGCACCGATCACCACCATTCCAACGGTTCGCCGCCCCTCGATCCGATAGCGCCACGCCCCCAACAGCAGCAATACCGTGCACACCGCCAGTGAAAGACTGAGCGGCCATTCCAGCGACGCTTGCTGCAATCCCTTGGCGACCAGGTTGCCGACAAAAAGCACGTAACCGCTCCCCACACCGAGGGCCGACACCCATAGCGAAGCCAGACCCGGCGCTCGACGGACGGTCAAGCCCAGCCATCCCAAAAGCATCAGAACCAGTACGACTGGAATGGCCAGGACAACGAGCTCATAGGTGGTCAGCGGGTACTGGACAGGCATGGTTTTCCTCCGTGAAAAGCGCACATGTTGACGCAAGGCAACGCTCGGCACCACGCAGCGAGCATCATCGGCGACCGCCCGGACGACCGTCCCAGAACGTGGCACCCGACACCCCACCACCCCATGGAAGGAACCCCATGAGCCCTGCCCTGCGAACCCCCGACCACGTCCGTTTCCCCCTGCGACAGCGGAGGGGCTGACATGGACCGGCTGGAACTGCTCGACGAACTGGACCGCCTGCTGCCCCCGGTGGACAAGCCCGTAGGTCCGGACCTGTCCTTTCACCCCAGCGGCTGCGACGCCTGCGACATGCTGCGCACGGAGCTGGCCATCTGGCCCGGGCGCAAGCTGCCGATGGAGGCCCTCTTCTGGCTGCACGACGACATGAGCAGCCTCTCCGCCGCCGGCTGGCGCTGGGCGCTGCCCTCCTACCTGCGGCTGGTGCTGGAGTCGCCGCCCGATGAGATCAACCTGCTGCTGGGCTTCCTCATCCTCAACCTCAACCCCTCCCCCGCCTACCGCGAGGACACCCGCACCCGCCTCGGCGCGCTGGATGCGCAGCAGCTCGGGCTGCTGCTGCGCTTCATGCAGTGGTGCGGCGAGCAGCCGTGGCTGCTGGCCTGGGGCGAAGACATCGACCAGGCCTGCAGCTTCCTCGACGACCTGCGCCGCCGGCGCTGAGCCTCAGCCCGGCAAGCCGTGCCGCGCCCGGGCGGCCTGCACCACCCGCTCGGCCGGCACCCGCAACTGCACCAGCAGGTACTCGGCGAAATCCGCCGCGTAGCCCTGCCGGGCGATCGCCCGCTCCATGCACAGCAGCCACGCCTCGCTGAGCGCCTCGTCGATGGGCCAGCGGGCATGGAACGCCGGGATGGCGATGGCGCCGTACTTCTCGCTGAACAGGCGCGGGCCGCCCAGCCAGCCGCTTAGGAAGCAGGCCAGCTTGTCCCGCGAGGGCGCCAGATCCTCGGGGTGCAGCCGGCGCAGCGCCGCCGCCTCGGGCAGGCTGTCCATCTGCTGGTAGAAGTCGTCGACCAGACGGCGCAAACCGTCGATGCCGCCGGCAGCCTGGTAAGAGGCATCGCCGACGCCGTAGGGCGCATGGCTCATGGAGGGCTCCGGGCAAAGCGCGGATTGTAGCGACGGCCGGTCGCCAGCGGTGACAAGCCCGGCCGGCGCATACCAGAATGGCCCGCCCAGCCCGAGGAGAGCGACACCATGCAGATCGGCCAGCTCATCGCCCGCAGCGGCGCCAGCGCCAAGGCCATCCGCCTCTACGAGAGCCGTGGCCTGCTGGGCCCGGTACCACGTCGGGGCACCTATCGCTGCTACGACATGTCGCACCTCGAACGCCTGCTGTTGATCCGCCAGGCGCAATCGGTGGGCTTCAGCCTCGCCGAACTGGAGCCCCTGCTGCGGGGCGTGGACACGCCCGACTGGGCGTTGCTGCGCCAGCACCTGCAGGCCAAGCGCCAGGCAGTACGCGCCGAATTGGTCCGCCTGCGCCGGCTGGACGCCCGGCTGGGAGAGGTCGACGAAGAGATCGCCCGGTGCCTGGCCGACACCGCACGGGCCGACGACGTGCTCTGCAACACCTCTGCCCCCTCTGTGGCTTGACTCTGCCCTTAGGGGCAGACCGCAGACTGCCGCCTTGCTCAAGGAGGCGGTACATGAACACGAGAAAGGTACTGGTGGTGCTCGGCCATCCGGACGGTGACAGCTACTGCGCGGCCCTGGCCGAGGCCTACGGCGAAACGGCCCGGCAGGCCGGCCACGACGTGCGCACCCTGGCGCTGCATCACCTGCAGTTCGACCCGGTGCTGCGCAGCGGCTACCGCCACCCACAGCCCCTGGAGGCGGACCTGGTCGAGGCCTGCAACCTGCTTACCTGGGCCGACCACCTGTGCTTCGTCTACCCCATCTGGTGGGGTGGCGTACCGGCGCTGCTCAAGGGCTTTCTGGACCGCGTGCTGCTGCCCGGCTTCGCCTTCGCCTATCGCGACGGCAACCCATGGCCGGAGCAACTGCTGAAGGGGCGCTCGGCTCACCAGTTGGTCACCCTCGACACGCCACCCTGGTACTTCCGCTGGGTGCAGGGCGCGCCGGGCCTGCGGCAGATGGAGTGCACCACCCTGCGTTTCTGCGGCATACGCCCGGTGAAGACGCTGACCCTGGGCCCGATCCGCAAGGCCGGTGCCCCACGCCTGGAAAACGGCCTGCACCGTGCCCGACGCCTGGCGAGGGCGCTGTGAACCCCCGCGCACCACTCGGCGCCCCGCTGGCAGGCGCCCCTGCTGGCCCGGTAGAATCGCCGCCCTGCCGGACGGTCACGTCCGCCCCATCAACCTGCGGGAGATACGCCATGGGCGCCCAGTGGAAAGCCAAACCCAAAGAAGCCGCCGCCAACGCCCGAGGGAAGATCTTCGGCAAGCTGGTGAAGGAAATCATGATCGCCGCGCGCAACGGCGCCGACCCGGACATGAACCCCAAGCTGCGCCTGGCCGTTCACCAGGCCAAGAAGGCCTCCATGCCCAAGGACACCCTGGAGCGCGCCATCAAGAAAGGCGCCGGGCTGTCCGGTGAGGTGGTCAACTACGAGCGCACCCTGTACGAAGGCTTCGCCCCGCACCGCGTGCCGGTGATTGTCGAGTGCCTGACCGACAACCTGAACCGCACCGTGGCGGAAATCCGCGTGCTGTTCCGCAAGGGCCAGCTGGGCACCTCCGGCTCCGTGTCCTGGGACTTCGACCACCTGGGCATCATCGAGGCCGAGCCGGCCAACGCCGATGCCGACGTGGAACTGGCCGCCATCGAAGCCGGCGCCCAGGATTTCGAGCCCGGTGACGACAACACCAGCGTGTTCTACACCGAGCCCACCGACCTGGACGCCGTGTGCAAGGCCCTGCCGGACTTCGGCTTCACCGTGCATTCGGCCAACCTCGGCTACAAGGCCAAGAACCCGGTCACCCTCTCCGGCGCCGAGCTGGAGGAAGTGGAGGCCTTCCTCGAAGCCCTCGACGGCCACGATGACGTGCAGAACGTCTACGTGGGCCTCTCCGTGGCCTGATGAGCCGCCGGGACTTCCACGAGGAACACGCCGAGCGCGCCCGCGCCGACGCGTTGCGCCTGCTGGCCCAGCGCGTCGCCCTCGGCCCGCGCTGGCTGGCCTGGGTGGCCACCGAGCTCTACCAGTTCAAGCCGCCGGAATACGCCAACATGGTGCGCCGCGAGCTGGAGAGGCTGACCTCGGCCCAGCGCCTGCTGGACGCGCCGGGCACCACGGTCCACTGACCCGCGCGTCACAGCGCGGGCACTCCTCACGCAGGCTTCAGCCGTGCGCCCAGCCTGGGCGTCCCCAGCAGCAAGCCCGCCACCTCGATGATTTCCTCCAGCGCCGCCTCCAGGGTGATGGGCGAGGGCTCCAGCAGCAGGTCCGCCGCGTAGCTGTTGGCCAGGGCGGTGATCTGCCGGGTGGCCCGTGGCAGGTCATCGCAGCTGAACACCCCACTGGCGCATCCCTCGGCGATCAGCCCCAGCAGCAGCCCTTGCCATTGGCCGAGCGCCAGCCGGTAGGCCTCGGCCAGTTCCGGGTCGTGCAGGGATTCGTCCCAGGCATCCAGCCAGAGCGTCCAGGCCGCATCGTCCTTGCGCGCCGGCAGGCAATCGCGCATCAGCGCGATGAGCGCAGGCTCGGGGTCGAGCCCCTGGAGCAACGCCTGGGTGCCGGCCAACTGTTCCTCGGAGAAGCGCTCGAACGCCGCCCGGCGCAGGGTCTTCCAGTCACTGAAGTAGTGGTACAGGTGGCTACGGGACAACCCCGTGTGCTCCGCCAGGTCACGGGTGGAGACGCTGGCCAGGCCGTTGCGCAGGAACAGCTCCAGGGCGGCGGTGATGATCTGATCCTTGCGTTCGGCAACGGGGGAACGGGCCATGGGATCTCCGGGGGATGAGTGGCTCTTGAATTTTGAGCGACTGCTCAAGGAAAATTGAGCGGCCGCTCAAATCATAGCGCGGCCCTTCTTCACTCACTACGGTCTACCGACGATGCACCCCCTCGATACCGAGCAACTGGCCTCCACCGGCGCCCGCCTCGGCCAGCAATCCGCCGCCACCACCCTCAAGGCCATCGCCTGCGCCTACCCCGGCAAGCTGCTGGGCACCTTCTCCCTGGTCGCCCTGGAGAACCTGCTGATGCTGGCCTACCCGCTGTTCGCCGGGTTCGCCATCGACGCCATCGTGCGTGGCGAAGCACGCCTGGCGGTGCTCTATGCGCTGGTGGTGCTGGGCTTCTGGGTGGTGGGCGCGGCGCGCCGTGCAGTGGACACCCGCACCTTCACCCGCATCTATGCCGAACTGGCGGTGCCGGTGGTGCTGCACCAGCGCCGGCAGCAGCATGGCACCTCGAAGGTGGCGGCACGGGTGGTGCTGGCCCGGGAGTTCGTCGACTTCTTCGAGAAGCAGATCCCGGTAATCGCCACCGCCCTGGTCTCCATCGTCGGCGCCGCGGCGATGCTGCTGGCCATCGAGCCCTGGGTGGGCGCGGCCTGCCTGCTGGCCCTCTCGCTGTGCCTGGCCTGCCTGCCGCGCTTCGCCACCCGCAACCAGGCCCTGCACGAGCGCCTGAACGACCGCCTGGAGCAGGAGGTGGCGCTGGTGGGTCGGGTCGGCCGGGGCAGCCTGCTGCGCCACTACCGGCACCTGTCGAGCCTACGGGTGCGGCTCTCCGACCGCGAGGCAGTGGCCTACCTGCTGCTGGGGGTGATGGCTGCGCTGCTGTTCGTGGTCGCCATCACCTGCCTGGCCTCTGCCGAGCAGATCAAGGCCGGGCACATCTACGCGGTGATGACCTACCTGTGGACCTTCGTCGGCAGCCTGGACGAAGCGCCCTCGGTGGTGGACCAGCTGGCCCGCCTGCGGGACATCGGCAAGCGCGTCGACATCGGCCGGGACGACACCCCGGCCTGATCAGTGGGCCGGGCGCTGGGCCTGCTGCCGCAGCTCGCGGGCCACGTCGAACTGCTGGCGGTAGGCCGGCGACTCCACCGCGTCGTAATCGCGGGTGTAGCGCCGGGCGAATTCCAGGCTGCCCCACTGGCGGTACTGCTGGACGTGGAACAGCTCGTGGGCCCAGAGCGCGGCGTCCTGGGCCAGGGCCTCGTTGCGGAAGACGATCACGTCCACCAGCGTCACCGCCTTGATGTCGGGGTTCTGCAACATGGTGCGGGCGGCGGCCATGTCGTCGGCATCGCCCACCCGGTAGCGCACGTTGTCGAGCACGTCGGTGGGGTAGTACGGCAGCAGCATCTGGCGGATCGCCGGCGGGATCGGCGCGGTGCCCTGGCTCAGCGCCGAGGCGCGAGAACGCAGGATCCAGCCCTCCAGGGAGGTGGCCGCCACTTCGCCGACCCGCTGCTGGGCCGGGCCGATCACCCCGTCCGGGTCGGGCACGCAGATGCAGCCCCCCAGGCAGACCTGCGTCTGCCCCGCCGGGCAGGACGCGGCAAAGGCGGGCGAGGCGGACAACAGCAGCAACCCGAGGCAGCGGGTGGACAGGGCAAGGCGCATGGACGACTCCGGGACGAAACGCGCGGCGATACTTGGGCAGCCGCGCGCTGTTGTCCAGCCCCCACGGGCGCCTCTAAAAACGTAGGCGAGGCAGCCAGCGCAAGGCAAAAACAGGCGAAGAAGCGCAGTTTACGCGGGGTAAATGAGCATTTTGATCGGACTCGCGCACGAGCCTGTTTTTAACGCCGCGATGGCAACGCAGGTAGTTTTTAGAGGTGCCCCGACGGCGTTTGACTGGCCGGCGCATTACGGTAGGCTCTGCGCTTTTCCAGAGGAGTCCACCCATGCCCCGCGCAACCGCCCGCCACATCCTGGTTTCCAGCGAAGCCAAGTGCAACGAACTGAAAGCCGCCATCGAAGGCGGTGCCGACTTCGCCCAGGTCGCCAAGGACAACTCCACCTGCCCTTCCAGCCGTGACGGCGGCAACCTCGGTTCCTTCGGCCCCGGCCAGATGGTCCGCGAGTTCGACACCGTGGTCTTCAGCGCGCCGGTCGGCGTGGTCCAGGGCCCGGTGAAGACCCAGTTCGGCTACCACCTGGTGGAAGTCACCAGCCGCCAGGACTGATCCGCCCCGAGGCCCGGCAGCGCCGGGCCTTTCCACGTTCCCTTCTCCCCTCCCCCTCTTCCCCCTGCGACGCCGTGCCGGATGGCACGCCCCGCGCCGCCACTGCTAGGCTTGCCCGATCCACCCAGCAAGGAGGCGGGATGAGCGACTCCCTCGACACGGTCCCCGGCGTATTCACCTACCTGGACCTGCTGCACCAGCACCAGGGCTCCGACATGTTCTTCAGCGTCGGCTCGCCGCCCCACATCAAGATCGAAGGCCACGCCCGGCCCGTGGGCGAACGCGCCCTGCAGCCCGGCGAAGTGCGCCAGCTCGCCTATCAGCTGATGTCCCCCGCCCAGGTCACCGAGTTCGAGCGCGAATGGGAGATGAACCTGGCCGTCAGCCTGCCCGGCAGCGGCCGCTTCCGCGCCAACATGTACCTGCAGCGGGGCGAGGTCTCGATGGTGGTGCGCCTGATCAAGACCAGCATCCCCAGCCTGGAGAGCCTCGGCCTGCCACCGGTGCTGGAGAAGCTGGCCCTGCAGGACCGCGGCCTGATCCTGGTGGTGGGCGCCGCCGGCTCCGGCAAGTCCACCACCCTGGCGGCCATGCTCGACCACCGCAACGCCCAGCGCAGCGGCCACATCATCTGCATCGAAGACCCCATCGAGTTCCTCCACCCGCACCGTCGCTCCATCGTCGACCAACGCGAGGTGGGCCTGGACACCCACAGCTTCTCCGCCGCCCTGCGCAACGTCCTGCGCGAGGCGCCGGACGTGATCATGCTCGGCGAGGTGCGCGACGCCGACACCATGCAGCACGCCCTGCACTACGCCGAGACCGGCCACCTGTGCGTGGCCACGCTGCATGGCACCAGCGCCCGCCATGCCATCGAGCGCGTCACCCGCTTCTTCCCCGACGAGGCCCGCAAGCAGGTGCTCGCCGACCTCTCGCAGAACCTCCTGGCCATGGTCGGCCAGCGCCTGGTGCCAGGCATCGACCACAAGCGCGTGGCCGCCGTGGAACTGATGCTGGGCACGCCCCACGTGCGAGACCTGGTGCTGCGCGACGAGTTGCACGAGCTCAAGGACGCCATCGAGAACGCCCTGGAGGCCGGCATGTGCAGCTTCGACCAGAGCCTGTTCCGCCTGGTCGAGGCCAACCGCGTCAGCCTGGCCGATGCGCTGCGCTTCGCCGACTCGCGTACCGACCTGGCGCTGAAGGTGAAGCTGGAGCACGGCTTCGACGGTCAGGACGCCGAGCGCAAGGTGCTGCGCGACGCCTGATCGCCCACCAGCGGTCGATGACCACCATCGACCGGCACGATTCGCACCCGCGCCAGCGCTGGAGTAAGGTCGCCCCTTCTCGACGACACAAGGCAGGTGGGCGATGGCAGCCCAGAACGAACAGACCCAGACCCCGCCGGCGGACGCCGGCAGCCCCCATGACGGCGCCTCCCCGGTGGCGCGTCAGGCGAACGCCCGTGGCGATGCAGCGGTGATCGCCACCCTCCTCCCCTACCTGCGCCCCTACACCGGGCGCATCGCCGTGGCCCTGGGGCTGATCCTCGCGGCCAAGCTGGTCAACCTCTACGTGCCCATGGCGCTCAAGCAGATCGTCGACCAGCTCAACGTCGCCCCCAGCCTGGTGGTGCTGCCGGCCGGCCTGCTGCTGGCCTACGGTGCCGCACGCATCGGCGTGACCCTGTTCACCGAGCTGCGCCAGGTGGTGTTCGCCCGGGTCATGGCGCGGGCCTCGCGGCAGATCACCCTGCAGGTGTTCCAGCACCTGCACGGCCTCAGCCTCAAGTTCCACCTGGGCCGCCGCACCGGCGGCGTGGCACGGGATGTGGAGCGCGGCGGCAGCGCCATCTCCGACCTGCTGGACTGGACCCTCTACACCATCGTCCCGACCCTGGTGGAGATCGTCATGGTCACCGCCGTGCTGGTCTGGGCCTATGACTGGGGCTTCGCCCTCATCACCCTCGCCACCCTGGTGGCCTACGGCCTGTGGACGGTGGCGGTGACCGAGTGGCGCACCGCCTACTACCGCGCCTCGGTGGAGGCGGACACCCGCGCCAACGAGCGCGCGGTGGACTCGCTGCTCAACTACGAGACGGTGAAGTACTTCAACAACGAAGCCCACGAAGCCGCTCGCTACGACGAGAACCTGCGCCACCTGGAGAACGCCAAGGTCAAGGCGACCAAGTCCCTGGCACTGCTCAACCTGGGCCAGACCGCCATCGTCGCCCTGGGCGTGACCGCGATGATGTGGCGCGCCGCCGCCGGCGTGGTGGCCGGCGAGCTGACCATCGGCGACCTGGTGCTGGTGAACACCTACCTGCTGCAGCTCTCCGCGCCGCTGTTCCTGCTCGGCATGATGTACCGCGAGGTGAAGCAGTCGCTGACCAACATGGAGCGGCTGTTCGGCCTGCTGGACGAGCGCCAGGACGTGCGCGATGCCGAGGGCGCCGTACCGCTGCAGGCCACCCGGCCCCGGGTGCGCTTCGAGAACGTGCACTTCGGCTACGACCCGCGCCGGGAGATCCTCCACGGCGTGGACTTCGAGATCCCGCCCGGCGGCACGGTGGCGGTGGTGGGGCATTCCGGCTCGGGCAAGTCCACCCTCGCCCGCCTGCTGTACCGCTTCTACGACATCGACAGCGGCCACATCCGCATCGACGGCCACGACCTGCGGGAGCTGACCCAGTCGTCCCTGCGCGGGGCCATCGCCATCGTTCCCCAGGACACGGTGCTGTTCAACGACAGCATCTACTACAACATCCGCTACGGCCGCCCCGATGCCACCCGCGAAGAGGTGGAGGCCGCCGCCCGCGCCGCCCACATCCACGACTTCATCCAGCGCCTGCCCGACGGCTACGAGACCCCGGTGGGCGAGCGCGGCCTGAAGCTCTCCGGCGGCGAGAAACAGCGCGTCGCCATCGCCCGGGCCTTGCTGAAGAACCCGGCGATCCTGATCTTCGACGAGGCCACCTCGGCGCTGGACTCCAAGTCCGAGAAGGCCATCCAGACCGCCCTCGACCGCATCCAGGAAGGCCGCACCACCCTGGTCATCGCCCACCGCCTGTCGACGGTGATGGACGCCGACCAGATCCTGGTGCTCGACGCCGGCCGGGTGATCGAAAAGGGCACCCACCGCGAACTGCTGGAGGCCGGCGGCACCTACGCGCAGATGTGGACCCTGCAGCAGCAGGAGCCGGACGAGCCCGCCGAAGCCTGAGCCGAGGGCCGGTCGCCCCACGACCGGCCCCTTGCCAAGCGCCGCGCTTCCTGCGAAAACGCGCGCCTTCCCCACCGGAGCGACTCCCATGAGCGATGAACTGAAGATCGAAGACCTGCTCGAAGGCGACGGCAAGGCCGTGGTCAAGGGCGCGCTGATCACCACCCAGTACAACGGCTGGCTGGAGGACGGCACCCTGTTCGACTCCTCCTACCAGAAAGGCCGCCCCTTCCAGTGCGTGATCGGCACCGGCCGCGTGATCAAGGGCTGGGACCAGGGCCTGATGGGCATGAAGGTCGGCGGCAAGCGCAAGCTCCACGTCCCCGCCCACCTGGCCTACGGCGACCGCCAGGTCGGCGCCCACATCACCCCCGGCTCCAACCTCGTGTTCGAGATCGAACTGCTGGAAGTGCTGACCCGGGACGACTGAACCGGGAGCCTTTGCCCTTTGCAACGACATGTATGAAGCGCACGCTGACCCCACCGTCTGGCTGAAAAGGTGAGGCAGGGAAACTGCCCCTTCAGGAGGCCGAGCGCAGTCGTTGCGCAGGGGGACGAGCGGAATGGATGCCGCGAGAAGCGAGTCAGGCCATGGATGGCCCATCGCACACCTGTCAGCTATGTCTCCGGTCCGTACAGGGCGACTGCCAAAAGGGGCTCGCCCGGCAAGGCGAAACAGAAGACATCCGCGGAACTCGGTAATCAACTTAGTCCTCTAGCAGCAGCCTCCTCACCCCAAAAGCACCGGGTCCCTCGCAGGCCCCGGCCCCCTTTCTCTACACCCGCTCAGGGCTTCGCCACCCACGGCTTCGGCCGCTCATAGGCCCCCAGGTCACAGCGCGCCACGCCATCACCATCCCCATCACGCGGGCGCTTGGAACCGCGCTGGTCACGGGCGGTGCAGGTGCCGATGCCGGCGTCCACCGCCGGGCTGCGCGGGCGCAGGGCATGGGTCTGGGTACGGCCGTTGTTGTCCGCCAGCGGGTAGAGAACCTTGGTCATCACATCGGCCTGTTCCACGTAGAGCTCGCCCGTGCAGTTACCCGGACCGGTGCCGAGCAGCAGGCCGATGGCCTTGTACTGCGCCTGGGCGCCCCGGTTGTCGCAGTTCATCGGGGTCGCCAGGTCCTCGTCGAGGTTGCCGGCGATGATGCTGTTGCGCAGGGTCACCTTGCCGAGGTTGATCAGCCCGTAGCCGCCGCTGTTGTTGGCGATGGTCACGTTCACCAGCAGCGCTTCGGGCGGCGTGCCGCCCACCTGGTACTGGCCGTTGTTGAAGGTCGCCTGGCCGTAGTAGGGCTGGCGGTTGCCGCTGAGGGTGGCATTGGCCAGGGTCAGCACGCCGTCGTTGCCGATGGCCGAGCCGAAGCTGGCTTCGTTGCCGGTGAAGGTGGTGCGCGCCACGTCGGCGCGGCCCTTGTTGTAGAGCCCGCCGCCGAAGCCGGCGTCATCGTCGTCGCTGGCGCGGTTGCCGAGCAGGGTGCTGTCGCGCAGCAACAGATCGCCGTCGTTGTACAGGCCGCCGCCGAGGCCGTAGTGCCCTTCGCCGGCCCCCGCCCAGTTGTTGGCGAACAGCGAGCGGTGCACCTCCAGCCGTCCGTGGTTGGCCACGCCGCCGCCGTTGCCGGGCTGGAAGGCCGCCGTGGAGCGGTTGCCGCTCACCTCCACCTGGCGCAGCACCACTTCGCCGTGGTTCTCCAGGGCGCCGCCGTAGGTGGAGCTGTGCCCACCGGTGAGGCGCAGGCGCTCCAGCACCACGCGGGCCCCGGCGAACACTTCGATCAGCCGGTCGTTGGCCTCGGGGCTGCCGCTGATGATGGTGCGGCTGGGGCCCTGGCCGACGATGGTGAGGGAATCGCGGATGTCGAGGTCGCCGTTGAGGTTGTCGTCCTCGTCCAGCACATCGCCCTCCTCGTCGCGCCCGGCGGGCAGGCTGAGGCGGTAGGTTTCGGCCTGGAGGATGATGCGGTCCGGCCCCGGCAGCGCATTGGCGGCGGAAACCGCGTCGCGCAGGGAGCAGTGGGCATCGCAGACCCCGTCGTAGCGGTCGTCGGTCTGGTTGACGATGAAGTCGGCTGCGCCGGCCGGCAGGCCGAGGAAGGCAAGGGACAGTGCGGCGCAGGGGGCGCCGAGGCGAGAGGGGATACGTGGCATGTGCATGACCCGTCCTGAGTGTCGTGGACAGGGCGCGGTCGCTGTTCGAGGTGAGCGTCCAGGCCCTGCCGGTTCCAATGGGTGCGGATACGACCGGGCCTCCGCACGTTCCGCTCGAGTGCGGCAGGGTGATCGACCGGCGCAACATGTCTCGGGTTCAACGAACCGGACGGAAGGTCATCCGCAGCCTGGACACCCCGTCGCAGAGCGGTCGGCTCCGGCAGGCAGCACGGGCAGTCGCCCACGCTGCCAGGGGCAAAACGCGACCTTAGGCGGGTTGAACCCCTTGGACGACTTGGTCAGAATCGCCGCCTTTCGAAAAACCGAGCCGCACCGAACATGAAGAACACGCTCAGCCTGATCGCCCTCTGCATCGCCGCCTCCACCTCGGCCCTGGCCGACGACCAGTCCACCGCCAAGGGCTTCGTGGAAGACAGCCACCTCGACGTGCTGCTGCGCAACGCGTACATGAACCGCGACTACAAGCACCACAACAAGGACAAGATGGAGTGGGGCCAGGGCGTCATCGGCACCTTCACCTCCGGCTTCACCCAGGGCACCGTGGGCGTGGGCGTCGACGCCTTCGGCCTCTACGGCCTGCGCCTGGACGGCGGCAAGGGCCGTGTCGGCGCGGCCGGCATCGACTTCTTCAAGCCCGGCGACAGCGGCCACGCCCAGGACGACATCGCCCGTGGCGGTGCGGCGGTCAAGGCGCGCTTCTCCAACACCGTGGTGAAGTTCGGTGACCAGATGCCCGCCCTGCCGGTGCTGAGCTACGACGATTCGCGCCTGCTGCCGGAGAGCTACACCGGCACCCTGATCACCTCCAAGGAGATCGAGGGCCTGGAGCTGAACGCCGGCCACTTCACCGCCGAGGCCCGCAAGAGCGCCGAAGGCCGTGACAGCGGCGGTCTCAAGCGCATCGACGTGCTGGGCGGCAGCTACCGCTTCAACGACCAGTTCAGCGCCTCGCTGTACGGCTCCGACGTGGAAGACGTGCTGAAGAAGCAGTACGTGAACCTGAACTACGTCTACCCGATCGCCAAGGACCGCTCCCTGACCCTGGACTTCAACGGCTACCGCACCCGCCTGGACAAGGACTTCGCCAAGGACGACAACCGCACCAACCGCATCTGGAGCCTGGCGGCCACCTACGCCATGGGCGCGCACTCCTTCACCCTCGCCCACCAGCGCAGCAGCGGTGACATCGGCTACCTCTACGGCGGCTACCAGAGTGCCGACTACATCGGCGACGGCGGCACCACCATCTGGCTGGCCAACTCCTACTGGTCGGACTTCAACGGCAAGGACGAGAACTCCTGGCAGGTGGCCTACGGCCTGGACTTCGCCGAGTACGGCATCCCCGGCCTGAGCTACCGCGTGGCCTACGTGCGCGGCGACAACATCGACGCCGGCCAGGCCGGCCGTGGCCAGGAGCGCGAGATCTTCAACCAGCTGCAGTACCTGGTGCAGGAAGGCCCGGCCAAGGACCTCAAGCTGAAGCTGCGCGGTTCGATGCTGCGGGCGTCCAACAACGTCAACAGCTATGTGGACGATGGCAACGAGGTGCGGGTGTTCGTGGAGTACCCGATCCGGGTGTTCTGATTCCCGTCCCGTTCCGAAAGGCCCCGTCGTGAAAGCGCCGGGGCTTTTTATTGGCGGTGGTCCTGTCTTCCCAGGCGCTGATACCCACTCTCCCCCCAGCCTTATCCCAGGTAGTGAAAAATTGAGCGAATTCCGAGCACACACTTTGCTGTTGCCTGACGCGGGGGGAGACTGAAAAAGAAACGCGCCCGCCAAGGCGAAACAGGTGACATCAGCAGAACTCGATAACCAGCCGAGCTACAAATCCCCCGCCGACACACCGTCGAACGGTTCACATAAACACCCGGTGCTGCCCATCCACTGACTAATGGCCTGGCGCCATCAAGCCGATCCGGGCACCATGCGCACCCGGCGGCGATACCGCCCTGGACAGTCGTACCGAAAAGGATTGGAAGTGAAGAAGTACACGCGTACGGCCGCCCTTCTGGCGGCGGCCCTGGTGGCGGGGGGTTGCTCCACCCGCACCTATTTCAAGCTCCCGGAAAACACCCGGGTTTCCGTCTACGAACGCGCCGAGCAGTACCCGCAAGGCATGGTCACCACCCGGCCGTTCTTCTGGACCGCCAGCGGTGGCATCCCCTACAAGCTCACCCGTATCGACGGGGCGCCGGTGCAGCAGGGCAAGCTGCGGGCGCGCTTCCGGGTGGCGTCGATCTTCTGGCCGCCGTTCGCGATCATCTACTGGCCCATGGGCTTCGGCCAGCGCTGCTATGACCTGACCTCCACCGAGCCGCAGCAGTGCACGCGGGGCGACATGGTCCAGCTGAAACGTGACGAGCGCCTGAAGGACTAAGGTAGAAAGCCACGCCCGTCGCCTGTGCGGCGGGTGCCTCAAGGAGGATTTCGTGATGAACCGACGCGGCATCCTGCCGCTGCTGGTGGGCCTGCTGTTCTGCGTCCTGACCCCGGCCCAGGCCGCCGGGGAGGCCCAGGCCATCGAGCAGGCCAAGGCCGCCGCCCGCGCCTGGCTGGCGGTGGCCGACCGTGAAGACTACATCCGCACCTGGCAGCAGGCGGCCAGTGTGCTGCGCCGCAGTACCAGCCAGTACGACTGGGTGACCCTGGCGGTGGACCTGCGCTCGCCCCTGGGGGCGCTCAAGCAACGTGAACTGCAGGGCGCCAGCTACGCCACGCAGCTGCCGGGGCTGCCGGATGGGGAATACGTGATCCTGCAGTACCGCAGCGACTTCGAGCACCGGGACGGCGCGACCGAGACGGTGACGCCGATGCGCGACAGCGACGGCCGGTGGCGGGTGGTGAGCTACTTCGTGGATTGACCCCGCGCCCGACGGGCGCGGGGTCCTGGCGGGTCAGAGCACGAACTTGGCGACGGCGGCGCCGATGCCCAGCACGGCGATGACGATGCCGCCGATCAGCACCAGACGCCCCTTGGCGTCTTCATTGGTGGCCACCGAGGCTGCCGCTTCGGCGGGGGCCGGTGCCACGGCGCGCAGCGGGTTGGCCGCTGCCGGCTGGCTCGCCTCGCGGGCGGCCGCCGGGGCCGGTTTGGGCAGGTCGACCACGCGCACGAACTGGGTGGCGTCCTCGTCGGCCGCCTGGCGCACTTCCACCTTGGGTCCGATCACCAGCAGCGTCACCGAGGCCATGCGCACCTGGTCGCCCGGGGCGAGCACGGCGGTGCCGACCTTCTGCTGGTTGACGTAGACGCCATTGGCAGACGCCAGGTCCTTGATCTCCAGCACGTCGTCCTTGAGGAAGAACTCGGCGTGCCGGCGGGACAGTTCCAGGTCGCTGAAGCACAGTTCGCACTTCACCGACCGGCCGAAGGTCATGGAGCCGGTGACGTGGTACTTGCGCCCTTCGTTCTCGCCCTTGATCACCTGCAGGAACCAGCGCGCGGTGGGTGCGGCCTTGGGCTTGACCTTGGCCGGATCGACCAGCACCAGTTCCACGGAGCCGACCTTCACGCGGTCCTCGGAACGCAGCTGGTAGCGGGCGCCGATGCGCTCGCCGTTGACCAGGGTGCCGTTGCGGGTGCCGCAGTCGGAGAGGTAGTAGTGGCCGTGGTCCTGGCGGATCTCGGCGTGGAAGGGGCTGACGTCCGCTTCGTTCAGTACCAGGTGGTTGCGTTCGTCCTGGCCGATGGTGAAGCGCTCGTCCGCCAGCCAGATGGGTTCCTGGCGGTTGTCCGCGAAGTGAATCCTGAGCATGTCCGAAGTCCTTGATTTCCGTTGCGCCAAGCCGATTGCCCAGCTGACCTGTTACCGCGCATCAATCGAAGATGCGATTCCACAAACGCTTGACCGGGTTGCTGCTCTGCTGCTGCCGGGCCGCCTGGCTGCCGGAGGCACGGGCCTGTGCCCGGCGCACGCGCTGGGCATGGCCGGCCTGCAGGGCCAGCAGGGGTTCGTCCAGCGGGCGGACCTTGAGCCCGGCCTCGATGAACTGCTGGGCCAGGGCGAACTCGCGGTGCCCGTAGGCCTCATCGGCGAGCTGGGCGAAGCGCGCGGCGACGCGGTCGAGCCCCTGCTCGGCGCGGGCCTCGTCCGGCTTCAGGGCCAGGGCCTGGCGGTAGTGGTAGACCGCGCTGTCATCCTCGGGTTGCACCAGGCGGTCCTCGGCCAGGCGCGCATCACCCTGGGCCAGGGCGGCCTCGATGCGGGCCTGGAGGACGCGGGCAAGGCCATCGCGGGCCTGGGCATTGTCGGGTTCGCGGGCGAGCACGCGGTTGAAGAAGTCTTCGGCGCTGTCACCGGCCGGGCTGGCGAGTTGGCCGGCGGCCAGGCGCTGTTCGCCCTGGGCCAGGAGGTCGCGGATTTCCTTCTGCTTGACCAGGTGCAGGCCGACGGCGGAGCCGATACCCAGCAGCAGCACGCCAAGCAGCGCCCAGCCCCAGACGGGCAGGCGACGGGCCGGGGCAGCGGCCGGCACGGGCGAACGCGGGGAGGTGCGCGCGGGGCCGGCTCCCTTGGCGAGGTCGGGGGTGCGGGTGACGCGGGTGTGGTCCTGCTCGTTCTCGTTCAGCTCGGCGAGGCTGGCCAGCAGCACGCGGCAGTCGGCGAAGCGCTCTTCCGGGTCCTTGGCGAGCATGCGGTCCACCAGGAACTGGTAGGGCTCCAGGGCACCGGCCAGGCGCGGTGGCTCCATCTGCACGTGGTTGAGCACGGTCTGGGTGTAGCTGGTGCCACGGAACGGGTTGGTGCCGATGAGCAGCTCGAGGAAGATCACGCCCAGGCTGTAGATGTCGCTGCGCGGGTCCAGGGGCAGGCACTGGGCCTGCTCCGGGCTGCTGTAGGCGGGGCTGCCGACGGCGACGTCATGCTGGGTGAGGTCGCTGTCCAGGGCCAGTTCCTTGGCGATGCCGAAGTCGCTGAGCACGGCGGTGCCGTCCTCTCGGAAGAGGATGTTGGCCGGCTTGATGTCGCGGTGGATCATGCCCTTGTCGTGCACCACCACCAGGGCGCTGGCGATCTGCCGGATGAGGGTCAGCGCCCGCTGGGGCTCGAAGCGCTCGCCCCGGTGCTGCGCCAGGTCGCCACCGGCGACGAACTCCATGGCGATGTAGGGGCGGCCATCGGCGAGCCGGCCGATGTCGTGGATGGTGATGATCGCGGGGTGGTGCAGCGAGGCCACCAGGTGCGCTTCCTTGATGAAGCGCTTGGCGAAGGCCTCATCATCCAGGCGTTGCAGGACCTTGATCGCCACCTGGCGGTGCAGGGATTCCTGGGTGGCGAGGTAGACCTCGGCCATGCCGCCACGGCCCAGCCGGCCTTGCACGCTGTAGCCGGGTATCTCCAACAAGCTGTCGTTCATAGGGAAGTAAGGTGCGCTTATCGCTGTTTTCGGGAGCCGAACCATCGGCTGAGGAAGCTGCGTGGCGGGGCCTCCGGTGGAACGGACTCCGGCGCCGACAGGCCCAGCACGATGCAGGAGATATTGTCCCTGCCGCCATGGCAATTGGCTAGCTCGACCAGCGTGCCAACCATCGCTTCGAGGGTGCTCGAGCGACTGCAGACCTGGTGCAGGGTGGCGTCGTCCAGTTCGTTGCTGAGGCCGTCGCTGCACAGCAGCAGCAGCTCGCCTGGGGCGAGGCGACCGACCAGGCTGCCGACTTCCAGGGCCTGGTCGTCCCGGCCTAGGCACTGGGTGACGACGTTGCGACGCGGGTCCTGGCGGGCCTGCTCGGGGGTGAGCTGGCCGAGGTCCACCAGCATCTGCACCCAGCTGTGGTCGTGGCTGATCTGGCGGATGCCGCTGGCGTCGATGAGGTAGCAGCGGCTGTCACCGGCCCAGGCCAGCTGGTAGGCATCGCCCTGAAGGTGCAGGGCGACCAGGGTGGTGCCCATGCCGCGGCGCTCCTCGCCCCCTTCGGCTGCCACCGCGAGCACGGCTTCATTGGCGCCGTGTACGGCCGTGGGCAGGTCGGCACCGGCCTGGATGTGCTGCTCCAGCGCGGCCAGGGCGGTGGCGCTGGCCACTTCGCCGCACTGGTGCCCGCCCATGCCATCGGCCACGGCCCAGAGGCCCAGGGTGCTGCTGCACAGCAGGGCGTCTTCGTTGTGTTCACGCACGCGGCCGGCCACGGACAGGGCGGCGTAGGCAGGTGCGGAGGGGGCGGGCGTGTTGGGCATGGGCGGCGGCGGGGGTCTCGGGTGGGTCGGGTCGACCCTGAATGATGGCGGCAGCCACGCTGGCTGTCGCGTTCCGTGCCCCACAAGTGTTAAACAGTCGAGGCTTTGTCGCACGCGTGGTGCGCAACCCGGGCGTCTATGCTTGCGCTTCGGGGCCGGCACGGGCCGAACCGGCCCTGCCACGTGCAGTCGAACGCTCAACCCTGGCACCCGGACCCGAGGACGCCCCATGCCCGTGACCCGCTTCAGCTTCCGCACCCTGTTGCTCGGCCTGCCCCTGCTGCTGGCCGGCTGCGCCGGCCAGTCCTGCGACGAGCCGCTTTCCGGCGAGACCTGCCGCGACGAGAAGCTGCTCTACCAGAACGACATGCTGCAGGCCAAGCTGCTGATCGCGGCGGGTGACCCGGAGAACTACGAGCTGGCAGGCGCGCTGCTCAAGCGGGCGGAGCCGGGGGATACGCGCGGCGAGGTGCCCTTCTACCAGGCGGTGCTGCTGATCAACGAGGGGCCGCAGTTGGAGGAGGTGCTCGATCTGCTGGAGAAGGCAGCGGCGCGCAAGCACCCCCACGCCATCGCCCTGCTCTACAAGATCTGGTCCGAACCCTTCCTGGCCACCGAGGCCGACCCGTTGCGTGCCGAGCTGTACCGGGCACGCTATGCCGACCTGGACGTGGCCAAGAGCGGCTACCCCTCCTTCGAGAAGGCCCTGGCGGTGGTCAATACCCTGGTGGACCGCTCCAACCCGGCCGGGGCGCGGGTCAGCGGGCGCTGACGCCTGCGGCAATACGCCCAGCCCCACCTCGCCGACGCCTGCGGCACAATCCGCCCCCGGAGCCCGGCGCCAGACCGGCGCCCTTCGCCTGCGCGTGTAGACCCGAACCGGTCCTGCGGACCTTCCAGCGAGGTTTACCCATGAGCATCACTTCCAGCGGCATCTGCGCCGCCGCCGACCAGCTGCAGGGCTTCGTCGGCTTCAACCTGAAGACCGGGCACCACATCGTGCGCTTCAGCGAGGACTCCTTCGGCATGGACGTGGACAACGACAGCATCATGCCGGCCAGCGAATTCGTCTGGCAGCCCCACACCGACCACACCATGACCCTCAAGCGCGAGCTGATCCAGTTGCTGCTGGACCAGAACATCGACGAGCGCCTGAACATCAGCGAGCCGCTGCGGGTGTACATGCGCCGCCGCGACCTGCCCGAGATCACCGCCGAGCGCCGCCTGCGGGGCTGCCTGGAGGCCTGAGTCAGGCCTTCAGCACCGGCACCGGGCGCGGCTCGCCGGCCTCGTCCAGCTCGTAGCAGTAGGCTTCCTTGAGGTTGGCCTTGCCGCTGTCGGTGTAGACCAGCAGGCGCTGGCCGTCGGTGCGGGTCTTCACCAGGCCGTAGGCGGTTCGGCTGAAGGCGTAGAAGTCGCCACGGCGTTCGGCCTTCTGGGCGTCGGTCAGGCGAGCCCAGCCCTCCATGCGGAAGAACGCCACCAGCTCGGTGACGAACACCAGCGGCTCCTCGACCCGGGAATGCCGCCCCAGGGCGCCCATGAGGGTGGCGCGGGGGTGAATGTACTCGTTCATCGGGTCGTCGCCGCTGGAGACGACGTTGACCACCGGCGACACCCGCTTGAACAGCGCCCCGGAGAAGTCCGCGGAACCGTGGTGCGGCACCTTGAACACTTCGGAACGCAGGTTGACCTGCCCGGCATCGTGCTGGCGGGCCAGGGTGCGTCCGGCTTCGTCGTTGAGGTCCCCGCAGAACAGGTAGCTGAAGCCGCCATAGGCCAGGCGGAACACCACGGAGTGGCCGTTGATGGTGTGGGAAGCGGAGTAGCCGGAGAAGCCGGTGGGCGCCGTTTCCAGCGAGTCATGGCCGACACGGGGCCCGGCGGGTGGCGCACCGAGGAACGGCAGGCCGGCGTCGACCCCTTCGCCGACCGGCAATGGGCCGAGCACCTGGACGTCCACCCCCTCCTTGCGGAGGAAGTCGAAGGCATCGTGCTGGCCGAAGGACAGGCGGCGGAACTCGATGGGCTGGCGGGCCCGGCTCGACCAGGCCTCCAATGCCTTGCGCCAGGCACGGAAGTCGGTGTTCATCGCCTCGGCCGGTACGTCCAAGGGGTTGTCCAGCAGGGGCGAGACCAGCAGGGCGTCGCCGGCCTGGCGGGTTGGGCCGAGCTGCTCGGTTTCCTTGAGGCCCTTGGCGGCACGCTTGACCAGGCCGTTGTGGTAGATCCGCCGGGGCTCGATGAACAGCCGCTTGCGCGGTTCGGCGTTGGTTTCCGAGCGGTGGATCTGGGTCAGCCCGGAGAAGTGGTCGGCATCGCCGTGGGTGACGAGGATGCAGTCGATCACCTTGGGCGCCTCGGGCGAGGAGCCGCGGTAGCGAGCGGCCAGGTAGCGGGCGAACATCTGGTTGTCGCCGCCGTCCACCAGCATCACCTGCCCGCCCGGGGTCTCGATCACCGCGCCATCGCCCTGCTGCACGTCGACGAAGTTGACCTTGAGCACCCGGCTTTCCGTGCGCGGCATGACCAGGTCGGCCGGTCGCAGGGGCTTGCCATCGCGGCGCCGGGCCGAGCGCGGAGGCACCAGCCAGGCCTCGGTCGCGACGGGCAGGATGCTGCCGTCGGGGCGCTCCTCGTAGGTGTGGGTGGCGATGCGCACATGCCGCTCGGTCACCTCCAGTACCTCGACAAAATCCCCCCAGGCGAGGGTGTAGAGCAGCGTGTTGCGTTCCGGGCTGTCGTAGACGTTGGCGAGGTCGACGGCGATGGCGTGCTGGGCGGTCATGCTCGGGCTCCTTCCGGGCGTGTTGGGCGGGTCAGTCGTCGGCCGTGGGATCGAGGCCGGGGAACAGCACCTCGGTGAAGCCGAAGCGAGTGAAGTCTTCGATGCGCGAGGGGTAAAGCCGGCCGATCAGGTGGTCGCATTCATGCTGTACGACGCGGGCGTGGAAGCCGTCGACGGTGCGATCGATGGGCTGTCCGTCCGGATCGACGCCCTGGTAGCGGATGGCCCGGTAGCGCGGCACCCAGCCACGCAGACCGGGCACCGAGAGGCAACCTTCCCAGCCGCTTTCTCGGGCATCGTCCAGGGGCGTGATCACCGGGTTGAGGAGGATGGTGGGTGGCACGGCCGGCGCGTCGGGGTATCGCTCGCTGCGCTCGAACCCGAAGATCACCAGCTGCAGGTCGACGCCGATCTGCGGGGCGGCCAGGCCGACGCCACCGACGTGGTGCATGGTTTCGAACATGTCGTCGATCAGCGTCTTGAGGGCGGCGCTGCCGATCATCTCGTCGGGCACGGGCGGGGCGATGCGCAGCAGGCGCGGGTCACCCATGCGGAGGATTTCGCGGATCATCTCGGGCATTCCGGAACGGTGGCTGGAGGGGCTCGATGAAGCCTGCAAACGCGCCCGCTGGCAAGGGTCGCAACGGCTTTGCAACGCACCTCGGCGGGGGGCGCAAACGGGTCTTTCAACGCAGCGCTAAAAAACGGTAGGCAATCCCCGAAATGACGGGTATGGTGTTGCCCACTGTGCTGCATGTGTGACGTAAATCGATCCATGTTCCAAGCTTCGATTTGTACTCTTTGCGCTCAGTCCGGCGTGGAAAGTCCTCGCCGTGTCAACTTTGTTCAAGGAGTTACTCCAAATGGCTGATCGTCAAACTGGCACCGTTAAGTGGTTCAACGATGAAAAAGGCTTCGGCTTCATCACCACTGACAACGGCCCGGACCTGTTCGTCCACTACCGTTCCATCCAGTCCAACGGCTTCAAAACTCTGAAGGAAGGCCAAAAGGTTTCCTTCGTAGCCGTTCAGGGCCAGAAGGGCATGCAGGCAGACGAAGTCCAAGTGATCTGATCACCGACCGTCTTCCGGAAAAACCGGCCCTCGGGCCGGTTTTTTCATGCCTGCGATTTGGCTTCGCTGACGCGCGTACTGGCGCGAGCCTCGGCCACAAGCCAGTCAATCAGCCGGCGTAGCCGCTCGCTGGGCTGCCCCTTCCGGCTCCAGGCCAGGCGGTATTCCCAGGGTGTCGGCAAGCGACACGCCTCACCGAACGGCAGCACCAGTCGCCCCTGCGCGATGTCATCCCCCGCCAGCGCCGTCGACCCCAACGCAAAGCCCTGCCCATTCACCGCACCCTGGATCGCATGCCCGATCAGGCCGAAGCGGATGCCGGCCGAGGTATCGACGCGCGCGCCGACATAGCGCTCGAACCAGTCCCCCCAGTCGGGAATCCGCAGGTTGCTGGCGCTCTTCCAATGGGCGTGGACCAGCCGCGCGCCCACGAGATCCGCCGGCTCACGGACCGGATGGGCCTCCAGGTAGGCCGGGCTGCACACCGGGAAGAACACCTCACGGAACAGCAACTCGCTGGCGGGCAACACGGTGCCCTCGGTGACGAAGCGGATCGCCAGGCTGGCCTCGCCACGCTCCAGGTCCACCAGCTCTTCGGTGGCCTCCAGGCTCAGGGCGATGTCCGGATGAGTGCCGGAGAACTGGTTGAGCCGGCGCATCAACCAGTGGGACGCGATGGAGGGCGCACAGCTGACCTGCAGCGGCCCCTCGGGCATGCCCCGCAGCGCCGCCGCCCCCTCGGCCAGCAGGGCGAACGCCTGGGACACGGTGGCAGCCAGGCGCCGGCCGTTGTCGTTGAGGGTGACGGTGTTGCGGGTACGGTCGAACAGGCTGACCCCGAGCTCTTCCTCCAGCAGACGGATCTGCCGGCTGACGGCACCCGGGGTGACCGACAGCTCATGGGCGGCCTCGGTGAAGTTGCGGCTGCGGGCGGCGACCTCGAAGGCGCGCAGGGCGACAAGGGATGGTGTGCGCATGGGAGTGCTTTGAGTTGAAGTCAAAGCATGATGACAAAACATCGTTTGAATGCAAGGCGCCCGCTCGCCATCCTGCCGCCCTTCCGGCCCACCTGTGCGGCCCCTGCCTTGCGAGTCATCGATGAGACCCACACGCCTGCCCCTGGACCCTTTCGCCTGCGGCCTGATGCTGCTGCTCTGCATCGTCTGGGGCTTCCAGCAGGTCTCCATCAAGCTGGTGGAGCAGGACGTGGCGCCGGTCCTGCAACTGGCCATCCGCTCCGGCATCGCCGCGCTGGTGCTGGGCGCCATCACCCTGTGGCGGGAAGGCCGTGGGGCCTTCGGTGACGGCACCCTGCTGCCGGGGCTCGGGGTCGGCCTGCTGTTCACCCTGGAGTTCTTCTTCATCTCCGAAGGGCTGGTCCGCACCAGCGCATCCCACATCGCGGTGTTCCTCTACACCGCGCCGATCTTCGCCGCCCTGGGGCTGCACCTGATCCTCCCCGAGGAACGCCTGTCGCCGATCCAGTGGCTGGGCGTGCTGGTGGCCTTCGGCGGCATCGCCCTGGCCTTTCTCGGCAAACCGGGGAATGCCGCAGGCAGCCTGTTCGGCGATGCGCTGGGCATCTGCGCCGCCGTCGCCTGGGGCGCCACCACCGTGCTCATCCGGGGCTCGAGCCTGTCGGAAGCCGCCCCGGTGAAGACGCTTTTCTACCAGCTCGGCGTTGCCGGCGTGGTCCTGCTGGCGGTGGCCGCCGCCACTGGCCGCCTGGGCCTGGTCCCCAGCGACCGCGCCCTGCTCAGCCTCGGCTTCCAGGTGGTGGTGGTGGCGCTGATCAGCTACCTGGGGTGGTTCTGGCTGCTGCGCCGCTACCTCGCCTCGCGCCTGTCGATGCTGTCGTTCATGACCCCGCTGTTCGGCGTCGGCTTCGGCGTGCTGGTGCTGGGCGAGCCGCTGGACTCCTCCTTCATCTTCGGCGGCCTGCTGGTGCTGGGAGGCCTGCTGCTGGTCACCGGCGCCGAGCTGCTGCGCGACCACCTGGCGCGTCGGCGCGTGACACACAGCACCTGATTGCACCTATCGGTCAGGAAAAAGGGCTGATAGCCTGTCGGCCGTTTCAGACAAAGTGAGGGATGCACTTTGAGATCGGCCCTGCTCGGCCTCTGCCTGCTGCCCATGCTGGCGCAGGCGGCCGTTTACAAATGCGTCGGCAACGACGGCGCTGTCAGCTACTCCGCCGTGCCCTGCCCCGCCACTGAAGGCCAGACCACACGGATCGTGGAACCTATGCCGACCTCCGGCCCGCCTGCAGCGGTCCCCCCCCTGGAAACACAAGCCTCCCCCGCAGCAACGGCAAGCGAGCCAGACCGCCCACCTGGCACGCGCATCACCGTAATTGAGGACAGCTCCGCCAGTAATCGGGAAGCACGAGCCAACGAGATGCGCGAACGTGCCCAGCGAGAGAAGGAGGAGAGTTACATCAGGGATTTCGAACGCATCAAGCGTCAAGAGCAAGAACTGCGCCTGCAGCGCGAATACGAAGCCCGTCAGCGCCAGCAGACTCCAGCCCCATCCCCCAACAGCAGTTCGTCGACCACCGGGGAACCATCGAGCACGGGCACGGGTCAGTGACAACGAGGCCGATGACCGGCGGCCTCAGGCCTCGGACCCCATAGAGTCGCCGCTGGGGGTCCGGGGTCGTTTCACCTGTCATCTCCGCTCACAGTTTCCCTGCGCCCGGGGCGTTCACGCCGGGCCCGGCGTGCCTGATCATGCCGGGCGACGTCGGCCCGATCTGCGGCCAGCCCTACGGAGCCCAACCATGCCCACGCTTTCCCGCCTCCCCTCCCTGCTGTTCGGCAGCGGCCTGCTGCTGGCCCTTTCTGGCTGCGACATGGCCCAGGAGTCGGCCGACCGCCTCGCCGAGAAGACCCGCGAAGCCGCCGAGGAACTGGCCCGCGAAGCCATCAACGACACCGTGGACCAGGTGAACAAGGAAGTGGACAAGGCGCAGCAGGCCACCCGCGAATGGCTCAAGGCACAACCCGGCGAACAGCCCGAACAACCACCCCGTGCCGAGGGCGAGCGCCCGAAGGAGGGCGACGCCATGATGCCGCCCGCTGGCGTGGAAACCTGATCAGCCTCGCCACCCAGCGCAGACGCGAGAACGCCGGCCCGGGGCGACCCGGGCCGGCGTTCTGCCGTATGGAAATCAGGCGCCGAAGTAGCGCGGCAACGGCGTGCTGTGCAGGTTGCGCAACGACTCCACCGGCGGCACCTCACCCAGCTCCAGGGCGATGTCGCGCCGCAGCGTGGCGATGATCAGCTCCAGCTGAGCCGGCTGCTTGAGCGCCGGCACCACGCGCTGGAAGCGGGTGTCGTCCTTCTCCAGCACCACCACGTAGCCACCGTCAGGGCGGCGCTGGGCGCTGAGCGCGTATTCGGGAAAGGCCTTGGCCAACTGCTTGATGTCGAGACCCATAGCGTTTCACTCTCCAAGGGGCAAAATTTTTCCTGGCAGGGTGTCCTGCAGGCAGCGTGCCAGCCTTGAGACAAGCGAAAGCCCAATAAAATCAATGCGTTGGTGAAACAAGCCCAACCCGCTTTCGTGCATTTCGCCCGATCACCCGAAAATCAACGGGCAATATGCACGATGCGATTCAGCGGCGCGCCAGCTCGATGCCGTCCTCGTGGATGACGATCTCACCGCGCTTGTAGAGGCCGCCGATGGCCTTCTTGAAGTTGCCCTTGCTGACGTTGAACATCTGGGCGATCACCTCCGGCGGGCTCTTGTCGCTCAACGCCAGGCGGCCACCTTCGGCGCGCAGACGCTCGAGGATGCGCTCGGCGAGGTCGGACGATGCGGCTTGCCCCTGGGGCTGCAGGCTCAGGGCGATCTTGCCGTCGGGGCGGATCTCGCGGATGTAGCCCTTCTCGCGCATGCCGCTGCGCAGGAACTTGAACACCTCGTTGCGGTGGATCAGCCCCCAGTGGCGGTCCTCGATGATGGCCTTGAAGCCCATGTCGGTCTGCTCCACCACCAGCAGGTCCACTTCCTGGCCCACGCTGTAGCGGGCCGGGGTCGTGTCCAGGTAGCGGTCCAGCCGGGCCGTGGCGGTGATCCGGCGGGAGCGGTCGAGGTAGACGTGCACCACGCAGTAGTCGCCCACCTGCAGCGGGCGCTTCTCTTCCGAGTGCGGCAACAGCAGGTCCTTCGGCAGGCCCCAGTCGAGGAACAGGCCGATGCGGTTGATCTCCACCACCTTCAGGCTGGCGAAACCGCCCACCTGGACCTTGGGTTTCTGGGTGGTGGCGATCAGGCGGTCCTCGCTGTCGAGGTAGACAAACACGTTGAGCCAGTCACCCACTTCGCAGGGCTGGTCCTTGGGCACATAACGCCGGGGCAGGAGGATCTCGCCTTCCGCACCACCGTCCAGATAGAGACCGAAATCGGTGTGCTTGGCCACCGGCAGGCTGTTGAATCGACCGATCAGGGCCATCTCGCGTACCTCGAATTGACAGGGCGCGCATTCTACAGCCCCCGCCGCAACGGGGCCACGCACACCGCTCGACGGCCTCGCAACGCCACCTGTCGCCGCTTCGCTGAAACACCTTGATGCGGAGAATTCCGCATTGCCGGCGTTGTCTACTGGCCGCTAGCACAATGATGTTTCAGAATCGTGTCCGCGTTGAAACACACGCCCGCTTTTCGGATTCTCGCTGCCCTATCTCAGGAGTTCCTGTGCGCACCATCGGCCGTTGGCTGTCTGCTCCCCTCCACCTGTTCCTGCTCATCGTCCTGTTCATTGGCATCCCGTTGGTCAGCCGTGCACTGCTCGGCTGGAGCGAAGGCTTCGGCTACGGTTCCGACCTGGCCTTCGGCAGCCTCCTGGTGGCCCTGCTGTATGGTCGCCCGCGCTGGGTGGCGCTGCCGGTGATGCTATTCTGGGCGCTGATCATGCTGGGGACGGCCGAGCTGGTGGGCGCAGTCGGGCGCATGCCCGAGCCGAGCGACCTCAAGTACCTGCTGGACCCGCAGTTCGTCGGCCACTCCACCCAGGGCGGCGGGCTGACCTACCCCTGGCTGGCCGGCGCACTGGCCGTCGGCATCCTCGCCGCCCTGCTGGCCTGGCATCGCCCGGCCAAACGCCCGGCCCGTGCCTGGCTGGCCGTGCCGCTCACCTTGCTGGCCGGCCACGCCACCCTGCAGTACCTGCGCCCCAGCGAAGCGGACCAGTGGCGCCAGTTCAACCTGCCCCACAAGCTGCTCGCCGGTGCCCTCAGCAGCGGCCAGATGGCCGCGGAAGACTGGCTCGCCGGGGACCAGCCGGAAAGCCCGCCGGACATCGCCGGCCTGGCCCGCCTGGACCTCGACGGCACCCCGCTGCTGGCCGGCCCCGGCCAGGCGCGCAACGTGCTGGTGATCACCCTGGAAGGCATCCCGGGTGCCTACATCGCCGCCAACCGCGCCGCCATCAACAGCCACTACGTCGAATCGCCCATGCCGCGCCTGAGCCAGTGGGCCGAACGCGCCATGACCACGCCGGACTACGTGCTCCACAGCCACCAGACCATCCGCGGCCTCTACGCCATGCTCTGCGGTGACTACAGCAAGCTCGACTCCGGCACCCCCAAGGGCCTGGAACTGCTGAACAACCCCACCCGCGCCCAGGACTGCCTGCCGGCCCAGCTGCACCAGCACGGCTTCAGCACCCACTTCCTGCAGGGTGCCGGGCTGCGCTTCATGGCCAAGGACAAGATCATGCCGCGCATGGGCTTCGACAAGACCCAGGGCCGCGACTGGTTCCGCAACACCCCCTACCTCGAATTCCCCTGGGGCATGGACGACAAGGCCTTCTTCGAGGGCGCGCAGACCTACGTGCAGCAACTGCGCAAGCAGAAGAAGCCGTGGATGCTCACCCTGCTCACCGTCGGCACCCACCAGCCCTACTCGGCGCCGGAGGACTACCTGGCTCGCTACCCGGACGCCAAGCGCGCCGCCATCGCCTACCTGGACGATGCCGTGGACGCCTTCCTCAGCGGCCTGGAGAAACAGGGCGTACTGAAGGACACCCTGGTCATCATCACCTCCGACGAATCCCACGGCATCGACCAGGTGCGCCTGGCCTCCGCCTGGGGCTTCAACCTGGTGCTGGCCCCCGAGCAGGCCGCCCTGCCGCCGATCAAGGGGGGCGTCTACGGCCACGTCGACCTGACCGCCTCGGTGCTCGATTACTTCGGCTACCGCGTCCCGCTGAGCCTGGCCGGCCGCTCGCTGTTCCGCGACTACGAGCAGGGCCGCGAGATGATCTCCTACACCAACGGCATGCTGCGCTACCACGACGGCAAGGAGCACTTCGTCGAATGCGACTTCCAGCAGGTCTGCCGGCGCTACCGCAGTGAAGGCTTCATCGCCGACCAGGCCCGCTTCGAAGGCCGTTTCAGCGGCCGCGAAGCCCGTCAGGTGGCCACCCGTGGCACCCTGCTGGACCAGTCCCTGGTCGGCGGCCAGGTGGGCCAGGAATACCAGTTCGCCACTCGCGAGCGCATCCGCCTGAAGCAGCAGGTGAAGGACGACTGGGCCGACAACCTGATCGGCGCCCAGTACCTGGAGCTGCCGAAGAACACCCGCACCGAGGTGGAGCTGACCATCAAGGTCCACGCCATGGACGCCAAGGGCGCCCGCCTGCAGCTCAAGACCAAGGAGTTCGAGCGCGACGTGGCCCTGGCCCTTCCCGAGTTCCCGCTGCTCAAGCGCGGCAAGCCGGTGACCCTGCACTTCGCCTTCGACAACCCCGAGGCACGCAAGGCGTTCTCCTTCCACCTGCTGGCCGAAGGGCGCGGCACCATCGAGATCAGCAACTTCAAGGTGGTCACCCAGCCGCTGCCTAATCTCCCTGCCGCGCCGGAGGCGGCCAGCCAGGTGGCGGATGCAGCCCCCGAGCGCAAGGGCATCGCCCGGGTGCTCAACCTGTTCGCCCGCCATCCGGAGACGGTCGACAACGACCTGGAGAGCACCGGGGAAGCCGAGTCCGAGGCCCTGCCCGAGCTGTTACCGGTCGACGCCGAGCCGGAAACCCTGGTGCGCTGACCGCGCACCGGGGACAATGCGGGCCCCGCCACAGGAGCCCGCACCATGACCGACCCCATCCGCCTCTCCAAGCGCCTCGCCGAGCTGCTGCCCTGCTCGCGCCGCGACGCCGAGCTGTACATCGAGAACGGCTGGGTCAGCGTCGCCGGCCAGGTGGTGGAAGAACCCCACGCGCGGGTGACCGACGAAGTCATCAACCTTCACCCCGACGCCAAGCCGACGCCGGTGCCGCCGGTCACCCTGCTGCTGCACAAACCCGCCGGCGTGGATAAGGACGGCGCCCGCGCCCTGCTGGTGCCGGCCAACCTGGCGGCGGAGCAGGCCGGCGAGCGCACCCTGCGCAAGCACTTCTCGCGACTGACGCAGATGGCCCCGCTGGAACCCCGGGCCAGCGGCCTGGTGATCTTCACCCAGGCCCACGGCGTCACCCTGCGCTTCGAGCGCCCGCTGGAAGAGGAATACACCGTCGACGTGCGCGGCGAAGCCGATGCCGAACACCTGGCGCGGGTGGCACGCGGGGTCGAGCACAAGGGCCGCCCGCTGCCCCGGGCCAAGGTCAGCTGGCAGAGCGAGAACCGCCTGCGCATCGCCCTGAAGAGCCCGCGCCCCGGCCAGCTGCGGCAGATCTGCGAGCACCTCGGCCTGGAGCTGCTGGGCCTTCGGCGCCTGCGCCTGGGCGGCGTCTCGGCAGCACGGCTGCAGCCGGGGCAGTGGCGTTACCTGCTGCCCGGCGAGAAGTTCTGAAGCGGCGGGCCAATGGCCCGCCTTCCTATGGATTGTCCAGGGTGGTCTTCACCAGGTTGCGGGTGTGCCCGGCGAAATGCCGAATCAGCTTCACCAGCACCTCGTTCAGCGCCGGATCGGTCTCCGCCGGCTTGAGCTGGTTGCCCGCACTGAAGCCCTGCCCCGGCTGGGCACCGGCCAGCCACAGGCCGATGCGCTCGTCGAACTCGTCCGCCGCCTCATAGGACTCCTGCGCCACCACGTCCTGCAGGTAGCCGGGGCCGAACGGCGGGTAGCGGTCGTCGTCCGACGTGTCCGCATAGGCCCTGAGCAGCGGGTCGTCATTGCGCCCCTCGCGCAGCAGCCGGCGCAACCAGTCGGCCTGGTACTTCTCCACTTCCGTATGGCGGGTCGCCACCCGCTCGATGGCCGCCTCCTTGCCCGAGGTATCGCCCAGCGCCGCCTGGATGGCCGTCCACATCAGCGTGGCGGTGTTTTCACCGGGCAGGGCCTTGGCGTGGTAGGGCTGGGTCAGGTCCTGCACGTAGTGCAGTGCCCAGCCGAGGAAGCGGTAGCCCCAGTACGGGTGGCCACTCTCGAACGCCAGCCGCGCCAGCGCCATGTACTGGCGCACGCGCAGCTCCGGGTAGGTGCGGGCGAGGAACGGCGCGGCCTGATAGATGACCGCCGACTCGTGGTAGTAGCCGATGTGGAACGGCGCCTGGGACGAGTATTCGAAACGCGCATCACCGAAGGGCTGGGGGCCGAAGCCGTAGAGCGCGCCGACCTCGCCGGGGTTGTCCGAGAAGAGGTTGATGTCGTGCCCGTAGTCCGGCTCGTCCGCCGCGCTGGCGAGCACCGCACGGGGGCTCACCCGCTCCCCCGGCTCCACGGCCAGGAAGCGCCATTCGTTCCACAGGCTCAGCTTGCGGAACACCAGTACGTCCTGGGCCGGCAGCACCTTGGCCGCCGGCAGCTCCAGCCCCGGCAGCGCCTGGACGAAATACGCCAGGCGGATCTCCGGGCTGACCCGCAGCGCCATGAGGAAGGCACGACGCCGGTCGCCGCTGCCATCGGCGATCCAGCGCAGGCTGTCCGGCCGGGCCGGGTAGTCCGGCAGCTCCTCGCGGGCACGCGCCTCCTGCTCGTCCAGCACCTGCTGCAGGGCCACCGCCTCGGCCGCGAGGAAGTCCTCCAGGCGCTCCACCTGCACCGGCTCGGCCTGGCGCAGCTCGGGCAGGTCGGCCAGGGCCAGCCAGGTGCCGAGGGAATGGTTGGACCAGGCCAGCAGGGTGGCCGGCGAACAGGCGATCAGGCCGCAGAGGGCGAGCAGCAGGCGTTTCATTGCATCTCCGTGTCTGGGGCGCCCTCTTGCCGGGGCGCTCGTCACGCAAGGGTAACAATCGAAGGAACGCCGGGGCACTGTCCAGGCAGGACAGGCGACTCACCAAATCGGTCGCTGCCCCTCGTCGGGCCATGGGAACCCCTGCCACAGGGCCGGTGGTCCACCCTCTGCGACCCCATCCACGAGGAGCCCGCCATGACCACGCCGATCACCCGCGACACCGCCATGCGCCTGGCCACCCAGGCCTTCCTGCCCTATGGCTGCCAGGCCCGGGCCCATGACGAGGACGACAGCTTCAGCTTCACCGTGACCGACCTCCACGGCGGCAAGGTGCTGGAGATCAGCCACGTCCGCAGCACCCAGTACGCCGACCCGGTGCGCCTGGCCGGCGTGCTGGAACAGGTTCGGCTGGACCTGACCCACCAGGGGCGCAACCTCGACCCCTGGGCCATGCCCTACATCCCCGATCCCGAGGTGCTGCCGGAAACCCCGCCGAACTACTGAGGCTCAGGCCCTGGCCGCCTGGTCGGCCAGGGTGTCGAACACCTCCGGCACCAGCGCCGCACTGCCGCGCTCGGTCAACTGCTCACGCACCTGCAGGTGCGCCGGCAGGCTGCTGCCGAGGATTTCCAGCAGGCGCACGCCACGCGCGCCCAGCACGAAGTTCTCGCCGTTGCCGCCCTCCGCTTCCGGGCGGTGTTCCAGGTAGCCGCCCTCCAGCAGCAAGGCCTCGTAGTCCGCGGCGCGCATCTTCAGCGCATCCAGATTGCCGCCAGGGTCGCGACCGCTGGCCAGGCGCTCCTCGGCCAGTTGCGCGGCGTACTCGCGCGGTGCGAAAGGTCGGTTCGCGCCGTTCTGCGCCTCGTGCAGCAGACGCTCGATCAGTTCCCAGTCGTAGTGCTCGTTCATGGCGATGACTCCTGTGGTGGTCCTCTTCCTTGCGACCGGACGACGCCCAGGCGGTTCGACCGACGAGGCGGACGGTCACCTGAACGAAAGCCGCCCGGGGGCAGTCGGAACTGCACAAGGCCCGATCCAGGAGAACCGCCGATGCCCCTTCACCCCGCCTGCCTCGCTCCCGTGCTGCTGGCCCTGTCCGGCCTGGCCGAAGCCGGCCCGGAGCCCTTGCGCATCGAGCGGCTGGCCCGCTGCGGGGACCTGCTGGAGCCGACCCGGCAGACCTGGTGCCTCGGCGTGCGCGGGCTGGGCAAGGCCGACCCCGTGCTGCACCTGGGGGGGCGCACCCTGGCCGTGGAGCGGGAGCCCGCCGAGGGCCGACTGCGCCTGCAGGTGGACGCCCGCGAACACCGCAGCGGGCCGGTCTGGCTGGAGGTCGATGGCCGGCGCAGCAACCCGGTGTGGCTGTCGCTCAACCGCAGCCACGTGCTGGCCGCCGGGCCGGATGAGGTGGCGAAGAACATGGACGGGCTGACCACCTACGTCGACCTGGTGAGCCTGCTGATCGAAGAAGACCGCGACGGCGCCCAGGAGGCCCAGCGCCTGGCCGGCAAGTACGGTGCCCAGGTCGTCGGCGCGATCCCGCCGCTGAACGTCTACCAGCTGCGCCTGCCGGCCCGCGACCTGACCGAGCGCGACGCCCTGGTGCTGCGCCTGGGCAGCGAGACCAGCGTCGACGCCGTGGTGGTGGAGGAATCCGCCCCCGAGAAGGGCGAAGAGGCCGAAGCCGGGCCGGCGCGCAGCAAACCGGCGCCCGACTCGGACGAATGGGCCGCCAACCGCTTCATGGACGCGGTGAACTACTACACCCGGCGCATTCCCGCACACCAGGCCCCGGTGCCGGCCACCCCGGTGCGCATCGGGGTGATCGAGCGCGAGGTGGACTTCGACGCCCCCGACTTCGCCGACTACCTCGGTTCCTGCGAAGGGCCGCGCACCTGCCTCTACGCTCGCGACGCACGGCGCCCGGACAACCACGGCGCCACCGTGGCCGGCATCCTCGCGGCGCATGCCGGGCGCGGTGGCAACAGCGGCTTCCTGCGGGCACTGGACGGCGCCAGCCAGGGCTTCGAGGTGATCGTCGAGCGCAATGCCGATGCTGGCATCACCGCCAACATCGCCGCCTCGGTGAACCTGGTGGAGGACGGCGTGCGGGTCCTCAACTGGAGCTGGGGCATCCACCGGGTCGGCGCACGCAACGTGGAAGGCGACGAGGTGGACTCGCTGGTGCGCTCCGGCATCGCCATGAGCGGCTACGAGGAACTGCTGGAAGAGTTCTTCCTCTGGCTGCGCAAGGCCCACCCGGATGTGGTGGTGATCAACTCGGCGGGCAACGGCGCCTCCTTCTCCGGCACCGACGAGTACCGCCTGCCCTCCTCCTTCGTCACCGACCAGTTGCTGGTGGTGGGCGGCCACCAGCGCAGCGAACGCGAAGGCCTGGCGGTGGACGACCCGGCCTATGCGGTCAAGCGCAGCACCTCGAACATCGACATGCGGGTGGACATCACCGCCGCCGCCTGCACCCACGCCTCCACCCTGCAGGACGGCCAGCGCGGCGACGTGCACTGCGGCACCTCCTACGCCACGCCCATGGTCACCGGGGTGGTGGCCGCCATGCTCTCGATCAACCCGCGCCTGCAGCCGGACCAGCTGCGCATGCTGCTGCGCCGCAGCGCCATGACCATCGGCGGCGACTATGACTTCGAGCCCATGGATGCCGAGGACCTGACGGCCCCCATCCTGCCCTCGGAACGTCGCTACCGGCTCGATGACCCGGATGTCGGCCGCTCGGCACGGCTGGACATGCAGAAGGCCCTGGACCTGGCGGTCCGGAGCCGCGACCGCGTGCGCTGACGCACGCCCCTCAGATGCCGAAACAGGAGGTCACCATGAACCCTCGTACCCCGCTCCTCGCCCTGGCACTGGCGCTCGCCGCACCGCTGCCGGCCCTGGCCACCTGCGGCGTGGACGACGCCGTCGACCAGCGCGGGCAACTGGCCCGCGAGGTGCACCAGGCCACCGACAGCGACCCGAAGCAGGCAGCCCAGGTGAACAAAGAACTGCGCCAGGACAAGCCCGAGACGTCCGCCCGGCCGGGCACCGATGAATGCGCCGCCGCCGAGCGACGGGCCCGCGAAGTGGAACGCGCCGGCAGCGAGGCCGAACGCAAGACGCCGGATCAGTAGCGCCCGTACTTGCGCTCGATCACGCCGTACTCGCCGCTCTCGCGGATGCGCCGCAGGCCGATGTTGAAGCGGTCGCGCTGGTAGGCGTGGAGGAAGCCCACCTTGTAGTCGGTGGGCTCGAAGAGATCGAACCAGGCCAGCGGCTGGGCCACGTCCACCTGGTCCCTCACCTCCTGGTTGAGGTAGTTGATGATGCGCCGGTCACCGATGACCACATCGATGCGCCGCGCATACAGCAACCGGTTGCGGGCGATCTGGTGGGCCTCCTCTCGGTAGCGCGGGTTGTTCTCGGCCATGGCCTGGAAGCGCGGCCCGAGCAGGAAGCGCGCACGCTGGAAGGCGCTCACCGAGTACTGCCCGAGGTCCTCGATGGAGGACAGGGTCAGGTTCGAGGCTGCCAGCGCGATGGCGTAGTTGTGGTACTGCAGGTAGACATCGGAATAGAACGCCTGCACCTGGCTCAGCTCGCTGGTGGGGGCGATGCCGTCCAGCTCGCCGCGCGCCAGCATCAGGTGCAGGCGCTCCATGGGCAGGTAGTGGTACTCCAGCTCGAAGCCGGCTTCACGGGCGGCGGCGGCGATGATCTCCACCTCCAGGCCGCGTTGCTCCGCTTCGAATACATAAGGTGGCTTCTCGGTGCCGAAACCGAACCGCAGGGTTTCCCCCTGTGCCAGCAGGGTCACCCCTGCCAGCACGATGCCGATGAACCACTTTCCCATGCCACCCCCTGGTCACTGCCTCGCAGAATAGTCGCTGGCGCTGTGGCTGCGCAGGGGGCAAGACGGCCGGTTACTGGATCTCCTCCGGCGTCACCACCACCCAGTTGCGGTCGGCGGTGACCGGCAGGCCCAGCTTGGCCTGGGACTCGGCGTTCTTCTTCTGCATGGCGGTGATCTGGTCCATGTACTTGGCCTTGCGGTTCACCCACACCCGCAGCCCGCCCTTCTCCACGTCGGTGCCGTGGAACAGCATGTAGCCATCGCTCTCGGGGGTATCACCGCCCACCAGGATCGGCTTCTTCCACTGGTCGATGTAGGTGAGGATGGCCGCCTGCTTGCCCGCCATCCAGGTGGCCGGGGTCCACAGGTAGGGGGTGACCTCCAAGTCGAGGTTGGCCTTCTCGTCGTAGTGGCCGTCCTTGATCTGCTTGCGCGCGGTGGTCAGGACGCCGGTCTTGCGGTCCTTGAGCAGGGTGGTGACGCCGATGACGTTCTCGGGCTTCACGTTGTAGCCGTACTTGGGATCGGCGGCGACCATGCGCACCAGCTCTTCCAGGGCGGCGGTCATGATGTACACCTCGATGCCGTTCTCCCGGAGCTTGTTCATCAGCTCCTTCTGCCCGGTGAAGGGCTTGGGCGGGTTGATCTCGATGGTCTTGACCTCATCCCCCTCGTAGTAGGTGCTGGGGATCGGCTTGCCGTAGGCCATCAGCTCGTCCACGTAGCCCTTCAGCTCGCGCAGGGTGAAGCCGGAGAACACCTGGGCCACCCAGGGGTAGCAGACCAGATCGTCCACTTCGCAGAGGCGGTAGTAGTAGCTGTTGAGGCTTTCCTTGTGGCCGTTGACGTCCTTGAACGGGATGAGCTTGAGCGACGGGTCGAGCTTCTCGCGGGTCAGCACGCCCTTCATTTCCAGGAAGGGCAGCAGGGACTCCTCCAGGTCGTAGCGGTAGCTGGTGTTGTCCATGTCGAACACCGCGTAGGCGCCCTTGTTGGCGTTGGCGGCGATCAGCGCGTCCAGCTGCTTGGCGGCGGGCGCCGGCCAGTGGGCGAGTTCGGTGGCGGCTGCGGCGGGGCCGGCCAGGCCAAGGCACAGGGCGGCGGCGAGAAGCGTCCGGGTCAATGTCATCGCGTAGGTTCCCTCGGGGTGGGCGAGGCGCATCAGGCGCCCCGGGCCCCTGGACCCTAGCAGAGGACCATGACACCGCCATGACCGTAACCGACACGCACCATCGCGCTTGCGTCCACTTCAGTGCCAGCGCCACGCGACCCAGGCGCCGAAGGCCCCGAGGTGCAGCAGGACGATGAACCAGAAGCGCAACTGGTAGGGCAGCTTGCGGTTCTTGTGGCGGATCAGCCGCTGGGCCAGCAGGCCGCCGGGCCAGCCGCCGAGAAGCTCGAAGAGGTGCAGGCGCGCCTCGGGGATGCGCCGCATGCCGGCCACGGCCTGGCGCTTGTCGTACCAGTAGGCGACGAAGCAGACCAGGCTCATGACCAGGTAGACGAGGGCCAGCAGCTGCCAGCCCGAAGGGAGGGTCACTCAGCCGCCGGCTTGCGACGCTTGAGCGGTGCCAGGCCGTCGCTGCTCACCACCTGCGGCTGCTCGCGGCGCGGGCTGGACGGCTTGCGCTTGGCGGCGGGCTTGGCGGATGCCTTGCCGGTGCTCTTCTTGTCGGTCTTTTTCTTCTTGCTACCGACCGCCTTGCCCGAGGCCTTGACCTTCTTCGGCCCGTTGTAGGTGCCTTTCAGCTCCTTGATCACACGGCGCTCGAAGCTCTGCTTGAGGTAGCGCTCGACGCTGGACATCAGGTTCCAGTCGTTGTGGCAGATCAGCGAGACGGCCAGGCCCTCGCCCCCGGCACGGCCGGTGCGGCCGACGCGGTGCACGTACTCGTCGCCGGAGCGCGGCATGTCGAAGTTGATCACCAGGTCCATGCCTTCGATGTCCAGGCCACGGGCCGCCACGTCGGTGGCCACCAGCACCTTGGTGCCGCCCTCGCGCACGCGGTCGATGGCCAGCTTGCGGTCCTTCTGGTCCTTGTCGCCGTGCAGCACGAAGGCCTTGTAGCCGGCCGCCACCAGGTGGCCGTAGAAACGGTCGGCCTGGGCACGGGTGTTGGTGAAGACGATGGCCTTCTGGTAGGTCTCGTTGGCCAGCAGCCAGCGCGCCAGGGCTTCCTTGTGGTCCACGTCGTCGGCGGTGATGACTTGCTGCCGGGTCGACTCGTTGAGCTGCTCGATGCCGTTCAGGCGCAGGTGCAGCGGGTCCTTCAGGACCTGGGCGGACACCTCGCGCAGGGCCGCGCCGCCGGTGGTGGCGGAGAACAGCAGGGTCTGCTGGCGGTTGGCGCATTCGGCGGTGATGCGCTGCATGTCCTCGGCGAAGCCCATGTCCAGCATGCGGTCGGCCTCGTCCAGCACCAGCACCTCCACCTCCTTGAGGCTCACGGTGCCGGAGTTGAGGTGCTCGATCAGGCGGCCGGGGGTGCTCACCAGCACGTCCGGCAGCTTGCGCAGCATGGCGGCCTGGACCTTGAAGTCCTCGCCGCCGGTCACCAGGCCGGACTTGATGAAGGTGAACTGCGAGAAGCGCTCCACTTCCTTCAGGGTCTGCTGGGCCAGCTCCCGGGTCGGCAGCAGGATCAGCGAACGGATGCGCTCGCGGGGCTTGGCTTCACCGATCAGGCGGTTCAGCAGGGGCAGCACGAAGGCCGCCGTCTTGCCGCTGCCGGTGCGCGCGGTGACGCGCAGGTCGCGCCCTTCCAGCGCCGGGGGAATCGCCGCCTGCTGCACGGGCGTCGGTTCGACGAATTTCAGTTCGGCGACAGCCTTGAGCAGACGTTCGTGCAGGGCGAATTGGGAGAACACGGGTACCACCTCGATCGGAAGCCTGGAAAACAGCTGCGTAGGTTACCTTGTGTCGCGCCCGAACGCCCGCGATCCCTTCGCCGGCCCCTGCGCACGACTGAACTCGCGCCCGACCGGCCCACTCCAAACCCTGACGCCCCCGATCCCCTCTGCGGAAAGCCCCCATGACTGCTTCGCTGATCTATTACGTCGCCACCAGCCTCGACGGCTACATCGCCCGCCCCGACGGCCGGGTGGACTGGCTCGAACCCATCGAGCGCTCCGGCGACGACCACGGCTACCACGCCTTCTACGAAAGCATCGACGGCCTACTGATGGGCCGGGGGACCTACGAGACCGTGCTGGCGATGGGCGGCGACTGGCCCTACCCCGGCAAGCCCTGTACCGTGCTCACCCGCGCCGACCTGCAACCCGCCGGCCCCCAGGTGAAGATCCGCCACAGCACGCCCCAGGAGGCCCTGGCGGAGCTGGCCGAGGCCGGCTGCAAGCGGGTCTGGCTGGTGGGCGGCGGGTCCCTCGCGGGCACCTGCTACGCCGCCGGCCTGCTGGACGAGCTGATCGTCAGCGTGATTCCCCACCTGCTCGGTGCGGGCATCCCGATGTTCGCCACCGGCCTCGAACGGCGCCTGCAACTGCACGAACAACGCAGCTTCGCCACCGGCGTGGTGCAGCTGCATTACCGACTGCTACCGGAAGCCCCTGCCCCATGACCACCCTCGACATCGCCGCCGCCTGCCTGATCGACGCCGACAACCGCCTGCTGCTGGTGCGCAAGCGCAACACCCGGGCCTTCATGCTTCCCGGCGGCAAGCGCGAGCCCGGCGAGAGCGCGCACGAGGCGCTGCGCCGTGAACTGCAGGAAGAGCTGGAACTGAGCCTGCCGGCCGAGGCCCTGAGCCCGCTGGGGTCATTCCGCGCGGCAGCGGCCAACGAGCCTGACACCTGGGTCGAGGCCCAGGTCTTCGTCGCACGCCTGGAGCAGCCGGTGGCGCCCGCCGCCGAGCTGGAGGAACTGGCCTGGCTGGCCCCCGGCCAACCCCTGCCGGACACCCTGGCCCCACTGCTGCGGGAACAGGTCCTGCCGGCCCTGGCCGCTCACCCCGCCTTCGCCTGAAGGCTGCGCCTCACACGCCCAGCTGGCGCGCCTGGCGCCGCAGCAGCTGGGCGCTGTCCCAGCCGATCAGCAGCACCGCCAGCCAGATGGGCAGGTAGGTCCACAGCTGCGCCGGGTCGAACGCCTCGCCGAGGAACACCACCGCCACCGCGAACAGCAGCACCGGCTCCACGTAGCTGAGGATGCCGAACAGCCCCAGCGGCAGAAGCCGGCTGGAAGCCATCATCGCCGCAAAGGCCAGGGTGCCCAACACGCCCAGCCCGGGAATCAGCCACCACAGCGCCGGTGACTGGGCGAACGCGCCCTCGGGGCCGTGGGCGATGATCAGCCACGCCGCCAGGGGGGCCAGCACCAGCATTTCTAGGATGAAACCGGACAGCGCATCCAGGCGCATCCAGCGGCGCAGCATGAAATACGGCGGGTAGCCCAACGCCGTGACCAGCGTCAGCCAGGAGAAGGCGCGGGTCATCCACAACTCGTGGAGCACCCCGGCCAGCGCGCAGATCACCGCCAGCAGTTGCAGCGGACGCAGGCGCTCGTTGTAGAACAGCCGGCCGCACACCACCATCGCCAGCGGCAGCAGGAAGTAGCCCAGCGACACCTCCAGCATCCGCCCCTGCAACGGCGCCCAGAGGAACAGCCCCCACTGCAGGCCGATCAGCAACGCCGCCAGCGGCAGCGCCGCCAGCAACAGCGGCTCGCGCCGCAACCGCACGAGCACCCCGCCAAGGGTGGCCCACTGGCGACTCAGCGCCACCAGCAGCAACACCGCCGGAATCGACCAGAGCACGCGCTGGGCGAACACCTGCACGCCATCCAGCGGCGCCAGCTCGCGCACGTAGCCCGGCATCAGCGCAAACAGCACCGACGCCACCAGGGACAGGGCGACTCCGCGCCCGGACAGCCTCACCGGCACACCGTGACGGCTGGGTAGAAGAACGAAGAAGACATGGCAGGCCTCTGATTGCAGCCGGCGAAAATACCCGCTCATCACCAACAGAGGAAGCTTATCCACGCACGTGCGGACCCGCTGGGACCAACCCGGCATCCACGGGCCTGAAAGCGGCACCTGCCTACCAGGCTCCCGCTTGGGAAACCAACCGGGCGCCGAGTCGGCCGAAGCAGGGCGGTGGGCTGAAGCCCACCCTACGCCCACCGACTCTCACCTCACCGGCTTCGCGAGCAGAGCGCGCTCCAACGGGAAGCGAGCGCCCATAAAAAAGCCCGGCCATGGGCCGGGCGGAGTGTGTGCGTCGGGATCACGCACGGAGCAATCGGGTGAAGCCGGTCAGGCAACCTTGACCAGTTGCGCACGGGCCTGGGCGATGCCCTTCTCCTGGAACTCGGCGCCCATGTTCAGGCCCTCGGCATGGATGAAGGTGACGTCATGGATGCCGATGAACGCCAGCGCCTGGCGCAGGTAGGGCTCCTGGTGGTCCAGCGGACCACCGGCGTACACGCCGCCACGGGCGGTGAGGACGAAGGCGCGCTTGCCGCTGAGCAGGCCCTGGGGGCCGGTCTCGGTGTACTTGAAGGTCACCCCGGCGCGCAGCACATGGTCCAGCCAGGCCTTGAGGGTGCTGGGGATGCCGAAGTTGTACATCGGCGCCGCCAGCACCAGCACGTCGGCGGCCAGCAGTTCCTCGGTGAGTCGGTTGGAGCGGGCCAGGGCCGCGCGCTCGGCGTCGTTCTGCTGGTCAGCCGGCTTCATCCAGCCACCCAGCAGGTCGCTGTCCAGGTGCGGCACGCTTTCCTGGGCCAGGTCGCGCACCACCACCTCGTCGGCCGGGTGGGCGGCCTTCCATTGGGCGATGAACTCGGCGGTCAGTTGGCGGGAGATGGAACCCTGTTGGCGGGCGCTGCTTTCGACGATGAGGACACGGGACATGCTGGCTGCTCCATCAAGAACGGTTGCGATTCGATGGAGCGCAGCTTAGGAGGACACAATTCGATAAAAAAGCGAAAAAATCCGCTACTAAATATCGATGTTTTTAATTTATAAAGGCCTCCTGATCGACCAGGAGGCGACGCAATCAAACCGGCTTGCAGGTCAGCCCGACGCGCAGGCGGATGATGCTGCGGTTGAACTTGGCGGTCAGCGAGACGCTCTCCCCCGGTGCGATCACCGAGCGGCGCACCCGAGGGGTTTCCGGGCCGTTGACGAAGCGCGCGGTGCATTCGGCACGGGTCCCGCCCAGGTTGTAGACCGTGATGGCGCCCATGTTGTGGTCGATGTCATTGGTCTGGTAGGAAATCTCGGCACCGTTGTACTGCTTCTCCACCTCGATGGGGTAGGCCAGGGCGACGCCGGGCAGGCAGGCCAGCAGGGTACAGAGCATTGTTGTTTTCATCGGGGGTCTCCGCTGCGGTGGGCCGCCAGATTACAGGAGAGCGCCGATCCAGGTCATCGGCGCCGGTCAACGTGAGGAGCCAGCCATGAAAGCGCCCCGGGTCACCCTGGACCAATGGAGAACCCTGCAGGCCGTGGTGGACCACGGCGGCTTCGCCCAGGCGGCGGAGGCCACCCACCGCTCCCAGTCCTCGGTGAGCTACACCATCGCGCGCATGCAGGAACAGCTCGGCGTGCCGCTGCTGCGCATCGACGGGCGCAAGGCGGTGCTCACCGAAGCCGGCGAGGTGCTGCTGCGCCGATCCCGCCACCTGGTCAAGGCCGCCAGCCAGCTGGAGGAGCTGGCCCACCACATGGAGCAGGGCTGGGAGGCCGAGGTGCGCCTGGTGGTCGACGCCGCCTACCCCACCGCCCGCCTGCTGCGTGCACTGGCCGCGTTCATGCCGCAGAGCCGCGGCTGCCGGGTGCGCCTGCGCGAGGAGGTGCTGTCCGGCGTGGAGGAGGTGCTGCTGGAGGGCACCGCCGACCTGGCCATCACCAGCCTCACCGTGGCCGGCTACCTGGGCACCGAACTGTGCAACGTGGAGTTCGTCGCCGTGGCCCACCCCGACCACCCGCTGCACCGGCTCAACCGCACCCTCAGCTTCCAGGACCTGGAAAGCCAGCTGCAGGTGGTGATCCGCGACTCCGGCCGCACCCAGCCCCGCGACGTCGGCTGGCTGGGCGCCGAACAGCGCTGGACGGTGGGCAGCCTGCCCACCGCCGCCAACTTCGTCAGCAACGGCCTGGGCTTCGCCTGGCTGCCGCGCCACATCATCGAACGGGAGCTGGCCGACGGCCTGCTCAAGCCGTTGCCGCTGGACCAGGGCGCCACCCGGCACCCGAACTTCTTCCTCTACGCGAGCAAGGAGAAGGCCCTGGGACCGGCCTCGCAGATCCTCGTCGAGCTGATCAAGACCTTCGACTCGACGCCCCTCAACGCCCCTTTCGCCGCGCCGATGCCCAGCGCCTGAGGAGCCCGCCATGCCCTGGTTCGACCATCACGGCTGTCGCCTGCACTACGAAATCCACGGCCAGGGCACCCCGGTGCTGCTGGTGCACGGCCTCGGCTCCAGCACCCTGGACTGGGAGTACCAGCTCCCCGCCCTCAGCGCCCGCCACCAGGTGGTGCTGATGGACGTGCGCGGCCACGGCCAGTCGGACAAGCCCCGCGAGCGCTACAGCATCGCCGGCTTCGCCGCCGACGCCGCCGCGCTGATCGAGCACCTGGGCCTGGCCCCGGTGCACCTGGTGGGCATCAGCATGGGCGGGATGATCGGCTTCCAGCTCGGCGTCGACCGCCCCGAACTGCTGCGCAGCCTGACCATCGTCAACAGCGCACCGGAAGTGAAACCCCGCAGCCCGCGCGACTACCTGGAGGTGGCCAAGCGCTGGACCCTCTCGCGCCTGCTGGGGCTGGACACCATCGCCAAGGCCCTGGGCCGCCTGCTGTTCCCGCTGCCGGAGCAGGCCGAGCTGCGCGCCAAGGTGGAAGAACGCTGGCCACGCAACGACAAGCGCGCCTACCTTGCCGCCCTCGACGCCATCATCGGCTGGGGCGTGCGGGAACGCCTGGCCCGCATCACCTGTCCTACGCTGGTGGTGACGGCCGACCGGGACTACACCCCGGTGGCGCAAAAGGAGGCCTACGTCCGCGAATTGCCCGATGCCCGCCTGGTGGTGATCGAGCAATCCCGCCATGCCACCCCGCTGGATCAACCGCAACGCTTCAACACCACCCTCCTCGGCTTCCTCCACGAGGTCGAGCACAACAAGGAACGCCCCACATGCTGAAGAAACTCGCCCTCGCGGCCTGCACCCTGCTGTTCGCCTCCCACCTGCTGGCCGCCGGCAACCCCCACGTCACCCTCAACACCTCCGCCGGGGAGATCGAGCTGGAGCTGGACGAGGCCAAGGCGCCGATCACCGTGAAGAACTTCCTCGCCTACGTGGACGCGGGCTTCTACAACGGCACCGTGTTCCACCGGGTCATCCCCGGCTTCATGATCCAGGGCGGCGGCATGACCGCCGACATGCAGGACAAGTCCACCAACCCGCCGATCAAGAACGAAGCCGACAACGGCCTGCACAACGTGCGCGGCACCATCGCCATGGCCCGCACCCAGGCCACCGACTCGGCCACCAGCCAGTTCTTCATCAACCACCGCGACAACGCCGCGCTGGACCACGGTGCCCGTGGCTTCGGCTACGCGGTGTTCGGCAAGGTGGTGCGCGGCATGGACGTGGTCGACCAGATCGCCAACGTCCCCACCGGTCGCCGTGGCATGCACCAGGACGTGCCAGTGCAGCCGGTGGTGATCCTCTCCGCCAAGCGCTCCTGACCCCTTGCGGCCCGCCTCGGCGGGCCGCTGCACACGGGGCCGGCTCCCTGGAGCCGGCCCCGTTCTTCGTCGAGGTCCCGCCATGTTCCGCCGCTTCGAACGCCTGATCGACGTCTTCCGACCGGCCCCTGACGACACCCCGCCACGCAGCGTGCTGCGCTTCTACCTGCACTACCTGCGCCAGGTCTGGCCGGTGTTCGCCGCCCTGCTGGTGGTGGGGCTGATCGTGGCGCTGATCGAAGTGGCGATGTTCAGCTTCCTCGGACGCATCGTCGACCTGGCGCAGTCCACCCCGGCCGGCGAACTGTTCAGCGCCCACGGCCACGAGCTGCTGTGGATGGCGGTGGTGACCCTGCTGCTGCGCCCGCTGTTCAACGCCCTGCACGACCTGCTGGTGCACCAGAGCATCAACCCCAGCCTGACCAACCTGATCCGCTGGCAGAACCACCGCTACGTGCTCAAGCAGAGCCTCGGCTTCTTCCAGAACGACTTCGCCGGCCGCATCGCCCAGCGCATCATGCAGACCGGCAACTCCCTGCGGGACTCCGCCGTGCAGGCGGTGGACGCCCTCTGGCACGTGCTGATCTACGCCGTCAGCTCCCTGGTGCTGTTCGCCGAGGCCGACTGGCGGCTGATGCTGCCGCTGGTGGCCTGGATCATCGCCTACGTCATCGCCATCGCCTGGTTCGTGCCCCGGGTCAAGCAGCGCTCGGTGGAGTCCTCCGATGCCCGCTCGCGGCTGATGGGACGCATCGTCGACGGCTACACCAACATCACCACCCTCAAGCTGTTCGCCCACACCCGTGACGAAGAGGGCTACGCCCGCGAAGCGCTGGACGAACAGACCTGGCGCAGCCAACTGGCCGCGCGGGTGGTCACCATCATGGACACCGTCGTCACCCTGCTCGGCGGCGCCCTGGTGGTCAGCACCTGCGGCCTCGCCCTGTGGCTGTGGAACCAGGGCCTGATCAGCGCCGGCGCCATCGCCCTGGCCACCGGGCTGGTGATCCGCATCATCAACATGTCCGGCTGGATCATGTGGGTGGTCAACGGCATCTTCGACAACATCGGCCAGGTGCAGGACGGCATCCAGACCATCGCCGTGCCGCGCCAGGTGGTGGACGCCCCCGACGCCCAGCCCCTGCAGGTGCAGCGTGGCGAGGTGCGTTTCGAGGCGGTGCGCTTCCACTACGGCAAGGGCAGCGGGGTGATCGAGCACCTGGACCTGCACGTGCGCCCCGGCGAGAAGATCGGCCTGGTGGGCCCTTCCGGCGCCGGCAAGTCGACCCTGGTGAACCTGCTGCTGCGCCTCTACGACCTGGAAGGCGGGCGCATCCTCATCGATGGCCAGGACATCGCCCAGGTGACCCAGGACAGCCTGCGCGCGCAGATCGGCATGGTCACCCAGGACACCTCGCTGCTGCACCGCTCCATCCGCGAGAACCTGCTCTACGGCCGTCCGGACGCGGACGATGCGGCGCTCTGGGATGCAGTGAGCAAGGCCCGCGCCGACGGCTTCATCCCCCAGCTCAGCGACGCCGAAGGCCGCCACGGCCTGGACGCCCACGTCGGCGAGCGCGGCGTGAAGCTCTCCGGCGGCCAGCGCCAGCGCATCGCCATCGCCCGCGTACTGCTCAAGGACGCACCGCTGCTGATCCTCGACGAGGCCACCTCGGCACTGGATTCGGAAGTGGAAGCGGCCATCCAGGAAAGCCTGGAGAGCCTGATGCGCGGCAAGACGGTGATCGCCATCGCCCACCGCCTCTCCACCATCGCCCGCATGGACCGCCTGGTGGTCCTCGACCAGGGCCGCGTGGTGGAAAGCGGCAGCCACGCCGAACTGCTCGCCCAGGGCGGCCTCTACGCCCGCCTGTGGCGCCACCAGACCGGCGGCTTCGTCGGCGTCGACTGAGCCGCCGGAGATCCACCCTCCGAACACCATGGGCTTCGCACAGCGAAGCCCATCCTACGGCCACAGGTACGGCCCGTAGGATGCGCTGAGGCCACGAAGCGCATCAGGCCGCACCGCAACGGTCTGAGCCCACCGACACATCGGCCATGCTGCAACAGCCACAGGCTCAGCCCGTAGGATGTGCTGAGGCCACGAAGCGCATCGCGACGATCAATGCAACGGTTTTGAGGAACCCACCCGCCACATCGGCCACACCGCAACGGTGGATCGATGAAGCGCGATCCACCCTACGGGGTGCCAGTGGTTGCGTAGGGTGGATGGCGCTCTTTCCATCCACCATTCCCGCGCATGGCGGCCACAGGGAGCCCGTGTCGACTATCAATCCCGATGATCTCGACTAGAAGAACCATCAATTTCCGCGATGAAAGGGGCGGTGGTCATATAGACCCCGTTCCCGGCCCCCACCGAAGCCGCGCCACAGGCCCCGGGCTTCGGTCGGAGCGCCACCCACTGATCGAGGAAAGACCGTCATGAAAATCGCAGCCGCCGTCACCGCCGTTCTCTCCAGCCTCGCCCCCACCGTGTTCGCCGCCGAAAGCCGCGACCCCGGCGCCGGCCTCCCGGTGGAGGAGTACCACTACGGGATGCAGGTCGACGTGAAGAAAGTGCTCTACCGCACCGACAACAGCAGCCGTGCCGGCGTGGTGCCGGTGGTGATGGTGTACGAGGACAGCCAGGGCGACGTGCACAAGATGCGCTACCTGGAATGGGGCGGCAGCACCCTCAGCAACGGCTGAGGCTCAGCCCTGGCGATAGGGCAACAGGCCCCGCGCCTCCTCGGCATAACGGAGGATCGCGGGGCGTTCCTGGGCCAGGAAGTCCGCCACTGCCGCGCGCAAGCCGGGGTGGAGCAGCAGGTGCCAGGAGCGGGTCACGACCGGCTCGAAGCCCCGGATCAGTTTGTGTTCGCCCTGGGCGCCGGCGTCGAAACGCGACAGCCCGGCGCGGATCGCCCACTCGATGCCCTGGTAGAAACAGGTCTCGAAATGCAGGCGGTCGAACTCCGCCAGGCAGCCCCAGTAACGCCCGTACAGGGTGCTGCCATCCACCAGCGAGAACGCCATGGCCACCGGCCGGCCTGCCTGCACCGCGAACACCACGCGAATGGCCTGAGGCATGCGCTCGGCCAACAGGCTGAAGAAGGCGCGCGTCAGGTAGGGCGTCTGCCCCCGCACCGCATAGGTGTTGGCGTAGCAGGCATAGACGAAGTCCCAGTCCGCCTCCAGCAGCTCGTACCCCTCGCGCCACTGGAAATCGATCCCCTGCCCCGCCACCTGCTCACGCTCCTTGCGCACCTGCTTGCGCTTGCGCGAGGCGAATGCATCGAGAAAGTCCTGGAAGTCCCGGTAGCCCCGGTTGTGCCAGTGGTACTGGCAGCCCAGGCGCTCCAGCCAGTGCTCGCGCCCGCGCAGCACCGCGTCGGCGAAGGCATCGGTGAAATTCAGATGCAGGCTCGACAGGTCCTCCGCGTCGAGGGCTTCGGTCACCCCCTCCAGCAGCGCCGACGCCGCGCTGGCGTCCACCGCCAGCAGGCGCGCGCCGCCGACCGGGGAGAACGGCACGGCCCCCAGCAGCTTGGGGTAGTAGCCGATCCCGGCACGCTGGCAGGCATCGGCCCAGGACCAGTCGAACACGTACTCACCGTAGGAGTGCACCTTCACATAGGCCGGCATCGCCGCGCGCAGGAGGCCCTGGTCGTCCAGCAGCAGCCGGTGCGCCGGGTACCAGCCGGACTGTCCCCCCACACTGCCGCTGTCCTCCAGGGTCGAGAGGAAGGCATGGCGCAGGAAGGGCTGGTCATCGGGCAGCAGGGCGTCCCAGTGCTCGGGCGCCAGGTCGGAGAGTCGGGTGAGGGTCTGGATAGGCATGGCGAGCAGTCTGGCGCGGGGCGCAGTCGAAAAAAAGTCCGCCGTGGAGAAATTGCCGACGCCCCTGGTGCAGAGCGGGTGAAGCCGCTCCCACAAGGCGTCGCGCACGCGGGTCCGACCGCGAAAATCCGCGCCATAAAAAAGCCCCGCCGAAGCGGGGCCCAAGAAGGAGCGGATGAACGGAGTTGCTTAGAACACGTATTGCGCGCGGATGACGAAGCCGTCGCCGCTGTCGTCGCCATTGCGGTTGGTGAAGTGGTCAGTCTTGGCCTTGGTGTACATGCCGCTGATCTTCACCGCTTCGTTGGCGTACCAGTTCACACCGAGGTTGTGCACCTTGGCCTTGGTGTCCTGGGCATCACGCAGGTAGGTCTGGTTGGCGGCGGCAGCGACGGCGACATCGTTGTCAGCCGAGATGCTGTCGTAGCGGTAATAGACTTCCCAGGCGCCGGTCTGCTTGTTGGTCGGTTTGATGGAGTCGAACTTGCCCATCTTGTAGCCGCGAGCCTCGCCAGTGAGGGTGTAGGCAGCCTGGACGTAGAAGCCGGAGGCTTCGAGGTCGGACTGGGTGCCGGCGGATTTGGTCTCACGCTTCATCCATTCGCCCTGCAGGGAGAACGGGCCGGTTGCGTAGGCGGCTTCCAGGCCGTAGGCGGAGTCGTCATCCCAGAAGGAAGTGGCGGAGTTGGTACCGGCCAGCACAGCACGGTTGCCCAGGTTGCCGGAGGCGTTGCCGCCGTTGGTGTCTACACCGCGCATGCCCAGGCGGGAGCGGTAGCGAACGTCGGCACCGGCCACGTCGTCCAGGTTGCGGCGGGCGAAGTTGGCACCGAAGTGCAGCACGTTGCCGGCTTCGGCCATCGGCGCGAATACGGCGCGGGCGTTGAACTGCTTGACGCTGTCGCCTTCGTCGTCGTTGGCGTCCTTGCTGCTCAGGCTGGTGGACACGTAGGCGTAGTTGCTGATCAGCGCCTGCAACTGGATGCCCATGCCGTCCTGGTGGGTGTTGGCCCAGTCGATCACTTCGTTCATGGCGCTGCGCTCGAGCGCGGTCACCCACTTGGAGCTGGTGGCTTTCTCCAGGCCGAAGTCCGGGTCGAAGCGACCGAAGCGGATGGTGATCGGGTTGAAGCCGGTGTAGCTGATCGAGGCTTCGTCGAAGTTGCCGCTGCTGGGCGCGCCGCTGCTGTTGCCGGAGTTCTCGGAGAAGTCGTAGGCCACGGCATAGGCCCAGTCGGTGTAGGCCACGCCGGACAGTTCCAGGTAAGCACGACGGAAGTAGGCCGCGTCACCGGTGTCGCCGTTGCGGGTGTACAGGCCATCGAAGCGGCCATAGTCGGCTTGCAGACGGCCGCCGAGCTTGAAGCTGAACGCCTTGTCGGTGGTGCCGACTTCCAGGCCGCCCTTGGTCTTGATAACGATGTCGGTGCCGTCGGTGGTCACGGTACCTGCGAAGGCCTGGGCGGAAATGGCCAGGGCGATGGCGCTGGCGGCAATACCGGCGAGGTGCTTACGGATCATCGAAGATTCCCCTAATTGGTCTTAGTGCTGGAAAAACACCCGAGCCCTCGGGGCTCGTTCGTGCTGGTGGGGAATGTTGGCGGGGGGTTATTTCAGCTCAGTTGCTTTTAGATAAATGTTTTATGACATAGGAACTTTTTAAGTCCGATGGGAAATAAGGCTCAAAGCCAGCACCCATGCGGGTTCCAGCCGGCCATCAAGCAGGGCGTACAGGTTCGTGGCGGCGGGAAAGATGACAGAACGGTGGCGAGGGTGCGTCAGCCCCGGGAGCGGCGCTCGTCGGCCAGGCGCTGGGCCAGTACGTCCACTTCCCCCGGGGAAGCATCAGGCAGATGCCGCACCACCTCGCGGGTCACCGCCAGCTGGTGGATGAAGCGCCGGCAATCGGCGCAAAACAGCAGATGGCGGCGCGCATCGAGGCGCGCCAGCAGCCCGAGGCGGCCGTCGAGGTAGTCGCTGGAGCAGGCCACCAGCGCTCGGCAGTTCAGCATTGGCCCGTCTCCTCGTAGTGCTCCAGGGTGGCGAAGACCTTCAGGCGCGCGCGGTGCAGCAGCACGCGCATATTGGAGAGCGAAACGTCCAGGAGATTACAGATGGCCTCCGGCGCCAGCCCTTCGCGCTCGTGCAACAGCAACACGCTGCGCTGCAGGTCGGACAGGCTCAGCAGGGTCTGCTCCAGGCACTGGCGCAGCTCGTCGGCCTGCAGCAGGGCTTCCGGCGAGTCCTCGTGCCAGGCGCTGGGCGGGCGCAGCCAATGGCCGTCAGGGGCGAAGCGGGCGTCATCAATGCTGCCATGGGGCGCCGGCAGGTCATCCAGCAGCACCTCCCGCCGGGCCTGGCTGGCGCGGGTACGGGCGGTGTTGGCGGCGATGGTGAGCAGCCAGGTCTTGAGGCTGGAGCGGCCTTCGAAACCGTCGAGCGCGCGCACGGCGGCCAGCCAGGCGTCCTGGACCACTTCTTCGACATGGCGGGGGCCGGCGATGGCGTAGGCCACCGCGCGCATCGCGCCCTGGTGGGCGGCGATGAGCTGGCGGAACGCCGAAGGCTCCCCCGCGCGCAGGCGGGGCAGCAGTTCGGCGTCCGCAGGGAGGGGCATCAGCGCTTGCGCAGGATCACGCTGCCGATGGAGTAACCGGCGCCGAAGGAGCTGAGCACGCCGAGGCTGCCGCTGGGCAGGTCGTCCTGGTGCTTGTGGAAGGCGATTACCGAACCGGCGGAGCTGGTGTTGGCGTAGGTGTCGAGGATCACCGGTGCTTCCTGGGGCTCGGCGTCACGGCCCAGCAGCTTGCGGGCGATCAGCAGGTTCATGTTCAGGTTGGCCTGGTGCAGCCAGAAGCGCTTCACCTGGGTGACGTCGATGTCGTTCTCCTGCAGGTGCGCGGCGATCAGCTCGGCCACCATCGGGCAGACGTCCTTGAACACCTTGCGGCCTTCCTGCACGAACAGCTTGTCGCGGGCACCGATGCCCTCTTCCGCCGCGCGGTTGAGGAAGCCGAAGTTGTTGCGGATGTTGTTGGAGAACTGGGTCAGCAGCTTGGTGCCGACGACTTCGAACTGGTGCTTGGAGGTGGCCTTGTCGGCGCGCTCCAGGATCACTGCGGTGGCGGCGTCGCCGAAGATGAAGTGGCTGTCGCGGTCGCGGAAGTTCAGGTGGCCGGTGCAGATCTCCGGGTTGACCATGAGGATGGCGCGGGCCTGGCCGGTCTGGATCGCGGTCACGGCCGCCTGGATGCCGAAGGTGGCGGAGGAGCAGGCGACGTTCATGTCGTAGCCGTAGCCCTGGATGCCCAGTGCAGCCTGGACCTCGATGGCCACTGCAGGGTAGGCGCGCTGCAGGTTGGAGCAGGCGACGATCACGCCGTCGATATCGGCAGCAGTACGGCCGGCACGCTCCAGGGCCTCGCGGGCCGCGCCCACGGCCATCTCGCAGAGGATGCCCCACTCGTCGTTGGAGCGTTCGGGGATGCGCGGCACCATGCGCTGCGGATCGAGGATGCCGGCCTTGTCCACCACGAAGCGGCTCTTGATGCCCGAGGCCTTCTCGATGAACGCCACGCTGGACTCGGCCAGCGCCTCAACCTCGCCGCGCTCGATGGCAGCGGCGTTATCGGCGTTGAAGGCCTGCACGTAGGCGTTGAAGGAAGCCACGAGTTCTTCGTTGGAGATGCTGTTGGACGGGGTGTAAAGGCCGGTGCCACTGATCACGACGTTGTGCACGGTCGATCCTCTCATTGCGGGGCTGTGACGGGCACAGCCGGTTAGGCAGTTGGTTCGCCGGCCGACAGGGCGCGCCCGGCGTCTGAAATTGGGCCATCTCCGGGCAGCGGGATGGTGGGTGGAACGGGTTGACAAGTCATCCGTGCCCCGGACTGGGCACGGCCCACGCAGGATAACGGGCGAGGCGCTTGCTGGCGGCGAAGTTTGCCACAGCACGGGCCCTTCTGGCGCCTGCCGGAGCGCAACGGCAGACCACCGGCGCAATCCTGCGGGAGGGCCAGCAGCCGTAGGAAAACAAGCAAGCGTCAATCAGAAAAGACTTACAAGTCACACTTTTGCGTAGAAGCTCGAGAGCACCTGGAAGACACAGCGATGCGTCTCAACGTCGGCGTTCATGTGGCCAAAATGCATGGAATTTCGGCCAGGATGCCCTCGCAGCGCGAGGGCAACAGGCCTTACAGATGGCGGCTGATGCGCGCCTGGAGTGCTTCCAGCACGGCGGGGTCGGCCTTCTGGCTGGCGTGGATGCCCAGGCCTTCACCCTCGTAGCGGGGAATGATGTGGAAGTGCAGGTGGAACACGGTCTGCCCGGCCGGGGCGCCGTTGAACTGGGCCACCTGGACACCGGCCGGCTTCAGCTCCTCGGTGATCACGCGGGACAGCCGCTGCACCACGGCCATCACCTTGGCCAGCGCCTCCGGGTCCACGTCCAGCAGGTTGCGCGCCGCCGAGCGCTTGGGGATCACCAGGGCATGGCCGTAGGACTGCGGGAACAGGTCGAGGAAGGCGAGCACGTCGTCGTCTTCGTAGAGCCTGTAGCACGGGGCATCGCCCCGGATGATCTGGGCAAAGATGTTCTGCGGATCGTAGGTACCGTGAAGGCTCATCGTGGCGCTCCATATGCCGACTGGTCAGCCGCGCACCTTACCCGCTGCGGCGCCGGAGTTGAACCCCCGGCACCGTGCTGGTGTTACCCCGTGCGTTCCAGCACCACCACCCGGTTGCGCCCCTGGGACTTGGCCCGGTAGAGCGCCTGGTCCGCTGCGCGGATCCAGTCCTCCACCGACGCCATGCGCCCGTCGAAGGCGACCAGGCCGATGCTCAGCCCCACATCGCCTTCCTCGCGGGCGATCTTCTCGCGCAGGCGCTCCAGCAGCACCCGGGCGCCCTCCTCCTGGGTCATCGGCAGCAGCACGCAGAACTCGTCGCCGCCATAGCGCCCGCACAGGTCGGTGTCCCGCAGGGTCTCGCGCAAGCCCCGGCCCAGGCGCTCCAGCAACTCGTCGCCGGCCAGGTGGCCACGGGTGTCGTTGACGGCCTTGAAGTGATCCAGGTCCACCAGCGCCAGGCAGGCGGGCTGGCCACCCCGTTGGCAGCGGAGGAATTCCTGCTGGGCCTGCTCGGTCCAGTGGCGGCGGTTGTAGAGGCCGGTGAGGCTGTCGGTCTGGCTCAGGGTGCGCAGCGCCTTGCGGCTGCGCGCCACGCTCTGGGCCAGGTCATAGAGGGTGGCGCCGATCACCAGGGGGTGCAGCAGCATCATCGGCAGGCACAGCAGCAGGTGCTGCAGGGTGATGGGGCTGTGGAAAGTGAAGCCGAACACCAGGATGCCCGCCCCCACGCCGGCCAGCTGCGCCAGCAGGCCCTGGGCCACGAAGCGGATGCCGCCGGCGGCGACGTTGTTCGCCTGCAGCATGGCGAAGGCCACGCAGGTGGCAAGCGGGCTGAAGCCGGCGGTGGCGATCCAGAAAGTGCCGGCGAAGGAGTCGAACAGGATGTGCCGGCGCTCGTTGCGCACCGGGTCCTGGTAGCTCCGGCTCAACGCCAGGGCCACCCAGGGCCAGACGAAGGAGAACAACGCCAGCAGCACCCAGACCCACGCCGGTCGGTGCAACTCCCACAGCGGCAGGGCAAGGCACAAGGCGCCGACAGGCAGCCCCAGGGCACGAGGCAACAGGGCCCGCCAGACGAAGCGGCTGTGCCCGTGCTTGCCGGAAGGCACTGCCGGGACGGTACTGCTGCCGTTCTGCCTGGCCATGGTCGTTCACTCTCGGGAGTCCTGCCGGGCTGTATAGCACGGCGCCACCACCCTCACCACGTAGCTCGCCGCCCCGTAGCCCGGGCTTCAGCCCGGGGAGCCACCGTGCAGGGCGTCCAGCACCTGCTCCACCCGCGCCTCCAGCGGACCGGTGAGTACCTGGAAGGGCCAGCCGCGGCGCTGCAGTTCCGCGCGGTACCAGGCCTGCTGGCGACGGCGGAAGGTGTCGTCCTGGCGGGTACCGTCCTGCACGAAGGGGAAGTCGTCGGCGCAGAGGAAGGTGTGCGCATAGGGGCGTTCGGCCAGGGTGGCCAGCTCGGCCTCGGCGCGGCCGAACATCGCGTGGCTGTAGAACAGCGTGGTCAGCGCCGAGGTGTCACAGACCAGGTAGCGCCCGGCCGTGAGTGCCGCCTGGTCTTCCCGCGCCACCTGGGTGCGGCCGATGTGCAGCAGGTCGTCGTACTCCAGCTGGCCGTCCTTCGCCACCCAGTGCTCGCGGCCGAACTCGGCCACGCAAGGCGCGTCGAGCGCGGCGGCCAGGGCGATGGCGAGGCTGCTCTTGCCGGTGGATTCGCCACCGAGCAGGACGATCCGTTCGACGAAGTCGGCGTGCACCTCGGGGGCGAGGAAGTCCCGCAACCCGTGGGGGTCGGCCCGCAGGCGGGTGCCGGAGACGGGCACGGCGAGGCGCTGCGGGTCGACGCAGACGTGCTGCACCGGGTGCCCGAAGATACCCGCCAGGTGCGCGGCAAACCCCTCGCCATAGCCCTCGCTGGTGAACACCGCGTCCACCGTGGTGCCGAACACCGCCTGGCAGAACTCGGCGACGAACTGGCGCGGCTCGAACTCGGGGGCGTCGTTGTGGGGCAGGTCGGGCAGGCGCTTGCCCTCCTCCCGCCAGGCCTGGATGCGGGCCGGGGTGACCACCTCGGCCTGCAACTCCGGAAAGCGCAGGCGCAGCCAGCGCTCACGGCGCCCGGCCTCGCAACCCGGCAGCTCGGGGAGGGACCAGCAAAGCAGCAACAGCCGCTCGCATTGCCCCCGGGCCGCGCGGATCAGCCGCTCATGGCCCAGGTGCAGCGGCGAGAACTTGCCCACCACCAGGCCGGTGCGAAAGGCCGTGTTCATCTCAGGCCGGTTCCTGTCCGGCCAGGGGCGCGGTGGCCTCGCGCAGCTCGCGGCGCCAGCGGTACAGGCCGTACCAGGCATTGCACCAGAACAGCGTGTAGAGCCCGGCGGTGAGGTACAGCTCGCGGGAGGCGTAGAGCGGCACCGCCAGGGTGTTCACCAGCAGCCAGGCGTACCAGTTCTCCAGGCGCCGGCGCATCAGCAACAGTTGTGCCAGCACGCTGAAGGTCAGCACCAGGGAATCCACCAGCGGTGCGTAGGCGTCGGTGAAGTGGTGCAGCAGCGCCCCGTAGGCCAGCGCTACCACCACCGCCAGGGCCGCCATCCACGCCAGCGTGCCTGGCGCGGTGCGGCTCACCGGCAGCTGGGTGCCGGCGTTGCCACGCAACCAGGCCCACCAGCCCAGGGCGCTGGTGACGATGAAGAAGCCCTGCAGGGTGACGTCGGCATACAGCTGGGATTCGAAGAACAACCAGCCGAACAGCACGCAGCCGAGGATGCCGCTGGACCAGGTGTGCACGCTGTTGCGCGCCGCCAGCAGCACGGCGATCAGGTTCACCAGGTCGGCGACGAGTTCGAGGATGGAAGGCATGGGGTCGTTCTTGTCCGATGCGGCCGGGTTCAGCCGAAGCGCTTGACCGCGTCCAGCCAGTCGCGCTCCAGGCGTCCCTGCTCCGGGTCGAGCCCCAAGGCCAGCATGGCCTCGCGGTGCGCATCGATCTCGCGGACCATCTGGCTGAGGTCGGAGGTGTTGCCGTCCAGCTGGTGCATCTGGGTCACGCCCAGGTGGTAGAAGCGCAGCAGCTTCATCGCCGCCGGGTCGTTCACGGCGACGCCGGCCTTGACCCGGTGCATCAGGTTGGTGACGCGCATCAGGCTGCGCTTGAGCCCCCAGCCATAGACCGCCGGTGCCATGAACGGGCGCGGCCAGAGCTGCAGGCGCACCAGGGCCACGGTCACCGCCAGCCCGGCCAGCACGCCGGCCAGGTTCCAGCGGAAGTTGTCGCCACCGGGGGTGCCGAACAGCTGCACGCTGGCGGTGGCGAACAGCATGGCCAGGGCGATGAACAGCACGGCGATGCCGATGGCGATGCGCCGGGTCTTCTCACGGTACAGCTCGGGGCTCATGGGGCGGATTTCGAACAGCACATCACTCACGGATCAACCCTCCACCTGGGTCCACTGCTTGTTGAGACGCTTGTCGGAGACCGGCATCTTCGTCCCCAACTGCTGGGCGAAGAGGGACACGCGGTACTCCTCCAGCATCCAGCGGTACAGCACCAGCTCGGGGTCGCGCTTGCCTTCCTGGGCATGCTTGGCCAGGCGCGCCTGGTACTGCTCCCAGTAGCCGGCCAGCTCGCCGGACCAGACGCGGTCACGCTGCAGCTGGGCGCCGATCTTGTCGAAGCGCTGCTCGATGGCCTTGAGGTAGCGCGGCACTTCCTTCAGCCACTCGGCCGGGGTCTCGCGGACGAAACCCGGGTACACGAGGTTGCCCAGCTGCGCCTTGATGTCGTTGAGCGCCACCGCCTGAGCCAGGTCGATGCGGCCCTTGAAGCGCTTCTGCAGGCCATGCCAGAGCTTGAGGATGTCCAGGGTCAGGCGGGCCAGGCGTTCGGCGTGCTCGGCCCAGGCACCGCGCTTCTTCTCCGCCAGCGAGGCCAGGGCCGCGCCATCGCGGGGCAGGCTGGCTTCGCCGTCGAGGATGCAGCTGTCGAGGCTGGCCAGGAGGATGTCCTCCACCAGCGCGTCGACCCGGCCCATGTCGCGGTACAGCAGGCCCAGCTCGGTCAGGCCCGGCAGCTTGCCGCGCAGGTACTTGGCCGGCTCGGCCAGTTGTTGCAGCAGCAGGCGCTGCAGGGCGCGGCGGTGTTGCCAGTCGGCCTCGGCCTGGGTGGGGAAGCGGCTTTCCTTGACGCTGCCGCCCTCCTCCACCAGCGCCGGGTAGACGGTCATGGACAGGCCGGCGACCTTCTGCTGGGTCTTCTCCGCCACCTGGGCGAAGCCCTTGGCTTCCACCGGGCGCTGCTCGCCCTGCTTCTGCGGGATGGCCAAGGCGGCCTGGCTGGCCTCGGCGAAGCGCGCGGTCAGCTCGGCCAGGTCGCGGCCTTCGCCGAGGAACTTGCCGCGCGCGTCCACCACCTCGATGTTCATCTTCAGGTGCTGCTCCAGCAGGCCGGCGGCTTCCGCCCAGGCCTCCTCGGGCACGCGAGCGCCGGTCATGCGCTGCAGTTCGCGGCCCAGCGCCTCGGGCAGCGAGCCCTGGGCGAAGGCCAGCTTGGCCAGCGCGGCCTTCACGAAATCCGGCACCGGCACGAAGTTCTTGCGGATGGCCTTGGGCAGGTTGCGCACCAGGGCCACGCACTTGGCTTCCAGCAGGCCGGGCACCAGCCAGTCGAGGCGCTCGGCGGGCAGCTGCGGCAGCAGGGGCGCGGGCACCCGCAGGGTCACGCCGTCACGCGGGTGGCCGGGTTCGAAGTGGTAGTCCAGCGGCAGTTGCAGCTCGCCGATGCGCAGGGTGTCCGGGTACTGCGCGGCGGTGACTTCGCTGGCTTCGCGGGCCAGCACGTCCTCCTCACGCATGATCAGCAGCTCGGGGTTCTTCGCCCGCTCGCGCTCGTACCACTTCTCGAAGCTGGCGGTCTGGTAGATGTCCTCGGGCAGGCGCGCGGCGTAGTAGCCAAAGAGGGTTTCCTCGTCGGCGAGGATGTCGCGGCGGCGGGCCTTGGCCTCCAGCTCGTCGAGCCGTTCCAGCAACTGGCGGTTGGCGGCCAGGCACTTGGCGCGGCTGTGGATCTCGCCCCGCACCAGGCCCTCGCGGATGAACAGCTCGCGCGCCACCGGCGGGTCGATGGGGCCGTAGTGCACCGGGCGACGGCCGACCACGATCAGCCCGTAGAGGGTGACCTGCTCGTAGGCCACGACCTGGCCACGGCGCTTCTCCCAGTGCGGCTCCAGGTGATTCTTCTTCACCAGGTGGCCGGCCAGGGGTTCCAGCCAGTCGGGGTCGATCTTGGCGACCATGCGTGCGAACAGCTTGGTGGTCTCCACCAGCTCGGCGGCCATGATCCATTGCGGCCGCTTCTTGGCGATCACGGTGGAGGGGTGGATCCAGAAACGCCGCTGGCGGGCACCGAGGTAGTCGCCGTCCTCGCTCTTCTGGCCGATCTGGCTGAGCAGGCCGGAGAGCAGCGCCTTGTGCACGCGCGGGTAGTCAGCCGGCTCCTTGTTGAGGGTCAGCTTGAGTTCGCGGCAGATCAGCGTCAGCTGGCGGTGGGCATCGCGCCACTCGCGCAGGCGCATGTAGTTGAGGAAGTTCTTGCGGCACCAGGTGCGCAGGGCGTTGGAGCCCAGTGCCTGGCGCTGCTCCTCGAAGCCGCGCCAGAGGTTGACCAGCGCGGCGAAGTCGGAATCGGCGTCCTTCCACTGCGCGTGGGCCTGGTCGGCGGCCTGCTGGCGATCCATCGGCCGTTCGCGCGGGTCCTGCACCGAGAGCGCGCTGGTGATCAGCAGCACCTCGTCGAGGCTGCCCTGGTGGGCGGCCTCCAACAGCATGCGGCCCAGGCGCGGGTCCACCGGCAGGCGTGCCAGCTGGCGGCCCAGGGGCGTGAGCTGGCCCTCGCGGTTCACCGCCGAGAGTTCCTGCAGCAGGGTGAAGCCGTCGCTCACCGCCTTGCCGTCCGGCGGTTCGATGAAGGGGAAGTCGGCGATGTCGCCCAGGCGCAGGTGGAGCATCTGCAGGATCACCGCCGCCAGGTTGGTGCGCAGGATCTCCGGGTCGGTGAACTCGGGGCGACCGAGGAAGTCCTCCTCGCTGTACAGGCGCACGCAGATGCCCGGTTCGACCCGCCCGCAGCGGCCCTTGCGCTGGTTGGCGCTGGCCTGGGACACGGCCTCGATGGGCAGGCGCTGGACCTTGGCGCGGTAGCTGTAGCGGCTGATGCGCGCGGTGCCGCTGTCGATCACGTAGCGGATGCCGGGCACCGTCAGCGAGGTTTCGGCGACGTTGGTGGCGAGCACGATCTTGCGGCCCGGCATGGGCGCGAAGATCTTCTGCTGCTCGGCCGGGGTCAGCCGTGCATACAGCGGCAGCACCTCGGTGTGGCGCAGGTTGGCCTTGCGCAGCACCTCGGCGGCGTCGCGGATCTCGCGCTCGCCGGGGAGGAACACCAGCACGTCGCCCGGGCGCTTGCCTTCGGCGCGCTCGTGGTCGGCGATCTCGTCCAGGGCGCGGAGGATGCCCTGGTCCACCGACAGGTCGTCGAACAGCGGCTCGCCGTTCTCGTCCACCTCGGCGGCCAGGGGCCGGTACCAGGTCTCCACCGGGTAGGTGCGGCCGGAGACTTCGACGATGGGCGCGTCGCCGAAGTGCTTGGAAAAGCGCTCCAGGTCGATGGTCGCCGAGGTGATGATCAGCTTCAGGTCCGGGCGGCGCGGCAGCAGGGTCTTCAGGTAGCCCAGGAGGAAGTCGATGTTGAGGCTGCGCTCGTGGGCCTCGTCGACGATGATCGTGTCGTAGCGCTCGAGCAGGCGGTCGTGCTGGGTTTCAGCCAGGAGGATGCCGTCGGTCATCAGCTTGACCAGGCTGCGCTCGTTGGACTGGTCCTCGAAGCGCACCTGGTAGCCCACCAGTTCGCCCAGGGGCGTGCCGATCTCCTCGGCCACGCGGGTCGCCACGCTGCGCGCAGCCAGCCGGCGCGGCTGGGTGTGGCCGATCAGGCCATGGGTGCCGCGGCCGATCTCCAGGCAGATCTTCGGCAGCTGGGTGGTCTTGCCCGAACCGGTCTCGCCGGCGATCACCAGCACCTGGTGCTTCTCCAGGGCGGCCTTGATCTCGTCGCGCTTGGCGGCGATGGGCAGGGCGTCGTCGTAGCGCATGCGCGGCACGCTGGCGCGACGAGCCTCGACCTTGGCGCAGGAAGCCTGGAAGCGTTCCAGCCACTGGGCGAGCTTCGCCTCGTCCGGCTTCTTGTGCAGCTCGTGGAGCTGGCGGCGCAGGCGATGGCGGTCGGCGATCAGGGCGTGGTCGAGGTTCTTGTGCAGGGAGGCGATGTCGGTCATCAGGCGCTGGGCAATCGTGGCAAAGGCGCGATTGTCGCAGATTCCGCCCCCGCACCGCACCGGGAAGCGCCCGCGCGCCGATGGCTCGGCGGCGCGGGGCGGAACGGGTCAGCGGGTGGCGGTGACCGGCAGGCTGCGCAGCTCGGCCGGGACGGTGCGCAGGGCCAGGTCCTGGGCCTGCAGGGAATTCCAGGCGAAGCCCTGCAGGGCGCTGCTGCTGTCGTGGTCCAGGCGCGCGGCCTGCTCGCTGGACGGTGCCGGCGGCTGCACGCCGTAGATCAGCGCGTAGAACACCGAGGCGGTCAGGTAGCTGCCGCTGTAGCTCGGGTGGCTGCCGTCCTCGATGAACAGGTGCGGTTGCGGGGTGGCCGCCAGGGCCTGCTTCCAGGCCTGCCCGACCGGGGCCAGCAGCGCGTGGGTCTCGTTGGCCAGGCCGGTGTAGACGGCATCGAGCTGCGCCTGCATGGCCGGGTTCGCCTGGCGTGCCCAGGTCAGGTAGAGGATCGGCTGGGCGCCGGCCTTGCGTGCCTCGGCGGCCATCAGGCGCACGTAGGTGCGGGTCTTCTCGGGGTTGTCCACCGGCATGGTGCTGAAGTCCTGGATCACCACGTAGTCCCAGTGCTGGCTGGCCAGCACCTGCTGCACCACGCCGCGGTTCCAGTGGGCCTCCAGGCTGGCGCCGCCGAAGGTGACGTCGCGCACGTCCAGCGGGCGCGGCTGGGCGGCGTCGAGCGACATCTGCCGGACCATGGTCGGCAGGTCGTTGAAGAAGGTGTAGCTGTTGCCCACGAACAGCACGCTGAGCGGGCGGCCCATCACGGCCTGCGGCGAGGCGGAGCCGATCAGCGGTTTCGCGGACGGGCTTTCAGCGGCCACGCTCGGGCCGACGACGACAACTCCCAGCATCCAGGCCAGGAGGATTCGACGCACGTTCATACGCATGGAGGTCCCCCAGGAAGCGCAACGGTGCGGGCCACGGGCCCGCGGACCGGCGCAGGTTATGCGAATCCACCGCTGTCGCAATGCTGGCAGCGGGCGGGGGTGACGGGAGGTCATACCGTTCGGTAGAGCTGGCGAAGCGGCTGGAGGCACGGGGCGCTCCCGGGCTGAAGCCCGGGCTACCTCTGCTGGGGTGATTGCATCGGGCGAGGCAAAGAAAAAGCCCCGCAGGTGCGGGGCTCGTTCATGCCGGGACGGATCAGCCCTTGAGCTTCTTCAGTTCCTGGTCACGCAGTTCACGGCGCAGGATCTTGCCGACGTTGGTGGTCGGCAGGCTGTCGCGGAACTCGACGGAGCGCGGGACCTTGTAGCCGGTGACGTTGGCGCGCATGTGCTGCATCACCTCGTCCTTGGTCAGGCTGGCACCCGGCTTGACCACCACGAAGACCTTGATCGCCTCGCCGGACTTCTCGTCCGGGATGCCGATGGCAGCGCATTGCAGCACGCCCGGCAGGGTGGCGAGCACGTCTTCCAGCTCGTTCGGGTACACGTTGAAGCCGGAGACCAGGATCATGTCCTTCTTGCGGTCGACGATGCGCATGTAGCCGTCTTCCTGGATCAGGCCGATGTCGCCGGTCTTCAGCCAGCCGTCCGCCGAGAGGATCTCGTCGGTGGCGTCCTGGCGCTGCCAGTAGCCCTTCATCACCTGCGGGCCCTTGACGCACAGCTCGCCGATGGCGCCGATGGCGAGGTCGTTGCCCTCGTCGTCCACCACCTTGCACTGGGTCGAGGGGACCGGGATGCCGATGGTGCCGATCTGGATGCTCTGGAACGGGTTCACCGACACCACGGGGCTGGTCTCGGTCATGCCGAAGCCTTCGCAGATGGCGCAGCCGGTGACCTCTTTCCAGCGCTCGGCCGCAGCCAGTTGCAGGGCCATGCCGCCGGACAGGGTGAGCTTGAGGGCGGAGAAGTCGAGCTTGCGGAAGTCCTCGTTGTTGCACAGGGCAACGAACAGGGTGTTGAGGCCGACGAAGCCGGTGAACTTCCAGTTGCCCAGTTCCTTGACCATCGCCGGCAGGTCGCGCGGGTTGCTGATCAGGATGTTGTGGTTGCCGGTCAGCATCATCGCCATGCAATGGAAGGTGAAGGCGTAGATGTGATAGAGCGGCAGCGGGGTGATGAGCACCTCGCACCCTTCATTGAGGTTGGCGCCCATCAGCGCCTTGCACTGCAGCATGTTGGCGATGAGGTTGCGATGGGTGAGCATCGCGCCCTTGGCCACGCCGGTGGTGCCGCCGGTGTACTGCAGCACGGCAACGTCGTTGGCGGCCGGCGAGGCTTCGCGCACGGCCTTGCCCTGGCCCTTGGCCAGTGCCTGGTTGAGCTTGACGGCCTGGGGCAGGTGGAAGGCCGGGACCATCTTCTTCACGTACTTGATGACGCTGTTCACCAGCAGGCGCTTGAGCGGCGGCAGCAGGTCGCCCACTTCAGTCACCACCACATGGCGGATGCCGGTCTTGGGCAGCACGCTCTCGGCCAGGTGGGCCATGTTGGCCAGGCACACCAGGGCCTTGGCGCCGGAGTCGTTGAACTGGTGCTCCATCTCCCGCGCGGTGTACAGCGGGTTGGTGTTCACCACCACCAGGCCGGCGCGCAGGGCGCCGAAGACCACGACGGGGTACTGCAGGACGTTGGGCAGTTGCACGGCGATACGGTCGCCGGGCTGCAGGTCGGTGTGGTTCTGCAGGTAGGCGGCGAAGGCACCGGAGAGTGCGTAGAGCTCACCGTAGGTGAGGGTCTTGCCCAGGTTGCTGAATGCGGGCTTGTCGGCAAAGCGTTGGCAGGACTCTTTCAATACCGCCTGAATGTTGGGGTAAGCGTCGGCATTGATTTCCGCAGGAACGCCTGCTGGATACTTGTCCGTCCAGAAGTTATCGGTCATGGAAAGCCCACTCCTGAGCAACAGCTGATCTTCACTGCACGAGGCAGTTGTTTTTTGTGGTCTGTGCGGTTTCAGGCCCTTCCCAGGGCGAAAAGCGCGCCGAGATTATCAGCTTTGAAAAAAGGCGACCAGAGCCAAATAGACCCTTTCCAGTCAACAAAATGACCAGATAAAACCAATCAGTCACCTTTAGAGCAAACCACCTAACTGGCGTAGAAAGCGCGTCCCAGGGCGGTTTGTGAACCCTCGCACACTGCCGGGCGGCAGGTGCGAGGGTCGGAGGGGGTGGATCAGGCGATGTCGCGCAGCTCGCGACGGAGGATCTTGCCGACCGGCGTCATGGGCAGGGCGTCCTTGAGGACGATGTGCTTGGGCACCTTGTAGCCGGTGAAGTTTTCCTTGCAGTAGGCCTTCAGCTCCTCGACGGAAACGCCGCCCTCGCGGGCGACGACGAACAGCTTCACCGCCTCGCCGGACTTCTCGTCGGGCACGCCGATGGCGGCGCAGCTGGCCACCTTCGGGTGGGCCATGACCACGTCCTCGATCTCGTTGGGGTAGACGTTGAAGCCGGAGACGATGATCAGGTCCTTCTTGCGGTCGACGATGCGCACGTAGCCGTCCGGGTCGATCACGGCGATGTCGCCGGTCTTCAGCCAGCCCTCGGCGTCCAGCACCTCGGCGGTGGCTTCGGGGCGGTTCCAGTAGCCCTTCATCACCTGCGGGCCCTGGATGCACAGCTCGCCGCGCTCGCCCAGGGGCAGTTCGTTACCGTCGTCGTCGATCACCTTGAAGGCGGTGCCGGGCACCGGGATGCCTACGGTGCCCAGGCGGGCCTGGGCACCGTAGGGGTTGGCGCTGGCCACCGGGGAGGTCTCGGTGAGACCGTAGCCCTCCACCACGGTGCAGCCGGTGACGGCCTGCCAGCGCTCGGCGGTGGCCTTGACCAGGGCGGTGCCGCCGGAGTTGGTGACCTTGAGGTTGGAGAAGTCCAGGTCCTTGAAGTCGGGGTTGTCCATCAACGCGACGAACAGCGTGTTGAGGCCCAGCAGCGCGGAGAAGCGCCACTTCTTCAGCTCCTTGACGAAGCCGGGGATGTCGCGCGGATTGGTGATCAGCACGTTGAGGTTGCCGTTGACCATCATGCACATGCAGTTCGCGGTGAAGGCGTAGATGTGGTAGAGCGGCAGCGGCGCGATCATGATCTCCTGCCCCTGCTTCATCAGCGGCTGGCCATCCGGGCCCAGCTGCGACAGGCAGGCGTTGACCTGCTGCATGTTGGCCACGAGGTTGCCGTGGGTGAGCATCGCGCCCTTGGCCACGCCCGTGGTGCCGCCGGTGTACTGCAGCACGGCAAGGTCTTCCAGGCCGACACTGACCGGCTTGAGGCCATGGCCCCGGCCCTGGCGCAGGGCGTCCTTGAAGGAGACGGCCTGGGGCAGGTGGTAGTCCGGCACCATCTTCTTGACCTTCTTCACCACGGTGTTGACCAGCCAGCCCTTGAGGCTGGGCAGCATGTCCCCCATGCGCGCCTCGATCAGGTGCTCGATCTCGGTGTCGGGCAGCACTTCCTGCACCAGCTTGCCGAACAGGTTGATGTACACCAGGGCCCGCACGCCGGCGTCCTTGAACTGGTGGCGCATCTCGCGGGCGGTGTAGAGGGGGTTGGTGTTGACCACCACCAGGCCGGCGCGCAGGGCGCCGAACACGGCGATGGGGTACTGCAGGACGTTGGGCATCTGCACGGCGATGCGGTCGCCGGGCTTGAGGTCCGTGTGCTTCTGCAGGTAGGCGGCGAAGGCGGCGGACAGGCGGTCCAGCTCGGCGTAGGTCAGGGTCACGCCCAGGTTGTGGAAGGCCGGGCGGTCGGCGAATTTCTTGCAGGAACGCTCGAACACCTCGACCACGGAACGGTAGGCCGCCAGGTCGATCTGGTCCGGTACGCCGGCAGGGCGTTTGTCGCTCCAGAAATCAGGTTGCATTGTTGTTGTCCTCATTTGCCCTGAATGTGTCTGGCCCGCGCTGCGGGACTGCCCGGAAAGTAGCAGGTCCACCCGCGTGCGCAAATACGCCAAGCGCTCTCATTGATCCCGTGAATCTCGCCGCAACAGCCCGTGCCTGAGCGGCTGAACAAAGGCTGTCGAAACGGTCCGCGCAGGACCGACCGGTCACGCAGTGCAGCCCCTTTGCGCCGCCCCGGCCCCCGTGCACAATGCGCCGATCACTCCACTCCCGCCAAAAGGATTGGCCATGCGCCACGACGCTTTCTGGCTCACCGCCAGCGATGCCGCCCCGCTCTACGTGAACCGCTGGAGCGGCGAGGAGCCACCCCGGGCGGTGGTGATGATCGCCCACGGCATGGCCGAGCACAGCGGCCGCTACGCGCGGCTGGCATCCGCGCTGGTGGCGGCGGGCGTCGAGGTCTACGCCCACGACCAGCGCGGCCACGGGCGCACCGCCCAGCACGGCATACTCGGCCTGTACGCCGAGCACGACGGCTGGAACAAGGTGATCGCCGACCTCGCGGCCCTCAACCACCACATCCGCCAGCAGCACCCGCAGACGCCGATCATCCTGCTCGGCCACAGCATGGGCAGCTACATCGCCCAGGGCTACCTGATGCGCCACAGCTGCAGCCTGCAGGGGGCCATCCTTTCCGGCTCCAACTACCAGCCGGTGGGGCTGTACCGCGCGGCTGCCGTGGTGGCACGGCTGGAACGCTGGCGCCAGGGCCCGAACGGCCGCAGCGCGCTGATCGAGTTCCTCTCCTTCGGCTCGTTCAACAAGGCCTTCAAACCCAACCGCACGCCCTTCGACTGGCTCAGCCGCGACCCGGACGAGGTGGACAAGTACGTCAACGACAGCCTCTGCGGCTTCCGCTGCACCAACCAGTTGTGGCTCGACCTGCTCGGCGGGCTTCAGAACATCACGCCTATCGGCCACCTGGCGCAGATCGACCCGGGCCTGCCCCTGCTGGTGATCGGCGGCGCGTGCGACCCGGTCAGCGACGGCAAGCGCCTGGAGGACCTGGCCAATGCCCTGCGCTCGGCCGGTGTGCGCGACGTGCAACTGAGGATCTACCCCGACGCCCGCCACGAGTTGTTCAACGAGACCAACCGCGACGAGGTGACGAATCATCTGCTCGACTGGCTGGGGCACGCCCTCGCCCAGGGTCGAGCCTGCCAACCGAACAAGGAGACGCCATGAGCCAGGTAACCAACTTCACCTACGACGCCCTCGAAGTCGGCCAGAAGGCCAGCTACGCGAAGCAGGTGGAGGAGCGTGACATCCAGTTGTTCGCCGCCCTGTCCGGCGACCGCAACCCGGTGCACCTGGATGCCGAGTACGCGGCCGGCACGCTCTTCAAGGAACGCATCGCCCACGGCATGTTCAGCGGCGCCCTGATCAGCGCGGCCATCGCCTGCGAGCTACCCGGGCCGGGCACCATCTACCTGGGCCAGCAACTGAAGTTCACCCGCCCGGTGAAGCTGGGCGACAGCCTGACCGTGGAACTGGAGATCCTCGAGAAGCTGCCGAAGAACCGCGTGCGCATCGCCACCCGCGTGTTCAACCAGAACGCCGAGCAGGTGGTGGACGGCGAGGCCGAGGTACTGGCGCCCAAGCAATCGCTCGCCATCGAGCTGCCGGAGCTGCCGCCGATCACCATTGGCTGAACCCCGCAGCCCTGATGAAGGAAGCCCGGCAATCGCCGGGCTTTTTCGTTCCGGGGGAGCTTCCGGCTAGTCCTGCGCCTGCGGCTGATCCCCGACCGTGACGCTGGCGGTCATCCCCGCACTGAGCTGGATGGTGTCCGGTACCTGGTCGAGTTTGATCCGTACCGGGATGCGCTGGGCCAGGCGTACCCAGTTGAAGGTGGGTTCGACGTTGGCGAGCAGTTGCCCGTCCGGGCTGGCGTTGCGGTCGGTGATGCCGCGGCTGACGCTTTCCACCGTGCCCTTGAGCGGCTGGCCGGCGCTCATCAGCCAGATGTCCACCGGTGCGCCCACACGGATGCCGGGCAGCTTGGTCTCCTCGAAGTACGCCTGCACGTAGAAGGACTGGTCGTCCACCAGTGCCATCACCGGCTGCCCGGCGCTGGCGTAGTTGCCCTGGGCCAGGCGCAGGTTGGTGACCTGGCCGCTGCGCGGGGCACGCACTTCGCTGCGGGCCAGGTTCAACTCGGCGACCTTCACGTCGGCCTGGGCCTGGCGGTATTCGCCCCGGGCGATGTCGGCGGTGATCTGGGCGTTCTCCCGCAGCTCCGCGCTGATGGCCTGGGGGCCGAGGCTGGCGCGGCGCGAGGCCTCGTGCTCACGCAGGCGCAGTTGCTGCTGGCGGGTTTCGGCGACGGCGCGGGCCTTTTCCAGGGCGGCCTCGTAGCGGTCGCGGTCGATGGTCATCAGCAGGTCCCCGGCCTTCACCTGCTGGTTGTCTCGGACCTTCAGGTCCACCACCCAGCCGGACACGTCCGGTGCTATCACCACCACGTCGGCGCGGATGCGCGCGTCCCGCGTCCAGGGCGCGAGCATGTAGTGCTGCCAGAGGCTGTAGCCCCCCACAACGGCTGCGGCGACCAGCGCCAGGGTGACAACGACACGCAAGGTGGAACCCATGGTTTTCTCCTTCACCAGTGCCCGAAGATGGCGACCAGCACCGACAGTACACAGACATAGAGGGCGGTATCGAACAGCGCCTCGTGCCAGATCCAGCGCGCCAGGCCCAGCCGCTGCAGCGCCAGGCGCAGCACGCCGGTCACCAGCAGCGCCGCCAGGGCGTAGATCAGCAGCGGGCTGAGCAATACGCCGCCCAGTGACCATTCACGCAAGCCCATGGCTCGCCTCCTGTTGTTCACACCACTGCCGCCAGCTCTGCCGCAACTGCAGCAAGGCCGCCAGGGCCAGCCGCCGGTCGATGCTGTTGCCGGCCTCGCGCAGGGCCTGGATCAGTTGTTCGGACGGCGCGTCCATCGCATCCGCCCGCTCCGGCGCCGGCCCCTGCTCCAGCAGTGGCTCGATCCGTTCGAGAAAGCGCGCCTCGGAGGCGCCGAGGGAGCGCTCCCCCACGGCCAGGCAACGGCGCAGGTGCAGCAGTTCGTCACCGATGTCGAGGCTGGTGATACCGTCGTCCCAACGGTTGCGGGACTGGCTGGGCAGCGCCGGGTAGTGGCGGGCCAGTTGCAGCAGGCGGTCGGCCATGCGCCCGCCGAACCAGTTCTCCGCCCCCGCCAGGGTGCGGTGGGTGAGCCGGCCCAGGTCGCTGAAGGTGGCCCGCAGCAGCCGCCGGCCATGCCAGCCGGGGTGGGTCAGCACGATGAGGCGGAACACCAGCACGGCGAAACCGACCCCCAGCAGGATGGACAGGGCTTCGTTGAGGAACACCGCAACGTCGAAGTGCATGGTGTTCTGCGGTGCGCACAGCACGATGAAGTGCAGGCAGAACGAGGTGGCCGTGCCGCTCAGGGCCGGCCGCGCCATGCCCAGGGTGCCGAAGAACAGCGGCACGCCGAGGGCCATGCAGAGCAGCGGGAAGCCACTGAACTGGGGCAGTACCACCTGGCCGATGAAGAAGGCCACCGGCAGCGCATAGAGGATGCCGCGCAGGAACATCAGGCCGATCTGCGCGGCGTTCTCGCGGCTGGCAAAGAGGCTGCAGACCACGCAGGTGAGGGTCAGCGCGCCGATGGAGGAGGTCCAGGCGGTGGCCATCCAGAAGGTCGCCAGCCCGAGGAAGGCCAGCCCGCTGCGGGAGCCGTAGAGCAAGGCCGTGGGCAGGTCGTGGTGCCAGGACAGGGGCGCCGAACTGTCCTCGGTGGGAGCGCCACGCTCCACGGCCTCCAGCGCTGCGGCGGCGGCCCGTACCTGGCGGAGGGTGACCGCCAGGCGCCCCAGGCAGTATTGCTGCACCACGCTCAGTTCGGGGGATTCGGCCGCCTCCAGCAGGCGCTGCCCCAGGGCTTCGAGGCGTGCCGGATCGGGTGACTCCAGCGCCTGTCGCACGGCCTCCAGCCAGGGGGCCAGGCGCTCGGCCTCGTCGTCCGACAGCTGCCGCCACTGGCGTGCCACCCCACGCGCCAGCCGCAGCACGCTGAGCAGGTCGCGGCTGAGCACCCGCAAGGCGGCGGCGCGACGCCGGCCGCGCGCGCCTTCGAACCAGGCGTGCTCGCGCTGGGCATCCACGGCCACCAGGCGCCCCAGGACACCCAGCAGCCCCTGGCGCTCGTAGGGCGCACCGTCCAGGGCCGAGCGGGCCGCACGGATGCCGCTCTCCCAGGCCTCGGTGGCCTGGCGCACCAGCTGGCGCTCCACCCGCTGCGGCCAGATCAGCGCGCTGGTGGCGGTGGCACAGAGGATGCCGAGGCAGATCTCGGTGCAGCGGGCCACGGCCTGGTCGAAGACATTGAGCGGGTGGGCGATGGCCGGCAGGCCGATGATGGCCACCGTGTAGCCGGCTAGGACGAAGGCGTACGACCAGGCACTGCGCAGCATGGTGGAGGCCGCCGTGCACAGCGCCAGCCAGGTGGCCAGGACGAAGAGGAACAGCCAGGGCGTCTGGGCGAACAGCGCCATGATCACCACGGCCATGGTGGTTCCGACCAGGGTGCCGAGCAGCCGCGCCAGGCCCTTCTGCACCACCATCCCGGACAGCGGCTGGGCCACGATGAAGGCGGTCATCAGCGCCCATTGCGGCTGCTCCAGGCCGAAGCGCAGCGCACACCAGAGCGCCAGGCCGCCCCCGAGCAATGTCTTGATGGCGAACTGCAGGGCCGGGAGGTCGGGGGCGAGGAAGGCCTTCAGGGTTTCACGCACGTCGGGAACCTTGGAAGAGGTGCGGCAAGCATAGGCGGCCGCCCGCCTGTACGGCACGGCCCTGGATTCGTCTGATCATCTCCCCCCTCTCCTTCCCTGTCGAAAGGCTCTGAAATGCCCCATCCGGCGCAGGGGACCCCCTGGAAAATTGACCTGGATCAGTTACCCGCAGACCTTGCGGGACGGGCCCTGCGGCCATTGATCCAGATCAATTTCGGCCCCCTGGCCCGGGTCTACCTTTGACCCATCGAAACAAGACGCCAGACGCAGGAGGCCCTTATGTTCGTCGATGTTGTGGTTCTAGCCGGTATCGGCACTGTTGGCCTGATGCTCGCCTTCTTCGGTGGCGTCGGATACTTCATCTGGAAGGACTCTCACAAGCGCGACAAGAAAGCGTAAGTCGAGTTCTCCAGGTACACAGGCACGCAAGGCACCTCGGGCGACTTCGGTCGCCCTTTTTTTCGTCCGTCGAAAATATCCCAGCTGGCACCGGGCGACACTCTGACCGCAGCCCATGACGGGCCGTTCAGGTTAGCGTTCAGCGCTTCTTCGGTTTGCTGCGGTTCTTCTTCGCCTTGCCCAGCGGCAGCACCTTTTCGAAGGCCTGGCGCATGTCCACCAGCCGTTTCTCGTGCAGGTCATGGATGCGCTTGTCGCGCTCGGCGCCGAAATCGATCAGCTTGTCGTCATTGCTCATGGGCGGATCCAGCGGAAGGTGAGGTTGAGACGTGGCTGGCAGGCGGCTCGGGTCTTGGCCACCTGGTGTTGCCAATGATGCTGCGTCGGCCCGCTCATGACCAGCAGCGCACCGTGTGCCAGCTCCAGCGAGTGCTCGATGCGCCCGCTGCCCTTGCGGCGCAGGTCGAAGCGCCGGGTGCCGCCGAGGTTCACCGACGCCACGGTGGGATTGGGCCCCAGTTCCGGCTCGTCGTCGCTGTGCCAGCCCATGGAGTCCTGGCCGTCCCGGTAGAGGTTCAGCAGCACGCCGTTGAAGGGCTGCCCCACGTCTTCCTGCACGCGCTGGCGGATTTTCGCCAGCAGGGGCGTCCAGGGCAGCGGGCGATGCACCAGGCCGGAATAGCGGTAGCTCGCTTCGGGGTCTCCGTACCAGGCCACATGCCGGGGCACCCGGTAGTCCTGGCCGTGCAGGTGCACAACCGGCTGCTCCCAGGGCGTCTCCGCCAGCAACCCGGCCAGCCATTCGTCGGCTTCCTCCACCGCCAGCCAGTGGCGCTCGTGGCGCAGGCAGGCGTCCGGCAGCTCAAGGGGCAGGTCGTCGAACAGGCTCATGGGATGACCGATTGCGCAAACAGGGGGACGCATTCTCCCACGACGTCAGACCTCGACGTCCACCCAGAGGCCCTGACGCGGGAGGGTGTCGATCACCTCCTCGTCCGCCGGCTTCACCTCGCCCTCGGCCAGTTGCTCGGGGGTGTAGCCCCGGCGCTGGCGGCGGCGCTGCTCCTCGCGGAGCATCTCCTCGGCTTCCTGCGGGTGGCGGCGGTCCAGCCCCACTTCGCTTTCGTGCTGGCTTTCCTGGGCTGGCGCCACGGGGGGAATGTCGGGGCGTGGCTTGGCCACGTCCTGCTGGGCGGTCACGGGAACCAGGCTGTGGGGGATCGGCGGCAACATGGTCAGACCCTCTGTCATTCAACCTGTCGGCAACACAGGCCACACCTTTAGCGGCCTCGCTACACTTCTACCGCAAACGGGAACGCAAGTTCCGTCGCTCTTGGCCACGCGTTCCGCTAAACTAGCCGGCTTTTTTGCATGGCGGGAGACACGCATGGCGCAGCAGTATGAACCGGGGCAACGCTGGATCAGTGACAGCGAGGCTGAACTGGGCCTCGGAACCATCCTGACATCCGACGGGCGGCTGCTCACCGTGCTCTACCCGGCGACCGGCGAGACGCGCCAGTATGCCCTGCGCAACGCCCCGCTGACCCGCGTGCGCTTCGCTCCGGGTGACGAGATCACCCACTTCGAGGGCTGGAAGCTCACCGTGCAGGAAGTCGACGACGTCGACGGCCTGCTGGTCTACCACGGCATCACGGCCCAGAACGAAGCCCGCACCCTGCCGGAAACGCAGCTGTCCAACTTCATCCAGTTCCGCCTGGCCAGCGACCGCCTGTTCGCCGGGCAGATCGACCCGCTGAACTGGTTCGGCCTGCGCTACCACACCCTGCAACACCAGAGCCGCCTGCTGCAATCCTCGCTGTGGGGCCTGTCCGGCGCCCGCGCCCAGCCCATCGCCCACCAGCTGCACATCGCCCGCGAAGTGGCCGACCGCATCGCGCCTCGCGTCCTGCTGGCCGACGAAGTGGGCCTGGGCAAGACCATCGAGGCCGGCCTGGTGATCCACCGCCAGCTGCTCTCCGGGCGCGCCAGCCGGGTGCTGATCCTGGTCCCGGAGAACCTCCAGCACCAATGGCTGGTGGAGATGCGCCGCCGCTTCAACCTGCAGGTCGCGCTGTTCGATGCCGAGCGCTTCGCCGAGAGCGATGCCAGCAACCCCTTCGAGGATGCCCAGCTCGCCCTGGTGTCCCTGGAATGGCTGAAGGACAGCGAGCGCGCCCAGGATGCCGCCTTCGCCGCCGGCTGGGACCTGCTGGTGGTGGACGAAGCCCACCACCTGGTCTGGCACCCCGAGCACGCCAGCGACGAGTACCGCCTGGTGGAGCAACTGGCCGAGGTCATCCCCGGCGTCCTGCTGCTGACCGCGACCCCGGAGCAACTGGGCCAGGAAAGCCACTTCGCGCGCCTGCGCCTGCTGGACCGCAACCGCTTCCATGACCTGGAAGCCTTCCGTGCCGAGAGCGCCCACTACCGCCCCATCGCCGAAGCGGTGCAGGAGCTGCTGGACGAGGGCCGCCTGTCCGCAGAAGCGCGGGCCACCATCGCCAACTTCCTCGGCAGCGAAGGCGAAACCCTGCTGGCCGCCGTCGCCGAGGGCGACAGCGACGCCTCCGCGCGCCTGGTGCGCGAGCTGCTGGACCGCCACGGCACCGGCCGCCTGCTGTTCCGCAACACCCGTGCCGCCGTCCAGGGCTTCCCCGAGCGCCAGCTGCACCCCTACCCGCTGCCCAACCCCAGCGAATACATGGAGCTGCCGGTGGGCGACCATCCGGACCTGTACCCCGAGGTCAGCTTCCAGGCCCAGCAGGGCGAGGTCGACGACAGCGAGCGCTGGTGGCGCTTCGACCCCCGTGTCGAGTGGCTGATCGACACCCTGAAGATGCTGAAGAAGTTCAAGGTGCTGGTGATCTGCGCCCATGCCGAGACCGCCCTCGACCTGGAAGACGCCCTGCGTGTGCGCTCCGGCATCCCCGCCACCGTGTTCCACGAAGGCATGAGCATCCTCGAGCGCGACCGCGCCGCGGCCTACTTCGCCGACGAGGAATTCGGCGCCCAGGTGCTGATCTGCTCCGAGATCGGCTCCGAAGGCCGCAACTTCCAGTTCGCCCACCACCTGGTGCTGTTCGACCTGCCGGCCCACCCGGACCTGCTGGAACAGCGCATCGGCCGCCTCGACCGGATCGGCCAGAAGCACACCATCCAGCTGCACGTGCCCTACCTGGAGAACAGCCCCCAGGAGCGCCTGTTCCAGTGGTACGACCGCGCGCTGAACGCCTTCCTCGCCACCTGCCCCACCGGCAACGCCCTGCAGCACCAGTTCGGCCCGCGCCTGCTGCCGCTGCTGGAAGACGCCGACGAAGACACCTGGGGTGCGCTGCTGAGCGAAGCCGAAGCCGAGCGCAAGCGCCTGGAAAGCGAAATGCATTCCGGCCGCGACCGCCTGCTGGAGCTGAACTCCAACGGCGGCGGCGAAGGCCGTGCGCTGGTCGAGGCCATCCTCGAGCAGGACGACGAGTTCGCCCTGCCGATCTACATGGAGTCCCTGCTCGACGCCTTCGGCATCGACAGTGAGGACCACTCCGAGAACGCCCTGGTGCTCAAGCCCGGCGAGAAGATGCTCGACGCCGGCTTCCCCCTGGGCGACGACGAAGGCGTGACCATCACCTACGACCGCAACCAGGCCCTGTCCCGCGAGGACATGCAGTTCCTCACCTGGGAGCACCCCATGGTCCAGGGCGGCATGGACCTGGTGCTGTCCGGCTCCATGGGCAACACCGCCGTCGCGCTGATCAAGAACAAGGCCCTCAAGCCCGGCACCGTGCTGCTGGAGCTGCTCTACGTGAGCGAGGTGGTGGCGCCGCGCAGCCTGCAGCTGAGCCGCTTCCTGCCGCCGGCCGCGCTGCGCTGCCTGCTGGACGCCAACGGCAACGACCTGGCCTCCAAGGTGGCCTTCGACACCCTCAACGACCAGCTGGAAAGCGTGCCGCGCGGCAGTGCCAACAAGTTCGTCCAGGCCCAGCGCGACGTGCTCGCGGCGCAGATCCAGGTTGCCGAGACCAAGATCCGCCCGCGCCACGACGCCCGCGTGGCCGAGGCCACCAAGCGCCTCGCGGCCGAGCTGGAGGAAGAACTGGCGCGCCTGGAAGCGCTCAAGGCGGTCAACCCCAGCGTCCGCGACAGCGAGATCGAGGCCCTGCGCCGTCAGCGCGAAGAGGGCCTGGCGCTGATGGAGAAGGCCGCGCTGCGGCTGGAGTCCATCCGGGTACTGGTCGCCGGCTAAGCAAACCCCGCCCACGAAAAAGCGCGCCTCGGCGCGCTTTTTCGTTTCTGCGGCATCAGGCCAGCGCGGCCTGCGCCGCCGGCTGCTGCCCTGCGCGCATGCGCCGGGCGTCCTGCCCGAAGCAGCGCGCTGCCTGGAACAGGGCCAGGGTGGTCAGCCCCAGGGCCACCGGGATCAGGTACATGGCATCGTGCAGGCCCACGGCCTTGAAGGCCTCGGTCATCTCGCTGGCACCGGCGGCGTACATCGCCGCATGGGCGAAGTGGTCCGACAGCAGCCCCACCACCACCGGCCCCAGGCCACCGCCCAGCAGGTAGAGACCGGCGAAGAACAGCGCCATGGCTGTGGCCCGCAGGCGCGGCTCCACCACGTCCTGAATGGCGGTGTAGACGCAGGTGTAGAAGGTGTAGGCGAACAGCCAGCCGATGCTGAACACGCCCACGAACACCCCCACCTCGATGCGCCCGGAGAACAGCGCGAAGCCGGTGGCCAGGGTCGCCACCAGCAGGCTGCCGGTGGCCAGCAGCAGGCGGCCACGTTCGGACTTCTCGTGGGCCTTGTCCGCCAGCCAGCCGCCCAGGGTCAGGCCGACCAGCCCGGTGAGGCCGGCGATGATGCCGGTGGCGACGGCAGCCCCCTGCAGGGACATCAGGAAGTAGCGCTGCAGCATCGGCACCATGAAGGAGTTGCAGGCGTAGGTGGCGAAGTTGAAGGTCAGCCCCGCCAGGGTCAGCCACCAGAAGGTGCGGATCGACAGCACCCGGCGCAGCGGGCGGTCCAGCGGCGTCTGGTCCTGGGTGCGGTTGTCGGCGGCGCCGCGCTGCGGCTCCTTGATGAAGAACATGAACACCGCGAGGATCAGCCCCGGAATCGCCGCGATGACGAAGGGCGCCCGCCAGCTGCCGAAGGCCTGCACCATCGCACCGATGGTAAAGAAGGCCAGCAGCAGCCCCAGCGGCAGGCCGAGCATGAACAGGCCCATGGCGCGGGCGCGCTTGTTCGGCGGGAACAGGTCGCCGATCAGCGAGTTGGCCGCCGGGGCATAACTGGCTTCGCCGATGCCGATCCCCATGCGGATCAGCAGGAAGCTCCAGAAGTTCCACGCCAGGGCGTTCACCGCCGTCAGCCCGCTCCACACCGCCAGGCCCCAGCCCATGATCTTCTTCCGCGAGCCGGTGTCGGCCATGCGCCCGAGGGGCAGGCCGGCCACGGCGTAGACCAGGGTGAAGGCGGTGCCGATCAGCCCCAGCTGGAAGTCGCTCAGGCTCCATTCGTGGCGCACCGGCTCGATGATGATCGCGGGGATGGTGCGATCGAAGAAGTTGAACAGGTTGGCCAGGAACAACAGGAACAGCACGCGCCAGGCATTGGCCGCTTGCGGGGAAGGCTGCATGGGTCGGTCTCTTTGTTGTTGGTGACCCGGCAGACCGCCTGCCGGGCTTGTAAGGCCGAATCTAGAGGCTCGCCTTGCGGCTGTCTGCGAACATTCGCGCTGGTTATGGCGAACGATGGCGCCCTCCCCCGACCACTCGTCGTACGGCGCCGGGCAGCCGTGGCGGGTGGATGGGGCTGGCCGATACTCAAACGGATCGGCACGCCCCGTCGCGGAGGCAACAGGCAATGGAATGGCTCGGGTTGCGCATCAGCAACGAACTCCCCGAGGGACAGGTGCGCCTGCTGGACTGCACCCACAACGGCTGGCTGGTGCTGCTGGCCTTCCTGGTGGCCAGCGCCGCCGCCTACACCGCGCTGAGCATGGGCGAGCGCGTGGCCAACGTGGCCGACCCGGCAGCCCGACGACGCTGGTACTGGATCGGCGCGCTGTGCCTGGGCGGCGGCATCTGGTCCATGCACTTCATCGCCATGCTCGCCTTCGAAGCGCCGGTGGTGCTGCATTACAACGCCCTGGTGACCGCCCTCTCCCTGCTGGTGGTGATCGGCGTCTCCCTGGCGACGATGCGCACCCTGGGCCATCCGCAACTGGGTCCCCGGCACTACCTGGCCGGCTCGCTGACCCTGGGCCTGGGCATCGCCTGCATGCATTACACCGGCATGGCGGCGATCCGCTCGGAAGCCACCCAGACCTACCGCCCCGAGCTGTTCATGCTCTCCATCGACGTGGCCGTGGTCACCAGCCTGGTGGCGCTGATGCTGGCGGTGTTCTTCCGCGGCCGCGACGACAGCCTCAACCACCGCCTGCGCATCCCGGCCAGCCTGGTGATGGGCGGGGCCATCGTTTCCATGCACTTCACCGGCATGTGGGCGCTGGAGCTGACCGTGTCCCCCGGCACCGAACTGCACCTGCAGCCCCCCGCGCAGAACCTGGCGATGGCCGTGAGCGTCGGGCTGATCGCCTTCCTCAGCCTGTTCTTCGGCCTCGGCGCCGCCTGGGCCGATCGCCAGTTGCAGCGCCGCGACCAGGACCTGGAGCGCGTCGGCAGCCTGCTCAAGCAACTGGACCAGGCCAAGGCGGTGTTGCAGAAAGTCGCCCATGTCGACCCGCTGACCAACCTGCCCAACCGCCGGGCCTTCAACGAGGTGTTCGCCGAGCGGCTGGCGATCCATGGCCGCACCCGGCAGTCGCTGGCGGTGATGTTCCTCGACATCGACCACTTCAAGCGGATCAACGACAGCCTCGGCCACGATGCCGGCGATGCCCTGCTCAAGGCCGTGGCCGAGCGCATCGCAGCGATGCTGCGGGACGAGGACCTGATCGCCCGGCTGGGCGGCGACGAGTTCTGCATCCTCGCCGGCCTGCACCGCCCGGAAGAGGCACGGGTGCTGGCCCAGCGGGTGATGCAGGCGCTCAAGGAGCCCATCGAGCTGGCCGGACGGAAGATGGTGATGACCACCAGCATCGGCATCAGCCTGTTCCCCGAGGACGGCGAGAGCTGCGAGGAACTGCTCAAGCACGCGGACCTGGCGCTGTACCAATCCAAGGGCAGCGGCCGCAACAACCTGCACTTCTTCAGCCGCCACCTGAAGCACAAGGCCACCGTCGAGTTGCAGCTGGAGGAAGAGCTGCGCCGCGCCCTGGCCGAAGACCGTGAGCTGGAGCTGCATTACCAGCCCATCCTCGCCCTGGCCGGCAACCGCCTGGGCAAGCTGGAGGCCCTGGTGCGCTGGCGTCATCCGCAGCATGGCCTGCTGACGCCGGACCGGTTCGTCGGCATTGCCGAGGCCAACGGCTTCATCACCGAGCTGGACGCCTGGGTGCTGCGCCGTGCCTGCCGCGAGCTGGCAGAGCTGGGGCACGACGGCCTGCGGGTGGCGGTCAACTGCTCGGCCCTGAACCTGTGCCAGGACGAACTGGCCGACCGCGTGGCCGAGGCCCTGGCCTTGTCGGGGCTGGCCGCCAACCGGCTGGAACTGGAGGTGACCGAGAACGCGCTGATGAGCAACATCAACCAGGCCCTGACCCTACTGCATCGCATCCGCGACCAGGGGGTGGCCGTCTCCATCGACGACTTCGGCACCGGCTATTCGTCCCTGGCCTACCTCAAGCGCCTGCCGCTGGACACGCTGAAGATCGACCGCTGCTTCATCCAGGACCTGCCCCACGCCCACGCGGACATGGAGATCGTCCAGGCCATCATCGGCATGGCCCATACCCTGCGCCTGCAGGTGGTGGCCGAAGGGGTGGAAAGCGAGGCGCAGCTGGAGTTGCTGCGCGGGCTGGGCTGCGACTTCATCCAGGGCTACCTGCTGAGTCGCCCCCGATTGCTGGCGGACCTGCGTCCGCTGCTGGAGGAGTGGGGCGAGGGGCCGGCCCTCAACTTCGCCTGAGGCCGGCCCATTCGGTCACGCGGCCTTGAAGCGCGGCAACCAGTCGAGCCCGTCGCGGGTCGGCCCGCCGGGGCGATACTCAGCGCCCAACCAGCCGGCGTATCCCACCTCGGCCAGGGCGGCGAGCGCCGGGGCGAAATCCAGCTCACCACTGCCAGGGGCGCCGCGTCCGGGGTGGTCGGCGAACTGCACATGGCCGATGGCGTCGCCCAGCAGGCGGATGGCCGCCACCGGGTCCAGTTGCTGGCGGGCCAGGTGATAGAGGTCCAGCTGGGCGGCGAAGTTGGGGCTTTCCACCGAGCGCACCAGCTCCAGCAACTGCTCGGGGGTGTTGATGAGGAAGCCCGGCATGTCGAAGGGGTTGATCGCCTCGGCCAGCACCTGGATGCCCAGCGGGTGGAAGGTGTCGGCAGCCTTGCGCAGGTTGGCCACCAGCGTGGCCAGCGCCTCGGGTCGCGACACGCCATTGGCCAGGCGCCCGGGCAGTACGTTGACGCACTGCGGCTGCACCAGCGCGGCGTAGGTGTAGGCATGGCGCAGGGCGGCGTCGAAGGCGTCCTGCTGGGCCGGCACGGCAGCCAGCCCGGCGCCGCCCTGCATCAGATCGCCGGCGGGCAGGTTGATGAGCACCAGCGGCAGGCCGGCCTGGTCCAGGGCGGCCTTCAGCTCGCCGGCAGGCAGCTCGTAGGGGAACTGGATCTCCACGCCGTCGAAACCCGCCTCGGCGGCAGCGCCGATGCGTTCGATCAGGGGCAGCTCGGTGAACAGCAGCGACAGGTTGGCGGAAACCTTCATGGGTGCTCCTCTCGGTAGAGTTCGATCAGGGTCGCGGGGTCGCGCTCCAGGTTGCCCTGGCTGCCATGCAGGCGCATGAGCTGCGCGGCGAGCCCGCTCATGGGGGTGGCGCTGCCCTCCTCGCGGGACAGGCGGGTGGCGGTGTCGAGGTCCTTGAGCAGGGTGCGGACATGCCATTTGACCGGCTCGAAGCAGCTTTCGGCCATCTGCGGCGCCAGGATCTGCAAGGGCCGCGAGTCGGCGAAGCCGCCGGCCAGTGCCGGCGCCAGCAGACTGGCATCGACCCCGGCCTTTTCCGCCAGGGCCACCACCTCGGCAATCACCAGGGCATTGCAGGCGACGATCATCTGGTTGCAGACCTTGGTCACCTGGCCGGCACCGACCTCGCCCATGCGCGTCAGACGCTGCCCCAGGTGCGCGAGCACGGGGCGCACCCGCTCCACATCCTCCTCGCGGCCACCGGCCATGATCGCCAGGGTGCCGGCCTCGGCACCCGGGGTGCCACCGGAAACCGGTGCATCGATCCAGTGCACGCCGGTGCGTCGCTCCAGTTCGGCGGCCATCTCGCGGGTCGCCGCCGGTTCGAGGCTGGAGAAGTCCACCAGCACCTGCCCAGCCCGCGCCCCTTCCACCACGCCCCCCGGCCCGAACACCACCTCACGCACCACGGCCGTGTCGGCCAGGCAGAGCATGAGGATGTCGGCATCGGCACACAGCTCGGCCGGGGTTTCGGCACGGCGTGCACCGAGCTCCAGCAGGGGTGTGCATTTGTCGGGAGTCCGGTTCCAGACCGTGAGGGGGAAGCCGGCGGCCAGCAGGCGGCGGGTCATCGGCAGGCCCATGAGGCCGATGCCGGCGAAGGCGATGCGGGGTAACGACATGCTGAGCTCCAGTCGGGCGGAAGCGCCTATCTTAACCGGCTGCCCAGGCCGTGCACCGCCCCGGAAATCGGTGTGTCACCCAGCAGGAAAAATGCACCTCAACGGTGCGAAAGGTAACGGTGCGCACCAGGAGTGCGCACCGATATGGGTCAGAGGCCGTCCTTCTGCAGGTGATCCAGGTTCACCGGCTCGCCGGGTTCCGCCCCCAGCTTCTGACGGATGTCCTCGAACATCGCATCGAACTCCTGGTGGTTGTGCACGATCGGCCCGACGCTGGTGTGCAGCCCGTGCTTGTTGGCAATGCGGGTGGCGACGCTGGCGAAGTTGAAGGCGGTGTCCCGGTGCAGCTCGAAGGTTTCCTCGAAGCTCACGCCATTGATCACGCCCACCATGCGGAAGTGCAGCATGGTGCCTTCCTCCGCATCACGCCGGACCTCGTAATAGAGGTCGATGGAGAACTCCGGCTGGTTGGGCAGCCCGGGAATGCTGGCACGGTGCAGGTGGCCGGGTTCGAACATGGTGAAGCTCCTTGAGAGACGATCGGGGTGGAAGGAGTCTAGACGGCCTTTGCCGGCAGGCCGCAGCCCTCAGTGACGGGCCGGTGCCTCCAGGCGTTCCTGCACCAGCACCCAGGGCGCCACCACCACGGCCCAGAGGGTGGGATCACGCTCCAGCAGGTCGCGTGCCCGGGCCTCTTCCACGCGCTCCAGCTTGCCGGCCTGCAGCAACGCTGCGACCTGGGGCTTGTCGTCCTCGGCCACGGCCAGGGCGACGCCGACCAGATCCTCCTGACCCTCGACCCAGAGCAGTTGCCCACGGGCGAAGAAGGGCTGCAGCTCCTCCCAGGTGATGGCGGCGGTTTCGCCGAGCAGCTTGGCATAGAGGGTGCTTGAGGATTCGTTCATGGCTTGCTCTGAGTGGGAAAGTAACGGTTGCAGGGCGGGCAATGATAACCAACGCCCGTCATCTTGTTCACAAGTGCAGCCAGACGCTTCCTGCGTCCTTCAGGGCACGCCGTATTTCTATACGTTTGTTGCGATTAGGCGACATAGGAACATTCCGCACCCTCCTGTCGGCTTTTCAAGCCGCAAATCGGCACTCTACACTGTACCGGTACAGTTGCCGCAGGACTCGGCGGGGTGACAAAAAGGACCCTGTCCTCTGCTTTCAGGCAACCAGGACAACAACAACGATAAACATACGAGTGGAGCACTATGAACAAGGCTACCAAGCAGCTTTCCAAACTGTTCGCCGCCATGGCCCTCGCCGGTGCCGCCAGCTACTCCGTAGCGGCCGACACCATCAAGATCGCCCTGGCCGGCCCGGTGACCGGTGCGGTCGCCCAGTACGGTGAAATGCAGTTCATCGGCGCCAAGATGGCGATCGAGCAGATCAACAAGGCCGGCGGGGTGAACGGCGCTCAACTCGAAGGCGTGGTCTACGACGACGCGTGCGATCCGAAGCAAGCGGTCGCCGTAGCCAACAAGATCGTCAACGATGGCGTGAAGTACGTCGTTGGCCACCTGTGCTCCAGCTCCACCCAGCCTGCGTCCGACATCTACGAAGACGAAGGCATCCTGATGATCACCGCGGCCTCCACCAGCCCCGAGATCACCGCCCGTGGCTACCAGCTGGTGTTCCGCACCATCGGCCTGGACAGCCTGCAAGGCCCGACCGCCGGCAACTTCATCGCTGACCACATCAAGCCGAAAAACGTCGCCGTCATCCACGACAAGCAGCAGTACGGCGAAGGCATCGCCACGGCCGTGAAGCAGACCCTGGAAGCCAAGGGCGGCAAGGTGGCCCTGTTCGAAGGCATCAACGCCGGCGACAAGGACTTCTCCGCCCTGATCGCCAAGCTGAAGCAAGCCAATGTCGACTTCGTCTACTACGGCGGCTACCACCCCGAGCTGGGCCTGCTGCTGCGCCAGGCTTCCGAAAAAGGCCTGAGCGCTCGCTTCATGGGTCCGGAAGGTGTCGGCAACAAGGAAATCTCCGCCATCGCCGGCCCGGCTTCCGAAGGCCTGCTGGTGACCCTGCCGAAGTCCTTCGACCAGGATCCGAAGAACCAGGCCCTGGTAGAGGCCTTCAAGGCCAAGAACGAAGACCCCACCGGTCCGTTCGTGTTCCCGGCCTACGCCGCCGTGCAAGTCATTGCCGAAGGCATCAAGAAGGCTGGCGACGACACCGCCAAGGTGGCTGAAGCCCTGCGCTCCAACACTTTCGAAACCCCGACCGGCACCCTCTCCTTCGACAAGAAGGGCGATCTGAAGGACTTCAGCTTCGTGGTGTACGAGTGGCACAAGGACGGCACCAAGACCGAAGCCAAATAAGCTTCCCGCCTTAAGCCCAGAGCCCACTGCATCCGCAGTGGGCTTTGTTTATCCGAGTTTTACGGGCTCCGCTGCGCCACAAGCGCCGCTTTACGTGATGCCCGAGGAGTTGGGGAATGCCTGATCTCTATCACTACCTGCAACAGCTGGTTAACGGCCTGACCGTTGGCAGCACCTATGCCCTGATCGCCATCGGCTACACCATGGTCTACGGCATCATCGGCATGATCAACTTCGCCCACGGCGAGGTTTACATGATCGGCTCGTACGTAGCCTTCATCGCCATTGCCGGGCTCACCATGCTCGGTCTCGACAGCCTGCCTCTCCTGATGGTGGCGGCCTTCAGCGCCAGCATCATCGTCGCCAGCGCCTATGGCTACAGCATCGAACGGGTGGCCTACCGGCCGCTGCGCGGCAGCAACCGCCTGATCCCGCTGATCTCCGCCATCGGCATGTCGATCTTCCTGCAGAACGAAGTCCTGCTCGCCCAGGACTCCAAGGACAAGGCGATCCCGAACCTGCTGCCGGGCAACTTCGTGTTCGGCGAAAGCACCATGAACGGGGTCACCATCTCGTACATGCAGGTGCTGATCTTCGTCGTCACCTTCCTGGTCATGTTCGGCCTCACCCAGTTCATCTCCCGTTCCCGCCTGGGCCGCGCCTGCCGCGCCTGCGCCGAGGACATCAAGATGGCCAACCTGCTGGGGATCAACACCAACAACATCATCGCCCTCACCTTCGTCATCGGCGCCACCCTGGCTGCCATCGCCGCAGTGCTGCTGGGCATGCAGTACGGCGTGATCAACCCGCACCTGGGCTTCCTCGCCGGCATCAAGGCCTTCACCGCCGCGGTACTCGGCGGCATCGGCAGCATCCCCGGCGCCATGCTCGGCGGCCTGGTGCTCGGCGTGGCCGAAGCCTTCGGCGCCGATGTGTTCGGTGACCAGTACAAGGACGTGGTGTCCTTCAGCCTGCTGGTCCTGGTCCTGCTGTTCCGCCCCACCGGCATCCTCGGTCGCCCGGAGGTGGAGAAGGTATGAACACCGCCAAGAACCTCAAGACCGCCCTCTTCAGCGCCCTGCTGGTCGTCGCGGTCGCCTACCCGGTGCTGGGCCTGAAGCTCACCACCGTGGGCATCAGCCTGCAGGTGCAGGGCGGCAGCCCCGCCGTGCTCTGGACCATCGCCGGCTGTGCCATCGCCATGTTCGTCTGGCAGCTGTTCCGCAACCAGCTGACCGAAGCCTGGAGCAAGGCCCCGAGTCGGCCGAAGCTGTCGGACAAGGCCACCAACTTCCTCACCCTGCCCTCCACCCAGCGCTGGATCATCCTCGGCCTGATCGTGGTCGCCCTCGCCTGGCCGTTCTTCGGCTCGCGCGGTGCGGTGGACATCGCCACGCTGATCCTGATCTACGTGATGCTCGGCCTCGGCCTGAACATCGTGGTCGGCCTCGCCGGCCTGCTGGACCTGGGCTATGTCGGCTTCTACGCCGTGGGCGCCTACAGCTATGCGCTGCTGTCGCACTACTACGGCCTGGGCTTCTGGGTGTGCCTGCCGATCGCCGGCATGATGGCCGCGCTGTTCGGCTTCCTGCTGGGCTTCCCGGTGTTGCGCCTGCGCGGTGACTACCTGGCCATCGTGACCCTCGGCTTCGGCGAGATCATCCGCATCCTGCTGCGCAACCTCACAGAGATCACCGGCGGCCCCAACGGCATCAGCAACATCGAGAAGCCCAGCCTGTTCGGCCTCACCTTCGAGCGTCGCGCGGCCGAGGGCATGCAGACCTTCCACGAGTACTTCGGGATTGCCTACAACTCCCAGTACAAGGTGGTGTTCCTCTACCTGGTGGCGCTGCTGCTGGTGCTGCTGACCCTGTTCGTGATCAACCGCCTCCTGCGCATGCCCATCGGCCGCGCCTGGGAAGCGCTGCGCGAAGACGAGATCGCCTGCCGCGCGCTGGGGATGAACCCCACCGTGATCAAGCTCTCGGCCTTTACCCTGGGCGCCTGCTTCGCCGGTTTCGCCGGCAGCTTCTTCGCCGCGCGCCAGGGCCTGGTGACCCCTGAGTCCTTCACCTTCATCGAGTCGGCGATCATCCTCGCCATCGTGGTGCTGGGCGGCATGGGCTCGCAGCTGGGGGTGATCCTCGCTGCGGTGGTGATGATCCTGCTGCCGGAACTCGCCCGTGAATTCAACGAGTACCGCATGCTGATGTTCGGCGCCCTGATGGTGCTGATGATGATCTGGCGTCCGCAGGGCCTCCTGCCCATGCAGCGTCCCCACCTGGAGCTGAAGCAATGAGCCGCACCATCCTCGAAGTAAGCGGCCTCTCCATGCGCTTCGGCGGCCTGCTGGCCGTCAATGGTGTGGCCCTGAACGTCAAAGAAAAGCAGGTGGTCTCGATGATCGGCCCCAACGGCGCCGGCAAGACCACCGTGTTCAACTGCCTCACCGGCTTCTACCAGCCGACCGGGGGCAGCATCCTGCTGGACGGCGAGCAGATCGCCGGCCTGCCGGGCCACAAGATCGCCCGCAAGGGCGTGGTCCGCACCTTCCAGAACGTCCGCCTGTTCAAGGAAATGACGGCGGTGGAGAACCTGCTGGTCGCCCAGCACCGCCACCTCAACACCAACTTCCTGGCCGGGCTGTTCAAGACCCCGGGCTTCCGCAAGAGCGAACGCGAGGCCATGGACCTGGCGGCGCACTGGCTGGAGCAGGTCAACCTCACCGACGTGGCCAACCGCCCCGCCGGCACCCTCGCCTACGGCCAGCAGCGCCGGCTGGAGATCGCCCGCTGCATGATGACGCGCCCGCGCATCCTCATGCTCGACGAGCCCGCCGCCGGCCTGAACCCGCGCGAGACCGAGGACCTGAAGGCGCTGATCGCCCTGCTGCGCAACGAGCACAACGTCACCGTGCTGCTGATCGAGCACGACATGCACCTGGTGATGAGCATTTCCGACCACATCTACGTGATCAACCAGGGCACGCCCCTGGCCGACGGTACGCCGGAGCAGATCCGCAGCAACCCGGATGTGATCAAAGCCTATCTGGGGGAGGCCTGAGTCATGCTGAGTTTCGACAAGGTTTCCACCTTCTACGGCAAGGTCCAGGCGCTGCACGACGTCAGCATGGAAGTCAGCCGTGGCGAGATCGTCACCCTGATCGGTGCCAACGGTGCCGGCAAGTCCACCCTGCTGATGACCCTCTGCGGCTCGCCGCGTGCGGCCAGCGGCAGCATCCGCTACCTCGGCGAGGAGCTGGTGGGCCAGGAGTCCAGCGACATCATGCGCAAGAGCATCGCGGTGGTGCCGGAAGGCCGCCGTGTGTTCGCCCGCCTGACCGTCGAGGAGAACCTGGCCATGGGCGGTTTCTTCACGCCCAAGGGTGACTACCAGGAGCAGCTGGACAAGATCCTGCACCTGTTCCCGCGCCTCAAGGAACGCTATGCCCAGCGCGCCGGCACCATGTCCGGCGGCGAACAGCAGATGCTCGCCATCGGCCGCGCGCTGATGAGCAAGCCCCAGCTGCTGCTGCTGGACGAGCCGTCCCTGGGCCTGGCGCCGATCATCATCCAGCAGATCTTCGACATCATCGAACAGCTGCGCCGTGATGGCGTGACCGTGTTCCTCGTCGAGCAGAACGCCAACCAGGCGCTCAAGCTGGCGGATCGCGGCTACGTGCTGGAGAACGGACGGATCGTCATGCAGGGCACCGGTGAAGCCCTGCTGACCGACCCCAAGGTGCGCGACGCGTACCTCGGCGGCTGATCCCGCAGCGACACGACAACGGCCCCGGAAGGGGCCGTTTTCGTTTGTGTCGCCAGAGCCCCGGAGCCTGGCTGGGCGCACGACGGTGGACCGACGAAGCGCGGTCCACCCTGCGGCGTTTAGCCGGCAATCGCCTGGAAACGATGGGCTTCGCACAGCTCAGCCCATCCTACGGGTGACGTCGGCTCGTAGGATGCGCTGAGGCACGAAGCGCATCACGGGGTTGTAGCGGGATGGCGCTCTTCCCATCCACCATCGATGCCTGGCTGGGCGCACAACGGTGGACCGATGAAACGCGGTCCACCCTGCAGCGTTTAGCCGGTAATCGCCTGGACACGATGGGCTTCGCACAGCTCAGCCCATCCTACGGGTGACGTCGGCTCGTAGGATGTGCTGGGGCACGAAGCGCATCACACCGGGGCAGCTCCCACCGAGCCTGCGCCCATGGCATTGCAGATGACTCCGCCCTACGCCCCGAGCTCCAGCCGGTCGAGGGCCTGGCGGCTGCGCTCGAACCAGTCCAGCAGGTAGTCCACCAGCACCTGGGTACGGCGGGGCAGGCCGCTCTGGTAGGGATGCACGAGGAACACCGGCGACTGCCGGGTACGGTACCCACGCAGCAGCCACACCAGGCGGCCATCCGCCAGTTCGTCGTGCAGCATGTAGGACGGCAGCCGGGCGATGCCGGCGCCGGCCAGGGCGGCCTTCTTCAGCAGGCTGTAGTGGTTGCTGGCGAGGTTGCCCGCCACCTGCACCCGCTCCAGCTGGTGCTGGCGGTGGTAGAGCCACTCCTCGTAGCCGGCGTAGTGGGTGTTCAGCAGGCACTGGTGGCCGGCCAGCTCCGCCGGGGCATGGGGTTCACCGTGGCGGGCCAGGTAGTCCGGGGCGGCGCAGGTGATCTCCTCCAGGGAGAACAGCGGCCGGGCCACCAGCCGCTCGTCCTGATGCGGGCCGCTGCGCACGCCCAGGTCGAAGCCCTCGGCAATCAGGTCGCGGTAGGCATTGCTCAGGTCCAGCTCCACCCGCACCGCCGGGTACTGGCGGGTGAAGTCCAGCAGCAGCGCATCGAAGAAGGTCTCCCCCAGGGAGACCGGCACGCTGATCCGCACCCGACCGGACACTTCCTCCTGCAGGCGCTTCACCGCCTGCCGTGCCACCTCCGCCTGGGCCACCAGGGCGCGGGCCTGGGGTAACAGCGCGGCGCCGGCCGCCGTCAGATCCAGGCGCCGGGTGGTGCGGTGCAACAGCGTCGTGCCCAGCCCCTCCTCCAGATGACGGATGCGCTTGGACAACTGCCCCTTGCTGCACCCCAGCCGTTCGGCCGCGCGGGTAAAGCTGCCCGCTTCCAGCAAGACGGCGAACGCCGCCAGGTCGTCGAGTTCGCTCACGCGCCCCTCACTGTTTCCAAATGAAAACCCAAGGTTTCCGATTACCCCGCTTATCGGAAACAAAAGCGACTCTACACTGGATTCCGTCATCCCTCAGCCACAGGAATCCCTTCATGAAGATCCTTCTCATCGGCGCCAGCGGCACCATCGGTCAAGCCATCGACAACGAGCTCAAGGAGCGCCACGAGATCGTCCGCGTCGGCCACAGCAGCGGCGACTTCCAGGTGGACATCCGCGATGCTGCCTCGATCCGCCGCCTGTTCGAACAGACCGGCCACTTCGACGCGCTGATCAGCGCCACCGGCAAGGTGCACTTCGGCGCCCTGGCGGAAATGGGCGAAGCGGAATTCGCCAAGGGCCTGGCGGACAAGCTGATGGGCCAGGTGAACCTGGTGCTGATCGGCCGTGAGTTCATCAACGACGGCGGCTCCTTCACCCTCACCTCCGGGGTGCTGAGCGACGACCCGATCCGCGCCGGCGCCTCGGCCAGCATGGTCAACGGCGCCATCGACAGCTTCGTGAAAAGCGCCGCCATCGAACTGCCCCGCGGCCTGCGCATCAACAGCGTCAGCCCCACGGTGATCGAAGAAGCCCTGCCGTCCTACGGCCCGTTCTTCCGCGGCTTCAAGGCCGTGCCGGCAGCCGTCGCAGCCCTGGCCTATGCCAAGAGCGCCGAAGGCGGCCAGACCGGCCAGGTGTACCGCGTCTGGTAAGCCGCTACACCTCGCCGGCGTAGCACACCGGGGAGCTGGACGGCCCTTCGCGGTCCAGCTCCTCCTCGAGGAACTCGGCCAGCACCCGGGCGTTGTTGGCCTGTTCGTCACGGGCGGCGTAGAGCAGGGTCAGCGTCCCTTCCCGCGCCATCTGCAGCAACCCCTGCCAGTGCTCCGGATGGGCCACCAGCTCGCCCCGGTAGCGCAGGCGGAATTCATCGAAGCGCTCGGGGTCGTGGCAGAAGTCGCGGCGCAACGCATCCGAAGGCGCCACCGCCTTCTGCCAGAGCGCCAGCCCCAGTGCTTCCTTGCGGCATCCGCGCGGCCACAGCCGGTCCACCAGCACCCGCTGGCCATCGCCTTCATCCCAGGGTTCATAAACCCGCTTGCACTGGATCATCCGTCCTCCTCGCCCTTGAGCTCGCCGAGGCGCCCCGGTAACGTGGCCGCTTCCCAAGGAGGCCCCCATGCGCATCGTTCGTCCCCTGCTGTTCAGTCTGATCCCCCTGTTCGCCGGCTGCCAGGTGTTCACCGGCCCGGAGAAGGCGCCGCAACTCCCGCAGCAGCGGATGCAGGGCGAACTGGAGGCCAGCGATGGACGCCTGGTGTTCCGCCCCTGCCAGGAGCAGCGCCGCTTCGTGATTACCGACGTGGGCGCCACCGGCATCCTGCAGGAAGCCGCCACCCTCCTGGACGACGGGCCGGGCCCGCTGTTCGCCGACCTCGGCGGCCAGCTGGGTGCGAGCAAGGCCGGTGCCGATGGCCAGCTGGACGTGCGCCGCCTGTACCGCCTGCAGCGCGAGGGCCATGGCTGCGACGACCCGAACTTCCGCCGCCTGCTGCTGCGTGCCAGCGGCAACGAGCCGTCCTGGAACGTCAACGTCAGCAACGCCGGCCTGGTGCTGGAACAGCCGGAGCAGCCGCCGCTGGCCATTCCCTACATGGAAGAACAACTGCCCGACGGCCGCTTCAACCTCACCAGCGAAGCCAACGGCCGCCGGGTGGAGCTGTGGATCGCCCCGAAACGCTGCGTCGACAGCATGAGCGGCGCCGTCGAGCACCTCTCCGCCGAACTGCGCCTGGACGGCAAGACCCTGCGCGGCTGTGCCGCTTTCGGCGGCGCCCGCAACGACTGAACCGTTGTTTCCCTCCCCCGCCTCGGCCCGTTCCCCGGGCCGGAGCGGCCCCCGTTCGCCGATGACCTCCTAAGCTTGCAGGCAGGACACGCAAGAAGGAGAACGTCATGCTGCGCATCGCATTGAACGGGTATGGACGCATCGGCCGGGCCATTGTCCGCGCCGTGTTCGAACGGGGCCTCGACCAGCAGGTGCGGATCGAAGCCATCAACGACCTCGGCGATTTCGCCACCCTCGCCCACCTCACCCGCTTCGACTCCACCTTCGGCCGCTTCGCCGGCCCCCTCGAACTGCGCCAGGACCACCTGCACGTCGGCACCCAGGCGATCCGCCTGCTGGCCGAGCCGGAACCCGGCAACCTGCCCTGGGCGGACCTGGGGGTGGACCTGGTGCTGGAATGCTCGGGGCGGATGAAGAAGCGCGAACAGGTGGAACGGCACCTGGCCGCCGGGGCCTCCCACGTGCTGCTCTCCCACCCGCTGGACAGCGCCGACCTGACGGTGGTGTACGGGGTCAACCACGACCAGCTGGGCGACCAACGCATCGTCTCCAACGCCTCCTGCACCACCAACTGCCTGGCGCCCCTGGCCAAGGTGCTGCATGCCGCCGTGGGCATCCGCAGCGGCCTGGTGACCACGGTGCACGCCTACACCAACGACCAGAACCTGCTGGACAAGACCCACGACGACCTCTACCGCGCGCGGGCCGCCGCCCTCTCGATGATTCCCACCAGCACCGGCGCGGCACGGGCCATCGGCCTGGTGCTACCGGAGCTGGCCGGGCGCCTCGACGGCCTGGCGGTCAGGGTGCCGACCCCCAACGTCTCGCTGGTGGACCTGAGCTTCATCGCCGAGCGCCCCACCACCCGCGAGGCGGTCAACGCCGCGCTGCGCGAAGGCGCCTTCCGCATGCCGGAGGGGGTGATGAGCTGCAACGAGCTGCCGCTGGTGTCGGTGGACTTCAACGGCTACCCGGTGTCCTGCGTCGCCGACCTGACCCAGACGCGGGTGCAGGACGAGCTGGTGAAGGTGCTCGCCTGGTATGACAACGAGTGGGCCTTCGCCCACCGCATGCTGGATGTGGCCCTCGCCTGGCGAGGGGGCGAGGCCCGGCACGCCGTTGAATGACGCACACGGCGCCACGGCAGCGCCGTATGCGTTTCAACAGCCTGTCAGAGCCCGGCCACCGCCAGCGAATCCGGCAGGGGCGCGCCCTGCTCGGCGCAGGCGGCGATCTGCGCGACCAGGGGTTCGAGGTCGAACCCCTGGCTCGCCAGCCAGGCCGGATCGTAGTAGGTGGTCGCGTAGCGCTCGCCGCCGTCGCAGAGGATCGCCACCACCGAGCCCTGCTCGCCCTTGGCCGCCATGTCTGCGGCCACCCGCAAGGCCCCCACCAGGTTGGTCCCGCTGGAGCCACCGACCCGCCGTCCCAGACGCTGCGCCAGGTAGTGCATGGCCGCCAGGGACAGCGCATCCGGCACCTTGGCCATCGCATCGATCACCTGGGGCAGGAAAGACGCCTCGACCCGAGGCCGGCCAATGCCCTCAATGCGCGACCCGCAGCCCAGGGTCAGGTTGCGGTCGCCACTCACGTAGGCATCGAAGAACACCGAACGCTCGGCGTCGGCACACAGCACCCGGGTCGGGTGCTGGCGGTAGCGCACGTAGCGCCCGAGGGTGGCCAGGGTGCCGCCCGTGCCGGGGCTGGACACCAGCCAGCTCGGCTCCGGGTGCGGCTCGTGGCGCATCTGCTGGAAGATCGACTCGGCGATGTTGTTGTTCGCCCGCCAGTCGGTGGCGCGCTCGGCGTAGGTGAACTGGTCCATGAAGTGGCCGCCGCTCTCCCGCGCCAGTCGTTCGGACTCGGCATAGATCTGCGTCGGGTCGCTCACCAGGTGGCTGCGGCCGCCATAGAAGGCGATCTGGGCGATCTTCTCCGGGGAAGTGCTGGCCGGCATCACGGCGATGAACGGCAGCCCCAGCAGGCGCGCGAAGTAGGCCTCGGACACCGCCGTAGAGCCGCTGGAGGCCTCGATCACCGGCGCCCCCGGTTTCAGCCAGCCGTTGCACAGCGCATAGAGGAACAGCGAACGGGCCAGGCGGTGCTTGAGGCTGCCGGTGGGGTGGCTGGACTCGTCCTTGAAATACAGGTCGACACCCGGGAAGCCCGGCAGCGCGAGGGGGATCAGGTGGGTATCGGCGCTGCGCTGGAAGTCGGCCTCGATGAGGCGGATGGCGTCGCGGGTCCAACGGCGGAAATCAGCGGGCATGGTGTGTACTCAATCGAGGATGCCGGCCGGGGCCGGCGGGGCGCTGCGCCACTGGCTGAGGGCCACCCCGGCGAATACCAGGGCAGCGGCGCAGAACTGGGCAGGGCTGAGGCGTTCGTCCAGCAGCAGCATGGCGAAGATCAGGGTGAACACCGGGATCAGGTTGATGAAGCCGGTGGCCTGGCTGGCCGGCAGGCGCCCCACGCCGAAATTGTAGAGGCCATAGGCGCCGACGGTGACCACGATGCCGAGGTAGACCATCGACCCCAGCGCCAGCGGGCTGATGACGGCGGGCAAGGGCTCGCCCAGCAGCGCCACCGGCAGGAAGAACCCGGCCCCGATGAACGCCTGCAAGGCCGTCAGGTGGAAGGCCGAGTAGCGCGACGACAGGTGCTTGAGCAGCAGCGTGTAGCCGGTGGCGCAGAGCATCGCGAGGAATTCGTAGAAGTTGCCCAGCAGGGGCGCGCGGGCATGGGCGTCCGACTCGCTGGCCAGGCTCAGCCACACCGCGCCGAGCACCGCCAGCAGGAAGCCGGCCAGGGTGGTGCGGGTGATGCGCTCCTGGAGGAACAGGTAGGCCCCCACCGCCACCAGCAGCGGCAACAGCGCCGTGATCATCCCCGCCTGGGAGGCGCTGGTGTGCTCCAGCGCCAGGGCTTCGAAGATGAAATAGAGGCAGGGCTCGCAGGCGCCCAGGGCCAGGAAGTACTTCCAGTCGCCGCGCCGGGGTTCAGCCCTCCCCCGCCAGCGCCAGGCCAGCAGGAACACCAGGCTGCCGAGGGCCATGCGGGCGAAGATCACCCACATCGACGGCACCTCGCGGAAAGCGAACTTGAGGGCGATGAACGAGCTGCCCCACAGCGCCATGGCCAGCACCAGGCAGACCACTGCCACCCACCGAGCCTGCTGCGCCATGCCCCATCTCCGGAAAAATCGACAGTCTAGGGGGCGGCAGGCGCCCCCGACAGGCACAGCCGCCCGGTAAAACTGTTACTGCTGCCAGGGCTTGCCGCGGGTCCGCGAAGTGAGCGGCAGCTGCTGCAGCACAGCGGCCTTGGCCAGCATGTAGGCACTGACCGGGGCACTGATGAAGAGGAACAGGCTGATCAGCAGCTCGTGGAAGCTGAGCGTGCCGGACACCCAGGAGAAGTACACCAGCGACCCCATCACCAGGCTGCCCACACCCAGGGTGGTGGCCTTGGTCGGCCCGTGCAGGCGCATGAAGAAGTCCGGCAGGCGATAGAGGCCGATGGCACCGATCAGCACGAACAGCGCCCCCAGCAGCAGCAGCAGGGAAACCAGGATCTCGGCCCACAGGGGCAGGTCGGCGATGTTCATTCGATGATGTCTCCGCGCAGCATGTACTTGGCCACCGCCACCGTGCCGACGAACCCCAGCACGGCGATCAGCAGCGCCACCTCGAAATACAGGTTGGTGCCCTGCCAGATGCCCAGCAGGATCAGCATGGCGATGGCGTTGACGTAGAGGGTATCCAGCGCCAGCACCCGGTCGGGCAGGCAGGGCCCGCGCACCAGGCGGGCCAGGGTCAGCAGCATGGCCACCACCAGCAGCCCCAGGCAGACGGGAATCACGTACGCGAGCATGGGAACACCTCCTTGAGGGGCGCTTCGTAGCGCTGCTTGATCTCCGCCACCAGCGCGTCGGCATCGGGCACGTCCAGGGCGTGGACCAGCAGGATGCGGCGGTCGCCGCTGAGGTCGGCGGACACCGAGCCCGGGGTCAGGGACACCACGCACACCAGCAGGCTGGTGGCCATTTCGTTGTCCAGGTCGATCGGCACCTCGACGAACCCCGGCTGCAGGCGCCGGATCGGGCCGAGGGTCTGGCGGGCCACCAGGAAGTTGGCCACCAGGATGTCCCACAGCACCAGCAGGATGAACCGGGCCAGGCGGGCCGGGCGCCAGGCGCGCGGGTGCTCCAGCATCAGCGGGTTGCACAGCAGCGGGATGAGCACGGCCAGTGCGCCGCCCAGCAGCCACTGGCCGAAGGACAGGGAATCCACCAGCAGCAGCCAGGTGACCAGCAGCAGCAGGCTGGTGGCCGGATGGGGCAAGAGACGACGGATCATGCGCCCGCTCCTGGCAGGACGGCCTGCCGGTAGAGATCGACATCGTGCAGCTGGGTGGCCGTGGCCTCCAGGTAGCTCATCAGCGGGCCCGCCAGCACCACCAGCAGCACCGCCAGGCCCAGCAGGGCAAGGGTGACGGCCAGGCGCACGCCGTCGAGCCCCTCGCCACCGGGCGCATCAGCCCCGGTGGTGCGCCAGAACAGCGTGCTGCCAGCCCGGCTCAGGGCCACCAGGCACAGCAGGCTGCCGCCCAGCAGCACGCCCCACAGCAAGGCCGTCGGCAGGCCCGGCGTCGCGGCCTTGAGCAGCAGCAGCTTGCCGATGAAGCCGGACAACGGCGGCAGGCCGGCCACCGAGATGGCCGCGAAGAAGAAGGCGCCGCCCAGCAGGGCCGGGTGCTCCAGCAGCGGCCCCTGCACCAGCGCGCCCCGGCGTTCGCCACGCTCGCGGCTGATGAGGTCGGCCAGCAGGAACAGCCCGGCCGCCGCCCAGGTGCTGTGCACCAGGTAGTAAAGCGCCGCGCCCAGGGAGGCCGGCGTGCCCAGGGCCACGGCCACCAGCAGGGTGCCGGCGGAGAGCAGCACCAGGTAGGCCACCAGCGCCTGCAGGCTGGCGGCAGCCAGGGCACCGAGTGCGGCCACGGCCATGGTCAGCAGCGCCAGCGGCCACAGCCAGTCGTTGCCCAGGTGGGCCAGCTCACCCGCCCCGGCACCGAACACCAGCAGGTAGACCCGCACGATGGAGTAGACGCCCACCTTGGTCATGATCGCGAACAGCGCCGCCACCGGCGCACTGGCCACGGCATAGGCACGCGGCAGCCAGAAGTGCAGCGGCAGCAACGCCGCCTTGAGTGCGAACACCACCAGCAGGAGCAGCCCGGCAGCCGCCAGCAACGGCGCATCGGCGGGTGCCACGGCGGCCACCTTCACCGACAGGTCGGCCATGTTGAGGGTGCCGGTGATGCCGTAGAACACGCCCAGGGCGATCAGGAAGAACGCCGAGCCCACCAGGTTCAGCACCACGTAGTGCAAACCGGCGCGGGTCCGTTCGGCACCGCCACCATGGAACAGCAGCGCATAGGAGGCGATCAGCATCACCTCGAAGAACACGAAGAGGTTGAACAGGTCGCCGGTGGTGAAGGCGCCGTTCAGGCCCAGCAGCTGGAACTGCAGCAGCGCGTGGAAGCGCATGCCCCGGCGGTCATCACCCCGGGCCGCATAGATCGCCACGGCGGTGCCGAGCACGGCGGTGACCAGCAGCATCAGCGCGCTGAGGCGGTCCAGCATCAGCACGATGCCGAACGGTGCCTGCCAGCCGCCCAGTGCGTACACCTGCAGGTCGCCTTCCGCCGCCTGCCGCATCAGCAACAGGGCCACGGGAATCAGCGCCAGGCAGGCAAGGATCGACAGGGTGCGCTTGATGCGCTCCAGCGAGGGCAGCATCAGCAGCGCCGCCCCGGCGAACAGGGGCAGGAGGATCGGCAGGATGAGCAGGTGGTTCATCGGCCCTCCCCGTCACGGCGGCCATCGACATGGTCGTTGCCCAGCTCGCCGACGCCCCGCAGGGCCAGGGCCACCACGAAGGCGGTCATGGCGAAGCCGATGACGATGGCGGTGAGCACAAGCGCCTGGGGCAGCGGGTCGGCCGGGGTGCCGCCCTGGCCGAGCACGGCGGCGTCGCCTGCCAGGCGCCCCATGGCGAAGAGGAACAGGTTGACCGCGTAGGACAACAGCGTCAGCCCGAGCACGACCGGGAAGGTGCGCGCCCGGAGCAGCAGGTACAGGCCGCTGGCGGTGAGCAGCCCGAGGGTGACGGCGAACAGGGCTTCCATCAGTGGACCTCCTCGGTCATGGGCGGGTGCAGGCTCAGCTTGCCGAGCCCGGAGAGGATCAGCATCACGGCGCCGACCACGGCGAGGTAGACGCCCAGGTCGAAGGCCAGTGCCGTGGCCAGTTCGAACTCACCCACCAGCGGCAGGTGGAAGTGGTCGAAGGCCGAGGTCAGGAACGGGGCGCCGAAGGCCCAGCTGCCCAGCCCGGTAAGGCCGGCCAGCAGCACGCCGCAGCCGGCCATGCGCTGGTAGCGCAGCGGCAGCCGCGATTCGACGTAGGCCGAACCACTGGCGATGTACTGCAACACCAGGGCCACGGCGGTGATCAGGCCGGCGATGAAGCCGCCGCCCGGCAGGTTGTGCCCGCGCAGGAAGATGAAGGCCGACACCATCAGCGCCAGGGGCAGCAGCAGCCGCGACAGGGTTTCGAGGATCAGCGGGTGCTTGGCCCGTGCCCAGTTGCGGCCCTGGGGATCGCAGGTGGGGTTGCGCAGCAACAGCCCGGACAGCAGCGCATGCACGCCCACCGCGGCGATCGCCAGCACGGTGATCTCGCCCAGGGTGTCGAACCCGCGGAAGTCCACGAGGATGACGTTGACCACGTTGTGCCCGCCGCCGCCGGGGATGGCGTTGGCAATGAAGTAGTCGGCGATGGTGGTGTACGGGCGGGTCATCACCGCGTAGGTCAGCAGGCCCACCAGGGTGCCGCCGGCGCCGGCCAGGCCGAGGTCGCGGAGGATGCGCAGGCTGGAGCTTTCCGCCGGGGTACGCGAGGGCAGGTAGTACATGGCGAGGATCAGCAGCACCAGGGTCACCACCTCCACCGTCAGCTGGGTCAGTGCCAGGTCGGGCGCGGAGAAGCGGGCGAAGGCCAGGGCCACCAGCAGGCCGCCGACGCCCAGCACCAGCAGCGCCACCATGCGCTGGCGGTGCAGCAACGCCGTCAGCACACCGCTGGCGGCCAGCACCAGCATTCCCACCGCCGTCACGCCATCCAGCCCGGTGAGCGGCCGCGAGCCCGTCAGCGAGGTCAGCGGCGCCAGGGCCACGACCACCACGACGATGGCCGCCAGCAGCAGCACCGCCATGTAGCGCTGCAGGGAGCCGTTCTCCAGCGCGGCGATGAAGTGCGCAGCCACGCCGATCAGCCGCTGGACGGCTGCCTCGAAGATTTCCTTCGCGTCCGCGTCCGGCAGCCCTTCGTACCAGAGGAACAGCGGCTTGCGGCCGATGTAGATCAGCACGCCGCCGACCAGTGCCAGGGTGCTCATTAGCAGCGGCAGGTTGAGCCCGTGCCAGATCGCCAGGCTGTACTCCGGCAGCGTGCCGCCCATGCTCACCGAGGACGCGGCCGCCAGCAGGGGCGCGACGCTGAAGTTCGGCGCCATGCCCACCAGCAGGCACAGGGCGACGAGCACCTCCACCGGCACCTTCATGTAGCGCGGCGGCTCATGGGGCGGGAACTTGGGCAACTGGCGCGGCTCGCCGTTGAAGAACACGTCATGGACGAAGCGCAGCGAGTAGGCCACCGAGAACACGCCCGCCAGGGTCGCCCCGGCCGGGATCAGCCAGCTGAAGCTGCCCAGCAGGTCCTGCCCCAGGGTCTCGCTGAAGAACATCTCCTTGCTGAGGAAGCCGTTGAGCAACGGCACCCCGGCCATGGCCAGGGAGGCGACCATCGCCAGCACGGCGGTGTGCGGCAGGTAGCGCCACATGCCGTTGATCTGCCGCATGTCGCGGCTGCCGGTCTCGTGGTCGATGATGCCGGCCGCCATGAACAGCGATGCCTTGAAGGTGGCGTGGTTGATGATGTGGAACACCGCCGCGACGTTGGACAGCGGGGTATCCAGGCCGAACAGCAGGGTGATCAGGCCCAGGTGGCTGATGGTGGAATAGGCCAGCAGGCCCTTGAGGTCATGCTGGAACAGCGCCATACCGGCGCCCAGCAGCAGGGTCGCCAGGCCGCTCAGGCCCACCAGGTAGAACCACAGGTCGGTGCCGGCCAGGGCCGGGTAGAGCCGCGCCAGGAGGAACACACCGGCCTTCACCATGGTCGCCGAGTGCAGGTAGGCGGACACCGGGGTCGGCGCGGCCATGGCGTGGGGCAGCCAGAAGTGGAAGGGGAACTGCGCCGACTTGGTCAGCGCCCCCAGCAGCACCAGGCACAGCATCACCGGGTAGAGGCTGTGCTGGCGGATCAGCTCGCCCTGGGCCAGCACCTCGGTCAGCTCGAAGCTGCCGGCGATCTGCCCGAGCAGGAGGATGCCCGCCAGCAACGCCAGGCCGCCGCCACCGGTGACCGCCAGCGCCATGCGTGCGCCCTTGCGGGCGTCGGAGCGATGCCCCCAGAAACCGATCAGCAGGAACGACGACAGGCTGGTGGCCTCCCAGAACACCAGCATCAGCAACAGGTTCTCGGACAGCACCACGCCGAGCATGGCACCCATGAACAGCAGCAGGTAGGCGAAGAAGCGGCCACAGGGCTCGCGCTCGGAGAGGTAGTAGCGGGCGTAGAGGATCACCAGCAGGCCGATGCCGAGGATCATCAGTGCGAAGAGGAAGCCCAGCCCATCCAGGCGCAGGCTGAAGTTCAGCCCCAGCTGCGGCAACCAGGGGATGGACAGTTTCAGGACCTCCCCACCCAGCACGGTGCCGGCCTGGGCGAGCAGCAGGCCAAGGCCGATGGCCGGCGCCACGGCGGCTGCCAGCGCGGCACGGGTGCGGCAATGGCGGCCGAACAGCAGCGGCAACAGGGTTCCCAGGAACGGCAGGGCGACGATCAGCGCCAGTAGCATCGAAATCCTCCTCTTTCGGCCTGCCAGCGCTGAGCACGGCAATGGCGATGCGGTGATCGATTATCCAGAACTATCGATCACCGCGCATGCATGAATTATTTCAAAACCTAGCAAGCCGGAACAGGCGACCCGCTCTACAGAGCCATGAATCGCCTGCCGGTTGGCTGGTGAGATGAAGCGTAGGGGACGAACCGGCGGAAAGCCCGCCGGTTGCGGGGGGATGGATCAGTGGGTCACGCGGCTGGTGCCATTGACGGTCATGATGCGAACACGTTCGCCGACACGGAAGATCTCGTTTTCCTGCACTTCCTGCACGTAGGCGCGCATGGAACCGTCATCCTCGCGCACGGTGATCTCCACGCCCTGGGTGCGGGTCAGGCCTTCTTCGGTCGCGGCGCCCAGCAGGCCACCGGCCACGGCGCCGATCACGGCGGCCACCACACTGCCACGGCCACCGCCGATGGCGCTGCCGCCGACACCGCCCACCACCGCACCGGCACCGGCGCCGATGGGGGTCTTGGTGCCCTCGATCTTCACCGGGCGCAGCGATTCGATGGTCCCCATGCGCACGGTCTGCACCTGGCGGGCCTCGGCGCGGGAGTAGGTGTCTCCGGTCAGGCTCGATTGACAGCCGCTCAGAACCATCGCCATCGAGGCGAACGAAGCGGCCAGCAGAACGGATTTACGCATGATTTTTCCTCCAGATTGGATGCGCCTCCATTAGACTGCGCGGCACCTTCAACTGTCACTCGACGCTCGGCCAAAGTGCAGACTCGTTCAGTTTCCGTACAGCCACGGCTATCGGACAACGAAACGACGCCAGGGTGCCGAGCAGCAAGGTTAGTCCATGGATTACTTCATCATCGTCGTCACCACCGTCGCGGGCCTGTACTTCCACTGGTGGATCTACGTGCGCATCAAGCGCTGGGTGGACCGCGACCTGGCCCTGTCGATGGCGGGGGATGACCCGCAGCGCCGCGCCTACATGCTGGAGCAACTGGAGGCGGCGAAGGCTGCGGGGATCAAGCGCAAGGCGCTGCAGGCCTGGCTGGAGCAGGCGGCCAGCCGTTACCCGCAGCCGCCCCAGGCGTCCTAGGGTGCGAGGCGCTCGCGCTGCCAGCGCCCATCTACCAGGCGGTAGTTGAGGCGGTCGTGCAGCCGGCTTGGGCGCCCCTGCCAGAACTCGACGCGCTCCGGCAGCAGCCGGTAGCCGCCCCAGTGCGGCGGGCAGGTGGGGGACTGGTTGAGGAAACGCCGCTCGGTGTCGGCCAGCAAGGCCTCCAGTTCGGCGCGATCGGCGATCACCCGGCTCTGCGGTGAGGCCCAGGCGCCGATGCGGCTGCCCAGCGGGCGGACCTGGAAGTAGGCGTCAGACTCCGCCGGAGTCACCCGCTCCACGCGCCCCTCGATGCGCACCTGGCGCTCCAGGCTGGGCCAGAAGAAGGTCATGGCCGCGAACGGCCGCGCCGCCAGTTGCTCGCCCTTGGCACTGTCGTAGTTGCTGAAGAAGGTGAAGCCACGCTCATCCAGCCCCTTGAGCAGCAGCACCCGGCAATGGGGGCGCCCATCGGCGTCCACCGTAGCCAGGGTCATGGCGTTGGGTTCGACGGGCAATTGCTCGGTCTTTACCGCCTCGTCGAACCAGCGGTGGAACAGCGCGAGCGGCTCCTGGGGGGCCTGCTCCTCGCTGAGTCCGTCGCGGGTGTAGTCGCGGCGCATATCGGCCAGGGTCTGGGTCATGGGGGCTCTCCGGAAAGGGAAAACGCTAGCCTATCCGAGGATTGCTCACTTGCCTTGATCTGCCGCAACCGCCTGCTGGGCGACCTTGGGCGGCTGGTTGTAACGCGCCAGCAGGGCCACCAGGGTGTCCTGCGGGGTGAGGACGATTTCCACACGGCGGTTCAGGGCACGGCCGTCCTTGCTGTCGTTGGCGGCGCGCGGCATGTCGGAGCCCACACCCTTCAGCGACAGGCGGTCACGCTGCAGCCCGCTGAGGCGGAAGATGGCAGCCACGGCCTGGGCCCGTTCCTGGCTGAGCTGGCGGTTCTTGGCGTCGTCGCCGGACGGATCGGCATGGCCGAGCACCAGCACGCCGGTCTTGGCATCGCCCTCCACCAGCTTGGCAACGCGGGACACCGGCCCGAGGGAGATCGGCAGCAGCATGCTCGGGCGGTCCGGGTTGAAGGAACCGTCCACCGGCGCGGTGACTACCAGCACGTTGTCGCGGCGCTCCACTTCCATGCGCGAGCCCTTCACCGCTTCACGCAGGCGCGGCTCGTACTGGTCCAGCCAGGCCTGGGTGGCCTGGGTGTCGATCTTGGCGACCTTGGCCGGCTCGGCCTTCTGTTCGCCCCCACCGAACGGCCACCACCAGTGGTGGGTACCGCTGTTCTGCGCCTGGGCCTCCGCCGGCTGCTTGTCATGGCTGAAGGTGCTGCAACCAGCAACGGTCATGCAGAGGATCAAGGTGGAGTACTTGAACAGCTTCATGGAAAGGACCCGTGACAGGAGGGGTGAAGAAAGCCGATGCGCCATCGCGTGATGGCGCATCAATCTCAGATTCAGGCTGAAATTCTGGACGCAACCCATTAATCCGAAAAGGGATATTCGTTCCAGCTGACGAGTGGCGCTACAGGCAGCTGACCAGGGTGCGTGCCAGGTGCTGGGCGCGGGGGTCCATCAGCACATAGGGACCGAGGGTGTTGGTGACGAAGCCGAAGGCCACGTCGCGCTCCGGATCGGCGAAACCGATGGAACCGCCCGCACCCGGATGGCCGAACGCCAGGCGCCCCATGCCGTAGGTGGCATTGGGCACATCGGGCTGCTCCAGCATGCAGCCCAGGCCGAAACGGGTCTGGGTCAGCAGGGTGCGGTCGTCACCCAGGCTGTGTTCGCGGGTCAGCTCGGCCAGCAGTGCCGAGTCCAGCAGGCTGCCATCCAGCAGGCCGGCATAGAAGCCGGCCAGGCTGCGGGCATTGCCGTGGCCGTTGGCCGCCGGCTGTTGCATGCGCCGCCATTCGGGCTTGTTGGTGCTGGTCATGATCGACGGCGGGTTGGTGAAGGCGCGGGTGCTGAGGGCGGTGGGCTCGCTCATCATGCACTTGAGCAGCCGCTGGGCCGCTGCATCCCCCAGGTTGCCCTTGCCCCGGGCGATGTGGGCGACACGATGGAATTCGGCATCGTCCAGGCCGACGTGGAAGTCCAGCCCCAGGGGCCGGGCCACGCGGGCCACGATGGATTCACCGGGGCCACGGCCATCGGCACGGCGGATCAGTTCGCCCACCAGCCAGCCGTAGGTGATGGGCGCGTAGCCATGGCCCTCGCCCGGCGTCCACCAGGGCTGCTCGGCGGCCAGGGCGGTCGTCATGGCGTCCCAGTCATAGAGCGCCTCGGCCGGCAACGGCTCGCGGATCGCCGGCAAGCCGGCGCGATGGCTGAGCAGGTGGCGCAGGGTGATGCGCTCCTTGCCGGCGGCAGCGAACTCCGGCCACAGACGGGCGACCGGTGCATCGAGGTCGAGCTTGCCCTCCCCCACCAGCTGCAGGGCGGTGACGGCGGCATAGGTCTTGGTGCAGGAGAAGAGGTTCAGCAGGGTGTCGCTGTGCCAGGCCTGCTGGCCGTCCTTGTCGGCGGTGCCGGCCCACAGGTCGAGTACGGTCTCCCCGCCCACCTGCACGCACAGCGCGGCCCCGCGCTCCTGGGAGCCCTCGAACAGGGCGGCGAACTGGTCGCGCACCGCTTCGAAACGCAAGTCGAAGTAACCCTGGATCTGCACCATCACTCTCCTTCAAAAAAGACGACGGCGGCATTGTTGCGATGCCGCCGTCTGCTGTGAACCCCGCTGAAGTTCGGCGCGGGTGGCCTCAGTTCGCGGCGGGTTGTGCCGGCGCTGCATCCTTGGCCTCGGGTGCAGGCTGGGCCGGCACGGGGCTGGACGCCTCAGGCTTCGGCGCTTCGCTGGCCTCAGGCTCGGCCTTGGGTGCCTCAGCTTTCGGCGCCTCGGGCTTCGCCGGCTCGGTCTTCGGGGCTTCCGGCTTGGCGGCTTCAGGCTTGGGTGCCTGGGCCTTCGGCGTCTCGGGCTTGGCGGGCGCTGCCTTCGGTGCGCTGGCCGGCTGCTTGGCCGACTCGTTCGCTGCCGGAGCGGGAGCGGCCAGTTGCGCGGCGATGTCGAGGTTGGTCTTGCGCACCGACTTGACGAAGCCCTCGTAGGGGCGGTCAGTGATGGCCACCAGGCCGAGGTGGCCGTTCTCGCCATCCAGCAGGCGACCGCTGGCGGGCTGGTCAAGGTACTGGAACCAGTGGGCACCGACGATCAGCGGTTCCTCCAGGGCCTTCTTGAGGAAGTTGGCGTAGGCCGGGCCACGCTCCTCTTCCTTGTAGACCTCGGAGACACCGCCCCAGAACGGGCCCCGGTCGCGGGAACCGAAGTGGAACTCGGTGACCAGCAGCGGCTTGTCCAGCTTGCGCAGGAACTCGAAGTCATGCCCCTGCTGCGGCTCGCGGGTGTAGAAGTTGAAGCTGAGCACGTCGCAATACTGGGCGCATGACTCCACGGCCTCCGGCACGGTGGCGGCGAAGCGTCCGCCCAGCAGCAGGTGGTTCGGTGCGTGCCACTTCATCGACTCGGCGATGGTCTTGAAGTAGGTGTCGGCGAAGAAGCGCTGGAAGCGCTTGAGGTCTTCCTCGATGGCCGGGTGCTCGGGATTGGGCAGCGGTGCCTCGAAGCCCGGGTCCTCCATCAGCTCCCAGGCCGGCAGCTCGATGCCCCAGGCCTGGGACAGGCCCTGCTGGTTGCGGTACTTGTCGCGCAGCTGCTTGAGGAAGGCACGCTTGGCCGGCACGTCGGTGGTCAGGCGCAGGGTGCCGTAGGCCAGGGCGTAGCGGGACTTGGGATCGCTGCCGGGGCCGGCCCAGGCCAGCTCGTTGTCGGCGAAGTAGCCGATCAGCCAGGGGTCGTCGCGGTGGTCACGGGCGGCAATGGCAATCGCCCGCTCGGCCGCCATGGCGAAGCGCGGGTCGAACGGGTCGGGCATGCCGCCCCACCAGTCGAGGCCGGTGCTGATGGTGGCGAAATCGCCATGGATCGACAGCGGCAGGGTGTAGGGCATGCGTTGGGCGGTGCCGAATTCGCCGGCGCTCCAGTTGCCCACGGTGTTGAAGCCCCAGGCTTTCAGGCGATCCAGGCTGTGTTCGACCCAGCGTGCGGGCTCCTGCGGACCGTAGGTGCGCTCCAGGTTGGCACGGTAGAAGTCGTACCAGCGACCATGGTCGAAGGCCCGCCCCTTGTTGGAGCCGGTCTCGCGGCGGCTGTCGCCGTTGCCGTACCAGTTGGCGAGGGGTTCGCCGTCCTTGGGCAGCGCGGTGAACATGCCCTCGCGGCCTTCGACGTAGGTCTGGCTGTTGTCCGGGGTGACGGTGTTGACGCCCAGGGAGAAGAACGGGTGGCCTTCGGGAGAGACCAGGTACCAGCGCCCGTCACGCTTCTCGGTGCGGAAGAACCCGCTGGCCTCGAAGCTCGGGCCACCGAGCCAACCACCATAGGCGTCCTGCTCGGGCAGCTTGGCCTTCCATTCCTCCAGTTGCTTGCGCTCCTTCTCGGCGGCCGCCTTGAGCTGCTCGTCGCTCTTGACCTTCTCCGGCCAGTCGGCGCGGGTGTACTGGCCGTAGGCATCGATCAGGCCGGCGTAGAAATCAGCCTGGGGGTTCTTGTCCTCGGTGCCGAAGCGGCCCAGCAGGATGTTCTGCGCCGCGTCCGGGTGCTCCAGGGAAAGGGTCACGGCGGTGACCTTGGACAGGTCCAGCTCGCCTTCCACCTCGGTGGCCAGCAGGTAGCGCTTGCCGTCCTTCACCCAGGGCTGGGGCGGCGCGGCGCGCATGCCCTGGGCACGGGGCGATGTGGCGGCCAGGGGCAGCAGCAGGGTCTGGGCAGGGCCGGCCGGCAGGGCGATGCGGCTGCGCAAGGTCTTGCCGTCGGCGCTTTCGACGGTGACGTCGAGGGTGATGGCCCAGTCCTGGGCGCTTTGCAGGCGCAGGCTCATGACACCGGCCTGGCTCCAGTCCCAGGTGCCGTTCTGCGGCGCCAGGCGCAGGCTGGGCTTCTCGGCCGGGTTGAAGGTCAGGCGACGCAGCACCTCCCCCTCGGGCGTGGTTTCCGCGGTGACGCTGGGCAGGGCAGCGTCCTGGGTGGTGACGGTGACGGCGTCCAGCGGACGCACGAAATTGAACAGCGTGTCGGCCTGGACGGAGGCGCTCATGCCGGCCAGGGCCAGCACGATGGGCAGCAGGCGTGCCGATTTAGGTGTCGAGAACATCAAGCCGATCCCCAAGAAAAGTCAGTGCATAGACAACGGATCCGGCGAATGTTGCCGCTGATCGAGCGATCCGTGTCCGCGCGAGCGGGCAATGATCGCAGAGGCAAGCCCGGCGTCAAGCGCCGGGGACCGTCCGGTCATTCGATCTCGCGTCGGAAGGGGGGCAGCGCGTTGAGGATGGCCTTGCCATAGCGCTGGGTGACCACCCGGCGATCCAGCAGGGTGATGGTGCCGCGGTCGCTTTCGGTACGCAGCAGGCGACCACAGGCCTGCACCAGGCGCAGGGAGGCATCGGGCACGGCGATCTCCATGAAGGGGTTGCCGCCACGGGCCTCGATCCACTCGGCCAGGGCCGCTTCCACCGGGTCATCCGGCACCGCGAAGGGGATCTTGGCGATCACCACGTGTTCGCAGTAGGCACCCGGCAGGTCCACACCCTCGGCGAAGGACGCCAGGCCGAACAGCACGCTGGGCTCGCCGTCGTCCACCCGGGCCTTGTGCTTGTTGAGGGTCTCCTGCTTGGACAGGTTGCCCTGGATCAGCACCCGCTTGCGCCAGTCGCGCTCCAGCCCGTCGAACACGTCCTGCATCTGCCGGCGCGAGGCGAACAGCACCAGGGTGCCCCGGGCGCCTTCCACCAGGCGCGGCAGCTCGCGGGTGATGGCGGCGGTGTGGGCGGCGGCGTCACGGGGGTCGGCCTTGAGGTCCGGCACCCGCAGCAGGCCCGCGTCGGCATGGTGGAAGGGGCTGGGCACCACGGCCGTGACCGACTGCCGCGGCAGGCCGGCGCGCATGCGGTAACGGTCGAAGGTGCCGAGCGCGGTGAGGGTCGCCGAGGTCACCAGGGCGCCGTGGGCGACGTTCCACAGGTTCCGCCGCAGGGTCTCGGCGGCGAGGATCGGGCTGGCGTTGACCTCGATGTCGTAGGCCGCGCCGAACTCGGCGAGGGTCAGCCAACGCGCCATGGGCGGGCTCTCCTCCGGGTCCTCGGTGGTGAAGGCGGTCCACAGCTCCCAGTTGTTCTGGGCGCGGGTCTGCAGGCTGCCGAACAGCGGGTACCACTCCTCGGCCTGCTGGCTGGAGAGGCCGTTGGCGCCCTCCCCGTCCATGGCTTCCTTGAGCAGTTCGGCCAGGCGGGTGAACAGGTCGTTGAGCTTGGCGAAGCCTTTCTTCAGCTCGATGCCCATCTCCACCAGGTGCTCCGGCACCACGCCGCCCTCGAAGCGGTGGCGCGGGCGCTCGCGGCCTTCCATGTCTTCGCCGGCCCGGAAGTCGGCCAGCTCTTCGCAGGCGGTGAACATGAATTGCTGCTGGGCCCGGATCTCCCGCGCCAGCTCGGGCACGTTCTCGATCAGGCGGCCCATGTCCCCCGGCAGCGGGTGCTGGGCCAGCAGCTTGGTGAGGTTCTTGGCCACCGTCTCCAGCCAGTCGGCGGTGGAGCGCAGGCGGGTGTAGTGGGCGAAGTGGCCGATGGCCTTGTCCGGCAGGTGGTGGCCCTCGTCGAACACGTAGAGGGTTTCGCGCGGGTCGGGCAGCACGGCACCACCGCCCAGGGCAAGGTCTGCCAGGACCATGTCGTGGTTGGTGACGATCACGTCCACCTTGGTCATGCCCTCGCGCGCCTTGTAGAAGGCACATTGCTGGAAGTTGGGGCAATGGCGCTTGGTGCACTGGCTGTGGTCGGTGGTGACGCGGGCCCAGTCCTGGTCCTCGATGGCCTCGGGCCAGGAGTCACGGTCGCCGTCCCAGCGGTTGCCGGCCAGGCGCTCGATCATCTGGTTGAGCAGCTTCTGGCTGCTCTCGTCGACGTCGATGCGGAAGCCTTCTTCGGCGAACAGCTGCGCGGTGGCGCTCTGCGCCTGGCCGTCCTGCAGCAGCATGTCGAGCTTGGACAGGCACAGGTAGCGACCGCGCCCCTTGGCCAGGGCGAAGCTGAAATTCAGCCCGCTGTTGCGGATCAGGTCGGGCAGGTCCTTGTGGACGATCTGCTCCTGCAGGGCCACGGTGGCCGTGGCGATCACCAGCCGCTTGCCCGCCGCCTTGGCCGAAGGAATCGCCGCCAGGCTGTAGGCCACGGTCTTGCCGGTACCGGTGCCGGCCTCCACCGCCACCACCGCCGGCTCGCCCTGGCGGTGCCCTTCGTCATCCTGGGGAATGGCGCCAAGCACCTTGGCCACCTCGGCGATCATCAGGCGCTGCCCATAGCGGGCCTTGAGCCCCTTGGCTTCGAGGAAACGGGAGTAGGCCCCCTGGATCTGGGACTTGAGTTCGGTGCTGAGCATGGGGAGGTTGCGGACGCCGGAGAGCTGGATAAATTTTCAGTACTTTAACAGGGCGGCTATCATACCGCGCCCTGTTTCCGACTGGAGAAACCCGATGACGCCCTTCGCCGCGCTCTACGCTGCCCACGTCCTCGCCGCCCTGGTGTGGGTCGGCGGCATGTTCTTCGCCTGGATGGTGCTGCGCCCGGCGGCCGTGACCACGCTGCAACCGCCAGAGCGCCTGAAGCTGTGGATCGAGGTGTTTCGCCGGTTCTTCGTCTGGGTCTGGGTCGCCGTGCTGGCGCTGCCGCTGAGCGGCGTGGGGATGATGCACCTGCGCTTCGCCGGCTTCGACGGCTCGCCGCGCTACGTGCACATCATGGTGGGCCTGTACCTGGCCATGCTGGCGCTGTTCCTGCGGGTCAGCCTGCTGCAGCTACCGGAACTGAAGCGCGCCGTGGCGGCGGAAGACTGGCCAGCCGGCGGCGCGGCCCTGGGGCGCATCCGTCGGCTGGTGGGGATCAACCTGCTGCTGGGGCTGCTGCTGGTGGCCATCGCCGCCGCCCGCCCCAGCTTCTGAGGTCAGTAGCGCACCACGTCCATGCGACCGTTCGTGCCGGCCGGGCCTGCCTGCCCCGGCTGGCCGGCCCGGCCTTTCTGGCCACGGTCGGTGCTGTAGACCAGGCAGCCCTTGGCGGCACCACCCGCGCCGGGGGCACCGGCCTCGCCGGCCGGCCCGCCGGCACCGCCCTCGACCCGGGCCCGTACCTGCTCCAGCGGGAAGTCCTGGGCCACTTCCAGGCGAATGTGCCCGCCCTTGCCCCCTTCCCCGCCGTTGCCGCCGTTCTGGCCATCGTGGCCCCGGCTGGCCTGGCCCCAGAGGCAGCCACCGGGCTTGCCATCGGCACCGGCCAGGCCGCTGTAGCCCGGTGCACCGATGCCACCGCGTACATCCACGGTGAGTTCGTCGACGGCGACGGTGCCGAGGCGCAGGGTCAGGTCGCGGCCGTCGCTGGCCGGTTTCTTCATGCTGCCGGCTGCGCCGGAGGCGGTGATGTGGCCGCCGGTGGCGATCTCACCCTGGGTGACTTCCAGGCGGAAGGGCTGATCAGCCGAGGCAATGCCGATGCGCGCATCACGCCCCATGCGCAACTCGCCCACCTTGAGTTCGGTGATGCTGGCAGGCACCACGAGGGTGCCGTGGTCGGCAATCACCACGCGATCGAGGCTGAGGGTGCCGGTCAGTGCCGGCAGCTTGATGAAGCTGTTGGTGGCGACGGTCACGCTGGTTTCAGCGAGGGCCAGCGGGCTGACCAGCAGGGCGAGGAGGCAGAGTCTACGCATGGCTGGCCTCCTGCTTCGGCAGTCCGGCCAGGTGGAACACGCCGAAGAGCATCAGTTGCAGGCGGTCCCGCCAGGGGTGCGGCCGCGCCCGGAGCTGGGCGTTGTAGAGCAGCGCTTCCAGCACGTGCAGCCCGAGCACCAGCAGGGCGAGGCCATTGAGCAGTGTGGAGAAGGGTCGAGCGAAGGGTTCGAACAGATTGGCCAGCACCGCCAGCCAGAACAGCAGGGCAACGGACTTGCCCACCCCCAGGAATAATTTCATGTCACCCCCTTTGTTTTTCTAGTGGGGCGACCTTACCCCTAACGTCGCCGCAGCCAAATACCCCCGCCGAAATAAAGTTGCAGCGACGGACCTCCTGTCCTGGCGACCTTTGCGCCTCCCTTCATAAGCCAGATACCGGCGGTTGATAACAGGCAAAAAGAAGGGGCCTGCCGGCCCCTTCGATGGTCTGACATGTTTCAACGGTCGACGTGGATCTCCACCCGCCGGTTCTGCGCACGGCCTGCGTCGGTGCCGTTGTCCGCCACCGGCTGGCTTTCGCCGAACCCTTCGGTGGTGACCTTGCCCGAGGGCACGCCCTGGCTGATCAGGTAGTCCGCCGCGCTGCGGGCCCGGCGCTCGGAAAGCCGCTGGTTGTAGCCATCGGCCCCCACGCTGTCGGTATGCCCGACCACCTTCACCGACACCATCGAGGCGCCGTTCAGGCGGGTCGCGATGGTGGCCAGCTCCTGCTTGGCGGCCGCCGTGAGCTCGGCCGAGTCGAAGGCGAACAGCACCTTGCCCTGGTCGCTCAGCACGATGACTTCGTCCTCGGCGGGCGGCGGGGGTGGTGGCGGCTCGTTGCGCACCGTGTCGGGGTAGCTCGGCTGCGGGCAACCGTTGTGGTTGACCTTCATGCCGGCCGGGGTGTTGGGGCAGGTATCGCGGCGGTCGAAGACACCGTCACCGTCCGCGTCACCGTCCTGGGCATAGCAGATGAGGCCGCCGACCACCGCACCCGCGACGGCCCCGCCCCCAGCCCAGGCTGAACTCTCGATCGCCCCCAGCCCACCGCCGGCCAGGGCACCGATCGCACTGCAGATTGGCCAGTTCCCCTGGTTGAGCGGCGCGTCGCCCTTACTGGACGTCGAGGCGCAACCGGAAAGAACACTGCCGACCAGAAGAAAGAGAGCCACCCGTGGAAAGGTACTCATGATGAAGTTCTCCTGTGTCACCGACCGAATGCCGGCAACACAGGAGTAAAGACCCCGGCGCTGCGCTTGCCAAGCCGCAGGCCACGCGGGCCGTGGCCTAGCGGTGGATGACGATCTCCACGCGGCGGTTCAGCGCGCGGCCTTCAGCGGTCTTGTTGTCCGCCACCGGCTCGCTCTCGCCCGCCCCGCCGACCGACTGCACGCTGTCCGCCGGAATCCCCGAGGCCACCAGGTAGTCCGCCACCGACTTGGCGCGCTTCTCCGACAGCTTGAGGTTGTACGCATCGCTGCCGACGCTGTCGGTGTGCCCGGTCACGCTCAGGCGAGCGCTGGGGGCCTCGTTGCGCAGCCGCGCGACGATGGTGTCCAGCTTGATCTTGTCGGCCGGATCGAGCTTGGCCGAATCGAAGGCGAACAGCAGGTCACGGACCACGATGGTTTCTTCCTTGACCACCACCACCTCTTCCACCTGCTCCACCACCGGGGCCGCCGGCGGGCAGCCGTTGGCGTCCACCACGGTACCGCGCGGCGTGCCGGGGCACTTGTCGCGGCTGTCCGGTACGCCGTCGCCATCCTCGTCGCCGTCGCCGTGCGACCAGCAGTAGCCGGCCGCCAGGCCGCCACCGAGCAACGCCCCCCAACCCGCCCAGGAACTGCTCTCGATCGCACCCAACGCCGCACCGCCTACACCGCCTACTGCTGCGCACTTGGGCCAGTCGGTCTTCTGCAGGCCGGCGCAGCCGGTCAGCAGAGTCGACACAAGTAGCAAGGGTATTGCTGTCCTTGTGATGCTCATATGCCTGTCTCCTCGTGGTTGTCGGCCCGGAAAGCCGATCCCTGGGGAGTAAAGACGCGGCCCCTGCAAACTGCCAGCCAGGCACCCGGCAGAACTAGGCCTGGCCCCACGGGCAAGCTAGTCTTCGCAAACCTGTCCGAGGAACCACGATGACCCAGAGCTTTTCCACCCGCACTCCGCAGCAGGCCGTTGCCGCCCTGCTCGACCGCTATGCCCCGGCCCGCCTGCTGCTGGTGGGCAATACCCCGCTGCCGGCGGCCGAAGCCTTTGCCGCCGCCCATCCCGACAGCCAGGTGGAACACGCCCCCGCCGCCCCGCTGCCCAGCGCCCAGGCGGCCCAGCGCTATGACCTGGCCCTGCTGGCCGACTGCCTGGAACACCTGCCCAAGCGCACCGGCCTGGAACTGCTGGGCGGCATCCGCAACCTGAACGCCAGCCGCATCGCCGTGCTGGTGGACCTCGCAGCCTGCGGCTGGCAGGACACCGACTTCTTCGCCCTGGCCCTCCAGGCCACCGAAACCTTCCAGCGCGAAGGCCAGGTGCTGCACCTGTTCACCTACGACCTGCACGAATACAAGCAGGTGCCCGACTGGCTGAACGCGAAGTTCTGGGCCAACCCGGAAAACTTCGGCAAGTACTGGTGGTGACCATGAGCGCAACCCCTTGTGCCTGCGGCAGCGGCAACCTGCTCGACCAATGCTGCGGCCGCTACCACGCCGGCCAGCCGGCCCCCAGCGCCGAGGCGCTGATGCGCTCGCGCTACTGCGCCTACGTACTGGGCCGGGTGGACTACCTGCTCGCCACCACCCTGCCGAGCCAGCAGGCGGGCCTGGACCAGGAGTCGATCAAGGCCTGGAGCCTGGGCAGTACCTGGCTGGGCCTGGAGGTGGAGGCCAGCGAAGTCCTCGGCGGCGCCCCCGAACACGCCCGCGTCACCTTCACCGCCCGCTGGCACGACAGCCAGGGCGAGCACGCCCATCGCGAGCGCTCGTCCTTCGTCCAACGTGACGGGCGCTGGTACTTCATCGACCCCACCGTGCCGGTGAAGGCGGGCCGCAACGACCCCTGCATCTGTGGCAGCGGGCAGAAATTCAAGAAATGCTGCGCGGGGTATCTCTAGACACGGCTGCGCAGCGAAAGGAATCCACGCCAACCCCAAGAAGGAGACACCCATGGCCAAGCGCCATTTGCTCATCCCCCTGCTCGCCGCCATGGCCTGCGCCAGCCAGGCCGCCGAAGTCCACCTCGGACTCGGCAGCGCCGAGCGGGTCACCCGCCTGTTCGCCTACCCCAACAACTGCAACGTCATCTGCTACCGCGACTGGAGCCTGGAGCAGACGGTCGAGCACTACCTCAAGCAGAGCCTGGCCCGCGACGGCCTGGCCAAGGCCTCGGTGAAGGTCCACCGCGACAAGGACGGCGTCTACGCCAACTTCTCCGGCGTGCCGGCCGACTACGGCAAGCCGCTGATGAAGCTGCTGGATGCCGGTGACAGCGCCTACGAAGGCGCCAAGCGCCTGAACCATGACAAGCAGTGGCAGTACAACTGGTACTTCTTCCTGCCGCTGGGCATGGCCCTGGAAAACCGCCGCAGCGTCGAGCTGCTGCACTTCCCGCCGGACTACTCCCTGACCAAGGCGCAGGACTACCTCGAGTCGTCCACCACCAACCGCTGGGCCAGCCTGCTGGTGGTCAACGGCGTGGCCGCCGACGCGACCCCGGGCTACCAGACCATCATCGACATCGCCCCCATCGCCGCCCCGGCCGACGCGGGCAGCACCCTGGAAACCGTCTACGACTACTTCACCCCCTACCAGACGCGGATGGTCCAGGAGCTCACCGCCGGCAAGCCGGCGCTGCCCATGGTGGCGTTCGGCAAGCCGGTCCGGGACTGGGTGAAGAAGCAGTACAACGTCAGCATCGGCGTGCTCGGCCTCGGGCAGATCGATCTCGGCAAGGACCAGAAGGTCCCGGTGCTGGGCAGCAACCACCCGAGCTACATCTGGTACGCCGCCAACCCGGACAACTACGACGGCGACGAAGCCAAGGCGAACGCCGCCGGCCTCAAGGTGATGGGCCAGGATCTCAGCGCTGCCTGCTGGCAGGCCAAGCTGGGCAGCAACCCAAGTGCCGATCCGTCCACCACCCTTTCCAGCTGCAAGCAGACCTGGCAGGTGACCAACAAGGTGCAGACCTGCGAGCTGTTCTACACCTCCATCCGCAAGTACGACGCCGACAAGGCCAAGCAGACCTGCACCGCCCCGCAAGGCTGAGGCAGGGCGCAACGGCCGGAACGAAAGAGCCCGCCAGATCGGCGGGCTCTTTCGTTCATTCCTGCAGCTTCAGGTGCGAGATGTCCGGCGGCGGGCCAGCCGGCACGGCCTTGGCCTGGCCCATGTCACTGCCCACCGGCGCCAGGCTGAACTGGCTGAGGTCCACCTTCGGCGCCACCGGCTCGGCCTTGGCGTCCTGCAGGTCCGCCCCCACCGGCGCGATGCCGAAGTTCGGCGCGTCGACGTCCATGAAGGCCGCCATGTACTCGTCCCGCGGGGCCACCTTGAGGCGTCCGGCCGGTGCGGCTGCGGGAGCCGCAGCAGCGGGCACCGGTGCCACGGCAGGCGCTGCCGGCTCGGCGGGTGGCGGGGGCGCCAGCTCCACCTCCTCGATCTCCACGTCCATGTCGCGCACATCCACCCGCGCCCCGGCCCGCTCCAGCGTCACCCGGTATTTTTCCGCCCCGGCCGCATCAAGATTGTTCTTGATCACGATGCGCCGGCCGGAAAACAGCAAGGCTATGCGCTGTGCGTCGGCCTGGAACAGCTTGGCGAGGTTGGCCTTCACCTGGTCGGCATCCGCACCGGGAACCAGTTGGCCGGAGAAGGCGATCTCGTAGCGGCTCATCGGTCACACTCCTGTCCAAAACAGCCCGCAGTATGGCGCAGGTTTTTTTCTGCCAACAACAAGTTGCAGCCGAGCAGTTGCTTGTTACACTTGAGCGTCTTCGGAGTATCGCGATGTTTTATCAGGCGCAAACGATAAGAATTCTCAGCCTACTGGTTTTGCTGACCCTCTCTGCCTCGGGCCTTTCCGGTTGTTCCACCTGGCTGACCGGGGGCTTTCGCGATCCCGACGTGCAACTGGTCAAGGTCGACGTGATCAAGGCCCGTCTCCTCGAACAACAGTTCCTGCTGCGCTTTCGCGTAGACAACCCCAACGACGTCAGCCTGCCCATCCGTGGCCTGGCCTACACCGTCTACCTCAACGACGTGAAGCTCGCCACCGGCGAGTCCGACACCTGGTTCACCGTCCCCGCCCTGGGCCGCGAGACCTTCGAAGTGCCGGTGCGCACCAACCTGTGGCGCCACATGAAGTACATCGTCAAGCTGCTGGAGAAGCCCAACGAGGTCATCCGCTACCGCCTCGAAGGCGAAGTGAAGACCGGCCTCATGTTCGGCAAGAGCGTGCACCTCGCCCGCAATGGCGAGATAATCCCGGGCAACTACATCCCGGAGTGATCCACCCCATGAGCCAGCACGAACACGTCCATGGTCCCGACTGCAACCACGACCATGACCACGATCACCACCACGTCCACGGCCCGCACTGCAACCACGGTCACCAGGAGCCCGTGCGCAACCCGCTGAAGGAAGTGGGCCGCAACGATCCCTGCCCCTGCGGCAGCCAGAAGAAGTTCAAGAAGTGCCACGGTGCCTGATCCGCATCCGCACAACGAGGCCCGTCTAGTACGGGCCTTTTCGTATCTGCCGGGAATCCTTTAGGCTGACCGACCCATTCCAGCGCTGTTCCGAGGAGTCCCGCCATGATCGACCTGTATTACTGGACCACCCCCAACGGCCACAAGATCACCCTGTTCCTCGAGGAGACCGGCCTCCCCTACCGGATCCACCCCATCAACATCGGCAAGGACGAACAGTTCCAGCCGCATTTCCTCAAGATCGCCCCCAACAACCGCATCCCCGCCATCGTCGACAACGAGCCGGCGGACGGCGGCGAACCGCTCTCGCTGTTCGAGTCCGGGGCCATCCTGCTCTACCTCGCCGAGAAGACCGGGCGCTTCATTCCCCAGGACCTGCGCGGCCGCCAGGAAGCCCTGCAGTGGCTGTTCTGGCAGATGGGCGGCCTCGGCCCGATGGCCGGGCAGAACCACCACTTCAACCGCTTCGCCCCGGAGAAGGTGCCCTACGCCATCCAGCGCTACGTCAAGGAAACCGCCCGCCTCTACGGCGTGCTCGACCGCCGCCTGGCCGACCGCGCCTTCGTCGCCGGCGACGACTACAGCATCGCCGACATGGCCATCTACCCCTGGATCGTGCCCCACGCCTACCAGGAGCAGGACCTGGACGACTTCCCCCACGTCAAGCGCTGGTTCCAGGCCATCCAGGCGCGCCCGGCCACCGTCCGCGCCTACGACCTGGTGGAGCGCATCAACCCCGCCGCTGCCGTCCGGAAGTAACCCCTGCACAGCGCCCGGCACCCGTGATGCAACGGGCGTCGGGCACTGCCCGGGCGCCCCCGTCGGAAGGCCGGTCATCCGGCCCTTGCGCAGTCCGAAGACGCTCTCTAACGTAGCGCGTTTCGAACCGCCGCCTTCCCCGGGAGACACCGCCCCATGGCTTCGCCTGCGCCCAAGCGCCTCATCTCCACCTTCTGCCTGGGCGCCGCCCTCAGCGCCATGGTCGGCCTCACCGGCTGCCAGTCCTGGCTGGACAGCCGCTACGCCGACAGCCTGCCGCCCACCTCCGGCTTCCAGCCGGTCAAGGGCCTGGCGCAGAGCGTCTCGATCCGCCGCAACCCGCTGGGCATGCCGCTGATCGAAACCACCACCTTCCACGACGCCCTCTTCGCCATGGGCTACGTGCACGCCTCCGACCGCCTCAGCCAGATGGTCGGCCTGCGCCTCATGGCCGAAGGCCGCCTGGCAGAGATGGCCGGCCCGGGCGTACTGGAGATCGACCGCTTCATGCGCGCGGCCAACCTGCGCAAGAGCGCCGACCTCCTCTACAAGAACGCCTCCCCGCGCCTGAAGTCCTTCTTCGAGGTCTACGCCCGGGGCGTCAACGCCTACCTCTACCGCTACCGCGACAAGCTGCCGATGGACCTGGCCGAATCCGGCTACCGGCCCGCCTACTGGAAGCCCGAGGACTCGGTGCTGGTCTTCACCCTGCTCAACTTCGGCCTGGCGGTGAACCTGCAGGAAGAAATCGCCTCCCTGGTCATGGCGCAGAAGGTCGGCGCCGACAAGGTGGCCTGGCTGCTGCCGATCTACCCCGACGAGAACCTGCCCTTCGACGAAGCCGAAAAGCTCAAGGGCCTCAACCTCGGCGGGCAGATCCCCGGCCTGGCCAGCATCGACCAGGCCGCCGGCCAGGTGGCCGGCCTCGGCATGCTCGGCGTCGCCGCCTCCAACAACTGGGCCATCGCCCCGCAGCGCGCGCGCAATGGCAAGAGCATCCTCGCCAACGACACCCACCTGCCGCTGTCCATGCCCTCCATCTGGAGCTTCGTGCAGATCCGCTCGCCGAAATTCCAGGCCGCCGGCGTCTCGGTGGCGGGTGTCCCGGCCATCGTCGCCGGCTTCAACGGCAAGCTCGCCTGGGGCATGACCATGGTCATGGCCGACAACCAGGACCTCTACCTGGAGAAGGTCAAGCGCGAAGGCAACCGCCTCTACTACCTGGCCGACGGCAAATGGCAGCCGGCCATCGAGCGCAACGAGACCTTCTTCATCAAGGGCGAGCGCCCGATCCGCGAGACCATCTACGAGACCCGCCACGGCCCGCTGCTCAACTCCGTGCTCGGCCAGCGCAAGCACCCGCTGCAGCCGGTGGAGCTGAAGAGCGGCCTGGGCATCGCCCTGAAGACCGCCCAGTTCGAGCAGGACACCACCCTCGACGCCTTCTTCGACCTGTCCCGCGCCCAGTCCGTGGAGCAGGCCGCCGAAGCCACCCGTGCCATCCGCGCCATCGGCCTCAACCTGCTCACCGCCGACGCCCAGCACATCGCCTGGCAGGTCACCGGCCGCTACCCGAACCGCCGTGAAGGCCGGGGCCTGATGCCCTCTCCCGGCTGGGACAGCCGCTACGACTGGGACGGCTACGCCGACCCCATGCTCCACCCCTACGACCAGGACCCGCCCCAGGGCTGGCTCGGCACCGCCAACCAGCGCACCGTCCAGGGCGGCTATGGCGTGCAGCTGTCCAACTCCTGGTTCTACCCCGAGCGGGCCGAGCGCATCGCCCAGCTGGCCGGCAGCGGCAAGCACGACACCCGCAGCATGATCGCCATGCAGTACGACCAGACCACCCCCTTCGCCGCCAAGCTCAAGGCCATGTTCGAAGACCCGGCCATGGCCCAGCCGCTCAAGCAGGCCATCGACGCCCTGCCCGGCGCCGAGCGTGACCGTGCCCGCGAAGCCCTGAGCCGCCTGCTGGCCTTCGACGGCAACCTCGCCCCGACCTCGGCCGACGCCGTCTACTACGAAGCCTTCCTCCACGAGAGTGCGCGGCAGATCTTCCTCGACGAACTGGGCCCGGACACCAGCCCCGCCTGGCAGGCCCTGGTGGAGACCGCCAACCTCTCCTACTCCGCCCAGGCCGACCACCTCCTGGGCCGCGCCGACAGCCCCTTCTGGGACGACGTGCGCACCCCGCAGAAGGAAGACAAGCCCGCCATCCTCGCCCGCAGCCTCGCCGCCGCCGTCAGCTTCGCCGAAGGCAAGCTCGGCGCCGACCGCCGCAGCTGGCAGTGGGGCAAGCTGCACACCTACACCTGGGCCACCGACACCACCCGTCTCGCGCCCTACATGAGCGCCAGCCAGCGCACCAGCATCAACGCCATCAAGGGTTACCTGGACCGCGGCCCCTACCCCGCCGGCGGCGACATGAACACCCTCAACGTCTCCGGCTACAACTGGGGCAACGACTTCGACACCTGGCTGATCCCGGCCATGCGCATCATCGTCGACTTCGGCCAGCCGGAACCCATGATCGGCCTCAACAGCTCCGGCCAGTCCGGCAACCCCGCCAGCCCGCACTACGCCGACGGCATCGACGCCTGGCTCAAGGCCCGCTACCTGAGCTTCCCGTTCCAGTCGCAGAACCTCGACGGCGTCTACGGCACCAAGCGGCTGATGCTCACCCCGCAAAAATGATCACCACCACGCGGAACTCCCCGCGTGGTGGCTGTCTATGTAAACGGACTTACTCCATAGATCACATCTTCAGGGCGCCCTTACCGGCGCCCTTTCTTTTGCCCGTGAAAAGCCTCCCGGCCGATCCAGACGCCCAACGTCGGGCATCGCGAGCTCGGCGCCAACCTGCGGAAAAATGCACGGACGTAGCCCGGGCTTCAGCCCGGGAAATCGGCAAGAAGGGAAAAGCCAGGGAAAGCGGCCCCTGCATTGCACAGGGGCCGCCCGGGTTCAGGACGCCTTGGGCTTCACCGGCGCCTTGGGCTCCGGCTTCAGGAAGGGATACAGGTGCTGGCGCAGGATGCCGTCCGGCAGCGGCTTGCCGAACACCCCGTAGCGGGTCGGCCACTCCTTCGGCGGCAGCTTGAAGGTGCCGAACACCATGTCGACGATCGGCAGGTGGATCGCATAGTTCTTGTAGATGTAGTCCGGGTGCCGGGCGTGGTGCCAGTGGTGGTAGCGCGGCAGCACCAGCAGGTAGTTCAGCCAGCCGCCATCGATGCGCACGTTGGCGTGGGCCAGCACCGCCTGCACGCCCACCAGGATCACGTAGGCGTTCATCGCCTGGGGCGAGAAGCCCATCAGCATCAGCGGCACCAGCACCCCGGTACGGGTCAGCAGGATCTCCACGAAGTGGATGCGCGAGCCGGCCAGCCAGTCCATCGACGTGCTGGAGTGGTGCACCGCATGGAAGCGCCACAGCCAGGGCACCACGTGGTACAGGCGGTGCAGCCAGTACTGGCCGAGGTCCGCCACCAGCACCGCGAGGATGAACTGCAGCCAGATCGGCATGGACTGCACGCCGGCCTGGAAGGTCGCCGAGACCGCCCAGCCCCCCAGCAGGGTGGAGGACGCAGTGACGAAGATCAGGATGAACTGCACCAGCATGTGGCTTACGAAGAAGTACGCCAGGTCCGTGCGCCAGTGCGGCCGCAGGATGTTCTGCTCCGGGTCCTTCGCGTACAGCTTCTCCAGCGGGATGAAGACGATGGCCGACACCAGCAGCGCCAGCACGAACCAGTCCAGCCCCAGGGAATAGGGCGTCTCGCCGATGGTCTCGAACTGGATGTTGGTCCCCCCCAGGAACACCGCCAGCCCCGAGGCCGCGATGCCGGTGAAGCCCAGGCGCTTGCGCCGGTTCAGCAGGATGTTCAGCGTGCCCAGGCTGAACGACAGCACCAGGCCCACCAGCAGCACCGTACGGGCGAACTGCTCGCTGTAGACCTTGCGGAACTCCGCGAAGGTCAGCCACTCGGGAAACAGGAAACACAGCACCGCGCAGAGGCTCAACAGGCCCAGTGCCGCAGACAGGTAACCACTGATGCGCCCTTCCCCGACCCGGAACGGGGCGTGGCCATGACGCTGGAAATAGGCTTTGAGAGCCTCCATCGGACATCCTCCTTGAAACCGGCCTTCTGGCCGTTCACGATCTTGACGCACCTGCCGCGCTCCAGGCCACCTCCGGCGACGAATGCCGCGTCCAACTGCGACGTCCATCGCGTTGAGGGCGAACCAACCGGCGCACGGCAGGGTCAGCAGACACGAACCCACAGCAAGGCATCCCATGGACCTGGTCGTCGCCCGGCCGGAGGGCCTCTACTGCCCGCCCGGCGATTTCTACATCGATCCCTGGAAACCCGTCGCCCGCGCCGTCATCACCCACGGCCACGGTGACCATGCCCGCAGCGGCAACGGCCACTACCTCACCGCCACCCCCGGTGCCGGCGTGTTGCGTGCCCGCCTCGGCGACGTGCCCCTGCAGACCCTGGACTACGGCGAAGCCCTGCTGCACAACGGCGTGCGCATCAGCCTGCACCCCGCCGGCCACGTGCTCGGCTCCGCCCAGGTGCGCCTGGAACACCAGGGCCAGGTCTGGGTCGCCTCCGGTGACTACAAGACCGAAGCCGACGGCACCTGCGCCCCCTTCGAGCCGGTGCGCTGCCACTGCTTCATCACCGAATCCACCTTCGGCCTGCCCATCTACCGCTGGCAGCCCCAGGCCCAGGTCATGGACCAGGTGCGCCAGTGGTGGCAGGCCAACCGTGCCGCCGGGCGCGCCAGCGTGCTGTTCAGCTACGCCTTCGGCAAGGCCCAGCGGCTGCTCCACGGCCTGGCGGACGAACCCGGCCCGATCCTCGTCCACGGCGCCGTGGAGCCCCTCAACCGCGTCTACCGCGAAGCCGGCGTGCGCCTGGCAGCCACCCGCTACGCCGGCGAACTCAAGCGCAACGACCCGCTGCTGCGCGAAGCCCTGGTCATCGCCCCGCCTTCCGCCGGTGGCAGCACCTGGATGCGCCGCTTCGGCGACTACAGCGACGCCTTCGCCAGCGGCTGGATGCTCCTGCGTGGCGCCCGTCGCCGCAGGGGCGTGGACCGCGGCTTCGTGCTCTCCGACCACGCCGACTGGCCCGGCCTGCTCTGGGCCGTGCAGCAGAGCGGCGCGGAGCGGGTCTTCGTCACCCACGGCTCGGTCCCCGTGCTTGTGCGCTACCTGCGCGAACAGGGCCTCGACGCCCAGGGCTTCAGCACCGAGTACGGCGACGAGGACGACACCCCCGACAGCGCCGACGCCACCCCGGAGGCCCCCGCATGAAGGCCTTCGCCGACCTCTACGTGCGCCTCGACGCCAGCACCTCCAGCAACGCCAAGCTCGCCGCCCTGGAGGACTACTTCCGCCAGGCCAGCGCCGAAGACGCCGCCTGGGCCGTGTACTTCCTCAGCGGCGGCAAACCGCGCCAACTGGTGCCGGTGCGCCAGCTCAAGGCCAGCACCCTGGCCGTCACCGGCCTGCCCGAATGGCTCTTCGAAGAGAGCTACCAGAGCGTCGGCGACCTCGCCGAAACCATCGCCCTGCTGTTGCCCCCCGCCGCCAGCGACAGCCAGGAGGGCCTCGCCCAGTGGCTGGAAGAGCACCTGCTGCCCCTGCGCGGCCTGCCGCCGGCCGAACTCACCGAGCGCCTGTCGCGGCTCTGGGCGCGGCTCGATCGCGACGGCCTGCTGGTGTTCAACAAACTCATCACCGGCGCCTTCCGCGTCGGCGTCTCGCGCCTGCTGGTGACCCGCGCCCTGGCCAGCCTCAGCGGCCTGGACCCCAAGCGCATCGCCCAGCGCATGGTCGGCTACACCGACATCAGCCGCGTCCCCAGCGCCGACGGCTACCGCCGGCTGATCGCCGCCGAAAGCCCCGACGAGCACCGCGAACGCGGCGGCCAGCCCTATCCCTTCTTCCTCGCCCACCCGCTGCAGCTGGAGCCCGAGGCCTTCGACGAACGCCTCGGCCCGCCCAGCGACTGGCTGGCGGAATGGAAGTGGGACGGCATCCGCGCGCAACTGGTACGCCGCGACGGCCAGCTGTGGATCTGGTCCCGGGGCGAAGAGCTGGTCACCGAGCGCTTCCCCGAGCTGCACGCCCTCTGCCGGCAGTTGCCCGACGGCTGCGTGATCGACGGCGAACTGCTGGTCTGGAAAGACGGCCGCGCCCAGCCCTTCGCCCTGCTGCAACAGCGCATCGGCCGCAAGCGCCTGACCCGCCAGATGCTGGAAGACGCCCCCGTGCGGGTGCTGGCCTACGACCTGCTGGAATGGCAGGGCGAAGACTGGCGCAGCCGCCCGCAACAGGCCCGCCGCGCCCAGCTCGAACAGCTGCTGGCGGGGCTCGACACCCCGCTGCTGGGGCTGTCCCCGGAAGTCACCGGCGCCACCTGGGAGGCCCTGGCCGCCGAACGCCAGCGCGCCCGCGAACAGGGCGTGGAAGGCCTCATGCTCAAGGCCCGCGACGCCCTCTACGGCGTCGGCCGCACCCGCGAGGACGGCACCTGGTGGAAATGGAAGCTCGACCCCTACAGCGTCGACGCCGTGCTCATCTACGCCCAGCGTGGCCACGGCCGCCGCGCCAGCCTCTACACCGACTTCACCTTCGCCGTCTGGGCCGAGGGCGAAGGCGACGCCCCGCGCAGCCTGGTGCCCTTCGCCAAGGCCTACTCCGGGCTCACCGACGAGGAGATGCGCCAGGTGGACGCCATCATCCGCCGCACCACCGTGGAGAAGTTCGGCCCGGTGCGCAGCGTCACCCCCAGCCTGGTGTTCGAACTGGGCTTCGAAGGCATCGCCCGCTCGCGCCGGCACAAGAGCGGCGTCGCCGTGCGCTTCCCACGCATGCTGCGCTGGCGCCGCGACAAACCCGTGGAGGACGCCGACACCCTGGCCAGCCTGCACGCCCTGCTGGGCGATGCCCCGGCAGAGGACGATGCATGAGCCGCCCCTCCGAAGCCTGGTTCGACGCCCAGGGCTGGACGCCCTTCCCCTTCCAGCGCCAGCTCTGGGACGCCGCCCGCCAGCGCCGCTCCGGCCTGCTCCACGCCACCACCGGCTCCGGCAAGACCTACGCCGCCTGGTTCGCCGCCCTCGACGCCATCGCCCCCGGCACCGCCAGCCCCGCCAAGCCGCTGCCCCTCTCGGTGCTGTGGATCACCCCCATGCGCGCCCTGGCCGCCGACACCGCCCGCGCCCTGCAGGCGCCCCTGGACGCCCTCGGCCTGCCCTGGAGCCTCGGCCTGCGCACCGGCGACACCGGCAGCAGCGAGCGCGCCCGCCAGGCCCGGCGCCTGCCCAGCGCCCTGGTCACCACCCCGGAAAGCCTCACCCTGCTGCTGACCCGCGCCGACGCCGCCGAGGCCTTCGCCCACCTGCAGATGGTGGTGGTGGACGAATGGCACGAACTGCTCGGCAGCAAGCGCGGCGTGCAACTGCAGCTGGCCCTCGCACGCCTGCGCCGCTGGCACCCGCAACTGGTGACCTGGGGCCTCTCCGCCACCCTCGGCAACCTCGACCACGCCCTGGAGGTGCTGGTACCCGACGGCCAGGGCCTGCTGCTGGAAGGCCGCCAGGACAAGGCCCTGGCGGTGGACACCCTGCTCCCCGACAGCGTCGAACGCTTCCCCTGGGCCGGCCACATGGGCCTGCGCATGCTGCCCAAGGTGGTCGCCGAACTGGAGGCCAGCCCCAGCAGCCTGATGTTCACCAACACCCGCTCCCAGGCCGAACTCTGGTACCAGGCCCTGCTGGAGGCGCGGCCCGACTGGGCCGGGCTGATCGCCCTGCACCACGCCTCGCTGTCCCGCGAGGTGCGCGAATGGGTCGAGGACGCCCTCAAGCACGGCCGGCTCAAGGCCGTGGTCTGCACCTCCAGCCTCGACCTGGGGGTGGACTTCCTGCCCGTCGAACGGGTCCTGCAGATCGGCACCGCCAAGGGCATCGCCCGCCTCATGCAGCGCGCCGGCCGCTCCGGGCACGCCCCCGGCCGCACCTCGCGGGTCACCCTGGTGCCCACCCACAGCCTCGAACTGGTGGAGGCCGTCGCCGCCCGCCAGGCCGTGGCCGAGCGCCGCATCGAAGCCCGGCAGAGCCCGGAAAAGCCCCTCGACGTGCTGGTGCAGCACCTGGTCAGCATGGCCCTGGGGGGCGGTTTCCAGCCCGACGCACTGCTGGCGGAAGTGCGCGGCGCCTGGGCCTACCGCCACCTCGACGCCGCCGACTGGGCCTGGTGCCTGGCCTTCGTCCGCCACGGCGGCAGCTCCCTCAGCGCCTACCCCGACTACCAGCGGGTGGAGCCCGACGAGCAGGGCCTCTGGCGCGTACCCAACCGCGCCCTGGCCCGGCGCCACCGGCAGAGCGTCGGCACCATCGTCGGCGACGCCAGCCTGCAGGTGCGCTTCTGGGGCAAGGGCGGTGCCGCCGGCCACCTGGGCAGCATCGAAGAGAGCTTCATCGCCCGCCTGCGCCCCGGCGAGGTGTTCCTCTTCGCCGGCCGCCACCTGGAACTGGTGCGGGTGGAAGGCATGACCGCCTACGTACGCCGCTCCAGCGCCCGCAAGGCCGCCATCCCGCGCTGGAACGGCGGGCGCATGCCGCTCTCCAGCGAACTGGCCGCCGCCCTGGTGCACCAGCTCGGCGAGGCCGCCCAGGGCCGCTACGACAGCCCCGAACTGCAGCTCGTGCGCCCGTTGCTGAGCCTGCAGGCTGCCTGGTCCGCCCTGCCCGAGGACGACAACCTGCTGGTGGAGCGCCTGCACTCGCGGGAGGGCTGGCACCTGTTCCTCTACCCCTTCGCCGGCCGCCACGTGCACCTGGGCCTTGCCAGCCTCCTGGCCTGGCGACTGGCCCGCCAGCGCCCCGGCACCTTCTCCATCGCCGTCAACGACTACGGCCTGGAGCTGCTGGCCGCCGAAGCCCCCGACTGGGACGACGCCCGCCTGCCCGCCCTGCTGGAGGACGGCGACCTGCTCACCGAACTGCTGGACAGCCTCAACGCCAGCGAGCTGACCCGCCGCCGCTTCCGCGAGATCGCCCAGATCGCCGGCCTGCTCTACAGCGGCCCGCCCGGGGCGCACAAAAGCACCCGCCAGCTGCAGGCCTCCAGCAGCCTGTTCTTCGACGTGTTCCGCCAGTACGACCCGGACAACCGCCTGCTGCACCAGGCCCGCGACGAAGCCCTGCGCCAGGAGCTGGACCTGCCACGCCTGGCCGACGCCCTCGCCCGCCTGCGCCAGCGGCGCCTGGTGGTGAAGGACGTCGAACGCGCCACCCCGCTGGCCTTCCCCCTGCTGGTGGAGCGCCTGCGCGAGGGCCTGAGCACCGAGAAGCTCGCCGACCGCATCGCCCGCATGGTGGCGCAACTGGAAAAAGCCGCCGACGCCCCGCCCAGACGGAGGCGCCGCCCGTGAACACCCACCTCGACGTGGACCTGGCCGGCACCCGCCTGCGCCTGCTGGGGGACCGCGCCCTCTACTGGCCGGAACAGCACTGCCTGCTGATCGCCGACATCCACTTCGGCAAGGCCGCCAGCTTCCGCCGCCTCGGCCAACCGGTCCCCGCCGGCACCACCGCCGCCAACCTGGCACGGCTGGACCGCCTGCTGCACAGCCACGACACCCGGCGCCTGGTCTTCCTCGGCGACTTCCTGCACGCCCGCCACGGGCGCCACGACGGCCTCTGGCAGGCCTTGGCCGACTGGCGCGAACAGCATCCCGCGCTGCACGTCGACCTGGTGCGCGGCAACCACGACCGCCACGCCGGCGACCCGCCCGCCAGCCTCGGCTTCGACCTGCACGAGGCCGAACTGCTGCTCGGCCCCTTCGCCCTGCGCCACGAGCCCGAACCCCACCCCGAGCGCCACGTCCTGGCCGGCCACCTGCACCCCTGCCACCGCCTGCGCGGCCCCGGCCGGCAGAGCCTGCGCCTGCCCTGCTTCGCCCTCGGCCGCAGCGTCAGCCTGCTGCCGGCCTTCGGCGAATTCACCGGCGGGCTGGAACAACCCGCCACCCCGGGCACCCGCCTCTACCTCTGCGGCGACGGCGGCGTCTGGCCCGTGCCGACGGCCTGAAACCACCGATCCGGGCCAACGACTGAACGTGTCGGCCCCCAGGGGGTCAGAACAAGGGCATTGTTCATTGCTCCCTGTGGCGCCCTCGTGGCGCCTGTTTTTTTGGAGAGCAGTCCATCTGAAGCGCACTCCGAAATTGCATGTGGCTGAGAAGTTGAGGCAGGGAACCTGCCCCTTCAGGAGACCGAGCGCAGTCGTTGCGCAGGGGGACGAGCGGCATGGATGCCGCGAGAGGCGCGCCTGGCCATGGATGGCCCATCGCGCCGGCCCCCGTAGCAATGACGGAGCGAGGGAAGGCCCGCGAAGCGGGACCCGGATGCAGGGGCGAGCCTTTTTGGTTTCTTTTTTGTGGGCGGCATTCCGACGACTGAAAAAAGAAACTCGCCTGGGAAGGCGAAACAAAGAACATCCGCAGAACTCGATATACAGCCAGACCTCGAGCAATCCACCGCTCATGACCTCCCCACCCGACGACTGAGACATTCCCCCACATCCGTGACCCAGCGGTTTTTGATAGACTCCGCCCCCAGCGCCGGCCCAGCCGGCGCTGTCGTTTCTGTCACCCGGTCCGCCCTTTGCGTGGGCGACCACTGGAGGTTTTCATGTCCCGCATCGTTGTCGCGGCGCTCTACAAGTTCGTATCCCTGAAAGACTACGTCGCCCTGCGCGAGCCCCTGCTCAAGACCATGACCGAGCACGGCATCAAGGGCACCCTGCTGCTCGCCGAGGAAGGCATCAACGGCACCGTGTCCGGCACCCGCGAGGGCATCGACGCCCTGCTGGCCTGGCTCAAGGTCGACCCACGCTTCGTCGACCTGGACCACAAGGAGTCCTACTGCGACGAGCAGCCCTTCTACCGCACCAAGGTCAAGCTGAAGAAAGAGATCGTCACCCTCGGCGTGCCGGGCGTGGACCCGAACCAGCAGGTGGGCACCTACGTCGAGCCGCAGGACTGGAACGCCCTCATCAGCGACCCCGAGGTGCTGCTGATCGACACCCGCAACGACTACGAAGTGGCCATCGGCACCTTCGAAGGCGCGGTGGACCCGAAGACCAAGTCCTTCCGCGAGTTCCCCGAGTACATCAAGGCCCACTACGACCCGGCGGTGCACAAGAAGGTGGCGATGTTCTGCACCGGCGGCATCCGTTGCGAGAAGGCCTCCAGCTACATGCTCAACCAGGGCTTCGAAGAAGTCTTCCACCTCAAGGGCGGCATCCTCAAGTACCTGGAGGACGTGCCCCAGGAGCAGAGCCTGTGGCGCGGCGACTGCTTCGTCTTCGACAACCGCGTGACCGTGCGCCACGACCTCAGCGAAGGCGACTACGACCAGTGCCACGCCTGCCGCAACCCGATCTCGGTGGAAGACCGCCAGTCCCCGCACTACGCCCCCGGCATCAGCTGCCCCCACTGCTGGGACAGCCTCTCGGAGAAGACCCGCGCCAGCGCCCGTGAACGGCAGAAGCAGATCGAGCTGGCCAAGCAGCGCAACCAGCCCCACCCCATCGGCCGCGACCCGCGGCAGAATCCGGAACACTGACCGACGACGAGGGATCGCCATGGCCAACGCACGCCTGCTCTACGTGATGGACCCCATGTGCTCCTGGTGCTGGGGGTTCGCCCCGGTGGCCGGAGCGCTGATCGAGCAGGCGCGTGACGCCGGCGTGCCGCTGCGCCTGGTGGTCGGTGGCCTGCGCACCGGCCAGGGCGCAGCGCTGGAGCCGACCACGCGGCGCTACATCCTCGAACACTGGCACGCCGTCGAGCAGGCCACCGGCCAGCCGTTCCGCTTCGACGGCGCGCTGCCCGACGGCTTCGTCTACGACACCGAACCGGCGTGCCGGGCCCTGGTGGCCGCGCGCGGGCTCGACGAAGACGCCACCTGGGCGCTGGCCCGCAGCATCCAGCACGCCTTCTATGCACAAGGCCAGGACGTGACCCAGGCCCAGCAACTGGTGGCCCTGGCCGAAACAGCCGGCATCCCGCGCATCGAGTTCGCCGAGGCCTTCGATGACCCGGCCACCCGCCAGGCCACCGCCGAGGACTTCACCTGGGTGCAGGACCTGGGCATCGCCGGCTTCCCCACCCTGCTGGCCGAACGCGATGGCCAGCTGGCCCTGCTGACCAACGGCTACCAGCCGCTGAGTGACCTGCAACCGCTGCTGGGCCGCTGGCTGGAGCGCATCGCCCATGGTTGACCAGCTGAGCTGGGCGGAGATCCGCCGCCTCGCCCTGCGCCACCGCAAGGCCCTCTGGCTGGCCAACGGCGTGGCCATCCTCGCCGCGCTCTGCGCCGTGCCGATCCCGCTGCTGCTGCCGCTGCTGGTGGACGAAGTGCTGCTGGGCAAGGGCGACGCCGCCCTGCGCTTCATGGACGGCTTCCTGCCCGATGCCTGGCAGGGGCCGGTGGGCTACATCGGCCTGATGCTGGCCGTCACCCTGGTGCTGCGCAGCTGCGCCCTGGTGTTCAACGTGCTGCAGGCACGCCTGTTCGCCCGCCTCTCCAAGGACGTGGTGTACCGCCTGCGGGTGCGCCTGATCGAACGCCTCAAGCGCATCTCCCTTGGCGAGTACGAAAGCCTCGGCGGCGGCACCGTCTCGGCCCACCTGGTGACCGACCTGGACACCCTGGACAAGTTCATCGGCGAGACCCTCAGCCGCTTCCTGGTGGCCATGCTCAGCCTGGTGGGCACCGCCGGCATCCTGATGTGGATGCACTGGAAGCTGGCGCTGCTGATCCTGCTGTTCAACCCGCTGGTGATCTACGCCACGGTGCAGCTGGGCAAGCGCGTGAAGCACCTGAAGAAGCTGGAGAACGACAGCACCGCCCGCTTCACCCAGGCCCTGACCGAGACCCTGGAGGCCATCCAGGAGATCCGCGCCGGCAACCGCCAGGGCTTCTTCCTCGGCCGCCTCGGCGAACGGGCGCGGGAAGTGCGCGACTACGCCGTGGCCTCGCAATGGAAGAGCGACGCCGCCGGGCGCACCAGCGGCCTGCTGTTCCAGTTCGGCATCGACGTGTTCCGCGGCGCGGCGATGCTCACCGTGCTGTTCTCCGACCTGTCCATCGGCCAGATGCTGGCGGTGTTCAGCTACCTCTGGTTCATGATCGGCCCGGTGGAGCAGCTGCTCGGCCTGCAGTACGCCTTCTACGCCGCCGGCGGCGCACTGAGCCGCCTCAACGAGCTGCTGGCACGGGCCGACGAGCCGCAGTACCCGCCGCGCATCGACCCCTTCGCCGACCACCGCACCGTGGGCGTCGAGGTGCGCGGCCTGCGCTTCGCCTACGGCGAGGAGCCGGTGCTGGACGGCCTCGACCTGACCATCGCCCCCGGCGAGAAGGTCGCCATCGTCGGCGCCAGCGGCGGTGGCAAGAGCACCCTGGTGCAGCTGTTGCTGGGTCTCTACACGCCCCAGGCCGGCAGCATCCGCTTCGGCGGCGCCAGCCTGGAGGAGATCGGCCTGGAGCGGGTGCGCGAACACGTCGCGGTGGTGCTGCAGCACCCGGCGCTGTTCAACGACAGCGTGCGCGCCAACCTGACCATGGGCCGCGAGCGCAGCGACGAGGCCTGCTGGCAGGCCCTGGAGATCGCCCAGCTGGCCGAGACCATCCGCGCCCTGCCCAAGGGCCTGGACAGCATCGTCGGGCGCTCCGGCGTGCGCCTGTCCGGCGGCCAGCGCCAGCGCCTGGCCATCGCCCGGATGGTGCTGGCCGAGCCAAAGGTGGTGATCCTCGACGAGGCCACCTCGGCCCTGGACGCGGCCACCGAATACGCCCTGCACCAGGCCCTGGCGCGCTTCCTCGCCGGCCGTACCACCCTGGTCATCGCCCATCGCCTGTCGGCGGTGAAGCAGGCCGACCGGGTACTGGTGTTCGACGGCGGGCGCATCGCCGAGGACGGCGACCACCAGCGCCTGATCGACCACGGCGGCCTCTACGCCCGCCTCTACGGCCACCTGCAGCACTGAGCCGCCCCTGCGTCACGTCGGCGCACCAGCCTGTCAAGCAAACGTTACGCCCGCACCCGGCATTGCCGGGGCGCGGGGCGGTGCTGTCAGGAAAAGCTGCCGCGCCCAGCGCCGGCCAGCACAGTTCCGGTGCGCGACTGTGCCTTGTTTCGCGCCGGTGCGGCGGGGTCAGATGGCCGCGCTCGACCGACAAGAACAACAACCGGAGGTCACCGTGACCCCAGCCTTGCTGCCCGGCGCCCGCGTGCGCCTCCCCGCCCTCGCCCCGCCCGCCTGTGACCCGGTGGTGCCGGCGCGCATCCTCCCACCTGCGCCTGTACAATCGCGGCCCCCACTCGGGGACGTGCCCATGCACGGCCACTAAAGGTCAACCGCCTTGCCCACGCCGCCGCGCCACAAGCGCAGCGGGTTCGATTTCCGTCACGACAACAAGAAAAGGTGACGCCATGCACGACGCGCAACACACCGGATCGCTCAAGCGCGGCCTGAAGAACCGCCACATCCAGCTCATCGCCCTCGGTGGCGCCATCGGCACCGGCCTGTTCCTCGGCTCCGCCGGGGTGCTCAAGTCCGCCGGGCCGTCGATGATCCTCGGCTACGCCATCTGCGGTTTCATCGCCTTCCTGATCATGCGCCAGCTCGGCGAGATGATCGTCGACGAGCCGGTCGCCGGCTCCTTCAGCCACTTCGCGCACCAGTACTGGGGCGGCTTCGCCGGCTTCCTCTCGGGCTGGAACTGCTGGGTGCTGTACATCCTGGTGGGCATGTCCGAACTCACGGCGGTGGGCAAGTACATCCACTTCTGGTGGCCCGACGTGCCCACCTGGGCCACGGCCGCAGCCTTCTTCGTGCTGGTCAACGCCATCAACCTGGCCAACGTGAAGCTGTTCGGCGAGGCCGAGTTCTGGTTCGCCATGATCAAGGTGGTGGCCATCGTCGGCATGATCATCCTCGGCTGCTGGCTGCTGTTCAGCGGCAATGGCGGCGAGCAGGCCAGCGTCACCAACCTCTGGGCCCACGGCGGCTTCTTCCCCAACGGCATCAGCGGGCTGGTGATGGCCATGGCCTTCATCATGTTCTCGTTCGGCGGGCTGGAGATGCTCGGCTTCACCGCCGCCGAGGCGGAGAAACCCAGCCAGGTGATCCCCAAGGCGATCAACCAGGTGATCTGGCGCATCCTGATCTTCTACGTCGGCGCCCTGGTGGTGCTGCTCGCCCTCAGCCCCTGGGATGCCCTGCTGGCCAGCATCAGCAGCGCCGGCGATCCGTACAGCGGCAGCCCCTTCGTGAAGATCTTCGCGCTGATCGGCAGCGACACCGCCGCCCACCTGCTGAACTTCGTGGTGCTGACCGCCGCACTGTCGGTCTACAACAGCGGCACCTACTGCAACGGCCGCATGCTGGTGGGCCTGGCCGAACAGGGCGACGCCCCCCGCGCTCTGGCCCGTGTGGACAAGCGCGGCGTGCCGGTGCCGGCACTGGTGGTGTCGGCCCTGGTAACCGGGCTGGCGGTGCTGGTGAACTACGTGCTGCCGCACAACGCCCTGGAACTGCTGATGTCCCTGGTGGTGGCCACCCTGGTGATCAACTGGGCGATGATCAGCTACGCCCACCTCAAGTTCCGCCAGCACAAGGACCGCGAGGGCGTACGCACCGCCTTCCGTGCCTTCTGGTCGCCCTTCGGCAACTGGCTGTGCCTGGCCTTCGTGGCGTTCATCCTCGGGGTGATGCTGCTGACCCCCGGCATCAACGTCTCGGTCTATGCCATCCCCGTGTGGCTGCTGGTGATGGGCGGCTGCTACCGCCTCAAGCTCAGCCGCGCCGCCCAGGCCCGCAACGCGCTGGCCGCCGGCTGACGCCACGCCCCCTGCCCGGCCGGGCAGGGGGCACATTCCTCAGGACAGAACGCTGCGGTCGAAGGTGAACAGCCCACCCGCGCCGGGTCGGTGCTCCAGCACCTTCTGCGGGCGGCCCATCCTCGGGTGATTCTGCTCGCCGGTGTCGACGATCCAGCCCTGCCCCTTCATCTTCTCCAGCCGCCCGCGCAGGGTGGTGTGCTGCACCGGCTGGCCGAGGCAGGCCTGGAAGGCGCCGAGGGCTTCGGTGACGGTGAAGCGCGGCGCCAGCAGGTGCAGCGGCAGCGAGGTGTAGACCGACTTGCTCGACAACCGCTCGCGGGCCTGGGTCACCAGCTGGTCGTGGTCGAAGGGCAGGCCCGCCAGCCCCGCCAGGGGGGCGAAGCGCAGGTCGTCGGCGGTCACTTCGGTGTCCGGCGCCAGGAGCGCCAGGTAGAAGGTGGACAGAGACCAGCCCCGGGGGTCGCGCCGGGAGTTGCCCACCGTGGCCACCTGTTCCAGGTGCTGCGGCTCGACCCGCGCCTTGCCGCCCAGGGCTCGCTTGGCGGCGGCGTCGAGGTCGTCGTCGGCGCAACGGCCGTTGACCAGCACACCGGGCAGCGCCCATTCCCCTTCGAAGGGCCCCTGGGCCCGGCGGATCAGCAGCACGTCAAGGCCTTGGGCCGGATCGAGGCGCAGTGCGACGATGTCGACGCTGGCCAGTACCTGTGCGGAACTCATTGCATCTCCCTATAGACAGCTAGATCACCGGCCACTTCCGGCAGGCACCAGGTGGCCGGCAGTGGTCGTCCTTCCCGCAGGTGCAGGCGAATGGCGGAACTGTGCAGCACCCGCGTCTCCTTCGCCACCAGCAGGCCGAAATCCCGGCGCAACTCGGCGCCGCGGTGGAAGCCCGGCAGGTGTTCGAGGTTGTCCTCGCCGATCACCAGCGCCATGGCCTCCGGCGCCACGCCATGGGCCTCGGCCAAGGCGTGCATGAGGTCGTAGCTGTACACCGCCCCCTGCCCCGGCGACAGGCAGGCCTCGATGGGCTCGCACAGCACCCGCTGCGGGTCGATGCGCTGGGCCAGGCGCTCCAGCCAGGCGCAGCGCAGGGCGAAGTCCACCATGCGCTTGCCGTGGGCGTGGCGGTGGCTGGGCACCAGCAGCACCCGGTCGGCCACCGCCAGGGCACGGCGGACCACCGTCTCGTGCCCCGGGTGCGGCGGGTCGAAGGCGCCACCGTAGACCGCCAGGCGGAAACGCAGGGTGCCAGCCCGTTGGCTGCCGGCGGCGTAGGCGGCCAGGCTTGCCGAGGGATTCGAATGCGGATGGCTGCTCACTTTTCCACTCCTTCCTGAAAAACGCTTGACGACATATTACACGAGATGGAATATGTAGCCAGCCGTCACCGAGAAAGGAACGCAGCCATGAAGATCGCCAGCTTCGATGTCGACGCCCAGAAGGGCTTCACCCCGCTCTGCCCGGACGAACTGCCGGTGCCCGGCGGCGACGAGATCGCGGCGCACCTGAACCTGCTGGCCCGCCGCGCCACCCTGCGCATCGGCAGCAAGGACGCCCACAGCCCCAGCGCCCCCTGGGTGGTGGGCAGCCACGCGGAGATGCTCGCACCGCTGCCCCTGGCCAATGCCGACATCACCTGGGTCAGCCACTGCGTGCCCGGCACCGCCGGCTTCGAGCTGCTGGATGAACTGCCCCGCCCGCTGGAGTACGACTACTTCGTGTGGAAGGGCGTGGAGCCCGACCTGCACCCCTACGGCGCCTGCTACCACGACCTGGCGGAACGCCGCAGCACCGGGGTGATCGAATTCCTCCGGCAGAACGCGGTCAGCCATGTGCTGGTCGGCGGCCTGGCGCTGGACTACTGCGTGAAAACCACGGCCCTGCAACTGCGCCGCGCCGGCTTTGAGGTTATCGTCTACCTCCCCGCCTGCCGTGCCATTGCCGAGGCCACCGCCGAGACTGCTCGGCTCGAGATGAACGCAGCGGGCATCGTCCTGTGCGCCGGCGAAGCCGAGCTGGATGCCCTGCTCAACCGCACCACCTGGGAGTGCTGAAGATGGCCGAGAGCGTGTTTTCCGACCGCATCGTGCAGAACCTGCTGGACACCGACTTCTACAAGCTGACGATGATGCAGGCGGTCCTGCACAACTACCCCAACGCCGAGGTGGAATGGGAGTTCCGCTGCCGCAACGCCGAGGACCTGACGCCCTACCTGGCGGAGATCCGCTACCAGATCGAGCGCCTGGCCGAGATCAGCGTCACCGCTGACCAACTGGCCTTCCTCGAACGCATCCCCTTCATCAAGCCGGACTTCATCCGCTTCCTCAGCCTGTTCCGCTTCAACATGCGCTACGTCCAGGCCGGGGTCGAAGACGGCCAGCTGTGCATCCGCCTGCGCGGCCCCTGGCTGCACGTGATCCTCTTCGAGATCCCGCTGCTGGCCATCGTCAGCGAGGTGCGCAACCGCTACCGCTACCGCGAGGTGGTGATCGAGCAGGCCAGCGAGCGTCTCTACGAGAAGCTCGACTGGCTCAAGCGCGAGGCCAGCCCGAGCGAGCTGGAGGGCTTCCAGGTGGCCGACTTCGGCACCCGCCGGCGCTTCTCCTACCGGGTGCAGGAGGAGATGGTGCACATCCTCAAGCGCGACTTCCCCGGGCGCTTCGTCGGCACCAGCAACGTGCACCTGGCCCGCGAGTTCGGCATCAAGCCCATCGGCACCATGGCCCACGAGTGGCTGATGGCCCACCAGCAGCTCGGCCCGCGCCTGATCGACAGCCAGATCGCCGCGCTGGACTGCTGGGTCCGCGAGTACCGGGGCCTGCTCGGCATCGCGCTGACCGACTGCATCACCACCGATGCCTTCCTGCGGGACTTCGACCTGTACTTCGCCAAGCTCTTCGACGGCCTGCGGCACGACTCCGGGGACCCGCTGGAGTGGGCCGAAAAATGCATCCGCCACTACGAGAAGCTCGGTATAGACCCGCTCTCCAAGACCCTCGTATTCTCCGACGGTCTCGATCTGCCCAAGGCGCTGGATCTGTACCGCGCCCTGCATGAGCGCATCCATGTCAGCTTCGGCATCGGCACGCGGCTGACCTGCGACATCCCCGGGGTCGAACCGATGAACATCGTCATCAAGATGACCGCCTGCAACGGCCAGCCGGTGGCGAAGCTCTCCGACACGCCGGGCAAGACCCAGTGCCGCGACGAGAACTTCGTGACCTACCTGAAACATGTATTCCGCGTGGACGCACGCTGAGGAGACACCCCATGAGCAACCGCCAGCAAGAAATCGCCCAAGCCCTCGCCGTGGTCCCGCCCTTCGCCGACCAGGCCGCCCTGGTGGCGGAAGTCGAGCGGCGCAAGGCCTTCATCAAGGACTGCCTGCGCACCTCCGGCCTCAAGGTGCTGGTGCTGGGCATCAGCGGCGGCGTCGACTCCACCACCGCCGGCCGCCTGGCCCAGCTCTCGGTGGAAGAGCTGCGCGCCGAGACCGGCGATGACGGCTACCGCTTCATCGCGGTGCGCCTGCCCTACAACGTGCAGCACGACGAGGCCGACGCCCAGGTGGCGATGAACTTCATCCGCGCCGACGAGGAAGAGACGGTCAACATCGCCGACAGCGTGGTCGGCCTGGCCGAGCAGGTCACCCACCTCAACCACCTGACCGACGCCCGCCGCGACTTCGTCACCGGCAACATCAAGGCGCGCATCCGCATGGTGGCGCAGTTCGCCATCGCCAACGCCAACAACGGCCTGGTGATCGGCACCGACCACGCCGCCGAAGCGGTGATGGGCTTCTTCACCAAGTTCGGCGACGGCGCCTGCGACCTGGCTCCGCTCTCCGGCCTGGTGAAAGGCCAGGTGCGAGCCATCGCCGCCTACCTGGGGGCGCCGAACAGCGCCGTGAACAAGGTGCCGACCGCCGACCTGGAAGAGCTGCGCCCCGGCAAGCCGGACGAGGAAGCCCACGGCGTGAGCTACACCGAGATCGACGCCTTCCTGCACGGCCAGCCGGTCAGCCAGGCGGCCTATGACGCCATCGTCCGCACCTACGACAACACCCGTCACAAGCGCGAGCTGCCGCTGGCGCCCTGAAGCCCTGAAGCACCAGCGCTTGACGCAAAACGCCCGGCAATGCCGGGCGTTCTGCTGTCTGGGTTCAGGCGACTGGGTCGGGCGGCGGTTCGTCCGGCAGGGTCGGCTCGCCCGGCTCGCCGGGGTCGCCAGGCACGTGCTGGGCGAAGAAGGGCCAGGGCCGGGTGGCCGGGAGTTCGTGTACGGCGATGGGCATGGCGAGGTTCTCCACGGAGGGGCTGTCCTTGTGGGACGCCACGCAGCCCGTGGGATTCCGGGTCATTCGTCGCCGGGGGCGTCGTAGGTCACGGTGAGGGACGTGACCACCTGGCGATCCGGCCCTTCCAGGCCGTAGTTGCCGGACTGCCCGTAGCCCAGCCAGAGGGTGCTGCCGCCACGCTGGCGCACGTCCGAATACTCGTCGCCATCGCCCTCCAGCCCCTGCATCAGGGTGAGGGCCCGCTCCCGGTCCATGCCGAGGGCCAGTTGCTTGTCCACCACGAAGTCCCAGGTCGCCGCGCCGGGCGCCACCCGCTGCAGCCAGCCCAGGCCGAGCTCGTCGGTGAAGCGGTCGAGGCGCCAGCAGCGCACCTCGGCCAGGCGCCCGTCCTGGAACACCAGCAGCAGGCTGTTGCCGTAGAGCAGACCCTGGCTGTTGCCGCTCATGGGCAGCCGGACAGTGGGCTCGCCCAGGGCCTGGACGAAGCGCTCCGGCGAGGCATCCGCGGGAAGGCCGAACACCTCGCGATCACCGATTACCGAGAGGGTCCGGGCGTGGGCCAGGGGCAGGGACAGGCACAAGGCGAGGCCAAGGGCGAAGAGGCGTTTCATCGGTGAAGCTCCCGGGTCCGTGGGTTCAGGGGGTGGCCAGGCTGGCCTCGTCTTCGGCGGCCAGGCGGTAGCCCTTGCCGTAGACGGTCTGGATCAGTTGTGGGCGGTTGGCGTTGACCTCCAGCTTGCGGCGCAGGCGCACGATCAGGGCGTCCACGGTACGGGCGTCGACTTCCTCGTCGTCGTCCTGGCCCCGGCGCAGGCACTGCATGAGGTCGTGGCGGTTGACCGCGCTGCCCCGGCGCTCGATGAGGCCGATCAGCAGGGCGAACTCGCCGGGGGTGAGCACCACGTCCTGGCCGGCGGTATCGCTGATGCGGCGGCGCAGCAGGTCGACGCGGAAGCGCCCGAGGCGTACGGAGAAGTCGGCCTCGCGCTCACCCTGGCCACAGCGGCGCAGCAGGCTGCGCACCTGGGCGAGGAGGATGCGCAGGTTCAGCGGCTTGGTCAGGTAGCCGTCGGCACCGGCCTCCAGGCCCACCACGCGGTCGTAGTCCTCGTCCCGCACGGTGACCAGGATGATGCCGAGCTGCGGCTGGCTGCGGCGCAGCTGGGCGGTGATGGTCAGGCCGTCCAGGTCGGGCAGGCCGATGTCCAGCAGCACCAGGGCCGGGCGCAGTTGCTGGACCAGCTCCAGGCAGGCCCGCCCGGAGTCGGTGGCATGCACCTCGAACCCGGCTTCGCGCAGGTACAGCACCAGCATCTCGCGGATTTCCGGCGCGTCTTCGACCACCAGCAGCTTGTCGACCATCCACAGCCCCTCTTCGTCAGGCGGCGGATTCTGGCGCAAACCCAAGGCGCGTTGCCACCACCTGGGTCAAGGGATTGCGCGACCCGCTTCACGCTGCAGGCGTTCCCTGAGCAGCAGCAGGTGGCGCTCCAGGATCGCCAGCAGCTCGGGCACCTGCTCCGGCCGTTCGGTGCGCTCGGCGGCCTGGGCCAGGCTGTCGAGCCCGAAGTTCAGGGTGCTGCCGCGCAGGCGGTGGCACAGGGCGCTCAGCTCCAGGCGGGCTGCCTCGGGGGCCTCGGGCAGGTGCGCCAGGGCGTCACGCACCTCCTCCAGGGACGCCACCAGGGTGGGCAGCAGGCGGTCGAACAGGGCGTGACCGAGCCAACCGCGCAGCGCCTCCAGGCGCGCCTCGGAGAACTCCTCGGGCTGGGTGGGCGAGGCTTCGCCGGGGATGTCCCAGTCCTCCAGCACGGCCAGCAGGGCCTCGCGCCGCAGGGGCTTGCCGAGCACCGCGCGCAAGCCGGCCTCGCGCCACTGGCGCGGGTCCAGGTCCCGCGCGTTGGCGGTCAGGGCCACCAGCAGGGGCGGTGTCGAGCGGGCCTGCTGGAGGATCAGCCGGCTGGCGGTGAGGCCGTCGATGTCCGGCAGGCGCAGGTCCATCAGCACCAGGTCGAAGGTGCCCGTGGCGCAGGCCTCGACGCCTTCGCGGCCATCCCGGGCGGTGCTCACCTGGCAGCCCCAGCGCTCCAGCAGTTCGGCGGTCACCAGGCGGTTCACCTCCACGTCTTCCACCAGCAGCACCCGCAGGCCCTGCAGCAGCGCGGCGGCTTCGTCTTCCTCCTCCGCTGCCGGGGCTTCGGCCGGCTGCCAGGGCAGCCAGAGGTCGATGCGCGTGCCCTGGCCGGGGGCGCTGTCCAGCGCCAGGCGGGCGCCCATCAGCGCGGCCAGGCGGGCGCTGATGTAGAGCCCCAGGCCGATGCCGGGCTGGCCCGCTTCGGGGTCGCGGACGAAGGCCTCGAACAGGGTCGGCTGCAGTTCGTGGCGGATGCCGGGGCCGGTGTCGGCCACCCGCAGGGCCAGGCCCTGGCTGCTGCGTTCGAGGATCACCAGCACCTGGCCCTGGTCGGTGAACTTGAGGGCGTTGCCCAGCAGGTTGTAGAGCACCTGGCGCAACGGCTGGGGGTGCCCCAGCACGTAGGCGGGCAGGTCGTCGGCACAGCGGGTGAGCAGGCGCAGGCCGCGAGCCTCGGCCTGGGGCCGGAAGATGGCGGCGCACTCCTCCACCAGGCGCTCCGGGGAGAACACCTGGGCCGGCGGCAGTTCGAGCTTCTCGGCGCGGGACAGCAGCATCAGCCCGTCGAGCACGTCGGTGAGGCTCTGGGCGGCGACGCGCACGGTGTCCAGGCGATGGCGCTGCTGCTCGTCCAGGCCGTCGCCCTGCAGCAGGTGCAGGTGCCCCTGGATGGCCACCAGCGGGGTGCGCAGCTCGTGGCTGAGCATGGCCTGGCGCTCCAGGGACTGCTGGGCCTCGTGCAGGGCCTGGTCGCGGGCCACCGCCAGGGCCTGGGTGCGCTCCTCCACGCGGGCTTCCAGGGAGGCGTTGAGGCGCTGCAGGTCCCGGCTCAGTTGCTTGCTGCGCTGCAGGGCGTCGATCACCCGGCTGCCCACTACCACGCCGTGGGAGAGCATGAAGAAGAGGATGCCCAGCGGGATCAGGTTCAGGGTCGGCACGCTGAGGGAATAGAGCAGCAGGTCGTTGACGATGGTGACGTCCATCACCAGCATCCCGCCCAGCGCCACCAGGGCCCCGGGGCGCCGACGCCGCACGGCCAGCACCAGGGCGCCGAGGAAGTACAGCTCGCAGAGCAGCAGCCAGATGGCACAGGGGTCCCGCGTCAGGGTGAAGAAGGCCGGCGGTGTCCCCAGGGTGACCAGCGCACCCAGCACGCCCACCGCGACCAGCACGCGCTGCACCCGCCGCGACAGCTCGTCGGGGAACAGGCGCAGCAGCAACACGCCGTAGACCGGGGAGAACAGGTGCCCGGTGAGGTATTCGATGCGGTAGATCCACACCGACGGCCATTGCAGGTAGTGGTCCAGCAGTTCGCCGCTGGACGCCGCGCGCAACCCGGCCAGCACCAGCAGCACGGCAAACGGCAGGCCACCGAGCGCCCGCGCCGCGCTGCGGTCCATCAGGGCCATGAACAGCGCCATCATCAGCGCACCGCCCAGGGTCAGCAGGTACAGGGCGCGCTGGCGGCTGGCATCCAGCGCCAGGCCGGCCAGGGTGCCGGCACGCACCTCCATGTCGATGCCGCCTTCATGGTGGAAGTGGTTGGACAGCTCGATCCGCACCGTCACTCGTTTGGCACCGACGGGCAGCGGCACGATGGCCGACTGCAGCCGCTGCACCTCGTGCTCGGCATCCCCCGGCTGGCCGCGCTCGAAGGCCAGCTCGCCGTCGATCCAGACCCGCGCTGCGGACTTGAAGTCGTCGAAGTACAGCGCCAGGGGTTCCGGGTAATCGGGCAGCAGCAGCTTGCTGGTCAGCTCGATGCGCCCGAAGCCCACCTCGCCCCAGGGCTTGCGGGTGCCGTCCTTCCAGGTGAAGGGCAGCGGCACCTCCTGCTCTGCCCGTGCCGGCTCCAGCCAGGTCAGCCGCCAGGTGCCGTCGAGCACGTGCAGGGCGCCCTGTGCCGGGTCCCAGGCCCGCAGGTCGTTCAGCGGCTCGGCCTGGGCGGCCCAGGCCGGCAGCCACAGCGACAGGCAGAGGAACAGGTACAGGCGCAATCGGGACACGGGAAACCCTCGGCGGGCGGCTGGCTTCAAGGAAAGGCGCTGGCGGGGCGCCACTCACGAAAAAGCCGGGCAATGCCCGGCTTTTCCGACAGAAGGTGTGGGTCAGGCTTTCGGCAATGTCACGCCGACCTGGCCCTGGTACTTGCCGCCCCGGTCCTTGTAGGACACCTCGCAGGCCTCGTCCGATTGCAGGAAGAGCATCTGCGCCACGCCTTCGTTGGCGTAGATCTTCGCCGGCAGGTTGGTGGTGTTGGAGAACTCCAGGGTCACGTGGCCTTCCCACTCCGGCTCCAGCGGGGTGACGTTGACGATGATGCCGCAGCGGGCATAGGTGCTCTTGCCCAGGCAGATGGTCAGCACGTCGCGGGGGATGCGGAAGTACTCGACGGTACGGGCCAGGGCGAAGGAGTTCGGCGGGATGATGCAGACGTCGCTGTTGATGTCGACGAAGCTCTTCTCGTCGAAGTTCTTCGGGTCCACCACGGCCGAGTGGATGTTGGTGAAGACCTTGAACTCGGCAGCGCAACGCACGTCGTAGCCGTAGCTGGACACCCCGTAGGAGATCACCCGGCTGTCGTCCGCGCCGCGCACCTGGCGCTCGACGAAGGGCTCGATCATGCCGTGTTCCAGTGCCATGCGGCGAATCCACTTGTCCGATTTGATGCTCATGGCGGGTGTTCCTGTGAGGCGAAATTTGACCGCGAATCTTACCGGTCGCGCACGTTCCGGGCAAAGGGCAGCGCCGGGTTCCGTGGCCTGCCGCCCAGCGGCAGCGCGAGGGGCTTGAAGCGTCCGGGCCGCCTGGGACACTGTGGGCCGCCCTCGTGGAGAAAGGACCCACCATGACCTTCTGGATCGTCATCCCCGGCCTGTGCGCGGCCGCCTTCGGCTTCACCCTGTGGAAGCGTCGCCGTATCGCCGCCCGGGAACGCCTGATCCGAGCGTTCCGCCCGCCGCCGCGCCTGCTCGACGAGCTGCGCAAACGCCACCCGCAGCTGAGCCTGGAGGACTGCATGCTGGTCTGCGCCGGGCTGCGGCAGTTCTTCCTCTGCTACCTGAAGAGCGGCTTCGGCTATGTGTCCATGCCCTCCCAGGTGGTGGACGACCTGTGGCATGCGCTGATCCTCGACACCCGCGAATACCGGCGCTTCTGCCAGCGCGCCTTCGGCCGCTTCCTCCACCACCGCCCGGCCTGGGCACTGTCCGGCAAGGCCCGGCAGGCCGACGCCGGCCTGCGGCGCTGCTGGTGGTACGCCTGCGAGCAGGAACGCATCGACCCGCACACACCGGGCCGTGTGCCGCTGCTGTTCGACCTGGACCGGCGCCTGGGCATCGCCGGCGGCTTCCTCTATGTGGCTGATTGCCGGGGCGTGCGCCGTGACGACCAGGGCGACTCGGGCAGCACCGTCATCTACTGCGGTGGCGACTTCGTCGGCAGCGACAGCAGCTACGACTCCAGCGACTTCGGCGACGGCCGTGGCGTGAGCGACAGCTCATCGGGCAGCGGCGACAGCTGGGGCGGGGACTCCGGCGGTGGAGACAGCGGCGGCGACTCCGGCGGATGCGGTGGCGGGTGTGGCGGTGGCGGGGACTGAGCGCCCTGTGAGGCGGTCGACCGACGGCGGGTCGCACGCCCGCTAGGCTGGTGCCCTCCCCGCCTGGAACGCCGCCATGATCGACGCCTTCTCCCCACTGCTCTACATCACGCTCCGTGCGCAGCAGCTCCGCGGCCTGAATGCGAAATCGGGCCAGGTGCTCGACGAGCCACCTGTGCTGGCGATCCAGACCCGCAACGGCAAACGCACGGTGTTGGCGGCCGGGCACGCAGCCCGGCAACTGCTCGGCCAGCCCGAGGTGGAGCTGGTGAACGGCTTCGAGCACCCACGCGCCCTGCTGGCGGATTTCACCCTCGCGGAGAACACCCTGCGCCTGTTCATCCGCCAACTGGCGCCCCGGACCTTCACCAGCGCGGCGCCGGTGCTGGTCCTGCACCCGCTGGAGCACCTGGAGGGCGGGCTGACCCAGGTGGAAATCCGTGGGCTGTATGAACTGGGCCGCAGCGCCGGTGCCCGCAAGGTGCACCTGTGGGTCGGCCGGGAACTCACCCGCGAGGAACTGCTGGCCCGGCAGTTCCCCACGGAAGGCGGCACGCTGCTGGCGATCTAGCGGACCCGGATGCCCTCAAGCACGCAGCGGCGCCCTTGATCAATCGTCGCTGATGGTGATGCTCGGCATCGCCGTGGCACCCAGGCCGGCCTGGGCGATGCGCGCGCCGACGGTGCGGGCCATCTGCTGGTAGATCATGGCGATCTGGCTTTCGGGGTCGGCCACGGTGGTGGGTTTGCCACCGTCGGACTGCATGCGGATGGCCATGGACAGCGGCAGCGAGGCCAGCAGGTCGACGCCGTACTGGGCCGCCAGCTTCTCGCCACCGCCTTCGCCGAACAGGTGCTCGGCATGGCCGCAGTTGGAGCAGATGTGCACGGCCATGTTCTCCACCACGCCTAGCACCGGGATGTTGACCTTGCGGAACATCTCCACGCCCTTCTTGGCGTCCAGCAGGGCCAGGTCCTGCGGGGTGGTGACGATCACGCTGCCGGCCACCGGCACCTTCTGCGCCAGGGTCAGCTGGATGTCACCGGTGCCTGGGGGCATGTCCACCACCAGGTAGTCGAGGTCGTCCCAGGCGGTTTGGGTGATCAGCTGGATCAGCGCGCCGGAGACCATCGGCCCGCGCCACACCACCGGGGTGTTGTCGTCGGTGAGGAAGGCCATGGACATGACCTGCACGCCGTGGGCTTCCAGCGGTACGAAGAACTTCTGGTCGCGCACCTGCGGGCGGGTGCCCTCGGGGATGCCGAACATGATGCCCTGGCTGGGGCCGTAGATGTCCGCGTCGAGGATGCCGACGCGGGCGCCTTCGCGGGCCAGGGCCAGGGCCAGGTTGGCGGCGGTGGTGGACTTGCCGACGCCGCCCTTGCCGGAGGCGACGGCGATGATGTTCTTCACGTTGGCCAGGGCCGGGACCTGCTCCTGGGCCTTGTGCGGCTGGATCACGCAGTCCACGCGGACCTCGGCGCGGTCGACGCCGTCGAGGTTCTCCAGGGCCATCTGCAGGGTCTGCGCCCAGCCACTCTTGAACAGCCCGGCCGCGTAGCCCAGCTCCAGGCGCACGCTGACCTTGCCGCCCTGGATGTCGACATCACGCAGGCAACCCGCGCTGACCGGGTCCTGGTTGAGGTGGGGATCGGTGAACTGGCGCAGGGTCGCTTCGACCTGGGCGCGGGAAACGGTGCTCATGGCGGGACTCCAGATAAAGACCGAGCAAAACTGGCGGGTATCCTACCCGAGCCCTCCCGCCACCGGGCCCTCCGGGCGTGAAAAAAAGCCGGCGACTCTTTATAGTTGCCGACTTCCCTTCGTTCCGTATCCGGTAGCCCAGCACCATGACCGAGCCCCGCAAGATCCTTGTGACAAGCGCCCTTCCCTATGCCAACGGTTCCATCCACCTGGGGCATATGGTCGAGTACATCCAGACCGACATCTGGGTGCGCTTCCAGAAGATGCGCGGCAACCAGGCCATCTACGTCTGCGCCGACGACGCCCACGGTTCGGCCATCATGCTGCGCGCCGAGAAGGAGGGCATCACCTCCGAGCAGCTGATCGACAACGTGCGCGCCGAGCACACCACCGACTTCGCCGACTTCCTGGTGGACTTCGACAACTACCACTCCACCCACTCGCCGGAGAACCAGGCGCTGTCGAGCCTGATCTACACCCGCCTGCGCGACGCCGGCCACATCGCCACCCGCCCGGTGACCCAGTACTTCGACCCGGACAAGCAGATGTTCCTGGCCGACCGCTTCATCAAGGGCACCTGCCCGAAATGCGCGGCCGAGGACCAGTACGGCGACAACTGCGAAGTGTGCGGCGCCACCTACGCCCCCACCGAGCTGAAGAACCCCAAGTCGGCCATCTCCGGCGCCACCCCGGTGCTCAAGGAGTCGCTGCACTACTTCTTCAAACTGCCGGACTTCGACGCCATGCTGAAGCAGTGGACCCGCAGCGGTGCCCTGCAGGAGTCGGTGGCCAACAAGATCGCCGAATGGCTGGACGCCGGCCTGCAGCAGTGGGACATCAGCCGTGATGCGCCCTACTTCGGCTTCGAGATCCCCGACGCGCCGGGCAAGTACTTCTACGTCTGGCTGGATGCCCCCATCGGCTACATGGCCAGCTTCCAGAACCTCTGTGCGCGCCGCCCGGAGCTGGACTTCGACGCCTACTGGGCCAAGGACTCCAGCGCCGAGCTGTACCACTTCATCGGCAAGGACATCGTCAACTTCCACGCCCTGTTCTGGCCCGCCATGCTCGAAGGCGCCGGCTTCCGCAAGCCCACCGCGCTGAACGTGCACGGCTACCTGACCGTCAACGGCCAGAAGATGTCCAAGTCCCGCGGCACCTTCATCAAGGCCCGCACCTACCTGGACCACCTGGACCCGGAATACCTGCGCTACTACTACGCCTCCAAGCTCAGCCGCAGCGTCGACGACCTCGACCTGAACCTGGAGGATTTCGTGCAGAAGGTGAACTCCGACCTGGTGGGCAAGGTGGTCAACATTGCCAGCCGCTGCGCCGGTTTCATCCACAAGGGCAACGGCGGCCGCCTGGTGGCCGAGAATGCCGCGCCGGAGCTGTTCGCCGAATTCGCCAGCGCCGCGCCGAGCATCGCCGAGGCCTATGAGAACCGCGACTTCGCCCGTGCCATGCGCGAGATCATGGCGCTGGCCGACCGCGCCAACGCCTGGATCGCCGACAAGGCGCCCTGGGCCCTGAACAAGCAGGACGGCAAGCAGGCCGAGGTGCAGGCCATCTGCGCCGCGGGCGTGAACCTGTTCCGCCAGCTGGTGATCTTCCTCAAGCCGGTGCTGCCGAACCTGGCCGCCGCCGCCGAGCAGTTCCTCAACGTCGCCCCGTTGAGCTGGAACGACCACCAGGTGCTGCTGGCCGACCACGACCTGAACCCCTTCAACCCGCTGATGACCCGGATCGACCCCGTGAAGATCGACGCCATGATCGCTGCCTCCAAGGAAGACCTCGCCGCCCAGAACGCCGCCCCGGCCCCCGCCGGCAACGGCGAGCTGACCAAGGAGCCGCTGGCTCCGGAAATCGCCTTCGACGCCTTCGCTGCCGTGGACCTGCGCATCGCCCTGATCGAGAAGGCCGAGTTCGTCGAGGGTGCCGACAAGCTGCTGCGCCTGACCCTGGACATCGGCGACGCCAAGCGCAACGTATTCTCCGGCATCAAGAGCGCCTACCCGGACCCGAGCAAGCTGGAAGGCCGCCTGACCCTGTACGTGGCCAACCTGGCTGCGCGCAAGATGAAGTTCGGCGTCTCCGAAGGCATGGTCCTGGCGGCCGGCCCCGGCGGCGAGGAGATCTACCTGCTCAGCCCCGACAGCGGCGCCAAGCCGGGCCAGCGCGTCAAGTAAGCCGCGCCGCCTTCGCGAAGCGCCTGCCCGGTCACCGGCCAGGCGCTTCGTCGTTTCAGGAACCGACAAACCACGCGACACCACGCAAGGAACGCCCATGATCAAGCACTGGACCCTCCCCTTCCTGCTGGCCCTCACCGCCCTGGCCGGCTGCTCCCCGTCGGACCGCGAGGCGAGCGGCGGTGCCGCCCTCCAGGGCGAAGCTTCCAAGCCCGGCGCCTTCCTCGCCTACGAGCACCAAGTCTCCATCCACCTCGCCGCCGAGGCCGTTGCCCCGCGTCTGGCCGCCACCCGCGAAGCCTGCAACGACGGCCGCTTCGGCAGCTGCGAGCTGCTGACCATCGAGCAGAACCAGGGCGGCTACCGCGCCGGCCAGCTGGTGCTGCGCATCGTGCCCGAAGGCGTGGAGAAGATCGTGGCCCTGGCCGCCGAGGGCGGCGAGCTGCAAAGCCGCACCACCCGCGCCGAAGACCTGGCCCAGGCGGTGGGCGACAATGCCCGCACCCGCGAGCGCCTGGAGCGCCAGTACAAGACCCTGCAAGCCTTCCAGGAGCGCAAGGACCTGGCCGTCGCCGACCTGCTGGCCCTGGCCAGGGAGATGGCCGAGCTGGAGGTGCAGCTGGCCGCCAATGCCCAGGAGTCCGCCCAGCAGCAACGGCGCATCGCCACCAACCTGCTGACCTTGGACTTCACCACCGACCAGCAGCGCCCGAGCCGCCTGTCGCGCATCGGCGAGGCTGCCGCCGGCCTGCTGGACAACGCCACCGAAGGCACCGCCCAGGCCCTGGAGATGCTCGGCTACGGCATTCCCTTCGTGGTCATCCTCTTCCCCCTGGCGCTGCTGGTGCGCGGGCTGTGGCGCCGCGCCACGGGCCGCAACAAGGCCGCTGCCCAAGGCTGAACAGGCTGGGACCAGGGTCGCCCCGGGCGGCCCTGTACCCGCCCGGCGCCATCCCGGATAATACGCGGCCCTTTGTGAACGATCCGGCCCGTCCCGAATCCATGACCGATCTCCTCATCGCGCTGTTGGGCGCCGCCCTGGTCAACAACCTGCTGCTGGCACAGGCAGCGGGTGGCGACGCCCAGCCCCGTCTGCAGGCCCTGGCCCGTGCCGGCGGCCTGATGCTGGTCCTGGGGCTTCCCCTGGCCTGGCTGCTCGACCGTCTTCTGCTGGCGCCCCTGGCCCTCGACCACCTGCGCCCGCTGGTGCTGCTGCCCCTGCTGGCGCCCCTGGCCTGGGCCGCGCTGGCGCTGCTCAAGCACCTGCCCGGCACCGCCGACGTACCGAACGGCCTGTTCCCGCTGCTGCTGGGCAATGGCGCGGTACTCGGTGGCCTGTACCTGGCCGCGAGCAGTGGTTTCGTCCACGCGCTGGGCCTCGGCCTGGCAGGTGGCATCGGCTTCTGGCTGGCACTGGGGCTGTTCGCCGACCTGATGCAACGGGTCGACGCCGCCGATGTACCCGCGCCCCTGCGCGGCACGCCGATCACCCTGCTCTGCGCCGGCCTCATGGGCGTCGCGCTGATGGGCTTCAACGGCCTGGTGGCGCCATGAGCCAGGCCCTTGTCCAGCGCATCGACGCCCTGCTGCCGCAGACCCAGTGCGGCAAGTGCGGCCACCCCGGCTGCCGCCCCTACGCCGAAGGCATCGCCCAGGGCGAAGCCATCAACAAGTGCCCGCCCGGCGGCCAGGTGACCCTCATCGCCCTGGCCGACCTGCTGCAGGTGCCGGTCCTGCCGCTGGACGCGCCCAATGGCCCGGTCCCGCCGCAGGTCGCCTTCATCCGCGAGGCCGAGTGCATCGGCTGCACCAAGTGCATCCAGGCTTGCCCGACCGACGCCATCGTCGGGGCCGCGCGGCAGATGCACACGGTCATCCGCGACGAGTGCACCGGCTGCGAACTCTGCGTCGCGCCCTGCCCGGTGGACTGCATCGACATCCTGCCCCTGGCCGAGCCGGACGCCAGCGCCCAGCGCGAGCGGGCCGACCAGTTCCGCCAGCGCTTCGAGCAGCGCAATGCCCGCCTGGCCCGTGACGAAGCCCGCCGCCAGGCCGAGCGCGAGGCTCGCGCACAGCGCCAGGCCCACGCCCAGGAAAAGGCCCGCAACGAAGCCGCCGCCAGCATCGACCCGGTGCAGGCCGCCATCGAACGGGTCAAGGCCCAGAAGGCCGCCGCCGGCACCCTCAGCGACGAACAGAAGCGCCTCAAGGTGGAGGCAGCCATGGCCCGGGTGGCGCTGTCCCGCGCGGAGAAGCAGTACGCCACCTACGGCACCTCCGACCTCGCCGCCCAGGTGGCCGAGCTCAAAGCTGCCAGCGAGCGGGCGGAGGCCGCCCTGGCCCAAGCCAGCGCCGCCCCCGCGCCGGTCACGGACGAAGCGGCGCTGAAGAAAGCCAAGATCGAAGCCGCCATGAGCCGCGCCCAGTTGGCCAAGGCACAGAAGGCCTATGGCGCCGAACCGGATGCCGGGCAGCAGGCCCAGCTGGCCGCCCTGCAACAGGCGGTGGATGCCGCCGAGGCCACCCTGGCGCGCCTGCAGGCAGCGCAGCCGGCCACGCCGCCCAGCCCGGGCGAGGCCGCGCTCAAGCAGGCCAAGGTCGCCCTGGTGACCCGTCGGGGCGCGTTGCGCAGCGCCGAGGCCCGTGGCGCGGACGAAGCCGAGCTGGCGCCGCTGCGCCAGGCCCTGGCCGACGCCGAGGCCGCCCTGCATGCCGCCGAGGATGCCTGCGGCAAGGCGCCGCCCGAACTGCAGCGCATCGACAAGCGCCCGGTGGACCCGGCCCTGCGCGCGCTGAAGACCGAGCTGGCCATGGCCCGTGCCGAGGTCAGCCGCCTGGAGCGCCGCCAACCCCGCGACGAGGCTGCCATCGGCCGCGCCCAGGCCCGCCTGGCCGAAGCCGAACGCCGCCTCGGCGAACACCCCGAGGCCTGACCCCGCCATGGCCAGCGCTCCCGGTTTCGACCCGCGCCCGGCCATGAGCCTGGTGCTGCTGGCGTGCCTGCCGGGCCTGCTGGTCCAGCTCTGGCACTACGGGCTCGGTACCTTGCTGCAACTGGCCCTGGCCATCCCCTGCGCCCTGGCCTGCGAGGCGCTGGTGCGGCGCCTGCGCGGGCAGTACGTCGCCCCGGACGAGGCCCTGTTCGGCCGCCCCTGGCTGGCCGAGGGCAGCGCCCTGGTGACGGCCACCCTGCTGGCCCTGGCCCTGCCGCCCTATTGCCCCGCCTGGCTGACGCTGCTGGCCTGTGCGGCGGCCATCCTGCTGGGCAAGTCGGTCTTCGGCGGTTTCGGCCGCACCCCCTTCAACCCCGCCATGCTCGGCTTCGCCCTGGCCCTGCTGGCCTTCCCGGCGCAGATGGCCCAATGGCCCGTTGCCGGCCAACCCCACGGCCTGCTGGCCGCGCTGCAGCAGGTGCTGGGCCTGGGCAGCGGCCTGGTGGACGGCTGGAGCCAAGCCACGGTGCTGGACAGCCTGCGCCACAACGACCGTCTGACCATCGACGAACTGTTCGCCCGCAACGCCGCCTTCGGCCACCTCGGCGGGCGCGGTGCGGAATGGGTCAACCTGGCCTTCCTCGCCGGCGGCCTGTGGCTGCTGCAGCGTCGGGTGATCCGCTGGCACGCCCCGGTGGGGCTGATCGCCGGGCTGTTCGTCGCCAGCCTGCTGGGCTGGAACGGCAGCGGCTCGGACTCCAACGGCTCGCCGCTGCTGCACCTGTTCTCCGGCGCCACCATGCTCGGCGCCTTCTTCATCGTCACCGAGCCGGTCTCCGGCCCCAGTGCCGACCGGGCGCGGCTGGCATTCGGCCTGGGCGTTGGCGTGCTGGTCTACGTGATCCGCACCTGGGGCGGCTATGCCGACGGCATGGCCTTCGCCGTGCTGCTGATGAACCTGGCGGTGCCGGCGCTGGAGCGCTGGGCCCAGCGCGCGAGGCCCTCTCCGTGAACGGGCGCAGCCTCGCATGCCTGCTGGGGGCCGCCGCCCTGGCGGTGGGCCTGCTCACGGCGCTGCACGGCGTACTCGCCCCTCGCCAGCAGGCGGCCGCCGAGGCCTCCGCCGAGCGTGCCCTGCTCGACCTGCTGCCCGCCGGCAGCTATGACAACCACCCCCTGCAGGACGCCGTGCCCCTGACCGGGGCTGACGACCTGGGCAGCCCCTCACCGGCCACCGCCTGGCGCGCACGCCAGGGCGAGCGCCTGGTGGCCGTGCTGCTGCCGGTACGGGCACGGGGCTATGAAGGGCCCATCGACCTGTTGCTGGCCATCGCGCCGGATGGCCGGCTGCTGCACAGCAAGGTCCTGGCGCACCGGGAAACACCGGGAATCGGCGATCGCATCGAAGCCTCCCGCAGCCCCTGGCTGGGCAGCCTGGCAGGCCGGAACCTGGCGGAGCAGCCGGGGGAATGGCGGGTCCGCGCGGATGGTGGCGATGTCGACCAGATCGCCGGCGCCACCATCACCTCCCGCGCCGTGGTGGCGGGCGTCCAGGCGGGCCTGCGCTACTTCGACGCCCACCGCGACGCCTTGCTGGGAGCCACGCCATGAGCACGCCTGCACGCACCGCTGCATTGCTCGGCCTGGCACCGCTGCTGGGGGCCAGCGACCTGCTGGTGAAAGCACTGGGCCTGGCCCTGGTCGCCCTGCCCTTGCTGACCGGAGTCGGGGCCCTGCTGCCTTGGCTGCATCGCCACCTGGCGGGCCGGGCCTTCTGGCTCGGGACGCTGATGCTGGCTGGCTGCGGCGTGGCGCTGGCCGACCAGCTTCTGCGGGCCTTCGCCTACGACCTGCACCAGGCCCTGGGCCCCTGGCTGTGGCTGCTGGCCCTGCCGTGCCTGCACCTGGCGCTGGAGGCACCGGGCCGGGCCAGCGATGGCCTCAGGGCAGGCCTGGAGTTCAGCCTGCTGGCCCTGCTGCTCGGCGCGCTGCGCGAGGGCATCGGCCATGCCAGCCTGCTGGGCCACGGCGACTGGCTGGGCCTGGGTGCACTGAGCCTCACGTTCGCCGGCCATGGCGTCCCGCTCTTCGCCTCGGCGCCGGGAGGGCTTATCCTGCTCGCCCTGCTGTGGGTGCCGCTGCGTCGCGCCTTGCCCTGAGCGCGGTTCGCGCCCCACCCTGAATCCACCGTGAAAAGCCGAATGCCATGAACGCTGCCAAACGCCTGGAAATCTTCCGTCGCCTGCACGAAGACAACCCCGATCCCAAGACCGAGCTGGCCTACACCACGCCCTTCGAACTGCTGATCGCGGTGATCCTCTCCGCCCAGGCCACCGACGTCAGCGTCAACAAGGCCACCGCCCGGCTGTACCCGGTAGCCAATACCCCCGAAGCCATCCACGCGCTGGGGGTGGAGGGCCTGTCGGAGTACATCAAGACCATCGGCCTGTACAACAGCAAGGCGAAGAACGTCATCGAGACCTGCCGCATCCTCATGGAGAAGCACGGCAGCCAGGTGCCGGACAACCGCGAGGACCTGGAGGCCCTGCCCGGCGTGGGCCGCAAGACGGCGAACGTGGTGCTCAACACCGCCTTCCGCCAGCCGGTGATGGCGGTGGACACCCACATCTTCCGCGTCAGCAACCGCACCGGCATCGCCCCGGGCAAGACCGTGCTGGAAGTGGAGAAGAAGCTGGTGAAGTTCGTGCCGAAGGACTACCTGCTCGACGCCCACCATTGGCTGATCCTCCATGGGCGCTATGTGTGCGTCGCCCGGAAGCCGCGCTGCGGAGCCTGCCGGATCGAGGACTTGTGCGAGTACAAGGCGAAGACTTCGGACGATTGAGCGGACCCTGCAAAGTCCTGGTTTTCAATTGAAAAAATCTTTTTTACCGGCCGATTCTTTGTCGCTATAAGGTGCGCCATCACCGCCCCGCATCGTGGAGTGACCTGAATGAGCACTGTCAAAGAAGAGATCGAGATCGAGGAAGACTTCATCGCCGAGGAAGCGGAAGAAGCCGAGGCGCCTGCCGAAGTGGCCAAGACCAACCTGACCAAGCGGCGCATCATCGACAACTACCTCGAAGAGCGTCGCCTGCAGAAGCAGCTGAACGACTACGACTTCGACCTGTGATCGACAGCGCCTGAAAGAGCCCCGCACCTGCGGGGCTTTTTGTTGGCCGCGCACCGCCAGCCGCGCGTTGCAGAGCAGGACGGCTGCAAGGCGCTGAAGAGCAGCAAAAAGGTGCGCAGAGCATTCATGCCGTGCAGTCGGGCGCTGGAGCGGCAGCCCGCAAACGCCTTCGCCAGCGGTCAGCGGGCGGGCGAGAACGGCAGGTCACGAAGGAGCGCCGCAGGACAGCGGCAAGAAGGGGACAAACAAAAGGCCCGTCGCTTGGACGGGCCTTTCGCTTGGAGACTCAGACGCGGGCGACGTCTTCCGCCTGCAGGCCTTTCTGGCCCTGGATCACCGAGAACTCGACCTTCTGGCCTTCGACCAGGGAACGGTGACCTTCGCCGCGGATAGCGCGGTAGTGAACGAATACATCCGGACCGCTTTCACGCTGGATGAATCCATAGCCTTTAGCGTCATTGAACCACTTGACGGTTCCGACCTCACGATCAGCCATTACTACTCTCTCCAAACTCGCAATTTTGTTGTTGGCCCCAATCCTGGGACTTAGACGGGTTGGTAAAGACGTATTTTTCTCGATATCCGACCGCGGTCTGACGAGGCGTGGGCGGGTACTCCGAAAGGCGTTCTTTTAACCACCGCGCCCGGAGTATACGACAGGAAATGCTACAGAAAAGCACTTTTTTCCGGCATGCGGAAAACGCCGTGAGACTAGGTGTTCACGCCCTTTTCCGGGGCTTTCGCGTCACAAAATGGGGCATTTCGGCGAAGGCGCTCCGGGCCCCTGGGCAGGGCCCGGAAACGCCCTGAGGCTCACTTCGCCGAGAGCAGGTCCTCCAGCTTTCGGGCCAGTGCCTGGTACTGGAAGGGCTCGATCAGGTAGGCCCAATCGGTACGCCCCGGTACCTGGTCGTCGAGCTTCTCCTGGCCGGTCAGGCGCAGCCAGTACTGCTCACCCTGCCCCAGCAGTTCGCCGGTGAGGCGGCCGCCGGCGAAGGTCTGCAGTTCGAAGCTGAGCAGCGGCTTGTCCTTGAACTGGACCTGGTCCAGCGGCGCGGCGTCGGCGAACTGCAGGCCGGCGAACACCGCCGCCATGCCGTTGGCCGCCGCCTCGTAGGCCAGCTTGCGACCGGCCGGCAGCTGGCGGACCTTCATGTTCGGCTCGTTCTCGGCGTCGCGGTACACCGTCAGTTCCTTGCCCTGGGGGTAGCGGACTTCGACCTGGCGCACGCTGGAGAAGGGAATGGCGGCGATGCGCCGGTCGAGCCAGGCCAGCTCGGTCTCGGGCAGCTCGATGCGCCGGTCGATCAGCCAGCTCTGGTTGTCGCCGGGCAGGCGCACCAGTTGCCCCTTGCCCTGCTGGCCGGGCTTGCCGATCAGCAGGTCCTGCTGCGGCAGGCCGTTCTGCCCGCGCACCACCAGGCGCAGGGCCTGGCCTTCCACGGGCTTCTCGGCCAGGCCCAGCTGGGCGTGCAGCTCCGGCTTGGCGGTGCGGGCCTCGACCCGGCGCGCCTCGCCCAGGGCCCGCAGCAGGTCGGCCACGGCGCGGGCATCGGCCGGGTAGCCGGCCTTGTCCGCCACCACCCAGGTGGAGTCGCGACGCGCCAGGTGCACCGGCGGTTGACCGGGCCGCTGCACCTCGATGGCGTCGATGTCGGCCAGCCGGCCCTGCAGGGCCGGCAGCCAGGCCTGGGCTTGCGCCCCCGGCGTCGGCCCCGCCTGGCGCTGCAGCGCCAGGAAGGTGCCGCCCAGTGCGACGGCCAGGATGAACAGGAAGATGAAAGCCTTGCGTCCCATGTCCTCTCCTCAGGCCCGGCGACGGCGCCAGGCCCACAGCAGCAGCACGCCCAGGGTCAGCACCAGCGGCACCAGGGCGATGTTGATGAACTTGAGCGTGCGGCCGAGCTTCTCGATGTCGGCGTTGAGCTGGTAGTTGACCTCGCGCAGCTCCTTGCGGATGCGCAGCTTCTCCTGCATGAACTGCTGCAGGGTGGCCTGCTGCTCGGGGGTCAGTTCCAGGGCCTTGGCCGGGTCCTGGTTCTGCAGGCTGGCCAGCTTCTCCTCAGTCTCGGACAGGCGCTGCTTGAGGGCCTGCTCCTGCTCGCGGAAACGCGCTTCGGCCTGGCGCTGGAGGTCTTCCACCACGGTGAAGGGGCGGGTGAAGCGACCGCGGGAGCGCACGCTGATCAGTGCCTCGGAGCCGGAGAGGTTGTCCAGGGCGTTGATGGCGAAGGCGGAGTTGTCCGCCCAGGGCTGCGGCACGCGCTGGCCGAAGAAGTCCTGCACCTGCACCCACATGCGGTCGCTGAGCATGTCGGTGTCGGCGACCACGATGACGTTGATGTTGTCGGCCGACTTCAGCCCGTCCTTGCGCCCTTCGATGCCGTCGGGGAACGCGCTCTGTGCCGGCCCGCTGATACGGGCCGCGACGGTGTAGCGGTCACCGCTGGGGTTCAGCTCGCCCATCAGCTCCTGCGGGTTGCGCAGCATGGCGAAGCGCTGGGCGTCGAACGGCATGGCGTACTCGGAGCTGTGGATCAGCGGCACGAAGAGGGTCTTGGCACCCTCCAGCGGGCGCAGGATGCCGGCGGTGGCGACCGTCAGGGTCTCCAGGTTGGCGGTGGCCACGTCGCTCGGGTCCAGCGCCTGGCGCGGCAGGGTCAGCCAGGCCGGATGACGGGCCGGGCGCTCGCCCTGGCCCATGCTCACCGACATGGCGTAGGCACCGTCGCCCAGTACCTTGCCGGGCAGCATCTCGAAGCCCCAGGCCTTGAACAGCGCCGGCAGGTCGGAGCTCTTGCCCTCGCCACCCATCTCGCCGGGCATCGGCATGGCGTGGTCGGCCTCGCTCCAGGGGTCGACGAAGGCCAGCAGCTTGCCGCCCCGCAGGACGAACTGGTCGATGGCGTACTGGGTCTGCTCGGGCAGGTTCTTCGGGTGCACCAGCAGCAGCACCGAGACCTTGTCGGGGATCTGGTCGACGTCGGGCTTGAGGCTCTCGATCTGGAACAGCTGGCGGATTTCCTCCATCACCATCCACGGCGAGCTGGGCTGCTGGGTCTGCATGTCGAAGCCGCCGTTGAGCGGCAGCCCGGAGAGCACGCCGACCACCGGACGCTGGGGATGCGCCAGGCTCTGCACCAGGCGGCTGACCTCGTATTCGAGGAACTCTTCCTGGTCCAGCGGGAAGAACGGGATCACCTGGTGGTCGTCGACGCTGTTGGTGCCGGCCAGGCCGAAGTAGATGGCATCGCCGCCCTGCTGGGCAGGCACCGCCTGGAGGCCGAACTCGGCGGCCTTGTCCTCATCCTCGGAGAAGGGCTCGGGGTCGACGATGTGCAGCTTGATCTTGCCGTCCGCCGCCTGGGCGTAGGCCTTGAGCATCTCCTCCACGCGGCGGGCGTAGTTGCGCAGCACCACCAGGTCCTTGGCGGACTTGTCGGAGTAGAAGAAGTACAGGTTGATGGGCTCGTCCAGCTCCCCGAGGATCTGCCGGGTGCCGTCGGAGATGGTGTAGAGCTTCTGCTCGGTGAGGTCGAGGCGGGCGTTGGTCAGCGCCAGGCCCGAGACCATGTTGAACACCAGGAAGGCCAGGGCGATGAGCAGCAGGCCGGCGCTGGAATACATCAGTTTCTTCATGTCAGTCGGCCTTCTTCAGATCGACCACCACGGCGGTGGCGGCGAGCCACGCGGCGATCAGGGAGAGGAAGTAGAGCAGGTCGCGGAGGTCGATCACGCCCTTGCTGATGGCGTCGAAGCGGGTCAGGAAGCTCAGCGAGGCGACCGCGTCCAGCAACCATTGCGGGGCCCAGGCGCTGAAGGCGTCGAGCACCAGCGGGAAGCCGCTGACGATGAACAGGAAGCACACCACCACGGCGAGGATGAAGGCGATCACCTGGTTCTTGGCCAGCGCCGACATGCACGAGCCCACCGCCAGGTAGGAGCCGGCCAGCAGCCAGCTGCCGATGTAGCCGGTGACGATGGCGCCATTGTCCGGCTCGCCCAGGTAGTTGACGGTGATGACCATGGGGAAGGTCAGCAGCAGCGCCAGGCCGGCGAAGGCCCAGGCGGCGAGGAACTTGCCGGTGACCGCCTCGAAGCGGGTGACCGGCAGGGTCATCAGCAGTTCGATGGAGCCGGACTTGCGCTCCTCCGCCCACAGGCGCATGGCGATGGCCGGCACCAGGAACAGGTAGAGCCAGGGATGGAAGTTGAAGAAGGGCGCCAGGCTGGCCTGGCCGCTCTCGAAGAAACCGCCCAGGTAGAAGGTGAAGACCCCGGACAGCACCAGGAAGATCACGATGAACACATAGGCCAGCGGGGTGGCGAAATAGCTCGCCAGCTCGCGTTTGAAGATGACCGGCAACTGCTTCATGCCGCTTCCCCCCGGGTCAGGCTGCGGAAGACTTCATCGAGGCGGCCGCGCTCCACGTCCAGCTCCTTGACCCGCCAGCCACGCTGGTGGATGAGCTGGTTGACCTGCGGGAAGATCACCTCGCCCGGCTTGGCCAGCACCGTCAGGCCACCGCCAGCGGCGTTTTCCTCAACACCGGCAACGCCCGGCAGCACGGCCAGCGCCAGCGGATCGAGGGGCTCGTCGGCCACCAGGGTCACCGCCTGGTGGTAGCGGGAGCGGCGCTCCAGCTCGTAGGGGGTGTCGTCGGCCACCAGCTTGCCGGCGGCGATCACCACCGCGCGGGTGCACACCGCCGTCACCTCTTCGAGGATGTGAGTGGAGATGATCACGATCTTGTCCCGGGCCAGGCTCTGGATGAGCTGGCGCACCTGATGCTTCTGGTTCGGGTCGAGGCCGTCGGTGGGCTCGTCGAGGATCAGCACGCGGGGGTCATGGAGGATGGCCTGGGCCAGCCCGACGCGGCGCTTGAAGCCCTTGGACAGGGTCTCGATGCTCTGCCCGAGTACCTTGTCCAGCTCCACCTGGCCGGCGGCCTGGGCGACGCGGGCCTTCTTCTCGGCGCCACGGAAGCCACGGATCTCGGCGATGAATTCGAGGAAGCCGCGCACCGTCATGTCGCCGTAGCAGGGCGCGCCCTCGGGCAGGTAGCCGAGGCTGCGCTGGGCCTGCAGGGTCTGGGTCTGGATGTCGTGGCCGAAGATGCTGGCCGTGCCGGAGGTGGGCGCCAGGAAGCCGGTGAGCATCTTCATGGTGGTGGACTTGCCGGCGCCATTCGGGCCGAGAAAGCCGAGCACTTCCCCCGGCTCGACCGCGAAGGACAGGTCGTCCACGGCGGTGTGCTGCGCGAATCGTCTGGTCAGTTTTCTTATGTCGATCATGGCCTCTACCCCAACGGGAAAAGCCCCCGGCCATGCTGGCCTCAGGGGCCCTGCAAAACGCCGGCGGACTATAAGGAGTCTCCCGGCGGCATAGCAAGACAGCGAAGCGTGCCGAAAGTTTCCTGCTGTAACGTGGGATTCCGCCCTGCAAAAGCAGGCTTCGGCTTTTTGCGGCGGGTCAGCGAATACGGCACACTAGCCGCCCCGAGCACACGCTCGTTCCACACCACGACGCCCGTATGACCCGTTCCCCGTTCCGCCGCCTGGCCTTCGGCACCCTGCGCCGCCTCCTCTACCTGTGGGTGCGCTCGGAAACCATCAACCAGTCCGCCTTCACCCTCAAGCTCGACCGCAGCAAGCCCGTGCTCTACGTGCTGCAGCAACCCTCGGCCAGCGACCTGGCGGTGGTGGACCGGGAATGCACCAAGGCCGGGCTGCCGCGCCCGGTGCTGCCGGTGGCAGTGGGCGACAGCCTGGAGCCGGCCGCCTTCTTCTACCTGACCCCGGAGCCGGGCTGGTTCGGCGGGCAGGACAAGCGCGGCACCTCGCCGACCCTGGTGCGGGTGCTGGACGCCATCCAGCAGCACGCGGTGGATGACGCGCAGATCATTCCGGTGACGGTGTTCTGGGGCCAGTCCCCGGACCGCGAGACCAGCCCTTGGAAGCTGCTGTTCGCCGACAGCTGGGCCGTGACCGGGCGCCTGCGCAAGCTGGTCAGCATCCTCATCCTCGGGCGCAAGACCCGGGTGCAGTTCTCCGCCCCCATCCACCTGCGCGAGCTGATCGCCCAGGGCAAGGGCCCGGAGCGCACCCAGCGCATGGTGCAGCGCATCCTGCGGGTGCACTTCCGCAACCAGAAGACCGCCGTGATCGGCCCCGACCTCTCCCACCGCCGCAACCTGGTGAAGGGGCTGGTGCATGCGCCGCTGGTGCGCCAGGCCATCGCCGAGGAAGCCGAGCGCGAGAAGATCAGCCCGGCCAAGGCCGAGGCCCAGGCGCTGAAGTACGGCAACGAAATCGCCTCCGACTTCGCCTACACGGCGATCCGCTTCCTCGAAGTGGTGCTGAGCTGGTTCTGGAACAAGCTCTACGAGGGCATCAAGGTCAACCACATCGAGGGCGTGCAGGACATCGCCCAGGGTCACGAGGTGATCTACGTGCCCTGCCACCGCAGCCACATCGACTACCTGCTGCTGTCCTACCTGCTGTTCCGCAACGGCCTGACGCCGCCGCACATCGCCGCCGGCATCAACCTCAACATGCCGGTGATCGGCGGCCTGCTGCGCCGTGGCGGCGCCTTCTTCATGCGCCGTACCTTCAAGGGCAACCCGCTCTACACCTCGGTGTTCAACGAGTACCTGCACACCCTGTTCAGCCGTGGCTTCCCGGTGGAGTACTTCGTCGAGGGCGGGCGCTCGCGCACCGGGCGCATGCTGCACCCGAAGACCGGCATGCTCGCCATCACCCTGCGCAGCTTCCTGCGCTCCTCGCGCCTGCCCATCGTCTTCGTCCCGGTGTACATCGGCTACGAGCGCGTGCTGGAAGGCCGCACCTACCTGGGCGAGCTGCGCGGTGCGAGCAAGAAGAAGGAGTCGATCTTCGACATCTTCAAGGTCATCGGCGCCCTGAAGCTGCGTTTCGGCAGCGTCGCGGTGAACTTCGGCGAGCCGATCAAGCTGGCGGAGTTCCTCGACCAGCAGCAACCGGACTGGCGCGCCCAGGAGCTGGGACCGCAGTTCCGCCCGGCCTGGCTCAACGACACCACCAACCGCCTGGCCGTGCGCATCGCCCGCCACCTCAACGACGCGGCGGCGATCAACCCGGTCAACCTGGTGGCCCTGGCGCTGCTCTCCACCAGCCGCCTGGCGCTGGACGAACGCGCGCTGACCCGCGTCCTGGACCTGTACCTGGCCCTGCTGCGCGCGGTGCCCTACTCGCCCCACGCCACCCTGCCGGAAGGCGACGGCCAGGCGCTGATCCAGTACGTGCAGAGCATGGACCTGCTGGCCGAGCAGAAGGACGCCCTGGGCAAGATCCTCTACCTGGACGAGCAGAACGCCGTCCTGATGACCTACTACCGCAACAACGTGCTGCACATCTTCGCCCTGCCGGGGCTGCTGGCCAGCTTCTTCCAGAGCAGCGGACGCAGCAGCCGCGAGCAGATCCTGCGCTACACCCGCGCCCTGTACCCCTACCTGCAGGCCGAGCTGTTCATCCGCTGGAACCTGGACGAGCTGGACGCGGTGGTGGACCAGTGGCTGGCCGCCTTCGTCGAGCAGGGGCTGCTGAAGGTGGAGAACGACGTGTACGTGCGCCCGGCGCCCAGCTCGCGGCAGTTCGTGCTGCTGACGCTGATGTCCCGCGCCATCGCCCAGACGCTGCAGCGCTTCTACATGGCCATCGCCCTGCTGCTCAACGCCGGGCAGAACCAGCTCACCGCCGAGGAGCTGGAGAACCTGTGCACCGTCATGGCCCAGCGCCTGTCGATCCTCCATGGCCTCAACGCCCCGGAGTTCTTCGACAAGACGCTGTTCCGCCACTTCATCCAGACCCTGCTGGACCAGCGCGTGCTGCGCCAGGACGAAGCCGGCAAGCTCAGCTACCACCCCGAGCTGGGCGACCTGGCCGAGGGCGCGGCCAAGCGCGTGCTCACCGCCGAGATCCGTCTCTCCATCCGCCAGGTGGCACTGGAGCGCCAGACGGACGAAGCCCCCCAGGACGAGCCGCAGGCCGAAGCCCCCTGATCCAGGCGGGCGGCTTCGGCCGCCCGCTTTCTGCTTCGCCCACTAGAAGAAATGCCCTACAAGCCGGACAGAATCCCCCGAGGGGCTGCCTGTCCGGCCCTCAGTACCATGGCGGCTGCGCATTCGCGCGTCCTTCTGCCCTCTTCACCCAGGGAACCCCCATGCTGCTGAGAACCATCACCGTCGAGAACGGCCAGCGGGAGGCGTTCAATGCCGCCGTGCTGTGCAGCCTCGCCATCCCCGAGATCGAAGCCAACGTCCTCGTCTACACCCTCAATGAAGCCGGGCCCCAGGGCACGTCCTGGGTCTACCTCGCCGCCCTGGCGCCCCTGGCCGAGGGGGGATACCAGTTGAGCAGCCTGGACGAGCGCGCCTGCCAGGTCGCCCGCCGGGCGTTGCGCCAGATCATCGAGGGCGCACGCGGGAATCGCGATGCGGCCACCGCCTACCACTTCATCCGCATCGAACGCCTGGGCCCGCCCCTCACCCCGCACCCCACCTGCATGGAACAGCACCACCCGCTGACCCTCGGCCCCGGCGCCATCCAGACACTGCTGGCCTGCCGCAGCAGCGACAACATCGGCGCGCCCTTCTACTCGGCCCATCCGCTGCCCTACCAGCCCTACGAATCCCCCCTGCACGACTCGCCAGTGGCGACGGTGGAGCCCCGGCAGGCAGCGGACGCGCCCGAGCACCCAGCCCCGGTACCCCACAACGCCAGCCGCAGCGAACAGATGCTCAGGGAGGTGCAGGCCACCCTCAACACCCTGGTGGAGATGGCCGGCGTGTTCACCCGCCGCCAGCCGGACGGCGGCCCCCTTCAGCCAGACCCGGGACTGGCCGAGCGCGAGCGCGAGCTGCAGGCACAGGAAGCCCGTCTGCAGGCACTGGAGGCCCAGCTCCAGGCGCGCCAGGACGAACAGGAGCAGCGCCGCACGCGTCTGGCCGAGCACGAAGCCGCCCTCGATCGTCGCGCTGCGGAGCTGGATGTGCAGATCGAGAAGCTGGTGGCCGCCAAGGAGCGCCTTCGCCGGCTGATGCGCACCGTCAACGAGAACGTCCACGTGAACAACACGCTGGGCGCCATCGGCAAGGTCCTGCCGGTGGTCGATGACTGAACCGGCGATGCCCGCCAGCCCGGTCTGCCCCGACGCTCTATAGTGTGTGGGGTCCAATCACGGAATGTACTCATGAAAAGAACCTTGCCCCTGCTCTTCGCCAGCCTGCTGCTCGGCGCCTGCACCACCCCGCAAACGGCCTCGATGGCCCAGCTCGAAGGCGAGGTGTACTACCTGCAGCGCATGGCCCTGCCGCCGGATGCAACCCTGCGGGTCACCCTGGTGGACGTCTCGCTGGCGGATGCCCCCGCCCGCGAACTGGCTCACCAGCAGGGCCGCATCGAGGGCCAGGTGCCCCTGGCCTTCCAGCTCAGCTACGACCCGGCCAACCTGCAGAGCGGCCACCAGTACGCCGTGGCGGCGCGCATCGAGCTCGACGGCAAGCTGATGTTCATCAGCAGCGAACGCCACTCGGTTAAACTCGACGGCACCGACCCGCAGCCCCTGCGCATCCGGGTCGACCCGGTTCGCTGATCCGAACTCCACCAGCCCAAGGAAGCCCTCATGTTCCGACTCACTGCCCTGGTCGCCGGCCTGGCCCTTTCCGTCAACGCCTTCGCCCTCTCCCTCAGCGACCTCAGCCAGCAGGACGCCGCCGGCGGCCTGAAAGATGCACTCACCCAAGGCGCCAAGGTCGCCGTGCAGCAGCTCGGCAAGCCGGGCGGCTTCAGCAACAACCCCGAGGTGCGCATCGAACTGCCCGGCAAGCTGGGCAAGGCCGCCAAGACCATGAAGATGATGGGCATGGGCGACCAGGTGGAGCAGCTGGAAACCAGCATGAACAAGGCCGCCGAGGCCGCCGTGCCGCAGGCCCAGGCCCTGCTGGTGGACGCGGTGAAGAAGATGACCGTGCAGGACGCCAAGGGCATCCTCACCGGCCCGCAGGACTCCGCCACCCAGTACCTGAACAAGACCAGCCGCGAGCAGCTGCGTGCCAAGTTCCTGCCCATCGTGAAGAAGGCCACCGACCAGGTCGGCCTGGCGCAGCAGTACAACAGCTTCGCCGGCCAGGCCGCGAGCTTCGGCGTGGTGGACGCCAAGAGCGCCAACATCGAGAGCTACGTGACCGAAGAAGCGCTGGATGGCCTGTTCAAGATGATCGCCGAGCAGGAAGCGAGCATCCGCCAGAACCCGGCCGGTGCCGCCACCAGCCTGGCGAAGAAAGTGTTCGGCGTGCTCTGAGCCCGCCCACACTAAGAAAAAGCCCGGCATCTGCCGGGCTTTTTTATCAGTCGTTGCGCGAAGGCGACAGCAACTCGATCTTGTAGCCGTCCGGGTCCTCGACGAAGGCCAGGATGCTGGTGCCGTGCTTCATCGGCCCCGGCTCGCGGGTGACCTTGCCGCCACGGGCGCGGATGTCTTCGCAGGCCTTGTAGACGTCCGCCACTTCCAGGGCGATGTGGCCGTAGCCGGTGCCCAGTTCGTACTTGTCCACGCCCCAGTTGTGGGTCAGCTCGATCACGCTGTTGTGGGCCTCGTCGCCGTAGCCGACAAACGCCAGGGTGAACTGGCCGTCCGGGTAGTCCTTGCGACGCAGCAGGGTCATGCCCAGGACTTCGGTGTAGAAGGCGATGGATTTGTCCAGATCGCCGACGCGCAGCATGGTATGCAGCAGTCTCATCAGGGATTCCTCTTGTTGCCCGATCAGGGCTCATAAAAGCAGAACCCCGGCTCGTGGCCGGGGTTCCTTTTGGCACGGGGCGCTCAGCTTATCAGAACAGCTTGCGGCCCTTGCCGGCGGCGATGCGCATGCGCAGGGCGTTGAGCTTGATGAAGCCCGCCGCGTCCGCCTGGTTGTACGCGCCGCCATCTTCTTCGAAGGTGGCGATGTTGGCGTCGAACAGCGAGTCGTCGGACTTGCGGCCCACGACGATGACGTTGCCCTTGTACAGCTTCAGGCGTACCACACCGTTCACGTTGGCCTGGGAGGCGTCGATCATCTGCTGCAGCATCAGGCGCTCGGGGCTCCACCAGTAGCCGGTGTAGATGAGGCTGGCGTACTTGGGCATCAGCTCGTCTTTCAGGTGAGCCACTTCGCGGTCCAGGGTGATGGACTCGATGGCGCGGTGGGCCTTGAGCATGATGGTGCCGCCGGGGGTCTCGTAGCAGCCGCGGGACTTCATGCCGACGTAGCGGTTCTCGACGATATCGAGGCGGCCGATGCCGTTCTCGCCACCGATGCGGTTCAGCTCGGTCAGCACCTGGGCCGGGGTCATGTCCTTGCCGTCGATGGCGACGATGTCACCGGCGCGGTAGGTCAGCTCGATGTAGGTCGGGGTGTTCGGCGCGGCTTCCGGGGACTTGGTCCAGCGCCACATGTCCTCTTCGTGCTCGGTCCAGGTGTCTTCCAGCACGCCGCCCTCATAGGAGATGTGCAGCAGGTTGGCATCCATGGAGTACGGGGACTTCTTCTTGCCGTGGCGCTCAATCGGGATGCCGTGCTTCTCGGCGTAGTCCATCAGCTTCTCGCGGGACAGCAGGTCCCACTCACGCCAGGGGGCGATGACCTTGACGCCCGGCTTCAGCGCGTAGGCGCCCAGCTCGAAGCGGACCTGGTCGTTGCCCTTGCCGGTGGCACCGTGGGAGATGGCGTCGGCGCCGGTCTCGTTGGCGATCTCGATCAGGCGCTTGGCGATCAGCGGGCGGGCGATGGAAGTGCCCAGCAGGTACTCGCCTTCGTAGATGGTGTTGGCGCGGAACATCGGGAACACGAAGTCGCGGACGAACTCTTCGCGCAGGTCATCGATGTAGATTTCCTTGACGCCCATGGCCTGGGCCTTGGCACGGGCCGGCTCGACCTCCTCGCCCTGGCCGAGGTCGGCGGTGAAGGTCACCACTTCGCAGTTATAGGTATCTTGCAGCCACTTCAGGATCACCGAGGTGTCCAGGCCACCGGAATAAGCCAGGACAACCTTCTTCACGTCCGCCATGCCATCAACTCCACGGGGTTGTACGAAAACCGGGGATTCTACTGACCCTGGCGGCCAAATTACAGTGGCGCGACAGGCAATGACGACCAGGCGACAGATTCTTTCGATCCGGCGCCGCTCAGGAGGCGGACGCCGGCTTGGCAGGCGCCGGGCTGGCGGTCGGGGGCACGGCAGGCGCCGTGGAAGGTGCGGCAGGGGCCGTCGCCGGTGCCGGCTCGGCGGCCGGTGCGGCGGCTGGGGTTTCCGCCGGGGGTGCCTCCGGCTCCTTTGACAGGGCCACGGCGACCCGGCGGTTCTTCGCCCGGTTGGCCTCGTTGGTGTTGGGCACCAGCGGATAGCGCTCGCCGTGGAAGCGCATCACCATCTGCGACTCCGGCACGCCATTGGCCTTGAAGTAGTCGAACACCGCCAGCGCCCGGCGCCGCGACAGGTCGCGGTTGGTCAGGCGGTTGCCGGCGTTGTCGGAGTGGCCGTCGATCTCGATGTGGTTCACCGCCGGGTCGGCCTTCATGTAGTCGAGGACGATCTCCAGCTTGGCGCGGGCCATCGGGTCCAGCGCCACGCCGCCGCCGGGAAATCCCAGCTCCAGCTTCTTCACCTGGTCGAAGTTCACCGGCAGCAGCTTGGCGGTGCAGGCCAGGTAGTCGTTGTAGGCCTTGTTGAAATGCACCGGCAGCAGGCGCACCTCCAGGGCGTCCCCGCCCTGCTGGGTGCGGTGGCGCACCAGCGGGCTGCGCCCTTCCAGCAGGCCGGTGAGCAGGCGCCCGCCCTGCAGCTGGTTGCTGTTGAACGGCACTTCGCCGTTGCCCACCGCCACGGCGCCGAGGTTGATATCGCCACGCCCGGGCTGCCAGGGCGCCGCCGCTGCGAGCAAAGTCGCCTGGCCGCCGCCCATCCAGCGCTCGTTAGGCTTGAGGCGGAAGGTGACCTGCTCGCCGGCACGGCGGACGAACTCTCCGCTGCCGAAGTCGGTGATTGGCTGCGACAGGCGGCACTCGAACTTGTCCCCTTCCACCTTCCACTCCACCTTCTCCAGGCGGGTCTGGAAGGTGATGGCCATGGCCGGCAGGGCAATGAGGCTGAGCAGGGCGATGGGAAAAGCGCGCACGGCTGGCTCCGGGGAAAGACGTCAGGTTCACAAGGGCTATCGGTGCGAAGGCGGAAAACTTAAGCGCCGTTCGGCGCCCTCGGGCCTGACGCGCCGCCCGTGCCCCGGCCGGGCTTTTCCGGTAGCATGCACGCCGAGTTTCACCCGCCTGGAATCCCCCCATGTCCGACCGCCTGACCCTGCTGCGTCCCGACGACTGGCACATCCACCTGCGTGATGGCGCCGTGCTGGCCCACACCGTGGCCGATGCCGCGCGCACCTTCGGCCGCGCCATCATCATGCCCAACCTGGTGCCCCCGGTGCGCAACGCCGAGGAAGCCGACGCCTACCGCCAGCGCATCCTCGCCGCCCGTCCGGCCGGCAGCGGGTTCGAACCGCTGATGGTGCTGTACCTCACCGACCGCACCCGCCCCGAGGACATCCGCGCCGCCAAGGCCAGCGGTTTCGTCCACGCCGCCAAGCTCTACCCGGCAGGCGCCACCACCAACTCCGATTCCGGGGTGACGCGCATCGACGCCATCTTCCCGGTGCTGGAAGCCATGGCCGAAGTCGGCATGCTGCTGCTGGTGCACGGCGAAGTAACCCGCAGCGAGATCGACGTGTTCGACCGCGAGAAGGCCTTCATCGACGAGCACCTGGTGCGTGTCGTCGAGCGCTTCCCCACCCTGAAGGTGGTGTTCGAGCACATCACCACCGGTGACGCCGTGCAGTTCGTGCGCTCGGCCTCCAGCAACGTGGGCGCCACCATCACCGCCCACCACCTGCTGTACAACCGCAATCACATGCTGGTGGGCGGCATCCGCCCGCACTTCTATTGCCTGCCCATCCTCAAGCGCAACGTGCACCAGGAAGCCCTGCTGGACGCTGCCACCAGCGGCAGCCCGCAATTCTTCCTCGGCACCGACTCCGCGCCCCACGCCCAGCACGCCAAGGAAGCCGCTTGCGGCTGCGCCGGCTGCTACACCGCGTATGCGGCCATCGAGCTGTACGCCGAGGCCTTCGAGCAGCGCAACGCCCTGGACAAGCTGGAAGCCTTCGCCAGCCACCACGGCCCCGATTTCTACGGCCTGCCGCGCAACACCGACACCATCACCCTGGTACGCGAGGACTGGACCGCTCCGGCCACCCTGCCCCTGGGCGAGAACAGCGTGGTGCCCCTGCGCGCGGGCGAAACCCTGCGTTGGCGACTGCTGGAGGGCCAGGCGTGAGCGAGGAATTCTTCGACGACGAACTCGACGGCAGCCTGCCGTCCGGCCCGCGCCACCCGATGGCGGCACGCTTCCGTGGCTACCTGCCGGTGGTGGTGGACGTGGAGACCGGTGGTTTCAACTGCGCCACCGACGCCCTGCTGGAGATCGCGGCCACCACCATCTCGATGGATGAAGGCGGCTTCCTCTACCCGGACCACACGCACTTCTTCCGGGTCGAGCCCTTCGAGGGCGCCAACATCGAACAGGCCGCCCTGGAGTTCACCGGGATCAAGCTGGACCACCCGCTGCGCATGGCCGTGACCGAGGAACATGCCCTGGGCGAGATCTTCCGGGGCCTGCGCAAGTCCATCAAGGCACACGGCTGCAAGCGCGCCATCCTCGTGGGGCACAACAGCAGCTTCGACCTGGGCTTCCTGAATGCCGCCGTGAACCGCACCGGCATCAAGCGCAACCCCTTCCACCCCTTCTCCAGCTTCGACACCGCCACCCTGGCGGGCCTGGCCTACGGCCAGACGGTGCTGGCCAAGGCCTGCCAGGCCGCCGGCATCGAATTCGATGGCCGCGAGGCACACTCGGCACGCTACGACACCGAGAAGACCGCCGAGCTGTTCTGCGGCATCGTCAACCGCTGGAAGGAAATGGGCGGCTGGATCGACGACTGATCCCACCGCCACGAAAAAGGCCGCCCGTACCTGGTACGCGCGGCCTTTTTTGTCTTTCTGCGCTGCAGCAAAACGGGGGCCGAAGCCCCCGTTCACGTTTCCTGATCAGGCCCGCTCGGCCGGCTTGACCCTGAACCAGGCCGCATAGAGCGCCGGCAGGAACAGCAGGGTCAGCGCGGTGGCGACGATCAGGCCGCCCATGATAGCCACCGCCATGGGGCCGAAGAACACGCTGCGCGACAGCGGGATCATTGCCAGCACCGCCGCCAGGGCGGTGAGCACGATGGGCCGGAAACGGCGCACCGTGGCCTCGATGATGGCGTGCCAGCGGTCCAGGCCGGCGCTGATGTCCTGCTCGATCTGGTCCACGAGGATCACCGAGTTGCGCATGATCATCCCCGACAGGGCGATGGTGCCGAGCATCGCCACGAAGCCGAACGGCTGGCGGAACACCAGGAGGAACAGGGTCACGCCGATCAGCCCCAGGGGCGCGGTGAGGAACACCATGGCCGAGCGCGAGAAGCTCTTGAGCTGCAGCATCAGCAGCGTCAGCACCACCACGATGAACAGCGGCACACCAGCGTTGACCGACTTCTGCCCGCGCGCGGAGTCCTCCACCGTGCCGCCCACCTCCAGCAGGTAGCCGCTGGGCAGCTCGGCGCGGATCGGGTCGAGGGTCGGCTGGATCTGCGTCACCAGGCTGGCCGGCAGCGACTTGTCGTAGATGTCGGCGCGCACGGTGACCGTCGGCAGGCGGTTGCGGTGCCAGATGATGCCTTCCTCGAAGCCGTATTCCAGGGTCGCCACCTGGGACAGCGGCACACTGCGGCCGCTGTCGGTGGGCACCGCCAGGCTCGGCAGCAGGGCCAGCTCCTCGCGCTCACGCGGGGTGCCGCGCAGGAGGATGTCGATCAGCTCGTTGTCCTCGCGGTACTGGCTGACAGTGCTGCCGCTGAGGGAACTCTGCAGGAAGCGCGACAGGTCGGCGGTGCTCACGCCCAGGGCGCGGGCGCGGTCCTGGTCGATGTTCAGCCGCACCACCTTGCTCGGCTCCTCCCAGTCCAGGTGCACGTTCACCACGTGGGGGTTCTCGCGCACCTTGTCGGCCACCTTGCGGGCCAGGGCGCGGACCTCGTCGATGTGCTCGCCGGACACGCGGAACTGCACCGGGTAACCCACCGGCGGGCCGTTCTCCAGGCGGGACACGCGGGTGCGCACAGCCGGGAACTCGTCGTTGAGCACCTGGATCAGCCAGCTGCGTACCGCCTCGCGGTCCTCGATGGTCTTGGCCAGCACCACGAACTGGGCAAAGCTCGCGGCCGGCAACTGCTGGTCGAGGGGCAGGTAGAAACGCGGCGACCCGGTGCCGACGTAGGCCACGTAGTTGTCGATGCCGGGGTGGTCCTTGAGCAGCGCCTCCAGGCGCGCGGCCTCGGCTTCGGTGTTGAGCAGGGAGGCGCCCTCACCCAGCTTGAGGTCCACCATCAGCTCCAGGCGCCCGGAGGCGGGGAAGAACTGCTGGGGCACGAAACGGAACAAGGCGATGGAGGCGACGAACGCCACCAGGGTCAGCACGATGACCGTCTTGCGCCGGCGTACGCACCACTCCACCACACGCCGCACGCGCTGGTAGAAGGGCGTGGCGTAGGGGTCGTGGGCGCCGTCGCCGCCGTGCTTCTCGGCGTGGCGCTTGGCCAGGTCGGGCAGCAGCCGGTCACCCAGGTAGGGCACGAACATCACGGCGGCGATCCAGGACACCAGCAGGGCGATGGTCACCACCTGGAAGATCGAGCGGGTGTACTCGCCGGTGCCGGACTGGGCGGTGGCGATGGGCAGGAAGCCGGCGGCGGTGATCAGGGTGCCGGTGAGCATGGGGAAGGCGGTGCTGGTCCAGGCGAAGCTGGCCGCCTTGAGGCGGTCGTAGCCCTGCTCCATCTTGATGGCCATCATCTCCACCGCGATGATCGCGTCGTCCACCAGCAGGCCCAGGGCCAGCACCAGCGCGCCGAGGGAAATCTTGTGCAGGCCGATGCCGAAGTAGTGCATCGCGGCGAAGGTCATCGCCAGCACCAGGGGGATGGACAGTGCCACCACCAGGCCGGTGCGCAGGCCGAGGGAGAAGAAGCTCACCAGCAGCACGATGATCAGCGCCTCGGTGAGCACCCGGACGAACTCGCCCACGCCGGTCTTCACCGCAGCCGGCTGGTCGGACACCTTGCGCAGCTGCATGCCGGCCGGGAGGGTTTCCTGCAGGCGGGCGAACTCGCCCTCCAGGGCCTGGCCGAGGACCAGGATGTCGCCCCCCGCCTTCATCGAGACCGCAAGGCCAATGGCGTTCTCGCCCATGAAGCGCATGCGCGGCGCCGGCGGGTCGTTGAAGCCCCGGCGCACTTCGGCCACGTCACCGATGCGGAAGGTGCGATCCCCCACGCGGATGGGGAAGTCGCGGATCTCCTTCACCGAATCGAAGCGCCCGCTCACCCGCAGTTGCACGCGGTCGGTGGGCGTCTCGAAGAAGCCGGCGGCCGCCACGGCGTTCTGCTCTTCCAGCGCCTGCTGCACGGCGGCCAGTGGCAGGCCCAGGGTGGCGGCCTTGGTGTTGGAGAGTTCGATCCAGATCTTCTCGTCCTGCAGGCCGATCAGTTCGACCTTGCCCACGTCCTTCACCCGCTGCAGTTGCAGCTGGATGCGGTCGGCGTAGTCCTTGAGCACGGCGTAGTCGAAACCCTCGCCAGTGAGGGCGTAGATGTTGCCGAAGGTGGTGCCGAACTCGTCGTTGAAGAACGGCCCCTGGATGCCCTGGGGCAGGGTGTAGCGGATGTCGTTGATCTTCTTGCGAACCTGGTACCAGAGCTCGGGAATCTCGTTGGAGTGCATCGAGTCCCGCGCCAGGAAGGTGACCTGGGATTCACCCGGCCGGGAGAACGACACGATGCGGTCGTACTCGCCGGTTTCCATGAGCTTCTTCTCGATGCGCTCGGTGACCTGGCGGGAGACCTCTTCGGCGCTGGCGCCGGGCCAGTTGGTGCGGATCACCATGGCCTTGAAAGTGAAGGGCGGGTCCTCGCTCTGCCCCAGCTTGGAGTACGACAGGGCACCGACGATACCCAGGAGCAACATGACGTAGAGGACGATCTGGCGGTTCTTCAGCGCCCAGGCGGAAAGGTTGAAGTTCACCGTGCCTTACTCCTTGGCCACCAGCTTCACCGCGCGGTTGGCGCGGTCCACGGGGCGTACTTCCTGCCCCTCGCGCAGCACCTGGACGCCGGCTGCGACGACCCAGTCCTGGGCCTTCAGCCCGTCCAGCACCGGCACCCGGTCCTCGCCATAGGGACCGACGTGCACGGTACGCCGCACCAGGGTGGAGGTGGCAGGGTCGACCACCCAGACGAACGGGGTGCCGGCCTCGGCCGTCAGCGCCGACAGGGGTACCGAGAGGGTCTCCGCTCCCACGCCCTTCACGTAGACGCGCGCGCTCTGGCCCAGCTCCGCCGGCACCTGGCCGGCGGTGAAGGCGACCCGCGCGGCGAAGGTCCGCGACTGCTGGTCCGCCGCCGGCGCCAGTTCACGGATGCGCGCCGGCAGCTGCCGGCCCGGCTGGGACCACAGCTCCACGGCCACCGGCTGGTCCACCTTGAAGCGGTCGATGGCGTGCTCGGGCAGGCTGATCAGCACTTCGCGCTCGCCGTCGGCGGCCAGGCTGAAGACCGTCTGCCCGGCGGCCACCACCTGGCCCACCTCGGCACGGCGGGAGGCGATCACGCCATCCTGGGAGGCGCGCAGCACGGCGTAGTCCGCCTGGTTGCTGGCGACGTTGTACTCGGCCTTGATCTGCTTGAGGCGCGCCTCGCCGGCGCGGTACTGGTTCTCGACGTTGTCGAACTGCGACTGGCTGATGAGCTTGCGCTCCAGCAGCGTGCGATAGCGGTCACGCTCGGCACGCACCAGTTGCAGGTTGGCTTCGGCGGCCGCGACCTGGGCACGGGTCGCCTCCAGTTGCAGGCGTACGTCCTGGGGGTCCAGCTCGGCCAGGGGCTGGTCCTTCTTCACCCGGTCACCCACCTCCACCAGACGGCGGGTGATCTTGCCGCCGATGCGGAAGGCCAGGTCCGGTTCGTAGCGGGCGCGCACCTCGCCGGCGTAGGTGTCCACGGCGTCCGCCGCAGGTTGAGGTTGCACCACCATGGCCGGGCGGATGGTAGGCTGCGCGCTTTCACCATTGCCACAGGCACCAAGGAGAAGGGACAGCGACACGGGCAGAGCGAGGGACAGAGCATGGCGGTGCATGGTGAATGACCTTTCGCGACGTACGGTTTTTTGAATATTTATACTGCCCGGTATAGTAAAAATAGCGAACTCACCAGTCCAGTATTAACGAGAAAATGTCAGACAATTCTTTGCAGAGCAGCGGCCCGGGGCGCCCGAAGGATCCGGCGAAACGCGCAGCGATCCTTGAGGCGGCGAAATCGCTGTTCCTCAGCAAGGGCTACGACGGCAGCAGTATGGACGCTATCGCCGCGGAAGCCGGGGTCTCCAAGCTCACGGTCTACAGCCACTTCACCGACAAGGAGACGCTGTTCTCCGCCGCCGTGAAGGCCAAGTGCGAGGAGCAATTGCCGGAGCTGCTGTTCCAGCTGCCCCACGACGGCACCATCGAGAGCGTGCTGCTGAACATCGGCCGGGGCTTCCATGCGCTGATCAACAGCCGCGAATCCATCGAGCTGCATCGCCTGATGGTGGCGCTGGGCGCGCAGGACCCAAAGCTCTCGCGGCTGTTCTTCGACGCCGGCCCACAGCGCATCCTCAACGAGATGGAGCGCCTGCTGGCCCGCGCCAACGACGCCGGCAAGCTGCGCATCGACAAGCCGTTGAACGCCGCCGAGCACTTCTTCTGCCTGATCAAGGGCGGGCACAACTTCCGCCTGCTGATCGGCTGCTGCACCGCACTGGAAGGGCCAGGTGCCGAACAGCACGTGCAGGAAGTGGTGGAGCTGTTCCTCAAGGCCTACCGGGCCGGGGTCTGAGGAGTACGCCCGGCACTCAGCGCCGGTGCAGGCGCACCCGTGCGCGGCGGGGCCTCAGGGAGAACCAGCCCTGGGGCTCGATCGCTCCGAGCGGCTCCACGTCCCAGTGGGTGACCCACCAGGCCAGGGACACCGCCACATCGAGCATCGCCATGGCCGTGCCGGGGCAGGCCCGGTCGCCCAGGCCGAAGGGGAAGTACGCGCCTTTCGGCCAGGTGGCCGGTTCCAGGAAACGTTGCGGCCGGAAGGCCAGCGGCTCGTCGAACCAGCGCGGGTCGCGGTGGGTGATCCAGCTGGACAGCATGAGGATGTCGCCCTTCTGCAGCGCCTGCCCGAACACCTCGGTGTCGGCCGTCAATTGCCGCGGCACCAGGCCGTAGGCCGGCGGGTACAGGCGCAGGCTCTCCTGGATCACCGCCCGCAGCAGCGGGCAACCCCGCAGGTCCGCCACACCCTCGATGCGTGACCAGTCGACGCCGGCCAGCTCCTGCCGCAATGCCGCCAGCACCTCGGGGTGCCGGGCCAGCATCAGCAGTGTCCAGGTCAGGGTCACCCCGGTGGACTGGTGACCGGCCATGAGCAGGGTCGCCAGTTCGTCGCGCTGTGCCGCCAGCGGGCGCGGCGACTGCTCGGCGATGCCGGCGACCACCGCCTGCAGACGCCCCAGGGCCCAGCGCTTGCGCGGGCAGAGCTTGCTGGGGAACCAGTGCCCGAGGGGAATGCCCGTGCTGGTCTCCAGCAACGCCACCCGCGAGAGCAGGCGCACGGCCCGGGCGATGTCGAAGGCCTGGTCGCGCAGGTCCATGCCGAACAGCGCGTGGCCGGTAAGCGTGGCGCTGTAGGCCGCCATCTGCAGGTCGAGATCGACTTCGCCACCGTCTTCCAGCCCCTGCCCCCAGCGCTCGGCCAATTGCAGGATCTCCAGCGGCTGCGGCGCGGCGATGTGCGGGCGGACAGCCTTGCGCTGGGCCTGGGCGGGTGGCCCCTCGCGCATCATGAAACTGCGCCCGTTCCACTGGCGCATCATGCACAGGCTCGGCTCCCAGCGCCGCAACAGGGCACGGTGCTCCACCAGCGCCTGATGCACAGCCTCGGGATGGAACAGGCACCACACGCGGTTCAGGCCCATGCGCGAGACGGCCATATCGGGCTGCTCGGCGTGCACCTGCGCCAGCCAGGCCAGCGGGTCGCGCTGTAACGCCAGCCAGTGCCGCGCACCGGCACGCTGGTCATCGACCCAGGGCAGGCGCGCCAGGGTGCGGCGGATGGGGCAACGCAGCGTGTCGTCCATGAGCACCTCGCACTCAGCCCTTGGCGAGGGCTTTCTTCGTGTAGATGTCGTAGCGGCTGGACTTGCCTTCCAGGGCGTAGCCCGGCTTCGGCCCGTCGATGATCGGCGCCTTGCGGGGGCGCTTCACCACCACCCGGTGGCTAGCCAGCTCCAGGGCGGCAGCCAGCAGGGCCGGGGCGTCCAGATCATCCCCCACCAGGGGGCGGAACAGGCGCATCTCCTTCTTCACCAGGGCGCTCTTGTCCCGGTGCGGGAACATCGGGTCGAGGTAGATCACCTGGGGCGGCTCGTCCGTCCACTCAGCCATGCGGGTGATCGCATTGCCGGTCAGCAGGTGCAGGCGGGCGGCGATGGGGGCCACGTCAAGATCGCGTGCAGCGCGGGCCAGGCCATCTTCCAGCAGGGCCGCCACCAGCGGCTGGCGCTCGATCAGGTGCACTTCGCAGCCCAGGCTGGCGAGCACGAAGCCATCGCGTCCGAGCCCCGCCGTGGCGTCCAGTACCCGAGGCCGAATACCCGGCTGGATGCCCACCGCCTTGGCGATCATCTGCCCTGCCCCGCCGCCGAACTGGCGCCGATGCGCCGCAGCCCCTTCGACGAAATCCACCCGTACCGGGCCGGGCGCGCCCGGCCCCAGCTCCACCAGTTGCAGGCCGTCGTCGCCCAGTTGCAGGGCGAAGCCCGCTTCGCCGTCCAGGGGCAGGCCCAGGCGCTCGGCCCAAGCCCGAGCCTCGGCCTCCAGGTGAGGCACCAGGGCCTCGACCCTTACCCGGGCCGTTTGCTGCTCGTCGTTCATCAGGGGTTCCACCGAATCGAATGGGCGGCATTTTGCCAGAGCCGGCTGCCCGGGGTCAGCGGCACTGGCGGAACAGCCCCATGTCGAGGTGGAAGTGATCGCGGTGGGCCGCGTTGTAATCCGGCCCCAGGGTGACGTGGAAGGTGTCGCAGGCGGCCTGGTGCGCCCGGTGCAGGAAGCGTGCGGCATCGCCCTGGCCGCTCCAGTCGCGGGCCACGCTGATGCGCCGACCATCGGCCAGCTGGAAGCCGGCGATGTCCAGGGCATTGGCGTAGGCGTGCTGGCTGCGGCGCTGGCTGGTACCGATGTTGCGGCAGGCGAAGCTGCCCAGGTGCTCCACCCGCGCCACCGGCTGGCCGAACACCTCGCGGGCGGCCGGCTGCAGGCCATGCCGCTCGAACAGCGCCCAGCCCACCGCCACTTCGCAGGTGGCCAGGAAGCTGCTGCTGAAGCGCACGCCGGATGCGCTCACACGCACCGCGTTGTCCACCGGGCAGCCCGGCGCCGGCACGCTGTCGGGCACCGCCTGGTAGCGCATCCCCGCGCTGTCCAGGGCCTGCTTGCAGAGCTGGGGGTCGGCCTGCAGGCGCATCAGCTTGAAGGAGGTCAGCAGGTTCGGCGGCTCACGCACGTCCAGCGGGGCCCAGGGGTTCCAGCGTGGGGGCACCTCGATCCAGCCCTGCCTCACCGCCAGCGGCAGCAGCGCCAGCGCCAGGACGAGGCCCCCGCCCAGCACCCGCCCGCGTCGACTCATCGGGGAGAAAACAGCGCGTTGATCCGGTCGAACGGCATCGCCTGCTGGGCCGCGGACAGGTCATGCCCATGGAGCTGGCGCGCCGCCTCGAAGAACGCACCGTAGGCCACCCGCGCCAGGTTGGACCCCAGGCTGACCCGACGCACGCCCAGTGCGGCCAGTTCGTCGAGGGTCAACGCCAGCGCCGGCGAGCCCACCAGGATATTGACCGGCTTGGGGGCGACGGCGGCCACCACCTCGGCGATCTGCTCGCGGGTGGTCAGACCGGGGGCGTAGAGCACATCGGCGCCGGCCTCGGCATAGGCCACCAGGCGGCGCAGGGTGTCGTCCAGGTCCGACCGGCCATGCAGGAAGTTCTCCGCCCGTGCAGCGAGGGTGAAGGGGAACGGCAGCGCCCGCGCGGCCTCGACGGCCGCCTGGATACGCTCCAGGGCCAGCCCGGCATCGTAGATGGGCGCGTCCGGCCGGCCGCTGGCGTCTTCGATGGAGCCACCGACCAGGCCGGCTTCCGCTGCCAACCGCAGGGTCTCGGCGCAGGCTTCCGGGCTGTCGCCATAGCCGTTCTCCAGGTCGGCCGCCACCGGCAGCGGCGTGGCCTCGACGATGGCGCGGGCATTGGCCAGGGCCTCTTCGCGGCTCACTGCCCCTTCCGCATCCCGCCGCCCGAGGGAAAAGGCCAGGCCGGCGCTGGTGGTGGCCAGGGCCTTGAAGCCCAGGTGCGCCAGCATGCGAGCGGAGCCGGCATCCCAGGGGTTGGGCAGGACCAGCAGGTCCGGTCCCTGGTGCAGGGCGGCGAAGTCTCGGGCGCGTTGGCTCTGGTCAGTCATGGGGGTCGCTCCATCGAAGGCGGGGAGGCCCGACCTTACCCCAGGGGAACGGGAGCGGACAGATACAGCGCCCGGGGATCAGAGCAGCTCGAACTGCTCCGCTGCCGGGGCCACCTCGGGCTCGGCCAGGGCGGGCAGGCCCGGCAGGCGTCCCATCAGGCCGTCGTGGAAGCGCCTGGCCTGGGCGGCGGCCAGGTGGTTGTCGGGGGTGTGCAGGAACACGTAGGGCGTGAGGCCCTCCTCGATCCAGCCGGCCACCTTGTCCAGCCAGGGCTCCAGCCACACCTGGTTGGCGTCCAGGTCAGGGCCGCCGATGAAGCGCACCTGCGGGGCGCGGCTGAACGCCGCCGGGCGCACCGGTACACGCGGCTTCTTCGATTGCGCGTGGCGAACGGCGGGGTCGTCGGACTCACAGGCGAACAGCGCCCGGGAATCCAGGCAGATGCGCTCCACACCGCGCTCATGGAGCAGGCGGTTCAGGGCCTTCTCCTCGTCGCCCCGGGCGAAGAAGGCGTTGTTGCGCACCTCCACCGCCATGGCGCGGTGGGAGAAGGTGTCGAGCCAGTCCGCCAGCTCGCCGAGCCGCTGCGGCCCGAAGCTGGCCGGCAGTTGCAGCCAGAGCGGCGCGACCCGCCCACCGAGCGGTTCGAGCAGGTGCAGGAAGGCCTGGGTGGCCTCGACCTTGTCCCGCAGGTCGCCTTCGTGGCTGATGTCCCGGGGCAGCTTGGCGCAGAAACGGAAGCCCTCCGGCATCCGCTCGGCCCATTGCTGCAGGGTGGCGGGCGCGGGACGGGCATAGAAGGTGGTGTTGCCCTCGACGGCGTTGAACACCCGGGCGTAGTGCTCCAGGGTTTCCGCCGGGCGGACATCGTCAGGGTAGAGGGAACCGCGCCAGGCTGGCTCGTTCCAGGACGGGCAGCCGAGGAAGTACGGCAGCATCAGGCGTAGAGGTCGAGTCCGAGGACTTCCGGCGCGTCGGCTTCGGAGGCGAAGCTGGCCGTGGAGCTGTAGCTGGCGATGGCCTGGTAGGCCCGGTTGCTGAGGTTGCGCGCGGCGGGTTGCTGCAGGTCCTGGGGACGGGCCGGCAGGGCATTGCTGCTGGCGTTGCCCGCCTCCACCTTACGGGGCTGGGCGACCTGTTCGAAACCCTGGGTATTGCCGGGGCTGGACGGCGTATCACGGCGCGCTTCGACCTCGCGCTGCACCTCGCGGAAAGCATTGGTCGCGCTGCCCTGGCGAGGGCTGCGGTCCAGCGAGATGGAGGAGGTGAAACCGTCGATGCGCATTGCGAGCTTCTGCTGTCCCTAAAGGTGGGCGTGAACGGAGTGGAATCTAGCCGGGCGCCGGGTGATTTTCAATCGGCACGGACGTCCGGCCATACCGGCCGTCGCCTATGGCGACCGCCGATGTTTCCCCTCAGACCGGCGCCTTGGGGGTGGCCACGTTGTCGCGCAGGTACACCGGCTGCGCCGCGTCGGCCGCAACGGCCTCGCCACGGGCCCAGGCAAAACCGGCCAGGGCGAGCAGGTCCTGGGCGTGGGGCAGCAGGGCCGCGTCGCGCCCCTGGGTCGGCACCGCCAGGCGCTCGCCGTAGGAGCCCCAGCCGGTGCCGGCACCGAACCAGTCGCCCGCTGCATCGCGGGGCAGCGCCACCTGCTCCGGCGGCAGGACCGCTTCGACACCGGCCAGGCGCATTTCGCCGGCTTCCAGGCGGTAGCAGCCCCAGTAGACCTCGTCCATGCGCGCGTCGATGGCGGCGGCCACCTGGGTCACGCCCTGCTCCCGGTGGGCGCGCTGGGCCAGCACCGCGAGGTTGGAAACCGGCAGTACCGGGCGCTCGAGGGCGAATGCCAGCCCCTGGACCACGCCGATGGCGATGCGCACCCCGGTGAAGGCACCCGGGCCACGGCCGAAGGCGATGGCGTCCACGGCGGACAGGGCGACCCCCGCCTCGCCCAGCAGGTCCTGGATCATGGGCAGCAGGCGCTGGGCGTGCTGCCGGGGAATCACCTCGTAATGGCTGAGCACGCGCCCTTCATGCAGGAGGGCGACGGAACAGGCTTCGGTGGCGGTATCCAGGGCCAGCAGGGTGGTCATCGGGGCATCCAGGTGAGCGAAAAAAGGCGCGCATTATAAACGCCAACGGCCCGCAAGCGGGCCGTTGGTCGGGATGATCGCGAGGGATCAGGACAGGGCGGCGAACACCTTGGCGGTGATCTCGTCGACGCTGCCCACGCCGGCGACGGCGCTGTACTTCGGCGTGCCTTCGGCGGCCGACAGCTTCTGGTAGAAGTCCACCAGCGGCTTGGTCTGGGAGTGGTACACGGAGAGGCGATGACGCACGGTCTCCTCGGTGTCGTCCTTGCGCTGCACCAGTTCTTCACCGGTGACGTCGTCCTTGCCCTCGACCTTCGGCGGGTTGTAGACGACGTGGTAGACGCGGCCACTGGCCTCGTGCACACGGCGACCGGCGATGCGCTGGACGATCTCCTCGTCATCGACGGCGATCTCGACCACGTGGTCGATGCTCACGCCTGCTTCCTTCATGGCCTCGGCCTGGGGAATGGTGCGCGGGAAGCCATCGAACAGGAAGCCGTTGGCGCAATCGGGCTGGGCAATGCGTTCCTTGACCAGGTTGATGATCAGGTCGTCGGACACCAGGCCACCTGCATCCATCACGCTCTTGGCCTTCAGGCCCAGCTCGGTACCGGCCTTCACGGCGGCACGCAGCATGTCGCCGGTGGAGATTTGCGGGATGGAGAATTTCTTGGTGATGAAACCAGCCTGGGTACCTTTGCCGGCACCGGGCGCCCCCAGCAGAATCACGCGCATCGATGTGCTCCTCAAGAATTGTTTTGAAGTCTTCGGATTCGCCTCGTGGGGCCAATCTCAGTATCGGTTTCGGCGTCTTCGAGCGGCCAAAAGGTTGCTCAAGATACACAGCACCCCTATAGCGCACAAGCCGTCGAAAGTCGGAGCAAAAGGCCCTCTAGCCGGTGTTCCGCAGGCCCGCCGCGATGCCCGCCACGCTCACCAGCAAGGCCAGCTGCAGGGGGTCTTCCACGCGGCTTCCAGCCGCTCTGGAACGGGCCAGGAGCTCGGTCTGCAGCAGGTGAAGCGGGTCCAGGTAGATATTCCGTACGCCGATAGCCTCGCGGGTCTCCGGACTGAGGGCGAGCAGCTCGGAATGGCCGGTCACGCGCAGTACCGACGTACAGGCCTGCGACAATAGGTCGCGTAAATGCGCACCCAGCGGACGCAGGCCATTTTCCACCAGACGTTCGTCGTAGAGCGCCGCGATCGGCGCGTCGGCCTTGGCCAGGACCATCTCCAGCATGTCGATGCGGGTGGCGAAGAACGGCCAGCCCTCGCGCATGCGCTGCAGCAACGGCCCCTCGCCCCGCGCCTCGGCGCCCTGCAATGCGCGCTCCCAGCCCAGCCAGGCCGGCAGCATCAGCCGCGTCTGGGTCCAGGCGAAGATCCAGGGGATCGCCCGCAGGCTCTCGATGCCGCCGGCCCGGCGCTTGGCCGGCCGGCTGCCCAGGGGCAGCCGCCCCAGCTCCTGCTCGGGCGTGGCCTGGCGGAAGTACTCGACGAACAGCGGGTGCCCGCGCACCACGTCGCGGTAGCCGGCCAGGCCATCAGCGGCCAGCCGGTCCATGGCCTCACGCCAGGCCGGCTCGGGCTCCGGCGGCGGCAGCAGGGTCGCCTCCAGCACGGCGGCCAGGTAGAGGTTGAGGTTCTGCTCGGCGATGTCGGGCAGGCCGAACTTGAAGCGGATCATCTCGCCCTGCTCGGTGGTGCGGAAACGCCCCGCCACCGAACCCGGCGGCTGCGACAGGATGGCCGCGTGGGCCGGGCCGCCGCCGCGCCCCACCGTGCCGCCCCGGCCATGGAACAGCAGCAGTTCTACGCCATGCCGGGCGCACACCTGCACCAGTGCTTCCTGGGCACGGTACTGGGCCCAGGCGGCGGCGGTGGTGCCGGCGTCCTTGGCCGAGTCGGAGTAGCCGATCATCACTTCCTGCGGGCCGCACAGGCGCGCGCGGTAGTCCGACAGGCCCAGCAGCCGGTCGATGGTCGGCGCGGCGTTGTCCAGGTCCGCCAGGGTCTCGAACAGCGGGACCACGCGGATCGGCCGTTGCAGCCCGGCCTCCTTCAGCAGCAGTTGCACGGCGAGCACGTCCGAGGCCGCCCCCGCCATGGAGATCACGTAGGAGCCGAGTGACGCCGCCGGCGCCTGGGCCACCACGCGGCAGGTGGCGAGCACCTCGGCGGTGTCCTCGCCGGGCTGGTGATGGGGCGGCAGCAACGGGCGCGGGTTGGCCAGCTCACGCTGGAGGAAGGCCAGGCGCGTGTCCTCGTCCCACTGGCTGTAGTCGCCCAGCCCCAGGTAGTCGGTGATCTCGGCCAGGGCGGCGCGGTGGCGGGCCGAGTCCTGGCGCACGTCCAGGCGCACCAGGAACAGGCCGAAGGTGGCCGCGCGGCGCAGGCAATCCAGCAGCGCGCCATCGGCGATAACGCCCATGCCGCAGGCATGCAGCGAGCGGTGGCAGAGTTCCAGCGGTTGCAGCAGGTCCTCGTTGTCCTGCAGCACATCGGTGCCGGGCAGCCGTTCGCCGTCCAGCGCAGCCTGGGCCCAGGCACGGGTGGCGCGCAGGCGCTCGCGCAGTTGCTTGAGCAAGGCACGATAGGGCTCGGCCTGTTCGCCGCCGACGCACGCCAGCAATTCATCGGTGGCGCGTTGCATGGACAGCTCGGCCGCCAGGTGATCGACGTCCCGCAGGTACAGGTCGGCCGCCATCCAGCGGGCCAGCAGCAGCACCTGGCGGGTGACCGCTGCGGTGACGTTGGGGTTGCCGTCGCGGTCGCCGCCCATCCACGAGGCGAAGCGCACGGGCGCGGCGCGCAGGGGCAGGTGCTCGCCAGTGGCGGCGAATAGCGCCTGGTCGGCCTTGCGCAGCACGTTGGGCAGCGCTTGCCAGAGGGAATGCTCGATCACCGCGAAGCCCCACTTGGCCTCGTCCACGGGGGTCGGCCGCTGGCGGCGGATCTCGTCGGTGTGCCAGGCCTCGGCGATCAGCCGGCGCAACGCCAGGTGCACGGACTCGCGCTCCGCGTCGGTGAGGTCGTCATGGTCCAGGCGGGCCAGTTGCGCCGCCATGGCGTCGTACTTCTGGATCAGCGTCCGCCGGGCCACCTCGGTGGGGTGGGCGGTGAGCACCAGCTCGATGTCCAGCGTCGCCACCTGGCGGGCCAGCGCATCGGGGGCATGGCCAGCCTGACGCAGGCGCTGCAGCAGTTCCGGCAGCACGCGCTGCTCGAACGCCAGCGGCTCACCCGGCGCCTGGCGGCGTACCCGGTGGTACTGCTCGGCGATGTTGGCCAGGTTGAGGAACTGGTTGAAGGCACGGGCTACCGGCAGCAGCTCGTCGGTGGTGAGGTCGGCGAAGGACGCCTCCAGCCGCTGCCGCCCTTCTGCCACACCCTGGCGCGCGGCCTTGGCGCCCTTGCGGATGCGCTCGATCTTCTCCAGGAAGGCATCGCCCCACTGGTCACGGATAGTGTCACCCAGCAGTTCGCCGAGCAGGTGGACGTCTTCACGCAGGCGCGGGTCGATCTCCGCCATGGCAGGCCTCTCCGGTAAAGGGCAAGGAGGCTCCAGAGTGCCCACGCCAGGCAGCACTGGCAAGACCGCCGCTCTACCCCGCGGCACCTGCGCTCCGGCTCGCTGCGGTCAAGGGCTGTGCCCCTGCCTCGTAAATTTTCTTGAACATTTTCGACAGGCGGCCGGTCACACCCCATAAGCCAGGTCATTCGGCAAACGCCGCCTAAAAGCGGCCATCCGGCGCCAATAGGTATTCATTGGCGCGCATCTGGCAGGAAAGTAGCCATGAGGCCCCACCGGGCCGAGGTCACCAATGGAGCTGAACATGATGAAAAAGCGCGCTGCTGTAGCGAATCCGAGAACAGTGATGGCCGTGCTGGCCCTGGGCGCTACCGCCCTGCTCGCCGGCTGCGCCGGCAACCCGCCGACCGAACAGTTCGCCGTCACCAACACCGTGGTCAAGAGCGCAGTCGATGCCGGCGCTCCGCAGTACGCCCCGGTTGAAATGAAGACCGCCCAGGACAAGCTCGACCAGGCCGAGCGCCTGATGCGCGACGAGCGCTACGACGAGGCCCGCCGCGTTGCCGAACAGGCCGAGTGGGACGCCCGCGTGGCCGAGCGCAAGGCGCTGGCGGTGAAGGCCGAGAAGGTGCTGGACGATGCCCACCAGGGTGTCCAGCAGATCCGTGAAGAGGGCTCGCGCACCCCGATCCTGGTGCAGTGAATCCCGGCCTCCGAACCCAGTTAAGGATGATCCCCATGAACAAGCTGATCAGCGTTTCCGCCCTTTCCGTGCTGAGCCTGGCCCTGGTGGCCTGCGCCTCCAAGCCGAACCCGAACCTGGACCAGGCCCGCAGCAACTATTCCCAGCTGCAGGCCGAGCCCCAGGCCAACAGCCTGGCCGCCCTCGAGACCAAGGAAGCCGGCGACATGCTCAGCCGTGCCGAGCAGGCCTACGCCGACAAGCAGGAGCCGGTGCAGGTGGACCACCTGGCCTACCTGACCAACCAGCGCGTCGAGCTGGCCCGCCAGACCATCAAGCAGAAGGCCGCCGAAGAGGCCCTGGCCAAGGCGCCGGCCCAGCGTACCCAGGCCCAGCTGGACGCCCGCAACCAGCAGGTGGACGTGCTGCTCAACCAGCTCAAGGCCAAGCAGACCGACCGTGGCCAGGTGGTGACCCTGGGTGACGTGCTCTTCGAGGTGGACCGCGCCGAGCTGACCCCCAACGGCATGCAGAGCGTGCACCAGCTGGGCACCTACCTGACCCAGAACCCGGACCGTCAAGTGGTGATCGAAGGCTTCACCGACAACACCGGCACCGTCGACCACAACCTGCGCCTGTCCCAGGCCCGCGCCGACTCCGTGCGCCGTGCCCTGGTGGCCATGGGTGTGAACCCGAGCCGCGTCACCACCCACGGCTTCGGCAAGGACTACCCGGTGGCCAGCAATGACTCGCCCTCCTCCCGCGCGCTGAATCGCCGGGTCGAGGTGACCATCGCCAACGGCCCCGGCCCGGTCGCCCCTCGCGCCCTCTGAAGCCGTCGCCCCCATGAAGAAGCCCGCCTGATGGCGGGCTTTTTCATGCAGCGATCTTCACTCAGTGCCGCCCGTGCACACCCGGCACATGCAGGTGCCCCGCCTCGGCGCAGGTTTCTGACACCACGCTGGGCGGTGCCGGCTGCTCCAGCTCCCGCAGGATGCCGCACGACTCGCTGCTGCCGGCGCCCTGGCACTGGGCGCGCAGGTCCCGCAGCTGGCCCTGCAGCGCACGCAGCTCGGCGATGCGCACCTCGACGTGGTGGATGTGCTCGTCGATCAGCCGGTTTGCCGCTGCGCAATCGGCCTCGGGGTTGTCCCGCAGGCGCAGCAGCTCGCGGATCTCCTGCTGGGTCATGTCCAGCGAGCGGCAATGGCGGATGAACGCCAGGCGCTCCACGTGGGCCTGGGTATAGAGGCGGTAGTTACCCTCGCTGCGCGCGGGCTCGGGCAGCAGCCCCTCGCGCTCGTAGTAGCGGATGGTTTCCACCGGGCATTCGGTCAGCCGGGCCAGTTCACCGATCTTCATGAGCAGCACTCCTTGACTCTGTAGTTGCTACAGGGTGTGCAATGACGCCCGTACCGTCAATGGAGTCCGCCATGAGCCAGGACAATTGCTGCAACCACAACCACGGACGTGCGGCCACAGCCAAGCCGAAGGCAGCCCACGGCCATCACGATCACGATCACGATCACGATCACGATCACGATCACGATCACGATCACGATCATCAGCCTGCGGGCCCCGCGCCGGAGTTGCACGCCCCGGACGCCACCCTCGGCGAGGCGCGCTGGAGCAGCCTGCGCATCGAGGCGATGGACTGCCCCACCGAGGAGCGCCTGCTGCGTGACGCCCTGGGCAAGGTCCCGGCCATCGAGGCCCTGGAATTCAACCTGATGCAGCGGGTGCTCAAGGTCCGCCACCGCTTCGTCGACCTGGCGCCGCTGCAGCAACTGGTGGCCCAGCTCGGCATGCAGGCCGAGCCCCTGGAAGCCGGCGCGCCGGCACCGGCCGAGCGCCGCAAGCCCTGGTGGCCGCTGGCCCTGGCTGGCGTCGCCGCCCTGGCGGCCGAGGCCTGCGAGTGGTTCTCCATCGGCCCGGGCTGGCTGGAAGCCGGGCTGGCGGTGATGGCCATCCTCACCGCCGGCCTGCCCACCTACCGCAAGGGCTGGATCGCGCTGAAGAACCTCAACCTCAACATCAACGCGCTGATGAGCATCGCCGTCACCGGCGCCATGCTGATCGGCCAGTGGCCGGAAGCGGCCATGGTCAGCGTGCTCTTCGCCATCGCCGAGCTGATCGAGGCGCGCTCCCTGGAACGGGCGCGCAACGCCATCCGCGGCCTGCTGGACCTGGCGCCGGAGCAGGCCACGGTGTGGCAGGACGGCAGCTGGCAGGCGCTGTCTTCGCGCGAGGTGCAGGTCGGCGCACGGGTGCGGGTACGCCCCGGTGAACGTATCGCCCTGGACGGCGAAGTGCTGCGCGGCCGCTCCAGCGTCAACCAGGCGCCCATCACCGGCGAGAGCCTGCCGGTGGAGAAGGAGCCGGGCGAGACGCTGTTCGCCGGCAGCATCAACGGCGAGGGCGAGCTGGAATACAGCGTCACCCGCGCGGCGGACGACAGCACCCTGGCGCGCATCATCCACGCCGTGGAGGAAGCCCAGGGCGCGCGGGCGCCGACCCAGCGCTTCGTCGACGCCTTCTCCCGCGTCTACACCCCGGTGGTGTTCCTCATCGCCGTGGCCACTGCCGTGGTACCGCCGCTGCTGCTGGGCGGGCTGTGGCTGGACTGGATCTACCGCGCGCTGGTGCTGCTGGTGATCGCCTGCCCCTGCGCCCTGGTGATCTCCACGCCGGTCACCCTGGTCAGCGGGCTCGCCGCCGCCGCGCGCAGCGGCGTGCTGGTCAAGGGGGGCGTGTTCCTGGAGATGGGCCGCCAGCTCGCCTGGGTCGCCCTCGACAAGACCGGCACCCTGACCCACGGCCAACCGACCCAGACCGACCACGTACGCCTGCGCGACCTGCCGGGCCTCGACCCGCGCCAGCTGGCCGCCAGCCTGGCCGCCCGTTCGGACCACCCGGTGTCCCAGGCCATCGCCCGGGCGGCCGAGGCCGACGGCGTCGCCCTGCTGGAGGTGGACGAGCAAGCCGCCCTGCCCGGCCGTGGCGTACGGGGCACGGTGGCCGGACGTGCCTGCCACCTGGGCAACCACCGCCTGGTGGAAGAGCTGGGGCTGTGCTCGCCCGAACTGGAAGCCCGCCTGGACGTGCTGGAGCGCCAGGGCAAGACGGTGATCGTGCTGCTCGACGAACAGGGCCCACTGGCGCTCTTCGCCGTGGCCGACAGCGTCCGCGAAACCAGCCGTGAAGCAGTGGCCGAGCTGCACCAGCTGGGGGTGCGCACCCTGATGCTGACCGGCGACAACCCGCACACCGCTGCGGCCATCGCCGCCCAGGTGGGCATCGACGAAGCACGCGGCAACCTGCTGCCGGAAGACAAGCTGGCCGCGATCCGCGAGTGCCAGGCCGGCGGCAAGCGGGTCGGCATGGTCGGCGACGGCATCAACGACGCACCGGCCCTGGCCCGCGCCGACATCGGCTTCGCCATGGGCGCGGCGGGCACCGACACCGCCATCGAGACCGCCGGCGTGGCGCTGATGGACGACGACCTGCGCAAGCTGCCGCAGTTCATCCGCCTGTCGCGCCGGACCTGGTCGGTGCTGGTGCAGAACATCGCCCTCGCCCTGGGCATCAAGGCGGTGTTCCTGGTGCTCACGCTGATGGGCGAAGGCACCCTGTGGATGGCGGTATTCGCCGACATGGGCGCGAGCCTGCTGGTGGTGTTCAACGGCCTGCGGCTGTTGCGCGGCGTGAAGTAGAGGAACGGCATCGCCCGGCTACGGTGCAGCTCACGTAGCCCGGGCTTCAGCCCGGGGCGGTTCCCCCCAAGGAAGCAGCGAGCCCGGAATGTCGCCGGGTCATTCTGGTGCTTCAAGCCACTGAAAAGCGGTGGGCTGAAACGGAACGCCGCCCGACCCACCCTACGTGGAGAGGGATCAGGCGAGGGCGTTGCGGTAGACGCGGGCCATGTCGTCAGCGAAGGCCACCAGCAGCACCTCTTCCAGGCTGCTGCCGGCGGGGCGCGGTTGGCGCAGTTCGTGGACGGCCACGACGGCAGCGGCCTCCAGCGGGTAGCCGTAGATGCCGCAGCTGATGGCCGGGAAGGCGATGCGCGCCAGCCCTTGCGCCTCGGCCAGTGCCAGGCTGTTGCGGTAGCAGCGGGCGAGCAGCTCGGGCTCGCCCTGGTCACCGCCGCGCCAGACCGGCCCGACGGTATGGATCACGAAGCGCGCCGGAAGGCGGTAGCCCGGGGTGATGCGCGCCTCGCCCGTGGGGCAGCCGCCGATGATCCGGCAGCGGGCCACCAGCTCCGGCCCGGCCGCACGGTGGATCGCGCCATCGACGCCACCCCCGCCCAGCAGGGAGGAATTGGCGGCGTTGACGATGGCGTCCACATCGAGGGTGGTGATGTCGCCCTGCCAGACGGTGATCTTCATCAGCGGTCTCAGCGGACTTCCTGCGGGGTTTCCTGGCCCATGCAGCGCACGGCCTGCTTCTTGTTGTCCACCAGCACGCCGGTCAGGCCCTTCTGCTGGGTGTCGAACAGCACCAGCACGCCATCGATGCACTGCGCGACCTGGTTGGCCGGCTGCAGCGAGACCTTGTAGTCCTCGCCGGGAACGGTCTTGAGCATGGTGAAGTCGGACAGCAGCAACGCGTCCTCGGGTTTGGCGAAGTGCAGGTAGCCGTAGTACCAGAGGACCATCACGGTGCCGATGATGGTGCCGACGCCGGTGAGGATCAGCGGAATGGGGTTGCGTTCGCTCATTGGGGACTCTCTGTATTCGGGACTTCAGCCAGCCGTCGCAACCCGACGAACCCCTTGGGGTCGTCGAGGTAACGCAGCATCACTTCGCGCCAGGTGGGGTCGGCAAAGGTCTGCACGTGCCCGCCCCGGGTCGGCTGGAACACCCGTGGCGGGGGCGCAGCTTGATACAAGCGCACGCCATTGGAAAGGGGCACCACCGGATCGTCGATGCTCTGGTAGATCAGCATCGGCAGCCCCTGCAGGCGGCCGATGGCGCCGATTGCACTGTCGCCATCCGGCACCAGCCAGGACAGCGGCACTTGCAGCGGCCAGGTTAACCAGGCGTTGCCGAGGGTGAATTGAGCCACGTCACGGTAGCTGGCCGGTACGCCGTCCAGCACCAGCGCCCTGACGCCGGCGCGGCGCTCGGGGTGCTCGGCCAGGTAGCGCACCGCCAGGGCGCCGCCCAGGCTCTGCCCGAGGATGATGCGCGGCTGGCCCTGGGCCTCGGGCGCACGGTCGAGCCAGTCGAAGGCGACGTCCAGGTCGAGGAACACATCCGGCAGGGCCGGCCGGCCTTCGGAGTGGCCGTAGCCGCGATAGTCCAGCATCAGCACCTGGTAGCCCTGCTCGGGCAGCCACCAGCTGCCGCCGAGGTGGCTGGCGAGGTTGCCGCCGTTGCCGTGCAGGTGCAGCACGGTGCCCTTGACCGCCTTGCCCGGCGCCACCGGCAGCCACCAGCCGTGCAGGCGCAGGCCGTCGCGGGTCACCAGCTGCACGTCGCGGTAGGCCAGCCCGGCCCGCTCGGGGGTGAAGGGCAGCTCGCGCTCGGGGTAGAACAGCAGGCCGCTGCAGCCGCTCAGCAGCGCCGCCAGCAGCAGCGGGACGAGGCGCCTCACTGGCCGCCGGCGCGGGTTTCCTCGCGCGCCTTGTAGGTGGCTTCGTAGATGCGCTCGGCCAGGCGCGAGAAGGGCAGGCTCTGGATCCACACCGTCCCGGTGCCGCGCAGGGTGGCCAGGAGGATGCCCTCGCCGCCGAAGAGCATGCTCTTCAGCCCGCCGGCCAGGCCGATGTCGTAGTCGATGCCCTGGGTGAAGGCCACCAGGCAGCCGGTGTCCAGGCGCAGGGTCTCGTTGTTCAGCTCCTTGCGGATCACCGTGCCGCCGGCATGCACGAAGGCCAGGCCATCGCCCTCCAGCTTCTGCAGGATGAAGCCTTCACCGCCGAAGAACCCGGCGCCCAGGCGTTTGTTGAAGGCGATGCCGATGCGCGTGCCGTGGGCGGCGCAGAGGAAGGCATCCTTCTGGCACACCAGTTGCCCGCCGACCTGGGCCAGGTCCACCGGCACCACGGTGCCCGGGTAGGGCGCAGCGAAACCGACGCGCTGCTTGCCCTGCCCTTCGTTGGTGAAGTGGGTCATGAACAGCGACTCGCCGGTGAGCATGCGCTTGCCGGCGCCCCACAGCTTGCCGAGCAGGCCATTGCTGCTGCCGTCGCCCATGCGGGCTTCGAAGCGGATGCCTTCGGTCATGTAGTTCATGGCGCCGGCCTCGGCGATCACCGTTTCACCGGGGTCGAGGATGATCTCCACGGTCTGCGCCGAGGCGCCGAGGATGTCGTATTCGAGCTGGTGGCTGGCCATGCAGGGCTCCCTTGGAGGTGGCTGGGGGATCAATCGCGAGCGCCGGCCAGGCCGCGGTTCGGCACCCCGGGGCCGAGCGCCGCAGCGTCAGAGGATGTTGGCGTAGTCCGCCTCGATGCGGTCCAGGCTCAGGTGGTTGAGGAAGTTGGAGAAGCACATCCACGCCGACAGCGCGTTGAGGTCGCGGAACTGCGGCGGCAGGTACTTCGGCGGCACCACCAGGCCCTCGTCCACCAGCTGGCGCAGGGTGCGCATGTCTTCCAGGGTGGTCTTGCCGCAGAACAGCAGCGGGATCTGCTCCAGCTTGCCCTTGCGCACGGCGAGCTGGATGTAGTTGTAGATCATGATGAAACCCTTCAGGTAGGACAGGTCCTTGGTGAAGGGCAGCCCGTCCGGCGACGAGCCCCGGAACACGCGGCTGGCGCTGCCGTAGCTCTCGCCCATGCCGTAGCCCTGCTCGCGGTAGAACTGGTAGACCTCGAGGAAGTCCGCGCCCTCCTCCGCCATGTGGATGGCACGGGTGCGGTTGGTGAGCTTGCGCAGGCGCGAGGGGTAGGAGGCGAAGGCGATCACTTCCATGAGGATCGCCAGGCCTTCCTGGGTCACGGTGGACGACGGCGGGCCCTTGGCGAGGAAGGTGCACACCGGCTGGTTCTGGCCATTGAGGGTGGTGCCGACGTGCACCAGCCCTTCGTGGACTTCCAGCGCGCGCACGTCACGCTCGTTGAACAGCGCGTCGCTGCGGATCTTGATGTAGTCGGCGCCGGCCGCCGCGTCGGCGACGATGCCGTCGGACTCCAGCACGCGGATGGTCTCGTCGCCGAACACCGCCGAGAGACGGCTCTGCAGCAGGCCGACGGCGTCCTTGGCGGTGAGGGTCTTGGGCTCGTCCTTCAGGTCGCCGCGGTCGTCGATCTTGTTCAGGTAGTCCGAGAGCATCAGGCCCAGGTCGGACAGGGTCGGGTCACCAGCATGGAAGGCGTCGGAGGCCGCGCCGTAAAGCTCCTGGGAGATCAGCCCGAAGTCCGGCGTACCGCGTGCTTCGAGCATGCGGATGACCATCCGGTACTCCTTGCACATGCGCCGCATGATCTGCCCCACCGGGTTGAACTGGCCGAGCTGGCGGGTGATGTCGCGTTCGATGTTCTGGAATTCGAGCTTCTTGGCCACCGGGTCGAAGGCCAGCGGCCGGCTCTCGTAATAGGCGCGGTCCACCTCGGGCATAGCCTTGCCCTTGTGCTTGAGGAAGCCCTGGCGAACGCTGTCGTCCCACTTGATGGCATCCAGCACGCGGATCGGTGTCTGCGCCAGGACGATGCGGTCGGACAGGCTGCGAACGGTGTTCTGGTAGTCGTCAGGGACCTTGCGTCGGCTCATGGTCATTCCGCCCCGGCCCGCTGGTAGCGCGCCGCCTCGATGAACACGTCGGAGTTGGCCGGGTCGTCCAGCCAGGCCTGCAGGGTGCTCCAGGGCACGTCCAGCACCACGCCGTCGCCCTCGGGCATCTCCACCGCCTCGCCCTTGAAGGTGCCGCGCTCCACTTCCTGGCGCAGGCGCTCCACGTCGAGGTTGTAGACCACCAGCTCGTTGTCGGCGGTCAGCTCGAAGCCGGCGATGGCGAAGTTGGCGCCCCACTGCTTCGGCAGCCCGGCGGAGAGGTACCAGCGGCGGCCGTGGTGGGCGACGGTGAAGCCGTACTCGCGCAGGCTCTCGAGGTTGTCCTTGCCGCCCTCGAAGGTGCGGGCGCGGTAGAGGTTGGAGCCGGAGCGGCTGATCTCCAGGTAGGCGCGCTCGCCCCACTCGTCCTTGCGCGACCAGTCCCCCAGCAGCGGCATGGGCGCCGGCTCGTTGGCGGGGATCGGCTCCCGAAGGGTGACCAGGCAGCCGCCCAGCAGCAGGAAGGACAGGGCAAGCAGCACGCGCCAGGGGTTCATCGTGTTCTCCTTGTTCATTAAAAACCCCGCGAGGCGGATGCCTGGAGCGGGGTTCGGCGCCACTGCGCTAGAGGTCCATCACCAGATGGAAGTAACGCCTCAGCACGGCTCGCATTTCGTTGATGTCGAGGTTATCCACACCGCCGACAAGGCCCTGATATTCCATCTGCAGAATGATGGCCGTCAACACCTTGGCGTCCTCGGCGGGCTCCTCGGTGCCCAGGACCTGGAAAAAGTGCTCCGCCCCCTGGGAGAGGATGCCCCGATGGGCCTCGGCGAGCCCCCGCAACCCCTCGTTGATCAGCGCCTCCTGGCGGAACGCCTGTTCGGCGAGCAGCTGGGTGCGGTTCTCCAGCACCTGGCGGCGCACGTACTCGATGGCCAGCTCGACGATGCGGTCGGTCATCTCCCGGCGGGGCTCACCGCCCTGCTCCATGGCCGCGGCCATGTCCTGCAGGTCTCCTTCGACGCTGCTCCAGAACGCGGCCATGGCCTCGGCACTGCGCTCGACGAACTGGGCGAAGGTGTCGGTGATGAGGTCGTTGATGTCCTTGAAGTAATAGGTGGTGGCCGACAGCGGCACATCCGCCTCGGCGGCCACGGCCCGGTGGCGCACGGCCCGCACGCCATCGCGGACGATGATGCGCATGGCGGCATCGAGGATGGCCTGGCGGCGCTGCTCGCTGCCGTGGCGGCTGGCCTTGCGGCCCTGGTACTGGACACTTTCGGCGAGGGCGCTGGCCGCCTGGGCGGCACTGTCACGACGGGACGGCTGGGGCAAGATGCGGGAACCTTCGGCTACGGGACGTGGATGTCAGACAGTTTCGACCAATCAGCGGTCGATTCAACTGCCACAAGGTAAGAACTTGCGTACTCGACGTGATGAGACCCGGCCGGGGCACACCGCCCGTCGTGCCGTGTGGACGACTTCCCGCTCTGACACCTTTCGGCGCGAAAAACCGACCTGGACATTGATCGGTCGGCACCCGGAATGCGGCGTTCAGGAGCAACCCCGCCGCTCACAGAAAGCCAAGCCTCAACAAGGTGTCAGGCTGTGTATCGAGTTCTGCGGTTGTTTTCTGTTTCGCCTTCCCAGGCGAGTCGTGGCAGAAGGCAGGCAACAGCCACAAAAAAGCCGCCCGAAGGCGGCTTTCTCATCCCACTCAGGCCTGGGGCCGCATGTGGGGGAACAGGATCACGTCGCGGATCGACGGGGAGTTGGTCAGCAGCATCACCAGGCGGTCGATGCCGATGCCTTCGCCGGCGGTGGGCGGCATGCCGTATTCCAGCGCGTTGACGAAGTCGGCGTCGTAGTGCATCGCCTCGTCGTCACCGGCGTCCTTCTCCTTCACCTGCAGCATGAAGCGCTCGGCCTGGTCTTCGGCGTCGTTCAGCTCGGAGTAGGCGTTGGCGATCTCGCGGCCACCGATGAACAGCTCGAAGCGGTCGGTGACGCTCGGGTCCTTGTCGTTGCGGCGGGCCAGCGGGGAGACCTCGAAGGGGTACTGGGTGATGAAGTGCGGCTGCTCCAGCTTGCTCTCCACCAGCTCCTCGAAAATCATCACCTGCAGCTTGCCCAGGCCTTCGTGGCCGAGGACCTTGGCGCCGGCCTTCTTGGCGATGGCGCGGGCCTTCTCGACGTTGTTGAGGTCGGCGGCGGTGATGTCCGGGTTGTACTTGAGGATGGCGTCGAACACCGACAGGCGGGCGAAGGGCTCGCCGAAGTGGAAGACCTTGTCGCCATAGGGCACGTCGGTGCTGCCGAGCACGGCCTGGGCCAGCTCGCGGAACAGCTCCTCGGTCAGGTCCATGTTGTCTTCGTAGTCGGCGTAGGCCTGGTAGAACTCGAGCATGGTGAACTCGGGGTTGTGCCGGGTCGAGACGCCTTCGTTACGGAAGTTGCGGTTGATCTCGAAGACCTTCTCGAAGCCACCGACCACCAGGCGCTTGAGGTACAGCTCCGGGGCGATACGCAGGAACATCGGCATGTCCAGGGCGTTGTGGTGGGTCGCGAAGGGCTTGGCCGCCGCGCCGCCGGGGATGGTCTGCAGCATCGGGGTTTCCACTTCGAGGAAACCGCGCTCGCTGAGGAAGCGGCGGATGTGGGCGATGACCTGGGAGCGCACGCGGAAGGTGTGGCGGGTTTCCTCGTTGACGATCAGGTCGACGTAGCGCTGGCGGTAGCGCTGCTCGGTGTCGGTCAGGCCGTGGTGCTTGTCCGGCAGCGGGCGCAGGGACTTGGTCAGCAGGCGCACGCTGGTCATGTCGACGTACAGGTCACCCTTGCCGGAACGGGCCAGGGTGCCTTCGGCGCCGATGATGTCGCCCAGGTCCCAGGTCTTGATCTCGGCCAGGGTCTCTTCCGGCAGGGTCTTGCGGTTCACGTAGACCTGCAGGCGAGCGCTGCTGTCCTGCAGGACGATGAAGGAGCCGCGGTTGAGCATGATGCGACCGGCGACCTTGACCGGGATGGCTGCAGCTTCCAGCTCTTCCTTGGTCTTGTCCGCGTACTGTTTCTGCAGGTCCGCGAAGTAGGCGTCGCGGCGGAAGTCGTTCGGGAAGGCGATGGCCTTGGCTTCGCGCACGGCAGCAAGCTTTTCCTTGCGCTGGGCGATCAGCTTGTTCTCTTCCTGTTGCAGTTCGTGCTGGTCGGGTTGTTGGTCGCTCATGGTCTTCGGTGGTTCCTGATTAGGCGCTCTTGCCTGTGGAAACGGATTGCATAACAGCGGCAGCAAAGCCTGGCGGGCGCAGGCCAGCCGCTGCCTGAGGCGGGCTGGCCGGGCGCGGCGGCGTTACAGCCCTTGCTTGAGGCTGGCCTCGAGGTACTCGTTCAGATCCCCATCCAGCACCTTGTCGCAGTCGCTGCGCTCGACGCCGGTGCGCAGGTCCTTGATCCGCGACTGGTCGAGGACGTAGGAGCGGATCTGGTGCCCCCAGCCGATGTCGGACTTGGTGTCCTCCAGGGCCTGGGAGGCGGCGTTGCGCTTCTGCATCTCCAGCTCGTACAACTTGGCCCGCAGCATCTTCATGGCGGTGTCCTTGTTGGCATGCTGGGAGCGTTCGTTCTGGCACGCCACCACGGTGTTGGTGGGCACGTGGGTGATCCGCACCGCGGAGTCGGTGGTGTTCACGTGCTGGCCACCGGCACCGGAGGAGCGGTAGGTGTCGATGCGCAGGTCGGACGGGTTGATCTCGATCTCGATGTTGTCGTCGATCTCCGGGGAGACGAACACCGCGGTGAACGAGGTGTGACGACGGTTGCCGGAGTCGAACGGGCTCTTGCGCACCAGGCGGTGCACGCCGATCTCGGTGCGCAGCCAACCGAAGGCGTATTCGCCCTTGATGTGCACGGTGGCGCCCTTGATGCCGGCGACTTCGCCTTCGGACAGTTCGACGATCTCGGCGGCGAAGCCGTTCTTGTCGGCCCAGCGCAGGTACATGCGCAGCAGCATGTTGGCCCAGTCCTGGGCCTCGGTGCCGCCGGAACCGGCCTGGATGTCCAGGTAGGCGTTGTTGGGGTCCATCTCGCCGCTGAACATGCGGCGGAACTCCAGCTTCTCGAGGATCTCGCGCAGGCGCTCGACTTCGGTGGCGACGTCGTTCACGGCGCCTTCGTCGTTCTCCTCGACCGCCATGTCCAGCAGGTCGCTGGAGTCGGCCAGGCCGCTGGTGAGTTCGTCGAGGGTCTCGACCACCTGCGCCAGCATGGAGCGTTCGCGGCCCAGGTTCTGGGCGTATTCGGGGTTGTTCCAGACGTTGGGGTCTTCGAGTTCGCGGTTTACTTCGACGAGACGATCATGCTTCTGATCGTAGTCAAAGATACCCCCGAATGGCCTGGGTACGTTCGGAGAGGTCCTTGATGCTGTTCAGGATCGGGTTGATTTCCATGGCGGGAAGCTCTCACTGGCAAAACTTTCGGAAAAGCCGGCGAGTATACCCGAGTCGATTCGCCTCGGGCAGCCTGTGCCGATGACCGTTTACAGGCCTGCCACCTCGGCCACGGTGACCGCCCGCCAGGGCCCCGGGGAGGTGCCGGCCAGGGCCGACCAGTACCAGGCGGAGGTGTCGCTGAAGCTCCGCCCGGCGGCGTCCTCGATGTATTCGCACACCCGCAGCCGGCCGGAGGCGGCGCTGGCCAGGAAGCAGCGCTGCAGGCCCTCGCCGCTGGCCCGGCGGTGCAAGGCGATGGCGCTGATGCGAAAGCCCAGGGCGCGGTAGCAGTCCGCCGCCGGGTGCAGCTTGCGGGTCGGCACCTGCACCTGGCGCAGCACCAGGGTGCGTGGGCCGGCGGCGAAGCGCGCCAGGCGACCGGGGAAATCCTCCGCGAAGCGCCGCTCCACCGCCGTCAGCGCCAGCGGGCGCAATGCCTGCCCCTCGAAGGTGCTCGGCCACTCGACGAAACCGGCCGGGCGCGCACCCTCCCCGCCCGCGCCCGGCACCAGGCTGTACGCCGCCAGGCCGACGAAGAGCGCGCCCCAGGGCCACGGGCGCCCCGCGCCGGATAGGCCATCCGCCCGGCTCGCCGGCTGGGCCGGCAACCCCACCACCAGGCGCAGCACCAGCCCGCAGAGCGCAGCGAACACCGCCAGCCCGATGCCCTCGTGGAGCCAGGCCGGCCCCTGCCAATGCCCGGCTTCCTGCAGCACCAGCAGCGTATTGCGCAGCGCATTGGCCCCGAGGATCAGCAGGCTGAGCCAGGGCAGCCGGCGCAGCAGCCGAGCATCCGCCACCCGCAGCCAGGCGGCGGCGGTGAAGGCCACGAAGTAGGCGGCCCAGGCCATCTGCACGCCGGAACAGGGCGCGTCGACCATCACCAGCTGGCCGCCCACTTCCAGCGCACTGCCCTGGCGCGTGACGGCGAAGCCCAACCCGCGCAGGGCCCAGAGGCTGGCCTCGGCGGTGATCACCCGCAGCGGGTAGCCGATGAAGAACTGCAGCGACGCCAGGATCGGCAGCGCCAGCACCCCCAGCCCCAGCCAGGCCAGCAGCGGCTGGCCTGGCCGACGCTGGGCGAAGGCCATCACCAGCACCGCCAGCACCGCCAGCAACCCGCGCCCCAGGACCGGCACGCCCGGCACCAGCAGCGCGGCTGCCGTCAGCCCCAGGGAGGCGAGCAGCCCGGGCAGGCGCGGCGCCGCCAGCAGCGCGTGACGGTCACGCCACAGGCAGGCCAACAGCACCACCAGCGCCACCGCGCCCCAGGGGTCGTCCGAGCCATCACCCATGCGGGCAACGGCCCAGCGCCACACCGGCCACAGCGCCAGGGCCGGCAGCGCCAGCCAGGCCCAGACGGGCAGCGCGCGGGTCACGCCTGGCCCCGCTGACGGCGCAATGCCCATCCCAGGCCCAGCAGGCCCACCAGCAGCAGCGCCCAGGTCGCCGGCTCCGGCGTGCCCGGCACCATCGGCCCGCTGACGTTGCCGCCCACGGCCTGGGCGCTGCCGCCCTGGGGCAGGGGCAGCGGCTGGTCGACTTCCGCCGCGTCCTGCGGCGCCGGGTTGCGCACCTGCTCATCCACCGCGACGAAGGAGGTGTAGGGCGTCAGCAGGCTGTACTTGAGGCCGAGGTCGAGGATCTGCTGGCTGTAGTTGTAGGCGTAGCCACCTTCGATGGCCTCCTGGTCCATCAGCGAGGCGATGCGCTGGCGGGCCCAGAGGTGCGCCAGGGCGCTGCCCTCCACGGCCTGCCCGGCCAGCAGCGGCGCCTCGGCATGCCAGGTGCCCCGGCTGGTCAGGCCCTGGGCGCGGAGGAAGCCCCGGCGCTCGCCGCGCCACTTGCCGAACACCACCAGCGGCCGCTCGGCGAACAGGTCGGGCAGCTCCAGGGGCTCCACGTCATAGGTGTCCAGCCCGTCGAAGGTCAGTTTCGGGCGCACCAGCACCGGCGACTCGATCATCCGCTGCAGGCGCTCGGCCTGGGCATCGGCCTGCGCGGCGTCCAGCACCACGAAGGGCTCGCCCTGGCCGGCGCGGGCCAGGCCCTCGATCAGCTCGCGGTTCACCGAGCTGCCGATGCCGAAGGCGAACAGGTTGGCCTTGCCCAGGTTGCCGCGCACCAGCGCGTAGGCCTCGCTTTCCACGTCCACGAAACCGTCGGTGACCACGATGAAGGAGCGCGAGCGCCCCGCCTCCGCCGGCATCGCCAGGGCCTGACGCAGGGCCGGCAGCAACTCGGTGCCGCCGCTGCCCATCTCGGTGTCCAGCAGCCCCAGGGCCTGCTGGATGTGCTCGGCATCGGCGGGGATGGACTGCGGCGCCAGCAGGCTGGCACTGCCGGAGAACAGCAGCACGTTGAAGCGGTCCTGCGGGCGCAGGCCGCCGATCAACCGACGCAGCAGGTGCTTGGCGGTGTCCAGGGGGAAGCCGTGCATGGAGCCGGAAATGTCCACCACGAACACGTATTCACGGGGCACCACCGCCTCGCTGGGCACGCGCCGGGGCGGCGCCACCATGGCCAGGAAGAAGTTCTCCTCGGCCCCCTCGCTGAGCAGCACCCCGCTCTGGAAGCCCTCGCCACCCAGGCGGTAATCCAGCACGAAGTCGCGGTTGGCCGCCGCGCCGCCGGCCGGGTCCAGGCTCACCCGCACATGCCGGGCATCCTGCCCCTGGCGCAGGATGCGGTGGCTGGGCGAGGCCAGCTCGGCGATGTCCGCCGGGGCCTGCAGGTCCACGTCCAGGCTGAACCCGGCGGTTCCCGGCTCGCCTTCCGGCAGGTGCGCGGTGGCCGTCCAGGGTTCGACGGCGCCCCCCGGCCGGCCGGTGTAGCGCGGGCCGACCACGGTGGGGAAGACGAAGGAATAGAGCCCATCGCGGGGGACCAGCAGCTCGGTGTAGCGCAGCTCCACATCCACCGCATCGCCGGGGAGGATGTTGGCGACATTCATCTCGAACACGTTGCTGCGCTGCTGCTCCAGCAAGGCCGCGGTCTGCCCAGCCACCTTGGCCGCCTCGTAGTCCTCGCGGGCCTTGCCCTTCTCCTCGATGCGCGCCTCGATCACCCGCTGGCCGATGCGCACGGTCATGCCGTGCACCGCCGCCCGGGTCGAGCCGGGGAACACGTAGCGCGCCTCCAGCGCCCGGCTGCCTTCGTTGCGGTAGTGCTGGGTGACGCTGACGTCGGCGATCACCCCAAGCACCCGCGCCTTCACCTCAGTGGCCTTGAGGGGCAGGCCGTCGACACCGGGCTCGGCGTTCTCCACCACGAAGTAGGGCCCTTCCGGGGCGGGCTGCGGCGCGTCGGCCAGGACGGTCATCGGCACCAGCAACAACAACAGGCTCCACCAGCGGCGGCGCGGGAGGGAAACAGGGCGGGACATGGGACATGGCTCCTTGCGTGTATCGGAAGCCCAGCCTCGCCCGCGCCCGTGGAGGCTTCGTGCAGGGTGTGTGGTGTTTCTGTGGTTTTATGCGGCCGAGCCGAAACGGAGCGGACTATGCTTTACCGGCCGGCTCGCCAGCAGTCCTCGCTCGGAGACCCTCCCCCATGCGTCGCCCCCACAGCCTGCGTAGCCGCATCGCCCTGTCCGTCGCCCTGCTGGTGTGTGCCCTGAGCTGGCTGCTCGGCACGCTGATCGGCCAGCGCTCCGGCGAGCGCATGGGCGAGGAATTCGGCCAGGGACTGGCGGAGCTGTCGTTCCAGATGGTCGACCGGCTGGACCGCGACATGGACAACCGCGCCCGCCTGCTGCAGGTCATCAGCGAGTTGCAGGCCTTGCGCCAGCCGGACGACATCCGCCAGGTCCGCGCCCTGCTGGACAGCCTGCAGCACGAGCTGCCGGACATCGCCTGGATCGGCTTCACTGACCCAGACGGCCTGGTCCTGGCCTCCAGCAACGGCGTGCTGGAAGGGGTGAACATCGCCCAGCGGCCGGTCTACCAGCGAGGCATCCAGGGCCGCTTCATCGGTGACGTGCACGAGGCCGTGCTGCTGGCCAAGCTGCTGCCCAACCCCACCGGGGAGGCGATGAAGTTCGTCGACATCGCCCTGCCGGTGAAGGGATCGGACGGGCGCACCGTTGGCGTGCTCGCCTCGCACCTCTCCTGGTCCTGGGCCGATGAGGTGCGCCGCGCGCTGATCGAGCCCATGCAGACGCACCGCCGGGTGGAGTTCTTCATCCTCAGCAGCGACCGCAGCGTGCTGCTGGGCCCGGCGAGCAGCATCGGTCAGAAGCTGGAGCTGCCGGCCCTGGCCAGCATCGACGCGCGCAAGAGCTTCTGGAGCGTGCAGCGCTGGCCGGACGGCCGCCGCTACCTCACCGGCTTCGCCCCCAGCCACGGCTACCGCGACTACCCCGGCCTCGGCTGGATCGTGGTCACCCGCCAGGCAGAAGAAGAAGCCTTCGCCCCCGCCCACGCCCTGCAGCGGGAGATCTACCTCTGGGGCGGCGCGCTGGCGATCTTCTTCGCCGTTCTCGGCTGGGTGCTGGCGGCCCGGGTGACGCGCCCGCTGCAGCGCATCGCCGACGCAGCGGACCGCCTCAGCGCCGGGGAGATCGCCGTCATCCCCTCCGGCACCGGCACCCGGGAGATCCGCACGCTGAGCAAATCCATCGCCCACCTGGTGGAGAGCCTCACCCAGCAGCAGCTCACCCTCGGCCTGCTGGAGAACAAGGCCCATCACGACCCGCTCACCGGCCTGCCGAACCGCGCCGCGCTGGAGAAGCACCTGCCCCGGCTGCAGCAGCGCTGCCACGTAGCGGGCGGCGCACTGGGGCTGCTCTACCTGGACCTGGATGGGTTCAAACCGATCAACGACACCCACGGCCACGCCGTCGGCGACCTGGTGCTGCGCGAGGCCGCCCAGCGGATGCGCGGCTGCCTGCGGGACGGGGACCTGGTGGCGCGCCTGGGCGGGGATGAGTTCCTGATGGTGCTGCAGCTGCAGCAGGACGACGGCCTGAGCCACATCAGCCGGGTCGCCCAGCGGGCGCTGCAGGTGCTGGGAGAGCCGATGCTGCTGGAGGGGCGCACCCTGGGCATCGGCTGCAGCATCGGCGGGGCCCTGTGGCCCCGGGACGGGGAACGCCTGGAAGAGGTGATGGAACGCGCCGACCAGGCGCTCTACCGAGCCAAGCGGGAAGGCCGCAACCGGGCCTTCCTGCATGACGAAGACGAAGCGGTGCACATCGCCGCAGGCCCCGCCGTCAACTGACCTGGGCGTCCCGCACCTGGGCTTCCAGCTCCGCCTTGAGCCCCGGCTCCAGGCGCATCTGCCGCGCCAGCTCGTCCAGGTAGGCGCGCTCCATGAAGTGCTCCTCGTCCACCATCAGCACGCTGGCCAGGTACATCTCGGCCGCCATCTCCGGGGTGGTGGCCGCGCGGGCCACTTCGGACGGGTCCAGCGGCTTGTTCAGCTCCGTTTCCAGCCAGCCACGCAGGCTGGGGTCGTCGGTCAGGCGGGCCAGTTCGCTCTCGATCAGTTGCCGCTCGCGGGCATCCACATGGCCATCGGCCTTGGCCGCCGCCACCAGGGCCTTGAGGATGGCCTGGCTGTGCTGCTCGGCCTGGGGCGCCGGCAGGCGGTCGAGGGTGCGGGGCTCGCCCTGGGGCGCGGTGGGCTGGTTGGCCTGCCAGTTGCTGTAGGCCTTGTAGGCCAGCACACCCAGGGCGGCGAGCCCGCCGTAGGTCAGCGCCTTGCCACCGAGCTTGCGCGCGCTCTTGTTGCCCAGCAGCAGGCCCAGCGCGCCGGCAGCCAGGGCACCACCGCCCGCGCCACCGAGCAGGCTGCCGAGCTGGCCGCCGCCGATGCCGGACGGTTTGCCGCCGGCCTTCTTCTGCAGCAGGTCCTGGCCGGACTTGAGCAATTGATCGAGCAATCCACGGGTGTTCATGGGGGGCCTCCAAGGTCGCAATGGACGATGGGGCGCACTCTACCGCCAGTTCTCCGCGGGCCGCGCAGGCGGAGTGCTTCGAGATATTGCGTCCCGAAACCGCTATCACCGGTCCCGTGCCGCGTAGCCCTGCCGACGCCTACCGGCTAGGCTGTAGGCCGTTTCGTCAGGAGGCCGTCATGGAAGGGTTGTCGCTGGGCGGGTGGGGATGGGTGCTGCTGGCCGTGAGCCTGCACCTGGGTGTGCGGCTGTACATTCGCTACGGCCTGAAGGAAGACCGTAGCGAAGAGGACTGGCGCGCCTGACTCAGTTGGGCGAGGCGACCATCTGCTGGCGACGGGCCGCGTCCTTCTGCTGGCGATAGGCCTTCGCCGCCTCGGGGATCGGGCCGCCCTTGCCGGTCTCGACCCAGCGGCGCATGCGCGTGGCGTCGGCGAAGTGGGTGTACTTGCCGAAGGCGTCCAGCAGCACCATGGCGACCCGCTGGTTGCCCATGCGGGTGCGCATCACCAGGCAGTGGCCGGCCTCGTCGGTGAAGCCGGTCTTGGTCAGCTCGATGTCCCAGTCGCTCTTGCGGGTCAGGTGGTTGGTGTTGCTGAAGCCCAGGCTGTAGCGCGGCTTGACGAAGGTGATGGTCTTTTCCTTGGTGGTGCTCATCTGGCTCAGCAGCGGGTACTTGCGGCTTTCCAGCAGCAGCTGGACCAGGTCGCGGGCGGTGGAGACGTTGTTCAGCGACAGCCCGGTGGGCTCCACATAGCGGGTGTGCTTCATGCCCAGCGCGCGGGCCTTGGCGTTCATCGCCGCGATGAAGGCGCCGTAGCCGCCCGGGTAGTGGTGGGCGAGGCTCGCCGCCGCACGGTTCTCGGAAGACATCAGCGCCATCAGCAGCACGTCACGACGGCTCACCAGGCTGCCCACGCGTACCCGCGAATAGACACCCTTCATTTCCTTGGTCTGGCTGATGTCGATGCTGATGATCTCGTCCAGCGGCTGCTTGGCTTCGAGCACCACCAGGGCGGTCATCAGCTTGGTCACCGAGGCGATGGGCACCACCAGGTCGGGGTTGTTGGCGTAGATCAGCTTGCCGGTGGCGAGGTCCACCAGCATGGCGCTGCCGGAGGCGAGCTGCAGCTGGGCGGGGTCACGGGCCGGGGTGGCCGCCTGGGCTTCGAGGGGGGCGGCGACGGCCAGGCTGGTGCAGAAGAACAGGGCCTTGAGCAGAGCGGTTCGGATTTTCACGGGAGGCTACCGGATGAAGAGTGGGATGAAGATCGCCTGTGCGAACTGGCGCACATTATAGATCCCCGAAGGCCAATTCCTTCAGTCACTTTCATCGTTTTCTGAAAGAAAACTCTCAGCTCGCAAACGCCCCCGTCAGCGCTGCTGGTACTGGTAACTCCCCTGCCCCGGCGTCCGCTCGATGATCACCCCGTTGGGGTACTCCGTGCTCTGGCGAATTCCGCCCTGCTGCTGGATCACCTGGCTGCCGCTTCCGGTGCTGTAGCGCGTGGTGCCCTGGGGCACGGGCTGCCCGCCGTAGACGTTGTAGCGCTCGCTGCGCTCGTAGGTGTCCACACTACCGCTGGCGCCGGGGCTGACGTAGGTCTTGGGGATGACGCGGATGGTCTGCTGCCCGTTCGGCTCGGCGGCCAGCGCGGGGATCGCACCGCTCGCCACCAGGGCCAGCAGCGCACAACGGAAGAGCTTCATGGCCGTACTTCGCTGAGGGATGGATGCCGATGATACGTCCGTTGGGCAACCGCTCCAGAGCTTGGGTTCGGGGCTGGGATGGGTTTCGGATCAGTGGTGGGGAACGAGTAGTGGCCGGAGCGCTGCCACGTCGGTCAGCGCTTCAACTCCGGTCGCCGGTAGGCCATGCCCACCGAACGCGGCGCGGTCTGCACGAAGCCGAACTGCGCGTAGAGGTCCTGCGCCTGGCCATCGGCGATGAGGCTGACGTAGCCGCTCTCCGGCACATGGGTTTCGATGTACTTCAGGATCTCGCCCATGATGCGTTTGCCCAGCCCCTTGCCCTGGTGCGCCTTGAGCACGGCAATGTCGACGACCTGGAAAAAGCACCCGCCATCACCAATCACCCGCCCCATTCCTACGGGTTGCGATTGATGAAGAATCTGCACCGCGAAGAGCGTATTGGGCAGCCCGCGCACCGCTGCTTCATCGGTCTTGCCGCTGAGGCCGGAGCCCGTGCGCAAGGCCTGGTAGACCGGGACGGAAGGGGTTTCGAGCAGGCAGGAATAGGCAGTCAATGGCGTCACCGTGGTGGGGTGGGAAGGGGCAGAGGCGTGGGCTAGTAAGCCAGATGTTCGCTGGGTATGGACAGGAGCTTCTTGTCGATGGGAAGGCATCCCATCTGCTTCGGCAGGATCGCCAGTTCAACGAAACCTAGCTTCAACGTGCCGTACTGCTTGGGGATATGGCAGGCCACATCATCTCCATATAAAGGTGCTGCCACAGCTAGGGTCACATACCCGCTGGCCGCTATTAAGTAAGGAAATTAGCGACCAAAACATGTGGGGCAGCTCAAGTTTCATCGTAGGGTCGTGGCTAGCGTTCGTGCGATTAGTTGAAGCCACGTGCTCACATGGACGACTGATTTCGGCCAAAAGCAGTCATTTCGGATTGCTCAGCGATGCCCTAGCCGGTCTAAGAAGCGCCTGTGTGCGGTTTCGATCAATCAACGATCTCAAAACCCAATTCAGCTATCCGATCTCGCTCGTCTGGCTTCAATGCTTTAACCCCCCAAATGAGTAAGTGCCGAGGTCTCGAGCTGGCGACGTATGCAAATCGTGCAGCCTCCGAAAGCGGATCTTGCAGCCAGTCTTTCCAGTGTCCCTGGAAGCCGGTCCTAAGCGAAGAGAGAAGCACCGTAGCGTCATGGGATTCGCCTTTAACCTGATGAATGGTGGCGACCCGATAGTTGGAGAGGGGTTGCTGACCAAGTTGAAGCAGCTGTTCGGCGACCACTTCAGCTCCCTTACCAGCTGGAGCCGACAGGCTCATGTCTCTAAGCCCCTCTAGTAGCCGCACAATAGAGAGCGGCACGAATGGCTGGCCAGGGAGCGTCTGGATCACCCGCTTTGTTTGAGCAGCCCACTCTTTCCATGTGAGATCAAGATTCGAGGCACCGGAACCGCTCAGGAACTTGAGACATTGGAAGATGAACTGCCGCCATTCCAGTTTCGATTCGACCTGTATAGGGCATGAGAGGCTACCCGGCGACACCTCAAAACTCAGCTTGGAAGCTAACCATTCCGCAAATGATTTAAGCGCCTGCCGTACCTCCTCAAGGTTTCGGCTCTCGATCAAGACACATGAAAGTGCCAATTCTTCTATGGCCGAAAGCTCAGATGCTCCGCGGGTAAAGCGCTGGAGCGTTGTGTGTCCTCGAGCAACAACGACGACGTTTTGGTATGCATGTGTGAGCTCGGTAATCTTCGGAGTGAGCTCCGATGGGCATTCTTGGTACTGAATCAGTAGGGGCTTCAAGGGTTCGATGTCTGGATTCCCCGCGCTTCTTGATACGCGCAGCAGGTCACTGCAGAGATCTACGATGGCTTGACCGCTTCTCCAGTTAGCTGTCAGCGCGTACTCAGTAAATTTGAGTTCCTCAAGCAGTTTGCGCACCCTGGCAGGATCCGACTTTCGGAATCCATAGATGGATTGGTTCAGATCACCCACAAAGTGAAATTTCATGCCTCTTCGGGCCAACTGCCGGACAATCGATAACTGCTCGACAGACAAGTCTTGGCACTCGTCAACGATCACTACGGGGAATCTGCGAACCACCTTCGCAAAATAGTCCTCGAAAGCGACGTCTCTCAATGCCATGAGCGCAAGCATGTCTATGTCGCGGTAAGTGGCAAACCCCCCACGCCAAAACCGTCGTTTGGTCTCAGTTAGGTCATCAATGATTTCTGGGCTTTGCTCAACGGCATTCAACTTAGCGTCAGTCCGATCCCCCGTCGTGAATTCGAAGCGCCTAGTCACCATGTCATAGTCGTACTTACAGGCAGATATTTTCCTTTCACCGATCTTGGTACGGGTCAGGTAAATGTTAGAGGCCTTATCGAGTAGCCGTATCCTGTAATCGCCATCTCGACCCGGATACCCTGTCAGGTGGGTGGCGATATTCCCTACGACGTGGTTCAGCAGAAAGCTGTCAAAAGTTGAAACGCAGTGCGGATGAGGTAGCGCGTCGCCCAAGTGCTCATACAGTCGATCCTTCAGCTCATCGGTCGCGCTGTTGCAGAAGGTCAGGACCGCAATCCCCGATGGTGACCGCTGCCATTCCCGAGTGGCTTTCGCGATCATCGCGGCGACTACCTCGGTTTTCCCACTCCCGGGACAGGCTCGCAAGTAGACATGCTCATTCAGTGATGCCCCGATATAGGCCTGCTGCTCATGGGTGGGGAACGTCATTTGTTTAGCTCACAGGCCCACAGCACAGCATCACGAATGTAGTCTGGGACGAGGAATTCGCTCTCTTGGTTCGCCGCCAGTTCATCTGCCAGGATCTGTGCGTAGAGCCCCTTGCCCATGTCATCTGAGTCGATGCGCTCTAGGAGCTCCCACGCGTAATTAGCCCGTTCCTGATTCCCCATCTCTGCAAACTTGAGCTCCGATCTGGCATGAAGCCCCTTTTTCACTGGTCCCTGAGTAGGCCAGTTGCTGGATGCAGCCTCAAACATTCGGGCGAGATTGTTCCCCTCAAGCGCGAGGTCATACTCGAACGTCTTGTAGCTTCCGGCAAACAGCCTTCCATGCTCAGATTTTGCAATCAGTGGTACGAGCTTAAGGGCATGGTTTTCACCCGCCATGAAGCTATCGGCGTGCGGAAGATAGAGGACTGCAGTCTTCTTGCCCTCAGCATCCTCAACTGTCTCTACGGATTTCGGTGGATCGTTATCAGTTAGCCCTGCACATCGAACCGGAATATTTAGGCTTTCCTGCTCCCCATCGACATCGCAGAACAGCTGCATAAAGTGGTTAAAGTAAATGCCGTTCAGGTTGATCACCGAGACACCAAAGTCCTCTAGAGTGTTACGCCCCTCCCCATATTCCTTAAGGACGATTCGAGCAAGCTCAGGTACAACAATAGCTTCAGCGATTCCTTCGACGAGGATTACCCCCCTCGAGAAAAGCAGGTTGGACTTTGTTACGTCGAGCCAGCGGTCGATGAATTTCTTGCTTGCGTCTGAGAGGCCACAGCTCCGCAACGGTACCGCTACTGGTGCGTCCTTCCGTGATAAGTGAATGATGTTCTCCACCGATACGGCAGAGGATATGACGGTCGAGTGAGTGGTCACGATGACCTGAATCCCTTGCTTCTCTGCGACCGCTTTTAGATGTTTGAGCAGGCGAACCTGAAGCTGGGGATGTAAGTGTGCCTCCGGCTCTTCGATTAGCAACAGCCGCAAATAAGTCTCCTCACCGCGGTCCTCCTCCGCTTCAAGGATCAACTCGGCCAAGATTGACGCTATGTACAAGAGGTTGTTGTAACCCAGGCTATTTTCTTCAAGCGACCTGAATTGAGTCGCGACCGCCTCGCTCAGGTCGGGGTAATACAGGAGCCTCAGACCTTCGACGATTTTGGAAAAATTAACCTCTGAAAACTGAATGAGGGTGCCCTGAGACAAATTCATGCCCAGCGCTTTCTTGAGGTTGTCCCCGATTCGCTGATTGGCCTGCTTGATGGCGTATTCGTCGCTCTCAGAAAGCTCTTTATTGAAGGCGCCCACGCGCTGCTCCAGCGGATGGGCAGTGCCCTCCTTTCGACAGGCGTCCAGTTCCTTGCGACACAGAGCCTTCAGTAGGCGGGCAAGTCGCGATTGCCGTCCTTCACGAAGCTTTATCTCAGCATCACGTAGCGGTGGGAGGTAGATGCAGTGGATCAAGTCGAGTGTTTCTGGATCTACCGGTTTCACACGTTGATGACCGCCCCAGATCTGGTGCCGGTAACGTCCGCGGGATTCGCGATTTGTTGCGTTGAAGGTGAGTTTGGCTTCCGGATCCTTGCCGCACCAGTCGATGAAAGCGGTGCTTTCATCCTGGCTCAACTCGCTGAAGGTCGCTTCTATGCGAATGGCCTCAGCAGATAATGAGTCTGTTTCGAAGCCGCGATAAAAGTCTCGCTCGTGAATTGAGCGCTTGCCTGACTCTGAGTCATTGAACAGCTGACGGATTGCGCTGACGACCCCCGTCTTACCTGAACCGTTTTCTCCAACCAGAACGTTTAGTCCGTTGTGGAATTCGATAGAAAAACTAGCGTTGAAGCACTTGAAGCCCTCGATCTCTAACGCTCGCAGAAACATGAGAATCCCTTCATACAGAGCTAAGCGGAGGTAATGCTGACTTAGCTTCTACACAACCTCAATCATGAGCAATAGTGCGGAAGTGGCCACATCCTAGCGCTCCCGACGGTGGACAAGATACTGGCTGCATTGCCAGGCAGGAGCTTGGCCGCAGAGATCAGCTACGAAAGCGTGGTCAACAGGAGGTACAAATGGCTGGTATGAATAAGCGCCAGTTTTCTAGGTGCATCCAAGGCCTCGTGTTAGTGCCGGGGACTGAGGAAGGCTGAATCTGCCACATCCAGGGAGTGAGAATGGGGAAGACCTACGAAGTACGGGTGATCAGCACACAGAAGAAATACTCTAGGGAGTTCCAGATCGAGAAGGAGTTCGAGGTCGGTTGGAAATTGGTCCTACGACGAGCACACGGTACCCCAGTGATCTGCCTCTGCCCCGGCAATGGCAATCGATATCTCTCGGTTAAACATCGGGAGGGGAGCGACAACTATCATTTAGCCCGTTATGCCAATACAGGCCCAGAGCACGCGAACGACTGCCGCTTTCATGCCTATGCCCCAGAGCGATCTGGATTGCAGGGATACGCCGCGGGCGTTGTAGAAGAAGCTGATGACAACACACTACGGATCCGCCTGGCCCATGGCCTCCGAGTCAACGACGCGGCTCCCGTCGAGAATGATGCAGACGATGTGCCGCGTACTCCGGGAGTGAAAAAGCCGTCGATACGGCTGCTGGGGCTGCTTCAATTGCTGTGGTTAGAAGCCGGTCTGGCCAAATGGTACCCGCTCATGGAGGGCAAGCGTAAACCTGCGAATGTGGCGTACTGGGTCTCTGAGTCTGCAAAACGTATCCGGGCCAGTCGAATGACGGTGCACGACGTATTGCTGGTGTCTGCCAAGAAAAACTCAAACAGGGCGACGCGTAACGCCGAGGTTGTTGATCTGGCACGGAAGCATTCGCGCAGGCTCATTGCTGTGTCTCCGCTGGCCTCCTTCAATCCCGAGCGTCGCAGCCTCGTGCAACTGTCACTCTCCGGACCATTCGGCATGCCCTCAATGGACATTCGTGCTGAGGTCCGGCGCCGCGTCGAACGTAGCTTTGCCGCTGAATTGGCAGCATGGGAGGCAGGGAGCGAGGTTATCGCGATAGCACAGCTGAACCTGAAAAAGGGACGCTATGCCGATGTCCTGGATCTTGCACTAATGCGAGTAAGCGAGCGGATGATACCGCTCGACTCCGGCTACGAAGCAGCGATCGAGGCGAAGCTTCATGCGGAGGGCCGCGCTTTCTTCAAGCCCCCGCGTTTTGAAGCCGAGGACGAAATTTTTCCTGACTTCTGGCTATTGGACATGGGACGTGACACGCAGTACCCCCTGGAAGTATTCGGAATGAACACGCCGGCGTACCAGGTACGCCGGCAGAGAAAGATACGCTGGTACAACGTGCGGTTTGGCCCCACCGGATGGTGGTACTGGGATGCCTTTAACGATTCCCAAGGGAACGCGATCCCAGCTCTCCCTAAACGAGAGATCGACTACCGCGACAAGGAAAACGCAGAGGCAGCCGATGACGATGTGTCGGATCTTTAGTCGATGCCGAATAGGCGCCGGTCAATACCAGCTGGAGAGCGGCAAGCACCTGTGTCCAGGAGCACTTTATTCTGCGTTTTGACCGCGAGGTACCTGAAGGTCGCTTGACTTTCAATCCGTCAGGTACCGATGGAGCTTAATGGCTTCGGTAGCCTAAGCGCACGTCACAAGATGGAATTTTCAAATGAAAGTCACCGATGCGAATCTGTCAGCCAAGGTCTGCAATGGAGTCCTTCTCGCCAGGAAGCAGTGCAACTTGGAGCGAAGAATTCTACCCAGCCATAACATCGTCATTGAGCGTTTACTCCTCCGCGAACTGGAGCTGCGTGATGCATATTCCGACCTCTACAAGAAGCTGTATGCGCATCCGAATGCGTTAGATAGCTTTTTCGGAGCTCTCCTTGATTCAGTTGCATTCTGGGGGCCGGAACGGATCGCAAAAGCTCGGGCGGAGCGAGATGAGCTTGTCAGGATCAATCAGCAGATCGCTGAAATGGGTGAAGACCTAGCCATCTTACTAAGGCGCCGTGACAAGTCGCACAACATGTCAGGTTTTCGGAGCAACACCAGCTACCACATTGCTGATCTGATCAAGGAAGCTGGCCAGCATAACGGCCACTTCACGATGTATTTGGAGGATGAGCTGGAGACGCTGCAAGCACGTTACGACCTCAAGTACTGGCCGGCTTTGGATGCTTGTATTGATGCCATCGCAGATGACGCACGCGAAGCTGAGATTGAGGCCTCAGACCCGTTGACCGAGGCAGCGACCGATGCTGCGCGATCGTCACTCGCTGACTTCTTCAAGGCATGGTTCGTGGCAATTGAGGAGCATCGGTGTGCTGAGAACGGTTGGCTCCCTAATGACTTCCGCCCCTCGGACAACAGCCTCGCCTCGCTAGCAAACTGCGCGCTGGGCCTAGTAGACGATGATCTGCTTGATGGCTCGTATGTGAAGCGTTTGCGACAACGGCTCCGGGCCTGAGTGCCAACGCAATCGGCTTCACTCGCCGCGGTGGCCTACGAGATCCGCTTTTGGCCGGAGCGGCCTGTCATGCGGAGTATCTAACCTGCAGCCGCCTCATTCGCCTGCTGCGGCTTGGCTAACGATGAGGTATCGGGTATCTCTGCTTCATCCGTCCTCGAATGGAGCTCCAGATAAACAAGATCGACAACGAACTGATCGACCCAGTCATTGAACCAGGTGGCGAGAAAGCTCACCGCGTAGCCAGAATCATGATTGGCGCACTGCCCATCCTGGGCGGTGCTGGGGTCGAGATCTTCAACTCAGTCATCGACACGCCGATGAATGAGAGAAAGGTGCAGTGGATGAATCAGGTCGGCAACGCGCTGAACGATCTGATCGAGAAGGGGGTGCTGACCGAGCAAGGCTTGCAGCACAACCAAACCTTTATCACCACGGTGGCCCAAGCATCGATGTTGGCGATACGGAGTCATCAGCAAGAGAAGCTGCAGGCGCTCCGCAACACAGTGCTGAACGTCGCAGTAGGCCATGCCCCAGAAGAAGACCTAAGACAGCTGTTCCTCAATTTCATCGATGTTTGCACGGTGACCCACATTCGCCTGCTCAGCCTTATGAACGGCCCAGAAGAGTGGGGCCATAAGCATGGAGTGGAGTTCCCGAGTGGATGGAGCATGGGCGGCATCACGCAAGCCATTGAGCATGCGTTTCCAGATCTCCAAGGCAAAGAGCAGATCTACAAGGTCATCTGGGGTGACCTCTATCAGCGCGGCTTTATCAACACAGAATGCCTTGGCACGACCATGTCGCGCCAAGGCATTCTGGCCCGCAGAACCACCGAGTTAGGATCGCAGCTTATCGACTTCCTTAGCGAGCCTGTGGAGCTGAAGTGAACGTCTAGTGGGACGAATTCCGTTGGCCAACGCTAGCGCCTGCTTTTGTCCTCTCTCCGGAGGGCTGCTATTGGCCGTTTCCTGCCAGTCATAGGCAGCAGACTCATTAGTTAGCGCTAATTGCCCGCCCGCCTCACGATCCATCAGGCAAACCACTGCCACACCCTTGCCCTCAAAGTCCCACCTCCCTATCCTCCCCCAGCCACGGTAAATCCCGTGGCCGGGTTTGACAGCCCGATGCAAAGGCGCGATTGCGCCGCAAGGTGCATGCGAGAAACGGCGAGCGTTTCTTGCAGGCTCTTGCTCGCATGCAGTTTTCCAACTGCATGGCTCTATGGCAGATCGCGTGGGGAGACCCTCGGGTCTGCCGGCTCCTTTGCCCGGTCTGTCAACCCTACGCGATCTGCCACCCTTCGAATGACAGCGAATGGTGGCAGCTGATGAACTCAGCAAAGGACTATTCGCCATGAGCAAAGCTTTCACCCCCTTCGTTTTCTATCACCACCACCAACGCCTGCGCGCCGTGATGGTCGACAACCAGCCCTGGTTCGTCGCCCATGATTTCGCGCTGTTGATCGGCCTGGCCGATGCCCTCCCCCTGCTCCCGGCCCTGGAGCCGCACGAGCAGCAAACGCTCTGCCTGGGCTACAGCGATGACTTCCACGAAGAGGTGGTGGTGATCAGCGATATCGGTGCCTACCGGGCGCTGTTCCAGTTCGGCCAGCCGAAGCACGGCGAGGTGGGCCGCTGGCTGAACGAGGTGCTGGTGCCGACGCTGCATGACCATCACCGCACGCCGGATGCGGCGCCCAGCCGTGAGGTGTTGAACTACGGCGGGCGTCGGCTGGGGGTGGTGCGCTGGCAAGGTGAGCTGTGGGTGGCCTGGCGGGATTTGCCGTCCTTCATGGCTGGCGAGCCGGAGGTGACGGGGTGACCGGTACTCCGGCTGCCGGTCGCTGAGCTGGGCTTGGCCCCTTTCGGTATCGGGAGGGGCCTCTTTGGGCAACGGGGTTGCCCTTGGGCGATTGAAATCGCCCCTACAGGTGTATGCCGGGTGGGGCGGGCGGAGGGCTTTCGCGAATGAATTCACTCCCACGGGGTGCCTGCGGTCAGGCGTAGAGGGGATGGCGCTCTTTCCAACCACTAATGGCGTTTGCCTTGGCCCCGCACCTACGCCCCTCTCGGTGTCAGGAAGGGCCTTTGGGGCAACTGCGTTGCCCTTGGGCGATTGAAATCGCCCCTACGGGTGTAGGCCGGGTGGGTCGAGCGGGAGGTTTTTCGCGAATGAATTCGCTCCCGCGGGGTGCCTGCGGTGGAGCGTCTGCGTGTGAGGCGCGCCGTTCGATCATCTGCACTGCGACCTATTGCCGCGATCCCGACAGGGCCTTCGCTCGCGCGGCCAGGAACCACGGGTTTCAAGGGCCAGGGGGTGCTGCGGGGTCATCTGATATGGTTTTTGCCTGATTACCTGAATCTGTTTCCGGTATCAGCGCCTCCCTATAGTCCGCCTCGCCGTCATAGCCCAAAAGGCCTGAATCATGAGCGAGACCATCCCCGTCCGGCAGGTAGAGGTCGACCCAACGAGTCGCCCCGCTGCCACGTCCCTGTATGCCTCCAGTGCACCGATCCACACCCGCAGCTTCACCGGGCGTTTCCGCAACCTGCGCCGGTTGGGCGCGGGGCTGTTGTGCCTGTTGTTCTTCGGCACCCTCTGGCTCGACTGGGACGGCCGCCAGGCCGTGCTCTGGAGTCTGGAGGACAGCAAGTTCTACATCTTCGGTGCGACCTTCTGGCCGCAGGACTTCATCCTGCTGTCGGGGTTGCTGATCATCTGTGCCTTCGGGCTGTTCTTCATCACGGTGTTCGCCGGCCGGGTGTGGTGCGGCTACACCTGTCCGCAGAGCGTCTGGACCTGGATGTTCATGTGGGTGGAGCAGCGCACCCAGGGTGACCGCAACCAGCGCATCAAGCTGGCCGCCGCGCCCTGGGGTGCGGAGAAGGTGGCGCGCAACGTGGCCAAGCACGGTCTGTGGCTGGCCATCAGCCTGGCCACGGCGGTGACCTTCGTCGGCTACTTCACGCCGGTGCGTGAGCTGGCGATGAACCTGCTGACGCTGGAAGCCGGCGGGGTGGCGCTGTTCTGGGTGGTGTTCTTCACTGCGGCCACCTACATCAATGCCGGCTGGATGCGTGAGCAGGTGTGCATCCACATGTGCCCGTATTCGCGCTTCCAGAGCGTGATGTTCGACAAGGACACCCTGGTGATCTCCTACGACACCGCCCGGGGCGAGTCGCGCGGGGCGCGCAAGAAGGGGGTGGACCCGAAGAGCCAGGGCCTGGGCGATTGCATCGACTGCACGGTGTGCGTGCAGGTGTGCCCGACCGGCATCGACATCCGCGATGGCCTGCAGATCGCCTGCATCGGCTGTGCGGCCTGCGTGGACGCCTGCGATTCGGTGATGGAGAAGATGGGCTACGCCAAGGGCCTGGTGCGCTACAGCTCGGAACGCGAGCTGGAAGGCGGTACCACGCACCTGCTGCGTCCGCGCCTGGTGGGTTACGCCGCTGCGCTGGTGATCATGATCGGGGCCTTCGCCTGGTTGCTGGCGACGCGCTCGGAGGTGTCGCTGGATGTGATCAAGGACCGGGGCATGTTCCGCGAGAACGCCGCTGGGCAGATCGAGAACATCTACAACCTGAAGCTGATCAACAAGACCCAGCAGGACCTGCGCTACCGCCTGGAGCTGGCCGAGGGCGATGGCCTGGAGCTGGAGGCGCCGGCGCTGATCAAGGTGGAAGCCGGGGAGATCCTCGACCTGCCGGTGTCGGTGGCCCTGGTGGACGACGATGGCCGCAGCGGCCCCCGCGAGCTGGTGTTCCGCATCCGCGCGGTGGAGGGCGATGCCCAGGCCAGCGCCAGCAGCACCTTCGTCAGCCCGAGGCGCTGAGCCATGGAGCACGGCCGTGGCGGTAGCCGCACGCAGCGCTTAGAGTGGGCCTCCCCGGCCCACCTTCCCCAGGACAAGATGAAGCGCTACGAGAAATTCGCGGACGAGATCGCTGAACTGATCCGCACCGGCGTCCTGGCGCCGGGCCAGAAGGTGCCCTCGGTGCGGCATGCCAGCCGCACCTACGGGGTCAGTGCCTCCACGGTGTTCCAGGCGTACTACCTGCTGGAGAGCCGCGGGCTGATCATGGCCCGCGCGCGCTCCGGCTACTTCGTCTGCCAGCACGTCAAGCGTCCGCTGCAGGAGCCCCAGGTGAGCAGCCGCGAGGCGGCCACCACCGAGGTGGACGTGAGCGAGCTGGTGTTCTCGGTGCTCAGTTCGATCCGTGACCCGGACACGGTGCCCTTCGGCTCGGCCTTCCCCAGCCCGGACCTGTTCCCCCTGCAACGCCTGGCGCGCTCGATGGCCCATGCGGTGCGCGACATGGACCCGCGCTCCACCGTGGCCGACATGACGCCGGGCAACCACGGCCTGCGCCGGCAGATCGCGCTGCGCTACATGGTCGGCGGGCTGCCGCTGCCCATCGAAGAGCTGGTGATCACCAACGGCGCGCTGGAGGCGCTGAACCTCTGCCTGCAGGTGGTGACCCGGCCGGGCGACCTGGTGGCCATCGAGTCGCCGGCGTTCTACGCGAGCCTGCAGGTGCTGGAGCGGCTCAAGCTGAAGGCGGTGGAAATCCCCGTGCACCCGCGCGAGGGCATCGACCTGGAGGTGCTGGAGCGCAGCCTGGCCAGCCTGCCGATCAAGGCCTGCTGGTTCATGAGCAACTTCCACAACCCGCTCGGGGCGAGCCTGACCGAGGAACGCAAGAAGCACCTGGCGGGGCTGCTGGCCCGCTACCAGGTGCCGATGATCGAGGATGACGTGTACGCCGAGCTGTACTTCGGCCAGCACGCGCCCAAGCCGGTGAAGGCCTTCGACAGCGAAGGGCTGGTGATGCACTGCAGTTCGTTCTCCAAGAGCCTGGCGCCGGGCTACCGGGTCGGCTGGGTGGCGGGTGGGCGCTATGCCGGGGAGATCGAGCGGCTGAAGCTGATGACCAGCATCTCCGCCTCGGTGCCGGCCCAGGCGGCCATTGCCGACTACCTGCAGCACGGCGGCTACGACCGCCACCTGCGGCGCCTGCGCTATGCGCTGGAGAGCCAGCAGAACGCGATGCTGGCGGCGGTGGCCCGACACCTGCCGGAGCAGACCGGGGTCAGCCGGCCCGACGGCGGTTACTTCCTCTGGCTGGAATTCCCCCGCCAGGTGGATGCGCTGCGGCTGTTCCAGCTGGCCCTGGCCCAGGGCATCAGCATCGCGCCGGGGCCGATCTTCTCCGCGACCCGCAGCTACGGGCATTGCGCCCGCCTCAACTACGGCCACCCCTGGACGCCCCGCAGCGAGCAGGCGGTGGAGACCCTCGGGCGCATCATCAAGTCCCTCTGAGCGCCCTTCCCCACACCAATGGCCGGCTCGTTCATTGACCTGAACTTTGCCGGCTTTTGTGTGTTCTATGCTTCAGGTTCGATACACAGTCGCTACGAAGTTGCCATGGCAGCGAAGTGCGGCGGTGTTTGAATCACGCGGGCGGCCCCATGTTCCGCCTGTGACGGTGTATGAACTTTTCACGCGAGCCTAGAGCTGGCGGCAAGTTTGCCTATATACTTCGCCCACCTCCCGATACGCATTGCGACCTCGCTGTAACACAGGCGCCATGCGGCCTGGGCGGATCACGAAGACAACCTCGAGGTTGCAACAGGATTGTGCAAGGCACGCACACTCCTCTTCCGGCGAAAGTTGCAAAGGGCATTCGACCCTTCATCACCGGAACTTGGATCAAGACCATTTCAACAGCACACAAGCGGATCATTACGTGACGAAAGACGAACTGCGCGCCGAACTCGAGCGCCAGGAGAAACGTTACAAGGATGTATATGGCGGGGAAGTCACCACCTACGCCGCCCAGCCGGACCCCGAACGCAAGCCCTGGCGCAAACGCCCCAACTACCTGGACCAGGCCTTCGAGCGCGAGCTCCAGAAGATGGAAAAAGAGCTCAAGCAATCGGACTGAAACGATTTTTAAACAAAGCCTGCGCAGCCCTCGCTTCTAGGGCTGCGCTGCCATGACGCACGGAACGATACGACCAATCGGCGGTCCGGAGCTGGGCGGGAAGCGGTTTTCTGGCATAATCCGCGCCCCCTAACCAGCCGTCATACAACCTTCATGTTCGATCTCTTCAGCGGGCTTGATGCCTGGCTGGTGCTGAGCCTGGTGCTCGCCCTGGCATTCGTCCTGACCTTCGAGTTCATCAACGGTTTCCATGACACCGCCAACGCGGTCGCCACGGTCATCTACACCAAGGCCATGTCGCCCTACCGGGCGGTGGTGCTCTCCGGCATCTTCAACTTCCTCGGCGTGCTGCTGGGTGGAGTCGGCGTGGCCTATGCCATCGTCCACCTGCTGCCGGTGGAGCTGCTCATCAACGTCAACACCGGCCACGGGCTGGCCATGGTGTTCTCGCTGCTGGCGGCGGCCATCACCTGGAACCTGGGCACCTGGTACTTCGGTATCCCGGCCTCCAGCTCCCACACCCTGATCGGTTCGATCCTCGGCGTCGGCCTGGCCAACGCGCTGATCTCCGACCTGCCCCTGGGCGAGGGCGTGAACTGGGGCAAGGCCATCGACATCGGCCTGTCGCTGATCTTCTCCCCGGCGGCCGGCTTCATGGTCGCAGCCCTGGTGCTGCTGAGCCTGAAGTGGCTGTATCCGCTGTCGAAGATGCACAAGACACCGGAAACCCGTAAGGAACTGGACGACAAGAAGCACCCGCCGTTCTGGAACCGCCTGGTGCTGGTGCTCTCGGCGATGGCCGTGAGCTTCGTGCACGGCTCCAACGACGGCCAGAAGGGCATCGGCCTGATCATGCTGGTGCTGATCGGCATCGTTCCGGCCAAGTTCGTGCTGGACCTGAACAGCACCACCTACCAGATCGAACGCACCCGCGACGCTGCCACTCACCTGAGCCAGTTCTACCAGCGCCACACCGACACCCTCGGTGAGATGCTGGCCCTCGGCAAAGCCAACGTGAGCGAGATGCCGCAGGCGTTCCGCTGCGAGCCGAAGCAGACCGAGGCGACCATCGCCGGCCTGCTGGGCAACCTTCAGGGCGTGCAGAGCTACGCCGACATGAGCGAAGAGAAGCGCGTCGAGACCCGCCGCTACCTGCTCTGCCTGGACGACACGGCGAAGAAGGTGGGCAAGCTGTCCGACCTGCCGGCCCGTGAAAAGGCCGACCTGGAGAAGCTGCGCAAGGACCTGACCGCCACCACCGAGTACGCCCCCTTCTGGGTGATCATCGCGGTGGCCCTGGCCCTGGGCATCGGCACCATGGTCGGCTGGAAGCGCGTGGTGCTCACCGTCGGCGAGAAGATCGGCAAGCAGGGCATGAGCTACGCCCAGGGCATGAGCGCGCAGATCACCGCCGCCATCGCCATCGGCATGGCCAACATCTACAGCCTGCCGGTCTCCACCACCCACGTGCTCTCCTCCGGCGTGGCCGGCACCATGGTCGCCAACAAGAGCGGCCTGCAGGGCGGCACCGTGCGCAACATCCTGATGGCCTGGGTGCTGACCCTGCCCACCTCGATGGCGCTCTCCGCTGGCCTGTTCTGGCTGGCGACCACGCTGTTCGTCTGAGTCATCGGCTTCATCGAGAAAGGCGCCTGCGGGCGCCTTTTTCATGCCTGCTCGCCGGCCGGGGCGTCGCTGAATACCTGTGGAAAGTTCCGACATACAGGCATTTCGCCAGCCTCAAGCTTTAATGGGTAATGACCGACACAGTGGGGGACGCGACCACCAGAAGCCGCGCACTTGCCGTACTCGGCACCCCGCCCCAACCGGACGCACGAAGCCATGACCAAAAATATGAAGTTCAGCCACAAGATCCTGCTCGCCGCCTCGCTGGTGGTGATCGCGGCCTTCTCGCTGTTCACCCTGTACAACGATTACCTGCAACGGAATGCGATCCGGGAAGACCTGGAGAGTTACCTGAAGGAAATGGGTAACGTCACCGCCGGCAACATCCAGAACTGGCTCTCCGGCCGGATCCTGATGGTGGAGAACCTGGCCCAGAACATTGCCCAGCACCCCGAGCCGGATGCAGTGGCCAAGCTGCTGGAACAGAAGGCGCTGACCTCCACCTTTGCCTTTACCTACCTGGGCACCCAGGACGGTGCCTTCACCATGCGCCCGGACGAGGCGATGCCGGCCGGCTACGACCCCCGTCAGCGCCCCTGGTACAAGGACGCCATCGCCGCCGGCTCGACCACCCTGACCGAGCCCTACATCGATGCGGCAACCAAGGTGCTGATCATGACCATCGCCACGCCGGCGCCCGGCCAGGGCGTGGTGGGCGGCGACCTGAGCCTGGAAACCATGCAGCAGATCGTCAACTCGCTGGACTTCCAGGGCATGGGCTACGCCTTCCTGGTGAGCGAGGACGGCACCATCCTGGTCCACCCCAACAAGGACCTGGTGATGAAGAAGCTGGCGGAGGTCTACCCGACCAACACCCCGCGCATCAGCACCGACTTCACCGAGACGGAGCTGGACGGCAAGCCCAGCATCCTCACCTTCGCGCCCATCAAGGGGCTGCCGACGGTGAAGTGGTACATCGGCCTGTCCATCGACAAGGCCCAGGCCTTCTCGATGCTCAACGAGTTCCGCACCTCGGCCATCATCGTCATGGTGATCTCGGTGGTGATCATCATCCTCCTGCTGGGCATGCTGATCCGCTTCCTGATGCAGCCGCTGCTGCTGATGGGCCGCGCCATGAGCGACATCGCCCAGGGCGAAGGCGACCTGACCCGTCGGCTGGAGGTGCATTCCCAGGATGAGTTCGGCGAGCTGGCCCAGGCCTTCAACCGTTTCGTCGAGCGGATCCACGCCTCCATCCGCGAGGTTTCGGCCACCACGCGCCAGGTGAACGAGGTCGCCCAGCTGGTGCTGAATGCCTCGAACTCCTCCATGAGCAACTCCGACGAGCAGGCGCAGCGCACCAACAGCGTGGCGGCGGCGATCAACGAGCTGGGCGCGGCCGCCCAGGAGATCGCCCGCAACGCGGCGGATGCTTCCCACCAGGCCTCCGATGCCAAGGACCAGTCGGAAGACGGCCGCCAGGTGGTGGAGCAGACCATCAAGGCCATGAGCGACCTGTCGGCGAAGATCAGCACCTCCTGCGCCAACATCGAGGCCCTCAACGCCAAGACGGTGAACATCGGGCAGATCCTGGAGGTGATCAAGGGCATCTCCGAGCAGACCAACCTGCTGGCGCTGAACGCAGCCATCGAGGCCGCCCGCGCGGGCGAAGCCGGGCGCGGCTTCGCGGTGGTGGCGGACGAAGTGCGCAACCTGGCCCACCGTACCCAGGAGTCGGCACAGGAGATACAGAAGATGATCGAGGAGCTGCAGGTGGGCGCTCGCGAGGCGGTCAACACCATGACCGAGAGCCAGCGCTACAGCGAGGAGAGCGTGACCATCGCCAACCAGGCCGGCGAGCGCCTCTCCAGCGTGACCCTGCGCATCGGCGAGATCGACGGCATGAACCAGTCGGTGGCGACCGCGACGGAAGAGCAGACCTCGGTGGTGGAGTCCCTCAACGTGGACATCAACGAGATCAACATGCTCAACCAGGAAGGCGTGGAGAACCTGCAGGCGACCCTGCGTGCCTGCGCGGACCTGGAGCAGCAGGCCGCCCGCCTGAAGCACCTGGTGGACAGCTTCCGCATCTGAACCGTCCGGGCATGAAAAAGGCGCCTCAAGGCGCCTTTTTCGTGTCTTCCGCTTCGTCCTGGATCTGCTTCCAGAGGGCTTCTGCATCCGGGAAGTCGGTGCCGTCCTCCTCGTCCAGCGCCTCGGGGTCATAGCGCCGCACGCAGCCCTCGCCGAGGGTGGGCGGGGCTTTCGAGGTGGCGCGATCGAGCGGATCGGACATGGGCAGTCCCCTAGGCCAGGCGGCTGGCGTCGTGCTGGGCGAAGGCCTTGATCGCCCGCAGGGCATCACGGCGGCTGAGCACGCCCACCAGCACGCCCCGCTCCACCACCGGCAAGGCCTCGCGCCGCTCCCGCAGCAGGCGCTGGCAGACGTCAACCACGTCCTCGTCGGGGGAGACGCTGTCCAGCTGTGCCTGCATGCACGCTCCCACCACACCGCCTACAGCATCGTAGTAGGCACCGGAGAGAATGCCGCGCAGGCAATCGGATTCGGACAGCATGCCCAGCAGGTGGCCCTGGGCGTCCACTACCGGGGCACCGCTCAGACGGTGCTCCAGCAGGCGCTCGATGGCCAGGAACAGGTCGGTCTCCGGCCGGAAGGTCACCTGGTGGTGGGTCATGTAGTCACGAACCTGGATGGACTTGAGCATGGGATCGTTCCTTGTTCCGGCAGTGTGCGATCAGTCGAAGACGACGGTCTTGTTGTCGTGCACCAGCACGCGGTCTTCCAAGTGGTAGCGCAAGCCACGGGCCAGCACCAGCTTCTCCACGTCCTTGCCGAGGCGGACCAGGTCTTCGATGTCGTCGCGGTGGCTGATGCGCACCACGTCCTGTTCGATGATCGGGCCGGCGTCCAGCTCCTCGGTGACGTAGTGGCAGGTGGCGCCGATCAGCTTCACGCCGCGCAGCGAGGCCTGGTGGTAAGGCTTGGCACCCACGAAGGAGGGCAGGAAGCTGTGGTGGATGTTGATCACCTGGTGGGCATAGCGCTGGCACAGGTCCGGCGGGAGGATCTGCATGTAGCGCGCCAGAACCACGGTGTCGGCATTGTGTGCGTCGACCAGGCGGGACACCTCGGCGAAGGCCGGGGCCTTGTCCTTCGGGTCCACCGGTACGTGGAAGTAGGGGATGCCGTGCCACTCGACCATGCTGCGCAGGTCGTCATGGTTGGCGATGACGCAGGGAATCTCGCAATCCAGCTCGCCGCTGTGCCAGCGGTGCAGCAGGTCGGCCAGGCAGTGGGACTCGCGGCTGGCCATCAGCACCACGCGCTTCTTCACCGCCGAATCGGTGATGCGCCAGGACATGGAGAACTCCCGGGCAATCGGCGCGAAGGCCTGGCGGAAACCGTCCAGGTCGAACGGCAGCGAGTCGGCGCGGATTTCATGCCGCATGAAGAACCAACCGCTCTGGTTGTCGGAGTGATGGCTTGCCTCGGTAATCCAACCGTTATAGGTGGCCAGGAAATTACTCACCTTGGCGACAATGCCGACGCCGTCCGGGCAGGCAATCACCAGACGAAATGTGCGCATGGGAAACTCCAGATACTTCGCAAAGGCGGCCATTCTAGCGGCACGCGGTGAAAACTTCAGCAGGCCCGAACACTTCATCCGACGTCCCGCGTGCCCCTGCCAGGGGCATGGGTATTAGCACGCGGGTCTTCAATTGGCGGGGGAGTTGTTCATGCCAGTTGTGGGTGAACAACTAACAGGCCCGCCTGCATTCATTGGTAAAAAATATTCGATTGATACTTTCCTGACATGTTTACTTGGTTTAGTGTCCTGACTATTATCCCTCCACATCATTCACCCCTAATTCACCAAGGGACGCCGACATGTCGCTGATCAATGAATACCGCGCCACTGAAGAAGCCATCAAAGAACTCCAGGAGCGCCTGAAGAACCTGTCCCAGGACGACAAGCTGCAGAAAGAACTGGAATTCGAAGGCAAACTCCGCACCCTGATGGGCGAATACCAGAAATCCCTGCGCGATATCATTGCCCTGCTCGACCCCGAGGCCAAAGCCGCCAAGCAACCGCGCGCAGCCAAGCCGGCCACCGGCACCAAGCGTGCCCGCAAGGTCAAGCAGTACAAGAACCCGAACACCGGCGAAGTCATCGAAACCAAAGGTGGCAACCACAAGACCCTGAAAGAGTGGAAAGCCAAGTGGGGCGCCGAAACCGTTGAAAGCTGGGCCACCCTGCTGGGCTGATTCAGTCGGTTTCAACAAAAACGCCAGCGGATGCTGGCGTTTTTTATTGCCTGTTCGAACAGGACTACAGCGAATAACGCTGACGCATTACTTCGGCATGGGCTTGCCAGGCATCAAGAATCGCCAACTGATCGGTTGACGCAGTTGCACGCAACTCCAGCAGCGCTTCGGTGAATGCCGCCAGGGTATTGGGTGCTCCGTAATTGGGATGCATAAGCCGATTCCGACAGAACTCCTGCCAGCGCGACTGCTCCTCCGCACTCAAAGTTTCCGGGAAGTTTCGCGCCCGGTAACGGAACAGCAACTCCGGCAAGCGCGAATCATCGAATGGCCATACTTCCCGCGCCAGTCGCTGCGGATCGGCATTGCGCACCTGCTCGCACAGTCGACGATCACGATCCCCGAGGAAGCCGTCATAAAGTTGCTGCTCGGGATCTTCGCTGCCGGCAAAGGACTCTTCGGCATAAACCATTGCCAACTTGTCCTGCCAGTTCGCCTGTTGCCGTGCCAGTTCATCTGCCTTGGCCTGACAGGCGGCCAGGTCGACGCCAATCCGCTCCCGATCCGCCGGCCTTAGTACGGAAAGCGGTGCCACCACGGGGCACTTGTTAATGTGCAGCAGTTTCAGTGGGACCGGCAGTTCGCCTTCGGCCAGGGCATCCCGCCGGGTATAGAGACGGGCGCGCAAGGTCTCGGCGTCCAGGTCCAGCAAGGGCGAAACCTCCACCTGCAGATCACAGACGATCAGGGCGTTGCGGTTGCGCGGGTGCCAGGCCAGCGGCAGCACCACCGCAAGGAAATGACGCTCCGCCGAATAGCGGCCCGATACGTGGACCAGCGGCTGCATCAGGCGGATCTGCTCCATCACCTTGTGCTTGCTGCGCAGCTGGAACAGGTAGTCGTACAGCTTGGGCTGGGCTTCGCGCACCCGGCGGGCCATGCCGATGGTGGCGCGCACGTCGGACAGCGCGTCGTGGGCCTGGCCATGGTCGATGCCGTTGGCAGCGGTCAGCCGCTCCAGGCGCAGGGTCACCCGCCCCTCCTCGGTGGGCCACTGCAGGCCTTCCGGCCGCAGGGCATAGGCCGTGCGCAGGGTATCGATCAGGTCCCAGCGGCTGTTGCCGCCCTGCCATTCCCGGGCGTAGGGGTCGATGAAGTTGCGGTAGAAGCTGTAGCGGGTCACCTCGTCATCGAAGCGCAGGGTGTTGTAGCCCGCGCCGCAGGTGCCCGGGCGCGACAGCTCGGCATGCACCCGGTGGATGAAGGCCGCCTCGTCCAGCCCCTTGCCTTGCAAGGTCGACGGCAGGATGCCGGTCACCAGGCAGGCCGCCGGGTGGGGCAGGATGTCGTCGCTGACGCGGCAATACAAGTTCACCGGCTCGCCGACTTCGTTCAGTGCCTCGTCGGTGCGGATGCCGGCCATCTGGATGGCCCGGTCGCTACGCGGGTTGATGCCGGTGGTCTCGTAGTCGTACCAGAAGATGCTGGGGGTCACGCCGCCTCCTTGAATCCGGGCGTAGGGTCGCAGTGGGCCGGAAGTCTAACAGCCCCCTCCCAAGGCAAATCGCCAAATCGTGATGCAGCCGATTGCAATTGCCCGGACAACTCCAGAAACTCGCCCACCATTCATATCCAGGCCCAAGGCACAGGGAAGCGTCATGAGCGAACTCCAGCAGAACCCCTACTCCGCACCGCGCAGCGAGCTGGTAGAACGTCCGCCGGCAGACAATGTGCCCAGCATCGAAGACGCACTCGCCCGCGGCTATGACTTCCGCATCGGCGAACTCATCAGCGAAAGCTGGCAACGCATCCAGGGCCTGAAGGGCATGATGATCGGCGGCCTGCTGGTCTACTCGGTGGTCAGCCAGTTCGTCAGTTTCATCCTCGGCCTGGTGCTGGGGCTGTTCGTCGGCAGCGAGGGCATGCTGCTGGTGATCGGCCAGATGATCATCGGCATCATCGCCGGTGCCTGCGCCGCGCCGGTGATGGCCGGCCTGTACATGCTGGCCATGCGTCACGTGACCGGCCAGCCGCTGAACTTCAACGAAGTCTTCGCCCACACCGGCAAGTTCGTCCCCCTGGCCATCCTCAGCCTGCTGATCCCGCTGATGGTCTATGCCGGCTTCCTGCTGCTGGTCATTCCCGGCATCTATCTTGGCATCGCCTATGCCCTGGCCATGCCGCTGGTGGTGGAGCGCGGCCTCTCGCCCTGGCAGGCGATGGAAGCTTCGCGGCGCGCCATCAGCCAGCGCTGGTTCAAGTGCTTCGGCCTGTTCACCCTGCTCGGCCTGATCGTCATGCTCAGCGCCCTGCCGCTGTTCATCGGCCTGGTCTGGACCCTGCCCATGTGCTTCGTGGTGGTGGCCCTGCTGTACCAGCGCATCTTCGGCATCCAGCAGTTCCCCCAGTAATTCGCGGAGCCCGGACCGATCCGCCCGAGCGGATCGGTTGCCTCGCCACCCCGTTGCTCGCTAGCATCGGCCACCCCCTCCACGCAGTCGGACCATGTCTTCTACGACCGGCAACAACAGCCCATACGGAAATGAGCAGGGTCTGACCGCTCCGCTGGACACCCGCTACCGCGTCGAGACGCCCGAAGGCATCGACCTGCTGCTGCGCCCCGCCAGCCTCCTGCCACGCGCCCTGGCGTTCTTCATCGACCTGCTGATCCGTGGCGGCATCCTGCTGGTGATGTTCGTGGTCCTCGCCCTGCTCGGCCAGTTCGGTATCGGCCTGGGGATGATCCTGCTGTTCCTGGTCAACTGGTGGTACATGGTGCTGTTCGAGGTGCTCAACCAGGGCCGTTCCCCCGGCAAGCAGGTCATGGGCCTGCGCGTGGTGCATGACGACGGCACCCCGGTGGGCTGGGCCTCCTCCCTGGTGCGCAACCTGCTGCGCTTCATCGACCTGCTGCCCTTCGGCTATACCCTCGGGCTGATCAGCAGCCTGCTCAACCCGGCCTTCAAGCGCCTGGGCGACATTGCCGCCGGGACCCTGGTGGTCTACCGCGAAGAGAAGGCCAGCCGCCCGAACCTGCCCGAGGCCACGCCCCTGCGCTCGCCGGTGCCCCTGAGCCTGGAGGAGCAGCGCGCCATCCTCGGCTTCGCCGAGCGCCAGGCCGGCCTCTCCAGCGGCCGCCGTGCCGAGCTGGCCGGCATCCTCGCCGCGCCCCTGGAAACACCGCCCGAACAGGCCGAAGCCACGCTCAACGGCATTGCCCGCGGCCTACTGGGAAGCCCATGAAACAGAGCCTCTTCGAACACCGCCATCAGGCCGGCTGGAACCGCTTCGCCGCCCAGCTCGACGCCCTGGAACGCGGCAAGGCCGACCCCGCCAGCTGCGAGACCTTCGCCGCGGAGTACCGCCACCTCTGCCAGCAGCTCTCCCTCGCCCAGGAGCGCGGCTACAGCAGCCACCTGATCGACCAGCTGCAGCACCTGGCCATGCGCGGCCACCAGCAGTTCTACCGCCACCGCAGCCACCTGGGTGCACAGATCCTCGGCTTCATCCTCGGCGGCTTCCCGCGCCTGGTGCGCGAACAGTGGCGCAGCATCGCCGTGTCCAGCCTGCTGTTCTACGGCACCCTCATCCTCATGGGCGTGCTGGTGTATTGCTTCCCCGACCTGGTCTACAGCGTCGTCTCGCCGGAACAGGTCAGCGAGATGGATTCGATGTACGAGCCGGATGCCCACCGCATCGGCGCCAGCAAGCGCGACGCCAGCGACGACTGGATGATGTTCGGCCACTACATCATGAACAACATCGGCATCGGCTTTCAGACCTACGCCGGCGGCCTGCTGTTCGGGGTCGGCAGCCTGTTCTTCATCCTCTTCAACGGCCTGATGATCGGCGCCATCGCCGGCCACCTGACCCAGGCCGGCTACGGCGAGACCTTCTGGTCCTTCGTCATCGGCCACGGTGCCTTCGAACTCACTGCCATCACCTTCGCCGGCGCCGCCGGGCTGCAGCTCGGCTGGGCGCTGCTGGCACCCGGTCGCTACACCCGTGCCGAATCTTTGCGTCTGGCCGGTGCCCGCAGCGTGCGCCTGGTGGCCGGGGTGATCCTGATGCTGCTGATCGCCGCCTTCATCGAGGCCTACTGGTCCTCCATGACCTTCGCCACGCCCCTGGTGAAGTACGTGGTCGGCGGCAGCCTGTGGATGCTGGTGGGCAGCTATTTCACCTTTGCCGGACGGGGTGGCCATGCGCCTGACTGACGCCTCCGTCGCCATCCGCCCACGCAGCGCCTGGGAAGCCATGGACCTGGGCGTCCTGCTGGCCCGCCGCCACGCCGGCCTGCTGATGGCCAGCTGGGCGCTGACCACCCTGCCAGTGTTCATCGTCATCAGCCTGCTGCTGTGGAAGTACTCCACCTGGGCCTTCATCGCCTTCTGGTGGCTCAAGCCGCTGTTCGAACGCCTGCCGCTGTACATCCTCTCCCGCGCCCTGTTCGGCGACACCCCTACCCTGCGCGAAGCGCTCAAGGCCTGGCCGACCCTGGCCAGGCGGCAGATCATCGCCAGCCTGACCTGGCGCCGCTTCAGCCCCACCCGCAGTTTCGACATGCCGGTCATGCAGCTCGAAGGCCTGTCCGGCATCCCGCGCAGCCAGCGCCTGGCCGTGCTGGGCCAGCGCGACGCCGGCGGGGCCACCTGGCTGACCATCATCGGCATGCACCTGGAGTGGGCGCTGTTCACCGGCTTCATCACCCTCCTCTACCTGATGCTGCCCCAGCAGCTGATCATCGACATGGACTGGCAGAAGCTGCTGCAAGCCCAGGAAGGTGAGTGGGTCTGGATCGAGCACCTGTCCAACCTGTTCTACGCCTTCGTACTGATCATCTGGGAGCCGGTCTACGTCGCCTGCGGCTTCACGCTCTACCTGAACCGCCGCACCCAGCTGGAAGCCTGGGACATCGAGCTGGTGTTCCGCCGCCTGCGCCAGCGCCTCACCGGAGTCGCCTACGCCCTGCTGCTGGGCCTGGGCGTCGGCCTGGCCTTCACCCTGCCTTCCGCCCCCGCCATTGCGCAGGAAGCCACAGCCGAGTCGGTGCCCGACACGGCCACTGCCGGCGACAAGGCCGCCGCCAAGCCGGAAGAGAAGGTCGACCCGATGGGCCCCGATGCCGACCGCCTGCTCAACCAGCCCCTCACCAGCACAGCCTCCCGGGACAACATCAAGGCCATTCTCGACGCCCCGCCCTTCACCAACCGCGAGACATTGACCCGCTGGCGCCTGCACGAGGACGAGAAGCCGGAGAAGAAGAAGGAAGAGCTGAGCCAGGACGACAAGGACGCCTTCGAACGCTTCATCCGTGGCCTCATGGCCCTGGGGGACTTCTGGAAATCCCTCGGTTTCCTCGCCAAGGTCATCGAGGTCCTGCTCTGGACCCTGGTCATCAGCCTGGTGTTGCTGCTGGTCTGGCGCTACCGCGAATGGCTCTCCACCTTCGTCGACCGGATCGGCCTGCCCGCCCGCATCCGCCGCGACACCCCCACCCAGCTGTTCGGCCTGGAAGTGGCGCCCGAAAGCCTGCCCGACGATGTCGCCGCCGAAGCCGAACGCCTCTGGAGCGACCACCCCCGCGAAGCCCTCGGCCTGCTCTACCGCGCCCTGCTCAGCCGGCTTTTGCACGACTTCCGCCTGCCCCTCAAGGGCTCCCACACCGAAGGCGAAGTACTGCAGCTGGTCCAGGCCCTGGAACGTGACGACCTCGGGCGCTTCGCTCAGGTGCTGACCCGCCACTGGCAGAACCTCGCCTACGGCCACCAGATGCCGCCGGAAACCCTCAAGCGCGGCCTCTGTGAAGGCTGGCGCCGACTGTTCGCCCAGGGGGCCAGCGCATGAGCCGTCGCGGCCAGTTCATCCTTGGCGCCCTTGCGTTCCTGATCATCGGGCTCATTGCCATCTACCTGCTCGGCCGCCTGGAGCCCTACGAGGAAACCCTCGAACTGGGCGCAGCCCCCGAGGCCCGCCAGGACGACTACCTGGCCGCCCAGTACTACCTCAAGCGCCAGGGCATCGAAGCCAGCCGGGCCGACAACCTCAGCGTGCTGGACACCCTGCCCGCTCCCGGCAACACCCTGCTGCTGATCGCCAGCCGCGAGAACATGACGCCTTCCCAGGCCGACCGCGTACTGGAATGGGCCAGCAAGGGCGGCCACCTGCTGTTCGTGGCCGAAGCCCTCTACGACGAGGAAACCGGCACCAGCGACGACCTGCTGCTCAACCGCCTCGGCATCCAGCAGTTCGACGCCGAGGAGCTCGACGACGTCGACGAGGATGCGCCCGAGAGCGCAGCGGACGAGGAGCAGGCAACGGACAGCGAAGACGCTGACAGCGAGGCCGACAGCAACGAAGACGCCGACCCAGGCATCGACGAAGCGACCCAGCAGGCCGAAGCCCCCGCCGACGAGCAGGACGCGGACGAGCAGCCGGAAGCGGATGGCGAAGATGACGGGGAGCCCTACCCCGAGCTGACCAAGCTCTACCTCGAGAACGAGGACGCGCCGGCCTACATCGACTTCGACACCCGCTTCCACCTGTACGACAGCGAGGACCGCGCCCACGCCTGGGCCAACAGCGACAAGGCCACCCACATGCTGCAGATGAACTACGGCAACGGCCTGGTCACCGTGCTCACCGACAGCTGGATCTGGCAGAACGACAACATCGCCAGCCACGACAACGCCTGGCTGCTCTGGTACCTGACCCAGGACACCCACGCCACGCTGCTCTACAACGCCGACCGCGACGACCTGGCCAGCCTGCTCGGCCGCCACTTCCCCGAAGCCCTGGCCGCCCTCGCCCTGCTGGTGCTGCTCGGCCTGTGGCACGTCGGCCTGCGCCAGGGCCCGCAGATCGCCCCGGCGAACCGCGCGCGCCGGCAACTGGAAGAGCACCTGCGCGCCAGCGCCGACTTCCTCCTGCGCCGCAGCGGCAACCAGGTGCTGCTGCGCCACCTGCAGGGCGACATCCTGCGCCGCGCCCGTCGTCGTCACCCCGGTTTCGAACGCCTCGGCGTGGCCGAGCAGTGGCAGGTGCTCAGCCGCCTCAGCCGCCTGCCCCCCAGCGCCATCAGCCAGGCCATGCGGCCGCTGCCCAAGCAGCGCCTCAGCGCCTCCGAATTCACCCGCCAGGTCGCCCACCTGCAAAGCCTCAGGAATGCCCTATGAGCGAACAGAAGCCCGATCAGCCGATCACCGACGAAGCCGAAGGCCTCAACCTGGACCTCGCCGACGTGACCTCGGATGCCACCGCCACGCCCCAGCCCGCCCAACCGGCACCGGCTGCTGCCGCACCAGCGCCGACACCGGCCCCGCAGCCAGCGCCCGCACACGCCACTGCCGCCAGCTCCCAGCGCCAGCGCGCCAGCCAACTGGCCCAGGCCCTGCGCCAGGAACTGCAGAAGGCCGTGGTCGGCCAGCTGCAGGTCATCGACGACGTGCTCACCGCCCTGCTGGCCGGCGGCCACGTGCTGGTGGAAGGCGTGCCCGGCCTCGGCAAGACCCTTCTGGTACGCGCCCTGGCGCGCTGCTTCGGCGGTGAGTTCTCGCGCATCCAGTTCACCCCCGACCTGATGCCCAGCGACGTCACCGGCCACGCCGTCTACGACATGCAGAGCGAGCAGTTCAAGCTGCGCAAGGGCCCGGTGTTCACCAACCTGCTGCTGGCGGACGAGATCAACCGCGCCCCAGCCAAGACCCAGGCCGCCCTGCTGGAAGTGATGCAGGAACGCCAGGTCACCCTGGAAGGCCGCGCCCTGGCCGTGCCCCAGCCATTCCTGGTGATGGCCACCCAGAACCCCATCGAGCAGGAAGGCACCTACCCCCTGCCCGAGGCCGAGCTGGACCGCTTCATGCTCAAGCTGCGCATGGACTACCCCGAGGCCGGCGAAGAGCTTGCCCTGGTGCGCCAGGTCACCCGCTCCGCCCGTGCCGACATGCTGGAGGTAGCGCCCCTGCGCACCCTGCTGCAGGCCAAGGACGTCCAGGCCCTGCAACGCATCGCCAGCGAACTGCCGATCGACGACCAGGTGCTCGACTACGCCGTGCGCCTGGCCCGCGCCACCCGCAGCTGGCCGGGCCTGGCCATGGGTGCCGGCCCGCGCGCCTCCATCGCCCTGGTGCGTGGTGGCCGTGCCCGCGCCCTGCTGCGCGGCGGCGACTTCGTGCTCCCCGACGACATCAAGGCCTGCGCCCTGGCCGTGCTGCGCCACCGTGTGCGCCTGTCGCCCGAGCTGGACATCGAAGGCCGCTCCGTCGACGACGTCCTCCAGCAACTGCTCGACCAGGTGCCGGCACCCCGCCTATGAAGCCATCGCGCCTCCTGCTGGCCCTGCTGGGCGTCCTGCTGGCGCTCGGCATCGTGCTCGGCACCCTGGATGCCCTCAAGGTCGGTGCGCCGGCGCAGCTCCACCTCATCTGGTGGGGCCTGCTCGGCGCCCTGGGCTTCATCGCCGCGCTCGACGCCACCTGGCTCCGGCAACTGCCCTCGCCGCGCCTGGAGCGCCAGCTGCACGGCAACCTGTCCCTCGGTCGCTGGGGCGAAGTGCGCATGACCGTGCACCACCCCTACGCCCGCGAACTGGCACTGAAGGTGTTCGACCACGTGCCCGAAGGCATGGAGTTCGAGCACCTGCCCCAGGTGGTCGGCCTGCAGCCCGGCAACACCACCGAATTCGGCTACCGCGTCCGCCCGCTGGCCCGCGGCCGCTTCGTCTTCCCCCGCTGCGAGGTGGAGCTGCCCAGCCCGCTGGGGCTCTGGGGCCATCGCCGGCGCCTGGAGATGAGCGACGAAACCCGCGTCTACCCCGATTTCGCCCGCCTCTACGGCGCCCAGCTGATGGCGGTGGACGACTGGATCAGCCAGCTCGGCGTGCGCCAGCGCCCACGCCGTGGCCTGGGGCTGGAGTTCCACCAACTGCGGGAATTCCGCGACGGCGACACCCTGCGGCAGATCGACTGGAAGGCCACCGCCCGCAAGCGCACGCCGATCGCCCGGGAGTACCAGGACGAGCGCGACCAGCAGATCGTCTTCATGCTCGACTGTGGCCGCCGCATGCGCAGCCAGGACGGCGACCTCTCGCACTTCGACCACGCCCTCAACGCCAGCCTGCTGCTCAGCTACGTGGCCCTGCGCCAGGGCGACGCGGTGGGTCTGTCGACCTTCGCCGGCACCAACGCGGATCGCTACCTGGCACCGGTCAAGGGCCAGGCCCAGCTCTCGGTGCTGCTCAACGCGGTGTACGACCTGGAAAGCAGCCAGCGCCCCGCCGACTTCGCCACCGCCATCGACGCGCTGCAGGCCAAGCAACGCCGCCGCGCCCTGGTGGTGCTGGTGACCAACCTGCGTGACGAGGACGACGAGGAACTGCTGACGGCGGTGAAGCGCCTGGGCCGGCAACACCGTGTGCTGGTGGCCAGCCTGCGCGAGGAAGTGCTCGACACCCTGCGTCACACGCCCGTGCAGCGCTACGAGGAAGCCCTCGGCTACTGCGGCACGGTGAGCTACCTCAACGCCCGCAACGGCCTGCACGAGCGGCTGGCCGCCCACGGTGTCCCGGTTCTGGATTGCCGCCCTTCCGAGCTCGGTCCCGAGCTGGTCAGCCGCTACCTGGCCTGGAAGAAGGCCGGCGTCTTCTGAGTCGCTCCGCCCCGATCAGGCGGAGGCGGCCAACGGGCGGAAGCTGAAGTAGTAGCGCAACGCCTCGACCAGCTCCGCGTACTCCGGCGGCGGCGCCACCAGCGAGAAGCCCGAGTCGTAGTTGCCGGGGTTCACATCCTCCCGGCTCCAGTGGCACGTGGCGTAGAAATCGATGAAGCGGATCTGCCCGTCATGCGCCGGGATCTTCAGGCGCATGTCGAAACGGGCCCCCACCAGCATGGGCAGCTGGCTGACGAGCATCAGGCCATCCAGGGACACATTGCCCAGATAACCCATGGGTTTGTCGGTGATGCGGTTGAACACCTTCAGGTAGTACGGCAGTTGATGGCGTTCGATATGGCGCTGGCTACGCATGATGGCGAATCGCTATTGATGGCCGTTCAGTATGGCCTCACTACTGCACCCAAACCAACTACCGCCCGCAACGCTCCTTGATTGCGTCGGTCAGTTTGCGACGAGCGGCGTCCACCTGCTCGGCGCTGTAGTACTGCCGTTCTCCCTTGGCATCGACGCTGAAATACTTGCCCTCGCGCTTGATCTGCGACAGCTGGGAACGCAGTTGCACGCACTGGCTCGCCCGCTCGTTGCGGGCCTGGGCCTCCTTGCGGCGAGCCTCCTCCTTCTCCTGGCGACGCGCATCGAAGAATTGTTCAGTGCGCTGCAGACGCTCCCGGGTCGGCGCGTCGTCATCCAGGGCCGGCGGGCGGACCTCGACCTGCTGCGCGCCCTCCTGCGGCTGCTCGCTAAAGTGCACCTGGCCGTTGGCATCCGTCCAGCGGTAGATCTCGGCCGACGCCAGGCTGGAGCAGGCCAGCAGGCAGAAAAGCAGGTGACGCATGGATTCTCCCTGTCCCGCCACGCCCGCCGTCAGAGGGGCGCCGCGCTCGGTTTGGCCGCGCTGCCCAGCTGGCCGATGCGCTCCAGGGTCTCGAGACGAGCCTTGGCGCGGAAGGCGTATTCACTGCTGGGGTAGCGGTTGATGATGAAATGGTAGGTCTGCGCCGCATCCACGAACAGGCTCTGGCGCTCCAGGCACTGGCCACGCAGCAGGGAAATCTCCGGCTGCATGTAGCTGCGCGAGCGGCTGCTGCGCTCGGCCATGGACAGCTCGAGCATCGCCTCCTCGCAGTTTCCTTCGTCATAGGCCTGGTAGGCGTTGTTCAGGTGGCGGTCGAGGGACCAGCGGGTACAGCCGGCAAGGCCGACCAGCAGGGCCAGGATGATGAACGTGCGCATTGGGGTGTCTCCTCCGTTGGCGAGTATATCGGCGCTCCCGGGGATTTCTGCAACGCCTTCCGGCGGCCGGGCACAACCTCCGATGGGACTTGCACGGCCCCGCAACGATGCACCCGGCGGCGCTGCTAGACTCCCGCCGTCCGGCCCGAGAGCCCACCTGGAGCCCCCATGCGCCACCTCCGCCCTGCCCTGCTCGCCAGTTGCCTGCTCGCCTTGTCCGCCTGCGCCCCCACCACCCCGTTGTTCATCGCCCAGATCACCACCAACGAAGTGGTGGAACAGAAGGCCCTGAAGAACGCCCGCATGGCAGCGGCCGTGGAGGAAGAAGGCGACCTGCTCACCTACAGCGCCATGGCCATCCGCGACGGCACCAGCGCCAAGGCCGAAGCGCTGTACATGACCGGCTACCGCGACCGGCAGTTCACCCCCGAAGTCCGCGCCATCGCCCTCTACCAGATCGGCCTCATCTACATGAGCCGCTACAACGACCAGCGCGACGACACCCGGGCCCTCAACCTGTTCTACCAGGTCACCAACGAGTTCCCCGGCACCCACGCCGCCGAGCATGCCCAGGCGCGCATCCTGATGATCCAGAAACGCGCCGAAGCGCCCGTGCAGAAAACCGCCCGCGAGCTGCTGGCGGACTGGAAGCCCAGCCAGAACCTCGACCTCTACCAGCGCGACCTGGACCCCGACATGACGCTGCTGTCCCGCCGCGCCGTGCTCAAGGACCGGGTCGGCGAAGCCGAGCAGCTCTACGCTCTGGCCTTGATCGACGACCACGTGCAGCCGGACATCAAGGCCCGCGCCCTGTACCAGATGGCCCTGATGAACCTGGCGCCGGCCAATCCCCATGCCGACCGCCAGAAGGCCGTGGGCTACCTGCGCCGCCTGCTGGCCGAGTTCCCCGACGCCGAACAGGCCGAGCCTGCCGCCCGGCACCTGGACATGGCGCTGAACCCCGGCGTGAAGTGACGCCGTGCACCCGCCGCGCGGGTAGTAGAAATGGAACGAGACTACAGCCGAAGGGCGGTGTAGCCTCGGGCTCTGCTTTGAAACTGGAGCCTTCGCATGTCCTTCCGCCGTACCAAGATAGTCGCCACCCTCGGCCCGGCCAGCAACTCACCCGAGGTGCTGGAGCAACTGATCATCGCCGGGATCGACGTCGCCCGCCTGAACTTCTCCCACGGCACCCCCGAAGAACACAAGGCACGCGCCCGCCTGGTGCGCGAGCTGGCGGCCAAGCACGGCCGCTTCGTCGCCCTGCTCGGCGACCTGCAAGGTCCGAAGATCCGCATCGCCAAGTTCGCCAACAAGCGCATCGAACTGGCCGAAGGCGACAAGTTCCGCTTCTCCGTCACCCACCCGCGTGACGCCGGCAGCCAGGACGTGGTCGGCATCGACTACCCGGACCTGATCAAGGACTGCGGCGTCGGTGACGAACTGCTACTGGACGACGGCCGCGTGGTCATGCGCGTCGACGCCACCACCGCCGACGAACTGCACTGCACCGTACTGATCGGCGGCCCGCTGTCCGACCACAAGGGCATCAACCGTCGTGGCGGCGGCCTCACCGCCCCGGCCCTGACCGCCAAGGACAAGGCCGACATCAAGCTCGCCGCCGAAATGGAGCTGGACTACCTGGCCGTCTCCTTCCCCCGTGACGCCGCCGACATGGAACTGGCCCGCCGCCTGCGCGACGAAGCCGGTGGCAGCGCCTGGCTGGTGGCCAAGATCGAACGTGCCGAAGCCGTGGCCGATGACGAGGCCCTCGACGGCCTGATCCGCGCCAGCGACGCCGTGATGGTGGCCCGTGGCGACCTCGGCGTGGAAATCGGCGATGCCGAGCTGGTGGGCATCCAGAAGAAGATCATCCTGCACGCCCGCCGCTACAACAAAGCCGTGATCACCGCGACCCAGATGATGGAGTCGATGATCCACAGCCCCATGCCGACCCGCGCGGAAGTCTCCGACGTAGCCAACGCCGTGCTCGACTACACGGACGCCGTGATGCTCTCCGCCGAGAGCGCCGCCGGCGAATACCCGGTGGAAGCGGTCAAGGCCATGGCCCGCGTCTGCGTCGGTGCCGAAAAGCACCCCACCAGCCAGAAGTCCAGCCACCGCCTGGGCCACACCTTCAGCCGCTGTGACGAGAGCGTGGCCCTGGCGACCATGTACACCGCCAACCACTTCCCGGGCGTGAAGGCCATCATCTGCCTGACCGAAAGCGGCTACAGCCCGCTGATCATGTCGCGCATCCGTTCCTCGGTGCCGATCTTCGCCTTCTCCCCCCACCGCGCCACCCAGGCGCGCGTGGCGCTGTTCCGTGGCGTCTCCACCATCCCCTTCGACCCGGCCGCACTGCCGGCGGACAAGGTCAGCCAGGCCGCCGTGGACGAGCTGCTCAAGCGCGGCATCGTGCAACAGGGCGACTGGGTCATCCTGACCAAGGGCGACAGCTACCACACCGTCGGCGGCACCAACACCATGAAGATCCTCCACGTCGGCGACCCGCTGGTGTAAGGCATCTGCAGCACGTGAAAAGGCCGCTCATCGAGCGGCCTTTTTTCATGTGCCGAAACGGGAGGGGTGGGCTGAAGCCCACCCCCACGGGCCACTCAGGCGAACTTGGAAAAATCGGGTTTGCGCCGCTGCATGAACGCCGACAGCGCCTCGATGGCCTCGGGCGTACGCAGGCGCTGACCGAACAGCTCGCCCTCCTCCATGATCACCCGGCGCAGTTCCTCACGGCCGGGTTCGCGCATCAGGCGCTTGCTCACCGCCACCGCCGAGGGCGCCAGTTGCTCGAAGCGCTGGGCCATCTCGCGGGCACGGGCCAGGGTTGCGGCGCCGTCCGCCAGGGCCTCGTTGGCGATGCCCCAGGCAGCCGCCTGCTCACCGGTGAACGCTTCGCCCAGCAACAGCAGCTCCGCCGCACGGGCGTGGCCGAGCAGGCGCGGCAGGATCAGGCTGGAGCCGTACTCCGGGCACAGCCCCAGGTTGACGAAGGGCATCTTCAGCTTGGCGTCGCGCGCCACGTAGACCAGGTCGCAATGCAGCAGCAGCGTGGTGCCGATGCCCACGGCCGGGCCACTCACGGCAGCCACCACCGGCTTGCTGAAATCGAACAGTGCCTTCATGAAGCGGAACACTTCGCTGTCCAGCCCGGACGGCGGCGCCTGGATGAAGTCGGCCACGTCGTTGCCGCTGGTGAAGCAGGTCTCGCTGCCGGTGATCAGCACCGCACGCACGCTGCGGTCCTCGTCGGCGGCGTCCAGCGCATCGGCCAGGGCGCCATACATGGCGCGGGTCAGGGCGTTCTTCTTGTCCTCGCGGTCCATGCGCAGGGTCAGCAGGCCCTGCTCGCGTTCCAGGTGGATGTGTTCGCTCATGGTGGGTCCTCGGCGGTGGCCGCCTCAGACGGAGCGGCTCAGGAATTCGTCGGCCAGCAGTTGGTTGCGGGGCAGGCCCGCGAGATAGAGCCGGCGGGCGAAGGCCTCGACCCGCTCCGGCCGCCCGCAGAGTAGGGCGACGGTTTGTCGGCTCACAAGCCGGATTTCGGCCAAAACAGCCTGCAGCTGCGCCACCGTCACCAGCTCGACCGTGACGTTGGCATGCTCGGCTGCCAGCGCACGCAAGGGCTCCGCCAGGTAGTGGCCGGCCTCGTCATGGGCCACGTGAATGAGCCGGATGGGGCCGGCATGATGCTGGCGCAGCGCCTCCCGCAGCACCCCCCAGATCGGTGCCAACCCCGTGCCGGCGGCCAGCATCAGCAGCGGCCGGGCATCCCAGGCCGGGTCGTAGTGCAGCGCGCCGCCGCGCAGCTCGCCCAGGCGCAGCGCATCCCCGGGCACCAGGGCCCGGGCAGCATCGCAGAAGGCGCCCGGCGCACGGCAATCGATGTGGAACTCCAGCCAGGGCGTCTCCCCCGGCAGGCTGGCCAGCGAGTAGGGCCGGGCCACGCCCTCCCCCGTCCACAGCAGCAGGTGCTGGCCGGCGCTGTAGCGCAGCGGTCGTTGTGGTTCCAGGCGCAGGCGCAGCACCTCGCCCCCCAGCCAGTCACAGGCCGCGACCCGGGCCGGGATGCCGTCGCGCTGGGGGTCGAACAGCTCCACCGCCAGGTCCTGCACCACCAGGCACTGGCAGGCCAGGCGCCATCCCTGTTCACGACGCTCGGCATCCAGCGCCTCCGGGCGCGCATCGGCCGGCTCGCCGGCGGTCACCCGCACCAGGCAGGCATGGCAGCTGCCGGCACGGCAACTGAACGGCACGCGGCAGCCACCGGCATTCAGGGCATCCAGCAGGTTGCTGGCGGGCGCCACGCTCCAGCGGCGCCCGGCGGCTTCGAGTTCAGGCACCCTGGATCTCCCATGCCGCATCGCAGCGGTTGCGGCCATTGCGCTTGGCCCGGTAGAGCGCCTGGTCGGCCCGCTGCAGGGCGTCGTCCAGGTCATCGTTGCAACCGATCAGGGTCATGCCGGCAGACAGGCTCAGCGCCCCCACCTGCACCCCCACCGGCTCGGCGCTGGCGAAGGCCTCCCGCAGCCGCTCGCAGCAGCTGGTCAGGCGGTCGGCATCGCAGTCGGGCAACAGCAGCACGAACTCCTCGCCACCGTAGCGGGCCAGGAGATCGCCATCGCGCAGGCAGGCCCGCGCCACGGCCGCGAAGGTCTGCAGCACCCGGTCGCCGGCCGCGTGGCCATGCTGGTCATTGATGCGCTTGAAGTGGTCGAGGTCGATCAGCGCCAGGCCATGGAAGCGACCCGGCGGCACGCCCTTCATCTCCCGCGCCGCCATGCGCAGGAAGTGCCGGCGGTTGAACAGCCCGGTGAGTTCGTCGGTGGCCACCAGGTCTTCCAGCTGGCGCATCATCCCGCGCAGCGTGTCCTGGTGGGCCTGCAGGGCGAAGCGCCGCTGACGCATGCGCTGGCGCATCGCCTGGACATAGCTGGCGAACAGCCCCAGCCACACCAGCAGCACGAACAGCGCACACACCTGCAACAGCGCCAAGGCCGGCGACTGCAGGCGCATCTGGTACGCCTCCAGCAGGTTCAGGCCGGCGAAGGCCGTCAGCCCGAAGCCCGCGCAGCGCAGGAATACCCGTGGCGGCAGCTGGAACACGCCGAACAGCAGGATCAGCACATACACCACCAGCAGTGCGCCCCGGGCCGGCCCCAGGTCGGCCATCAGCAGGGTGTGCCAGGTCATGGCCACGAGGATCTGCGCCTCGGTCAGGCTGGGGTCGGGGAAACGCAGGTTGCGGCCGCTGCGCAGGAGCGCGAAGAACGCGAGTTGGGAAATGACGATGAGTCCGGTGAAGCCCAGCGCCACCCAGGGCGAGCGCTGGTAGAAACCGCCCAGCACCGCCAGCCAGAACAGCAGCAGCACGAGCGCATAGGTTGCCACTGCCATGCCGAAGCGCTTCAGCAGCAGGCTTTGCAGGCCCCGTTGGGTGGACCCTCGACTGGATGTGCTCATGGGCTCCGTCCCGTGCTGGCACGATGCCGCCACTCTACGCGCGTGAAAACGAAAAACCTAGGGGACGCAAGCGGTTCGCCAAGCGCCCGGGGTCGACTCTTGGCGGGTGTGCCCGGCCTTGAGCACGCGGTATACTTCCGCGCCATTTTCACCCCCAATCCAATGCGCGCCGGGTCGTGGTCCGGCGCTTCCTGATGTTCCCGAATTGAAGAGGAGCGCACCCATGACCGTGATCAAGCAGGACGACCTGATTCAGAGCGTCGCCGACGCCCTGCAGTTCATCTCCTATTACCACCCCGTCGATTTCATCCAGGCCATGCACGAGGCCTACCTGCGCGAAGAGTCGCCCGCCGCGCGCGACTCCATGGCGCAGATCCTGATCAACTCGCGCATGTGCGCCACCGGCCACCGCCCCATCTGCCAGGACACCGGCATCGTTACCGTGTTCGTCCGCGTGGGCATGGACGTGCGCTGGGACGGCGCCACCATGAGCGTCGACGACATGATCAACGAGGGCGTACGCCGCGCTTACAACCTGCCGGAGAACGTCCTGCGCGCCTCCATCCTGGCCGACCCGGCGGGTGCCCGTAAGAACACCAAGGACAACACCCCGGCGGTGATCCACTACTCCATCGTCCCCGGCAACACCGTGGAAGTGGACGTGGCCGCCAAGGGCGGTGGTTCCGAGAACAAGTCGAAGATGGCCATGCTCAACCCGTCCGACTCCATCGTCGACTGGGTGCTCAAGACCGTCCCGACCATGGGCGCCGGCTGGTGCCCGCCGGGCATGCTCGGCATCGGCATCGGCGGCACCGCCGAGAAGGCCGCGGTGATGGCGAAGGAAGTCCTGATGGACCCGATCGACATCCACGAACTGAAGGCCCGTGGCCCGCAGAACAAGATCGAGGAAATGCGCCTCGAACTGTTCGAGAAGGTCAACCAGCTGGGCATCGGCGCCCAGGGCCTGGGTGGCCTGACCACCGTCCTCGACGTGAAGATCATGGACTACCCGACCCACGCCGCCTCGCTGCCGGTGTGCATGATCCCCAACTGCGCCGCCACCCGTCACGCCCACTTCGTGCTCGACGGTTCCGGCCCGGCCACCCTGGAAGCCCCGCCGCTGGACGCCTACCCGGAAATCGTCTGGGAAGCCGGCCCGAGCGCCCGCCGCGTCGACCTCGACAGCATCACCCCCGAGGAGGTGCAGAGCTGGAAGCCGGGTGAGACCCTGCTGCTCAACGGCAAGATGCTCACCGGCCGCGACGCCGCCCACAAGCGCATGGTCGACATGCTCAACAAGGGCGAGGAACTGCCGGTGGACCTCAAGGGCCGCTTCATCTACTACGTCGGCCCGGTCGATCCGGTCGGTGACGAAGTGGTCGGCCCGGCAGGCCCCACCACCGCCACCCGCATGGACAAGTTCACCCGCCAGATCCTGGAAAGCACCGGCCTGCTGGGCATGATCGGCAAGTCCGAGCGTGGCCCCATCGCCATCGAAGCGATCAAGGACAACAAGGCCGTGTACCTGATGGCCGTCGGCGGCGCCGCCTACCTGGTGGCCCAGGCGATCAAGAAGTCCAAGGTCCTGGCCTTCGCCGAACTCGGGATGGAAGCCATCTACGAATTCGACGTGAAGGACATGCCGGTCACAGTCGCCGTCGACACCAACGGCGAGTCGGTGCACATCACCGGCCCGGCGATCTGGAACAAGAAGATCGCTGAAAGCCTCGCGGTGGAAGTGAAGTAAGCCACACCGCAATTGAAAAGCCCGGCCTCGCGCCGGGCTTTTTCTTGGCGCTCTTCCGGTAACGCGCTGCTGATCAGCTGACCGCCAAGCGGATTCCAGACGCCAACCTACTGCCCACCAAATCCCCAAAACGGGACCCACATCCTGATATGACCAACCGGTCAATTTCAGGAGTGTGAGCCCATGCACAGTTGTACTCCGACCAGTCGAACGGACGTGCCGCTTTCCTTATTCTCTCGCCCGCTTGTCGGGTCTCCCCCAGGCAGGTCGCCATAGGAAACCAACACGTCGCATGGATGCGCAGCAGTCTGTCGAGCTTTCTCTATGCCCTGGACCTTTGCCCTCTCCCTGCGCCTTCCGGCCGGCACGCGGCTGCCCGTAGCCGATTGCCCGAGCATCCGGGAGCCCCGCCGATGAGCCTGTGCCTGCCCCGTCGCCTGGCCCGCCTCGCCTGGGCCTGCCTGCTGCTGTGCCCGCTGCTGTGGGCAGAGCCGGCCAGCCAGGACGGCGAGGAGCGCTGGACCATCAACATGCGCGACGCCGACATCCGCGACTTCACCGAGCAGGTTGCCAGCATCAGTGGCCAGACCCTGGTGCTCGATCCCCGGGTCAAGGGCCAGGTCACCGTCATTTCCGAATCGCCGCTGACCCTCAGCGAGGTCTACCAGCTGTTCCTCTCGGTGATGAGCACCCACGGCTACAGCGTGGTCACCCAGGGCAACCAGGCGCGCATCGTGCCCGATGTGGAGGGCCGCAGCGTGGCCAACAGCCCCGTCGGCAGCGGCCCGGAAACCCTCGAGACGCGCCTGCTGCAGGTGCAGCAGACGCCGGTCAACGAACTGCTCCCGCTGATCCGCCCGCTGGTGCCGCAGAACGGTCACCTGGCGGCCATCCCCTCCAGCAACTCGCTGATCGTCAGTGACAAGCGCGCCAACATCGAACGGCTGATCGCCCTGATCGCCCAGGTGGACAGCGCCGGAGCCAACGACAGCGTGTTCTACGACCTCAAGCACGCCTGGGCCCGCGACGTCGCCGCGATGCTGCAGGAGAGCCTGCGGCGCGGGCAGCCGGCCGGCAACGGCAACGCCCAGGTGATCGCCGACCCGCGCACCAACCGCCTGCTGCTGCTCGGCCCGCCCGAGGCCCGCGAGCGCCTGCTGAAGATGGCCCGCCAGCTGGACACCCAGCCCGTGCGCTCGGCCAACACCCGGGTCGTGCGCCTGCGCCATGGCGACGCCAAGGACCTGGCCAAGACCCTCAGCGACCTCTCCGAGCAACTGCGCGGCACCGCCTCGCCCACCACCACCCAGGCCCCGGTGCTGATCCGCGCCGACGAGGGGATCAACGCCCTCATCCTGATGGCCGAGCCGGACATGGTGGCGCAGCTGGAAGACCTGGTGCATCAGCTCGACGTGCCCCGCGCCCAGGTGCTGGTGGAGGCCGCCATCGTCGAGATGTCCGGCGACGTCAGCGAGGCGCTCGGCGTGCAGTGGGCCATCGACGGGCGCTCCGACAGCGGCCCCATCGGCGGCAGCAACTTCAGCAACACCGGGCTCTCGGTGGGCACCCTGCTCGGCGCCATCGACGCCAAGACCCCGGTCAGCCTGCCCGACGGCGCCATCGTCGGCATCGGCAACAAGAACTTCGGTGCGCTGATCACCGCCCTCTCCGCCAACGGCAACAGCAACCTGCTTTCCACCCCCAGCCTGCTGACCCTGGACAACCAGAAGGCCGAGATCCTCGTGGGGCAGAACGTGCCCTTCCAGACCGGCTCCTACACCACCGACGCCGCCGGGGCCAACAACCCCTTCACCACAATCGAGCGCAAGGATGTCGGCGTCACCCTCAAGGTCACCCCGCACATCAACGAAGGCGGCACCCTGCGCCTGGTGATCGAGCAGGAGATCTCCTCCATCGCCCCCAGCACCGGCGCCGCCTCCCGCGCGGTGGACCTGGTCACCAACAAACGCATGATCAAGAGCACTGTACTGGCCGACAACGGCCAGGTGATCGTGCTCGGCGGCCTGATCCAGGACGACGTCACCCGCAGCGAGAGCAAGGTGCCGCTGCTGGGCGACATGCCCCTGGTGGGCGGCCTGTTCCGCTCCAGCAAGGACGTCAACGTCAAGCGCAACCTGATGGTCTTCCTGCGGCCCAGCGTGGTCCGCGACGGCAACCGCCTGGCCGACCTCAGTCAGGAGAAGTACCTCGACCTGCGGCAGCAGGCCGCCGGGCCAAACGCCCAGCGCAGCCTGCCCCAGGAGCCGGCGCAGCTGTTCAAGTCCACCCGCTCGGCCGCCCCGGTCGCGACGGCACCGGCACCAACACCGGCACCTGCGCCCAAGCCGGCCCCGGCCCCGGCCCAACCCTACGCCGCCCCGGCTGAAACGCCCCTGCAGCGCAGTGCCCAACCCGTGGCAGCCACCACGCCGCCACCGGCACAGCCCCCGGCGCCTGCGGCTCCGGCCCAGCCTGCCGCCGCTCTGGCGCCAGCCCCGGCCGCCCCGCAGCGCTACAGCATCAACCTGATCGAAGGCAGCAGCGAGCAGTACATGCGCGCACTGATGGCCCGCCACCCCGGCGCGCCCCTGCGCATCCAGCATTCGCAGCGCAACGGCCAGGACTGGTACCGCATGTTCTACGGCGAGTACTCCCAGGCCGACCTGGCCGAGCGCGCCCTGCGCGACCTGCCGGCCACACTGCCCAGCCATCGGGGACGGGTCATGGCGCTCTAGCGCTCGCCCCGGCTCACAACAATCACAACAAAGCCGAACTGAAAGCGAGGGGACATGTTTCGCAAGCTCGTACTGATCTACGGACTGCTCAGCCTGGCCGGTTGCCTGGACCTGGGCGGCGGCGGGGGTGGTGGAGGCTCCAGCAACCCCGCCCCACCGGCCACCAGCACCCCGGAGACGCCATCCCAGCCGCCCGCCGGTGGCGGTGGTGCCACCCCGGATCCGGAAACGCCCGAAACCCCGCAGCCACCGGTCACGCCCCCGGTCACGCCGCCCACCGAGCCGCCGGTCACCCAACCGGAGAACCGCTTCCCCGAGCCCAGTGCCGCCGTGGTGGATGAGGTCGGAGCCCTCGGCTTCTACGACCAGACCGCCGACGGCCAGCCGCGTCCGGTGCGCAACGACCTCACCGGTACCCTCGCGGCCATGCTGCAGTTCGTGCAGAGCCACTCGGTGGACCCGCAAGGCAACGAAGCGAAGAACATGCCGCGCCTGACCAGCGAGCGCGAAGCCCTGCTGCTGGTCACCCCCGACCCGGACCAGCCCCTGCCCAGGTCCCTGCGCGTGCAGGTGCTGGTGGACGGCGCCCTCAAGGGCGACCTGACGCTGCGCCACCCCGACGAGCTATTCCGCGCCGACCGCACCGGCAGCGACGCCCGCCCCGACGTGGTCTACTCGCGCCGCGCCTGGTCCGCCGTGCTGCCCTGGGACTGGGTGGTGCCGGGCATGAGCCTGCAGCTCAGCGACGACCAGGGCCGTAGCGGCCAGCGCGGCGCCGAGGCCTTCGACTTCGCCCCGCCCGCCGAACTGCTGGTCCAGGCCATCCGCATCGGCATGCTCACCCCCGAGGTCCCGGGAGGCCAGCACTGGTTCAACACCCAGCCGGCCCAGGCCGCCACCGACTACTTCCAGACCGTGCCCATCGCCCGCATGGTGGCCAGCCGGTACGAGGACGTGCTGCTGCGCAAGGTCATGGTGGCCAACGGCACGATCTACGACGCCGACCAGGGCCAGGCCAGCGCCACCACCGGCGACGTGTACAGCGGCGACATGCGCGAGAACACTGCCAAGTCCACCTTCAGTACCGGCATCAACCTGGCCAACTGGGGCATCACCAGCGCCGGCATGGCCAGCCAGGAACAGCCGCAGCTGACCAACTCGGCGGTCATCCACCACGCCCGCGGCCAGTACGCCAACGGCCCGGTCAACCACGGCCTCAGCGGCGGCAACGGCATCCTCACCCTGATCGACTCGGTGGGGAACGAGTTCAGCCACGAGATCGGCCACCACTACGGCCTCGGCCACTACCCCGGGCAGAGCGGCGACAACTACTTCTGGTCCGGTCACCACCACGACAGCGGCTGGGGCTACATCGCCTACCGCAAGCGCATGCGCGCCAACCTGCACTGGACCCGCGCCAAGACCGGCGGCCTCAACGGCATGCCGATCTACGCCGATGCCTACAGCTTCGCCACCGACGCCATGGCCGGCGGCAACTTCGCCAGCGGCCTGTCGCGCTACACCCACTACACCGGCTACAGCACGCGGCAGAAGATCCAGCCGGCGCTGAACCGCGCCGTCTGGGCACCCGATTCCCCCACCGGCTACCGCAAGTGGGACGCCACCAGCCGCAAGATGGAGGTGTTCCAGCCGAAGACACCGACCTCCCGCACCGTCTGGTACGACAGCGCCGACGGCAACTACCGCAAGCCGCGCCTGTTCGGCGTCCCGGTCATCACCCTGCTCGGCGGCTACGACCCGGAGACCGGCGCCGCCGTGCTCTACCCGGCCCTGCGTGGCAACTGGGGCCAGGTCTACGACCTGCCGCCGCCCGACGCCGCCGCCACCAGCCGGCAATGCTGGCTGGAGGTCAGCTTCGCCAACGACAGGACCCAGCGCATCGCCGTCGCCCCCACGCGCCTGGGCAGCAACGCCAACAAGCTGCACGTCAACCTGGCCCAGGCCGAACAGCCCGTCGCCGCGGCCCTGCAATGCCGCGACACGGCAGGCGCCGCCACCACCGAGCTGGCCAGCGTGATCATTCCCCAGGGCCTGCCCGCCCTGCCGCCGCCGGTGATCGTCGGTCGCGAAGCCGGCTTCCAGGCCCTGCGCCAGGAAGAACTGCCCCAGCTCGACGCCGCCCTCACGGCTCTCGCCGGCCAGCTCGTGCCCACCCTCAAGGGCAACGCACGGGTGCTCTTCGACAGCTACAGCGACCAGCCCGACGGCCTCTCGGCCACGGCCCAGCAGGTACGCCAACGCCTGCTGGACCAACAGGCCCGCGCCCTGCGCCTGAATCGCTGGCTCGACGCCTACGGCGCCCAGCTGGCCGTCAGTGCCGACGCCGGCCAGGCCCTGGATGCCCTGCTGGCCACCCTGCAGTTCGACAGCCGCACCCTGCTGCCACCGCGCCAGGGCTTCGCCATGGGCAACGGCAACTGCGTGCGGGTGGAACAGGTGGATGGCGCCTGGCAGCCCTACGTGCTGACCAAGGCCCAGTGCACCGGCTCGGCGGAGGAACAATGGCGGGTGGACGCCAGCGGTCGCATCCGCAGCGTCGCCCAGCCCACCCAGTGCCTGACCGCCAGCAACGACGTGGGCCTGAGCGCCTGCGACAGCCAGCAGGACGCCCAGGCCTGGGACTTCTCCGCACTGCCACAGCTGAAGGCCGGCAGCCGCTGCCTGGACCTCTCCGGCGGCTACCTCACCAACGGGCGCGGCAAGCTGATCCTCTACGGCTGCACCGGCGGCGCCAACCAGAAATGGTACGGCCCCACCCTCAGCGACAACGGCCTGCTGCCGCTGCTGCAAAGCCGCAACATCGCCGCCTTCACCGCCTATGCCGAGCAACGCGCCCAAGCCGTGGCCCCCTGAGGCCCACCGGCGCCGGGCCCCGTGGGGCCTGGCGCTGCTGCTGGCGCTGCTGCCCCTGCCGCTTGCCGCAGTGGAACTGCCCACCGCGCTGCTGACCCCACCCCGGCTGCACCTGCAGCCGCTGGGGGCACTGCCCGGCCTCAGCGCATGGCGCCTGCACGGGGTGTTCAGTCGGGGAGATGGCCAGGGCAGCGCCACCCTCAGCCTTGAAGACGGGCCGCCCTTCAGCGTCCGGACCGGTGACCGCCTGCCCGGCGGCGTCGAGGTGCTGGCGATCCAGCGCGACCGCCTGCTGCTGCGGCGCGGCCGAGAACTCGGCGAACTGGTGATCCTGGGCCGCGCGCCGGACACGGGCGACAGCGCCGTCGCCTCCATGGCCAGCGAGGCCCCCGGCAACCTGCCCAGCCTGCCGCCCGACTGCGAAGCCTTCGCCCTCGGAGGCGTCCCCCTGGACGAACTGCAGGCCCTGGGCGGATGCCCGTCGCTGGCGGACGAGAGCGGGGGTTAGCCCCTCACGCGCTCGAACTGCTCCGGCCAGTCCCGCCGGGTGAACACCTGCCCCTCCCGCCGAACCCGGCGCACCTCCTCCAGGTCCAGCTCGGCCAGCAGCCAGCGACTGCCGTCCGGGCACAGCTCGGGGCTCTCGGCGATCACGCCGTTGCTCGGCATGCCGTAGTCCGGCGGCACATAGAGGCCGGCGCGGCCGATGTTCTCGTCCAGCGCCGGGGACCAGGGCGCCAGCCCCACGGTGGGCGACTGCAGCACGGCGATCTGGCTTTCCAGGGCGCGGGCCTGGGCGCCGATGCGCACGCGGTGGTAGCCGGCCTCGGTGTCGGTGCAGCTGGGGGCGAGGATCAGGTCGGCGCCGCCCTCGGCCAGGGTCCGCGCCAGCAGGGGGAACTCGTTGTCGTAGCAGATGAGGATGCCCAGGCGCCCGAACGCCGTGTCGAACACCCGCAGCCCCTGCCCCGCCGCGATGTGCCAGTGCTCGCGCTCGAAGCGGGTCATCATCAGCTTGTCCTGGTGGCCCAGCTCGCCGTCCGGGCCGTAGAACCAGGCGCGGTTGCGGTACTGGCCGTCGGCATCGCGCACCGCCACCGAACCGGGCTGCAGGTAGACGCCGAGGCGCCGCGCCAGGTCCGCGCACAGTGCCCGCCAGGCGGGCAGCAGCGGCTGGATGCCGTCGATGGAGGCCTGCAGGTCGCCGCGCTGGGCCGGCGGCAGTTGCCCGCTCAGCACCAGGCCGGCGTACTCCGGCAGCAGCAACAGCTCCGCGCCCTCGCCGGCAGCGGCCTCGCACAGGGTGGTGAGGTGCTCGGCGTAGGCGTCCCAGGTGTCGAAGAGGTCGATGTGGTATTGGCAGGCGGCGATCTTCACGGGGTCAGCTCCTTCAGCCAGAACGACATGGGCTTGGCGCTTTCCTCGCGCTCGTCCAGGTCGCGCCAGTGGTACTCGGTGCGCAAGGCGGGGTGGTGGCGGTAGCCGCGACGGGCCCAGAACCCGTGCAGCGGCTGGTAGCCGGGCGGTCGGCGCGGGTGGTCGTCCGGGCGCTCCACGGCGCAGAAGGCGCACCACTGGAAACGCCCCAGCGCACGGGCATAGGCCTCGCGCTCGGCGAAGAAGCGCACGCCCAGGCCGCCGCCCCGGTACGCCGGCAACAGCACCGACTCCCCGAAGTAGAAGATCCGCGCCGGGTCCCAGCCCTGGTCAAGGAAGGGCCGCTGGAAGGCGTCGGTCTCGTCCGCCAGGGGCAACCCGGTGGAGGCCCCGACCACCCGGCCCTGGTCGAACACCAGCACGAACAGGCTCTCGGCCGACTCGGCGTAGGTGGCCAGGTAGCGCGCTTCGTAGTCCAGGGTGCCGTCGTAGAGATAGGGGTACTCGCGGAACACCGTCAGGCGCAGCCGTGCGAGGTCGTCGATGAAAGGCGCGATGGCCGCGCCCTGGTAGCGTCGGATGTCCATGGTCGTCGTTTTGCCAGCCTCGATGACGCCCCTGGCTAAGAGCGGGGGCGGACAAGACCCTATCATGCAGCGCAACCCCGAACCGACCCATTTGCGACAGGACCTTGACCATGACCGCAGCCGAACTGGTGAAAGCCTATTACGACGCCTTCAACGCCGGGGACATGCCGGCCTTCCTCGCCCTGCTCAGCGAGGACGTGGTGCACGACATCAACCAGGGCGAGCGCCAGCAGGGCAAGGCGGTGTTCGCCGCCTTCATGGAGAAGATGAACCGCTGCTACAAGGAGCGCCTGACCGACATCGTCATCATGCCCAGCGCAGACGGCAGCCGCGTGGCCGCCGAGTTCGTGGTGCACGGGCAGTACCTGGTGGGTGACGAGGGCCTGCCACCGGCCCGCGGCCAGACCTACGTGCTGCCGGCCGGCGCCTTCTTCCACGTGCACGCCGGCAAGATCGCGCGGGTGACCAACTACTACAACCTGACCGACTGGATCGAGCAGGTCAGCTGAGGCCTCAGGCCAGCCAGAAGTACAGCAGCGTCAGGTTCGCCAGGGCGATCAGCCCGAACAGCGCCCAGGCCAGCAGCGCCACCGGCAGGCTGTTGGCGAACGGCCCCATCAACCGCCGGTCGCTGGTGAAGCGGATCAGCGGCCACAGCGCGAAGGGCAGTTGCAGGCTGAGCACCACCTGGCTCAGCACCAGCAGCTTGCCCACCGCCCCTTCCCCCAGCCAGAGCACCCCGGCGATCGCCGGGGCCAGCGCCAGTGCGCGGGTGATCAGGCGCCGCTGCCAGCAGGGGATCTTCGCCTGCAGGAAACCCTCCATCACCACCTGGCCGGCAATGGTGCCGGTGAAGGTGGAACTCTGCCCCGCCGCCAGCAGCGCGAAGCCGAACAGGAAGCTGGCCAGCGCACCGCCCACCAGCGGGTCCAGCAGGTGGTAGGCGTCCTGGATCTCCACCACCTCGGTGTGGCCGTTGCCATGGAAGGCGGCGGCGGCCAGCACCAGGATGGCGCCATTGACCAGCAGCGCCAGGGACAGCGAGCCGATGGTGTCGAACCGGGCGAAGCGGATGGCGCTGCGCTTGCTGGCCTCGTCCTCGCCGTTGACCCGCGTCTGCACCACCGAGGAGTGCAGGTAGAGGTTGTGCGGCATCACCGTCGCCCCGAGGATGCCGATGGCCAGGTACAGCGGCTCCTGCCCGCTGAGCACCTCCCAGCTGGGCCGCAGCCCCGCCGCCACCTCTGGCCAGTGCGGCCGCACCAGCAGCAGCTCGATGAAGAAGCAGGCGCCGATGGTGGCGATCAGCCCCAGCACGATGGCCTCCAGCCGGCGGAAGTTGGCGCCCTGCAGCGCCAGCACGATCAGCGTGTCGAATGCCGTCAGCACCACGCCCACGGTCAGCGACACCCCCAGCAGCAGGTGAAAGGCCAGGGCCGCGCCGAGCACTTCGGCCAGGTCGGTGGCGATGATCGACAGTTCCGCCAGCAGCCATTGCCCCCGCGCCACGCCGGGGCGGTAGCGCTCGCGGCAGAGCTGCGCCAGGTCACGCCCGGTGGCGATGCCCAGCCGCGAGCAGAGGCTCTGCAGCACCATGCCCGACAGGCTCGCCAGCACCACCACGAACAGCAGCGCATAGCCGAAGCGCGACCCGGCCTCGATGGCGGTGGCCCAGTTGCCGGGGTCCATGTAGCCGACCGAGACCAAGAGGCCCGGGCCGAGGAACAGCATCAGCCGGCGACCCAGGGAGGCGCCTGAAGGAATGGTCACGCTGTGGCTGACGGCGGAGGGGCAGAACGGCGCAGTGGCCGTGGTGGGCAGCTTGTACATCGCGGAACGCGCCGGGAAGGGAGATAGCGCAGCTTAGACTCCTCGCCGGCGCGGGCAAAGGCGTCGTGGCAACCGGCCGGGAGGCCGGTTGCCGGGTACGGATCAGAGCTTGGCTTCGAGGGCCTTGCGGATCGCGTCGGCGCGGGCGTCCACGTCGTCGACGTTGCTGAACGGGCGGAAGTTCAGGTTCAGCACGCCGCCGTCGAAGGCCACGCCGTCCTGGTAGGCGCTGGAGGGTGCCGTGGCCTCGTCGTAGCGCACCACCACCTTGCTCAGCTTGGCTTTCAGGGCCTGCTTGCCCATGTCGTCCACGGCAATGGCGGACAGGGCCTTCTGCAGGGGCACGAAGTAGATCTGGGTCCAGAAACCGTCCTGGGCGTAGTTGGCGGACTGGTCGGGCAGCGCAATGGTGTTCCATTGCACGTCCAGCGGCAGCTCGTAGCCGGCAGCGGCCTGGATGGCCTTGACCTGGTCGACGTAGACGCCCTGCTCGTAGGCGGTGATGGCGCGACGCTCGGCCAGGGACGGCTCGGCGAAGGCCGGCGCACCGGCCAGCAGGCAGGCAGCAAGGGCGGTGAGGGTGATGAAGCGTTTGGCAGCCATGAACAACTCCTGGGGCCATCGAACCCCGACCGCGAATGCAGCCGGTGGACGCGCGGCGGTGGCCTCCCTGCCACGCGCGGGGGCAAGACTACCCGAGCAGGCTGGGGCGATCCGCCGACCGCCTCATGTTTCCGACCAATCGGTCACCCGGTGCGGCGCGGGACCAGGCTCAGCCCGGCCGCCGTGCTGCGCTGGGCCAGGTAACGGGTGCAGCTCACCCGCAGGAAGGAGGCGAAGTTCACCACCTCGCCACGGTAGTCCATCACTTCGTCGTAGAGCTTGGTGATGAGCTGGTTGGTGGTCATGCCGTCCACCTCGGCGATCTCCCGGAGGATGTCCCAGAACTGGTTCTCCAGGCGCAGGGTGGTGACCACGCCCCGGATGCGCAGGGAGCGCGAGCGGGATTCGTAGAGGATCGGGTCGGCCTTTACATAGAGCTCGCACATGGGGCGGGTCCTTTATCGGGTGATCCTGAATCGTGCAGGGGCGGCTTCGGTCGCCCAGCGGTGCGCCACGGCGCCAGCGTGATGGTCGCGCCCCTGGCGCCGCACCGCAGTATGCAGGACGGCGCAGGGATTCTGCGCCTCGTTACAGGCTGATCCGCGTCCCCAGCACCTCGAGGAACTTCGCCAGCCAGGCCGAATGGGCCGGCCAGGCGGGGGCGGTGACCAGGTGGCCGTCCACGTGGGCGTGGTCCACGGCGATGTCGACGAACTCGCCACCGGCCAGGGCGACTTCCGGTGCGCAGGCCGGGTAGGCGCTGCAGGAGCGGCCCTTGAGCACGCCGGCGGCGGCCAGCAGTTGCGGGCCGTGGCAGACGGCGGCGATGGGTTTCTTCGCGGCGTCGAAGGCTTTCACCAGCTCGATCACCCGGGCGTTCAGGCGCAGGTATTCGGGGGCACGGCCGCCGGGGATCAGCAAGGCGTCGTAGTCCTCGGCGCGGACGCGGTCGAAGTCGAAGTTGAGGGCGAAGTTGTGGCCGGGCTTCTCGCTGTAGGTCTGGTCGCCTTCGAAGTCATGGATGGCGGTGCGCACGGTCTGCCCGGCGACCTTGTCGGGGCACACGGCGTGGACGGTGTGGCCGACCATGCCGAGGGCCTGGAACGGCACCATGGTTTCGTAGTCTTCGGCGTAGTCGCCGACCAGCATCAGGATCTTCTTGGCTGCCATTGCGGGGTCCTCCCAGTCAGGGCTCAGGGTGACAAAGGTAGCCAATCATCCTCCCCCGCGTGGCCCCCTGGGTAACACCCGGCTACTACAGGGGCTGGCCGTTGGCGTCGATGCGCAGCAGCGGTTGCACCTGGCGGGTGGCGGCGATCTCCTGGCGGCCCAGCGCCTCGCCCACCAGCTGCAGCGGGCCGTCGCCCTGGGGCGGGAGCTCGGCGTTCTTCGGCGGCGGATTGAGCTCGTCGTAGCGCAGGTAGTAGGTGCCGCCGGCACCGACCTCGAAGGCGAAGCTGGTGATCTGGGTGAAGTCGAAATAGCCGCCGGCCAGCAGCGTCCAGTAGGTGCCCATCAGCGGGCGGCGCATCTCCAGGCGGTAGTTGGCGACGTCGAACTCCAGGGCCAGGTAGCCGTTGCTCGGCAGGGTGCCGATCAGCCGGCCGTCGAGGAACAGCCCAGGCGCCTCCAGCTCCTGGTCGGCCCAGTCGCTGCGGGGGCGGTAGATGTAGACCAGGGCATGGTCGCCGTCCCGGGGCGCCAGCGCCTCGAAGGCCGGGCCGTCGGTGGCGCCGAAGAAGGCACCGGGGGTGGAACAGGCGGACAACAGCACGACCAGCAGGGGCAGCAGGGGCAGCAGCAGCGGACGGCGCATGGGCACATCTCTCGTTATGGGGTGCAGGGAGCGTAGCCGGCGGCGGGCCACTGCCGACACCCGACAAAGGTTCGGCTCAGCGGCGGCGGTCCAGCAGGTTCACCGCCAGGCGGTCGAGCCAGCCCCACAGGCGCTGGTAGAAGCGCTTGAGCAGCGGCCGGGCGTGCCAGTCCTCCAGGGTGATCTCGCGGCTGTCGTCGAAGTCGCGGCCGAGGGAGGCCGCCACCTGCTCGGTGAAGTGCCGGTCCAGGGCCTCGACGTTGGCTTCGAGGTTGAAGCGCAGGTTCCAGTGATCGAAGTTGCACGAGCCGACGCTGACCCAGCCGTCCACCAGCACCATCTTCAGGTGAAGGAAGCGCGGCTGGTACTCGAAGATCCGCACGTTGGCCCGCAGCAGGCGCGGGTAGTAGCGCTGCCCGGCGAAGCGCACCGGCGGGTGGTCGGTGTTGCGCCCGGTGAGCAGCAGGCGCACGTCCACGCCGCGCCGGGCGGCCTTGATCAGGGCGCGGCGCACCTTCCAGCTGGGCAGGAAGTACGGCGTGGCCAGCCACACCCGCTCCTTGGCATTGCGCAGGCTGCGCACCAGGGACTGGACGATGTCCAGGTGCTGGCGGGCGTCGGCGTAGGCCACCCGGCCCATGCCCACGCCGGCCGAGGGATAGGGCGGCAGGTGGCTGAGCCCCGGCGCCTCGTCCGGCAGCCAGGGACGGCGACGCAGGTTGGCCAGCCACTGGAAGTCGAAGATCAGTTTCCAATGCACCACCAGCGGCCCGTGGATCGCCACCATGGCCTCGTGCCAATGGCTTTCGGCCTCGCCGGGCTGCCAGAAGTCGTCGGTGGAGCCAGTGCCGCCTACATAGGCGACGCGGTCGTCCACCACCAGGATCTTGCGGTGGTCGCGGTAGAAGTTGTTCGCCCCACGCCGCCAGCGGATGGGGTTGTAGAACTGCAGCAGCACACCAGCCTCGGCCAGCCGCCCGCGCAGGGCCTGGCCGAGCTTCTGGCTGCCGAAGCCGTCGAACAGGCAACGCACCTTCACCCCCCGCCGCGCGGCCTGGCAAAGCACCTCCACCAGGGCCTCGCTGCAACGGCCGTCCTCCACCAGGTAGAGCTCCAGGCTGACGTGGTGCTCGGCCCGGTCGATGTCGGCCAGCATGGCGGGAAAGAAGCTCGGCCCGTCGATCAGCAGATCGAAGCGGTTGCCGGACTTCCAGGGGAAGATGTGGCCCATCAGCGCGCCGTGAAGATCAGCACGGCGCCCACCGGCACCGAGCTGCTGATGGAGGAGAGCCCCGCCAGTTGCTTGAGGGTGCCCAGGCCTTCCATCAGGCCGAAGTCCTCCGCCTGCAGCACCAGCGGGGCCAGGGTCACCACCTGGAAGCGGCGGTCATCCAGCCGGGTGGCCAGCAGCTCGGCCTGGTACTCGTGCTCGCGGCCGTGCAGCGTCACCTTCAGCGGCAGGCGCAGCTCCAGCTGGGCGCCGGGGGCCAGGTCGGTGATGGGGCGCAGGTCGATCTGGGCGTGCACCTCGGCCTCGGGGTTGCGTTCGATCTCGAAGAACAGGTCGCGCAGGCGCTGGTCCCGCAGCGGGATGCCGGTGCTCACCGACTCCAGCTCGACGCGCAGGTGAGCCTTGCCGGTTTCGCCGATGCTGCCGTGCAGGGTGAGGAAGCGGTGCACCTCGGAGAGGCTGCCGCCCTTGGTGGAGATGAAGGACAGCCGCGAGGACTCGTTGTCCAGGTACCAGCCCGCATGGGCCGGCAGCGCCAGGGCGCCCAGCAGGGCGAAGACGAGGGGAATGGACGTGCGCATGGGGACTCCTGTTGCAAATCGGCGCCACCTTAAACCGCCGGCCAGCGCACCTGCAAACCAGGGTCGCCGGCCCGTCGCCAGCAGGGCGAGGGCCGGCCTGTCCTTCGGATCAGAAGCTATAGACGTAGTTCAGGTACAAACGTTCGGCGTGGTGGGTGATGATGCCCGCCGGCCCGCGCGAGGCCTGCCGGCGGTCCACCCCGTCGGGCACGCCTTCGGTGTGGAAGCGGTTGTGCAGCCAGGCCAGGCTGAGCCCCTTGAGCGGCCCGTCGAAGCGGTACTGCAGCAGGCTCTGGAACTCCCGCCGGGAGAAGTCGCGGTAGCCGGCGGCGTGGTCGGAGAAGGCGTAGTGGCTGTCCAGCCGCAGCTGGGGCAGGCCGAAGGCGCTGAAGTCCATCCCGGCCATGAGCTTGACCATGGCCTCGTCCTCGGCGCCGAAGTAGTAGAACAGCTTGGCGCTGCTGTTCCAGGTGCCGTGGTCCTGGCGGAAGAACGGGCGGTCGAAGTCGCCACCCCGCACCCGGTTGTAGGCCGCCCCCAGGGTATAGGTGGGCGTGCGGTACTTCAGCGACAGGTCGGTGTAGCGCGCCCGGTGCTGCCGCTCCGCCTCGAACAGGCCGCGCACGCCCTCGTGCTCGAACAGGCGCCCGGCGTCCTGCTGGGCGCCGAGGGTGCCCGCGAGGTCGATGAAGCGCTCATCCCCCAGGGCCAGGCTGTGCTCCAGCTTGATGGAGCCGACCTTGAGGTAGTCCTCGGCCAGGCTGTACTCGGCGGTCAGGCGGCTGGTGGTGGGCAACGTCCACTCCACGGCCACCAGGTGCAGTGCCTCGATGCGCTGGCCACGGAAGTTGCGCAGGGTGTCGGACCAGCCCGACTCGTTGCGCGCACTGAAGCCGGTGAGCCGGCTGTAGCGCAGGGCGCGGCCCTCGGCGCGCCACTCCAGGTCCGTCCCCAGGGTGGAGGGCGGCAGGATGCGGCTGAAGGGGTCGTCGTAGTACTGCCCGTAGCGCCGGCTCTTCTTGCCGAGCCCCAGTTGCAGGTAGCCGTCGGCCACCGGGAGCCGCCCGCGCAGGTAGGCCTCCACCGGCTTGGCGATGCCGTGGGGCGACTGCACGCTGCGCCCGGCTTCCAGGTTGCTGATGCTGGTGGCCTCGTGGCCCACGTGCAGCGCATCGGCCAGGCCGTAGGCGTAGTCCACGCCGAACAGGTCGCGGTACCAGCCGGAGTTGAAGCTGAACAGGGCGGCCTGCACCCATTCGTCGCGGTTGGGGCCGACCTCGCCGCCGTCGTTCTCCTTCCAGTAGAACTGGCTGTAGCGCAGCGACGTGCGGCTGTCGTCGATGAAGGGTTCGGCATGGCACGCCCAGCCGGACGCCAGGCACAGCAGCCCGGCGAGGCCTTTCTCTCGCAGGTTCATCTCGTTGTCCTTCTTGTTGTTCTGGATGAAAGGTGAGGCTGTCCGGACAGGCATGCCCATTGTGGGCGGCCGCCCCCGACGGGCAATCGAAATGGGTTCCACCGGGTGGAATGGCGGGCGGGCGATGGTGCAGGCGACAGGAAGCCGGGCAGGCCTGCCCGGCGGGAGGGTGGGCCGGCGGCCTAGGCCAGCCGGCCCTGCAACAGGTCGACGGTGCCGGCGAGGTCCTGCAGGTGCTGGCCGCTGACCCGCTCGACGCTGTCCTGGTCGCGGGGCCAGTGCAGGGCGACGCTGCCCACCACCCGCCCCTGGCGCCGCACCGGCAGGGCCACGGCGCGGATCAGGAAGGGCAGGCGCACGGCATATTCCCAGCTGCCCTCGGTGCGCTCGCCATAGCCCTGGCGGTGGGCCTGTTCATGGACCCGCTGCAGCGCCTCGCCGGGCAGGCCGTGGCGTGCGGCGAGGCGCTCCAGGTCGGTGGGCTCCAGGGCAGCGACGCAGGCCTTGCCCATGGCCGACTGGTGCAGGCTGGCCTTGAGCCCCACCACCAGGCGGTTGTTCGGATAGCGCCGACGCAGCACCTGGGGCACGGCGCTTTCCACCACCAGCAGGTCGTCGCCGTCGAAGAACGACAGGTCCGCCACCAGGCCGGTGCGCTCGGCCAGCTCGCTGAGCAGCGGCGAGGCGCGCTCCACCAGTTGCCGGAGGAAGCGCTGCTGCGGGTCGCCGAACAGGCGCTCGGCGGTGAGCCGGTAGCGCCGGTCGCACAGCCCCCGGTACAGCCAGCCCTGCTCCTGCAGGGTGTGCAACAGGCGCGACACCGTGGCCTTGGGCAGGCCGGTGAGGTAGTGCAGCTCCTCCAACCCCAGGGCGTCATGGGCGCCCAGCAGTTCGAGGATGCCCAAGGCGCGCTCCACCGAGCGCACCGTGCCGCTGTCTTCTCGTGTTTGCATACCCGCCTCCCCTCCCCCATGGCGATGACAGGCGCCAGCAAGATACGGGCCTTGGCCAGCCCGTGATCGCTCAGTTGGCGGATGGCCAGCCCAGCAACGCGGGCGGGCGCCGCGCCACCCAGCGGGTCTGTTGCTCGTGGGCATGGGCCAGTTGCAGCACCGCCAGGTCGGCGCGCGCCGGGCCGATCAGTTGCACGCCCATGGGCAGCCCGGCCTCGCCGAAGCCCACCGGCACGCTCATGGCCGGCAGGCCCGCGAGGCTCACGCCGATCACCACCTCCATCCAGCGGTGGTAGCTGTCCATGGCGCGGCCGGCCACCTCGGTGGGCCAGGGCTGGGCCGAGTCGAAAGGGAACACCTGGGCGCTGGGCAGCAGCAGGAAGTCGTAACGCTCGAACAGCGCCGTCACCACGCGGTACCAGTCGCTGCGGTCCACCGAGGCCTGGTGCACCGCCTCGGCGCTGAGGCCCAGGCCACCCTCCACCTCCCAGCAGGCTTCCGGCTTGAGCCGCGCGCGCCGCGCCGGGTCGGCGTACAGCGACCCCAGGCTGCCGGCCACCAGCCAGTGGCGGTGCACGCACCAGCAGCGCCAGAGCCGCTCCGGATCGTAATCCGGCACCACCGGCTCCACCTCGCAGCCCAGGGCGCGGAAGTCCGCCAGCCCGGCCTCGCACAGCGCCAGAAGCCCCGCCTCCATGGGCAGGTGGCCACCCAGGTCGCCAAGCCAGCCGATGCGGGTGCCGGTGAAGTCCCGCTCCAGCGGGCCCTCCAGGTCCTGGCTGGACAACTGCGCCAGGGGCACGCCCGCCGCCGGTCCGGCCTGGGTACGCAACAGCGCGGCGACGTCGGCCACGCTGCGGCCCATCGGCCCTTCGGTGGCCAATTGCTGGACGAACAGCTCCGGGGTCGGGCCGAAGGGCACCCGCCCCAGGGACGGGCGCAGGCCGTAGACGTTGTTGAAGGCCGCCGGGTTGCGCAGCGAGCCCATCATGTCGCTGCCGTCGGCCACCGGCAGCAGGCGCAGGGCCAGCGCCACCGCCGCCCCGCCGCTGCTGCCGCCGGCACTGCGGCTGGGGTCGTAGGCGTTACCGGTGGTGCCGTGTACCGGGTTGTAGGTGTGCGAGCCGAGGCCGAACTCGGGGGTGTTGCTGCGCCCGATGAACAGCGCCCCGGCCGCCCGGGCGCGGGCCACCACGTAGGCGTCGTGGCGGGTCACCTGGTCGGCGAACAGTGGGGAGCCGAGGCTGGTGCGCAGGCCGGCGGTGGCGGCCAGGTCCTTCGGCGCCTGGGGCATGCCATGCATCCAGCCCAGCCATTGCCCGTTGGCCAGTTGCCGGTCGCGCTGCTCCGCCTCGGCCAGCAGGCGCTCCTCGGGCTGCAGGTCAACCAGGGCGTTGACCACCGGGTTGAGGGCGTGGATGTGCTCCAGGTAGGCCTGCATCACCTCGCGGCAGGCCACCTGACGGGTGCGGATGGCCTCGGACAGCGGCAGGGCATCCAGGGCGACGATCTCCTCGCGCAGGGAACGGGCAGGTGCGGGGGTTCGGGTCAGGCTCATTCGGCAAGGCTCCGGGTGGGCTGGGACAGGGAATGCCGGCGGGCACGGCGCGCCAGGGCGGCAGGAGCGCCTTCGCGCAGGTGCCAGTTGGCGACCAGGCCGAGGCTGGCGGCGAAGACCACATAGTAGGCGGGTGCCACCGGGTCACCGGTGGTCTGGGTAAGCCAGGTGACGATGAAGGGGGCGAACCCGCCGAACAGCATCACCCCCAGGTTGTTCGACAGCGCCAGCCCGGTGGAGCGCACCGCCGCCGGGAACTGCTCGGCGCTGGCGGTGGGCCCGGGGCCGTAGATGCTGCCGATGGCGCTGCACAGCAGCAGCTGCATCACCAGCAGGCGGCCGAGGCCGGGCGCGGTCGCCACCCAGCTGAACAGCGGGTAGACCATCACCAGGAAGGCGAAGGTGCCCACCAGCAGCACCGGGCGCCGCCCGACCTGGTCGGACAGGTGCCCCGCCAGGGGGATCACCAGGGTCATCCAGGCCACGGCGGCCATCTGCACCATGAACACCTGGTCCAGCGGCAGCCCCAGCTGCTTGTGGGCGAAGGTGGGCATGTTCACCAGCACCACGTAGAAGGCCACGGTGCCGCTGATGGTGCAGCCGAGGGTGACCAGCACGGCCCGGCCGTTCTCCCGCAGCATGCGACCGAAGCCGATGTGCTCGCCGCGCTGGGTGTCACGGGCCTCCAGGAAGGCTTCGGTCTCGGCCATGTGCCGGCGCATCCACAGCCCCACCGGGCCGATCAACAGGCCCACCAGGAAGGGCACCCGCCACCCCCAGGCATCCAGCGCCTCGGGCGAGAGCCCGTGGGTGACCAGGGCGCCCATGCCGGAGCCGGCGAACACCGCCAGGCACTGGCCGAACAGCTGCCAGGCGCCATACAGCCCGCGCCGATGGGCCGGGGCGCTCTCCACCAGGAAGGCCGTGGCGCTGCCGTATTCGCCGCCGGTGGCAAATCCCTGGAGCATCCGCGCCACCACGATCAGCAGCGGCGCGCCGAGGCCGATGGCGGCGTAGTCGGGGGCCAGGGCGATCATGGCGATGGAGACGGTCATCAGCAGGATGATCAGCTGCATGGCCGCCTTGCGCCCCCGGCGGTCGGCGTAGAGGCCCAGGAGGATGCCGCCCACCGGGCGCATGAAGAAGCCGACGCCGAAGGTGGCCAGGGCCATCAGCAGCGAGGCGTACTCGTCGTCCGAGGGGAAGAACAGCCGGGCGATGATGCTGGAAAGGAAGCCGTAGACGATGAAGTCGTACCACTCCAGTGCGTTTCCGATGACGGCAGCCGTCACCTGGCGGCTGCGCGAGGCGCCGCTGGCGGATGGTTTCATGGCGGTCTCCGGGTCAGGCGTGGGCGGCGGGTTCGGCGAGGCGCACGGGCGTCACCTGCAGCCAGGATTCGGCCAGGGCGGCCCAGTAGGCGGCACCCCTCGGGAGGATGGCGTCGTTGAAGTCGTAGGCGGGGTTATGGACCATCGGCCCGTCACCGTTGCCGATCATCAGGTAGCTGCCGGGGCAGCGCTGCAGCATCCAGCCGAAGTCCTCGCTGCCCATGAGGGTGGGCGCGTCCTGCACGGCGTCGGCACCGGCCAGGTCGAGGGCGACACGCCGGGCGAAGGCAGTCTCGGCGGGGTGGTTGACGGTGACCGGGTAGGCCGGCCGGTGTTCGATCTGCACCTGGCAGCCATGGCTGGCGGCGTGGCCACGGATGATCGCCATCACCCGCTGCAGCTGGCGCTCGCGCACCGCCGGGTCCAGCGCACGCAGGCTCAGGCGCAGGCGGGCCGTCTGCGGGATGACGTTGGCCGCCTCGCCGGCCTGGAAGGCACCGATGCTGACCACCGCCGCCTGTTGCGCATCGATGTGGCGGGCCACCACAGTCTGCAGGGCCATGACGATGTCGGCACCGGCCACCAGCGGGTCAACGCACAGGTGCGGCATGGAGCCGTGCCCGCCGACGCCTTCGAGGGTGACCTCCAGCAGGTCCTGGGAGGCCATCACCGGCCCGGCGCGGAAGGCCAGTTGCCCGGCCGGCAGGCCCGGCATGTTGTGCATGCCGAACAGGGCATCGCAGGGGAAGCGCTCCAGCAGGCCGTCCTCCAGCATGGCCAGGGCGCCGCCCTGCCCTTCCTCGGCGGGCTGGAAGATCAAGTTGAGGGTGCCGTCGAAGCGTCCGGCCTGGGCCAGGTAGCGGGCGGCGCCCAGCAGCATCACGGTGTGGCCGTCGTGCCCGCAGGCGTGCATGCAGCCGGCATGGCGGCTGATGTGGGCGGCCGCGCCGGCCTCGTGGATGGGCAGTGCGTCCATGTCGGCCCGCAGGCCGAGCCGCGCCGTACCCCGGCCACGGCGCAGCACACCGACCACGCCGGTGCGGCCGATGCCGGTGTGCACTTCGTAGCCCCAGCCGCGCAGCAGGCGCGCCACCAGCTCGGCGGTACGGTGCTCCTCGAAGCCGAGCTCGGGGTGGGCGTGGATGTCGTGTCGCAAGGCACGCAGCTCATCGGCGATGTCGTCGAGCCAGGCCTGGATGGGAGCGAAGCGGGTCATTGTTGTTGTTCTCCTCGTCCGGTGGAGACCGCCCGGGGCGGTCGGTCTCCAGCTAACCGCGCGGGGCGGAGGAGAACAATCGAAGGTGGTTCCACAGGGTGGAACCCGAGCGCGCGGCCTCAGGGCAGCGGGTCGGGCTCCGCCAGCAACTGGCAGCCCTGGCGCTCGCCGAGCCAGGCAGCGGTGTTGTTGCGCCCCAGGCCACGGGCGGTCACGCGCTTGCCGGCGGCATCGTCGAGGAAGCCGCTGATGGGCACGTACTGCTTCACGTAGCCCTGGCAGTAGTCCGCCGCGTTGTGCATCACGTAGCGGCAGGAGCAGTACTCCTTGGCGGTGTAGGCGCTGATGATGCCGGGGAAGGCCTGCAGGTGGACGCGGTTGTGCCAGGCCAGGCCGGCGAGCAGGAGCAGCAGCAGGACGAGGACGCTGAGCACGGGACGGCGGCGGATCATGGCTTCACCTCCGGGGCGAAGGCGGCCAGGGCCAGTTCGAGGAAGCGATCGTGCTGGTAGGTGCCGTCGCGGTCGTCGGCGTAGCGCACGATCACCAGCTTCTCGGTGGGCAGCACGTAGAGCGCCTGGCCCCAGTGGCCGAGGGCGGCAAAGGCGTCTTCCGGGGCGTGCGGCCAGGGCTTCGGCGCGCCCTCCACCACGCGGTTGAGCCACCAGTGCCCGCCGGGGACGGCTTCGCCGGGCTGTTTCGGGTCCGGCCGGTAGTCGGCGAAGGGCGTGCGGTTGAAGGCCACCCACTCGGCGGGCAGCAGTTGCCGCTCGCCCCAGCGACCGTTGCGCTGCATGAGCAGGCCGACCCGGGCCAGGTCACGGGCGCTGAGGTAGGCGTAGGAGGAGCCGACGAAGGTGCCGGCGGCGTCCCGCTCCCACACGGCGGAGCGGATGCCGAGGGGCTCGAACAGCGCGGTCCAGGGGTAGTCCGGGTAGGCGGCCTCGCCCACCATGCCGCGCAGGGCGGCGGAGAGCACGTTGCTGTCGCCGCTGGAGTAGCGGAAGCGCTTGCCGGGCACGGCGTCCAGCGGGTGCTCGGCGGCGAAGGCGGCCATGTCGCCACGGCCTCGGGTGTAGAGCATGGCCACTACGGAGGACTTGAGCGGGGCGTATTCGTAGTCCTCCTGCCAGGCCAGGCCGGAGGCCCAGTGCAGCAGGTGCTGCACCTGCACGCCGGGGTGGCTGGCGAAGGCGGGGTAGTGGCGGGCGACCGGGTCGTCCAGCTTGAAGCGCCCCTCGCCAAAGGCCACACCCAGGGTGGCGGCCAGCAGGCTCTTGCTCACCGACCAGGTGAGGTGCGGCGTCTGCGCCTGGGTGGGGCCGGCATAGCGTTCGTAGACCAGCTCGCCATCGCGGATCACCACCACCGCGTCGCTGCGCACGCCCTGGCGCTGGGCATCGTCACGGGCGGGAAAGGCGTAGCGCTCGAAGGCGTCGAGGGCGGGGCTGCTGGCGGCGGGGGTGGTCGTCCAGTCAGGATCGGGCCAGCGTTCCGCCTGGGCGGGCAGCACGGCGGCAAGGCCAAGGGCCAGGCACAGGGCGCGGAGCAGGGACATGGGCATCGGCAGGCCTCTTGTTGTAGGAAGAGGCCGACCCTAGCACGGGTTGATGACAGTCAAAAGCGCCGAACGCGCCGCGAAAGGTGGCCATTCCAGACAACTTCGGGGCAGTACCACGGCGTGGGCGATCCCGCAAAAAAACCGGCGGGAGGCGCAGGCTTCCGGCCGGTTTCCGTGTGCGCGCCTGGCGAACGCGAACCTGCTGCAGGTGCGTTCGCCTCGGGCTGTCAGCGAGGCAGCTGGTAGTCCTCGGGGCCCATCAGGTCGAGGCCGCAGTCGAGGTTCTCGATCCAGTAGAGGAAGGCGCTGATCATTTCCTTGCCGACGAAGGGACGGCCGTGCTGCGGCACGATCATCTCCAGGTCCATGCCACGGACCATCGCGGCCCACAGGCGGCAGGCCTTGTTGCCGGCCATGTAGCGCCGGTGGAAGCCTTCCATCTCCGGCACATGGTTGGTGAAGTCGCGCACCGGGGAGGCGTCTTCGGTCATGGACGCGCCCATGTCGCCGGAGAAGAGGATCTTGCTCACCGGGTCGTACAGTTGGAAGTTGCCCACCGAGTGCAGGAAGTGCGCCGGCACCGCCTTGAGGTTGCAACGGCCGAGCGGGATCGACTGGCCACGGTCAGGCAGCGCGATGATGCGGTCGTAGGTGGAGATGCCATGGCTGATGGCCAGGTAGTTGGCGGTCAGGTGCGGCAGGAAGCGCGCCCAGAGCTTGGAGCAGACCACCTTGGCGCGGGTGTGCAGCAGCCACTTGTCCAGGGACGCGATGATGTCCGGGTCCTGGTGGGAGGCGAAGATGTAGGTCAGGTCCTGCACCGGGATGTGCTTGGACAGCTCCAGCGACAGCGGGGTGTAGGTCAGGTCGCCGCCCGGATCGAGCAGCAGGTACTGGTCATGGTCGGTGATCAGGAACTGGTTGGACTGGATGCCGTCCCCACTGACCAGATCGTCGAACAGCATGCATTGGTGGGTGCCGTTGTCGAACAGCACGATGGGTTCACGGCGCATGGACACCTCGGATTCGGTTGCGGCGCACAGCATGCGGAGCCCCTTGTCCGGGCGTACTGATCTGTGTCAAGCGCCCCCTTCGTCAAGGGAGCAAAGGTCGCAGGGAGGCGCGCTGCGTCGCAATCCGCGACAGCCGAGGGGCTTAGGGGTGCTGCTCCAGATCCACCAGTCGACTGGTGGGGCCATCGGCCCGCAGGCGCTCGCGGACCAGGGCCGGCCATTGGGTGCGGGCGCGGCGTTTGGCGATGGCGTAGGTGAAGTTTTGCAGCGCATTCATAGGGGCAAACAAGGCGCTTAGCAGGATCAGCATCACGTCGTCATAGCCCAGGAAGTTCCGCCCCTGCTTGGCCTTGTACTCGCGCGTCAGGATGCCCCAGTGCAGGCGGGTCCACTGCCCGCGCGTCTTACGTACCTCCAACAGACTCTGGTTGAACTCGGGCGACTCGCTGTGCCTGCCGTGTTCATTGAACCAGGGCCCGTTATCCATGTAAGTCCGCAGGTACTCCCAGAAGCCCAACTGCATCTCCAGGCTCTTGCTGATGGGCGAGCCCAGGTTGATCACCACCTGCTCCTCAGGGTGGCCGTAGCGGTGCAGCAGCACTTCCAGCGCGGTATGGCGCATGCCGCCGGTGTACAACCCCACGGTATCGAAGGGATAGGCCGCAGCAGCGATGCCGTCCCAGGGGGTGTGGTACAGCTCGCCGTCCTGCTCGAAGTACAGCTCGCGGGTGCGACGGTTAAGCAGGATCGGCAGGGGCATTGGGCGGAAGATTTCCAGTAGGAAAGGCACTAGCAGGGCCACACTAATCAAGGCTAAACACGCCCACCCTGGCCCAGTTCTGCCATCCAAGAAAAAAGCTATTGAGAAGCCTCCAAATATCAGTAGCACGCCTCCCCCCAACGCCCCGGTCCACATCCCCCGATCTGCACTCTCGCCGTGCTCAAGGCTCAGGTAGTGCTCAGTCTGTTCTTCCACCTCGGGCATGCACATGAGCGATGCGTGCGTGGGCTGGTCGGACTGGAGCAGGCGACTGTCAGGCACTTGGGCGAAGCGTCGGGTAAACATGCGGGCAGCCTCGGCCGTCATGCCTGCTGCTCCAGATCCACCAGCCGGCTGGTGGGGCCATCGGCCCGCAGGCGCTCGCGGACCAAGGCCGGCCATTGGGTGCGGGCCCGGCGTTTGGCGACGGCACAGGTGAGGTTTTGCAATGTGCGCATCGGCAGCAACAGAATGCTGCCCAGCAGCAGAACAGTGTCGGCGTAACTGAGGAAATTGCGTCCATTGTTGGCGTGGTACTCCGCCTTGATCAGGCCCCAGTACAAGCGAACCGATTGGCCTTTGCTGCTGCGCACCTCTCGCAGCTCGTCCACACGCTCTGGCGTATCACTGCGCTGCCCCTGCTCATCGAACCAGGGACCATGCTCCATGTAAGCCCGCAGGTACTCCCAAAAGCCCAACTGCATCTCCAGGCTCTTGCCGATGGGCGAGCCCAGGTTGATCACCACCTGCTCCTCGGGGTGGCCGTAGCGGTGCAGCAGCACTTCCAGTGCGGCATGGCGCATGCCGCCGGTGTACAGCCCGACGGTGTCAAAGGGGTAAGCCGCAGCGGCGATGCCATCCCAGGGGGTGTGGTACAGCTCGCCGTCCTGCTCGAAGTACAGCTCTCGGGTGCGGCGGTTGAGCAGGATCGGAAGGGGCATGGGTTGGAGGATTTCCCACAGAAATACCGCTAGCACGGGAGGGTACGTAAACAAAGCCAGTCGGCTGGCCCATTGCATGTCACCGTCTAGCAGCAGGGGCACAATCGCGATCAGCCCAAAAAACACTGCACCTTCACCCAACGCCCCGGTCCACATCCCTCTGTCCGCACTCTCCCCATGCTCAAGGCTCAGATAGTGCTCGGTCTGCTCTTCCACTTCGGGCATGCACATGAGCAGTGCCCCAGTGGGCTTATCAGCCTGGAGCAAGCGGCTGTCGGCCACTTGAGCGAAGCGCTGGGCAAAGGCGCCGGCAGCCTCTGTCGTCACGCCTGCTGCTCCAGATCCACCAGCCGACTGGTGGGGCCATCGGCCCGCAGGCGCTCGCGGACCAGGGCCGGCCATTGGCTGCGAGCACGGCGTTTGGCGATGGCGTAGGTGAAGTTCTGCAGGGCGTTGAATGGCGCAAACATCATGCCCCCCAGCAAAAGCGCCACGTCTGAGAGATTGAGATAGCTGAGCGCACCATGAGCAACATACTGCTCCTTGATGTCTCGCCACTGAAGGCGAGTCCAATGCCCTCGCCGCTTGCGCACCTCCAACAGGCTCTGGTTGAACGCGGGCGATTCGCTGGGCCTGCCGTGTTCATCGAACCAGGGGCCGTTATCCATATAGGCCCGCAGGTACTCCCAAAAGCCCAACTGCATCTCCAGGCTCTTGCCAATGGGCGACCCCAGGTTGATCACCACCTGCTCCTCCGGGTGGCCGTAGCGGTGTAGCAGCACTTCCAGTGCGGCATGGCGCATGCCACCGGTATAGAGCCCCACAGTTTCGAAGGGATAGGCTGCAGCAGCAATGCCGTCCCAGGGGGTGTGGTACAGCTCGCCGTCCTGCTCGAAGTACAGCTCTCGGGTGCGGCGGTTGAGCAGGATAGGCAGGGGCATGGGCTGGCGCACTTCAAAGATGAAAGGGACCAGAACACACGCAAGCGCAACCAAGAAGAGGTTGAGAGCGATTTCGGTGCGGCCATCTATCAAAATAGACAGCGCAAAGAAGAACAAAAAAGCGCCCCCCACCCCACCCAACGCCCCGGTCCAGCCCCCCCGATCCACACTTTCCCCGTGCTCAAGGCTCAGGTAGCGCTCGGTCTGTTCCTCCACTTCGGGCATGCACATAAGCTGTGCCTCGGTGGACTTATCAGCCTGGAGCAGTCGGCTGTCCGGCACTTGGGTAAAGCGCCGGACGAAGGTGATCGGTGTCGTGTCAGGCATGGTCATTTCACTTCAATGTCGATGGCCGGCAGGCTCAGCCCTTCAGCGGGGTAGTAGGTGAGGCTGCCGCGGATGGCGACGATTCTGTCGAGGCGATTGTGGTAGGCACGGCGCAGCCAGACGCCGCCGGCATCCTGCCTGTCGTAGGGCGTGCAGATCTGTGTATCGAAGGGAATGGGATCGTCCCGCTCCCATACCAGCGGGACACACCAACGCCTGTTGATGCTCAGGTCCTCCCATTCTTCATAGCCATCGAAGGTGACCATGCCCGGTTGGTACTCGCTCTGGCCGGGCAGGTGCAGCACCAGGGCCATTTCATTCACCCATTGGCCCCGCGTGTTGAGGCCCTGCCTGCGTTCCAGAATCAGGCTGACAGGCAAGATGATGCGCCAGAAGGCCTCGAGGGTACCGGTGAGGCTGCCGGACCAGTCCGCAGGGCGGATACCGAAACGGGTCTGCTTGAGCCAGCTTTCCAGCGGGGTGTCTTTTGTGTAGAGCAGGGAGACCATGCCGATCAGGATGGTGCCAACCAGCCCCACCAGACTCAGGCGCAGGGGCAGGGACAACACGCGGATACCGGTAGACAGGGCCGCCGACTCACCGGCGAGTACTGCTGTGCGAGCCAGGCGCAAGGCGCGCATGGCTCGCAACGAGACGTGGGCGTAAGCAAGGTTGGCTCCAACCAGCCCCAGGCTGACTGCCGCAGTATCCAGGTCGCCAGCCTGGTAAGCATCCAGCGCTTGCCAGCCGTAGATGAACACATCCAAGCCTGCGGTGATGGCTTGCAGCCGCATAGCTCCGGCTCCCAGGCCCAATGCGCGTGCCAAGTACTCCTGAGCCTTGACGTCGAGCTTACTGGCACTACCTACATGCTGCTCCCAACGAACGTCAGCAAGTTGCTGCAGAACTGCCGCAGATGCAGTTGCCGTAGCCGTCACAGCACCAACAGCCGAAATAACGCTCTTCGTGGATGTCTCATTCCAGGCCTGCGTTGCCACCGCCGCCAAATTCCAAACCGACACAAACGCAATCAATGTCTTCAAGGGCGCCTCGTTCAGCAGTTCGCTGATATTTCGAGGCACCCCCAGTGAGAGGCGCGCGGCTTTTCCGCTCAGGGGCGGCAGCGTTGTGCCGGGCTTGCCGGGCGCGCGCGGGGCGTCGCTGCCATAGCCGGGTGAGGGATGGGGCGGGGCCGCTTCTGGGGCCGGTACGACACGGAGATGCGGAATGGCCTCCTCGACCTGGGTCGCCGTGGGGCTTTTGGCGGGGGTTGAAAGGCCGACGGCCTCGCGGGCGGCACGCGCCTGGTTGCGGATCTCCTTCTCCAGTTGCTTCTTGAGGCGGCGCAGTTGGCCCTTGTTGTGGGCCTGGTCGATCTGCTCGTTGAGCCAGCCGATCGCATCCACTCGGCTCAGGCTGTCCACCTCCAGGCGCTGGGCGCTGCGTACCAGCATGGCGGTCATGAGGTTGTACGCCAGAGGGTGGATCTGTTCACTCAGGCTGCGCAGGCGCCCGCCGAGGCTGGGTGAGAGCACGGCGAACAGGGGCTCCCCACCGCGCGCCGGATTCAACGCCTGCACCTGATCGGCAGCGAGGTTGACGGCCGTGGCGAAGGCTGTCGCCCTGGCGACACGAGCGGCGGCGCCAGGGGCGTCGGTCACGTCGGCGAGGGCTTCCGGCAGGTGCAAGGCTTGCTTCAGGGTGCCGGGGTCGATCTTGCGGGTGGCCCCCAGCAACGACCACAGCAACCAGGGCTGCTCCCTCGGTTGGGCAGCGTCCAGCTCCCGCTCCAGGGTCTTCACCCCCAGCGGGGTGGCGGAGGGGCCCAGGCAACTGCAGGCGAAGTGGATTTCCAGCAGGTCGCGCTGATCGGGCTGGGTCAGGTCGAACATGGCGCAGGCGGAGTCCAGGTGCGACGGCATGCCGCCTTCCAGGGTCTCGAACCAGCGGGCCCAGCACTCCGTCAGGCGCCGCAGGTCGGCATCGAGGGCGTCCAGCGCCAGGGCCGGCTGCTTCAGAACCTTCTGCAGCTGGGGCACGTCGATCATGGAGGCGAGGTTGCTGCGGATGACTTCGTCGCTGTCGGCTACGGATTGGATCAGTTCGGCCGTGGCCCACTCGTCGTTGCGGTGTTTGTTGAGCTTGGTGAAGGCGATGCGGCGCTCGCGCACCAGGGCGGCCAGGTCACCCAGTACGCCCCAGGGATCGTCGACCAGGGCGAAGTGCTGCTGCTCGCAGCGCTGCATGGGTTTGAGGGGCGGGTCTTGCAGCAGCCAGTAGCTGGCCTTTCTGGCGGCGATGCTCCAGGTGTAGTGCTCGGTCTTCAGGTCGCCGATCTGCCCGTGCATGGCCTGGACGCTGCCACTGAAGGGCGCCACGCCGGGGGTCAGGCTGCGCATCATGCGTTGGCGCTTGGCGGGCTGGCTCTCCAGCTCCGCGAAGACGTCGGCACTCCAGCGGATGGGGGACCAGGCCATCAGCACCAGTGCACCCGCCTCCAGCATCAGGTAGGCACGGGTGGTGGTGTCCGGTGCGGGGGTGCCGCGTGCGGTCGGTTTCAGCATGGCGGCGTCCACCCGGTATTCGCTGAGTGCCTTGAGGCTGTCTTCCCAGACGTACAACCAGCCATCGCGCAGCGCACGGGGGACGTAGCCCAGGGGACGATCCTTGAGCGAGGCATGCTCGGGGCCCATCTCCGGGAAGTTGCCGTTGAGGGCGGGCAGCCCCAGGGTGGCGGCGTCCAGGGTGGAGGGGTTGCGCGTCTCGATGGGGCCGATGGCATAACGCAGCGGCAATACGGCGGCCAGCAAGGGGCAGGTGGCGGGCTGGAGACGGCTGGGTTGGGTGGCGGGGGCGTTCATGCGGGTGCGTCCTGCGGGTGGGGTTCGGGTTGAGCCAGTGCGTCGAGCAGTGGCCAATCCAGGGTGATCTGGGCTTCGAGCGGTGGGCCGGGCTGGGTCGCATCCAGTTGGGGATGGGGGTTGTGCCAGGCCAGGATCGGGGCCTCCCCGTCGCGCAGCCAGACCTCGCTCACGCCATGCCAGAACCCCGTCGGCCACTGGACCTGGCTGCGCCATGCCTGGCGCAGCGGGCGTGCATCGGCCAGCCGCAGCCAGAACACGCGGCCATCCGGCGCCAGGATGCGTAAACGCCGACGCAGGCTCTCTCGCAAGGCGACCAGGGGCAGCTCGCTCCTGAGCCAGACGGCCTGTTCAAGCTCGGGCTGGCCGGCCTGCCAGGCGTCATTCAGCGGAGTGCCGGCATCGGCCTGCAGCAGGATGGGGCCGATTGCCGCCAGCGGTTCGTACGGGGTGCCTTGCAACAGGGGGCGCGGGCTGTGTTCGGGAAAGTTCTGGCACAGCCAGACCAGCGCCTGCCGGTGGGAGGCGCCGTCGAAGAGCAGGAATCCGCTGTCCATCATTTGGCCTCCCTGGCGCGCTTGGCCGCTTCGCAGACCTCACAGATGCCCGTGCTGGCCTGGAGGAATACCCGCCGTTGCTTGGCCAGGGCCTCCAGGGTGATGCCGGCCTTGTCCTTGTCCGCCGGCTTCACCGCGCCCGGCAGGATGGGCCGGGCACCTGAGCCCTCCCCTGCCGCGCCCCCTGAGTTCAGGTTGATGGTGGCGCCGCTGAAGGTGACGCCGCCCGGGTCGAGCTTGAGGAAACTGCCGCCGCCGCTGGCGGTGAGCTCCATGCCGGCGTCGATGACGACCTTGTCGCCGGCGTAGTAGTGGATCTCCTGCCCTGCTTCGACGAACTGCCCGCTGCCCAGTTGGATGTGCTGCTCGTTTCCGATGGTGAGGTGGTCATCCAGCTTCAGTTCGGTCTTGCGGTCCTTGTGCAGGGTGTGGTGCTGCTCGCCGAAGAATTCGCTGTAGACGCTGCCTTCGACGCGGTCGTGGCGCTGGTGGCCGACGCGGATCTTCTGGTCGTGTTCGATGTTCTCGTCCCAGTCCCGCTGGGCGTGGATGTAGATCTGTTCCTGGCCCTTGCGGTCTTCGATGCGCAGTTCGTTGTAGCCCCCGCCGCCGGGGCTGCTGTCGGTCTTGAGCAGGGTGCGGGTCTTGTTCGCGGGCAGTTCGTAGGGCGGCTGGTGGACGCCGTGGTAGAGGCAGCCGGTGACGAGGGGTTGGTCGGGGTCGCCTTCGAGGAAGGTGACGAGCACTTCCATGCCGATGCGAGGGATGGCGATGGCGCCGTAGGCGTTGCCGGCCCAGCTGCTGGCGACGCGGAGCCAGCAGCTGGTGTGCTCGTCGGCCTGGCCTTCGCGGTCCCAGTGGAACTGGACCTTGATGCGGCCGTGGCGGTCGCAGTGGATTTCTTCGCCCTTTGGACCGGTGACGACGGCGGTCTGGCTGCCGAGGACTCGGGGCTTGGGGTGGTTGAGGTCAGGGCGGGCGGGGACGTCCCAGGGGATGGCCTGGAAGCGGTTGCGGTAGCCCTGTTTGAAGTCGCCGTTGGGAGCGGCGTTACCCGTAAGAGTGTCGATGGCGCTGTCGAGGCTGGCGAACTCTTCCAGCACTTGGGGCTGCTTGCCTTCGTGGTGGAGGGCGGTGATCAGCCAGAGGTCGTTCCACTCGTGCTTGGGGTGGTCGGTGAGGCTGAGGAGGTGGCCACTGACCAGGCGCGGTTCGTCGCTGTCGCCTTCGGCGAGTCGGTAGTCGCGGCGGTGGCGTTCCTGGGCCTGCCGTGCGAGGCGGCGGCCCCGGTCGCGTTCGGTGAAGCGGCCGGGGTAGTCGTAGTCTTCGAGGTCGGGCTGGGGGAGGTCGTCCTGGGGGGTGTGGGCGGCTTCCATCAGCAGCCTGGGCTTTTCGAAGAAGTAGTCGCGGCGGGTGACGCGCAGGGTGCGGGCTTCCATCCGCAGGCCGAAGCGTTTGATGACGGGTTCGTCGGCGACCTGGCCGGTGTTGGCGACGTAGGCGACGGGGCGGCCGAGTTTGGGGAAGGCGCTGGCGTCTTCGCCGAAGACCAGCAGGTGGCTGTCGCTCTGGTGCTCGAAGTGGAAGTGCAGGCCCTCTTCTTCGCAGAGGCGGCTGATGAAGTGCAGGTCGCTTTCGTCGTACTGGGTGCAGTAGTCCCGGGGCGGCGGGGCCTTGGGGCCGAGGCGGAAGCGGTAGGCGTCGGCGAGGATGCCGTGGTCTTCGAGGACCTGGCCAATGATCTGCGGGACGCTCAGGTGCTGGAAGATGCGCTGGTTGTGGCGCAGGGCGAGGTAGGCGAGGCGCGGGACGAGGGTCAGGTGGTAGTGGGTGAGGCGGTTGCCGATCTCGCCGACGGCGATGCCGAAGACCTGCCCATGCACGCCGCGCCCGTCGGGGGTGAAGGCGAGAAAGGCGGGTTTGTGCAGAAGGCTTTCGAGGTCGAGGCGGCTGCGCTCGCTGACCAGTTCGATGTCGAAACGGAAGGGCTGGTTGAGGGCTTCGTGGCCGGTGAAGGCGAGGACCTTGAAGTCAGGGTTGGCGCCTTCGATGTCGAGGCTGAAGTGCGCCTGGTTGGCGGGGTTGAACATGCGGGGCTCCGTCCATTGGAACTGGGAGGACGGAGCCTGCCGGGTTGGGCAAGGGCGATTCCATCAGGCGCTTCCGATAGCCGTGTACGGCCGCGCCACTGGACGGTGTCAACCGCCCGGGTTCAATCCACCCACCCCAGTGCCTCCCGCGCCTTGGCCAAGCGCGTGGCGCGTGCGGCGCCGGCGATGGCCAGCAGGCCCTGGTCGCGCGTCCAGAGCGTTGCCCATGGCCCGGGGCCGCTGGCGAAGGCGGCGTCCAGTTCGCTGCGCAGGCCGTCGAACTCGGCGAAGAGGCCGGCCAGCATGACGTGCATCACCGGGCTGGTGGCGCACAGCCGGGCCACTTCGGCGGCGCCGGCCAGCAGCCCCAGCAGGCGCATGCGCAGGGCCGGCGGCCAGCCGCTGTCCTGGCCGACACCCAGCAGCCAGGCGCTGAGGGCGGCGAGGACGTGGAGGTCTTCCAGGCTGCGGAAGGGTTTGACGTAGGCATCCCAGCCGTCCCCGGCGAGGCGCTCGCAATGGGCGCCGTCCAGGTGCAGGCGGGCGTGGGGGATGTCGGGCATCAGCGGCAGCGCCGGCAGGGGTTCGATGCGCACGCCGGGCGCGCCGTTGCGCACCACGGTGAGGGCCAGGCGCGGGGCTTCGCCGTCGGCTTCCTCGCGGGCGGCCACCAGCAGCCAGTCGGCGGCGTCGGCGGCGGTGACGAAGTCCTTGCGGCCATTGAGGCTGAGCCCGTCGAGGCGGACCTGCATGTCCGCCGGGCGCACGCTGCGCGCTTCGGTCACGCAGAGGGCGCCGAGGCTGCGCGGAGCGGAGGGCCAGAGCAGGCGCAGCGCGCCCTGGTAGCCCGCGAGGAAGGCCAGCCCCGGGGTGGCGGCGAGGCGCCCGCCGAGGATGGCGAGTTCGAAGGGCGTGGCCTCACCCAGGCGCTCCAGCAGGCTGCCGTACCACTCTTCGAGAGGCTGCGCGGGCAGGCGGTCACGGGTCTCGAGCAGGCGTTGCCAGGTCATGGGCGGTCTCCTTGGGGGCTGTCATTCAAGCATCACGGAAACGTCACGGAGGTGACACCGGGTCTGCCTAGCCTGAGCTTGCACAACAAGATCGTCCGGCTGCAACCGGGATCTAGCCGGCCCAAATGGAGGCTTACTCATGACTCAGATCGCTATCACCCGCGACAACGCCGCACGCGGCGACAAGAGCCCACGCCGCCTGCAGGCCGAGCGCCTCAGCGGGGTGGCTGCCCTGCGTGAAGCCCAGGCCCTGCGCTACCGGGTGTTCAGCGCGGAGTTCGATGCCAAGCTCAAGGGCGCCGAATTCGGCCTCGACATGGATGACTTCGACCCGCACTGCCAGCACATCGGTGTGCGCGACCTGGACAGCGGTGAGCTGGTGGCCACCACCCGCCTGCTGGACCACCAGGCCGCCCACGACATCGGCCGCTTCTACAGCGAAGAGGAGTTCCGCCTCGAAGGCCTGGGCGAGCTGCAGGGCCCGGTACTGGAAATCGGCCGCACCTGCGTCGATGCGGCCTACCGCAACGGCGGCACCATCGCGGTGCTCTGGAGCGAGCTGGCAGAGGTGCTCAACGAGGGCGGCTACCGCTACCTGATGGGCTGCGCGAGCATCCCCATGCAGGACGGCGGCATCCAGGCCCAGGCCATCATGCAGCGCCTGCGCGAACGCTACCTGTGCACCGAGCACCTGCGTGCCGAGCCGCGCACCCCGCTGCCGGCGCTGGAGCTGCCGAGCAACGTGATCGCGGAGATGCCGCCGCTGCTGAAGGCCTACATGCGCCTGGGGGCGAAGATCTGCGGCGAGCCGTGCTGGGACCCGGACTTCCAGGTCGCCGACGTGTTCATCCTGCTCAAGCGCGACGAGCTGTGCCCGCGCTACGCCCGCCACTTCAAGGCGGCGGTCTGACGCCGTGGCCGGGCTGCGCTTCTACCTGCGGGTGCTACGCCTGCTGGCGGTGATCGGCCTCGGCCTGCTGCTGGCGAGCGGGGTGGTGGTGCTGGAACGGCTGGCCCGGGGACGGGACCTGATGCCGCGCCGGCAGCGCCTGACCCGCTGGTTCCTGGCGCGCCTGGCCGGCGCCCTGCCCTTCCGGGTCCGCGTGGAAGGCGAGGTGCCGACGGTGCCGATGCTGTGGGTCAGCAACCATGTGTCGTGGACCGACATCCCGCTGCTGGGCATGCTCGCGCCGCTGTCCTTCCTGTCCAAGGCGGAGGTGCGCGCCTGGCCGGTGGCCGGCTGGCTGGCGCACAAGGCCGGGACGCTGTTCATCCGCCGTGGTTCGGGGGAGAGCAACCTGGTGGGGCAGCAACTGGGCCGGCACCTGGGGCTGGGCCGCAACCTGGTGATCTTCCCGGAAGGCACCACCACCGATGGCAGCCTGGTGCGCACCTTCCATGGCCGCCTGCTGACCAGCGCCTGCGAGACCGGAGTGGCGGTGCAGCCGGTGGCGATCCGCTACCTGCGCGATGGCGAGCGGGACAGCGTGGCGCCGTTCATTGGCGAGGATGACCTGGTGTCCCACCTGGTACGCCTGCTGCGCAGCCCGTGCAGCGAGGTGGAGATCCGCCTGCTGACACCCATCCCCAGCAGCGGTCGCCACCGCAACGCCCTGGCCCGCGAGGCCCAGCAGGCGGTGCAGGTGGCGCTGTTCGGTGAAGCCCCGTCCGACGAACTGGCGGCCTGAGCCGCTGCCTCAGCGGGCGGGCGGCACCACCAGCATGTCGCAATCGAACTCCCGCAGGGCGGCGTCCGCCACGCTGCCGATCAATGCCCGCTTGACCCCGCTCATGCCCCGCGTGCCCAGCACCAGCAGGTCCGGTTCGGCCTGCTGCAGTGCATGGCGCAGCACGGTGATGGGCAATCCCTCCTCCGCCGAATGCTGGCTGAACACGCCCAGCAGCCCCTGCTCACCAAGGAACTGCGCCAGGGCCGAACGGGCCGCCACGGCTTCGCGTTGTTCATGGTCCTCCAGGGCGCTGTCGGACAGCCCGGCACCCAGCAGGGTGAGCCGGGCGAAGGGCTCGAAGGCGTAGAGCGCACGGCTGCGGGCCAGCTCCAGAATCCCCAGTTCACGAGCCGCCTGGGCCGCGCGAGCCGAACAGGGCGAGAGGTCGAGGCCGACGAGGATGTCGTGGTAGTGCCCGTCGGTCTCGCGGTTGACCACCAGCACCGGTGTGTCCCCGGTGCGCAGCACGCGCTCCAGGGTGGTGCCGACGAACACGTCGCGCAGGGCGTTGCGCCGGTGGCAGCCCATCACCAGCAGGTCGAAGCCCTGGCTGCGGGCGAAGTCGACGATGCGCTCGGCCGGGTCGCCCACTTCGACGCGCAGCGCCGGGGCGGCGCCCGCCAGTTCAGCGATCTCGCCCAGGTGCGAGGCGAGGGCCTCGTGGACCTGGGCGCTCCAGGCGCTGGCCAAGGCCTGGGGCTGGTCGGCATCCACCACGTGCAGCACCGTCCAGGGGCAACGGAACTGCCGCACCAGTTGGGCGGCACGACGCAGGGCACGTTCGGAGCGGTTGGACAGGTCGGTCGCCAGGAGCAGCGCTTTCATCGGAGCACCTCCACTGTTCTCGTCAGGCCGGGCCGGGGCGGTCCGGGGTCCACGCATTGCACGCCCCGATCCGCTGCCGGGGCTTGATGCAGGTCAAGCCATGCCGGCCTGGGCGGCGAAGCGCTGCAGCTCGGGGTAGAAGCGCCGGAAGTGATCGTTCAGGGGCTGGTAGCGCTCGGCCAGTTCATCGAAGCCGCCGGCCAGCAGCTCGGGCCGGGACAGGCGGCGGCTCATGCCACCCACCACGGCTGCCAGGGTGTCGAAGTCGCGGTAGCTGCCGAGCCAGTCCTGCTCGGCCATACGCGGGGCGATGCGGGCCAAGGCACCGGGCAGCGCCGCCTGGTCGGCCAGCACCCGGTAGACCTGGCCGGTGAAGGCGGGCAGCGGCACCTCGGCATAGTCGGCCCAATCGCGGGCCAGGCAGTGGTCGAAAAACAGGTCCAGCAGGATGCCGGACACCCGCCGCCGGGCCGCCGGGAACAGGGCGCGGGCGTCCCGCACCAGCGGGTGGGTGTCGGTGAACAGGTCGATGCGCCGGTGCAGGCGAATGCCGGCCTCGATGGCCTGGGGCCAACGGCCGTCCAGCGGCCCTTTGACGAAGTCGCCGTAGAGGCTGCCGAGCAGCTGGTGGGGCGCGGGGCCGCCGAGGTGGAGGTGGGCGAGGTAATTCATCGCGCCAGCTTAGCAGGCTGCTGAAAAACTCCGTTGTGTCGGCGCATGCCCATCAGCCGGGCTGATGATGACTATCGTGGGAAACGATCCCGTATCGTTTTTGCCCGATATATAGTTCGCTCCATTCCGATATGACTGGTGGAGACGGCCATGACCGACACCCCCGACAGCCTCGACATCGACCTGGGCGAGATCCTCAAGGCCCTCGCCCACCCGGTACGGCGCGACATGCTGCTGTGGCTGAAGGAGCCGGAGCGCTACTTCGTCGAGCAGGACCACCCGTTCGAGATCGGCGTGTGCGCCGGCAAGTTCGACCAGCGCACCGGGCTCTCCCAGTCCACCGTATCGGCCCACCTGACCACGTTGCAGAAGGCTGGCCTGGTGACCAGCCGGCGCATCGGCCAGTGGAACTTCTTCAAGCGCAACGAGGCCGTAATCGAGGCGTTCCTGCAGCGGATGAGCACCGAACTCTGACCGCAGTACCCGATCAAGAGTCCCGCCCGGCGGGCTCACCCCGGCCCCTTTGCCACCTGCCCCCATTCACTCAGGAGCTGGCCCATGCCAACCGCGCTTCTCGTCCTGGCTTTGTCCGCATTCGCCATCGGCACCACTGAATTCGTGATCATGGGCCTGCTGCCCGATGTCGCCACGGACCTGTCCGTGAGCATCCCCGTCGCCGGCTGGCTAGTGACCGGCTACGCCCTGGGCGTGGCGGTCGGTGCGCCGTTCATGGCCATGGCCACGGCGCGCTTCCCTCGCAAGGCGGCAATGCTGGCGCTGATGGCGATCTTCATCCTCGGCAACCTGCTGTGCGCCACGGCACTGAACTACGACCTGCTGATGCTGGCGCGGGTGGTGACGGCGCTCTGCCACGGGGCCTTCTTCGGCATCGGCTCGGTGGTGGCCGCCAGCCTGGTACCGCCGAACCGCAAGGCGTCGGCGGTGGCGCTGATGTTCACCGGGCTGACCCTGGCCAACGTGCTGGGCGTGCCCCTGGGTACCGCGCTGGGCCAGGTGGCGGGCTGGCGCTCGACCTTCTGGGCGGTGACGCTGATCGGCGTGGCGGCCTTCATCGGGCTGTGGCGCGTGCTGCCACGCCAGGATGACGAAGAAGCCGCCGACATGCGCGCCGAGCTGGCCGCTCTGCGCGGTGCCGGGCTGTGGCTGGCGCTGTCGACCACGGTGCTGTTCTCGGCGGCGGTGTTCTGCATCTTCACCTACGTGGCGCCGCTGCTGGGCGAGATCACCGGGGTGTCGCCACGCGGCGTGACCGGCACGTTGCTGCTGATCGGCCTGGGCCTGACCCTGGGCAACTTCATCGGCGGCCGCCTGGCCGACTGGAAGCTGGCACAGACGCTGATGGGCGTGTTCATCGCCCTGGCCGTCACCTCCACCGTGGTGCACCTGGCCAGCCCGTACCTGATTCCCATGGAGATCACCCTGTTCCTCTGGGCCACCGCCGCCTTCGCGGCCGTGCCGGCCCTGCAGGTGAACGTGGTGGCGTTCGGCGCCGGTGCGCCGAACCTGGTCTCCACCCTCAATATCGGCGCCTTCAACGTGGGCAACGCCCTGGGCGCCTGGGTCGGTGGCGTGGTGATCGAGCAGGGCCTGGGTCTGACCCGCGTGCCGCTCGCCGCTGCCGTACTCGCCATCCTGGCGCTGGTCGCCACCCTGCTGACCTTCAGCCAACGCAAACCCGAGCTGGAAACCGCTCTCGACTAAGACGAGGTGTTCAAAATGGCAACATTGTTCGATCCGATCAAAGTGGGCGACCTGGAACTGGCCAACCGCATCATCATGGCCCCCCTGACCCGCTGCCGCGCCGACGAAGGCCGCGTGCCCAACGCGCTGATGGCCGAGTACTACAGCCAGCGCGCGTCCGCCGGCCTGATCATCAGCGAGGCCACCGCCGTGACCCCGATGGGCGTCGGCTACCCCGACACCCCCGGCATCTGGAACGACGATCAGGTCAAGGGCTGGAGCAACGTGACCAAGGCCGTGCACGCCAACGGCGGCAAGATCGTCCTGCAGCTGTGGCACGTGGGCCGCATCTCCGACCCGAGCTACCTGGACGGCGAAGCTCCGGTGGCCCCCAGCGCCATCGCTGCCAAGGGCCACGTCAGCCTGCTGCGCCCGCTGCGTGACTACCCGGTGCCCCGCGCGCTGGAGACCGAGGAGATCGCCGACGTCATCGAGGCCTACCGCCTCGGCGCGGAGAATGCCCTGGCTGCCGGCTTCGACGGTGTCGAGCTGCACGCCGCCAACGGCTACCTGGTGGACCAGTTCCTGCAGGACAGCACCAACACCCGCACCGACCGCTACGGCGGCTCCCTGGAGAACCGCGCGCGCCTGCTGCTGGAGATCACCGACGAGCTGATCAAGGTCTGGGGCGCCGGCCGTGTCGGTGTGCACCTGGCACCGCGTGCCGACGCCCACGACATGGGCGACTCCAACCGTGCCGAGACCTTCGGCTACGTGGCCCGTGAACTGGGCAAGCGCGGCATCGCCTTCATCTGCGCCCGCGAGAAGGAAGCCGACGACAGCCTGGCCCCGCAACTGAAGGAAGCCTTCGGCGGCGTGTTCATCGCCAACGAGCGCTTCACCAAGGACCAGGCCAACGCCTGGATCGCCGAAGGCAAGGCCGACGCCGTGGCCTGGGGCATCCCCTTCATCGCCAACCCGGACCTGCCGGCCCGCCTGGAGAAGGATGCGCCCTGGAACGAGCCGCACCCGGAAACCTTCTACGGCAAGGGCCCGGTCGGCTACATCGACTACCCGCGCCTGTAAGCGGCAACGCTGCAATGAACGAAGCCCCGGCCTTCAAGGTCGGGGCTTTTTCGTGGCGGCGGGTAGATGCGGGCGAATGAATTCGCCCCTACAGGTCCCCCTTGCAGGGGCGGCGTAGCCCGTGCATGAAAAAGCCCCGGTCCTTGCGGAGCGGGGCTCGTTCACTGCGGTGATGGATCAGCGCGCGTTGATCTGCTGCTGCAGGTTCTGCACCTGGCTCTGCAGGGTGCTGATGTTGCGGGTCATCTGCGCGCGGAAGGCGTCGAACTCGGCCTGGTTGGCACCGCCGCCGGCTGCCGGGGCCTGGGCCGGGCGGCTGTCCAGCTGGCTGCGCAGGACCAGCAGGTCCTGTTCGAGGCTCTTGATGGCCTGGCTGGGGTTGCCCTGCTTCTTCAGGGCCTCCACTTCACCGGCCAGCGCCTTGATGCGCTCGTCCAGCTTGGCGGCGTCGCCTTGTGCGGCCTTCAGGCGGGCCTGTTCTTCGGCCAGGCTCTGCAGGCGGCTGTCCAGTTGGCCGGCAGAGCCGCTCTGGGTCTTGAAGTCGCCGGAAAGCTGCTCGACGCGCTTGTCCTGGCTGCCCAGCTGGGCGCTGAGGGCCTGCTGCTGCTTGGCCACCTCGGCCAGGCGGGATTGCAGCTGGCGGATGTCCAGCTTGATGGACTCGCTGCCGCTGGTGACGTTGGACTCGGTGGCAACGACCTTGCCGCTGATGTCCTTGATGCGCCCGGCGGCCTCTTCGCTGATGCGGGCGAAGCTTTCCTGGGTGGCGACCAGTTGCTGCTCCATCATCGAGATCTGCTGGAAGCTCCACCAGCCGAGGCCACAGAAGGCAATGACGGTGGCACCCAGCAGGGCCCACAGCGGACCGGTGCTGGCGCCGCCTCGGGCTTCGGGCTCGTACCCCGTGCGACCGCCCCGGGCCGGCGTGGAGGCGACACGGCGTGGGTGGTGGCCGAACTCGTCGCGGTCCTGCGCGTCGGTTGACAGGCTGGGGACATCGTCCAGTTCATCGAGAGCATCGTTACGCATGATTGACCTTCGGCAGGAGGAGCAAGGAATCGGGGTCGGCACCCAGGCCGAGGGGCGCCAGTATACCGGTTCGCTTAGCCGGCATCAGCGCCGCGCCATGCTGGTGCGGGTGCCCTTCGTCGGTGCGCATCCAAGCTGATGGACCGGCTGCAGGCCCCATGGTTCCTGGGATTGTGAACTGGTACGCGGCTTGCTTCGGTCGTTGCGGGGCGTCTGGGGGCGCTCCATGCGCGGCCCGTGCCGCGCCGGACGGACCCACCGCTGAACGGGTCCGACGCGCTCCGTCCGGGCAGGACGACAGGCCGGAGCTCTCTTCACACCTTGGGGGGAATACGCGTGGAACTGACCAAAGCCGTGCTGGATTGCATGCAGAGCCTTCGTCGCCAGATTCGCGAGGAACAGGCCCTGGACATCCGTCTCAGCCAACCCGATGCCATCCAGCAGATGCTCAAGGCCTGTGCCGAATCCCGGCGCGAGGCGGTGATCAGCCTGGGCGAGCGCCTCAGCGAACTGACCGGCGTGCGCGTGCCGAAGGTGCTGACCGAGGAAGAGCTGGTGCGCAAGTACACCCAGTACGCCGGCCCGCTGCGCGGCTGAATCAGGCGCCCTGCTGCGCCTTCCACCAGGTGCAGAACTCGTCGAGGGCCGTCCACAGGCTCACCTGGGGGTCGTACTCCAGGTAGTGCCGGGCGCAGCTGATGTCGAGGCTGAAGTCCCGCGCCATCACCGCCACGCCCAGCCGGAACAGCGAGGGCTCGGGGCGCCCCGGCAACAGCCGGCAGACCGTTTCGTTGAGGGTCGCCGCTGCGTAGGCCACACCGAAGGGCACGTGCCGGGTGACCGGCGGCAGGTCGAGGCGGCGCAGCACGTAGTTGACCACGTCCCACAGCGGCACCGGCTCGCCGTTGCTGATGTTGTAGACCTTGCCCAGCGCCGGCCCGGCGGCCAGCAGGCCGCTGAACAGCACGTCGTTGAGGTTGTGCACGCTGGTGAAGTCGACCTTGTTCAGGCCGTTGCCGATGATCGACAGGCGCCCCTTGCGCTGCATGGCGATCAGCCGCGGGAAGATGCTGGTGTCACCGGCCCCGGTGACGAAGCGTGGGCGGAAGGCGACGACCTCCAGGCCGAATTCCTCGGCGGCGAAGACCTTCTGCTCGGCCAGGTACTTGGTGGCGCCGTAGTGGTCGGAGAAGCGCTTGGGCACCTGATCCTCGGTGATGCCGACGTGGGAGCGCCCATCGAAGTAGATCGACGGCGAGGACAGGTGCACCAGGCGCTTGACCCGCTGCTTGAGGCAGGCCTCCACCAGGTTCTCGGTGACCTCGACGTTGGCCCGGTGGAAGTCTTCGTAGCGGCCCCAGACGCCCACGGCGCCGGCGCAATGCACCACGGCCTCCACGTCCCGGCACAGGGCCTGGGCCAGTTGCGGGTCCCCCAGGTCACCGGCGACGAACTCCGCGCCCCGCCGCACCAGGTGTTCCACGGCCTCGGGCCGACGGCCGGTGACCCGAACTGTAAGCCCCTGCTCCAGGGCAAAGCGGGCGAAGCGCCCACCGATGAAGCCACTCGCTCCGGTCACCAGAATCTTCATTGCCGTCCCCAACCTGTCATGTGTTGCGCACTCTAGCAGCGCCCCGGCATGCCGTCGTGGCGCGGCGAGCCAGCACGCGCCCGATGCCGGCCACCTGGGTCAGTCCCGTACCAGCCAGCGCCCACCGGCCCGGGCCAGATGGTCGGTGAGGCTGGCCAGCAGCTCGCCACCGTGGCGCCAGTGGTGCCAGTAGAGCGGCACGTCGATGGGCCGTTGGGGAATCAGCTCCACCAGCTCCCCTCGGGCCCGTTCACCCTCCACCTGGTGCTCGGGCACCAGCCCCCAGCCGAGGCCCGCCTGGGTCAGGCGGACGAAGCCTTCGGACGAGGGGCAGAGATGATGGGGAAAGGCGCCCTGGATGCCCAGCGCGGCCAGGTAGCGATGCTGCAATTGGTCGTCGGGGCCATAGACGATGGAGGGCGCATTCAGCAGCGCCTCCGCCGTGACGCCCCGGGAGAAGTGCCGGGCCACGAACCCCGGGCTGGCCAGGGCGCGGTAGCGCATGGCGCCCAACGCCAGGCTGCGGGCCCCGGCCACCGGGCGCTCGGCGGCGCAGATGCAGCCGGCCACTTCACCGGCACGCATGCGCTTGAGGCCGACCTCCTGGTCTTCCACCACCAGGTCCATCAGAACCCGGTGGCTGGAGCAGTAGTCCGCCACCGCCGGGGCCCACCAGGTGGCCAGGCTGTCGGCATTGATGGCGATGCGCAGGCGCTCCGGCAGGCCGCCTTCGTCCAGCGCCGGCACCTGGGCCTGGAGGTCGCGCTCCAGCAGGCACACCTGCTGCACATGGTTGAGCAGGCGGGTGCCGATCTCCGTCGGTGCCGGTGGCGCGGCACGTACAAGCACGGGCTGCCCGACCCTCGCTTCCAGCAGCTTGACCCGCTGGGACACCGCCGACTGGGACAACCCCAGCACCTGGGCGGCCCGCTCGAAACCACCCTGCTCCACCACGGCGGCGAGGGCAGCCAGGAGCTTGTAGTCGAACATATCGATTTTCCTTATGCGAGATCAGCAGGATTCGTTTTCCTTATACAACCGCCCTCGGCAGACTCGCCAGCATTCCCTTTCGCCTTTCAAGGAACCGACCGTGGCCGGAGAAACCGCCCTGTCCGTGCTGCTGCGCAGCCTGGAACCCCGTCTCGACGACGGTGACTACGTCTTCTGCACCCTGGCGTCTGACGCCCCGACCAGTTGCACGCCCGTGGCCAGCATCCGCGAGGCCGAAGGGTTGAGCCTGATCCTCCCGCGTGAACAGGCCGATGCCCTGGACCTGCCCTACGACTACGTCGCCGCCTGGATCACCCTGCAGGTGCACTCCTCCCTGGCGGCGGTGGGGCTGACGGCCGCCGTGGCGGCAGCGCTGGCCCAGGCCGACATCAGCTGCAACGTGGTGGCGGGCTACCACCACGACCACCTGTTCGTGCCCCGCGAACGCGCCGAGTGCGCGGTGTCGATCCTGCGGGCGCTGGCCGCCAGCGCGGTGGAGGGCTGAGGCATGTGGCAGAGCTACTTCAACGGCATGCTGGTGGCGGCCGGGCTGATCATCGCCATCGGCGCGCAGAATGCCTTCGTCCTCGCCCAGAGCCTGCGCCGCGAGCACCACCTGCCGGTGGCGGCGCTCTGCGTGCTGTGCGACGCGCTACTGGTGAGCGCCGGGGTGTTCGGCCTGGCCAGCGTGCTGGCACAGAACCCGATGCTGCTGGCCATCGCCCGCTGGGGTGGGGTGGCCTTCCTCGCCTGGTACGGCAGCCTGGCCCTGCGCCGTGCACTGAGCCCGGGCACCCTGGCGATGCAGGCCGACGCCGGGCCACGCTCGCGCAAGGCGGTGCTGCTGGCGGCGCTGGCAGTGACGCTGCTCAACCCCCATGTCTACCTGGATACGGTGCTGCTGATCGGCTCCCTCGGCGCCCAGCAGCCGGTGCCCGGTGCCTACGCCCTGGGCGCGGCCAGTGCCTCGCTGATCTGGTTCTTCGCCCTGGCGCTGGGCGCTGCCTGGCTCGCCCCCTGGCTGGCCCGTCCCGCCACCTGGCGGCTGCTGGACTTCACCGTGGCGCTGATGATGTTCGCCATGGCGGCACAATTGGTGAACGGGATCTGAACCCGGGCGGTCCAAGCAGCACGGGCCGCGGAGGGGCTATTCCACACGGATACTGCGTGGTTAAGCCTCTGGTCGGGTGCTATGATCCGGCCCTCGCGGCACATAAAGAGTACGAACTCAAAGCCGCTCACCGGCCGCCCGTGAACGGCCCCGCGCCTTGCGCACATATCCAGACCTGATGAAGGAGACAGACATGGCTTTCGAATTGCCGCCGCTGCCGTACGAGAAGAACGCTCTCGAGCCGCACATTTCCGCCGAGACCCTGGAATTCCACCACGACAAGCACCACAACACCTATGTCGTGAACCTGAACAACCTGGTTCCGGGCACCGAGTTCGAAGGCAAGAGCCTGGAAGAGATCGTCAAGACCTCCTCGGGCGGCATCTTCAACAACGCCGCTCAGGTGTGGAACCACACCTTCTACTGGAACTGCCTGAGCCCGAACGGCGGTGGCCAGCCCACCGGCGCCCTGGCTGACGCCATCAACGCCGCATTCGGTTCCTTCGACAAGTTCAAGGAAGAGTTCACCAAGACCTCCGTCGGTACCTTCGGCTCCGGCTGGGGCTGGCTGGTGAAGAAGGCTGACGGCTCCCTGGCCCTGGCCAGCACCATCGGCGCCGGCTGCCCGCTGACCAGCGGCGACACCCCGCTGCTGACCTGCGACGTCTGGGAACACGCCTACTACATCGACTACCGCAACCTGCGTCCGAAGTACGTCGAGGCGTTCTGGAACCTGGTGAACTGGGACTTCGTGGCCAAGAACTTCGCCGCCTGAGTCACCCGCAGCACCTGAAAGGACCCGGCCTTGCGCCGGGTCTTTTCGTTCATGCCGGCGCTCGCGTCGTCCTCCCTCCTACCCTCCTAAACCGCAGAACCAATCGGGTCGCCCGTTGAACTCAGCGGCGCTGTCCATTCGTCGTCTGGCATTCAAGTCAGCCGATGCCGCACCGACACAGGGGCGTGTTCGCTTAATCCACCGGCCTGGCGAACGTCCCATTCGGGGACCGGGTTCCGCTTTTTGCGTACTGGCCCTTTGACGGCTACCCCGTGTTTGCCAATACTCAAGCGGTCTGGCACCTGGCACTTACCGGCATCGAACAAGGAATTCCTACTTGAAGCTGGATCTGAAAAACAGCTTGTCACTGAAGTTGCTCCGCGTGGTGCTGCTGTCCGCACTGGTGGTGGGCGTGGTGCTCAGCTGCGCGCAGATCGTGTTCGACGTCTACAAGACCCGCCAGGCGGTGGCCAATGACGCCCACCGCATCCTCGGCATGTTCCGCGATCCATCGACCCAGGCCGTCTACAGCCTGGACCGCGAAATGGGCATGCAGGTCATCGAAGGCCTGTTCCAGCACGAGTCGGTGCGCTTTGCCAGCATCGGCCACCCCAACGAACCCATGCTGGCGGAGAAGACCCGCCCGCTCAGTGAGCTGCCCACCCGCTGGCTCACCGACCCGATCCTCGGCAAGGAACAGAACTTCACCACCCAGCTGGTGGGACGCGGACCGTACAGCGAGTACTACGGCGACCTGACCATCACCCTCGACACCGCGCCCTATGGCGAGGACTTCGTCATCAGCTCGGTGATCATCTTCGTCTCCGGCGTGCTGCGCGCCCTGGCCATGGGCCTGGTGCTCTACTCCGTCTACCACTGGCTGCTGACCAAGCCGCTGTCGAAGATCATCGAGCACCTGACCAACATCAACCCCGACCGCCCCAGCGAGCACAAGCTGCCCATGCTCAAGGGCAACGAGAAGAACGAGCTGGGGTTGTGGATCAACACCGCCAACGAGCTGCTGGCGTCCATCGAACGCAATACGCACCTGCGCCGGGAGGCCGAGAACAGCCTGCTGCGCATGGCCCAGTACGACTTCCTCACCGGCCTGCCCAACCGACAGCAGCTGCAGCAGCAGCTGGATCAGATCCTCGAGGACGCCGGCCGCCTGCAGCGCCGGGTTGCCGTGCTGTGCGTGGGCCTGGACGACTTCAAGGGCGTCAACGAGCAGTACAGCTACCAGACCGGCGACCAGTTGCTGATCGCCCTGGCCGATCGCCTGCGTGGCCACAGCGGCCGCCTCGGCGCGCTGGCCCGCCTGGGGGGTGACCAGTTCGCCCTGGTACAGGCGGATATCGAGCAGCCCTACGAGGCCGCCGAGCTGGCCCAGAGTGTGCTGGACGACCTGGAAGCCCCCTTCGCGCTGGAACAGCAGGAAGTCCGCCTGCGCGCCACCATCGGCATCACCCTCTTCCCGGAAGACGGCGACAGCACCGAGAAGCTGCTGCAGAAAGCCGAACAGACCATGACCCTGGCCAAGAGCCGCTCGCGCAACCGCTACCAGTTCTACATCGCTAGCGTGGACAGCGAGATGCGCCGCCGCCGCGAGCTGGAGAAGGACCTGCGCGAAGCCCTCAAGCGCAACGAGCTGCAATTGGTCTACCAACCCCAGGTGGACTACCGCGACCACCGTGTGGTGGGCGTGGAGGCGCTGCTGCGCTGGCAGCATCCGCAACACGGTTTCGTGCCGCCGGACCTGTTCATCCCCCTGGCCGAGCAGAACGGCAGCATCATCCCCATCGGCGAGTGGGTGCTGGACCAGGCCTGCCACCAGCTGCGGGACTGGCACGACCAGGGCTTCAACGAACTGCGCATGGCCGTGAACCTCTCCACCGTGCAGCTGCACCACACCGAGCTGCCGCGCGTGGTCAACAACCTGCTGCAGGTCTACCGCCTGCCGCCGCGCAGCCTGGAGCTGGAAGTCACCGAGACCGGCCTGATGGAGGACATCTCCACCGCCGCCCAGCACCTGCTCAGCCTGCGGCGCTCCGGCGCACTGATCGCCATCGACGACTTCGGGACCGGCTATTCCTCGCTGAGCTACCTGAAGAGCCTGCCGCTGGACAAGATCAAGATCGACAAGAGCTTCGTCCAGGACGTGCTGGAGGACGAGGACGACGCCACCATCGTCCGCGCCATCATCCAGCTGGCCCGCAGCCTCGGCATGCAGGTGATCGCCGAAGGGGTCGAAACCCCCGAGCAGGAGAGCTACATCATTGCCCAGGGCTGCAACGAGGGTCAGGGCTATCTCTACAGCAAGCCGCTACCGGCCCGCGAGCTGACCGGCTACCTCAAGCAATCCCGCCGCCTGAGCGCCGCTGCCTCCAACCCCGCTGCCCTGTGATACGCCACATGCACCGCCTGCGGATGGCCGCCAGACGCTAGAGCCACCCGGTGGTGCGCAGCAGATAGACCGTTGCCACCGCCCCTGCGATGCACACCAGCCCAGCGCCCAGCGCCTGCCAGAAGAAGGTCCGCGCCAGCACGTCCTCGCCATGGCTGGACAGCAGGAAAGGCCGCGCCTCCCCCGGGCGACGCATGCGGTTGACCGCCGGTGCCGCACTGGTGGCGCGGTGGCGATCCTCCGCCTCCAGCTGCGCCGCCAGACGCACCCGCCCCCACTCCGCCTCGTCCAGTTGGCCGTCGCCGTTGCTGTCGAAGCGCTTCAGCAGGCCGGCGAAATCACTTTTCCATTCGCGGATCACCGCCCCCTCGGCGCGGCTGGCATCGAAACCCTGCTGGCTCGCGCCGGTGGTGACGAATTCGCCGATGGCGTAGAGCGGGCCGCCCAGTTCCAGGCGCTCCTCGGTGTAGCGGTAGTCGCCGCCACCGAACAGCGAGCCGAAGAAGCCGGTAGACTCCACCCGTAGCGGGTGCCGCTGGCTGCCATGCCAGACGTCGCGGGAGGCGGGTCGGACCTCGGCACCCCGCGGGTCGATCAGGCACTCGCCGGTACCGTCCCCCAGCGCCAGCCACTGGTCACTGGCGCCGCTTTCCACCACTTTCCAGCGCTTGTCCTTGCCGCTTCCGCTGCGCTCCTCGATCCGGAAGCGCCACCACACGCAGGGCTTGCCGGTGAGCGGCGCGCTCAACAGGCCATGCTGCGGCTCGTGCAGCACGCCGTAGAGTTCCACGTAACCCTGGGCTGCCGAGCGGATCTTCGAAGTGGGCGTATCCAGCAGCAGGCGCCCCTCGTAGAAGCGCTTCAGGCACCACCAGCCGCCACCGAGAAAGGCCCCCAGGCTGAAGGCCAGGCTCATCGCCAGGCCGCCGGCGTCACCACCATCCATCAGTTGAACAGGCTCTTGATGTCCACATCGGCCTTCTCGGCCTCGCTGAACACCAGCAGCTCCGCCGGGCGGAAGCCGAACATGCGGGCGATCAGCACATCAGGGAACTGCTCGATGCGCACGTTGTTCAGGTTGACCGCCTCGTTGTACAGCTCGCGGCGGTCGGCGATGCCGTTCTCCAGCCCGCTGATGCGCTGCTGGAGGAACTGGAAGTTCTCGTTGGCCTTGAGCTGCGGGTAGTTCTCCGCCAGCGCGAACAGCTGCCCGAGGCCGGCCCGCAGCCCGCTCTCGGCCTGGCCCAGGGCGCCCAGGTCACCGCGCTCTCGGGCGCCGGCCACGGCGTTGCGCGCGGCAATCACACGCTCCAGGGTGCTGCGCTCGTGCTGCATGTACTGCTTGCAGGTTTCCACCAGCTTGGGCAGCTCGTCGTGGCGCTGCTTGAGCAGCACCTCGATGTTCGACCAGGCCTTGCCCACACCGTGCTTCAGGCGCACCAGGGCGTTGTAGAGGATCACGGCATAGGCGCCCGCCAGCAGCAGGGCGACGAGGATGGCAACGGTGCTCAGGGACATGCGAACGACTCCTTGTCTTCGGTTCCGGCGGATTCTAGCGCCCACCGCCCTCCGGCACAGCGACCCGGGGCACACCCAACGCGACAGCGAGACAAAGTGCCACTTTTCAAAAATGCAAATCTTTCGCATTATGTTCGCCGTTTTCGCGCAGCAGCGCTTCCCAACACCACCGAAGGAATCCGCCATGAGTCGTATGCCCCTGGCCACCGCCAGCCTGCTTGCCATCGCCATCACTCTCGCCGGTTGCGGCGACGACAAGGACAAGGCCGCCGCGCCCCAGGCCGCAGCCCCGGCAGCCGCCAGCAGCACCGCTGCACCGGCCGCCGCCAAGGTGGACGAGGCAGCGACCAAGGCAGTGGTCAAGCACTACGCCGACCTGGCCCTGGCCGTGTTCACCGACGCCCACACCACCGGCGTAGCCCTGCAGAAGGCCGTGGACGCCTTCCTCGCCAACCCGAATGACGACACCCTGAAAGCCGCCCGCGAAGCCTGGCTGGCCGCACGCGTGCCCTACATGCAGACCGAGGTGTTCCGCTTCGGCAACCCGGTGGTGGACGACTGGGAAGGCCAGCTGAACGCCTGGCCGCTGGACGAAGGCCTGATCGACTACGTCGCCAAGGACTACCAGCACGCCCTGGGCAACCCGGGCGCCACCGCCAACATCATCGCCAACAAGGAAATCCAGGTCGGCGAAGACAAGATCGACGTCACCGAAATCACCGGCGAGAAACTGGCCAGCCTGAACGAACTGGGCGGTTCCGAGGCCAACGTCGCCACCGGCTACCACGCCATCGAATTCCTCCTCTGGGGCCAGGACCTGAACGGCACCGGCCCGGGCGCCGGCAACCGCCCGGCCACCGACTACGCCCAGGGCAAGGACTGCACCGGCGGCAACTGCGATCGCCGTGCCACCTACCTGAAGGCCGTCACCGACCTGCTGGTGAGCGACCTGGAGTACATGGTCGGCCAGTGGAAAGCCGGCGTGGCCGACAACTACCGCGCCAAGCTGGAAGCCGAACCGGCCGAGTCCGGCCTGCGCAAGATGCTGTTCGGCATGGGCAGCCTGTCCCTCGGCGAACTGGCCGGCGAGCGCATGAAGGTCGCCCTGGAAGCCAACTCCCCTGAAGACGAACACGACTGCTTCAGCGACAACACCCACAATTCGCACTTCTACAACGGCAAGGGCATCCGCAACGTCTACCTGGGCGAGTACAAGAAGGTCGACGGCACCACCCTGACCGGCCCGAGCCTGTCCTCCCTGGTCGCCAAGGCCGATGCCCAGGCCGACGCCACCCTGAAGGCCGACCTGGAGGCCACCGAGGCCAAGCTGCAGGTCCTGGTGGACCGCGCCAACAAGGGCGAGCACTTCGACCAGCTGATCGCCCCGGACAACGCCGAAGGCAACCAGGTGGTGCGTGACGCCATCGCCGCCCTGGTCAAGCAGACCGGCGCCATCGAGCAGGCCGCCGGCAAGCTGGGCATCAGCGACCTGAAGCCGGACAACGCCGACCACGAGTTCTGATCGACTCGTCCACGCGTCCCGCAAAGCGGATGCGGCCCATCGCCGCATCCGCTTTTTTCATGCCCGGAAATCCGCCTCTCGCCTCGCTGGAAGGCACGTCACGCCTGGGTTCAACCCGCTCCGCAGCGGCCAGCCGGACCCGCTATCACGAACGCAAATCCCTCTTATTTAATAGCCGTTCGCCTGCTAACATTGCCCGCCTGTTTTCCCCAGCCGGACCCGCCAATGCCCGTATCGTCGGCCCTCCGCCACCTGTCGCCGCTGTTGCTGGCCGTTGCCCTGGCCGGTTGCGACAAGCCCCCCCGCTTCACCCAGGCCGAACCCGGCGAGCAGCTTTCAGGCGGTGCCGCGACCATCAACCTGCATGACCGCAACGCCTTCTCCCAGGCCTCCGGCAACCTCACGCCGAGCCGCCGACTGGACTTCAACGTCGGCAACAGTTTCTTCCGTAACCCCTGGGTGATCGCCCCCTCCTCCACCACCGCGAGGGATGGCCTGGGCCCGCTGTTCAACACCAACGCCTGCCAGAACTGCCACGTGAAGGACGGCCGCGGCCATCCGCCGGGCGTTCGCGGTGACAACGCCGTGTCGATGCTGGTGCGCCTGTCCATCCCCGCCGAAGCCAAGGCCGAGCACCAGCAGATGCTGGAGCGCCTGGGCGTGGTGCCCGAGCCGGTGTACGGCGGACAGTTGCAGGACGTCGCCATCCCCGGCGTCGCACCGGAAGGCAAGGTGCGCATGCGCTACGAGCCGCTCAACGTCACCCTGGGCGACGGCACCGTGGTGGAGCTGCAGAAGCCGACCTTGGAGATCACCCAGCTGGGCTACGGCCCCATGCACCCGCAGACGATGTTCTCCGCGCGGGTCGCCCCACCGATGATCGGCCTGGGCCTGCTGGAGGCCATTCCCGAGGAGGCCATCCTGGCCAATGCCGGCCCGTCCGAGGCCAAGGGCCCTGGCATCGTTGGCCGCCCCAACCAGGTCTGGGACGACGCCGCCGGCAAGACCGTGCTCGGCCGCTTCGGCTGGAAGGCCGGCCAGCCCAGCCTGAACCAGCAGAACGCCCACGCCTTCTCCGGCGACATGGGCCTGACCACCAGCCTGCTGCCCCACGACGACTGCACGCCCGCCCAGGTGGACTGCCTGAATGCCGTGAACGGCGGCGAGCCCGAGGTCAGCGACAACATCCTGCGCCTGGTGCTGTTCTACAGTCGCAACCTCGCCGTGCCCTCGCGGCGCGGGGTCAACGACCCGCAGGTGCTGGACGGCAAGGGCCTGTTCCACCAGGCCGGCTGCCAGGGCTGCCACACCCCGAGCTTCACCACCCGGGCCGATGCCGCCGAACCGGAACTGGCCAACCAGCTGATCCGGCCCTATACCGACCTGCTGCTGCACGACATGGGCGAGGGCCTGGCCGACGGCCGCCCCGAGTTCCAGGCCAGCGGCCGCGACTGGCGCACACCGCCGCTGTGGGGCATCGGCCTCACCGAGGTGGTCAATGGCCACACCCGCTTCCTTCACGATGGGCGCGCCCGTAACCTGCTGGAGGCCATCCTCTGGCACGGTGGCGAGGCCGAGGCGGCGAAACAGACCGTCATGCGCTACGACGCCGGGCAGCGAGCCGCGCTGCTGGCATTCCTGAATTCCTTGTAAGGAGCCCTGCATGTTCCGCCCCAAACTGCTCTTCACCAGCCTCGCCGCCCTTGCACTCGGCGCCTGCGCGCCCCAGGACCCGCAAGCCCAGGCCACGTCCGCGCTGGCCAAGCAGGTGATCCTGCCCACCTACAGCCGCTGGGTGGAAGCCGACCGTGCCCTGGCCGCCAGCGCCCTGGCGTTCTGCTCCGGCAAGGAGGACCTGGCCAAGGCCCGTGCCGACTTCCTCGTCGCCCAGAAGGCCTGGGCCGAGCTGCAGCCGCTGATGGTCGGCCCCCTGGCCGAGGGCAACCGCGCCTGGCAAGTGCAGTTCTGGCCGGACAAGAAGAACCTGGTGGGCCGCCAGGTGGAGCAACTGGTCAACGCCAAGCCGCAGATCGACGCCGAAGGGCTGGGCAAGTCCAGCGTGGTGGTGCAGGGCCTGTCCGCCTACGAATACATCCTCTTCGACAGCGGCCTGGACCTGGCCGATGCCGAGCAGAAAGCCCGCTACTGCCCGCTGCTGGAAGCCATCGGCCAGCGCCAGAAGACACTGGCCGAGGAAATCCTTGCGAGCTGGAACAAGAAGGACGGCATGCTGGAACAGCTGACCAAGTTCCCCAACACCCGCTACGCCGACTCCCACGAGGCCATCTCGGAGCTGCTGCGCGTGCAGGTGACTGCCCTCGACACCCTGAAGAAGAAGCTTGGCACCCCCATGGGCCGCATGAGCAAGGGCGTGCCCCAGCCCTACCAGGCCGACGGTTGGCGCAGCGACACCTCCCTGGCCAGCCTTGGTGCCAGCCTGCTCAGCGCCGAGCAACTGTGGAAGGGCGTCGATGGCAAGGGCCTGCGCAGCCTGCTGGGCAGCGACCAGAAGGCACTGGCCGAGCAGATCGACGCCGCCTATGCCGACGCCCGCAGCAAGCTCGACGCACTGCAGCCGCCACTGAGCAAGCTGCTGGAGAGCGAAGAGGGCCTCAAGCAATTGGGCGTCTTCTACGCCAGCCTGGACGTGGTGCACCGCCTGCATTCCAACGAGCTGGCCCGCGTCCTCAACGTACAACTGGGCTTCAACGCCAACGATGGTGACTGACATGCTGCGCCGCCAGGTGGTCGCACTCGGCAGCCTGCTGCTCGGCGCGGTGACGCTGGGCGGCTGGTCGCTCAATCGCAAGGGGCGCGAGCCCCTGCTGCTCTCTGCCCGTGACGATGCCGACGGCGGCCATTACGCCGTGGGCTACCGCCTGGACGGCACCCAGGTGTTCGCCACCCGGGTCGCCCAGCGCTGCCACGACATCGTCCAGCACCCCAGCGAAGCGGTGGCCCTGTTCGTCGCCCGTCGCCCGGGCACCGAGAGCTACCTGATCGACCTGGAGGACGGCCGCCTGCTGCAGACCCTGCGCTCGCAGCCGGACCGGCACTTCTATGGCCACGGCGTGTTCCACAAGAGCGGCGAATGGCTGTACGTCACCGACAACGACACCCGCGACCCCGGCCGCGGTGTGCTGGGCGTCTACGCCTATGCCAACCGCCAGCTGAGCTTCCAGGGCGAGCTGTCCACCCACGGCCTCGGCCCGCACCAGGTGTCCTGGATGCCGGATGGCGAGACCTTCGTGGTAGCCAACGGCGGTATCCGCACCGAAGCGGAAAGCCGCAAGGAAATGAACCTCGATGCCATGGAGCCGAGCCTGGTACTGATGCGTCGCGACGGCAGCTTGATCAGCCGCGAGACCCTGCCACAACAGATGAACAGCATCCGCCACCTGGCCGTCGCTGCCGACGGCACCGTGGTGGCGGGCCAGCAGTACATGGGCGATGGCGGAGACCACGCCGACCTGCTGGCCATCAAGCGCCCTGGCCAGCCGTTCGTCGCATTCCCCGTGGCGGACGAACAGCGCCTGGCCATGGCCCAGTACACCGCCAGCGTGGCGGTGCACGACGAACTGCGCCTGGTGGCCCTGACCGCCCCACGCGGCAATCGCTTCTTCATCTGGGACCTGGACAGCGGCGCCCTGCGCCTGGACGCCCCGCTGCCCGACTGCGCCGGCGTGGGCGCGGTGAAGGACGGCTTCGTCGTCACCTCCGGCCAGGGGCGCTGCCGCCTCTACGACTGCCGCCAGGCCACCCCCACCGCCACACCGCTGCAATTGCCCGCCGGGCTCTGGGACAACCACCTGCACCTGGCGTGAAACCCGAGCATTTCGTCGCCATGATTCAACAGGCCGTTGAAAAACGTGGACGAGGCAGCCGATGCAAGGCGAAAACGCCCGAAAAAGCGCAGTTTACGTACGGTAAATGAGCATTTTGAGGGCGTTTTCAACGCCGCAGCGGCAACGCAGTTAGTTTTTCAACAGCCTGCTAACGCCTCGGTCATGGCGGCCGACCTATACTTTGTCTGCACTTCCCTTCCTCCTCCCTGAGGCGTTCTTCCATGTCCCTGCAAAACTCCCTGCGAGGCCAGCTCCTCGCGCTGTTGGGTGGCAGCCTGTTGCTGATCCTGGTGGTCGCGCTTGCCTGCTTCAATTCACTGTCTGGTGGTATCCAGTCCTATCGCAATCTCGTAGGTGGCACGCTGGAAGCGTCCGGCCTCGTCGACAGCGCCAACGTCGAATTCAAAGGCCAGGTCCAGGAATGGAAGAACGTGCTGCTGCGCGGCAAGGACCCGGCCGCCCTGGCCAAGTACTGGGGCCAGTTCGAGGATCAGGAACGCAAGGTCCAGGACATCCTCGGCAAGCTGGTCAATGAAGCCCGCGACATGGGCGACCGCGACCTGCAGACCCAGGTGGAGCGCCTGCGCACCGAGCACCAGAGCCTGGGCGCGGCCTACCGCAAGGGCCGCGAGGCCTTCCTTGCCGCCGGGGCCGACCCGACCGCCGGCGACAAGGCGGTGCAGGGCATCGACCGTGCCGCCAGCGACCAGATGACCGCCCTGGTCACCCAGCTGCATGACCGTGGCATTCAGCAGTCGGCCGAGATCAGCGCCAGTGCCGGCGCTACCGTGACTGGCGGCCTGGTGACCCTGCTGCTGTCCAGCCTGGTGATCGGCGTGCTGGCCCTGTGGCTGATCAACCGCCGCCTGATCGCGCCGATCCGCACCCTCATCGAGCACATCGCCCGCCTGAGCCAGGGCAACTTCGGCGAGCGCGTCGACAGCAGCCGCAGGGACGAACTGGGCAGCCTGGCCAATTCGGCGAACGTGCTGCGGGACTTCCTCGCCGACACCTTCAACCGGCTGAAGCACAGCACCAGCGAGCTGGACAACGCCAGCGGCGAGCTCAACGCCATCGCCGTGCTGATGGCCCAGGGCGTGCGAGAGCAGTTCTCCCGCACCGACCAGGTGGCCACGGCGATGCACGAGATGTCCGCCACCGCCCAGGAAGTGGCGCGCCATGCTGCCGAGGCCGCTGGCGCTGCCGACCAGGCCGACACCTCCGCCCAGCAGGGCGAGCGGGTGATGCAGGCCACCATCCAGAGCATCACCGGCATGCGCGGCGAGATCGCCTCCACCGCCGAGGTGATCCGTCGCCTGGAAAGCGACAGCGGGCGCATCAGCAAGGTGCTGGAAGTGATCCGTGGCATCGCCGAGCAGACCAACCTGCTGGCCCTCAACGCCGCCATCGAGGCCGCCCGCGCCGGCGAACAGGGCCGTGGCTTCGCGGTGGTGGCCGATGAGGTCCGCACCCTGGCCCAGCGCACCGCCGAATCCACCGCCGAGATCCACCAGATCATCGACACGGTGCAGACCGGCGCGGTGAACGCGGTGCGCGCCATCGAGAACGGCCAGAACCGCAGCGAGCAGAGCGTCACCCAGGTCACCGAGGCCGGTGCCATGCTGCAGCGCATCACCGAGGCCGTGGAGGCGATCCGCGACATGAACCGGCAGATCGCCACCGCAGCCGAGGAGCAGACCTCGGTGGCCGAGGACATCTCCCGCAACCTCACCGAGATCACCGCCATCGCCAACACCAACAACGAGAACGTGCAACGCACCGAAGGCGCCAGCCAGCGGCTGCATGGCCTCTCGGGCGAACTGAACGACGTCACCCGCCGCTTCAGCGCCTGATTCTCCCGGCACAGGGATGTGCCTTCCCCTCCCCCTCGCCTGTTCGGCGCCGGCCTACCGGCCAAAATAAAATCCGCGATATTCGGCGATCCTCGCCGATCATGAACAGCAGCCAGCAAACCGCCCGCCTAGCGCAATCTTTTGAAATTCCGGGGCTTTGACTTGCCCCCGCCGGTAGGAATAAGGTGCACGCCTCGCCTATTCCCAGGCCCGACTCTGCCTTGCCAAGGAACCGGAATATGTTGCTCCGCCGCATGCTCATCATGCTCGGCGCGGTCATCCTCGTGGTGCTCGCCCTTGCCGCCTACAAAGCCTTCTCCATCAAGCAACAGATCGCGATGTTCACCGCGCCCAAACCGGCCATCAGCGTGTCGGCCGCCCTGGCCGAACAGCGTCCGTGGCAGGAGCGCCTGCCGGCGATCGGCTCGCTCAAGGCCTTCCAGGGCGTCGACCTGACCGTTGAGGTCTCCGGCACCGTGCAGGATGTGCTGTTCCGCTCCGGCGAGAAGGTGCGCCAGGGCCAGCCGCTGATCCAGATGGACAGCGACGTGGAGAAGGCCAGCCTGGCCACCGCCGAGGCGACCCTGTCCCTGGCCCGCGTCGAATTCGAGCGCGGCCGCAGCCTGGTCAACCGGCAGAACATCTCCAAGAGCGAGTTCGACCGTCTGTCCTCCGAGCTGCAGAAGGCCAACGCCTCGGTGGCCCAGTTGAAGGCGACGCTGGACAAGAAGCGCATCCTCGCGCCGTTCGGCGGCACCATCGGTATCCGCAAGGTGGACGTGGGTGACTTTCTCTCTTCCGGCACCACCATCGCCACCCTGCAGGACCTGGACAACCTCTATGTAGACTTCTTCCTGCCCGAGCAGGCCGTGCCCAAGCTGGCCCTGGAACAGCGCGTGCGGGTGAGCGTGGCGGCGTACCCGGGCGAGGTGTTCGAAGGCACCATCTCGGCGATCAACCCGAAGGTCGAGGACACCACCCGCAACCTGCAGGTCCGCGCCGTACTGAAGAACCCCGACAACAAGCTGCTGCCGGGCATGTTCGCCAACCTCGACGTGCTGCTGCCGGGTGAAGAGCAACGCGTGGTGGTCCCGGAGACCGCCATCACCTTCACCCTGTACGGCAACTCCGTGTACGTCATCGCGCCGAAGAAGGGCGAGGACGGCCAGGAGCAGAAGGACGACAAGGGCGCACCCTACCTGGTGGTCGAGCGCCGCTTCGTCGAGACCGGCGAGCGCCGCGACGGCCAGGTGGTGGTGCTCAAGGGCCTCAAGACCGGCGAGCAGGTGGTCACCTCCGGCCAGCTGAAGCTGGACAACGGCTCCCACGTCGCGGTGGTGGACGACCCGGTCCTCGCCCCCAAAACGGAAGATCAAGCCAGCGCTGCCCAATAAGGCAGCGCCAAGGAATCGCATATGGCTTTCACAGATCCCTTCATCCGTCGACCGGTCCTGGCGACCGTGGTCAGCCTGCTCATCGTCCTGCTCGGTTTCCAGGCGTTCAGCAAGCTGGTCATCCGCCAGTACCCGCAGATGGAGAACGCCCTGATCACGGTGACCACCGCCTACCCGGGGGCCAACGCCGAGACCATCCAGGGCTACATCACCCAGCCGCTGCAGCAGAGCCTGGCGAGTGCCGAAGGCATCGACTACATGACGTCGTCGAGCCAGCAGAACATGTCGGTCATCTCGATCTACGCGCGCATCGGCGCCAACTCGGACCGGTTGTTCACCGAGCTGCTGGCCAAGGCCAACGAGGTTAAGAACCAGTTGCCTCAGGACGCCGAAGACCCCGTGCTGTCCAAGGAGTCGGCCGACGCCTCGGCGCTGATGTACATCAGCTTCTACAGCGATGAGCTGTCCAACCCGCAGATCACCGACTACCTGTCGCGGGTCATCCAGCCCAAGCTGGCGACCCTGCCGGGCATGGCGGAGGCGGAGATCCTCGGCAACCAGGTCTTCGCCATGCGCCTGTGGCTGGACCCGGTGAAGATGGCCGCCTACGGGGTCACCGCCACCGACGTGAGCGATGCGGTGCGCAAGTACAACTTCCTCTCGGCCGCCGGCCAAGTGAAGGGCGAGTACGTGGTGACCAGCATCAACGCCACCACCGACCTGAAGTCCCCCGAGGCCTTCGCTGCCATCCCGGTGAAGACCGTGGGTGACAGCCGCGTGCTGGTGCGTGACATCGCCCGCGTCGAGATGGGCGCGGAGAACTACGACTCCATCAGTTCCTTCGACGGCATCCCCTCGGTGTACATCGGCATCAAGGGCACCCCCAGCGCCAACCCGCTGGACGTGATCAAGCACGTGCGCGCGATCATGCCCGAGCTGGAAGCGCAGCTGCCGCCGAACCTGAAGGTGTCCATCGCCTACGACGCCACCCGCTTCATCCAGGCCTCCATCGACGAGGTGGTGAAGACCCTCGGTGAGGCGGTGCTGATCGTCATCGTGGTCGTGTTCCTGTTCCTCGGCGCCTTCCGCTCGGTGCTGATCCCGGTGATCACCATCCCGCTGTCGATGATCGGCGTGCTGTTCTTCATGCAGCTGATGGGCTACTCCATCAACCTGCTGACGCTGCTGGCCATGGTGCTCGCCATCGGCCTGGTGGTGGACGACGCCATCGTGGTGGTGGAGAACATCCACCGGCACATCGAGGAGGGCAAGACGCCCTTCGACGCCGCCATCGAGGGTGCCCGCGAGATCGCCGTGCCGGTCATTTCCATGACCATCACCCTGGCGGCGGTGTACGCCCCCATCGGCTTCCTCGAAGGCCTGACCGGTGCGCTGTTCCGCGAGTTCGCCCTGACCCTGGCGGGCGCGGTGATCATCTCCGGCATCGTCGCTCTGACGCTGTCGCCGATGATGTGCTCCAAGCTGCTGCGCCACGAGGAAAACCCGAGCGGCCTGGCCCACCGGCTGGACCTGATCTTCGAGCGCCTCAAGCACCGCTACCAGCGCGCCCTGCACGGCACCCTCAACACCCGCCCAGTGGTGGTGGTGTTCGCCGTGCTGGTGTTCTGCCTGATCCCGGTGCTGATGATGTTCACCAAGAGCGAACTGGCCCCCGACGAGGACCAGGGCATCGTGTTCCTCATGGCCAAGGCGCCGCAGCCGACCAACCTGGACTACCTGAACGCCTACTCGGCGCAGTTCGTGGACCTGTTCAAGTCCTTCCCCGAGTACTACTCGTCGTTCCAGATCAACGGCTTCGACGGCGTGCAGGCGGGTATCGGCGGCTTCCTGCTCAAGCCCTGGGACGAGCGCGAGCGTACCCAGATGGAGCTGCTGCCGCAGGTCCAGGCCAAGCTGGACAAGATCCCCGGCCTGCAGATCTTCGGCTTCAACCTGCCGTCCCTGCCGGGTACCGGCGAGGGCCTGCCGTTCCAGTTCGTGGTCAACACCCCCAACGACTACGAGTCGCTGCTGCAGGTGACCGAGCGCATCAAGAAACGGGCAGAGGAGTCCGGGAAGTTCGCCTTCCTGAACATCGACCTGGCGTTCGACAAGCCCGAGGTGGTGGTGGACATCGACCGGCAGAAGGCCGCGCAGATGGGCGTCTCCATGCAGGACCTGGGTTCCACCCTGGCCCTGCTGCTGGGCGAAGGCGAGATCAACCGCTTCACCATCGACGGCCGCAGCTACAAGGTGATCGCCCAGGTGGAGCGGGCCTACCGCGACAACCCGGGCTGGCTGAACAACTACTACGTGAAGAGCGAGAGCGGCACCATGGTGCCCCTGTCCACGCTGATCACCGTGCATGACACCGCCCGCCCGACCAAGCTCAAGCAGTTCCAGCAGTTGAACTCGGCGATCATCGAGGGCTTCCCGGTGGTGAGCATGGGCGATGCGGTGGAGACGGTGACCCAGATCGCCCGCGAGGAGGCCCCGCGCGGCTTCGCCTTCGACTACGCCGGCGCCTCGCGCCAGTACGTCCAGGAAGGCAGCGCGCTGTACGTCACCTTCGGCCTGGCGCTGGCGATCATCTTCCTGGTGCTGGCCGCGCAGTTCGAGAGCTTCCGCGACCCGCTGGTGATCCTGGTGACGGTGCCGCTGTCCATCTGCGGGGCGCTGATCCCGCTGTTCCTCGGCATCTCCAGCATGAACATCTACACCCAGGTGGGCCTGGTGACGCTGATCGGCCTGATCAGCAAGCACGGCATCCTGATCGTGGAGTTCGCCAACCAGCTGCGCCGCGAGAAGGGCCTGTCCCCGCGCGAGGCCGTGGAGGAAGCGGCGTCGATCCGCCTGCGCCCGGTGCTGATGACCACGGCGGCGATGGTGTTCGGCATGGTGCCGCTGATCCTCGCCACGGGTGCGGGCGCGGTGAGCCGCTTCGACATCGGCCTGGTGATCGCCACCGGCATGTCCATCGGCACGCTGTTCACCCTGTTCGTCCTGCCATGCGTCTACACGCTGCTGACGCGCAAGGACCCGCAGCACCAGCCCCAGGCCGAGCCCGTCTCGAGCCACTGAGGCACGTAGAACGAGAAGGCCCCGCAGATGCGGGGCCTTTTTCGTTCGGGGCTGCTCAAAGCCGGTGCAGGGCCTCTACGCGGTGGCCGAAGGCGCGTTCGTAGGCAGTCAGCAGGTGGGCCCAGTCCGCCTCGCTGATGGCGGAGTGGCGCTTGATCTTGCCGACGTCATTGAATGCCGCGCGCGCCTGGGCGAAGCGGCGACGGCTCTTCTCCAGGTCGAGCAGGGCAATCTCCGGCGTGGCGCCCTGCCCTTCCCCGAGGCGGATGAAGATGTGCTTGGGGTACAGGCAGCCATGTTGCCAGCCACCCCGGTGCAACCGCGCCAGGACCGTGGCGATCTGGTCCAGCACCCGGGCACGTTCATCCTCGGTGTCCGGCCGCCCCGCCAGGGAGGCGTACCAGCATTCGAAATCGATGAAGCCATCCAGCGCCTCGGTCACCAGCAGGGCCTGCCAACCAGAGTCCCCGCCACGCCGGGCACCGCAGTAGACGAGCCGTGGCACGCGCACGCCCAGGCGCTCGAAGGCACGGATGGCATCCCGCTCGCGCAGCACCGTCGGACGCCCGAAGGGGTGCAACAGGCTGCGGTAGAGGTGGCCGCACTGGCGCTTGCAGTAGAGCAGCACACCGTCGTCGCGGCGCACCCGCTCCACCCCGCTCTCGCCGCCGCGCCTCAGGTTCGGCGGCTCGACCCATTCGCCTCGCCAGTCCCAGAACTGTTCGAACCGGTCATCCATGGCCCTCGTCAACGTCATCACGCCTGCCGCCATCAGGTACCCCTCCGTTCGTCGCCTGGTGAATTCCAGGTCATCGTTCTGATCGAGACCGTCCGAATGGGCGAATGATTCCTGCCCTTTTTTGTGTCGCCTGCGGTAACAGGATCGTGCACGGGGTAACCCCATTCACGACGGCAAGCCCCGAATCGCATCGCCTGGATGGGCGGCAGCGTCTCTAGCCCGGGAGTTGCACCGAAGCATCCCTGCGCTCGTCGGCTCGTAGCGGCGACGTTGCAAAGGCCGTACCGCTAGCCGGGTATTGAAGCAGGGAATCGAGGAATGGCGATTGGAGCAGAAGCAGGGAAGGTGTTGACGGGCTCCTCCCCGTCATGAGGGAGGAGCACCATGGCGAGGATCAGGACTGGCCGCGCAGCCCTTGGGTCAGGCCATACATCAGCAACAGGAGGTTATCGTCGGGCCTGGCCAGGGGCTTGTGGCGGGCGTTGGGCGGTACCGGGCAGTAGCCGAGACCGTTGGAACTGACTACCGAGGGCGATGGCTCGTGCCATGCCGCTGCCGCCGCAGAGGCGACTCCCAGGGCGCCGGCGAGGAACAAAGCTCGCGTGATTTCTAATTTCATGATCGCAACCCCTTGATAGCGCTGCCAAACGCTGTGACTTAACCGTAGAACACCTGGCGGTGACCGTGACTTGGAGTGACGAACGGTCCTTCGGGTCCGGGGTGCTCGGTGCACCGCCGCAGAAAATCAACGGCTGAGGCTGGCAGACAATTGTTTCAGTTCGAGGTTCCCTGCCGCCCCATCCGCGCGTCAGTACGCTACGCGGATGGGGGTCAAGGGGAGATCAAGCGAAGGTGAAAAAAGCGTCAATTCAGGTCGGGCGCTTGCCGAGCACGACCTCGAAGCGGCAGCCATTGGGCTCGACGGCGGTGAGGGCGATGCTCCAGCCCTGGTTGTCGCAGATCCGCTGCACCAGCGAGAGGCCGAGCCCCAGCCCATCGCCCCGCTTGGCGCCGCCGCGGACGAAGGGCTGGAACATCGCCTCGCGGTCTTCCTCGGGGATGCCGACGCCGGTGTCCTGCACCACGAAGGCGGCACCGGAGAGCTCAAGGCGGATGCTGCCGCTGTCGGTGTAGTGCAGCGCGTTGCGCAGCAGGTTGCCCATGACCGAGCGCAGGAAGGCGGCGTTGTAGCGCACCTCGCTGGCCGCCTCGCCGGGCAGGTAGGTGAAGGCCAGGCCCTTGTCCTCGATGGCGGGCCGCCACAGGGCATCCAGCTCATCGGCCACTTCCCTCAGGCTGGCCTGGGGCCCGAGGTTGACCTCCTCCTGGCGCGCGCGGGCGAGCATCAGGAAGGTCTGCACCAGGTCGCGCATCTCCTCGCTGGCACGGGCGATACGCTCCACCTGGGCCTGGGCACGACCGTCGAGGCTGCGGTTCTCCTCCAGCAACTCGCAGGAGGAGGCCATCACCATCAGCGGGGTACGCAGTTCGTGGCTGACGTCGCTGGTGAATAGGCGCTCGCGGGTCAGCACCTGGTGCAGACGGCCCAGGGTGTCGTCGAACGCCTGGGCGAGTTGACCCACCTCGTCGGTGGCGTAGTCCGGCGCCAGTGGCGGCGCGAGCCCGAGCAACTGGTCGCGGTGGCGGACCTGGCGGGCCAGGCGCACCACGGGTTCGATGACCTTGCGCGCCAGCAGCCAGCCGAGCACGGCGGAGAGCAGCACGCTGAGCACGAAGCCTACCAGCACCACGCCGTAGAGCACGCGCTCGCGGTCTTCGAAGTCGCTCTGGTCCTGCAGCAGCATGTAGCGGCGCCCGTGCACATCCCGCACCAGGGCGTGGTAGGACAGCGCCCCCTCGAAGATCTCGTGGAAACCCTCGCTCAGCTCGCGGTAGGACTCGGGCATGGAGTAGCGGTTGTGGCCGCCATCATCCATGTAGAAACGGGTGTCGCTGTCCAGGATCGGCGGGCGCCCCTGGTAGATGTTCTGCTCCAGCACGCGATCCAGTTCGTTGCTCAGGTCGCGGGAGATCAGCTGCTCCTCGATCACGTGCACCACTTCGATGATGCCCAGGGAGAAGGTGCCGCCCACCAGCACGGTCATCAGGGTGAAGGCGATGACGATGCGGCGGGCGAGACTCTGCCTAAACTCCATCGATCGACTCCGAGAGCCGGTAGCCAAGGCCGTGCAGGGTGTGCAGCAGGGGCTTGCCGAAGGGCTTGTCGATCACCTGGCGCAGTTGGTGGATGTGGCTGCGCAGGGCATCGCTGTCGGGGCAGTCGTCGCCCCACAGGGCCTCTTCCAGCACTTCGCGGCGCACCAGGTGCGGGCTCTTCTGCATCAGCACCGCCAGCAGCTTGAGGCCGATGGGGTTGAGCTTGAGCGGCTTGCCACCCCGGCTGACCTCCAGGGTGTCGAGGTCGTAGTGCAGGTCGCCCACCTGCAGGGCACGCTTGCCGCCGCCCCGGCTGCGCCGCAGGACGGCCTCGATGCGGGCCGCCAGCTCGGACAGGGCGAAGGGCTTGACCAGGTAGTCGTCGGCACCGGAGCGGAAGCCCTGCAGGCGGTCGTCCAGGGCATCGCGGGCGGTGAGCATGATCACCGGGGTGTCCAGGCGGGCCTCTTCCCGCAGGCGCTGGCACAGGCTGTTGCCGTCCAGGCCGGGGAGCATCACGTCCAGCACGATCAGGTCGAAATGCCCGTTGGCCGCCAGGTGCAGGCCGGACAAGCCATCCTGGGCGCAGTCCACCGTGTAGCCCTTGAGCTCCAGGTAATCGGCCATGTTGGCCAGGATGTCCTTGTTGTCTTCTACCAGCAGGATGCGCATCGCCCCCTCCTCGAACAGGTTGCCCTCACGTCGCGGCGCCGGCCTTTGACCACGGCCGGGACGCAGGTTCCGGGAATGGCGCTCATTCTGGCGAGAGCGGCCTGGGTTGGGAAGCGCAGAGCCATATGCAGGGCATACCGGTCGCTGCAAGGGCCTGCCCCCCAAAAAGAAAAGCCCCGCACAAGGCGGGGCTTTTCGATCAGCGTGAGCTGGGGTGGCTTACATCATGCCGCCCATGCCGCCCATGCCGCCCATGTCGGGCATGGCCGGAGCCGGCTTGTCTTCCGGCAGGTCAGCCACGATGGCTTCGGTGGTGATCATCAGGCCGGCGATGGAGGCAGCAGCCTGCAGCGCGGTACGGGTGACCTTGGCCGGGTCGATGATGCCGAACTCGATCATGTCGCCGTACTGGCCGGTGGCAGCGTCGTAGCCGTAGTTGCCGGAACCCTGCTTGACCTTGTCCAGAACCACGGAAGCCTCGTCACCGGCGTTGGTGACGATCTGGCGCAGCGGAGCCTCGACAGCGCGACGCAGGATGTTGATACCTGCGGTCTGCTCTTCGTTGGCACCGGTCAGGTCCTTGATGGAGGACAGGGCACGAACCAGTGCCACGCCACCGCCAGGAACCACGCCTTCTTCCACTGCAGCACGGGTGGCGTGCAGGGCGTCTTCGACGCGGGCCTTCTTCTCTTTCATCTCGACTTCGGTAGCCGCACCGACCTTGATCACGGCAACACCGCCGGCCAGCTTGGCCAGACGCTCTTGCAGCTTCTCCTTGTCGTAGTCGGAGGAGGTTTCCTCGACTTGCTTGCGGATCTGGGCAACGCGGGCTTCGATGTCAGCCTGGGCGCCAGCGCCGTCGATGATGGTGGTGTTTTCCTTGCTCAGGACGACGCGCTTGGCGTTGCCCAGGTGCTCCAGGGTGGCGCTTTCCAGGGACAGGCCGACTTCTTCGGAGATGACGGTACCGCCGGTCAGGATGGCGATGTCCTGCAGCATGGCCTTGCGGCGGTCGCCGAAGCCCGGGGCCTTGACGGCAGCAACCTTGACGATGCCGCGCATGTTGTTGACGACCAGGGTAGCCAGGGCTTCGCCTTCGACGTCTTCAGCCACGATCAGCAGCGGGCGGCCGGACTTGGCAACGGCTTCCAGAACCGGCAGCAGTTCGCGGATGTTGGAGATCTTCTTGTCGACCAGCAGCAGCAGCGGGCCGTCGAGCTCGGCCACCATGGTGTCCGGCTTGTTGATGAAGTAGGGGGACAGGTAGCCACGGTCGAACTGCATGCCTTCCACGACGGACAGTTCGTTTTCCAGGCCCGAGCCTTCTTCAACGGTGATCACGCCTTCCTTGCCTACTTTCTCCATGGCTTCGGCAATGATGTTGCCGATGGAGTCGTCGGAGTTGGCGGAGATGGTGCCGACCTGGGCGATGGCCTTGGTGTCGGTGCACGGCTTGGACAGGTTCTTCAGCTCGGCAACGATGGCGGTGGTGGCCTTGTCGATGCCGCGCTTCAGGTCCATCGGGTTCAGGCCGGCAGCGACGGCTTTCAGGCCTTCGGTGACGATGGCCTGGGCCAGAACGGTGGCGGTGGTGGTGCCGTCACCGGCAGCGTCGTTGGCCTTGGAAGCCACGTCTTTCACCAGCTGGGCGCCGATGTTCTCGATGCGGTCCTTCAGCTCGATTTCCTTGGCGACGGAAACACCGTCCTTGGTGATCAGCGGAGCACCGAAGCTGCGCTCCAGAACCACGTTGCGGCCTTTCGGGCCGAGGGTGGCTTTAACGGCATCAGCCAGGGTGTTAACGCCTACGAGCAGTTTCTTGCGAGCGGCATCGCCGAATTTGACGTCTTTAGCAGCCATGTTGTCTTCCTCGAATCTCTAAGTGGGAAAGGGGTCGGGTTCAGGCTTCGATGACAGCGAGGATTTCGTTCTCGCCCATGACCAGCAGGTCTTCACCGTCGACTTTCACGGTGTTGCTGCCGGAGTAGGGGCCGAACACAACCTGGTCACCGACCTTCACAGCCAGGGGACGGACTTCGCCGTTGTCCAGCACGCGACCGGTACCGACAGCAACCACTTCGCCGCGGTTCGGCTTCTCGGCAGCCGAGCCCGGCAGCACGATGCCGCCAGCGGTCTTGGTTTCTTCTTCGCTGCGACGGATCACGACGCGGTCATGCAGGGGACGAAGCTTCATGGTCTAACTCTCCCAATCAGTGTTTTCCGGCGCCGGTGAAAATCACCGGCGGGTTAGCAAAAGCCGGCGGTGCCGGCAGCAGCGTGCCAGGCACGCTGCGGAAGTCTGAACTGCCCCTGGGGGCAGTAACCTTGCGGTGTCGGATAGATAGGGTCGCCTGGCGGCATTTCAAGGGGCACCCGAAAAAAATTCCTCGGGCCGCCCGATAACGGGGCGGAATCAGTCGTCGCGACGCTCGTATTCGCCTTCGATGACGTTACGGCGCGGCTGATTGCGCGCCAGCGGGTCGTCGGAGAAGGCCCGCTGGCGTTCGGCTTGTCGAGCGGCACGCTGCAGGACACGACGGATGATCAGGCGACGTGTGAAGGGAATGATGCAGACAAGCCCGAAGAGGTCGCTGATGAAGCCGGGGAGCAGCAGCAGGCCGCCGCCGACCGCGATCATCAAACCCTCGAGCATCTCCTGCTCAGGCAGTTCGCCCCGGGCCAGCCGCTCACGGGCGCGCCAGGCGGTGGCGACGCCGGCGATGCGCAGCATGAAGCTGCCCAGCAAGGCGGTGGCCACCAGCAGCAGCAGGGTCGGGAAGACGCCGATGACGCTGCCGACCTTGATCAGGACGGCCAGCTCGATGAGCGGGAACAGCAGGAAGAGGAACGCAAAGACACGCATGAAAGTTTCCTTCGCGGAAGAACGGCTTCCGGTAAGACAGCTACATGAAGCCGGCCTCCGGCGAATTCAAGCGTCGGGCGCCTCGGCATCCGGCCAGCGGTCGGCCCGGGCCAGCGCCACCAGGGCCTGACGGACTGCACCCGGTGTGTTGCAGGATGTTGGGAAGGGCAGCCAGTGAATGCTCTGACCCAGCCGGACATGGAAGCCTTCGCTGTCGATGCCCACCAGTTCGGCCGCCGGATCGGCCGGCAGGCCGCGCAGGGCCAGGTAGTGGTCGATGGCGCTGCGATGGTCGGCGTTCATGTGCTCCACCATCCCGGTCTCGCTTTCCCCGGCGAAGGGGTTGGCCAGGGCCACCTCGTCGATCCAGTGGATGGCGCCGAAGCCGCCGATGAAACGGGCACGCACCGGCTCCAGTACCCAGAAATCGAAATCATGGGTCAGGTGGTAGTCACGGGATTGGGGGAAGTAGCGGTAGTAGCGCGCACCGGCGGCGGCGATGGCCTCGGGCTCCGTCAACTGGCGCGCCTCGGCCAGCAGGGTCAAGCGGCCGACAGCCTGGATGTCATCGGCGCCGCGCTCACCCACCAGCAGCGAACACTTCGGGTCCTTCTGCAGGTTGTGGGTGTGCTGGGCGATGCGGCTGATGAGGATGAGCGGCCGGCCCTCGGCGTCCAGGCAATAGGGGGCCACCGATCCGAAGGGGTAGCCGGGCATGGCCTTGGACTGGGTCGAGAGCACGCCCCGGTATTCCTTGAGCAGCAATTCTCGGGCATTCTTTGCGGCTTTCACGCTCACCTTCTGACTCCTCGCAGAGAATCCGTCGTAAACGGACGGGCGCTCAGGATAACGGTTCCGGGCTGCCAGCGGGGCACAGCGATCCATAATTCCCAGTTCGAGGGGCTACACCATGCAGCTGAAAGACAAGGTCATCATCATCACCGGCGGCGGCCAGGGCCTGGGCCGGGCCATGGGCGAATACCTGGCGGCCAAGGGCGCACGCCTGGCGCTGGTCGACCTCAACCAGGAGCGCCTGGACGAGGCCGTGGCGGCCTGCAAGGCAGCCGGTGGCGACGCCCGCGCCTACCTGTGCAACGTGGCCAACGAAGAGCAGGTGACCCACCTGGTCAGCCAGGTGGCGGATGACTTCGGCGCAATCAACGGCCTGGTGAACAACGCCGGCATCCTGCGCGACGGCCTGACCATCAAGGTCAAGGACGGCGAGCTGACCAAGATGAGCCTGGCCCAGTGGCAGGCGGTGATCGACGTGAACCTGACCGGCGTGTTCCTCTGCACCCGCGAAGTGGCCGCCAAGATGATCGAGCTGAAGAACGAAGGCGCCATCGTCAACATTTCCTCCATCTCCCGCGCCGGCAACATGGGCCAGGCCAACTACTCCGCGGCCAAGGCCGGTGTGGCAGCCGATACCGTGGTGTGGGCCAAGGAACTGGCACGCTACGGCATCCGCGTCGGTGCCGTGGCCCCCGGCTTCATCGAGACCGAGATGGTCGCCAGCATGAAGCCCGAGGCCCTGGAGAAGATGACCGCCGGCATTCCGCTCAAGCGCCTGGGCAAGCCGATGGAGATCGCCCACTCGGTGGCCTACATCCTGGAGAACGACTACTTCACCGGCCGCGTGCTGGAACTGGACGGTGGCCTGCGCCTGTAAGGCACGCCCCGCTCCACGAAAAAGCCCCGCCGAAGCGGGGCTTTTTCATGCCGGTCGGCGTTACCAGCCGATACCGAAGCCAACGGTGTAGCGGGTGCGGTCGGTGTCCCCTTCGGCACCGCTGACCAGGTCGCGCTCGGCCTTCATGTTGAGCGACGCCCAGTCGGTGACCTTGTAGCGCAGGCCCACCTCGGCATCCAGGGAGTAATCGGCGGCGTTGCCCAGCGGGCGGCCCACTTCGCCGGTGGTGAAGAACTCGACGGTCTTGCCCACCAGGTAGCGGTTGTAGTCCCACTTCACGCCGAGGGCATAGAAGTTGTCCTTCTCGCCGGTGTCGTACTGGTAGTCGGTGCGGTTGATCAGGGAGGCCAGGGAGAAGGCGCCCAGCTCGTCGTCCCAGAACTGGTAACCGGGGCCGGTACCCACGGTGCGCTGGCGACGCAGTTCCTCGATCTTGTCGCGCTTGTAGCCGGCGCGGCCCTGCCAGAAGAACTTGTCGGTGATGAAGCGGTCGAGGGCGTACTCCAGCTCCCAGTTCTCGGTGGTCTTCACCTCGTTCTGGAATTCGCGGTTGTACTCGCCGTTGGCGTTGTGCCGCCAGCGACCATGACGGGCCTTGGTCTTGAAGTCGACGTCGTAGTCGTCGGTGTCCTTCTCGGCGCGCTTGTAGTCGAGCGAGACGTCGACGTTGCCGGTCCAGGTCAGGTCCTCGACGAAGGGCTTGGGCTTCATGATCTGCTCGATGCTGGCCAGCTCGACGGTCTTGGGCGCCTCGCCGTTGGCCAGGATCACCTTGCCCGGCTCGGCCGGCATCAGGGTCTTGGCGCGCTCGCCGGTGAGGTCGTCCTGCTTGACCATCAGCTCCTGGTCGCTCTGCAGGGTGGCGACCTTGGACCAGTCCAGCGGGATGGAACCGCCGTAGTCCGTCTGCAACATCAGTTTGCCGCCGTCGAAGACGCGGATCTTGCCGGTCAGGCGGTCACCGTTCTTCATCCAGACGGTGTCGGCGAAGGTGGAGGTCGAAGCGGCAGCAAGGGCCAGGCAAAGGAGTTTTCTGGACAACATGGCGGATACGCAGGCTCAGGACTTTGCGGAAAAACCGGGCATTATCCGCAAGCCCGGCGGCTGAGCAAGGACTGACCGACGTATCGTCGCCAAGTTCCCGTCGCCGCCTCCCACATTGCCCCTCCCCTGGCGCCGCCCTATGCTGGCCGCCACCGCCCGCCGGAACCCGCCATGCCCCCGTCAACGCCCCCTGCCCAGGACGATTTGCGGCTCTCCAGCCCGGAAGCCCGTCGCGAAGCCCTCTACCTCACGCTGGCCCAGGTTCCGCCCGGCAAGGTGGTCAGCTATGGGCAACTGGGCGAAATGGCCGGACTGGGCCGCGCGGCGCGCTGGGTGGGCCGTACCCTCGGCCAGTTGCCGGAGGGCACCCGCCTGCCCTGGCACCGCGTGATCGCGGCGGGCGGACGGCTCAGCCTGCCCGCCGGAACCGTCTCCGGTGACGAACAACGGGCACGTTTGCGGGCCGAAGGGGTCTTCATCCACAACGAACGGGTGGACATGCGTCGGCACGGCTGGCTTCCCATGCCACCCAAGGGTTAGAGTGCGCGCTTTGTTGCGGTCCCCAGGCGCGCACGCCGTCAAGGACCGCCCCGTGCCCTCTGGATCTCACGCCTGATGTCCCACCGAACCTGGCGCGCCGCCCTGGCCGCCTATGCCAGCCCGGCCACCCTGGCCCTGCTCCTGCTGGGCTTTGCGGCAGGCTTGCCGTACATGCTGGTGTTCTCCACCCTCTCCGTCTGGTTGCGCGAGGCCGGCGTCGCCCGCGAGACCATCGGCTTCGCCAGCCTCATTGGCCTGGCCTACGCCTTCAAATGGATCTGGTCGCCGCTGCTGGACCAGTTCCGCCTGCCGCTGCTGGGCCGCCTCGGCCGGCGCCGTTCCTGGCTGGTGCTATCCCAGGCGCTGGTTGCACTCGGCCTGATCGGCATGGCCCTCGCCGACCCCAAGGCACACCTGACCTGGCTGATCGGCCTCGCGGTGGTGGTGGCCTTCGCCTCGGCCACCCAGGACATCGCGGTGGATGCCTACCGCCTGGAAATCGCCGATGACAGCCGCCAGGCCGCCCTGGCCGCCAGCTACATGCTGGGCTACCGGGTCTCGGCCCTGCTCGCCACGGCGGGCGCCCTGTATTTCGCCGAGGGGTTCGGTTCCACCGCCGGTGCCTATGAATACGGCGCCTGGGCCAGCACCTACCTGGTGTTCGCGCTGCTGATGCTGCCGGGGCTGATCACCAGCCTGTGGATGCGAGAACCCCACATCGACGCCCAGGTGCAGACCAGCACCTCGCGCTTCCGCCTCAAGGACCAGCTCGCCTCGGTGCTGATCCTGCTGGTGATGCTGATTTCCCTGCCGGCGATGATCACCGGCATGCTCGACCGCGCCTGGCCACGGGCCCTGCTCTACTTCCTGTTCCTGGTGGCGTGCCTGTCGCCCTGGGGGCGCCGCCAGATCGCCCCGGTGCGCGACCTGCTCAGCCAGCAACGCCGGCAACTGCTGGCGGCAGCGCGGGGCAAGGTGATTCCCAACTTCGATTTCGTGCACCAGGCCGTATCGATGATCGTGCTGATCGTGATCCTGGTGACCACGGCGGCAGCCATCAAGGCCTACGCCTCGGGCGCCTGGCCCCGGGGCACGCTGTTCGTGCTGATCACCCTGGCCTGCTTCTCCGCACCGGGGCGCCTGCTGATGGCGCCGGTGGTGACCCCCATCAGCGAGTTCGTCCAGCGCTACCGCTGGCAGGCCCTGCTGCTGCTGGGGCTGATCGCCACCTACCGGATGTCGGACACGGTGATGGGGGTGATGGCCAACGTCTTCTACATCGACCAGGGCTTCACCAAGGACCAGATCGCCAGCGTCAGCAAGGTCTTCGGCCTGGTGATGACGCTGCTGGGCGCCGGCGCCGGCGGGGTGCTGATCGTGCGCTTCGGCATCCTGCCCATCCTGTTCATCGGCGGTGCCGCGTCGGCGGCCACCAACCTGATGTTCGTGGTGCTCAGCGACATGGGCGCGCATTTGCAGATGCTGATCCTCACCATCTCCTGCGACAACTTCAGCGCCGGGCTCGCCACCTCGGCCTTCGTGGCCTACCTGTCGAGCCTGACCAACCTGAAGTTCTCGGCGACCCAGTACGCGCTGCTCAGTTCGCTGATGATGCTGCTGCCGCGCCTGATCGGCGGCTATTCCGGGGTGATGGTGGAGAGCCTGGGCTATCACCAGTTCTTCCAGCTGACCGCCATCCTCGGCATCCCGACCCTGGTGCTGATCGCCATCCAGTGGAGCCGCGAGTCGCGTAAATCGGTGCAGCCCGCCGAACCCAAGGCCGAGGAGCCGGCACGGCCCCCATCCTCCGAACGCCCATGAAAAAGGCCGGCATCACGCCGGCCTTTTTCATCATCCGGGCCTAGCCCGGCTGGACCTGCACCAGCCTGGGCGGCTGGGCCAGTTCCACGCCAGCCGCGCGCAAGCGGTCACGCACCTGCTCGTTGAGCATGAAGATCACCGCACCGTAGTCGCCTGCAGCCGTCCACAGACGCAGGGACAGGTTGATGGACGTATCCGTCAGCGCAGCCACCACCACCACGGGTGCCGGGTCAGGCAACACACGGGGATCGTTCGCCAGGGCCAGCAGGGCCTCGCGCGCCTTGGCCAGGTCGCTGGCGTAGTCGACCTTCACCTCGTACATCACCTGCCGGGTGGGCTGACTGGAGGTGTTGGTGATGATGCCGTTGGACAGCGCGCCGTTGGGCACGATCACCGTGCGGTTGTCGCCGGTGCGCAGCACGGTGTGGAAGATCTGGATGCTGTCGACGGTCCCGGAGATGCCCTGGGCCTCGATGAAGTCGCCCACCTTGAACGGCCGGAAGAACAGGATCAGCACCCCGCCGGCGAAGTTCGCCAGGCTGCCCTGCAGCGCCAGGCCGATGGCCAGGCCGGCGGCGCCGATGGCGGCGATGAAGGAGGTGGTCTCGATGCCGATCATCGAGGCGACGCTGACCAGCAGCAGCACCTTGAGGGCGATGTTGGCCAGGTTGGAAATGAAGCGGTGCAGGGTCAGGTCGACCCGGCGCATCGACAGCAGGGCGCTGACCCGGTTGGTGAGCAGGTTGATCAGCCACCAGCCGACCAGCAGCGTCACCAGGGCGAGGGTGACCTTGCCGCTGTATTCGAGAATGACGGGGAGCCAGGCTTCGGACTGCCTGACCAGGTTGTCGAGGTTCATGTCCATGCGGACCTCCTTCTATCGACTCGAGAAAACCGCAGCCGCCCTGGCAAGCAGGGCGGCAAGCGGGCCTATGTGCGACGCGGGGAGACCGCGAAGGTTCAACCGGGTCAGTCGCGGAAGTTGGTGTACTGCAGCGGCATGCCGAGGGATTCGCCACGCAGCAGGGCGATGGCTTCCTGCAGGTCGTCGCGCTTCTTGCCGGTGACACGCACCTGCTCGCCCTGGATGGCGGCCTGGACCTTGAGCTTCTTGTCCTTGATCAGGGCGACGATCTTCTTCGCCAGCTCCTTGTCGATGCCCTCGCGGAAGTTCACTTCCTGCTTGACCACCTTGCCGGACGGGTACGGGTCCTTGAGCTCCATGCACTGGATGTCGAGTTTCCGCTTGATCAGGCAGCTACGCAGGATGTCCAGCACCTGCTCCAGCATGAAATCGGCCTCGGCAGTAATGGTGACGGACTTGTCCTTGCACTCCACGCTGCACTTGCCGCGCAGGTCGAAGCGGCGCTCCAGCTCCTTGGTGGCGTTGTCGAGGGCGTTGGTGAGTTCGTGCTTGTCCAGCTCGGACACCACGTCGAACGATGGCATGGGTTTCCTCCAGATAGACGGCGCGACCCACATCACGTAAGGGATGCGCCTGGCTTGACGGGTGAGAATGGGCGCCCATTATAACGATCAGGATTCCCTTTTTTGCGGGAATGCGTGGCAGCGACACATTCAGCGCTAACCGTCAGCATGAAAACCTGCTGAAATAGGCACTGATATCACCAAGCCATCAACTTCCCCTCTTCTGCCTTTCTTGCGAGCCTGCCATGCCCAACCCTCACCTCAGCATCCTGGTGGTGGATGACGCCAAGTTCTCCAGTGCGATGATCGGCCGGGCGCTGAGCCAGGCCGGCTATCAGGACGTCCGCTTCGCCAACAGTGCGGGCGAGGCCCTGCGCCTGCTGGAAGAGCGACCGGCGAACGTGCTGCTGGCGGACTGGCTGATGCCCGAGATCGACGGCCTGGAACTCACCGCGCGGGTGCGCCAGCTCGACGAGATGATCGACCACTACACCTACGTCATCCTGCTGACCGGCAAGGAAGGCGAGAACGTGCTGGGCGAGGCCTTCGACCGCGGCGTGGACGACTTCATCAGCAAGTCCTCGATGAACGAACAACTGGTGCCGCGCGTCTACGCCGCCGACCGCCTGTGCAACACCCTGCAGCGCCTGCTCCACGAGAACCGGCTGATGACCCAGAACATCGCCAGCCTGGAGCAGCGCAACCTGGTGGACTCCCTCACCGGCCTCGGCAACCCCCGCTACCTGCGCCAGAAGCTGGCCGACAGCCTGCGCCAGGTGGAGTCCCGTGGCGGCGCCCTGTGCTACCTGCTGATCGGCCTGCAGGATGCGCCGCAGCTGCGCAACCAGTACGGCCCGGCGTTCTACAACGAACTTCTGCAGGGCGTTTCCCGCCGTCTGCAGCAACTGGTCCGCCCGCTGGACGTGCTGACCCGGCTGGACGACAACCATTTCGGCCTGATCACCCTGCTGGGTGACCTGCACGAGTGCTCCCCCAGCAGCTTCAAGCGCCTGCATGAAAGCCTGAACCTCAAGGCCTTCAAGACCAGCGAAGGCTTCATCACCCTCAAGGCCGGCATCAGCCTGGTGGGCCTGGATGCCAAGGCCCTGCCTGTGGAGGTCGAGGCCCTGCTCGAACGGGCCGAGCGTCTCCTGCCGGACTCCTACGCCAGCGGCCGGGTCAGCGCGGTACGCCTGCCCAGCGCATGACCTGGCACATCCTCGGCAGCGGCAGCCTCGGCACACTGTGGGCCTGCCGCCTCGCCCAGGCGGGCCTGGACGTGCGCCTGCTGCTGCGTGACGAAGCCCGCCTGGCCGCCTACCACCAGGCGGGCGGGCTGACCCTGGTGACCCAAAGCCAGCCCCGGACCTGCGCCCTGCCAGCCGAACTCGCCAGCGCCCCCGACCCGATCCAGCGCCTGCTCGTCGCCTGCAAGGCCTATGACGCCGAAGCCGCCGTGGCCAGCGTCCGCGCACGGCTGGCTCCCGGTGCCGAGGTGGTGCTGCTGCAGAACGGCCTCGGTAGCCAGCAGGCCGTGGCGGACAGCCTGCCCCAGGCCCGCTGCATCCTCGCCTCCAGCACCGAAGGTGCCTTCCGCGAGGCGGACTTCCGCGTGGTGTTCGCCGGGCAGGGCTTCACCTGGCTGGGCGACCCACTCGCCTCCGCCCCGCCGGCCTGGCTGGGCGAACTGGAGACAGCCGGCATCCCCCACGGCTGGACCGCCGACATCGAAACCCGGCTCTGGCGCAAGCTGGCGCTCAACTGCGCGATCAACCCGCTGACGGTGCTGCACCATTGCCGCAACGGCGAACTGGCCGCCCAGCCGGAGGCGGTCAACGGCCTGTGCGACGAGCTCGCCCGGCTGCTCCAGGCCTGCGGCCAGACCGACGCCGCGCGCGATCTGCACCAGGAGGTGTGGCGAGTGATCGACGCCACCGCCGCCAACTACTCCTCCATGTACCAGGACGTGGCGCGCGGCCAACGCACCGAGATCCGCTACCTGATCGGCCACGCCAGTGCCGAGGCACGGCGCCTGGGCGTGTCGCTGCCACGCCTGGAACAGCTGCTGGACGCCCTGCGCCAGCACCTGGCCGCCCACGGATTGCCCCAGGACTGAGCCCCGCGCTAACCTGCCGCCTTCCCCGCGCCCTGCCTGGACCCTGCCCGTGAACAGCCTGCGCCAACGCCTCGAGAACCTGTCCGTCGGCCGCAAACTGCTGGCCGCCCTGCTGGTCCTGCTGGCCACCGTGCTGCTGATCGCCAACCTGGCCTTCATCAGCGCAGCCTACTGGATCTCCCAGGAGAGCATGGCGCCCCAGGCCCTGCAGACCCTCGGCCGCCTCATCGCCACCCCACAACTGGCTGGCGAAGCCTTGTCCTCGGCGAAAGCTGCCGAGCATCTGCTTATCCAGCTGGAGGGCTACGGACCGCTGCGCGCCGCCGCGATCTACGACAGCCAGGGCCAGCGCCTGGCCGAACGGATCAGCGGCAGCGGCCTGAAGCTCCCGCAGCACGCCGACGCCCTGAAGCGCTGGCGCCTGCATGAATTCCGTACTACACAGGTGGTGGAGCTGCCGCAACCGGCAGGTCCACCGGGCCACCTGCTGCTGGTGGCCTCCAGCGAACTACCCGGCGCCTTCTACACCGGCACCCTCAGCGCCAGCCTGGCGATCCTCGCCTGCAGCGTCCTGATGTGGATGCTGGTGGCCCGCCAGATCCGCCGCCTGATCACCCGGCCGATCCACGAACTGGAAGAACTGTCGCGCCAGGTGACCCGGGAGGAGAACTACTCCCTGCGTGCCGAGCGCGGCCACCGCGACGAGATCGGCAGCCTGGCCGACGCCTTCAACACCATGCTCAGCCGCATGGAAGCCCGCGAACAGCAGCTCAAGCGCGCGCGGGACGAGTCCCAGGCAGCCTTCAACCAGGCCCAGGCCCTGGCCGAGGAGACACGCCACTCCAACCGCAAGCTGGAGCTGGAAGTGCAGGTGCGCAGCAAGATCGAAAAGAAGCTGACGGGGTTCCAGAACTACCTCAACAGCATCATCGACTCGATGCCGTCGGCGCTGATCGCCCTCGACGAGCAGCTCTACGTCACCCAATGGAACCAGGAAGCCACCGCCCTCTCCGGCACACCGCTGGACGACGCGCTCAACCAGCCGGTGTTCCTCGCCTTCCCCTCGCTCAAGCCCTTCCTGCCGCAGATCAAGCGCACCGCCGAGTATCACCGGGTGGAGAAGGTCGAGCGGGTCAGTTGGCTGATGGGGGAAGAAGTGCACCACTACGCCCTGACCTTCTACCCGCTGATGGGCGGCACCGGGCGTGGCGTGGTGATCCGCATCGACGACATCACTCAGCGCCTGTCCATGGAGGAGCTGATGGTGCAGTCGGAGAAGATGCTCTCCGTCGGCGGCCTGGCGGCCGGCATGGCCCACGAGATCAACAACCCCCTCGGCGCCATCCTGCACAACGTGCAGAACATCCGCCGCCGCCTCTCCCCCGAGCTGGAGAAGAACCGCGAGCAGGCCGAGGCCACCGGCATACGCCTGGAGGCCGTCAACCAGTATCTGGAAGCACGCGAGGTGCCCAAGCTGCTGGACGGCATCCACCAGGCCGGCAGCCGAGCGGCCAAGATCGTCACCCACATGCTGGCGTTCAGTCGCCGCAGCAACCGCCAGATGGAGCCCTGCCAGCTGCCCCAGTTGCTGGATCAGGCCGTGGAGATCGCCAGCAACGACTTCGACCTCACCGAGGGCTTCGACTTCAAGGGCATGCGCATCACCCGCGAGTTCGACCCGAAGCTGGGCCCGGTGCCCGGCACGGCCAACGAACTGGAGCAGGTGCTGCTCAACCTGCTGAAGAACGCCGCCCAGGCCATCCACCAGCGCGAGGACGAGCAGGAAGGCCATATCGCCCTGCGCACCCGCCTGGCGCCGCCCTGGGCGGAAATCCAGGTGGAGGACAACGGCGTGGGCATCCCCGAGAACGTGCGCAAGCGCATCTTCGAACCCTTCTTCACCACCAAGGAGGTGGGCCAGGGCACCGGGCTCGGGCTCTCCGTCTCCTACTTCATCATCACCAACAACCACAAAGGCCAGATGGAAGTGCAGTCCAAGCCCGGACAGGGCACCTGCTTCACCCTGCGCCTGCCGTTGAATGCCAGCGCCCCAGGAGCCTGACATGGGAAACCGCCTTTCGAAGATCTACACCCGCACCGGCGACCAGGGGCAGACCGGCCTCTCCGGCAACCGCCGCGTCTCCAAGAACCACCCCCGCATCGAAGCCATCGGCGAGGTGGACAGCCTCAACAGCCAGATCGGGCTGCTGCTGGCCGAGATGGCCGAGCGCCAGGCCGACTGGCCCGGACTGGCCGAGGTGATCGAGGTGCTCGCGCCCTGCCAGCACCGCCTGTTCGACCTGGGTGGTGAACTCTCGATGCCCGAGTACCAGTCGCTGCGTGCCAACGAAGTGGAGCGGCTGGAAGTGGCCATCGACCGCTGGAACGAGGAGTTGGGCCCCCTGGAGAACTTCATCCTGCCCGGCGGCTCGCGCCTGGTGGCCCAGGCCCACGTCTGCCGCTCCGCCGCCCGCACTGCCGAACGCCGGGCCCAGGCCCTCAACGCCGAGGAGCCCCTGCGGGGGGAATTGCTCGCCTACCTCAACCGCCTCTCCGACCTGCTCTTCGTCGCCGCCCGCCTGATCGCCCGGCGACAGGGGATCGGCGAAGTGCTGTGGCAGGCAGCGGCAAAGGCCTGAAACCACGGCTTCGCGAGCAGAGCTCGCTCCTACGCAGTAGAACGAACCTTGCCGCCAGGAGAGGGAATTCGATGTGCAGCGTTATCAAAGCAGCGCCCTGCGTCGTGGACGCGTGTCCGAAACGGGCCGGATCTACCCGCTGACGACAGTCACTCACGATCGACAGCCGCTTTTCGACAATATCTACGCCGGGCGAAAGGTAGTCGAGCAACTGCGCGAAACTCAGTCCAGCGGACTGGCTCAGACGCTTTGCTGGGTACTGATGCCGGATCACCTGCACTGGCTGGTGCAACTGGAGCGCGACTCGCTGGTAAGTCTAATGCGACGTTTCAAGTCCCGAAGTGCCAAGGCAGTCAATCAATACCTTGGAACGCACGGGCGGGTTTGGCAGAAGGGTTATCACGACCGTGCGCTGCGCAAAGAAGAAGATTTGATCGGTCTGGCCCGCTACGTCGTGGCCAACCCATTACGGGCTGGCCTGGTCAGCCGGCTTGCCGATTACCCGCTCTGGGACGCCATCTGGCTCAAAGCCCCGTAGGAGCGAGCTCTGCTCGCGAACCCGCGATCAATCGGCAGACACGGTCATGCCATCCATGGGTGGGCGCAAAGAATGGCACCCACCCTCCCCCTCTTCAGCCTTGGCCGGGCCAGAAGGCACGGATGCCCGCCACGCCCTGGGCGCCGGCTTTCCATGCCCGCTCACGGTCGTCGGGACCGACGCCGCCGAGCAGGTACACCGGCTTGTTGAAGCGGCGGATCATCGATTGCGCGGCCTCCCAGCCCAGGGGCTGCGCATCCGGGTGGGTCTGGGTGGGCTGTACGGGCGACAGGGTGACGAAGTCCACCCCCATCCGGGTCGCCAGCTCCAGTTCCTCTTCGCTGTGGCAGGACGCGGCCAGCCAGCGCGCTTCGGGGAACGGGCGCCCCTTGGCGGCGTACTTGCGCAGTTGTTCAGCGGTCAGGTGCCAACCCGCCGCCGGGAAGTCACCGAGCCACTCCAGCGGCCCCTTGAGCATCAACTGGGCCTTGCGCGCGCAGAGCCCCTGGATGTCCACCGCCAGGTCGCGGTACTGCGGGTCGAACATGTTCGGCGCACGCAGCTGGATGAGCTGAACGCCCTCGGCGACTGCGCGCCGCACGCCTGCCAGCAACTCTGCCGGCTCCAGACCATCCGGGGTGATCAGGTAGCGGTCCGGCAGCCGTGCGGCAGCGATGATCGGCTGGTTGGCGGCGGGAAAGCCGTAGTCGGGCAGGTCGCGGGACTCCACCCAGGCCAGGGGCTGGCCTTCGGCGCCATGGGGCTCGCCGGAGAAGGCCGTGACCTCCCAGACATCCAGCAGCACCTGCTTGTCCGGGTAGTCGTGGTGGATCTGGATCAGCGGGCGGGCGGCTTCGACACGGATGCCCAGCTCTTCCTCCAGCTCACGTGCCAGAGCGGCCTCCATGGCCTCCCCGTCTTCGACCTTGCCGCCGGGGAACTCCCACAGGCCGCCCTGGTGCTTCTCCTCCGGGCGCTTGGCAATCAGCACCCGGCCATCGGCGCCACGGATCACGGCTGCCGCTACGTGTACTCGCTTCATTCACTGCTCTCCGCTTCCTCCAGGGCCGCCTGGTACCAACGCTGGAAGGCAGGCCACTGGTAGAGGGTTTCGACATAGGCGGCGGCCTCGTCCGGCAGCGCCACCGCATAACTGCGCAACCGGCTCGCCACCGGTGCGAAAAAGGCGTCCGCCAGGCTCGGCTGGCCGAACAGGTAGGGCCCGCCCTGGCCGAAGCGGCGACGGCACTCTGCCCACAACGCCACGACCCGCTGGATGTCCGCCTCTACTTCCGCCGGCACCGTGTCCAGGGCCTGGCGACGCGCCATGTCCATCGGCATGTGGCTGCGCAGGGCCATGAAGCCGCTGTGCATCTCGGCGCATACCGAACGGGCAAGGGCTCGCGCGGCTACATCGCGGGGCCAGAGGCCCGCCTCGGGGAAACGCTCGGCGAGGTATTCGCCGATGGACAGGGAGTCCCAGATGGCGCCATGGGCCTCGGTCAGCAGGACCGGCACCTTGCCCGTGGGGGAGTGGGTCAGCAGGCGCTGGCGGCTGTCGGGCTGGAAGAGGGGGATGAGGGTCTCGTCATAGGCGGCGCCGGTCAGCTCGATGGCGAGCCAGGCGCGAAGGGACCACGACGAATAGTTCTTGTTGCCGATCACCAGGTTCAGGGGCATGACGTTCTCCTCAGGGGCTGCTCCAGGGGCCGAACACGCACCCTAGAGGGGCCGCCGAGGCCTGGCAATTCCCATCGCTCATGGGGGCATGAGCGATGGGAATGCCGGGCTGTCAGGTACGGTATTCGGCGTTGATCTTCACGTACTCGTGGGACAGGTCGGTGGTCCAGATGATCTCGTTGCAGTTGCCACGGCCCAGCTCGATGCGGATACCGATTTCCTCGCGGGCCATCACCTCGGCGCCCAGGGCTTCGGTGTAGGTCGACGCGCGGCCGCCTTTGCTGGCGATGCAGACGTCACCGAGGAACACGTCGATCTTGCTCACGTCCAGGTTCGGCACGCCGGCGCGGCCGACCGCAGCGAGGATGCGGCCCCAGTTGGGGTCGGAGGCGAACAGTGCGGTCTTGATCAGCGGGGAATGGGCCACGGCGTAGGCCACGTCCAGGCACTCCTGGTGGGTGCCACCGCCGTTGACCTGCACGGTGACGAACTTGGTGGCGCCTTCGCCGTCGCGGACGATGGCCTGGGCCACTTCCATGCACACTTCGAACACCGCCTGCTTCAGGGCGGCGAACAGCTCGCCGGAAGCCTGGGTGATCTCCGGCAGCGCGGCGCGGCCGGTGGCGACCAGCATGCAGCAGTCGTTGGTGGAGGTGTCACCGTCGATGGTGATGCGGTTGAAGGACTTGTTGGCGGCATCGCGCAGCAGGTCCTGCAGCACGCCCTGGGCGACCTTCGCGTCGGTGGCGATGTAGCCGAGCATGGTGGCCATGTTGGGCTTGATCATCCCGGCGCCCTTGCTGATGCCGGTGACGGTGACGGTGACGCCGTCGTGCACGAACTGGCGGCTGGCGCCCTTGGGCAGGGTGTCGGTGGTCATGATGCCGGTGGCAGCCGCCGCCCAGTTGTTCTCGGAGAGGTCCGCCAGGGCATCGCCCAGTACAGCTTCGATCTTCTCGACCGGCAGTGGCTCGCCGATCACGCCGGTGGAGAACGGCAGCACGGCGCTTTCATCCACGCCGGCCAGGTCGGCGAGGCGGGCGCAGGTGCGCGCTGCTGCGGCCAGGCCGGGCTCACCGGTGCCGGCGTTGGCGTTGCCGGTGTTGGTGAGCAGGTAGCGCACCGGACCGAGAACGCGTTTGCGGGCCAGGATCACCGGCGCGGCGCAGAAAGCATTGAGGGTGAACACACCAGCGACAGTGGAGCCTTCCGCGCATCGCATCACCACCACATCCTTTCGCCCGGGTCGCTTGATGCCGGCAGAGGCGATGCCGAGTTCGAAACCGGGAACCGGGTGGAGGGTGGGCAGAGGGCCGAGACCAACAGCCATGGAAGCGCTCCTTGTCGTGAGGTGGACAGGCGGCGGGGTGCCGCTGTTCAGGGGGTCAGTGTGAAAACGCCGCGAGCGGCTCAAGCCGGTCGCGGCGCTGTCGTCATGCCGGGCAGGTCAGCTGATCTGGCCGTGGCAGTGCTTGTACTTCTTGCCGGAACCGCAGGGGCAGGGCTCGTTGCGGCCGATCTTGGGCTCGGCGCGAACCGGAGCCACGGCGGCAGCGGTGGCGACATCGCCCTCCTCCATCGCCTCTTCGGGCTCGTCGAGACCCGGGGCTTCGGCATGCTGGAACTGCATGCGCTTGGCCAGTTCCTCGGCCTCGCGGCGCAGGCGGGCTTCTTCTTCGGCCGGGTCTTCGCGGCGGACCTGGACGTGGGAGAGGACGCGGATGGTGTCGCGGCGGATGGAGTCCATCAGCTCCTGGAACAGGGCAAAGGACTCGCGCTTGTATTCCTGCTTCGGGTTCTTCTGGGCATAGCCGCGCAGGTGGATGCCGTGGCGCAGGTGATCCATGGTGGACAGGTGGTCCTTCCACAGGTCGTCCAGCACGCGCAGCAGCATCTGCTTCTCGAAGGAGCGCAGGGCCTCGGCGCCGGCCAGTTCTTCCTTCTCGTTGTAGGCGGCCACCAGTTGCTCGAGGATCTTCTCGCGCAGGGTGTCTTCGAACAGCTTGTCGTCTTCGTCGAGCCACTGCTGGACCGGCAGCTTGATGCCGAAGTCGCTGTAGAGCGCCGCTTCCAGACCGGCCACGTCCCACTGTTCCGGCAACGATTGCGGCGGGATGTGGGCGTCGATGGTGCGGCCCAGCACGTCCTGGCGGAACTCGGCGATGGTGTCGCCGATGTCCTCGGCCGCCAGCAGGCTGTTGCGCATGTGGTAGATCACCTTGCGCTGCTCGTTGGCCACGTCGTCGTATTCGAGCAGTTGCTTGCGGATGTCGAAGTTGCGGCCTTCGACCTTGCGCTGCGCCTTCTCGATGGCGTTGGTCACCATGCGGTGTTCGATGGCCTCGCCCTGTTGCATGCCCAGCGCCTTCATGAAGTTCTTCACCCGGTCGGAGGCGAAGATGCGCATCAGGTTGTCTTCCAGGGACAGGTAGAAACGGCTGGAACCCGGGTCACCCTGGCGACCGGCACGGCCACGCAGCTGGTTGTCGATACGGCGGGATTCGTGGCGCTCGGAGGCGATCACGTGGAGGCCGCCGGCCTCGATCACTTGCTGGTGGCGCTTCTGCCACTCGGCCTTGATCTGGGCGACCTGCTCTTCGGTGGGGTTCTCCAGGGCGGCGACTTCGACCTCCCAGTTACCGCCCAGCAGGATGTCGGTACCACGACCGGCCATGTTGGTGGCGATGGTGACGGCGCCGGGGCGGCCGGCCTGGGCGATGATCTCGGCCTCACGCTCGTGGTACTTGGCGTTCAGCACCTTGTGCTCGATGCCGGCCTTGGTCAGCAGCTGGGAGACGTACTCGGAGCTGTCGATGGAGGCGGTACCCACCAGGATCGGCCGGCCGGTGGCCTGGCATTCCTTGATGTCGGTGATGATGGCGGCGTACTTCTCTTCCTGGGTCAGGTAGACCAGGTCGTTGAAGTCCTTGCGGGCGATCGGGCGGTGGGTGGGGATGACCACCACTTCGAGGCCGTAGATGCTGTGGAACTCGAACGCCTCGGTGTCGGCCGTACCGGTCATGCCGGCCAGCTTGTTGTAGAGGCGGAAGTAGTTCTGGAAGGTGGTGGAGGCCAGGGTCTGGCTCTCGGCCTGGATCTGCAGGTTTTCCTTCGCCTCGATGGCCTGGTGCAGGCCCTCGGACAGGCGACGGCCGGGCATGGTACGGCCGGTGTGCTCGTCGATCAGCAGGATCTGGCCGTCCTGGACGATGTACTCGACGTTGCGGTGGAACAGGGTGTGGGCGCGCAGGCCGGCATAGACGTGGGTCAGCAGGCCCAGGTTGTGCGCGGAGTAGAGGCTCTCGCCCTCGGCCAGCAGGCCGGCCTGGGTGAGCAGCTCCTCGATGTACTGGTGGCCCTGTTCGTTGAGTTCGACCTGGCGGGTCTTCTCGTCGACGGTGTAGTGACCTTCCTGGACGACGTTGCCTTCTTCGGGCTCGACGTGCTTCTTCAGGCGCGGGATCAGGGTGTTGATCTGCTGGTACAGGCGGGAGCTGTCCTCGGCCTGGCCGGAGATGATCAGCGGGGTACGCGCTTCGTCGATGAGGATAGAGTCCACTTCGTCGATCACGGCGAAGTTCAGTTCGCGCTGGAACTTGTCTTCCAGGCTGAACGCCATGTTGTCGCGCAGGTAGTCGAAGCCGAATTCGTTGTTGGTGCCGTAGGTGATGTCGGCGGCGTAGGCGGCGCGCTTCTCTTCCGGCGGCTGGAAGGGCATCACGATGCCGACGGTGAGGCCGAGGAATTCATACAGCGGGCGCATCCAGTTGGCATCGCGGCGAGCGAGGTAGTCGTTCACCGTCACCACGTGCACGCCCTTGCAGGACATGGCGTTGAGGTAGACCGGCAGTGTGCCCACCAGGGTCTTGCCCTCGCCGGTACGCATCTCGGCGATCTTGCCTTCGTGGAGGGTCATGCCGCCGATGAGCTGGACGTCGAAGTGGCGCATGCCCATCACACGCTTGCCCGCTTCACGAACGACAGCAAATGCTTCGGGAAGGATCTGGTCCAGGGTTTCGCCCTTGGCCACCCGGGCCTTGAACTCTTCGGTCTTGGCTCTGAGCTGCTCGTCGCTCAGCGCGACCATCTGCTCTTCCAGGGCGTTGATTGCCTGGACAGCCCTGGTCATGCGCTTCACTTCGCGCTCGTTCTTGCTTCCAAAGAGTTTCTTCAACAAAGGCGCAAACATATCGAAAGGATCTTCCACATATATGGATGGGGGGCGCTCCCGAAGTCGCCCTTGCAGCCTTCATGGCTGCATGCGAAGGGGGCATTCTACTCGGATTCGTTCTGGAGAAAAGCGGCGTTATTCCGCGTCGGTGGAACGCGCTATATAGAGGGTCGGATTGACGACTTCGCCATCCCGGGTGACCTCGAAATGCACGTGTGCGCCGGTGGATCGGCCACTGCTGCCGACCTTGGCGATGGCCTGTCCACGCTGCACCAGATCCCCCACCTCGACGAGGTTGCGCTGGTTGTGCGCGTAGAGGGTCCGGTACCCGTCGGCATGGCTGATCTCGACCAGGTTGCCGTAGCCGCTCTTGCGGCCTGACCAGGTCACCACACCGGCGCCGACTGCCAGCACATCGCTGCCGGCCTTGGCGGCGAAGTCGACACCCTTGTGGTGGCTGAGCCGACCCGTCAGCGGGTCGCTGCGTACACCGAATGGGGAGGACACGTAGCCTTGGCGGACCGGGCGGCCAGCCGGGCTGGTGGCGTCGTTGAGGCGGCGCTCACCCAGCAGCTGCTCAAGCACCTCCAACTGCTGCTCGCGGCTGTGCAGCCGCTCACCGAGCTGGTCGAGCACCTCCATGAACGGCGGCTGGTAGGCCGGTGCGTCGAGCGCATCCTCCGGCCCGCCCTGCCCTACCCCCAGGGAAAAGTCGAACTCACTGGCATCCAGTTCGGCCAACTCGGCGACGCGCTCACCCAGGGCGTCGAGCCGGGTGAGGCGGGCCTGGAGTTCGGCGATGTGGGCGGCGAAGGCATCCAACTGTCGCTGGGCATCCTCGCGGGCCTGGGTCATCTCGCTGCGCTGGGCATTGAGCGCATCGGCCAGGCGAGGATCAGCGGATACCGACTCGCTCGCGTTCATCCACGAGCCCAGGGCAACGCCGGTGCCAAGCACCAGCCCGAGACTCAGCAGGCCACCCAACAGCAGCCAGCGAACGTCCAGGCTGAGCGACCGCGCCGCACCGCGGTCGCGGCTCAGAAAAATGATGTGCATGACTTCCCCATGTGATCCGGCGGGTCGCTGGTGCAGCCTTCTGCTACCATGCCCGCTCTGTATTCTTCAGGCGTCCTGCCATGTCTTTTCGTCCCTTGCCGGCCCGTTCCCCCGTCGCCTTGCTGAAGGAGGAGAAGCCCCTGAGGGCCCTGTTCGACCAGGCCCAGCGCATCGACCATCTACAACGCGTTCTGGAAGGCCAGCTGCAACCGGCGGCCCGCGAGCACTGTCGGGTGGCATCGTGGCGGGACGGCTGCCTGCTGCTGATCATCAGCGACGGTCACTGGGCGACTCGCCTGCGTTATCAGCAGCGGCGCCTGCAACGTCAGCTGCAGGCGCTCGAAGAGTTCGCGAACTTAACGAAAATCATCTTCAAGGTGCAACCTTCCAGAAGCGCTGGGCGCAACCCCTCTCAGGGCGCTGCGCTGTCAGCCTACGCGGCGGAAAGCCTGCAATCCACGGCCGAAGGCATCAGCGACCCGCGACTGCGTGCCGCACTCGAACGCCTGGCCTCCAGAGCTCGCCCAACGGACTGACCCTTTCCTACCCAGGCGACAATAATCCGGAAAAAAAGAGGCCACCCATCGGGTGGCCTCGAAAGAAAGGAAAGGTATTGTTGCTTACACGGCCGCTACCGGGCGCATGTAGGAGATCGGTGCGGTACTGGCATCCTCGAAGGTCACCACTTCCCAGGCATCCTTGTCGGCGATCAATGCGCGCAGCAGGCGATTGTTGAGCGCATGGCCCGACTTGTAGCCACGGAACTCGCCGATCAGGCTGTTGCCGAGCAGGTACAGGTCGCCGATGGCGTCGAGGATCTTGTGCTTGACGAACTCGTCCTCGTAACGGAGGCCGTCTTCGTTCAGCACGCTGTCCTCGTCCACCACGATGGCGTTGTCGACGCTGCCGCCGAGTGCCAGGTTGTGGGACCGCAGGAACTCCAGGTCGCGCACGAAACCGAAGGTACGCGCACGGCTGACTTCCTTGACGAAGGTGGTGCTGGAGAAGTCCACCGACGCTTTCTGGGTGCGACCGTTGACCACAGGGTGGTCGAAGTCGATCTCGAAAGTGACCTTGAAGCCATCGAAGGGAACGAAGGTGGCGCGCTTGTCGCCATCCTGCACACTCACTTCACGCTTGATACGGATGAAACGCTTGGGTGCGTCCTGCTCTTCCAGGCCAGCGGACTGGATCAGGAAGACGAACGGACCGGCGCTGCCATCCATGATCGGCACTTCGGCGGCGGACAGTTCGACGTAGGCGTTGTCGATACCCAGGCCGGCCATGGCCGAGAGCAGGTGTTCAACCGTGCCGACCTTGACGTCGCCGTTGAAAAGATTGGTGGACATGGTCGTCTCGCCAACATTTTCGGCATAAGCGGCAATCTGGACCATCGGGTCCAGGTCGGTACGGCAGAACACGATGCCGGTGTCCACGGGAGCGGGCTTGAGGGTCAGGTAGACCTTTTCCCCGGAGTGCAGCCCGACACCCGTGGCACGGATGACGTTCTTGAGAGTGCGTTGTTTGATCATGGCTGTGGCCGCTTTCGCGCTAGTTGCGAACTGTTTTCAACAATGGCCGGGGATAATAGCAGAACCGGCCTTTGCTGAACACCAATCACAGACATAGCGCTGATTGACTCCATCAATCGGCCTGACGGCGCAGGAACGCGGGGATGTCCAGGTAATCCAGGTCATCCTGCGGGTTCAGCTTCGCCGCGGCTGCGGTGTTGCCATGGGACTGGTTGCGCATCACGGTCGGACGGTCCAGGTCACGGTAGTTGACCGACGGTTGCTCGGCACGCTGGGGAGCAGCCGGGGCAGCCACGGCCGCAGCGGCCTGGACGGTGTTGTCCACAACCTTGACCGGCTTCTCCAGGCGCGCGCCCAGGCCGGTGGCAACCACGGTGACGTGCAGTTCGTCGCGCATGTCCGGATCGATCACGGTGCCCACCTTCACGGTGGCGTTCTCGGAAGCGAACTGCTCGATGATGCTGCCCACGTCGGAGTACTCACCCAGGGACAGGTCCGGACCGGCGGTGATGTTGACCAGGATGCCGCGGGCGCCCTGCAGGTTGACATCATCCAGCAGCGGGTTGCGGATGGCCGCCTCGGTGGCCTCGCGAGCGCGATTCGGACCGCTGGCGCAGCCGGTGCCCATCATCGCCATGCCCATTTCGCTCATGACGGTCTTCACGTCGGCAAAGTCGACGTTGATCATGCCCGGACGCTTGATGATGTCGGAGATGCCGCGCACGGCGCCGGCCAGCACGTCGTCTGCCTTGGAGAAGGCCGACAGCAGGCTCGCATCCTTGCCCAGGATGGTCAGCAGCTTCTCGTTGGGGATAGTGATCAGCGAGTCGACGTTCTCGGCCAGCGCGCGGATGCCTTCATCGGCGATCTGCATGCGCTTGCGACCTTCGAACGGGAACGGACGGGTGACCACGGCCACGGTCAGGATACCCAGGTCCTTGGCCACCTCGGCGATGATCGGCGCTGCACCGGTACCGGTACCGCCACCCATGCCGGTGGTGATGAAGACCATGTCGGTGCCCTGCAGGACTTCGGCGATGCGGTCGCGGTCTTCCAGCGCGGCCTGACGACCGACTTCCGGATTGGCACCCGCACCCAGGCCCTTGGTGACGCCCGGGCCGAGTTGCAGAACGGTGCGCGCACCGATGTTCTTCAGCGCCTGCGCATCGGTGTTGGCGCAGATGAATTCCACGCCTTCGATGTTGGTCTTGGCCATGTGGTTCACGGCGTTGCCACCGCCACCACCGACGCCGATAACCTTGATGACCGCTGTTTGCGGAACGTTATCTACGAGTTCGAACATTTTCCCCTCTCCTTCCTTTCTAGTTGTATCGCCTACTGCAAACTCAGAAATTGCCCTGGATCCAGCGTTTGAAACGTTCCAGGACAGGTGCCTTCGGTTCGTCGCTGAAGCTGTTCCCCACGGAGAGAGACAGGCCATCGGACTGCTTCTGCAGACCGTACATCAGCAAGCCCACGCCCGTGGAGTAGATCGGGTTGCGCACCACGTCGCTCAGCCCCTTGACGCTATGCGGCACGCCCAGGCGCACCGGCATGTGGAAAATCTCTTCGGCCAGCTCGACCGCCCCTTCCATCTTCGCCGTACCGCCAGTCAGCACGATGCCGGCAGGGATCAGGTCCTCGTAGCCGCTGCGGCGCAGCTCGGCCTGGATCAGGGTGAACAGCTCGTCGTAACGCGGCTCGACCACCTCGGCCAAGGCCTGGCGGGACAGCTCGCGCGGAGGACGATCACCCACGCTGGGAACCTTGATGGTCTCGCCGGCACCGGCCAGCTTGGCCAGCGCGCAGGCGTAGCGGATCTTGATCTCTTCGGCGTACTGGGTCGGCGTGCGCAGGGCCATGGCGATGTCGTTGGTCACCTGGTCGCCGGCGATCGGGATCACCGCCGTATGGCGAATCGCGCCTTCGGTGAAGATCGCGATGTCGGTGGTGCCGCCGCCGATGTCCACCAGGCACACGCCCAGTTCCTTCTCGTCGTCGGTCAGCACCGAATAGGCCGACGCCAGTTGCTCGAGGATGATGTCGTCCACTTCGAGGCCGCAGCGACGGACGCACTTCTCGATGTTCTGCGCCGCATTCACCGCACAGGTCACCACGTGCACCTTGGCTTCCAGGCGCACACCGGACATGCCCAGGGGCTCGCGCACGCCTTCCTGGTTATCGATCACGTAGTCCTGCGCCAGGGTATGTAGCACCCGCTGGTCGGCAGGGATGGCCACGGCCTGGGCGGCGTCCAGCACGCGCTCGATGTCCGCCGGGCTGACTTCGCGATCACGGATCGCGACGATGCCGTGGGAGTTCAGGCTGCGGATATGGTTGCCCGCCACACCGACGAAGGCGGAGTGGATGCGGCAGCCCGCCATCATCTGGGCTTCCTCGACCGCGCGCTGGATCGATTGCACGGTGGACTCGATGTTCACCACCACGCCTTTCTTCAGCCCGCGGGACGGATGGGTCCCGATGCCCACGATTTCCAGCTGCCCGTCGGCCGCGATCTCGCCCACCAGCGCCACCACCTTGGAGGTACCGATATCCAGGCCGACGATCATCTTGCCGCTCTGCACGCTTGCCATGTTCCTAACCTTCTCCTCAATTCGCGCGGCTGGCCACAGCCGCCGCGGGGGCCTCGACCGGGGTGCGCCACGCTACCGCCAGCCCGTTGGGGTAACGCAGGTCGACACGCTCGATGTTGGCGATCTGATCTTTCAGCGTCTTGTCGTAGATCGAGATGAACCGACGCATCTTTTCCACAAGGTGATCCCTACCCAGCAGTATCTCCACGCCCTGCCCCGTCGACAGGAACCAGCTCCCACGTTCGCGAAGCTCCAGCCGGGCGATGGAAAAACCCAGCGGGCGAAGCATCTGGCTGAGCATCTGGTATTGCTGCATCACCTGTTCCTGGGCCCGCTGTGGCCCCCACAGCTGAGGCAATTGTTCGTAATGGGCCAGCTCACGCGGGGTGAACGCCTGACCCTTGTTGTTCAGCAGTGCCTCATCACCCCAGCGGGCGATGGGCAGTTGCTCGTCGAGCCGGATCATCACCTGGTCCGGCCACACCCGACGAACCTCCGCGTGGGCGATCCAGGGCATCTGCTCCAGCTCGTGACGCATGCCGGCGAGATCGATGCTGAAGAAGCTCGCCGCGATGTAAGGCGCGATCCGCTGCTGCACCGCCTGCTGGCTGATGTAGCTGAGGTCACCCTGCACGCTGACCTTGGCAATCGGCCGGTCCGCGTAAGGCAACAGCCGTTGTGCACCCTCGTAGGCACCAAAACCCAGCACCACCAGCATCACCGGCCAGGTCAGCCGACGCAGGAAGCCGAAGCTCGGCTTGGGCAGCCGGACGCTCAGCGGTTCCTTGGCCACCAACCGGCTGGCACCCCGCGGCACATCCTTGCGCTGGGGCGCACGGATGGGGCCGGGCTGCGGGTGACGGAGGGAGGCGCCACGCATGGTCTTAACCCCGCGCCTCGACGCTGTCGGCAAGGACGGCCAGCACCAGTTGCTGGTAATCCAGGCCCACGGCGCGCGCGGCCATCGGCACCAGGCTGTGGTCGGTCATGCCGGGCACGGTGTTGACCTCCAGCAGCCAGAAGCGCCCCTCGGCATCCTGCATCACATCGGCACGGGCCCAGCCCTGGGTACCCACGGCTTCGCAGGCAAGGGCAGTCAGGGACTTCAGCTCGGCTTCCTTCTCGGCGTCCAGCCCACAGGGGATCTGGTAGCGGGTATCGCTGGCCAGGTACTTGGCCTCGTAGTCATAGAAAGTGTGCGGAGTCCCCAGCCGGATGGGCGGCAGCACCTCGCCACGCAGCACGGCGATGGTGAACTCGGGGCCGTGGATCCATTGCTCCACCAGCACCTGGGGGTCGTAGCGGCTGGCGTCACGCCAGGCATTCACCAGCGCGTCGACGTCTTCCACCTTGGCCATGCCGATACTCGAACCTTCATGGGCCGGTTTGACGATCAACGGGAAGCCCAGTTCCCTCGCAGCGCGCTCACAATCCTCGACGCTTGCCAGCACGGCGTGACGCGGCGTGGGCAGGCCAAGGCTGTGCCAGACCTGCTTGGTGCGCAGCTTGTCCATCGCCAGTGCCGACGCCAGTACGCCACTGCCGGTATACGGAATACCCAGGCACTCCAACAGGCCCTGCATACTGCCATCCTCGCCGCCCCGCCCATGTAGGACGATGAACGCACGATCGATGCGCTCGCTCGACAGGCGTTGCAGGAAGTCGTCGCCGACGTCGATCCCGAAGGCATCGACACCTGCCGACAGCAAGGCCTCCAGCACCATGGAGCCGGACTTCAGGGACACCTCGCGCTCCGCGCTGCGGCCCCCGTAGAGCACCGCCACACGGCCGAACGCGCTCGGCGGAACGGTGGATTTCAGATGGTCGGTCATGCGTCCTTCCTCGCGGCGCCCGCATCGCCGGTGCCACTGAACAGCGGGTTCTGGATCAATTGGGGTGCCAGTGCGCCGATATCGCCCGCACCCTGGCAGAGCAGGATGTCGCCGGGTCGCAGCAGCGGCTTGACCAGCGGCGCCAGGTCGACACCGCGCTCGATGTAAATCGGGTCGAGCTGGCCGCGCTGGCGGATGCTGTGGCACAGCTGGCGGCTGTCGGCACCAGGGATCGGCTCTTCGCCTGCCGGGTAGACCTCCATCAGCAGCAGCACGTTGGACTCGCCCAGCACCTGCACGAAGTCGTCGTAGAGATCACGGGTACGGCTGTAGCGGTGCGGCTGGTAGACCATCACCAGGCGGCGCTCCGGCCAGCCTCCACGTACGGCCTTGATCACAGCCGCGACCTCGCGGGGGTGGTGGCCGTAGTCATCCACCAGCATCACGCTGCCGCCCTCGACCTGCAGCTCGCCGTAGACCTGGAAGCGGCGGCCGACGCCCTGGAAGCCCGAGAGGCCCTGGACGATGGCGGCATCGTCGATGCCTTCGTCGGTGGCGATGGCGATGGTGGCCAGCGCGTTGAGCACGTTGTGGTTGCCGGGCATGTTCACCGACACCTCCAGCGGCTCGCGGTCGCGGCGCAGCACAGTGAACCAGGTGCGCATACCCTCCTGACGCACATTGATGGCGCGCAGGTCGGCATCTTCGGAGAAGCCGTAGGTCACGGTCGGGCGCGCGACCTGGGGCAGGATCTCGCGAACTACCGGGTCGTCCACACACATCACCGCCAGCCCATAGAACGGCAGGTTGTGCAGGAACTCGACGAAGGTCTTCTTCAGCTTGTTGAAGTCGCCGCCATAGGTGCTCATGTGGTCGGCGTCGATGTTGGTCACCACGGCCACCATCGGCTGCAGGTGCAGGAAGCTGGCATCGCTCTCGTCGGCCTCGGCCACCAGGTAGCGGCTGGTGCCCAGCTGCGCGTTGGTGCCGGCGGCGTTCAAGCGCCCGCCGATGACGAAGGTCGGGTCCAGGCCGCCCGCGGCGAAAACCGAGGCGATCAGGCTGGTAGTGGTGGTCTTGCCATGGGTGCCGGCGACAGCGATGCCGTGGCGATAGCGCATCAGCTCGGCGAGCATCTCGGCGCGCGGGACCACGGGAATGCGGCGCTCCAGCGCCACGGCCACCTCGGGGTTGGCCTTGTTCACGGCGCTGGATACCACCAGCACATCAGCGTTCTCGGCATTCTCGGCACGGTGGCCGATGAAGACCTGGGCACCGAAGCTCTCCAGGCGAGCAGTGACAGCCGAGGCCTTCAGGTCGGAACCGGACACCTGGTAGCCCAGGTTCAGCAGCACTTCAGCGATGCCGCACATGCCCACGCCACCGATGCCCACGAAGTGGATGCGGCGGATGCGGCGCATTTCCGGCTGGGGTGCGGCTTTCTGGCTCTCAACCATGGACCACCTCCAGGCAGATATCGACCACGGTGCGGGTAGCGGCAGGCTTGGCCAGACGGCGGGCAATGGCGCCCATGGCCTTGAGTCGTTCGGGTTGCATCAGTACCTCGGTCAACCGCGCGGCCAGGGTCGCCGCGTCGGTGGCATGTTGCGGCAGAAGGAAGGCTGCGCCCTCCTTCGCCAGATAATCGGCATTGCGCGACTGGTGATCGTCGATCGCATGGGGCAGCGGCACCAGGAACGAGGGCAGCCCGGCGGCGGCCAGTTCGCTGACCGTCAGCGCACCGGAGCGGCACACCACCATGTCCGCCCAGGCGTAGGCCCGGGCCATGTCCTTGATGAAGGGGCCGACCTCGGCCTCTACCCCTGCTGCGCGGTAACGCTCGGCAGTGACTTGATCGTGATTCTTCCCGGCCTGGTGGAACACCTGGGGGCGGATGTCCGCCGGCACAAGCGCCAGGGCCTCGGGCAACAACTTGTTCAGCGGCTCGGCACCCAGGCTCCCACCCAGCACCAACAGGCGCGGCTGACGACCTTCAAGTGCATCACGCGGGGTTTCCAGGAACAGCTCCTCACGCACCGGGTTACCGGTGGTACGGCGCTTGTCGCTGGCCGCGAAGGTGTCAGGGAATGCCTCGCAGATGCGCTTCGCCAGTGGCGCCAGACTGCGGTTGGCCGTACCGGCCACCGCGTTCTGCTCGTGGATCACCAGCGGTACGCCAGCCAGGCGCGCGGCCAGACCACCTGGACCGGTGACATAGCCGCCCATGCCCAGTACGCAGACGGGCTTGAGCTCACGCACCACGCGGCGGGCCTGGAACAGCGAACGCAGCAACTCGAACGGTGCCTTGAGCAGGGACTTAACACCTTTGCCGCGAAGGCCGCTTACCTGGATCAGGTGCAGCGGCAGGCCGGCCTGGGGCACCAGTTCGTTCTCGATGCCGCGGGGCGTACCCAGCCAGTGCACGCTGTAGCCACGTGCCTGGAATTCGCGGGCACAGGCCAGCGCCGGGAAGACGTGTCCGCCGGTGCCGCCGGCCATGATCAGCACATTGCCGGTCATGTGCGCACCTCCTCTTCCGCGAAGTCGCTCTCGTCGAACTCCACGTCTTCGTTACCCAGGTAGGTCCTGCGCTCCCACTCGATCCGGAGCAGCAGGCCCATGCAGACGCAGCAGATCACCAGGGAGCTGCCGCCGTAGCTGAGGAACGGCAGCGTCAGGCCCTTGGTGGGCAGCAGGCCAACGTTCACACCGATGTTGATGAGCACCTGGCCGATCCACTGGAACGCCAGGCCATAGGCCACGTAGGCCGAGAAATATTGCCGGGCCTTCTCCGCCCAGAGCCCGATGTACAGCGCGCGTACGCTGACGAACACGAACAGCGCGACGGTGGCCAGGGCGCCGACCATGCCCAGCTCCTCGGCCAGCACGGCGAACACGAAGTCGGTGTGGGCTTCCGGCAGGTAGAACTGCTTCTGGATGCTGTTGCCCAGGCCGACACCGAACCACTCGCCGCGACCGAAGGCGATCAGCGCCTGGCTCAACTGGTAGCCAGCACCGTACTGGTCGGCCCAGGGGTCGATGAAGTTGGTCAGGCGCTGCATCCGGTAGCTCTGGCTGGTCATCACCAGCACGCCGGCACCCAGCACACCAGCAGCCAGGGGGATGAAGCGCACCAGGTTGATGCCACCGAGGAACAGCATGGCGATGCAGGAGCCGACCAACACTACGGTGGCCCCGAAGTCCGGCTCCGCCAGCAGCAACACGGCCATGGGGCCGAGCACCAGCATGGGCTTGATGAAGCCGGTGAGCTTGGAGCGCACCTCGTCCTGCCGGCGCACCAGGTAGCCGGCGATGAACATCACGGTGAACAGCTTGGCCAGCTCCGAGGGCTGCAGGTTGAACAGGCCGAAGCCGATCCAGCGCTTGGCACCGTTCACCTCGCGACCGATACCCGGCAGCAGCACCATGATCAGCAGCGCGAACGCCACCAACATCAGGCGCGCACCGTGGCGCTGCCAGAACGCCATGGGCACCTGCAGCGTGATGATGCACGCCACGCCGCCAATGGCCAGGTAAATGAGGTGACGGATGCTGTGGTAGAGCGGGTTGCCAGACAGGGCCGAGGCCACTTCCGAAGAAGCAGAGGTGACCATCACCAACCCGAGGCCGAGCAGCGCCAGACAACCCGCCAGGAGCGGGAAGTCCAGATCGATGCCGCGACTATTGCGCAGCGGCGACTGCTGGGCGAGCAGGCGGGCCAACATCAGGACAGCCCCTCCGCGGCCTGGGCGAAGAGGCGCCCGCGTTCTTCGAAGTTCTTGAACATGTCGAGGCTGGCGCAGGCGGGCGACAGCAGCACCGCGTCCCCTTCCTGGGCCAGCTCGGCGCAACGCTGCACGGCCTCATCGAGGGTCTTCACGCGGACCAGCGGCACTGCGTCGCCCAGGGCGGCCGCGATCAACTCGGCATCGCGCCCCAGCAGGACCACGGCGCGGCAGTAGCGTGCAACCGGAGCGGTCAGGCCGGAGAAATCGGCCCCCTTGCCATCCCCACCGGCAATCAGCACCAGCTTGCCGTCGATGTCGGCCCCCAGGCCTTCGATGGCAGCCAGGGCCGCACCGACATTGGTGGCCTTGGAGTCGTCGTAGTAGGCCACGCCACGCAGCTCGCGAACCCACTGGCAACGGTGAGCGAGGCCGGTGAACTCCCGCAGTGCAGCCAGCATCGGCTCGAACGGCAGGCCGACGGCATGGCCCAGCGCCAGGGCTGCCAGGGCGTTGGCCTGGTTATGGGCGCCACGGACCTTGAGCTCACGCACCGGCATGAGCTTCTCGAACTGGTAGGCCAGGTACTTCTCGCCGTCTTCCTCAATGAGGCCGAAGGCTTTGAAATCCGGCTTGTTCAGGCCGAAGCTCCAGCACGGCAGCTGGTCGGCCACCAGCGGGCGGGACAGCGCATCGCCACGGTTCACCACCACCTGGCGGGCGCCACGGAAGATGCGGTGCTTGGCGAGGTGATAGGCCTGCATGTCGGCGTAGCGGTCCATATGGTCTTCGCTGACGTTGAGCACCGTGGCCACCTCGGCATTCAGCCGCTCGGTGGTTTCCAGCTGGAAGCTGGACAGCTCCATCACGTACAGCTCGATGTCATCGGCCAACAGGTCCAGCGCCGGCGTACCGAGGTTTCCTCCCACCGCAACCCGCTTGCCGGCCGCGCGCGCCATGTCCCCAACCAGGGTGGTGACGGTGCTCTTGGCGTTGGAGCCGGTGATCGCGACGATGGGCGCCTTGGCGTGGCGGGCGAACAATTCGATGTCGCCCGACAACTTCACACCGCGCTTGGCCGCTTCCTGCAGGGCCGGGGTGGCGAGGGCCAGTCCGGGGCTCACGTACAGCTCCTGCGCGCGGCAGAGGAACTCCACGTCCAGCTCGCCGCAACGCACTTCGACCTGCGGGAACTGGAGGCGCAGCGTCGCCAGCTCCGGCGGGTTCTCGCGGGTGTCGGCGACCGCGAACGGCACGCCCTGGCGCGCCAGGAAGCGCACCAGGGACATGCCGCTCTTGCCGAGGCCGACAACGATGCGGAAGTGGTCGGAAGCGATCAGGCTCATGCTGTCCTCAACGCAGCTTCAGGGTGGCCAGGCCGATCAGCACGAGGATCACGGTGATGATCCAGAAGCGCACGATCACGCGGGGCTCGGGCCAGCCCTTGAGTTCGAAATGGTGGTGAATGGGCGCCATGCGGAACACGCGGCGGCCGGTGAGCTTGAACGAGGCGACCTGGATCATCACGGACAGGGTTTCCATGACGAACACGCCCCCCATGATGAACAGCACCACTTCCTGGCGCACGATCACGGCGATGGTGCCCAGAGCGGCACCCAGCGCCAGGGCGCCGACGTCGCCCATGAAGACCTGGGCCGGGTAGGTGTTGAACCAGAGGAAGCCGAGGCCTGCGCCCACCAGGGCGGCACAGAACACGATCAGCTCGCCCGCACCCGGTACGTAGGGGATCAGCAGGTATTCGGCGAATTTGATGTTGCCGGAGAGGTAGCAGAAGATCCCCAGCGCACCGCCGACCATCACGGTCGGCATGATCGCCAGGCCATCCAGGCCGTCGGTGAGGTTCACCGCGTTGCTGGAGCCGACGATCACGAAATAGGTCAGCACGATGAAGCCGACACCCAGCGGGATGCCCACATCCTTCACTAGCGGCAGGATCAGGGTGGTCTCGGCCGGCGTGGTGGCGGTCATATAAAGGAAGACGGCTGCAGCGATGCCGAACACCGACTGCCAGAAGTACTTCCAGCGGCTCGGCAGGCCACGGGAGTTCTTCTCGATCACCTTGCGGTAGTCATCCACCCAGCCAATGGCACCGAACAGTAGGGTGACGGCGAGCACCACCCAGACGTAGCGGTTCGACAGGTCGGCCCACAGCAGCGTGCTGATGCCGATGGCCGTGAGGATCAGCGCACCGCCCATGGTGGGGGTACCGGACTTGGACAGGTGCGATTGCGGGCCGTCATTGCGCACGGATTGGCCGATCTGGCGGATCTGCAAGGTGCGGATCATCCAGGGACCGAGCCAGAGCGACAGCGACAGGGCCGTCAGGACGCCGAGAATCCCGCGCAGGGTCAGGTACTGGAATACGCCGAACCCTTTGTAGAACTGTTGCAGGTACTCAGCGAGCAGCAGCAGCATGATTAGTGAGCCTCCCCCGTCCCGCAGAAGGCCGCGACGACCTTGTCCATCGCCGCGCTACGGGAACCTTTGATCAGAATGGTGGTGTTTGCGTCCTGCTCGCCGGACAGCGCCTCGATCAGGCTGGCCTGGTCGGCGAAATGACGGCCGCCTGCGCCGAACGCCTCGACGGCGTGGCGCATCAGGGGACCAACGGCGTAGAGCGAGCTGACCTTGCCCCGCGCATGGAGCCCCACGTCGCGGTGACCCTGTTCGGCCCATTCGCCCAGTTCACCCATGTCCCCCAGCACCAGGACGGTGCGGCCGGAAAAGCCGGCGAGTATATCAACGGCGGCCATCATCGACGCGGGGTTGGCGTTGTAGCTGTCGTCGATCACCCGCATGCCGCTCGTCGCCAACTGCGCTACAGTGCGGCCCTTGACCGGTTGCAGGTTCTGCAGCCCCTCGCGGATGCCGACCAGCGGCACACCCAGGGCGTGGGCAGCGGCAGCGGCAGCCAGGGCGTTGGCCACGTTGTGCAGGCCCAGCAGGTTGAGCTGGATGTCCGCCTCGCCAGCCACGCCCACCAGGCGGAAGCCCATGCAGCCGCGGGCGTCGCGCACGATGGACTCGGCCCGCAGGTCGGCACGGGCGTCGCTCAGGGCAAAACTCAGTACCGGGCGGCCGGCAGCACGCTCGCGCCAGGTCTCGAAGGCCTTGTCGTCACGATTGAGCACGGCGGTGCCGTCGCTCGCCAGGCCTTCGAGGATTTCCCCCTTGGCCAGGACGATCTTTTCCGGCCCGCCGAATTCGCCAACATGGGCGTTACCGGCGTTGTTGATGATCGCCACGTGCGGACGGGTGAGGCCAACGGTGTAGGCGATCTCGCCCACGCGGGAAGCGCCCAGCTCGATGACGGCGCTGCGGTGCTCGGGAGCGAGCTCCAGCAGGGTCAGCGGTGCGCCGAGGTCATTGTTCAGGTTGCCCCGGGTGGCCAGTACCGGCCCCTGGGTACGCAGGATGCTGGCGAGCATCTCCTTGACGGTGGTCTTGCCGCTGGAGCCGGTCACCGCAGCGACACGGCCGGTAAAGGCGTCACGATTGAGCGCACCCAGTCGCCCGAGGGCCTCGCGGGCATCGGCCACCACCAACTGCGGCAGGCCGACACCGTCGACCACACGCTCCACCAACGCAGCGACGGCGCCCTTGGCGGCCACGTCAGCCAGATAGTCATGGCCGTCGAACTTCGGCCCGGTCAGGGCGATGAACAGCTGGCCTGCCTCGACACGTCGGCTGTCGGTGGACACCGAGGTGAAAGTGGCGTCTTCGCCAACGAGCCGCCCCGCCAAGGGGGACTGCAGGCTGCTGAGGCGGAAGGCTTCGATCATGGGCGCTCCCAGGTGGACAAGGCGTGTTCGGCTTCGACGAGATCGGAGAACGGCAGGCGCTCACCCTGGATCTCCTGGTAATCCTCATGCCCCTTGCCCGCCAGCAGGACGACATCGTCGACACCGGCCGATGCGATCAACTGCGCAATGGCAGTGCCACGGCCATGGACGAACTCGACATTGGCCGGCTCGGCAAAGCCAGGGCGGATGTCATCGAAGATGCGGGACGGGTCTTCTGTGCGCGGGTTGTCGTCGGTAACCAGCACGGCATCGGCCAGGCGCTCGGCCACCGCAGCCATCAGCGGGCGCTTGCCACGGTCCCGGTCACCGCCACAGCCGAACAGGCAGAGCAGGCGGCCGCGCGCGTGGGGGCGCAGGGCTTCGAGCACCTTCTCAAGGGCATCGGGGGTGTGGGCGTAGTCGACCACCACCAGTGGTTTTTCACCGCCGCCCAGGCGCTGCATCCGGCCTTCCGGCCCTTGCAGTTCGGGCAGCACGGCCAGTACATCACCCAGTGGGTAGCCCATGCCCAGCAGGGCACCGACCACGGCCAGCAGGTTGCTCAGGTTGAAGCGACCCAGCAGCGGGCTGCGCAGCAGGCCTTCTCCCTGGGGCGTGATGATGTGGGCGCGGACGCCATCGTCGTCGAATGTGGCTTCGCGGCAATAAAGGAAGGCTTCCGGATCGATCTGGCTGTAGCCGATGAGGCGAGCATCGTGCTCGCGGCCTGACAGCTCACGGCCGAACGCATCGTCCAGGTTGATCACCCGGCAGCGCAGGTCCGGCCAGTCGAACAGGCGGGCCTTGGCGGCGCCGTAGGCTTCCATCGAGCCGTGATAGTCCAGATGGTCGCGGGACAGGTTGGTGAACACCGCCACGTCGAACGCGAGCGCTGCCACCCTCCCCTGCTCCAGGCCATGGGAAGACACTTCCATCGCCACTGCACGGGCACCGGCCTGTTTGAGGCGAGCCAGGGTGGCCTGGACGGCAAGGGGATCCGGCGTGGTGTGACGGCCGCTCTCCAGCTCACCGTGGAAGCCGGTACCGAGGGTGCCGACGATGCCACACCGCTCGCCCAGTCGATCCAGGGCCTGAGCCACGAGCTGGCTGACGCTGGTCTTGCCGTTGGTGCCGGTCACGCCGACCAGGTCCAGCGCACGGCTGGGCTCGCCGTAGAAGCGACCGGCAATGGCCGAAAGCTGGCCAGCCAACCCCTTGATGGGAATCAGTTCGGCCTGGGCAGACGCAGGCAGATCAGGGGCGGACTCGCTTTCATACGCGACCGCCGCCGCGCCCCGGGCGAGGGCATCGGCGATGTGCAGGCGGCCATCGTGCTGGCCGCCGGGGACGGCCAGGAACAGGTCACCGGGGAGCACCTTGCGGCTATCCAGGGTGAGTTCACGGATCAGCGCAGCGCCCTGCGCCTGGGGAAGCAGTTGATTCAATGGCATGGGCATCAGGTGCGCCCTCCTTTGCCGCTGGCCGCGTTGGCGGTCTGTTGTTCCTCGGTGGGCAGGTTGTCCGGGGCGATGTTCATCAGACGCAGCGCGCCGGCCATGACCCTGCCGAATACGGGTGCCGATACCAGGCCGCCGAAGTAGCCGGCCTTGCTGGGCTCGTCGATCACCACCACCATCGCCAGGCGCGGGTTGGTGGACGGCCCGAAGCCCGCGAAGAGCGAGCGGTAGGCGTTCTGGGTGTAGCCCTTGGTGCCCACGCTGGCCTTGCGCGCGGTACCGCTCTTGCCGGAGACGTGATAGCCGGGGACCTGGGCGCGGAACACGCCGCGCGGCGCCTCGACCACTTGCTGCAGCATGCCCTGCAGGGTCTTGGCGACCTCGGGCGGGATGGCCTGGGAGCCGCTCGGCAGGTTGTCGACGCGGGTCATCGACAACGGGACCGCCAGGCCGTTGTTGGCCAGGGTGGCGTAGGCATGGACCATCTGCACGGCAGTGACCGACAGGCCGTAGCCATAGGACAGGGTTGCGGTCTCGGCCTTGCGCCACTCGCGGTGGTTGGGCAGGTTGCCGACGCGCTCGCCGGGGAAGCCGAGGCCGGTATCCTGGCCGAGCCCGAGCCGGCGCATGGTGTCGTAGATGTTCTCGCCGCCGATATCGAAGGCGATCTTGCTCATGCCGACGTTGCTGGAGTTGATCAGGATGCCGGTCAGGTCGAGGATCGGGCCCTCTGTCTTGGACACGTCCTTGATGGTGTAGCGCCCGATCTGCAGGGAGCCGGGGTAGACCTCGACCTTGTCTTCCGGCTTCCAGCGGCCGCTCTGCAGGGCAGCGGCCATGGAGATCGGCTTGACCGTGGAGCCTGGCTCGAACACGTCGATCATGGCGCGGTTACGCATGGCCGCTGGCAGCAGGTTGCGGCGGTTGTTCGGGTTGTAGGTGGGCTGGTTGGCCATGGCCAGCACTTCGCCGGTCTTCACGTCGACAATGACCAGGCTGCCCGCCTTGGCGCCGTTCTCCACCAACGCGTTGCGCAGCTCACGGTGGGCGAGGTACTGCAGGCGAAGGTCGATGGACAGCGCGAGGGTCTTGCCAGGCTTGGCGTTACGGGTGACCTGGACGTCCTTGATCAGGCGTCCGCGGCGGTCCTTGAGGACCTGGCGCTTGCCGGGAACACCGGCCAGCCACTGATCGAAGGACAGCTCGACGCCCTCGCGACCGCGGTCATCCACGTCGGTGAAGCCGACCACATGGGCAGTGACTTCGCCGGCGGGGTAGAAACGACGAAACTCCTCGATGGCGTAGACGCCCGGGAGTTTGCGATCGAGGATCACCTGCCCCTGCTCGGGCGTGAGGCCACGTGCCAGGTAGAGGAACTCGCGGTTGGCATTCTGCTCGATGCGCTCGGCGAAGATGCGTGGGTCCTGCCCCAGCGCCCCGGCGATCACCGGCCACTGGTCACGGAACGCCATGAGGTCCTTGGGGTTGGTCCACAGGGTCGTCACCGGGGTACTGACGGCCAGGGGCTCACCATTGCGATCGGTGATCAAACCACGGTGGGCCGGGATCGGGATATGGCGGACGCTGCGCGCATCGCCCTGTTCCTTGAGGAAATCGTGGTCGATGACATGCAGGTCGACGATGCGCCAGGAAATCGCAGCGACCATGAGGCCAAGCAGCCCGAGGACGATCCGGAAGCGCCACGGATAGAGCGCGCCTTCCAGGTTCATCATGGAGCCACCATGCGGATTTCCGCCGGCTCGGGAATACGCATCTTGAGCTGCTCGGTGGCCAGGGACTCGATGCGGTTGTGGGCCGTCCAGGTGCTCTGTTCGAGGATCAAGCGCCCCCACTCCGCCTGAGCCTTGTCGCGGACGCTGAGCTCGGCGTACAGCTTGTTGAGCAGTTGCCGGTTCCAGTAGGCGCTGTAGGACACCGAAATGGCGGACAGCAGCACGCCAACGAACAGCAGCAACATGATGAAGCTGCCACGCGGCAGGGGCTTGGAGAAAAGACGGCTCATCGCAGCTTCTCCGCCACGCGCATCACTGCGCTGCGGGAGCGGGGGTTGGCCTTGAGTTCCGCCTCGGAGGCGTACTGGGGCTTGCCGAGCAGTCGCAGACGCGGCTCGAACACGGCCTGGCGCACGGGCAGGTCGCGGGGCAGGTTGTCCGCCTCGCCCTTGACCTGGCGGCGCATGAATTGTTTGACGATGCGGTCTTCCAGCGAGTGGAAGCTGATCACCACCAGGCGACCGCCGATGGCAAGGCTGTCCAGCGCAGCCTGCAGGCCGCGCTCGAGGTCGCCCAACTCATTGTTGATGTGGATTCGGATGCCCTGGAAGGCACGGGTCGCAGGGTTCTTGCCCTTCTCCCAGGCCGGGTTGGCAGCAGCGATCACGGCCGCCAGGTCGGCGGTACGTTCGAAGGGGCGCTCGGCACGTCGCTGCACGATGGCACGGGCCATGCGGCGGGCGAAGCGCTCCTCACCGTACTCCTTGAGCACGTGGCTGATCTCGTCTTCGCTCGCCGTGGCGATCCACTGCGCTGCGCTCTGGCCACGCTCGGGATCCATGCGCATGTCCAGCGGGCCATCGTTGAGGAAGCTGAAGCCGCGCTCGGCATCATCCAGCTGCGGAGACGAGACCCCGAGGTCCAGCAGCACACCATCGACCTGGCCGACCAGCCCGCGCCCGGCGAGCTCCTCGCCAAGCTCGGCAAAGCTGCGCTGCACAATGACAAAGCGGCCGTCTTCGGCCGCCAGCGCTTGCCCCGTGGAGATGGCTTGGGGGTCTTTGTCGAATCCGAGAAGCCGCCCCTCGCTACCGAGATGCCGAAGGATGAGCCGGCTGTGCCCGCCACGCCCGAAGGTGCCATCGAGGTAGCAGCCGTCCGCACGCACGGCAAGGCTTTCAACGGCCTCGTCGAGCAGGACAGTGATGTGGCGGAAGCTGCTTTCAGTGCTCACAGGATAAGGTCACGCAGTTCGTCCGGCAGGCCGCCGGGTTGTTTTATGGCCAGGAGATCAGCGTCGGAAACGGCGTTCCAGGCGTCTTCATCCCAGATCTGGAATTTGTTCAGTTGCCCCACCAGCATCGCTTTCTTGTCCAGCCCGGCGTATTCACGCAGACGGGGTGGAACCAGGAAACGGCCGTTGCCATCCAGCTCGAGATCAACCGCGTTACCGATCAGCAAACGCTGCAGGCGGCGCGTTTCCTCACGCAGGGAAGGCAACTCGCGAAGCTTGGCTTCAATGATTTCCCACTCGGGCAGGGGGTAGAGGGTCAAGCAACGATCAACCGCATCGATAGTCACGATGAGCTGCCCAGCACAACGCGAAAGAAGCTCGTCGCGATACCGACTCGGCATCGCGATGCGCCCCTTGGCATCGAGACTGATGGCATTTGCTCCGCGAAACACGGCTGCGCTTCCCCTGAATTAGGCTATCCGTACCAATTAATCCCACTTCTACCCACTTTCCACCACTCGCGCACACTATAGAAATGGCTCCGCCCCACCGTCAAGGCGCGCCAGAACGGAAAATTCCTTATGGGACGGTGATTTAGAGAACTTTTTGGCGAAGCGGAGGGAGTTTTTCAGTGCGTTTCGGAATGAAAAATCAGCGCCAACAATGACCCTGATATGCAAACTTAAAGTAGTTTCTTAAGAGTTGGGGTTTCTGAAATTTCAGACAGGAGGCAAGGCGGGGTATTTCTGAGGGGAAAGTGGAGAAAAGTGGAGAGTCGATCTGTAAGCCGGGTTCTGTCGTGGACAGTCATTCATCTACGGCTGCCATCACTGACAGCCTTTAGCAACCTACCCGAATCCGACGCGGGCCACGCCAAGGATTCCTATTTGGTCTTGCTCCGAGTGGGGTTTACCTAGCCACGAACTGTTACCAGTCGTGCGGTGCGCTCTTACCGCACCTTTTCACCCTTACCGGCGCTTGCGCGCTTAGGCGGTTATTTTCTGCGGCACTTTCCGTAGGCTCTCGCCTCCCAGGCGTTACCTGGCACTCTGCCCTATGGAGCCCGGACTTTCCTCCCTCCCGAAATCGCGAACGAAACGGGACAGCGACTGTCCGATCGACTCTCCGGCGCGAAGGTTAGCGGCAGACCGCCCAGGAAACAAGCTCAGGAATCAGCCTGGCGCTCCAGTGCGGCCTGATAAAGGAGGTTCTTGCGCACGCCGGTGATCTCCGCGGCCAAGGCTGCCGCACGCTTCACCGGGAGTTCGCCCAGCAGAAGATTCAGTACGCGCAACGCCTCGCCACTGATCGCATCCTCCCCCTCAGGAGCCTGCCAACCGGTTACAAGCAGCACGCATTCACCTCGCTGCTGATTGCTGTCGGCAGCGATCCATTCGGCCAACTCACCGAGCGGTGCCCCCTTCAGCGTCTCGAACGTCTTGGTGAGTTCACGGGCAAGTACGGCATGGCGATCCCTGCCAAACAGCGACGCCATGTCCTGGACCGACTCCAGAACCCGATGAGGCGCCTCATAGAAGATGAGCGTGCGCGGCTCTTCCTTTAGTAGTTCCAGCCGCCCCCTTCGCGCTGCCGCCTTCGCCGGCAGGAAACCCTCGAAGATGAAACGATCGGATGGCAGACCGGCAGCCGATAGCGCTGCGATCAGCGCACTGGGTCCGGGTACCGGCACCACCTCGATACCAGCCGCGCGAACCTGCCGTACCAGGTGGTAGCCCGGATCGGAGATCAAGGGCGTTCCCGCATCCGAAATCAGCGCGACGTCATCTCCCGCCAGCAACCGAGCCACGAAGCGGCCGCCCTGCTCACGTTCGTTATGGTCATGACAGGCCGCGAGGGCCGTGGTGATTCCGAAATGCTGCAAGAGGCGGATCGAGTGACGCGTATCCTCCGCTGCGATCAGGGCCACTTCCCGCAGGGTTCGCAAGGCTCTAGGGCTGATGTCATCGAGGTTACCGATGGGTGTGGCGACCACGTAGAGCTTGCCGGGCTGAGCGGCAGCAACGGAAGACGTGGAAAGAGTCACAGGTCACCTCGGAATAAACTGAAAGGCGCGCATTGTAGCCCGTTTCCAGCCACCGACATCGCACCCCACCCGCCCCTCCGGTACAATCGCGGGCTTCGTTGATCTAGTACCGGGATCGTTAAATGATCGCTCGTCTGCGCCCGCTCTCCGCCCTCTGCCTCGCCGGCCTCCTTGTCGCCTGTGGCAGCTCGCCCACGTCCAGTCTCGGCGAACTGCCCCGCACTCCCCAGGCCAGTATCGAGCAGCTCCTGCAAAAGGCCGGAGAGAGCAAACCCGAACAAGCCGCCCTGCTGCGACTTTCGGCTGCGGACCTGGCTTATCGCCAGCAGGACATCGGTCGTGCAGCCCGCATTCTCGAGCAAGTCCCGATGGACGGCCTGAAGCCCGCGCAACAGGTGTTCGCCAGCACGCTCGCAGCCGAATTGGCGATGGCTCGCAACCAGCCCAAGAGCGCCCTGAAAGCACTGAGTCATCCCAGCCTCGATCGCCTGGCGGAGCTCCCGGTCGATCAACAGGTACGCACCCAACTCGTACGCGCGCGCGCCCTGGAAGCGGACGGGCAGAACCTTGCCGCCGCACGCGAGCGCGTCTTCATCGCTCCGCTGCTCAATGGCGAAGCTGAGAAGCAGAACCATGAGGCCATCTGGGCACTGATCTCCGGCCTGCCCATGGAGCAATTGCAGTCGACCGGCGATGCCGACCTGGCAGGATGGATGGAGCTCGCCCGCGCGATTCGCAGTGCCGGCACTCTTTCCCAGCAGCAGGCGGCCATCGAAGCCTGGCGCAGCCAGCATCCGCAGCACCCGGCAGCCGAACAGTTGCCGGCACCGCTGGCCAAGTTGAAGGAGCTCGCCAACCAGCCCCTGACCAAGGTCGCCCTGCTGTTGCCCAAGGAAGGGCCACTGGCCTCGGTAGCCCGTGCGCTGCGCGATGGCTTCCTCGCCGCCCACTACCAGGCGCAGCAAGCGGGCCAGAACCCGCCCGCCATCCAGATCTACGACAGCGCCCATCTGACGTCGCTCGACGACTTCTATCGCCAGGCCCAGGCCGATGGCGTGCAACTGGTGGTCGGCCCGCTGGAGAAGCCGCTGGTCAAGCAGATGAACGAGCGTCAGCAGCTGCCTATCACCACCCTGGCCCTGAACTACAGCGATGCCGGACAGGAAGGCCCGGCGCAGCTCTTCCAGTTCGGTCTCGCGGCCGAGGATGAAGCACGCGAAGTGGCGCGCCGCGCCTGGGCGGACGGCATGCGCCGTGCCGTCGCGATGGTGCCGCGGGGCGAATGGGGTGACCGTGTCCTGGCCGCGTTCCGCCAGAGCTGGCAGGAGGCCGGCGGCAGCCTGATAGCGGCCGAGCACGTGGACCAGCCGGTCCAGCTGGCACAGCAGATCGCTGATCTGTTCCAGCTTCGCCAGAGCGAAGCACGCGCCAAGCGCCTGCAAAGCACCCTCGGCACCTCCATCGCCACCCAGCCGACCCGCCGCCAGGACGTCGACTTCATTTTCCTCGCTGCCACACCGCAACAAGCCCAGCAGATCAAACCCACGCTGGCCTTCCAGTACGCCGGGGATGTACCGGTCTACGCCACGTCCCACCTCTATTCCGGCGGCAACGACGTGGCCCAGTACCAGGATCTGAGCGGCATCCGCTTCTGCGAAACCCCCTGGCTGCTGAACCGCGACGACCCACTTCGCCAGCAGGTCGACCGCCAGTGGCCACAGGCCGGCGGCAGTCTCGGTCGGCTGTACGCCATGGGCGTTGACGCCTACCGGCTGGCGCCCCGCCTCGCAGAGCTGAAGGCCCTGCCGGAAAGCCGCGTCGACGGCCTCTCCGGCCGACTCAGCCTGACGCCATCCCAGCGCGTCGAGCGCCAGCTGCCGTGGGCAGAATTCCGCGACGGCCAGGTCCAGCGCCTGCCCGACAGCGACTCTTGACCGCGAGCGGAGACAGCGGGCGAAAAGCGGAAGCCGCCGCCCGCCAACACCTTCAAAAGCACGGCCTGCGATTGCTCGCCAGCAACTGGCGCTGCCCTCGTGGCGAGCTCGATCTGGTCATGCTGGACGGCGATACAGTAGTATTCGCCGAAGTCCGCTACAGGCGACACAGAGCCTGGGGCGGAGCACTGGAAAGCGTGGACGCGCGCAAGCGCGCAAAACTCATCAGTGCGGCGCAGTACTTCCTGCAGAAGGAATCCCGCTGGGCCAATCACCCTTGCCGATTTGACGTGATCGCCATCGACTCGATGGATGGCGACTCACCCGTGCGACTGACCTGGCTGAAAAACGCCTTCGAAACCTGAACAGTCGCTTTCCACTGAAGGTCATACCGATGGACATGCAACCCCGAATCCGCCAGCTGTTCCAGGCCAGCATCGACACCAAGCTGCTCGCCATGGAAGTCGTGGCCCCCCACATCGAGCATGCCAGCATGGTGATGGTCAATGCGCTGCTGAACGAGGGCAAGATCCTCGCCTGCGGCAACGGCGGTTCCGCTGGCGATGCCCAGCACTTCTCCTCCGAGCTGCTCAACCGCTTCGAGCGGGAGCGCCCCAGCCTGCCAGCCCTGGCACTGACCACGGACAGTTCCACCATCACCTCGATCGCCAACGACTACAGCTACAACGAAGTCTTCTCGAAGCAGATCCGTGCACTTGGTCAGCCGGGCGACGTGCTGCTCGCCATCTCCACCAGCGGCAACTCGGCCAACGTGATCCAGGCCATCCAGGCTGCGCACGACCGCGAGATGACCATCGTGGCCCTGACCGGCCGCGACGGCGGCGGTATGGCGTCCCTGCTTCTGCCAGAAGATGTCGAGATTCGCGTGCCCTCCAAAGTCACCGCACGCATCCAGGAGGTGCACCTCCTGGCCATCCACTGCCTCTGCGACCTGATCGACCGTCAATTGTTTGGGAGTGAAGAATGACCCGTTCCCCCCTGATTCTGGCCCTGCTGGCTTTCACCCTCGTGCTGGGCGGCTGCGGTGGCCGAACCATCGGCAAGACCATCGATGACCAATCCACCCCCTCGAAGGTGCGCGCCAAGATCGACGCCGCAAGCCCCGATCTCAAGACCAACTCACACATCGTGGTCACCAGCTTCAACGGCGTTGTGCTGCTGGCCGGACAGACCCCCAACCAGAACCTGAAGGCACTCGCCGAGCAGGCTGCTCGCACCGCGCAGGGCGTCAAGAAGGTTCATAACGAACTGCAGGTCGGAGCCAACTCGTCGGCCTTGGCGCGCATGAACGACAGCGCCATCACTACCAAGATCACCACCCAACTGCTCGCCAACAGCCAGATCCCCAGCTCCAACATCAAGGTGGTGACCGAGAATGGGATCGTCTACCTGCTAGGCCTGGTCAGCCGCCAGGAAGCAGGGTTGGCCACCAGCGTGGTACAGGGGGTTTCCGGCGTGCAGAAGATCATCAAGCTCTTCGAATACACCAACTGAACCCGCCAACCATTAAAAAAGGCGATCCAATCGGATCGCCTTTTTTTATTTCACCACTTTCAGGCTGGGCCGCCCGGCCGGTCGACCACCGCCTGCCGAAGACGGCGCGCCGTCACCAGAGGGGCCGTCATCTTCAGGTCCATCACCTTCATCCATTACCGGCGACTCCAGGTCGAAGACCATTCCCTGCCCGTTCTCACGTGCATAGATGGCCATGACCGCGGCGCTCGGAATATAGAGACTGTGGGCAACGCCTCCGAAGCGACCTTCGAAGCTGACCGCCTCGTTGTCCATGTGCAGATGACGGACAGCGCTGGGCGACACGTTCAACACGATCTGGCCGTCGCTCGCATAACCCGGCGGCACACGAACGCCTGCGTGCTCCGCATTGACGAGCAGGTGGGGCGTGCAATCGTTGTCGACGATCCACTCATACAGGGCCCGAACCAGATAGGGACGACTGGATTTCATCGATTCACCTCAACGCATATCGCGCTCAACGTCCGAAAGACTCGCCTGGAAAGCCGGCCGCGAGAAATGGCGATCCATATACTCGAGAAGCGGCTTGGCCGGACGAGGCAGTTCGATACCCAACTTCGGCAAACGCCAGAGGATGGGCAACAGGCAGCAGTCTACAAGACTCATCTCTTCACTGAGAAAGAAAGGCTTGTCGGCAAACAACGGGGACACACCGGTAAGGCTTTCCCGAAGCTCCTTTCGGGCCTGCGCCTTGGCAGCGTCCTTGGCCTTCGGATCCAGCACAAGGTCAACCAGCGAACACCAATCGCGCTGAACCCGGTGCATGAGCAGCCGGGTATTACCCCGCGCAACGGGATAGACCGGCATCAGCGGCGGGTGCGGATAGCGCTCTTCCAGGTACTCCATCACCACCGTCGGCTCATAGAGCGCCAGATCACGATCCAGAAGCGTAGGCACGGTGCCGTAGGGGTTCGACTCGATCAGCTTCGGCGGGCACTGGCCGTTGAGGACATCGATGATGTCCACGGCAACGCCTTTCTCGGCAAGGACGATACGTACACGATGGGAGTAGTGGTCCGCGGGGTCGGAGTAACAGGTCAGCTTGGTGATAGCCGCCATGGCGCCCTCCTCGCTTGAAGTTATGCGGGGTCAAAAAAAGCGCGCGCCCATCAGGGCGCGCGCGTTACAGCATCAGCGTTCGATCAGTGAACGTCTTTCCAGTACTCACGCTTGAGCAGGTAGGCGAACACGAAGAAGAAGGCCAGGTACAGCAGAACGTAGGTCCCGATGCGCTGCATGTGCAGCTTGTTCGGGTCAGCGGAGTAGGCCAGGAAGGTCACCAGGTTCTGGATCTTCTGGTCGAACTCGGCCTCGGTCAGCTTGCCGGTCTTCGGAACGATGGTCAGTTGGTCACACGCTTCATGGGTGATCGGCGCACCGGTCAGCGGGTCGAACTGCTTCTTGCCATGCTCGACGACCTGGACCTGCTTGCAGCCAACAACCTGGCGCCCCTGCAGGCCAACCAGCACGTTGGGCATACCCACGTTCGGGAAGACCTTGTTGTTGACACCCCACGGACGGGCCGGGTCTTCGTAGAAGGCACGCAGGTAGCTGTACAGCCAGTCAGTGCCACGGACGCGAGCCACCAGGGTCAGGTCCGGCGGAGCTGCACCGAACCACACCTTGGCGTCGTTCGGCTTCATGGCGCTCTGCATGTGATCACCGATCTTCGCACCGGTGAACACCAGGTTTTGCATCATCAGCTCTTCGGAAATGCCCAGGTCCTTGGCTACACGCTCATAGCGCTGGAACTTGGCACCGTGGCAGCCCATGCAGTAGTTGGCGAAGGTACGCGCACCGTCCTGCATGGCAGCCTTGTCGGTCAGGTCGATTTCGACATGATCCAGTTCAACCTCTTCACCGCCGGAAGCGAACACGGCAACCGGCAGGAGAGCGATAACAAATGCAGCAAATAGCTTTTTCATCAGCCTGTCACCCTTTCCGGAACCGGTTTGGTTTTTTCCATCCTGGTGTAGAACGGCATCAGGATGAAGTACGCGAAGTACAGGATGGTGCACACCTGCGATACCAGCGTACGGCCCGGGGTCGGCGCCAGAACACCCAGCACGCCGAGGATGATGAAGGAAACGCAGAACACCAGCAGCCAGATCTTGCTCAGCCAGCCCTTGTAGCGCATGGAGCGCACCGGGCTGCGGTCCAGCCATGGCAGGACGAAGAGAATCGCAATGGCTGCACCCATGGCGATGACGCCCATGAGCTTGTCAGGTACCGCACGCAGAATCGCGTAGAACGGGGTGAAGTACCAGACCGGAGCAATGTGTGCCGGCGTCTTGAACGGGTTGGCTTGTTCGAAGTTCGGCTTCTCGAGGAAGTACCCACCCATTTCCGGGAAGAAGAACACCACGAAGCAGAACACGAAGAGGAACACCACCACACCGACAATGTCCTTCACGGTGTAGTAGGGGTGGAAGGCGATGCCATCCAGCGGAATGCCGTTCTCGTCCTTCTTCTTCTTGATGTCCACGCCATCCGGGTTGTTGGAGCCCACTTCGTGGAGCGCCAGGATGTGCAGGACCACCAGCCCCAGGATCACGATCGGCAGAGCGATCACGTGCAGGGCGAAGAAGCGGTTCAAGGTGATGCCAGAGATCAGGTAGTCACCACGGATCCACTGGGTGAGGTCGTCACCGATGACCGGGATCGCACCGAACAGCGAGATGATCACCTGTGCACCCCAGTAGGACATCTGGCCCCAGGGCAGCAGGTAGCCCATGAAGGCCTCGGCCATCAGGGCGAGGTAGATCAGCATGCCGAAGATCCACACCAGCTCACGGGGCTTCTGGTAGGAGCCGTAGAGCAGGCCGCGGAACATGTGCAGGTAGACCACGATGAAGAACGCGGACGCACCCGTGGAGTGGAGGTAACGGATGATCACCCCGTATTCCACGTCGCGCATGATGTATTCGACGGAGGCGAAGGCTTCTTCCGCAGACGGAGTGAAGCTCATGGTCAGCCAGACGCCGGTCAGGATCTGGTTGACCAGAACCAGCAGAGCCAGCGAGCCGAAGAAATAGAAGAAGTTGAAGTTCTTGGGAGCGTAGTACTTGCTCAGATGGTCTTCCCACATCTTGGTGGCGGGGAAGCGCGCATCGATCCATTCCATGAATTTGCTCATCATGCCTTCTCCTGGTCCACGCCGATGATGATGACATCATCCGACTCGTAGGAGTGGGGTGGCACCGGCAGGTTCAAGGGGGCAGGCTGCGCTTTGTAGACGCGGCCAGCGAGGTCGTAGCGGGAACCGTGGCACGGGCAGAAGTAACCACCGACCCACTCGGCACCCAGGTCAGCCGGGGCGACCTCGGGACGGAAGGAGGGCGAGCAGCCCAGGTGGGTGCACAGACCGACCAGCACCAGGATTTCCGGCTTGATCGAACGCTTCTGCGGATCGACGTAAGTCGGTTGCACGGATGCCTTGGACTCCGGGTCAGCCATGCGGTCATGGATCTTGGCCAGATTGCCGAGAATTTCCTCCGTGCGGCGCACGATGAACACGGGCTGACCGCGCCATTCGGCGACAATCTGCTGGCCCGCGTCGATCTTGCCGATGTTCACCTTCACAGGTGCACCTGCGGCCTTGGCCTTGGCACTAGGTTGCCATGACCCCACAAACGGGATCGCAGCACCCACCGCTCCTGCAGCACCCACCACGGATGTGGCTGCCACAAGGAAGCGACGCCGGCCTGCATTCACGCCGTCATTGCTCATTCAGTCGTCTCCCATCAGCTTTGCGGCCTGTTGTTCAGGCCTCTACTAAGTAAAAATCGAGCCGCGCAAAAAATTCGCCAAATGGTAAAGAAAACCCCCTCTGATGACAAGGTAATAGCCGGATACAAAACAGCTGAAAGCCTTGAACCACTAGGGATTCGGGAGTGCGACAAGCTGTCGCAGCCCACTTTTCCACAGGCATAAAAAAACGCCCAGGCCAAAAGGAACCTGGGCGTTTCTTGCAGCGCCGTATTAGCGCTTGGAGTACTGCGGACGCTTACGCGCTTTACGCAGACCGACCTTCTTACGCTCGACTTCGCGGGCATCGCGAGTCACGTAGCCGGCCTTGCGCAGCGGGCTGCGCAGGGACTCGTCGTAGCTGATCAGGGCGCGGGTGATGCCATGACGGATGGCACCGGCCTGACCGCTGACACCGCCACCGAGAACGGTGACATAGATGTCGAACTTCTCGACTGTCTCGGTCAGCTCCAGAGGCTGACGCACGACCATGCGAGCGGTTTCGCGGCCGAAGAACTGCTCCAGGCTGCGATTGTTGATGGAGATCTTGCCAGTACCCGGGCGCAGGAAGACGCGCGCGGTTGCAGTCTTGCGACGGCCAGTGCCGTAATTTTGAGTCGCCGACATAATGAATCTATCCCGTTAAATCTTCAGTTCTTGGGGCTGCTGAGCGGTGTGCGGGTGGACGGCACCCTTGTACACCTTCAGCTTGCGATACATGTCGCGACCCAGCGGGTTCTTCGGCAGCATGCCTTTGACCGCGGTCTCGATCACGCGCTCAGGCGCCTTGGCGATCAGCTTCTCGAAGTTGATCTCCTTGATGCCACCCGGGAAACCGGAGTGCGAGTAGTACTTCTTGTCGGTGGTCTTGGAACCAGTGACACGAATCTGCTCGGCGTTGATGACGACGATGTAGTCGCCGGTGTCAACGTGCGGAGTGTATTCCGGCTTGTGCTTGCCGCGCAGACGGCTTGCAATTTCGGTGGCCAGACGACCCAGGGTCTGACCGGCAGCGTCGACGACATACCAGTCGCGCTTAACAGTTTCCGGTTTTGCAGTAAAAGTCTTCATTCGCTATAGCCTCAGGGGCCGCCCTGAAAATAAGACGGCGGATCTTACTGAATAGTGCTCGCCCTGGCAACACAGGGCAGCCGGAAACAGACGCTATCGGGGGCTCGGGTCAGCGCGTCCGCTACGGCAAAAGGTTTTCGGCAGGCTAGGCATCCCCGCCTTCCTTCTCGGCAGGCTAGGCATCCCCGCAAAGAAAGCCGCGGAATTATGCCGATTGCAGGAAAAATTTCAACCTGATTTGATAACGATCTTTCGCCCGACGAGGAGCCACCATGCAATACCGTCAACTCGGCCGCACGGATGTGAAGGTCAGCAGCCTCTGTCTCGGCACCATGACCTGGGGCGAGCAGAACTCCCAGACCGAGGCATTCGCACAGATCGAACGCGCCAAGGCCTACGGCATCAACTTCATGGATGTGGCGGAGATGTACCCCGTCCCTCCTCGCCCCGAGACCTACGGCGCCACCGAAACCATCATCGGCAACTGGTTCGCCGCCAGGCGGGATCGGGCTGACTGGGTCCTGGCGAGCAAGGTCGCGGGGCCGGGCAACGGCATCACCCACATCCGCGACGGCAACCTGAAGCACAACCGACATCACATCGCCGCTGCGCTCGACGCCAGCCTCAAGCGCCTGCAGACCGACTGGATCGACATCTACCAGCTGCACTGGCCCGAACGCAGCACCAACTACTTCGGCCAACTGGGCTATCGCCACCGGGACGAAGACTTCACGCCCCTGCAGGAGACCCTCGAAGCACTCGCCGAGCAGGTCAAGGCCGGCAAGATCCGCTACGTCGGCCTGTCCAACGAGACGCCCTGGGGAACCATGACCTTCCTGCAACTGGCCGACCGTCTCGGACTCCCCCGCGCCGTATCCATCCAGAATCCATACAACCTGCTGAATCGCACCTTCGAGGTGGGCCTGGCGGAGGTCGCCATCCGCGAACACTGCGGCCTGCTGGCGTATTCACCGCTGGCGTTCGGCATGCTCTCCGGCAAATACGAGAACGGCGCACAACCGCCCCAGGCGCGCATCACCCGGTTCAGCCGCTTCACCCGCTACACCAACCCGCAAGCGAAGGCGGCCTGCTCGCGCTATGTCGCCCTGGCCCGTGAGCACGGGCTGGACCCGGCGCAGATGGCCCTCGCCTTCGTCACCGCTCAGCCATTCGTCACCAGCAACATCATCGGCGCGACCGACCTCGAACAGTTGGAAAGCAACCTCGCCAGCAGCGAACTGAAGCTGCCCGATGCCGTACTGGAGGGGATTGCCGAGATCCATCGCGACCAGCCGGACCCCGCCCCCTGACCTAGTCGAACAACCCCGGCAGCGTGTCCGCTCCAGCAGCGGGCATGTCGCCCCGCCGGGAAGCCAGCCGATCCGCAAGCCGGGTCGGCTCTGGCAGCCGATAGCCTCGACAACCACGCAAGACCAGCTCCAGCGCGCTGTTCATCGACACCCGGTGCCCGGGCGACACCAACAGCGGCGCCACGCGGTCCCGACTGCGCAGCATCCAGCCGATCTGTTCGCCCTCGTGCTCCAGCGGCACATGCTCGCCACGGGCAAGGCCTGGCTCAGCGTGATGCCCCACCAGCACCTTCTTCGCCACGCCGATGGTCGGCAACCCGGTCACCACGCCAAGGTGCGACGCAATGCCGAGCCGGCGCGGATGGGCGATCCCCTGCCCGTCGCAGAACACCAGGTCCGGCCGCTGCGGCAATCCAGCGAGCGCCTTCAACAGCGCCGGCAGTTCACGGAAGGACAACAGCCCGGGCACGTAGGGCATGGACGTCGGCACCCGCGCCACTACCTGGCCCAGCAGGCGGTAGTCATCGGCATCCAGCAACACCGCGGCGGCCCGGGTGACCTGTCCACCCTCCTCGAAGCCGACGTCGACGCCCGCCACCACCTTCAGCGGCGCGAAGTCATCCACCAGCACCACCCGCGCAGCCAGTTCGCCCTGCAGGCGCTTGGCATGGCGAACGCTGCCGTCCCAGTCATCGAAGGGGGAAGTACTCATGAACGGGCTCCGGAAAATCGACACAGGGTAGACCCGGAGCCAGCGGGAAGGGCCCGCCGCACTGCCCGGCGGCGGACCCGGGGCCTTACAGCGAACGGGCAATGATCTCCTTCATGATCTCGTTGGTGCCCGCATAGATGCGCTGCACGCGAGCATCCGCCCAGGCGCGTGCTACCGGGTACTCCCACATGAACCCATAGCCACCGTGCAGCTGCACGCACTCGTCCAGCACCTTGCACTGCAGGTCCGTGCCCCAATACTTGAGCATCGCGGCTGTCGGAACGTCGAGCTTGCGCTGCAGATGCAGCTCCAGGCAGCGGTCGACGAAGACCCGGCCGATCTGGATCTCGGTGGCCATCTCCGCCAGCTTGAAGCGGGTGTTCTGGAACTCCGCGATGGCCTTGCCGAACGCCTTGCGGTCGCGGGTGTAGTCGAGGGTCCACTTCAGCGCCGCCTCCGCCGAAGCCAGCGCCCCGATGCCCACCGTCAGGCGTTCCTGGGGCAGCTCCTGCATCAGGTAGGCGAAGCCCATGCCTGCCTGGCCCAGCAGGTTCTCCTTGGGCACCCGGACGTCCTGGAAGAACAGCTCGGAGGTGTCCTGGGCCTTCATCCCCACCTTCTCCAGGCGCTTGCCCTTGGAAAAGCCGGGCGTGTCCGCCTCCACCAGGAACAGGCTGGTGCCCTTGGCCCCCGCCTTGGGATCGGTCTTGGCAACCACGATGACCAGATCGGCCAGGAACCCGTTGGTGATGAAGGTCTTGGAGCCGTTGATCACGTAGTGGTCGCCATCCAGCACCGCCGTGGTCTTCACCCCCTGCAGGTCGGACCCCGCCCCGGGCTCGGTCATGGCGATGGCCGTCACCAGCTCGCCGCTGACCAGGCGCGGCAGGTACTTCTCCTTCTGCGCCTCGCTGCCGTAATGAAGGATGTAGGGCGCCACGATGTCCGAATGCAACGAGAAGCCGATGCCGGTGAGACCCAGGCGACCGATCTCCTCGATCACCACCGTGCTGTAGAGGAAGTCGGCCCCGACGCCACCATAGGCCTCGGGAATGTGGGAGCAGAGCAGCCCCGCCTCCCCCGCCTTGTTCCACAAGGCCCGGTCCACGTGCCCATCCTTCTCCCACTGGTGATGGAAGGGCACGGCCTCCTCTTCGAGGAAGCGGCGCACGCTGTCACGGAAGAGTTCATGTTCGGGGCTGAAGAGCGTTCTGGGGATCATCGCGTCACCTTCACGGGCAGTCGGTCGAAGAAGGCCCCGACTGTAGGACAGGCCTGCGCTGGCACACACTGGACACTTGCGACAAAAAATAAGACGATCCAGCCGCCTAATGACCGCTTTCCCCTAATAAGAACAAGACCATGACCATTCAGCAGTCTCCCACCCTAAGGCGGGTGAGCATCCTCGCCACCGACGGCGTCTTCGCCTCCACCCTCATGCAGGCCAAGGACTTCTTCCACATGGCCAGCCTGCGCTACAGCAAGCTGCAGGGCCAGGGGCTGAGGCCCGCGTTCCAGATCAACCTGGTCAGCCCGGACGGGCAGCCAGTGCGCAGCTTCAGCGAAGTGACCATGCCGGTGGACGGCCCCCTGGATGCCGCCGACGTCATCATCCTCCCCGCGTTCTGGGACGACTTCGACGCCCAGTGCGCGCGCTACCCCCAGATACTGCCCTGGCTGCGCGAGCGGCACGGCGCCGGCAGCATGATCTGCGGCGAAGCGACCGGCGTGTTCTGGATGGCCCAGGCCGGGCTGCTGGACGGCAAGGAGGCGACCACCTACTGGCGCTTCTTCCGTGAGTTCGCCGAGCGCTTCCCCAAGGTCCAGCTCAACCAGGACAAGCACCTCTCCGACGCCGACAACCTCTATTGCGCCGGCGGCGTCACCTCCGCCTGCGACCTGTACATCTACATGATCGAGCGCTTCTGCGGCGCCTCCATCGCCCAGGCGGTCTCCCGCGACATCCTCTACGAGGTCCAGCGCAGCTACTCGCCCGGGCGCATCGGCTTCGGCGGACAGAAACTGCACCAGGACGTCACCATCCTGCAGATCCAGCATTGGCTCGAGGAGCACTACGCCGACAAGTTCCGCTTCGAAGACGTGGCCCGGGATCACGGCATGAGCATCCGCAACTTCATGCGGCGCTTCCAGGCCGCCACCGGTGACAAACCGCTGCACTACCTGCAACGGTTACGCATCGAAACAGCCAAGGGCCTGCTCTCCGCCACCCGCAAGAGCATCAAGACCATCAGCTACGAAGTGGGCTACGACGACGCCAGCTTCTTCGCCCGACTGTTCCGCCAGCACACGACCCTGTCGCCCAACCAGTACCGCCGGCAGTTCCAGCACAAAGGCGACTGACGCGGCCATCCCAAGGATGGGTTGGCCCCCGGGGTGAGCATCTTATGATCCGCGCCAGGCCCTAGCGGGCTCTCGACCCTTCGCCGCCCGAGGGCGGATGCGCAGAACAACAAGAAAGGTACTCTCCCATGCGCCGCTACCTGCTCGCCCTGCTGGCCGCCGCCAGCCTTCATGCCACTGCCGACGACAGCTGGAAACCCTTCCCCTACGACCAGTCCGCCTACGATTATTCCGGCGACAAGCTGCGCCAGGCCTGGCCCCAGCTGACGCGTGGCTTCGGCCCCGACTATCCGTTCCCCGATGCCGACTGGGTGGTGACCATGGCCACCCAGAACCCCAAGGCACTGGAGATGACAGTAGCCGGCAACACCGGCTTCACCGGCAAGCCCGAGGAAGCCGAGGCCTACGCCGCGCGCCTGCAGGACGTCTGGCGACTGATGTTCCGTGGCGATTTCGAACAGGCGAAGAAGAAGGGCCTGGAACTGGGCGTGGGCGGCCAGGTGCCGGCGATGTTCGCCCAGGTGATCTACGCCATGTTCCTCGCCCCCGACCAGGCCGAGAAACACCGCCTGCTGGAGGAAGTCATCACGTACACCGACGAGGCCGGCGATCTGGTCCAGGCCGACACCGTGGCCCAGTTCGGCCGCGTCTACGCCAAGGCACGCCTGGGCGAGGAGCTGTCGGTGCCGGTGGTGCTCAAGCGCGGCTACACCAGCCAGATCCCCGAGGAACTGGACGCCCTGCTGAAGAAGCAGCCTCGCCAGCCCTTCGCCCTCGCCCTCTACGGCGGCTATGAAGCCGGGGTGATCCGCAAGGTCGGCAAGCTGGTGGGCAAGATGACCTACGGGGTCAGCGCGGACAAGATGGAGCAGTACTTCACCCGCTCCTTCACCGCCAAGGACGACCTGCCCATCGGCCACTACGAATACGCCAACGCCCTGGTCTACGTGTACGGCGAAGACGAGCAGGAAAAGGTGCTGGAGCACCTGCGCAAGGCGGTGGCCATCAAGCCCATCAACGCCATGGAGGCGCTCGAAGTGGCCCACGCGCAGCAACTGCTCAAGCAATACGAGAAGGAAGTGGCCCAACGCTGAGCGCGAAAGGCGGAAATGAAAAAAGGGCAGGTCCGAAACCTGCCCTTTTTCATGCCTGCACGCCTCAGGGCTTGTGCGGGCGGGAGAGGAACTCGTGGGACTGCATTTCCAGCAGGCGGCTCAGGGTACGCTGGAACTCGAAGTTCAGGCGGCCACCGCTGTAGAGGTCCTTCAGCTCCACCTCGGCGGAAATGATCAGCTTCACGTTGCGGTCGTAGAACTCGTCCACCAGGTTGATGAAGCGACGCGCCATGTCGTCCTTGGCCACCCCCATCTGCTCGACGTTGGCCAGGATGATCGCGTGGAAGATCTTGCCCAGTTCGATGTAGTCGTTCTGGCTGCGCGGGCCGTCGCACAGCTCGCGGAACTCGAACCAGGCGACGTCTTCGCAGACGCGCACGGCACGGATCTCGCGGTTCTCCACCATCAGCACCTCGCCCTCCTGGGCATGGGTGCAGTCCGGCAGCAGGCTCCTGAAGCTGGCTTTCAGGCTGGCCTCGGAGGCCGGGCCCAGCGGCCAGTGGTAGAGCTCCGCCTGCTCCAGGGCACGCAGGCGGTAGTCCACGCCGCTGTCGACGTTGACGATCTCGGTGTGCTCCTTGAGCAGCGCAATGGCCGGCAGGAAGCGCGCGCGCTGCAGGCCGTCCTTGTAGAGGCCGTCCGGGACGATGTTGGAAGTGGCCACCAGCGAAACGCCGTTCTTGAACAGCTCCTCCAGCAGCGTGGCAAGGATCATCGCGTCGGTGATGTCGGAGACGAAGAACTCATCGAAGCAGATGACCCGGGCCTCATCGGCAAAGCGTTTGCCGATGATGGTCAGCGGGTTCTTCTCGCCCTTGAGGGTCTTCATTTCCTCGTGGACGCGCTTCATGAAGCGGTGGAAGTGCGTGCGCATCTTCTGCTTGAAGGGCAGCGCATCGAAGAAGGTGTCCACCAGGTAGGTCTTGCCGCGGCCGACCCCACCCCAGAAATAGAGGCCTTTCACCGGTCCCTGGCGTTTCTTGCCGAACAGGCCGCCGAACAGCCCAGGCTTGGCTCGCTCATCGGCGATCAGATCGTCGTAGAGCCGCTGCAGATGACGCACGGCATTTTCCTGCGCCGCGTCGTGGAAGAAGTCCGGCCGCTTGAGGTCGGCCTGATAGCGCTCGAGGGGGGTCATGATCGATAGCAAGGCAAGGAAAAACGGGGCCGTCACTTTAGCGACGGCCCCGTTGATTGGCAATCAGCCGGAATGCGGGCTTGCGCCGGGCATTCAGTCTTGTGGTGCAAGCGCCTCGCGCAGCCGCTCGATGGCCTGCTCGCAAACCTGAAGGTCGGCAAAGGCCGGGCTCTGTGCCACGGCCGCACCGTCCAGCCACACCGCGAAGGCATTGCCGTCCACGCGAATATCCAGGGCCTCGCCGGCCTGCAGGCGCTTGGTCACCTGGCCGGCTGCCTTGCCGTCGGCAAAGGCGCTAGAGAGCAGCAGTTGCTCGCCCGCGGCATCCAGCAGGCGGAAGCGGAAGCTGCCGTCGTCCTCGCGGAAGCTGACGAAGCGCGCGCTCTTGGTCGCCTTCTTCTTGCCGCCTTCATTGCCCTGCACCGCGCTGCGGAAGGAACGCAGGCCGACCGCTTCACGCAGTTCGTTGAGGAAGGGCGTCGCGGTCTTGCGGGCCTTGGCTGCACCGGCCAGGAGGATGTCCTCCAGATCCGCCGGGCGCTCGATCAGTGCGTGGTAACGCTCGCGGGCCTCGCCCAGCTCGTTGTCCAGCAACTGGAACAGGCGCTGCTTGGCCTCGCCCCAGGCCAGGCCGTCGAGCAGTTCGGCACGGAACGCGGCCAGTTGCTCCGGCGTGGCGAAGGCCTGGTAGAGGGTGAACAGGTGAGCGCTGTCGGGGTCCTTAGGCTCACCCGGCGCGCGGGAGTCGGTGACGATGCGGGCAATCGCGTCCTTGAGCTGCTTGGCGCTGCCGAACAACGGGATGGTATTGTCGTAGCTCTTGGACATCTTGCGGCCATCGAGGCCGGGCAGCGTGGCCACCTCTTCCTCGATCACCGCCTCGGGCAGGGTGAACAGCTCGCGACCGGCGCCGAACAGGTGGTTGAAGCGCTGGCCGATGTCGCGTGCCATCTCCACGTGCTGGATCTGGTCGCGGCCGACCGGCACCTTGTGAGCGTTGAACATGAGGATGTCCGCCGCCATCAGCACCGGGTAGCTGTACAGGCCCATGGTGACGCCGGCGTCCGGGTCTTCGCCGGCCTCGACGTTCTTGTCCACCGAAGCCTTGTAGGCATGGGCGCGATTCAGCAGGCCCTTGGCGCTGACGCAGGTCAGCAGCCAGGTGAGTTCGGGAATCTCGGGAATGTCGGACTGGCGGTAAAAAGTCGCCTTGTCGGTATCCAGCCCGCAGGCCAGCCAGGTGGCGGCGATCTCCAGGCGCGAACGCTGGATACGCGCGGGGTCGTCGCACTTGATCAGCGCATGGTAGTCGGCCAGGAAGTAGAACGAATCCACATCGCTGGCGCGGCTGGCGACGATGGCGGGACGGATGGCGCCGGCGTAGTTGCCCAGGTGGGGCGTGCCGGTGGTGGTGATACCGGTGAGGATACGAGTGGTCATGGTTTTCGCTTGTCGGACTTCGTTCGGAATCAGAGACGCGGCAGGACCAGGTCCTTCAGATCGGTCAGCTTGCCGTGGAAGAAGTGGCCGCATTCTGCCACTTTCAGCAACTCGTGGGGGCGTGTCAGGCTCGCGCACCAGTCATACACCGCCTGGGGTGGAACCACCTCGTCGGCCTTGGGCTGGATCACCGTCAGCGCCGCGCGCTCGGGCAGCTCGGCCGGATCGGCAAGGCGCATCACCGCCGGGGCCACCATCACCAATCGAGGTACTTCGACACCCTCGCGTTCCAGCCGCCCTGCCAGGCTCGCCGCCACGAAACCGCCGAAGGAGAAGCCCAGCAGCGTCAACGGCTGGCTGGGATGCTGCTCGATGAACCAGCGGGCAGCCGCCTCGGCATCGTCCACCTCGCCGGTGATCATGTCGTGGCTGCCGGCGCTGGCGCCTACGCCCCGGTAGTTGAAGCGCAACGTGGCGTAGCCTGCATCACGCGCGGTGCGCTGGAGGGTGGAGACCACCTTGTTGAGCATGGTCCCGCCCTGCACGGGGTTCGGGTGGCAGATCAGCGCCAGCCCACGGGCGTCGGGCAGGTCGAGGTGAAGTGCCTCCAGCGACCCGCAAGGCCCCTGGAGCAGGATGGGATTTTCACGATTGGACAACGGGAACTCCGTGACCCCAGGCCGGGTCGACTCGTCTTGGTTAGGCACCACATAGGGCTTGCGTCGCGGTATACAGCGCAGATTCGAGCCGTTAACGTAAAGCAAAGCCGCTTATAGAGGAAGGACTCGTGGAACAGTCGCTCACGGCCTGGTTGTTACCGGCCCTCGCCCTGCTCGCCGGCATCGGCATCGGTTTCCTGGTGGCCCGCGTGCTGCCGGGCACCTCCCCCAATCGCACCCAGCGCCAGCTGGACGACCTGCAGGCCCGCTTCGACACCTACCAGAGCGAAGTGGTCACCCACTTCAACACCACCGCCAGCCTGGTCAAGAAACTCACCCAGAGCTATCAGGAGGTTCAGGAACACCTGTCCGAAGGCGCCAACCGCCTTGCCCTCGACGAGCTGACCCGCCAGCGCCTGCTGGCTGCCCTGCACGCCGACGACGCCCCCGGCACCCGCGAGCGCCTGACACCGCCGCGCAGCAACGAAGCGCCCAAGGACTACGCCCCGAAAGCCCCGGACTCACCCGGTACGCTGGACGAGAGCTTCGGCCTCAAGGGCAAGTACTGAGCCAACGCGCAGCAAACAGAAGGCCCCGCACATGCGGGGCCTTCTTCATGGGGCAAAGCTCAACGCCCGCTCCAAAGAAAATGCCCCGCCTGAGCGGGGCATTTTCGTGGAGCGGCGCTTAGATCAGGCCGCGGCTGCGCAGCAGGTCGAGGACTGCCTTGGCCCCCTCCTCCACCGACAGGCTCTGGGTGTCGACCACCAGGTCGGCATTCAGCGGGATGTCGTAGGGGAAGGACTCGCCCGGGATGTTGTCCTGGCCGGCCGCGTAGAGTCCCTGGGGATCACGCTCACGGCACGCCTGCGGCGAGGCCTGCACGTAGACGGTGATCAGCCGCTCGGGACCGATGAGCGACTTGGCCTGCTCGCGGCCTTCGGCATCCGGCGCGACGAAGGCGGCCAGGGTGAGCAGGCCGGCTTCGTTGAACTGGCGCGCCACATGGGCGGCGCGACGCCAGTTCTCGGTGCGGCCCGCACGATCCTGCGGCAACCCCTTGTTCAGGTCGTGGCGCAGGTTCTGGCCATCCAGCACGTAGACGGCACGTCCCGCATCGAACAGCTTGCGCTCCACGGCATAGGCCAGGGTGCTCTTGCCCGCGCCGGAAAGGCCGGTGAACAGCACGGTGGCCGGCTGCTGGCCGAAACGCGCGGCGCGCTCCTCGCTGCTGACGTGACCAAGGGGATCACGATGACCGGCGCCGGACTGAGGCTCGGCGATGATCATGCCAGCGCCGACGGTGCCGTTGGTCAGGCGGTCGATGACGATGAAGGCACCGGTGGTGCGGTTCTGCTCGTAGCCATCGAGGGCGATGGGAGCGTCGAGGCTGACCTTGACCCGGGCGATCTCGTTCAGTTGCAGGCTACTGGCAGCGGCCTGCTCCAGGGTATTCACGTCCACCTTGTGGGTGATGCTGGGGATGGAGCCCGGAACGTAGCTGGTGGCGCGCTTGATGTCATACTTCTTGCCCGGGAGCATCGGCTCCTCGGACATCCACACCAGCATCGCGTCGAACGCATCGCTGACCAGCGGGCGATTGTCGGCATGCACCAGCATGTCGCCACGGGACACGTCGATCTCGTCTTCCAGGGTCAGGGTGATCGCCTGGCCCGGGCCGGCCTGCTCCAGCTCGCCTTCGAAGGTGACGATGGACTTGACGCGGCTGCCCTTGCCCGACGGCAACGCCACCACTTCGTCGCCCTTGTGCACCACGCCACTGGCGAGAGTGCCGGAGAAGCCACGGAAGTTCAGGTTGGGGCGGTTCACGTACTGCACGGGGAAGCGCATGTCGTCGAGGTTGCGGTCACCGCTGATCTCGACGCTCTCGAGGATCTCCATCAGCGGCTGGCCGGTGTACCAGGGCGAACGTTCGCTGCGGTTGACCACGTTGTCGCCCTTCAGCGCCGACATCGGCACGAAGTGCAGGGAGCTGGGCTTGAGGCCGATGCGCTCGGCGAACTGCAGGTAGTCCGCCTTGATCGACTCGAACACACCCTGGTCGAAGTCCTTGAGGTCCATCTTGTTGATCGCCACGACGATATGGCGGATGCCCAGCAGGGACGCGATGTAGCTGTGGCGGCGGGTCTGGGTCTGCACGCCGTAGCGGGCATCCACCAGGATGATCGCCAGGTCGCAGGTGGAGGCCCCGGTGGCCATGTTGCGGGTGTACTGCTCGTGGCCGGGGGTGTCGGCGATGATGAACTTGCGCTTGGCGGTGCTGAAGTAGCGGTAGGCCACGTCGATGGTGATGCCCTGCTCGCGCTCGGCCTGGAGGCCATCCACCAGCAGGGCGAGGTCGACGTCGTCACCGGTGGTGCCGACCTTCTTGGAATCACGGGTGATGGCTTCGAGGTGGTCCTCGTAGATCATCTTGGAGTCATGCAGCAGGCGCCCGATCAGGGTGCTCTTGCCGTCGTCGACGTTGCCGCAGGTGAGGAAGCGCAGCAGTTCCTTGCGCTCGTGCTGGGCCAGGTAGGCGAGGATGTCCTGGCTGATCAGATCGGATTGGTGGCTCATGGTGCGGAATCCTTAGAAGTAGCCCTGACGTTTCTTCTCTTCCATCGAACCGGCCTGGTCATGGTCGATGACACGGCCCTGGCGTTCGGAGGTACGGGTCAGGAGCATTTCCTGGATGATTTCCGGCAGCGACTGGGCGGTGGACTCCACCGCACCGGTGAGCGGGTAGCAGCCCAGGGTGCGGAAACGCACCATCTTCTTCTGGATGCTGGCCTTTTGCTCGGGCGTCAGGTGCTCGAGGATGCGCTCGTCGTCGATCATGATCAGCGCACCGTTCATCTCGATCACTTCGCGCTCGGCGGCGAAGTACAGCGGGACGATCGGGATCTGCTCGAGGTAGATGTATTGCCAGATGTCCAGCTCGGTCCAGTTGGACAGCGGGAACACGCGGATCGACTCGCCCTTCTTCACCTTGCCGTTGTAGACGTTCCACAGCTCGGGGCGCTGGTTCTTCGGGTCCCAGCGGTGCTTGCTGTCGCGGAAGGAATACACGCGCTCCTTGGCGCGGGACTTCTCCTCGTCACGGCGGGCACCACCGAAGGCGGCATCGAAGCCGTACTTGTCGAGCGCCTGCTTGAGGCCCTCGGTCTTCATGATGTCGGTGTGCTTGGCACTGCCGTGGGTGAAGGGGTTGACGCCCTGGGCCTTGCCCTCGGGGTTCACGTGGGTAATCAGCTCAAGCCCCAGTTCGCTGACCATCTTGTCGCGGAACCGGTACATCTCCTGGAACTTCCACTGGGTGTCCACATGCATCACCGGGAACGGCAGCTTGCCCGGGAAGAAGGCCTTGCGTGCCAGGTGGAGCATCACGGCAGAGTCCTTGCCGATGGAGTAGAGCATCACCGGGTTGTCGAATTCGGCGGCCACCTCACGAATGATGTGGATACTTTCCGCCTCCAGCTGTTTCAGGTGCGTCAGTTTATCGAGCATGGCTACTCACGGATTTCGGTCTTATACGACGGCCTTCGGGCCGTGGACGAGCGCGCACTCTAGCACAGCGCCTCCTTATATTGAGACGCCCTGTTAGAACGAAACGATCTAGTTATATAGCCGCGGAAATGGGCGCCGAAAGCGCCTCAAACCGGGTTGGGACAGTCGATGAACAGGTGCTCGATGGCGAAGCGCCGAGCCAGGTATTCGCCCAGCGCCTGCACGCCGTAGCGCTCGGTGGCGTGGTGGCCGGCCGCGATGAAACCGACATCGTTTTCCCGTGCGCTGTGGAAGGTCTGCTCGGATGCCTCGCCGGTGAGGTAGAGATCGACGCCTGCCGCGATGGCCGTGTCGATGTAGCCCTGGCCGCCGCCGGTGCACCAGCCGATGCGCTGGATCGACCGCGATCCCTCCACCAGCAGCGGTTCGCGGCCGAGCACGTCGCGCACGCGCCGGGCGAAGTCGAGCGCCGCCATCGGCTCGGACAACGAGCCGACCAGGCCGACCACCTTGGCATCGTTCGGGTCGAGGGGGCCTTCCACGGTGATGTCGAGCTGCCGTGCCAGTTGCACGTTGTTGCCCACCTCGGGGTGGACATCGAGCGGCAGGTGATAGGCCAGCAGGCTGATGTCGTGGGTGAGCAGCGTCTTCAACCGGCGCTGCTTGATGCCGGTGACACAGGGGCTCTCGCCCTTCCAGAAATAGCCGTGGTGGACCAGCACCACGTCCGCATCGGCCTCCACCGCCGCATCCAGCAGGGCCTGGCTGGCCGTGACGCCGCTGACGATGCGCCGTACCTGGGGGCGCCCCTCCACCTGCAGCCCGTTGGGGCAGTAGTCGCTGATGCGCGACGCGCCCAGGTAACGATCCGCTTCTTCCACCAGGGTGGTCAGTGCGATGGCCATCCGCCTCTCCTCACAAGCTGTTTCGCGCGGCTATTTTCTTCGTCGCCGCCCCGTATAATGGCCGCCACCTTAAGGGGGCCTCTCCCCCCTCGCAACCCTCAGGATTCCCCTCGATGTCCAAGGCCCTGCGTTTCTTCGGCTGGCCCCTGCTTGTCGGCGTACTGGTCGCCCTGTTGATCATCCAGCAGTACCCCGAGCTGGTGGGCCTGCCCCGCCAGGAAGTCCACCTTCAGGAAGCACCCCGCTACAGCGTCTCGCGCCCCGGCCCCGAGTCCTACGCCGAGGCGGTGGACAGCGCATCGCCCGCCGTAGTCAACCTCTACACCACCAAAGTGGTGAGCAAGCCGGCGCACCCGCTGTTCGACGACCCGCAGTTCCGCCGCTTCTTCGGTGACAACCTGCCCCGCCAGCGCCGCATGGAGTCCAGCCTGGGCTCGGCGGTGATCATGAGTCCCGAGGGCTATCTGCTGACCAACAACCACGTCACCGCCGGTGCCGAGCAGATCGTCGTCGCCCTCAAGGATGGCCGCGAAACCCTGGCCCGCCTGGTGGGCAGCGACCCGGAAACGGACCTGGCGGTTCTCAAGATCGACCTCGACAACCTGCCGGCCATCACCCTCGGGCGTTCCGACGCCATCCGCATCGGCGACGTCGCCCTGGCCATCGGCAACCCGTTCGGGGTCGGCCAGACGGTGACCATGGGCATCATCAGCGCCACGGGCCGCAACCAGCTGGGCCTGAACACCTACGAGGACTTCATCCAGACCGACGCCGCCATCAACCCGGGCAACTCGGGGGGCGCGCTGGTGGATGCCGCCGGCAACCTGGTGGGCATCAACACCGCGATCTTCTCCCGCACCGGCGGCTCCCAGGGCATCGGTTTCGCCATCCCCACCAAGCTGGCCCTGGAAGTGATGAAGGCCATCATCGAGCACGGCCAGGTGATCCGTGGCTGGCTGGGCATCGAGGTGCAGCCGCTGACACCGGAGCTGGCGGAGTCCTTCGGCCTCACCGGCCGCCCCGGCATCGTGGTTGCCGGCATCTACCGAGACAGCCCGGCCCAGCGCGCCAACCTGCTGCCGGGGGACATCATCCTCGCCATCGACGGTGAGCCGGCAGGCGATGGCCGCCGCTCGATGAACCAGGTGGCCCGCACCAAGCCCGGCGAGAAGGTCAGCATCCAGGTGATGCGCAACGGCAAGTTGCTGGAACTGGTGGCGGAGGTGGGCCTGCGCCCGCCCCAGCAGGTGGCACCGGCGGAGAACGACTGAGGCCACCAGCGACCACCCATGAAAAAGCCGAGGACATGCCTCGGCTTTTTCGTTACCGCTTCGCGATCAGCTCGCGTCCAGGACATCCAGCAGCGCCTGGTTCTGCTCCGGCGTGCCGATGGTGATGCGCAGGAACTGAGCGATGCGCGCCTGCTTGAAATGGCGCACGATCACGCCCTTTTCTCGCAGCCCCGCCGCGATGCCCGCGGCATCCTTGCCCGGGTGACGGGCGAAGACGAAGTTCGCTGCTGACGGCAGCACCTCGAAGCCACGGGCTTCGAGCGCCGCCACCAGTTGCTCGCGGCTGTGGATGACGCGCTGGCGGGTTTCATCGAACCAGGCGCGGTCATCGAAGGCCGCCGCCGCACCGGCAATCGCCATGCGATCCAGCGGGTAGGAGTTGAAGCTGTTCTTGATCCGCTCCAGGGCCTCAATCAGGTCCGGGTGCCCCACCGCCAGGCCCACACGCAGGCCGGCCAGGGAGCGGGACTTGGACAGGGTCTGGGTCACCAGCAGGTTCGGGTAGCGGTCGACCAAGGCGATGGCGCTCTCTCCACCGAAGTCGATGTAGGCCTCATCGACCACCACCACCGAGTCCGGGCTGCCGTTCAGCAGGGCCTCCACGGCGTCCAGGGTCAGCAGGCAGCCGGTGGGCGCGTTCGGGTTGGGGAAGATGATGCCGCCGTTGGGACGTGCGTAGTCCTCCACACGGATCTGGAACTGCTCGTCCAGCGGCACCGCCTCGAAGGGAATGCCATAGAGGCCGCAGTAGACCGGGTAGAAGCTGTAGGTCACGTCGGGGAACAGCAGCGGGCGACCGTGCTGGAACAGGCCGTGGAAGATGTGCGCGAGCACCTCGTCCGAGCCGTTGCCGACGAACACCTGGGCCGTGCTCACACCGTAGTGGTCGGCAACGGACTGCTTGAGGCGGTCGCTGTTCGGGTCCGGGTAGAGGCGCAGGCTATCGCCCAGCTCCGCCTGCATCGCGGCGATGGCCTTCGGCGAAGGGCCGTAGGGGTTCTCGTTGGTGTTCAGCTTCACCAGGTTTGCGATCTTCGGCTGTTCACCCGGTACGTAGGGCACCAGTTCCTTGACGAAGGGACTCCAGAACTTGCTCATGCTCACTCCCCCTTGATCCGGTATTCGGCACTGCGGGCGTGGGCGGTCAGCGACTCGCCACGGGCCAGTACGGACGCCGTCTTGCCCAGCTCGGACGCGCCATCAGCGGAGCAGTAGATGATCGACGAACGTTTCTGGAAGTCGTACACGCCCAGCGGCGAGGAGAAACGCGCGGTGCCGGACGTCGGTAGCACGTGGTTCGGGCCGGCGCAGTAGTCGCCCAGGGCCTCGGCGGTGTAGCGGCCCATGAAGATGGCACCAGCGTGGCGGATGTGCGGCAGCCAGGCCTCGGGCTCGGCCACCGACAGCTCCAGGTGTTCCGGGGCGATGCGGTTGGCCACCACGCAGGCCTGGGCCTGGTCGGCAACCTGGATCAGCGCCCCGCGGTTGCTGAGGGAGGTGCGGATGATCTCGGCACGCTCCATGGTCGGCAGCAGCTTGTCGATGCTGGCAGCCACCTTGTCGAGGAACGCGGCGTCGGGGCTGACCAGGATGGCCTGGGCATCCTCGTCGTGCTCGGCCTGGGAGAACAGGTCCATGGCGATCCAGTCCGGGTCGGTGTCGCCGTCGCAGACCACCAGGATCTCCGAGGGGCCGGCGATCATGTCGATGCCCACCTGGCCGAAGACGTGGCGCTTGGCGGTGGCCACGTAGATGTTGCCGGGGCCGACGATCTTGTCGACACGCGGCACGCTCTCGGTGCCGTAGGCCAGCGCGGCCACGGCCTGGGCGCCACCAATGGTAAAGACGCGGTCGACGCCGGCCACGCAGGCGGCGGCGAGGACGATCTCGTTGATCTCGCCACGGGGGGTCGGCACCACCATCACCACTTCGGCCACGCCGGCGACCTTGGCCGGGATGGCATTCATCAGCACGGAAGACGGGTAGGACGCCTTGCCGCCCGGGACGTAAAGGCCGGCACGGTCCAGCGGGGTGACCTGCTGGCCCAGCACGGTGCCGTCGGCCTCGGTGTAGGTCCAGGAGTCCTGCTTCTGCTTCTCGTGGTACAGGCGCACCCGCTCGGCGGCCTTCTCCAGCGCCTGGCGCTGTTCGGCGGTGATGCGGGTCAGGGCCAGTTCCAGACGCTCGCGAGGGAGGATCAGCTCCGCCATGGTGGAGGCCTGCACGCCATCGAAGCGCTGGGTGAACTCAACCACGGCAGCATCGCCACGCTCTCGCACGGCCTGGATGATGTCGAGGACGCGCTGGTTGACCGCCTCGTCGGAAACGCTTTCCCAGCTCAGCAGATGATCCAGGTGTCGACCGAAGTCCGGATCAGCGGCATTGAGACGACGGATAGCAATGGGAGCAGTCATAGCGAGCCTCTTGTAAGAATGGCGTTAACTCGGGCGCCGCTAGACTACCAAGCCCACCGTGCGGGCACCCGAGAAAATTCGCTATGACACGGATAGGGCCGGAGCTGCACGCCAGACCGGCTCCCGAGCGGGAAACAGGCCTGGAGGGCAACGGGTATCAGTGACGGTGTCGCTTCTCGACCGCTTCGCGCAGCGTGTCGATGAGGGCCTGGATGCGTGCGTGCTGCATCTTCATCGAGGCCTTGTTGACCACCAGGCGGGAGCTGACGGTGGCGATGAGTTCCTGGGGCTCCAGGCCGTTGGCACGCAGGGTGTTGCCGGTGTCCACCACGTCGATGATCTTGTCGGCCAGACCGACCAGCGGGGCCAGCTCCATGGAGCCGTAGAGCTTGATCACGTCGACCTGGCGACCCTGTTCGGCGTAGTAGCGCTTGGCGACGTTGACGAACTTGGTGGCCACGCGCAGGCGCCCCTTGGGCTCCGGCGCGCCGACCGCACCGGCGGTCATCAGCTTGCAGTTGGCGATCTTCAGGTCGAGGGGCTCGTAGAGCCCCTGCCCGCCGTACTCCATCAGCACGTCCTTACCCGCCACGCCGAGGTCGGCAGCGCCGTGTTCGACATAGGTCGGCACGTCGGTGGCGCGGACGATCAGCAGGCGAACGTCATCCTGGGTGGTCGGGATGATGAGCTTGCGGCTCTTGTCCGGATTCTCGGTGGGCACGATGCCGGCCTCTGCCAGCAGCGGCAGGGTGTCATCGAGAATGCGGCCCTTGGACAGCGCGATGGTGAGCATGGGGTTCCCTTGTTAGCCCGGCACGCGGCGGATCTTGGCGCCGAGCAGCTGGAGTTTTTCCTCGATGCATTCGTAGCCACGGTCGATGTGGTAGATGCGGTCGATCAGCGTGTCGCCCTCGGCGACCAGGCCGGCGATCACCAGGCTGGCGGATGCACGCAGGTCGGTGGCCATCACCGGGGCGCCCTTGAGCTTCGGCACGCCGGTTACGATGGCGGTGTTGCCCTCGACCAGGATCTGGGCACCCATGCGGTTCATCTCGTAGACGTGCATGAAGCGGTTCTCGAACACCGTCTCGATGACCGCACCGGTGCCTTCGGCCACGGCGTTCATGGAGATGAATTGGGCCTGCATGTCGGTGGGGAATGCCGGGTACGGCGCGGTGCGCACGTTGACGGCTTTCGGACGGTTGCCCTTCATGTCCAGCTCGATCCAGTTGTTGCCGGTGCTGATGTGGGCACCTGCTTCTTCCAGCTTGAGCAGCACGGACTCGAGGATGGTCGGATCGGTGTCCTTCAGCTTGACACGACCGCCGGTGGAGGCAGCGGCGACCAGGTAGGTGCCGGTCTCGATACGGTCGGGCATCACGCTGTAGCGCGCACCACCGAGGCGCTTCACGCCGTCGATGATGATGGTGTCGGTGCCGGCGCCCTGGATCTGCGCACCCATGGCGATGAGGCAGTTGGCCAGGTCGACCACTTCCGGTTCGCGAGCGGCGTTTTCCAGCACGGTACGGCCGTTGGCCAGGGTGGCGGCCATCATGATGTTCTCGGTCCCGGTCACGCTGACGGTATCGAAGAAGAAGTGCGCACCACGCAGGCCACCGGCCGGAGCACGGGCCTTGATGTAGCCGCCGTCGACGTCGATCAGCGCGCCCATGGCTTCGAGACCGCGGATGTGCAGGTCGACCGGGCGCGAGCCGATGGCGCAGCCACCGGGCAGTGCCACTTCGGCCTGGCCGAAGCGCGCGACCATGGGGCCGAGCACCAGGATCGAGGCGCGCATGGTCTTCACCAGCTCATAGGGCGCGACCAGGGTCTTGATGGTGCTGGCGTCCACTTCGACGCTGAGCTTCTCATCAATGACCGGCTGTACGCCCATGCGGCCGAACAGCTCGATCATGGTGGTGATGTCGTGCAGGTGCGGCAGGTTGCAGACGGTGACCGGGGTATCGGCCAGCAGCGTGGCAGCCAGGATCGGCAGGGCCGAGTTCTTGGCGCCGGAAACGCGGATTTCGCCATCGAGGCGTTGGCCGCCGGTGATAATCAGTTTGTCCATTGGGAGTCTCGTCGCCGGGGGGGTCAGGAACGCTCGGCCCAGCCGGCGCGGCTGAAGAATTTCATGGTGACAGCGTGGATGCTGCCGTCGGCGATCCAGGGATTCAGGTGCGAATAGACCTGCTGCTGGCGCTTGACCGGGCTGAGTGCGGCCAGTTCGTCGCTGATCAGGTTCAGCTGGAAGTTGCAACCTTCGCCTTCCACTTCGACCTGGGTACCGGGCAACTTCGCCTCCAGGAGGCTTTTCACTTCTACGGCCTGCATGCTCAACCTCTATCGGCGCCCTGTGCGCGCGGGTCGGCAATGATACAAAAAAGCCCCCCGCCTGCGAACCCCGCGCATGCGGGGCCTGACGGAGGGCTTTCGGGCATCAGTGCTCGAGGGGCAGCAACGCGTCGAGCCCGGATACACCGGCAATCTGCCGCATGTCCTCGGGCAACGCGCGGATGCTTAGGGTCTTGCCGGCCTTGCGGGCATCACGCATGAAGGCCAGCAACAGGGAAAGCCCGACGCTGCTGGATTTCTCCACGCCGGAACAGTCGACCACCAGGGCAGCGGCGGCCTGCTCGCGGATCAGCCTGGCACCGGCTTCACGCAAGGCGGGGCCGCTGCTGTAGTCGAGGACGCCGAGGAGCTTGAGCTCCCCGCCGCTACCCGCAACCAGAGACGCCTCACTCATGACCGGCAGCCTTCTGGCCTTCCTCGGACTGCTTGGCCTTCGCCACGATCTCGGCCCAGCCGTCGATGGTCTTGTTGAGGTCGTTGCCGTTCTTCTGCATGGCGTCGGCGAACTGATCGCGGAACAGCTTGCCGATGTTGATGCCGTTGATGATCACGTTGCGCAGCATCCACTGACCGTCGATGTTCACCATGGTGTAGGAGACGGGGTAGACGGTGCCCTTGCTGTCCTTCACTTCCATGCCGACGCTGGTGCGCTCAGGGTCTTCCTGCTTGGCGGGCAGGACGCGGATGTCCTGGTTGTCGTACTCCAGCAGTGCATTGCCGTAGAACTGGATCAGGCTGCGCTTGAAGTTCTCCTGGAAGCGGGTCATCTGCTCCGGGGTGGCCTGGCGCGAGTACTTGACGGTCATGATGCTGCGGGAAATGCCGTCAGCATCCACAACCGGGCCGAGGATGCCGTTAAGCGCATCGTAGAAGGCGCTCGGGTTGCTGCGGTACTGGGCCTTGTTGGCCTTGAGATCGCTGAGCAGCTTGTCGGTGGTCTGCTGCACCACATCGCGGGCGCTCGGTGCCGCATTGGCCAGTAGGGGCAACGTCGCCAGCAGCAGCAGAAGGCCGTTTCGCAGGGCTTTGATCATTTCGAAGGTCCTCACTTGGTGTCCTTGTTGACCGTATTGAGCAGGAACTTGCCGATCAGGTCCTCCAGCACCAGCGCGGACTGGGTATCGCGGATGGTGCTGCCGTCCTTCAGCAACTGGTCGTCGCCGCCGACGCTGATCCCGATGTACTTCTCGCCCAGCAGGCCGGCGGTCAGGATGGACGCGGTGGAGTCGGTCGGCAGGTTGTCGACCTTCTTCTCCAGCTCCATGGTGACGCGACCGGTGTAGCTGTCGCGATCGAGGTCGATGGCCGTGACCCGGCCGATGGTCACGCCGGCCATGGTCACCTTCGCTCTGACAGTGAGACCGGCGATATTGTCGAAATGTGCATAAACCTTGTACGTCTCGCCGGCACTGCCGACGGACAGCCCGCTGACACGCAGCGCCAACAGCAGCAGGGCAAGCAACCCGGCCAGGAGGAACAGGCCGACACCAATTTCCAGGGTGCGGATTTGCATCAGAAATCTCCAAACATCAGGGCGGTCAGGATGAAGTCGAGCCCCAGCACGGCCAACGAGGCATAGACCACGGTTTTAGTCGTTGCGCGGCTGATCCCTTCGGAAGTGGGCTCGCAGTCGTAACCCTGGAACACGGCGATCCAGGTGGCGACGAAGGCGAAAGCCAGGCTTTTCAGCACGCCATTGAGTACATCTTCTGTGAATTCGACGCTGTTCTGCATGTTCGACCAGAACGAGCCGTCATAGACGCCGAGCCAGTCGATGGCCACCATCGCGCCGCCCCAGATGCCGACCACATTGAAGATCAGCGCGAGCACCGGCATCGAGATGAAGCCAGCCCACAGGCGAGGCGCGATGATGTATTTGAGCGGGTCGACACCGATCATCTCCAGGCTGGAGAGCTGCTCGGTGGATTTCATGTTGCCGATCTCGGCGGTCAGCGCGGAGCCGGCACGCCCTGCGAACAGCAGCGCCGTGACAACCGGCCCGAGCTCGCGCAGCAGGGTCAGTGCGACCATCTGCCCGACAGCCTGCTCGGACCCGTAGCCAACGAGGATGTTGTAGCCCTGCAATGCCAGCACCATGCCGATGAAGATGCCGGAGACGACGATGATCGGCAGCGACAGCACGCCAACGAAATAAAGCTGCTTGACCAGCAACTGGAAGCCGGACCCGGTCCCGGTGCGGCCGAACAGGGCGCGCAGCAGGAACAGGGTGGAACGGCCGAGCGCCTCGACCACGTCAAGGCCGGCGCGCCCGAGCAGGCGGATGCGCTCGAGCGGGGACTTCTTGCGCATCAATGCTCTCCCAGCAAGTCGTTGCGGTAATCGGGCGCCGGGAAGTGGAACGGCACCGGCCCGTCGGGGATGCCCTTCATGAATTGGCGGATCCGCGGATTGTCCGAGTCCATCAGCTCGGCCGGAGTGCCCTGGCCAAGCACCTGCGCATCCCCCACTACATAGATGTAGTCGGCGATGCTCGCGGTCTCCGCCAGGTCATGGGAGACGACGATGCTGGTGATGCCCAGCGCGTCGTTCAACAGGCGGATCAGGCGCACCAGAACGCCCATGGCGATCGGGTCCTGGCCCACGAAGGGTTCGTCATACATCAGGATCTGCGGATCCAGGGCGATGGCCCTTGCCAGCGCAACGCGCCGTTTCATACCGCCGGAGAGCTCATCGGGCATCAGGTCGATGGCGCCACGCAACCCGACGGCCTGGAGCTTCATCAGCACGATGTCGCGGATCATCTCCTCAGGGAGCTGGGTATGGACGCGCAGCGGGAAGGCCACGTTCTCGAACACATCCAGATCGGTGAACAGCGCGCCACTCTGGAACAGCACGCCGAACTGCTTGCGCATGTCGAAGAGTTCGGAACGGGAAAGCGAGGGCAGGTTCTGACCATTGACCCAGACTTCTCCCGCCGCCGGCTTCAGTTGAGCAGCGATCAGGCGAAGGAGCGTGGTCTTGCCGCAGCCGGACGGCCCCATGATCCCGGTGACCTTGCCACGGGGTATGCGTATGTCAACGTCGCGAAAAATGCTGCGCTCGCCGCGCTTGAAGGTCAGGCCCTTCAGCTCCACGGCATAAGCGTTATCGGCGCTCATCTGTACTCCTTGCGATGCGGCCATCCCTGAATGGACGTCGTATCCCGCAGACGGGACACGGCCCGGCGAGGTGGCCGAACAGGCGGCGGATCATAGCATTGCGCCCAGGGCCGCCCAAGGCCGCAGACAGCTTCGTTCAGGAGCGTGACAGGTTCGACGCATCATTGACGACGATCGAACGTGAGCGATTCAAGCTTTACCGGTATAATCCGCGCCTTTTCCTCGGCCACTGCACTCAAGACATGAGCCAGTCCAGCGATCTGATCCAATCCGCGCAACGCACCATCCGACTGGAACGCGACGCCATTGACGCCCTTCTCCAGCGAATCGACGGCGATTTCATCAAAGCCTGCGAACTCGCCCTTGCCTGCAAAGGGCGTGTCGTGGTGGTCGGCATGGGCAAATCCGGCCACGTCGGCCGCAAGATCGCCGCAACCCTGGCCAGCACCGGCACGCCTTCCTTCTTCGTCCACCCGGCGGAAGCAAGCCACGGCGACATGGGCATGATCACGCGCGACGACGTGGTACTGGCCCTCTCCAATTCCGGCTCGACGGCGGAGATCGTCACCCTGTTGCCGCTGATCAAGCGCCTGGGAATCCCGCTCATCAGCATGACCGGCAACCCGGAATCGGCGCTGGCGAAAGCGGCCGAGGCACGCCTTGATGCCCGCGTGGACAAGGAAGCCTGCTCGCTCAACCTGGCACCCACCTCCTCCACCACGGCGGCACTGGTGCTGGGCGATGCCCTGGCCATTGCCCTGATGGAAGCACGCGGCTTCTCTGCAGAAGACTTCGCCTTCTCGCACCCGGGCGGTGCGCTGGGCCGTCGCCTGCTGCTGAAAGTGGAAAACGTCATGCACAGTGGCGACGCGCTGCCCCGGGTCGCCCGTGGCACCTCGCTGCGCGACGCCCTGCTGGAAATGACCCGCAAGGGGCTCGGCATGACCATCGTGCTGGAGAATGACGGCCGTCTCGCCGGCATCTTCACCGACGGCGACCTGCGCCGGACCCTCGACAAGGGCGTCGATGTGCACCAGGCGAGCATCGACGAGGTCATGACCGTGCACGGCAAGACCGCACGCGGCGAAATGCTGGCGGCCGAAGCCTTGAAGATCATGGAAGACCACAAGATCAACGTGCTGGTGGTGGTGGATGACAACGACACCCCCGTCGGCGCCCTGCACATCCACGACCTGACCCGCGCCGGAGTGATCTGATGAGCGAACACCTGCACCAGCGTGCCCAGGCAATCCGTCTGGCAGTCTTCGACGTGGATGGCGTGCTCACCGATGGCAAGCTCTACTTCCTGGCAGACGGCAGCGAATTCAAGACCTTCAATACCCTGGACGGCCACGGCATCAAGATGCTGATCAACTCCGGCGTACGCACGGCCATCATCTCCGGGCGCAGCACCCCGGTGGTGGAGCGCCGTGCACGCAACCTCGGTATCCAGCACCTGTACCAGGGCCGCGAGGACAAACTGGTCGTTCTCGATGAACTGCTGGGCGAACTGGGGCTGGACTACAACCAGGTCGCCTACCTGGGCGACGACCTGCCCGACCTGCCCGTGATCCGCCGCGTTGGCCTGGGCATGGCCGTTGCCAGCGCCGACGCCTTCGTGCGCCAGCATGCCCATGGCGTCACTGTGGCCAAGGGCGGAGAAGGTGCAGCACGCGAGTTCTGCGAACTGATCATGCGCGCCCAGGACACCCTGGACACCGCGCAAGCCGCCTACCTGTAGGTCCAGCCATGCCCAAGAACGTTCGCCTCGCCCTGATCCTTGCGCCCCTTGCCGCCCTGCTGATCGCACTGGGCTACTGGAACATCCGCCCCGAGAGCTTCATGGACCGCCAGGCCCAGCCCGCCGGGGACGAAAACGCCATCGACTTCTACGTCATCAATGCCACCAGCGTGCAGTTCCAGGAAGATGGCAAGCGCCACTATGAAATGACGGCGGACAAGCTCGAGCACATCAAGGCCACCGATGTGACGATGCTGACCAAGCCGGACCTGCAGCTTTATCGCGGCACCGACTACCCTTGGCATGTTCAGAGCGAACGCGGAGAGGTGGGCCCGGAGGGCAAGCAGGTCGAACTGATCGAACAGGTCCGCGTGGCCCGCACCGACCCCAAGGGACGGCCGACCATTCTGACCACCAGCCGACTGACCGTATTCCCGGATCAGGAATATGCGCAGACCGAGCAAGCCGTTAAAATCGACGCCGCCAACGGGGTCACCACGGCACAAGGAATGAAAGCGTACTTGAATGACGGCAGGATGCTCCTGCTGTCCAACGTAAGAGGCCAGCATGAGGTTCGTTAAAACCCTCCCCCTACTGCTCAGCCTGGGTGCCGCACTCGGAAGTGCCAGCGCCTGGGCACTGCCCAGCGACCGCGACCAGCCCATCCGCGTCCAGGCGGACAGCGCCGAGCTCGATGACAAGCAGGGCGTAGCAGTCTATCGCGGTGACGTGGTCATTACCCAAGGCACCCTGAAGATCACCGGCGACACCGTAACCATCACCCAGAACGCCCAGGGCGAGCTGGATGTGTTCACCTCGGTGGGCAAGCCGGCGTACTACGAGCAGAAGCCGGCTCCGGACAAGCAGATCGTCAAGGCCTACGGACGCACCATCCAGTACTTCGCTTCCAACGAGCGCATCGTGCTGATCGACCAGGCGAAGGTGATCCAGGAAGGCAATACCTTCGAAGGCGAGAAGATCGTCTACGACACCCGCCGCCAGATCGTCAACGCAGGTCGTGCCACCGGCACCAACGTCGGCACGCCGCGTCCGCGCATCGACATGGTCATCCAGCCCAAGAAGCAAGCGGGACAAGCACAGTAATGGCGATCCTCAAAGCCCAGCACCTGGCCAAGAGCTACAAGAGCCGCCAGGTGGTCCGTGACGTCAGCCTGTCCATCGAGAGCGGCCAGATTGTCGGCCTGCTCGGCCCCAACGGTGCAGGCAAGACCACCTGCTTCTACATGATCGTGGGCCTGGTCAAGGCTGATCAGGGTCGTGTCCTGATCGACCAGCAGGATGTCACCCACCAGCCCATGCACGGCCGGGCGCGCGCAGGTATCGGCTACCTGCCGCAGGAAGCCTCGATCTTCCGCAAACTGAGCGTGGCGGACAACATCATGGCGATCCTGGAAACCCGCAAGGACCTGGATCGCGCCGGGCGCCATCGTGAGCTGGAAAGCCTGTTGCAGGAATTCCACATCAGCCACATCCGCGACAGCCTCGGCATGAGCCTCTCCGGCGGTGAACGTCGCCGCGTCGAGATCGCCCGTGCACTGGCTACCGCGCCGAAGTTCATCCTGCTGGACGAACCCTTCGCCGGCGTCGACCCCATCTCCGTGGGCGATATCAAGCAGATCATCCACCACCTCAAGAACAAGGGCATCGGCGTACTCATCACCGACCACAACGTTCGCGAGACGCTGGATATCTGTGAGACGGCCTACATCGTCAACGACGGCCAACTGATCGCAGAAGGCACCGCCGAGGAAATCCTGGCCAACCAGCTGGTCAAGGAAGTCTACCTGGGGCACGAATTCCGCCTCTGAGCCACCCAGCGCCGCACAAGGGCGTTGCGCCTGCTGGAAAAATCATTCAAGGTCAGGCATATAATTTGCTTCCTGGTGGCGCCTCGGCGTCCTGTAGTGGATGGCGCACACGCGCCGGCGAATAAGGTGCAAAGCCCCCTGCCATGAAACCATCGCTTGTCCTGAAGATGGGCCAGCAGCTGACGATGACCCCGCAGCTGCAACAGGCCATCCGCCTACTCCAACTCTCCACCCTGGACCTGCAGCAGGAGATCCAGGAAGCGCTGGAGTCCAACCCCATGCTCGAACGCCAGGAGGAAGGGGAGGATTTCGACAACTCCGACCCCATGGCGGAGAGCGAGCAGCAGCCCAACTCCGGTAGCCAGGAAGCAAGCTTCCAGGAAACCACCGTGCCCACCAGCGACAGCGAGGGCATCGACGAGGGCGAGTGGCACGAACGCATACCCAATGAACTTCCCGTCGATACCGCCTGGGAAGACGTGTACCAGACCAGCGCCAGCAGCCTGCCCAGCTCCGATGATGACGAATGGGACTTCACCTCCCGCACCTCCGCCGGGGAGAGCCTGCAAAGCCACCTGCTGTGGCAACTGAACCTCGCACCGATGTCGGACACCGACCGCCTGATCGGCGTCACCATCATCGATTGCATCAACAACGACGGCTACCTCGAAGAAACCCTCGAGGAGATCACCGAGTCCTTCGATCCCGAACTGGGTATCGAGGTGGATGAGGTCAAGGTCGTGCTCAATCGGGTCCAGCAGTTCGAGCCCGCCGGCGTCGGCGCACGCGACCTGCGCGAATGCCTGCTGCTGCAACTTCGCCAACTGCCTACCAATACCCCCTGGCTGGGTGAAGCCCAGCGCCTCACAGGCGACTACCTCGACCTGCTCGGCAGCCGCGACTATAGCCAGCTCATGCGCCGCATGAAGCTCAAGGAAGACGAGCTACGCCAGGTCATCGAACTGATTCAGGCGCTCAATCCCCGCCCGGGCTCGCAGATCGAAGCCAGCGAACCGGAATACGTCGTGCCCGACGTCATCGTTCGCAAGCACAACGACCGTTGGCTGGTCGAGTTGAACCAGGAGGCCGTGCCCCGCCTGCGCGTCAACCCGCACTACGCAGGTTTCGTGCGCCGTGCCGACTCCAGCGCGGACAACACCTTCATGCGCAACCAGTTGCAAGAGGCACGCTGGTTCATCAAGAGCCTGCAAAGCCGCAACGAAACCCTCATGAAGGTGGCGACCCAGATCGTGGAGCATCAGCGAGGCTTCCTCGAATACGGCGACGAAGCCATGAAGCCGCTGGTCCTGCACGACATCGCCGAGGCGGTCGGGATGCACGAGTCCACGATTTCCCGCGTCACCACCCAGAAATTCATGCACACCCCACGTGGCATTTACGAGCTGAAATACTTCTTCTCCAGCCACGTCAGCACCTCCGAAGGTGGCGAATGCTCGTCCACCGCGATCCGCGCGATCATCAAGAAACTGGTGGCCGCCGAAAATGCCAAAAAGCCGTTGAGCGACAGCAAGATCGCTGGTTTACTGGAAGCACAGGGTATCCAAGTGGCCCGCCGCACAGTCGCCAAGTACAGGGAATCGCTTGGCATCGCACCTTCCAGCGAACGCAAGCGACTGATGTGAGCGGATTGATCCACGCCAAAGTGTTCCGGTGGCAGGCCCGTTAGCCTGTCTCTTACACACGGGCAATAAGGAGAAAGCGGTATGCAAGTCAACATCAGTGGACATCAACTGGATGTGACCGACGCCCTGCGCGACTACGTGATCGAAAAGTTCGAACGTCTGGAGCGCCACTTCGACAAGATAACCAACGTGCAAGTGATCATGCAGGTCGAGAAGCTGAAGCAGAAGATCGAAGCCACCCTGCACATCGCAGGCGGCGAGGTCGTTGCCAACGCCGAGCATGAAGACATGTACGCCGCCATCGACCTGCTGACCGACAAACTCGACCGCCAACTGATCAAGCACAAGGAAAAGCAGCTCAACCGCCAGCAGGGCGCGACCGTCCGCTGACCTCTCCCCTTCCCTATGATCCGACTTGAGCAAATCCTGACCCCCGGCCGTTCACTCGTGAACGTGCCGGGCGGCAGCAAGAAACGCGTGCTGGAACAGATCGCCAACCTCGTCGCACGCGACCTGGTGGATCTCGACTCGCAAGACATCTTCGAAAGCCTCGTTGCCCGCGAAAAGCTTGGCTCGACCGGCTTCGGCAACGGCATCGCCATTCCCCACTGTCGCCTTCAGGGCTGCGCTGCGCCGGTGAGTGCCGTGCTGCGCCTGGATGCGGCCGTTGATTTCGACGCCATCGACGGCGCACCCGTGGACCTGCTGTTCGTGCTGCTGGTCCCCGAAGCGGCGACCGATGAGCACCTGGAGCTGCTGCGCCAGATCGCCAGCATGCTCGACCGCAGCGACGTACGGGATCGACTGCGTCACGCGCAGGACAGCGAGAACCTGTACCAGGTGGTAGTCGACGTGCAGAACGCACAGTAAGGCACCGGCATGCGCCTGGTCATCGTCAGTGGTCGTTCCGGATCCGGCAAGAGCACGGCACTCGACGTACTCGAAGACAACGGCTTCTACTGCATCGACAACCTCCCTGCCGGGCTTCTTCCCGAGCTTGCCGAGCGCGCCCTGCTGCACACCGAACTGCTTCACCCCCAGGTTGCGGTGTCCATCGACGCCCGCAACCTGCCGAGCCAGCTCCAGCGCTTCCCGGAGCTGCTCGCCGAGGCCCGCGCCAAGCACATCCTCTGCGACCTGCTGTATCTGGACGCGGACGAGGAGACGCTGCTCAAGCGCTTCTCCGAGACCCGCCGGCGCCACCCGCTGACCACCGAGAACCGATCCCTGGCCGAGGCCATCCACGACGAGAGCAAATTGCTCGCGCCGATTGCCGACCTCGCCGACCTCAAGATCGACACCACGCACCTGAACCTCTACCAGCTGCGTGACACCATCAAGCTGCGCCTGCTCAACAAGCCCGAACCCGGCACCGCCTTCCTGGTGGAGTCCTTCGGCTTCAAGCGCGGCATGCCGGTGGACGCCGACCTGGTATTCGACGTGCGCTGCCTGCCCAATCCCTACTGGAAGCCCGACCTGCGGGACTTTTCCGGGCTCGACAGCGTCGTGGCCGACTACCTGGCCGCCCAGCCCGATGTCGAGGAGATGTACCAGGACATCGTCGGCTATCTGAACAAATGGCTGCCCCGGTTCGCCGCCAGTAACCGCGCCTACGTCACCATTGCCATCGGCTGCACCGGCGGTCACCACCGCTCCGTGTACCTCGCCGAGCGCATCGGGCGCGCCCTCAAACCGCTTCTCAAGAACGTCCAGGTTCGCCACCGCGACCTCACCTGAAAGGACAAACGCGATGCCTGCCTGTGAAATCACCATCTGCAACAAGCTCGGCCTGCACGCCCGCGCTGCGGCGAAGTTCGTCGGCGTGGCAGGCCGCTTCCCGTGTCAGGTACGCGTCGGACGCTCCCCGGAAAGCCTGGTGGACGGCAAGAGCATCATGGCCGTGATGATGCTGGCCGCCGGCAAAGGCACGCCCATCCACCTGCACACCGATGGGGACCAGGGCGACGAAGCCCTCAACGCCCTGATCGAGCTGATCAACAACAAGTTCGACGAAGGCGAATAGCCACGCCGCCCCCGCTACACCAGCGCCGTATCCAGCACCATCATCAGGCAGAAGCCGAACGCCAGCCCCAGGCTCCCGGCCACCGGGTGTCCACGCCTGTGGCACTCCGGGATGATCTCGTGAGTCACCGCGAAGAGCATCGCCCCCGCAGCCAGGGCCAGGCCCCACGGCAGTAGCACAGTCGAGACCTGCACCAACCACGCGCACAGCAGCGCGAACAGCGGCTCCACCAACCCGGATGTCGCGCCAATCAGCAGCGCTCGTCCCCGCGGCATCCCCGCCCCTGCCAGCACCAGGGAAATGATCAGCCCCTCCGGCAGGTCCTGCAGGGCAATGCCCAGCGCCAGGCTGTCCGCGCCGGCCAGGCCCGCGCCAGCCGCCACGCCCACCGCCATGCCTTCCGGAATGTTGTGCACCACGATGGCGATCACGAACAGCACCACCCGAGGCGCCAGACGCACGCCAGCCCCGGCATCGACGGGTAACGCCTGATCCGGCAACAGACGCCCCAGACCGAACAGCGCACTGGCACCCAACAGCAAGCCAATGCTGACCAGAAAACCCGCCGACCAGCGGGAGAACCCCAACTGCCCCGCCGCCTCCAGCCCCGGCATCAACAGCGAGAACACCGTCGCTGCCAACATCACGCCGGCCCCGAAACCAAGCAGGGCATTGGACGCCCGAGCCGACAGACGACCCAGGCACAGCACCGGCAAGGTGCCGACGGCCGTGCCCAGGGCGCAGAGGCTCCCGGCCATCAGCGCATGCCAGAGGTGCGGCTCCAGCACCCGCTCGGTGGCCAGCAGCGCCCGCCACCCCAGCAGCAGCGCCCCGATCAGCACCAGTGCGATGCCCAGCACCTGCCGCAGCGACAAGCCGCTGGGCAGGCCTGCCCCCACCAGCCGTCGTCGACGTGCCGGGGACGCCATACGCAAGGGCGCCGCCATCAGGCCAGCGCCTCTCGGTAGCGCCGCTCCACCTCGGCCCAATCCACCACGTTGTAGAACGCCCCGATGTATTCCGGCCGGCGGTTCTGATAGCGCAGGTAATAGGCGTGTTCCCACACGTCCAGACCCAGCACCGGCGTATTGCCGTGCATCAGCGGACTGTCCTGGTTACCGGTGCTCTCCACCACCAGGCGCCGTTCGGGCGTCACCGACAGCCATGCCCAGCCACTGCCGAAGCGCTTCAGCGCGGCCTGGGTAAAGGCCTCCTTGAAGGTAGCGAAACCACCCAGCTCCGCTTCGATGGCCGTACGCAGGGTTCCACCGGGCTCACCGCCACCTGCCGGCGACATCACGGTCCAGAACAGGCTGTGGTTCGCATGCCCGCCCCCGTTGTTGATCACCGCCACGCGCAAGGCCTCGGGCAGCTCATCGAGGCGACGCAGCACCTGCTCCACCGGCAGATGCCCGAGGGCGTTGCCCTCCAGCGCCGCGTTCAGGTTGTTCACGTAGGCCTGGTGGTGCTTGCTGTGGTGGATCTCCATGGTGGCCGCATCGATGTGCGGTTCCAGCGAGTCGTAGGCATAGGGCAAGGCAGGCAAGACATAAGGCATGGAGGGTGCTCCTCTCTCAGTGGTAATGGCGGCTCATGACGGCTGCTCGGCGGGCGACGGGGGCGCCGCGGTCCAGCAAGCGGTCGGTGCGCGGGTAGGTGCCGTGGTCCTGAATGAACTGCATCAGCGTGGCGTAGGTCCGCCCACTGTGGCGCTGCGCCATCTCCCGCAGGTCCTGCGGCTGGCGAGCGTCATACACCAGCTGCAGCAGGCGCTCGTGGCAGGCGCAGAGGTACTCGGCGGTCTCCTCCGGCTGCTCCAGCATCAGGTGCAGGTCACCCAGGTTGTGGTACGACACCACCAGTGCGGACACCGCCTCGGCCGGTTCCGGCCAACGCTCCAGCAGCATCTGCGCCTGGGCCAGCGCACGCAGGTAGAGCTCGCGCGCCTCGATCCAGTCCCCGTCGTGGAAGCAGCGGTTGCCCGCCGTGATGATGCGTTTCCAATATTCCATGCGACACCTCCAGAACAGGGACGCCACCGGAGCGGCGCCCGGTGGAGCGGCTAGAGGCCGCCCTCGGTGAGTTTCTCGGGGTTGAGCAACTGCTCCAGCTCGGCCCGGGACAGTGCGGTGTGCTCCTCGGCCACATCGATCACCGGGCGCCCCTCGCGGTAGGCCTGCTTGGCGATTTCCGCCGCCTTCAGGTAGCCGATGATGGGGTTCAGCGCCGTCACCAGGATGGGGTTGCGCGACAGCGCCTCCTGCAGCTTCGGCTGGTTGACGGTGAAGCTCGCCACGGCGCGGTCCGCCAGCAGTCGGCTGCTGGTGGTGAGCAGCTGCAGGCTGCCCAGCAGGTTGTGGGCCACCAGCGGCAGCATCACGTTCAGCTCGAAGTTGCCGGACTGCCCCGCCAGGGTGATGGCGGCGTCGTTGCCGATGACCTGGGCGGCCACCATCGCCGTCGCTTCCGGAATCACCGGGTTGACCTTGCCCGGCATGATCGAAGAGCCCGGCTGCAGGGCCTCCAGCTCGATCTCAGCCAGCCCGGCCAGCGGCCCCGAGTTCATCCAGCGCAGGTCGTTGGCGATCTTCATCAGCGACACCGCCACCGTCTTCAGTTGTCCGGACAGGGCCACGGCGGTGTCCTGGGAACCGATCAGGGCGAAGAAGTTGCTGCCAGGGGCGAAGCGCAGGCCGGTCAGGGTATTCAGCTCGTCGCAGAAGCGTTCGGCGAAACGCGGGTGGGCGTTGATCCCGGTGCCTACTGCCGTGCCGCCCTGGGCCAGTTGCAACAGGCTCGGCAGCAGCGCACGCAGGTGCTCGATGTTGCTTTGCACCTGCTGCGCCCAGCCATCGAGTACCTGGCTCATGCGCACCGGCATGGCATCCATCAGGTGGGTACGCCCGGTCTTCACATAAGGGCGGACCGCCAGGGACTTCTCGCACAGCACCTGCAGCAGGTGACCCAGCGCCGGCAGCAGGCCCTCGGTGAGTTCGATGGCCGCGCTGATGTGGATGCTGGAGGGGATCACGTCATTACTGCTCTGCCCGCAGTTCACGTGGTCGTTGGGGCTCACCGGCTCGCCGAGCAGGCGCCCGGCCAACGTGGCGATCACCTCGTTGGCGTTCATGTTGGAACTGGTGCCGGAGCCGGTCTGGAACACATCCACCGGGAAGTGCGCCATGAAGTCCGTAGCCAACAGCTCCTGGCAGGCCCCCACGATGGCATCGCCCATGGCCGGGCTGATCTGCTCCAGTTCCACGTTGGCGCGGGCCGCCGCCGCCTTCGCCAGGATCAGGGCGCGGATGAAGGGCGCCGGCATCCGCAGGCCGGACACCGGGAAGTTGTTCACCGCCCGCTGGGTCTGGGCGCCATAGAGGGCATGGGCGGGCACGGCCAGCTCGCCCATGCTGTCGCGTTCGATTCGGGTGTCAGTCACGCTGGGCTCCTTCTTCGGGATCGTGGTAGCGGAGGGACGGCGCCAGGTTCAGGGTCGCCAGGCGCCATTGCAGCGCGCGAAGGCGGCGCTGCAGGGCAGAGCTGCGCGCGTGGTGGCGCAGCTCCTGCAGGGGGAGGTAGGCGTAGTCCAGGCACTGCGCCCGCCAGTGGGCCGGGAGCGCCCGGTCTTCCGCGCTGCGCAGCAGCAGGTCGAGGCAGGCCTCGAAGATGCGCCAGGGCGAGGCGCCTTGGCGCTCGGCCAGTTGCCGGGCCTCGTTCAGGTAGCGCACCAGCAGGCGCGGCTCGTCCGGACACAGCGCGCAGCGGATGCGCAGGCCGGTCGAGCGCCAGCGGGCGGTAGCCGGGTTTTCCTCGCGGCAGGACTGCATGGCAAACCTCTAACGAAAATCATTCGCGAATGAGAATAATAATATTTAGAGATAATTGCCAAGCGCCGTTGTGCAGGCCCGCTCGCCAGCCGTGGGCTGCGTTTCGATGAAAGCGCTTGAAAAAGCAGAAAAAGAAACGAAAACGCGCCCATTGGGCGCGTTCTCAGGGGCGGAGCGTGTGGAGGCGATCAGCTGCCAGCAACAGTCATCCGCTCGATCAACACCGAGCCAGTACGGATGTTGCCGCGCATCTCCAGGTCGGAGCCCACAGCGAGGATCTGGCGGAACATGTCCTTCAGGTTGCCGGCGATGGTCACTTCCTGCACCGGGAACTGGATCTCGCCATTCTCCACCCAGTAGCCGGCCGCACCACGGGAATAGTCGCCGGTCACCATGTTCAGCCCCTGCCCCATCAGCTCCGTCACCAACAGGCCACGCCCCATGCGGCGCAGCAGCGCCTTCTGGTCTTCCGGGCCGTGGCTGACGAACAGGTTGTGCACGCCGCCGGCATTGGCCGTGCTCGGCAGGCCGAGCTTGCGCCCGGAATAGGTGCCCAGCACATAGGACACCAGGTCGCCCTTCTCCACGAACGGCTTGGCGTAAGTGGCCAGGCCATCGTTGTCGAACGCCGCGCTGGCCATGGCGCGCGGGATGTGCGGGCGCTCATCGATGCTCAGCCATTCGGGGAACAGGCGCTGGCCCAGCGCGCCCTCCAGGAAGGAGGACTTGCGGTACAGGTTGCCGCCGGAAATGGCCGACAGGAAGCTGCCGAACAACCCCGTGGCCAGCTCCGCTGCGAATAGCACCGGCACCTCGCAGGTGGGTACCGCCCGGGCCCCCAGACGGCTGACGGTGCGCTCGGCGGCGCGGCGACCGATGCTCGCCGGATCCGCCAGCTGGGTGCCAATGCGGTTCACGTCGTACCAGTAGTCACGCTGCATCTGGCCTTCGCTGCCGCCGATCATCACGCAGCTCAGGCTGTGGCGGGTGCTGGCGTAGCCCCCGACGAAGCCATGGCTGTTGCCGTACACGCGGCAGGCCTGGTGGGTGCTGAGGGTGGTGCCGTCGGCATTGGTGATGCGCGGATCGGCATCGAAGGCCGCCGCTTCACAGGTGAGCGCCAGCTCCACCGCCTGCTCCGGGCTGATGGCCCAGGGGTGGTAGAGGTCCAGCTCCGGCAGGTCGCGGGCCATCAGGGCCGGGTCGGCCAACCCCGCGCAGTCGTCTTCCGAGGCGTGCTTGGCAATCGCCAGGGCCGCCGCCACGGTCTCGCGAATGGCCTCTTCGCCGCTGGCCGAGGTGCTCGCCGAGCCCTTGCGCTGCCCTACATAAAGGGTGATGCCGAAGCCCTGGTCACGGTTGAACTCCACCGTTTCCACCTCGCGCTGACGCACCGTGGTGGACAGCCCCTGCTCCATCGACACCGCCACCTCGCAGGCCGTCGCGCCCTGGCGGGCGGCCTCGGCGATGATGCGCTCTACCTGCGCCTGCAGCTCCGGAAGGGCCTGCGGGCCAACACCTTGTACGTCACTCATAGCCACTCCGATTTCTCAAACCCGTTTCGACGGGGCGGGCGCCGCGCGCCCTGCCCCACCCGCCGCGAACGCGGCGCCAGCCGGGACGGACAATCCCCCTCCGACTGGTTATCATGGCGGCGTTTTCCACTGGACCACCCCCATGCCTGAATATCTCGACGACGACTTCTCCGGAGAGAAGAGCAAGTCCCAGGTCAAACGCGAGCTGCAGGCCCTGCAGGACCTGGGCGAACGCCTGACCACCCTCAAGCCCGACATGCAGGACAAGCTCCCGCTCACCGATGCGCTGCGCAAGGCCCTGGTCGAGGCGCCCAAGCACAAGGCCCACATCGCCCGCAAACGCCACCTGCAGTACATCGGCAAGCTGATGCGCGAGCAGGATGTCGAGGCCATCGTCGCCATGGTGGACCAGGTCGACAACACCACCCGCGAATACAACGAGCGCTTCCACAGCCTCGAACGCTGGCGTGATCGCCTGATCGCCGGCGACGACGAAACCCTCGAAGCCTTCGTGGCCGACTACCCGGACACCGACCGCCAGCACCTGCGCGGCCTGATCCGCCATGCCCAGCACGAAGCGGCCCGCAACAAGCCACCCGCCGCCGCACGCAAGGTCTTCAAGTACATCCGCGAACTGGACGAAATCCAGCGCGGCCTGCGCTGAAGACCGCCACGGGCCCGCACCCCGGCCACGCCGGGGCCAACGGCCCGTAGCACCGCGCCACATCAGGCGCCGGTGCCTCCCACAGTGATCGCATCGATCTTCAGCGTCGGCTGACCGACGCCCACGGGCACCGACTGCCCGTCCTTGCCACACGTCCCCACGCCGCTGTCCAGTGCCAGGTCGTTGCCCACCATGGACACCCGGCTCATCGCCTCCGGCCCGTTGCCGATCAGCGTCGCGCCCTTCACCGGCGCGGTGATCTTGCCGTTCTCGATCAGGTACGCCTCGCTGGTGGAGAACACGAACTTGCCGCTGGTGATGTCCACCTGGCCACCGCCGAGGTTGGCGCAGTAGATGCCGCGCTGGACCGAGGCGATGATCTCCTCCGGGTCGCTCTCCCCCGCCAGCATGTAGGTGTTGGTCATGCGCGGCATCGGCAGGTGCGCGTAGGACTCGCGACGGCCGTTGCCGGTGGGCGCCACGCCCATCAGCCGCGCATTGAGCTTGTCCTGCATGTAGCCCTTGAGCACGCCGTTCTCGATCAGCGTGGTGCACTGGGTCGGGGTGCCTTCGTCGTCCACGCTCAGCGAACCACGGCGACCGGCCAGGGTGCCGTCATCGACGATGGTGCACAGGCTGGAGGCGACCTTCTCGCCGATGCGGCCGCTGTAGGCCGAACTGCCCTTGCGGTTGAAATCGCCTTCCAGGCCGTGGCCCACCGCCTCGTGCAGCAGCACGCCGGACCAGCCGGCGCCCATCACCACCGGCAGCGTGCCGGCCGGTGCCGGCACCGCTTCCAGGTTCACCAGCGCCTGGCGCAGCGCCTCGCGGGCGTAGCCCATGGCACGGTCTTCCTGGAGGAAGTAGCGGTAGTCGGTCCGCCCGCCGCCGCCGTGGCCACCGCGTTCGCGGCGACCGTTCTGCTCGACGATCACACTGACGTTGAAACGCACCAGCGGGCGCACATCGCTGCCCAGGCTGCCGTCGCTGGCGGCCACCAGCACATGCTCCCAGACCCCGGCCATGCTCACGGTGACCTGCTTGATGCGAGGGTCGAGCGCGCGGGTGGCCTGGTCGATGCGCTGCAGCAGCGCGACCTTCTCGGCACGGCTGATCACGTCCAGCGGGCTGTCCGGCGCATAGAGCCGGGCCACCTCGGGGCTGGCGAAGGCCTGCACGCGCCCCTGCTGCCCGGCACGGGCGATGGAGCGGGCCGCGCGGGCCGCCTGGCTCAGTGCCTCGGGGGTGATGGCGTTGCTGTAGGCGAAGCCGGTCTTCTCGCCGGACTGGGCACGCACGCCCACGCCCTGGTCGAGGTGGAAGCTGCCGTCCTTGACGATGCCGTCCTCCAGCACCCAGGACTCGGAAACCAGCCCGTGGAAATACAGGTCGGCGGCATCGATGCCCGGACCGGCCACCTCGCCGAGAACACCCTGCAACTGCTCGATGGCAAGGCCGCCCGGCGCCAGCAGGCGGTCACTGACGGATAACAACATCTGGCTCATAGCTACTCCGTAATCACCGGCGCGGGTTCGGCCGGCGTCTTGAATCGTCTGTGTGCCGTCACCGGCATTCGTTGGCGGATCGCCCGCTGCTCCTCGGCATCGCGCCGGGCCAGCAGTACCGCCTCTCCCTTTCCGGCCTCGGCCAGGACACGCCCCCATGGATCGACGATAGACGAATGCCCATGGGTTTCCCGAGGCCCCGGATGAACGCCGCCCTGCCCGGCCGCCAGCAGGTAGCACTGGGTCTCGATGGCGCGGGCGCGTACCAGCACCTCCCAATGCGCCGCACCGGTCACCGCCGTGAATGCCGATGGCGCGGTGATCAACTCGGCCCCGGCCTCGCGCAATGCGCCGTACAGCTCGGGGAAGCGCAGGTCATAGCAGACCGTCAGCCCCAGGCGCCCGACCGGCGTATCGGCCAGCACCACGTGGTCGCCGAAGGCGTAGTCGTCGGACTCGCGATAGCGTCCCCGGGCATCGGCCACATCCACGTCGAACAGGTGGATCTTGTCATAGCGCGCGACCCGTTCGCCGTGCTCATCCACCAGCAGCGAGCAGGCGTTGGGCTTGCCGTCCGGGCGGCCTTCGGGTGGCAGCGGCAAGGTGCCGGCCACGATCCATAACCTGAGGTCGCGGGCAGTCTGTTTCAACCAGGGCAGGACCGGCCCTTCGCCACGGGCCTCGGCCTGCCCCAGCCGAGCCAGGTCGCGCCGGCCCATGGCGGCGAAGTTCTCCGGCAGCACGGCCAGGCGCGCGCCCTGCCCTGCCGCGTCGGCCAGCAGGCGCCGAGCGGCGTCGAGGTTGGCCAGGACGTCGTCCTGGCTGGTCATCTGGATTACCGCGAACTCCATGGCGTCCTCCGGCGTACGACAACGGCCATGCAACGGCCCGTCATGAATCGGGTTTCTCGAACGGCTTGTCGAAGGTGAACTTCGGGTCCTGCAGGGGGCCGCGCACCTTGTACTGCACGCTGGCGAAGCGGGCGACCCGGTCCCCCAGCAGCTTGTCCACCACGAAAAGCGCACCGCCAATGGCCGGGGCGCCGACGATCAGTGCGGCGAGCGGCAGGTTGTTGGTCACCGGCAGGGTCACCAGCAGCTTGGCGTCGATGCTCTCGTGGGCCATGTCCAGGGTGCCATTGAGCTCCAGCCCGCTGGAGGGCCCTTCGAGCACGATGGGCTTGCGGGTCACGAAGACCCCGTCGGTGCCCTCCAGCACGCCCTTCACCCGGTCGTAGGCCAGGCCCTTGCCCAGCAGGTCGGAGAAGTCCAGGCGCAGGCGGCGGCCGATGGAGTTGAAGTTGAGCAGGCCGAACACCCGCAGGGCCTGGGCACTGCCGTCGGCCTCGACGAACTGGCCCTTGCGCAGCGCGGCATCGAGGGAACCGTTGAAGCGTTTCAGGCTGACCCAGGCCGGCGAGCCGGGCCAGCGCCCATCCACGTCCAGGCGGAAGCGCTCGCTGGTGGCGGTGGGGGCGTACTTCCAGGCCAGCAGCACGTCGGCGAGGTTCTTGCCCTCCAGGCGCCCCTTGTACCAGGTGCTGCTGGCACCCGCGCTGCCTTCCCAGCCGAGGGCGCCGTCGATGTGCAGCCCCTTGAGGTCCAGCGACAGCTCGCTGAACTGGGTGCCGCTGGCCACCGGACGCGCCTTGAACGACCAGGCGCCCAGCGGCTCGTCGCCCAGCTGGACCTGGGCGATGCGCACGTCCAGCGCAGGGAGGGAATGGGGGTCGTGATCCTTGAGCGGGTCGGGACCGGGCGTGTCGTCCTTGTCGTCGTCCGCCGGCTTGGGCAGGCGCAGGCGCGCCAGGTCCAGCGCCACCGGTGCGCCCTGGGCGTCCGGGAGGCTGATGGTGCCCTGCAGCAGGTTGCTGTCCAGGTCCACCTTCCAGGCCGCATCGCCCCGTTGCAGGCCAACGCGGAAGTCCTGCAGCTCCAGCCCCATGCCGCTGAACCGGCCGATGCGCAGATCAGCGCTTTGCAACAGGCCGACGGCATTGCCGGCATCCTTCTCGGCGTAACGCTGACGCACGGCCTGCCAGGCGGCCAGGTCGAGGTCATCCAGCACGCCCCGCACGCGCACGCCGCGAGCGGTCGGCAGCACGGCGCGCCCGGAGCCGAGCATCAGCTCGCCACGAGCGCCGGAAAAATCGTTGGCCGGGGCCGCCAGCGCCAGGTCGGCAAGGTCGCCGTACTGGAACCAGTAGCGTCGCTCGGCGCCGTCCAGGGTCATGCGCCACTGGCTGTCGCGCACGGCCTCGGCGGGCTTGCCAAAGGGCGCCGGCAGATCGATGGCCACGCCCTTGAGGGTCGAGTCCACTTTCAGTTGGCTGTCCTTGCCGTCCAGCAGCAGGTCGAGCCGATAGGGCACGGCACCGCTGACCGGCAGCGGACGATTGACGCCGAGCCAGGCGGTCAGGTCCTTCAGCGCCACCACGCCGTTGGCCTGGATGCGGCTGCGCGCCTGGCCGTTGCGGCCTTCGGCGGTGGCACGGGCGGCAACGTCGCGGCCGAAGACCCGGGCGCGGATGTCCTTGCTGCTCAGGCCGCTGGCCGTGTCGTAGCGGAAAGCGCCGTTCAGGGCGCTGAGTTCGAGACTCGGAGTGGCGAAGCGCAGGCGCGCGTCCTGGGTGGCGAGGTCGACCACCACACGCGGCTCCCCGCCGGCCTTCGCCAGGGGGATGTCCAGGTCCAGGTTGCCATCCAGGGTGCCTTCGCCCTGCCAACCGGCCATCACCTGTGCGGCGAGGGTCGGCGCCTGCTGGAGGATCGTCAGCCCGTCGGCGAAGCTGCTGTCGAGCCTGGCGGTCAGCTTCAGGTGGGGCACCTTGCCGCTGTCCACGTGGGGCACGTCGGCGCGGGCATCACTCACCTGGCTGTCGAGGATGCGCCCGCTGGGCACCCGAACCCGCACGCCGGTGTGCTCGACGAACACGTCGCCCCGGGCGTCGGTCAGGGCCGGCCAGCCGGGCTGGTAGTCGAGCTGGGCGTCACGCACCTTGAAGAACAGGCTGATGGAGCGCGCCTCCGGCGGCGAGGCGTGCAACAGGGAGCCCTGGTACTGGAAGAAGCCCTCGTCGATGCCGCCGCCCTTGATCGAGCGCTTGAGCCACTCCGCCAGCTCCGGGCTGAGGCCGGAGGACAGCGTCGGCAGGTACTTCTCGGTGAAGCGCGCGTCGCCCTGGCTGAGGCCGACGCGCAGGTCCATGTAGTCCTCGCCGGCCGGGTCGCGCAGCAGGCGGATGAGGAAGTCACCGGCGATGTGGCCCTCCTCGCCCTCCACCCGCAGGTAGGGAGCGATCAGGGTGAAGGCCTGTTCATCCAGAGCCCAGGTCAGCCGGGCGTGGGCTTCGCGGTAATGCCAGGGCTTGGGGAACAGGTGGTCGAGGTGCAGGGCGAAGTCATCGGCGTCCAGGCGCAGTTCGCCGCCGGCCAGGTTGCCGGTCAGGCTGCCGCTGACGTTCTCCGCCGCCGGCGCGCCGTGCACGGCGCCGAAGCTCAGGCGCTCCAGGTTGGTGCTGTAGGCCAGGCGCTGGCCGAGGGGGGCATCCGGTCGCCAGATCGCCTGCACATTGCGCAGGGCACCCTTGGGATCGAGGCCATCCACCAGTTCCCGTGCCAGGTCGTTGAGGGGCGCAAGCCCCTTGACCAGGGGGACCAGGGGTTGCAGGTCGATGCGGTCGGCACGCACACGCCATTCCCGCGCGTCCTCGCTTCCAGCCTCTTCGGCCAGCAGGTGCACGCCGCCCCAGCGCTGCTCGCCCACGGTCATGGACAGCGAGTCCAGCTGCAGGCGCATGCCGGCTTCGGTGCGGTCGAAATAGGCATCCACCGCGAGGTCCTGGAGGGTCACCAGGGCCTGGTCGCGACGGCTGCCTTTCAGCTCACCGACACGCAACCGGCTCACCGCGCGGCGCAGTTCGCCACGGGACCACTCCGCCCACAGCTCACCGCCACCCAGCACCTTGCTCAGGCGCCAATCGTTGGCGATCGACTTGGGCAACCAGCGGGCCCAGTCGGTCTGGGGCAGGCTCAGGTAGGCACGGGCTTCGCTGGCCAGCCAGTCCTCAGGGTCCAGGCGGGTGTCCAGGCGCAGGCTCAGCGGCTGCCCGTCGGCCAGCACCAGGCGCCCCTCCAGTTGCTGGGACGATGCGCTGCCGGAGAGTGCCGCCTCGACATAGGTGAAGGTGACCGGCTTCTGTTGCCAGGGCTGAACGGTGACCTGGCTGTTGACCAACGCGAACCGGCCCACGGACTGGAAGCCCTGGATCAGTTGGGCGGGGCGCAGCGCGGGGGAATCGGGACGGGACGGGACGCCCGCGACGGCCCAATGGCCGCTTTCGCCCTGCACCACCTGCAGGTTCAGGCCATCGAGTTCGATGCTGACCAGCTTCGGCGCGCGCTGCAGGAGGCTGCCGAGCACGTCCGGCACCAGCCGGACCTGATCCAGCCGCAACACCTCGTCGCCCTGGCCGATGACCACGTCACGGGCCACCACCACGGGCGCAAAGCCCTGCCAGCTGCCTTCCAGGGCGCCGATCTCGACATCCTGGCCCAAGGCATCGCTGGCGCGGGTGCGCAGGTCGTCGCGGTACTCCGCCACCATCGGCACCAGTTGCCGACCGAGGCTGACATAGAGCGCAGCCAACACCAGCCCCAGTGCACAGAGGGCCAGGAGGGTTCTTAGGAGGGTGACCAGCAGCAGACCCTGGCGCGCCATTCAGCGGGGGCCCTCAGAGCAGGACGACATCGTACTGCTCCTGGGAATACATGGCCTCGACCTGGAACTTGATGGTGCGTCCGATGAAGGCCTCCAGGTCGGCGACGTTGCCGGACTCCTCGTCCAGCAGGCGGTCCACCACCTTCTGGTTGGCCAGCACCCGGTAGCCCTCGGCCTGGTAGGCGCGGGCCTCGCGGAGGATTTCGCGGAAGATCTCGTAGCAGATGGTTTCCGGCGTCTTCAGCATGCCGCGCCCCTGGCAGCTCGGGCAGGGCTCGCAGAGGTTCTGCATGAGGCTTTCGCGGGTGCGCTTGCGGGTCATCTGCACCAGGCCCAGCTCGGTGATGCCGATGATGTTGGTCTTGGCGTGGTCGCGCTCCAGCTGCTTTTCCAGGGTCCGCAGGACCTGGCGCTGGTGCTCCTCGTCTTCCATGTCGATGAAGTCGATGATGATGATCCCGCCGAGGTTGCGCAGGCGCAGCTGGCGGGCGATGGCAGTGGCGGCCTCGAGGTTGGTCTTGAAGATGGTCTCTTCCAGGGTCCGGTGGCCGACGAAGGCGCCGGTGTTCACGTCGATGGTGGTCATCGCCTCGGTGGGGTCGATGATCAGGTAGCCGCCGGACTTCAGCAGCACCTTGCGCTCCAGGGCCTTCTGGATCTCGTCCTCGACGCCGTACAGGTCGAAGATCGGCCGTTCGCCGGGGTAGTGCTCCAGGCGGTCGGCGATCTCGGGCATCAGTTCGTCGACGAACTGGGTGACCTTCTGGAAGGTCTCGCGGGAGTCGATGCGGATCTTCTCGATACGCGGGTTCACCAGGTCACGCACCGTGCGCAGGGCCAGGCTCAGGTCCTCGTAGATCACCGAGGGGGTGGAGGCGGTCTGCATCTGCCCGGAGATCTGCTCCCACAGGCGACGCAGGTAGCGGATGTCCACCAGGATGTCTTCGCGACGAGCACCATCGGCGGCCGTGCGCAGGATGAAGCCGCCGACTTCCTCGATACCCTCGGCGGCAACGCAATCGGCCACCACCTGCTTGAGGCGCTCGCGCTCGGCTTCGTCCTCGATCTTCAGGGAGATGCCCACGTGGGCAGTGCGCGGCATGTACACCAGGTAGCGCGAGGGGATCGACAGCTGGGTGGTCAGGCGCGCGCCCTTGGTGCCGATGGGGTCCTTGGTGACCTGCACCACCAGGCTCTGCCCTTCATGCACCAGCCCGGTGATGTTCTCCACCGCACTGCCTTCACGGGTGGAGATTTCCGAGGCGTGGATGAAGGCGGCGCGGTCCAGGCCGATGTCGACGAACGCCGCCTGCATGCCCGGCAGCACGCGCACTACCTTGCCCTTGTAGATGTTGCCGACGATGCCGCGACGCTGGGTCCGCTCGACGTGCACTTCCTGCAGCACGCCGTTCTCCACCACCGCCACGCGCGATTCCATCGGCGTGATATTGATCAGGATCTCTTCGCTCATGCTGAAAACCTACCTGAGGCGCTGCCAACAAGGAATGCCGAACTGCCCGAGTAGTTCCGCCGTTTCCAGCAACGGTAGCCCGACCACGGCGGAATAGCTGCCCTGCAGATCGGCGACGAAGACCGCGCCCAGGCCCTGGATGGCATAGCCGCCAGCCTTGTCGGTGGGCTCGCCGCTGGCCCAGTAGGCCTCGCGCTCGGCCAGGGAGATGTCACGGAAGCGCACCCGGCTGGTCACCAGGCGGGAGACGCAGCGGGAGCCGTCGGCCAGGGCCACGGCGGTGAGCACCTGGTGCTCGCGCCCGGAAAGCGCGGCCAGCATGGCCAGGGCGTCGTCACGGTCCAGGGGCTTGCCGAGGATGCGACCGTCCAGCACCACGGCGGTGTCGGCACCCAGTACGCAGTGGCCGTCGCTCGCAGCGCCCAGCGCAGCCAGGCCGGCGGCGGCCTTTTCCCGGGCCAGGCGCTCGACGTAGGCCGGCGCGGACTCGCCAGACAGCGGGGTTTCATCGATGGGGGCGCCCAGGGGCTGGAAGGGAACGCCGATCTGCGCCAGCAGTTCGCGGCGGCGGGGCGATCCGGAGGCCAGGTGGAGCGTGGCCATGCAGACTTCTCCATGTCGAGAAGACCCCGCGGCATGGCCGCAAGGCGATCAGTGGACGTTGAGGCGCCGACTCAGGCCGCGCATGGCGGCGAAGACCCAGGGCCAGAGCAGCCCGCTCACCAGGGCGGGCAGGAGGAACAAGAGGGTCGGCGGGCGGTTGCCGGTGAGGGCGTTGAGCCAGAGCTGCACCAGTTGCGCCAGGCCGAAGACCACCATCAGCACCAGGCTCTGTTGCCACATGGGGAACATGCGCAGGCGCTGGTGCAGATTGAGCACGAGGAAGGTGACCAGGGCCAGCACCAGGGCGTTCTGCCCCAGCAGCGAGCCGTAGAGCACGTCCTGGGCGATGCCGACGATCCAGGCGGTGGTCATGCCCACGCGCTGGGGCAGCGCCAGGGTCCAGTAAGTCAGCAGCAGGGCGGGCCACAGCGGGCGACCGACCTCCATGAAGCTGGGCATCGGCGCGACGCTGAGCAGCAGGGAGACCAGCAGGCTGAAGCCGATCACCCAGCCATTGCGGGGGCGCGCAGTGGCCATCAGTGGTTGCCTCGGGAAGCGGGGGCCGCCTGGGCAGGCGCTGCGGGCGCGGCTGCAGGTGCCGGGGATGCAGCAGGCGTCGCAGCCGGTGCCGGCTGTGCAGCGCCCTGGGGCTGGGCGGCCTTGCTGGCGGCCTCGCGGTCGGCGGCTTCCTGGGCCTCGGCAGCGGCGTTGGCACGCTCCTCGGGGCTCCGGGTGTCAGTGAATACCAGCAGCACGTAGCGGCTGCGGTTGAGGGCGGCGGTGGGCACCGCGCGGACGATGGCGAAGGGCTGACCGGAGTCGTGGATGACTTCCTTCACGGTGGCCACCGGGTAGCCCGCCGGGAAGCGCTGGCCCATGCCGGAACTCACCAGCAGGTCGCCTTCCTTGATGTCGGCGGTATCGGCCACATGGCGCAGTTCCAGGCGCTCCGGGTTGCCGGTGCCGCTGGCGATGGCGCGCAGGCCGTTGCGGTTCACCTGCACCGGGATGCTGTGGGTGGTGTCGGTGAGCAGCAGCACGCGGGAGGTGTAGGGCATGACTTCCACCACCTGCCCCATCAGGCCACGGGCGTCGAGCACCGGCTGGCCGAGGAACACGCCATCCTTCTCGCCCTTGTCGATGAGGATGCGGTGGGTGAAGGGGTTGGGGTCGACGCCGATCAGCTCGCCCACCAGCACCTTCTCGTCCACCAGGGCGGACGAGTTGAGCAGCTCGCGCAGGCGCACGTTCTGCTCGGTGAGGGCCGCCAGCTTCTGCAGCCGGCGCTGCATCAGCAGGGCCTCGGCCTTGAGTTTCTCGTTCTCGGCGATGAGCACGCTGCGGCTGGTGAACTGGTCACTGATGCCGTCCCACACGCGCACGGGCAAGTCCGCCAGCCAGTAGAAGGGCGTAAGGACCGATCCCAGCTGGCTGCGAACGGGCTTGAGGGTCTCGAAGCGGGCGTCCACCACCATCAGGGCAGCGGACAGCACGGCGAACGCCAGCAAGCGCACGCCGAGCGAGGGTCCCTTGGCGAATAGCGGTTTGATGGGCCGCTCCTAAGGCGAATGGGCTCTCCGACCTTACTCGGTGGAGAGCAGGTCCATCGCGTGGCGATCCATCATTTCCAGGGCACGGCCGCCGCCACGGGCCACGCAGGTCAGCGGGTCCTCGGCGACGATCACCGGCAGGCCGGTTTCCTGGGAGAGCAGCTTGTCCAGGTCACGCAGCAGGGCGCCACCGCCGGTGAGCACCAGGCCACGCTCGGCGATGTCGGACGCCAGTTCCGGCGGGGATTGCTCCAGCGCGCTCTTCACCGCCTGGACGATGGTCGCCAGGGACTCCTGCAGCGCTTCGAGCACTTCGTTGGAGTTCAGGGTGAAGCTGCGCGGCACGCCTTCGGCCAGGTTGCGGCCACGGACGTCGATCTCGCGGACCTCGCCACCGGGGAAGGCGGTGCCGATTTCCTGCTTGATGCGCTCGGCGGTGGATTCGCCGATCAGGCTGCCGTAGTTGCGGCGCACGTAGGTGACGATGGACTCGTCGAAACGGTCGCCGCCCACGCGTACGGATTCGGCATAGACCACGCCGTTCAGGGAGATCAGGGCGATCTCGGTGGTGCCGCCGCCGATGTCGACGACCATGGAACCACGGGCTTCCTCGACCGGCAGGCCGGCACCGATGGCCGCAGCCATGGGTTCTTCGATGAGGAACACCTCGCGGGCACCGGCGCCCAGCGCGGACTCACGGATAGCACGGCGCTCGACCTGGGTCGACTTGCACGGTACGCAGATCAGCACACGGGGGCTGGGCTGCAGGAAGCTGTTCTCGTGAACCTTGTTGATGAAGTACTGCAGCATCTTCTCGCAGACGCTGAAGTCAGCGATCACACCGTCTTTCATCGGGCGGATGGCGGAAATATTGCCGGGAGTACGACCGAGCATGCGCTTGGCTTCGGTACCGACGGCCACGACGCTCTTCTGGTTGCCGTGGTTGCGGATCGCGACCACGGACGGCTCGTTCAGGACGATGCCGCGTTCGCGCACATAAATAAGGGTATTGGCAGTGCCCAGGTCGATCGACAGATCACTGGAAAACATGCCACGCAGTTTCTTGAACATGGGAGAGGGACCCTAGGCAACGCGTGGGTAAAAAAGTGCGGCAAACTCTAACAACGGCAGGGATTTTGGGCAAGGCAGGCGTTGTGCTAAATTGCCGGTTTTTCTGGGCCTCCGGGCCCATCATCGCGGCCTTTGACCGCCCGTTCGCGGTACCGTTCCCGACCCTCCTCCCACCCGGTCGGATGCCCCCGGCGGCCACCGCATTTTCAGTTGGAGAACCCGATGGCGCTTGAACGCTCCGACGTGGAAAAGATCGCCCACCTGGCCCGTCTGGGCCTGAACGAAGGCGATATCCCGCGTACCACCGAGACCCTGAACAACATCCTCGGCCTGATCGATGCGATGCAGGCCGTGGACACCGACGGCGTCGAGCCGCTGGCCCACCCCCTCGAAGCCACCCAGCGCCTGCGCGCTGACGAAGTGACCGAGGAGAACCACCGCGACGCCTACCAGGCCATCGCACCGGCCGTCGAGAACGGCCTCTACCTCGTCCCCAAAGTCATCGACTAAGGAAAGGGTTACCCCATGCATCAATTGACCCTGGCCGAGATCGCCCGCGCGCTGGCCGCCAAGGAATTCTCCTCCGAGGAGCTGAGCAGCGCCCTGCTGGCGCGCATCCAGACCCTCGACCCGCAGCTCAACAGCTTCATCACCATCACCGCCGACCAGGCCCTGGAACAGGCGCGTGCCGCCGACGCCCGTCGCGCCGCCGGCGAGAACGGCGCCCTGCTCGGTGCGCCGATCGCCCACAAGGACCTGTTCTGCACCCTCGATGTGCGCACCAGCTGCGGCTCGAAGATGCTCGACAACTTCAAGGCGCCCTATGACGCCACCGTGGTCGCGAAGCTCAAGGCCGCCGGCGCCGTCACCCTCGGCAAGCTGAACATGGACGAGTTCGCCATGGGCTCCGCCAACGAATCCAGCCACTACGGCCCGGTGAAGAACCCCTGGGCGCTGGACCGCGTGCCCGGCGGCTCCTCCGGTGGCTCCGCCGCCGCCGTCGCGGCGCGCCTGGTGCCCGCCGCCACCGGCACCGACACCGGCGGCTCGATCCGCCAGCCCGCCGCCTTTACCAACCTCACCGGCATCAAGCCCACCTACGGCCGCGTATCGCGCTGGGGCATGGTGGCCTACGCCTCCAGCCTCGACCAGGGCGGCCCGCTGGCCCGCACCGCCGAGGACTGCGCCCTGATGCTCGGCGCCATTGCCGGCTTCGACCCGAAGGACAGCACCTGCGTCGACGCCCCGGTGGACGACTACCTCGCCGCCCTCGCCCAGCCCCTGGCCGGCCTGCGCATCGGCCTGCCGAAGGAGTACTTCGGTGCCGGCCTCGACGCGCGCATCGGCGCGGCGGTGATGGCCGTGGTGGAAGAGCTGAAGAAGCTCGGCGCCACCGTCAAGGACATCTCGCTGCCCAACATGCAGCACGCCATCCCGGCCTACTACGTCATCGCCCCGGCCGAGGCCAGCTCCAACCTGTCGCGCTTCGACGGCGTGCGCTTCGGCCACCGCTGCGAAGACCCCAAGGACCTGATGGACCTGTACAAGCGCTCCCGCGCCGAAGGCTTCGGCAGCGAAGTGAAGCGCCGCATCATGGTCGGCACCTACGCCCTGTCCGCCGGCTACTACGACGCCTACTACCTCAAGGCCCAGAAGATCCGCCGCCTGATCAAGAACGACTTCGTCGCGGCCTTCGCCGATGTCGACGTCATCCTCGGCCCGACCACGCCCAACCCGGCCTGGAAACTGGGCGCGAAGAACAACGACCCCGTCGCCGAGTACCTGGAAGACATCTACACCATCACCGCCAACCTCGCCGGCCTGCCGGGGCTGTCCATGCCCGCCGGCTTCGTCGACGGCCTGCCGGTGGGCGTGCAGCTGCTTGCGCCCTACTTCCAGGAAGGCCGCCTGCTCAACGTGGCCCACCAGTACCAGCAGGTCACCGACTGGCACAAACAGGCCCCGGCCGGATTCTGAGGACGACACACATGCAATGGGAAACCGTGATCGGGCTGGAAATCCACGCACAGCTCAGCACCCAATCGAAGATCTTCTCCGCCAGCGCCACCACCTTCGGCGCCGAACCCAACACCCAGGCCAGCCTGGTTGACCTGGGCATGCCCGGCACCCTGCCGGTGCTCAACGCGGAAGCCGTGCGCATGGCGCTCAAGTTCGGCCTGGCCATCGACGCCGAGATCGGCGCGCGCAACGTCTTCGCCCGCAAGAACTACTTCTACCCGGACCTGCCCAAGGGCTACCAGACCAGCCAGATGGACCTGCCCATCGTCGGCAAGGGCCACCTGGACATCACCCTGGAAGACGGCACCGTCCGCCGCATCGGCATCACCCGCGCGCACCTGGAAGAGGACGCTGGCAAGAGCCTGCACGAAGACTTCCACGGCATGAGCGGCATCGACCTGAACCGTGCCGGCACCCCGCTGCTGGAGATCGTCTCCGAGCCGGAGATGCGCAGCGCCAAGGAAGCCGTCGCCTACGCCAAGGCCATCCACGCCCTGGTGCGCTACCTCGGCATCTGCGACGGCAACATGGCCGAAGGCTCCCTGCGCTGCGACTGCAACGTCTCGGTGCGCCCCAAGGGCCAGACCGAGTTCGGCACCCGCCGCGAGATCAAGAACGTCAACTCGTTCAAGTTCATCGAGCGCGCTATCAACGCCGAGATCGCCTGGCAGATCGACGAACTGGAATCCGGCCGCAAGATCGTCCAGGAAACCGTGCTCTACGACGTGGCAGCCAACGAAACCCGCTCCATGCGCAGCAAGGAAGAAGCCAACGACTACCGCTACTTCCCCTGCCCCGACCTGCTGCCGGTGGTGATCGAGCAGAGCTTCCTCGACGAAGTGCGCGCCCAGCTGCCGGAGCTGCCGGTGCAGAAGCGCGAGCGTTTCGAGAGCCAGTTCGGCCTCTCCGCCTACGATGCCAGCGTGCTCTCCGCCAGCCGCGAGATGGCCGACTACTTCGAGGCCGTGCAGCGCACCTGCGGCGACGCCAAGCTGGCCGCCAACTGGGTGATGGGCGAGCTCTCCAGCCTGCTCAACAAGGACGGCCTGGAGATCGAGCAATCGCCGGTTTCCGCCGAGCACCTGGGCGGCATGATCCTGCGCATCAAGGACAACACCATCTCCGGCAAGATCGCCAAGATGGTCTTCGAAGCTATGGCCGCCGGTGAAGGCAGCGCCGACGCGATCATCGAGAAGAAGGGCCTCAAGCAGGTCACCGATTCCGGTGCCATCGAAGCCATGCTCGACGAAGTCCTCGCCGCCAACGCCGAGCAGGTCGAGCAGTACCGCGCCAGCGACGAAGCCAAGCGCGGCAAGATGTTCGGCTTCTTCGTCGGCCAGGCCATGAAAGCCTCCAAGGGCAAGGCCAATCCGGGGCAAGTGAACGAACTGCTGAAGAAAAAGCTCGAAGGGTGAGCCGGACTGGCCAACCCATGGGTTGGCCCGGCGAACGACCGGCCAGGGAGGGCCGGAACGGGATTCCCGGTTGACCCGGTGCAGCGTCAGGAAGCCCGATGCTGCGCACAAGCACCGGTCAACCGCTTCCTGGAGACGTCCTGATGTGGCGATCCCTCAGCTCACTTCCGCTATTGGCCGGCCTGGCCCTGCTGGCCGGCTGCAGCACCCCCGGCTTCTTTTCCGGTGAAACCGGCGGCACCTACCGTGAGGACGGCGAAGCCTCGTACTACGGCGCACGCCACCACGGCAAGCGCACCGCCAGCGGCGAGCGCTTCGACCAGAACGCCCTCACCGCCGCCCACCGCACCCTGCCCTTCGGCACCCGGGTGAAAGTCACCAACCTGAACAACGACCGCAGCGTCGTGGTGCGCATCAATGACCGCGGCCCCCACACGCGCGGCCGCCTCATCGACCTCTCGCGCCGCGCCGCCGAAGCGCTGGACATGCTGCGCAGCGGCGTGGCCCCGGTGCGGCTGGAATCCCTCGACTGACTGGAGAATCACCATGAGCGACGCACGCAAACCCGGCGTCCAGGTCCGCCGCGAAGTGATGGGCGACGCCTTCGTCGACCGAGCCCTGGGCAATGCCACCGAATTCACCCAGCCCCTGCAGGACTTCGTCAACGAACACGCCTGGGGCGGCGTATGGAACCGCGAAGGGCTCGACCGCAAGACCCGCAGCCTCATCACCCTCGCCGCCCTCACCGCCCTGAAGTGCCCCCAGGAGCTGAAAGGCCACGTGCGCGGGGCCTTGAACAATGGCTGCAGCGTGGAGGAAATCCGCGAAGCGCTGCTGCACTGCGCGGTGTACGCCGGCGTACCGGCCGCCATCGACGCCTTCCGCGCCGCCCAGGAAGTGGTCGACGCCTGGCAGGCCAACCCGCAGGGCTGACGCCGGAACGATGGGTGGGGAAAGCGTAGGGGGATGGCGCTTTTCCATCCACCAACGGAGCTGCCAGCGGCTTCGATGGTGGGCTGAAGCGGAACGCCGCCCGGCCCCCCTTCGGTTCCGCGAGGGCTGGCAGATCTTGAGGGAGAGCGACCGATAAGCCCCAGCCGCCGGCACGCCTTCACCCGTAGGATGTGGTGAGCCCGCGAACCGCATCAAACCCGCTCACCAGACCAACGTCGTGCCCACCACTCGGCGCTCATACGACGCGTAGGGCGGTTCGCGCACCATCGATCCACCGCCCCAGGCGCCCCCGCATGCGCCGAGGCTCAGCCCAAAGAACCGATCAGGGGTAGCTGAAGCTCTTCACCAGGGTGAGTTCGCCCGGCTGGCGCATGGGCACGATGAAGTTTTCCTGCTTCTCGCTCGGTGTGCCTTCCTCGGTGATGACCGTCACCTGGGCGGTGATCAGCGGCTGGGCAGGGCCTTCGGTGCCGTCGTCGCTGCCGTAGTAACCGCCGCCGTAGTAGTTCACATACACCAGGTACTGCCCCTTGAGCGGGGTCGGGCTGGCGATCATTTCCGGGCCGTAGCCGGTGGTCACGTCCACGTCCAGCGCCGTGCCGTTGGGCGCGCTGCGGTCGCCGTACCAGATGTGGGCGCCGTCCGGCGTCACCAGATGCAGGTCCAGGTCGGTGTTGTCGGCATCCCAGGAGAGCACCACGCGCATGCGTGCCGGTACGCCGCCCTTGGCCCGGCTGTAGAACTGCACGCGGTGGGATTGCTTGCCGTCCGGGCTGCGCACTTCGACGCTGTTGCTGCCGGAGGGGAACACGAAGGGCCGCTGGAAGCTGCCGTCCTCGTCCACCTTCAGCGGCATGCTCACGCCGTTGACCACCAGGGTGCCGGGGCCGCTGGCAGCCTTCGGCATGCCGGTGATCGCGCCCTTGATCAGCGCGGTATCGGCCTGGTCCGACGCGGTGTTCACCGAGGAGGCCGGATAGTTGACCTCCTGCATGAAGTGCTCGCCCGAGCCGGCGCCTTCGCGCCAGCCACCGCGCGGCGTGTCGAGTCGCACCTCGGCGCTGGCGAGCAGCGGCGTCAGGGCCAGGAACAGGGAAGCAAGGGAGGCGCAGCGCATGGGGATCATTCCAGTAGCAGTTGGCGGGCGAGCCGCTCGACGTAGGCTTCGTCCTGGCCGTTGGGGTGGGCTTCGAAGGCCAGGTGCAGGTATTCGTGGGTCAGGTCGAGGCGGTCCTGCAGGGAAAACAGGCCGCGCACGAAGATGCGCCGCCGCTCGCGGTCGACATGGGGTCGGCCGGAGGCCAGGCGGCACACCGAGAACTGCGGGATTTCAGCGTAGCCCGGCTCGGCGTCCAGCACCGGGCGCCACTCACGGCGCTGGCGGCGCAGCCAGTCCTCGGCGTTGGGCAGGGCCTGGCAGGCTGCCACGGGCTTGTCCCAGCGGCTGAGGCTGGCGCGGGGGAAGGCACGGGCGAGGATGCTGTCGTAGCGCACGCCCTCCTTGGCCTCCGCCACGGCCTGCTGCCAGGACAGGCGATCCGGGCCGGCGCGCTCGCTGTGGTAGGTCACCGTGCTGCCGGCCAGCACCAGGTCGGCGGTCCAGGCGGCGATGGTGCGACTGGCAGCGGAAGCCGGGCGGGGGGCGACCCGCTGGCTGGAACTGCTGTCGTCGATGACCAGGCACTCGCCACGGCGTACGGCGTTCTGCACCAGGTAGGTCCGCACTGCCACGGCCAGGGCCTTGGCGGCCTCGGCGGGTTCGGCTGCCGCCTCGCGGTCGAGCACGCGGGCCACATAGTCCTCGCGCTCCAGGTGAGCGGTCAGCGCCAGGCCATCGTCACGGCGCTCGAGGAAGAGCTCGCCCTGGCTTTCGATGTCCAGGCGGTTGCCGTTCTCGAACAGCACCTGATAGCGCCCGCGCAGGGCACCGGGCGCCACAGGCGTGGACTGGCCGGCGAGGCTCACCTCGCGCAGCGGATAGCGGCTGAACAGGCGCACCTCCACGCAGCTGCCCGGCTCGCGGGGCCAGCTCACCGGCAACGTGCGTTCGAGCACCTCGGCGTACTGCCCGAGAACGCGCTGGCTGGTGCCGGGGCCGCCGGCCCAGACCGGCGTGCCGTCGTTCAGCCAGCCGGCGAAGCCGCCCTGGCGGGCCTGGGGATCGGCGTCGGCGAGCCAGCTCCAGGTCTTCACCCGCAGGCGCGCGCCCAGGGTGGCGAGCACGCCGGCATCACGGGCCTGGAGCGGTACATCGAGCAGCACGCGGCGGGCCTCGTCCTGGGCCGGCAGGGTCTGCAGCTGGGCCAGCAGGTCGGCCACCGGGACCCGCGCCTCAGGCTTCAGCGCATCGAGGCGTTGCAGCCAGGCCGGGGCACTGCGTGCCTGCCAGTAACGGGACCAGTCATCCGGGGTCACCCCGAGACGTGCCGGATCGAAGTACAGGCCGCAGGATTTCACCAGCGCCTGGTCACGGTCGATGCGTTCGCCGGGGTTGCAGCAATACACCTCGTCACGGTCGTGGCCGAGGCACTGGTAGCCGGGGTCTGGCTGTTGCCGGTCCACCAGGTAGACATAGACGAAGAGTTTCCACAGGCTGCCCAGGGGCGCCTGGCGCTCGGCGGGCAAGGGACCGCGCGCCAACACGCGGCTGCGGTCCAGTTCGAGCAGTTCGTTACCGGCCGGGGTACGCCAGGCCAAGGCGAGGGGCGCCTCGGCGGCCCCCACCGGGAGGGCCGCCAGCGCCAGCAGCGCAGCGGCCACGCGCAGGCCCCTGGTCAATCTCAATCGACCTTGATCTGTCCCAGCGCCGGTTCGCTCTCCAGCGCCTGCTCCTGCGGCGCGTAGAGGCGGACGTAGCGCGCCGGCGGCAGCTGGAACTCGCCTTTCTGCGAGAAGCGCACCAAGTGACGCAGCACCAGGGCACCTTCCAGGCGATCCACCGGGACGGCGTAGACCATCTGCCCCGGCTCGTTGCGGGCCTTCTCCAGGGCGGAGGCTTCCTCGCCTTCCAGGCCGGAGACCTGGATGCCCCAGGTGGTGCGCTCGACATCGGCACCGGGCGGCAGCGGCACTTCCAGCAGGCCGTAGCGCAGGGCGCGGCCGGCCTGGGCGTTCAGCACCACTTCGTCCAGGTAGAGGGCGTCGCTGGAGATGTCACCGGGCTTGGCTTCTTCGGCCTTGAAGGTGAAGGGCTCGCTGCCCGGCACCAGGCGCAGCAGGCGGCGGCTGATCTCCACCGGCAGTGCGGCACCCGCGCCGGCAGCCTGGGCGCTCTGGTAATCCAGGCGCACGTCCACCGGGTGGGCCAGGTCGGTCGGCAGGTCGAGGGTGGCGGGCACGCCCTGGCCATGCCACTGCCAGTAGCGTTCGCCGCTGTCGCCTTCGCGGGCCTGCCAGTCGCCTTGCGGGGCGATGGCCAGGTCCGGGCCGGCCTTGTCCAGGCTGCGCTGCAGCCAGGTCAGGGCCAGGGCACGCTCGACGGTGGACTGCCCCGGCGCCAGGCGCTTGAGCAGGGCAGCCGCACGCACCGGGTCGGCCCCATTGAGGTACAGGCCGAGGGCTTCAGCGAAGGGCTGCTGGCTGGCGGACAGGCGCTCGCGGGCGGCACCCAGCTGGGCGTCCAGCGCTGCCGGCACGCGGACTTGCAGCTGACGGGCGAGACCGGCAGTGAGCACGCGGGCAGCCGCCAGGCCGAGGGACGACTCCGGTGCGGCCATCACCAGGCTGGCGCGGCCGTCGTCCACCTCGGGCACGTCCTCGCCGTCACCGGCGGCGGCCAGGTCGGCCATCAGGCCTTCCATCAGGGTGTTCACCGGCAGGCCCATGTCGCGGGCGAAGGCCAGCACCAGGGCACGTTGCAGCAGCGGGGTGTTGGGGGCCTGGGCGGCGTAGGTGTCCAGCACGCGCTGCCAGTGGTCCGGCGGCAGCTGAACCTCCAGGGCACGGCTGGTGTACCAGTCGGCGTAGTAGGCGTAGGCGGTGAGGAAGGCGTCGGCATCGGCCTCGTCGCCCCACCAGGTGAACACCGCTTCCGGGCCGGCCATCTGCACCAGGCGCAGGCGACCGGTCTGCATGACCAGGCGCAGGCGGTCGCTCACGCGGCGCTCGCCCTGAGCCAGGGTCGGGTAGGCCACGGCCAGCGGCAGCAGGCGGCTGGCGGTCTGCTCGACGCCGCCATAGGGGTAGGCGAGCAGGTCGTCGAGGGCGCCACGGAACAGGGCCTGGCCATTGTCGTCCTGGCGCAGGCGGATGGCGCTGGCGTCGGCCGGCAGGCCCAGCTCGGTCTTGCCGGCGTAGGCCACCAGGCTCTTGCTCTGGGCACTCGGCCAACCGTCGGCGGCCAGGTGCAGGGCCACGTCGAGGGCATCGACGGCCTGGCCGTCACGCACCAGTTCGGCGTGGAAGTCCCCTTCGGCCACGGCCGGAACCGTCAGCGGCAGGTAGTTGATGCCCTTGGCCAGTTCCACCGTGGTGCGCTGTTCCTGGCCGGCGTAACGGGTCACCAGCTCGGCCTTGGAACCGGCTTCACCCTGGTTGAAGGCGAACAGGCCGAGGGTCGGGCGGTCGCCCTTGCGGAAGCTGGTGGGGCCGCTCCACTTGAGGTACAGCGGCTTCTCGGAGCGCACGAACTGGCGCTTCTGGCCCACCTGGCCATCGGCGTTCATGGCCCGCGCGGTGATGCGCCAGCGGGTCAGGGAGTCCGGCACGCGGAAGCTGAAGCGCACCTTGCCGTTGGCGTCGGTGACCAAGTCCGGCTGCCAGGCAGCGGTGTCCACGTCCTCGCGGCGCGGACGCTCAAGCACCTTCACGCCACGGTCGCTGCGGTTGGCGCGGCCGGGCGCGGTGGCGCTGCCGGGCAGGGCCAGGTCGTAGGCGATGAACGAGAGGCTGGCGCTGGTGCGCACGTTGTTGCGGCGCGGGTGGTAGAAGAACTGGTCGATGCCCGGGGCGATCTCCGGCTGCAGTGCGTAGATCATCTCGTCCACCACGCTGACGGTGAGGCGCGAGGCGGTGGGCTTGCCTTCGTAGCGGGTGGTCAGCTCGACGGTGACGGTGTCACCCGGGCGGGCCACTTCCTTGTCGGCCACCACCTCGATGTCGATCTGCGGCGTGGCCACCTTGATGCCGGCGTTCTGGAAGCTGTAGTCGCCGCCACGGGTGTACAGCGCGGAGAAGGTGATGTTGGGCGAGAAGGTCTTGCCCACCGGGATACGCGCGCGGTACTGGGTGTCGGAGAGGCGCTCCAGCTTCAGCCAGTCGCCGCCCTTGGACAGCAGCGCGGTGGCTTCCACCTTGTCGCGCTCAAGGGTCAGCAGGGCATCGCTCACCGGCTCGGGGAAGGTGATCAGCGCCAGGGCTTCCTCGCCGGCCTTGTACTCGGCCTTGTCGAGGACGATCTCGATGGTGCCGGCCACGGACTTCACGCCGTCGCCGCTGACCGAGTGGCCGGTGGCGCCGAGGATCAGGCCCTTGTCGTCCTTCAGCGTGATGCTGTAGGTGCCGGGACGCTCGAACTTCAGGTCGAAGCCGTCGCTGCCGCCGGCCAGGGTGCCGCCCTGGGTGCTCTGGTCTTCCAGGCGGACCCAGTCGTAGCGGGCCGGCTTGAGGTCGCTCGGGCGCTCGCTGCGGAAGCTGAAGTGCACCGACTCACCGGCGCTGCTGAAGCGCTGCGGCGCGGTCAGGGCGTAGCGGGCGGCGCCGCGCTCGATGAGGATCTCCTTGCTGGTGCGCACGCGGTAGGCGGCGCCGTCGCTGGCGAACACGGTGAGCAGGTAGCGGCTGGGCTTCTCGGCGGCCGGCAGGTTGAGTTCGGCACGGCCCTGGGCGTCGGTGGTGAGCTCGGTGCTCTCCAGCTCCACCGGGAACTGCCCGAGGTACTGCAGCTCGTTGTCGATCATCGACAGCTGCTGGGCGCGCAGGCTCAGTTGCAGGCGGGCGTTGGCCACCGGCTTGCCGTCCGGGTAGAGCAGCACCAGGGCGCCCTTGACCGGTTCGCCGGTGCGGAAGTCCGGCTTGGCCAGGTCCAGCGACACTTCGAAGTGCGGCTTGATGTACTCGGCCACGCGGAAGGCGCTGCTGTAGATCTGGTCGCGGTAGCGGAAGCGCAGTTCATAGCCACCGGCCACGGCGTTGCGCGGCAGCTGGAAGCGACCCTGGGTGCCGGACTGGCCGTCCAGCGCCAGGTCCAGGGTCTGCAGCTCGGTGCCGTTGGCGTCGAGCACGCTGAGCTTCAGCGGCGCGGCGGTGGGGGCGACCGAGTCGCGGGCGTTCTTGAATTCGCGGCCGACGATCTTCACCTCGACCCAGTCGCCCGGGCGGTACAGCGGGCGGTCGGTGAAGGCGTAGAGCTTGGTGTCGTAGATCTCGCTGTCGTAATAGAAGTTCTCGGAGACGAACACGCCGCCCTCGGCGTCCTCGCCCAGCACGTAGGAGCGCTCGGGGCTGCCGTGGCCAAGGCGCAGCAGGCCCTGGGCATCGGTGGTGCCGCTGGTCATCACGCCCAGGCCGTCGCTCCACAGCACCTTGGCATCGGCCACGGGCGTGCCTTCGTGCTTGCGGGCGGTCCACACCAGCAGCTCGTTGCCGGCGATCTTGCTCACGGCCACGGTGTTGGAGACGAACACCACGGTGGTGGCGCGGTACTTGCCGACGATGGCTTCGGTCAGGTACAGGCCGGGCTTGAGCTTGCCGAGGGGGATGTAGACGTTGCCCGGCTGGGTGCTGGTGAACTGGCTGGAAGAGCCGGCCAGCTCGACACCCTTCGGCGGTTCGATGGGCTTGGCCTGCCACAGCGGGTAGCGGAACTGCGCCACCATCGGCATGCCCTTGAGCGGTGCGTACTGCACCTGCGGGGTGAACTCGGTGGGCTGGCGGATGGCCTCGCCCATGCTCAGTTCGGGGGCTTCTTCGGTGACCTGCTTGCGCGACTCGTAGGAGAAAGCCCGCTGCATCACCCGACGCGACTTGCGGTACCAGTTGTCCCAGAGGTAGGCCAGGGTGTTGGACAGGCCCTCGCCCTTGAAGTCGCCCTCGGTGCTCACGCGGTGCAGGTTCTTCTGCCGCTTGAGGAAGTCGAGGGGGTTCTCGATGCGGTACACGCGGATGTCGACGCCGCCGTACTCCTCCATCCGGTAGCGACGGTAGTCGCGGCCGGGAGCCTCCAGGCGCACCTGGGCCACTTCATCGGTGGCGAAGCTGCTGTCGGAGAGCAGGAAGAAGGACTCGCCCGCCAGGGGCGTGTAGCCGCTGGCCGGCACCTCGTCCTCGGCCTGGGTGAGCGCCGGCAGGGCCAGGGGCAGCACCAGCGCCATCAGCGCGGCAGCGGACAGGCGCGCCGCACGGCGCAGGGGGCTGGCGTTCATCGGGCGAGGAAGTTCAGTCGATAGATGCCGATAAAGTTGGGGTTGGATTCGTCGGGGATCCATCGGGTGTCCTTCCATTTCATGAGTTGTTGCAGGCTGACGGAGCGCATGCCGTTATCGGTCGGGGTGCTGGTGCCGGTGTGGTAGGCGATTTCCCGCCCCATCCAGATCATCAGGTGCTGGTCATCACCCTGGTCGAAGAAGATCAGGTCGCCGGGACGGGCCTGGTTGAGGTCGCGGCCGGCGAACCGGCTGTTGTGCTGAATGAGTTTGATGGCGTTGACGTAGGGGCCGACCTTGCCACCGCCCTGCTGCCAGTTCTGCGCGAGCTGGCGCTGGGCGTCGCTCAGTTCCAGCTCCGGCGGCAGGTAGCGGTTGGACAAGCCATTAGCGCGTAGCCACTTGGCGTCGTGGACCTTGAGCGCCTCGTTGGCGGCGAAGCGCACCAGGCCGGCGCAATCCTGCTGGTGCCAGCGCGGGCTCGGGCCCTGGCGCAACTGCTCCTGGGCGATGCGCACGAACCAGGCGCGGAACACCTGGGACTGCTCGGGGTCGAGCCCCACCGTTTCGTCGGCGCGCAGCACCAGGCTCCACGCCATCAGCAGCGCGGCCAGCCCGAACGGCAGGCGACGGATCACAGGGAGCGCCATTCCAGGGGCAGCCATTCCCACGGGTCGCTGGCCTGGGTGTCGGCCGGCAGTGCCAGGGCGTACTTGCCGTGGCCACCGAGGGCCCGCAGCTTGGGCAGCAGGTGGGCTTCGGCGGCGTTGCGGAACACCGGCTCGTCGTTGCTCGGCAGGCTGTCGAGGGTTTCCCGCTCCAGCAGCTTGGCCAGGCCTTCGGGGGCCAGGTAGGCCGGCACCAGGGCGTCCTTGGGCAGGGTCTCGCCCAGGGGCGGGAAGCGCTTGTCGAGGGTATCCAGGCCCTTGGTCACCAGCTTGTCGTCCAGGGAGAACAGCAGGGTGTCGCCATGGCGCGCCAGGCTCACGTGGAAGTAGCCACGGGAGGCCAGGGCATCGGGGTTGGCGCTCTGGGATGCGGGGTACTGGCCGAAGTTGGAACCGACGTCGCGGGCCCAGATGCGGGCGGCGCCACGGGTCTGGCTCTCCAGCGGGAAGCGGCCGCCTTCGGCATAGGGTTCGAAGGCACCGATCACCGAGCCGAACAGGCCTTCGATGGCCGGGTCCATCTGGCCGGAGGCCGCCTCGTCGAGGTGGGCCACCAGCAGCGGCGAATGCAGGCGGGAGTCGGCGTACCAGCACAGGCCGGCGGTGGTGCCGAGGCGCTTGCCGAGCTGTTCGGTGACCTCCTTGCCGGCACCGACGCGGTCCAGCAGGCGGGCATTCACGCCCGGTGCCACGGGCAGCGCGACGCAGGCGCTGGCGCCCATGGGCATGGCTTGCCACACGGGCTTGAAGTCGAACTTGGCCTGGTCGTCTACCTCGTTGAGGGCGACGTAGCTGCGCCAGCCCTTGTCGTCCATCTCGAAGCGCAGGCCGGCGAAGCTGGGCAGGAAGCGCTGGTAGCCGAAGGCGAGGAATTCGCCGCCCAGGGCGATGCGCTGCTGTTCCTGGCCACGGGCCTTGAGGCCGAAACGCTCGGGGAAGGGATCGTCGCCGGCCATCAGGCCTTCGACCGTCTCGGTCTCGGCGCGGGCCAGCTTGCCGGATTCGTCCAGCAGCATGCCGGGGCTAGAGAGCACCAGCAGCTTGTCGCCATGACTGGCCAGCAGCACCGAGCGCTCGCCCAGGTAGCGCAGGCTGTAGAGCGGCACGCTGTCGCCGTCCACCCGCAGCTCGCCCACCTGGCTCAGCTGGGTGTCGTCCAGGGCGGCGTGGGCCAGGGGCTCCAGCACGCGGGCCAGGCCGCCGCGCTGCAGGGTCACCAGCACGTGTTTGAGCTTGCCGTCGGCACCCCGCCAGGCCGCGACTTCGGCAGGCTGGTCGAGCAGTTCGTCGATCAGCGAGTCCTGCAGCTTGAGGTCGTGCTCGTAGATGATGCGACGCAGGCTGCCGGCCAGGCCGAGGCGGTCGGCGTTGTCCTGGTAGTAGAAGACGAAGTCCTCGGTGAGGGTGTCGCGCAGCAGCGGCACCGCGAGGATGTCCTTGGGCAGGCGGCTGAGGGAGGTGCTTTCGATCAGGGCGTCAGGGCGCTTGAGGTCCAGCCCCAGGGCGCTCTGTTCGGCCAGGTCGCGCGGCTCCTGCTTGTCGCAGCCCCCCAGCAGGCTGGCGGCCGCCAGCGGCAGCAGCAGGCCGAGGGCCAGAGCGCGCGGGTGACGCGCCAGGGCAGTGCGGGCGCTTTCAGGAGTGGTGTTCTGGTTCATGGTGAAAAACCCCGGTTCATCCACGCGGCGGGACATCAGAAGTTGAAGGATTTGACGAGCACCAGCTCACCGATGGCCCGCAAGGGCACGACGAAGGACTCACGCTTCTCGTTCACGGTGTTCTCGTTGAACACCAGGCTGATCTGCGACGTGATGACCTCGTTCTGGTTGCTGCCGGCTTCGAAGTTGTAGCCATTGGCGCCGTAGTTGCCCCAGTAGTTCACGTACACCAAGTAGGTGCCGTGCAAGGGCGCGGCCATGGTGAACATTTCCGGGCCGGGGCCGTCGACGCTGTCGGTGTCCAGGCCGCCGCCGTTGCTCATCACCGGGTCGGCCCAGAAGGCATGCTGGCCGTCGGGGGTGACGATGTGCAGGTCGAGTTCGGCCTTGGGATCGTCCCAGCCGAGCACCACGCGCAGGCGCGCCGGGGTGCGGCCGGTGTTGGCTTCGTAAAACTGCACGCGTTTGAGCGACTTGCCGTCGCCAGACACCACTTCGACGCTGTTGGAGCCGGCGCCGAACGCGTACGGGCGGACGAAACGTCCGGCGTCATCGGTGTAGAGCGGCAGTGGGTTGCCGTTGACCACCAGACGGTGCGGCGGGCGGACGTGGCCGATGTTGGCCAGGCGGCCTTCGATGAGGGTGCGGTTGCGCTGTGCGCCCCGGTCGATGGGCGGCGTCGGGTAGGCAACCGCCGGGTTTTCGCTGCGATCGAGCAGGCCGGCGTAGCGCCAGCCAGCACTGGGCCCCTCCAGCGTCGCGGACGGCTCGGCCGCCCAGACAAGGGGGGCCAGGAGCAGCAGGCTGAGCAGCGAAACGGCGCGCATGTTTAATCCGTTAATGGCGCAAAGGCCGCGATGCTAGCCCTCCCCACGCCAAGACGCAACGCGCGGGACCGAGGAGTCGGAAGCGCCTCACATTTTGATACAGCTTGCCCAAGGCCGCGCAGGCCGGGGCACCGGGCCTAGATCAGGCCCAGCAGCTGCAGGCTCAGCAGGCCGATGTTGGTGGTCACCACGGCGGCCAGGGTGGTGATGACGATGATGGAGGCAGCCAGCGCATGGTTGCCGTTCACCGCCCGCGCCATGACGAAGCTGGCGGCAGCCGTGGGGCTGCCGAAGTAGAGGAAGAGGATCGCCAGCTCGGCCTGGCGGAACCCCAGGGCCCAGGCACCGGCGGTGGCCAGCAGCGGCAGCCAGACCATCTTCATCAGGCTGGAGCTGATGGCCAGGCGGCCGCTCTCGCGCAGGGACGCCAGCGACAGGGTGCCGCCGATGCAGATCAGCGCCAGCGGCAGGGTCATCTGGGCGAAGTACTCGCCGGAGGTGATCAGCCAGGCCGGCAGCGGCAGTTGCAGGTAGGCCACGGGGATGGCGGCGAGCACGCCGATGATCAGCGGATTCTTCAGCACGCCCTTGATCAGGCTCCAGGGATCGGCGCGCATGCCCGGTGCATAGACCGTCAGCACGATGGAGGACAGGGTGTTGTAGCAGAGGATTACCACACCCCCGAGCAACCCGCCCACCGACAGGCCGTAGTCGCCGTACATGCTGGTGGCCAGGGCGAGGCCGATGATGCCGTTGTTTCCACGGAACGCGCCCTGGGTGTAGATGCCCCGGTCCGCCTCCGGGCAGCGCCAGAGGGCCCAGAGCCAGGCCAGGCCGAAGCAGCCCAGGGTGGCCACGATGAAGTAGGCGATGAGCGCGGGCTGCAGGGCGGTGCTCAGGTCCGCCTTGATGATGCCGAGGAACAGCAGGGTCGGCATGGTGCCACGGAAGACCAGGCTGGAGGCGGTGTCGATGAAGGGAGCGTCGATCCAGCCCAGACGGCGCAGCAACACGCCGAGGAACAGCATGGAGAACACCGGGGCGGTGATGCCGAGGATCTGCTGGACGACGGAGAACATGACGGGCCTGGGCGGGATTGGTTAGGCGGCTAAGAATACCAAGGCCCGGCCACCAGTGGCTTTCAGGACGCTTTCAGGGGAAGAAAAACCGGAGGGCTCTTAGCGACCCTTGGCTTGAGGGAGGAGGCTTGATCGCGGATGACCCCGTGCCTGTGGGGTAGCAGCGCGGCGCGCCGATTGGCGACTGAAGTCGCCCCTGCAGGTGCGGTGTCGTAGGCGTAGCCCGGACTTCAGTCCGGGGCTGGTCGCCCACCCCGCTCCCGGGCTGAAGCCCGGGCTACGGAGCGCGTTGCGTCCGTCTCAGCGACGGACCGGGCGCTTCTGCAGCTTGCGCTGCAGGGTGCGGCGGTGCATGCCCAGGGCGCGGGCGGTGGCGGAGATGTTGCCATCGTGCTCGGCCAGCACGCGCTGGATGTGTTCCCACTGCAGGCGATCCACCGACATGGGGTTTTCCGGCACCAGGCTTTCCACATCGGCCTGCTGGGACAGCAACGCGGTCAGCACGTCGTCGGCGTCGGCCGGCTTGCACAGGTAGTTGGTGGCGCCGCGTTTGATGGCCTCCACGGCGGTGGCGATGCTGGAGTAGCCGGTGAGGATGACCACCCGCATGTCCGGGTCCAGCTCCAGCAGCTTGGGCAGCAGCACCAGGCCGGAGTCGCCTTCCATCTTCAGGTCCAGCACGGCGTAGTCCGGCAGGTCGTCCTTGGCCAGGGCCAGGCCCTCGTCGGCCGAGCCGGCCACCGACACGCGCAGGCCCCGGCGGCTCATGGCGCGGGCCATGACGCGGGTAAAGGTGGCGTCGTCGTCCACCAGCAGCAGGTGGGGCTGTTCTTCGCCGTCGATCAGGGGTTCTTCGCTCATGTCGAGTCCTCTCGTGGTGGGCTCAGGCGACACCGTGGCTGCGGGGTAGGCGCAGCTCGGTGAGGGTACCGCCCTCTTCGTGGTTGTACAGCTTCACCGTGCCACCGGCGCGCGTCACGCTGGCCTGGCTGAGGAACAGGCCGAGGCCGAATCCCTTGCCCTTGGTGGTGAAGAAGGGCCGGCCGAGTTGCTCGGCGATGGCCAGGGGAACGCCGGCGCCCTGGTCGCGGATGCTCAGCACCATCCATTGATGGTCCCAGTCCAGGCGAATGTCGAGTTTCTCCGGACAGGCGTCGGCAGCGTTGTTCAGCAGGTTCAGCAGGGCCTGGGTCAGGTCGGCCGGCGGGCGCAGGCGCGGCGCCAGGCCAACGCCCAGGCACTGGTAGCGGTAGGTGGCTTCCGGGCGCATCAGGTGCCAGCGGTTGAGGGTCGCCTCCAGCCATTCCACGGCGGTCTGGTCCACCACGGCCTGGCGGCGGTCCGCCTCGGCAGCGCGCACCAGTTGCTGCAGGGTTTCCTTGCACAGCTTCACCTGTTCCTGCAGCAGCGCCAGGTCGTCCTGCAGGGCCGGCTTGTCGCCGTACTCCTGGCGCAGCTCCTTGAGCAGCACGCTCATGGTCGCCAGCGGGGTGCCCAGCTCGTGAGCGGCACCGGCGGCCTGGGTGGCCACGGCCAGCAACTGCTGGTCACGCATGCTTTCCTCGCGGCGCACGGCGCGCAGCTGGTCCTGGCGGCGCAGCTCCTCGGTCATGCGGGCGGCGAAGAAGGTGATCAGCGCCGCCGCCAGGGCAAAGCTCAGCCACATGCCGTAGATCAGCATCGCCTCGCGCTGTTCCACCGGCATCTCCAGCGGGTGGAACCACACCAACAGCAAGGTGTACGCCGCCAGCGCCAGCCCCGCCAGCACCAGGGTGTAGACCCAGGGCAAGGTGGCGGCAGCGATGGTCAGCGGCACCAGGTAATAGGAAACGAAGGGGTTGGTGGAGCCGCCCGAGTAATAGAGCAGCACGCTGTGGATGACCAGGTCGCAGGCCAGCTGCACCGAATACTCCAGCTCGGTGACCGGCCACGGGCCGCGCAGGCGCAGGGTGGTGCTCACACAGAGCACCAGCGACACCGCCAGGGTCACCGACAGCTCCAGCCAGGGCAGTTCCAGCAATTGCGCGCGGTAGGCAAGGCCCACCGAACCGGCCTGGGCGGCCAGTACGAGCACACGGATGAGGGTCAGACGCAGGAGGTTCTGCCGGCTGGCGGACAGGTGGTGTAAGGGTTCGAGCATGGGCACTCCAAGAATTCGGCGGAGTATAACCAAGGCGCCTGGCGCACCGCTGATATGCGTCAACTCGCCGCATCGTTGCGCAGCGGTGGCTCATGGACAGCGCGACTGCACAGCCTGCGTGCCAGAGCGGTGGAAAGGCGAGGCCGTGATCGAACGAAAAAAATTCCTGCGGTCTTAACCCGGACCGCACGGAACGCCCGTCTACCCTGTTGACTGCCGCAAACCGCGCGCGCACCCACTGCCTCTCACAAGGAGCCGACATGCAAGCCATCACCCGCCTCTCCGCCGCCCTCGCCCTGGCCACCGCCGCCTTCGCCAGCCTCCCGGCCATGGCCGACGAGGCGCGCTACAACCAGGTGGCCCTGCGTGCCGAGGTCAGCCAGGACGTGGCCCATGACCTGATGCACGTCACCCTGTTCAGCGAATCCGAGAACAGCGACCCGGCCAAGCTGGCCGCCGAGATCACCCGCACCCTCAACGCCGCCGTCGAGAAGGCCCGCGCCACCAAGGGCATCACCGTCAGCCTCGGCAGCCGCAACAGCTACCCGGTCTACGACGACAAGGGCCAGAAGATCACCCGCTGGCGCGAGCGCGCCGAAGTGCGCCTGGAAAGCGCCGACTTCGCCGCCCTGTCCCAGCTCAGCGCCGACCTGATGGGCAGCCTGAAGATGGCCGGCATGGACTTCAGCATCGCCGACGCCACCCGCAAGAAGAACGAAGACGCCCTGCTGAAGGATGCCGTCGACGCCTTCAAGGCCCGCGCCCAACTGGCGACCCAGGCCCTGGGCGGCTCCGGCTACAAGCTGGTGAGCCTCAACCTCAACAGCGACGGCTTCCAGCCGCGCCCGATGATGGCCATGCGCGCCGCCAAGGCCAGCATGATGATGGCCGAAGACGCCCCGGCACCGGAGATCGAAGCCGGCACCAGCCGCGTCAACGTCACCGCCGATGGCGTCATCGAGGTGCAGATGCCCTGACACGGGGCCAGGGCCACCCGCACGAACGGGTGGCCCCAGGCTGCGAACGGTCGCGAACTTGCAGAATTGCGACACCGCCTTACAGCATCGCCACAGCTTCTACACTCATGTCCCACCATGGCTTGCCTCGGGCATGTGCCATGCATAGTTTCGGGCGAGGCGCCTTACGAGGGCGCCCCTCACGATGACAAACACAACAAGACATGAGGTCAAAATGCGTAAAAACGCCGTCATCCAAGCGCTTCTCGCCGCCGGGCTGATCGCCGGCGCACCGCTGGCCAGCGCCGCCGGGAACCTGGTGTTCTGCTCCGAAGGCAGCCCCGCCGGCTTCGACCCCGGCCAGTACACCACCGGCACCGACTTCGACGCCGCCGCCGAGACCGTCTTCAACCGCCTGACCCAGTTCGAGCGAGGCGGCACCGCCGTCATCCCCGGCCTGGCGGAGAAGTGGGACGTCTCCCCCGACGCCCTCACCTACACCTTCCACCTGCGCCCGGGCGTGAAGTTCCACACCACCGAGTACTTCAAGCCCACCCGCACCTTCAACGCCGACGACGTGCTGTTCACCTTCCAGCGCATGCTCGACAAGGACCACCCGTTCCGTAAGGCCTACCCCACCGAATTCCCCTACTTCACCGACATGGGCATGGACGCCAACATCGCCAAGGTCGAGAAGCTGGACGACATGACCGTCAAGTTCACCCTCAACCAGGTGGACGCGGCCTTCATCCAGAACCTCGCCATGAGCTTCGCCTCCATCCAGTCCGCCGAATACGCCGACCAGTTGCTCAAGCAGGGCAAGGCCGCCGACCTCAACCAGAAGCCCATCGGCACCGGCCCGTTCGTGTTCAAGCGCTACCAGAAGGACGCGCAGATCCGCTTCGCCGGCAACAAGGACTACTGGAAGCCCGAGGACGTGAAGATCGACAACCTGATCTTCGCCATCAACACCGACGCCTCCGTGCGCATGCAGAAGCTCAAGGCCGGCGAGTGCCAGATCACCCTCTTCCCCCGCCCCGCCGACCTCGAGGCCCTGAAGAAGGACACCAACCTCAACATGCCGTCCCAGCCGGGCTTCAACCTCGGCTACATCGCCTACAACGTCACCCACAAGCCCTTCGACAAACTCGAAGTGCGCCAGGCGCTGGACATGGCGGTGAACAAGAAGGCCATCATCGACGCCGTCTACCAGGGTGCCGGCCAACTCGCCGTCAACGGCATGCCGCCGACCCAGTGGTCCTACGACGAGACCATCAAGGACGCCGGCTACAACCCCGACAAGGCCAAGGAACTGCTCAAGGCCGCCGGGGTGGCCGAAGGCACCGAGATCACCCTCTGGGCCATGCCCGTGCAGCGCCCCTACAACCCCAACGCCAAGCTGATGGCCGAAATGCTCCAGGCCGACTGGGCCAAGGTCGGCATCAAGGCCCGCATCGTCACCTACGAATGGGGCGAGTACATCAAGCGCGCCAAAGGCGGCGAGCACGACGCCATGCTGATCGGCTGGAGCGGCGACAACGGCGACCCGGACAACTGGCTCGGCACCCTCTATGGCTGCGACGCCATCGACGGCAACAACTTCTCCAAGTGGTGCAACACCGGCTACGACAAGCTGATCAAGCAGGCCAAGGCCACCCCCGACCAGGCCCAGCGCACCGAGCTGTACAAGCAGGCCCAGCACATCCTCAAGGACCAGGTGCCGATCACCCCGATCGCCCACTCCACGGTCTACCAGCCGATGCGCAAGAACGTGCAGGACTTCAAGATCAGCCCGTTCGCCCTCAACTCGTTCTACGGCGTGAGCGTCGGCAAGTAACCCGGCAGGCGGGGCAGCACGCCCCGCCCTCCCGGCACCAGGCGCCCGCACCAGGGCGCCCTCCCCCACCCGCCACCGCAGGCACGCATTCGCGGCAGGCCATCACGCCAAGGACGCCCGATGCACCGACGCCTGCTGCCCTTCCTGCTCCTGCTGCCCCTCTGGACCCAGGCCGCCCCCAGCCTGGTGGTCTGCACCGAAGCCGCCCCGGAAGGCTTCGACATCGTCCAGTACACCGCCGCCAACACCGCCGACGCCAGCGCCGAAACCGTCTTCGACCGCCTCGTGCAGTTCGCCCCCGGCAGCACCCGCATCGAACCCGCGCTGGCCGAACGCTGGACGCTTTCCGATGACGGCCTCAGCTACGAGTTCACCCTGCGCCAGGGCGTCAAGTTCCACACCACGGCTTGGTTCACCCCCACCCGCGACTTCAATGCCGACGACGTGCTCTGGAGCTTCCAGCGCCAGCTCGACCCCAGGCACCCCTGGCACGAACGCTCGCCCCGAGGCTTTCCCTATGCCGAATCCATGGCCCTGGGGCAGTTGATCGAGCGCATCGAAAAGCTCGACGACCACCGTGTCCGCTTCGTCCTGCGCCACCCCGAAGCGCCCTTCCTCGCCGACCTCGCCATGGGCTTCGCCTCCATCTACTCCGCCGAATACGCCGACCGCCTGCTCGCCGCCGGCACGCCCGAGGCCCTCAACAGCCGCCCCATCGGCACCGGCCCCTTCGTCTTCCAGCGTTACGAGAAGGACGCCCAGGTGCGCTTCACCGCCCACCCCGACTACTGGGGCGGCCGCCCGGCCATCGACCGGCTGCTGCTGGCCATCACCCCCGATCCCAACGTGCGGGTGCAGAAGCTCAAGGCCAACGACTGCCAGGTGGCCATCTACCCGCGCCCCACCGACATCCCGGTGCTGCGCCAGGAGCCGGAGCTGAACGTGCTGGAGATGGACGCCCTGCTGGTCGCCTACGTCGGCCTCAACACCCGCCACCCACCGCTGGACGACGTGCGCGTGCGCCAGGCCATCAACCTCGCCTTCGACCGCGACGCCTACCTGCGCGCCCAGTTCGGCGAAGGCAACGCCACCCTCGCCGCCGCCCCCTATCCGCCCAGCGTGCTCGGCTACGACCCCGCCCTGAAACCCTGGGCCCACGATCCCGCGCGCGCCCGCCAACTGCTGGCCGAGGCCGGGCATGCCGACGGCTTCCACCTCTCCATCTGGACCCGCCCCGGCGGCGGCCCCACCAACCCCAACCCCGGCATCGGCGCGCAGATGCTCCAGGCGGACCTCGCCGCCATCGGCATCCAGGCCGACATCCGCGTCTTCGAATGGGGGGAACTGATCAAACGCGCCAAGAACGGCGAGCACGACCTGGTGTTCATGGGCTGGGTCGGCGACAACGGCGACCCGGACAACTTCCTCGGCCCTAACCTCTCCTGCGCCGCCGCCAGCTCCGGCGAAAACCTCGCCGGCTGGTGCGACCCCACCTTCGACGCCCTCATCCGTCAGGCCCGCGCCGAACGCGACGACACCCAGCGCGCCGCCCTCTACCGCCAGGCCCTGGGCATCTTCCACCAGCAAGCCCCCTGGATCCCCCTCGCCCACCCCCGGCAATTCGCCGTCGTGCGCAAGGGCGTCAGCGGCTACCAGCTCAACCCGCTGGGGTCGAACAACTTTGCGCGGGTGAGGTTGGAGGGTAGGGAATAACCTGTAGCTCGAATGGGTACATCTTTATCCCGCCCCCAACTCACCCAACCAACGCAAGGTCAACTCCGGCTGCCCCGTCGCGGCATCCAATGCTTCGGCGACAACTTCGAAACCAGCCGAGCGGTAGAAGCCCACCGCCTTGACGTTGGCGCGGTAGACGTTCAGCTCCAGTGAGTGATGCCGTGCTTTGGCGCTGTCCAGCAGGCGACGGCCGAGTCCGCTGCGCTGGTGGGCGGGGTGGATGAAGAGTGCGGCCAGGTGGTGCTCGACCCGAGACAGGAAGCCACGCACCTGGCCGTTCTCTTCCACGACCCAGTTTTCCGCGGCGGGCAGGTAGTGGTCGAGCATGGCGTCCCGCTGGCCGTGCCAGAAGGCTTCGGGGATGAAGTCATGGGCCTGGAGGGAGGCCTCCAGCCAGATGTCCACCAGGTCGGCGTACTCATCGGGGCGGGCCAGGCGGATCATGTGCAGTCCTGTGCGGGGTCACGTTCGAAGGCGGCGATTATAGGCGCCGGCGAACGTCGGCCTGCTGGAGCGCGCCAGCCCCTTCCTCAGTGGTGGCCGGGAAGGGGGTGATGAGACGCGGTGGTCCGCTTCAGCTACAGCAGCGTCGAGGACCTCCCCCGCCAGGTGGAGGCCATACCACTGCCGGGCTCAGGCCAACCCGAACGGGTCGTCGATGGAGTGGCTCGGCTGGGTGAACCAGCGCGGGCCGTCTTCGGCCATGTAGAAGTGGTCTTCCAGGCGGATGCCGAACTCGCCGGGCACGCAGATCATCGGTTCGTTGCTGAAGCACATGCCTGGCGCCAGGGGCGTGGCGTCGCCCCGTACCAGGTAGGGGCCTTCGTGGATCTCCACGCCGATGCCGTGCCCGGTGCGGTGCGGCAGGCCGGGGAGCTGGTAGTCCGGGCCGAGGCCGTCGGCTTCCAGGGAGCGCCGGGCGGCGGCGTCCACCGCTTCGCAGGGGGCGCCCAGGCGGGCGGCGTCGAAGGCGGCCAGCTGCGCGCGCTTCTCGGCGTCCCACAGGGCGCGCTGGCGCGGGCTGGGGGTGCCGAAGACGTAGCTGCGGGTGATGTCCGAGAGGTAGCCGTGCAGGCGGCAGCCGGTGTCGATCAGCACCATGTCGCCGTCCCGCAATGGCCGGGGCTGGGCCACGCCGTGGGGGAAGGCGCTGTCGGCACCGAACAGGACGATGCAGAAGTACGAGCCGCTGGCCCCGACGCGGCGGTGAGCCTGGTGGATGAAGGCCTCCACCTCGGCCGGGGTGATGCCCTCGCGGAGGATGCTGGCGGCGGCCTTGTGCACGGCCAGGGTCATGTCCTTGGCGCGCTGCATCAGGGCGATCTCGGCGGCAGACTTGCGGGCGCGGCAGTGCTGGGTGACGCGACCGCCGTCGATGAAGCGGTAGCGCGGCGACTCATTGCGCAGGCCGTCGAACATGAAGAACGGCAGGCTCGGGCACAGCGCCACGCAGGCGTCGTCGGCCAGGCCCAGGGCGGCCAGGCGATCCAGCAGCAGGCGGTAGGGGGACTCGTGTTCCTGCCAGGTGCGGATGGCGCCCGGCACCACCTGGAAGCCGCGCACGGTGCCTTCCTCGAAGGCCGGGGCGAGGTATTCCAGCTCGCCTACGGCGGGCAGCAGCGCGCCCACCAGGCGTTCGCTGGGGTGCCACTGCACGCCGGTGAAGTAGCGCAGGTTGGCCCCGGCATGGAGGTACAACGCGCCGATGCCCTGCTCGACCATGAAGCGCTGGGCGCGGGCGATGCGTGCGTGGTACTCCGCCGCCTCGATGGGCCGCGCGCCGGCGGTCATGTCGTGCAACTGGGCGAGCGCCGCCTCTGGCGTGCTACCGCCTACACCCCTGGTCATCCCGTGGTCCTCGCTTGTCTGACAATCCGGCGGCGGAATTTAAGGGAGGCTGAACGAGGCGGTCAAAGGATTTTTTAAGTGTGACTTAATTTTATGGCCGCCGATGCGCGTCGTGCGCGCCATTCGACCTTTCGCTGACAGCTTCCCGACAGCTTCAGCCACTATGCTGCGCAGGCCCGGCGACACGATCGCCCGGCAGCTCCACCCTTCCCTTGCGCGGTACCGTGCCCACCGCCGGCCACAAGCCGGTGGCCCGGGCGCTTGCGCCGGGACTGCCGCCCGCCGCACCGCTCGGTATACTGGCCGCCTCCCGTCACCAGAGCACCCGCCATGTCCGTCGACCGCATCGGAGAACGCCTGCGCCGCTACCGGCGTGCCGCGAAGAAGACCCTCAACCAGGTCGCCGCCGAATCGGGGCTCACCGCCAGCTTTCTCTCCCAGGCCGAACGCAACCTGACGGGCGTGTCCATCTCCTCCCTGGCCAACATCGCCAAGTCCCTCGGCGTACCGATGAACGCGCTGTTCGACCAGCCGCCGCAGCCCCAGCCAGACTCCCACCAGAACGAGCGCGTGCGCTACACCATCGAGGGCCAGCCGCTGGCCTACGAGCGCCTGTCCACCTCCTTCCCCGGCAACCTGCTCAACGCGGTGAAGATGAACATGCCGGTGGGCTACCAGTCGGAGCTGATCGCCCACGAGGGCTCGGAGTTCGCCTATGTGCTCTCCGGGCAGATCGTCTACACCATCGACGGTCGCCAGTACCCGCTCGCTGCCGGCGACTCGGTGCACTTCGACGCCGGCAAGACCCACTGCCTGGCCAACGTCGGCGAGAACGTGGCCGAGGTGCTGACCGTCACCACCATGCCGCTGTTCGACGACCGCAACGCCTCCTGATCCCTCGCAATTGCCTCGATGCGACGCTCGGTGACGCCTGAATGTAAGTCTTGCTTAATTTCTGTTGACCACTTTTTCAGCATGACTTAATTTCGGCCACGCTTTGGCGTTGGGCAAGGAGCCCCGGCCAGAGCGCTCACCGCTGCACAGGGCCGGCCACCTGACCCCGGGACCGGAACGCAGCGGGTTGTACCGAGCACGTGCCCGGTCCATAAGGCCGCGAGCCCGTGACGCCCTCAGAAAAAGAACAATCGAGGTCCCGCATGCCCAAGAACACCCTCGTCCAGGCCCTGCTCGCTGCCGGCCTGCTCCTCGGCACTTCCTTCGCCTCCGCCGCCAGCAACCTGGTGTTCTGTTCTGAAGGCAGCCCCGCCGGCTTCGACCCCGGCCAATACACCACCGGCACCGACTTCGACGCCACGGCGGAAACCCTCTTCAACCGCCTGGTGCAGTTCGAGCGCGGCAGCACCCGTGCCGGGCCGGCGCTGGCCGAATCCTGGGACGTTTCCGAAGACGGCCTGACCTACACCTTCCACCTGCGCCCGGGCGTGAAGTTCCACACCACCGAGTACTTCACCCCCAGCCGCGAGTTCAGCGCCGACGACGTGCTGTTCACCTTCCAGCGCATGCTCGACAGGAACCACCCGTTCCGTAAGGCCTACCCCAGCGAGTTCCCCTACTTCACCGACATGGGCCTGGACAAGAACATCGCCAAGGTCGAGAAGCTGGACGACCACACCGTCAAGTTCACCCTCAACCAGGTGGACGCGGCCTTCATCCAGAACCTGGCCATGCCCTTCGCCGCCGTGCACTCGGCCGAGTACGCCGACCAGCTGCTCAAGGCCGGCACGCCGCAGTTGCTCAACCAGAAGCCCATCGGCACCGGCCCGTTCGTGTTCAAGCGCTACCAGAAGGACGCGCAGATCCGCTTCACCGGCAACAAGGACTACTGGAAGCCCGAGGACGTGAAGATCGACAACCTGATCTTCGCCATCAACACCGACGCCTCTGTGCGCGCCCAGAAGCTCAAGGCCGGCGAGTGCCAGGTCACCCTCAACCCGCGCCCGGCCGACATCGCAGGCCTCAAGCAGGACCCGCGCCTGCAGGTGCCCTCGCAGCCCGGCTTCAACCTCGGCTACATCGCCTACAACGTCACCCACCCGCCGTTCGACAAGGTGGAGGTGCGCCAGGCGCTGGACATGGCGGTGAACAAGCCGGCCATCATCGAGGCCGTCTACCAGGGCGCCGGCCAGCTAGCAGTCAACGCCATGCCGCCGACCCAGTGGTCCTACGACGAGACCATCAAGGGCAGCGAGTACAACCCCGAGAAGGCCAAGGAACTGCTCAAGGCCGCCGGCATCGCCGAAGGCACCGAAATCACCCTCTGGGCCATGCCCGTGCAGCGCCCCTACAACCCCAACGCGCGGCTGATGGCCGAGATGATCCAGGCCGACTGGGCCAAGGTCGGCGTCAAGGCGCGCATCGTCACCTACGAGTGGGGCGAGTACATCAAGCGTGCCCACGCCGGCGAGCACGACGCCATGCTGTTCGGCTGGACCGGCGACAACGGGGACCCGGACAACTGGCTCGGCACCCTCTACGGTTGCGATTCGGTCAACGGCAACAACGTCTCCAAGTGGTGCGACGCCGACTACGACAAGCTGGTCAAGCAGGCCAAGGCCAGCACCGACCAGGCCCAGCGCACCGAGCTGTACAAACAGGCCCAGCAGCGCCTGCACAACCAGGTGCCGATCAGCCCCATCGCCCACACCACCGTCTACCAGCCCATGAGCCGGAGCGTGGAGGGCTTCCGCATCAGCCCGTTCTCCACCAACTCCTTCTACGGCGTGGCCAACGCCCCGTGAGAACAGGGGCCTGGCGGCTGCCCCCGCCAGGCCCCGGTCTTCCGTGACCCACCCCTCCATCCGCCGCAGAGCGGAGGAGACCTTTTTTCATACCTGCCCCAACGAGTCCGCAAGGAAGCTGCGCTTGCGTGCGACGTCACCGGCTTGCCCGGTGACGACGGCAGTCCGCGCCAGCGCTCCTTGCTTCAAAGCGAAGCAATAACAACAAAGGAGCGAACGACATGAAGAAAGACCATTCCCGAGCGACCCTGGCCCTGGCCCTGCTGGCCGCCACCGGCGCGGCAGGGGCCGAGGAACAGCCCATGCCACCGGTGCCGGAGAACCCCAGCTACGCCGCCCAGGTGCAGAACATCCCGGCAGTGGACAAGCCGGTGAAGGGCCAGGCCGGCGCCACCGGGTTCATCGAGGGGCAGAGCCTGACCCTCAGCACCCGCAACTTCGCCGCCCGCGAGCAGATGAAGGACAGCTTCGGCTTCACCATCCCCAAGGATGACGGCCCACAGCGCACTCACAGCCGCCGCGCATGGGTGCAAGGCACCCAGCTCAAGTACAGCTCCGGCTATACCCAGGGCACCATCGGCTTCGGCCTCGATGTCGCCGCGTTCAACGCCATCAACCTGGAACGCGGCAAGGGCCGCATCGGCGGTGGCGGCAACCGCACCCTGGCCGACAGCAACGGCCACGGCGTGGAGGAGTGGTCCAAGCTGGGCATCGCCAACGTGCGCCTGCGCGTCTCCAACACCGAGCTGAAGGCCGGCCGCTTCCAGGTGGACACCCCGGTATTCAGCTACTTCGACAACCGTGCCCTGCCCTCCAGCTTCACCGGCTACGCCATCACCAGCGAAGAGCTGGACAACCTGGCCCTGCAGGCCGGCAGCTTCCGCCGCGTCAGCCCGCGTACCGGCTCAGGCGACGAAGCCTTCACCACCGAGTACGGCACCCGCGAAGTGAAGGGCGAGCACATGCATTACCTGGGCGGCAACTACAAGCCGCTGGAGAGCCTGGAGATCGCCGCCTACGGTGGCCGCTTCGAAGACATCTGGGACCAGTACTACCTGGGCATCACCCACACCCTGGGGGACCGCGAAAACCTTTCCCTGCGCACCGCGCTGAACGGCTATCGCACCCGCGACACCGGCTCGCGCAAGGCCGGCTACATCGACAACAACGCCTGGAGCCTGGCATTCACCCTCGCCCACCAGGCCCACGCGCTGACCCTGGCCTGGCAGCAGATCGACGGCGACGAGTACTTCGACTACGTCCACGAAACGGCGGCCATCTACCTGGCCAACTCCCTGCTCTCGGACTACAACGGCCCCAACGAGAAGTCCGCGCAGATCCGCTACGAGACCGACTGGAGCTACTTCGGCGTCCCCGGCCTGTCCACCACCGCCTGGTACGCCAAGGGCTGGGACATCGACGGCACCCACTACGACGGTGATCGCAACGGCGCCTACGGCAACTACGTCGAAGTGCGCGGCATGGACGGCGAACGCCACCACGAGTACGGGCTGATGGCGGCCTACAAGGTGCAGAGCGGGACCATCAAGGACAGCACCTTCAAGGTCACCTACATGTCCCACAAGGCCAGCAAGCAGCAGATCGACGGCAGCGTGAACGAACTGCGCGTGGTCAGCACTTTCCCCTTCGACCTGCTCTAGATTGAGACGGGCGCCGCCCAGCGGCGCCCCACAAGGAGACTCACATGCGCATGACGCTCCGTACCCTGCCCCTGCTGGTGGCCCTGGCCGCCGGCGCCCCGCTGGCCCAGGCGGCCAACCTGGTGGTCTGCACCGAAGCCGCGCCGGAAGGCTTCGACATCGTCCAGTACACCGGCGCGGTGACCGCCGACGCCTCCGCCGAAACGGTGTTCAGCCGCCTGGTGGCCTTCAAGCCCGGCACCACCGAGCTGGAACCGGCCCTGGCGGAACGCTGGGACATCAGCCCCGACGGCACCGTCTACACCTTCCACCTGCACCCGGGGGTGAAGTTCCATACCACCGACTACTTCACCCCCACCCGCACCCTGAATGCGGACGACGTGCTCTGGAGCTTCCAGCGCGCCCTCGATCCCAAGCACCCCTGGCATGAGTCGGCCCAGCGCGGCTACGCCTACTTCGACGCCATGGGCATGCGCGAGCTGATCAAGTCCGTGGAGAAGGTCGACGACCTCACCGTGCGCTTCACCCTCAGCCGCCCCGAGGCACCCTTCCTCGCCGACATGGCCATGGGCTTCGCCTCCATCTATTCCGCCGAGTACGGCGACCAGCTGCTCAAGGCCGGCAAGACCAACCAGCTCAACCAGCAGCCCATCGGCACCGGTCCCTTCGTGTTCAGCCGCTACGCCAAGGACGCCCAGGTGCGCTACAAGGCCAACCCGGACTACTTCCGCGGCAAGCCGCCGATCGACAACCTGGTGTTCGCCATCACCCTCGACCCCAACGTGCGCCTGCAGAAGGTGCGCGCCGGCGAGTGCCAGATCGCCCTCTACCCCAAGCCGGAAGACGTGCCCGGCGTGCGCAGCAACCCCAACCTGGCGGTGGACGAGATCGACGCGCTGCTGACCACCTACGTCGCCATCAACACCCAGCACAAGCCGCTGGACGACGCCCGCGTGCGCCAAGCCATCAACCTCGCCGTGGACAAGCAGGCGATGATCCAGGCCGTGTTCGGCGCCGGCAACGCCAGCGTCGCGGTCAACCCCTACCCGCCGACCCTGCTGGGCTACAACCACCAGGTGCAGGACTGGGCGCACGACCCGGAGAAGGCCCGCGCCCTGCTGGCCGAAGCCGGGGTGAAGGACCTGAAGATCACCCTGTTCATCCGCAATGGCACCTCATCCACCATCCCCAACCCGGCGCTGGCGGCACAGATGATGCAGGCGGACCTGGCCAAGGCCGGCATCCAGATGACCATCCGCTCCCTGGAGTGGGGCGAACTGCTCAAGCGTTCCAAGGGCGGCGAGCACGACATGGTGCTGCTGGGCTGGGCCGGCGACAACGGCGACCCGGACAACTTCCTCGGCCCCAACCTGTCCTGCGCGGCAGCCGAGTCGGGGGAGAACCAGGCGCGCTGGTGCAACCCCGAGTTCGAAGCCCTGATACAGAAGGCCCGCAGCGTCAGCGAACCTGCCGAGCGGGCGAAGCTCTATGAACAGGCCCAGGTGGTTTTCCACCGCGAAGCCCCGTGGATTACGCTGGCGCACCCTAAGCTGTTCAACGTGCGCCGCAGCAACGTCGAGGGCTACGTGATCAGCCCGCTGACCAACAACCACTTCGCCACCACCCGGGTGAAGTAACGGCACTGTCGCGGCACCCGCTGCCGCGACACCCGACAACAAGAACGACGCCCGCCCACCGTTACCCACGGAAGCGGGCGTGATACCTGAGGAGTCAATCACCGAGATGCTCAGTTTCATTGCTCGCCGACTGGGGCTGCTGATCCCCACCTTCTTCGGCGTCACCCTGCTGACCTTCGCGCTGATCCGCCTGATTCCAGGCGACCCAGTGGAAGTGATGATGGGCGAACGTCGCGTCGATCCCGAAATGCACGCCCAGGCCATGGTCCGCCTGGGGCTCGACAAGCCCCTGTACGAGCAGTACCTCACCTACATCGGCAAGCTGGCCCAAGGTGACCTGGGCGAGTCGCTGCGCACCCGCGAGAGCGTCTGGCACGAGTTCCTCACGCTGTTCCCCGCCACCCTGGAACTGGCCCTGGCCGCCCTGCTGTTCGCCGGCACCCTCGGCCTGCTGGCCGGCGTACTGGCAGCGCTCAAACGCGGCTCGCTGTTCGATCACGGGGTGATGGGCATCTCCCTCACCGGCTACTCCATGCCGATCTTCTGGTGGGGCCTGCTGCTGATCATGTTCTTCTCGGTCTGGCTGGGCTGGACACCGGTCTCCGGGCGCATCGACCTGCTCTACGACATCGAGCCGAAGACCGGCTTCATGCTCATCGACACCCTGCTTTCCGACGAGGAAGGCGCCTTCGTCGACGCCCTCAAGCACCTCATCCTGCCGGCCATCGTGCTGGGCACCATCCCCCTGGCGGTGATCGCCCGCATGACCCGCTCGGCGATGCTCGAAGTGCTGCGCGAGGACTACATCCGCACCGCCCGCGCCAAGGGCCTGTCGCCGACCCGCGTGGTGTTCGTGCACGGCCTGCGCAACGCGCTGATCCCGGTGCTCACCGTGTTCGGCCTGCAGGTGGGCACCCTGCTGGCGGGCGCCGTGCTCACCGAAACCATCTTCTCCTGGCCGGGCATCGGCAAATGGCTCATCGAGTCCATCGGCGCGCGGGACTACCCCGTGGTGCAGAACGGCATCCTGCTGATCGCCTGCCTGGTCATCCTGGTCAACTTCGTGGTGGACATCCTCTATGGCCTCGCCAATCCCCGCATCCGTCATCAACGTTGAGGAGCCGACCATGACCATCGCCCAGCCCCCGGTCGAGCCGGCCCTGCTCTACCCCTCGCCGCTGAAGGAGTTCTGGCAGAGCTTCTGCCACAACAAGGGCGCCGTCGGCGGCCTGGCCTTCATGATCCTGATCATCGTCTGCGCGCTGTTCGCCCCCTGGATCGCCCCCTACGACCCCAGCGAGCAGTTCCGCGACGCCATGCTGACCCCGCCGGCCTGGCTGGACGGCGGCCAGTGGCGCTTCGTGCTCGGCACCGACGAACTGGGCCGCGACCTGCTCTCGCGACTGATCCACGGCGCCCGGCTGTCGCTGCTGATCGGTGTGGCCTCGGTGCTGATGTCGCTGATCCCGGGGATCTTCCTGGGCCTTCTGGCGGGCTTCTTCCCGCGCCTGATGGGCCCCTCGATCATGCGCTTGATGGACATCATGCTGGCCCTGCCCTCGCTGCTGCTGGCGGTGGCCATCGTCGCCATCCTCGGCCCAGGGCTGATCAACACCGTGATCGCCATCGCCGTGGTCTCGCTGCCCTCCTACGTGCGCCTGACCCGCGCCGCCGTGATGGTGGAGCTGAACCGCGACTACGTCACCGCCTCGCGCCTGGCCGGCGCCGGGCTGCTGCGGCTGATGTTCGTCACCGTGCTGCCCAACTGCATGGCCCCGCTGATCGTGCAGGCCACCCTGAGCTTCTCCTCGGCGATCCTCGACGCCGCCGCCCTGGGCTTCCTCGGCCTCGGCGTCCAGCCGCCCACCCCCGAGTGGGGCACCATGCTGGCCTCGGCCCGCGACTACATCGAGCGCGCCTGGTGGGTCGTCTCCCTCCCCGGCCTGACCATCCTGCTCAGCGTGCTGGCCATCAACCTGATGGGTGACGGCCTGCGCGACGCACTCGACCCCAAACTGAAGAACGCCGCCTGAGGAGCCCCCATGAGCCTTCTGGATATCAAGAACCTCTGCGTCCGCTTCGGCGACCTCAGCGCCGTGCCCGTGGTGGACGGCCTCGACCTGCAGGTGAACGCCGGTGAAGTGCTGGCCATCGTCGGCGAGTCCGGCTCCGGCAAGTCGGTGACCATGATGGCCCTGATGGGCCTGATCGACGCCCCCGGCTGGATCACCGCCGACCAGATGCAGTTCGACGGCACCGACATGCTGCGCCTCAAGGGCCGGCAGCGCCGGCACATCGTCGGCAAGGACCTGTCGATGGTCTTCCAGGACCCGATGACCGCCCTCAACCCCAGCTACACCGTGGGCTTCCAGATCGAGGAAGTGCTGCGCCAGCACCTCGGCCTCAAGGGCCGCGCCGCCCGCCAGCGGGCCCGCGAACTGCTGGAGCGGGTGGAGATCCCCGGCGCCGAAAGCCGCCTCGACGCCTACCCGCACCAGCTCTCCGGGGGCATGAGCCAGCGCGTGGCCATCGCCATGGCCATCGCCGCCGAACCCAAGCTGCTGATCGCCGACGAACCCACCACCGCCCTGGACGTGACCATCCAGGCGCAGATCATGGACCTGCTGCTGAACCTGCAGCGCGAGCAGGGCATGGGCCTGGTGCTGATCACCCACGACCTGGCCGTGGTCGCCGAGACCGCCAACCGCGTCTGCGTGATGTACGCCGGCCAGGCCGTGGAGGTGGGCAGCGTGCCGCGCCTGTTCGACGCCCCGGCGCACCCCTACACCGAGGCGCTGCTCAAGGCCATTCCCGAACACAGCGTCGGCAAGCCGCGCCTGGAGACCCTGCGCGGCATCGTCCCCGGCCGCTACGACCGGCCCCAGGGCTGCCTGCTGTCGCCGCGCTGCCCCTACGCCCAGGCCAGCTGCAAGGAACGCCGCCCCAGCCTCGACGCCTACGAACACGGCGCCGTGCGCTGCTACTTCCCGCTCAATTTCGACGAGGTGGCCTGATGAGTGCCGTCCTGACCGCCCGTGACCTGACCCGTCACTACTCCGTGTCCCGTGGCCTGTTCAAGGGCCACGCCACCGTGCGCGCCCTCAACGGCGTGTCGTTCCAGCTCGACGCCGGCAAGACCCTGGCCGTGGTCGGCGAATCCGGTTGCGGCAAATCCACCCTGGCCCGCGCCCTGACCTTGATCGAGGAGCCCAGCTCCGGCTCCCTGCAGATCGCCGGGCGCGAAGTGGCCGGCGCCAGCAGCGAAGACCGCAAGCAGCTGCGCCGTGACGTGCAGATGGTGTTCCAGAACCCCTACGCCTCCCTCAACCCCCGGCAGAAGATCGGCGACCAGCTGGCCGAGCCGCTGGTGATCAACACCGGCCTCACCAGCGCCGAACGCCGCGAGCAGGTGCAGGCGATGATGCAGCAGGTGGGCCTGCGTCCTGAGCACTACCAGCGCTACCCGCACATGTTCTCCGGCGGCCAGCGCCAGCGCATCGCCCTGGCCCGCGCCATGATGCTCAACCCCAAGGTACTGGTGGCGGACGAACCCACCTCGGCGCTGGACGTGTCCATCCAGGCCCAGGTGCTCAACCTGTTCATGGACCTGCAAGAGCGCTTCAACACCGGCTACGTGTTCATCTCCCACAACCTCGCCGTGGTGCGCCACGTGGCCGACGACGTGCTGGTGATGTACCTCGGCCGCCCGGCGGAGATGGGGCCGAAGGAGCTGATCTACGAGCGCCCGCTGCACCCCTACACCCGCGCCCTGCTCTCGGCGACCCCGGCGATCCACCCGGACCCGGCCAAACCGAAGATCAAGATCGTCGGCGAGCTGCCAAACCCCCTGGACCCGCCCCCCGGCTGCGCCTTCCACAAGCGCTGCCCCCACGCCACCGAGCGCTGCCGCAACGAAGTCCCCGAACTGCGCCTGCTCGACGCCCGCCAGGTGGCCTGCCACCACGCCGAGAGCATCGCCCTCTAGCACGAGCCTTGTAGCCCGGCTTCAGCCCGGGATTCCCCTCCCCGGACTGAAGTCCGGGCTACGGCTACGAATCGGTGCTCAATAGGTACGAAAGCGGCAACCGTAGGATGGGTTGAGCGGTGCGAAGCCCATCGTTGCCTGGGTGGCCGGGATTGATGCGGTTCGCCAAGCTCACCGCATCCTACGGGCCTAGCCCGGCGCAGGGGCGGTGGGCTGAAGCCCACCCTACGGCTACGAATCGGCACTCAACGGGTTCGACGGAGGCAACCGTAGGATGGGCTGAGCTGTGCGAAGCCCATCGTTGCGTGGGTGGCCGGGATTGATGCGGTTCGCCGAGCTCACCGCATCCTACGGGCCGTGCCCGGCGCGGGGGTTTGGACGGTGGGCTGAAGCACAGCCTTGTAGCCCGGGATTCCCCTCCCCGGACTGAAGTCCGGGCTACGGCTACGAATCGGTGCTCAACAGGTACGACGGCGGCAACCGTAGGATGGGCTGAGCTGTGCGAAGCCCATCGTTGCCTGGGCGGTCGGGATTGATGCGGTTCGCCGGGCTACGAGCCGTGCCCGGCGCGGGGGACGGTGGGCTGAAGTGGAACGCCGCCCGGCCCACCCTACTGTTTTGCGGGTTCGAAGAAGCGGCGGAACTGGCGCAGGTCGGCCTGGGCGGTGGGGATATCCACAGGCTCGAAGCGCAGCGTCTGGTGGGCGCTGCATTGCGCGAGGCGGTCGCAGTCGCGGGGGTGGAGCCAGCCGAGGATGGGGTAGCCGCCCATGGTCTGGTGGTCGGCCTGGAGGATGATCGGTTGCCCGTCCGGCGGCACCTGCACGGTGCCGCGCACCACGCCGAGGGACCACTGGCGCTTGGGCGGGCTCAGCGGCTCGCCCTTGAGGCGGGCACCCATGCGGTCGGATTGCGGGCTGAGCTGCCAGGGCTGGGCGAAGAAGGCCTGCACGTCGGAGGGCGCGAACAGCGCGGCGTCACCGCCCAGCATCACCCGCAACGGGCGTTCGGCGCGGTAGTCCGGCTGCCAGGGCCAGGGGACGCTGGCACCACGGGCGAACTGCCCGCCCCCGCCCGGCAACAGGTCGCCGTCGGCCAGGCGCGCACCCCGGCCATCCGACCCGCCCAGGCCTTCGCGGGCCTGGCAGGCGACGCTGCCCAGCACCGGCTCGACGCGAAAGCCACCGGCAATGGCCAGGTAGGCGCGCTGGCCGCTGCGGGCGAAGCCGAGCCGGAGGCGCTGCCCAGCGCGCATGCGGAAGCGCGACCAGTTCGGCCGCGCCATGCCGTCCAGCTGGATGGGCAGCTCCGCCCCGCAGAGGGCCAGCCAGGTGTCGCCGAGGCTTTCCAGCTCGACGCCGCCCAGGGCGATCTCCAGCAGCGGCGCCGTCGGGGCGTTTTCCAGCAGGCGGTTGGCCCAGGCGGCGGCGTGGCGGTCCATGGGGCCCGAGGGGGACACGCCCAGGTGCTGCCAGCCGTGTCGGCCGCCGTCCTGCAGCAGGCTCAGCGGCCCGGCCTTGATGACGCGCAGGCCGCTCATGGCGCCACGCACTCGCGGCGGTAGGTGGCTTCGTCGATGGGCTCGAAGCGCACCCGATCCCCCAGCGCCAGCGGGCAAGGCGGCGCCTGGGCGGGGTCGAACAGGCGCTGCGGACACAGGCCCAGCAGGTGCCAGCCGCCCGGGGAGGCCTGTGGATAAATGGCCGTCTGCCGCTCGGCGATGGCCAGGCTGCCAGCGGGAACCTGGGTGCGTGGGGTGGCCCTACGCGGCAGGGCGAGCCGGGCGTCGAGTCCGCCCAGGTAGGCGAAGCCGGGGGCGAACCCGATGGCGCCGACGCGGTATTCCACCGCGCAGTGCAGGTCGATCACCTGGCCGGGGCGCAGCGCGCAGGCCTCCGCCACCGCGCCCAGGTCCTCGCCGCCGTACCAGACCGGCAGGCGGTGCAAACGCCCCTGCTCGTCAGGCGACGGGGCCGACTGCCACTGCTCCAGCAACGGCGCCAGGTCGGCGGCCAGCCGGGCGGGGTCGGTCTGCAGCAGGTCGTAGTGCAGCAGCAGGGTGGTCCAGCCCGGCACCAGCTCGCGGAGCTGCGGGCCGAGCCGCTGGCGGATGGCCTCGGCAAGCCGGGCGATGCGCAGCGGCAGGTGGTCGTCCGGGGTGTCGGCCAGCACCAGCAGCACGGCTTCGGCGCCGACCGGCTCAAGGCGGATCATGAGGCGTCCAGGTGGGCTCGCAGGCGCCGCAGCACCGCCAGGGACTCGGGGTTGTCGCCGTGTACGCAGAGGCTGTCGGCCACCAGTTGCAGCGGCTTGCCGTCGATGTCGGGGAAGGACTCGCCCCGGGCGATGGCCACCGCCTGGTCGATGATCTGCTCGGGGTCGCGGTGCACCGCGTCGGGCAGGCGCCGGGGGGCGAGCTGGCCGTCGGAGAGGTAGGCGCGGTCGGCAAAGGCTTCGAACATCAGCGGCACGTCGGCGGCATCGGCCAGTTGCAGCTCGCGGCGGTTGTCGGCCAGGGCCAGCACCATCAGCGGCAGGCCCTTGCGGTAGCTGGCGCAGGCGTCGAGCACCGCTTCGAGCAGGGCGTCGTTGCGCACCAGGTCGTTGTACAGGGCACCGTGGGGCTTGACGTAGGCGACCTGGGTGCCGGCGGCGCGGCAGAAGGCGTCCAGCGCGCCGATCTGGTACAGCACCACGGCGCGCACCTCCTCGGGGGACAGCTCCATGCGCCGCCGACCGAAGCCCACCAGGTCCGGATAGGCCGGGTGGGCGCCGATGGTGACGCCATGGTCCACCGCCAGTTCGACGGTGTTGAGCATGGTGAGGGGATCGGAGGCGTGGAAACCGCAGGCCAGGTTGGCCTGGTCCACCAGGGGCATGGCGTGTTCGTCGTCGCCCAGGGTCCAGGCGCCGAAGCTTTCGCCCATGTCGCAGTTCAGCAGGATTCGATTTTTCATCGCGTGATTATGGCGACAGAGTGCGCCCCACGCGAGGTGGCGTTTGTGCAGTTATCCACAGCGGAGCGCCGTGGCCCGGACGTCAGTCCGGGGTTCCGCTGCCCGGGTACGGGCAGCGGAACCGGCCTGGCGATCAGTACACGTCGCGGCGGTAGCGCCCTTCGCTGGCCAGGCGCTCCAGGCCCTCGTCGCCGAGTATCTCGCGCAGCACGGCATCCACGCCGCCGGCCATGCCCTCCAGGCTGCCGCAGATGTAGAACACGGCACCCGCTTCGACCCAGGCGCGCACCTCATCGGCGGCCTCGCGCAGGCGGTCCTGCACGTAGACCTTCTGCGCCTGGTCACGGGAGAAGGCCAGGTCCAGGCGCTCCAGTTCACCCCGCGCGAGCCAGCCTTCGATCTCTTCGCGGCAATAGAAGTCGTGGGCCTGGTTGCGCTCGCCGAACAGCAGCCAGTTACGGCGACGGCCCGCGCGGATGGAGGCCTGCAGCAGGCTGCGCAGGCCGGCCAGGCCGGTGCCGTTGCCGATGAATATGGCCGGCGTGTCGGCCTCGGCCAGGTGGAAGCGGGCGTTGCGGCGCAGGCGCAGCGGCACGCTGGCGCCCACCGGCAGGTAGTGGGTGAGCCAGCCGGAGGCGATGCCGAGGGCGCCGTCGGCGCGGCTTTCCTGGCGCACGATCAGCTCCAGGGTGCCGTTGGCCGGCAACGAGGCGATGGAGTACTGGCGCTGGGCGAGCGGTACCAGGGCATCCACCAGGGCCTGGGCGTGCAGCCCGACCAGATGTTCGAAGCTGTCCGGCAGCACGCGCCCTTCCAGTGCCTGGCGCAGCGGCAGGGTGCGGCCGTCGAGCTGCACCGCCGCTTCGCCGTCCAGGCCGTGGCGGGCCAGCCAGGCGGCCACCACCGGCTCGCCCTGGCAGGGCAGGATGTCCACCAGGTCGCCCGCGTCCCACTGGGCCGCAACCCCTGCCGGCGCGCTCAGGCTCAGGCGCCAGGTGGAAGCGCCCTGGCTGCCGGGGTTGAGGTGCTCGCGGGCGCTCAGGGTCCAGGTCTCGAAGGGCGCCTCTTCCCAGGTGGGCACCACGTCGCTGCCGGAGAGCGTCGCCAGGTGCCGCTGCCAGGCCTGGATGGCCTGGCCGTCGCCGTTGTCCACCTCGACGGTGTCGAACAGGGTCAGCGCGCCCTGGTTGGCGAGCCAGTCCTGCAGGCGGTGGGCGAAGCCACAGAAATGCTGGTACTGGCGATCACCCAGGGCCAGCACGGCATAGCGCAGCTCGCCCAGGGCCGAGGCCTGGCCGAGCACGCGGCGCTCGAAGCCACGGGCGCTGTCGGGGGCCTCGCCGTCACCGAAGGTGCTGACCACGAACAGGGCATTGCGGGCCTGGGCCAGTTGCCCGGCATCCAGCTCGCCCAGGGATTGCACGCGCACCGGCACGCCGGCGGCCTGCAGTTGGCCGGCGGTCTGCCAGGCCAGTTGTTCGGCGAAGCCGCTCTGGCTGGCGAACCCCACCAGCCAGGCGTCAGCCCCGCCCTGCCCGCCCAGGTCGCCACGGGCGGCCCGTACCGCGCGCTTCTTGCGGCGGCGGTCGAGGTAGAGCAGCCAGCCGGTGATGAAGAACAGCGGCATGGCCAGGCTCGCCAGCATCATCAGGATGCGCCCCGGCAGACCGAAGTACTCGCCCACGTGCAGGGCATAGACGCTGGTGAGCAACTGGGCCTTGAAGCTCTTCTCGGTGTAGCGCTCCACCCGGCTGACGGTGCCGGTGGCCGGGTCGAGGGTGATCTGGTTGAGGGCGCGCGGGTGGGCGGCGTCCTTGAGCAGGAAGAAGACGGTGGCCGGCTGGCCGCCCACCGGGGGCAGGCGCAGGTTGTAGGCGCTCAGCTCCGGGCCGGCGGCGTCGCGGATGCTCGCCCACACGGCGTCGTAGTCCACCACCAGCGGCGGGCCGGCGGGGGCCTGCATGCCACCTGGGCGGCCACGGCCTTCACCCCGGCGCTCGCCCGGCTTGCCCTGCTCCCCGGCGGGGGCATCGGCCAGCAGGCGGTTGAGGCCTTCGCGGTACCACTCGTAGGACCAGAACAGGCCGGTCAGCGCGGCCAGGAGGTACAGCAGCAGGCACCAGGTACCGGCCACGGCGTGCAGGTCCCAGTTGAAGCTGCGGCCCTTGCGCGACCAGTCCAGGATCAGCCAGGCGCGCCAGCTCGCGGCCTGGCGCGGCCAGCGCAGGTAGAGGCCGGAGAGGCAGAAGAAGATGAGGGCCAGGGTGCTGGCGGCGGTGATCTGCTTGCCGGTTTCGCCCATGGCGAGGAAGCGGTGCAGTTGCAGCATCAGGCCGAAGAAGGCCTCGCCGGAAGGTTCGCCCAGCAGTTCACCGGTGTAGGGGTCGAACCAGCGCATGGGCCCACGGCGTTCGCCCGGTGGCGGGGTGAAGAAGACCCGTGCGGCTTCGCCACCTTCGGTGCGCACCCAGAGGCCGGCGACCGTCTTGCCTGCGGCGGCTTCGATGCGGCTGACCAGCTCGGCGGGGGGCAACACGCCGCCCTCGCGCACCTCCACCCGGAGGGTGTCGCGGTTGAACAGCTCGAGGATCTCCTCCTGGAAGCTGTAGGCCGCGCCGGTGACGCCCATGAGGGACAGCACCAGGCCCGCACTGATGCCGAGCAGCCAGTGCAGCTGGAACAGGATCTTCTTGAACACGTGTCAGTCCTCGGAAGCGGGCCGGGCGGCCCGCCGTATCGCTGGATCGGAACGGCAACCATGCCGGAACGCGGCGATTCTATTTGAGAACCTGATGCATTAGATCGCGATTCCGAAGTTTTACCTTTTATTTACAGCCAGGCCGCGAGCCGCTCTAGGACGCGGCTCACGACCAACCCCCATCAGAACGAGTAGGTGGCGGAGAGGATCGCCGAGCGGGCGTCGCCGTATTCGATGGCGGACGAGCGGGCGTTGGTGCCGTTCTGCTGGCGCACGCGCTCCACGTAGTCCTTGTCGAACAGGTTGTTCACGTTCAGCTGCAGGTCGAGGTTCTCGTTGACCTTGTAGCCGAGCATGGCGTTGTGCACCCAGTAGGCGTCCAGCTTGGCGGTGGTGCTGGAGCTGACGTTGCGCTCGCTGACGTAGCGGGCGCCGTAGCCCAGGGTCCAGCCGGCAGGCAGCTCGTAGGTGGTCCACAGGTTCAGCGAACGCGGCGGGGTGTTGCCCAGCGCCTGGCCTTCACGGGCGATGCCGGCGGCGGTGTCGGCGGCCTTGAGGGTCTCGCTGTCGAGGAAGGTGTAGTTGGCGAACACGTCCCAGCGCTCGCTGATGTGACCGGTCACGCCCAGTTCGACACCCTGCACGCGCTGCTTGCCGGCCAGCTGGGTGGAGCCGTCGGCCATGGTTTCGCGGGCGTTGGTCTTGTCGACGCGGAACAGCGCGCCGTCCAGTTCGAGGCGGCCGGCCAGCAGTTCCCACTTGGTGCCCAGCTCCCAGGTCTCGTTCTTCTCCGGATCCAGATCCTGGGTCAGGGCGCTCAGGCCTGTTCCGCTAGAAGCAATACTTTCGGCGCTCGGGTTGAAGGAGTTGCCCCAGGCGACGTAGAAGCGGCCGTTCTCCACCGGTTTGTAGACCAGGCCGGCGCGGCTACTGAGCTTCTTGTCCTTGGATTCGAAGTCACCGTTTTTCACCTTGGTGGGGGAATAGGTCTTGGCGCGACCGTCGAACCAGTCATAGCGCAGCCCCACGTTCAGGTCCCACTGCTCGTTCAGCGCAATGGTGTCGAAGACGTAAACCGCCTTGTCATCCAATTGGTTCCGACCATAGGCGTTCGGGGTTGCGAGCTGCTTGTTGATCGGCCCGCTCCAGTAGCCGGGCGGGTTGGACAGGCTGAAGCCGGTGCTCGGGTACAGGGGAGTGCCCAGGCCGTGGTGGTAGGTCTTGAGCGCGTACTCCTCACGGGAGATTTCCGCGCCGGTGACGATCTCGTGGTGCAGGCCGGCGGTGTCGGCGCTGATGCGCAGGTTGGTCTGGTTGATCCACAGCTCGGTGGTGGCATCACGGCCGTAGGCCTGAGGCCCCGTAGGCAGGTAGTTGCCGACGGGGACACCGTTCAGGTTGACGTGAGAGGCGGACACCACGGTGTCGCGGTCCACGCGGCTGTAGCGGGTCAGGTTCTGCAGGCGCAGGTTTTCGTTGAAGTCGTGTTCGAGGTTGGCGGTGAACGCGTTCTGCTCGATTTCTTCCTTGTCCAGGTTCTTCCAGCCGAAGTAGTCGTTGCGGTCGACGCCGGCCAGCTTCTTGCCGTCCAGGGCCGGTACGCCGTAGTCGGGCAGGTTGTCGTCGGTCTGGTGGAAGGCGCTGAGGGTCAGGCGGGTGGCGTCGCTGAAGCCCAGGCGCAGGGACGGGGCGACACCCCAGCGCTCGCGGTCGATCTGGTCGCGGCCGGGGACGTCGTTCTCATGGGCCATCAGGTTCAGGCGGAAGGCGCTGTCGGTGCCGAGCTCTTCCAGCGGCTGGTTGGTGTCCAGGGTCAGGCGGTGGTAGTTGTCGGTGCCCAGACCCGCGCCGATGCGGGTGAAGGCGCGGCCCATGGGCTGCTTGCTGATGAGGTTGATGCTGCCGCCGGTGGTGCCGGCGCCGCCGAACACCGAGTTCGGGCCCTTGATGACCTCGACCTGCTCGATGTTGAAGGTGTCGGTGCGGCTGGTCTGGGCGCTGTCGCGCAGGCCGTCGATCTGGATGTTGCTGTTGGCGGAGAAGCCACGGATGTTGATGCTGTCACCGGAGCCGCCACCGCCCTCGCCGGCGTTGAAGGTGATGCCGGAAACGTTGGAGAGCACCTGGCGCAGGCTCAGGGCCTGCTGCTCCTGGATGATCTCCTTGGGGACGACGGTGACGGTCTGCGGGGTGTCCAGCAGCGGCGCGGTGTACTTGGCGGAGGCCGACTCGGTGACCTTGTAGGTCTTCTCGGCCTTGCCGTCGACGTTGACGGTGCCGAGTTCGAGTTTGTTCGAGTCCGCCGCCAGGGCGAGGCCGCTGGCCGAGGCGGAAACCAGGCCGATGGCGGAAGCCAGCAGTGCGCGTTGCGGCAGGCCGTTCTTGTTGCTCATAAGAATCACTCCCCAGTGAAGATGGGGCGCGATTCTATTTGCGAATGTTTATCAGTAAATATTTACCTGCTCATCTTTACACAATCTTTACAAAACTCGGAAAAACCCTACAAAGAGAATCAAGCGTCGAACATTGCCAAAACCGGCACAAGAAGAATCGAACGTGCGCGTTCCACGCCGATCCGCCTGGGGCGTCCAGCCATGAACGGGCAACGGTGCCGTACGAATGTCAGGGGTTTGGCCAGAGCCGCGAAGGGTCGATGGCGGCCAGGTGGGTGCAGCCGGTGAGTGCCATGGTCACCTCCAGCTCGGTGCGCAGCAGGTGCAGCACGTGGGCGACGCCGGAAGCACCGGCCGTGGCCAGGGCCTGGACGTAGGGCCGCCCCACCATGACCGCGCGGGCGCCCAGGGCCAGGGCCTTGAACACGTCGCTGCCGCGCCGCACACCGCCGTCGAGGATCAGCGGTACGCGCCCGGATACGGCGTCGGCGATGGCCGGCAGCACGTCCAGCGTCGCCGGCAGGCCGTCGAGGGTGCGTCCGCCATGGTTGGACACGACGATGCCGGCCACGCCCTGCTCCACCGCGCGCACGGCGTCGAGGGGGTTCATCACGCCTTTCACCCACACCGGCAGGTGCGTCAGGGATTGCAGCCATTCCAGGTCGCGCCAGGTGGGCGCGTGCTGCAGCAGGGTGCTGCCGAACAGCGGGCTGGCGCCGGGTTGGGCCACGCTGGGGGGCAGTGTGCGCATGCCCCGCAGGTTCACCGCCTCGATGCCCTCGGGCAGTTGGAAGCCGGCACGCTGCTCGCGGTTGCGCAGGCCGTTCACCGGGGCGTCCACGGTGACCATCAGGCCGCGGTAGCCGGCGGCTTCGGCGCGCCGCACCAGCTCGCGGGTGAAGTCGCGGTCCGGCTGGATGTAGAGCTGGAACCAGAGGGGCGCCTGGGCGGCCTGGGCGATGGCTTCGAGGCTGACGCTGGCCTGGGTGCTGACCACCAGGGCGGCGCCCATGGCCGAGGCGCCCAGGGCGCTGGCCAGTTCGCCGTCCGGGTGGGCCAGGCGCTGGAAGGCCACAGGGGCGAGCAGGATGGGGTAGTCCAGCGTCAGGTCGCCGAGCTGCACGCGGGTGTCGCCGCTGCCCAGGTCTTCCAGCACGCGGTTGAGCAGGCGCACGCGGCGGAACGCGGCGAGGTTGTCGGCCAGGGTCTGCTCGTCCGCCGCGCCGCCACTGAGGTAGGCCCAGGCGGCGGGGCTCATGCGTTCACGGGCGAAGGCCTCGTAGTCGCCGACAGCGGCGATTTCGGCGGGAATCCGCGGCAACGGCGGCAGGCTCATGGGGCGTTCCTCGGGTCTCAGGTGGTCGACCAGTGCCGCAACAGGTTGTGGTAGACGCCGGAGAGCTGCACCAGCGCGGGGTGCTCGGGCACGCTCTGGCCGAGCTGCTGGATGGCACCGTCCAGCTCCAGCAGCATGGCGCGCTGGTTGTCCTCGCGCACCAGGCTCTGGATCCAGAAGAAGGCGGCCAGCCGCGCGCCACGGGTGACCGGTTCGACGCGGTGCAGGCTGCTGCCGGGGTAGAGCACCAGGTGGCCGGCGGGCAGCTTGACCCGGTGGCTGCCGTAGGTGTCTTCCACCACCAGTTCGCCGCCCTCGTAGTCGTCCGGGTCGCAGAAGAACAGGGTGGCGGACAGGTCGCTGCGCACCCGGTGGTGGGTGCCGGGGACGCTGAAGATGGCGTTGTCGATGTGGTTGCCGTAGGTGCCGCCGCCGCTGTAGCGGTTGAAGCGTGGCGGCAGCACCTTGAGCGGCAGGGCGGCGGCGATGAACTGCGGGTGGCTGCCGAGGCGGTCGACGATGAAGTCGCCGATCTGCTGCGCCAGGGGGTCGTCCGGGGCCAGTTGCTGGTTGTCCTTGCTGCGCACGGCCATGTGCCCGGCGGTGCTGCGTCCGTCCACCCAGGCGGCGCGCTCCAGGGCTTCGCGGCACTGGCGCACTTCGTCGGCGGTGAGGACGTCGGGGATATGGAACATCACGCGGGCTACCCTCCCGGGCCGAACAAAGGCTGCTGATAAGCGTTCGCAAATGAGGCGTTCATCTTACTCGCCTGCCGGCAGCCAAGGAACCGGGACAAAGCGCCGCGCCCGCAGGCGCGGCGGGGCCGTCAGAACGACAGGGTGGCGTTGAGGGTGGCGGCGCGGGCGTCGCCGTACTCGATGGCGGAGGAGCGGGCGCCCTGGCTACCCGTGCCCTGCTGGGTGCCGAGTTGGGTGCGGACGCGCTCGACGTACTGGCGGTCGAACAGGTTGTCCAGGTTCAGCTGCAGGTCGAAGGAATCGCTGACCCGGTAGCCGAGCATGGCGCTGTGGACCCAGTAGGCGGCGAGCTTGACGCCGTCGTCACTGGCAGTGAGGTTGCGCTGGCTGACGTAGCGCGCGCCGTAGCCGACGCGCCAGCCACCGTCGAAGTCGTAGGTGGACCAGAGGTTGAACGACTGCGGCGGGGTGTTGGCCAGGGCCTGGCCCTTGGCCGAGACGCCGACGCGCTCGTTGACGGCCTTGAGGGTCTCGCTGTCCATGAAGGTGAAGGTGCTGAACACCTTCCAGCGCTCGCTGAGCTCGCCGGTCAGCCCCAGCTCCAGCCCCTGCACGCGCTGGTTGCCGGCGAGGATGGTGGTGCCGTCGACAAGCTGGGTGCGGGCGTTGAGCTTCTCGACGCGGAACAGCGCGGCGTCCAGCTGCAGGCTCCGCTCCAGCAGCTCCCACTTGGTGCCCAGCTCCCAGGTGCGGTTCTTCTCCGGGTCCAGCTTCTCGGTGGCGGCGCTGAGGCCGGCACCGTTGGTGGCGATGTTCTCCGCACTGGGGTTGAAGGAGGTGCCGTAAGCCAGGTAGAAGCGCCCGTTCTCCACCGGCTTGTAGACCAGCCCGGCGCGGCCGCTGAGGTGCTCGTCGCTGGAGCGGTTGTCGGTGGCCACCCAGGTGCCTTTGGTGAGGCTGTTGTTGCGGGCGTCGCCGTCGAGCCAGTCGTAGCGCAGGCCGAGGTTGAGGTCCCACTGCGGGCTCAGGGCCAGGGTGTCGAAGGCGTACAGGGCGCGGTCGTACAGGCGGGTGGCGAGGTAGCCGGAGTTGCTTCGCTGGGCCGGCCCGCTCCAGTAGCCGGGCGGATCGGCCAGGGGGTAGCCCTCGTCGGGGAACTTCAGGCCGTAGTCGTAGGTGGTGCGGTGGTAGGTCTCGCGGGAGAACTCCGCGCCGGTCACCAGGGTGTGGCCGATGCCGAGGGTGTCGAACTCGGCAGTGAGGTTGGTCTGGTTGATCCACATGCGGCTGGTGACGTCGCGGCCGTAGGCCTGGGGGCCGGCAGGCAGGTACTGGCCGGGGGCGAGGACGGGGCCCGGCGCACCACCGCCGCGGCGGCGGTCGAGGTTGATGTGGGCGGCGGAGATCACCGTGTCGCGCTCCACCTCGCTGTAGCGGGTGAGGTTCTGAAGGCTCAACTGGTCGTTGAAGCGGTGCTCCAGGCGCACGGTGAAGGCGTCGCTGTCGATGCGCTCGCGGTCGAGGTTGCGCCAGCCGAAGTAGGCGTTGCGCTTGACCCCGGCCACGCGTTTGCCGTCGAAGGCCGGGACGCCGTAGTCCGGGTCGTTGTCGTCGCGCTGGTGGAAGTAGCTCAGCGTCAGGCTGGTGTCCTCGCCCAGGCCCAGCAGCAGCGAGGGGGCGATGCCCCAGCGCTCGCGTTCCAGGCGCTTGCGGCCGGGGATCTCGTCGTCGTGGGCCATGAGGTTGAGGCGGAAGGCGCTGCCGCTGCCCAGCTCCTGCAGGGGATGGTTGGTGTCCAGGGTGAGGCGCCGGTAGTGGTCGCTGCCCAGGCCCAGGCCGAGCCGGCTGAAGGCTTCGAAGCCCGGCTGCTTGCTGATCTGGTTGACGCTGCCGCCGGTGGTGCCGGCGCCGCCGAACACCGAGTTGGGGCCCTTGATGACCTCCACCTGTTCGATGTTGAAGGTGTCGGTGCGGTTGTTCTGGGCGCTGTCGCGCAGGCCGTCGATCTGCAGGTTGGTGCTGGCGGAGAAGCCACGGATGTTGAGGTTGTCCCCCGAGCCGCCACCGCCCTCCCCGGCGTTGAAAGTGATGCCGGAGACGTTGGAGAGCACCTCGCGCAGGCTCAGGGCCTGCTGGTCGCGCATCACTTCGGCGGGCACCACGGTGATGGTCTGGGGGGTGTCGAGCAGGGGCACGGCGTTCTTCGCCGAGGCGGAGCGCTCGGTGCGGTAGCCGTCGCTGCGCCGCTCTTCGACGTGCAGCGTCTCCAGCTCCAGGCTGGCGCTGCTGCGCGGTGGCTCGGCGGCGACGAGGGGGCCGGCGGCCAGGCCGATGCCGACGGCGAGCAGGGTGCGGGGGCCCGGTTGCGGGCGCAGGGCAAGGCGTTTCATGGAAGGTCCTCCCGGTGGTGAGGGGAGGCAACCTATTTGATAAGGATTCTCATGAACATCCGCAAAAGCACGCTTGGGAAATGCCCTTGCGGCAAACGGATTCCACCTACACGAAAACGACAAAGCCCGCCGTGAAGGCGGGCTTTGCCGGGGTGAAGCCCTTACACGTAGTAGGACTTCAGCGGCGGGAAGCCGTTGAATTCCACCGCGCTGTAGCTGGTGGTGTAGGCACCGGTGGAGAGCCAGTAGAGGCGGTCACCGCTGGCCAGGTTCAGCGGCAGGCCGTACTTGTAGTTCTCGTACATGATGTCGGCGCTGTCGCAGGTGGGGCCGGCGATCACCACTTCTTCCATCTCGCCCTTCTTCTCGGTCCAGATGGGGAACTTGATGGATTCGTCCATGGTTTCGATCAGGCCGGAGAACTTGCCCACGTCGGTGTAGACCCAACGCTCGACGGCGGTGCGGGACTTGCGCGCCACCAGCACCACTTCGCTGACGAGGATGCCGGCGTTGGCGATCAGGGAGCGGCCCGGCTCGAGGATGATCTCCGGCAGTTCGTCGCCGAAGTCTTCCTTGAGGAAGCGGGTGATCTCCTCGGCGTAGGTCTCCAGGCTGTTGGTGCGCTGGATGTAGTTGGCCGGGAAGCCGCCGCCCATGTTGATCATCTTCAGGGTGATGCCGTCCTCTTCTTTCAGTCGCTCGAAGATCACCTTGACCTTGGCGATGGCGGCGTCCCAGACGTCGATGTCGCGCTGTTGGCTGCCGACGTGGAAGGACACGCCGTAGGGGTCCAGGCCCAGTTGCTTGGCGAGGATCAGCAGGTCCAGCGCCATGTCCGGGTTGCAGCCGAACTTGCGCGACAGCGGCCAGTCGGCGGAGGTGGAGCCCTCGGTGAGGATGCGCACGTAGACCTTCGCACCCGGGGCGGCCTTGGCGATGTTGCGCAGGTCGGCCTCGGAGTCGGTGGCGAACAGGCGCACGCCCTTCTCGTAGAAGTAGCGGATGTCGCGGGCTTTCTTGATGGTGTTGCCGTAGCTGATGCGCTCCGGGCCGACGCCGGTCTTCATCACCTTGTCCAGCTCATAGATGGAGGCGATGTCGAAGTTGGAGCCCTTCTCGCGCAGCAGCTCAGTGATCTCGGTGGCCGGGTTGGCCTTCACCGCGTAGTAGATCTTGGCGAAGGGGAAGCAGCTGACCAGCTGGTCGTAGGAGTCGGCGATGGTCTGCTTGTCGATCACCACGAAGGGGGTCTCGTGCTGATCGGCAAAGGCCTTCATGCGCTGGAAAGTGGCGGGTGCGAAATAGTCTTCGACCTTGATCGACATGCTAGGGACTCCAAATGGCTGAACGGTTCTGAAAAGGTGGAGTGGTTTCGTGACATACGAAACCGCGAACGCCTGACAGTTTCCCCACTTTGGTTCGCCTACTTCCCAAGGCATGTCGCCGAGCATCACCGGTACCGGGCAAGGGCGCCGGTAACCTCTCGTCGTCAGTACTTGAGCCGGATGGATCGTTTCCAGCATGGACGTTCGGGCGCGCACTTTAGGACTGCATGTCCTACATGGCAACCAGAAAATGCCGCCGTTTCGCATCCGATTGTCGCTTGCGTGGTTGATTGTTTTTTATCCTCAACGAAGCGTCCGGAATGCTGCACAAAACCGCGTTCTTGAGCCCCTTCACGGATTTTGCGTTGGCCTGGCGGAACGCGTTCCGTATCCTTCCCGACTTCCCCCATGGACAGGCCCACACGAAGGAGTCGCATGCTCGATCTCGCCGCCAGCTTCATCGTCTTCACCACCTTCATCACCTACCTCAACTACCGCTTCACCCGGCTGCCGCCGACCATCGGCATCATGGCCACGGCGCTGCTGTTCTCGGCCATCGCCATCGGCCTGTCCGAGCTGGGCTACCCGATCCTCCACGAGGAGTCCCGCGAGCTGCTGCGGCGCATCGACTTCTCCTCGGTGCTGATGACCTGGTTCCTCCCCGCGCTGCTGTTCGCCGGTGCGCTGCACGTGGACCTGCGCGACCTGCACAGCTACAAGTGGCCCATCGGCCTGCTGGCCACCGCCGGTGTGCTGGTGTCCACCCTCGCGGTGGCGTTGCTGGCGTACTACAGCTTCGGGCTGTTCGGCTGGCAGGTGGACTTCATCTATTGCCTGCTGTTCGGTGCGCTGATCTCCCCCACCGACCCCATCGCGGTACTGGGCATCCTCAAATCCGCCGGGGCACCGAAGCCGCTGGCGACCACCATCGTCGGCGAGTCGCTGTTCAACGACGGCACGGCGGTGGTGGTGTTCGCCATCCTGCTGAGCGTGCTGAACCTGGGCGAGGCGCCCACGGTGGCCGGCGTGGCCGGGATGTTCCTGCACGAGGCGGTGGGCGGCGTGCTGTTCGGCGCGGCCCTGGGCTACGGGGTGTTCCTGATGATGCGCAGCATCGACCAGTACCAGGTGGAGGTGATGCTGACCCTGGCGCTGGTGATCGGTGGCGCGGCGCTGGCCAACCACCTGCACGTGTCGGCGCCGCTGGCGATGGTGGTGGCGGGCCTGATCATCGGCAACCACGGCCGCACCCTGGCCATGTCGGACGAGACACGCCGCTACCTGGACAAGTTCTGGGAGCTGATCGACGAGATCCTCAACGCCCTGCTGTTCGCGCTGATCGGCCTGGAGCTGCTGTTGCTGCCGCTGAGCTGGCTGCACGTGGCGGCGGCCATGGCCCTAGGGGCCTCGGTGCAGCTGTCGCGCCTGCTGACCCTGGCACCGGCCATCGTCCTGCTGCGGCAGAAGGCCCTGGGCCGTCGCCAGGTGCCCCGTGGCGCGATCCGCATCCTCACCTGGTGCGGCCTGCGCGGCGGTGTGTCGGTGGCCCTGGCGCTGTCGCTGCCGCCGGGCGAGGAGCGCGACCTGCTGCTGACCCTGACCTACATCGTGGTGCTGGTGTCGATCCTGGTGCAGGGCCTGTCGATCGGCTCGCTGGTGCGCTGGATCTACCCCGGCCAGGCGCCGCGCGGCGAGCAAGGCGAACACTAGCCCTGCACACCGGATCGCCGGCCTCTACTGAAGCCGGCGATCCGCTATAATCCCGCGCTTTTCCGGGCTCCCTGCCCGCCCTCGTTTCCAGCCAGGCAAGCACCCATGACCATCCAGGCCGCCGAAGTCGCCAAACGCCGCACCTTCGCCATCATTTCCCACCCGGACGCCGGTAAGACCACCATCACCGAGAAGCTGCTGCTGATGGGCAAGGCGATTGCCGTCGCCGGCACCGTGAAGTCGCGAAAGTCCGACCGTCACGCCACCTCCGACTGGATGGAGATGGAGAAGCAGCGCGGCATCTCCATCACCACCTCGGTGATGCAGTTCCCCTACCGCGAGCACATGATCAACCTGCTCGACACCCCCGGCCACGAAGACTTCTCCGAAGACACCTACCGCACCCTGACTGCGGTGGACTCGGCGCTGATGGTCCTCGACGGCGGTAAAGGCGTCGAGCCGCGCACCATCGCGCTGATGGAAGTCTGCCGCCTGCGCGACACGCCCATCGTCAGCTTCATCAACAAGCTGGACCGCGACATCCGCGACCCCATCGAGCTGCTCGACGAGATCGAGGCGGTGCTTAAGATCAAGGCCGCGCCCATCACCTGGCCGATCGGCTGCTACAAGGACTTCAAGGGTGTGTACCACCTGGCCGAGGACAAGATCATCGTCTACGTGCCGGGCCACGGTCATGAGCGCATCGAGACCAAGGTCATCGAGAAGCTGGACTCCGACGAGGCCCGCGCTCACCTGGGCGACCTCTACGACAACTTCCTCGAAGAACTGGAGCTGGTGCAGGGCGCCTGCCACGTCTTCGAGAAGGACGCCTTCCTCAAGGGCGAGATGACCCCGGTGTTCTTCGGCACCGCGCTGGGCAACTTCGGTGTCGACCAGGTGCTCGACTGCATCGTCGACTGGGCACCCAAGCCGCTGCCCCGCGCCACCCACGAGCGCAGCGTCGAGCCCACCGAAGAGAAGTTCTCCGGCTTCGTGTTCAAGATCCAGGCGAACATGGACCCGAAACACCGCGACCGCATCGCCTTCATGCGCATCTGCTCGGGCAAGTACGAGAAGGGCATGAAGATGCGCCACGTGCGCCTGGGCAAGGACGTGAAGATCGCCGACGCGCTGACCTTCTTCTCCAGCGAGCGCGAGCAGCTGGAAGAGGCCTTCGCCGGCGACATCATCGGCCTGCACAACCACGGCACCATCCAGATCGGCGACACCTTCACCGAAGGCGAGGCCCTGGGCTTCACCGGCATCCCGCACTTCGCCCCGGAGCTGTTCCGCCGCGTGCGCCTGAAGGACCCGCTGAAATCCAAGCAGCTGCGCCAGGGCCTGCAGGAGCTGGCCGAGGAAGGCGCCACCCAGGTGTTCTTCCCCGAGCGCAACAACGACATCATCCTCGGCGCCGTGGGCGTGCTGCAGTTCGACGTGGTCGCCAGCCGCCTGAAGGAGGAATACAAGGTCGAGTGCGCCTACGAGGCGATCAACGTCTGGTCCGCACGCTGGATCGAGTGCAAGGACGAGAAGAAGCTCAAGGAGTTCCAGGACAAGGCCTTCGAGAACCTCGCCGTGGACGGCGGCGGCCACCTCACCTACCTGGCCCCGACCCGCGTGAACCTCAGCCTGATGGAAGAACGCTGGCCGGACGTGAAATTCCGCGCCACCCGCGAGCACCACTGACTCGCCCCCTCGGCACGGAGGCGCCGCCCGCTGGCGGCGCCTCTGGGCTAGGCTGACAGCCAGCCCCCAGGCAGCCGACCGCCATGCTGATCGATACCCACACCCACCTGGACTTCCCAGAATTCGATGCCGACCGCCCGGCCGTGCTGCAGCGCGCCCGTGCACTGGGCGTGGAGCGCCAGGTGCTGATGGGGGTGTTCGAGGCCAACTGGGCGCGCATCTGGCACTTGGCCGAGACCGAACCGGACCTGTACGCCGCCTTCGGCCTGCACCCCATCTACCTCGCCGACCACCGCCCCGAGCACCTGGCGGCCCTGCGCCAGCGCCTGGAAGCCCTGGCCGGCCACCCGAAGCTGTGTGCGGTGGGCGAGATCGGCCTCGACTACTTCCTCCCCGAACTCGACCGCGACGCCCAGCAGGCGCTGTTCGAGGCGCAGCTGGCGCTGGCCGTCGACCTGCAACTGCCAGCCTTGCTGCACGTGCGCCGCAGCCACGCGGCGGTGATCGCCACCCTCAAGCGCATCCGCCCTGCCCGGGGCGGCATCGTCCACGCCTTCGCCGGCAGCTACGAGGAAGCCCGCGAATACCTGAAGCTGGGCTTCCGCCTGGGCTTGGGCGGCGCCCCCACCTGGCCCCAGGCCAACCGCCTGCGCAAGGTGGTGCCGCGCCTGCCCCTGGACGCCATCGTGCTGGAGACCGATGCGCCGGACATGGCGCCCGCCATGCATCCGCACCAGCGCAACAGCCCGGAATACCTGCCGGCCATCTGCGCCAACCTCGCCGAACTGATGGGGCTGACGCCGGATGCCCTGGCGGCGGCCAGCAGCCGGAACGCCTGCGAGCTGTTCGGCTGGGCGCCGTTCCCGGGCTGAAGCCCGGGCTACGACCTATCCCATAGGCCAACAAACGAAAAGCCCGCCGATTGGCGGGCTTTTGCTTGCGGCTAACGATCAGACGCGGAACGCGCCGATCAGCTGCTTGAGCTGCGCGACCAGGTCGGACAGCTGGCGGCTGGCCTGTTCGGTCTGGCTGGCCCCCTGGGCGGTGCGTTCGCCGGCGCTGTTGATCTCGACGATGTTCTGGTCGATGTCGTGGGCGACGGCGGTCTGCTGCTCGGCAGCCGCGGCGATCTGCTGGTTCTGGTCGACGATCATCCCCACGGCGCCAAGGATGTTCTCCAGCGCCTGCTGCACGCGGCCGGACTGGTTGACGGTGCCGCCGGCCATCTGGTGGCTGGTGTTCATCGCCTTCACGGCCGCGCCGACACCGCCCTGCAGGCGGGCGATCATCTGTTCGATCTCCTCGGTGGACTGCTGGGTGCGTTTGGCGAGGGTGCGCACCTCGTCGGCCACCACGGCGAAGCCGCGCCCCTGCTCGCCGGCACGGGCGGCTTCGATGGCGGCATTGAGGGCCAGCAGGTTGGTCTGCTCGGCGATGCCCTTGATCACTTCCAGCACACGACTGATGGAGGCGCTGTCGGACGCCAGCTGGTTGATGACGTTCACCGACTGCTCGATCTCGTGGGCCAGGCGTTCGATGCTGCCCAGCTGGGACTCCACCAGGCTGCGACCATTGACGGTTTCTTCGTTGACGCTGTGGGCACTGCCGACGGCGGCTGCCGCGCTGCGCGCCACTTCCTGGGCGGTGGCGGACATCTGGTTCATGGCGGTGGCGACCTGCTCGATCTGGCTGCGCTGCCCGGCGACGGCGAGGTTGCTCTCCTCGGACACCTGCTGGACGCGGCTGGCCTGGCGTTCGACTTCCGAGACGGTCTGGCCGACCAGCTGGATCAGGTCATGGATCTTGGCCACGGTGCCGTTGAATACCTGCCCCAGCTCGCCCAGTTCGTCGCGGCTTTCGGCCTGGAAGCTGACGGTCATGTCGCCGGCGGCCACCTGGTCGAGCACCTTGCCGAGGCGCTTGAGGGTGGTGCGGGTGGAGACGTAGAAACCGCTGTAGAGGTAGACGATGGCGAGGAAGACACCCACTAGCGCCACCACCAGCAGGATGGTCTGGACGCGCTTCTCGCCGAGGCGCTTGTCCAGGTCGCTGCGCAGGAACTCCAGGGCGGCGTCGTTCAGCGCGTAGGTCTTGTCCATCAGCGCGCTGACCTGGTCGTAGAAGGTGGCCCAGGGTGTGTCGAGGGTATCGGCCATGATCACCTGCTCCTCGAACAGGGTGGCGGCCTCCTTGAGGGTGGCGCGACTGGCGTCGGCCTGCTGGCTGAGGGCGGCCTGGGCGCGCGGGTTGCCGCTGAGGGCGTCCTGCAGCTTGAGGCCGTACTCGCTGCCGAGCTTCTCCAGGTCCAGCAGCAGGTCGTCGAGCTTGGTGCTGGCGGCGGAGTTGAGGAAGCCCTGGCCCAGGGAATAGGAACCGATGGCACGCCCCTGGCTGATGCCGGCGGTGACATCGGGGGTAACGCTGGTGATCAGTTCGGCCACCTGGCGCACATCGCGCTGGCTGTCCTGGCTGAGGCCGGCCTGGCTGGCGACCAGCTTGATGAAGACCTGGGCATTGCCGAGGAGCTTCTCGATCATCGCGCTCTTGCTCTGCAGGGAGGTTTCCTTCTGCGCGGCCTGGAGGGCGTTGAGCATTTCGTCGCGCTTGGCGTTGAACTCGGTGACCTGCTCGGCGTCTGTGGTGACCGGCTGAAGCGCCTTGAGGGCCGCGAGCACGTCCTGTTCCACGCGGGTGACGCGGCTGTCGAGGTCGCCCGCCTGGCCGGACTGGCCGATCAGGGAGTTGATCAGCACCAGGTCGTTGAGGCTTTCCAGGTTGCGCCGCAGGCCCTGGCTGGCGTGCAGCAGGTCCAGACTCTGCAGCTCGTTGCGGGTGCTGACGAACTGCTCGTAGGACTCGCGAACGAGGAAGTAGTTGGTGACGATCATCGGCAGGAAGAACAGCACGCTGATCAGACTGAACTTCATGCCGAAGCTGAGGCGATTCATCAGCGCGATGGCCGGATACAGCAGAGTCTTCACACGACGTCTCCTGGCTTGCTTATTTATTGTTATGCGGCGTCTTGGACGGAATCAGGATGGCACGGTGACAGCATGCCGTCCCCTATCGCCCGACCTGCGGCAGACCGATCAGGGCGTCCTATGCCCGGCGATAAAAGTGACGGATATCACAAAAGACCCTCACTCGACGCAGGCCCTGTGTACCTGATATCGGCGAGGGTTTCTGTAACTTAAGGTTAAGAACGGCTACAGATCAACGCGAAAGGCGCCGTCAGAAGAACAGCGTCCACAGGGCGAAACCCGCGTACCAGAGCACGGCGGAACGGACCAGCAGGTGCCACAGGGCGTCCAGGCTGGCCACGCCCTCCTCGCCCGCGCTGGACTCGGGCAGCTCGCCGGCAGCACGCCCGGCGATCACCACGAAACGCTCGGCGGACATCTCCCAGTTGAGCAGCTCATGCAGCAGTACGCGGCTGACAGCGACGAAGTTGCCCACCAGGGAGAAGCTGGCCGCCAGTACCCGCACCGGCACCCAGTCGAAGGCATGCCGCACCTGGCGGGCCTGCTCGCGGATGGCGGGGGACGCGGCGCGCTCCTCGGCCAGGGCCAGCAGGCGGTAGGCCAGGGCCGCCACCGGGCCCAGCAGGAAGTACCAGAAGATCACCGCGAAGAAGCTCTGGTAGGCCTGCCAGACCAGATGCTCCTGCACCCGCATCAGCAGGTCGTCGCCCTCCTCCACCCGCAGGCCCAGGTCGCGCTCGGCGACATGCAGGGCACCCTGGGTATCGCCCCGGCGCCAGGCGTCGCGGAAGGAGCCGAGGTCGGCCTGGACATCGCCACGGCCAAGGGCGAAGACCACCACCAGCAGGTGCACCGGAAGCGCCAGCCAGCCATAGGCCAGGGGCTGCAGCATGGTCAGCACCAGGGCCAGCGCCACCAGCGGCAGCACCACCCAGATCCCCAGCGCCAGCCAGGGCCGCCCCGCCAGGGGGCGGCTGGCGGCGGCGCCATCCAGCTGCCGCAGCCAGGCACTGTCCCGTTGCAGGCGCTGGCGCCAGTTGGAGAGTTTCTCGATCCACAGCACCAGCAGCAGTACCAGGAAGCTCATGGGGTCATCTCCTTATGCAGCAGGCTGGCGCGCAACCGCGCCCAGTCGAAAGCGGGCCCCGGGTCGGTCTTGCGCACGGGGGCGATGTCGCTGTGGCCGCAGACCCGCTCGGGGGTTATGGCGGGGTAGGCACGCAGCAAACCACGGGCCAGGCGGCCCAGGGCGTCGTACTGGGCATCGCTGTAGGGCAGGTCGTCGGTGCCTTCCAGTTCGATGCCCAGGGAAAAGTCGTTGCAGTTCTCGCGACCTTCGAAAGAGGACTTGCCGGCGTGCCAGGCGCGGTCGAGGCAGGAGACGAACTGGGTCACCCGGCCGTCGCGCTCGATGAGGAAGTGTGCGGACACCTGCATGTCGGCGATGCCGGCGAAGTAGGGATGCTCGTCGGCGTCCAGGCGGTTCTGGAAGAACTCCACCACCTTGCCGGTGCCGAACTGGCCCGGGGGCAGGCTGATGTTGTGGATGACCAGCAGGGAGATCTCCCCGTGCGGACGGGCATTGAAGTTGGGCGAGGGGCAATGGCGGGCGTCTTCACACCAGCCGGTGGCGATGTCCGGTTGCATGGCGGCTCCTTGATCCGCCGACACTCTAGAGCAGCCTGCTGCCCGGGCCAAGGCCCGGAAACGCAGACGCCCGGCCGGGGCCGGGCGTCCTGGGTAAAGCGCCTGGATCAGGCGCCCTTGAGCTTGCGCAGGTTGCCGATCACCGATTCCAGGGCCCGGTCGAACAGCAGGGCGTCGTCCAGCAGACGGATGGCGCCACGGCGGAACTCCACGGCCAGGCCCATGCGGGTCTTCTCCAGCACCTTCATGCCGGTGCGGTTGACGAAGATGTACTTGCCGGTGGGCTTGATGATCGCCGCCAGCTTGCAGCGGACCTTGTGGTCCTCGTCTTCCTGGAACTCGACCCAACTGCCGACACGCAGGTTGTCCACCTGGTCCAGGGCCTCGTCGCCCTCGGGCAGGGAGGCTTCCGGCTCGGGCGCGCGGCTTTCGCCGGGTGCCAGCAGGATGATCTCTTCCACCACCTCGACCATGGCCGGCGCTTCTACAGCGACTTCCAGCTCCAGTTCGGGCAGGTCCACGACCAGGGCGGCATCTGCGGCAATCGGCGCATCGGGCTCGGCGACGTCGGCCACCACCGGCTCCGGCTCGGGGCGCTTGAAGCGCTGGAAGGCCTGGACATGCAGGGACTCCAGCTGGCTGAAGAATTCGCTGGTGGAGAACGGGTCGAAGGCGGCGCTGGTCAGCCCTTCACGCAGCGACTTGAGCAGCCCGGGCACCAGTTCCAGCAGGCGCATGCGGGCCTCGGGCGCCTCGTGGGACTCCACGCTCCAGATCAGGTCGTCCATGGTGGCCAGGGTGGCGCGCCACTCTTCGGACTCGGCACCGTGCTTGAGGCAGGTGAGCAGCATCACCTTGCTCCAGGCTTCCTGCAGCAGGCGCACCACCACTTCAGGCAGCGTACGGCCCAGCAGGCGCTCGTTCAGAGCCTGCTCCACCTGCTGGCGAGCCAGCTCGGCCTTGGCGCGGCCTTCTTCGGCGTCACGGGTGCGCTGTTCCAGCAGCTCGCTGCGGCGGCGCTCGTCGCCGGTGTAGGCGAGGAAGTCGGACAGCAGGTCGGAGAAGATGCCCGGATCGTCGACAAAGTCATTCAGCAGGCGCAGCACCACCTGTTCGATGCGCTGGTAGAGCACGTCGCGCTGGAGGTCGTCCTGCTCGCTCCAGCCCATGGCGGCCGAGGCGATCTCGTTGAGCAGGCGGCGCGCCGGGTGGCTGCCGCGGCTGAAGAAGGTCTTGTCCAGCACGGCGACCTTGAGCATCGGGATCTGCAGGCGGCCGATGAGGGCCTTGAGCGAATCCGGCAGGGAGCGGTCGTCGAGGATGAATTCGAAGAGCATCGACACCAGGTTGATGACGTCGTCATCCACCTGGCCGACCACACGGGAGCGGCCACTCTTGGCGCTGGCGCGGGTGAGCAGGCTGTCCAGCTGGAAGCGGACGTCGATGTCGTCCACCTTCTGGGCGGACAGGTGCTGCTGCAGGTGCGACAGCAGGCGCATGAGGTCGTTGCTGGTGATGGGCACGGCATCGGCCGGCACCTCACGGCGGGGCAGCCCGCTGCCACGCACTTCGGAGAGCAGGGCCTGCAGGGCGCCGAAGACTTCCTGAACCTCTTCGCTGGCCATGTCAGCGACGACACCGGCGGCATCCCCGCCAGCAGCAGCGGAACGCGCGGCACCCGGGGTGCGACCCTGGGGACGGCGGGCCGGGGGGGCGGACTTCAGCTCCGGCAGCACGCCGGCGGTGATCAGCAGCTGGTTGGCTTCGGCGTAGAGCTGGTCCAGTTCGGTCAGCACGTACTTGTCGAACAGCTTGAAGATGATCAGCTTGACCTTGATCTCCACGCCCAGGCTGCGGCAGGCGTCGAGGAAGGCCTCGCACAGGGCGCGCGGGCCGAGCGGGTTGGTACGGTCGTCGATCTTCTTGCTGACGAGGGTATTGATGCGGGTGGTGAGGTGGCCGAGGGCCACGGCATCACGGCTCATCACCTTGGACACCATGGTGTCCTGGGCGACGGACTCTTCGAGGTCGTCGTTCTGGACCAGGCTCAGGCTCTCGAACGACACCGCGTCGAGCTGCGGCGCGCGGCCGATCTCGTACTGGTTGAGGTTGGAGAAGGTCTCGAAGACCTTTTGCAGGAAGCCACGCTCGATGCTCTTGCGCTTGAGGCGCAGGTCGCGCATGGCTTCGAAGAATGCATTCTGCTCGGCGTTGCTGGTCGCGCGGTCGGCCATCTGGAAGAGGGTGTCGTCCGCGTTGTCGAACAGCGCCTGCAGCGCTTGCTTGAGCTGTTGTGCAGCCTTGTCGCGCACCTGGATGAGTGCCACGGGCAGCCTTCCTACCGGCGAAGTTGGCGTTTGCTCGGAGGCGCCCTTGAGAGGCACCACGTTCGCGTCGGTCTGCATAGCGAGTCTCCCGCAGCCGACCACCTGGACAGGGGATTCGGACTGCTCAGCTACGTCGAAGGATCACTTCAACGTCAAGCCTCTGGCGTCAAATAGAGAAATTCAGACTCATTATAGGGATACTCGTTCCGCAACCAAGGGGACACTTCCTGCAGTTATGACGCATGTCACACAGAACCCAACCCTTGTAGGCATGCGGCTGACAGCCGGTGCCGTTCTGAATATCTAGCAGAAAGCCAGCGACCGTTACCACCGCCGCTGCACCGGCGGTCCGCCGGCCTCTATAATCGCGCCATCTCGCAGCGGAGCCTCCCATGCCCAACCTGACCCTTGCCGACCTGAGCGCGGAAATCGAAGCCAACGTACGGCGCGCACTGACCGAGGACATCGGCAGCGGCGACATCACCGCCCAGCTCATCCCCGAGGAACGCCTCGCCTATGCCACGGTGATCACCCGCGAAGCCGCTGTGATTGCTGGGACCGCGTGGGTCGACGTGGTGTTCCGCCAACTCGACCCACGCGTGGCCGTGCACTGGCAGGTGGCGGACGGTGATCGCGTCCAGCCCAACCAACCTCTCTTCCACCTGGAAGGCCCGGCGCGGGCATTGCTCAGCGGCGAACGCAGCGCACTGAACTTCCTCCAATGCCTCTCCGGCGTCGCCACCCGCGTCGCTCATTATGTGGAGCTGGTGAAAGGCACCTCGGTGAAGCTGCTGGACACCCGCAAGACCCTGCCCGGCCTGCGCCTTGCGCAGAAGTACGCCGTCACCTGCGGCGGGGGCCACAACCATCGGATCGGCCTGTACGACGCCTTCCTGATCAAGGAAAACCACATCGCCGCCTGCGGCGGAATCACCCAGGCCATCAACGCCGCCCACCGCATCGCCCCCGGCAAGCCGGTTGAAGTGGAGGTGGAAAACCTGGACGAACTGCGACAGGCGCTGGATGCCGGTGCTGACATCATCATGCTGGACGAGCTGAGCCTCGACGACATGCGCACCGCCGTCACCCTCACCGCAGGCCGCGCCAAGCTGGAAGCCTCCGGCGGCATCAACGACACCACCCTGCGCACCATCGCCGAGACGGGGGTCGACTACATCTCCATTGGCACCCTGACCAAGGATGTCCGGGCGGTGGACCTGTCCATGCGGCTCAGCCTCTGAGGCCCCACCGCCAGAAAGCAAAAAGCCCCGCGATTGCGGGGCTTTTTGTTGAGCTGGTGCCGGAAACAGGAATCGAACCTGCGACCTTCGCGTTACGAGTGCGCTGCTCTACCTACTGAGCTATTCCGGCGGCGGGCGTAAGATACTTACAAAGCAGAACCGACTCAAGCGCAGCGCAAGCTAGTCGGGCATACCGGACACGACATCCCCCAATTGAGGATAAGTAGCGACCAACCCCCTCATAACGCCAAGCCCCTCGCGGTACAGAACATTGCCGTGGAGAGACTGGAGGATGCGCAAATGATCCCTTGCCTGCTGAGTCTTACCATTCAGTCCAGACGCCAGCGCATAGCGGTAAATACTCGAAGGATAAGGGTAGCGATAGGCAACTTTCCGCATCCATTCGAGCTCCTCGTCCGACATATCCGGGTGCGGGAAAGTCCGCGCAAAACGCAGATACTCTCGGAGCTGGGTCAGAATGAGCACCTCAGGTGTTGCCCCCCCTCCCTGCCACTCTGCCAAACGCGCGTTCTCAAAGCGCATTTGGCGATGACTATCTTCGATCACACGGTACTCGCTCCAAACCAACGCCATGACGGCGACGGCTAAAACTGTCAACCCTCCTGAGAACCACTTCGGAATACGCACTATAATTTTAGCTGAGCACTCTTTACTTACAGCCCCCAAAATTAGACCTAGAGGTAAGAGGAAGAACGCATATTCCAGCGGATACTCCAGCATCCCATGGGTAATTAACGCACCTCCCGCTACAAGAGCCAGAACACCTTCAATCGTCCGCACCCTAAGGCCGAGCCAAATTAGCCCTCCGGTCGAAAACACGATCAACATCCCACCAATGACAGGACCGTTCCACACCAGGAAATCCAATAGGATATTGTGACTATGTTCCGTTGGCATTCCAACCGGATAAGTAAGCGTAACACTAACTTGGGCGACACTCACCTGATTCCAACCATACCCCCACAGTGGGCCTTTAATTACCGCATAAAAAAGTTGCGACCACATATCCAGCCGCTCCAATGCTGAAGCACGCTGCAACGGGTCTGCACTAGACAGAAAAAGCAAATCTGAAACATAGGGGAGCACAAAGATCAATATGCCGTACAAAGCAATCCATACCAACAAATAGCTAGTCGAGAGCTTCCCTACGCTCCGACACTTACAAATCCAGAAAATTGAAGCTGCAACAGCAAAGACCCAAGGAGTGCGAGACTGACTCAGAGCCACAGCGAAAAGCAGAAAAGCCGAAACAAACGCGGAGAAAAACGCCCCGGTAAATCTGACCTCAAATAGATACCAAGCTGCTACCAACCCCAGCATTAGCATCAGCGCCAAATTATTAGGCTGGCCAAAATTAGCAAAAGGACGGCCAGAAGGGGGCAGATCAACAATCCAGATGCCGCCCCCGACACCTAACCATTGAGCAACGGCAATTAGCCCCGAAAGAACTGCCCCCAACAAAAAACACCAAGCCCCATAGATAAAAAACCGGCTTGAGTCATTTTCACGAACATTCAAATTGAAGCCAACAACCAAGCTCCAACAGAACCCTAATAAATAGAGAAATGCAATCCAGGCATCCCCGGCAAAATAGCCCCTACCACCTATTTGCAACAAGGGTAGAAAAGCAACCAAAACCGCTAAGAGAACATACCCTGGCAAGACATCTGCTTCACTTCGAAGCAATAGAAAAACTGATAAAGCTATCAATGCAGCAAAACTTGAAAAATCTTGATAGGCCGTCAACCACGGCACATAGTGATTGGGTAACAGCCACCCTATTACTAAAAGCAGAAACGCCCCAGCAGCAGCCCAATTAGCTATACGCCTAGCAACCACCACCACCACCACCCCCATGGAGAAAAAATGCCCCGCCAAGCGGCAGGGCATTCTTCAGATCAAAGCCAAATTAGCGGCAGCTGGCCGGCAGATATTTGGCTTCGATCGGGTTGGTGGCAGCACCAGCACATTTCCACGCGCGAACCGGCTTCAGATTACCCGCAGTGAAATCCGCAGCAACAGAAGCGGTGGTAGCAGCGGCATCGCTATAGGGAGTCAAAGTGATGCCCTTACCAGTACCAACCTGAGCGATATTCTGAGCGACGACGGTGATAGCACCGGCAGCAGTAGTTTGAATGGACGCTACGTATTGAGAAACCGCAGAAGTAGTTTCACCACAGCCAAAGCCGTTTGCGGCCGGAGTAGAAGCGAGGCCGGTCTGAGAAGCCTCAGAGATAGCGGCACGGCAGGACGAAGCAGCCAGAACCACTTCAGAAACCTTGGCGCGAGCGGTGTAGTCCTGGTAAGCAGGCAGAGCAACAGCGGCGAGAATGCCGATGATCGCAACAACGATCATCAATTCGATCAGGGTAAAGCCTTTTTGAGCTTTCATATCTATCTCCAGTCAAGGGAATTCAGGCACTAGACCTACCCAAACAAAAGCAATCGACGTGCCAACTAAGAAAAGCCCCATCCAGCATGGGTTAAGGGCCTGATTACTCAGAACTGAAACCCTCAATCAGTCAGTACCTGCCATTTTTTGTCAGCCGGTAGACATTGAGTGGAAGCAGAAGGCCTTCTACGTTATAAGGCAACGTTCCTCGGGGGGGCTCACTATGAATGACAGCGTAAACCTGACAGGCTTGGCCAAGCAGATGGTCATTGCCAATCTATTAGACGAAAAAACAGCCTCACAGGCACAGCAACAGGCAGCTCGCAACAAACTCTCTCTGGTGACCTATCTGGTTCAGAACAAGCTTGTGAAGAGTCGCGATCTGATTGAGTTAGCTGCCGAGCAGTTCGGTGTCGCCTATGTTGATCTCAACTCGATCGACAGGGACAGCTATCCCAAGGAACTCGTCAGTGAAAAGCTCATACGCCAGCATAGAGTGCTGCCGCTATGGCGTCGGGGCAACAAGCTCTTCATAGCCGTATCGGACCCCGCCAACCACCAAGCCGTTACAGACATTCAGTTCAACACCGGCCTCACTACCGAATCGATCCTGGTTGAAGATGACAAACTGGGCGTTGCAATCGATAAATTTTTTGAAGGTGAAGCATCCGGGCTGGACGACTTGGGAGATGTCGACCTAGATGGCTTGGATGTCGAAGCGGTAGACGATGACAAAGGCTCAGCCGATGCTGGCCAGGATGCAGATGATGCGCCAGTAGTACGCTTCGTCAACAAGATGCTACTCGATGCGATCAAGGGAGGATCTTCCGACCTGCACTTCGAACCCTATGAAAGGAGCTACAGGGTTCGCTTCCGAACTGATGGAATCCTTCACGAAGTGGCTAGACCCCCTGTCCAGCTTGCAAGTCGGATATCTGCACGACTCAAGGTGATGGCCGCGCTGGACATCTCTGAACGTCGTAAGCCTCAGGACGGGCGGATCAAGATGAAGATTTCCAAGACCAAGGCGATTGACTTTCGAGTCAACACCCTTCCCACCCTGTGGGGAGAAAAAATCGTCATGCGGATCCTCGACCCCACGAGTGCTCAGATGGGGATCGATGCTCTGGGTTACGAAGACTTCCAGAAAGAGCTGTACCTAGAGGCCCTGAAGCAACCCCAAGGCATGATTCTGGTGACCGGCCCTACCGGCTCCGGCAAAACCGTATCCCTCTATACAGGCATTAATATCCTCAATACGGTAGACATCAATATCTCCACCGCAGAGGACCCAGTGGAGATCAACCTGGAAGGGATCAACCAGGTAAACGTGAACCCTCGACAGGGCATGGATTTCGCTCAAGCGCTACGCGCCTTCCTCCGCCAAGACCCGGATGTGATCATGGTGGGCGAAATTCGGGACCTTGAGACAGCAGAAATCGCTATCAAGGCCGCTCAGACCGGCCACATGGTGATGTCAACGCTCCACACCAACAGCGCAGCAGAGACCCTGACGCGTCTCCGCAACATGGGAGTGCCCGCGTTCAACATCGCCACCTCGGTCAACCTGATCATTGCGCAACGCTTGGCGCGAAAGCTCTGTGGCACTTGTAAGAAGGAAGTGGATGTGCCCCGTGACACCTTGCTAAAAGAGGGTTTTCCGGAGAGCAAGATCGGTACGTTCAAGATTTTCGGGCCGGTCGGCTGCGAAAATTGCAAAGGTGGCTACAAAGGCAGGGTAGGTATTTATGAAGTAGTTAAAATCACGCCTGCCTTGCAACGCATTATCATGGAGGAAGGTAACTCCATCGATATCGCAACACAGATGCGCAAGGATGGGTTCAATGACCTGCGTACCTCGGGCCTGCTCAAAGCCATGCAGGGCGTTACCAGCCTCGAGGAAGTCAACCGAGTCACCAAGGACTAATCCATGGCGGATAAGGCATTAAAGACCAGCGTCTTCAAGTGGGAAGGCACTGACAAGAAAGGTACCAAGGTAACGGGTGAGATCAGCGGCTCCAATCCGGCCCTTGTCAAAGCTCAACTCCGTAAGCAAGGTATCAATCCAACCAAGGTTCGAAAAAAGGCTGCCTCACTCTTCAGCAAAAACAAGAAAATCAAGCCACTAGAAATCGCCTTATTTACACGTCAGATGGCGACAATGATGAAGGCAGGCGTCCCTCTTCTACAGAGCTTCGACATTATCGGGGAAGGCTTTGATAATGCCAGCATGCGAAAACTGGTCGATGATGTTAAGCAAGATGTAGCAGCGGGTAACAGCTTTGCCTCTTCGTTGCGAAAACGCCCGATCTATTTCGACGATCTTTATTGCAACTTGGTGGACTCAGGCGAGCAAGCCGGCGCACTTGAAACCTTGCTTGACCGCGTAGCAACTTACAAGGAAAAAACAGAAGCCCTCAAAGCCAAAATAAAAAAGGCGATGAATTACCCCATCGCAGTAGTGGTAGTTGCAATTATCGTTTCAATGATCCTTCTGATTAAAGTTGTACCGCAATTTGAAGCTGTATTTAGTAACTTCGGTGCCGAGCTGCCTGCATTCACTCTGATGGTGATCGGGCTTTCCGAATTCCTCCAAGAGTGGTGGTGGCTGGTAATTTTGGGGCTGTTTGGCACAGCTTTTGGACTGAAGCAAGTTCACCAGAAATCCGAGAAATTTCGTAATAGCGTGGACCGGGCAGCACTCAAAGCCCCTATTGTCGGTAACATCATCTACAAATCGGCAGTAGCTCGCTTTGCACGAACCCTTGCGACTACGTTTGCGGCTGGTGTCCCGTTGGTTGATGCGCTTGACTCTGTATCCGGAGCGACTGGCAACATCGTATTCAAACAAGCGGTCAACAAAGTCAAGCAAGATGTGTCCACAGGCATGCAGCTCAATTTCTCCATGCGTACCACGGGGGTCTTCCCAACCATGGCAATCCAGATGACTGCTATCGGCGAAGAGTCAGGCGCACTAGACTCCATGTTGGATAAATTGGCCACCTTTTACGAAGAAGAAGTCGATAACGCTGTTGATGGCCTGACTTCACTGATGGAGCCGCTGATCATGTCTGTCTTGGGTGTTCTGGTCGGCGGTCTCATCATTGCCATGTACCTCCCTATCTTCCAACTCGGCTCCGTAGTCTGACGATGCCTCTTGTTGACTTTCTGGCCGGCAACTTGCCGGCCTTTGTTTTCTGCGTATTCCTCCTCGGTCTCTTGGTCGGCAGTTTCCTCAACGTGGTCATTTACCGCTTGCCGGTGATGATGTTCCGCGATTGGAAGATCCAGGCCCGCGAGGCCCTGGAGTTGCCGCCGGAGCCGCCGGGCGAGACGTTCAACCTGGTTCTGCCGAACTCCCGCTGCCCCCATTGCCAGCACGAAATCAAGGCCTGGGAGAACATCCCGGTGGTCAGTTGGCTGGCACTGGGCGGCAAATGTTCGTCGTGCAAGGCACCGATCAAGAAGCGCTACCCGTTGGTGGAGTTGGCCAGCGGGCTGCTTTCCGCGTACGTCGCCTGGCACTTCGGCTTCACCTGGCAGGCGGGCGCCTTCCTGGTGCTGACCTGGGGTTTGCTGGCGATGAGCATGATCGACATCGACCACCAGCTGCTCCCCGACTCCCTGGTGCTGCCGCTGCTCTGGCTCGGGCTGATCGTCAACAGCCAGGGGCTGTTCACCGGGCTGGAGGATGCCCTCTGGGGCGCGGTAGGCGGCTACCTGAGCCTGTGGAGCGTGTACTGGGTGTTCAAGCTGGTGACCGGCAAAGAAGGCATGGGCTATGGCGACTTCAAGCTGCTGGCCATGCTCGGCGCCTGGGGTGGCTGGCAGGTGCTGCCGCTGACCATCCTGCTGTCGTCCCTGGTCGGTGCGGTACTGGGGATCATCATCCTCAAGCTGCGCGATGCCGACAGCGGCACGCCCATTCCCTTCGGCCCCTACCTGGCAATTGCCGGCTGGATCGCATTGCTCTGGGGTGATCAAATAACCGGGACCTATCTGCAGTTCGCCGGTTTCAAATGACCACACCCTGGATTCTTGGCCTCACAGGCGGCATCGGCAGCGGCAAGAGTGCCGCTGCCGCTCATTTCAATGCCCTGGGCGTCCATATGGTGGATGCCGATCACGCCGCCCGCTGGGTGGTGGAGCCCGGCCGCCCCGCCCTGGCTCGCATCGCCGAGCATTTCGGCGAAGGCGTCCTCCTGGCCGACGGGCAGCTCGACCGCGCCGCCCTGCGCCAGCACATCTTCCAGCACCCGGAGGAACGCCGCTGGCTGGAAAACCTGCTGCATCCGCTGATCAACCAGGAGATCGCCAGCAACCTGGCCGAGGCCAAGTCCCCCTACGCCATCCTGGTTTCCCCACTGCTCATCGAGTCCGGGCAGCACCGCATGACCCAGCGCGTGCTGGTGGTGGACGTCCCCGAGGCCCTGCAAGTGCAGCGCACCATGGCCCGTGATGGCGTCTCCGAGGAACAGGTCCAGGCCATCCTCAAGGCCCAGGCTGACCGGGACAAGCGCCTGGCTGCCGCCCACGACGTGCTGCTGAATGACCGGGACCTGACCTGGATGCGCACCGAAGTCGAACGACTGCACGCCTTCTATCTGACACTGCGAGGAGGCCAGCCATGAGCCAACCCATGACCGTTGAATGCCCCACCTGCGGAGCGCCCGTCGAGTGGGGCCCACAAAGCCCCAACCGGCCCTTCTGCTCCCACCGCTGCAAGCTGATCGACCTGGGCGCCTGGGCCGCCGAAGAGCACGCCATCCCCGGTGACAACCTCGAGGACGAACTGTTCTCCGGTGATCTCCCTGACCGTCACTGATCCCATGCGCCCTCAGGGGCGCATGAAGGCGTAGTCCCGCCCGTCATCCAGGTTGTCCGCCAGGAACATCAGCTCCGCCGCCAGGTCCTCCTGTGAGCGCACGCCCTTGCTGCGCTCCACCACCGCACTCAGCAGCGCCCGCAAGGCCAGCGCCTCGTCGAAGCCCTCGCCACCGCCCTGCTCCAGCACCTGCGCCAGCGCGGCGCGCGCCCAATCGTGAACACCCATGGTTGCATCCTCGTTCGAAGTGACCGGGGGATCATCCGCGCGCGCCAGGTCGCCCGACCTTGATCGGCGTCAATCGGTGCCGATCATCGGGGCAGTGAATCCAGCGCCATTCAGCTCCTGTCGTCGTCCTTCCAGGGCGCCTGCAGGTAGCGCGTGCGGTTGAAGGTCTCCAGCCACTCGGGGCAGAACACCACCAGCGCCGTCACCGCCGTGCCGTTGATGAAGGCCTCCGGGAACATAACCAGCCACAGGTAGCCGACGAAGTCCTCCAGCCAGGGCGGCATCGGGAAGATGCCATCGATGAACAGCAGCCCCAGCCCCACCAGGGTGCAGAGCAGAGCCGCCAACGCCGCAGGAAAGAACCCACAGCAGAAGATGTAGACGAACAGGTTGCGCGGCTGGAAGTGTTCCACCCACTTCGCACACAGCTCTGTCACCAGCACCGGCAACAGCACCAGCAGCGCCCCGTTGATGCCCATCGCCGCAACGTCCTGGCGCCCCAGCGCCAGCAAGCCGAGCTGTGCAACGAGGCCGCCCAGCACCGCCAGGGGCCAGTCCAGCAGCAGCGTCACCGCCGTCATGCCGATGAAGTGGTAGGAGACCCCGGAATCGAAGTCCCGCCGCACCATCCACAACAGGAACAACGCCAGCACCGTGCCGAACAGCAGGTGCTGGCGCCGGAAGTCGCTGAACAACTCCAGCCACGGCGCGCGCATCACCGCCCAGGCCAGGGCCGGGACGTAGATCGCCCAGCCCAACCCCAGGCTGGTGTCGGACAGCAGCTCGGCGGCGATCACGGCGCCGGCGGCACCGCGTCCAGCGCCGCGCGCAGCGACTCGGCCGACGCGAAAGCCTTCTGCCCCTGCAGCACGCCGTCACGCAGGGTCAGCACCAGCACCTGGCCCTCGGGGGCCTCGTAGCGCGGCGCCACGCGGGACTCGCGGTCCAGCAGCACGCGGTAGTTGTAGTCCTGCATCGCCGGCACGGCGAACAGCTTGGAAATCACCGACGGCATGCGGCTGATGTCTGCCACGAACACCGCATGGCGCTGTTCGAGGAAGTCCTTCGGCTTGCCGTCCAGAGCCGCCTTCACCAGCTTCGCCCCATCCATGTCGCGCGCCACCAGCAGCAGCCCCAGCTGGTTGTCCAGGCTGTAGGGTTTCTCGTACTGGTCCAGCAGGGTCCAGGGCGCCAGGCGCTCACCCTGTTCCAGCGCCTGCGCACCACCGGCCAGCAGAGCCAGCAGCAGCGCCAAAGAGAGCCGTTTCATCGTGTCACTCCGTTCGTGGAAAAAACCGCGATATCCCCGCGCCGGGACCAGTCCGCCTGGGCGGACCAGAACGCCAGCGCCTCGGGCGCGTCCCGCAGGACGAATACATGGGACTTGCCGATGCCCTCGGCCGCCAGCCGCTGCAGCACCGCATCCAGCAACCGCCGCGCCAGGCCCTGCCCGCGCAGCGGCACGTCCACCACCAGGTGCTGCAGGTAGCCGCGGCGGCCGTCATGCCCGGCCATCAGCGAGGCCACCACCTGGCCCTCGCGCTCCACCAGCAGGCTGAGCCCCGGGTTTCGCGCCAGGTAGGCGCAGAACGGCGCATGAGCATCGTCCTCGCGCAGGCGCAGCCCCGGCGTACGCTGCCAGAGGGCGATCAGTTGGGCGTGGTCATCAGGGGTGACAGGGCGAAGGTGCATGGCGGGCATCCGGCAAACGCAGCAGAGTCTATACCAAGGCGCCGGCCGCCACATCGCAGCGCAATGCCACACCCGGCGGCGGCTTGCAGCCGACCGCCCTCGCCCCCTACTCTCCGGCCATGGACGAATCCGACTACCTGCGCCTGCTCACCCGCCAGGCCGAGCAGGCCAATGAATTCCTCTCCAACGCGCGCAAGTGGGAGCGCGAACGCTGGGTCTGCCAGCGCCTGCTGCAGGCGCTCAACCAGCCCTATCGGCTGGAAGACTTCAGCACCGGCACCGAGCCCCCCGACGTGGAGTTCCGCGAGGCCAACTTCGAGGTCTTCTTCGTGCTCGACGAAGGCCGCCGCCTCAACGACGAGTGGCGCGCCGAACTGGAGCGCCGCCGCAGCGCATCCTCCCTCAGCCAACTGCTGCGCCGGGAGACGCGCCCCAAGCGCATCGCCATGAAGGAGCTGCAGGCGACGCTCGCCCCCACGCTGCGCAAGAAAGCCCACAACTACCGCGAACGTGGCCTGGACCCGGCCGAGCTCGACCTGCTCGCCTTCGTCAGCCTCAAGCGCGTGCGCCCCGACTTCAACAGCCCGTTCCCGCCGCCGACCGAATTCCTCCTGCAGGGCTGGCGCTCGCTGTCCGTGGTGGGCCCCACCTACGCTCGTGTGCTTTTCGCCCAGCCGGGTGCCCCGGAGTTCCTCCGCGCCAACCTCGGGCGGACCGTGCTCTTCGACCTTGGCATCGGCCTGTGACCGCTCACGCAAACGCGCATTGAGCGCCGCCGGAAGGCACGTCTAGAATGCACGTCATATTTCCCCGTCGAGGCACGCCATGCCCAGCCGCCTGACACCCGACGACCAGCAGAAGGTCGAGCAGTACCTGAGCCTCCCCCAGCACCAGGTCGAACGCCAGCCGTTCAAGCCCTGGCGGCTCCTGCTCATCCTTCTGGCACTCGTCATCGGCCTGGGCCTGCTCAGCCGCCTCCTCGCGCGACTCGTCCTGTGAGCCGCGCCAAGCGCCACGAAGGCGCCCACGAAAAGAATTCTTATAGCCTTGTGAGAAATCCCCATGACCCATCGCATCGTGATCGTCGGCGGCGGCGCCGGCGGCCTGGAGCTTGCCACCCGCCTGGGTAGAACCCTCGGCAAACGCGGCCAGGCGAAGATCATCCTGGCCGACGCCAACCTCACACACATCTGGAAACCGCTGCTGCACGAAGTCGCGGCGGGCTCGCTCAACTCCACCGAGAACGAGCTGAACTACGTCGCCCAGGCCAAATGGAACCACTTCGAGTTCCAGCTCGGCCGCATGAGCGGGCTGGACCGCAGCCGCAAGGCCATCCAGCTGGCCGCCACCCTCGACGAGGAAGGCCGCGAACTGGTGCCCGCCCGCGAAGTGGCCTACGACACCCTGGTGATCGCCGTCGGCAGCACCACCAACGACTTCGGCACCGAGGGCGCCGCGCGCCACTGCATCTTCCTCGACACCCGCGAGCAGGCCGAGCGCTTCCACCGGCAGATGCTCAGCCACTACCTGCGCGCCCACGCCCGCGACGGTGACGACGACCAGATCAGCGTCGCCATCGTCGGCGCCGGTGCCACCGGCGTCGAACTGGCCGCCGAACTGCACCACGCCGCCCACGAACTGGCGGCCTACGGCCTGGACAGCATCCAGCCGGAGAACATGCGCATCACCCTGATCGAAGCCGGCCCGCGGGTACTGCCCGCCCTGCCCGAGCGCATCAGCGCCCCGGTGCACCGCACCCTGGAAGGGCTCGGCGTGCGCGTCATGACCGGCGCTGCCGTCAAGGAAGTCACCGCCGACGGCCTGCTCACCGCCCAGGGCGAGAAGATCCTCGCCAGCCTCAAGGTCTGGGCCGCCGGCATCCGCGCCCCGGCCTTCCTCAAGGACCTCGACGGCCTGGAGAGCAACCGCATCAACCAGCTGGTGGTGACCCCCACCCTGCAGACCACCCGGGATACCGACATCTTCGCCTTCGGCGACTGCGCCGCCTGCCCCCTGGGCGACGGCAGCGAGCGCAACGTCCCGCCCCGCGCCCAGGCCGCGCACCAGCAGGCCTCCCTGCTGGTGAAATCGCTCAAGGCGCGGATCGCCGGCCAGCACACCCTGCCCGAGTACCGCTACCAGGACTACGGCTCGCTGATCTCCCTTTCCAGCTTCAGCGCCGTCGGCAACCTGATGGGCAACCTCATGGGCAGCGTGAAGCTGGAAGGCTGGCTGGCGCGGATGTTCTACATCTCCCTCTACCGCATGCACCAGATGGCCCTGTACGGCGCCTTCCGCACCTTCCTGCTGATGCTCAGCGACCGCATCGGCCGCAGCACCGACCCCCGCCTCAAGCTGCACTAGAAAGAAGCCGGCCGGGCGCTCTAGGCCCGGCCATCCGGCCCGCAAATTCAAGCGCAAGAAACGGAGTGCCAACGCCCCACTGTCCCCCGATAGTGGGCGCGTCGGCCCGTGCGCCCCGCGCAACGGCCACCCGGGGCCCAGGCATGGCCTGGCCCGGCGTGCCCCCTCATTCGCAGTAACCCGGGAGAACGCCCCGCACCCAGCCCTGAAGAACGCAGAGTCGATGACAGACAGGAGACGAAACACACATGGAGCTACGTCATCTTCGCTATTTTCTCGCCGTGGCCGAGGAACTGAACTTCACCCGCGCCGCCGCCCGCCTCCACATCGAGCAATCCCCGCTGTCCCGGGCCATCAAGGAACTGGAGTCCGAGCTCGGCATCCAGCTGTTCGAGCGCAACCCCCGGGGCGTGCAGCTCACCTGGGCCGGCAGCGTGTTCCTCGATAACGCCAAGCGCATCTTCGCCGCCCTCGAACAGGCCCGCATGGACATGCGCGGCGTCGCTCTCGGCTTTCGCGGCACCCTGCGCATCGCCGTGTCCGACGGCATCGCCCCGAATCGCCTGGCCGACCTGCTCGCCCGCTGCCGGCAGGAGGAGCCGGAACTGGGCATCCGCCTGTTCGAAGTCAGCTACGCCCAGCAGGTGAAAGGCCTGCTGGAACACCACTACGACCTCGGCTTCGCCCGCATCGACGCCGCCGGCAGCGGCCTGCAGGCTCAGCCCGTCTGGAGCGACCCACTGGTCGCCGCCCTACCGGCCCGCCACCCGCTGCTCTCGCACCGGCGCATCCCGCTGCAGGAGCTGGTCCGCCACCCGCTCATCCTCAGCCACAGCGAAGTCCACGAAGGGCAGTTCCAGCAGATCAGCCGGCTGCTCCGGGCCCACCTCAGCGAAGACGAAGCCGCCCGCCTCGATATCGCCGAGCAGTACATCTCCCGCGAGACCATGCAGGCCCTGGTCGCCGCCGGCTATGGCGTCGCCCTGGTGAGCGGCACCGAGCGCAGCGACCTGGCCGGCAGCGAGATCGTCACCCGCGCCCTGTCGCTGCCCGACTCCGAACTCACCACCTACCTGCTGCGCCCGGCAGGCGAACCCAGCGCCCACCTCTCGCGCTTCCTCGAACGGGTCGCGCAGACCTGCCGGCGCACTGAAGAGCCCAGCCCCCAAGGCCTGTTCGACAGCCTGCGGCCCCTGGCACCGCTCACCCGCCTGCGCCCCATGGGCCTGCCCCAGGCCCACGGCAGCCTGTCCGTATCATGAGTGCCGTGCTCTCGTGCCCGGCGGCGCCGGACCTCACCCCCACCGCCCTCCTCGACCGGCTCGATGCCCTGGACTGGCCCCAACTGGAAGCGCAGCTGGAGCGCCACGGCCACGCCTGCATCGAGCAGCTGCTGGACGCCGACACCTGCGCCCACCTGGCCGCGCTCTACCCGGACGCACGCACCTTCCGCTCGCGCATCGTCATGGCCCGGCACAGCTTCGGCCAGGGCGAGTACAAGTACTTCGCCTACCCCCTGCCCGCCCTGCTCACGACCCTGCGCCACCGGCTGTTCCCGCCGCTGGCACGGATCGCCAACCGCTGGCAGGCCCGCCTCGGCCTGGAGACGCGCTACCCCGAGGCCCTGGACGCCTTCCTCATGCGCTGCCACCGGGCCGGGCAGACACGCCCCACCCCGCTGCTGCTGCGCTACGGAGCGGGCGACTACAACCGCCTGCACCAGGACCTCTACGGCGAGCACAACTTCCCGCTGCAGATCGCCATCCTGCTCTCCGAGCCCGGGCGCGACTTCACCGGCGGCGAATTCGTCCTCACCGAGCACCTGGCCGGCACCCAGCGGGCCGACGTGGTGCCCCTGCGCCAGGGCGACGCGGTGATCTTCCCGGTGGACCTGCGCCCCGTACCCGGCAAGCGCAGCGGCTTCCGCCGCGCCGCCATGCGCCACGGTGTCAGCCTGGTGCGCAGCGGCCAGCGCCACACCCTTGGGCTGATCTTCCATGACGCCACCTGAGGAGCGCCCATGACCCCCGACCTCTTCGCCGCCCCTGCCGGCGGCCAGCGCGAAGCCATGGCCGAGCAGGCCGTGATCCTGCGCGGCTTCGCCCTGGACCAGGCCGACGAACTGCTGCGGCAGATCCTCCAGCTGCAGGCCCAGGCACCGTTCCGCCACATGCTCACCCCCGGCGGCTTCCGCATGTCCGTCGCGCTGACCAACTGCGGCGCCCTGGGCTGGACCACCGACCGCCGTGGCTACCGCTACAGCGCCACCGACCCGGACAGCGGCGCCCCCTGGCCGGCCATGCCGGAGCGCTTCCGCCAACTGGCCCGCCAGGCGGCCGAAGCCGCCGGCTTCCCGGGTTTCGACGCCGACGCCTGCCTGCTCAACCGCTACCAGCCCGGCGCCCGCCTGAGCCTGCACCAGGACCGCAACGAACGCGGCTTCGACGCCCCCGTGGTGTCCGTCTCCCTCGGCATGAGCGCCACCTTCCTGTTCGGCGGGCAGCGCCGCAACGACCCGGTCCGGCGCTTCCTCCTGCACCACGGCGACGTGGCCGTGTGGGGTGGCCGGGACCGCCTGCGTTTTCACGGCGTGGCCCCGCTCAAGGGGCCGCCGCACCCGAGCCTGGGCGAGCAGCGCCTGAACTTCACCTTCCGCCGCGCCGGCTGACGCCGCCGTGCCAGCCACGAGAGCCCCTTCGTGCCCGACCTCACCGACATTCCCGCCGCAGCGGCCGCCCACCTCGGCGAACCGCCAGCGGCCCACGACGCGGCGGAACAGGCCAAGCGCCAGGTGCTGGATGCCTTCCAGGCCATGGTGGATGCCCGCCAGGCCTGGTGGCGCACCCACGAAACGGGGCGGACCGAACTGCACCTCGCCAGCGGCGAGGTCTACCTCTTGCAACGCCACGGCGTGGTCCGGCTGCGCTGAACCCCGCCACAAGGAACGCCGTCCATGACAAGGAGAACCACCCCATGAACCTGTTGCTGAGCGCCCTCGAGTCCCCGCTGGGCACCCTGCTGGTAGTCACCGACACCGAACAGCGCATCCGCGCCCTCGGCTTCGGCGACTACCGCCTGGCGCTGCTGCGCAACCTGCGCCAGCGCTTCGGTGACTACCGCCTGCAGGACACCCCGCTGCCGCGCGGGATCGCCGACGCCCTGCGCGGCTACTTCCAGGGCGACCTGGGCGCCATCGACTGCCTGGTGCTGGAGCCCGACGGCACGCCCTTCCAGCGCAAGGTCTGGGACGCCCTAGGGCAGATCCCGCCCGGCAGCACCCGCAGCTACGGCGAAGTCGCCCGCCAGCTGGGGCTGAACGACCCACGCGCCGCCATCGAGGTGGGTGCCGCCAACGCCGCCAACCCCATCGCCGTGCTGATCCCCTGCCACCGGGTGGTGGCCAGCAACGGCGAGCTGCGCGGCTACGCCTGGGGCCTGGAGCGCAAGCACTGGCTGCTGGAGCACGAGCGCGCCCTGCGGCCCCTTGCCGCCACGCCGCGTACCGCCAGCCTGCCGGGGTTCTGAGCATGGCGCTGACGCTGACCCCGCCGGCCTTCACCGATGCCAGCCGCTTCCTCGCCGCCCAGGACGCCGACTGGGCGCGGCACATCGACGCCATCGGCCCCTGCCGGCACCAGCCCCACCCCCAGCGCGAACCCTACGAGGCCCTGGTTCGCGCCGTGGCCTACCAGCAGCTGCATGCCCGCGCAGGCGACGCCATCCTCGCCCGGCTGCTGGCGCTGTACCCCGGCGGGCGCTTCCCCACCCCGAGCGAACTGCTGGCCACCGAACCCGAGCGGCTGCGCGCCTGCGGCTTCTCCGCACGCAAGCTGCAGACCCTGCTGGGCATTGCCCAGGCCACCGTCGACGGCCAGGTGCCCGGCCGCGACGAAGCCCTCACCCTGGATGACGACGCCCTGCTGGCGCGCCTCACGCCCCTGCACGGCGTCGGGCGCTGGACGGTGGAGATGTTCCTCATCTATACCCTTGAGCGCCGCGACATCCTCCCCGCCGACGACTTCGGCGTGCGTGAGGGCTACCGCCGCCTCAAGGGCCTGGACGAGGCCCCCAGCGCCGCCCGCATGCGCCAGCTCGGCCAGGCCTGGAGCCCCTGGCGCACCGTCGCCGCCTGGTACCTGTGGAGGATGCCGCCCACAGCGTGAATTCGATCGCAAGAACCGGAGTTCTCACCGCCACCAACCCCGTTAACCTGCAACCGTCAACAGGCCCTTTTGGATGAATGCCATGAGCAGGACCCTTCCCACCGCCCCGCGCTACCTCACGGATGACCAGCGCTGGGCCGCCGTCCAGGCACGCGACCCGGCCGCCGACGGCCAGTTCGTCTACGCCGTGCGAACCACAGGCGTGTACTGCCGCCCCAGCTCCTCCGCGCGCCTGCCCAATCGCCGCAACGTCGAGTTCTTCGACACCCCCGAGGCCGCCGAAGCCGCCGGCTACCGCGCCAGCCGCCGCCAGGCCGGCGACCGCACCGCAGCCGCCGCCCACCGCACCGCCGTGATCGCCGAGGCCTGCCGCGCCATCGAGGCCGCCGACTCGCCGCCCAACCTGCACCAGCTGGCGGAATGCGCCGGCATGAGCCCCTCGCACTTCCACCGGCTGTTCAAGACCGAGACCGGGCTCACCCCCAAGGCCTACGCCTCGGCCTACCGCGCCCAGCGCCTGCGCCGGGAACTGAGCGAACAGGGCACCACGGTGACCGACGCCATCTACGGCGCCGGCTTCAACTCCAACAGCCGCTTCTACGAAACCGCCGACCAGTTGCTGGGCATGCGCGCCAGCGACTACCGCGACGGCGGCACCGGTGCCTCCATCCACTTCGCCGTCGGCCAGTGCTCCCTCGGCTCCATCCTGGTTGCCCAGAGCCAGCGGGGCGTCTGCGCCATCCTCCTGGGCGACGACCCGGACGCCCTGGTCCGTGACCTGCAGGACCAGTTCCCCAAGGCCCAGCTGGTGGGCGGCGACGCCGACTTCGAACGCCTGGTGGCCCAGGTGGTGGGCTTCGTCGAAGCCCCGTCCCTGGGGCTCGACCTGCCGCTGGACGTGCGTGGTACTGCCTTCCAGCAACGGGTCTGGCAGGCCCTGCGGGAAATCCCGCCGGGGGCCACCGCCAGCTACACCGAGATCGCCGAACGCATCGGCGCGCCCAAGGCCATACGGGCCGTGGCCCAGGCCTGTGGCGCCAACCACATAGCCGTGGCCATCCCCTGCCACCGCGTGGTGCGCCGCAACGGCGACCTCTCCGGCTACCGCTGGGGCGTCGAGCGCAAGCGAGAACTGCTGCAACGTGAAAGCCAGCCCAGCCACCCGACGAGCACAGCACCATGCCTGAAACAGCCTGCGCTCTGAACCTGCCCGAAGACTGGGCCGCCATCGCCCAGGCCCTGGACGAACATGGCCACGCGCCCCTGCCCGGCCTGCTCGACCCCGAGGCCGCGCGGCGGCTGGGGGAGCGCCTGGCCCAGGGCCCGCGGGAGCGCCTGGAAACCCTCGGCATGGGCCAGGGCGAAGGCGTGCGCGCCGGCCTGCCCCACGGCCACTGGGACAGCCTCTACGCCCCGCTCGCCGCCATCGCCAACCGCTGGTGCCAGGCGTTCGGCCAGCCCGAACAGCACGCCACCAACGGCCAGGTGCACTGCGCCCACCTGACCCGCCTCGGCCCTGAGGACTTCATGACCCTGCACCCGGGCGACGACGACCCGGCGCTGCTGCCGGTGCGGCTGCTGGTGCTGCTCTCCGACCCGCAGGACTTCAGCGGCGGCGAGCTGGTACTCACCGAGCAGCGGCCGCGCATGCAGTCGCGGCCCTGGGTGGTGCCCCTGGCCCGTGGCGATGGCGTGCTGCTGTGCAACCAGCGCCGCCCCGTGCGCAACAACCAGGGGCAGCTCTACGGCGCCCAGCTGCGCCACGGCATCGGCCGGGTGCGCAGCGGCGTGCGGGTCGGCCTGGAAGTGAGCTTCCAGGGCCGTCATGACGGCTGAAACGAGCGAACCCAAGGCCTGGCGCCTGATCGGCGCCGACGGCCGCCCCTGCCTCAGCCCGGTGCCCGGCACCCTCGGCGGGCACCGCCGCAACCGCCTCTACGGCCGCCTGGATTGCCGCAGCGCCCTGCAGGCCCTGGCGCGCGGCGGCTACGTGGCACAGCGGGTGTTCTTCCTCGACGAAGCGACCGCCTTGAGCGCCGGCTACCGGCCCTGCGCCGTGTGCATGCCCGAGCGGTACCGGGCATGGAAAGCCGGCGAGCTGTCGCCTCCCCCGTAGGTGGGCTACGGAGCCCGCCTGGGCGGCCGTTCGCGAGCAGCGCTCGCTCCTATACAAACGCGCGGGCTCAGGGCGTCGGGGTGGGTGCCAGGGCCTGGGGCGTGGCGGCTTCGGCGGTGCGGCTGCGTTCGGCGATGCGCTTGCCGAGGGCGATCATCGGTCGCTCCACGGTGCGGTGGATCAGCTCGGTGGCGCCGAACACCAGCACCAGCATCAACGCCGTGTACTGCGGCCAGAGCGCGTCGGTGATGGCGATGCCTTCGCTGCGGGTGTAGCGGTGCATCAGCTCCAGGGTCAGGAAGAACATCGGGATGTGCACCAGGTACAGGGTGTAGGAGCGCTTGCCCAGGTAGTCCAGCAGCACCTGCAGCGGCTGCGGGAACACCAGCAGGCCGCCCTCGCACGCCGCCATGAACACCAGCGCCAGGGACAGTGCACAGACCACCGGCACCGCCAGCACGTTGCCGAAGCCGATGGCGGTGACGCTGGCCAGCACCAGCGCCAGCACCGTGGCCAGCAGCGCGCCGGCGTAGCGATGCCGGCCGGCCCGCACGCGCAGGGCGGCGAACCAGGGCTGGGTGCTGGCCAGGTACAGCAGGCAGCCATAGATCAGCCCGTCGCAACGGGTCTGGGTGAAAAAGAACACCTTCATCGGGTCGGACAGGCTGAAGGGCCGCAGCACCAGGCTCACCAGCAGCAGCGTCCCCACCAGCGCCAGCACCCGTGCGCGGGTGCTCTTCAGCAGGATCAGGAACAGCGGGTAGAACAGGTAGAACTGCTCCTCCACCGACAGGCTCCAGTACGGCGCCAGCGGCACCCCACCGGCGATCTTGTTGTCCGGCAGCCAGAAATTGAACGTGTAGGTGAAGATGCCCAGCGCCGCCTGGACGTTGTACACCGGCGGGGCGAAGTACTGGCCCTGGTTGAGGAACAGGCTGCAGGCCATCACCAGCGCCACCACCACCCAGGCCACCGGCAGGATACGGAACACCCGGCGCACGTAGAACGCCTTGATGCAGGCCGCCTGCTGCATGCCGCTGCGCAGCCCGTCCAGCTGCTCCAGCAGGGTGCGCGAGATGATGTAGCCGGAGATGACGAAGAACAGGTCGACCCCGCCCCAGGCATTGCCGAACAGGTCCGCCACCGACTCGGGCCTGGGGTAATGCATGGTGAAGGTCCAGGGGTAGAACACCTGGTACAGGTGGACGTAGAAGGTCAGCAGCACGGCGATGGCGCGCAGCCGGTCGAGTTCGAGGTTCCTCGACGGGCCACCCTCGCCGGCAAGGCCGGCGGCGGGCACTTCGGTCTTCATGTTCATGGGTCTACCCCCGGAGGTGGCTGGCGGTCAGAGCTTGGTGCCACCGTCGACGCTGAGGATGTCGCCGGTGATCCAGCGCGAGGCGTCGGAGGCCAGGAACAGCGCGACATCGGCAATGTCCTCGGGCTGTGCGACGCGCTTCAGGGCCTGGATGCCGAGCACGAAGTCCCGCCCCTCGTCGCTGCGCACGAAGCTGGACATCTCGGTGTCCACCACGCCCGGAGCCAGGCCGTTGACGCGGATGCCGCGCCCGCCGAGGGCCTGGGCGAAGTGCAGCACCAGCGTGTCCAGGGCGCCCTTGGTGGCGGCGTAGGCGGGGATCTCGCCCACCGCCGAACGCGCCCCGAGGGACGACACCATCACCACGCTGCTGCCCTCGCCCATCAGCGGCAGCAGTTGCTGCACGAGGAAGAACGGTGCCCGCACGTTGACCGCGAACAGCCGGTCGAAGTCCTCCACGCGGGTGTCCTCCAGGCGGGCCGTCTGGGCGATGCCGGCGCAGGCCACCAGCACGTCGAGCCGGCGCACCCGCTCGCCCACCTCGGCGGCGAGGATGCGCGGCCCGTCGACGCTGGCCAGGTCCGCCACCAGCACGTCGGCGCGGCCGCCCCGGTCGCGGATCTCGGCGGCCACGGCGCGGGCCTCGTCCACGCCCCGGTTGCAGTGCACCAGCACATGGGCGCCGGCGGCCCCCAGGGCCAGGGCGGTGGCCTTGCCGATGCCACGGGAGGCCCCGGTGACCAGGGCGTTCTTGGAAAGCAGGGAATGCTGCATGGTGGATCTCCTGGGTTCAGTTCAGGGAGCGGTGCTCCGCTGGATGGGGTGAGGGTTCAGGCGGTTTCAGCGAGGCGCTGGCCAAGGCGCTGCTCGGCCACCAGCACCCGCGCCGCCAGTTGCGCCACGGTGAGCACCGAGGCGTGGATGTTCACCGCCGGCATTTCGGGGATCACCGAGGCATCCACCACCCGCAGGCCGGACAGGCCCCAGACCCGGAAGCGCCCGTCCACCACGCTGCTGCGCGGGTCGCGCCCGGCGCTGCAGGTGCCGGTGTAGTGCAGGCCGGGCCCGCCGTTGCGGGCGATGAAGGCGAGCTTCTGCGCCGGGGTGTCCAGCGGGTCGCTGGGGTAGAGCCCGCCGAAGTAGTCGGTGACCCCGGCGCCGATGGCCAGGCCACGGTCCAGGGCGGCGAGCATGATGTCGCGGTCGATGGCCTCGCCCAGGTAGTTGGGGTCGATCAGCAGGGACTGGCGCGGGTCGGTGCCGGCCAGGCGCACCCGCCCCCGGCTGCGCGGCTTGGCCAGGAAGGGGATGACGGTGTAGGAGCTGCCGCTGGGCAGAGGCACCGGGCCGAAGGGGTACTGCATGCCGGCCACCTGGATGTCCGGCGCCTGCTGGCCACTGCCGTGGTGGTAGTAGCTCATGGTCGCCACACCGTTGGAGACCTGCGGGGGAATGGCCAGGCGCGAACGGTACTGCAGGCTGAGCAGCAGGTGGTCCTGCAGGTTCTGCCCCACGGCCGGCAGGTGCAGCCGCACCGGGATGCCCTGCTCGCGCAGGGCCTGCTGCGGGCCGATGCCGGAGAGCATGAGCAGCTTGGGCGACTCGCAGGTGCCGGCGCAGAGGATCGTTTCGCGGCGCGCGCGGATCGACACCAGGCGGTTGTCCACCAGCACCCGCACGCCCTCGCAGTGCGAGCCCCGGAGGATCAGGTTGGTGATCAGCGCCTCGCTCAGCACGCTGAGGTTGGGCCGGGCCAGTGCCGGCACCAGGAAGGCCTGGGCCGGCCCCACCCGGTAGCCGTCGGCGGTGGCGTTGACCTCGGTGATGCCGGCGCCTTCCAGCGGTAGCCCGTCGTTGAGGGTCTGCACGCCGAGCCCGGTGGTGCTGCTGGCCACCAGGTAGGCGGCGGTCAGCGGGTGCTCCCCGGCGAAGCGCCCGAGGCGGATGCGCGGTGCGCCCTGGCCGGCGGGGCTGCCCACGGGCTGCGCCATGTCCAGGTAGGCCCGTTGCAGCGCCTCCACCGTCCAGGGGGCACCGACCAGCTGCTGCCAGCGCTGCAGGTCGCGGGGGTCGCCGCGCAACCAGATCATCGCGTTGATGCTGCCGGAACCGCCGACGACGCGCCCGGCCGCCAGGCTCTGGGCGCGCTGGTCCAGCTGCGGCTGCGGGGTGCTGGTGCGGGCCCAGTCGGTGTCGCTGCCGAGGTTCTGCAGCCACAGCGCGACTTCGCGCACCTTGGGTTGGTCGATGCGGTGGCTGCCGGCCTCCAGCAGCAGCACCGAGGCGCCGATGGCGGAGAGCCGGTCGGCCAGCAGGCAGCCGGCGGACCCGGCGCCGACGATGATGTAGTCGTAGTCCCGGCGGTGGCTGGGGCGGCCTGGGTCAGCGGCGGCCAGGGCGGCGGCGGGCAGCAGCCCCATGCCGGCGGCACCGGCCCCCAGGGCCAGCAGGCGGGTGAGGAAGTCCCGCCGCCCGGAGGCGCCGAAACCGGCCGTCGCTTCGCCCTCGCCCGCAACGTCGGGCATGTCGTTGTGCGTCTTCATGTCGATGCGGATTCCATTCGCGGTGGGGACGGGCGCTGCTGTGGCGGCGCCCGGGTCGGCCGAGTGGCCTCAGGTGCGGGTGATGGTCACGCCGCCTTCCACGAACAGCGTGGTGCCGGTGACGAAGCTGGAGGCATCGGAGGCGAGGTACAGCGCCGATTGGGCGATCTCCTCCGGGCGGGCCATGCGCTTGAGGGCGTGGATGCTCTCGACGAAGGCCTTCTGCTCCGCCGTGGAGGCGGCGGCGCGGCCCATCTCGGTGTCGGTGCCGCCGGGCAGCAGCACGTTGACCCTCAGCCCCTGGGCGCCGTATTCGGCGGCCAGGGTGCGGGTCAGGCCCACCAGGCCGGCCTTGCTGGCGGCGTAGGCGGCCATGCCGGGGAAGCCGACGCTGTGGCCAACGAAGGAGGAGGTGAAGATCAGCGAGCTGCCGGGACGCTTGAGCAGTTCGGGGATCTGGTGCCGGGCGCTGAGGAAGGCGCTGGTGAGGTTGGTGTCGAGGGTGTCGTGCCAGCCCTCCAGGCTGATGTCGGTCACGCTGCCCAGGGCGCCCATGCTGCCGGCGTTGTTGAAGGCGATGTCCAGGCCGCCGAACTGGCCCACGGCCAGGGCCACGGCCTCGCGGGCGCAGGCTTCTTCCTTGACGTCGCCCACCAGGGCCAGGGCCTTGCCGCCCAGGGCGTGGATCTCGCCCAGCAGGCGGTCCAGGCAGTCGGCACGGCGGGCCACGGCCACCACCTTGGCGCCTTGGGCCGCGAAGAGCTTGGCGGTTTCATAGCCGATGCCGGAGCTGGCACCGGTGACGATCGCGGTCTTGTTCGCCAGAGTTTTCATGCGTTCACCTTTTCTTCCATGTCGTGTTGAGGGATCAGTCCCGTTTGCCGGACTCGAAGAGCCGGATCAGTCCGTCCAGGTTCTTGCCGAAGGGCGGCTCGCCCTCCTCCACCGTCTCGGCGTACTGCCAGAAGTCGGTGCTGAACATCATTCCGTAGTCGCGTGCTTCGCTGACGGCCTTGAGCTGGACGATGGGGTTGTTGCGGGCACCGCGCACGCCGGGGAGGATCGGCCGGGCGATGGATTCGAAGTAGTCCTTGAGGGTCACTTCGGGGGTGTCGGGGGTCCACACCAGCCACATCATCACGGTCTTGTCGGTGATGTTGACGAAGCCGTGGATGTGGTTGCGCCGGCCGAACACCATGGCGCCCTTCTTCATCGGGATCATGCGGATGGTGTCGCGCCCGGACACGTCCGGCGGGTTGTCCAGGTCGGTGTAGGTGCGGGTGCCCATGAACATCACCACGCCGCCGTCGGGGGCGTAGAACCACTCGTCGGTGCGGGTGTGCACATGCAGCGGCGGGCCGGAGCCCGGGGGGATCTCCACCTTGGCCATGAGGTAGCGGCCACGGGTGGTCTCGCCGGTCTTCACGAAGCGGATGGAGGCCCCTTCGGGCTCGCCGTTGACCACCTGCGGGTTGGGGTCGTCCTCGATCAGGGCGAAGGCCGCCGCGTTCTCCTGGGCGTCGTCCGCGTACTCGGATTCCAGCCCGCTCGCCTCAAGGGCTGGTTCCCGGATTCGTTCACTTGCCAATGCACTCATGTCGCCTCCTTGATGCCATCAGGTTGTCGATCAGCCCACTGCACTGAATACGCAGCCCAGCACCGGGCCGGGGGTCTGGATGCCCGCCACGCCCTGCCCGACGAGGCGGTCCAGCAACGCGCCGGCATCCTCCGGCAGGGCGTCGCCGCGCCAGCCGATGTGCTGGTCGGGCCGGACCAGCAGCAGCTGCACTGCGTAGAAGGTGAAGGCGGTGGCCGGCAGGTCGACCACCTCCAGGGGAATGCCACGGGCCCGTGCCGCTTCCACCAGGCGCGTGGCCTCGGGGGCCTGCGGGCCGTTGCGCAAGAGGGTGAAGCCGACGCCCAGCCGGTCGAACACCGAGCACCGGCCGGTGCTGCCATCGGCGATCCACAGGTGCGGCAGGCGCCCGCCCGGCAAGGTGCTGGGGCGGTAGAGCAGCGGGTCGTCCTCGGGGGGCGTGCCGTCGTCCGGCCAGAGGATCGGCGAGCCGTCGTAGCGGGCGCCCAGCTCGACGCCGAGGGAGGCGAACTGCCCACGGAACTGCTGCAGCGCCTCGCCCAGGCGCGCCCGCGCCTGCTGGCCGGCGGGCCCCGGGTCCTCGACCTCGGCGGGCACGTCCACCTGGCCGACGCGCTGGGTAAGGCGGCGGGCTGCGTGGGTGTTGCGCAGGGTGACCGGGCGGCGCTCCAGCTCGTAGGTGGCCAGGAGCCCGTCGCCGGCCCAGCCCTGCACGGCGGCGGCGAGCTTCCAGGCGAGGTTGGCGGCGCCGTCGATGCCGGTGTTCATGCCGAAGCCGCCGGTGGGCGAGAACAGGTGAGTGGCGTCGCCGGCCAGCAGCACCCGGCGGTCGGCGAAGCGCTCGGCCACCAGGGCCAGGCCGCCGTGCCAGACGGCATGGGCCAGCACGCTGACCTCGACGGGCTCGCCGATGCCCCGCTGGATGGCGCGGATCACCGCGTCGTCCTGGGGCATCTCGTCGTGGCTGCGGGCCTGGGTCATGAGCAGGAACTCGTCGGCGCCGTCCAGGCTGATCAGCAGCATGCGCCCTTCCGGGGCGACGACGTTGTACATCCAGGCCTTGCGGTCCGGCAGCAGGCGCCGGTGCAGGTCGGGGATGCGCACGTGGCTGGAGAACATGCGCCCGCTGAGGAAGCCGCCGGTGCTGCCGTCCGGGCCGATGTAGCCGATGCCCAGGCGACGGCGGACGAAGCTGTGGCCGCCGTCGCAGCCCACCAGGTAGTCGGCGCGCCAGTGCTCGTCGGCAGCCTGCCCGGCGCTGTCGACGGCATGCAGGCTGACGCCGTCGGCGTCCTGCTGGAAGTCGTCGACCCGCCAGCCGAAACGCAGCTGGATGCCGGGGCGGGTGCGCAGGTGGTCCAGCAGGAAGCGCTCGACGTACATCTGGTTGGCCCGCAGCAGGGGCTCGGGCACCTGGTCGGTGTCCGGCGCCTGGCGGGCCGCCTGCAGGCGCTCGCGCTCGGCGGGCATGTCCAGGCGCGCCAGCTCCCAGCCGTTGAGGCGGGTGAAGTAGGCAACGTCCCGGGGGTGGTCGGCGGGCAGGCCGAGCCGGCGGATGCCGTCGGACAACCCGAGCCGCCGGTAGTGCTCCATGGTGCGGGCGTTGTGGGTGTTGCCCTTGGGGTGCCAGCGGGTGGTGCGCTCGCTGTTGAACAGCACCACCGGCACGCCGTGACGGTCCAGGAACAGGGCGAGCATCATCCCCACCGGGCCGCCACCGACGATGGCCACCGGGGCCTTGAGGGCGTGGGTGTCGTGCATGGCGATCGCTCCCGTGGGGCTCAGGCCCCGGCCGGGTGTGCACCCGGCAGGAGCTGGAGGATGTCGTAGCGCGGCGCGCCGTCGCCCTGGCCGCTGACCGAGGCGATCACCCGAGAGGCGTAGCCGTGCTCGCGCAGCAGGGCCTCCAGGGCCTGGCCGTCGCCCTGGCTGCTGAAGCCCATCAGCAGCATGCCGCCGAGGGCGAGGTGGCGCGGCGCTTCATCGAGGAAGCGCCGGTGCGCGGCGTACCCCGGGTCGCAGAAGGCCAGCATGATGGCGGCGTCGAACACATGGTCGGCTTCGACGAAGACGAAGTTGGAGTTCCAGAAGATGACGTCGAAGCGCTCGCCCTCCTCCAGCACGTCGAACAGGTCGCCCTGGCGGATGGACATGCGCGCGGCGACGCCGTGCCGGTTGGCGTTGGCGCGGGTGTTGGCGACGGCATCGGCGCTGATGTCGCTGGCCACCACCACGGCGCAGCCTTCGAGGGCGGCGGTGACGGCGGTGACGCCGGCCCCGCAGCCGATCTCCAGGAAGCGCCCACCCCGGGGATAGGGCAGGTGGCGGGTGAAGATGCCGGTGGACTGGAAGTGGGTGGGCGGGAATACGCCGTCCTGGACGACGAAGCGGCGCCCCATGCATTCGTATTCGTCCTGCTGGTCGGCCTGGGCGGCGGCGAGCCGCTGGCGCACCGAGGCGAGGGCATCGGGTTGGAAGGTGGCCTGGGTCATGGTTCGGTCCTTGTTCGTGGGCGCGCTCAGCGCTCGGTTCCGGTGGAAGCCAGCGGGCGTTCGGATTCCCCGGCCTGGCGCTGCAGGTGCAGCAGGGCCTGTTCGTGCTGGCCGGCCAGCAGGGTCTCGGCCAGGCCGCGCAGGCGGCGCTTGAGGACCTTGCCGGTGGCGCCGACGGGGAGGAACGCGAGGTCGCTGGCCACGGCCACGGCCAGTTCGCCGTTCGCCAGGGTCACGCCCCGGCGTGCGGCGGCCTGGTGCAGAGCGGGCAGGACGCGGGCGGCCAGGGTGGCGGCCTGGTCCAGCGCCTGCCGTTCGGGCAGGACGATGGCGAGCACACGGGTGCCCTCGGCATGAGCGGGGTCGACGCCGACCACGGTGACGTCGCAGATGCCTTCCACCTGCTGCGCGGCCTCTTCCAGCTGCAGGGTGTAGAGGGCACCGCCGGTGGCTTCGATGACGTCCACGGCGCGGTCGATCTGGAAGAACTCGCCGTCGCGGCAGTAGGCGACATCGCCGGTGAGGAAGTAGCCGCCGCGCCAGGCTTCGACGGTCTTCTGCGGCTGCTTCCAGTAGCCGGAGGTGACGGTGGGCGAGCGCACGGCCAGCAGGCCGACTTCGCCGGGCTTCACTTCTTCGCCGCTGCGGGGGTCGAGGACCTTGGCCACGGCGATGTCCACCGGGCGACCGATGGAGCGCTGGTCGGCCAGGGATTCGCGGGTGGATTCGCTGCGGAACAGGGCCATGCCCAGTTCGGAGCTGCCGAAGGCGTCGATGAAGCGCGACTGCGGGGCGCCGTCGAGGATGGCGCGCACGTGGCTCTGGTGGGAGGCGTCGCCCATGGCGAACCAGCGGCGCACGCCGGGGAATTCGCCGGGGTGGATGCCGCCGTCCACCAGCAGCACGTAGCTGCGCGGGAAGGCGACCACGGTGGTGGGCTGGAAGTAGCGGATGGCTTCGCGCAGGGCCTGGCCGTCCTGGGTGCCCAGCACGTAGGTGGGGATGCCGTGGAGGATGGCCGTCTCCAGGTGGCTGATGGCCGCCGAGTGGGACTGCGGCAGGGCGGTCAGCAGGCGCTCGTCGGGGCCTTCGGCGAAGCGGCCGATGCGGGCGCGCTTGCCCATGAAGAACTGCCGGTGCTCGAAGCGCACGGCCTTGGGCAGGCCGGTGGTGCCGGAGGTGTGGCTGAGCATGACCAGGGTCGAGTCCTCGGGCTCCAGCGGCCACCAGGCGGGCAGCTGCGGGTCCGGGTCGAGGCGCGACAGGCTGACATCGAGCACGGCCTGGGGCGCCTGGTTGCGCCACTGGCGGACGAAGGCGCTGGTGGCCAGGGTGGCGCTGTCGGTGACCAGGCGCTCGAAGCCGTTCTCGGCCATGTAGGCGAGGCCGAACTCGGCGGGCATGGCCGGGTTCATCAGGGAGATGGCCGCGCCGAGGCTGGTGAGGGCGAGGTAGTGGAGCATGGGCATGAGCCCGTCCTCGACGCTGACGGCCACCACGTCGCCGGGCTTGACGCCCTGTTGCAGGTACCAGTCGGCCAGGGCCATGCGGTGGCGCTGCAGGTCGTTGAGGCCAAGGGCGCTGACCGGGGCGCCCTGCAGGAGGTGCAGCGGCCGGTCGAGGAACAGGAACGGCTGGTCGGCAGTGGTGCTCAGGGCCAGGCAGCGGTCGAGGAAGTTGGCGCTGCCGAGGCTGGCGTCGGCGCGCAGGGCCTGGAGGGCGTCGGGGCTGGTGAGGGTGCCCTGGGCCTGGCAGGTGCCGCTGCCCTGCCCGACCAGTTCGGCGAGCATGTTCATGCGCAGGTGGACCATCTCTTCGCCGATGGCGATGACCCGGCTGCGCAGGTAGGGCCGCTCGCCGAGCATGCGGTCGATGATGTCGCGCATGACGACGGCGTGCTGCTCGTCCTCTTCGATGTGCAGGACGAAGAAGTGCTCGGCCTCGGCCGGGGCGTTGTGGCTGCGCAGGGCGTCGAGCACCGGGCCGTAGATCAGCGGGACGATGGCTTCGGCGCCGAGGCAGAGTGCGGCCAGGCCGTCCAGCGGGTCGCTGCTGCGGCAGTGGCGGAACATGGCGTCGATGAGCTGGCGGGTGCCGTCCAGCAGCGGGCGGCTGCGCGGGGCGGCGGCCATCAGGTCCATGGAGCGGCGGTACAGCTCGGCGTGGGAGATGTCGACGCTGTCGCCGCCGGAGAGCTCTTCGGTGAGGTTGTGGGACAGGGCCTTGAACTCGCCCTGGTCGGCCAGGCTGCCCATGAGGGCGCACAGGTAGCGGGTGAAGTACTGGGAGTAATAGTGGTGCTGGATGAGGAAGTGGCGCAGCTGGTCGAGGCTGACCGCGCCGTTGCGGCAGGCCACGAGGAAGGGGTTGGCCCTGAGCTGGCCGAGCAGGCCCTCGGGGAAGAGGTCCGTCCAGAGGGGGGACAGCACGTAGTCGTTGCGGCCGTCGGCGCGCATGTCGAGGTGTTCCATTGACCTTCTCCTGGACGGCCGCGGGGCGGCCGTCGGTTGAGTTCCATTCACACGGCGCGGCTGAGGTATTCCGTTTCGCCCCGGATGCAGTCCGCCAGGCGGCGCAGCAGGTCGAGGGGGCGGGGGTGCTGGAAGACGTTGCGGCCGACGCAGAGCCCGGCGGCGCCACTGGCGAGCATGGCGCGGGTCATGGCCAGCAGCCGTTCGTCCTCGGTGCGCTCGCCGCCGGCGAAGAAGATGCGGATGTCGCGGCAGTGGGTCTCCACCAGTTCGGTGCACTCGACGCTGGTTTCCGGCAAGGCCAGCTTGACGGCGTCGGAGCCGAGTTCGGCGACCACCCGCACCAGGTGGCTGAGGCGCCGCTGGCGCTCCTGGGCGGTGAGCCCGCGCACCTTGTCGTAGAGCATGGTGAGGATGGGCAGGCCGGCGGCGTGGGCGGCGTCGGTCATGGCGCCGAGCTGGGCGACGTTGTGCTGGAAGTTGTCCTCGGTGAAGTTGACCTGCAGGGACACCGCGTCCGCCCCCAGCTCCAGCGCTGCATCGACGCTGGCGACGGGGATCTTGGTGTCGGGCTCGGGAGCGATGCTGGCCATACCGTTGAGGTGGAGGATGATGCCGGTGGCCGGGTGCAACATGTCCCGCAGGATGAGCCGCTCGATCAGGCCCTTGTGGGCAATGATGGCGCTGATGTGGTCGCTGCCGATCCACTTCTCGAAGTCGGCGGTCTGGGTCATGCCGGCAATCGGTCCGAGGGTCAGGCCGTGGTCGATGGGGACGATCAAGCCGCGGCGCGAGGCCGGGAACAACAGCCGCCGTTCTCGGAGAACTCTGCTGATGTAGCTCATGGCGCCCTCTATTTCTCGATGATCGATTCGTTGATCTTGATGCCGACGTGGCGCCCGGGCTCGGTGACGTAGCCGAGGACCTTGTCGCCGGGCTTGAGCTCGGAAATGTTCAGGGGCTTGGCGGCGTCGGAGAAGATGCGCACGTGCCAGTCGTCCTGCATGAGGACGTTGACCCGCTCCTTGCCGGGGAACTCCACTTCGATCAGGCGCAGCGGGCGCTGCTCGATCTTCATGCGGCCGACGGCGGCGCGGCGCACGCGGCCCTTGGAGTTGACGATCATGATCGGCGAGCCGGCCTTCAGCTCGCTCATGTAGTCGGTGCGGTTGTCGGTGTTGAACACGTAGGAGTGCACGGCACCGGCGTTGACGCGGAACGGCCGCAGTTCCATGTAGGGCAGGAAGTAGACCTCGGGGCAGCAGAGCACGCCGCCCTGGGAGGTGCTGCCGACCAGCATGCCTTCGTCGGGCTCGAACAGGGTGGCGGCGTCGATGCAGGCGCGGTAGCCCATGCCGACGGGGCGGCTGTCGATGACGGTGCCGACCTGGATGTTGAGGTTGGCGTAGCTCTGCGCCTGGGACATGCGGGCGAGGAATTCGCTCATCACGCCGTGGTCACGTGGGGAGAAGATCACCCCTTCGGCGCCGTATTCCATTACGCCGTAGGAGACGATGGCGTCGTCGACGTCGGTGGGCGCCTTGATCTCCTTCATCAGGACGGTGGAGGTGGGCTGCAGCGAGGCGATCACCAGCTCCAGGGGGATGTTGGTGGGGTCGCGGAAGAGGATCCACAGGTAGTTGAAGCGCAGTCCCTGGTCGATGGCGCCGAGCAGGCTGTCGCGGTCGTCCACGTAGCTGGTGAAGCAGGTGAGCAGGCCGTCCTGGCCCAGTTCGGCCAGGGCCTCGGCGTCGTTCAGGGCGACAGAGCGGTTGCGGGCGGCGGCGCCCTTCTTGAAGGCTTCGAAGTCCGCGCCCTCGCGGAAGGCCTTGAGCTCGGCGGCGTTGCGCAGCCGCAGCACCACGTGCATGCGCGCCGGTACGGCGGGGAGCAGTTCGGCGAGGTTGTCCATATAGAGGACGATGCCGGTGTACAGCGAGTTGATGACGCGGACGAAGATGCCGTCGTCGGGGCGCTTGCTGGCCAGCTGGGCGCTGTCGAACCAGACCAGCTGGCTGTCGTTGGCGGTGCGCTTGGATTCACCGGCCTTGCGGATGTTGGCGAGCCTGACCGAGCTCCGCCTGGAAATGGTTTCTGGCGTTTCGAAGTCCTGCGGGACAGCTACTTCCTTGGCGATCTGGACGTCCTTGCCCTTCACCCCGGCGCTTGTGTTGCTCATGTTCCCTCTCCTGGCTGCGTGCCCTTGGTGAAACGTGGTCATGTAGAGGGCATCCGGATACCCGCTTGCGTACTGCTCTACATTCGCAACCTCTACGGGGATCCCTATCCCGTCGGGCCGCCCAGCCTTCTCCTTCGGCCAGCCGCGGGGCGGCCGATGGGGTCGGATTGCAGGGGGCGGGCCCGGCACGCCCGGCCGGGTGGTGGTGGTGTCCCGGGCCGTTCTGACGTGGGGCGGAGTCTTTCCCAGCCCCTGGGACGAGGAAAGACCATGTGCATGACAGGGCATTCGCGGTGGATAAGGCGGGGGAATCAGACCCGACAGGTCCGACTCCAGACCTGAGCGGATGCAGCGGAAGACGGGCAGGCGAAACGGCGTTCGACGGAACGCGCCAGACAAACGATGTCGGCCAGCAGACCTGAAAAGAATGGGTAACTGCGACAACCGGACGCAGGCAGGCGACGGAGGCAGCAGGAAGGAAGTCGCGGAAGGTCTGGTGGATGACCCGGCGCGCCGGAACGAACGAGCAGAAACGAAAAAGCCCACCTGTTCAAGTGGGCTTCTCGTCGTCGACCAAGAGATGCCTGGGCGACCGTCTATATGGTGGGTCGTGTAGGATTCGAACCTACGACCAATTGGTTAAAAGCCAACTGCTCTACCGACTGAGCTAACGACCCGAAATTTGGATTGGTCGGGGTAGAGAGATTCGAACTCCCGACATCCTGCTCCCAAAGCAGGCGCGCTACCGGACTGCGCTATACCCCGTTTTGGAAGTTGGCTCCGCGACCTGGACTCGAACCAGGGACCCAATGATTAACAGTCATTTGCTCTACCGACTGAGCTATCGCGGAACTTCACATTTCCAATCTCTGCGGCTTCGTCTTTCAGATTGCTGCTGCAGAGGCGCGCCATTTTACGTATGGCGAATCGGCTGTCAACCCCTTAAAAGCGATTTTATTCAGTGCTTTGCAGTTGATGCGCCCGCTGCTATATCTGTGCCTCATCCGACACAACGCAGGACGCGCCGGCCGCAAGGCCCAGGCGACAGGGCCCATGAGCCGCCAAGATACACCGCCTCCTCCCCGCCCGGTCGCCACGCTGGCCAACCGAGGTATCCAACCGCGCTTCGGCGATCTCGTGCTGGGCTGTCGCAAGCTGGTGATGAACCACCTTGCCGAGCACCTGACCGGCGTCTTCGCCCAGGTCGACGACACCCTTTTCGAATGCGCGGAAAAAGCCGAGAACAATCAGGTGCAGACGCTGTTCTTCGACAGCATGCGCGAGATCCGTCGACAGCGACCGCAAATCGAACGCCTCTATCACCAGCGCATCGCCCAGCAGTTCGGTGACTTCATGGAGGGCCGCGAGCCCGAGGCGAAGGTCACCCAGCTGGACGCCGACCACCTGGAGCTGATCCAGAACGAGGTCTACGAAGAGAGCCTGCTGGTCACCAACATGGTCAGCCGGGTCAAGGCGCGTTGCGCCCAGCCACTCTTTGCGCTGGACCAGCGCCTGGCGCTGCTCAACAACGGTCGCAAGCTCGGTGAGGACAGCAACCCCTTCGGCCCCCAGGTCATCGCCCAGTCGTTCCGCGATGCGCTGCAGAACATGCCCTTCCCCCTGCGCATCAAGACCATCCTTTATATGCTCTTCGACCAGCAGGTAATGCAGGGGCTGGATGGTCTGTACGACGGGCTCAACAAGCGCCTCATCGATGCCGGCGTGTTGCCCAACCTCAAGTACACCGCGCAACGCCAGGCCGCCCCTGCCAAGCCGCAGCCCCGCGAGCCGGCTCCACGCCAGGATGCCCCCGCGCCCGCCGCCTCCGGCCCGGCCTCGCCGCCGGCCGATCTTTCGGCACCGCCGCCCCAGGAGCCTGGTGCGCTGTACAGCGGCCTGTCGGCATTGCTGGAGGAGCATCGCCGGCTCAATCAGGAAGCTGGGGTCGCCTTCACCGGCACACCCAGCATCGTCAGCTATGCCCCGCAGGGCGCAACACGGACCTACAGCGCGGCCGACCTGCTGGAGGCGCTGAACCGCTTGCAGCAACAATCGGCCCACGACCTGGCCTCACGCCTGCAGCAACCCCAGCGAGTCGAGGGCCTGAAGGCGGACCTGCACCAGCAACTGGAAAGCCACAGCGCGCAGCCGGGCCAACAAAAGGTGGCCGAGCAGGAAGCGGACGTGATCGACCTGGTCGGCATGCTGTTCGACTTCATCCTCGACGATGACAGCCTGCCGGACACCTGCAAGACCGCCCTCTCCCACCTGCACACGCCCTACCTGAAGGTGGCGCTGCAGGACAAGGCGCTGTTCACCCAGCATCACCACCCGGCCCGCCGCCTGCTCAACACCATGGCCCAGGCCGGTGCGCTGTACGGCGGTGAAAGCGAGGAGAAGGGTCTGCTGGCGAAGATGCAGTGGGTGGTGGAGCGGGTGATCCACGGCTTTGCCGGCGATCTCCAGCTGTTCGATTCCCTGCAGGACGAGTTCAACGAATACGTCGCCACGCTGCGCCACAAGGTCGAATTGCGTGAACGCCGCGCGGTGGAAGCAGCCAAAGGCCGCGACCGCCTGCTGGAAGCCCGTCAGCGCTCGGTGGACGCCATCGCGCGCCTCCTCGAGGGCCGCGAGCTGCCGAAGATCATCCGCCACTTCCTGGAGCAGACCTGGAGCGACGTGCTGGTGTTCGTGCTGCTGCGCCACGGCGACGCCGGGGAGGAATGGCGACGCGCCTGCGAGGTGGCCGACCAACTGGCCTGGAGCGGCACCCCGCTCGATGCCCGGGGGCGTGAGCGCCTCCAGGGGCTGCGGGTCGGGATGCTGGAAGACCTGCGCAAGGGGCTTGAGCTGCTCGGTGGCTACCACGAGGACGGCATCCGCCGCCTGCTGCAGGACTTGGTGGCCTGCCAGCACGCCGTGCAAGGCAAGCAGCCGCAGGTCGCGGCACAACTCAACCCGGAACTGCCGAAAAGCCCGCTCAGCGAAATGCTGGGTGAAGACGCCAGCCTCGCGGAACGTCGGCCCGCCAGCCTTTCACCCCGCGCGCAGGCGCTGGTCAAGGAGCTGGAAAGCCTGGAGTTCAACACCTGGTTCGAGTTCGTCGAGAACGGTCAGAGCCGCACGCTGAAGCTGTCCTGGTACAGCCCGACGACCCGCAACTACATGTTCGTCGACCACAGCGGCCAGCGCGTGGCGATCAAGCCGATCACCCAGCTGGCGCAGGACATGGAGCGCGGCAACGCACGCATCGTCGCCCCCGAACACAACGTACCGCTGATGGACCGGGCGCTGGGCGCCATCTACCGGGTCCTGCAGCGCTTCACCGGCCGCAGCCCGCGAGCCAACTGAGGAGCCACCATGGAAGACCGCCGTCATCACAGTCGCCACAACGCGGGCATCCAGGTGGAGGTCTACGACCTGCATTCCGGCAACCGCCTGGGCCGCGTGGTGGACCTCTCCCTGGATGGCTTCATGCTGTTCAGCGAAGCGCCGCTGGCCACCGATTCCGTCTGGGAGTGCCGCCTGGTCCCCGCCGAACCCGTGGACGGCATTACCGAAGTCCGCCTCGGCGCCGACTGCCTCTGGAGCCGCCCCGGCGCGGACGGCCAGCACGCCTGGGCGGGATTCCACATCATCGACCTGGCGGAGGATCAGGCCAGGGCGTTGGAGGTGGTGTTGGGGCTGATCTGACAGTTGCGCAAGCATGAAAAAAGCCCCGCTTGTGCGGGGCTTTTTCAGCCTGGCTCAGTCGAAGACGATCTCCTCCCCCTCGACCCGAGCGTGGATAGCAACGCCCGGGGCGAACTGGCCGGCGAGGATCTGCTGGGCCAGCGGGTTCTCGATCCAGCGCTGGATGGCGCGCTTGAGCGGGCGGGCGCCGTAGACCGGGTCGTAGCCAACGGCAATCAGCTTGTCGAGGGCTTCCGGGCTCAGCTCCAGGCTCAGGTCGCGTTCGGCCAGGCGTTTGCGCAGGCGTTGCAGTTGGATGCTGGCGATGCCGCCGATCTGGTCGCGGCCCAGGGGCTCGAACACCACGACTTCGTCGATCCGGTTGATGAATTCCGGGCGGAAGTGGCTGCTGACGGCATCCATCACCGCCGCGCGCTGGGCCTCACGGTCGCCCACCAGCTCCTGGATCTGCGCGGAGCCGAGGTTGGAGGTCATCACCACCACGGTGTTGCGGAAGTCGACGGTGCGGCCGTGGCTGTCGGTCAGGCGGCCGTCCTCCAGCACCTGCAGGAGGATGTTGAAGACGTCCGGGTGGGCCTTCTCCACTTCGTCCATCAGCACGACGGAGTAGGGCTTGCGACGCACGGCTTCGGTCAGGTAGCCGCCTTCCTCGTAGCCGACGTAACCCGGAGGGGCACCGATGAGGCGGGCCACGGAGTGTTTCTCCATGAACTCGGACATGTCGATGCGCACCAGCGCCTCTTCAGTGTCGAAGAGGAACTCGGCCAGGGCCTTGCACAGCTCGGTCTTGCCCACGCCCGTCGGGCCGAGGAACAGGAAGGAGCCGCTGGGCCGGTTCGGGTCGGCCAGGCCGGCGCGGGAACGACGCACGGCGTTGGCCACGGCGACCACGGCTTCATGCTGGCCGATGACGCGCTTGTGCAGCTCGTCTTCCATGCGCAGCAGCTTGTCGCGCTCACCTTCGAGCATCTTGGCCACCGGGATGCCGGTCCACTTGGAGACGACCTCGGCGATCTCCTCGTCGGTCACCTTGTTGCGCAGCAGCTGGTTCTCCGGCTTGCCGTGCTGGTCGACCATCTGCAGGCTGCGCTCCAGGTCGGGGATGATGCCGTACTGCAGTTCGGCCATGCGGTTCAGGTCGCCCTTGCGGCGGGCGGCTTCCAGCTCGGTGCGGGCCTGTTCGATCTTCTGCTGGATCTGGGCGGACCCCTGGACTTCGGCTTTCTCCGATTTCCAGATTTCCTCCAGGTCGGCGTATTCGCGTTCCAGCTTGAGGATGTCGTCCTCCAGCTTGGCCAGGCGTTTGATGGCGGCCTCGTCCTCTTCCTTCTTCATGGCCTCGCGCTCGATCTTCAGCTGGATCAGGCGGCGGTCCAGGCGGTCGAGGGCTTCGGGCTTGGAGTCGATCTCCATGCGGATGCGGCTGGCGGCTTCGTCGATCAGGTCGATGGCCTTGTCCGGCAGCTGGCGGTCGGTGATGTAGCGGTGCGAGAGCTTGGCGGCGGCGATGATGGCACCGTCGGTGATGGTCACGCCGTGGTGCACCTCGTAGCGCTCCTTCAGGCCACGGAGGATGGCGATGGTGTCTTCCTCACTGGGCTCGTCCACCAGGACTTTCTGGAAGCGGCGCTCCAGGGCGGCGTCCTTCTCGATGTACTGGCGGTACTCGTCCAGGGTGGTGGCGCCAACGCAGTGCAGTTCGCCACGGGCCAGGGCCGGCTTGAGCATGTTGCCGGCGTCCATGGCGCCTTCGGCCTTGCCGGCGCCGACCATGGTGTGCAGCTCGTCGATGAAGAGGATTACGCGGCCTTCCTGCTTGGACAGTTCATTGAGTACGGCCTTGAGGCGCTCTTCGAACTCGCCACGGAACTTGGCGCCGGCGATCAGGGCGCCCATGTCCAGGGCCAGCAGGCGCTTGTCCTTCAGGCCGTCGGGTACTTCGCCGTTGATGATGCGCTGGGCCAGGCCTTCGGCGATGGCGGTCTTGCCGACGCCGGGCTCGCCGATCAGCACGGGGTTGTTCTTGGTGCGGCGCTGCAGGACCTGGATGGTGCGGCGGATCTCGTCGTCACGGCCGATCACCGGGTCGAGCTTGCCGTCTTCGGCGCGCTTGGTGAGGTCGACGGTGTACTTGTCCAGGGCCTGGCGGGCTTCCTCGACGTTGGGGTCATTCACGGCCTGGCCGCCGCGCAGGTTGGCAATGGCGTTCTCCAGGGCCTTGCGGGTGACGCCCTGGCCGAGCAGCAGCTTGCCCAGGCGAGTGTTTTCGTCCATCGCGGCCAGCACCACCAGTTCGCTGGAGATGAACTGGTCGCCTTTCTGCTGGGCCAGGCGGTCGGCCTGGTTGAGCAGGCGGGCGAGGTCCTGGGACAGGTTCACGTCACCGGTGGGGTTCTGGATCTTCGGCAGGCCGTCGAGTTCCTTGGTCAGGCCCGCCCGCAGGGCGGCGATGTCGAAGCCCACCTGCATGAGCAGAGGTTTAATGGAGCCGCCCTGCTGGTCGAGCAGGGCGAGCATGAGGTGCAGCGGCTCGATGGCCGAGTGGTCGTGGCCGACGGCCTGGGATTGGGCGTCGGACAGCGCCAGTTGGAGTTTGCTGGTCAGTCGATCTATGCGCATGGGGCAGTCCTTCCTCTAAGGGGCGGGCTGGGGCGATGAGCGCCCCGAAGACGATGAGCTCGCCGGGATGCAGTGTAGATAAGGACGATTCTGGGCGATTCAAGGTGCCCGGCCTTGATGCAGGTCAGCGGCTCAATCGGCCAGCCAGACGAGGCTCGCGAAGCGCCCGGTGCGGGAGGCGCGGCGGTAGGAGTAGAAGCGCGGGTCGCTGACGGTGCAGAAACCGCCGCCATATACCGCAGTGATGCCACGGGCGGCGAGGCGGATGCGGGCGAGGGCGTAGATGTCCGCCAGGTAGCGGCCGGCGTTTGCGCTGGGGCGGAAGGCGGCGTCTGCTTCGGCGTGCTGGGCGATGAAGGCGTCGCGAACCTCCGGGCCGACTTCGAAGGCGTCCGAACCGATGGCCGGTCCGAGCCAGACCAGGATCTGGTCCGCCGGTGTGGCCAGGGCATCCAGCGTGGCTTCCAGTACGCCGTTAGCCAGGCCGCGCCAGCCTGCATGAGCGGCTGCGACACGGGTGCCGTCGCGGTTGCAGAAGAGCGCGGGCAGGCAGTCGGCGGTCATCACCAGGCTGGCGATGCCGGGGGTCTGGCTCCAGCTGGCGTCTGCCGTCTCTACGCGAGTGGGATCGGCTTCGACCACGCGGATGCCGTGTACCTGGCTGAGCCAGGCGGGCTGGCAGCCGAGGGTAGTCGTGAGCTTGAGGCGGTTGCTGGCGACGGCGGCGGGGTCGTCGTCGACGTGGTCACCGAGGTTGAAGCTGTCGTAAGGCGGAAGGCTGACGCCGTCTGCGCGGGTGGTCACGCAGGCCCTGACCCGCGCGGGGGCGGGCCAGTCGGGCGTGAGCCAGCCCGTCATCAGACGAAGGACTCGTTGTCCTGCCGCAGCAGGGTCAGCAGCCAGACGAAGTCATCGGGCAGCGGGGATTCCCACTTCATGCGATCACCGGTTTCCGGGTGGTCGAGCTCCAGGAAGCGGGCATGCAGCGCCTGGCGGGGGAATTCTTTCAGCGTCTGTACCAGGGTCGGGCTCGCTGCCGGCGGAATGCGGAAGCGGCCGCCGTACACCGGGTCACCCACCAGTGGGTGGTTGATGTAGGCCATGTGCACGCGGATCTGGTGGGTGCGGCCGGTCTCCAGCTTGACCCGGGTGTGGGTGTGGGAACGGAACCGCTCCAGCACGCGGTAGTGGCTGACGGCCTGCTTGCCACCGGCCACCACGCCCATGCGCTGGCGCTGCTGGGAGCTGCGGCCGATGGGGGCGTCGACCTTGCCACCTGCGGTGATCACGCCGACGACGATGGCCTCATAGATGCGGCTGACGGTCCGGGCCTGCAACTGGGCGACCAGCTTGGTGTGGGCTTCGAGGGTCTTGGCCACCACCATCAGGCCGGTGGTGTCCTTGTCGAGGCGATGCACGATGCCGGCCCGGGGCACATTGGCCAGGTCGGGGGCATGGTGCAGCAGGGCGTTGAGCAGGGTGCCGTCCATGTGGCCGGCCGCCGGGTGCACCACCAGGCCGGCGGGCTTGTCCAGCACCAGCAGGTGGTCGTCCTCGTAGACGATGTTCAGCTCGATGTCCTGGGCGACCCACTCGCCCTGGGACTCCAGTTCGGCATCGAGCGCCAGCACGGAACCGCCATAGACGGTGTCGCGGGGGCGGAGCACTTGGCCGTCCACAGTGAGTCGCCCTTCCTTGATCCAGGCGGACAGGCGGGAGCGGGAGTGTTCGTCGAAGAGTTGTGCGGCAACCTGGTCCAGGCGTTGCCCGCCCAAATCGGACGGCACCTCGGCACTCAGTTGGATGGCCTGTTTGTTGGTCGGGGACATGCTCGAAAACGGCGGGGCGCAGCCTTTGGTTTCGGCCACGCGCTTGTGGTTAAATACGGCGTCTTTGTCCTGGGAAAGCCCAGGGCGCCCATCATAACAGGACGGCTCCGCCCAAGACAGCGGACCGTCACAGGGACGCAAGCCACCATGCAAGTGAAACACCTGCTGCTGATCGCCATTCTCGCCCTCACCGCCGCGTGTTCCTCCAAAGAAGTGGTCGACGAGAACCTGAGCGAGTCCGAGCTGTACCAGCAGGCTCAGTCCGACCTGGACAACAAGAGCTATTCCAGCGCCGTCGCCAAGCTCAAGGCCCTCGAGTCCCGCTACCCCTTCGGGCGCTACGCCGAGCAGGCCCAGCTCGAGCTGATCTACGCCTACTACAAGAACGTCGAGCCGGAGGCCGCCAAGTCGGCCGCCGAGCGTTTCATCCGCCTGCACCCGCAGCACGCCAACGTCGACTACGCCTATTACCTGAAGGGCCTGGCCTCCTTCGAACAGGATCGTGGCCTGCTGGCGCGCTTCCTGCCGCTGGACATGACCAAGCGTGACCCGGGTGCCGCCCGCGACTCCTACAACGAGTTCGCCCAGCTCACCAGCCGCTACCCCCACAGCCGCTACGCGCCGGACGCCAAGCAGCGCATGGTCTACCTGCGCAACCTGCTGGCCGCCTACGAAATCCACGTCGCCCACTACTACCTGACCCGCCAGGCCTATGTCGCCGCCGGCAACCGCGGTCGCTACGTGGTGGAGAACTTCCAGGGCACCCCCGCCGTGGGTGATGGCCTGGCCGTGATGGTGGAGTCCTACCAGCGCCTGGGCCTGGATGACCTGGCCGCGACCAGCCTGGAAACCCTGAAGCTGAACTACCCCGAGCACCCGAGCCTGGTCGATGGCCAGTTCGTGCCCCGCGAGGACGAAGCCGACAACCGCAGCTGGCTGGCCAAGGCCACCCTCGGCCTGATCGAGAGCGAAGCGCCGCTGCCCCCGGGTCAGACCCGCGCCAACCAGGACGTGATCAAGCAGTACGAAGACGCCAGGGAAGAAATCCCGGACGAGCTCCAGCCCGAGAACGCCTCGGCTGGTGGCGATACCGGCGGCAAGAAGCGCTCCTGGTTCAGCTACATGACCTTCGGCCTCTTCGACTGAGGCGGATGGACAATAAAAAGAGGCCTGCGGGCCTCTTTTTTCATGCCTGCGAGGACACAGTGCACAGCACTGCCTTTAGCTGCTGGGCGTGGGGAAACGCCTTGGCTTAAACTGCTGGCCTTTCCCCGGACACTCGAGTTCGACGCATGTTGCGCCTGATCTTCTGGATTGCCGTCATTTTTGCTGCCGTATGGGTATGGCGCCGCATGAAGGCCCGCCCGCCCCGCCAGGAGGCTCCGCCCGCCGAGCCGGCCGCCAGCCCCATGGTTCGCTGCGCCCAGTGTGGCGTCCACGTTCCCCAGTCCGAAGCCCTGCCCAGTGCCCAGCGCTGGTACTGCAGCCAGGCCCACCTCGAACAAGGCAAGGCCAGTGGCGAGCACTGAGTCGCCCTCCCTGGCGAGCAATCAGATCCGACGGATCTTCCGCCTTTACAACCTGTATCGCCTGCTCATCGGCCTGGCGCTGGTCGGGCTGATTTCCAGTGAGCTGGACAGCGAGTTGCTGAACCTGGCCCGTGTCCAGCTGTTCCGCAATGCCAGCTGGTTCTATCTACTGCTGAACATCCTCATTGCGCTGATGGTGCGCCGCCCCCAGCACATGCTGCAGGTGTTCAGCCTGGCGCTGGTGGACGTCATCCTGCTGTCCTGCATCTTCTATGCAGCGGGCGGCTCGCCCAGTGGTATCGGCAACCTGATCATCGTTGCGGTGGCCATTGCCAACATCCTGCTGCGTGGGCGAATCGGGCTGCTGATCGCCGCCGTCGCCGCCATCGGGATGATCTACCTGACCTTCTACCTGAGCTTGTCGCGCCCGGAAGCGGCCAACCAGTACGTACAGGCCGGTGCGCTTGGAGCCCTGTGCTTTGCAGGCGCCCTGTTCGTGCAGGGCATCAGCCGGCGCCTGCAGTTGAGCGAGACCCTGGCCGAGCAGCGTGCTGCCGACGTGGCCAATCTGGAAGCGCTCAACGCGCTCATCCTGCAGCGCATGCGCACCGGCATCCTGGTGCTGGACAGCCGTCACCGGGTGTTGCTGGCCAACCAGGCTGCCCAGGCGATGCTGGGGCACGACGGGCTGGCGGGGCGCCCCCTCGGGCCGCACTGCCCGGAGCTGCTCAAGCGGCTGGAGCAGTGGTGGGACAACCCGACCCTGCGCCCCCAGAGCCTGCAGCCGGTACCCGATGGCACGGTGCTGCAGCCCAGCTTCGTCCAGCTGCAGCGCGGTGAGCAGCTGGATACGCTGGTCTTCCTCGAAGATATCTCGCAGATCGCCCAGCAGGCGCAGCAGCTGAAGCTGGCCTCCCTCGGGCGGCTGACCGCCGGTATCGCCCATGAGATCCGCAATCCCCTGGGCGCCATCAGTCATGCCGCCCAGCTGTTGCAGGAGTCCGAAGAGCTGGAGGGGCCCGACCGCCGCCTGGCGCAGATCATCCAGGATCATTCCCGGCGGATGAACCTCGTCATCGAGAACGTCCTGCAACTGTCGCGGCGCCGCCAGTCGGAACCCCAGCTGCTGGATCTCAAGTACTGGCTGCACCGATTCGCCAGCGAGTTCCGCAGCGCCTCACCGGTGGGCCAGACCCTTCACCTTGAGACCAATCCGGGGAGCATCCAGACCCGCATGGACCCCCACCAGCTCACCCAGGTGCTGACCAACCTGGTGCAGAACGGCCTGCGCTACAGCGCACAGAAGCATCGGCAGGGACAGGTCTGGCTGAAACTCTTCCGTGACGCCGAGAGCGACCTGCCCATACTGGAAGTGATGGACGACGGCCCTGGCGTCGCCGAGGAGCAGCTCCATCACCTGTTCGAGCCCTTCCACACCACGGAGAACAAGGGCACCGGGCTCGGCCTGTACATCTCCCGCGAGCTGTGCGAGAGCAACCAGGCCCGCCTTGACTATCGACCCCGCGAAGGCGGCGGCAGCTGTTTCCGCATCACCTTCGCCCATCCGCGAAAACTGAGTTGACCATGACCCGACAGAGAGCCCTGATCGTCGACGACGAGCCCGATATCCGCGAACTGCTGGAGATCACCCTCGGCCGGATGAAGCTGGATACCCGCAGCGCCCGCAACGTCAAGGAGGCCCGCGAGTGGCTGGCCCGCGAACCGTTCGACCTCTGCCTCACGGACATGCGCTTGCCCGATGGCACCGGGCAGGAGCTGGTGCAGTACATCCAGCAGCGGCACCCCCAGGTGCCGGTGGCCATGATCACGGCCTACGGCAGCCTGGACACTGCCATCAATGCCCTCAAGGCCGGAGCCTTCGACTTCCTGACCAAGCCAGTGGACCTTGGCCGTCTGCGCGAGCTGGTGGCGACTGCCCTGCGGCTGCGCAGCGGCGAGTCGGATGAAGAAGCCAGCGTCGACAGCCGCCTGCTGGGCGAATCGCCCCCGATGCGGGCGTTGCGCAACCAGATCCAGAAGCTCGCCCGCAGCCAGGCGCCCGTCTACATCAGCGGCGAGTCGGGCAGCGGCAAGGAGCTGGTCGCACGACTCATCCATGAGCAAGGCCCGCGCGCCAGTCACCCCTTCGTGCCGGTGAACTGCGGTGCCATTCCATCGGAGCTGATGGAGAGCGAGTTCTTCGGCCACAAGAAAGGCAGCTTCACCGGAGCCATCGAGGACAAGCAGGGCCTGTTCCAGGCTGCCCACGGCGGCACCCTGTTCCTCGACGAAGTGGCCGACCTGCCGCTGCCCATGCAGGTCAAGCTGCTGCGGGCCATTCAGGAGAAGGCGGTACGCGCCGTCGGCGGCCAGCAGGAAGTGGTGGTGGACGTGCGCATCCTCAGTGCCACTCACAAGGACCTGGCTGCCGAGGTGGCTGCCGGGCGATTCCGCCAGGACCTGTTCTACCGGCTCAACGTGATCGAACTGGGGGTGCCGCCGTTGCGTGAGCGCCGCGAAGACATTCCCCGCCTGGCGGACGTGATGCTCAAGCGCCTGGCCGAAGCCTGCTCGCTGCCGGCCGCGACCCTTACCCGTGATGCGCTGGAGAAGCTCAAGACCTACCGCTTCCCCGGGAACGTGCGCGAGCTGGAGAACATGCTCGAGCGGGCCTACACCCTGTGCGAAAACGACCAGATCCAGCCCCATGACCTGCGCTTCACCGAGGCTGCTGGCGCGGCAGAAGGCGGCGAGGCGGACCTCGCCAAGATCGACAACCTCGAGGACTACCTCGAGGAGATCGAGCGCAAGCTGATCATGCAGGCCCTGGAAGAGACCCGCTGGAACCGCACGGCAGCAGCCCAGCGTCTTGGGCTGACCTTTCGTTCCATGCGTTACAGGCTGAAGAAACTGGGGATCGACTGATCCCCAGGCAGGTCAAAGGCGAGCGCTGGGCGCGTAGGGGGTGGGGTCGACGATCGGCTCGCGCCCCAGCATGAGGTCCGCCAACAGCCGGCAGGAGGCCGGCGCCAGAACCAGCCCGTTGCGGTAGTGACCGCAGTTGAGCCAGAGCCCCTCGAACCCCGGCACCGGTCCGATGAACGGGATGCCATCGGGCGAGCCCGGCCGCAATCCCGCCCAGTGCCCGACGATGGGCTGTTTCGCCAGCGCAGGAATCAGCTCCTCCGCAGAAGCCTGGAGACTCTCCCGCGCCACGTCGGTAGGCGTCTTGTCGAAACCCTCATGTTCCAGGGTGCTGCCCACGAGGATGTGACCATCCCGGCGCGGGATGGCATAGCGTCCCTTGGCCAGCACCATGCTGGGCAGGAAGCCCGGCTCGCACTTGTAGAGGATCATCTGCCCCTTTACCGGCTCGACCGGCAGCGAGAGGCCGAGCGTTGCGAGCAGCTCGCCGCTCCAGGCACCCGCGCAGAGCACCACGCGGTCGGCGCGGAGTTCTTCATGGCCGATCCTGACGCCGACTACCTTCTCCCCTTCGACGATGAAACTGTCGATTCCCGCCTGCTCATGGAGCGTGACGTTGGGAAGCGCCAGAAGTGCAGCACGCAGTGACTGCGCGAGGCGCGGGTTGCGGATGTTGGCCACCCCAGGCATGTGGATGGCCCGTTCGAACCCTGCTCCCAGGGGCGGCACCTGCCGGTGCACGGAAGCCATGTCCACTGCGTGAAGCGGACGCCCTTCACGGTGCGCCCACTCCAGAGCCTCGGTCTCGTCATCCAGATCCAGCCAGTACAAGCCGGTGGTGTGCACCTCCGGATCCAGGCCAGTGGCCTTCAGCAGTTTCTCCCCGAGGCCTGGGTAGAAATCCTGCGACCAATGAGCCAAGGCCGTCACCGCAGCGCTGTAACGCCAGGGATAGAGGGGGGATACAATTCCGCCTCCAGCCCAGGAGGCCTCGCGTCCAGTGGTTGAACGCTCTACCAAGGTGACCTTCCAGCCCGCCTCAACCAATTGAAGAGCACTGAGAAGGCCCAACACGCCGGCCCCAACTACGATGCACTGCACAATCACCTACCCCACTAAAAAGGGGACCTAGGTCCCCTCGTTGGTTGAACAGAAACTCAACGGCGCCAACATTTTTCATCGTCAGGCAAGCGTGTACCTTGTCCATCGATGCTCATGTCTTTACAAACATCTTTTGCCATAGAACCGGTGGTGACAGCTGTAGCCTTGATCACGTAACCGCCCTTAACTAAAGTATCACTAGTGTCCGTTACGAGTTGAATATCATAAAGCTTAGTCGCACCACCCATAGGACTTTGCGTAGGAATTTTTGTTTTAGCGTCATCATAGCTTGAACTCTGAGAGTACTGTCGCTCAGTAATTTGAACCGCCTCCATTAAAAGTGCAGCCACCTCGGCTCGTCGAGTTTTGTAGGTATACTCAATGTAGCTTGGATAAACTATAGCCACCAGAATACCGGCTATCGCAACAGCCACCAAAAGTTCGATCAAAGTAAAACCATTATCTTTCATTATCGACTCTCACTCACTGCAACTGTCGCCACATGATGCGGCGCGAGATACCTGTATTACGGGCCTTTTCATCAATAAATTTAGTCGCACCACTGGACAGCAGGATAATTTTAGTTTGAGTGGGCTTATCCGCCCCCTTATCTACAATTACTGGTAGACCAGGGAGCCCTCCCGAAATATTAACCCCTCCAACCAGCGCATCATCATCATTAACGCGACCATCACCATTAGTGTCAAGAACCGGGTAGGTCAGCATTGCTCCCGAGAGGAGATCCAGCTCCACAAGGCGACCACTACCTGAACTTTCGCAAGGGTCATTGGCCTCAACCTTCGCCGTCACAAAAACGACCCTTCCTAGTGTTGTTTGCGCCGGATAGATAACACGCTCCCCCTGATCGACATTATTGTAAACCAGAGGCAAATACCATCCTTTATACTTGGCCCAATCGATAATTGACTTGCTAGTGGTAAAATAAGTCTCTCCATTTAAAGTGGTTTCACCAGCAATACTCTGCGGCAACAGATCTCCCACTGTTACGGTAGCGACGCTGCTCGGCTTATCCCAAATCGCATAAAAAGCCTGCCGACTTTTATCCGTTTTATCTGCGGCCTCGCTCAGCTTTCCGGTACCAATGAGCACCAAATAACCCTCACTGGTGGACCCCTTCTCTGCTGGTTTTTCAACAACAAGCGGCGCTGCCGTGAAAGGATGTCCATCGCCTGCGGAGAAAAGCTTCTTTGACAAAGAATTATCAATATCTATCTTCCAGAGATTGCCCCGCAAGTCTCCCGCATAGACAGCCTGAATCTGGTTCTGAGCGTTCAATACCACTTGAGGTGAAGAAAGACCGTTCCCAGACGCACTGTAACCGGAATCCCCCACCTTATTTTCATCAACAACGATCTTCTTGATCAAAGAGCCATCGCTGACATCGACCACATAAAGCGCAGCCTTGCCATCAAAGCTGCCATAGCCATTACCAAATATCGCGACCCATTTATTATCCGACATTCTCGCAACAACAGGCTTTGAATAGGTCAGGCCAAGATCGTTCCACTGGTTCGATTTGTCGGAAACAGCGGGAGCAGATATCTCCCACAGGGCGCCAGGTGTATTGTTTCCATCTGCCCCGAAGAGCTTGACTGCAAACATACCTTTACCACCCGCCCCCATTCCTGCGACGGCCAAGGTAGCCCAACTGTCGTTCAATTCGACATCCGCAACGGATATCTGGCCATCCACCATGAAACGGTGCGAACCACTGGTTGCATAGTCAGTGGCAGCAATAATCTTTAGCGAAGGAAAAACAGGAGTGGGCATATAGGCATAACGATGCTGTCCAGTCGTAGCATTGAGGACATGAAAGAACCCGTCATTCGAGTTAACCAACAAACTACTGGTCATGCTCTTCGCCTTAGTTGCCAAGTAGGTATCATAAGAAGCACTTCCAGCGATAGTGCTGGCTAGTTTATCTGCTGGAGATAGACGTTCAAGGGAAGAGTTGATGATATCGCCTAACAGTACTGAGCGAGCTCTTAGGCCAGAGACCGAGACACCTTTTGACCACTCGATCAGTGAGGAACCATTCAACGGTGACGTGACAGAGCCATCAAGCACAGCCTTCTGAGCAGCTGTCAGGTTGCTATACGAAAGCCCCACTGCTTTGCCATTACTGAAGGTTTCGTAAAGTGCGGTATTAGTTGCGGAGACGAGGGTCGCATCCGTCGTCCAGTTGGGCACCTTGCCTGCACGTCCTGTTGAAGGGTCCAGCTTATAGGCCTCAATGGTTCCGCGCCAATCCTTCGGATCGTAAAGAGTTTTGTAGTAATACGTCTCCGTAGTCAGCGTTGCCGAACTGGAAGCACCAGCACCGCCAGAACCGGCTTTTGCAGAGATTTCGTTGATTGCACTACTGAGACTGGCGTTCAATTGGTCGGCATTGTTAGCTGTGTAATATGTACCACCAGCATGAGCCGCAGCATCACGCAACATATCATTATTTGTTGCGAAACCGACAGTATACGTAGTTAGATTCTGCTTTGGAAAAGAGGAGTCGTTGAAACTTTTTCCTGCTTTATCCGTGGTACTACCGTCAAGAAGGTCAACTTCATAAGCAAACTGCGCGATATCATCTAGATAAAGTGTATCGCCTTCACCATCGCCGTTCAGGTTGTTGCCATCGTTATTTACACCATCCCAGTTAGGCAGATTATTACCCCCTGCCACCTTCGGATTGTCCCGCAGCGGGTCATTCGTGGGAAAAGTTCTATCATAAGTTGGCAAACCATCAGTTACAACAATACCGAAGTTACGCTGACAGCGATATTGAATTGGACTTGTGTAGTTGCCAGCACCTGACCCCTGATAACGAGTCATGCCTCGAAAATAACGAGTAATCTCGTAATAAGCCTCGGCCAACGGCGTCCAGGTCTTAGAGCTCAACCCATCCACGGCAGTAATGAAAGCGTTGTAATTAGCCTGCGCCTGCGCAGCCGAAACGCCATCGGCCTTATCAAAACTACTGACATCCCGCAACAAAGAACCACCAGCTTGGTTGCTATTAACGTTAAAACTGAAAAGCCCATAACGCAGACCGCGATTATTGGTAACGATGCTCTTAGTGACCTCACGCGCAACATTCATGCGATAGTCTGTAGGAATACTCGAATTAGGAATATTCTTCTCTATTAAATAACGGAGATAATTCCCATCAAAGCGCGTTGAGTTCCCTCCTACCGGGTCAGGCATTAATATGCACCTATCACCATTTCTGTTGAAGAGGCGCTGCCCATTAGGGCAGTTACCTTGAACTACGCTGTTGGGTCTGAAACTAGCGCCTGCGTCAATTTCGCGCCAGTCGGAACAGCCGCGCCACCCATATGCCCGACAGTAATAAGCAGTCGAATAAGTCACTGAATCATCATAGCCGCTATGCCAAATGATACTGTCCATACTGCCCGAATTATCGATCATCACCATTACGTTGGGCGTGACAGCCGCAGTACTCAATATAGGAGCTTGCAACGGCGTAAAGGCGTAGGTTGGCGAAGACACGTACGCCATCAGGACAAAGCCGGACAAAAAACTCAATAACTTCTTCATGACACACCTGATAAATTATTTTAAATTCCGCCATTAATTCCGAGCAAAAATACTCTCCAACGCTGTCGTCGAACCGCCCGAGGAAGAAACTGCGGTAATACGATACATTGTGGCGGTATCTCCGTTTGGCAAGCCTAAGGGACTGGTGGCAGTACCCAAATTCTGTATCTGATAAAAACCATTAAACTCAGAAACGCTCTTCCAAGCCCCACAAATAGAGCTACCAGCGACCACTGCCTTTTTCCAATCGGGAACACTACAGCCATTACCCGAACATGCCAAACACCCTGTTGCGAGATCAGTAGCATTATTCTCATTGGCAATAAAGGCCTCCGCAGTACGCAATATAGCCTCACTCTGCTGAAAGCTGACGTTCTTAGAAGAAGTGTTACCCGCCATCTTTTCCTGCAGAACGGCTCCCTGCATTGCTACTACACCAACCACAGTTAACAGCAGGAGAAAAATCAGACTCACAAGCAAGGCCATACCTCGCTCTTTGTACTTAACCTTGTACAACATAGCCATCCCTCCTAAAGCAACCTATTACGCAAGGCAGCCACCACTATATATTCTTGATCCTTCACTTTACCCCCACCATCCATAACTATTCTGACTCGCACGCTACGGATATTCGCAGGCGTTGCAGCGCCAGCCTCTACATAGCTACCCACATATGTATCAGAAGCCCCGGCGCTAACTCCAAATTTTATTTCAAAAACTTTGACCCCACCAATTAAATCCTGATAATTTGCTGTAACACCCTTCGAAACCTTAAGACCCCCGCCCTCGAGCTTATACCGAATGAAATCAATTGGTATTGCTATACTGCCTAATGCAGGATTACTGCCATCACTCTTCACTACAGCTGTTGTCTTACAGTCCGTATGCACAGCCCAAGCAGCACCAGTTACTGCAGAATTCCCAGAGGAAGGTCTTGACGTTACCAGGGAAAGCACGGGATCTGCCCACGAAACAGGGGCACCGAATTCAGAAGGTGCATTTGTTATACTTGCCACAGGAAAGCATCCGAATACACCTGCCGCTCGAATATCTTGAGTTATCCTAGTTAGAGCATACCGGGCGTCCTCTTGCATCCGTGCAGAAGCATCCTGCATGACAAAAGACCGCTTCGAGGAAACAAAAATCTGGGTAATACCCAAGACAACAACCAAGCCAAGCACAAGTGCAATCAGTATCTCGACCAACCCAATACCACGTTCTGTACGCCTCATTTCATGCTCCTACCTTGACGACCACATGACTTGAGACACTAATGGATCCCTGATTATCGTTGCCAGAATCATCGCGCCCACCCGCACGTCCCTCAGGCCAAGCGATCATGATACGCACAAGGCTCTTGTCTACAGAGATAGAACCTGAAGCACCGTCAGGCAGCGTACTTCCAATGTTGCTTTTGAAGTCGTCTATATCAATCTTGCACGCACCTGAACAAGCTGCAGAAGCAGTTAAAGAGCTTAAGGCATAGGTGGGTAATACCGTTGCATCTGCGTTCGCCCGAATCCGGTCAAGCATGTCATAGGCTATAAATGTAGCTTGCGTACGATAACGAGAGCTGTCCGTGTATTTCAGTGCATTCAACTGCATGGCGGCAGCACCTAGCAAACCAACTGCCATAATGAATAGCGCCACCATCACTTCAATAAGACTAACTCCAAACTGGGCACGCGAAAGAATTGCTTTGCCATATTTCATTGACAGCTCCCCAGAACAACTCGACCAGCCGCACACACACTTATTGTACCGGTGTATCCGCCCTGACTGTAATTAAACTGAATTGAGCCACTCGGGGTATCGAGACCACCAAGGCTATCAAATATGACAGTAGTTACTTTGTCATTTGAACCACTAGGAGCAACAACACCTCCCGCTGCCACTCCAGGAATCGTACGAAAAACCTTAGCTGCATCTGCACCACTACCTTCCCGAATCTCAATAACGCCACCCCAGCCATTAGTAGCTACCACTGCCATCTGAGAGCCTCGGTTGATTGCCTCAAGGCGAGCGATATTGAAAGCACCTTGTAGGTTCTTCAGATCCGTCTCGGCCTTGTTGCGCGCCAGCATCGAGTTGAAGGCCGGTACTCCGAGGCCAGCAAGGATGCCGATCAGCGCTACAGCGACCAGTAGCTCGATGAGGGTGAACCCTCGCTTATCACGGCGCATTCTCTGTCTCCATTTACCGTTTGATCACTATACGAGGCGCTTCTGCAACAGCCACGGTGCGAGGGATATACGGTCGAATCACTTGGCTGGGCGACATTGGGCCGTCAGGCCGCTCTCCCTTCCTGGACTCGGACTTGCCTGACCGGCATTTCAGCTCTCCCAACCAGGAACACCCCCTATGGTCGGTTATCCACCAACCCACCGAGGCGGCTATGTACCAGAAAGGGATTTCATTGACCGAGCTGCTGTTCGCATTGGGCGTCACGGGCGTTCTGATTTGCCTAAGCACTTCCATGCTCGAACGAGCTGAAACCTACAAGCTCGAAGCGTTATCACACGAGTTGGCAGCATCCATCCGCTTCGCCCGAAGCCAGGCCGTTCATGCAGGGACACATGTCACCGTGCAGGCACAGGAGGAAGACTGGAGCATGGGCTGGGTGATCTACATCGATGCAAACGACAACGGCAGCCTGGACGAGAACGAGCCAGTTCTCATGAGGAAGTTACTCGATGGGCGCATACGCCTCATCGGCAACTCGCCCGTCAAGAACTACGTCCGCTATAACCCAGGCGGCCAGGCAGTGTTGCTCAACGGGGCCTTCCAGGCTGGGACACTGACGCTGTGCCCCTCGACTGAGAGGGCACAGGGCATCAAGGCGGTGCTGAACAGTGCAGGTCGGCTACGGCTGGATGTGCAGGAGGATGGCTCCGTCTGTGCTAGATCGCCTTGACCCGCAGCTCCTTGGGCATCGAGAAGGTGACGTTCTCCGGCCGCCCATCCAGCTCAAGCGCTACCTCGGCGCCCCACTCGCGCAGTTGCTGGATCACGCCCTGCACCAGCACCTCGGGGGCGGAAGCGCCGGCAGTGATGCCGACCCGCTGCACACCGGCGAACCAGCCCTGCTGCAGGTCTTCGGCGCCGTCGATCAGGTAGGCCGGGGTGCCGATGCGCTCGGCAAGTTCGCGCAGGCGGTTGGAGTTGGAGCTGTTGGGGCTGCCCACCACCAGCACCACATCGCTTTCGTCAGCCAGTTGCTTCACCGCGTCCTGGCGGTTCTGGGTGGCGTAGCAGATGTCGTCCTTGCGCGGCCCGCCGATGGAAGGGAAGCGCGCCCGCAGGGCATCGATCACGCGGCTGGTGTCGTCCATGGAAAGAGTCGTCTGGGTGACGAAGGACAAGGCCTCGGGGTTGCGAACCACCAGGCGCTCCACGTCATCCTCGTTCTCCACCAGGTAGATCGCGCCGCCATTGACGGTGTCGTACTGGCCCATGGTGCCTTCCACCTCCGGGTGACCGGCGTGACCGATCAGCACGCATTCACGGCCGTCACGACTGTAGCGGGCCACCTCCATGTGCACCTTGGTCACCAGCGGACAGGTGGCGTCGAACACCTTGAGGCCACGGCGCTCGGCCTCCTGGCGCACGGCCTGGGACACGCCGTGGGCGCTGAAGATGACGATGACGTTGTCCGGCACCTGGTCCAGCTCTTCGACGAACACGGCGCCACGGGCGCGCAGGTCTTCGACGACGAACTTGTTGTGCACCACTTCGTGGCGGACGTAGATCGGCGGGCCGAACACTTCCAGCGCACGGTTGACGATCTCGATGGCACGGTCCACGCCGGCACAGAACCCACGGGGGTTGGCGAGTTTGATCTGCATGCTTGTTACCTCCAGGCCTGCCGGCCGCCCTCCCCTGCCGGGAAACGGATCAGAGCGGGCGAACCGCCAGGATTTCCACCTCGAAGCGCAGCGTCTTGCCAGCCAGCGGGTGGTTGAAGTCGATGGTCACGCGGTCAGCGTCGAAGGCCTTCACGACACCGGGCAACTCGGCGTTGGCGGCGTCGTTGAAGATGATCAGCAGGCCTTCGGACAGTTCCATGTCCTGGAACTGGCCACGGGGCATGACCTGGACGTTCTGCTCGTTCGGCTGGCCGAAACCCTGCTCGGGGCTGATGGGCAGTTCGCGGCGGTCGCCGGCCTTGAGGCCGAACAGCGCGTTCTCGAAGCCCGGCAGCAGGTTGCCGTCGCCGACCTTGAAGGTGGCCGGCTGCTTGCCGAAGGTGCTGTCGACCACGTCGCCGTTCTCCAGCTTGATGGCGAAGTTCAGCGTCACTTCACGGTCCGGGCCGATACGCAGCTCGGTGGCGAGGGACTCAGTCATGGGCGGCTTCTCCGGACTTCTTCGTCTTGAACATATCCAGCGCCAGCATGATGGCGCCGAGGGTGATCGCGGTGTCGGCCAGGTTGAACGCCGGGAAATACCAGCGGTCCTGCCAGTGCACCAGGAGGAAGTCGACCACGTGGCCCAGCACCACGCGGTCGTACAGGTTGCCCAGCGCGCCGCCGAGCACGGCGGCCAGGGCGATGGCCAGCCAGGTTTCGTCGGCCTTCAGGCGCTTGAGCCAGACCACCAGCACGCCGCTCACCACGATGGCGATGAGCGCGAACAGCCAGCGCTGCCAGCCCGAGCTGTCCGCCAGGAAGCTGAAGGCAGCGCCGGTGTTGTAGACGTGGGTCCAGTCGAACCAGCCGGGGATCACCGTGATGCGGGTGTGCTTGGGGATCAGGTCCAGCACTGCCCACTTGGTGCCCTGGTCCAGCAGGAACACCAGGACGCTCAGCAGCAGCCAGCCCAGCCGACCGAAACGGGCCTCAGGCATGGTGGCGAACCTCGCCGGCGCCTTCGATGTTCTCCACGCAACGACCGCACAGCTCCGGGTGCGCCGCGTGGGTACCGACGTCCGCACGGTGGTGCCAGCAACGGCCGCACTTGGCGTGTTCGGACTTGAGGATGCGCAGCTTCAGGCCTGGCACCTCGGTGGACACGGCCTGCTCCGGCGCCTCGCCCGCCGGGCGGACTTCAGCGGTGGAGGTGATGAGCACGAAGCGCAGCTCGTTGCCTAGCCGGGCCAGGTCGGCCTGCAGGGCGTCGTCGCCGAACAGGGTGACTTCGGCCTGCAGGTTGCCACCGATGGCCTTGGCCGAACGCAGGGCTTCCAGCTCCTTGTTGACCGCCCCTTTGACCGCCATGACGCGGGTCCAGTAGGCCGCATCCAGGGCGAACCCTTCCGGCAGGCGAGCCAGGCCTTCGTACCAGGTGTTCAGCATGACCGACTCGTTGCGCTCGCCCGGCAGGTACTGCCAGATCTCCTCGGCGGTGAAGGCCAGGATCGGCGCGATCCAGCGCACCAGCGCCTCGGTGATGTGGAACAGCGCAGTCTGGCAGGAACGACGGGCCACGCTGTCGGCACGGGTGGTGTACTGACGGTCCTTGATGATGTCGAGGTAGAAACCGCCCAGCTCCTGCACGCAGAAGTTGTGCAGCTTCGAGTAGACGTTCCAGAAGCGGTACTCGCCATAGGCCTCGAGGATCTCGTCCTGCAGGCGCGCAGCGGCGTCCAGCGCCCAGCGGTCGAGGTCGAGCATCTGCTCCGGCGGCAGCAGGTCGCGGGCCGGGTCGAAACCGTTGAGGTTGGCCAGCATGAAGCGCGCGGTGTTGCGGATACGCCGGTAGGCGTCGGCGCTGCGCTGCAGGATCTGGTCGGAAACGGCCATCTCGCCCGAATAGTCGGTGGCCGCAACCCACAGGCGCAGGATGTCGGCGCCCAGGGTGTTGTTGATCTTCTGCGGCGCCACGGTGTTGCCCAGGGACTTGGACATCTTGTGGCCGCGCTCGTCCACGGTGAAGCCGTGGGTCAGCAGGCCCTTGTAGGGTGCATGGCCGTCGATGGCACTGCCGGTCAGCAACGAGGAATGGAACCAGCCGCGGTGCTGGTCGGAGCCTTCCAGGTAGAGGTCCGCACGCGGACCGCTGGCGTGGCCTTGCGGGTGCGAACCACGCAGCACATGCCAGTGGGTGGTGCCGGAATCGAACCAGACGTCCAGGGTGTCGAGGATCTTCTCGTAGTCACCGGCCTCGTCGCCCAGCAGCTCCGCAGGCTCCAGCTTGAACCAGGCCTCGATGCCCTGCTGCTCGACGCGCTTGGCCACTTCCTCCATCAGCTCGACGGTGCGCGGGTGCAGCTCGCCGGTGGCCTTGTGCAGGAAGAACGGGATCGGCACGCCCCAGTTGCGCTGGCGCGAGATGCACCAGTCGGGACGGCCGGCGATCATGCTGTGCAGGCGCGCCTGGCCCCAGGCCGGGGTGAACTGGGTCTGCTCGATGGCCGCCAGGGCACGCTCGCGGAGGGTGCCGCCCTGGTTGGGCTGCTTGTCCATGCCGACGAACCACTGGGCCGTGGCGCGGTAGATCAGCGGGGTCTTGTGGCGCCAGCAGTGCATGTAGCTGTGCTTGATCGCCTCGTGCTTGAGCAGCGCGCCCACTTCTTCCAGCTTGGCGACGATGGCCGGGTTGGCCTTCCAGATGAACTGGCCACCGAAGAACGGCAGGTCGGCCACATACACGCCATTGCTCTGCACCGGGCTGAGGATGTCGTCATTGCTCATGCCGTAGTTCTTGCAGGAGCGGAAGTCATCCTCGCCATAGGCCGGCGCGGAGTGCACCACGCCCGTGCCGGCACCCAGCTCGACGTACTCGGCCAGGTAGACCGGGGAGAAGCGCTCGTAGAACGGATGGCGGAAGCGAATGTGCTCCAGCGCCTCGCCCTTGGCGGTGGCGATCACCTGGCCTTCGAGGCCGTAGCGAGCCAGGCAGGACTCCACCAGTTCAGTCGCCAGCACCAGCAGACGAGCGCCTGTGTCCACCAGGGCGTACTCGAATTCGGGGTGGACGTTCAGCGCCTGGTTGGCCGGGATGGTCCAGGGGGTGGTGGTCCAGATCACGATGGCGGCCGGCTTGGGCAGGCTGGCCAGGCCGAAGGCGGCCGCCAGCTTGTCGGCGTCTTCCACCGGGAAGGCAACGTCGATGGCGTCGGACTGCTTGTCCTTGTATTCCACCTCGGCCTCGGCCAGGGCCGAACCGCAGTCGAAGCACCAGTTGACCGGCTTCAGCCCCTTGAACACGAAGCCGCCCTTGACCATCTCGGCCAGGGCACGGATCTCGCCGGCTTCGTTGGCGAAGTTCATGGTCTTGTAGGGGTTGTCCCAGTCACCCAGCACACCCAGGCGGATGAAGTCGGCTTTCTGCAGTTCGATCTGCTCGGCGGCGTAAGTGCGGCACAGCTCGCGGACCTTGTCCGCCGGCAGGTTCTTGCCGTGGGTGGTCTCCACCTTGTGCTCGATGGGCAGGCCATGGCAGTCCCAGCCCGGCACGTAGGGCGCATCGTAGCCGGAGAGTGTCTTGGAGCGGACGATGATGTCCTTGAGGATCTTGTTCAGCGCGTGGCCGATGTGGATCTCGCCGTTCGCGTAGGGCGGGCCGTCGTGGAGGATGAACGTGGGGCGGCCCTCACCGATCTGGCGCAGCTTCTGATAGAGCCCAATGGAGTCCCAGCGCTGCAGGGTCTCCGGCTCACGCTGGGGAAGACCGGCCTTCATCGGAAATGCCGTTTCCGGCAGGTTGAGGGTCGCTTTGTAATCGGTCATGTCAGTCCAGGCTCATCATTGAAGGTGGGCGCCCTGCCAGTAGGCACGGGCTGCGGCGACGTCCGCGTCGATCGCCGACTTGAGGGCCTCCAGGGAGGCGAATCGCTGCTCTTCGCGCAGCTTGCGGTGGAAGGTGACGCTGATACGCCGGTCGTAGAGGTTCGCGGCGAAATCCAGCAGGTGCACTTCCAGGTGGGCGTTGCCATCCCCTTTCACGGTGGGGCGCACGCCGATGTTGGCGACACCGGGCCGGCGCTGGCCATCCAGCTCCACGCTGACCAGGAAGACCCCGGAGAGCGGTACGCGGCGTCGCTTGAGTTGCACGTTGGCAGTCGGCGTGCCGAGCTGCCGGGCCAGCTTCTGGCCATGCAGGACACGGCCGGTGATGCTGAAAGGCCGCCCGAGCAGGTGCTCGGCCAGCGGGAAGTCGGCGACAGCCAGGGCCTCGCGGACACGGGTGCTGCTGACCCGCATGCCATCCAGTTCGACGGTGGCGGCGGCTTCGACGGTGAAGCCCTCGGCCTCCCCGGCGGCCTGGAGGAAGGCGAAATCACCGGCGCGATCACAGCCGAAGCGGAAGTCGTCACCGATCTCCAGGTGATGCACGCCCAGCCCTTCCACCAGCACCGCATGGACGAACTCGGCAGCGGACAGCTCGCGCAAGCGCCGGTTGAACGCCAGGCACAGGACGAAATCCACGCCCTCGCCAGCCAGCAGCTCGAGCTTGTCGCGCAGGCGCGTCAGGCGGACAGGGGCGGTATCGGGGCCGAAGAACTCACGGGGCTGGGGCTCGAAGATCACCACGCAGCTGGGTACGCCCAGCTCGGCCGCGCGTTCGCGCAGGCGCTTGAGAATGGCCTGGTGCCCCCGGTGGACGCCGTCGAAATTGCCGATGGTGGCAACGCAGCCCCCGGATCGGGGCCGCAGGTTATGAAGACCTCGGACCAGCTGCATAGCACACGTCTTGTTCACAAAGTGGCCGATTATACGCACAGCCGCGCCATCACAACAGGCACGTCTGACGTGTCGCAAAGCCGCTCTCCGGAGGGCACAACCCCGCTATCGGACAGCCCGTCGGGCGAAGTGGCGGAGGCGGAAACCCAGCACCGCCAGGGTGGCGAAATAACTGCCCGCCCCGGCGACCACCAGCAGCATCAGCCGCGCCAGACGCTCGGGCATGCCACCGCTGTCCCAGGCCGGCAGCCAGGCAGCGCCCAGCACCAGGACCGCCCCCATCACCGCAACCGCTACCAGCAGCTTGAGCAGGAACACACCCCAGCCTGTCTGAGGCAGGAAAAGACGCTGCCGGCGCAATTGCCAGAACAGCAGCGCCGCGTTGAGGCAGGCCGCCAATCCGATGGCCAGGGCCAGGCCCGCATGCTGCAAGGGCCCGATCAGCACCAGGTTGAGCAACTGGGTCACCACCAGGGTCAGCAGGGCGATACGCACCGGGGTGCGGATGTTCTGCCGGGCATAGAAGCCGGGCGCCAGGACCTTCACCAGGATGATCCCGAGCAGACCGACGGCGTAGGCGATCAGCGCGCGCTGGGTCATCAGCGCGTCATGGGCGGTGAACTTGCCGTACTGGAACAGCGACACCGTCAGCGGCTCGGCGAGCAGCGCCAACGCCAGGGCGCAGGGCAGCACCAGCAGGAAGCACAGGCGCAGCCCCCAATCCAGCAGCTCGGAATAGGCCGTGCGGTCGTCATTGGCGTAGGTCTTGGCCAGCGACGGCAGCAGGATGGTGCCGAGCGCCACGCCAAGCACGCCGGAGGGCAGCTCCATCAGGCGGTCGGCGTAGTACATCCAGGACACCGAGCCGGCCACCAGGAAGGACGCGAAGATGGTGTTGATGATCAGCGAGATCTGGCTCACCGAGACCCCGAAGATCGCCGGCCCCATCTGCTTCAGCACCCGCCAGACGCCGGTATCGCGCAGGTTCAGGCGCGGCAGCACGAGCATGCCGATGCGCTTGAGCGCCGGCAGCTGGAACAGCAACTGGGCCAGCCCGCCCGCCAGGGTCGCCCAGGCCAGCGCCATCACCGGCGGATGGAAATAAGGCGTGAGGAACACCGCAAAGACGATCATCGCCACGTTCAGCAGCGTCGGCACGAAGGCCGGCACCGCGAAGCGGTTCCAGGTGTTCAGCACCGCGCCCGCCAGTGACGACAGCGAGATCAGGAAGATATAGGGAAAGGTGACCCGCAACAGGTCGGTGGTCAGCTCGAACTTCTCCTGGGTGTCGGTGAAGCCGGGAGCGGTGGCATAGATCACCCAGGGCGCCGCAAGAATGCCCAGCGCCGTGACCAGCGCCAGCGCCAGGGTCAGCAGCCCGGCCACGTAGGCGATGAAGGTCCGGGTCGCCTCCTCGCCCTGCTGGCTCTTGTACTCCGCCAGGATCGGGACGAAGGCCTGGGAGAACGCCCCCTCGGCGAAGATCCGCCGCAGCAGGTTGGGCAGCTTGAAGGCGACGAAGAAGGCATCCGTGGCCATGCCGGCACCGAAGGCACGCGCCACGATGGTGTCGCGAACGAAGCCCAGTACCCGCGACAGCATGGTGATGGAGCTGACGGCGGCCAGCGACTTGAGCAGATTCATGACGTAAAAGCTTGCATCCCAGGAGGCCGAAGGAAAGAATGCGCGACCGCAGAAGCCGACGCCCGGGCAGCCCCGGAGCGCGCGAGTGTAGAGCTGCGCAGCGAAGAAATCACGCTGCACGCTCGTCGCCCGCCACGGCAAGGGCACTCAACCGCCCTTGACATCGCCACAGTGCATCGGCATGATTCGCGGCCTTATTTGTTCGTATCCCCCCAGTTTCCGAGGAGCTTGACGGTGGCCAATACACCTTCTGCCAAAAAACGCGCGAAACAGGCTGAGAAGCGTCGTAGCCATAACGCCAGCCTGCGCTCCATGGTCCGTACCTACATCAAAAACGTAGTCAAGGCGCTCGACGCCAAGGACCTGCCCAAGGCCCAAGCAGCCTACACCGCTGCTGTACCGGTCATCGACCGCATGGCCGACAAAGGCATCATCCACAAGAACAAGGCCGCTCGTCACAAGAGCCGCCTGAACGCGCACATCAAGGCGCTGGGCCAGGCTGCTGCCTAAGCTCGTTCTTGTACGAAAAACCGGCCTGATGGCCGGTTTTTTATTGCCCGCGATTTGGCACTGCACATCCGCCAGGCAATAAAAAGCCCGGCGAACCGGGCTTTCCATCGTTGACTCAGGGCTTGTTCGGCCAGGGCATGATCGGAATGGCCGTCACCGCATTCTGCGGACTGCCCTCGATGACTCGGTCGCTGTAGACCAGATAGACGAGCGTATTGCGCTTGCGATCGAAGAAGCGCACCACCTGCATGGTCTTGAACACCAGCGAGGTGCGCTCCTTGAACACTTCTTCGCCATCCTTCAGCTCAGCCGTGAAACGCACCGGCCCCACCTGCCGACAGGCAATGGAAGCCTCTGCGCGATCCTCGGCCAGACCCAGGCCACCTTTCACGCCACCGGTCTTCGCTCGCGAGAGATAACAGGTCACCCCTTCCACCTTGGGATCGTCGAACGCCTCGATGACGATCTTGTCATTGGGCCCCAGCCACTTGAACACCGTGGAGACCGACCCGATCTCCTCGGCCGCCACCAGCAACGGCATCGCGGCCACGGCCGCCAGCAATCCCTTCAGAAGCCTCATGACACCTCCTCGTCAGACCAGGACCAGGTTGTCCCGGTGCACCAGTTCGGGCTCACCGACATAGCCCAGCAGCTTCTCCACCATCTCGGACGACTGCCCAATGATCTTCTGCGCTTCCAGAGCGCTGTAGTTCACCAGGCCACGCGCCACCTCGCCCCCCTCGGGGTCGACACAGACCACCATCTCACCGCGACGGAAGCTGCCCTGCACCGCCTTCACACCCACCGGCAGCAGGCTCTTGTGATCGGCACGCAGCGCCTTCACCGCCCCCGCATCCAGCACCAGGGTGCCGCGGGTCTGCAGGTGGCCGGCCAGCCACTGCTTGCGGGCGGCCAGCATGCCGCGCTCGGGCGCCAGGAGCGTACCCAGGCGCTCACCGCTCTTCAGGCGATCCAGCACGCGCTCGATACGGCCACCAACGATGATCGTGTGCGCCCCGGAGCGCGCCGCCAGGCGTGCTGCACGCAGCTTGGTCTGCATGCCACCGCGCCCCAGCGCACCACCGGTACCGCCCGCCACGGCGTCCAGCGCCGGGTCATCGGCACGCGCTTCGAAAATCAGCTGGGCATCGGGGTTGTGACGCGGATCGGCATCGAACATGCCATCGCGGTCGGTGAGGATGACCAGCAGGTCCGCCTCCACCAGGTTGGCCACCAGGGCCGCCAGGGTGTCGTTGTCACCGAAGCGGATCTCATCGGTGACAACCGTGTCGTTCTCGTTGATGACAGGAATCACGCCCAGGTCGACCAGTGCACGCAGGGTGCTGCGCGCATTGAGGTAGCGCTTGCGGTCGGAAAGGTCGTCGTGAGTCAGGAGGATCTGGGCGGTACCACGGCCATGCTCGGCAAAACTGGATTCCCAGGCCTGCACCAGCCCCATCTGCCCGACGGCAGCCGCAGCCTGCAGCTCGTGCATGGCCTTCGGGCGGGTGTTCCAGCCCAACCGACTCATGCCCGCCGCCACCGCGCCGGACGACACCAGCACCAGTTCGACGCCCGCGTTGCGCAGCGCCACCATCTGCTCCACCCACACCGCCATGGCATCGCGATCGAGGCCACGCCCATCAGCGGTCAGCAAAGCACTGCCGATCTTCACCACCCAGCGCTGCGCGCCAGTCACCTTGTCCCGCATATCTTCCAACCTTAGCTAGAAAGCCGTGCGGCCCATGGCGCACAGCCTATGGCGATCATCCGGTGCGCCCGAAGGCGCGGTCATCAGGGAACGTAGAAGATCTCCGGCCCGTCGCCGTCGTCCTCGTCATCAAAGAAATCATCGTCGTCATCGGCCTCGTCGGCACTCTTCAGACCGGCACGACGCAGCGCACGGCGATCATCCAGGGCCTGCAGGCGAGCACGTGCCTCGTCCTCGATGCGCTGATCCAGCTCGGCGAGCGACTCGGCGTAGGCCGGGTCCTCTTCCATGCGCAGGGTCCGCTCGTCGAGGTAACGCATGATCTCCTGGGAAAGCGCTTCGGTCCCCTCGCGCTCCAGGGCGGAGATGACGAATACGGGCCCTTCCCAACCGAGGCGCTGGATCACCTCTTTCATGCGCGCTTCGCGCTCTTCATCCAGCAGCTGGTCGGCCTTGTTCAGCACCAGCCAGCGATCACGCTCGGTCAGCGCCGGACTGAAGCGCCCCAGCTCCTCGACGATGGTCGCAGCCGCCTCGGCCGGATCGCTCTCGTCCAGCGGCGCCATGTCGACGATGTGCAGCAGCAGGCGCGTACGCGCCAGGTGCTTGAGGAAGCGAATCCCCAGGCCAGCTCCCTCGGCAGCGCCCTCGATCAACCCGGGGATGTCGGCCACGACGAAGCTCTTGAAGCGCCCGACGCTGACCACACCCAGGTTCGGCACCAGGGTGGTGAAGGGGTAATCCGCCACTTTCGGCTTGGCGGCCGACACCGCACGGATGAACGTGCTCTTGCCCGCATTCGGCAGGCCCAGCAGACCGACGTCAGCCAGCACCTTCAGCTCCAGCTTGAGGTCGCGGGACTCGCCCGGCTTGCCCTTGGTGGTCTGGCGCGGCGCGCGGTTGGTACTGGACTTGAAGCGAGTATTCCCCAGCCCGTGCCAACCACCCTGGGCCACCAGCAGGCGCTGACCGGGCACGGTCAGGTCACCGATGATTTCCTGGGTACCGGCATCGATCACCGTGGTGCCGACCGGCACCGGCAGGACAAGGTCTTCGCCCTTGCGGCCGGTGCAGTCCTTGCTGCCGCCGTTCTCGCCACGCTGGGCATCGAAACGACGGGTATAGCGGTAATCCACCAGGGTGTTGAGGTTCGGATCGGCTTCCATGTACACGGAACCGCCGTCGCCACCATCGCCACCGTTGGGGCCGCCTTTCTCAATGAATTTTTCGCGACGGAAACTCATCAGGCCATTGCCGCCGTCGCCTGCTTTTACAAAGATCGAAACTTCATCGACGAATTTCATCAGGAAGCCTCCCGCCACGGTGGCGGGCCAATTAAAAAGGAACACAAGGATACAGGGAGCCGGCGCTACGCGCAGTTTCCGCTGTCAGAAACAAAAAAGCCCCGTCGCGAGACAGGGCTTTTGCAGCGAGATCGCGATTAGGCCGCGACGACGCTCACGTACTTGCGACCGAAGGCGCCTTTGACCTCGAACTTCACAACGCCGTCCACTTTCGCGAACAGGGTGTGGTCCTTGCCCAGGCCAACGCCGACGCCGGCGTGGAACTTGGTGCCGCGCTGACGAACGATGATGTTGCCAGCCTTGATGACCTGGCCGCCGTACAGCTTCACGCCAAGGCGTTTACTTTCTGAGTCGCGACCGTTGCGGGTAGAACCGCCAGCTTTTTTGTGTGCCATGAGTCAAATCCTCCAAAAAGGAAATTAGGCCTGGATGCCGGTGATCTTGATTTCAGTGAACCACTGGCGGTGGCCCTGACGCTTCATGTGGTGCTTACGACGACGGAACTTGATGATGCGAACCTTGTCGTGACGGCCTTGAGAGACCACTTCGGCAACCACTTTGGCGCCATCGACAACCGGAGCGCCGATTTTCACGTCGTCGCCATTGCCGATCAGCAGAACGCGATCGAAAGTCACGGATTCGCCAGTGGCGACTTCCAGCTTCTCGATCTTCAGGAATTCACCTTCAGCGACTTTGTACTGCTTGCCGCCGGTAACGATAACTGCGTACATGGATTTTCTCCGTTAAACCTGCTCACCCGACGCTTTATAGAAAGAGGAATGGGTCGGCATGGCTGCATGGGGCCGGAACTGGAACCCGTGCAATTGCGTAAGGCAGGGAAATGCCCAAGGAAGTTCAGGGGCCGCGATTGTACGCAAGCCGCAAAAGCCGCGCAAGCACCGGCGGGGCTTGCCTTGACAGCCCCCTACCCGCCCCCTAGCATGCCGCGCATTCTCAAAGGAGCACCCCTCGCTGATGCAACCCCAGGCCTTCTACCGCGTGGTGGCGGACGATTTTACCGCAGTCGACGACATCATCCGTCGGCAACTCACCTCCCGCGTACCCCTGGTCGAGAAAATCGGCGACTACATCGTCTCCGCCGGCGGCAAGCGCCTGCGCCCGCTGCTGGTCCTGCTCAGCGGCAATGCCCTCGGATTCGGCGGCGACCAGCTGCGCCTGCTGGCCGCCACCATCGAATTCCTGCACACCTCCACCCTGCTGCACGATGACGTCGTCGATGCCTCGGGCCTGCGTCGCGGCCGCTCCACTGCCAATGCCCTGTGGGGCAACGCGCCGAGCGTGCTGGTGGGCGACTTCCTCTACGCGCGCTCCTTCGAAATGATGGTCGAGCTGGGCTCCATGCCGGTGATGCGCATCATTTCCCAGGCCACTCGCGTCATCGCCGAAGGTGAAGTGCTGCAGCTGTCGAAGATCCGCGACGCCAGCACCACCGAAGAGACCTATATGGAAGTCATCCGCGGCAAGACCGCGATGCTCTTCGAGGCCTCCACCCACAGTGCCGCCGTACTCGCCGGCGCCAGCGAAGCCCAGGCCGAAGCCCTGCGGACCTTCGGTGACTACCTGGGCATCGCCTTCCAACTGGTGGACGACCTGCTCGACTACCGTGGCGACGCCGCCACCCTCGGCAAGAACGTCGGCGACGACCTCGCCGAAGGCAAGCCGACCCTGCCGCTGATCGTCACCATGCGTGACGGCAGCCCCGAGCAGGCCGCACTGGTCCGCAAGGCCATCCAGCAAGGCGGCAGCCAAGACCTGGAAGGCATCCGCGAAGCCGTGGAAGCCGCCGGCGCCCTCGACTACACCGCCCGCCTCGCCCGCGACTATGCCGAGCGCGCCATTGCCTGCCTGGACGCCCTGCCGCCCAGCGAGCACCGCGACGCCATGATCGAGCTGACGCAGTTCGCCGTCGCCCGCACACACTGAGCCAAAGCGCTCACAGGGAAGCCCGCCTCACATGGCGGGCTTTTTCATGCCCGCAGGAAACGGCTGGCGACGAAAGGCACCGATAGACCCTTGCTATTTTGATAATAGGAATTATTCTCATCTCACAGCTTTTCAAGGAGATGAGCCATGACCTACCTGATCGATGCCTGGCTGGATCGCCCCCACCCCTACCTGCGCATCCTCCACCGTGAAACCGGGGAAATCTGCGCCGTGCTGGAAGAAGAAGCACTCGACGAACTGCGTGACCAGGGCGACCTCGACCTTGCCGGGTTGAATTCCAGCGAGCCGCTGGTGCTCAAGGAACTGGTGCGCAACCTCTTCCTGTTCTGCTACGCGCGGGCCTTGAGGCCGCAACAGGACGCCCACCTGGCATGACGGAGATCCGGGTGGTGCAGGACGCGCCACCCGCAAGCGGGCGCCCCGGGGCGCTCGCCTGCAAACGGGGCCGGAAAGGCCCCGCAGGTGCCCGGGCGGGCCAGGACGGCCAGCCCGGGCATCGCTCTTTGCGGGATCAGAGGATCGCCAGCAGCTCCACGTCGAACACCAGCACGCTGTGGGGCGGGATGCTGCCCACGCCCTGCGCGCCATAGGCCAGCTCGCTGGGCACGTGCAGGCGCCACTTGCTGCCGGCATTCATCAGTTGCAGGGCCTCGACCCAGCCCGGGATCACACCACCCACCGGGAACTCGGCCGGCTCGCCACGGTTGTAGGAGCTGTCGAACACGGTGCCGTCGATCAGCGTGCCGTGGTAGTGGGTGCGCACGGTGTCTTCGGCCGACGGCTTGGCGCCCTCGCCTGCCACCAGCACCTCGAACTGCAGGCCGGACGGCAGCACGGTCACGCCTTCACGCTTGGCGTTCTCCGCCAGGTAGGCACGGCCTTCGCCAGCCGCCGCTTCAGCCTTGGCCTGGGCCTGGGCCTGCATGCGCTCGCGGATGACCCGGAACGCCGCGTTCAGGTCGGCCGCGTCGACGCGGCTTTCCTGGCCGGCAAAGGCGTCGCGCAGGCCGGCGACCACCGCATCGATGCTCACGCCGGGCGGAGGGTTGTCACGGATCTGGTCACCCAACTGGCGGCCAATGCCGTAGCTGACGCGGGATTCATCACTGGAAAGATCGAGTTCGGACATGGCCGGGCTCCGCACAGGGAAAAAAGGTCGGCCAGACTAGCACAGCCCCCCGCACCGCCCTACCCCGGAAACGAAACCGCCCGCCGGCCTGGAAGGCGGGCGGGCGGCCGTTGCAGCAAGGTTCAGTGGCTGCTCTTGCTCATCTTGTCCAGGTAGCCCATGGCGAACGCCGAGACCACGAAGGTCATGTGCACCACCACGTACCAGAGGATCTTGTCGTTATCGATGTTCTGCGCATCCATGAAGACCCGCAGCAGGTGGATGGACGAGATCGCCACGATGGACGCCGCCACCTTCATCTTCAGCGAACCGGAGTCCATCTTGCCCAGCCAGCTGAGCTTCTCCTTGTTCTCGTCGATGTCCAGTTGCGACACGAAGTTCTCGTAGCCGGAGAACATCACCATCACCAGCAGGCCGCCCACCAGGGACATGTCGATCAGCGAGAGCAGCACCAGGATCAGCTCACCCTCGGTCTTCTCGAAGACGTGGGGAATGACGTGGTAGATCTCCTGGAAGAACTTCAGCGCCAGCGCCAGCAGCGCCAGCGACAGGCCGAAGTAGATGGGCGCCAGCAGCCAGCGCGCCGCGTACATCGAGTTTTCCAAAAAGCGTTCCATGAAGCCTCGCAGAAGGGGTGGAAATGGCGGCGAGTATAGCGAGCACTTTCCTACAGAAAAACAGAATGAAACGCCCGGAAATATCCCCGAAAGCTGTGGATAACCCTGTGCATGAGCACTGCAAGGATCGCTGCCGCCGCCTGCGCCTGCGGCCTTGCAACGGATGCTCGAAAAACCGCCATCAACTGTCGGGGCGTGACAGGCAATTCCCCAGCATGCGCCCTCGCGTCTGGTTCAGGCGACGCAGCTCCGCCTGCTGGTGCAGGCGCCAGGTCATGGGTTCCTCGCAGGGGCAGTAGCCCAGCTCGCCCAGGCAATCCGCGATGCTCGCCATCACCGACTCGGCGACGAAAGGCCCATGGAATGGGCCCTGGGCGCGAATGGCGGACGGTTGGGTGCCGGAAATGCCGGCCGCACAGATGAGGGTCCACAGACCGTTGTCACCGGCCAGCGGCAGGATCACGCATTCGATACGGGTGACCAGCCCCAGGCATTGACGGGTAAGGCAGAGGGTGCGGGACATGACGACATTCCTCGCGTGGACCTGGCGCCCAGCCTACACCCCAAAAACCTGGGAAAGCGAGGAATTCTTATCCACGCCTTCTGTGGATAACCCTGTGGAATGAATGTCGGCAAAACCGCCGAAGCGCCGCCCCGCCTGTGCTGCGGGGCCTTGCTCGAAGCCTGACCAGCCGCGCCCTCCCTGGCACGGCATCAAACCGTCTGTCAGATCATTCCGACGCCTTGCCAGCGTCGGCCGCAGGTGCCTTCCGGGTGGGCGCCTTGCGCTTCGGCTTGGCGGGCTCCGGCGCCTTCTCGGCAGCGACGGCAGCAGCAACAGCCTCCGCGTCCTTGACGGGGGCCTTCTCCTCTTCCTCCATGCCCATCTCGGCGATCTCCCGCAGGCGGGCCACCACGCGTGCATTGATGCTGCCCGCCGGGAAGCGGCCCTTCTCGTCCGGCGCACCGGCCGGCTCGCCCACCAGCAGGCTCAGGGCCTCGTCGGCCTGGCGCACGGCGTAGACATGGAACTGGCCCTTGCGCACGGCCTGCACCACCCGCTCGTCGAGCATCAGGTTAGTGACGTTGGCGTGGGGAATGATCACCCCCTGCTCACCCGTCAGCCCCCGGGCCTCGCACAGGCGGAAGAAGCCTTCGATCTTCTCGTTCACCCCGCCCACGGCCTGCACCTCGCCGAACTGGTTGATCGAACCGGTGATGGCGAAGCACTGCTTAAGCGGCGTACGCGACAGCGCCGAGATCAGCGTGCAGGCCTCGCCCAGGGAGGCGCTGTCGCCGTCCACATAGCCGTAGGACTGCTCCAGCGCGATGCTCGCGGAAATCTCCAGGGGAAACTCCTGGGCGTAGCGGCTGCCCAGGTAGCCGGTGAGGATCATCACCCCCTTGGAGTGGATCGGCTGGCCCAGGTTGACCTCGCGCTCGATGTCGACGATGCCCGAACCGCCGGGGTAGACGGTGGCGGAGATCCGCGCCGGCACGCCGAACGCCGAGTCCCCTACCTCCAGCACGGTGAGGCCGTTGCACTTGCCCACGGCCGCGCCCTCGGTGTCGATCAGGATGGTGCCGGCCAGCATGTCGTCGAGGATGCGCGCCGACACCCGGCCGGTGCGTGTGGCCTTGGCCTTCAGCGCCCGCTCCACGTGTTCGGCGTTGGTCACCGGCTCACCGGCCAGCTGACGCAGGAAGTCCGCCTCGCTGTGCAACTGGAACAGGTCGCCGATCTTCGCCGACAACCGCCGCTGGTTCTCCGCCAGGCGCACGCTGTAGGTCGCCAGGCGCGCCACGGCATCCGCGCTGAGCGGCGCCATGCCTTCCTCGGCAGTACGGGTCTTCAGCAACTGGGCGAACTGTTCCAGGGTCTCCTCGTTGAAGTCGATCTCTTCATCGAAGTCCACCAGTACCCGGAACATCTCCTGGAAGTCCGGGTCCAGGTCCTGCAGCGTGTAATACAACTGGCGCGACCCGATGATCACCACCTTCACCTGCAGCGGAATCACCTGGGGCGTCAGGGTCACGGTGGCCAGGCGGCCCAGCTCGGCCAGCGGCGACTCCATCTTCAGCTGGCGCGAATGCAGCGCGCGCTTCAGCGCATCCCAGACGAAGGGCTCGCTGAGCATCTTCTCCGCCTCCAGCACCAGGAACCCGCCGTTGGCGCGGTGCAGTGCACCCGGGCGCAGCTGGCGGTAGCTGGTGTAGAGCGCGCCCTGGTCGGTGCCGTACTCGATGCGACCGAACAGGTTGTCGTAGGTCGGGTGCGGCTCGAACACCACCGGCGCCCCGCTGCCATCGGGGTGCCCCACCACCAGGCTGGGGCAGTACTGCTCCTCCAGCATCTCGCGGCGCTGCACGTCCGGCTTGTCGTCCAGCAACTGGTCGACCACGGTCTTCAGCAGGTTCACCTGCATTGCCTGCAGATAAGCCACCACACCGGCGTTCTCCGCGTACTTCTCCGAGAGCGGCGCCAAGAGCGGCTGCAGCGCCTGGGTGATGGTCTCCTCGTTGAGCTGGCGCAGCTGGTTGCTCGACTCGCGCTTCCATTGCGGCAGGCTGGCCAGTTCCTCGTTGAGGCGCTCCTCCAGCAGCGCGATGTCATCGTGGAAGCGCTCGCGCTCGGCTTCCGGCAACTGGGCGAAGTCCGCCTCGTCCAGCGCCTTGCCGTCCTTCATCGGGGTGAAGGCGATGTTCGATGCATCGCGGTACAGCGCCACGTCCTTCTCCAGGGCCAGGCGCTCGATCACGTCCAGCGCGCGGTCATAGCGCTGGTTGAAGCCGCGGTCGATGGCGCTCTTCTTCTGCTGGAAGGTGGGCGTCTCGAACACTGCCGGGAAGGTGGCCAGCAGGTTATCCACAAGCTGGCCGATGTCGGCGATGAAGGCGTTCGCCTCGCCCGGCGGCAGGCGCAGCGCACGGGGCTCGCGGGGCTCGTCGAAATGGTTGACGTAGACCCAGTCCTCCGGGGTCGCCAGGCGCTTGCCCTCGGCCTTGAGGTAGCGCTGCACGAAGGAGAAGCGGCCGGTGCCCGGCTCGCCCATGACGTAGACGTTGTAGCCGGCGCGGGGCATCGCCACGCCGAATTGCAGGGCCTCCACCGCGCGCTCCTGGCCGAGCACGCCACGGAAGGGCTCGAGGTCGTCGGTGGTGGTGAAGGAGAACTGGCCGGCGTCGAAGCAGCGGGTGAGCGCCTCAGGAGCCAGGCGAAGGGAAGCAGCGAATGGAGCGGGCATCGGGAATCCTTGTGGGCGACGCGGGAGATGGCCGCATTCTGGCGCTCGCCGGAAGCGCGTGGCAAGGCGTTCCGCGTGTGGCGGCGAGCCCCGTCACGGCTTGCGAAAATCCCTCGCCTGACCTTGCTTGACACCCGCCCCGCCCTTCACGAAAGCTCGCCCCCTTCCCCAGGCAAAGCGAGCCGCCCGTTGAAACGGATCCTCCTTCTCCCGCTGCTGCTCACCTGCAATGCCCTGCTGGCCGCCACGCCCATCCCCGTGGAGACACTGCAGCGCCTGGCCAACGACCCCTACTGGATCGCCCTCGGCCACTACGAACGCGGCAAGCTCGGCGGCTGGCGCAGCTACGTCGACGACGGGCGCTTCTTCCTTTCACCCGAGGGCGCACACAGCCCGGAAGCGGAACTCGGCGCCACCGTCCAGGCGCTGTACCAGGACCCGGCCCTCGGCGACCGCCACCCTCAGTGCGTCTACCCCGCCCGCACCCGCTGGCTGCGCGAACAGCTGGACCTGCGTGACCTGCCCGCCCCGGCGTGCAGCGAATACCGCCAGTGGTTCCAGGACATCAACCCCCACAGCACCGTGCTGGTGTTCCCGGCGGCCTACCTCAACAGCCCCTCCTCGATGTTCGGCCACACCCTGCTGCGCATCGACCAGAGCGACGTGGACGAGAACAACACCGCACTGCTCAGCTACGCGCTCAACTTCGGTGCCTTCATCGAAGGCGCCGACAACAGCATCCTCTACGCCTGGAAAGGCCTGATGGGCGGCTACCCCGGGCTCTTCGCCCTGGTCCCCTACCGCGACAAGCTCAAGGAATACAGCCGCCTGGAGAACCGCGACCTGTGGGAGTACCGGCTCAACCTCAGCCCCGAGGAGACCGGGCGCATGGTCGAGCACGTCTGGGAACTGAAGCAGGTGCGCTTCGACTACTTCTTCTTCGACGAGAACTGCTCCTACCGCCTGCTGGAGCTGCTGGAGATCGCCCGCCCCGGCACCGAGCTGACCGAGCAGTTCCCCCTCACCGCCATCCCCACCGACACCGTGCGCGCGGTGAAAAATGCAGGGCTGGTGGACCGCATCGACTTCCGCCCCTCCCGCGAGCGGGAGCTGGCCGTCCGTGCCGAACCGTTGGAGCCCGTGGAACAGCAGTGGGCCCTGCGCCTGGCCGACGACGCCTCGCTGCTGCAGGCCCCCGAGTTCCAGGCCCTGCCGGCCCCGCGCCGGGCGCTGGTGCAGGATGCCGCCTTCCGCCTGGACCGCTACCGCAGTGCCGGCGAAGAGCGCGACAAGGACCGCGCACAGCGTGGCTTCCAGCTGCTGCAGGCGATCAACCGCAACCCGCCGCCCGCCCTCGACGTGGAACGCCCGGCACTGCCCGAGGACGGCCACGACTCGCGCACCTGGCAACTGGGCCTGGGCAGCCGCGAAGACCGCGCCTACGCCGAGTACGGCCTGCGCATGGCCTACCACGACCTGCAGGACAACCTGGCGGGCTTCCCCCTCGGGGCCCAGATCGAAATCCTCCAGCTCAAGCTGCGCCAGTACGAGGAAAACCACTGGCAACTGCAGCAACTGGACTTCGCCACCATCCGCTCGCTGACACCCCGCACCGCCCTGCTGCAGCCCTGGTCCTGGCAGGTCGCCGGCGGCCTGGAGCGGGTGCCCGGGAAGGACGGCGACGAAACCCTGGTGAGCCACCTCAACGGCGGCGCCGGGGCCACCTGGCAACTGGGGGACGATGCCCTCTACTACGCACTGGCCACGGCCCGCGTGGAACACAACCCGGACTTCGCCGCCTTCGTCGCCGGCGCGGGCGGCTTCGACACCGGCCTGCTCTGGCACAACCGCCTCGGCACCCTCAGCCTGGAAGCCGCCGGGGACTACTTCCACAACGGCGAGGTGCGCCGCCGGCTGTCACTGGCCCAGCAGTGGGAACTGAGCCAGCAACTGGGCCTGCGCCTGTCAGCGGAGCGCTCGTTCAGCCACCTCGCCGGGGACGACAACCAGGTGATGCTGCAACTGCGCTGGTACCACTACTGAGCGTCCTCGCGCTGGCGCTCCGCGATGCCACGCGCGGCGAACCAGGCCTGGACCGCGTCCCGCTTGAGCAGGCGGGCGAACACCGGCCCGTTGACCCCGCCGCGGATCAGTTGGCCAAGCTCAACACCTGACGCCTCCAGCCGCTCCAGCAGTGCCGTGTCGTCGGCCTCCACCGCCCGCTCCAGGGCCAGGCGCTGCAGGTCGGGTCGTGCAGCGATGGAGCCAGTGTCCAGCGCCGCCTGCCAATCCAGCACCAGGGCGCCCAGGCAGGCCTTCACCCGCTCGGCCAAGGCCTGGTCGGCAGCATCGCCTTCCTCCAGCGGGATCAGCGCCTCCAGCAGCTCCAGGCCGGAGCCGTCGGCATCCTCCGCCAGTGGGTCGCGCTCGTAGGCCAGCTGGGCGAACAACCCCTCCAGGTCATCGGCCACCCGGGCGAAGGCATCCTCGTGCAGGCGCATCGCCCAGGCCGGCGGCAGGCCCTGGCTCCAGGCGTAGACGCGGCCGAAGTAGTCCCCGGGCTCGACGCAGACATACAGCCGCTCCAGGTACTCGAAGCCGCCGATGGGCAGAAAGTCCAGCCGCCCGTCCCACTCGCGGCCCTCCTCCTCGGCGATCTGCCGGGCCCACTCCTGCTCGTGCTCCAGCCAGCCCCAGAGGTCGTTGTAGCCATCGCTACCGGGGTAGAACAGCTCCCGCAGCGAATAGGGATGGATATGGCCCTGGTAATCCACCCGCAGGTCGTAATCCAGCACGCCGCCATAGGCGACGCGCCACAGCCGCACCAGGGCCGGCGGCAGCGGGCGGCCGACGCGGCGCTCCACCTCGGCCAGTTGCTCGTCGGTGACGGGCGGCTGCGCCTGGTGGATCAGCCGCCCGCCGAACAGCACCAGGCCATGCCGGGCCAGGCGCTGGAGGTCTTCCGCGCTGAAGGCGTTCATTCGCACACCTCCTGCATCGGCTGCGCCACCGCCAGGCGCTCGCGCACCGCCATCAACGCAAAGCCCAGCAGGTTGAGCCCACGCCAGGTGGCCGGGGTACGGGCTGCCGCATCTGCCTCGGCCAGGCCGATGCCCCACACCGGGTCCACCGGGCTGGCTTCCACCAGCACCCGACCGGCCGTGGCCAGCAGCACCCGGCGCAGCTCGGCGTTCTGCTCGAACTTGGCCTGGTTGCCTGCCACCACCAGGTCGAAGCGGGCGGCCAGCCAACGGGCCTCGTCGAACCCGCGCACCTCCCGCCCGACGGCCTTGGCATCGGCCGGCGTGCGCGCCGCGAGCACGGCCTTCAGTGCACGCTCATCGCCGAACAGGCGTGCCTTGCCGGCCATCATCCAGTGCTCCGCCGTGGCATAGCGGACGCCCTCCAGCACGAAGGGCGACTTGAACCACTGGCTGAAGCAGGCCTTGCCCAGCGGCGCGCCCGGTGCCGAGGTGTGGCCCCAGAAGTACAGGTAATCGAAGGCGTCTCCGGCGGCGCAGCGCTCGCACAACTGCTCGACGGACAGGGGAAGGCTCATGGGCGGTCCTTGCATGGCGGGTGAAAAAGGCCGACAGGATAGCCGAGCACGCCGGTACCGGCTGTGCCCGGATCGGCACGCTCACCGTGAGCCCGCGCCTTCACGCCCTACCGCGCCAGGTCCTTCCACTCCAGGCCGAACCTGCCCAGGTACTTGCGCAACCGGTCCGCGTCATTGGGTTGCGCCTTGGCCTGGCGCGACACGTCGTAGAGCAGCCGCCCGGCCTCGGACAGGCTGCTCGCCTCGCGGCACACCGCCACCACCGCTGCCAGTTGCAGGCGGTCGAAGCGGTCCAGCTCGGCCAGGCGCTCCCCCAGCAGCGCCGCCAGGCCATCGTCCGGACCGGACTCATGGCCCCAGGCGCGGCGCAGCCGGTCGATCTCCTCCTGCACCAGCGCCTCGTCGATGCGGCCGCTGTCGGCCAGGGTCGCCATGCGCGTGATGGACGCCGACAGCTCGCGGAAGTTGCCGCTCCAGCGCGCTTCGGCGGAACAGGCGAACGCCAGGTAGCGACGCCGCGCCTCCAGATTGAAGCGCACCAGGCGCCCCAGGTCGCGGGCGTGGCGTTCCAGCTCGAAGTCGATGTTCGGCTCGATGTCCTCGCGGCGCCCCGCCAGGCCCGGCAGCTCGAAGGTCCAGAGGTTGATGCGGGCGAACAGGTCCTCGCGGAACAGCCCCTCGGCCACCCGCGTGCGCAGGTCGCGGTGGGTGCCGGCGATCAGCAGGAAGTCGCTTTCCACCTCGCGGTCGGCGCCCATGGGGAAGAAGCGCTTTTCCTCGATGGCCTTGAGCAGCATGGCCTGCTCGTCCAGGCCCAGCTCGCCGATCTCGTCGAGGAACAGCATGCCGCCGTCCGCCGCCCGCAGCAGGCCGTCACGGGCGCTCTGCGCGCCGGTGAAGGCGCCCTTGAGGTGGCCGAACAGCGCCGACATGGCACCGTCGCCGCGCAGGGTGGCGCAGTTCACCTCGACGAAGCGCCCCGCCACCTGGTGCCTGGCCCGCTTGAGTTCGTACACCCGCCGCGCCAGGAAGGACTTGCCCGCACCGGTGGGGCCGATCAGCAGCATCGGCGCCCGCGAGCGCACCGCCACCCGCTCGATCTGCTCGATGCTGCGGTTGAACGCCGGGTTGCGCGTGGCGATGCCCGACTTCAGCAGCTCCAGCCCTTCCAGCTGTTCGCGCTGGAAGCGCGAGGCGATGCGGTCATAACGGGACAGGTCGAGGTCGATCAGCGAATGGGTGCCGATGTTGTGGCGATCCTCGTCTCGGCGCCGGCCCGGCGAGGTCTGCACCAGCCGCGCTGGCAGGTAGCGCGCCTCGGTAAGCAGGAACCAGCAGATCTGCGCCACGTGGGTGCCGGTGGTGATGTGCACCAGGTAGTCCTCGTGCTCGGTGTCGAAGCGGTAGGCGCTGACGAAGTCATGCAGCGCGCCATACACCTCCTCGAAGTCCCAGGGGTTGCGCAGCGGCATCTCGTGCAGGCGCACTTCGGTCTGCGGCGACACCTGCTCCACATCGCCCTTGATGCGCTGGGACAGGCCCAGGTCGCGGGCATCGCTGCCGTGGATCAGCTCCAGCCGGTCCACCAGCAGGTCCGGCTGCTGGCACAGGCCCACAGTGGGGCGCCATTTGTTCCAGCGGTCGGCGCCCTTGCCCATGCGGTCCAGGGTTGCGCCAACGAAGCCGATGGCAACGGTCTTGCGGCTCATGTTCATTCCTCCGCCACGGCATTTGCCGCTGGCGACTCGAAAACGATTGAAAGAGAGGAAGTTTATCCAAAAAGATAAATTCGTATATCCAGGAATAGGAAAACCATGCAGCAGTCGGCTTGAGATTCTGCACCCGAAAATCTCGAATAAAAATAAAAACCTTAAATATCAATGACTTGAAAAATATTTTCGGCACGAAAAACGAAGTTGGCACGCGCCTCGCTATATCCCTGTCAACGAAAGGACAACAGAGCGAGACGCCACGATGGCCAACACCGCCCTCTTCAACACCCAGGCAGCCAGCCTGCCGCAGGTGGATACCTACAACCGCAGCAAGGCCGGTGCCTACGCCCTGCAACCGAAGCACAAGCTGGCCCAGCTGGCGATGACCGGTTGCCTGAACCAGACCTTCTACGCCGACGCCCCCGAGCAACTGGCCGAGGTGCTGGCCCTGGTGGCCCAGCTGGACGCGGCCTTCGTGGCCAAGACCGCCGTGTACGCCCGCCGTGCCGGCCACATGAAGGACATGCCGGCCCTGCTGGTGGCCGCCCTGGCGGCGCAACGCTCCTCCCTGCTGCCGGCGGTTTTCGGCCAGGTGGTGGACAACGGCAAGATGCTGCGCAACGTGGTGCAGATCCTGCGCAGCGGCGTGACCGGTCGCAAATCGCTCGGTACGCAGCCCAAGCGCCTGGTGCAGGCGTGGCTGAACACCGCCAGCGAGCGCCAGCTGCTGCAGGCCGCGATCGGCAACCAGCCGTCCCTGGCGGACGTGCTGAAGATGGTCCACCCGAAACCGAGCGAAGCCTGGCGTGAAGCCTTCTTCGCCTGGGTACTCGGCAAGCCGGCGGATGCCGACGCGCTGCCGCCGCTGACCCGCGCCCTGCTGGCCTTCCGCAGCGGCGCCAGCGACGAGCTGCCGGACGTGCCCTTCCAGTTGCTGGGCGACCGTCAGCTGAGCGCCGCGCAATGGCTGGAACAGGCACAGCGCATGGGCTGGCAGGCCCTGCGGATGAACCTCAACACCCTGGCGCGCCAAGGTGTGTTCCAGTTGCCCGGCGCGGCCTACACGGTTGCCGCGCGGCTGGCGGACCGGGAAGCGGTGGCCAAGTCACGGGTCTACCCGTACCAGTTGCTGAACGCCTACACGATGGCCGGCAACGACGTACCGGGACCGGTGCGCGAGGCGCTGCAGGACGCCCTGGAACTGTCGCTGGCCAACGTGCCGGCACTGGCAGGCAACGTGGTGGTGTGCCCGGACGTGTCCGGCTCCATGCAGAGCCCGGCCACCGGCTACCGCCAGGGCGCCACCAGCACGGTGCGCTGCATCGACGTGGCGGCCCTGATGGCGGCGGCGGTGCTGCGCAAGCAGCCGGCGGCGCGGGTGATGCCGTTCGAGAACCATGTGGTGGACGTGCGCCTCAACCCGCGTGACAGCGTGATGAGCAACGCGCAGAAGCTGGCCTCAATCGGCGGCGGTGGCACCAACTGCTCGGCACCGCTGGCGCAGTTGGTGAAGGAGAAGGCCAAGGTGGACACGCTGATCCTGGTTTCGGACAACGAATCCTGGATCGACGCCAAGCGGCGCGGCGCCACCGAAACCATGCTCCAGTGGCAGCAGCTGAAGCGGCTGAACCCGAAGGCGAAGATGGTCTGCATCGACATCCAGCCCTACGGCACCACCCAGGCGCAGGAGCAGCAGGACATCCTCAACGTCGGCGGTTTCGGCGATGCGGTATTCGATGTGATCGCCCAGTTCGCCAATGGCGAATACGGCGCGCGGCACTGGGTCGAGCTGATCGAGGCGACCGCGCTGTAGCGATAGGAACTGAACAAGGGCCCCGCAATGGGGTGGGGCCCGCAACGCGTTGAAGCGCGAGACGGCGAATGCAGCCGGGACTCCATCACCGATGTCCCTGCACACCTTTGTCACCGTAGCGCGCGGCACGAATGCAGGTGGCTGTACATCGGTTGAGCCGGTTCGATTCCGGCCCGCGGTAACGCGGAACAGTCACCTTCCCTTGTCGTGCCACCTTGAGTTTTGCGACGAATGCCGGTGGAACTACACCCTCCAACGGTCGAGATGCGGGTTCGAATCCCGTCGGCTCCAATACTGCGGGGCCGTAGTTCAACGGTAGAACACGAAAACGTTTCACCACCTTTTGTCGTCGCACCTGTTTCACCACGGCCCGCAAGGGTCGGCAGCGAATGCAACGGGCATTACATGTGTCGCGGGTTCGAGCCCCGCCCCGGCAACGGGTAGCTCAGCGGGTAGAGCAATTCATGTCCACATCCCTTGTCGCTGCACCTCGGCCGCCCAGGCGGCCAACCGAATTTGCCCGGCGAATGCCGGTGGAACTACAGGACGTCGTGGTTGCGGGTTCGACTCCCGCCGGCTCTCCGGGGCCGTAGCTCAATCGGATAGAGCGCGATGCCGTTTCACCCGACTTGTCGCCGTTTTGAAAGGAAAGAAGGAACCATGGAAAAGCACTACAACCTGCTGGAAGTCGCCAACGGCAAACCGATCAAGCTCTGGACCCAGGGCGTACCGGTGGAGGACGACGCGCGCAAGCAACTGATCAACACCGCGAAGATGCCCTTCATCTTCAAGCACCTGGCCGTGATGCCGGACGTGCACCTGGGCAAGGGGTCGACCATCGGCAGCGTGATCCCCACCGTCGGCGCCATCATCCCGGCCGCCGTGGGTGTGGACATCGGTTGCGGGATGATCGCCGCACGCACCTCGCTGATGGCTTCCGACCTGCCGGATAACCTGTCCGGCCTGCGCAGCGCCATCGAGAAGGCCGTGCCCCACGGTCGTAGCCCCGCTCGCGGTGGCCGAGACAAGGGGTCCTGGGAAGACGTGCCGGAGCTGGCGGACCACGCCTGGTCGGCCCTGGCCGGGCGCTTCAAGGTGATCACCGACAAGTACCCGCGCCTGGAGAAGACCAACAACCGCAAGCACCTGGGAACCCTGGGAACCGGCAACCACTTCATCGAGGTCTGCCTGGACGAGGCCCAGCGCGTCTGGTTCATGCTCCACAGCGGATCGCGTGGTGTGGGTAACGCCATCGGCAGCCTGTTCATCGAACTGGCCCAGGCCGATATGCGCCAGCACATCGCCAACCTGCCGGACCGCGACCTGGCCTACTTCGAAGAAGGCAGCCAGCACTTCGACGACTACGTGGAGGCCGTGGGCTGGGCCCAGGACTTCGCCAAGCAGAACCGCGCACTGATGATGCACGCCGTGATCGCGGCGGCGCGTACGGTGATCAAGAAACCCTTCGAGGCCAACCTGGAAGCGGTGAACTGCCACCACAACTACGTGCAGAAGGAGCAGCACTTCGGCCAGGAAGTCCTGGTGACCCGCAAGGGTGCGGTATCGGCGCAGAAGGGCCAGCTGGGCATCATCCCGGGCTCCATGGGCGCGCGCAGCTTCATCGTGCGCGGCCTGGGTAACGAGGAGGCGTTCTGCTCCTGCAGCCACGGCGCCGGCCGCACCATGAGCCGTACCAAGGCGAAGAAACTGTTCACCGTGGACGACCAGATCCGCGCCACCGCCCATGTGGAATGCCGCAAGGACGAGGACGTGATCGACGAGATCCCCATGGCCTACAAGGACATCGACGCCGTGATGCACGCCCAGCGCGAGCTGGTGGAAGTGGTGCATACCCTGCGTCAGGTGGTCTGCGTGAAAGGATGAAAAACGATCGGCGTTGCCCCGCCAACGCCTTTCGACCCTGAGGGAGAGCGGCTGATGCTGCAGAAACTGGAAAACCGCCGGGTCACCGAATTGCGGGCCCGGCTCGACGAAGCCGGCAGCGTCTTCGACTTCGTCGTGCTGAGCCTGGATGCCACCGCCCGCCCCGGCGAGGCCGAGCACCGCGATGCGCTGCGGGTGCTGTTCGAGGCTATCGACGAACGCACCCAGGTCTGGCGGCGAAAGCTGGTGGAACAACACCCGCGGTACGCCAACCACCCGTGGCCGGACCTGAGCCCCGACCTGGCGCAGGCCCGCCCGCAAGCCCTGGACATCGCTCGTATAGAGGAACTGGCCCGTGACGACGGGCTGCTGTACCGGGCCCTGATCGACCCGCCCCATGGCAGCACGCTGCAGGTGGCGGACTTCCGCGAATGGCGTGAGGCCCTGCGCCTGCACGCCGATGAGGGGATGCAGGTGCTGGACTGGGTCGGCAATGCCGACCGCGAGCCCCAGCGCAGCACCTGGAGCCGCTACTTCGATGACGGCAAGGAATGGTGGGGCATCTGGTGCCTCACCCTGTACAACCCGAGACGACGAACACTCAGCGCGCTGGCCGCCAGCGCCACCGATTGAAGCAACAAGGGAACAAACGCAATGACCAGCGACCACCGCCATCCCCTCCCCGCCGCCATGCTCGAGCGGGTGTTGGAGGAACTGCAACGGGTCGAGCGCGAGCGCAACGTCACCGTGCTCTACGCCTGCGAATCCGGCAGCCGCGCCTGGGGCTTCGCCTCCAGCGACAGCGACTACGACGTGCGCTTCGTCTACGTCGAGCAGCCCGACTGGTACCTGCAGGTACGCGAGCCGCGCGACGTGATCGAGCGCCCGCTGGACGACGAGCTGGATGTGAGCGGCTGGGAGCTGCGCAAGGCCCTGCGCCTGCTGCGCAACTCCAACCCCACGCTGCTGGAGTGGCTCGACTCGCCCCTGGTCTACCACAAGGACGACGCCGCCACCGCACGCCTGCGCGAACTGGCCGAAGCCTTCTGGTCGCCCCGGGCCGTGCGCCATCACTACCTGTCCATGGCCAAGAAGAACTTCCGTGGCTACCTGCAAGGCGAAGAGGTGCGTTTCAAGAAGTACCTCTACGTCCTGCGCTCGCTATTGGCGGTACGCTGGCTCGACCAAGGCCGTGGCCGCCCGCCGATGCCCTTCGAGGACCTGCTGGTGACCCTGGACGACCCGGCGCTGCTGGCGGAGATCGACGAGCTGCTGCAGCTCAAGCGTGCCGCCACCGAAGCCACCCACGGCCCGCGCCGCGAGGTGCTGCACGCCTTCATCGAGGCCCAGCTGGCCAGCGCCGGCGAAGCCCCGCAACTGCCACGCGGCCAGGGGGACGACGCCCTGCTGGATGAATTCATGCGTCACTGCGTGCACACCCACGCCACCTGAGGCCATCGCATCAATGGAGAACAGCTGAAATGGACTTCAAACCCTTCACCGGCCTGCTGCTCCTGGGCCTGGCCAGCGGCCTCGCCGCCCAGGAGCGCCAGGTGCTGGACGCCCTTCCCCTGGACGCCACGACGGCCTACGAGCTGTCACTGCCCGCCTGCACCACGGCGTCCTGCCCGTTCGAGCTGCGCCTGTTGAAAGACGGCCGCCCACACGGCACCACGGTGGCGCTGCCCTGGGCAGCGACAGCGGCTCCAGCCAGCCAGGCAGCGCCCGATCCCCTGTACGGCGCCGGCACGCCCCTGGGGGCTGGCGCGGCGCCCAGGGTGTGGATAACCGGCGAGGAAGAGGGGCAGGTCAGCGCGGCCGCTCGCCTGCTGCGGCTGGCGGATGGCACACCCGCGTTGCTGGTCAGCCAGATGGGCGGCTTCGAGCACCCCAAGCGCCATCACGCCCTGTACCTCGCCACGCACCAGGGCCCGCACCTGGCCTGGTCCCACGACGAAGCCCCGGGGCCTAACCAGAGCTGGGTGCTGGCACCCACGGGCGACAGCCCTGTGCTGCTGGTGCACGAGCATGCCGCTGCGATCGACGCAGCGGACCGCCTGGAGACGCGCAACCTGACCTGGCACCCGGACCGCACGGTCTTCACCGAGGCGACGGCACCGCCCTCGCCGGCCCTGCGCGCCGTGGTCGCCGAACGCCACCCCAGCGCCATGGCCGCCCAGGCCGCCCGGGACCAGCAGGAAGGCTGCCTGGCACCCTATGCAGTCATCGATACCGGCGCACCGGGAGCTGCCCGCTACGCCTTGGCGCAGGTGGCGGAAAGCGACGCCGAAGCCCAGGCGGAAATCACCCGCCTGCACGCGTGCGCAGCGACCCTGCACCCGGAGACCGTGCCGCTGGCACAGCTATCGACCACGCCCGCACCGACGCAGTAAGCCGGCGGGAGGCGGATGGGCCATTCCCGTCCAAGGAGCATCCAATGAACACCACGCAATGGCTCGCCCATTGGCGGGACCAGCTACGCGTAAGACAGGCCGCAGGCGAGTACACCGACTGGCTGCGCTACCGGCTGGACGAGGCCGAAACCGTGCTGGCCAATGGGACCGTCATCACGGCCCGCGAATTGCCGCTGCAACGCAACGGCTTCATCCGCGAGGGCGTGCTGCGTCGCCAGCTGGAGCGCGAGGATGAAACCGCCCTCGCCTACTGCCTCGTCTGCCTGAACGACCCGGTGGCGAGCCTGCGCGAACTGGCCAGGGCCGAACTGGAGCACCGGCAACCCAACGCCACGGCCGAAAGCCTGCTGGACAACCTCGACCTGCTGCTGGACCTGCAGCGCAAGCAGCGCGCCGACCACAGCGTGGCCCTGGAGCGCATCCGCGCGCGCCTGCGCGAGCCCGCCCTGCGAGGCAGCGTGCGGGCGGCATTGCCAGGCCTGCGCGGCCAGGAAGCCCGCTTCGTCTTCGACGCCCTGGCAAACGAAGAACAGCCGGATGCCGAGCTGATCGACAAGGCCCTGGTGCACCCCGATCCGGCACTGCGTGCCCGGGTCATGGACAGGCTGGGTCGCCTGCCGGCGGAATCCACCGCACCGCTCTGGCGACAGGCCCTCTCGGACCGCAACGGCCGCCTGCGCGCCAGGGCGCTGTACGCGCTGATAAAGGCCGAGCCCAATGCACCGGAACTGCACGGCTGGCTGGAAACAGCCCTGCTGGACGTCTCGCCATCGGTCCGCGACCTGGCCCGCTGGGCCGCGCCGCGCCACGGTGTCGATGCGGCGGCCGTGGTACACCGGGCGCTGGTGCTGGTCCCGGTGGACAGGGGGCGCTGGCACGGCGTGCTCGGCCAGGCCGCCGAGCTGCGCCTGGAGGAGGCCGTGCCCCTGGCCCGCCAGGCGCTCGCCTCGCCCTTGCCGTCGGTCCGCCGCAGAGGCTTGCAGGTGCTGGTGGAGCAGGTTCCGGAGCAGGCCAGCGATGCCTGCCTCGCCTTGCTGGATGACAGCGCGCCGGGTGTGGTCGTCGAAGCGCTGCAGGGCCTGGAGCGCTTGTGCCATCCAGCGTTCGAACCCGCACTCCGGGCCGCGATGACACGCCTTGCCGCAACCGACATGGCGGGCAGCCTTCGCCTCAGCCGGATACTCCCCACCCACGCCCAGTTGGAGGCACTGCTGGACGGGCTCTGCGAGGCGCCGCAAGCATCACGCGAACCCTGGTTGCAGGCACTCCGCGCCTGGCGCCACAGGCAGAAAAGACTCGTCAACTGGACCAGCACGACCCACCTCAAGGCCCGGCTGGAGAGCCTGCGTGGCCAGCAGCTGATGCCGGAGGAAGAGCTGTCGGCGCTGGTGAGGGCGCTGTGAGCAGGCAAACGACGTACAACTCGCAACCCATTGCACCATTGGCCTGGCCAGACCGCCGGGCACGAACAACTGATTGGAACACCGAACCATGAACACGGATTTTCTCGAACTCGACGGCGCCATCGGCGGTGGCCAGATCCTGCGCAGCGCGCTGAGCCTTTCGATGATCACCGGCCGCCCGATGCGCATCCGCAACATCCGCAAGCAGCGCGGTCGTCCGGGCCTGTTGCGCCAGCACCTGACAGCGGTCCAGGCCGCAGCACAGATTTGTGGCGCACGCACCCAGGGGGCCGAATTGGGCTCGATGGAGCTGACCTTCATTCCCGGCGCGATTCGCGGGGGCGACTACCGCTTCGCCATCGGCAGTGCGGGCAGCTGCACCCTGGTGCTGCAAACCCTGCTGCCGGCCCTGCTGTTCGCCGACAGCCCCGCTCGCCTGTGGATAAGCGGTGGCACCCACAACCCGCTGGCCCCGCCAGCGGACTTCATCGAGCATGCCTGGCTACCCCTGCTGCGCCGCATGGGTGCCCAGGTGGAGATGAAGCTGTTGCGCCACGGCTTCATGCCCGCCGGCGGTGGCGAGGTGATGCTGCAGGTGCAGCCGGGCGAACTGCGCCCGCTGGTGCTGCCGGCACGCGGCGAGGTACGCGAGCAGGAAGCCACGGCCGTGCTGGCCAACATCCCGCACCATGTCGGTGAGCGCGAGCTGCGCCAGGTGGCGATGCGCCTGGGCTGGCCGGAGGAGGCGCTGAAACGCGCCTACCTCGCACCCGGCATGGGGCCGGGCAATGCGTTGCTGCTGAAGGTGGGCTGCGACGCGGTGACCGAGCTGTTCTGCGCCCTGGGCCAGACGCGCCTGTCGGCCGAACGGGTGGCGGACCTGGCGATCCGCCCGCTGCTGGCCTGGCTCGCCAGCGGAGCGGCCACCTCGGAATACCTGGCCGACCAGCTGCTGCTGCCGATGGCCTTGGCCGGCGGCGGGCAGTTCAGCACCTGCGTGCTGAGCGACCACCTGACCAGCAACATCGAGGTGATCCAGCAATTCCTGCCCGTGCGTTGTCTGATCCAGAGCGAGCGGGAGGACTTCCATAACGTCACGCTCACGGCGTCTTGACGAAAAGACGACATCCCGCTGCCGAGAATGGGCGCGCGGACCCGGTCCGCGCCCCGACCATCCGGCGAATGCGCCCGCCCTATCGGCGCATGGGAGCTCACCATGGCGTGCATGCGCGCCACCCTGCCTGTCCTGCTCTGCGCGGCCCTGCTTCTCGCCGGCTGCGAGACCACCCATGACTACCTGGTTGCCCAGGGTTATCCACCGGCGTTCGCCGACGGTTACCAGGACGGCTGCAGCAGCGGCCGCCAGGCCGCCGGGGCGATCACCGGCGAGTTCCGCAAGGACGTGCCCCGCTACCTGCGCGACCGCACCTACGCCGAGGGCTGGGGCGACGGCTTCGAGCAGTGCAAGGAGCAGATGCGCAGCCAGGAGTTGCGGGAGTTCCGCGAGCAGGTGACGCGCGACCGCGATGACGAGTGGAAGCGGGACAAGGACCGCGCGGCCGCACGCGCCCTGGGCGGGCACAGCGATTGAGTGCGAGCCCTATGTGCGGGTTGGACGGTCCGTTGCAGCGAACAGCCCTTGCCGTCAGGGCGACATGAAAAGGGCAGCCGATTGGCTGCCCTTGTTCGTCCGGGTGCGGATGGGTCGTGTCAGACCAGCCCCTGCGCCAGCATGGCGTCGGCCACTTTGACGAAGCCGGCGATGTTGGCGCCCTTCACGTAGTTGATCCGGCCGTTTTCCTCGCCGTAGTGGACGCAGGCGTGGTGGATGTTCTGCATGATGCCGTGCAGGCGCTGGTCCACTTCGCCGGCGGTCCAGTGCAGGCGCATGGCGTTCTGGCTCATCTCCAGGCCGCTGGTGGCGACGCCGCCGGCGTTGGAGGCCTTGCCCGGGGCGAAGAGGATGCCGGCCTCGAGGAAGGCATCCACCGCTTCGAGGGTGGAGGGCATGTTGGCACCCTCGGCCACGCAGATGCAGCCGTTGGCGAGCAGGGTGCGGGCGTCTTCGGCGTCCAGTTCGTTCTGGGTGGCGCAGGGCAGCGCGATGTCGCAGGCCAGCTTCCACGGCCGCTCGCCGGGCAGGAAGCGCAAACCGGCGCCCTGCAGGGACTCCAGGCGCCCACGGCGCTCGTTCTTCAGCTCCATCAGCTCATCCCACTGCTCGGGGGTCAGGCCGTCTTCGATGAACAGGGTGCCGCCGGAGTCGGACAGGGAAATCACCTTGCCGCCCAGTTCCATGACCTTCTGTGCGGCGTACTGCGCCACATTGCCGGAGCCGGAGATGGCCACACGCGCACCGTCGAAGCCACGGCCCTGGCCCTTGAGCATTTCCTGGGCGAAGTAGACGCAGCCGTAGCCGGTGGCTTCGGGGCGCACCAGGCTGCCGCCGTAGGCCAGGCCCTTGCCGGTGAACACCGAGGTGAACTCGTTGGAGAGGCGCTTGTACTGGCCGAACAGGTAGCCGATCTCGCGGGCGCCGACGCCGATGTCGCCGGCCGGCACGTCCAGGTCCGCACCGATGTGGCGGTACAGCTCGCTCATGAACGATTGGCAGAAGCGCATCACTTCGGCGTCGCTCTTGCCCTTGGGATTGAAGTCCGAACCGCCCTTGCCGCCGCCCATGGGCAGGGAGGTGAGGGAGTTCTTGAACACCTGCTCGAAGGCCAGGAACTTCAACACGCCGAGGTTGACCGACGGGTGGAAGCGCAGGCCGCCCTTGTAGGGGCCGATGGCGCTGCTCATCTGCACGCGGAAGCCGCGGTTGACCTGGGCCTGGCCCTTGTCGTCGACCCAGGGTACGCGGAACAGGATGGCGCGCTCGGGCTCGACCAGGCGCTCCAGCAGGCCGTCGCGCAGGTAACGGGGGTTGGCTTCGAGGAAGGGCCAGAGGCTGCGCAGGACCTCTTCCACCGCCTGGTGGAATTCGGGCTGGTGGGGGTCGCGTTGCTTGAGCCGTTGCAGGAACAGGTCCAGGGAAGGAGTCATGATGCTCACCAGTATTTTTCTTTTGTGGACAATCGGTAGCGCGAGACTCTAGCAAGCGATCCGGCACATAAACAGGGCAAAATGACGCATTGATGAAACTTTTTGGTGCATTTGCTATAAATCCCCACCGCCACACGCCATAAACCTACGCTCCGAACGCTCTGTTCCGGCAGATACCCTTGCCACTGGATTCTTGCGTTTTTGCACTTTTTTCGAGCGCTTCCAGCACCATAAAGTGACGTTTTCACGACACCGGGAAACCGGCTCGGCGTTCCACTGCCGTCGTGTCGTCAGCGGCCGTCATGATTGGATACAACTGATCATTCCCGACAAACGGAACGGCACCCCGGCGCTCCAGTCATAGCGATGTGCCATATCGGCACCCACTCAGGAGCACCTGTTCATGTCCAGCTTGCCCAAGCGTTCTGTCCGCCCCTTCACCGCTTCCCTGGCCGCCCTGGTCCTGGCGGGTCTTGCCGGGGCGGCTCAGGCGGGCATCGAGGTCGGCAGTTCGTCCAGCAGCTACAGCAACCTGGTTACGGTCGATCGCAACCCGGTCAGTGGCACAACGCTGAAGGAATCCCGTATCAGCATCGACACCCTCGAGAAGATGCAGGAGCAGTTGAAGAGAACCCAGGAAAGCCTGGAGAAGCTGACCCGGCAGGTCAGCGACCAGGCCAGCACCATCAGCACCCTGAACCGCCAGCTGGAGGAGGTGAAGCGCAGCACCGGCTCATCGGACCTGTCCAACGTCCAGCGCGACCTGGACAGCCAGAAGGGGCGGATCGATCAGCTCCAGCGCAGCCTGGAGGACGCCAAGCGTGGCAGTTCGTCGTCCAGCGATGTCTCCAGCCTCAAGCGCGAGCTGGAGAGCCAGGACAACCGCATCGACCAGCTGCAGCGTGGCCTGGAGGATGCCAAGCGCAACAGCTCCTCCTCCAGCGACCTGTCCGGCCTCAAGCGTGAGGTGGACAGCCAGGACAGCCGCATCGACCAGCTGCAACGCAGCCTGGAGGACCTGAGCCGCAAGGTGAAGTAAGCGCCCCCGGAATGAAAAACGGAGCCCGAGGGCTCCGTTTTTCGTGGTGCTGCCGGCTTACTGGGCCAGCTTCTTGTAGCGCACGCGGTGCGGCTGGGCAGCCGCCTCGCCGAGGCGCTTCTTGCGGTCCGCTTCGAACTCGGTGTAGTTGCCTTCGAAGAAGGTCACCTTGCCGTCGTCCTCGTAGGACAGGATGTGGGTGGCGATACGGTCCAGGAACCAGCGATCGTGGGAGATCACGATGGCGGCGCCGGGGAAGTCCAGCAGCGCCTCTTCCAGGGCGCGCAGGGTTTCCACGTCGAGGTCGTTGGACGGTTCGTCGAGCAGCAGCACGTTGCCGCCCTGCTTCAGGGTCAGGGCCAGGTGCAGGCGACCGCGCTCACCACCGGAGAGGTCCTTGACGAACTTCTGCTGGTCGGCGCCCTTGAAGTTGAAGCGGCCGACGTAGCTGCGGGACGGGACTTCGTAGTTGCCGATCTTGATCTGCTCGAAGCCATCGGAAACCTGCTGCCACACGGTCTTGCTGCCGTCCAGGCTGTCGCGGCTCTGGTCGACGCTGGCGATCTGCACGGTCTCGCCGATCTCGATGCGGCCCGAATCCGGCTGCTCCTTGCCGGTGAGCATGCGGAACAGGGTGGACTTGCCCGCACCGTTGCCGCCGATCACGCCGACGATGGCGCCTTTCGGGATGCTCAGGGACAGGTCGTCGATCAGCACGCGATCGCCGTAGCCCTTGGTGACGTTGTGCAACTCGATGACCTTGTCGCCCAGGCGCGGACCGGCCGGGATGTAGATCTCGTTGGTCTCGCTGCGCTTCTGGAATTCCTGGGACTGCATTTCCTCGAAGCGCTGCAGACGGGCCTTGGACTTGGCCTGGCGACCCTTGGCGCCCTGGCGCACCCACTCCAGTTCGGCCTTCATGGCCTTGGCGTGGGAGGCTTCCTGCTTGGCTTCCTGGGCCAGCCGGTTGGCCTTGGATTCCAGCCAGCCGGAGTAGTTGCCCTCGAAGGGGATGCCGTGGCCACGGTCCAGTTCGAGGATCCAGCCGGCGACGTTGTCGAGGAAGTAACGGTCGTGGGTGATGGCCACCACGGTGCCGGGGAAGTCGTGGAGGAAGTGCTCCAGCCAGGCGACGGAGTCGGCGTCCAGGTGGTTGGTGGGTTCGTCGAGCAGCAGCATGTCGGGGGCCGACAGCAGCAGGCGGCAGAGCGCCACGCGGCGCTTCTCGCCACCGGACAGGTGCTCGATCTTCGCGTCCCACGGCGGCAGGCGCAGGGCGTCCGCGGCAACTTCCAGCTGGCGCTCCAGGTTGTGGCCGTCGGCGGCTTGAAGGATGGCCTCCAGTTTGGCCTGCTCGGCGGCCAGGGCGTCGAAGTCGGCATCCGGCTCGGCATAGGCGGCGTAGACCTCGTCCAGGCGGGCCTGGGCCTGCTTGATCTCGCCGACCGCCTCTTCGACGATCTCGCGGACCGTCTTGCTGGCGTCGAGCTGCGGTTCCTGAGGCAGGTAGCCGACCTTGATGCCCGGCATCGGGCGGGCTTCGCCGTCGATCTCGGTGTCGACGCCGGCCATGATGCGCAGCAGGGTGGATTTACCCGCGCCGTTCAGGCCAAGCACGCCGATCTTGGCGCCGGGGAAGAAGGACAGCGAGATGTCCTTGAGGATTTCACGCTTCGGGGGCACGACCTTGCTGACCCGATGCATGGTGTAGACGTACTGAGCCAAACTGTTTGACCTCGCTGAACGTGTGGAATCGGGCCAATGGCTTGCGTGGCAAGCCATTGGCCGCAGACGAAATGAATAGGAAAGTGCGTCAGCTTATTAGCTCCCCTGGGGTTGTGCAAACGCCGCACGCGCACGTCCGCCACGTATCGCCTCGACCGCCTTCGCTTGCCGATATGTCCAAGGTGATAGCCGAATTCCCCAAACGCCATCTCACCCACCTACGCGATGGCGGCCAGCGTCCCACAGGGCACGCTTTCTACCATGTTGCGCACCTGCCCCGCGGCCTCCCAGGCCACGGGGCAGGTCTCTCCTAACACTCAAGGAATGCAACATGATCAGGAAACTCGTGACCTCCGCCGCCGTCCTGGCGCTCTCTGCCTCCAGCCTGTCCGCCTACGCATACAGCGACGCCGACGGTGCTGAGATTCACTTCACCGGGAAGATCCTGGAGAAAACCTGCACCGTGGCAGTGAACGGCGTCCCGACCCCGGGCGCGGCCACCGTGACCCTGCCGGACACCCAGGCCGCCCTGCTGCGTATCGCAGGCCAGACCGCTGGCGATACCCCGTTCGTCATCAGCCTCAAGGACTGCAAGACCAACGCCAGCTCGGCAGATGTGCTGTTTACCTCGGCCTACCTGGATGGCGACCAGTTGAGCAATATCGCCTCCACGGGCGCAGCGACCAACGTCGCTCTGGAGCTGACTGATAATAACGGCACTCCGGTCGACCTGAGCGGCCAGATCCCGACCATCATGAGCCTCAACGCCGGCCAGGGCAGTGCCACCTACAAGGTGCGCTACTACGCCAAGGACATCGTCGAGCCGGGCGCCGTCGAGGCCACCGCTCTCTACGTAATCGGCTATCCGTGACGCACAGGAAGGCAGGCGCAACGCCTGCCTTTCCTACCTTCCGTGAAGTGCTTCGAGTCCACATGAAACGCATCCACATCTGGCTGGGCATGCTCGCCATGCTCGCACCTGCTTTCGCCCAGGCCGGCATTGTCATCACCGGCACCCGCGTGATCTACCCCGGCGAACAACGCGAGATCACCGTCCAGCTCACCAACAACGGCGATGTACCCGCGCTGACCCAAGCCTGGATCGACCAGAGCCCGAACATCGAGAACGCCGCCAAGGCCCGCAGCCCCTTCCTGCTCACGCCACCCGTGACCCGGGTCAACCCCGGCAAGGGACAGAGCCTGCGCATCCGCCTGATCGAGCAAAGCCTGCCTCAGGACCGCGAATCACTGTTCTGGCTGAACGTGCTTGAACTGCCACCCAAGCCGGCGGAGGGCACCGCCACCAACAAGCTGCAAATGGCCTTTGCCAGCCGTCTCAAGCTGTTCTATCGACCCAAGGGCCTGGGATCCCTTGAGTCCGGAATCCAGAACCTGCAATGGAAGGTGCAAGGCGATGAACTGGTATGCACCAACCGCGGCGCGTTCCACATCACCTTCGTCGACATCCGGCTGGGTGGGCAGGAGGTCACACTGGACAAGGGCTCGGCAATGGTCGCCCCTCAGGACACCTTGCGCCTGCCACTGAAGCAACGGGTACCCGGCTCCGCTGACACCTCCATCGACTTCAAGGTCATCAACGACTTCGGAGCAGACGCCACCCATACCGCCCGCCTGTCGCCCTGACGCTCGATGTGCCACGCCCCGCAGCGGTCCTGCCGCTGCCTGCCACCTGCAGTGCTGCTCGGGGGCATGCTGGCCCTGACAAGCCAAGGCCACACCGATGAGCGCGTCATCTTTGACGACTCCTTCCTGCCCCCCGAGGCCCGCAACTTCGACCTCAGCCAGTTCGAAGACGAAGCCCCAGTCGTGCCAGGGCACTACACGGTGGACATCCGCCTGAACGAACGGATAGCCCTGCGTCGCGAGATCGAAGTGACGACCGATACGCGAGGATCCTTTCCCTGCCTGCAGCCGGATCTGCTCCAGCTCATCGGCACTGACCCTGCCCACCTGCGCTCCATCGAGCCCGATACCTGCGGCCGCCTGGAAGACCAGGTGGACGGCGCCCAGGCGCGCTTCGACATGGCCGAGCTGGTGCTGGAGCTGCAGATCCCCCAGTTCGCCTTGCGCCGCAACGCCTATGACTATGTGGACCGGACCCTGTGGGACGCAGGCGTGACCGCCGCCATTCTCGGCTACAACCTCAACGCCAGCCGCCAGGAACAGACGGGCAGCCGCAGCGACAACCTGTTTCTCAGCCTGGACGGCGGCATCAACCTGGGCCGCTGGCGCCTGCGCCACCAGGGCTCCCAGACCTGGCAGAGCGATGTTTCCAGCGCCTATCGCAATGCCGCCACCTACCTGCAGCACGACCTGGACGACTGGGGCAGCCAGGTGGAGGTCGGCGAAGTCAACAGCAGCGGTCAACTGCTCCCCGGCGTACCGCTGACCGGCGTCCATTTGCGCAGCGATGCCAGCATGCTGCCTTACTCCCAGCGCAACTTCGCTCCGGTGTTCCGTGGTGTCGCCCGAACCCAGGCACGCATCCAGGTCTGGCAGGGCACCACCCTGCTGAAGGAGCTGAACGTCGCCCCTGGTCCCTTCGAACTGGATGACCTCACGCCCCCCGGACGCGGTGGTGATCTGGAGGTACGGGTCCTCGAAGCAGACGGCAGCGAGCAACGCTTCACCCTGCCCTACAGCCCTGCCGTCGAACTGCTGAGGCCCGGCCAGGTGCGCTTCAGCCTGGCTGCAGGCCGCCTGCGTGATGCCACGCTCAAGCGCCAGCCAATGGTGATCGATGGCGTTTTCAGACGTGGTGTTAGCAATCACACCACCGCCTACCTGGGAGGCCAGGCCAGCCCCGACTACACCGCACTCATGATCGGGGCGGCACTCAACACGCCAGTGGGCGCGCTCGCAGCCGACCTTACCCGCAGCCAGGCACACATCCACGGCCAGGACGAAACGGGCAACAGCCTAGGCCTGGCCTTCTCCCGCAGTTGGCCAACCGGAGGCCCCGCCATAGCCCTGGAACTGCGCCATGCTCCAACACCGGGCTACCAATCGCTGGCCAGTGCAGCCCGTCGCCAGGACCAACCCACCCCGCTCAAGGCGAACACCCGACCAGCCGGCTTGCGCGACAGGGCCAGCGCCACCCTGACCCTCGACGTCACCCAGGATGCACAGCTCAACGCCGGGCTGCTGCTGCAACGCGACTGGCAAACCCCAGGCTGGGCGCGGCAGTACCAGGTCGGCTATACCCATCGTTTCCGTCGTTTCAGCCTCAGCCTGGACACGGTCCGCGCGCGCGACGCCCAGGGCCAACCCGACGGCCAGACGCGGCTGAGCCTCAATATCCCGCTGGATGTCCGCTTCGGCGGCAGCCAGAGCCTCTCCGCTGCCTTCACCCGGCGCCGCGATGGCACCCACGACGAACGCCTGTCCCTGCGGGGCAGCGCAGGTGAGTCCCGCCAACTGGCCTACACCCTGACCACCAGCCGCAATAGCCAGAGCTCGACTGCGAGCAGCCTCGGCGGAAGCTATCAATCCTCACGGGCTCTGCTGAGCGGCGCACTGAGCCAGGGCGACGGCTACCGCACCACCGCCCTCGGCCTCAACGGCAGCCTGCTGGCCCACCCGGAAGGCATCACCCTGACGCCCATGCAGGGCGACACCTTCGCCGTACTGGTGGCTCCGGGCGGGACCGGCGCCCGAGTCGCCCAGCAACCTGGCCTGGCCCTGGACAGTCAAGGCCAGGCCGTGGTCGCCGGGCTTCAGCCCTACCAGATGAATGAACTGATCCTCGACCCCGCCGGTGCCGCCGACAGCGTCGAGTTCGAAGAAACCGAGCAACGCATCGCCCCCCGGAGTGGCGCGGTGGTGCTGGTGAAGTTTCCCACCCGTTCTGGCAGCGTCCTGCTGGCCCGGGGCCAGCTTCCCGACGGAGCGCCCCTGCCCTTCGGCGCCAGCCTGCAGGACGAACAGGGCCAAGCCCTGGGCGTGGTTGGCCAGGGTGGGCTGATCTACCTGCGCCTGGGAGACGAGCCCGGCGCTCTGCGGGCCAACTGGGGCCCTGGGGCAGACCAGCACTGCACCCTTCCGATACCACAACCGCTGCCTGCCGCCGACGAACCACCCCGCGACCTCACCTGCCACCCCTGACCCGGAGCCGATCATGCCGAACCTGTCTCCCCCTGCCCTGACCGCCTGGTTCTCCCTGTCGCTCATCGGCCTGCTGCCGCTCGTAGCCGTGGCCGACTGCCCGGCCCCCGCGGCAGCCAGCCGCCAGGTGCCATTTGGCGCGCCCGCCATCAGTCAACCACCCGCTGCACCGATCGGCACCGTCCTCTATGAACAATGGTTGCCGGTGCCCCAGATGGCTGACGACGGCAGCGGCCAGCCCCTGACCCTGGCCCTCACCCCGCGCCCCGCCCAGGCCCTCTGGCAGGACGCCCGCTCAGGCGAGTCACCGGTGTACCAGACCAACCTGCCCGGCGTCGGCGTGCGCTACAGCGCCCCCGATGGCAGTGCCCTGGCCACCGCGCGGGGCTCGGCCGTGATCCTGCAACTGGTGAAGACCGAGCCGACCCTGCAACCCGGCACGCTGGCCGGTGACCAGTTACCGGCCCTGGCGCTCTACTGCGGCCACAGCGAACTGGGGCGCACCGAGCTGAGCGGCAGCCTCAACCTCGTCAGCAGCACCTGCATGGCCACCGACGTCGACGTGCCCCTCGGCACGTTCCCCGCCAGCGCCCTGGCCCAGCCGGGCGATGCCACACCCTGGGTCGACTTCGCCGTGCGGCTGGTCAACTGCCCCCCGTTCCATGGCACCCGTCGACTCTTCGACGGCCAGGCCGGCTGGCAGCAGAACGACATCGGCATCGCCCTGCGCCCCAGCGACGGTGCTGTGGACGCCGCCCGAGGCCTGATGCGCCTGAGCCCCGGCCCCGACAGCGCCCAGGGCGTGGCCATCGAGGTGCGCCAGCGTTTCGAAGGGCAGGCGGGACCCGCGCCTCTGGACAATCGGGTGGTACGAGGCGTGCTGGCATTGACGGACACCCCCGGGCAGTCGTACGCCTTTCCCTACAGCGCGCGTTATCTAAGGCTGAACGAACCGTTCAACGCCGGTCTCGCCAACGGCGCGTTAGTGTTCACCCTCATCTATTACTGACATGCCGATGACCGACACGACCCAGGGGCGGGTGATCGCCGCCAGCCTGCTGCTGGGCTGCCGCCATTTGCTTCCTCCCCTCGCCCAGGCGCTCGGACACGGTCCGGACGCCTTGCTGCCGGACTCGCACTGGTCCCTGGATGACTTTCTCCACCTCTTGCAGCGTGCCGACGAGGGCCCACTCCCCCAGATCGGCCTGCACCAGGGCACCCTGCTGGACATGTGCGCACTCGGCCTCTATGGCCTGGCAGTACAGAGCGCCAATACCTTCGGCGAAGCGCTGATGTGCGCCCAGCGCCATCTGGCCTCGCTCGTCACCCCCGCCCGGCTCGACCTGCGGCTCGATGCCCGTGGCCTGGTGGTCGACTTCCGCCTGCTGTCCAGGGGAACGGCCAGCAGCCGGCAATTCGACGAACTCTTCCTGGCCCTGCTGGCCAATGCCCTGGCCCCGCTGACCCACCCGCCGACCCAGGCCCTGCGCCTTGAGCTGGCCCACCCCGCACCTTACGACGAACGGCTCCACCGGCAGGCCTTCGCCTGCCCTATCGCGTTCGAGCGCCTGCACAACCGCCTGCACTTCCCCCGCGCCGCCCTCGAGCGGCCATTACGCACAGCCCAACCCGCCCTGCACCAGCACCTGCTGGCCTACCTCGGCCAACCGCCGCACTCCGCCTCGCTACCCCTCGATATCCCCCATGACGAGGACGAACGCTGGGAGTGGGTCAAATACCAATTACGCGCTCGCGGCCACAGCCTGGCCGAGGTGGCCCGCCAACTGGGCGTCTCCAGCGCGGCGGTGAAGAACGCCAAGCGCCAGCCCTATCCACGGGTCGAACGGGCCATCGCTGCGCTCCTGGAACTGGCGCCGGCACAGATCTGGCCGGAACGCCGGCACCCCACCTTGGGAACAACCGGCCCGTCCACTGCGTCCAAAGTCCGAACGACGGTAGCGCGCGACGAAGAGGACTGATCGGGGCCCCGTTCGCACGCCAGCCGAGGGCATTTCCCGCCGTGGCGCGCCGGTGATTGCGGCCCGCCGGACGCTCGTCGGCTGTGCTGGCACTTTGCCGCAACCCCAGGCATGCTAGCCCGCTTTCCCCAGACAACCCCGACCAGCCCGTTCGGCCTTCGCGCCGATGGATCAGGATTGCCCCGTGCCCGACATGTCGCCCGCCCTCACCCACCGCGCGCCCGGAGAGCCCCAGGGGCCCGCCCTGCAGCGCTCGGTCAAGGGCCTGCTCGGGGTGCTGGTGGTGATCATGATCGGGCTGCTGTTCTGGCAACTGCTGCAGGAGTACCACCGCCTGCAGACCGATCAGCGTCAGTACGACCGCACGCTCGCCGAGCAACTGGCGCGCCAGCTGGAAAGCACCATGGAGCAGGAAGCCGAGGCCGGCCTCGCCCTGCTGCAGTACAGCGGTCGAGAGATCAGCGAACCGGCCCTGCTCGACAGCCTCCATGTGCTCTACCCACAGATGCACAGCATCGTCCGGGTCTCGCCCCGGGGCGGCGTGCTCGACGACAGCGCCCCCGGCAGCGACGACAGCCTCTACATCGCTGCCCTGGCCCATCGAAGCGCCGGCCAGCCCTACCATTTCGCTTTCACCGCCGAGGCCGGCGGACTGATCTACCTGCTGCTCCACGACGGCCAGGGGCGCAGTTGGGCGCTGCGCCTCGACGCCTCCGTACTGCAAGACTGGCTGCGGGAGCGCAGCCTGAGCTGCGGCTGGCTGCTGGAAGACCGGCTCAACCAGCGCGTGCTGATCCATGGCGGCACCGAAGCGGACCCGAGCAAACCCACCGGCGTCCCCCTCACCGCCGAAGAGCAGGCCCAGACCCTCGCCCAACTGCCCCTGGCCAACAGCGACTGGCAACTGCGCGCGCTGTACGACGAGCGCCAGGCCCGCGCAACGATGCTGCCCGGCCTGATCGGCAAGCTCGCCCTGTTCTCCGTCTGCGCCGCCATGGCCCTGCTGGCGCTGTTCGTCCTGCAACGGGAGCAACGCAGCCTCAAGGCCCTCAACGACGCCTCGCGGCGCTCCCTGCGTCAGGCCGCCAGCGCCCTCGGAGTGATCGAAGAGCGCGTGGTGGTGACCTGGACCGACGGCCTGGTGTGCTACCTCAACGCCCAGGCTGAAGCCATGTTCGGTCTCAGCAGCGAGGACGCCCAGCAGGTCCACCTGCTGGCCCTGCTACCCAACCTCGACCCGCTGCTGCTGCACACCATCCACTACAGCCAGGACCTCGGGCCCGACCTGGTGCAGGTCAGCGTCGGCACCGTGCAGCGGCTGTTCACCGTGACCCGCAGCGACCTCAACGACGGCGCCAAGCTCATCGGCTACGTCTGGGTCCTGCGTGACGTCACCGAGGAGCAGCAAGCCCTGCGGGTACTGCAGGAGACTCGCCGGCGCTACCAGGAAATCTTCGAAGGCACCGGCGTCGCCCTCTGCGTGCTCGACCTCGCCAGCCTGCGCGAGCACCTACTGCACAACGGCATCCGCGACGCCCAGGCCCTGGAGCACTGGCTGCAGGACCACCCCGAGCGCCACTTGCCGCTGCAACAGCGCCTGCGGGTCACCGAGGTCAACCAGTTCGCCCTGCGCCTGCTGGGTGCGCGTAACGCCGACCAGGTCTGGCAACTGATCATCGGCGACCGCCCACTGCGCCCCGGCGGCATGCGCATGCAGCTCATCGCCGCCGTGCTCGGCACCCAGCAGCAGTTGGAGCTGGAAGCCCGCATCGTCACGCCCCAGGGTGTGGAACGGCACCTCTGGGTGGTGCTGCGCATGCCCGAGATGATCCAGGACCTGCACGCCGTCACCCTCAGCATGAGCGACATCACCAGCCGCAAGCGCATGGAACTGTCGCTGATCGAGCGCGAGCGCTTCTGGTCCGACGTGGTGCTGGCGGTGCCCGACACCCTCTACGTCCACGACATCGGCGCACGCCGGGTCATGCTCAGCAACAACCGCCTCGGCCAGCAGCTCGGCTACAGCGCGCGTGAACTGCGGGAAATGGGCGAGCACTTCTGGGAGCAGATCCTCCACCCCGACGACCAGGAGCAGTACACCCGCATGCGCAGCCTGCAGCAGGTGGTCAGCGACGGGCAGCTGCTGCAATGCCTGCTGCGCTGGCGCCACCGCGACGGCAGCTGGCACTGGTTCGACATCCGCGAGCAGGCCCTGACCCGCGACGACCAGGGCCGGGTCAGCCGGCTGATCGGCGTGGCCAAGGACATCACCGAACAGATCGAAGCCAGCGAGCAGATGCGCGACAGCGAGCGGCGCTACCGCCTGCTGGCCGAGAGCATCAGCGACGTCATCTTCACCAGCGATCGCGAACTGAAGCTCAACTACATCAGCCCCTCGGTGCAGCCGGTGCTGGGCCTGAGCCCTGAATGGGTGATCGACCACGGCTTCAACGGCACCGTGGCCAACCCGCGCCAGCTCGCCTCGCTGTTCGTGCTGATGGACAAGGTCAACCACGCCCTGGGCGACCCCCAGCGCCTGGCGGAACTGCGCAGCCAGCTGCCGCCGCAGCTGTTCCTGTTCGACTGCCTGCGCGCCGATGGCCGCAAGATCCCGGTGGAGCTGCGCATCATGCTCATGTGGGACGAGCACGGCCGCTTCGAGGGCCTGCTCGGCGTCGGCCGCGACATCAGCCAGCAGCGCCGCGCGGAGAAGGACCTGCGCATGGCGGCCACGGTGTTCGAGCACTCCACCTCGGCCATTCTGGTCACCGACCCGGCCGGCTACATCGTCCAGGTCAACGAAGCCTTCACCCGCATCACCGGCTACCAGTCCGCCGAGATGCTCGACCAGCTGCCCTCGATGCTCACCGCCGACCGCCAGCAGGCCACCCAGCTGGACTACATCCTGCGCCAGCTCAACCAGCGCGGCAGCTGGGAGGGCGAGATCTGGCTCAAGCGCCGCGCCGGCGACCACTACCCCGCCTGGGTCGGCATCACCGCCGTGCACGACGAGGAAGGCGACCTGGTCAGCTACGTGTGCTTCTTCAGCGACATCAGCGAGCGCAAGGCCAGCGAGCAGCGCATCCACCGCCTCGCCTACTACGACGCCCTCACCCAGCTGCCCAACCGCACCCTGTTCCAGGAGCGCCTGCACACCGCCCTGCAGCACGCCGAGCGGCGCGAGGAATGGGTGGTGCTGATGTTCCTCGACCTGGACCGCTTCAAGCCGATCAACGACTCCCTCGGCCACGCCGCCGGTGACCGCATGCTCAAGGACGTGGCCGTACGCCTGGCCGATTGCGTGGGTGACGACGACACCGTGGCGCGCATGGGCGGCGACGAGTTCACCCTGCTGCTGTCGCCCTGCACCGGGCGCGAGACGGCCTTGAACCGGGCCATCACCGTCGCCGAGCAGATCCTCTCGCGCCTGGCCCGGCCCTTCGTGCTGGAAGGCCGCGAATTCTTCGTCACCGCCAGCATCGGCATCGCCCTCGGCCCGCAGGACGGCCACGAGCCGAGCCAGCTGATGAAGAACGCCGACACCGCCATGTACCACGCCAAGGAACGCGGCAAGAACAACTTCCAGTTCTACCAGGCCGAGATGAACGCCCGTGCCCTGGAGCGCCTGGAGCTGGAGAGCGACCTGCGCCACGCCCTGGAACAGCGCGAGTTCGTCCTCTACTACCAGCCGCAGTTCTCCGGCGACGGCAAGCGCCTGACCGGCGTCGAGGCCCTGCTGCGCTGGCGCCATCCCGAGCGCGGCCTGGTACCGCCCGGCGAGTTCATCCCCGTGCTGGAGGAACTGGGCCTGGTGGTGGAAGTCGGCGACTGGGTCCTGCGCGAGGCCTGCCGCCAACTGCGTGCCTGGCACCAGCGCAAGATGCGCCTGCCCAAGGTCTCGGTGAACATCTCCGCCCGCCAGTTCGCCGACGGCCAACTGGTCCAGCGCATCTCCGGCATCCTCGCCGAGAGCGGCCTGCCGCCCGCCTGCCTGGAGCTGGAACTGACCGAGAGCATCCTCATGCGCGACGTGGCCGAGGCCATGGAGATCCTCGCCAACCTCAAGCGCCTCGGCCTGTGCATCGCGGTGGACGACTTCGGCACCGGCTACTCCTCGCTCAACTACCTCAAGCGCTTCCCCATCGACGTGCTGAAGATCGACCGCAGCTTCGTCGACGGCCTGCCCGACGGCGAGCGCGACGCGCAGATCGCCCGCGCCATCATCGCCATGTCCCACAGCCTCAACCTCGCGGTGATCGCCGAAGGGGTCGAGACCCACGCCCAGCTCGACTTCCTCCGCGAGCACGGCTGCGACGAAGTGCAGGGCTTCCTCTTCGGCAGGCCGATGCCCGCCGACCAGTTGGAAGCCCAGTTCGGCGGCGCCGCGCTGTTCATGCTCAGCTGAGCCTGCGTTTCGTGACCCGCGGCCGGGCCCCGGCCGCCCGCCTGCCGTAAGATCGCGCCACCCGCACCGCCACCGTCCTACCTCGCGCCATCGACCGGCACACGACACGACAAGGAGCCCCGCATGTCCTGGTGGAAACGCTTCCTCCGCGCCCCGCACGCCACGCCCGCCACCGACAGCGACCACGACGCGCCCGAGGCACCCGAGGCCACCGGCGGCAGCATCGAATTGCGCCAGGGCACCGCCGAGTACGAGCACTTCATCACCCTCGCCGAGCTGGAGCAGGGCAACCTCGTCCACGGCGCCGAGCACCTGGCGGAGCTGCTGCGCTACGCCCCCGGCAACTCTGAATGGCTGGCCCTGGCCGAGCAGTACCGGGCCCGCGTCGGCCGTCCGGCCGACGCCGAGCTGCTGCCCATCGGGGAGCAGCGCTACTACGCCAGCGAAGCCCTGCGCAGCTGGCTCATGGCCCGCGAAGAGCGCCTGCCGGAGGCCGTCGACCTGCTGCTGCAGGTGATCGACGTCGCCCCGGGCACCGACTACCTCAACGTCTGGGCACTCGGCTGGCTGGAGCCGGCCGGCGCCCTGGAGCGACTGGACCCGGCGCTGCAGATGCGCCTGTTCTCTCGGGTCATCCAGGCCACCCCGGAGGCCCGAGAGGCCAGCGTCCGCCAGCTCACCGCCGCGCGCCGCTGGGCCGCCCTCGCCGGACGGGTGACGCCCTCCCCGGACCTGGCCGCGCAGTGGCCCATGCTGCACATCGGCCTGCTGCGCCGCGCCGCCTGCTTCGAGCAGGCCCTGGCGCTGGCCGACCTGGCCAGCGCCGAGCGGGACTGGCACCTGGCCGTCGCCCGAGGGCTGCTGCTGCGCCAGCAGGGGCGGGCTGCCGAGGCCGACATCGCCTTCAGCCTGGCGGTGCGCCAGCAACCCGAGGAAATCAGCGCCTACCTGGAGGCCGGCGACACCTGGCTGGAGCAACGGGGCTGGGCCCAGGCCAGCGGCTGGTACGAACAGGTACTGGCCCGCCAGCCCGAGCATGACTGGGCGCAGCCGTCGCTGGACTACTGCCAATGGCGGGCCAGCGGTGACGACGCCCGGCTGCAGCGGGTGATCGACGCCGCCCGGGCCGGCAACGAGCGCGCCTACCAGCTGTGGTTCCTCGCCGCCGGTGCCCCGCCGGAGCCGAGCGACGCCAGCGCCAACGTGCTGCGGCAGATCCGCGAAAAGCTGCTGGAGGGGGCCTTTTCCGGCTCGGCCAACGACCGCATCAGCCTGCGCACCTCCTCCCTGGAGGCGCCCAGCAACACCCTGGCCATCGCCCTCGAACTGGCTGCCCACGGCCTCACCGGCTGCACGGTGGAGGTCACCACCGAGGCCATCGCCCACCCCGATCCGCGCCAGCCGCTGGGCCCGGTGGACCACCTGCTGTGGTGCTACGAAGGCGACCAGCCCAGGCCCGCCCTGCCGCCGCCCGGCGAGCGGGTCAGCGCCCTGATCGCCGGCCTGGCCGCACAACCCTACGCCCGCAGCAACTGGGCCCAGGCCAGCCATGTGGCCGCTGGCCTGGACGAGGACGAGGCCCTGCAGGTGCTGGCGTGCCTGGTGCACCCGCCGGCGGTGCCCGACCGCTCGACCCCCGCGCTGGTCTGGCTGACCCGCGTGCAGACCGCCGCCGCCCAGGTCCTCGCCCAGCTCGACGGCGGCTGGGAGGGCTCGCGTCGCCGCGCCCTGCTGCTCAGTGCCCTGTTCGGCCCCACCGACTGGACCACGGTGGCCGCCATCCGCGCGCTCGCCACCCTGGCCCAGGAGGAGCCCGCCCACGCCCTGGCGATCCACACCGCCTTCGAGCAACTGGAGCGCCAGCGCCCCGATGCCGGCTACTGCTGCTGGCTGGAGCCGCTCTACGAATGCTGGCAGCAGCTGCCGCTGCTGGCCGACCACGAACGCGAGGCCCTGCAAGGAAAGCTCGCCGAGCTGCACGGCGCAGAAGAGGAATCCGCGTGAGCGCCACTTGTCTGTCGCATGACCGACCTTCATGTGTCAGCCAGCGACCTATGGGTTAGAATGCGCGCCTTTCCACGTACCGATCCCTGAGAGGACCGCCATGTTCAGCCGTGATTTGACCCTCGCCCGCTACGATGCCGAACTCTTCGCCGCGATGGAGCAGGAAGCCCAGCGCCAGGAAGAGCACATCGAACTCATCGCCTCGGAGAACTACACCAGCCCGGCGGTGATGGAAGCCCAGGGTAGCGTGCTGACCAACAAATACGCCGAGGGTTACCCGGGCAAGCGCTACTACGGCGGTTGCGAGTACGTCGACGTGGTCGAGCAGCTGGCCATCGACCGCGCCAAGGAGCTGTTCGGCGCCGACTACGCCAACGTCCAGCCCCACGCCGGTTCCCAGGCCAACGCCGCCGTCTACCTGGCCCTGCTGTCGGCCGGTGACACCATCCTCGGCATGAGCCTGGCCCACGGTGGCCACCTCACCCACGGCGCCTCCGTCTCCTCCTCCGGCAAGCTGTACAACGCCGTGCAGTACGGCATCACCGACGCCGGCCTGATCGACTACGACGAAGTCGAGCGCCTGGCCGTCGAGCACAAGCCGAAGATGATCGTCGCTGGCTTCTCCGCCTACTCCCAGGTGCTGGACTTCGCCCGCTTCCGCGCCATCGCCGACAAGGTCGGTGCCTACCTGTTCGTCGACATGGCCCACGTGGCCGGCCTGGTCGCCGCCGGTGTGTACCCGAACCCGGTGCCGTTCGCCGATGTGGTCACCACCACCACCCACAAGACCCTGCGCGGCCCGCGCGGCGGCCTGATCCTCGCTCGCAAGAACGAAGAGATCGAGAAGAAGCTGAACTCCGCCGTCTTCCCCGGCGCCCAGGGTGGCCCGCTGGAACACGTGATCGCCGCCAAAGCCGTGTGCTTCAAGGAAGCCCTGCAGCCCGAGTTCAAGGCCTACCAGCAGCAGGTCCTGAAGAACGCCCAGACCATGGCTGGCGTGTTCATCGAACGCGGCTTCGACGTGGTCTCCGGTGGCACCCAGAACCACCTGTTCCTGCTGTCCCTGATCAAGCAGGACATCACCGGTAAGGACGCAGACGCCGCCCTGGGTCGCGCATTCATCACCGTGAACAAGAACAGCGTGCCCAACGACCCGCGCTCCCCCTTCGTCACCTCCGGCCTGCGCATCGGCACCCCCGCCGTGACCACCCGTGGTTTCAAGGAAGCCGAGTGCCGCGAACTGGCCGGCTGGATCTGCGACATCCTGGAGAACATGGGCGACGAGTCCGTGGTCGACCGCGTGCGCGAGCAGGTCAAGGCCATCTGCGCCAAGTTCCCGGTGTACGGCAACTGATTGCCTGAACGGTGAACGAGAAAGCCCGGCACCTGCCGGGCTTTTTTGTGCCTGTCGTACACGCCCTGGGGCCGCTACGCAGCCCTTGGCGAATGAATTCGCCCCTACAGGCATGGGGCTTTTCGGGGCGTAGGATGGATGGCGCTTTTTCCATCCACCGGGGGTGTTGCCGGCAGCTCCGATGGTGGGCTGAAGCCCACCCTGCACGCCATCCCGTAGCCCGGGCTTCAGCCCGGGAACGCCCCTCAGAATCCCAGGGTCGCCGACACCAGCCAGGTGCGCGGGGTGGAGAGGGTAAGGCCGGTGGCGGTGCCGTCGGGGACGTTGGCGGAGGCCCAGTAGGCCTTGTCCATGACGTTCTCCACGCTGGCACGCAGGGTGACGTCCGTCTCGCCGACGCTGAAGGCGTAGCGCGCGCCCAGGTCGTAGCGCTGCCAGGCATCGGCCTTCTGGGTGTTGGCCTGGTCGAGGTACTGGGCGCCGGTGTGGATGGCCCGTGCGGTCAGGGTCAGCCCCTGGACCTGGGGCAGGTCCCATTCGAACCCCAGGTTGGCATTGACGATCGGCGCCCCGACCGCGCGGTTGCCGTCGTTGGTGCCATTGGCGGTGCGGGTCAGTTCGGCGTCCAGCAGCATGGCGCCGCCGAGAATGCGCACGCCCTCCAGCGGTTCGCCGAACAGGTTCAGCTCCACGCCCTGGTTGCGCTGTTCGCCGTCGGGCCGCAGGAAGCCGTTCTCGGTGTAGTAGGCCGGCTTCTCGATGCGGAAGACGCTGAGGGTGCTGGTCAGGTTGCCCATGTCGTACTTGATGCCGGCCTCCACCTGCTTGCTGCGGTAGGGGGCGAACACCTGGCCGGCGTTGTTGGCGGTCTCCGGCGCGGTCTGGCCCTGGGTCAGGCCTTCCATGTAGTTGGCGTAGAGCGACAGGGACTCGGTGGTGCGCCAGACCACGCCCAGGGCCGGCGAGGTGGCGCGTTCGTCGTAGCGCTGGTCGGGCTCGCCGGGTTCGGAGCTGTCCACCTCCACCCGCTGCAGGCGCGCACCGAGGGTCAGCAGCACCTGGTCGTCGGCGAAGCCGAGGGTGTCGGCCAGGGCCAGGCTGCTGAGCACGCTCTCGGTGTGGGTGGGGTTGTCCGGGGCGGTGGGCGTGCCCGGCACCGGCAGGGTCACCGGGTTGTACAGGTTGCTGACGCCGTTGGCGTAGCGCGCGCCGCTGTTGTCGAAGGTCATCTCGTAGCGGTTGAGGCTGGCGTTCAGGGTGTGGTTGACCGGGCCGGTGGCGAGCCAGTGACGCAGGCCGACGGTGGCGGTGCGCACGTCCTCCTCACGCTGGAAGGCGCGGGGGCTGACCACGAAGCGCCCGGCGTCGTTGGTGACCTGCACGGCATGGCGGAGGAAGTCGTAGTCGCCCTTGCGCGCGCCGACGGCGGCATAGAGCAGGGTGGAGTCCCCCAGGTCGTACTCGCCACGCAGGGCACCGAAGGTGTCCTTGGCGCGGGAGTAGGTCCAGGGCTGGGCGAAGTTGTCGTGGATGTCCTTCGGGTCGGGCACCTTGACCCCGGCGTTCAGGCCGACCCGCTCCATGGGGCCGTCCACGTCTCGGGTCTGCCGCCCGAGGTCGAGGGACAGGCGCACGCGCTCGGCACGCAGGTCGAACCCGAGCACGGCAGAGTCGCGGTCCAGGTGCTGGTGGTCCCATTCGGTGTCGCCGGACTGCTTCACACCGTTGAAGCGCAGGCCGAAGCGCTGGTCCTCGCCGAAGCGCCGGCCGATGTCCACGTGACCGCCCAGTTGCCCGGTGGAGGCCTGCATGGCGGTGAATTCGGTGACCGGGTCGGCCCCGGCGCGCTTGGGCTCGATGTTGATCGAGCCGCCGACGCTGCCGTTGGGCGCCAGCCCGCCGAGCAGGGCGCCCGGGCCCTTGAGCACGTCCACCCGCTCGACCATCTCCATGTCGATGGAATAGGTGGGCAGCACGCCGTACAAGCCGCCGAAGGCGACATCGCTGTTGTAGAGGCTGTAGCCACGGATGGAAAACTGCTCGAAGCGCCCCGCCGAGGGGTTGGTGCTGCGCACCGAGGGGTCGCTGGCGACCAGGTCGGCCAGGGTACGGGCCTGCTGGTTCTTCACCATCTCGCTGGTGTAGGAGGTCTGGCTCAGGGGCGTTTCCAGGAAGTCCCGCTCGCCCAGCAGCCCGAGGCTGCCGCGGCGCGACACCTGCCCGCCGGCGTAGGCATCGCCGCCCATCCCGACGCCTTCGCCGGTGACGGCGATGGTCGGCAGCTCCTCGGCCCCCTCGGCACGCGGCGGCAGGCGTTGCAGGGTGTAGCCCGCCTCCCCGGCCGGCAGCAGCATCAGCCCCGAGCCCCGCAGCAGGGCATCAAAGCCCTCGTCGATGCCGTATTCACCCTGCAGCCCGGGGCTGTCGAGCCCGTCCACCAGTGCCGGGTCCACGGACAGGCTCACGCCGGCCTGGCCGGCGAAACGGGTCAGGGCACTGGCCAGGCTGCCCGCAGGCACCTGGTAGCTGCGCCGGGCGCCGTCATCGGCCCAGGCGCTGGGCAGGCCGAGGGCCAGGAAAAGGCTGGCCCGCAGCAGGTGCCGGGCCAGGGGGAAGGACGGGGAACGGGAGGTCATGGAAGGCTCTCTTTTTCGTGTTGTCTCCTGGGATGACAAGCGACGCGAAAAAAAGGGACAGCCTTCACCCGACATGGGCACGCGGCACCAGGGAGACCCAGTAGCGCGTGCGGTAGTGCACCTCCAGCGGCAGGGTGGCGGCGAGCAGTGCGAGCACGCGGTCGGTGTCGTTGAGGCGGAAGGTGCCGGTCACCGGCAGCGCCTCCAGTGCCGCGTCCCAGCGCAGCAGGCCGGGGCGGTAGCGATCCAGCTCGCGCAGCACGGCGCCGAGGGGACGGTTCTCGACGATCAGCACCCCCTGGCGCCAGTCGGGCTGCTCGGGGTCGAAGCGCGTCACCGGCGTGGTGCCTGTCGGGAGCAGGCCGGCACGCTGGCCCGCAGACAGCGCCACCACCTGCCCCGTCGCAGGGTGCAGGCGAACCGTGCCCGCTTCCACCGACACCAGGCAGCCTGCCTCCAGTTGCCGCACGCAGAAGCGCGCTGCGTCGGTCAGCAGCCGCCCTTCGGCCCGCTCGACCCGTAGCGGGCCGGGGGTTTCCACGGCGATCTCGCCCGCCACCAGCTCGATGACGCCGGGGCCGAGGTTGACCGCGCTGGCGGTGTTCAGGTGCAGGCGGCCACCACCGGGCAGGTCGACGTCGCGACGCTCACCGGTGGCGGTGCGCAGGTCGGCGCGCCAGCTGGCCACGGGCGCCTGGCGGTAGGCCAGCCAGGCTGCCGGGGCGAGGGTGGCGAGGCCCAACACCTGCTTGAGCACGCGGCGTCGGCCAAGGTCGGGGCGGTCCAGGCTGGCCAGGGCCAGGGGCGCGGGCAACCCGGCGAAGCGTTGGCGCAATGTCTCGGCCCGTTGCCAGGCAGCCTCGTGGGCCTCGCTGAGGGCGCGCCAGTGCTGCAGCGCAGCCGCTTGCTCCGGGCCCAGCCCGCCGGCGTCCCGGAGCACCAGCCATTGCGCGGCCTCGCGGGCGATGCGCCGCGCCGGTTCCGCAGCGTGGGCGCTCACAGCTCCACCAGCAGGCAGTGCTCGTAGGCACGCGCCATGTAGCGCTTCACCGTGCGCTCGGACACCGCCAGGCGCTCGGCGATACGGGCGTAGTCCAGCCCTTCGAGCTGCGACCAGAGGAAGGCCCGGCGCACCGCCAGGGGCAGGCCGTCCAGCAGTTCGTCGAGGGCGTGCAGGGTTTCCAGCACCAGCCAGCGCTGCTCCGGCGACGGCACCTCGGCCTCGGGCAGGCAGGCCAGGGCGTCCAGGTAGGCCTGTTCGAGGCTGCGGCGCCTGTGGTGATTGATCAGCAGGCGGCGGCCGATGGTGAGCAGGTAGGCGCGTGGCTCGGCCAGGGTCGGCAAGGTGCGCTGCTGGTGGGCCGCCAGCACGCGGACGAAGGTGTCCTGGGTCAGGTCGGCGGCATCCCAGGCATTGCCCAGGCGGCGCCGCAGCCAGCCTTCGAGCCAGCTGCGGTGCTCACGGTAGAGCGAACCGGGGGTGTCGCCGGGTGCCGCTACGGCATCGGTCATACGGGGCACGCCGAAAGAGGAAAAGAATCAAATGCGAGTGATTCTATTTACTTTCAAGCGGCATTCCAATCACCGATGACGCTCAGTGGGCGGCGGCTTCGAATCCGGCGCGGATCTCGTCTTCCGGGAGGTTGTCACCGATGAAGACCATCACGCTCTCGCGCGGCTCGTCCGCCTCCCATTCGCGGTCCCAGTCGAAGCCGTACAGGCGCAGTACGCCCTGGAACACCAGGCGACGGGCTTCGCCGGCCACTGCGAGCACGCCCTTGTAGCGCAGCAGGGCGTTGCCGTGGCGCTCCAGCAGGCCTTCCATGAAGGCGCTGAGGCGCTCCATGTCCAGCGGCCTGTCGCTCTTGAGCACCAGGGTGCCGATGCGGTCCGGGGTGGCGGCCGGGCGCACGGGGCGCAAGGTCAGCACGGGGCCGATGTCGGCGTTGAGGTTGAAGCCGCGCACGTCCAGCAGTTCGGCCAGGTCGATGCGACCGTGATCGACGACGCGCACCGGCGCCCGGCGGTTGATCCGCGAGAGACGCTGGCTGAGGGCGTCGAAGTGCGCCTCGTCCACCAGGTCGCGTTTGCTCACCAGGATGCGGTCGGCGAACCCCACCTGGGCCTGGGCGATGGGTTCGGCCAGGTGGCGCTCGGCATTCACGGCGTCCACCAGGGTGATGATGCCGTCCAGCACGTAGCGCTCGCAGAGGGCTTCATCGGCGAAGAAGGTCTGCGCCACGGGCGCCGGGTCGGCCAGGCCGGTGCACTCGATCACCAGGCGGTCGAAGGCCAGTTCGCCGGCATCCAGGCGCTCCAGCAGGAGGAACAGGGCCTTTTCCAGCTCGACGTGGATGGAGCAGCAGACGCAGCCGTTGGCCAGGGTCATGACCTGCACGGGCTCGTCGCCCAGCAGCTGGCCATCGATGGGCGTCTCGCTGAATTCGTTCTCGATCACCGCGATCTTCAGGCCGTGCTCGGCCTTGAGGATGTGCTTCAGGAGCGTGGTCTTGCCGGCACCGAGAAAGCCGGTGAGCACGGTGACGGGGATGGGGAGGTGTGCGGACATCAGGGCATTCCTCAATGTGGCGGTGACCTGCGCGGAAGGCAGGCCATGGGTGTTTCGGCGGTGCGCGGAGCAGAAAGAACAGCGCCACGACGAGTCGTGGCGCGTGGGTAACTATCAACCTGTCTCGCCAGGCGTCGCGAGCGCAGGCAGGTTGGTGGCGACCAGCGCGCAGGAACCGCAATGTACTCCAGTACATGAGGATTCCGAGCACTGCCCGCCTCCAAGATGCCAAGCGCAGCAGCCTGGCGGGGCAGGTTTCAGCAACAGCGGATGGGCCGCCCTTTCCCGCCCCCGTAACGGGCTTCCTGGCGCTCCCGGAAGAACGCCTCGTAGCTCATCACCGGCTGGTCCGGGTGCTTGTTGCGCATGTGCTCGACGTAGGTGTCGTAGTCGGGCATGCCCACCAGCATCCGGGCGGCCTGCCCGAGGTACTTACCCATGCGACTCAGGTCATTGAACATGCGCGTTCACTCCTCAGGCGTCCGGGATCGGCTGGAACGGCGTTTCCTTGTCGCTGCGCTCGGGCTTGCTCCAGGCGGCACGGCCGACCTTGAAGGCATAGAACAGCACGCTGAGCACCACGAACAGGAACAGCACGGTCAGGGTGGCGTTGGTGTAGGCGTTGAAGATGACGTGCTGCATCTGCGCCATGTCCTTGGCCGGTGCCAGCACCTGGCCGCCGGCGGCGGCGTCGCTGTACTTCTTGGCCAGGGCCAGGAAGCCGACGGCGGGGTTTGGGTCCAGCAGCTTGATCAGGCCGGCGGTGGTGGTGCAGATCAGCAGCCAGGTGGCCGGGATCAGCGTCACCCACACGTAGCGCTGGCGCTTCATCTTGATCAGCACCACGCAGCCCAGCATCAGGGCGATGCCGGCCAGCATCTGGTTGGAGATGCCGAACAGCGGCCACAGGGTGTTGATGCCGCCCAGCGGGTCGATCACGCCCTGGTACAGCAGCCAGCCCCAGAGGGCCACGCAACCGGCGGTGGCGAGCACGTTGGCGAACCAGGAGTCGGTCTTCTTCAGCGCCGGGACGAAGTTGCCCAGCAGGTCCTGCAGCATGAAGCGCCCGGCACGGGTGCCGGCGTCCACGGCGGTGAGGATGAACAGCGCCTCGAAGAGGATCGCGAAGTGGTACCAGAACGCCATGGTGTTCTCGCCCGGCAGCACCTGGTGGAGGATCTGCGCGATGCCCACGGCCAGGGTCGGCGCACCACCGGCACGGGCCAGGATGGTGTGCTCGCCGATGTCACGGGCGGTGGCTTCCAGCTGCTCGGGGGTGATGGTGAAGCCCCAGCTGCTGACGGTGGCCGCCACGGCGGCGACGTCGGTGCCGACCACGGCCGGCGGGCTGTTCATGGCGAAGTACACGCCCGGCTCGATCACCGAGGCGGCGACCATGGCCATGATGGCGACGAAGGACTCCATCAGCATGCCGCCGTAGCCGATGTAGCGGGCGTGGGTCTCGCTGGCCAGCAGCTTGGGCGTGGTGCCGGAGCTGATCAGCGCGTGGAAGCCGGACACCGCACCACAGGCGATGGTGATGAACAGGAAGGGGAACAGGTTGCCCTTCCACACCGGGCCGGTGCCGTCGATGAACTGGGTCAGGGCCGGCATCTTCAGCATCGGCATGGTCACCAAGATGCCGATGGCCAGGGCGATGATGGTGCCGATCTTGAGGAAGGTGGACAGGTAGTCGCGCGGGGCGAGGATCAGCCACACCGGCAGCACGGCGGCGACGAAGCCATAGCCGATCAGCATCCAGGTGATCTGGATGCCGGTGAAGGTGAACGCCGGCCCCCAGACCGGGTCCGCGGCGACCTGGCCGCCCAGCCAGATGGAGGCCAGCAGCAGGACCACGCCGATCAGCGAGATCTCACCGATGCGGCCCGGGCGGATGTAGCGCATGTACACGCCCATGAACACCGCGATGGGGATGGTCGCCATCACCGTGAACATGCCCCAGGGGCTCTCGGCCAGGGCCTTCACCACGATCAGCGAGAGCACCGCGAGGATGATGATCATGATCAGGAAGGCGCCGAACAGCGCGATGGTGCCGGGCACCTGGCCCATTTCCTCGCGCACCAGCTCACCCAGGGAGCGGCCGTTGCGGCGGGTGGAGATGAACAGGACCATGAAGTCCTGCACCGCACCGGCCAGCACCACCCCGGCGATCAGCCAGAGCGTGCCGGGCAGGTAGCCCATCTGTGCGGCGAGCACCGGGCCCACCAGCGGGCCGGCGCCGGCGATGGCGGCGAAGTGGTGGCCGAAGAGGATGTGCTTGTTGGTCGGGACGTAGTCCAGGCCGTCGTTGTTGATCAGCGCCGGGGTGGCGCGGGTCGGATCGAGCTGCATCACCTTGCTGGCGATGAACAGGCTGTAGTAGCGGTAGGCGATCAGGTAGAGCGCCACGGCTGCCACCACGATCCACAAGGCGTTGATGGCCTCGCCGCGGCGCAACGCGACCACGCCCAAGGCACTGGCGCCGATGACGGCCAGCACTGCCCAGGGCAGGTGGCGCGCGACGCTGTTGTTATTGTTCATAGGAGACTCCCAATGGATGGACAGACGAGCTGCCGCACAAGCTTAGCCCCATCCTTCCCGATTGAGGTCTAGACATTGGTCTAGAGCCTTCCGACAACCGCGCCGGAAGACACCTTCGCTGAATTTCCTTCCTCACGCAGAAAATCGCAGGAAGGGTCTGAGGACACCCGAAACGCCGCCCGTCACGCCGGCACGCGCCGCGCATGCCCCCTCACGTATCCCGCAGGCATGAAAAAGCCGGGCATCGCCCGGCTTCTTCGTTGCACCTGCCGATCAGGCCGGTTGCTTGGCGTAGCGCGCCAGCTGCTGGTCGCGGCTCATCACGTCGAGGGTGTTGGCCAGCACCTGCTCGCCGGTCACGTCGGGGGCGGAGAAGATCTGCGCGAAGTTCTCCTGGGTGATCTTGGCGAAGTGGGCACGGTCGGCCTTCTCCACGCCCAGCAGGGTTGCGTAGGCATCCAGCGCCTCGCCCTGGCCCTGGGCCATGTCCTCGGCGATGTTGTCGAGCATGCCGTTCATGGCCAGCATCGAGCGGCCGCCGTAGCCCAGCTTGACGCTGGTGTCGCACCCGTTGGTCCCGGAGGTCATGCCGAAGGTGGCGTTGCCCGAGGTGCCGTTGGTGGTGGTGGCGAGGAAGTGGGGGGCCATGCCGCGCTGCCCTTCGAAGAGCATGTTGCCCCAGCCGCATCCGTTGCCGCCGGCAGCATCGGCATGAGCCGCCACGCTGCCAACACAGAGCAATCCCGCAATCAGACCTTTGACCAGCAGTCGGTTGTCCATTAGCTGCACTCCACAGGTAATCAGAAGGTGAATAGCTCATGCAGCTTTGGTGACAGGAAAGCGGCTGTCAAACCGAACGGCCAACCATCCGGCGAGCGGTCGCCGGGGATGTGAACGGGTTGGCGGGCGCCCCTTGCCGGCGCTGGGGATTGGGAGTCTAATCCGCCGCGACCGGGCCAGCAGGCCCGCCTGCCCCATCGATGACCGTCCATGACCGGCCCCCTCCGCCGCAGGATCGCGGCACTCTTCGCAGCCTTGCTGATGCTGGCCGCCTGCCGGGACGGGCACTCGCCGCCGCTCGACCAGCAGCTCTACGTCTGGCAACGCCAATGGACCCCGGCTCACGCCGAGGCCCTGCGCGCCAGCCACGCCATCTTCTCCACCCTGCGCGTACTGGCACTCCAGGCCCACCCGGGCGCCGGCTGGTCGCGGGCCCGCATCGACACCGACCTGCTGCGCCAGGACGGCCGCCCCTGGGTCGCCGTGGTGCGCCTGGACGGCCAGTTGCCGCAACTGGACAGCCAGCGCGCACGGGACGAGATCGGCAGCCTGCTGGCGGACTGGCAACGCACCGGGCTCACCCCGGTGGCCGTGGAAATCGACCACGACTGCGCCAGCGCGCGCCTGGCGGACTACGCCCGCTTCCTCAGTGAGCTGCGCGCCAGCTTGCCCACCGGCATGCAGCTCGGCATCACCGCCCTGCCCGCCTGGCTGTCGAGCCCCCGCCTGCCGGACGTGCTCGCCCAGGTCGACGGCAGCGTCCTCCAGGTGCACGGTGTCAGCGCGCCGGAAAAGGGCCTGTTCGACGAGCGCCAGGCCCTGGAATGGGCGCGCCGCTGGGATGCCGTCAGCCCCACGCCCTTCCTCCTCGCCCTGCCCGCCTACGGCGCCGGCCTGATCCGCTCCGACGAAGGCGTTCAGGTGGAGAGCGAAGCACCGCTGCCCATCGCCGGGGCGCGCCAGGAATGGATGGCCGATCCCCAGCAGGTCGCCGGGCTCGTCGCCCAGTTGCGCCGCGACCCGCCCACACACCTGGCGGGCCTGATCTGGTTCCGCCTGCCCCTGCCCGGGGATCGCCGCGCCTGGCCGCTGGCGACGCTGATGGCGGTGGCCCGGGGCGAAGCACTGGCGGCCGACCTGCGCCTGGACGTGCGACGCCCGGACAACGACCCCCAGCTCAACGAACTGACCCTGGCCAACCTCGGCAATGCCCCGGCAGCGCTGCCCGCTCGCCTGCAACTGGCCGCCCATGACTGCTTCGCCCATGACGCCCTGCCGGGCTATCGCCTCGTCACGGACGACGCCGGCCTGCGCCTGGAACGCGAGGCCGGCCCCACCCTCTACCTGCAAGCGGGCCAGCGCCGAGCGCTGGGCTGGGCCCGCTGCCATGCACCTGCTCAAGGAGGACTCCATGCACAACCCTGATCGGCCCCTCGCCCGCCTGGCCCTGGCCATCGCCCTGGCCCTGCCGCTGGCCAACCAGGCCCTGGCCTGCGGGCCCGACTTCAGCCTGACCCTGCTGGACAACCGCGCCCGCACCCTGACCGAGATGCCGGAGAACAACTTCGTCTTCGAAGCCACCCACCTGGCCCCGCCCATCGCCGGGCTCAAACCGGTGAGCCAGGCCACCCTGGTGATCTATTGGGAGGCGGACAACGAGAACTACGTGCGCCAGCGGGAGTGGGTGGAGCGGGACGAACTGGGACGCGACGTGGCCCAGCGCGTCGAGCAGTTGCGTGCCCTGGATGACCCCGCCCAGGTGGAAGCCCAGGCCGGCGACCTGCCAGAAGAGCAGCGTCTCTACATCGCCGGCGCCGTGGCCTTCCGCCGGGACGGGGAAGAGGCCAGCGGCTACTTCCGCCGCCTGCTCGCCCTGCCCGCCGACCAACGCCGGGCCCGCAGCACCTGGGCGGCCTATTCCCTGGGGCGCGCACAGGCGGAAATGAGCCGCGACCTGCCCGCTTCCGACGACGTGACCACCGATGTCGAGGCCGAGCAGCGCCGGCAGGCCCACGCCCAGGCCGCCCGCGAGGCCTTCCAGCTGACCCGCCAACTGGTCCTGGACGGTTTCCCCGACCCGCTGGAACTGGCCGCCGCCAGCCTCGGGGAAGAGGCCCGCGTGGCCAAGGACGCCGGCGACTGGGGCCAGGCCATCCGCTTCTATTCCAACCAGGCGGCGCTGAACTCCAGCGTCGGCATCAGTTCCCTCAAGTTCCTCTCCAGCGAACTGGCGCAGATGCCGGTGGATCAGTTGCGCCCGCTGCTGGAGGTTCCGGAGGTCCAGCAGTTGCTGACCATTCGCCTGCTGACCCGAATCGGCTGGGACTACGAGGGCCAGACCGAGGCCGAGAAGCCCCTCGTCCAGCTGTTGCTGTCGCTGGACGAACCGGCCCTGCCCAATGCCGACCGCCTCGCCACCCTGGCCTACCAGAGCGGCCAGTACGACACCGCCCGGCGTCTGCTGGAAAAGGCCGGCGACTCGGGCCTCGCCTGGTGGATCCGCGCCAAGGTGGCACTGCACGACGGCGACATCACTACGGCCACCCAGGCCTATGCCAAGGCCTCCCAGGCCTTCCCCGAGAACGAGAGCTGGGCCTACCGGCGCGACGACGACGGCTACCTGGAAACGGTGAAGCCCCACTGCCGGGTCGACGGCGAGCGCGCCGTCCTCGCGCTTAAGCGCGGCGACTACCTGGACGCCCTGGACATGCTCTACCGCAGCGGCGAGATCTACTGGGAGGACACCGCCACCCTCGCCGAACGGGTGCTCACCGCAGATGAGCTGAAGGGCTTCGTCGACGCCAAGGTGCCAGCGCCCAATCCGCAGGACCAAGCCCAAGGCGACGCCTACCTGCCTCGCCCGATTGCCACCCTGCTGCGGGAGCTGCTGGGCCGTCGCCTGATGCGCGAAGGGCGCTACGACGAGGCACCGGCCTACTTCGCCACCGAGGAGCTGCGCACCATCGCCCGCGAGTACGCCCGGGCACGCCGGGAGGCGGAGAGCCGCTGGACCGACATCGGCCAGGCCGAGGCCTACTACACCGCCGCCGTCCTGGCACGCTGGCGCGGCATGGAGCTGCTGGGCTACGAGATGTCACCGGACTTCAAGGTCTACGAAGGCAACTACTACCAGCTCCAGGTGGAACGACAGGACCCGGCCGGCTGGCTGAGCGAAGACGAAGCCAGGCGCCAGAACAGCGCACTGGCCGAGCCCAACCGCCGCTTCCACTACCGCTGGGTGGCGGCGGACCTGGCCGAACGCGCCGCCGACCGACTGCCGCACACCAGCCAGGCCTTCGCCGCTGCACTGTGTCAGGCCAGCGGTTGGCTGGAGTACCGCGATCTGGACAGCGCCCGGCGCATTTACCGCCGCTACGTGGAGAACGGTCCGTTCGTGGAGTGGGCCGGCAACTTCGGCAAGACGTGTGAAGATCCGGATTTCGAGCGGGCCAAACCCCGCCAATGGGAAGAGCGCTGGGCCGCCATCACCGCCCTGGCGCCGTCCCGACGCCATGCCGCCTATGGCCTCGGCGCACTGCTGGTGGCCGGCGGCCTGCTGCTGGCCTGGCGTCGTCGCCGGGGATGAGCGGGTAATCTAGCCCTTGTCTATAGTGATCCAAACTGCCCAGGAGTCTTGAGCGATGAGCCAGAAAGAACACGAACGACGGCGCTTCCACCGGGTCGCGTTCGACGCCGTGACCGAACTGATCCAGGGCGAGCGCCAATGGCAGGCCGAGCTGCAGGACATCTCCCTGAAAGGCCTGCTGCTGAGCCGCCCGAATAATTGGAACGGGGACGGGGACCAGCCCTTCCAGGCGGTCATCCACCTGTCCCGGGATGCCCTGGTGCGCATGGACGTGGTCCTCACCCGGATCCACGACGATCAGCTGGGCTTCGTCTGCCAGCACATCGACCTGGACTCCATCGCCCACCTGCGCCGGCTGATGGAGCTGAACCTGGGCGACGAGACGCTGCTGGAGCGCGACCTCGCCGCCCTCGTGGAGGCTTGAGCGCTACTCGAACAGCGCGTCGAGCGCCTGCTCCAGGCGCGTCACTGCGATGACCCGCAAGCCGGGGGGCGCCTCTTTCGGGGCGTTCCCCTTGGGCACGATGGCCCGCTTGAAGCCATGCTTGCCCGCCTCCTTCAGACGCTCCTGCCCACTGGGCACCGGGCGCACCTCGCCAGACAGGCCCACCTCGCCGAACACCAGCAGGTCATGCTCCAGCGGCCGGTTGCGCAGGCTCGACATGATGGCGGCGATCAGCGCCAGGTCGGAGGCCGTCTCCAGCACCTTCACCCCGCCCACCACGTTGAGGAACACATCCTGGTCATGGGTGGGGATGCCGCCGTGGCGGTGCAGCACTGCCAGCAGCATCGCCAGGCGGTTCGGGTCCAGGCCCAGGGTGACCCGGCGCGGGTTGGCCAGGTGGCTGGTGTCCACCAGTGCCTGCACCTCTACCAGCATCGGTCGCGAGCCTTCCCAGGTGGCCATCACCACGCTGCCGGGCACGGCTTCCTGGGCGCGGGTGAGGAAGATCGCCGAGGGGTTGGAAACCTCCTTCAGGCCGCGATCGGTCATGCCGAACACGCCCAGCTCGTTCACCGCGCCGAAGCGGTTCTTCACCGCCCTCAGCAGGCGCAGTCGGCCGTCGGACTCGCCCTCGAAATACAGCACCGTGTCGACCATGTGCTCCAGCACGCGGGGGCCTGCCAGGGCGCCCTCCTTGGTCACGTGGCCGACCAGGAAGATCGCCGTGCCGCTCTGCTTGGCGTAGCGCACCAGCAGCGCGGCGCTCTCGCGCACCTGGGCCACGCCGCCGGGAGCGGACTGCAACTGCTCGGTGAAGATGGTCTGGATGGAGTCGATCACCATCACCTTGGGCTTCTCCACCCGCGCGGTGGCGATGATGCTTTCGATGCAGGTCTCGGTCATCACCTTGAGCTTGTCCTCGGGCAGCCCGAGGCGACGGGCGCGCATGGCGACCTGCTGCTGGGATTCCTCACCGGTGACGTAGAGCGCGGGGAAGCGGGTGGCGATGTTGCAGAGGGTCTGCAGGAGGATGGTGGACTTGCCGATGCCGGGGTCACCGCCGATCAGCACCACCGAACCGTCGACCAGACCGCCACCGAGCACCCGGTCCAGTTCGGCCGAAGCGGTGGAGAAGCGCGGCATCTCCTCGACGCTGACCTCGGCCAGGGTCTTGATCTGCGCCTGGCCGCCGGCCCAGCCGGCGCGCCCGCTGGAGGACGAGGCGGCAGCCCCTTCCACCACGGTTTCCACCAGGGTGTTCCAGGCCCCGCAATCGGCACACTGGCCAGCCCATTTGGGGAAGGTCGAGCCGCACTCGGTGCAGCCGTACATGCGCTTGGCCTTGGCCATCAGCGGACTCCGTCAGAAAAACGAAGCCCGCATGATAGCGGATCACCCCTTGCAGGCGCGCCCGCAGCCGCAGCAGCCTTCCTTGCGTGGCAGGCGGGCCAGGTCCTGGGCCAGGCCTTCGCGGCGCATCTGCAGGGCCTGCAGGCTGGAGCCGTCCAGCGGCTCGGTGCCGGCCTGGACGCGGGCGATGCGCTTGTCCAGCAGGTCCAGCTGCTGGCGCAGGCGATCACGTCGTTCCTCGGCTCGGCGCGCCTCGTATTGGGCCTTGCGGTCGGATTCGGGGGTGGCGCTCGGAAGGGTGTCGTAGGCCGTCATGGCGAGTGCTCCGAAGGGGAAAGGCGGCCAGCCTAGCCAGCCGCCCCGGGCACCGCGTTGACGCCGGTCAACCGCCCTGATGGGCCCTGAGCAGCTGGGCGATCTCGTCCTTCAGGGCAACCCGCTTCATCTTCAGGCTGTGCAGTTGCAGGTCATCCAGGGCATGCCGGCCGTCCTCCACTTCATAGATGCGCGTGTCGAGGTGGTGGTACTCGGCGGCCAGGCGGGCAAAGTGCACGTTGTGCTGGAGAAGTTCGTGCATCGTGGCGTGATCATCAGGGAATTCGCGTTCCAGGGCGTGGTGTTCGAGAGGCATGGCAAGGCTCCTTGCAAGACCGAAGCAGCAGCTAGAGGCTAGACCAGCCTGGGCGACCGGACAGCCACCTGTTTCACCGGCGTTACAGTGAACGCTCGTGACTGGGCGCCGCCTGGCGGGCGCACTAGGATGAGCGGTCGCCCCCAGGAGAGCCCCCGATGCTCGAGCTGCGCCCCACCTGCGAAGCCTGCGCCCGCGCCCTGCCGCCCGCCAGCACCGAAGCCCGCATCTGCTCCTTCGAATGCACCTTCTGCGCCGACTGCGTCGAGCGGCTGCACAACGTCTGCCCCAACTGCGGCGGCGGCTTCTACCCGCGCCCGGTGCGCCCGAAGGTGCTGCTGGGGCGCTACCCAGCAGCCGGCGTGCGGGTGCAGAAGCGCCCCGATCCCCAGGTGCACGAGGACTTCTGCCGGCTCTACCGCTACACCGAACCGCAACACCGGTAGGATGGCGCTGTCAGAACACTCGGTTACACTTTCAGCCCATCAGTCCAATCCCCGGGGGAAATCGCATGAGCTTGCTGTCGGAATTCAAGGCCTTCGCGGTCAAGGGCAACGTGGTCGACATGGCCGTGGGCATCATCATCGGCGCTGCATTCGGCAAGATCGTGTCCTCCTTCGTCGGCGACGTGGTCATGCCGCCGGTGGGGATGCTGGTCGGGGGCGTGGACTTCTCCGACCTGGCCATCACCCTCAAGGCCGCCGAGGGCAACGCCCCGGCCGTGGTCCTGGCCTATGGCAAGTTCATCCAGACGGTGCTCGACTTCGTAATCGTGGCCTTCGCCATCTTCATGGGGGTCAAGGTGATCAACAAGCTCAAGCGCGAGGAAGCCGCCGCCCCCGAAGTACCGCCGGCCCCCACCAAGGACCAGGAGCTGCTCAGCGAGATCCGCGACCTGCTCAAGGCCCAGCAGAAACAGCAGCCCTGAGCGGCAGGTGAATGAAAGAACGGCGCCCGAGGGCGCCGTTCTTCACGGGGCAGGCTCAGCCTGAACGCCGCGGGTGACCGGGCGGCGGCTCCAGCAGCAGCCGGTTGACCCGACGCTCCTTCACCTCGATCACCTGCAGGCGCCAGCCTTCCACCTCCAGCGCGTCGCCCACCACCGGCAGGCGGTCCAGCAGGCTCATGGCCAGGCCGGCGACCGTCTGGTAGCCCTCCTGGGCACGGGGCGGGAAGCCCAGGCGCTCGTTCAGCAGACTCAGGTTCACCGCGCCGCTGACCTTCCAGCCCGTGTCCACGGGCTCGATATCCAGGCCGTCCACCTCGCTGGCGTCCGGCAGTTCGCCGGCGATGGATTCGAGGATGTCGGTCATGGTCAGCAGGCCCTCGAAGCCGCCGAATTCGTTGACCACGAAGGCCACGTGGGTCGAGGCCTTGCGCATCTCCTCCAGGGCACTGAGCACCGAGGCGCTCTCCGGCAGGTTGGGCGGGATGCGCAGCAAGGGCTCGATCTCCGGCGCCTGGCCCTGCAGCAGCGCGCGCAGCAGTTCCTTCTTGTGCACGTAGCCCAGGGGCTCGTCCACGTCGGCGTCACGGACCACCACCAGGCGCGAATAGGGCGAGCGCAACAGCGCGTCGTACACCGTCTCGCGGCTGTCGGCCAGGTCGATGCGCTCCACCTCCACGCGGTTGGTCATCAGGGTGCGGATGGGGCGCTCGGCCAGACCGAGCACGCCGCTGATCATCACCCGCTCGCGGCGATCGAAGGGCACCTGGCCGCGACCGTTGTCCTTCACCAGGTCGGCGATCTCCTCGCCCACCTCGTCGGCCTCCACGCCACGGCCACCCAGCAGGCGCAGCACCGCGTGGGCGGTCCGCTCGCGCAGGCCGCCGGCCTCCTCCTGGCGGCGGCGACGGCGCCAGCGCACCGTCTGGTTGGCCAGCTCGATGAGGATCGAGAAGCCGATGGCCGCGTACAGGTAGCCCTTGGGAATGTGGAAGCCCAGGCCTTCGGCGGTGAGGCTGAAGCCGATCATCATCAGGAAGCCCAGGCACAGCATGATCACCGTGGGGTGGGCGTTGACGAAGGCGGTCAGCGGCTTGCTGGCGACGATCATCAGGCCGATGGAGATCACCACCGCGATCATCATCACTTCCAGGTGCTCCACCATGCCGACGGCGGTGATCACCGCGTCCAGGGAGAACACCGCGTCCAGCACCACGATCTGCGCCACCACCGGCCAGAACAGGGCATAGGTGCGGCTGCCGGTGCTCGGCTGGGCATGGCCCTCGATGCGCTCGTGCAGCTCCATGGTGGCCTTGAACAGCAGGAACACACCGCCGAACAGCATGATCAGGTCACGGCCCGAGAAGGCGTGGCCGAAGACCTCGAACAGCGGCTCGGTCAGCGTCACCAGCCAGGAGATGCTGGCCAGCAGGCCCAGGCGCATCAGCAGCGCCAGCGACAGGCCGATCAGGCGCGCGCGGTCACGTTGGTGGGGCGGCAGCTTGTCCGCGAGGATGGCGATGAACACCAGGTTGTCGATGCCCAGCACAATTTCCAGCACCACCAGGGTGAGGAGGCCCAGCCAGGCCGTGGGGTCGGCGATCCACTCCATGTCAGCCCTCCTCGCCGCAACAACGGGCAGCCGCCATCCGGCACGCCGAAGGGGCGCGGAACGGGAGGCCGAAGGGATTCACGGCAGGGAGCCGGGGAACGGGAAGGCGCGAGGCGCCGGAGAGGGAGGGGGCCGGGGGAGGCCGGGTACTGTCGCTGTCCATTGGGGTCCGATCAGAAAAAACGGACGTGCATCGTAGGACAGAACGCGGCCTTCCCCCGAGCCGTCAATTTTTACCAATCGTGACATCGGCCTCGCGGCGCCGGAACAGCGGGCGCGGCTCGATCACCGAGCGGCCGTAGAGCACGCTGAGCCCGGCCAGCCCCTTGAGGGCGTCCTCGGCGGACTTGTCAGCACGCACCGCAAAGGCGTCGAAGCCGCACTGGCGCATGTGCGCCAACTGGTCCCGCAGCACGTCCCCCACGGCGCGCAACTCACCGGCCCAGCCGAGCCGGCTGCGCAGCAGGTAGGCCTGGCTGTAGCCCCGGCCATCGCGAAAGCTGGGGAAGTCCACGGCGATCAGCGGCAGGCTGTAGAGGCAGTCCCGCAGGGACTCCACGTCGTCGTCCGGCTGCAACAGCAGCGCATCCTCGCTGACGCGCTCGCCCGCCAGCACGGCGGCGTCCTGCCGGGCTTGCCAGAGCGCCAGCGGCAGGATCAGCGGCCCGCCGTCCGGCAGCGCCTCGTCCGGGCGCACCAGGGTCCAGAGGTCGTCCTCGACCAGGCCGGGCACGCCCTGGCGCAGGCGGATCAGGTTGTTCATGCCGGTTCCTCCTCACGGGTGTAGACCCGTGCCTTGAACGGCTCCAGGCCGATGCGGCCGAGGGTGTCGACGAAGCGCTCGTCGCCCTCGCGGTGCGCCAGGTAGGTGTCGGCGATGTGCTCGATCACCTGGGGCACTTCGGCCGCACTGAAGGACGGGCCGATCACCCGCCCCAGGGCCGCCGACATGCCCTGGGCGCCGCCGAGGGTGACCTGGTACCACTCGCTGCCGCCCTTGTCGACGCCGAGGATGCCGATGTTGCCGATGTGGTGGTGGCCGCAGGCATTCATGCAGCCGGAGATGTTCAGGCTCAGCTCGCCGAGGGCCTCCAGCCGCGCCGGGTCGCGGAAGCGCGCCTGGATCGCCTGGGCGATGGGGATCGACTTGGCATTGGCCAGGGCGCAGTAGTCGCCGCCGGGGCAGGCGATGATGTCGGTCAGCAGGCCGACGTTGGGGGTCGCCAGGCCCGCCTCGCAGGCGGCCAGCCAGAGGGCGTGCAGGTCGCGCTTGGGCACGTCCGGCAGCACCAGGTTCTGCTCGTGGGCAATGCGGATCTCGCCGAAGCCGAAGCGCTCGGCCCAGTCCGCCACCGCCTCCATCTGCGCGGCGGTCACGTCACCCGGCGGGGCCTCGGGACCGGGCTTGGTGGAGATCACCACCGACGCGTAGCCGGGCACCTTGTGCGGTTGCAGGTTGCGGGCGCACCAGCGGGCGAAGGCCGGGTCCTCGGCCAGGCGCCGGCCATGTTCCAGGTCGGCGGCGTCGAGGGTGGCGTAGGCCGGCGTGGTGAAGGAGGCCGCCACGCGGGCATACTCCGCCTCGGTCAGCTGGGCCGGGCCGTCGCGCAGGTGCTCCCATTCGGCCTCCACCTCGCGGGCGAAGGCCTCGATGCCCAGGGCCTTGACCAGGATCTTGATGCGCGCCTTGTACTTGTTGTCGCGGCGGCCGTGGCGGTTGTAGACCCGCAGCACCGCCTCGACATAGGACAGCAGGTGGCGCCAGTGCAGCCCCTCGCGGATCACCTGGGCGAGGATCGGCGTACGCCCGAGCCCGCCGCCCACCAGCACCTTGAGGCGCATCTCGCCGTCCCCGTCGCGGTACAGGTAGAGGCCGATGTCGTGCATCTGCACGGCCGCGCGGTCCTCCTCGGCGGCGCAGAGGGCGATCTTGAACTTGCGTGGCAGGAAGAGGAATTCCGGGTTCACCGTGGACCACTGGCGGAGGATCTCGGCCAGCGGGCGCGGGTCCAGCAGCTCGTCGGCGGCCACCCCGGCGAAGGCCTCGGTGGTGATGTTGCGCACGCAGTTGCCGGAGGTCTGGATGGCGTGCATGTCGACATCGGCGAGGCGTTCGAGGATGTCCGGCACCCGCTCCAGGTCGATCCAGTTGAACTGGATGTTCTGCCGGGTGGTGAAGTGGCCGTAGCCCCGGTCGTACTCCCGGGCGATGAGGGCCAGGGTGCGCAGTTGGTCCGACGACAGCGTGCCGTAGGGGATGGCCACCCGCAGCATGTAGGCGTGCTTCTGCAGGTACAGGCCGTTCTGCAGGCGCAGGGGCAGGAACTCTTCCTCGCTCAGCTCGCCGCTCAGCCGCCGCGCCACCTGGTCACGGAACTGCGCGACGCGTTCGCGGACCAGGGCGCGATCGTAGTCGTCGTATCGGTACATGGGGATCCTCATCGGGCCGCCGGAGGCGGCAATCGTCCGGGTAGCCACTATGGCGAGCCACCCGGCGCAGAAACAGAATCAGATCGAAGCAGAAATCCGATATCAGATGACCCAGGCCGCCCCTGGTGTCGCCTGGGAGCAGATGGTGCTCATCTGATCTCCTAAAAGCAGCCAAAACTGAGGCTGTTTCGTCCCGTCCCGCCTTCCTAGAGTGGCGCCCCGGTCGGCAGTGCCGGCCAGCCATTCCCACTCCTGAAGGTTTTCCGCATGAAGACTGCAGAAATCGAACCCGCCTACGACTACCGGGTGGTGCGCCAGTTCGCGCTGATGACGGTGGTCTGGGGCATCGTCGGCATGGGCCTGGGGGTGTTCATCGCCGCCCAGCTGGTCTGGCCGTCCCTGAACCTCGACCTGCCCTGGACCAGCTTCGGCCGCTTGCGGCCGCTGCACACCAACCTGGTGATCTTCGCCTTCGGCGGCAGCGCGCTGTTCGCCACCAGCTACTACACCGTGCAGCGCACCTGCCAGGCGCGGCTGTTCGGCGGCAGCCTCGCCGCCTTCACCTTCTGGGGCTGGCAGGCCCTGGTGATCTGCCTGCTGGTGACCCTGCCCCAGGGCCTGACCACCACCAAGGAATACGCCGAGGTGGAATTCGCCGGGGCGGTGTGGATGGGCATCGTCTGGGTCGCCTACGCGGTGGTGTTCTTCGGCACTGTGATGAAGCGCCAGACCAAGCACATCTACGTCGGCAACTGGTTCTTCGGCGCCTTCATCCTGGTCACGGCGATGCTGCATATCGTCAACCACGTCGCCATCCCGGTGAGCTGGTTCAAGTCCTACCCGGTCTACTCCGGGGCCACTGACGCCATGGTCCAGTGGTGGTACGGGCACAACGCCGTGGGCTTCTTCCTGACCACCGGCTTCCTCGGGATGATGTACTACTTCATCCCCAAGCAGGCCGGGCGCCCGGTCTACTCCTACCGCCTGTCCATCGTGCACTTCTGGGCGCTGATCACCCTGTACATCTGGGCCGGCCCGCACCACCTGCACTACACCGCGCTGCCGGACTGGGCGCAGTCCCTGGGCATGGTGATGTCCCTGGTGCTGCTGGCCCCCAGCTGGGGCGGCATGATCAACGGCATGATGACCCTGTCGGGTGCCTGGCATAAGCTGCGCGACGACCCCATCCTGCGCTTCCTCGTGGTGTCCCTGGCCTTCTACGGCATGAGCACCTTCGAAGGCCCGATGATGGCCATCAAGACCGTCAACGCCCTCTCCCACTACACCGACTGGACCATCGGCCACGTGCACGCCGGTGCCCTCGGCTGGGTGGCGATGATCTCCATCGGCTCGCTCTACCACCTGATCCCGCGCCTCTACGGCCGCGAGCGGATGTACAGCACCGGGCTGATCAACGCGCACTTCTGGCTGGCCACCATCGGCACCGTGCTCTACATCGCCTCCATGTGGGTCAACGGCATCACCCAGGGCCTGATGTGGCGGGCGGTGAACGACGACGGCACCCTCACCTACTCCTTCGTCGAGGCGCTGGAGGCCAGCCACCCCGGCTTCATCGTGCGCTTCGTCGGTGGCCTGTTCTTCCTCAGCGGCATGCTGCTGATGGCCTGGAATACCTGGCACACCGTGCGCACCACCGACCGTGCGACGGCCCCGGCCGGCGCCACGGCCTGAGGAGCGGAGCATGGATGCCGAAACCCTGAACGTGCTGTTCGGCCTGGGCACGGTGGCCTTCTTCTTCGTCGCCGTGCAGCTCAGCCTCGGGCGCAGCCAGCGCCAGCTGGACGAGGCCACCATGCTGCCGTTCGCCGACGACGAGCCCGTGGCCCGGCGCATGGAACGCGCCACCGGGCGCAGCAGCACCGGCTGCAGCTGCCCGGGCCGCTGCGACGGCAGCTGCGCCACCCGCACCGACCTGGAGGCCTGAGGGCCTCAACGAGCGCCCGGGGCGGCCCTCTCTCCCGTCCCGGTCATGCCGGGTGGGCCGGCTTTTGCCGACTCACCCGGCTGCCGCTGGCCACAACCGAGGTGTCTTATCTACGATGCGCGACGTCTCCCGCTTCTGAATGTGCTGTTACCGCATCTAGCAACCGAGGTTTCCATGATCATCAAACCGCGCGTGCGTGGCTTCATCTGCGTCACTACCCATCCGGCCGGCTGCGAGGCCAACGTCAAGGAACAGATCCGCTACGTCGAGTCCAAGGGCCCCGTGGCCAACGGCCCGAAGAAGGTGCTGGTCATCGGTTCGTCCACCGGCTACGGCCTGGCCGCACGCATCACCGCCGCCTTCGGCGCGGGCGCCGACACCCTGGGCGTGTTCTTCGAGCGTCCGGGCAGCGAGACCAAGGCCGGCACCGCTGGCTGGTACAACTCTGCCGCCTTCGAGAAAGCCGCCCAGGCCAAGGGCCTGTACGCGCGCAGCATCAACGGCGACGCGTTCTCCGATGAGGTGAAGCGCGTCACCATCGAGACCATCAAGCAGGACCTGGGCCAGGTCGACCTGGTGGTCTACAGCCTGGCCGCCCCGCGCCGCACCCATCCCAAGACCGGCGAAGTCTTCAACTCCGTGCTCAAGCCGGTCGGCAAGACCGTCAACTTCCGTGGCCTGGACACCGACAAGGAAGTGATCAAGGAAAGCGTGATGGAGCCGGCCACCGAGGCCGAGATCGCCCACACCGTGGCGGTCATGGGCGGTGAAGACTGGCAGATGTGGATCGACGCCCTGCAGGAAGCCGGCGTGCTGGCCGACGGCGCCAAGACCACCGCCTTCACCTACCTGGGCGAAGAGATCACCCACGACCTGTACTGGAACGGCTCCATCGGCGCCGCCAAGAAGGACCTGGACCAGAAGGTTCTCGGCATCCGCGAGAAACTTGCCGCCACCGGTGGCGACGCCCGCGTCTCGGTGCTGAAGGCCGTGGTCACCCAGGCCAGCTCGGCCATCCCGATGATGCCGCTGTACCTGTCGCTGCTGTTCAAGGTGATGAAGGAAAAGGGCACCCACGAAGGCTGCATCGAACAGGTCGACGGCCTGTTCCGCGAGAGCCTCTACGGCGCCGAGCCGCACCTGGACGTCGACGGCCGCCTGCGCGCCGACTACAAGGAACTGCAACCGGACGTGCAGGACACCGTGAAGGACCTGTGGAACAAGGTGACCAACGAGAACCTGTACCAGCTGACCGACTTCACCGGCTACAAGACCGAGTTCCTGCGCCTGTTCGGCTTCGAGATCGACGGCGTTGACTACGAGCAGGACGTGAACCCGGACGTGCAGATCCCCAACCTGATCCAGCTCTGACCGGCTTCACCGCTCCACCCACCGGCGCCCCAGGGCGCCGGTTTTCGTTTGGGCGAGACAGGAAGCCCCCACAGAGCCCTGCAATCCGCCGGGTTCCGAAGTGATAAGCGACACACCCTCTACCAGTAATTCTCCACCGCCACCTGCCCCGGCCGCCGGCTGAGCGACAGGTTCATCCCCCTCGCCTTCAGCACCGCCCGGGTGTCCTCGATCATCTGCGGGTTGCCGCAGAGCATTACCCGCGAGTGCTCCGGCTCCAGTGGCAGCCCGGCAGCGCGCTCCAGTTCGCCGTTCTCGATCAGGGTGGTGATGCGCCCACCCAAGGCGCCCGGGTGGGCCTCGCGGGTGACCACGGGCAGATAGAGGAACTTCTCGGCCACGCCTTCCAGGTGCTCCAGCCCCGCCAGGCCGTGGATCAGCGGCTGGTAGGCCAGCTCCGCCGCGTGGCGCACGCTGTACACCAGCACGATGCGCTCGAAGCGCTGCCACACCTCCAGGTCCTGCAGGATCGACAGGAACGGCGCCACGCCGGTGCCGGTGGCCAGCAGCCAGAGATCGCGGCCGTCGACGAAGCGGTCGAGGGTGAGGAAGCCGAAGGCCTGCTTGTCGACCAGCAGGGTGTCGCCCACCGCCAGCCGGCTCAGCTCGGAGGTGAACTCGCCGCCGGGCACGACGATGGAGAAGAAGTCGAGGAACTCGTCATGGGGCGCCGAGACCATCGAATAGGCCCGCCACACCGTGCTGCCATCGGCCTTGGTCACGCCCAGGCGGGCGAACTGGCCGGCGCGGAAGCGAAAGCCGGGATCACGGGTGGTACGCAGGGTGAACAGGTTCTGGGTGAGGGGCCGGACCTCACGGAGGGTCTGGCGGGTGAACTTCTCGTCGCTGGCGGACATGGCACGGCTCCGGGTCGGATACCGCGCCAGTCTCGCGCAAAGCAGGCCCGGCAAACACCCGCGGGCCATGTGGCTATCCGCCGGACGGCGGACAGCCTGGGGACATCAGTGCTTGCGGTTGACGGTCTGCGCGGCGCGCAGCACGTCGGCGCCGATCTCGGCCTCGTACTTCTTCCACACCGGCATCATCGCCTGGCGCCAGGCCTCGCGCTCCTCGGGAGTGAGGGTGATGACCTTGGCCTTGCCGGCGGCGATCACCTTCTCGCGGTCCTTCTCGTTCATCGCCTCGGCTTCCTTGTTCACCTGGGCGGTGACCTCGTCGATGATCGCTTCCAGCTCGGTGCGGGTCTCGTAGGGGATGCCGATCCAGAACTTGTGGTTGGTGATCAGCATGTAGCTGATCGAACCATGGCCAGTCTCGATCACGTAGGGCTGCACGGTGTCGATCTTCTGGGTCGCCACGTTCGACCAGGGGCCTTCGGTGCCCTGGATGGTGCCGGCCTGCAGGGCCTTGAAGGCCTCGGCAAAGGGCATCTTCACGGTGGTGGCACCGAGTTGGGCGAACTGCGCCTCCAGCACCGAGGAGGGCTGGATACGGAAGGCCAGGCCCTTGGCGTCCTCGGGCTTGTGCAGCTCGCGGTTGGCAGTCAGCACCTTCATGCCGTTGTTCCAGTAGCCCAGGCCGTAGATGCCGTCCTTGGACATGGAGCGCAGCAGCTCGCGGCTCTTCTCACGCTTCTGGAAGCGCTTCACCGACTCCAGGTCGTTGAACAGGTACGGCAGGTCGAACACCTGCAGCTGCTTGGTGTAGGCCTCGAACTTGGACAGCGACGGCGCCAGCATCTGCACCTCGCCCTTCTTCAGCGCCTCGATCTCGTTGGCATCGCCGAAGAGGGTGGAGTTCGGGTAGACCTCGACCTTCACCTTGCCGGCCAGGCGCTCCTCCACCAGCTTCTTGAACAGCAGGGCACCCTTGCCCTTGGGGGTGTCCTCGGCCACCACGTGGGAGAACTTGATCAGCACCGGCTCGTCGGCCAGCACCGCATTGGAAAAGACGAACAGCGAGGCGAAGACCGCCCCCAGCAGAGACCTGTACATGCAAGCACCTATGCAAATGGAAACGGCGAAGCCCGCGCAGAAAGGCGCGAGCCCCGTCCGGATTCGATGTGTGGTTCGGTGGTCGACCCGCCCCCAACCAGCGGATTCGCACCGTCAAACGGCGTACCAGGTCGTTCAGGGCAGAGAAAAGCCCGAGGCCTGGTTATTATTGGTGCCGCCTTGGCGCACGGGGCCCGTCCGGGCCCGCCGCAGCGGAAGCGCGGAATTCTAGTGATATCGGGGCAATAGACAAGCGCCGGTTTCCCCAACCACCTCTCAGTTTCAGCAGATTCTTTCATGGCCCTCCTGGTAACCCCTTTCGCCCAGCTCGACCTTGTCCGCGTACCTGACCAGCAGGGTGAGCCGTTGCAGGCCTTCGACGCCGCTGACGAGTACCTGCTCAACCACCTCCATGCCCAGGCGCCGTCACCCGACACCCGCGTCCTGGTCCTCAACGACAGTTTCGGCGCCCTTGCCGCCAGCCTCGCTCCGCACCTGCAGGTCACCAGCAGCGGTGACTCGCACCTGGGTTTCCTCGGCCTCTCGCGCAACCTCGCGCGCAATGGCCTGGAGGGCGCCCCGGTGCGCTTCGTGCCGGCCAGCGAACCGCTCACCGGGCCGTTCGACCGGGTGCTGATCCGCGTGCCCAAGACCCTCGCCCTGCTGGAAGAACAGCTCATCCGCCTGCACGGCCAACTGGCCCCCGGCGCCCAGGTGGTGGCCGCCGGCATGGTCAAGCACCTGCCCCATGCCGCTGGCGACCTGCTGGCGAAGTACATCGGACCGATGCAGCCCTCTCTGGCAGTTAAGAAGGCGCGCCTGCTGATCGCCACGCCGGAAGCGAAGCCGTTCGTCGCCTCGCCCTACCCGACCCGCTATCGGCTGGACGAACCGCGCGTGGAACTGCTGAACCACGCCAACGTGTTCTGCCGCGACGGGCTGGACATCGGCACCCGCGCCTTCCTCCCGCACCTGCCGCGCGGCCTGGCCCGCGTGCGAGCCGCCGACCTCGGCTGCGGCAACGGCATCCTCGGCATCGCCTACGCCCTGGCCAACCCCGAGGCCGAGCTGACGCTGGTGGACGAGTCCTACATGGCCGTGCAATCGGCCCGGGAAAACTGGCAGGCGGCCCTCGGCGAGCGCCCGGCGGACATCCGCGCCGGCGACGGGCTGGCCGAGCAGCCGGCGGACTCACTGGACCTGGTGCTGTGCAACCCGCCGTTCCACCAGCAGCAGGTGGTGGGCGACTTCCTCGCCTGGCGGATGTTCGTGCAGGCGCGCAACGCGCTGGTGACGGGGGGCGAGCTGTGGATCGTCGGCAACCGCCACCTGGGCTACCACGCCAAGCTCAAGCGGCTGTTCCGGGGCGTCGAACAGGTCGCCGCCACGCCGAAGTTCGTGATCCTCAAAGCCAGCAAGTAAGAAGGGCGGGACAAGATGCGCGCGGATTGATGGGCATCGCTGCGCTCAGCGCCATCCTACGGGGGCGCAGCCTGGCGAACGACATGAGCACACACGACGCAGCGCCGACCGTAGCCCGGACTTCAGTCCGGGAATGCTCGGCGCCGCGCCCGGCTGCTCAGTGGGTGCTGAGCCCCGCTGCCGTCATCACCATGCGCAGCAGGTAGGCCACCACGCCGAGGGCCAGGACGCTGAGGGCCCAGATGCCCACCAGCCAGCCCAGGCGTTGCCACAGGGGCTTCTTCGGGGTGTCATCGAGGTTCATGGTCGCTCTCCTTTCCATCAGTGGTAGCCCTGGTCCGGGGTGACCTTGCCGCGGAACACGTAGTAGCTCCACGCCGTGTACACGAGGATGAACGGGATGATGAACAGCGCCCCCACCAGCGCGAAACCCTGGCTCTGCGGCGGCGCCGCGGCGTCCCAGATGCTCACCGCCGGCGGGATCACGTTCGGCCACAGGCTGATGCCCAGGCCGCTGTAGCCGAGGAAGATCAGCACCAGCGTGAGCACGAACGGCAGGTGGTTGGCGTTGTTCGCCACCGCCCGCAGCAGCGCCCAGGTGCACACCAGCACCAGGATCGGCACCGGCAGGAACCAGAACAGGTTGGGCAGGCTGAACCAGCGCTGGGCGATGGCCTCGTGGGCCAGCGGCGTCCACACGCTGACAATGCCGGTGATGCCCAGCAGCACCAGCACCAGCGGCCGCGCCAGGTCATGCATCTGCTGCTGCAGGCGCCCTTCGGTCTTCATGATCAGCCAGGTGCAGCCGAGCAGCGCATAGGCGGCGATCAGCCCCAGCCCGCAGAACAGCGGGAACGGCGCCAGCCAGTCCAGGGAGCCGCCGGCATAGGCACGGTTCACCACCGGCAGGCCCTCGATGTAGGCGCCCAGGGCCACGCCCTGGAAGAAGGTGGCGGCAATGGAGCCGCCGATGAAGGCCTTGTCCCACAGGTGGCGCTTGGCGGGCTTGGCCTTGAAGCGGAACTCGAAGGCCACGCCGCGGAACACCAGCCCGATGAGCATGAACATCAGCGGCAGGTACAGCGCCGAGAGCACCACCGAGTAGGCCAGCGGGAAGGCCGCGAACAGCCCCGCCCCGCCCAGCACCAGCCAGGTCTCGTTGCCGTCCCACACCGGCGCCACGGTGTTCATCATCACGTCGCGCTCGGTGTCGTCCTTGATGAAGGGGAAGAGGATGCCGATGCCGAGGTCGAAGCCGTCCATCACCACGTACATCATCACGCCGAAGATGATGATCACGGCCCAGATCAGAGAAAGGTCGATACCCATGTTCAATTCCTCGTACCCAGCGCATCGCCGCTGGTGTCATCGTCCGCCGACTCGTCGGCCGCCGAGAGGGGCCGCGCCGGGGTGCGTTGCTGGCCGGGGCCGCCGGTGCCCTGCTCCTTGCCCTCGTCGGTGACCGGGCCCTTGCGCACCAGGCGCAGCAGGTAGGCGAAGCCGGCGCCGAAGACGGCGAAGTAGACCACCACGAACATCACCAGGGTCAGGCTCAGTTGGGCCACGCTGTGCTGGGAAACCGCCTCGCTGGTGCGCATCAGCCCGTACACCACCCAGGGCTGGCGGCCCATCTCGGTGGTGAACCAGCCGGCGAGGATGGCGATCAGCCCGGAGGGGCCCATCCACAGGCAGAAATAGAGGAATGGCCGGGAGTGGAACAGCCCGCCGCGCCAGCGCAGCCACAGGCTCCAGACACCGGCGAGGATCATCGCCAGGCCCAGGGCAACCATGATACGGAAGGACCAGAACACCACCGTGGAGTTCGGCCGGTCTTCCTTGGGGAACTCCTTCAGCGCCGGCACCTGCTGGTCCAGGCTGTGGGTCAGGATCAGGCTGCCGAGGTAGGGGATCTCCACCTTGAAGCGGGTTTCCTCGCGCTCCATGTCCGGCCAGCCGAAGAGGATCAGCGGGGTCGCCTCACCCTCGCGGTTCTCCCAGTGGCCTTCGATCGCAGCGATCTTCACCGGCTGGTGCTTGAGGGTGTTGAGGCCGTGCATGTCGCCGATGAAGGCCTGCACAGGCGCCACGATCAGCGCCATCCACATGGCCATCGAAAGCATCTTGCGGATCGCCGGGTTGTCCCGGCCGCGCAGCAGGTGCCAGGCCGCCGAGGCGCCGACGAAGAACGCCGTGGCGAGGAAGGCGGCGGTGGCCATGTGCAGCAGGCGGTAGGGGAAGGACGGGTTGAACACCACGGCGAACCAGTCGGTGGGGATCACTCGGCCGTCGACGATCTCGAAGCCCTGGGGCGTCTGCATCCAGCTGTTGGAGGCGAGGATCCAGAAGGTGGAGATCAGCGTGCCGATGGCCACCATCACCGTGGAGAAGAAGTGCAGGCCCGGGCCGACACGGTTCCAGCCGAACAGCATCACACCGAGGAAGCCGGCCTCCAGGAAGAACGCGGTGAGCACCTCATAGGTGAGCAGCGGCCCGGTCACCGAGCCGGCGAAGTCGGAGAACGCACTCCAGTTGGTGCCGAACTGGTAGGCCATCACCAGGCCGGACACCACGCCCATGCCGAAGTTGACGGCGAATATCTTCGACCAGAAGTGGTACAGGTCGCGGTAGACCTCCTGCCGTGTCTTCAGCCACAGGCCTTCCAGCACGGCGAGGTAGCTCGCCAGGCCAATGGTGATGGCCGGGAAGATGATGTGGAAGGACACGGTGAAGGCGAACTGCATTCGGGCAAGATCGAGAGCCTCCAAACCGAACATGACGATTCCTCTAATCAGGTTGAAACAGGCACGGGCCAGCGGGTTCCATCGCACTTGGAACCGCGCCAGGTCGTAATTGTTCTTATGGAATCGCAGGCGGGCGGGGGGCGGGCCGGACAGCCCAATACCATTTCCGCCCACGACTTATTGATGCGGATCAATGCGCTTGAAGATTAACCAAGCGTAGCGCAGGGGTTGCTGTGGTTCGTTGCCGCGCGACAGGCTGCCGCGCGACCGAACGCCGCAGCACACACGGCGCGGCGCCGTCCTTGAGCGGCTGCATGGCTAGTCGGAGCGGAGGGCGTCGGGGTGGTCCACGTCGCGCAGCACGCCGGGGTCGTCCAGCGTCAGCGCCACGCAGGCATCCGGGTGGGCCTGCAGCACCGGGCGGGCACCCTGGTCGCCGCCCAGGCCCTGCAGTTCCGCCCAGAAGTCCCGTCCGAACAGCACCGGGTGGCCCCGTTCGCCCTGGTAGCGGGGAAACACGATGCGCCCGGGTGCCGCCTGGGCCTGCAGTGCCCGCAGGCTGGCCTCGGTGATCCAGGGCATGTCCCCCAGCAGCACCGCCAGCGCCTCGGCGGGGTGACCGGCTAGGGCGCGTGCGCCGGCCGCCAGGCTGTGGCCCATGCCCTGGCTCGCGTCCTGGCAACGGATGATCCGCACCCCGTCGGGCACGCCCAGGCGGGCCGGATCGTCCTCGGGCCGCAGCACCAGGTGCACCTCGTCGAACACCGCCTCCGCCCGCGCCAGGCTGGCAGCCAGCAGGGTGCGACCGTCCCCCAGCGCAGCCTGGCGCTTGTCGCTGCCGAAGCGGGTGCCGAAACCGGCAGCGAGGATCAGGGCGACGACCTTGGGCATAAGCACTCCAGGGGTTCGGACGAAGGGGGCGAATTTGAATGTGCAGGCGCGAAACGTAGCCCGGGCTTCAGCCCGGGAACAAGGCCGGTCACCCCGGCAAGGACAGCAGGGTACAAGCGTGGGAGCGAATTCATTCGCGATGGCAGCCGCCAGGCTGCCCAGGCCGCTGCCGAGTTGCACGGCCCCGGGCTGAAGCCCGGGCTACGGGAGCCAGGACCTCACACCCGCTCGCGGGCAACCCCGCTGCGCACGCGGACGATGTCCGCCATCACCGCCAGGGCGATTTCCGCCGGGGTCTTGCTGCCGAGGTTGAGACCGATGGGGGCGATGATCCGGGCAATCTCCGCCTCCGACAGCCCGCCCACCCGGCGCAGGCGCTCCAGGCGCTTGGCGCTGGTGGCCATGGAGCCCATCACGCCGATGTAGAAGGCCTCGGTGCGCACCGCCTCGATCATCGCCAGGTCGTCGATCTTCGGGTCGTGGGTCAGCGCCACCACCGCCGTGTCGGCGTGGCAGCCGCCCAGGCGGATGTATTCCGAGGGCAGCTCACGGCGGATCTCCACACCCGGCAGTTCGACGCCCTGCAGCGCCTCCTCGCGGGGGTCGCAGAGCACCACCTCGAAGCCCAGGCTCAGGCCGAACTCGGCGCACACCTGGGCCACGCTGGAGTAGCCCGCCAGCAGCAGGCGCTGGGCCGCGCCAACCCGCAGCTGCACCCACTCGGCCTCGCGCAACACCCGGGGGCCCTGGTCGCGGTCCGGCAGCAGGCGGCGCGTGCCGTCGCCCAGGTCCACCTCGCGGATCAGCCGGCGCTGGCCGGCCAGGGCGCCTTCCAGCTCACGCAGGTGCGCCTGGGCCTCGCAGTCCGCCGGCAGGCGCTCCACCAGCACATCGAGGATGCCGCCGCAGGGCAGCCGGATGGACGCATGGGTGTCGCTGCCGTCGCCGTAGCGCACCACCTGCACCGGCCGCTGGAAGACGCCGGCGGCCAGGCGTTCGAGGAAGTCATCCTCCACGCAGCCGCCGGACAGCGAGCCGATCCAGTGGCCGTCGGCGGTGGCCGCCAGCAGCGAACCCGGCGCGCGGGGCGCCGAGCCGTAGGTGGCGAGCACGGTGCACAGCCACACCGTGCGCCCGGAAACCGACCATTCCAGGGCCTTGCGCACGACCAGCAGATCGAGGTGTTGCATCGACGGGGACCTATCAGTGGGTGGGCACGTCCGCGCGCAGGGCTTTCACCTGCTCCAGGGTCAGCTCGTCATCGAGCCCGCCCCAGGTCTGGCGCAGGTAGTTGAGCAGGTCGCGCAGGCGCGGGTCGTCGAGTTTATCGCTGAAACCGGGCATCGGCTGCATCCGCTCAAAGCCGGTGAACTGCTGCTCGCGGATGCCGTCGTCGATCACCCGCAGCAGGTTGCGCGAGTCGGCCTGGCGCAGGGTGGTGTTGCCGGCCATGGCCACCGCCACGTGGGGGATGCCCTGCCCTTCGGCGCCGTGGCAACCGGCGCAGACGTTCAGGTAGTCCTGCCGGCCGGCCTGGGCGCTGGGGCTCAACTCGCCCAGCGGGCGGGTGGCGATGATCGCCGGGGCCGGTGGCTGGTCGCCCATGAGGAACACCGCCATGGCCTTGTGATCCACCTCCGGCAGGTACTGCAGGCTGTGGTGCAGCACCGGGTACATCTCGTTGAACACCGTGCCCTGGGCACTGACGCCATGGCGCAGGAAGGTGGCCAGGTCCTCGGTGCTCCAGCCCCGCGCGGCCATGTCATCGGCCTTCAGGCTCGGCGCCAGGTAGCCGAGGATCACCCCGCCCTCCAGGCGCTGTTCCTGCTGCAGGGCACCCAGGGCGTTGCGCGGGGTGTGGCACTCGCCGCAGTGGCCGAGCACGTCCACCAGGTACTGGCCGCGCGTCCACTGCTCGCTCTTGCCGTCCGCCGGCTCCAGCTGCACGCGGTTCTTGTAGAGCATGTTCCAGAAGGACAGGCCGAAGCGCAGGTTGAAGGGGAAGGCCAGCTCGGTCTTCGGGCTCGGCCGGGCGATCGGCTCCAGGCTCATCAGGTAGGCGTAGAGGGCGTCGGAGTCCTCGCGGCTGATGAGGTGGTAGGAGGTGTAGGGCATCGCCGGGTAGAGCTTGGTGCCGTCGGGCTTCTCGCCCTCGGTCAGGGCACGGAAGAAGTCGTCGGCGCTGTAGCGGCCGATGCCGTGTTCCTTGTCCGGGGTGATGTTGGTGCCGTAGATGGTGCCGAACGGCGAGGCCAGCGGCAGCCCGCCGGCATAGGGCGCGCCGCCCTCGATGCTGTGGCAGGCCACGCAGTCGGCGGCCCGGGCGACGTAGCGCCCGTGCTCGATCTGCGCCGCGTCCCGGGGGGCGTCGGCGGCGCTGGCCAGCAGCGGCAGGGTCAGGCCCGCCGCGATCATCAGTGCTTTCATGCTCAGCCTTCCTTCACCAGTCCGAGGTCTTCCAGCACTTCCGCTGCGGCTTCGTAGTAGCGCACGTAGCCGGTGCAGCGGCAGATGTGGCTGCCCAGGGCCTGCTCGATGGCGTCTTCCACCTGGCTGCGGGGGATGGGCTGGCGCTGGGCCTTCTCCACCAGCACGGTGGCGGCATTGACGTAGCCGGGGGTGCAGTAGCTGCACTGGAAGGCGAAGCGGTCGACGAACTTCTGCTGCACCGGGTTCAACTCGCTCACGGCGCCCTGGGCGTCGCGGCGGGCGTGGCCCTCGATGGTGCGCACGCGCTTGCCGGCAAAGTAGTGGGCGCCGGTGATGCAGGTGCGCACTTCCTCGCTGGTGCCGTCCGGGTTGTCGAGGATCACCACGCAGGCGTGGCAGATGCCCTGGCCGCAACCCAGGCGCGAGCCGGTGAGGTTCAGGTGTTCGTGGAGGTAGTCGATCATCGGCAGGTCGTCCGCCACGTCATGGGGACCGACGGCCTGGCCGTTGACGGTCATGCTCAGCGCGCGATCAGCCATGGAGGGCCTCCTTGATGCGGGCGGGGTTCAGGGGAAGGTCACGCAGGCGCTTGCCGGTGGCATGGGCGACGGCGTTCACGATGGCGCCGACCACCGGGATCATCACCACCTCGGCGATGCCCTTGGCCGGGTCGCTCGGCGACAGCGGCGGGAGGATCTCGGCGCTCTGGTTCCACACGGCGCAGTCCTTGGCGCGCGGCAGCACGTAGCGGTTGAAGTTCCAGGTGCCCTCGCCGGGGCCGCCCTCGTAGCGGGGCATCTCCTCCAGCAGGGCGTGGCCGATGCCCATGGCGATGCCGCCTTCGAGCTGGCCACGGACCAGTTCGGGCACGATCACCCGGCCGCACTCCAGCCAGGAGTGGTGGCTGAGCACGCGGACCTCGCCGCTGCCCTTGTTCACCTTGACCTCCACCAGGGTGGCCACGGGGCTGTAGTAGGTGACCATGGCGTTGTTCAGCTGGGTCGGCGGGTATTCCACGCGGGTGCGGTCCAGCAGGTGGTAGCCGTCGCGGTTCATGCGCGCGCGGGTGGCCGCCGGGGCGCCGTCGCCGTACTTCACCGCCAGGGCGTCCAGGGGCAGGGTGTCGCGGTTGCCGTTGATCTCGAACTCCGCCTCGGCCCAGGCCCAGCGGTTGAAGCCGTGGACGCTGACGCCGGTGACCAGGCCCAGTTCATGGGCCTTGTGCGCCAGCAGCTCGAAGGGGATCGGCGGCAGGCCGTTGGCGGTCAGCTTGCCTTCCACCCAGTGGGCGTCCTCGCGGCGCACCACGTAGGGGTTGGCCAGGCCGCCGTATTCGCCACGGCCCCAGATGGCCAGGGCCGCCGGCCACAGGCCGTGGTTGAACAGCACGCGCGCGGCTTCGCGGGTGGCGTGGCCGGAGTAGTAGGAGGAGTTGGTGGCCGAGGACGGCGAAGCCAGCTTGCCGACCCAGCGCGGGTTCTTCAGGGCGGCGTCCTGCTCGGCCTGGCTGATCAGGTAGGGGTTGCCGCTGGTGGTGAGGCCCAGCTCCGGCCATTCGGTGACGCCGGTGCGGATCTCGTCGGCCGGGTGACCGAGGTAATCGGCCACCAGCAGGGCCTGGGAGGTGGCGGTACCGGTGCCCATGTCGATGGCAATCTGGCGCAGGAACACACGCCCTTCGGCATTGAACTCCAGGCTGGCCATGGGCGCTTCCGCCCCGGTGCCGAAGTCCTTCTGGCAGATGGCGAAGCCAATGCCGTAGAGGTTGTCCGGGTCCTTGGCCTCTTCCTCGCGCTTGCGCGCGTCACGCTGCTTCCACAGTTCGTGCTGGGCGGCCTTGTCGAGGATCTCGTCGAGGCGCAGGGCCCCAGCGGGAATGGCGCCCTGGGTGTTCTTCATGCCCGACTTGAAGACGTTGCGGCGGCGCAGCTCGATGGCGTCCACGCCCAGGCGCTCGGCCACCTCGTCCACCATCATCTCGGTGGCGGCCATGGTCTGCAGGGTGCCGTAGCCCCGCACCGAGCCGGCCTCCACGCCACGGGAGTGGTAGGCGGTGGCGGCCAGGTCGCTCTGCGGCATGTAGTAGATGGACTGCGCCGCCGTGGCGCCGACCGCAGCTACCGAGGGGCTGTAGTTGATGCGGCCGCCGCCGTCGACGTCCATGTGGGCGCGGAAGATCTGGAACGACAGGTCGTCCTTCTTCACCGCCAGCTGGTAGTGCATGTCGAAGGGGTGGCGCTTGATCCCGCTCTGGAACTGCTCGTAGCGGTCGTTGGCCAGGCGTACCGGTACGCCTTCACCGTAGATCGCGGCCAGGGCGGCGTAGAACACGAAGATGTTGTTGTCCTTGGTGCCGTAACCGACGGTGTAGCCGGGGTGCATGTTCAGCTTGCGCACCTTGAAGCGCGACGGCGCCAGCATGTGGGCAGTCTGCTCGGCGGCCTCGAACGGGCACTGGGTGGCAACCACGAAGTGCAGGGTGCCGGTGGCCGCGTCGTACCAGCCGTTGCCGTTGTCGGCCTCCAGGGCCGCCGGCTCGATAGACTGGGTGGTGTAGCGCTCGTCGAAGACCAGCCAGCCTTCCGGCGGCGCGCCCAGGGTCTGTTCCATCTGCTGGGCGTGGAACAGGCCCTGCTGGGTCAGGTCGCCGTTGATGTCCGCCTGCTGGCTCCAGGTCGGTTTGCGCTGGCGGATGATGGGGAACAGCATGCTGTCCTTCAGGCTGGAGAAGCGATCCGCCTCGTAGGGCGTGTCGCCGCCGACGCGGACGAAGCGGAAGCTGCCGTAGGGGTCGCGCTCGAACAGCGGGGCCTGGGCGCCGTAGCGCACCACCTTGTCGTTGTAGCGCAGCAGGTTCTTGGCCCGGCGGAAGCGCTCGAAGTCATTCCAGATCAGCAGGGCCACCGGGTGGCCGATGAACATCGGCACCTGGCCTTCCGGCAGCAGCGGGTCCGGGCTGTGGCCTTCGGGGAAGGCGATGCCGTCACGGGCGAGGTCGGCAGCGGTCACCACGCGATCCGGCTGCAGGCCGGCGTCGAGCATGGACAGGTCGAGCCCGGCGTAGAGGTGGTCGGCGCGGGTGGCCTTGATCAGCATCGCGTGGCCCTGCTGGCGCGGCCAGCCGGGCATGTCCTGGGCGCGGATGTCGCGGGCGAACACTTTCGCCCCGCAGGCCTTGGACACGCCGTCGATGCGGGCGCGGGCCTGGCCGTTGGGGGTGAACCAGGGTTGCGGCGAAGCGGTGACACGGTCTTCGAACAAGGCAGCGAAGGCCGGGCTGCCCAGCGGGGCGAGCGTGACACCGATACCGGCGATGACGCTGCCCTGCAGGAAGGCGCGGCGGGAAAAATCACGGTTGGACATGCCCATTCCTCGGGGTCTCGGTCAGGCCGGCCCCTTTTCTTTGTGCGTGAAAATCCGTCGGCCCCGTCACGCGGGGCCGAACCAGGGAAAGGTCGAGGGTATTGACTCGGGGGTCAGATTCTATCCATCTGTCCCGCCGACACAAGGAAAAATTGTCCACGCAGTCAGAAAGATTTCGCCCTCGCAAGAGTCATCGCGTCGCACCCGGGCCGCTCCGTCCGTCAGCGCATTCGTGGCAGGCCCCTGGCGTTCGCTGCGGGCCATTCACCGGCGGACCTGCCGGTGCTAGTCTGCGCGTCCGGTAGCTTCCTAAGCATTTTCCCGCCATGTCCCAACCCCTGCTCCTGCGCCATCACCGCCCCTTCCTGGCGTTCTGGCTGGCCCGCGTGTGCACCGCCAGCGGCTTCCAGATGCTCACCGTGGCCATCGGCTGGCACCTCTACGCCCTGACCGGCAGCGTGCTGGACCTGGGCCTGGTGGGGTTGGTGGAGTTCCTCCCGCGGGTGCTGTTCATGCTCCACACCGGCCACGTGGCGGACCGCTACGACCGCCGACGGGTGGCCGCGCTGTGCCAGGTGCTGCAGGGGCTGGTGGCGGTGGCGCTGGTGTTCGGCAGCGCCACAGACAATGTCAGCCGCGAGATGATCTTCGTCCTCGCCTTCGCCCTTGGCGCCGCGCGGGCCTTCGAGATGCCGGCGACCCAGGCCCTGCTGCCCAACGTGGTGCCCGCCGACCTCTTCCCCCGGGCGGTGGCCGCCGCGGCATCGGCCATGCAGGCGGCGACCATCGTCGCCCCCGCTCTCGGCGGCCTGCTCTACGCCCTGGGCAGCCTCTGGGTGTACGGCCCGGTGGCGGTGCTCTACGCCATCGCCTGCGTGCTGGTGCTGGGCCTGGCCAGCAGCCAGCAGGTGCTGAACAAGGAGCGCGCCTCCCTGGAGTCGCTGCTGGCGGGCATCCGCTTCATCCGCAGCCGGCCGGACATCCTCGGCGCCATCTCCCTGGACCTCTTCGCCGTGCTGCTGGGCGGCGCCACGGCGCTGCTGCCGGTGTTCGCCAAGGACATCCTGCTCACCGGCCCCTGGGGCCTGGGCCTGCTGCGCTCGGCGCCGGCCGTGGGGGCGCTGGCGATGTCCTTCTGGCTGGCGCGCTTCCCCATCGAGCGCAACATGGGGCGGATCATGTTCACCTCGGTGGGGGTGTTCGGCGTCGCCACCATCGCCTTCGGGCTCTCCACCTCCTTCTGGTTCTCCCTGGCGGTGCTGGCGGTACTCGGTGCGGCGGACATGATCAGCATGGTGATCCGCGGGGCCTTCGTGCAGCTGCACACCCCGGACGAGATGCGCGGCCGGGTCAGCGCGGTGAACGGCCTGTTCATCGGCGCCTCCAACCAGCTCGGCGAGTTCGAGTCCGGCGTCACCGCCGCCTGGTTCGGCACCGTGCCGGCGGTGGTCATGGGCGGGGTCGGCACCCTGCTGGTCACCGGCCTGTGGATCAGGCTGTTCCCCACCCTGGCCAAGCGCGACCGCCTGCACTGAGGGCCAGCGCCCGGCGGGTCCGGAGATGACCGGCGGTCCGTCCGCAGAGGCCTGCTCCGGCGCCGGGCGAGCTGATATGATGCGCGCCTTTTTTTCCGGGCTGGCGGCCCGGTTCGGTTGCGACGAACGGCCAGGCCGGTCGCCGTGTCCGCCGATCCGCAGGGGCTGTGCTTGACTGCATGCAGTCCGGACCAACACGACGCGAAGACGTCACGGGGAGCACACATGCTGGAGAGACTGTTCCAACTCAAGGCGCACGGCACCAACGTGCGCACCGAGGTCCTCGCGGGCCTGACCACCTTCCTGACGATGGCCTACATCCTCTTCGTCAACCCCGACATCCTCGGCGAGACCGGCATGGACAAGGGCGCGGTGTTCGTCGCCACCTGCCTGGCGGCGGCCATCGGCTCCACCATCATGGGCCTGATCGCCAACTACCCCATCGCCCTCGCCCCGGGCATGGGCCTGAACGCCTTCTTCACCTACACCGTGGTGCTGCACATGGGCCACACCTGGCAGGTGGCCCTGGGCGCGGTGTTCATCTCGGCGTGCATGTTCTTCGTGCTGTCGATCTTCCGAATCCGTGAATGGATCATCAACAGCATCCCGCTGGAGCTGCGCTCGGCCATCGCCGCCGGCATCGGCCTGTTCCTGGCGCTGATCGCCCTGCAGAAGGCCGGCATCGTCGCCTCCCACCCGGTGACCATGCTCACCCTGGGTGACCTGGCCAAGCCCGAGCCGGTGCTGGCGGTGCTCGGCTTCTTCCTGATCGTCGCCCTGGAGGCGCGTAAGGTGACCGGCGCGGTGCTGATCGGCATCCTCGCGGTGACCGTGGCCGGCATCGTGATGGGCGTGTCGAAGTTCGGCGGCCTGGTATCCATGCCGCCCTCCCTGGCGCCCACCGTCCTGCAGCTGGACATCAAGGGCGCGCTGGAAATCGGCCTGGTCAGCGTGATCTTCGCCTTCCTCTTCGTCGACCTGTTCGACAACTCCGGCACCCTCATCGCCGTGGCCAAGAAGGCCGGCCTGATGCGTGCCGACGGCCACATGCCGAAGATGGGCCGCGCGCTGATCGCCGACTCCACCGCCGCCATGGGCGGCTCGCTGCTGGGCACCTCCACCACCACCAGCTACATCGAGTCCGCAGCCGGCGTCAGTGCCGGTGGCCGCACCGGCCTCACCGCCATCGTGGTCGCCATCCTGTTCCTGCTGGCGCTGTTCCTCTCCCCGCTGGCCGGCAGCGTGCCCGCCTTCGCCACCGCCCCGGCGCTGTTCTTCGTCGCCGTGCTGATGGCCTCGGGCCTGGCCGAGATCGACTGGAACGACCTGACCACCGCCGCCCCGGTGCTGATCACCGCCCTGGCGATGCCCTTCACCTACTCCATCGCCGACGGCATCGCCTTCGGCTTCATCGCCTGGGCCGCCATCAAGGCCCTGGCCGGCCGCTTCAACGAGCTGAGCCCGGCGCTGGTGATCCTGGCGGTGCTGTTCGTGATCAAGATGGGCTTCTTCCACTGAGGAAGCACCCGGAGGCGGCCCGCCGGGCATGATCGGGCCGCACGACGCACGGGAGGTGCACCATGCAACACCACGACCAACAGGTGACGATTCGAGGTCACCAGCAAGCGTAGGAAGGGCTTCCCCTCGGAAACCCGCGTGAGAAAAGGCTACCGGACCATCGGCGACAAGGTGCTTGCCGAAAAGCTTGGGCGCAACGACTTGTGTCCCTGCGGTTCACGGAGGTTGTTTCAAGCGCTGTTGCCTGAAACAGGGCTGCTTTCGATGGCGCCAACCGTAACGACTACTTCCGCTAGGCGAACACGCCTTTGAGCCAGGCGGGCCATCCTCGGATGGCCCGCCCCGATCCCCAGAGTGAATGCCCCATGAGCCGCCCGCAGTTCGACCCGTCCACCTATGCCGCCCAGCTTGCCGAGAAGACCGAGCGCCTGAAGGCCCTGCTGGCGCCCTTCGATGCGCCGGAACCGACGGTGTTCGACTCCCCCCGCGAGCACTACCGCCTGCGCGCCGAGTTCCGCCTGTGGCGCGAGACCGGCAACGAGAACCGCCACTACGCGATGTTCGAGGCCGGCGACAAGTTCACCCCGGTGCTGATCGAGGACTTCCCCATCGCCAGCCGCCGCATCAACGAGCTGATGCCGCGCCTGAAAGCCGGCTGGCAGGCAAGCCAGGTGCTGTCGTTCAAGCTGTTCCAGGTGGAGTTCCTCACCACCCTGTCGGGCGACGCGTTGATCACCCTCTGCTACCACCGCCCCCTGGACGATGCCTGGAAGGCCGAGGCCGAGACGCTCGCCGCCGACCTGGGCGTGAGCCTGGTGGGCCGTTCCAAGGGCAAGCGCATCGTCATCGGCCGCGACTACGTGGAAGAGGAGCTGACCGTCGCCGGTCGCGCCTTCCGCTACCGCCAGCCTGAGGGCGCCTTCACCCAGCCCAACGGCGAGGTGTGCCAGAAGATGCTGGCCTGGGCCTTCGAGGCAATGGGCGAGCGCCAGGACGACCTGCTGGAGCTGTACTGCGGCAACGGCAACTTCACCCTGCCCCTGGCCACCCGCGCCCGCCAGGTGCTGGCCACCGAGATCAGCAAGACCTCGGTCAACGCCGCCCTGGCCAACCTCGCCGACAACGGCGTGGACAACGTGACCCTGGTGCGCCTCTCCGCCGAGGAGCTGACCGAGGCCCTCAATGAAGTGCGGCCCTTCCGCCGCCTGGCCGGCATCGACCTCAAGGGCTACGCGTTCGGCACCGTGTTCGTCGACCCGCCCCGCGCCGGCATGGACCCGGACACCTGCGAGCTGACCCGCCGCTTCGAGCGCATCCTCTACATCTCCTGCAACCCGGAGACCCTGGCCGCCAACATCGCCCAGCTGCACGACACCCACCGCATCGAGCGCTGCGCCCTGTTCGACCAGTTCCCCTACACCCACCACATGGAATCCGGCGTGCTGCTGGTACGCCGCTGAGACCAAGGCGCCAAGCGGTGGGCTGAAGCCCCGGCAATCCCGGACTGAAGTCCGGGCTACGGCTGCAAGCGCCATCGCGGTTGAAACCGCTCCCACACGCCGCGCAGTACGCCGGCCAGACCTGGTGGGAGCGAATTCATTCGCGAAAAGCTCCACGGCCAGCACCTTGGCCCTTGCCGTCCAACGTAAAAAGCGACGTCCACCCGTCCGGGAGCGAGCCCGCTGCCGCTCCACGCGGTGGGCTGAAGCGGAACGCCGCCCGGCCCACCCTGCGGTGCAGATCGAGCGTCAGCGGGCGAACAGGCGGTAGGCGGGGTTGTCGCTTTCGTCCCACCAGGGGTAGCCGATGGCGTCCAGGGCGGCGGGCAGTTGGTGCATTTGATCCTCCGGCACCTGCAGCCCCGCCAGCACGCGGCCGTCGGCGGCGCCGTGGTTGCGATAGTGGAACAGGCTGATGTTCCAGCGCCCCCCCAGCTTGTCGAGGAAGTTGAACAACGCCCCGGGGCGCTCGGGGAATTCGAAGCGCAGCAGGCGCTCGTCCTGCGCGCCCACGGCGCGGCCGCCGACCATGTGGCGGATGTGCAGCTTGGCCAGTTCGTTGTCGGTCAGGTCCAGCACCGGGAAGCCCTGCTGCCGCAGCCCCTCCACCAATGCCTGGCGAGGATCGTTGAGCGGGTGGGTCTGCACGCCGACGAACAACCGGGCCTGGTCGCCGTCGTCGTAGCGGTAGCTGAATTCGGTGATCTGCCGCTTGCCCAGCGCTTCGCAGAAGGCGCGGAAGCTGCCCGGCCGCTCGGGGATGGTGACGGCGATGATCGCCTCGCGCTGTTCGCCCAGCTCCGCACGCTCGGCTACGTGGCGCAGGCGGTCGAAGTTGACGTTGGCGCCGGAGTCGATGGCCACCAGCACCTGCCCCGTCACGCCATCGCGCTCGACGTAGCGCTTGATCCCGGCCACGGCCAGGGCGCCGGAGGGCTCGGTGATGGAGCGGGTGTCGTCGTAGATGTCCTTGATCGCCGCGCAGATCTCGTCGGTGCTGACGGTGATCACCTCGTCCACGTACTCGCGGCACACCTCGAAGTTGTGCGCGCCGATCTGCGCCACGGCCACGCCGTCGGCGAACAGCCCCACCTGCTCCAGCACCACCCGCTCGCCCGCCGCCAGAGCGGCCTGCAGGCAGTTGGAATCGTCCGGTTCGACGCCGATCACCTTCACCTCGGGCCGCAGGTACTTCACGTAGGCGGCGATGCCGGCGATCAGCCCGCCACCGCCCACCGGCACGAAGATGGCGTCGAGCTGGCCGGGCTGCTGGCGCAGGATCTCCATGGCCACGGTGCCCTGCCCGGCAATCACCTCGGGGTCGTCGTAGGGCGGGATGAAGGTCAGCCCCTCGGCCTGCACGCGCGCCCAGGCATGGGCCAGGGCCTCCGGGAAGGCATCGCCGTGCAGCACCACCTTGCCGCCCCGGGCCAACACGCCCTGGACCTTCAGCTCCGGCGTGGTGCGCGGCATCACGATGGTGGCCTCGATGCCCAACTCGCGGGCCGCCAGGGCCAGGCCTTGGGCGTGGTTGCCGGCGGAGGCGGCGATCACCCCGCGCGCCCGGGCCTCCGGCTCCAGCTGGACGAGGCGGTTGTAGGCGCCGCGGATCTTGAAGGAGTAGACCGGCTGCAGGTCCTCGCGCTTGAGCAGCACCCGGTTGCCGAGCCGCTCGGCAAGGCGCGGGGCCGGCTGCAGGGGCGTCTCGATGGCGACGTCGTAGACCGGCGCGCGGAGGATCTTCTGCACGTAGTGCTTGAGCAGGGCCTCGCTCATGGGGTCACCTCCGGCGCGGTGCCGTCCAGCAGGGCGGTGCCGTAGGAGTTGTCCACCGCGCAGCGCCAGGCGCCGTCGGGCTCCTTGCGGAACACGTAGGTGGCCTTGCGCTCGACGAAGGAGAGGAAGCCATCGGTGGCCCGCCACTGGATGCGCGCGCGGCCCAGCACCAGCGCCGTGTCCGTGGTCTCCATCACCTGCAGGTCGCGCTGGGTCACCCAGAGGCTGTGCTGGAAGTGCGCGGCAATGCCGTCGAAGGCCTGGCGGATGCGCTCGCGTCCCTGGACCTCCAGCCCCGGCCGCACCACCAGCACGGCGTCGTCGGTGTAGAAGTCCATCAGCGCATCGAAGCGCCCGCTGTTGATCAGGTGGTCGGCCCGTTGCACGGCCTCGACGAGGGGGGAAGGGTTCATGTTGTCTCCTGGCTTGGCTGGGACCCTGGAGACAGAAAGAAGAAACCCGCCTCTAGGGCGGGTTTCCGGTCGATGATCGCTAACCCGCCATGATCGGAATGGCGGTAATAATCTGCTGGCGCGGCATCGAGGTGTTCGGGTTCATGGGTTCGGAAACTATTCCAGCCGCCCCCACGGCGTCAAGCACCGGCATGCGTGTGTTCACCCCAGCAGTTCGGCGAACGCCTTGTCCGCCTCCAGCACGGCCGGCAGCGCATTGAACAGCGCCACCAGGTCCACCCCCTCCATCAACGGTCCGTCCAGCGATGCGCGCGCTTCGTCAGTAGCTCCGCCATGGGCCTGCAGGGCTTCGCTGACCAGCACCGCCTGGGCCAGCACGCGCGACAGCTGGGCCTCCGCCGGGGCCTGCATGGGGCGGGCCTGGTAGGCGATGGCCTGCTGGATCACCACCGGCAGTTGCCAGCGGCGCGCCAGCTCGGCACCGACCTCGGGGTAGCCGAAGCCCAGTTGCAGCGTCTCGTTGGCAGCCCGCCCGGTAGCGCCGCCCTTGCCGCTGTTGAAGCGCTCGGCGAATTCCGGCGCACCGGTCTGGATCAGCAGTTCGCCGATGTCATGCATCATCCCGCAGGTGAAGGCGGTGTCCGGGTCGAGCCCGCGCTGCTTGGCCAGCAGGCGGCTGATGCTGGCCACCTGGAAGCTGTGCAGCCAGAAGCCCTTGAGGTCGAAGCTGGTGGGTGCCTTGAACGCGCCGGTGACGGCCGAGGCCATGACCAGGGTGCGCAGGGTGTTGAAGCCCAGGCGCATGGCCGCGTCCTCGACGCTGGTGGACTCGCGGGCGCCGCGAAACCGGGCGGAGTTGGCCAGGCGCAGCACCTTGGCGGCGATCACCGGGTCCAGCTGGATGTTGCGCGCCACGGCGTCGAGGCTGGACGTGGGGTTGTCGAATTGCTGGATCAGGTCCTGCGCCACCTTGGGGATGCTGGGCAGGGTGTGGAGCTGGGCGAACAGCGTTTCTATATCCATGGGAGCACCTCACTCATCGGCGTGTAAGCCAAAGGATAGGCACTTTTCCGTGACCTGCCCGGCGAACCGGAAAAGCCGCCTCGGAGGCTCTGTTCAGCGCTCTCCAGGCGCGCCGGGCGCTATTTCCGGGAGCCCCTGCGCCGGTGTGTCGCGGCCTTCGCCCCGGCGCGGCGGCGGCACTGGGTCGTCGTCCAGATCGCCGTTCGTCGGCAAGTCCGCCAGCGGTGGCCGGGCGAGGCGCGACAGGGCGAACGCCGCCAGCAGGGCGCTGGCGAGCTTGTAGGCCAGGCCGTTGAAATCGAACGCAGGCAGCGCCGCATCGTCCAGCCACAACGCCCCCAGGCGCGCCAGGGCCAGGCAGCCCTGCATCAACACCAGCAGCACCAATGCGGCGCGCACCCGCTCGCGTTCGCGCAATGCCCACAGCAGGAACAGCGCCAGGCCGATCTGCAGGCCGCCGTAGTAGACGCGCACGTTGCTCACCGAGGCCGTCTCCATCAGCAGCATGCCGTTGAGGTTGGCCATCTCGTAGGGACGGAACCAGTACGCCAGCCCGAAGCCGGCGAATACCAGCACCTGGATCACCAGGATCACGCGGGCCAGCCGCATCGCCTTGTCCTCTTGCGGTAACGGAATGAGCAACAGACCCGGCCCCCGCCGAATCGTTCGGCCAACCCATCGGACGGTGCCGGGCCAGACGGGCCGGGACTAGGCTGCGGACAGTCCAGCCACCCGAGGAGACACCCATGCTGCCCCCGCGCCAGAGCCTGCCGTTGCTCGCCATGCTGCTCGGGGCCAGCCTCGCCCCCACGGCAGAAGGCGGTGGCGACACGCCCCCGGCGGCAGCCCCGGCAACCTTCAGCGTGCGCGGCAGCCTGGCCCCGGAACAGGCCGCCTTCGGCCAGCGCCTGGACAACGCCGTGCACAAGGCCATGGACGCCAAGGGCTACCGCTACCGCGAGCAGGAAGGCGACCTGGCGCTGTGCTACGGCCTGCCGGGGCCGCAGGAGGGTGACGGCTTCAGCCTGCGGGTGTTCGACGGCTTCGACGAGCGGCTGCTCTACGAGGCCCGCGCAGGCCAGCCCCTGGACAACCTGGCGCAGACCGACCTGGACCAGGCCATCGCCCTGCTGCTGCAGGACTTCCCCCTCCGGCGCGTGGGCTGAACGGCACATCCGGTAACAGCCTTGGCGCGCGCCACGGCCCGCATGGCGCTAAGCTCCGCCGATTTCCGCCAGGAGAACTCCCATGCGCCTCTACCTGCTCCCCCTGCTCGTTGCCCCGCTGTTCGCCCAGGCCGCCGACCCGGTCACCCTGGACGTCTACCGCGACCCCAACTGCGGCTGCTGCAAGTCCTGGATCAGCCACCTGCGGGACAACGGCCTGCTGGTCAACGACCACGTGGAAAACGACATGGCCGCGGTCAAGGAGCGCCTCGGCGTGCCCCACCGCCTGGGCTCGTGCCACACCGGTGTGATCGACGGCAAGTTCGTCGAGGGCCATGTGCCCGCCCGCGACGTGCTGCGCCTGCGCGAGCGCGCCGACCTGATCGGCGCTGCCGTGCCCGGCATGCCCATCGGCTCCCCGGGCATGGAGATGGGCGACCGCCAGGACGCCTACCAGGTGGTCGGCCTCGACAGCCAGGGGCGCGAGAGCGTGCTGGCGGAATATCCGGCACACTGATCGCCACTTATCCACAATGGCGGCCGCTCCTAGAGGTGTACTTGGGGCGGCCGCCTGCATTTCAGGAGCAGGAAAAATGGAGTACTGGCAGGTCGATGTATTCGCCGAACGGGTGCTGGCCGGCAACGGACTGGCGGTGTTCGCCGACGCGAGGGGGCTTTCCGGCGAGGCGATGCAGGCACTGACCCGGGAGCTGCGGCAGTTCGAGTCGATCTTCCTCGCGCCCGGTGCCGAGGCCGACCTGTTCTCCGCGCGCATCTTCACCCTGGAAGAAGAGCTGCCCTTCGCCGGCCACCCGCTCCTCGGCGCCGCCGCCCTGCTCCACCACCTGCATGCCCGCACCAACAGCGCCACCTGGCGCCTGCGCCTGGGCGAACGCGACGTGCCACTGACGACCCGCCGCCAGGCCGGCGGCGGCTACCACGCGGAGATGGACCAGGGCCCGGCCCGGTTCGGCCAGGAACTGGACGCCACGGCCGCCGACGCCTTCGCCGCTGCCTTCAGCAGCCAGTGGGATCGCCGCCATCCGCCCCGGGTGGTCAGCACCGGCCTGCCCTATCTGCTGCTGCCGGTGACCGCCGCCGGCCTCGCCAACGCCCGCCAGCAGCGCCTGCTGGACGACGACCTGGCGGCCATCGGCGCTGCGTTCGTGTTCCTCATCGACGTGGACGCCCGCGAGGGCCGCACCTGGGACCCGGCCGGCCTGGTGGAAGACATCGCCACCGGCAGCGCCGCCGGCCCGGTCGCCGCCTGGCTGGTGGAGCGCGGCCTGGCGCCTCGGGGCGAGCCCTTCGCCCTCGCCCAGGGGCGCTTCCTGCAGCGCCCCAGCCGTCTGGAGGTTCGCGTCGAGGCCGACGGCCACGTGCATGTCGGCGGCGGCGTGCACCTGCTGGCCCGCGCCACCCTGCTGCCGGCTCCCGAAACGCTGGCCTGACGACCGACCTGGCGTTCACGGCGCCGGGCGACAAGACTTGGCTGTTTGACGGCAGCGGAGGCAACGATGCGTTGGCAGCGCGCAAGACGCAGCGACAACCTGGTGGACGCCCGCCGCAGTGGCCTGCCCGGCAAGGGCCTGGGCCTCGGCGGGCTGGCCCTGGTGGTGGTGGTCGGCCTGCTGCTGGGGGAAGACCCGCTGACCATCCTCGACCAGGTGGCGCGCCAGGCCTCGGTGGCCACCGCGCCGCCCCACAGCGGTGCACCGGTGGGCGACGAGCAGGAGGTGGAATTCGTCCGCGCCGTGCTCGGCGACACCGAGGACACCTGGCAGGCGCTCTTCCAGCAGGCCGGGCGCAGCTACCCGGAGCCGCGCCTGGTGCTGTTCAGCGGCGCGGTGGAGTCCGCCTGCGGCCACGCCAGTTCGGCGGTGGGTCCGTTCTATTGCCCCGGTGATCGCCAGGTGTACCTGGACCTGGATTTCTTCCGCGAGATGAGCCAGCGCTTCTCCGCCGCCGGCGACTTCGCCCAGGCCTACGTCATCGCCCACGAGGTGGGGCACCACGTGCAGACCGTGCTGGGCATGACCGCCCGCCTCGACGAGGCGCGCCGCCGGGGCGCACGGCTGGAGGGCGCGAACGGCCTGCTGGTACGCCAGGAACTGCAGGCCGACTGCCTTGCCGGAGTCTGGGCGCACCACGCGCAGAAGCGCCTGCAATGGCTGGAACCGGGTGATGTCGAGGAAGCCCTCAACGCCGCCAGCGCCATCGGCGACGACCGCCTGCAACGCCAGGCGCGGGGCCAGGTCCGCCCCGATGCCTTCACCCACGGCACTTCGGAGCAGCGGGTGCGCTGGTTCACGGCCGGCTTCGAGAGCGGCCAGGTGAAGCGCTGCGACACCTTCGCGGCACAGCGCCTCTAGGGCCTGATCAGCGCGCGGGAAGCGCCTCGGCCCGCAACAGGTCGAGCATCGCCACGCAATCGGGCAGGTGCCAGTCGGCCAGTTCCGGCCAGGGGTTCTCCGGCAGGTTGACCAGCACCGTGGCGGCACCGGCCGCGCGGCCGCAGTCCAGGTCGAAGCGGTAGTCCCCCACCATCACCAGTTCCTCCGGTGCCACCGTCCACTGCTCGGCCAGGTGCAGCAACCCGCCCGGGTGGGGCTTGGGCGGCGCCTCGTCGCGGCCGAGGATGTCGGCGTGGGCGAAGCAGTCATCCAGGCCGATGGCCTGCAGGGTCAGCAGCGCCAGCTCGCGGGCATTGCGGGTGAGGATGCCGAGGCGCACGCCCTGCTCGTGCAGGGCCCGCACCAGCGGGACCGCGCCGGTGGCCGGGCGCGAGGCCAGGGCCAGTTCGCGCTCGTGCTCCAGCAGCCAGGCGTGCTTGGCGCGGGACTCGGCCTCCGGCAGGGCAGCCAGGTGATGGAGGATGTCGTCCTCCGGGGGGATGTCCAGCGCCCGGCGGATGGCGGCGAAGTCATGCACGGCCACCGTCAGGGTGCCGTCCATGTCGAACACCCAGTGCCGGTAGCTGGCCAGCGGCCGCGCCTGGCGGGCGTTCACTTCCAGTCCTCGCGCAGACGGGTCAGGCCTTCCTGGGCCACCGAGGCCACCAGCTGCCCGGCGCGGTTGAAGATGCTGCCACGGGAGAACCCGCGGGAATTGCCGGACCAGGGGCTGTCCATGGCGTAGAGCAGCCAGTCATCGGCACGCAGGTCGCGGTGGAACCACAGCGCGTGGTCGAGGCTGGCCACCTGCATGAACTTCTGCCACACCGAAACCCCGTGGGGCAGCATGGCGGTGGTCAGCAGGCCGAAGTCCGAGGCGTAGGCGAGGATGTACTTGTGCAGCGCGGCGATGTCCGGCAGCGAGCCATCGGCGCGGAACCAGACGTGCTTGACCGGCTCGCCGGGCTTGGGGTCGTAGGGGTTGTTGGCGCTGACCGGGCGGATCTCGATGGGCTTGGCGCAGAGGAACTTGTCACGCACCCGCTCGGACAGCAGGTGCGCATTGCGCTTGGTCAGCTCCAGCTCGCTCGGCAGGTTCTCCGGGCCCGGTACGTCGGGCATGGTGATCTGGTGCTCGAAGCCGCCCTCGTCCTGCTGGAAGGACGCGCTGCAGGTGAAGATCTGCTGGCCCTTCTGGATCGCCGTGACCCGGCGGGTGCTGAAACTGCCGCCGTCGCGCACCCGCTCCACCGAGTAGACCACCGGCAGGCTGGCATCGCCGGGGCGCAGGAAGTAGCCATGCAGCGAATGCACATGGCGCTCCGGCTCCACCGTCTGGCTCGCCGCCGACAGCGACTGGCCCAGCACCTGGCCGCCGAACAGCTGGCGGAAGCCGAGGTCCTGGCTGACGCCACGGAACAGGTTCTCCTCGATGGATTCGAGGCTCAGCAGGGCGACCAGTTCGTCGAGCACCTGGGTCATGGGGGTTCTCCTCAGCAAGGCACGCCGCCGCATCGGCCGTGCGGCGGTCTTCATCGTTCGGGGTAGGCCGAGCAGCGCGGCCGGGGGCAAATGATAAAGGTTCGGCCGCTCCGGGTTGAGGGAAAACATCAGGGATGTTCACGCCATTTCAGCGGGTGCCCCGCGCAACGCCCAAAGAGGCGGCCGGCGGCACGCCCGCCCTCAGCGTCGCGCCGCCCAGTCCGCCTGGCTGATGCGGTACAGCACGTGGCGCCTCAGGGGGTGACCCTCCGGCAGGCGCGGGTGCTCGAAGTCCCCCGCCTCGTCGCGGCACATGCCCAGCCGCTGCATGAGCGTCCAGGACGGCTGGTTGGCCGCCACGGTGAAGGCCACCACCTCCTCCAGCCCCAGGGTGGCGAAGGCGAAGTCCAGCACCGCGCCTGCGGCCTCGCCGGCCAGCCCCTGGCCCCAGAAGCGCGGCAGCAGGCGCCAGCCGATCTCCACCGCCGGGGTGAAGGGCGCCTCGAAGCCCACGTGCAGCAACGCCAGCATGCCGGCGAAGGCGCCATCGCTGCGCTGCTCCACCACCCAGTGGCCGAAGCCATGGGCCTCGACGTGCTCGCCCAGGCGCGCGGCCAGGGCGTCGCTTTCCGTGCGGTCCAGGCAGGCGGGGAAATGGCGCATCACCGCCGGGTCGGCGTTCAGAGCGGCAAAGGCCGGGGCGTCATCGTCGCGCCAGGGGCGCAGGCGCAGCCGGGGTGTCAGCAACTCGGGGGCGGGCATGGGCTTTCTCGGGCCGGGGCAAAGGCGCCTATCATACGGCCGCGTCCCGCCACGAGAACCCGCCGATGGACCTGCCGCTGGTCTACCACGACGACTACAGCCCGCCCTTCCCGCCGGAACACCGCTTCCCCATGGAGAAGTTCCGCCTGCTGTACCAGCACCTGGTGGCCAGCGGCATCGCCACCGACGCCACCCTGCACCGCCCGGCCCTGTGCCCGCCGGAGGTGCTGGCCCTGGCCCATTGCCCGGACTACATCGCCTGCTACCTGCAGGGCGAGCTGGCCTGGGAGGACCAGCGCCGCCTCGGCCTGCCCTGGAGCGAAGCCCTGGCCCGGCGCACCGTGCGCGCGGTGGGCGGCTCGCTGCTGGCGGCCGAACTGGCCCTGGAACATGGCCTGGCTTGCCACCTGGCCGGCGGCACCCACCACGCCCACTACGACTTCCCCTCGGGCTTCTGCATCTTCAACGACCTGGCGGTGATCAGCCGCTACCTGCTGGAGGCCGGGCGTGTCGGCCGGGTGCTGATCTTCGACTGCGACGTGCACCAGGGCGACGGCACCGCCCGCATCCTGGCCGACACCCCGGAGGCCATCACCGTCTCGCTGCACTGCGAAAAGAACTTCCCCGCACGCAAGGCCGAGAGCGACTGGGACATCCCCCTGCCCATAGGCCTGGCCGACGACGGCTACCTGCAGGTGGTGGACGACGCGCTGAACTATCTGCTGCCGCTCTACCAGCCGGACCTGGTGATCTACGACGCCGGCGTCGACGTGCACAAGGACGACGCCCTGGGCTACCTGCAGCTCACCGACGCGGGCCTGGCCCGGCGCGACGAAGCGGTGATGCGCCACTGCCTAGGCCGCGATATCCCGGTGGTAGGGGTGATCGGCGGCGGCTACGACAAGGACCGCGCCGCCCTCGCCCGCCGCCACGGCATCCTGCACCACAGCGCCGCGCGGGTGTGGCGGAGCGAGGGCCTCGCATAGGGTCCTGGGCACCCGTCCGGGTGGCCATGGCCATGTGCTAGCAGCCGTTCTGGGCCAGTGCTAGAGTCGCCCACCCCAACACAAGGACGTCCTCATGGAAGCCCAGCCCTACCAGGCGCCCAGCGCCAACCTCGAAGTGGAAAGCGTGTTCTGCCGCAACTGTGGTACCGCCATCGCCTCGACTGCACCCACCTGCCCACACTGCAACGCCGACCAGAACCTGAACGGCAAGAGCAAGATCAGCGCTGGCGTCCTCGCACTGCTCCTCGGCGGCCTGGGCTTCCATCGCTTCTACCTCGGCCAGTGGTGGGGCCTGTTCTACATGCTGTTCTGGGGCACCGGCATCCCGAGCCTGATCTCGTTGATCGAAGCCTTCGTGTTCTTCTGCACCAGTGACCGGACCTGGAACGCCAAATACGGGCACACCAAAGGCAGTGCCTGGCTGGTCGGCCTGGCCGGCGGCTTCGTGATGATCTTCCTGGTCGGCATCCTCGCCGCCATCGCCATCCCGGCCTACCAGCAGTACGTCCAGCGGGCCAAGGCCGCACGCCTCGAACAGCAACACGCCCAACCCCAGGCCGAACCTCAGTTGCAACAGCGCTAAGCCACCAGGCGCCACCCACAGCGTGGGGATCGGCGCCTGTGTGAGCGCCAACAACGCGTTGGCTCGTTTTCCCGCGTGACTATCGGAAGCGCCTGATGGAATCGCCCTTGCCCAACCCGGCAGGCTCCGTCCTCCCAGTTCCAATGGACGGAGCCCCGCATGTTCAACCCCGCCAACCAGGCGCACTTCAGCCTCGACATCGAAGGCGCCAACCCTGACTTCAAGGTCCTTGCCTTCACCGGGCACGAAGCCCTCAACCAGCCCTTCCGTTTCGACATCGAACTGGTCAGCGAGCGCAGCCGCCTCGACCTCGAAAGCCTTCTGCACAAACCCGCCTTCCTCGCCTTCACCCCCGACGGGCGCGGCGTGCATGGGCAGGTCTTCGGCATCGCCGTCGGCGAGATCGGCAACCGCCTCACCCACTACCACCTGACCCTCGTCCCGCGCCTGGCCTACCTCGCCCTGCGCCACAACCAGCGCATCTTCCAGCACCTGAGCGTCCCGCAGATCATTGGCCAGGTCCTCGAAGACCACGGCATCCTCGCCGACGCCTACCGCTTCCGCCTCGGCCCCAAGGCCCCGCCGCCCCGGGACTACTGCACCCAGTACGACGAAAGCGACCTGCACTTCATCAGCCGCCTCTGCGAAGAAGAGGGCCTGCACTTCCACTTCGAGCACCAGAGCGACAGCCACCTGCTGGTCTTCGGCGAAGACGCCAGCGCCTTCCCCAAACTCGGCCGCCCCGTCGCCTACGTCGCCAACACCGGCCAGGTCGCCGACGAACCCGTCATCAAACGCTTCGGCCTGCGGATGGAAGCCCGCACCCTGCGGGTCACCCGCCGCGACTACTTCTTCGAGAAGCCCAGGCTGCTGATGGAAGCCGCCCACACGCCCCAGGACGACACGCCCCAGCCCGACTTGGAGGATTACGACTACCCCGGCCGCTTCACCGACCGCGACCGAGGCCGCCGCCTCGCCCGCCAGGCCCAGGAACGCCACCGCCGCGACTACCGCCTCGCCGACGGCGACAGCGACGAACCGCGCCTGGTCAGCGGCCACCTGCTCAGCCTCTCCGACTACCCCAAGCCCGAGTGGAACGACCTCTGGCTGATCACCGCCCTCCATCACGAAGGCAAGCAACCCCAGGTGCTGGAAGAATTCGCCTCCATCGACGGCGTTGTTAAAAACGCCAAGGGAGCCCTGCTCGGCGCCGCACAAAAAGCCCTCGGCGTCCCACTGCCCACCGCCAGCGAACCCGCCTCGCCAGACAGCGACTTCAAACAGGGCTACCGCAACCGCTTCCAGGCCATCCCCTGGGACGTTCCCGCCCGGCCCGACCTCAACCACCCCAAACCGCGCATCCTCGGCAGCCAGACCGCCGTCGTCACCGGCCCAAAAGGCGAAGAAATCCACTGCGACCGCCACGGCCGCATCAAGGTCCAGTTCCACTGGGACCGTGAAGGCCAAGCCGACGAACACACCAGCTGCTGGCTGCGGGTTGCCAGCAGCTGGGCCGGCAACGCCTACGGCGCCATCGCCATCCCCCGCATCGGCATGGAAGTCCTCGTCACCTTCCTTGAAGGCGACCCCGACCAACCTTTGGTCACCGGCTGCCTCTACCACGGCGTCCACCAACCGCCCTACGAACTGCCCGCGAACAAGACCCGCACCCTGCTCAAGACCGACAGCAGCCCCGGCGGCGGGGGCTACAACGAACTGCGCATCGAAGACCGCAAGGGCCAGGAACAGATCTACGTCCACGCCCAGCGCGACTGGGACGAAAACATCGAACACGACCAGAAGATCCGCGTCGGGAACCAACGCCACGACCGGGTGGAAGGCAGCGTCTACAGCGAATTCCTCGGCGAGCAGCACCACACCCTGCACAAGGACCGCAAGACGGAACTGAAGCTGGATGACCACCTCACCGTGGGCAACGAGCAGCACATCCGCATCGGCAGCAACCGGCTCGTGGAAGCCGGGCAGGAAATCCACCTCAAGGCCGGGCAGAAGCTGGTGATCGAAGCCGGCATGGAACTGACCCTCCAGGCCGGCGGCAGCTTCATCAAGCTCGACCCCGGTGGCATCACCGTCAGCGGCCCGCTGGCCAAGCTCAACGCCGGCGGGGCGCCGGGCAAGGGCTCGGGTATCGGCATCAAGCCGCCGGTGCTGCCGGGCAAGGCGGATCGAGCCAAGGCAGGCGATGAACTGGAGAAAGCCCTGCAGAACACACCCACAGAGCCCCAGCAGCCAAAACGGATGTTCAACTTCTCGAGCTGAGCGCTCAGGACGCAATGACTCAAGGACTGGTAGACATGAGCGACACAACGAAGGTCAAGAACTGGAGTTTTCCCTTCAAGCCCAAGGCAGGGAAACTCGATCCCATCCAGCACCTGACGGCAATGGCCCAGGCAAGTGGCGGCTACTACCCGGTCGGCGCGAACGGCCAATGGCACGGTGGGGTTCACTTCGATGGCGAGACCGAAGCGGTATTCGATCAATCCCAGGTGTGCTGCATCGCCGACGGCGAAGTGATCGCCTACCGGATCGACACGCGCCACCCCGAAAGCCAGTACTTCACCTCCACTGGCGCATCCTTCAATGCGGTCTTTTCCCGAAGCTTCGTGCTGGTCAAGCATCACCTGGAAGCACCGGCAAAACCGACAGCAGCCGGCACAGCCCCCGAACCGCCGCCGTCCCTGACCTTCTTCAGCCTCTACATGCACCTGCTGAACTGGGAGGGCTACACCGGCACAAACGCCCCAAACCCTCCAGCCTTCATGGGGGAAACCCTCTACAAGGTGAAGGCGGACAAGGCCACGGACCCTGTAAAGGGGCTGCGCATCAGGGCCGAGCCACGCACCGGCCGGGTCGTCGCGCTGATCCCCAAAGGCAGCAAGGTCAGGGTCGGCGACGCCCACCCCATCCACAGTGGGTGGTACAGGCTCCTGGCGGTCGTGGAGGGCCGCACCCTGCCTGCCGTGGCGATCACGGAGAACATGTGGGTCTTCCCCGGGGAGATGGAGCAGACAGCCGAGGCCGGCATCTTCCTGGTCGGCGAGCGGGCCAACGACCAGGAGCCCACCTTGGCGCCGGAAAAAGGGCTCAACGTACGCAAGAACGGCAACGGTCGCCGCGATAACCCCATCGTCGGCGTACTGCCCCTGGGTGCGACATTCCGCCTGGAGTCCTCCACGGGAACCTACTGCAAGCTGAAAGAGATCGTGGATGGCAAGGACATAGCCCCCCTCTCGCCCGACAGCGCAGGGAACATCCAGGGCTTCGTGCATCTCGGCTCGCTTGAAAGCACGCGCTCGGCGCCCAAGCTGGACAAGGTGTACGTCCTGCCGACGCCCCACCCGATCAAGGCTGGCGAACTGATTGGGCACCTGGGCCACTACCAGAACGAAAACGACCGCAGTCCACAACGGCTGCTGCACCTGGAAGTGTTCAGCTGCGAAGAGGTCCCCGCCTTCATCGCCAAAAGCCAAGCCTGGGCTGCCGGCCTTCCCGATGAGCAGAAGACCTTGCTCAAGGTCCACAAGAACGCGAGCAAACTCATCCCCAACCGCGACGACATCAACGCCAGCAATCCCCCGAAGATCAGCGACGCAGGAACGACCGTGGGCGTCGACCTGATCATCCCGCAAAGCCTGCTGGACGGACTCCCAGCCGACAGCAAGCTGCAAGAGAACACCACCTTACCGGGCAGTGCCACGCCCACAACGACCCGTTGGTGGCGGCTGGACAACCTGCTCGCCGACAGCAACGGCAACCCCATCAGCGGCTGGCTGGCCGAGCAGGACCTCATCACCACCCGCCACAGCCCCTGGGAGTGGGAGGGCTACGACTTCATCCGGGAAACCGGCAGTCCCGTTGGCAAAGCCACCTACTTCTACGAAGCCTGGCGCCGGCTGACCAACGAAGAAAGCGCCAACTACCGCGCCCTGGTCAGCCAGGAAGACCAGGGCCCGATCAAGGCGCGCCTGTACGACATCATTCGCCCCGGCGGTGCCAAGGGCCTGCTGACCGCACAGGAAATAAGCCCCGCCCTGGCAAAACCCTGGCACGCCCAATCCATCGCACAACTGGTGACTCACTATGAAAGCGAGTGGTACTGGAAACCCGATAAATGGGACGAACTGGATCCCCTGATGGGGCATCTCCCGGGTATTGATCCGAATCTCAATTGGGCAAGTGAGAAGGAGCGCATCAAGGAACTTTGTTGGTGGGCGGAAATGGCGGGTAAGCATGGGATTAGTGACGATGGGAAGGCTTGGCATTTTCAGACGTGTACGCTGGCATGCAACTTCATTAGAGGCAGAAAGATAAACATAACTATCGATATGCTAAAAATGGTTTTCGAAAAACTAAAAGACACCAATGACCAAGATGAACTTTTATATGAAATAGCAAACCAGATAAGCGAAAATTGCGAAAAATACAAACTTGACTCCACTCTAAGGCTAAGCCATTTTTTCGCACAAGTGCGCCAAGAAATTGGTGCAAAATGCAAAATAGTTGAAGACTTCACTTACTCTCAAAATGCCCTTAAAGAAACATTCAGATACTTCAGAAACCACCCTTCAGAAGCGACAACATATGGATACGAAGGAAATACAAAATTTGTCTCCACACAAAATCAAATAGCAATTGCAAATAGAGCATACGCCAACAAATACAGTAACGGCGACATTGAATCTGGTGACGGCTGGCGTTATCGAGGGCGAGGTCTAAAGCACCTCACCTTCAAAAGTAATTACTCCGACTTCACAAGATACCACTCTACTTTTTGGGGAGAAAATATAGATTTTACGGAGAGGCCTGACATGCTGCATGAGAACTATAAATACGCAGTACGATCAGGTATATATTTTTGGATCTCTAAGAACCTATTCATTGAGGCAGACAAAGGCTCTACTGATGCAGTAGTAGACTCAATAACCGCGATAATCAACAGAGATACAGACAGCTACACACAACGTAGAGAAAATTTTAAAAGGATATTTTCAATTGAAAATATATTCAAAGATATTTAGCAAAACCCTCATTACATGCTTCGTCTTAACCATTACCCAAAGTGCACTAACTGCAGAAACATCCGACCCACGCTACATAGGAGAACTTCACCCTCCGGTAATGGTATCTGAAGACAACAAAAAACTGGTCGTATATTTTTTGAAGAGCAATTTCAAAAACAGCATTTCAGAAGCACACATAGCAGCAGGCGAAATTTTTTACGTCCAAGTCCACCCCCTAAAGGCCGACCTTAAATACATTTGGAAGATTGAGGGCGAAGAAGTTACCTCAGTATTCTTTTACGATTGGAAGACACCCAGCAGAGTTGGGAAAACAATGTACGTTCTAACTAGAAGCCCCATTTCAAGCAATCATTTTAATGGCGTTTTATATTCAACATTAGCGATACCTATCATTTCGGAGGGAGACACATTGTCACTCATTTTCTTTCCTGGCGACCCTCAGGACCCAAAACTCCAAAGCTGCTATGAGGGCATCTATCTAGAGACAAAAAAAGCAACCCACTGCACTTATAAGAACGCAGGTGCCATCAAAAAATATCTTGCGGACCAAGATAAATAGCCAAGTGACCTTTAGTCATATTAGATAGTGGTTATAAGTATTTGCAGGACGCGGGTATTTTTCAGGTGCGTTCATCCGGCGCGCTGCCAAGGACTCCCGGATCGAATGAGTAATCTCTACGCCGGCTTTCTGAGTGATCTATGTGTATCGTGTTATATCTCAATCAACGGCACTCCAGTGAACCAGCACTAAAGCCCTACTTCGCGGATTGAGACAATTCATGAATGAAATCTCGATTACATTTTCAGAGCTATTTGGAGCCACCTGCGAATGAGCATTTCCAAATCACTTTTAATAGCAGTGCTATTTTTCTCTACCACATGTAAAGCACAGTGCAACCTAGTAAACGATGAAAAAATAAGCAATCCCATAAAAATATCCGAGTCCTTATATGTTGTCTTTGGCAAAGCGCAGCTACCAGAAGAAGGACCTTCTGAAGAAAACTATCAAATCACCCTATCCACTTATAACTGCATCACAAAAAAACTTATAGAGTTCGACCGACTGCACTATCTAGCAAACCCTGGACGAATCGCCGGGGCTACTTTTATAAACAACCCCAGCAAGAACGGGGAACTTTTATTTATCATTCAAGCCACAGAAATAAGCAACACAGCGACAGGAGTGAACTATTCAAGTGACTACTATAACGTTCGCGCATACAGAAAACACAACCTAGAATTTAACCTGGAAAATGCTCAAACAAATTTTTTCGGTGCAGGCGGGGATATATATGACGAAAAAGAAAACACAACAACCTACCACTTCCCCTATAAAGACATCGCGACAATAAAAAAAATAATCACCACCAGAGATTATTTCGATTTAGTTTCTGGAAAAACCATCAAAAAAGAAATACTTCAAAAAACCCACTTACACGCAGAACCCCTAGAGAGCAAAAGCACAAACAAATACTTAGTCGAAGGCGACCTAATTGAATTAAGTGATCAAACATCCGGATGGTGCTTAGCTGGGTACAAAAACCCAAGACACGGACTTATTCAGGGATGGATCAACTGTCAAGACATAAAGAATCTTTTCAATAATTAGAGGCTTTTACGAAACCATAGTAAAACCAGTAAAAAACATGCAAAAAAGAACACCTCATAGAGAACTGAGGCACTCTGAATTTCTTATCAAGATAATCTTTCTTTATTTTAGCAAGGAGAAATAGATGCGCCGGATTTTTATAGCAACAATTCCGTTCATTTTTTCATCGAGCGCTTTATCGGAAACAACTCCATGCCATTACAGCGATAGCATTGTGCATGGCCCTTTCAAGAATCAATTAATTAGAAATTCTGAAATTTATTTCTCCGAATCACAAGAAAAACACTACCCCATTTACATGATCGCCTCGATAAAAAACAATGGACAGTGTGAAAAAGAAATAGTTATCGACAAATATGATTATGCAGGAGGCCCGCCGATCATTGAATCACTATTCTTTTATAAAATAGGCCACAAAATCAACGTTATAGCTATTATTTCTTGGAACATAAACAGTCGCGGACTCGGAACCTATGGCAAAGGCTATCAAGTCTACGCTTATGAAAATGGAAAACATGGCCTCATAGGCAATTACTTAATAAATCGAAATCCCGACACAAGTGGAATGGAAGGATATCAGGAGGGAAAACCAGTACACTTCAAATTAAAAACAGCAGAGGACGTCAAAACTTATATAGATCGCCATCTGAACCATCCATAGAAACACGCTACTCCAAGCACAAAAGATGACACTCTACTGCCTACAACCAGAGTTTTCACAAGCTATTAAATAGCCTCTGACATCCCTCACCACCGCCCCAACCATCACCCTGCTAGAATGCGCGCCACTCCAATCAGCCCCTGCCTTTCATGACCCAGCCCCTCCCCTGCGTCGCCGTTGTCGGCGGCGGCCCTGCCGGCCTGATGGCCGCTGAAGTCCTGGCCCGTGCCGGTGTACGTGTCGATCTCTACGACGCCATGCCGTCGGTGGGGCGCAAGTTCCTGTTGGCCGGTGTTGGCGGTATGAACATCACCCACTCCGAGCCGCTGGCCCCCTTCCTGGGGCGTTATCGCGAGCGGCGGGACGAAGTGGCCGCCCTGCTGGAGGGGTTCGATGCCGAGGCGTTGCGGGGGTGGATCCATAGCCTGGGGATCGACACTTTCGTCGGGACGTCCGGGCGGGTGTTTCCCACGGACATGAAGGCCGCGCCACTGCTGCGGGCCTGGCTCAAGCGCCTGCGCGAGCTGGGGGTGCAGGTCCACACGCGGCACCGCTGGCTCGGCTGGGCCGAGGGCGGTGCGCTGCGCCTGGCCACGCCGGACGGGGAAGTCCACGTCGAGGCCAGCGCCTGCCTGCTGGCCCTGGGCGGCGGCAGCTGGGCACGGCTGGGTTCGGACGGGGCCTGGGTGCCGCTGCTGGAAGCCCGTGGCGTGCCGGTGCAGCGCCTACAGCCGAGCAATTGTGGTTTCGAGGTGGCGGGCTGGAGCGCGCTGCTGAAGGAGAAGTTCGCCGGCGCGCCGATCAAGCCGGTGGCCATGGCCCTGGACGACACGCCGCCGCGCCAGGGCGAATTCGTGCTCACCGAGCAGGGCGTCGAGGGCAGCCTGGTCTATGCCCTGTCTGCCGCGATCCGCGAGCGTATCAACCGGGATGGCCAGGCCACGGTGTACCTCGACCTGCTGCCCAACCAGCCTGTGGAAAAAGTCCGCGCCGCCCTCGCTCGCCCCCGGGGTTCACGCTCCATGGCCAAGCACCTGCACAGCCAACTGGGCCTGGACGGCGCCCGTGCCGGCCTGCTGCGGGAACTGTCCAGCCAGGCGGATTTCGAGGACCCGGCGCACCTGGCCGCCGTGATCAAGCGCCTGCCCCTCACCCTGGTGCGCCCGCGCCCGCTGGACGAAGCCATCAGCTCCGCCGGCGGCGTGCCGTTCGAGGCGCTGACCGAGGGCCTGATGCTGAAGGACCTGCCCGGGGTCTTCTGCGCCGGGGAGATGCTCGACTGGGAGGCCCCCACCGGCGGCTACCTGCTCACCGCCTGCTTCGCCAGCGGCCGGCGTGCCGGCCTCGGCATGCTGGACTGGCTGGGAATCGACGCACCGGCGTGACGGCCACTTGGAAAACGGAACCATCGTGCTAGATTTCGCCTCTCCCCCGCGCAGTCGAAGTCACCATGCCGTTGACCTTCCGCCCCGCCGTCGCCGCTGATGCCCCCGCCATCGCCCCGCTGGTCTACCGCTCGGGCCCGGCCGCCTTCGACTACGCCTTCAGCCACGGCAAGCGCCACGCGCTCGACTTCCTGCGCTGGACGCTGGCCCGCCCGGCCGGCGAGTTCGGCCATGACCTGCACTGGGTCGGCGAGCTGGACGGGCGCATCGTCGCCACCGGCGCGGCCTTCAGCGGCGCCCGCAACCTCGCAAACAGCCTGGCGGCGCTGGGCCAGATCCTCGGCTTCTACCACCTCGGCGCCCCGGCGGTGATCCGCCGGGGCCTGCAGCTGGAGCAGGTGATCCAGCCGCCACCGCGCGACGCCTGCTACCTCGCCCACCTGGGCGTGGCCGACGACCTCACCGGCCAGGGCATCGGCCGCCAGCTGATCGACCACCTGCTGCACCTGGGCCGCCTGGAGGGCTACCACCGCGCGGCGCTGGATGTTTCCGCCGCCAATCCCCGCGCTCAGGCGCTGTACGAACGCCTGGGCTTTCGGGTGATGCTGGAGCGCCCGTCCGGCGTGCCCGGCATCGCTGCCCACCGCTTCATGGTGCGCCCCCTCGACGCGCGCTGAAGAACACCCCACAGAGAAGGTGCAAGACGGCTTCCGGGGCGCTCCTCACAGCGTCTATGCTTGCTTTCACCTCCCAGCAGTCCACGGCGGAACCGCTCAGTGATCCCCCTTCTCGTCTGCGACGACTCGATGATGGCGCGCAAGCAATTGATCCGCGCGCTGCCCCCGGAATGGCCGGTGTCCATCACCCAGGCCAACCACGGGGAAGAAGCCATGGCCGCGATCCGCCAGGGCCTCGGCCTGGTGGTGCTGCTCGACCTGACGATGCCGGTGATGGACGGCTACCAGGTACTCGCCCAGCTCCGCGCCGAGGGCCTCAAGGCCCGCGTGGTGGTGGTGTCCGGCGACATCCAGGACGAAGCCCAGCGGCGGGTGATGGAACTCGGCGCGCTGGCCTTCATCAAGAAGCCCGCCGACCCCGACGAACTGCGCGCCACCCTGTTGCGCCTGGGGCTGATGCGCCCCCCGGCCGACGACGCCCCGCCGGTGGACCTGCCGCCCCGCGAGGAACTGTCGCTGAAGGTCAACTTCCGCGACGCCCTGCGCGAGGTGACCAACGTCGCCATGGGTCGCGCCGCCGCGCTGCTGGCCAAGGTGCTCGGGGTGTTCGTGCAGTTGCCGGTGCCCAACGTGAACATCTTCGAGGTCAGCGAACTGCACATGACCCTGGCCGACGCCCAGCGCGGCGAGCGGCTGAGCGCGGTGTGCCAGGGCTTCATCGGCGACGCCATCGCCGGCGAGGCGCTACTGCTGTTCCACGACTCGGAGATCGCCGACATGGCGCGCCTGCTGCGCTGGCAGCCGGCCGACGACAACGAGACCTCGGAGATGCTGCTGGACCTCGCCAGCATCCTCATCGGCGCCTGCCTGGCGGGCATCGCCGAGCAGATCGACGTGCGCTTCTCCCAGGGCCACCCGCAGCTGCTGGGCCAGCACGCCTCCATCGAGCGGCTGATCCAGCTCAACCGCAGCCGCTGGAAGAAGACCCTGGCGGTGGAGATCAGCTACAGCCTGGAGGGCCACGACATCCACTTCGACCTGCTGGTGCTGTTCACCGAAGAGGCCATCCCGCGCCTCACCCACAAGATCCGCTACCTGATGGACTGACCCATGCCGGCACAGATCGATATCAAGGAAATCCACTGGCTGCTGGACATCGTCCAATGCATCGACGTCGGCGTGGTGGTGGTGGACCGCCAGTACCGCGTCGAGGTGTGGAACAGCTTCATGGAGAACCACTCCGGCCTCGGCCCCGACGAGGTCCACGGCAAGCCGCTGTTCGAGCTGTTCGCCGAGATCGACGAGACCTGGCTGCGGCGCAAGGTGGACAGCGTGGTGCAACTGGGCACCCGGGCCTTCAGCCTTTGGGAACAGCGCCCGTACCTGATGCGCTTCGACAACTACCAGCCGATCACCGGCGAGGAAGCCTTCATGTACCAGAACGTCACCCTGCTCCCCCTGGGGGGCGCCAACGGCCAGGTAGACCACCTGTGCATCGTCATCTACGACGTCACCGAAGTGGCCCGCTACAAGCTGCAGGCGGCTGCCCTGCGTGCCGGCAAAGGCGGCGAGGCCTGAGCCCGACTATTCACAGAACCTGTGGATAACCTTGTGGACAGCGGGTGGATGCCGAGCCCGGCCCCAGCAGGGGCCGGCCCCTGCCCGAACTGATCATTTTTCGTACAAATCCGAAACCGCGGAATCGCCTGCCGGCTAACAGATCAACCGGCTCCAGGCAAGCCTGCAGCTGCCCACAAAAACTGTGGAGGAGCCTGTGGACAACTCGTAGAGAACTGCCTGAAAGCCCCATGAATACTGGCGTTCCAGCCAGCGAGCAGAATTCGTACAGCATACGGAAAAGGGAAATTTCCCTGGGGATTGTCGACGAACCGGCGCCTGCCATCAGACGCGGGAAAAGGCAATACCCGCCGTCGCGTTTCAAGGCCGCGAACTAGAGCGGCGGGATGCCGCAGGGGGTATTTTCTGCCCCCATTTCCTGTGGAACGGATTGTGGATAACTCGTGGAAAGGCCAGGCGGAGCCAGGCACGGCGGGGGCTGGAGCGGGTTGATCGGTTATTGAGCAGCGCGCTCAAATTCCAATTGGCGATAACGCAATACCCCGGCGAACCGGGGTACTACGCCGAAGCGAGTCAGCCCTTCTTGCCACGGGAGAAGCCGGGGCTCTTGCGCACCGCCTTGACCTTGGGCTTCTCGCTGTCGATCCAGTTGCCCAGGCGCGCGGGCTTGCCACCGGCCGCCGGCTCCTTGGGCTTCTTGGGTTTCTTCGGCTTCTTCAGGATGGCGCCGCTGGCGTCGGTGACCGGCACCCGGTGGTCCGGCTCGAACCCTGGCTCCTCGCGGCGCTCCAGGGTCTGGCGGATCAGCACCTCGATGGCCGAGAGCAGCTCCACCTCGTCGGCGCACACCAGCGACACCGCCTCACCGGTGGCCCCGGCACGCCCGGTACGGCCGATGCGGTGGACGTAGTCCTCGGCGACGATGGGCAGGTCCAGGTTCACCACCTGGGGCAGGTCGTGGATATCCAGGCCACGGGCCGCCACGTCGGTGGCCACCAGCACGTCCACCTCCCCGGCCTTGAACCGCTCCAGGGCCCGCAGGCGCGAGGGCTGGGGCTTGTCGCCGTGGATCGAATCGGCGGCGATGCCGCGCGCGTGCAGCACCTCCACCAGTTGGTCGACGCCCTTGCGGGTCTTGGCGAACACCAGCACCTGGCGCCAGCGGTGCTGCTCCAGCAAGTGCAGGAAGAGTTCGGTCTTGCGCTTCTTGTCCACCGGCACCAGCCACTGGCGCACACTGCGGGCCGCCGCGTTGCGCGGGCTGACCTCGATGCTCAGCGGGTCGCGCAGCAGGTGGCGGGCCATCTGGCGGATGGCGTCGGAGAAGGTGGCGGAGAACAGCAGGGTCTGCCGGCGGCGCGGCAGGGCGACGAAGAGTTCGTCCAGCTCACGGGCGAAGCCCAGGTCGAGCATGCGGTCGGCCTCGTCCAGCACCAGCGCCTGCAGCTGGCTGAACTTCACCGCGTTCTGCCGGTACAGGTCGAGCAGGCGGCCCGGGGTGGCCACCAGCAGGTCGATGCCCTTGCGCAGCTTCATCATCTGCGGGTTGATGCTGACCCCGCCGTACACCGCGTAGGTGCGCAGGGGCAGGTGCTGGCCGTAGGCCTGGAGGCTCTGGTGGACCTGCTCGGCCAGCTCGCGGGTGGGCACCAGCACCAGGGCGCGCACCGAGTTGGCCGCCACCTGGGGGCCTTCCTGGGTGAGCTTCTGCAGCAGCGGCAGGGCGAAGCCGGCGGTCTTGCCGGTGCCGGTCTGGGCCGCGGCCATCAGGTCGCGCCCCTTGAGCACGGCGGGTATCGCCTCGGCCTGGACCGGTGAAGGGGTCTGGTAGCCGAGCCCGTCGAGGGCGCGCAGCAGGGGTTCGATCAGGCCAAGGGATGCAAAGGTCATGGAAAACAGCCGGCAGGATGGAAAGCCGACATTCTAGGGCCTTGCGGCCTCGCCGGCACGCTGGGCTGGCGCCCGGCGTGCCACAGCACTCAGGCCCGGGCGCTGGCGCGGGATGGACGCCACTGGGGCAGGCCGATGAGCACCACCGCGCTGATGATCACCAGCATCGCCAGCCCCTCCTCGGCGCCGATGTGCTCGCCGGCGAAGCTCACCCCCAGCAGCACCGCCACCACCGGGTTGACGTAGGCGTAGCTGGTGGCCGCTGCCGGGCGCACGTGCTTGAGCAGGTAGAGGTAGGCGCTGAAGGCGATGATCGAGCCGAACACCACCAGGTAGGCCAGTGCTCCCCAGCCGGCCGGCGTGGGCAGGCTGGTCATGCGCTCGCCGCTCAGCGCGCTGCCCAGCAACAGGGCGACGCCACCGGCGAGCATCTCCACCGCGCTGGCCATGGGGCCGGCGGGCAGCGGCAGTTGCTTACTCCACATCGAGCCGAAAGACCAGCTGGCCGCCGCAAAGAGGATCAGCGCCGCCCCCAGGGGGCTCGCCTGCAGGTTGGAGCCCAGGTTGAGCAGGGCAATGCCCGCCAGGCCCAGGGCGATGCCGGCCCATTCCAGGCCGCTGGTGCGCTGGCCCCAGATCAGCCCGAACACCAGGGCGAACAGCGGCACCGTCGCCACTGCCAACGCCGCCACGCCGGAGGCCACGCCCAGGTGCTCGGCCAGGGTCACGCCACCGTTGCCGCAGCTCAGCAGCAGCACACCGATCACCGCGCCGGCCTTCCACTCGCGCCGGCTCGGCATCGGCGCACCGCGCCAGCGCAGCCAGGCGAACAGCAGCCCGCCGGCAATGACAAAGCGTACGCCGGCCATCAGCAGCGGCGGCCAGGATTCCACGCCAATGCGGATGGCCAGATAGGTGGAGCCCCAGATGACGTAGAGGGCGAAGAAGGAGGCGATCAGCAACAGCGGCGATGCGCGCGAAGACATGGCAGGACTCGTCGTTCCGATGACAGGGTCACCTATTCTATGCAAGGCTCTAGCGCCCCAATAAGAAGACAAACCTTCTTGTATGGGGCATGAACCTTTGAAAAAAAGGCAATTGCGTCTATCAGCCTTGTTTTCCACAGAAGCACCCGGAGCCCCCATGGACAAGTACGACCGCCTGCTGCTCGCCGCCCTGATGGAGAACGGCCGCGCCACCTTCGCCGAGCTGGGCCGGCGGGTGAACCTCTCCGCCCCCGCCGTCGCGGACCGGGTGGCCAAGCTGGAAAGCGCCGGGGTGATCACCGGCTACCACGCCTCGGTGGACCTGGCGAAGGTCGGCCTGCCCATCGAGTGCGTCATCGAACTGCGCCTGACCGACCACGAATCCAAGCGCACCCTCGAAGCCCTGGCGCGCATCCCGCAGATCGCCCTGTGCCACCGCATCACCGGGGATGCCTGCGTGCTGATGAAGGCTGCCGTGGCCTCGATGCCGGAGCTGCAGGACCTGCTCGACCACCTCAGCCAGTACGGCGCCAGCAAGACCTCGCTGATCCTCTCCACCCCGTTCGAGCAGCGCATCCCAGCGCCCCTGCAGGTGCAGGCACCCCGCGCCGAACCGACCCGGCGCAAGGCGGCGGAGGCTCAGCGCAGCAGCAAGTCGCCGTCGATCGGCACGTAGTGGCTGGCGGCGCGCACCAGTGACTGCGCGGTGAGGCCGGGCACGCCATAGGCGACGGCCTCCAGGCCACGGCTGCGGACGCGCTCCAGCAACAGGTCGAAGTCGCCATCGCCGGAGGCGAGCACGATGCAGTCCGCCCTGTCGCAGGCGTCCAGCACGTCGATGGTGATGCCCACGTCCCAGTCGCCCTTGGCCGAGCCGTCGGCACGCTGGATGAAGGGTTTGAGGCGGACCTGGAAGCCCAGGTTGCGGAGGATCTGCTGGAACTGCCGCTGGCGCGGGTCGCCACGGTCGATGGCGTAGGCGGTAGCCTCCACCAGACAGCCCTGCTCCGACAGACTGCGCCACAGGGCACCGTAGTTGAAGTGGCAGCCGTAGACGTGGCGCACCGTGTAGTAGAGGTTCTGCACATCGGCAAACAGGGCGATCTTCTTCACGGGGAACCTCGGTGAACAGCGGCAAGGGCGGCAGTATGCCAGCCCCCGGCGCCCTCGCGCCTGCCGAGTTGCCACCAGCCTGTGCACCGGGGGCTGACGGCGCCCAAAGGCGCGGGCAGAATCGCCCCTCTCGCCACGCAATGGACGGCACAACCATGCACACCCCGGCAGCCCTGCTCATCATCGACCAGCAACGCGGTATCCGGCGGGTCGCCACGCCCCGCAACCACCCTGAAGCCGAAGCCCGCATGGCCGAACTCCTGGCCCTGTGGCGCGAACGCGGCTGGCCGCTGGTGCACATCCGCCACATCTCCCGCGCCCCGGCCTCGGTGTTCGCTCCCGGCCAGGACGGCGCGCGCTTCCAGGACGCCTTCGAGCCCCGCGCGGACGAAGCCGTGCTGGAAAAGAACGTCACCGATGCGTTTACCCACAGCCAGCTGGAACGCTGGCTGCACGTGCGCGGGCTGCGCGCGGTGGTGGTGGTCGGCGTCGCCAGCGAGAACTCGGTGGAAGCCACGGCCCGCAGCGCCAGTTGCCTGGGCTTCGCCACCACGGTGGTCAGCGATGCCTGCTACACCTTCGCCAAGCCCGACTGGTCCGGCCGGCCGCGCACCGCCGAGGAGGTGCACGACATGGCCATGGCCAACCTCGCCGGGGAGTACGGCCGGGTGCTGGACTGCGCCACCCTGCTGGCGGAGCTGGGCGCATGATCGTCGCCCACCTGCCGACATCGGTTGCCGGAGGCCAACGCGCCAAAGCAGCGTGCCAGCGCGTTTTTGAGACGTTGCCGGGCATCGTCTAGAGTTCGTTTACAGCCCTGAATTTTGGCGCCCGTCGATGAATCCCCTCCTCCTGCTGCGCGACTCCTGCTACTTCTTCAGCCGGCATGCCAGCCAGATCGCCTTGCTCTGCCTGCCGTTCATCCTGCTTGAGGCGCTGGTCCAGCAACTGGCCGCGCTGTGGTTCGAAGGCCCGACACCGGCGGCGGCGCAGCTGCTGATCCGGCTGTTCTTCTACCCGATGTACACCGGTGCGCTGATCCTCTTCGTCGACAGCCGCAGCAGCGGCCTGCGCCTGCGCCGCCAGCAGCTCTGGGCCATGGCCCTGTGGCGCTGGCCGGGCTACGCGGTGCTGGCGGCCTTCACCACGTTGCTGGTGATGCTCGGGTTGTCGCTGATGATCCTGCCGGGGCTGTGGATCATGAGCCGTCTGGCCTTTGCCGAACTGCTGCTGGTGATCAACGGCCTCGCCCCCATGGAGGCCATGAAGGAGAGCTACCGCATGACCGGCGGCCACTTCGTCACCGTCTTCTGCTGCCTGCTGCTGGCAGTGGGGCCGATGTGGGGCTTCGAGTGGTGGATCGGCGCACAGCTCGGCGAACACCCCGATCCCCTCGGCAGCCTGCTGGCCGACTGCCTCGACGCGGGCCTGCAGCTGTTCGCCAGCGTGCTGATGTACCGGCTGTTCAGCCTCCTGGCAGAGCCGGCAGCGGAACGCTGAACCCCGTTCGCAGGCTGTTGAAAAGCGCGCCGGTACAAAGCGGGAACGGCCGCAGAGAGCGTTTCGACGCCGTTGGTTCTTCAACTGCCTGCTAGGCTCGGTGGGTCCCCCTGAAGGAGAACCCGCCATGGAAAGCAACCCGAGCATCCTTTCCCACGTATCCCTGGGCAGCAACGATTTCGACCGTGCCGTCGCCTTCTACGACCGGGTGCTGGCCACCCTCGGCTGCCGCCGTGTCGTCGAGCACCCCGGGGCGGTGGCCTACGGCCGCGAGTACCCGGAGTTCTGGATACAACGCCCCTACAACGGCGCCCCGGCCAGCGTCGGCAACGGCACCCACATCGGCTTCTTCGCCCCGGACCGTGAGTCGGTGGACGCCTTCTACCAGGCCGCCGTCGCTGCCGGTGCCCGCCCCGACGGCGCGCCGGGCCCGCGCGAGGAATACGGCGCGCCCTACTACGGCTGCTTCGTCCGCGATCTGGACGGGCACAAGGTGGAAGCGACGTTCTGGGACCTCAGCCAGGACTTCGAACTGGTGGTGGACTGACCCTTCACTCCCGGGGCGGCTGGTAACGCGCCGCCGCCCGCTGTATCCAGCCCTCCGCCTGCATCTGCTCCAGTGCCTTGGCAATGCGCTGGCGCTCCGCCGTCAATGGCCGCTGGCGGGAAAAGCCGATGTAGAGGTCGGTGCGTGCCTCGGGCTGGTAGGCGGTGCGCAGGATGCGTCCGGCCAGGTGCGGGTCACGCAGTTCGTAGTCCACCTGGCAATCGGTGCCGATCACCACCTGCAAGCGCCCGAGGGCGAGCATCTGCAGCAGCTGCGCTTCGTTGTTCACGCCGAACTTGGCCAGGTTCCGGTCCGAGTCGAAGGGCTCGAAGTAGGCGGACTCCAGCACGAAACCGATGGTGGGGCCCTTGAGGTCCGCGTAGTGGCGGATGCGCGGCGCCACCTCCGGCGAGGCATACAGGCGCGGCGCGCAGGCGTAGTAGGGCTGGGCCAGGTAGTCGATGTAGCGCTCGCGTTCCGGGGTGCGCGCCAGCCCGGTCATCAGGTCGGCGGTGCCGCCCTGCAGCGCCGCCAGGCCCCGGGCCCAGGGCGCGCGCTGCACCTCGAAGCGCAGCCCGGTGCGCCGCTCGAGCTCTGCCAGCAGGTCCATGTCCAGGCCGGTGATGCGCCCGTTCTCGCCCTCGATGCGAAAGGGCGGCCAGTAATCGGTCATCACCCGCAACGGCGGCGGCTCGTCGGCCAGCAGCGGGCCGGCCAGCAACAGGGCCAGGCTCATGGCGAGGAAGGGTGAAACGAACTTGCGCATGCCGGCTCCCGGGAACGAACGCAGCGGCAAAGCCTGCAATTCCCTTGCCGTTCGGCTCGGCCTCGAATGCTGGAGGATAACCTCCGGCCGGCCCGATCGGCCGCTGCACAGCGGCCTGGGCACCCTGAAGCATAGCCGCTGGCCTTCGCTTCGCTGGGCCGCTGGATGGGCCTCGGGTATGCTGCCCCGCTCATGCCCAGCCAGCCCGGACCGATGCCCACCTTCCTGCGCCGTCTCCTGCTCTGCCTGCTGGTCGTCGGCGTCGGCCTGGCGGCGCTGGCCTATGTACTGACCTGGCACCCCGCCCCGCGCGAGGCATTGCCGGTGGCCTGCAGCGCCGACACCCCGCCGCTGCGACAGGGCCAGGCCGTGAAGGTGATGACCTGGAACCTCCAGGCCCTGGCCGGCACCCGCCTCACCTTCGCCCACGACCTCACCGACCGCGACGACGCCACCCACCACCTGACCCCCGCCGACCTGGCCTACAGCCTGGACGAGGCGGCACGGGTGATCCGCGACGAGCAGGCCGACGTGGTGCTGCTGCAGGAGCTGCAGGACGGCGCCCGCGCCAGCGCCTACCAGGACCAGGCTGCCCTGCTCGCCGAGCGCCTCGCCGACCTCTACCCCTGCAGCACACGGACCTTCTACTGGAAGGCCGCCTTCGTGCCCGACCCCGCCGTACTGGGCAGCGTCGGCACCCAGCTGGTCATGCTCAGCCGGGTTCGCCTGGACGCCGCCGAGCGGCTGCAACTGCCCGAGGCCGGCGGCCTGTTCGGGCCCAAGGCGGCGCTGCTGCTGGGCCATGTGGCGGTGCAGGGCGGCGGCCGCCTGGCGTTGCTCACCACCCACCTGGACGACGGCCAGGGCGACGCCACGCTGCCGGAGCGGCAGGTGGCCATGGTTCGCAGCGTGCTGGATGAGCTGGAGAACCGGCAGCAACCCTGGGTACTGGGCGGCGACCTCAACCAGGCGCCACCGCTGGCGGTACGTCGACAGGGCGAGCGCGATGCACTGGAGCCGCTGTGGAACCGCTACCCGCTGGTGCCGTCGCGCCAGGCCAGCCAGGCCAACAGCGACGGGCAGTGGTCCACCCGCTTCCCGCAGCCGGACGGCGGCAGCGGCGAAACCCTCGACTACCTGCTGCACAGCCCGCGCCTGGCATTGCTGGATGCGCGGGTGCGCAACGCGGACACCCGGCGCATCGCCGATCACCTGCCGCTGGTGCTGCGGGTGCTGCTGCCACCCGACGCGCCCTGATCAGCGCCGGGGCTTGGCGCGGGCGGTCGGCTCGGCCACCAGCGGGTCGTCCGGCCAGTAGTGCTTGGGGTAGCGCCCCTTGAGGTCCTTCTTCACATCCGCGTAGGTGGTGCGCCAGAAGCTCGCCAGGTCCTGGGTGACCTGCACCGGGCGGTGCGCCGGGGACAGCAGGTGCAGCTTCACCACCTGGCGGCCACCGGCGATGCGCGGGGTGTCGGCCAGGCCGAACAGCTCCTGCAGGCGCACGGCGAGCACCGGCGGCTCCTCGTTGTAGTCCAGGCGGATCGACGAGCCCGAGGGCACCGCCAGGGTGCGCGGGGCCAGTTCGTCCAGGCGCTGGGGCAAGGGCCAGGGCAGCAGGCCGGAGAGGATGCCGCCCAGGTCCAGGTTGGCGAAGTGGGCCAGGCGGTTGACCTTGCCCAGCCAGGGGCCGAGCCAGTCATCCAGGCTCGCCAGCAAGGCGGCATCGCTGACATCCGGCCAGTCGCTGCTACCGCGCTCGGCCAGGTCCAGCCGGCGCAACAGGGCGATGCGCGCCTGCCATTGGCGCAGCTCCGGGGTCCAGGGCAGCAGCTCCAGGCCCTTGCGCCGCACCAGGGCCACCAGGGCGCGGGTGCGGGCGGCTTCGTCCAGCCCGGCCAGGGGCTCGCGGGCCAGCACCAGTTCGCCGACCCGGCGTTGGCGTTCGGCGCGCATTACGCCCTCGCGTTCGTCCCAGTCCAGCACGTCCAGGGTGCCGACCTGTTCGGCCAGCGGCCCCTCGAACAGCGCCGGGTCCAGTTCGGCGGCCAGGTAGATGCGTTCCTCCCGCTGACCCTGGCGGCTGCCGAGGTCGGCGATCACCAGCCAGGGGCACTTCATCAGCGCATCGGGTTCGGTGAACAGCGCCGCGCGGCCATTGGCCAGGCGATATTCCCCCCCGCCCGCGCGCCGCTGCTGGGCCACGCGGTCGGGGTAGGCGAAGGCCAGCAGGCAGCCCAGCCAGCGCGGATGATCGGGATCGGCCACGGCCTCGCCGGGCTGCCCGCGCAGGTAGCTGCGGAACTGCCGGGCCAGTTGCCGGGCACGTTGCACGCCGCCCCGGGCGCCACGTGCGGCCGGGCTTTCGCCGGCCAGCAGGGCCAGGCGGCTGTGCAGGTCGGCGCCGCCGCCACGGAGGATGTCGCGCTCCCCCAGCAACGCCGCCACGTCGCACGCCAACGCGCCCAGGCCGAGGGCCTGGCCGCGCAGCAGCAGATGGGCGATGCGCGGGTGGGCCGGCAGCTCGGCCATGGCCTGGCCGTGGCGGGTCAGGCTGCCCTGCCCGTCCAGCGCGCCCAGCCGCTGCAACAGGTCGCGGCCCTGGGCGTAGGCCGCCGCCGGCGGCAGGTCGAGCCAGGCCAGCTCGCCGGGCTCCACGCCCCAGCGCGCCAGTTGCAGGGCCAGGCCGGTGAGGTCGGCCTGGAGGATTTCCGCCGTGCCGTAGGCCGGCAGCTGGTCGTGCTGGGTCTCCGACCACAGCCGGTAGCACACGCCGGGTTCCAGGCGGCCGGCACGTCCGGCGCGCTGAATGGCGGAGGCGCGGGGGATGCGCTGGGTGTCGAGGCGGGTCATGCCGCTGGCCGGGTCGAAACGCGGCACCCGTTCCAGGCCGGCGTCCACCACCACGCGCACGCCGTCGATGGTCAGGCTGGTCTCGGCGATGTTGGTGGCCAGCACCACCTTGCGCGTGCCGGCCGGCGCCGGCTCGATGGCGGCGCGCTGGGCGGCCAGGTCCAGCTCGCCATGCAGCGGGCAGAGGTGGATGTCGTCACGCCCGGCCAGGGCCTCGCCGAGCTGCTCGGCCACCCGGCGGATCTCGCCCTGCCCGGGGAGGAACACCAGCAGGCTGCCGGGCTCGTCGGCCAGGGCCTGCAACACGGTCTGCACCACCCGGGGCTCCAGGTGCTCGCCCGGCTGGCTGGCGCGCCCCCAGCGCACCTCCACCGGGTGCATGCGGCCTTCGCTGCGCACCACCGGGGCGTCGTCGAGCAGCCGCGACAGGCGCTCGCCCTCCAGGGTGGCGGACATCAGCAGCACCTTCAGCGGCTCGTCACGCAACAGCGCGCGGCCGTTGAGGGTCAGCGCCAGGGCCAGGTCGGCATCCAGGCTGCGCTCGTGGAATTCGTCGAAGATCACCAGGCCGACGCCCTCCAGCGCCGGGTCGTCCTGCAGGCGCCGGGCGAGGATGCCTTCGGTCACCACCTCGATGCGGGTGCGCGGGCCGACCTTCGACTCCAGGCGGATGCGGTAGCCCACCCGCTCGCCAACGCCCTCGCCCAGCTCGGCGGCCAGGCGCTCGGCGGCGGCGCGGGCGGCCAGCCGGCGCGGCTCCAGCATGAGGATGGTCTGCCCGGCGAGCCAGGGCTCGTCCAGCAGGGCAAGGGGGACGCGGGTGGTCTTGCCCGCGCCGGGCGGGGCTTCGAGCACCGCCTCGTGGCGACCGGCCAGTGCCTCGCGCAGGGCGGGCAGTACGGCATCGATGGGGAGTGGATTCATGGGGGCTCCAACGCAGGGCGGCGATTATAGCGGCGAACCGCCAGCCCTTTCGTGTGGTCTCAGGTGTGCTTCAGGTTTTGCCCCGAACGCCTTGGTATAGTGACGCCATTTTTCTGCATGGAGCCGTATATGCGCCTGAAAACCCGCCTGATCGGCGGCGCCGTCGCCGCCGCGCTGCTGACCCAGTTGACCGCCTGCGGCACGCTGTTCTTCCCGGATCGCCGTGGCCAGATCGAAGGCAAGATCGACCCGGTGGTGGCCGCGCTGAACGCCATCGGCGTGCTGTTCTACGTGATCCCCGGCCTGATCGCCTTCGGCGTGGACTTCGCCACCGGCGCCATCTACCTGCCGGGCAACGAGACCGCCCACGTCGCCCCCGAGCGCCTGCGCGAGGCCATCGGCAGCGACGGCCAGGTCGACAACGCCCGCCTGAAGGCGATCATCGAGCAGGACACCGGCCGCAACCTGCCGCTGGACGACCCGCGCCTGATCCGCCACGCCGGCAGCCTGGAACAGCTGGCAGCCTACGGCCTGGCCCCGGCGGCCTGACATGCGCGCCCTCGCCAGCCACCACGACCGGCTCCTGGCCTACCACGGGTGGGCCAACCGGCGTCTGCTGGCGAGCCTTGAGGGCCTCGACGAGGCCCGCTACCGCGCGGATTGCGGGCTGTTCTTCGGCTCCATCCACACCACCCTGAACCACATCGCCGTGGCCGACCGCATCTGGTTCGCCCGGGTGCTGCACCTGCCACGCCCCTTCGAGCGCCTGGATGCCGAGGCCGCGCCGGACCGCGCCGGGCTGGCCGCCGTGCTGGCCGAAGGCGTGGGCCTGTGGCGGGCCTGGCTGGCGGGGCAGGACGACACCGGCCTGCTGGCGCCCCTGGAGTACCGCAACCAGGCCGGCGAGCGCTTCCAGCGCAGCCACACCGAGATCCTCGCCCACCTGGTCAACCACGGGACCCACCACCGGGGCCAGGTCACCGCCGCCATGAGCGCCCTCGGCCTGGAAACCCCGGTCCTGGACCTCCTCTACTACACGCCGAAGCAGCCATGACCACACCGGAACACCACGCCCGCCTGCTGCGCCAGGTCACCGCCGCCTCCCTCTCGGTCGCCCTCACCCTGGTGCTGGCCAAGGCCGTGGCCTGGTGGCTGAGCGGCTCGGTCAGCCTGCTGGCCGGCCTGACCGATTCGATGCTGGACAGCGCCGCCTCCTTCCTCAACCTGCTGGCGGTGCGTTTCGCCCTGAAGCCGGCGGACGACGACCACCACTACGGCCACGGCAAGGCGGAATCCCTGGCGGGCCTGGCCCAGGCGCTGTTCATCGCCGCCAGCGCCGTGCTGGTGGGCCTGCAGGCGGTGGAGCAGATCCGCGACCCGCAGCCCCTCGGCGCCCAGGCGCTGGGCATCGCGGTGATGCTGCTGTCGCTGGTGCTGACCATTGCGCTGCTGGCCTTCCAGCGGCACGTCATCCGCATCACCCACTCCACCGCCGTGCGCGCCGATTCCCTGCACTACCGCTCGGACCTGCTGCTCAACAGCAGCATCCTGCTGGCGCTGGTGCTCACCAGCCTGGGCTGGGACCAGGTGGACGGCTTGTTCGGCCTGGGCATCGCCGCCTACATCCTGTGGAGCGCCATCGGCATCGCCCGGGAATCCATCGGCGTGCTGATGGACCAGGAGATCGACCCCGACGTGGGCGAGCACATGCACCAGCTGGCCTGTGGCGTGCCCGGCGTGCTCGGCGCCCATGACCTGCGCACCCGCGTCTCCGGCCACCACTGGTACGTGCAGCTGCACCTGGAGCTGCCCGGCGAGATGCCGCTGTCCGAAGCCCACGCGCTGTGCGTGCAGGTGGAAGACGCCATCCGCGACGCCTACCCGCGCGCCGACGTGCTGGTCCACGCCGACCCCATCGAGGTGGTCCAGGGCCACTAGACGGCCTCGCTGCACCAGCGGCCCATCTCCATCCCCGAACTGCAGGCATAAAAAAAGGAGGCCCGTTCCATGGGCCTCCTCTCGGGGTAATTCGTCCTGTGCTGGCGATTGTGTCGCTGCTTTCGTCGCCTGCCTGGTTGGGCAGTGCGGACCCGGGGGCCTGCTCGAACCGGTGGGTTCGGCGGCGCCGACGCACCTGATTGGGCGGGTCGGTTGGACATGTGTCCGGGCCGTGAAACTGGAGAGAATCTTACGTCGGGCAGCGCGACAGAGGATTGCGAAGATTGCTGACTGAACTATCATCTGCGCAACGATTCACCAAAATAAGCAGAAAATCAGCAACTCAAAATAAAAAGGCGCCTGAAATGGAAAAACTCGATCGCTACGACCTGAAGATCCTCGCCGAATTGCAGCGCGACGCCCGCATCTCCAACCAGGAGCTGGCCGAGCGCATCGGCCTGTCACCCTCGCCCTGCTCGCGCCGGGTGAAGCAGCTGGAGGACGACGGCTACATCATCCGCCAGGTCGCCCTGCTGGACCGCAAGAAGCTCGGCCTGAGCCTGACCGCCTACGTGCTGATCGGCATGGACCGCCACACCCCGGAGCGCTTCGAGCACTTCCAGTCGGTGATCCGCCAGTGCCCCGAGGTGCTGGAGTGCTGCCTGGTGACCGGCATGGAGGCGGACTACCAGCTCAAGGTGGTGGTGCCGGACATGGACCACTACCAGCAGTTCCTGCTGGGCCAGCTCACCCGCATCGAGGGCGTCACCAGCGTGCGCTCCAGCTTCGTGCTCAACCAGGTGCTGAGCAGCACCGAGCTGCCCCTGGGGCATCTGCGCAATTGAACCAATGAGTGGCAGCGCGCAGGGGCGGGCATCGCGTATAATGCGCCCCGCCTTTGCTGTGCCCCGCGTGGTTTCGCCCATAAGAGCCTGCCGGCTCGCATAACTACTAACCGCATCCCTCGCCCTCCACGGCATCCAAGCCTGGTCGCTCGCGGCCGGGCCTGAATCGTTTCGCTGTACGAGGTTGACCAATGAGCCCCGAAAAATTCGAAGAATGGATGATGACGGCGATGATCGCCGGCCTGGTGCTGTTCATGGCGTTCATCGTCTGGGACCTGGCCAAGAAGTCCAAGGCCGGCCGCTTCGGCACCTTCATCCTGTTCCTCGCCCTCGGCCTCGGCGTGCTCGGCTTCGTGATCAAGTCGCTGGTGATCGGCGGCCTCGAAGGCATGTAGCCAACCTCACCCGATCCGTCCGGACCGCCTGATGGCGGGGGCTCGGGCGGTTTCGTTCACCGTTGCCCAGGAGAACACATGAACGCTACCGATCGCGTCATGCAGAGCTATGGACGCTGCTGTGCCAGTTCCGGTTTTTTCGACACCTTCTACAAGCTGTTCCTCGCCAGCTCGCCGATGATCCGCGCGAAGTTCGCCAACACCGACATGGCCGCGCAGAAGCACCTGCTGCGCCACGGCATCCTCAACCTGGTGATGTATGCCCGCGGCATGCCGGACACCAAGCTGCGCGCCCTGGGCGCCAGCCACTCCCGGGAAGGCTTCGACATCCGCCCCGAGTACTACGACCTCTGGGTCGACGCCCTGCTGAGCACCATCAGCGAGCACGACAAGCAGGCCGATGACGGCGTGCGCGCCGCCTGGCGCGAAGTGCTCACCAAGGGCATCAACGTCATCAAGTCCCACTACTGATCCACGGACGGCCCGCCGCGCTGCGGCGGGTGTCAGTCCAGCCGCGCCGGCACCTCGCGCCACTGCCCCGGCTCCAGGCCATCGAGGCCGAAGGGGCCGATGCGCACGCGCACCAGGCGCAGGGTCGGCAGGCCCACCGCCGCCGTCATCCGCCGCACCTGGCGGTTGCGCCCCTCGCGGATCACCAGCTCCAGCCAGGCCGTCGGCACGCTCTTGCGAAAGCGCACCGGCGGGTTGCGCGGCCACAGCGCCGGCTCGTCGATCAGCCGGGCCTCGGCCGGCAGCGTCGGCCCATCGTTCAGTTCCACCCCGTTGCGCAGGCGCTCCAGCTGCGCCGCATCGGGCGTGCCCTCCACCTGCACCCAATAGGTCTTGGCCAGCTTGTGCTTCGGGTCGGCGATGCGCGCCTGCAGGCGGCCATTGTTGGTCAGCAACAGCAGCCCCTCGCTGTCACGGTCCAGGCGCCCGGCAGGGTAGATGCCGGGCTGGTCGATGAAGTCCTTCAGGGTCGCCCGGCCCTGGTCGTCGCTGAACTGGGTGAGCACGTCGAACGGCTTGTTCAGCAGCACCAGGCGCGGCTCCACCGGCGGCGCCTTGGCCACCCGGCGCGGAGCGGCCTGGGGGCGACGGGAAGCAGGGCGGGAAGGACGGGGCGGGCGCGACATGCCTGGTTACCAGCGGATATGGACAGGGGAGCGGAGGCGCATGCTAGGTTGTGCCCCTCCCCGCCGCAAGAGTAAGGACACCATGCCCCGCGCGTTGCGCCCCACCTGGCTGATCAGCCTCATGACCCTCGCCGGTTGTGCCGGCACGCCCTACCAGGGCCCCGTCAGCGATCATTTCGACGGCCAGCGTTTCCAGAACATCGAGCCCAAGCCGCACAAGGACTTCTGGTCCTTCATGCGCTGGCAGCTCAACCGCGAGAAGAGCCCCGACTGGGTCGAGCAGCCCACCGCGGCCTTCACCCCCGAGGTTCCCACCCGCGTCGAAGGCGACGAACTGCGCGTCACCTACATCAACCACGCCACGCTGCTGATCCAGCACCGCGGGTTGAACATCCTCACCGACCCGGTGTGGTCCGAGCGGGTCAGCCCCCTCAGCTTCATCGGCCCGCGCCGGCACCAGGCGCCCGGCCTGTCCATGGACCAGCTGCCGCCCATCGACCTGATCCTGGTCAGCCACAACCACTACGACCACCTCGACCTGGACACCCTGCGCAGCCTCGCCGAGCGCTTCCCCCTGGCCCGCGTGGTCACGGGCCTCGGCAACGGCCCGCTGATCCGCGAGACCGGCTTCGCCCGCGTCGACGAGATCGACTGGTGGCAGGCCCTGCCCCTGGGCGACGGACTGACCCTCAACGGCGTGCCGGTGCAGCACTGGTCGGCGCGCACCCGCAGCGACACCAACCGCACCCTGTGGCTCGGCTTCGTGCTGGAGTCCCCGGACGGCCCGCTGCTGTTCCCCGGCGACACCGGGCTGGGGCCGGAATTCCGCCTCATCCACCAACGTTTCGGGCCGCTGCGCTTCGCCGCCCTGCCCATCGGTGCCTACGCCCCACGCTGGTTCATGCGCGACAACCACATGAACCCGGACGACGCCGTGCAGGCCCACAAGCAGCTGGATTCCCAGCACAGCCTGGCCATCCACTTCGGCACCTTCCAGCTCACCGACGAAGGGCAGTTCGACCCGCCCCGCGAGCTGGCCAAGGCCCTCGACTACTGGCAGGTGGACCCGGATCGCTTCCGCGTCCCCAGCCCCGGCTACCAGTGGCAGGTGCCCACCCTGGACCGCCTCGGCGCGGCTGACCTGGTCCAGGCCAGCGGCCTCTGAGCCACACCCCTGCACCATGAAAAAGGGCCGCATCATGCGGCCCTTTTGCTTGCGACACGCCCAGCCTCAGGCCAAGGCAGCCGGCTCCGCCCGGGCGGCGGACGGAATCTGACGGAGCCAGCGTGAAACCGCCCACTCCCCCGCGATGAAGGCCAGGAGCAGGCCGAGCTGCAGCAGCAGCGCGATGTAGAACGGCTTGAACACATGGCCGACCTGGCGCTTCAGCAGGTCCAGCAGGAACTCGGCCTGGAACAGCTGCTCCACACGCGCATCGAGCACCCCGGCCAGCACCTGCTTGTCGAGCCCGCTGTAGCTCGCCGCCTCGCTCACCGCCATCTGGCCCACGGCCTTGCCGATCAGGCTCGCCCGCAGGCGGTCGAGCAGGTCCAGGGCCAGGCGCTCGGCCAGCGACGCCTCGGCGCGGGCATCGGCTTCCTCCTGCTGCTCGCTGCGCAGGTACTCCAGCGCCAGTTGATTGAGCGCGGCTTGCACACTGGACCCGCGCAGGGCCTGCAACTGGCGCTCGTCCTGGGCTGCCACGTAGGCCTGGAAGTCCTGCCAGGTGTCATCGGCCAGCCGCTGCACCGCCGGTGCATAGCTGTCCAGGTGCCGGTTGATCTGCTGCTGCCCGCTGTACAGCAGCCCGCCCTGGAACCCCAGCACGCCTCCGACCAGCGGCAGCAGCAGGAAGTACAGCTTGAGCGTCCAGTGGTGCCAGCGCTTGCTGCGGGCCAGCCAACCGCCGCGATGCAGCAGGATGGCCAGCACCAGGCCGGCGACCGTGCCCAGCAACAGCGCACCGCTGATCCAGGCGAACAGGCTGAGGAAACTGAAGGGCTCCCAGAATGCTGCGAGTAGGTGTTGGGCCTGTTCCATTGGTGTCACCTCGTTCGTCCTTGGGGGGCCGCAGCTTAAATCGAAACCCGAGCACGCGACTGGCGAGCCGTTCACTGAAGAGCGTCCGACTTTTCAGTCCAGGCAGAAAAAGGGCCGCATCACGCGGCCCTGTGTCATCAGGAGCGGCTCAGCGGAACGGCGGCTCGTCGAAGCTGCGCAGCTTGCGCGAGTGCAGCGAGGTGAGCTGGTTGCGCAGCAGGTCCAGCGCGGCGATGCCGATGCGCAGGTGCTGGCTGACCGCGCGCTGGTAGAAGGCACTGGCCGAGCCGGGCAGCTTGATCTCGCTGTGCAGCGGCTTGTCGGACACGCACAGCAACGTCCCGTAGGGCACCCGCAGGCGATAGCCCTGGGCGGCGATGGTGCCGCTCTCCATGTCCACCGCCACCGCCCGCGACAGGTTGATCAGCGGGCGCTCCTGGGCCCAGCGCAGCTCCCAGTTGCGGTCGTCGTAGGTCAGCACCGTGCCGGTGCGCAGGCGCCGCTTGAGGTCCTCGCCACGCTCGCCGGTGACCAGCGCCGCCGCGTCCTGCAGGGCCTGCTGCACCTCGGCCAGGGCCGGCAGCGGGATGTGCGGCGGCAGCACCCGGTCGAGGATGCCGTCGCGGCGCATGTAGGCGTGGGCCAGCACGTAGTCGCCGATGGTCTGCGACTGCCGCAGCCCGCCGCAGTGGCCGATCATCAGCCAGCAGTGCGGGCGCAGCACCGCCAGGTGGTCGGTGATGTTCTTCGCGTTGGACGGGCCGACGCCGATGTTCACCAGCGTCACCCCGTGGCCGTCGTTGGCGATCAGGTGGTAGGCCGGCATCTGGTAGCGGTGCCACACCACGCTGTCGATCACCGCCTGCACGGTCGCCTCGTCCATGTCCCGGTCCACCCGCACGTTGCCGGGCAGCACCATGCTGACGAAGCGCGGGTCCTCGCGCAGCTGGGTCACCCCGTGCTGGATGAACTGGTCAACGTAGCGGTGGTAGTTGGTCAGCAGGATCCACGGCTGCACATGGCGCCAGTCGCTGCCGGTGTAATGCACCAGCCGGCGCAGGGAGAAGTCCACCCGCGCCGCATCGAACAGCGCCAGGGGCAGCTCCTCGGCGCTCTCCCAGTCGTACAGCCCGTCGGCCACGCCATCGGTGGCGGCGGACAGGTCCGTGCTGGGGAACACCCGCGCCAGCGCCGCAGCGGTCACATCGGTGCCGGCCAGTTCGTCGCCGCTCTCCACCACGTAGGGATAGGGGATGTTCCGCTGGCTCATGCCCACCTCCACCTGCACGGTGAAGTCGCTCATCAGCGGGCGCAGCTGCTCCAGCAGGTATTTGCGGAAGGCATCGGGGTGGGTGACGGTGACGCTGTAGGTGCCCGGCACTTGGATCTTCGCGTAGGCGCGCACCGTGGACGGCACCTCGCCCTGGCAGCGGTAGGTGACCCGCAGCTCGGGGTAGCGGAACAGCGCACGCTGCTCGGCGCTCGGCTCGGTGCGGGACTTGAGAAAGAGCTTGAGGGCCTGGCTGAGGGCCGTGGTGGCCCGCTGATGCAGGGCGGTCAGGCGGTCGACCGCCTCTTCGGCGGTGTGGACAACGAGAAACTCGACGGAATCCTGGGTCACGAGGTGTGCATCCTGTCTGGGCGTACAGGGGGCTATCTTGCGCCCATCGCCCTTCGGCGGCCAAGCCGAGCAGCGCGTGCCGCTGCGTCTATGCTTGCCCGACCGTCCCCGCGAGGCCCGCCGCCATGCACCGCCTGACCAGCCTGCTGTTCGCCGTTGCCACCAGCACCCCACTGTTCGCCGGCGAGCTGGATGGCCGCTTCCAGGCCGACCTGGCAGGTGCCAACACGGTGCTCGACCTGCAGCAGCAGGGCCAGGTCGTCACTGGCCGCTATTCCGAGAACGGCACCCTGCAACTGGACCTGCGCGGCCAGTACGACGGCCAGGTGCTCAACGCCGAGATCGTCCTGCCGCAAACCAACCAGGTGATCGCCACCCTCGCCGCCACCTACGGCAACGACCAGCTCAACGCCCGCCTCGCCGCCCGCGACCCCGTCAGCGGCCAGGTGCTGGAGCGCCAGGCGCTGTTCCAGCGCAGCCCCTCAACTGCCACGGGCGCCACCCGCACCAGCGCCGGCACCCTGGACCCGGCACTGGTCGGCACCTGGGTCCACGAAGACATCATCAACAGCGGTGGCGCCAGCTTCGCCTCCTTCAACACCGTGCTCACCCTGCACCTCGCCCCCGACGGCCGCGTCGAGCAATGGAGCCGCTCCGTCGGCGGCGGCTCCGACTGGAGCTACGACAGCGACGGCACCCTCCAGTACGCCGGCCAATGGCAGACCGCCGACGGCATCCTCCTGGTCCGCCCCGACGGCAGCACCGACTACCAGCCCGCCACCCGCTACCGCTTCAGCGATCCCTACCTGGTGACCGAGGACCAGGGCGGCCGGAAGATCTGGCAGCGGCGGTAGGGCTGGGGATGTTCCCTACGGTAGGGAAGCTCGCCGTGCGGGCCGCTCGATTGACCCTTTTCCAGCCCCCGCATAGACTGCGCGCCCCGCGTTATCCACCGAAGACCGCTGCGATGTTCACGCCCCTGCACCCGGCCCTTGTTGCCCAGCCCGACCCGGCGCTGGCGGCCAATGCCTGGCCGCGTGATGCCCTGCTGAAGCGTCGCCGCAGCGTGCTGTTCGCCTTCACCTTCTCGCCTCCCACCCTTCCCGCCTGAGCCCTGCGCTGTCGCGCGGCGTTCCCTTCGTTCATTCCCGGCATGCGTCCGTGCGCGTGTCGTTCTGTCGTTGATCCATGGCCAGGCCCGGGCCGGTTACCTGCGGGCGGGAGTCGAAATGAACCATCGTGTGTTGCTGCTGGTGCTGATCTTCGCCGTGTCGGTGGTCGGGCTGAGCATGGGGGCGACGCTGCCCCTGGTGTCGCTGCGGCTGATGGAGGCCGGTGCGTCGAGCCTGGAGATCGGGGTACTGAGTGCGATGCCGGCGGCGGGGATGATCCTGGCGGCCTTTCTGGTGGCGCCACTGTGCCGGCACCTGTCGGGGCGCGGGTTGTACCTCGGCTGCTTCGTGCTCTGCGCCCTGGCGGTGGCGGCGCTGGAACTGCCGGCCTCCATGCCCCTGCTGGTGGCGGCCCGGCTGCTGCTGGGGGTGGCGATGGGGGTGGTGGTGATCCTCGGGGAGTCCTGGGTCAACGTGCTGTGCGACGAGGCCAGGCGGGGCCAGGTGGTGGCCTTCTACGCCGCCTGCTTCACCGGCTGCCAGTTGGGCGGGCCGGCGCTGATCGGTCTGCTCGGGGCACAGAGCCCCTGGCTGGTGGCCCTGGTGGTGCTGGCCAACCTGCTGGCCCTGGCGGCGGTGGCCCGGGGGCTGCCGGGCGGCTGGGGCCAGGCTGCCGAGGATGAAGTGCGCACCTTTTCCCTGGCGGGCTTCCTGCGGGTGGCACCGGCGCTGTGTACGGGGGTGCTGTTCTTCGCCTTCTTCGATGCGGTGGTGCTGTCGCTGTTCCCGGTCTACGCCAGCGCCCATGGCTATGCGGTGGGCATCGCGGCGCTGATGGTGACGGTGATCCTGGCCGGCGACATGGTCTGCCAGGTGCCGCTGGGCTGGCTGTCGGACCGCACCGAGCGCGGCCGCCTGCACCTGGTCTGCGGGGTGGCGGCGCTGGGCATCGGTATGGCGCTGCCCTGGCTGATCACCCGGCCCACGCTGCTGTGGCCGGCGCTGGTGTTACTGGGAGCGGTGGCGGGGGGCGTCTACACCCTGGCGCTGGTGCGCATCGGCGAGCGCTTCAGCGGGCAGGACCTGGTCACCGCCAACGCCTGCGTGGGCATGTTGTGGGGCATCGGCAGCCTGGTGGGGCCACTGCTGAGCGGTGCGCTGATGGGCACCGGCCCCAACGGCCTGCCCCTGGCGCTGAGCCTGGCGGCAGCGCTGTTCGTGGCCACGGCGCTGACCGGCCAACGCCGGCTGGCGGAGCGGGCGGCCTAGGGCCGCGCAGTGGGACCTGGCCGCTCCGATTTGGGGTGAGTTCATCCCCACACCCGTGGGGAACTCACTTCCCGTAACCCGCTGATCCCAGAGGGAAAAGCCGGCAGCGGAAAATCTACCGGCTGTTTTCCCCTGTTGCCAGGGTGGCGTCAGGCCAGGTGCGGGGTGCTACGGGCGACCAGGGCTTCGACGTCGATGCCGCGCGGGAGGGTGCCGTAGACCCGGCCGCTGCCGCCGAGGCGGCTGGCGATGAAGGCGTCGGAGACGGTGGCGTTGCCGGCCTCCAGCAGGAGCTTGGCCTGGAGGGCGACGGCGACGTCTTCGGTGAGCTGGCGGGCGCGGTACTGGATGTCGGCGGTGTCGTGGAAGGCGGCCTTGAGGTTGTTGATCTGCGCGGCGAGGCGGGCGTCGCCGTGGCCGTCGCCCAGTTCACTGAACAGGGCGTCGAGCACGCCGGGCTCCTTGGACAGGGCGCGGAGGACGTCCAGGCACTGGACGTTGCCGGAGCCTTCCCAGATGGAGTTGACCGGGGCTTCGCGGTACAGGCGCGGGAGGATGGTCTCTTCGACGTAGCCGGCGCCGCCCATGCATTCGCTGGCCTCGTAGACCATTTCGGGGGCGCGCTTGCAGATCCAGTACTTGCCGACGGCGGTGACCAGGCGGGCGAAGCGGTCTTCCTGCTCGTCGTGCAGGTTGTCGAGGGCGCGGCCCATGCGCAGGCTGAGGGCCAGGGCGGCTTCGCTCTCCAGGGCGAGGTCGGCGAGGACGTTCTGCATCAGCGGCTGGTCGGCCAGGACCTTGCCGCCGACCTTGCGGTGGGCGCAGTGGTGGGCGGCCTGGGTGAGCGCCTGGCGCATGAGGGAGCTGGAGCCGACCATGCAGTCGAAGCGGGTCATGGCGACCATTTCGATGATGGTGGGCACGCCGCGCCCTTCCTCGCCGACCATCCAGGCCAGGGCGCCGCGGTATTCCACTTCGCTGGAGGCGTTGGCCCAGTTGCCCAGCTTGTTCTTCAGGCGCTGGACGTAGAAGGCATTGCGGCTGCCGTCCGGGCGATGGCGCGGCAGGAGGAAGCAGGAGAGCCCCTTGTCGGTGTAGGCGAGGGTGAGGAAGGCGTCGCACATGGGCGCGGAGCAGAACCACTTGTGGCCCACCAGTTCGTAGGCCTCTCCCGGGCCGCCGAGGCCGATGGGGTGGGCGCGGGTGGTGTTGGCGCGGACGTCGGTGCCGCCCTGCTTCTCGGTCATGGCCATGCCGATGGTGACGCCGGGCTTCTGCTCCATGGGTACGTTGCGCGGGTCATATTCGGTGGCGAGGATCTTCGGCAGCCAGCGCTCGGCGAGGTTGGGCTGCAGGCGGATGGCGGGCACGGCGGCGAAGGTCATGGTCAGCGGGCAGCCGCTGGCGGCCTCGGCCTGGCTGTGCAGGTAGGTGAGGCCGGCGCGGGCAACATGGGCGCCGGCGCGCGGGTCCTGCCAGGGCAGCGAGGTGAGGCCGTGTTCGACGGCGGTGCGCATCAGTTCGTGGTAGGCCGGGTGGAACTCCACCAGGTCGACGCGATGGCCGTAGCGGTCATGGCTCTTGAACACCGGCTTGTGCTCGTTGGCGAGGAAGCCCGCCTGCATCAGCGGGCCACCGGCCAGGGCGCCGTAGACATCGAGGCGTGATTCGGCCCAGCCGGCGCCGTAGCGGCGGGTCCATTCCTGCAGGGGCAGGTCGAGGCGGTAGAGGTTGGCGCCGTCGAGGGTGGGCACCTGGTTGAACACGTCGTGGGTTTCGGCGTACTGGGACTGGCTCATGGAATCCTCCTAGCAGGCGGGTGCGCACCAACGGCACGCAAGCAGAAGATGACGAGGTGCCGGCAGACCGCTTCGAGTTCGCTGCGCGACTGGTCGGCATCACGGGCGGCGCGGGCGGCTGGCGAGAGCGGCCCGACCAGGGATTCGGAGATGGCGCCCACCAGGCAGGCGGCGACCAGGGCGGGGGCTTCGACCTGGAATTCGCCGCTGGCGATACCGGCTTCGAGCAGTTCGATGAAGCGTTCGGCGTAGGCCTCGCGGAAGCGCAGGCGCTGTTCGTCCACTTCCGGCTCCACCGGTTCGGCGATCAGGGCAAAGGCCAGCTGGCGGCTGTGCCAGGCGCGTTCGGCGAAGCGTTGCAGGCCGCTGGCAAGGCGCTCGGTGGCACTGCCGGGGCCGCGCAGGTGCTCGCTGAGCACGTCCACTTCGACCTGGCTGGCGCGGGCGAAGACCTCGGCGGCCAGCTCGCCCTTGTTACGGAAGTGGCGGTAGAGGCTGCCGGTGGCGATGCCGACGTCGTCGGCCAGGGCCTGCATGGTGAGGACGGCGAAGCCGCCTTCGGCGACCCGCGCCAGGGCGCAGTCGAGGATGCGCTGGCGCAGGGCTTGGTCGCGGTCGATTCGTTGGGCGGTGACGCGGTAGGACATGGTCTGAATCCTGATTCACTGGCAGCGAGTGAATCAGGATTCAGACTTTGGATGAAAGCGGGGAATCCGACGATGAAGGCGGCATTCCGGCCGGTGGGTGACCGATCAGACCGGGTGTTCGCCGGTGCGGCAGAGTACCCAGTCGTGCAGCAGGGTGCGCAGCTCTTCGAATTTCACCGGCTTGGAGAGGTAGTCGCTCATGCCCGCTGCCAGGCAGCGTTCGCGGTCGCCGCTGTGGCTGTGGGCGGTGACGGCGAGCACCGGCAGTTCGGCGCATTCGGGCAGGCTGCGCAGGGCGCGGCAGGTGGCGAAGCCGTCCATGACCGGCATCTGGCAGTCGAGCAGGACGCCGTCGATGTGCTCGCGGCGCAGCAGTTCGAGGGCTTCGGCGCCGTTGTCGGCGGTGCGTACGCGGTAGCCCAGCTTGAGCAGCATGCCGCGGGTCACCAGTTGGTTGATGGTGTTGTCCTCCACCACCAGCACGGTGCATTGCTCGGGGCGGCGCTGGGCCTGGGCGACGGCGCGACGCACCGGGGCGGCCTCGCGCTGGGCGGGGCGGGTCAGGGTGAGGGCCAGCTGGAAGCGGCTGCCCTGGCCGGGCTCGGAGCTGTGGGTGAGCTGGCCGCCGAGCAGTTCGACCAGTTGCCGCGCCAGGGCCAGGCCGATGCCGAGGCCGCCGTAGGCGCGGGTCATGGAGCCGTCGAGCTGGCGGAAGCCGCTGTAGAGGCTGCCATCGGGCGGGGTGGAGAAGCCGATGCCGGTGTCTTCCACGGCCACCAGCAGGCGCAGGGGGCCGCCGGGCTCCTGGCCGTGGCCGGCGACCCGCAGCACGACGCCACCCCGGGCGGTGAACTTGACGGCGTTGTCCAGCAGGTGGCCGAGGATCTGCCCGAGCTTGCCGGCGTCGCCTTCGAGGGTGTCGGGCAGGCTTTCGTCCAGTTCCAGGGCGAAGGCCAGGCCCTTTTCCTCGGCGCGCGGGGCGTACTGGGCGCGCAGGCTGTCGAACAGGCCGCGCAGGCTGAAGGTCTCGCGGCGCGGGTATAGCTTGCCGGCCTGCAGCTCGGTCATGGCGAGGATGTCGTTGACCAGCCGCATCATGTCCCTGGCGGAGCTGGCGGCGGTCTTCTGGTACTGCTCCAGCTCGACGTCGAGCGGGAGGGTCTGCATCAGTTCGAGGGAGCCGATCACGCCGTTCATGGGGGTGCGCAGCTCGTGGGTGACGGTGGCGAGGAATTCGTCCTTGAGGCGGTTGCTGTCGGCCAGCTCGCGGTTCAGGGCCTCCAGCTTGCGCCCGGACTCCTGGAGGATGCGGGTGCGCTCCTCCTTCATGGCGTTGATGCGGTCGGCCAGAGCGAGGGACAGCAGGCCCACTTCCAGCGCGGAGCCGATCTGGCTGGCGTACATGGTGATGAACAGGTTGGGCAGGTAGCCGAGCACCATGAGGGTGTTGATCACCCCGCCGGCGAGGAAGGCGCTCCAGGCGAAGATGAAGTAGCGCGCCACGCGCATGCCGCGCAGCCAGGCGAGGATGCCAGCGGCGAAGATGACCACGGTGAAGACCAGGGCCAGGATGGTGGCCAGGCGCAGGGCGACGGCGTAGCTGGCCACCAGGGACAGGACCATGACCAGCACGCCGACGGCCATCAGCACCAGCAGGCTGCGGTCGATCCAGGGGCTGTGGTCGGCGGTGTGCAAGAAGCTGCGGGCGAACTGGCAGCCGAACAGCCCGGCCGAGCCGATCAGGAACGGGGTGGAGGCGTTGGCCCACCAGGGGTTGTCGGGCCAGAAGTACTGGATGCCGGCGCCGTTGACGGAGATCTGGTACAGGCCGAACGAGGCGATGTAGAGGATGTAGTAGAGGTAGCTGGTGTCGCGGACGCTGAGGTAGATGAAGAGGTTGTAGATGAGCATCACCAGCAGCACGCCGTAGATGATGCCGAGCACGTACACGCGCCCGGGCTGCTCCTCCATGTAGGCCTGGGGCGACCAGAGGGTGAGCGGCACCTGGATCGAGCCCTGGCTGTTGACCCGCAGGTACAGGCGCTGGGGCTGGTTGGGCTGCAGGTTGAGGTTGAACAGGTAGTTGTTCTGCCTGATCTCGCGGCTGGCGAAGGGCAAGGCATCGCCGGTGCGCTGGGCGAGCCGGTAGCCACCCTCGCTGTCGGGCAGGTAGAGCTCGATGTGGTCCAGCGGCGGGTAGGCCAGCTCCAGCAGCCAGGGCTGTTGGCCGCCGAGGTCACGGGGGCGGTAGCTGAGGTCGAGCCGGATCCAGAACACCGAGCGCGAATAGCCGGCGTTGAGCACGGGCTTGTCGCTGCGGCGGAAGCTGCGATCCAGCGCGGGGGAGGTGATGTCGGCGAGGGTGGCATCGCCACGGACGTCTTCGAAGACGTCCATGTGCAGCCCGAGGGGCAGCTGTCGGGTGTGCTCGTCGAACTCCACGCCGAACACGGCGGTGGAGAGGAAAAGGGACAGGAAAAGGAGAACGTGACGCATGAAGCCCCGCAAAGGCCGTCGCACGCCTCGGGAAGTCCCTTTCCTTCCCGGAGCCGAAGCGTCACGCAGGGCCTGGTTGTTCGAATGCGCACACTCTAGCACAGCATCGGGGCGCCATAGGAGGCACTCTGCCATCTCGCGCAAACCGCTCTGGAATGGGCGTTACGGGCCTATCCCGCCAGGCTGTTCGGCGCTTTTCGACGGATGGCGGGCACCCTGCCCGGCGGGCCGACCCGACGGCGGAAAGGTGGTAAGCTCGCGCACCATGAAAACGACCCCCTCTCGCCCTATCGTCCTCTGTCTTTCCGGCCACGACCCCAGCGGCGGCGCCGGTCTGCAGGCGGACATCGAAGCCCTGATCGCCCAAGGTTGCCACGCGGCTCCCACCGTGACCGCCCTGACCGTCCAGGACACCGTCAACGTTTCCGACTTCCGCGTGCTCGACCGCGAATGGGTGCTGGCCCAGGCCCGTGCGGTGATCGCCGACCTGCCGGTATCCGCCGTCAAGCTGGGCATGCTCGGCTCGGTGGAGATGGTGGAGACCGTGCTGGAGATCATGCAGGGCCTGCCGGGGGTGCCGCTGGTCTGCGACCCGGTGCTGCGTGCCGGCGGCGGCGGTGCACTGGGCAAGGACGAAGTGGGCTACGCGATGCGCGAGCGCCTGCTGCCGGTGGCGCTCATCGCCACGCCGAACCTGCCGGAAGCGCGCATCCTCGCCGAACTCCCCGAAGGCACGGCCGACGAATGCGCCGAGAAGCTGCTGCCCTTCTGCCGCAACCTGCTGATCACCGGTGGCCACGGCGACGAGGCCGAGGTCCACAACCGCCTCTACACCGAGGATAGCGAACGCCACTCCTTCACCTGCCAGCGCCTGCCCGGCAGCTACCACGGCTCCGGCTGCACCCTGGCCAGCACCCTGGCCGGTCGCCTGGCCCTGGGCGAGGCCCTGCCCAGCGCGGTGCGCTCGGCACTGGACTACACCTGGCGCACCCTGCGTGACGCCGAGCAACCGGGCCACGGCCAGTTCGTGCCCCGCCGCCTGCCGCTGGACTTCTGCTCATGAAGCTGCGCGGCCTCTACGCCATCACCGACAGCCAGTTGCTCGCCGATGGCCGGCTGCAGCCCTACGTGGAGGCGGCCCTGAAGGGCGGCGCCCGTTTGCTGCAGTACCGCGACAAGTCCTCCGACGAGGCCCGCCGCCTGCGTGAGGCCGAGGCGCTGCGCGAGCTGTGCACCCGCTACGGCGCGCAGTTGCTGATCAACGACGACGCCGAGCTGGCCGCCCGCCTGGGCGTGGGCGTGCACCTGGGCCAGACCGATGGCTCCATCGCGGCAGCGCGCGCCCTGCTGGGCCGTCACGCGGTCATCGGTGCCACCTGCCATGCGCGCCTGGACCTGGCCGAGTCGGCCCTGGCCGAAGGCGCCAGCTACGTGGCCTTCGGTCGCTTCTTCAACTCCCAGACCAAACCCGGTGCGCCGGCCGCCACGGTGGAGCTGCTGGACGAGGCGCGCCAGCGCTTCCAGCAGCCTATCGTCGCCATCGGCGGCGTCACCCTGGACACCGCTCCGGCGCTGATCGCCCGTGGCGCGAGTATGGTGGCGGTGATCCACGCCCTGTTCGCCGCCGACGGCCCCGCCGAGGTGGAACGCCGCGCCCGCGCCTTCAGTGCGCTGTTCGCGTCGGCCTGAGCCCTTTCAACCGCTTGCATAGAGAGTTCGACATGTCCCGTTCCGAAACCCTGTTCGCCAACGCCCAGAAACACATCCCCGGTGGCGTCAACTCGCCGGTCCGCGCCTTCCGGAGCGTCGGCGGCACGCCGCTGTTCTTCAAGCACGCGGAAGGCGCCTACGTGACGGACGAGGACGACAAGCGCTACGTGGACTACGTCGGCTCCTGGGGTCCGATGATCCTCGGCCACGGCCACCCGGACGTGCTCGACGCGGTGCGCAACCAGCTGCAGCACGGCCTCTCCTACGGCGCACCCACCGCCATGGAAACCGAGATGGCCGACCTGGTCTGCTCCCTGGTGCCGTCCATGGAGATGGTGCGCATGGTCAGCTCCGGCACCGAGGCGACCATGAGTGCCATCCGCCTGGCCCGCGGCTTCACCGGTCGCGACGCGATCATCAAGTTCGAAGGCTGCTACCACGGTCACTCCGACAGCCTGCTGGTCAAGGCCGGCTCCGGCCTGCTGACCCAGGGCGTGCCCAGCTCGGCCGGCGTGCCGGCGGACTTCGCCAAGCACACCCTGACCCTGCCCTTCAACGACATCGGTGCGGTGGAGAAGACCCTCGGTGAAGTCGGCCAGAGCGTGGCCTGCATCATCGTCGAGCCGGTGGCCGGCAACATGAACTGCGTACCGCCGGCACCCGGCTTCCTCGAAGGCCTGCGCCGCCTGTGCGACCAGCACGGCGTGGTGCTGATCTTCGACGAAGTGATGACCGGCTTCCGCGTCGCCCTGGGTGGCGCACAGGCCCACTACGGCGTGACCCCGGACCTCTCCACCTTCGGCAAGATCGTCGGCGGCGGCATGCCGGTGGGCTGCTTCGGCGGCAAGCGCGAGATCATGTCCTGCATCGCCCCGCTGGGCCCGGTCTACCAGGCCGGCACCCTGTCCGGTAACCCGCTGGCCATGGCCGCCGGCCTGACCACCCTGAAGCTGATCAGCCGCCCGGGCTTCCACGCCGAGCTGACCGACTACACCACCCGCATGCTCGATGGCCTGCAGCAGCGCGCCGACGCCGCCGGCATTCCCTTCGTGACCACCCAGGCGGGCGGCATGTTCGGCCTGTACTTCAGCGGCGCCGACGACATCGTCACCTTCGACGATGTAATGGCCAGCGACGTCGAGCGCTTCAAGCGCTTCTTCCACCTGATGCTGGACGGCGGCGTCTACCTCGCCCCCAGCGCCTTCGAGGCCGGCTTCACCTCCATCGCCCACGGCGACAAGGAACTGGCCATCACCCTGGACGCTGCCGAACGCGCCTTCACCGAGCTGAAAAAGGGCTGATCCGTTACGCCATCCCTACACCCGGGCGTGCAGGCCATCGGCCTCGCCGCTCGGGTGCGGGAAAAGCGTGCAAAGACTTTGTAAGTAGCGCCCTGCTTATTTCATAATGTGACGGTCGGCGCGTTTCGCCGACCGGGCGGGAGCCCGCTCTGCTTTCCGAGGCGCTGTGATCTGATGAACCGCACCGGCCGCATCCTGACATTGGGCAGCCTGTTGCTCCTTTCTCCCCTGCTGGCCGAAGCCGGCGGCAACTCGCTGCTGATCCCGGCGTCCGGCCGCTGCAACCTCAACACACGCCCCGAAGACCTCCAGGAAGCCCTCTCCAACTGCCAGCAGGCCGCCAAGGCCGGCGACACCGGCGCGCAATACGAGCTGGGCGAGTTCTACTACGACGGCAAGCGTGCCCCGCGCGACCTGCAGCAAGCCCTCAACTGGTTCGAGCAGGCCTCGCTGAAAGGTAACGCCCAGGCGCAATTCCGCCTGGGCAACATGTTCTTCCGGGGTGAAGGCGTGCCGGCCAGCAACGTGCAGGCCTACATCGTGCTGAAGATGGCGGCGGTGAACGGCTCGGACGAGGCGATGGACTCGGCGGACGTGGTGGCCGGGCAGATGCGCGCCGATGAGCTGGAGATCGCCACCCAGGTGCTGGGGCAGATCTTCCGCAACTACCTCATCGAACTGCAGACCGCCGACGGCGGATCGCCCTTCGCCCCCCTGCCCTGAATACCGCGCCGCCTAGCTGCGCTTGTCCGGCATGGGCGGCATGGGGAACGGCATGACGTTGCCCGTGCCCTTGGCCTCGCTGATCTTCGCCGTCCCCAGGCGTTCCACCTCGTCGATGCGGATGATCGCGTGCATCGGCACGAAGCTGCGCACCACGCCCTCGAACTGCGCCTTGAGCTTCTCCTCGCTGGGGTCCACCACCAGTTGGTTGCGCTCGCCGAAGACCAGCTCCTCGATCTCCAGGAACCCCCACAGCTCGCTCTGGAAGATCTGCCGGGCGTAGATCTCGTAGACCTGGCCCTGGTTAAGGAAGATCACCTTGAAGATCGGTTCGTGCTTGCTCATGTAAAGGTCGGTACGGCAGGAAAATGGGGGCGCGAAGCATAGCACGGCGACCGGTCGCACACCCTAGGAACGCGGGCAGGCCGCGACTATAATGCGCGGTTCTTCGAACCACCCGACCCTGACCTGCATGGCCAAGAAGCTCTATATCGAAACCCACGGCTGCCAGATGAACGAGTACGACTCCTCGCGCATGGCCGACCTGCTGGGCGAACACCAGGCGCTGGAAATGACCGAACGTGCCGAGGAGGCCGACGTCATCCTGCTCAACACCTGCTCCATCCGCGAGAAGGCGCAGGAGAAGGTGTTCTCGCAACTCGGTCGCTGGCGGGAGCTGAAACGCCAGAACCCGGAGCTGGTGATCGGCGTCGGTGGCTGCGTGGCCAGCCAGGAAGGCGCCGCCATCCGTGAGCGCGCGCCCTACGTCGACGTGGTCTTCGGCCCGCAGACCCTGCACCGCCTGCCGGAGATGATCGACGCCGCGCGCACCACCCGCGCGCCCCAGGTGGACATCAGCTTCCCCGAGATCGAGAAGTTCGACCGCCTGCCCGAGCCCCGCGTCGACGGCCCCAGCGCCTTCGTCTCGGTGATGGAAGGCTGCAGCAAGTACTGCACCTTCTGCGTGGTGCCCTACACCCGTGGCGAGGAAGTGAGCCGGCCCTTCGACGACGTGCTGGCCGAGGTGATCCACCTGGCCGAGAACGGCGTGCGCGAGGTCACCCTGCTGGGCCAGAACGTCAATGGCTACCGCGGCCAGACCCACGACGGGCGCATCGCCGACTTCGCCGAGCTGATCCGCGTGGTGGCCGCAGTCGACGGCATCGACCGCATCCGCTACACCACCTCCCACCCGCTGGAGTTCTCCGATGCGCTGATCCAGGCCCACGCCGAAGTGCCGGAGCTGGTGAAGTTCGTCCACCTGCCGGTGCAGGCCGGTTCGGACCGCATCCTCGCGGCGATGAAGCGCAACCACACCGCGCTGGAATACAAGTCGCGCATCCGCAAGCTCAAGGCGGCGGTACCGGACATCTGCATCAGCTCCGACTTCATCGTCGGTTTCCCCGGCGAGACCGACAAGGACTTCGAGGCCACCATGAAGCTGGTGGAAGACGTCGGCTTCGACTTCTCCTTCTCCTTCGTCTACAGCTCGCGCCCCGGCACCCCGGCCGCCGACCTGCCCGACGACACCCCGGAAGAAGTGAAGAAGCAGCGCCTGCAGATCCTCCAGGCCCGCATCCACCAGCAGGGCTTCGAGAACAGCCGCCGCATGGTCGGCACCGTCCAGCGCATCCTGGTGAGCGACTTCTCCAAGAAGGACCCGGGCATGCTCCAGGGCCGCACCGAGAACAACCGCATCGTCAACTTCCGCAGCGCCAACCCGCGCCTGATCGGCCAGTTCGTCGACGTGCACATCGACGACGCCCTGCCCCACTCCCTGCGCGGCACGCTGATCGAGGACACCCTGCACTGAAATCCCGGTGCCCGTGCTTCCGCAGCCGGGCACCTGGGTTTATGCTCCATCTCCTGACCTGCCAACGGCGACCAAGAACCCACGACATTGAACGCACCCCTGGATTTGCACCGCTTCACCCTGGAGCCCTTCGAAGCACGTCGATTCGCCAACCTCTGTGGCCAGTTCGACGAACACCTGCGGCTGATCGAACAGCGCATGGCCATCGAGATCCGCAACCGCGGCAACCAGTTCGAGCTGGTGGGCGACCCCCAGCGCACCCAGGCCACCGAGCACCTGCTGCGCCGCCTCTACCGTGAGACCGAAGCCACCGAGCTGTCCCCGGACATGGTCCACCTGTTCCTCCGGGAAACCGGCATGGACGAGCTGGCCAACCCCAAGATGGAAGCCAGCGTCGCCCTGCGTACCCGCAAGGGCATGATACGTCCGCGCGGCATCAACCAGCAGCGCTACGTGAAGTCCATCCTCGACCACGACATCAACTTCGGCATCGGCCCGGCCGGCACCGGCAAAACCTACCTGGCCGTCGCCTGCGCCGTGGACGCTCTGGAGCGCGAGCAGGTGCGCCGCATCCTGCTGGTACGCCCGGCGGTGGAAGCCGGCGAGAAGCTGGGCTTCCTCCCCGGCGACCTGACCCAGAAGATCGACCCCTACCTGCGCCCGCTCTACGACGCCCTCTACGAGATGCTCGGCTTCGAGCAGGTGGCCAAGCTGATCGAAAAGCAGGTGATCGAGGTCGCCCCGCTGGCCTACATGCGTGGCCGCACCCTTAACAACAGCTTCATCATTCTCGACGAGAGTCAGAACACCACCGTCGAGCAGATGAAGATGTTCCTGACCCGTATCGGCTTCGGCTCCACGGCCGTCATCACCGGCGACATCACCCAGGTCGACCTGCCCCGGGGCACCCGCTCCGGCCTGGCCCACGTGATCGACGTGCTGCGTGACGTGCCCGGCATCGCCTTCACCCACTTCAAGTCCCACGACGTGGTCCGCCACCCGCTGGTGCAGCGCATCGTCGAAGCCTACGACCGCTACGACAACCGCGCCCAGGCCAAGCCGCGTCCTGCCGACAACGATCCGGGTGCGATCAATCCCGATGCTTGAACTCGACCTGCAACTGGCCAGCGAGGCCAGTGACCTGCCCGGCGAAGCCGACTTCCGCCGCTGGTGCACCCTGGCCCTGCGCCAGCGCCAGGGCGACTCCGAGCTGACCATCCGTCTGGTGGACGAGCCCGAGGGCCGCGAGCTGAACCGCACCTGGCGGCACAAGGACTACGCCACCAACGTGCTGTCCTTCCCCGCCGACGTGCCCGAGGAGTTCCTCGACATCCCGCTGCTGGGCGACCTGGTGATCTGCGCCCCGGTGGTGGCCCGCGAGGCCGCGGAGCAGGGCAAGGCCCTCGAAGCCCACTGGGCGCACCTGGTGATTCACGGCTGCCTGCACCTCCTGGGTTACGACCACATCGAGGACGAGGAAGCCGAAGAAATGGAAGCGCTGGAACGGGAGTTGCTGGCCGAACTCGGCCACCCCGACCCGTACCGCGACGACGAGTGAGAAACCCGAGCAAGGACATATGAGCGAAGATCGATCGAGCAACGGGCACAGGTCCTGGCTGGAAAAGCTGACCCAGGCCTTTGCCCATGAGCCGAAAAGCCGCCAGGAGCTGCTGGAGCTGCTGCGCGAAGCCCACCAGAACAAACTGCTGGACAGCGAGGCGCTGTCCATCGTCGAGGGCGCCATCCAGGTGGCTGACCTGCAGGTGCGCGACATCATGGTGCCGCGCTCGCAGATGATCAGCATCAAGGCCACCCAGACACCCCGCGAGTTCCTCCCCGCCATCATCGACGCCGCGCACTCGCGCTACCCGGTGATCGGCGAAGGCCTGGACGACGTCATGGGCATCCTCCTGGCCAAGGACCTGCTGCCGCTGATCCTCCAGGACCCCGAGCGCCCCTTCAACATCAAGGAGCTGCTGCGCCCGGCCACCTTCGTGCCCGAGTCCAAGCGCCTCAACGTGCTGCTCCGCGAGTTCCGCGCCAACCACAACCACATGGCCGTGGTCATCGACGAATACGGCGGCGTGGCGGGCCTGGTGACCATCGAGGACGTGCTGGAGCAGATCGTTGGCGACATCGAGGACGAGCACGACGTCGAGGAAGACAGCTACATCAAGCCGCTGCCCAGCGGCGACTTCATCGTCAAGGCGCTGACCCCGGTGGATGCCTTCAACAGCTTCTTCGAAACCGACTTCTCCGAAGACGAGTTCGACACCATCGGCGGCCTGGTCATGGGCGCCTTCGGGCACCTGCCCAAGCGCAACGAGACCACCGAGATCGGCGGCTTCCGCTTCCGCGTGCTCAACGCCGACAGCCGCCGCCTGCACCTGCTGCGCCTCAGCCCGATCAACCGCTGACCGCCACCACGCCCGTCGCTTCCCGGCGCGGGCGTGGCCCGGCTAGACTGCGCGGCGTTCCGGGCCCTCCACTGCCCCGCCCAAGGATTGCGCATGAACTGGATCACCCGCCCCGGCTGGCCGGGCAACCTGCTGGCCCTGGCTGCCGGCGCCCTCACCCCGCTGGCCATGGCGCCCTTCGACTACTGGCCGCTGTCGCTGCTGTCCCTCGCCCTGTTCTACCTCGGCCTGCGCGGGCTCGGCCCCAAGGCCGCCTTCGGTCGGGGCTGGTGCCACGGCTTCGGCCTGTTCATCGCCGGCACCAGCTGGATCTACGTCAGCATCCATGACTACGGCGGCGCCTCAGCGCCGCTGGCGGCACTGCTCACCGGCGGCTTCAGCGCCGGCGTGGCCTTGTTCTTCGCCATTCCCGCCGCGCTTTGGGCACGCTGGTTCCGCCGCAACGAGGCCCCGCTGGCCGACGCCCTGGCCTTCGCCGCGCTGTGGCTGGCCCAGGAGGCCTTCCGTGGCTGGTTCCTCACCGGTTTCCCCTGGCTCTACGCCGGCTATAGCCAGCTGGACGGCCCCCTGGCGGGCCTGGCCCCGCTCGGCGGTGTCTGGCTGGTGTCGTTCACCCTCGCCCTGAGCGCTGCCCTGCTGGTCAACCTGGTGCGCCTGCGCCGGGCCCCGGCCTTCCTGGTGGCCGCCCTGGGTCTGCTGGCGGCCCCCTGGATCACCGGGCTGACCCTCAAGGACCACGCCTGGACCCGGCCGCTGGGCGAGAAGCTCGACGTGGTCGCCCTGCAGGGCAACGTGGAGCAGAACCTGAAATGGGACCCGGCGCAGCTGGAGGCCCAGCTGGCGCTCTACCGCGACATGACCCTGGCGGCGCGCCGCACCGACCTGATCATCTGGCCGGAAACCGCCGTACCGGTACTGAAGGAACACGCCGAGGGCTTCCTCTCCGTCATGGGCCGCGTCGCCCACGACCGCCAGGCCGCGCTGATCACCGGCGTGCCGATCCGCCAGGCCAACGAACGGGGCGAGAAGCGCTACTACAACGGCATCACCGTGGTCGGCGACGGCCAGGGCACCTACCTCAAGCAGCAACTGGTGCCGTTCGGCGAATACGTTCCGCTGCAGGATGTGCTGCGTGGGCTGATCGCTTTCTTCGACCTGCCCATGTCCGACTTCGCCCGCGGCCCCGCCGACCAGCAGCCGCTGCTGGCCAAGGGCTACAGGATCGCGCCGTACATCTGCTACGAAGTGGTCTACCCCGAGTTCGCCGCCAGGCTGGCCGCCCAGAGCGACCTGCTGCTGACCGTGTCCAACGACACCTGGTTCGGTACCTCCATCGGCCCGCTGCAACACCTGCAGATGGCACAGATGCGAGCGCTGGAGGCCGGGCGCTGGATGATCCGCGCCACCAACAACGGCGTCACCGTGCTGATCGACCCCTTCGGCCGCATCGAAACCGCCATCCCGCAGTTCGAGAAGGCCTCGCTCTACGGCCAGGTGGAGCCCATGCAAGGCCTCACCCCGTACCTGAAATGGCGCTCCTGGCCGCTGGCTATCCTCTGCGGTCTGCTGTTCGGCTGGGCCCTGCTGGCCAGCCGCATCGCCAAGACCGTCTGACCCTGCTCACTCGCTGGCAACCGCTCCCGGGCGGTATGCCAGCGGGTAGGCCAACAGGCCCAGCGCCTCGTTGAGCAACATTCCGCTGTGCCACACCGCCACCGTCTCCGGCAGCCAACCGCCAAACGGCCGCGAATTGGGCGAGGACAGGAACGACGACGGCGCCGTGACCACCTCCAGCCCCGCCTGCTCGAAGCACCAGCGTGCGCGCTGCATGTGGAAGCCCTGGGTCACCAGCACCACCCGCTCGACGCCCTCGGCCTTGAGGATGCGCGCCGACTCCACGGCGTTCTCCCAGGTGGTCCGGCTCGCCTCTTCCCGCCAGCGCACCGGCACGCCCAGGTCACGCTCGAACGACTCGGCCATGATCGCCGCCTCGCTGGGCGGCTGGCCGTAGTGGAACCCGCCAGTGACCAGCACCGGTAGCTGGGTGGCCTTGGCGATCCGCGCGGCGTAGCGCATGCGCTCCATGGCCAGCAGGCTGGGCTGGTCGCCGTCCCAGGCGGGGTCATCGCGAACCCGCCCGGCACCCAGCACGACGATGGCCTGGGCGCGCCCGGGCAGTTCGGCCCAGCGCGCCTCCTGCAACGGTGGTTCGGTTTCCAGCCAGCCGGCCAGGGTTTCCACCGTCACCGGCAGGCTCATCGTCCACAGGCCACCGAACCCCATCAGGAAACAGGCAAGCGCCAGGCGGGGGCGACGCGCACGCCACCACCAGGCCAGCAACAGCAGGACCAAAAGGATGCCCGGCGGCATCAGCAGTTGTTTGAACAGATAGCGAATCGGCATCGGCACCTCCAGGGTGCGCGAAGCCTATCGGGGATTGCCGGCGCGGAAAAGCTGGGACCCGCAGGTACCGCAGGCCTGGACACCCTGGCCACGTTGCCAGTTGGCCGGCGCGCCACACAGGGCACAGAGCAGTTGCTGCCGACGCTTGAACAGCGGACGGGCCGCGCGGGCGGGCGGAGTACTCTTGGGAGCGCTCTTGGGATTGCGCACGGGCTTCGCCGCACGGGTGGGTTGCTGCTCGATGAGGGCGAGTTCCTCGGCTGCCGCGTGCCAGCCGCGCAACCAGTTCAGGTCCTTGTCGAGATAAGCCCGGATCAACGCCAGCTCGGCGGGGCTCAGCCCCTTGAGCTCCAGTTCGCTCGGGTGTTCATTGCGCAGGCGCTCAGCCGTGTCCGCCTCGTCCAGCGCCAGGGCCAGACGATGCAGCAGCCGCTCATAGAGCCCACCCGCCGTTTCTGCTCGCCTCGTCTCCACCATGCAGCACCTCGATACACACTGCAGCGCCCTCATGAAGCAGAAGCTTAGCGGTCACCAGGGCCCCCGCAGGGTGGCCGCGACAAACGGCGGCGGGGCGCGGCCCGCGCGCAATCAGGGTTTCCCTCTGCCAATGGCGCTCATGTATGCTACGGCGCTTGAATTTACGTTTCGCACGCGGTTCAGCGCCCTTCGCGGCCCCGATCCGATGCCCATTTATCAGCGCAAGTAGCCATGCACGAAAACTACCAGCCCCGTGATATCGAAGCCGCCGCGCAGGCCCATTGGGACGCGCACAAATCCTTTGAAGTGAGCGAACAGGCCGGCAAGGACACCTTCTATTGCCTGTCCATGTTCCCCTACCCGAGCGGCAAGCTACACATGGGGCACGTGCGCAACTACACCATCGGCGACGTGATTGCCCGCTACCACCGCATGCAGGGCAAGAACGTGCTGCAGCCCATGGGTTGGGACGCCTTCGGCATGCCGGCGGAAAACGCCGCCATGAAGAACAACGTCGCCCCGGCCAAGTGGACCTACGAGAACATCGCCTACATGAAGGCCCAGCTGAAGAGCCTGGGCCTGGCGATCGACTGGTCCCGCGAGGTCACCACCTGCAAGCCGGACTACTACCGTTGGGAACAGTGGCTGTTCACCCGCCTGTTCGAGAAGGGTGTGATCTACCGCAAGAACGGCACCGTGAACTGGGACCCGGTGGACCAGACCGTACTGGCCAACGAGCAGGTCATCGACGGCCGTGGCTGGCGTTCGGGCGCGCTGATCGAAAAGCGCGAAATCCCGATGTACTACTTCAAGATCACCGCCTACGCCGAAGAGCTGCTCAGCAGCCTCGACGACCTGCCGGGCTGGCCCGAGCAGGTCAAGACCATGCAGCGCAACTGGATCGGCAAGTCCCGCGGGATGGAAGTCAGCTTCCCCTATGACGCCGCCAGCATCGGTCAGGACGGTGCACTGAAAGTCTTCACCACCCGCCCCGACACCCTGATGGGCGCCACCTACGTGGCCGTGGCCGCCGAGCACCCGCTGGCCGCCATCGCCCTGACCAAGCTGCCGGCCGACAAGGCCGCCGAGCTGCAGGCCTTCATCGACGAGTGCAAGCGCGGCGGCGTCGCCGAAGCCGACATCGCCACCCAGGAGAAGAAAGGCCTGGCCACCCCGCTGTTCGTCGAGCACCCGCTGACCGGCGAGAAGCTCCCGGTATGGGTCGCCAACTACGTGCTGATGAACTACGGCGAAGGCGCCGTGATGGCCGTCCCGGCCCACGACGAGCGCGACTTCGCCTTCGCCGCCAAGTACAACCTGCCGGTCAAGCCGGTGGTGCGCACCAGCGCCGGTGACGAGACCCCCGCCCCCTGGCAGGACGCCTACGGCGAGCACGGCCAGCTGATCAACTCCGGCGCATTCGACGGCCTGGACTTCCAGGGCGCCTTCGACGCCATCGAAGTGGCCCTGCAGAAGAAGGGCCTCGGCCAATCGCGCACCCAGTTCCGCCTGCGCGACTGGGGCATCAGCCGCCAGCGCTACTGGGGCTGCCCCATCCCGATCATCCATTGCCCGAGCTGCGGCGACGTGCCGGTCCCCGAGGACCAGCTCCCCGTCGTGCTGCCCGAAGACGTGGTACCAGACGGCGCCGGCAGCCCGCTGGCGAAGATGCCCGAGTTCTACGAATGCACCTGCCCGAAATGCGGCACGGCGGCCAAGCGCGAAACCGACACCATGGACACCTTCGTGGAAAGCTCCTGGTACTTCGCCCGCTACGCCTCGCCCACCTATGACAAGGGCATGGTCGACCCCGCTGCTGCCAACCACTGGCTGCCGGTGGACCAGTACATCGGCGGCATCGAGCACGCCATCCTGCACCTGCTCTACGCGCGCTTCTTCCACAAGCTGATGCGCGACGAAGGCCTGGTCACTTCCAACGAGCCGTTCAAGAACCTGCTGACCCAGGGCATGGTGGTCGCCGAGACCTACTACCGCACCCTGGAAAACGGCGGCAAGGACTGGTTCAACCCGGCCGACGTCGAAGTCGAGCGTGACGCCAAGGCCAAGGTCATCGGCGCGCGCCTGAAGACCGACGGCCTGCCGGTGGAAATCGGCGGCACCGAGAAGATGTCCAAGTCGAAGAACAACGGCGTGGACCCGCAGGCCATGATCGACGCCTACGGCGCCGACACCTGCCGCCTGTTCATGATGTTCGCCTCGCCGCCGGACATGAGCCTGGAATGGTCCGACGCCGGCGTCGAAGGCGCCAGCCGCTTCCTGCGCCGCGTCTGGCGCCTGGCCCAGGCCCACGTCAACGCCGGCCTGCCGGCTGCGCTGGACACCGCTGCCCTCTCCGACGCCCAGAAGGACGTGCGCCGCGCGATCCACCTGGCCATCAAGCAGGCCAGCCAGGATGTCGGCCAGCACCACAAGTTCAACACCGCCATCGCCGCCGTGATGACCCTGATGAACGTGCTGGAGAAAGCGCCCCAGGCCGACGCCCAGGACCGCGCCCTGCTCCAGGAGGGCCTGGAGACCGTGGCCCTGCTGCTGGCCCCGATCACCCCGCACATCTGCCACGAACTCTGGCGTGAACTGGGCCATGCGGACGCCGTCATCGACGCCGCCTGGCCGAAGGTCGACGAGAGCGCCCTGGTGCAGGACACCCTGCAACTGGTGGTGCAGGTCAACGGCAAGCTCCGTGGCCAGATCGAGGTGGCGGCCGACGCCAGCCGCGAGACCGTCGAGGCAATCGCCCGCGCCAACGAGAACGTGCTGCGCTTCACCGAAGGCCTGACCATCCGCAAGGTGATCGTGGTCCCGGGCAAGCTGGTCAACATTGTCGCCAACTGACTTCACACCGGGGCTGCCGCGCAGCCCCGGCGATTCGCCAAGGGGAAAACCAACGATGAAGAAACGGAATCTGCTGGTCCTAGGCCTGACGCTGACACTCGGCGCCTGCGGCTTCCAGCTGCGCGGCACCGGCGACACCCAGTTCGCCCTCAAGGAAGTGGACGTCACCGCCCGCAACTCCTACGGCGAAACCGTCAAGCAACTGCGCCAGCTGCTCAAGCACAGCCACGTCAAGGTGCATGCCGGTGCGCCCTACCGCATCGTCCTGACCCGCGAACAGGAAGAAAGCCGTTCCGCCAGCTACAGCGGCAACTCGCGCACCTCCGAATACCAGCTGAGCAACACCCTGGACTACGAGATCCGTGGCGGCCAGAAAGACCTGCTGCTGCTGCAGGACCGCGTCGACGTACAGCGCTACTACACCCACGACAGCAACAACCTGATCGCCTCCGACCAGGAATCCGCGCAACTGCGCCAGGAAATGCGCCGCGACCTGATCCAGCAAGTGGCCATGCGCCTGCAGCTGATCACCCCTGAACAGTTGGACACGCTGCAGGCCCAGGCGGAAGCCAAGGCCCAGGCCGAAGCAGAAGCACTGGAAGCCGCCCGTCGCGCGGAAGAAGCGCAGCAGCCGCAGCAATCCCCGCTGCAACTGCCCATCAAGTAAGCGCCCCGCCCGGTTGCGCGATCGCGCCGCCGGGCAGCCCTCCCCCATGAAGCTCAACGCCGCCCAGCTCAGCAAGCACCTGCAAGGCAACCTCGCCCCCGTCTATGTCGTCAGCGGTGACGAGCCCCTGCTCTGCCAGGAAGCCTGCGACGCCATCCGCAGCGCCTGCCGCGCCCGCGACTTCAGCGAGCGCCAGGTGTTCAACGCCGAGAACAACTTCGACTGGGGCCTGCTGCTGGAGGCCGGAGCCAGCCTGTCGCTGTTCGCCGAGCGCCGCCTGATCGAGCTGCGCCTGCCCTCCGGCAAGCCTGGCGACAAGGGCGCAGCAGCCCTGATGGAATACCTGGCCCGACCGCCGGAAGACACCGTCCTGCTGGTCAGCCTGCCCAAGCTGGATGGCAGCACGCAGAAGACCAAATGGGCCAAGGCCCTGATCGACGGCGCGGACGCCCAGTTCATCCAGATCTGGCCGGTGGACGCCCACCAGCTGCCCCAGTGGATCCGCCAGCGCATGGCCCAGGCCGGCCTGGCCGCGAGCCAGGAAGCGGTGGACCTGATCGCCGCCCGGGTGGAAGGCAACCTGCTGGCCGCTGCCCAGGAGATCGAGAAGCTCAAGCTGCTCGCCGAAGGTGCCCAGGTGGATGCCGCCACGGTCCAGGCGGCCGTTGCCGACAGCGCCCGTTTCGATGTCTTCGGCCTGATCGACGCCGCACTCAACGGCGAAGCCGCGCACACCCTGCGCACCCTCGAAGGCCTGCGGGGCGAAGGGGTGGAAACCCCGGTGATCCTCTGGGCCCTCGCCCGTGAGCTGCGCCAGCTGGCCGGCATCGCCCAGCAGTACGCCCAGGGCGTCCCGCTGGAGAAAGCCTTCGCCTCGGCCCGCCCCCCCATCTGGGACAAGCGCCGCCCCCTGGTCAGCCGCGCCCTGCAACGCCACCCGGCCTCGCGCTGGAACCAGCTGCTCGCCGATGCCCAGCGCATCGACGCGCAGATCAAGGGCCAGGCACCCGGCGATCCGTGGATCGGCCTGGCACACCTGGCACTCAGCCTCGCCGGCCAGCGCCTGCCCATCCCCGCCGCCTGACACTGGACATCGCCCGCACGCGGGCGCAAGATGCGCGCGCCTGCAACCCCGCAGGCGCCCAGTGGAGAACCGGCCATGGCCAAGCAACGCAAGAAACCCAACAAGGCGAAGAGCATCGTCGCCCAGCCCCTGTTCCGCAGCCGCCAGGAACAGCCACTGAAAGGCAAAGGCAGCTACCGCAGAGAAGCCTCCCGTAACTGGGAGGCTTCTTCGCTTCTGGCCGCCTGAAAACCCGGCATCCGTGCTAAGGTCGCGGCTTGTTTGGCCTGCCGTCGAGACCTCTCCATGTTCCGCGCACCAGCCCCCGGCCCCATGCTCCGCAGCCTGGCCGTGGCTTCCACCCTCGCAGCCCTGAGCGCCTGCGCCGAAACACCCACTGCCACCGCGCCCGCCCCGCAGCCCAATACCGCCACGGCCACCACCGTGCTGGCCACGCCCGGCCCATCGAGCACCACCGCAACCCCGTCCCCGGTGATCGCCCAGCCCAGCGAGAGCTTCGAACAATGGCGTGACCGTTTCCGCCAGGAAGCCCTGGCAGCCGGCATCCGCGCCACCATCCTCGACCAGGCCTTCGTCGGCGTCACCCCCGACCCGAGCGTGGTGGCCGCCGACCAGAGCCAGCCCGAATTCACCCGCCCCGTCTGGGAATACCTCGACGGCGCACTGTCGCCCTACCGCGTGCGCAAGGGCCAGGGCCTGCTGAAACAGCACGCCACCCTGCTCAGTGCCATCGAGAGCCGCTACGGCGTCGACCGCCAGGCCCTGGTGGCGGTGTGGGGCATGGAGAGTAGCTTCGGCCAGTTCATGGGCGACAAGTCGGTGATCCGCTCCCTCGCCACCCTGGCGTATGAAGGACGTCGCCCGGCCTTCGCCCACGAACAGCTGATCGCCGCCCTCGGCATCATCCAGCACGGCGACATCCAGCCCGCCGGCATGCGCGGCTCCTGGGCCGGCGCCATGGGACAGACCCAGTTCATACCCACCACCTACAACAGCCACGCCGTGGACTTCGACGGCGACGGTCGCCGCGACATCTGGAACTCCACCGCCGACGCCCTGGCGTCCACCGCCCACTACCTCAAGGCCTCCGGCTGGCAGATGGGCAAGCCCTGGGGCGCCGAGGTGCGACTGCCGGCCGGCTTCGACTACGCCCAGGCCGACGCGGACATCCGCAAGACGGTCAGCGAATGGCGCCAGCTCGGGGTCCAGGTACCCCTGGCACCGGGCCTCGACCAGGACCGCGCCTCGCTGCTGGTGCCCGCCGGCCATCGCGGCCCGGCCTTCCTGGTGCTGGACAACTTCCGCGCCATCCTGCGCTACAACAACTCCTCCTCCTACGCCCTGGCCGTGGGCCTGCTGGCCCAGCGCTTCGACGGCGCGGGGCAGATCGGCGGCGCCTGGCCGAAGGAGGATCGCCCCCTCAGCCGCACCGAGCGCATCGAGCTTCAGGAAGCCCTTGCCAGCAGCGGCTACAGCCCGGGTAGCGCCGACGGCATCATTGGCGCCAACACCCGCAAGGCCATCCGCGGCTACCAGCAGCGCCTGGGTTGGCCCGCCGACGGCTACCCCACGCCAGCCCTGCTGCTGCAACTGCGCAACGGCCGCTGACACCCTCCTGTCGCCGGGCCCGAGCGGCCCGGCGGCTGCCAGACCAGCACCGCCTTTGTGGTAGAATCCGCCACCCTCCTTGCCCCCTGCGGCAGCCTGATCAGCCTCTAGCGGAGCCCGTCCGATGTCCGATACCAGCCCGTCCAAACCCGTCGCCAGTGGCGAGAAGTTCCGTACGGCCCAGGGGATCACCGCAATCAAGGACGGCCAGAAGCGCCGCAACTCCGCCGAGCCCCAGGTGTTCGAACCCAAGCCCAAGTGGCTGCGGGTCAAGGCCCCCGGTGGCAGCCGCTTCGAGGCGGTCAAGCGCAACGTCGGCGAACACCGCCTGAGCACCGTGTGCCAGGAATCCCACTGCCCGAACATGGGCGAATGCTGGTCCAACGGCACCGCCACCATCATGCTGATGGGCTCCGTGTGCACCCGGGCCTGCCGCTTCTGCGCCGTGGACACCGGCAACCCCAACGGCTGGCTGGACCTGGAAGAGCCGCAGAACACCGCCAAATCCGTCGAGCTGATGGCCCTGCGCTACATCGTGCTGACCTCGGTGGACCGCGATGACCTCGACGACGGCGGCGCCAGCCACTACGCCGCCTGCGTGCGCGCCATCAAGGAGCGCACCCCCCAGGTGGTGGTCGAGGCGCTGACGCCGGACTTCGACGGCGACCTGCCGTCCATCGAGCGCGTGGTGGATTCGGGGCTGGAAGTGTTCGCCCAGAACGTCGAGACGGTGAAGCGCCTCACCCACATCGTCCGTGACCCCCGCGCCGGCTACGAGAAGACCCTCGACGTGCTGGCCCACGCCAAGCGCCATCGCCCGTCGGTCCTGACCAAGACCAGCCTGATGCTGGGCCTGGGCGAGACCGATGAGGAAATCATCGAGACCATGGACGACCTGCGCGCCATCGGTGTCGACATCCTCACCCTCGGCCAGTACCTGCAGCCGACCCGCAACCACCTGCCGGTGCAGCGCTGGGTCAGCCCGGAAGAGTTCAACCGCTTCCGCGACATCGGCCTGGAGAAGGGCTTCATGGAGGTCGCCGCCGGCCCGCTGGTGCGCTCCAGCTACCGCGCCGACCGGGTATTCGAGAAGAACAACCTGGGCCTCGCGGCGCCGGTACCGGTTCCCGGCCAGTCCACTGACGAGAGTCTGATCCCGGCCCTCAACCTGAACTGATCCGCGCTCAGTAAAAAGCCCCCGTCGGCGCAGGCCGGCGGGGGCTTTTTCATGGCAGCGGCAATGAGGTCAGCCGGCGTAGCCGAGCCGGACACGCAGGGCCTGCTCCAGGCGCTCCGCCACCTCGTCGAGGGGCGCGGGCTGCGCCAGCAGGTCCTTCAGCTGGACCATCTTCAGCCCGGCATAGCCACAGGGGTTGATGCGCCAGAAGGGCGACATGTCCATGTCGACGTTCAGTGCCAGGCCGTGGAAGGAACAGCCACGGCTGACCCGCAGGCCCAGCGAGGCGATCTTGTCGCCGTTCACGTAGACGCCCGGCGCGTCGGCCTTGGGGGCCGCCTCGATGCCGTAGGTGGCCAGCACGTCCACCAGGCTCTGCTCCATGGCGGTGACCAGCTCGCGCACACCGAGGCCGAGGCGGCGCAGGTCCAGCATCAGGTAGGCCACCAGTTGGCCGGGGCCGTGGTAGGTCACCTGGCCACCCCGGTCCACCTGGATCACCGGGATGTCCCCCGGTGCCAGCAGGTGCTCGGCCTTGCCGGCCTGGCCCTGGGTGAACACCTGGGGGTGCTGCAGCAGCCAGATCTCGTCGGGCGTCTGCTCGTTACGCTCTGCCGTCAGGCGGCGCATCGCCTCGAAGGTGGGCAGGTACTCGACCAGCCCGAGGCGACGCACGATCAGCTCGGGCGCCACTACAGCACCATGTGCACGCGGCCGGTGGCGCGCAGGTCGACGTGGATCGCCTGCAGCTGGTCGACGCTGGTGGCGGTGATCAGCACCTGCACGGAGAGGAAGCGACCGTTGCGGCTGTCGCGGGCCACCAGGGTGGTGACGTCGAGGTCGGGGGCGTGGCGCTGGATCACTTCGATCACCAGGTCGGCGAAGCCTTCACCGGCATCGCCGATCACCTTGATCGGGTAGCGCTCGCAGGGGAATTCGATTTTCGGGGCTTGTACGTCGGTATCGGTCATGGCGGCGGCGGACCCGTAGTCCGCGAGGCGGAAGCCCCGTCTCCGGGCGGAGTACGGGGCTTCGGCACTGGGTCAGTGGTGGGATCGGCTCAGTTGAACAGGCCGAAGAAAAACAGGCGGATGCTATCCCACAGGCGGCGGAAGAAACCACCCTCCTCGACAGCTTCCAGGGCAACCAGGTCGGCGCTGTGCACCACCTTGTCGTCCAGCTTCACCTCGACCTTGCCGATCACGTCACCCTGCTTGATCGGGGCGACCAATTGGGGCGACAGGGTCATGGCGGCCTGCAGCTTCTGCAGCTGGCCCTTCGGCAGGGTCATGGTCAGGTCGTTGGCCAGGCCGGCCTTCACTTCGCGGGCGGTGCCCTTCCAGACCTGGGCTTTGGCCAGCTCGGTGCCCTTCTGGTAGAAGGTCTTGGTCTCGAAGAAGCGGAAGCCGTAGGTCAGCAGCTTCTGGGTCTCGGCGGCACGGGCCTGCTCGCTGTTGGTGCCGAACACCACGGCGATCAGGCGCTGGTTGTCACGCACGGCGGAGGCCACCAGGCAGTAGCCGGCCTCGTCGGTGTGGCCGGTCTTCAGGCCGTCGACGGTCTTGTCACGCCACAGCAGCAGGTTGCGGTTGGGCTGCTTGATGTTGTTCCAGAAGAACTCCTTCTGGGAGTAGATGGCGTAGTGGGCCGGATCCTCGTAGATGATCGCGCGGGCCAGCAGAGCCATGTCGTGGGCCGAGGAGAAGTGCTCGGGGTTGGGCAGGCCGGTGGCGTTCATAAAGTGGCTGTTCTTCATGCCCAGCTTTTCCGCCGTGGTGTTCATCATGTCGGCGAAGGCGTCTTCGCTGCCGGCGATGTGCTCGGCCACCGCGACGCTGGCGTCGTTGCCGGACTGGATGATGATGCCGTGCAGCAGGTCGCTCAGGGCCACCTGGGTGTTGACCTTGACGAACATGCGGGAGCCGCCGGTGCGCCAGGCGTGCTCGCTGATGGTGACCGGGTCGTTCTCGCCGATCTGGCCCTTGCGGATCTCCAGGGTGGCGATGTAGGCGGTCATCAGCTTGGTCAGGCTGGCGGGCGGCAGGCGCTCGTCACCGTTGTTCTCCACCAGCACCTGGCCGCTCTGCGCGTCCATCAGCACATAGGACTTGGCAGCCAGTTGCGGGGGGGCGGGAAGGATCTGCTCGGCGGCCTGCGACACCGGCATGGCGATGAGCAGAGCGGCTGGCAGTAGGAGGCGTTTCGCGAAGCTGATGATGTTCATCCGTCTCTCTGAATTGGTTGAAGGTGAAACAGTCCCTTGCGGGAAGAAGGAGGGCGACCCCGGAACCGCGCACTGCTCCGGGTCCGCCATCCGGCGTCAGTCCGGTTTGACCAGGGTCGGCTGACCCAGGTTCGCCAGCCTGATGCTGTCCTGGAGCTGCTGGGCTTCACCCTGGGTGTCGATCGGCCCCAGGCGCACCCGATGCAAGATCTGCTGGTTGCGGGCCACCGAGCTGATGAACACCGGGGCAGCCACCATCGAGCTGAGCTTGTCCTTCAGGAGTTCCGCAGCGTCCGGATTGGCGAAGGCGCCAACCTGGAGATACAGGCCAGAGGCTCCGAGTGAAGCGTTTTTTTTTGAGTCGATCTGCACCGGCAGCACGGCAGCGGCGTGCTGCTCCGGCGGCGGGGTGTACTGCTCGACCGTGGAGGCGGCCACGATGGGCGCCTGGGCGGCAGGCGCCGGCTGGGGCTTGGCCACCTGCTGCGGCTGGGCCAGCACCATCGGCACCGGACGGCCCTGGGCAGCCCACCACTCATGGGGGTCGATGCCCTCGACCTTCACCCGCGCGGTGCCGACCTCGGCATAGCCGAGCTTCTTCGCCGCGGCGAAGGACAGGTCGATGATGCGGTCGGAGTAGAACGGCCCGCGGTCGTTGACCCGCAGGATCACGCTGCGGCCGTTCTCCAGGTTGGTCACGCGGACGTAGCTGGGCAGCGGCAGGGTCTTGTGGGCGGCGGTCATGCCGTAGAGGTCATAGGCCTCGCCGTTGGCGGTGGCCTGGCCGTGGAACTTGGTGCCGTACCAGGAGGCGGTGCCCACGGCCTGGTAGCGGCGGGCGTCGGCCATCGGGTAATAGGTCTTGCCCATCACGGTGTAGGGGTTGGCCTTGATGCTGCCGTAGTGGGGCATCGGCACCGCGTCGGGGATGCGCGAGACATCCACGTCCCACCAGGGCGCGCCGTCCCTGTGCGGGCGGGAGTAGTCACCGGGGCCGGAGATCTGGCCGCCCGGCTGGGTGTACTGGGGGCTGCGGCTGCTGGAACAGCTGGCCAGCAACAGGGCCAGGGTGCCGTAGGTGGCAATTCGGATCGGAAGAGACCGCATGGATTAACGCCCGCCCCGCGCTTTGACCAGGGATTCGGAAAGCTGATGCACCGCCATGGCATACATCGCGCTGCGATTGTAGCGGGTGATCACGTAGAAGTTGGGAAGCCCCATCCAGTACTCCAGGCCATCGGCGCCGTCGAGCTTGAACGCAGTGACCGCGAGATCATCGCGCAAGGCATCGCCGCTTGCCCAGCCCAGGGCACGCAGTTCACCCACGCTTTTCGTCGGTTCCAGGCCTTCGCTCAGGCCCTGTTCGGCCTGCTCGCCACGCACCTGGGCGCGGCTGACCACCTGTGCACCGGCGACCCAGCCATGGCGCTTGAAGTAGCTGGCGACGCTACCAATGGCGTCCACCGGGTTGCCCCAAATGTCGATGTGGCCGTCGCCGTCGAAATCCACGGCATAGGCACGGAAGCTGCTCGGCATGAACTGCGGCAGGCCCATGGCGCCGGCGTAGGAGCCTTTCACGCTGAGCGGATCGATCTGCTCTTCACGGGCCAGCAGCAGGAACTCCTTGAGCTGCTTGCGGAAGAAGTCCGCACGGGGCGGGTAGTCGAAGCCCAGGGTGGACAGTGCATCCATCACCCGGTAGCTGCCGGTGTTGCCGCCATAGAAAGTCTCGACGCCGATGATGGCGACGATCACCTGGGCCGGCACGCCGTACTCCTGCTCCGCACGGGCCAGGGCCTCGGCGTGCTGGTTCCAGAACGCCACGCCCTTCTGGATGCGGGCATCGGTGATGAAGATCGGCCGGTATTCCTTCCACGGCTTGACCCGCTCGGCCGGGCGCGAGATCGCATCGAGGATGGCCTGCTTGCGCTGCACCTCGCGGAACAGGGCGACCAGTTGCTCCCCGGCGAAGCCGTAGTCGCGGGTCATCTCCGAGACGAACTCGGCGACCTGCGGGCTGCCGTCGTAATCCCCTGCCGATGCCGGGCCGGCGAGGCCCAGCAGGCCTGCCAGGCCGATTCCGGCGGCGCCTTGCACCATCCAGCTACGCAGTACGTTCAATGCTTCCACTCGTTTCAAACCTGGGCGATCCATTTGCGATGGGTATGGACCGCCATCAAAATCCCGAAGCCCGACAGCAGCGTCACCAGGTGGGTGCCACCGTAGCTGATGAAGGGAAGGGGTACCCCCACGACCGGCAGCAGACCGCTGACCATGCCGATGTTGACGAATACGTAGACGAAGAAGGTCATGGTCAGGCTGCCCGCCAGCAGCTTGCCGAACAGCGTCTGGGCCTGGGCGGTGATGACCAGCCCGCGCCCGATCAGCAGCAGGTAGACCAGCAACAGGATGCAGATGCCCACGAGCCCGAACTCTTCGCCGAGGACGGCAATGATAAAGTCCGTGTGGCTTTCGGGCAAAAAATCCAGGTGCGACTGGGTGCCCAGCAGCCAACCCTTGCCGAACACCCCGCCGGACCCGATGGCCGCCTTGGACTGGATGATGTTCCAGCCCGTGCCCAGGGGGTCGCTCTCGGGGTCGAGGAAGGTCAGCACGCGCTGCTTCTGGTAGTCGTGCATGACGAAGTACCACATGCCCACCGCCACCGGGACCACCGCCGCCACCGCGCCGAGGATCCAGCGCCACTGCAGGCCGGCCATGAACAGCACGAAAGCCCCCGAGGCCAGGATCAGCAGCGCCGTGCCCAGGTCCGGCTGGCGCACCACCAGCACGAAGGGCACGGCGATCAGCGCCAGGCTGACCACGATGTGCTTGAGCTTGGGCGGCAAGGTCCGCTTGGACAGGTACCAGGCGATCATCGCCGGCATCAGGATCTTCATGAACTCCGCCGGCTGGAAGCGGATCACCCCGGGGATGTTGATCCAGCGGGTCGCGCCCATCGCGTTGTGGCCCATCACGTCCACCGCCACCAGCAACAGCACGCCGCCGGCATAGCCCAGGGGCACCCAGCGGGCGAGGAAGCGTGGCTCGAACTGGGCGATGGCGCACATCGCCGCCAGCCCGATGCCGAAGGACGAGGCCTGCTTCATCAGCAGGTCCCAGTGCTTGCCGCTGGCGGAATAGAGGACGAACAGGCTGCCCACTGCCAGCAGCAGCAACAGCAGCAGCAACTGGCCGTCGATGTGCAGGCGCTGCAGCAGGCTGGCCCGGCGGCGCATCACGTCTTCGTTGGACAGGGTGCGGTCGAAGTTGCTGTTCATCGGCGAACACTCGCATCAGCGGTCGCAGGCGCGCCTGCGGGACGGAATTCAGGCTTGAGCTGGCCATCCGGGCCGAGCAGCCAGGCGTCCATCACCTGCTTGACCACCGGCGCCGCCACCCCGGAACCGGACTCGCCGTTCTCCACCATCACCGCCACGGCGATCCTGGGGTCGTCAGCGGGGGCGAAGCCGATGAACAGCGCGTGGTCGCGGTGGCGCTCCTGGACCTTCGAGCGGTCGTACTTCTCGCCCTGCTTGATGGCCACCACCTGCGCGGTCCCGGACTTGCCGGCGATGCGGTAGACGGAGGTGTCGCCCACCTTGCGGGCGGTGCCTCGCGCGCCGTGCACCACCTGCTCCATGCCGGAACGTGCGTAGTCCCAGTACTTCGGATCGCGCAGGGTGATGTCGGGCATCGGGTTCTCGTCCACCGGCAGCTCGCCGCCGATGCTCTTGGCCAGGTGCGGGCGGATCCACTTGCCACGGCTGGCCATCAGCGCGGTGGCCTGGGCCAGCTGCAACGGCGTGGCCTGCATGTAGCCCTGGCCGATGCCGAGGATCAGCGTCTCTCCCGGGAACCAGGCCTGGCGATAGCGCGCACGCTTCCAGTCGCGGGAAGGCATCAGGCCCGGCGTTTCCTCGAACATGTCCAGCGCCACCTTCTGGCCGAAGCCGAAGCGGCTCATGGACTTGTGCAGGCGATCGATGCCCATCTTGTGGGCAAGGTCGTAGAAGTAGGTGTCGTTGGACCGCATGATCGCGGTCTCCAGGTTCACCCAGCCGTCACCGGAGCGGTTCCAGTTGCGGTACTTGTGGTCGTAGTTGGGCAGTTGGTAATAGCCCGGGTCGAACACCCGCGAATCCGGCGTCACCACCCCGGCTTCGAGGCCGGACACCGCCACCATCGGCTTGACCGTCGAACCCGGCGGGTAGAGCCCGCGCAGCACGCGGTTGTACAGCGGCCGGTCGATGGAGTCGCGCAGCTCGGCGTACTGCTTGAAGCTGATGCCGGTGACGAAGGGGTTCGGGTCGAAGCTCGGCTGGCTGACCATGGCCAGCACGTCGCCGCTGGACGGCTCGATGGCCACGATGGCGCCACGGCGCCCCCCCAGGGCGTTCTCCGCCGCTTCCTGCAGGTGTGCGTCGAGGGTCAGCACCAGGTCCTTGCCGGGCTTCGGATCGGTGCGCTTGAGCACCCGCAGCACACGGCCACGGGCGTTGGTCTCGACTTCCTCGTAACCCACCTCGCCGTGCAGCGTGTCTTCGTAGAAGCGCTCGATGCCGGTCTTGCCGATGTGGTGGGTGCCGCTGTAGTTGATCGGGTCGAGCTCCTTGAGCTCCTTCTCGTTGATCCGTCCGACGTAGCCCACCGAGTGGGCGAAGTGCGCGCCCTGCGGGTAGTGGCGCACCAGCTGGGCCGCCACCTCCACGCCGGGCAGTCGGAACTGGTTCACCGCGATTCGGGCGATCTGCTCTTCGGTCAGTTCGAACAGCACCGGCACCGGTTCGAAGGGGCGCCGGCCCTGTTTCATGCGCTTCTCGAACAGCGCCCGGTCGTCCGGCGTCAGCTCCAGCACCTCGACGATCACGTCCAGCACGCTCTTCCAGTCGCCGGCGCGCTCGCGGGTCACGGTCAGGCTGAAGCTGGGGCGGTTGTCGGCGATGATCAGGCCGTTGCGGTCGAAGATCAGCCCCCGTGTCGGCGGGATCGGCTGCACGTGCACCCGGTTATTTTCCGACAGCGTGGAGTGGTACTCGTACTGGATCACCTGCAGGTAGTACAGGCGGGCGATCAGCGTGCAGGTCAGCAGCAGCACCGCAACGGCGCCCACCACGACGCGCCGACGCACCAGGCGGGCATCCTTCTCGTGGTCCTTCAGGCGGATCGGTTGCGGCATCGGTACGGCTTACTTGTGGTAGGGGTGCCCGGAGAGCACGGTCCAGGCGCGGTAGATCTGCTCGCCCACCAGGATCCGCACCAGCGGGTGCGGCAGGGTCAGCGGCGACAGCGACCAGCGTTGCTCGCTGCGCGCGCAAACCTCCGGCGCCAGCCCCTCGGGGCCGCCCACCATGAGGTTCACGGTGCGCGCATCGAGGCGCCAGCGGTCGAGCTCGGCAGCCAGTTGCTCAGTGCTCCAGGCGCGCCCTTCGACTTCCAGGGTGACGATGCGTTCCCCAGGCTGGACCTTGGCCAGCATCGCCTCGCCTTCCTGGCGGATCATCCGCGCCACGTCAGCGTTCTTGCCGCGCGTGGTCAGGGGGATCTCCACCAGGTCGAGGGACAGCTCGGACGGCAGGCGCTTGGCGTACTCGTTCCAGCCCTCCTCCACCCAGCGGGGCATGCGTGAGCCGACGGCGATCAGACGCAGACGCAAGGCGGTGCTCCGTTATTCCTGGGGATGCTGGGCGCGGCTCTGCTCGGCGCCCTGCCACAGGCGCTCCAGGTCGTAGAACTGGCGGGTGGCGACCTGCATCACGTGCACGACCACATCCCCCAGGTCCAGCAGGGCCCACTCGCCGCCGTCCAGACCTTCGCTGCCCAGGGCGCGCACGCCGTTTTCCTTGACCTTCTCCAGCACGTTCTCCGCCAGGGACTTGACGTGGCGGCTGGAGGAGCCGCTGGCGATCACCATGAAGTCGGTGACGCTGGTCTTGCCGCGTACATCGATGGTGGTGATGTCCTGGGCCTTCATGTCTTCAAGCGCCGCGAGGGCGATCTTGACCAGTTCTTCGTTTTGCATCGGTTCAATTACCTCGGATGAATCAGTTCGCCGCACGGTACAGGCCGTGCGCGTGGATATAGGCCAGCACCGCGTCGGGCACAAGGAAGCGCACCGAGCGCCCTGCGGCCAGCAACTGGCGGACCTGCGTGGCGGAAACCGCCAGCGGGGACTGCCAGACGAATGAAATCTGCCCGCCAGGCCCGCTCAGGCCCAGGGGATCGGCCACGCTGCGCGCCGCCAGCAGGTCGCGCAGCTCCTCGGGCGGCTCGGCGTCCGCATCCGGCCGCTGCAGCACCAGGATGTGGCAGTGGTTCAGCAACTCTTCCCAGCGGTGCCAGCCCGGCAGGCCGCAGAAGGCGTCCCAGCCGAGCATCAGGAACAGCTGGTCGGACTCGCCCACTTCGGCGCGCAGCGACTCCAGGGTGTCGATGGTCCAGGACGGCCGCTCGCGGCGCAGTTCGCGGTCGTCCACCCGCAGCGGCGGCAGGTCGGCCACCGCCAGCTCCACCATCGCCAGCCGGTCGGCCGCCGACACCTGCGGTGCCTCGCGGTGCGGCGGGCGAGCGCTGGGGATCAGGCGCAGCTGGTCGAACGCCATCAGCTCGGCCACCTCGAGGGCGCCCCGCAGATGGCCGATGTGGACCGGGTCGAAGGTGCCGCCGAAGAGGCCGATACGCTGGCTCATCAGGTGCGGATATGCCCGTCGCCGAAGACCACGTACTTCTCGCTGGTCAGCCCTTCCAGGCCGACCGGGCCGCGTGCGTGCAGCTTGTCGGTGGAGATGCCGATCTCCGCGCCCAGGCCGTACTCGAAGCCGTCGGCGAAGCGGGTGGAGGCATTCACCATCACCGAGGCGGAATCCACCTCGGTGATGAAGCGCCGCGCATCACTGAAGTTCTCGGTGATGATCGCGTCGGTGTGTTGCGAGCCGTAGGTGTTGATGTGCTCGATGGCCTGCTCCAGCCCATCGACGATGCGGATGGACAGGATCGGCGCGTTGTACTCGGTACGCCAGTCGTCCTCGGTCGCCTCCAGCACGTCGCTGCCCAGCAGCGCGCGGGTGGCCGCGTCGCCACGCAGCTCGACGCCCTTGTCGCGGTATATGGCGGCCAGCGGCGGCAGCACGCGCTCGGCGATGCTGCGGTGCACCAGCAGGGTCTCCATGGTGTTGCAGGGCGCGTAGCGCTGGGTCTTGGCGTTGTCCGCCACGCGGATGGCCTTGTCGATGTCGGCGGCGACGTCGATGTAGACGTGGCAGATGCCGTCCAGGTGCTTGATCACCGGCACCTTGGCGTCACGGCTGATGCGCTCGATCAGACCCTTGCCGCCACGGGGGACGATCACGTCCACGTACTCCGGCATGCTGATCAGCGCACCCACGGCGGCGCGGTCGGTGGTTTCCACCACCTGCACCAGCTCGGCGGGCAGGCCGGCGTCCGCCAGGCCCTGCTGGATGCAGCGGGCGATGGCCTGGTTGGAATGGATGGCCTCGGAACCGCCGCGCAGGATGGTGGCGTTGCCCGACTTCAGGCACAGGCTGGCCGCGTCGATGGTCACGTTCGGGCGCGACTCGTAGATGATGCCGATCACACCCAGCGGCACGCGCATCTTGCCCACCTGGATGCCGGAGGGCAGGTAGCGCATGTCGCGGATCTCGCCGATCGGGTCCGGCAGCCCGGCCACCTGGCGCAGGCCCTCGATCATGTCGTCGATGCGTGCCGGGGTGAGCGCCAGGCGGTCCAGCATGGCTGGCTCCAGGCCGTTGGCCCGGCCATTGGCCAGGTCCAGCTCGTTGGCAGCGGACAGCTCCGCACGGGCGGCGTCCAGGGCATCGGCGGCGGCCAGCAGGGCGCGGTTCTTCTGCGCGGTGCTGGCACGTGCGGCCACGCGCGAGGCGGCGCGCGCGGCGCGGCCCAGGCGGGTCATGTAATCGAGAACGGACTCGGTCATGGTCTCGGCGTCTGGCGGTTGGGAAAAGTGGGCGATTATAGCCCGCGCGCCCCCCGCCGCCCAGCGGCGCCGGGCGGATGGTAGACAGCCCGTTCCAGCGCCCCGGCGAACCCCACCCGAACGCCCAGGCCACGCAGGCCGGGGCGAGACGGTGACACCCGGCCACACCGCACCCCACCGAACCCGCCCGAAGGATGGGTAAACAAAATCGTCACCGGTGTTTACCTTCAAAGCGTGCCACCGCGCCCCGAACCGCGGCGAGAACAACAACAAGGCGCCCGAGCGCCGGAGAATCGCCATGCATTACCGCACCGGTTACCACGCCGACCAGCTCGGCACGCCCCCGTCCGTCCTCGAAACAGGGCCCTGGCGCCTGCATTACCAGGCCTGGTCCCGCAACGCCCACGACACCCGTCCCCCCGTCCTGATGCTGGGTGGCGCGTTCCAGAGCTTCCGCTCCTTCGCCGCCGAGGTGGAGGAACTGCTGGAGCACCACCCCGTGATCCTCCTCGACCTGCCCGGCCAGGGCGGCAACCTGCAACTGGCCCCGGAACTGGGGCTGGAGGCACTGGCCGACCTGATCGCCGACTTCGCCGAGGCCCTCGCGCTGCCGCCGCTGATGCCCATCGGCCTGTCCTACGGCTCGGCCCTGGCAGCGCTGTTCGCCAGCCGCCATCCCCAGCGCTGTGCGCGCCTGCTGCTGGCGGGCGTGACCACCTTCGGCCGCCCCGGCGCCCGCGCCCTGCTGGAGGAGAGCCTGCGCCTGCTGGAAGAAGAGCGCCTGGCGGAGTTCGCCCAGGGTTCGCTGACCGGCCTGATCAACCCGCTGCGGCTGGAGCGCACCGGCATCAGCCCCGGCTTTCGCAAGGCCATGCTGCGCCAGCTGCAACGCCTGACCGGCGCCGAGCGCGAGCGCTACCGACAGAACAGCCGCCGCCTACTGGATTTCGCCGGGTTCACGCACTACCCCAGTTGCCCGACCCTGGTGCTGGCCGGCGAGTTCGACCACTTCACCCAGCCCTGGGAGCACGCCGCCTTCGCCGCCGCCTGCACCCAAGCCGACTGCGCGCTGATCCACGACGGCGACCACCTTGCCCAGTTCGAGCGACGCGACGCCTGCGCCCAGCTGTACCGCCCCTTCTTCCTCGACCAGGCGTTGCCAGCCGCGCTCATCGGCGCGACCCGTCTGGCCCGCAGCCGCCTCAATGAGGTGGAGCGCCGCCAGGAGCCCCGGCTCGCGCCGGCCCAGCGTGCCGGGCGGCTGCACCACGCCGAGTTGGGCAGCCTCGCAGTGGAGATTCAGGAGCTGGGCTTCTTCGGTGCCCGCCTGCAGGCCGCGTTCCCGACGGGGTTGCCGGTACGGGGCTGGCAACTGGCGATGGAGGGCCTGCCAATGCTGGACCTGCTGCCCCTGCGCCAGGCCGGGGACGCACTGTCCCTGGTGTTCCCCCACATGGACGCCGCCGCCAGCACCGCCCTAGCCGAGCACGTTCGCCCGGCGCAACTGGCGGCCGCCGCCTGACGGGCAGGCCACCGGGGCTCAGGCCCCGGTGCGGGCCTCCACCACCCGTACCAGGGCGGGCCAGCGCCCGGGTGGCAAACCAAGCCCGGCCCCCTGTTCAGCCGGGTCCAGTACCGAGACCCGGTCGAAACCGCAGGCGGAAAAGCCCTCGACGATGGCCTCGGCACTGCGGTAGTGCAGCGGGTAGTGCCCACGCGTGAGCCGCCCCACCAGCCCGACGCCCCAGCGCACCTGGCGGTAGCGCGGGTGCTCGCGCAGGTCCGGGTAGAGGTCGGTGAGGTAGGTGGCGCGGGGGAAGCGGCGCATCTGCTCGGCCAGGCGCTGCCAGAAACCCTCGATCACCGGCAACTGGAAGTAGTTCACCAGCCCCTCGGTGATCACCACCACCGGCAGCCCCGTATCCAGCCCGGAGAACAGCGCCTCCAGCCCCTGGGCGCCCTCCCCGGCAAGGATGTCCACCGCACGCACCTGGTGACGGCTGTTCAGCCAGCCTTCGGCATGCAGCAGCAGGCGCTTGCGCGCGGCCATCGGCGGCAGGTCCGCCTCCAGGTAGCGCAACTGCGGATGGCGCAGGCAGAAGCGCCGCCCCCGGGGCGACAGCCCGCAGGCGATCTCCACCACCTGCACCACACCCTCGTCGCGGATCGCCCGCTCCAGGCGGGCGTCGATCAGCAGGTGGCGCTGCAGCAGGAACTGCTCGATGTCCAGCCCGAACAGCGCTCGCGCGCCCCAGGCGATGGGGCTGAGCGCGCCGTGGACCCAGCGCCCGAACGCCGTGGCGAAGGGCGCCTCGGCCAGGCGATGGCGGTACCAGACGTAGCCGGTGTAGTGGGCACTGGGGGTGATGTGGGCGCTGTCGGCGCGAACGGCTCGGGGCATGGCGGGCTCTTATTGTTTTTCTGGGTGTGTTCCCGCCCCGCCGTTCAGCTTCGGTCAAGCGGGGCTTCCGTATAATCGCCAGCCTATTCCGAGCCATAGCCCACCAACAGCCCATGCCCGACGATCCCACCCTAAGTTTGCCCTGGCCCGGCGCCCGCCCCCTGGCGGACGGGTTCTTCGACCGCGACGCCCAACTGCTGGCCCGTGAGCTGCTGGGCAAGGTCATCCGCCACCGCGTCAACGGGCGCTGGCTGTCGGCCCGCATCATCGAGACCGAAGCCTATTACCTGGCCGAGAAAGGCAGCCACGCCTCCCTCGGCTACACCGAGAAGCGCCGGGCGCTGTTCCTCGATGGCGGCCACATCTACATGTATTACGCCCGGGGTGGCGACTCGCTGAACTTCAGCGCCCAGGGGCCCGGCAACGCGGTGCTGATCAAATCCGCCTACCCCTGGGTGGATGCCATGTCCGGCCCCGAGGCCCTGGCCGTGATGCAGGCCAACAACCCCGATGCCCAGGGTCGCCCGCGCCCGCCCGAGCGCCTCTGCAACGGCCAGACGCTGCTGTGCAAGGCGCTGGGGCTGAAGGTGCCGGACTGGGACGCGCAACGCTTCGACCCCACCCGGCTGTTCGTCGACGACACCGGCGCACGCCCCTCCGCCATCATCCAGACCACCCGCCTCGGCATCCCCAGCGGCCGCGACGAGCACCTGCCCTACCGCTTCGTCGACGCCGACTACGCCCGCCACTGCACGCGCAACCCGTTGCGCCGGGGGCAGGTCGAAGGCGAGCACTACCACCTGATCGAAGGAACGCCCGCATGACCGAATGGCTGCACGCCATCACCGACTGGCTCAGCGCCAACCCGCAATGGTTGGGCCTGGCCATCTTCACCATCGCCTGCGTCGAATGCCTGGCCATCGCCGGCATCATCGTGCCCGGCACCGTGCTGCTGTTCGCCGTGGCGGCCCTGGCCGGCAGCGGCGCCCTGGGCCTGGGCGAGACCCTGCTGCTGGGCTACCTCGGCGGCCTGCTGGGGGACGCGATCTCTTATGGGCTGGGGCGGCGCTTCCACCAGAACATCCGCCGGCTACCCGGGTTGCGCCACCACCCGGAGTGGCTGGCCGGGGCCGAGACCTATTTCCAGCGCTACGGCGTGGCCAGCCTGCTGGTGGGGCGCTTCATCGGCCCGCTGCGGCCCATGCTGCCCATGGTGGCCGGCATGCTGGACATGCCGCTGCCGCGCTTCGTCGCCGTCAGCCTGGTGGCGGCGGCCGGCTGGTCCGTGGCCTACCTGCTGCCCGGCTGGGCCACCGGGGCGGCCTTCCGCCTGCCGTTGCCGGAGGGGTTCTGGAGCGAGGCCGCCGTGGTGGTGGTCGCGGTGCTGGTGATGATCGGCCTGATCGTCCAGGGCAGCCTGCGGCACAAGCGCTGGGCCACCTCGCTCGCCGCCGGCCTGAGCCTGGTGCTGCTGGTGGCGCTGTTCTTCGGCTGGTCGTCGCTGCATGACTTCGACCAGGGTCTGATGGCACTGGTGCAGGAACAGCGCCAGGCCACCCTCGACAGCCTGGCGGTGCTGGTGACGCGCCTGGGCGATTTCCGCACCCAGTTCTTCGCCGGCGCGCTGATCACCGGCCTGCTGCTCCTGGCCCGGCAATGGCGCCACGCGCTGTTCGCCGGCGGCACGCTGATCACCACCGCCCTGGCCAACGGCGCCCTCAAGCACCTGTTCGCCCGCGCCCGACCGGACGTACTGGCCGAACCGCTGAGCAGCTTCAGCTTCCCCAGCGGCCACAGCTCCGCCGCCTTCGCCTTCTTCCTGGTGCTGGGGGTGCTGGCCGGTCGTGGCCAGCCGCCGCGCCTGCGCCTGACCTGGATGGCGCTGGCCTGCCTGCCAGCTGCCAGCATCGCGCTGTCGCGGGTTTACCTCGGGGTGCACTGGCCGACCGACATCATCGCTGGCGCCCTGCTGGCCAGTTGCGTGTGTGCCGGCTGGCTGGCACTGATCCAGCGCCAGGCCTCGCTGCCGGCGATGAGCCCACGGGTCTGGTGGCTGTTGCTGCCGGCCGCACTGGCCCTGCTCGGCGGCTTCGCCACCTGGGCGCTGCCGGAGGCCTTCAGCCTGTATCGCTACAAATAGGAAGGCGCCTGGGCGTGGCGGAAGGGCCACGCCCGGCGTGATCAGGCGATGACGTCGCCCTGCAGGCGGTTCAGCAGCGTCTGCAGGTGATCGAGCCGCGCATCCGGGCTACCCAGGGCCAGCAGCTCCAGCTTCTCGTCGAGGGAGAAGGGCAACAGGTAGGCCAACTGGTTGGCCAGCTCCTGCTGGCCGTGGGCCAGGCCGCCCATGCCCAGTCCCTTCACCAGCGGGTGCTCGGCCAGGGCATTGAGCAGCGCGGCCAGGTCGGCGTGCTCCGGCAGCAGCGGCCGGTCCGCATCGTCGTCGTCCAGCCAGGCGATATTCCCCAGGGTGAGCTGGTCGGCCTGCACACGCGTGCCTTCGACCGTGAAGCGCCGACCGCCCTCGACCCGGATGCCCAGCAGCCCGTTGGGCAGCTGCTGCCAGTCACGGATCAGCGCCTCGCACCCCAGGGGCGCAATGCGCTGGGCGGCGCTGCCGACCTCCTCGCCTTCGAGGATGCCCACCACGCCAAAGCCGGTGCCCTGCTTCATGCAGCGCCCGATCATGTCCAGGTAGCGCGCCTCGAACAGCTGCAGGTCGAGCATGCAGCCGGGAAACAGCACGGTATTCAGCGGAAACAGCGGCAGTTCCATCCCTCGTCCCTCACACGATCATCGCCACGGCCAACGGCAGCAGCACCGCCGTCGCCACCCCCATCAGGCTCATCGCCAGCGCCGCGAAGGCGCCGCACTCCTCGCCCTCCTGCAGCGCGCGGGCCGTACCCACCGCATGGGCGGTGATGCCCAGCGCCATGCCTTGCGCAGCCGGGTGGTGAACGCCGATGCGGCGCAGCATCTCCGGACCGAGCATGGCCCCGATCACCCCGGTGATGAGCACGAACACCGCCGCCAGCGCCGCCACGCCGCCGATCTGCTCGGCCACCAGCATGGCGATGGGCGAGGTGACCGACTTGGGCGCCATGGTCATCAGCACCATGTGCTCGGCACCGAACGCCCAGGCCAGGCCGACGCCCATCGCGGTGGCCACCAGCCCGCCGAGGGCCAGGGTCAGCAACGTCGGCCAGAACAGCTGCCGAATGCGCTTGAGGTTGAGGAACAGCGGCACCGCCAGCGCCACCGTGGCGGGGCCCAGCAGCAGGTTGAGCGGTGTGGTGCTCTGGCGGTACTCGTCATAGCCGATGCCCAGCGGCACCAGCACCGCGATCACCAGCGCCATCGACACCAGCACCGGCTGCAGGAACATCAGCCGGGAGCGCTCGTACAGCGAGCTGGCCAACTGGTAGGCGGCGAGGGTCAGGCCCACGCCGAACAGCGGGTGGTGCGCCACGGCCTGCCAGGCCGCTTGCCATGCCAGGCTCATGCCTTGCCCTCCTCGCCGCGGCGGTCGATCAGCCGCTGCATCAGCCAGCCCACGAACAGCAACGAGAAGAACACCGACAGCCCCAGCGCGCCGACCACCGCCCAGGCGTCTTCCCAGATCGCCCGCGCGTAGACCATCACCCCCACCGCCGGCGGCACCAGCAGCAGCGGCAGGTAGCGCAGCAGGGCGCCGGACGCCACCGTCAGCGGCTCCCCGACCTCGCCCCGGACGACGAGGAACACGAACAGCAGCACCAGCCCGATGATGGGCCCGGGCAACATGTGCAGGAACAGGGCGTTCAGCCCGGTGCCGAGCAACTGGAACAGCACCAGCCAGGTCAAGCCACGCAGCAGCATGAGGGGTCTCCAGACAGTCTTCCGTCCCCGCTCCGTCTCCACAGGCCCGTCGCAGACGGGCCGGAGCCAGGGTGGGCCATTATAGGCACGCCTGCCCCGCCCGCTATAACCCGCCATTCGCAGGGGCCATGCCGGCTTGACCGGGCCCCGGGCCCGTGCTGATCTACGCCAACGCGCCGGGCGAGCCAGCCCGCCACAAGAAGAAGAAAAAACCGTCCACGGAGGATGAAGCATGCCGTTCGTACCTGTTGCAGAACTGAAAAGCTACATTGGCAAGGACCTGGGTCACTCCGAGTGGCTGACCATCGATCAGGAACGCATCAACCAGTTCGCCGAATGCACCGGCGACCACCAGTTCATCCATGTCGACCCGGAAAAGGCCAAGCGCACCCCCTTCGGCACCACCATCGCCCACGGTTTCCTCAGCCTGTCGCTGATCCCGGTGCTGTCGGAAAAACTGCTGGTGCTGCCCGAAGGCCTGAAGATGGGCATCAACTACGGCCTGGACAGCGTCCGCTTCATCCAGCCGGTGCCGGTGAACTCGCGGGTACGCCTGGCCCTCACCGTGCTCGACGTCACCGAGAAGAACCCCGGCCAGTGGCTGATCAAGGCCCGCGCCACCCTCGAGATCGAAGGCCAGGCCAAGCCGGCCTACGTCGCCGAGTCCCTCAGCCTCTGCTTCGTCTGACGCCCCCGGCGCCGCTGCGAAAGCAGCCGGCGCCTCTCGCCCCGAGCGTCTCGTCTCGCTAGAATGCCGCCCGCCCCGCCCTGGGGACTCCCAACCGACTCGTCAACAAGGACAGTTCCATGACCGAAAAGCGCATCCTGCCCGCCTTCCTGCTCTGCTTCTTCCTCGGCACCTTCGGCGCCCACCGCTTCTACGTCGGCAAGATCGGCACCGCCATCCTGCAGATCGTCACCCTCGGCGGCCTGGGCATCTGGACCCTGATCGACTTCATCATGATCATCGTCGGCGCCTTCACCGACAAACAGGGCAACAAGATCACCCAGTGGACCTGATCGGTCTCGCACGTCCGCTACAAAAGCCCGCTCACGCGGGCTTTTTTACGCCACACTAGGGCAGCCATTCAGCCAGGGACTGCCGATGAAAGCCCTTCTTCCCCTCAGCCTTGCCGTGTTGCTCGCCGCCTGCGGCGAAGGCGAGCCCATCACCCCGCCCGACGCCCGACTGCCCGATGGCGCCCGCTACCGGGGCGAGGTGGTCGATGGCCTGCTGCAAGGCCCCGGCCGCCTCGACTACACCAACGGCACCTGGTTCGAAGGCCGCTTCAAGGACGGCCAGGCCAATGGCCAGGGTCGCTGGCACGGCCCGGAAGGCGTGGAGTACGAAGGCGAGTTCCGCGACGGCCTGTTCGACGGCAAGGGCCGCATGACCTACCGCGACGGCACCGTCTACGAAGGCAGCTTCAAGGGCAACCGCTTCGACGGCGAAGGCCGCCTCGCAAGGGGCGAGATGGTCTACCAGGGCGGCTTCCGCAACGACCAGTACCACGGCCTCGGCACCCTGCGCATGCCCGACGGCAGCGAGCACCAGGGCCGTTTCCGCAACGGCCAGCCCGACGGCCCCGGCGTGCTCACCGACAGCGAAGGCAACCGCTTCAGCGGCACCTTCAAGCAGGGCCAGCTGAACGGTGAAGGCGACTACCAGGGCAGCGACGGCGACCGCTACAGCGGCGGCTTCGCCAGCAACCGCTTCAACGGCAAGGGCCGCTACCAGAACGCCGAAGGCGCGGTGTGGAGCGGCGAGTTCCGCAACGGCGCACTGACCGGCAAGGGCGAATACAAGGGGGCAGACGGCGAGCACTACCAGGGCGCCTTCCGCACCTGGCGCTACCACGGCCAGGGCGACCTGCGCCTGGCCGACGGCAGCCACTACGTCGGCGGTTTCGCCAACGGCCGCTACGCCGGCGACGGCACCCTCACCCTGGCCAGTGGCGAACAGGAGCGCGGCACCTGGCGCAACGGCCGCCGCGTGCGGGATGCCGCTGGCCAGGCACTGCCCGACCCACTGGAGGTCGGCCTGCTGCAACAGGGGCACCTGCTGGACGAAGCCCTCGCCGCCGTCCCACCGTCCACCCCGGCCCCCGAGCTGTACAGCCTGAGCCTGGGCGGCGATGGCCGCCAGAGCGTGTTCCTGCGGGAAGCCGACTACGCCGCCAAGCTGATGAGCGACCGCTTCGCCGCCCGTGGCCACATCACCCTGGTGAACCACCGCGATCACATGGCCGACCGTCCCCTGGCCACCCGCGAGAGCCTCGCCCGCGCCGTCGAGGCCCTGGCCAAGCGCACCGGCCCGGAAGACCTGGTGTTCATCTACCTCACCAGCCACGGCTCCGCCGACCACCAGCTCGCCCTGGAGCAACCCGGCCTGCAACTCTCCGACCTTGCCGCCGCCGACCTGGCCACCCTCCTCGCCCCGCTGCGTGACCGTCACAAGGTGCTGGTGATCTCCGCCTGCTATTCCGGCGGCTTCATCCCCGCCCTGAAGGACGACAAGACCCTGGTGATGACCGCCGCCCGTGCCGATCGCGTGTCCTTTGGCTGCTCCGACGACAACGACTTCACCTACTTCGGCCGCGCCCTGCTGGCCGACGCTCTGAACCAGACCGACGACCTCGAGCGCGCCTTCAAGCTCGCCCGCGAGGAAGTCGCCAAATGGGAGAAGGAGGACGACTTCGAACCCTCCGAACCGCAGATCTGGGCCCCCAAGGCCGTGCTCGCCCACTGGAAGCGCCTGCGCGCCAACCAGGCCCTGCAGGCACTGGCCGACAAGCCGGCGGACGGGGCCAAAACCCCAGCCAGCCACTAAGCTGTACCTGTGTCAGCGGAGAGACAGCCACCATGCACCTGACGCCCCAGCACATCCTGCTCGCCGGCGCCACCGGCCTCACCGGCGAGCACCTGCTCGATCGCCTGCTCAACGAGCGCACCGTCGAACGCGTGCTCGCCCCCTCGCGCCGCCCGCTCGCCGCCCACCCACGCCTGGAAAACCCGGTGGGCGAGCTGGCCGACCTGCTGCCCCAGCTCGGCGGCCCCGTCGACACTGCCTTCTGCTGCCTGGGCAGCACCATCCGCCAGGCCGGCTCCCAGGAGGCCTTCCGCGCCATCGACCTCGACCTGGTGGTGGCCGTCGGCCGCCGCGCCCGGGAGCTGGGTGCACGGCACTACCTGGTCATCAGCGCCCTCGGCGCGGACCGCGGCTCCTCGGTCTTCTACAACCGCGTCAAGGGCGAGATGGAAGACGCCCTGCGCGACCAGGGCTGGCCGCAACTCACCCTTGCCCGCCCCTCCCTGCTGCTCGGCCCGCGCCAGGAATTCCGCCTCGGCGAACGCCTCGCCGCCCCGCTGATGCGCCTGATCCCCGGCAAGTACCGGGGCATCGAAGCCTGCACCCTGGCCCGCGCGCTCTGGCGCCTGGCCCTGGAGACCGGCGAAGGCACCCGCGTGGTGGAATCGGACGAACTGCGCCGCCTGGGCCGCTGAAGCGCCCCAGGCCTTGGCCGGAACGCCCGCGACACCCAGCCGACCGCGCCTGTAGGGTGAACAGCTCCGCAGCCCCAGGAAGGGAACGCCCATGCAGTTCTACGACCGCCACATCCTCCCGCGCCTGATCGACTACGCCTGCGGCATGGGCCACGTCATGAAGACCCGCTCCCAGGTGGTGCCCAACGCCGAGAGCGAGGTGCTGGAGATCGGCATCGGCACCGGCCTCAACCTCGCCTTCTACGACCCGCAGCGGGTCAGCCGGGTGACCGGCGTCGACCCCGCCGCGCAGATGCAGGCCCTGGCCCGGCAGCGCGCTGCCGCCATCGCCATCCCGGTGGAAACCATCGCCCTGGAGCTGGGCGAGATCCGCGCCGATGACGGCCGCTTCGACAGCATCGTCTGCACCTTCACCCTCTGCACCATCCCGGACGCCGTCGCCGCCCTGCGGGAAATGCGCCGCGTGCTCAAGCCCGGCGGCCGCCTGCATTTCGCCGAGCACGGCCTGGCCCCGGACCCCGGCGTGGTGCGCTGGCAGCAACGCCTCACGCCGCTGTGGAAACCGCTGGCCGGGGGCTGCCACCTGGACCGCGACATCCCCCGCCTGATCGAGGCCGGCGGCTTTCGCATCGGCGAGCTGAACACCCGCTACCTGCCCGGCCCGCGCCCCATGACCTTCGTCTACAGCGGCTGGGCGGATTGACCGGCGCCCCGGCATTCGGGTTAGCCTTGCCCGCTCCGCCCGCAGACAGGGACCGACATGCGCACCCTCACCACCCTCACCGGCAACAGCCAGAAACTCGACGGCGGCGCCATGTTCGGCAACGCCCCGCGCGCCCTCTGGGAACGCTGGATGGCCCCGGACGCCCTCAACCGCATCGACCTCGGTTGCCGCGCCCTGCTGGTGCGTGAAGGCGAACGCAACGTGCTGGTGGAAACCGGCATCGGCGCCTTCTTCTCCCCGGACCTGAAGCAGCGCTACGGCGTGCAGGAGAGCCACCACGTGCTGCTCGACAGCCTGGCGGCCGTGGGCCTCGGCCATGCCGACATCGACGTGGTGCTGCTCACCCACCTGCACTTCGACCACGCCGGCGGCCTGCTCGCCCCCTGGGAAGACGGCCAGCCGCTGCGCCTGCTGTTCCCCAATGCCCGCTTCATCACCGGCCGCCGCCAGTGGCAGCGCGCCTGCACGCCCCACGCCCGCGACCGCGCCTCCTACATTCCCGAACTGCTGGAGCTGCTGCAGGCCAGCGAGCGGCTGGAGCTGCTGGAAGATGGCGAACAGAGCGCCACCCTCGGCGCCGACTGGCGCTTCCACTGGAGCGATGGCCACACCCCCGGCCAGCTCCTGCCGGAAGTGCAGATGCCTGACGGCCCGGTGGTGTTCAGCGGCGACCTGATCCCCGGCGCCCCCTGGGTCCACCTGCCCATCACCATGGGCTACGACCGCTTCCCCGAGGGCCTGATCGAAGAGAAGGAAGCCCTGCTGGCCGACCTGCTGGCCCGCAATGGCCGCCTGGTCTTCACCCACGACCCGGCCGTCGCCATCGGCCGGGTGACCCGCGACGCCAAGGGTCGCTACGGGCTCGACGACAGCCTGCCCGACGTCCGCAACCTGGCGTGCTGACCTACGACCAAGGACCGATCCCATGAGCCTGGAATCCGTGCGCGCCTTCTTCGCCAGCAAGGCACCGGACATCGCCATCATCGAACTCGAAACCAGCACCGCCACCGTCGCCCTGGCCGCCGAGGCCCACGGCGTCGAGCCCGGTCGCATCGCCAAGACCCTGGCGTTCCGCGTCGGCGAGGATGCCGTGCTGGTGGTGGCCCGTGGCGATGCCCGCATCGACAATCGCAAGTTCAAGGAAACCTTTGGCGCCAAGGCGCGGATGCTCGACGCCGAAACTGTGGAGGCCCTCACCAGCCACCCGGTGGGCGGCGTCTGCCCCTTCGGCCTGGGCACCCCGCTGCCGGTCTACTGCGACCGCTCGCTGCAAGCCTTCGAAGAAGTCGTCCCCGCCGCCGGCGCCATCCACAGCGCCGTTCGCATCACCCCCGAACGCCTGGCCGACCTTGTCGCCGCCCAATGGGTGGACGTGTGCCAGGACCTGGCCTGAGCCTCGGCTCACGCTCGCGCCAGACAGCGACGTAACCCGGGCTTCAGCCCGGGAGCACGCCCCCGCCCAATCAGTTGCCGCCGCGAATCCCCAGCCCTATCCCCAGCTCCGCCGCCACGGAAAGCGGCAGCAGCAGGGTGTCCAGCAACACGCTGGCGGGCAGATCGACGGCCGGGTAGGCCGGAGGTTCGGTGCCGAAACGGTCGATGGGGCAACAACCGTCATGGAGGGCGTACCAATCGAGCCGAGTGCCGGAGTAGATGATCGGCGCACCGGGCTTGGCGGCGTTGAGGGTGGTGACGCTGGCGCAGCCCGGCAGGGCCAACGCCAGCAACAGCGCGAGTGCGCCTTTATTCATCGCTCACCCGATGGTGCTCGCCCCAGCGCGGCAGCATGTCCTGGGGGATGTCCAGCAGGTTGAGGATGCGCGCGACCACGAAGTCCACCAGGTCATCGAGGGTCTGCGGCTGGTGGTAGAAGCCCGGCGACGCCGGCAGGATCACCGCGCCGAGGTTGGACAGCTTGAGCATGTTCTCCAGGTGGATGCTGGAGTACGGCGCCTCGCGGGGGACCAGGATCAGCTGGCGGCGCTCCTTCAGGGCCACATCGGCCGCCCGCTCGACCAGGTTGTTGCAGGCCCCGGTGGCGATGGCCGAGAGGGTGCCGGTAGAACAGGGCACCACCACCATCGCCGCCGGTGCGCCGGAACCGGAGGCCACCGGGGCCATCCAGTCCTCCTTGCCGTACACACGGATCTGCCCCGGCGTGGCGCCGGTGTACTCGTTGAGGAACGCCTGCATCGCCTGGGGCTTGGCCGGCAGGGTGACGTCGGTTTCCGTCGCCATCACCAGCTGCGCGGCCTTGGAGATGAGGAAGTGCACCTCGCGATCCTCCCGCACCAGGCAGTCCAGCAGGCGCAGGCCGTACTGGGCTCCGGAGGCGCCGGTCATCGCCAGGGTGACGCGTTCAGGGCCGCTCATCTCAGCCCTCCAGCGCCTGGGCCAGCTTGCCATGCAGGCCGCCGAAGCCACCGTTGCTCATGATCACCACCTGGGTGCCCGGCACCGCGAGTGCCTTCACGCCCTCGATGATGGCCTCCAGCGAATCGCACACCCGGGTCGGCACGCTGGAGCCGGCCACCGTGGCGGCGAGGTCCCAGCCGAGGTTCGGCGGCGCGTACCAGAACACCTGGTCGGCCAGCTTCACCGACTCGGGCAGCCCGTCGCGGTGGGCGCCCAGCTTCATGGAGTTGGAGCGCGGCTCGATCACCGCGATCACCGGCGCATTGCCCACGCGCTTGCGCAGGCCGTCCAGGGTGGTGGCAATGGCGGTGGGGTGGTGGGCGAAGTCGTCGTAGACGGTCACGCCCCTGACCTCGGCTACCTTCTCCATGCGTCGCTTGACGCTCTGGAAGGCCAACAGCGCCGCCACGCCCAGCTCCGGCACCACGCCCACATGGCGGGCCGCAGCCAGGGTCGCCAGGGCGTTGGCCACGTTGTGCTGGCCGGTGAGGCTCCAGTCCACCGTGCCAGCGACCTGCCCCTCGAACAGCACCTCGAAGCGCGAGCCGTCCTCGCTGAGCAGGCGCGCCTGCCACTGGCCGCCCTCGCCGGTGGTCTGCACCGGGGTCCAGCAGCCCATGCCCAGCACCCGCACCAGGGCGCTTTCGGCAGTGGGATGGATGATCAGCCCCTCTCCGGGGATGGTCCGCACCAGGTGATGGAACTGCCGCTCGATGGCCGCCAGGTCCGGGAAGATGTCCGCATGGTCGAACTCGAGGTTGTTGAGGATCGCGGTGCGCGGGCGGTAGTGGACGAACTTCGAGCGCTTGTCGAAGAAGGCGCTGTCGTACTCATCCGCCTCCACCACGAAGAACGGCGTGCCGCCCAGGCGCGCGGAGACGCCGAAGTTCTGCGGCACCCCGCCGATGAGGAAGCCCGGGCTCATGCCCGCGTGCTCCAGCACCCAGGCCAGCATGCTGGTGGTGGTGGTCTTGCCGTGAGTGCCGGCCACCGCCATCACCCAACGCCCCTGCAGCACATGGTCCGCCAGCCATTGCGGGCCGGAAACGTAGGGCAGCCCCTTGTTCAGCACGTGCTCCACCGCCGGGTTACCGCGGGACAGCGCGTTGCCGATCACCACCAAGTCCGGCGCCGGCTCCAGGTGAGCCGGGTCATAGCCCTGCATCAGCTCGATGCCCTGGGCCTCCAGCTGGGTACTCATGGGGGGGTAGACGTTCGCATCGGAGCCGGTGACGCGATGGCCCAGCTCCTTGGCCAGCACCGCCAGCGAACCCATGAAGGTGCCGCAGATGCCGAGGATGTGGATATGCATGGATGACCTCTGGAAACGGGCCGACGGGGCCCGGGAAAACTTGGCGCAGGTTAGCACAGGGGCCCGTGCCGGGCCTGATCCCACGCCGCATGTAGAGCATCGGCCGGCGGATTCATTCACCACCCCGGAACGAAAAAGCCCCGCCGGTTGGCGGGGCCTCTCGTCACGCGCTCAGGGGATCACTGCCAGTTGGCGGCGATCACCAGGTTCAGCTCCTCGCGCTGGGCAGCTGTGAGATTGCCCTCACCGCCCGGCGGTACGCCGAACGCGGCCATGGCATCCACCAGGCTCTGCACCTGGCTGTCCAGCAGCGTCTTGCCGTCGGCCGACTTGAACTGGTCGAGGTGGTAGGCGCTGCCGCTGTACCAACTGGAGACGGTTACCCGCTCCGAGCCGCCGACCACGCTCACTTCCAGACCGTTACCGTTCTGGCGGAACCAGAGCGCCTCTACCGGGATGTTCTCGCCGAACAGCAGGGTATCCACACTGCCGACGCCCACATCGTAGTTGCTGATAAGGTCACGACCGTCACCCCGACCAAACAGGTAGGTGTCGGAGCCGGCGTCGCCTCTGAGCACGTCATCCCCGGCACCGCCCTGCAGCAGGTCGTCGTCACCGCCGCCATAGAGCATGTCGTTGCCCTGTCCGCCAAGCAGGGTGTCGTTGCCCCAGCCTCCATACAAGCTGTCGTTGCCCAGCCCACCCGAGAGCAGATCGCTGACTGGAAAGCCGATCCGCTCGTCATTGCCATCACCGCCGGTCAGGAACGACTCACGCAGTTGCTGATGGGTCAGGATGCTGCCGTCAGCGAAGCGTATTTCTTCGACCACATGGGTGTCATAGCGGAAATAGTGAACCACCTTGATGCTGTCGGTGGAGCCCTTGAGCTTGAGGTACAGATGGCCATCGCTATGGGTGGCAACGATGTCGTCAGGCGTAATTCCCGCACCGAAGACAATGGCATCACGGCTACCCGTAGCCACGTCCACATCGGCAATGGTGTCCTGCCCCCAACCACGCTCGAACAGGTAGACATCATCTCCCTGTCCACCCTGCAGGTTGTCGTTGCCCTGCCCGCCATCGAGGGTGTCATTGCCATTGCCGGCGCTCAGCGAATCGTTGCCCAAGCCGCCCACCAGCATGTCGTCGAAGCTGTAGCCCGCCAGGAAGTCATTACCATCGCCCCCCAACATCGCCTGGGCACGCAGTTGGTCTGACGACCAAACCGTACCGTCGGCAAAACGCACCTCGTCCACGACGTTCAGACGGTTCCAATCTCCCTGGTGCACGTTCAGCAAGATGATCACGTCGCTGCTGTCCTTGAGGCTCAACAACAGGTCGGAGCCTGACCTGCGCACGACGATATCGCTGGCCGCGATGCCTGCACCGAATTCGATGACATCGTGCTTGCCGGCACTCGAGTCGAAGTTGGACAGGGTGTCGCGTCCCCAACCTCGTTCGAATACGTAAGTGTCGCTTCCGGCATCACCACTGAGCGTATCGTTGCCGGCTCCACCGATCAGACGATCAGACCCACCTCCACCCCTGATGACGTTGGCAGCCTCATTGCCGATGACCAAGTTATCCAGCCCGTTACCCGTACCGCTGATCGCGGCGCTGCCGGTGAGAACAAGGTTCTCCACATTGGCACCCAGGGCCAGTGTCACGCTGGACTCGATGGTGTCGATCCCCGCATTCGCAGCCTCGATCACCACGTCGCCCAACGAGTCCACCTGGTAGACATCGTTGCCGACACCACCATCCAGGGTGTCGTCACCCAGGCCGCCGATCAGGCGATCATCTCCGGCACCGCCGTACAACCGGTCGTGACCGGCTCCGCCGTCGAGCACATCGTTGCCGGCAAAGCCCTGCAACTCATCCTGTCCGTCTTCCCCGGCAAGACTGTCGTCGATGGAATAGCCCAGGAGCGTGTCATTGCCGGACGTGCCCTTCAGCAGGCTGCTGCGGATTGCATCGCCAGTCAGGACGACACCATTGCCGAAGCGGACCTCCTCAATGGACCCCGGCCCCTTGCCGTCACCCTGGAAAAAGCCGGCAACGGTGAGAGTCTCTGGTGTGTAGCTGCGTTCGAATACCAGATCATCGCCAAGCCGGCGGAAGCTGATGTCCGCGGGAGTGAAGCCTACGAACTCAATGACATCACGCTTGCCGATGCCATCGTCCTGGTTGTGGATAACGTCCTGCCCCCAGTAGACATTGAACACATAGGTGTCATTTCCCGAGCCACCGATGAGGGTGTCATTGCCCTGCCCACCGTTGAGGCGATCGTCACCCGCCTCCCCACGCAGCAGGTTGTTACCCTCACTGCCAAGGATGTCGTTGTTCAGCGCGTTGCCGATGCCCTCGACTGCCGGCCCGGCAAGGACGAGGTTCTCCAGGTGGTCGCCCAGGGTCCAGGAGACCCGAGCCTCGACCGTATCGATCCCCTCGTTCAGGGCCTCGATGACGCTGTCTCCGGCATCTACCCGATAGTGGTCATCACCCGCGCCGCCAATCAGGGTGTCAACGCCGGTAGAGCCATCAAGCCGGTCATGGCCGGCGTCACCGTAGAGCAGGTCGTCACCATCGCCCCCCTCAAGAGTGTCGTTGCCAAAGCTTCCATGCAGAGTGTCTTTGCCGCTTCCCCCTGCCAGAAGGTCGGCGCCAATACCTCCATCGAGCAGGTCGTCACCGCTGCCGCCAAAGAGCATATCGTTACCATCATTCCCTTCGATGCTGTCGTTGCCTTCCTCTCCGTGGATGTCGTCAGCACTGGCATAACCAATGAGCGTGTCGTTGCCGCTGGTGCCTTGCAGCACCATCGACTTGATGTTCGACAGGCTCCAGCGGGTGCCGCTGGCAAAGCGGATTTCATCCACCGCGTAAGAGCTGATGCCGTCGCTGTTGAAGTAGTTGGTGATGGTGATCCGGTCAGTCGTACCGATGAGCGACAGTACCAGGTTGTTGCCCGTCCGGGTCGCCCGGATGTCACTGGGGAGGATGCCCGCCGCGAACTCGATGGCGTCCAGGCCATTGGAGCCCGCTTCGAAGTTGACGATCGTGTCCGTCCCCCAGCCCCGGGCGAAGCGGTAGACGTCATTGCCGGCGCCGCCTTCCAGGGTGTCATTGCCGCCTTCGCCGCTGAGGGTGTCGTTGCCGGCATTGCCCCTGAGGTAGTTGGCGCCCTGGTTGCCGGTGATCAGGTTGCTGGCACTGTTACCGGTTCCATTGAGGTTGGCGCTGCCGGTCAGGCGCAGGTTCTCGAGGTTGGCCCGCAAGGGCGAGGTGATGCTGATGCTGGATTCAAGGGTATCGATGCCCTGGTTCGGGCTCTCCTGGATCACGTCGCCCAGGGAGTCGACCACGTAGGTGTCGTTACCCAGCCCACCTATCAGCGTGTCATTGCCGGTACCGCCATCCAGCAGGTCGTTGCCGCTGCCACCGATCAACAGGTCATTGCCGTCGGCGCCATAGAGGGTGTCGTGGCCCAGTCCTCCATCGAGGGTATCAGCCGTGTTGAAGCCATTGATGAGGTCGTTGCCATCGCTCCCCTGCAATACCAGATTGCGCACCTGGGTGATCGTCCAGACATCCCCATTGGCAAAGCGGATTTCCTCGATGGCATTGGCACCCACGCCGTTGCCGGTGAAGTACCCCACCACGCGCAGGCTGTCAGAGGTGCCTTTGAGGCTCAGGAGCAGGTCGTCACCCTGGTGTATCAATTGGAGGTCACCCGGCAGGATGCCAGCAGCGAACTGGATGCTGTCGAAGCCATCGCCATAGTCGGTGACCACGTCCTGACCCCAGCCGCGGCTGAAGAAGTAGACGTCATCACCCTTGCCACCGCTGAGCTGGTCGTTGCCGGCGCCGCCGTCGAGACGGTCATTTCCGTCACGTCCCTCGAGCTTGTTGTTGCCCGCATTACCGGTCAGCTCGTTGTTCAACTCGTTGCCGAAGCCCTCGATGTTCGCCGAACCGGTGAGCACCAGGTTCTCGATCGCCGCCCCCAGGCCATGGTTGACGCTGCTGCGCACCGTGTCCACGCCAGCTCCGCTGGCTTCATGGATCGATACGGAAGCCTGGTTGACGACATAGGTGTCGTTGCCGGCCCCACCTTCCAACCGGTCGAAGCCTTCGCCACCGTCCAGCCAATCATCGCCATCGCCACCCAGCAGGCTGTCGTCGCCTGCGCCGCCGTAGAGGCTGTCGTTACCGGCCCCGCCCTCCAGAGTGTCCTTGCCGTCCAGCCCGTACAGGCGGTCGTTGCCGGCTACACCCTTGAGGCGGTTGTTGCCGCTGTTGCCGGTCAGTTCGTTGTCCAGCTCGTTGCCATAGCCGTGGACATCGGCACTGCCGGTCAGTACCAGATTCTCCAGCGCATACCCCAGCACATGGGTCACGCTGCTGCGCACGGTGTCGATACCACCTCCAGCGACTTCGAGGATGGCGCTGTAGCCTTCGCCCAGCACATAGGTGTCGTTGCCCAGGCCGCCCGAGAGCCGGTTGTAGCCCTGGCCGTCGTCCAGCCAGTCGTCGCCATCGCCCCCCTCAAGGGTGTCATCACCTGCGCCGCCATACAGGGTGTCGTTACCAGCCCCGCCGATAAGCAGGTCGTTGCCACCGCGACCATCCAGCAGGTCATCCCCCTGGCCACCGTCGAGGGTGTCGGAGAAATCACTGCCCACCAGCGTATCGTTGCCGGCGGTGCCGCCGCCGAGCATCTGCAGGACCTGGAGCGGTCTCAGGACCTGGTCGGCGAAGCGAATCTCCTCGATGGCCTCGGCCGCGAAAACGTCCGGATTGAAGTAACTACGGACGATGATCTGGTCGCTGCTGCCGCGGCGCGACAGGATCAGGTCATTGCCTGCACGGCTGAACATGACGTCGCTTGCGGCCACATCGAGCTCGATGGCGTCGAAGCCGCCCTCCAGGACAGGCAACTCGTCGATGAGGACCTGCCCCCAACTGCCGGTAATCCGATAGGTGTCGTTCCCCGTGCCGCCGACCAGGGTGTCGAACCCCTGGCTGCCTTCCAGGGTGTCGTTGCCGGCACCGCCCAGCAGCAGGTCATTCCCGCCACCGCCATTGAGCAGGTCATCCCCCTGGCCGCCGTCGAGGGTATCGTCGAGCGGGGTGCCTATCAGGTTGTCGTTGCCGGAGGTACCGTTGCGCAGCATCTCCAGCACCTGCAACGGCCGCCAGAGTTGGTCGGAGAAGCGAATCTCCTCGACGGCCTCGGGTCCGAAGACATCGTCGTTGAAGTAATTGCTCAGGGTGATCCGGTCGCTGCTGCCCTGGCGCAGCAGGATCAGGTCGTTGCCGACGCGATTGACCCGCACGTCGGTCGAGGCCACGTCGTAGAGTTCGAGCACATCGAAGCCACCGGCCAGCGAGACGGGTTCGTCGATGACCACCTGCCCCCATGGTCCGGTAAGCCGGTAGGTGTCGTTGCCCAGCCCACCCATAAGGGTGTCGAACCCCAGGCTGCCTTCCAGGGTGTCGTCGCCATCTCCGCCCAGCAGCAGGTCATCACCCGCACCACCGTTCAGCAGGTCGTTGCCGTCCCGGCCCTCTATCGTGTCGGCACCGGCGGTGCCCATCAGCGTGTCAGCGCCGGGGCTGCCCACCACCTGCGCCCCCTGGGGTTCCAGCCTCTGCATCACACTCGAAGGCGTCCACAGGGTGCCATCGGGAAAGCGGATCTCGAAGACGTCCGGGGAGCCTGGCTGGGCTGAGTAGAAGTAGTTGCGCAGGATCACCTGGTCACGCCCGGTCGCCAGCGTCAGCACCAGATCGCCGTTCACCTGGCGGCAAGTGACGTCCGCAGGCTGCACACCCGGCTCGAATGCGAGGACGCTCCGTCCCCAATCACCGCCACCGTCCTCGATCACGTCCCGCCCGCTGCCGAAACCGAATCGATAGACGTCATCCCCCGCGCCCCCGACCAGGGTGTCATTGCCCAGGCCACCGGTCAGGGTGTCGTTACCGGCCCCGCCCACCAGCCGGTCGTCCCCGCCCAATCCGTCGATACGATCGCTGTCGTCACTGCCGATCAGCGTGTCGTTACCCTGTGTTCCCTGCATTTCCATAGCTGCTCCTTTGATGGTCACCACGACCGAACAGGCCCGCACCCGGCGTCATGGCATGGCCAGCGACAGGTACGGGGTGAAAAGACTGTGGGGCTTGACCCCTCCTAGGCGCCGACAACGGCGGAGGTGAGCCCGAGGGCCTCCAGATACCCGGCGATCCCCGCCTGGGTGGAATAGCCGGCGGCAGTCGCCCGGGCTTGCTGGCGCAGGACCTGGAAGCGTTCGGGCTCGGACAGCGCCTGCACGACACGCTCGGCGATGGCTCCGGTGTCGAAGAAATCCACCAGCCGCCCATTGCGCCCGTCCTCGATCACCTCGCGCACTGGCGCGGTGTCCGACGCCACCACCAGGCAGCCGCTGGCCATCGCCTCCAGCAGGGACCACGACAGCACGAAGGGGTAGGTCAGGTAGAGGTGCACGGCAGACACCTGCAGCACCTGTTTGTAGGTGGCGTAGGGCACCTTGCCGAGGAAGTGCACGCGCGCCGGGTCGATGGGATTTTCCGCCAGCAGCTTGCTGCGCCAGTTGGCGGCATCTTTCGGCCGGCTGCCGTAGCTGACCTCATCCCCGCCCACCACCACCACCTGGCACCCCGGGTGCGCGGCGAGGATGCGCGGCAGCGCCCGCATGAAGCTGTGGAAGCCCCGGTAGGGCTCCAGGTTGCGCGCCACATAGGTGAGGATCGGCTGCCCGGCCCTCAGCACCTGCCCATCGGGCAGTGCCAGGGTGGCCTCCGGGTCCGGGCCCAAACCGGCCGTATCGATGCCCTCGTGGATCACCCGCATTCCGTCACGGTAGGCCGCCGGGTGCAGGCTGCGCTGCCACCGGGTGGGCGTGATGGCAAGGTCGCAGTTCTCCAGGTTCAGCAGGTGCAGCGCATTGCGGCTGCGGATGCTCGCCGCCCCGTGGGTGTCGAGGGGGAACTCCGGATCGAAGCCCGCGTCAGCCCCCTGGGCCCGGTAGTAGTACTCGCAGAAGTGGATCAGCCGCGCCGACGGGAACGCCTCCCGCACATACAGGCTCTCGCCCCAGCCGGGGTGAGCGACCACCACATCCGGCCGGTAGCCCTTGGCTTTCAGGTCCAGCAACAGGCGCAACACCTGCTGCCCATGCAGCACGCCATCCTCGAAGCTGCGCACGTAGGGGTGCGTCTGCGCACTCGCCTTGCGATGGGGCTTGTAGCGCAACAACCGCACCCCCGGCAGACCGGGCGCCTGCTCGCGACCGATGGCCAGGACCTCCACATCGTCCCGCCTCGCCAGATGGGCGGCGAGGTGACGGAATTGCCCCGGGAAATTCTGGTGAATGAACAACACACGCATCCTGCTGCAACTCCTTCTGCAGTGCTTCCCTCGCTACCGCTCGCGGTCTTGTCATCACGAGCCGGCCAGAAATCATGGCATTGCGCCAGATGCGAAGGATGAACCGGGACGGGGAGCAAAGAAAGCGGGCCGCGTGATGCGGTGCACGAATGGGGGAGCGATAGTGCGATGACGGAGTGATGGGCTGAAAAGCATTGCTCTCCGGGCGAGCAGCAGGTGATTGAAGAGTGCTCCTTCAGGTAACTGAGCGTTACCGAGATCCGTGAGTTGATACGGTGTCAAAATCTCGGATTTCACAGCTTCATGCTGGGGCGTTGAAGAGAATTAGAAAAATCCCATCAACTGCTGCAAGTTGGCGGATTAAAACTCTATTTTCTTGATGAAATTATCCGTATATGGAGCGTAATCCTCTATTGCTCCATTTATTATTACTTTCCAATCCCGCTCAACCTTATAAACCTCTATCTCTTTTTCAGTTTCAGCTTTAAGCCAGACTGGCAAGCTATCGAAATCCGACTGCCCTCCTTCTTGGGCAATGCTTTTAACTATGAATAAGACTATTTCCCAAGACGGCATATCTCCCTGTTCATGTAAGTCAACAAGGATTTTCGCGTAATGCGCAAAATCATTCTTCACTTCTTAGCCCCCCTAACACTAGTTCGTCATTAAACCCCACCACCTCGAGTATATTTTGGGGGTTCCTAGTTTTGTGTCCTACACATCTGCAGATTTCATTATCTGAATAGCAGGCATAGTGCTTCGACCTCAAATGTTTTCAGATCAATCTGCCCGCGCTTCGAGGGTCTCCAAAAACGCCCCAATCACCCGCCTCGCCCCCTGCTCCTTCAGGCACACCAGCGTTTCCGTCATGCGCGATTCGAAGTCGAGGATAGGCAGGACGCGCACGCCGCGCCCGGCGCCGAGTTCGGCGGCGGAGACGATGCCGACGCCGAGCCCAGCCATGACCATCTCGAACACCGCCTCGCGGCCTTCCACCTCGATGGCAGGGAGGACCTCCAGGCCGGCGCGGTGCATTTCGTCCTCCAGCATCTGCCGGGTCATGGAGCCTTCCTCCCGCAGCACCAGCGGGGTGCGGTGGAGGTCGGCCAGGTGCAGGGACTCGCGGTGGGCCCAGGGGTGGCTGTCGGCGACGAAGGCCACCAGGGGGCCGCTGCTGAGGACGTGGCTGATCAACCGCTCGTCGTCCACCGGGCGACCGAGCACGGCGAAGTCGGCCTGGTAGTCGAACAGCCGGCGCAGGGATTCGTCGCTGTTGCCCGTCACCAGCCGCACGCGGATGCCGGGGTAGCGCTCGCAGAAGCGCGCCAGGTGCGGCAGCAGGTGCATGGGCGCGTCCACCGCCAGGGTCAGGCTGCCGCTCTCCAGGGCGCGGGAGCTGGTGAGCAGCTCCAGTGCTTCGCGCTCGGCGGCGAACAGGCGCTGGGTGATGGCCAGCAGTTGCCCGCCCAGTTCGGTCAATTGCACCGAGCGCTTGTTGCGGTTGAACAGCAGCACGCCGAAGCGTTCTTCCAGCTTGCGCACCTGGTCGGACACCGCCGGCTGGCTGAGGAACAACTGCTCCGCCGCACGGGTGAAATTGCCGTGCACGGCCACGGCATGGAAGGCCTTGAGTTGGGCCTGGGAAACCGACATGTCACCCCCGATAAATAAGCTCAGCTTTTGAGTGAAATACCATAAATCGATTTCAGTTATCGCACTGAAACGGGTCTCATCCCCTCCAGCACCGCCACCCCGCATCCGCTGGAGACGACCATGACCCACGCCGAATTCCCCACTGCCCATGCCCCGCTGGCCGCTCCGGCGCTGGGCGAGCCCTACCTGCTGACCCCCGGCCCGCTGACCACCTCCCGCGCCACCAAGGAGGCCATGCTGCAGGACTGGGGCTCCTGGGATGCCGACTTCAACCGCGTCACCGCCGAGGTGCGCCAGCAACTCCTGGCGATGGCCGGCGTGCACGACGACCGCTACGCCTGCGTACCGCTGCAGGGCAGTGGCACCTTCGCCGTCGAGGCCGCCCTGGCCACCGCCATCCCCCGTGACGGCAAGGCCCTGGTGCTGATGAACGGTGCCTACGGCCAGCGTGCCGGCAAGATCCTCGACTACCTCGGCCGTGCCCACATCAGCCTGGACAAGGGCGACTACCTGCCGCCCCAGCCGGAGGAAGTGGACGCCCTGCTGCGCGACCACCCGGAGGTCACCAGCGTATTCCTGGTCCATTGCGAGACCAGCTCCGGCATCCTCAACCCCCTGGCCGAGATCGCCGCCGTGGTGCGTCGGCACGGCAAGGTGCTGATCGTCGATGCCATGAGTTCGTTCGGCGCCGTGCCGCTCACGGTGCAGGCGGTGGACTTCGACGTGCTGGTGTCCTCGGCCAACAAATGCATCGAAGGCATTCCCGGCTTCGGCTTCGTGATCATCCGCCGCAGCCTGCTGGAGGCCTCCGCCGGGCGCGCCCACTCCCTGAGCCTCGACCTGCTGGAACAGTGGCGCTACATGGAGCGCACCGGCCAGTGGCGCTTCACCCCGCCCACCCACAGCGTGGTGGCATTCCGCGCCGCACTGGCCCAGCACGCGGCGGAAGGCGGCGTGGCCGGGCGCCAGGCGCGCTACACCCGCAACCGCGACGTGCTGGTGGCCGGCATGCGCCAGATGGGCTTCCGCACGCTGCTGGAGGACCGCTGGCTGTCGCCGATCATCACCACCTTCTTCAGCCCCGATCACCCCCGCTTCGCCTTCAAGCGCTTCTACGACGAACTCAAGGCCCGCCACTTCGTCATCTACCCCGGCAAGCTCACCGAGGCGGAGAGCTTCCGCATCGGCTGCATCGGCCAGATCGACGAGGCCATCGTCCGCCAGTTGCTGGCCGCCATCGCCGACAGCCTCGCTGCCATGGAGGTCACCCTCCCCGGCCAGGCGGCCTGAACCCCACCGGCCGCGCCCCGGCGCGGCCCACTGCCGGCCACGCCGGCGAGGAGTTGCCTAGCGCACAGCCCACCCACGCCTGACGCCCCGACCGCTGCCCTTCTGACCAGGCCGGGCGTTTAGACAGCCAGGACACACCACAAGAACAACAACCTCTCCTCATGCACTGTCCACAGGGGTCAGAACCCATGCACACCTCACCCGGCTCCACCGCCCGCGGCTGGCAATCGCTGCACCGCTGGCGGGTCCAGATCTTCCTCATCACCTGGCTGGCCTACGCCGCCTTCTACTTCACCCGCAAGGCCTTCTCGGTGGCCAAGCTCGGCATCGCCGAGGACCCGACCTTCGAGCTGGACAAGGCCGCCATGGCCAACCTCGATGCGCTCTACCTCGGCGCCTACGCCGTGGGCCAATTCACCTGGGGGCTGTTCGCCGACCGCTTCGGCCCACGGGTCGTGGTCTTCGGCGGCCTGCTGATCTCGGCCCTGGCGGCACTGGCCATGGGCACCTTCGCCACCCTGCCGATCTTCGTCAGCTGCATGCTTGTCCAGGGCCTGGCGCAGTCCACCGGCTGGTCGGGGCTGTGCAAGAACATCGGCAGCTTCTTCGCCACCCAGGAGCGCGGCCGGGTGCTGGGCTACTGGAGCACCTGCTACGCCTTCGGCGGCCTGGTGGCCACGCCCTTCGCCGGCTGGTGGGCCTACGAGGTGTTCCACGACTGGCGCGCGGCGTTCGTCTCCTGCGCACTGGTGGTGCTGGGCGTGGCCGTGCTGTTCTGGCTGCTGCAGCGCAACCGTCCGGAGGACGTCGGCCTGCCACCGCTGGAAAGCGCAGCGGCCGCCGACCCGACCGCCGTGCGCCCCGGACACTGGCGGGTGCTGCGCAAGGTGCTGGCCAACCGACCGGTGCTGGCCCTGGGCCTGGCCTACTTCCTGCTCAAGCCGGCGCGCTACGCGATCCTCCTGTGGGGCCCGGTGATCGTCTACGAACGCATGCCGGCCATCGGCAAGGTGGCCTCCGCCATCGTCCCCACGGCGTTCGAAGTGGCCGGGCTGGTGGGGCCGATCCTCATTGGCATCGCCTCGGACAAGCTCTTCGGCGCCCGCCGCATGCCCGCCTGCGTGTTCAGCCTGGCGGCCCTCACCCTGTGCCTCGCGCTGTTCGTGCCGGCCATGCAGAGCGGCAGCCTGTACCTGGTGGTGGGCCTGCTGTTCCTCATGGGCATGACCCTCTACGGCCCGGACTCGATGATCAGCAGCTCCGCCGCCGTCGACTTCGGCACCCAGGAAGCGGCCGGCACCGCCGCCGGCTTCGTTAACGGCTGCGGCTCGGTGGGCGCCATCCTCGGCGGCCTGCTGCCGGGCTACTTCGACACCACCACCGTGTTCCTCGCCTTCACCTTCGCCGCCCTGCTGGCCAGCCTGCTGCTGGTGCCGTTCTGGAACAGCCGGCCGCAACCCGAGACACCCCCTGCCATACCGCTCCCAGGCGGCCTGGCCAACGCCCGAACCTGAACCCCGACGGAGAATCGCCATGAACTACCAACACCCCACCCGCCTGCAGGCCGCCGTGCTCGACTGGGCCGGCACCGTGGTCGACTTCGGCTCCTTCGCCCCGACGCAGATCTTCGTCGAGGCCTTCGCCGAGTTCGGCGTCGCCGTCTCCCTGGAGGAAGCCCGTGGCCCGATGGGCATGGGCAAGTGGGACCACATCCGCACCCTCTGCAACCTGCCCGCCATCGCCGAACGCTACCGTGCCGCCTTCGGCCGGCTGCCGACCGACGACGACGTCACGGCCATCTACGAGCGCTTCATGCCGCTGCAGATCGAGAAGATCGGCGTCCACTCGGCGCTCATCCCCGGCGCCCTGGAGGCCATCGCCGCGCTGCGCCAGCGCGGCCTGAAGATCGGTTCCTGCTCCGGCTACCCCAAGGCGGTGATGGACAAGGTGGTGGAGCTGGCCCGGGGCAACGGCTACGTCGCCGACCACGTGGTGGCCACCGACGAAGTGCCCAACGGCCGCCCGCACCCGGCCCAGGCCCTGGCCAACGTCATCGCCCTCGGCATCGAGGACGTGGCTGCCTGCGTGAAGGTGGACGACACCTGGCCGGGCATCCTCGAAGGCCGCCGGGCCGGCATGTGGACGGTGGCCCTCACCTGCTCCGGCAATGCCCTGGGCCTGACCTGGGACCAGTTCAAGGCCCTCTCGCCCACGGAACTGGAGCGGGCACGCCAGCGCATCGGCCAGCTCTTCGAAGGTGCCCGCCCGCACTACCTGATCGACACCATCGCCGACCTGCCGAAGGTGATCGACGCCATCAACGCTCGGCTCAAGCGTGGCGAGATGCCCCAGGGCGCATGACGAAACCCAAGGGGCACCCTGTAGGGCTGTAGGGGCGACTTCAGTCGCCAAGCAGCCCGCAGGGCTGCCCTGACTCGGTGCCCCAGACAGCGTCGCCTGGTGGATGAAAAGAGCGCCATCCACCCTGCACCCGGTCGGATCGCGCAATGAACGAACCCGCCAATCGGCGGGTTCTTCATGTACGGCGGGCGACTGAAGTCGCCCCTACAGGCTGCGCGTCTCGATCGAGTGCTTGCGCAGCTTGCGGTACAGCGTGTTGCGGCTGATGCCCAGTTGCTCGGCGGTGCGGGTCATGTGCCAGCGCTGGCTTTCCAGCGCACCCAGCAGGGCGGCGCGCTCGGCATCGTCCAGCGGGTTGGCCGGCGTTTCGGCCCGCGTCACCGGTGCAGCCTGCTCACGGATGTCCCGGGGCAGGTCAGCCAGGCGGATCACCCCGTCCTCGCACAACGCCACCAGGGTGCGCAGCACGTTGCGCAACTGGCGCACGTTGCCCGGCCAGGGATGCGCCAGCAGGGCCTGGCGGGCGGCATCGTCGAGGCGCACCACCTGGCCGCGCGCCTCCTCCCGCAGCAGGTGCTCCAGCAGCGGTTCCCGGTCGCTGCGTTCGCGCAGCGGCGGCAGGTCGATGACCAGGCCATTGAGTCGGTAGTACAGGTCCTCACGGAAGTCGCCGGCCTGCACGCGGGCCTCCAGGGCACGGTGGGTAGCGCTGATGATGCGCACGTCCACCGCCTGGGCCTCGCCGCCGATGGGCACCACCTGGCGCTCTTCCAGCACCCGCAGCAGGCGGGTCTGCAGGGCCAGGGGCATGTCGCCGATCTCGTCGAGGAACAGCGTGCCGCCGTCGGCCTGCTGCAGCTTGCCGCGCATGCCTTCCTTGCGAGCACCGGTGAAGCTGCCGCCGCGATAGCCGAACAGCTCGCTCTCGATCAGGGATTCCGGGATCGCCGCGCAGTTCAGCGCGATGAAGGGCCGCTCGGCCCGGGAGCTGGCCCGGTGCACGGCCTTGGCAAAGGCCTCCTTGCCGGAGCCGGTCTCGCCGTTGACCAGCAACGGCACGTCCCGCTCGTAGACCTTCACGGCCCGGCGGAAGTCCGCCTGCAGCGCCGCATCCCCCAGGCACAGGCCCGGTGCTGCCGGGCGCTCCACCACCAGCGGCGCCACCGGCATCGGCCGGGGTGCCTGGCCGCGCAGCGCCGCATGCAGAACCCGGCCGTTGCGTGCCCGTAGCGGCCAGCTGGCATTGGGTTGGGGCTGGGCGCGGGCCAGCAGGTCATCCAGGCGGCAGTCGAAGCAGGCCTCCACCGTGGTGCCCAGCAAGCGCTCGCGGCTGCTGTCCAACAGGTTGATGGCGCCCTGGTTCACCGCGCGGATGCGCCCCTCGCCGTCGAAGGCCATCAGCCCTTCGCTGAACAGGCCGACGTACTCGGCCTGCAGGTGGAAGCGCAGCAGCCACTCGCCCTCGAAGCGGCGCAGGAAGTAGCAGCTCTCGATCATCTTCGCCGAGAGGTTGACCAGCGCCATGGTGTGGAACTGGCTCTGGCGGGACATGGCACGCCGCGCCGAGGAGACGTCGAGCACCGCCAGCAGCTCGCCATGGGGGTCGAACACCGGGCTCGCCGAGCAGGTCAGCCCGGTGTGCAGGCTGCGGAAGTGCTCGTCCTGGTGGATGGTCAGCGCCTGGCGCTCCACCAGGCAGGTGCCGATGCCGTTGGTGCCCTCGCGGGCCTCGCTCCAGTCGGCGCCCAACCACAGGCCGGCCTGCTCGAAGGCGTTGCGCTCGGCCGCGGCCGTCACGCAGTTGAGGATCACCCCACGAGCATCGGTCAGCAGCACCGCGTGGCCGGTGCCGGAGAGCTGGTGATAGAGGCTGTTCATCTCGCCGTTGGCGATCTCCAGCACCTGCTGCATGCGCTCGCGGCATTCCAGCATCCGCGCGTGCTCCAGCACCGCGGGCGGGCGCGGCAGGGCCGGGTCCAGGTTGTAGTCCTCCAGGCAACGCAGCCAGGAGCGGGCGATGGAAGGGTCGGCAGCGGGCCCGCTCGACTGGGCCTTGCCCTGCGCCAGGGTCAGCACTTGCTGAGCATGGCGGCTCAGGTGGTCGTGCATGTCTTGTTGTTCTCCGCAGCGGGGGTCCGGGAGGCAGCCCGGCGCCCAGGACGGGCACCCACGTCGCCGCAGCATCCTCCAGCGCCACGCCCTTTGCAACGCCCGGATGACCCATGGGTCATCGGGCTGTGCCAGATGCGTGACAAACTGTCACCCGGCCTGTACCAGCCCTGCCACAGCCACACTGACGCGATATCCCCGGCAATGGCCGCAGGCCACGCCGGCCGGGGCTTGCGCTGGCCTGGCCCGCCCCTTGCTCTATGCTGCTCACAGCGCTTCGGCGCGTCCTCCACCAACAAGCACAAGAGCCAAGGAGATAGACCATGCGTTACGCACAACCCGGCACCCCCGGCGCCGTCGTTTCCTTCAAGGACCGCTACGGCAACTACATCGGCGGCGAATTCGTGCCCCCGGTCAAAGGCCAGTACTTCACCAACACCTCCCCGGTGAATGGCCAGCCCATCGCCGAATTCCCCCGCTCCACCGCCGAAGACATCGACAAGGCCCTCGACGCCGCCCACGCCGCCGCCGATGCCTGGGGCCGCACCTCCGTGCAGGACCGCTCCAACATCCTGCTGAAGATCGCCGACCGCATCGAACAGAACCTCGAAGTCCTCGCCGTCACCGAAACCTGGGACAACGGCAAGGCCGTGCGCGAAACCCTCAACGCCGACATCCCGCTCGCCGCCGACCACTTCCGCTACTTCGCCGGCTGCATCCGCGCCCAGGAAGGCGGCGCCGCCGAAATCAACGACGGCACCGTCGCCTACCACATCCACGAACCCCTCGGCGTGGTCGGCCAGATCATCCCCTGGAACTTCCCGCTGCTCATGGCCGCCTGGAAGCTCGCCCCGGCCCTCGCCGCCGGCAACTGCATCGTCCTCAAACCCGCCGAACAGACCCCGCTGGGCATCACCGTGCTCATGGAACTGATCGGCGACCTGCTGCCGCCCGGCGTACTCAACGTCGTCCAGGGCTTCGGCAAGGAAGCCGGCGAAGCGCTCGCCACCAGCAAGCGCATCGCCAAGATCGCCTTCACCGGCTCCACCCCCGTCGGCTCGCACATCCTCAAGTGCGCCGCCGAGAACATCATCCCCAGCACCGTCGAACTGGGCGGCAAGAGCCCCAACATCTACTTCGAAGACATCATGCAGGCCGAACCGGCCTTCATCGAAAAGGCCGCCGAAGGCCTGGTCCTCGCCTTCTTCAACCAGGGCGAAGTCTGCACCTGCCCCTCCCGCGCCCTGGTGCAGGAATCCATCTACCCCGCCTTCATGGCCGAAGTGATGAAGAAGGTGAAAGCCATCAAGCGCGGCGACCCCCTGGACACCGACACCATGGTCGGCGCCCAGGCCTCCCAGCAGCAGTACGAGAAGATCCTCAGCTACCTCGACATCGCCCAGCAGGAAGGTGCCGAAGTGCTCACCGGCGGCGCCGCCGAGAAGCTCGAAGGCAGCCTCGCCACCGGCTACTACATCCAGCCGACCCTGCTCAAAGGCCACAACAAGATGCGCGTCTTCCAGGAAGAGATCTTCGGCCCGGTGGTCGGCGTCACCACCTTCAAGGACGAAGCCGAAGCCCTCGCCATCGCCAACGACACCGAGTTCGGCCTCGGCGCCGGTCTCTGGACCCGCGACATCAACCGCGCCTGGCGCATGGGCCGCGGCATCAAGGCCGGCCGCGTCTGGACCAACTGCTACCACCTGTACCCGGCCCACGCCGCCTTCGGTGGCTACAAGAAGTCCGGCGTCGGCCGCGAAACCCACAAGATGATGCTCGACCACTACCAGCAGACCAAGAACCTCCTGGTCAGCTACGACATCAACCCCCTGGGCTTCTTCTAACCCCACCCGCTCCACGAAAAACGCGGCCTCGGCCGCGTTTTTTCGTTTCAGCCCCCCCACACGCACCGGGTCGCGGCGACAAACGTAGGATGGGCTGAGCTGTGCGAAGCCCATCATTGCGGGGACAGGGCACGGAGCGATGCGGTTCGCCGAGCTCACCGCATCCTACGGATGCGACCGTGCGTGGATCGCGTTTCATCGATCCACCGCCGGAGCCGTGCCATGGGAGCGGTTTCAACCGCGAAGAGCGTCGCGAATGAATTCGCTCGCACGGGGGCTGCCCGTGGGTTGGCGCGCTCCTCGTAGGGTGGGCTTCAGCCCACGCTGGTTACCGCTGGTGGGCTGAAGCGGAACGCCGCCCGGCCCACCCTACAGAGCGGCGTGGTACGCGAGGACCTAGCGCTCTTCCCCCCGCCACTGCCGGGGGCTGACGCCGAACCAGCGGCGGAAGGCGCGGGAGAAGGCGCTGGTCTCGGAGTAGCCCAGCAGCGGGGCGAGTTCGGAGATGGGGCGTTGGCGGCGGCGCAGGTAGTGCAGCGCCAGTTCGCGGCGGGTGCGCTCCACCACCTGGCTGAAGCACAGCCCCTGCTCCCGCAGGCGGCGCTGCAGGCCGGCAGGGGTCATTTCCAGGCGTTCGGCGATGCGTTCGAGGCAGGGTTCGCCTTCGGACAGGGCCAGGCGCACCTGGGTGCCCAGTTCCTCCAGCAGGCTGGGGGCATTGGCGCCGGCGCCCAGGCGGTGGATCACGTCCTGGAAGAGGAACAGCAGGTTCGGGTCGCGCTCCGGCATCGGCTTGCCCTGCACGTCCCCCTTGGGCACCAGCATGAAGTTGCACGGCCGGCCGAACTGCACCGGCGCGCCGAAGGCGTCGCCATGCTCGTGCCACTCCTCCGGCCGCTCATGCTCGAAGGCCACCGCACGCGGCGCCCACTGCGGGCCCAGCACGTGGCGCAGCAGGTTCAGCGCCATGCCCAGCGTCAGCTCGGCATCCTGCCGGCGGTCGAGGATGGCGCCATGGCGCACCTGGTAGTCGAAGCGGTAGCACTCACCGCAGTCCACCAGACGGATCAGCGTGCTGTGCTGGTGATAGGGGAAGGCCCCGGCGAAGTTCTTCAGCGCCTCCTCCAGGGTGTCCGAGAACAGCCCGACATACCCCAGCAAGCCCAGGTCCCGGGGCTGGAACTGCTGCCCGTAGCGCAACCCGAAGTTGTCGCAGCCCGACTGCCGGGCGGCCTCCTCCAGCACGTCGCAGTAGTTGGGCAGCGCCAGGCTCAGGGTCGGGTGGCGCAGTTGCTCGGGGTCGATCCCGGCCCGGCCGAACACCAGGTCCAGGTCGCCGCCCTGGCGGGTGATGAACTGGTCGAGGCCACTGGCCGCCGCCGACAGCACGCCGACGTTGCTCGCGGGGGGCATCTGCAGGCTGGCGGATGAAAGCAGGGGCTGGCTCATCACGGGGTACCGGGCTCTTAAATTGATCACCCGTTCAAGCAAAAGCCATGCCTCGTCCACGGCCGCCGAAGGGGGCGTGCCGGAGGCACCGTGGCCAGGGCTTCGCACCCTCCCTGTGCAGGCTGGAGGCCGCGCGCACCGGGCCGGAGCACGCTTTTCATGGGGCGATGGGTAACACCTCCGCAACTTGACCGCAGACGCGCCACCGCGCTTCCCACGGTCAAGTCCTGGGGCCGGTCGGTGGCTACCATCGACCCATCCCCCAATGGACTGTGCGGGTGTTTGCGCGCCGAGCGTCGCCGAGGACAGGCGGTTTCCAACAACAACAAAGCCCGCGAGGGCTGAGGAGTCCCGATGAGCACGACACAACTCAAACCCACGCTCGGCACCCTGCACCTCTGGGGTATCGCCGTGGGCCTGGTGATTTCCGGCGAGTACTTCGGCTGGAGCTATGGCTGGGGCACCGCCGGTACCCTGGGCTTCCTGGTGACGGCGATGATGGTCGCCACCATGTACACCTGCTTCATTTTCAGCTTCACCGAACTGACCACCGCCATCCCCCACGCGGGCGGCCCCTTCGCCTACAGCCGCCGGGCCTTCGGCGAGAAAGGCGGGCTGATCGCCGGCATCGCCACCCTCATCGAATTCGTCTTCGCCCCGCCGGCCATCGCCATGGCCATCGGCGCCTACCTCAACGTGCAGTACCCGGAACTGGACCCGAAGCAGGCCGCCGTAGGGGCCTACCTGATCTTCATGACCCTGAACATCCTCGGCGTCAGCATCGCCGCCACCTTCGAGCTGGTGGTCACCGTGCTGGCCGTGGCCGAGCTGCTGGTGTTCATGGGCGTGGTCGCGCCGGGCTTCAGCTTCTCCAACTTCGTGCTCAACGGCTGGGCCGGCAGCAATGAGTTCAGCCTCGGTGCCTTCTCCGGCATCTTCGCCGCCATCCCCTTCGCCATCTGGTTCTTCCTCGCCATCGAGGGCGCCGCCATGGCCGCCGAGGAAGCCAAGGACCCGAAACGCACCATCCCGCGCGCCTACATCGCCGGCATCCTGACCCTGGTGTTCCTCGCCATCGGCGTGATGATCATGGCCGGCGGCGTGGGTGACTGGCGCGAGCTGTCCAACATCAACGACCCGCTGCCCCAGGCCATGAAGGCCGTGGTCGGCAACGACTCCACCTGGATGCACATGCTGGTGTGGATCGGCCTGTTCGGCCTGGTGGCCAGCTTCCACGGCATCATCCTTGGCTACTCCCGCCAGTTCTTCGCCCTGGCCCGCGCCGGCTACCTGCCCCGTGGCCTGGCCAAGCTGTCGCGCTTCCAGACCCCGCACCGCGCCATCATCGCCGGCGGCGTGGTGGGCATCGCCGCGATCTACAGCGACGGCCTGGTGAACCTGCAGGGCATGACCCTGACCGCCGCGATGATCACCATGAGCGTGTTCGGCGCCATCGTCATGTACATCATCAGCATGCTCAGCCTGTTCAAGCTGCGCCGCAGCGAACCGAACCTGGAACGCACCTTCCGCGCCCCCGGCTACCCGGTCGTCCCGGCCATCGCCCTGGTGCTGGCCGTGGTCTGCCTGGTCGCCATGGCCTGGTTCAACACCACCATCGGGCTAATCTTCCTGGGGTTCATGGCCGCAGGCTTCGTCTGGTTCCAGTTCACCGCGCACCACCGCGCCAGTGCACCGGAAGACGCCCTGCTCAGCCGCGTGTGACGACAATGCCCCGCCCAGCCAACCGGGCGGGGCCCGGATGGAGATCGAGATGGCAAGCTACTCCCACAGTGTCGGCGGCCAGACCTGGCGCTTCGACAGCCTTCGCGAGGTGATGGCCAAGGCCAGCCCGGCCCGCTCCGGCGACTGCCTGGCGGGCGTCGCCGCCAGCAGCGACGCCGAGCGCGTGGCGGCGCAGATGACCCTGGCCGAGGTGCCGCTCAAGCGCTTCCTCGACGAGGCGCTGATCCCCTACGAGCAGGACGAGGTCACCCGGCTGATCCTCGACACCCACGACCGGGCCGCCTTCGCCCCGGTCAGCCACCTCACCGTGGGCGACTTCCGCGACTGGCTGCTGGGCGAGTCCGCCGACGAGGCGGCCCTGCGCAACCTGGCGCGGGGGCTGACCCCGGAGATGGCCGCCGCCGTGTCGAAGATCATGCGCGTGCAGGACCTGGTGCTGGTGGCGCAGAAGATCCGCGTGGTCACCCGCTTCCGCAACACCATGGGCCTGCGCGGCCGGCTCTCCACCCGCCTGCAACCGAACCACCCCACCGACGACCCCGCCGGCATCGCCGCGAGCATTCTCGACGGCCTGCTCTACGGCAACGGCGACGCCATGATCGGCATCAACCCGGCCACCGACAGCATCGCCTCCATCAGCGCCCTGCTGGAGATGCTCGACGCCATCATCCAGCGCTACGAGATCCCCACCCAGGCCTGCGTGCTGACCCACGTCACCACCTCCATCCAGGCCATCGAAAAGGGCGTGCCGCTGGACCTGGTGTTCCAGTCCATCGCCGGCACCGAAGCGGCCAACAGCAGCTTCGGCATCAGCCTGGAGATACTCCGCGAGGGCTACGAAGCCGGGCTGTCGCAGAAGCGCGGCACCCTCGGCAACAACCTCATGTACTTCGAGACCGGCCAGGGCAGCGCCCTCTCGGCCAACGCCCACCACGGCGTCGACCAGCAGACCTGCGAGACCCGCGCCTACGCCGTGGCCCGCCACTTCGACCCGTTCCTGGTCAACACCGTGGTCGGCTTCATCGGCCCGGAATACCTCTACAACGGCAAGCAGATCATCCGCGCCGGCCTGGAGGACCACTTCTGCGGCAAGCTGCTCGGCGTGCCCATGGGCTGCGACATCTGCTACACCAACCACGCCGAAGCCGACCAGGACGACATGGACATGCTGCTGACCCTGCTCGGGGTCGCCGGCATCAACTTCATCATGGGCATCCCCGGCTCCGACGACGTGATGCTCAACTACCAGACCACCTCCTTCCACGACGCCCTCTACGCCCGCCAGAGCCTGGGCCTCAAGCCCGCGCCCGAGTTCGAGGCCTGGCTGGAACGCATGGGCATCGCCAGCCAGCAGGACGGCCGCGTGCGCCTCGGCGAGCAGTTGCCGCCGGCCTTCCGCCACGCCCTGGGGAAAATCGCCTGAGGAGAGGCCCGATGACCGACCCGAAACGCCCCGCCACCGCCAACCCCTGGCAGGCCCTGCGCGCCCTCACCCCGGCGCGCATCGCCCTCGGGCGCGCCGGCACCAGCCTGCCCACCCAGGCCCAGCTGGACTTCCAGTTCGCCCACGCCCAGGCCCGCGACGCCGTGCACCTGCCGCTGGACACCCCGGCCCTGGCCGCCGAGCTGGAAGGCCTCGGCCACGCCAGCCTGCGCCTGCACAGCGCCGCCGCCGACCGCCACACCTACCTGCAACGCCCGGACCTTGGCCGGCGCCTGGACGCCGCCTCCGCCGAGCGCCTGCGCGAACACGCCGCGAAACATCCCGAGGGCTACGACCTGGCCGTGGTGGTGGCCGACGGCCTCTCCGCCCTCGCCGTGCAGCGCCACACCCTGCCCTTCCTGCGGCGCTTCCTCGACCAGGCCGCCAGCGAGAACTGGCACCTCGCCCCCATTACCCTGGTGGAACAGGGCCGCGTCGCCGTGGCCGACGAAGTGGGCGAGCTGCTCAAGGCGCGCATGGTGGTGATCCTCATCGGCGAGCGGCCCGGCCTCAGCTCGCCGGACAGCCTCGGCCTGTACTTCACCTGGGAACCACGTGTCGGCCTCACCGACGCCAGCCGCAACTGCATCTCCAACGTGCGCCTGGAGGGCCTCTCCTACGGGCTGGCCGCCCACCGCCTGCTGCACCTGATGCGCGAAGCCTGCCGCCGCCAGCTCTCCGGGGTGAACCTCAAGGACGACTCCGACGTGCCGGTGCTGGACGGCCCCGAAGGCGGCCCGCGCGGCAACTTCCTGCTGGGCGGCGACTGACACCGGCCCGGCGCCCGGGCCGGAACACCGGCCCGTGGCGGCGGTCTGACACTGCACCGCCCTTACACGAGCCTGGTGCCCATGGAGCCTTCCCCATCGCCCAACGCCGGCGATCCCGCTGACCCCGACTACGCGCGCCTGGTGGACGCCGTCACCGACTGCGCTCTCTGCCTGCTGACCCCCGACGGCGTGCTGCGCAGCTGGAACCGTGGCGCCCAGCAGGTGCTCGGCCACACCCCCGGCGACGCACTGGGCCGCCCCCTGGCGGACCTGTTCACCGACGAGGACCGCGAGGCCGGCGTGCCGGCGCGCTGGCTCGAGGCCGCCCGGGTCGACGGCCACGCCCGCGAGGAAGGCTGGATGCGCCGCCACGACGGCTCGCCGATCTGGGCCGAGCGGGTGCTCGACCTCATCCCCACCGCGCACGGCGCCCCCCTCGGCCTCGCGCTGCAGATCCGCGACCTCAGCGAGCGCCACGCCCGCGACCTGCTGCAGGACGAACAGCGCATGCAGCTGTTCCACGCCCAGAAGCTGGAGGCCCTCGGCCAGCTCAGCGGCGGCCTGGCGCAGGACTTCAACGAACTGCTCACCATCATCCTCAGCGCCTCCGCCCTGGCCGGGCGCAGCACCGACGAGACCCGCCGCAAGGAACTGCTCGGCCACATCCACGAGGCCGGCCTGCGCGGCCGCCACCTGACCCAGCACCTGCAGGCCTTCGCCGGGCGCCGCGAACAGCAGGTGCAGGTGCTGCAGCTCGAAGGGCTGCTGCACACCGCGCAGATGTTCTTCATCCAGGCCCTGCCCCGCCACCTGACCCTGGAACTGCAGGTGCGCCCGCCCCTGCACCCGGTGGAGGTGGATTTCGGCCAGCTGGAAATGAGCCTGCTCAACCTGGTGTTCAACGCCCGCGACGCCATGCCCCCGGGCGAGGGCACCATCGTCCTGCGGGCCGAGAACCGCTACCTGGACGGCAGCTGGGACGACCTCGTCGGCAGCTTCGTGCGCATCAGCGTCAGCGACGAGGGCAGCGGCATTCCCGAGGCCCTCCTGCCGCGCATCTTCGAGCCCTTCTTCACCACCAAGCCCCTCGGCGAAGGCACCGGCCTGGGCCTCAGCCAGGCCTGGGGCTTCGCCCGCCAGCAAGGCGGCGGCCTGCGGGTGGAGAGCCTGCCGGGCCAGGGCGCCACCCTCGCCCTCTACCTGCCGGCCTGGCAGCCCGGCGCCGCTGCAAATGGGCGGAACTTGCCCGAGGCGGACGACTCTATCGCTGGCAGGCGCCCCGGCGCGTAGAATCCCACCGCCCCGGACGCGGGGCATGCGAGCCGAAGCGGCTCACCATCGAGCGAAAAACAGCACAGAAGCAGGCCAGAACTTGGAACAGCTAGAACGCCTCCACAGTGGGATCGAGGGACTGGACGCCCTGTTGAAGGGAGGCCTGGTGGCCGGCGCGTCCTACATCGTCCAGGGCCGTCCCGGCTCGGGCAAGACCATCCTCGCCAACCAGATCGGCTTCAACCACGTGCGCAATGGCGGCCGTGTGCTGGTGGCCACCCTCCTGGCGGAAACCCACGAGCGCCTGTTCCAGTTCCTCTCCACCCTGAGCTTCTTCGACGCCTCCAAGGTCGGTGACGAGATCCAGTTCGTCAGCGCCTTCGACACCCTGGAGAACGAAGGCCTCGACGAAGTGGTGCGCCTGCTGCGCCGCGAGATCAGCCGGCAGAAGGCCACGGTGATGATCGTCGACGGCGTGCTCAATGCCCGCTCCAAGGCGGACACGCCGATGGACACCAAGAAATTCATCTCCGAGCTGCAAGGCCACGCCGCCTTCGCCGGCTGCACCGTGCTCTTCCTCACCAGCGCCCGCCTCGACGACGGCAGCCCCGAGCACACCATGGTCGACGGCGTCATCGAACTGGGCGAGGAGCTGGTGGGCAACCGCTCGGTGCGCCGCATCCACCTGCGCAAGACCCGCGGCAGCGGTTCCCTGTCCGGCCTGCACGAGTGCGAGATCACCGAGAACGGCCTGGTGGTCTACCCGCGCCTGGAATCCCTCTACAGCCGCCCCACCCTGCCCGAGGACGCCACGCCCCGGCGCATCGCCAGCGGCACGCCGGACCTGGACGCACTGATCGAAGGTGGCCTGCCCGTCGGCTCGGTGACCCTCGCCATGGGCCCCGCCGGCGTCGGCAAGACCTGCCTCGGCCTGGGCTTCCTCGGCCAGGCCAGTGCCGACGAGCCGGCCCTGCACTTCGGCTTCTACGAATCCCCCGCGCGCCTGCGCCTCAAGGCCCGCGCCCTGGGCTTCGACCTGGAGGCGCTGGAGAAGGCCGGCGTCCTGCACCTGGCCTGGCAACCGCCCACCGAAGGCCTGCTCGACGCCCTCGGCGGCCACCTGATCGCCGAGGTGCAGCGCCTGGGCATCAAGCGCCTGTTCATCGACAGCTTCGGCGGCATGGCCCGGGTGGCCAGCAGCCAGGCGCGACTGGTGGAATTCTTCGGCGCCCTGCTGGGCCAGCTGCGGGCGATGGGCGTGACCATAGTCGCCACCTGGGAGATGCGCGACCTCTACAGCGCCGACATCAACGCCCCGGCACCCGAGCTGTCGAGCATCGTGGACAACCTTCTGTTGATGCGGTTCGTGGAAGTGAATGCTGAACTCAAGCGCTCACTGGCCATTCTGAAGATGAGGGACAGCGGGTATGACCCCGCCCTGCTGGAGCTGCAATTCACATCGAGCGGACTGCGTCTGGACAAGAACTTCCGCCAGGTGACCTCCGTACTCTCCGGCAACGCGACACGCGTCTGATGGGCGCACAACCGGCCAACCGCTGATGACAACGATCCTGGTAGTCGACGACGAGTATCTGATTGCCGACATCCTCGCCTACGCACTGGAGGACGAGGGCTACATGGTGGTCAAGGCCGGAAACGGCCGCAAAGGCCTGGACGTGCTCGACCGCGAGCGCCCGTCCCTGGTGATCACCGATTTCATGATGCCGGTGATGGACGGCCTGGAATTCGCCCGCGCCATCCGCGAGCGCCCCCAGTACGCCGAGCTGCCGGTCATCCTCATGAGCGGCGCCCAGGGCAACATCGGCCGCCAGCATGGCGACCTGTTCGCCGCCGTGTTCGACAAGCCCTTCGACATCCACGCCGTGCTGGCCAAGGTGGCCGAGCTGATCGGCCCGGGCGAGCCCAGCCACGGCTGACCGCCACGCCGCGATTGCCAGCATCGCCCGCCTCCCGGAAACTGCGCGCTTTCCCAGTTTCCAGCGGAGACCCGCCGTGTCCACATCCCCCGAACTCGCCAGCGACCCGTCCTGGCTCGCCCGCTGCCAGGCCGCCGCCCTCGACCCGCAGGCCCGCTTCGCCGCCCGCCAGGCCGTGCTCGGCGATGCCGCCGCGCTGGACGCCACCCTCTACCGTGCCGACGAGGAGGACGAAGACGCCGAGGAAGAAGACCTGGGCGACGCCCGCGTGCTGATCGAAGGCCCCTTCGTCATCCCCGCCGACTGGAGCGAAGCCGACCGCGAGGCCTACTTCGACGGCAGCGACCCGGCCCTGTTCGTCCAGGCCCGCATCGAATGCCTGGCCCCCGCCACCAGCCGCCAGCACTTCACCCCCGAACCCGGCGACCAGGTCGCCCTCACCCGCCCGGACGGCCTGGTGGAGATGTACTTCCTCTACGAAGCCTTCGAAGACGACCACGGCCATCACTGCGTACTGATCCGCGACGAAGACGCGCTGTTCTGACCCCGCCGCCTCCGGGAACGCCCGGCGTATCCCTGGGCCAGCGATGGGCTTCGCACAGCTCAGCCCATCCTACGAACGGAGCCGGCCCGTAGGATGCGGTGAGCTCAGCGAACCGCATCGATTCAAGACGGAGCTGAAGCCCAAACTACGGCCTGAACCGTAGGGTGGGCTTCAGCCCACCATCGAAGCTGCCGGCAACCACTTGGTGGATGGAAAGAGCGCCCGAGCCCCGTCATAGACGCGTTGTAGGGTGGATCGCGCTTCATCGATCCACCGGGGTTATCCCCAGGCTAACGCGCCCAGAACGTAGCCCGGGCTTCAGCCCGGGACCACGGCGCATCCCTGGGCCAGCGATGGGCTTCGCACAGCTCAGCCCATCCTACGGACGGCGGGCCCGTAGGATGCGGTGAGCTCGGCGAACCGCATCGATTCATGGCAGAGATGAAGCCCAGGCTACGGCCTGAACCGTAGGGTGGGCTTCAGCCCACCAGCAGAGCCACCATCAGGCTCACCCGCTCAGAGATCCGGCGCGCGGGCGGCCAGCACGGCGGTGGCGCCCTGGGGGCGGCGGCAGTACCAGATCACCCGGCTCACGCCCCGGGTGATGGCGACGTAGGCCAGGCGCAGGTTCTCGTCGCGCATGGCCTGGTCGTAGCTGTTGCGGAAGTAGCCGCTGTGGGCGTATAGCGCGTTGCGCAGGGGGTGGGATTCCGGCGGCTGGCAGTCGTCGACGATCACCGCCACCTCCGCCTGCAAGCCCTTGGCCCGGTGGATGGTCAGGGCCTTCACCGGCAACCCCGGTTCCAGCGCCGCCTGCACCGTGCGCAGGGTGTCGTTGCGCCGGCCGAGCAGCAGCACCGGCGTGCGCTCGGCGCGCTCCAGGCCGGCTACATGGGCGCACTGGGCCTGCAGCTCGGCCACCAGAGCCGGCAGGCCGCCGGGCAGTTCGAAGCCCTGCACCAGCCGCACGCCATGGTCGCCCGGCCGGGCCTCGCGCACGGCGCGGCAGGTCTTGTCCTGCTTGAAGGCCACACCGCCCAGCACCGCCTCGCCATCGCGCACCACGGCGTCGATGGAACGGTAGTTGGTCTCCAGGCGCAGCACCGCGCTCTTCTTGCCGCGGCCCTTGGCGAAGTGGCGGTCGAAATCCATGAACAGCTCCGGCGAGCTGCCGCGCCAGCCGTAGATGGACTGCCAGTCATCACCGATGGCCATCAGGCTCGGGGTTTCCCCGGCCTGCGCCAGGCGCTCGTGGGCGGCCCGCAGCCAGCGGACGATCTGCGGGGAGATGTCCTGGAACTCGTCGATCAGCAGGTGGGTCAGCGGCACCAGCGCGGGCAGCTTCAGCCCGCCCTTTTCCAGCCGCTCGGTGAGTTCGCAGAATGCCATGTTGAAGGTGGCCAGCCCGCGCTGGCGCAACAGCGCCTGGAAGCGCGCCCAGAAGGGTTGCAGCGCGCGGATGAACTGCTGGTCCCGCTGGGGGCAGGCCAGGGCGTCCGGCTGCAATGCATCCACCCGCAGCCCGAGGCTCTCGATGAACCCGGCCTGCACGTGGAACGCCTCCGGCAGGGCCATCGGCCCCAGCTCGCCGGCCAGGCGCAGGGGGCCTTCCGGGGTCTTCGACAGCACCGCATCGGGCTCCAGGCCCAGCAGGGCGTGGACCGCCGTGCGGAAGCCGACGTCCTCGGCGTAGCAGGCGTGGTAGGCCTCCTGCAGCAGGCGCTGCTGGGCCGGCTTCAGGCGGCCGGCGGCCAGGGGGTTGTCCGGCTCGTCGCCGGCATCGCGGCTGTCCAGTTGCTCGAACCAGGCGCTCACGCCCATTTCGCTCTTGGCCAGCACGCCCATGGCCGAATGGAAGGTGCGCACGCACTGGCGCGCCTGGGCCGCGTCGAAGGGCACCTGCCAGAACGCCAGCACCCGCATCAGTTGCTCACGCAGTTGGGCGCAGGAGGCGTTGGTGAAGGAGATGACGGTGAGCTTGGCCGGGTCGATGCCCAGGTGGGCCAGCAGGTAGACCACCCGCAGCAACAGGGTGGTGGACTTGCCCGAGCCGGCGCCGGCGAAGATGCGCGTCAGCGGCCCACGGGCGAGGATCATCGCCCACTGCTCGTCGGACGGCGCCGCCACCACACCCGCTGCAACGGCTTCGGCCACCCGCGCGCGCATCGCCTCTTCGGCCCCCTTGCGCCGGGGCAACGCGGCGGCGCGGTAGACGCTCGGGCCCTCAACGGCCGCGCGGGCCCCGCCAGGTTCCTTGGGGGCGGACTTTCGGGCGGCGGCGCGGCCCTTGCCTTCGCTGGCCTTCTTGTTGCGCCCGCGCGGGCGCGCCTTCTTCTGCTGTGCCTGGGCACGGGCCAGGGCCTGTGCGGCTTCGGCGGCCTCGCGTTCGGCACGCAGGTAGGCGGTGGTGCGCGGGAAGCAGCGCACCAGGGTTCCGGAGATCAACGCGGTGTAGCGCTTGACGGCAGACAGCATCCAGCAGGTCCATCGGCAGTGAAACAGGGCGGCGATGATACGGGCTCCCGGGGCCGGCGTCAGTTGCTGGCCCCTGGCCAACCCGGCAAGGCGTTGCCCGGAGCCGGCAAGCCGACGCCGCTTCGACCGGCACGGGATACACGCCAACCCTTGCCACGCCTGGCTTGCAGCCACCTGGCCCGCTTTATGCTGAACGCCGGTGTCCGCAGATTCGGGGAATCCACCCATGACCCTCATCAACAACAACTCGCCGCTGGCCGGCTACCTCGCCTCGCTGGCCGGCAACAAGGCCGGCAACAGCGGCACGTCCGGCACCACCGACAAGCCGCAGACGCCCTCCGACCCCATTGCCGACCTGCGCAAGCTCGCCGCCAACCTGGTGGCCCAGGGCCGCGGCGGCCTGATGAATGCCATGGCCGGCGACACCGGCAACGTCATCACCAACGCCACCCAGGCCAGCCAGGCCGGGCTCAACGGCAGCGGCGGCGCCAAGCTGCAGTTGCCCGACGTTTCCAGCCTCGACCGCGACGACGCCGCCAAGCTGCTCACCCAGGTGCAGAAGCTGCTGGACAAGAACCTGGGCGGCGGCCTGTCCTTCGTCGGGGTGAACGGCAACCAGCAGACCCAGTCCCTGGAAACCTACCGCGACTGGCTGCAGGCCAAGGGCGGCATCAGCGTCTACGCCTGAGCCGCCTCCACCGGCCCCTTCTCAGCGCAGGGCCTCCTGCAGCAGCGCCCAGTAGCGCGGGTGCAGGCTGATGTCGTTGTGCCCCACACCCTCCAGCGGCTCCAGCCGCGCCACACCGGGGGCGAAGTGCCGGGCGAGGCGTTCGGCGTGGGCCGGGGGAATCACCCGGTCCTGCCCTGCCACCAACAGCAGGCTCGGCGTCCGCAGGGCTCCGACCCGGTCCACCGAGCGGTAGCGATCCTTCAGCAGCCAGCCCACCGGCACCCAGGGGAAGCGCTCCGCTGCCACCGCCTCGATGCTGTCGTAGGGCGTGACCAGCACCAGCCGCCTCACCGGCCGGGCGCTGGCCACCTGCACGGCAACGCCGGAGCCGAGGCTGCGCCCCACCACATCCACTTGCGGGTGCGTGGCCTGCACCTGGTCGAACAGGGCCAGGGCGTCGCGCACGATCAGCGCTTCGGAGGGCTCGCCGGCGCTGCCGCCGTAGCCCGGGTAGTGCATCAGGTAAAGCGCGCGGTCGGGGAAGGCCTGGCGCAGTTCGGGCAGGTTGAGGGAGACGTCCTCGGCATTGCCGCCGAAGTACAGCAGCGCCCGGGGCCCGTCGTGGGCCTGCACCGTGACCTGCAGCGGCCCCTCGGGGCGGGTGAGTTCGAGGGTGCTGCCCGGCGCGTCGAGGGTGCGCGGCTGGGGCACGTAGAGCAGCTGGCGCTGGAACAGGTAGAGCCCGGCGCAGAGCAGCAGGTAGAGGGCGACCAGCAGGGTCGCGAGGGTGATCAGAAAGCGGGTCATGGCAGCTCCTGGCAACGCCCTGCGAGGGCACCTCCAACGATTCAGAGGTGCCCTGGAGGCGCCGCCCGATCTTTCCACAGGGCCGCCAGGCCCGCTATCGACCGGTGATCAGAAGCTGAAGTCGACCTTGGTCCACAGGGTGCGACCCGGTTCGTTGATCGCCTCGGGGTCGGCGGGGAAGCCGAACCCGGCGTCGCCGGCGCGGTTGAGGTGCTCGGAGTAGGCCTTGTCGAAGAGGTTGTCGACCCCGGCGCTGACCTTGAGGTTGGACGTCAGGCGGTAGGCGCCGTTGAGGGAGAACACGCCGAAGCCGCCGCTCTTGTCGAAGTCCTGGCCGACCACGTTGCCCTGCTTCTCCGCCACGCGGTTCTGTGCAGCCACCACGCGCCACAGGGCGCCGGCACTCCAGGCGTCCTGCTCGTAGGTGAGCCCCAGGCGCGCTTCCAGCGGCGGCATCTGCGGCAGCGCGCGACCGTCGGAGCTGTTCTTGCCCCAGGCGTAGGCCAGGGTGCCGTCCACCTTCCAGTTGTCGTCCAGGCGGTAGGCCGCACCCAGCTCGCCGCCCATGATGCGCGCGTCGATGTTATCGGCGCGGGAGGTGGCACCCATCATCCCCGGGGTGTAGGTGAACAGGATGTAGTCGCGCACCTGGCCGATGTAGCCGGAGGCCCAGGCTTCCAGATCGCCGTCGTTGTACTGCACGCCGAAGTCGAGCTGGGTGGTCTTCTCCGGCTTCACGCCGTCGAAGGCGTTGACCGAGCCGACCGGGCCACGGCCGGGGGAGTACAGCTCCCAGTAGTCGGGGAAGCGCTGCACGTGGCCGAGGCCGGCGTAGAGGGTGGCCGGGGCATCCGCCAGGTCGTACTCGTAGCGCATGAAGCCACTGGGCAGGGTGTCGGAGCGGGTCTTGCCGTAGGTGGGATTAGCCATGTTCATCATGCCCACGGTGGCGCGGTCGTCGAGGGCCTGGGCGTGGTCCAGGCGGGCGCCGGTGATCACCCGGTTGCGGTCGGCGGCGTACCAGGTCAGCTCGCCGAAGGCGCCGTAGTTGTGCATCAGCGCATCACGCACGCGGGGGAACTGGTCGGCGTCGGTGAACTGGCCGCTCATCATCGAATAGCGCGAGGCGCGCTTGCGGTGCTCGCTGCGCATGGCGTCGAGGCCGGCCACCAGTTCCACCTCGCTCCACTTGAAGGTGGCGGCGACACGCCCGCCGAGGGTGCGGCGGTCCACCTGGGACGCCATCGGCATGGGCATGGAGCTGGAGGGATTGGGGCTGCGCAGGCGGAAGTTGTCCATCACGTGGTCGGCGTAGTTGTAGTAGACCTGCGCCTCCAGCTTGTCGAGCACGCCGCCCAGATTGCTGCGCTCGAAGCGCAGGCCGAGGCTTTCCCGCAGGAACTGGCTGCCGTCCATGCCGCGCCCGGCGTAGCGGGCCTCGCCGTTGCCACGGCCGGCGGTCAGCTCCACCAGGGTGTCTTCGTCGGGGGTCCAGCCCAGGGCCACGTCGCCGTTCCACTTGCGCCAGCGCGAGGGCACGGTGTCGCCGTTGCCGTCCTCGTAGTCGTCGGACTGGGACTGGTTGCCGGTGAAGCGCAGGTAGCCCAGCTCGCTGCCCACGGCGCCGTCCAGCACCTTGTCGAAGCGCCCGTTGGAGGCGGCCAGCACGCTGGCGTGGACGCGGCTGCCCAGCTCGCCGAAGCGCTCCGGCTCACGGTCGAAGAGCACGGTGCCGGCGGAGGCGCCGGGGCCCCAGAGCACGGTCTGCGGGCCCTTGATGACGGTGAGGCGGTCGAAGGTTTCCGGCGAGATGTAGGAGCTGGGGGCGTCCATGCGGCCCGGGCAGGCGCCGAGCATCTGGCCGCCGTTGGTGAGCAGGTTGAGGCGTGAGCCGAACATGCCGCGCAGCACCGGGTCGCCGTTGGTGCCGCCGTTGCGCACGGCGGCGAAGCCGGGAATGGTCTTCAGGTAGTCCGCGCCATCGCTGGCGGGGATGGGCTGGCGGGCGTCCTTCGGGTCGGCCACCACGGTCAGCGGCGAGCTCTGCTGCACGGCGGTGACGACCGTGGGCTGCAGCTCCTGGGTGTCGCTGTCCTTGGCGGCGGGCTTGGCGTGGACGTGCTCGGCCGCCTGCAGGCCGCTGCACAGGGCCAGGCCGGCTGCGAGGGCGAAGGCCTGGCGCCAGCGCAGCTGGCTGCGGTCGAGGGTGAAGGGGGTGCGGCGGTCGGTGGAACGGGCAGAAAGGGACATCGTGATTTTCCGGATCAGGTGGATCAGGCCGCGCCGGACGGATGCACGGGCGGCAGGACGCGACGGCCACGCGCAAGCGGGCCGCAGGGGACGAGCCGGAAACTCAGGGGGAGGCGCGGGGGTTGGCAGAGGGCCAGCGTTCTCGCGGCGGAGCCGTACAGCGGCGCTCGCGAACCGGGCGCGGGACCGCGCGCTGGCGCTGCAGCCAGTACAGGCCGAGGAAGAAGATGACACCGAGGGTGATGGCCGAGCCCATCGGGCAGTTGAAGCCGGCACCGGCGAGCCGCGACAGCTCGCCCGGCAGGTCGCCGAAGCCCGGCCCCGATTCGCCATGGGCGGAACAGAAGGCGCCGCCGAGGCCGCTCAGCTCCAGCCCCATTGCCTGCCCGTGGTGGACGCTGCAGGCGAGCGCGTTGAGCAGGACGCAGGCGTAGAGCATCCAGGCGATCAACGAGCGGGAGGAAGGGGTCGGTTTCATGGGCGGCGACTCTAGCACCGAAGCCCCGGATCACGGAACGCGGGCCTTGTGGCGCATTGCCGCACGGTCCTGCCAGAACCTTTCCCGCCGATTCAGCCGGGCGCGGTGGCCTTCAGGCCGGCCAGCAACAGGCGCTGGAAGGCCTGCTCGCGCAGCCCTTCGGGGTTCTCCAGGCCCATGCGCCGGAGGTGTTCGGTGCAGGCCTCGGCCGAGGCGACCTCGAACAGCGCACTCATGCCCAGGTCGAGGGCGTCCTCCAGGCGCAGCCGGGCGCCGAGCCAGCGCAGGGCCCGCAGCAGGTCCTGCTCCACAGGGGTGAAGTCGCAGCCCAGCGGGTACTCCGCGAACAGCCGCGGGTGATCGGCCTGCACCCTGTGCAGGCGCCAGGGCGTGTTGCCGCGACAGGCCGGGTCGAGCACGAAATCCGACGGCAACTTGCCGGCCGCCTTGGCCTGGGCCACCAGTTCGTCCTGGAAACGTGCGTCGCTGATGCGCAGCAGGGCTTCCACCACCTCGGCATCGTTGCACCCGCGCAGGTCGGCGATGCCGTATTCGGTGACGACGATGTCCCGCAGGTGGCGCGGGATAGTGGTGTGGCCGTAGTCCCAGAGGATGTTGGAATGGGCCTCGCCGCCCGACTCGCGCCAGCTGCGCAGCATCAGGATGGAGCGGGCGCCGTCCAGCTCATGGGCCTGGGCGACGAAGTCGTACTGCCCGCCGACGCCGCTGAGCACGCGGCCGTCCTCCAGTTGGTCGGCGGCGCTGGCCCCCAGCAGCGTCACGCAGAAGCAGCTGTTGATGAAGCGCGCGTCACGCCGCTGCTGGCGCTTGAGGGCTTCGTCGCCGAGCAGGCGGTTGACGTAGCCGATGCCGGTCATGGCGATGCGCGCCCGGCCGGCGTCGTCCAGTGCCGCCAGGCGCCGGTAGAAGTCGCGGGGCCCGAGGAAGAAACCGCCGTGGATGCACACACCGCCACGGGCGCTTCCCAGGTGCGCCACCAGGGCGGCGCGGGTCGCCGGTACCTCGATGTCCGCCGGCAACCGGCGACCGTCGGGCAGTTGCAGGTGCTCGCCGTCGAGGGCCAGGCGGCTGTCGAGCAGGCCGTGGCCCTGGGCCCAGCCCAGGGTGTCGGCGTCCAGGCGCGGCGGCAGGGCGGCCAGCAACGCCTCGGGGTCGACCACGCGCCCCTCGGCGTCCAGCACGCCGGCGTCCGCCAGGCGCTGCAGGCGCAGGTCCGGGTAGGCGCGGCGCCCGAGGATGCCGGCTTCCAGCAGGTCCAGCAGCCCGGGCAGGACCATTTCACTGTTGGCATAGAGGCCCTGGCGGAACAGCGCCAGGCCGCCCTCGCGGTCGATCAGCCCGTCCCAGCGTCCCGGCACGTCCAGGGCGTCGAGCACCGCCCGGTAAGCGGCGTTGTCCCGGTGCCGGGCCAGCAGCGCAGCGGTGAGGGCGTCGGCCATGGCGCCGATGCCCACCTGCAGGGTGCCGCCGTCACGCACCAGGGTGCTGGCGTGCAGGCCGATGGCGTGGTCCTGGGCGCTGACGGGCATGTTCGGGGTGGAGAACAGCGGCGTGCGCTCGGTCTCGTCCAGCACCAGGTCGAAGGTCGCCGCCGGCACCTCGGCATCCCCCGGCATGTAGGGCAGCGCCTCGTGCACCTGGGCCACGCAGAGCACGGTCTCGCCGCGCTGGCGACGGGCGTCGAGGTCGGGCAGCAGGTCGAGGGTGATGTCCGGGTTGCAGCTGAGGCTGAACGTCCCCGGCCGCGCGGGATCGCGGGCCACCAGCTGGGCCAGCAGGTTGAGCCGCTTGCGCGCCAGGTCCCGCGCGACATGGCTGTAGTTGAGGCTGACGTAGTGCTGCTGGGCGCGGGGGTTGTCCAGCTGGCTGGCGGGCTGCAGGTAGAACTCCTCGATGCGGATGTGCGCCGGCAAGGTGCCCTGTTCGAGGTCGGCCAGGTAGTCCAGCTCGGGGCAATCCCCCAGTACCCGCTCGAAGAACGGCTCGGCGAAGCGCCGCTCCAGCTCCCCGGACGGCCGGGGCCGGGCCAGGGACAGCGCGGTGTAGAGCGTCAGCGAACGCTCGGGCATGGCCTTGATGCGCTGGTACAGGGCGTTGACGAAGCGCACCGGCTTGCCCAGCCCGAGGGGAATGCCCAGGCGGATGGGCCCGTCGATGCGCGCCAGCACTTCATCCACCACCTGTTCCAGGGATCGCTCTGCCACGGGGGAACTCCTTGCATCGGCTCGTCCCGGGGTTGGACCGGCAGCGGGTGCGTTTCGATCCCCCTACGTGGCGCAGCCGGCCGCTTTGCCGCGATTGCGCGGTGGACAAACTTTGAGGCAGCATCGGGACGGTGCTGGCATGGCACCTGCATTCCGTTCCCGTATCCCTACCGACGCCGAGGTCTTCCCATGCGCATCGTCCAAGCCACCCTGGAGCATCTGGACCTGCTGAGCCCGATGTTCGTGAAGTACCGCGAGTTCTACGGCGAGCTGCCCTTCCCGGACTCCTCGCGCAAGTTCCTGGAGACCCGCCTCAAGCGCAAGGAATCGGTCATCTACCTGGCCCTGGCCGATGACGAGGACAAGCTGCTGGGCTTCTGCCAGCTCTACCCGAGCTTCTCCTCGCTGTCGCTCAAGCGCGTGTGGATCCTCAACGACATCTATGTCGCCGAGGACGCCCGTCGCCAGCTGGTGGCCGACCGCCTGCTGCAGACCGCGAAGAAGATGGCCAAGGAAACCAACGCCGTGCGCCTGCGGGTGTCCACCAGCGTCGGCAACGAAGTGGCGCAGAAGGTCTACGAGTCCATCGGCTTCCGCGAGGACAGCCAGTTCAAGAACTACATCCTGCCCATCGGCGACTGAGCCCGTTCCTCACAGGCCCAGCCCCCACCACAACCCGATCACCACCGGCACCGCCAGCAACCCCGCCAGCGCCAAGCGCACCTTGCGCCCGTCGCGCGGCGTGGGGGCCTGGCGCGCGGCCTGCAGGGCCCGTTCCAGGGCCAGCTGGAACTCGGAAAGCGCCTCGAAGCGCGCCCGCGCCTGGGGCGCCAGTGCCCGCGCCAGCACACCGTCCCAGCCCTCCGGCAGCCCGGCGCGAAAGCTCGCCAACGGCACGTAGCGGCTGGCCTGCCCGCCCTCGGGGCGCGCCACTTCGGGCCATTGCCCGCTGAGCATCCAGTAGCACAGCGCGGCCAGGGCGAACTGGTCGGCCGAGCCGTCCGCCGCCCGCCCATGGCGCAGTTCCGGGGCCAGGGGCACGGCCTGGGCCGGGACCGATTGGCGCTGCACGCCGGGGAGGATCGCGGCGAACTCCGGCAACAGCAGCACCCGGCCGTCGTCCCCCACCAGGATCTGCCGGGGGTTCAGCCACAGGCCCTGCATGCCGCGCCGCTGCAAGGCCCGCACCGCTTCGATCAGCTGGCACAGCAGGGCGACCAGGGTCGCAGGCGGCAACGGCCCCTGGCTGCCGATCCAGTCCGCCAGGCTGCGCACGCCGGCCGGGGGCGGCTCGAACAGGAGAAAGGCATGCCGGCGCGGCCGGTGGGGCGACAGCACCTGGGGCAGGCTGGCCACCGGGCTGCGCCGCAGCACCCACTCGCGCTGCCAGAAGGCTTCGTCGGCCGGGCCTTCGGCCAGCCACAGCAGGGCCTCGCGCCCGATGTCGTCCCGGGCGCGGAACAGCCGGCCGGGCGGTCCGTAGGCGCAGGCGGCCTGGAGCGTCCAGCCGTCCACCTGCAGGCCGGGCGCGGCATCCACCACCGCCGGCCAGTTGTTGCCCGGAGTGGGCGCCGGCAACTGGTCGGCGGCACCGGGCAGCAGCACGGCCGCCGCACCGGGGGCCGCCAGCAGCGGTTCGAGCACCTCCCCCAGGCGTCCGGGGGCGAGTTCGGCGCAATCGGCCTGGAAGCGCTGCAGGTCGGCCACCTGCAGCAAGGGCTGCGGTGCCAGCAACAACGGCTCGCCCATGCGCAGCGGCAGGCTGTGCTGCACCACCGCCAGCTCGGGCTGGGCGCCCAGGCCGCCCTCGTGGCCGGGCAGTTGCTCCAGCACGCCGCGATGGACCCGCGCCAGGCCCACGGCACCGGCCTGGAGGAAATGCAGCTGGCCGTCCTGCGCCAGCACCAGGCCGGCGCTCAGCTCGGGCAGGCGTGCGCCGGCCTGGCCGTGCTTGTAGAGCCGCAGGTTGAGCGCCGCCAGCACCTGGCGGGCGGCCTGCACCTCGCTCCAGCCCTCCGGGGTGCAGGCGTAGTCGGCGAACAGGGCGTCCAGGTGGTGGTCCAGCACCTGCACCACATCGGGGCACTGGCGGGCCCAGAGCAGCACCAGCATCAGCGACGGCGGCCGCCCCCGATGCCCGGCCACCCAGGCTGCCCGGGCGCGGGCGGCCTGCTGGGGAAGGTCCGGCCCGTGGCCCTGGGCCAGGCTCAGGGCAGGGTGTTCCAGCAGTTGCAGCGCCATGGGCGGGCCTCCATCGGAAAACTGCGGAAACATCTGCAGCCTTCATGCCGGAAAACCCTCGACGGAAGCTCGCCGCTTCTCCGTACCTTGCCCCTATAATGCCGCTCGCCCGGCCACCGGCCGCCTCCGTTTTTCCGTTCAAGGCGCCCCATGGAATTCAACCCGATCGACCTGGTCCTGCACCTGGACCAGTACCTGAACCTGCTGGTCACCAACTACGGCCCCTGGATCTACGCCATCCTCTTCCTGGTCATCTTCTGCGAGACGGGCCTGGTGGTGACGCCCTTCCTGCCGGGCGACTCCCTGCTGTTCATCGCCGGCGCGGTGTGCGCCAACGGCGCCATGGACCCGGTCCTGCTGGCACTGCTGCTGATGAGCGCCGCCATCCTAGGCGACAGCACCAACTACCTGATCGGCCGCACCACGGGCGAGCGCCTGTTCAGCCGGCCGAACTCGAAGATCTTCCGCCGCGACTACCTGGAGCGCACCCACGAGTTCTACGACCGCCACGGCGGCAAGACCGTGACCCTGGCGCGCTTCCTGCCCATCGTGCGCACCTTCGCCCCCTTCGTCGCCGGCGTCGGGCGCATGCCCTACGGCCGCTTCGTGGCCTTCAGCGTCGCCGGCAGCATCCTCTGGGTCGGCGGCCTGGTCACCCTGGGCTACTTCTTCGGCAACGTGCCCTTCATCAAGCAGAACCTCTCGCTGCTGGTGATCGGCATCATCCTGCTGTCGCTGCTGCCGATGATCATCGGCTTCCTGCACCGTCGCCTGCGCCCGACCGAAGCCAGCGACGCCCCGCACAGCTGACCGCCACCCCATGGGCTTCTTCCGCGACTGGCGGCGCCGCCGCATCCTGGCCCGCCACCCGGTGGACGACGCCCTCTGGGCCGAGGTGCGCCAGGCGCTGCCGATCCTCGATGGCCTGGACGCGGAGGAAGACGCCCGGCTGCGGGAACGCAGCGTGCTGTTCCTCGCCGAGAAGCACCTGAGCCTGCTGGGCGACTTGCAGCTCGACGCCCGCGAGCGCCTGCTGCTGGCAGCCCAGGCCCAGCTGCCGCTGCTGCACCTGGAGGAACTGGGCTGGTACCAGGGCTTCCACGAGCTGGTGATCTACCCCGACGACTTCGTCAGCCCCCAGCGCCACCGCGACAGCGCCGGCGTGGTCCACGAATGGGACGACGAGCGCAGCGGTGAAGCCTGGCACCAGGGGCCGGTGGTCCTGGCCTGGCCGGGCATCCAGGCCAGCGGCGGCTGGGAAGGCTACAACCTGGTGATCCACGAACTGGCCCACAAGCTGGACATGCTCAACGGCGACGCCAACGGCCTGCCGCCGCTGCACCGCGACATGCGCCAGTCGGACTGGGCCGAGGCGATGCAGAGCGTCTACGACGAACTCAACGCCCGCCTGGACGAAGACGAGAACGCCGAGCTGCCCATCGACCCCTACGCCGCCGAAGACCCGGCGGAGTTCTTCGCCGTCACCAGCGAATACTTCTTCACCGCCCCCGACCTGCTGCAGGCCGCCTACCCCGGGGTCTACGCGCAATTGCGGCTGTTCTACCGGCAAGACCCGGGCGCCCGACTGGCCCGCCTCCAGGCCGAGGATCCGGCCTACCGGGACACGACCAACGGATGAGCACGGCGGCGTAGCAACGCCCCCTGAATGTGCATATAATCCGCCCACTTTTTTTGGCCCATTCCAGGGAGTCGACCATGAGCTACAGCAAGATCCCGGCTGGCAAAGACCTGCCGAACGACATCTACGTCGCGATCGAAATCCCGGCCAACCATGCGCCGATCAAATACGAAATCGACAAGGACAGCGATTGCCTGTTCGTCGACCGCTTCATGGCCACCCCGATGTTCTACCCGGCCAACTACGGCTACATCCCCAACACCCTGGCTGACGACGGCGACCCGCTGGACGTGCTGGTCGTGACCCCCTACCCGGTCGCACCGGGCTCGGTCATCCGCGCCCGTCCGGTCGGCGTCCTGCACATGACCGACGAAGCCGGCGGCGACGCCAAGCTGCTCGCCGTTCCCCACGACAAGCTGTCCCAGCTGTACGTGGACGTGAAGGAATACACCGACCTGCCGGCCCTGCTGCTGGAGCAGATCAAGCACTTCTTCGAGAACTACAAGGACCTCGAGAAAGGCAAGTGGGTGAAGGTGGAAGGCTGGGGCAACGCCGACGCCGCCCGCGCAGAAATCACTAAAGCGGTTGCGGCTTACCAGAAGTAAGCCCCGACCTCTCAAGGAAAGCCGGCCACAAGCCGGCTTTTTTATTGCCCGCATTCCAGGGCTGTGGAGCCAACCCCGTCAGCGCGCTGGGCTCACTCGGCCGCTACGGCGAGGTTGCGGTAACCCCCCTTGAAGTACAGCAGGGGTTGGCCAGCGGTCGTTGGCTGCCGGCTCAGCGCCTTCACCTCACCGATGACGATCAGGTGGTCACCTGCGGCGTGTTCGGCGTGGATCTCGCAATCGAGCCAATGCAGGCTACCGGCAATGAGCGGGTTGCCCAGCGGCGATGGCTGCCATTGCACGCCCTGCCACTTGTCCGTGCCTTGCCGGGCGAACCGGTTGGAAATCCCCACCTGCTCGCCGCAGAGGATGTTGACGGCGAAGCGCCCGGTCCGGCGCATGGCGGGATAGCTGTAGGAGCGGCGCATCACGCTGAAGGACACCAGCGGCGGGCTCATCGACACGCTGTAGAACGACTGGCACGTGAAGCCGAGCGGCTCACCGTCGCAGTGGGACGTGATGACCGTGATGCCGGATGCGTAGTGCCCGAGCGCCTCGCGAAAGCTCGCGGGCTCGATGGCCGTACCGGGAAGGGACATGGCAACTCCTGTCTGTCAGGCGCAGCCGGCTGCTCGGGAGCGGCCCGAAGCAGTCCGGCAACCGGGGGGTAGCTGCAAGCGGCCAGGCTCAGCAGGCGCCCATCAGCTCCTTGCGGACGATGTCGGCACCGGCGCTCAACGCCCGCAGCTTGCCCCTGGCCACCTGGCGAGGCAGGGGCGCCATGCCGCAGTTGGTGCAGGGGTAGAGCTTGTCGGCTTCGACGAACTGGAGGGCCTTGCGCAGGGTGTCGGCCACCTCCTCCGGTGTCTCGATGGCATGGGTGGCGACGTCGATGGCGCCCACCATCACCTTCTTGCCGCGGATGAGTTCGATCAGCTCCATGGGCACGCGGGCGTTGTGGCATTCCAGCGAAACGATGTCGATACCGGAGGCCTGCAGTTTCGGGAAAACCGCCTCGTACTGCCGCCACTCCGAGCCCAGGGTCTTCTTCCAGTCGGTATTGGCCTTGATGCCGTAGCCGTAACAGATGTGGACGGCGGTTTCGCACTGGAGCCCTTCGATGGCCCGCTCCAGCGCGGCAATGCCCCAGTCGTTGACGTCGTCGAAGAACACGTTGAATGCGGGTTCGTCGAACTGGATGATGTCGACCCCCGCCGCCTCCAGCTCAAGGGCCTCCTGATTGAGGAGTGTGGCGAACTCCCAGGCCAGTTCCTCGCGGCTTCCGTAGTGCACATCGAACAGCGTGTCGATCATCGTCATGGGGCCCGGCAACGCCCATTTGATCGGCTGCCCGGTCTGCTGCCGAAGGAACCGGGCGTCGTCGACGAAGACCGGCTTCTGCCGGCTCACGGCCCCCACCACGGTTGGAACGCTGGCGTCGTAGCGATCACGGATCCTGACGGTCTCGCGTTTCTCGAAATCCACCCCGTCGAGGTGCTCGATGAAGGTGGTGACGAAGTGCTGGCGCGTCTGCTCACCGTCACTGACGATGTCGATGCCCGCCTGCTGCTGCTCCTGCAAGGACAGGCGCAGGGCGTCCTGCTTGCCGTCGCTCAACGCATCACCTTGCAGTTTCCAGGGTGACCACAGAGTCTCCGGCTCGGCCAGCCAGGAGGGCTTGGGCAGGCTGCCGGCCGTGGAGGTGGGTAGTAGTTTTTTCATGACATGCACGCCTGGTTGGATTAGAGGGCGCAGTGGGCAGACCACTGCTCGAGAACAGCGCCGTACGGCTTGATGAAATGCGCCTCTGCAAAGCGTCCCTGCTCGACCGCCAGGCGGCTGCGCTCCTCGCGGTCATAGACGATGCGGGTCAGCGAATAGTCCTGGTGCTTCAAGCTCGGCTGATAGCGCGCGCCCGCCGCCGCGTTGGCGTTGTAGATCTCGGGGCGGTAGATCTTCTGGAAGGTCTCCATCGTGGCGATGGTGCTGCTGAGTTCGAGCGGGGTGTAGTCGTCCAGCAAATCGCCAAAGAAGTAGAACGCCAGGGGAGCCGCACTGTTCGGCGGCATGAAGTAGCGCACCTGCAGCCCCATCTTGCTGAAGTATTGCTCCGTCAGCGACGACTCGTTCGGCTGGTACTCGAAGCCCAGCACCGGGTGCTGGTACTCGGTGCGGTAGTAGGCCTTGTTGTCCGAGACGCTGAGGCAGATGACAGGGGGCTTGCTGAAGTGCGCCTTGTAGGCGTCCGAATTCACGAAACACTTGAACAGCTTGCCGTGCAACTCGCCAAACCCCTCAGGCACGCTGAATGCCGGCCGCCCTTTGTTGTGTTCGAGCAGCAGCACGCTGAAGTCGTAATCGCGCACATAGGAGGAGAAGTTGTTCCCCACGACACCCTCGATGCGCTCGCCGGTCGTGTGATCGATGATCGTCGTCTTCAGCACCTCGATGGCCGGGAAGGCCTCGCCCCCCGGCACCAGTTCGATGTCAGCGGAAACAATGTCGAGTGCCACGCCGTAGCGGTCCCCATTGGGGTTGTTCGCCTGCACCAGCGAGTTGAAGCGGTTGTCGATCATGCTCAGGGTGTTGCGCAGGTTTTCCCGGCGGCGCGTGCCCCTCGCCAGGTTGGCGAAGTTGGTGGTCAGGCGCGTAGTGCCCGAGGGCTGGTAATGCTCATCGAAGGCAATGCTCTTGATGCTGAATACAAGTTCTCTTTCCATCTCGGTCCACCAGAAACCCATTCGTGCCTGCCTTCCCAATCTCCGGGGCCACGCCCGGAAACCGTCGTCGCAGGCTGTTGCAACGTCATCGAGTGGGGCATCCTAGGCGCCGATAAACATGAACGAAAGCCAAGTTATTTCATCAGAGCATTAGCGTTACTCATGTTCACTGCCTGCAGTCCGGCACCCGCTCCCACGTCGTATCGACGCGAAACGGCGCTTGCAGACATAGGAGCACGCGCCCAGATGGGAGCCGTCGCAACGCCGTGATGGCGGCGGCCTGTCTTTTCCAATCAACTCCACTGCGTTTTCAGGCATCCCCCGCATGCCCGCCGGGCCCAGAATCGGGGCCACGCCCGGCGCTGAATGCCGATGATGCGAACCGACCCGGTACCGACGATTCATGAGCCTGTTGAGAGAAGCGCTGCACACGGGATCTTTCCTGTGCATCGTCGAGTTCGTTCCCAAGCCCGACACGGCGCGTTTTGCCGCCTTTGCCCAACTGATGGCGCGCGGTCACCTGTGTGGCTGGCCACTGTGCGCCGCCATGGCGGACCGGGTCGCCGGCCCGGCCGACGTACCACCCGCCGAAGCCGTCACCCGGCTGCCCGGCACGGTTCCCGCGCTGCTGCACTTCTCCGGCAAGGACCGCGAACGCAGGGACCTGCTGGCCCAACTGGAAACCATGACGGCGCAGGGCCTGGACCAGCTCCTGCTGCTCAGCGGTGACCGGGCCGCCCGGCATGCACCCGGTCAGCGCGAGGTCCGCTACCTGGAGTCCGTGCCGGCCCTGGAGATCGTGCGCCAGGCCAGGCCGGACTGGCTGCTGGGCGCCGCCCTCAACCCCTTCAAGTACCGCGAAGAGGAAGGCGGCGCGCAGTACTTCAAGGCCGAGAAGAAGCTCGCGGCCGGGGCCGACTTCCTCACCCTGCAACTGGGTTTCGACGCCCGGAAGCACCAGGAAGCCCAGCAGTGGATGCAGCGACAGGCGCACCCCGTCCCCCTGCTGGCCTGCGTCATGGGCCTGACCGGCAACCGCGCCGCGCTGCTGGAACGGGTGCCCGGGGTGGTGATCACCCCGTCCATGCGTGCCGTGCTGGCGGCGGAAGCCGCGATCTCCCCGGCCTATGCGGACGCACGCAGCCTGGACCGCCTCGCCCTGCAGATTCTCGGGCTGAAGCTGATGGGCTACGCCGGCATCCACCTCTCCGGTGTCCACACGGTCGAGCAGTTGGTGGCCCTGGAGCAGGCCATTGCTGCTCGTCAAGAGCAGTTCCACGACCTGGAGCAGTGGTGGAACGCCTGGGACGCCAGCTGGCACGTCGAGGGCGCTCCCCCGGTGGTGTTCAGCCCCGAGGACGCGGACTGGCGCCTGGGCGAATCCCGTGTGACGGCCAGTCCCCGGGAGCAGCTGCGCTACCACCTGCTGGCGGCCCTCCATCACCTGCTGTTCAGTCGCGACACCCTCATCAGCCGCGCCTTCGGCAGGCTGCTGGGCGGCCGCCTCTGGCGCACCTCATGGGGCGCGCGCTGGCTGCACCGGCTGGAGCGCAGCCTCAAGCGCCCGGTGGTGGGCTGCGACACCTGCGGCACCTGCCGCCTGGAGGCCACCCTCTACATCTGCCCGGAAACCTGCCCCAAGGGCCTGGCCAACGGGCCCTGCGGTGGCACTCGCCTGAACCGTTGCGAATTCGGCGACCGCGAATGCATCCACAGCATCAAGTACCGCACGGCCAAGGCGGTGGGGCAGACCCGTGTGCTGAGCGACCGTCTGATCCCGTGCGTGGCGCTCGAAACGCGGCACCAGAGCTCCTGGCCCCGCTGGTTCGATGCCCGTACCGAACGGCCCGCACCGCCGGCTGCCGCCCCCGTCCCCAGGGAGCACTGACACCCCAAACGCCCATCGGACGGCCCGGACGCGGCGCCCCTTGTGGATCGGGTAAGATGCGCCGCTTTCCGCCGCCAGACGCCACGCTCACGAGGTCCTCACCGTGCTATCCCCCCAGGTCATCATCATTGGCGCCGGTGCCGCCGGACTGATGTGCGCCATGAGCGCCGCCGCGCGCGGACGCCGCGTACTGCTGCTGGACCACGCCAACAAGGCCGGGAAGAAGATCCTCATGTCCGGGGGCGGCCGCTGCAATTTCACCAACCTGTATTGCGAGCCGGCGAACTTCCTCTCCCACAACCCGCACTTCTGCAAGTCCGCCCTGGCACGCTTCACCCAATGGGACTTCATTGCCCTGGTGGCCAAGCACGGCGTGCCCTACCACGAGAAAAAGCTCGGCCAGCTGTTCTGCGACCACAAGTCCAGCGACATCCTCGGCCTGCTGCTGGAAGAGTGCGAGCAGGCGGGCGTGGACCTGCGTCTGAACACCTCGGTCAGCGCGATCAGCCGCCACGAAGGGGGCTATCGCCTGGAGACCAGCCAGGGCCCCGCCCAGTGCGAATCCCTGGTCATCGCCACCGGCGGGCTGTCCATCCCCACCCTGGGCGCCACCGGCTTCGGTTACCAGGTGGCCCGCCAGTTCGGCCATACGGTGCTGCCCACCCGCGCCGGGCTGGTGCCGTTCACCGTCACCGATCCGCAGTTGAAGGCCCTGTGCGAGGCCCTGTCCGGCACCTCGGTGGAAGACTGCCGGGTCAGCTGCAACGGGCAGAGCTTCGTCGAGAACATCCTCTTCACCCACCGCGGGCTCAGCGGGCCGGCGATCCTGCAGATCTCCTCCTACTGGCAGCCCGGCGATGTCGTCAGCATCGACCTGCTGCCCGCCCTCGACCTGCCGACCTGGCTGGCCGAGCAGCAGCGCGAGCGGCCCAACAGCGAGTTGAAGACGCTGCTGGCCGAGCTGTTCACCAAGAAGATGGCCGGGCTGCTGGCCGAGCAGTGGTTCACTTCCAAACCGATGAAGCAGTACAGCCCTGGCGAACTGAAGGCCATCGCCGAGCGCCTGGGCAACTGGCAACTGGTGCCGGCAGGCACCGAGGGTTACCGCACGGCGGAGGTCACCCTCGGTGGGGTGGACACCCGCGAGGTGTCATCCAAGACCCTGGAGTCGCTGAAGTCCCCCGGGCTCTACTTCGTCGGCGAGGTGCTGGACGTCAGCGGCCACCTGGGCGGCTTCAACTTCCAGTGGGCCTGGGCCTCCGGCTACGCCGCCGCGCAGTACGTGTAGGGCCGCGCGAGCGGGGCGTCACGCGTCGCCTTCGCCCCCGCGCCGCAGCAGGTAGGTGTCCATGATCCAGCCGTTGGCCTCACGCGCCGCCTGGCGCACGCGGGCGATGTCCTCGGCCACGTCCTTGAGCTTGCCGGCTACCAGTATCTCGTCCGGCGTGCCGACGTAGGCCCCCCAGTAGATGTCGAGGTCCGGCGCGTTCAGACGCCGGTAGGTGTCCTCGGCGTCGAGCATCACCACCACGCTGTCGGCATGCGCCGGGAAGCCCTCGGCCAGGCGCCGCCCGGTGGTGATCTCGATGGTTCCGCCGATGCGGTTCAGCGGCACCTTGTGGCGCGCGGCCAGCGCCTGGACGCTGCTGATGCCGGGGATGACCTCGTACTCGAAGGCATGCCGGCCGTCCCGCAGGATGGCCTCGAGGATGCGGATGGTGCTGTCGTACAGGGCCGGATCGCCCCAGACCAGGAAGGCCCCGCATTCGTCCTCGCCGAGGTCGCCGATCAGGCGCTCGAACACCTGCTGCTTGGCCAGGTTCAGGTCCTTGACCGCCACGCCGTAGTCGCCGCCGCGTTCGCGCTCCGGGCTGCCCGCCTCAACGAAGCGGTAGTCGCGGTCCTTGATGTAGCGTTCGCAGATTTCCCGGCGCAGGTGGATGAGTTTTTCCTTGCTGATGCCCTTGTCCAGGATGAAGAAGACGTCAGCCTGGTTGAGCGCGTTGATGGCCTGGATGGTGATGTATTCGGGGTTGCCGGCACCGATGCCGATGATCAACAGCTTCTTCATGGAGAGACCCTCACGCGTTCGCAGGGCCGACATGTTGATGGCAAAGCCCCGACGAGTGAAGGATTTTCACCGCCCCAATTCATCGCCGCTGCTTCGCCGCCAGGCGCCCCTTGCCAGTCGCCGGCCGTCGCCGCAGCGGCCTGCCGCGTGCCTTCCGGGCAGCCACGCCTGGGCACTGGCGGCCAATTCCCCTATCCTTCCCGCCGGCGAACCCACTGCGGCATCGGCTACCGGTCAGCGGACCGGTCCCTGGCGCGCCCGCCCTCCTCGCTCCCGTCACGTCCCCCGAGTGTCTGCCTGCACGCCCTGGCCAGGGCCATGCGGATGACCGACGGGCGCCCCCGGAGTCGCCTCCTTCACCGTTCCACCCTTTCTTACGCTGGTGCCCCTGCATGGAAATCAAGGTCAATTTTCTCGACAACCTCCGCCTCGAAGCCAAGTTCGACGACTTCACGGTGATCGCCGACCAGCCGATCCGCTACAAGGGCGACGGCTCGGCGCCGGGGCCGTTCGACTACTTCCTGGCCTCCTCGGCCCTGTGCGCGGCGTACTTCGTCAAGCTGTACTGCCAGACCCGCGACATCCCCACCGACAACATCCGCCTGTCGCAGAACAACATCGTCGACCCGGAGAACCGCTACGCGCAGATCTTCAAGATCCAGGTGGAGCTGCCGGCCGACATCTCCGAGAAGGACCGCCTGGGCATCCTCCGCTCCATCGACCGCTGCACGGTGAAGAAGGTGGTGCAGCAGGGCCCCGAGTTCATCATCGAAGAGGTGGAGAACCTCGACGCCGACGCCCAGGCCCTGCTGATCCCCACCAGTAGCGGCCAGCGCACCTGCATCCCCGGCAAGGACCTACCGCTGGAAGAGACCATCGCCAACCTCTCCGGCCTGCTCGCCGGGCTGGGCATGAAGATCGAGATCGCCTCCTGGCGCAACATCGTGCCCAACGTCTGGTCGCTGCACATCCGCGACGCCAGCTCGCCGATGTGCTTCACCAACGGCAAGGGCTCGACCAAGGAAAGCGCCCTGGCCTCGGCCCTGGGCGAGTTCATCGAGCGGCTGAACTGCAACTTCTTCTACAACGACCAGTTCTGGGGCGAGGACATCGCCAACGCCGACTTCGTCCACTACCCGAACGAGCGCTGGTTCAAGCCCGGCCCGAAGGACGCCCTGCCGGCCGAGATCCTCGACGCGCACTGCCTGGCGATCTACAACCCGGACGGCGAGCTGCGCGGCTCGCACCTGTACGACACCAACTCCGGCAACACCGCGCGCGGCATCTGCTCCCTGCCCTTCGTGCGCCAGTCCGATGGCGAGACGGTGTACTTCCCGTCCAACCTGATCGAGAACCTCTACCTCAGCAACGGCATGAGCGCCGGCAACACCCTGGCCGAAGCCCAGGTGCAGTGCCTGTCGGAGATCTTCGAACGGGCGGTCAAGCGCGAGATCCTCGAAGGCGAGCTGGCCCTGCCGGACGTGCCCCAGGCCGTGCTGGCCAAGTACCCCGGCATCCTCGCCGGCATCCAGGGCCTGGAGGAGCAGGGCTTCCCCGTGCTGGTCAAGGACGCCTCCCTGGGCGGTGAATTCCCGGTGATGTGCGTGACCCTGATGAACCCGCGCACCGGCGGCGTGTTCGCCTCCTTCGGCGCCCACCCGCGCTTCGAAGTGGCGCTGGAGCGCAGCCTCACCGAGCTACTCCAGGGGCGCAGCTTCGAGGGCCTCAACGACCTGCCGCAGCCGACCTTCGAAAGCCACGCGCTGACCGAGCCGAACAACTTCGTCGAGCACTTCATCGACTCCAGCGGCGTGGTGTCCTGGCGCTTCTTCAGCGCCAAGGCCGACTTCGAATTCGTCGAGTGGGACTTCTCCAGCCAGGGCGAGGACAGCAACGCCGAAGAGGCCGCCACCCTGTTCGGCATCCTCGAAGACATGGGCAAGGAGGTGTACATGGCGGTCTACGACGACCTCGGCGCCAACGCCTGCCGCATCCTCGTGCCCGGCTACTCGGAGATCTACCCGGTGGAGGACCTGGTCTGGGACAACACCAACAAGGCCCTGCTGTTCCGCGCCGACATCCTCAACCTGCACCGCCTGGGCGACCGCGAGCTGAAATCGCTGCTGCGCAACCTGGAGAACACCGAGGTCGACGACTACACCGACATCACCACGCTGATCGGCATCGAGTTCGACGACAACACCGTGTGGGGCCAACTGACCGTGCTGGAGCTGAAGCTGCTGATCCACCTCGCCCTGAAGCGCTTCGACGAGGCCAAGGAGCTGGTGGAAGCCTTCCTCCAGTACAACGACAACACCGTCGACCGCGGCCTGTTCTACCAGGCCCTGAACGCGGCGCTGGAAGTGACCCTGGACGACGACCTGGACATGGCCGACTACGAGACCAACTTCCGCCGCATGTTCGGCAACGAGCGCATGGACGCGGTGCTGGGCTCCCTGGACGGCAGCGTGCGCTTCCACGGCCTGACCCCCACCAGCCTGAAACTGGAAGGGCTGGACCGCCACCAGCGCCTGATCGACAGCTACAAGAAGCTGCACGCCGCGCGGGCCCGCGCAGCCGCTGCGCGGGGCTGAGCCCCTGGCGGGCGCCTCTTCCCCGAAGGCGCCCTACCAGCGCAACAGACGGGGGCCGAGCACGGCCCCCAGCGCGGTGGGCAGCAGCATGCCCAGCAGGTACCAGACACCCCAGAACGGCACGCCCATCTCCGGGCAGTGCAGGCTGTAGGCCAGCGCCGACGTAGCGCCCGCCAGCAGGCCGGCGGCCGCGCCGGCCTGGCCCAGGCGCACCGGGGCCAGGCCCCGCAGGGCCCAGGTGATGGCCGCCAGGGTGGGCACCGCCAGCAGGCCGATGTTCAACGCGCAGGTGCGCCAGGTGCGGCCCAGCACCAGCTCGGGCCGGGCCTCGGCGGGCACGCCGGCCAGCGCCACGGCACCGCCGATCCACACCAGCACCACCGGCAGGGCCAGCAGGCCCCAGGCCACTCCGCCCTTCACCCCCGGCCGCGCCAGGCGGCTGCACAGCCACAACGCCAGCAGCGCCAAGCTGCCCGGCAGCGCCAGCTTGGCCCAGAACAGCGGGGTGCCGGCCACCTGCGCCAGGTCCGGGCGTACGCCGTACAGGCTGGCCATCAGCAGCAGTGCACCAAGGGCCCCGCCCAGCAGGGCCAGGCCGATGCGCCGCGCCAGGGCGCCGGTGTCGACGCCCGGGTCAGCGGTAGCCAGGAGGCTGATCAGGTCATCGGTCTTCATCGTTCTGCGTTCCTCGAATCAGGGCCGCCAGGGCCTTCAGGCCCCGGTGGATGTTCACCTTCACGGCGGAGCTGGACTGCCCGGTAAGGCGCGCCGTCTCCTCCACCGACAGGCCGTCCAGCTTGACGTGAACGATGGGCAGCCGCTGCCGGTCGGGCAGTTGCCCGAGCAGCCGCCCCAGGTCCCGCCGTGCCTCGGCGGGCTCGCCGTCCTCGACGGCCAGCAGCGTCTGCTCGCTGTCCTCCAGCGGGTCCTGCAGGGCCTCGCGGCGGGCGAACCCACGGAAATGGTCCGCCAGCTTGTAGCGGGCGATGGCGTAGACCCAGGCCGTCAGCGGCTGGTCGGCGCGGTAGGTATGGCGGGCGTTGTGCACCGCCAGCAGCACCTCCTGCAGCAGGTCCTCCACATCGGTCGGGCGGCTGGCCAGGCGATGGCGGAGAAAGCCCCGCAGGTAACCGCCCAGTGCCGTGAGAAAGCCCCGGTAGGCCGCCGCATCACCGGCCATGCCGCGCAGCAGCAAGCCCTGAAGCTCGGCTTCGCGCTGGTCCAGGGTGGCCTGAGGGTCAGTTCGTGACATGGGCGGGTCGGGTTACACCGGGGGTCGGGAAAAGTGGCTCGGGGCGACGAACGGCAGGCGAGGGTCCGTCGTGGCGGCGGTTTTTAATACGTTAGGAGGCGCCAGGGCAAATCTCCACACCCGCGCATGCGCACGCCCGCAGGCGCTCCAGGGCCCAGCCGGTGCGGTGTTGCCGGGCGTGCAAAAAAAATTTCGCCCCCCCTGTAACCGTTTCCGCAAGGCCGACGAACTCTCTCACGAGCCGGCGACGCAGCGTCGCGGCCATCCCACCTTTCGGAGAGATTCCATGAAAACCATCGCCCTCACCACCGCCGCCCTCGCCCTGGCCTCCCTCGCCGGTGCCGCCTTCGCCGACGATATGAGCGCCAAGCCCGCCGGGGCCATGGAGAAATGCTACGGCGTGGCCATGGCCGGCCAGAACGACTGCAAGGCCGGTGCCGGCACCAGCTGCGCCGGTAGCTCGAAGAAGGACTACCAGGGCGACGCCTGGAAGAACGTTCCCGCCGGCACCTGCACCTCGATCAAGACGCCCCACGGCATGGGCTCGCTGACCCCGATCAAGGGCTGAGTGGAGCGCCGACCGTGTCCGTCACCCACCGCCTGGGCGCCGGCCTGGGCCTGAAGCCGGCGCACTTCGCCGAGGCCCTGGCCTGCGAGGCCGAGGGGCTCTGGTACGAGGTGCATCCGGAGAACTACATGGTCGGCGGGCCACGCCTGGCCTGGCTGGAGCGGGTGGCCGAACGCCACCCGCTGTCGCTGCACGGGGTGTCGCTGTCACTGGCAGCCGATGCCCCGCCGGACCCGGCGCACCTGGCACGCCTGCGCGAGCTGGCCGACCGGGTACGGCCGGTGCTGGTGTCCGAGCACCTGGCCTGGTCCGCCTGGCGCGGCCAGTACCACCCCGACCTGCTGCCCTTCCCCCGTACCCTTGAGGCGCTGACGCGCATCGCCGACAACATCCAGCGCACCCAGGACGCCCTGGGCCGCCCCATTGCCGTGGAAAACCCCAGCCACTACCTGCGCCTGGACGGCCACGCCTTCGACGAGATCGACTTCCTCGCCGAGCTGAGCCGGCGCACCGGCTGCGGCCTGCTGCTGGACCTGAACAACGTCCACGTCAGCGCCCACAACCTTGGCTTCGACCCGCTCGCCTACCTGGACCGCTTCCCCGCCGAGGCCGTCGTGGAGCTGCACCTGGCGGGCTACAGCGAGGACGCCAACGGCCCGTTGCTGATCGACAGCCACGACGCCCCGATCGACGAAGCCGTGTGGGCCCTGCACGCCCACCTGGTGCAACGCATCGGCCAGCGCCCGACGCTGATCGAGCGGGACGACAACCTGCCGGCCTTCGCCGAACTGCTGGCCGAACGGGCACGCGCCCAGGCCCAGCTGCAACGTGCGCGGGAGGCGGCATGAAACTCGCCGAGTTCCAGGACGCCTTCGTCGACGCGCTCTACCAACGCCCCCACCCCGGCCTGGAAGCGCTCAGCGCCCAGCCGGCGTTCGCCGTCTACCGCAACACCGTGATCAAGGGCTGCGTGGATGCCCTGTGCGACAACTTCCCCGCCGTCCAGCGCCTGGTGGGCGAAGCCTGGATGCGCGCCGCCGCCGCCCACTTCGCCGAGCAGCATCCCCCTCAGGACGCGCGCCTGGTGCACTACGGCGCCGGCTTCGCCGACTTCCTCGACAGCCTGCCGGCCACCCGCGAGCTGCCCTACCTGGCCCCGGTGGCGCGCCTGGAATGGCTCTGGCTGGAGGCCTTCACCGCACCGCTGGAACCGGCACTGACCCTGGCCGGGCTGGCCGGCCACGACCCGGCAGGGCTCGACGCCCTGTGCCTGCGCCCCCGGGCCGGCGCGCGCTGGCGCTGGTTCGACGAGCAGCCGATCCACACCCTCTGGCACTGCAGCCGCGAAGGCCTGCCGCTGCCCGAACCCCTGCCGTGGCACGGCGAAGGCGTGCTGCTGGTGGCCTCGCCCGAAGGCGTACACAGCCAAGTGCTGGGCCCCGGCGGCTGCACCTTCCTCGACGCCTGCGCCGCCGGCCTGCCCCTGGGCGAAGCCGCAGCCCAGGCCCTGGCCCGCGAACCCGCGCTGGACTTTACCGAACTGCTGGGCCGGCTGATGGCCCTCGGCACCTTCTCCCCCCTCGATTGAAACGGAGCCCCCATGGCCATCACCCTCCCCGCCCGACCGTTACGCTGGAACCGCCTGGCCGACGGCCTGCAACGCCTGCTGCCGGATGCCCTCCTCTATCTGCTGGTGCGCGTGGGGATCGCCTCGGTCTTCTTCCTCTCCGGCCGCACCAAGGTGGAAGGGCTGCTGAGCATCACCCCCGGCACCTACGAGCTGTTCCGCAGCGAGTACGCCCTGCCGCTGCTGCCGCCGGAGCTGGCGGCGCACCTGGCCACCTACGCCGAGCACCTGTTCCCGCTGCTGCTGGTGCTGGGCCTGGCCACGCGCCTGTCGGCCCTGGCCCTGCTGGGCATGACCCTGGTGATCGAAGTGTTCGTCTACCCGGACGCCTGGTCCACCCACCTGTCGTGGGCGGCCCTGCTGCTGGTGCTGGTGGGACGCGGCGCTGGCGCCTGGTCCCTGGACCGGCGCCTGGGCCTGCATTGAAAGGGCGTCAGGTGTACTTGGTGAAGATGGCGCGGACCCGCGCCAGGGTGGCCTCGGCATCCTGGCCGGATTCGGCGAAGGCCTCCTCCAGCAGGCACGCCAGCATCTCCTGGTAGGCCTTGTCGAGTGCCTTGCGGGCGGCGCTGAACTGCACCGCGATGGTTTCGCACTCTTCGCCCCGGCGGATCATCGCCTGCAGGCCACGGACCTGCCCCTCGACACGGGCGAGGCGGTTGAGCATGGCTTCCTGGGGCGTGGTGTCTCGCTTTCGGCTCACGGTGGGTGTCCATCAGGGCTGGAGGGGGTATCACGGCCACCGAAGCGGCGGGCGTGGGGCCGATGTTAGCGCCGCCCAGGCTCGGCAACCAGCACCCCGCTCACGCCATTCGGCGGACAACTCCCTCGCAATACGGCCTCTTCCACGGCCCATACCCAGGCGGGTATGAGAATCAGTCCCGGACACGCTCGCCCCTCGGATTCGCCAGACACGGAAACCTCGGCTTAAGTGTCTAGAGCAACCGCCGATAGCCCGGTAGTCCACCGACGGGGAGTCCAGTCATGTCCATTCGCAGTTACCGCGTTTCCACCCGAATCGGCGCCGGTTTCGCCGCCCTCGTCCTCCTGCTGCTGGCGGTGGGAGCCGGCTCGCTGTGGCAGATGGGGCACATGGACGAAAAATCCGAGGAGGTCCAGAGCAACTGGCTGCCCAGCATCATCGCCCTGGAAGACGTGGGCATGAGCGCCATGCAGATGCGCAACGCCACCCTGCGGGCCTACATCGACTACAACCCGCAGACCCGCCAGCGCGTCATGGACGAACGCAACACGCTGGCCGGCAAGGAAGAGACCTACCGCCCGCTGATCTCCAGCTCGGAGGAGAAAGCCAGCTACGAACGCTTCGCCGCCGCCCGCCAGGCTTACCAGGACACCCAGACGAAGATCTTCGAGATGCTCGACGCCGGGCAGAAGGACCAGGCCCTGCAGCTGGTGAATGGGGTGCTTAACCAGCACGGCGGGAAGATGACCGAGGCCCTGCAGGCGCTGGTGCAGATCAACAAGCAGGGGGCGAGTACCGCCGCCGATGCCAGCGGCGCGGCTTACCACGAGGCCAAACTCCTGGTGCTGGTGATCCTCGGCGGCGCCCTGGGATTGGCCATCGTGCTGGCGGTGGTGCTTTCGCGCAGCGTGGTGCACCCGCTGGCCCAGGCGGTGGGCGTTGCCCAGACCGTGGCCGCCGGCGACCTGACCCGGCCGATCCCCATCGAGGGCCGCGACGAAGCCACCCAACTGATGGAAGCCCTGCGCGCCATGCAGGACAGCCTGCGCCGCACCATCAGCCATATCACCGACTCCTCCGCCCAGCTCGCCTCGGCCTCCGAGGAGCTGCACGCGGTGACCGAGGACTCCACCCGTGGCCTGCAGCAGCAGAACCACGAGATCGAACAGGCCGCCACGGCGTGCAACGAGATGAGCGCTGCCGTGGATGGCGTCGCCCATAACGCCTCCATCACCCTCGACGCCTCGCGCCAGGCCGACACCGCCGCACGAGAGGGCAGCCGGCAGATGACCGAAACCGTGCATGCCATCAGCGCCCTGGCCGGCGAGGTGAACACCAGCGCCGAGCGGGTCGGAAACCTCGCGCAGCAGATGCAGAACGTCGGCAAGGTGCTGGACGTGATCCGCTCCATCGCCGAGCAGACCAACCTGCTGGCCCTCAACGCTGCCATCGAGGCCGCCCGTGCCGGCGAGCAGGGCCGCGGCTTCGCCGTGGTGGCCGACGAGGTGCGCCTGCTGGCCCAGCGCACCCAGGAATCCACCCTGGAGATCGAGCAGATGGTCGGCCGCCTGCAGCAGGAAGCCACCAGTTCCGTACAGACCATGCAGGACAGCACCGAACTGGCCCGCGACACCGCCCAACTCGCCGAGCGGGCCAACCAGAGCCTGCAGGAAATCTCCCGCACCATCGCCGCCATCAACGAGCAGAACGTGATGATCGCCAGCGCCGCCGAAGAGCAGGCCGCCGTGGCCCGCGAGGTGGACCGCAGCCTGATCAATATCCGCGACCTCTCCGCCCAGACCGCCGCCGGCGCCCAGCAGACCAGCGCCTCCAGCCAGGACCTGTCACGCCTGGCCGTCGACCTCAACCGGGTGGTGTCCTCGTTCCGCCTCTAGCAACCGCGCCATTCGTCGGAAACCTCCTACGCCCCGGCCCGCCCAACGGCAGCCGGGGAGCGCGCCCTTTCAATGCAACCACGCGCGACATGCCGGCAAACAGCCACTAACCAGCCTCTGCAAAGCAAAACGGTGACCGGATGGCCGTGTATTTTCCGCCTATACCTTCTGTACCGCTGGCCCGGGCGCGACCAAGGTCTACCTGACCGCCTTGCGAGCCGGCGGGATGATCAGCAGGCGAAGCCCCGATTCGAAGGGCCGTGGAGCAACCTGATGTTTTCCGAGATCCCCTCCGATGCACGGGTCGTCATCGTCGACGATGTGGCCCACAACCTGAAGTTGCTGGAGTGCAGCCTGAAGGCCTTCAAGCTGCGCAACGTCGTGTGCTTTTCCGACTCCGCGGAGGCGCTGAACTGGCTGCAGCGCGAATCCTGGGACCTGCTCCTGCTGGACCTGGACATGCCCCAGCCCGATGGCTTCGCCATCCTCGAGGCCCTGGCCAACCGCGATCGGGCAAGGGCCCCGGTGATCATCCTCACCGCCCTCAACGACCCGGAGAACCGCCGCCGTGGTCTGGAACTGGGGGCCAACGACTACGTCACCAAGCCCCTGGACCTGCCCGAGCTGCTGCTGCGCATCCGCAACTGCCTGCACCTGGCACAGGCCACCGAGTGCCTGCAGCACCTCAACGAGCACCTCGAACAAGAGGTGCGCGAGCGCACCGAGCAGTTGAACGAAAGCTACCGCGCCGCCATACGCGGGCTCAGCCGGGCCGCCAGCTACCGCGACGACGAAACCGGCGAGCACATCCTGCGCATCGGCCGCTCCGCCGCCCTGCTGGCCCGCACGATCGGCATGTCGGAAACCTGGTGCGAAACCATCCGCCTCGCCGCCCCCATGCATGACCTGGGCAAGATCGGCATCCCCGACCACATCCTGCGCAAACCCGGCCCCCTCACCGACGAAGAGCGCCGGACCATGATGAAGCACCCCGACATCGGCTACGGCATCCTCCACGAGGAGCGCGGCACGCTGCTGATCGACATGGCCGCCGAGATCGCCTACGGCCACCACGAGAAGTGGGACGGCAGCGGCTACCCGCGCGGGCTGGCCGGGGAGGACATCCCCCTGGCAGCACGGATCGTCGCCGTCTGCGACGTCTACGATGCCCTGCGCTCCCCACGCCCCTACAAGCAGGCCTGGGACCTGGAGCGCGCCCAAGCCCACATCCTCGAGCAATCCGGACGGCACTTCGAACCGCGCCTGGTGGAAGCCATGCGCGCCTGCTTCGACCAGATCGAGGCCGAACGCCAGCAGGAGCAGATCCGCCTCTGACCGCCGCGATTGTTACGCCCTGCGGAAAAGCCCTTCCTCCGCCAACGGCTTTTTCCGCAGCAGCGCGCGGGTTCTCATAGCGGCCTGTTCCACAGCCTGGAGACCCCCATGCGCACGCAACCCACCTTGCTCATCGGCGCCCTGCTCGCCGGCCTCGCCACCAGCGCCCTCGCCGCACCGCCGAAGCCCGTGCCCTACACCTACGGCATGAACCTGGACGTCGCCAAGGTGCTCAGCATCGAGGAGCCCCACCCGCTCACCTGCCAACTGGTGGAAGCGACCATGACCTACCTCGACACCCACGGACAGACCCGCGCCGTCACCTACACCAAGCAGTCCGACGCCTGCCTCGCCGAGTGACCTTGCGCTTTGCCCCGGGCCGCCCAGGTGCGTAAGCTCGCGCCTTTTTGCGGGGCCCCATGACGCTTGCCGACTGTTTCCTCCTGCTGCTCGCCGGTTTCGCCGCCGGCGGCATGAATGCCCTGGCCGGGGGCGGCACCTTCTTCTCCTTCCCCGCCCTCATGGCCACCGGCCTGCCGCCGGTCACCGCCAACGCCACCAACGCTGTCGCCCTCTGGCCCGCCAGCCTGGCCGCCAGCTGGGCCGCCCGCGAGCAGTTGCGCCCGCTGGGGCGCTACGTGATTCCCCTGGTGCTGCTCTCGGTGCTGGGGGGCGTGGCCGGCGGGCTGCTCCTGCTGGCCGGCGGCGATGCGGTGTTCCGCCGGCTGATCCCCTGGCTGCTGGCCGCCGCCACCCTGCTGTTCGCCGCCAGCCCCTGGCTGAGCCGCTGGGTGAACCGCCGCCGCAGCGCCGACAGCCTGCCGCCCCACGGCCTCGGCGGCGGCCTGGCCCACGCCCTGGTGGCCGTCTACGGCGGCTACTTCGGCGCCGGCATGGGCATCCTGCAACTGGCGGCCTTCTCCATCGAAGGGCACCCCCTGCTGCGCGCCAACGCCCTGAAGAACCTGCTCTCCAGCACCATCTACAGCACCGCCGTGGTCACCTTCGTCCTCGCCGGCCGGGTCAGCTGGGCCGAACTGGCCGTCCTGCTGGCCGCCGCCAGCGCAGGCGGCTACGCCGGCGGCGCCCTGGCCAAACGCCTGCCCACCGCCTGGCTGCGCGCCTGGGTCATCGCCGTCGGCACCGGGATGACCGCCTACTACTTCCTCAACCCCTGAAACCTGGCGCCCCGTAGGATGGACCGCGCTCCATCGATCCACCGTTTCCAGGGGTACCCATCGCCCTGCGCGGCCACCGAACCCACCCCGCTACGACCACCGTCGATTGCCCGCAAGGCCGCGCCTCTGCTAGTGTCCGCCCGTTCTGAAATCCCCCGAGACCCCTCCATGGCCCGCAAGAAAGCCACCCCCGACTTCGAACAGTCACTCGCCGACCTGCAAGCGCTGGTCGAACGCCTGGAAAGCGGCGAACTCTCGCTCGAAGACTCGCTGAGCGCCTTCGAGCAGGGCATCCGCCTGACCCGGGAATGCCAGGGCGCCCTGAGCCAGGCCGAACAGAAGGTGCAGATGCTGCTGGAGCGCGACGGCGAGCTGGAGGAAGCCCCCTTCGACGCGGACGAGCCGGCATGATCGCCGCCTACCAGGCCCGCTGCCAGGCGCGTGTCGACGCCGCCCTGGAAACCCTCTTCGACGCCCCCTCCAACGAGCTGGACCGCCTCTACCAGGCCATGCGCTACAGCGTCACCAACGGCGGCAAGCGCGTCCGCCCGCTGCTGGTCTACGCCGCCTGCGAAGCCCTCGGCGGCAACCTCGACCAGGCCGACGGCGCCGCCTGCGCGGTGGAGCTGATCCACGCCTACTCCCTGGTGCATGACGACCTGCCGGCCATGGACGACGACGACCTGCGCCGGGGCAAGCCCACCACCCACAAGGCCTTCGACGAAGCCTGCGCCATCCTCGCCGGCGACGGCCTGCAGGCGCTGGCCTTCGAAGTGCTGGCCGACCGCCGCCGCAACCCGCAGGACGGCGACACCCGCCTGGCCATGATCACCGCCCTGGCCCGGGCCTCCGGCCCCGCCGGCATGGTCGGCGGCCAGGCCATCGACCTCGGCTCCGTGGGCATCCGCCTCGACCAGGCCGCCCTGGAGACCATGCACCGGCACAAGACCGGCGCCCTCATCGAAGCCAGCGTGCGCCTCGGCGCCCTGGCCAGCGGACGCGCCGACGACACCCTGCTGCGTGCCCTGCAGGTCTACGCCCGCGCCGTGGGCCTGGCCTTCCAGGTGCAGGACGACATCCTCGACGTGGAAAGCGACACCGCCACCCTCGGCAAGACCCAGGGCAAGGACCAGGCCGCCGACAAGCCCACCTACCCCGCCCTGCTCGGCCTCGACGCCGCCAAGGACTACGCCCTGGAGCTGCGCGACCAGGCCCTGCACGCCCTGCGCCCCCTGGGCGAGGCCGCCGAGCCGCTGCGCGCCCTGGCCCGCTACATCGTCGAACGCCGCAGCTGATCGACAGCCCCGCACCCCGGGTGCGGGGCCTGGCCCCTCGGCAGGAAATGCCGGCCGGACCAGCGGCCACCTTCCCCCTCGTGAATACGCAATTGCGCGCCCCTCCCCGGGGCGCCCGGCCTCTGGCGCCCGTCGAACGGGCCGGGCTAGGTTCACTGCCCAAGGCCGCCCGGGACCGGCGGCCGACGGGCCGAACCCTCCCGACAGCCAGCCTCCGGCGTATGCACGATGCAGCTCGAATGCCTTTCACACGCCCCGGACCTGCCCAGCCTGCTGCGCTGCCTGGAGCAGGTCGCGCCGCTGCTGGACGCGATGCCGGACGTGGTGTTCTTCGTCAAGGACCTGGACGCCCGCTACGTGCTGGTCAACCAGACCCTCGCCCAGCGCTGTGGCTTCAGGGACAAGGCGCCGCTGCTGGGGCGCACCGCCGAAGACGTGTTCCCGCGCCGCTTCGGCCACCTCTACACCGAGCAGGACCGCCAGGTGCTGGAAGCCGGTGACCAGCTCAGCGACCAGCTGGAACTGCACCTCTACCCCGGCCGCAAGCCCGGCTGGTGCCTGACCCACAAGCTACCCCTGCGCGACCCGGCGCAGCGGGTCATCGGCATGGCCGGCATCTCCTACGACCTGCAGGCACCGCAGTCCAGCCACCCGGCCTTCCAGCGCCTGGCGGCGGTGGACGCCCACATCCGCGAGCACTTCGCCGAGCCCATCAGCCTCGATGAACTCACCGCCATCGCCGGGCTCTCCGCCTCCCAGCTCGGCCGCCTGTGCAAGCGCATCTTCCAGCTCAGCCCCCGGCAGATGATCCACAAGGCGCGCCTGGGCGCCGCCACCCAGCTGCTGGCCGGCGAGCTGCCCATCACCGAGATCGCCTACCGCTGCGGCTATGCCGACCACAGCGCCTTCAGCCGCCAGTTCAAGGCCCTCACCGGGCTCTCCCCGAGCCAGTACCGCGAGCGCTGCCACGCCTGAGGCCGGCCGCCCGGCTGTGCCGAACCGCGCACCGCAACCGGGCGAATCGATCAAGCCACCCGCCCGCGCCCCGTTCACAGTAGGCCCATCCACGGGGTGCAACGACGCCCCGGGGCGGCCCGCCCAGGCACCGCCCCCGCGCCAACAAGAACAAACACGCGAACGGAGAATTGCGATGTCATCCATCAGCATCAGCCAGCTGGACGTCAGCTACGGCAGCGGGATCAGGGTCATCGACGGCCTCGACCTGCACATCCCCGACGGCAGCTTCTTCACCCTGCTCGGCCCCAGCGGCTGCGGCAAGACCACCCTGCTGCGGGTGATCGCCGGCTTCATCCGCCCCAGCGGCGGGCGCCTGGCCTTCGGCGACGTCGACATGACCCAGGTCCCCGCCCACCGCCGGGGCATCGGCATGGTCTTCCAGGACTACGCCCTGTTCCCCGACAAGACCGTGTTCGACAACGTCGCCTACGGCCTTCGCGCCCGCCGGACCGACACGGCGACCCTGCGCCGCACGGTGGGCGAATACCTGGAGCGGGTCGGCATGAGCGGCTTCGCCGAGCGCCACCCCGCCGCCCTCTCCGGCGGCCAGCGGCAGCGGGTGGCCCTGGCCCGCGCCCTGGCCATCGAGCCCGAGGTGCTGCTGATGGACGAGCCGCTGTCCAACCTCGACGCCCAGCTGCGCCTGCAGATCCGCGCCGCCATCGCCGACCTGCAGCGGGAGATCGGCATCACCACCGTCTTCGTCACCCACGACCAGGAAGAGGCCCTGGCGCTCTCCGACTGCATCGCCCTGATGCGCAAGGGCCGCATCGAGCAACTGGGCAGCCCCCAGGCCATCTACCAGTCCCCCGCCAGCACCTACGCCGCCGACTTCATCGGCTCGGCCAACCTGCTGGCCGCACGGGTGCTGGAGCAGGCCGGCGACGACGGCATCCGCGTACTGGTGGCCGGCCAGCCCCTGCAGGCCCGGGCCGAGACGACGCTGCCCGTGCCCGAGGTGCACCTGGTGGCACGGCCGGAAAGCATCCGCCTGCGCCCCGCCGGGCAGAGCCTCGGCAACTGCCTGGCCGGCCAGGTGCGGCGCAAGCAGTACCTGGGCAACCGCACCAGCTACCGCATCGAGCTGGCCGACGCCCAGCAGCTCAGCGTCGACCGTTTCGGCACCGACGGCGACGGCTTCCACGAAGGCCAGCCGGTGAGCCTGGAGTTCGACCCCGCACAGCTCCGGGTGGTGGCCCAATGAACCGGCGCCTGCCCTCCCCCTGGTTGCTCCTCGCCCTGTTCGCCCTGGGGCTGCTGCTGGTGTTCCTGCTCTGGCCCCTGGCCAACCTGCTGCACGGCAGCGTGGCCGGTGCCGGCGGCAGCGGCTGGGCCCAGTTGCTGGACGAGCCGCGCTACCTGCGCGCCCTCGGCAACACCCTGCTGCTGGGCGCCCTGGTGACCGGCTGCGCCAGCGTGCTCGGGGTCTCCCTGGCCTATGTCACCGCGCGCTTCGACTTCCCCGGCAAGGCGCTGGTGGCGGTGCTGCCGGTGTGCACCCTGGTGGTCCCGGAGGTGATCGTCAGCCAGACCTGGCTGATGCTCCTCGGCAACAACGGCCTGCTCACCCGCGCCCTGGAGGACCACCTCGGCCTCACCCTGCCCAGCTTCTACGGCTGGCCCGGCCTGGTGCTGGTGATGAGCCTGGTCTACTACACCTACATCTACCTCGGCACCCTGGCCGCCATCCGCGGCTTCGACGCCCAGCTGGAAGAAGCCGCCCAGAGCCTCGGCGTGCCGCCGGCCAAGGCGCGCCTGCAGGTGATGCTGCCGGTGGTGCTGCCCGCCGTGCTGGCCTCCGGGCTGCTGGTGTACACCCTGGTGGTGGGCAACTTCGCCATCGCCACTCTGCTGGGCGGCAAGGTGCAACTGCTCTCGGTGCTCACCTACCTGAGCTTCGTCTCCGAAATGGGCACCAACGCCGGCCTACAGAGCGCCCTGGCCACCCTGTCCATCGCCATCGTCGCCGGGGTGCTGTTCCTCCAGCGCTGGCTGGTGGGGCGCAAGCGCTACGAGATCGTCCAGGGCCGCAGCGCCCCGGCCCAGCGCCTGCGGGGCGTGCGCGGTGCGCTGCTGGGCGCGGCCACGGCGCTGTTCATCCTGCTCTCCTCGCTGCCGCTGCTGACGGTGCTGGCCAGCGCCTTCACCCGTTCGCGGGGGCCGGTGATGCACTGGGGCCAGTTCTCCCTGGAGAACCTGGAGCGGGTCCTGCTGCGCAGCCCGGAACCCATCCTCAACACCCTGGCCTACGGCGCCCTGGCGACCCTGGTGGGCATCCTGCTGAGCGTGGTCATCAGCTACCTGGTGATCAAGAAGAAGAACCTGCTCACCCCGGCCATCGACTACCTCGCCATGCTGCCCCTGGCCATGTCCGGCACGGTGCTCGGCATCGGCCTGGTGATGACCTTCAACAGCGGCCCGCTGGCCCTCAGCGGCACGGCGGCGATCATCGTGGTCGCCTTCGTCGTCCGCCGCTTCCCCTTCGGCGTTCGCAGCGCCTCGGCCACCCTCTACAACATCCCCGACTCCATCGAGGAGGCCTCCATCAGCCTCGGCGTGCCGCCGCTGCGCTCCTTCTTCAAGGTGGTGCTGCCGCTGATGGCGCCCGCCGTCGCCGCCGCGGCGGTGCTCACCTGGACCACCATCGTCGCCGAGCTGAGTGCCTCGCTGGTGGTGTACTCGGCCGGCCGCGAGACCATCACCATCCAGGTCTTCCGCCTCGTGGAAACCGGCCTCCAGGGCCAGGCGGCGGCCTACGGGCTGGTGCTGGTCCTGCTCACCCTCGTCCCGGTGGTCATCGCCACCCGGGTGTTCCGCATCAAGGTCTTCTGAACCGCAAGGAAGGACTCGCCATGAACGCCACCTGGAAGCACCGGCTGCCCGCCCTGCTGGCCGCCCTCGCCCTCAACCTGCTGCAACCCGCCCTCGCCCGCGAGCAGGCGGTGCTCTACACCACCAACAACGACTCGGCGGTGCAGGCCCTGCTGGACAGCGGCCAGCGCCTCGACCCGGGCCTGAAGATCGGCGTGGTCAACGGCTCCAGCGCCGCGCTGCTCAAGCGCATCGAGGCCGAAGGCCAGGCCGCTCGGGCCGATGTGTTCTGGAGTTCCCAGCCCAACACCCTGGGCGCCTTCACCGCGCTCTACGCGCCCTACCGCTCGCCCCAGGCCCAGGCCATCCCCGAGGCCCACCAGCACCCGCAGCAGCTGTGGAGCACCGCCAACATCCAGGTGGTGGTGATGATGGTGAACCGCAAGCAGCTCGGCGGGCTCAAGGAGCCCACCCAATGGCGCGACCTGCTGGACCCGGCCTGGAAGGGGCGGATCATCGTCGGCGACCCCACTGCCACCTCCACCGCCTACACCGCGCTCTGGGGCCTGCGCCAGCTGCTGGGCGAGGACGACTTCCGCCGCCTGGCCGCCAACCTGGTGGTCTCGCGCAACTCCAGCGCCGTGCTCAACCAGGTGGCCCAGGGCGAATACGCCGTCGGCCTGACCTTCGAGGGCAACGCCTACGCCTATGTCGCCGGCGGCCAGCGGGAGATCCGCCTGGTCTACCCCGCCGACGGCACCTTCGTCACCGAAGAGGCCCTGGTACTGGTGAAGAACGGCCCCAACCCCGAGGCCGGCAAGCGCCTCTACGACCTGCTGCTGAGCCGCGACACCCAGATCGCCCTGCTGGAGCAGGCCTACCGCCGGCCGAGCCGCAGCGACATCGAGGTCAGCGCCCATGTCGAGCTGCCGGAGCTGAAAGACATCGCCGTCTTCCCCACCGACGAGCAGGCCGCCATCGCCGGCCGCGACGCCTTCCTCAGCGCCTGGAAGGGCCTCGACAAAGCCCTCTGACACGGAGCCGGACATGACCGCCCACCACCACCGCGCCACCGCCGAACACCTCGCCGACCTCGCCCGCGCCCGCCTGCAGGCCCATTGGCAGGCCGCCCAGGAGGACGGCCAGCCCTTCGAGGACAAGGACGACGCCAGCCCCGTCACCGCCATCGACCGCGCCATCGAGCGTGAACTGCGCGAGGCCATCGCCCGCCACACGCCCAGCTTCGGCGTGGTGGGCGAGGAGTACCCCGACCACCAGCGCGACGCCGAATACAGCTGGGTGCTCGACCCCATCGACGGCACCAAGGCCTTCATCGCCGGGGTGCCGGTATACGGCACGCTGATCGCCCTGTGCCGCGACGGGCGCCCGGTGCTGGGGGTGGTCGACCTGCCCATCGCCGGCCTGCGCTGGGTCGGCGTCGCAGGCGAGCCCACCCGGCTCAACGGCCAGCCGGTGCGCACCCGCCCCTGCACAGAACTGGCCCGCGCGCTGCTGGCCAGCAGCAACCCGGAAAGCCTGCCGGACACCCACCTGGCAGCCTTCGCCCGGCTGCGTGACGCCACCCGCTGGCGCCTCTACGGCGCCGCCTGCAGCGCCTACGCCAACCTCGCCCGGGGGCGCATCGACCTGGTGGCCGACGGCGGCGGCATGGCGCCGGTGGACTACTGCGCCCTGGTGCCGGTCATCGAAGGCGCCGGCGGGGTGATCAGCGACTGGCAGGGCCGCCCGCTCGGCCTTGGCTCCGGCAGCAGCGTGCTGGCCGCCGGCGATCCCCAGCTGCACCGCCAGGCCCTGGAACGCCTGCACCAGGCCTGAACCGCCCGAGGTCACAAGGAGGACACGCCATGACCGCCATCCATTTCCGCCTTCCCCTCGCCCTGTCGCTGGCCCTCACCCTGGGCCTGGCCGAGGCGGGCGGCTTCCTCGACGACAGCCACGCCACCCTGTCGCTGCGCAACTTCTACTTCAACCAGGACAACCGCGACGGCCACGCCGGCCAGACCGAGGAATGGGGCCAGGGCCTGCGCCTGGACTACCAGTCCGGCTACACCGAGGGCACGGTGGGCGTCGGCCTCGACGCCATCGGCCTGCTCGGCCTTCGCCTGGACGGCGGTGGCCGCGCCGGCAAGGCCGACCAGGCCCGTACCCCCAGCGCCCTGTTCCCCCTGGAGCACGACGGCCGCGCCCGCGACGAATTCAGCAGCCTCGGGCTCACCGCCAAGCTGCGGGTCGGCGCCAGCGAGGCGCGGGGCGGCACCCTGATCCCGCGCCTGCCGGTGATCAAGGCCAACGACGGGCGCCTGCTCCCGCAGACCTTCGAAGGTGCCCAGCTGACGGTGCGCGAGTTCGACGATCTCACCCTGCTGGCCGGTCGCCTGCGCCAGGCCACGGGGCGCGCCCAGAGCCACCGCGACGACCTCTCCATCAACGGCGCCAACAGCCCGCGCAAGCCCGGCAACGCCGTCAGCGCCGCGCCGGCCCGCCACAGCGACGCCTTCGACTTCCTCGGCCTGGATTACCAGGTCACCGAGCAACTGCAGGTGCAGTACTACCTGGGCCAGCTGGAGGACTTCTATCGCCAGCACTTCGTCGGCCTCAACCACGAGCAGGCGCTGCCCCTGGGCACGTTGAAGACCGACCTGCGCCACTTCGACACCCGCGCCACGGGCCGCAACGCCAGCCGCAGCGGCCGCGCCGAGGGCTACACCGCCGCCGGCTACTACGGCCCCGGCAACGGCGAGAGCGGCGCCCATCGGGGGCGGGTGGACAACCGTGCCTGGAGCGCCCTGTTCAGCTGGAGCCTCGGCGCCCACACCCTCGGCGCCGGCTACCAGCGCCTGAGCGGCGACAGCCACTTCATCCAGCCCAACCAGGGCAACGGCAGCGACGTCTACCTCATCACCGACCGCCAGCTGAACAGCTTCGCCCGCGCCGGCGAACGCACCTGGCTGGCCCAGTACGGGCTGGACTTCGGCACCTGGGGACTGCCGGGGCTGACCAGCAACGTCGCCTACCTCAAGGGCAGCGGCATCCGCTCCGAACGCGGGCACCTGCACGAGTGGGAACGGGACTTCACCCTGGCCTACGTGGTGCAGGCCGGGCCGGCCAAGGGCCTGGGCATCACCTGGCGCAACGCCAGCCTGCGCAGCCAGGCGAGCACCGACGTCGACCAGAACCGGGTCTTCCTCACCTACAGCCTGGCGTTGTTCTGACGGGTGCTTGAAATGCACTGACGGCCAGGCGGTGGAGGGCACGGCATCGCCTGGCCGTACAGGTCTTTCAGAAACGTCCGAGGCATCCGGGCTGCTAACGTCCCCGGACCCACGCACCGGGAGGCCCCCATGAAAGCGATCCCCATCCAGGCCGTGCTCGACGGCATCCCCAAACCCCACCCCTTCGCGCCGGCCTGTGCCGAGCTGCAGCCGGTCGCGCCCTTCCAGCCGGGCCCGGCCACGGTGCAGCTGGGCCACCTGGACGGCGAAGGCCCGTGGCAGCGCCACCCCGAGGGCGATGCGCTGCTGCAGGTGCTGGAAGGTGAAATGGAGATCAGCCTGCTGGCGGTGATCGGGCTGGTACGCGAGCCCCTGCCGGCGGGCTCGCTCTACGTGGTCCCGCGCGGGCTCTGGTACCGCCTGGAGGCGAAGGCCGCGTCGATCCTGGCGGTGCTGCCGGAGAAGGGCGAGAGCGAGCGCTCGGCCTACCCGCTGCGGGTGGAACGCAGCGCCTGAGGGCTCAGGCGGCGCGGGGCAAGGCGTCGGCCGGCGCCTCGTCCCGTGCCGGCGCAGGGGCCAGCAGGCCCAGGCGCACCAGCACCCAGGGCGCCAGCACCGCGACGAAGGTGCCGATGGCCAGGCCACGGAAAGCCTGCCAGGCCGGGCCTTCCAGGTGCAGCGCCAGCCCCGTGTGCTTCAACCCCCACTGCAGGCCGATGAAGGCCAGCGCGCCGAGCACCGCCGCCGTCACCCGTCGCCACAGCGGCACCGCCACGCTGAACCCCACGCGCCGGTAGCCGATGATCACCACCAGCATCAGCCCTGCCAGCAACGGTACGTAGCTCGGCGGCTCGCCGCGCCAGGTGAGCGCGAAGGCCGCCGACACCGCCACCACCAGCGCCAGGTGGGCCAGCGCCGGACCCTCGCGCCAGAAGCGCCAGCGCCTGGCCAGGGCGAACAGGCCGAGGGTCGCCAGGCCCAGGGCGCTGCCGCCGAGCAGGTCCTCGATGTCGTGGGCGCCCAGGTACAGGCGGCTGAACAGGATGCCCGCCACCAGCACGCAGGCCAGGCCCCAGAACCACAGGCGGCGCACTTCCAGCGCCAGCCAGAACCACAGCACCACCGACAGCTGCGCGTGGCCGCTGGGCAGGCCGAAGCTCTCGCCCACCTCGTGGTCCATGCGCAGGGCAATGTCCGGGCGCGGGTCCTGCCAGTAGTCCTTGAGCCAGGCGTTGAGCAGCGCGGTCACCGCTACCAGCACCAGCAGGCGGAAGAACACCGTGCGCTGCCAGGCCCAGTAGCCCAGCGGCAGGAAGAAGAGGATGAACTTCTCGTAGCCCAGCAGGGTGAAGAAGCGCATCAGCGGCGTCAGTGCGTCGCTACGCAGGGGCAGCACCCAGTCCAGGCTGTGCAGCAGCTCGTTCATGGCGAGTCCTTTCCGGAGGAAGGCGCCTACTGATACGCGAGGACCTGCGGAGCGGCAAGCCCCTCGCCGAGCTGGGCCAGCAAGCGCTCGCGCAGCCAGCGGTTGCCCGGCTCGCCGGCCGCCTGTTCGTGCCAGTACAGGTTCAGCGTCACCGGCGGCAGGGGCAGCGGCATCGGCAACTCCCGCAGCGGGGCGATGCGCGTCAGCATCGGGCAGTAGGCGGCGGCCACGGTCAGCAGCCCGTCGCTGCCGGCGGCCAGTTGCGCGGCAGTGAGGTAGTGCTGGCAGCGCTGCACCACGTGGCGCGAGAGGCCGAGGCTGTCCAGGGCCAGGTCCTCCACCGAGATGCTGCGCCGCCGCGAGGTGACGGCAATGTGCCGCGCCGCCAGGTAGCGCTCGGCGTCCAGTTCGCCGACGAAGGCCGGGCCGGCCAGCACCCGCAGCGGCTCCCGCAGCAACTGGCACTGGCGCAGCTCGGCATCCGCCGGGCGTGCCACCTCCACGGCCAGGTCGATGTGCCCGGCGGCCATCTCCAGCTTCAGCTCGCCCCAGCGCACGCTGGTGCTGCGCACGCCGACCCGGGGCAGGTGCGGGCGCAGGGCGGCGACGATGGGCGGCAGCAGCAGCGGCTCCAGCTGCTCGGGCATGTTGAGGATGAAGGTGCGCGAGTCCCGCGTCGGGTCGAACTGCTGCAGCCGGTCCACCCCGCCCTGCAGCAGCGCCAGGGCCTCGCTCACCACCGGGGCCAGGCGCAGGGCCACCGGGGTGGGGGCCACGCCGCGCCCCTCGCGGATGAACAGCGGGTCCCCCAGTTGCTCGCGCAGGCGCGCCAGGGCGTGGCTGATGGCCGACTGGCTGAGGTGCAGCACCGCCGCCGCGCGGGTCAGGTTGCGTTCGCGGTGGATCACGTCGAAGACGCGGAACAGGTTCAGATCAACACGGCCAAGGGCTGGCCATTCATGTTCCTTATTCATGGTTGCGCCTCCACGCTCACGGAGGGTGCCCGCCCCTCTGCACCGGTCATGCACGGCACCCTAGCGCCACCCTGGCCAACCATGCAGCAGATTCATGATCGTGAATGAACAACCATCAGTTCCCACGCCCCGGGGGGCTGCCTAGGATGCCCGGACCCCGCACCACAAGAACAAACCCTAGCGAGGCCCCATGAACGAACACGCCTACCTGCAGGCGCTCGCCGAGCGCCGCAAGCTCGCCTGGCCCCAGGGCCTGCCCCGTACGCCCCAGTACCCGCTGGGGGAACGCCCGCTCACCGAGTACCTGCGCGAATGGGCGCGGCGCCAGCCCGAGGCCGCCGCCGTGCACTTCTACGGCCACCGCCTGGACTGGGCGGAGCTGGACCGCCTGAGCGACCGCTTCGCCGCTCTGCTGGTGGAGCGCGGCGTGGTGCCGGGGGACCGGGTCGCGGTGTTCCTGCCCAACTGCCCGCAGTTGCACATCGCCTTCTGGGGCATCCTCAAGTGCGGCGCGCTCTATGCGCCGGTCAGCCCGCTGTCCAAGGGCCTGGAGCTGGCCTATCAGCTCAACGACAGCGGCGCCGCCGTGCTGCTGTGCTTCGACCAGCTGCTGCCGGTGGTGCGCGCGGTGCAGGCGGAAACCCCGGTGCGCCTGCTGATCGCCACCAGCCTCGGCGAACTGCGCCCGGCCACGCCGAGCCTGCCGCTGCCCGACCTGCTGCTGGCGCCCAAGGCCAGCGCCGAGGACTGCCTGGACTTCTACCCCGCCCTGGCCGCCTGCCAGGCGCCGACGCCCAGCCACCAGCCGCGCCTGGAAGACGCCGCCGCGCTGAACTACACCGGCGGCACCACCGGCCTGCCCAAGGGCTGCATCCACACCCACGGCGACATGCTCTACACCTGCGCCAGCTTCGTGCCGGTGGCCCTCGGGCTGGATCCGCAGTCGGTGATGCTCAACTTCCTCCCCGAGTTCTGGATCGCCGGGGAAAACGCTGGCCTGCTGTTCCCGGTCTACGCCGGCTGCGCCCTGGTGCTGCTCACCCGCTGGGATGCGGAAGCCTTCATGGCCGCCGTGCAGCACTACCGCGTCAGCCACTGCGGCCTGCTGGTGGACAGCGCCGCCGAGGTGCTGGACCACCCCCGCGTCGGCGAATTCGACTTCGCCAGCCTGCGCCGGGTCGGTGCCATCTCCTTCGTCAAGAAGCTCACCCGCGACTACCGCGCGCGCTGGCGCCAGCTCACCGGCTGCACCCTCTACGAATTCGCCTTCGGCATGACCGAGACCCACACCTGCGACACCTTCACCTACGGCCTGCAGGACGGCGACTTCGACCTCAGCCAGGCACCCACCTTCGTCGGCCTGCCGGTGCCGGGCACCGAATTCAAGGTCTGCGATTTCGACAGCGGCGCCCTGCTGCCCCTGGGCCGCGAAGGCGAGCTGTGCCTGCGCTCGCCCTCGCTGCTCAAGGGCTACTGGCAACGCCCGGAGGCCAGCGCCGAGGTGCTGCGCGACGGCTGGCTGCACACCGGCGACCTGGGGGTGATCGACGAACGCGGCTTCATCCGCTACCTGGGCCGGCGCAAGGAGATGCTCAAGGTCAACGGCATGAGCGTGTTCCCCAGCGAGCTGGAGGCGCTGCTCGGCCAGCACCCGGCCGTGCTGGCCAGTGCCGTGCTGGGCCGCCCCCACGAGCAGCGCGGGCAGCAGCCGGTGGCCTTCATCGTGCTCAAGCCGGGCGCCGAGGAGACGCCGGAAAGCCTGGTCGCCTGGTGCCAGGACGCCATGGCCGTCTACAAAGTACCGGAGGTGCGGCTGCTGCCGGCGATGCCGATGACCGCCACCGGGAAGATCAAGAAGAACGAACTGGAAGCCTTGCTGTGAACCGACCCTTCGCACGCCTGCTGATCGCCAACCGTGGCGAGATCGCCATCCGCATCGCCCGCGCCGCCGCCGAGCTGGGCATCGACAGCGTCGCCGTCCACGCCGAGGACGACCACGCGGCCCTGCACACCCGCAAGGCCGACCGCGCCGTGGCCCTCGCCGGCCAGGGCCCGGCGGCCTACCTGGACATCGCCCAGCTGGTGGCCATCGCCCGCCGCGAGGGCTGCGACGCCCTGCACCCCGGCTACGGTTTCCTCAGCGAGAACGCCGAGCTGGCGCGCCAGTGCGAGGCCGTCGGCATCCGCTTCGTCGGCCCGGCGCCCGAGGCCCTCGACCTGTTCGGCGACAAGGCCCGCGCCCGCGCCCTGGCCGAGCGCTGCGGCGTGCCCCTGGCCGCCGGCACCAACCGCCCCACTTCACTGGAGGAGGCCCGCGTCTTCCTCGCCAGCCACGGCCCGCTGATGCTCAAGGCCCTGGCCGGCGGCGGCGGGCGTGGTATGCGCCCGGTGCATAGGGCGGAGGAGCTGGACGAGGCCTACGCCCGCTGCCAGTCCGAAGCCCGCGCCGCCTTCGGCCGTGACGACCTCTACGTCGAACGGCTGATCGAAGGCGCCCGGCACATCGAGGTGCAGGTGCTGGGCGACGGCGAGCGCGTCAGCCACCTGTGGGAGCGCGATTGCAGCCTGCAACGGCGCCAGCAGAAGCTGGTGGAGATCGCCCCCGCCGTCGACCTCGCCCCGGCCCTGCGCCAGGGGATGCTCGACGCCGCCCTGCGCCTGGCCGGCGAAACGGGCTACCGGGGCCTGGGCACCTTCGAGTTCCTGGTGGACCCGGCCCGGGGCGACTTCGTGTTCATGGAGGCCAACCCGCGCATCCAGGTGGAGCACACCATCACCGAGGCCATCACTGGCGTCGACCTGGTCCAGGCCCAGTTGCACCTGGCAGCCGGCGCCCGCCTGGAGGACCTCGGCCTGGACGAGCCGGTGGCCCCGCGCGGGGTCGCCGTGCAGCTGCGGGTGAACCTGGAGACCCAGCTCGCCGACGGCAGCACGCGCCCCGCCGGCGGCACCATCAGCGCCTACGAGCCGCCCAGCGGCCCCGGCCTGCGGGTGGACGGCCACGGCTACGCCGGCTGCACCACCAACCCGCGCTACGACGCGCTGCTGGCCAAGCTGATCGTCCAGGCCGACGACCTGCCCGCCGCCCTGCGCCGGGCCTACCGCGCCCTGTGCGAATTCCGCCTGGAAGGCGTGGCGAGCAACCTGCACCTGCTGCAGAACCTGCTGCGCCGCCCCGAACTGGCGGCGCCGGTGGACACCCGCTTCCTCGAACGCCACCTGCCCGAGCTGCTGGCGCCCCAGCCCAACGCCCACCCGCACCTGTTCGTCAGCAGCACCGCCCCGCAGGTCGAACAGGCCGGCGGCATCGACGCCCCGCACGGCTGCCTGCCGCTGCTGGCCCCCAGCCAGGGCGTGCTGGTGAGCCTGGACGTGGCCGAAGGCGACAGCGTGGCCCTGGGCCAGCCGGTGGCGGTGCTGGAGGCGATGAAGATGGAGTTCGTGGTCAAGGCCAGCCACAGCGGCCGCGTCCGCGCCCTGGCGGTGCAGCCCGGCGACAGCCTGTTCGAAGGCGCGCCGCTGCTCTACCTGGAGCCTGCGGAGGTGGACGGCGAGGCAGTGGCCAGCGAGGAAAGCCTGGACCTGGCGCACATCCGCGCCGACCTCGCGGAAGTGCTCGAACGCCACGCCATCACCCGCGACGAACGCCGCCCGCAAGCGGTGGCCAAGCGCCGCAAGACCGGCCAGCGCACCACCCGCGAGAACCTCGACGACCTGCTCGATGCCGGCAGCTTCATCGAATATGGCGCCCTCGCCCTGGCCGCCCAGCGCCGGCGCCGCAGCCTGGAGGAACTCATCGAGCAGAGCCCGGCCGACGGCCTGGTGGCCGGCATCGGCACGGTCAACGCCGACGCCTTCGGCGCCGAGGCCGCCCGTTGCATGACCATCGCCTACGACTACACGGTGTTCGCCGGCACCCAGGGGGTGATGAACCACAAGAAGACCGACCGCATGCTCGGCCTCGCCGAACAGTGGCGCCTGCCCCTGGTGCTCTTCGCCGAGGGCGGCGGCGGCCGGCCGGGGGACTCGGACTTCGTCGGCGTCGCCGGGCTGGACTGCCACACCTTCGTCGCCATGGCCCGGCTCTCCGGCCAGGTGCCGCTGGTGGGCGTCGTCTCCGGTCGCTGCTTCGCCGGCAACGCGGCCCTGCTGGGCTGCTGCGACGTGATCATCGCCACCCGCAACGCCAGCATCGGCATGGCCGGCCCGGCGATGATCGAGGGCGGCGGCCTGGGCCGCTACAGCGCCGAGGAGGTCGGCCCGACCGCCGTGCAGGCGCCCAACGGGGTGATCGACATCCTGGTGGAGGACGAGGCCGAAGCGGTGGCCGCCGCCAAGCGCTACCTGTCCTACTTCCAGGGCCGCCTGGCGGAGTGGCGCTGCGCCGACCAGCGTGCGCTGCGCCACGCCATCCCGGAGAACCGCCTGCGGGTCTACGACATCCGCGCGCTGATCGAGACCCTGGCCGACGCGGACTCGGTGCTGGAACTGCGCCGCGCCTTCGCGCCGGGGCTGATCACCGCCTTCATCCGCATCGAAGGCCGCCCCTTCGGGCTGATCGCCAACAACCCCGCCTACCTCGGCGGCGCCATCGACGCCCAGGCCGGCGACAAGGCCGCACGCTTCATGCAGCTGTGCAACGCCTTCGGCCTGCCGCTGCTGTCGCTGTGCGACACCCCCGGCTTCATGGTCGGCCCGGAGTCGGAGAAGCAGGCCACGGTGCGCCACGTCTCGCGCATGTTCGTCGCCGCCGCCGCGCTGGAGGTGCCGGTGTTCACCGTGGTGCTGCGCAAGGGCTACGGCCTGGGCGCCCAGGCCATGGCCGCTGGCAGCTTCCATTCGCCGCTGTTCACCGTCGCCTGGCCCAGCGGCGAATTCGGCGCCATGGGGCTGGAAGGCGCGGTGCGCCTGGGCTACGCCAAGGAGCTGGCCGCCGTGGAGGATGCCGGGGAGCGCGAGCGGCTGTTCCGCAAGATGGTCGACAAGGCCTACCAGAACGGCAAGGCGATCAACATGGCCAGCTTCCTGGAGATCGACGCCGTCATCGACCCGGAGCAGACCCGCGCCTGGCTCCTGCGCGGTCTCAACGCCACCGCGCCTTCCGCCACACCGGAAGGCCGCAAGCGGTCGTTCGTGGATACTTGGTAGGCCGCCTTCGCGAGCAGAGCTCGCTCCTGCGCAGTAGCGCCGCTTGTCAGCGCTGTAGGGGTGGGCTTCAGCCCTCGCTGCCTGCCGTTGGTGGGCTGAAGCCCACCCTACAAGGCTGTGTCCCGGTATCGAATCGAGGGCCTGTGGTGGGTGACGCTGCCGGGTCGCCCGGGCATCCGACGCCATGTCTTGGGCAGGCAAAGCGGCATCAGGTAAACTGCCGCATCTTTTTGCACCCATAACGATTAGCCTGATGCCCACGACGTTCCATGAGATTCCCCGCGAGCGCCCGCTCACGCCCCTGCTCGACCGCGCGGAGACGCCGGACGCGCTGCGTCGGCTGGGCGAGGCCGAGCTGGAAACCCTGGCCGACGAACTGCGCCAGTACCTGCTCTATACCGTCGGCCGGACCGGCGGGCATTTCGGCGCGGGGCTGGGGGTGGTCGAACTGACCATCGCCCTGCACTACGTCTACGACACGCCCGACGACCGGCTGGTCTGGGACGTGGGCCACCAGGCCTACCCCCACAAGATCCTCACCGGTCGCCGCGAGCGCATGGGCACGCTGCGCCAGAAGGACGGCATCGCCGCCTTCCCGCGCCGCTCGGAGAGCGAGTACGACACCTTCGGCGTCGGCCACTCCAGCACCTCCATCAGCGCCGCCCTGGGCATGGCCATCGCCGCCCGCATGCAGGGCTCGGGGCGCAAGTCCATCGCCGTGATCGGCGACGGCGCGCTCACCGCCGGCATGGCCTTCGAGGCGCTGAACCATGCCTCGGACGTGCAGGCCGACATGCTGGTGATCCTCAACGACAACGACATGTCGATCTCCCACAACGTCGGCGGGCTGTCCAACTACCTGGCCAAGATCCTCTCCAGCCGCACCTACGCGAGCATGCGCGAGGGCAGCAAGAAGGTGCTCTCGCGCCTGCCCGGCGCCTGGGAGATCGCCCGCCGCACCGAGGAATACGCCAAGGGCATGCTGGTCCCCGGCACGCTGTTCGAGGAGCTGGGCTGGAACTACATCGGCCCCATCGATGGCCACGACCTGCCCACCCTGGTGGCCACCCTGCGCAACATGCGCGACCTCAAGGGCCCGCAGTTCCTCCATGTGGTGACCAAGAAGGGCAAGGGCTTCGCCCCGGCCGAGCTCGACCCCATCGGCTACCACGCCATCACCAAGCTGGAGCCGCTGGACGCTCCGGCAGCGCCGAAGAAGCCGTCCGGGCCGAAGTACTCCAACGTCTTCGGCCAGTGGCTGTGCGACATGGCGTCACAGGACCCGCGCCTGGTGGGCATCACCCCGGCGATGAAGGAAGGCTCGGACCTGGTGGCCTTCGCCGAGCGCTTCCCCGAGCGCTACTTCGACGTCGCCATCGCCGAGCAGCACGCCGTGACCCTGGCGGCCGGCATGGCCTGCGATGGCGTGAAGCCGGTGGTGGCGATCTACTCCACCTTCCTCCAGCGCGGCTATGACCAGCTGGTGCACGACGTGGCGGTGCAGAACCTCGACGTGCTGTTCGCCATCGACCGCGCCGGCCTGGTGGGCGAAGACGGCCCGACCCACGCCGGCAGCTTCGACCTGTCCTACCTGCGCTGCATCCCCGGCATGCTGGTGATGACCCCGAGCGACGAGAACGAACTGCGCCTGCTGCTGACCACCGGTTACCACTTCCAGGGCCCGGCAGCGGTGCGCTACCCCCGCGGCAGCGGCCCCAACGCAGTCATCGAACCGGAACTGGCGCCGGTGCCGATCGGCCAGGCGGTGGTTCGTCGTCGCGGCAGCGGCGTCGCCCTGCTGGCCTTCGGCGTGCAACTGGCCGAAGCCCTGCAGGTGGGCGAGCGCCTGGACGCCACGGTGGTGGACATGCGCTTCGTCAAACCTCTGGACGAGGCGCTGCTGCGTGAACTGGCCGGCAGCCACGGGCTGCTGGTGACCATCGAGGAGAACAGCGTGATGGGCGGCGCCGGTGCTGCCGTCAGCGAGTTCCTCGCCCACGAGAACCTGCAGGTGCCGGTGCTGCACCTGGGCCTGCCGGACTACTACGTGGAACACGCCAAGCCGGCGCAGATGCTGGCCGAGTGCGGCCTGGACGAGGCGGGCATCGAAGCCGCCGTGCGCCAGCGCCTGGCCTTGCTGGACCCGCAGGCCCCTTCGAAGGCCGCGGGGCTGTAACCCGGGACTCGGCTGCGCCGCTAGTGGCGCAGCCGGACCGGTGATTCACCTCTGGCGGAACCTTCCTTCGCCACCTTCCCCACCTTGAGCAATCGGCGCTCGCCGACCTGGCGGCTGCCCCCCCAACTGCTCGCCGTGATTCCAAAAAGCAGGCGTTAACGCGCCTGGGCCAGGCGTTCGCACAGCGCGCGGGTGGCCCCCAGCATCTGGAAGCTGGGGCGTTCCAGGCCCCGGTCGGGCACTGCCCAGACCTGGCCGGCGGCCACCGCCGGCAGTTGCGGCCAGGCCTGCCAGGCGGCGGCCTGGGCCGGCTCGCTGACCAGGATGACGCGGGGCTGGCGCTGCAATACGGCCTCGATGCCAACCTGGGGCGCGGGCAGGTCGAGGTCGGCGAACAGGTTGCGCGCGCCGCACAGGGCCAGGGCGTCGCTGACGATCTGCCGACCGCCCAGGGTGTACAGCGGGTGGTCCCAGACCTGGTAGAACACCGGCAGCGGCGGCTCGCGACGGTAGCGCTGGCGCAGCTCGGCCAGGCCGTCGCGGAAGCGCCGGGCCAGGGCCTGGCCTTCGGCGCCGTGGCCGACCCGGGGGCCGATCTGTTCGAAGACGTCCGCCAGCTCGTCCAGCCGACGCGGTTCGATCACCAGCAAGGGGATGCCGAGCTGCTCCAGGCGCTGCTGCATGGGCGCGCCGACGCTGTCGGGCCAGAGCAGGATGAGGTCGGGGGCCAGAGCCACCACGCGCTCAAGCTGCACCTGGCCGTAGTGGCCGACGCTGGGCAGCGCGGCCAGGGCTGGCGGGCGCTCACCGCCGTCGAGGACGCCCACCAGGCGGTCCTCGGCATGCAGTTCGAGCATGATTTCGCTGAGGGAGGGGGCCAGGCTGACCACCCGCCGTGCGCCGTCATCGGCCAGCGCCGGCAGCACCAGGCCCAGCAGCAGGAGGCCGAGCAGGCGGTGCATCAGGCCAGTTGGCGGGGAATGCGGTAGAGCGACAGCACCACGGCGCTGCTCAGGGCCAGCAGCACCAGGGCCACGGCATTGAGCCCGGCGAACACGGCGACGGCACCCACCCAGGCGGGCAGGCCGGCACCCAGCAGGGCGACGCGGCGCACCCGGCGCAGCTCGATCCAGGCTTCGCGCTCGTGGTCGCCGTCCAGCGCCTTTTCGGTGGCGATCAGGGCGCGCTTGTAGCCCCGGAACAGCGGCAGGCTGATGAACATGGAGATCAGCGCAGCGATGAACAGGGGCATCTCCAGGGCGGGAAACACCGGGTCGCCGGAGCCGAACAGCAGGTTGACCAGGAACAGCGGGCCCAGGGCGGCGCCAAGATGCGCCCACCATTCGAGGGCCAGCAGGCGGCGGACCTGGCTGCGGGTCATAGCTCGACTTCGCCCTGGTGCAGGCTGCCCAGCATGTGGCCGAGCTTGCCGGCCTTGGTGGCCAGGTACTTCTTGTTGTGCGGGTTGAGGCCGGTCTGCAGCGGCACGCGCTCGGCGACGCGGATGCCGAAGCCTTCCAGGGCCTTCACCTTGCGCGGGTTGTTGGTCATCAGCTTGATGCTGCTGATGCCCAGGTGTTCGAGCATCGGCAGGCAGAAGGCGTACTCGCGCTGGTCGGCGCCGAAGCCCAGGCGCTCGTTGGCTTCGACGGTGTCGGCACCGCCGTCCTGCAGCTCGTAGGCGCGGATCTTGTTCAACAGGCCGATGCCACGGCCTTCCTGGCGCAGGTACAGCAGCACGCCACGGCCGGCTTCGGCGATGGCGCGCAGGGCGGCCTCGAGCTGGAAGCCGCAGTCGCAACGCAGGCTGAACAGCGCATCGCCGGTCAGGCACTCGGAGTGCAGGCGCCCCAGCACGGGCTGGCCGTCGGCGATGTCGCCCATGGTCAGGGCGACGTGTTCCTTGCCGCTTTCCTCGTCGAGGAAGCCGTGCATGGTGAACAGGCCAAAGGGCGTGGGCAGTTGGGAGGCGGCGACGAAAACGACGGACACCACGGTTCTCCTGGGATTGCGAAAGGCCGGCATTGTATCAGCAGCGTCTGCCGGCCCGTCAGACTGAATAGTTGGGGATAAGGATCGAAAGGCTTGGACGGTGGGCTCCGCTCGCCCCCTAGAACTTGGACTCCAGGCGCAGCACGCCCTGGTCCTCGCGCCAGCGCACCTGGTTGAGGAAGCTCATGCCCAGCAGCACGTCCACCGGGGCGTCGCCCTCGACCACCGCGCCTTCGACGCCGAGCACTTCCAGCGGGCCGACCTTGACCCGGTCGAAGCGCACCCGCCAGGCACGCACGTTGCCGCCGGCGGTGCTGGCGGTCATCGGCTTGCCTTCGACGCGGTAGTCGAGGCCGAGCATGCGCGCCTGGTTCTCGTTCATCGCCACGCTGGTGGCGCCGGTGTCCACCATGAACTGCACCGGGTGGCCGTTGATGGAGCCGGCCACCATGTAGTGCCCGTTGTTGCCCCGGGCGATGCTCATCTGCGCCTTGCGTGGGGCGGATGCCGCGGCGTCGGTGCTCCCCGGGGGCGGGGCGGCGCTGTTGTATTCGCGGCTGAGGGCGTAGGGCCGCTCGACGCCGTCGATGCGCAGGACCGCGCCCTTGCTGTCGGCGCTGACCACCTGCACGCCACCGGGGCCGGTCTGGCCGACCCGCACCAGCTTGCGCTGGCCGTCGACGCTGATCACCGCCGCGTTGGGGAACAGCCCCACCACCTGCACCACGGGCTCGGCCCAGGCGCTGGTACAGGCCATCAGCAACAGGCCGAGACAGGACAGCTCAAGGCGACGCATGGTGCTTCTCCGGTGGGTCGAAGGGATAGGGCTGCTTCCAGCGGGCGTACAGCGGGCGCAACTCGCCGCTCTGCACCAGGCGCGTCATGCGCTCGTCGAACAGGGCGGCGAACTCGCGACCGCGCTCGGTGGCGGCGAAGCCGACGTAGAGCGGGAGCGGGGTCAGGAAGGTGACCTGGTAACGCTCCGGATGCGCCGTCTGGGCGAGCACGTCGTCGATCTCGGTGCGGGCATCGATGTAGTAGTCCGCATGGTCCAGGTCGAGCATGGAGAGGATACCGCCCCGGCGCTGGATTTCTTCGAAGTGCTTCAGGTTTGGCAACTGGTGCTGGTAGTCGTAGCCGCGGATCCACACCAGGCGGTAGCGGCCGAGGGTCTGCAGGCTGGGGGCGGGCGCGCCGGCCTTGCCGAGGGCGCTGATCTGGTCGGCGTCGTAGTGCCAGCGGGGGTAGACGGCACCGGCGATCTCGTCGCGGTAGGCGCCCATCCAGGCATCGGCCTCGTGGCGCTGTACCAGCCCCACGGAGCGGGTGTAGGGGACGCTGCGGATCTTCAGGCGAACGCCCACGGGCTCGTAGACCTTGCGCAGGATGTCCCAGCCCAGGCCGCTGCCATCGGCGTTGGTGTGGCCGGCCCAGACCTCGGAGGCGATGACGATCTCCGCCACAGGCGGATGGCCGTCCGCCGCCCAGGCGGGTGAAACCAGCAGTAGCGACAGCATGCCGAGCAACCTGCGGAGCATCGTCCCGTCTCCCTTCAGATCAGATGCCTGCCAGGCCGACGCCCCAGATGATCAGTTGCATGGCCAGCCAGGCGAAGACGCCGGCCAGCACGTCGTCGAGCATGATGCCGACGCCGCCATGCACGTGGCGATCGATCCAGCGGATCGGCCAGGGCTTGAGGATGTCCATGACCCTGAACACCACGAAGCCTAGCAGCAGCCACTGCCAGCCCTCGGGCACCAGCCAGAGGGTGATCCACATGCCGACCATTTCGTCCCAGACGATGCCTTCGTGGTCGTGCACGCGCAGGTCGTCGGCGACCTTGCCGCACAGCCAGAAGCCGAACAGCATGGTCAGCCCGAGCATCAGCCAGTAGCCCCAGTCGGGCAGCATCTGCCACAGCGGGATGAACGGCAGGGCCACCAGCGAGCCCCAGGTGCCGGGCGCCTTGGGCAGGGTGCCGGAGCCGAAACCGAAGGCGAGGAAGTGCCAGGGGTTGCGCCAGACCGAGTGCGGGACCGGCTGGGCCGGCGCTTGTTGCGGATGATCAGTCACCGTGACTCCCGAAATGTTGGTAACCCTGGGCCGGCTGCGGTCGCTCGCGGCCGTCGGCATCCAGCAGGTAGACACCGTGGCCGGCTTCGACACGGCCGATCACGGCCAGTGCCGGCCAGGCGGCCTGCACGGCGTCGAGCTGGTGCGGCGGCAGGGTGAAAGCCAGGCGGTAGTCATCACCGCCGGACAGGGCCAGGCCCAGGGCCTGGTCGTGGGGGTAGAGCGCTTGCAGGGCCGGGGACAGCGGGACGCGCCCGGCCTCCAGCCACAGGGCCACGCCGGAGGCGGCGGCGATGTGCCCGCAGTCGGCCAGCAGGCCATCGGACACGTCCAGCGCGGCGCTGGCACGGCCACGCAGGGCCAGACCAAGGGCGAACTGCGGCGGCGGGGCCCAATAATGATCCAGCAGGGCGGCGGCCTCGGCGCCTTCATCCGACCGCTGGCCAAGCACCAGCGGCAGGGCACCGGCGGCATCGCCCAGGCTGCCGCCCACGCAGAGCAGGTCGCCGGGACGGGCACCGGAACGCCGCAGGGCGGCACCGGCCGGCAGGCGACCGAACACGGTGAGGGTCATGCTCAAGGGGCCACGGGTGGTGTCGCCACCCACCAGGGCCAGGCCGCAACGGCGGGCCATGGCGTCGAGGCCGGTGGCCAGCTGTTGCAGCCAGTCGGCATCGGCAGCGGGCAGGGTCAGGGCCAGGGTGAAGCCCAGGGGCGCGGCGCCCATGGCGGCCAGGTCGCTGGCGGACACGGCAAGGGCGCGCTGGCCCAGCAGGAAGGGATCGCACACCTGGGGAAAGTGGACGCCGGCCACCAGGGTGTCGGTGGACACGGCCAGCTGCTCGCCCGGTGCGGGCTGCAGCAAGGCGCAGTCGTCGCCGATGCCGAGGGCGATGCCTTCGCCACCCGCCGCGCAGGCGGCGGAGGCGAAGTAGCGACGGATCAGCTCGAACTCACCCATCCGTGGCGGGGGCTCAGCGCTTGCCGCCACGAACCTCGGCGGCGCGCAGGCGGGGCGCCAGCTTGTCGAGGACGCCGTTGACGAACTTGTGCCCGTCGGTGGCACCGAAGACCTTGGCCAGCTCGATGCCTTCGTTGATGACCACGCGGTACGGCACGTCGACGCGGTTCATCAGCTCGTAGGTGGAGAGGCGCAGGATGGCCAGCTCGACCGGGTCGACCTCTTCCAGGGGGCGATCCAGGCAGGGCAGGAAGGCCTCGTCGATCTCGGTCTTCTGGCGCGGTACGCCATGGAGGATCTCGTGGAAGTAGGCACCGTCCACCTGGCTGAAATCGTTGTCGACGCGGAACTGCGCTTCGATCTCGTTCAGGGGCTGGCCGGCGATGTGCCAGGAGTAGAGCGCCTGCATGGCCAGGCTGCGGGCCTGGCGACGCGTGGCGATCTTGCCCTTGGCGGGCTTCTTCGGCGCCTCGGGGGCGTCGTTGTCGCTGTTGAAACTCACTTGGCCTCCAAGGCCGCCAGCAGGCTGACCATTTCGAGGGCGGAGAGTGCGGCTTCGGCGCCTTTGTTGCCGGCCTTGGTGCCGGAGCGCTCGATGGCCTGCTCGATGGAGTCGACGGTCAGGACGCCGAAGGCGACCGGCACGCCGAACTCCATGGACACCTGGGCCAGGCCCTTGGTGCACTCACCGGCGACGTATTCGAAGTGCGGGGTGCCGCCACGGATGACGGCGCCCAGGGCGATGATGGCGGCGAACTCGCCACGCTGGGCGACCTTCTGGGTGACCAGGGGGATCTCGAAGGCACCGGGGGCACGGATGATGGTGATGTCGTCCTCGGACACGCCATGGCGGACCAGGGCGTCTACGGCGCCACTTACCAGGCTTTCCACGACAAAGCTGTTGAAGCGGCCGACCACCAGGGCATAGCGGCCTTTGGGGGCGATGAAGGTACCTTCGATGGTCTTCAGGGGCATGGGCGGGTTCTCGTCAATTAAAGAGCGAAGGCCCCGGCCGTTCACGGCCAGGGCCCTTCGGGTCATTCAGCGGGCAGGTATTCTACAACTTCCAGGTCGAAACCGGATATCGCGTTGAACTTCATCGGCGAACTCATCAGGCGCATCTTGCGCACCCCGAGGTCGCGAAGAATCTGCGAGCCGGCACCGACAGTGCTGTAGGTGGAGGGCGTGGTGACCTTGGCCTCGGTGCCCAGCTGGCGCTCCAGGTGCGCCAGCAGCTGCGGGCCGGTCAGCGGGTTGCCCAGCAGCAGCACCACGCCGCTGCCGGAGGCGGCCACTTCCTTCATCGCCGCGCGCAGGCTCCAGCGACCGGACTGGTTGACCATGAACAGGTCGCGCAGCGGGTCCATGTTGTGCACGCGCACCAGGGTCGGCTCTTCCGGGCTGATCTCGCCCAGGGTCAGCGCCATGTGCACGTCGCCTTCCACGGCATCGCGGTAGGTCACCAGGTTGAAGTGCCCCAGTTCGCTGTCCAGCGGCTGCTCGGCGATGCGCTCGACGGTGCGTTCGTGGATCAGGCGGTAGTGGATGAGGTCGGCGATGGTGCCGATCTTGATCCCGTGCTCGGCGGCGAAGGTCTCCAGCTCGGGGCGACGGGCCATGGTGCCGTCGTCATTCATGATCTCGCAGATCACTCCGGACGCCTCGAAGCCGGCCATGCGCGCCAGGTCGCAGGCCGCCTCGGTGTGGCCGGCACGGGCCAGCACGCCGCCGGGCTGGGCCATCAGCGGGAAGATGTGGCCGGGGCTGACGATGTCCTCGGCCTTGGCGCCCTTGGCGGCGGCCACCTGCACGGTGCGCGCGCGGTCGGCGGCGGAGATGCCGGTGGTGACGCCTTCGGCCGCTTCGATGGAGACGGTGAACTTGGTGCCGAAGCCGGAGCCGTTGCGCGGCGCCATCAGCGGCAGTTTGAGCAGTTCGCAGCGCTCGCGGGTCATCGGCATGCAGATCAGGCCGCGGGCGAAGCGCGCCATGAAGTTGATGTGCTCGGCCTGCACGCACTCGGAGGCCATGATCAGGTCGCCTTCGTTCTCGCGGTCCTCGTCATCCATGAGGATGACCATCTTGCCCTGGCGGATGTCTTCGATCAGTTCGTCAACGGTATTGAGAGCCATGGGCCCTCCTTAATGAATTCAGCGGTTGAGGGGCATCTCTAAAAACTACCTGCGTTGTCATCGCGGCGTTAAAAACAGGCTCAAAATGCTCATTTACCGCACGTAAACTGCGCTTTTTCGCCTGTTTTTGCCTTGCGCTGACGGCCTCGCCTACGTTTTTAGATGCGCCCCGAGGTAGCCGTGTTCGGCGAGGAAACCTTCGGTGATGCCGGACGCCTGGGGCTCGGCGGCCTTGTCGCCCAGCAGCAGGCGCTCCAGGTAGCGGGCCAGCAGGTCCACCTCCAGGTTCACCCGGCGGCCGGGCCGGTAATCCACCATGATGGTTTCCGCCAGGGTGTGCGGGACGATGGTCAGCTCGAACTCGGCGCCATTGACCGCGTTCACCGTCAGGCTCGTGCCGTCGACGGTGATCGACCCCTTCAGGGCGATGTACTTGGCCAGTTCACGCGGCGAGCGGATCCTGAATTGGACGGCGCGGGCGTTGTCTTCCCGGGCGATCACTTCCCCGATGCCGTCGACGTGGCCGCTGACCAGGTGGCCGCCAAGGCGGCTGGTGGGGGTCAGGGCCTTTTCCAGGTTCACCGGGCTGCCCGGCTTGAGGTCGTCGAAGGCGGTGCGCGCCAGGGTCTCGCGGCTGACGTCGGCCCAGAAGCCGTTGCCAGGCAGTTCCACGGCGGTGAGGCAGACGCCGTTGACGGCGATGCTGTCGCCGAGCTTGACGTCGCCCAGGTCCAGCTTGCCGGTCTCCACCAGGACCCGGACGTCACCGCCCTTGGGGGTGATGGCGCGAATGGTGCCGATGGCTTCGATTATGCCGGTGAACATGGAGCCTCCCGAGTCATGGAGCGGCCGCCATGGGCAGCCTGGGCGAGGACCGGCACGCGAACGGCCAGGGCCGCGCGGTTCGGTCGAAGGGGGTTGAGCATGTCGATCTCCTGTTTGGTGAGAAACAGGGCTCTGGATCGAATGGGACTTCGCGGACGCGCGAACGCGCACCCAGGCGGGCAATCCCGTTCTCTCTTCATCCGGACTGTGACCGTCGGCCCCGGGATCACACCGGGTCTGCTGACCTTCCCCTCGCCGTGGCGACCGGGAAGCGCTCGCGGGCTATGCGCGTGGCGCAATTACCGCCGGTGGGGACTTCCACCCCGCCCTGAGAACGTTTCGGCCTTCCATTCCAGAAGGCCGAGCGCGTTTTTAACACAGGGCGCGGCCTGCTCCAAGCCAGTCGTTTCGATGGAAATGATCAGCTATCGAGCAACCAGAGGCAGCGGCACGGCGATGATGCGCCAGTCGTCACCGACAGCACGCACGTCGGTGATCTTCAGCTGCGGCGCCTCGGTCATCCGCGCCAGGGGCCAGTCCAGCAGGGGACGGGCGCTGGAGCCGAGCAGGCGACCGGCCATGAAGATCTGGAATTCATCCACCAGGCCCGCCCGGGCGAAGGCACCGGCCAGGCGCGGCCCGGCCTCCACCAGCACTTCATTGGCCCCGCGCGAGCCCAGTTCCAGCAGCAGACGACGCAGGTCGACATGGCCGTTGCTGCTCGGCACGGCCAGCAGTTCGTGGCCCTCCTCCTGGAAGCGATCCCGCGCCGAGGCCACGGCGCAGGTGGCCACCAGGGCCTTGCCGGCCTGGTAGAAGGGCGCGGAGAGCGGCACCCGCAGGCGACCGTCCACCAGCACGCGCAGCGGCGGACGGGTCACCGCCAGGGCGGTCAGTTCGGCGTTCAGGCCCAGCTCGTCGGGGCGCACGGTCAGGCGGGCGCCGTCGGTGAGCACGGTGTCGGCACCGGTCAGCACCACGCTGGCCCGCGCCCGCAGGCGCTGCACGGCGGCACGGGCGGCCGGGCCGGTGATCCACTGGCTTTCGCCACTGGCCATGGCGGTGCGGCCGTCCAGGCTCATGGCGAGCTTGACGCGGACGAAGGGCAACCCGGTTTCCATGCGCTTGATGAAGCCGGCATTGAGCACGCGCGCCTCGCTCTCCAGCACCCCGGACTGCACGGCGATGCCGGCGTCCATCAGGCGCAGCAGGCCACGGCCGGCCACCTGGGGATTGGGGTCCTGCATGGCGGCGACCACCCGGGCGACGCCGGCGTTCACCAGCGCATCGGCGCAGGGCGGGGTCCGCCCGTGGTGGCTGCACGGCTCCAGGGTCACGTAGGCGGTGGCCCCCCGGGCGCGCTCACCGGCCTGGCGCAGGGCGTGCACCTCGGCGTGGGGCTCGCCGGCGCGGGCGTGCCAGCCTTCGCCGACCACCTGGCCGTCACGGACGATCACGCAGCCGACGCGGGGATTGGGGTGGGTCGAATAGAGGCCCTTGCGAGCCAGTTCCAGCGCACGGGCCATGAAGGCCTGGTCGGATGCGGTCATGCCTTAGTCTTTGGAGGGCTCACGGGCCAGCCGCTCGATTTCCTCGCGGAACTCGTTGAGGTCCTGGAAGCGGCGATAGACCGAAGCGAAGCGGATGTAGGCCACCTCGTCGAGCTTCTGCAGCTCGACCATCACCAGCTCGCCCAGCACCCGCGACTTCACCTCGCGCTCGCCGGTGGCGCGCAGCTTGTGCTTGATGTGAGCGATGGCCTCTTCGAGACGCTCGATGCTCACCGGGCGCTTCTCCAGCGCCCGCTGCATGCCGGCACGGAGCTTGTCCTCGTCGAAGGGCTGGCGGCTGCCATCCTGCTTGATCAGGCGTGGCATCACCAGTTCGGCGGTCTCGAAGGTGGTGAAGCGCTCCTCGCAGGCCAGGCACTCGCGGCGACGGCGGACCTGATCGCCTTCCGCGACCAGTCGCGAGTCGATCACCTTGGTGTCATGGGCGCCGCAGAAGGGACAGTGCATGGCAGGGAGGGGGCTATGGCGGAAAAGAAGGCCACATGGTAGAGCGCATCTCCCTGGCAAGACAAGCAACCGGGGTTTGAGCTATAAGGCCGCGCACACCGCCTGTACCCCCTTGGCCAGGAGTCATGATGCGTCCGCTCTACATCCTTTCCCTTGCCGCCCTGCTGGCCGCCTGCGCCGGCGAGCCGCCCGCCGAACCTGCACCGGCGAAACCGGTCGCCAAGCCCGCTGCCGAGCAGCCGTTGCCCGCCTACATGCGCGCGCTGGACGGCCAGTTGCTGGGCGCCCCCGCCGGCAGCGACGTGGAGCTGGCCTTGCTGGCGGTGGACACCCGCGACCGCCCGCTGCGCCTGCTCGGCAGCCTACGCCTCGACGGCACCGGCACGGCCCTGCCCTTCCGCCTGACCTTCAACCCCGAGGCCTTCCCCCGGGACCTGCGGGTGGAATTGCGCGCCCGGGTCAGCCAGTCCGGCCAGTTGATCCAGCGCCTCGCCCCGCGGCGCATCCCGGCGGCGGAAAGCCAGTCCCTGGGCGCCCTGCAGCTGGAGACCGTGCCATGACGCCGCCCTCGACACTGCAGGCCCCGCTCGCCCAGTTGCTCGGCGATGCCCAATTGCGCGCCGAGACGCTGCCGGGCACCGACCTGCGCCTCTGGCTGATCGACGCCGACAACATGGACCGCGCCTTCGACGCCGACGAGACCCGGCGCATCCTCGAAGAGCCGCCCTACTGGTGCTTCTGCTGGGCCAGCGGCCTGGCCCTGGCGCGCTGGTTCGCCGAGCAGCCCCACTGGGTCGCCGGCAAGCGCGTGCTGGACTTCGGCGCCGGCTCCGGCGTGGCGGCCATCGCCGCCGCCAAGGCCGGCGCGGCGGAAGTGGTGGCCTGCGACCTCGACCCGCTGGCCCTGGAGGCCTGCCGCGCCAATGCCGCGCTGAACGGTGTGACGCTCGGCTACAGCGCCGACTTCTTCGCCGAGGCTGATCGCTTCGACCTGGTGGTGGTGGCCGACGTGCTCTACGACCGCGCCAACCTGCCGCTGCTGGACCACTTCCTCAGCCGGGGCCGCGAAGCGCTGGTGGCCGACTCCCGCGTGCGCGACTTCGCCCACCCGCTGTACCGCCGCCTGGCCATGCTGGAAGCCTGCACCTGGCCGGACCTGGCCGAGCCCGAGCAGTTCCGCCACGTGAGCCTGTACCACGCCGCCCGCTGAACCGCCGGATGCGCCACGCCGCTCGCCCCCACCCGGTAGGCGCGCGGCGTTAGCGGCCGTATGATTCGCCCACTCTCTTCCCTGCGCTTACGGAATCCACGATGAGCGACACGCCCTACATCTTCGATGCCACCGCCCTCGACTTCGACCAGTCGGTGATCCAGAACTCCTTCCACAAGCCCGTGCTGGTGGATTTCTGGGCCGAGTGGTGCGCCCCCTGCAAAGCCCTCATGCCGCTGCTGGCACAGATCGCCGAGTCCTACCGGGGCGAGTTGCTGCTGGCCAAGGTCAACTGCGACGTCGAGCAGGACATCGTCATGCGCTTCGGCATCCGCAGCCTGCCCACCGTGGTGCTGTTCAAGGACGGCCAACCGGTGGACGGCTTCGCCGGTGCCCAGCCGGAATCCCAGATCCGCGCCATGCTCGCCCCCCACGTTGCCGAACCGGCACCGGAAGCCGCCGACCCGATGGAAGCGGCCCAGACCCTGTTCGACGACGGCCGCATCGGTGATGCCGAGGCCGTGCTCAAGCAACTGCTGGGCGAAGACAACAGCAACGCCCCGGCGCTGATCCTCTACGCCCGCTGCCTCGCCGAGCGCGGCGAGCTGGGTGAAGCCCAACTGGTGCTGGATGCGGTCAAGGGCGACGAGCACAAGCAAGCCCTGGCCGGCGCCCGCGCCCAGCTGGCCTTCCTGCGCCAGGTGAACGACCTGCCCGAGGCCGCCGCCCTGAAGAGCCGCCTGGCCCAGGACGCGGGCGACGACGAAGCCAGCTACCAGTTGGCCATCCACCAGTTGGCCCGCCAGCAGTACGAACCGGCCCTGGATGCCCTGCTGCGACTGTTCGTGCGCAACCGCAACTACGGCGAAGGCCTGCCCCACAAGACCCTGCTGCAGGTGTTCGACCTGCTGGGCAATGATCACCCGCTGGTCACCACCTACCGCCGCAAGCTATACCAGGCGATCTACTGATTGCCCTGCCAGGCCGCCCCATCAGGGCGGCCTGGCCGCCTCTCCCGCCTCAGCCCTTCCAGACATACACCGGCGCGTCCGCCCCGGCTTCCAGCTGCACCTGCTCGCAATGGCGCAGGCGCACCAGCAGGCGCTTGCCGGCTGCCGCACTGCCCGCCAGGGCCTCCAGATCGGCCAGCAGGCGCGGGCCTTCCAGACGGCCGGCCTCGCGCAGCAGCCCCAGGGCGGCCTCCCAGCGTGGATCCGCCTGCCGGGAAGGGGCGGCTGCCGGTGGCGCAACCGGCTCGGGCGATGCTGCCGGGGCAACGTGCAATTGAGCGCCCAGGCGCTGCCAGTCCTCCTCGTCCATTTCCACCGTCAGGTCCACCGGCCAATCACCGATCCGTCCGCGAATGCGCAGCATGCAAGGTTCCTCGATAAACGACGCGCCATGCTCTCACGCCTCTGGAAGCCGGCCCACAGTTGTTATAACGTAACGCCGCTTTTCACCCGCATCTGGAGACTCCCATGCGCCGCCTGCTGCTCGCCCTGCCCTTCGCACTGCTCCCCCTGGCCTTCTCCGTCCAGGCCCATGAACACGACGATCACGACCACGAAGGCCACGGCAGCCTGGGTGCCCACGAGCACGGCGTGGCCCGCCTCAATGCTGCCCTGGACGGCGGCACCCTGGAGCTGGAACTGGAAAGCCCGGCCATGAACCTGGTGGGCTTCGAGCACGAGGCCCGTAGCGATGCCGACAAGGCCGCCGTGGCCAAGGCCCGCGCCGAGCTGGAAAAGCCCCTGGCCCTGTTCGCCCTCCCCGAAGCCGCCGGTTGCAAGGTGTCCGAACAGGAACTGGAAAGCCCGCTGTTCGGCAACGCCCCGGAAGAGGCCCACGAGCCTGAGCACAAGCACGAGGACGGCGATGAGCACCACCACGCCCACAGCGAGATCCACGCGCGCTACCACCTGGAATGCGCAACGCCGGCCAAGCTGACCGGGCTGGACCTCAAGGGCCTGTTCACGCGCTTCCCCGCCACCCAGAAAATTCAGGTACAACTGATCGGCCCGAAGGGCCAGCAGGGCGCCGAACTGACCCCCGCAGCCCCCTCCCTGAGCTTCTGATCCCCCGATGAGCCGGCCGGGGCAACCCGGCCGTCCGTACATGAGCCAGACACTGATCGAAATCACCGACCTGGGATTCGCCTGGCCCGGCCAGGCCGAGTTGCTGGACATCCCCGCCTTCACCCTCAACAGCGGTGAAACCCTCTTCCTCAAAGGCCCCAGCGGCAGCGGCAAGACCACCCTGCTGGGCCTGCTGGGCGGCGTCCAGGCGCCCGGGCGGGGGCACGTCCGCCTGCTCGGCCAGGACCTCGGCGCCCTCTCCTCCGGGGCTCGCGACCGCTTCCGGGTGGACCACACCGGCTACATCTTCCAGCAGTTCAACCTGCTGCCGTTCCTCTCGGTGCGCGAGAACGTCGAGCTGCCCTGCCGCTTCTCCCGCCTGCGCGCCCAGCGCGCCAGCCAACGCCACGGCAGCGTGTCGGCCGCCGCCGTGACCCTGCTCGGCCACCTCGGCCTCGGCGAGGCCCTGCTGGAGCGCCGCGCCGATGCCCTGTCGATCGGCCAGCAGCAGCGGGTCGCCGCCGCCCGCGCGCTGATCGGCCAGCCGGAGCTGCTGATCGCCGACGAGCCCACCTCGGCCCTGGACGCCGATGCCCGCGAGAGCTTCCTGCGCCTGCTCTTCGACGAATGCCGCGACGCCGGCACCAGCCTGCTCTTCGTCAGCCATGACCAGAGCCTGGCCCCCCTCTTCGACCGCAGCCTCTCGCTGCTGGACCTGAACCGCGCAGCCCGCCCGCTGGAGGCCTGAGATGCACCTGCTACGCCTGGCCCTGGCGAGCCTCGCCAACCGCCGCTTCACCGCCCTGCTCACGGTCTTCGCCATCGCCCTCTCGGTCTGCCTGCTGCTGGCGGTGGAGCGGGTACGCACGGAAGCCCGCGCCAGCTTCGCCAGCACCATCAGCGGCACCGACCTGATCGTCGGCGCCCGCTCCGGGTCGGTGAACCTGCTGCTCTACTCGGTGTTCCGCATCGGCAACGCCACCAACAACATCCGCTGGGAGAGCTTCGAAGCCATCGCCCAGGACAAGCGGGTGAAATGGGCCATCCCGATCTCCCTCGGCGACTCCCACAAGGGCTACCGGGTGATGGGCACCAGCGAGGCCTACTTCGAGCACTACCGCTACGGCCGCGCCCAGCCGCTGAAGCTGGCCGAAGGCAAGCCCTTCGCCGACCTGTTCGACGTGGTGCTCGGCGCTGAAGTGGCCGAGGCGCTGAAGTACAAGCTGGGCGATCACATCGTGCTGGCCCACGGCGTCAGCACCGTCAGCCTGGTGCAGCACGACGACAAGCCGTTCACCGTGGTCGGCATCCTCGAACGCACCGGCACCCCGGTGGACCGCACCCTGCACATCTCCCTGGCCGGCATGGAAGCGCTGCACGTGGACTGGCAGAACGGCGTGCCCGCGCGCGGTACCGGCAAGGTCAGCGCCGACCAGGCCCGGGCCATGGACCTGCAGCCCAAGGCCATCACCGCCTTCCTGCTGGGGCTCAACAGCAAGATCGCCACCTTCGCCCTGCAGCGGCAGATCAACGAATACCGGGGCGAGCCGCTGCTGGCGGTGCTCCCCGGCGTCGCCCTGCAGGAGCTGTGGAGCCTGATGGGCACGGCCGAGAAGGCGCTGTTCGTGGTCTCGCTGTTCGTGGTGCTCACCGGGCTGATCGGCATGCTCACCGCCATCCTCACCAGCCTCAACGAACGCCGCCGGGAAATGGCCATCCTCCGCTCCGTGGGCGCGCGCCCCTGGCACATCGGCAGCCTGCTGGTTCTGGAGGCCTTCGCCCTGGCCGTGGCCGGTGCAGTACTCGGGCTCGGCCTGCTGTACCTCGGCATCGCCGTCAGCCAGGGCTACGTGCAGGCCAACTACGGCCTCTACCTGCCCCTGGCGCTGCCCTCTAACTATGAGTGGACACTGCTGGGCGGTATCCTGGCCGCCGCCCTGCTGATGGGCAGCGTGCCGGCCTGGCGCGCCTATCGACAATCCCTGGCCGACGGCCTCTCCATCCGCCTGTGAGCTGCGAATGAAACGTGCCCTGCTGACCCTGCCGGCCCTCCTGCTGCTGGCCACCACCGCTCTCTGGGCGGGGGATGTGCGTGAACTGACCTGGTCGGAGATGATCCCCGCCGACGCCCCGCCGCCTCCGCCGCCCGCCCCGATCCACGACCTGTCGCAGCTGGCCGACTCCCTGGCCAGCGAGTCCGGCCCGGCGGCCACACAGCAATCCCCGGCCGCCCCGGTGGTCAAGGAGCTGGACGGCCAGGAGGTGAAGCTGCCCGGGTACATCGTCCCGCTGGACGTCACCGAGGAAGGCCGCGTGACCGAGTTCCTGCTGGTGCCCTACTTCGGCGCCTGCATCCACGTCCCGCCGCCGCCGTCCAACCAGATCGTCCACGTCACCACCGAGCTGGGCGTGCTGATGGATGCGCTCTACCAGCCGTTCTGGATCGAAGGCCCGCTGCAGGTGAAAGCCTCCACCAGCGAACTGGCCGAAGCCGGCTACCAGATGGAAGCGAGCAAGATCTATCCGTACGAATCCCAGTGAAAACGGAGGGTGGTTAGCAAGCCTGCTAACGAATCCGCATCGGCATTGAGCTAGATCAAGGCGAATGGGGGGCCGGTTCCCTGAAACTGCGCCACAGCCAACACAGCTCAAGACCTGGAGCCCTCCATGAAAAAGTCGTTCCTCGCTGCCTCTCTTCTCGCACTGGCCGTGGCTGCACCCATGGCCCAGGCCCACCAGGCCGGTGACATCCTGATCCGCGCCGGCGCCATCACCGTCAACCCGGAAGCCGATTCCTCCAGCGTGAAGGTGGATCGCGGCGCACTGGCCGGCACCGACCTGGGCGGCAAGGCCACCATGAGCAGCGACACCCAGCTCGGCCTGAACTTCGCCTACATGCTGACCGACAACCTGGCCATCGAACTGCTGGCGGCCACCCCGTTCGAGCACGACGTGAAGATCAAGGGCACCGCCCTCGACTCCGCCAACGGCAAGCTGGGTACCCTGAAGCACCTGCCGCCGACCCTGAGCCTGGTGTACTACCCGCTGGATCCGAAGTCCGCCTTCCAGCCCTACGTGGGCGGTGGCATCAACTACACCTGGATCTATGACGAGCACGTGGGCAGCGAGGCAACCGCCGCCGGCTTCGACAACTTCAACGTGAAGAACTCCTGGGGCCTGGCCTGGCAGGTCGGTGCCGACTACATGCTGACCGACAACGTCATGCTGAACGCCCAGGTCCGCTACATCGACATCGACACCCGCGCCTATGTCGATAACAGCATCGCTGGCGGTGTGCGCGCCAAGGTCAACGTCGACGTCGACCCGTGGGTCTACATGGTCGGCCTGGGCTACAAGTTCTAAGCCCTGCTGCACAGAACAAAGGCGCCTTCGGGCGCCTTTTTCGTTTGGGCTGCTGCGGTCCCGGGGTGAAGCCCTAGGGTGAAAGCGAGCGGAAAGAAGAAAGGCGCCCGGAGGCGCCTTTCTCATGGAGCGGGCTCAGCGGCCGAGCAGCTCGGCCAGGCCCTTGGCCAGGGGCGTCGGCTCGGGGAAGTCGAAGCGTGCCAGCAGGCGCTGGTTGTCGGCCAGGGAATGGCGGATATCCCCCGCACGCCCGGGCGCATGACGGATCTCAGGCAGACCGCCCACCACCTCGCCGATGGCCGCCAGCAGTTGGTTCAGGCTGGTGGACTGGCGCAGGCCGACGTTCACCGCCCCCACCTCCACAGCCGGCATCTCCAGCGCCTCGGCCAGCACCTGCACCAGGTCGCCGACGTAGAGGAAGTCACGGGTCTGCTCGCCATCGCCGAAGACGGTGATGGGCGAACCGGCCAGCGCCCGCTCGGTGAAGATGCTGATCACCCCCGAGTAGGGCGACGATGGGTCCTGGCGCGGGCCGTAGATGTTGAAGAAGCGGAAGATCGCCGGCTCCAGGCCGTGCTCGCGCCGGTAGAAATCCAGGTAGTGCTCGCTGGCCAGCTTGTCCGACGCGTAGGGCGTCAGCGGTGCCTTGGCGGTGTCTTCGTCGATGGCCTGGCCTTCGCCGTTCTGGCCGTAGATCGCGGCGCTGGAGGCGAACAGCACGCGCTTCACCCCGTGGGTGCGCATGGCTTCGCAGACGTTCAGGGTGCCGATGAAGTTGGCCTGGTGGGTCGCCACCGGGTCATCCACCGAAGCCTGTACCGAGGCCACGGCGGCCAGGTGCGCCACCGCCTTGCAGCCGGCCATGGCACGCGCGACCACCGCCGCATCGGCCACGTCGCCCTCGATCAGCTCCAGGTGCGGGTTGTCCAGTGCCAGGTTGCCGGGCTTGCCGGTGGAGAGGTTGTCCAGCACGCGCACGGCGTGCCCGCGGGCCAGCAACTGGTCCGCCAGGTGCGAACCGATGAAGCCGGCGCCGCCGGTGATGAGGATGGGATCAGCCATGTCGGTAGTAGCGGTCCAGCAGGGCCGGCAGGGCCGCACGCCAGGCGCGCGGCTTGATGCCGAAGGTGTGGAAGATCTTCTTGCAGGCCAGCACGGCGTGCTGCGGTTCGTCCGCCGCGTCGGGGCGGGCCGCGTGGGCCTGCGGGGTGATGTCCTGCACCTTCAGCGGGTGCAGGGCGCGTGCCTCGGTGAGCACCGCCTGGCCCAGGGCCAGGGTGGTGGTCGCCTCGTGGGCGCCGTAGTGGTAGGTGCCCCACAGCGGCGCGGCGCAGTCCAGCTGCTTGAGCACCGCCAGCATGACCCGCGCGGCATCGTCGGCCGGGGTCGGGTTGCCACGGCGGTCGTCCGCCAGGCAGATCTCGTCGTCCCGCTCGGCGCGGACCAGGAAGCGGCCCAGGGTGCCTTCGCGGCTGTCGTCCAGCAGCCAGCCGAAGCGCAGCAGCACATGGCGCGGGCACAGGGCGCGAACGCTCTGCTCGATGCGCCAGAGGGACTGGCCACGCAGGCTCAGGGGAATGGTCTCGTCCTTCTCGCTGTAGGCCGTGGCGCGGGCGCCATCGAAGACCCGGTAGCTGGAAGGCTGCAGCAGCACGATGTTGTGGTGCTGGCACAGCTCGGCGAGGCGCTCCACCGACCGCTCCTGGGCCGCGAAGCGCTCAGCGCTCACGTCTTCGGCCTGGAACCAGTCGAAGTAGTAGGCGAGGTTCACCACCGCGTCGGGGCGGGTGTCGTCGAGCAACTGCGTCAGGCTGGCGGCGTCCCAACCCTGCTCGGGCGGGCGCGGGGCGAGGAACCCCACATCATCCTCGGCACCCAGGCGAATCAGCGCCTGTCCAAGGGCATTGCCACCGCCCAGCAGCATCAAGCGCATTCGCATAAGGAGTCAGGTCGCTCAAGGCCGAAGTCATACGGACGGGCCGGCCAAAGGCCGGAAAGGCTGCATTCTGCGGGTTTCACAGCGGTACGTCACTACAGGCCCGCCGAAAAGCCCGGGCGGATCGGGGCGGGCAAGGCGAACGCAGGCGAAAAAGCCGGCATCCGGCAGGCAACACTCAGCGATATGCAGCGATCCTCTCGCGACCGAGCCGTCACTCGCCCGGCCGGTACAGGTGCGCATGCCCGGCGCGGTACAGCGACGAGTCGGCAAAGCCCTCGGCCGCCAGCACCTCCCCCACCAGGATCAGCGCCGTCCGGCGAAAGCCCACGGCCCGCACCTTCTCGGCGATGTCGGCGAGGGTGCCGGTGACCTGGGCCTGGTCCGGCCAGCTGGCGCGGTGGATCACCGCCACCGGGCAGGCCGGCCCGTAGTGCGGCAGCAGTTCGGCGACGATTTCCTCGATCCGGCTCACCCCCAGGTGGATCGCCAGGGTCGCCCGGTGACGGGCCAGGTCCCCCAGGGACTCGCCCTCGGGCATCCGCGTCTTGCTGGCGTGGCGGGTGAGGATCAGCGTCTGCGACACCTCCGGCAGCGTCAGCTCGCAGCCCAGCAGGGCCGCACAGGCCGCCGTGGCAGTAACGCCCGGCACGATCTCGTAGGGAATGCCACGCTCGCGCAGGTGGCGGATCTGCTCGCCGATGGCGCCATACAGCGACGGATCGCCCGAATGCACCCGCGCCACGTCCTGGCCCCGGGCATGGGCCTCGGCCAGCAGCGCAACGATCTGCTCCAGGTGCAGCTCGGCGGTGTTCACCACCTGCTGCGCCTGGTGCCCCTCCAGCACCGCCTCCGGCACCAGCGAGCCGGCATAGAGGATCACCGGGCAGCGGTGGATCAGCCGCTGCCCCTTCACCGTGATGAGTTCCGGATCGCCCGGACCGGCGCCAATGAAATAGACCGTCATGGCCGTTCAGCCTCCAGGTGGATGCAGGCCAACGCGCAGGTCGCGCGAGCACTGCGGCGTTTGTCGAGCAGCAGGTGCGAAGGCCCCTGCCCCAGCCGATCGGCCAGCGCCAGGGCCGCCGCCTCGGCCACCCCCGCACTGCCGGCCAGGGCGCGGACCCGCTCGGACGGCTGGCTCAGGCGCGCCTCCAGGGCGTTCAGCGCCTCGGGGGAAACGCCCTGCAACGGCAGGTTGCGCTCCGCCGCCAGCGCCTGCAGGCCTAGCTCCAGGGCGCGGTCCTCGCGGGTCGCCAACGCCGCCAGGCGCGCCGGCGGCACCCCGGCCTCGGCCAGGCAGGCATCCAGCAAGGCCCCCAGCTCCGCCGCCGTGCAGCCCTGGCGGCAGCCGAAACCGGCCACCAGCGAAGGCGGCGTCAGGGAAGGAGCAGCGGGGTTCATGGCGTGGCAGGCGACCGGGCGGGAAAAATCCGCGCAAGGACAGCACGGGCCCGACGAGGCGTCAACCAACGCGATTGACCGCCGCCCGGGCCCTGCGTAGCCTTCCGTCCTTTCGAGGTTCTCCAGCGAGCGCTGGAGCTAAGAGGGAACGTGGTCCAAGCCACGGCTGCCCCCGCAACTGTAAGCAGCTGATGCCCTGTCCACAGCCACTGCCCACGGGCGGGAAGGCGGACCCGGCGGCGCCCCGCGCCAGGCTGCGAGCCAGGAGACCTGCCTCGGCGAATTTCCAGACAACCGGGCGGGGTGATCCGGTGGCGAATACCTCCAGTGGGCCCGGCCCGCTGCATTCGTCATGCCCGCCACAGAGCACCTGAGAGGCGCGCATGAAAACCCTGGCCAAGCTCCCCGTCACCATCGTCACCGGCTTCCTCGGTGCCGGTAAGACCACCCTCCTCCGCCACATGCTGGACAACGCCCAGGGTCGCCGCATCGCGGTGATCGTCAACGAATTCGGCGAGCTGGGCATCGACGGCGACATCCTCAAGCAATGCAGCATCGGCTGCAGCGAGGAAGAGGCCGTGGGCCGCGTCTTCGAACTGGCCAACGGCTGCCTGTGCTGCACCGTGCAGGAAGAGTTCTTCCCGGTCATGCGCGAACTGGTGGCGCGCCGTGGCGACCTCGACCAGATCCTCATCGAGACCTCCGGCCTGGCCCTGCCCAAGCCCCTGGTGCAGGCCTTCCAGTGGCCCGAGATCCGCAATGCCTGCACCGTGGACGCGGTGATCACCGTGGTGGACAGCCCCGCCGTCGCCGCCGGCACCTTCGCCGCCTTCCCCGACCAGGTGGACGAGCAGCGCAAGCAGGACCCGAACCTCGACCACGAATCGCCCCTGCACGAACTCTTCGAAGACCAGCTGGCCAGCGCCGACCTGGTGATCCTCAACAAGACCGACCTGCTGGATGCCGACGCCCTGGCCGCCGTACGCGCCGAAGTCAGCGAAGAGCTGCCGCCGGCGGTGAAGGTGGTCGAGGCCGCCTCCGGCAAGCTTCCGCTGGACGTGCTGCTGGGCCTGAACGCCGAAGCCGAGCTGCACATCGACAGCCGCCCCACCCACCACGACCACGAAGAACACGAGGACCACGACCACGACGAGTTCGACTCCTTCCACGTCGACCTCCCGGAAGTGGACGAGCGCGCCCTGCTCGCGGCCCTCGGCCAGTTGGTGGAACGCCACGCCATCCTGCGCATCAAGGGCTTCGTCGCCGTCACCGGCAAGCCCATGCGCCTGCTGGTGCAGGGCGTCGGCAAGCGCTTCGACAAGCACTTCGACCGCGCCTGGCGCAGCGACGAGCCCCGCGCCACCCGCCTGGTGGTGATCGGCCAGGAGCTGGACCAGGCCACCATCGCCAACGAACTGCGCACCGCCCTGGCGTAACCACCGAACCGGCGCCTCTCCCCCGGGAGAGGGCCGCTCCACCGAGCCGAGGCCCGAGCCATGCACCTGTTGCGCACCCAGCCCGGCGGCTTCGTCCCCGACGATGGCATCGCCCATCTGGCCCAGACGCCCGCCGAGCTGGTCATCCTCTGCAGCGGCGACTCGCACCTGGCGCTGCTGGCCGAGGCCGCCCGCACGCTGCCGGAGGACTACCCGAGCCTGCGCCTGGCCAACCCGATGCAGCTGCAGAACCACGCCTCGGTGGACCTCTACGTCGACGAGGTGCTGCAGCACGCCAAGGTCATCCTCATCTCCGTGCACGGCGGCGTCGGCTACTGGCGCTACGGCATCGAGCAACTGGTGGCGCTGGCCGAGCGCGGCGCCACGCTGATCCTGGTGCCCGGAGACGACCGCCCCGATCCCGAGCTGGCACGGCTCTGCACCGTTCCCACAGAGGATGCCGAGCGCTACTGGCACTACCTGCGCCAGGGCGGGCTGGACAACGCCCGGCAGCTGTTCGCCTGCCTCGCCAGCCGCTGCCTGGGCCACGCGATGCCCTGGGAGGAGCCCAGGGCGCTGCCCCGCGTCGCGGTCTACCACCCGCGCCAGCCCAACGCCGGGCTCGCCCACTGGCGCGCCGACTGGCAACCCGAGCAGCCCGTGGTGGCGCTGGTGTTCTACCGCACCCACCTGCAGGCGGCGAACACCGGCTTCCTCGACACCTTCTGCGAACGCCTCGCCGCCCAGGGCCTCAACCCCCTGCCCATCGCCGTGGCCAGCCTCAAGGAGGCCGCCTGCCTGGCCACCCTCGAAGACTGGCTGGACGAGGCCGGCGTCGAGCTGATCATCAACACCACCGGCTTCGCCCAGTCCTCGCCGGAGGCCCCCAGCCTGCGCCCGTTCCGCCGCGACGTGCCGGTGTTCCAGGCCATCTGCAGCCTGGACAACCAGCCCCAGTGGGAGGCCAACGCCCAGGGCCTGGGCCCCCGTGACCTGGCCATGCACGTCGCCCTGCCGGAGCTGGACGGCCGCCTCATCACCCGCGCCATCAGCTTCAAAGGCCTGGCCTGGCGCAGCGAGCGCAGCCAGAGCGACGTGGTCTGCTACCTGCCCCATGTCGAGCGCATGGACTTCGTCGCCGAACTGGCGCGGCGCTGGCTGCTGCTGGCGCGCAAGGCCAACGCCGACAAGCGCGTGGCGCTGATCCTCGCCAACTACCCCACCCGTGACGGCCGCATCGGCAACGGCGTGGGCCTGGACACCCCGGCCGGCGCGCTGAATATCCTCCGCGCCCTGGAGGCCCGGGGTTACCCCGTGGCCGGCCTGCCGGAGAGCGGCACCGCCCTCATCCACAGCCTGCTGGGCGGCGTCAGCAACGACCTCGACAACCTCGACGCCCGCCCCTGCGCCCAGAGCCTGGCCCTGGACGACTACCTCGCCTGCTTCTCCCGCCTCCCCGAAGCCAACCAGCGGGCGGTGACGGAGCGCTGGGGCGAGCCGCAACAGGACCCGATGTTCCGCAGCGGACGGATGATGATCGCCGGCCTGCGCTTCGGCCTCGCCTTCGTCGGCATCCAGCCGGCGCGGGGCTACCAGTTGGACCCGGCGGCCATCTACCACGACCCGTCGCTGGTACCGCCCCACGGCTACCTGGCCTTTTATTTCTGGCTGCGCGAGGTGTTCGGCGCCGATGCGCTGGTGCACGTCGGCAAGCACGGCAACCTCGAATGGCTGCCCGGCAAGGGTGTCGGCCTGTCCGCCGAATGCTGGCCGGACGCGGTGATGGGGCCGCTGCCGAACATCTACCCCTTCATCGTCAACGACCCCGGCGAAGGCGCCCAGGCCAAGCGCCGCGCCCAGGCGGTGATCATCGACCACCTGATGCCGCCGCTGACCCGCGCCGAAACCTACGGCCCGCTGCGCGACCTGGAGCGCCTGGCCGACGAGTACTACGACGCCTCCCTGCTCGACCCCCGCCGGGCCGTGCAGCTGCGCGGCGAAATCCTCGAACTGGTCAGGGCCACCGCCCTCGACCGCGAGCTGGGGCTCAGCCTCAACGACGACGCCGACAGCTGGCTGCCGCAGCTGGACGCCTACCTCTGCGACCTCAAGGAATCGCAGATCCGCGACGGCCTGCACGTGTTCGGTGAATCCCCCGTGGCGGGCCTGCGCGACGACACCCTGCTGTCCCTGGTGCGCATCCCCCGTGCCGACGGCAAGGGCGGCAACGCCAGCCTGCTGCGCGCCCTCGCCCGCGACCTGGCGCTCGACCGCGACCCGCTCGACCTGGCCTGGGCCGAACCCTGGGAAGGGCCGCGCCCCGCCGTGCTCCAGGGCGTCGACGACGCGCCCTGGCGCAGCAACGGCGACACCCGCGAGCGCCTGGAGCTGCTGGCCCGCCAGCTGATCGCCAACCCGGCCGCCGAAGCCATCGGCCCCGCCAGCGACGCGGTTATCCACAACCTGCGGCAGGTGATCGCCCCCGCCCTGGACGCCTGTGGCGCAGCGGAAATCGGCGGCGTGCTGGCCGCCCTCGACGGGCGCTTCGTGCCCCCCGGCCCCAGCGGCGCCCCCAGCCGCGGGCGCCTCGACGTGCTGCCCACCGGGCGCAACTTCTTCACCGTGGACGTGCGCAACCTGCCCACGCCCACCGCCTGGCGCCTGGGCTTCCAGTCCGCCAGCCTGCTGCTGGAGCGCCACCTGCAGGACGAAGGCGACCACCTGCGCCAGCTCGGCCTGTCCGTCTGGGGCACCGCCACCATGCGCACCGGCGGCGACGACATCGCCCAGGCCATGGCCCTGCTGGGCGTACGCCCGGTGTGGCAGGCCGGCAGCCAGCGCGTGGAGGACTTCGAGATCCTCCCGCTGTCCTTGCTGGACCGCCCGCGCGTGGACGTGACGCTGCGGGTCTCGGGCTTCTTCCGCGACGCCTTCGCCAACCTCATCCGCCTGTTCGACGCGGCCGTACAGGCCGTCGCCGAGCTGGACGAGCCCGACGACCTCAACCCCCTCGCCGCCCGCGTGCGCCAGGACCGCGCCCGCCTGGAAGGCGAAGGCCTGCCAGCGGAGGCCGCGCGCCGCGAAGCCGGCTGGCGGGTGTTCGGCGCCCAGCCCGGCGCCTACGGCGCGGGCGTGCAAGGGGTGATCGAGGCCCGCACCTGGGAAACCCGCACCGACCTGGCCGAGGCCTACCTCAACTGGGGCGGCTACGCCTACGGGGCCAGCGATGCCGGCACCCCGGCCCGGCAACGCTTCGGCGAGCGCCTGGAAGGGCTACAGGCGGTGCTGCAGAACCAGGACAACCGCGAGCACGACATCCTCGATTCCAACGACTACTACCAGTTCCAGGGCGGCATGCTCGCCACCGCCGAGACCCTGCGCGGCCAGGCGGTCGCCAGCTACCACGGCGACCACGGCCAGCCGGACCTGCCGCGCATCCGCACCCTGCGGGAGGAACTGGGCCGGGTGGTGCGCGCCCGCGCCGCCAACCCCAAGTGGATCGCCGGCATGAAGCGCCACGGCTACAAGGGCGCCTTCGAACTGGCCGCGACGGTGGACTACCTGTTCGCCTTCGACGCCACCACCCAACTGGTGGACGACCACCAGTACGCCCTGCTGGCCGACGCCTACCTGCTGGATGCCGACACCCGCGCCTTCCTCCAGCAGCACAACCCCGAGTCCCTGCGTGACATCACCGAACGCCTGCTGGAAGCCCAGCAACGCGGCCTGTGGGAAGAACCGGGGGAATACCGCGAAGCCCTCGAAGACCTGCTGCTGGACATCGAGGAACAGTGAGGGCTCAGCCCTGCGCCACGCTGCCGTCTTCCCCCGGCCGGCGTTCGCCGGGGTTCTTGCCCTCGCGGGAGTGGTGTTCGATCACCGCGTTCAGCTCCGCCCCCAGCAGCAGCACCGCCGCCGACAGGTAGAGGTACAGCAGGAGGATGATGATGGCGCCGATGCTGCCGTACATGGCGTTGTAGGTGGCGAAGTGCTGGGCGTAGTAGCTGAAGCCGAACGAGGCCAGCAGCCAGGCCAGCACCGCCAGCACCGAGCCGGGGGTGATGAAGCGGAACTCCTGCTTCACGTCCGGCAGCAGGTAATAGAGGGTCGCCACCACCGCCATCATCAGCAGGATCGCGGCCGGAATGCGCAGCCAGTTCCACAGGATCACCACCGCCTCCTCGATGCCCACCCGCTGCGCCAGCCAGCCCATGGCCTGCGGCCCGGTGATCATCAAGCCCGCCGCCGCCAGCAGGAAGGCCGCCACGCCCAGGGTGTAGAGCACCGAGAGCGGAATGCGCTTCCAGGCCGGGCGGCTCTCCACCACGTCGTAGACGCGGTTCATCGCATCCATGCTCGAACGCACCGCCGACGAGGCGGACCACAGCGCCACCACCGCCCCCAGGGAGAACAGCCCGGGCTTCTGCGTCTGCAACTGCTCGATGGCCGGGCGCACCAGGTCCATCGCCTCCACCGGGAGCACCAGCGCCGCCTGGGTCTGCAACCAGTCGAAGAAGGTCGGCAGGTGCAGGAAACCGATCAGCGCGATCAGCAACAGCAGGAACGGGAACAGGGAAAAGAACATCTGGAAGGCCAGCGCCGAGGCATAGGTCGGCAGCTCATCGTCGATGAACTCGTTGACGGTGCTGACCAGCAGGGTGCGCCCTTTGACGCCCTTCAGGCCCAGGTAGCGGATCATGGCTCGGCTCGCTCTAGTTCCTTGGCAAGGCAATGGACGGCGCAGCGGAGGCAGGAGTTCAGGGGGATTTTCCGACCGGCGGTCAGCCCGGCGCCGCCGCGCCTGGGCCGCGGCATCCCGGCGGGTCGCGGCGTTGCGCCGCGCTGCGCTTTGCGGCCGGCGGGGAATGATCGGCGCCACGACCGGTCTGTACACACAGCTCCCGTTGTCGATGGACCGCCCCGATGCACACGATTCGCCACCCCCTCCATGCGTTGCTCTGCACCCTGCTCCTGCTGGCGTTCTCGGGCTGCGCCAACCTGGCCCCACGGGACCCGGTGCGCATCGACCTGGTGGGCATGGAGCCGGTCCCCGGCCAGGGGCTGGAGATGCGCTTCGTGGTGAAGCTGCGGGTGCAGAACCCCAACGACACGCCCATCCGCTACAACGGCATCGCCCTGGACCTGGACATCAACGACCAGCCGCTGGCCAGCGGCGTCTCCGACCAGGCCGGGGAAATCCCCCGCTTCAGCGAAACCGTGGTGAGCGTGCCGGTGACCATCTCGGCCTTCTCCGCCCTGCGTCAGGCCTGGGGCGCCACCAGCAGCCGCAACACCCGCGCAGGCATTCCCTACAGCGTGCGCGGCAAACTCGGCGGCGGGTTCTGGGGCACCGTGCGCTTCAACGACAGCGGCGTGCTGAACCTGGCCGAACCGGTGCAGGTGTATTGAGCGGTTGGGCAGCTGGAAGCACAGGCGGGGCGGGACGGAACAGCGCCCCATGGAGCGAGATGGCGGGCGAGGCCGAACGGCCCCGCCGGGAACGACCGAGCGCCTAACGCCCCAGCGCCAGGTCCACCAGTAGCTCCAGCGCCTGCGGCACCTCCACCTCCTCGGTGTCGATCACGCATTCGGCGTCCAGCGGCGGCTCGTAGGGGCTGTCGAGCCCGGTGAAGTTGCGGATGCGCCCTTCCTGCGCGGCCTTGTACAGGCCCTTCGGGTCGCGCCGGGCGCAGGCCTCGAAGGAGGTGCTGACGTACACGCAGTGGAACTCGCCCAGCTGGAACAGCGCCCGCGCCGCCTCGCGGTCGGCTCGGAACGGCGAGATGGCGGAGACGATCACCACCAGCCCGGCATCCACCATCAGCCGGGCCACCTCGGCGATGCGACGGATGTTCTCGCGGCGCGAGGCATCGTCCATGCCCAGGTCACGGCAGAGCCCGTTGCGCACGTTGTCGCCGTCCAGCACGAAGGTGTGCAGGCCACGGGCGTTCAGCTCCATCTCCAGGGCGTTGGCCAGGGTCGACTTGCCGGCACCGGAAAGGCCGGTCAACCAGATGCAGCAGGGGCGCTGGTGCTTGATCGCAGCGCGCGCGGACTTGGACAGGGCCAGGTTGTAGGGGCGGATCCATGCCGGCACGGCGGAGGAGTCAGGACTGGGCATAGCCAAGCATCTCGTAGTCGCGTTGATAGGCCCGTCGCACCAGGCGGCGGGTTCGAGCGGTACAGAACTGCCTCACCGGCGCCGCCTGGCGCTCGCATGAGACGTTGGCGCGGGGTAGGTCGGCCTGGACTCCGAGCCGCTGGCAGAGACGGTGGAAATCATGCGCCATGTTTTCCTGGCGGCCAATGAAATCCACGGCCAGTTGCCCGAGCGAATCGACCAGGAAATCGGTCTGCGGCGCAAAGTGTAGCTGGCGGTGGAGATTGTCCGGGTGCAGCCAGCGGGCGACGAACTCGTCGAAGTCGCGGAAGCTCCGCACCAGGCGCTGGGCCTCTGCATCGCGGGTCGACAGCGGGTTGCCCCGCAGGAAGGCATAGGCCGAATAGGCCCGCTCCAGCGGGTCGCGCACGAAGGTGAACTTGAAGCTTTCGGCGTACTGCTCCGGGAACTGCCGCTCGTACCAGTACAGCGGCAGGTGGCCGGGGTACCAGCCATCGAACAGGCTGAGACAGACACTGCTGCCGGCGCACTTGGGCACGTGGATGAACAGGCAGGCGCGCTGCTGGAACGGCTCGGGAAACGCGAGGTTGGCCGACATCGCCTTGTTCACGGCCTGGCGGTCCACCACCGAGAGGCGGTCCAGCAGGAAGCGCCGTTGCGCCTTGGGCAGGAGTTTCCAGAGGAGGCGTTGCAGCATCGGGTGGTCCTGGTGGTACGGGGCCTCACGGCCCGGCGAGACACCTCTAAAAACTACCTGCGTTGTCATCGCGGCGTTAAAAACAGCCTCAAAATGCTCATTTACGCCACGTAAACTGCGCTTTTTCGCCTGTTTTTGCCTTGCGCTGACGGCCTCGCCTACGTTTTTAGAAGTGCTCTGTGATTGAGGTGGCCACATCCCTGTACGCAAGAGCAGTCATGCTCCCTGCGAAAACCTTATCAACCGCGATGCCACGGCTTATGCCCAGTTGGTAAAGAGTGTCAGCAAACCGATACAAAGCCCGGCCCGCACAGCCACCGCCAATCCGAGGCTAAAACCCTATACACTATGCGGCCTTTTTCGTGCCACACAGTGAGTACCCCGTGAGCAACCTGCCACCCTGCCCCAAGTGCAATTCCGAATACACCTACGAAGACGGCGCGCTGCTGATCTGCCCCGAATGCGCCCACGAATGGTCCGCCGAGGCTGGCGAAGCCGCCGCTGAAGAAGGCCGCGTGATCAAGGATTCGGTCGGCAACGTGCTGCAGGACGGCGACACCATCACCGTGATCAAGGACCTGAAGGTCAAGGGTTCGTCCCTGGTGGTGAAAGTGGGCACCAAGGTGAAAGGCATCCGCCTGGTGGACGGCGACCACGACATCGATTGCAAGATCGACGGCATCGGCGCCATGAAGCTCAAGTCGGAGTTCGTGCGCAAGGTCTGACCCCCGCACCTCCGTGTCACGGGCGCACCCTCGCGGTGCGCCCGGCTCGTTTCAACCGCGCAGGCGCGCGGCCGCCTCCAGCAGCATCCGCTGCGTCCCCTCCCAGCCCAGGCAGCCATCGGTGATGGACACGCCGTAGCGCAGCTCGCACGACAGCGACTGGGCACCGTCGAACAGGTGACTCTCGATCATCACCCCGCGCAGGGCACTCTGGCCGGCCAGGCGCTGGTCGATCACGTCCGTCAGCACCGCCGGCTGGCGCAGCGGGTCCTTGCCACTGTTGGCGTGGCTGCAGTCCACCAGGATGCGCGGCGCGATCCCCAGTTTCTCCAGCCCTTCGCGGGCCGCCTGCACGCTGGCGGCATCATGGTTCGGGCCTTTGTGGCCACCGCGCAGCACCAGGTGGGTGTCCGGGTTGCCGGCGGTTTCCACCAGCGCCGGGCGGCCCTGGGCATCGAGGCCGAAGTGCTGGTGGGCGTGGGCCGCCGAGCGCATGGCATCGGTGGCGATGCCGAGGCTGCCGTCGGTGCCGTTCTTGAAGCCCACCGGCAGGTCCAGGCCGCTGACCATCTCGCGATGGATCTGCGACTCGCTGGTACGCGCGCCGATGGCCGCCCAGCTCAGGGCGTCGTCCAGGTAGCCGGCCACCAGCGGCTGCAGCAGCTCGGTGGCCACCGGCAGGCCGAGCCCGGCGATCTCCAGCATCAGCCGGCGGCTCAGGGCCAGGCCCTCCGCCATGTCGCCGCTGCCGTCCAGGTGCGGGTCGTACACCAGGCCCTTCCAGCCGACGGTGGTGCGCGGCTTCTCGACGTAGGCGCGCATCACCAGCAGCAACTGGTCGCTCACCAGCGGGGCCAGGGCCGCCAGGCGGCGGGCGTAGTCCAGGGCGGCCTCCGGGTCGTGGATCGAGCAGGGGCCGACCACCACCAGCAGGCGCGGATCCTCGCCATCCAGCACGGCGCGCACGGCTTCGCGCTGGGCCTGGATCTGGCGGGCCAGTTCGACGGACAGCGGCAAGCGGCGGCGCAGCTCGGCGGGGGTGGGCAGGGGGCGGGTGGTGCGGGAGGACGATGCCGGCGCATCCAGGGCAACGACGTGCAGGGGCTGGGCGGCGGTGGACAGGGCGGAAACGGACGAATTCATGGCTGGGTTCCTCGGCCGGCGCGGCAGATCCGCGCGCGGCGCACTAACTGGGTGTTCGACTTGTCGGTGTGGGGGTGCGGGTGGAGCGGCTAAATCGCCAGTCGGTGCGGTAATAGCGATGGGTGCGGTAGCTGATCATGGTGCGATCCTCGGTAACGTCGTGGTGGTCTTGTGGACCGTCGGAAAACAAAAACCCCCGGTCGGGTTGCCGACCGGGGGTTTCGTGGAGCTTTGGCGGCGACCCTGCTGGAGTGGGCCGCCTGATGGGTATCAGGTCAGCCCGTGGCTAAACCAATACCCGTAGAAATAGCCGGTCGCAGCGGCCACGCGCACGCCCGCCACGGCCAGGGCCGGAGCAGCGATGAGCGAAGTGGACGGACGGTGCGACATGACGATCTCCAAAGCGAATGCTGGCTAACCTACTGCATCCCGAGGCGCCGTTCAATCACGGATTTCTATCGGCTGCATCGGCCTTTCGCTACCATGCGCGGCATGTCTGAGCAGGAGCCCACCATGTCCGAACCTGGCCACTATCCCCTCAGCGCCGTGGTCGGCGCCGACGCGTTGAAGCTCGCGCTCTACCTCGCCGCCATCGACCCCGCCATCGGCGGCGTGCTGATCGAAGGCCCGCGCGGCATGGCCAAGTCCACCCTGGCCCGGGGCATCGCCGACCTGCTGCCGCGCGGCATCTTCGTCACCCTGCCCCTGGGCGCCAGCGAGGACCGCATCGTCGGCACCCTGGACCTGGACGCCGCCCTCGGCGAAGGCCGCGCGCGCTTCTCCCCCGGCCTGCTGGCCCGCGCCCACGAGGGCGTGCTCTACGTGGACGAAGTGAACCTGCTGCCGGACCACCTGGTGGACCTGCTGCTGGACGTCGCCGCCAGCGGCACCAACCGTGTCGAGCGGGACGGCCTGTCCCACGCCCACCCGGCGCGCTTCGTGCTGATCGGCACCATGAACCCCGAAGAAGGCGAACTGCGCCCGCAACTGCTGGACCGCTTCGGCCTCAAGGTCAGCCTCGACCACGCCCCGGCTCCGGCCGAACGCGCCGAGATCATCCGCCGTCGCCTGGCCTTCGACGCCGACCCCGCCGCCTTCATCGCCCGCTGGAGTGCTGACCAGCAGGCCCTGGCCCACCGCTGCCAGCACGCCCGCGAACGCCTAGCCGCCATCCCGCTGGACGACCACGCCCTGGACGCCATCGCCCAGCGCTGCTTCGACGCCGGCGTCGACGGCCTGCGCGCCGACCTGGTCTGGCTGCGCGCCGCCCGCGCCCACGCCGCCTGGCGCGGCGCGACCGCCATCGCCCCCGAGGACATCGACGCCGTGGAGCACTTCGCCCTGGCCCACCGTCGCCACCACGCACCGCCGCCGGCCGCACAGCCGCCCCGCGAAGCGCCTGCCCAGGCCCCCCGCCCCCAGCAGGACGCCAGCGGCGAAGGCCAATGGGGCGAACTGCCCGCCCAACCCATGCCCACCGGGGAGCGCAGGGCCCTGCCCGCCTGGCCAAAAAAGCCCTGAGCACCCGCCCGCGCCACGCCAAGGGGACGGGTGCCAAGCCCCGGCCTGGGCGCCTCGGCCAAGGCCGCAGCGGCGCCCGCAGTCCCGGCCAAGGGGGCGCCATCGCCTGGCTGCCGACCCTGCTGCGCGGCCGCCCGCGCCGGGCCGAGGACCTCGTCCGTACACCCCGCAGCCGCGCAGCGGAACAGCTCTGGCTGGTGATCGTCGACGCCTCCGCCTCCACCCGCCGCCACGGCGCCCTGTCCCGTGCCAAGGGGCTGCTGGCCCAGCTCTTCGATGACGCCTACCGGGCACGCGCACGCCTCGCCGTGCTCGCCGCCAGCGGTCGCCAGGCCCAGTGGCATTGGCAGGGCCGCAAGGCCGACGCCCGCCTGCAACCCTGGCTGCAGAGCCTCGGAGCCGGCGGCGGCACGCCCCTGCCCGACGCCCTGGCCCAGGCCGCGCGCTGGCTCGCCACACGCCAGCGGCAACGGCCCGGCGAAGAGCAGCGCGTGCTGATCCTCACCGACGGCCGCCTCAAGGACCTGCCAGCCCTGCAACCCCTGGGCTGCACCACCCTGCTGGTGGACATCGAGTCCGGCCCCATCCGCCTCGGCCGCGCCCGCCAGCTCGCCACCCTCCTCGAAGCCGAGTACCAGGCGTTGGCGGATTGATCCATCAGGAGTATGCGAGCTGAGACACCGCCCGTAGGGTGGGCTTCAACCCACCAGCTCGTAGCCCGGACTTCAGCCCGGGACCGGGGTTATCCCCAAGGCTGCGTGCCCGGAATTGGTGGATGGAAAGAGCGCCATCCCCCCTACGCGAGCCCCCAGCCCCGTAGGGTGGATCGCGCTCCACCGATCCACCTTTCGTTGCACGGACCTCATCCCAGGACCGGGGTTACACCCAAGGCCAAGTGCCCGAAATTGGTGGATGGAAAGGGCGCCATCCACCCTACGCACCCTCACGCCCCGTAGGGTGGATCGCGCTTCATCGATCCACCTTTCGTTGCACAGGACTCATCCCGGGACCGGTGTTATCCCCAAGGTCGCGCGCCTGGAATGGGTGGATGGAAGAGCACCATGCACCCAACGCGAGGCCCACTCACGACCACAACACCTCGTCCATCAACCGCCTGGTGGAGCCACAAGGCGCGCGCGTCCGTGATAGGGTCCACCCCTTTTTCCCGTTCGGAAGCGCCATGACCCACGCCGTGCCCTGTGCCGATAGCCCTGCCACCCGCCTGGCCACGCGCCTGGCGTTCTTCGTCTCCGGTTTCGGCATGGCCTGCTGGGCGCCGCTGGTGCCCTATGCGAAGGCGCGCCTGGACATCGGCGAAGCGGTGCTGGGGCTGTTGCTGCTGTGCCTGGGTGCCGGCTCGATGCTGTCGATGCCGGTGGCCGGTGTGCTGGCGGGGCGGATCGGGGCGCGCCCGGTGATCCTGGTGGGCGGGGTGGGCCTGTGCTGCGCCATGCCGCTGTTGGCCGGCGCGGATTCCAGCCTGCTGCTGGCCCTCGCCTTGGCGCTGTTCGGCGCCTCCCTGGGCGCCATGGACGTGGCGATGAACATCCACGCCGTGGAGGTGGCGAACGATGCGCCGGTGCCGCTGATGTCGGGCTTCCACGGCCTGTTCAGCCTCGGTGGCTTCGTCGGTTCCCTGGGCATGACCGGCCTGCTGGCGGCCGGCCTGGCACCGCTGCCGGCGATCCTCGTCGCCCTGCTGGTGGTGATCGCCGGCCTCGCCCTTGCCGGCCCGCGCCTGCTGCGCACCCGCTCGGGCGGCAGCGGGCCGCTGTTCGTGGTGCCGCGCGGGCTGGTCCTGCTGCTGGGGGCGCTGACCTTCGCCATGTTCCTGGCCGAAGGCGCGCTGCTGGACTGGGGCGCCATCCTGCTGGTGGAGACGCGCCAGTTCGACCCGGCCAAGGCCGGGATCGGCTACGCACTGTTCTCGTTGGCGATGCTCAGCGGTCGGCTCACCGGGGACCGGGTGATCGCCCGGCTGGGGGAATACCGCGTACTGGTGGGCGGCGGCCTGCTGGCCACGGCCGGCTTCGCGCTGATGCTGCTGGCGCCGCACACCGTCCTGGCGCTGGCGGGCTTCCTGCTGGTGGGGCTGGGCGCGGCCAATATCGTGCCGGTGCTGTTCAGCGCTGCCGGTCGCCAGGGCACCATGCCGGCCAATCTCGCCGTGGCGGCGGTGACCACCGTGGGCTACGCCGGCGTGCTCGCCGGGCCGGCACTGGTGGGCTTCGTCGCCCAGGGGCTGGGGCTGGTGACGGCCTTCGTGATCCTCGGGGCGCTGATGCTCTCGGCCCCGCTGACGGCGCGCTGGTTCGTGCGCTGACCCGTTCAGCGGTCAGCAGAGTTGTATCTCTCGCAAGCAGGCGCGGTGAGCGCCAGCAAGCGGTGGTTGTAGCGTTTGGCGAAATCCCGGGCCGGCTGCTGGAGTTCAGCCATTTCCTCGGTACAAACCACGTCCGAGGTGCCCGGCACGACTCGGGTGGGAAACGGCCCCAGGCACTCAAGTGTCGCCGGGGACAGCCCCGGAAGCGTCCCCGTGTAACCGAGGACGAGCATGAATTCGATACGCCCCGCACGGGCTGCTTCCAGCGCCAGCGCCTCGGGCGACTGTTTCAGCAAGGCATTCAACGCGGCGGTCTCTTCACGCTGCGGCGGGCAATCCGGATCCGGATCAGCCTGAGCCTGAACGAGGACGACAGTGGACAAGGCAAGACCCCAGGCAAAAGCCGACCGGCTCATCACAGCTCCATGCAGGCCGGGCATCCCGGCCCGGCATCTGTCCGTTTAGCGAAGAGCAACGCTCACCCCTTCATCAACAACTCCGGCACCGCCCGCTCTTCGACGATGCGCGCCTGCACCCAGCGCAGCACCTGCTCTTCGCTCTCCAGGCGGTACCACTCGCCTTCCGGGTAGAGGCTGGCGGTGGGGCCGAGGTCGCAGGGGTATTGGCACTGGGTACGGGTGATGTGCACGCCGCCTGCGCATTCCAGCTTACCGGCGGCCTTGAGGGTCTCCCGCAGCTTTTTCCACAGCGGCAGCGCGCCCCGGCGGGTGCAGCGCGGGCCGTTGCACAGCAGCAGGCGCCGGGCATGGGGCGGGATGCAGGACCAGGCGTGGCTCTCCGGCAACGCCGGCACCTCGGCGCAGGCCAGGTGCAGCTCGGTACGCGCCACCAGGGCGCAGGCGGCGCCGGCCGGGTCGCTGTCGTACTGACCCAGCAGGCTGGCGACGAACAGCTGCTCCGGAGCCGGGTACCGGCCGAGTTCGCTGCGCAGCCAGTCCAGGTGCGGCGGCGTGCTCTGCGGGTCGAGGTCGATCACCAGCAGCGGGCGCGGGCTGGCCTGTACGGCCTCGCGCAGGGCATCGAGGCCGGTGCCGGTATCGATCACATCGGCCAGCGCGGCCTCGCCCCGCAGGGCGACCAGTTGGCGGCGGAACAGCTCGGCGAAGGCGCCCTCGGCGAGGTCGGGCCCGGCGAACAGCACGCGGGCGTAAACGGTGGCGGTCATGGTGTGTCCAGGTAGGGGCCGAGGGCCTGCCAGAGGGCCTCGACCGAGTCGAATTCGCGGGTCACCGGCGGCAATGCCGGGCGCTTGAGGATGAGCACCGGCAGGCCGCGCTCACGGGCCACCTGCAGCTTGGGCTCGGTGGACTGGCTGCCACTGTTCTTGCTGATCAGCACGTCGGTGCCGAGGCGCTCGAACAGCGCACGCTCCTCGTCCAGGTGGAACGGCCCGCGCGAGCCGATCACCTCGAAGCGCTCGCCGGGGGCCTGCCCCTGCAGGCAGCGCACCGTCCAGTGCTGGTGCTCGGGCACGCTGTGCAGGTGCTCCAGCGGCTCGCGGCCGAGGGTGAAGAAAGGCCGGCGGAACGGCGCCAGCGCGGCCATCAGGCCGGCCCAGTCGTCCACCTCGTGCCAATCGTCACCAGGGCCGGCCTGCCAGCCGGGGCGGCGCAGCGCCCAGCAGGGCACCCCGGCCAGTTCGGCGGCGCGGGCGGCGTTGTGGCTGATCTGCGCGGCATAGGGGTGGGTGGCGTCCAGCAGTAGGTCGATGCCTTCCTCGCGTAGGTACTGCGCCAGCCCATCCGCCCCGCCGAAGCCGCCCACGCGCACCTGGCAGGCCAGGTCCTGGGGCACCTTGCCGAGGCCGGCGAGGCTGTACACATGGGCGGGGCCGAGGCGACGGGCCAGGGCCAGGGCCTCGGTCACGCCGCCCAGCAGCAGGAGGCGGCTCATGGCTTGAATGCTTCCAGCAGGGTGATGGGCAGGGCCGAGCGCCAGGTGTCGAAGTCCCCCAGCGGCTGGGCCTGGGCGACGGCAATGCGGGTCAGGCTGCCGCCGTGGTCGGCGCGGAAGGCCACCAGGGTCGCCTCGCTCTGCAGGGTCACGGCGTTGGCCACCAGGCGACCGCCCGGCTTGAGCCGCGCCCAGCACTGCGCCAGCACGCCGGGGTCGGTGACGCCGCCGCCGATGAAGATGGCATCCGGCACCGGCAGGCCCTCCAGCGCGGCCGGGGCTTCGCCGGCCACCAGCTGCAAGCCGGGTACGCCGAGGGCGTCGCGGTTGTGCTGGATGTGCGCCTGGCGCCCGGCGTTGGCCTCGATGGCCAGGGCGCGGCATGCCGGATGGGCGCGCATCCACTCGATGCCGATGGAACCGCAGCCGGCACCCACGTCCCACAGCAGCTCGCCGGGGCGCGGCGCCAGGCGGGCCAGGGTGACGGCGCGGACATCGCGCTTGGTGAGCTGGCCGTCGTGGCGGTAGGCGTCGTCGGGCAGGCCGCAGGTGACCGGCAGCGCGCGGGTGCCGGGGTCAGCCGCCACCTCCACCGCCACCAGGTTGAGGTCGGCCACCGCCACGTCGCTCCAGGCGTCGGCCAGGCCGTCGAGCCGGCGCTCCAGGGGGCCGCCCAGGTGCTCCAGCACGGTGAGGCGACTGGCGCCGAAGCCGCCCTCGGCCAGCAGCGCCGCCAGGGCCGCCGGGGTGCGGCCATCGTTGCTCAGCACCAGCAGCCGCGCGCCGGGGTGCAGGTGGCCGTTGAGCACCGCCAGGGGCCGCGCCACGGTGGACAGCAGCGTCACCTCCTGCAGCGGCCAGCCCAGCCGTGCCGCCGCCAGGGCTGCGGACGAAGGCGCCGACAGCACCTGCATCTCCCCGGCCGGCACCTGCCGCGCCAGGCTGGCGCCCACGCCGAACAGCATCGGATCGCCACTGGCCAGCACGCACAGGGCCGTGCCCCGCCGCGCCAGCACCGGCTCCAGGGAGAACGGGCTCGGCCAGGGCGTGCGCACGGCACGGACGCAGCGCGGCAGCAGCGCCAACTGACGCGGCGCCCCCACCACTTCAGTGGCCCCCAGCAACGCATGGCGCGCCGCCTTGCCGAGGCCCGCATAGCCGTCCTCACCGATACCCACAACCGTCAGCCAGGGCTGCATGGAAACTCCCGTTTCTAGCGAGGTGTCAGCCGCTTGCCGTTCCGACAGGCAGCCTTTTCCTCATGTCGCGCAAAGCGGGCATAATAGCGCCCTTCATCGGTTGCCGGCCCCTACAAGGCGCTGGCCAGTGCCCATCCGGGCACTGAGGGAACACGGTCGCACCGTGGCTGCCCCCGCAACTGTAAGCAGCGAGTCCACGCACCCTGGCCACTGAGCAGCGCTCGGGAAGGCCGCGGAGGATGACGACCTGCCAGCCAGGAGACCTGCCGGTGAAACCAGTCGCGTGTGAGCGCATCGGGCGGGGTGTATCGATGCAAACGTGTCCCTGGGCTAGGGATATTCCGGTCGCCGCGACGCCAACCAGGGTGACCCGTTGAAACAGGCCGAATCCGCTGCCGCCACCGTCCGCCCCTCGGCCTGCCCGGGGTTGCTGCGCATCGTGCAATCCGGCGATGGCGGCATCTGCCGCATCAAGCTGCCCTGTGGCCGCCTCCAGGCCCGCCAGGCCCGCGCCGTGGCCGCAGCCGCCCGGCAATACGCCAGCGGCGTGATCGAGGCCACCAACCGCGCCAACCTGCAGATCCGCGGGGTAAGGATCGGTGCCGAAGCGGCGCTGATCGATGCACTGCTGGCCGCCGACCTGGGCGCCCCCTCGCCGGGTGCCGACGACGTGCGCAACCTGATGGTCAGCCCGCTGCTGGGCCTGGCGCCCGGCCACGAGACGACCGCCGCCCTGGCCGATCGCCTGCTGGCCCTGCTGCAGGACACCCCGCGCTTCCACGCCCTGTCGCCCAAGTTCGCCCTGCTGCTGGACGGCGGCGAAGCCCTGGCCATGCTGGAGCACCCCCACGACCTCTGGCTCTGCGCCCTCGGGCCGCAGGCCGACGCCCTCTTCGCCTTCGGCCTGGCCGGGTGCCCGCCGCAACAGGCGTACGACGCCCCCGCCCTGGGCGCCGTGCCCGCCGCCCAGGTGCCGGCTTTGGTGGAGGCGTTGCTGCACCTGTTCCTCGACCGCGCCCGCCCCGAGCAGACGCGCATGCGCCACCTGCTGGCCGACCTCGGCCCCGCCGCCCTGCTGGCGGAGCTGGAAACCCGCCTCGGCGCGCCCCTGCATGCCGTGCCGGACTGGCGCCGCGACACCGCCGGCGCCCTCGGCCACCTGGGCGCCGTGGCTGGCCGGCATGCCGGCGGCGCCGCCCCCCTCGGCCGGCTCGATGCCGAACAACTGATGGCCCTGGCCGACCTGGCGGACCAGCAGAGCGACGGCCACCTGCGCCTCACCCCCTGGCAATCGGTGCTGCTGCCGGCCCCCCGCGATCTCGACGGCGCCCTCGCCGCCCTCGCCGCCCTGGGCCTGGTCACCGACCCCGACGCGCCCCTGGCCCGGCTCATCGCCTGCACTGGCTCCAGCGGCTGCCCACGCAGCCTGGCCGACACCAAGGCCGACGCCCTCGCCCTGGCGCCGCACCTGCCGCCCCGGGTGCAGCTGCACCTGACCGGCTGCCCGCGCTCCTGCGCCGCCGCCCACGTCGCGCCCTTCACCCTGCTGGCCCGCGAACCGGGCCGCTACGACCTCTACCAGCGCGCCCGCAGCGGCTTCGGCCTGCTGCTGGCGAGCGACCTCGACCTCGAACAGGCCAGCGCCCGACTGGCCGCCACTCCTGACAGCTGGAGCTCCACCGAATGATCGATTACATCCGCGATGGTCAGGAGATCTATCGCCATTCCTTCTCCATCATCCGCGCCGAGGCGGACCTCAGCGCCATCCCGCCGGACCTGGAGAAGCTCGCCGTGCGCGTCATCCACGCCTGCGGCATGGTCGACGTGGTGCAGGACCTGGCCTTCTCCCCCGGAGCAGGTGCCGCCGGCCGCGCCGCCCTGGCCACTGGCGCGCCGATCCTCTGCGATGCGCGCATGGTGGCCGAAGGCATCACCCGCGCCCGCCTGCCGGCCAACAACCCGGTCATCTGCACCCTCAACGACCCCGGCGTGCCGGAGCTGGCCCGCGAACTGGGCAATACCCGCTCGGCAGTGGCCCTGGAGCACTGGCGCGCGCACCTGGAAGGCAGCGTGGTGGTGATCGGCAACGCCCCCACCGCGCTGTTCTACCTGCTGGAGATGCTCGACGCCGGCGCCCCGAAACCGGCGCTGATCCTCGGCTTCCCGGTGGGCTTCGTCGGCGCGGCCGAGTCCAAGGACATGCTCGCCGCCGACAGCCGCGGCGTGCCCTACGTGGTGGTGCGCGGCCGTCGCGGCGGCAGCGCCATGGCCGCCGCCGCCGTCAACGCCCTGGCCACGGAGGTGGAGTGATGAGCGGCAAGGGACGGCTGATCGGCCTCGGCGTGGGCCCGGGCGATCCGGAACTGATCACGCTCAAGGCCCTGCGCCTGCTGCAATCGGCCCAGGTAGTGGGCTACTTCGTCGCCAAGGCCAAGGCCAATCGCGGCGAGGGCGGCAACGCCTTCGGCATCATCGAGCAGCACCTGGCGGACGCCCAGGTGCGCATGCCGCTGGTGTACCCGGTGACCACCGAGAAGCTGGAGCCGCCGCTGTCCTATGAAACGGTGATCAGCGACTTCTACGACACCGCCGCCCAGCAGGTGGCCGAGCACCTCGACGCCGGCCGCGACGTGGCGGTGATCTGCGAAGGCGACCCGTTCTTCTACGGCTCCTACATGTACCTGCACGACCGCCTGGCCGACCGCTACGAGGTGGAGGTGGTGCCCGGCGTCTGCTCCATGCTCGGCAGCGCCGCCGTGCTCGGCCTGCCGCTGGTGTACCGCAACCAGAGCCTCTCGGTGCTCTCCGGGGTGCTCCCCGAGGCTGAACTCAAGGCCCGCCTGGCCACCGCCGAAGCCGCCGTGGTGATGAAGCTCGGGCGCAACTTCGACAAGGTGCGTCGCGTGCTGGGCGAGCTGGGCCTGGCCGACCGCGCCCACTACGTCGAACGCGCCACCATGGCCAACCAGCGCATCGTGGCCCTGGACGAGGTGGACCCGATGGCCTCGCCGTACTTCTCGATGATCCTGGTCCCCGGCCAGAAATGGAGGGGCTGATGAACGCCCCCGCCATCGTCCTCCTCGGCAACGGCGGCCTGGCCGTCGCCCGTCGACTCCAGGCGCTTTATCCACAGGCCCGGGTGCTCGGCCTCGCCGGCCGCGTCGACGGTGCCGACGAGCGCTACAGCGAGTTCGGCGAGACCCTGCGCGAGCTGTACCGCAACGACACCCCGATCATCGCCCTGTGCGCCGCCGGCATCGTCATCCGCACCCTCGCACCGCTGCTCGCCCACAAGGGTGCCGAACCGCCGGTGCTAGCCCTGGCCGAAGACGGTAGCGCCGTGGTGCCGCTGCTAGGCGGCCTGGGCGGGGTCAACAGCCTGGCCCGCGAGATCGCCGCCTGGCTGGACGTGGCCCCGGCCATCACCACCAGTGGCGAACTGCGCTTCGGCACCTGCCTGCTGGACCCGCCAGAGGGCTACGCCCTGGCCGACCTGGAACAGGGCAAGCGCTTCGTCGCCGACCTGCTCGGCGGCCAGACGCTGCACGTGGCCGGTGAAGCCCCCTGGCTGGAATCCGTCGCCCTGCCCCGCGACAGCGCCGCCAAGCTGACCCTGCACATCACCCCCGAACAACGCCCTGCCGCCCGCGACGAACTGCTGATCCACCCCCGCGTGCTGGTGCTGCGCGTGGAGGGCGAGGCCTCGGCCGAGACCATCCGCCACGCCCTCGCCACGGCCGGCCTGGCCCCCCAGGCCCTGGCCTGCCTGGTGGCCGACCCGGCGCGCATGAGCGACGCCGGGCTGGCCGCCACGGCCGCCGAACTGGGCGTGCCGCTGCGCTTCGCCAGCGATGACACCGACCTGCCCGCACCGGTCGCCCGCCTCGGCGCGCTGCAGCTGTACCGCGCCGACGCGCCCCTGGACCCGGCCCGCATCGGCCAGGCCCGGGGCCGGCTGACGGTGATCGGCCTCGGCCCCGGCGACCCGGCCTTCATGACCCCCGCCACCCGTCAGGCCCTCGACGAAGCCCAGGACCTGCTGGGCTACGAAACCTACATCCGCATGGCCGGCCCGCTGCGCACCGACCAGGTGGCCCACTGCACGGACAACCGCGAAGAGCTGCAACGCGCCCGCCACGCCTTCGAGCTGGCCGCCAGCGGCCGCCGGGTGGTGGTGGTGTCGTCCGGTGATCCGGGCGTGTTCGCCATGGCCGCCGCCGTGCTGGAAGCCCTCGACGACTCCCGCGAACCGGCCTGGCAGCAGGTGGACCTGCAGATCCAGCCGGGCGTCTCCGCCGCCCTGGCCACCGCCGCCAAGGCCGGTGCGCCGCTCGGCCACGACTTCTGCCTGATCTCGCTCTCGGACAACCTCAAGCCCTGGGACGTGATCGAACGGCGCCTCGACCACGCCGGCGCCGCCGACTTCGCCATGGCCTTCTATAACCCCATCTCCAAGGCCCGCCCCTGGCAACTGGCCCGCGCCCTGGAGATCGTCCGCCAGCACCGCACGCCCGAGACCCTGGTGGTGCTCGGCCGCGACATCGGCCGCCCGGCGGAGAAGCTCACCGTGACGAACCTCGGCGACCTCACCCCCGACCAGGTGGACATGCGCACCCTGGTGATCATCGGCTCCTCCCTCACCCGCCGCATCCCCCGCCCCGACGGCCACGAATGGGTCTACACACCGCGCTGGTATCGCTGAGCCACGTCCTTCGGGATAACCACAGTTCCCGGGCTGAAGCCCGGGCTACAGCGGTGGATCGGTAGTCACCGGATGGCATCGCGGGCGGGGCGCGGATTGATGCGGTTCGCATAGCTCACCGCATCCTACGGACTCACACCGTTCCGGCGTTGAGACGGTGGAGCGCGATCCACCCGGCGCAGGCTCGCGTGGGGGGATGACGCTCTTTTCATCCACCAACTCCCGGCACCCAGGCCTGGGGATAACCCCATAGATCGGCGCTCACCGGATGGCACGGCGGCACCCGTAGGATGGGCTGAGCTGTGCGAAGCCCATCATGGCGGGCTGGGCTTGGATTGATGCGGTTCGCATAGCTCACCGCATCCTACGGACTCACTCCGGTCCGGCGTCGAGACGGTGGATCGGTGGAGCGCGATCCACCCGGCGCGGGCTCGCGTGGGGTGGATGACGCTCTTTTCATCCACCAATTCCCGGCGCCCAGGCCTTGGGGATGCCCCCATAGATCGGCGCTCACCGGATGGCGCCGAGGCACCCGTAGGATGGGCTGAGCTGTGCGAAGCCCATCATGGTGGGCCGGGCGTGGGTTGATGCGGTTCGCATAGCTCACCGCATCCTACGGACTGGGAGTGGGCGGGTCAGGCGTCAGCCTGGGGGCGGCCTCGGCGGCGGAATTCAACGGGGGTTTCGCCGACCCAGCGTTTGAAGGCGCGGTAGAAGGTGCTGGGTTCGGAGAAGCCGGTGCGCTCGACGATCACTTCGATGCGTTCGTCGGTCTTGAGCAGCAGCTCCTTGGCCAGGCGGCAGCGGTAGTCGGTGACCAGGTCGTTGAAGCGCACGCCGGCCATGGCCAGGCGCTCGCGCAGGCGGCGGGCGGGCATGTTGAGGCGGGCGGCGACCTGTTCCAGGGTGGCGCCGCCGTCCACCAGCAGTTCGCCGATCAGCTCGCGCACCTTGCGCACCAGGTCCAGCCGTTCCACTTCCGCCAGTTGCCGACGGGCCAGGGACTCGTGCATGCGCAGCAGTTCCGGCGCGGCATGGCGCGAGGCCTTGTCCAGCACGGCGGCGTCGAACACCAGCGCGTAGCGCTCGGCACCCAGGCGTGCCGGGCAGCCGTAGACCGCCTGGTAGCGCTCGGCCGGCGCGCCCTCGGCGTGCATCAGCAGCACCTCGCGGGGGATGAAGTCACCTTCGGTCAGCGCATGGAACAGGCGGATCACCGCCCCGGCGAGCATCTCCGGGAAGTGCCGGTTGCTGCCGATGCTCTGGCCCAGGGACAGCACGGCGCGGTCGCCGTCCACTTCCAGGCGGGCATTGAGGGTGTCGGAGAGCAGGCGCACATAGCGCAGGGCGTGGCGCAGGCCATCGCCGAAGGTTTCGCTGGAGAGGAAGAGGTATTCCAGCAGCAGGCCGTGGAAGGCTGGCAGGTGGCCGGCCAGGTAAAGGCCGACATGCTCCTCTCCGCACTCTTCCGCCGCAGCCCGCCAGAACTGGGCCTGGGCAGCATGGGGGAAGCGTCCGGCGGGCAGGCCGCCCGCTGGCAGGCCGAGCCGCCCCAACACCTTGTCAGGGTCGGCGCCGCTGGCGCGCAGGGCGTCGATCACGGCGCGCATCAGCGCCACGTCGTCGGTCAGGTCACGCATCATTTTCCGAATTCTTGTCATGCGAGGCGGGGGCCATCTTATGCAGCTTTTTACCGTGCGCTCAAGGCGCGCTTGAGCCGCCCGGACGGATTGACTGCCCTGCCAGGACGCCATGCGGCGCGGCCAATGTGCCGCCGGACGGGGCGGCTAAGCTGCATCGCGTTCGCAACGAGGAGATCGCCCATGGCCACCGACTGGCTCGACCTGCCCACCCTCCCGGCCCTGCCCGGCCTGTTCCTGCGTGCCGCCCTGCGCCGTGGTGCCAGCGGGCGTACCCTGCCCGACCTCGGCCTGCGCACCCAGGTGGAGGTGGATGCCCGCCACCTGGCGCGCTATCGCCAGGTCTGCGGCTTTGGCGACAACGGCCGGCTGCCGGCCACCTACCCGCACATCCTCGCCTTCCCGCTGCAGATGCAACTGCTGACCGACAAGCGCTTCCCCTTCCCGCTGCTCGGCCTGGTGCACCTGGAGAACCGCATCCGCGTACTGCGCACCCTCGGCGGCCTCGGGCCGTTCCGCGTCAGCGTCGCCGTGCAGGACCTGCGCCCCCACGACAAAGGCGCCACCTTCAGCCTCATCACCCGCCTGGAGGACCAGCTCGGCCTGCTCTGGGAGGGCGACAGCCGCATCCTCTACCGGGGCCTGCGCCTGGAGGGCGCCCCCGCCCCGCGCGAGGAGGTCGACGCGCTGCCGCTGACCGAGCTGGACCACTGGCGCGCCGCCAAGGACATCGGCCGGCGCTACGCCCGCGTCGCCGGCGACTACAACCCCATCCACCTCAGCGCCCCCAGCGCCAAGCTGTTCGGCTTCCCCCGCGCCATCGCCCACGGCCTGTGGAACAAGGCGCGCACCCTGGCCGCCCTCGGCGCCCACCTGCCGGATGCCGGCTACGAAGTGGAGGTGCGCTTCCAGAAGCCCGTCCTGCTGCCCGCCGAGGTGCGCCTGCTGGCCAGCGCCGCCGGCCCCAGCGGCCAGTTCGCCCTGCGCGGCAAGGACGACCTGCCGCACATGGCCGGCAGCTGGACCCCGCTGGCCGACTAGCGCCAGCGCCGCTCCCTGCGCGGCGCTTGCACCCCGCCGCCCCCGGCACCAAGCTATGCGGCCTCCCAGGAGAGCCGCATGAACCTCGACGCCATTACCCGCCGCCTGCACGCCATTCGTGACCACAACGACTGGCGCCAATTCCACAGCCCCAAGAACCTGGCCATGGCCGCCAGCGTGGAGATGGCCGAGCTGGTGGAAATCTTCCAGTGGCTGACGGAAGACCAGTCCCGCCAGCTCGACGCCGACACCCTCCACCACGCCGGCCAGGAAGTGGGCGACGTGATCCTCTACCTGCTGCTGATGTGCAGCGAACTGGGCATCGACATGAACCAGGCCGTGCTGGACAAGCTGGCCGACAGCGAACGGCGCTTCCTGCCATGACCGACGACCGCCATTTCGACGCCCTCGCCGCGCGCTTCGCGGAGAAGATCTACGGCGGCGCCAAGGGCGCCATCCGCCTCGCCGTGCTCCAGGCCGACCTCGGCGAAGCCCTGCCCGAACGCCCCCTGCGGGTGCTCGACGTCGGCGCCGGGCTCGGCCACATGAGCCTCTGGCTGGCCCAGCGCGGCCACCAGGTGACCCTAGCCGAACCGGCCGAACCGATGCTCGACGGCGCCCGCGAGCGCTTCGCCGAAGCCGGCTGCCAGGCCACCTTCATCCAGGCCCCCTGGCAAGCCCTGCCAGAGCAGCTCGACGGCCGCTTCGACCTGGTCATCTGCCACGCCGTGCTCGAATGGCTCGCCGAGCCCCACGCCATCCTCCCGGCCCTGCACGCCCTCACCGCCCCGGAGGGCTGGCTGTCCCTGGCGTTCTACAACCGCGACGCGCTCATCTACCGCAACCTGCTCAAGGGGCACTTCCGCAAACTGCGGCGCAACCGCTTCGCCGGCGAAGGCCAGAGCCTCACCCCCCAGCGCCCGCTGGACCCGCGCGAGCTGGCCGCGCAACTCGGCACGCACTGGCGTGTCCAAGCGCAGAGCGGCATCCGCGTGTTCCACGACTACATGCCCAGCGAGTTCCAGGCCCGTGCCGAACTGGCCGACCTGCTGGAGATGGAACTGGCCCACCGGCGTCACCCGGCCTTCGCAGGCCTGGGGCGCTATCTACACTGGATCTGCCGCCCGCTATGAGCAGCGCCCCGGAAACGGGGCACCCAGAACCCGCCTCGACGGAGGCCACCATGCACCGCGCCACCCTCATCGCCAGCCTGCTGGTGCTCAGCGCCTGCCAGAGCCCCAACCCCTACCAGGCCCAGTCCCTGCCCATGCCGCCGGCCCCGCCCGGCGCCGCCACCCACTTCGACCGCAGCGCCTACCCCGCCGCCCCGCGCGACTTCGGCCGCTACCGCAGCTGGAGCTGGCAGGACGGCCGCCTGCCCCCCGGCAACACCTGGGTCACCCCCGAGCAGATGGCCGAGATCGTCAACGCCGGGCTCGACCAGCTCGGCCTGCGCCAGGCCCACGACCCGGCCGGCGCCGACCTGCGGGTTAGCGCCAGCCTGCGCTTCGAGAAACGCCTGCGCCAATACGAAGACCGCAGCGGCGTCTACTACGGCAACGACCCCTGGGGCGACCGCTACGGCGGCTGGGCCAGCGCCCCGCTGGTGCGCACCTACGAGGTGCAGGTGGCGGTGGTCTACCTGGAGTTCCGCGACGCCCGCGATGGCCAGGTGGTGTGGACCGGCAGTGCCGAAACCGACGCCAGCGGCGAACGCAGCGACCGCAACCAGGCCCTGCGCGAGGCCACCGCCGAAGCCCTCGGCGAGTACCCCCCGCGCTGAAACGAACCCCCGACAGCGTGCAAAACCTTGACCCAGACCCTTGCCGGCCACCCCGGCATGGGATTGGATAGGCCCCCCGGCCCAGGAGACCCACCATGATCCGCCGCCTGTTCCTGCTCGCCTCCGTCCTGCTGCTGGCCGCCTGCCAGAGCGTGGAGATCGACCGCGACTACGACCGCACCCGCGACTTCGGCGCCTACCGCAGCTGGGCCTGGAAAGAGCCCGCCCTGCAGTACCGCCCCGACGACCCGCGCCTGAAGAGCGACCTCACCGAACAACGCCTGCGCGACGCCCTCACCCAGCAGCTCGACCAGCGCGGCCTGCGCCCCGCCGCACCCGGCGCCCGCGCCGACCTGCTGGTGCAGAGCTGGCTGATCGTCGACGACCGCCAGCAGCAGGTCAGCACCAACTACGGCGGCTACTGGGGCGGCAGCTGGGGCAACTACTGGGGCGGCCCCGGCCTGACCGAAACCCGCACCTATGACTACCAGGTGGGCACCCTGCAGGTGGACCTCTACGACAGCAAGGACGGCAAGCTCGTCTGGCGCGGCAGCGCCGCCCAGATCCTCCCTGCCACCCCGCCCAGCCCCGCCGAGCGCGAAGCCGCCATCCGCGACACCATCGGCCGCATCCTCGACCACTACCCACCCCGATGAGCCCCTCGATGCCCGCACTCAGCCACCGCCCCGTGGGCGCGGATGACCTCGCCGAGGTCGTCCGCTTCCCCCGCGATGCCGACGAACTCTTCTTCGCCTACCCCCGCGCCACCTGGCCCTTCAGCGTCGAGCAACTGGCCGACGCCATCGCCCAGCGCCAGGGCAGCACCGTCGCCCTGCTGGACGGGCGCATCGCCGGCTTCGCCAACTTCTACCAATGGGAACCGGGCGCCTACTGCGCCCTCGGCAACATGCTCGTGGCCGACTGGGCCCGTGGCCAGGGCGTGGCGCAGTACCTCATCGGCGTGATGGAGCAGCAGGCCCGCGCCGGCTACGACGCCAAACTCATGAAAATCTCCTGCTTCAACGCCAACACCGGCGGCCTGCTGCTCTACACCCGCCTTGGCTACCAACCCCGCGCCATCGTCGAGCGCCAGGCACCGGGCGGCCAGCGCGTGGCCCTGGTGCAGATGGAGAAACCCCTGGTAGATAGCGCTTCATGACCCTTCGCCTCGCCCACCCCGCCGACCTGCCCGCCCTGGGCGACATCGAACGGCTCGCCGCCGAACGCTTCAGCACCACCCACCTGCCCGCGCACCTGCGCGGCCACACACTGCCGCGCGACGTACTCCAGCGCGGGTTAGAGGCCGGGTTGCTGTGGGTGGTGGAGCACGCCGGGCGCGCCGTCGGCTTCCTGCTGGCCGAGCGTGAAGGCCAGGGGCTGCACATCGCCGAAGTCAGCGTGCACCCCGACCACGGCGGCCAGGGCCACGGCCGCGCCCTGCTGGAGGCTGCCGCCGAGCGCGCTCGCGCCGAAGGGCTGCCCTGTCTCACCCTCACCACCTTCGATGACGTGCCCTGGAACCGCCCCTTCTACGAGCGCGCGGGCTTTCAGGTACTGGCCGAAGCCGCCTACGACAGCGCCCTCGCTGCGCACCTTGCCGCCGAGCGTGAAGCCGGCCTCAGCGGGCGCGTGGCCATGCGGCGGGTTGTTGGCTGAGGTCGGGGCCGTCGATAAACTGCGCCGGATATTTTCTGGACGGACCCACCATGCTCGAATGGACCACCCTCACTGCCCGCCAACGCGGCACCGCACTGATCGTGCTGCTGATGCCGCTCAGCCTGCTGCTCACCCAGCCCTTCAACGCACAGGCCCTGCTCGAAACCGCTGCCATATGCAGCCTGTTCGCCGGGCTCGCCCTCGCCCCGCAAGTCGTGCGCGGCCGGCTTCTGCAAAGCCTGCGGGATGGCCAGCGGTTGCCCGCGCCCAGCCTTGGGCTGTTTGCAGGGGCTTTGGTGCTGATGGCGCTGGCACGTCTGGTTGGGATGGTGGGCGCGTCGTAAGGCCGGAGGCGGCTTATCCACAGCCGCGCTAGGTATGTTTAGCCGCCCGGGTCTCACTCAAGCGGCCGTTGCTGGCGTAGTCGAGAAACTCCGCCATGGCCAGCAGCAGCGGCGCCTCGGCGGCCAACTGCCAGAAGCGCGCCTCTCCCAGCACCGGCACAAAAGCCTTGATCAACATCTGCGCGGCGTTGTGACCGCCGTATTGCAGCCAGTAGCGGCACAGCGCCCGTGCCGAGGCACGCGACAGTTGCGCCCCCTGCATCAATGCCAGCGCCCGGCGAAAGTGCAGGTGCCAGAGGCCCTTCAACACCTCTAGCCGCTCGCCTTCGGGCAACCCCGCCAACCAGCGCCTTGCAGCCTGCAGAGCGTCGCCCTCCAGTGGCCCCGCCAGCGTTTCAATGGAATAAGTCCATGCCGCCCCCACACGCAGCAACGCCAACTGCTGCAGACGACGGAACTGTTCGATGGCCTTGTGGATATCGTCCCGGGTGTCGCCGTCCCAGTCCTCCACCGCATCCAATTCCATGCGCAAGGCGTAGAGGCGCTGCTCGATCTCCAGCCGCTCATCCGGCCCGCACTCGCTCGCGATGGCGTCCCAGCGCTCGGCCGGTGTCGACACCCAGGGCGGCAGATCGTCACGGGCGGCTTCGATCAGATGGGTAAGACGGCTCATGCGTCCGGCGGGGGGGCGTCGATGGGGCTGGTCTGGCCGGCCTCGGGCAGCACCTCCCCGGTCAGCAGCCACCAGCGGAACTGTGGATAAAACCGACTCAATTTCTCCAGCTCATCTGCGCCGAAACGTGCCTTGCCGCGCTTGATGCTCTGCCAGCGCACGTATTCCTTGCTGTTGACCTCGGCGAGGTCTTTCAAACTGGTTATCTCGAGCAGATGAAGCGCTCGATCAGCCATCCCTTCAGCCATGGAATCACACCAATATGGATCATTGCCATAAATCAAAATCTGTGGATAATGCAGCGATGGAAATAGTCCATATGCCGCATCGCCTGGAACGGCCGGAATACTGAAGGAACCCTCCTAGAACTGGAAGGGTTACTCCTGCACGGCTAGGAATCCGAGCGGCGCTATGGAGTACCTAATGGACCCGCTTGAAAGGAGATTGAGCATGGCTGACTTCACGTTCGATACCGCCTGCGCGCTGATGGGCCGCACCGCCTGGATAGAACTGAACTGGCCCGACGTCCCGGAGCCCACCTTCACCTGCGTGCATATCGTCGGCGTGGTGATGGCGATGGAGGGCGTCTACGACGCCCCGCACTTCCTCACCTTCCAATACAACGGCTCGCAGATGTTCCCGGAAGAACTCTTCTGGTCGGACATCCGCTCGCTCTATCCCGTCAGGACAAATTGTGACTATCCGAGAGAGTTTAAGGAACAATAAAATTTCGCACAGAAATAGCATATCCCCCAAATCAAACACCGAAACTATTGCCTTTAATTTAGCGGCGCCATATCAGAGCATCTAAACCTTAATTAGTCTTCTTCCTCTCGCAAAACCTGAAGCCGAATAAACGCCTTAAGTGCAGGGTCTTTGAAAGTTGTATAGTTATTCAGACGGTCGCTGCCATCCGGGCGATCAACATCTGTAAGGACCATTCCATATCTCTCAGTTTTCAAATCACGAAGAGGTCCCGACAACGCAGTGCTTGGCACGTCCTTTCCTAGATAGCCGCTCACCTTTGTTCTTATGTCTTCCATGGTGACATATTCATCTTCGCACTCAGAGATTGCACGCAGGATTTGCTTTCTATATCTAAGCTCGCCGGTAGTTTCGACTGCTGCAACGTATGATTTGTTAAGTCGAGCCTCTTTTGTTTCTACAAAATTCCTAATTGCCACTTCAACATCAGTCGAATAGGCTATGCGAGGATTTCTTTCAAAAGCCACCTCTGCAACTTCAAGGGACAAATATTGAAGAATACTTGGAGAGCCAACGCAAGACTTAACTATTTTCGCAGTAACCTCTTCAGAGCAAGCAATATGAAGATCTGCCATCCCTCTAGTCACTACATATCTACACTCATCTTCAGACATGGCTTTCAGGTGAACTTCCTGAATCAGCCTGTCAATTCCTGGGTCAGATGAGACGAGCTTGCTGGCATCAGAAGAAGTACCCAGAAGCACAATTTTAAACTTCTGACAGTTTGAGTTTCCGAAACTTTTTATGAACTTAGAGAGATCACTTGCAAATGCTCCTGATGCCCTATGTAGTTCATCAATCAGAAGAGCAACACCAAATCTCTCACAGACATCTATTAATTTTGAATCAGTTGGAGATGTAACAAGCAACTGATGTTCTACCTGATGTATTTCCGTTGTGGTTATCGCTTTCTTAGAGGCAAGAAGTGCATTGAAATTTTTTGTTTTAGCACCTACCTGCATACTTTGCTCAGCCGAAATCGAACTTGAATTAGTCGCCAGATGTTTAACCTCGACTGTATAACCAAGCGTTTCCAAGCACTGAGTAAAAATATCCTCAATGGTCTTATCAGCCGCACTCTTTATATTTATCAATAAACCAGAGTCATCCTTGTCACGAAGAATGTGGCGCGCCATGGAGGTTTTCCCAACGCCATACTCCCCAAAAACAACAGGAATAAGGTTCCGCTTTAAGGCCTTTCTGAAAGTTTCCTCAGAAGAGCCCCGAGCAGCATAAATATTGGTTGGCCTGATAGGTAGTGAGCCAGGCGTAAAAACATCATTAGGAGTTAGCATTCAAGACCTCCATAGCAACCGTTAAAATCTAGAATCATTCACACCAAAGGCCGTGCTTCACGAAACAGGCTTTAGAGCTAGATATTTCAAGGGAATATAATTGAACCCTTAAAAACAACCAAAAAACTCAAATACACCAATATTTAATATACCTCCCTGTAGAGCTGGAATATTTATCTCTTCGAGGAAACTCCTCATTGAGGGGCAAATACTGAACGAATAAATAGCGAACTGGAAGCCTTCAGCACCGTCTCTGAACCATAGCGTCAGCGGAGCACCAGAGGCTGGCAGAAAGCCTCAAGCAATGCCTTCCAGAGATGACCTTAGTAATGCAGTGCCAGAGCAAGGTGGACGAGTGGAAAGCAGGTTGGCGGAAGGCAGTGGGAGTCGAACCCACCCAGGAACGGATGCCGTCCCCCACCGGGTTTGAAGCCCGGCCACGCCACCGGGCGTGATTGCCTTCCTTGTTCGCCCGACAGGTCGCAAAGCAACAAGACAGAGCGTGCGGCCCCCAGACATTGGTTGCCGCTTCGGCAGGGTCTGGATGTTGCCACCATTGTTTGCAAAGTGCGATGCGAAATTAGGTGCGAAACGTCAGGCGCCGATGGGTACCGCTGCTGCCATGCATTGAGGGCCTGGAAGCCCAACACATGAACGTCGCAGAAGCGTCCGCAACCGTGACAAATACCAGCAGGAACCGGGCGGCGTGGCGTCTGAGCAGCGGCTACCCCTACAGCCTGCTCCCGGTTCGGGTTTCTCGCTGATTAGGGAAATATCTGCTTTTTGGTATCCCGGTCGAGTACGAAAGAGGTGACGTTGATTTCCATGTGCTCGCGCCCGCTGACCCCCTTGATATCGGTAGTGGATGACCACGTAGCGATATAGCGTTTGCCAGCTTCCAGGCTGAGGTTGGGGGCATTGAAGCCACACTGGCCTCCGCCCGTACCCAATTTATTCATAGAGACCCAGCACCACTCCAAGGAGTGCTGCCCTGGAGCCAGCCGAATGGCTTGGTAACCTGAGTAATTCAGAATCGAGTGCTTTCCGGCATTAGGGAGGGGCTCACCATCAACTCGGACCGCGAGAAGCAGGCGATGGTAAGGGACTCCCAGAGCTCGATACTGCACCGTATCGAAGTAGATGACAGGAGCATTTGTCGCACCACCGGATAGGTCCAGAATTTGGACGGTGGGATCGTCTACGTTCCCAGCATAGGTTTTGTATTGATAGTTAGAGCATGCGGATGTCAGCAATAGCGCCGCAGCTACTCCCAGCAGACGAAAAGTCATCAAGTCCTCCCTGAGTGTCCGATCAAAAGCCGTAGAGTTTACCAGTCGTAGCTCTCCACGCTAGATCAGTAGCCGCTTTCAACTGAAATCGGGGCTCGCTAAAAAGGAAATGAATTCCCCCCATTTGCCGGAACTAGACAAGGATCTATTTCCGCCGATACCTGGCCAGCCGCAACCCAGCAGAGTCAGCCAAGCAGATAGGGCTTCAGGAACGCCCCGACAACGTTCTCTTGCAGGCCAACTTCGACTTTGACGCCACCCTCTTCGAGTATTCGAATACCCCGTCCATGGTTCTTTTCGTGTGTATCGATCAGGGCGACATAGAGGGTTTTTACGTCACGCCTGAGTACTGCCAAAGGGAAGGTTTCTAATTGCTGGGGCAGTTTGCCTAATCCTCTGCGTATACGCTCCATGACCTTTCCCAACAGGTGAAGACACGCCCTTTCCCTCTGACGAGGTGAGCGCAACCAGAAACAAGAGCACCGCCCCCAGCAGTTGAAAGCCAGCCAAACGTGACAATCCGTCATCGCCCGTGGAGATGGACGCCAGATCACCTGCCCTTTCGAAGCACATCCCACCTTGCTCGAAACCGCTCATCCAGACACTCAAAAAAGCACCTTCAAAAGCACTTTTATAGGTGCTAAGGTGCGCCGGTCTTCTGTTCGCACACATGACCTTATTGAAGAAAAGACCTTAACCAAGACAGCTCGGCCCACAGCACAGAACCCAGACATCGGCGCTTGATGGTTCGGCCCTTAGAAATGAGCTCAGGCACATTTAGAAACCCAGATAGCGGAGAACAGGCAGATATGGCGATGACCTACGTGGTTCTGGCTGACGTTGCGGCGTCGGTGACAGAACTGAAAAAAGACCCTATGGGCACCATCCGTGAAGGTGGCGGCGAAACGGTCGTGATCCTCAATCGAAATGAACCGGCGTTCTATGCCGTACCCCCGGCACGCTACGAAGCCATGCTGGAACTGATTGACGATCTGCAGCTGGCTGAAGCCGTACGCGCTCGGGCTGGTGAACCTACTGTACGAGTGGATATCGATGACCTCATCGCACAAGCCGGCGGAGCCGACTAAGTACGCCCTGGAGTTCAACACTCAAGCGCTCAAGGAGTGGGGAAAGCTGGGTAAGACCATTCAGTTGCAGTTCGCCAGGAAGCTCAAGGAGCGGCTCGACAGTCCCCGAGTCGAGGCCGACAAGCTCCGGGATATGCCCAACTGCTACAAGATCAAGCTGCGCGCCATCGGCTACCGGCTGGTATATGAGGTGATCGACAGTCGCGTGGTAGTCACCGTGATCGCTGTGGGCAAGCGGGAGCGAAGCAAGGTCTATGGCGCTGCAGCCAAGCGCTTGCAAGCGCCTTGATCCATCACACGCCGCACCCAGGTGGCTTCATACCTGGGCGGCGGTGCACCTCCACGCTGCTGCCGGGGTGAGACCTGACCATTTCTCCAAGGGCACCTACCGCCGCAGCAGCCATGTGTTGAGCACTTGAAAGCCCACCGCATGACCACCACCCAGAACCCCCGTCACCAGATAGAACGGCCAGCCATCCAGCAGAAACCGCGCCGTATGCCCACTGAACAACGGCTGCCCCTCCAGCGCGCCACCTGCCGCCAGGGCATCCGGGGCGTTGCTGAGCAGTACGACGGCCAGCCCAAGCCCGGCGCCCCAGCAGAACCCCTCCCACGCCGCACGGCGTAGCCCGCCCCGGCCAGCCAGGATGGCGCGAGCCTGGCGGGTGCCCAGTGCCCACACGGCGATGGAAACGGGCAGCAGCCAGCAGGCGGAGAACAGCAGCGCGGCCTGTGCGTCTGGGGCGGCTGCCAGGGCGATGGCGCTCCAGCCGAACAGGAACAGGGCCGCATCCACGGCCCCGACGATCCAGGGTTTCATCTTTTGGCTCCTTCACCGGGCGGGGCGACGTCGTCGCCGATCAGGCCGCCAGTGTGCCCGGCGCGGGGCGTCCTACAGGCCTTGCCGGCCAGGGCGCTCGCGGTGTGCCGGGGGCTAGGGGGTAAGCAGGGCCAGGGCGGAGTCTTCGCGGATCTTGCGTTCGTCGCCGATGCGGCGGGTGTAGCCGATGCGGTCGAAGTGCTCCAGCAGCTGGATGCTGCGCTTGCGGCCGAGGCCGATACGGTCGCGCCAGTGGGCGGCCTTGATGGTGCCGTGGGCGGTCTGCAGCTGGCGGGCGTGCTGGGCGAGTTCGCGCAGGGTGGCGTCGGGGTAGAAGAGGTCTTTCACCACCTGGTGCAGGTGCCCGAGGCGGGCGAGCTTGCGTTGCAGCAGGCGCATGGCGCTTTCGTCCACGTTCAGTTCGCGGGCCAGGTCGCGGACCCATGGCGGGTCGTAGCGGCCGGCCTCCAGCAGCGGCCAGATGCGCTGGCGCAGGGCTTCGTCGGCGTCGTTGAGCTGTACGCGGTGGCCGGGCAGGTGCAGCCAGGGGCCGCTGGCCTGGACGGCCTCGCGCACCATGAGCTGTTCCAGCAGGGCGATGAAGACCGGGCGCTCCAGTTCCGACAGGGCATAGCGGCGCAGGCGGTCGCGGTCGGGGCCGAGTTCGTCGGGCTGCTCGGTGTGGAAGCGCGCGAGCCCGTCCAGCAGGCGGTTTTCCAGGGCCTGCCAGCGGGCGCGGGTGAACAGCCGGGGGCCGAGGCGGGTGTCGATCTGCAAGGTGTCGGGCGGCAGCTGCCAGCCGCTGCGGGGGCGGTTGAATTGGCGTTCCAGCAGTTGCGGGTAGAGGCCGTTGTCGGCGGCGTCGAGCAGGGCCGGCAGTACCTGTTCCAGGCTTGCGCTGCGCAGGGCCTGGAGCTGGGCGAGGCGTTCGGTGCTGCGGCGGTTGCGCGCCGGAGCGAAGGGGTCGAGGACGCGGCCGCCGCCGAGGGTGCGCTGGGCGGACTGGTCGCGCAGCACCAGCAGGTCGCCGTGCACGGCGTGGGCGGGGGCGTTGAGCAGCACCTGGGCGAAGGCCTGCTGGCCGGGGGCGAGGCTGTTGCCTTGCAGCAGGGCGACGCGGCCGGTGACGTCCTGGGCGCCGAGGTGGACGTGCACGGGCGTCCAGTGGGCGAGCGGATGGGGCTCGCCGGGCAGCAGGTGCAGGTCGATGTCGATGCGGGTGGTGGGCGCGGCGAGGGCCGGCGCCAGCAGCCAGTCGCCCCGGTGCAGGTCGTCGACGGCGAGGCGCTCGCCGGCAAGGTTGATGGCGACCCGCTGGCCGGCGCGGGCGCTCTCCACCTGCTGGTTGCGGCTGTGCAGGCCACGCACCCGCAGCAGGCGCCCGGAGGGGCTGAGCACCAGCTCGTCGCCGATGCGCACCTGCCCGGCGAAGGCAGTGCCGGTGACGACCACGCCGGCGCCGGAGACGCTGAAGGCGCGGTCGATGGGCAGCCGGAAGAAGCCGTCGTCGCGGCGGGTGGCGGCCAGCAGGGACTCGCCCAGCAGGGCCTGGCGCAGGGCGTCGATGCCCTGGCCGCCGAGGCTGTCCACCGGGAACACCGGGGCGCCGGCAAAGGGGCCGGGGGCCAGCAGGGCGGTGATTTCGGCGCGGACCTGGGCGATGCGCGCGGGCTCGACGCGGTCGATCTTGGTGAGGGCCACCAGGGCGCGGCGGATGCCGAGCAATTCGACGATGGCGAGGTGCTCGCGGGTTTGCGGCATGACGCCGTCATCGGCGGCCACGACCAGCAGCAACAGGTCGATGCCGCAGGCGCCGGCAAGCATGTTGTGGACGAAGCGTTCGTGGCCGGGCACGTCGATGAAGGCGGTGCTCTGGCCGTCGCCGAGGTCGGCGTGGAGGTAGCCGAGGTCGATGGTGATGCCGCGCTCGCGCTCGGCGGGCCGGCGGTCGCCCTGCTGGCCGGTGAGGGCGGTGAGCAGGGCGGTCTTGCCGTGGTCGATGTGGCCGGCGGTTCCGACGATCACGGCAGGGCTCCGTCGAGGTGGGGCAGTTGGGCGAGGAAGGCGGGCTCGTCGTCGAGCTGGCGCAGGTCGAGCCAGAGGGCGTCGTCGTCGAGGCGGCCGATAACGGGGATGGGCAGGGTGCGCAGGCTTTCCTCCAGTTGCCGCAGGGCGCGGCCGCGCAGGCGCTTGGGCTGCTGCGGGCGCAGGCAGAGGGCGGCGCTGGGCAGGCGGGCGACGGGCTGGGCGCCGCTGCCGATCATGCCCAGGGCGGGCTCGACGCTGACCTGCCAGGTGGCGCCGAGCTGGGTGGCCAGGGGCGCGGCGAGGCGCTGGGCCTGGGCGAGGATGTCGGGCTGCGGCCGGCTGAGCAGGCGCAGGGTGGTGAGGCGTTCGGCGAGGCGCTCGGGGTCGCGGTAGAGGGCGAGCACGGCTTCCAGCGCGGCGAGGGTGAGCTTGTCCACCCGCAGGGCGCGCTTGAGGGGGTTCTTCTTGATGCGGCCGATGAGTTCCTTGCTGCCGAGGATGAGCCCGGCCTGGGGGCCGCCGAGTAGCTTGTCGCCGCTGAAGGTGACGATGTCGGCGCCGTCGCGCAGGGCTTCCTGCACGGTGGGCTCCTTGGGCAGGCCCCAGCGGGTGAGGTCCACCAGGGTGCCGCTGCCGAGGTCTTCCAGCAGGGGCAGGCCGTGGGCGTGGGCGATGCGCGCGAGGTCGGGGGTGGCGACGCTGGCGGTGAAGCCCTGGACGCTGTAGTTGCTGGTGTGCACGCGCATGAGCAGGCCGGTGCGGGGGCTGATGACGGCCTCGTAGTCCTTGGCGTGGGTGCGGTTGGTGGTGCCCACTTCGACGAGCTTCACCCCGGCGCGGGCCATGATGTCGGGGATGCGGAAGGCGCCGCCGATCTCGATCAGCTCGCCCCGGCTGATGACCCCTTCCTTGCGCGCGCCGAGGCTGTTGAGGGCGAGCAGCACGGCGGCGGCGTTGTTGTTGACCACGGTGACGGCCTCGGCGCCGGTCAGCTCGCGGATGAGCCCGGTGATGAGGTCGTCGCGGTCGCCACGCTTGCCGCTGGCGAGGTCGAATTCGAGGTTGAGCGGGTAGCGCGCGGCCAGGGTGATGGCTTCGATGGCCTCCTCGGGCAGCAGGGCGCGGCCGAGGTTGGTGTGCAGCACGGTGCCGGTGAGGTTGAACACCCGGCGCACGCGGCTGGCGTGCCAGGCGGCGAGGCGTTCGCCGGCACGGCCGGCGAGCACGGCTTCGCTGAGTTCGATGGCGGCGAGCTGGCCCTGGCGGGCGGGCTCGCGCAGTTCGTCGAGCAGGTCGCGCAGGGTTTTCAACAGGGGCTCGCGGCCGTAGCGCTGCTGCAGCGGCGTGCAGGCGGGGCTGCGCAGCAGGCGGTCGACGGAGGGTAGGCGGGGGGCTGACATGGGGGATTCCTTGAGCGGCGTCCGGGTTAGCGCGTGCGGGTTCGGTAGCGCGGTTGGCAAGGGATTGCGCTGGGGCAATGCCTGTTGCGAGCGCGTCCCGCCATCGTCATCGCGCACTCTCCCGTGGCCGGCCGAGTCCATTGGGGTTGGTTGCTGAGTCTAGGTGCTCATTCGCTCCCAGGCGCGAGCAGCAGGTTCGGCGCACGTCGCAGATACCCCTCCTCCGCCAGGCGCAGGTCGAGGTCGAGGCTGGCGAGGTCGTCGGCCTGGGCGTCGGCGTGGCTGTCGTGCTCCAGGTAGCAGTGCTTGAGGTAGCCCTGGCAGCTGGGGCAGGTCTCGGCGCGCAGGGGCGCCTTGTCGGCCGGGCGGTCGTCGCGTTCGACGCTGAGGTAGGCCAGGCGCTTGCTCTCCTGGCAGTGGCTGCACTTGACCCGCACGTAGTGCCATTCGCAGCTGCACAGGGAGCAGCTGAGGTAACGCAGGCCGTTGTGCTGGCCGAGGTGGCGGACCATGCCAGCCACGGGCGGGGAACCGCAGGCGGGGCAGACCACCTTGGCTTCGGCGTCCTGCACGCTGCCGGCGGGCAGTGCCAGCAGCCAGTGGCTGAAGGCGACCTGCAGGGCGCCCCCGAGGAAGGGGACGACGGCGGGCGGCAGCAGGTCGAACTGGCCGCTGAGCAGGCTGATGCCCCAGGCCTTGCGCTGGCCGGCGTCGGCCTGGCGCAGCTGCTGAAGGGCGGCGGCGACGGCGGGGTTGCCGGGGGCCGGCAGTTGGTCCAGCAGGGCATCCACGGCAGCCAGCCAGCCGTCGGCGCGCACCAGGGTTTCGAAGGGCAGCGGCGGCATGCGGTGCTCGCGGCTGCGGGCGACGGCTTCCGGTGCGGGGCCGGGCAGCGCGGGCGGGTTGTCGAGCACGCGCTGCTGGGCCTCGCAGAGGTCGGCGATCAGCAGCAGGTAGGCGGCCAGCGGGTGGCCGTCGGCGAGCTGGCGCAGGCGTTCGGCGCGGGTGGCGAAGAGGTCGCGCTGCGGCAGGTGGAGGAAGGGCGGGATGTTCGCCGCTGCGGCGATCTGTTCCGGTTCGAGCAATTGGCCTGACACGCAGGACTCCTTGTGAAGGTGCTGGATGGGGCGAGGTCAGTGCTTGCCGTCGCCCTTCTCGATGGATTTGAACCAGGCGCCATGGTGCTTGCGCGCCCAGCCCCGGCTGACCCAGCCGTGGAGCATGGCGCCGATGGAGCCTTTGACCCAGATGCCGGCGTAGATGTGCACGAGGATGCTGAGGATCAGCACCCAGGCAGCGAAGGCGTGCAGCAGGGCGGCGAGGCGGATCAGGTCGATGCCGAAGAAGTGGCTGAAGTACTGGCGCCAGATGACGATGCCGGTGAGCAGCAGGGTGATCATGGAGGCCAGCAGGACCCAGAAGAGGATCTTCTGCCCGGCGTTGTAGCGGCCGACTTCGGGGAGGCGGTCCTCACGGTTGTTGATGACGTCCTTCACCTGCCGCAGCCATTGGCCGTCGCCCTTCTCCCAGCGGTTGTGGTGGGCGAAGCGCAGGGCCAGGACGCTGAAGAACAGGAACATCGCCACGCCCATGAAGGGGTGCAGGATGCGCGTCCAGGGGCCGCCGCCGAACAGGTGGGTGAGCCAGAACAGCGAGGGGTGGAACAGGGCCAGGCCGGACAGCCCGGCGAGGAAGAACAGGATGGCCACCGCCCAGTGGTTGCTGCGCTCGGAGGCGGTGTAGCGCTGGATGTCTTTGTTCATGTCGTACTCCGTAACCCGGGGGCGCGTCCCTGCGCCCCTGACCGGCCCTCGCCCGCTGGGCGAGGGGGTTGTCTGTCAACGCGGCGCCCTGGGGTCGAACTCGTGGACCGAGGGGTCGACCTTGTGCACCGCCGGCTCGCTGGGGGGCGTTTCGTCCTCTTCCACGCGGTTGGGGCCGACCCGCACGTAGTGGAAGAAGCCGAACAGCGCCACCGCGCCCATGGCCAGCAGGCCGAGGGGCTTGGTGATGCCCTTCCACAACCCGACCAGCGGGCTGATGGCAGGCGCCTCGGGCAGGCCGGCGTAGAGCGCGGGCTTGTCGGCGTGGTGCAGCACGTACATGACGTGGGTGCCGCCGACGCCCTGCGGGTCGTACAGCCCGGCGTTGTCGTAGCCGCGCGACTTGAGGTCGACGATGCGCTCGACGGCGTGCTCCTTCATGGCCTCCTTGGTGCCGAAGACGATGGCCCCGGTGGGGCAGGTCTTCACGCAGGCCGGTTCCAGCCCGACGGACACGCGGTCGGAACACAGGGTGCACTTGTACGCCTTGTGGTCCTTCTGCGAGATGCGCGGGATGTTGAAGGGGCAGCCGGTGACGCAGTAGCCGCAGCCGATGCACTTGTCCTGGTTGAAGTCGACGATGCCGTTGGCGTACTGGATGATCGCGCCGGGGCTCGGGCAGGCCGCGAGGCAGCCGGGTTCGGCGCAGTGCATGCAGCCGTCCTTGCGGATCAGCCACTCCAGCTTGTTCTCCTCGGGCTCGTGCTCGGTGAAGCGCATGACCGTCCACGAGTCGGCCGTCAGGTCCATGGGGTTGTCGTACACCCCGTGGTTGTGGCCGACCTCGTCGCGCAGGTCGTTCCATTCGGAACAGGCGACCTGGCAGGCCTTGCAGCCGATGCACTTGGACACGTCGATCAGCTTGGCCACCTCACCCAGCTGCCGTACGGACGGGCTGGGCGTGGTGGTGGCGGAGCGGGCAATGATGTCTTGTGAGGCCATGGCGCTGCTCCTATGCCTTTTCCAGCTTGACCAGGAACGACTTGAACTCCGGCGTCTGGGTGTTTCCATCCCCGACGAAGGGCGTCAGCGTGTTGGTCAGGTAGCCGTTGCGCGCCACGCCGGAGAAGCCCCAGTGCAGCGGGATGCCGATCTGGTGGACGGTCTTGCCGTCCACCTCGAGCGGGCGGATGCGCTTGGTGACCACGGCCACCGCCTTGATGTAGCCCCGCTGGGACGACACCTTGACCCGCTCGCCGGCAACGATGCCCAGCTCCCGCGCCAGCGCTTCGCCGATCTCGACGAACTGCTCGGGCTGGGCGATGGCGTTCAGCCGGCAGTGCTTGGTCCAGAAGTGGAAGTGCTCGGTGAGGCGGTAGGTGGTCGCCGCATAGGGGAACTCGTCGGCGGTGCCGAGCATCTCGCGGTCCCCCGGGAACAGGCGGGCGGCGGGGTTGCTGGTGACCTTGCGGTTCTCCGGGTGCAGCGGGTTGCGGCCGATGGGCGTCTCGAACGGCTCGTAGTGCTCGGGGAAGGGCCCTTCGTTCATCTTGTCGAGGGCGAAGAATCGCGCGACGCCCTCGGGGTTCATGATGAACGGGTTCATGCCCTGCTCCGGCGGCACGTCGGGCTTGTAGTCGGGCACGTCGGTGCCGCCCCAGGCCTTGCCGTTCCACCACACCAGGCGCTTCTTCTTCGGGTCCCAGGGTTGCCCGTTGGGATCGGCCGAGGCGCGGTTGTAGAGGATGCGCCGGTTGGCCGGCCAGGCCCAGGCCCAGCCGAGGGTCTGGCCCATGGCGTAGGGGTCGGCGTTGTCGCGGCGGGCCATCTGGTTGCCGGCGGCGGTCCAGCAGCCGGCGAAGATCCAGCAGCCGCTGGCGGTGCTGCCGTCGTCACGCAGCAGGGCGAAGCCGGGCAGTTGCTCGCCGGCCTTGAGCAGCGGTGCGCCCGTGGCCGGGTCGTTGAGGTCGGCCAGGGCCTTGCCGTTGAACTCGCGGGCGATCTCGTCCGGGGCCGGCTCGTCGGGGCGCAGGTAGTTCCAGTCCAGCCCCAGGATGGGGTCGGGGAAGGCGCCGCCGTCGCGGGTGTAGGCCGCGCGCAGGCGGTGGAACAGCGCGCCCATGATGGCGATGTCGGTGCGGCATTGGCCCGGCGGCTCGGCGCCTTTCCAGTGCCACTGCAGCCAGCGCCCGCTGTTGACCAGGGAGCCGTCCTCTTCGGCGAAGCAGGTGGTGGGCAGGCGGAACACGGTGGTCTGGATGCTGGCGGTGTCGACGTCGTTGTACTCGCCGGCGTTGCGCCAGAACTCGGACGTCTCGGTGGCCAGCGGGTCCATCACCACCAGGTACTTCAGCTTGGCCAGGCTCTCCACCACCTTGCCCTTGTTGGGGAACGAGGCGATGGGGTTGAAGCCCTGGCAGAAGTAGCCGTTGACCTTGCCCTGGTGCATCAGGTCGAAGTAGCGCAGCACGTCGTAGGCCGGCACGTCGAGCTTGGGCAGCCAGTCGTAGCACCAGTTGTTCTCGGCGGTGGCGGACTTGCCGAACCAGGCCTTCATCAGGCTGACGTGGAACTTGCCGTAGTTCTGCCAGTAGGACAGCTGCCCCGGCCTCGCGGGCTTGGCGGCGCGCTTGGCGATGTAGGCGGCATAGTCCTGCTCCGCGTCGCCGGCCAGGGTCAGGTAGCCCGGCAGGGAGTTGGAAAGCAGCCCCAGGTCGGTCAGGCCCTGGATGTTGGAGTGGCCGCGCAGGGCGTTCATCCCGCCACCGGGCATGCCGATGTTGCCCAGCAGCAGCTGCACCATGGCGCCGGTGCGGATGATCTGCGAACCCACCGAGTGCTGCGTCCAGCCGAGGGCGTACAGGATGGTCATGACCTTGCCGGGCGCGGAGGTCTCGGCGATCTGGCTCCAGACCTTCTGCAACTGCTCGGGCGGGGTGCCGCAGGTGCGGCTGACCACCTCGGGCGTGTAGCGGCTGTAGTGCTTCTTCATCAGCTGGAACACGCAGCGCGGGTCTTCCAGCGTCGGGTCGACGCGGGCGTAGCCGTCCTCGCCCTTGGCGTAGCTCCAGGCGGATTTGTCCGGGTAGGCGCGCTTGGCCTCGTCGTAGCCGTTGAACAGGCCGTCTTCGAAGCTGAAGCCTTCGCTCACGATGAACGACGCATCGGTGTAGTGCCGGACGTACTCGTGCTGGATCTGGTTGGTGGTGATCAGGTAGTTGATCAGCCCACCCAGGAACGCGATGTCGGTCCCGGTACGGATGGGTGCGTAGTAGTCGGCCACGGAAGCCGAGCGCGTGAAACGCGGGTCGACCACGATCAGCCGGGCCTTGTTGTGGGCCTTCGCTTCGGTCACCCATTTGAAGCCACAGGGGTGGGCTTCGGCAGCGTTGCCGCCCATGATCAGCACCAGATCGGCATTCTTGATGTCGGTCCAGTGGTTGGTCATGGCGCCACGGCCAAACGTCGGGGCAAGACCTGCCACCGTCGGGCCATGTCAGACACGTGCTTGGTTATCGAACCCCAGCATGCCCAGTGAACGCACCACCTTGTGGGTGATGTAGCCGGCTTCGTTGCTTGATGCCGACGCGGCGAGGAAACCGGTGGTGAGCCAGCGGTTGACCGTCTGTCCGGCGTCGTTCCTGGCCACGAAGTGGGCGTCGCGGTCCGCTTTCATCAGCTGGGCGATGCGGTCGAGCGCCTCGTCCCATTCGATGCGCTTCCACTCGCTGGAACCGGCTTCGCGGACCTCGGGGTACTTCAGGCGGTTGGGGCTGTGGACGAAGTCCAGCAGGCCGGCGCCTTTCGGGCAGAGGGTGCCGCGGTTGACCGGGTGGTCCGCGTCGCCCTCGATGTGGATGATGTTCTGCGCCACGTTCTTCGACGCATCGCCCTGGCTGTACATGATCAGGCCGCAGCCGACCGAGCAGTAGGGGCAGGTGTTACGGGTTTCGACGGTTCGCGCCAGCTTGAAATGGCGCACCTGGTCGGCGAAGGCGACCGGGGGTGCCATCCCCAGCGCCGCCAGGCTCGATCCTCCAAGGCCTACACCGCAGACCTTGAAGAACTGTCGACGGTTCATGTCCATCGTGGATTCTCCTGCATCAGGCAAGGGAGTCGCTCTTCGGCGACTCTTCAGCCCCGGAAGCTTAGTCAAGCGAACCGCACCGCGCATGGATCCAGAGCAATGGTTTGACCGAAATGCCCGAGCGGCACGTCAACCGGGCCGTTATCCCGCCGGGCGCAACTTCCTATGGTGAAGGCCCTTCTCCCCGCCCCGGTCCGCCATGAACACAGCCTATCCCCACCTGCTCTCGCCCCTGCACGTCGGCCCGCTGCACCTGCGCAACCGCGTGGTGATGGGCTCCATGCACACCGGCCTGGAAGACCGCCTGCGGGACTTCGACAAGCTGGCGGCCTACTACCGGGAGCGGGCGCGGGGCGGCGTCGGGCTGATCATCACCGGCGGCTTCGCGCCCAACCGGGAAGGCTGGCTGCTGCCCTTCGGCAGCAGCCTGACCCGCGGCCTGGAAGTGCCGGCCCACCGCCGCCTGACCCAGGCGGTGCACACCGAGGGCGGGCGCATCCTGCTGCAGATCCTGCATGCCGGGCGCTACGGCTATCACCCGCTGGTGGTGTCGGCCTCGCCGATGAAGTCGCCCATCAGCTGGTTCGCCCCGCGCGAGCTGAGCGAGCGGGGTATCGAGCGCACCCTGCGGGCCTTCGTGCGCTGCGCGCGGCTGGCCAAGGCGGCGGCCTACGACGGGGTGGAGATCATGGGCAGCGAGGGCTACCTGCTGAACCAGTTCCTCTGCCCGCGCACCAACCAGCGCCGCGACCGCTGGGGCGGCTCGCTGGAGAACCGCATGCGCCTGGCGGTGGAGATCGTCCGGCGCATCCGCCGCATGGCCGGGGACGGCTTCGCCATCGGCTTCCGCCTGTCGCTGCTGGACCTGGTGGAGGGGGGCAACACCGCCGAAGAGGTGCAGCAGATCGCCCTGGCGCTACAGGAGGCCGGCATCGACCTGCTCAACACCGGCATCGGCTGGCACGAATCGCGGGTGCCCACCATCGTCACCTCGGTACCGCGCGGCGCCTTTGCCGAGGTCAGCGCACGGCTGCGGCGCGTGCTGCGGGTGCCGGTGGTGGCCAGTAACCGCATCAACACCCCGGAGCTGGCCGAGGCGCTGATCGCCGACGGCCAGGCGGACCTGGTGTCCATGGCCCGGCCGCTGCTGGCCGACCCGCAGTTCGTCGCCAAGGCGGCGGCGGGCCGGCCCGAGGCGATCAACACCTGCATCGCCTGCAACCAGGCCTGCCTGGACCACGCCTTCGCCAACCGCCGCGCCAGTTGCCTGGTCAACCCACGGGCCGGCTTCGAGACCGAGCTGCGCTACCGCCGCACCCGCCAGCCCAAGCGCATCGCCGTGGTCGGTGCCGGACCGGCGGGGCTTTCCGCCGCCTGCGTGGCCGCCGAGCGCGGGCACCGGGTGACGCTGTTCGAGGCGGCGGCCGAGATCGGCGGGCAGTTCAACCTGGCCCGGCGCATCCCCGGCAAGGCGGAGTTCGACGAGACGCTGCGCTACTTCCGCACCCGCCTGGCGGAGCTGGGGGTGGAGCTGGTGCTCAACCGCCGCATCGGCCCCGGCGAGCTGAGCGGCCATTACGACGAGGTGGTGGTGGCCACCGGCGTGCGCCCCCGCGCGCTGGCGCTGCCGGGCGGCGGGCACCCCAAGGTGCTCAGCTACGCCGAGGTGCTGCTGGGTGCGCCCGTGGGCGAACGGGTGGCGCTGGTGGGGGCCGGCGGCATCGGCTTCGACCTGGCGGCCTTCCTGCTGCAGCCGCACACACCGGACCCGGCGCGCTGGCGTGCCGAGTGGGGCATCGACCTGCAAGGCACCACGCCCGGCGGGCTGGTTCCGCCGCTCGCCCTGCAACCGCAGCGGGAGCTGTGGCTGCTGCAACGCAAGCCGGCACCCCTCGGCCGGGGGCTGGGCAAGACCAGCGGCTGGGTCCACCGCACCCACCTGCAACGCCTGGGCGCGCGGATGCTGGGCGGGGTGGAATACCTGCGCGTGGACAACGACGGCCTGCACATCCGCCACGACGGGCGCGAGCAGGTGCTGCCTGTGGATAACGTGGTGATCTGCGCCGGCCAGGAACCCGTGCGCGACCTGCACCCGGTACAGGGCTCCGACCACCTGCGCCTGCACCTCATCGGCGGCGCCCGCAGCGCCGGCGAACTCGATGCCAAGCGCGCCATCCGCGAAGGCGCTGAGCTGGCCGCGCGGTTGTGAGGGGCGTCGAGACTCCTGGCGGCGCGGATAGACGCCGGTGGGCTGAAGCGGAACGCCGCCCGGCCCACCCTACGACCGATGCCTCAAGCTGTTTGGCTGCACCCTGTGGGAGCCTTTCAACATCGATGCGGTTCGCCGAGCTCACCGCATCCTACGGTTCCGCCCCGTCCGTAGGATGGGCTGAGCTGTGCGAAGTCCATCGGGGTGCGTGGCATGTGGGATCGGTAGGGTGGATCGCGCTTCATCGATCCACCGATGCCGCGCTCATAGGCCGCCGGGTGCTTCACGCATCCCAGTCGGTGTCGTCCTGCAGGCGTTCGGCGAGGTGGTCGAGGAGCAGGCGCAGGGCGTGGGGCATCTGTCGGCGACTGCCGTAGAGGGCGTAGATGCCGAGCACCTGGGGTTCGTGGTCGGGCAGCAGCTGCACCAGGTCGCCGCTGCGCACCAGGGCGGCCACCGAGTAGCGCGGTTGCAGGCTGATGCCCTGCCCCGCCAGGGTGGCCTCCAGCAGCACCATGGATTCGTTGGCGCTGAGCCGGCCGCTGACCGGCACGGCGCTGGGCTCGCCGTCGCGGAAGAAGGTCCACAGGCTGCGGCCGAAGTAGGAGTAGGTCAGGCAGTCATGGCGCACCAGGTCCTCGGGGGTGCGCGGCAGGCCGTGGCGGGCGACGTAGGCCGGGGTGGCGCAGACCACCGAGCGGCAGGTGCCGAGGCGCCGGGCGATGAGGTTGGGGTCGAGCTGGTTGGTGATGCGCAGGGCCAGGTCGATGCGTTCCTCGATCAGGTTGACCGCCTGGCTGTTCACCAGCAGGTCGATGCCCACGGCCGGATACTGCTGCTGGAAGCGGCCGATCTCGTGCACCAGCCAGGCCTGGGCGAAGGACTGGCTGCAGGTGACCCGCAGGCGGCCGCTGGGCGCCTCGCGGTGGTCACGCCCGAGGCTCTGCATGGATTCGGCCAGGGCGCAGACCTCCCGGCACTGCGGCAGCATCTGCTCGCCGGTGCCGGTCAGGCTCAGGCGCCGGGTGCTGCGGTGCAGCAGGCGTGCGCCGGCCCACTCCTCCAGCGCGGCGAGGTAGCGCGAGATCATCGCCCGCGACATGTCCAGGGCATCGGCAGCGGCGGTCTGGCTGCCCCGCTCCACCACTTCGACGAAGACCCGCATGGCAGTGATCCGATCCATGTCTATGCTCGCTATGTGCAACAAAGAAGCGCGGATTATGGCGTTTTTTGCCGCCTATCACGCAACTATCCTGCACGCCGTCACCCACTCACCGAGGTAGCCCACCATGGCCCCGTTCGCTCTCATCCGCCGCCTGCTGGCCGGCGCCCTGCTCAGCGCCGCCGCCGGCAGCGCCCTGGCCCAGCAACCCCTGGAACTACAGGTCTACAACCCCGGCGAGCAGGCCGTGTTCCCGGTCAGCTCCTCCCTGCTGCTGGGCGAGAAGGACGCCCTGCTGGTGGACGCGCAGTTCTCCAGCCACCAGGCCGATGACCTGGTCAAGCGCATCAAGGACAGCGGCCGCCGCCTGACCACCATCTTCATCAGCCACGGCGACCCGGACTTCTACTTCGGCCTGGACACCCTGCTGCGCGCCTTCCCGGATGCCAAGGTGCTGGCCACCCCGCAGACCATCGCCCATATCCAGGCCACCAAGGACCTGAAGCTGGCCCACTGGGGCCCGATCCTCAAGGACGGCGCGCCGCGCAACCTGGTGGTGCCGCAACCGCTGCAGGGCGACAGCCTGACCCTGGAAGGCGAGCGCATCCGCGTGATCGGCCTGGACGGTCCGGACCCGAGCCACACCAGCCTCTGGGTGCCGTCCCTGCGCACCGTGCTGGGTGGCGTGCTGGTCAGCGGCAACATGCACGTGTGGACCGCCGACTCGCAGACCGTCGAGTCCCGCCGCAACTGGGTCGGCGCGCTGGACGCCCTGGAAGCGCTGCAACCGCAACGCGTGGTCCCCGGCCACTACCTGGGCGAACCGGCCAAGGGCCTGGGCGACCTGCAGTTCACCCGTGACTACCTCAAGGCCCTGGAGCAGGAACTGCCCCGCGCCAAGGACGCCAAGGCCCTGGTGGCCGCGATGAAGAAGCGCTACCCCGACCTGCACGGCGTGGAAGACCTGGAACTGAGCGCCAAGGTGCTCAAGGGCGAGATGCAGTGGCCCTGATCTGAGACAGCGACCGGGGGGCGGCGGCATAATCGCCGCCCCCTTCGTTTCAGGAGATTCCCCCATGCCCAATGCCTGGTGGCTGCTTGCCCTGCCCTTCGTCGCCGGTTCCTTCCTCCCGCTCCAGGCGGGCATCAATGGCCAGTTGGCCAGGCAGGTCTCCAGCGTCATGAGCGCGGCGCTGATCTCCTTCCTGGTGGGCACGGTGGCGCTGTTCATCGTCGCCGCCGCGCAACGCGAACTGCCCAGTTTCACCGCGCTCAAGGGCCTCACCTGGTGGCACTGGAGCGGCGGCCTGCTGGGGGCCGTGTTCATCGCCACCGCCGCTTTCGCCGGGCCACGCATCGGCGCGCTGCTGTTCATGGTGCTGGTGCTCGCCGGGCAACTGAGCATGGCCCTGGCGCTCGACCACTTCGGCTGGGCCGGTTACCGCGAGGCGCCCATCAGCGTCGGCAAGCTGGCCGGCCTGGGCCTGATCATCGCCGGCGTGTGGATGATCCGCCGCGGCTGACCGGCCGTCAGACAAAGGTCGGCCAGGACAGTGGCCAGTTGATGTCAATGCGGAACCGGGTAAGCTCTGCCCACCAGCCGTATTTGTGATCACAACGCATGACTGACACAGAGCTGCCCCACCAGCCGGAGACCTTCCCGCTCTGGCGCGAGATCCAGGACACCCGCACCCGAACCCGCCTTGGCGGCCTCTACTACCTGCTGGCCTGGACCATTGCCTGGGCCTTCAGCGCCGCACCCGGCGAGCACCTGCTGCTGGGCCTGGGCGGCACCCTGCTGTTCGGCGCCCTGCTGGTGGCGCGCCTCCGTCACTGCCCGGGCGCGGCCGCCACGCAGGCGCAGCTCAAGCGCTGGCTGGACACCCACTGGGGGCTGATCCTGCTCACCTGCCTGGCCTGGGGCCTGGCCCACGCCTACATGATCCTCACGCCCGACTACCGGGACGCCCGCATCATCGGCACCCTCAGCACCGTCGCCTTCGGCACCGCCATGGCCTTCAACTTCGCCATGCGCCGGGCCTGGGCCATCCTCGCCTTGATGCTGCTGTACCTGCCGGGCCTGGCCGCCATGCTGCTGGCCCCCGAGCGACTCACCGCCGAGCTGGTGACCCTGGCCTTCTACCTCAGCTACCTGCTGCTGGCCCTCAACCGCAGCCACCGCGAGTACCAGGGCACCCTGAACCTAGAGATGGAGCTGCTGCTGCAGCGCCAGCGCCTGGACGCCCTCAGCCGCACCGACGGACTGACCCTGCTGGGCAACCGCCACCAGTTCAACAACCTGTTCCCGGCCATGGTCGCCCACGCCGCCCGCGAGGGCTCGCCGCTGTCGCTGGTGCTGCTGGACATCGACTTCTTCAAGCGCATCAACGACGAGTACGGCCACGCTGCCGGCGACCGCTGCCTGGAGCAGTTCGCCGAGCGCATGCGCCAGGTGTTCCGCCGTGACAGCGACGCCCTGCTGCGCCTGGGCGGCGAAGAGTTCGGCGTGCTGATGCCCGGCACCACGCGGGAGCAGGCCGTGCAACTGGGCGAGAGCTTCCGCGCCGCCCTGGCCCGCGAGGGCCTGACCTATGACGGGCACACCCTGCCGATGACCACCAGCCTGGGCGTCGGCTGCTTCGACCCGCAGCACGACGCCAGTGCCGAGGCCTTCTTCAAGCGCGTGGACGATGCCCTGTACCGCGCCAAGAGCCACGGCCGCGACCGGGTGGAGACCGCCTAGGCCGCCACCCGCCGCCCGGTCTCAGAGGCGGAAGCGCCCCATCTGCCCGGCCAGGTCGTCGGCCAGTCGGCTGAGTGCCTGGCACTCCTCGCGGCAGCCGCGCACCTCGCCGGCGGTGGCACCGGCCAGGTCGGCGATGCCCTGCACGTTGCGGTTGATTTCCTCGGTGACCGAGGACTGCTCTTCGGTGGCGGCCGCCACCTGATGGTTCATGTCGCTGATGGCCTCCACCTGGTCGGTGATCGCCGACAGCGACTGGCCGGTGCGCTGGCTGGCCTCGACGCCGGTGCCGGTGGCCGATTGCCCGGCGCGCATGGAGCTGACGGCCGTTTCCGCGCCGCTCTTCAGGCGCTGGATCATCTGCTGGATCTCGTCGGTGGAGGCCTGGGTGCGGCTGGCCAGGGTGCGCACCTCGTCGGCCACCACGGCGAAGCCGCGGCCCATTTCGCCGGCCCGCGCCGCTTCGATGGCGGCGTTCAGTGCCAGCAGGTTGGTCTGCTCGGAAATGCCACGGATCACCGCCAGCACCTGGTCGATGGACGCCACCTGCTCGGCCAGCTCGGTGACCGCCGTGGCCGCCTCGCCGATCTCCCCGGACATGCGCTCGATGTGGCGGATGGAATCCCCCACCACCTGGCGCGCCTGCACCGCTTCGTCCCGCGCCTTCTGCGAGCTGAGCGCGGCGCTGCCGGCGTTGCGGGCGATCTCCTGCACGGTCAGGCCCATCTCGTGCACCGCCGTGGCCACCATGTCGGTCATCTCCTGCTGGCGGCCGGCGCGCTGGGCGGTGTTCTCCACCACCGTGGTCACCTGGCCGACCGCGTCGCGCAGGCTGCGGCTGGTGCCGAGCACGTCGGCGATCAGCCCGCGCTGGCTCTCCAGGAAGCGGTTGAAGCCCCGCGCCAGGTCGCCCAGCTCGTCGGCGCGGCTGTCGTCCAGGCGCCGGGTCAGGTCGCCACCGCCACCGCCGATCTCCACCAGTGCCGCCGTCACCTGGCGGATCGGTCGCACCAGCCCACGGGCCAGCAGCACCACCAGCAACAGCGAGAGCAGCGCCACGCCGATGCCCACCAGGCAGGTGGTGATCAGCGCCTGGCGCGCCTCGGCGTAGATCTCGCCCTCGGGCACCTCGCTCACCAGCACCCAGTCCACCGACTGCAGCGGCTGGGCCAGCGCCAGGAAGGGCTGGCCGTCACGCTCGAAGCGCACCGCCTGGCCCTGGCCGCCCAGCAGCGCGCGGGCGGCGTCGCCGCTGGTCAAGTCGGCCAGGGTGCGGCTGTCGTTGTAGTCCGACTGCGGGTGGATCTTTACCTTGCCGTCGGCGCTGACCAGGTACACCCGCCCGCTCTTGCCGAAGCGGAAGTCGCGGATCATCGCCGACATCGCCCCCAGCCCGTAGCCCAGGCCCGCCACCGCCAGGGTGCGGCCACCGGCACTGACCCGCTGGTTGATGAACAGCGTCGGCTGGCGGGTGCTCTTGTCCACGTCGATGTCCAGCGAGCGCGGCTTGCCGCCATCGAGGAAGCCGTAGAACCAGGCGTTCTCCGCCGGTCCCCGGGTCAGGGTGCGGTCCAGGCCCTTGCCGGTGTAGTAGTGCCCGCTGTCCTGGCTGACCAGGAAGGTGACCAGGGCGTTGTGCTGCGCCTGCACGCCGGCCAGGTAACGCACGAAGTCCGCCTGGCGCGCCGGGTCCTCGCCGGCGCCGAGCCAGTCGTGGACCAGGCTGTTGTCCGCCAGGGAGCGCGCCGCCGTCAGCGGCTCGGCCAGCACCCGCTCCAGGTCGTTGCGGATGGCCAGGGTGCTCTTGGGCAACGCCTCGCCCACCAGGTAGCGGTCGCTCAGGCGGAAGACCACCGCCGAGTAGAGGCCGACCACGATGAGGATGCTCACCAGCAGGGCCGCGCCCATGCTGAGGATCAACTGCCATTGGATACTGCGTTGCCAGAGGCGCATGGGCCTGTCTCCTGGGACTGTGTGGCTGAAAGGCACGCGACCGCCCTGCCCCGCCGTCACGCGCCGGCGAGCCGCCACGATCCGGGGCGGGCAGGTGGGGCTCCTGGGGGGCGAGGCATTCGGACGTGCCTGTCCGGTTACGGGCCCGACCACGCGCGAATGCACGGGGGCCGGGCGGGACGGCGGATTGTATACATGAAGCCGGACAATCCGGCAGCCCGCCCACTCTGTTTTCTCGACCGCGGGGTCAAGTTGCTTGAGCGGTGGCTAGTCGATCACCCGGAACTCCAGACGAGCGGTCGCCCCGGCCTCGTCCAGCAGGCTCAGCTGATGGCGCCCCACGTCACCGGGCCATGCGTCCAGGGCGCCGTCCGGGCTGCTTTCGCCCAGGGGCGCGCCGTCGAGGAACCACCAGCGCCGGCCACTGCCCCCCAGGCTCGACAGGCGCACCCGCAGCGGGCCCGCACTGGCCGCCGGGCGGCGCACCTGCTCGCCTTCGCGCAGGCCGACGATGGACAGCGGCGCGGCGCCGGGCAGCAGCACCGGCGGGCACGTCGGCGAGGGCGGCGGCAGGCGCCCGGCCAGGCGTTCGCGCCGGGGCAGCCAGGGTTCCAGCGGGGCGGGCCACAGCGCCACCTCGCGGGGCTGGGCGCCGGGGCAACCCGGCGCGGTGCGCCGGCCCTGGGCGTCCACCCACCAGGTCTGGCGCAGGCCCAGGCCCAGCGGCTGGTCGGCCGCCAGCAGGGTCGGCGGGGTGGTGCCGTCGAGGGTCCAGGCCAGGCGCGGCCGGCGGCAGTTCGGGTCGTCCCGGGCCAGGGGCTGGCCGAGGGGCCAGCAGATCGCCGCGATGCCCACCGAGTCCGGGCGTGGGTCCGCCGGGGGCAGCACGCCACGCTGGGCGTCGCGGTTGAGCAGCACGTCGTGCACCTGCATCAGCAGCGGCGCCGCCGAGGCCAGGCCGAACTGGCCCGGCACCGGGGTGCCGTCGGGGCGGCCGATCCACACGCCCACCAGGTAACGCGGCCCCACGCCCATGGCCCAGGCATCGCGGAAGCCGTAGCTGGTGCCGGTCTTCAGGGCCAGCAGCGGGCCCAGCGGCGCCGGGGCCTGGGGGTCCGGGTCCGGACGGGACTGGCCGGCGAGGATGCGCCGCACGATCCACGCCGCTCCGGGGGACAGCAGGCGCCGCTCGCGCAGCCCCTCGTCCGGCTGCAGGCGCGGCGTGGCGGCACGGCCCTGGCGGGCCAGGGCGGCGTAGGCGCCCACCAGGTCCTCCAGCCGCGCCCCGGCGCCACCCAGCACCAGCGCCAGGTTCGGCTCGGCGCCGGCCGGCAGCACCAGGGGCAGGCCGGCGCTGCGCAGCTCACCGGCGAAGCGCTTCGGCCCATAGGCCTCCAGCAGCTGCACGGCCGGCAGGTTGAGGGAGGTGGCCAGGGCCTCGCTGGCCGCCACCGGCCCGCTGAAGCCGGAGGAGAAGTTGCCGGGGCGGTAGTCGCCGTAGCGGCGCGGCACGTCCTGCAGCAGCGATTCGGAATGGATCAGCCCGGCGTCCAGGGCCAGGCCATAGAGGAAGGGCTTGAGGGTGGAGCCGGGGGAACGCAGCGAGGTGACCATGTCGACGTGGCCAAAGCGGCGGGCGTCGTCCAGCTCCACGGACCCCAGGTAGGCACGCACCGCCATGCTCGGGTGCTCCACCACCAGGATCGCCGCCGAGGTGCGCTCCGGCAGCTTCGCCCGCCAGCCCAGCAGCAGGCTTTCCAGCCGCCGCTGCAGGGCGGCGTCGACGGTGGTGCGGATCAGCGACGGGCTGCCCGGCCGGTTCAGCCGCCGCGCCAGCAGTGGCGCCAGGTTCGGCTCCTGGCGCGGCGCCAGCAGCACCGGCTCCTGCAGGGCTTCGTCCACCACCGACTGGGGCCACACGCCGTAGTCGGCGAGGCGCTTGAGCACCTTGTCCCGTGCGGCGGTGGCGCGCTCGGGGTGGCGGTCCGGGCGCAAGCGGCTGGGGGCCTGGGGCAGCACCGCGAGCAAGGCGGCCTCGGCGCGGGTCAGCTGCGACGGCGGTTTGCCGAGGTAGGCCCAGCTGGCCGCCGCGACGCCCTGCAGGGTGCCGCCGAAGGGGGCGCGGTCCAGGTAGAGGGTGAGGATCTGCGTCTTGGACAGGTGCCATTCCAGCTGCAGGGTGCGCCACAGCTGGCGCAGCTTGCCGGTGAAGGTCCGTGGGTGGGGGTCGAGCAGCCGCGCCACCTGCATCGACAGGGTGCTGCCGCCGGAGAGCACCCGGCCGCCGCTGAGGTTCTGCCAGGCGGCGCGCCCCAGGGCCAGCGGGTTGACCCCGGGGTGGCGGTAGAACCAGCGGTCCTCGTAGGTGAGCAATGCCTCCAGGTAATAGGGCGAGACCTGTTCCGGGGTCACCGGGTAGCGCCACACGCCGTCGGCGTCGGCGAAGCGCCACAGCGGGGTGCCGTCCTCGGCCAGCACCACCCGCGCACGGTCGTCGGCCGGGAGTGGCAGCGGGAACAGGCGGTCGGCCAGCCACAGCAGCGCCAGCAGCAGGAGCGGCACGCTGATCCAGCGGCGCCGCGCCAGACGGCGGGCGCCACGGTGGCAGGTGGAAAGCAACGACACGAACGGCACTCCAGGCAGCATCGGACAACGGCCGGCCCCGCCACCGCAGGGGGTGGGGCCGGCCTTCAGGGCATCGCCAAGACCGGGGGCGAGGCCATCAGCGGTCGTGGATCACCATCACCTCCGGCGCATCCCCCAGGGCCTGCCATTGCGGCCGGTACATGGATTCCACCTGGGGCGGCGGCACGCGGTAGGTGCCGGGGGTCACGGCGCGGGCCAGGTAGAGCAGGTGCGTGGTGTCGTAGCCGCTGACGTCCACGGCGGCCACATAGCGGTCGTCGCGGAACTCCTGGTGCTTGATGGCCGCCCCCTGCATGGACTCCTGCAGGCCGCGCACTTCCTGGCTGGCGTCCTGCAGGCTGGCGGCGCTGTGGGCCAGGTTCTGGTTCTCCGGCTCCAGCCCGGCGGGCAGCAGGTCCACCACCAGGGCGTCGGGGGTGCGCTCGCGGGCCTGCACACTGAGGTGCACCAGCACCAACTGGCCGCTGCGCAGGTCGCGGATGTCCACGGGCTTGCCGTCCAGGCCCAGGTAGTCGCGCTGGATCGAGAGGTTCTCGCCGCCCGCCTTCGGTGCCTCCGTCGGGTAGCCGGACAGGGTCAGGCGCTGGTACAGCGGCGCCGGGCTGCGGCTGGTGAGGGTCAGCGGTTCGGCCAGGGCCTGCTCGTCGAGGCGCAGGTTGGCGTGGTCGCGGTCCAGGGTGCGGGCCTGCCCGGCGATATCCAGGCTGGCCTGCCAGTCCGGCTCGGGCTTGCCGATCAGGTGGCGGCCGGCGAGGAACAGCGCGTTGCGCTCCTGGGTCGACAGCCAGTCACGGCCGGCCAGGCGATCCGACAGCGGGAACAGGCGGGCGTCGACCTGATCCGGCGCCAGGCCGCTTTCCTCCAGCAGGGCGAGGATCAGCGCCTCGTCCCGCAGGGTGCTGCCGTAGTCGGCGTACCAGCCGTCGCCACGCACGGCCTGGGCCGCCAGCCCGGCCTCCAGCGCCTGGTCGGCGCGGGGCTGGTCGCCCATGGCCTTGAGGGCCACGGCCAGTTGCACCAGGGCCAGGCCCGAGCGCGATTCGGCACGCCGCTCGAACAGGCTGCGCAGGGCACCGAGGGGTGCCTGCTGGGTGCGGGCCAGCACGTAGCCGGCGTAGGCCTGCACGGCGAAGCGGCTGTAGTCGCTGTTGTCGGTGTAGTTCACGTCGATCTGGTTGCGGTCCTGCAGGTAGCGCAGCAGGCGCTCGTTGGCCTTGGCGAGGGCGGCGGCGGGCACGTCGAAGCCCTGCTCGCGGGCGCGCTGGAGGAAGTCGGTGACGTAGGCGGTCAGCCAGGGTTCCTCGTCGCTCTCGTTGCTCCACAGGCCGAAGCTGCCGTTGAAGCGCTGCATGCCCAGCAGGCGCCCGATGCCGATGGCGATGGCCTTGCGCCGCTGCTCGTCGGGCTCGTCAGCCAGGCCCAGGCGCTGGCGGGTGGCGGCGTCGAGGTAGAGCGAGGCGTAGAGCCCGCTGGTGGTCTGCTCGGCGCAGCCATAGGGGTAGGCGCGCAGGGCGCGGATGTGCTCGGCGATGTTCAGCGGCGGGCGCGCGGACACCGACAGCCGGGCCTCGCGGCCGATGGTCTCGAAGGCCGCCAGGGTGCCGGCGGGCAGGCTCCAGCTGTCGCCCTTGAGCACCGCGCGGAAGCTGCGGGTCTGCGCCGGCCAGGCCGGGCGGATGCCCAGGGTCCAGTCACGGGTCAGCGGTGCCAGGGCCTCGCCGGGCAGGGCCAGGCCGTTGACCGTGACGCGGATGCTGCCCTGGCCGAAGCCACTGAGGGCGCGCACCGGCACCCGCAGGGTGGTGCGCTGGCCGTCGGCCAGTTGCAGCGGGGTGGTCTGCCCGGCGGGGGCCTCGGCGAGGCGCAGCAGGCCGTCGGCCTCCAGCTTCACGTCGAGGGCCTGGGACTGGCCGGAGAGGTTGGTCAGGTCGAGGGCGACGCTGGTCTCGTCACCGCCGGCGAGGAAGCGCGGGGCGGCCAGTTCGGCCACCAGCGGCGCGGCCACCACGGTCTTGCCTTCGGCCATGCCGTAGCGTTCGTCGGTCCACACCTGGGCCATCAGCCGCAGCTCGCCGTTGAAGTCGGGGATATCCAGGCTGACGTCGCCCTCCCCCTGCTCGTCGAGGGTCACCGGCACGCTCTGCAGGGCCACCAGGCGCACCTTGCTCGGCGGGCGCTTGCCACCGGCGGCGAGGCCGGCGTCACCGCCGAAGGCCAGGGAGGCGAGGCGCCCCTGGCCGGCTTCGATCAGTTGGCCGTACACGTCCAGCTGGTCGGCGCCGTAGGCCTTGCGGCCGAACAGCGCGGCGAAGGGGTCGGGGGTGGCGTAGTCGGTGATGCTGAGGATGCCGGCGTCCACCGCCGCCACCAGCACATGGGCCTGGCGCGCCGGGGTGCCGTCGGCGTTCTTCGCTTGCACGTGCACCGCCAGGGGCTGGTTGGGGCGCATCTTCTCGGCGGCGCGCAGGGTCAGCGCCAGCTTGCGCGGGGCGCGCTCCAGGGGCAGGTGCAGCAGGCCGACGGCGCGCTTGGGCGTGACCCGCTCCTTGCGCTCGCCGGGGCGCACCACCAGGGCGCTGACGTAGAGGTCATGCCGGGCCCATTCGCGGCCCACCGGGACCTCGAAGGTGCGGCCTTCAGCGGGCACGTCGATGTTCTGCCACCACAGCGGGCCGTCGGCGGACTCCACCAGCAGGTAGCCGCTGCCAGCCGCTGGCGGGGTGACGCTGATGCGCGCCACGTCGCCTTCGTTGTAGGCGGGCTTGTCCAGCGCCAGCTTGACCTGGTCGGGGCGCACGGCGCCGCCCTCGGTGTTGTCCTGCCAGCGGTAGCCGGCCCAGAAGCGCAGGCTGCTGACCATCCCGGTCTGCGGGTCCTCCACCTCGACCCGGTAGGGGCCCCACTGCACGGGGAAGCTGACGCGGGTGGTGCCGTTGGCGGCGACGTCCACCAGGCGTTCGTCGCTGATGAGGAATTTCTCGTTGTAGTGGTAGTTCCAGCCGCCGTCGTCGTCGTAGCTCCAGTAGTAGTCGCGGCGCTCGCGCACCAGGCGCACCTTGACGCCCTGGGCAGCCAGCTTGTTGCCCTCGGGGTCGGCGATCAGCAGTTCCACTTCGGCCATGCCGTTCATGTCCACCTGGTCGTCGGTGAACACGCCGCGCAGGCCGGGCAGGCGTGCGGCGGGCCACACCGGCTGCTCCAGGCGCCGGGTGACGGGGCGGCCGCCGGACTCCAGCAGGCTGGCCTGCAGGGTCAGCGACAGCGGCGAACGGGCGCTGGCCCAGCGGCTTTCCAGCTCCAGGGCGCCCTTGCCGGCTTCGTCGAGCTTGACCTCGTCCAGCTCCACGTCCTGGCTCAGCTCCTCTTCGGTCACCGAGCCGAACTGGTAGCCGGGCAGTGCCTTCACCGCTTCGCGCAGCGGCCGCACGTAGAGCTGGCCGGTGAGGCGGTTGCCGGCAGCCGGGGCGCCGTAGAGGTAGCGCCCCTGCACCTGGAAGCGGGCGACGTCGTCGGGTTCCAGGGGCGTGTCGCTGCCCTTGATCTCCAGGGCCATGCGTTCGGGGAGGAAGTCCTCCACCTGGAATTCGTAGAGCTGCTTGTGGCCATTGCCGAGGTCGATCAGCAATTGCCAGCGGCCGGTGGGGGCGTCCCCCGAAAGGGCCAGCTGGTGCTGGTAGAGACCGTTGGCGTCGGGGCTCCAGACGAAGCTCTGGCTGACCTGGTCGTCCGGGCGGCGCACTTCGACGTTCACCGGCTGGGGCGCCAGGGCGTGGCCGTCGCGGTCACGCAGCAGGGCGTTGAGCAGCACGGTCTCGCCGGGGCGGTAGAGGTCACGCGGGCCGAAGACGAAGAACTGCAGCGGCTGCTGGGCCGGCCCGGCGATGTCGAACTCGGACAGGTCCAGGGCCGGCGTGTCCAGGCGCAGCAGGCTGATCTGGTCGCCCTGGTGGCCCACCAGCACGCGGCCCTTGTCGGTCAGCGGCAGTTGCAGGTGGCCCTTGTCGTCGGTCTTGCCCTCGGCCAGCACGGTGCCTTCGGGGTCGAGCAGCTGCAGGTTCACCTCGGCCTGGGGCTTGCCGCCCTCCAGGGCCTGGGCGAAGACATCCAGGCGGCCGCCGAAGCGGTGGGCGGAGAGGCCGATGTCGCTCAGGGTGAACAGCGTGGCGGGGTTGCTGTAGCTGTAGCGGCCGGCGCGGCGCATCACCGCCAGGTACACGCCGGCCGGTTTCAGCGGCTCGATGCCGGCGATGGGCAGCAGCAGGTTCTCGCGGGTGTTGGGTGCGGGCTTGAGGTCGAAGCGCCCGGAGTAGACCAGGTCGGCGGTGCGCAGCAGGGCGTCGCTGTCCCAGTAGCTCATCTGGCTGCGGCGGCCCCAGCGGGCGAGCAGCTTGGGCAGCTCGGCGGGGCGCACGCGGAAGAAGTCGACGTCCACGGCGTCGACGTTGAGGGCGATCACCGGCAGGCCTTCGGCAAGGCGGCTGGGCAGCAGCGAGCCCTGGCTGGCGAAGCCCACCGAGGGCTGCAGGTCACGGGTGCGCAGCTGGCTGACGCTGGCGCTGGCCAGGCGGGCGTCGTTCACCCCGCGCAGGCCGGCGTCGATGGTCAGCTCCAGGTCACGCTTGGGCTGCAGGTGGCGCAGGCGCAGCTCCATGAGGTTGTCGTCCAGCTCCCAGGCGCCATCCACCTTGCCGCCGGCCTTGTCCACCAGGTGCAGGCGCTCGGCGAAGGGCTGCTCCGGGTCCAGTGGCACGGAAAAGGTCACCGACAGGGCGCTGGCGCCGTCGAGCTGGACTTCGGAGATGTCCACCACCTTCAGCTCGCGGCCGGCGTAGCGCTTGGCCAGCGCCGCGGTGTCCACCGGCGCGCGGGGCGCCTGGACCTGGGCAGCGGGTTCGGCGGCGGCCTTCTCGGCGGTGTGTTCGGGGGTGGAGGAATCGCAGGCGGCAAGCAGCCCCAGCGAGAGGGCCAGTAACAATCCTTTGTACGACGACATGGTGACTCCGGGGCGGGACGCGCGGCTGCGCGCGCGGCAACTATAGACGAGCCGTGATGCCCGTAAAGGGCATTTTTAAAAACGTAGGCGAGGCAGTCAGCGCAAGGCAAAAACAGGCGAAAAAGCGCAGTTTACATGGCGTAAATGAGCATTTTGAGCCTGTTTTTAACGCAGCGATGACAACGCAGGTAGTTTTTAAAGGTGCCCTCCAGTCGCCGCCTTCACGGTGTTGCACCGCTATACTGCGCTGCCCTTGCGGAGCCCGAGAATGAGCCCGATTCGCGACGCCTGGCGGCACCGCCCCACCCACCGACGGGTGTGGGGTCTGGCCGCGCCGATGATCCTCTCCAACGTTTCCGTGCCCCTGGTGGCGCTGGTGGACAGCACAGTGGTGGGCCACCTGCCCCATGCCCACCAGCTGGGCGCCGTGGCGGTGGGCAGCATGCTCTACACGCTGATGATCGGCGTGCTCGGCTTCCTGCGCATGGGCACCACCGGCTTCGCGGCCCAGGCCGCCGGACGGGCCGATGGCGGTGCGCTGCGCCAGGTGCTGCTGCAGGGCCTGCTGCTGGCCGGGATCCTGGCGCTGGGCCTGGGGCTGCTGGCCCTGCCCTTCGGGCACCTGGCCCTGGGGCTGATGGCGCCCTCGGCGGAGCTGGACCAGCTGACCCGCGAATTCTTCCACCTGCGCCTGCTGGGGTTGCCGGCGGCCCTGGCCAACTACGCGCTGGTGGGCTGGTTCCTCGGCACCCAGAACGCCCGGGCACCGCTGGCGATCCTGCTGGGGACCAACCTGGCGAACATCGCCCTGGCGCTGTGGTTCGTGCTCGGGCTGGACTGGGGCGTGGCCGGCGCGGCCAAGGCGGCGGTGACGGCCGAGTGGTTCGGCGCCCTGATCGGCCTGGCGCTGACCCGGGGCGCGCTGCGGCGCCACCCGGGGCGCATCGTGGCGGGTGCCTTGCGCCGCTGGGCCAGCTGGCGGCCGCTGCTGGCGGTGAACCGCGACATCTTCATCCGTTCCCTGGCGCTGCAGCTGGTGTTCTTCCTGCTCACGGTGCAGGGCGCGCGGCTGGGCGATGCCACGGTGGCGGCCAACGCGCTGCTGCTCAACGGCCTGCTGGTGACCGCCTATGCGCTGGACGGCCTGGCCCATGCGGTGGAGGCCCTATGCGGCCACGCCATCGGTGCCGGCAACCGCGCGGAGCTGCGCCGGGCCCTGGTGGTGGCAGGGGGCTGGTCGCTGATCGCCAGCCTGGGCTTTGCGCTGTTCTTCCTGCTCGGCGGCGGGCTGTTCATCGACCTGCAGAGCGACATCGCCGAGGTGCGCGCGGTGGCCCACCGCTACCTGCCCTACCTGGCGCTGCTGCCGCTGGTGGCGGTGTGGAGCTACCTGCTGGACGGCCTGTTCATCGGCGCCACCCGCGCCCGCGAGATGCGCAACGCGATGCTGCTGGCGGTGCTGCTGAGCCTGCCGCTGGGGCTGGCCCTGGCGGGCCTGGGCAACCACGGGCTGTGGCTGGCCTTCCTGGGCTTCATGGCGCTGCGCGGCCTCAGCCTGGCGGGCCTGGCCTGGCGCCTGCAGCGGCGCGATGCCTGGTTCGCCGGGGCGCCTGCGCCCTCGAACGCTTCCCCCTCCCCTGCCCCCTGAAGGAGCCTGCCATGGCCGACGCGATCGCTGCCTACCTGCATTACCTGTCGATCTTCCTGCTGTTCGCGCTGCTGGTGCTGGAGCACCGCCTGTTCAAGCTGCCGCTGGACCTGGACCGGGCCCGCAGCCTGATGCGCATCGACATCGCCTACGGCATCACCGCCAGCCTGGTGCTGGCCACGGGGCTGGCGCGGGTGCTGTGGTTCGGCAAGGGCAGCGCCTACTACCTGCACAACAGCCTGTTCCACGCCAAGGTCGGGCTGTTCGTGCTGGTGGCGCTGCTCTCCACCTTCCCCACGGTGGTGTTCCTCGGCTGGCGCAACAGCGTCAAGGCCGGCCAGGTGCCGGTGCTGTCGCCGCGCACCGGCAAGCTGCTGGTGATCACCCTGCGCGCCGAGCTGACCCTGCTGCTGGTGCTGCCGCTGCTGGGCGCGCTGATGGCGCGGGGCTTCGGGGTGATCGGCTGAGCCCTTACAGGCGCATCCCCACGGCCAGCCGGTTGAAGGCGTTCATCAGGGCGCAGGCGAAGCTGAGGTCGCTGATCTCGGTGTCGCTGAAATGCGCCTTGAGCGGCTCGTAGGCCGAGTCGGGGGCGCCGCTGCCTTCCAGCCGGGTCAGCGACTCGGCCCACTCCAGCGCGGCACGCTCGCGCTCGCTGTACAACCCACTCACCCGCCAGCCGGCCAGGGCATCCAGGCGCGCCTGCTGCTCGCCGCCGGCGCGCAGGGCGCGGCTGTGCATCTCCAGGCAGAAGGCGCAGCCGTTGATCTGCGAGATGCGCAGGTACACCAGTTCGATCAGGGCGTTGCCCAGGGGGCTGTCCTGCAGGGCGTTCTTGGCGCTGAGCAGGCTTTGGTACACACGGGGGGACAGTTCGCTGAACGGCAGTCTGAGTGCACTCATGGGAAAACTCCGATGGGGTTGAAGTAGGGGTGGGTGTCCAGCCGGGCGCGGATCTGCTGCTCGGCCTGGGCGACGGCTTCGGGGCCCTGGGCGAGGCCCTGGAGGTGGAAGAATTCGACGTGGTGCAGGCCGATCACCCCGAGGATGTGGCGCAGGTAGGGGGTGAGGAAGTCGGCCTGGCTGGCCCGCGCGCCCAGGTAGGTGCCGCCGGAGCTGATGACCACGAAGCAGGGCCGGTCTTCCAGCAGCCCTTCCTTGGTGCCGTTGCGCAGGGTGAAGGTGCGCTGGATGCGCACCACGTAGTCGAGCCAGAGCTTGAGGCAGGCCGGCACCATGTAGTTGTGCATGGGGGTGGCGATCAGCAGGTGGTCGGCGGCCTCCACTTCGCGCACCAGGGTTTCCGATACGGCGAAGGCGGGGTCGTCCTTCGCGGCGCGGGCCATCAGGGCGCGGGCGTAGTCGCCGGTCAAAGGCGGCAGCGGTTCGGCCACCAGGTCGCGCAGCTGCAGGTCGCTGCGCGGTTGCAGGCGCTCGGCCATCTCGCGGGCCAGGCGGCCGCCGAGGGAGGCTTCGCCGTTGGGGCTGCAGTCGATGAGCAGGGTTCGGGGCATGGGGTCCTCCGTCAGGTGAGAAAACGGCTGAAGTGCAGGCCGGTGGCGAGCAGGCCCTGGCGGAAGTAGAAACGCTGGGCCAGGGCGTTGGCCAAGGCGGTGTCCAGCACCAGCTTGGCGCACCCGTCGGCGCGCGCCAGCCGCTCCACCTCCGCCAGCAACGCGGCGCCGACGCCCTGGCTGCGGGCGCCTTCGGCGGTGACCAGGTCGTCGACGTAGACGAAGCGGTCGTGGATCAGGTTGTCCAGGGTGCGGTAGCCGGCCAGCCCGAGCAGGCGGCCGTCCTGGCTGGCGGCCAGCAGCCGGTAGCCCTGCTGGCGCTGCCGGGCGACACGCTGGACGAAGGCGTCGGCGTCGACCAGGCGCGGGCGCAGCTGGTGCATCAGGCCGAAGGCCGCGCGCAGGGCGGGTTCGTCCGCTTCGAGGTGGTGCAACTGCAGGGGGGCGTCGCTCATGGGGGCTGTCCGGTGAGTGGTTGGGCGCTACTCTAGGGCGCCCATGTCCCAGCCTACAGAGCCAAGATTCGAGGAAATGACCAGGCCATGACCACCCGCCCGTCGCTGGACCGCACCCTCGATACGCCGCTGTTCCTGCAGCTCTACCAACGCCTGCGCGAGGCCATCGAGCAGGGCCGCCTGGCCCCGGGGGCGCGGCTGCCCTCGCTGCGGGCCCTGGCCAGCGAGCTGAACCTGGCGCGGGGCACGGTGGAGGCGGCGTACCAGATGCTGATCGGCGAGGGCTATGCGGAGGCCCACGGCCCGGCCGGCACGCGGGTGTCGCCGCGTCTGGGCGGCAGCCTGCCGGAACGCCCGGCCACACCGGGGCCGGCCCGCACGGCGGCGCCAGCCGAGGCGCCCCGGCTGGAGCCGTTCCAGCTCGGCCTGCCGGCCCTGGACGCCTTCCCCCGCAAGCTGTGGACGCGCCTGGTGCAACGCCACCTGCGGGCCCTGGCCGGCCCGGCGATGATGACGCCCGACCCGGTGGGCCACCGGCCGCTGCGGGAAAGCCTGGCGGCGTACCTGGGGGTGTCCCGGGGGATCCGCTGCTCGCCCGAGCAGGTGTTCATCACCACCGGCCACCTCGCCAGCCTGGCGCTGGTGCAGCGCACGCTGATGCGCCCGGGGGACCGCATCTGGCTGGAGGACCCGGGCTATCACCACGCCCGCGAGATGCTCGCGGCGCTGCCGCTGGACTGCGTGCCGGTGCCGGTGGACGGCGAGGGGCTGGTGGTGGAGGCCGGTTGCCGGCGGGCCGCCGACGCGCGCTTCGCCCTGGTCACCCCGACCCACCAGAGCCCCACCGGGGTGGCGCTGTCCCTGCCGCGCCGCCTGGCCCTGCTGGACTGGGCGCGCCGGGCCGAGGCCTGGATCATCGAGGACGACTACGACAGCGAGTACCGCTACCACGGCCGCCCGCTGCCGGCGCTGAAGAGCCTGGACGAGGCCGGCCGGGTGCTCTACGCCGGGACCCTGAGCAAGGTGCTCTACCCCGGCCTGCGCATGGCCTACCTGGTGGTGCCGGCGGCGCAGGTGGAGGCCTTCCGCCAGAGTGCGCGGCTGTTCCCCAGCGGCTGCCCGGAGCTGATGCAGGCGGCCCTGGCGGACTTCATCGAGCAGGGGCATTTCGCCCGCCACCTCAAGCGCATGCGCAGCCTCTACGCCGAGCGCCGCGCCCACACGCGGGAGGCGCTGCTGGCCGCGTTTGGCGAGGGCCTGCGGATCGACCAGCAGGCCGGCGGCATGCACCTGCTGGCCTACCTGGCGGACGGCCAGGACGACACCGCCATCGCCCAGCGCGCCCGCCAGGCGGGGCTGGCGGTGGTGCCGCTGTCGCGCTGGCGCCTGGAGAGCCGGGGTGCACCAGGGCTGGCGCTGGGCTTCACCAACATCGCCACCCCCGACGAGGCCCGGCACCTGGCCCAGCGGTTGCGGGCCGCCGTCGAAGCGACCGGGTAAACACCCAAACGTAGGGTGGGCTTCAGCCCACCGCTCCTGCCCCAAGCCCGTGCCGAACGGTGGATCGGCGCTCACCGGATGGCGCCATGGCACCCGTAGGATGGGCTGAGCTGTGCGAAGCCCATCATCCCGGGCCGGGCGTGGATTGATGCGGTTCGCCGAGCTCACCGCATCCTACGGACTCACACCGCTCCGGCGTCGAGACGGTGGATCGGTGAAGTGCGATCCAACCACCAATTACCGGCACCCAGACCCTGGGGATAACACCCGAAACCTGCGCAGCAGAAGGTGGATCGGCGTTCACCGGATGGCGCCATGGCACCCGTAGGATGGGCTGAGCTGTGCGAAGCCCATCATCGCGGGTTGGGCGTGGATTGATGCGGTTCGCTGAGCTCACCGCATCCTACGGACTCACACCGCTCCGGCGTCGAGACGGTGGGTCGGTGAAGCGCGATACGCCGAGGTAGAGGCTCGCGTGGGGGGATGACGCTCTTTTCATCCACCGATTCCTGGCGCATGGGGACAGCGCCGCCCCCGGGCTGAAGCCCGGGCTACATTGGCTTCGTCCTGGCTGGCGGCGGAATGAAAAAGCCCCGGCATGGGCCGGGGCTTTTCGGGGCGCGGGGCGATCAGGACGACAGGTAGGAGGAGCGGGTCAGGCCCAGGCGCAGGGCGTCCACGTAGTGGGTGCGCTCGCGGGGGCTGAGCTTGGCGCTGGCCACCTTGTCGCGGTAGAGGGCCATCAGCTCCTCGGGGGACAGGTGCACGTAGCGCAGCATGTCCTCGATGGTGTCGTGGGTCTCGATGCCGGCGTGGTACACGCTGCCGTCTTCGCGCTGGTAGACGTTCACCGAGTCGGTGTCGCCGAACAGGTTGTGCATGTCGCCGAGGATCTCCTGGTAGGCGCCCACCAGGAACACGCCCAGGAGGTAGTCCTCGCCTTCGCGCACGTCGTGCACCGGCATGCTGGTCTCGATGCTCTGCTCGTCGACGTACTGCTTGATCTTGCCGTCGGAGTCGCAGGTCAGGTCCTGCAGCACGGCGCGGCGCAGGGGCTCTTCGTCGAGGCGCTGCAGCGGGATGATCGGCAGCACCTGGCCGATGGCCCAGGTGTCCGGCAGGCTCTGGAACACGGAGAAGTTGCAGATGTACTTCTCGGCCAGCTTGTCGTTCAGCTCGTCGAGCACCTGGCGGTGGGAGCGCTGGCGGGCCTTGAGCTGGTTGTGCAGGCGGCGGCAGATGGCGAAGTAGGTCTGCTCGGCCAGGGCCTTCTGCGCCAGGGTCAGCTTGCCTTCGGCGTACTGCGCGGCGGCGTCGCCGATGTAGTGGGTGGCGCGCCAGTAGGTCTCGGTGACCATCTCGGTGTCGGTCGGGCCGAGCAGGTCGAGCAGCCAGCGGACGATCTCGGGCTGCTCCTCGCGGTCGTCTACCACCGGTACGGCGTCGTTGTGGCGCTCGACGTCGGTGACCTGCATGACCAGCACGGCGTGGTGCGCGGTCATGGCGCGGCCGCTCTCGGAGAAGATGTGCGGATGCGGCAGGCCCTGGGCGTCGCAGAACTCCTTGAGCATGCCCACCACCACGCCGGCGTAGTCGTCCATGTCGTAGTTGATGGAGCTGGCGTTGCGCGAGTGGGTGCCGTCGTAGTCCACGCCCAGGCCGCCGCCGACGTCGATGTGGTCCACCGGCAGGCCGAGGCTGCGCAGTTCGGCGTAGTAGCGGATGGCTTCCTTGAAGCCGTGCTGGTAGTCGGCGAGGTTGGCGATCTGCGAGCCCATGTGGAAGTGCAGCAGGCGCACACCCTGGTCGAGGCCGGCCTTGCGGAAGCGCTCGACCACCGACAGCAGCTGGGCGGCGGAGAGGCCGAACTTGGACTTCTCGCCGCCGGTGTCGGCCCACTTGGAGGAGGCCAGGGACGACAGGCGCACGCGCAGGCCGACCTGGGGTGCGACCTTCAGTTCGGCGGCGGCTTCGATGACGAACTCCACCTCCGATTCCTTCTCGATGACGATGAAGACGTTGTGGCCGAGCTTCTGGCCCATCAGCGCCAGGCGGATGAACTCGCGGTCCTTGTAGCCGTTGCAGACGATGGTGCCGCCCTTGGGGGCGAGCGCCAGCACGGCCATCAGCTCGGGCTTGGAGCCGGCTTCCAGGCCGATGGAGACGTTCTGGGTGGCGATGATGTTCTCCACCACCGCTTCCTGCTGGTTGACCTTGATGGGGTACAGGGCGGTGTAGCGGTTCTGGTACTCCAGCCGCGCGATGTTGGCGTCGAAGGCGCCGGTGAGCTGGCGCACGCGCGACTGGAGGATGCCGGGGAAGCGCACCAGCAGCGGCAGGGACAGGCCCGCCTCGCGCAGGTTGCCGACCAGGTCGTGCAGGTCCACCGGTTCGCTGGACGGGCCGCTGGGACGCACGTCGACGCGCCCGGCCTCGTTGATGGCGAAGAAACCGGCACCCCAGTGGCGGATCCCGTAGACACTGCGGCTGTCCGCTACGGTCCAGCGGCTGCCATCGTCCTTGCGCGTGCGTCGTGCAGACATCGTGTTCCCCCTGTGGGATGAAAAGGGCCGAACCCGCCGGGACGTACCGGGCAGGCGTGGGCAGGTTAAAGCGGTCGTATGACGTTGGAGTGTTGACCGTGGCGATGACGGTCAGTTTAGAAAGCCGTGGCTCAGCCGCCGGATTTCTTGGCCTTGAAGCCGCGCTTGGCGAGCTCGTCGAGCAGCAGGTCCACGTGGTCGCCCTGGATCTCGATCACGCCGTCCTTGAGGGCACCGCCGGTGCCACATCGGCGCTTGAGCGCGCTGGCCAGCTCCTTCAGCTCGTCGCCGGCCAGCGGCACGCCGCTGACGGTGGTGACGGTCTTGCCACCCCGGCCCTTGGTTTCGCGGCGAACGCGCGCGATGCCGTCGCCGGCGGGCACGGTGGCTTGCTTGCAGGTGCAGGCGTCGATGGGCTGGGCGCAGTCCGGGCAGTGCCGGCCGCTGTCGGTGGAGTACACCAGGCCGCCGAGGGCGGCAAAGGACGAAGCTTTCTTGACCACCGGCTTTCCTCGTAGGGGTCAGGATAGCGACTGGTCGGCGGGGGCCGACCGCGAAGCCCCACTCTGGCAGGGGCAGCGCAGCCCCGGCCGGGAAGCCGGGGTTGAAAGGCGGCGCAATTTAGCAGCATTCGCGGCGAATGCTAAGTGCGAATTTGCGCCATTGATCGTCAGATTGGCGACCCTGTTCGGCATCGTGCACGAAAGGGTCCGGGATATTGCACAAGCCCGCGCCGGGCGGGGGTTTCAACCACGTCCCTAAGGAAGAAAGCAGCAGACTCTGCGCGCACACTGAAACAGAACAGGGCTCGAATGCCAAGGCAGGGACAACGCCCCTTCAGGAGGCCGAGTGGAATCGTCGTGGAAGGGGTTGAGCGACATGGATGTCGCGAGAGCGCTGCCGGGCCATGGATGGCCCGTCAGCGCGGGCCCCTGGAACGGCGATGTAGCGAGGGGACCCGACGCAGTCGGGCCGGATGCAGGGGCAAGTTTTTTGGTTCCTTTTCAACGATTGGAAAAGGGACTCGCCTGGGAAGGCGAAACAGAAAACACCCGCAAAACTCGCTAAGCAGCTGGGCTCTGATGCCCGCAGCAAGGAACGCCTTGCACCTCTATAGCGACGCCAGATAAAGACGCAACGCCTTGAGCGAGTCCGGGCAGCAGTTCTCCAGCGCCTGGGCCTCGTCGAGGCTCATGAAGCGCGCTTCCATCACCTCCTCCGGCTGCAGCCGCAGGGGCGCGTCGGACACGGCGGAGAACACCGCGCCCCAGAGCCGGTTGCCCGGCTCGTCGAAGTAGAAGCGCCCATGCTCGCGCAGGGGCACGCCGGCGATGCCGAGCTCTTCCTCCAGCTCACGGGCGGCGGAGAGGGCGTAGTCCTCCCCTTCCTGGACCATGCCGCCGGCGGCGACGTCCCAGTAGCCCGGGTACAGCGCCTTGCTCAGGGTGCGGCGATGCACGCAGAGCTGGCCGGCGCTGTTGAACAGGAGGATGAAGGTGCCACGGGAAACCAGCCCGCGCTCGCGCAGCTCGGCCCGGGGCAGGCCGCCGAGGAGGCGGTCCTGCTCGTCGACCCAGGCCACCCGCTCGGCGTCGGAGGCGGCACGGTGGGCCGCCTCGCGCGGGTCGAGGGCCATCAGCCCTGCTCCAGCAGCTGGCGCAGGTCGATCACGGCGGCGTTGGCGCGGGAGATGTAGTTGGCCATCACCAGCGAGTGGTTGGCGAGTACGCCGTAGCCGCTGCCGTTGAGCACCATGGGGCTCCACAGGGGCTCCTGGGCGGCCTCCAGCTCGCGGATGATCTGCCGCACGCTGATGGTCGCGTTCTTCTTGGCCAGTACGTCGGCGAAGTCCACTTCGATGGCACGCAGGATGTGGGACAGCGCCCAGGCCTGGCCACGGGCTTCGTAGAAGACGTTGTCGATCTGCAGCCAGGGCGTCTCGACGATCTCCTCGCTGACCTTGGGCACCACGCCTTCCTGGCCGTCCTGGGCCTTCACGTCGGTGTTCAGGCGGACCCGGCCGACGCTGGCGGACAGGCGCTGGGACAGCGAGCCCAGGCGGGTGGCGACGTCACCCAGCCAGTTGTTGAGGTTGTCGGCGCGGGTATAGAACTGGGCGCCGGGCTGGCTCGGGTCGGAGAGCCGGGCCAGGTAGCGGTCCAGGGCGCGGATGCCTTCCTGGTATTCGGCCTCGGAGGCCGGCAGGGCCCAGCTCTTGTTGTCGAAGTTGAAGCGCGGTTCGGCGCGGGACAGGTTGGCGTCCTCGGTCGACTGCGACTGGGAGCGGGCGAAGTCCTTGCGCAGGGCGCGGGTCAGGTCGCGGACCTGTACCAGTACGCCGTATTCCCAGCTGGGCATGTTGTCCAGCCAGATACCGGGCGGGGCCAGGTCGTTGGAAAGGTAGCCGCCGGGCTTGTCCAGCAGGGTCTGGGCCACCTGCTTGAGGGTCTCGACCGTGGTGTAGCCGGTGACCAGCTTGCGCTGGGCGCGCTCGGCCGCCGCCTGGGCGTTCTGCTGCACGGGGAACAGCTCGGGTTCCTGGCTCCAGTACCAGCCCACCACCCCCGCTCCCACCAGGTAGACGCCGAGCAGGGCGCCGAGGGCGCGGCTGACCCAGATGCCTCCCAGGTAGCTGCGGACATCGTCCACCGAATCATCGACGCGATCTCGTGCCTGGCCCGCACGCTTCTTCCAGTCCAGCATGGCTATGTCCTTCACTCATCCGTTCGGCAAGTTTCGACAGCGCCCTTGCGCAAGGGTGCCGCCGGCCTCGCACTATAAGTGAAGCGAGCGGCCTTGCCAGCGCCCAATGGCCAAACCAAGAGTGGGCCGGTGACAAGGTGTTGAGACGATGCGCACATTCGCGCTGTGACCCAGTGGCACTCCCGGAGAAAAGGTTGGCGCCAAGGGATCGGCGGTACTGGCACGGCTGCAACGAGGTGCTAGCATAGCGCCACCATCCAGGTCGGATTTCGTCCAGAAAACGACCAGAAGCCCAGAAGCCCGTCATGACCGAACCCGAAGATCCGAGCCGCGATCGCCTGAAGACCTATTTCGCCCAACGGGTGATCCACCAGGCGCGCCATCTTCTGGAGGTCTGGCAGCGGCTGCAGCGCAGCGAGTGGCGGGAGTCCGACCTCACCGAGCTGACCGAGGCCAACACCCTCCTGCAGCGTTATGCCCAGCGCTTCGAACAGCCCGAGCACAGCCAGCTGGCCCAGAGCATCGAAGCCTGCCTGGTGGGCATCCAGGCCAACCGTGGGCGCCTGTCCAGCGAACTGATCACCGAGCTGAGCCAGCTGATGCAGCGCCTGTCGCGCACTGGGCTGCGCCATGGCGACCAGCTCGAGCAGACCTTCCTGCCGCCCCTGCGCAAGCCGGTCTACCTGGCCCTGCAGGACGGCGAGCGCGCCGCACGCCTGGCCCAGCAGATGGAGTTCTTCGGCCTCTCGGCGCAGACCTGCGACAGCGCCAACGCCTTCCGCGCGGCCATGGCCGAGCGACACCCGTCGGCCATCGTCATGGAAGTGGATTTCGCCGGCACCGGCATGGGCCTGGAGCTGGCACTCGAAGCGCAGAAGGGCCTGGAGCACAAGCTGCCGGTGCTGTTCTTCAGCCACGACGACACCGACACACCGACCCGCCTGGCCGCCGTGCGCGCCGGGGGGCAGGAGTTCTACACCGGCACGCTGGACGCCTCCAGCCTGCTGGAACGCATCGAGACCCTGACCCGCACCGCCCACTACGAGCCCTACCGGGTGCTGGTGGTGGACGACTCCCGCGCCCAGGCGATGCACACCGAGATGACCCTGAACAGCGCCGGCATCGTCACCCGCGCCATCACCGAGCCGGTGCAGGCGATGGCGGCCCTGGCGGAGTTCCAGCCGGACCTGATCATCCTCGACATGTACATGCCCGAGTGCCTGGGCACCGAGCTGGCCAAGGTGATCCGCCAGAACGAGCGCTACGTCAGCGTGCCGATCATCTACCTGTCGGCCGAGGACGACCTGGACAAGCAGCTGGACGCGATGAGCGAGGGCGGCGACGACTTCCTCACCAAGCCGATCAAGCCGCGCCACCTGATCGCCACCGTGCGCACCCGCGCCAAGCGCGCCCGCAGCCTGAAGGCGCGGATGGTGCGCGACAGCCTCACCGGGCTGTTCAACCACACCCACACCCTGCAGCTGCTGGAGGACGCCCGTTCCCGCGCGCGCCGCGATGGCCGGCCGCTGTGCTTCGCGATGCTCGACATCGACCACTTCAAGAAGGTCAACGACACCTACGGCCACCCCATGGGTGACCGGGTGATCAAGAGCCTCGCGCTGTTCCTAAAACAGCGCCTGCGCAAGAGCGACCACATCGGCCGCTATGGCGGCGAAGAATTCGCCGTGGTGCTGCCGGACACCGACCTGGAAGCCGCCCAGCGGGTGCTGGACGAGATCCGCCAGCGCTTCGCCGAGATCCGCTACCCGGCCCAGCCCCACGACCTGTCCTGCACCTTCAGCTGCGGCATCGCCGAGCTGAGCGATGACATCGACAGCAACACCCTCTCCAAGCGCGCCGACGAGGCGCTCTACCAGGCCAAGCGCAGCGGCCGCAACCGCGTCGAGCTGTTCCGCTGAGCCGTCCCGCAGCGTGACGCAGGTCACGCTGTCATCAAGCTGCAATCGAATCGAAATATCGTCGGGGTCCGCCGTCCTGTTCGTTGTAGGTCGAGGCCCCCATGCGCCTGAAGCAGCTCACCAACCTCAATACCCTTCTTCTCGTCACCGTGTGCCTGGCCCTGGGCGCCACGCTGTGGTGGTCCCAGCGCGCCCTGGAACGCCCCTACCAGGTGATGGAGCTGTACCTGGACCTGGCGCAGCGCGTGCAGCGGGACGTCAGCGACAACATCGAGGCCTACCTCGCCAGCGGTGATGCCCTGCGCCACAGCGCCGCCACCCAGGGCCTGGACGACCTGGACCAGCGCCTGCAGCAGTTGCCGCCGGAGCTGGCCAGCACCCTGCGCAGCGGCATCGACCCGCTGCGCGCCTTTGCGGCCGACCAGCTCCTGGCCGCCGGCAAGCTGGCCGGTGACCCGCAGGGCCTGCTGATCCAGGCCGAGCGCGAGCTGGACGGGGCACTGGAACAACTGGCGCGCTACGCCGACGCCGGCGACCCGGCCCACGCAGCCGACTACCGGGCGCCGCTGCTGACAGCCTCCCAGCACCTGACGCGCCTGGCCCACGCCCGGGCCAAGCTGGTGGAAAGCGGCCGTGACGAACTGGCGGCCGACGTGGAACGCGAACTGGCCGCCCTCGGCCAGGAATCCGCCCGCCTCGATGCCCTGCCCCTGCTGGGCGTGGCCGAGCAGGGCCAGTCCGCCTCCGACGACTTCGCGGCGATGATGGGCCTGGCCGACCAGGGCGAGCAGAAGGCCGCCGAGGACCGTGGCGTTGCCCTCAAGCGCGAGCTGTCCAGCCTGGTTGGCCGCTACCCGGCCGAACTGCAGCGCACCCGCCAACTGATCGCCAACCGCGCCGAACTGGCCAAGGCCACCCGCGCCCGCCTCGACGACCTGCGCCAGGCCCTGACTGCCCTGGAGCCCCTGGTGCGCGCCGAGCACGGCCGCATCCAGGGCGAGGTGCGGCTGATGCAGGGGCTGATGATCGGCCTGATCCTGCTCATCGCCCTGGCGGTGGACCGCATCCAGCGCAACCTCACCCGGGTGCTCGGGCGCCTGATGCAGGCGCTGTCCCACTGGGCCTCCGGGGACTTCAGCCAGCCCATCCACCTGGATTCGCGCATCGACGACCTGCGCGGTATCGAGGGCTCCCTGGCGCGCCTGCGGGCCTACCTGGGCGACCTGGTGGGCACCATCCGCCACCACGCCGAGCAGGTGCTGAGCAGCAGCCACACCCTGGCCGGCCTCAACGGCGGCCTGCACGACGGCGCCGAACGCCAGGCGGTGGGCACCGGGCAGATCCGCGATGCCCTGGGCGAACTGGAGGCCACCATCCAGCAGGTGGCCGGTGACGCAGCCCACGCCGCCGACGCCAGCCACGCGGCCGGCCGTGCAGTGGAACAGGGCCAGCGCATCATCGGCCAGAGCCTGACCGGCATGCGCACGCTGGTGGGCGAGGTGCAGAACAACGCCAGCGCCATCGAGCGCCTGGCCCAGGAGTCGGCCACCATCGAGAGCGTGCTGACAGTGATCCGCGGCATCGCCGAGCAGACCAACCTGCTGGCGCTCAACGCGGCCATCGAAGCGGCCCGCGCCGGCGAACAGGGGCGCGGATTCGCGGTTGTGGCGGACGAGGTGCGCACCCTGGCGCAACGCACCGCCGGCGCCACCGGGGAGATCCAGGAGCTCATCGGCCGCCTGCAGACCGCCGCCCACCAGTCGGTGCAGGGCATGCGCGCCCAGGTGGAGCACGCCGAGGCCACCGCCACCCGCGCCGCCGCGGCAGACGGGGCGCTGGACGAGATCGTCGACGCCATCCGCACCATCGCCAGCACTGCCGGGCAGATCGCCGAGGCCACCGCCAACCAGAGCGGCGCGGTGAGCGAAATCCGTGGCTACAGCGAACAGATCCACCAGCAGGGCGACGACAACCTGCGCCACATCGGCCACAGCCGCGACCAGGCGGAGCAGCTGCTGCAGCTGGGCGGCGAACTGAACCAGGCGGTGCAGGCCTTCCGCGTCTAGCAGGCCATCGAAACCCGCCTGGCCTGCGGCGACGTGTCGCGCCCCGGGCGCAGGCGGCGCGCCCAAGGGGACGGCGCATGACCTTTCGGCGCGATGAGAAAGCCGCTTACAGGATCGGCCTGCCGGGCGCGGACCGGCTCCGTTATCATGCCCGGCACCTTTGCCTGCCGAGTGTCCCATGCGTCGTCTGCTGACCCTCATCCTGCTACTGGCCACCCTGCCCGCCGTCGCCGGGCTGCTGGACGGCCGCCCCAGCGCCACCCTCGGCGCCCCGCTGAACAACAGCCAGGACTTCCTCCCGGTGCGCGAGGCCTTCCGCCTCAGCCTGGTGGAGAGTTCACCCACGGCGATCAAGCTGCGCTTCACCAATGCCGAGGGCTACTACCTCTACAAGCACCGCTTCCAGTTCCGCACCGAGCCGGCCGACGTCGGCCTGGGCGCGGCGCAACTGCCGGCGGGCAAGCACAAGACCGACGACTACTTCGGCGACGTGGAGGTGTACTACGAAGTCCTCGACGTCGACCTGCCGCTGAACAACCCGCAACAGCGCCCCTTCAAGCTGCTGGTGACCTACCAGGGCTGTGCCGACAAGGGCCTGTGCTACCCGCCGGAAACCGAGACGCTGCAGATCGGCGCCGCGTCCGCCGCCGCGCCGGACGGTGCGGTGCCGAGCGACGGGCAGGGCTGGAGCTGGCACGAGCTGGCGCTGTTCTTCCTCGCCGGGCTGGGCCTGACCTTCACCCCCTGTGTGCTGCCGATGCTGCCGATCCTCTCCGGCGTCGTGCTGCGCGGGCAGGTGGGCGGCGGCCGGGGCCTGGTGCTGTCGCTGGCCTACGTGCTGCCGATGGCGGCCTGCTTCGCCGTGCTGGGCGCGCTGATGGGCGTGTTCGGCGCCGAGCTGAACCTGCAGGCGCGCCTGCAGTCGGCCTGGGTGCTGGTGCCCTTCGCGGCCTTCTTCGCGGTGTTCGCCCTGGCCATGTTCGGCCTGTATGAACTGCGCCTGCCGGGCTTCCTCGCCGGCCCGCTGGACCGCCTGGCCGGCAGCACCCAGGGCGGCTCGATCTGGGGTGCGGCAGCGCTGGGGGTGCTCTCCAGCCTGCTGGTCTCGCCTTGCGTCTCCGCACCGCTGGCGGGTGCCCTGCTCTATATCAGTGCCAGCGGCGATGCCCTGGGCGGCGGCCTGAAGCTGTTCCTGCTGGGCCTCGGCATGGGCACCCCGCTGGTGCTCTTCGCGGTGGGTGGCGGCGCGCTGCTGCCGCGCTCCGGCCCGTGGATGGTGGCAGTGCGCAATGCCTTCGGCGTGCTGCTGCTGGCGGTGTCGGTGTGGCTGCTGGAGCGCGTGCTGCCGGGCTCGCTGAGCCTGGCCCTGTGGGGCCTGCTGGCTGCCGGGGTGGCGCTGTTCCTCGGCACCCTGGAGTTCGGCCCCAAATCCCCGCGCCAGCGCCTGGCGCAACTCGCCGGGCTGGTGCTGCTGGTCTACGCCGGCGCCACCTGGGTCGGCGCGCTCAAGGGCGAGGCCGATCCGCTGCGCCCGCTGGGCCGTGCCGGCGTGGCCGGCGCTCCCCAGGCCACGGCAGCCGCCGGTGCCTGGATCACCGTGAAGACGCCGGCCGAGCTTGAGGCCGCCCAGGCCGCAGCCAAGGCCGCCGGGCAACCGCTGCTGCTGGACTGGTACGCGGACTGGTGCATCAGTTGCAAGGTGATCGAGCGCGAGGTGCTCACCGCGCCGGAGGTCACCGCGCAGCTGGGCCGCTACCGCCTGGTGCGCTTCGACATGACCGAGAGCACCGCCGAGCAGCGCGCCCTGCTGGACCGCTACAAGCTGTTCGGCCCGCCGGCCCTGCTGTTCTTCGGGGTGAACGGTGACGAATGGGCCGATCTGCGTGTCGTAGGAGAGATCCACGCCGCCGCGTTCGCCGACCACCTGGCCCGCGCCGGCTCGCGTCAATAAGCGGAACTTCATAAATCTGCCGCAATCTGCGGGCATCGTGTCGACTACTGGCGACACAGGGACAGTCACGACTATCCTTCACGGTCCCGCCTGGCCCCAATAAGGAAGACAGCCCATGGCCACCTTGCTCGTCCTGCACGGTCCCAACCTCAACCTGCTGGGGACCCGCGAGCCCGACAAGTACGGCGCCACCACCCTGGCCGAGATCAACCAGGACCTGGAGCGCCGCGCCCGCGAAGCCGGGCACCACCTGATGCACCTGCAGAGCAACGCCGAGTACGAACTGATCGAGCGGATCCACGCTGCACGCAACGAGGACGTGGACTTCATCCTGATCAATCCGGCCGCTTTCACGCATACAAGTGTCGCGCTACGTGACGCGATGCTCGCAGTGAGCATCCCATTCATCGAAGTGCACCTGTCCAACGTGCACAAACGAGAACCTTTCCGCCATCACTCCTACTTCTCCGACGTAGCCGTGGGAGTGATCTGCGGTCTGGGCGCCACCGGCTACCGCCTGGCCCTGGACGCGGCACTGGAACACCTTGAACGCCCCTGACCTCACCCTTGGGAGTTGATGATTAATGGATATCCGTAAAGTCAAGAAACTGATCGAACTGCTGGAAGAGTCCGGGATCGACGAGCTGGAGATCCGCGAGGGCGAAGAGTCCGTGCGCATCAGCCGTCACAGCAACAAGGCCATGGCCGCCCAGCCGGTCTACGCCGCTGCCCCGGCTCCGGTCGCCGCGCCCGTTGCCGCCGCACCGGCTGCTGCCCCGGCTCCGGCAGCCGACGCTGCCCCGGCTGCTCCCAAGCTGAACGGCCACGTGGTCCGCTCGCCGATGGTCGGCACCTTCTACCGCGCCGCCTCCCCCACCTCGGCCAACTTCGCCGAAGTCGGCCAGACCGTTAAGAAAGGCGACATCCTCTGCATCGTCGAAGCGATGAAGATGATGAACCACATCGAAGCCGAAGCCAGTGGCGTGATCGAATCCATCCTCGTGGAAAACGGTCAGCCGGTTGAGTACGACCAGCCGCTGTTCACCATCGTCTGAACCGCGGAGAGCCTGTGATGCTGGAAAAAGTCCTGATCGCCAACCGTGGCGAGATCGCCCTGCGCATCCTGCGCGCCTGCAAGGAGCTGGGCATCAAGACGGTAGCGGTGCACTCCACGGCCGACCGCGAGCTGATGCACCTGTCCCTGGCTGACGAGACCGTCTGCATCGGCCCGGCACCCGCCGCCCAGTCCTACCTGAACATCCCGGCCATCATCAGTGCCGCCGAAGTAACCGGCGCCACCGCGATCCACCCGGGCTACGGCTTCCTCGCCGAGAACGCCGACTTCGCCGAGCAGGTGGAGAACTCCGGCTTCGCCTTCATCGGCCCGAAAGCCGACACCATCCGTCTGATGGGCGACAAGGTGTCCGCCAAGGACGCCATGAAGAAGGCCGGCGTACCGACCGTTCCGGGCTCCGACGGCCCGCTGCCGGAAGACGAAGCGACCGCCCTGGCGATCGCCGAGGACGTCGGCTACCCGGTGATCATCAAGGCTGCCGGTGGCGGCGGTGGTCGCGGCATGCGCGTGGTGCACAGCGCCGACGAGCTGATCAAGTCGGCCAAGCTGACCCGCACCGAAGCCGGTGCCGCGTTCGGCAACTCCATGGTCTACCTGGAGAAGTTCCTCACCAACCCGCGCCACGTGGAAGTGCAGGTGCTCTCCGACGGCCAGGGCAACGCCATCCACCTGGGTGACCGCGACTGCTCCCTGCAGCGCCGCCACCAGAAGGTGCTGGAAGAAGCCCCTGCCCCCGGCATCGACGAGAAGGCCCGCGCCGAAGTGCTGGCCCGCTGCGTCCAGGCCTGCATCGAGATCGGCTACCGCGGTGCCGGTACCTTCGAGTTCCTCTACGAGAACGGCCGCTTCTACTTCATCGAGATGAACACCCGCGTCCAGGTGGAGCACCCGGTCACCGAGATGGTCACCGGCGTCGACATCGTCAAGGAGATGCTCAGCATCGCCGCAGGCAACAAGCTCTCGATCAAGCAGGAAGACGTGGTCATCCGTGGCCATGCCCTGGAGTGCCGCATCAACGCCGAAGACCCGGACAACTTCATGCCCTCCCCGGGCAAGGTGAAGTACTTCCACGCCCCGGGTGGCAACGGCGTGCGCGTCGATTCGCACCTGTACAGCGGCTACTCGGTACCGCCGAACTACGACTCGCTGATCGGCAAGCTGATCACCTACGGCAAGGACCGCGATGAGGCCATGGCGCGCATGCGCAATGCCCTCGACGAGATCGTGGTGGACGGGATCAAGACCAACGTCCCGCTGCACCGCGACCTCACCCGCGACAAGGGTTTCTGCAAAGGGGGCGTGAACATTCACTACCTCGAGCACAAACTGGGCAAGAAGTAAGCCTGGTGAACCCCGAAGGGCCGCATAATGCGGCCCTTCTTCATTTCCGCCACGCAAAGGAATGCCCCGCCCGTGAAAGCAAGATTCAAGTCCATCGGCCGGGCCTTCCTGGAAGCCTTCATCTGCCTGGGCCTGGCCCTGCGCTCCAGCCTGCGGCCGGGCATCCTCATCGGCTCGTCGGGCCTCTGCCTGCTGATGACCAGCTTCTGGGGCTGGCTGTTCTATACCCACTTCGAGTTCATCGCCAAGGCCGCCGGGCTGATCGCCTCCTTCGTGATCATGGGCGCTGCCGCCCTCGGGTTGCTCCCAAGCGTCAGCGGCGGCCCGGCGACCATCAGCGCCATGGCCAACATCGCCCCAGCCCTGGCCTTGATGGCGGTCTACGCCGCACTGCTGGCAGTGGCCATCGTGGTCGTGCTCTACGCCGGCGCCGTGGTGCTCAGCATCCGCCTCAGCCTGCGCTGGGTGCTGATGGGACGCCTGAAGACCCGTACCCGCAGCCACTACCCCAGCCTGCTCCAGCGCCAACCCGCCACCACCGACCTGCTGCGCGCCGGCCGCTACCACCTCGGCCCCTGGCTGGGCCTCGGCATCGGCATCGGAATCGGCCCGCTGCTCTGCCTGCTGATCCCCGTGGTCAACGGCGTCCTGATGCTGATGCTGCTGGCTTACCTGAACGTGCGTTTCCTGGTGCCCGCCGCCCTCGCCGGGCTGGCCAGTGGTGCCGAACAGATGCGCGTGGTGCGGGCCCAGCGCGGCGCCCTCATCGCCTTCGGCCTGCTGATCCTGATGCTGGCGGTGGTTCCCGTGCTCAATCTGCTGCTCCCGGCCCTGCTCGGCAGCGGCGTCTGCCACCTCGCCTACCGCGGCCTCGACCGCCTGGACGCCGCGGCTGGCACGGCACCCGAGCCTCAAGTAAGCTTGCCCGCCCCGTAAGAGCCCCTTCTCCACGCCGCATCGAGGTTTCGCCATGCCCTGGTTACAAGTCCGTCTCGCCATCACCCCGGATCAGGCGGAAACCTATGAAGACGCCCTGCTGGAAGTCGGCGCCGTCTCGGTGACCTTCATGGACGCCGAAGACCAGCCGATCTTCGAGCCCGACCTCGGCACCACCCCGCTCTGGTCCCACACCCACCTGCTGGCCCTGTTCGAGGCCGACACCGACGAGACGGCGCTGGTGGCGCACCTCGAACTGCTCACCGGCGGCGCCCTGCCGCAGCACCAGATCGAGCGCATCGAAGACCAGGACTGGGAGCGCAGCTGGATGGACAACTTCCAGCCCATGCGCTTCGGCCGCCGCCTGTGGATCGTCCCGAGCTGGCACGACGCCCCCGAGCCGGATGCGGTGAACCTGCTGCTGGACCCGGGCCTGGCCTTCGGCACCGGCACCCACCCGACCACCGCGCTGTGCCTGGAATGGCTCGACGGCCAGGAACTGGGCGGCTGCGACCTGATCGACTTCGGCTGCGGCTCCGGCATCCTCGCCATCGCCGGCCTGCTGCTGGGCGCGCGCCAGGCGGTGGGCACCGACATCGACCCGCAAGCCCTGGAGGCCTCCCGCGACAACGCCTCGCGCAACGGCATCGACCCGGCCCTGTTCCCCGTCTACCTGCCCGCCGACATGCCGCAACAGCCGGCCGACGTGGTGGTGGCCAACATCCTCGCCGGCCCGCTGGTATCCCTGGCGCCGCAGATCACCGCGCTGGTCAAGGCCGGCGGCCGCCTGGCGCTGTCGGGCATCCTCGCCGAGCAGGCCGAGGAGGTCCGCGCGGCCTACGCCGACGCCTTCGAGCTGGACCCGACCGCCGAGAAGGACGGCTGGGTGCGCATCAGCGGCGTTCGTCGCTGAGGCCCGCAAAGGATGCACAGCAGGAATGCGCCAGCGACGTGGCGAGTTGGTAGACTAGCGCGTCGTTTTGCCCGGACCGCCGCATGACCGATAGCTTCGTCACCCAGTGCCCCCATTGCCAGACCAGCTTCCGCGTGACCCGCGCCCAGCTGGCGGCGGCCCATGGCGCGGTGCGCTGCGGCGCGTGCCTGCACGTGTTCAACGCGGCCAAGCAACTGCTGGGGAGCCTGGCGGCGAAGGAAGCCTCGGCCCCGACGACGACCGCCCCGGCTGCGGCCACGCCACCCGCTCGCCCGGCCGCCCCGAGCCCGACGCCACCCGCCCCCCGGGCTCCGGCTCCGGCTCCGGCTCCGGCTCCGGCTCCGGCTCCGGCTCCGGCTCCGGCTCCGAGCGTGCCCAGCGTCGCCACCGTGCTCAAGCCCCAGGCTGCCGCAACGCCGGCCCCCAGCGGCAAGAGCGGCGACAAGAACACCCTGTGGATCCACGACGACCTGGACCTGGACAGCCTCGACCTCGACGAGGAACTGGCCAAGCTGGAGCAGGAAGAACTTAAGCTCTCCCGCGAATTCATGGCCCTGCAGGCCGCCCCCAAGCCGGGCGAGCAGTTGCTGGGCCAGCGTGACGACCCCGAACAACGCTACGACGAAGGCTGGGCCGAAGCCCTGCTGCACGCCGAGCAACGCCCCACCGCCTCCGCCCCCCAGGCACCCGTGCCGCCGCGCCCGGCCGAGCCGGAGCGCCGCGAGCCCGCGCTGAACCTGGCCGCCGTCGAGGAAGAGGACGACCCGCTGCCGAGCATCGGCTCGGCCCGCGACGACGAGCCCGATGACGAACCGGATCTCCCCGCCCCTGGCCGCAGCACCACGCAGGAACGGGACGAGGACGACACAGACGAACCGCTGGACGACGCGCCGACCGAGCCCGTCGTGACCCGCAGCCCGCCGCGCAACGAACCGAGCCTGCGCGACAAGGGCCTGCTGGACCTGGACGACGAGCCCCTGCAACTGGAATGGCAAGCCCCGCGCAAACCCTGGGGCCGCTGGATCGGCTGGGGCCTGCTGAACCTGATCGGCGGCCTCGCCCTGGGCTTCCAGTACGTCTGGTACCACTTCGACGAACTGGCCCGCACCGACCAGTACCGCCCCTGGTTCGAGCAGCTCTGCCCCGAGATCGGCTGCCGCCTGCCTTCCAAGGTCGACGTCAACCTGATCAAGAGCAGCAACCTGGTGGTGCGCAGCCACCCGGACTTCACCGGCGCCCTGGTGGTGGATGCGATCATCTACAACCGCGCGGCCTTCTCCCAGCCCTTCCCGCTGCTGGAACTGCGCTTCGCCGACATCAACGGGCAACTGCTCGCCAACCGTCGCTTCAAGCCCGGCGAATACCTCGGCGGGGAGCTGGCCGGGCAGACGGAAATGCCGCCGCAGACGCCGATCCACATCTCGCTGGACATCCTTGACCCCGGTGCCAAGGCGGTCAATTACAGCCTGAGCTTCCACTCCCCGGAATAGCCTGACAGGCCCGCCGGACGCCGCTCCGGGGCCTTGCCAGAACCCCTGGCGATAAGCTCGGTACTGTTCAGAATTTGTTCAAAACAACCTTTATCCGGTCATCGAGAGCGGGTATGATGCCCACCCTTTTTCGTAGACCAAGATCCGGCCCCACAGGCAGGGAAGACCCATGTCGGCGGTACGCATCGGCCCGTATGCCCTACCCAACCAGGTGATACTCGCCCCCATGGCGGGCGTGACCGATCGTCCGTTTCGTCTGCTTTGCCGTCGCCTGGGTGCCGGCTTGGTAGTCTCCGAGATGGTCACCAGCGACGTGCGCCTGTGGAACAGCCGCAAGTCCCGGTTGCGCCTGCTTCATGAAGGCGACCCGGAGCCCCGTTCGGTGCAGATCGCCGGCGGCGACCCGGAGATGCTGGCCGAGGCGGCCAGGGCCAATGTGGTGCTCGGAGCCCAGATCATCGACATCAACATGGGCTGTCCGGCGAAGAAGGTCTGCAACAAGGCGGCCGGTTCCGCGCTGATGAAGGATGAAGCCCTGGTGGCACGCATCCTCGACGCCGTGGTGAAGGCCGTCGATGTCCCGGTCACGCTGAAGATCCGCACCGGCTGGGACCGCGACAACAAGAACGGCATCGCCGTGGCGAGGATCGCCGAAGAGTCGGGTATCCAGGCGCTGGCCGTTCACGGTCGCACCCGGGCCGACCTGTACACCGGCGAAGCCGAGTACGACACCATCGCCGCGATCAAGCAGTCGGTGTCGATCCCGGTCTTTGCCAACGGCGACATCGACTCGCCACAGAAAGCCAGACAGGTCCTCGACGCCACCGGTGCCGATGCCCTGCTGATCGGTCGAGCGGCCCAGGGGCGACCCTGGATCTTCCGCGAGATCACGCATTACCTGGCCACCGGCGAACTGCTGGCGGTGCCGGGGCTTGAAGAGGTGGAACAGATCCTGCTGGAGCACCTGGCCGCACTGCACGCCTTCTATGGCGAAGTGATGGGCGTACGCATCGCCCGCAAGCATGTCGGCTGGTATCTCGCAACCCTGCCGGGCGCCAGGGAGTTTCGCGCCCAGTTCAATCGTTTGGAGTCCACGGACGCGCAGTGCGCCAGCGTTCGGCAATTTTTCGCCGAGCGTCACAACGAAGGGGATAAGGCCGCATGACGACGATGACCGAGAATTTTTTTGATGGGGCAACACCCGTGAGCGACAACGCCAACCTGAAACAGCACCTGACCACACCGACCGCCGAGGGCCAGACCCTGCGCGGCAGCGTCGAGAAGGCACTGCACAACTACTTCGCCCACCTGGAGGGCGCGACGGTCACGGACGTCTACAACCTGGTGCTCTCCGAAGTGGAGGCCCCGCTGCTGGAAACCGTGATGAACTACGTCAAGGGCAACCAGACCAAAGCCTCCGAGATGCTCGGCCTCAACCGGGGCACGCTGCGCAAGAAGCTCAAGCAGTACGACCTCCTGTAAGCACGTATTCGATAAAGAAAGGGCGGCCCCCGAGAACATCAAAGGCCGCCCTTTTTTACTGATTCCCCTGCTCCGATGGACATCGACATGACCGACCAGACCACCCGCCTCCCCGTTCGCCGCGCCCTGATCAGCGTTTCCGACAAGACCGGCATCCTCGAGTTCGCCCGTGAACTGGCTGCCCTGGGCGTGGAGATCCTCTCCACCGGCGGCACCTACAAGCTGCTCAAGGACAACGGCGTCGCCGCCGTGGAAGTCGCCGACTACACCGGCTTCCCGGAAATGATGGACGGCCGCGTGAAGACCCTGCACCCGAAGATCCATGGCGGCATCCTCGGTCGCCGCAACCTGGACGGCGCGGTCATGGAGCAGCACGGCATCAAGCCGATCGACCTGGTGGCGGTCAACCTCTACCCCTTCGAGGCCACCGTCGCCAAGGCTGACTGCGACCTGCCCACCGCCATCGAGAACATCGACATCGGCGGCCCGACCATGGTCCGCAGCGCCGCGAAGAACCACAAGGACGTCGCCATCGTGGTCAACGCCAGCGACTACGCCGGCATCGTCGAGTCCCTCAAGGCCGGCGGCCTGACCTACGCCCAGCGCTTCGACCTGGCCCTGAAGGCCTTCGAGCACACCAGCGCCTACGACGGCATGATCGCCAACTACCTGGGCACCATCGACCAGGCCCGCGACACCCTGTCCACCGAAGACCGCAGTGCCTTCCCGCGCACCTTCAACAGCCAGTTCGTCAAGGCCCAGGAAATGCGCTACGGCGAGAACCCGCACCAGAGCGCCGCGTTCTACGTGGAAGCGAAGAAGGGTGAAGCCAGCGTCTCCACCGCCGTCCAGCTGCAGGGCAAGGAACTGTCCTTCAACAACGTGGCCGACACCGACGCCGCCCTGGAATGCGTGAAGAGCTTCGTCAAGCCGGCCTGCGTCATCGTCAAGCACGCCAACCCCTGCGGCGTCGCCGTGGTCCCGGAAGACGAAGGCGGCATCCGCAAGGCCTACGACCTGGCCTACGCCACCGACACCGAATCCGCCTTCGGCGGCATCATCGCCTTCAACCGCGAGCTGGACGGCGAAACCGCCAAGGCCATCGTCGAGCGCCAGTTCGTCGAAGTGATCATCGCCCCGAAAATCTCCGCCGCCGCCCGTGAAGTGGTGGCCGCCAAGGCCAACGTACGCCTGCTGGAATGCGGCGAGTGGCCGGCCGAGCGCGCCCCGGGCTGGGACTTCAAGCGCGTCAACGGCGGCCTGCTGGTGCAGAGCCGCGACATCGGCATGATCAAGGCGGAAGACCTGAAGATCGTCACCCAGCGCGCCCCGAGCGAGCAGGAGATCCACGACCTGATCTTCGCCTGGAAAGTGGCCAAGTTCGTCAAATCCAACGCCATCGTCTACGCCAAGAACCGCCAGACCGTCGGCGTCGGCGCCGGCCAGATGAGCCGCGTCAACTCCGCCCGCATCGCCGCCATCAAGGCCGAGCATGCCGGTCTCGAGGTCAAGGGCGCGGTCATGGCCTCCGACGCCTTCTTCCCCTTCCGCGACGGCATCGACAACGCCGCCAAGGCCGGCATCACCGCCGTGATCCAGCCGGGTGGCTCCATGCGTGACAACGAAGTCATCGCCGCCGCCGACGAGGCCGGCATTGCGATGGTGTTCACCGGCATGCGCCACTTCCGGCACTGAGTGACAGGGACGCACCGAAGGTCTGCAGGAATAAGCTTTTGTAGGGTGGATGACGCTCTTCTCATCCACCATCGGGGCCCCTGGCCCGCCTCCTCGAGGAAAACGCAATGAACGTATTGATCATCGGCAGCGGCGGTCGTGAACACGCCCTGGCCTGGAAAGTGGCCCAGGACCCGCGCGTCGCCAAGGTCTTCGTCGCCCCGGGCAACGCCGGCACCGCTACCGAAGCCAAGTGCGAGAACGTCGCCATCGACGTGCTGGCCATCGAGCAACTGGCCGACTTCGCCGCTGCCAACGTGCAGCTGACCATCGTCGGCCCCGAGGCCCCGCTGGTGAAAGGCGTGGTCGACCTGTTCCGCGCCCGTGGCCTGGCCATCTTCGGCCCCACCGCCGGCGCCGCCCAGCTGGAAGGCTCCAAGGCCTTCACCAAGGACTTCCTCGCCCGCCACAAGATCCCCACCGCCGACTACCAGAACTTCACCGAAGTCGAGCCGGCCCTGGCCTACCTGCGCGAGAAGGGTGCCCCCATCGTGGTCAAGGCCGACGGCCTGGCCGCCGGCAAGGGCGTGATCGTCGCCATGACCCTGGCCGAAGCCGAGGACGCCGTGCGTGACATGCTCTCCGGCAACGCCTTCGGCGACGCCGGTGCCCGCGTGGTGATCGAAGAGTTCCTCGACGGCGAGGAAGCCAGCTTCATCGTCATGGTCGACGGCCAGAACGTGCTGCCCATGGCCACCAGCCAGGACCACAAGCGCGTCGGCGACGCCGACACCGGCCCCAATACCGGCGGCATGGGTGCCTACTCCCCCGCCCCGGTGGTCACCCCCGCCGTGCACCAGCGCGTGATGGACGAGGTGATCTACCCCACCGTTCGCGGCATGGCCGAGGAAGGCAACGTCTACACCGGCTTCCTCTACGCCGGCCTGATGATCGACAAGAGCGGCGCGCCCAAGGTCATCGAGTTCAACTGCCGCTTCGGCGACCCGGAAACCCAGCCCATCATGGTGCGCCTGGAAAGCTCCCTGGTCCTGCTGGTCGAGGCCGCCCTGGCCAAGGCCCTGGACAAGGTGGAAGCCACCTGGGACCCGCGCCCCACCGTGGGCGTGGTCCTCGCCGCCGGCGGCTACCCGGGCGACTACGCCAAGGGTGACGTCATCGAAGGCCTGGCCGACGCCGCCGCCCTCGACGGCAAGGTGTTCCACGCCGGCACCGCCCTCAAGGACGGTCAGGTGGTCACCGCCGGCGGCCGCGTGCTCTGCGCCACCGCCATCGGCGCCAGCGTGTCCGACGCCCAGCAGCAGGCCTACCGCCTGGCGGAGAAGATCCGCTGGAACGGCTGCTTCTACCGCAAGGACATCGGCTACCGCGCCATCGCCCGCGAACGCGGCGAAGGCTGAAGGTAGGTAAAGTTCCGGTAAAACCTCGCAAAGGCGGCCCAAGTGGCCGCCTTTGTCATATTCCGCCGGCTGGGCCTTGGCTATAATCCGGCCACTCATTCATGAAGGGACCTCGCCGTGCGCCGGCTCAGGAATGCCATAGGACTTTGCGTCAGCCTGCTGCTGACCCTGCTGTGCCTGCATCCCCTGCACGCCGCAGAGGCGCCGCGCTGGAGCGCCCTGCTCGACCCCGCCGCCAGCCTCCAGCTGGATGACGTCCGCGCCCAGCAATCCATCGCCCAGTTCACCCCCGTCGACCTCGACCGCCTCTACACCCCCGGCGGCGAGAGCGCCCTCTGGCTGCACTACCCGCTGCCGGCCGGCCAGCACGAACGGCTGCTGAGGGTCTTCGCCCCCTACCTCTCCTACCTCGACCTGTACGTGGTGCAGGACGGCGAGGTGATCGACCACATCCGCACCGGCAGCCGCCTGCCCTACGCCGAGCGACCGCTGCCCAGCCGTGACTTCCTGCTGCCGCTGCCCCAGCGCAGCGAGCCCCTGGACCTCTACCTGCGGCTCTCCTCCGAGCACGCCCTGCGCCCCACCATCAGCCTGCAGAGCGCCGCGCTGATGGCCGCCGACGACAGCCGCCCGTTGCTCTTCGGCCTGCTGCTGGGCAGCCTGGTGATGCTGGTGCTGCACAACGTCCTGCGCTTCGCCTACGCCCGTGCCGCCTGCAGCCTGTGGCTGGCCGCCACCCAGCTGTGCATCATCGCCACCGCCCTGGCACTGCTGGGCATCAGCAGCCCCTGGCTGGACTTCTGGCCCGGCGCCCAGTCGCAGCTGGCCAACCTCTCCATGCTGGCCGCCATGGTCTGCGCCCTGGCCTTCGCCGGCAGCTTCTTCCGCCGCGTCTGCCCCGACACCCCGCTCAACGGCCTGCTGCTCAGCGAAGCCGTGGTGATCGGCATCACCGGCCTACTCCTGCTGGTGGCCACCGACCTGCAGTTCAACCAGTTGGTCTACGGCATGGGCGCCGTCACCGGGCTCAGCATATTCGGCGTGGCGGTGCACCACTGGCGGTCCGGCTACCGCCCGGCGCGCCTGTTCACCCTGGCGCTGTTGGTGTTCTGCGTAGCGTTCCTCGGCTCGCTGCCGGCGCTGTTCGGCTACTGGGCCGTGCGGTCGGAGTGGCTGGCCTTCGGCCTGCTCAGCGTCACCAGCGTCAGCGGCGTGCTGATGAGCATGGCCATGAGCGAGCGCCAGCGGCGCATCCTCCTCGACGACTTCGTGGTCAGCCGCGAACTGGCCGCCAGCTCCGCCGAACTCAAGGCCAAGGGCGAGTTCCTGGCCAAGATCAGCCACGAGATCCGCACCCCCATGAACGGCGTGCTGGGCATGACCGAGCTGCTGCTGGGCACCCCGCTGTCGGCCAAGCAGCGCGACTACGTGCAGACCATCCACAGCTCCGGCAACGAGCTGCTCACCCTGATCAACGAGATCCTCGATATCTCCAAGCTGGAGTCCGGGCAGATCGAACTGGACGACGTGCAGTTCGACCTCAACGCCCTGATCGACGACTGCCTGGACATCTTCCGCGCCAAGGCCGAACAGCAGAAGGTCGAGCTCATCAGCTTCATGCAGCCCCAGGTGCCGCGCGTGGTGGGCGGCGACCCGACGCGCCTGCGCCAGGTGCTGCTGAGCCTGCTGGACAACGCCTTCAAGCAGACCGACGAAGGCGAGATCCTGCTGGTGGTCGCCCTGGACACCAGCGGCGCCGAACCGCGCCTGCGCATCGCCGTACAGGACAGCGGCCGCCCCCTGGAAGCCGGCGAGCGCGACGCCCTGCTCAACGCCGAGCTGCACAGCAAGGACTTCCTCTCCGCCACCAAGCTCGGCGGCCGCCTCGGCCTGATCATCGCCCGCCAGCTGGTGCGCCTGATGCACGGCGACTTCGGCATCCAGAGCGGCGGCAACCAGGGCAGCACCCTGTGGCTGACCCTGCCCCTGGACGCCCAGCGCCTGGAGCAGCCCGCCTCCGACCTCGACGGCCCGCTGCAAGGCGCACGGCTGCTGGTGGTGGACGACAACGACACCTGCCGCAAGGTGCTCGTGCAGCAATGCAGCGCCTGGGGCCTGCAGGTCAGCGCCGTGCCGTCCGGCAAGGAAGCCCTGGCCCTGCTGCGCACCAAGGCCCACCTGCGCGAATACTTCGACGTGGTGCTGCTGGACCAGGACATGCCCGGCATGACCGGCATGCAACTGGCCGCCAAGATCAAGGAAGACCCGAGCCTCAACCACGACATCCTGATCATCATGCTCACCGGCATCAGCAACGCGCCGAGCAAGATCATCGCCCGCAACGCCGGCATCAAGCGCATCCTCGCCAAGCCGGTGGCCGGCTACACCCTCAAGACCACCCTGGCCGACGAACTGGTCCAGCGCGCCGCCGGCGGCGCCGCCACCCTCCCCGGCTCCCAGGTCAGCTCGCCGCTCAACGTCCCCGGCGACTTCCGCATCCTCGTCGCCGAGGACAACAGCATCTCCACCAAGGTCATCCGCGGCATGCTGAGCAAACTCAACCTGCAGCCGGACACCGCCAGCAATGGCGAGGAAGCCCTCAGCGCCATGAAGGAGCGCCAGTACGACCTGGTGCTGATGGACTGCGAAATGCCGGTGCTCGACGGCTTCTCCGCCACCGAAATGCTCCGTGACTGGGAGCGCGACGCCCAGCGCCCGCGCACCCCGGTGGTCGCCCTCACCGCGCACATCCTCAACGAGCACAAGGAGCGCGCACGCCAGGCCGGCATGGACGGGCACATGGCCAAGCCGGTGGAGCTATCCCAGCTGCGCGAGCTTATCGAGCACTGGGCCGCCGAGAAGGAACTGCGCCGCCTGCGCGAACCGGGCAGCGCCCTGCATTCCTGAGGCTCCCGTAGCCCGGACTTCAGCCCGGGACTTCGATCACGCATGAATTCGCCCGCCCGCACGAACATGACCACTGCGTGGATGACGCTCTTTTCATCCACCAGGCGGGGGCGGGCATGGCATGCCGATGAGTTTGGGGAAACGGTGGGCTGAAGCCCACCCTACGCCCGCCCTACGCCCACCCGGTGCCCGCCCTGCGCCACGCCCGGTACCCACACCGCGCTGACACGACGCGCACCCCACATCCGGCGGCGTGCCGGCGTATGATTGCCCCTCGCCAAGGCGACCCGGATCAACGGGTGCGGCCCCCGGCGCCTCCTACACTCACACCACCGTTCCCTCGCGAGCCCGTCCGATGCTCTCCACGATGTTCAGCCTGTACCTGAAGATGCTGGTGCTCTACAGCCCCTTCTTCGTCCTCTCCTGCTTCATCGGCCTCACCCGGGGCTACACGGTGAAGGAGCGCAAGAAGCTCGCCTGGAAGGTCGCCCTCGGCACCCTGGTGGCCAGCGCCCTGCTCTACCTGTTCGGCCAGGCCATCTTCAACGTCTTCGGCATCACCATCGACGCCTTCCGCATCGGTGCCGGCGCCGTGCTGTTCATCTCCGCCCTCGGCATGGCCCAGGGCAAACCGGCGGTGCAGGCCGACAACGTCCAGCAGGACGTCACCATCGTGCCGCTGACCATCCCCCTCACCGTCGGCCCCGGCACCATCGGCGCCATGCTGGTGATGGGCGCCGGCCACGTGCACTGGAACGACAAGTTCACCGCCCTCGCCGCCATCGCCCTCGCCAGCGTCACCGTCGGCGTGGTGCTCTACCTCTCCAACCGCATCGAACGCATCCTCGGCGAGCAGGGCCTGCAGATCGTCAGCCGCCTGATGGGCCTGTTCGTCTGCGCCCTCGCCGCCCAGATCATCTTCACCGGGGTCAAGAACTACCTCGCGCCCTGAAACCGTGCAGGGCCATACCTGACCGAGTGCCCAGGTTGGCGGCGCGCACCGCAATGAGGCGCGCCGACTCCCGGGTCACCCCCTTAAAAACCAACAAAACCCTTCCAGAACAACCGCTTGCCGCTCTTGGCACGGATGCTGCCATTGGACTGACAGCAGTACAGATGACCGTACTCATGTCCCCAAATCGGTCCCATCCCCTGTTCCCATGAACAGCCAAGGAGGCTTTACATGAAGCGCCGTCCGTTCCTGAAGTCCACCCTCGCCGCCAGCGCACTGGTGCTCACCGGCCTGTTCCCCTTCACCCTCCAGGCCGCCGAGACCATCAAGGTCGGCATCCTGCACTCGCTGTCCGGCACCATGGCCATCTCCGAGACCTCGCTCAAGGACATGGCGCTGATGACCATCGATGAAATCAACGCCAAGGGCGGGGTGAACGGCAAGAAGCTCGAACCGGTGGTGGTGGACCCTGCCTCCAACTGGCCGCTGTTCGCCGAAAAGGCCCGCCAGCTGCTGACCAAGGACAAGGTCGACGTGGTCTTCGGCTGCTGGACCTCGGTATCGCGCAAGTCCGTGCTGCCGGTGTTCGAGGAACTCAACGGCCTGCTGTTCTACCCGGTGCAGTACGAAGGCGAAGAACTCTCGCCCAACGTCTTCTACACCGGCGCCGCGCCCAACCAGCAGGCCATCCCGGCGGTGGAATACCTGATGAGCGAAGACGGCGGCAGCGCCAAGCGCTTCTTCCTGCTGGGCACCGACTACGTCTACCCGCGCACCACCAACAAGATCCTGCGCGCCTTCCTGCACAGCAAGGGCGTCGCCGACAAGGACATCGAAGAGGTCTACACCCCCTTCGGCCACAGCGACTACCAGACCATCGTCGCCAACATCAAGAAGTTCTCCGCCGGCGGCAAGACCGCGGTGATCTCCACCGTCAACGGCGACTCCAACGTGCCCTTCTACAAGGAGCTGGCCAACCAGGGCCTGGCCGCCACCGACGTGCCGGTGGTCGCCTTCTCCGTGGGCGAGGAGGAACTGCGCGGCATCGACACCAAGCCGCTGGTGGGCCACCTGGCCGCCTGGAACTACTTCGAATCGGTGGATAACCCGGTCAACAGCAAGTTCGTCGAGCAGTGGAAGGCCTACGCCAAGGCCAAGAACCTGCCCAACTACCAGACCGCCGTGACCAACGACCCCATGGAAGCCACCTACGTCGGCATCCACATGTGGGCCCAGGCCGTCGAGAAGGCCGGCACCACCGACGTCGACAAGGTCCGCGAGGCCCTCGCCGGGCAGACCTTCGCCGCCCCCTCCGGCTACACCCTGACCATGGACAAGACCAACCACCACCTGCACAAGCCGGTGATGATCGGCGAGATCCAGGACGACGGTCAGTTCTCCGTGGTCTGGCAGACCGAAGGCCCCCTGCGCGCCCAGCCCTGGAGCCCCTTCATCCCCGGCAACGACAAGAAGCCGGACTACGCGGTGAAGAGCAACTGACCGACTCCCCTCTCCCCTGCGGAGAGGGGCCAGGGAGCGGTGACGCTGCGCGCCGCCGCTTCCCATCCCTCTCCCTTCCCAGGGAGAGGGGGCTCACGGTGCCACCAAGGAAGCCTCCATGCCTGCCCTCTACCGGATCCTGCTCGCCCTGGCCTTGCTGCTGCCCCTGGCCGCGCGGGCCGGCGATGCCAACGACTTCGCCGCCGCCAACCCCACGCAACAGGCCCGGCTGCTCGAACGCTGGGCCGCCGAGCCCGACGCCGCCCGCCAGCCCCTGCTGGACGCCCTGCAGCAGGGCCGCTTCGCCATCGACGCCAAGCAGGCGTTCGTCGAGCGCGAAGGCGCCTGGCAGGCCCTCGAAGGTGACGCCGCCCCCGCCGGCACGCCGAAGAAACTGCGCCTGAACAACCGACTGCGCGGCCTGCTGATCACCGCCCAGGCCAGCCACCAGTTGCTCGCCAGCGACCCGGCCCTGCGCCTGGCCGGCGCCCGCGAACTGCAGAAGAGCGCCAAGCCCGCGCAGCTCGCCCTGCTCAATGCCCGCGTGGTGGCCGAAGCGGACGGCGCCGTGCGCGACGCCCTGTCCCTGGCCCTGGCCAACCTGCAACTGGTCGACCCCGACCCGGCGGTGCGCCTGAACGCCGTGCGCCTGCTGGGCGAGACCGGCGACCCGCTGGCCCGCACCCGCCTCGAAGCCCTGCTCGACCCGTCGGTGGAAACCGACGCCAGCGTGCGCACCGCCGCCGAAACCAGCCTGGCCCAGGTCAAGCGCCGGCTGATGCTGGGCGAAGTGCTCGGCCAGGCCTTCGGCGGCCTGTCCCTGGGCTCCATCCTGCTGCTGGCCGCCCTGGGCCTGGCCATCACCTTCGGCCTGCTCGGGGTGATCAACATGGCCCACGGCGAAATGCTCATGCTCGGCGCCTACACCACCTACGTGGTGCAGCTCGCCTTCCAGCGCCTGGCCCCCGACCTGCTCGCCCTCTACCCCCTGGTGGCCCTGCCGGTGGCCTTCTGCGTCACCGCCGCCATCGGCATGGCCCTGGAGCGCACGGTGATCCGCCACCTCTACGGCCGCCCGCTGGAAACCCTGCTGGCCACCTGGGGCATCAGCCTGATCCTCATCCAGCTGGTGCGCGTGGTGTTCGGTGCGCAGAACGTCGAAGTGGCCAACCCGGCCTGGCTCTCCGGCGGCATCCAGGTGCTGCCCAACCTGGTGCTGCCGTACAACCGCATCGTCATCATCGGCTTCGCCCTGTTCGTGGTGGCGCTGACCTGGCTGCTGCTCAACCGCACGCGCCTGGGCCTCAACGTCCGCGCCGTCACCCAGAACCGCAACATGGCCGCCTGCTGCGGCGTGCCCACCGGCCGCGTGGACATGCTCGCCTTCGGCCTCGGCTCCGGCATCGCCGGGCTCGGCGGCGTGGCCCTGTCCCAGGTCGGCAACGTCGGCCCGGAGCTGGGCCAGGGCTACATCATCGACTCCTTCCTGGTGGTGGTGCTCGGCGGCGTCGGCCAACTGGCCGGCAGCGTCATGGCCGCCTTCGGCCTGGGGGTGGCGAACAAGATCCTCGAACCGCAGATCGGCGCCGTGCTGGGCAAGATCCTCATCCTCGCGCTGATCATTCTCTTCATCCAGAAGCGGCCCCAGGGCCTCTTCGCCCTGAAAGGACGGGTGATCGACTGATGAACCAGCCCCTGACCCTCACCGCCGCGCAAAAGGCCGGCCCGAAAGTCACCCTCGGCGTCGGTGCCCTGGTGCTCGCCGTGCTGATCGCCCTGCCGCTGCTGCACCTGCTGCCGGCCGACAGCCCGCTGCAGGTCTCGGCCTACACCCTGACCCTGGTGGGCAAGATCCTCTGCTACGCCATCGTCGCCCTGGCCCTGGACCTGGTCTGGGGCTACGCCGGGCTGCTGTCCCTCGGCCACGGGCTGTTCTTCGCCCTCGGCGGCTACGCCATGGGCATGTACCTGATGCGCCAGAGCGCCGGCGACGGCCTGCCGGCCTTCATGAGCTTCCTCGCCTGGAACGAACTGCCCTGGTACTGGGCCGGCACCTCCAGCTTCCTCTGGGCCCTGTGCCTGGTGGTGCTCGCCCCCGGCCTGCTGGCCCTGGTATTCGGCTTCTTCGCCTTCCGCTCGCGGATCAAGGGCGTGTACTTCTCGATCATGACCCAGGCCCTGACCTTCGCCGGCATGCTGCTGTTCTTCCGCAACGAGACCGGCTTCGGCGGCAACAACGGCTTCACCGGCTTCACCCGCATCCTCGGCTTCGACATCACCGCCCCCGGCACCCGCGCCGTGCTCTTCCTCGCCACCGTCGCCCTGCTGGTGGCCAGCCTTCTGCTGGGCTGGCGCCTGGCCCGGAGCAAGTTCGGCCGGGTGCTCACCGCCCTGCGCGACGCCGAGAACCGGCTGATGTTCTGCGGATACGACCCGCGCGGCTACAAGCTGTTCATCTGGGTACTGTCGGCCGTGCTCTGCGGCCTGGCCGGCGCGCTGTACGTGCCCCAGGTGGGCATCATCAACCCCAGCGAAATGTCCCCCACCAACTCCATCGAGGCCGCCGTCTGGGTCGCCCTCGGCGGGCGCGGCTCACTCATCGGCCCGCTGCTGGGGGCCGGGCTGGTCAACGGCATGAAGAGCTGGTTCACCGTGGCCTTCCCCGAGTACTGGCTGTTCTTCCTCGGCGCACTGTTCATCCTCGTCACCCTGTACCTGCCCAAGGGCGTGATCGGCCTGCTGAAGAAGGAGGACAAGTGATGCGCGCCACCCCGGACTTCATGCTCGAACCCATCCTCGACCCCAACCGCGACGCCGGCAGCGGCCGCGATGCCCTGGGCCTCGGCCAGGCCGCCGGGCAGGGGCTGAACACCCGCCACGGCACCATCCTCACCCTGGAGGACATCAGCGTCAGCTTCGACGGCTTCAAGGCCCTGCGCGACCTCAACCTGTACATCGGCGTCGGCGAGCTGCGCTGCATCATCGGCCCCAACGGCGCCGGCAAGACCACCCTGATGGACGTCATCACCGGCAAGACCCGCCCCGACACCGGCCAGGCCTGGTTCGGCGAAACCCTCGACCTCACCCGCATGAGCGAGGTCGAGATCGCCCAGGCCGGCATCGGCCGCAAGTTCCAGAAGCCCACGGTGTTCGAGGCGCTCAGCGTGTTCGAGAACCTGGAGCTGGCGCAGAAGACCGACAAGTCGGTGTGGGCCAGCCTGCGCGCCAGGCTCACCGGCGAGCAGAAGGACCGCATCGACGAGGTGCTCGCCACCATCCGCCTGGACAGCGCGCGCCAGCGCCCCGCCGGCCTGCTCTCCCACGGCCAGAAGCAGTTCCTGGAGATCGGCATGCTGCTGATGCAGGACCCGCAACTGCTGCTGCTCGACGAACCGGTGGCGGGCATGACCGACGCCGAGACCGAGTTCACCGCCGAACTGTTCAAGGGCCTCGCGCGCAAGCACTCGCTGATGGTGGTGGAGCACGACATGGGCTTCGTCGGCACCATCGCCGACCACGTCACCGTGCTCCACCAGGGCCACGTCCTGGCCGAAGGCTCCCTCGCCCAGGTCCAGGCCAACGAACAGGTGATCGAGGTGTACCTCGGCCGCTGAGGAACGAACCCCAGGGTGGATGACGCCTTTTCCCATCCACCCTGCGCACAGACAAGGACCTCGACATGCTGAAAGTCGACCAGCTCCACCAGTACTACGGCGGCAGCCACATCCTCCGCGGCCTCTCCTTCGAAGCCCGGATCGGCGAAGTCACCTGCCTGCTCGGGCGCAACGGCGTGGGCAAGACCACCCTGCTGAAATGCCTCATGGGCCTGATCCCTGCCAAGGAAGGCACGGTGAACTGGGAGGGCCGCGCCATCACCGGGCTCAAGCCGCACCAGCGCGTACACGCCGGCATCGCCTACGTGCCCCAGGGCCGCGAGATCTTCGGCCGCCTCAGCGTGGAGGAAAACCTGCTGATGGGCCTCTCCCGCTTCAGCGCCCGTGACGCCAGGGCCGTCCCCGAATCCATCTACGAACTCTTCCCCGTCCTGCGGGAGATGAAACACCGCCGGGGCGGCGACCTCTCCGGCGGCCAGCAACAGCAACTGGCCATCGGCCGCGCCCTGGCCAGCCAGCCGCGCCTCCTGATCCTCGACGAGCCCACCGAAGGCATCCAGCCCTCGGTGATCAAGGAGATCGGCGCCGTGATCCGCACGCTGGCCGAACGCGGCGACATGGCCATCCTGCTGGTGGAGCAGTTCTACGACTTCGCCGCCGAACTGGCCGACCAGTACCTGGTGATGAGCCGGGGCGAAGTCATCCAGCAGGGGCGCGGGGAACACATGGAGGCCGAAGGGGTGAGGGGGTTGGTGGCCATCTGAAAAGCCAGGACGCCGATCAGCGCGGACACCCACCTGCACCGAATCAGTTCAGGGCACGCCTCTTGCTTGCCCACTCGGTCAACTATTCCGAGAAGCGCCACCGCCCCATGAACCTGCCTGCCACCCCGTTCACGCCGAGCTGGCCCGCCGAACTGGAGCTGGCCTATGCCCGCCAGGGGGAACGCACCATTCCGGTGCTGCGCCGCCACCTCGGCCCCCTGAGGGTGCAAAAGCACCTGCACGCCGAAGGCCCCGGAGTCTGCCAGCACATCATCGTCCACCCGCCCGGCGGCATCGCCGGGGGCGACCGGCTGGACATCCGCGCCCGGGCCGGCGAGGCCAGCTGGGTGCAGCTCACCAGCCCCGGCGCGGCCAAGTGGTACCGCGCCACCGCCCCGGCCCGCCAGGACCTGCAGCTCACCGTCGAGCCCGGCGCGACCCTGGAATGGCTGCCCCAGGAGACCATCCTCTACGCCGGCGCCCAGGCCGACCTGCACAGCCGCATCGACCTGCACGGCGATGCCCGTCTGCTTTACTGGGACATCGTGGCCCTCGGCCGCCCCGCGGCGGGCGAGCGCTTCGTCGACGGCCACTACCAGGCCGCCCTCGACATCCGTCGCGACGGGCACCTGCTGTGGCATGAACGGCAACGGGTGGAAGGCGGTGACGGCCTGCTCGACTCCCCCATCGGGCTGGCCGGTTTCCCGGTGTTCGCCACCCTGATCGCCACCGGCGAGATCGCCCCCGAGCTGCTGGAACGCTGCCGCGAGCAGCCGTGCGGCGGACGCGGCGACCTAACCCAGTTGCCCGGCCTGGTGCTGGCCCGCTGCCTGGCCCCCGAGGCCCTGCAGGCCCGTGCCTGGCTCATCGAACTCTGGCGCCTGTTGCGCCCTGCCTTGCTCGGCCGCGAGGCCAAGCCCCCGCGAATCTGGAGTACCTGAGATGGACCTGTCGCCCCGCGAGAAAGACAAGCTGCTGATCTTCACCGCCGGCCTGGTGGCCGAGCGGCGCCTGGCCCGTGGCCTGAAGCTCAACTACCCGGAAGCCATGGCCTTCATTTCCGCCGCCCTGCTGGAAGGCGCGCGCGACGGCCAGACCGTGGCCCAGCTGATGCACTACGGCACCACGCTGCTGACCCGCGAACAGGTCATGGAAGGCGTGCCGGAGATGATCCCGGAGATCCAGATCGAAGCCACCTTCCCCGACGGCACCAAGCTGGTGACCGTCCACCAGCCCATCGCCTGAGGTCGCCATGCCCTACGTCATCCACGACGCGCGGGACGCCGACCTGCCCGGCATCCTCGCCATCTACAACGACGCCGTGGCCCACACCACGGCGATCTGGAACGAAACCCAGGTGGACCTGGCCAACCGCCAGGCCTGGCTGGCCGAGCGCCGTGCCGCCGGCTTCCCGGTGCTGGCGGCGGTATCCCCCGCCGGCGAGGTGCTCGGCTACGCCACCTACGGCACCTGGCGCAGCATCGAAGGCTTCCGCCACACCGTGGAGCACTCGGTCTACGTGCGCGAGGGCCTGCGCGGCCAGGGCATCGGCCGGCACCTGCTGGAAACCCTGGTGCACCGCGCCCAGGAGGCCGGGCTGCACGTGATGGTGGCGGCCATCGAGACGCAGAACAGCGCCTCCATCCACCTGCACCAGCGCCTCGGCTTCGTCGTCACCGGGCAGATGCCCCAGGTGGGGCGCAAGTTCGGCCGCTGGCTGGACCTGACCTTCATGCAGCGCCAGCTGGACGAAACCCCGTGACGTCGGCCCTGCAGATCGACCGGCTCGACGCCGCCGGCCTGGCCCGGCACCGCCCGGCGCTGGTGGCCCTGCTGCTGGACAGCGTCGGCCACGGCGCCTCGGTGGGCTTCCTCGCCGACCTGGATGCCGACGCAGCCGGGGCCTACTTCGACCAGGTGCAGCAGGCCCTGGCCGAAGGCGCGCAGTGGCTGTGGATCGCACAGCGCCAGGGCCGGCTGCTCGGCAGCGTGCAGCTCGGCCTGTGCCAGAAGCCCAACGGGCTGAACCGCGCCGAGGTGCAGAAGCTGCTGGTGCTCAGCACCGCCCGCCGCCAGGGCATCGCCCAGGCACTGATGCAGCACCTGGAGGCCGAGGCCCTGGCAGCCCGGCGCGGCCTGCTGTACCTGGACACCGAAGCCGGCAGCGACGCCGAGGCCCTCTACCAACGCCTTGGCTACACCTGCATCGGCGGCCTGCCCGACTACGCCTGCGGCCCGGACGGGACCTACCGGGCCAACGCCATCTACTACAAGACGCTCTTCGAGGCCTGACCATGATTCCCGGCGAATACCAGATCCAGGACGGCGAGATCGAACTCAATGCCGGCCGCCGCACCCTGACCCTCTCCGTGGCCAACACCGGCGACCGGCCGATCCAGGTCGGCTCGCACTTCCACTTCTTCGAGACCAACGACGCCCTGGCCTTCGACCGCGCCAGCGCCCGTGGCATGCGCCTGAACATCCCCGCCGGCACCGCCGTGCGCTTCGAGCCGGGCCAGAGCCGCGAGGTGGAGCTGGTGGACCTGGCCGGCGCGCGCCGGGTGTTCGGCTTCGCCGGGCGCGTCATGGGCGACCTTTAAACAACAGGAAGAACGCAGATGAAGATCAGCAGACAGGCCTACGCCGACATGTTCGGCCCCACGGTCGGCGACAGGGTGCGCCTGGCCGACACCGACCTGTGGATCGAGGTGGAGAAGGACTTCACCACCTACGGCGAGGAAGTGAAGTTCGGCGGCGGCAAGGTGATCCGCGACGGCATGGGCCAGGGCCAGCTGCTGGCCGCCGAGGTGGTCGACACGCTGATCACCAACGCGCTGATCATCGACCACTGGGGCATCGTCAAGGCCGACGTGGGCCTCAAGGACGGGCGCATCGCGGCCATCGGCAAGGCCGGCAACCCGGACATCCAGCCCGACGTCACCATCGCCATCGGCGCCAGCACCGAGGTGATCGCCGGCGAGGGCATGATCCTCACCGCCGGCGGCATCGACACCCACATCCACTTCATCTGCCCGCAGCAGATCGAAGAGGCGCTCATGAGCGGCGTCACCACCATGATCGGCGGCGGCACCGGGCCGGCCACCGGCACCAACGCCACCACCTGCACCTCCGGCCCCTGGCACATGGCGCGCATGCTCCAGGCCGCCGACGCCTTCCCGATGAACATCGGCTTCACCGGCAAGGGCAACGCCTCGCTGCCCGAACCGCTGATCGAACAGGTGAAGGCCGGCGCCATCGGCCTCAAGCTGCACGAGGACTGGGGCACCACCCCGGCGGCCATCGACAACTGCCTGAGCGTCGCCGACCAGTACGACGTGCAGGTGGCCATCCACACCGACACCCTCAACGAGTCGGGCTTCGTCGAAACCACCCTGGGCGCCTTCAAGGGCCGCACCATCCACACCTACCACACCGAAGGCGCCGGCGGCGGCCACGCCCCGGACATCATCAAGGCCTGCGGTTTCTCCAACGTGCTGCCCAGCTCCACCAATCCGACCCGGCCCTTCACCCGCAATACCATCGACGAACACCTGGACATGCTCATGGTCTGCCACCACCTGGACCCGAGCATCGCCGAGGACGTGGCCTTCGCCGAAAGCCGCATCCGCCGCGAGACCATCGCCGCCGAGGACATCCTCCACGACCTCGGCGCCTTCAGCATGATCAGCTCCGACAGCCAGGCCATGGGCCGCGTCGGCGAGGTCATCACCCGCACCTGGCAGACCGCCGACAAGATGAAGAAGCAGCGCGGCGCGCTGCCCGGCGACGGCCACGGCAACGACAACTTCCGCGCCAAGCGCTACATCGCCAAATACACCATCAACCCGGCCATCACCCACGGCATCAGCCACGAAGTGGGCTCGGTGGAAGTGGGCAAGTGGGCCGACCTGGTGCTCTGGCGCCCGGCCTTCTTCGGCGTGAAGCCGACGCTGATCCTCAAGGGCGGGGCCATCGCCGCGAGCCTGATGGGCGACGCCAACGCCTCCATCCCCACCCCGCAACCGGTGCACTACCGGCCGATGTTCGCCAGCTACGCCGGCAGCCGCCATGCCACCAGCATCACCTTCATCAGCCAGGCCGCCTTCGAGGCGGGCGTGCCCGCACAGCTGGGGCTGCAGAAGAAGATCGGCGTGGTGAAGGGCTGCCGCAGCGTGCAGAAGCAGGACCTGATCCACAACGACTACACCCCGACCATCGAGGTGGACCCGCAGAACTACCAGGTGAAAGCCGACGGCCAGTTGCTCTGGTGCGAACCGGCCGAGGTGCTGCCGATGGCGCAGCGCTACTTCCTGTTCTGAGCGGCGCCGGCCGACGGGCTCAGGCGTCCACCGGCGGCGTCTGCTCCTCGGGCAAGGTCAGCTCGATGGTTTCCGCCAGGGAGGTTTCCAGGCGCTGCAGTTCGCCTTCCAGGGCCGCCTCGTCGTCGCCGTAGCGCTCGGCGATGCGGGCGAAGCCGTCGGCCACTTCGAGGAAGGCCATCACCACCAGCGGGTCGAAGTGGCTGCCGCTGGCGGCGCTGATCCGCTGGATCGCCTCGTCGCCGCCCACCCGGGGGCGGTACGGGTGCGGTGCGGTGAGTTCGTCATAGTGGTCCGCCACCGCCATCAGCCGCGCCGCCAGGGGGATCTGCTCGCCCCGCAGGCCGTCGGGGTAGCCGTCGCCGTCCCAGCGCTCGTGGTGGGACTGGATGATCTGCCGGGCATAGCACAGGAAGCCCTCGCCCTCGCCGCCCGCCAGGCGCCGGTCGGCGCGCTCCAGGGCTTCGCGGCCCAGGCGCGTGTGGCTCTGCATCAGCCGCAGGTCGTCGCCCTCCAGCGCGCCGGGGTTGAGCAGGACGCGGTCCGGCAGGGCCACCTTGCCGATGTCGTGCAGCTGCGCCGACTTGGCCATCAGCGCCACCTTGTCCGGGGTCAGCTCGTCGGCCAGGGCCGGTTGCTGCCGGGCCAGGGCATTGCCCAGCAGGCGCATGTACAGCTCGATGCGCACCAGGTGGTTGCCGGCGGGGTTGTCGCGCAGGTCGGCCAGGTTCGCCAGGGCCTCGATGGTGGCTTCGTGCAGGTGGCTGATCTCGCGGGTGCGGCGGCGCACCTCCAGCTCCAGGTATTCGCTCTTGTCCCGCAGGAAGTCGGCGTTGGCCTTGAGCTGCAGCTGGGCCTGGATGCGCGCGAGGACGATGGGCGGGCTGATGGGCTTGGTGATGTAGTCCACCGCGCCGAGGTCGAAGCCGCGCTGCTCGTCCGCCGCCTCGCCCCGGGCGGTGAGGAACACCACCGGGATGTCGCGGGTGGCCGGGTCGGCCTTGAGCCGGGCGCAGACTTCGTAGCCGTCCATCTGCGGCATCATCACGTCCAGCAGGATCAGGTCCGGCGGCTGCCGGCCGCCGGCGATGCGCAGGGCCTTCTCGCCGTTGCCGGCGACCTTGACCCGGTAGCGGTCCATCAGCAGCTCGCTCATGAGCTCCAGGTTGTCGGGCGTGTCGTCCACCACCAGCACCACTTCACGCTCCGGTCTGTCCAGCATCCCGGTCATCACGGCACCTCGTCATAACGTGATTTCGCGCTGGTCGGCCAGCGCGCGCAGCGCTTGGTGCGCTGTCTCGAAGTCATAGGCCCGCACGGCCGATTCCAGGGCCCCGTAGCCTTCATTAAAGGCGCTGCGCAGCATTCCGGCCTGCTCGTCGAGCAGCCGCGCGGCCCGTGGGTCGTCCTCCTCCAGCAGGCGGGCGAGCTGGCGGCAGGTGCGCGCCAGCGCGGCGCTGTCGTCGGGGGCTGCCGGGGGCGGCGCAGCGGCCTCGCGCTGCAGGGCCTCGATGGCTCCGACCAGCGCCAGCAGTGGCGGTTCCAGCTCGGTCAGCAGCGGTTCGATGCGCTCCGGCTCCGCTGCATCGGCCAGGGCCTGTTCGAGGGTGGCGGCCTGAGCCTTGAGCCCATGGGCCCCGAGGCTGCCGGCCAGGCCGCGCAGGTCGTGGGCCTGGCGCTCGGCCAGGCTGCGCTGGCCGCTGGTCAGGGCTGCACGCAGGCGCTGGCCCCAGTCGCGCTGGCCCTCGGCGAAGCGCACCAGGAGCCGGCGGTAGGCGTCCTCGCGGCCGAGGGCGCGGCGTATCCCGTCGGCGATGTCGACCCCCGGCAGGTGCCAGGCCGGCAGCGGCGGCGCCACGAGCGGAACCGCTGCCGGGCGGGGGCCGAGCCAGCGCGACAGGGTGCCCCACAGTTCGCGGGGCTCGATGGGCTTGGCGATGTGGTCGTTCATGCCGGCCGCCAGGCAGCGCTCGCGGTCGTCGGCCAGGGCGTTGGCGGTCATGGCGATGATCGGCAGGCGGGCGAAGCGCCCTTCCTGGCGCAGCCGGCGGGTGGTCTCCAGGCCATCGAGCACCGGCATCTGCATGTCCATCAGCACCAGCGCGTAGTGGCCGTCGGGCTGCCAGCGCAGGCGGTCGAGGGCGTCGAGGCCGTTCTCCGCCAGGTCCACCTGGAGGTTGGCCATCTCCAGCAGCTCTCCGGCCACCTCGCGGTTGAGCGGGTGGTCCTCCACCAGCAGCACGCGCTGGCCGTCGAACTGCGGCATGTGGGTCGCCTCGCTGCGCGGCGCGGCGGCCTGGCGCTGCAGCTGGCAGGCGTGGATGGCATGCAGCAGGCGCGGCAGGGTGAGGGGCTTTTCCAGGTACTGGTCGATGACGTCGACGCTGGGCTCGCCCTCCCCTGTCGTACTGGCGAGCAGCACCCACGGTGTCTTGCCCAGGGGCAGGGCCGCCAGGCGCCGGGCGGTCTCCAGGCCATCGAGCCCGGGCATATGGCGGTCGAGTATCACCAGGCTGAACGGGTTGCCCTGGGCGTCGGCCTCCTGCAGGCGGGCCAGGGCGGTGTCGCCGTCGCCACAGTGCTCGGCCCGCAGCGCCAGGCTGGCCAGCAGGTCGCTGGCGGCACGCCGGGCGCTGGGGTTGTCGTCCACCACCAGGGCACGCAGGCCGAGCAGGTCGGGACGCAGCAGGTCCGGCTGGGGCTGTTCGGGGGCGATGGGCAGCAGCAGGCGGCACCAGAACAGGCTGCCCTCGCCGGGCTGGCTGTCCACGCCCACATCACCGCCCATGGCTTCGGCCAGGCGCCGGCAGATGGCCAGGCCGAGGCCGGAGCCGCCGTAGCGCCGCGTGGTGGAGGTGTCGGCCTGCTGGAAGGACTCGAACAGCCGCGCCTGCTGGGCGGCGTCCAGGCCGATGCCGGTGTCGCGCACCGAGAGTTGCAGCAGCCAGCCGCCGTCGCGCGGTTCACCGCGCACGGCCACCTCCACTTCGCCGCGCTCGGTGAACTTGACCGCGTTGTTGGCGAAGTTGATCAGGATCTGGCCGATGCGCAGCGGGTCGCCCACCAGGTGCCGGGGCACCTGCGGGTCGATGCGGAAGATGAGTTCCAGCCCCTTGTCAGCCGCCCGTTCGCCCACCAGGGCGGCGAGGTTCTCCAGCACCAGGGTGAGGTCGAAGTCGATCTGCTCCACCTCCAGCTTGCCGGCCTCGATGCGGGAGAAGTCGAGGATGTCGTTGATCAGCCCCATCAGGTGCTGGCTGGCCTGGCGGATCTTCTCCAGGTAGTCGCGCTGGCGCGGTTCGGGGCCGGCACGCAGGGCCAGGTGGGTCATGCCGACGATGGCGTTCATCGGCGTGCGGATCTCGTGGCTCATGTTGGCGAGGAAGTCCGCCTTCAGCCGCGCGGCCTCTTCGGCCAGTTCCTTGGCGCGCTCCAGGGCCTCTTCGCTCTGCTTGCGCGCGGTGACGTCGCGGCTCACGCCCACCAGCCCCAGCAGGTGCCCGTCTTCATCGTCGAAGGTGGCGCGCACGGTGGCGTAGAGCAGCTTGCGGCCGTCGCGCTGGAGCACCCAGTCCTCGCTTTCCATGGGCCGGCTCATGGCCAGCGCGGCCTGGTCCTGGATCAACCGCAGGCGGGCACGTTCGGTGGGCAGCAGCTCGGCATCGGTGTGCCCCACCAGGCCGTCGAGGTTTTGCCCGATCAGTTCGGCGAAGGCCTGGTTGGCGCCGAGGTAGCGGCCGCCGGTGTCCTTGAACCAGATCGGGTCGGGGATGGCGTCCACCAGCGCCTGCAGGGTGCTGCGCTGGCGCTGGGCCTCGGCTTCGGCGCGCTGGCGTTCCACCACCTGCACCGCCAGGCGGCGGTTCCACACCAGCACGAAGGTCACCAGCACCAGCACGGCGAGCCCGTAGGGCCAGCCCAGGGCCAGTAGCTCGTGCCAGTCCACGCTGTCGGCGGGGGGCAGCCAGCGCGCCAGGATGGCCTCGCGCTCGCTGTTGGTGACGCTGGCCAGGGCATGGTCGAGCAGCTCGGCGAGCATCGCCTGCTCGCGGAGCACGGCGAAGTGCAGGGCACTGCCGGCCAGGCCGGGATCGCCGCTGACCTCCAGGTTGCTGAGGTTGAGCCGGTGGATCAGGTAGCCGGCCGCCATCATGTTGCCGACGTAGGCATCGGCCCGGCCGGAGGAGAGTGCCCGCAGGGCGGCCTCGGTGTCGCTCGTCTCCACCAGTTGCAGGTCGCGGCTGCGCTGGCGCAGGCGGTCCTCCATGGCGTAGCCGCGTTCCACGGCCACGCGGCGCCCGGCCAGGTCGTCGAGGCTGCGGTAGGGCGTTTCGCGGCGGGAGTAGATCAGGCTGGTGGTGGTCAGGTAAGGGTCGCTGAAGGCCATCCAGCGCTCCCGCTCCGGGGTCTTGGCCGCCGACGGCACCACGTCCACCTCGCCCCGGCGCAGGGCTTCGCGGGCCTGGGGCCAGTCGTCGAAGTAGACCGGCTCCACGCCGAGCCCGAGGCGCTCGCCGAGCAGGCGCAGGAAGTCGGCGCTGATGCCCTGGTAGCTGCCGTCCTCGCCCATCAGGTCGAACGGTGGCCAGCCCTTGCGCTCCAGGCCCACGCGGATGCGCCCGTGCTCCTGCAGCCAGCGGGCTTCGGCGGTGGAGAACTCCAGCGGTTCGGCGGCCTGGCAGGTGCTGCTCCCCAGCAGCAGGAGCAGCACCAGCCGGCCGAGCAGTCGCAGCATGATCGGTCCCTGTATCGCGGTCTTGACCGCTTCAGCTTAGCCACCCGGCGGGCGCCGGGCGGCTCAGCGGAACAGTTCGCCGGGGGTGACGCCGAATAGCCCGCGAAAGGCGGCGATGAACGCCGAGGGGGACTCGTAGCCGCTGGCCAGGGCCACTTCGGTGACGCTGGCGCCGCCCTCCAGCGGCTGCAGCGCGGCGAGCAGGCGCAGGCGCTGGCGCCACTGGCGGAAGCTCAGGCCGGTCTCCCGCAGGAAGGCGCGGCTGAGGGTCTTCTCCGAGGTGTTGAGCCGGGCTGCCCAGTCCCCCAGGCCGAGGGCCAGGTCGGGCTGCGCGGCCAGTTCGTCGCAGAGCACCCGCAGGCGGCCGTCGGCCGGCATCGGCAGGGAAAAGCCGGCCTCGGGCAGGGCCCGCAGCTGGTCCAGCAGCACCGCCACCAGGCGCGCCTCGGCGCTGTCGCCCTCGGGGTACTCCACCGGCAGCAGGCAGAAGGCCTTGATCAGTTCGCGGGCCAGCGGGGTCACTTCCAGCACGCGGCACTGCTCCGGGGCCCAGGCGCAGGCATCGCGGCGCACGTAGAGGCTGCGCATCTCGGCGTGCATGGAGCTGACCACCTCGTGCTCCAGCCCGGCCGGCACCCACACGGCCCAGTGCGGCGGGGCGAAGAAGCTGCCGTCGGCGGTGTGCACGCCGAGCACGCCGCTGATGGCGTAGGAGAACTGCACCCAGTCGTGGCGGTGGCGCGGCGTCCAGGAGCCGGCGCGCAGGCTCTCGGCACGGGCGTAGAGCGGGCGCGGCAGGGCATCGAGAGTGGGGATCAGCCGGGCGGGGCCGCGCTGCTGTCCGTTTGTCGACATGGATTGATCCTTTGTCGTTAGACGGTCGGATTCTGCCCCAGCTACCCTGCCGCCTCAATCCCCCGCTGCCCCGGAGGCCCCCGATGTCCGCTCTCAAACCCCTCAAGCGCCTGGTCACCGACTGGTTCCTCGGCGGCATGCTGCTGGCCGTGGCGCTGGCCTGGCTGTTCCCCAACGTGGGCCGCCACGGCGGCCTGCTGCACGCGGAGAACCTGATCAACGCCGGGGTGTTCCTGGTGTTCTTCCTGCACGGCATCAACCTCTCCACCGAGCAGATCCGCAAAGGGCTGGGCAACTGGCGCCTGCACCTGATGGTGCAACTGTTCACCTTCGCCGCCTTTCCGCTGCTGTGGCTGGCGGCGGACCGCCTCCTGGGCACCCACCTGCCGACGGCGCTGATGCTGGGCTTCTTCTACCTGTGCGCGCTGCCCTCGACCATCTCCTCGTCGGTGGCGCTGACCGGCAGCGCCGGCGGCAACGTGCCGGCGGCGATCCTCAACGCCAGCCTGTCGAGCCTGCTGGGGGTGTTCATCACGCCCTGGCTGGTGAGCCTGGTGGCCGATGCCAACGGCGGCATGGACCTGGGCAAGACGCTGCTGGACCTGAGCCTGCTGCTGCTCCTGCCGCTGGTGCTGGGCCAGGGGCTGCGCCCGCTGTGGGGGCGCTTCTTCGCCCGCTACAAGCGCTACACCTCGGTGTTCGACAAGCTGGTGATCCTGCTGCTGGTGTTCGCCTCGTTCAGCGATTCGGTGGCCGCCGGCATCTGGCAGCAGCAGGGGCCGGAGACCCTGGCCATCGCCTTCCTCGGCAGTGCGCTGGTGCTGGCGCTGATGCTCTGGTCCACCACCCGCGCGGCGCGGGCGATGGATTTCAGCCATGAGGACGAGATTGCGGCAGTGTTCTGCGCCACCAAGAAATCCCTCGCCGCCGGTGCGCCGATGGCGGGGATCATCTTCGGCGCCAACCCCGCGCTGGGGCTGATCCTGCTGCCGATCATGCTGTACCACCAGATGCAGCTGATCGTCTGCTCGGTGATGGCCGAGCGCTACGCCCAGCGGGGCGCGGCTCTGGCGGCACAGGCGGCCTGAAGCGGCCGCCGGCGGGTCAGGCGCCCAGCAGGCTCTGCCCGCAGACCCGCATCACCTGGCCGGTGAGGCCACCGGAGCTGGGCTGGGCGAACCAGGCCACGGCTTCGGCCACGTCCTGGGGCAGGCCGCCCTGGCTCATGGAGTTCATGCGCCGGCCGGCTTCGCGGATGGTCAGCGGGATGGCGGCGGTCATCTGGGTTTCGATGAAGCCGGGCGCCACGGCGTTGATGGTGATGCCGCGCTTGGCCAGCGCCGGGGCCCAGGCCTGGGCCAGGCCGATGACGCCGGCCTTGCTCACCGCGTAGTTGCTCTGCCCGAGGTTGCCGGCGATGCCGCTGATGGAGGCGATCAGCACCACGCGGCCGTTGTCGTGCAGCTTGCCGGCGTCCAGCAGGGCCTGGGTCAGCACCTGGGGGGCCTTGAGGTTGACGTTGATCACCGAGTCCCAGAAGGCTTCGCTCATCTTCGCCAGGGTCTTGTCACGGGTGATGCCGGCGTTGTGCACGACGATGTCCAGCCCGTCGGGCAGCGCCTCCACCAGGCGCGCGGGGGCGTCCTCGGCACAGATGTCCAGGGCCACCGCGCGGCCGCCTAGGCGGGCGGCCAGGGCTTCGAGGGCGTCCTTGGCCTGGGGCACGTCCAGCAACACCACCTCCGCACCGTCCCGGGCGAGGGTCTCGGCGATGGCCGCGCCGATGCCCCGCGAGGCCCCGGTGACCAGCGCGCGCTGGCCGCCGAGGGGACGGCTCCAGTCCTTGACCTGGGCGCTGCTGGCGGCGAGCCGCAGCACCTGGGCCGAGACGTAGGCGCTCTTGGGCGAGAGGAAGAAGCGCAGCGCGCCTTCGAGCTGGTCCTCGGCGCCCTTGCCGACGTACACCAGCTGCACACTGCCGCCCCGGCGGATCTCCTTGCCCAGGGAGCGGGTGAAGCCCTCCAGGGAGCGCTGCACGCTGGCGGCGATCGGGTCCTTGAGGCTTTCCGGCGGGCGCCCCAGCACCACCACGCGCGGGCATTTGCCCAGGCCCTTGAAGGTGGGCTGGAAGAAGTTGCGCAGCTCGATCAGCTGCTCGAAGCGGGTCAGCCCGCTGGCGTCGAACACCAAGGCCTTGAGCTTGGGCCCGTGCTCGGCGGTCCAGCGCGGCAGGCCGAAGCGGCCTTCCTCGGCGGCGAAGGATTGGTCGGTGAGCTTGTTCAGCACGGCGCTGGCGGCGTCGGCCAGGGCCCCCTCGCCGCCCAGCAGCAGGGCACCGTCCACCGGCCGCACGCGCCCTGCGGTCCAGCGCTCCAGGCGCAGCGGCGCGGGCAGGCCGAGGGCGCCGACCAGGCGTCGGCCGGTGGTGGAGTTGGCGAAGGCGAGATAACGGTCGGACATGGGGGCAGGCTCCTGCACGCATAAGAAGTGGGGCCACTCTACGCAGACAGCGCCGGCCCGCAATTGACCGCGTTGCCCGCCGCGCCGGCAAGGCGGCCAATGCGAGGGATGGCCTGGCGGCTAGTCTTGTGCCCACCTGCTGCACCCCGCATCCATTTCCCCAGGCAAGGAGTCACCCATGACCCAGCTGCGCCGGGTCGCCATCGTCGGCGGCAACCGCATTCCGTTCGCCCGTTCCAACACGGTGTACGCCACCGCCACCAACCAGCAGATGCTGACCAGCGCGCTGGAAGGCCTGGTGGAGCGCTACAACCTGCACGGCGAGCGCATCGGCGAATTCGTCGCCGGGGCGGTGCTCAAGCACTCCCGGGACTTCAACCTGGCCCGCGAATGCGTGCTCGGCTCGCGCCTGGCGCCGGAAACCAGCGCCTACGACCTCCAGCAGGCCTGCGGCACCGGCCTGGAAGCGGCCATCCTGGTGGCCAACAAGATCGCCCTGGGGCAGATCGAGAGCGGCATCGCCGGTGGCGTGGACACCACCTCCGACGCCCCCATCGGCGTGCACGAGGAGCTGCGCAAGATCCTCCTGGAGGCCAACCGCGGCAAGACCACCGCCGACAAGATCAAGACCCTGCTCAAGGTGCGCCCGCGCCACCTGGCGCCGCACATCCCGCGCAACGGCGAACCGCGCACGGGGCTGTCCATGGGCGAGTCCTGCGAGCTGATGGCGCAGACCTGGGCCATCCCCCGCGACGAGCAGGACAAGCTCGCCGTGGCCAGCCACCAGAAGCTGGCGGCGGCCTATGCCGAGGGCTGGCACAACGACCTGATGACCCCCTTCCTCGGCCTGACCCGCGACCAGAACCTGCGGGCGGACATCAACCTGGAGAAGCTCGGCACCCTGAAGACGGTGTTCGAGCGCGGCCCGCGCGGCACCCTCACCGCCGCCAACTCCACCCCGCTGACCGACGGCGCCTCGGTGGTGCTGCTGGCCAGCGAGGAGTGGGCCAAGGCGCGCGGCCTGCCGATCCTCGCCTACTTCAAGGACGGCGAAGCCGCCGCAGTGGACTTCGTCAGCGGCAAGGAAGGCCTGCTGATGGCGCCGGTCTACGCCGTGCCGCGCCTGCTGGCACGCAACCGGCTGACCCTGCAGGACTTCGATTACTACGAGATCCACGAGGCCTTCGCCGCCCAGGTGCTGTGCACCCTCAAGGCCTGGGAAGACGCCGAGTACTGCAAGACCCGCCTCGGCCTGGAGCAGCCGCTGGGCGCCATCGACCGCAGCAAGATGAACGTCAAGGGCAGCTCCCTGGCCGCCGGCCATCCCTTCGCGGCGACCGGTGGTCGCATCGTCGCCAACCTCGCCAAGCTGCTGGATGCGGCGGGCCAGGGCCGCGGGCTGATTTCCATCTGCGCGGCGGGCGGTCAGGGTGTGACTGCAATCCTGGAGAAGTAATCCAATACCCGTGGCCGCAAGTCATCGCGGCCACGCGATGTAAGCAACTCCGTGATTTAGGGCGGCCCTGCGTGCAGGGCCGCCCTTTTTTTCGTCCGCGCGCCAGCGCCACCAGGCGCACCTCAACGCCCCCAAGGGCGGGTTATTGCCAAAACCCCCCGCCGCCGAGAAAATGCGATCAATTTTCATTTGATACTGCTTCTCGCGGTGACCCCATGGCCTCTTCCCTTTCGATCCAGGCGCTGTACAGCGAGCACCACGGCTGGCTGAAGTCCTGGCTGCGCAGCAAGCTGGGCAACGCGGCGGATGCCGCCGATCTGGCGCAGGACACCTTCCTGCGCCTGCTGGGCAGGGGCGAGGCGCTGGAGCTGCACACCCCGCGCGCCTTCCTACGCACCGTGGCCCGTGGGCTGGTGATCGACCACTGGCGCCGCGAGGAGCTGGAGCGGGCCTACCGCGAGGCCCTGGCCCAGGTGCCGGAGGCCGAGGCGCCCTCCCCCGAGACCCGCGAGCTGGTCCTGGAGCTGCTGGAGCAGATCGCGGCGCTGCTGGACCGCCTCAAGCCCAAGGTCCGCACGGCCTTCCTGCTGGCCCAGTGCGAAGGGCTGAGCCACCGCGAGGTGGCCGAGCGCATGGGCATCTCCCTGCGCTCGGTGGAGCGCTACGTGGCCGATGCGCTGTTTCATTGCTACCAGCTGCGGTTCGCCGAATGACCCCGCGCCCCGCTCAACCCGACGAGCAGGTGGTGCGCCAGGCCATCGCCTGGATGCTGCGCCTGCGCGGCCAGCCCGACACTGGCGCGCTGCAGGCCTGCGAGCACTGGCGCAACCAGCACGCCAGCCACGAACTGGCCTGGCAGCGGGTGCAGCAGCTGGACCAGGAACTGGGCGTCGGCCTGCGCGCCCTGCCGCAGTCGCGCCAGGTGCTGGAAGACGCCCGTGCCGGCCTGCGCCGGCGCCAGGCGCTGAAGCTGCTGTCCGGGGCGGCCGTGGGGGGCGCAACGCTCTGGCTGAGCCGCGACCTGACGCCCTGGGAGCGCCTGACTGCGGACCTGGCCACCGCCACGGGCGAGCGCCACGGCCAGCGCCTGGCCGATGGCAGCCGCCTGCTGCTGAACACCGACTCGGCGGTGGACCTGCGCATGGCGGCGGGCCAGCGCCAGGTGCACCTGCGCCGGGGCGAGATCCTGCTGGAGGCAGCGCCCCAGGCCGAACCATTGCACCTGCGCAGCGCGCAGGGCTGGCTGCGTACCCGGGCTGCGCGCTTCGTCGCCCGGCTGGACGCAGGGGCGCTGCGCCTCTGCTTGCTGGGCGGCGAGGTGGAGGTGCTGCACAGCGGCACCGGGGGCCGCACGGTGGGGGCTGGGCGCAACGTCGAAGTCCGTGCCGGCGAGGTCCGCGAGCTGCCGCCGCCGGCCATGGAGCCGGGGGCCTGGGCGGATGGGCTGATCGTCACCCGCGATGTGCGGCTGGGGGATTTCGTCGCGGAGGTGGCCCGCTACCGCCCTGGCCGCCTGGCCTGCAGCGAGGCCGTGGCCGACCTGCGGCTGTCCGGGGTCTACCGGCTGGACGACACCGAGCGGCTGCTGACACTGCTGCCACAGACGCTGCCCGTGCAGCTGCGCTACCGGACCCGCTGGTGGGTGACGGTGGAGGCGCGGGCCTGAGCGGATCAGCCGCCCGATGATCCCTGCGAATTTTTTTGGCGGGTTTTCCGGCGAAGCCCGGCAATGGGAATAACACCCATTCACCTTGCCAACCACGGACCCTGCCATGCGCGCTTCCTGCCCTTCCCGCCTTGCCCTTGCCGTTCGCGGCGCCCTGATCGCCGCCGCCCTCGCCACGCCCCTGCTGCCCGCCAGCGCCTCGGCGCAGACCGCCCAGGCCAGCGCCAGCCAGGGCTATGCGATTCCCGCCGGCCCGCTGGCCGAGGCGCTGAACCGCTTCGCCCGCGAGGCGGGCATCAGCCTGTCGGCGACGCCGGAGCAGACCCAGGGCCTGAACAGCGCAGGGCTGTCGGGCCACTTCGGGGTGGAGGAAGGGCTCGCCCGCCTGCTGCAAGGCACGCCGCTGCAGGCCGAGCCCCTGGGGGATGGCCGCTTCGTGCTGCGCGAGGCGCCCTCGGACGCGGCGCTGGAACTGGGCAGCACCCAGGTGTTCGCGCTGGGCAATGCCCTGGGCAGCGCCGAGGGCTACCAGGCGACCCACAGCCACGTGGCGACCAAGACCAGCAAGCCGCTGCTGGAAACCGTGCAGAGCGTGTCGGTGGTGACCCGCGAGCAGATCGACGACCAGGGCTCGAAGACTGTGCAGCAGGCGGTGCGCTACACCCCCGGGATCTTCACCGGCCAGGTGGGCGCCTCGAACCGCTACGACTACATCGTGATGCGCGGCTTCGCCGACAACAGCGTGGACAACGTCTTCCTCGACGGCCTGAAGACCATGGGCGACAGCGGCACCTTCAGCTCGCTGCAGGTGGACCCGTACTTCCTCGAACGCATCGATGTGCTCAAGGGCCCGTCGTCCGTGCTCTACGGCCGCAGCCTGCCGGGCGGTTTGGTGGCGCTGACCAGCAAGAAGCCGCTCTACACGCCCTACCACCAGGTGCAGGCCTCGGTGGGCAACATGAACCAGAAGAGCCTGGGCTTCGATTTCAGCGGCCCGCTGGACGAGGAGCAGCACATCGCCTACCGCGTGGTGGGCCTGGGCAAGGGCAGCGACACCCAGTTCGACCACGCCCGCGAGGAGCGCTACGCCATCGCGCCGTCCCTCTCCATCGACTTCAGCGAAGACACCTCGCTGACCCTGCTGGGCTACCTGCAGCACGACCCCAACGGCGGCTACCACAGCGGCGTGCCGGCCGACGGGGCGCTGCATCCCCACAACGGCCAGCGCATCGACCGTGACTTCTTCGACGGCGAGCCGGGGCTGGACGACTTCGACCGCACCCAGCGGATGGCCGGCTACCAGCTGGAACACCGTTTCAACGACGTCTGGAGCGCGCGGCAGAACCTGCGGGTGCTGGACGCCAGCGTGGACCTGTCGCAGGTCTACGGCTACCAGTGGACGGCACCGGCGGCCAACACCCTGACCCGCTACTACTCCGGCGCCAGCGAGAAGCTGCGGGCCTACATCGTCGACAACATGCTGCAGGCCGAATTCGACACCGGCAGCGCGCGCCACACCCTGCTCACCGGCCTCGACTACCAGAATCGCAAGACGCGCGTGGACTGGACCTCGGCCAGCGTCTCGCCGCTGGATGCGTTCAACCCCGCCTACGGCAACGCGACGCTGGGCACCCTGTACCCGGACAACCACACCCGCCGCCTGGAGCAGACCGGCCTGTACGTGCAGGACCTGATCGACCTGGACCGCTGGCGCTTCTCCCTGGGCATGCGCCAGGACTGGGTGTCGGTCTCCGACGAGAACCGCACCAGCGGGACCAGGAGCGAGGCCGACTGGCGCCGCTTCACCGGTCGCGCGGGGGTGCTGTACCTGTTCGACAACGGCGTGGCGCCCTTCGTCAGCTACTCCGAGTCGTTCAACCCCAACGCCTACTCCGACGCCAGCGGCAAGCCGCTGGAGCCCACCGAGGGCACCCAGTGGGAGGCCGGGGTGAAGTTCCAGCCGCCGGGCAGCAACAGCCTGTACACCGCCTCGCTGTTCCACATCGTCCAGCAGAACGTGGCGTCGAAGCTGCCGCAGTACAGCTATTACGAGTCGGTGGGCGAGGTGCGCTCCCAGGGCCTGGAGCTGGAGGCCAATGCCCAGCTGAGCGAACGCCTGCGCCTGCTGGCCAGCTACACCTACACCGACATCACCTACACCCAGGCGCTGGACGGTTCCCGGGGCAACACGCCGAACCAGGCGCCGAAGTACATGGCCTCGATCTGGGGTGAGTACCGCTTCGATGCCGGTGCGCTGGACGGCCTGCGCACCGGGCTGGGGGCACGTTACGTGGGCCGCAGCTGGGCGGACCGCGCCAACACGCTGCACGTGCCGTCCTACACGCTGGTGGATGCGCTGATCGGTTTCGACCTGGGCAAGGTGGGCCTGCCCGGGATGGACCTGGCGCTGAACGCCAACAACCTGCTGGACGAGGACTACGTGGCCTCGTGCTACAGCCTGGACTTCTGCTACTTCGGCGAGCAGCGCAACGTCACCGCCACCCTCAGCTACCAGTTCTGACCGGCGCCTGGACGAGGTCGCCCCGGCGCCGGGACGGCCTCGTTCATGTGCGTGACAGACTTGCCACAGGAACGCGCCCATGCGCCCCCTTATCGTCCTGCTGCACCGCTACCTCGGCCTGGCCACGGCGCTGTTCCTCGCCCTCGCCGGGCTCACCGGCAGCCTGCTGGCCTTCCAGCACGAGATCGATGAATGGCTGAACCCGGCCTTCTACGACGCGCCCGCACAGGGGCCGCTGCTGTCACCGGGCGAGCTGGTGCAGCGCATCGAGCAGGCCGAGCCGCGCCTGCAGGTCTGGTACATGGAGGTGCCGGACGAAGCCGGCCATTCGGCGCTGATGGCGGCGGTGCCCCGTACCGACCCGGCCACCGGTGCGCCCTACGACCTGCACCACCGGGTGATCTACCTGGACCCGGTGAGCGGCGCCGAGCTGGGCATGCGCCAGTGGGGGGCGTGCTGCCTGCAGGCGCAGAACCTCATCCCCTTCCTGCTGGAGTTCCACTACACCCTGGCGCTGCCGGGCAACTGGGGGCTGATCCTGATGGGGCTGGTGGCGATCCTCTGGGTCATCGACTGCTTCGCCGGCGCCTGGCTGACCCTGCCCCGTGGCCGGCCCTTCCTGAAGAAATGGTGGACGGCCTGGACGCTGAAGCGCGGCGCCGGACGCTACCGGCGCACCCTAGACCAGCACCGCGCCGGCGGGCTCTGGCTGTGGCTGCTGCTCCTGCCGGTGGCGGTGAGCAGCGTGGCGATGAACCTGCCGGAGCCGGTGTTCAAGCCGGTGGTGTCGCTGTTCTCCGAGGCGCCGCCGAGCACCTACCAGCAGCGCAGCCAGATGCCCCGCGAGGCACTGGGGGAAACGCGCCTGGACTACCAGCAGGTGTACCGGCTGGCGCAGGCGGAAGGCGCGCGGCAGGGCATCGAGGGGGGCATCGGCGAGCTGTACTACAGCGTCGAGTACAACTTCTTCGGGGCGGGGTTCGGCGGTCACGACGCCAACCCGCTGGAGAAGTCATGGCTGTTCTTCGATGGGGCCGACGGCCGCCTGATCGGCGCGGAGGTCGCCGGGCGCGGCACGCCGGGTGAGCGCTTCTACCGGCTGCAGGCGCCGATCCACGGCGGGCGCATCGCGGGGTTGCCGGGGCGCATCGTGATCGCGCTGCTGGGGCTGGCCATCGCCGGGCTGAGCGTCACCGGCGTGGTCATCTGGTGGCGCAAGCGGCAGGCCCGGCGCGCCAGTGCGGCCCGCGCCCGCGAGGGGCGGCGAGCCGCTTTCGGTCAGAACTTGTAGCTCAGGCCGAGGGAGGTGCTTTCGTTGTTCTTGTCACGACCGGGCAGGTTGGAGTCCTTGTCCTTGTGCTCGTAGCTGACGGTCATCACCAGGTCCTTGGTGAGCTTGTGACCGAGGGTGACGACGTGCTTGGTCTCGTCCTCTTCCTTGCCGGAGGGGTCGTGCTTGAAGTCGGTGTGACGGCGGCTGTAGGCGACGCTGGCGAAGCTGTCCCAGGGCAGCTTGCGGGCGTAGCTGATCTTCCAGCCTTCCTGCTCCTTGTCCTTGTTGCGCTTGTCGTTGTCTTCCACCTTGGGCGAGTAGCTGAGGTCGAAGCTGTCCTTGCCGGTGGGCTTGAAGCGGGTGCCGACCTTGAAGGTGTCGACTTCGATGTCCAGCGGGCTGTCGTTCTCCAGGCCACGGTTCTCGTAGTTGTAGCGGGTGTACAGCTCCAGCACGCGGTTCAGCTTGTGGCTGGCGCCCAGGGACCAGATGGTGCTGGAGAGGTCGTACTGGTGGTCCTTGTAGAGCTGCAGGTAGGTGACGGCGGCGTTGATCTTCAGGCGCCAGGCCGGGATGACGAAGGTGGGGCCGGTGGAGACCGCCCAGGTCTGCCGGTTGAGCTCGTCGCGGTCGTCCTGGCGGGCCTGGGCGATGTTGGCGCCGAGGTTCCAGCGGCTGCCACGGTCGTCGAAGCCGTAGCCGTAGCGCAGGCTGCCGGCGGCCTGCCAGCGGTTGTCGTGGACGGTGGACTTGGGCTTGGCGACCGGGGTGGGCGCGGTGTCGTCGTCTTCGTCTTCGCCGTCGTCGGCCAGGTCGTCCTCGTCCAGGTCGATGTCGTCGAGCAGGTCGTCGAGGCTGTCGTCGTCCTCGAAGGCCATGTCGTCCATGTCCTCGTCGTCCTCGTCATCGAACGAGGGGTCCTGGGTCATGCCGGCACTGGCGTTGGCGGTGTCGGTGTCATGCACCCGGGCCACGGCGACGCGGCCGCCGAAGGTGTGGGTCTTGAGCTTCTTGGCGATGCGCTTGGCCAGCTTCGCGCCTTCCTTGGCCTCCGCGGAGTCGGGGGCGTCCTGCTTGAGCCGCGCCAGCTCGGCCTTGGCGGCCGGGTAGTCGAGGGCGTCGGCATAGACCTTGGCCAGGGCCAGGCGCGCGCGGGGGTGGCTGGCGCTCAGGCTCGGGTCGGCGAGGATGGCGCGGTACTGCTCGGCGGCACTGCCGAGCAGGCCCCAGCGGGCACTGCTTTCCGCGTCACGGGCGAGGGTCTGGTAGGGGCTGGCGATGCTGCACAGGGGCAGGCCGGCCAGAAGCAGAACGGCGGTCAGTCCGTTGAGTTTCATGGTGGGTTCCGGGAGGGCGGTCGATGGAATGGTGGGCAAGCCTATAGAGGCGGTTTGCCAGCGTCCAGAGCCCGGCCTGAATGTGATTTTGCATTCACAAAGTCCCGTCCCACGGGGGCTGCAGGCCTCTCCAAGAGGCGACGAACGGCTGTGGATAACCGCCTCGGCAGGCGCCGCTTTTCATCCTCCTGAAACGAAAAAGGCGCAGCCTGGGGCTGCGCCTTTGTCTGTGCCGGACGGCTCGACTCAGAACGGTAATAAATACCTTGGTGATATCTGACGGAGAGACGTCTATCGCACACCCCCTACCTAGAGCGCTATAGAAGCTAAGCGCTAAGGATCTGTATCTTTTTTTGTAAAAATAACCGGCCTATTCCCTTAGATTCTTTACAGCTGCACCCTGCCCACCAGCAGACTTCACACCAATTCACATATCTAGGCCAACGACACTAGCCTCGGCGCCGACATCTATTTGCGCAGGCCAGCGCTCCACGTCACGAGTGGCAGGTCATACCACCTTGAAACAAGAAAGCAACCCTGTCGGCCTATCTCCACGCAACGCGCCGAGTAAATCGCAACGCACCGCTTAGTGCAGCAATCCCCCGACTCTGCTAACACACCCTCACCACTGAACATCCAATATCAGTGGCTGAACGCTATCACCCACTCCGCAGCATCCACTCGAGGGCATCTTTGCCTAGGAAGGAGCCTCTCGTACTCGCTCCGTCTTCTGAGACCTAAGGACTGCAACCAACGCAACCAACGCAACCAAGTATCTGTTCACCAACTGGCCAAGCGGTGCTACATATGGGCCTAAGCCGCACTCAGGGTCCGTTTGCTCATGAACACGCATGCCCAGCGGACTGACGAGAAGTGAGCGGGGCATGAAGCTTGCCGCGACCAGTGAGGGAGGAAGTAAAGTATGGAAAGTCGATTTAACCGATCTTGATCCCGCAGTCGAGCCTATAGCCGAAAAACTCCATCGGGCTGGGAGAGTGGTGGTGGGAGCGATCCCGGTGGCAGGTGCTCTGGCATTGGAGATGCTGAATTCAGTTCTCGAGCCGCCATTGAGCAGGAGGCGCAACGAGATACTGAATCGCCCCGGATTTTTTAGACACTTTCCAGGCTCAGTAAATGTCGCTTCTCAAACTCTACCGGTGACAGCTGGTTGTTGAAACCGTGTCGGCGTTTTGGGTTGTAAAACATCTCGATATAGTCGAACACATCAGCGCGTGCGTCTTGCCTGGTGCTATAGATTTTTCGCCTGATCCGTTCCCGCTTCAGCAGCTGGAAAAGGCTTTCCGCTACTGCGTTGTCATGGCAATTGCCGCGCCGACTCATACTGCCAAGTAAGTTGTTGGCTTTCAGGAAGCTCTGCCAGTCGCCGCTGCTGAACTGGCTCCCCTGATCTGAGTGAATCAGATCCTCCTGCTTTGGCTTACGCCGCCAAACTGCCATCAGCAACGCATCAATAGCCAGATCGCTGGTCATCTGCGGTTTCATTGACCAACCGATTACCTGTCGCGAGAACAGATCAAGCACCACCGCCAAATACAACCAGACCTCATAGGTGCGGATGTAGGTGATATCCGTTACCCAGACCTTGTTAGGTTCGGTGACATTGAATCGGCGCTCCAGATGATTCGGTGAGGCCGCTGGAGGTTTACCACCATAGTGGCCCGGTCGACGACGATACCCTATCTGTGAGCGCAGCCCTTCCAAGCGCATCAGTCGAGCAACACGATGTTTGCCGCATGCTTCTCCAAGCTCACGCAGGTCGTCGTGGATTTTGCGGTAGCCGTACACACCGCCGCTCTCTAGCCACGCGTGCTTGATCAGTCCAAGCAGGCGTTGATCATCCTTGACTCGTGCCGACTTCGGTTCAGCCAGCCACGCGTAGTAACCGCTGGCATGTACTTTTAGCGTCAGGCACAGGCGGCGAACCGAATAGTCAGCGGATAGCTGGTTGATGAAGGCGTACTTCAGTCGCACTCCTTGGCAAAGTACGCGGTGGCCTTTTTTAGGATGTCTCGCTCTTCGGTCACGCGCTTGAGTTCGGCACGAAGACGACGCAGCTCAGCTTGCTGATCGTCTTCTTGCGCGCGCTGCTCTTGGGGCTTGCTGTAGCGCTTAACACAGGCATACAGGCTGTGGGTCGACATGCCCAAACGAGCAGCGACCTCAGCCACTGGCAGACCTCGTTCGGTCACCTGTTTGACTGCTTCGATTTTGAATTCTTCGGGATAACGCGGGTTGCTCATGGCACCCCCTGATGGGCCGTATTATGAGGCCTAGAGGTGTCTACGAAACTAGGGGCAATTCACTGTTCGTGAAGCGAAGTAATCAACTACGATCAGACATTGTTTGGATTGCTATGACGAGGCACCATCAGCTCGCTGCTTGAGTTTTAGGCAAATATTTCCCTCTCCCGCCTCAACTGACAGCTCATCACCCAGACTCCATCCGAGCTGTTCGAGTAGCTCGGATGGAAGCTCAATTACGACGTCTCCGCTGCCATCCCCAGGGTCTTGGCATACAACTCGCCAGCTTTCAGATGTGATAGTCATAAACTCGCCCTCGCGCAGTAAGTGCAGTATGGCAGCTTCATCTCAGGTAGATCCGCTTAGTACGATGGCTTTCACTTGAGCTTTGACGATACGAGTGTAGTGATCAACCCATCCCAGACAGTGAGTTAAGTTTTTCTTCGGCCACCGCGGACGGTAGCCCCCCGTTGAATTGATGTGGTCTGATCCAGTTGTAGCGGTGCATCAGGTAATGACTGAATCGGCCCTGAACCTATAGACACACAATGGCTGTTTTTGGCCGTTCTCTGCCGGTCACCTCTTCGCGTTACTGGTCAAGTTGGATGCAAACGGTGGTCAGCAGCAATGCTATTGGGTGGTCAAGTGCGATGCAGTTACGCACCTAACTGATCACATCAGAGATCCGGAGGATTCGCCTGCTCATTTCCCTTGTCTCGCGCTGGTTGCTGCGACCACCTGTAGAAGCAGTCAGACTCGTGAAAGCCGGCACGACGATTAGAACGTAGTTATGGGAAATATCCTTGCGGCCAACCAATTCGGGGCATTAGCGCAAAGCAAGAGGGCGACCCACAAGGGTCGCCCTCTTCGGCGCTACCTATCCACGATTGATCCAAAACCAGTTACGAGAAGAACATGCCCTGATCAAGGAAGCCTAATGTCGGTGTGATTGCCTGAGAAAGCCGAGGGTGTAGTGCTCGGCGCACCGAAAGGTCAATCCCGCCTCGATAGTCGTTCATGATCCATTTTCCGTCAGCACGCTCCAACCAACCGACAGCAGTGGCCTCTCCCGCCTCAAAGCCGCCGTGATAACGGATCATGTCACCCTTCGGCCAGCAAGCCACGTGAATAACAAGCTCTCCCATACCGACGTCATTCACCCAGGCGACAGCGGGGATGCCGACCGGCATCCATACGTGGAAGAAGTGTCCATGTCGCTCCTCTGACCCAGGCCAGAAATTTTCGTCCGCCCCTAGACCGAAGATTTTTTGCAGCAGCCCTGAAGCGACCGCCGCAGTCATCAGATTTCGCGCACATCGACTACGTGGAGAGTTGTATAACCCGCCCACCCACTCAGTTTCGGCAAATCGTGAAAAACCAGGCCAATCCCAATGATCATCGTGGCCGAGGGATAGAAGGCGCTTGAGGAATTTTGAATCGTCAAACTCGAGACTACGCTTCGCTGCAGGATCCGCTCCTGGTTCCCAGAGCGAGGCCCTTAAAGCTGCATTGGTGTTGAACCCAGAGGCGGCCGCGAGTGCCTCTGTAAGATGAGAGGAGGGAATATTGGGAAAAGCAGCTGCGAGCCGAGACTTGACAACGCGCACTGCCTGCGCGCACGGAGCGATGAAGAGCATGACCTTCTCCACGAATTATGGGTCGCGTCCGCCGATTACGCTTCGACCCTGGTGGGGAAGACGTCAATGGGTGTGGAGAGGTCCCGTTTTACCCGGCGGCAGGTAAGGTTGGGATGACCTTGTGCACAGGATACTTCCAGGACGAAACGTAAGCAATACGAGACCACTCTGAGCTCAATTTTGTGGTTTTCGCCTACTCGGTAAAGAGGCTGCGCCTCCGACGGCGCAGCCAATTCTCTGCTCGTACAAGCTGCCCCCTAGGCAAATCAAAGGCTCTTTGATGCTTGTCTTGCATATTGGCAAATAGCGTCTATCCATATAGTGGCCTATCGCTACTTACTCATCTGAGGGACCGGATGTTGCGCATCGCCTTTCTGCTGTGTCTTTGCTTGCTAACGACGGGATGTTCAAATTTCTCGAAGGAGCCTAAGTGGCCCTGGGCTGACGGAGTTCCTTGTTCTAGGCCGTCGACCGGCTCATCTGCGGGAGCAGCAACGGACCCGCGGACCTGTGATATCAGCGATGTCGTAGAGACGTATAACAAGGCGCAGAGATACTGCATTGACTATGCGAATGCCTATGAGGATGGAGGCGACGCCATCAACTCATCGCGCTTTTGGATAGCAACGGTAGGTACTCTTTCCGGTGCTGTTTTCGCACCAATCGCTGGTGGTAGCGCAAAAGATGCATGGTCAGGCCTGTCAGGTTCAACCAACGCACTACAGTCAGCCCTGAATGAGAGTTTTTCAAACGCGATCAACGTCCGCCGTCGCTCCGAGATCGCCAGCGCAGGTACTACGGCCAGGCAGCAAGTCGCAAACTCTGACGACAATCTCATCAAAGTGCTAGCCGCAATGGATATCGCCTATGACTGCAAAATGGCCGTCGGAAGAGCGGATGCTGAAGTAGTACGTGCACTGAACGAACTTCAAAAAAGCGGAACAGCTGCTGGAGAAAAACCAGTAGCGGCAGTGAAACCGGTGGAAACCAAAGCAGATGCACAAGCAAAGGCATCGGACGCAGCCGGTGAAGCGGCTGTGAGCGCGGCAGCCATACCAGTCGCATCCGGCGCCACCACTGCCGAACAGAAAACCATCGAAGTAGCACGCAAAACTATCGCCAACGCTGCAGCTGATGCTGCGGCGACAGCAGCAGCTACAGCAGCAACCCAAACAGTGCGACAAGCGTCAGCTGTTTCAGGGACCGCGCCGACGTTACTGCAGACGCAAGCTGCAGCACAGGTCGCAGCTCAAATTGCTGCCGAGAATGCGGCACAGGCAACTATCGAACGAAAAACCGCCGAGCTTCTCCAGGGAGAAAAGAGGCCGCGGGTCCGACAAGCCTTGAGCGAATCCGCTGGTCCCACTGCTTCAGCAGCCGCAGAGGCAGCGGCAAGTGCTGCCGCCACGGCTGCCGCCGCTCCCGTCCAGCCAATCGATGTTCGTTAACCGGCGCTCCCGGCCGAGTCTCAGCCGTGTTAAACGAATACTTCGAACTAGACGCTTGTCCGAGCGCCAGGATGTTCACCTTGAAGAGTATGGTGAGCTGCGATTACTTAGTTTGCCGTTTTTTGGGGCGTTTGGTTCGGCTCGGCGGCTAAGAGGAGGGAAGGCGGGCCCCTTCGAGCTGCGGGTCGCCCTGGGGGCGTTGCAACTCAAACTTCCAGCAGCGACCTGACTGCGCGCTCCACTTGTCCCGAATGGCGCGGAATATTGCGTGCGGTACTTGCTGTCCGGCTCCAATCACCGCATGACATTTATGGCTGCGGCCGCCAAACATGCCATGTCCGTTAATGGCCGCTTGCTGGCCCTGGCGAGAGGCAGATACCCACCACAAGCTGCCGGTCGCGACAGGCAGCAACCGGCCAAAAGTGGTCATTTCCGACTTGGATGACATGGGATACCACGCTGTGCACCAGACCAGACGCGCTGTCGGCACCGCTGTGCCAGAGTGGTACTGGTTGCCCCGTTTCGTCTGGCCCACCGGGGGGGGGGGCTGCAGGCTGGGGCCTACCGATTTTTGGCGGCCCCGCTCCTATCCAAGAGTGCAAGCCCCCCTGTCTCGAACAGGTCTCGCTCGAACCGAGTCAGCCTGCGCCATTCAGCACTAGGATCTTTTGGCCAAAAAAGCGGATGTGGTGGTTGATTTTTTTCGGAGTACTAGTCATATTACCAATACGGCATCATTCGTGGCCGGCACACGCAAATTACGGATTCTCTTATCTCACTTGTACGAAATAGTGGGAGGTGGATCCGTATATCTGCGCGATCAGCCTCCTAAATCTCAGTTAGGAGACTGAAAAATGACAGATTCTGTCCCATCCCCCCTCGCTAGTTCTGATCTCCGCAAGCATAAAGGTCGTGCGCTGGCACGTATTGATCGCGAACAGAAGATGCTGGCCTCAGGCCCACTTGGTGCGGAGCGCCTGGTTCTCAACATTGCAATTGACTACTTGGAACGCCACCCTGGCATGTCCTGGAGCCAGGCCGTTTTCGCGGCGCAAGCATACTGCGATCGAGCTCATGGCTAAGCGAGGACGGCTATGAACAAGCAAACGACTTCCGTTTCGCATAACGACGCCACATATGACCTCAGCATAGGAGGCTGGCTTCAGCATCGTAATAGCAACCTCTTGGAGGCAATCCTTGAGATAGCTATAGAAGATATTCTACTGCCAAATGAGCAGAAAGCAGGTATTTACAAGGCTGAAAAAAGGTCTGAGTACGACACTCAGTCCGAAAGACCATGCTCGTCGGCCAAAAAGTACCTCGATAGATGCTCGCGGCGTGATTTTGGGCTTGAGTGGGACAAGCTCATCAGCGTGGCTAAGCGAAAAATAAATGACACGTGCGTACCTCTTCTAATGGCACAGCATAAGCTCTCTGAGGAAGAGCACTATGAAATCCTGAGGGCAGCGAGCAATGGGCACGTTGCCGCAATGTACTGGATCGGTACTACCCTCAGGAATACCAAGGATGACAATTGTTTATTGTGGTTATCGATGGCTCACAACCGGGGGCATATCGGGGCGTGCTACGAAATGGCAGCACACCTAAAATCCAGGGGTAATCACATAGAAGCTTTACGATGCCTGATAGTATCCGCCGATGGCGGGTGCGATCTCGCCTACATGAGCATCTTCGGCATTGGCGTCTTGGTTAGTATGTCAAAGAGCAAAGAATCTAGTCTGCTTGAAAGCATGTTAGATCAACTTTCGGCAACTCACTCGTCAAGTGCCAGATATCTCAAAGGCATGCTAATGCTCTTTCAAGGCAAGGAGGCTGAGGGGCTTGCTATTTTAGAAGCCTATTCGAAGAACCCGAAGAAAAAACCACCCAAAGAAGACATTGATGCGGTTCATGCAAACCAAATACAGGTTGTCAGTGGCTTCATTGAAGGCGTCTTGGTGGATATTGCTTCAGGGATAGAACCACTGAATGCTATATTGGCTCGTGGCAAACAGGCAGGATTCATCGAATTTGAGGATTATGATGAATTAGCCACAGCATTCAAGAACATGCGCCTATCAGGGTAGAAGGCCGCGACGCTGGCCAGTCTCCACACATTCGGGTGAGAAACTGGATCTCCGCGCTACGCTTCCATCAAATCCATAATATAAGGAGCCCAGAATGAATGCCCCCCAAATACTGGCAGGAGAGCTGTTCACCCAGTTGAAGGCTGCGATCGACCAGGCAGTTGAACAGGAGAGTTTTGCAGTGGCGACTGCTGCTGCAGAAAAATCCGGCATGCAGGGCGGCCGAAAAGACCCTAGCATCATGACCCTAGGCTTCACCTATGAGTATTCAGACGCCACCGGTGCGACTGTAACACTCGTAGTGAGATCTTGGGACACAAGCTCTCCCTTCCAGATCAAGCCAGACCGGAACAAGATGACTGTCGAGTTGGTGAAGAACGGTAAGAAGGTCGATTCCTACACTAATTCGTATGAGGACTGATCGCTCTTAGGGGTACTTTGAGGCTGCTTCGCAGCCTCGCTGCCTTTTGGTACCTGGCGGAATAGAGTCGATATCGCCAGTCCGCAGGCCTCCTGAAAGCATCCTTGGATGATGCCATCGCTGCTAGCTCCAGCTTACCCTCAAGGCTTCATGTGTTTTCTAAAGGCATAGGAAACATGGACGACATCCAAGTCGAATTTAGCGCGTCCGACAAGCTCGGCAAGCTTTACCAAAATACCAAGACCTTTAGTGACCGGGCCACAGAAGTCACCCACCATTTCAGTCGAACCGTTCAAGCTGGCGGTTGTAGACCACCACAAGGAGATGACCGCTTCTGGCCGATTGCTGCTTGATGCAACTGGCCGCTTCGGGTCGACTTCGGCCGGTCGTCACTACGGCGTATATTGGTCAAGCCGCATGCAATCGGGTGGTCAATACGAATGCAAATGCCTGGTCAGCTGGAATGCAATTCGGTGGTCAAGTCAGTGCAATTTCGCAGGTGAGATAACTCCGGATCTGTTTGCGCCCGAACCGCGACGTGGCGCCGAGCGACTGATGGCTGCTGTCGATCAGATCAATCAGCGGCAAGGAAGGGGCACCGTACGAATTGGTAGAGTGCCGGCTAAGCCTTCCTGGGCTCTGTACGAAAAGTCTGTACAGGCAGAATCGCCACCACGATTGGCTGGAGGTCCACATGGCAAGGCGCTACGAACCCCCAGATGCGGGCTGGGAGTTGATCAAGGATCTGGTTGCCCCGGAACAGAAGATGGACCGACCTCGGAGTGATGATCGGCTGGTGCTCAACGGCATCTTTTGGATCCTCTGCTCCGAAGCCGCCTGGCGTGATCTGCCGGAACGTTTCGGCCCGTGGTCGGCGGTTTATCAACGGTTCCGTGACTGGCGAGACGACGGCACGTTTAACCGAGTACTTGAGCGATTGCACGTCCGGTTGAATCAGGAAGGCCTGATCGACCTGGATACGTGGATGATCGACTCCACCGCGGTGCGTGCAACCCGAGCCTCTTCTGGCGCCGGGAAAAAGGGGGGCCAGAAGAACCAGTAGATCATGCATTGGGACGTAGCCGAGGCGGCCTAACCACCAAGATCCACCTGATCTGCGATGCCAACGGGATACCTCTTCGCTTCATGCTGTCACCCGGGCAGGCCAGCGACATTGGCCATGCTCAGCCACTCTTAGATCAGGTACATATCCCCGGAAAGTCGGGACGGCCTCGTAAGCGCTGCCGTTGGTTACTGGCAGACAAAGGTTACGATGCCGAGCATCTGCGCCAGTACTGCGACCGCTACCGCATGCAGCCGGTGATTCCGCAGCGCACCATGAAGCGCAAACCCAAGCCAGGACTACACCGACTGTTTGATCGTCCGAAATACCGGCAGCGGAACATCATCGAGCGGATGTTTGGCTGGCTAAAAGAAAACCGGAGAATTGGCACCCGTTACGACAAGCTCGCCAGGAGTTTTGCCGCAATGGTCACGCTGGCTTGCACGCTGCGATGCCTGCGGCAGTACTTTTCGTACAGAACCTAGCACGCCCTCACTACTGAACATCCAATATCAGTAGCTGAAAGCTATCACCCACTCCGGGGCATCCGCTCGATGAACATCTTTGCCCAGGAAGGAGCCTCTCGTACTCGCTCTGCTGACGTCTGAGACCTGAGGATTGCAACCAGCGCAACCAAGTATTTGTTCACCAGCGGGCAGAGCGGTGCTAAATATGAGCCTAAGCCGCACTCAGGGCCTATTTGCCCATGAACACGCATGCCCAACGGACTGACGAGAGGTGAGCGGGGCATGAAGCTTGCCGCTGCCAGAGAGGGAGGAAGTAAAGTATGGATAAAGTCGATTTAACCGATCTTGATCCCGCAGTCGAGCCTATCGCCGAAAAATTCCATCGGGCTGGGAGAGTAGCGGTGGGAGCGATCCCGGTGGCAGGTGCTCTGGCATTGGAGATGCTGAATTCAGTCCTAGAGCCGCCATTGAGCAGGAGACGCAACGAGATACTGCTTCAAATTGGAGAGACGCTTAATGGCCTAATCGAAAAAGGGCTAGTCACGGAAGTAGGGCTCCAGCAGAACGAAGCCTTCCTAAGCACCGTGGCTGAGGTCTGCAATATTTCTCTAAGAACCCACCAAGAGGAAAAATTATCTGCACTGCGAAATGCGGTAATAAACTCAGCGCTCCCCACCTGCCCCAATGATGACTACCGCCAAATATTCTTAAATTTTGTCGATATATCGACTGTCACACACATTAGGCTTTTGAAACTATTCGACGCCCCGAAAGAGTGGTTCTCACTGAATAGCCGCCCCATGCCCTATCGCCCAACCGTATCCTTGTCTCAAGTTGTAGCTCACGCCATGCCAGATTTGTTTCATGAGCGAGACATCCTGGAAACAGTTTGGGCAGATTTATATCAGAGAGGCCTTGTTGCTGTGCAACAGCTAGAGCAAGTACTTAGCCAAGAGAGCTGCCTATCCAAACAAACAACGGATTTTGGCAGCAAGCTTATTAACTTCCTAAGCAAGCAAATTTGCTAGGGAGCAGCTTTGAATAAAATCTATTTTGCCGGAAACCACCGCCAGCCTTGCGTTGCTGAGTACGCCATAGTCATCGATGACGCCGGCATGTTGCAGCGAGCGCATATCATAGTGGCCCAATCCTCTCAGAAAGGGGTTTGGACGAGCATGTATAATACGGACGAAGGCCGCGACAACGTCTTAAATAGAATACTCAAGCAAGATCTGCCTGGGGTCAGAGTAGAGTTCCTAACCTTCAACATCATACTTGACTTCGGCGATCATATTGAAGGATTGCGCCTCCCCATACACCTCAACGATTTCAGTTACATTAGCAATCGAAACCCCTACACTAGCCGCGCTTTAGGAGGCATCAAAAATATCTTGCTGAATTTAACGGGACGTGGGCGCCGGGAATATACAATACTCAGCTACAATATAGTTGGTGGCTGTGCATCATTTTATACCGATCTCATGGATCCTAAGCGGGAGCGCCTAGACACTGAGGAGGCAAGCAAGCTTCTCCAGCAAGCCGGCTATAGCCGCATCTCAGCCAAAACAAAGTGCTAAAAAGTAGGTTACTCCCCCAGACTATGGCCCCGCGGCGGAGTGTGCCCTCGTTAAGCTGACATGCAGAGCTCTATGGTTCTGGCTACCGCAGCCGCCCGATGTGAATCGCCCCTAGCTTCGTAAATACCTTCAAGCTTCAACAGAGGTCTTTAAGCAACTGCGGAGCAGCTCGCTTTGGGCCGATAGTGGTCGTCGGTGAGAAGCAGTTATCGGCCAACAGTGGGTGCCCCCAGTGAAATGGAAACATCACGATACAGCTAAAGGCCTTGCTCTTTCACCAATTAAAGCAATTCCAACAAGACAGAGGACTCTCCGTCTCCGTATACGGTGCGGTATCTAAATTCCTCCATAAGCCCCTTATCACACCAAATCTCGTTGAATTTTGTTCGATAATTAAAAATTAACGTTTTCTCCTCCCCACCGCCACTGCCATAAAGAACCCGCGCAACAGACTCCAAGTGCGGATGCTTGGTGTTATTAGCTCCATTGGAGCTAAAAATCCATGCAGGCGCCGACAGCAACCCTGCCAAGGTTAAATCGGTATTATTGCGACTACCGTGATGAGCAACCTTCACAACATCGGCCTTGAAATATCCGTTATCTGAAAGCTGACGAATACTACTTGCTATTACTGACGGATAGGCGTCACCGAGCATCAATGCACTCCGCCCTTTAAACTCTAGCAATAACGCGATGCTAGAGCCATTAGGGATAGCTTTATCCTCTACAAAATCACTTTTGGCCAACCCTTCAATGTCGACCCCTCCCATTGCTCTCAGGCCAAGCGCTTCCAGACTGAGCCCTGGCGGGTCCTTGCTCTCAGTCTCGGCTTCTTCATCCGCGGCGAACTCCTCCATCACAAGGTCCCATTGTTCTCCTAACAGCGTAAGCTGCTCGAGCGTCGGCCCAAGCACAGTCACAACCATACCTCCATCAAGGGAATGGGAGACGGTGCCGCCATTCGGATTGAGCGCGATAGCGTTGCCATTCGCGGCTTTATTCCAAGTCGAGTTATGGTTTTTTCGCAGAATCTTAGAGAGACGGATACCCTCCTTAATACCCATTGGGTTGAGACCAGTGGACCTAATTTGCTCTAGGCCGTTGAACCAAATATCACCAAAGGTAATGCCACTAGGCAAATCTTCCAGAAATTTTATGACCCCTTGTATATGATCCAAATCTATATGCGTTACAACCAGAAGCTCAATGTGGAAAGGCGGGGCAATTTCCTTTAATCGCTTAAAAAGATGATCCCCCCCCGTCGTGGTGATTCCCCCATCGATTATGATGTGGCTCGGCGCACTCTCGGTCCCATACTCAATCCACAACGAATCACCCCGCTGGGCCGGGAGGACATGTATTCTGAATACGTTGCTCATATGTTTAACCCGTCTTGCCTAAGCACTGTAAAGAACTCGCTAGGAACAGTTATGCGCCCCAACTGACGTATAAGCGATAACGCTCGACGTGTTTCTTCAATCTCCGGCCCCTCACGCTTCTTTTCCCGGTCATCCCCTTCAAGCATAACCAGCATCTCAGTCAGTCGGCGGACTCCCGTACTCAAGAAAGGAAGGCCACGACGTACGGCCTCTAACACGTACTGTCGGAGCCTCTCAACATTCACTTCCTCGCCACGCTTACCTTCTCCGCAAATCAACTCCATCTGCGCCATTGCGATGGCTCCGTCAGGCAGCATGGGGAACCATTTGTAAAGATTGCGGATCCAGCGCTGCCAACTTGCGGCAAACCGAGTATTTGCTTCCTTTGGGTGCGAAAGAAGCATGTACGCTCCAGCTGCCGCCGCCACCGGGTTCTCGATCTTCTCAAATAACCATGTATTGGCGAGTTCGATCATCATCTGCCCCGCCTCGATCTGCCCATGGTGTAGAAAGCCAAGGAGGCTCATAGCCTCTGCATCATCAAGCTCAGGGGCGCATCGCCAGCGTGCTGAGCTCGTGGACGAATCTTTAGAGGTCATTGCCGTATCTACGACAACTGTCAGCAGGATTGATGGCCAGCAAGGGCTGCCCACGTTATTTAGCGAGACGCGTTTCCACCCCTCAGGAAAGACGGCGCAGTAAATGCCTCCGATGGGATCGTGAACAACTGCATATGCGCGCTTCCCACCATACCTGGAATAGATCGGCGAAGCACTTGGGGGTAGGACTAATCGTGCATTACGCGCATCAGATTGCATAATGGAGAGATTCACAGGGGCAGATACCGATTTGCCCGTCCACCAGTCCACCAAATCTTGGGGCGACATTTCTCCCGTTGGGAAGTTGCGCTTTGGATCCTGACACCTGATCCAACGCTGTCCACTTGATCGAGAGACGCGCTCATGACCACTAATTCGCTGGATATCATCAGTACTGCGGTCTAATGACACTACCGCCTGAGCTGCAAGCTCCCTGAACTTCGGAGACTGTCTGTCAAACACATCCTTAATCAGTGCCCCCCCCTTCAAAATAACAGGCGTCGCCTGACTAAGGGTTAGTTCGAGTGATCTAGCCTCGCTCGCACGGGGCAATATTTGCACGATGCCCACACTTGATGCCGCGCCAAGCCACTCATGCGGCGATTTTATAACTTCAAAATTGATCTCTGTTAGATGCCTATCTCGAACCTCAATACGCTCCGCCTGTACATCACCGTTTGGAAGGAAGAGCCGAATTAGGTATGAGCCAGCGTCGAGTAAAAGTTCTTTGGGGCCCTCGTCAACACTCAGAAGAACCTTTTGACTTGGGCTCTCTGAGTCCTTCCCGGGGACCATTCTTACGTCTGCCATTGCTACGCTTTCTGAGCTAGCCCCTCCGCTCGGCGACGACAGACTGATCGCTAGTCTCCCAGTGCTCATAGCCCTACCTCCGCACCTGGAGGCATGACGTATTTTCTTCTCTGCCCCAAGACCTGTGCTGTATCAGCTGCATCGAGGGCCTCAAAACGATACGCACCAGCTGGAAGCGTGACCCACCATGGTGACGGTGCAGGTGAACGCACTTCACGCTTCTGTGTCCCCTCATCGATATGTGCTAAGACGGTTTGAGGAAGCAAATTGAGATCATGCGTGAATACCTTGACTACCACTTTAGGGTCCGCGCGAAGCCGGTGAATCATCAACTCAGGCCCCGTGTCTCTAGGCTGGCAATACTGCGGCTGCACTTGAAAGGCCATGCTCGCAACGCACTTATTGATACCCTCTGCGAGCGCAGGCACTTGCACCTCCCAGTGATTACCCTTGTCGCGACTTGCAGGCCCATGCATAGACTGCAGCAGCCCCTGAGTGAACAGGCTGGGCTGACCGTCTAAACCATACGCAGCAGATGCCAGGCCTGCAGCAAAATAGACTGGAGCGATTTTGTTTCGTAGATCCCGACTGAGTCCGGCAGCCGCTATGGGATCTCCCGTCGCCTTATCTCCATATGTGGCAAGGAAGTGCTTGTTTGGAGGCGTACGGCAGGCATCAATAAAATGTACTTGATGGTTGGCGCCGCAGTGACGCATTACACCCAAACGCATGCTATCGAAGGCGATAGCATCTGCCATGGGATTACCATGGTCGCCGCCGAAGTCCTCTAGTAAAAGAGCATTTTCCACCTCTCCAAAGGCAAGCCCATGTCCACAGAAGAAGAAGACCGCCATATTTTCTGGGTTCCTGCCAGCACGCTTCATCCAATCCCGCACCGCCTGTCGAACCAAATGCATCTGTGCAGACTGGACAACTTGAAGCGTCCCACTTGAATCCCTGATCGAGACTGGCACATCTGCCGAGCAAAGCACCTGAAGCGATCGCAAAGGACGATCAGGATTATGAAAGCCAGCACCAGAGTCCATAAGCCATGTGGCGAAAGCAGAAACTGATAAGGGAGGAGAAGACAACTGCCCCATGCCCATATGCAAAGGAAAAAGGTTTGCAGGATCGCCGCCATCGTTCAGGAATGGATAGCGACCAACGCCAATCAATAGAACATGAGTACCTGGATCGGCTTTACCATCATCAAGTAGCACGGTCATACGTCTTTACTCAGTTAACTTTGAATCGGGCATAGGAAGGCCGAGAGATTTTTCAATCGCAAACTCCGCACGCGTCCGTAGTGCAGCATCAGCCAACGCATAGCCCCAATTGATGAGACGCTCCTCAGACTCGCGACCAAAATCAGCAAGGCGCGTCGGGAGCCGTGCCAAGGAGCCAGTGACCGTTGTGTCTTGTGCTACTGCGAGCTTGTCCTTGTAGTCTCCTATGTGTGTGTCGATGCCCCAGTAAGCTCCATATCTATTCTTCTTCTCAAAGTCACTTATTAACCATCGCTTTCGTAATGCTCGAGACTGATCAATCAGGATGTCTCGGACCCTGTTCATCTGCAACGGAGTTTCCGAAGGCTCAGGCTCAATTTCAAATGGGGCCCCTGCGTCGCTCACGAGTACTACATCGACTTTGTCAATGAGAGTTTCCAGCCCCATGTTGTCGTATACGCCACCATCGGCCAAAACGATTCGGCGACGTAGCTCATTTAGATAAGGTATGTCTTCGCCACCAGCCCACGCTGAAGAATCAGTCTGTACAATGATTGGCGAGAACACTGGCGGAAAGGCACTTGATGCTGCGACTGCTTGTGCAAGTGGGATGCTGACACCACGTGCCACTCCAATCTTCCAATCGGCCAACATGTCCTGCCGTATACGGAAACTTCGGCCTGTTTGCAGGTTGGTTGCGTAAATAACAAAAAGAGGGCCTTCTCCTTTTGTGGGGTCCGGCATTTGGTTGGTGGCTGCACCATGAAAGAGATGCTTGTCGTAGCACTCAGTCAAATATTGGCCAGCCGATTTGAATGGGGTAAAGAAGCCTTTGACTCCTGCTGCAACGTCAATGGTTTCGCTACAGAACTTCCGTATAGGATCCACCACCTCAATTTGGAAGTTCTTAGCACTCCCGTTGACAAAGTCGAGCTTCCGCCAGCGGTGGGCAAGCAATCCTGCCAAAATCGACCCGCCCGAGACACTAGAGATACGATCCAATTGGCCTAGCAAGCCTGCCTCATTCAGACGCCACAGGCTTCCCAGACTGAAGAGCGTGGCCCGATATCCGCCCCCTGACAAGGCCAAACCAACCGTCTTTCCTTTAATGGCCATACACAGTATCCCTCCCATGCATTTGCTCAACCTATAAAGCAGCCGATCTATCTCTAGGTATAGCCGAAGGGTGCGGGAGGCGAGGATCAAATGTGACTTGAGCAGGCCTCAAGCACATCGGTCACGAGACATAGGCGGCAAAGAAACGCTACGCTAGGAAAGCCTGGGCCAAGCGTAGGCTAGAGTGCTATAGCCTCGCTAGCTGTGGATGGTTAGAAAAGTCTTCCCTCGCAGCGCTAAGCAAACTGCCGAAGTTAATACTCTTGCCTCCACCGCCCTGCTTCAACGTGCGAATCGCCGCATGCCAAGCTGCCTGCCCCGTGGAGTGGAGCTGGAGACGAGACAAGTCCCCACCAGCCCGGCTCCATATCTCTTGGTCTCTCGGGCCGAATGGGTAGAGCTCGACCAAGATATCCTCTAGCTGTGACCAAGGGATGTCTTCCTGGACCGTCGGCTTTGTCTCAGGAGTGTAAGGCGACTTTTTCCCGCCTTGACTCAGCGCGACAGCAAAGTTCCCCTCAAGGTTGTCCGCCTTAAAAACTGGGTGCTGGATGTATGGGGCCAGTTTTGGCACCTCTTCGGAGACGTAGTTAAACAGATCAAAGACCTTGATGAAGCCGCTGGCACTTGTGTCAGCCGCGCCCCGCAGACCTGCGAGTAGTGCAGTTGTGAAGACGCTGTTTCTCGCACCGGCAAATACAGCCGACACTTCATCAGCACGACACGATGCCATCAGCGCACGCCCACTCCCGACCGCCAGCTTCGCAAAGGTGTTTTGGGTATAGCCAGACTTGAACTCGTGGCCCTTACCATCAGTCAATCCTTTCGAAATTGCAGCCCCCCCAGCATGGCAGGCGTCGATAAAAACCAGCAGTCGCTTCGCCTTTATCTGCGCAAGAACCATAGCCAACTCATTCGAGTTAATGGTTGTCCTTTCAATGTCAGCGAGATCGCTGTCCACTGTGACCAGCACGCTGTCCTCATTGCCAGGGGGGCCCACGACCGCACCGTGACCGGAGAAAAACACGCAGGCCGTGTCATCGGGCCCAGCCCGAGCAACCAGCTCATCTAGCCCCTTCAGCACAGCTGCCCGAGTAGCGCCTGCGTCTATCAGAGTGACGACGTTGGCGGGATCATATGCACAGAACTGCGGCGATGAGAGCGTCGCGGCAACGTCGTTGACATCGTTCAGAATCGCAGCAGGCAGGCTGGAGACTTGCTGATAATTCGCTACGCCGATAAGAAGGGCGTGGCCTTGCGGGTAGCCAGTTGGGCTCATGTTTCAACCATGGGTATGTGGAAGCATCAACGCCAGCCAACGATGTCCGTGTCGTTAATAAACAGGCGCAGCTTCTCGTTTACAGGAAAGTCTAGGCACATCACCGTAAGGAGCTCACGCGCAGTCGGACGACCGCCGGAACGGATTGAACTCAATGCCTTGTGCCAACGTGTTGCCCCGTTTTGAGACTTTCCTGGCAGATCGGCATTCTTGCCTCCAGCTCGTGACCATAGCTCGTTGTTATCCGGACCACTTGGATAGAGTTCGCCGGCCTCATCTTCAAAGGCTTGCCACTTTTCAGCAGCGGTTGGCTTTGAGACTCCAAGCTTCCAGCGTGTATATAAGCCAAGCAAGTTAGCGCAAAGCCGAAGCCCTGGTATGAGATCTGAACGATGATCGGCAAATCGGTCTGCAAGATGTTTTGCCGCGCCCGCCCAATGCCGAGACGCCATAAGTGCTCCCAGCTGCATAGAGTCGGCAGGAGAAAGCATGCGAGCTTCCTTTAAGAGGTTGTTCAGCCATGTGATGAACATACCTTCGGGGAATGATGAGAGAGCACTGACGATTGCTAGGCGCACGTTAACCGCCACCGATGACCTTTCCAGCGTGGACAGCAAGCTAGAACTTGCCATGACTGCAAGCTCAAGCGGGGCTTCAGGGAAAGTCATTATCTCGTCTTTCGCAGCAACCGCCAGCCAACCGATTGCGGTCGCCTGTATGTAGCGATCACGCCTTGATGCGGGCAGGAGCGACCACAACCGCGCCCGCTCTGGGGTGGCGCAGAGATCAGCCAGGGGGGTATGTGCCAGCACCTCAAGTAAGCCAGTGTCGACGGGAAGTCCTTCGGCGAGTAGAGCTAACACCGTATCGCGTACAGCGGCGGCGTTTTGGGGAGCGCTCCAAAGAGAAGAATTCTTTTTAATCGCAGCGCCCCACACCTGCTGCTCGGTGATGTCATCGCCGCGGATATCAGACAGGACCTGAGGATGGGCAGCAGCCTGTTCCGCGCACAACTCGATCAAACGCGGGTCTTTATGCACGAGCGCACATTCCAGTGTCTGGAAAGGACTCGCGTACCGAAGAGCCGACAGCAAACCAGCGTAGTGGTCAGGGCCCTTGTCGACTTTAAGCTGCTGACCTGCTGCATCGAGAGGCGGTAGCATTGCAGCTAGTACGGCACCGTATGCGGTTAGCCAGTGCTTTTTCAACAGCGGCGAGAGCAGAGCATTCGGTGCGATAACGTTGAGCTTTCTGGGCACTTCCCCTGCTAGTCGCTGCTCAACTGCTGCATCAGCCGGCAGAATGTCCAAGACCGCGGCAAATACGCCGCAACTGCGCTCAGCCCATCTCCAAATAGCTCGTGCAATGAAGGGGTCATCTCGACAAGCTGCAGTAATTAATCCGGCTGTTACTGCATCGCGCCACGGCGGCAACGCAAGCCCCTCATCAACCGAGGCCACGACCATCTCCATTAAATAGTCGTCGTCCGTAGGAATAAATCCGAGGTTACTGACGAAGAGCTCAACGGCCGACCACAGCGACCGCGTATTGGCAAAGCCAGACAGCACCAAATTCCTCATTAGCAACAGCTGCCTGCAGCCAGCGCTTGGAATCAAACCAATGAACCGCCCAATGAGCTCGTCTTTGATGCCTGTGCCGAGCGCCGGCTGATTTGAGAGGCCGTCTACCAGCCGTATGGCTGCCAACAAATCATCGAAGCTTTCACCGCCGGAGAGAAGGGTATATAGCCGTTCAAGCCGGCTCAATTCTCTGAGCGTACGTACGTCGGAGCCTAGGTCCTCGGCAAGAGCCAGGAGTGGTTGCACGTCGCGCTGACCACAGAGAATGCGAGAGGATTCAGAACTCGGTACTTGATCGTCTGACTTGACTATAGAGTGCTTCGCCCAGCGAGCTTGGAGCTGTTCTGGCGTGCATACAAGCGTCGGAGTGGGTAGTTCTACCACGTCTTTTGGACCGAAGCTCAGTCGGAACGCAAAGGTTCGCCTTAAGGCCGGCCATAGGTTCCTCCATAAGGAATCGACGAGGTGTTCGAAGCCCTCAGTACCCAGTCGGACAACTGGAGCGTCCCCTTGGACTGCCAACGCATTGGCCGTACCGATCAAGTCAGCGGCCGACGCGTGGCCACTCTCGGCAGTATCAAGCTCAAGCGTAGTCACCGAAATGGGGCAGTCTGCAGCCGAGGGTGCCAGCCGACTAAACAGCACGGCCAGGCTTTCGACCACACCCATATCGTCCAAGCTGGCGATTAGCGCATGAGTCAGCACCATGCCACCGCGCGAGGCGCTCAAGTCTAGGAACGTACGAGCGAGAACGTAGTGGTCATCGATAGGAAAGCCGCGAATGAAGGGCGACCATGCTTGGACGCCTGCAGGCACGGCATCTGGCAAGTCGAGTTTTGATGCTATGGCAGCAGCTATGGGCGCATTCGTACTCGATGCTCTGAGTCCGTGACCTCGGCCTAGGATCTCGCCATAAACGGCCTGTTCAACTCGCATTCGCTCAGGTCCGGTCAGCCATCAAGCGCTGGATCGGTAAGGTGATGTCGGTGCTCTTCACACCGTTGGGTAACACCACGTAGCCGAACTCTTCAGGACCGCGAATTGCGTACTCCTGGTCCGCATTCGTCTGGCTGAGCGCGCGCTCCAGGGCCGACAAGCCAATGACAGTGGGTGAGGTCCAATTGCTGCGCACAAACGACCATAGCATCGGCAACCGAGACGCCAAGAGGTCAACTGGAAGTTCTGTGGTTTCCAGCTCATCCCAACAGCTCAGCAAGATAGTCAGGCGAGGCTTGCAAAGCGGCCGGTCCAAATGGAACTGCGCCAGGTAAAGCAGCATTTGCAGGAGCTCTACTGTCCTTGCCTGATCTGACAACTCGTTTGCTGTCTTTCCCTCGTCCCCAACCGCAGCGAATGACTGCAGCGGACGCGAGAACAGGTCGTCTTCGGACCTAAGTGAATGCAGCCTGATGAGCAAGACCCAGTCCGTGGCTCCGAGCACACGCTCGCGCCAAGCGACCGGAATCCGGCGCTGCGTGACAAGGTTGCGAACTTGCTCGCCACCGTAGTCCGGCCAAACCAGTTCCGCATCGTGGCCGTCCTCGTCCGTAATTGGCCAGACACTTTCAACATATGCACCGGCTGGCGTATGGTTGGTCGACCTTCCCTCAGTCAGGCAACTGAGAGCCGTATTGAACGCCTCCAGATTCGTTGGGGCGCCGGACATCTTGAGTGCACACGCCTTGACCATGAGCCGCTTCAAGAACTGGGCCCCGTAGTGAGTCTTCCCGACGTTCGACTCGCCGACCAACAGGATGGTGTGTTGAGCTGCCACCAACTATCTCCTACCGAATCGAAAAAACGGGTCATGACCAGAAGTTTCTGCCGTAGGCAAATTCACCCCTAAGCGTTTAGTGGAAAGAATCCAGTTAAAAAGCTCGCGGAAGCCCTCTGCAGCGTCAGCCTGGGGATAAACGCTAACTGTAAACTCCGGGATGCTTGATGAGCCAGACACGACCGCCTTTCGGATCTGCGCCTCCATGGCTGGCGCCACGTCTACGTCCCCCTTCGTCCAGACGAGCGCCATGCGCCGCCCGCGAGCCTCAGCCATAGCGCGCTGAGCAAGCAGCTGGAAATCGTTCCTGGCTGTTCCCATCTTAGGGCCAGCAAGTGCCTCACGGTCAGCAATCAATAGCGTGACGTCTGCGTACCGGGCGATCCAACGGGCCCCTTCCGCATCAGCGGCCTGCTCATTGATCGCCCATTTCTGAAACCACTCTCCGGGGGCATCGGCAAAAAGAAAGTCGCGCAGCGAACCATCCTCACGACGAAAGCTGAGGTGAAGCATGCCCGGTGCTCGTGCCGCTCCGCTCGGCGTGTGGGGCGGAAAGCTTGGGGGCAGCCCCGGCTTCCAGCGCAGACTGGTCGCCACCGCCTCCCAGCCGGCCAGCGTGTACGAGTTGCTGAATACATTGGCATCTGTAGTCAATGCGCCTCGCCCTAGCAGCAGATAAAACGCACCGAGAATGGTCGTCTTACCTGCGCTTTCCGGGCCCACGATGCCGATAGTAATGGGCTTGATCTTGCCGCTGACGAAGTTGAGGTCAGCCTCTCCCATTGCTAGGCCGCTCCATGGGAGCAGCATCTGATCGGAGTCAGTCGAAGCGACTACTTCACCTTTGCTAACGTGCTTCCACTCGGGGCACATATCAAGACAGATATGGCCAAGCGTGCAGGTGGTGTTGTCGTCAGCGAAACAGTTGGGATGGGGGCACCGGTTCATGGGCGTTCTACTTCTTCTTAGCCCGCTTGGTTGAGGTATCGCTTATGGCACGTGCGGCCTGAAGCTCGCGGAAGAGGTATGCCCCCCAATCGGAGGGGGTCATCTTGGTGTAGGCGTCCAGACCACTGATAGCACGTAAGGTCGCCACTTCGTCTGCGCCTGAATCATTCGGGTGCCCAATCAGCGACAACAGCGGGCCTCTGCCAACGGGTGCAGCTGCGTACTGAGCTGCCAACGTGCGGAACGGCTGCATAATTTCAGCTGTCTTGGCTTCATGCACAAGGCTAGCGACGTCAAGCTCACCGTTACCTTGTCCCTCCCTATCAATCGGAAGGGCACGAATGGCCTCACGCAGAAAGGCCGATACGCTCGCGGGTGAAAAAGTTGGCACCTGCTCGTGCAGGTCGAGTGCCATCAACGCAGAAGCTTCGAAAGGTGGTAAGTCAAGATAACTCGCATGAGCACTTGGAGAGTAAAGCGCTTCCTTCCACCAAAGCAGGCTCGTGCGGCGCTGCAAACCGGCCGTCGCCCCGCTAAAGCTGGCTAACGCTTTGTCAACGTGATTAGTGACAGCCTTAGCCAGGGTGGACAGCGGACCTGAAAGGTCAACTGGTACTGGAGCCAGGTCTTCGGCCAACACATTGAATACGTCTGCAATGGCGGCACTCATCTTGTCTGCAAACGGTCCCGTCCAGTACTGGGGCTGGTTAGATTGATGCTGATTCGGATTGTTACTGCCCCAAGGCCCCGCGGCAGAATAGATGTTCTCTCGCAGCGTACTCTGATCAATAGTGGGTGTCTCATAGTCCATAGATGCTGGAGCTGGCGGCGTGTACTGCAAGGGATCGACCGTAATAGTATCCGGCGTTGCCCACTCCGCCTCGGCGCGCGCATCAACCCTCACCTCAATTTCGCAAACAGCTTCGCGCCAGATACCAGCTTCGTCAGATGTCTCCGTGTGCCCCAGGACATTGCGGGCCGTGTTTGTGAACGCAACGGCAATCGCATCGTCCAAACGCGCCGCCTGCATGATCGCGTCCAAGAGGATGGCTCGTAATATGGCGACCGGGCGACCGGGAAAGGCGTTAGCAACGGTCTCCCATTGCTTGCGGAGGAAGGCCATAGCCTCCTCTACTGTTGGGTCCGTAGATGGGATGTTGGGATCGGCCGCCACCATTGTGAAGATGGCAGTCTTTGACGGTTTTTTTCGAAGATCGGCTGACAGATCTTTAGCCGTGGACCGAAGTTTTTCGAGTTTGGCGTCATCGCCCTTGAGGTCGATCGCTCCAATTTCAAGAAATTTCAACAAAAATTCCTGTTCCACTCCCTGGCCTCCCGAGCTCTCTTGTAATGTCGCAAAATGATACTTGAATAGGCCCCGCTTCCCTAGAGACCTCCGAGCCTCATTGGACTACCCCGCTCTAATAGACATTTTCTAGCCTATAGCGAAGCACCGGCGTATCCCCGGCTTCATGGCCGCTATATTCCTTGAAACAATCCAAGCCGATTAAGGACGGCTGGGTCTCCCACATGTCGCTATGGCCGGCTACCAACAGATTAAACATCCCCTATTCCTCGAAGCGACGGAGGTCTGACAGGGAAGGTAGCACAGGATGGAAAAAGCCCCGCCTAGACAAGGAGTTGGGGGACAGCTAGTGGCCATTCGCGGCCGGACGCCACATCAAGTCGATGCCGGATGAGCGCGAATTGCATTCGCAATCCAAGCGGGGAAAGAACTTCGCGCGCTCTCCAAGGCTGCCCATTCATTTTCGGGCAACAGCTCCTGGAGTCTGGGCACCGCATTGTGCACCCAAGCTGGGCCAAGCCACTCAAGCGCTCGGACGGCATCCCCCGCTTCAGTCGGCCCCAGAGCCATCAACCACCGAGGCGCATGTCGAATTGTGACGATGGTCTTGCCGACCTGAAGCTCTCTGGATCGCCCAGTGGTTAGATAGATATACCGAACAGGATTCTGCGTTATCAGCCCCAAGGTATTTGCAGCACTAGCACCTGTGACGACTATCAGTTCGTCCAGCGCTTTAGCCAGTGAGCGGACAACCAACTCAGGTGCCGGCGGGCGGACGCCAAAACGGCTAGCGACTGCTGACACATAGAAGCCCCGAGCGACGCGAAACAGCCTTCCGCCTACGACCAAGCGGGAAAGACCTCGCTGTACTGTAGAGCGAGATCCAAGATGCAGGAATGAGCCTACCGTCAGGACCTCGCCCTCTGGAAACTCTTGAGTGATGCCCAGGATCTTTTCGGGGAGAGTCTTCATTAGCCGGTCAACACCTTCCCAAGGACTACGGCTACTAGCATCTTAAACAGGGCACACAACCGAGCAATATATCTGGCGCTTGGATGCCTCCTGAGAGTTCTGGCAATCCCTGTGCGAGTAGGTCTGGCCGGATGCCGTCTTGAAGTCGTAGCCCAAGACTCGATCGTCCCGGTCATAGACCCTTACTAGCTCGGTCAACCTCTCCATCGTCCAATCACTGGAGCCATTCAGCCGGGCTGGAAGCACAACCTGAACTGCCTCGATCAGGGTTCCCGCTGTACGCTTCTCCAGCATGTGTTCCAGCTCATCCTCTGAAGAAATCAGGAGCATCGTTCTCCATGCTGCTGCCTTCTGAGGGCGGTTAACCATCACGTAAAACCAAGGGCGGTGCTCCTCAAGCTCAACGCACCGCCACATTTGGAATTCATCTCCAAACATCGGTGGATACGCGATTTCAGCGCACTTGTACGTGATAAACATCAGCACACCCCCTTTTAAGCTATATATAGCATAGCCCTGAAAGCACCAAAAAGGCTTCATCGTTCCTTTTGCGAGACAGCAAAGTGGAACTCAATGAAGCGCTTGGTCTGGTGATCAAGAATCTGAGAAATGCGAAGGAGCTGTCTCAGGAAGGCTTAGGACCCAGCCAGAGCTACATCAGCGCGATTGAACGCGGCAAGTGGAAACCATCCATTGAAAAGGTTGAGCAGATCGCGGAGGTGGTCGGCATTCATCCTCTAACCCTGCTGGTTCTGGCATATCAAAAGCAGACGCCTGGACTGAAGCCTGATGAGCTGTTGAAGAAAATCCAACGAGAAATCACGAGCCTGAAGGGCAGCCTGTGAGAGATTTGCCTAGATGAAGTCGATACAGGTAAAAATCGAAGACTGGGATGGCGCCGGAGCCGTCGGCACCACTCGCTGCCTCGTGCTCAGTAAGTCGCCGCAGATCCCCGACCGTATAGATGAGCTTGTGAGTACTTGGGACGGCTCCACTCCGAAGCCCCCTAAGAAATAATCTGGTTTCGAGATCCCCTGCCAGCTACCCTAAGCACGCAGCCCAAGAGCTTCCTCTCCCGGGCGTTGTACCGGTGATGAAACTTGGTTCGAGGCGGCCCCTGAGGCCGCCTTTATCATTTCTGGCCGGCAGAAGTCGGAGCGAACTCTTTGAATGTGGAGCTGAAGACTGGCCCCATAGCCCCCAGTGGCAAGGTCTCCGATTGCTCCTCTATCCTCCCAGCAAGGATCACATCATTGCGCGAAGGGAAGTGGCGCAAGAGAAATATGGCATCGCTCCGCACTTTCTCGGGCAGGCTGCTATCTCGAGACAAGTTGACGAGGAAATCTCGGGTTTGCACCACCGCGCGTGAGCGCTCATCTGGCATTGTCATTTCCATCTCCGTGCGAAGCCGGATACGGTCAGCCTCATCTAACCCTAACTCTACTGCTAGCACCTCCTCCGTGGTAAGCGGCATCGCGCCCTCTTCGGTAGGCTCACCTAAGCGTTTTCCTCAGACGAGTCACGATCAATTCTTGGAAGCGGAGCATCAAGTATTTCCCTAGACAGACCTCGCTTCTGAGCGTTGTACTGCCATCGAATGAATCGCTCTAGCAGACGCTCATTCTCAGCCTTAAGGCGCTGACTTTCGCTCTCCAAACGATGGATACGCTGCTCTGCGATCGCTAAGCTTTGCGGCCGCTTCGTAGGCTTCAATCCGGTCTTCAGCTGGACTTTCTTGTTGCTGAAGGCGCTCTTAATCGGATCATGTGCATTGAAGGTCTGGCGAGTCGGTCTCGTCCCAATCAGGCTTTCAGCCTTGTCACACAAGGCCTCCCAAGTGAGTTTGCCATCCCAGGCATCGATGAGACCGATTACCAACCGGATATCTCTGTCCGTTAGGTGCTTCGCCATGGTTAAAACACTCCGAGCAAAACGCGCAGCTCATCTACAGGCGGCTCGATAGCCGCTATTTTTGAAGCCTCCTCTCTGGCAGCAAGCTCACGCTTCAAAGGGCTGAACTCTTGGTCGTTGCTAAGCCGGATAACTGCGCCATCAGGAAGCTCAGAAGACTCCAGCATCTGAATCAACTGATCCAACCTCTCCAGGGTCTTGAACTGATGTTGGCTCCATCGATCAGCGCCGTACGTCCCAACAGCATCAGCAGCTTTAGCCTTCGCCAACTGTTCCCGGGTGTACTGCTGTTGCTGCTTGAGGCGCTCAAGTTTGGTCGCATCGCCCTTCACGCAAACCTGCTCACTGCAATTCAGACAGTCTCGATGCTTCTGGCAAGGCAGCATCGAATAGTCATGTACGCAGAATCCATACTCTGTGACATGAGCGATGCCCTCTCCAACTGCCTCTAGGTCTGCATAGGTGACAGGCACATTGGCCTGCACCTTTCCGAGCACACCACCAACCCCAACGCTTCTTGCCAGGTCGACATATTCGCTGTCGCTCATGTGGTTGTAGACCGCGTTCTGGTGAATATTGGCTCGGCCAGACCATCTGGCGATGTCTAGCTGCCCTAAGTCACCACGCTGAGCAATAGTGTTCAGGAAATGGCGTACCTGATGGGACGTAAACGATATCTCGGTTCCATCAGGGTTCTTGTAGCCATGGCGCCGCCAGATGCTCCTTTCTTGTCCGTCGATGTGGTTCAGGTCAGTGGTGAATGCGCTTTTACCCGGCACCCATAGTTTTATCCTACTGGTAGCCAGATCATCCCTAAGTTCATGAGCACGGAAGCAGCAGAGAGCATTGGAGTACTTAACCCCTCGCTCCTCGTTAAGCCATGGCCAGCCAGAGGGAAGTTTGCTGTGGCAGAATTTATTTAAGAACGCGAGGGTTAAAGGCGCTCCGCTCTGTCGCAGCACGGCATACGGTGGGTAATTTTTGAAGTAAGCATGAAGAAGATAACTACCCCCGCTCCACCTGAGACCCAACGCGGAGCATGCTTGCGCCATAGATAATGGCGCATCCTCAGAAACATCCGGACAGTCTTCATGCCGATAGAATTTATCAGGGTGCTGCTCATACCAGTTGGCGAGTTTCCGCCCTTCCGCTGAGAGCTCAGTCAGCCGGCGAACAGCTTCTTTCGCAACATCAGTCATCGAAGTCGGCAGCCACTTGATATCAGATCCGAAACCTTTACCCGCATAGAACCGCAGCCCCAAACGAGAGACACCTTGAGCGTCCACCTCAGGATGCAGACAATTAGCAGGCAAATCCTGCACCTCGGTAATCCGCGACGGTGCGCACATCAAGAGTCCAAAAATAGAAGTGGTAAAGCGATCCCTAGCGCTAGGTAAATCATTGGCGAACATCTCGGCCATGGATTCCAACAGATAATCCTCTGGAATTTTCTCTGTTCTTCTTTGTTTTGTTTCACTATCCGTATGATTGAGCTCTGTTGGCTTCTTAATTGCGTGATGCCATTCAAGCCTGCTTGGAATGATGCCACTTCCGTTGAGGAACTCGACCAGTGCCACAAGACTGATAGCAGCCTGATAACTTGTCGACTTGTATTCACGAGCTACTTCACCTGCCACATCCATTACGAGGTGATCTACCAAGGTGATGTCCGCCTTACCCTTCGCGGTCAAAAGAGCCCTCTCAATACAGCGGATCGCTTTGAACTCATTCTTTAGCTTCGTAGGCTTATGACCCTGCTGGTAGCGTATGTAGGCTTTAGCAAAAGGAACAATTTCAGCATTCAACATCTGAGAAAGAGTGAATCCTCGAGCAGGTGCTCCCATTACAGTAAAATTACCTACTCCAGGCCATGCATTCGCATCCCAGTCCAGATCCGCTCCAAACACGGTTAACTGATCGCGACACATTGCGACAAAATCATTCAGGTTCCCTTTGCAATCTCTTTGATATTTCGGCACAAACAGCAGAATGTTAGACACTCTCTACTTCACCTCTCATATCTCTGCAACGGTTGATTACATCACCCACAGCAAGAATAAGGCGATCGTTTGCTGAAGCTATCTTCAGATCACCGGTGTTGCCGTAAACTCGATCTCTCTCTTGAGTGAGCAGCTCCAATACTTCTTCGTGGGGACCATCAAGCCAGGGCTGAAAATGGCTGCAGGTGTAACAGGCAACTGGGGCCGCCGCACCACAGAATCCATAGCTACCGCAGGTGCCTACGTGGTTTTTACCAGTAAAAACTCGGCTGTTTGGATCATCTCCACGACGGGCCTCAAGCTCCGACCTAACGAGCACGCCGCGGAACGCCTGAGCATAAGGCGCGAGTTGCAAAGCAACTGCCTTATCAAGGCGCTCGACAATATCTGGTATATTTTTCACATACATCCCTACGTTCTGGGTATCAGTATGATCCAAAGCCTCGGCAATGATGTATTCACCTTTCCCCTCACGAGCTAAATTTGTACCTAAGGTATAGCGAAATCGATAAGGATTAAGGCGAAGCGGCGCTCCAGTACGCTCGCTAAATACAGCGATCACCCTGGCAACATGCAACATCATATCCCCCACATGACTACTGGGAATATGCAGCCGATCGCTACGCAGCAGCTCTTCAATATCTGACAACCCGCGGAGAGAGTACGTAACCGGAAATAACGGGAGCCCCATCGTTATTTCGTTAGAGAGCACTTCGCCTGCTTGTTCTGAGAACGCATGTCTCACTGCCTCGGCTTGCAGCTGCAACAATAGCCAAAGATCTTCAACAATGTAGAAAAACTTGAAAGCGGAGCGCCATGGCGAGTTGCGCTGCTTGGCCCTAGGAAAATTGATCCCATAAGAGCCAGGTATAGGGGAAACAAGATCCTTGAGCTTCAGCGCTGCAATCTGCACTGGTCTCCGACCTGTCATAGCTAAGATCATCGCTATACAGGTTTCTGCCAAAGACAAGCGCTGTTCGGCAAATACATCAATCACCGCGGCGGCGACTGCCTGAAGCTCGATATCGGTAAGAGGGCCACTCTCGGGGCACATTGATTGAACAATGCGCCCTTTCTCGCCCCCTTAAGTACCCACTTGCTGAGCAAGACCAGCACCTCATCGGCGATACCTGGGAGGCCTAATTTCGACCATCGTCGGATGACCGTGCGCAGCCCCCCCATTCGCCACTCTGTTTTCGTTGTCAGAGTTGAGCGGTATGAGATCAATGAGGCTACGGAAAATAGTTCAGAGCCTTCCATTTTCCTACAGTATTGTAAAATCATCTCATAGGCAGCTTGCGAATAGGTAGGAGAGGCTGTCCTTGCATAAAACTCGAGAACACGCCGAACCGAATAGTCCCGTTCCTGCAAATACGGCTTCAACTTAGAGATGGGAATCGCCACGTCCTTGTTTAGCCGCCACCGATCGCTACTGAATTCCACCCTGTAGCCGTCGCGAGAATAAAATTCCTCAACTGCTAATGCCTCAAGAGTAGACGCCTTCATCTTTCAATCCTCTCGCGCACCTTTCAGATATCTGCCTTGGAGCGAAAGCACGGCCTCAGCAGCTTGCTTCTTGATATGCCTTCCATTGTAAATAGCTGCAGTACCAGATGTTTCTTTCCAGCCCATAAGGTACGAACGAATTTTTTCTTCTCTTTGAGGCGACACCCTCTCGGCACCCATCATCTTGGAGAACAAATAATTCCAGTGATGTCGTAAGGCATGCGCATGAAGACCAGAGCCTTCAGAAATAGATGCAATCGTCCGCATCCACTTCTGAAAGGCTGATACTGAAAGCGGGAGCCCCTGTGTCGGCCCCTCCTTGTGAGTGATAAACAGGTACCCATGACTTTTCGCCGCCGGGAACTTTCTTCGATGACGCAGCACATAGTCGTGGATATAAGAGATGAGTTCTGAAAGGAGCGGGATAATACGTTGTCGTGTTTTGGCTGTAGGCTGGTGAACACGGACGTCCCCTGTTGAATCGGGGCGTCTAACTACTCTTAATGTTCCTTGGAGGAAATCGATGTCGTCAATCTTCAGATTGAGAAGCTCTCCACGACGGAGCCCCGTCGCGTGGAGGATCATGAACATCAGCATATTGCGGAGTTTGACTGCATAATCCCGCGCAGGATTATTTTCGGAGTTCGGCTTGAGAGCTGCCAGTACAAGATCAACAACAGCGTCGTCTAGGTGTCGTTCGTCTCTATCTAGAACAGAGTTACTAGGTTTGCTTGGTCGGCCTGCTTTGATCATCTCGACCATCGCTTCGGCATCCGAATCGCTTTGCCCATTGGGCCTTAGCCGACTCGCCAAAAAACCCAAGTAGTTGGCGGAGATAGTTAATCTGAAATAGTAGTTACTGCTACATACTGCCCGCCGTCTTCCATGAGTGCGGGTAACCGGCAGGCTTCGGCGATAGGAAGGAACGGTGTGTTGTAGGAAATCGCACAGTTCCCTGACTTGCGGCTCCGCAAGTACCTCGCCCCGCGAAAAAAACGACTCTAGGTCAATGCCGACTTCAGTCTCCCACGCATACAAAACCTTTATCACGCTCAACGCATTTAGGACGGAATTAGCAGCCAGCGAGCGAGAACGTAAGCGCCAAGTGGCAAAGAGATTCGGGTAGTACAACGGCATGCCTGCTCCGTCGACTAACACAGCACACCGCTCACCACTCGCGGCCATAAACCTACGGATTGATGTCTCCAACACACACCTCCGAAATCTCACATTTCTGCATGGTGTGTGATCATTGAAGACTAGCAATTGGCTTTTTACATCGTTAAAAATGAAAAAGCCCCGCTAATGCGGGGCTCTCCAAGAGAAATCTTACAGTTTTCTCTAAGGTATTCGTCAGAACGGGATGTCGTCGTCGAAGCTGTCGTAGTCCGGGGCCGGCTGGGCGGCCGGTTGCGGAGCCGGGCGGGACTCGCGCGGGGCGGACTGCTGCGGCTCGCGCTGCGGACGCGGGGCGCGCGGGGCGGAGTCGCCATCGCTGCCGGGACGACCGCCGAGCAGTTGCATCTGGCCGTTGATGTCCACGACGATTTCGGTGGTGTAGCGGTCCTGGCCGTCCTGACCCTGCCACTTGCGGGTGCGCAGGCTGCCTTCGACGTAGACCTGGGAACCCTTGCGCAGGTATTCGCCGGCGATCTCGGCGAGGCGGCCGAAGAACACCACGCGGTGCCACTCGGTGCGCTCCTGCTGCTGGCCGGTCTGCTTGTCCTTCCAGCTCTCGCTGGTGGCCAGGGTGATGTTGGTCACGGCGTTGCCGTTGGGCATGTAGCGGACTTCAGGGTCGCCGCCGACGTTGCCGACCAGAATGACTTTGTTAACCCCACGGGCCATAACGTTCTCCTAGGCTTCAGCACGTTCGGGCGCCGGCTTGATCAGGCGCTCCAGGGACGTGCGGTCCAGTTTTTCGGTATCCACTTTGATATAGATGGCGGCTTCTTCGACCACCACCACGGCATCCGCCACTCCGGGCAAAGCCAGCAAACGCGGGACCAGCGTCGCATCGCCGAGGGCCGCTGCATCGAGCGGCTGGCGCAGGCTGGTCACGTACGGAGGTTCGCGCATAGTAACAGCAATGGCGACCCAAATCGCACAGAGCGCCGCACATCCGATGAACACGACGGATAGGCCGCCATGCTGGAACAACCAGCCGCCGAGGATGCCGCCGAGGGCGGCGCCGAGGAACTGGCTGGTGGAGTAGACGCCCATGGCGGTGCCCTTGCCGCCGGCCGGGGCGACCTTGCTGATCAGCGAGGGCAGCGAGGCCTCCAGCAGGTTGAAGGCGGTGAAGAAGACGATGGTGCCGATGACCAGGGCGCTCAGGGTGTCGCCGAAGGCCCAGAAGAACAGTTCGCAGGCGGCCAGCACGCTGACGGCGCCGACCAGCACGCGCTTCATCTGGCGCTTCTTCTCGGCGTAGATGATGAACGGAACCATGCCGAAGAACCCCACCAGCAGTGCGGTGAGGTAGACCCACCAGTGCTGCTCCTTGGGCAGGCCGGCCTTCTCCACCAGCGCCAGCGGCAGGGCGACGAAGCTGGCCATGAGCACGGCGTGCAGGGCGAGGATGCCGAAGTCCAGGCGCAGCAGGTCGGGGTGCCTGAGGGTCGGCAGCAACGCCTGGCGGGCCACGCCGGATTCGCGGTGCTGCAGCGGCGAGGCGGCCCGGGGGACGAACAGGGCGATGATCAGGATGCCGACCAGGGCCATGGCGGCGGTGATCCAGAACAGCCCGGCCAGGCCGAAGGCGCGGGTGACCAGGGGGCCGACCACCATGGCGACGGCGAAGGAGACGCCGATGCTCATGCCGATCATGGCCATGGCCTTGGTGCGGTGCTGCTCGCGCGTGAGGTCGGAGAGCAGCGCCATGACCGCAGCGGAGATGGCCCCGGCCCCCTGCAGGACGCGCCCCGCGATGACGCCCCAGATGGAGTCGGCGTTGGCGGCCAGCACGGCACCGGCGGCGAAGATCAGCAGGCCGATATAGATCACCGGCAGGCGGCCGATGCGGTCGGAGACGATGCCGAAGGGGATCTGCAGCACCGCCTGGGTCAGGCCGTAGGCGCCGATGGCCAGGCCGATCAGCGCCGGGGTGGCGCCGGCCAGGTCCTGGCCGTAGGTGGCCAGGACCGGCAATACCATGAACATGCCGAGCATGCGGAAGGCGAACACCAGCGCCAGGCCACCGGCGGCGCGGGTCTCGCGACCGCTCATGCGTTCGGAATGGGGATCGTGCATAGATGCCTCGTGACAGGAAGTGCGGGAATGCGTCATGCCCCGCGTCGGGCGCTGGCACCCGGTCCCCGGGTGCGCGGCTGCTGCCTGCGCCGGAAAAATGCGGCGCATTCTAGCAGTCCCGGCCGGTCAGGACACTGCCGTGCCGCTTTGCCGCGCCCCTGGGGGCACCCGTATACTCGGGCGTTTTCCGCTCGCCATGCGAGGCCGCTGTGGACCAGATACTCATCCGTGGGGCACGTACCCACAACCTGAAGAACGTCGACCTCACCCTCCCCCGCGACAAGCTCATCGTGATCACCGGGCTGTCCGGTTCGGGCAAGTCGTCCCTGGCGTTCGACACGCTCTACGCCGAGGGCCAGCGGCGCTATGTGGAATCGCTGTCGGCCTATGCCCGGCAGTTCCTGTCGATGATGGAAAAGCCCGATGTGGACACCATCGAGGGGCTGTCGCCGGCCATCTCCATCGAGCAGAAATCCACCAGCCACAACCCCCGTTCCACGGTGGGCACCATCACCGAGATCTACGACTACCTGCGCCTGCTCTACGCACGCGCCGGTACGCCGCGCTGCCCGGACCACGATGTGCCGCTGGAGGCGCAGACCGTGAGCCAGATGGTCGACCAGGTGCTGGCCATGCCCGAGGGCCGCAAGCTGATGCTGCTGGCGCCGGTGATCCGCGAGCGCAAGGGCGAGCACCTGGCGGTGTTCGACGAACTGCGCGCCCAGGGCTTCGTCCGCGCACGGGTCAACGGCCGCCTCTACGAGCTGGACGAGCTGCCCAAGCTGGACAAGCAGAAGAAGCACTCCATCGATGTGGTGGTGGACCGCTTCAAGGTGCGCGGCGACCTGCAGCAGCGCTTGGCGGAATCCTTCGAGACGGCGATCAACCTCGCCGACGGCATTGCGCTGGTGGCGCCGATGGACGACGAGCCGGGCGAGGAGATCATCTTCTCCGCGCGCTTCGCCTGCCCCCATTGCGGCCACTCCATCAGCGAGCTGGAACCCAAGCTGTTCTCCTTCAACAACCCGGCCGGTGCCTGCCCGACCTGCGATGGCCTGGGGGTGAAGCAGTTCTTCGATGCCAAGCGCCTGGTCAACGGCGAGCTGACCCTGGCCGAAGGCGCGATCCGCGGCTGGGACCGGCGCAACGTCTATTACTTCCAGATGCTCGGCTCCCTGGCCGCGCACTATGGCTTCAGCCTGGAGGAGCCGTTCGACGACCTGGCGCCGGAGCACCAGCGGGTGATCCTGCAGGGCAGCGGCCGCGAGGACGTGGACTTCCGCTACCTCAACGACCGTGGCGACATCGTCAAGCGCTCCCACCCCTTCGAGGGCATCGTCCCGAACCTGGAGCGGCGCTACCGCGAGACCGAATCCAACACCGTGCGCGAGGAGCTGGCGAAGTTCCTCAGCACCCAGCCCTGCCCGGATTGCCGGGGCACCCGCCTGCGCCGCGAGGCGCGTCATGTGTGGGTCGGCGAGAAGACGCTGCCGGCAGTGACCGGCCTGCCAGTGGGCGAGGCCTCGGACTACTTCGGCGTGCTGGAGCTGCCGGGGCGAAAGGGCGAGATCGCGGCGAAGATCCTCAAGGAGATCCGCGAGCGCCTGCAGTTCCTGGTGAACGTCGGCCTGGACTACCTGACCCTGGACCGCAGCGCCGACACCCTCTCCGGTGGCGAGGCCCAGCGTATCCGCCTGGCCAGCCAGATCGGTGCCGGCCTGGTGGGGGTGATGTACATCCTCGACGAGCCGTCCATCGGCCTGCACCAGCGTGACAACGAGCGCCTGCTGGCCACCCTCACCCACCTGCGCAACCTGGGCAACACGGTGATCGTGGTCGAGCACGACGAGGACGCCATCCGCCTGGCCGACTATGTGGTGGACATCGGCCCGGGTGCCGGCGTGCATGGCGGCCGGATCGTCGCCGAAGGCACGCCGGACGAGGTGATGGCCCACCCGGATTCGCTCACCGGCAAGTACCTGTCGGGTCGGGTGAAGATCGAGGTGCCGGCCACCCGCACGCCCCGGGACAAGAAGAAGTCGCTGAAGCTCAAGGGCGCGCGCGGCAACAACCTGCGCAACGTCGACCTGGAGATCCCGGTCGGCCTGCTGACCTGCATCACCGGCGTGTCCGGCTCGGGCAAGTCGACGCTGATCAACAACACCCTGTTCCCCATCACCGCGACGGCGCTGAACGGTGCGACCACCCTGGAGGCAGCCCCCCACGACAGCTTCGACGGGCTGCAGCACCTGGACAAGGTGGTGGACATCGACCAGAGCCCCATCGGCCGTACGCCGCGCTCCAACCCGGCGACCTACACCGGGCTGTTCACGCCGATCCGTGAACTGTTCGCGGGCGTGCCGGAGTCCCGCTCGCGGGGCTACGGGCCGGGCCGTTTCTCCTTCAACGTGAAGGGCGGCCGCTGCGAGGCCTGCCAGGGCGACGGCGTGATCAAGGTGGAGATGCACTTCCTGCCGGACATCTACGTGCCGTGCGACGTGTGCAAGGGCAAGCGCTACAACCGCGAAACCCTGGAGGTGAAGTACAAGGGCCGCAGCATCACCGAGGTGCTGGACATGACCATCGAGGAGGCGCGCCAGTTCTTCGATGCCGTGCCGGCCATCGCCCGCAAGCTGCAGACGCTGATGGACGTGGGCCTTTCGTACATCCGCCTGGGGCAGTCGGCGACCACCCTCTCCGGCGGGGAGGCGCAGCGGGTGAAGCTGTCCCGCGAGCTGTCCAAGCGCGACACCGGCAAGACGCTGTACATCCTCGACGAGCCCACCACGGGCCTGCACTTCGCCGACATCCAGCAACTGCTGGACGTGCTGCACCGGCTGCGGGACCACGGCAACACGGTGGTGGTCATCGAGCACAACCTGGACGTGATCAAGACCGCCGACTGGCTGGTGGACCTGGGCCCGGAAGGCGGTTCCAAGGGCGGCCAGATCATCGCCACCGGTACGCCGGAGGAGGTGGCGGCGATGCCGCAGTCCCACACGGGGCACTTCCTCAAGCCGTTGCTGGAGCGCGACCGCGCCTGATACGAAAAAGCCCCGCTGATGCGGGGCTTTTTCGTGGAGCGGTGGATCAGGCCAGGTCGAAGCGGTCGAGGTTCATCACCTTGGTCCAGGCGGCGACGAAGTCCTGGGTGAACTTCGCCTGGGCGTCGGCACTGGCGTAGACCTCGGCGATGGCGCGCAGCTGCGAGTTGGAACCGAACACCAGGTCGACGCGGGTGGCGGTCCACTTCAGGGCGCCGCTGCTGCGGTCACGGCCTTCGAACAGCTCGGCGGCTTCGCTGGTGGGCTTCCACGCCGTCCCCATGTCCAGCAGGTTGGCGAAGAAGTCGTTGCTGAGCGTGCCGGGGCGCTGGGTCAGTACGCCGTGGGCGGTCTGCCCGACGTTGGCACCCAGTACCCGCAGGCCGCCGACCAGTACGGTCATTTCCGGGGCGGTGAGGGTCAGCAGCTGGGCACGGTCCACCAGCATCTCCTCGGCGGTCACGGTGAAGCGCGCCTTCTGGTAGTTGCGGAAGCCATCGGCCAAGGGTTCCAGCACGGCGAAGGACTCGACGTCGGTCTGCTCCTGGGAAGCGTCCATGCGGCCCGGGGTGAAGGGCACTTCCAGAGCCTGCCCGGCGGCCTTGGCAGCCTGCTCGATGCCCACGCCACCGGCGAGGACGATCAGGTCGGCCAGGGAGACCTTCTTGCCACCGGCTTGCGAGCGGTTGAAGTCGGCCTGGATGCCTTCCAGCACGCCAAGAACGCGAGCCAGTTGCGCGGGCTGGTTGGCTTCCCAGTCCTTCTGCGGTGCCAGGCGGATGCGGGCACCGTTGGCGCCGCCGCGCATGTCGGAACCGCGGTAGGTGGAGGCCGAGGCCCAGGCGGTGGACACCAGCTCGCTGACCGAGAGGCCGGAGGCCTGGATGCGTGCCTTGAGCTGGGCGATGTCCTGCGCGTCTACCAGCGGGTGGTCGACGGCCGGGATCGGGTCTTGCCAGATCAGCTCTTCAGCCGGGACTTCCGGGCCGAGGTAGCGGGCACGCGGGCCCATGTCGCGGTGGGTGAGCTTGAACCAGGCACGGGCGAAGGCGTCGGCGAAGGCCTGCGGATCCGCCAGGAAGCGGCGGGAGATCTTCTCGTAGGCCGGGTCCAGGCGCAGCGACAGGTCGGTGGTCAGCATGGTCGGGCGGTGCATCTTCGACGGGTCGTGGGCATCCGGGATGACCGCATCAGCGCCCTTGGCCACCCACTGGTGGGCACCGGCGGGGCTCTTGGTCAGTTCCCAATCGTACTTGAACAGGTTCTCGAAGAAGTAGTGGCTCCACTGGGCCGGGGTCTGGGTCCAGGTGACTTCGAGGCCGCTGGTGATGGTGTCCGAGCCCTTGCCGCTGCCAAAACTGCTGTGCCAACCGAGGCCCTGGGCTTCGATGCCGGCGGTTTCCGGGTCAGCTCCCACATGGGCGGCGTCGCCGGCACCGTGGGTTTTGCCGAAGGTGTGACCGCCGGCGATCAGGGCGACGGTCTCCTCGTCGTCCATGGCCATGCGGGCGAAGGTTTCGCGGATGTCACGGGCTGCGGCGATCGGGTCGGGGTTGCCGTCCGGGCCTTCCGGGTTCACGTAGATCAGGCCCATCTGCACGGCAGCCAGCGGGTTCTCCAGGTCACGGTCACCGCTGTAGCGGCTGTTGGGTTTCTCGCTGGTGGCCAGCCACTCGCGCTCGGAACCCCAGTAGATGTCCTCTTCCGGCTCCCAGATATCGCGGCGGCCGCCGGCGAAACCGAAGGTCTTGAAGCCCATGGACTCGAGGGCGACGTTGCCGGTCAGGATCATCAGGTCGGCCCAGGAGATCTTCTGGCCGTATTTCTGCTTGATCGGCCACAGCAGGCGGCGGGCCTTATCGAGGTTGACGTTGTCCGGCCAGCTGTTGAGCGGGGCGAAACGCTGGTTGCCGGTGCCCGCACCGCCGCGGCCGTCTGCCGTACGGTAGGTGCCAGCACTGTGCCAGGCCATACGGATGAACAGCGGACCGTAGTGGCCGAAGTCGGCGGGCCACCAGTCCTGGGAATCGGTCATGAGGGCGTGGAGGTCACGCTTGAGGGCCTGCAGGTCGAGGCTCTTGAAGGCTTCGGCGTAGTCGAAGCCGCTGTCCAGGGGATCGGACAGGCTGGAGTGCTGGTGCAGGATCTTCAGGTTCAGCTGGTTAGGCCACCAGTCGCGGTTGGACGTACCACCGCCGGCGGAATGCTGCGCACCGCCACCGGAAAAGGGGCACTTGGCTTGGGCGGGGGTCGTGGGCTTCTGGCTCATCTGTGATCGCTCCTTATCAGGTCGTCACCGGCCCGTGCCGGCGATGGAGGAAAGATTAGAATGCCATTAGCAAGAGAACCAATTTATTAACCGTAACAAAACAATAGAAAATAACTCTTACAAGATCGCGGGCATAAAAAAACCGGGCACTAGGCCCGGTTTCTTCGCAGCGACCGATTACTCGGCAGCGGCTTCGACTTCACCAGCGACCGGACGGTCAACCAGTTCGACATACGCCATGGGGGCGTTGTCGCCAGCGCGGAAGCCGCACTTCAGGATGCGCAGGTAGCCGCCCTGACGATTGGCGTAGCGCTTGCCCAGATCGTTGAACAGTTTGCCAACGATGGCTTTCGAACGAGTACGGTCGAAGGCCAGACGACGGTTGGCAACGCTGTCTTCCTTGGCCAGGGTGATCAGCGGCTCGGCAACGCGACGCAGTTCCTTGGCTTTGGGCAGGGTGGTTTTGATCAGTTCGTGCTCGAACAGCGATACCGCCATGTTCTGGAACATGGCCTTGCGGTGAGCGCTGGTGCGGCTGAGGTGACGGCCACTTTTACGATGACGCATGGTTCAATTCCTTACCAAACTAAGACGTTCGGTGATTACGACGATCAGGCAGTCGCCTTGTCGTCCTTCTTAAGACTTGCCGGCGGCCAGTTGTCGAGGCGCATGCCGAGGGACAGACCACGGGAGGCCAGGACGTCCTTGATCTCGGTCAGGGACTTCTTGCCCAGGTTCGGAGTCTTGAGCAGCTCTACTTCGGTACGCTGAATCAGGTCGCCGATGTAGTAGATGTTCTCCGCCTTCAGGCAGTTGGCCGAACGCACGGTCAGCTCAAGGTCGTCGACGGGGCGCAGGAGGATCGGATCGATCTCGTCTTCCTGTTCCACGACCACGGGCTCGCTGTCACCTTTGAGGTCCACGAACGCTGCCAGCTGCTGTTGCAGGATGGTAGCGGCGCGACGGATAGCCTCTTCGGGATCCAGGGTGCCGTTGGTTTCCAGGTCGATGACCAGCTTGTCCAGGTTGGTGCGCTGCTCGACACGGGCGTTTTCCACGACGTACGCAACGCGACGGACCGGGCTGAAGGAAGCGTCGAGCTGGAGACGGCCAATGCTACGGCTCTCGTCTTCGTCGCTCTGGCGCGCGTCAGCGGGTTCGTACCCACGGCCGCGAGCCACTTTCAGCTTCATGTTCAGCGAGCCGTTGTCCGCCAGGTTGGCGATGACGTGGTCACCGTTGACGATCTCGACATCATGATCCAGCTGAATATCGGCAGCAGTGACAACGCCCGGGCCTTTCTTGACCAGGTTCAGCGTTACTTCGTCACGGCCGTGCAGTTTGACAGCCAGACCTTTCAGGTTGAGCAGGATTTCAATGACGTCTTCCTGAACACCTTCGATGGCGCTGTACTCATGGAGTACGCCGTCGATTTCGGCCTCGACTACTGCACAGCCAGGCATGGAGGACAACAGGATGCGACGCAGCGCGTTGCCCAGGGTATGGCCGAAGCCACGCTCGAGAGGCTCGAGCGTGATCTTGGCGCGGGTCGTGCTGACCGCTTGCACATCGATGTGGCGAGGGGTCAGGAACTCATTTACCGAACTCTGCATGGATGCACCTATTTTCTAGCCCTTACTTGGAGTAGAGCTCGACAATCAGGTTTTCGTTGATGTCGGCGGACAGATCAGTACGAGCCGGAACGCTTTTGAACACGCCCGACTTCTTGTCGGCGTCGACTTCAACCCACTCAACGCGACCGCGCTGAGCACACAGCTCAAGGGCTTGAGCAATGCGAAGCTGGTTCTTGGACTTCTCGCGAACAGCGACTACGTCACCAGCCTTGACCTGATAGGAGGGGATGTTGACGGTCTGGCCGTTCACGCTGATGGCCTTGTGGGAAACCAGCTGACGGGACTCGGAACGGGTAGCGCCGAAGCCCATACGGTAGACGACGTTGTCCAGACGGCACTCGAGGAGTTGCAGCAGGTTCTCGCCGGTAGCGCCCTTGCGACGGGCAGCTTCCTTGTAGTAACCGCTGAACTGACGCTCCAGTACACCGTAGATACGACGGACCTTCTGCTTCTCGCGCAGCTGGGTGCCGTAGTCGGACAGACGGCCACGACGGGCACCGTGCTGACCAGGAGCGGATTCAATGTTGCACTTGGACTCGAGGGCACGAGCGCCGCTCTTCAGGAAGAGGTCAGTGCCTTCACGACGGGACAGTTTGCATTTGGGACCAATGTAACGAGCCATTTCTCACTGTCTCCTATTACACGCGACGCTTCTTCGGCGGACGGCACCCGTTGTGCGGGATCGGCGTCACGTCGGTGATGCTGGCAATCTTGTAGCCGCAGGCGTTCAGAGCACGCACAGCGGACTCGCGACCCGGACCGGGACCCTTGACGTTGACGTCGAGGTTCTTCAGACCGTATTCCAGAGCAGCCTGACCGGCACGCTCGGCAGCCACCTGGGCAGCGAACGGGGTGCTCTTACGGGAGCCACGGAAACCGGAACCACCGGAGGTCGCCCAGGACAGAGCGTTGCCCTGACGGTCGGTGATGGTCACGATGGTGTTGTTGAAAGAAGCGTGGATATGGGCGATCCCATCAACCACTGTCTTCTTGACTTTCTTACGGGGACGAGCAGCAGGCTTAGCCATGACTTAATTCCTGTCGATTCGCGGGCGCAAAATTACTTGCGGATCGGCTTACGCGGGCCCTTGCGGGTGCGCGCGTTGGTCTTGGTGCGTTGGCCATGAACAGGCAGACCACGACGGTGGCGCAGGCCGCGGTAGCAACCCAGGTCCATCAGACGCTTGATGTTCATGTTGATCTCGCGGCGCAGGTCACCCTCGGTGGTGAGCTTGGCCACTTCGCCACGCAGCTGTTCGAGCTGCTCGTCGGTCAGGTCCTTGATTTTCACCGACGGGTTGACGCCGGTAGCCGCACAGATGTTCTGCGCGGTGGTGCGACCAACACCGTAGATGTAGGTCAGCGAGATAACAGTGTGCTTGTTATCTGGAATGTTGACGCCTGCAATACGGGCCATTCAATGAAAACTCCAGTTGACAGCTATCGGTGCCCCGGAAGCCAAGAAATAGGGCGCGCGATATTAGCGCTGTAATAACGAATAATCAACCCGGCAGCACACTAGCTGCCGGGCTCACGACGCGTGAATCACACTCAGCCTTGGCGCTGTTTGTGACGCGGCTCCGCGCTGCAGATCACGCGAACGATACCGTCGCGGCGAATGATCTTGCAGTTACGGCACAGCTTCTTCACCGATGCACGAACTTTCATCAGTAACTCCTAGAACCTTACGGCACTGCGTCAGCGGAGCATTCCGCCGCCGTAGCCCTTCAGGTTGGCTTTCTTCATGAGGGATTCATACTGGTGCGAAACGAGGTGCGACTGTACTTGGGCCATAAAGTCCATCACAACCACGACCACGATCAGCAACGAGGTCCCGCCAAGGTAGAACGGAACGTTTGCCGCGACCACAAGGAACTGGGGAAGCAGGCAGACAGCCGTCATGTACAGGGCACCGAACATGGTCAGACGAGTCAGAACGCCATCGATGTAGCGCGCAGACTGCTCACCAGGACGAATACCCGGGATAAAGGCACCGGACTTCTTCAGGTTCTCCGCCACGTCTTTCGGGTTGAACATCAGCGCTGTGTAGAAGAAGCAGAAGAAAACGATCCCTGCACTAAACAGCAGAATGTTCAACGGCTGACCAGGAGCGATCGCCTGCGAGAGGTCCTGCAGCCAGCCCATTTTCTCGGACTGACCGAACCATGCGCCCAGCGAGGCCGGGAACAGCAGGATACTGCTGGCGAAAATAGCCGGGATCACGCCCGCCATGTTCACCTTCAGCGGCAGGTGGCTGTTCTGCGCAGCAAAAACCTTGCGGCCCTGCTGACGCTTGGCATAGTGCACCGCGATGCGGCGCTGACCACGCTCGATGAACACCACAAAACCGATGATCGCAACAGCCAGGAGGCCGATGGCGATCAAGGCGAAGATGTTGATATCGCCCTGACGAGCAGACTCGAAAGACTGCCCAATCGCTCTCGGCAGACCGGCAACGATGCCCGCGAAGATAAGCATCGAGATACCGTTGCCGACACCGCGCTCGGTGATCTGCTCGCCCAGCCACATCATGAACAGTGCACCCGCCACGAAGGTGGTGACTGCCACGAAGTGGAAGCCGAAATCAGTCGAGAAAGCGACGCCCTGACTGGCCAGGCCAACAGCCATGCCGATGGCCTGAACCAGTGCTAGGGCTACGGTGCCATAGCGGGTGTACTGGCTGATCTTGCGACGGCCAGCTTCACCTTCCTTCTTCAACTGCTCCAGCTGCGGGCTGATAGCGGTCATGAGCTGCATGATGATCGAAGCCGAGATGTACGGCATGATCCCCAGTGCAAAAATGCTCATGCGCTCCAGCGCGCCGCCGGAAAACATGTTGAACAGGCTAAGAATGGTCCCCTCGTTCTGCCGGAACAGTTCGGCCAGCCGGTCCGGGTTGATACCGGGCACTGGGATGTGCGCGCCGATCCGATAGACGATGATCGCCAGGAACAGGAAACGCAGTCGAGCCCAGAGCTCGGACAATCCGCCATTGCTGAGCGCGGAGAGAGCACCTTGCTTAGCCATTTAGTCCTCGAACTTACCGCCAGCTGCTTCGATGGCCGCACGCGCACCTTTGGTGGCGGCGATGCCCTTCAGGGTGACCGCGCGAGCAACTTCGCCGGACAGCATGACTTTTACACGCTGCACGTTCTGGTTGATCACGTTGGCATCCTTCAGCGCTTGCAGAGTGACGACATCGCCTTCCACCTTAGCCAGCTCGGAGGTGCGCACTTCTGCGCGATCCATGGCCTTCAGGGAAACGAAGCCGAACTTCGGCAGGCGGCGGTGCAGGGGCTGTTGACCACCCTCGAAGCCGGGAGCGATGGTACCACCGGAGCGAGAGGTCTGACCTTTGTGACCACGGCCACCGGTCTTGCCCAGACCGCTACCGATGCCACGGCCCGGACGGTGCTTCTCGCGACGGGCACCCGGCGCGGAACGCAGATCGTTCAGTTTCATGGATTAACCCTCGACACGCAGAAGGTAGTAAGCCTTGTTGATCATGCCGCGGTTTTCAGGAGTGTCCTGAACCTCTACGGTGTGACCGATACGACGCAGGCCAAGGCCCTTGACGCAGGCTTTGTGGTTGGCCAGACGGCCATTCACGCTCTTGACCAGCGTAACTTTTACAGTAGCCATGATCAGAGAATCTCCTCGACACTCTTGCCACGCTTGGCTGCAACAGCTTCAGGGGACTGCATGTTCTTCAGGCCCTTGAAGGTGGCATAAACCACGTTCACCGGATTGGTAGAGCCGTAGCACTTGGCCAGGACGTTCTGGACACCTGCCACCTCCAGGACAGCGCGCATGGCGCCGCCGGCGATGATCCCGGTACCTTCGGAAGCCGGCTGCATAAACACCTTGGAGGCGCCGTGAGCGGACTTGATGGGGTACTGCAGGGTGGTGCCATCCAGTTCGACCTGGATCATGTTGCGACGGGCAGCTTCCATGGCCTTCTGGATTGCAGCAGGCACTTCGCGGGACTTGCCGCGACCGAAACCGACGCGACCCCTACCATCACCCACCACGGTCAGCGCGGTGAAGGTGAAGATACGGCCACCCTTTACGGTCTTGGCAACGCGGTTAACCTGAACCAGCTTCTCGATGTAGCCTTCGTCGCGCTTTTGCTCGTTGTTCGCCATAACTTAGAACTCCAGCCCGCCTTCACGAGCAGCATCGGCCAGCGCCTTGACGCGACCGTGGTACTTGAAGCCAGAACGATCGAACGCTACCTGGGTAACACCAGCGGCTTTCGCGCGCTCGGCAACCAGCTGGCCGACTTTCTTGGCCGCGTCAACGTTGCCGGTGGCACCGCTACGCAGTTCTTTGTCCAGAGTCGAGGCGCTGGCCAGGACCTTGGCGCCGTCGGCCGAAATGACCTGGGCGTAGATGTGCTGGGAAGAGCGGTATACGCAGAGGCGTACGGCTTCCAGCTCGCGCATTTTCAGGCGTGCCTTGCGAGCGCGACGCAGACGAGTTTCTTTCTTTACGCTCATTTGCTATGCCCTACTTCTTCTTAGCTTCTTTACGACGCACGACTTCATCGGCGTAACGTACACCCTTGCCTTTGTAAGGCTCCGGCGGACGGAAGTCGCGGATCTCGGCGGCCACCTGACCAACCAGCTGCTTGTCGATACCCTTGATCAGGATGTCGGTTTGGCTGGGGGTTTCAGCGGTTACGCCTTGCGGAAGCTCGTAGTCAACCGGATGGGAGAAGCCGAGAGCCAGGGACAGCACTTGGCCTTTGGCCTGAGCCTTGTAGCCGACGCCGACCAGCTGGAGCTTGCGCTCGAAGCCTTGGCTGACGCCTACGACCATGTTGTTCACCAGCGCACGGGTGGTACCGGCCATGGCCTTGTTCTGCTGGTCGCCGTTGCGAGCGGCAAAGCGAAGCTCGCCGTTTTCCTGCAGAATTTCCACGGACGGATGTACTTTCAGCTCAAGAGTGCCCTTGGCGCCCTTGACGGAAAGTTGCTGACCAGCCAGCTTGATTTCAACGCCAGCGGGCAGCTTGACGGGGTTCTTAGCAACGCGAGACATGCTTCAACCCCCTTAGAACACAGTGCAAAGCACTTCGCCACCAACGCCAGCGGCGCGAGCAGCACGATCAGTCATCACACCTTTGTTGGTGGACACGATCGAAACGCCCAGACCGCCACGAACCTTCGGCAGCTGATCGACGGACTTGTACTGGCGCAGGCCAGGACGACTTACGCGCTTCAGCTCTTCAATGACCGGACGGCCTTCGAAGTACTTCAGCTCGATGGACAGCAGAGGCTTAACATCGCTGCTGACCTGGTATCCCGTGATGTAACCTTCGTTCTTCAGAACGTTGGCTACCGCCACCTTCAGCTTGGAGGACGGCATGCTTACGACAGACTTTTCAGCCATCTGGGCATTACGGATACGAGTTAGCATGTCCGCTAACGGGTCCTGCATACTCATGGGCTAGTTGCTCCTAAATACAAAAGAATAGCCTTGCGGCTAGAGTCACCTGCGAGCTCCAGGCACAAGAAGGCCTGAATCGGGCGAGCCGAATATTCTAGAGAGACCCTAGAAACGAATCAAGCCCCTTGCGGGGCTTGATTCGGCACATCCATGAAAGGCCGACGACTGGCGTCGACCTTCGACATCACCAGCTGGCTTTGACCAGACCGGGAACGTCACCACGCATGGCGGCTTCACGCAGCTTGTTACGGGACAGCCCGAACTTGCGGTAAACGCCGTGCGGACGGCCAGTGATGCGGCAGCGGTTACGCAGGCGCGATGCGCTGGCGTCACGCGGCTGCTTCTGCAGGGCTACCTGGGCTTCCCAACGCGCTTCCGGAGTGGAGTTCGGGTTGGCAATGATAGCTTTGAGCTCAGCACGCTTCTTGGCGTACTTGGCGACCGTCAGCTGACGCTTCAGCTCGCGGTTCTTCATGCTCTGTTTGGCCATATTCCTGCTCCAATCAGTTGCGGAAGGGGAAGTTGAAAGCGCGCAACAGAGCGCGACCTTCATCATCATTGCGGGCGGTGGTGGTCAGGGTGATGTCCAGACCACGCAGCGCATCGATCTTGTCGTAATCGATTTCCGGGAAGATGATCTGCTCTTTCACACCCATGCTGTAGTTGCCGCGACCATCGAAGGACTTGGCATTCAGGCCGCGGAAGTCACGAACGCGCGGCAGGGAGATGGAGAGCAGGCGATCCAGGAACTCGTACATACGATCGCGGCGCAGCGTCACCTTGACACCGATCGGCCAACCCTCGCGAACCTTGAAGCCGGCAATGGACTTGCGGGCGTAGGTCACGACGGCCTTCTGACCGGTGATCTTTTCCAGGTCGGCTACTGCGTTCTCGATGACTTTCTTGTCACCGATAGCTTCGCCGAGACCCATGTTCAGGGTGATCTTGGTAACACGCGGAACTTCCATCACGTTAGCCAGCTTCAGCTCTTCTTTCAGCTTGGGCGCGATTTGCTTCCGGTAAATCTCTTTCAGTCGTGCCATGGTGTTCTACCTATGATTCTCAAGCGCCAACCGGCTTCTGGGTGGACTTGAAGACACGAATTTTTTTGCCGTCTTCGATCTTGAAGCCAACGCGGTCAGCCTTGTTGGTTTCGCTATTGAAGATGGCGACGTTGGAGACGTGCAGGGGCGCCTCCTTCTCGACGATACCGCCCTGGATGCCGGACATCGGGTTCGGCTTGGTGTGGCGCTTCACCAGGTTGATCCCACCGACGACCAGACGGTCGTCAGCGAGAACCTTGAGCACCTTGCCACGCTTGCCCTTGTCTTTGCCGGCGATGACGATGATCTCGTCGTCACGACGAATCTTTTGCATGACGGCTTCTCCTTACAGCACTTCAGGGGCGAGCGAGACGATCTTCATGAACTTCTCGGAACGAAGCTCACGGGTCACAGGCCCGAAGATGCGGGTACCGATCGGCTCTTGCTTGTTGTTCAGCAGAACAGCAGCGTTGCCGTCGAAGCGGATGATGGAGCCATCAGGACGGCGAACACCGTGCTTGGTACGGACCACGACAGCAGTCATCACCTGGCCTTTCTTGACCTTGCCACGGGGAATCGCTTCCTTGACGGTGACCTTGATGATATCGCCGATACCGGCATAACGACGGTGCGAACCACCCAGGACCTTGATGCACATAACGCGACGAGCACCGCTGTTGTCAGCGACGTCGAGCATGGATTGAGTCTGAATCATATCTTTCTCCGACCCTTAGTCCTTAGACTTCCACGGCACGTTCGACGATTTCCACCAGCGCCCAGGACTTGGTCTTGGCCAGCGGACGGGTCTCACGGATGGTGACCTTGTCGCCGATGCGGCACTGGTTGGTTTCGTCGTGAGCGTGCAGCTTGGTCGAGCGCTTCACGTATTTACCGTAGATCGGGTGCTTTACACGGCGCTCGATCAGGACGGTGATGGTTTTGTCCATCTTGTCGCTGACGACGCGGCCGGTCAGCGTGCGGACGGTTTTCTGAGCTTCAGCCATGATCACTTACCTGCCTGCTGGTTCAGCACAGTCTTGACGCGAGCGATGTCGCGCTTCACTTGCGAGAGCAGGTGAGACTGCCCCAACTGGCCAGTTGCCTTCTGCATACGCAGGTTGAACTGGTCGCGCAGCAGACCGAGCAGTTGCTCGTTCAGCTGCTCTGCGGTTTTTTCACGAAGTTCATTCGCTTTCATCACATCACCGTCCGCTTAACAAAGGAGGTGGCGAGCGGCAGCTTTGCAGCAGCCAGGGCGAAGGCCTCACGCGCCAGCTCTTCGGAAACACCCTCGATCTCGTAGAGCACTTTGCCCGGCTGGATCTGGGCTACCCAGTACTCGACGCCACCCTTACCTTTACCCATACGAACTTCGAGGGGCTTCTTGGTGACAGGTTTGTCGGGGAATACACGGATCCAGATCTTGCCACCACGCTTCACGTGACGGGTCAGGGCACGACGTGCCGCTTCGATCTGGCGAGCGGTGAGACGACCGCGAGAAACCGCCTTCAGGGCGAACTCGCCGAAGCTGACCTTGCTACCGCGGTGAGCCAGACCACGGTTGTGGCCGGTCATCTGCTTGCGGAATTTTGTACGCTTGGGTTGCAGCATTTTGCGTACTCCTTACTTAGCAGCTTTTTTACGAGGAGCGGGCGCTACGGGCTTCAGCTCTTCCTGGCGGCCACCAATGACCTCACCCTTGAAGATCCAAACCTTCACACCGATCACACCGTAAGTGGTGTGAGCCTCGTAGGTTGCGTAATCAATGTCGGCGCGCAGGGTGTGCAGGGGCACACGGCCTTCGCGGTACCACTCGGTACGCGCGATCTCGGCACCGCCGAGACGACCACTGACCTGGATCTTGATGCCTTTGGCACCAAGACGCATGGCGTTCTGTACCGCACGCTTCATGGCGCGACGGAACATAACGCGACGCTCGAGCTGCTGAGCAACGCTCTGAGCAACCAGCATACCGTCGAGTTCCGGCTTGCGGATCTCTTCGATGTTGATGTGCACAGGCACACCCATTTGCTTGGTCAGGTCCTGGCGCAGCTTCTCGACATCCTCACCCTTCTTGCCGATCACGATGCCGGGACGAGCGGTGTGGATGGTGATGCGTGCGGTTTGAGCCGGACGATGGATATCGATACGGCTTACGGACGCGCTTTTTAGTTTGTCTTGGAGGTACTCACGGACCTTCAGATCGGCAAACAGATAGTCGGCATAAGTGCGCTTATCTGCGTACCAGACGGAGGTGTGCTCCTTGACGATTCCCAGGCGAATGCCAGTGGGATGTACTTTCTGACCCATCTGATCGACTCCGTTACTTGTCCGCAACCTTGACAGTGATATGGCAAGACCGCTTGACGATGCGATCAGCGCGGCCCTTGGCACGCGGCATGATGCGCTTCAGCGAACGCCCTTCGTTAACGAAAACGGTGGAGACTTTCAGGTCATCCACATCAGCGCCTTCGTTGTGCTCGGCGTTGGCAACGGCCGACTCCAGCACTTTCTTCATGATTTCAGCGGCTTTCTTGCTGCTGAAGGACAACAGGTTGAGCGCCTCGCCCACCTTCTTCCCGCGGATCTGGTCGGCGACCAAGCGGGCTTTCTGGGCGGAGATTCGAGCGCCCGACAGCTTAGCGGCTACTTCCATCTTTCCTTACCCCTTAACGCTTGGCCTTTTTGTCCGCAGCATGCCCGCGATAGGTGCGGGTAGCGGCGAACTCGCCCAGTTTGTGGCCGACCATGTCTTCGTTCACGAGAACGGGGACATGCTGGCGACCGTTGTGTACAGCAATGGTCAGACCGACCATCTGCGGCAGAACGATGGAACGACGCGACCAGGTCTTGACCGGTTTGCGATCGTTCTTTTCCACCGCCACTTCGACCTTCTTCAACAGGTGAAGATCGATAAAGGGACCTTTTTTCAGAGAACGCGGCACAGTCGTATCCTCGATTATTTACGGCGACGGACAATCATGTTGTCAGTGCGTTTGTTCGCGCGAGTCTTCGCACCCTTGGTCGGGAAGCCCCACGGCGAAACCGGATGACGACCACCAGAAGTACGACCTTCACCACCACCATGCGGGTGGTCGACCGGGTTCATGGCAACACCACGAACGGTCGGACGAACGCCACGCCAGCGCTTGGCACCAGCCTTGCCCAGCGAACGCAGGCTGTGCTCGGAGTTCGAGACTTCGCCCAGGGTCGCACGGCACTCGGCCAGAATCTTGCGCATTTCGCCGGAGCGGAGACGCAGGGTTACATAGGCACCTTCACGGGCGACCAGCTGAGCAGAAGCACCAGCGGAACGCACCAGTTGAGCACCTTTACCCGGCTTCAGCTCCACACCGTGAACGGTGCTACCAACCGGGATATTGCGCAGCTGCAGGGTGTTGCCAACCTTGATCGGTGCATGGGCACCGGAGATCAGCTGATCACCCGCCACAACACCCTTGGGAGCGATGATGTAGCGACGCTCGCCGTCGGCGTACTTCAGCAGAGCGATGTGCGCAGTACGGTTCGGATCGTACTCGATACGCTCTACAACGGCAGGGATACCGTCCTTGTTGCGACGGAAGTCGACCAGGCGGTAATGCTGCTTGTGACCACCACCAATGTGGCGAGTGGTGATGCGGCCGTTGTTGTTACGACCACCGGACTTGGACTTCTTCTCAACCAGCGGAGCATAGGGAGCACCCTTGTGCAGATCCTGGTTGACGACCTTGACCACGAAACGGCGGCCAGCGGAAGTCGGTTTGCATTTAACGATTGCCATGATGCACCCCTTTACTCAGCGCTGCTGGCGAAATCGAGATCTTGGCCAGGCTGGAGAGCGATGTACGCTTTCTTCCAGTCATTGCGCTTGCCCAGACCACGAACGGTGCGCTTGGTCTTGCCCTTTACGTTCAGGGTGTTGACTGCGGCGACCTTCACGCTGAACAGGCTCTCTACGGCCTTCTTGATTTCCAGCTTGGTTGCATCGGAAGCAACCTTGAAGACGAATTGGCTCTTGCCATCTGCCAGAACGGTAGCCTTCTCGGAGATGTGCGGGCCAACCAGCACTTTGAATACGCGTTCCTGGTTCATGCCAGCAGCTCCTCGAATTTCTTGATGGCCGACACGGTGACCAGCACCTTGTCATAGGCGATCAGGCTTACCGGATCGGAACCCTGGACATCACGCACATCGACGTGAGGCAGGTTGCGAGCGGCAAGGTACAGGTTCTGGTCGACGTCATCGGAGATGATCAGCACGTCGCTCAGACCCAGACCATTCAGCTTACCCAGCAGGGCTTTGGTCTTCGGCGCTTCAACAGCGAACTCAGGCACTACAACCAGACGGTCCTGACGAACCAGCTCGGAGAGGATGGAGCGCAGAGCTGCGCGGTACATCTTCTTGTTGAGCTTCTGGGAGTGATCCTGGGGCTTGGCAGCAAAGGTGGTACCACCGGAGCGCCAGATGGGGCTGCGAATGGTGCCAGCACGAGCACGACCAGTGCCCTTCTGACGCCACGGCTTCTTGCCACCACCGGAAACTTCGGAGCGGGTCTTCTGCGCACGGGTGCCCTGACGACCGCCAGCCATGTAGGCTACGACAGCTTGGTGAACCAGGGTCTCGTTGAACTCACCACCAAAGGTACGCTCGCTGACTTCGATAGCCTGAGCGCCACTTACATTCAATTGCATCTCAGCTTCCTCTCTTAACCGCGAGCCTTGGCAGCCGGACGCACGAGCACGTCGCCACCGGTGGCGCCGGGAACAGCACCCTTGACCAGCAGCAGGTTGCGCTCAGCATCGACACGAACCACTTCCAGGGACTGGACGGTTACGCGCTCGGCACCGAGGTGACCGGACATTTTCTTGCCCTTGAAGACACGACCAGGAGTCTGGCACTGGCCAATGGAGCCCGGGACGCGGTGAGAAACGGAGTTGCCGTGGGTATTGTCTTGACCACGGAAATTCCAGCGCTTGATGGTACCGGCGAAGCCTTTACCTTTGGACTGACCCGTGACATCAACCAGCTGACCAGCCTGGAAGATCTCGGCGGTGATCTGATCGCCTGCCTGGTACTCGCCTTCTTCAAGACGGAACTCCCAGACACCACGACCAGCAGCCACGCTCGCCTTGGCGAAGTGACCGGCCTGGGCCTTGGTTACGCGAGAGGCACGACGTTCACCGACAGTTACCTGCACGGCGCGATAGCCATCGGACTCTTCGCTTTTGAATTGGGTCACACGATTCGGCTCGATCTCGATGACCGTAACCGGAATGGAGACACCTTCTTCGGTGAAAATGCGGGTCATGCCGCACTTACGACCGACTACACCAATAGTCATGTTGTAAACCTCATGAGTGTACGGGGCTTTCACCCGCTATGGCCGCCCATTTCAGAGCGTTACACGACTAAGAACCCGAAGGTCATTAGCCGAGGCTGATCTGCACTTCCACGCCTGCAGCAAGGTCGAGCTTCATCAGCGCGTCAACGGTTTTATCCGTCGGCTGGACGATGTCCAGAACACGCTTATGAGTGCGGATTTCGTACTGATCGCGCGCGTCTTTGTTGACGTGCGGAGAAATCAGAACGGTATACCGCTCCTTGCGAGTAGGCAGAGGAATCGGACCACGCACCTGAGCACCAGTACGTTTCGCGGTTTCCACGATTTCCTGGGTGGATTGATCGATCAGGCGATGGTCAAAAGCCTTCAACCGAATACGGATTTGTTGGTTTTGCATTTTGACCTCAGACTCTATCTCTGCTTGCCCCCAACAGACGGACTACGCCTGTTAAAAGGAGGCGCAATTGTACGGACGGCCCCAGGGGGTGTCAACTTTTAACCAATCCAAAAGAAAAGGGCCCCGAAGGGCCCTTTTCTCTGATGCAGGATCGTCGATTACTCGATGATCTTGGCGACGACGCCGGCGCCAACGGTACGACCGCCTTCGCGGATTGCGAAGCGCAGGCCATCTTCCATGGCGATCGGAGCGATCAGGGTGACGACCATCTTGATGTTGTCACCCGGCATTACCATTTCAACGCCTTCCGGCAGCTCGCAGTTGCCAGTCACGTCGGTGGTACGGAAGTAGAACTGCGGACGGTAGCCCTTGAAGAACGGGGTGTGACGACCACCCTCTTCCTTGGACAGCACGTACACTTCGCACTCGAACTTGGTGTGCGGCTTGATGGTGCCCGGCTTGGCCAGAACCTGGCCACGCTCCACTTCGTCACGCTTGGTGCCACGCAGCAGGATACCAACGTTCTCACCAGCACGGCCTTCGTCCAGCAGCTTGCGGAACATTTCAACGCCGGTGCAGATGGTCTTGGAGGTAGCACGGATACCAACGATCTCAACTTCCTCTTGAACGCGAACGATACCGCGCTCAACACGACCGGTCACAACGGTGCCACGGCCGGAGATGGAGAACACGTCTTCGATCGGCATCAGGAACGGCTGGTCAACGGCACGAATGGGCTCCGGAATGTAGGAGTCCAGGGTCTCTACCAGCTTGCGAACAGCGGAGACACCGATTTCGTTGTCGTCTTTGCCTTCCAGCGCCATCAGCGCGGAGCCGATGACGATCGGAGTGTCGTCGCCCGGGAAGTCGTAGGTGTTCAGCAGATCGCGAACTTCCATCTCGACCAGTTCCAGCAGCTCGGCGTCGTCAACCATGTCGGCCTTGTTCAGGAACACGACGATGTAGGGAACACCTACCTGACGGGACAGCAGGATGTGCTCGCGAGTCTGCGGCATGGGGCCGTCAGCAGCAGAGCAAACCAGGATCGCGCCGTCCATCTGGGCAGCACCAGTGATCATGTTCTTCACGTAGTCAGCGTGACCGGGGCAGTCAACGTGAGCATAGTGACGAGTAGCGGAATCGTACTCAACGTGGGAGGTGTTGATGGTGATACCGCGAGCTTTCTCTTCCGGAGCGTTGTCGATCTGATCGAACGCACGAGCCGAACCACCCCAGGTCTCGGAGCAGACTTTGGTCAGGGCAGCAGTCAGAGTGGTCTTGCCATGGTCAACGTGACCAATGGTGCCGACGTTGACGTGCGGTTTGTTACGTTCAAATTTTTCCTTAGCCACGACAGTAAACCTCTTACTTAAAGGGCGGGATTAGCCTTGTTTTTTAACGAGCGCTTCGACGATGTTCGACGGAGCTTCGGCGTACTTGGAGAATTCCATGGAGTAGCTGGCGCGACCCTGAGACATGGAGCGAACGTCGGTCGCATAACCGAACATCTCACCCAGTGGAACCTCGGCACGGATAACCTTACCGGAAACCGAGTCTTCCATACCCAGAATCAGGCCACGACGACGGTTCAGGTCACCCATCACGTCGCCCATGTAGTCCTCAGGGGTCACCACTTCGACCTTCATGATCGGTTCAAGCACCTTACCACCGCCCTTCTGGGCCAGCTGCTTGGTCGCCATGGAGGCCGCGATCTTGAACGCCATTTCGTTGGAGTCGACGTCGTGGTACGAACCATCGAATACGGTGGCTTTCAGGCCGATGAGCGGATAACCGGCAACAACGCCGTTCTTCATCTGCTCCTCGATACCCTTCTGGATCGCAGGGATGTATTCCTTCGGAACCACACCACCGACGACTTCGTTGGTGAATACCAGACCTTCGGTGATGTTGCCTTTTTCGTCCACGTCAGCCGACGAGAAGCGAATCCAGCAGTGACCGAACTGACCACGACCACCGGACTGACGAACGAACTTGCCTTCGATCTCGACGTTGTCCTTGGAAATGGTCTCACGGTAGGCCACCTGCGGCTTACCGATGTTGGCCTCTACACCGAACTCACGCTTCATGCGGTCGACGATGATGTCCAGGTGCAGTTCGCCCATACCACCAATGATGGTCTGGCCGGACTCTTCGTCGGTCTTGACACGGAACGACGGGTCTTCCTGGGCCAGCTTGCCCAGAGCGATACCCATCTTCTCCTGGTCAGCCTTGGTCTTCGGCTCGACAGCCACGTGAATCACGGGCTCCGGGAAGTCCATGCGCTCGAGGACGATCGGCTTGTCCGGATCGCACAGGGTGTCACCTGTGGTGACGTCCTTCATGCCGATCAGGGCCGCGATGTCGCCTGCGCGCACTTCCTTGATCTCGTCACGCTGGTTGGCGTGCATCTGCACCATACGACCAACGCGCTCTTTCTTGCTCTTCACGGAGTTGATGACCGACTGGCCAGACTCCAGAACGCCCGAGTAGACGCGCACGAAGGTGAGGGTACCAACGAACGGGTCGGTAGCGATCTTGAACGCCAATGCGGAGAACGGCGCGTTGTCGTCGGCATGACGCTCATCTTTCGGAGCCTCGTCGCCCAGATCGATGTGGTCCGGGTGGATACCCTGGATGGCCGGGATCTCGGTCGGAGCAGGCAGGAAGTCGATGACGGCATCGAGAACCAGGGGCACGCCCTTGTTCTTGAACGAAGAACCGCAGACAGCCGGAACGATCTCGCAGGCGATGGTGCGCTGACGCAGACCAGCCTTGATCTCCTCGATGGAAAGATCACCCTCCTCGAGGTACTTGTTCATTAGCTCTTCGTTGGCCTCGGCAGCCGCCTCAACCATGTTGGAGCGCCACTCATTGGCCAGGTCGACCAGCTCCGCAGGAATCTCTTCCTCGCGGTAGGAGGTGCCCTTGTCGTCTTCGTTCCAGTAGATGGCCTTCATCTTCAGCAGGTCGACCTGCCCCTGGAAGTCATCTTCCGCACCGATAGCCAGCTGAACCGGAACCGGGGTGTGACCCAGGCGGTTCTTGATCTGACCAACTACACGAAGGAAGTTGGCACCAGCGCGGTCCATCTTATTCACGTAGACGATACGCGGAACACCGTACTTGTTGGCCTGACGCCATACGGTTTCGGACTGCGGCTCAACGCCGGAGGTACCGCAGAACACCACGACAGCGCCGTCAAGCACGCGCAGGGAGCGCTCTACTTCAATGGTGAAGTCGACGTGGCCGGGGGTGTCGATGACGTTTACACGGTATTTGTCGTACTGACCGCGCGAACCTTCCCAGAAGGTGGTGATCGCAGCAGACGTAATGGTGATACCGCGCTCTTGCTCCTGCACCATCCAGTCGGTGGTAGCAGCGCCGTCGTGCACCTCACCCATCTTGTGGCTGAGGCCGGTGTAGAACAGGATCCGCTCGGTAGTGGTGGTCTTGCCCGCGTCAACGTGGGCGCAGATACCGATGTTCCGGTAGCGGTTAATTGGTGTGGTACGAGCCATAAAGCCCTCGCAAAAGTATTGATGCCGTGATTAGAAGCGGTAGTGCGAGAACGCTTTGTTGGCCTCAGCCATGCGGTGTACGTCTTCACGCTTCTTGACGGCTGCGCCTTTGCCTTCGAAGGCATCCAGCAGCTCACCAGCGAGACGCAGGGCCATGGACTTCTCGCCACGCTTGCGCGCGGAGTCCACCAGCCAGCGCATTGCCAGCGCATTGCGACGAGACGGGCGAACTTCGACCGGCACCTGGTAGGTAGCACCGCCTACACGGCGGGACTTGACTTCGACCAGCGGAGCGATGGCGTCGAGAGCTTTCTCGAAGATCTCCAGGGGATCGGTGTTCTTGCGTGCTTTGACAGTATCCAAGGCACCGTAAACGATGCGCTCGGCTACGGCCTTCTTGCCGCTTTCCATCACGTGGTTCATGAACTTGGCGAGGATCTGGCTTCCGTATTTCGGATCGTCCAGGATCTCACGCTTGGCTGCTACACGACGTCTTGGCATTGATAAGCCCTCAAACGGTCTTCAGGTTAGCCCAGCACGATAACCATTCGGTTACGGCCGACCTTACTCTTATCGACTCAGTAAAAAGAATTCAGGTTGAAGCGCCGGATTACTTCGGACGCTTGGTACCGTACTTGGAGCGACCCTGCTTACGGTCTTTGACACCAGTGGTATCCAGAGAACCGCGAACGGTGTGGTAGCGAACACCCGGGAGGTCTTTTACACGACCGCCACGGATCAGCACTACGCTGTGCTCCTGCAGGTTGTGACCTTCACCACCGATGTAGGAGGTGACTTCAAAACCATTGGTCAGGCGAACACGGCAAACCTTACGGAGTGCGGAGTTCGGTTTTTTCGGCGTGGTGGTGTACACGCGGGTGCACACGCCACGACGCTGCGGGCAGTTCTGCAGCGCAGGAACGTCGGACTTGTCGACGATACGCTTGCGCGGCTGACGTACCAGCTGGTTGATAGTTGCCATCTATAAGCTCCACTGTTGTCTTTCGACGCTATTGCCCTAAAGCAAAATGGCAGAGCTCAGCGCCCTGCCAAATTTAGGGGTGCATGAGTCTAAAGAGACTCAATCCCCCAGTCAAGACAAGGCCCTGGGCAACACAAAGTCGCCCAGGGCCCGCCTGATTAGTTGCCGCTGGAGTTCAGCGCTTCGGTCAACGCTGCTTCCACCTCGCTCGCGCTTACGCGGACCGGCTTGCCGGCTTCGCGCTGACGCTTGCGCTCGCTGTGGTAGGCCAGGCCGGTACCGGCCGGGATAAGACGACCCACCACGACGTTTTCCTTCAGGCCACGCAGGTAGTCGCGCTTGCCGGTGACCGCCGCCTCGGTGAGGACGCGGGTGGTCTCCTGGAAGGATGCCGCGGAGATGAACGACTCGGTGGACAGCGAAGCCTTGGTGATACCCAGCAGGACGCGCTCGTACTTGGCGATGAAGCGATCTTCACCAGCCAGACGCTCGTTCTCCTCCAGCACCTGGGTCAGCTCCATCTGGTCGCCCTTGATGAAGCTGGAATCCCCGGACTCCGCGATCTCTACCTTACGCAGCATCTGACGCAGGATGGTCTCGATGTGCTTGTCGTTGATCTTCACGCCTTGCAGGCGGTACACGTCCTGGATTTCATTGACGATGTACTTGGCCAGCGCACTGACGCCCAGCAGGCGCAGGATGTCGTGCGGGTTGCTCGGACCGTCGGAGATCACCTCGCCACGGTTCACCTGTTCGCCTTCGAACACGTTCAGGTGACGCCATTTCGGAATCAGCTCCTCGTAAGGATCGCTACCGTCGTTCGGCGTGATGACCAGACGGCGCTTGCCCTTGGTCTCCTTGCCGAAGGAAATGGTGCCGCTGATTTCCGCCAGGATCGAAGGCTCTTTCGGACGACGAGCTTCGAACAGGTCGGCAACGCGCGGCAGACCACCGGTGATGTCGCGGGTCTTCGAGGTTTCCTGCGGGATACGGGCAATAACATCACCCACGCCCACCTGAGCACCGTCGGCCACGCCAACCAGGGCGTTCGCCGGCAGGAAGTACTGGGCCGGTACGTCGGTACCCGGCAGCAGCAGCTCCTTGCCATTGGCGTCGACCAGCTTCACAGCCGGACGAATGTCCTTGCCGGCAGCCGGACGATCCTTCGGATCCAGAACCTCGATGTTGGTCAGGCCGGTGAGTTCGTCGGTCTGACGCTTGATGGTGATGCCTTCCTCCATGCCGACGAAGGTCACGGTACCCTTCATCTCGGTCACGATCGGGTGGGTGTGCGGGTCCCACTTGGCAACGATGGCGCCCGGGTCGACCTTGTCACCTTCCTTCACGGAGATCACGGCACCGTACGGCAGCTTGTAACGCTCGCGCTCGCGACCGAACTCGTCAGCCACTGCCAGCTCGCCGGAACGGGAAACCGCCACCAGCGCGCCATCGACACGCTCGACGTGCTTCAGGTTATGCAGGCGGATGGTACCGCCATTCTTGACCTGGACGTTGTCGGCTGCCGAGGTACGGCTGGCCGCACCACCGATGTGGAACGTACGCATGGTCAGCTGGGTACCCGGCTCACCGATGGACTGGGCGGCGATGACGCCGACCGCTTCACCGATGTTCACCTGGTGACCACGTGCCAGGTCACGACCGTAGCACTTGGCACAGATGCCATAGCGAGTTTCACAGGTGATCGGCGAGCGGACTACAACCTCGTCGATGCTCGCGCGCTCGATGAACTCGACCCACTGCTCGTCGATCAGGGTACCGGCCGGGACGATCACTTCGCCGTCGTCGCTGCCAGGCTTGAACACGTCCTTGGCGATGACACGACCCAGGACGCGCTCGCCCAGGGGCTCGACCACGTCGCCGCCTTCGATGTGCGGAGTCATCAGCAGGCCATGCTCGGTGCCGCAGTCGATCTCGGTCACGACCAGGTCCTGCGCCACGTCGACCAGGCGACGAGTCAGGTAACCGGAGTTCGCGGTCTTCAGTGCAGTATCCGCCAGACCTTTACGAGCACCGTGAGTGGAGATGAAGTACTGGAGTACGTTCAGGCCCTCACGGAAGTTCGCGGTGATCGGGGTCTCGATGATGGAGCCGTCCGGCTTGGCCATCAGGCCGCGCATACCGGCGAGCTGACGGATCTGGGCCGCGGAGCCCCGCGCACCGGAGTCCGCCATCATGTACATGGAGTTGAAGGACTCCTGATCGACTTCCTTGCCCTCGCGATCGACCACTTTCTCTTTCGAGAGGTTGGCCATCATCGCCTTGGACACTTCGTCGTTCGCCTTGGACCAGAGGTCGATCACCTTGTTGTACTTCTCGCCCTGGGTAACCAGGCCGGAGGCGTACTGGGATTCGATTTCCTTCACTTCCTCGGTGGCGGCATCGATGATGCGCGCCTTCTCATCGGGAATGACGAAGTCGTTCACACCGATGGAAACGCCGGAAATGGTGGAGTAGGCGAAACCGGTGTACATCAGCTGGTCGGCGAAGATGACGGTATCCTTCAGACCCACCACGCGGTAGCACTGGTTGATCAGTTTGGAGATCGCCTTCTTCTTCATCGGCTGGTTGACCACGTCGAACGACAGGCCTGCCGGAACCACCTGGAACAGCAGAGCGCGGCCGACGGTGGTGTCGACGATGCGGGTGTTCTTGGTGATACCGCCGTCCTTGTCCTTCACGGTCTCGTTGATGCGGACTTTCACACGGGCGTGCAGGGACGCCTCGCCGGCGCGGAACACGCGGTCGACTTCCTGCAGGTCAGCGAAGACGCGACCCTCACCCTTGGCGTTCACCGCCTCACGGGTCATGTAGTACAGGCCGAGAACCACGTCCTGGGACGGAACGATGATCGGCTCGCCGTTGGCAGGCGACAGGATGTTGTTGGTGGACATCATCAGCGCGCGCGCTTCCAGCTGGGCCTCAAGGGTCAGCGGAACGTGGACGGCCATCTGGTCACCGTCGAAGTCGGCGTTGTACGCGGCGCAGACCAGCGGATGCAGCTGGATGGCCTTGCCTTCGATCAGCACCGGCTCGAACGCCTGGATACCCAGACGGTGGAGGGTCGGCGCACGGTTCAGCAGCACGGGGTGTTCGCGGATGACTTCGGCGAGTACGTCCCAGACCTCGGGCAGTTCGCGCTCGACCATCTTCTTGGCCGCCTTGATGGTGGTGGCCATGCCGCGGGCTTCGAGCTTGCCGAAGATGAACGGCTTGAACAGCTCGAGGGCCATCTTCTTGGGCAGACCGCACTGGTGCAGACGCAGGGTCGGGCCCACGGTGATCACGGAACGACCGGAGTAGTCCACGCGCTTACCGAGCAGGTTCTGACGGAAGCGACCTTGCTTGCCCTTGATCATGTCGGCCAGGGACTTCAGCGGGCGCTTGTTCGAGCCAGTGATGGCACGGCCACGACGGCCGTTGTCCAGCAGGGCGTCGACAGCTTCCTGCAGCATGCGCTTTTCGTTGCGCACGATGATGTCCGGAGCGGCCAGGTCGAGCAGGCGCTTCAGGCGGTTGTTACGGTTGATGACCCGGCGATACAGATCGTTCAGGTCGGAGGTCGCGAAGCGACCGCCATCCAGCGGAACCAGCGGACGCAGGTCCGGCGGCAGCACCGGCAGGACGGTCAGCACCATCCACTCGGGGTGGTTGCCGGAATCCTTGAAGGCTTCCATCAGCTTCAGGCGCTTGGACAGCTTCTTGATCTTGGTTTCCGAGTTGGTCTGCGGAATCTCTTCGCGCAGGCGGCCGATCTCGTGCTCCAGATCGATGGCGTTCAGCAGCTCGCGGACAGCCTCGGCACCCATGCGGGCGTCGAAGTCGTCACCGAACTCTTCGAGGGCTTCGAAGTATTGCTCGTCGTTCAGCAGCTGACCTTTCTCAAGGGTGGTCATGCCCGGATCGATCACTACGTAGCTCTCGAAATAGAGCACGCGCTCGATGTCACGCAGGGTCATGTCCAGCAGCAGGCCGATACGGGACGGCAGGGACTTCAGGAACCAGATGTGGGCAACAGGGGAAGCCAGCTCGATGTGGCCCATGCGCTCACGGCGCACCTTGGCCAGCGCGACTTCCACACCGCACTTCTCGCAGATCACACCGCGGTGCTTGAGGCGCTTGTACTTACCGCACAGGCACTCGTAGTCCTTCACCGGGCCGAAGATCTTGGCGCAGAACAGGCCATCGCGCTCCGGCTTGAAGGTACGGTAGTTGATGGTCTCCGGCTTCTTCACTTCACCGAAGGACCAGGAACGGATCATCTCGGGCGAGGCCAGGCCAATACGGATGGCATCGAACTCTTCGATTTGACCCTGGTTTTTCAACAGATTCAGCAAGTCTTTCAAGGCCTTTCCTCCTCACGGACCCGCTACGACCGGCCTTGACCAGCCGTAGCGTTCTGGGCGTCGCGTGTTATTCGGTTTCCAGTTCGATGTCGATGCCGAGCGAACGGATCTCTTTGATCAACACGTTGAAGGACTCGGGCATGCCGGCCTCCATGCGGTGATCGCCATCCACGATGTTCTTGTACATCTTGGTACGGCCGTTCACGTCGTCGGACTTCACGGTCAGCATCTCCTGCAGGGTGTAGGCGGCGCCGTAGGCTTCCAGCGCCCAGACCTCCATCTCCCCGAAACGCTGGCCACCGAACTGCGCCTTACCACCCAGCGGCTGCTGGGTAACCAGGCTGTAAGAGCCGGTGGAACGTGCGTGCATCTTGTCGTCGACCAGGTGGTTCAGCTTCAGCATGTACATGTAGCCAACGGTGGTCGGACGCTCGAACATGTTGCCGGTACGACCGTCGAACAGGCGCATCTGGCCGCTCTCGGGCAGATCGGCGAGCTTCAGCATCGCCTTGATCTCGCGCTCCTTGGCACCGTCGAACACCGGGGTAGCCATCGGCACGCCGCCGCGCAGGTTCTTCGCCAGATCGAGGATTTCCTGATCGCTCAGTTCATCCAGGCTCTCCTGACGCCCACCGATCTCGTTGTAGATCTCGTGCAGGAACTTGCGCAGCTCGGCGATCTTGCGCTGCTCTTCGAGCATGCGGTTGATCTTCTCGCCCAGGCCCTTGGCCGCAAGGCCCAGGTGGGTTTCGAGAATCTGGCCGACGTTCATACGCGACGGTACACCCAGCGGGTTGAGGACGATGTCCACCGGCGTGCCATTGGCATCGTGGGGCATGTCTTCGACCGGCATGATCACGGAGACCACACCCTTGTTACCGTGGCGGCCCGCCATCTTGTCACCCGGCTGGATGCGGCGCTTGATGGCGAGGTACACCTTGACGATCTTCAGGACGCCCGGCGCCAGGTCGTCGCCTTGCTGAAGCTTGCGCTTCTTGTCTTCGAACTTGTCGTCCAGCAGCTGGCGGCGGTCGGAGAGGTAGGCCTGGGCCTTCTCAAGCTGCTCGTTCAGAGCGTCGTCCGCCATGCGCAGCTTGAACCACTGGCCGCGCTCGAGGCCGTCGAGGTACTCGTCGGTGATCTCGGTGCCTTTCTTGAGGCCGGCGCCACCTTCTGCAACCTGGCCGACCAGGGCGGAACGCAGGCGCTCGAAGGTTGCACCTTCGACGATGCGGAACTCTTCGTTCAGGTCCTTACGGATCTCGTCGAGCTGCATCTTCTCGATGGACAGAGCACGGGAGTCGCGCTCCACGCCATCACGGGTGAAGACCTGGACGTCGATGACGGTGCCCTTGGTACCGGTCGGCACACGCAGGGAGGTGTCCTTAACGTCGGATGCCTTCTCACCGAAAATCGCGCGCAGCAGCTTCTCTTCCGGAGTCAGCTGGGTCTCGCCTTTCGGGGTGACCTTGCCGACCAGGATGTCGCCAGCCTGTACTTCGGCGCCGACGTAGACGATGCCGGCTTCATCCAGCTTGTTCAGCGCAGCCTCACCCACGTTCGGGATGTCCGCGGTGATTTCTTCTGGGCCTAGCTTGGTGTCACGGGCGACGCAGGTCAGTTCCTGGATGTGGATCGTGGTGAAACGATCCTCCTGGACCACGCGCTCGGAGAGGCAGATGGAGTCTTCGAAGTTGAAGCCGTTCCAGGGCATGAACGCGACGCGCATGTTCTGACCCAGGGCCAGTTCACCCATGTCGGTGGACGGACCATCGGCCAGGATGTCGCTGCGCGAAACCTTGTCACCCTTCTGCACCAGCGGACGCTGGTTGATGCAGGTGTTCTGGTTGGAACGGGTGTACTTGGTCAGGTTGTAGATGTCGACACCGGCTTCGCCAGTCTCGACTTCGTCGTCGTTCACACGGACGACGATGCGGCTGGCATCGACAGAGTCGATCACGCCACCACGACGGGCCACGACGCAGACACCGGAGTCACGGGCAACGTTGCGCTCCATGCCGGTACCGACCAGAGGCTTGTCGGCACGCAGGGTCGGCACAGCCTGGCGCTGCATGTTCGAGCCCATGAGTGCGCGGTTGGCGTCGTCGTGCTCGAGGAACGGGATCAGCGAGGCAGCGACGGAAACGACCTGCTTCGGCGATACGTCCATGAGGGTGACGTCTTCCGGCGCCTTCACGGTGAACTCGTTCAGGTGACGCACAGCCACCAGTTCGTCGATCAGTTGGCCCTGCTCGTTGAGCGTGGCAGACGCCTGAGCGATGACGTGGTCGGCCTCTTCGATGGCGGAGAGGAAGACGATCTCATCGGTCACTTGGGTGCCTTTTACAACACGGTAGGGGCTCTCGAGGAAACCGTACTGGTTGGTGCGGGCGTAGGTAGCCAGGGAGTTGATCAGACCGATGTTCGGACCTTCGGGCGTCTCGATCGGGCACACACGGCCGTAGTGGGTCGGGTGTACGTCGCGGACTTCGAAGCCCGCGCGCTCGCGAGTCAGACCACCTGGGCCGAGTGCGGAAACGCGGCGCTTGTGGGTGATCTCGGACAGCGGGTTGTTCTGGTCCATGAACTGGGAGAGCTGGCTGGAGCCGAAGAACTCCTTGATCGCAGCAGCCACGGGCTTGGCGTTGATCAGGTCCTGAGGCATCAGGCCTTCGCTCTCCGCCATGGACAGGCGTTCCTTGACCGCGCGCTCGACGCGCACCAGGCCAACACGGAACTGGTTTTCGGCCATTTCGCCAACGCAACGGACACGACGGTTACCCAGGTGGTCGATGTCGTCGACGATGCCCTTGCCGTTGCGGATGTCGACCAGGGTCTTGAGGACCTCGACGATATCTTCGCGACTGAGGACACCAGGCCCCTCGATCTCGGTGCGACCGATCCGGCGGTTGAACTTCATGCGGCCGACAGCGGACAGGTCGTAACGCTCGGCGCTGAAGAACAGGTTGTTGAACAGGGTCTCGGCAGCCTCCTTGGTCGGCGGCTCACCAGGACGCATCATGCGATAGATTTCCACCAGGGCTTCCAGCTGGTTGCTGGTGGAGTCGATCTTCAGGGTGTCGGAGATGAACGGACCGCAGTCGATGTCGTTGGTGTACAGGGTCTCGATGCGGACGACCTGTGCCTTGGCGATCTTGACCAGCAGGTCGGTGGTCAGCTCGGTATTGCACTCGACGATGATCTCGCCGGTGGCCGGATGCACGATGGCCTTGGCGGTGGTGCGACCGAGGACGTAGTCCAGCGGAACTTCCAGCTCGCTGATGCCAGCCTTCTCCAGCTGGTTGATGTGGCGGGCGGTGATACGACGGCCCTGCTCCACGATCACCTTGCCGGACGGATCCTTGATGTCGAATACGGCGACTTCACCGCGCAGGCGCTGAGGCACCAGTTCCAGGTGCAGGCCTTCGCCCTTCACATGGAAGACGTTGGTGGCATAGAAGGCGTTGAGCACTTCCTCGGTGCTGTAGCCGAGCGCGCGCAGCAGGACGGAGGCCGGCAGCTTGCGGCGACGGTCGATACGAACGAATACGCAGTCCTTCGGATCGAACTCGAAGTCCAGCCAGGAACCACGGTAGGGAATGATCCGCGCGGAGTACAGCAGCTTGCCGGAGCTGTGGGTCTTGCCACGGTCATGGTCGAAGAACACGCCCGGGGAGCGGTGCAGCTGGGAGACGATCACGCGCTCGGTACCGTTGATGATGAAGGTACCGTTCTCGGTCATGAGCGGGATTTCGCCCATGTAGACTTCTTGTTCCTTGATGTCCTTGATGGCCTTGTTCGACGACTCCTTGTCGAAAATGATCAGACGCACCTTGACGCGCAGCGGAACGGCGAAGGTCACGCCGCGCAGCACGCATTCCTTGACGTCGAAGGCCGGCTCGCCAAGGCGATAGCCAACGTATTCCAGAGCGGCGTTGCCGGAATAGCTGATGATCGGGAATACAGACTTGAAGGCCGCGTGCAGGCCGATATCACGGATCCGCTCCTTGCTCGCGCCCGCCTGCAGGAATTCGCGGTACGAATCCAGCTGGATGGCCAGGAGGTAGGGTACATCCATGACGTCCGGCAACTTGCTAAAGTCTTTGCGGATACGTTTTTTCTCAGTGTATGAGTAAGCCATCAGCGTTCCCCAGCTTGGTCACCTGCTTATTTGGCTCCTCCGACGGGAGTAGCCAGAAAATCGTGCAAACCCCTTGGTTTGCGCCACCTTGGTCGGTGGGAGCCTCACATTCCAGGTAGCCGCCACGAGGCGACCACCTAGAACGGAAAAAGGCCGGTGGCCTAAGCCACCAGCCATCAGCCTTTCGCTTACCGCTCAGGCTGTAGACGCAAGGTCGTCGCTTACTTGAGCTCGACTTTGGCGCCAGCTTCTTCCAGAGCCTTCTTGGCAGCTTCGGCTTCTTCTTTCGAAGCGCCTTCCTTGACCACGCCCGGGGCGCCGTCAACAACTGCCTTGGCTTCTTTCAGGCCCAGACCGGTCAGCTCGCGAACGACCTTGATCACGTTCACTTTCTTGTCGCCAGCTTCAGCCAGGACGATAGTGAACTCGGTCTGCTCTTCAACAACAGCAGCAGCGGCAGCCGGGCCAGCAGCAACAGCTGCAGCAGCGGAAACGCCGAACTTCTCTTCCATTGCCTTGATCAGTTCAACAACTTGCATCACGGACATTTCGGATACGGCGTTGATGATGTCTTCGTTGGTCAGAGCCATGACTCTAATTCCTGTATTGATGGATGGCCTCAGGCGGCCATCGAATTAATCGAATAAAGCGAAAGGAAGGGCGCGGCCTTATCAGGCTGCGGCGCTTTCCTTCTGGTCGCGGATTGCCGCCAGGGTACGAGCCAGCTTGCTGGTGGCGCCTTGGATAACGCTCATCAGCTGGGATACGGCTTCGTCGTAGGTCGGCAGGGTTGCCAGTACGTCGATCTGGTTGGCTGCGATCAGCTTGCCTTCAAACGCGGCGGCCTTGATCTCGAACTTGTCCTGACCCTTGGCGAACTCCTTGAAGATACGGGCGGCAGCACCCGGATGTTCCTTGGAGAAAGCGATGAGGGTCGGGCCCTTGAACACGTCGCCGAGCACTTCAAAAGAAGTGCCTTCGACGGCGCGACGGGCGAGGGTGTTACGTACGACTTTGACGTAAACACCAGCCGCGCGGGCCTCTTTACGGAGTCCGGTCATGGCAGCCACGGTCACGCCACGGGCATCAGCCACGACAGCGGACAGGGCAGCTTGGGCAGCCTCGTTGACTTCAGCGACGATGGCCTTCTTGTCTTCGAGTTTAATTGCCACGGGTTCACTCCTGGATGTTACCGGTTCGTCCAGCCGAGGCCGGACGGCGTTTTGGTGTCTGATTCGGCAAACGAATCGGGAGCACCATCTGCGTAGGCTCGAGGATCGCTCCCCGGTTTAAGGCATGGCCGCCTACGGTCTTGGATAGCCCCCGCCAGGCAGGGACCCCAATACCTGCGCAGCGGGCACAAGACCCACTGCGACTTTGTTCCTTAAGCTTCCAGGGAAGCCTGATCGATCTGCAGACCTGGACCCATGGTGGTGCTCAGGGTCACGCGCTGCACATACACACCCTTGGAGGTGGACGGCTTGAGGCGCTTCAGGTCGGACAGCAGGGCTTCGACGTTCTGCTTCAGCTTGACCGGCTCGAAATCAACCTTGCCAACGGAAGCATGGATGATGCCGTTCTTGTCAGTACGGAAGCGTACCTGACCGGCCTTGGCGTTCTTGACTGCGGTAGCCACGTCGGGAGTAACGGTACCGACTTTCGGGTTCGGCATCAGACCACGGGGGCCGAGAACCTGACCCAGTTGACCGACAACGCGCATTGCATCAGGAGATGCGATCACCACGTCGTAGCTCAGGTCGCCAGCCTTCATTTCGGCGGCCAGTTCGTCCATGCCAACCTTGTCAGCGCCGGCAGCCAGAGCGGCTTCGACACCAGGCCCCTGGGTGAACACGGCAACGCGAACGCTCTTGCCAGTGCCATTCGGCAGGACAGTGGCGCCACGAACAACCTGATCGGATTTGCGAGGATCAACGCCGAGATTGATGGCGATGTCCACGGACTCCTTGAACTTGATGGTGGACAGCTCAGCAAGAAGCTTGGCTGCATCTTCGAATGCATATTGCTTGCCGGCTTCAACCTTGGCAGCAATTGCCTTTTGGCGCTTAGTCAGCTTTGCCATTTACACGCCCTCCACGTTCAGGCCCATGCTACGAGCGGAACCGGCGATGGTACGCACGGCCGCATCCAGGTCAGCTGCAGTCAGATCCGCCTGCTTGGCTTTGGCGATATCTTCCAGCTGTGCACGGGTAACGGTGCCAACCTTCTGGCTGTTCGGACGGGAAGAGCCGCTGGTGATGCCAGCCGCCTTCTTCAGCAACACGGAAGCCGGGGTGCTCTTGGTCTCGAACGTGAAGCTACGGTCGCTGTAGACAGTGATGATCACCGGAGTGGGCAGACCGGGCTCCATGCCCTGGGTCTTGGCGTTGAACGCCTTGCAGAACTCCATGATGTTCACGCCGTGCTGACCGAGAGCGGGACCAACCGGCGGCGAAGGGTTGGCCTGGCCAGCCTTCACTTGCAGCTTGATGTAAGCCTGAATCTTCTTAGCCATTTATGACTCCATTTGCGGGTTCAAGCGCCCAAGGGCTCCCCGATTTCATTGCGTTTATCCCAGTGACGACAAAACCCCGCAACCATTGGCTGCGGGGTATGGGATGCATCTACAGCTAGACCTTTTCGACCTGGCTGAACTCCAACTCGACAGGAGTGGAGCGACCGAAGATGAGCACAGCAACTTGAATGCGGCTCTTCTCGTAATTAACCTCTTCAACCACGCCATTGAAATCCGCAAACGGACCATCAATGACACGAACAGTCTCGCCCGGCTCGAACAGGGTTTTGGGCTTCGGCTTGTCACCACTATCAGCAACACGGCGAAGAATCGCCTCAGCCTCACGCTCAGTGATGGGAGCGGGCTTGTCCGCAGTACCACCGATGAACCCCATGACACGAGGAGTGTCCTTGATCAGGTGCCAGGTGGCTTCATTCATCTCCATCTGGACCAGCACATATCCAGGAAAGAACTTCCGCTCACTCTTGCGCTTCTGACCATTGCGCATTTCGACCACTTCTTCTGTCGGCACGAGGATCTCACCAAACTGATCCTCCATACCCGCAAGCTTCACGCGCTCAACGAGAGAACGCATGACATGCTTCTCATAACCGGAATACGCGTGAACAACGTACCAACGCTTAGCCACGGGGCACCCTTTAACCAACAATCATCGAAACAAGCCAACCCAGCAGGGAATCCAAGCCCCACAGGAGCAGCGCCATGACAAGAACAACCGCAACCACAATCAGCGTGGTCTGAGTAGTTTCCTGACGAGTCGGCCAGACCACCTTGCGGATCTCGACACGCGCTTCTTTGGCCAGAGAAAAGAACGCCTGCCCCTTGACGGTCTGCAGCGCAACAAAAGCGGCAGCACCACCCAGAACCAGGAGAGCAAGGACGCGATAGATAATCGGCTGATCAGCGAAGTAGTGGTTACCCACAACCCCCACAACAACCAGAAAAGCCACAACGATCCACTTCAACGCATCGAAGCGAGTTTCTTTGGCTTCAAGCTTGGCATTCATTGGAAAGGACCTTGTGTGGAGATTGCCAGACCCCAGGACCGGGAAATCTGGCAGGCCAGGAGGGAATCGAACCCCCAACCTGCGGTTTTGGAGACCGCCGCTCTGCCAATTGAGCTACTGGCCTGTAACAAAATCAGGCCGACCATTATGCCGGCCTGTTAACGCAAGATCAACTACTTATTCGATGATCTTGGCGACGACGCCGGCGCCAACGGTACGACCGCCTTCGCGGATTGCGAAGCGCAGGCCATCTTCCATGGCGATCGGAGCGATCAGGGTGACGACCATCTTGATGTTGTCACCCGGCATTACCATTTCAACGCCTTCCGGCAGCTCGCAGTTGCCAGTCACGTCGGTGGTACGGAAGTAGAACTGCGGACGGTAGCCCTTGAAGAACGGGGTGTGACGACCACCCTCTTCCTTGGACAGCACGTACACTTCGCACTCGAACTTGGTGTGCGGCTTGATGGTGCCCGGCTTGGCCAGAACCTGGCCACGCTCCACTTCGTCACGCTTGGTGCCACGCAGCAGGATACCAACGTTCTCACCAGCACGGCCTTCGTCCAGCAGCTTGCGGAACATTTCAACGCCGGTGCAGATGGTCTTGGAGGTAGCACGGATACCAACGATCTCAACTTCCTCTTGAACGCGAACGATACCGCGCTCAACACGACCGGTCACAACGGTGCCACGGCCGGAGATGGAGAACACGTCTTCGATCGGCATCAGGAACGGCTGGTCAACGGCACGAATGGGCTCCGGAATGTAGGAGTCCAGGGTCTCTACCAGCTTGCGAACAGCGGAGACACCGATTTCGTTGTCGTCTTTGCCTTCCAGCGCCATCAGCGCGGAGCCGATGACGATCGGAGTGTCGTCGCCCGGGAAGTCGTAGGTGTTCAGCAGATCGCGAACTTCCATCTCGACCAGCTCCAGCAGCTCGGCGTCGTCAACCATGTCGGCCTTGTTCAGGAACACGACGATGTAGGGAACGCCTACCTGACGGGACAGCAGGATGTGCTCGCGAGTCTGCGGCATGGGGCCGTCAGCAGCGGAGCAAACCAGGATCGCGCCGTCCATCTGGGCAGCACCGGTGATCATGTTCTTCACGTAGTCAGCGTGACCAGGGCAGTCAACGTGAGCGTAGTGACGAGTAGCGGAATCGTACTCAACGTGGGAAGTGTTGATGGTGATACCGCGAGCTTTCTCTTCCGGAGCGTTGTCGATCTGATCGAACGCACGAGCCGAACCACCCCAGGTCTCGGAGCAGACTTTGGTCAGGGCAGCAGTCAGAGTGGTCTTGCCATGGTCAACGTGACCAATGGTGCCGACGTTGACGTGCGGTTTGTTACGTTCGAATTTTTCTTTAGCCATCGAGAACGTCTCCCATCAATGAATTGAGCGAGTCACGCCACCATTAAAACAAAGGCAGATATTTTCATATCTGCCTTTGTAAGATGGAGCTCATGAGCGGATTTGAACCGCTGACCTCACCCTTACCAAGGGTGTGCTCTACCAGCTGAGCTACATGAGCCAAACACATTGCACAAACATCAAACCTGGAGCGGGTAGCGGGAATCGAACCCGCATCATCAGCTTGGAAGGCTGAGGTTCTACCACTGAACTATACCCGCGGAGCCTGGTGCTCACGCTTGAATCTGGTGGAGGGAGAAGGATTCGAACCTTCGAAGTCTATGACGTCAGATTTACAGTCTGATCCCTTTGGCCACTCGGGAATCCCTCCAATCGGGAGGCGGCATTTTCATCGTAGCCACCCCTGCTGTCAAGCTTTTTCTCATTAAAATCTTGAGGTTAGCTATTTTTGACAGCGCTTCGGCAAACATCTCTTTAGGCCTGCCTGCGAAGCGGGCGCCATTCTATGCAAACTATTCGTGAGATGCAACACCCTGGCAGGGCATAATTTTGTGCTGAAGACCCGGAAAATCTTTCACAAGCGTCGCTAGCAAAGCGTCATCCACAAGTCGACGGCCCTCTCCATCCACGCGAACCCAGTAATCGCGGTGAGCGCGTGGCAACTCACGCATAAGAGGCTCGTACCCCGCATCCTTGAGACGCGTCATTACACTCTCGGCCGAGTCAAGTCTTGGAAAAATCCCAAGTGAGATGCCGTTCTGCAGGTCGCCCTGACTGATCAGGTAGCTGTCGATCTTGCGAGCCTGGAGCTCCTTCAATTGCCGCAACGATGCCTGCCTGGAGGCAAGCGGAGCGAGATAGACCCAGTAGTCAACGCCTGCAGCAGCATCCACACTTTGAATGCTGCTCTGGATATTCAGGGCTAGCAGCCTTTGCTCAACACCCTTCACTTGCTCCTCACGATCCAGGCCTCCCAAAAACAGACAAACCTGAGCATCAGGCAAAGGCGCTGACTGCTGCTGAGCACGAGGGGCAGTATTTTCCTTGGACTCACTCAACAAACGAATGTCTTGCTGCCCCCCCCTGTAAAGAGACAGTGTCTCGACTTCTTTGACCTGGAGAGGGGCCTGTTGTTGGTGCCAAACGTAATAGAAGAGATTCAGCACCAATAAGAGCAGGAACAGCCAGCGCATGGACAACCTCAGTCAAATGGACACGCAATCGCAAGCCCGGAGAAAACCAGATCAGGAGCCAATCTCGCATTGGGCACTTCCTCTTTTACCAATGCAGCATCCCCTCCGGTGAGAAAAATGCAGAAATCCTCTCCCAACTGTTGTCGGGCCAGATCCAATTGCATGCGCACGAACCCCTTGAGCATCAAAAGGCAACCTCGCTCAACGGCTTCAGCGGTGTTCCGCCCTGGCTTCATGTGCGCCACCGCTTGAGCGGCAGCTTCGTCGTCATACCGGATTCGTCGCGTATGCGTTCTGAGCTGGCTACGCATGAGTGGCACTCCTGGACATATATATCCCCCGAGATGCACGCCACTGGAAGTTACGAAGTCGGAGGTTACCGCCGTACCGAGATCAAGCACGAGCGATGCGCTCTTGCTGACGTGGTAGGCGGCAACGACAGCAAGCCATCGATCCAGTCCAAGCTTGTGGAAATCCTCATAGCCATTAACGACTCCCGCCAATACCTTCGAAGAGGATGCGAGCAGAGGCCTTGCATGAAACGCTTGTTCAAGAGCCTGCAGCAGCGCGGAAGTTTCCTCCTCCGAGCGCACACTGACTAATCGGCACTGCTGAATGCCTGAGTAGTCGGAGGCCTTGATTGCCTGGATGACATTGTCGCCATCAGCAGCAACACCTGAAATGAGCGCTCCTTCACTGTCGGTGCCAAGCAGGCGCCATTTGATGAAGCTGTTGCCACAGTCAAGCTCTAGAATCATCTCGCAACCTCAAACTGAGCTCTCCCCCGTTTAGCAGCAACTCGGTGCCCCCCACATCAAGGCGAAGAGCGCCACTTTTATCAATACCAAGAACCACACCGTCCACACGCTTGCTGGCGGTTAGTACGGATACCTCCCTTCCGGTCCACGCATGATGGAGCTCCCACTCCCTCCGAACAGCAGCGAACCCCTCTCCCAGGCAACGGCGGAGCTCACATAGAAGAGCAGCAGCAATTTGCGTGCGATCCTGAAGGGATCCAATCTCGGAACGGACGGACGTCCACTCCTGGGTAATTTCTGCCTGTCGGCTCAACATATTGACGTTGAGCCCGACACCAATAACGACATTGCAGATATCAGCTGGATCTCCCACGAGCTCGATGAGAATTCCGGCAATCTTCCGCTCCGCCACCAAAACATCATTGGGCCACTTGAGCTGCGCGGAATTCACACCTAGCGACTGAAGAACCCGCAACACGGCAACACCAACCAGCAGGCTCATTCCCTCAAGCTGTCTGACGCCTCCATCTATCCTGATTACGCATGAGAGATAGAGATTCTCACCATAGGGTGATACCCAGGCTCGCCCTCGACGACCGCGCCCACCAGACTGGTGCTCCGCCAAGACAACAAATGGCGCCTGTACGCCTTGGGATAACAAGCGCAGTGCTTCCGCGTTTGTAGAGTCAATGCTCTCATGGATAAAGATTGGCCACGGCTCACCTAGGGCGAAAAGACGCTCCTGGGAAAGAGGCTCGAATGGAGAAGCAAGGCGATAACCTTTTCCCCGGACCCTATGGATATCCAGGCCGTAAGCAGCCTCAAGGTGCTTCAGATGCTTCCAGACAGCAGCACGGGAAATGCCAAGCGCCTCCCCCAGGAACTCTCCGGAATGAAACTGGCCATCCTGAAGGAGACGTATCAGATTCAACATAACGCTCAGCCTCTTTACGAGGCAGGCATCATAACGGCGCCCTGTTGGGTTGCATAGAAAAGGGATGGGGTGCAGACCTTAACGAGTGGGCCCTGCTGCAGGAAAGGTCGATTCGATTTTCATCCGCGCAAAGTCAAACCCCCGATCACCTTTCGATGATCGGGGGTTTGGTATAGGTGCTTGACGATGACCTACTCTCACATGGGGAAACCCCACACTACCATCGGCGATGCATCGTTTCACTACTGAGTTCGGGATGGGATCAGGTGGTTCCAACGCTCTATGGTCGTCAAGCAATTCTTTAGGGTGATCGTCGAGACGCTCACCCGAATTCGGGTATGTGACAGTACTTTGCGGTTCAATCGAACTTTCGGTTTGTCGACTTCACCAACAACACCAGATTGTTTGGGTGTTATATGGTCAAGCCTCACGGGCAATTAGTATTGGTTAGCTCAACGCCTCACAGCGCTTACACACCCAACCTATCAACGTCGTAGTCTTCGACGGCCCTTTAGGGGATTCAAGATCCCAGTGAGATCTCATCTTGAGGCGAGTTTCCCGCTTAGATGCTTTCAGCGGTTATCTCTTCCGAACATAGCTACCCGGCAGTGCCACTGGCGTGACAACCGGAACACCAGAGGTTCGTCCACTCCGGTCCTCTCGTACTAGGAGCAGCCCCTCTCAAATCTCAAACGTCCACGGCAGATAGGGACCGAACTGTCTCACGACGTTCTAAACCCAGCTCGCGTACCACTTTAAATGGCGAACAGCCATACCCTTGGGACCGGCTTCAGCCCCAGGATGTGATGAGCCGACATCGAGGTGCCAAACACCGCCGTCGATATGAACTCTTGGGCGGTATCAGCCTGTTATCCCCGGAGTACCTTTTATCCGTTGAGCGATGGCCCTTCCATACAGAACCACCGGATCACTAAGACCTACTTTCGTACCTGCTCGACGTGTCTGTCTCGCAGTCAAGCGCGCTTTTGCCTTTATACTCTGCGACCGATTTCCGACCGGTCTGAGCGCACCTTCGTACTCCTCCGTTACTCTTTGGGAGGAGACCGCCCCAGTCAAACTGCCCACCATACACTGTCCTCGATCCGGATGACGGACCAGAGTTAGAACCTCAAGCATGCCAGGGTGGTATTTCAAGGATGGCTCCACGAGAACTGGCGTCCTCGCTTCAAAGCCTCCCACCTATCCTACACAAGCAGGCTCAAAGTCCAGTGCAAAGCTACAGTAAAGGTTCACGGGGTCTTTCCGTCTAGCCGCGGATACACTGCATCTTCACAGCGATTTCAATTTCACTGAGTCTCGGGTGGAGACAGCGCCGCCATCGTTACGCCATTCGTGCAGGTCGGAACTTACCCGACAAGGAATTTCGCTACCTTAGGACCGTTATAGTTACGGCCGCCGTTTACCGGGGCTTCGATCAAGAGCTTCGCTTGCGCTAACCCCATCAATTAACCTTCCGGCACCGGGCAGGCGTCACACCCTATACGTCCACTTTCGTGTTTGCAGAGTGCTGTGTTTTTAATAAACAGTCGCAGCGGCCTGGTATCTTCGACCGGCATGGGCTTACGGAGTAAATCCTTCACCCTCACCGGCGCACCTTCTCCCGAAGTTACGGTGCCATTTTGCCTAGTTCCTTCACCCGAGTTCTCTCAAGCGCCTTGGTATTCTCTACCCAACCACCTGTGTCGGTTTGGGGTACGGTTCCTAGTTACCTGAAGCTTAGAAGCTTTTCCTGGAAGCATGGCATCGACCACTTCGTCATCTAAAAGATAACTCGTCATCAGCTCTCGGCATTGAGCGCCCGGATTTTCCTAAGCACCCTGCCTACCACCTTAAACTTGGACAACCAACGCCAAGCTGGCCTAGCCTTCTCCGTCCCTCCATCGCAGTAACTAGAAGTACGGGAATATTAACCCGTTTCCCATCGACTACGCTTTTCAGCCTCGCCTTAGGGGCCGACTCACCCTGCGTCGATTAACGTTGCGCAGGAACCCTTGGTCTTTCGGCGTGGGTGTTTTTCACACCCATTGTCGTTACTCATGTCAGCATTCGCACTTCTGATACCTCCAGCGAGCTTCTCAACTCACCTTCACAGGCTTACAGAACGCTCCTCTACCGCGTCACTTACGTGACACCCGCAGCTTCGGTGTGTGGTTTGAGCCCCGTTACATCTTCCGCGCAGGCCGACTCGACTAGTGAGCTATTACGCTTTCTTTAAAGGATGGCTGCTTCTAAGCCAACCTCCTAGCTGTCTAAGCCTTCCCACATCGTTTCCCACTTAACCACAACTTTGGGACCTTAGCTGGCGGTCTGGGTTGTTTCCCTTTTCACGACGGACGTTAGCACCCGCCGTGTGTCTCCCACGCTCGGCACTTCCGGTATTCGGAGTTTGCATCGGTTTGGTAAGTCGGGATGACCCCCTAGCCGAAACAGTGCTCTACCCCCGGAGTGATACGTGAGGCGCTACCTAAATAGCTTTCGAGGAGAACCAGCTATCTCCGAGCTTGATTAGCCTTTCACTCCGATCCACAAGTCATCCGCTACCTTTTCAACGGGAGTCGGTTCGGTCCTCCAGTCAGTGTTACCTAACCTTCAACCTGCTCATGGATAGATCGCCCGGTTTCGGGTCTATACCCAGCGACTAAACGCCCTATTAAGACTCGCTTTCGCTACGCCTCCCCTATTCGGTTAAGCTCGCCACTGAATATAAGTCGCTGACCCATTATACAAAAGGTACGCAGTCACCTAACAAAGTAGGCTCCCACTGCTTGTACGCATACGGTTTCAGGTTCTATTTCACTCCCCTCTCCGGGGTTCTTTTCGCCTTTCCCTCACGGTACTGGTTCACTATCGGTCAGTCAGTAGTATTTAGCCTTGGAGGATGGTCCCCCCATGTTCAGACAAAGTTTCACGTGCTCCGTCCTACTCGATTTCACTTCAAGGACCTTTTCGCGTACGGGGCTATCACCCACTATGGCCGCACTTTCCAGAGCGTTCCGCTAAAATCCAAGAAGCTTAAGGGCTAATCCCCGTTCGCTCGCCACTACTAAGGGAATCTCGGTTGATTTCTTTTCCTCAGGGTACTTAGATGTTTCAGTTCCCCTGGTTCGCCTCTTGCACCTATGGATTCAGTACAAGATACCTAGGTTATCCTAGGTGGGTTCCCCCATTCAGAGATCTCCGGATCAAAGTCTGTTTGCCGACTCCCCGAAGCTTATCGCAGGCTACCACGTCTTTCATCGCCTCTGACTGCCAAGGCATCCACCGTATGCGCTTCTTCACTTGACCATATAACCCCAAGCAATCTGCCAGTGGCCATGGTGTGAAGACGACATTCGCCGAAAATTCGCGCTTGAACTCGCAAATTTTGCCTTGAGTTGCTGAGTGCAGTGAAACACTCAACAAGTCACTTCTATCACATACCCAAATTTTTAAAGAACGTTCTGGCGCAAAGACCAGAAATCAATACCTGAACCAGGTACTCATTTCTGAACTTTCAGCGATTGTGTGGATGGTGGAGCCAAGGAGGATCGAACTCCTGACCTCCTGCGTGCAAAGCAGGCGCTCTCCCAGCTGAGCTATGGCCCCTTCAGACCTGCTGCGCCCTCGACAATTGGTGGGTCTGGGCAGATTCGAACTGCCGACCTCACCCTTATCAGGGGTGCGCTCTAACCAACTGAGCTACAGACCCAATCGTCACACTTTCGGGTCTAAACCCAATCGCTTTTCGCAAGTGAATCAAGCAATTCGTGTGGGAGCTTATGAAGAAGCTGATGTCTTCGATTAAGGAGGTGATCCAGCCGCAGGTTCCCCTACGGCTACCTTGTTACGACTTCACCCCAGTCATGAATCACTCCGTTGTAACCGTCCTCCTTGCGGTTAGACTAGCTACTTCTGGAGCAACCCACTCCCATGGTGTGACGGGCGGTGTGTACAAGGCCCGGGAACGTATTCACCGTGACATTCTGATTCACGATTACTAGCGATTCCGACTTCACGCAGTCGAGTTGCAGACTGCGATCCGGACTACGATCGGTTTTATGGGATTAGCTCCACCTCGCGGCTTGGCAACCCTTTGTACCGACCATTGTAGCACGTGTGTAGCCCTGGCCGTAAGGGCCATGATGACTTGACGTCATCCCCACCTTCCTCCGGTTTGTCACCGGCAGTCTCCTTAGAGTGCCCCCCGAGGTGCTGGTAACTAAGGACAAGGGTTGCGCTCGTTACGGGACTTAACCCAACATCTCACGACACGAGCTGACGACAGCCATGCAGCACCTGTGTCAGAGTTCCCGAAGGCACCAATCCATCTCTGGAAAGTTCTCTGCATGTCAAGGCCAGGTAAGGTTCTTCGCGTTGCTTCGAATTAAACCACATGCTCCACCGCTTGTGCGGGCCCCCGTCAATTCATTTGAGTTTTAACCTTGCGGCCGTACTCCCCAGGCGGTCGACTTATCGCGTTAGCTGCGCCACTAAGATCTCAAGGATCCCAACGGCTAGTCGACATCGTTTACGGCGTGGACTACCAGGGTATCTAATCCTGTTTGCTCCCCACGCTTTCGCACCTCAGTGTCAGTATCAGTCCAGGTGGTCGCCTTCGCCACTGGTGTTCCTTCCTATATCTACGCATTTCACCGCTACACAGGAAATTCCACCACCCTCTACCGTACTCTAGCTCAGTAGTTTTGGATGCAATTCCCAGGTTGAGCCCGGGGCTTTCACATCCAACTTGCTGAACCACCTACGCGCGCTTTACGCCCAGTAATTCCGATTAACGCTTGCACCCTTCGTATTACCGCGGCTGCTGGCACGAAGTTAGCCGGTGCTTATTCTGTTGGTAACGTCAAAACAGCAAGGTATTAACTTACTGCCCTTCCTCCCAACTTAAAGTGCTTTACAATCCGAAGACCTTCTTCACACACGCGGCATGGCTGGATCAGGCTTTCGCCCATTGTCCAATATTCCCCACTGCTGCCTCCCGTAGGAGTCTGGACCGTGTCTCAGTTCCAGTGTGACTGATCATCCTCTCAGACCAGTTACGGATCGTCGCCTTGGTGGGCCATTACCCCACCAACTAGCTAATCCGACCTAGGCTCATCTGATAGCGTGAGGTCCGAAGATCCCCCACTTTCTCCCGTAGGACGTATGCGGTATTAGCGTTCCTTTCGAAACGTTATCCCCCACTACCAGGCAGATTCCTAGGCATTACTCACCCGTCCGCCGCTGAATCATGGAGCAAGCTCCACTCATCCGCTCGACTTGCATGTGTTAGGCCTGCCGCCAGCGTTCAATCTGAGCCATGATCAAACTCTTCAGTTCAATACTGCTTGGGTTTTGAGAAAACCCTAAACTTGGCTCAGCAATCGCAAATAAACTCTCGAATTCACGAGTGTTACTTGTGTTGCTGATAATCAGTCGACTACCAGTCTTACATCACAAGCACCCACACGAATTGCTTGATTCAAATTTTTAAAGAGCGTTTCGATCAAGTCTTTCGTCTCAACCGAGGCCGCGCATTATACAGCAGCCTTTCTTTCTGTCAAGCTGTTTTTCGAAGAATTTTTTCTTTCTACTCAACAACTTGCGCATCCGTCGAAACACTCTTCAACATCAGCGGGAGGCGAATCATACAGCATTCAAACTCGCTGTCAACACCTCTTTTCAGCAATCAACCCAGCAAGCAGATCAATCACCGCGATTCCGCAACCACTCCGGAACCGCACCCCACTTCAAACACTTAACTCATTGATTTTCAAGGAGTTTTCGTTGCCCGCCGTGGGAGTGGTGCGCATTATAGAGACCTCAGCCACGGCGTCAACACCTATTTCCGAAAAATCACTCCGCCTTCAGCGAGATACGCGCGAACGCCTTCTTACCCGCCTGACATACATGACTTTTGCCCAACTCGAAAACGAACGAGCGATCGACCACTTGCCCATCGACGCGCACGCTACCTGCCGCCAAGAGATCACGCGCCGCAGCAGCGTTCTTCACCAATCCGGCCTTATTAAGGACAGACGACACCGGCATACCCTCGGATGCGAGCAACTCCACCTCAGGCAGGTCGTCCGGAAGCTCGCCATCCTTCATGCGATTGCCGGCCGAGCGATGAGCACTGGCCGCCGCCTCTTCACCATGGAAGCGAGCCACGATTTCCTCAGCCAGCTTGATCTTGATGTCACGAGGATTGGCCCCTGCCTCAACATCACGCTTGAACTGTTGGATTTCATCCATGGAGCGGAAGCTGAGCAACTCGAAGTAACGCCACATCAAGCTGTCTGGCATCGACACGAGCTTGTTGTACATGACGCCCGGCGCTTCCTGGATGCCCACATAGTTCCCCAGGGACTTGGACATCTTCTTGACCCCATCGAGCCCTTCAAGCAACGGCATGGTCACGATGCACTGGGACGCCTGCCCATAGGCACGCTGCAATTCGCGCCCCATCAACAGGTTGAACTTCTGGTCGGTACCGCCCAACTCGACATCGGCGCGAAGCGCAACAGAGTCATAGCCCTGCACCAACGGGTAGAGGAACTCATGGATCGCAATCGGTTGGTTGGTGGCGTAGCGCTTACTGAAGTCATCCCGCTCCAGCATCCGCGCCACTGTGTACTGGGAAGACAGGCGAATGAAGTCAGCCGGCGACAGCTGATCCATCCAGGTGGAGTTGAACGCCACCTCGGTCCGCTCGGGATCCAGGATCTTGAAAACCTGCGCCTTGTAGGTCTCCGCATTCTCCAGCACCTGCTCTCGAGTCAACGGAGGGCGAGTGGCACTCTTGCCGCTGGGATCACCGATCATTCCGGTGAAGTCCCCGATCAGGAAAACCACCTGATGCCCCAGCTCCTGAAACTGACGCAGCTTATTAATAAGGACGGTGTGCCCCAGGTGCAGATCAGGTGCCGTCGGATCGAAGCCGGCCTTGATGCGCAGCGGACGCCCCGTCTTGAGCTTCTCGATCAGCTCCGCCTCGACCAGTACTTCTTCCGCACCGCGCTTGATAAGCGCAAGCTGCTCCTCAACCGACTTCATGTAAGGCCCCGTGCCACGTAAAAACAAAAGGGAACCAAACATACAAGATCGCTGACTAATTACAAGTTTTGCGCCCGCAGCCAGACCGACCGCCGAAAGGTCGGTTCCCGAGGTTGCCTGAGGGCCTATTTGATTATATTTTAGGCAGTTAGATCACTTTCTTAATAACACCACACGCCATGACGCATAACGTTCCCAAAGCGCCGCGCTATCCGAAGAGCCATCTGCTGGCCGCAAGCGGTGTAGCTGCGCTTCTGAGCCTGGCCTTGCTGGTGTTCCCGTCTCGGGAAGTCGAGGCGAAGAAGACCTACATCAATCTGGACATGGACAACGGCGCCGAAGCGCTGATTCAGGAGAAGGACGATCTCCGACAGGGCCTATCCAGCGAAGGCGAGGCGAGCACTCCCTTTGCCACCATCGAACCGTCCGCGGATGCCAAGGACAGCGCAGCTAGCGATTCCAGCACGGATGAGCAGGATGCTTCCACATCAGCCTCCTCCTCGAGTACACCCGTCGATCCTGGCCTGAAGACCGTCAAGGTCGATAGCGGCGATACCCTGTCCACGCTGTTTGCCAAGGTCGGTCTCTCGGCGAGCGTGCTTCACGAGATTCTCGACAGCAGCAAGGATGCCAAGTCCCTCACCCGCCTCAAGGTCGGTCAGCCCTTCGAATTCCGGCTGACCCCGGAAGGCGAGTTCCAGAGCCTCCATTCCCAGCTGAGTGATCTGGAAGCCGTCACGCTCACCAAGACCGAGAAGGGCTACGACTTCAAGCGCGATATTGCCAAGCCTGATATCCACTCGGCTTACGCACACGGCGTGATCGACAGCTCGCTGTTCCTTTCCGCCAAACGTGCCGGCCTCTCCCACAACCTGACCATGGACCTGGCCAACATCTTCGACTACGACATCGACTTCGCACTCGATATTCGAGAAGGCGACGAGTTCGAGGTCATCTATGAGAAGAAGACCGTCAACGGCAAGGAAGTAGGCTCGGGCGCCATCCTCGCAGCGCGATTCACCAACCGCGGCAAGACCTATACCGCTGTCCGCTTTGCCAATGCCCAAGGTATCGCCAGCTATTTCCGTGACGATGGCACCGCGATGCGCAAGGCCTTCATCCGTACCCCTGTAGACTTCGCTCGGATCAGCTCCCGCTTCTCGCTGGGCCGCAAGCACCCCATCCTGAACAAGATCCGCGCGCACAAGGGCGTCGACTACGCCGCTCCACGCGGAACACCGATCAAGGCAACGGGTGATGGCAAGGTCATGCTCGCTGGGCGCCGTGGTGGCTACGGCAATGCCGTTATCATCCAGCACAGCGGCAAGTACCGCACCCTCTATGGGCACATGCAGGGCTTCGCCAAAGGCATCAAGACCGGCGTGAGCGTCAAGCAGGGCCAGATCATCGGCTACATCGGCACCACCGGGCTCTCGACTGGCCCGCATCTTCACTACGAGTTCCAGGTCAACGGCGAGCACGTCGACCCGCTCAGCGTGAAGCTCCCCATGGCCGATCCGCTCATCGCCAGCGAGAAGAAGCGTTTCCTGCAACTGAGTAAACCGCTCATGGCACGCATGGATCAGGAAAAGGCCACCATGCTTGCCCAGAACAAGCAGCAGTAAACGCATGCCGTACTACATCGGGGTCATGTCCGGTACCAGCCTGGACGGACTGGACATCGCCCTGATTGCGCAAGACAACCGCCCACAGCTTCTCGCCTCCCTTTACATCCCCATGCCTGGCGACCTGAAGGACGCCCTTCTCGCACTGTGCTCCCCCGGCGAGGACGAACTCGCCCGTGCAGCCCTGACGGAACAACGCTGGGTACGACTCGCGGCACAGGGTATCCAGCAACTCCTCCAGCAAGCAGGGCTCACCCCTGATGCCATTCGGGCGATAGGCAGTCACGGCCAGACGGTACGCCACGAGCCTGCCCGGAGGTTCACGATCCAGATCGGCAACTGTGCGCTCCTGGCAGAGCTGACCGGCATTACCGTTGTCGGTGACTTTCGTCGCCGGGACATGGCCGCAGGCGGGCAAGGCGCCCCATTGGTCCCTGCCTTCCATGAAGCCCTTTTCGGCAACGACTGCCATCGCGCCGTCCTGAACGTCGGCGGCTTCAGCAATCTTTCGCTCCTACAGCCAGAGCGCCCGGTCTTCGGCTTCGATTGTGGCCCCGGCAATGTCCTGCTGGATGCCTGGATAGCCCGCCATCAAGGCAAACCCTACGATGCGGATGGCAAATGGGCCGCCAGCGGCAAGATCGACGCAGCCCTGCTCCAGGCGCTGATGGCAGACGAATTCTTCCTCGCTCAAGGCCCCAAAAGCACGGGAAGGGAGCACTTCAACCTGCCCTGGCTGGACGACAAGCTGGCACGAATGGACACGCCGCCTTCTGCCGAGGACGTCCAGGCCACCCTGCTGGAGTTCACCGCACGCACGGTCATCGACGCCCTGCAGGCGGCTCAGCCGCGCACTGATGAGCTGCTGGTGTGCGGCGGTGGCGCGCGAAATAGCACCCTGATGAAGCGATTGGCCGACTTGCTCCCCTCTACCCGGGTTTGCAATACCGATGAAGCCGGCGTATCTGCGGACTGGATGGAAGCCATGGCCTTTGGCTGGCTCGCCCACTGCTGCCTGGAAGGCATACCCGCCAATCGCCCGAGCGTGACTGGCGCCCAGGGCCCCCGCATCCTCGGCGCGATCTACCCCGCCTGAAACGAAAACGCCGTGCATGAGCACGGCGTTCGGTAGACAAAGTCCGATCAGATCGAGAAGGACTGCCCACAGCCGCAGGTAGTGGCTGCATTGGGGTTCTTGATCACGAAGCGCGAGCCTTCCAGGCCTTCCTGGTAATCCACTTCGGCGCCTGCCAGGTACTGGAAGCTCATGGGGTCGACTACCAGGCTCACGCCGTCACGCTCGACGATGGTGTCATCGTCCGCCACGTCTTCATCGAAGGTGAAACCGTACTGGAAACCGGAACAACCGCCACCGGTGACGAAGACGCGGAGCTTCAGGCGCGGATTGCCTTCTTCATCGATCAGGTTCTTCACCTTGCTTGCGGCTCCCTGGGTGAACATCAGGGCGGTAGGGGTGAAGGATTCGACACTCATGATGCAACTCTCCCGGCTTGACGCCGCCATACTGCGCTATGGCGCCGCATTATCCGCTTACCCTAGAAAACTGGTCAACTATTAAGCATCGGCCTCATCGACCCGCGACGGCAGCTCGAGGGGCTTGGCGGACTCCTTGATCTGGCCCAGGCGCCCGTCGATCTGCGCGCCCATGGCCATCTCCATCAATCCATACAACACCGTACCCTTCACCCGCGCCCGTGCGCCCAGTTCCAGGTGCTCGCTGGCGTACACATCACCCTGCACCTCACCGTCGATGATGACGTGGGGCGCACGGATCTCACCCTGGACCAACCCGTCCACGCTGATGCGCACCATACCCTCCACTGCGGACAGGTTGCCCGTCAGGCGCCCATCCACCTGCACCGCGCCCTGGAAGCGCAGATCGCCCACCAGCTCGGCGCCGGTCGCGATGATGCTGGTCTTGCCGCTGTAACGCTGCAGGTCTGCCTTGGGTTTCTGCTTGTTCCACATAGGTTCATGACTCCTCGTCGGTCCAGTCGAACGTGCGCGTCAGCGGCTCACGCTGCCCCTCCACCCGCGCGCTAACCTCGATGCGACGTGGAACGAAGCCTTCCGGCAACTCCAGTTCGATGAAGCGCCCGGCATCGGGAATGGCCTGGAAATACTTGAATGAAAAAGGCACACCGCCCTTCGGCAGGTCCTTCGCCAGATCAGCCAGGAGCAAGGCCGTCTCCTTGTTCCCCTGGCGACCCAGGATGCGAATCGATAAAGCCCCTGCGAGCGCACGCTCGTCCTTGCCCACCCGGCTCAGCATCAGCCGCATGCGGTAGCGGGACGGCGTGTCCGTGCCGTGCACCTCCAGCGCGCGAATACGCAACCCATCCGCCTGGCGCTCGGGAGCCAGCACACCCTTGTAGACCGCCAGCTCCTGCTGCAGGGCAAAAACCTGCTCCTCCATCATCTTGATGGCCTGCCGGCTCTGTTCATTGGCCTGCTGGCCCAGGCGCTCGCCACTCTCCAGCACCGCCTGGCGCTGACGCAGTTGCTCCAGCTCGCGGGCCTGCTCCTGGTTCTGCTGCAGCAACTGGTCCCGCTGCTCGACCGCCTCGCGGGCACGCTCCGCCTGCTGCCAACCACCGGCGAAGAAGGAAGCCGGCAACGCCAGCACCAGCACACACAGCACCAGTCTCAGCAAACGTTCACGACGTGGATCACTGACACGGACTTCCCAACTGGCCATCAGCGGGCGCAGTCCAGGGATCGGAACAGGACAGAGAAGGCAAGAGCCATGCGAAACCACCTGGCCAGAGCGGCCCATTGCAAAGGCGCCGATGATAAAGCCCGATCCGCCATGGGCCAACCGCCGGGGTGACGCGCTGCCGCCTGAGCCTCTACTATCGGACCGATCTCACACAACGGACATTTTCCATGCTCTACCTCTGGCTCAAGGCCTTCCACATCATCGCCGTCGTCTGCTGGTTCGCCGGCCTCTTCTACCTGCCGCGCCTGTTCGTCTATCACGCCGCGGCGGAGGAGCAACCCAGCCGAGAGCGCTTCTGCATCATGGAGCGCAAGCTCTACCGCGGCATCATGGGTCCCTCGATGATTGCCACCCTCCTGCTGGGCGGCGCGATGCTGTACCTCAACCCTGGCTGGTTCAGCCAGGGCTGGCTGCACGCCAAACTCACCCTCGTGGTGCTGCTGATCGGCTACCACCACGCCTGCGGCGCGATGCTCAAGCGCTTCGCCCGTGGCGAGAACGCCCGCAGCCATGTCTTCTACCGCTGGTTCAATGAAGTCCCTGTGCTCTTCCTGCTGGCCATCGTCATTCTGGTCGTGGTCAAGCCCTTCTGATCCCATCCTAGAGGACCGTCGGATGTCACTGCCCGCCCTGCTCGAGAATCGCCTGCGTCTGCCCCTCGTCACCGCTCCGATGTTCCTGGTCTCGGCACCGTCCATGGCCCTGGCCAGTTGCAACGCCGGTGTCGTTGGCAGCTTCCCCGCCCTGAACCAGCGCGAGAGCGCCGGATTCGCCGCCTGGCTAGATGAAATCGCCGCTGGCCTGACAGCCGATGCGGCCCCCTACGCTGTCAACCTGATCGTCCACGGCAGCAACCCCCGTCTGCAGGCCGACCTGGCCATCTGCGTGGAAAAGAAGGTCCCGATCGTCATCACCAGCCTGGGCGCCGCGAAGGAAGTGGTGGACGCCGTGCACAGCTACGGCGGCCTGGTATTCCATGACGTCACCACCCGCCGCCATGCCGAAAAGGCTGCAGAAGCCGGTGTAGACGGGCTGATCGCCGTCGCAGCCGGCGCCGGTGGTCACGCCGGAACCTGGAGCCCCTTCGCCCTGGTCGCCGAGATCCGCCAGTTCTTCGACAAGACCCTGCTCCTGGCGGGCTGCCTCAACCACGGCCACGAGATCCTCGCGGCCCAGCTTCTGGGGGCGGACCTCGCCTACCTGGGTACCCGCTTCATCGCCACCCAGGAGAGCCAGGCCAGCGCCGCCTACAAGCAAATGCTGCTGGACGCACGGGCGGCCGACATCATCCACACCCCGGCCGTCTCGGGCGTCCCCGCCAGCTTCATGCGCCAGAGCCTGGAGGCCGCTGGATACGACCTCGCCCGACTGAACGACAAGGCAGACGTCAACTACGGCGAGAAGCTCAAGCCCGTGAGCGATGAAGCCAAGGCCTGGAAGACCGTCTGGTCGGCGGGCCAGGGCGTCGGAGACATCCACGACCTCCCCACCGTCGCCGAGTTGGTGGAGCGCCTCGACCGCGAATACCGCGCCGCCCTCCAGCACAGCGCACGCCTGGCCCAACCCTACCAGGGATGAAGCGCCGTCAACTGCTCGCAGGCCTCGGCGCGCTGGGCGCACTGGGGCTCTGGGCAGCGCGCCCTGCCGACCAAGGCGCGCCTCATGCCCCCTACTTCGCACAGTTGCAGGGGCTGCTGCGCCAACAGGGCGGCGGCGTGCCTCAACTGGTCATCGACCTCGACCGGCTCGACGCCAACGCAGACCTGCTGAGCAGCCGCCTCGGCAGCATGAAGCTGCGCCTGGTGAGCAAGTCGCTCGCCTCCACGGGCTTGCTCGACTATCTCTCCAAGCGCCTCGGCACCCGGCGCTTCATGGTCTTCCACCAGCCCCAGGCCAACCAGTTGGCCGAGGCATTCCCCGACAGCGACCTGCTGCTCGGCAAGCCACTGCCGGTCGCTGCCGCCCTGGCCTTCTACCAGCAGCTCGCCGCCAATGCGCCATTCGATCCGGATCGACAGGTCACCTGGCTGGTGGACAGCCCGGAGCGCCTGGTGCAGTACCGTGACATGGCACTCGCCCTGCAGCGCCCACTGTCCATTGCCCTGGAGATCGACATTGGCTTGCGGCGTGGCGGACACCGCTCGCCCGAGCGTCTCGCCGCCAGCCTCGCGCTAGTCGAGCACTCCCCCGAAGTGCTCAAGCTACGCGGGCTGATGGGCTACGACGCCCATGTGGCCCACGCCCCCTTCTGGGTCGGAGACGCCTTCGACCAGGCCAATGCCCGCTACCGTGAGTTCCTGGAACAGGCCACGCACGCCAGAAAGGCCTGGCCAGAAACACCGCTATTGAATGGTGCCGGTAGCCTCACCTGCATGCGCCATCTGACAGGCCCCAGCCCACTGAATGAGATCGCCGTAGGTTCGGTGCTGCTCAAGCCCTCGGACTTCGATGCCGAGAGCCTCGACGCCTACCAGGCCGCCTGCTGGATTGCCGCCCCCGTGCTCAAGGCAGGGGGCGGCACCCTGCCCTACCTCGAGGACACCCAGCGCCTTGTGAGCGCATGGAACCCGAATCGCGAACAGGCCTTCTATCTATATGGCGGTGACTGGCAAGCCATCCCGGCCTCGCCGGCCGGGCTCGCCTACGACCCGCTCTATGACCGCAGTGCCAACCAGGAGCGACTGATAGGCTCGGCGGCCAATGGCCTGCAGCCCGATGACTGGGTGTTTCTCCGTCCGCAGGTATCCGAGGGCCTGCTGGCCCGGTTCGGCTCCATGAGCCTGTTGCGACGCGGTCGTCTCGTCGGACGCTGGAAACCCTTGCCCACAGCGTGAAGCCCCCCGCTTTTTCTAGCCTCCACGGCTTGTAACCTGGGCGCCCCCACCAGTACGCTTTGCCATCCTCAACCCTACAGCCGACAAGGATGCCCGCATGTCCGACGCTCGCTACAAGATCGTATTCGAAGGTGAACTGATGCCCGGTGCGGCACTGGACTCGGTCAAGGAGAACCTCGCCCGCCTGTTCAAGAGCGACGCAGACAAGATCGACGCCCTGTTCAATGGCCGCCCCGTCGCCCTGAAGCGCGACCTCGAAGACGGCGAAGCGGACAAGTACCTGGCCGCCCTGCAACGTGCCGGTGCCAACGTCCGCAAGGAGCCCGACATCGCCGCTGGGCTGAGCCTGGTGGAGACCGAGGATCACCAATTGCAGCCTTCAGCTAACCCGGCTCCGGCTCCGGCTCCGGCTCCGATCATGACCGTAGACGAGCAGTCCAACATGACCTGCCCCAAGTGCGGCCATGCACAGCCCAAGGCCATCGAGTGCCAGGCCTGCGGCATCGTCATCGAGAAATTCCTGGCCCGCCAGGCCCAGCTCGCCGAGAGCACGCCGGCCGTGGTCGCACCGGGAACCGTCGCCGCATCTCCCTATGCCACACCCCAAGCCCAAGTCAGCGACTCCCTGCCAGAGTTCGGCGAGTTGCGCCCCTTCGGCGTTACCGGCCGCATCGGTCGGATGCGCTACATCGCCTGGTCGCTGGTCCTGATCATCGCAGCCCTGCCGGTCATGGGCCTCACCGCACTGCTGATGTCGCAGTTCCCGGTGTTCGGCGGCATTCTCTTCGCGCTGGAAATCATCGCCCTGGCCGTGGTCAGCGTGCAGTTCGGCGTCCAGCGCCTGCACGACATCGGCTGGTCGGGCTGGTTGTACCTGCTGAACTTCGTCCCCTTCGTAGGCTCGGTCTTCCCGCTGCTGATGATGGTGATTCCCGGTACCCAGGGCCCCAACCGCTACGGCCAGATCCAGCCGCCGAACAGCACCTCGGTGCTGGTCATGGCCTGGATCTCCATCGGCACCGGAATCCTCAGCGTACTGGCGATCATCGGCGTTCTGATGTTCGCCGGCGTCGGTGCCCTCAGCGCCCTGGACTCCGACTTCTCCGACAGCAGCTACGAGATGCCGGCCGACGTGGACGGCAGCGACTATGCCGCCGCCCCCGCCGACGAGGCGGAGTACTCGGACGACCAGGCAGTGGAAACCGAAGCACCGGCTGAACAGGACGACTACGAGTCGAACTGAGCAACCTCCCGGGGCCGGCGCTGTCCAACCCGGCCCCACCAGGAGATTCACGATGCCCCGCTATGCCCTCATCACCGGCGCTTCCAGCGGCCTGGGACTGGCCCTCGCAGAGGCCCTGGCTCGCCGGGGTCGCCACCTGATCCTGGTGGCTCGCCAGCGTGATGCGCTCGAGAGCATCGCCTATGAGCTGACCCAACGCTTTGGCGTCGAGGTCCTCTACCGCACCTGTGACCTCGCCGAGCCTCTCCAGCTATCCGGCCTGCTGCATGAGCTCAACCAGGGCGGTCGCCAGATCGACCTGCTGGTCAACAACGCCGGCATCGGCAGTGCCGGCCTCTATGTCCAGCAACCGTGGGGCCATGAGCAGGAGTTGATCGAGTTGAACATCCTCGCCCTGGCACGGCTCTGCCATGAGATCGGTGGCGCCATGGCCGGGCGGGGCGAAGGGCAGATCCTCAACGTCGCCTCCGTTGCCGGGTTCCAGCCCGGCGGCTGGATGAGCAACTACTACGCCAGCAAGGCCTACGTGCTGCACTTCTCCGAAGGCTTGCGCGAGGAACTGAAGCGCCATGGCGTGAAGGTCTCCGTCCTCTGCCCCGGCCCCGTGCGCACCGCCTTCTTCCGCCATGCCCGCATGGCCGGGGAAAAGCTGGAGGGCTCGCCCCTGCTGATGAGTGCGGAAGAGGTGGCGCTGTACACCGTACGCGCCCTGGAAAAAAACCGCGCCATCATCATCCCGGGTTGGCGCAACCGCCTGGCGGCAAAAGCAGCACGCTTCATGCCGCGCTGGCTGACGCGTCGCCTCACTGCCCGCATCAATCGCCGCTTCGTGGCCGGCTGAACGCGCCCGCTCAGTCCGCGCGCACGCAGCGACTGGCCGCCCAGCTTCGCAGGGCTGCCAACTCTTCCGACATGATCACCGACAACGGCGCCGTCCCCTGCAATTGCTGCAGGAGCAGCGCCTGGCTGACATCGCTTTGCGCTGCCTGAGCGGCGTAGTACATGCCCACGACGGCCTGCTCGATCTCGGCACCGGAAAACCCATCGGACGCCGACGCCAGCGCCGACAGGTCGAACAGGGCAAGGTCCATGCCCCGGCGGGACAGGTGGATGCGGAAGATCTCCGCACGGGTCGCCGGGTCCGGCAGGTCGACGAAGAACAGCTCGTCGAAGCGCCCTTTGCGCACCAGCTCCGGCGGCAGGCGATGAATGGCGTTGGCGGTGGCGATCATAAAGACCGGCGCCTTGCGCTCGGACATCCAGGTCAGCAGCGTCCCGAGCACTCGCTGGCTCACGCCCCCGTCATGGTCGCCGCTGGCCAGGCCTTTCTCGATCTCGTCCATCCACAGCACGCATGGCGCCATCTGCTCGGCGAGGCGCAGCGCCTCCCGCAGGTTGCGCTCGGTCTCACCGAAGAACTTGTTGTACAGGCAGGCGAAGTCGAGGCGCAGCAGGGGCAGCCCCCAAAGGCCGGCGACCGCCTTGGCGGCCAGGCTCTTGCCGCCGCCCTGAACCCCCACCAGCAGCATGCCCTTGGGGCGGTCCTCGGCCTCGCCGTCGATGAAAGCCCCCTGGCGCTCACCAAGCCAGCGCTTGAGGTTGGCCAGGCCGCCCACCTCGGCAAAACGTGCCGTGTCGTATTCGAAACTGAGCACGCCCTCCAGATCCAGCAGCTGGAACTTGGTCTTGTTCAGTTCCGGCAGGTCTTCCTGGGTGATGGCGCCGTCATCGCAGATCACATTGCGGGCCAGGGAGCGCGCCTCACCATGGCTGAGCCCCCGCAGGTTCTTCACCACCTGCTGGAGGGTGCGGTTGTCGGTGCGCACACGGGCGCCACGGTTGCGCTCGCTCCAGCGGGTCGCCTCCTCCCGGACGATGGCCAGCAGCTCATCCTCGCTGGGCAACGCCAAAGTGAAGCGGGCGCTGTAGCGTTGCACCTCCGGCGGCAGGCGCAAGGCGTGGGACACCAGCACCAGAGTCGGGCGCTGGGGCGAGTCGGCCATGGCCACTTCTTTCAGCAGGCGCACCAGCCGGGGGTTGTCCTCTAGGAACGGGTGCAAGTCGCACATCACGTACAGGCTGGACTGAAGGTCACCCTTGATCAGGCGCAGGGCCTTCTCGGGGTCGACCGTCTCCTCGCCCCCCAGGGGCTCGCCGCCGAAGCCGAGACGCTGCAGGCCCTCGGTCACCGACCAGGTGAACAGGCTCATGCCCCGCTTGACCGCGAGGGTGGTGAGGGTCTCCAGCACGCGCTGCTCATCCCAGGACTCGATGACGATGAGCTTGACCTTGGAATCGAGCACCAGGCCCAGGTCGTGGATATCGTTCTTCACACAGGCTCCTTGTGGGGTTCCGCTGCTGGCCGGAGTCGATGGTCCGCCGCTAGACTCGGGCGATTCTTATATCAGCCCGGAGAATCCAGGTGGACTGTCTGTTCTGCAAAATCGTCGCTGGGCAGATCCCGGCGCGCACGTTGTACGAAGACGATCACGTTGTCGCGTTCCATGACATCGGCCCACAGGCGCCGGTGCACTTCCTGGTCATCCCAAAGCGACACATCGAAACCCTCAACCATCTCACCGAGGATGACCGCGAGCTGGCCGGCCACATCCTGTTCACGGCACAGCGCCTGGCCCGGGAACAGGGCTGCGAGGAAGGCTTCCGCGTGGTGATGAACTGCAACGAACTGGGCGGGCAGACGGTCTATCACATCCATATGCACGTGCTCGGACTGCGCCAGCTGGACTGGCCCCCGGGCTGAGCCTCAAGTCAGCGGGCAGCGCCGGAATGCGACTGATCCCGATCAAGCCCGGCGGGGAGCAATGGAGTAAACTCTCCGCCAGTTTTCGCCTGTCGAGGTGCCCCATGGCTACCGAACGTCACTACTCACCCGCCGACCGCCTGCTGCTGCAGGCCGATGCCGCCCTCAAGACACTCCTGCCGTTCAAGGGCCAGCCTTACCGCCCGTCGCCCGCCAACCTGCAGGACGATGCGCCGATGAACGAGGACGACACGCGCCACGTGGCCGGCCTGATGCGCATCAACCACACCGGTGAGGTCTGTGCCCAGGCGCTGTACCAGGGCCAGGCGCTGACCGCCAAGCTGCCCGAGGTGCGCCAGGCGATGGAGCACGCCGCCGAGGAAGAGATCGACCACCTGGTCTGGTGCGAGCAGCGCATCCGTGAACTGGGCAGCCGCCCCAGCGTGCTCAACCCGCTGTTCTATGGCTTGTCGTTCGGTGTAGGTGCCATGGCCGGCCTGATCAGCGACCGCGTGAGCCTGGGCTTCGTCGCGGCCACCGAGGACCAGGTCTGCAAGCATCTGGACGAGCACCTGCACCAGATCCCGCCGCAGGACGCCAAGAGCCGCGCCATCCTCGAACAGATGCGGGTCGACGAGGAACACCACTCCACCACCGCCCTGGAAGCCGGCGGCCTGCGCTTCCCCGCCCCGGTGAAGTTCGGCATGACGCTGCTGTCCAAGGTGATGACCAAGAGCACTTACCGGATCTGATCCGGACACAGCACGTGAAAACAAAAGGGCGCCATTCGGCGCCCTTTGTCATTCCAGCTCGCTGCCCTCAACGGGGCATGTTGCGGGCATAGAAGATTTCCAGCATCTCGTGGCGCACGCGCTCTTCCACCTGCTGGCGCTGTTCAGCGGTCAGGTTGGAGGTGGCATCGCCGAACAGGTAGTTATCCAGTTCGAAGTCCTTGAGCAGCATCTTCGTGTGGAACAGGTTCTCCTGGTACACATTCACGTCGGTCATCTGGTACGCGTCGCGGGTGTCGTCGGACAGGTAGTTCTGGATCGAGTTGATCTCGTGGTCGATGAAGTGCTTGCGCCCTTCCACGTCACGGGTAAAGCCACGCACGCGATAGTCGACGGTGACGATGTCGGAGTCGAACTGGTGAATGAGGTAGTTCAGGGCCTTGAGCGGCGAAATCACGCCGCAGGTGGACACGTCGATGTCCACGCGGAAGGTCGCGATGCCTTCCACCGGATGGATCTCCGGGTAGGTGTGAACGGTGATGTGGCTCTTGTCCAGGTGGGCCAGGATCGTCTCGGGCAACGGGCCGGGGGATTCCTCGATCTGGCTGTCGGTGGGCGTCACCGGCTGCTCGGAAATGAGGATGGTGACGCTCGCACCCTGGGGATCGTAATCCTGCCGGGCGATGTTGAGGATGTTGGCACCGATGATGTCGACCACGTCGGTGAGGATCTGGGTCAGGCGCTCGGCGTCGTACTCTTCGTCGATGTACTGGACGTAGGCCTGCTGGTCCTCGGGGGTTTCCGCGTAGCAGATGTCATAGATGTTGAAGCTCAAGGTCTTCGTCAGGTTGTTGAACCCGTGGAGCTTGAGTTTGCTTTTCACCGTTTGTGAACTCTCGTCGTGTGCGGCTCTGCCGCGTGGTTGAGCATGCCCGTCAGAAGCGCACGACACTTCTGCGTAGGACGGTTTACACCTCTTCGCGATGGCGATTGTGGTTATCGGTTCTGGGGCTGAAGGCCCCTGGAATTCGAGGGGGCGCATTATGCAGATGACGAAAGCCATCTACCAGAGTTTGCGCCCCCAATATGATGATCGGATGTCGATGGCTCAGCCGAGTTCGACGATCTCGTAGTCGTGGGTGATCTCGACGCCCGCCCGCCCCAGCATGATGGAGGCGGAGCAGTATTTCTCGGCGGACAGTTCGACGGCCCGCTTGACCTGGGCTTCCTTGAGACCGCGTCCTTTCACCACGAAGTGCACGTGGATCTTGGTGAACACCTTCGGGTCCTCGTCGGCACGCTCGGCTTCGAGGAACGCCTCGCAACTTTCCACCGGCTGGCGCGACTTCTTGAGGATGCTCACCACGTCGAAGTTGGTGCAGCCGCCCAGCCCCAGCAGGAGCATCTCCATCGGCCGCACGCCGAGGTTGCGGCCACCGCTTTCCGGCGGACCATCCATCACCACCGCATGGCCGCTGCCGGACTCGCCGAGGAACAGGGCCTCGCCCGCCCACTGGATACGCGCTTTCATCACCAGACTCCAGGCTCTGAGAAAAAGGGGCGCCAGCTTATCACAGCGCCTGGCGGCACCCCGGCGTCACATACGCTGGTCGAATAGTTCCCCGGCAGTTGTTATCTGCGTCTCAAAATCGGCTCACCGGTCACGGTGCGTCTGTTAAGCTGACGTCGGATAACTGGCACACTTAGCCAGATAACTAATAAGAAAGTGCCTGTTGGACAAGGGCTTATCTATTTATATTTCGGGACTCGGGCATGGTAGCTATTACCCTCACTCCAAAGATCAAGAACCTCGACAAGCTTCTCGCGCATTGTCACCGCCGCCGTTACACCGCCAAGAGCACCATCATCTATGCGGGCGACCGCTGTGAAACGCTCTTCTTCATCATCAAAGGTTCCGTCACCATCCTGATCGAGGACGACGACGGCCGTGAAATGATCATCGCCTACCTCAATGCCGGGGACTTCTTCGGCGAGATGGGCCTGTTCGAAAAGGAAGGCGCCGAGAAAGAGCGCAGCGCCTGGGTCCGCGCCAAGACCGAGTGCGAAGTGGCCGAGCTCAGCTACGCCAAGTTCCGCGAACTGACGCAACAGGACCCGGAAATCCTCTACGCCCTGGGCAGCCAGATGGCCGACCGCCTGCGCAACACCACCCGCAAGGTGGGTGACCTGGCCTTCCTCGACGTGACCGGCCGTGTCGCTCGCACCCTGCTGGACCTGTGCAAGCAGCCCGATGCCATGACCCACCCGGACGGCATGCAGATCAAGATCACCCGTCAGGAAATCGGCCGCATCGTCGGCTGCTCCCGCGAGATGGTCGGCCGCGTGCTCAAGAGCCTGGAGGAACAGGGCCTGGTGCACGTCAAGGGCAAGACCATGGTGGTCTTCGGGACCCGCTGAGACGCGCATATGAAAAAGCCGGCAGGACGCCGGCTTTTCCATGTGCACATCGATCAGTTCGGGTCGGCGCTCAGCTTGACCCGCCCACGCTCCGGGAAGAACAGCCGACGCAATTCGGTCCCGGGCTCCTCGGCACGCATGAACGCCTCGCCCACGAGGAAGGCATAGACCTCGCTGACTTCCATCAGCTCGACATCCGCCCGGTTGAGAATCCCACTCTCGGTGACGACGATGCGGTCGCGCGGTATGCGCGGCAGCAGGTCCAGGGTGGTCTCCAGGCTCACGTCAAAGGTGTGCAGGTTGCGGTTGTTGATGCCCACCAGCGGCGTATCCAGGGTCTTCAGTGCCCGCTCCAGCTCATCGCCATCGTGCACTTCCACCAGCACATCCAGCCCCACGTCCTTCGCCGTGGCAGCCAGCTCCGCCATCTGCAGGTCGGACAACGCCGCAGCGATCAGCAGGACGCAATCGGCCCCCAACGCACGGGCCTCGACGACCTGATAGGGGTCGATGAGGAAGTCCTTGCGGATCACCGGCAGCGAGCAGGCCGCCCGGGCTTCCTTCAGGTACTCGTCGGCACCCAGGAAGAAATCCACATCGGTGAGCACCGACAGGCAGGTGGCGCCACCGTCCTGGTAGCTGCGGGCGATCTGCGCGGGCACGAAGTTCTCGCGGATGACGCCCTTGCTCGGGGACGCCTTCTTCACCTCGGCAATGACCGCCGGCTCGCGCCGCGCCACCTTGTCCTGCAAGGCCCGGGCGAACCCGCGCGGTGCGTCGGCCGAACGGGCCAGCGCTTCCAGTTGGCTCAGCGACGTGCGGGCACGCCGCTCGGCGACTTCCTCGGCCTTGCGGGCGAGGATCTTTTCTAGGACGGTCGGGACGCTCACGCTTCGTTCTCCACTCGGAACACCGCGGTGAAGGAGGCCAGCTCCTCCAGCTTCTCGCGGGCAAGGCCGGTGTGCAGGGCATCGTGGGCCAACTGCACACCCTCTTTGAAGGTGCTCGCATGGTCCGCCCCATAAAGCGCGGCGCCAGCGTTGAGCACGATCATCTCTGCGGCCTTCTGGCCGTTCTCGGTCTTGCGACGCCCCAGGGCATCGCGGATCAGTTCAAGGGACTGCTGCGGGCTGTCCACGGTCAGGCCGATCAGACTCTGGCTCTTGATGCCGAAGTCCTCCGGCTGCACCTGGTATTCAGTGACAACTCCGTCCTTCAGCTCGGCCACATGGGTCGGTGCCGCCAGGCTCAGTTCGTCCAGCCCGTCCTTGGAATGCACCACCAGAATGTGCTGGCTGCCCAGGCGCTTGAGCACCTCGGCCAGCGGCCGGCACAGCGCCTGGCTGAACACCCCCACGACCTGGTGCTTCACCCCGGCCGGATTCGTAAGCGGGCCGAGCATGTTGAACAGCGTGCGCAGCCCCAGCTCGCGGCGCGGGCCGGCGGCATACTTCATCGCCTTGTGGTGGACCTGGGCGAACATGAAGCCGACGCCGACATGCTCGATGCAGCGGGCCACCTGCTCGGGCTTCAGGTCCAGGTAGATACCGGCGGCCTCCAGCACGTCGGCGCTGCCGGTCTTGCCGGACACCGCGCGGTTGCCGTGCTTGGCCACCTTGCCCCCTGCCGCCGCGACCACGAAGGTCGCCGCCGAGGACACGTTGAAGATGTTGGCGCCATCGCCACCGGTGCCGACCACGTCCACCACGCGATCCAGGCTCGACAGTTCCACCCGGCTGGCCAGCTCACGCATCACCGACACGGCCCCGACGATCTCGTCGATGGTCTCGCTCTTCATGCGCATGCCCATCAGGAAGGCACCGATCTGCGCGTCGGTGCACTGCCCGGTCATGATCTGGCGCATCACCGCCTGCATTTCCTCGGTGGTCAGGTCCAGTTGGTTGACCACGCGGCCGAGGGCTTCCTTGATGTCCATGTCAGCGTACCCCGCCCTGTTGCTTGAGGAAGTTGGCGAACAGCTCGTGCCCCTGCTCGGTGAGTATGGACTCCGGATGGAACTGCACACCCTCGATGTTCAGGGTCTTGTGGCGCAGCCCCATGATCTCGTCCACCGAACCGTCTTCATGCTGGGTCCAGGCGGTCATCTCCAGGCACTCCGGCAGGGTTTCGCGCTTGACAACCAGCGAGTGGTAGCGAGTCACCGTGAGCGGATTGTTCAGGCCCTGGAACACGCCCTGGTCATGGTGGAAGACCGGGCTGGTCTTGCCGTGCATCGCCTGGCGCGCCCGCACCACATCGCCGCCGAAGGCCTGGCCGATGCTCTGGTGGCCGAGGCACACGCCCAGGATCGGCAGCTTGCCGGCGAAATGCAGGATGGCCTCCAGTGACACGCCCGCCTCGGTGGGGGTGCACGGGCCCGGGGAGACGACGATGCGCTCGGGCTTGAGCGCCTCGATCTGGGCGATGCTCAGCTCGTCATTGCGGATCACATGGACATCGGCACCCAGCTCGCCCAGGTACTGCACCACGTTGTAGGTAAAGGAGTCGTAGTTATCGATCATCAGCAACATGGCAGGGTCCTCAGGCGTCGGTCTTGGTGGTCTGCTCGGCGAGCGCCACGGCACGGAACATGGCGCGGCGCTTGTTCAGCGTCTCCTCCCATTCCAGTGCGGGGACCGAGTCGGCAACGATGCCGGCGCCAGCCTGCACGTGCAGTTGCCCATCCTTGATGACCGCCGTGCGGATCGCGATGGCGGTGTCCATGTTGCCGTTCCAGGCCAGGTAACCCACGGCACCGCCGTAGACGCCACGCTTGACCGGCTCGAGCTGGTCGATGATCTCCATTGCACGGATCTTCGGCGCACCCGACAGGGTGCCCGCCGGCAGGATCGCCCGCAGCGCATCCATCGCGGAGACGCCGTCCTTCAGCTGGCCGGTGACGTTGGAGACGATGTGCATCACGTTGGAGTAGCGCTCGATCACCATCTTCTCGGTGACCTTCACCGAACCGGTGGCGGACACGCGCCCCACGTCATTGCGGCCCAGGTCGATCAGCATCAGGTGCTCGGCCAACTCCTTGGCGTCGGACAGCAGGTCCTCTTCCAAAGCCCGGTCGGCATCCTCGGTGGCGCCACGGGGACGGGTGCCGGCAATGGGGCGCACGGTGACCAGGCCATCCTCGACCCGCACCAGCACCTCCGGCGAACTGCCCACCACATGGAAGTCGCCGAAGTTGAAGAAGTACATGTAGGGCGTCGGGTTGAAGCAGCGCAGCGCCCGGTAGAGGTCGATCGGCGCTGCCTCGAAGGGCACCGACATGCGCTGGGAGATCACCACCTGCATGCAGTCGCCCGCCAGGATGTATTCCTTGATCTCGCCCACTGCCCGCTCGTAGTCCTCGCGGGTGAAGCTGGAGCGGAAGTCGCTCTGCAACTCCACCGGCAGGCTCGGGTCGACACCCAGGCGCGGCACCACCGGCTGGCGGAGTGTCTGCCGCAGCGCATCGAGGCGAGCCTGGCCCTGCTCGAAAGCGTCTGGCTGGCTCGGGTCCACCAGCACGATGGCGTGCAGCTTGCCTGCCAGGTTGTCGAACACGATCACCGCATCCGACACCATCAGCAGGATGTCCGGCGTGCCCAGGGGGTCAGGGTTGGGGCAGTTGGCCAGGCGCTTCTCGACATAGCGCACGCAGTCGTAGCCAAAGTAGCCCACCAGGCCACCGTTGAAACGCGGCAGGCCGTCGATGGGCGCAACCTGGTAACGCTCCTTGAACGCCTCGACGAAGGCCAGCGGGTCTTCGCTGTCCACGGCCTCCACCACCTGATCATCGACGCTGACGCTGACCTTCGCGCCATGGGCACGCAGCACGGTGCGACTGGCCAGGCCAATGATGGAGTAGCGCCCCCACTTCTCGCCGCCCTGGACCGACTCCAGCAGGTAGGAGTACGGCGCATCGGCCAGCTTCAGGTAGAGGGAAAGCGGGGTATCGAAGTCCGCCAGGGTTTCGAAGGCGAGCGGGATGCGGTTGTAGCCTTGGGCGGCCAAACGCAGGAATTCATCGCGGGTCATGATTTGCCTCGTAGGGCGAGGAGCCCGGGTGGGCTCCTGGATAAAAGACGTCGGTGTGCAAGCGCGCCGGACCGGTCCGGCCAGAATGGAATCAGGCGCGCCAGCGCCAACGGGCCACGGCCTTGATGATTCGCATGGAGGCTCGTTCGAGCCAGAGCTTGCAGGGAACCAGCACGTTTCTATCTCTTCTATGAGGCAGATGATCTGGGGAGTCGGGCGACATTAGCGCAGCGCCGTGTGCGGCGCAACCGCCAGGCAGCAGCTCGCGCAGGTCATCCACCACCAGCGCCGGCTCCTCCTCGTCGATGGGCCGACCGTGGTTGTAGCCGTAGCTCAGCGCCACGCACTTGACCCCCGCCGCCTTGGCGGCCAGCACGTCGTTGCGCGAGTCACCGATGAACAGCGCCTCGTTGCGACTGACGCCGGTCATGTGCATCACATGCAGCAGCGCAGCCGGGTCCGGCTTCTGCTGGGGCAGGGTGTCGCCGGCGATGATCAGCGGGAAGTAGCGCCCCAGCTTCATCTGGTCCAGCAACGGCGCCACGAAACGCTCGGGCTTGTTGGTGATCAGCGCCAGCTCGATCTTGCGCTTGCGCAACCACTTCAGGGTTTCCGCCACGCCCGGGTAGACCTCGGTCAGCGCATGGCTGTCGGCATAGGCCTCCAGGAAAATCTCCAGGGCCTTCTCCGCGTCCTCGTCATGCACGGCGCTGTGGTCGATGCCACCGGCCAGGGCCCGGCGCACCAGCACCCGCGCACCGTTGCCGACCCAGTCACGCACGCGCTCGACCCCGGCGGGTGGACGTCCGAGGCTGACCAGCATGCGGTCCACCGCGGCGGCCAGGTCCGGCACCGAGTCGATCAGGGTGCCGTCCAGGTCGAACATCACCAGACGCGGCAGGCGGCCGTCGAACAGCCGTTGCAGCGCGTTCATCAGGCCTGGGCCAGCTCGGCGCGCATGGCGGCGATGACTTCGGCGTAGTCCGGCGCATTGAAGATGGCAGAGCCGGCGACGAAGGTGTCAGCGCCTGCGGCGGCGATCTCGCGGATGTTCTTCACGTTCACCCCACCGTCGATCTCCAGGCGGATGTCGCGGCCCGAGGCCTCGATCAGCGCACGGGCTTCGCGCAGCTTGTCCAGGGTGCCGGGGATGAACCTCTGCCCGCCGAAACCGGGGTTCACGCTCATCAGGAGGATCATGTCCACCTTGTCCATCACGTACTTCAGGCTGTCCAGCGGAGTGGCCGGGTTGAACACCAGGCCGGACTTGCAGCCGCCGTCGCGGATCAGTTGCAGGGAGCGGTCGATGTGCTGGGTCGCTTCCGGGTGGAAGGTGATGTAGGTGGCGCCGGCTTCGATGAAGTCGCCGATGATGCGGTCCACCGGGGAGACCATCAGGTGCACGTCGATGGGCGCGGTGACGCCGTACTTGCGCAGCGCCGAACACACCATCGGGCCAATGGTCAGGTTGGGCACGTAGTGGTTGTCCATCACGTCGAAGTGGACGATGTCGGCGCCGGCAGCGAGCACCTTGTCCACATCCTCGCCCAGGCGTGCGAAATCGGCGGACAGGATCGACGGGGCGATGGCGAAGGGTTGCATGAGAGACCTCGGTGCAGAATCACGGTGGCGCGGATTGTAGCCGCATTCGTTTTTCACCGGTGACAATCGCGACATTCAGTCCTGAATGCGACAGACAGAGGAGCGAAGAATGGGTGCCTATACAACGGTGGCTGGCTGGATCGAACTGGATTACTCACTCACGACTGAAGAAATCGCAGGGTGTATTGAGACCACAGGGGAAGACGTTGCGAGACTGCTGAATGACGATCAGAAAGCGCTTTATCGAGGCGGCTGGATGATTCAACCCGAAGCGATCAACGGTTCTCGATTCGTGTTCTTTGGTGCGCCGATCAGAACGGCAGCCATTCCCTACATCCGATCCCAGGTGATGGCGCTTTCACGTTTGGTAGCGTGCGGCGATGACTACACCATCCACCCGAGCGGCCATTTTCTTCTGACTGAGGACGGCACTCACGGCATCCCGGATATGGAGTGGATCATCGAAGAGGGGCACATCAGCGAAAGGCTGAAGTGAGTGCGCGCCTGGGAGCGCGCATGAGCGCAGGGCCACGCCCTCGTTGTGAACGAGCACAACGAGGGAGCCGCCCTATATGGAAGTCACTCCGGCATGGAGGTACGCATCTTCTCGCTGCGACCGCGCAGCCACTCCAGGGTCAGCAGCAGCACCACCGAGAAGCCGATCAGCAGGGTTGCCGCCGCCGCGATGGTGGGGCTGAGGTTCTCGCGGATGCCGCTGAACATCTGCCGGGGCAGGGTCGCCTGCTCGGGGCCGGCGAGGAACAGGGTCACCACCACCTCGTCGAAGGACGTGGCGAAGGCGAACAGCGCCCCGGAGATCACACCCGGTGCGATCAGCGGCAGGGTGACGCGGAAGAACGTGGTCAGCGGCGGCGCCCCCAGGCTGGCGGCGGCACGCACCAGGTTGTGGTTGAAGCCCTGCAGGGTGGCCGACACGGTGATGATCACGAAGGGCACGCCCAGCACGGCGTGCACCATGATCAGCGACAGGTAGCTGTTGCCCAGGCCCATCGGCGCGAAGAACAGGTAGCTGGCGACACCGACGATCACCACCGGCACCACCATCGGCGAGATCAGCAGACTCATCACCAGCGCCTTGCCGCGGAACTCGCCCCGGGTCAGGCCGATGGACGCCAGGGTGCCGAAGACCATCGCCAGCAGGGTCGCGGCGGGCGCCACGATCATGCTGTTGGTCAGCGAGCGCATCCACTCGGCCGAGCTGAAGAAGTCGGCGTACCAGCGCAGGGAGAACCCCTGCAGCGGGTACACCAGGAAGGTGCCGGAGTTGAACGACAACGGCACGATCACCAGCACCGGCAGGATCAGGAACAGCAGCACCAGGCCGCAGAGGATGCGCAGGGTGTAGAACCACAGGCGCTCGACCGGGGACATGTAGGGACTCAGCATTTCTTATCTCCTCAACCCAGGCGCAGGCGGCCGGCGCCCACCAGCCAGCTGTAGACGACGTAGAGCACCATGGTGGCCAGCAGCAGCATCCCGCCCAGGGCGGTGGCCATGCCCCAGTTGATGGTGGTGTTGGTGAAGAAGGCCACGAAGTAGCTCACCATCTGGTCGTTCGGGCTGCCCAGCAGCGCGGGGGTGATGTAGTAGCCGATGGACAGGATGAACACCAGCAGGCAGCCCGCGCCCACGCCGGCCACGGTCTGCGGGAAGTACACCCGCCAGAAGCTGGCGAACGGGTGGCAGCCCAGGGAGATCGCCGCCCGCATGTAGCTGGGGGAGATGCCCTTCATCACGCTGTAGATCGGCAGGATCATGAACGGCAGCATGATGTGCACCATCGCCACGTACACGCCGGTGCGGTTGAACACCAGCTGCAGCGGCTGGTCGATCAGGCCCAGCTTGAGCAGCGCGCCGTTGATCAGGCCGCCGGATTGCAGCAGCACGATCCACGCCGCCACGCGCACCAGGATCGAGGTCCAGAACGGCAGCAGCACCAGGATCATCAGCAGGTTGCTCTTGCGCGTCGGCAGCGTCGCCAGCAGGTAGGCCAGCGGGTATGCCAGCGCCAGGCAGATCAGGGTGATCACAGCGCCCATCCAGAAGGTGCGGGCGAAGATATCCAGGTAGATGGCCTGGTCCGGCGTGGCCGGGGCCACCTCGCCGAGGTCGTCGATGCGATGGTCGACGGCCGCCAGCAGGTAATAGGGGGTCAGGTTCGAGGCGTTGCGGCGAATGGCCTGCCAGTAGGCCGGGTCGCCCCAGCGCTCGTCGAGCCCTTCCATGGCGTCCTTGTAGGAGCCTGGTTCGCTCTTGAACGGCAGCGCACGCGCGGTCTTGGCCATCAGGCTGCGGTAGCCGGCCAGCTCCATGTTCAGGCGCTTGGACAGGTCACCGATGGTCTGGTTCTTGCGCGCATCGGCCAGGTCAAGGGCCAGGGCCTTGTAGACCGGCTCGGCGGGCAGGGCCTTGCCGTCCCAGGTGCCGATGGCGTCCACGGTACGCGGCAGGGCAGACACCACCTCGGGGTTGCTCACGCTCTTGTAGAGCAGCGCGCCGATGGGCACCAGGAAGGTCAGCAGAAGGAACAGCAGCAAGGGCAGGATCAGCGCCTGGGACTTCAGGCGGTTGACCCGTTCGGCACGCGCAAGGCGCTGCTTCAGGGTCGGGCCGGTGACGACAGTGGCCATGGCGAACTCCGGTGGATCTCTGGGTACTCCCCTCCCCCGCGAGGAGGAGGGGATGTGCTGGGTGGCCGGTTACTTGGCGGCCCAGGAGTTGAAGCGCTGCTCCAGCTGCTCGCCGTAGTCAGCCCAGAAGGTGACGCTCATGGCGACCTGGTCCTTGATGTTCTCCGGAGTGGTCGGCATGTCCTTGAGCAGCGCCTTGTCCAGCAGCGGCACCGCCTGGGTGTTGGCCGGGCCGTAGGCGATGTTCTCGGAGTAGATCTTCTGCTGCTCGGGCTTGACCGAGAAGGCGATGAATTTCAGCGCAGCGTCCTTGTCCTTGGCCCCCTTCGGGATGGCCCAGGCGTCGAAGTCGTAGATACCACCGGCCCAGACGATCTTCAGGTTGCTTTCCTTCTGCACGGCAGCGATGCGGCCGTTGTAGGCGGAGCTCATGACCACGTCACCGGAGGCGAGGAACTGCGGCGGCTGGGCGCCGGCTTCCCACCACTGGATGCTGGGCTTGATCTGGTCCAGCTTCTTGAAGGCGCGGTCCTGGCCTTCCTTGGTGGCCAGCACGGTGTAGACGTCCTTGGGCGCGACGCCGTCGGCCATCAGGGCGAACTCCAGGGTGTACTTGGCCCCCTTGCGCAGGCCGCGCTTGCCCGGGAACTTGCTGGTGTCCCAGAAATCGGCCCAGCCGGTGGGGGCGGTCTTCAGCTTGTCGGCGTTGTACGCCAGCACGGTGGACCAGACGAAGAAGCCGACGCCGCAGGGCTGGATGGCCCCCGGGACGAAGTCTTCCGCCTTGCCGAACTGAGCCGGGTCCAGCTCCTCGAACAGCCCCTCGTCGCAGCCGCGGGCCAGCTCGGGGGACTCCACTTCCACCAGGTTCCAGGACACGCTGCCGGTGTCGACCATGGCCTTCACCTTGGCCATCTCGCCGTTGTACTCGCCGGCGATGATCGTGTTGCTGGTGGTGGCCTGGAAGGGTTCGTAGAACGCCTTCACCTGGGCATTCTTGTTAGCGCCGCCGAAGGATACGACGGTCAGGTCGGCTGCCATGGCCTGTGCGGCGCATGCCAGCCCCAACGCAAGGGCAGTGAGCTTCAAGGATTTGGACATTGTTGTTCTCTCCATAGTGCAAGTGCAGGGTTGGGGTTAAGCCTCGGGCGGGCGTCAGTCGTCCACCGCCACCGGGTCCAGCGCGCGGACATGCTCCACATGCCAGCCAAGCGGCACCACGTCGCCGACGGACAGGGACGGGTCCAGCTCGGCAATGGGCTGCTTGACGAAGAAATCGGAATGACCGCAGACCTCCAGGCGAATGCGCACGTGGTCGCCCAGGTAGATGAACTCTTCCACACGGCCGGAGAAGCGGTTGGCGCAGGATTCGCTGGCACTGTTCAGGCGCACGCGCTCGGGGCGCACCGACAGGGTCACCGGCTCGCCGGGCTGGCCGACCTTGACCGCCAGGGCCTGGACTTTCTCGCCGCGCGGCAGCACCACCACACACTGGTCGCCGTCACGGCTGAGCAGCTGGCCGTTGATGCGGTTGTTCTCGCCGATGAAGTTGGCCACGAAGGTGTTGCAGGGGAATTCGTACAGCTCGCGCGGCGGTGCGATCTGCTGGATCTCGCCCTGGTGGAACACGGCCACGCGGTCGGACATGGTCAGCGCTTCGCCCTGGTCGTGGGTCACGTACACCACGGTCACCCCCAGGCGCTGGTGGATGTGCTTGATCTCCATCTGCATGTGCTCGCGCAGCTGCTTGTCGAGCGCACCCAGCGGTTCGTCCATCAGCACCAGCTGCGGCTCGAACACCAGCGCACGGGCCAGGGCCACGCGCTGCTGCTGGCCGCCGGAGAGCTGGGCCGGGTAGCGGTTGCGGAAGCTGTCGAGCTGGACCATGGACAGCGCACGCTTCACGCGCTCGCTGATATCGGTCTTGTTCATGCCGCGCACGGTGAGCGGGAAGGCCAGGTTCTCGGCCACCGTCATGTGCGGGAACAGGGCGTAGTTCTGGAACACCATGCCGATGTCGCGCTTGTGCGGCGGCACGTTGTTGATGGAGCGCCCGGCCAGGAGGATCTCGCCATTGGTCGGGGTCTCGAACCCGGCGAGCATCATCAGGCTGGTGGTCTTGCCGGAGCCGGAGGGGCCCAGCAGGGTCAGGAATTCGCCTTTGCGAATGTCCAGGTTGAGGTCTTTGACGATGAGGGATTCGCCGTCGTAGCTCTTCTGCACGCCACGGAAGCTGACCAGTACATCGTTCGCCGGAATCGAGGCCATCACCGCACCTTTTTGATTTTTGTTTATGCCGTGCCGAGAGACTAGAGAAGCCGGCAGGCCACGCAAATCGGGCGCTATGAGACTTTGCTATAAGGGGCGCGGAGGATCGCTTGTAGGGATCGCCCTACAATCCCGAGCGATTAGATCGGGCATTCACCGGTCGGAACCGGCCCCCTCCCTTCCAGGCAAAAGCCGCTTCAGAGCAGCTTGTGTTCCACCGCGTACTTCACCAGGTCCGCCACCGAATGCACCGCCATCTTCTGCATCAGGCGGGCCTTGTGGGTGCTCACCGTCTTGCTGCTGACAGCCAGGTGCTGGGCGATCTCGTTCACCCCTTCGCCCCGCACCAGGCGCTCGAATACCGAGAACTCCCGCTCCGAGAGCAGCGCATGGGGCGGTCGCGAATCGGTCAGGCCGACTTCGAACACCATGCGGTCGGCCAGGTCCGGGTCGATGTAGCGCCCGCCGGACGCCACCTTGCGGATCGCCGTGAGCAGCAGCGCCGGGTCGCTGTCCTTGGTGGCATAGCCGGCGGCGCCGATCTTCAGCGCCCGCGCGGCCATCTGCGCCTCGTCGTGCATGGACAGCACCAGCACCGCCGGCGGGTTGCTCAGCGCGCGGATGCGCGGGATCGCCTCCAGGCCGTTGACCCCGGGCATGGAGATGTCCAGCAGCACCACCTCGCAGGGCGTGTGCCGTAGGGTTTCGAGCAGTTGCTCGCCATTGCTCGCCTCGCCGGCCACGCAGAGGTCCTTGGCCAGGCCGATGAGCTGCTTGATGCCCTCGCGGACGATGGTGTGGTCTTCGGCCACCAGTACTCGGATCACGCGGTCGTCTCCTTCTCCAGGGGAATGCGCACCTCCAGGGTGCTGCCTTCGCCCGGCTGGCTGTGGATGGACAGGCTGCCGCCCAGCATCAGCACGCGCTCGCGCATGCCCACCAGGCCGAACGATGCCCCCGGACGGCAGGCATCGGGGTCGAAGCCGATGCCGTCGTCGCTGATGGAAAGCCGCAGCCAACCGCCTTCCGGGGCCAGCTCCAGCTCGACACTCTGCGCGCGGGCGTGGCGCAGCACGTTGGTCAGCGCTTCCTGCAGGATGCGGAACAGCCCGATGGCCTTGGCATCGGACAGCGCCGGCGGCGCCTCGGGCACCGTCACCAGGCAGGGGATGCCGCTGCGCGCCTCGAAGCGCCGGGCCTGCCACTCGATGGCCGAGCCGATGCCAGCGTCGAGGATCGGCGGGCGCAGCGCCGTGGCCACGTCGCGCACCAGCTGGAAGAGCTGGGCGATCAGGCGCTTCATGCTGTTCAGGCGCTCGCCCAGGCCGGCATCGCTGCCCCCGTAGGCCAGCTCGCACATGGAGGTTTCCAGCTTGAGCACGGTGAGCACCTGGCCGAGCTCGTCATGCACCTCGCGGGCGATACGGGCCTTCTCTTCCTCCCGCACGCTCTCCAGGTGCGCCGACAGGTCGCGCAATTGCGCCCGCGAAGCGGCCAGCTCCAGCTCGATGCGCTTGTTGGCAGTGATGTCCCAGACCACGCCGTCCCACACCGCGCGGCCATCCTCGAAGATCCGCGCGCTGGCCTTGATGTCGGCCCAGCGCTGCTCGCCGTCGCGGGTGAGGATGCGGCCCTGCCAGTGCCAGTCGCGGTCCTCTGCCAGGGCGGCCATCTGGCTGGCCCAGTAGCCGGCCTCGTCATCCGGGTGGACCAGCCCGCGAATGCCGCGTCCGGTGTTCAGCAACTCCTCGGCGCTGTAGCCCACCAACGCCTCGCTGCCGGCGCCGATGAAGGCAAACGCCGCATGGGCGCTGCCACTGGGCCGCTCCAGGCGGAACACCAGTCCGGGCACGTTGGAGGCGATGCCCTTGAGCCGCGCCTCGCTCTCCTCCAGCGCCTCGTGGGCACGGCGGCGTTCGGTGATGTCGGTGAGGAACACCACCAGGTATTCGGAGGTGCCGAAGCGCAGGAAGCTCAGCGACACGTCCATCGGCACCAGGCGCCCATCCTCGCGCTGGCACAGGGTCTCGATGTTCTGCGCGCTCTCATTGCTGTTGCGCGCACGGCGCCAGAGGTTGAGCCAGCGATCCATCGTGAGATCCGGCTGCAGGGCCGACAGGGGGCGGTCCACCAGGGCGCCCGGCGCATAACCGAGCATCTGCTCCACTGCCCGGTTGGCGTAGCGCACATGGCTGTCCCAGTTGACCCAGAGGATGCCCACGGTGCTGTGGTCGATAGAGAACTGGGTCAGCCGCAGGGCTTCCTCCGCCGCCTCCCGCAACTGGATCGCATGGCGAGCCTCCAGCAGGCGCTTCTCCAGCGCACGCTGCTGCCGCCGCAACCAATAGATGATGGCGCCCGCACTGGCGAGCAACAGGCCGAACAGCAGGCAGAGGTTCTGCCAGAAACCCGGGGACTCGCTGGCGCGGGGGTAGCGCGCCTGCAGCCAGCGCTCGTGCAACTGGTCCAGGTCCTTCGGCGGGATCGCCCGCAGGGCGACATCCACCAGGGTCGACAGCTCCGGCCAGTCGCGCCGGGTAGCGACCCGCAGCAACTGCGGGAAGCCGATGTCCGCCACCACGGCCAGGCCGGTGAACTCCTGCTCGCGGGACAGGCGGCTGAGTTGCGCCTCGTCGATCACGGCGTAGCGCACCTGCTGCTCCAGCACCGCGCGCAACGCCTGGCGCTCGCTGGTCACCGCCTGCAACGCCAGGCCGGAATAGGTGGCCCGCAGGTAGTCGGCCACCGGGCTCGGTGAGCGCAGCGCCACCGGCTCGTTCGCGCCGAGCTGTTCGATGTCCACCGCGCCGGTGGTGGTGGCGCGCTCGCCCACCATCAGCTGCGGCACCCGCATGTAAGGGTCGGAGAACAGCCACAGGCGCAGGCCGGCGGGGGTCTGGATCAGGCCGGGGGCGATGTCCACCTGCCCGTTGCGCAGGGCGTGCTCCAGTTCGCCCATTTCATTGAAGCTGCGCCAGACCAGGTGCACGCCGAGTTCGGCGGCCAGGCGCTCCATCAACTCGACATTGAGGCCGGACAGCTGCTGCAGGCGGCGGTCCAGCTGCGCATAGGGGGCTTGCAGCACGATGCCGGCGCGCAACTCATTGTGGTTTTCGAGCCAGGCGCGCTGGCCGTCATCGAGGGACAAGCTCGGCGACGGCTGCGCCAGGGACAGCCCCGGCAGCAAGCAGGCGAACAGGATGGACAGGCACAACGAGCGAATCATGCGACGGGACACCACGACGACCCGGGATCGGGGCGGACATACCTTACTCCAGCGCCGCCCCTGGAGGCGAAGGCAGGCCTGACAAAAAAACAGCCAGCCTATAGGCTTCCGCCTGTTGCCCCACCCGGACGCCCGCCATGCCCCGCCGCACGCTCACCCTTGCGACCCTCGCCCTGGCCCTGCTCTGCACCGCCGCCCAGGCTGAAGACCCACCCGCCGAGAAAGGCGATGCAGCTCCGGCCGATGGCACCGGGCAGCCGGCCGAAAAGCCGGTGGAGCGCGCGCCACTCGACGAGCGCAGCCAGGAGGATGCCAAGGCCCTGGAGCAACGCCTGCCCCAGGCTGAACAGCAGCAACTGACAGCGGGCAGCGAGCCGTTCCTCGCCCTGTGGCAACCGGCCAACGTCGGCACGCCCAATGGGGTGGTGATCCTGATTCCCGGCGATGGCGAAACTGCGGACTGGCCCCGGGCGATTGCCCCCCTGCGCACCAAGCTGCCGGACGTGGGCTGGCACACCCTGAGCCTCACCCTGCCCGACCCGGCCGGCGATGAGCCGCCACCGCGGCCGGCGGATACCCCGCCGCCAGCGGCCAGCGAAGGCGGGACGCCTGCGGAGCCGCCGAAGTCCGAAAGTGCCGACCCGGCCAATCCACCGCCCCCGCCAGAACAGGCCAGCACGGCGGAGCCCAGCACCGATCCGGCGCCACCACAGCCAAGAGCCGAGGAGCGACGCAAGACCCAGACCGAGCGCATCTCCGCCCGCATCCAGGCGGCCATCGGCTTTGCCCGCCAACAACAGGCCACCACCATCGTCCTACTGGGACACGGCAGTGGCGCCTGGTGGGCGGCACGCTTTCTGACCGATACGCCGTCAAGCGGCGTCGAGAACCTGGTGATGGTGGCGGCCGAAGTGCCCGCCGGCTACGAGCCGCCGCTGGAGGAGCTGGCCCCGCGCCTGCCCCAGGCCGTGGGCGACCTCTATTACCAGCAGGCGCCCACCGCTGCCGCATCGGCGCTGAAGCGCTTGCAGGCGAGCAAGCGGGTCAAGCACCTGGACTACGTGCAGGTGCCGCTGGCGGACTGGTCCGCCAGCCAGGATGCCAAGCAGGAGCAACTGGTGCGGCGCGTGCGCGGTTGGCTGGACAGCCACCTGAAAGGCGCTGCGCCAAAGCGCCCGGCAAGCAGCGGCGCCACGGCCCCCACGCCACCGGCAGCGCCGGCGACGCCGAGCATCTGATCAGCGGAAGCCGTGGCGCTCGCGGATGAGGTTGTAGGCGCTGTGCAGCTCGCGGGTCCGCTCGGTGGCCTCGCGCACCCGCTGCGGGGTGGCACCCGCGCCGGCGAGCTTGTCGGGGTGGTGCTGGCTGATCAGGCGCCGGTAGGCACGCTTGATGACCGCAGGCTCGCTGTCGGCGCCCACGCCCAGTAGGGCCAGCGCCTCCTGATAGGCCCCGCCCCGCTGCACGGGTGCCCCACTGGGCTTGTCGAAGCCGACGCTGAGCGCTTCCACTTCGTTCGCCGGCCAGTCCAGCCATTGCCCCCATTGCAGGATCAGCTCCCGCTCCTGGCGAGCGATGCGCCCATCGGCCGCCGCCATCTGCCAGCACGCACGCAGCAGCGCTTCGCCTGCCGCACGCTGGTGGCGCAAGCGGCGCAGGGGCCGGCGCAGGTCACCCTCGCCGTTCTTGCCCCGGGTGAAGGCTTCGATGGCACGGCGCTGGGCCGCGTCGTCCAAACCGAGGCGACGCATCTCGGCACGGGCTTGCTGGATATGCACCTCGAGCACCCTCCCCCCACTCTTGGCCAGACGACCGAGGAGGCGGAACAGCAGCTCATGCTCGTCACGGCGGCGCACCCACTGGACCAGGCGTGACCAGGAGTTGAGCTTGAAGCGCCGGTCCGCCACCTGGCCCAGCAGGCCGCCGAGCAAGGCACCGGGGATGCTGGCGATGAGCATGCCGGCGACGGCGCCCAGCAGGGTCATGGGCCAGAACATCTCAGCGCCCCGCCTCGACCAGGCGCTCGACCTCGGCCAGCCGCTCCAGGGTGCCGACATCCACCCAGTGACCCGGGTGGTGCTCACCGCTCACCTGAGCGTGCCCCATTGCGTCGCGCAACAACGGCGCGAGCTTGAAGGCCCCGGGCTGGCAACCTTCGAACAGGCGCGGGTCGAGCACGGCGATGCCGCTGTAGGTCAGCCCCGGCTCACCGGGCACGCTATCGCTGACGCAACCGTGGTGGAGCTGGAAATCGCCACCCGGGTGATGAGCCGGATTGTCCACCAGGACCAGGTGGGCCAGGCCATCGAGCGGTGCACGCAGACGGGCGAAGTCGTAGTCGGTCCAGATGTCGCCGTTGACCACGAGGAAGGGCTCGTCGCCCAGGAGCGGCAGCGCCCGATGGATGCCGCCGCCAGTCTCCAGCGGCTCGCCCTCGGGGGAGTAGCGGATGCGCAGGCCGAACCGCGCGCCGTTGCCAAGGTGGTCTTCGATCTGCTGGCCGAGCCAGGCGTGGTTGATCACCACATCGACGAACCCGGCTGCAGCCAGCGCCTTGAGGTGGTACTCGATCAGCGGAACACCGGCCGCACGGACCAGGGGTTTGGGCGTGTGCAGGGTGAGCGGCCGCATGCGCTCGCCCTTGCCGGCGGCGAGGATCATCGCCTTCATGCGGGCACCGCCGCATGACGGGGCAGGCTGGCCAGCAGCTCGGCCAGGGGCGCGAGCTCGGGCCGGCGCGCCAGCACGGCTTCTATATAGGAGAAGAAGCGCGGGACATCGCCCAGGTAGCGGGGCTTGCCGTCGCGGTGGCAGATGCGGGCGAAGATGCCGATGACCTTGAGGTGGCGCTGCACGCCCATCAGGTCGCTGGCGCGGAGGAAGTCATCGAGCTGCGGCTGCACCGGGATGCCGGCCTCACGGGCGAGGTTCCAGTAGCGCTCCAGCCAACCACGCACCCGCGCTTCGGGCCAACTGAGGAAGGCATCCTTGAACAGGCTGGTGACGTCGTAGGTGACCGGGCCGTAGACCGCATCCTGGAAATCCAGCACGCCGGGGTTGGGCGTGCTGAGCATGAGGTTGCGCGGCATGTAGTCGCGGTGCACCAGCACACGGGGCTGCGCCAGGGCGCTGTCGACCAGCAGGTCGCAGGTCTTCGACCAGAGCGCCTGCTGGGTGGCGTCCAGGGTCACTTCGAGGTGGCGCTGCAGGTACCAGTCGGGGAACAGCTGCAGTTCGCGACGCAGGAGGGCGTCGTCGTAACAGGGCATCGGCACGTCGAGGCTGCGACGCTGCAGGGCGATCAGGGCCTGGAGGGCATCCTCGAACAGGGCATCGGCGTTGTCGGCGTCGATCACGTCCAGGTAGGTCTGGCGCCCCAGGTCGTCCAGCAGCAGGAAGCCCTGCTCCAGGTCGGCCGCGAGGATGCGCGGCACATGCAGGCCTGCCTCGGCCAGCATGCCGGCGACCTTGACGAAGGGGCGGCAGTCTTCCTGGGGCGGCGGGGCATCCATCACGATCAGCGTGCGGGCCTCGCCCTGCCAGCGGAAATAACGACGGAAGCTGGCGTCGCTGCTGGCCGGAGTCAGGCTCGCCGCGGGCACTTCGCCCCAGCCCTCACGCTGGAAAAGAACGGGGAGCTGCTGCTCCAGCCAAACGCTAAGTTGTTGAAGCCGTACATCTTGGTGGGGCATCGAGAGGTCTCCGACGGCGCTAGCCGTTGCGCGGGTCATGCTTTATTATCCAGCATCTTTTTCAGCCCATCGAGAGGCGTGCGGCCCCCGCGGGCCGATGGCGCGCAGGAAGCCCGGACTAACAAGATGGCAGTAAAATCTCCCGCGTTTCGTAAAAAATTTCCCTTGCTGGTCACCGGCGGTCTGCTGGCCCTGCAACCTGTAGCCACTCCATTCGTTGTCGCCGCTGACCAGTTTGACTGCCAGGCGTCCACCACGGGCGGCTGGGCCTGCACCCCCAAGGCTTCCGCGTCGAACCTCCCGCCCCGGCCGATCCACAGCGAGAGCGCCGTCAGCTCCACCGTGGGTGTCGCCAGTGCACAGGCAGGCAGCAACGGCCAGGTAGCCAGCGGCGAAGAAGCCAAGCCGACGCTGGTCACCGAATCCGGTGGTCGCGCCCTGGCTTCCCGCAGTGCCGACTACAGCCACCTCGACTGGGTCCCGCGTGAAAAGCTAACCGCCGCACAGCTGGCCGAGACCGGCCCGTACTGCGCAGGCGCCTACATCGAGCCGACCCGTCCAGGCATGAACGACAAGACGCCCAAGGCGGATGCGCCCACCTACATTTCTGCCAAGGCTTCGCGCTACGAGCAGGAGCAGCAGGTGGCCACCCTCGCCGGTGACGTGGTGATGCGCCAGGGCAGCATGCAGGTCGAGGCCGACGAGGCCAACCTGCGCCAGGCCGAGAACCGCGGCGAGCTGGTGGGCAACGTCCGCCTGCGTGACAACGGTGCCTTGGTAGTAGGCGACCGAGCCGAGCTGCAACTGGACAACGGCGAGGCGAAGATCGACAACGCCGAGTATGTCCTGCACAAGTCACACGTACGCGGCAGCGCTCTCTACGCCAAGCGCCAGGACGACGCCATCATCCGCCTGAAGGACGGCACCTACACCCGCTGCGAGCCGGGTGACAATGCCTGGAACCTGAAGGGCAACAACATCAAGCTGAACCCGGCCACCGGTTTCGGTACCGCGACCAACGTCACCCTGCGGGTCAAGGATGTACCGGTGTTCTACACCCCCTACATCTACTTCCCGATCGACAACCGTCGCCAGTCCGGTTTCCTCCCGCCGAGCATCGGCAGTGGCAGCGACACCGGCTTCACCCTGCTGACGCCCTACTACTTCAACCTCGCTCCCAACTACGACGCGACGCTCTACCCGCGTTACATGGCCAAACGCGGTCTGATGATGGGCGGCGAATTCCGCTACCTCACCCAGAGCAGCGAAGGCCAGGTCAGTGGCGCCTACCTGAACGACGAGAACGACGACCGCAAGCTGCAGTCGGAGTACAAGGACAAGCGCTGGCTGTACAGCTGGCAACACACCGGCGGCCTGAACTCCCGCCTGCTGGCCGAGGTGGACTACACCGACATCAGCGACCCCTACTACTTCCAGGATCTGCCCACCGACCTTGACGTGCAGCGCAACACCTACGTCAACCAGCGCGGCACCCTGACCTGGCGCGGCGACAGCTACACCGCGCGCTTGAACGCCCATGCTTTTGAGATGGCGACCGTCACCGACATCACCCCATACAATCGCCTGCCCCAAATATCCTTAGACGGCACGCTGCCGGTGGATGCAGGCGGCCTGAAATTCGGCTATTCCACAGAGCTCGTGCGCTTCGAGCGCAGCTTGCGCAACGGCAACTTCATCGACGAGAACGGCCAGGCCACTCCGTGGAACGACACGCGTATCCAGGGCCTGGCCCGCGCCGACGGCAACCGCATCCATGTCGAGCCAGGCGTCAGCCTGCCACTGGACTGGAGCTACGGCTTCCTGAAGCCCTCGGTGAAATATCTCTACACCCAGTACGACATCGACTTGGACAGCCAAGGCAAGTCGACACTGCTCGCCGGGCAGACCTTCAAGAGCAGCCAGGACCGCACCATACCGATCTTCAGCGTGGACAGCGGCCTGTACTTCGACCGCAACACCACCCTGTTCGGCAGCAACTACCGCCAGACCCTGGAACCGCGCCTGTTCTACCTCTATGTGCCTGAAGAGAAGCAGAACAACATCCCGATCTTCGACGCCGGCGAGAGCAGCTTCAACTACGCCTCGCTGTTCCGCGAGAACCGCTTCACCGGGCGTGACCGCATCGGTGATGCCAACCAGGTCTCCCTGGGCCTGACCAACCGCTGGATTCAGCCGAATGGCTTCGAACGCCAGCGCTTCAGCATCGGCCAGGCCTTCTACTTCGAAGATCGCAAGGTCCAACTGCCCGGTATCGACTACCGCCTGCGTAACTCTGCCCAGGCCAGCAGCTCGCCCTACGCGATGGAATACCTGTATCGCTTCAACCGCGACTGGCGCCTGAGCTCCGAGTACAACTGGGATCCTGACGCTGGCCAGACCCGCTCCGGCAACCTGATGTTCCACTACCAGCCGGAAGACGAAGTCAACAAGGTGGTCAACTTCGGTTACCGCTACCGCAACGATGCCGTGGTCTACAACCAGACCACCGGCCGCTGGCAGGAAGGTGGCGACTACGAGGACCCGGTCACCGGCAACGTGATCAAGGACTACTACAAGATCCAGCAGCACGATGCCTCGGTCATCTGGCCCATCGTGCCGCAGTGGGCCGCCATCGCACGCTGGCAGTACGACTACAACCGCAACCGCACGCTGGAAGCCTTCGGTGGCTTCGAGTACGACAGCTGCTGCTGGAAGTTGCGCCTGATCAACCGCTACTGGGTCAGCTACGACGAAACCACCCTGTCGCCCGACCTGAACGAAAAAGCCGACCGTGGCATCTTCCTGCAGATCGTCCTGAAGGGCCTCGGCGGGATCATGGGCAACAAGGTTGAAAGTTTCCTCGACACCGGCATCCAAGGTTACCGTGAACGTGAAGACCAAGCTTTCTGATTGTCTGCGCCCGCTGATGCTGGGCGCCCTGCTCCTCGGGACCGGTGCGCAGGCCGAGGTTCAGACCCTCGACCGCGTAGTGGCGATCGTCGACAACGACGTGGTCATGCAGAGCCAGCTGGACCAGCGCGTCCACGAGGTCCAGCAGACCATTTCCAAGCGCGGTGCCGCGCTCCCCCCGGAGCACGTCCTGCAGCAACAGGTACTCGAGCGCCTGATCATCGAGAACGTCCAGCTGCAGATCGGCGACCGCTCCGGCATCCGCATCACCGATGAGGAACTGAACCAGGCCATCGAATCCATCGCCCAGCGCAATGGCATGAGCGTGGATCAGTTCCGTTCGGCACTGGCCCGTGATGGCCTGTCCTACCAGGACGCCCGCGACCAGGTCCGTCGCGAGATGGTCATCAGCCGTGTGCGCCAACGCCGCGTGGCCGAGCGCATCCAGGTCACCGACCAGGAAGTGCAGAACTTCCTGGCCTCCGACCTGGGCAAGCTGCAGCTGTCTGAAGAGTTCCACCTGGCCAACATCCTGATCCCGGTTCCGGACGGTTCGTCCCCGGATACCATCCAGGCGGCCGAGCGCCAGGCCCGCGACCTCTACCAGCAACTGCGCCAGGGTGCCGACTTTGCCCAGTTGGCGATATCCCGCTCTGCCGGTGAAACCGCCCTGGAAGGCGGCGAGATCGGCTGGCGCAAGGCTGCCCAGCTACCCCCACCCTTCGATGCCATGATCAGCGCCCTGTCACCAGGCGAGGTCACCGAGCCGGTACGCACTCCGAGCGGTTTCATGATCCTCAAGCTGTTGGACAAACGTGGCGGCAGCAGCCAGGTTCGCGATGAAGTGCATGTACGTCACATCCTGCTCAAGCCCAGCGAGATCCGCAGCGAAGCCGACACCAAGCGCCTGGCCGAGCGCCTCTACGAGCGCATCCAGTCCGGAGAAGACTTTGCCGAGCTGGCGAAGAACTTCTCCGAAGACCCGGGTTCGGCCCTCAACGGCGGCGACCTCAACTGGATCGACCCCAACGCCTTGGTGCCCGAGTTCCGCGAAGTGATGGAAAACACCCCCGCCGGCAAGCTTTCCCGCCCGTTCAAGAGCCCCTACGGCTGGCACGTGCTCGAAGTACTTGGCCGCCGCGCCACCGACAGCAGCGACCAGATGCGCGAGCAGCAGGCCATCAACGTCCTGCGCAACCGCAAGTACGACGAAGAGCTGCAAGCCTGGCTGCGTCAGATCCGCGACGAAGCCTACGTCGAAACCAAGCTCTGACCCGCTTCACCGGCGGGGACTCGCCAGCGCTAGAATGAGCGCCCGAGTTCCCCGCCGGAGCCCTCTTGATGCCCCCCCTGCGTTTTGCCCTCACCCCCGGTGAGCCTGCCGGTATCGGTCCCGACCTGTGCCTGCTCCTTTCTCGCGAAGCCCAACCCCATCCACTGATTGCCATCGCCAGCCGGCAACTGCTTGAGCAGCGCGCCCGCACCTTGGGCGTCGATATCAACCTCATCGACTTCACAGCAGAGCGATTACCCGCCGCCCCCGCTGCCGCTGGATCGCTCTACGTCTGGGATACGCCCTTGGGGGCAGAAGCCACGGCCGGCCAGCTCGACACCGCCAACGCAGCCTATATCCTGCAGACGCTCACCCGCGCCGGCCAGGGCTGCCTGGATGGATTGTTCGACGGCATGATCACCGCCCCGGTGCACAAGGGCGTGATCAACGACGCCGGCATTGCCTTCTCCGGCCACACCGAATTCCTCGCCGACCTCACCCGCACCCAGCAGGTGGTGATGATGCTCGCGACCAGGGGCCTGCGCGTCGCCCTGGTCACCACCCACCTGCCGCTGAAGGATGTCGCCGCCGCCATCACGACGGAGCGCCTGGAACGGGTCACGCGCATCCTCTACGCCGACCTGGTGGACAAGTTCGGCCTGAGCCAGCCGCGCATCCTCGTCTGCGGCCTCAACCCCCACGCCGGGGAAGGCGGTCACCTGGGACGGGAAGAGATCGAGGTGATCGAGCCCTGCCTGCAGCGCCTGCGCGCCGAGGGCATGGACCTGATCGGCCCGCTGCCGGCCGACACCCTGTTCACCCCCAAACACCTGGAGCACTGCGACGCTGTCCTGGCCATGTACCACGACCAAGGCTTGCCCGTGCTCAAGTACAAGGGCTTCGGTGCCGCAGTGAATGTCACCCTGGGCCTGCCGATCATCCGCACCTCGGTGGACCATGGCACCGCCCTGGACCTTGCCGGCACCGGCCGTGTCGACGGTGGCAGCCTGCAGGTGGCGCTGGAGACCGCCTACCAGATGGCCACCAGCCGCCAACGCACCGCTTGATGCCGACCGACCGCTGCCCGGATTGCGACCGGGCAGCGACGAGCAGCACCTCAGCGCCGCTTTTGCCTTAAACTACGCGACCTCGTTTTTTCGCTTTGTGCTCTTGCTTGATGCTTGCAGCTTGAAGCCTGGAGCCGCCTCTCTATGTCCGAATACCAACACCGCGCCCGCAAACGCTTTGGCCAGAACTTCCTGCACGACGCCGGCGTCATCCACCGCATCCTGCGTGCGATCCACGCCAAGCCTGGCGAGCACCTGCTGGAGATCGGCCCCGGCCAGGGCGCGCTGACCGAAGGCCTTCTGGGCAGTGGCGCGCAACTGGACGTCATCGAACTGGACCTGGACCTAATTCCGATCCTCAACGCCAAGTTCGGCGCCGAACCACACTTTCGCCTGAACCAGGGCGATGCCCTGAAGTTCGACTTCAACCAATTGGGCGCTGAACCCCGCTCCCTGCGAGTCGTGGGCAACCTGCCGTACAACATTTCCACCCCGCTGATCTTCCACTTGCTGGACAACGCACCGCTGATCCGTGACATGCACTTCATGCTGCAAAAGGAAGTGGTGGAGCGCCTCGCGGCCGAACCCGGCGGTGGCGACTGGGGCCGCCTGTCGATCATGGTCCAGTACCACTGCCGCGTGGAGCACCTGTTCAACGTCGGCCCGGGCGCCTTCAACCCGCCGCCGAAGGTGGACTCCGCCATCGTCCGCCTGGTCCCCCACGAGACCCTGCCGCATCCGGCCAAGGATCACCGCCTGCTGGAACGCATCGTTCGCGAAGCCTTCAACCAGCGCCGCAAGACCTTGCGCAACACCCTGAAGGCCCTGCTGGACGCTGAAGCCATCGAAGCCACCGGCGTGGATGGCAGCCTGCGCCCCGAGCAACTGGACCTGGCCGCGTTCGTCCGTCTGGCCGACCAGCTTGCCGCCAGGACAGGCACCGCCTGAGCTCCTAGACTTTTTTCATCGCGCGAGAGAGCCCACCCAGTGTCCGAACCCCGCTACCAGATCGACGTCAGCGTCACCACCCGCTACCTGCCTGAGCAGTCGCAGCCGGACGACAGCCGCTACGCCTTCTCCTACACCATCACCATCGCCAACAGCGGCGATGTGGCCGCCCGGCTGATCTCCCGTCACTGGGTCATCACCGATGGCGACGGCCAAGTGCAGGAAGTGCGCGGAGCCGGCGTGGTGGGGCAGCAGCCACTGATCGAGCCGGGCGCGCAGCACGTCTACACCAGCGGTACGGTCATGACCACCCGCGTGGGCGCCATGCAGGGCAGTTATCAGATGCTGGCCGAGGATGGCCACCACTTCGACGCTCCCATCGCCCCCTTCCGCCTGGCCGTACCCGGCGCACTGCACTGAGGCCCGCCATGACGACCTATGCCGTTGGCGACCTGCAGGGCTGCCTGGATCCCCTGAAGTGCCTGCTCGACCGGGTCGCCTTCGATCCGGCCCGGGACTGCCTCTGGCTGGTGGGCGATCTGGTCAACCGCGGCCCGAAGTCCCTGGAGACACTGCGCTTCCTGTTTGCCATGCGCGACTCGGTCACCTGCGTGCTTGGCAACCACGACCTGCACCTGCTGGCCGTGGCTCACAATGTCGAACGGCTGAAGAAGTCCGACACCCTGCGGGAAATCATCGAAGCCCCCGACGCCGGGGACCTGCTGGACTGGCTGCGCCGGCAGAAGCTCGTCCACTACGACGAGGCCCGCGACATCGTCATGGTGCATGCCGGCATTCCCCCCATGTGGACGCTGGCCAAGGCGCTCAAGCGCGCCGCCGAAGTGGAGGAGGCGCTGCTCGATGACGCGCGCCTGCCGCTGTTCCTCGAGGGCATGTACGGCAACGATCCCGCCTGCTGGGACAGCGACCTGCACGGCATCACCCGCCTGCGGGTGATCACCAACTACTTCACCCGCATGCGCTTCTGCAAGGCAGACGGCACCCTCGACCTCAAGAGCAAGGAGGGCGCGGACACCGCCCCGCCCGGCTATCGCCCCTGGTTCGCCCACCCGTCCCGCAAAACCCGTGGGCAGAAGATCATCTTCGGCCACTGGGCAGCCCTTGAGGGCAAATGCAACGAGCCCGGCCTGCATGCCCTCGACACCGGCTGTGTCTGGGGCGGCACCATGACCCTACTGAACATCGACAACGGCCAGCGCACCAGCTGTAACTGCAAGGAGTCCCGACATGAGTGAATTCCAGCGAATCCCGCCGGAGCGGGCCCAGGCCCTGCGCGAACAAGGCGCCGTGGTGGTCGACATCCGTGATCCGCAGAGCTTCGCGCAGGGCCACATCACCGGCTCACGCCATCTGGACAACTACTCCCTGGCCGACTTCATCGCCCAGGCCGACCTCGACGCCCCGCTGATCGTCGCCTGCTACCACGGCAACTCCAGCCAGGGGGCCGCCGCCTACCTGGTGGGCCAGGGCTTCTCCGAGGTCTACAGCCTCGACGGTGGCTTCGAGCTGTGGCGCGCCACCTACCCCACCCACGTAGCACAAGGCGGCGAAGAGTAAAAAAACTGCGGATGGCGCAAACCCGCGCCATCCGTAGCCTTGCGCACCTTCCTGACGAACGGCAACACGCTGTTATCACTCCGTCATCCTTGACCTCGCCGATTCCGAACTACTCTTAGGGCAGGCCATCCAAAAAGGAGAGCCGGCACACCGGTTCCGGGCCATCGGCAGCGACCATTTGGTGTACTGGGGGATTCTCTTCGGCCGACTCGTCGGACGACTGCCCACCCGCGTGACCGATCCCGCCGGCTCCCGTATCCAGCGAGGTGACGCAATGAGCATTTTCAGCCACTTCCAACAGCGCTTCGAAGCCACTCGCCAGGAAGAGTATTCCCTGCAGGAGTACCTGGACCTCTGCAAACAGGACAGGAGCGCATACGCCACCGCCGCAGAGCGCATGCTCATGGCGATCGGCGAGCCCGAGCTGTTGGATACCTCTTCCGATCCACGCCTGTCGCGGATCTTCTCCAACAAGGTGATCCGCCGCTATCCGGCCTTTGCCGACTTCCATGGCATGGAAGAGTGCATCGACCAGATCGTCGCGTACTTCCGCCATGCCGCGCAGGGCCTGGAAGAGAAGAAGCAGATCCTCTACCTCCTGGGCCCGGTGGGCGGCGGCAAGTCGTCCCTGGCCGAGAAGCTCAAGCAGCTGATGGAGAAGGTGCCCTTCTACGCCATCAAGGGCTCTCCGGTGTTCGAGTCTCCGCTGGGCCTGTTCAACGCCGCCGAGGATGGCGCGATCCTCGAAGAGGACTACGGCATCCCGCGCCGCTACCTCTCCAGCATCATGTCGCCCTGGGCCACCAAGCGCCTGCAGGAGTTCGGCGGCGACATCAGCCAGTTCCGCGTGGTGAAGCTCTACCCGTCGATCCTCAACCAGATCGCCGTGGCCAAGACCGAACCGGGTGACGAGAACAACCAGGACATATCGGCCCTGGTCGGCAAGGTCGACATCCGCAAGCTGGAGGAGTACCCGCAGAACGACGCGGACGCTTACAGCTACTCCGGCGCCCTGTGCCGCGCCAACCAGGGCCTGATGGAATTCGTCGAGATGTTCAAGGCACCCATCAAGGTCCTGCACCCGCTGCTCACCGCCACCCAGGAGGGCAACTACAACAGCACCGAAGGCCTGGGCGCGATCCCGTACAGCGGCATCCTGCTGGCCCACTCCAACGAGTCCGAGTGGCACAGCTTCCGCAACAACAAGAACAACGAGGCCTTCATCGACCGGATCTACATCGTCAAGGTGCCCTATTGCCTGCGCGTCACCGACGAGATCCGCATCTACGACAAACTGCTGATCAACAGTTCGCTGGCCAAGGCCCATTGCGCGCCCGACACCCTGCGCATGCTCGCCCAGTTCTCCGTTCTCTCGCGCCTGAAGGAGCCGGAGAACTCCAACATCTACTCCAAGATGCGCGTCTACGACGGCGAGAACCTCAAGGACACCGATCCCAAGGCCAAGTCGATTCAGGAATACCGTGATTCGGCGGGCGTCGACGAGGGCATGAATGGCCTGTCCACCCGCTTCGCCTTCAAGATCCTGTCCAAGGTCTTCAACTTCGACCCCCACGAGATCGCTGCCAACCCGGTGCACCTGCTCTACGTGCTGGAGCAGCAGATCGAGCAGGAGCAGTTCCCCGCCGAAGTACGCGAGCGCTACCTGCGCTACATCAAGGAGTACCTGGCACCGCGCTACATCGAATTCATCGGCAAGGAAATCCAGACCGCCTACCTGGAGTCCTACAGCGAGTACGGCCAGAACATCTTCGACCGCTACGTGCTGTACGCGGATTTCTGGATCCAGGACCAGGAATACCGCGACCCGGAGACCGGCGAGATCCTCAACCGCGTGGCCCTCAACGAGGAACTGGAGAAGATCGAGAAACCCGCCGGCATCAGCAACCCGAAGGATTTCCGCAACGAGATCGTCAACTTCGTGCTGCGCGCCCGGGCCAACAACAACGGCAAGAACCCCAGCTGGCTCAGCTACGAGAAGCTGCGGGTGGTCATCGAGAAGAAGATGTTCTCCAACACCGAGGACCTCCTGCCGGTCATCAGCTTCAACGCCAAAGGCAGCAAAGAGGAGCAGCAAAAGCACAACGACTTCGTCAAGCGCATGGTCGAGCGCGGCTACACCGAGAAGCAGGTCCGCCTGCTGTCCGAGTGGTACCTGCGGGTACGCAAGTCGCAATAACAGCAGCCGCAAGTCATCAGCTGCACGCTGCGTGCGGGGCTCCCCGCCGCAGCCTGCGGTTGGCAGCCTGACGCTGCCCCGGAGGGGCATCTATGAGCTATGTGATCGACCGACGCCTGAACGGCAAGAACAAGAGCACCGTGAACCGCCAGCGGTTCCTGCGGCGCTACCGCGAGCACATCAAGAAGGCCGTGGAGGAGGCCGTCAGCCGGCGCTCCATCACCGACATGGAGCACGGCGAGCAGATCAGCATCCCCGGCCGCGACATCGACGAGCCCGTCCTGCACCACGGCCGTGGCGGCCGGCAGACCATCGTCCACCCGGGCAACAAGGAGTTCACCGCCGGTGAACGCATCCCTCGCCCCCAGGGCGGAGGCGGCGGACGCGGCAGCGGCAAGGCCAGCAACCAGGGCGACGGGATGGACGAATTCGTCTTCCAGATCACCCAGGAAGAGTTTCTCGACTTCATGTTCGAGGACCTCGAGCTGCCCAACCTGGTGAAACGCCACCTGACCGGTGCCGACACCTTCAAGACCGTGCGCGCCGGCATCAGCAACGAAGGCAACCCCTCGCGCATCAACATCGTCCGCACCCTGCGTTCCGCCCATGCACGGCGCATCGCCCTCTCCGGCTCCAGCCGCGCCAAGCTGCGGGAGGCAAAGGAGGAACTCGCACGCCTCAAGCGGGAGGAGCCGGACAACTTCGGCGACATCCAGGAGCTGGAAACCGAGATCGCCCGGCTGCGCGCCCGCATCGAGCGGGTGCCCTTCCTCGACACCTTCGACCTCAAGTACAACCTGCTGGTCAAACAGCCCAACCCCAGCTCCAAGGCCGTCATGTTCTGCCTGATGGACGTCTCCGGCTCCATGACCCAGGCGACCAAGGACATCGCCAAGCGCTTCTTCATCCTCCTGTACCTGTTCCTCAAGCGGAACTACGACAAGATCGAAGTGGTGTTCATCCGCCACCACACCAGCGCCAAGGAAGTGGACGAGGAAGAGTTCTTCTACTCCCGCGAAACCGGCGGCACCATCGTCTCCAGCGCGCTCAAGATGATGCAGGAGATCATGGCCGAGCGTTACCCCATCAACGAATGGAACATCTACGCCGCCCAGGCCTCGGACGGCGACAACTGGAACGACGACTCGCCCATCTGCCGCGACATCCTCATCAAGCAGATCATGCCGTTCGTCCAGTACTACACCTACGTCGAGATCACCCCGCGCGAGCACCAGGCGCTGTGGTTCGAGTACGAGCAGGTGTGCGAGGCGTTCGCCGATACCTTTGCCCAGCAGCAGATCGTCTCGGCGTCCGACATCTATCCGGTGTTCCGCGAACTCTTCCAGCGCCGGCTGGTTACCTGAGGGCTGCGCCATGACCGCGAAAGAGAAGAAAAGGCAGCCGATCTCCACGGGATCGGAGTGGACCTTCGACCTCATCCGAGCCTATGACCGCGAGATCGGCCGCCTGGCCGAACGCTATGCACTCGACACCTACCCCAACCAGATCGAGATCATCACTGCCGAACAGATGATGGATGCCTACGCCTCCGTGGGCATGCCCCTGGGTTATCACCACTGGTCCTACGGCAAGCACTTCCTCAGCACCGAGAAATCGTACAGCCGCGGCCAGATGGGCCTCGCCTACGAGATCGTGATCAACTCCGACCCCTGCATCGCCTACCTGATGGAGGAGAACACCATCACCATGCAGGCGTTGGTGATCGCCCACGCCTGCTATGGCCACAACAGCTTCTTCAAGGGCAACTACCTGTTCCGCACCTGGACCGACGCCAGCTCGATCATCGACTACCTGGTGTTCGCCAAGCAGTACATCAACCAGTGCGAAGAACGGCACGGCATCGATGCCGTGGAGAACCTGCTGGACTCCTGCCACGCCCTGATGAACTACGGCGTGGACCGCTACAAGCGCCCCTACCCTATCTCCGCCGAAGAAGAGCGGCGCCGGCAGAAAGAGCGCGAAGAGCACCTGCAACGGCAGATCAACGACCTCTGGCGCACCATTCCCAAGGGCCATGGCAAGTCCGACGACAAGGACAAGGGCCGCTTCCCGGCCGAACCCCAGGAGAACATCCTCTACTTCATCGAGAAGCACGCCCCGCTGCTGGAGCCCTGGCAGCGCGAGATCGTGCGCATCGTGCGCAAGATCGCCCAGTACTTCTACCCACAGCGCCAGACCCAGGTGATGAACGAAGGCTGGGCCACCTTCTGGCACTACACCCTGATGAACGACCTGTACGACGAAGGCCTGGTCACCGACGGCTTCATGATGGAGTTCCTCCAGTCCCACACCAGCGTGGTCTACCAGCCCAGCTTCGACAGCCCCTACTACAGCGGCATCAACCCCTACGCCCTGGGCTTCGCCATGTACCGCGACATCCGCCGCATCTGCGAGGAGCCCACCGAGGAAGACAAGCGCTGGTTCCCCGACATCGCCGGCAGCGACTGGCTCTCCACCATCAAGTTCGCCATGAAGAGCTTCAAGGACGAGAGCTTCATCCTGCAGTTCCTCTCGCCCAAGGTGATCCGCGACTTCAAGCTGTTCAGCATCCTCGACGACGACCAGAAGGACGAACTGCTGGTCCCGGCCATCCACGACGAACCCGGCTACCGGATCATCCGCGAAACCCTCGCTGCCCAGTACAACCTCGGCAACCGCGAGCCCAACGTGCAGATCTGGAACGTCGACCGCCGGGGTGACCGCTCGCTCACGCTGCGCCACCAGCAGCACGACCGCAAACCGCTCGGCGAATCCACCGAAGAAGTGATGCGCCACTTGCATCGCCTGTGGGGGTTCGACATCCACATGGAAACACTCAACGGCGACAACATCACGGGGACCTTCCACATGCCCCCAAAGGGTGAACGGGGCGAGGACGGCGAGTACCCGCGCCTGGATCTGGTCATCCCGCCCATTTGATCGGTTGACCGCCTGCCCGGGTGCGCCCGAGCATGCGGTCCATCGCCCATGGAGAGCGTCGATGCGCCTGTTCCTCGTCCTGCTGCTGTGCCTGGCACTGGCCACCTGCTCCAGCCACATCCCCGGCATCCAGGTCACCCATCCGGCCAACCCTTCTCTGATGGGCCACGCCAGCTTCGAACTCATCGCCCCCGAGCAGGCCGTGCAGGGCGAAGCCCCCTACCGCGCCCACTACCGGCAGCTCGCCCCGCTGCTGCGCCAGCAACTGGCTGAGCGCGGCTACCACGAAAGCCAGCAGCCGGAGCTGCGCGTCTACTACTGGCTGGCCCTGCAGGATGCGCCGCTGGAATTCCGCGTCGACGAGGCACCGCCCACTCCGCTCGGCGGCTACCAGGCCATCCACCGTCTGCGCGACGCCACCGGCACCCTGCGCCTGCGCATTACCGACCTGACAGGTCAGGTGCTCTGGGAAGGCACCGCCAGCACCGGCCTCAGCCCCGCCTGGGACAGTGCCGAACTGCTGCAGACCGCCGTCGAAGCACTGGTCCGGCAGATACCGGTCGCCACGGCCGGCCAGGCTGCTATCCTCCGCAGCCTCGGAGGAAATGAGCATGCAGATATACAAGGTGGGCGGCGCCGTACGTGACCGTCTGTTGGGCAGACCGGTCACCGAAAACGACTGGGTAGTGGTGGGCGCAAGTGCCGAACAGATGCTGGCGCTTGGCTACAAACCGGTGGGCGCCGACTTCCCGGTGTTCCTCCACCCCGACACCGGCGATGAGTACGCCCTGGCCCGCACCGAGCGCAAGAGCGGGCGGGGCTATGGCGGCTTCACCTTCTACGCCAGCCCGGACGTAACCCTCGAAGACGACCTGATCCGCCGCGACCTCACCGTCAACGCCATCGCCGAAGACGCCGACGGCCGCCTGGTCGACCCCTACGGTGGCCAGCGCGACCTGGAGCAACGCATCCTCCGCCACGTCTCCCCGGCCTTCGCCGAAGACCCGCTGCGTGTCCTGCGGGTCGCCCGCTTCGCCGCCCGCTACGCCCCACTGGGCTTCCGCGTCGCCGAGGAAACCCTCGGGCTCATGGGCGAGATCGCCGCATCCGGCGAACTGGATGCGCTGACAGCCGAACGCACCTGGAAGGAAGTCTCACGCGCCCTGATGGAACCCCGGCCCGATGTGTTCATCGAGGTCCTGCACGCCTGCGGCGCCCTGAAGGCCTGGATGCCGGAACTGGATGCCCTGTTCGGCGTGCCCCAGCCACCTGCCCACCACCCCGAAGTCGACACCGGCCTGCACGTCCTCGCAGTCCTGCGCCAGTGCGCCGAGCACCAGCAGCCCCTCACCGTGCGCTGGGCCTGCCTGCTGCACGACCTGGGCAAAGGCCTGACTCCGCCGGAAGAGTGGCCCCGCCACCTCCAGCACGAACAACGGGGCCTGGCGCCGATCAAGACGGTGAACGAGCGCTGCAAGGCACCACGCGACTGCCAGGAACTTGCGTTGCTGGTGTGCGAGTACCACACCCACGCTCACCGCGCCCTGGAGCTGCGTCCCGGTACCCTGGCCACGCTGATGCAGGCCTTCGACGTCTATCGCCGCCCGCAGCGCTTCGATGAATTCATCGCCGCCTGCGAGATGGACGCCCGGGGTCGTACCGGCCTGGAAGACCGGGACTATCCCCAGGCCGCCTACCTGCGTGGTGCCGCGACGGCGGCCCGTGCCGTCGGTGTGAAGGAGCTGATGGCCAAGGGACTCAGCGGCGCAGCCCTCGGCGAAGCGCTATCACGGGAACGGATCGCCGCACTCGCCGCCTACCGCTCGGCCCATCAGCCCGCTGCTAGCCAGTAGCCACACCTGCCTGTCCTTGGTAGGCTGCCAAATATTTGGCCCATCTAGACTTTTGATTTATCAAATGGATGTTGGCGCCGTTTTTTTGGCGAACACTCTCGCGCGCAGCGAGAGCCCAGGAGGCTGCAGGTGCTCTCGTGGAACCTTCATCCCTGGCAGCTGGGCCTGCTGTTGGGGCTGCTGGCGCTCAGCGCAACGGCCCAGGAGCCGACACCGAATCCAGCCGAGGTCCGTGGTGAGCGAGTACGCCAGGCGGTAGAAGGCATCCTGGCCTACAGCCGCTGGCCGCAGCCCAAGGACCGGATCGCCCTGTGCATCACCGGCCCGACCCAGTACGCGGACCGCCTGCTTGCCGGCGTGAGCCGCGACTACGAGATTCCCGTTTCCAGTCGACGCCTGCTCCAGGACTCTCCAGACCTGGAAACCATGTGTGATGCCCTCTACATCGGCATCCTCGACCCCGGGTCACGCCAGCGGTTGCTGGGTCGCCTGGCCGACAAACCCGTGCTGACCATCAGCGAAAGCGCCGATGCCTGCAGTGATGGCAGCCTGTTCTGCCTGGATATCGAGAATACCCGCGTCAGCTTCGCCGTTAATCTGGATGCCGTCGCCCGCAGCGGTCTGCGCATCCATCCCCAGGTCCTGCAACTGGGGCGTCGCAACAGGGCTCAGCCATGAACCGTCGACGCCAGGTCACCCGCCCTCATGCCTACACCCTCAGCCGCCTGCTGTGGCGGACGCAACTGCGCGGCATCCTGCTGGCCATGAGCCTCACCGCACTCACGCTGACCCTGCTGGGCGTGCTCGCACTGCGCAACTACGCCGAGTACCAGTTGCACCTGCTCGCCCGCTCCCTGGGCTACACCCTCGAAGCCGCCGTGGTCTTCCGTGATGCAGCCGCCGTGCAGGAAAGCCTTGAACTGATCGCCGCCCCCGAGGACCTGGCCGAAGTGCGCGTACTGGACAGCCAGCGATCCCTCCTGGTGGACTGGCAACGCCCCGCCACCCATGGCTGGAGCGCGCTTGAACGCGGCCTGGCCGACCTGCTGCTCAGCCAACCCTTGCGCTACCCCATCCAGTACCAGGGGCGCACCGTTGGCGAGCTGCAACTGAGCAGCCAGGGCAGCAACCTGAGCCGCTTCCTGCAGAATGGCGCGCTGGCGCTCCTGCTCTGCCTCGCCCTCGGCAGCCTGGTCGCCAACCTCTACTCGCGCCGCACCCAGCGCGAGCTGATGGCACCGCTGCGTGCCTTCTCGGCCGTGGCCCGCACCATTGCCCGGGAGCGCACCTTCGCCCGCCGGGTGCCCTCATCCCCCATCGTCGAGCTGCACGAGCTGGGAGAGGACTTCAACCAGCTGCTGGATGAGATCGAAGCCTGGCAAAACCAGCTGCAACGGGAGAACGCCTCGCTGGCCCACCAGGCCAGCCACGATCCCCTGACCGGCCTGCCGAACCGCAGCCAGTTCGAACCGGCGCTGACCCGCGCCGTGCGGCAAGCCAAGCTGACAGGCGGGCGCTTCGCCCTCCTGTTCCTCGACTGCAACCGCTTCAAGGCCATCAACGACGAACTGGGCCACGGGGCTGGCGACCAGGTCCTGATCAGCATCGCCGAACGACTGCGCAGCCAATTGCGCGAGGAGGACCTCGTGGCCCGCCTGGGCGGGGACGAGTTCGCCGTGCTGCTGTCGCCAATGCATGACCTCGAAGACGCCCAGCGCATCGCCGACAAGATCCTCGCCAGCATGCTGCCCCCCATCCCCCTGACAGGCAGCAGCGAGATCGTCGCCTCGCTCAGCATCGGCATCGCCATCTATCCCCAGGACGCCAGCTCGCTCGACGAACTGCTCCAGCAAGCCGACACCGCCATGTACAGGGCCAAGAGGAACCAGAGCGGTCGGCAGGCCGCCTCCCTGCGTTAACGCTGTCTTTTACCCCCGTTGTTCAGGAGAACCACCATGAAAATCCACCCGAGCCTCCACCTGACCTGGCTGCTGGTCGCCTTCCTGTGGATAACCGGGTGCCAGAGTGCACCGCCCAAGCCAGGCCTGAGCGAAGAACAGGTGGCCATGCTCAAGGCCAAGGGCTTCAAGCTGACGGATGAGGGCTGGGCCTTCGGTCTCTCTGGCAAGGTGCTGTTCGACAACAACTCGGAGCGCATCTCCGACGCCAGTCGCCAGACCATCGCGGACATCACCCGCTCCCTGCTGAAGGTGGGCATCACCGGCGTGATCCTCGAAGGCCACACCGACAACTACGGCGCGCCGGACTACAACCGGCAACTCTCGGAGCGTCGGGCCGGCAGCGTAGGGGCGGTGATGGAGGAAAACGGCATGCAGAAGCAGGCCATCCAGCTGCGCGGCATGGGGCAGACCCGCCCCATCGCCGACAACGCGACCTCGGCGGGCCGCAAGGAAAACCGCCGGGTGGTGATCATTGTCGTCGCGGACTGAGGATCAGGCAGGCGCCGGGTAGGCCTGGAGGAGTTCGCCCGGCGTCAACGCCAGGCCTCGCCAACGGAAGGCGGCCGGCCACAGCGCCTGATCGATGGACGCCTCCAGCCAGAGGTCGGCGAACGGACGCTGCACGCCGGGGTGTTGCAGATCCGGCGCCAGCAGCGCCAGAGGCCAGAGCACGAAGGCATTCTTCAGGACTTCCGCCCGCGGCAGCACCAGGCCCTCGAAGTCACCCACCAGATCGCCGTAGAGCAGCACGTCGATGTCCAGGGGCAGCCCCTTGCGATCGGGCGCGTAGCGGCCGTTGTCCGCCTCGATCTCCTTGAGCCGGCGATCCAGGTCATGCAACGGCAGATCGGTACGGGCCTCGACCACCAGGTTGAAGAAATTCCCGCTGCGAATCCCCACCGGCAAGCTCTCGAAAACCGGCGAGCAGCGCATGTCCTGCAGGAAACTGGAGAGGGCTTCGAGTCCCGCCACGAGATGGCGCTCCCGATCGATGTTGCTGCCCAGGCCCAGGTAGATCGTGGTCAGCGGCATCCGCGTTCGATCTCCACGCCGACGCTGCTGGCAGCGGACACCGCGCCGGGCTTGTGCAGCCGCAGGCGGATCCACGGGATGCCGAACTCGCTCATCAGCAGCGCCACCAGGCGCTCGGCGAAGGTTTCCACCAACTCGAAGGTCGCCTCGCTGGCGAAGGCCTGGATGCGCTGGGACACGGCGGCATAATCGAGCGCCTTGCTCAGGTCGTCGCCTTCCGCAGCCGGCCGGTTGTCCCAGGCCATGCTGAGGTCCAGACGCAGGCACTGTCGGATACTGCGCTCCCAGTCGTACGCACCGATAACGGTATCGACTTCCAAGCCCTCGATGAAAACCGTGTCCACGTCAGTGTTGCCCCGCTAGAATCAGGGCTTCCTCGCCCTGGAATGGATACCAATGTTCTGGCTGCTGGCGATCCTCGCCTACCTGCTCGGCTCGCTGTCCTTCGCCATCCTGCTCAGTCGCGTGTTCGGCACTGCCGACCCGCGCGCCGAAGGTTCGGGCAATCCCGGGGCCACCAACATGCTGCGGGTGGCCGGCAAGCGCCTCGCCATCTTCACCCTGCTGGGCGACCTGCTCAAAGGGCTGCTGCCCGTGCTGGTCGCCCGCCTGCTTGGTCTCGACCTGCAGGAACAGGCCTGGGTCGGCCTGGCTGCCGTGCTCGGGCATCTCTACCCGCTGTACTTCAACTTTCGTGGCGGCAAAGGCGTCGCCACTGCCGCCGGCATGCTCCTGGGGCTCTACCCACCGGCAGCGCTGCTGGCACTGTCGGCTTGGGTGCTCACCTTCTACCTGACCCGCACCAGCTCACTCGCCTCGCTCATCGCCACGCCGCTGACCCTGCCCTTGCTGGCCTGGCAACAGCCGGCGGCCCTGCTGCCGATGTCCGCGCTGTGCGGGCTCATCGTCTGGCGGCACCGGGGGAATCTACGCGACCTTTTCGCAGGACGCGAACGACATTTCTGAAAATCGGAGTGGATGCCCGGAAGACTCCGGGCACTCCAGCCTCAGATGGCCGGCAGGCTCTCCATCGGCCAACGCGCCTGTACACCGATGGCCGGGCCATCCTTCTGGCCGGCCAGCAGCCGCTGGCAACCGGCGTAGGCGATCATCGCGCCGTTGTCGGTGCAGAAGCGCGGACGGGCATAGAACACCTCGCCGCCCAGCTCACCCAGCATCGCCCCGAGGGACTCGCGCAGGGACTGGTTGGCGCTGACGCCGCCGGCGATGACCAGGCGCTTGAGGCCGGTCTGCTTGAGCGCACGCTTGCACTTGATCACCAGCGTTTCGACCACCGCCTGCTGGAAGGCCAGGGCGATGTCGCAGCGCGTCTGCTCGCCGGCATCGCCCGCGTCGCGGCACTGCTGCCAGGTGTTCAGGGCGAAGGTCTTGAGACCGCTGAAGCTGAAGTCCAGCCCGGGACGATCGGTCATCGGTCGAGGGAAGGTGAATCGCCCTGGGGTGCCGGACTGCGCCAGCCGGGCGATCTCGGGGCCGCCCGGGTAGCCCAGGCCGATGAGCTTGGCGGTCTTGTCGAACGCCTCGCCGGCTGCGTCGTCCACCGACTCGCCGAGCACCTGGTAGCGGCCAATGCCATCCACCCGCACCAGCTGGGTGTGCCCGCCGGAAACCAGCAACGCAATAAAAGGAAAGACCGGGGGCTGCTCCTCCAGCATCGGAGCCAGCAGATGCCCCTCCATGTGATGGACGCCCAGCGCCGGAACTCCCCAGGCAAACGCCAGGGCCTGGGCGCAGGAAGCGCCAACCAGCAGGGCGCCCACCAGGCCGGGGCCGGAGGTATAGGCAATGCCATCGATGTCCTGCGGACTGCGGCCGGCCGCTGCAAGCACCTCGCGAATCAGCGGCAGCATGCGCTTCACGTGGTCGCGGGAGGCGAGCTCCGGCACCACGCCACCGTAGACGCGATGGAGATCGATCTGACTGAACAGCGCATCGGCCAACAGGCCCTGCTCACTGTCGTAAAGGGCGACGCCGGTCTCGTCGCAAGAGGTCTCAAGACCCAGCACCAGCATGAGGATCGAACCTTGAAGGACTAGCCAATGAAGAAGGCGCGCATCATAATCGCCGCCCCCCTCCCCGACCAGCGCTTTTCGACTGAAGGCTTTGCATTCCAGGGGGCAAGGGGTTAATATCCGCAACCCTTGAAAACCGACGTTCTCCCGCACTCTAAGCCAGGAGCACGTTCACCCCCGGTAATTAGTGAAGGTACGACCTGGATGCCAGCCGTCAAAGTTAAAGAGAACGAACCCTTCGACGTAGCCCTGCGTCGCTTCAAGCGCTCCTGCGAGAAAGCCGGTGTACTGGCCGAAGTCCGCAGCCGTGAGTTCTACGAGAAGCCCACCGCCGAGCGTAAGCGCAAAGCCGCTGCCGCCGTTAAGCGCCACGCCAAGAAAGTGCAGCGCGAACAGCGTCGCCGCGAGCGCCTGTACTGAGTTAACAGGCTTCGCCGCACGCTCAAGCATCGCCCGGCCTCGGCCGGGCGAGTGCATTAATGGGGCACCGCAATCCACTCCGCTTCGCATCGCGAAGATCGGAGTTTTCGTTTTTACAGCCCGGGTCCACCCGACGTCGCCGCGATTGCGACAAGGGCCTATGCTTTGAGCCTTTTCGTCTCCTGAGCACCCTATGGCCGGCCTGATCCCGCAAGGATTCATCGATGACCTGCTGAACCGCACCGACATCGTCGAGGTGGTGGCATCGCGCATCCAGCTGAAAAAGGCCGGGAAGAACTACAGCGCCCTCTGCCCGTTCCATAACGAGAAGAGCCCCTCCTTCAGCGTCAGCCCCGACAAGCAGTTCTACTACTGCTTCGGCTGCGGCGCCGGCGGCAACGCGCTGGGTTTTATCATGGACCACGACAACCTGGACTTTCCCCAGGCTGTCGAAGAACTGGCCCGCAAGGCCGGCATGGAAGTCCCGCGCGAGGAAGGCGGCCGCAGCAATCGCCCGCGCCAGCCGACCGATTCACCGCTGTACGGCCTGCTCAGCGCGGCCTCCGACTACTACCGGAGCGCCCTGAAAAGCCATCCGACCCGCAAGGCGGCCGTCGAGTACCTCAAGGGACGCGGCCTCTCCGGCGAGATCGCCCGCGACTTCGGCCTGGGCTTCGCCCCACCCGGCTGGGACAACCTGCTCAAGCACATGGGCGCCGACGCCCTGCAGCAGAAGCACATGATCGATGCCGGCCTGCTGATCGAGAACAGCGAGACCGGCAAGCGCTACGACCGCTTCCGCGACCGGGTCATGTTCCCCATCCGCGACAGCCGCGGACGCATCATCGCCTTCGGCGGCCGAGTCCTGGGGGATGACAAGCCCAAGTACCTCAACTCGCCGGAAACCCCCGTCTTCCACAAGGGACAGGAGCTCTACGGGCTCTACGAAGCACGCAAGAGCAATCGCAACCTCGACGAGATCATGGTCGTCGAGGGCTACATGGACGTGATCGCCCTCGCCCAGCAGGGCCTGCGCAACGCCGTGGCCACCCTTGGCACGTCCACCAGCGAAGAGCACGTCCGCCGCCTGTTCCGCCTCGTACCCAGCATCCTGTTCTGCTTCGATGGCGACCAGGCCGGACGCAAGGCTGCCTGGCGCGCCCTGGAAGCCACCCTGCCGAGCCTAGAAGACGGGCGCCGCGCACGCTTCCTGTTCCTTCCGGAAGGCGAGGATCCGGACAGCCTGGTCCGCGCGGAAGGCACCGACGCCTTCCGCGCCCGCATCACCCAGCACGCCCACTCGCTGGCGGACTACTTCTTCCACCAACTGCAGGAAGAAGCCGACCCGCGCTCCCTGGAAGGCAAGGCACACCTGGTGACGCTCGCCTCACCACTGATCGACAAAGTGCCCGGCGCCAACCTGCGAGCCCTGATGCGCCAGCGACTGGCCGAGATCACCGGCCTCAGCGGCGACGCCATCGGCCAGATGGCGCAGGCAGCCCCCGTCAGCGAACACATGCCGTACACGGAGGATTACGCCTACGAGGCTGCCCCCACCTACGACGCGTACGGCGACTCCATGCGGGAGATCAGCTACGAACCACCCGTCGCCCAACCGAAGCGCGAGTGGAAAAAGGACGGCTGGAAGAAGGATGGCCGCAAGTGGGATCGCAAGGGCGAACCGCGTCGCCCCCCACGCACCGAAGTGCATGTCGAATCGCCCACGCTGACCGCGCTGCGCACGCTGCTGCACCACCCGCAACTCGCGCAGAAAGTCGAGAATGCCAGCCACTTCGCCGCAGAAGACGACAGCTACGCCCAGCTCATGGTGTCGCTGCTGGAAGCCGTACAGAAAAATCCCCAGTTGCGTTCACTGCAGTTGATCGCCCGCTGGCACGGCACCGAGCAGGGGCGCCTGCTGCAGGCACTGGCGGAAAAGGAATGGCTGATTTCCAGCGACAACCTTGAACAACAGTTTTTCGACACTATAACTAGGTTGTCGGCCCGCCAACGCGAGCGCAGCCTTGAACAACTGCTACGCAAAGCCAAGCAAAGCGAACTCAGCGCAGAAGAGAAAGACCAGCTGCGCGACCTTCTCAGCCGTAGTCCATCCTCAGCCCCCTCCCGCCCAACTGGCGCGTGAGGCCCCGGTTCTGGTATAATCCTCGGCTTGTTTTTAGCCCGCCAAGACCTTCAGTGGATAGGGTGTTATGTCCGGAAAAGCGCAACAGCAGTCTCGCCTCAAAGAGTTGATCGCCCGCGGTCGTGAGCAGGGTTACCTGACTTACGCGGAGGTCAACGACCACCTGCCGGAGGATATTTCCGATCCGGAACAGGTGGAAGACATCATCCGCATGATCAACGACATGGGGATCAACGTATTCGAGAGTGCTCCGGATGCGGACGCCCTGTTGCTGGCCGAGGCCGACACCGACGAAGCCGCAGCGGAAGAAGCCGCAGCCGCTCTCGCCGCGGTGGAGACCGACATCGGCCGCACCACCGACCCGGTCCGCATGTACATGCGCGAAATGGGCACGGTCGAGTTGCTCACCCGCGAAGGCGAGATCGAAATCGCCAAGCGCATCGAGGAAGGCATCCGCGAAGTGATGAGCGCCATCGCCCACTTCCCGGGCGCCGTGGACAGCATCCTCGCCGAATACCAGCGCGTCACCACCGAAGGTGGCCGCCTCTCCGACGTCCTCAGTGGCTACATCGACCCCGACGATGGCAGCCTGCCGGCCGAGGAAGTCGAGCCTGTCGAACTGAAAAGCGACAGCGCCGCCAAAGCCAAGGATGAAGACGAAGAAGACGAAGAAAGCGAATCCGACGACACCGAGGAAGAAGGTGACGGCGGTCCGGACCCGGAAGAGGCCCTGCGCCGCTTCACCGCGGTATCCGACCAGCTCGAGAAGGCCCGCAAGGCTCTCAAGAAGCACGGCCGCGACAGCAAGCAGGCCACCGAGGAGCTGCAAGCCCTCGCCGAACTGTTCATGCCTATCAAGCTCGTGCCCAAGCAGTTCGACGCCCTGGTCGAGCGCGTCCGTGGCGCCCTGGACCGCGTCCGTGGCCAGGAGCGCGCCATCATGCAGCTGTGCGTCCGTGACGCCCGCATGCCGCGCGCCGACTTCCTGCGCCTGTTCCCCGGCAACGAAGTCGACCTGACTTGGGCCGAAGACATCGCCAAGGGCAAGGCCAAGTACGCCGAAGCCATCGGCAAGCTGCTGGACGACATCAAGCGCAACCAGCAGAAGCTGGTGGACCTCGAGAAGGAAGTCGACCTCAAGGTCGCCGAGATCAAGGACGTCAACCGTCGCATGTCCATCGGCGAAGCCAAGGCCCGCCGTGCCAAGAAAGAGATGGTCGAGGCCAACCTGCGTCTCGTGATCTCCATCGCCAAGAAGTACACCAACCGTGGCCTGCAGTTCCTCGACCTGATCCAGGAAGGCAACATCGGCCTGATGAAGGCCGTGGACAAGTTCGAATACCGCCGCGGCTACAAGTTCTCGACCTACGCCACCTGGTGGATCCGCCAGGCGATCACCCGCTCGATCGCCGACCAGGCCCGCACCATCCGTATCCCGGTGCACATGATCGAGACCATCAACAAGCTCAACCGCATCTCCCGCCAGATGCTCCAGGAAATGGGCCGCGAGCCCACTCCGGAAGAACTCGGCGAGCGCATGGAGATGCCCGAGGACAAGATCCGCAAGGTCCTGAAGATCGCCAAAGAGCCGATCTCCATGGAAACCCCGATTGGTGACGACGAAGATTCGCACCTGGGTGACTTCATCGAGGACAGCACCATGCAGTCCCCGATCGACGTCGCCACGGTCGAAAGCCTCAAGGAAGCCACTCGCGAAGTCCTCGCCGGCCTCACTGCCCGTGAAGCCAAGGTCCTGCGCATGCGTTTCGGTATCGACATGAACACCGACCACACCCTCGAGGAAGTGGGCAAGCAGTTCGACGTCACCCGCGAACGTATCCGCCAGATCGAAGCCAAGGCACTGCGCAAGCTGCGCCACCCGTCGCGAAGCGAGCATCTGCGCTCCTTCCTCGACGAGTAAAAGACAAGACCCCCGGCCCGCCCGGGGGTCTTTCTTTTCGCTACCAAAGCCCCATTTCCCCCGACTACACTCACGCCTGTATCCAACTTGGAACGGGACCCTCATGGCGCGTCTGTCTGCCATTCTCCTGCTGTGCCTGGCGTTCTGGATTCCCACATCCGGAGCCCTGACCCTCACGCAGGCAGAACAGGACTGGCTCCAGGCCCATCCCACCCTGCGCCTTGGCACCGATGCCGCCTGGCCCCCCTTCGAATTCCGCGACACCCAGGGCCGCTACCAAGGCCTGGCCGCCGACTACGCCCGACTCATCGAAGACCGCCTCAACATCCGCCTCGAGCCCATCGACCCCGGCAGCTGGGGTGAAGTGCTCAAACGCGCCAAACGCAACGAAATCGACCTGCTGCCCGGCATCATGTCCACGCCCGAGCGCCAGAACTACCTCAGCTTCACCCGCCCCTACCTCGACTTCCCCATTGTCATCCTCGCCCGCGAAGACGGCCCCCGACCCAAGACCCTCAAGGACCTGTACGGCCTCAGGGTCGTCGTCGTCGACAGCTACGCACCCCACGAACTGCTCCACACCCACAACCCCGACCTCAACCTGCTCACCGCGCCCACCGTCGCCGCCGCCCTCCAGGTTCTCGCCACCGGCCAGGCCGACGCCTTCGTCGGCGACCTCGCCTCCAGCGTCTGGAGCCTCCGCCAGCTCAAGCTCGACGGCCTCTTCATCAGCGGCGAAACGCCCTACCGCTACCAACTGGCGATGGCCACCCCCAAGAGCGAACCGATCCTCATCGGCATCCTCGACAAAGTCTTCGCCGAACTCACCGCCGAACAGGTGAATGCCATCCAGGACCGCTGGGTCGGCGGCGTCATCGACCGCCGCCCGGTCTGGACCGACCAGCTCATCTACGTCATCCCCGCACTCTTCGGCGCCCTGCTCGTCCTAGTACTCGTCCTGCGCATCAACCGCCGCCTGCGGGGCGAAATGAACCGCCGCGCCCTGCTCGAAGAAGAACTCCGCAACAGCGAACAGCACTACCGCGGCCTCGTCGAAAGCCTCAACGCCATCGCCTGGGAGATGAACCTCGACGACTACTGCTTCACCTACGTCTCCCCCCACGCCGAACGCCTGCTCGGCTACCCCCTCGACGAATGGAAACAACCCGGCTTCTGGCAACGCACCCTCCACCCCGAAGACGCCGAACGCGCCTTCTGCTACTGCCAGCAAGAGACCCAGGCCGGCCGCGACCACAGCTTCGACTACCGCATGCTCGCCGCCGACGGCCGCATCCTCTGGATCCGCGACATCGTCACCCTCATCCACCACGGCCACGTCCCCGTCATCCGCGGCCTCATGATCGACATCACCGAAGCCAAGCACACCGAAGAAGCCCTGCGCCTCTCCGAACAGAAGTTCGCCACCGTCTTCCACCACTGCCCCGACGTCATCGCCCTCGCCCGCCGCAGCGACGGCCGCCTGCTCGACGTCAACCAGACCTTCGAGCAACAGACCGGGCTCAGTGCCGCACAGGCCATCGGACGCACCGCCACCGAACTCGGCCTCTGGGCCGACCCCAGCCTCGCCGCCGGCCTGCTCCAGCGCATCCAGCACGAAAGCCTGCACAACCTCGAAATGGCCTTCCGCCGCAGCGAGGGCCGAGGCTTCACCGGCCTCCTCTCCGCCCAGCCCACCGACGTCGAAGGCGTCCCCGCCCTCATCATCGTCGTGCGCGACATCACCGTCCTGCAGGAAACCCAGCAGCGCCTGCGCCTCTCCGAAGAGAAATTCGCCCGCGCCTTCCACGCCTCGCCCGACGGCCTGCTCATCACCCGCCTCGCCGACGGCTGCCTCATCGAAGCCAACGAAGGCTTCACCCGCATCACCGGCTACGAACTCGGCGAAGCCGACCACCGCACCACCCTCGACCTCGGCATCTGGGTCAACCCCGCCGACCGCGACCACATGGTCAAAGCCATCCGCGAAGAAGGCGGCCTGCGCCACTACACCGCCCCCATCCGCAGCAAGGACGGCAGCCTGCGCATCTGCGAACTCTCCGCCCAGCCCCTGCCCGTCGGCGGCGAAGCCTGCATCCTCACCATCGCCCGCGACGTCACCGACCGGCAGAAGATGCAGGAAGAGCTCCTCCAGGCCGCCACCGTCTTCGAAAGCACCGCCGAAGGCGTCATGATCACCGACACCCAGCAGCGCATCCTCGCCGTCAACCGCGCCTTCACCACCATCACCGGCTACGAAGAACACGAAGCCCTCGGCCAGACACCCCGCCTGCTCGCCTCCAACCACCACGAACGCGGCTTCTACGTCGACATGTGGGACCAGCTCAACCGCGAAGGGCACTGGCAAGGTGAAATCTGGAACCGCCGCAAGGACGGCGAAACCTTCCCCGAATGGCTCACCATCAACGCCGTCCGCAACCCCGAAGGCCAGATCACCCACTTCGTCGGCGTCTTTGCCGACATCTCACCGCTCAAGCAAGCCCAGGCCCGACTCGACTACCAGGCCCACCACGACCCCCTCACCGGCCTGCCCAACCGCGTCCTCTTCGAAAGCCGCCTGCGCCAGGCCCTCGCCGCCTGCGAACGCGAAGGCCACGAAGGCGCCGTCCTGTTCCTCGACCTCGACCGCTTCAAACACATCAACGACAGCCTCGGCCACCCCATCGGCGACGTCCTCCTCAAGAGCATCGCCACCCGCCTCGGCAACCAGCTCGGCCGCAACGACACCGTCGCCCGCCTCGGCGGCGACGAATTCATCATCCTCCTGCCGCACCTGCGCCACCCCGAAGAGGCCCAGCAACTGGCCGAGCGCCTGCTCGCCTGCTTCAACGCCCCATTCGAAACCCAGGACCACGAATTCTTCATCAGCGCCAGCATCGGCATCAGCCGCTTCCCCGAGCACGGCAGCGACACCGCCACCCTCGTCAAGAACGCCGACGCCGCCATGTACCAGGCCAAATCCAAAGGCCGGAACCGCGTCGAGCTCTACACCCGCGACCTCACCTTCCAGGCCACCGAACGCATGGCCCTGGAAAACGAACTGCGCCGCGCCCTCGAACGCCACGAACTCTGCCTCTACTACCAACCCAAGCTCTGCCTGCGCAGCGGCCGCCTGATCGGCGCCGAAGCCCTCCTGCGCTGGCAGCACCCCCTCTTCGGCGACATCTCCCCCGAACGCTTCATCCCCCTCGCCGAAGAGAACGGCTTCATCCTCACCCTCGGCGACTGGGTCATCAGCGAAGCCTGCCGCCAGATGCGCGAATGGCAGGACCAGCACGCCCCCTTCGGCCCCCTCTCCGTCAACCTCGCCGGCGCACAACTGCGCCAGCCCGGCATCGTCCAGCGCATCGACCAGCAACTGAGGAGCGCCGGCGTCCCCGCCGAACGCCTGCAACTGGAAATCACCGAAACCTTCATCATGAGCCAGGCCGAAGAAGCCCTCGCCGTCCTCCACGCCCTCAAGGACCTCGGCCTTCAACTGGCCATCGACGACTTCGGCACCGGCTACTCCTCCCTCAGCTACCTCAAGCGCCTCCCGCTCGACATCATCAAGATCGACAAATCCTTCGTCCGCGGCCTCCCCCACGAACAGGAAGACGCCGCCATCGCCCGCGCCATCATCGCCCTCGGCCACAGCATGCAGCTCACCGTCATCGCCGAAGGCGTCGAAACCCCCGCCCAGGAAGCCTTCCTCCGCGCCGAAGGCTGCGAACAGATCCAGGGCTACATCGTCAGCCGCCCCGTCCCTGCCGACGTCTTCGCCCGACAATTCCTCAGCCCCAGTCAAACGGTTGGCGCCCCCGACAAGGCGCCGGTATAATCCGCCCGCCTTCTGAGGGCCTATAGCTCAGTCGGTTAGAGCAGAGGACTCATAATCCTTTGGTCCACGGTTCGAGTCCGTGTGGGCCCACCAAACAAAAAGCCGCGCATTGCGCGGCTTTTGCGTTTCTGGCCCAAGGCCACCCCCCCCACCAAAGGAGCCCCCGGCCGGCACGCAATTCCATAGTGCCAGCACGGTTTTTTTCGCTACTATCCGACCACTCACGACTCATGAGTGACGGAAATGGACTTCATACCGCTCATCGCCCAGGTCTGGACCACCTTCGCCTGGTTCATCCCGCTGATGATCCTCATCGGCCTGCTCAAATCCCCCCTCGGCAAAGGCTATGTCGGCGAACTCCTCGTCCGGCTATTCGCCCACTGGCAACTCGACAGGCAGACCTACCACCGCCTGCACAACGTCACCCTGAACACCCCGGACGGCACCACCCAGATCGACCACGTCTTCCTCTCCCGCTACGGCATCTTCGTGCTGGAGACCAAGAACATGAGCGGCTGGATCTTCGGCAGCGAACAGCAGGCCCAGTGGACGCAGAAGCTCTACAAGCACAGCTACAAGTTCCAGAACCCGCTGCGGCAGAACTACAAACACCTCAAGGCCCTGGAAGCCACCCTCGGCATCGCCCCCGAGCACCTGCACTCGGTCATCACCTTCGTCGGCGGCAGCACCTTCAAGACCGCCATGCCCGCCAACGTCACCGAGGGCATCGGCTTTATCCGCTACATCAAGTCATTCCAGCAGCCGGTCTTCGACGACGCACAGGTCGCCACCCTGGTCCGCGCCCTGCAAACCGGCCGCCGCGCCCCCACCCTCGCCACCCACCGCGAACATGTGCAGAGCCTCCAGCGCCGCAACGACCCGACCGCCGAGCGGCAATGCCCCAAGTGCGGCAATGCGCTGGTGATTCGTACCGTGAAATCAGGCCCGAAAGCTGGGCAGAGGTTTTGGGGCTGCTCAGCTTTCCCGAAGTGCCGAACTATGCAAAGCCTTTGATAGGCAGAGGAGGCTGTATTGAAGCTTCAAACGATTCGTCTATCGAGTTTCCAGTCTTTTGGAATGGAGCCTACCGAGCTCGGGCTGGATGATATTACCTATTTGATTGGCCCAAACGGCTCAGGCAAGACAGCTGCGCTCCAGGCGCTGTGCCGCTTGTTTGCTTTCGATCCATCCTTGCGCCGCATCCTGCGATCAGACTTTCACGTCCCCTTTGATGAGGAGATCGTGCCGGAAGGGCGCCAGCTCTGGATAGAGGCCGATTTCCTCTTTCCGGAACTGGCGGAAGATGAAGACAACAGCACCGTTGCTCCTCACTTTGGCCACATGCGGCTTGATGAGGCGGATGGAACTCCGCGTGTTCGTTTTCGCCTCAGTGCCACCATGGGTCCGGACGGTGACATAGAAGAGACTTTCGTTTATGTCTTGGACATCAATGTGGATGGTTCGCCGCTCAACACAGCGCAAGTGCCCCGCTCTGAGCGCAACCATATCCACGTCCACTACCTGCCAGCCCGCCGTGACCCAGCTGATCACATTGCCTACGGCGCCAATGCGTTGCTCGGGCGCATGCTGCGCGCGGTGAACTGGGATGCAGAGCGTGATGTCATCAAGGGTCTCACTGACCAAATCAGCGACAGTCTGGCGGCCAACCCATCGGTAGATGCATTCAGCACAAGCTTGAAAGCGGCTTGGGGCGCTTTGCACAAAGGCAGTTTCTTTACCGATCCGAAAATCACCTTCGTGGCCTCAGAGGTCGAAGCCTTGTTGAGGCATATGTCGGTTTCCTTTTCGCCCGGGCACGATGAGCAGTTGGTGGACTTCTCACGTCTGAGCGATGGCCAGAAATCCATGCTTTACCTGTCTCTCGTGCTCTCGTCACAGGCCATTGGTCGCGCCGTACTGGCTGAAGAGGACAAATCATTCGATGTCGACAAGTTACGGCCACCTGTCTTTACGCTGGTTGCAGTCGAAGAGCCGGAGAATAGTCTTTCGCCTCATTACCTCGGGCGCATCGTCAATGCATTGGGTTTGATGACCGGCAACGGCGACGCGCAAGCACTGATTGCCACTCACGCTCCGTCAATGCTGCGGCGCGTAGCCCCCGAACGGATCCGGTACCTGCGTCTGACCGAGGGGCGAACATCGCGCGTTACCCATATCCAGCTGCCCGACACCGCGGACGAAGCACACAAGTTTGTGCGTGAGGCTGTGCAAGCTTTTCCGGAAGTCTATTTTTCTCGCCTTGTGGTTCTGGGGGAGGGCGACAGCGAAGAAATCGTGCTGCCTAGGCTCCTTCAGGCCAAAGGTGCTCCTGTTGACGAGTCGGCAGTCTCGATAGCGCCGCTGGGCGGGCGTCACGTTAATCACTTCTGGCGCCTACTGTCTGCCTTGCAGATTCCCTATCTGACGCTGCTTGATCTTGATGTCGCGCGCCATCAGGCCGGCTGGGGACGAATCAAATACGTTAATGATCAGTTGGCGGCGCACGAACCAGGCAAGACACTGCCTGCAGACCACGGTATTCCCAAGTGGAACGATGCAACTGACAAGGTCCGGACATACGCAAACTACAGATCTCTACTTGAAGCGCGAGATGTGTATTTCTCGTTTCCCATGGATCTCGACTTTGCAATGCTGCTCGCTTACCCGAACGCCTACGGTGTAGAGGAAGAGACGCCCGATGATTCAACAATCGTGGCTGTCCTCGGGAAAAGTCACCACGATGCAAGTCAATACAGCGAGGACGAACAGAAGTTGTTCGGCACATATCACCGCAGCTTCAAGCTTGGCAGCAAACCGGCAGCGCATATTGAAGCGCTCGCTAAGCTCAACGATGAAGACCTGCTCGCCAACATGCCCGAATCACTCGGACGCTTGGCCGATGCAGTGATCTCCAAGCTTGCGGAGTTGCCTGAGTGATAACCGCCGATGCATGGCAGCCCGCAGACGGGCTAACTCTTGAACCCAATGCCCTGCGTGCGGCAAAGGAGCAAGTGCACTGCCTGGCGCTAACGGCGGGCCCTGGTGCGGGTAAGACCGAAATGCTTGCGCAGCGGGCAGACTTCTTGCTGCGTACAGGCACTTGCCGCTATCCCAAACGAATTCTGGCTATCTCGTTCAAGGTTGACGCCAGTAGCAACCTGAAAGAGCGGGTGAGGCGCCGCTGTGGCTCTGAGCTGGCCTCGCGGTTTGACAGCTACACCTTTCACGCTTTTGCCAAGCGCATTATCGATCGCTTCCGGCCAGTACTTACGGGTGAGTACGCGCTGGATGCTGGGTACAAAATTGCTGATCGAAAATCAGGACCCTCGCGCAGCCTCATCGAGTTTGCCGACCTGGTTCCGATGGCCATCCAGATTCTTCAGAAATCAGAAATGGCACGTAATGCCATCCGCCAGACCTACAGCGATGTCTTTCTGGATGAGTTTCAGGACTGCACCAATCTGCAGTACGAGCTTCTGAAACTCGCCTTTCAAGGCACCAGCATTCGCTTGACCGCCGTGGGCGATACCAAGCAAAAGATCATGGGTTGGGCGGGTGCCTTAGACGGCATCTTCCAGACCTTTTCAGCCGATTTTGCAGCGACACCGCTCAGCATGTACCGCAACTTTCGTTCAAAACCGCGCCTACTGCGCCTACAGAATGAAATCATCCGGGTGCTCGACCCTGCGTCCGTCATGCCTGATGAGCAGCTTGTCGGCGATGAGGGTGAGGTATTTGCTTGGCGTTTCGAAGACAGCCGCAAGGAAGCTGAGTATCTAGCGGGCTTGATTGATGACTGGATAAAGACCGAACAGCTATCGCCTGCGGAAATTGCAGTTCTCATCTCCAAGCAGCTTGATCTTTACGCCGACCATCTCATGGCTGCACTGGAGGCGCGCGGCATTCCTTTTCGCAATGAGCAGCAGATGCAGGACATCACGGTCGAACCCGCCGCCCGCTTGATCGTGGACTATTTATCTTGCCTCTACGGCCAACGCGAGCCAAAAGCCTGGATTCGGCTAATGAATCAGCTGGTTCCTTTCGCGGACGAGGACATTCAGTCGGACGCTCGTAAAGACCTTGATCGACTAATCAAGCAACAACGGAAAGAGGCGGCTATTGCTGACCTGCTCGCGGAGCCTTTTTCTGGCTGGTGGGAATTTGTTCGAGCCTTCTTAAATCAAATCAGTCTCGAAACCCTCGTGGCGCTGTCGCCGGACTATGAAACCCATGAACGGCTCAAAGAGGTCGTCCGAAGCACCAAGGCGCGCATAGAAGAGTTACTTGCGCTAGAGCCCGATTTGCCTAAAGCCCTTGAGCGGTTTTCAGATGACCGGGCGGTACGCATCCTGACCATCCATAAGAGCAAAGGTTTGGAGTTCGATACAGTCATCATCATGGCCGTTGAAAACGAAATCTTCTTTGGTAATAAGGCTGAAAACCGTTGCGCTTATTTTGTAGGAGTCTCACGCGCCAAGAGGCGATTGATTCTTACCCATGCAGAACACCGTGAGCGACCCGCTGACGCAAAGCGTTGGGACACTCATCGCTCAGCCCAGAAAGAATATTTTGACTACGCCCTGCCGTTTGTGAGGCAACAGCAATGACGGCTGAAGCCTGACCGGTAAAAGATAAGGACACTAACGATACCGCGCATAGCCTTTATAGATTTCGCAAAATTACGCTCAAGCCCTGTAACGGCGCTGCTTTCAGCTAACTGTACCTGCGCTAATCTACGCCCGACTTCACTGGGCTTGCAGCGTTTCTAGGCAACTCATAATCCCTTGGTCCACAGTTCAAGTCCGTGTCAAAGTCCCTATGCAAAAGCCGCCACTGCGCGGCTTTTTCTTTCCGCCAAAGTAGGTCTTATTACAGCCCGCGCCTCTCCGAAGATTCCTACCCCTCACCGGCATTGCCGTCCTACACACTCGGCTCGTAGCGTCTCCCCCGTCGCAGCGCAGGCTGCGGCCGGGAGTGGAATCCCGAAATTGGATGCCAACGCAACATCGCCATAAGCAGGATCAGCAAGTGGAAACTCGACTCGCTGACGCCTGGCAATCTATGGCGGACCGTGCGAGGGGGGCGTGAGCCCACCGGTCTTGGCATTCAAACCGGTATTCCACACCTCGCACGGTCCGCCACCCTCATGCAGTCAGGAACCGGTGGCGGGCTCCCCCTACAAGGAAGGAGTCTCACCATGTCCTACGAGTGCTACATCCCCACGGTTTTCCACCGCCATCACCGCGCATTGCGTGCCCTGCTGATCGACGACCAGGTCTGGTTCGTCGCCCAGGACCTCGGTCCCCTCACCAACCACCGCTTCGACGAACGCCTGTCGCGCAAGCTGGACCCGGACCAATGGCGCCACGCCTGCGTGGAGTACGTACAGGGCGGAGAGCAGGAGGTGCTGCTGATCAACGAAAGCGCGGTGTTCGAGCTGCTCAAAGTCAACTTCTACCACCCCGAACACCGCGCCCTGCGCCAGTGGCTGACCCAGGACGTGGTGCCCGCGCTGCGTTCCGCCGCCACGCCACAGCTGCCCCGCCAGCGCCGGGTGACCTGGCAGGGGCGCGAGTTCAGCCTGATGGAATGGCAAGGCCGCCAGTGGGTGCGGGTGCGTGATGTGGCCGACCTGTTCGAAGGCCGCGAATTCGCCACGCGGCACTAGCCCGCCGTTTCAATGGCGCAGCGGCAACGCAGCCGTTCAACCGCCTGCTGGAGCGGAACCGGTGGCCCGCAGTGCCCCCGGTGCTTCAGCGCTTGGCGATGATGTACACCGCATGGACGATGCCGGGGATGTAGCCCAGCAGGGTGAGCAGGATGTTCAGCCAGAAGGCGCCGCCAAAGCCAACCTGGAGGAAGACGCCCAGCGGCGGCAGGAGGATGGCGATAAGGATGCGGATCAGGTCCATGACGACTCCGTGCAAGTCAGTGGGTACCTGCAGTCGACCGCCGCTGCGTCACGGGGGTTCAGGCTTTCTTGCCGGGCCGGCGAGGCGGCTTCCATAATCGCCGGCGTTTCCCTTCCGGAGCCGTGCCCATGGCGATCTCCCGCGACGACCTCGACCCCCACGGCCTGATCATCGGCGTCTCCCCCGAGCGTTTCCGCGAAGTGGCGATGCCGCTACTGTTCGACCACCTCGATGCCCAGTGCGAGGGCACCATCGCGGTGAACCGCCAGGCGCGCATCGTCTGGATCAACGATAAGTACGCCCAGAAGCTCGGCATCGCCGACCCGCGCTCGGTGCTCGGCCGCGAGGTGGAGGACGTGCTGCCCGCCAGCCGCCTGCGCGAGGTGGTGCAGAGCGGCGCGCCGAGCATGCTCGACCTGATGGCCTTCGGCGACGAGCACTTCGTGGTCACCCGCATCCCCCTGCGCGACGCCGACGGCACCCTGGTGGGCGCCCTGGGCTTCGTGCTGTTCGACCGCGCGCGCCACCTGCAGCCGGTCATGGCCAAGTACAACCAGTTGCAGAACCAGCTGGCCGCCGCCCAGCGCGAACTGGCCCGCGCCCGCCGTGCGCGCTACACCATCGCCGGCTTCATCGGCACCAGCGCCGCCGCCAGCGAAGTGAAGCGCCAGGCCCGCCGCGCCGCCCAGCTGGACGCCACCGTGCTGCTGCGCGGCGAGACCGGCACCGGCAAGGAGCTGCTCGCCCAGGGCATCCACAACCTCTCGCTGCGGGCCAGCGGGCCCTTCGTGGCGGTGAACGTGGCGGCCATCCCGGAATCCCTGGTGGAGGCGGAGCTGTTCGGCACCGCGCCGGGCGCCTACACCGGTGCCGACCGCCGCGCGCGGGCCGGCAAGTTCGAACTGGCCGACGGCGGAACGCTGTTCCTCGACGAGATCGGCGACCTGCCCCTGCCGCTGCAGGCCAAGCTGCTCCGTGTGCTGCAGGAGCAGGAAGTGGAGCCGCTGGGCTCCAACCAGGTGAAGACCCTGAACGTACGGGTGATCGCCGCCACCCATGTGGACCTGGAGGCCAAGGTGGCTACCGGCGAATTCCGCGAAGACCTCTACTACCGCCTCAACGTCCTGGCGTTGCGCCTGCCACCCCTGCGCGAGCGCCGGGAAGACCTGCCGGCGCTGATCGAGCACCTCGCCGACGACATCGCCAGCCGCTCCGGCCAGCCGCCGCTGGAGCTGACCGCCGACGCCCTCGCCCTGCTCCGCGCCCAACCCTGGCCGGGCAACGTGCGCGAGCTGCGCAACCTGCTGGAACGGGCGCAGCTGCTGGGCGATGGCACCCAGCCCCTGCATGGGGCGGAACTGGCCGAGCTGCTGGTGGACCCGCTGCCGCCCAGCGCCGAACCGGCCCCAGCGCCCGAGCCGTCTGCACCGAGCGATGTCCGCCCCCTGGCGGACAGCCTGGCCGAGGCAGAACGCGCCGCCATCCTCACCGCCCTCGCCGCCTGCGACGGCAACCGCACCCGCGCCGCCGAACGCCTCGGCATCGCCCGCGCCAGCCTCTACAACAAGCTCCAGGCGCACGGGTTGTAGCCGGGCGGCTTCCCCGGGCTGAAGCCCGGGCTACGGGCCGGAACGTCGGTGGAGGGAGAAGTGGCATACCCCCACGGAACGCCCAGGCGGCGTAGGGCGGATCGCGCTTCATCGATCCACGCGGTGCAGGGTTGATCGCTCGGCAGGGCGTGCGTTTACCTGCGACCACGGTGTTTGAGAGCGAGCGCTTTGGTGGATGGAAAGAGCGCCATCCACCCTACAGCCCGGAGGCCTCGCGCTCGGGTTATCGAGCGTCCATATTTTTGGACATCGCAGGCAATAGGCGTCCAAAAAACAGGACGCCGTCCAATTATTTGGACGCTTGAGCCGCTCCGTTCTCCTCCCCGCCAATGGCTCAAACCCACTACCAGCGCCTTCCCCAGGGCTTTTCAGCCCACCTGGCACAGCTTTCGCTCTATACCGGCAAAGGGCCGACCCAGGCCCGGCCGCTGCGGCGGTTCAAAACAACAACAAGAAGGAAATCCCATGGGTACCCTCGGAATCCTGCTGTCCCTCGCACTGCTGATGTTCCTGGCCTACCGCGGCTACAACGTGTTGATTCTGGCGCCGCTGATGGCGCTGCTGGCGGTGCTGTTCGCCGGTGATGCGGCGTTGATGCTGCCCACCTACACCCAGGTGTTCATGAAGTCCCTGGGCGGCTACCTGATCCAGTTCTTCCCGCTGTTCCTGCTCGGCGCCATCTTCGGCAAGTTGATGGACGACTCCGGCTCGGCCCGCGCCATCGCCCAGGGCATCGTCACGCGGCTGGGGCGCGAGCGGGCCATCCTCGCCATCGTGCTGGCCTGCGGGCTGCTGACCTACGGCGGTGTGTCGCTGTTCGTGGTGGCCTTCGCCGTGTACCCCATCGGCACCGCGCTGTTCCGCGAGGCGGGCATTCCCAAGCGGCTGCTGCCCGGTGCCATCGCCCTGGGCGCCTTCACCTTCACCATGACCGCCCTGCCCGGCACCCCGGCGATCCAGAACGCCATCCCCAGCCCCTTCTTCGGCACCGACGCCTTCGCCGCGCCCATCCTCGGGCTGATCGGCGGGCTGATCATGCTCGGCCTCGGCAGCTGGTGGCTCGCCGCCCAGGCCCGCACGCTGATGGCCGCCGGCGAAGGCTACGGCAGCCACAAGGACGACCCCACCGAGCAGAGCGGCCTGCCGGTGACCGGCTTCTGGCTGGCGCTGCTGCCGATCCTGCTGGTGATCGTGCTGAACTTCCTGATGGCCAAGCAGGTGCTGCCCAACCTCGACACCAGCTACCTGGCCAAACCCGAGTTCGGCGGCCTGCAGGACGCCAAGTCGGTGATCGGCATCTGGTCGATCATCGTCGCCCTCGGCGCGGCGGTTCTGCTGCTCATCGGCCTGCACTGGCGGCGCTGGGCGGACCTGAAGCAGAGCCTCAACGACGGCACCTTCGGCTCCATGCTGCCGATCCTCAACACCGCTTCCGAGGTGGGCTACGGCACCGTGATCGCCTCCCTCACCGGCTTCGTGGTGATCCGCGACCTGGTGCTGAGCGTGCCGGGCAACCCGCTGGTGTCCGAGGCGGTGGCGGTGAACATCCTCGCCGGCATCACCGGCTCCGCTTCCGGCGGCATGTCCATCGCCCTCAAGACCCTCGGCGCGCAGTACCTGGAGATGGCCAACGCCGCCGGCATCAGCCCCGAGCTGCTGCACCGGGTCGCCGCCATGGCCTCCGGCTGCATGGACACCCTGCCCCACAACGGCGCGGTGATCTCGCTGCTGGCCATCTGCAAGCTGACTCATCGCGATTCCTACAGATTCATCTTCATGAACACGGTGATCTTCCCCCTCGCCGCCCTGGTGGTGGTGATCACCCTCGGCAGCCTGTTCGGCAGCTTCTGATGAGTAGCCCGTGGCAGCGAATTCATTCGCGATGCGGCCCGCAGGGGCGCCCCGGGTCCGCTGCGCGGCCCTTCGCGGCTGAAGCCGCTCCCACGGGAGAAGCAGGCAGCCCCCCTTTCCACGCTCGAGGTACGACATGAGCAAAGTGATGAGCGCCGCCGAGGCGGTGGCGCGTATCCCCGACAACGCCCACCTGGCCACCGGCGGCTTCGTCGGCATCGGTTTCGCCGAGGCCATCGCCATCGCCCTGGAGCAACGCTTCCAGGCCGAGCAGGCGCCGCGCGACCTGACGCTGGTCTACGCCGCCGGCCAGGGCGACGGCAAGGGCCGGGGCCTCAACCACCTGGCCCACGAGGGGCTGGTGCGCCGCGTCATCGGCGGCCATTGGGGCCTGGTGCCCGGGTTGCAGAAGCTGGCGGTGGAGAACCGTATCGAGGCCTACAACCTGCCCCAGGGGGTGATCTCCCAGCTGTTCCGCGACATCGCCGCCGGCAAGCCGGGGCAGCTGTCGCGGGTGGGCCTGGGCACCTTCGTCGACCCCGAGCACGGCGGCGGCAAGCTCAACGCCCGCACCACCGAGGAGCTGGTGCGGCGCGTGCCCCTCGACGGCGAGGACTACCTCTTCTACAAGGCTTTCCCCATCCACGTCGGGGTGGTTCGCGCCACCAGCGCCGACGAGGAGGGCAACCTGACCATGGAGCGTGAGGCGCTGACCATCGAGAGCCTGGCCATCGCCATGGCCGCGCGCAATTCCGGCGGCCTGGTCATCGCCCAGGTGGAACGGGTGGTCGCCCGTGGCTCGCTCAACCCGCGCCAGGTGAAGATCCCCGGCATCCTCGTCGACTGCGTGGTGGTGGCCGCGCCGGAGCACCACCAGCAGACCTTCGCCACCGCCTACAACCCGGCCTTCGCCGCCGAGGTGCGGGTGCCCGAAGGCAGCCTGCCGCCCATGCCGCTGGACCTGCGCAAGCTCATCGCCCGCCGCGCCGCGCTGGAACTCAAGCCCGGCGCGGTGGTGAACCTGGGCATCGGCATGCCCGAAGGCGTGGCGGCGGTGGCGGCGGAAGAAGGCGTGATCGACCTGCTCACCCTCACCGCCGAGCCCGGCGTGATCGGCGGCGTACCGGCCTCGGGCCTGGACTTCGGCGCGGCCTGCAACCACAGCGCGCTGATCGACCAGCCCTACCAGTTCGACTTCTACGACGGCGGCGGCCTGGACCTGGCCTTCCTCGGCCTGGCCCAGGCGGATGCGGCGGGCAACCTCAACGTGTCGAAGTTCGGCACGCGCCTGGCCGGCGCCGGGGGCTTCATCAACATCAGCCAGAACGCCAAGGCGGTGGTCTTCGTCGGCACCTTCAGCGCCGGCCCGCAGGACATCCGTATCGAGAACGGCGCCCTGCGCATCGTGCAGGACGGCGAGCTGCGCAAGTTCGTCCGCGAGGTGGAGCACCGCACCTTCGCCGGCCGCCTCGCCGCCGAAGCCGGCAAGCCGGTGCTCTACGTGACCGAGCGCTGCGTGTTCCGCCTCACCACCGAGGGCCTGGAGCTGATCGAGGTCGCGCCGGGCATCGACGTCGAGCGCGACATCCTTGCCCGCATGGACTTCCGCCCCATCGTCAACCAACCCCAACGGATGGATGCGCGGCTGTTCAAGGAGCCCCGCCTGGGCCTGCGCGCCATGATCGACGGTTGTGCGTGAAACCACGGGCCCACCCTTGGGCCCGTGGCTTTTTTCAGGTGCATCCCGTAGCCCACTCTGTGGGAGCGGCTTCAGCCGCGATCCTCGTGCTTCAACTCGTTCGCGAATGAATTCGCTCCCACCGAGCCAGAGCGCTCCGTAGCCCGGGCTTCAGCCCGGGAATCCCTCCGGATGGCACCAACCCCGAAGGAGCGAGCTCTGCTCGCGAACGCCCATCCTCGGCACCACCACCCCTCCCCGGACTGAAGTCCGGGCTACAGGTGGCACGCCCTGTGGGAGCGGCTTCAGCCGCGATGCTCGTGCTTCACCTTGTTCGCGAATGAATTCGCTCCCACCGAGCCAGAGCGCTCCGTAGCCCGGGCTTCAGCCCGGGCCCCCTCCGGCTGGCACCAACCCCGCAGGAACGAGCTCTCCTCGCGAACGCCCATCCCAGGCAGCACCGCCGGTCCCGGACTGAAGTCCGGGCTACAGGTGGCCCGACCTGTCGGAGCGGCTTCAGCCGCGATGTCCGTGCACCGGTTCGCGAATGAATTCGCTTCCACAGCGCCGCGCCTACCGCTCCCCCAACTTATGCCGCGCGGCGTACAGGCAGATCATCTCCATCGCCAGGGTGGCGCCGGCCAGGGCGGTGACCTCGGCGTTGTCGTAGGGCGGTGCCACTTCCACCACGTCCATGCCCACCAGGTTGATGCCGCGCAGGCCGCGGAGGATTTCCAGCGCCTGGTGGCTGGAGAGCCCGCCGCACACGGGGGTGCCAGTGCCCGGGGCGAAGGCCGGGTCGAGGCAGTCGATGTCGAAGGTCAGGTACACCGGGTATTCCCCCACCCGCGCGCGGATGCGCTCGGCGATCTGCTCCGGGGTGTGGCGGTGCACCTCGCGGGCGTCCAGCACCTGGAAGCCCATCACGTCGTCGTTGGTGGTGCGCAGGCCGATCTGCACCGAGCGCGCCGTGTCCACCAGGCCCTCGCGGGCGGCGTGGAAGAACATCGTGCCGTGGTCAATGCGCTGGCCCTCTTCGTCCGGCCAGGTGTCGCTGTGGGCGTCGAAGTGGATCAGCGACAGCGGCCCGTGCTTGGCCGCATGGGCCTTGAGCAGCGGGTAGCTGATGAAGTGGTCGCCGCCCAGGGTGAGCATCGCCGCGCCGGCCTCGAGGATGTGCGCGGCGTGGGCCTGGATCGCCTCCGGCGTGTGCTGCGGCGTGCCGTGGTCGAATGCGCAGTCGCCGAAGTCGATCACCGCCAGGTGGTCGAAGGGGTCGAACTCCCAGGGAAAATGCCGCGCCCAGGCCATCTGCACCGAGGCGGCGCGGATGGCGCGCGGCCCGAAGCGGCTGCCGGGGCGGTTGGTGGTGGCGGTGTCGAAGGGCACACCGCTCACCACCAGGTCGACGCCGGTGAGGTCGCGGCTGTAGCGCCGGCGCATGAAGCTGGTGATGCCGGCGTAGGTGGCTTCGGCGGCCGTGCCCAGCAGGCTCGGCCGGGTGATGGCCTGGTCGTTGTCGAAGGCGTGTTCCATGTCATCGGGCTCCGTCGTGGGTGGGGTGTGCGTCTGCGCGGGGTCAGTACTGGGTGCGGAAGCGCGTCCAGATGCGGGTACGCTCGCGCTGCTCCTTGAGGGTCAGCGCCTGCTCGCCGAACAGGCGGTCGCGCACGGCCTGGTCCGGGTAGATGTCCGGGTCGTTGGCCACCGCTGGGTCCAGCAAGAGCGTGGCGGCCTGGTTGGCGTTGGCGAAGAACTGGCTGTTGGTCAGCTCGGCGATGGCCTCGGGGCGCAGCATCCAGTCGATGAAGGCATGGGCCGCCTGGGGGTGCGGCGCGTCGGCGGGGATGGCCAGGGTATCGAACCAGATCAGCGTGCCCTCGCGGGGGATGCGATAGACCACCTCGAAGGGCATCTTCGCCTCGCGGGCCTGCTCGGCGGCGATGGCGGCGTCGCCGTTGTAGGTCAGCGCCAGGCAGATCTCGCCCTTGGCCAGGTCGTTGATGTGCTTGCCGGCGCCGACGTAGCGCAGGTTCGGCTGCAACGCGGTGAGCAGCTCATGGACCGCCGCGAGGTCGGCCTTGGCGGTGCTGTACGGGTCCTTGCCGAGGTAGTGCAGGGCCACGCTGATGACCTCCTGGGGCGAGTCGATCACGGCGATGCCGCAGTCCTTCAGGCGGGTGGCGTACTCGGGCTTGAACAGCAGGTCGAGGCTGTTCAGCGGCGCGTCGGGGATGCGCTTCTGCACCGCGTCGCGGTTCAGCCCCAGGCCGATGGTGCCCCAGGTGTAGGGCACGCCGAAGCGATTGCCGGGGTCGACGCTGGCGAGCTTGGCCAGCAGCTGCGGGTCGAGGTTGGCGTAGTGGTGCAGCTGCTCGCGCTGCACCGGCTGCACCGCATTGGCCTTGATCGCCCGCGCCAGGCCGCTGCTGGCGGGGAACACCACGTCATAGCCGCTGCCGCCGGTCATCAGCTTGGCGTCAAGGGCCTCGGCGCTGTCGAAGATGTCGTACTTCACCCGGATGCCGGTCTCGGCCTTGAAGCGCTCCAGCGCCTGGGGCGGGATGTAGGCGGACCAGCTGTAGAGGTTCAACTCCCGGTCCTGCCCATGGGCGGGCAGGACACAGGCGGCGAGCAGGGCGAACAACAGGGAAAGGCGCATGGCGAAAGCTCCCGGAGCGGTGATGGGACGATCCTGCGCCGGGCTTTGCTTCGGATAAATATGAAGTGTTCTACTTTGGCATCGCTCGCCATCGATGTTTGGAGATCCCCATGCTCGCCCAACTCCAGGACCTGGACCTGCAACTGCTCAGGCTGTTCGTCACCGTGGTCGAAAGCGGCGGCTTCAGCGCCGCCCAGGGCGCGCTGGGGGTGGGTCAGTCCACCATCAGCACGCAGATGGCCAAGCTGGAGACGCGCCTGGGCTTCCGCCTGTGCGAGCGCGGCAAGGCCGGCTTCCGCCTGACCCCCAAGGGCGAGCAGGTGCTGGCGGCCACGCGGCGGCTGTTCGGCGCCATCGAGACCTTCAAGGGCGAGGCGCGGGGCATGGCCGACATGCTCCTGGGCGAGCTGCGCATCGGCCTCTCCGAGTCCCTCGACGATGCCGTGATGCAGCGCCTGGCCGATGCCATCCGGCGCTTCCGCTCGCGCCGCCAGGCGGTGCGCATCGAGCTGCTCAGCGCCATGCCCGCCGAACTGGAGCGGCGCCTGCTGCAGGACCAGCTGCACCTGGCCATCGGTTACTTCTCCGGCAACCAGCAGGCGCTGGAACACCAGCCGTTGTTCGTCGAGGAGCAGCTGCTGTTCTGCGGCGCCGGGCACCCGCTGTTCGACCGCACGCGCGTGACCGAGAGCGACCTGCGCCAATGCGACCGGGTGCTGCACCCCTACCGCTTCATCGGCGAGGCCGAGCCCTTCCAGTCCGCCGCCAGCAGCGCGGTGACCGAGCAGGTGGAAGGCACCCTGGCGCTGATCCTCTCCGGCGCCCACATCGGCTACCTCCCCCGCCACATCGCCGCGCCCTGGGAGGCACGCGGGCTACTCCGCGCCCTGCTGCCGGAACGACTGGGCTTCGACGTGGAATTCCGCCTCACCCACCACCGCGGCCGCGAACCCAGCGAAGCGCAGCAGGCGTTCGTCGAAGACCTCCTGGCCGCCTTCGGCGGGGTGGATCGGGCGTAGGATGGACCGCGCTTCATCGGTCCACCATTCGTGGCCATGGCGGGCGCCATTGGTGGATGGAAAGAGCGCCATCCACCCTACGCCCCGGCCGGCGATGTGCCGGTGTGTAGGGGCGAATTCATTCGCCCAAGCAGTGCGCAGCACTGCCCGACTCGGTGCCCCCGGGAGCGCTGCTGGTTGATGGAAAAAGCGCCACCCACCTTACGCAGCGCCCGGTGAAATGCCGACCGTGGGGAGCCAATTCATTCGCGCTCAAGACCTGGCCATAGGGGGCGGTTGGTACAGCTCACCGCATCCTATGGGGCCTTGTGGGCACTGGGGCCGAGAACGCTTGCGCGGCGTCGGGCTGGCCTAGCCTTGCTGGGCCAAACGCAGCACCAGCAGCTTCGCCAGGGATCGGGTCTCGACCACCTCCTCGATTTGAAAACCACCACGCAGGCAGAGCGTTCGCCACTCGTCCAGGGTGCGCTCACGCCCTTGCCCTGCCATGAACATCTGCATGTCGCACAACGCTCCGGGGACGTCGGGGTGGTCGTCCGCCAGCACCATTTCCATGAGCACCACCCGTGCTCCGCTCTGGCCGATAGCCCGCCTCAGGGTCGCGAGCCCTTTCAGGCAGTCAGCCTCGCCAAAGCCATGAAGTACGGCGGACAGCAGGTAGAGATCACCCTCGTCTTGCGCCTCGGGCAGCATCTCGAACAGGTCACCGGCCACGAACTGCAGGCGATCCAGCGCCGGCTCAGGGTGTTCGCACCAATAACGGAGGGCCTCGGCAACCACCCCTAGCCTGTCGACCACGCAGGCACGCAGGTGGCCGTGGCGCCTCAACAGGGCCAGGGACTTGCGCCCACGCGAGCCGCCGACATCGATGATGCGGTCCACCCGCTGCCAATCCATGTCCGTGGTGAAGCTGTCGCCGGCCAGGGCTTCGACGCTGTCCATGGCGGCCGAGAACAGGGCGTCGAATGGTGCATCCGTATTCAGGCGCTCGAACAGCTCCTGCCCATGGCAGAGCACGAAGGGTGGGACGCCCTGGCGAATGCCTTCTTCCAGCTGCCAGTACCAGGGGGCACTCATGGCTCGGCTGTTATGCAGCAACACCATGGCCCGCACGCTGCGGGGGTGATCCTGGCGCAGCCAGGCGGAGGTCGATGAATTGCAGAAGCAGCCGCGTTGCGGCTCGGCGAACACGCCGCTTGCAACCAGCAGACGAAGCAGGCGGGCCAGGGCATCCGGGGACACCTGCAGACGTTCGGCAAGCTCTCCGACGGCCAGGGTGTCATCGCCAAGCTGGCTGGCGATATCCAGACGAGTGGCGACATCCAACGCTCGCGATAGCCAGAACGCCGAGCCCATCTGGATCAGGCGGAAAGGCGCAGGCAGCAATTGCGCGACGAGCCGTTGCAACCCGGCGACGGCGCGCATCGACAACCGGAAGCCACGTACGGCCATGGAATTGCGCTGGAGGCTCATGCCCTCTCCTCCCCGCTCACCTGGGGACTGAGCCCGGCACTGAACAGCCGGCCATTGAGGCACGCCAGGCCGGCGAGGAAGTCGGCATCCATCGGTCTGTCCATCTGTTCCTCGAATACGTCCCGCAGCAGCATTGGGGTCATGGCCAGGCTGACGAAAGCCATGCGCAGCATGTCGGGGTCGATCTCCGGGTCGATTCGACCGGCCTGCTTGAGATCGGCGACCCTGCGCGCACCGCCGCTTCGGCCTCGCTCCAGCAGTTGCTGGAGAAAGCGACGCCCCGGCCCTCGGTTGAGGGCGAGCACCTTGAGCACCAGGCGAGGCAGCTCCGGTTGGGACGCCATGGCGTCGTAGTAGAGCCGGAGGAAGCCGGCAAACCCGTCGACGCTGGCCAGCAGGGGGCCGTCGAGCACCTCCAGCAGGGGATTGAACGCCTCCCGCAACATCTCTTCGTAGAGCCCCTCCTTGCTGCCGAAGTAGTAGCGGATCATCGACTGGTTGGCGCCCGCCATCTCGGCGATCTGGCGCGTGGTGACCTGGTGGTAGTCATCCCCGAGGAAGCAGGCCCGGGCCGCCTGGAGCAGACGCTCGCGCACCGATGGCCCAGCAGGTTTTTGTGGCATGGCGGTACCTCCCTGAAATCCTGCACGGGAGGCTAACAGTCCAGCGACGAACGTCCGCCGGGTTTCGTCAATCAGAAAGGGGGCGGTGAATGACACCGCGTGACCACCGGGTTCTCTGCCCATAGCGGGCGCCATTGGTGGATGGAAAGAGCGCTATCCACCCTACGCCCCGATCAACGACGTGCCGGTGTGTAGGGGCGAATTCATTCGCCCAAGCAGTGCGCAGCGCTGCCCGACTCGGTGCCCCGGGAGCACCGCGGGTGGATGGAAAGCGCGCCACCCACCCGCACCCGGCGCGTCTCGCTACAGGTACCAGCGGTATTCTCGGGCGCTGACTTCGTTGATGAAGTCGAGGTACTCCTGGCGCTTGTTCTCGCAATAGACCATGACGAATTCGCTGCCCAGGCCCTGGTTGACCACGGGGTGGTCGCGCATGGCGGCGACGGCGGTGAGCATGTCCTTGGGGAAGTCGATGCCGCTGGCGCGGTCTTCGTTGAGCGGGGCGATGGGGTCGCGGGCGGCGTCGAGGCCGTGCTCCATGCCGGTGAGGATGGCCGCCAGCACCAGGTAGGGGTTGGCGTCGGCGCCGGCCAGGCGGTGTTCGATGCGCAGGTTGCGGCCATCGGACTCGGGGATGCGGATGCACGCGTCGCGGTCTTCGAAGCCCCAGCTGGCGCGGCTGGCGGCGTTGACCATGGCGCCGTAGCGACGGAAGGCGTTGTGGTTGGCGGCGAAGATCGGCATGCAGTGGGGCAGCAGGTCCAGGCAGCCGGCCACGGCGTGGCGCAGCGGACGCTGGCCCTGGGCGTCCAGCAGGTTGTGGCCGTCGCGGTCGTAGAGGCTGACGTGCACGTGCATGCCGCTGCCCGGTGCCTGCAGGTAGGGCTTGCTCATGAAGCTGGCGCGCAGGCCGTGCTTGAGGGCAACGCCACGGGTGCTGCGGCAGAACAGGGCAGCCCAGTCGGCGGCCTTGAGGCCGTCGTCGCAGTGGCCGAAGTTGATCTCGAACTGGCCGGGGCCGAGTTCGGCGGTGATGACGTTGGCGGCCACGCCCTGTTCATTGGCGGCGTCGACCATTTCGTGCAGCACGCTGGAGAAGCGCGAGAGGCGCTCGATGTGCATGTTCGGCTGGTCGTCCTCGTCTTCACACAGCGGGTCGCGGGGGAAGCGCGGCAGGCCGGCGTCGAGCTTGCGGTCGAACAGGTAGAACTCCAGCTCGAAGGCCACCACCGGGCGGATGCCGCGCCGCTCCAGGCGCTGCAGCACGCGGGCGAGCACTTCACGGGGCTCGAATTCGATGGGTGCTTCGGTGCCGTCGGAAGTGATCAGCATCTGCCCCAGGGGCTCCTTCTCCCAGCGCACCGGCACCAGGGTACCCGGCACCAGGCGGCGCGGGGCGTCCGGGTCGCCATCGGCGAAGCAGTAGTCACCGATGGGGTACAGCCCACCCTGGGTGCCGAGCAGCACGCAGTTCTGCGGGACCTTCAGCGGGCCGCCGGCGGCCACCTTCTCCAGCATGTCGATGGGGTAGCGCTTGCCGTAGAAGTGCCCGGGGATGTCCAGGCAGATGAGGTCGACGTAGCGGATGTCCGGGTGACGTTCGCGGAAGGCGCGGACTTCGCTGAGCAGATCGGGGTGTCTTGTTGTTGTCATCACTGCGGTCCTGCAAGGGAAAGGGGTGTTCGGGGGAGAAGCAGCCGGGTGTCAGGTGAAGACCCAGAGCACCCGCGTCGGCCGTTCGGAGAGGTTGGCGTAGCGGAACTGCGCATGGGGCGGCAGCTGGAAGCTGTCGTTGGCGTAGAGGGTCACCGGCTCGGCGTCGTCGCCGTACCAGAGCGTCAGCTCGCCTTCGAGGACGAAGCCGCCCTGCTCGGAGCTGTCGTCCAGGTGCCCTTCGCCGCTGGTGGCGCCGGGCTCCAGGTGGCTTTCGAGCATGGAGAAGCCGCCGGACATGGTCGGCGAGGCCAGCACGTCGGTGATACCACCGGCGTAGTAGAGGGTGCGGCGCTCGTCGGGGCGGGTGACCCAGGGGATCTCGCGGGGCTTGCTGAGGCTGTAGAAGTAGGTGGTCGGCACCCCCAGCGCTTCGCTGATGGCGGTGAGGTCGGCCACCGTGGGACGCGAGAGACCGCGCTCGACCTGGGAGAGGAAGCCCACCGAGCGGTCGATGCGGGTGGCCAGGTCGCCCAAGGTCACGTTCTTGTGCTTGCGCAGGTCACGGATGAGGATCGCGAGGCCTTCGATTTCGTCTTGCTTGTCCATCTGGAATCTCCGTGGTGCCCGCCGGGTGCCGGCGGGCGGCCCTTCAGATCACGTCGCGCAGGCGGTAGTACGCCTTGCCGATGGCCTCCAGCGGCGGCGCCAGCAGCGCGCCACCGGGGAAGCCGGGGTTGTTCAGGCTCTGGTAGAGCCCCAGCAGGCGGTCGTCACCGAGAATGGCGTCGGCCACGGCGCGGGCACCGGCCAGGGTCGGCAGCACGCCGTGCCCGGAGAAGCCCTGCAGCCAGTAGCGCTGGCCGCTGCGGCCGATGTCCGGGGTGCGCTTCATGCTGCAGTCCAGGTGCCCACCCCAGCCGTACTCGATGCCCACGCCGCGCAGCTGCGGGAAGACCCGCTCGAGGTGCGGCCGGGTGGCGGCCGCTACGTCCCTGGGCAGGCCGCCCAGGTAGGTGCAGCCACCGCCGAAGAGCAGGCGGTTGTCGGGGGTGAGGCGGAAATAGTCGGGGACGAACTGGTTGTCGATCACGCAGCTGTTGCGCGGCAGCAGGGAGCGCGCCAGCGCCGGGTCCAGCGGTTCGGTGGCGACCTGGTAGGAGCCCACCGGCAGCACGCGCCGGGCCAGGGCCGGGTCGAGGCGGTCGATGTAGGCGTTGCAGGCCAGCACCAGCACGTCGGCGCGCACTTCGCCTTCGGCGGTGCGCACGCTGTAGCCCTCGCCGCGGGTGCGGTATTCCAGGGCCTGGGTCTGTTCGAAGATGCGCCCGCCGGCCGCTTCCAGGGCGTTGGCCAGGCCGTGGGCGAGCTTCAGCGGGTCGAGGTGGCCGGCCTCGGGGTCGTAGAGGGCGGCCTGGTAGCGCGGGCTGCCGATCCATTCGGGCAGTTCGTCGCGCTCGATGACGCGCAAGGCGTCGTAGCCCCACTTCGCCTCGGCCTCGCGCTGGGCCTCGTGCAGCTGGCCGACCCGGCGCGGCAGCACGGCGGCCCACAGGCTGCCGCTGCGGTAGTCCACCTCGAAGCCGTGGCGGGCGGGCAGCTCGCGGATCTCCTCGGCGGCCCAGCGCATGCTGTCCCACAGCTGGCGGGCGCCGTCGACGCCGAGCGCCTTCTCCAGCGGGGGCATGTCGCAGGACCAGCCCAGCAAGGCCTGCCCGCCGTTGCGCCCGGAGGCTGCCCAGGCCAGCCGGCTGGCCTCCAGCACCACCACGCGCTTGCCGGCCAGGGCCAGGCGCAGGGCGGTGTGCAGGCCGCTGAAGCCGCCGCCGACCACCACCACGTCGCAGTCCTGGCTCGCCTGCAGACGTGGGCGCAGCGGGATGGGGCCAGGGAACGCGGCGGCGTACCAGGTACCGACATGCTGGGCGGATTGCTTGAACATGGGGGCCTCGTGAAATTTTGTAGATTTAATTTCATGAAAATCTATCCAATAAATTTCACAAAGCCAACCCCGGGACGAACCGGCGAGAACCCTTTCACGCGGGGCCGGTCCCACTGGCTGCAACACCTTGAAGCGCGAGCGGAAGCCGATCACCCTGTACGCCCGGCGCCGCCGCCCATCACTGCCCTGGCCGAGGAGCCTCCATGCGTCCGTCACTGTCCCGCCTGTCCGCCCCGCTGCTGGCCGTCGCCCTGCTGGCCGGCTGCACCCACACCGCCAAGACACCGGAGCGCCCTGCCGAGGCGCAGGCACCGGCCAACGTCATCCGCGAAACGCCGCCCAGCGAGCTGGAGGTGCTGCAAGTGCAGGCCCAGCGCGGCGACCCGGAGAGCCAGTTCAAGCTGGGCAGCCACTTCTTCGTGGCCAAGGACTACCGCCAGGCCCAGTACTGGTGGGCCCGCGCCGCCGACCAGGGCAACGCCGTGGCGGCCGTGAGCCTGGCCTTCCTCTACACCGGCCGCAACGACCCGGCCCTGGCCAACCAGCCGGAGATGCTGCGCTACCTGAACCAGTCCGCCGCCGCCGGCAACCCCATGGCCCAGCACGTGCTCGGCAGCCTGTACCTGCGGGGCGAAGGCGTGCCGCGCGACCCGGACCAGGCCCGCCGCCTGTACCAGGCGGCCTGCGCCCAGCACTACGAGGCCAGTTGCAAGGCGGTGCAGGCGCTGCCGGGCGATTGAGAGCAAACCCGATGCGCAAAGCGCTTGCTGTTGCACTGCTTGCCGGTTCATTGCCGAGCCATGCCGGGGAGAAGCTGGATGGGGTGGCAATGAGCATCACCCTTGTCGCTTTAGGCACCCTCTGCCTTCCGAGCTACTCGACCGGGCCCTCATGAACTCGGGACACAAGGCACGGGCGCGGGACGATGCCGCCGCCTTCGTCGCCAGCGACGGCGACATCCGGGGCCCCGAGCTGGAACGGGCCCTGCGGGAGCTGCGCCAACAGCCGCTGCCCACCGGCACCGACGACCTGGCCCTGGCTCGCGCCATCCTCGCCTCTACACCCTGAGGTCCTTCAGTTGCCGATCCTGCCGGCGTCGTTACGGGCCATGGGGGCGTCTCGGACTACTCGTAGAACAGCGTGAGGGTGGCGGTGGTGATCACCGCGCCGGGGGCGATGTCCGGCTCGTGCTGGTGGTAACGGGCGATGAGCGGGATGGCGCTGGGGCCACCCTGGGTGCCGCTGGCCTGATGGAAGGCCTTGCTCCCGAGCACCAACGGCTCGCCGTTGCCAGCGCCCTTGAGCAGTTGCACGCCCACGCCCCTGGCCATGCCGGCGCCGGTGCTGTTCTGTAGCACCGAGTCCGCGACCTTCAGCCCGTCCACGCGGTAGTGGATGCGGATGTCCGGATCGCAATCCAGGTGGATGTCGAACGGCCGCTCCCGGGCGGAACTGCCCACCCCCTCGAAGTGGTGGAGGTTGGCGGTGGGCAGGTGCACGGTGAGGGTGGGTTCGAGCAGCCGGCAGCCCTTCTTGTTGAACACCAGGCGGGTCGGCGGGAAGGTCAGTTCGTTGGTCAGCAGGTTGTGGTAGTAGACCTGGATCGGCTTGATGGCGAAGGTGCCCGACTCGATGGGGCCGGTCTTGATCAGTTGGAACCACCACAGCTGGGCGGGTGCGTAGGTGGTGGCGGATATCTGCGTCTCGGTGCGCGGGTGGCCCATGAAGATGCCGCCGCTCATGGTGGCGGGCGGACGGCTGCCGTTGTTGGCCCAGGCCACCTTGACGCCGATGCCCGGCACGCCGCTTTCATACACATGTTCGAGGGCCGTCCGCTGCATGGTGGCGCTGTAGCCGTGGTCCATCCACAGGGTGCCGGGCCCCGTGCAGGTGGCGCTGGCGCTGCCGCCGCCCATCCAGCGGTTGGTGTCGTACAGCACGGTGCCGATCGGCGCGTCGCGGTGGACGGTCAGGGTGGTGGGCAGCGGCAGCTGGTTCTTGTGTCCCGACCCGCTGCAGCTGCCCCCCCAGGCCATGCCGGACGCGAGCAGGAGCGCCAGGGCGCTGGCCAGCCGGGAGAAAGGACGCGGGTTCATGAAGGTGGCCGGGGGAAAAATGGGGGGCGAATTCTAATGATTCGTTCTGCCTCTCCCTGTCGGCCGGGCGTCCGGCGTGACCGCCGCGTCTGTAGGCAAGCGCCGTAGGACGATCGAGTGCCCTATTCGTAGAACATCGTGAGGGTGGCGGTGGTGATCACTTGGCCGGGGGTGACTGCGGTGTCGACCTGGTAATAGCGGGCGATCAGCGGAATCACGCTGAGGCCGGCCATCTCCCCGGTGTACAGGTGATAGGCCTTGGCACCCAGCACCAGCGGTGTGCCCCCGCCCGCGCCTTTGAGCAGCTGCACGCCTACGCCCTTGGCCATGCCGGCACCCTCACTGTTCTTCAGCACCGAATCGGTGATCTGGAGCCCGTCCACCCGGTAGGAGACATGGATGTCGGGGTCGCAATCCAAGGGGATAGTGAACGGGCGCTCCTGTGCCGAACTGCCGTAACCATCGAAGTGATGCAGGTTGGCAGTAGGCAACGTCACGGTGATGGCAGGGTTGAGCATTCGGCAACCCTGCTTGTTGAACACCAGTTGGCTCGCTGGGAAGGTGAGTTCATTGGTCAGCAGGTTGTGGTAGTAGACCTGGATCGGCGCGATCTGAAAGGTGCCCGAGGCAATGGGACCAGTCTTGATCAACTGGATCCACCAGCGCTGGGCCGGCGCGTAGGTGTTGGCGGATATCTGTGTTTCAGTGCGCGGGTACCTCATGTAAGAGCCCCCGCTCATGGTGGGCGGCGGACGGTTGGCGTTGTTCGCCCAGGCCACTCGGATACCGATACCCGGAACACCCGACTCATAGACGTCCGGCAGGGAGGTGGCTGTCATGGCCGCTCTGTAGCCATGGTCCTGCCAGATGGTGCCCGGCCCGGAGCAGGAGGCAGAGGCCACGCCCGTGCCGATCCAGCCATGGGTGTCATAGAGCACCGAACCGATGGGGGCGTCGCGCTGCAGGGACAGCGTGGTAGGCAGCGGGAACTGGGTCTTGTGCCCCGAGCCCGTGCAACTGGCGCCCCAGGCAAGGCTGGACATCAGCAGGAGCGCCAGGGCACCTGCCAGCGTGCGGCATGCGGCGTGCTTCATGGGGGATGACCAACAGGGTAGTAAAAGGGGGTGGGAATTTTACCGATGCCATCAACATCACCGTGTCGGCCGCCCTTCACACAAGCCTTGCAACCCCGTAGGCCATCGTCACTACATTCGTAGTCAATCAACCCACGAAATCGAATGGCCGGCCTGCCACGATTCGCCGGATATCCCCTCTCATCAAGCAATCACCGGCTTTTGGAGCCAGTGCCGTCCGATGCCCAGCCCCGGGACAAAGGCTATGGCGCGGACTCATTCCGGTCGCTCTCTAAGAATCCCCTCCTCCTCGTTCACGGTGCCTTCCATGAACACATCCCTGTGCCTTGCGTCCGGCAGTGTGCTTGCGCTGCTGGCAATGTCCGGCCTCGCCCTGGGAGCCAACTGCTCAGGGTCAGGGTTGAAGACCAGCTACCCACTCCCCGCCACCCTCACAATCCAGCGGGACGCGCCGGTCGGTACCGTGCTGCATGACTCGGGGGGCTGGGTCGGTGGCGGTCAGGCGTCGGCGCGCTGCTCGGGCTTCGGCACCTTCTGGCTCGATCTGGGCTTCACCGGCAACACCAAGGCCACCGGCCTGGAGCATGTCTACGAGACCGGCGTGCCAGGGGTCGGCATCAAGGTGGCCTGGAACAACAACCCCCAGTCCCGTCCGGCGGGCATGGACGGCGGGATCTACATGACCATCCCGCGCTCCACCACACAGATTTCGCGGGACACCTATGCGCCGGCCCAGCGCTGGTGGATCCAGTTGATCAAGACCGGGCCCATCGCCTCGGGCACCTACCAGATCGCGCCGATCCGCAACTACTACCACAACCTCCTGACCAACGAGCTGGTGTTCCCGGCGAGCCAGGTGATCTACCAGAAACGCGGGTGCCGGTTGCAGAACTCGTCCCTAGACGTGCGCATGGCCAAGGCCCAGCTGCGGGACTTCACCGGGCCAGGCTCAACCGCGCGGCCGACGAATTTCCAGATTCCCCTGGAATGCGACCCGGACCTGCGCCTCTCCTACAGCCTGGACGCGCCGCTCAAGGCATCGCCTTCGGTGGTGCACAGCAGCGATACACGGGGCACGGCGCGGGGAGTGGGGGTGCAACTGCTCAAGGACAGCAACGGCGCCCCGGTGGTGTTCGGCGAGAAGGTCTTCTACACCGCCCTGGGGCCAGACCGGGGCGCGCTCCTCAACATCCCGCTCACGGCACGCTATTACCAGCTCGACACCGAGGTGGTGCCGGGCACGGTAGAGGCGCTGGTGCACCTGACGCTGTATTACGAGTGAGGCGAGCAGCGCCGTGAGCGCTGCCGAAAACAGGCCCTGGCCAAGCCAGGGCTCGGCAGCGGGTGCGTACGTCGTATCGGAGACCCGGCCGTCACTCGTAGTACAGGGTGACCGTTGCATTGGTCACGATGAATCCCGGCCTGATCTGCTCCTGGAACTGGTAGTAGCGGGCCTGGAGTTCGATTTTCATATTGCTGTTCGGCCTGTCAGCTGTACCCAGAACATGTTTTTCCCCCAGCAATAACGGCTGCACCCCATCTCCTTTCAGCAGCTGAACGCCGATACCGTTTGCCTGTCCAGAGCCTGTGCTGTTCTTGAGTACCGACTCGGTAGCAGGCAACCCATCGATGCGGTAGGACACATTGACCCCTTCATCGCAGTCCAGATCAATGCTGAAGATTCGGGGGCGCGCCGTTGAGCCGATCCCCTTGAACTGGCCGATATTGGACTGCAGCAGCATGACCGTCTGCGTTGCGCCGGTCGCCACACAGCCACGCTTCTGGAACACCACCTGCGACGAGAGAAAGTTGAGCTGGTTGGTCAGCTCATCGTCGTAGTAGATCCGCACCGGATTCATGCTGAGGACGCCCGAGTTGATCGGGCCGGTCTTGATCAGCTGGATCCACCAGCGTTGCGCGGGTGAATAGTGGTTTCGCGGGATTGGCGTTCGGCGCCGTGCAGAGCGCATCATCTCCCCGCCTTCCATGTGGCCGGGGGTGTCCAGGTTGCTGGACCAGGCAACCCGGATGCCGACACCCGGCAGGCCGGTGGCGTAGACATCCGTCTTGCCAGGAACCGTGACCTCGCCGGGGCCGGAAACGAAGCCCGTCCCGATGTAGTGCTGGAAGAGCCCCATGCAGTCCACATAGGCATCGCCGGAGCCGATCCAGCCATGGGTGTCGTAGATGACGCCACCGATCGGCAGGTCACGGGGCACATGGAGGGGGCTGGGGAACGTGAAGTTGGTACTCTGGCCGCGCTTCAGGCTGCAGCCCAGCGCATGGGGGCTCACCCCCCCCCCCATCACGGGGAACAGCGCGATCACCAAGAGATACATCAGAAGTCGAGACGGCGTGATCAACTGTGCTCTCCGTACATCAAGCGGAGCAGGCATGCTAGGTATCCGTCACAGTGCGGTAAATCGGCCCTGGCCCCTCCAGCCGTAGGGCCCTATCAATACCTCACCGACCCGTTTCACCACTTACATCAACCTGTGCGCCATTGGCCCAACCGGTAACCGATACCCACGATGCCCGAATACACCCAGCACGCCCTTGATGAAACTGACCGCCAGCTGATCGCCGCGCTGCAGATCAACGCCCGCGAAAGCGTCGCCACCCTCGCCCGCCGCCTCGGCATCGCCCGCACCACGGTGAACTCGCGCCTGGCGCGGCTGGAGCGCAGCGGGGTGATCAGCGGCTATGGCGTGCGCCTGGGCCAGCGCGTGGCGGAAGGCGGCCTGCAGGCCTACGTGGGCATCACCGTGCGGCCACGCAGCGGCAAGGACGTGCTGCGCCGCCTGACCGGCATGGCCGAGGTGCAGTTGCTGTGCACGGTGAGTGGGGAGTTCGACTACGTGGCCTGGCTGCGCGCCGAATCACCAGAGCGGCTGGACCAGTTGCTGGACGAGATCGGCAACGTGGAGGGGGTGGAGCGCACCACCACCTCCATCATCCTCAGTTGCAAGATCGACCGCGGCCAGCCCCTGCCGGGGCCGGCCTGAGGGGTCAGCGGTAGAACAGGGTGATGGTGGCTGAAGTCACCACTTGACCTGGGCCGACCGCACTGTCGACCTGACGGTAGCGAGCCGTCAGTGGGATGCGCACCACGGACGTACCTGACGCGGCGGTGCGCCCAAGGAGCACTTCCCTGCCCATGGCCAACGGTCCCACAAAGCCATGTCGGCTAAGCAGCTGGACACCGACTCCTTTAGCCATGTCACGGCCTTCGCTGTTCTTCAGTGTGGAGTCGTCAACCTTGAGCCCATCGATTCGGTAGGAGACTGCGATATCAGGCTCGCACTGGAGATCGATATCGAAATCCTTCGGCCAAGCAGTGCTGCCCACGCCCTTGAAATCCTTCATCCAGGATTTGCCGAGCAGCACGTTCTGCGAGGGGTTGAGGAGGCGACAGCCCTGGGTCTGCACGACCAGATTCGCCCCTGTGAAGGCCAGTCGATTGGAAATCTGGTTGTGATAGTAGACCTCGACAATCGGGATGGAGTAGGTGCCACTGCGTATGGGGCCGGTCTTGATCAGTTGGATCCACCAGAGGTTGGCCGGCGTGTAGCGACCCCATTCGAGCCTCTCGTTACTGATGCGCGGGCTGGTCATGTACTGCCCACCCGACATCTGCGCCGGGGCAGACGCGTTTCGAGACCAGGCTACGCGAATCCCAACCCCAGGCACTCCAGTGGCATAGACATAAGGCAATCCGGGGACAGGCGCGGGGGTTCCAGTAAAGCCCCGATCGAGCCACAGGTCACCGTGCTGCAGGAAGCCGCCACAGGTGATATCAGCCTGGCCTCCGCCGACCCAACCCTGGGTGTCGAACAGCACATCGCCAACATTCATATCCCGGCGAACCGTCAAGCTTGTGGGCAATGTGTAGGTGGTCATGGCGAACGCCCCCTTGCACGTCGCAGGGAACGCCCATGCTGCCTGCCCATGAAACCCCAGCACCATGCTGAAAAAAACGAGCGAACGGCAAACCCATGTGCGCATGAGGCATCTCCCTGTGTCCCGGATATGAAGGCCCGCATGATGGCTGATCAGCTTGTCGGGACGTTCCGAGGTGACTCCCTTCTTCGTGAAAGCCGTAAACCTACGACTTAATGGAAATTTCCTAGGAATCCGATATCCACCTAGATCACCTCGTCACTTAGCAAAAATCTCTCGTCGTTTTGAATGAACAACCAGCTTAATGACGACATAAATCGTCTTATGGACGAAATTCAGCCTCCCTAGAATGGCGCCAACGCTGCACAGACAGCCCCTCCAACATCCTTCGCAGGTCGCCATGCACAACAACAACCGCCACCCCGCCGACGGCAAGAACCCCATCACCATCTTCGGCCCGGACTTCCCCTTCGCCTTCGATGACTGGATCCGCCACCCCGCCGGCCTGGGCAGCATCCCGGCCGAGCACCACGGCGCCGAGGTAGCCATCGTCGGTGCTGGCATCGCCGGATTGGTGGCGGCCTACGAGCTGATGAAGATGGGCTTGAAGCCGGTGGTCTACGAGGCCTCGAAGATGGGTGGGCGCCTGCGCTCGCAGGCCTTCGAGGGCACCGACGGGATCATCGCCGAGCTGGGCGGCATGCGCTTCCCGGCCTCGTCCACGGCCTTCTACCACTACGTGGACATGCTCGGCCTCAAGACCCAGCCCTTCCCCAACCCGCTCACCCCCGCCTCCGGCAGCACGGTGATCGACATCGAGGGCAAGACCTATTACGCGGAGAAGCTGGCGGACCTGCCGGCGCTGTTCCAGGAAGTGGCCGACGCCTGGGCCGATGCCCTGGAGGACGGCGCACAGTTCGGCGAGATCCAGCAGGCCATCCGCGACCGCGACGTGAAGCGCCTGAAAGCGCTGTGGAACACCCTGGTTCCGCTCTGGGACGACCGCACCTTCTATGACTTCGTCGCCAGCTCCAAGGCCTTCGCCCAGCTCTCCTTCCACCACCGCGAGGTGTTCGGCCAGGTGGGCTTCGGCACCGGCGGCTGGGACTCGGACTTCCCCAACTCCATGCTGGAGATCTTCCGCGTGGTGATGACCGCCTGCGACGACAACCAGCACCTGATCGTCGGCGGTGTGCAGCAAGTGCCCATGGGCATCTGGCGCCATGCGCCGGAACGCTGCGAGCACTGGCCGGCGGGCACCAGCCTGGCGTCACTGCACAACGGCGCGGCGCGGCCGGGGGTCAAGCGCATCGTCCGCGCCGCCGACGGTCGCCTGGCGGTCACCGACACCTGGGGCGACACCCGCCACTACGCCGCCGTGCTCGCCACCTGCCAGACCTGGCTGCTGACCACCCAGATCGAATGCGAGGAGTCGCTGTTCTCGCAGAAGCTGTGGATGGCCCTGGACCGCACCCGCTACATGCAGTCCTCGAAAACCTTCGTGATGGTCGATCGGCCGTTCTGGAAGGACAAGGACCCGCAGACCGGCCGTGACACCCTGAGCATGACCCTCACCGACCGCCTCACCCGTGGCACCTACCTGTTCGATAACGGCGACGACAAGCCGGGGGTGATCTGCCTCTCCTACTCCTGGATGAGCGACGCCCTGAAAATGCTGCCGCACCCGGTGGAGAAGCGCGTGAAGCTGGCCCTCGACGCGCTGAAGAAGATCTACCCGGACGTGGACATCGCCAGCCACATCATCGGCGACCCGATCACCGTGTCCTGGGAGGCCGACCCGCACTTCCTCGGCGCCTTCAAGGGCGCGCTGCCGGGCCACTACCGCTACAACCAGCGCATGTACGCCCACTTCATGCAGGACGACATGCCCGCCGAACAGCGCGGCATCTTCATCGCCGGCGACGATGTGTCCTGGACGCCGGCCTGGGTCGAAGGCGCGGTGCAGACCTCGCTCAACGCGGTGTGGGGCATCATGCGCCACTTCGGCGGCAGCACCCCGGCGGACAACCCCGGCCCGGGCGACTGCTTCGCCGAACTCGGCCCCATCGCCCTGCCGGACTGACAGGAGAGCCCCATGCGCATCGCCCTCTACCAATGCCCGCCGCAGCCCCTGGACCCGGACGCCAACCTTGAACGCCTGCACCAACGGGCGGCCGAAGCGGCGCGGCATGGGGCACGGCTGTTGGTCACGCCGGAGATGTTCCTCAGCGGCTACGACATCGGCCTGGAGGCTGTGCAGCGCCTGGCCCAGCCGGCCGACGGCGACTGGGCCGCGCGCATCGCCGGCATCGCCCGGGAGCACGGCATCGCCGTGCTCTACGGCTACCCGGAGCGGGATGACACCGGCGCGCTGTACAACGCGGTGCAACTGATCGATGCCCGGGGCGAACGCCTCGGCCACTACCGCAAGACCCACCTGTTCGGCGAGCTGGACCGGGGCATGTTCAGCGCAGGCGAAGACCTGTCCCCGCTGGTGGAACTGGAGGGCTGGAAGCTGGGGCTGCTGGTCTGCTACGACGTGGAATTCCCCGAAAACGTGCGCCGCCTGGCCCTGGCCGGCGCAGACGCGGTGCTGGTGCCCACGGCGAACATGGTGCCCTTCGACTTCGTCTGCGAGGTGCTGGTGCGCGCCCGCGCCTACGAAAGCCAGTGCTACCTGGCCTACGCCAACTACTGTGGCGCCGAAGGCGAGATCCGCTATTGCGGCCTCTCCAGCGTCAGCGCCCCGGACGGCAACCTGGCCGCCGTGTGCGGCCGCGAGGAAACCCTGGCCTTCGCCGACCTGCGTCGGGACCTGCTGGAGCGCTCCCGCCAGGCCCTGACCTACCTCAACGACCGCCGCGCCGCCCTCTACGGTCCCCTAGTCTGAAGCGAGCCGGGAATGATGGGCTTCGCACAGCTCAGCCCATCCTGCGGCGACTCCGCCGCATCCCTCGCCTCCGGCCGCGATGGCCACGGCGCAGGGTGGATAGCGCTTTTTTCCATCCACCAATCGCGGCTGGGCCCGTGTGCCTCAACCCCGTGGTGACGCCCTCGTAGCCTGGGCTTCAGCCCAGGGAAGCGGTGGGTTGATGACGCGCGATCCCCCCCTACGCCACGGTTGCGTCCGCAGGATGCGGCGAGCTGCGCGAACCGCGTCAGGTCCGCACCAAGAAAAACCGCCCGGGGCAAAGGGCAGGGCCGCCGGGCGGTTGAGAAAAAGGACTCGAGAAGGGAATCAGGTCAGTACGGCGTGGGGACCGGTGAGGTAGTCCAGCAGGCGAAACAGCGTCGGCGCCAAGGCACTGCATTGGGGGTAGCCATCACGGATCGCGGCGGCATCCTCCACCGAGCCCGGTCGCGCCAGGTCCTCCGGACAGGCCTGCAACAAGGCTTCGATGCTCTCCGGGGTGCTTTCCAGGTGGCATTGCAGGGCGATGGCGTGCTCGCGCCAGACGAACCCCTGGTTGGCACAGGCGGCAGAGCCGTAGAGCGGGATCGCGCCATCCGGCAGCCCGAAGGTCTCGCCGTGCCAATGCAGCGCCAGCAGGCGCTGGGGCAGCATTCGTCCGAGCGGAGAGCGGTCGGCCAGGAGGTTCTTCTCCAGGGGCCACCAGCCGATCTCAACCTCACCGGGGCGTACCTCGGCGCCCAGCGCTTCGGCCAGCAACTGGCCACCCAGGCAGATGCCCAGCACGCGCTTTTCGCCCTCCAGCGCCGCACGGATCAGCGCCTTCTCTTCCCGGAGCCAGGGGTAGAGCGCCTCGTCGTGCACGCTCATCGGGCCACCGAGCACCACCAGCAGGTGGAAGTCCTCCAGCGCGGGCAGGCGACCATCGGCGTGGAGGGGGTAGATCCGCGCCTGTGCGGCGCGCAGCTCCAGCCATTGGGCGATACGCCCGGGGCCTTCGAAGGGGACGTGCTGAAGGATGGCGACACGCATGTCAGGCGATCTCCGGTTCTTTGCTGCGGGCCAGGGAAAGCGCGCGATTGAGGCGTTTGAGCATTTCGTCGACGTTGGCGAGGCTGACGTTCAACGCCGGGGTGAAGCGCAGGCAGTCGGCCTGGGGCGCGTTGATCAGCAACCCGTCCTCCAGCGCCTGGCGGGCCACCCGCGTGGCCGACTGGTGGATCAACGGCATGCCCACCATCAGCCCATGGCCACGCAGGGGGCCGTGGCCGTGGCGGCGCGCCACCCGGGCGAGCCCCTCGCGCAGGTGCTGGGACACCTCGCGCACCTGTTCGAGAAAGCCGGGTTCCAGCACGGTCTTCAGCACCGCCAACCCCGCAGCAGTCATCAAGGCATTGCCGTGGTAAGTGCCGCCCTGCTCGCCGGGTTCGAAGCAGCAGGCATTGCCCCGGGCCAGCAGCGCGGCCAGGGGTACGCCGCCGCCCAGCCCCTTGCCGAGGGTGATGACGTCGGCACGGATGCCATACAGCTCCTCGGCCAGCAGGGTGCCGCAGCGGCCGACGCCGGTCTGCACCTCGTCGAGGATCAGCAGTACACCCCTGGCACGGCACAGGCGCTCGGCGCCCTGCAGGTAGTCGAGGGTGGCGGGGATGACCCCGGCCTCGCCCTGGACCGGCTCCAGCATGACGGCCACGGTCTCGTCGTCGACGGCGGCTTCGAGGGCCTCCAGGTCGTTGTAGGGCACCTTGGTGAAGCCCGGCAGCTTGGGCTCGAACAGGTGCTCGAAGGCCGGCTTGCCGGAGGCTGACATGGTGGCCAGGGTGCGTCCGTGGAAGCTGTTGCAGGCGGTGACGATGCGGTAGGCGCCGCCCCGGTGCACCTGGCCCCATTTGCGCGCCAGCTTGATGGCGCCTTCGTTGGCTTCGGCGCCGCTGTTGAGGAAGTAGACCTGGTCGCTGTCGGTGGCCTGGCACAGGCGCGAGGCCAGCTTGAGCAGGCTGCGGTTGTAATACGCCGGTCCGGGATTGATCACCGCTTCGGCCTGGCGCCGCAGGGCGTCCACCACGACGCTGGGGCTGTGGCCGAGGCTGTTCACCGCCCAGCCCTGGGTGAAGTCCAGGTAGGCGCGGCCGTCGGCATCCCAGAGCCAGGAGCCCTGGCCACGAACGAAGACCTGCTCGGGACGCTCCACGGTCTTCATCAGGCGCATGCCGGCGAGCGGGTCACGCATGGTCGGGTACCTCTTCATGGCGGTATTCGATGCCCAGCAGGCGCAACCCTTCCGGGCCCTGTTCGAGGATGCGGCGCAATTCGCGGCGGCGCTCGATGTGCAGGCTGAAGCCTTCTTCCCGGGGGAAACGGGCGCGCAGTTCGCGGGTCACTTCGACGTAGCGGGCCTGGTTGACCGACAGCTCCGCCAGCAGCACCTGGTCGCGGCGCAGGCCGATGCGGTAGTCGCTCATGCCCGCATCCCCTCCAGCGGCAGCCCTTGCAGGCGGGCACTCCAGTCCTCCACCACGCCGGTGGCGAGGCGGCGGGCGGCGGTGTCGCGCCAGCGGGAGGAGAGTGCCGAGCATTGCTGCAGCTGCTGCAGGCCGGCGTGCTCCAGCGGGTAGTGGAAGTAGCTCTGGATGGCGTGGGCGACGGTCAGACCCGGGTAGGAGCGCTGGACCAGTTCCAGGGTGCTGTCGAGGCTGACGAAGCCGGGACGCAACACGCGGTAGAACCAGCCGCAACGGCCGGTCTCCTGCACCTGCTCCGGCAGCGCCGGGATGCCCCAGCGACGGCTCAGGCGATAGCACGGCGAGCGCGGCTGGCTGACCTGCAGCAGGGCGCCGCCCCAGCGGAAGATGTCGCCGATGCACACCTGGTCTTCGGTGAGGCCGTAGGTGGAAAGGTTCTCGCCGAAGCTCGGCGCCTTCCAGGCCAGGTGGCGGTAATGCTTGCGCCAGTAGCGGTAGTGCTCGGCCGGGTAATGGTGCAGGGCGCGCTCGGGGCCGCCGTGGAAACGCTGGTCGCCCTGCTCATCGCTGCCGAGCCCCTGGGGCCACAGCCACAGCCGGTGGTTCACCGGCTGCTTGTCGACCGCGCTGCTGAGCCCACCGCCGATATCTTCGGCTTTGCCTATGAAAACGCCTTGCACTACGATCCCGGACATTCGCCCTCTCCAGCGCGAGATACAGTCTCTGTGCTGCTTAGGCTAGGGGCTTCGGGGTTGCCGGGCCATTTCGATTTTCCAGCTTTATCGATAAGCAGGGCTTATGGATTTTCGCCAGCTTCGCTACTTCGTCGCGCTCTATGAAGAGGGCCATGTGGGCCGGGCAGCCGAGCGCCTGAGCCTGTCCCAGCCGGCGCTTTCCCAGCAGATCCGCCAACTGGAACAGGGGCTGGACGTGAGCCTGTTCCAGCGCAGCGGCAAGCGCCTGCTGCCGACCCTCGCCGCCCACACGCTGTACAGCCATGCGCTACCGCTGCTGGATGGCCTGGAACGTGCCCGCGAGGCGCTGCGCGGGTTCCGCGGCCAGGCACCGCGCAGCCTGGCCATCGGCGTGCTGCAGACGGTCAACGCCAGCCTGGTGCCACTGTTGTTGGAGCGGCTTCGGGAGGCCCAGCCGCAGTTGGTGGTGCAGATCTACGAGCTGTCCGGGCTGGACATCGAGCGGCGCCTGCTGACGGGCACCCTGGACATCGGCATCGGCTTCCTCCCACCGCGACAGCCCGGCCTGCACAGCCGGCTGCTCTACGAAGACGAGCTGCAACTGGTGATCCCCACGGAGCACCCGTTGCGGGAGTTCAAGAAGGTGTCGCTGAGCCAGGCGGCGGAACTGCCGATGCTGCTGTTGGGCGAGGAGTTCCGCGTGCGGCAGATCTGGCAGGAGCAACTGGCGTTGATCGGCCGCCGGCCCAACGTGCAGGCAGAGCTGAACCAGATGGCCGGCATCCTCGACAGCCTGCCCCATACCCAACTGGCCACCGTGCTGCCCGGACGAGCGCGGCAGATGCACGCCAACCAGTACCTGCTGTGGAAGCCCCTGAGCGAACCGCGCGTGCCGCTGAAGGTGGGGCTGGTGTTCCGCGATGCCCAGCGCCAGCAGGCCACCCTGGAATTGCTGCACAGCCTGCTGGAGAAAGTCCCGGCGCCGCCCTGGGAAGGCGTTTGAACGCGCAAAAGAAAAACCCCGCCGAAGCGGGGTTTCTGCAGACTTGTTTCCCTGACATCCCTGATCAACCGCCATCCTGGCGGAGAATCCACTGCATCCGTGTTTTTCAGTGCGCTTCCTGCGCGGCGTCCTATGGCGTGTAGATTAGTGAGGCCCACCAAGCGGCGATAGCAGCTATAGCCGTCAGATCTTGTAAGCATTCTCTTACATGCCCCTACAAATGGTGCGTCCATCACATTCAATCGATTCATACGGGGCAATTTGCGAACCCAAGCAAGCGATCGCTTGGTTTTGTCTTGGCAAAACCCACTTGCTAGACTCCGCCAGTCCCGAATAACAACAAGCCCTACAAGGGGCGTCACCCTGGGTCATCACCATGCGCGTCGTTGCGATAGCCCTCTCCCTGGCGGCCCTTGCCGTCTCCAGCCCACTCTTTGCCGGTGGCCAGAATCGCTTGCCAGACCCCAAGGCCGCGATCCGCGAGGCCTTCTGGAAACAGCTCTACGCCGGCCCCGACACCACGCTCTATTGCGGCAAGCCCTTCCAGGGCGAAAGCGGCCTGCTGGCGGCCAGCCCAGTCTACGCCATCAAGCAGATCAAGAGCGCCCTGCGCTGCGTGACCGACGCCCAGTGCCGCGAGGCGAACCCGCAGTACCCCTACATGCTGGCCGACCTGCACAACCTCTACCCCGAGCTGGCACGGGTGGAACTGGCGCGACGTAACGCGCTGTTCGGCGTGGTGGGTGACGCCGCCTCCGCGCGCACCATCGATGACTGCCCGCTGAAGAGCAGCTTCCAGCTGATGGAGCCGAGGGACGAAGCCAAGGGCAACGTCGCCCGCGCCATCTTCTATATGCATGTGGAGTACGGCCTGCCCATCGTCGGCCAGGTGCAGGTCTTCAAGCAGTGGCACCGCCAGGACCCACCCAACGCCGCCGAGCGCGCCCGCAACGACCGCATCGCCGCCCTGCAGGGCACGCGCAATCGCTTCATCGATGACCCGGCGCTGGTGGACAAACTGATTCCGGAATAGGTCCGCCCCGGTCGGGGCGGAAGGAGTTCGGCCGGGGAACCCCGGCCGAAGGGTCAGGCGGAGATCGGCGTACGCCAGTCATCCGAGCCGGAGGTGCCGGAGACCTCGTGGGTCCAGACGATCTTGCGGTAGGTGAAGTACACGTCTTCCAGGTGGGTGAAGTGCGCCATGTTCGGGTCCTGGCAGTTCGGCATGCGCGACTGCACATCGACGATCACCGCGTCTTCCAGCTCGATGGTGAAGTAGTGCTCCTGGGTGCCGGTGGAGGAGGTGCGGTACCACTCCAGGCGGCACTTGGACAGGCGCTCGCCGGACGTCAGGGCGTTGAAGATCAGCGGTGAGGACTTGTCGAACACCTTGGTGATCATCAGCGGCTTATGGACACGCTGGCCGGTGGGTTGGCCGGACTGGGGATCACGGGGAATGATCACCTGGTGGTTGAAGGCCTGGACCAGGATCTGGTCCTCGTGGCCTTCCTGGAAGATGTTGCCGACCGAGTCTTCGGTGAAGGTGCCGGCGGTGATGAGGCCTTGTTTGGTGCCTTCGAGGGACAGGTACGCGGGAGTTGGCATGGCAGTCTCCTTGCCGTGGTTGATGAATGGCCTGATGACTTCAGGCCCCTTACTACAAACAAGGCACATGCCAACTCTGGAAACTTCATTCAAACCAACAGGTTGCAAATAAAAGTGCAGCTCTCGCCCAATAAACCAACAAGAAATCCAAACATGACGGGCAATTTTCAACGCATTCAAAGCGCAACTTCTTGCGCACTTTCAATCAACTGAAAGTAGCCAACAGACCGCTCTAGAAAAGACCTTACAGGCAACTACAGGCTCGCAAAGACGCCGCGCTCAACACCTGTCTTTGTTTCCTACAGGTATTGGCGAACACACTTTTTAACCTCCCCTCCATAATCGGTCGCCCTTGAAGATGGCAATTGGCTACGACCGAGTCTTCGCCTCGCGCACTCGGCTCCAGCAACGCTCAATTGCCCAACAGGAAGTCAACTTCAATTGGAGCCCAGCAGGGATGAGCTACTCCGGAAAACTCGCCGTCCATTATCAGGAGCTGGCTGCCAAGCCCGTCTCGGCGGAGAGCTTTGCGGGTGAAGACGTCCGCTACTCGCCGGAATTCGAAGCCCTGGAAAACGAGCTGGGCAAGGCTGCCTCCCTGCATACCAGCGCCCCCATCGACTGGCAGATGATCCGGGAACAGAGCGAGGCACTGCTCCGCGCTCAGTCGAAGGACCTGCGCGCAGCCGCCTGGCTGACCTGGGCGCTCTATCAGTGCGAATCCTTCCAGGGCCTCCACGCCGGGCTGGCACTGCTGCTGCACCTCTGCGAAGAACGTTGGGACGACCTGCATCCGCGCAAGTCGCGCACCCGCGCCGCCGCATTGGCCTGGCTGGCCACGCGCCTTGAGCCCGCGTTCGACGAAGCCGTGCCGATCAAGGAGCAATTACCCCTGTTCCGCGACCTGGCGAGCGCCCTCGCCCGCCTGGACCAGTGCCTGAGCCAGCGCCTGGAGGCCGATGCGCCCTTGCTCCTGCCCCTGTGTCGACGGCTCAACGAACGGGTGAATCAGGCCGCCAAGGGCCAGCCGGAGAACAACGCGGTCAGCGCCACCGTGGCCCAGGTCAAGCAGGTGGCCAGCCAGTTGCTGTCCTCCCCCAGCGCCGTGGGGAGCGAGCGGGACGCACAGAAGAACCTGCGCGCCCTACAGGACGCCGCCCGCCCCCTGAACACCTGGTGGTTGCGCCAGAACACCACGGACATCCGTGCCCTGCGTCTCAACCGCACGCTGCTCTGGCTGGCGATCGACAGCCTCCCGGAGCGCAACGCCGAACAGATCACACCCCTGCGCAACCTGCCCAAGGACAAGCTGGAGAACTACCGGGATCGGCTTGCCAAGGGCGAATACGCCGACCTGCTCGCCGAACTGGAAGGCAGCATCGCCCGCGCGCCCTTCTGGCTGGACGGCCAGCACATGGCCTGGGAATGCCTCCAGGGCCTGGGAGCGGAGGCCGCCATGCTCGAAGTCGAACTGCAGTGCGCGCTGTTCCTGCACCGCTTGCCCGGCATCGTCGAACTGCGCTTCCACGATGGCAGCCCGTTCGCCGACCCGGCTGCCCGCAGCTGGATCAGCGCACACGTCCTGCCCCACCTGCAGACCGTCGACGCCGCCCCGACGCCCACCAGCGGGCACGATGCGCCTGCCTGGGAGCAGGCCCTGCAGGAGGCCCTGGCCATCCTGCGCAAGGACGGCCTCAAGGCCGCCACCCAGCACCTCAAGCACGGCCTGCAATCAGCCCATGGCGGCCGCCAGCGCTTCTTCTGGCAACTGGCCATGGCCCGGCTCTGCTACCACGCCAAGAAATACGAGCTGGCCCGCATCCAGCTCGAAAACCTCGACCAGGACCTGCAGGACAGTGGCCTGCACGCCTGGGAACCCGACCTCGTCCTGCAGGTGCTCAACCTCCTGCACAGCTGCTGCGAGCTGCTGCCACAGAACCACAGCGTGCGCGAACGCAAGGACGAGGTTCACCGCAGGCTGTGCCATCTCGATCTCGAGGTGGTACTCGACTAGGCCCTCGGGCCCCCACGCAAAGGAGACATATCATGGCCAAAGAAGGCTCGGTCGCCCCCAAGGAACGCATCAACATCACCTTCAAGCCCGCCACGGGCAACGCCCAGGAAGAAATTGAGCTGCCCCTCAAGCTGCTCGTGCTGGGGGATTTCACCCAGCGTGCGGACGACCGCAAGGTCGAGGACCGCAAACCGATCGGCATCGACAAGAACAGCTTCGACGAAGTGCTCGCCAAGCAGGAGCTGAGCCTCACGCTGAACGTGCCGAACCGCCTCCAGGAGGACAAGGAAGACGACGAGCTGGGCATCAGCCTGTCGGTCAACTCCATGAAGGACTTCAACCCCGCCAACCTGGTCGAGCAGGTGCCCGAGCTGAAGAAGCTGATGGAGCTGCGCGACGCCCTGGTCGCCCTCAAGGGCCCGCTGGGTAACGCCCCCACCTTCCGCAAGGCGATCGAAGGCGTACTGGCCGACGAGGAGTCCCGCACCCGCGTACTGGGTGAGCTGGGCCTCGGTACCAGCCAGGACGAGTAACAACCGGAACAGATTGAAAGGACGCGAACCATGAGCATCAGCGCAGCACAGGAACAGTCGGCGAAGGCCGCCGAACACGGGATCCTCGACCGGATCATCGCCGAAACCAGCCTGACCCCGGAGGACGAGGCCTACGGCATCGCCAAGCGCGGCGTCTCGGCCTTCATCGAAGAACTGCTGAAGCCCCAGAACCAGGGCGAGCCGGTCAAGAAGGCCCTGGTGGACCGCATGATCGCGGAGATCGACACCAAGCTCAGCCGCCAGATGGACGAGATCCTCCACCACCCGGAGTTCCAGGCACTGGAATCCTCCTGGCGCGGCCTCAAGCTGCTGATCGACCGCACCAACTTCCGCGAGAACATCAAGATCGAGATCCTCAACGTCTCCAAGCAGGACCTGCTGGATGACTTCGAGGACTCCCCGGAGGTGGTCCAGTCCGGCCTCTACAAGCACATCTACACCGCGGAATACGGCCAGTTCGGTGGCCAGCCGGTCGGCGCGATCATCGCCAACTACTACATGAACCCCAGCGCCCCCGACATCAAGACGATGCAGTACGTCGCCAGCGTCGCCTGCATGTCCCACGCGCCCTTCATCGCCGCCGCCGGGCCGAAGTTCTTCGGCATCGAGAGCTTCACCGGCCTGCCCGACCTCAAGGACCTGAAGGACCACTTCGAGGGCCCGCAGTTCGCCAAGTGGCAGAGCTTCCGCGAACAGGAGGACGCCCGCTACGTCGGCCTGACCCTGCCGCGCTTCCTGCTGCGCAACCCCTACGACCCGGAAGAGAACCCGGTGAAGACCTTCGTCTACCGGGAGAACGTCGCCAACGACCACGAGCACTACCTCTGGGGCAACACCGCGTACACCTTCGCCAGCCGTCTCACCGACAGCTTCGCCAAGTTCCGCTGGTGCCCGAACATCATCGGCCCGCAGAGCGGTGGCGCCGTCGAGGACCTGCCGCTGCACCACTTCGAGAGCATGGGCGAGATCGAAACCAAGATCCCCACCGAGGTCCTGGTCTCCGACCGCCGCGAGTACGAGCTGGCCGAAGAAGGCTTCATCGCCCTGACCATGCGCAAGGGCAGCGACAACGCCGCATTCTTCTCCGCCAACTCCACCCAGAAGCCGAAGTTCTTCGGCATCAGCGAAGAAGGCCGCACCGCCGAACTGAACTACAAGCTCGGCACCCAGCTGCCCTACCTGTTCATCGTCAACCGCCTGGCCCACTACCTGAAAGTGCTGCAGCGCGAACAGATCGGCTCCTGGAAGGAGCGCTCCGACCTGGAGCTGGAGCTGAACAAGTGGATTCGCCAGTACGTGGCCGACCAGGAGAACCCCAGCTCCGAAGTCCGTAGCCGCCGCCCGCTGCGCGGAGCCCAGGTGCTGGTCACCGATGTCGAAGGCGAACCGGGCTGGTACCGCGTGAGCCTCAGCATTCGGCCGCACTTCAAGTACATGGGGGCGGATTTCACCCTGTCCCTGGTCGGCAAGCTGGACAAGGAATAAGGGCCGGCAGATGGACGGTTACGGCAGCCTGTTCGAACGACTGGGCGGCAAGGCACGCGAACGCGTCGGGCTGAGCCGCGAAGTCGCCGTCATGTCATCCGTCGCCGACCACCTGGCCAAGATGCTCAGCACCCGGGCGGGCAGCGTGCAAACGCTGCCCGACTATGGGTTGCCCGACCTCAACGACATGCGCATGAGCCTGCACGACGCCCTCAACCAGGCCCGTGCCGCCATCGAGCGCTTCATCGAGGCCTACGAGCCACGGCTGCAGGACGTCCGCGTGGTCGCACTGCCGCGTCGGCACGACCCACTCAACCTGTCCTTCTCCATCGAAGGCACGCTGAACATCGACGGCACGCGGCGGCAGGTCAGCTTCGCCGCCCACCTCGACGGCAGCGGCAAGGTCAAGGTCCAGTAAGGAGATTCCCCATGTCCGGCAAACCCGCCGCACGCCTGTCCGACCCGACGGCATGCCCCATCCCGTTCCACCTGATCAACCCGATCGCCGTCGGGTCACCCGACGTGCTGTTCGACGGCCTGCCCGCAGCGCGCCAGGGCGACCCGTCGGCCTGCGGCGGGGCCATGGCGGCCAACCTTTCCGCCACCGTACTGATCAATGGGCGTCCCGCTGCCACCGTGGGAAGCATCGGCAGTCACGGCAACGTCGTCCTCAGCGGTTCGGGAACCGTACTGATCGGCTGACGAATACAGCGCCCTGGCCCTTTCGCCAGTCTTCGCCCAGGAACACCGGGAACACAGTCCTCCATGTCCTTCAACCACTACTACCAAAGCGAGCTGACCGCCCTGCGCCAGCTCGGGCGCCGCTTCGCCGAGCGCAGCCCGGCCTTGGCGCCATTTCTCGCCCAGGCGGGGCGGGATCCGGACGTGGAACGCCTGCTGGAGGGCTTCGCGTTCCTGACTGGCCGGCTTCGGCAGAAGCTCGACGACGAGCTGCCCGAGCTGACCCATTCGCTGATGCACCTGCTGTGGCCGAACTACATGCGCCCCCTGCCGGCGTTCAGCATCCTGCAGTTCGATCCGCATGACGGCGCGGGTGAGGCCCTGGTGGTGCCCCGTGAGACCTGCGTGGAAAGCAACCCGGTGGATGGCGTGCGCTGCCGCTTCAAGACCTGCTTCCCCACCGAGATCCTGCCCTTGCGGACCGATGGCCTGAGCTATTCCGTCACCGGGGATGGCGCCTTGCTCAGCCTGCGCCTGGCCCTGATCGGCGACGGCCACCTGGGCGACGTCCCCTTCGACCGGCTGCGCCTGCACCTGGCGGGCGAGCGCTACATCAGCCAGACGCTCTACCTTGGGCTGGTGCACGACCTCGACAACGTCGAGCTGGTGCCGCTGGACGCAAACAACGTCGCCCTGCAGGACGAGCGCGGCCAGCCCATCGGCCTGCGCCTGCCATCCACCAGCATTCGCCCCGTGGGCTTCGCCGAGGAAGAGGCGCTCATCCCCTACCCGCTGAACACCTTCCGAGGCTACCGCTACCTGCAGGAGTACTTCGCCTTCCAGGACAAGTTCCTCTTCGTCGACCTCACCGGCCTGGCCTGCCTCGGCGGCCTGCCCAAGGAGCAGCTGGAACAGGCCAGGGGCCTGGAGCTGCGTTTCGACATCCGTCGCAGCGGCATCCAGCGCCTGCGCCCGACCCTGGACAACCTGAAGCTCTACTGCACCCCGGTAGCCAACCTGTTCCGCCACGACGCCCTGCCCATCCGCCTCGACGGCAAGCAGGACGAATACCTGATCCTCCCGGCCGAGTACGACCCGCAGCACTGCGGCGTGTTCTCCGTCGATACCGTCAGCGGCTGGCTGCCCGGCGGGGTCGGTCATCGCGACTACGTGCAGTTCGAATCCTTCGAGCATGACGCCAGCTTCGACGTGCCGATGCCCCGGCCGCACTACAGCGTGCGCCAGCGCAACTCCCTGCTGCACGACGGGCTGGACACCTACCTCAGCTTCGGTGCACGCAGCAGCCAGGAACAGGAAACCCTCTCCGTGGAGTTGACCTGCACCAACCAGAACCTGCCGCGCCGGCTGCGCCTGGGCGACATCTGCCGTCCCGGCGAGGGCGCACCGGACTTCCTCACCTTCCGCAACATCACCGCCGTGACCGCCAGCTACGCACCGCCGATCAACCGCGAGTTCCTCTGGAAGCTGATCAGCAACATGTCACTGAACTACCTCTCGCTCGCCAACGTCGGCGCGCTGAAAGTGATCCTCGAAACCTACGACCTGCCGCGCTACTACGACCAGCACGCGGAAAAGGTCAGCAAGCGCCTGCTCAACGGCCTCAAGTCGATCCGCCACCAGCATGTGGACAGGCTCCACCGCGGCCTGCCGGTCCGGGGCCTGCGCACCGAGATGAGCATCGACCCCGAAGGCTACATCTGCGACGGCGACCTCTTCGTCTTCGCCTCGGTGCTCAACGAATTCTTCGCACTCTACGCAAGCCTCAACTCGTACCACGAGCTACGGGTCCGCAGCACACAGGGAGAGGTGTACCAATGGACACCACGCATGGGCCAGCAGCCCTTGCTCTGAGCCGCCTGAGCCAGGGCATCCGGGAATACGCGCTGTTCCAGGCCGTACTCCTGGCGATGGAGCGCCTGCACCAGGCGGACGGCACGGACGAGGGCATCGACGAGGAGCACCTCTACGAGCGCATCGAATTCCAGGCCAACCCGAGCCTGGGCTTCCCCGGCACCGATATCCACAGCCTGACCTTCTTCGAAGAAGGGGGCGAGACGCGCGCGCGCATCTGCCTGAACCTCGTCCGTCTCTCCGGCTCGGGCTCGCCGCTGCCTGCCTTTTATGCCGAGCAGGTGCTGGGCGAAGGGGACGACGACAACCCCACCCGGGATTTCCTCGACCTGTTCCACCACCGGCTGCAGCGGCTGCTGCTGCCGATCTGGCGCAAGTACCGCTACCGGTCGAGCTTCCAGAGCGGCGCCCGGGACGCCTTCTCCGAACGGCTGTTCGCCCTGATCGGGCTGGGCAGCGAGGAACTGCGCAGCGCCGAGGAGCTGAACTGGAAGCGCCTGCTGCCCTACCTCGGGCTGCTCAGCCTGCGCGCCCACTCGGCGGCACTGATCGAGGCCGTGCTGCGCTACTACTTCAAGCATGCCGAGCTGTTCATCGAGCAATGCATCGAGCGCAGCGTCGACATCCTCCAGGAGCAGCTCAACCGCCTGGGCCAGGCCAACAGCCAACTGGGCGAGGACCTGGTACTGGGGGAGCGGGTGCGCGATCGCGGCGGCAAGTTCCGCATCCACATCCGCCAGCTGGACTGGGAACGCTTCCACGAATTCCTGCCTATCGGCACCGGCTACCAGCCCCTCTGCGCGCTGGTGCGCTTCACCCTGCGCGACCCGCTGGACTACGACCTCCGCCTGGTACTGCGCCACGACGCCATCCGCGAACTGCGGGTCGGCGCCGACAACCCCTGCCGCCTCGGCTGGACCAGCTGGCTGGGCCGCGAACGTGCCGACGGCATCGTCTCGCTGCGCAGCCGCACTCATTAAGGACCGATGAGCCCATGATCAATATCGACCTGCAACAACTCGTCCAGGCCCTGGACGCCGACACCCGCCGTGACCTGGAGATCGCCGCCGAGCGCTGCGTCGGCCGGGGCGGCAGCCGCATCCTGGTGGAAGACCTCCTGCTGGCCATGCTGGAGCGCACTGGCAGCCTGATCCACCGCGCCCTGCAGGACGGCGAGGTGGACGCAGCCGAACTGACCGCCGCACTCCAGGCCAACCCGGAGCACAGCGCCTCGCGCAACCCGGTGTTCGCCACCGAACTGGTGCAGTGGCTGCAGGACGCCCTGCTGGTGGCCAACCTGGAACTGCAGCGCAGCCTGATCGACCAGGCCGCGCTGCTCCTGGCGCTGCTGCAAAACCCTCTGCGCCATGCGGGCACCCGCTACCACGCCCTGCTCGGCCGCATCAGCGCCGAACGGCTGCGGGACTTCGCCCGTGCCCAGCAGGCAGAGCCGGGCACGGCCAGCGCCCCGTCCACAGGGGAATCGCTGCTCAAGCGCTTCACCCACAACCTGACCCAACAGGCCCGGGACGGAAAGCTGGACCCGGTGCTGTGCCGGGACTCCGCCATCCGCCAGATGATCGACATCCTCGCCCGGCGCCGGAAGAACAACCCGATCGTGGTGGGCGAGGCCGGGGTGGGCAAGACCGCCGTGGTCGAGGGCCTGGCCGGCCGCATCGCCAACGGCGAAGTACCGGACGCCCTCAAGGACGTCGAGCTGCTGTCCCTCGACCTCGGCCTGCTGCAGGCCGGCGCCAGCGTGAAGGGCGAATTCGAGCGACGCCTGAAGGGCGTCATCGACGAGGTCCGCAACGCCCCGATGCCCATCATCCTGTTCGTCGACGAAGCCCACACCCTCATCGGTGCGGGTGGCCAGGCGGGCAGCTCCGATGCAGCCAACCTGCTCAAACCGGCCCTGGCCCGGGGTGAGCTGCGTACCATCGCCGCCACCACCTGGGCCGAGTACAAGAAGTACTTCGAGAAGGACCCTGCACTGGCCCGGCGCTTCCAGCCCGTACAGCTCCACGAGCCCACCGTGCCCGAAGCGGTGACCATCCTGCGCGGGCTCGCCCGGGTGTACGAACGCAGCCACGGCATCTACCTGCGTGATGACGCCGTGGTCGCCGCCGCCGAACTCTCCGCCCGCTACCTCGCTGGCCGCCAGCTGCCGGACAAGGCCGTGGACGTCCTCGACACCGCCTGCGCCCGGGTGCGCATCAGCCTCGCGGCCGCCCCCGAGGCCCTCGAACGCCTGCGCGGCGAACAGGCCGAGGACACCCGCCAGCACCAGGCCCTGCGCCGCGACCTGGATGCCGGGCTGCCGGTGGATGGTACGACCCTCGACGACCTGGCCACGCGCCTTCGCCAGCGCGAGGACGAACTGCACGCCCTGGAGGCCCGCTGGGACCGCCAGCGCACCCTTGCCGAACAGTTGCTGGACCTGCGCCAGCGCATCGCCCGGCTGCGCCAGGGCGATGAAACGGTGCCCGCCGAAGCACCGGGCCTGGCCGAGCTGGAAGCACAGTTGCAGGACACCCACGGCGCCCTGCGGGACCTGCAGGCCACCGAGTCGCTGGTCAGCTTCGAAGTCTGCCCACGCCTGGTGGCCGAGGTGATCAGCCACTGGACGGGCATCCCCCTCGCCCAGTTGGCCCGTGAACACAACGCCCGGGTGCTCAGCTTCGCCGACGACCTGCGCCAGCGCATCCGCGGCCAGGACCAGGCCGTGCAGGCACTGGACCGCGCCGTGCGTGCCACCGCCGCCGGCCTGAACCGGCACGACGCCCCGGTGGGCGTGTTCCTCCTGGTGGGCCCCAGCGGTGTGGGCAAGACCGAGACGGCCCTGGCCCTGGCCGACCTGCTGTATGGCGGCGAGCGCTTCCTCACCACCATCAACATGTCCGAGTTCCAGGAGAAGCACACCGTCTCGCGCCTGATCGGCTCCCCGCCCGGCTACGTCGGCTATGGCGAAGGCGGCATGCTCACCGAGGCGGTGCGCCAGAAGCCCTACTCCGTCGTGTTGCTGGATGAAGTGGAAAAGGCCGACCCCGACGTGCTGAACCTCTTCTATCAGATCTTCGACAAGGGCATCGCCAACGACGGCGAGGGGCGCGAGATCGACTTCCGCAACACCCTCATCCTGATGACCTCCAACCTGGCCAGCGAGCGCATCGACAGCCTTTGCGCCGACGGCCACCAGCCCACGCCCGAGGCGCTGGAAGAGGCCATCCGTCCGCAGCTCGTGCGGCATTTCAAGCCGGCGCTGCTGGCCCGCATGCGCGTCGTCCCCTACTACCCCATCAGCGGTGCGCTGCTGGAAGAACTGGTGGGGCTCAAGCTCCAACGCCTGGGCACCCGCCTGCAGCGCCGCCAGCTGGAATTCAGCCACTGCCCGGAGCTGGTCGCGCACATCGCCAGCCTCTGCCAGCAGGCCGAGAGCGGTGCCCGGCTGATCGACCAGGTGGTGGAGTCCCGCCTGCTGCCCCAGGTGGCCGACCAGCTGCTCGCGGCCATGGCCACCGGCACCCCAGTCAGCCGCGCCCACGCCCGCCTGGCCGAGCACGGCACCATCGTCTGCGAGCTGTGTTGAGGAGATAGGCATGTTTGCGCAGATGCCGCAGCCGCTCGACTACGCCGAAACCCTGCTCGGGCAGTACGACCGGCTCGTCGGGCTGAGTGACAGCGACGAACTGCTGGGCAGCTTCGTCGGCGCCGCCGCCGAACTGAGCGGCTGCGAACTGGCGCAGCTCTACCTGCTGGACGCGGCGCGTACGCACCTGGGGCTGACGGCGGAATACCTCGAACCCCGCCTGCAACCCCGGGACCGCGCCACCCTGCCCGCCGACTACCACGACCAGCAGCTGCTGCAGTACAGCCTGTGCCAGGGCCAGCCCCTCGCCCTGGCAGAACTCAACCCGGGCCTGCACGACACCAGCTTTCTCCCCGAGGAAGGCGGCCCCTGGCGGGCGCTGCTGTGCCTGCCCCTGCGGGCGCACCAGGGCGCCATTCGCGGCCTGCTGCTCTGCGCCACCCGCCAGGCCCGCGAACTGGCGGCCTTCACCGGCTCGCTGGAGCGCATGGGCCGTCTCATGCTGGCCCAGCTCGACCTGTTCCAGCGGTTGCAGCCTGCCGCCCGTGGCGACAGCTCTCGCAGCACAACGCCCCGCCCCTGCGCGCGCGGTTTCGGCCTGATCGGCGAGAGCAAGGTGATGCGCCAGACCTACCGCCTGATCGGCAAGGTCCTGCACAGCCCCTACACCGTGCTCATCCACGGCGAGACGGGCACCGGCAAGGAGCTGGTGGCCCGCGCGATCCACGACCACGGCCCAAGGCGGGAAGCCCCCTTCATCGTGCAGAACTGCTCGGCCCTGCCGGAGCAGTTGCTGGAAAGCGAACTGTTCGGCTACCGCAAGGGCGCCTTCACCGGCGCCGACGCGGACCGCGAAGGGCTGCTGGATGCGGCGAACGGCGGCACGCTGTTCCTCGACGAGATCGGCGACATGCCCCTGGCGCTCCAGGCCAAGCTGCTGCGGGTACTGCAGGAAGGCGAAGTCCGCCCGCTGGGCACGCCCCACCCGCACCGGATCGACGTGCGCATCATCGCCGCCACCCACCGTGACCTGCAGGCCATGATCACCGCCGGCGAGTTCCGCGAAGACCTGTTCTACCGGCTGTGCCAGTTCCCCATCGAATTGCCGCCGCTGCGCCAGCGGGGCGAAGACATCCCCCACCTCGCGCGCCACTTCGCCAACCAGGCCTGCCGCTTTCTCCAGCGCTCGCCGTGCCTGTGGTCGGAGGAGGCGCTGGAGCGACTGGCCCGGCACCCCTTCCCAGGCAACGTGCGCGAGCTGAAGGCCCTGGTGGAGCGTGCCGTGCTGCTCTGCGACGGCGAGCTGCTGCCGTCCCACTTCAGCCTGCGTGGCACGCCCCTGCCCAGCGGGCAGCCCCTGAGCCTGCGTGAGCGCCTCGACCACTACGAGCGCGGCCAACTGATCGACGCCCTGCGCCGCCACGACGGCAACCGTGCACAGGCAGCCCGCGAGCTGGGCCTGCCCCGCCGCACCCTGCTTTACCGCATGGACCGCCTCGGCATCGGCACGGCGGATCTCTGAAGCGCCCGGCCATGCCCCTACCCCACTCACACCCGACTTCCAAAGGAGGATGCCCGATGTTCCCCCGCACCCTACATGCCCTCGCAGGCCTGGCGCTGTGCATCGCCCTGGCCGGCTGCAGCGGCAACTACAAGTTCGACGACGGCGACTACCGCCCGCTCGGCACCCCGCAGATCCTCAACCGCGGCAACTGACCGCCAGGGAGCGACCCGCCATGGAACTGGTTCTAGAAATCGTTGGTGCCCAGCAGCTCGTCCCGACCACCTCCGGTCGCCGACGCTTCCTCCGCGCAGGCGGCAGCCTCGGCCGTGCCGAAGATTGCGACTGGGTGATCCCCGACCAGCAGCGCCACCTGTCCAACCGCCACGCCCGCGTGAGCTACCGCGACGGGCGCTACTTCCTCACCGACACCAGCAGCAACGGCATCCGTCTCAAGGACTCGGGGGCCCACCTGCCCAAGGGCGAGGCCCACCCCATCGAGAACGGCACGGTGTTCTGCATGGGCAGCTTCGACATCCAGGCCCGCCTGGTGGCCACCCAGGACATACCGCTGGAGGACATCGGGCGGCCGACCCCGGCCGGCAGCATCATCCCCGACGACTCCTTCCTCGAGCTCGACCCCCTGGCGAGCCTCGACCAGGAAGAAGAAGCCGACCGGGACGACCTCCACGGGCTGCTCCAGGCCCCTGCCGAACCCCTGCGCCAGCCCCACGACCACGCGCCCATCGAGCGGGACAGCCTGCCCCTGCCGGAGCTGGTGCCACCAACCGAGCCCCCTGCAGCGCCCGTTGCTGCCGCCGAGGTGCCGGCCAGTTTCTGGGAGCGCCTGGGTGACGCCCTGGGTGTCGACCTCGCCCGGCTCAATGCGGCCGAGCGCGAAGCTCTGGCTCTGGAAGCCGCCCACCTGCTGCGCCAGTGCGTCCAGGGCCTGCAGCAGAGCCTGAGGACCCGTGCGGAAATCAAGAACGAACTGCGCCTGCCCCTCACCTCGGTGCAGAACACCGACCTCGGCCCCCTGCGCACGCCCCTAGACGGCCGCGACAGCCTCGGCGCCCTGCTCGCCCCCGTACAGACCGGCGCACCCACCGCACGGCAGGCGGTGGCGCGGGCCTTCCGCGACCTGCAGGCCCACCAGGTGGCCCTGCTCAGCGCCAGCCGCGCCGCTGTCCGCGCCACCCTCGACCACTTCGCGCCCGAGCCGCTGGCCCTTCGCCTGGAGCGCGACGGACGCCTCTCGCGGCTGAGCGGAGCCGGCGGCCGCTGGCGCGCCTACCAGCGTTACCACCAGCGCCTGCGCCACGACGACGACTGGACCGAACGCCTGCTGGCACGCGATTTCGCGCAGGCCTACGAGGAACAGGTCCGCCTCATCGCCACCCTTCACGGCAACCCAAGGGAATGATCGCCATGCCCCGCTTCAAATCCTTCACCCTCCTGGCCGTGCTGGCGCTTCTCAGCGCCTGCTCGGCCCTGTCGCCCTACTCCGAGCTGACCAAGCTGGACCTCGACCTGCAGGCCAGCGACCAGTTGAACCCCGATCTCGACGGCCGCCCCTCCCCCGTGGTGCTACGCCTGCTGGAACTCAAGCATCCGGTGGCCTTCGAGAACGCCGACTTCTTCAGCCTCTACGAACGCGCCCGGGAAACCCTCGCCCTCGACATGGTGGCCAGCGAAGAGCTGGAGATCCGCCCCGGCGAGCGCCGCGAACTGAAGCTCAGCATCGACAAGGACAGCCGCTACGTAGCCCTGCTCGCGGCCTACCGCGACCTGCCCGAGACCCGCTGGCGCTACGTGATCGCCGTGCCGCCCCAGGAGCGCACCCGGATCACCCTGCACCTGGAGCGCAGCGGCCTGTTCGAACCCCACGACCTGCCCAACCGCGAGGTGCGCTGACATGCACACCCACAAGGTCATCTGGCGCGAAGGCATGCTCCTGCGCCCCCAGCATTTCCAGCAGAACGACCGCTACCACGACAACCAGATCCGCCAGCGCACACGCCTGCTCAGCCGCTACTGCTGGGGCTTCTTCCACCTGGAGATCGACCCGCAGTTCCTCGCCACCGGCAAGCTGGTGCTGAGCCAGGCCGCCGGCGTGATGCCCGACGGCAGCCTGTTCGACCTGCGCAGCCGCAGCGAACCGCTGGCACTGGACATCCCGCCCAACACCAACCAGACCCCGGTGTACCTGGCCCTGCCCCTGGTCACCGGCAACCACATCGAGGCCCGCCGCAGCGACCAGGCCGACGTGCTGGCGCGCTACACCGGCCATGACCTCGACGTGGCCGACTCCAACGCCGGCGAGGACTCCAGCACCCAGATCACCTGCGCCCGCCCCGACTTCCGCCTGCTCCTCGGCGAGCAGCGCAACGACGAAGCCTACGTACGGCTGAAGCTCTGCGACGTGCTCGACACCTCCCCGGAAGGGCGCATCACCCTGGACCCAGCCTTCATCCCCAGCCACCTGCACCTGACCGGTTCCGCCTACCTGCTGTCCTGCCTGAAGGAAGTCATCGGCATGCTCGGCCACCGGGGCGACACCCTCGCCGAGCGCATACGCTCCAACGGCCAGGTGGCCGGTGCCGAGGTCGGTGACTTCATGATGCTGCAGCTGATCAACCGCACCGACCTGCTGCTCCGGCACTACCTCGACCAGGAGCACGTGCACCCGGAGGAGCTGTACCGCACCCTGCTGGCCATGCTGGGCGAAATCACCACCTTCTCCAGCGACAGCAAGCGTGCCCGCCTCGACAGCCGCTACCAGCACAACGACCAGGGCGCCAGCTTCCGCGCCCTGATGGATGCCCTGCGCCAGGCGCTGTCCATGGTGCTGGAGCAGCACGCCATCGAACTGGCCCTGCAGCAGCGCCAGTACGGCATCCTCGTGTCGCCGCTGAAGGACCACACGCTGCTCTCCACCTCCTCCTTCGTGCTCGCCGCCAGCGCGCAATGCGAGCCCGAGGAACTGCGCCAGAACCTGCCCTCGCACCTCAAGGCCGGCGCGGTGGAGCAGATCCGCCAACTGGTCAACCTGCACCTGCCCGGCATCCGCGTGCGCCCGCTGCCCGTGGCACCCCGGCAGATCCCCTTCCACGCCAACAAGACCTACTTCGTCCTGGAAATCACCGCGGAGGAGCGCAGCCAGCTGGAGCGTTCCGGCGGCTTCGCCTTCCACGTATCCGGCGAATTCGCCGGGTTGGACCTGAAGTTCTGGGCCATCAGGAACTGAGCGCATGCACAAGGAAATGGACTATCCACAGGACGACCGCACCGTCCTGCTCGACCGCCGCAGCGACGCCCCCCATCGCGGCCCCCTCACCGACCTGGCCGACGCCCCGCGCCTCGAACAGCTGGAAAGCCGCATGGTGCATGCCGCCCGGCTGCGACCGGCCGAGGCCTTCAACATCAGCCTCAACCCGCTGGTCTCCGCCGCCGCCAGCCTGCTGTCGGAGATCGTGCGGCTCAAGCACAGCCAGCAGGGGGAGGACCTCGCCGTCCTCAACCAGGCGCTGGCCGACGGCGTCCGCCAGTTCGAGCAGCACGCCCTGCAGGAAGGCCTGGAGAACGGCGATGTGATGGCCGCCCGCTACGTGCTCTGCACCGTGCTGGATGAAGCCGTGGTCACCACTGCCTGGGGCGACCAGAGCACCTGGGCACAGATGAGCCTGCTCAGCCAGTTCCACAACGAAACCTTCGGCGGCGAGAAGTTCTTCCAGTTGCTGGACCGCCTGACCCGCAACCCGGTCAAGCACCTGGCCATGCTGGAGCTGATGTACCTCTGCCTGGCCCTGGGCTTCGAGGGCAAGTACCGGGTGGCGGCCCGCGGCATGCTCGAACTGGAGGCCATCCGCGACAGCCTCTACCGGCAGATCCGCCACCTGCGCGGCGACGTGCCCCGCGAGCTGTCGCCCCAATGGCAGGGCCTGCAGGAGCCCGGGCGCGGCCTGGTACGCAGCGTCCCGGCCTGGCTGGTGGCAGCCCTCACCCTGGCCTGCCTGCTGGCCATCTACGCCGGCTTCGCCTGGGTGCTCGACGATCAGCGCGAAGCCGTGCTGCAGCCCTTCCTCCCGGCCGCCTCCGGCCCACTGGACCTCACGCCGTAACACAGGGACCGTGTCATGAAAGATTTCTTCAAGAAGCTCGGCGCCGTGCTGCGCCGGACCTGGGTCTGGAGCCTGCTGCTGGTGCTGATGCTGGCCCTGCTGGTGTGGTTCGCCGGCCCGTTGCTCGGCATCGCCGACCACAAGCCGTGGGAAGACGCCGGCAGCCGGTTGCTGAGCATCGCCGTACTGTTCCTCGGCTGGGGGCTGTTCATCGTCTTCAGCACCTGGCGAGGTAACCGCAAGCGCGAGGCGCAACAGGCCACCGAAGACGGCCAGGAGCAACTGCGCCGTGAGGAGGAGGCCAGCGAGGAACAGCGCGAACTCGCCGCCCGCTTCAAGGACGCACTGCGCACCGTGCAGCGCTCCAGCCTGTACAAGGGCCAGGGCGAACAGCGCCGCCGGGACCTGCCCTGGTACCTGGTGCTGGGCCCCCAGGGCAGCGGCAAGACCACCCTGCTGGACTTCTCCGGGCTGGACCTGCCGCTCAACCAGAACGACCGCACCCTCACCCGCGACACCCACGGCACCCGCTATTGCGAGTGGTACTTCGCCGAGCAGGGCGTGCTGATCGACAGCCCCGGGCGCTACCTCACCCAGGGTGATCCGGAGGTGGACGGCGGCGCCTGGAACAGCCTGCTGGCCCTGCTGCGCAAGCGCCGTCGCACCCGCCCGCTCAATGGCGTGATCGTCAACCTGCCCCTCGACCTGCTGGCGAGCGGCGATGAGCAGGCCCTGGACGCCCTGGCGCGGCAGGTCCGCAAGCGCCTGCAGGAGATCCACCAGCGCCTGCATGCGGAAGTGCCCGTCTACCTGGTCCTCGGCAAGGCCGATACCCTGCCCGGCTTCGACGAGTTCTTCGATCACCTGTCCCGCGAGGAGAGCGACCAGGTCCTCGGCGCCACCTTCCGCGAGGGGCAGAACGGCACCAGCGGCCAGGTGGTGCGCCAGGAGTTCGAAGCCCTGCTGCGGCGCCTCACCAGCCAGGTCATCACCCGCATGCACCAGGAGCGGGACACCGGCCGGCGGGGGCGCATCCTCGACTTCCCCACCCAGCTCGGGCGGATCGGCGAACCGCTGTGCGTGTTCATCGACATGGCCTTCACCGGCAACCGCTACCAGCGCGCCAGCCTGCTGCGCGGTTTCTACTTCACCAGCGCGCCGCACCTGCTCCAGGAGCTGGACGAAAGCACCGCCCGGGTCGGCGCCAACCTGGGCCTGCGCAGCAGTGCCCTGCCCACCCTGCGCGGGGGGCGTGCGCGCTTCATCCACCAGCTGTTCAGCCAGGTGATCTTCCCGGAGGCCGACCTGGCCGGGCTCGATCCACGCGAAAAGCGCCGCATCGATTGGGGTCAGCGCGGGCTCTACGCCGGCGCGTTCGGCTGCGTGGCGCTGTTCGGCCTGGCCTGGGCGGCGGGCTTCAGCAGCAACCACCAGCGCCTGGAAGCCGTGCGCGACCATGGTCGGGTGATCGAGACCCAACAGGCCCTGCTCGACCCTCGCGAAGACGCCCGCGCAGCCCTCACGCTGCTGGACCACAGCTTCGCCGCCACCCGCGTATTCCCCAGCGCCGCCGAGCGTTCACTGCTGGAGCACAACGGCCTCTACCAGGGCGGACGCAGCCAGCCCGTGCTCGACGACGCCTACGGCCGCGCCCTGGAGCAGCAGTTGCTGCCGCGCATCGCCACCAGCCTGGAGGGCCAGGTACGCGCCAGCCTGGGCAACCGCGAGCGCCTGCTGGCCAGCCTGCGCGCCTACCTCATGCTGAACCTGCCGGAACGGCGCGACGCGGCCTTCCTCAAGAGCCAGCTGCAGGCCGAATGGTCGCTGCGCTACGGCGGCGATGCCGCAACCCAGGCCGCGCTGACCGAGCACCTCGACCGCCTGCTGGCGCGCCCCTTCGTCCACCCGCTGAACGAGCCCCTGGTGGCCCAGGCCCGCCAGCGCCTGCGCAGCGAATCCCTGGCCGCCGTGGTCTACCGAGTACTCCGCGACCAGGCCCGCAGCCTGCCGGAGTACAGCTTCGCCCAGCGCCTGGGGCCACAGGGCGCGCTGTTCTCCGGCACCGACTACCGCATCCCGGGCTTCTACACCCGCCAGGGCTACCAGCAGTTCTTCTCCGCCAAGGGCCTGCCCACCGTGCGTGAGCTGCTGCGGGACAACTGGGTGATGGGCGAAGGCGGCAACCTCAGCGTGCAGGACCTCGGCCGCCTGATGGTCGAGCTGCAGCAGCTGTACTTCCGCGACTACGCCAACCACTGGAGCGAGGCGATCAACCGCCTGAAGCTGGAGCCCCTGCTGGACACCTACCAGGGTGCCGAGCAACTGGCCGGGCTGACCGCAGCCAACTCGCCGCTGCTGCAATTGCTGGTGGAGGTGCGCGAGCACACCCGCCTGCCGGGCATCGCCGACGCCACCCCCGAGGCACCCGCCGAAGGCGCCAAGGCCGATGGCGCTCTGGGCAAGGTCGCCGCCGTCGCGGAGAAAGCCCGGGATGCCCTGGCCAGCAACCTGCCGGACACTGCGCGGCTGACCATGGAGCGCCGCTTCGAAGCCCTGCACCTGCTGCTGGACGACAATGGCGGCGCCGCAGCCGACCTGGTCCCGGTCATGCGTGCGCTCAACGAACTGCAGCTGCAATTGGCCACGCTGGCCCGCTCCAGCCAGCCGGAGCAGGCCGCCTTCGACCTCGCGCGCAACCGCATGGGCGGCCAGAGCGACGCCCTGGCCAACCTGCGCAGCAGCGCCTCACGGCTGCCCCAGCCGATCGGCGGCTGGCTGGCGATGATGGCGGGGGAAAGCTGGCACCTGATCCTCAGCGGTGCCCACCAGTACCTCAACCAGCGCTACCAGAGCGAGTTGTACGGCTTCTACCTGAAGGCCCTGGACAAGCGCTACCCGTTCAACCCGCGCAGCCACAGCGACGTCGCGCTGAGCGACTTCCGCGAGTTCTTCAAGACCCAGGGCCTGGCGGAGCGCTTCTTCGACACCTACCTCAAGCCCTTCGTGATCGGCACGCCCGGCGAGTACCGCGTGCGCTCGGTGGACGGCGGCAGCCTGCCCATCGCCCGTGGCTTCCTCGACCAGATGGCCAACGCCCAGGCCATCCGCCTGAGCTTCTTCGCCGACAACCCCAACGAGCCGCAGGTGCGCTTCCGCCTGGAGCCCTACTCCATCGACCCGGCCCTGAGCCGTGCGGAGTTCCGCTTCGGCGACCGGCTGATGGAGTACCGCCATGGGCCCATCGTGCCCATGTCCTTCAAGTGGCCCACGGAGGCCGAGGAAGGGCGCAGCAGCCTGGTGCTGGAGGAGCTCAGCGGGCGTCGCATCGGCGTCGAGCGCAACACCGGCCCCTGGTCGCTGTTCCGCCTGTTCGATCAGATGCAGGCCGAATACCACAGCGGCCGCGACGTGCTGATGCTCAAGGCGGAAGTCGACGGCCTGCGGGCTCACTACCTGGTGCAGAGCCAGCGTTCGCCGAACCCCTTCGACCTCGGCATGCTGCGTGCCTTCCGCCTGCCGGTGAGCCTCTGATGCCGGGCGCCGCCTGGACCAGCGCCGCCCGCACCCACCCTGGCAAGGTGCGGGCGCGCAACGAGGACGCCTTCCTGGACAACCCGGGCCAGGGCCTGTGGGTGGTGGCCGACGGCATGGGCGGCCACCACGCCGGTGACCGCGCCAGCCGCCTGGTGGTGGAAAGCCTGGCCGAGCTGCCTGCCACAGGGGACTTCGCCAACCGCTTGCAGCACCTGCGCCGCCACCTGCACTGGCTGAACCGCAGGCTGGCAGACGAACTCACCGTCACCGACGGCCAGCGGCGGATCATGGGCAGCACGGTGGCCGCCCTGCTGGTGGAGGGCAGCCGCGCCGCCTGCGTGTGGGCCGGGGACAGCCGCTGCTACCTGTGGCGCTGGGGCTGCCTCTACCAGCTCACCCGCGACCACTCGCTGCTGCGGGAGCTGATCGAGGACCGGGGCATGAGCCCGGAGCAGGCCGGCCGCCACCCCTCCGCCCATGCCCTGACCCGCGCCCTGGGCGGTGACGGCGACTTCGCCCTGGATGTGCTGGAACTGGAACTGCACCCCGGCGACACCTTCCTGCTCTGCAGCGACGGGCTGTACCGCGAGCTGGACGAGGTGGCCCTGAGCCAGGCACTCAGCCTCGCCTCGCCTATCGCCACCCTGGAGCAGCTCTTCGAGCAGGCCCTGCAGGGGGCGGCCCCGGACAACCTCACCGCCGTGGTGGCGCGCCGATGAGCAAAGCCAGACGCCGCCGCAAGCCACGTCCACCTACCACGCCGGCATCGCACGAGAGTTTCGCCTGTGCCAGCAGCGCGCCGGCGGCCGACCTCGGCGAACTGCCGACCGTGCTCAACGGACGCTACCGCCTGGAGCGCCTGCTGGGCATCGGCGGCATGGGCTCGGTGCACCGGGCACGGGACCTGCTGTGGGAACAGTTCGGCGAACCGTCGCCCTGGGTGGCGGTGAAGCTGCTGAACGAGGAGTTCGCCACCATCCCCGATGCCAGCGCGCTGCTCTACAGCGAGTACGCCCTGGCGGTACGCCTGCGTCATCCGGCCATCGTCCGCCTGCATGCCTTCGAGGTGGACACCGCCTGCCGGCGTGCCTTCATCACCCAGGAGCTGCTCAAAGGGCTACCCCTGGATCACCTGCTCTGCGACCGTCCGACCGGGCTGCCTTGGTCGGAGCTGCGGGAGATCGCAGTGCCGCTGCTCGGCGCCGTCGCCCACGCTCACCGCTGCGGTGTGGTGCACGGCGACCTGAAGCCGAGCAACGTGATACTCACCGACGCGGGGCCACGATTGTTCGACTTCGGCCTGGCCCACGCCGACGGCGGCCTGCCCACCCTGGCCCGGGAACGGATCGGCGCCTGGACGCCCCGCTACGCCGCCCTGGAGCTGCTCGACGGCGACAGGCCGAGCCCCGCCAGTGACCTCTACGCACTGGCCTGCGTGCTCTACGAACTGGCGACGGGGCGCCACCCCTATGGCCGGCTGGACGCCCGCCAGGCCCTGGAGCAGCACCGCCACCGGCGACTGGAAGCACCCGGTGCCTTGCCCCTGAGAGCCGGGCGCGCCTTGCGGGCCGCCCTGGCACCGACGGCCACGGCGCGCTGCATTGGGCTGGAGGAGCTGGAGGCGGCCTTCCGGCGCCGGGGACCGTTGCTGCCGGAATGGATCAGGCGCCCCTTGGCGCGGATATGAAAAAGCCCCGCCAAGGCGGGGCTTCTTCATTCACGCTGCGCCTTAGAACTGCGCGGCGTCCAGCAGGTAGAGCGAGTCGCTGCCGGCCTTGACCGAGGCGGTCAGGGAGTGGATGCGCGGCAGCAGGCGGGCGAAGTAGAAGCGCGCGGTGCCGAGCTTGCTGGCGTAGAACTCGTCCTGGCCTTCCTTGCCGAGGGAGGCGCGGGCCATCAGTGCCCACATGTAGGCATAGGCGGTATAGCCGAAGACCTGGAGGTACTCCACGGAGGCGGCGCCGATCTCGTTGGGGTTGGCCTTGGCACGCTTCAGCAGCCAGGCGGTGAGGTCGTCCAGGTTGGCAACGGCAGCCTTCAGCGGCTCGGTGAACTCGGCCAGCTCGGCCGAAGCGCCGCTGGCGAAGGCCTTCACCTCGTCGGCGAAGTGCTTGTAGAACGCGCCGCCGCTACCCACCACCTTGCGGCCGGCGAGGTCCAGGGCCTGGATGCCGTTGGTGCCTTCATAGATCTGGGTGATGCGGCAGTCGCGTACCAGTTGCTCCTGACCCCATTCGCGAATGAAGCCGTGGCCGCCGAAGACCTGCTGGCCGTGGACGGTGGTTTCCAGGCCGAGGTCGGTCAGGAAGGCCTTGGCCACCGGGGTGAGCAGAGCGACCAACTCCTCGGCGCGCTTGCGCACCACCGGGTCCTCGCTGTACTTGGCGGTGTCCAGTTGCAGGGCCACGTAGCTGGAGAATGCACGGCCGCCTTCGTTGAAGGCCTTCATGGTCAGCAGCATGCGGCGCACGTCCGGGTGGACGATGATCGGGTCGGCGGCCTTGTCCTTGGCGACCGGGCCGGTCGGGGCGCGGCTCTGGATACGCTCGCGGGCGTACTCGATGGCGCTCTGGTAGGAACGCTCGCCGGTGGCCAGGCCCTGGATGCCGACGCCCAGGCGCTCGTAGTTCATCATGGTGAACATCGCGGCCAGGCCCTTGTTCGGTGCATCGACGATCCAGCCGGTGGCGCCGTCGAAGTTCATCACGCAGGTGGCGGAGGCCTTGATACCCATCTTGTGCTCGATGGAGCCGCAGGACAGGCTGTTCTTCTCGCCCAGGGAGCCATCTTCGTTCACCAGCACCTTGGGCACCAGGAACAGGGAGATGCCCTTGGGACCGGCCGGTGCGTCGGGGAGCTTGGCGAGCACCAGGTGGATGATGTTCTCGGTCAGGTCGTGCTCGCCACCGGTGATGAAGATCTTGGTGCCGGTGATCTTGAAGCTGCCGTCGGCCTGGGGTTCGGCCTTGGTGCGGATGATGCCGAGGTCGGTTCCGGCATGGGGCTCGGTGAGGCACATGGAGCCTGCCCAGGTGCCGGCGTACATGTTCGGCAGGTACTTCTGCTTCAGCTCTTCGCTGGCGTGGGCGTTGATGGAGAGGCAGGCACCGGCGGTCAGCATCGGGTAGAGGCCGAAGGACAGGTTGGCGGAGTTCACCATCTCTTCCACCTGGGCGGAGATGACCTTGGGCATGCCCATGCCGCCGAACACCGGGTCGCCACCGACGCCGACCCAGCCGCCTTCGGCGTAGGTGCGGTAGGCCTCGGGGAAGCCGGCCGGGGTGCTCACGCGGCCGTCGTTCCACTGGCAACCTTCTTCGTCGCCGGAACGGTTCAGCGGTGCGATGACGCCGCTGGTGACCTTGCCGGCCTCTTCCAGGATCGCCGACGCGGTATCGGCATCGACCACCTCGGCCAGGGCTGGCATTTCGGACCAGAGCTTGGCGACGTCGAAGACTTCATTGAGGACGAAGCGCATATCGCGCAGGGGCGCTTTGTAGTCAGCCATGTGCAAACCTCGCAGGAACTCTCAGGTGGCCGGTCAGGCCGGTTTCACGGAACAGGCCGGCAGTGTATCCGAACAACTCGACAGACACATAGGGTCAGTGTGTGACCGAATAAAATGCACGAGTCACACAACTTGACCCTTGTGAAAAGGCCCGCACGTGGCGGGCCCGGTCGTTCTGACGATAGGCCGTCAGAGGGCGAACTGCTCGGCGGAGAGGGCCATCAGGCAGTCGCTGCCGGCTTCCGCGGCGGCCTTGTGGGCGGCGGTGCGGGGCAGCAGGCGCTTGAAGTAGAAGTCGCAGGTGAGCAGCTTCGCTTCGTAGAAGGCGGCTTCGCCAGTACCGGCGTCCAGCTGCTGGCGAGCGACCACCGCCATCTGCAGCCAGAAGTAGGCCAGCACGATGTAGCCGCTGTACATCAGGTAGTCCACGGAGGCGGCGCCGACTTCGTCGGGGTTCTTCATCGCCGCCATGCCGATGCGTTGGGTCAGTTCGCCCCATTGGCGATTGAGGTCGGCCAGTTGCGCCACCTGGACCTTGAGTTGCGGGTGCTCGGCCTGGGCCTGGCAGAACTGGTGGACACGCTTGGTGAAGCCCATCAGCAGCTTGCCCTGGCTGCCCAGGACCTTGCGACCCAGCAGGTCGAGGGCCTGGATGCCGTTGGTGCCCTCGTAGATGGGGGCGATGCGGCAGTCGCGCACCAGTTGCTCCATGCCCCACTCGCGGATGTAGCCGTGACCGCCGAACACCTGCATGCCGAGGTTGGTGACTTCGAGGCCGGTCTCGGTCATGAAGGCCTTGCAGATGGGGGTGAGGAAGGCCAGCAGGTTCTCGGCCTGCTCGCGCTCTTCGGCGCTTTCGGCGCCGTGGGCGATGTCCAGTTGCTGGGCCGTGAAGTAGGCCAGGGCGCGGTTGCCCTCGTTGAAGGCGCGCATGGTCAGCAGCATGCGGCGTACGTCCGGGTGGACGATGATCGGGTCGGCGGGCTTGTCCGGCGCCTTGGGCCCGGTCAGGGCGCGCATCTGCAGGCGCTCGGTGGCGTAGCGCACGGCGCCCTGGTAGCTGGCCTCGCCGAGGCAGAGGCCCTGCATGCCGGTGCCCAGTCGGGCGTGGTTCATCATGGTGAACATGCAGTTCAGGCCCTTGTTGGCCTCGCCGATGAGGAAGCCGGTGGCGCTGTCGAAGTTCATCACGCAGGTGGCGGAGGCCTTGATGCCCATCTTGTGTTCGATGGAGCCGCAGGACACGGCGTTGCGCTCGCCGATGCCGTCTCCTTGAGGCAGGAACTTGGGCACGATGAACAGGGAGATGCCCTTGGTGCCGGCGGGGGCGTCGGGCAGCTTGGCCAGGACGAGGTGAACGATGTTCTCGCTCATGTCGTGCTCGCCGGCGGAGATGAAGATCTTGGTGCCGGAGATGGCATAGCTGCCATCGGCCTGGGGCACGGCGCGGGTCTTGATGATGCCGAGGTCGGTGCCGCAGTGGGGCTCGGTGAGGCACATGGTGCCGGTCCAGCGGCCTTCGGTGAGGCGGGTCAGGTAGGTCTGTTTCTGTTCTTCACTGCCGTGGGCATGGATGGCGGACATGGCGCCATGGGTCAGGCCGGGATACATGGCCCAGGACTGGTTGGCGGAGGCGACCATCTCGCTGACGATCAGCCCGAGGGAGTGCGGCAGGCCCTGGCCACCGTAGGTGGGATCGGCGGAGAGACCGTTCCAACCGCCCTCGACGTACTGGGCGAAGGCTTCCTTGAAGCCCTTGGGCGTGGTGACCACGCCATCCTTCCACTGGCATTCCTCTTCGTCACCGGAACGGTTCAGCGGCGAGAGCACCTGCTCGCAGAACTTGGCGCCCTCTTCGAGGATCGCGGCGACCATGTCGGGGCTGGCATCGCTGGCGCCGATGGCGGTGTAGGTGGCGGGGAAGTCGAACAGCTCGTCGGTGAGGAAGCGCATGTCGCGCAGGGGGGCCTTGTACTCGGGCATGGCAGGGTCTCCTTGGCTGCGCCAGGCTCGGCGCCAATCCTGCGGACCCTAATGGCTGGGCGCCCCCTCGACAACGACGCTGCGGGCGCTGAATGCAGCGCCATAACCGGCCGTTCAGGTGGCTGGCTGGCGTACCCGCACGGCGCCCCGACGCGCCTGGCCGTGGAGGAAGACGCGGTTGCGCCCGGCGCTCTTGGCGCTGTAAAGCGCCTGGTCGGCGGCCTTGATCACCTCTTCCGGGGTGCGTTGCTCGGCGTCGCGTTCGGCCACGCCGATGCTGATGGTCACCGAGACACTCTGGGCCGCTGCCGCACCGCGCTTGGCACGGCCCTGCTGGTCGTTCTTCGGCCGGCTGTCGCGGTCACGCAGGTGCAGGGCATAACGCTCGATGGCCTCGCGCACGGCCTCCAGGTGGGGCTGGCATTCCTCCATGCTCTTGCCGGCGAAGACAATGGTGAATTCCTCGCCGCCGTAGCGGTAGGCCTTGCCGCCCCCGCCGACCCGCCGCAGTTGGCTGGCGACCATGCGCAGCACCTGGTCGCCGACGTCGTGGCCGTAGGTGTCGTTGAACTTCTTGAAGTGGTCCACGTCGGTCATGGCCAGCACGTAGTTGCGCCCCAGCCGCTGCAGCCGTTCGTTGAGCGCGCGACGCCCCGGCAGGCCGGTCAGTTCGTCGCGGAAGGCCATCTGGTAGGCCTCGTGGGCCACCGAGGCGGTCAGGGCGAGCATGGTCAGGCTGGTCATCGCATGCAGGGCGTGGGGCAGGATGAACACCTTCGGCAGCATCCACCAGAGCCCCGCCAGGGCGATCACCTGGGCGGCATGCTGCGGCCGGGGCTGGCGCAGGTAGGCGATGCCGAGGGCCAGCAGGGCGATGACGAAGGCGAAGTAGGAGAGCTGCACCAGGCTCATCCAGCTGCCGTGCAGCAGCGGCCAGCGCACAGGGGTGACGAAGGCCAGCATCGCCTCGGGGTAGCTCCGCCCCAAGGCCATGACCACGCCGAGGGTGGCCAGCAGGACGGCGCTGCGGGCGACGAAGTCCTGCAGCAGGTGGGTGCGCTCCTGCCAGCAGCCGAACAGGCCGAACAGCAGCGGCAGCACCAGGCTGGTGAGGTGGAAGACCAGGGCCGCATCCTCCCGCACCACGCGCTCGGCCTGGAAGTAGTCGACCTGGGTGTCCAGCAGGTAGTAGCCGATGTAGATCGAGGCCAGCAGGAAGAGCTGGCGAAGGCGCCCATAGGCGGCGCAGAACGAGCCACCGAGCAACAGCAGCAGGGTGGGCAGGACGTTGAACAGGGAGACGAAGAACTCGTTCATGTCCGCCAGGGTCCCCGCCACCGCACCGCCGAGCACCAGGGCCAGCGGCGGCAGGAAATGGCTGAAGCGGAATGACGGGAGTGTCCGCACGCGTCTGGGTCCGACAGGTTGGAAAGCAGGCCATATGATGGCACTTCCGCCGATCACTGGCACTCAGCCGGACGACGCACGGTGCCCGGCAGGGGACCGGAAATGAAGAAGCCCGCCGAAAGGCGGGCTCCTTCTAGACGCGCAGAACTCAGTAGCCCAGGGCGAAGTCTTCTTCGGCCAGGTCCATGAGGTTGCTGGCGCCGGACAGCATGGTTTCCACGTGGGTGCGGGTACGCGGCAGGATGCGCTTGAAGTAGAAGCGCGCGGTCTGCAGCTTGGCCTTGTAGAAGGCGGCGTCGCCTTCGCCGGCAGCCAGCTTCTCGGCAGCCAGGCGAGCCATGTCGGCCCAGAAGTAGGCCAGGCAGGCGTAGCCGGAGTACATCAGGTAGTCCACCGAGGCGGCACCGACTTCCTCGCGGTCCTTCATGGCGGCCATGCCGACCTTCATGGTGACCTCGCCCCACTCCTTGTTCAGCTTGGCCAGCGGCTCGACGAATTCCTTGACGGCTTCGTTGCTCTCGTTGGCCTGGCAGAACTTGTGGACGATCTTGGTGAAGCCCTTCAGCGCTTCGCCCTGGGTCATGAGGATCTTGCGGCCCAGCAGGTCGAGTGCCTGAACGCCGGTGGTGCCCTCGTACATCATGGAGATGCGGCAGTCACGCAGGTTCTGCTCCATGCCCCACTCGCTGATGAAGCCGTGGCCACCGTAGATCTGCATGCCGTGGGAGGCGGCTTCGAAGCCGACTTCGGTCATGAAGGCCTTGGCGATGGGGGTCAGGAAGGCCAGCAGGGAATCAGCGGCTTTCTTCTCTTCCTCGTCCTGGCTGTACTTGACGATGTCCACCTGCTTGGCGGTGAAGTACACCATGGCGCGGTTGCCTTCGGCGAAGGCCTTCATGGTCAGCAGCATGCGACGCACGTCCGGGTGGACGATGATCGGGTCAGCGGCCTTGTCCGGCGCTTTCGGGCCGGTCAGGGAACGCATCTGCAGACGCTCGCGGGCGTACTTGATGCCACCCTGGAAACCGATCTCGGCGTGGGCCAGGCCTTGCAGCGCGGTCCCCAGGCGAGCGGTGTTCATGAAGGTGAACATGCAGTTCAGGCCCTTGTTCGCCGGGCCGATCAGGAAGCCGGTGGCGCCGTCGAAGTTCATCACGCAGGTGGCGTTGCCGTGGATGCCCATCTTGTGCTCGATGGAGCCACAGGTCACGGCGTTGCGCGCACCGACGCCGCCTTCGGCGGTCGGCATGAACTTCGGCACGATGAACAGGGAGATGCCCTTGGTGCCCGCAGGGGCATCGGGCAGGCGGGCCAGCACGATGTGGACGATGTTGTCGGCCATGTCGTGTTCGCCAGCGGAGATGAAGATCTTGGTGCCGGACACCTTGTAGGTGCCATCGGCCTGGGGCTCGGCCTTGGTGCGCAGCATGCCCAGGTCGGTGCCGCAGTGCGGCTCGGTCAGGCACATGGTGCCGGTCCACTCACCGGAAACCAGCTTGGTCAGGTAGGTATGCTTCTGCTCGTCGGTGCCGTGCTGCTCGATGGTGTTCATCGCGCCGTGGGACAGGCCGGGGTACATGCCCCACGCCCAGTTGGCTTCACCGACCATCTCGCTGATGGCCAGGCCCAGGGACTCCGGCAGGCCTTGGCCACCGTGCTCGACGTTGTGGGCCAGGCTCGGCCAGCCGCCTTCGACGAACTGCTTGTAGGCTTCCTTGAAACCGGTCGGGGTCTTAACGCCCTCGGCGGACCAGGTGCAGCCTTCGGTATCACCGACGCGGTTCAGCGGAGCGATCACCTGCTCACAGAACTTGGCGCCTTCCTCGAGGATGGCGTCGACCATGTCCGGGGTGGCGTCCTGGCAGCCAGGCAGGCTCTGATAGTGCGCTTCGTAGCCAAGCAGTTCATCGCGAACGAAGCGGATATCACGCAAGGGGGCCTTGTAATCAGGCATAGCGGTAAACCTCTACGGTGGTTCCTAGTTAGGTGACCGGTGAATCGGTCGCTTACAACTTCACGGTAGTCGTTGCCGGCTGCAGGGTGCCGCCCGCAATCAAACAGGTGTTTGAAACATACGTTTCGCACAGACCCTTGTCAAGCATCCACGCGGTGCCGTCAGGCGCGGGTATCCAGCAGGGGCGGTGCCTGTTCCGGTTGGGCAATTTGTGCGTAGAGACTCAGGTCGCTGGGGGCATTGGCCGTGCTGGAGGGCTGCGTCGCGTTGGCATCGCGCCCACCATTTGCCTCTTCCAGGCGCAGCCGGGCGAGTTCAACCCGAGCCTCGGCGGCATGGCCGGCAGCCCGTGCCGCCACCTGGCGGTCCTGTGCGGACGGGTCGGCAGGTGCGAGAGCCGCGCGCTGCACGATATCCATCTTGACGAGGGTGGCCTCGGGGTCATTGGCCACCGGGCTGGCATCGATGCTGACCTCACCACTGACCGCATAGTCGAGGCCGTCGGGGCCGCGTTCGAAGTCATAGCTGGGGGCGCTGGCATAGCGGCCACCAACCGAGGCATGTGCCTGCTCGTGGGCACGGACCTTGCGATCGGTACTGACCAGCTCGGCGACGCGCTGCTGGTCTTCCTGGCTCAGCTCAGTGCTTTTGCTGGATGAACCCTGCTCAGACGAACGTGAAGAAGTGCCAGAAGAACGGCCGGGGGTTTCGAGGGCAGTCGATGAGGAACCACCCGCCGCCGCTGCCGACGGACGGGAGCGCGTGATGCTGACGAGGGGATCGAGAGCGAGACTGCCGATCCGCATAAGGCCCTCCGCGCCTGAGCCCGCTCACCGGCCTCTGCCGCGAAGATGGGAGAGAGAGCGGGGATCAGGCCTTGGTGTCGACCAGCGTGCCGAGCACGTCGTCGGCTGTTTTCACGACCTTGGCACCTGCCAGGGCCTGGTACTTGCCGACGTCCAGGTCCACCAGGTTGGAAGCCAGGTCGGCGTTGCTGCGGTCATCCGAATCACCATCGGTACGCGCAGCCTGGGCATCGGTCGAACGCTGGACCGGCGCGCTGGCGATATCCGACGCGGCCTTGTTGATACGCTGCTGACCGGACTGCAGGGCGTTGAGCCCGTAGCTGAATGCACTGCCTGAGATTTCCATCGTCAACCTCGAACCAGGGGAACCACGTCGTAATTGAAGCAGATGCCGCTTAAAAAACGTACAAACAAAACGCGATGGACGACCGACGGCTTATAGCGGCAGCTTCAGCGGATGCAGGTCCAGATGCGCGGCGACGGCCTCGGCTGACGGCACCTCAAGGCGCGGCACGCGCCCAAGGCACGGCGCCGGCAGGCGCTCGGCGAGGGTTGCGAGGTTTTCCTCCAGCCGCGAAGTGGCCGGGTCGACGATGTTGGCCACCCAGCCCGCCAGCACCAGGCCGTCCCGCTGGATCGCCTCGGCACTCAGTACGGCGTGGTTGATGCACCCCAGGCGCACGCCCACCACCAGGATGACCGGCAGGCCCAGGCGCACCGCCAGGTCAGAGAGGTTCTCTCCACCCGCCAGGGGCACGCGCCAGCCACCGGCCCCCTCCACCAAAGTGAAGTCGGCGTTGCGCGCCAGCACCGCGTTGACCGGCCCTGCCAGCGCTTCGACATCCAGCTGCACCCCCGCCTCACGTGCCGCCAGATGCGGTGCGATGGCCGGTTCGAAGGCGAAGGGATTCACCTCCTCATAACGCAGCGGCAGGCTGCAGCCCGCCAGCAGGCTGAGGGCATCGCTGTTGCGCAGCCCCTCGGCGGTCCGCTCGCAGCCTGAAGCCACCGGCTTGGCGGCGGCGGTGCTCAGCCCGGCATTGCGGGCGGCCTGGAGCAGGCCACAGGCGATGGTGGTCTTGCCGATCTCGGTGTCGGTCCCGGTGACGAAAAAGGCAGCGCCCATTCAGGTCTCCTTGCGTAGCAGGCCATGGACGACCTGGTAGGTCGCCGGCAACCCCAGGGCCTCGCGCCGCTGTTCGTAGGCATCGACCAGCGCCCGCATGCGGGCTCGCCCGGTCAGGCCGCCGGGGCGCCCGGGGTTGAGGTTGTGAGCCCCCAGCGCCTTCAGCTCGTGGGTCAGCTGGCGCAGGTCGGGGAAGTGCAGCACGTGGGGGCGGCGCTCCAGTTGCAGCACCTGCAACCCGCTGTCGGCGCACAGCGCCTGGTAGTGGGTGAAGGCGCGGAAGCGGTTCACGTGGGTGAAACCGTCCACCTCGCGCCAGCTATCGCGCAACTCCTGCAAGGTGCCGACGCAGAGGCTGCTGAACACCAGCAGGCCACCGGGGCGAAGCACCCGCCGTGCCTCCGCCAGCACCGCCGGGAAGTCCTCGCACCACTGCACGGCGAGGCTGCTGAACACCAGGTCCAGGCTGGCGTCGGCCAACGGCAGGTGCTCGGCGTCACCGGCGATGAAATGCGCCGCCCCGCCCAACGGGCGAGCGTGCTGGAGCATGCCCTCGGCCAGGTCCAGGGCCAGGCCCAGGGCACGGGGGAAGCGCTCCGCCAATTGGCGGGAGAAGTGCCCCGTCCCGCAGCCCAGGTCGAGCCAGCGCTGCGGTTCAAAGCCATCCGGCAGGCTCGCCAGCAGGTCGGCACCGACCTGGCGCTGCAGGCCGGCCACAGCGTCGTAGCTGGCGGCGGCGCGGGAGAAGGACGCCGCCACCTGGCGCTTGTCCGGCAGGCCGGGCACGGGTGGTACGGGGAATTCAGACATCGTCACCTTCGAACATGAACGCCAGCATCGCCGCCGCAACGGCATCCGCGCACTCCACCGGCAAACCGTGGCTGGCCTCGGGGATCACCGACACCTCCACGTCCGGCAACTCCTCCAGCAGGGCATCGGCCGCCGAGGCGGGCACCAGGGTGTCGCGCCCGGCGAACAGGTGCAGCTGCGGCCCGGTGAAGCGGCCCAGGGCCACGCGGGTATCCAGCTCGGCCAGCAGCTGCAGGCCGGCCGCGAGGATCGTCGGCTCGGTGGCCGGCTGCGTCACCTGCAGCTGCCGCGCCAAAGTGCGCGGGTCCCGCGCGCCCTGGCTGACCAGCAGGCGGAAGCGCTTGAGGGTCAGCTCCGGGTCGAGCCCGAAAGCTTCCTGGAAGTCGCCGAACACATCGGCGCGCATGGCGCTCGGCCAATCGTCGCGGGCGCGGAAGCAGGCATTGGCGGCCAGCCCGATCAGGCCCCGGCAGTGCGTATCCCGCCGCGCGGCCAGTTCGGCGGCCAGCATGCCGCCCAGGGACCAGCCCGCCAACCAGCTGTCACCGGGCAGGCGCGCATCCAGCTCGTCGAGCCAGGCGGCCGGGTCGTCCAGTTCCGGCAACGGCTGGATCTGCACCGCCAGGTGCGGGGCGCGCTCGGCCAGGGCGTCGCGCAGGGGTTCGAGTGCAGCCGAGCCCAGGGCCCAGCCGGGGATGAGAATCAGTCGGTCACGCATCGGGTTGTCCTTCTTCGGCCAGCAGCTTCCAGCTTTCGGACAACGCCACCAGCAGTCGTTCCACCTGCGCCTCGCTGTGGGCGGCACTGAGCGTCACCCGCAGGCGCGCGGCACCGACCGGCACCGTGGGCGGGCGGATCGCCCCGACCAGCAGCCCGCGCTCGCGCAGCAGGGCCGACAGCCGCAGCGCACAGGCGCTGTCACCCACCAGGATCGGCTGGATCGGCGTGGGGCTATCCATCAGGTCCAGGCCGATCTCGGCGGCGCCCTCGCGGAAGCGGCGGATCAGCGCATCCAGCTGCTCGCGGCGCCAATGCTCGCGCTGCAGCAGTTCCAGGCTCTTCAGGGTCGCGCAGGCCACCGCCGGCGGCTGGCTGGTGGTGTAGATGTAGGGCCGGGCGAACTGGATCAGGCTCTCGATCAGGTCGTCGCTGCCGGCCACGAAGGCACCGGCGGTGCCGAAGCCCTTGCCCAGGGTGCCCACCAGCACGGGCACGTCCTCCAGGCCCAGGCCGAAGTGCTCGACGATGCCGCCGCCCTGGGCGCCAAGAGGCCCGAAGCCGTGGGCGTCGTCCACCATCACCCAGGCGCCCCGGGCGCGGGCCGCGGCACACAGGCCGGGCAGGTCGGCCAGGTCACCGTCCATGCTGAACACGCCGTCGGTCACCACCAGGGTGTTGCCCTCGGCCTTGTCCAGCCGGCCTTCCAGGCTGGCGACGTCGTTGTGCAGGTAGCGGGAGAAGCGCGCCCCGGAGAGCAGCCCGGCGTCCAGCAGCGACGCGTGGTTGAGGCGGTCCTCCAGCACGGTGTCGCCCTTGCCCACCAACGCGGTCACGGCGCCCAGGTTGGCCATGTAGCCGGTGGAGAACAGCAGCGCCCGTGGCCGCCCGGTGAACTCGGCCAGGGCCAGTTCCAGATCGTGGTGCGGGCCGCTGTGGCCGATCACCAGGTGCGAGGCGCCGCCGCCCGCGCCCCAGCGCTCGACACCGCGCATGAAGGCGGCCTTCACCTCGGGGTGGTCGGCCAGGCCCAGGTAGTCGTTGGAACAGAAGGCCAGCATCGGCCGGCCATCCACCACCACCTCGGGCCCCTGGGGCGTTTCCAGCAGCGGACGTTGGCGGTAGAGGTTTTCCGCATGGCGGGCGGCAAGGCGGGAGGCGAGATCGAAAGGCATCGCAATGGCTCACCGGCAGCGGGCAGGCGACCTACGGCGGCGCACCTGCCTTACGGGGAATGGGGTGGCGGGCGCAAGCACCCGCCACCGGGCGAACGTCAGGCCGAGGCAGCGTTGTAGAACAGCTGCGAGTCGCGCTGCTCCACCAGGGCCTGCTCGATGGCGGCCTGGTGCACCTCGTCGGCGTGTTCCTCGCGCTCCTCGGGCTTGATGCCGAGGCGGGCGAACAGCTGCATGTCCTTGTCCGCCTGGGGGTTGGCGGTGGTCAGCAGCTTCTCGCCGTAGAAGATCGAGTTGGCGCCGGCCATGAAGGCCAGGGCCTGCATCTGGTCGTTCATCTGCTCACGCCCGGCGGACAGCCGCACGTGGGACTGGGGCATCATGATCCGCGCCACCGCCAGGGTTCGGATGAAGTCGAACGGGTCGACGTCCTGTTCCTCGGCCAGAGGCGTGCCCTTGACCTTCACCAGCATGTTGATCGGCACCGACTCGGGGTGTTCCGGCAGGTTGGCCAGCTGGATCAGCAGGCCGGCGCGATCGTCCAGCGACTCGCCCATGCCGAGGATGCCGCCGGAGCAGATCTTCATCCCCGCTTCGCGCACGTAGGCCAGCGTCTGCAGCCGCTCGCCGTAGGTACGGGTGGTGATGATGTTGCCGTAGAACTCCGGCGAGGTATCGAGGTTGTGGTTGTAGTAGTCCAGGCCGGCATCGGCCAGCGCCTGGGTCTGCTCCTGGTCCAGTCGGCCGAGGGTCATGCAGGTTTCGAGGCCGAGTTTCTTCACGCCCTTCACCATCTCCAGCACGTAGGGCATGTCCTTGGCCGAGGGGTGCTTCCACGCCGCGCCCATGCAGAAGCGGGTCGAGCCGATGGCCTTGGCCTCGGCGGCCGCCTCCAGCACCTTCTGCACCTCCATCAGCTTTTCCTTGTCCAGGCCGGTGTTGTAGTGGCCGGACTGCGGGCAGTACTTGCAGTCTTCCGGGCAGGCGCCGGTCTTGATGGAGAGCAGGGTGGAGACCTGAACGCGGTTCGGGTCGAAGTGCGCGCGGTGCACGGTTTGGGCCTGGAACAGCAGGTCGTTGAACGGCTGCTGGAACAGCGCCTTCACCTCGGCGAGGGTCCAGTCGTGGCGGGTAGCGATGGCGGCGGTTGCACTCATGGGAAGGGTTCCTACGACGCTTGGATGGCGCCTCTTGTCGGAGTGGCCCGGGCCGATAGACCGGGCGTTCAGGCTAAGGGGCATCTTAATTTCGGGTTCGACGCTGTCAACCAGATTCGGGACACAGGTTTACAGTTGAGCATTTTATGAGCAAAAGAAAACCGCCCCTCTCGAAGGATCGGGGCGGTTCACGGGTGAGGACGGCCGTAAGGATCAGTCGAGGAAGAACCGCTGCAAGCGCTCCAACCGCTGGTTGTACTGGCGCCGAATGGCCAGGGCTTCCTCGAGGTCGACGGCGACGAAGCGCGCCTTCTGGTTCGGCTGCATCTGCGCCATGCGATCCAGGTCCGGGCTGATGACCGTGCCGATGGTGGCATAGCCCCCGCCGGAAACGGCGTCGCGGTGCAGGATGATGGGCTCCAGGCCGCCGGGCACCTGGATGGAGCCGATGGGGTAGCAGGCATCGACGATGTTCGACGGATCGGACCCGGCACCGAACGGCTGCTCGCGCGGCTCGAACGCCAGCGGCGTCCCGCCCTTGAAGCGGTAGCCGGTGCGATCCGCCTCGGAGCCCACCGTCCAGGTGTCGGCGAAGAACTGCTCCAGCGCCTGCGGCGTCAGGCGGTGCACATAAAGGCCTGGCACCACCCGCAGCGTCATCTCGCCACCGACCTCGTCCTGCAGCGAGCGTGGCAGGGCCATGCCCTCGCGCCCACGTCCCGATGCGGGCCCCAGGGGGAGCTGATCACCGGCTGCCAGGCGCCGCCCTTCGAGGCCGCCAATCGCCCCGAGGCCATAGGTGGACCGGCTGCCGAGCACCTCGGGCACCGCAATGCCGCCCTCGATGGCCAGATACCCCCGCGCCCCCGCCTTCAGGTAGTCGAAGCCCAGCACCTGCCCGGCGCGCACCCGGAACGCGGCGTCCAGGGGCATTTCCTCACCGTCCAGGCGCGGCGTCATGCGCGCGCCGCAGACGGCGACCAAGGCGTCACGCTGGAACTCCAGTTGAGGCCCCAGCAGGGTGCACTCCAGCAAGGCGGCGGTGGGCGCATTGCCCACCAGCAGGTTGGCGGCGCGCAGGGCGAACTGGTCGAGCGCGCCGGAAGGTGGAATGCCCAGGTGGTAATGGCCTTCCCGACCGGCATCCTGGACCGATGTCGCCAGACCGGGTTTCAGCACCTTAATCATTGAGCACCTCCTGCAGGGCCTGGGTACACGCACGTGGGTCCTGGATGAACGCATCCAGGTCGAAGGTGACCGGACGGATGCGCAGGCTGAAGGTTCCTGCCTCGACCTCGGCCAACGCCCGGTCATAGGCGTCGCGGTCGATGGCCTTGAACTGCACGATGTCGCCGGAGCGGAAGAACACCATGGAGTCCCGCAGGTAATCGAGGCGCTGCTCGGGGTCGTAGATGGGCGCGGGCGTCACGCCGAACATCTGGTAGCCACCGGCCCCGCGCACCGAGTAGATGCAACCGAAGCAACCGCCGTGACCCAGGGTGAGCCGGGGCGTATCGGTGCGCGGGCGCAGGTACTTGGGCACCTGCAACTGCCGGTCGCGCTCCACCATCTGGTACATGAAGGGCAGCCCGGCGACGAAGCCGACCATGGAGACGAACCAGGGCGCGCCGCTGTGGGCCTCGATGAAGGCCTGGACGTCGGCATAGCCGTTGATGCGCGCGGCGTATTCCAGGTCGGTGGACGCCGGGTCCTGGTGGCGATCGCGGAATCGCATGAGGGTTTCCGCCGTCCACGGGTCGTTGTAGAGCACCGGGATCTCGATGATGCGGGTCTCCAGGCGGCGTTCGGCAACAGCCTGGGCCTCCAGTTGCCGGACCCGCTCCAGCAGCGCCTCCGGCGCAATCACATCCGGGTTGAAGCGCACCTGGAACGAGGCGTTGGCCAGGCAGATGTCCAGCACCCCGGGCAGGGCCTCGCGCTCCAGGGCGCGGGTGATTGCCATGCCGCGGAAGAATGCCGGCAGGGACATGGATTCGGACACTTCGGCGAACAGGTGTTCATCTCCGCCGAAGCTGTAGCGCACGGCTTCAGTGTTCATGGGGGACCTCCACAGCAGCTGCCAGCAGGGCGGCACGCTCGACGAGCCAGGGTTCCAGGGTGCCGGTATCGAACTGCCCGTCGCGTACGGCGGCGTCCGCCAACAGCAGGCGATGCAGCGGCAGGGTGGTGGCCATCCCGGTCAGGCGGGTCGCCGCCAGCGCCTGCTCGGCACGGGCGAACGCCTCGCTGCGGTCGGCGCCCTGCACCACCACCTTGGCCAGCAGCGAGTCGTAGTAGGCGGGCACCCGGTAGCCCTCGAAGAGATGGCTGTCCACGCGCACGCCCTCCCCCTGCGGCCAGCTCAGAGACTGCACCACGCCAGGGCTGGGGAAGAAGTTGCGGGCCGGGTCTTCGGCATTGATGCGCATCTCCAGGGCGGCGCCCTGCAGGCGGATCTCCTCCTGGGACAGGGACAGCGGCTCGCCGCCGGCGATACGCAGCATCCACTGCACCAGGTCCACCCCGGTCACCATCTCGGTCACGGGGTGCTCCACCTGGATGCGGGTGTTCATCTCGATGAAGAAGAACTCGCCGCTCACCGCATCGAAGAGGTATTCCAGGGTCCCGGCGCCGCGATAGCCGATCTGCCGGGCCAGGCGCACCGCGCTTTCACACAAGGCCGCACGCTGGGCCTCGCTGAGCGCCGGGGACGGCGCCTCCTCGAAGACCTTCTGCCGACGACGCTGCAGGGAGCACTCGCGCTCGAACAGGTGAACGGCGTGCTGACCATCCCCCAGCACCTGCACCTCGATGTGCCGCGCCTGGCGGATGAAGCGCTCCAGGTACACCGCGCCCGAGCCGAAGGCCGCCTGGGCCTCGCGCTGGGCCAGCGGAAACTCGCGGGCAAGCTCTTCTGCATCGTGGGCGATGCGGATGCCTCGCCCGCCGCCACCGGCCGATGCCTTGATCAGCAACGGGTAACCCACCTCGACGGCGCACGCGAGCGCCGCCTCGAGGCTGTCCAGCTCGCCAGGCGAGCCGGGTACCACCGGCACGCCAGCGGCCTTGGCGGTGCGCCGGGCCTCGGCCTTGTCGCCCATCTGGCGGATCGTCGCGGCATCGGGGCCGACGAAGACCAGGCCGGCCTCGACCACAGCCTGGGCGAACGCGGTGTTCTCCGAGAGAAAGCCATAGCCGGGGTGGATGGCATCGGCGCCGCTGTCCAGGGCCGCCGCGATCAGCGCCTCGCCGTTCAGGTAACTGCGGTCGGCTCGCGCCGGGCCGATCACCCGGACCTCATCGGCCAGCCGGGCCGGCAAGGCATCGACATCCGCCTCGCTGCACGCTGCCACGGTGGGAATGCCCAGGCCCTGGGCCGCACGGATGATGCGCACGGCAATCTCGCCGCGGTTGGCCACCAGCAATTTTCGGATCGAACCGGTCATCGGCCAGCCTCCTCAGTCGTCGCTCTGGATCACGGCCAGCAACTGGCCAGGCTCTACCGGCTCACCGTCGTCCACGTGAAAGGCGACGAGCGTGCCGGCGACCTCGGCGGTCAGCTCCGAGAACTGCTTCATCACCTCCACCAGCCCCAGCACGGCGCCCACGTCAACACGCTCGCCGACACGCACGTAGTCGGCGGCATCGGGGGCGGGCTTGCGATAGAAAGTGCCGGGAAGCGGCGAAAGTACCTGATGTTCAGCCATGTCTTTTCCTCTTGTCGTCATTGTCTGGGCAGGCGTTGGCAGGGGTTCAGCGGGGCGCGCGTACAGCGATCCCGGCAGCGGCCAGGCGCTCCCGGGTGCGCTGGACCAGCGCCAGGGCACCAGGTGTGTCGCTGTGAATGCAGATCGAATCGAAGCGGATCGGGATGTCCTGGCCATTCACCGTCCGCACCTGCCCTTCGCGGCAGGCGCGCAGGACTTTCTCGGCCACCTGGTCCGGGTCCCACGCGGTGACCCGGCGGATGAACACGATGGAGCCGGTCACGTCGTACTCGCGGTCGGCATAGAACTCACGCACCACCGGCTGGCCCAGGGCCTCGGCCCAGCGACAGGTGGCCGAACCGTCCATGCAGAACAGCAACAGGGTCGGGTCCACGCGCTGCAAGGTCTCGACGAACAGGCGAGCCGCCTCATCGTCGCGGGCCAGGTGCATGTAGAGCGCGCCATGGGGCTTGATGTGCTGCAACGCCAGCCCGTGAAGGCGGGCGAACTCCCGCAGCGCGCCCAGCTGGTAGAGCATGTCGTTGACCAGTTCGGTCGCAGGCGCCGCGATGTGCCGGCGACCGAACCCCACCAGGTCGCGAAAGCCGGGGTGAGCCCCGATCCCGACGCCATGCTGCTTCGCCAGCTCGACGGTGCGGGACATGATGTTGGGGTCACCGGCGTGGAAGCCGGTGGCAATGTTGGCGCTGCTGATCAGGGGCATCAGCTGGGCATCAACACCATCGCCGATGGTCCAGGGCCCGAAACCCTCACCCAGGTCCGAATTGAGGTCGACCTCGATCATCCGCTGCTCTCCTCGTGCGCTCGACTATCGATGGCGAGACGTTAAGAGCGGGGACGAGGCATTGGGAAGATCTATTATTCGATACACTGATATCTGAAAAATCGATACCCAAGGGCGTTCCCATGTCATTCACCCTGCGCCAGGTGCGCTACTTCATCGCCACCGCCGAAGTCGGGCAGATATCCCAGGCGGCGATCCACCTGAACATCTCGCAGTCGGCCGTCACCAGTGCCATCCAGGAGCTGGAGAGCCTGCTCGGCGTCAGCCTGTTCATCCGTTCCCCCCAGGGCATGACCCTCACCGACAGCGGCCGGCACTTCCTCAACCACGCCTACTCGATCCAGCGCAGCGTGGAGGACGCCCTGAAGAGCCCACTGCCGGACACCAGCCTCGAAGGCAGCCTGAAGGTGGCCGCCAGCTACACGGTGATGGGCTACTTCCTGCCCTACCACCTGCAGCGCATGGCGCAGTGGTACCCGGGCATCCGGCTCGACCTCCACGAGCAGGAGCGCCAGGCCATCGAGCGCGGCCTGCTGGACGGCTCGCTGGACATGGCGGTGGTGCTGACCGCCAACCTGCGCCACCCGGACATCGCCGCCGAGACCCTGTTCAGCTCCGAACGGCGCCTGTGGTTGCCGAACCGCCACCCGCTCAGCGAACGGGTCTCCGTCGGGCTCGCCGACGTGGCCCCCGAGCCCTTCATCCTGCTGACCGTGGACGAGGCGGACCAGACAGCCCTGCGCTACTGGGAAGCCACCGAATTCCGCCCCTACGTGATCCTCCGCACCAGCTCGGTGGAGGCGGTTCGCAGCATGGTGGCCAACGGCTCGGGCGTCGCCATCCTGTCCGACCTGGTCTACCGCCCCTGGTCCCTGGAGGGACGGCGCATCGAAACCCTGTCGCTGACCGACGCGGTGCCGTCGATGAGCGTCGGGCTCGCCTGGCGCCGGGACCGCGTTTTCAATGAACCGATGCAGGCATTCCGCGAGTACTTCCGGCATTCCTTCCTGGCGCCGCAGGTGAACAGCCCGCGACGCTGAACCCCCGTCGCCGCTGCGAATCCAATGGCTGAATCCCCCACGCAAGGATCCACCATGGGCACAGAAGGTTTCTTCGGTTGGCTCGGCGAGGCGCTGGGCCGCGCCATCCGCTTCATCGTCGACCTGCTCTCCGGGTTGCTCGGCGGCATCTGGTCGGCAATGGACGACTTTTTCCACGGCCTGGCACGGGCCATCGGAATGGATACCTCGCTGTTCAGCTTCGTCGTGCTGTTCATCGGACTGATGCTGCTGATGTCCGGCATCCGCGCCCTGGCGAGGAAGGGCATCATCAGCGGCCTCATCCTCACCCTGCTCGGACTGGTGGTGATGAGCTGGCTCATCCACTGACCCCGCAGGACCACCATGGACGGACTCCTCTACCGGCTTCGCCGCCTGGCGCGCAGCCAGGCCCGCTGCCAGCTGTGCCTGGCCACCCTGGAGGGCGATGACGTCCACCCCATCTGCCCCGGCTGCCTGCTCGACCTGCCCTGGCTGGCCGGCCATTGCCGCCAGTGCGCCCTGCCCCTGCCGGCCGACGGGCTGCTCTGCGGCGAATGCCAGCGGCGGCCACCGGCCTTCGACAGCGCCTGCATGCCCTGGCGCTACGGTTTCCCCCTCGACGCCCTGGTCACCCGTTTCAAGCACCGTGCCGACTGGCCTGCCGGGCGCCTGCTGGCGGAGCTGTTCGCCGACCACCTGCAGCACACCCGGCAAGCGCTGCCGGACCTGCTGCTGCCGGTGCCCCTGGCACGGGCACGCCAGCGGGCGCGGGGTTTCAACCAGGTGCAGATGCTCGCCGACTGGCTCGGCCGCTCGCTGCGCCTGAAGGTGGAGGCCGGCTGGCTGCTGCGCACCCAGGACACCCCGGCCCAGCAAGGGCTGGATGCCGCCACCCGGCGACGCAACCTGCGCCGGGCCTTCGCCCTGGCACCCCGCGCGCGCCCCGCCGGGCTGCACCTGGCCCTGGTGGACGACGTGCTGACCACCGGCACCACCGCCCACGCCCTCGCCCGCCTGCTCAAGCGCGCCGGTGCCGCACGGGTGGACGTCTACTGCCTGGCCCGCACGCCCAAGCCGGGCAGCGTGCCCTGACAGGCGCTTGACGACCGCGCCCCGCTCACTCAGCCTGCGCGCCATGTCCACCGGGCCCCGACCACCATGAGCCAGCTGATCCCCCTCACCCAGCAACTGACCCGCCGCCCCCAGCGCATGGCGCTGCTGGAGCAGATCGCCATCCAGGGCTCCATCACCCGCGCCGCCAAGGCCGCCGGCCTCAGCTACAAGGCCGCCTGGGATGCCATCGACGAGCTCAACAACCTCGCCGAGAAACCGCTGGTGGAGCGCAGCGTGGGGGGCAAGGGCGGCGGCGGCGCGCGCCTGTCCGCCGAGGGTGAGCGCCTGCTGGCGCTGTTCAAGCGCCTGGAAAGCCTGCAGGCACGCCTGGTGGAAAGCGCCGAGCACGAACAGGACCTGGAGCGCCTGGGCCGCCTGATGCTGCGCACCAGTGCGCGCAACCAGCTCAGCGGCAAGGTGGTCGGCCTGCAGGCCCATGGCCGCAACGACCTGGTGGAGATGGAACTGCCCGGTGGCGCCCGGCTGAAGGCGCAGATCACCCACGACAGCACCGAGAAGCTGGAGCTGGCCCTGGGCGTCGGCGTGGTCGCGCTGATGAAGGCCGGCTGGCTGGAGGTGCGTCCGCTGCATGCGCCCGTGGATGCCCACCTGAACGCCCTGGAGGGCCGGATCGAGGCCATCGTCCCCGACGCGGAAGGCCCCAGCGAGGTGCGTATCGCCCTGGGCAGCGGCCAGACCCTCTGCGCCCTGGCCGAACCGACCCGCCTCGCCGCCGACGGCCTGCAGCCCGGCCAGCTGGCGCGGGTGCTGTTCGACCCCGGCCAGGTGCTGCTGGGCACGGCACTCTAGCCCGGCGGTTTCGGCAGGCCGGCGCGCGACCCGCTAGACTGTGCGCCCATCCGCTGGAGCCGCCCCATGTCCCATCCCTTCGACGCCCTCACCCCCGACCTGGTCCTGGATGCCGTGGAGAGCCTGGGCTACCTCAGCGATGCCCGGGTACTGGCGCTGAACAGCTACGAGAACCGCGTGTACCAGGTGGGGATCGAGGACAGCGCGCCCCTCATCGCCAAGTTCTACCGGCCCGAGCGCTGGACCGACGCTGCGATCCGCGAGGAGCACGCCTTCACCCTGGAGCTGGAGGAACACGAAGTGCCGGTGGTGGCGCCCCTGCGCTGCGAAGGCGAGACGCTGTTCGAGCACGCCGGCTTCCGCTTCGCCCTGTTCCCCCGTCGCGGCGGCCGCGCCCCGGAGCCGGGCAACCTCGACCAGCTCTACCGCCTCGGCCAGTTGCTCGGCCGCCTGCACGCCGTGGGCGCGACCCGGCCGTTCCAGCACCGCGAGCAGCTGGCTGTGGACAACTTCGGCCACACCTCGCTGCAGACGCTGCTGGAAGGTGGCTTCATCCCCAAGGGCCTGCTACCGGCCTACGAATCGGTGGCTCGCGACCTGCTGAAGCGCCTCGACAAACTGTTCGCCGAGGTGCGCTACAGCCCCATCCGCCTGCATGGCGACTGCCACCCGGGCAACCTGCTGTGCCGCGACGAGGCGTTCCACGTCGTCGACCTGGACGACTGCCGCATGGGCCCCGCCGTGCAGGACCTGTGGATGATGCTGGCCGGCGAACGCCAGGAGCGGTTGGGGCAGCTCTCCGAGTTGATGGACGGCTACCAGGAGTTCCACGACTTCGACCCCCGCGAGCTGCCGCTGATCGAAGGCCTGCGGGCCCTGCGCCTGATGCACCACAGCGCCTGGATCGCCCGCCGCTGGGACGACCCGGCCTTCCCCATGCATTTCTCCTGGTTCGGCAGCGAACGCTACTGGGGCGACCAGGTGCTCACCCTGCGCGAGCAACTGGCGGCCCTGGACGAGGAGCCGCTCAGGCTGTTCTGAGGGGCTCACTCGTCCTCGTCGAAGACGAAGGCGTAGTCGTCCTCCATCAATTGTTCGAGGTAGCGCTCGAAGCTCGGCGCGATCACCGCGTAGGAATCGGGGTCGTGCAGGAAGCGCACGACCTGCCCCACCGTACCGCCCGGCGCAGGGTCGAAGTCCAGGTACAGCAACGAGGTGCCGCCGTTGTTCATGCAGTGGGAAAAGCACAGGCGGCGATCCATCGGCAGCGTCGGGTCGATGCCGGCGCCGATCAGCTCCGGAAACTCATCCAGGTAGCCGTCGTAGACCTGGAGGATGCTGTCGGTACGGCGACGCTCGGCGAGCATCTGCTCCACCGAGAGCAGGTAATAGGGGTACTCGAACACGTCCGAGCCGAGAATCAGCTCCTGCAGCATGACCCCGCCGTGGTCCTGCCAGTAGGTGCCGTTGATGCGCCGGAGCAGCGCCAGCAGGCTGTCGGGCACCTGGGGATAGGCCGCACGCAGCGCCTCCAGCTGGGCGGGCGTGGCCCCCAGGGCCTGGCCCAGGCGCTGGCGGGACTCGGGGGGCAGGGCCTGCTCCAGGCCTTGCAGGTAGCGTTCGACGACGGTCATGGCGCACTCCTTGGGAAACCGGCGTGCAGTGTGCCAGCCGCCGGGCAGCATTGCCGCGACCGCCCTCCCACGGCACTGCGGAACCCCGTGTCGACCGCAACGTCACAGACAAGCGCCGGTGCGCGCCCTAAAATGGCGCGCTTCTTTCTACCTGCCGAACCAAGGACGCCTGATGGCCACCGCCAATCCCCGCCGGGGCTATGCCCTGGGCCTGACTGCCTATGTCATCTGGGGACTCTTCCCGATCTACTTCAAACTGCTCGAGCGCATTCCCGCCCTGGAGATCATCACCCACCGGGCCATCTGGTCCGCCCTGTTCGGCGCCTTGCTGCTGGCGGTGTGGAAGCACCCGGGCTGGTGGCGGGAGCTGCGCGAGAACCCGCGTCGCTTCGCCATCCTCGGCGCCAGCGGGTTGCTGATCGCCAGCAACTGGCTGGTCTACGTCTGGGCGGTGAACAACGGCCGGATGCTGGAAGCGAGCCTGGGCTACTACATCAACCCGCTGGTGAACGTGCTGCTGGGCATGCTCCTGCTCGGCGAGCGCCTGCGCCGCCTGCAGTGGCTGGCGGTGGGCCTGGCAGCCGTGGGCGTGGCCCAGCAGATCTGGCAGGTGGGCGCGCTGCCCTGGGTGTCGCTGACCCTGGCCCTGACCTTCGGTTTCTATGGGCTGATCCGCAAGCAGGCCCCGGTGGCTGCGCTGCCGGGCCTGGTGGTGGAGACCTGGCTGCTGCTGCCGCTGGCCCTGGGCTGGCTCTTGCTGCACCCGGAGGCCAGCACCGGTCAGGCGGGGTTCTGGAGCGACCCGCAGGCCCTCTGGCTGGTGGCCGCCGGCCCGGTGACCCTGGTGCCGCTGGTGTGCTTCAACGCCGCCGCCCGCCACTTGCCCTACACCACCCTAGGCTTCCTGCAGTACCTGGCGCCGACCCTGGTGATGCTGCAGGCGATCTTCCTGTTCGGCGAACACTTCGACCCGAACAAGCTGGTGGCCTTCTGCTGCATCTGGGCCGGCCTGGCGATCTACAGCGTCGACGCCTGGATGACCCTGCGCCGCAACCAGGGTTGAGCAATAAGTGAACGACGGGCTGGACGCCGCTGCTGGCGGGGGCTGCAGCCGTCGATCCCGAGCTTATCCACAGGCCCTTCCACGGCGGATGTGCACAAGCCCGGCGAGCTGATCAGTTTCCGACCAGCCGCCTGCAGTCCACGCCCGGCAAGGCCTGCGGCGGAGCATCCCCAACTTGTCCACAGGCTTGCCCTGGTTTTCCGTGGGTAAGCCTCAAGCGTCGGCGTTGAGCGTCAGCTCCACCATCAGGTCGTCGGCCAGGGTTTCCAGCTGCGCCTGCAGGTCATCCAGCGACAGTGCCAGGGGCACGGCCAGGGTGGCCTCGGCGCGGAACAGCGGCTCGCTGCTCATGGGCGCCGGTACCACCTCGGTCTGCAACTGCTCCAGGTTGACCCCGTGGCGGGACAGCAGGTGGGTGATGTCACGGACGATGCCGGGGCGGTCGTTGCCCACCAGCTCCAGGTGGATGGTCTGCCAGCCGCTGGCCGGCTCGGTGCCACTGTCCGCCAGCATCACGCGGATGCCGTGCGTCTCCAGCCCCTGCAGGCCCGCCACCAGCTTGCCCTGGCCCTCGGCGGGCACGGCCACCCGCAGGATGCCGGCGAACTGCCCGGCCATCCGCGCCATGCGGCTTTCCAGCCAGTTGCCGCCATGGGTGGCGATGCACTGGGCGATGCGCTCCACCAGCCCGGGCTGGTCGGCGGCGATCACGGTGAGTACGAGATGGTGCATGTCGGTCTCCTTGGTGCGGGGTCGCTCAGCGGCGATCCAGGCTCAGCCAGTAGGTCAGGTACACCTCGTCCCGCACGTAGCCGAGCCGCTCGTAGAGCGCCTGCCCGGCCAGGTTGGTCCGCGCGGTTTCCAGCTGCAGGCCACAGGCGCCGGTGGCCTCGCCATGGGCGCGGGCGGCGTTCATCAGCCGTTCGCCCACCCCCAGGCGGCGCGCCGAAGGGGCAACGAACAGGTCACTGAGCAACCAGGCCGGCGCCAACGCCAGGGAGGACATGAAGGGATAGAGCTGGACGAACCCCTGGGCATGCCCGGATTCGTCGCGGTCGATGAGGATCACCGAGTCGCCGCGTTCCAGGCGCTCGCCGAGGAAGTGGCGGATCTCCTGCAGCGGGCGGGGCACCCGGTAGAAGTCCAGGTAACCACTGAACAACTGGCTCAGCTCATCCAGGTCAGCGGCGGTCGCAGCGCGTACCGTCATGGTGGGGCTCCTTTTTTTGTAGTGGAGGCAGTATAGAAAAGAGCTGAAGGTAGTGGCTGATGACGCTGTCAGATGCTGCGACGCCGGGTCGCAGCGCCGCGAAAATCGTGATCGTGTACGGTTTGAAGATTTATCTGGAACAATCTATCGGTTTTTTGAGAACATTCTTGTCCCGCAGTGACCGTAAGTGGTTTTTCGGTCGCATAGCGACGCCCGACCCTGTTTTTTGTGACGGGTTCATGTAGTATGCCGCGGCTCGGACTACAAGCTTTCAGGCACGGTCCAGAGCGGATATTGAGCAGAGTGAGGCAAGCAATGACTGAGCGCGTTCAAGTCGGTGGCCTGCAGGTCGCCAAAGTCCTGTTCGACTTCGTGAACAACGAAGCCATCCCCGGAACCGGCATCGCTGCCGACGCGTTCTGGGCCGGTGCGGAGAAGGTCATCAACGACCTCGCGCCGAAGAACAAAGCCCTGCTCGCCAAACGCGACGAACTGCAGGCCAAGATCGACGCCTGGCACCAGGCCCGTGCCGGCCAGGCCCATGACGCCGTGGCCTACAAGGCCTTCCTGCAGGAAATCGGCTACCTGCTGCCCGAACCGGCCGACTTCCAGGCCAGCACCCAGAACGTCGACGAAGAAATCGCCCGCATGGCCGGCCCGCAGCTGGTGGTGCCGGTGATGAACGCCCGCTTCGCCCTGAACGCCGCCAACGCCCGCTGGGGCTCGCTGTACGACGCGCTCTACGGCACCGACGTGATCAGCGAAGCCAACGGCGCCGAGAAGGGCAAGGGCTACAACAAGGTCCGGGGTGACCTGGTCATCGCCTACGCCCGTGCCTTCCTCGACGAAGCCGCGCCGCTGGAGTCCGGCTCCCACGTCGACGCCACCGCCTACACCGTCAAGAACGGCCAGCTCGCCGTGAGCCTGAAGAACGGCAGCGAGACCGGCCTGAAGAACGCCGCGCAGTTCATCGCCTTCCAGGGTGACGCTGCCAAGCCCGCCGCCGTGCTGCTCAAGCACAACGGCCTGCACTTCGAGATCCAGATCGACCCCACCAGCCCTATCGGCCAGACCGATGCCGCTGGCGTCAAGGACGTGCTGATGGAAGCCGCCCTGACCACCATCATGGACTGCGAGGACTCCGTCGCCGCCGTCGACGCCGACGACAAGACCGTCGTCTACCGCAACTGGCTGGGCCTGATGAAGGGCGACCTCGCCGAGGAAGTCAGCAAGGGCGGCCAGACCTTCACCCGCACCATGAACCCCGACCGCGTCTACACCAAGGCCGACGGTTCCGAGCTGACCCTGCACGGCCGCAGCCTGCTGTTCGTGCGCAACGTCGGCCACCTGATGACCAACCCGGCCATCCTCGACGCCGCTGGCAACGAAGTGCCCGAGGGCATCCAGGACGCGCTGTTCACCAGCCTCATCGCCCTGCACAACCTCAACGGCAACACCAGCCGCAAGAACACCCGCACCGGCTCGGTCTACATCGTCAAGCCGAAGATGCACGGCCCGGAGGAAGTCGCCTTCGCCACCGAGATCTTCAGCCGCGTCGAAGACGTGCTGGGCATGCCGCGCAACACCCTCAAGGTCGGCATCATGGACGAGGAGCGCCGCACCACCGTCAACCTGAAGGCCTGCATCAAGGCCGCTGCCGAGCGCGTGGTGTTCATCAACACCGGCTTCCTCGACCGCACCGGTGACGAAATCCACACCTCCATGGAAGCCGGCGCCATGGTGCGCAAGGCCGCCATGAAGAGCGAGAAGTGGATCGGTTCCTACGAGAACAACAACGTCGACGTCGGCCTGGCCACCGGCCTGCAAGGCCGCGCGCAGATCGGCAAGGGCATGTGGGCCATGCCGGACCTGATGGCCGCGATGGTGGAGCAGAAGATCGGCCACCCGCTCTCCGGCGCCAACACCGCCTGGGTCCCCTCGCCCACCGCCGCCACCCTGCACGCGCTGCACTACCACAAGGTCGACGTGTTCGCCCGCCAGGCCGAGCTGGCCAAGCGCACCCCGGCCTCCGTGGACGACATCCTGACCATCCCCCTGGCTCCCAGCACCGACTGGACCGCCGAGGAGATCAAGAACGAAGTGGACAACAACGTCCAGGGCATCCTCGGCTACGTGGTCCGCTGGATCGACCAGGGTGTCGGCTGCTCCAAGGTGCCGGACATCAACGATGTCGGCCTGATGGAAGACCGCGCCACCCTGCGCATCTCCAGCCAGCTGCTGGCCAACTGGCTGCGCCACGGCGTGATCACCCGCGAGCAGGTCGAGGAAAGCCTCAAGCGCATGGCTGCCGTGGTGGACCGCCAGAACGCCAGCGACCCGCTCTACCGCCCGATGGCGCCGAACTTCGACGACAACGTCGCCTTCCAGGCTGCCCTGGAACTGGTGGTCGAAGGCACCCGGCAGCCCAACGGCTACACCGAGCCGGTGCTGCACCGCCGTCGCCGCGAGTACAAGGCCAAGAACGGCCTGTAAGCGCTGCACACCGCGTTGAAGAAACCGCCCTCCGGGGCGGTTTTTTTATGCGCCCCACCTCCAACGCCGTCATGGGCTTGCGTAACGCCTGCGCACAGTTTTGTGTACAAAAAACCCAAAGCGCCCCGCGACTGGGCACGTCAAATCTGACTCGTAAGTCAATGATCGACAAGGAAAATTCAATCCATTCCCGGCAGCCCTCGCCACACCTGGCGTGAGAGCGCGCACAGCACTCAGATGAGCGCCAACGCACGAAAAGTGGCATGGAACTCGCAATTGCACACAACTCAAACAAACCGTGCATACAGGCCGAGCCGACCATGAACCCAACCCCCGCCCATGTCGCCGCTGCACCCGGTGCCGCCACCGCGCCCACCGCCGCCTCACCCCAGCAAGCCGCCCTCAGCCCCCGGCTCTACAGCGCCGACCTCGCCCCCACAAAGGCCGAGGGGCGCCGCTGGGGGCGCTACAGCCTCTTCGCACTGTGGACCAACGACGTCCACAACATCGCCAACTACTCCTTCGCCATCGGCCTGTTCGCCCTCGGCATGAGCGGCGTGCAGATCCTCGCCGCCTTCGCCCTCGGTGCCCTGCTCATCTACGGCCTGATGAACCTCTCCGGCTACATGGGCCAGAAGACCGGCCTGCCCTACCCGGTGATGTGCCGCATCGCCTTCGGCATCCATGGTGCCCAGTTGCCAGCGCTGATCCGCGCGGTGATTGCCATCGCCTGGTTCGGCATCCAGACCTACCTCGCCTCGGTGGTGCTGCGGGTGCTGCTCACCGCCCTGGCGCCGGAGTTGCGGGCCTACGACCAGGACAGCCTGCTGGGCCTGTCCACCCTGGGCTGGCTGACCTTCCTCGGCATCTGGTGCATGCAGCTGCTGATCTTCGCCTACGGCATGGAAATGGTGCGGCGCTACGAGTCCTTCGCCGGGCCGGTGATCCTGGTCACCGTCGCCGCGCTGGCCAGCTGGATGTACGTCCGCGCCGGGCTGCGCATCAGCTGGTCCACCGGCCAGCAGGCCGAAGGCGCCGGTCTGTGGCTCAAGGTATTCAGCGGCGCCGCGCTGTGGGTGAGCCTGTACGGCACCATGATCCTCAACTTCTGCGACTTCTCGCGGAACTGCCCGGACCGCCGCACCATCAGCCAGGGCAACTTCTGGGGCCTGCCGGTGAACATGCTGCTGTTCGGGCTGATCGCCGTGGTTCTCGCCGGGGCCCAGTTCAGCCTCGACGGCACGCTGATCCAGAGCCCCACCGACATCGTCGCCGCCATCCCCCACACCGGGCTGCTGGTGCTCGGCTGCCTGGCCTTCCTGATCGTCACCGTGGCGGTGAACATCATGGCCAACTTCGTCGCCCCGGCCTACGTGCTCACCAACCTGGCCCCGCGCGTGCTGAACTTCCGCCGCGCCGGCCTGCTGGCCGCCACCCTCGCCGTGGTGATCCTGCCCTGGCACCTCTACAACAGCCCCGGCGTGATCCTCTACTTCCTCGGCGGCCTGGGCGCCCTGCTCGGCCCGCTGTACGGCATCATCGTCGCCGACTACTACCTGGTGCGCCGGGGCCGGGTGAACCTGCCGGAGCTGTACTCGGAGGCGCCCGAGGCGGCCTACCACTACCACCGCGGTGTCAACCTGCAGGCCCTGGCCGCCTTCGCCCCCTCGGCGCTGATCGCCATCGTCCTCGCGCTGCTGCCGGCCTTCGAGAGCCTGTCGCACTTCTCCTGGTTCTTCGGTGCCGGGCTGGCGGCACTGATCCACGTCTCGCTCGCCGATCGCCGGCGGCCGTTCGTGGAGGTTTCGGGGGAATCCATCGCGGTGGACAGCGTCCACCACTGAACGAAGAACGCCTGGGCCGCTCGGCTCAGGCGCTCTTCAGGGCGAGGCAGGTTTCGACGGCCGCTTCTTTCGGCCTGGGCCGCCTCCGGACGACCTTCGGCTCCGGCGGCGTCCCCAGCTCATTGCGCGCCAGGGTGGTCAGGTGGGCCAGGTCGGGCGGCCCCAGCAGGAAGTCCAGCACCTTCAGGTGCAAGGCCTCCACCGCATCCTGCACCGTCGCATCGCCCGCCATCATCACCACCGGCAGCCTGGCGCGGGCCGACTGGCGCACCTGGCGCACCAGCTCCAGGCCGCTGCCGTCCGGCAGGTGCAGGGCGCACACCAGCAACCCGATGGAAGAGCGCGAGGCCAGCAGCTCCAGCGCCTCGGCACGGCCGGGCGCGTGCAGGCAGCGCAAGCCGAGCCCCTGCAGCGCAGCGGCCAGCCGTGGATACAGCGCATCGTCGCCGTCCACCAGCAGCACCGACGCCTGGTGCGGGCCGCGCACCAGCTCGTCCAGCGCGAGCAGTTCTTCTTCACTGAGCAGATCGCCGTAACTCATCGCGTCACCTATGCCCGACTCCCGGCCCGTCCACCTCATGGACGGCCAACTAGGGTGGGATAACGCCGCTTCGGCGGAGTTCCCTTGGCCCGCCGGACGGTCGCCGCCCCTTCCTATACTTACGTCCAATGGGCAGCCCCGGCCCCCAGCCACGACCATGCCGGGACAACAAGAGACACGCGGAAGCACGGCATGAGCACGACAGGCAGCGCCTTCGAGCAGGCGGGCAAGCTCGCGGTGATGCAGAACGTCCACGGCACCATGGAGTTCCTGCAGAAGTTCCCACCCTTCAACCAGATGGAAAGCGCCCACCTGGCCTTCCTAGTGGAGCACTGCCTGCTGCGCTTCTATGCGCGCGGCGACTCCATCATCAAGCCCGGCGACGGGCCGGTGGAGCACTTCTACATCGTCAAGCAGGGCCGGGTGGTGGGCGAGCGCCCGCATTCGGCCAAGCGCGGCACCGAAACCACCTTCGAGATCGCCACCGGCGAGTGCTTCCCCCTCGCCGCCCTGCTGGGCGAACGCGCCACCCGCACCGAGCACCTGGCCGGCGAAGACACCTTCTGCCTGCTGCTGGACAAGGCAGGCTTCGTCAAGCTGTTCGCCCTCTCCAACCCCTTCCGCGACTTCGCCCTGCGCGGCGTCAGCAGCCTGCTGGACCAGGTCAACCAGCAGGTCCAGCTGCGCGCGGTGGAAACCCTCGGCGCCCAGTATTCCCTCGACACCCGCCTGGCGGAGCTGGCCGTGCGCCAGCCGGTGGCCTGCCCGCCGCACATGCCCCTGCGCGAAGCGGTGCGGCTGATGCACGAGAGCCAGGTGGGCAGCATCGTCATCGTCCAGGGCGACGAGCGCCCGGTGGGCATCTTCACCCTGCGCGACCTGCGCCGGGTGATCGCCGACGCCTGCGCCGACCTCGACCAGCCCATCGCCGAGCTGATGACCCAGCAACCCTTCCACCTGCCGCCCGGCGCCAGCGCCTTCGACGCCGCCATCGCCATGACCGAGCGCCACATCGCCCACGTCTGCGTGGTGGAGGACGGTCGCCTGCAGGGCGTGGTTTCCGAGCGCGACCTGTTCTCCCTGCAGCGGGTCGACCTGGTGCACCTGGCCCGCACCATCCGCCATGCCGGTCGCGTCGAGACCCTCGCCGCCCTGCGCGCCGACATCCGCCGCCTGGTGGACAGCATGCTCGCCCACGGTGCCAGCTCCACCCAGATCACCCACATCATCACCCTGCTCAACGACCACACCGTGTGCCGGGTGATCGAACTGACCCTGGAAGAGATGGGCGACCCCGGCGTGCCCTTCACCTGGCTCTGCTTCGGCAGCGAAGGGCGCCGCGAACAGACCCTGCACACCGACCAGGACAACGGCATCCTCTTCGAAGCCGCCGACGACGCCGAGGCCGCCCTGCTGCGCGGGCGCCTGCTGCCGCTGGCCGAACGCATCAACCAGGCCCTCGCCACCTGCGGCTTCGAGCTGTGCAAGGGGCGGATCATGGCCGGCAACCCCGAGCTGTGCCTGTCGCGCAACGAATGGCGCCGGCGCTTCACCGGCTTCATCCGCGAGGCCACCCCCGAGAACCTCCTGGCCTCCAGCATCTACTTCGACCTGCGCGCCGTCTGGGGCGAGCACGACGGCTGCGACCAGCTGCGCCGCGAGATGCTCGCGCAGGTCGCCGACAACAGCCTGTTCCAGCGCATGATGGCCGAGAACGCCCTGCGCCAGCGCCCGCCGGTGGGCCGCTTCCGCGACTTCGTGGTGGCCCGCAAGGGCGCCGAGAAAGACACCCTCGACCTCAAGGTCCAGGGCCTCACCCCCTTCGTCGACGGCGCCCGCCTGCTGGCCCTGGCCAACGGCATCGAGAGCGGCAACACCCTCGACCGCCTGCGCCAGCTGGTGCAGCGCGAAGTGATCGACGCCCAGGACGGCGCCGCCTTCGAAGAGGCCTACCACTTCATCCAGCAGACCCGCATGCAGCAGCACCAGCAACAGGCCCGCCAGGGGCTTCCGCTGTCCAACCACCTCAACCCCGACAGCCTCAACCACCTGGACCGGCGCATCCTCCGCGAATCCTTCCGCCAGGCCCAGCGCCTGCAGGCCAGCCTGGCGTTGCGCTACCAGCTATGAATGCCTTCTCCTGGTTCACCCGGCGCCAGCGCCCAGCCCTGACAGACGACCAGCAGCAGCGCCGCGACGCCCTGCCCGCGCCCCAGGCGCTGGACGACCGGCCCCTGGCCGAGCAGCGCTTCGTGGTGCTCGACCTGGAGACCAGCGGCCTGGACATGAGCCGCGACCTGGTGCTGTCCATCGGCGCGGTGAGCATCGAGGCCGGCGCCATTCCCCTCGGACGGGGCTTCGAAGCGACCCTGTACCGGAACGCCGGCACCTCCCCCGCCGTGCTCATCCACGGCATCGCCCCCAGCGTCTCCGCCGCCGGCCTGGCGCCGGCCGAAGCCCTGCTGGACTTCATGGACTACCTGGGCGACAGCCCGGTGCTGGCCTTCCACGCCCCCTTCGACCAGCGCATGCTCGCCCGCGCCCTGCGCCAGGACCTGGGCCTGCGCCTGCGCCACCCGTTCCTCGACATCGCCGAACTGGCCCCCCTGCTCTGCCCCGACGCCGGCATCCGCAACGGCGGGCTGGACCAGTGGGCCGAGCATTTCGGCCTGCAGGTGCAGCAGCGCCACCACGCCAGCGCCGATGCCCTGGCCACCGCCGAGATGGCCCTGATCCTCTTCGCCCACGCCCGCCGCCAAGGGCTGGACAGCCCCGCCGCACTGTCCGCCGCCCTCGCCCGGCAGCAACGCCGCCAGCAGCAACCCGGGTTCTGACCGGCCGACGGCCTGCAATTGCGGCACTTCGCCGCCATCGGCATAATTGCGAATCATTCTCGCTCATGATTCGTACTCAGCCGGAGGTGGCCGTGTCGTCGGTGGACCCCACAAACCAGGAACTGGCCGGTGCCCTGTACCGCGACCACCGCGCCTGGCTGCTCGGCTGGCTGCGCCGCAGCCTGGACAACCACCACCGCGCCGAAGACCTCAGCCAGGACACCTTCGTCCGCCTGCTGGGCAAACCCGACCTCGGCCAGGTGCGCGAACCCCGTGCCCTGCTCACCACCATCGCCCGTGGCCTGCTGGTGGACCACTTCCGCCGCAGTGCCCTGGAGCGGGCCTACCTGGACGCCCTGGAACACCTGCCCGAACCCACCCAGCCGAGCCTGGAGGAACAGGCGCTGATGCTCGAATCCCTGCGCGAGATCGACCGCCTGCTCGGCAGCCTCTCGGCCAAGGCCCGCGCCGCCTTCCTCTACAACCGCCTGGACGGCCTCGGCCACGCCGAGATCGCCCAGCGCCTGGGCGTCTCCGTGCCCCGCGTGCGCCAGTACCTCGCCCAGGGCCTGCGCCAGTGCTACATCGCCCTCTACGGAGCGCCGCAATGAACCCGGCGCCGGTGTCCGCCCGCGTGCTGGACGAAGCCATCCACTGGCAGCTGTGCCTCGGCTCCGGCGAAGCCAGCGCCCAGGAACGGGCCGAATTCAACCTCTGGCACGCCGCCAGCCCCGAGCACGCCCTTGCCTGGTCGCGGCTCAACGGCCTGGATGCGCACCTGGGCGCCGCCAGCAGCGCACCGGCCCGCCACGCCCTGCTGGAGGCCCCGCGCCACCGCCTGCGCAGCAGCGGCAGCGTGCTCGGCCTGTGCCTGGCCGGTGTGCTCGGGCTGCTCCTCGCCCAGCAGCACCGCCCGTTGGGGGACTGGCTGGCCGACGAAATGACCGCCAGCGGCGAACAGCGCCAGCTGCAACTGCCGGACCACAGCCAGGTGCGCCTGAACAGCCGCAGCGCCCTCGACATCCAGTTCGACGGCCCGCAGCGGCGGCTCTACCTGCGCAGCGGCGAGATCCTCGTCGAAACCGCCCACGGCGACCCGCGCCCCTTCGTGGTCGCCACTGAACAGGGCGAACTGCGCGCCCTCGGCACCCGCTTCCTGGTGCGCCGCGAAGGCCAGACCACCCGCCTGGTCGTGCTGCGCTCCGCCGTCGCCGCACACCCCACGCAGGCCGAGGACGAACGCATCATCGGCGAAGGCCAGCAGGTGCTGATGCAGGCCGACGCCCTGGGCCGCAGCGAGGCCGCCCCGGTGGGCGCCGACGCCTGGAGCCGCGGCATGCTGGTCGTCGACAACGTCCGCCTGGCGGATCTGCTGGAGCAGCTCGGCCAGTACCGCCGTGGCTACCTCGGGGTCGACCCGGCGGTGGCCGACCTGCGCATCAGCGGCAGCTTCCCCCTCGGCGACACCGACCAGGCCCTGGCCGCGCTTCCGCCCAGCCTGCCGGTGCGCATCGAGCGCCACACCGACTGGTGGACCCGCGTGGTGCCCGCCCACCGGACGCCCCCGCGCCCGTAGCCCGGGCTACGGGGGCGGTCGCCGTGCGGCGCCAGATTTTTTTTCACAACCCCTATCACTTTTCCACCCTGGCTCGGCAAGGAGTCATTGAGACTTATTTCCTATCAGGAGTCGCTCGCAATGACGTTTGCCTTCCGCCCCAGCCTGCTCGCAGGCGCCATCCTCCTGGGCAGCCTGGCGCCTCACGCCAGCGCCGATACCCAGCAATACCGGCTGCCCGCCGCGCCCCTGGCCAGTACCCTGAACCGCATCGCCAGCGAGGCCGGCATCGTCCTCAGCATCGATCCGGGCCTGACCACCGGCAAGACGGCGCAGCCGGTGCAGGGCGAGTACTCACCGGTCGACGCACTGAATGCCGCGCTGAAAGGCAGTGGCCTGCAACTGGTGCAGAACGGCGGCAGCTACAGCCTGGCCGCGCTGCCGCAAGACACCATGGTCCTGCCGAGCACCAACATCGACGGCGCCGTTGCCAGCGAAAGCGCCTGGGGCCCCACCACCGGCTACCTGGCCCAGCGCACCGCCGCCGGCACCAAGACCGACACCGCCCTGGCCGAGGTTCCGCGTTCGATCTCCGTCGCCACCCGCGAGCAGATGCAGGCGCGCAGCGTCCACAGCCTCGACGACGCGGTGAAGTACATGCCGGGCATCGTCTCCAGCAGCTTCGGCAGCGACACCCGCTACGACTGGATGCGCGTACGCGGCTTCGAGCCGACCCACTTCCTCGACGGCCTGCCGCTGCCCCGTGGCGTGTACGCCAACCCGAAGCCGGAAACCTGGAACCTGGACCGCCTGGCCCTGCTGCGTGGCCCGGCCTCCTCCGTGTACGGCCAGACGCCGCCCGGTGGCCTGCTGGACATGGTCAGCCGTCGCCCGAGCGCCGAGACCCGCCATGAGATCGAGGTGCAGTACGGCAGCGACAACCATCGCCAGATCAACTTCGCCAGCACCGGCCAGATCGACGACCAGGGCCAGTTCCTCTACGGCCTGAGCGGCGTGGTGCGCGACAGCGGCACGCAGATCGACCACGTCGACAACAAGCGCTACAACCTCGCCCCCAGCCTGACCTGGAACATCGACCCCGACACCACGCTGACCCTGCTCTCGCAGTTCACCCGCGACGATACCGGCACCACCAGCCAGTTCCGTCCGATCCAGGGCACCAAGATCGACATGCCCTTCGGCAAGATCTCCCACCACAAGAACCTGGGCGATCCGGACTACGACTTCTACGACCGCACCTACTACGCGCTGGGCTACGCCTTCGAACATCGCTTCGACGACGTCTGGCAGTTCCGCCAGAACCTGCGCTACACCAAGTCCGAGCTGTCGTTCCAGACCGTCACCGTCAACAGCTACATCCCCTCGCTCGCCGGTTCCGGCTACGTGGTCGACGCCAATGGCAACGTCGGTCGCAACAGCACCAACACCGATGAGGCCATCAGCCAGTTCGCGGTGGACAACAACTTCCAGGCCGACTTCAGCACTGGCGAAATCGACCACACCCTGCTGCTCGGCCTCGACCACCAGCGCATCGAGACCGACTACATGTCGGTCTTCGGCACCGCCTTCAACGGCTACGCCCCGCCGGACATCAACGTCAACAATCCGGTGCACGGCCAGCCCATCGTCCGCCCGCCGCGTTCACTGGCGTACTACGACTACAACCAGAAGACCGTCCAGACCGGCCTCTACGTCCAGGACCAGATGGCCCTGGACCAGTGGCGCCTGACCCTCGGCGGTCGCGAGGACTGGGTACACACCGGCACCACCTTCCTCAACCAGGGCGATGCCACCAACACCGAGCGCGACAAGGCCTTCAGCGGCAACGCCGCCCTCAGCTACGTGTTCGACTCCGGCTTCACGCCGTACCTGTCCTACGCCGAGTCCTTCCAGCCCACCAGCAACGCCACCGCCTCGCCGACCGACTCGTTCAAGCCGACCGAAGGCAAGCAGTGGGAACTGGGCGTGAAGTACCAGCCGCCCGGCAGCGACATCCTGCTGAGCGCCGCCGTCTACGACCTGACGCAGCAGAACGTCTCGGTCACCCACCGCATCAACGGCACGCCGGTCACCAGCCAGGACGGCGAAGTGAAGGTCAGGGGCCTGGAGCTGGAAGCCGTGGGCAACGTCACCGACAGCCTGAAGCTGATCGCCTCCTACACCCAGGCGAAATCCGAAGTGCAGGATGGCGAGTTCAAAGGCAAGCGCCTGCAGCTGATGCCCAACCGCCAGGCCTCGCTGTGGGCCGACTACACCTGGCACAACGGCGTGCTCGACGGCTTCGGCATCGCCGCCGGCGCCCGCTACACCGGCAACACCTTCGGCGACCAGGCCAACAGCGAGCTCGGCTTCGCCAAGTCCTACACCGTGTTCGATGCCGCCGTGCACTACGACCTCGGGCGCCTGGACAGCAGCCTGAACGGCGCGTCGTTGGCGCTCAACGCCACCAACCTGCTGGACAAGGACTACCTCTCCACCTGCGACGGCTACTACTGCTACTACGGTGACGAGCGCAGCGTCGTCGCCAGCGCCACCTACCGGTGGTGAGCCCCTCGCCCCACGCCACGCACCACCGAGTGCCGCCCGCCGGGTGGCCTCGGGCTTCCGGACGAATCATGAAAACCACCACCCTCCGCCGCTGGTCCTTCGTCCACACCTGGACCAGCCTGATCTGCACGGCCTTCCTGCTGCTCCTGGCGCTGACCGGCCTGCCGCTGATCTTCCACCACGAGATCGACCACCTGCTGGGCAACGCCCCGGTATTGCGCGAGATGCCGGCCGATACGCCGCGCCTCGACCTGCAGCAGCTGGTGCAGGCCGCCGAAGCCCACCGCCCCGGCGAGGTGGTGCAGTACCTCGGCTGGGAGGACGACGAGCCCAACGGCGTGGTGGCCATCACCGCCGCCACCGCCGGCACCGAACCCAACTCTTCCCACACCTTCATGCTCGACGCCCGCAGCGGCGAGCCGGTGGCCATGCCCTCGGCCAACGGCGGCTTCATGATGACGATGCTGCGCCTGCACGTGGACCTGTTCGCCGGGCTGCCGGGCAAGCTGCTGCTGGCCTTCATGGGCCTGTTGTTGGTGGTGGCGATCGTCTCCGGCGTGGTGCTCTACGCCCCCTTCATGCGTCGCCTGGAGTTCGGCACCGTGCGCCGCGACCGCTCCCCCCGCACCCGCTGGCTGGACCTGCACAATCTGATCGGCATCGTCACCCTCACCTGGGCCCTGGTGGTCGGCGTCACCGGGGTGATCAGCGCCTGCGCCGACCTGTTGATCGCCGCCTGGCGTAACGAGAGCCTGGCCGCCATGGTCGAGCCCTACCGCGACGCCCCGCCGCTCACCGACCGCGCCCCGGCCACGCGCCTGCTGGAGATCGCCGCGAAGGCGACGCCGGGCATGGCGGCGGACTTCATCGCCTTCCCCGGCACGCGCTTCTCCAGCGAGCACCACTATTCGGTGTTCATGAAAGGCAGCAGCCACCTCACCTCGCACCTGTGGACGCCGGTGCTGATCGACGCGCGCACCCTGGAGGTGACGGCCGTCGGTGAGCGCCCCTGGTACATGGACGCCCTGGCCATGTCCCAGCCGCTGCACTTCGGCGACTACGGCGGCCGGCCCATGCAACTGCTATGGGCGGCGCTCGATGTGCTGACCCTCATCGTGCTCGGCAGCGGGCTCTACCTGTGGTGGGTGCGCCGACGCGTCCCGGCGCGCCGGCGGGAGGCCACGGCATGAACCTGACGCGCATCTTCGCCGTGCCCGCGCTGCTGGTCGCGCTGACCGCCACCGGCCTGGTGGGCGCCCTGCTCGGCGACGGCATCTGGGACGCCCTGGCCTGGGTCGGCCTGGGCATCCCGGTCGCCCTCGGCGTGCGGCCCTTCCTGCGGCGCCGCTGAGCCGGGCGGGCGAACCCTCGGCGCGGGCAGGCGTCCATAGGGAGATGTTCCTGACTGGAGGTCGCCATGATCCGCGCCCTGGCCGTCGGCCTGATCGCCACCCTGCTCGCCCTGCCCGGCTTCGCCGCCGAGGTCCACTACTACCCGCTGCCGCCGGGCAGCGCCCCCCGTGACGTGGCCCCGGCCACCGACGGCCGGGTCTGGTACACCGCCCCCGCCCTGGGCCTGGTGGGGCTGCTGGACCCGCTCACCGGGCAGAGCCAGCCCATGGCCCTCGGCGCCGGCTCCAGCCCCCGAGGCGTGGTGGTGGCCGAGGACGGCGCTGCGTGGATCACCGATGCCGGCCTCAACGCCCTGGTGCGTGTCGACCCCACCGGCCCCACGCTCAAGCGCTACCCGCTGCCCGGCCAGCTCGGCGACGCCGGGCTGGTGGCCGCTGCCTTCGATCGGGACGGGTTGCTCTGGTTCACCGGCCAGAACGGCTTCTACGGCCGCCTCGACCCACGCAACGGTGACCTGAAGACCTGGCCCGCTCCGCGCGGCGCCGGCCCCTACGGCATCACCGTCACGCCCAACGGCGAGGTCTGGTACGCCAGCCGCGACGGCCGCCACATCGCCCGCATCGACCGCGTCAGCGGCGAAGCCGAGGTGATCGACAGCCCCGGCGGCGGCGAAGGCTCGCAGCGGATCTGGAGCGATGCCAAGGGCACCCTGTGGGTCAGCGAGCGCGGCAGCGGCCAGCTCAGCCGCTACGACCCCCTGGCCAAGGCCTGGACCCACTGGGCGCTGCCCAGCGCCGACGCCGAGGCCCATGCGCTGTACGTCGACGAGCAGGACCGGCTCTGGCTGAGCGACTTCCGCAGCAACGCCATCCTGCGCTTCAACCCCTTCAGCCAGCGCTTCACCCGCTTCCCCAGCGACCAGGCCGACGCCCGCGTCCTGCACCTGGCCGGACGCATCGGCGAAGTCTGGGGCGCCGAATCCAACCGCGACCGGCTGGTGGTGATCAAGGAGTGAGCACGCACGGCGCGATCCGTAGCCCCGGCTTCAGCCCGGGAACGGTGCCGATATCCCGGCCCCATCGCGAATGAATTCGCTCCCACAAAACGGCACATCGCGGCTTCGTGCGTAGTGTTTTCCAGCCACCGTGGGCGCTCGGCATGGCCACGAACGGTGGATCGGTGAAGCGCGACCCACCTTACGGCTCGTCTTGAGCGGCAATGGCCTTCGTAGGATGCGGTGAGGCCACGAACCGCATCACGTCGGGGCGTGGGGTGGATGGCGTCCCATCCACCCCACGCTCGGCCCCAGCGCTTTTCGTAGCCCGGACTTCAGTCCGGGGACGTGGGCACCGGGCGCATCAGAAGCGATACGCCAGGGTGGTCATCAGGGTGCGGGGGTCGCCGGGCATGATCTGCACGGCACTGGTGGCGGTGCTGTAGTAGGTCTTGTCGGTCAGGTTGGTGAGGGCGGCGTGCAGGTCCCAGTGCTCGACCCGGTAGCCCAGCAGCGCGTCCCAGCGGCCGTAGCCGGGCAGCACCACGGTGTTGGCGTTGTCGGCGTAGCGGTCGCCCACCAGGGTCACGCCGGTCTCGCCGTAGAAGCCCTGCTCGGGCTGCCAGCCGATGAACAGGCTGCCGTTGCGCTTGGCGACGTTGCCGATGCGCTTGCCTTCGAAGCCGTTGTTGTCCTTGACGATGGTGGCGTCCTGCAGGCCGATGCCGCCGCGTACCACCCAGTTGCCGTACAGCCGCCCGGTGGCGGTCAGCTCGGCGCCCCGGGAGCGCTGCAGGCCGGAAAGCAGCACGTTGCCGGGGTTGTTCGGGTCGCTGGTGCGGCGGTTGTACAGCTCGATCTCATACAGCGCGAAGGTGGTGCTGAGGCGGTCGTCGAGCCAGTCGCTCTTCACCCCCACTTCCTTCTGCCGGGTCAGTTCCGGGTCGAGGGCGTTGGTGTTGCCCGCCGCACCGGCGGTGATGCCGATCAGCCCGCCCCCCACCGGGGCGTAGCTCTTGCTGAACGAGGCGTAGAAGGAATGCTCCGGCACGGGCGTCCAGACCAGCCCGACGCGGGGGCTGAGGCTGTCGTCCACGCGGCGTTCGCGGCGGCCGTTGAGGCGGTTCTCGGAATCCACCTCGAAGTGGTCGTAGCGCAGACCGAGCAGCACCTGCCAGTGCTCGTCCAGGCGCACCTGGTCCTGCAGGTAGAGCGCGCGGCTGTCGATGTGGTGTTGGGCATCGCTGCTGGCGACCATGCGGCCGGTGTGCTGGCGGCCGGTGTCGGGGTCGAAGATGCCGAGGGCCGGCACGGCGTTGGCCGCGCCGGTGGCGTTGGTGTAGAGCTTCGGGTTGCGCTGCTGGTTGCCCAGTTCGACGCCGGTGAGCAGGCGGTGCTCGATGTCGCCGGTCATCACCAGCCCTTCCAGCTCGACGCTGTTGAACAGGTTGCGGGTGGTCAGGTCCTGCTGCCAGCGGGCGCGGCCGACGGTGCGGGCGGTGGCGTTGACGCTGGTGACGTAGGTGTTGTCGAAGCGGCTGTCGAGCATGAACAGCCCGAGGGTCTGGCGCAGCTGCCAGTCGGGGCTGAGGTCATAGGTGAGGCGCGAGCGCAGGGACTGGGCCTTGTCGTCGATGTAGTCGCGCTGCGGGTCGCCGTAGGTGGTGTCGCGGCCGACGTCGGCGGGGCGGCCGTTGAGGCCGGGGATGCCACGGTCCGGGGTGCGGTTGTGGCGGCTGTACTCGTACTGCACCAGCCAGTTGAGGTCGGGGCTGAGCTGCCAGCTCATGGCCGGGGCGAACAGCTGCCGGCTGGAGTCGATGCCCTTGCGGAAGCTGTTGGCGTCCTGCTCGCCGAGGTTCAGGCGCAGGGCGATGTCGTCGCTGGCATCGGCGCTGAGGTCGGCGTAGAGGCTGCGGTAGTCCTGGCTGCCCAGTTGCGCCTCGATGGAGGAGCCGAGGCCGGCCTGGGGCTGCTTGCTGATGCGGTTGACCAGGCCACCCTGGCTGCCACGCCCGTAGAGCACGGCGGCCGGGCCCTTGAGCACGTCGATGCGCTCGATGTTGTGCAAGTCGCGGGTGTACTGGCTGTCGTCGCGCAGGCCGTCGAGGTAGAAGTCGTTGCTGGCGTCGAAGCCACGGATGCGCAGGCCGTCGAAGCGGGTGTCGCTGGCGTCGCTGACGTTGGGCAGGCCGCTGAGCACCTGGCCGATGCGGGTGGCGCCGTAGTTGAGGGCGTCCTGGGTGCGTACCGAGTCGATGGCCTGGGGCACGTAGCGCACCGGCGTGGCGGTGCGGGTGGCGGTGGAGACCTCGCGGGTGCGGGTGTCCTGGCTGCCCTTGCCCTCCACTTCGATGGCCGGCAGGTCGGTGGACGCTCCGGCTGCGAGGGCCAGCGGTGCCATCAGGGTGGCGGCCAGGCCCAGGGCAATTCGGGAAAGGGCGGAGGGATGGGCGGGGTGGTGCATGATCGGCGTCCGGATCGTGGGGAAAGGGCGCAGATGATATTTATTTGCATTTGATATTGATAGCCATCTGATACCGATTCCCTACAATCCCGACACATCGCACCTTCACCTGCCCGGCTGGGGCTGCGGCTCGCCCCCTTGCCGCCGGGCCGGCTGCCGCACCCCGGTCACGCCTTCCGGGGCCACCTGGTAGCCGGGGAAATGCAGGGCGATGCGTGCGGCGAGCAGCCGGGCCTGCCGGCGTTCCTCAGTGAGCGGTCCCATCGCAGGCCTCCTCTTCGTCGTCATCGCGGCGGTACCAGAAGCGGAACAGCCCGTAGCCCAGCACCAGCGCGACCTGGGCCAGCGCGGCGCACATCTGCAGGAAGGAGTTGACGGTGGGGTTGGTGCGGGCCTCCATCACGCCGGTGAGGGCGTGCCAGAAGCCGTCCGGGATGACGGTGAGGGCCAGGCTGGCCAGGGGCTTGCCGGTCAGCAGCCAGATCTCGATGACGCCGAAGCCGTTGGCGAACATCAGGCCGCCGAGGATGAACACCGAGATCACCAGCCCGAGGGCGAAGCAGGCGGAGAACTGGAACAGTGCGCGCATGGTGGGTCTTCCTTCAGTAGGCGGCGCGGCGGGGTGCCGCGCCGGGAGTTGGGGATCTGCCTGGGCTCAAGCCTGGGCTGGGGCTTGGGCTTGGAACGGGGCGGCGGGGCGGCCAACGGCGTACCAGTCGAGCTTGCGGGTCAGCACCATCACGCAGGCCAGCAGGCCGAACACCAGCAGCGAGCCCATCAGCAGGGCGTAGTCCTCGGCGCTGAGCAGGCCGTAGAGCATCCCGTACAGCGCGGCGAGGCCGGCGGTGAAGCCGCCACCGCGCACCCAGCTGTGCAGCACGCTGCTGACGTAGATGCCCACCAGCAGCACGCAGGCCGAGGCGGACAGCGCATAGGCCAGGCCGAACGCCAGGTGCTCGGAGAGCGACAGCAGCAGCAGGTAGAAGAACGCCAGGGCCAGGCCCACCAGGCCGTACTGCACGGGGTGGACGTTGATGCGCTTGAGCACTTCCACCAGGAAGAAGCCGGCGAAGGTCAGGCAGATGAACAGCAGGGCGTACTTGATGGCGCGGTCGCTCTTCAGGTACTGGTCCACCGGGTCGACGAAGCTGACCCCGAACACCCGGCTGTTGAAGGCCTGGCAGCGGTCCTCATAGGCGCAGTCGGCCAGGGCCTGCTGCAGGTCGGTGGCGAAGAAGCTGGTCTGCCAGCGGGCGGTGAAACCGTCCTCGCGCACCTCGCGCTCGGCGGGGAGGAACTCGCCGACGAAGCTGGGGTGCGGCCAGGGCGACTTCAGCTCCACCTGGCTGTCACGCCCCACCGGGGTGATGTGCAGCGATTCGGTGCCCTGCAGGTTGAGGGTGAAGCCGTAGTTGAGGGTCTGGGCCTCGCCGCTGGCCAGGTGGGGCAGTGGTACATGCACGCCGCTGGCCAGGATCGGGTCGCCGCTGCCGGGCTGGAAGTCCAGGCTGCGGCCGTTCAGTTCCAGCTTGAGGGCGTTGTTGATGCCACGGATGTCGCTGATGCCCACCGCCAGGAACGGGGTCTCGAACTGGTAATCCTCCAGCCCTTCCTCGATGCCGAAATGCGCCGGCACGGCGAATTCACCGCTGATGCGGCTGTCGCTCTTGTACAGCCGGGCCTGGTAGATACCACGGGTCAGCAACTGGGTGTCGACGTCGCCCTGCAGGTGGAAGCGCTCGGGCAGGAAGAACAGCCGGCCGCGCTGCTCGCGCTCGTCCAGGTAGCGCTGGCCGGTCTTCTCGTGGGTCTTCCACTCGCGCACGGTACGGCGGAACGGCACCACCAACAGCGGGCCGGTCACCTGCTGGGCGTAGCTGGAACTCTGCGCGATGTTGGCCTGCACGCTGTCGCGGGCCATCTGACGCTCGTCGATCAAGCCGTCGATCATCAGCAGCGGGATCAGCAGCAGCAGGATCAGCAGGGCGATGGCGCCCAGCTTGAAGCCCAGGGTTCGGGTCATCTCGGACTCTCCTCATGTGTTCGATGGGGAAAGTCTGGAGCGCGCCTGGGGCGGGGCTATGGGGGGAATGTGGAGTTTGTGTGGGAATTGGGTGAAGAGCCGGGATCGCTGCGCGATCCCGCCGGCCGATCACCCTGAGCGAAGCGCTGGGCTGACGGTGGGCTGAAGCCCACCCTACGGGAGCAGGGCGGTCAGCACGACCCGCGGATGTACTGCTCCAGGTGCTGGATCAGGCTTTCCTGCTCGGCAGTGATGTCGCGCACCAGGTCGCGGATCGACAGCAGGCCGATCACCTTGCCTTCATCCAGCACCGGCAGGTGGCGCAGGTTCTTCTCGGTCATCAGCTGCATGCAGAACTGGTTGCTGTCCTTCGGGCCGACCACGTAGAGGTTGGAGGTCATGATCTCCTGCACCTCGGTGCCGTAGGAGGAGCGGTCCTTGGCGGCCACCCGGCGCACGTAGTCGCGCTCGGTGACGATGCCCACCAGTTCGTCGCGCTCCATCACCAGCACGGCGCCGATGCCCTTCTCGGCCATCAGCTCGGCCGCTTCCAGCACGGTGGTGGTGGGGTCCACGCGGTAGATCGTCGTGTGGGCTTTGCCCCGCAGTATTTCGGCAACGGTCTTCATCGGCTGCTCCCGGTTTTCTCGTGGTCGTGTGCACCGCGTTCCATCACGGCGGCGAACTGAGAATAGTCAATTGTGGGCGCCCGCAAAGGGCGGCAGAATCGCCGCCAGTCGGCCCTCCCGGCCGTTCGGAAATGGAGATTCCATGCCCCCTCGCAAGACCCTCTTCGCCCTCGCCGCCCTGTCGCTGCTCATGCTCGGCGGTTGCTCCAGCAAAAGCTTCGTCACGCCCGACCACGGCGTTTCCCTGGCCGGCATCGATGACGCCGACATCGAGGAACTGTTCAGCAAGAAACCTGCCAGCCCCTTCCCGGCCCAACTGAGCATCGTCCGCGTGGCCAGCCTCTACCGGGACGGATTCGAGGTGGTGCAGACCCGCGACATCGAGTCCGACGCGGACCTGGCGCGCATCGCCGGACAACCCCTGATCAGCCAGGCCGCGCCCCTGAGCCGCTTGCTGGTGCCCAATGACATGAAGAGCCTCAAGGACCTGCGCCTCCCGGCCGCCCACATGCGTTCGGACCTGCTGCTGGTCTACACGGTGGACACCCAGTTCTATGTCGACAGCACCCCGCTGGGCCCGCTGACGGCGGTGTCGCTGGGTTTCCTGCCCAATCACCAGGCCCATGTCACCAGTACCGTGGCCGGCATCCTGGTGGATGTGCGCAGCGGCTACATCTACGGCTCGACCGAGGCCACCGCCCAGGAGGAACAGCGTGCCAGCACCTGGTCCACCGAAGACGCCGTGGCCGAGTCGAGGAACCGTGCCGAAAAAGCTGCGTTCACCCGCTTCAGCGAGGGCTTCCCGGCGTTCTGGCAGGGCGTGCTGGCGAAGTACGCGAAGAGCCCAGCGGCGTCCCAGTAGAAACCTCCCCTCCCGGGCTGAAGCCCGGGCTACGCCCCAGCTCCGTCGGTGGATGGGAAAGCGCCACCCCCTACGCGCGGTCGTAGGGTGGGTCGCGCTCCATCGACCCACCGAGCGGGGCCGGGCATTCGCACCGAAATGGTGCGAGGACGTTCAGACAGCGGGCAGCCGCAGGCGGACTTCGACGCCGCCGTCGCGGTTTTCCACCCGCAGGGCGCCGCCGTGCAGGTTGGCCACTTCCTGCACGAAGTTGAGGCCGAGGCCGGTGCTCTTGCGCCCGCTGCCGGGGCGCGGCAGGGAGTAGAAGCGCTCGGTGAGGCGGGCCAGGGCGTAGTCGGGGATGGCGTCGCCCTGGTTGAACAGGCACAGCGTCCAGTGGCTGCCCTCGCGCTCGGCAGCGAAGCGGATGAGGCCGCCGGGCGGCGTGAAGTCCAGGGCGTTGTCCAGCAGGTTGGCCAGGGCCTGGCGCAGCAGGAAGCGCTCCCCCTTCACCTCCACGTCGTCGCCGATGGCGTCTTCGACGCGCAGGCCGGCCGATTCGATGCGCGCCGCCTGGGCCTGCACCAGCTCATCCACCATCGGCGCCACTGGCACGCTGACGCGCTCTTCCAGGCCCTGGCGCTGCTCGACCTGGGCCAGGTACAGCAGGCGTTCGATGAGTTGCTGCAGGCGCGCGCCCTCGCCGGCGATGTTGGCGACGAAGCGCTGCCGCTGCTCGGCGGGCATGTCGCCCTCCAGCAGTTCGGCGGCACCCCGGATGGCCGCGAGGGGGCTCTTCAGTTCATGGGTCAGGGTGTGCACGTAGCGCTCGACGTAGGCCTTGCCCTCCAGCTCGGTGCGCATGCGCTCCACGGCACGGGCCAGCTGGGTCAGTTCGCCGCCGCTGAGGCTGGGCAGTTCGGCCCGTTGCCCTTCGCTGACGGCCTGGGCGTAGCGGGTCAGGCGCCGCAGGGAGCCGCTGAGCCACCAGGAGAGCAGGCCGCCGATCAGCAGCCCGAGGACGATGAGGCCGGCGCCGAGCCAGGCCAGGCGCACCTGGGAGCGGTAGATGTAGGGCTGCAGCGAGCGGTTGGGCTTGGCCACCGAGACCACGCCGATGATCTTCCCGTCGGCGCGGATCGGCGCCGCCACGTACATCACCGAGGAGTCGGGGTCGGCCGGGTCTTCGCGGGTGGAGCGGGCCCCGTACTGGCCGCGCAGGGTCAGCAGGACATCGTTCCAGCCGGAGTAGTCCTGGCCCACGGCCTGGCCGGTGGAGTCCAGCAGCACGCGGCCGGTGCCGTCGGTGACGTAGATGCGGTGGTTGACCTCGGTCTTGCGCACGCCCCAGATCTCGGCGCCGGGCTGGCGCTTGCCGTAGGCCTTGAGCAGCTCGGGCAGGTTGCTCTGGGTGAGGGTGCCGTCGCGCACCGGGTCGCGGAGGATCTCGGCCAGCAGGTTGGCGGTGTCCACCAGGGTTTCCTCGGTGGACTGGCGCACACCGGGGCGGATCTCGTCCATGACGGTGCTGAGCACGAAGTAGCCAGCCAGGCCGACGAAGAGGAAGTAGACCAGGAAGATTCGGATGCCCAGTGGCATGGCAGGTCCTCGGGGCGCGGGCGGGCTCAGGCGCGGGGGTCGTAGCTGTAGCCGAGCCCGCGGTGGGTCTGGATCGGCTCGGCATCGGCGACCTGGCGCAGCTTGGCGCGCAGGCTCTTGATGTGGCTGTCGATGCTGCGCTCGTAGCCGGCGTCGCTGGCCACGCCGAGGGCGTCGAGCAGTTGCTCGCGGCTGAACACCCGCTCCGGCTGGCCGAGCAGGTGCTGCAGCAGGCGGAATTCGTGGCGGGTCAGGGCCAGCAACTGGCCGTGGTAGTGGATGCGGAAGCGCTCCAGGTCCACCTGGAAGGGGCCGTCACCAGCAGGAGCTGCGGGGGCGGCCGGGGCCGGCTCGCGCGGGGCCATGCGTTTGAGGATGGCGCGAACCCGGGCGGCCACTTCGCGGGGGCTGAAGGGCTTGACCACGTAGTCGTCGGCGCCGATCTCCAGGCCCACCACGCGGTCGATCTCGGCATCGCGGGCGGTGAGGAAGATCACCGGCACTTCGGAGAAGCGCCGCAGCCGGCGGCAGGCCTCGAAGCCGCTGATGTCGGGCAGGCCGACGTCGAGGATGACCAGGTCGAAGGGCTCGTGGGCCAGGCGCTCCAGGGCCTCGCCCGCCAGGCTGAGCCAGGTGACGGTGAAGCCTTCGGATTGCAGGGCGTAGACGAGGGTGTCGGCAATGGCGGCTTCGTCTTCGACGATGAGGATGCTGGGCATGGCGTCCGTGCGAGGCGGCGGGAAAGCCGGCAGGGTGCCGTCGGGCCCGGGCGGCGTCAATCCCACCCGGGCCGACGGTTCAGCACTGCGGCTTGCCGGCGGTGTACTTGCGGCCGGGGTAGATGGCGGCGCGGAATTCGCGCAGCGCCTTGGCGCCGATCAGCAGCGGGTAGTTGAAGCTGCTGCGGTCGGTGAGGTTGACCTCGACGGTGCGTTTGGTATCGCCCAGGCACATTTCCAGTTCGATGACCGGGCGCTTGGACGGGTCGGCCTTCTCGCGCTCGTCGTCCTCTTCATCGCCGGCTTCCTCGGCGCGGGTCTTGATCTTGCTGATGCGCGCCAGGCGGTGTTCGTAGAGGGTGTCGTCGGCGTCCTTGGTGGCCAGGCGGAAGCGCACCCACTCCTCGCCGTCACGCTTGAAGCGCTCGATGTCCTTGGCCGAGAGGGAGGCGGTGAGGGCGCCGGTGTCCATCTTGGCCTTGAGGGTCTGGCCGATTTCGGGCAGGCGGATGTATTCGTAGCGGCCGTAGAGGTCAGGCTCCTCGGCGGCGAATACCGGCAGGGCGAGCAGGGTCAGCAGGGCGAGCAAGGGTTTCAAGTCGGTCTCCTCGGCGTGGGGCGCGGTGGGCGGTTCTGTCGACGGGGCACGTGCGCCGGCAGGTTCTGGGACCGGCACGACGGGCCTTTGGTTCGGCGGTGCCGCGCAGTCTACCCGCCCACCTTCTTCAGGCGCACCCCGCCCCAGAGTTCCTCGAGGTTGCGGAAGCCCCAGTCCTCGGGGGATTCGCGGGCGACGATGCGGTCGCGGCCCTGCATGGTGGCGAGGTCGATCACCTCCTGGGGGATCGGCACCTTGGAGCGGGCGGAGAAGAACACCCGCACTTTGGGCATCAGCAGGGAGCCGCTGCCCTGCTCCAGCACCACGCCGAGGCGCCCGCTCTCCAGGCGCACCAGGGAGCCGGTGGGGTAGATGCCGACGCATTTGACGAAGGCCTGGAAGACCTTGGGGTCGAAGTGACCCTTCGTCCACTCGGCCATCTTGTGCAGGGATTCGGCCGGGTCCCAGCCCTTCTTGTAGGGGCGGTCGGAGGTGATGGCGTCGTACACGTCGCACACCGCGCCCATCCGCGCCAGCAGGCTGATCTGTTCGCCGGCCAGGTGATGGGGGTAGCCGCTGCCGTCGAACTTCTCGTGGTGGTGCAGGCACACGTCCAGCACCAGCGCGCTGACCTGGTGGCTCTCCAGCAGGATGCGCGCGCCGGCCATGGGGTGGCCGCGCATGGTGGCGAACTCGCTGTCGGTGAGCTTGCCGGGCTTGTTCAGCACGGCGTTGGGCACGGCCATCTTGCCGATGTCGTGGAGCAGCCCGGCGAGCCCGGCCTCGCGCACCTGGGGCTCGGGCAGACCGAGCTGGCGGGCCAGGGCGATCATCAGGGCGCAGACGGCCACCGAGTGCATGTAGGTGTATTCGTCGGAGTTCTTCAGCCGCGCGAGGCTGATGAGGGCGTTGGGGTGGCGCAGCACCGAGGCGGAGATTTCCTCCACCAGCCCATCGGCCTGACTCAGCTCCACCACCTGGCCGAGCCGGGCGTCCTTGAACATGGCCATGACGGCGGCGCGGGAGCGCTCGCACAGCGCCACGGCCCGGGCCACCTCGTCTTCCAGGCTGACGGGGCGCGCGGCGGCGTTGTCGGGGTGGTTGGCGGCCAGCAGCTGGGCGTCGGCCTCTTCGTTGGCCTGCTCGGCCGTAACCTGGGCAGCAGCCTGGTCCGGGGCGAGGTCGAGGCCCTTGGAGGTGTCGATCCAGACTTCGGTGACGGCGCTGTCGAGAATGCGCGCCAGATCCTTCTGGGACTTCAGCAGAAAGCTGCTCTTCCAGAAGGGGTGGTCCATCCATGAGCCGCAGAGTTCCTGAACGTACATGCCCGGACGCAGGTCCGACACAGCGATCTTCTTCAACACGATGGGCACCGATGGAAACACACGAGAAACCAGGAACGAGGGCGATGATGCCTGATGGCCAGTGGCCGGAACAGCCGTTTCGCCTGACTTTATCTGAGGAAGGGGATGAGTGTCTTGGCAGCCGTTCACGCCTGCGTATCATGGCAACGCCACCCACAGGCCAAGGAGCCATGGACCCATGAGGGCGCTGCTGACCGGTATCACCACCATCCTCCTCGTGCTGATCAACACCCTGGCCCTGATCGGCCCGATGCTGCTGATCGCCCTGCTCAAGCTGGTGCTCCCCGGCCAGGCCCTCAAGGACGCCTGCTCCCGCGCGGTGATGGGCATCGCCGAGGCCTGGGCGGAGAACTGCAAGCGCATCTTCGCCCTGCTCACCCCCACCCGCTGGGACATCCGTGGCGGCGACGGCCTGCGCAACGACACCTCCTACCTGGTGGTGTCCAACCACCAGTCCTGGGTGGACATCCCCGCGCTGGTGCAGGCCTTCAACCGCAAGGCGCCCTACTTCAAGTTCTTCCTCAAGCAGGAGCTGATCTGGGTGCCCTTCATCGGCCTGGCGTTCTGGGCGCTGGACTACCCCTTCATGAAGCGCTACTCCAAGGCCTTCCTGGCGAAGCACCCGGAGATGAAGGGCAAGGACCTGGAGATCACCAAGGCTGCCTGCGAGAAGTTCAAGCGCCTGCCGGTCACCGTGGTGAACTACCTGGAAGGCACCCGCTTCACCCCCGCCAAGCAGGCCCAGCAGGGCTCCCCCTACCGCTACCTGCTCAAGCCCAAGGCGGGCGGCGTGGCCTTCGTGCTGGCGGCCCTGGGTGAGCAGCTGGATGCGATCCTCGACGTCACGCTGATCTACCCCGGCCAGCAGGTGCCGGGCTTCTGGGCCCTGGTGTCGGGCCAGGTGCCGTGGGTGATCGTCGACATCCAGACCCGCGACCTCGACCCGTCCCTCTGGCAGGGCGACTACGAGAACGACCCGGCCTTCCGCCAATACCTGCAGGACTGGGTGAGCCGCCTGTGGTCCGAGAAGGACGCCCGCATCCACCAGTTGCGCAGCGAGCTGCACGGCTGACCCTCGCGGCCGGGCGTCCGCCCGGCCCGCCCCGCTGCGCTTTCCGACGAAGCGTCGCAGCCCCCGTACCACCCGGCCTGAAGCCTTGTCTGAAATGGCTGTAGAGCGCGCCGCCATTGGCGTTGACGCGCTTTAGCGTGTTTATATTGAACGCCCGATCAATTTAAAAGGAACCCCATCCCCGCTCCCGCACTCTCACCCGAATGCCCGAATCCGCGTTAAAGGAGATGCCGCTTGCCGACACCCTCGACCACCCACGCAGGGGGAACCCTGTGAACACCTCGACCCAAGCTTCCACCCCGTCCCTGCGCATGAACGCCCCGGTGCTGATCGGCTCGGCGGCCTTCGTCCTCATCTTCGGCCTGGCCGCCACCCTGTTCGCCGAACAGGCCGGTGAATGGCTCGCCCGCGCCCAGGCCTGGGCCTCCGGCAGCGTCGGCTGGTACTACCTGCTGGCGATGACGCTGTACCTGGTCTTCGTGGTGGTCACCGCGCTGTCCGGCTATGGCCGGATCAAGCTCGGTGCCGACCACGACGAGCCCGAGTTCAGCTACCTGTCCTGGGCCGGCATGCTGTTCGCCGCCGGCATCAGCATCACCCTGTTCTTCTTCTGCGTGTCGGAGCCGCTGACCCACTTCGCCCAACCGCCCAAGGGCGAGGCCGGTGGCAGCGAAGCCGCGCGCCAGGCCATGCAGCTGCTGTTCCTGCACTGGGGCCTGCACGGCTGGGGCGTGTTCGCCCTGGTGGCCATGGCCCTGGCCTACTTCGCCTACCGCCACAACCTGCCGCTGGCGCTGCGTTCGGCGCTGTACCCGCTGATCGGCAAGCGCATCAACGGCCCCATCGGCTACACCGTGGACGCCTTCGGCATCATCGCCACGGTGTTCGGCCTGGGCGCCGACATGGGCTTCGGCGTGCTACACCTCAATGCCGGCCTGGACTACCTGTTCGGCATCCCCCACGACCAGTGGGTGCAGGTGGCGCTGATCGTGCTGATGATGGGCGCCGCCGTGATCGTCGCCGTCAGCGGCGTGGAGAAGGGCGTGCGGGTGATGTCCGACGTCAACATGCTACTGGCCTGCTCACTGCTGCTGTTCGTGCTCTTCGCCGGGCCCACCCAGCACCTGCTGAACATGCTGGTGCAGAACCTGGGCGACTACCTGGGCGCGCTGCCGACCAAGAGCTTCGACCTCTACGCCTACGACGGCGGCACCCGCTGGCTGGGCGACTGGACGGTGTTCTACTGGGCCTGGTGGATCGCCTGGGCGCCCTTCGTCGGGCTGTTCATCGCGCGGATTTCCCGCGGCCGGACGATCCGCGAGTTCGTCTTCGGCGTGCTGTTCATTCCCCTGGGCTTCACCCTGGCGTGGATGTCGATCTTCGGCAACAGCGCCCTGGAGCAGGCCTTCAGCGGCGCCAGCGACCTGGCCACGGTGGCGGTGAACGAACCGTCCATGGCCATCTACCACCTGCTGGAAAGCTACCCCTGGAGCCGCGCGGTGATCGCCGTGACGGTGTTCATCAGCTTCGTGTTCTTCGTCACCTCCGCCGACTCGGGCACCGTGGTGCTCTCCACCCTCTCCTCCCGGGGCGGCGCGGTGGACGAGGACGGCCCGCGCTGGCTGCGGGTGTTCTGGGGCGCACTGACCGCGCTGATCACCATCGGCCTGCTGTTCGCCGGCAGCATCGACGCGCTGAAGTCGGCGGTGGTGCTCACCTCCCTGCCCTTCTCGCTGATCCTGCTGCTGATGATGTGGGGGCTGCACAAGGCCTTCTACCTGGAGTCCCAGCGCCAGCGCGCCCGCCTGCATGCGCCCTCGCCGGTGGACCAGCGCTCGCCCCGGCGCCGCAGCGGCTGGCGCCAGCGCCTGGCCCAGGCGGTGCATTTCCCCTCGCGGGACGAGGTGTACCGCTTCATGGAAGAACAGGTGCGACCGGCCATGGAGGCCCTCGCCGAGCAGTTCCGCACCCGTGGCCTGACGGTGGAAACCCACATGGACCCGGCCGGCGCCAGCCTGAGCCTGGAGGTGGGCCATGGCGAGGAACACCCGTTCCTCTACCGGGTGGTGATGCGCGGCTACTTCACGCCCTCCTTCGCCGTCGCCGGCCTGGATGCGCGCAACCGCCAGAACCGCCGCTACTACCGCGCCGAGGTGCACCTGGCCGAGGGCAGCCAGGACTACGACCTGGTGGGCTACAGCCGCCAGCAGGTGATCGACGACATGCTCGACCAGTACGAGCGGCACCTGCAGTTCCTGCACCTGGTGCGTTGACCACAGCCCCGGGCGAACGCCCGGGCGCCCTCCTGTCAGCCGCCCATAAAAAAGAGGAGCCGTCATGGCTCCTCGAAGGACAGGTACTGCGCCGGTAGAACGCAGCACCAGGGGTTGCGGCTCAGGCCTCAGGCGGCGCTGAAGGTCTTGTGCGGGTCGATGACGAATTTCTTCGGCACGCCGGCATCGAACTCGCCGTAGCCACGGGGCGCGTCATCCAGGCTGATGACCTGCACGCCCACCACTTCGGCGATGTTGATGCGGTCCCACATGATGGCCTGCATGAGCTGGCGGTTGTATTTCATCACCGGGGTCTGGCCGGTGTGGAAGCTGTGGGACTTGGCCCAGCCGAGGCCGAAACGGATGCTCAGGCTGCCGATCTTGGCGGCGGCGTCCACGGCGCCCGGATCTTCGGTGACGTAGAGGCCGGGGATGCCGATCTTGCCGGCCACGCGGGTGACCTGCATCAGCGAGTTGAGCACGGTGGCCGGGGCCTCGTGCTGGGCACCGGCATGGCCGTGGCCACGGGCTTCGAAGCCCACGGCGTCGACGGCGCAATCCACTTCCGGCTCGCCCAGCAGGTCGGCGATCTGCTCGTGCAGCGGGGTGTCCTTGGACAGGTCGGCGATCTCGAAACCGACGGCCTTGGCGTGGGCCAGGCGCACCGGGTTGACGTCACCGACGATGACCACGGCCGCGCCCAGCAGGCGGGCGGAGGCGGCAGCGGCCAGGCCCACCGGGCCGGCACCGGCCACGTAGACGGTGGAGCCCGGGCCGACGCCGGCGGTGACGGCGCCGTGGTAGCCGGTGGGCAGGATGTCGGAGAGGCAGGTCAGGTCGCGGATCTTCTCCATCGCCTTGTCGCGCTCGGGCAGCTTCAGCAGGTTGAAGTCGGCGTAGGGCACCAGCACGTACTCGGCCTGGCCACCGGTCCAGTCGCCCATGTCGACGTAGCCGTAGGCGCCGCCGGCGCGGGCCGGGTTGACGGTCAGGCAGACGCCGGTGTGCATCTCCTTGCAGGAGCGGCAACGGCCGCAGGCGACGTTGAAGGGCACGGACACCAGGTCACCGATCTTCAGGTTCTCGACGTCGCTGCCCTTCTCCACCACCTCGCCGGTGATTTCGTGGCCGAGCACCAGGCCGACCTGGGCGGTGGTACGTCCGCGCACCATGTGCTGGTCCGAGCCGCAGATGTTGGTGGAGACGACCTTCAGGATCACGCCGTGCTCGATCTTCTTGCCACGGGGGTCCTGCATCTTCGGGTAGTCGATCTTCTGCACTTCGACCTTGCCCGCTCCGAGATAAACGACACCACGATTACCAGACATGCATGAATCTCCTTTGTTGTTGTGGATACAAAGGCGCGGCCTGGGCCACGCGGCCTTGTACTGGAGCTTGTGTCTGTTGCCGGAGCCGCCGGGTGGAACTGGCAGGGCGGCTGCCGAAATCTGTAGCCGGACGCACGTCCGGGGTCTGGCATGCACCCGGGCCGAGGCCCGGGCCACACCTGCTGGTTCAGAGCACCACGGTGCGGTTGGCGTTGAGGAACACGCGGCGCTCGATGTGGTAGCCCACCGCCTTGGCCAGGGTCAGGCATTCGATGTCACGCCCCTTGGCCACCAGGTCCTCGGGGTAGTGGGCGTGGTCCACCGGTTCGACGCCCTGGGTGATGATCGGGCCCTCGTCCAGGTCGTTGTTGATGTAGTGGGCAGTGGCGCCCACCAGCTTGACCCCCTTCTGGTAGGCCTGGTGGTAGGGCTTGGCGCCCTTGAAGCCGGGCAGCAGGGAGTGGTGGATGTTGATGGCCCAGCCATCCAGGCGCCGGCACAGCTCGGGCGACAGCACCTGCATGTAGCGGGCGAGCACCACCAGCTCGGCACCGGTGTCTTCGATCACCTGCAGCACGCGCCGCTCCTGGGCGGGCTTGTCGTTGGGGTCGAGGGGGAAGTGGTGGTAGGGGATGCCGTGCCAGCGGGCCAGCGGCTCCAGGTCGGGGTGGTTGGACACCACGGCCATCACGTCCATCGCCAGTTGGCCGATGCGCTGGCGGTAGAGCAGGTCATGCAGGCAGTGGTCGGCCTTGGAGACCATGATCACCACCTTGGCGCGGTAACCCGGCGGGGTCAGTTCCACCTGCATGTCGAAGGGCGCCACGCGGGCGGCCAGGCCGGCACGGAAGGCGCCCTCGTCGAAGCCGTCGGGCTGGCGGAACTCGACGCGGATGAAGAAGCGCGCGGACAACCGGTCATCGAACGAGTGGTGCTCGGTGACGTAGCAGCGCTGCTCGAACAGGTAGCCGGTCACCGCGTCCACCGTGCCGAGCACGCTGGGGCAGTGGGCGGTGAGGATCCAGGTATCGGGGGTGCGGCTCATGTCGGGGCCTCGGTAATCTGTGCTGTCAGGGGGCGCAGGGGGGAGGACGCTTCACCCCTCCACCTGCGCTGGCCTGCGGTGGACGGCAACGGCGCCGTCCACCCTCCATCTCACGCCTTGATCGCCAGCCCGTACTCGGCGCTGGCGTCCTGCAGCCAGAGCCAGAGGTAGTCGGAGAAGCTGCGGCGCACCACCAGTTCCCAGGTGTCCTCGCCGGTGTGGCGGATCACCGCCGTGGCCTTGGCGAAGTGGGTGCCCACCGCCTTGCCCACCGGGAAGTTGCTCGGGTGCACGTCGTAGGAAGTGGACTTCATCAGCAGCTCGCGCACCTTCGGCCCGCTCAATTCCAGCAGGGTCTGGCCGCCGCTGACGTTGACCACGGCGATGTGCTGGCCGTCCAGCGCCTCGCGCAGGCGTTGCTCGGTGGCGAACTCCTGGCCACCGGGGACGATCAGCAGCCACTCGTCCGGGCCCAGCCACTGCAGTGAGGTGTCGCCGTTGGCCACCAGGGTCAGCGCCACCGGCAGCTCCAGGCCCAGGGCCTTGTGCACGCCGCCGGCGAAGGCCGGGTCGCTGGCTTCGCCACGGATCACCAGGTGACCCAGCAGCTTCTTCTCGCGCAGCACGACACCGGCGCTGGCCTTGCCCTTGCGCGCCAGCTCGTCGAGGCCGGCGTGGTGCAGGGGCGACTCGCCCTGGATGTTGCCCGGGCGTTGTTCGTAGACGTTGACGTTAGACATTCTGGCGATCCCCTTTCGGGTCATAGAACACGGAGCTGCAGATTTCGGCTTCGATCACGCTGCCATCGGCCAGGGGGGCGAAGACCCGCTCGCCCATGCGCTTGAGGCCGCCCTTGACCACGGCCAGGGCGAAGGCATGGCCAAGGCTGGCGCTCATGTAGCTGGAGGTGACGTGGCCGACCATCTTCATCGGGATGGACTGCTTGGGATCGAACACCAGCTGCGCGCCTTCCGGCAGGACCTTGTTCGGGTCCAGCGGCTTGAGGCCCACCAGTTGCTTGCGGCCCTCGCGCAGGCAGTCCTCGCGGTTCATGCCGCGCCAGCCGATCCAGGAGAACGGCTTGTTGCGGCCGACGCACCAGCCCATGCCCAGGTCGTCCGGGGTGACCGAGCCGTCGGTGTCCTGGCCGACGATGATGAAGCCCTTCTCGGCCCGCAGCACGTGCATGGTCTCGGTGCCGTAGGGGGTCAGGTTGTACTTCTTGCCGGCCTCGATCAGCTGCTTCCACACGCCCAGGGCGTAGTCGGCCTGCACGTTCACTTCATAGGACAGCTCGCCGGTGAAGGAGATGCGGAACACCCGCGCCGGCACGCCCCCCACCTTGCCTTCCTTCCAGCTCATGAAGGGGAAGGCGTCCTTGTCCAGGTCGATGTCGGTAACCTCGGCCAGCAGCTTGCGGCTGTTGGGGCCGGACAGGGTCATGGTGGCCCAGTGGTCGGTGACCGAGGTGAAGTACACCTTCATCTCCGGCCACTCGGTCTGGTGGTACAGCTCCAGCCACTCCATGACGCGGGCGGCGCCGCCGGTGGTGGTGGTCATGATGAAGTGGTTGTCGCCGACGCAGGCGGTGACGCCGTCGTCGAAGACCATGCCGTCTTCCTTGCACATCAGGCCGTAGCGGGCCTTGCCCACGTCCAGCTTGGTCCATGCGTTGGTGTAGACACGGTTGAGGAACTCACGGGCGTCCGGGCCCTGGATGTCGATCTTGCCGAGGGTGGAGGCATCGAGGATGCCCACGCTCTCGCGCACGGCCTTGCATTCGCGGGCCACGGCGGCGTGCAGGTCCTCGCCGTTCTTCGGGAAATACCAGGGGCGCTTCCACTGGCCGACGTCCTCGAACTCGGCGCCCTGGGCCAGGTGCCAGCTGTGCATGGCGGTGTAGCGCTTGGGATCGAACAGGTGGCCGCAGTGACGCCCGGCCACGGCGCCGAAGGTCACCGGGGTGTAGTTCGGGCGGAACATGGTGGTGCCCATCTCGGCAACGCTGATGCCCATCGAACGGGCGGCGATGGCCAGGCCGTTGATGTTGCCCAGCTTGCCCTGGTCGGTGCCGAAGCCCAGCGCGGTGTAGCGCTTGACGTGCTCGACCGATTCGAAGCCCTCGCGGGTGGCCAGTTCGATGCCGGCGGCGGTGACGTCGTTCTGCAGGTCGACGAACTGCTTGGGCGCGCGGGCGGTGGACTTGTCGTGGGGCACCTGGAACAGCGCCAGGGTGGGCTCCTCGTGACGGATGGCGGCCTTGGGCACGACGCCTTCCACCGGCTTGAAGCCGGCTTCGGCAGCGGCCTTGGCACCGGCCTCGTAGCCGTCGGCGAGGACGTCGCCGAGGCCGAAGACGCCGTTCACGGCACCGGCGCACAGGCGCTTCTGGAAGCCGCCCTCGCTGGGCACGAAGGCCAGGATGTCTTCGCGCCAGGTGGGCTTGCCGCCCAGGTGGGAGGCCAGGTGCACCACGGGGCTGTAGCCGCCGGAGCTGACGATCAGGTCGCAATCCACCACTTCGCCGGGGCTGGTGACGCGGTGGCCCTTGACGTCGATGGCGCAGATGCGGGCACCGGTGACGCGCTTGCTGCCACGGCACTCGACCACGGCGCTGCCGGTGAGGATGCGCACGCCACGGGCGCGGGCTTCCTCGACCCAGGCGCCGCGCGGGTTGCTGCGGGCGTCGGCGACGGCGACCACTTTCTGCCCGGCGTCCAGCCAGTCCAGCACCACGCGGTAGGCGTAGTCGTTGTTGGTGGACAGCACCAGTTCGCGGCCGGGGGCCACGCTGTAGCGGTTGACGTAGGTGGAGACGGCACCGGCCAGCATGTTGCCGGGGACGTCGTTGTTGGCATACACCAGCGGCCGCTCGTGGGCGCCGGCGGCCAGCACCACGCGCTTGGCGCGCACGCGGTGGACGCGGTGGCGCGCCTGGCCACGGGGGGCGACTTCACCCAGGTGGTCGGTGAGGCGCTGGTGGATGGTGAGGAAGTTGTGGTCGTGGTAGCCGTTCACCGTGGCGCGCGGCAGCAGGGTCACCTCCGGCAGGCTGGCCAGCTCGGCCAGGGCCTTGGCGACCCATTCGGCGGCGGGCTTGCCGTCGAGGGTTTCGCGGGTGTCCAGCAGGCTGCCGCCGAACTCTTCCTGCTCGTCGGCGAGGATCACGCGGGCGCCGCTACGACCGGCCGCCAGGGCGGCAGCCAGGCCGGCGGGGCCGGCACCGACCACCAGCACGTCGCAGTGCTGGTTGAGGTGGTCGTAGATGTCCGGGTCCACTTCGGTGGGCGAGCGGCCCAGGCCGGCGGCCTTGCGGATGTACTTCTCGTAGGTCAGCCACAGGTTCTGCGGGTACATGAAGGTCTTGTAGTAGAACCCGGGCGGCATCATGCCGCCGCCGACCTTGCCGAGGATGCCCATCAGGTCGGTGTTGACGCTCGGCCAGCCGTTGGTGCTGCTGGCCACCAGGCCGCCGTACAGGGCCTGCTGGGTGGCGCGGATGTTCGGCACCTGGGCCTGTTCGGTGGAGCCCAGCTGGAGGATGGCATTGGGCTCTTCGGCACCGGCGGCGACGATGCCGCGCGGGCGGGAGTATTTGAAGGAGCGACCGATGACGTCCACGCCGTTGGCCAGCAAGGCGGAGGCGAGGGTGTCGCCGGCGTAGCCCTGGTAGTTCTGGCCGTTGAAGGTGAAGGTCAGGGGCTGGCCACGCTCGACGCGGCCCCCCTTGGGAAGGCGGTTGACCTGGCTCATGCCGTTACTCCTGCAGGCGCTGCTTTCTTCTCGCCGGTGGTGGCTTCGGTGATGCTGGGCTTCTCACCGATCTTGTAGGTTTCGAGGATTTCGTAGGTCACGGTGTGGCGGGTGACATTGAAGTAGCGACGGCATCCGGCCGCGTGCACCCACAGCTCGTGGTGCAGGCCACGGGGGTTGTCGCGGAAGAACATGTAGTCGCCCCACTCCTCGTCGGTGCAGGCGCCCGGGTCCAGCGGGCGCGGGATGTGCGCCTGGCCCTTGGCGTGGAATTCCTCTTCGGAGCGCAGCTCGCCGCAATGGGGACAGAAGATGTGCAGCATGGCGGGTCTCCTTAGTGAGCCACGGCAGCGGCGCCGTGCTCGTCGATCAGTGCGCCGTTGTGGAAACGTTCGATGGAGAAGGGCTTGGCCAGCGGGTGCATCTCGCCGGCGGCCAGGCTGGCGGCGAAGACGTTGCCCGAGCCGGGGGTGGCCTTGAAGCCGCCGGTGCCCCAGCCGCAGTTGAAGAACAGGTTCTTCACCGGTGTCTTGGCGATGATCGGGCAGGCGTCGGGGGTGGTGTCGACGATGCCGCCCCACTGGCGGTTCATGCGCACGCGCGACAGCACCGGGAACATCTCGACGATGGCCTGCAGGGTGTGTTCGATGGTCGGGTAGGAGCCGCGCTGGCCGTAGCCGTTGTAGCCGTCGATGCCGGCGCCGATGACCAGGTCGCCCTTGTCGGACTGGCTGATGTAGCCGTGCACGGCGTTGGACATGATCACGCTGTGGATGATCGGCTTGATCGGCTCGGACACCAGGGCCTGCAGCGGGTGGGATTCCAGCGGCAGGCGGAAGCCGGCGAGCTTGGCCATGTGCCCGGAGTTGCCGGCGGTGACCACGCCGACGCGCTTGGCGCCGATGAAGCCGCGGTTGGTCTCGACCCCGATGACCGCGCCGTCCTGCTTGCGGAAGCCGATCACCTCGGTGTTCTGCAGCAGGTCGACGCCCAGGGCGTCGGCGGCGCGGGCGAAGCCCCAGGCCACGGCGTCGTGGCGGGCCACGCCGCCCCGGCGCTGCACGGTGGAGCCGAGGATCGGGTAGCGGGTGTTCTTGCTGCAGTCCAGGTAGGGAATCTCCTCGGCCACCTGGCGGGCGTTGAGCAGTTCGCCGTCCACGCCGTTGAGGCGGTTGGCACTGACGCGGCGCTCGGCGTCACGCATGTCCTGCAGGGTGTGGCAGAGGTTGTAGACGCCACGCTGGGAGAACATCACGTTGTAGTTCAGGTCCTGGGACAGGCCTTCCCACAGCTTCATGGCGTGCTCGTAGAGGTGCGCCGCCTCGTCCCACAGGTAGTTGGAGCGGACGATGGTGGTGTTGCGCGCGGTGTTGCCGCCGCCCAGCCAGCCCTTCTCCACCACCGCGACGTTCTTCACGCCGAACTCCTTGGCCAGGTAGTAGGCCGTGGCCAGGCCATGGCCACCGCCGCCGACCACGATCACGTCATAGACCGGCTTGGGCGTGGGGTTGCGCCACATGCGCTGCCAGTTCTCGTGGTGGCTCAGGGAGTGCTTGAACAGGCCGAAGCCGGAATAACGTTGCATGCTCGGACTCCTGGATCAGCGGTAGACGGGGAAGTCGGCGCAGAGCGCTGCCACCTGCCGGGCCACCTGGGCTTCCACGTCGGCGTCGCCGAGGTGGTCGAGGATGTCGCAGATCCAGCCGGCGAGTTCGGTGGACTGGGCTTCCTTGAAGCCACGGGTGGTGATGGCCGGGGTGCCGATACGCACGCCGGAGGTGACGAAGGGCGACTGCGGGTCGTTGGGCACGGCGTTCTTGTTCACGGTGATGCCGGCGCGACCGAGGGCGGCGTCGGCGTCCTTGCCGGTCAGGCCCTGCTTGATCAGGCTGACCAGGAACAGGTGGTTGTCGGTGCCGCCGGAGACCACGTCGTAGCCACGCTCGATGAACACCTTGGCCATGGCCTGGGCGTTCTTGATGACCTGGGCCTGGTAGGTCTTGAAGCCGGGTTCCAGCGCTTCCTTGAAGCACACGGCCTTGGCGGCGATGACGTGCATCAGCGGGCCGCCCTGGGCGCCGGGGAACACGGCGGAGTTCAGCTTCTTCTCGATCTCTTCGTTCTTGCGCGCGAGGATCAGGCCACCGCGCGGGCCGCGCAGGGTCTTGTGGGTGGTGGTGGTGACCACGTCGGCGTAGGGCAGCGGGTTCGGGTACAGGCCGGCGGCCACCAGGCCGGCGACGTGGGCCATGTCGACGAACAACAACGCCCCGACCTTGTCGGCGATGGCGCGGAAGCGCGGGAAGTCGAGGGTCTTGGAGTAGGCGGAGAAGCCGGCGACGATCATCTTCGGCTTGTGCTCCACGGCCAGGCGCTCGACTTCGTCGTAGTCGATCAGGCCGGTGGCCGGGTCCAGGCCGTACTGCACGGCGTTATACAGCTTGCCGGAGGAGGACACCTTGGCGCCGTGGGTGAGGTGGCCGCCGTGGGCCAGGCTCATGCCCAGCAGGGTGTCGCCGGCGTTGAGCAGGGCCAGGTAGACGGCGCTGTTGGCGGAGGAGCCGGAGTGCGGCTGGACGTTGGCGTAGTCGGCGCCGAACAGCTGCTTGGCGCGGTCGATGGCCAGCTGCTCCACCTTGTCGACGAATTCGCAACCGCCGTAGTAGCGCTTGCCCGGGTAGCCTTCGGCGTACTTGTTGGTCAGGCCGCTGCCCTGGGCTTCCATCACCCGCTGGCTGGTGTAGTTCTCGGAGGCGATCAGCTCGATGTGGTCTTCCTGTCGGTGCGCTTCTTCCTGCATCGCGCTGAACAGTTCGTCGTCGTAGCCCTGAATTCGGTCTTGCTTGCTGAACATCGCTGATCTCCTGCGGTGCGGCTGTCGCACGGGGTTTGGGGGGCTGGTCGGAAGCCATCGCGGCAAGCGCCCACCGGTGTTTCCACCGGGGGCGCCAGCGCCGGAATCTCCGGCCTGACCGGGCCTGTTGCGACCGATTGTGCGAAAACGCCTGGGGGGTGACTTGCCTGTTTACGACGTCCAAATGCTCAAACGACCCGGCCCGCGACACGGCGCTTTCAGCGGCCACCTTGCCTCCGGGGCGACAGGGCGCGGCGCCGCCAGGCAGCGCCGTCTTTGCCAAAAGCGACGACGCGATGGGAACAGTAGATGACGCCACGGGACATGGCCGTCGGCGCGACGGAGAGGCGATGGATGAACACGGTGGGTGGGTGATCCCCATAAAGCGTGGAGCACCCTGTGGATAACCTGTAGAGCGCTGGCGCCGCACCAGGCATGGCAAGGCTTCCCGGCCTTCGTACATTTCTTGAGCAGCATCAGCGGGTTGCAGCCGGTGCTTGCCCACAGAAACTGTGCACGGCCCTGTTCACAGCCTGTGGATAGATCGTCATGACCCACGCCTGGTGAGGCCTTTGAGGGTTTGCGGAAAGGTTGTCCAATCCCCCACTTGCCCACAGCGCAGGGCAGTGAGCAAGGCAGGCTGTGGATGCCGGCGTGCTGGACAAGCCGCCCGGGCACTGGCTAGCGTGCCGGCTCCCAGGCAATCGCCCAATGAAAAGGACGCCCCATGGTCACCTGCTACCTGCGCTACATCATCGATCCCTACAAGCTCGCCGAGTTCGAGCACTACGGGCGCCTGTGGATTCCGCTGGTGGAGAAGTTCGGCGGCCAGCACCACGGCTACTTCCTGCCCTCCGAGGGCGCCAACAACGTCGCCATGGCGATGTTCACCTTCCCCAGCCTGGCCGCCTACGAGACCTACCGCGCCCAGTCGATGCAGGACGCTGACTGCCAGGCGGCCTTCGCCTACGCGGAGCAGACCCGCTGCATCCTCAGCTACGAGCGCAGCTTCTTCCGCCCCGTCTTCAACTGACCCCTCCCCCTGCGGCCTGGCTCCATCTCCGCTTCGCCAGCGCCGCCCGCCCCTGATACCCACAGGCACAGCGGACGCGTGCAGACGCAGCGCCCGAGGGGCGACGTGTCGGTTTTCTACGCGGGCGTGCGGATACGGAACGTGGGGAGAGGGCCCGGCCAACGGCCAGGCCCGGAGGATGGGGTCAGTTGAGGTGCGCCAGGCACTGGTTGGTGACCTTGATCAGGCGCTCGTGGGTGGGCTTGGGCAGCGGGGTGGTCTGGTTCTTCAGCTCGTCCAGCTCGGCCTGGCTGAACTCGGCACCGACCTTGTCGGCAGCACAGCCGCAGTATTTCTGCAGCTTGTCCCCGGCCACCTGGGCCTGGGCGCCGGCGGCGCAGTCCTGGACGAAACGCTCGCGCTCGCCCGGCCCCCATTGGGCGGCGGCGGCCGACAGACTGACGGAAAGGGTGGCGGCAACGGCAAGCAGGTGGGTGTAGCGCATCGGTGACACTCCTCAGGTGATGGCAGGGTCCGGCCCCGTGGCAGGTGCGGTTCTGTTGTGAGCCGCAAAGCCCGCTCGGAGTTCCTGAAGGCGCCCGGACAGCGCCTGGGTGGAAACAGATGTCGCCTGAGCACGTTTCCGTGCATCCAAGCTGGCGTTAACTTACATCCCATCGGCCGCCTACGCACGGGGCGGCACACCGAAAGGACCCTTCGATGACCGACAAGACCCAGCAATTCGCCAGCGACAACTACTCCGGCATCTGCCCGGAGGTGTGGGCCGCCATGGCCCAGGCCAACCAGGGCCATGAGCGCGCCTACGGCGAGGACAGCTGGACGGCGCGCGCCGCCGATCACTTCCGCCGCCTGTTCGAGACCGACTGCGAGGTGTTCTTCGCCTTCAACGGCACGGCGGCCAACTCCCTGGCTCTGGCCTCGATGTGCCAGAGCTACCACAGCGTGATCTGCTCGGAGACGGCCCACGTCGAGACCGACGAATGCGGCGCGCCGGAGTTCTTCTCCAACGGTTCCAAGCTGCTGCTGGCCCGCACCGAGCAAGGCAAGTTGACGCCCGACGCGGTGCGCGAGATCGCCCTCAAGCGCCAGGACATCCATTACCCGAAACCCCGCGTGGTGACGCTGACCCAGTCCACCGAAGTGGGCACCGTCTATCGCCCGGAGGAAGTCCGGGCCATCAGCGCGGTGTGCAAGGAGCTGGGCCTGCGCCTGCATATGGACGGCGCGCGCTTCTCCAACGCCTGCGCCTTCCTCGGCTGCACCCCGGCGGAGCTGACCTGGAAGGCCGGCGTCGACGTGCTGTGCTTCGGCGGTACCAAGAACGGCATGGCAGTGGGCGAGGCGATCCTGTTCTTCAACCATGACCTGGCCGAGGACTTCGACTACCGCTGCAAGCAGGCCGGGCAACTGGCCTCGAAGATGCGCTTCCTCTCGGCGCCCTGGGTGGGCCTGCTGCAGGACGACGCCTGGATGCGCTATGCACAGCACGCCAACGGCTGCGCGCAGTTGCTGGCAGAGCTGGTGGCGGACGTGCCGGGGGTGAGCCTGATGTTCCCGGTGGAAGCCAACGGGGTGTTCCTGCAGATGTCCGAGGCGGCGCTGGAGTACCTGCGGGCGCGCAACTGGCGCTTCTACACCTTCATCGGTGCCGGCGGCGCTCGCTTCATGTGCTCCTGGGACACCGAGGAAGCCCGGGTACGCGAGCTGGCCGCCGACATCCGCGCTGCAATGGCCCAGGGCTGAAGCCCCGCTCCGCGACTTGTCCCCGATTACGGTGCATCAACCTGTGGACAAACCGTGGAGCCCTCCCGCCAGGCCAGGCGCCGCAACGGCCCTGGCCTCCCGCCTGTTTTTCGTTCTATTTCAGCCACTTGCCGTACATTCATGCACAGCTGCTGTGCACCGGCCTGTCAACTGCCTGTGGATAGATCGCCACACCCTTTGCCAGACGTGGCGCACAGCCGATCGCTCATTTTTCATCCAGGCCTGAAGGCCGCGAAATGACTGGATGCTCCAGCCGGGTTCTGGATGTTCCACGGGGCATCGGCCCCAGGTTTTCCCCGGTAACGGTGGGCAAGCCTGTGGACAACCTGTTCACCCCTGCTCGGACGCCACGGCGCCCGCGCTGCCTGGGCTGGAGGTCAGCCTGCGAGCAGGAAGGTGGTGCCGGTGGGGTAACTATGCACACCCACTGTGCAGGAGGCTGTGACCGACCTGTGGATAGAAGACTGCAGCCCATGGCTGGCAAGGCTTTCAGCGCACTGATCAAATCCTGAACAGCCCGCTCCCGTGGAACCTCAAGCGGCTGGAAGCCGTGTCGTGCGCGGCCCGAGGGTACGCGGCCGATCCACAGATGCCGTGGACCAGCCTGTGGACAAGCTGTTCGCGAAACCCGCTGTGCCCCGCCCGGCGTGGCTTTGCAGGCCCTGGTCGTTTTCCGTACAGGCCGATGTCTGGGGACTTAATAGTCGATGCAGACGTCGCCCTTGGGCACGCTGCAGCAGGAGAGGATGTAGCCCTCGGCGACGTCTTCGTCGGTGATGCCGCCGTTGTGCTCCATCTCCACCTCACCGGCGGTCTTCATTACCTTGCAGGTGCCGCAGATGCCCATGCCGCAGGCCTTGGGGATATGCAGGCCGAGCTTGGCGGCGGCGGAATGCACGGTCTCGCCCGGGGCGACACGGATGCTCTTGCCGGTGCTGCTGAATTCCACCAGGTGCTGGTCGGCGGCCGGTACGGGCGCGGCCTCGGCAGCCTCGGCGGCCAGTTCCTTGACCTCCTCGCGCACCTCGGGGGGCGTCGGGCCGAAGGCCTCTTCGTGGTAGCGCGCCATGTCGAAGCCCTTGGCCTGCAGCAGGCGCTTCACCGCGCTCATGTAGGGGGTGGGGCCGCAGCAGAAGATCTCCCGCTCCATGAAGTCGGGGGCGATCAGGTGCAGCATCGCTTCGTTGAGGTAGCCGCGGTAGCCGGACCAGGTCTCGCCGGCGTCGTAGCGCTCGACCACCAGGTGCAGCTTGAAGTTGGCGATCCGCGAGGCCATGTGGCGCAGTTCGCGGTGGTAGATGATGTCCTTCGGCGTGCGGGCGCTGTGGACGAAGACCATGTCGACGTTGGCGTTGGTGTCGAAGAACCAGCGGGCCATGGACATCACCGGGGTGATGCCGACGCCGCCGGAAAGGTAGAGCACCTTGTCGGCGGGGTGGTCGATGGCGTTGAACAGCCCCACCGGGCCGTGCACGGGGAGGACATCGCCTTCCTTGAGGTTGTCGTGCAGCCAGTTGGAGACCTTGCCGCCCGGCACGCGCTTGATGGTGATGGAGAAGCTGTAGGGCACCGAGGGCGTGCTGGAGATGGTGTACGAACGCATGATCGGCTGCCCGTCGATCTCCAGCTCCAGGGTGACGAACTGGCCGGGCTTGAAGAAGAACAGGATCGGCTGGTCGGCCATGAAGCAGAAGGTGCGGACGTCCCAGGTTTCCTGGACGGTCTTCACGCAGCGCACCAGGTGGCGGCCGTTGGTCCAGGTCTGGGTGTTCACCGGGTTCAGGAAGCTGTTGCTCATACGCATCTCCGCGCGCCGTGGATCGGCGCCTTTGATCGGATTCTGCTGAACGCAAATCCCCACCACTTACCTGCCAGCGACATTCGCATGCTCATCGCGACCTGCCAGCAACCACAAGGGCTCGAGCGTCGGAAACGGATGCGGCCGTGTCGCCCGTGGATAAGGTCGTACCCCATGGCGACAGCACACTCGGCCCCAGCCAGAACACGAGGCTTTTCGAAAAACCACCCTCGTATCCGCAGCAGGGCCTGCAGTCGGCCAGGGAGAACAGAGGGGCACGTCACGCCGCCTTGCGTGACAACCGAATCAGCCACCCATTGCGGCGGTCGCCGGTGCGACCAGCCTTTTGAGGAGTTACCGATGGACGTCACTTCCCCCCTGAGCCTGGTCGACCCGCTCGAACCCGCACGTAAGGCCACGGCCGCCATGCTCAAGGAGCGCGACCACACCTTCTCGCTGCCCCAGCCGTTCTACAACGACGAGCGCCTGTTCCAGCTCGACATGCAGGAGATCTTCCACAAGGAGTGGCTGATCGCCGGCATGACCTGCGAGATCCCGGCCAAGGGCAACTACCTGACCCTGCAGGTGGGCGACAACCCGGTGATCGTCCTGCGCGGCGCCGAAGGCCAGGTCCATGCCTTCCACAACGTCTGCCGCCACCGCGGTTCGCGCCTGTGCGTCAGCGACAAGGGCAAGGTGGCCAAGCTGGTCTGCCCCTACCACCAGTGGACCTACGAACTGGACGGCCGCCTGCTGTTCGCCGGCACCGAGATGGGTGCCGACTTCGACATGAAGCAGTACGGCCTGAAGCCGGTGCACGTGAAGACCGCCGGCGGCTACATCTTCATCAGCCTGGCGGAGAACCCGCCGGCCATCGACGACTTCCTCTCCACGCTGGCCCATTACATGGAGCCCTACGACATGGAGAACACCAAGGTGGCCGTGCAGACCACCCTGCGTGAGGCCGCCAACTGGAAGCTGGTGATGGAGAACAACCGCGAGTGCTACCACTGCAGTGGTTCGCACCCGGAATTGCTCAACACCCTGCTGGAGTGGGACGACGTGACCGACCCGCGCGCCAGCCAGGCCTTCAAGGATCAGGTGGCCGCCTGCACCCGGGCCTGGGACGCGGAGAAGATCCCCTATGCCCACGCCAGCTTCGGCCTGCGCAACCGCATCGTGCGCATGCCGCTGCTCGAAGGCACCGTGTCCATGACCATGGACGGCAAGCAGGGCAGCAAGAAGCTGATGGGCCGCATCCAGAACCCGGACCTGGGCTCCATGCGCATCCTCCACCTGCCGCACTCCTGGAACCACTGCATGGGCGACCACATGATCGTCTTCACCGTGTGGCCCATCGGCCCGCAGGAGACCGTGGTCACCACCAAGTGGCTGGTGCACAAGGACGCGGTGGAAGGCGTGGACTACGACGTAGCGCGCCTGCGCGAGGTGTGGGACGCCACCAACGACCAGGACCGTCGCCTGGCCGAGGAGAACCAGCGCGGCATCAACTCCTCCGCCTACCAGCCCGGCCCCTACTCGAAGACCTACGAGTTCGGCGTGATCAACTTCCTCGACTGGTACAGCGAGCGGATGCTCAACAACCTGGGCGACACCCCGGCGACCAAGCTGCGCCAGGTCGGCGCCGAGTAAGCGACATGTCCCTGAGCCTGGGATTCCTCATCCTGCTCATGCTCTACGCGGCGCTGGCCTGCAAACGCTCCCGGCGCTGAAAGCAACACACTGAGGTCCCGTCAGGGACACCCCTCGCCCCCGTCAGGTCGTCGGCCCTGACGGGGGCTTTTTTTATGGCCCATCGCGCCAGTGCGATGGGCCTTTTTCATGCCCGCAGAAAACCATTCCACCACCTGTGCAGGGGCAGAAAAGACGAATGGAGGCAGTCGGTGCTGAACGAGGGGCTTGGCCGTGTGTGCGAGGCGGGTGGAGCAGAGGTGCTTTTGCAGCGTGCCTGCGGCGGGATGACTGCCCGATTGTGGCCTTTAAGGGACGAAAGATCCATATAGGAAATTTCTGACAAGGACCACGAAATGAACGTGGTCACAAAATATCGGCAGTCGCAAATGGAACTGTGACGCAAGGGCGCCCCACCCGAGGTCGCCTACAGAAAAAGAGGACAGCAAAAAACTGGATTGTAGGAGCGCGCTGATTTTTACTCAGGGCATGTCTGTGAGGAGTCCTAAACATGAAAAAAATACTGAGTCTCTCCGCCGTCGCCCTCTTCCTGGCCCTGGGCGCTGCCCAAGCCAATGCCAACGAACCTGCTCGTGGTCAGATCACCTTTCAGGGTCGAATCGTAAAGGATATGTGCAGCGTTCCTACAAATGTCTGGCAGAACAATGTGGGACGCGCCAATGGCATCAGCCCGCGCACCACGACCGATCCCTTCCATGACTCGGCCTGTGCAGGCGTCGCCCAGACCCAGAGCGTGGCAATGAAGCCCATCACGACCCGCTCGGGCCGCAAGGCCGGGATCATCACCGTCACCTTCAATTGAGCGGTATCGAACGCGCAGAAAAAGACAGGGCCGGTAAAGACCGGCCCCGATGAGGAAAAGCGTTCAGGCAGTACCAGGCATCAGTCGGCGAACGCGACCTCGGAACGCCCGGTACGGGTGATGCAACGAACTTCCAACTGCTGGTAATTGAGATCATCCGGGTCTGCTTCCGGCAGCCGGTACTCGAAGGTGCAACGCTTGTCGGGGTCACTGCCCCAGCGCACCACCAGCGATCCAGCCGGATCCAGCCCCCTCAGGAACGCACGGCCCGCCTGTCCCACCATTGCCACGCTCTTGCCGTCAGCATCGAATACTTCGGCGCCCAGTGGTGGGTTCTCGCCGTTGTCCCGCACGATCTTCAACAGAACCGGGATGCCGCTGATGGTCGGGTAGTTGAGCATGACCACCGCGCCATGGCGGGGCGCCACCGATTGCTCGGTGACCTGCAGCTCCACGTTGCGGAACAGCCCGGCCGGGTCGATCACCACCTGGTTCTGCCGATACGGGGACAGCCCACCGACCACGGCGTAGCCATTGCCGGCAATCCGCGTCCCGGCATCGTTCGACACATAGGCACCCTGGGCGCCCTTGGCCTCGATGATGGCGAGGGTTTCGCCCTGGGTCTGGGTGAAGTTGACGCCCCCCGGGTGGAGCACGATGGTGCCCATCGCACCAAGGTTCTCCTGGCGGTAGCCGGTGCCTTTGCTCAATCCGGCGTTGAGGGACACAGCGGAGGCACGGTAGTTGAAGCTGCCACCGGTGTTGTTGGAACGCTCGCCCTGGTCGCGACTGGTGGAGCCATAGAGGCTGTAGCTGGCCTGGGACTGTTCCCCGAGGGAGCCGCTCAGGCTGGCCTGGGTGCTGCTGCGGCCCTTGGCGTAGTTGACCGACGTGCTGAGGCTGGCGGAACGACCTACATCGCCGATGGGGATGTTGAAACTCATCATGTACTGGTTCTCGTACCCCTCGCCCATGCGGGTACGCCCCACCGACAGGCTCATGGAGCCCCAGCGGTAGCTGTTGGAGTAGCCGCCCTGGAAGGTCATGTCGCCCTTGCGCGAGGCGTCCCAGTACTTCTGCGACGAGCCGCTCAGGTAGAGGCTGCCCATCTCCCCCGGCAGGGGTTGCGTGGCACTCACCTGGAAGCGGCTGCGCTGGCGATAGAGCCCACCCTCGGGGTTGCCATAGGCCTGGGCGTAGTCGCTGAAGCTCAGGTAGCCGCGACTGGAGAAGCGATAGGCGGCCATGGTGAAGTTGGTCTGGGTCGCGTCCACCAGCTTCGAGTAGGTCATCCGGTAGCTGCGGCCGCCCCTGGGCGCCGAGTCCTCGGTGCGCAGGGGGGACTCCTTGACCTGCGACTGGGTCACGTCCAAAGCCAGGGCACCCAGACCGGTACTCAGGGCCACACCGCCCTGAACCGCCATGTACTTCTCGGCGATGATGCTGCCGGTGTAGGCACTCCAGTCGTTGGAGATACCACGCTGGTAGGTGCCTTGGACGAAGCGCGGGACGCGCTCGGCCGAGTCGTTGCGGTACTCGCCGGCCGTGACGCTGAAGCGCGACATGCCCGGGCGCAGCAACTGGGCCACGGAGGCGTAAGGCACGAGGAAGGTGCGCTGGCGGCCATCCGCCTCGGTCACGGTGACCTCCAGGTCGCCGGAGTAGCCCGAGTCGTAGAGGTCCTCGATGCTGAACGGCCCGGGGGAAACCGTGACCTCGTGGAGGATCGACGCACCCTGGCGGATGGTGACCTTGGCGTTGGTCTCCGCCACGCCACGGATGACCGGCGCATAGCCGCGCAGGGCGTCGGGCAGCATGCGGTCGTCCGAACTCACCTGCACGCCCCGAAAGGGCACGCTGTCGAACAGCTCGCCCGGCGTGTAGTAGTCGCCCACGGTCAGTTGCGAGCGGATGCCGGTGAGGTCCCGCTGCACGTAGGTGCTGCTGTTGCTGTAGTGGCTGCGCGAAGGGGCGCCCGACGAGCTGGAGCGGTTGTAGTTGCCATTGGTACGCAGCCGCCAGTCGCCCAGGTTGATGCCGTTGTTGAGCCCGATGCTGAGCTGTTGGGTATCGCCACTGTCGGCGTGGTTCCGGTAGAGGTTGGCGCTGTAGCCGATGAAGCCAGCAGTGACGCCACGGTCCCAATCCCGGGGGTCCACTTCACCGCGCACCTGCCGCCCAAGGTAGGCCTGGGGAACGCTGAGGTAGGCGCTGAGTTCGGACAGGTCGACGTTGACGCTGGAGGACGGCACCAGTTGAGTCAGGTCCAGGCACTCCTCGCTTTCCAGCTTCGCGCGGGCGGCCGCCGGGTCCGGCAGCTTGTCCAGATCCAGACCGATGGTGCCCAGTTGGGTCGGGGTGAAGCAGACCCGGGCGCCGTTGGGGGCGTCCTTGTCGTCCTGCAGGCGGACTTCCTGGCGGCCTATCCAGCGCTCGTTGAGGAGGATGTCCAGCCGATAGGTGCCCGCCGGCAGCACGGTGCCGCGGCTGAAGCGGGACAGGTCTACCGCCTCGCCCTGACCCGAGCCATTGAACAGAAAGTCAGGGTTGAAGGCCGCAAAACGAGGGCTATCGGGCAACTCGTCCGCATCTACGAGGCCCGCGGCGACACCGAGCGATGCCATGGCCACGGCAAAGGCCAGCAAATGTGGGCGCACGACAGGGCACCGCCGCTGACCGCCCGGGAGTAAGGCCCTTGTGGGGCCAACGGCATCCGTATCGGAAAGCGAAGTCATGGGTACACCTCGCATCGACCAGCGCGATGCTCCTTGGGATTCGTGTAAAGAAAAAGGCGACTAATGCCCGGACCTACTTGTCCAGGCTGCTCTCCTGACCGACGCTGGCGCCGTAGTCGTTGATCCACTGCAGCACCACGCGACCGGATGCCGGCATGCCGGACAACCCGGTAACCGGGAAGTCGTGGCTGCCGAAGGGCCCGACCATGCCACTGCCGGCCTTGTAGTCGCGGCCGTTGGCACGCAGGGCGATGTCGCCGAAAGACACGTTGTAGGCACTGCGGTTGGCGGCCCTGAGCACGGGCTTGCCGTCGATGCTGGCTAGGCTCCAGGCCACCTGCTCGATGGCGCGGTCCGGGCGACCCGGAAGCCCTTCGGGGCGATAGAACAGCTTGACCCGGGTGCGGATGGCGAACTGCATGTAGTTGCCGTCCTCACTGGGCATGGGCGGCACATCCAGAAGGTTCAGCCAGAACACGCTCTCGCGGTCCTTGGGCAGGGGCTCGCCGGTGAAGGAAACCCGCACGCTCTGGCCCTTGCCGGGGTCGACGCGAAACAGGGGCGGCGTCATGACGAAGGGGGCTTCGGCGTTCTCGGGGCGGATTTCGGGGTCACCCCGGTCGATCCACACCTGGACCAGGGAAGGCTTGTCGCCGTCATTGCTGACGCGCACGCCAATCTCCTGCTGCTTCGCGGGGTAGATGAACCGGGTGCCATTGACCACGATGCCGGCATGGGCGCCGGACACGGTCAACAAGGTCGTGACAGCCAGTAGCCATCGCGTGATTGAGATGCGCAGGGACATGGGGAAGTACCGTAGAGACAACTCGCCCGGGAGGTCCCGGGCGAGTAGGAGGAGTTACTCGTAGGTCATGGTGTAGGTGACCTTGGAGCTCACCTGACCCGGAGTGGCATCTGCAGCAGCAGGTGCCAGATAGGCAGCGAAGAAGCCAAGAGTGGCATCGCCGCCAGCACCAGTGATCTCTTCAAGGTTATTGGTGCCAGTAGCCAGGTCGATAGCCTGCTGGTCCTTGTTGAACAGCTGGATGGCCACGTTGGAGGCATCCGCACCGCTGAGCTCGTTCTTCAGGGTGCCGTTGACGGGGTCGACGTTCGGGCCAATCTCGAAGTTGGCCTTGACCTTGGCGCCCTGGGTGCAGCTGGAAACCGAGATCGCGAACGGCTTGAAGCCAGCGTTCTGGCCCGCCTTCAGGGAGGTCTGGGAAACGGGCGCCAGCTCTACGGTCTGGTTGACGGATTGACTGTTGATGGTGCAGGTCTTGCTGGACACTTCACCCTTGAAGGTGATGGTGCCGTCATAGGCCAGTGCCAGGTTGCTCAGGCCGAAACCGACCAGGGCCGCGCCAGCGGTGAGGAACTTTTTCATTTAACTCTCCTGTAGAGGCGCCTGGTTCCACGCGCCGAAATGAAAGATTGACCTCTAAAGTCGGAACCAGAACTGAGCGCTTGCCGGCCTCGTATTGAGAACCGCATCGCACTTCAGCGTGGCGGGCACAATGATATCGACGGCCTCAAGCCGAGAATGGAGTCCCCGACCCATGCGGGCTGTAGGAAATTTCACCTGGATCTGAAACCTTTTCTGAGGCTGGCTTCAGAGCCCCAGAGGAAGGCGCCCGAGCGGGCGCCAGGAGGGAGAAGTGCGAGGTAGAGCGGCTACTGCTGCCGAGCGCTCAGGTCGTTGCGGCGGGCGAACTCGATGAGTTCGAGAAGCGAGGCGAGGTTGAGCTTCTGTTGGATGCGGCTCTTGTAGGTGCTCACGGTCTTGTTGCTGAGCAGCATCCGCTCGGCGATTTCCTTGTTGCCAAGGCCGGACGCCAGGTACTGCAGCACCATCAGCTCCTGGTTGGACAAGCGCCCCACCAACTCCTGCTCGCTGGCCGGCGCGCCCTGCCCCACCGGCAGCACGTCGGCGGGGAAGAAGGTGAAGCCGGCGCTGATGGAGTTGATGGCGATCACCAGGTTCTGCAGGTCCTCCTCCTTGCTCACGAAGCCCCGTGCCCCTGCCTGCAGGCAGCGCTGACAGAAGCCCTCGGCGGGCAATGAGGTGAGCACCAGCACATGGCTGTCGAGCCCCAGCGAGCGGATGCGGCTGATGACGTTGAGGCCGTCCAGGCGGGGAATGCCGATGTCGAGGATGACCACGTCCGGCTCGTGCTGGCGCACCAGTTGCACGGCATCGACGCCGTTGTCGGCCTCGCCCACCACCTCGAGCCCGTTGCGCTCCAGGAGCATGCGCACCGCCATGCGGATCACCGGGTGATCATCGACGATCAGGGCTGTTCTCATACTTGCGACCTCGCGCTGGACCACGGCTCAGGTGAGCCCCGACAAAACTGTGACACAGTCGTGCCACAGATGAAATTTCCTACAAACGCTACCGACGCTTCGCCTAGCTGCACTTGGACTGCCTGCGTAACGTGGCCGAACTTTTTACCAACCGAGCCCTCGCCATGAAGAACATCAGCATTCTGGTTCTGGAAGACGAACCCTTCCAGCGCCTGATCGCCGTCACCGCCTTGCAGAAGCTGGGGGTCCAGCGCATCCACCAGGCCGGCGATGGCGCCAGCGCCCTGGCCGAACTGCAGAGCTGCGGCGGCGTCGATGTCGTGCTGTGCGACCTGCGCATGTCGGGCATGGACGGCCTGGCCTTCCTCCGCCACGCCAGCCATTCCGGCGCCGTGCGCTCGGTGATCCTCAGCAGTGCCGTGGAAGCGCCCCTGCGCCAGGCCACCCAATCGATGATCCGTACCCTCGGGCTGGAATGCCTGGGTGACCTGGGCAAGCCCTTCGACATCGAGCGGGCCGCGCAACTGCTGGCCCGCTACGAAGCCAACCAGGCCCGTGGGCTGGGCGAGCCGGAAGTCCTCGAACTGCCCTCCCGCGACGAACTGCTGGAAGGCCTGGAACTGGGCCAGTTCGAGGCCTGGTTCCAGCCCAAGGTGGACCTGCGCAGCGGCGAACTGATCGGCGCCGAGGCCCTGGCCCGCTGGCGCCACCCGCAGCACGGCGTGCTGATGCCCGCGCAGTTCCTGCAGATGATGGAGGCCCACGGCCTGATCAACCGCATGTTCTGGCAGATCTTCCGCCAGGGCCTGGAGCTGCAGCGCTGCCTCGCTCGCGAGGGCCGCTCGCTGAACATCGCCTTCAACCTCCAGCCCGGCCAACTGAGCGACAACGCCCTCCCCGAGCGGGTCCGCGAATACCTGGAAGAAGCCGGCCTGCCCGCCGATGGCATCACCTTCGAAGTCACCGAGACCGGCCTGTTCAGCGCCCCGACCACCAGCCTGGAGAACCTCGTTCGCCTGCGCATGATGGGTTGCGGCCTGTCGATGGACGACTTCGGCACCGGCTACTCCTCCCTCGACCGCCTCTGCGACCTGCCCTTCAGCCAGGTGAAGCTGGACGCCGGCTTCGCCCGCAAGCTCACCAGCCAGCCCCGCAGCGGTGCGGTGATCAGCAGCGCGGTGGCGCTGGCAAAGGCCATGGACATCAGCCTGATCATCGAAGGCATCGAGACCCGCCAGCAGCGCGAGCGCCTGCTGTCCCTGGGCTGCACCGAAGGCCAGGGCTTCCTCTTCTCCCGCCCCCTGGCCCGCCCGGACTTCGACCGCCTGCTGGTGGAGCGCCCGACGCTTCACTGAAGCTCCGGCATCTGCTGGATCAGGCCACGCTCCAAGGCATCCAGGGCACGCCGCACAGCCTCCACGCCGGCCTCGAGGGCCTCGGTTCGCGGCCGTTCCACCACACTGGCCCGCGACAGGTACTCGCAGGCCTCGATCACCTGGGTGGCCTTGATCACCCGCGCTGCGCCCTTGAGCCGATGGGCCAGCTCGAATAGCGCCGAGGCATCGTGCTGGCGCACCTGCTCTTCCAGCGCGGCGAGGTCGCGTCGGTTGGTGTTGAGCAGCTCCCGCAGCAGGTTCACCGCCAGGCCCGGGTCGCCACCGGTCAAGGGTGCCAGGGGGCTCAGGTCGAACAACGCCGCAGCCTCGCCCGCCGGCGGCTCGACCAGCGCGGGTGAGGCGCCCGGGGCACCACCGAGTTTTTCCTCCAGCAGGTCCAGCCCGATGGGCTTGACCAGGCAATCGTCCATCCCGGCCTTGAGGCCGCGCTCCACTTCTTCCTGCTGGGCGTCGGCGGTCAGACCGAGGATCAGGACCGGCACGCGCCCCTGCTGGCGCTCGTCCTCGCGGATGGCGCGGGCCAGGTCTGCCCCGTTCATGCGTGGCATGTGGCAGTCGGTGGCAACGACGTCGAAGGGCTGCTCGCGCCAGCGCGCCAGGGCGTCCACCCCGTCCGCAGCCTCCACCACGGTGTGCCCCAGGTAGGCGAGCTGCTGGGCGAGGATTTGCCGGTTCACCGGGTGGTCGTCCACCACCAGCACTTTCAGCCTCCGCCGGGCCTGGGCCTCCTCCTGGCGGGCGATCTCCATCAGCGGGATCGGGTCGAGCCGCAGCAGGCGCAACTCCACGTCCACCCGGGTGCCGCGCCCGAGGGCGCTGTCCAGGGTCAGGCGGCCGCCCATCATTTCGCAGAGCGAGCGGCAGATCACCAGCCCCAGCCCTGCCCCTTCCATCGCCCCGGTGCTGCGCTGTACCTGCTCGAAGGGCTGGAACAGGCGCGCCTGGTCCGCCGGGTCGATGCCGATGCCGGTGTCCGCCACGCTGAGGTAGACGTGCAACTGGTCGGACTCGCCATCCTCGCCATGGATGCGCACGCTGACGCTGCCTTCACGGGTGAACTTGATGGCGTTGCTGACCAGGTTGGACAGCACCTGCTTGAAGCGCATGCCGTCCACCAGCACATCGCCCTGGATGCCGCCATCGATGTCCAGGTTCAGCACCAGCCCCTTCTGCCGCGCCAAACCGTCGAACACCCGCGCCACCGACTCCACCAGCTCCCGCAGATTGGCCCGGCGGGGTGACAGGCTGAGCCGACCGGACTCGATGCGGGCGATGTCGAGGATGTCGCCGATCAGTTCCAGCAAGCCTTTCGCCGAGTTGTAGGCCACCTCGATGCTGGCCGGGTCGATGGGGCGGTCGGCCGCACGCTTGAGCGCCAGTTCGAGGATGCCGATCACCGCATTCATCGGCGTGCGGATCTCGTGGCTCATGGTGGCGAGGAAGGTGGTCTTGGCGCGGCTGGCCGCGTCAGCCATGTTCTTCGCCGCTTCCAGCTCCAGCACCAGGTTATGGTGCTCGGTGAGGTCCAGCCAGCCGCAGATCACTCCACGGGTGACCCCGGTGGAATCCTGGAATGGCTGGATCCAGTGCTCGATCCACAGGGTGCGACCGCCCAGGGACAGCTCATGCACCGAGCGCTGCAGCTGCCCTTCGGCAATCGCCTGCAGCTGCCGCTGGTGGAATTCGGCGGCGGCCGGGAAATCCACCGGCAGCTCGGTCACCGTCAGGCCGATCACCGCCTCGCGGGGCAGGCCAAGGGTCTGCAGGTAGCTGCGGTTGCACGACAGCAGGCGCCCTTCGGTGTCCCGCACGTAGACCGGCGGCGGCATGCTGTCGATCAAGGTTTCGATGAAGCGCAGCTCATCCTGCAACTGGCGCTCGGCGAGCTGGCGCCGGCGCACCTGGCGCCGCAGGTGCAGCACCCAGGCCAGCACCAGCAGCAGGAGCACCGCCGCACCGATGATGATTCGCTGGATGAGCACACCGTAGTCGCGCCAGGTCTGCGGGCTCATGCCCGGCATGCCGCGCCAGCGGTTGGCCGTAGCGGCCAGTTCGTCGGGCGACAGCTCGGCCAGCGCCCGGTCGAGGATCGCCTGCAGCTCGGTATCGCCCCGACGCACCGCGAAGTTGGCCGTGGCCGGCCCCACCGGCGCCACCTGGGCGATGGCAAGGCGGCCCTGGAACATCCGCACCAGGTAATAGCGGGCCACCGGAAGCCCCACCAGCGCGGCATCAGCGCGGCCGGTGTCGACACTGTGCAAGGCATCCAGGGTCGAACCGGGTTCCACCAGTTCCGCCTTGGGGAAGGCACGGCGGATCGCCTCCCGCGCCACATGGCCGCGCCCCAGGGCGAGCACGCGACCGGACAGGTCCCCCACCGACTCGCCGAGGCCATCGGCGCCGGAACGGGTGACCAGCACGAAGGGGCTGCTGGTGATCGGTCGGGTGAAACGCAGCAGGGTTTCCCGCTCATGGTCCTGCGTCAGCAGCCCCACATCCGCCAGGCCGGAGGTCAGGGCGTCGATCTGGCCGGCGTAGCCGCCGGTGCGGCTGACGGCCTCGAAGCGCAGCCCGGTACGCAGCCGCACCAGGTCCAGCAGCTCGGCGATGATGCCCTGGAACTGCCCGTTGCCATCGAAGAAGGCCAGGGGCGCCAGGTCGTCGTCCACCGCCACGCGCACCACCGGATGACGCTGCACCCAGCGCGCCTCCTCCGGGGTGAGCACCATGCGCTCGGCCGCCGGCATCACACCGTTGCCCACCCAGCGGCGAGCGATCTCGTCCAGGCGCGAGCGACCAACTGCACGCAGTGCCCCATCGATCCCCCGCAGCAGTTGCGGGTCGGACTGACGCACCACGAAGGCCAGCTCGCCGCCGGGCCAATCCACATAGCGCTCGAAACGCACCGTGCCGTAGAAGGCGCGGTTCAGCAGGTAGTAGACCGGCACCACATCGGCCAGCAGCAGGTCCGCACGGCCGAAGGCGGCATCGGCGACGCCCTCTTCCACCGTGTCGACCGGCAGCGCCTGGGCGGACGGGAACAGCGCCACGGCATCGCCGTGCCCCGGCGTGTAGGCCACCTTCAGGTCCTTGAGGTCATCGGGAAACTCGCGGCGGTCATCGCCACGGCGGAACAACGCCAGCCGGCTGGAGCCGTAGGCCAGGCTGCGGGCAAGCCCCGGCTCCTGCTCGCCATGGCTGTCGGCACCGAACAGGTCGATGTCCCCGGCCAGCAGCGCCTTCTCCAGCGCCGCACGGTCGGGGTAGGCACGCAGGCGAATCTGCAGACCGAGCATCTGCCCCAGCAGCGCGGCCGCGTCCGGCGTCATGCCCTGGTAGGTCCCCTGCCCCTGGAGAATCTCCAGGGGCGGATACCCCTGGGCCAGCACGCCCAAGACCAACTCACGGCGCTGGCGCAACCAGTGCCAGTCGGATTCGGAAATTTCCAGCTCCTGCTGGTCCACCACCACCTGGCTGGACAGCGAGAGGGCGCGCCCTCCCTCGGCCAGGACGACACCGCCGAACGACAGGCACAGCAAAGACAGGCACAGGGAGAGTGTGCGGAGGACGAAAATACGGGACACAGACCCACCTGCAGGGAAAAGAGGTGTCGGGGAAACCTTAGTTCAAGAGCAGACAGGCGACCCTAAGGGGGCGTACATAAAAGTAATACCTACATGTCTTGTAGGAAACTTCCCAAAAGACCAATCCCGCCGCGCACCGCAAATATAATCCGCGCTCTACATGCTTAGCCAAACTTTTTAAGCCGCCTCATCAGACGGATAAATCAGGTCGTACAAGTTAGCCGGGCAGAAAAACGAAGTATTCGGAATAGTCCGAAAGACAGCGAGCAAGATTCTGAGAAGAATCGCTCAATGCCAACTTGATCGACATCGCGCTCGGGCCCACACCCCCGTCGTTCGTGGTCAGGAAGGCCAACAACCGTTCCTTTAACACACCCATACGGCAAGTTCCCGAAGGCTTCCGTGCGCCTTCCTATTGAATTGAGAAACTTGAGCAGGAGAACCAACCAGATGAGCAAGATTCTGCTGATCGACAACCAGCCCATGATTCGTTTCGCGACTCGCGTACTGCTGGAACGCGAAGGTTATGAAATCGTCGGTGAAACCGAAAACGGCGTGGAAGGCCTCAGCATGGCCCGCTCCCTGCGCCCCGACCTGGTCATTCTCGACATCGCCATTCCCAAGCTCGACGGCCTGGAAGTGCTGGGGCGCCTCAGCGCGATGGACGTGAACCTCAAGCTGCTGGTGCTCACCTCGCTGCCGGCCGCGCTGTATGCCAACCGCTGCCTGCAGGCCGGTGCCACCGGCTACCTCTCCAAGCAGGAGCAGGCCGTGAGCCTGATCTCCGCCACCCGCTCGGTGCTCTCCGGCTACAGCCTGTTCCCCAGCACCGTGCACCTGCCCTCCGGCGCCCAGGAAGGCGGCAGCCCGAACGACAGCCAGTTGCTGGACAGCCTCTCCGACCGTGAGCTGGCCGTGCTGCAGAACCTGGCCAACGGCAAGAACAACAAGGAAATCGCCGAGCAGCTGTTCATCAGCCACAAGACGGTCAGCACCTACAAGTCCCGCCTGATGGACAAGCTGAAGACCCGCAACCTGGTGGACCTCATCGACTTCGCCCGCCGCTACGCCTTGCCGACCTGACCCCGCGCCGAGCCCCGGCCCTTGCGCCGGGGCGCCGCCTTCATCGCGAAGACGGCAGCCCGATCACCCGCCCCACATACGCCGGCAGCGGACACGCCCGGTGCCCGTCGAACAACGCCCCGACCCGTTCCGCCACCCCGGGTGCGAACGCACAGGAGCGCGCCGTGGCGGCGTCCACGTTCATCAGCATCTGCTCACTGGCTGCGAGCATCACCGACTCTCCCGGCCGGTAGAGGCTGTGGTGGATGTGCAGGCGCTTGGCGTCCACGCCCAGTACCTGGGTGTGCACCTCCACCGCTTCATCCAGCTTCACTTCCGCCAGGAAGTTCAGGTGGCACTCCAGCGTGTACAGCGTGTGGCCGGTCTCCGCGCGCCCGCCCTCGTCGAGGCCGATCACCTCCATCAGCGCATCGGTGGCGTAGCTGAAGATCAGCAGGTAGAACGCATCGCGCAGGTGGCCGTTGTAGTCCACCCACTCCGCGGGAATGCGCGTGCGGTAGGTCACCAGGGGGTTGCTCATGTCCGGGCTCCACTCCATCGAAAGACCATGCCGGCTACTCCGCGAAGGCGAAGCCATGGCGGGCCTTGGTGTCCTTGATCGCCGCCAGCACCGCCAGCAGGCAGTCGTCCCGGTAGCGTTCCAGCTCGGCGATGCTGCGCTCGCCCTGCTGCACCGCCGTGCCTTCCACCACCCGGTCGATCAGCGTCTCGGTCAGCTCCGGCGCCGGCAGGTAGGTCCAGGGCAGTTGCAGGGCCGGCCCGAACTGCGCCATGAAGTGCCGCATCCCCGCGTTGCCACCGGCCAGGGTGTAGGTGAGGAAGGTCCCCATGAAGGACCAGCGCAACCCCGCACCGAAGCGGATCGCATCGTCGATCTCCCCGGTGCTGGCCACACCGTCGTTGACCAGGTGCAGCGCCTCGCGCCACAGCGCCTCCAGCAGGCGGTCGGCGATGAAGCCCGGCACCTCCTTGCGCACGTGCAGCGGGCGCATGCCCAGTGCGCTGTAGACCTGAATGGCCGCCTGTACCGCCTCCGGCGCCGTCTTCTCCCCGCCCACCACCTCCACCAGCGGCAGCAGGTAGACCGGGTTGAACGGGTGCCCCACCACGCAGCGCTCCGGGTGCTGCGCGTCGGCGTAGAACTCACTGGGCAGCAGCCCCGAGGTGCTGGAGCCGATGATCACCTCCGGGCGCGCCGCCGCGCTGATCTGCGTATGCAGCGCCAACTTCAGCTCCAGGCGTTCGGGAGCACTCTCCTGGATGAAGTCCGCGTCCCGCACGCACTCGTCGACGGTGTCGACGAAACGCAGGCGCGCCTGGGACGCACCCGGCGCCAGCCCCTGCTTCTCCAGGGCCGGCCAGGCATTGGCGATGCGGGCCCGCAACGCGGCCTCCGCACCCGGCGCCGGGTCCCAGGCGACGACGTCCAGCCCGTGGGCCAGGGCGCGGGCGACCCAGCCGCTGCCGATCACGCCGCTGCCAAGGGCGGCGAAGGTTCTGATGTGAGTGGTGAAGGCCATGGTGGCTCCTGATCCTGTGTCGGTTGGCGCCGCGCCCCGGGCTGAAGCCCGGGCGACGGCATATGAATGAGGGGTTTGCTCAGCCGCGGCGCTTGAGGTTCATCTTCTCGCGGCCCTCGGCCGGGCTCAGGGCACGGCCGCCCAGGCGCTCGATGATCTCGATGGCCCGCTCCACCAGTTGGCCGTTACTGGCGTGCACGCCCCGGTCCAGCCAGATGTTGTCCTCCAGGCCAACCCGCACGTTGCCGCCCAGCAGCATCGCCTGGGCCACCATCGGCATCTGCATGCGGCCGATGCCGAAGCCGGCCCAGGTCAGGCCGGGCGGCAGGTTGTCGGCCATGGCCTTCATGGTCGTGGTGTCCGCCGGCGCCCCCCACGGGATCCCCAGGCAGATCTGGATCAGCGGGTCCTCCAGCAGCCCTTCCTTGAGCATCTGCTTGGCGAACCACAGGTGGCCGGTGTCGAAGATCTCCAGCTCGGCCTTCACCCCCAGCTCGGTGATGCGCCTGGCGCCCGCCCGCAGCTGGGCCGGGGTGGACACGTAGATGAAGTCGCCATCGCCGAAGTTCAGCGTCCCGCAGTCCAGGGTGCAGATCTCCGGCAGCAGCTCCTCCACATGGGCCAGGCGCTCCAGTGGCCCCACCAGGTCGGTGCCAGCGCCGAACTCCAGCGGCTGCTCGCCCTTGCCAATCTCCAGGTCCCCGCCCATGCCGGCGGTGAGGTTGATGATCACGTCGGTGTCGCTCTCGCGGATGCGCTCCACCACCTCGCGGTACAGCGCCACATCGCGGCTCGGCTTGCCGGTACGCGGGTCGCGCACATGGCAGTGGGCGACGGTGGCACCCGCCTTGGCCGCCTCGATGGCGGCGGCGGCGATCTCCTTCGGGGTGACGGGAATGGCCGGGTGCTTGCCGACGGTATCGCCGGCGCCGGTAACGGCGCAGGTGACGATGACTTCATGGTTCACGGTGGATTCATCCTTCTGCGAGGCGATCGGAAACCGTGCGCGGGCGAACCCGCGCACCGGGGTTGAACGGCATTACTTCAGGGAGGCAACGGCCTGGTCGCTGCTGCGGCCATCGAAGGTGGTCACGCCCTCCAGCCAGCCCTTGACCACCGCCGGGTTGGCCTTGAGCCACTCGCGGGCGACCTTGCCCGGCTCCTGGCGCTCCATGATCGGCTGCATCAGCTGCGCCTCCTGGTCGCTGGTGAAGCGCAGGCTGGTGACCAGCCGGTTGGCATTGGGGCAACGTTGGGCGAAGTCCGGCGCGGTCACGGTGGAGACGGTGGCGGCGCCGTCGTTGGGGCCGAACACGTCCTCGCTGCCGGTCAGGTAGGTCACCGGCATCTGGATGTTCATCGGGTGCGGCTTCCAGCCGAAGAACACCACCGGCTTGTGGTTCTTCACCGCACGCTTCACCGCCGTCAGCATCGCCGCCTCGCTGGACTCCACCAGCTTGAAGCCGCCCAGGCCGAACTGGTTGCCATCGATCATCTTCTGGATCGCCAGGTTGGCGCCGGAACCGGACTCGATGCCGTAGATCTTGCCGCCGAGCTGGTCCTTGAAGCGGGCGATGTCGGCGAAGGTGCGCAGCCCCTGCTCGGCGGTGTAGGTGGGTACCGCCAGCACCGCCACGGCATCGCCCAGGGACGGCTGGGCCGCCACCTTCACGGCACCGCTGTCGAGGAAGGGCTTGATGTTGTCGTCCATGATCGGCTTCCAGTAGCCGAGGAACACGTCCACCTGCTTCTTCTGGATACCCGCGAAGATGATCTGCTGCGACGCCTGGGTCTGGCTGGTCTGGTAACCCAGGCTGCCCAGCAGCTCGTTGGCGACGGCGGAGGTGGCGACCACGTCGGTCCAGCCCACCACGCCCATGCGGATCTTCTGGCAACTGGCGTCGTCGGCGGCGAATGCAGCGGTGTGGGACAGGGCGAACAAACAGCAACCAGCGAATGCGGTAAGACGTTTCATCGATGCTCCCCTTGCGGCCATGCGGCTTTCTACTTGTTGTTCAGGAGGCCGGGGTCGACGGCTCCAGGCACGCTCGACCCGCCCGGCGACTCCATCCGTGCTCGGGCGCCACGTCAACCCGATGGACACAACTTACGCAGCGCCCGCCCCGCCGATTCGAACCAGAACGACCACCTCTAGGACAGAAACGACCTCCCCGCTTGCAGCCGCCGCGCTGCTGGTTTTTAAGTGCTCATCGCCTCGTGGAACCCGCCCATGACCCAGACCTTCGGCTTCCTGCTGCTGCCCGGCTTCTCGATGATGGGCCTCATGTCGGCGGTGGAGCCGCTGCGGGTGGCCAACCGCTTCCGCGGCGAGCTGTACCGCTGGCGCCTGCTCAGTGCCGACGGCGGCCCGGTGGCCGGCAGCAACGGCATGTCGCTCAACGTGGATGGCGGCCTGGAGGCCCCGGCCGCCGGGGACTGCCTGCTGGTGGTGGCCGGCTTCGAGCCGCTGGCCACCTTCAACCCGCGCCTGTCCCACTGGCTCAACCGCGCCGAAGCCGACGGCGTGCACCTGGGCGGCATCGACACCGGCAGCTTCGTGCTGGCCGAGGCCGAACTGTTCGAGCGCCAGCGCCTGACCCTGCACTGGGAGGCCATCGACGCCTTTCGCGAGCGCTACCCGTCGCTGACCGTCACCCAGGAGCTGTTCGAGATCGACGGGCGCCGCATCACCAGCGCCGGCGGCACCGCCAGCCTCGACCTGATGCTCACGCTGATCGCCCGCCAGCACGGCGAGGCCCTGGCGTTGAAGGTGTCGGAACAGTTCGTGCTCGGCCGCATCCGCTCCCAGCAGGACCACCAGCGCATGCAGATCGCCAGCCGCTTCAACGTGCACAACCGCAAGCTGGTGCAGGTGATCGGCGAGATGGAGCGCCACAGCGAGACGCCGCTGTCGACCTGCACCCTGGCCGAGCGCGTTGGCGTCACCCCGCGCCAGCTGGAACGGCTGTTCCGCCTGCACCTGAAGGACACGCCGACCCGTTTCTACCTGGGCCTGCGCCTGGAAAAGGCCCGGCAGCTGCTGCGCCAGACCGACATGGGCGTGCTGGAGGTGGCCCTGGCCTGCGGCTTCGAGTCCTCCAGCTACTTCTCCCGCTGCTACCGCCAGCGCTTCGACACCACCCCGAGCCGCGACCGGCACGAACACCCGGACCCGCCGCAGCGATGAAGCGGCACAGCGGACGCAGGATGGGATGAGCTGTGCGAAGCCCATCAGGGCCAGGCACGGCTCGGATGCGATGCGGTTCGCCAAGCTCACCGCATCCTACGGGTTGTGCACGCAGCACCGCGTGGGGCGGATCGCGCTCCACCGTTCCACCATCGGGCGCCACGGGACGCCTGGCGTTGGGCAGCCTCGTAGGATGGGCTGAGCTGTGCGGAGCCCATCATTGCCAGGCCCGGTTCGTGGTCGATGCGGTTCGCCGAGCTCACCGCATCCTACGGGTTATGCACACGGCGCCGCCTGGGGTGGGTCGCGCTCCACCGTCGGGCACCACGGGAACGCCCGAGTTTGGACAGCCTCGTAGGATGGGCTGAGCTGTGCGAAGCCCATCATTGCCAGGCTCGGTTCGGGATCGATGCGGTTCGCCGAGCTCACCGCATCCTACGGGTTGTGCATGCGGCACCGCGTGGGGTGGATCGCGCCCCACCGATCCACCGTCGGGCGCAAAGGGAACGCCCGGCGGCGTGGAGCACGACGCTAGACCGCCCGCCCCTGCTCGGCCAGGGCGGCCTGCACCAGGGGGTGGAGGTTCTCGCCCTGGCGCTCCACCTGCCAGGCCATGAGCTCGATGCGCATGGCCGGGGTCCAGAAGTTCTGCAGGTGCTGCTGGACGCCTTTCACCGCCGCCTCCGGGTCCGGCTCGCTGCTGAAGAACTGGGCGATCTGGTTGGCCATCTTGATCAGGTTGTCTGTGCTCATCGGCGTGCCTCGACTCTCTCCGTCCTGCGGCGCTCCTTGAGCAGGCGCCGCTGTTCGTCACTGAACGCCTGATAGCGTTTCTGCCATTCGGAAGGCTGGAACACCTTCGTCACTTCCACCGCCGTCACCTTGTATTCCGGGCAGTTGGTGGCCCAGTCGGAGTTGTCGGTGGTGATCACGTTGGCGCCCGACTCGGGGAAGTGGAAGGTGGTGTACACCACCCCCGGCGCCACCCGCTCGGTCACCCGGGCACGCAGCACGGTCTGCCCCGCACGGCTGCCCACGCCCACCCAGTCGCCCTCGGAGATGCCACGGCTCTCGGCGTCGCTGGGGTGGATCTCCAGGCGGTCCTCCTCGTGCCAGGCCACGTTGTCGGTGCGCCGGGTCTGCGCGCCGACGTTGTACTGGCTGAGGATGCGCCCGGTGGTGAGCAGCAGCGGGTAGCGGTTGTTGACCTTCTCCTCGGTGGGCACGTAGCCGGTCAGCATGAAGCGCCCCTTGCCACGCACGAAGGCATCGATGTGCATGGTCGGCGTGCCGTCCGGCGCGGCGTCGTTGCACGGCCATTGCAGGCTGCCGTGACGCTCCAGCTCGGCGTAGCTGACACGACTGAAGGTCGGCGTGAGGCGGGCGATCTCGTCCATGATTTCCGACGGGTGCCGGTAGTCCATGCGGTAGCCCAGGGCATTGGCCAGGGCCACGGTGGCTTCCCAGTCGGCCTTGCCGCCCAGCGGCTCCATCACCTTGCGCACGCGGGAGATGCGTCGCTCGGCGTTGGTGAAGGTGCCGTCCTTCTCCAGGAAGGAGCTGCCGGGCAGGAACACGTGGGCGAACTTGGCGGTTTCGTTGAGGAAGATGTCCTGTACCACCACGCACTCCATGGCCGACAGCGCAGCGGTCACGTGCTGGGTGTTGGGGTCGCTCTGGGCGATGTCCTCGCCCTGGCAGTACAGCCCCTTGAAGCTGCCACCCAGGGCCGCCTCGAACATGTTGGGGATGCGCAGCCCCGGATCGGGCTGCAGGGTCACGCCCCAGGCCTGCTCGAACTGCGCCCGCACCGCCTCGTTGGAGACGTGGCGGTAGCCCGGCAGCTCATGGGGGAAGGAGCCCATGTCGCAGGAGCCCTGCACGTTGTTCTGCCCGCGCAGCGGGTTCACCCCGACACCTTCGCGGCCGACGTTGCCGGTGGCCATGGCGAGGTTGGCGATGCCCATCACCGCCGTGCTGCCCTGGCTGTGTTCGGTCACGCCCAGCCCGTAGTAGATGGCCGCGTTGCCGCCGGTGGCGTAGAGCCGGGCCGCCGCGCGGATGGCGTCCGGGGCTACGCCGCAAACCGGGCCCAGGGCCTCGGGGGCATGTTCGGGACGGCTGACGAACGCGCTCCAGCGGGCGAAGTCGGCCGGCTCGCAGCGGGCGTCGACGAAGTCCTGCTTCACAAGCCCCTCGGTAACGATCACGTGGGCCAGGGCATTGAGCATGGCCACGTTGGTGCCCGGACGCAGCGCCAGGTGCAGCTCGGCGCGGGCATGGGGCGAATCCACCAGGTCGATGCGGCGCGGGTCGATGACGATCAGCCGCGCGCCCTCACGCAGGCGGCGCTTGAGCTGGGAGCCGAACACCGGGTGGGCGTCGGTGGGGTTGGCACCGATCACCAGGATGACGTCGGCCTGCATCACCGAGTCGAAGCTCTGGGTGCCGGCGGACTCGCCCAGGGTCTGCTTCAGCCCGTAGCCGGTGGGCGAGTGGCAGACGCGGGCGCAGGTGTCCACGTTGTTGTTGCCGAAGCCGGCGCGCACCAGCTTCTGCACCAGGTAGGTTTCTTCGTTGGTGCAGCGGCTGGAGGTGATGCCGCCGATGGCGTCGCGCCCGTACTGCAGCTGCAGGCGGCGGAACTCGCCGGCGGCGTAGTTCACCGCCTCCTCCCAGCTGACTTCCTGCCACGGGTCGGTGATGCGCTTGCGGATCATCGGCTTGGTGATGCGGTCCGGGTGGGTGGCGTAGCCCCAGGCGAAGCGGCCCTTGACGCAGGAATGGCCGTGGTTGGCCTGGCCGTTCTTGTCCGGGACCATGCGCACCAGCTCATTGCCCTTCATCTCCGCACGGAAGGAGCAGCCCACGCCGCAATAGGCACAGGTGGTGATGACGCTGCGCTCCGGCTGGCCCATCTCCACCACGCTCTTCTCCATCAGCGTGGCGGTGGGGCAGGCCTGTACGCAGGCCCCGCAGGAGACGCATTCGGAGTCGAGGAAGTTCTCCCCGCCGGCCGCCGCCACGCGGGAGTCGAAGCCGCGCCCGTCGATCGTCAGGGCGAAGGTGCCCTGCACCTCCTCGCAAGCCCGCACGCAGCGGTTGCAGACGATGCACTTGCTCGGGTCGTAGTCGAAATAGGGGTTGGAGGTGTCCTTCGCATCGCTCAGGTGGTTGGCCCCGTCATAGCCGTAGCGAACCTCGCGCAGGCCCACCTGGCCGGCCACGGTCTGCAGCTCGCAGTTGCCGTTGGCGGAGCAGGTGAGGCAGTCCAGCGGGTGGTCGGAGATGTACAGCTCCATGACGTTGCGCCGCAGGCTGGCGAGCTTGGGCGTCTGGGTGCGCACCACCATGCCTTCGGTCACCGGCGTGGTGCAGGAAGCGGGGTAGCCGCGCATGCCGTCGATTTCCACCAGGCACATGCGGCAGGAGCCGAAGGCTTCCAGGCTGTCGGTGGCGCAGAGCTTGGGAATGGTGGTGCCGAGCAGCGCGGCGGCACGCATCACCGAGGTACCGGCGGGCACGCTGATTTCGCGGCCGTCGATGCTCAGGCTGACCTGCACCTCGCTCTGGCGGGCGGGGGTGCCCAGGTCGGTGTCCTTGGCGGGGTCGAAGATCTGGATCATTGCTCAGCCTCCGTGGGCGGCAGCCCGAAGTCGGCGGGGAAGTGCCTGAGGGCGCTGGTGACCGGGAAGGCGGTCATCCCGCCGAGGGCACAGAGCGAACCGTAGGTCATGGTGTCGCAGAGGTCCTGCAGCAGCAGGGCCTGCTCCTCGCGGGCGGTGATGTCGGTGGCGGCGATCAGCCGGTCCACCACTTCCACGCCCCGGGTCGAGCCGATGCGGCAGGGCGTGCACTTGCCGCAGGACTCCTCGGCGCAGAACTGCAGGGCGAAGCGCGCCATCTGCGCCATGTCCAGGCTGTCGTCGGCCACTACCACACCACCATGGCCGAGTATGGCGCCCATGGCGGCGAAGGCCTCGTAGTCCAGCGGGGTGTCGAACTGCGCAGGTGGCACCCAGGCCCCCAGTGGACCGCCCACCTGGGCGGCCTTCACCGGCCGGCCACTGGCGCAGCCGCCGCCATAGGTCTCGATCAGCTCCCGCAGGGTCAGGCCGAAGGCCCGCTCCACCAGGCCGCCGTGACGGATGTTTCCGGCCAGCTGGAAGGGCATGGTGCCCAGGGAACGGCCCATGCCGAAGTCACGGTAGAACGCCGCGCCCCGGGCCAGGATGAGCGGCACCGAGGTCAGGGTCAGCACGTTGTGCACCAGCGTCGGCTGGCCGAACAGGCCTTGCAGCGCCGGCAGCGGCGGCTTGGCGCGGACCACGCCGCGCTTGCCTTCCAGGGAGTCCAGCAGCGCGGTTTCCTCGCCGCAGATGTAGGCCCCGGCGCCGACTCGCACCTCCAGTTCGAAGGGCCGCCCGCTGCCGCCCACGTCCGCGCCGAGGTAGCCGGCATCACGGGCCAGCGCGATGGCGCCGCGCAGGGCCTCCACCGCCTGGGGGTACTCGGAGCGCACGTAGATGTAGCCCTGGCTGGCGCCGACGGCGAGGCCGGCGATGGCCATGCCCTCGATCAGCAGGAAGGGGTCGCCCTCCATCAGCATGCGGTCGGCGAAGGTGCCGGAGTCGCCCTCGTCGGCGTTGCACACCACGTACTTCTGCTCGGCGGCGGCGCCACGCACCGTGCGCCACTTGATGCCGGCGGGGAAGGCGGCACCACCACGCCCCCGCAGGCCGGAATCCAGCACCGCGGTGACGATCTCGTCACCGCTCAGCGCCACAGCACGGGCCAGGCCCTCGAAACCGCCGTGGGCACGGTAGTCGTCCAGGGACAGCGGCCGGGTGATGCCGGCACGGGCGAAGAGCAGCCGCTGCTGGGTCTTCAGGTAGGGCAGCTCCTCCACCGCCCCCAGGGCCAGGGGATGCTGGCCGTCACCGGCGAGGGCGTCGAGCAGGCCGGGCACGTCGGCTTCGCTGACCGGGCCGAAGCCCTGGCGACTCTCGGCCCCCTCCAGCTCCACCAGCGGCTCCAGCCAGTAGAGGCCACGGGAACTGGTGCGGCGCACCTCCAGCGGCAGCTGCCGGCGCGCAGCCTCGGCCACCAGGGCGGCGGCCACGGCATCGGCGCCTACCGCGCGGGCGACGGAATCACAGGGGATGCACAGCCTCAGCATGAGCCGTCCTCCAGGCAACCCTGCACCAGCGCGTGCAGGCGTTCAGGGGTCAGCCGGGCGTGGACCTTGCCGTCCACCTCGACCGCCGGGGAGCAGGCGCAGGCGCCCAGGCAATAGACCGGGCGCAGGCTGACGCGGCCATCGGCAAGGGTGCCGTGGTCGTCCAGCTGCAGTTGCTCGCGCAGTTGCGCCGCCAGGGCTTCGGCGCCCCGGCTCTGGCAGGACTCGGCGCGGCACAGGCGCACGGTGTGGCGTGCCGGCGGGGCGGTGCGGAAGTCGTGGTAGAAGCTGATCACCCCGTGGACCTCGGCCTGGCTGAGGTTGAGGGCGTGGGCGATCTCGGGGATGGCGAGGGCGGGAATGTAGCCGGCGCCCTCCTGGATGGCATGCAGGATCGGCAGCAGGGCACCGGGGGTGTCCTTCTCCCGCGCCAGCACGCGCTGAATCAGAGGCAGGTGAAGCGTCTCATCAGGCATACAGCGTTCCTCGGCTCCACAGGCCGGGCGCTGGACGCCTGGGCCTGGAGGTTTCGGCTGCGGCAGCGCCGACCGCCACGGTACGCGGGCCGGTTGCCACCCTGTTGCCGGGACCGCACGTCTTCGCGCACGGGTCCGGGGCATTACGCGAGCTTGCCATCCCTGCGCCTGGGAAATTGCACCTCAGCGACCCTGTGCATGCTGAAACCGACGCCGGGCGACTTGCCGCCACCTTCTTATATAGATGCCCCGCAGCCCCATCGGCGGATGCCGGACGCACGGCCCGCCACGAAGCGCCGCTTCGCCGAACCCCGCATGCCTATCCGCGACCGGCTTGACGCTTTCGGCAATACCCCGGTCGCTTTTGCGCGATAGCGCCCAAAGCCCCGGGGATATGCTCCCTTCAAAGCGCCGGCAACCGATTCGGCGCGCCCGACACCAAGGGGACAGCCTGATGAGCCCAGCCGAACTGCACGCCGACAGCATCGTCATCGATGGCCTGATCATCGCCAAGTGGAACCGCGAACTCTTCGAAGACATGCGCAAGGGCGGCCTGACCGCTGCCAACTGCACCGTCTCCGTGTGGGAAGGCTTCCAGGCCACGGTGAACAACATCGTCGCCAGCAACAACCTGATCCGCGAGAACAGCGACCTGGTCATACCGGTGCGTACCACCGCCGACATCCGCAAGGCCAAGGAACAGGGCAAGACCGGCATCCTCTACGGCTTCCAGAACGCCCACGCGTTCGAGGACCAGATCGGCTACGTGGAGGTGTTCAAGCAGCTCGGCGTGGGCATCGTGCAGATGTGCTACAACACCCAGAACCTCGTGGGCACCGGCTGCTACGAGCGCGACGGCGGCCTCTCCGGCTTCGGTCGCGAGATCGTCGCCGAGATGAACCGCGTCGGCATCATGTGCGACCTCTCCCACGTCGGCTCCAAGACCTCCGAGGAAGTCATCCTCGAATCGAAGAAGCCCGTCTGCTACTCCCACTGCCTGCCTTCCGGCCTGAAGGAACACCCGCGCAACAAGTCCGATGAAGAGCTGAAGTTCATCGCCGACCACGGCGGCTTCGTCGGCGTGACCATGTTCGCGCCGTTCCTCGCCAAGGGCATCGACTCCACCATCGACGACTACGCCGAAGCCATCGAGTACGTGATGAACATCGTCGGCGAGGACGCCATCGGCATCGGCACCGACTTCACCCAGGGCCACGGCCAGGACTTCTTCGAGTACCTGACCCACGACAAGGGCTACGCCCGCCGCCTGACCAACTTCGGGAAGATCGTGAACCCCCTGGGCATCCGCACCGTGGGCGAGTTCCCCAACCTCACCGAGACCCTGCTCAAGCGCGGCCACAGCGAACGCGTGGTGCGCAAGATCATGGGCGAGAACTGGGTCAACGTCCTGAAGGACGTCTGGGGCGAGTGATGAATACCCCTGGAACCTGCTGCGCACACCGATAGCGGCGTCGCGTCCTCGCGACAGGCTCGCCGTACCGGCGTACTGCTCTCGCCTGTCGCTGCGGGTCTCCTTGCTCTCGGCGCGCTCGCGACGGTTCCACGGGCATTCATCGACACCTTTCAACCATGAGACGGGGCTACGCCCCATTCGCAAATCGAATTCGGAGTTATCCACATGGCCAAACACGCCCCTGAACTGCCCATCGAAGTCGACAGCGAGACCGGCGTCTGGACCACCGACGCGCTGCCGATGCTCTATGTGCCGCGCCACTTCTTCGTCAACAACCACATGGGCATCGAAGCCGAGCTGGGCCCGGAGCGCTACGCCGAGATCCTCTACAAGGCCGGCTACAAGTCCGCCTGGCACTGGTGCGAGAAGGAGGCCGAATGCCACGGCCTGGAAGGCGTGGCGGTGTTCGAGCACTACATGAAGCGCCTGTCCCAGCGCGGCTGGGGCCTGTTCCAGATCCAGGACATCGACCTCGACAAGGGCACCGCCAGCGTCAAGCTCAAGCACTCCGCCTTCGTCTACGTCTACGGCAAGGTCGGCCGCAAGGTGGACTACATGTTCACCGGCTGGTTCGCCGGCGCCATGGACCAGATCCTCGCCGCCCGTGGCAGCAGCCTTCGTACCGTCGCCGAGCAGGTCTACAGCGGCTCGGAAGAAGGCCACGACGACGGCCTGTTCACCGTCAAACCCCTGTAAGCCGGAGCACGCACCATGGCCTTCGAAGCAATGTTCCAGCCGATCCAGATCGGCAAGCTGACCATCCGCAACCGCGTGCTTTCCACCGCTCACGCCGAGGTGATCGCCACCGACGGCGGCATGACCACCGAGCGCTACATCCGCTATTACGAGGAGAAGGCCAAGGGCGGCATCGGCCTGGCCATCTGCGGCGGCTCGTCGGTGGTCTCCACCGACAGCCCGCAGCAGTGGTGGAGCTCGGTGAACCTGTCCACCGACCGCATCATCCCGCACTTCCAGAACCTCGCCGACGCCATGCACAAGCACGGCGCCAAGATCATGATCCAGATAACCCACATGGGCCGGCGCTCGCGCTGGGACGGCTACAACTGGCCGACCCTGATGTCCCCGTCGGGCATCCGCGAGCCCGTGCACCGCGCCACCTGCAAGACCATCGAGGTGGAAGAGATCTGGCGCGTCATCGGTGACTTCGCCCAGGCCGCGCGCCGCGCCAAGGCCGGCGGGCTGGATGGCGTCGAACTGTCCGCCGTGCACCAGCACATGATCGACCAGTTCTGGAGCCCGCGCGTCAACAAGCGCACCGACGAATGGGGCGGCACCTTCGAAGGCCGCATGAAGTTCGGCCTGGAAGTGCTCAAGGCCGTGCGCGAGGAAGTCGGCCCCGACTTCTGCGTCGGCCTGCGCATCTCCGGTGACGAGTTCCACCCCGACGGCCTGTCCCACGAGGACATGAAGCAGATCGCCAAGTACTACAGCGACACCGGCATGCTGGACTTCATCGGCGTGGTCGGCTCCGGCGCCGACACCCACAACACCCTGGCCAACGTCATCCCCAACATGAGCTTCCCGCCGGAGCCCTTCCTGCACCTGGCGGCCGGCATCAAGGAAGTGGTCAACGTCCCGGTGCTGCATGCGCAGAACATCAAGGACCCGAACCAGGCCACGCGCATCCTCGAAGGCGGCTACGTGGACATGGTCGGCATGACCCGCGCCCACATCGCCGACCCGCACCTGATCGCCAAGATCAAGATGGGCCAGGTGGACCAGATCAAGCAGTGCGTCGGCGCCAACTACTGCATCGACCGCCAGTACCAGGGCCTGGACGTGCTGTGCATCCAGAACGCCGCCACCACCCGCGAGTACATGGGCGTTCCGCACATCATCGAGAAGACCACCGGCAAGAAGCGCAAGGTGGTCATCGTCGGCGGCGGCCCCGCCGGCATGGAAGCGGCCCGCGTGGCGGCCGAGCGCGGCCACGACGTGACCCTGTTCGAGAAGAAGGACCAGCTCGGCGGCCAGATCACCCTCGCCGCCAAGGCCCCGCAGCGCGACCAGATCGCCGGCATCACCCGCTGGTACCAGCTGGAGATCGCCCGCCTCGGCGTCGACCTGCGCCTGGGCACCGCCGCTGATCCGGCCACCATCCTCGACCTCAAGCCCGACATCGTGGTGCTGGCCAACGGCGGCCACCCCTTCATCGAGCAGAACGAGCACTGGGGTGCGGCCGACGGCCTGGTGGTGAGCGCCTGGGACATCCTCGAAGGCAAGGTGGAGCCCGGCAAGAACGTGCTGGTCTACGACACCATCTGCGAGTTCGGCGGCATGTCCGCAGCGGACTACCTGTCCGAGAAGGGCGCCCAGGTGGAGATCGTCACCGACGACACCAAGCCCGGCGTCGCCATGGGTGGCACCACCTTCCCGACCTACTACCGCAGCCTGTACCCGAAGGAAGTGATCATGACCGGCGACCTGGTGCTGGAGAAGGTCTACCGCGAGGGCGACAAGGTGGTGGCCGTGCTGGAGAACGAGTACACCGGCGCCCGCGAGGAGCGCGTGGTGGACCAGATCGTCATCGAGAACGGCGTACGCCCGGACGAGACGCTGTACTACGCACTCAAGCAAGGCTCGCGCAACAAGGGCCAGATCGACGTCGACGCCCTGTTCGCCATCCAGCCGCAGCCCTGCCTCAGCGAGCCCGGTGACGGTTACCTGCTGTTCCGCATCGGCGACTGTGGCGCCCCCCGCAACGTGCACGCGGCGATCTACGACGCCCTGCGCCTGTGCAAGGACTTCTGACGCCGCCAGGTAGACGCGGGATGGGGTGAGCGACGCGAAACCCCTCCCGCGCATCCTCCCCGCGTTCACCCGGTCCCGTAGGGAGACCAGCAATGCTGAACACGATTCTTCCCCTCCTGCTCTTCACCGCCCTCGGCCTGGCCGTGCTCGGCGCCGCGAAGCGCTTCCTCATGTGGCGCCGGGGCCGCCCGTCGCAGGTCGACTGGCTCGGCGGGCTGATGAAGATGCCGCGCCGCTACCTGGTGGACCTGCACCACGTGGTCGAGCGCGACAAGTACATGTCCAAGACCCACGTCGCCACCGCCGGTGGCTTCGTCCTGGCGGCGCTGCTGGCGATCCTGGTGCATGGCTTCGGCCTGCACAGCCGCATCCTCGGCTTCGCCCTGCTGGCGGCCACGGCGCTGATGTTCGTCGGCGCCCTGTTCGTCGCCAAGCGCCGGCGCAACCCGCCGGCGCGGCTGTCCAAAGGTCCGTGGATGCGCCTGCCGAAGAGCCTGCTGATGTTCTCCGCGAGCTTCTTCATCGCCACCCTGCCGGTGGCCGGCATCCTCCCGGCCGGCTTCGGCGGCTGGTTCCTCGCGGCCCTCCTCGCCGTGGGCGTGGCCTGGGGTGTGTCCGAGCTGTTCTTCGGCATGACCTGGGGCGGGCCGATGAAGCACGCCTTCGCCGGGGCCCTGCACCTGGCCTGGCACCGCCGCGCCGAACGCTTCGGTGGCGGCCGCTCCACCGGCCTCAAGGCCCTGGACCTGACCGACCCGAGCGCCCCGCTGGGCGTGGAGAAACCCACCGACTTCACCTGGAACCAGTTGCTCGGTTTCGACGCCTGCGTGCAGTGCGGCAAGTGCGAGGCCATGTGCCCGGCCTTCGCCGCCGGCCAGCCGCTGAACCCGAAGAAGCTGATTCAGGACATGGTCATCGGCCTGGCCGGCGGCAACGACGCCTCCTTCGCCGGCAGCCCTTACCCCGGCAAGGCCCTGGGTGAGCACAGCGGCGGCCCGCACCAGCCCATCGTGTCCCTGGAGGGCAAGGCCCTGGTGGATGCCGAGACCCTGTGGTCCTGCACCACCTGCCGCGCCTGCGTCGAGGAGTGCCCGATGATGATCGAGCACGTCGACGCCATCGTCGACATGCGCCGCCACCTGACCCTGGAGAAGGGCGCCACCCCGAACAAGGGTGCCGAGGTGCTGGAAAACCTCATCGCCACTGACAACCCCGGCGGCTTCGCCCCCGGCGGCCGGCTGAACTGGGCGGCCGACCTGAACCTGCCGCTGATGAGCGACAAGCAACAGGCGGACGTGCTGTTCTGGGTCGGCGACGGTGCCTTCGACATGCGCAACCAGCGCACCCTGCGCGCCTTCGTGAAAGTGCTCAAGGCCGCCAACGTCGACTTCGCCGTGCTCGGCCTGGAAGAGCGCGACAGCGGCGACGTGGCCCGGCGCCTGGGTGACGAAGCCACCTTCCAGACCCTCGCCAGGCGCAACATCGCCACCCTGGCCAAGTACCGTTTCAAGCGCATCGTCAGCTGCGACCCCCACAGCTTCCACGTGCTGAAGAACGAGTACGGCGCCCTCGGCGGTCACTACGACGTCCTGCACCACACCACCTTCATCGACGAGCTGGTGCGTGCCGGCGCGCTGAACCTCGGCCAGAGCAAGGCCGGCAGCGTGACCTACCACGACCCCTGCTACCTCGGCCGCTACAACGGCGAATACGAAGCGCCCCGCGCCGTGCTCAAGGCCATCGGCATCGAAGTGAAGGAAATGGAACGCTCCGGCTTCCGCTCCCGCTGCTGTGGCGGCGGTGGCGGCGCACCGATCACCGACATCCCGGGCAAGCAGCGGATTCCCGACATGCGCATGGTGGACATAAAGGAAACCGGCGCCGAACTGGTGGCCGTCGGTTGCCCGCAGTGCACCGCGATGCTCGAAGGCGTGGTCGCCCCGCGCCCGGAGATCAAGGACATCGCCGAACTGGTGGCCGACGTGCTCATCGAGGCTCCGGCCGAGGTGAAGAAACCGGCCGCCGCCAAAGCGTCCATGGAGGTGGCGTGATGCCCATCCACCGCCTCCCCCGCCTGGAGACCCGAGCATGAGCGACATCATCCGCCGCGACCCACGCGCCGAGTGGATCGCCCGAAACCGCCTGCACCCGCTGCACGGCCTGCTGCAGACCCAGGGCCAGGCCAGCTGGATGGGCCCCAACGGCGTGCTGCGCAAGAACCCCCATGTGGCCGCCGCCGGCTTCATCGGCCCCAACGGCGTCAAGCGCATCGACCGCAGCGGCGCCCAGCAGGGCACCGCCGGCAAGCGCAGCAGCGCGCCCGAGGTGGTGCAGCTGCCACTGTTGGTCATCGAACAACCGGCCTTCCACGTCTGCGTGGTGCCCGACATGGTCGGCGGCCGCCTCTCCAGCCACGACAAGGACCTGCTCGGCCTGGCCCGCAAGCTGGCCGGCAGTGACGGCGCCGTGGTGGCCGTGGTGTTCGGCGAGGACAAGGAAAACGCCTTCGACACCGCTGGGGTCGACCGCCTGCTGCGCATCCCCGGTGAAGCCTTCGACGGCTACTCGCCGGAAGCGCGGGTGCTGGCCTTGAGCGCCGTGGAAAGCCAGCTGGCGCCGCGCCACTGGCTGCTGCCCGACAGCCGCACCGGTGGCGGCGAGCTGGGCCGGCGCCTGGCCGCCAAGCTCGGCGAGCGCCCCGCCACCCGCGTCTGGCAGGTGGCCGACCAGCAGGCCACGGGCCGTGCCGGTGCCGGCCGTGAAGACCTGGTACGGCGCCTGCCACGCCTGGTGCTGGCCGCCGCCGAATGCGCCGAGCCGGTCAGCGAGACCCGCCACGAGGCCCGCGCCCTGGAGCTCACCCACGCCATCGCCCACAGCCTGCCGCGCATCGAAGACCTCGGCCCGGTGGCCGTGGACCCGGCGCAGATTCCCATGGCCGAAGCGGAGTTCATCCTCTCCGGCGGCAACGGCGTGAAGGACTGGGACCTGTTCCACCAGGCCGCCCGCGAGCTGGGCGCCACCGAAGGTGCCTCCCGCGTGGCGGTGGACGACGGCCACATGCCGCGCAACCGCCAGGTCGGCGCCACCGGCACCTGGGTCACCGCGCGGGTCTACCTCGCGGTGGGCATCTCCGGGGCCATCCAGCACCTGCAGGGCATTGGCGCCTGCGACAAGGTGGTGGCGGTGAACATGGACCCGGGCTGCGACATGATCAAACGCGCCGATCTCTCGGTGATCGGCGACTCCGGCGCCATCCTCGCCGCGCTCATCGAGCGGGTACGGCAATACCGTCAGGGAGGGGCACGCGATGCCGCATGACGCACTGAAGATCGTCAGCCTCGTCTCCGTCGGCGCCCACCCCACGTCCGGCCGTCCGCGCCGCGCCGACCAGGACGCCCGCGCGGTGGAACTGGGCCTGCGCCTGGCCGGCCCGCAGCTGCGGGTGGTGCACGCCGGCGATCCCCGGGAAGACGCCCTGCGCAGCTACCTGGGCATGGGCCTGACCGAGCTGGTGGTGCTGGAGCAGGGCCCGCGTGACGACGCCCTGCCGGCCCTCGGCGATTTCATCCAGCACAGCGGCGCGCAGCTGGTGCTCACCGGCAGCCAGGCGGAAACCGGCGAAGGCTCGGGCATGCTCCCCTACCTGCTGGCCGAACGCCTCGGCTGGCCGCTGGTGGTGGGCCTGGCCGAGGTGGAGAAGGTGGACAACGGCGTCGCCCAGGTGCTGCAAGCCCTGCCCCGTGGCCAGCGGCGCCGGCTGAAGGTGCGCCTGCCGTTCCTCGCCAGCGTCGACAACGCCGCCCCGGCCGCACGGCAGAGCGCCTACGGTCCGGCACGTCGCGGACAGCTAAGTGCCGAAGACGTGGACGTGGTAGAAGACGAGCTGTTCGCCGACAGCCAGCTGCAACCCGCCCGCCCGCGTCCCAAGCGCCTCAAGGTGATCAAGGCCAAGACCGGTGCCGAGCGGATGAAGGCGGCGACGGCCAAGGCCTCCGGCGGTGGCGGCCAGGTACTCAAGGACCTTTCGCCGGAAGCGGGTGCCGAGGCTATCTTCAAACTGCTGCAGGAAGAGGGAGTGCTGCGCTGACGCAGCACCAGGAGGAGACACCGACATGATGCATGCCGATCTGATCGACCAGGATGACTTCCGCGACCGGCTGGTTGCACTGGGCCTCAGCATTCCGCCGGGGGTGAGCGCCGAACAGGCGTGCGAACACGCCGTCAGCGGCCTCAGCCCGGAGCGCGCCACTGCCCTGCGGCGCCTGGTGGAGGAACTGCTGGGCGGCAACGCCACCCTGCTGCCCCAGGTGCGCGAAGCCATCTCCCGCACCCTGCTCCCGGCCCTGGTGCCGCGCTGATACCCCGTAACGACAAAGGGCGCCGCTGGCGCCCTTTTTCATGCCCACGCAAAACCGTCGCCCGCCGGCACGAAGCATCCCTGGGCTGAAGCCCAGGCTACGGAGTGGTGGGGCATCGGCACCGTCCCCTCCTGGCACCGATGGGCTTCGCACAGCTCAACCCATCCTACGTCCGCCTCCGCCCCCCATCGCACGCGACCGTAGGATGCGGTGAGCTCGGCGAACCGCATCGAATCCCGCCGCGCCTACAAGCCGGCACCAGCCCGTGGGAGCGGTTTCAACCGCGAAAGGCCCCCGCACCCAAGCCCCAGGCAAACCCACGTAGCCCGGACTTCAGTCCGGGAAGGGGCAGGGTGCGCGGGGAAGAACCTTCGCGAGCAGAACTCGCTCCTACGGGCAGGTGTCAGCCGGGGAGTTTCCCGGGCTGAAGCCCGGGCTACGGGGACACTCTGGGAACGGCTGAGGACGCACCCTGGGGCCGATGGGCTTCGCACAGCTCAACCCATCCTACGTCCGCCTACGCCCCCCATCGCATGCGACGTAGGATGCGATGAGCTCGGCGAACCGCATCGAATCCAGCAGTTCCCGCAAGCCGGCACCAGCCCCGTGGGAGCGGTTTCAACCGCGAAAGGCCCCGCACCCAAGCCCCAGGCAAGACCGCGTAGCCCGGACTTCAGTCCGGGAGCGGGCAGGGTGGGCTAGGGAAGAACCTCCGCGAGCAGCGCTCGCTCCCACGGGCAGGCGTCAGCAGGGGAGTTTCCCGGGCTGAAGCCCGGGCTACAGGGACGTTTTGGCGAACGGGGCCGCTGGCGGCCCCGGGTGGATTACAGGCGGACGCTGGCGAAGGTGGATTCGCTCTGCGCGCGGCTGAGGGCGACGCCGGCGGTGGAGGGGCGGCGCAGGTCTTCGGGCAGCGGCACCAGGGCGACGACGTTGGCGTTCTGGCCCGCGCGCTCGTCGCGCGGCGGGATGCCGAAGTACTCGCGGTAGCACTTGGAGAAGTGCGGGGTGGAGACGAAGCCGCACACCGAGGCCACTTCGATGATCGACATGGCGGTCTGCTTCAGCAGCTGGCGCGCGCGGATCAGGCGCAGCTTGAGGTAGTAGCGCGACGGCGAGCAGTGCAGGTACTTCTGGAACAGGCGCTCCAGCTGGCGACGGGAAACGTCGACGTAGCAGGCCAGTTCGTCCAGGTCGATTGGCTCTTCGAGGTTGGCCTCCATCAGCGCGACGATTTCCTGCAGCTTCGGCTGGTTGGTGCCAAGCATGTGCTTGAGGGGCACGCGCTGGTGGTCCTGCTCGTTGCGGATGCGTTCGTAGATGAACATCTCGGAGATCGCCGCTGCCAGCTCGCGGCCATGCTCGCGGCCGATGAGGTGCAGCATCATGTCCATCGGCGCGGTGCCGCCGGAGGAGGTGTTGCGGTTGCGGTCGATGGAGAACAGGCGGGTGGTCACGGCAGCGCGGGGGAAGGCTTCCTGCATGGCCGCCAGGCATTCCCAGTGCACGCTGCAGTCGAACCCGTCCAGCAGACCGGCCTTGGCCAGCGCCCAGCTGCCGGTGCACACGGCGCCCAGCTGGCGGCCCTGGCGGGACTGCACCTGCAGCCAGTGCAGGTGCTCGCGGGTCACGCTGTGCTGGATGTCCACCCCGCCGCAGACGATCACCGCATCCAGCGCCGGCGCGTTCTCCAGGCCGGCGTCGGGGGTGATCTGCAGGCCGTCGCTGGCGCTTACCGGCTTGCCGTCCTGGCTGAGGGTGTACCAGCGGTACAGCTCCTTGCCGGAAAGCTGGTTGGCCATGCGCAGCGGTTCCACCGCCGAGGCCAGGGAGATCAGGGTGAAGTTGTCCAGCAGCAGGAAGCCGATGGTTTGGGGGACGCGATTCTGAGGCTGGGAGCCGGTGGTGGACTGTGACATCTGCGAAACCCTCACGCTAAACACGCATTGAGCCTCTATTGCGAGGCCCTCTTTCTTATTGGTGGTTCTGGTACGCGCTGACCCAGACGGTTGCCCTTTCTACAAGGCAAAGGCCATGCCTGGATTGATCAGCTGTTCAATAAAAATGTGTCGATTCATCCAAACCCCATGCCAGCGGGGCTAGGCGAGAGCGACAGAAACATTCTGATAGCGACCGCCAGGCCGCGTGGTTCCTGGCGTCTGGGGTGTTCGGTAGCACCGGACGGGAGGGCCGTTGTCACCCCGCTACATCCGGGAATGTGGGCCGTAACAGACGAACGGCGCGTGATGTGACCGATTGGTCAGGAGGTCTTTTCATCCGCTCCGGGCGCGACGCACCAAAAGGCGGCGGCGCGCCCGGGCCGGGGGCACGGGCGGGTCAGCACTCGATGGCGCTGACGGCCAGGCCGCCGCGGGAGGTTTCCTTGTACTTGTCGTGCATGTCGGCCCCGGTGTCGCGCATGGTGCGGATCACCCGGTCGAGGGAGATGAAGTGCTCGCCGTCGCCACGCAGGGCCATCTGCGCGGCGTTGATGGCCTTTACCGCGGCGATGGCGTTGCGTTCGATGCAGGGCACCTGCACCAGGCCGCCGACCGGGTCGCAGGTGAGGCCGAGGTTGTGCTCCAGGGCGATCTCGGCGGCGTTCTCCAGCTGTTCGGGGCTGGCCCCAAGCACTTCGGCCAGGCCGGCGGCGGCCATGGCGCAGGCGGAGCCGACCTCGCCCTGGCAACCCACTTCGGCGCCGGAGATGGAGGCGTTCTTCTTGCAGAGGATGCCGACGGCGGCGGCGCCCAGGAAGTACGCCACCACATCGTCATCGGAGGCTTCAGGGTTGAAGCGCATGTAGTAGTGCAGCACGGCGGGGACGATGCCGGCGGCGCCGTTGGTGGGCGCGGTGACCATGCGCCCGCCGGCGGCGTTCTCTTCGTTCACCGCCAGGGCATACAGGTTGACCCACTCCATGGCGCTCATGGTGGAGCCGATGACGTTGGGCTTGCCCAGGTCCAGCAGGCTGCGGTGCAGGCGCGCGGCGCGGCGGCGCACGTTGAGGCCGCCGGGCAGCACGCCCTCGTGGCGCAGGCCGTTCTCCACGCATTCGCGCATGGCCGCCCAGAGGCGCAGCAGGCCGCTGCGGATCGCCTCGTCGCTGCGCCAGGCACGCTCGTTGGCCATCATCAGCTCGGACACGCGCAGGCCGTGGCGCTGGCAGAGCTGCAGCAGTTCGTCGCCGCTGGAGAAGTCATAGGGCAGCGCGGTGGTGTCCTGGTCGAGGCGGCCGGAGGCGGCCTGCTCGGCATCCACCACGAAGCCACCCCCGACGGAGTAATAGGTGTCGCGGTGCAGTTCGCCGTCCTCGCCGAGGGCCACCAGGGTCATGGCGTTGGGGTGGTAGGGCAGGTTCTCGTCCAGCAGGCGCATGTCCCGCGACCAGACGAAGGGCACCGAAAGGCGACCGTCCAGCAGCAGTTCGTTGCGCTCCATCAGCGTGGCGATGCGCGGGGCGATGAGCTGCGGGTCGATCTGGTCGGGCCACTCGCCCATCAGCCCCATGATCACCGCGCGGTCGGTGCCGTGCCCGACGCCGGTGGCGGACAGCGAGCCATAGAGGTTCACCTCCAGCCGACGCACGCGCTCCAACAGGTGGCGCTCGCGCAGGGCGCCGACGAACAGCGCGGCAGCGCGCATGGGCCCGACGGTGTGGGAACTGGATGGGCCGATACCGATCTTGAACAGGTCGAACACGCTGATGGCCACGGGACTCTCCGCTGACTGGGTTGCATCGCGCACATCATCGGCATTTCCGTGAGCGGCGAACGTCCCACACCGACTTGCTCGTGTCCGAATGCGTCGCCCGTTATCCCCACATCGAGCGTGGAAAAACGACAGCGACGTCCTGCTTGCGACCTGCTTCGTAGAAAGCGACACGTCTACGGCGCCATGATCCAGGCGCCCCGCTCCGGCCAGCAGCGCATCGTTCGCCACGCGGGTTTCCCCGATCCGAAACACCCTGTGGATAAGACCATGAACCCTAGAAGAACCTGGGGCCTGGCCGCAGCGCTGTGCTTTCCGCTGCTGGCCCAGGCTGCCGATCCGGAGTCCTGCTCCACCGTTCGCTTCGCCGATGTCGGCTGGACCGACATCACCGTCACCACCGCCGTGACCCGCTACGTGCTCACCGAGCTGGGCTACAGCACCCAGGTCAAGCGCCTGTCCGTGCCCGACACCTACAAGGCCATGGCGGACAAGAAGATCGATGTGTTCCTCGGCAACTGGATGCCGAGCATGGAGAACGACATCGCCCCCTACCGCGAGAAAGGCAGCGTCGACACCCTGGGCGCCAACCTGGAAGGCGCCAAGTACACCCTGGCGGTGAACAAGGCGGCGTGGGACGGCGGGTTGAAGAACTTTTCCGACCTGGCGCGCTTTCGCAAGGAGCTGGGCGGGAAGATCTACGGCATCGAGCCCGGCAACGACGGCAACAAGCTGATCGGCCGGATGATCAGCGAGAACGCCTTCGGCGTCGGTGACTTCCAGCTGGTGGAGTCCAGCGAGAGCAGCATGCTGGCGCAGGTGAAGCGCGCCGAGCACCTCAAGCAGTGGGTGGTGTTCCTCGGCTGGGAGCCGCACCCGATGAACAACACCTTCGAGATGCAGTACCTGGCCGGCGGCGACGACTACTTCGGCCCGAACTTCGGCGGTGCCACCGTCTACACCAACACCCGTGCAGGGCTGGCCAAGGAGTGCCCGAACCTCGGGCGCCTGCTGAAGAACCTGCGCTTCTCCCTGGCCATGGAGAACCACCTGATGGGTGCCGTGCTCAACCAGAGCACCAACCGTCGCCGCGAGGCCAAGGCCTGGCTGAAGGAGAACCCCGCCGACCTGGCGCGCTGGCTCGAAGGCGTCACCACCCGCGACGGAAAGCCGGCGGATCCTGCCCTGAACCTGGCCGCCGAACCCTGATTTCTGTCGTTCCCTCCACTCCACCGCAGCCCCCGGCTGCCCTGGCCTGCAGCCCTCTCAAGCGCTGCAGGCCAGTCGCCATGCGGGTTCCAGCGGTCGCGCCGGGCAAAAACTTTCTGTTAAGGTTTTCCGCCATTGGCTGATGTCGTCGCCCAACACGTCAGGGTCGTAAACCGACAATTGCCGGTATGCCGAGGCTATATCGTTGAGACAGCCGATTTCGTCGCTGTCGCACTCCCAGGGAGGTGCGGCAGACCGGGGCCCTCCGCCCCGGACCGAAGAACACAAAGCGGCCATGCCCTCCTGACGGGACGTGGCCCTACAAGAAATTTCGGATGTACGCGCACCTCCGGTCGAGGTGTGGAATGACCCAGGGATCGGGTCACGTAGCACTGCCAGAGGGTGTGGAAAGCGGTTTGCAACTCAGCGCAACGAAGGACAGGAACTCAAGGATTCGATCAGGCGTCCATGCCCTGCGGGGTGAGGGTGGCTGTCTGAATCCGTGGGCACCCGGTCGTCGGTTCGACGTCGCACAGCCTCCCTGCCAGGCCCTGGAACCAGTAAACCCACACAGGCAAGAACAGTCGACAGCACCTGGCGCCGCGCCCTGAATGGGAGCCCGCGAGCACGCGTGTCCGACAAGGATGCCTACCGAAGGGGAATGATCCCATGCAGTCTGGAAAAATCGTGGTCCAGAACCTCTACAAGGTTTTCGGCCAACAGCCACAAGAAGCCATCGACCTGCTCAAGCAAGGCTGGAGTAAGGAACGGATTCTCGCTGAACGTGGCGCGGTGATCGGCGTCAGCGACGTCTCGTTCAGCGTCGAGGAGGGCGAGATCTTCGTCCTCATGGGCCTGTCGGGCTCCGGCAAGTCCACCCTGATCCGCCTCATCAACCGTCTGATCGAACCGACCGCGGGCGACGTCTTCATCGACGGCCAGAACGTGGCCAAGCTGCCCAAGGCACAGCTGATCGACCTGCGTCGTCGCGACATGAGCATGGTGTTCCAGTCCTTCGCCCTGATGCCCTCGCGCACCGTGCTGGACAACGCAGCCTTCGGCCTGGAAGTGGCCGGCAAGGGCAAGAAGGAGCGCGAGCGTCGCGCCATGGAAGTGCTGGAGCAGGTGGGCCTGGCGCCCTTCGCCCACAAGTACCCCCACGAACTCTCCGGCGGCATGCAGCAGCGCGTTGGCCTGGCCCGCGCCCTGGCGGTGGACCCGTCGATGATCATCATGGACGAGGCCTTCTCGGCCCTCGACCCGCTCAAGCGCCGCGAGATGCAGGACGTGCTGCTGGAGCTGCAGAAGACCCACCGCCGCACCATCATCTTCGTCTCCCACGACATCGAGGAAGCCATGCGCATCGGTTCGCGCATCGGCATCATGGAAGGCGGCAAGCTGGTCCAGGTCGGCACCCCGCAGGAGCTGATCGAGAAGCCCGCCAACGACTACGTGCGCAACTTCTTCGATACCGTCGACACCAGCCGCTACCTCACCGCTGGCCAGCTCAAGGCCGACAGCGTCCCGCTCTACGTGCACAACGGCAAGGCGCCCGATGCGCTGCAGGTGTGCCGCGAGCTGCAGGCCATGGACAAGCACTACGCCTTCATCGTCGACGAGGACAACCGCTTCCGCGGCTCCATCAGCCTGGAGAAGATCGCCCTGCTGGTGGAGGACGGCCGCTCCCGCAGCCTCGAACCGGACCTGCTCAAGCAGATCGTGCCGGTGCCCGAGGACCTGCCACTGGACCAGGTGATCGAGCGCCTGGTGGACAACGAAGGCCCCATCCCGGTCATCGACCAGGCGGGCCACTATGCCGGGGCGATCAGCAAGGGCCGCCTGCTGAGCCGACTGCAGGGGGTGTGAGATGAGCGAGAAACTGGATCTGGGTAGCTGGGTCAACGACGTCGTCCAGCACCTGCTGGAAAACTACGGCGGCGCCTTCGAGAACGTGGGCGCTGTGGTCAGCGGCTTCTCCGAGCTGATCGAGCGCTTCCTGATGTGGCCGCCGGCCTGGCTGCTGATCGCCGTGTTCGTCGGCCTCGGCCTGTGGCGCATCGGCGTGAAGTTCGCACTGTTCACCGCCGCCTCGCTGGTGCTGATCGTGCTCACCGGCTTCTGGGAGCAGACCGTGGTCACCCTCGGCCTGACCTTCTCCTCCACCCTCATCAGCCTGCTGCTGGGCATCCCGCTGGGCATCTGGGCCGCCAAGAGCGAGCGGGTGGCCATCATCATCCGGCCGATCCTCGACTTCATGCAGACCATGCCGGCGTTCGTCTACCTGATTCCCGCCGCCATGCTCTTCGGCCTCGGCCGCGTGCCGGGGATCATCGCCACGGTGATCTTCGCCATGCCCCCGGCGGTGCGCCTGACCAGCCTCGGCATCCGCCAGGTGAACAAGGAAATCGTCGAGGCCGGCCAATCCTTCGGCTGCACCAGCTGGCAGCTGCTATACAAGGTGCAGCTTCCCAACGCGATGCCGTCGATCATGGCCGGGGTCAACCAGACCATCATGATGGCGCTGTCGATGGTGATCATCGCCTCGATGGTCGGCGCCGGCGGCCTGGGCAACGACGTACTCGCCAGCATCCAGCGCCTGGACATCGGCCTGGGCTTCGAGAGCGGCATGGCCGTGGTGCTGCTGGCGATCATCCTCGACCGCATCACCGAGAGTTTCGGCACCCCGCGCGTCCAGGGTCGTGCCAGCCTGTTCGGCTGGTTCAGCGCCCGGGCACGGCTGCAGCGCCAGGTGAAGCCTTCCTAAGAAACGCCAATAAACGAGTACCAGGGGAGTTGCTGATGAAGAACATGAAGAAAATGGCGGGAGTCGGCCTGCTGGCCTGTGCGCTGATGCAAGGCGCCTGGGCCGGTGAGCCGGAAAGCTGCAAGCAGGTACGTTTCGCGGAAATCGGCTGGGCGGACATCTCCGCCACCACCGGCGTGGCCATGGTGCTGACCGAGGGCCTGGGCTACAACCCGCGCAAGATCATGGCCTCGGTGCCGATCGCCTTCACCGGCGTGAAGAACAAGCAGATCGACGTCTTCCTGGGCTACTGGGCGCCGTCGATGGACGCGGTGATCGAGCCCTTCACCAAGGACAACGGCGTGAAGGTGCTGCCGACCGCCAACCTCGAAGGCGCCAAGTACACCCTGGCCGTGCCCACCTACGCGGCCGAAGCCGGCCTGAAGAGCTTCCAGGACATCGCCAAGTTCAAGGACCAGCTGGGCGGCAAGATCTACGGCATCGAGCCGGGTAACGACGGCAACCTGCTGATCGACAAGATGATCAAGGGCAACCAGTTCGACCTGGGCAGCTTCCGCATGGTCGAGTCCTCCGAGGCGGGCATGCTGGTCCAGGTGCAGCGCGCCATCAAGAAGAAGGAGCCGGTGGTCTTCCTCGGCTGGGCCCCGCACCCGATGAACACCCAGTTCGACATCACCTACCTCTCCGGCGGCGATGACGTGTTCGGCCCCGACTACGGCGCCGCCAAGGTCTACACCGTGGTACCGCCGGACTACGAGGCCCGCTGCGGCAACGTCGGCAAGCTGCTGAACAACCTGCAGTTCAACGTCGAGATGGAAAGCCAGCTGATGGAGAACATCCTGAAGAAGGAAGACCCGATGAAGGTCGCCACCACCTGGCTCAAAGCCAACCCCGCCGTGCTCGACAAGTGGCTGGCCGGCGTCACCACCTTCGACGGCCAGGACGGCGCCGCCGCCGTCAAGAAGCACCTCGGTCTCTGACTTCCCTTTCCGCCACCGTGGCCGCCCGGCCACGGTGCGCGGACTCGCCAAGCCCGCCCAAGAACGGGTTCAGGCCTCCAACGTAGCAATGCTGCCAATCCCACCTGATGGAGCAATACGTATGCGAAAGCTGAAGTCCCTGTGTCTGCAATCCATCGGCATCGCCGCCCTGGCCCTTGGCCTCGGCACGGCCCATGCCGCTGACAAACCCACCCTGAAGATCGGCTACGTCAACGGCTGGGACGACAGCGTCGCTGCCACCCATGTCGCCGGCGAAATCCTCAAGGAACGGCTCGGCTACGGCGTCGACCTCAAGCCGGTGGAGCCCGCCATCATGTGGCAGGGCGTGGCCCGGGGCGACCTGGATGCCACCCTTTCGGCCTGGCTGCCGGCCACCCACGGCGAGTACTACGAGAAGCTCAAGGACAAGGTGGTCGTCCTCGGCTCCAACTACAAAGGGGCCAAGATCGGCCTCATCGTGCCGGACTACGTCCAGGCCAAATCCATCGAAGACCTGAACACCTACAAGGCCGATTTCGACGGCAAGATCACCGGGATCGACGCCGGGGCCGGCGTGATGCGCCGCACCGAGGACGCGATCAAGCAATACAACCTGGACATCAAGCTGATGCCCAGCTCCGGCCCGGCCATGGCCACCGCCCTGACCCGCGCCGAGAAAGCCCAGAAGCCCATCGTGGTGACCGGCTGGATCCCCCACTGGATGTTCGCCAAGTGGAAGCTGCGCTTCCTGGAAGATCCGAAGAAGGTCTTCGGCGATGACGAGCACGTCGACACCGTGGTCAACCCGGGCCTGGAAGCCAAGGCCGCCGATGCCACCGCCTTCCTGAAGAAATTCTCCTGGAGCGGCGAGGAAGTCGGTGCCGTGATGCTGGCCATCCGCGAAGGCGCCAAGCCGGAAGAGGCCGCCAAGGCCTGGATCGCCAAGAACCCGCAGCGCGTGGAGGAGTGGCTGAAGTAAGCCGCGCCACGCTCGCCCAAGCCCCCGCCGGCCCTGCCGTCGGGGGCTTTTTCATGGGCCTTGCCCCAGCGCCTGGATGCCCTGCAGGGCAAAACCGCCCCATCACCGGGCACCTCGGCCCCTTCCCGCCTGCGACGACGACGCTGATTGATCAATCAATTAATTACGCCCTAGACTCCGCCTTCCCGATACCCACACAAAATGGTGGAAATCCCCGATGCCCAAGGTCGGAATGCAGCCGATCCGCCGCTCGCAACTGATCCATGCCACCCTCGAGGCCGTCGACAAGGTCGGCATGGCCGACGCCAGCATCGCCTACATCGCGCGCCTCGCCGGTGTTTCCAACGGCATCATCAGCCACTACTTCAAGGACAAGAACGGCCTGCTCGAGGCCACCATGCGCCACCTGATGCAGGCCCTCAGCACCGCCGTGCGCGAGCGCCGTGCCGCCCTGGTGGACAGCAGCCCCCGCGCCCACCTGCGGGCGATCATCGAAGGCAACTTCGACGACAGCCAGGTCAACGGCCCGGCCATGAAGACCTGGCTGGCCTTCTGGGCCGCCAGCATGCACCACCCGTCCCTGCGCCGCCTGCAGCGGGTCAACGACCACCGCCTCTATTCCAACCTGTGCTGCGAGCTGCGCAGGGTGCTGGACGTCCAGACCGCGCGTGCGGCCGCCCGTGGCCTGGCCGCGCTGATCGACGGGTTGTGGCTGCGCAGTGCCCTCTCCGGCGACGTCGATACGCGACAGTCCCTGCATATCGCCTACGACTACCTGGACCAGCAACTGGCCAAGGCCGCCCGCTAACCCCGGCTTCCACCTTCCGCGTCGACGCGCTACTCGCCTGAAACGAAAACGCCCCGGGGTTTCCCCCAGGGCGTTTTGCATTGCGGGCCGATCAGACCGGGCCGGGCACCGACACCGGTGAGCGGCGCTCCAGGGCCTCGCCGTCGAGGTCGGCGCGCATCGCCTTGAGCAGGGCGAACATGTACAGCAGCAGCACCACCGAGAACGGCAGCCCCGCCAGCACCACCACTGTCTGCATGGCGGTGAAGTTGCCGGCGAACAGCAGGCCGATGGTCACCAGGGTGATCACCACGGACCAGAAGATGCGCAGCCAGTTCGGCGCGTCCTCGTCCAGTTCGCCGCCCTTGCGGGACAGGTTGGCCAGCATCACCGAGCCGGAGTCGGCCGGGGTGAGGAACAGCACGAAGCCCACGCAGATGGACAGGCCGATCACCACCTTGGCCATCGGGTAGTGCTCCAGCAGCAGGTAGATGGACATGGACGGCTGCTCCAGCGCGGCCTTGCCCAGCTCCACGGCGTTCTGCTGCATCACCAGGTCCAGGGCGCTGTTGCCGAACACCGACAGCCAGGCCAGGGTGAAGCCCAGCGGGATCAGCATCACGCCGCACACCAGCTCACGGGCGGTACGGCCACGGGAGATACGGGCGATGAACATGCCGACGAAGGGCGCCCAGGAGATCCACCAGGCCCAGTAGAACAGGGTCCACAGGCCCATCCAGGCTTCGCTCTTGCCGCTCTGGCCGGTGTAGACGTAGAGGTCGAAGGTCTTCAGCACCAGGCCGTTGAGGTAGTCGCCCAGGTTCTGCACCAGGCTGTTGAGCAGGTGCAGGGTATTGCCCGCCAGCAGCACGAACAGCAGCAGGCCGCTGAACAGGATGATGTTCAGGTTGGACAGGCGGCGAATGCCCTTCTCGATACCCGACACGGCAGCCAGGGTCGCCACCAGGCTCATCACCAGGATCACCGCCAGCAGCGCGGTCTGGCTGTGGGGGTAGCCGAACAGGTACTCCAGGCCGGAGGAGACCTGCAGCGAGCCGATGCCCAGGTTGGTCACCAGGCCCAGCAGGGTGACGAAGATGCCGAAGCAGTCCACCGCATTGCCCACCGAACCCTTCATCAGGCGTTCACCGAACAGCGGGTAGAGCGCCGAGCGCAATGCCAGCGGCTGGTTGTGGCGGTAGGCGAAGTAGCCGACGGCCAGGCCCACCAGCGCATAGATCGCCCAGCCATGCACGCCCCAGTGGAGGAAGGTCAGCTGCAGCGCCTGGCGTGCGGCGTGCTGGGTGCCGGGCTCGCCTTCCGGCGGGTTGTAGAGGTGATCCAGCGGCTCGGACGCCGCGAAGTACAGCAGCGAGATGCCGATGCCCGAGGAGAACAGCATCCCCGCCCAGGCGCCGTAGCTGAAGTCCGGACGCTCGCCGTCCGCCCCCAGGCGCAGGTTGCCGTAGCGGGAGAAGGCCACGTAGAGGACGAAGAACAGGTAGGCACCGATCGCCAGCATGTAGTACCAGCCGAAGCTGCGGGACAGCCAGGCCTGGGCCTTGCCGAGCCAGAGGCCGGCCTGTTCGGGGAAGAGGATCAGCACGAGGGTGAGCAGCAGGATCGACGCCGTCGATCCGAAGAACACCACGGGATTCAGCCGCGGCTGCACGCCGTGGCCGTGGTGGGAAGAGGCGGTACTCATGGACAGCAGAGCTCCAAGGCAGTTAAGGCACGCGCCTGTCGGCGCAACCACAGACCCGCGCCGCCCTGCCCGACCCGCTCATGAACCCCGGCGAAGCCTCTGCATTGCGGCCTGGACAGGGTGCGGCGAACTGCCGCACATCGGTCCATGCCGCGCAGCTTATTCTTTGTTGTTTGAACGTTCAATAAAAATAAAGTAGGCTCGTTTTCACCCTGATCGGGCGGCCCTTTGCCGTCCTGGAATCACGAGAAAGGGGTGCACAAAGGCACCCCGCCTTGCGTAACGAGACCTGAGAGGACGATCCCCATGGCCCGATTCGAAGAACAGAAGCTCTACATCGGCGGTCGCTACGTCGAAGCCACCAGCGGCGCCACCTTCGAGACCATCAACCCCGCCAATGGCGAAGTCCTGGCCAACGTCCAGCGTGCCGGCAAGGACGACGTCGAGCGCGCCGTCGCCAGCGCCGTCGAGGGCCAGAAGGTCTGGGCCGCCATGACCGCCATGCAGCGTTCGCGCATCCTGCGTCGTGCCGTGGACATCCTCCGCGAGCGCAACGATGAGCTGGCCGCGCTGGAAACCCTCGACACCGGCAAGCCCCTGGCCGAGACCCAGGCGGTGGACATCGTCACCGGCGCCGACGTGATCGAGTACTACGCCGGCCTGATCCCCGCCCTGGAAGGCGAGCAGATCCCCCTGCGCGAGACCAGCTTCGTCTACACCCGCCGCGAGCCGCTCGGCGTGGTCGCCGGCATCGGCGCCTGGAACTACCCGATCCAGATCGCCATGTGGAAGTCCGCCCCGGCCCTGGCCGCCGGCAACGCCATGATCTTCAAGCCCAGCGAAGTCACCCCGCTGACCGCCCTCAAGCTGGCCGAGATCTACACCGAAGCCGGCGTGCCGGACGGCGTGTTCAACGTGCTCACCGGCAGCGGTCGTGAAGTCGGCCAGTGGCTGACCGAGCACCCGCTGATCGAGAAGATCTCCTTCACCGGCGGCACCTCCACCGGCAAGAAGGTCATGGCCAGCGCCTCCAGCTCCTCGCTGAAGGAAGTGACCATGGAACTGGGCGGCAAGTCGCCGCTGATCATCTTCGACGACGCCGACCTCGACCGCGCCGCCGACATCGCCGTCATGGCCAACTTCTTCAGCTCCGGCCAGGTCTGCACCAACGGCACCCGCGTGTTCGTGCCCAAGTCCCTGGCTGCAGCCTTCGAAGCCAAGGTGGTCGAGCGCGTCAAGCGCATCCGCCTGGGCAACCCGGAGCAGGCCAGCACCAACTTCGGCCCGCTGACCAGCTTCGCCCACATGGAAAGCGTGCTCGGCTACATCGAGGCCGGCCGCAAGGAAGGCGCACGCCTGGTGATCGGCGGTGAGCGCGTGACCGAAGGCGAGTTCGCCAAGGGCGCCTATGTGGCCGCCACCGTGTTCGCCGACTGCACCGACGACATGACCATCGTCCGCGAGGAGATCTTCGGCCCGGTGATGAGCATCCTCACCTACGAGACCGAAGACGAAGTGATCCGCCGCGCCAACGACACCGACTACGGCCTGGCCGCCGGCGTCGTCACCCGCGACCTGGCCCGTGCCCACCGCGTGATCCACAAGCTGGAAGCCGGCATCTGCTGGATCAACACCTGGGGCGAATCCCCCGCCGAAATGCCGGTGGGTGGCTACAAGCAATCCGGCGTCGGCCGCGAGAACGGCATCACCACCCTGGCCCACTACACCCGCATCAAGTCCGTGCAGGTGGAGCTCGGCGACTACGCCTCGGTGTTCTGAGCCCAGCCCCCGCAAGCCTCAAGCGACTCGGCTGCAAGCCCGCGCGCCGCACACGGTGCGGCCCGGCGCTTGTAGCCCGCAGCCCATCCGGAGGATGACCCATGGAATTCGACTACATCATCGTCGGTGCCGGCTCGGCCGGTAACGTACTGGCCACCCGCCTGACCGAAGACGCCGACGTCAGCGTCCTGCTGCTGGAAGCCGGCGGCCCCGATTACCGCTTCGACTTCCGCACCCAGATGCCCGCCGCCCTCGCCTACCCGCTGCAGGGCCGCCGCTACAACTGGGCCTACGAGACCGACCCCGAGCCGTACATGAACAACCGCCGCATGGAATGCGGGCGCGGCAAGGGCCTGGGCGGTTCCTCGCTGATCAACGGCATGTGCTACATCCGCGGCAACGCCCTGGACTTCGACAGCTGGGCCAAGGCCCCGGGCCTGGAAGACTGGACCTACCTCGACTGCCTGCCCTACTTCCGCAAGGCCGAGACCCGCGACATCGGCCCCAACGACTACCACGGCGGCGACGGCCCGGTGAGCGTCACCACGCCGAAGAACGGCAACAACCCGCTGTTCCACGCCATGGTCGAGGCCGGCGTGCAGGCCGGCTACCCGCGTACCGATGACCTCAACGGCTACCAGCAGGAAGGTTTCGGCCCCATGGACCGCACCGTCACCCCGGAAGGCCGCCGTGCCGCCACCGGCCGTGGCTACCTGGACCAGGCGCGCAACCGCCCTAACCTGACCATCGTCACCCACGCCCTGACCGACCGCGTGCTGTTCAGCGGCAAGCGTGCCATCGGCGTCGACTACCTCAAGGGCGACAGCGACCAGCGCATCACCGCCCACGCCCGCCGTGAAGTGATCGTCTGCAGCGGCGCCATCGCCTCGCCGCAACTGCTGCAACGCTCCGGCGTCGGCCCCAGCGATCTGCTGCGCGGCCTCGACATCCCGGTGGTGCATGACCTGCCCGGCGTCGGTGCCAACCTACAGGACCACCTCGAGCTGTACCTGCAGTACGCCTGCAAGGAGCCGGTCTCCATCTACCCGGCCACCAAGTGGTGGAACCAGCCGGCCATCGGTGCCCAATGGCTGTTCCTCGGCAAGGGCCTGGGCGCCAGCAACCAGTTCGAGGCCGGTGGCTTCATCCGCACCCGCTCCGAATTCGCCTGGCCCAACATCCAGTACCACTTCCTGCCGGTGGCGATTAACTACAACGGCAGCAAGGGCGTGCAGGAACACGGCTTCCAGGCGCACATGGGTTCCATGCGCTCGCCGAGCCGCGGCCGCATCCACGTGAAGTCCCGCGATCCGCGCCAGCACCCGAGCATCCTGTTCAACTACATGTCCCACGAGCAGGACTGGCAGGAGTTCCGCGACGGCATCCGCATCACCCGCGAGATCATGGCCCAGCCGGCCCTCGACCCCTATCGCGGGCGCGAGCTGAGCCCAGGCGTGGACAAGCAGACCGATGCCGAGCTGGACGAATTCATCCGCAACCACGCCGAAACCGCGTTCCACCCCTCCTGCTCCTGCAAGATGGGCACCGACGACATGGCGGTGGTGGATGGCCAGGGCCGCGTGCACGGCATGGAAGGCCTGCGGGTGGTGGACGCGTCGATCATGCCGGAGATCATCACCGGCAACCTCAACGCCACCACTATCATGATGGCCGAGAAGATCGCCGACAAAATCCGCGGCCGCCAACCGCTGCCGCGCAGCAACGCCACCTACTACGTGGCCGGTGATGCCCCTGTGCGCACCGAGCCGCAGCGCAAGGCGAGCTGACCCTCCGCGGGGGCGGTTTCGCGCCGCCCCCGCGTCTACTCCGGCAGTTCCTGCCGGATCATCCAATGCCCTTCCGGCGGCATCAGCCGGCTGATGTCGAAGTGATCCAGAGCCGCCCGGTCGAGCATCTGGATGCGCGGACTCACCCACGTCGCCGCCTCCCTGTGCTCCAGTGCCCTCACGGCCAGGTCCATGGAAATTCGCGCCTGGATCACCGGCGAATCCGTGGGGGCCGCCAGTACCTGACCCTGGCGGACCTCATCCAGCACCCGCTCCGTGGCATAGAGCGACACCACCTGGGTCGGAAAGCGCGACGGCGACACCTTGACCAGGCTCGCCGCAAACGCTGCCGCCTCCGCATTGCCCAGCAGGTAGTCCAGGTGAGACTCCTGCGCCAGCAACTGGCGCACCAGCGCCGCCTGGGTGGTGCGATCAACCGGGCCGTAGCCGCCTTCCGCCAGGCTCACCGACGCCCCCTGGATAGCTTGCTGAACGCCCCGCTCGGCATCCAGCACCCACCCGGCATCACGGGGCCCGGGCAGCCATCCGATGCGGACCGGTGAACTGCCCGCGCGTGCCCGGATGTACGCCACCGCCACGCTGGCCATGTCGGCGAAATCCACCCGCGAATGGGCCGTCACCCCTGCGCACTCGATGCCATTGACCAGGTCGATCACCGGCGTGCCGCGTTGCTGCAACTGCCGGATCTCGTCGCACAACCCCCGCGCCTCGATGGCCCCGATGATGAAGGCATCGGCACCGAGCTCGACACACCGGCTCAACTGCGCGCGTTGCACATCCGGGAACTGGTAGCCGCCGGCCTCATAGATGCCCAACTGGACGCCCTGCCGCTGGGCCTCCTCGGATAGCCCCCAGGCCACACCCCACCAGTAACGGTCGATGCCATGGGGCAGCAAGGTACAGACGCGCCAGGGCCGGCTGGCACGCTCCAGCGGCACGTAATCGCGAGCCTGTCCGTCAGCGATCACCGGCACGGGAAACCACTCCGCCGCCTGGCAAGGTACCAGGGCCAGCCAGGACAGCAGCAGCGCACAGCAGATCCGCATCGAAGCCAGTCCTTAGCAAGCGCGAGGAGAATTCGCAAAGAGCCTAGCAGCCCGCATGCCACGGTGGATGACAGCCTTCGCCTACAGGCCTAAAGTCCCCGGGTCATCCTCTTGAGGATTCCCATGCCCGGCTCCCATCCCCTCGATCCCCGCACCGCCCGCCTGCTGCCCTGGCTCGTGGCCATCGCCTTCTTCATGCAGGCCCTGGACGGCACCATCCTCAACACCGCCCTGCCCACCATGGCCCGCGACCTCGCCGAGGACCCGCTGCGCATGCAGTCGGTGGTGATCGCCTACATGCTCACCGTGGCCCTGCTGATTCCCGCCTCCGGCTGGCTGGCGGACCGCTTCGGCACCCGCCGGGTGTTCCTCGGGGCGGTGCTGCTGTTCACTCTCGGGTCGCTGTTCTGCTCCCTCTCCACCACCCTCGGCCAACTGGTGGTGGCGCGGGTGGTGCAAGGCCTGGGCGGCGCCCTGATGATGCCCGTGGGCCGGCTGATGGTGCTGCGCAGCTACCCGCGCACCGAGCTGGTGCGGATCATGAGCTTCGTCACCCTGCCCGGCCTGCTCGGCCCGCTGATCGGCCCGACCCTTGGCGGCTGGCTGGTGGAATACGCCACCTGGCACTGGATCTTCCTCATCAACCTGCCGGTGGGCCTGCTTGGCGCCTACGCCGCCGGGCGCTTCCTGCCCGACCTGCGCAGCAGCGGCCCGGTACGCCTGGACCTGCGCGGTTTCCTGCTGTTCGGCACAGCGATGGTGCTGATCACCATCGCCCTGGAAGGTCTGGGCGAACTGCACCTGCCCCACGTACGGGTGATGCTCCTGCTGTTCGCCGGCATCGCCTGCCTGGCGGCCTACTGGCTGCACGCCATGCAGATCGAGCGGCCGCTGTTCCCGCCCTCCCTGTTCCGCACCCGCACCTTCGCCGCCGGCATCCTCGGCAACCTGTTCTCGCGCCTGGGCAGCGGCGCCCTGCCCTTCCTAACCCCGCTGCTGCTGCAGGTGGCGCTGGGCTTCAGCCCAGCCCAGGCGGGCATGACGCTGATCCCCCTGGCGCTCTCGGCCATGCTCGCCAAACCCCTGGCCAAGCCACTGCTGGATCGCCTCGGCTACCGCCGCCTGCTGCTGGGCAACACCGCCCTGCTCGGCGGCCTGATCGCCAGCCTGGCCCTGGTGGACGCCGGCACGCCCTACACGGTGCTGCTGGCCCAGCTCGCCGCCCTCGGCGCGGTCAACTCGATGCAGTTCACCGCCATGAACACCGTGACCCTGCTGGACCTCGACGACCAGCAGGCCAGCAGCGGCAACAGCCTGCTCTCGGTGGTGATGCAGCTGTCCATGAGCCTCGGCGTCGCCGTGGCCGCCGCGTTGCTCGGCGGCTTCGGCAAGCCCGACGCCCAGAGCGTGCTGGAGGCCTTCCAGGCCACCTACCTGTGCGTCGGCGTGCTGACCCTGATGGCGGCGGCGATCTTCCTGCAGTTGCCCGCCGACAGTGGCCGCGCAGTCCGCCCGGTGGACGATGGCGGCCACTGAAACCCCGCCGCCGGTCGCCATCGGCCGGCGGTGATGACTCTTCATCCTGCTAAACTGCGCGCCCAGATGACCCACCAGGCCCCCTCCGTGAGCACCCTACCCTTCAGCAGCCTTCCCCTGTCCGCCGCCATGCAGGCCAACCTCGAGGCCCTCGGCTACCGGGAGACCACGCCCATCCAGGCCCTCGGCCTGCCCGTGATCCTCCAGGGCCGCGACCTCATCGCCCAGGCCAAGACCGGCAGCGGCAAGACCGCCGCCTTCGGCATCGGCCTGCTGGAAGGGCTCAACCCGCGCTTCTTCGGCTGCCAAGCCCTGGTGCTGTGCCCCACCCGCGAGCTGGCCGACCAGGTGGCCAAGGAACTGCGCCGGCTGGCCCGCGCGGCCGACAACATCAAGATCCTCACCCTGTGCGGCGGCATGCCGCTGGGGCCGCAGATCGGCTCCCTGGAGCACGGCGCACACATCGTCGTCGGCACCCCGGGCCGTGTGCTTGAGCACCTGCGCCGGGGCAGCCTGGTGCTCGATGGCCTGCGCACCCTGGTGCTGGACGAGGCCGACCGCATGCTCGACATGGGCTTCATCGAGGCCATCGAGGAAGTCGTCAGCATGACCCCGGCCAAGCGCCAGACCCTGCTGTTCTCCGCCACCTACCCCGACGGCATCGGCCGCCTGGCCTCGCGCTTCCTGCGTGATCCGCAGCGGGTCGAGGTGGAGTCGCGGCACGACGACCAGCAGATCGAGCAACGCTTCTTCGAGATCGACCCGCGCCAGCGCTTCGAGGCCGTGGCCCACCTGCTCATGCACGTGCGCCCGCAGTCCTGCATCGCCTTCTGCCAGACCCGCCAGCAGTGCCAGGAGCTGGTGGAACACCTGCAGTCCCTGCGCATTTCGGCACAAAGCCTGCACGGCGAAATGGAGCAGCGCGACCGCGACCAGGTGCTCACCCTGTTCGCCAACCGCAGCCTCTGCGTGCTGGTGGCCACCGACGTCGCCGCCCGTGGCCTGGACATCGCCGGGCTGGAAGCGGTGATCAACGTCGAGCTGTCCCGCGATGCCGAGGTGCACATCCACCGCGTCGGCCGCAGCGGCCGGGCCGGGGAAAAGGGCCTGGCCCTGAGCCTGGTGGCCCCGGCCGAGGCCAGCCGCGCCTCGGCCATCGAGGCCCTGCAACAGGCGCCGCTGAACTGGCAGCGCCTGGATGAACGGGTGGTGAAGAATCGCGAGCCGCTTCTGCCGCCTATGGCTACGCTGTGTATCAGTGGAGGGCGCAAGGACAAGGTTCGCCCCGGGGACATCCTCGGGGCACTCACCGGCGAGGCTGGAATTCCCGGTACGCAGGTGGGCAAGATAGCCATCTTCGACTTCCAGGCCTTCGTGGCCGTGGACAGGAGCATCGCCCGCCAGGCGCTCCAGCGTCTTGCGGAAGGCCGTATCAAGGGGCGTGCCTTCAAGGTGCGCCTCCTCTAGCGACACCCCGGAACGGATCGATCGAAACACAGCGCTGGCGACAACGTGCCCGTCGTCGAGGCAATGGAGCAAGTAGTGCGCAACATTCTGGTCATCGAAGACAGTCCGCTGGTCCTGAAGATCCTGGAGCACCTGTTCCGCCAGGAGCCGGACCTGCAGCCGCTGTTCTGCGCCAGCATGGCCGAGGCCGAGCTGCTGCTGGAAACCTCGGCCGCGCTGTTCTTCGGCGCCATCGTCGACCTCAACCTGCCCGACGCGCCGGATGGCGAGGTGGTCGACCTGGTGTTGCGCCACGCCGTGCCCTGCATCGTCCTCACCGGCTCCTACGATGAGCAGCGCCGCGACAGCCTGCTGCTCAAGGGCGTGGTGGACTACGTGCTCAAGGAGAGCCAGCACTCCTACGAGTACGCCTTCCGCCTGCTGCACCGCCTGGAGCGCAACCGTGGCGTGAAGATCCTCGTGGCCGAGGATTCCGACGCCACCCGCAAGTTCGTCCGCCGGGTGCTGACACCGCACCAGTACCAGGTGATCGAGGCCTGCGACGGCGACGAAGCCCTGCGCATCCTCCAGGAGCAGACCGACATCGACCTGCTGCTGGTGGACCACGGCATGCCTGGCATCAGCGGCTTCGAACTGGTGAAGACCCTGCGCCAGAAAATGCGCCGCAACGAGCTGATAATCCTGGGCCTTTCGGCCGACACCAAGGGCTCGCTCAGCGCCATGTTCATCAAGCACGGCGCCGACGACTTCCTGCGCAAGCCCTTCTGCACCGAGGAGCTGAACTGCCGGGTGATGTTCAGCCTGGAGCGCCGGGACATGCTCAAGGCCCTGCGCCAGGCCGCGCTGTACGACTCGCTCACCGAGCTATTCAACCGCCGTGCGTTCTACGAACAGTGCGCCGAGCGCCTGCAGCAGGCCCGGCGCAACAGCCAACCCATCAGCGTCGCGATGATCGACCTGGACTTCTTCAAGCGCATCAACGACGACTACGGCCACGCCAGCGGCGACACCGCCCTGGTGATGTTCGCCAAGGTGTTCCGCCACAGCTTCCCCGATGCCGTGCTGGGCCGCCTGGGTGGCGAGGAGTTCGCCCTGCTCAGCGACGCCGACGGGGTCACCGTGCAGGCCACGCTGGACCAGCTGCGGCGCAACTGCGCACGGCTGCGCTATGCCAACGAGGCACCGCCGCTGTCGTTCAGCGCCGGGGTCTACCACGGCGAGCCGGAGGAGCTGGAAGCGCTGCTGCAAAAGGCCGACCAGCGCCTCTACGAAGCCAAGAGCCAGGGGCGCGGGCGCACCCTGCTCTGACTCCCTTCACGCCCTTGCTGCACCAGGCGCTCAGAGCCCCTGCCCTTCAAGAATGCGCTGGTAGGTGCCGTCCTCGCGCATCCCTTGCAAGGCCCGGTTGAAGCGCTCCACCACCTCACGGTGCTGGGGCAGGCTGCGCCGCACGAGGATCGCCAGGTTGTTCTCCGACAGGGGCTGCGGCAGGAACTCCAGCTCATTGCGGATGCCCTTGAGCTCGCGGCCGAAGTGATAGCGGGCCACCAGCTCGTCCTCCAGGGTCAGGTTCACCCGCCCCGCCGCCACCATCCGTGCGCCCATCTCGAAGCCCACCACCGGCACCCGTTTCAGGCGGGTGTCCTGGTCGAAGGCCGGCGAATAGGCGTAGCCGCGCACCACCGCCAGGCTGTAGGGCAGCAGGTCGTCCAGGTTCGTGTAGCGCAGGCCGCTGCCGCGTCGCTGCACGAAGCGGATGCGGTTGACTAGGTAGGGGTCGGAATAGAGGCCGTAGACGGCTCGGGCATCCTCGTACCAGGCACTCACCACCACGTCGTAGTCACCGGTCTGCAAGCCCCGCAGCACCCGGGCCCAAGGCACCTCCACGTACTTAGTGGCGTAGCCGGCACGTTGCAGCGCGGTCTCCACCAGTTGCACGGCCACGCCATTGCCCGGCATGCGCGCATCGGTAAAGGGCGGCCAGACGTCGCCGACCAGCCGCAGCGGGTCCGCGCGCAGGCCGGCCGCACCCAGCAGCGAGAGCAGGAACAGCAAGCGAAGGGTCTTGGTCATCCGAAAGTCCCACTTCCAGGCAGGGACGGCAGCACGCCATTGAGCCGCCCTCTCAGGGTAGACCGGCGCAAGCGGGCACGCCGATCAATCACCGGCCCCCTGCATGCCCACCGGCGCCAGCCGCTGCACAATCGCGGCACGTCGCTGTAACCCGCCTCGCCCGGGAAACATCCAAGCGGTAACCTCAGGCGTGCCGTTCCGTGCGGCAGCCGTCCCGAATAGCCAGCTCACAAGGCCGCCATGCCCGCTACCTCGTTCAGCCACTCCCTGCGCCGCCTCTGGGCCCAGGACAAGTTCAGCTACAGCCTGCGCGTGTCCATCGCGCTGACCGGCAGCATGGCGCTGTGCTGGTCCCTGGACCGGATGGACGCCCTCATCCCGCTGTTCCTCGGCATCATCGCCAGCGCCCTGGCGGAAACTGACGACAGCTGGCAAGGACGTATCCAGGCGCTGCTGGTGACCCTGGGCTGCTTCAGCATCGCCTCCCTGTCGGTGGAGCTGCTGTTCCCCTATCCCTGGCTGTTCGTCGCCGCCCTGGCCCTGGCCAGCTTCGGCCTGACCATGCTCGGCGCCCTCGGCGAGCGCTACGCCACCATCGCCTCGGCGACGCTGATCCTGTCGATCTACAGCATGATCGGCGTCGACCAGCGCAACGGCGTGGCCGACGACCTCTGGCGCGAGCCGGCACTGCTGGTGAGCGGCGCCGCCTGGTACGGCCTGCTCTCGGTGCTTTGGCAGGCGCTGTTCACCCACCAGCCGGTGCAGCAGAGCCTGGCGCGGCTGTACCGCGAGCTGGGGCAGTACCTCAAGCTCAAGTCCAGCCTGTTCGAACCCCTGCGGGAGCTGGACGTGGAGGCCAAGCGCCTGGAGCTGGCCCAGCAGAACGGCAAGGTGGTGAGCGCACTCAACGCCGCCAAGGAAATCATCCTGCACCGGGTCGGCAACGCCCGGCCGCGGCCCAAGGTCAGCCGCTACCTGAAGCTGTACTTCCTGGCCCAGGACATCCACGAGCGCGCCAGTTCCTCCCACTACCCCTACAACCAGCTGGCCGAAGCCTTCTTCCACAGCGACGTGCTGTTCCGCTGCCAGCGCCTGCTGCGCCAGCAGGGCGGCGCCTGCCAGGCCCTGGGCCAGGCCATCCAGATGCGCCAGCCGTTCGAGTACCACGACGGCACCCAGGCCCTGCAGGACCTGCACCGCTCCCTGGAGCACCTGCGCATCCAGAGCAACCCGGCCTGGCGCGGCCTGCTGCGCTCGCTCAACGCCCTGGCCAGCAACCTCTCCACCCTGGACCGGCTGCTGACCGACGCCAGCAACCCCGACGCCCTCGCTGACGCGCAGGACAGCAGCCTGCTGGACCGCTCGCCCAAGGGGCTGAAGGACGTCTGGGAGCGCCTGAAGCAGAACTTCACCCCCACCTCGGTGGTGTTCCGCCATGCCCTGCGCATGGCCATCGCCCTGTCCGCCGGCTACGGCGTGCTGCACCTGATCCACCCGAGCCAGGGCTACTGGATCCTGCTGACCACGGTGTTCGTCTGCCAGCCCAACTTCGGCGCCACGCGGCGCAAGCTGGTGCAGCGGATCATCGGTACGGTGATCGGCCTGGCCCTGGGCTGGGCGCTGTTCGACCTGTTCCCCAGCGCCCTGGTGCAATCGATGTTCGCCGTGGTGGCCGGGGTGATCTTCTTCACCAACCGCGCCACCCGCTACACCCTGGCGACGGCGGCGATCACCCTGATGGTGCTGTTCTGCTTCAACCAGATCGGCGACAGCTACGGCCTGTTCGTGCCGCGCCTGGTGGACACCCTGCTGGGCAGCCTGATCGCCGCCCTGGCGGTGATCTTCATCCTCCCCGACTGGCAGGGGCGCGGCCTGCACCGGGTGGTCTCCACCACCCTGGTCTACAACGCCCACTACCTGCGGCAGATCCTCCAGCAGTACGCCAGTGGCAAGCGCGACGACCTGGCCTACCGACTGGCCCGGCGCAACGCCCACAACGCCGACGCGGCGCTGTCCACCACCCTGGCCAACATGCTCATGGAGCCCGGGCACTTCCGGAAGGACGCCGACATGGGCTTCCGCTTCCTGGTGCTGTCCCACACCCTGCTCAGCTACCTCTCCGCCCTGGGCGCCCACCGCAGTGCCGAGCCGCTAGTGCTGGAGCCTACCCTGGCCGAGGCCGGCGAACGCATCGCCGCCACCCTGGAAGCCATCGCCGCCGCCATGGCCCAGCGCCAGCCGGTGGCCATCCACAGCGACAGCGAAGAGGCCCTGGCCAAGACGCTGGAGCAGCTGCCGGACGACATGGACGAGCGCGTACGCCTGGTGCAGACCGAACTGGCCCTGATCTGCCGCCAGCTAGGCGCACTACGGACATTGGCGGGGCATCTGGCGGGTGGGGAGAGGGGTTCACCACCCGCACCGTCGATGTGACCCGCACGGAATCTCCCCATCTGTAGGGGCGAATTCATTCGCCCAGGGGCCATGCAATGGCCCCCAATCTCCCAGGCGATACAGCTCTCTCCCACTCCACTAAGCGCCCCATCCGTCAGCGCATCCCCGATACATTGCCCTGTCACGCAAGAAGGACAGGGGCATGTCTCGGGACGACCTGCGCATCGGTCGCATCTCCACCGGCGGCCGGCTCTATCACGTCACCACCACCACCGAAGGGCGACGCCCGCTCCTCGAAGACCTGACCTGCGCACGCCTGCTGGTCAGCGAAATGCGCCGTCTTCAGGAGCAGCACCTGCTGGAATCACTGGCCTGGGTAGTGATGCCCGATCACCTGCACTGGCTGTTCCGTCTGCACGGCCCCCTGACCCTCTCCCAGGTCATCAAGTTGCTGAAAGGGCGTTCATCGAAGCGGGTGGGTGAATGGCTCGGCACCAGGCAGACAATTTGGCAGCGAGGCTTCCATGACCATGCGTTGCGAAGAGAAGAGGAGCGGCAGAGGGTCGCACGCTACATCGTGGCCAACCCGTTGCGGGCCGGCCTGGTCAGGAGCGTTCGCCTGTATTCGCATTGGGACGCGGTGTGGGTTTGAGGTGCAGGCAGCCCGGCGGGCTGCTGGGCGACTGAAGTCGCCCCTACATGGGCCCTAAGCCTCTACACCGTCCTGCCGGGCCTCCATCTCGCCCATCAACACCTTCACCCGCTCGCCCACCTTGCGTACGGCCGCTTCCTGGGCGGCGCTGGGGCGGGGGGCGTAGTTCATGCGCAGGCAGTTGCGGTACTTGCCGGAGGCGGAGAAGAGGCTGCCGGGGGCGATCTGCACCCCGTCCTGCAGCAACTCGCGGTTGAGGCGCAGGGTGTCGAAGCCGGCCGCCAGTTCCACCCACAGCATGAAGCCGCCCTGGGGGCGGCTGACGCGGGTGCCTGCGGGGAAGTACCTCATCACCCAGTCGATCATCTGGTCCCGGCCCTGCTGGTACTGGGCACGCATGCGCCGTACGTGGGGCTCGTAGGCGCCACTGGCGATGAACTCGGCCAGTGCCAGCTGCGGCTGGGTGGCGGTGGCGCCGGAGGAGATGTACTTCATGTGCAGCAGGCGGTCGAAGTAGCGCCCGGGTGCGATCCAGCCCATGCGCAGGCCCGGCGCGACGGTCTTGGAGAAGGAGCTGCAGAGCAGCACGCGGCCGTCCTCGTCGAAGGACTTGATGGTGCGCGGACGCGGGTAGCGGTAGGCCAGATCGCCGTAGACGTCGTCCTCGAGGATCGCCACGTCGTAGCGCTGGGCCAGCTCCAGCAGGGCGCGCTTGCGGGCCTCGGGCATGATGTAGCCCAGCGGGTTGTTGCAGCTGGGGGTGAGCTGGATGAGCTTGATCGGCCACTGCTCCAGGGCCATCTCCAGCGCCTCCAGGCTGATGCCGTTGAGCGGGTCGGTGGGCAGTTCCAGGGCCTTCATGCCGAAGCCCTTCAAGGCCTGCATGGCGCCGTGGAAGCTGGGCGAGTCCACCGCGACGATGTCGCCGGGCTGGCACACGGTGCGGATGGCCGTGGAGAGCGCCTCGTGGCAGCCGGTGGTGATGATCAGGTCGCTGGCGGGGATGCGGCTGCCGCTGTCCAGCAGCAGCCGCGCGACCTGTTCGCGCAGCGCCTGGGAGCCCTGCAGGCTGTCGTAGTACAGGCCGCCGAGGTCACTGCGCCGGGCCGCCTGGGCCAGGTTGCGCAGCAGCGGGCGCAGGGTGGGGCTGGTGATGTCGGGCATGCCGCGCCCCAGTTGCACCAGGCCGTCCCGCGCGCCACGGCGCACCAGCTCCAGCAGGTCGCTCCACTGCGACACCTCCACCGGCCGCTGGGCGGCCCGCGCCACGGCGGGCAACTCGGGCATCTGCCGGCGCAGGGAAACGAAGTAGCCGGACTTGGGCCGGGGCTCCGCCAGGCCCTGGTCCTCCAGCACCCGGTAGGCCTGCTGCACGGTACTGAGGCTGACGCCGTGCTCCTGGCTCAGGGCGCGCACCGAGGGCAAGCGGTCGCCAGGGCGGTAGTAGCCCTGCTCGATGCGCTCGCCCAGGGTTTCGGCGAGCTGGCTGTAGAGCGTCATGCTGTTCTCCCTGGCGACTTACGTGTAGCCGCCGACCATACAGATTCGCCGTCGATTGTGGATTCAGATGCCGAAGCCGGCAATCTGTATGAAGAAAATTCCACAGCCTTGAATCTGTATCGAACACGACCTGCCACCGGACAATGGCTCCGCCCCCAGAAAACACCAGGAGTCCGGAGATGAGCGGCTTGAGCGATGTACGGCTGACCCTTCACCCACAGGAACTGATACAGGCCGGCGAACGCGCCGCCACGTCGGTGCGGCTGTCCGGCAGCCCCTGGCAGCGCTTCTGGCTGCGCCTGTCGACCCGCAAGGCGCTGCTGGAGCTGGACGAGCACGCGCTGAAGGACATCGGCCTGACCCGCGCCCAGGCGCTGGAGGAAGGGCTCAAGCCGTTCTGGCGCGGCTAGTGGCTCACCCCAGGCGGAAGCGCGAGGTGTTGTCGTGCAGGGCCTGGCTGCCCAGGCGCAACTGCTCGGCCACGCTCTGCACCGAGCGTGCCCCGCCCAGCAGCAGCGCGGCGGCCTGGTCCACCTGCTGGATGTTGCCGCTGACCTCGTCGGCGGTGGCGGCCTGCTGTTCGGCGGCGGTGGCAATCTGCGCCAGGCGGTCACTGACCCGCTGCACGGCGTCGGCGATCCCCGACAGGTCGTCGCCCATGCTCAGCACACTGCCGACGTCGCCCTCGGCCTGGCGGTAGGCGGCCTCCATCAGCGCCACGGCCTGGCTGACCACGCCTTGCAGGCTGGAGACGGTGTCGCCGATCTCCTGGGTGGAGTCCTGGGTGCGCTGGGACAGGCTGCGCACCTCGTCGGCCACCACGGCGAAGCCCCGGCCCTGTTCGCCGGCGCGGGCGGCTTCGATGGCGGCGTTGAGGGCCAGCAGGTTGGTCTGCTCGGCGATGCCCTTGATCACGTCCACCACACGGTTGATCTGCTGGGTCTGGTCGCGCAGTTGCTGCAACGCCGTGACCGTCTCGCCGAGGCGGCTGCTGAGTTCACGCATGCTGGCCCCGGTGCGGGCGCTGCGCTGGTTGCTCTGCACGGCGATCTGCCGGGTCTGCTGGGCGTCGGCGGCGGCGCCTTCGCAGCTTTCCGCCACCGTCTGGGCCGTGGCGGCCAGTTGATGGGCGGCGGCGGCGATCTGGCTGACCTGGCCCTGCTGCTGCTCCACCGAGACGAGGGTTTCCTCGGCCTGGTCGTTCAACTGGCGCACGGTGCCGCCCAGTTGCTGGCTCTCGCGGTTCACCCCATCCAGGGAATTGCGCAACTGAACCAGCGCGGCGTTGAGGGCCTCGGCGATCTGCGCCAGGTCGTCCCGCCCATGCACGGCGGCGCTGACCCGCAGGTCCCCCGCACGCAGGCCCTCGGCGGCCTCGGTGATGGCCGCCGTGCCCCGCCGGATCGCCGCGTTGAGGCACAGCAGCATGTACAGCGCCAGCAGGGTCAGTACGGCAAAGCCACCGATCACCTGGGCCATGCTGGCCAGGGCCTCGCCACGGAACACGCCAAGGCGCAGACGCAGCCGCTCGTCCAGTGCCACCTGCAGGGCCGTGAGCTGGCGCTCGGCCTGCTCGGCCTGGCTGATGAAATCGGCCACTTCGAGGGTGAAGGGGTTGGCGTCGAACATGCCCTTGTCGACGGCGGCAAGATAACCCGACAGGGCCTCTTCGGCCTGGCCGAACGGTCCGTCGAGTTCGGTGTTGGGCAGGCCCTTCCCGGCAATGGCTTCACGGGCCTTGCGCAACTGGCGGACGGAGTCGTCGAGGGCGCGGCGCAGGTCACGCACGCCAACCCGGCTCTGCAATGTGAAATGCCGGGAGACCACCGCGCCATGGGCGCTGGCGACGAAGTTGCCGAGCAGCTCGCGGGTGCGCGGCTGCACATAGGTGACCTGCTCCATCATCAGGTAGGTGTCCATCACCGGGTCGAGGATCAGCCCGGTGCTGGTGGCCACCTGTTCGCGCAGGGACTGCAGGCTCTGCAGCACCGCCTGGTAGCGGTCCAGGGCATCGGGCAGGGCGACGCTCGCCAGCGCCTGGGGGCGGATGGCTTCGCTGCGGCTCTTCAGTTCGTCGAACAGCGCGCGGTTGGCCCCTTCCAGTGATTCGGCCTTCAGCTGCGCGTCGACCTTGTCCAGCATCGCCTCCAGTTGCCCGGCACGTTGCTCCAGGGTGGCCTTGGCCGCGACCTCGGTGCCCTTCCAGCGCGCCAGCAGGGTGCGCTGGGCGATGGTTTCGTCGAGGGCGTCGTCGAGGGTGACGATCGCCCGCAAGCCGCTGAGCTCGCCGTCGATCAGCGCCAGGCGCTCCTGATAAGTGCCGGCGATGATCCACAGGGCGTAGCCCAGGGGCAGGATGAACAGCAGGAACAGGATCTGGAACTTGCGGGCGAAGCTGAACCCCTCGAGGAGGCGGACACCCGGGCTGAACAGTGCGTTCATGACGAGACCTCTCTGAATCCGGTCGGCCCCTGGCCGTGGTCATGCAAGAGGCGCTCCGGCCATCAAGCCCCGCGACTGCTCCTTACGCGGCGCCGGGCATGCCTGGCGGCATGCCGTGACTCAATGCAGCAGCGACTCCATCCGCTGGATCTCTACCCGCTGGCTGGCCACCAGGGCCAGGCCGTTGCCGCTGGGGTCCAACGCGTTCTGCGGTGGCAGCAGCTTGCGGTAGGCCGCCAACTCCACGATAGGCGGCAATTGGGCAGTGGGCCCGTTTTCACGGATTGCGTGGTACAGGCCGAGGTTGACCAGGTCCACCAGGCCGATGCCGGGCCCCGGGGATTCGCCCCATAGTCCAGCACCACGCACCACCTCGATGTAGCTCTGGTCCACCGCCCACTTCTTCAGCACCACCACCCCCAGCGACTTGCCGTACTCCCGGCACAGGCGGTTGTAGAGCTCGGTGGCGGGCACCTGGTCAGCCGCCTTGAACGCGGAAAGGATGGCCATGGCGCCCACCTCACTGAGGATAGTCGCCAACAGCACATGCTCACCGGAAACATGACCGAGCAGGCGCCCCAGCACGGCACTGATGGCCGCACGACGGGCCAGGCGGTGCCAGGTGTCGAGAAACAGTTTCTTGTGCGCCGGGCTGTGCAGCGGGAACAGGCTCTTGATGCTGTGGACCATGGTGATGCGGTCCACCTCCAGCATGCCCAGCTGGCGGATGACCTCCTCCAGGCTCCTGGGCGGCGGTGTGCCGCGCAGGCGGGCGCTGGAGGCGTGCTTGACCAGGGTGGCGCTCAGCGCCGGGTCCTTGCTGATGACCCGGGCCAGGGAGCCGGTGGTGGCGTTGGGATCGGCCAGGGCGCGGCGGATCTCCATAGTGATCATGGGCAGGCTGGGCAGCTGTTCCTCGCCGTTCATCAGCTGGGAAACCAGCTTGCGGTAGATCGAATAACCCGACTCTTCAGTACTCACCGATGTTCCTCACGTGGCCCTTTGCCATTCTAGCCAGCCGCCGGAGGCCCACACAGTGGGGCGACGCACGTTATTCAGGTACCTGGACGCCGGCCTCGGCCGCCATGCGGGCGAAGCGGCCGTCTTCCAGCAGGCGCTGGAAGGTCTCGTCGAAACGGACCTTGAGCGCCTCGTAAGGCTCGCGCCGGGGGAAGGCGAAGTAGCCATCCTTGCTGTCGATGGCCGGCTGCAGCTGGACCAGGCTGCCGGCCGGCAGGGCTTCGATCCAGGGGCGGGAGTTGCGCTCGTTGGTGGCCAGCAGGTCGATGCGCCCGTGCTGCAGCATCAGCAGGGCATTGCCCACACCCTCGACGCTGCGCAGGTCGAGGTGGGCACGGGCATGGTCGAAGCGGTCGCCGTAGACCCAGCCACGGATGGCAGCGACCCGCTGCCCCTGCAGCCGTGCGTAGTCACCGCCCCATTCGAGGGGCTGGTCGCTGCGGGCATAGAACACCAGGCGGTCGCGGTAGAAGGCGTGGCGGGTGAAGAGCATGCGCATTTCCCGCTCGGGGGTGCGGTAGGGGCCGACGAGGATGTCAGCGCGGCCTTCGGCGACCATGAGCTGGGCGCGGGCCCAGGGATACAGCTCGAAGCGCACGCTGTCGCCCATCTCGCCCAGCACCACGCGCAGCAGATCGGCGCCCAGGCCGATGAAACGGCCCTGGCCATCCTGTTCGTACAGTTGCGGGAAATCGGTGCCGACGGCCAACCATTCCCGGGCTTGGGCCAGGGGGCAGAACAGCAGGCACGACAACACCAGACCGGGCAACCAGGACGTGCGCTTCATGCCTAAGGGAATCTCGCAGAGGGACAGCGTCAGAGCCTAGCAGGCTTTACGCCCTCGTCAGGCAGTTGCGTCAGCCTCTCTCAGAAAGCCCCTACAACCGGCGCCCTGGTGCAATGGCTATAGTCCGCTCGTCATGCCCGCCTCAGGACTGCGCATCCTGCAGCCCTCCACAGCTGGGGCGGGCATGGCTCCTCAGCCCTTCTCCCCGAGGTCGCGCCAGGTCAGGTACAGGCGCAGGTCGAACTCAAGTTGGTGATACCCCGGCAGCATGTGCTCGCAGAGCTGGTAGAAGGCCTTGTTGTGGTCCCGCTCGCGCAGGTGCGCCAGCTCGTGCACCACGATCATCCTCAGGAACTCCGGCGCGGCCTCCTTGAACAGCGAGGCGACGCGGATCTCCTTCTTCGCCTTCAGTCGCCCACCCTGCACGCGGGACACGGCAGTGTGCAGGCCGAGCGCCTTCTGCACCACGTCCAGCTTGTTGTCGTAGACCACCTTGTCGATGGCCGGCGCACTGCGCATGTGCTCCTGGCGCAAGGCATTGGTGTAGCCGTAGAGCGCACGGTCACTCTGCACGTCGTGACGGTCGGGGTAGCGGCGGGCCAGGTATTCGCCCAGGCGGCCCTGGTCGATCATCTGCCGCACCTGCTCCTGCAGATGGGTGGGATAGGCCTTCAGATAGCGCAGCGGATCCATGGTCGAGAGGGGGTTCGTGGAAGGGCGCCCATTGTACCGGGCGCGGCAGCAGGTGCCGGGATTTGTCATGACCATCACAGCGCCAGCATCGCCGTTCGTCGGGGCAATTCAGGCCCCTTCCAACCGCCTCGCTTACGGCTATTTGACAGCCGCGCCGGAGCGCCTCCGCACGGCACGCGGCTTCCCTGAAAAGGCGATGTACCGGCTGGTTACTTTTCGCGATGGCATTGCGATGTCAAACACTGGCTTCGCCATTTTTATGGCGGCATGAATTTGACGATCAGTGATTCACGGGCGGTTTTGCACGCCGTATAAAGCCATCCGCCAGGTGACCCCTCTCGGGACACACGGTACGAACAGCGGCTCAGGCCGCACTTAACCGCCCTACTTTTGGTTCGTGTGCAGTTGGCCGGATTGCCAGTGTAAGGGCGTCTCTAAAAGCGCAGCGATGACAACGCAGATCGTTTTTGGAGATGTCCGCAAGTGATTACACGCTCGTGGATGAGTTGCACCCCACTGAAAGTTCTCTTCGAGAACTCAGTCATGATCGACCTTGGAACCTGGAACCTGACCATCCCAGTCGGCGCTCCCTCTGTCACCATCGATACCCCCGCCCTGGTCGGCGGTTACCAGGACAACTACTTCAAGGCCAGCAACGGCACGCTGTTCTTCTGGACGCCAGTGAACGGCAGCACCACCGCCAACGCCATCTACCCCCGCAGCGAGCTGCGCGAGACCTTCGCCGACGGCCGCCTGCGCAACTGGAACTACAGCGCGGCGGACAACTACATGAGCGCGAACCTGGCAGTGGACCAGGTGCCCTCAACCGGCAAGATCGTGATCGGCCAGATCCACTCCTACGGCAGCACCAGCCCGCTGCTGAAACTGGAGTACCAGTACAAGACCAAGACCGGCACCGGGAACATCGTCGCCAAGATCCGCAACACCCCGGCGGACCCCGACGGCGCGGTGAGCACCCTGCTCAGCGGCGTGAAGCTGGGCCAGCGCTTCACCTACGTGATCAACCTGTCGCCCCAGGGCCGTCTGAGCATCCTGGTGAACGGCACCCAGTTCAGCCAGCAGCTCGACGGCACCTGGGCGCCCAAGCCGCTCTACTTCAAGGCCGGCGTCTACGCCCAGGACAACGTCGGGAACGGTAGCGAGGCCGGCAGCGCGACCTTCTACAACCTGAAGACCGAGCACCGGGCGCTGACTGCCGCGAACTGAGCCCAGCCCGACGAGCGCCCATGAAAAAGCCCCGCCGAAGCGGGGCTTTCTCAATGCTCCGACGCCAGATCAGTTGACCTTGGCGTCCAGCTCACCCTTGGCATAGCGCTGAAACATGCCTTCCAGGGAGATCGGCTTGATCTTGGAGGCATTGCCGGCGGTGCCGAAGGCTTCGTAACGGGCGATGCAGATGTCGCGCATGGCCTTCACGGTTTCGCTGAAGAATTTGCGCGGGTCGAACTCGCTCGGGTGCTGGCTCATGTAGCGGCGGATGGCGCCGGTGGAGGCCAGGCGCAGGTCGGTGTCGATGTTCACCTTGCGCACGCCGTGCTTGATGCCTTCGACGATCTCTTCGACCGGAACACCGTAGGTTTCCTTAATGTCGCCGCCGAATTCGTTGATGATCGCCAGCCAGTCCTGGGGCACCGAGGAGGAGCCGTGCATCACCAGGTGGGTGTTGGGGATGCGCTTGTGGATTTCCTTGATGCGGTCGATGGCGAGGATGTCACCGGTCGGCGGCTTGGTGAACTTGTAGGCGCCGTGGCTGGTGCCGATGGCGATGGCCAGGGCGTCCACCTGGGTCTTCTTGACGAAGTCGGCGGCCTCTTCCGGGTCGGTCAGCATCTGGCTGTGGTCGAGGATGCCCTCGGCGCCGACGCCGTCTTCTTCGCCAGCCTGGCCGGTCTCCAGGCTGCCCAGGCAGCCCAGCTCGCCTTCCACGGAGACGCCGCAGGCGTGGGCGAATGCCACGGTCTGCTGGGTCACGCGGACGTTGTACTCGTAGTCGGCCGGGGTCTTGCCGTCTTCACGCAGGGAGCCGTCCATCATCACCGAGCTGAAGCCCAGCTGGATGGAGCGCTGGCACACGTCGGGGCTGGTGCCGTGGTCCTGGTGCATGCACACCGGGATGTGGGGGAATTCTTCGATGGCAGCCAGGATCAGATGGCGCAGGAAGGGCGCACCGGCGTATTTGCGGGCACCGGCGGAGGCCTGGACGATCACCGGGGAATCGGTCTTGTCGGCCGCTTCCATGATGGCGCGCATCTGTTCCAGGTTGTTGACGTTGAAGGCCGGGACGCCGTAGCCGAACTCGGCGGCGTGGTCCAGCATCTGGCGCATGCTGATGAGTGCCATGGTGTTTCAGTCTCCCAAGTGGGGTGGGCTGTCGAAATGCGAAGCCTGCCGCAGGGGCAGGCCGGGTTCAAGCTTCGCGGTGGAACCCACCGCGAAAGCGGATGTTCTCAAGGGTGGTGTGACTCAGGGCGCCTTGCAGCCGCGACCGATCAGGTCGTCGGTGGCTACCCAGTAGACCAGGCCTTCGTCACCCTTGGTGTGGAAGGCCAGGCGGTCGTCGCTGTAGAGCGCGCCGGAGCCGGAAGGTTCTGCCTTGAGGCGATAAACGATGTCACCGCCGCCCAGGCGCACGTCCACTTCCTGCTGGGCCTTGTCGGCGTAGCGCCAGAACACTTCGGCCTGGCTGTCGCAGACCCAGTGGGTCCAGTTGTCCTCGGGCGCCTTCTGGCTGGCGCACCCGGCCAGCGCCAGCAGCGCTGCGAGGGCGAGAATGCCTTTCATCCTTCACTCCATGGCCGGGCGTTGCCGTCGGCTCACTGACAATGCTGTTCCGCGCTGCTGCCCAGTGTCGGGTCCCCGCTGCTCTGGGCTTCCACCCGCTGGTCGTCGCGCGTCTGCGGCAGGACGACCTGGGGCGGGCTGAGCACCTCGCAGGGCTGGGGCGCCGGGCCTCCGGCACACCCGCCGAGCACGACGAACAAGGGCAACAGCAACGTTCTGATCCACATGGCGATGACTCCTTTATCGGTTTCCCTGAACGAGAGACCGCATGCCATCGCCATGATTCAGGCCATCTTTCAGGCCTTGGCGCGCTGCTCCAGCACCTCTACGGCCGGCAGCACCTTGCCCTCGACGAACTCGAGGAACGCGCCACCACCAGTGGAAATGTAGGAGATGCGCTGGGCCACGTCGTACTTGTCGATGGCGGCCAGGGTGTCGCCACCGCCAGCGATGGAGAAGGCATCGCTCTCGGCGATGGCCAGGGCCAGGGCCTTGGTGCCTTCGCCGAACTGGTCGAACTCGAACACGCCGACCGGGCCGTTCCAGAGGATGGTCTTCGACGACTTCAGCAGCTCGGCGAACTGGGCAGCGGTCTGCGGGCCGATGTCGAGGATCATGTCGTCATCCGCCACGTCGGCGATGAGCTTGACGATGGCAGCGGCGGTTTCGGCGAACTCCTTGGCAACCACCACGTCCACCGGCAGCGGCACGCTGACCTTGGCAGCGATGGCCTTGGCGGTGTCCACCAGGTCGGCTTCGTAAAGGGACTTGCCGACCTTGTAGCCCGCCGCAGCGAGGAAGGTGTTGGCGATGCCGCCGCCGACGATCAGCTGGTCGCAGATCTGGCTCAGGGAGTTGAGCACGTCCAGCTTGGTGGAGACCTTGGAGCCGGCGACGATGGCGGCCATCGGGCGGGCCGGGTTGCCCAGGGCCTTGCCCAGGGCGTCCAGCTCGGCGGCCAGCAGCGGGCCGGCAGCGGCGACCTTGGCAAACTTGGCCACGCCGTGGGTCGAACCCTCGGCGCGGTGGGCGGTGCCGAAGGCGTCCATCACGAACACGTCGCACAGGGCGGCGTATTGCTGCGCCAGCTCGTCGGCGTTCTTCTTCTCGCCCTTGTTGAAGCGCACGTTCTCGAACAGCACGACCTGACCGGGGGCGACGTCGACGCCACCCAGGTAGTCGGCCACCAGCGGCACCTTGCGGCCCAGGGCCTTGGACAGGTAGTCGGCCACCGGCTTGAGGCTGTTCTCCTCGGAGAACTCGCCCTCGGTGGGGCGGCCCAGGTGGGAGCAGACCATCACCGCCGCGCCCTTCTCCAGTGCCAGCTTGATGGTCGGCAGGGAAGCGAGGATGCGTGCGTCACTCTTCACGACGCCATCCTTCACCGGCACGTTGAGATCCTCGCGGATCAGCACGCGCTTACCCTGGAGGTCGAGGTCGGTCATTTTCAACACGGTCATGGGGTCAGTCCTTCACGGGGCTGGAGGTCAACGGGTTGTAGTAGCAGCCCGCAGGTAGTGGCCTGCGGTGTCGAGCATGCGGTTGGCGAAGCCCCATTCGTTGTCGAACCAGGCCAGCAGGTTCACCAGGCGCGGGCCGGACACACGGGTCTGGCTGCCGTCGACGATGGCCGAATGAGGGTCATGGTTGAAGTCGCAACTGGCGTGGGGCAACTCGGTGTAGGCCAACAGGCCCTGCAACGGGCCGCTTTCGGCCGCCTCGCGCAGCACGCGGTTGATGGCGGCGGCGGAGGTGTCGCGGGCGGTCTGCAGGGTTATGTCGAGGCAGGACACGTTCACCGTCGGCACGCGGATCGCCTTGGCCTGGATGCGCCCGGCCAGTTCCGGCAGCAGGCGCTCGATGCCCCGGGCCAGGCCGGTGGACACCGGGATCACCGACTGGAAGGCCGAGCGCGTGCGGCGCAGGTCTTCATGGTGGTAGGCATCGATCACGGGCTGGTCGTTCATGGCCGAGTGGATGGTGGTGATGGAGACGTACTCCAGACCCACCGCCTCGTCGAGAAGTTTCAGCAACGGCACGCCGCAGTTGGTGGTGCAGGAGGCGTTGGAGACCAGGCGCTCGGAGCCGCTGAGGCTGGCCTGGTTAACGCCGAAGACCACCGTGGCGTCGATGTCCGCCTCGCTGGCCATGGGCTGGGAGAACAGCACCCGCGGCGCACCGGCGGCGAGGAAGCGCTCGCCCTCGGCGCGGGTGGTGTACTGGCCGGAGCACTCCAGCACCAGGTCGACGCCTAGCGCGGCCCAGTCGATGCCCTCGGGCTCGGCGCTGCGCAGCACCTTCACGCAGTTGCCGTTGATGTGCAGGCAGTCGCCGTCCACCTTCACTTCGCCGGGGAAACGGCCGTGGGTGGAGTCGAAGCGGGTCAGGTACTCGATGCTGGCCTGGTCGGCCAGGTCATTGAGGGCGACGATCTCGAAGCCGTCACGACCGCCACGCTCGTACAACGCGCGCAGGACGCAACGACCGATGCGGCCGTAGCCGTTCAGGGCGACTTTGAAGGGGCGATGGCTGGACATGGGCGCTCGCTGGGCCGAAAGGAATGAGAACCCCGGACCCGGGCCATGACGGCCCGGGTCCGTGCAGGTCAGACGTCCAGCAGTTCTTCGGCGGTGGCGACGATGTTGTCGACGGTGAAGCCGAAATGCTCGAACAGCGCCGGCGCGGGGGCGGATTCACCGAAGCTGGTCATGCCGATCACGCGGCCTTCCAGGCCCACGTACTTGTACCAGTAGTCGGCATGGGCGGCTTCGATGGCGATGCGCGCGCCCACCTGGACCGGCAGCACGGCCTGCTTGTAGGCGGCGTCCTGCTGGTCGAACAGGCTGGTGGACGGCATGGACACCACGCGCACCTTACGGCCGGCAGCGGTCAGGGCGTCATGGGCCTGCACTGCCAGGCCCACTTCGGAACCGGTGGCGATGAGGATCAGCTCGGGCTCGCCGTCGCTGTCCTTGAGCACGTAGCCACCCCGGGCGATGTCGGCCAGCTGGGCGGCATCACGGGCCTGGTGAGGCAGGTTCTGACGGGAGAAGATCAGCGCACTCGGGCCGTCCTTGCGCTCGATGGCGGCTTTCCAGGCCACGGCGGATTCCACCGCGTCGGCGGGGCGCCAGGTGTCCAGGTTCGGGGTCGAACGCAGGCTGGTGAGCTGCTCGATGGGCTGGTGGGTCGGGCCGTCTTCGCCCAGGCCGATGGAGTCGTGGGTGAAGACGTAGAGCACGCGCTGCTTCATCAGAGCGGACATGCGCACGGCGTTGCGGGCGTATTCCATGAAGATCAGGAAGGTCGCGCCGTAGGGGATGAAGCCGCCGTGCAGGGCGATGCCGTTCATGATGGCGCTCATGCCGAACTCGCGGACGCCGTAGAACAGGTAGTTACCGGCGGCGTCATCGGCGGAGACGCCCTTGCAGCCTTTCCACAGGGTCAGGTTGGAGCCGGCCAGGTCGGCAGAGCCGCCGAGGAACTCGGGCAGCAGCGGGCCGAAGGCGTTCAGCGCGTTCTGGCTGGCCTTGCGGCTGGCGATGGTCTCGCCCTTGGCGGCCACTTCAGCGACGTAGGCAGCGGCCTTCTCGGCGAAGTCGGCCGGCAGTTCGCCCTTGATGCGGCGCTCGAACTCGGCGGCCAGCTCCGGATGAGCGGCGGCGTACGCAGCGAAACGCTGGTTCCACTCGCTCTCGCGGGCAGCACCGGCGGCCTTGGCGTCCCACTCGGCATAGATGTCGGCGGGGATTTCGAACGGGCCGTGGTTCCAGCCCAGGGTGGCGCGGGTCAGGGCGATCTCGTCGTTGCCCAGGGGCGCGCCGTGGCACTCTTCCTTGCCCTGCTTGTTCGGCGAGCCGAAGCCGATCACGGTCTTGCAGCAGATCAGGGTCGGGCGGTCGGTGGTCTTGCGCGCGGTCTCGATGGCGGTGCGGATCTCTTCGGCGTCATGGCCATCGACATTGCGGATCACCTGCCAGCCGTAGGCTTCGAAGCGCTTCGGCGTGTCGTCGCTGAACCAGCCATGGACTTCGCCGTCGATGGAGATGCCGTTGTCGTCGTAGAAGGCGATCAGCTTGCCCAGGCCCAGGGTGCCGGCCAGGGAGCAGACCTCGTGGGAGATGCCTTCCATCATGCAACCGTCGCCCAGGAACACGTAGGTGTTGTGGTCGACAATGGTGTGGCCTTCACGGTTGAACTGAGCGGCCAGCACCTTCTCGGCGATGGCGAAGCCCACGGCGTTGGCGATGCCCTGGCCCAGCGGGCCGGTGGTGGTCTCGACGCCGGCGGTGTAGCCGTACTCCGGGTGGCCCGGGGTGCGGCTGTGCAGTTGGCGGAAGTTCTTCAGGTCATCGATGGACAGGTCGTAACCGGTCAGGTGCAGCAGGGAATAGATGAGCATCGAGCCGTGGCCGTTGGACAGCACGAAGCGGTCGCGGTTGGCCCACTGCGGGTTGCTCGGGTTGTGCTGCATGTAGTCACGCCAGAGCACTTCGGCGATATCGGCCATGCCCATGGGGGCGCCGGGGTGGCCGCTGTTGGCTTTTTGCACCGCATCCATGCTGAGGGCACGAATGGCATTGGCACGCTCACGACGGCTGGGCATCGCTGATCTCCTGCGGGTTGAATGACGCTGAACGAAAAAAGGCAGCTATTTTCGCCCAGCGGGCAGGCTCGGGGCAATGACAGATGGTCGAAGAGGCGCAGCTTCCCTCAGGCCGGGCTGCTCAGGCAGGGCGCACGGAACAGTTCGCCATGCCAAAGGCCGGCCAGCGTGCGGCGCATCACCAGGACCCAGACCAGCGCCAGGCCGGCGGCCAGCAGCAGCCCGAAGCCCCCGAAGGCGACCATGTCGGTCTGCCGCTGCAGCTCCAGGCTGGCCAGGGCGAACACCCCCAGCGGGAAGGTGAAGCCCCACCACCCCAGGTTGAAGGCCATACGCTGGCGCCGGTAATGCAGGGTGAACAGCAGGGCGATCACCAGCCACCAGAACCCGGCCCCCCAGAGCACGAACGCGCCCATCAGACCGGCGGCGGGCGCCAGGCTGCCCAGTCCTTCCAGGGGCGTACCGGCGAAGGCCGCCGGGGCGGCGTGGCCCAGGGTCATCAGCCCCAGGCAGCCGGTGGCCAGCGGCCCCAGGGGCAGCCAGCTGGTGGCAGCGAAGGCGGTGTCCGGCAGCTTGTGCAGGGCCAGGCGCAGCAGCACCAGGGTGATCAGGGAGAACGCCAGGGTCAGGGACAGGCCCCACAGCAGGTAGCCGCTCACCAGCAGCGGCCGCGTCAGCTCCGGCGCCAGGTGCGGCGCCAGTACCCCGGCACTGGCCGCTGCCACCTCGGGTGCGACGATGGGTAGCAGCCACACCGCCGTCAGGGACTCCAGGGCATGGCGCTGGTGGGTGAACATCAGGTACGGCACCAGCAAGGCGCTGCCCAGGGCCAGCAGCATGTCCAGCCACCACAGCCCGTGGGCCAGGGCGTAGGCCGCCTCGCCCCAGCGCGGGCCACCGTAGAGCACCAGCCCGTTGATCAGCGTTGCCAGCCCCATGGGGATGGCCCCCAGGAACATCGACTGGACCGGGTGCGCCAGCATGGGCCCGACGGTTTCCGGGAACGCCACCAGGCGACCGATGAACAGCAGGCTGAAGGCCAGGAACAGCACCAGGTCCAGCGCCCAGACCACCTCCCCCAGTGGCCGCAGGGCGACCAGTGGGCCCGGCAGGTTGCCCAGCACCAGCGCCAGCACGCCGGTGCCCATGGTCACGGCGAACCAGCCGGGGATGAAATGGCGCACCAGGGCGCTGGGATGATCGAGGCGGGTGAAGGGGCGAGGCATGGCGGCTCCGGTCGGGCGGTCCCGTGTCAGACGATGCCTGCACGATACGGCCGGGCGTGCTATACGAAAAATACATCCTCGATATGCCAGGCATGCCTTTCATTTATGAATCTGCACCACCTCAAGGTCTTTCTCGCCGTCGCCGAAACCGGCGCCATCAGCGCCGGCGCCGAGCGCCTGCACATCAGCCAACCGGCGGTCACGCGGGAAATCCGCGAGCTGGAAGGGCGCCTGGGACTGCCGCTGTTCGATCGCCAGCCCCGCGGCGTCACCCTGACCGAAGCCGGCCAGCGCCTGCTGGCCTACGCCGAGCGCATCTTCGCCCTGGAGCAGGCCGCCGAGCGCGAGCTGCAGGCCTTCGCCGGGCTGGGCGACGGCGAGCTGCAACTGGGCGCCAGCGCCACCCTCGGCAGCTACGTGCTGCCGCCGCTGATCGCGCGCTTCCACCAGGCCCACCCGCAGATCCGCGTCGAGCTGCGGGTGGGCAACACCCGCAGCATCCTCCGTGACCTGCAGAACCAGCGCATCGCCCTCGGCTTCGTGGAGGGCGAATTCGACCGCCAGGCCTGCGCCTTCCAGCGGCTGGAGCAGGACAGCCTGGTGGCGGTGTGCGCCCCCGATCACCCGTTGGCCCGGCGAGGCACCCTGCGGGCCCGCGACCTGGCCGACTACCCGCTGTACCTCCGGGAAGAGGGCTCCGGCACCCGCGCCAGTATCGAGCAGGCCTACCACGCCCACGGCCTCGACACCGACCCGCGCCTGGCGATCGGCAGCACCGAGGCGCTGAAGCACCTGGTGGCCCAGGGCCCCGGCCTGGCCTGGCTGTCCCGCCGGGCGGTGGCGGACGAGCTGGCTGCGGGGCGCCTGGTCGCCCTGGCGGTGGACGACCTGCACATCGAGCGTGAGCTGCACGTGCTCTGGCTGCCGAGCCGCAGCCTGGCCCCGGCGCCGGCGGCCTTCCTGGCGCTGGCCCTGGACGGCCAGGCGCCGCCGATCAGCAATATCAAAGAATCTTGATATTGGGATTGCGAGCCCGGGGAGCGCTGACTAGACTGCGCCCCCATGAACCTGCGCGTGCCCCAGATCCGCCATGACGACTGCGACGAGCTGGCCGCCCTGTGCAAGGCCGGCGGCGACCCGCTGCGGCTGAACGTGCTGCGGGCGCTGGCCAACGATTCGTTCGGCGTCCTGGAGCTGGCGCAGATCTTCGCCATCGGCCAATCGGGCATGAGCCACCACCTCAAGGTATTGGCCCAGGCCGGGCTGGTGGCGACGCGCCGCGAAGGCAACGCGATCTTCTACCGCCGCGCCATCGCCCGCAGCGACAGCCTGGGTGGCGCCCTGCACGCCGCGCTGCTGGTCGAGGTGGACGCCCTGGCGCTGCCGGACGACGTACTGGCCCGCATCGCCGAGGTGCATGCACGGCGTGAAGCCGCCAGCCGCGAGTTCTTCGCCCGCACCGCGGAGAAGTTCCAGGCCCAGCAGGACCTGATCGCAGGACTGCCGCAATACCGTGACAGTGTGCTGGCACTGCTGGACGCGCTGCGTCTGCCCGAGGCGGCCAGCGCCGTGGAGATCGGCCCGGGCGACGGCGGGTTCCTGCCTGACCTCGCCCACCGCTTCCGGCGGGTGGTCGCGCTGGACAACAGCCCGGCGATGCTGGAGCTGGCGCGCCTGCGCTGCGAGGCCGAAGGACTGGGGAACGTCGAGCTGAAGCTCGCCGACGCCCTGGATGACGAACAGGAAGCCGCCGACTGCGTGGTGCTGAACATGGTCCTGCACCATTTCGCCGCCCCGGCCGAGGCCCTGAAACAGCTGGCCCGCCACCTGCTACCCGGCGGCGCCCTGCTGGTGACCGAGTTGTGCAGCCACAACCAGAGTTGGGCCAGGGAGGCCTGCGGCGATCTCTGGTTGGGCTTCGAACAGGACGATTTGGCCCGTTGGGCCGATGCCGCGGGGCTCACGCCCGGCGAGAGCCTCTACATTGGCTTGAAGAACGGCTTTCAGATTCAGGTGCGGCACTTCGCCAAACCGGACTCGCGAAGCGACCTCACCCACCGGTAGTAAAGGAAACCGATAGATGAGCGAATACTCCCTGTTTACCTCCGAATCCGTGTCCGAAGGCCATCCGGACAAGATCGCCGACCAGATTTCCGATGCCGTCCTCGACGCCATCATCGAGCAGGACAAGCACGCCCGCGTGGCCGTGGAAACCCTGGTCAAGACCGGTGTCGCCATCGTAGCCGGCGAAGTGACCACCAGCGCCTGGGTCGACCTCGAGCAGATCGTCCGCGACGTGATCAACGACATCGGCTACACCAGCTCCAACGTCGGCTTCGACGGCGCCACCTGCGGCGTCATCAACATCATCGGCAAGCAGTCCGTGGACATCGCCCAGGGCGTCGACCGCTCCAAGCCGGAAGACCAGGGCGCCGGTGACCAGGGCCTGATGTTCGGCTACGCCAGCAACGAAACCGACGTGCTGATGCCGGCCCCGATCCGCTTCTCCCACGCCCTGGTCGAGCGCCAGGCCGAGGCCCGCAAGTCCGGCCTGCTGCCGTGGCTGCGCCCGGACGCCAAGAGCCAGGTCACCTGCCGCTACGAGAACGGCAAGGTCGCCGGCATCGACGCCGTGGTGCTGTCCACCCAGCACAACCCCGAAGTGTCCATGGCCGACCTGCGCGAAGGCGTGATGGAGCTGATCATCAAGCACAGCCTGCCCGCCGAGCTGCTGCACAAGGACACCCAGTTCCACATCAACCCGACCGGCAACTTCGTGATCGGTGGCCCGGTGGGTGACTGCGGCCTGACCGGCCGCAAGATCATCGTCGACTCCTACGGCGGCATGGCCCGCCACGGCGGCGGTGCCTTCTCCGGCAAGGACCCGTCCAAGGTGGACCGTTCCGCTGCCTACGCCGGCCGCTACGTGGCCAAGAACATCGTCGCCGCCGGCCTGGCCGACCGCTGCGAGATCCAGGTCTCCTACGCCATCGGCGTGGCCCAGCCCACCTCCATCTCGATCAACACCTTCGGCACCCACAAGATCGCCGAAGACACGATCATCAAGCTGGTGCGCGAAGTCTTCGACCTGCGTCCCTACGCCATCACCAAGATGCTCGACCTGCTCCACCCGATGTACCGCGAGACCGCCGCGTACGGCCACTTCGGCCGCACCTCGCAGCAGAAGACCGTCGGCAACGACACCTTCAGCACCTTCACCTGGGAGAAGACCGACAAGGTCGACGCCCTGCGTGCCGCCGCCGGCCTCTAAGCCGACGCGAAGCAAAAAGCCCCGCCATCGTGCGGGGCTTTTTCGTTTCCGGGCTTGCTTTCGGCTGACGCTCTTTCCCACAAACCTCTCGGCCCACAGTACTGCAGCTGTCATCGAGACTGGCGGCTCCGTAGCCCCATACCCGAAGGAGCGCTGCTTTAGCGCCCGTCTCTCAGGCGAATTTCAACCCACCGCCGAAGTACATCATTCCAAGGCCTATCGCCATCGCCAGCAGCGGCGAACGCATCGGGGGCTCATAGACCGAGAAGATCGCCTGAGAGAGGGGCGGAAAGAGGAAATTGAGCACTAGGCAAAGCATGGAAACCTGAATACCCCGGGCGACCGACCAGATCCAGGCTGCCAAAGCTATGAGAAAACCGACCGTAACCATTCACCACTCCCTGGTTGGAAAAAATTGAGCGGGGAAGGATTACCTACTCCGAATGCCACGACAAGACCCCGCAGGTTCAAGGAGGAACTATGCCCCGCCTGTGCCTATTGCTCGCGCTAATCAGCCCCGCCTTCACACTCGCATTCCCCCACTGCCCCGACTGGCCTGCAGACAAGGCCCGCCAGGAACTCACCGCCCTGGACACCCAGCTCGCCGCCTGGAACCAGGCCTATCACCTCAAAGGTCACTCACCGTTAGCGGACGAGCTGTACGACCAAGCACTGGCCGAACGCGACCGACTCGGCCGGTGCTTCCCCACCGTGGCGGGCACCCCGCCCGATCCGCTCGACGGCGCTGGCGGCAAGCAGTTGCACCCGGTGCCCCAGACCGGCCTCGACAAGCTGGCCGATGCCAGCGCCCTCGCCCGCTGGATGCGGGGGCGCGAGGACCTCTGGGTGCAACCCAAGGTGGACGGCGTGGCCGTGACCCTGGTGTACCAGGACGGCCGTCTGGCCCAGGCGATCAGCCGGGGCGACGGGCGCCAGGGCGAAGACTGGACGGCCCGCGCCCGCCAGTTGCCGGCAGTCCCCACCGAGCTGCCGGGACTGGCCGGGCGGCAGGTCCTGCAGGGTGAGCTGTACTGGAAGCGCCCCGGCCACGTGCAGGCACAAGCAGGCGGCCAGGGTGCGCGGGGACGGGTCGCCGGACTGATGGCGCGCCAGCGACTGAGTGACGAGGATGCAGCAGGCATTGGCTTGTTCGTCTGGGACTGGCCCGGCGGCCCGCCCGAGATGGCGGCGCGGCTCGATCGCCTGGCACAACTGGGCCTGGACGACACCCGCCGGCTGACCCACCCGGTGCACAGCGCCGCCGAGGTCGAGAAGCTGCGCGAGCAGTGGTACCGCTCACCCCTGCCCTTCGCCAGCGACGGCATCGTGGTGCGCCAGGGTCGCGCGCCGGCACCACACACCTGGGAGCCACGACCGCCCCACTGGGCAGTGGCCTGGAAGTACCCCTTCGCCCAGGCACTGGCCGAAGTGCGCCGGGTGGAGTTCCGCATCGGCCGCACCGGGCGCATCACACCCCTGCTGCACCTGGAGCCGGTCACCCTGGAGGACCGACGCATCCAGCGTGTCGGCCTGGGCTCCCTGGAACGCTGGCAAGCGCTGGACGTCCGCCCCGGTGATCGGGTCGCGGTCGCACTGGCCGGGCTGACCATTCCGAGGGTGGACGCGGTGGTGACCCGCGCGGTGGAACGCCCGGCACTGGAGGCGCCCGACCCGGCCCTGTTCCACCCCCTGAGCTGCTGGACGCCGGAGGCCATGTGTCGCCCCCAGTTTCTCGCCCGCCTGGACTGGCTCTCGGGCAAACAGGGGCTGGACATGCGCGGCATCGGCGCCGGCACCTGGGAACAGTTGCTGCAGGCCGGAACGCTGGAGGGGCTGCTGGACTGGCTGGACCTGGAAACCACCCGCCTCGACACGGTGCCGGGCTTTTCCCACGCGCGCAGCCAGGCCTTCCACGAGGCCCGGGAGCGGGCCCTGAGCCGACCATTCGCCGACTGGCTGAAGGCACTGGGGGCACCGCCGGGGCATAGCGTCGCTGAAGGAGCAGACTGGCGAGCGCTGGCCGCGCTCGATGAGGCCGATTGGCGACAGCGCCCTGGCGTGGGCCCGAAGCGGGCCGCGCAGCTAAAGGCGTTCTTTCATCATCCGCAGGTCGCCGACCTGGCAGCCCGCCTGGGAGCGGCGGGCGTGGAGGGTTTCGCGCCGGCTCAGTAGGCGCGGAATTCTTTGTGGCAGGCCTCGCAGGCGTCTTCCACCTTCTGCACCAGCGGCGCCATGGCCTGGGGCTGCAGCGGGCGGTTGGCCGTGGCGGTCGCCAGTTGGCCGGTGGCGGCCTCCAGCTCGCGAGCCAGGGTCTGGAAGCGCTCCTGGCGCTGCCACACTTCGTCACGGGCATCGCTGCCGTGCTCATCCTGGCGCACCTGGGGGAAGTGCTGCCAAGGCTGGTGGGCCAACTGGTCCAGCTGCTTGGCGTTGTCGGCGAACTTCTGCTCGTCGAAGGTCACCCGCCCGCGCAGCATGCCGCCCATGTCTTCGCTGACATGGAGCATCTGCTTGAACAGTGCCTGGCGCTTGCCCAGCGGGGAGTTGGGATCGACACCGCCACAGGCGGTCAGGGAGAGGCAGGCGGAAAGCAGGATCAGGGCAGGGATCGTCTTCATGGGAGCGGTGCACCGAACGGCTGGCGGCGGGGGGCGCACAGTATCGACACCCGCCGGGCAAATACCAAGGGTGGCGACAGTTTGTCGCAGCCCTGCCCGCCCGGCGGCGTCGCCCGTCAGGCGGACACGAAGAAGAACGCGGCGATCAGTGCCATGCCGACGAACCACACCAGCGAACGCAGCAGCGCCCAGTCCGCCAGGTAGCAGACGAAATACACCACGCGACTGACCACGAAACCGATGGCCAGCAGGTCGAGGGTCTGCTGCGGCGCCTGGCCGATCTGGTGAGCGGCCAGCAGCGCGGCGGCAAAGGCCGGCGTGACCTCGAAGGCGTTGTGCTGGGCGTTGTCGGCACGCTTGCGCCAGCCGGTGAGGCCGGCGAGGAAGGTGCGCGGGTCGTGGTTCTGCCGGGGCCCGAAGTCCCCCCCGGTGAACTTCGCCACCCCCGTGGAGAGGTAGGGCAGGAACAGGGCGATCAGCAGGCACCAGTAGGCAAGGGTCATGGCGGGCTCCAGTCAGGAAGGGGAGCGCAGAGCCTCCCAGCCCTGGCCGGGGCTGTCCATGGCCGCCGCAACCGGGGTCGCGGCACGGCGGCCAATCCGGCGCTATTCCTTGAACTGGTCGCGGATGTAGGTGATCTCGGTCTTACCGTGGGCAGCGGGCTTGCCGTCGTCGCCGAGGTTGACGAAGACCATGCGGTCGATGGTGAGGATGCTCTTGCGGGTGATCTTGTTGCGCACTTCGCAGCGCAGGGTCAGGGAGGTACGACCGAACTCCGTAGCAGTGATGCCCAGCTCGATGATGTCGCCCTGGCGCGCGGAGCTGACGAAATTGATCTCCGACATCAGCTTGGTCACCACCCGCTGGCTGCCCAGCTGGATGATGGCGTAGATGGCGGCCTCTTCGTCGATCCACTTCAGCAGGCTGCCACCGAACAGCGTGCCGTTGGGGTTGAGGTCCTCGGGCTTGACCCATTTGCGGGTGTGGAAATTCATGGAATCCCTCCGGTTGGCGAGTGACGGCGCGATGATCGCAGGGCGCTGTCGGCTCGTCCAAGCGACGCACTCAATCGCCTCGATAGCAGCAGACGGAAAGCCTTGGGGAGTGCCGTTCGGGCCGCTATAATCTCCACCGCTTCAAACGGCCCACCGGGCCGTTCCCGCCACCCGTCCGAGGGGCGCTGCAGCAGGGCTGTCTTCGATGGCGCCTGTCAGGCTCGGATGGGGCGTTCCCCAAACGCATCAACGGCGCCCATTCGCACCCAACGAATGGAGAGTTCGCATGAGCGCTGTCATCACGCCTGCCGATTTCAACGATTACAAGGTCGCCGACATTTCCCTGGCCGACTGGGGCCGCAAGGAACTGACCATCGCCGAGTCCGAGATGCCGGCCCTGATGGGCCTGCGTCGCAAGTACGCCGCCAGCCAACCGCTGAAAGGCGCGAAGATCCTCGGCTGCATCCACATGACCATCCAGACCGGCGTCCTGATCGAGACCCTGGTTGCCCTGGGCGCCGAAGTGCGCTGGTCGTCCTGCAACATCTTCTCCACCCAGGACCAGGCCGCTGCCGCCATCGCCGCCGCCGGCATCCCGGTGTTCGCCTGGAAGGGCGAGACCGAGCAGGAGTACGAGTGGTGCATCGAGCAGACCATCCTCAAGGACGGCAAGCCCTGGGACGCCAACATGGTGCTGGACGACGGCGGTGACCTGACCGAGATCCTGCACAAGAAGTACCCGCAGATGCTGGACAGGATCCACGGCATCACCGAAGAGACCACCACCGGCGTGCACCGCCTGCTGGACATGCTCAAGGCGGGCACCCTGAAGGTCCCGGCGATCAACGTCAACGACGCGGTCACCAAGAGCAAGAACGACAACAAGTACGGCTGCCGCCACAGCCTGAACGACGCCATCAAGCGCGGCACCGACCACCTGCTGTCCGGCAAGCAGGCCCTGGTGATCGGCTACGGCGACGTGGGCAAGGGCTCCGCCCAGTCCCTGCGCCAGGAAGGCATGATCGTGAAGGTCTCCGAGATCGACCCGATCTGCGCCATGCAGGCCTGCATGGACGGCTTCGAGCTGGTCTCCCCCTACAAGGACGGCATCAATGACGGCACCGAAGCCAGCATCGACGCCGCCCTGCTGGGCAAGATCGACCTGATCGTCACCACCACCGGCAACGTCAACGTCTGCGACGCCCACATGCTCAAGGCGCTGAAGAAGCGCGCCGTGGTGTGCAACATCGGCCACTTCGACAACGAGATCGACACCGCCTTCATGCGCAAGAACTGGGCGTGGGAAGAGGTCAAGCCGCAGGTGCACAAGATCCACCGCACCGGCGCCGGCAGCTTCGATCCGGCCAACGACGACTACCTGATCCTGCTGGCCGAAGGCCGCCTGGTGAACCTGGGCAACGCCACCGGCCACCCGAGCCGCATCATGGACGGCTCCTTCGCCAACCAGGTACTGGCGCAGATCTTCCTGTTCGAACAGAAGTTCGCCGACCTCTCTGCCGAGAAGAAAGCCGAGCGCCTGACCGTGGAAGTCCTGCCCAAGAAGCTGGACGAGGAAGTGGCCCTGGAGATGGTCAAGGGCTTCGGCGGCGTGGTCACCCAACTGACCAAACAGCAGGCCGACTACATCGGCGTCACTGTCGAAGGCCCGTTCAAGCCGGACACCTACCGCTACTGACAGCCCCAGGCCGTGGACCGCACACGCGGTCCGCGGCCTGCCGCTGGAAAGAGACTGCTTTCCATGTCCCAAGACCGTCGTTACAGCTTCGAATTCTTCCCCGCGAAGACCGAGGCCGGCCACGAGAAGCTCCTGGCCACCGCCCGCATCTTCGCCGGCTACAAACCCGACTTCTTCTCCTGCACCTACGGCGCCGGTGGCTCCACCCGCGACCGCACCCTGCAGACCGTGCTGCAACTGGATGGCGAGATCCAGGTGCCGACCGCCCCGCACCTGTCCTGCGTCGGCGACAGCAAGGCCGAACTGCGTGCCCTGCTGGCCCACTACAAGGACGCCGGCATCCAGCGCATCGTCGCCCTGCGCGGCGACCTGCCCTCCGGCATGGGCATGGCCAGCGGCGAGCTGCGCCACGCCAACGACCTGGTGGAATTCATCCGCGCCGAGACCGGTGATCACTTCCACATTGAAGTGGCCGCCTACCCCGAGGTGCACCCCCAGGCACGCAATTTCGAAGAAGACCTCAAGCACTTCGTCAACAAGGTGAAGGCCGGTGCCGACAGCGCCATCACCCAGTACTTCTTCAACGCCGACAGCTACTTCTATTTCGTCGATCGTGCCCGCCAGCAAGGCGTCGAGATCCCGATTGTCCCGGGCATCATGCCGATAACCAACTACAGCAAGCTGGCACGCTTCTCCGACGCCTGCGGCGCAGAGATCCCGCGCTGGGTGCGCAAGCAACTGGAGGCCTACGCCGACGACACGGCCAGCATCCAGGCCTTCGGCGAGCAGGTGATCACCGAGATGTGCGAACGCCTGCTGCAAGGCGGCGCCCCGGGCCTGCACTTCTACACCCTGAACCAGGCCGAGCCCAGCCTCGCGATCTGGAACAACCTCAAGCTGCTGCGCTAGGTTCGCCTCCAGGAACCCGGGCGAGGCCATCGGCGCACAGGCAGGCACAGGCAAAAGCGCGCAATTCATCCGGCGCGAATGAGCACTTTGAGCCTGTTCTCAACGCGGCGATGACAACGCAGGTAGCGTTTAGAGAACCCGTTAGAGACCCAGGCCGGTGGCGGAACCGCACCGGCCCCTCCTCACCAAGGACGATGCCATGAAGACCTCGCCACGCCTCCTCCCGCTGCTGATCCTCGGCGGGCTCGCCAGCCCTGCCGCACACGCCAGCTACGACTTCTTCTGCAGCCCCACCTGGGCGCTGGTGGAAGACAACCTGAACACCTGCAGCAACCTGCCCTTCCTCAGCCCGGGCAACGACAGCCGCGCCAACCTCAAGCTGCTGCTCGCCGATGCGGGCCGCCTGAGCCTGCCGAGCCCGCTGCAAGCATCCAGTGACTACGACGGCGGCTACGCCCAGGCGCCCTTCGCCCTGGACATGCTCAACCCGGCCGCGCCGGAGAGCGAAGCCACCGAGGCGCCGACGGACGTGGACACCACCGCCACCGAGTCGGTCTCGCCGCGGGTGGAGAACCTGTCCCTGGCCCTGGAGCAGATCGGCGTGAAGCTGGAGGACGGCGCCCTGGCCGAACAGCAGTTCGCCGAAGGCGAAGGCAGCCGCTGCCGCACCAACAACCTGGACACCACCCAGGCCTTCGTCGAGCAGTTGGCCAGCACCAGCGGCCTGTCCGCCGAAGAGCGCAAGGCCCTGGCCATCAGCCGGGTGAACCTGCTGACCGTGTGTGGCGAAGGCGACCCACAACCGGCCGACGTGCTGCCAACCGCCGGCACCGTCACCTCCGCCGACGGCCAGGCGTACCTCGCCTACCTGACGGGCGCCGACGCCTTCTACCGGGGTGACTTCGGCACAGCCCGCGAGCGCTTCACCCAACTGGCCGACAGCCCCCAGCCCTGGATCAAGGAAGCCGCCCTGTACCTGAAGGCCCGTGTCTCGCTGAACCAGGCCCAGGAAGGTGCGTTCGACGAATACGGCATCCCCGACCTGGCCAAGGTGGACCGCACCCTGCTGGACGCCAGCGACAACGAATTCAAGGCCTACCTCGCCGCCTACCCTGAAGGCGCCTACGCCGCCTCCGCACGCGGCCTGCTGCGCCGCATCTACTGGCTGCTGGACGACAACCGTCGCTTCGCCGCCGAATTCGCCTGGCAGTTCGCCCAGGACGACGCCAAGCGCAACCTCGGCCTGCCCGAGCTGGTGGAAGAGCTGGACGTCAAGCTGCTGCCCGCGCTGAAGCCCGAGGACCTGCAGGACACCGCCCTGCTGGCCATGGCCGACCTGATGCGCCTGCGCCGCCCCGCAGAAGGCGAGCCGCCGCTGATCAGCCTGGAGCAACTGCAGGCGCAGAAGCAGCGCTTCGCCGACCGCCCGGCGCTGCATGCCTACCTGGTCGCCGCCTGGCACTTCTACCGGGGCCACGACGCCACCAAGGCCCTCGCGGCCCTGCCGGCGGAAGACCCGCAGGCGCGCCTGGACCTGGTCACCTTCAGCCAGGAAACCCTGCGCGGCCTGGCCCTGGAAGCCAAAGGGGATGCCGAAGGCGCCTACGCGCTCTGGCAGCGCCTGCTGCAACGCCAGCCCAGCGAACTGCAGCGCGGCCAGCTGGAACTGGCCATCGCCCTCAACCGCTCCCGTGCGGGCCAGGTCGATGCCCTGTTCACCGCCGACTCGCCGGTGCGCACCGCGCCGATCCGCGAGATCCTCCTGCGCAACGTCGCCTCCGCCGACCTACTGCGCCGCCAGGCGGTGGACAGCGCCGCACCGCAGCGCGAACGCGACACCGCACTGTTCACCCTGCTCTACAAGGACCTGGTGTTCGGCGACTACGCCGCCTTCCTCAAGGACCAGCCGCTGATCCCCTCCCCGACGCCCAAGGTCGAGGACGGCAACGAGCTGGCGGTGGGTCGGTTCGCCTGGACCGGCCAGCAGGACGGCTATGCCTGCCCGAGCCTGACCGAGGTGACCACCCGCCTGCAGGGCAACGCCAAGGACGCCCAGGCCGGCAACTGCCTCGGCGAGTTCATCCGCACCAACGGCTTCGACGGCTTCAGCCTCAACACCCAGCCGCCGAAGCACGAACTGGGCGGCTCGGCCAGCCAGTTCCCCGGCAAGCCGTACTCGCGCCTGGTCGGCTACATGGCGGTGATCGACGACGCCAAGGCCAGCGATGACGACCGCGCCTACGCCCTGTACCGCGCCGTGAACTGCTACGCCCCCGCCGGCTACAACACCTGCGACGGCCAGGACATCAGCAAGGCCCAGCGCAAGCAGTGGTTCCAGGTGCTGAAGACGCGCTACGCCAAGAGCCCCTGGGCCGAGGCGCTGAAGTACTACTGGTGATGCCCCTCGGGTTCGCCAGGCTCCTGGCCCTCGGCCTGATCCTGGCCAGCCCGCTGCTCGGCGCCAGCGAGCGGGTCGACGCCGCCGCCCACGATGCCTTCTGGCTGTGGAGCGGCGTGCGTCCGCAACCCTTGCTGGCCAAGGCCAAGACCCTCTACATCCTCCAGGGCCAGATCGACGGGCCGCGCCGCGCGGGCGATCCGGCGGCGCGCTTCATCGCCCAGGGCATGGCAGTGCCACGCCTGCGCCAGGGCGAGATCTGGGTGGTCTATCGCGCCCACACCCTGCGCTGGACCGAGGACGTACACCGGACCCTGCTGGCCCAGCTGTCACGCTGGAAGCGTGCCGGCAACACCGTCACCGGCATCCAGATCGACTTCGACGCCGGCACCCTCTACCTGGCCGAGTACGCCGACTTCCTCCAGGGCCTGCGCCAGCGCCTGCCACCCGAATACCGCCTGAGCATCACCGGCCTGCTCGACTGGGGCAGCAACGGCGACCCCGAGGTGATCAACCGCCTGGCCCAGGTGGTGGACGAAGTGGTGGTGCAGACGTACCAGGGCCGCCACACCATCCCCGAGTACGGCCGCTACCTCCCGCGCGTGGCACGCCTGCGCCTGCCGTTCCGCATCGGGCTGGTGCAGAACGGTGAATGGCAGGCACCCGACTACCTGGCAGCGAGCCCCTGGTTCAGGGGCTATGTGGTGTTCCTGCTGAATCCTTGAACGCGCCGGGATGTGAATCGGTCGAACCGTTGAGCGGTTGAATGGGCTGCACACGGGAAAGCCTCTGTTATACTCCGCGCTCCCGCCAGGCATTCGCCCGGACACTGGCCCTCCATTCCGCCAGTGGGACCGGACGGCACCGCGCTCCCCGTAGCGGCTGCTAAGGCCTGTACGAAAAGCATTTTTCGTCCAGTACCTCGCCAGGCTGACAAGTCCCCCGGGCCCAGCCCTAACTAGACAGGATCATCCATGTCCTTTGCCTCCCTCGGTCTCTCCGAGGCATTAGTCGGCGCGGTGGAAGCCGCCGGCTACGCCCAGCCCACTCCCGTGCAACAGCGGGCCATTCCCGCCGTGTTGCAAGGTCGCGACCTGATGGTTGCGGCGCAGACTGGCACTGGCAAGACCGGGGGCTTCGCCCTTCCGGTTCTCGAACGCCTCTTCCCCAACGGTCACCCGGACAAGTCCCACCGCCGCGCCGCGCGCCAGGCCCGGGTACTGGTCCTGACCCCGACCCGCGAGCTGGCTGCCCAGGTGCACGACAGCTTCAAGGTGTATGCGCGCGACCTGCCCCTGGCCAGCGCCTGCATCTTCGGCGGTGTCGGCATGAATCCCCAGGTGCAGGCCCTGTCCAAGGGCGTCGACGTGCTGGTGGCGTGCCCCGGCCGCCTGCTGGACCTGATGGGCCAGGGCAGCATCGACCTCTCCCACGTGGAGATCCTGGTGCTGGACGAAGCCGACCGCATGCTCGACATGGGCTTCATCCACGACGTCAAGAAGGTCCTCGCGCGCCTGCCCGCGCAGCGCCAGAACCTGCTGTTCTCGGCGACCTTCTCCAAGGACATCACCGACCTGGCGAACAAGCTGCTGCAAGACCCCGAGCGCATCGAGGTCACGCCGCCGAACACCACGGTCGAACGCATCGAGCAGCGCGTGTTCCGCCTGCCGGCCAACCAGAAGCGCGCCCTGCTGGCGCACCTGGTCACCGTCGGCGCCTGGGAGCAGGTGCTGGTCTTCACCCGCACCAAGCACGGCGCCAACCGCCTGGCCGAGTACCTGGACAAGCACGGCCTGCCGGCCGCTGCGATCCACGGCAACAAGAGCCAGAACGCCCGCACCAAGGCCCTGGCCGACTTCAAGGCCAACGCCATCCGCATCCTCGTGGCCACCGACATCGCCGCGCGCGGCCTGGACATCGACCAGTTGCCCCACGTGGTCAACTACGAGCTGCCCAACGTCGAGGAAGACTACGTCCACCGCATCGGCCGTACCGGCCGTGCCGGTCGCAGTGGCGAAGCCATCTCGCTGGTGGCCCCGGACGAAGAGAAACTGCTCAAGGCCATCGAGCGCCTGACCAAGCAGCGCATCCCCGACGGCGACCTGCAAGGCTTCGACCCCTCCACCGTCGAGGCCGAGCGCCCCGAGGCCCGCCCGCCGAAGCCGGAGCGCAAGCCCCGCGCCGACAAGCCCAAGCGTGAGCCGAGCAACGGCGACAAGCCCCAGGCCGCCCAGGCGGCTGCCGCCGATGGCGAAGGCAAGGCCAAGAAGAGCCGCAAGCGCCGCGGCAAAGGCAAGGGCAAGGCGGACGGCGCCCAGCCGCAGCAGCAGTCGGCGAACCCGGCCGGCAAGCAGAACTCCCGCCCTGCCGGCCCCCCGCCGGTCCCGAGGGACCGCGACCCGGAAGAGTTCCTGGACGATGACGTGGACAACTTCGGCAACCGCGCCGACTACGTCAGCCCGTACCAGGACAAGGGCCGCGGCCGTCGCGGCGGCAATGGTCAAGGCCAAGGCCAGGGCGCCCGCAGCAACGGCGGCGGCGGCGCTGGCAATGGCGGTCGCTCCCGTAACCAGGGTGGCGCCGGCGGCAGCGGTGGTGGCAATGGCCAGCGCCGTGGCGGCAGTGGCGGCCAGCGCGCCCAGGGCGGCGGCAACCAGGGTCGTCGGGAAGAACCCCGTCGTCGCGAGGAGCCGGCCGTTCAGGAGCCGCGCAAACCGGCTCCGAAGATCATCCACAAGGAATCCCGCGCCGACCGTTTCCCGACGCCGGAGCAACTGGATGAGCTGAGCAACGGCAACCGGCCGCGCGGCGAGAAACCCGCCCTGCTGACCCGTAACCGCTGACAGCAAGCCCCACTGAAAACGCCGGCCAAAGCCGGCGTTTTCATGTGCAGTGCCTGGTAGCGCCAGGCCAACTGCCAGAAACAGAAACGCCGGCTTGCGCCGGCGTTTCCATTTCCCTGGGGAAGGTTACTTGCGTACACCTTCGAAGGAGATGATCAGCTCGACTTCCTGGGAAGCCGGGCCGAGGTCCTTCTGGATGTCGAAGTCCTTCAGCTTCAGGGTGGTGGTGCCTTCGAAGCCGGCACGGTAGCCGCCCCACGGGTCGCTGCCTTCGCCGATGAACTTGGCCTTGATCACCACCGGCTTGGTCACGCCGTTGAGGGTCAGGTTGCCGGTCACGTCGGCAGTGCCTTCGCCAGTGGATTTCACACCGGTGGACTCGAAGGTGGCGGTCGGGTGCTTGCTGACGTTCAGGAAGTCACCGCTCTTGATGTGCTTGTCGCGCTCGGCATGGTTGGTGTCGACACTGCCGGTCTTCAGCTCGACCTTCACCTTGCTGGCTTCGGGCGCCTTGGCGTCGAAGCTGAAGGTGCCGTCGAAGTCCTTGAAGGTGCCGTAGAGCCAGCTGTAGCCCAGGTGGCTGATCTTGAAGTTGACGAAGGCGTGCTGGCCCTGCTTGTCGATGACGTAGTCGGCAGCCATGGCCTGGCCAGCGAACAGGGCGGCACCGAGGGTCAGCGCGGCGAGGGATTTCTTCAGCATCGGTGTTTCTCCTTGTGAGGGTGCAGCGTTATTTGGCGGCGCGCCCGAGCATGCGGACCAGGGTGGCGTCGCGATCGATGAAGTGGTGCTTGAGGGCGGCCAGGGCATGCAGGCCGGCGAAGATCACCAGGCCCCAGGCGAGGTACTCGTGGACCACACCGGCCACGTCTTCCTGGTCGGGAATGGTGGTCAGGGTGGCGGGCACTTCGAACAGCCCGAACACCTCGATGCCACGGCCATCGGCGGTGGAGATCAGGTAGCCGGAGATCATCAGGGCGAAGAGGCCGGCGTACAGCGCCAGGTGGCCCAGCTTGGAACCCAGGCGGGTCATGCGGCCATGATTGGCAGGTGCCGGCGGCGGCGGGCTCATGAAGCGCCACACCAGGCGCAGGCCCATCACCAGGAACAGCAGCACGCCGATGCCCTTGTGGATATCCGGGGCGGTCTTGTACCAGCTGCTGTAGTAGTCCAGGCCGACCATCCACAGCCCCAGCCCGAACAGGCCGAAGACCACCAGGGCTACGCCCCAGTGCAGGAAAATGCTGATTGCGCCGAAACGGTCGGAAGTGTTGCGCCACTGCATCAGGAAGGGTCCCTTGAAAACGAATGGCCACAAGCCTAGCGGCAAAAAGATCGAATTAAAGTAGAAAATGTCGCTTTGAAATATCGAGCAATACGATCATTGAAGACGACCCAGCGCGCCGAAAATTTAGCGATAGGACAGGTCTGACAGAGATGTCCGACGGCTGGCACAGCCGCCGGACGGGTGGAGGGGCGAGAGGATCAGAACAGCCAGGAGAAGAAGCCCTTCTTCTCCGACTTGGCGGCCTCGGCCTCGGCCTTGGCCGGGGCGGCAGGTGCAGCGGCGGCGACCGGCTCCACCGGTTCCAGCGGTTTGCCGGCGAACAGGTCGCGGGCCTGGCCGGCGGCGCGCTGGCCACTGCGCAGGGCACCCTCCAAGGTGCCCGGGTAGAGGGCGTCGGTGTGCTCGCCGGCGAAGATCACCCGCTGCAGCGGCTTTTCCCACAGGCGCCAGTACTGGCTGATCTCGCCCGGGCCGTAGGCCAGGTAGGCACCACCGGCCAGCGCATCCTTGCCATAGCGGCGGACCTCGAAGCCCTGGAACTGCTCGCGTGCACCGGGGAAGAACTTGTCCAGGCGGATCAGCACCTGGTCCACCATCTGCCGGTCACCGAAGGCCTGCAGCAGGCGTGCGCTGTCGCCGGAGATGTTCACCAGCAGGTTGGCGCCGCCCTTCAGGGCCGGCTCGACCCACAGCATGCCCAGGCCCTGGTCGCTGTAGACCTCGCCGGAAAGGCGGCTCTTGCCCCACACCGGCTTCTTGAACTTGAGCAGCAACTGGTCGCGCCAACCGTAGTTGATGTCCTTCAGCGCCTTGAGCTGCAGCGCCGACAGCGCCGGGGTGAGGCTGATCTTGTCCATCGCCGGCAGCGGCACGGCCAGCACCACGTAGTCGGCACGGTAGCCGGCGCCGCCGACCTTCACGGTCACGCCGTCCTTGTCCTGGACGATGGCCGAGACGCGGGCGTTGGTCTTCACCGTCTTCAGTTTCTTCGCCACGGCCTGGGCCAGGGCCGCGCTGCCGCCGGGCAGTCGCGCGGCGCGCAGGTCGCCTTCCGGCAGGCCCCGGTAGACGCGGGCCTGCTGGGCCAGGTAGAGCAGCGACAGGCGCGACGGCTCGTCGTAGCGGGAGCGGATGCGCTGGTCCACCAGGGCGCGGGCGGTGGGGGGCAGGGCCAGCTTGTCCAGCCAGCGGGACGCGGTGATGGCGTCCAGGCTCTGCAGGGTATGGTTGACCAGCGGCTTGAGCGGGTCCTCGATGGACGCGGCGAGGTCATCCAGGCTCTTGTCGAAGCGCTTCAGGCCCTCGACGGTGGAAGGCGCCTCCTTCAGCAGGTCGGCCTCGGTGAAGTAGCGGCCGTTCACCAGGTAGCCGGGGGCGCGCACGTAGTCCGGCGCCGGGACGGTGCCGAGCTTGAAGTCCTTGAGGTAGGCATGCAGGGTCGGCTGCAGCTTGGCGGAGCCGATCCACTCGGTGGTGGCCAGGCCGGAGCGGCCGCCGATGTACGGCTTGGCCTCCAGCAGGGTGACCTGCCAGCCCTGCTGCTGCAGTTCATAGGCCGCCGTCAGGCCGGCCATGCCGCCACCGACGACGATGGCAGCGGGTTGTTTCTCCTTGCCCTGCGCACCGGCGCAGAACAAACCGATCAGGATCAGCGCGCACCCGCGCAGCCAGGCAGCAGACATTGGTTCCCCCAAGGAAAAGCGAGCGTCTTTCAAATGGCGCGCAGGATACGCCAGGCGCCCCCGGGCCACCAGAGAACCCCGTCGGCGATGTGCCGGATCGGCCGGCTTGTCCATCTCACCCCTATTGCATAGGCTTCCCCGACCTTTCCGGAGACCGACCATGGGCCAAAACGCCGACTGGATGCAGCGCGACCTCGCCGTGCTGTGGCACCCCTGTACCCAGATGAAGGACCACGAGCGCCTGCCGGTGGTACCGATCCGCCGTGGCGAGGGCGTGTGGCTGGAGGACTTCGAAGGCAAGCGCTACCTGGACGCGGTCAGCTCCTGGTGGGTCAACGTGTTCGGCCACGCCAACCCGCGCATCAACCAGCGCATCAAGGATCAGGTCGAGCAACTGGAGCACGTCATCCTCGCCGGCTTCAGCCACCAGCCGGTGATCGAGCTGTCCGAGCGCCTGGTGAAGCTCACGCCCCAGGGCCTGGACCGGGTCTTCTATGCCGACAACGGCTCCTCGGGCATCGAGGTGGCGCTGAAGATGAGCTACCACTTCTGGCGCAACCAGGGCCTGGAGCGCAAGAAGCGCTTCGTCACCCTGACCAACAGCTACCACGGTGAAACCGTCGCGGCGATGTCGGTGGGCGACGTGGCGCTGTTCACCGAAACCTACAAATCCCTGCTGATGGACACCCTCAAGGTGCCGACCCCGGACTGCTACCTGCGCCCGGAAGGCGTCAGCTGGGAGGCCCATTCGCGGGCCATGTTCGTCCACATGGAGCAGACCCTCGCCGAGCACCACGAAGAGGTCGCAGCCGTGATCGTCGAGCCGCTGATCCAGGGCGCCGGCGGCATGCGCATGTACCACCCGATCTACCTCACGCTGCTGCGCGAGGCCTGCGACCGCTACGGTGTGCACCTGATCCACGACGAGATCGCCGTCGGCTTCGGCCGCACCGGCACGATGTTCGCCTGCGAGCAGGCCGGCATCGCCCCGGACTTCCTGGTGCTTTCCAAGGCACTCACCGGCGGCTACCTGCCGATGGCCGCCGTGCTCACCTCGGAGGCCGTCTACCAGGGCTTCTACGACGACTACCAGACCCTGCGCGCCTTCCTCCACTCGCACACCTACACCGGCAACCCGCTGGCCTGCGCCGCCGCCCTGGCGACCCTGGACATCTTCGAGCAGGACAACGTCATCGAGGCCAACCGCACCCTGGCCGCGCGCATGGCCAGCGCCACCGCGCACCTGGCCGACCACGCCCACGTCGCCGAGATCCGCCAGACCGGCATGGTGCTGGCCATGGAGATGGTCCAGGACAAGGCCAGCCGCACGCCCTACCCCTGGCAGGAGCGCCGTGGCCTGAAGGTGTTCCAGCACGCCCTGGAGCGCGGCGCCCTGCTGCGCCCGCTGGGCAACGTGGTGTACTTCCTGCCGCCCTACGTGATCACCCCGGAGGAGATCGACTTCCTCGCCGAGGTGGCCAGCGAAGGCATCGACATCGCCACCCGTGACGGGGTGAGCGTGGCCGTCGCCGCCGACCTGCACCCCAATCACCGCGATCCGGGCTAGCAGGCGGTTTAACGGCGGGCGGCGAAGCGGGTAAGCTTGCGGCTTTCCCTCTTCAGCCCGCCGAATCCATGCGCCTTTCCCGCTTTTTCATCGACGCCGCCCTCGCCCTCGGGCAACACGCCCTGCCCGAAGCCCAGGCCCACTACATCGGTCGCGTGCTGCGCCTGGCCGAAGGTGATGCCGTCCAACTGTTCGACGGCTCGGGCCAGGAATTCATCGGCGAACTGGTGGAGGTCGGCAAGAAGAGCGTCCGCGTCGAACTGCGCGAAGCCTTCGCCGGCCTGGCCGAGTCGCCGCTGCGGGTCCACCTCGGCCAAGGCCTGTCCCGGGGCGAGCGCATGGACTGGGCCATCCAGAAGGCCACCGAGCTGGGCGTGGCGGAGATCACCCCCCTGGTGAGCGAGCGCTGCGAAGTGCGCCTGAAGGATGAGCGTGCCGACAAGCGCCTGGCCCACTGGCGCCAGGTGGCCATCAGCGCCTGCGAGCAATGCGGCCGCTCGGTGCTGCCGGTGATCCACCCGCCGGTGACGCTGGGGGAGTGGCAGAAGCAGGTGGAGGCGGACCTCAAGCTGGTCCTGCACCCGGTGGCCGAGCCCCTGGCCAGCCATGCGCGGCCAGCCACGCTGGCGTTCCTCATCGGCCCGGAGGGCGGGCTGTCCGACGCCGAAGTGGAAGCGGCCCAGCAGCAAGGCTTCCAGGCGGCACGCCTGGGCCCGCGCGTGCTGCGCACGGAAACCGCGCCGGTGGTGGCGCTGAGCGTCGCCCAGCAGTTGTGGGGGGATTTCTAAGGGGGCAGGCCGCCGCAGCGGCTCAGATCAGGCCAGCGTCCGCCAGGAGTTGCTCCAGGCCGACCAGGTCCGGGATCTTGGCGATACCGTCCTCCAGCTGCACCGAACCCAGCTCCAGGGGCAGCAGCTCGGCATTCGCCGAGGGCAGGTCGGTGTCGACCTTGAGGGAGCGCGGAATGCCCTGCACCAGCAGGGCGATGAACTTCACATGGGCTCGGCTGCCCAGGGCGTTGAGCACCACCACCCGCGCGCTGGAGCCCACCTGGGGCTGGCCACCGCTGGCGGCTTCGAACGACAGCAGGGGCAGGCGCAGGTCGCGCCAGGCCACCTGGCCGAGGAACCAGGCCGGCATCCCGGCGGACGCCTGGGGCGCCCGGTAGGGGATCAGCTCCGCCACCGCCACGTTGGGCACCAGCAGGGTGCGGTCGGTCAGCGACAGCAGCAGCCCGGTCAGGCTGTTGGCGCTCTGGGTGTTGGCGACGGCTTGGCTCATGGCGTTTCCTTCAACGATTCTTCAAGACCACCGGCGGCGCGTCAGGCGCACTGCTCGGCCAGGTGGTTCACCAGCGCCTGGGCCAGCTCGCGCGGGTCGGCACTGAAACTGCTGTAGCCGCCTTCACGCAGGCTGTCGGGCATGCTCGAACAGACGCAGCTCTCGGCCCGCTGGGTCCAGATCGGCGCACCCTGGCGACGCACGTAGGCCGCTGCGGCGCTGCCATCACTGCCCATGCCGCTGAAGGCGATCACGCCGCACTGCTCGCCGAAGTGCTGGGCGAGGTTGAGCATGATCTGGTCGATGGACGGGCTGTAGGGCTCGGGCCAGGGGCGGTTGCCCATGAGCATCGCGCCGTCTTCGGCGAAGGTCAGCTCCTGGGCGATCGGCACCACCACCACCTCGCCGGCGCGCACGTGGTCGCCGGGGCGGGCCAGGTTGACCGGCCACTGGCTGTGGCGGCCTACGGCCTGGGGCAGGATGCTTTCGAAGGCGGGATCGATGTGCTGGGCGTAGAGGAAACCCACCGGCAGGCCGCCGGGCAGGGCATCAAGGAAGGCCTTGACCGCCGCCGGCCCCCCGAGGGATGCCGCCAGCAGCCAGACCTGGCGCGCCGGCTCGCCCGCCACCAGCGGGGTGTCCGCCAGGGCACGCGGCAGGTCCAGGCGGGCGGGGCGCTGGGCCTCGGCCATCAGGGCCTCCAGGCTCGGGCCGACCGCCACGGCGGGGTCCCCCACCAGGCGCTTGAGCTTGCCGAACAGGCGGCGCTCCCAGCGCGGGTAGTTTTCCGAATGGCGTTCCGGGGCGTGCCCTTCGCCGAACAGCACCGGGGCGCTGGCGCGCTCCAGCAGGCTGTCCACCAGCGGCGAGTCTTCCGACTGGGCCAGGTCCACCAGCCAGAGGTCAGCGTCGCAGGCGCTCAGGGCGTCGTCGTCGAGGCGGGCCGGGTCACTGTTGAGGATCACCTGGTAGCCGTTGCCGACCAGCGCCTGCTGCAGCACATGGCGCTGCAGCGAGGTGTCGGCGATGACGGCGATGCGTGCAGAGGTTTTCTCAGTCATGTCCCTTGACCAGTCGCTGGATGGTTTCAAGCAGCAGGGACTCCTGGTACGGCTTGCCCAGGTAGTCGTTCACGCCGATGGCCATCGCCCGCTCGCGGTGTTTCTCGCCGGTACGGGAGGTGATCATGATGATCGGCAGGTCCTTCAGGCTCGCGTCGTGGCGCACCAGGGTGGCCACTTCGAAGCCGTCCATGCGCGGCATCTCGATGTCCAGCAGCATGACGTCGGGGCGGTGCTCCTGCAGCTGGGCGATGGCGTCCACCCCGTCCTTGGCCGTCAGCACGTTCATGCCGTTGCGTTCCAGCAGGCGGCTGGTGACCTTGCGCACGGTGACCGAGTCGTCCACCACCATGACCACCGGTGGGCGGTCGTGGTCCAGCTCCGCCGGCAGGGCGGCCTGGCTGGTGGTGCGAGGCAGCATCTGCACCTGATGGGCGTGGCGGGCGCGGATGGTCGCCAGCAGGTCGAGAATCACCACCACGCGGCCGTCCCCGAGGATGGTGGCACCGGAGATGCCCTGCACCCCGGCGAACTGCGGGCCGAGGCCCTTTACCACGATCTCGCGGGAGCCGGCCAGGGCGTCCACCTGGACGGCCACGGCGTGCTCGGTGGAACGCACCAGGATCACCGGCAGCGGCAGGCTCTGGCCCACCAGCTTGGGATGCTGGCCATTGTTCAGCAGGTCGCCCAGGTACTTCAGCTCGTAGGCCTGGCCGGCGTACTCGAAGCGCGGCGCATCCGGCTGGTAGTAGGCCTCCAGCTCGTACGGGGAGACCCGCACGATACCTTCGATGGTGTTCAGCGGGATGGCGTAGAGGTCTTCGCCGGAGAGCACCATCAGCGCACGGTTCACCGACACGGTGAACGGCAGGCGGATGAGGAAGCGCGAGCCCTCGCCCGGGGTCGACTCGATGCTCATGGAGCCGCCGAGCTGCTTGACCTCGGAGTGCACCACGTCCATGCCCACGCCACGCCCGGAGATCTGCGTGACCTTCTCGGCAGTGGAGAAGCCGGCCTCGAGGATGAACTGCAGCACCTCGTGATCGGAGAGCTGGGAGTCGGCATCCATCAGCCCGCGCTCGATGGCCTTGCGGCGCACGGCGTCGAGGCGGATGCCGCCACCGTCGTCGGACAGGGTCAGGAGGATGTCGCCACCCTCGCGGCCCAGGGTCAGGCGGATGGTACCGGCGTCTGGCTTGCCGGCGGCGCGGCGCAGTTCGACCGGCTCGATGCCGTGGTCGACGGCGTTACGCAGCATGTGCTCCAGGGGCGCGACGATGCGCTCGAGCACGGTCCGGTCCATTTCGCCCTCGGCGTTGCCGACGAGGAATTCCACCTGCTTGCCCAGCTCGCTGGCCACCTGGCGCACGATGCGGCGCAGGCGCGGTACGAGGCGGTCGAAGGGCACCATGCGGGTCCGCATGAGGCCTTCCTGCAGCTCGGTGTTGACCCGTGCCTGTTGCAGCAGCAGGGTTTCGGCGTCGCGGTTACGCGCGGCCAGGGTTTCCTTCAGGTCCAGCAAGTCGGACGCGGACTCGAACAGCGCGCGAGAGAGCTGCTGCAGCTGGGAGTGGCGGTCCATTTCCAGCGGGTCGAAGTCCTCGTAGCCGGCGCGCTCGGCCTCGGCCTGGTAGCGGCTGAGGATCTGCGCCTGGGTCTCGGTGTCGAGGCGGCGGAGCTGGTCGCGTACCCGCTCGATGGTGGATTCCATCTCGCTCAGGGTGAAGCTGAAGTCGCTCACCTGCTGCTCGACACGGCCCCGGAAGATGGACGTTTCACCCGCCAGGTTGACCAGGCCTTCCAGCAGGTCGGCCGGGACCTTGACCATTTCCTGCGGCGCACGACGTGCGGCGGCATCCTGGGCGGCTTCCTGGGCCTTGAGCACGAACGGCAGGACCTTGTCCTCGGTCACCGCCACCGGCACGGCGCTCGCCGCCACGATGGGGGCTGCGAGGGTCGGCTGGGGCGCCGGCTCATGGATCTCGGCAGGCGCTTCGGGCTCGTCCGCCAGGCTGGCGTCCAGGCGTTGGCGCAGTTGGTCCAGCTCGGCCTGCAGGCCTTCGAAGCCGGACTGCACGTCGAGGAACAGGCTTTCGGGCCAGGGCGCGCCTTGTTGCAGCGCCTCGGTCAGGTGCTGTTCCAGGTCGTGGCTGAGGTCGCCCAGGCGTTTCTGGCCGGCCAGGCGCGCACCGCCCTTGAGGGTGTGCAGCAGGCGCAGCAGGTCGTCGATCTGGGCGCTGTCGTCGCGGTTCTCTTCCCAGCGGCCGATGGTGCGCTCCATCGCTTCCAGCAGGTCATCACCCTCTTCGAGGAAGATGTCGAGGATGTCGGCTTCCGCCTCATCGTCCTCCACCACGGGCGCGGCGACAGGCTGCAGGTGCACGCTGGAGGGCATGCTCAGCTGTTCGTCGGGGTTGGCACGGAAGCGGCGGATCGCCTCGATCAGCACGCTGCCATCCGGCACCGCGCGCTTGTCGCGCACGGCTTCGAGCATCTCGGCAAGGCGGTCGTGGCAGGACTGCAGCAACCCGAAGAGCGTCGGGCTGGCACGCAGGCGGCCGCCACAGAGGCCTTCGTAGAGGAATTCCAGTTCGTGGGCGAGGTCACCGATCTCGCGGATCTCGGCCATGCGCGCACCACCCTTGAGGGTGTGCAGGTCGCGTTGCAGGGCCTCAACTTCCAGCAGGTTGTCGACGTCCTCCATCCAGCGCTGCAGGGCGTTGCCGGCGCTTTCGATGATGTCGAAGCCTTCCTCGAGGAAGATTTCCACCAGTTCGGGATCACGGTCATCGAAGGCGCTGTGGACCGGCTCGCTCACCACGGGAGCCGGTACAACCGGCTCGACCGGGGCGGGCATCTCGGCCACCTCGGGCAGCGCCAGCTCGATGCTCGGCTCGTCGTCCACCTCCGGCAGCACCGGGGCTTCATCCACAGGCAGCCATTCGGCGTCCAGCTCGGGCTCGGGCTCGGGCTCGGGCTCGGGCTCGGGCTCGGGCTCGGGCTCGGGAGAAAGTGTGGCTTCGGCTTCGGCTTCGGCTTCGGCTTCGGCTTCGGCTTCGGCTTCGGCTTCGGCTTCGGCTTCGGCTTCGGCTTCGGCTTCGGCTTCGGCTTCGGCTTCGGCTTCGGCTTCGGCTTCGGCTTCGGCTTCGGGGGCAGGCGACAGGTCGCCTTCGGTCTCGTCAAGCAGCCAGGTATCGGCCTCGGCGCTTTCCACGAGCGCCGGCTCGTCGGTCTCCGGCAGGGGCAGGTCTTCCAGCACCAGCGGGGCGTCGGCGTCGGGCTCGTCGAGGGTCGGCAACGGCAGGACGTCATCGTCCAGCTCAGGCAGGCCGGCATCCAGTTCGAGGGGCGCTTCGGACACCTCATCCGGCAAGGCGGGCGCTTCCACCTCTGCCTCTGGCGGCGGGGCGATGGCCTCATTCACCGGGGCCTCGGCCACCGGCGCGACGGGCAGGCTTACCGTGCCGCCTTGGCGAAACGCACGAATCGCCTGGATCAGCGCCTCCGGGTTGCGCAGCGGTTGACGGGCCTGGAGCTGGTCGAGCATCACGGCCAGGTCGTCATGGCTGGCCTGGAGCAGGCCGGCCAATGCCGGGGAATGGTTGAAGCGACGGTCCACCAGCCCTTCGTAGAGGGATTCGAGTTCGTGGGCGAGGTCGCCGATAGGGGCGATCTCGGCCATGCGCGCGCCACCCTTGAGGGTGTGCAGGTCACGCTGCAGCGAGTGCAGCGGCGCGTGGTTGTCCGGCTCGTCGAGCCAGCGTTCCAGCGCCTGGCCGGAGCTTTCCAGGATGTCCACGGCCTCTTCGAGGAAGATGGAAACCATCTCCTCGTCGAGGTTCTCGTAGGCCAGCGGTGCGGCGGCCGGTTCGACCGCGGCGACCGGGACGGGCTCCGGCTCGATGGCCTCGGTGGGCTCGTCGAGCAGCTCCGGCAGGGTGACCGGTTCAAGGGCCGGCACTTCATCCAGTTCGGGCAGCGGCGGCAGTGCGTCGTCGTCCGCGAGCGTCAGCTCGGCTTCGGCGGCGGGCGGCAGCGGCTGGTCCGGCTCTTCGACCAGCAGTCCGGTGTCGCGGTCCATGTCCAGCAGCGCGAGGGCTGCCGGATCGACGGCCTGCTGGAGCAGGTCGCGCAGGGCCTGGACCCGCTCCGGCTGGGGGGTGACCTGAAGGGCCGCGGCGACCTGGTCCATCATGCTGATCAGCGCTTCGTGGGCCCGTTCAGCCTCGTCGAAGAAGCGTTCGCTGACCGGCAGGCTGCCTTCCTCGACAGCACCGTAGGTGTCCAGCAGGGCTTCGCAGAGCTCTTCGATCTGCGGCAGCTCGGCCATCTCGGCGCCACGGCCGAGGGTGTTCAGTTCTTCCAGCAGGGCGCCCAGTTCCTGGCGCTCGGAGGGGTGCTCGCGCCAGCGGCGCAGCAGATCCTCGGCATCCAGGAGGATGTCCATGCCTTCGGCGAGGAAGATGGAGATCAGTTGCGGGTCGCGCCCGGCCTGGCCCTGCTCGCCCAGGCGAGCGGCTTCGGCGGCGCCGATGCGCTCGGCATGCAAGCGCTGGACGCGTTCGAGGAAGGCCTCGGTCCCGGGGATCGGGCGCAGTGGTGCGGTTTCCAACTGCTCCAGGCCGATGCGGAACAGTTGCTCGGCATCGCGCAGCAGTTCGGCATCCACCAGGTCCATCTGGATCAGGTTGGTCTTGTATTCCTTGGCCAGCTTCTCCAGCGGCATGGCGATGGCGGCGATCGGCAGGATGCCGGCCATGTGTGCACTGCCCTTGAGGGTGTGCAGGGCGCGCTGGAGGTTGTCGGTCACCGGCTGCGGCAGGGACTGCGTGCAATCGGCGAGGAAGCCGACGAGGGTTTCCAGGTGGGCTTCGGCCTCGTTGCGGAAGATGTCCAGCAACTGCGGGTCGAGCGGCTCTTCATCGGTCGACGCGCTGGAGGCAACGGTCGGCGCGGCCACTTCGGGCTGAGAAGGAAGCTCGCCCACGGGCTCGGCAGCCTGTACGGAGACCGGGGCTTCAGATTTTGGGAGGCGCTGCCCCTTGGCCAGGGCGTGCGCCTCGGCGGCCAGGTGGTCGACATCGTCCCGCTGGCGCTGGGCCTTGGCGGCGAATTCGTCCACCAGTTGCGGCAGCAGGGCGACCACGTCGTTGACCACGCCTTTGACGTCTTCATCCGGCTGGATGCTGCGGTCGAGTACGCGGTTGAGCAGGTTCTCGATGGACCAGGACAGCTCGCCGATGACCAGCGCGCGGACCATGCGGCCGCTGCCCTTGAGGGTGTGGAAGGCACGGCGTACTTCGGTCAGCGCGTCCTTGTCTTCCGTATTGGCGCACCAGCGCGGCAGGTAGTCGCCGATGGTCTCCAGCACTTCGCCGGCTTCTTCGATGAAGACTTCCAGCAGTTCGTCGTCCACCGGCTCTTCGTCGGCAGGCGGCGGCAGCAGGCTGGGCGGGACCTCGCCAGCGGGCGGGTTGATGGGCTGCACCGGGGCGGCCATGACATCGGCCATGGACAGCGCGCGGGGCGCTTCCTCGACCGGGGCGACAACGGGCTCCAGCGGGGCGGAGGGCAGGTCGACCTCCGGCAGGTCGAGGCCGCTCAGCTCCACGTCGTCCCAGTTGGGGGTGGATTCGGGCAGCGGCTCGAGGCTGAGGGGCTCGTCCAGCATCGGTTCAAGGGGCTCGGCAGCCGGCAGCGGCTCGAGGGCCTCGAGGTCGAAGGAGGCGAAGGGCTCGTCGGCCGGCTTGGGCTGATCGAGGGATTCCAGTTCCAACGGGGCGTCGAGGCTGAAGTCGATGACCTCGGGCGCCTGGACCTCCGGCTCGCCGAGGTTCCAGTTGTCATCGGAGACCAGCAGCGTCGGCGCGTCATCGGCCTTCAGCTCGGTGGTCTCGAAGCTGTCGAGGGTGCCCAGCTCCAGAGGCTCGTCCAGCAGCGGCTGGGCCTCCAGCTCGGGCAGTGCGTCGAAGGCTACCGGCTCGGCGCTGTCCAGCGGTTCGAGCTCCGGCAGGGCATCCAGTGCAGGGGCCTCTTCCACCGGGGCGGAAGGCTCGGCGAAATCGGCATCGAGCGTGATTTCCGGCTCGGCCGGCAGGGGTTCGAAGGCCAGGGGCTCGACCGGCTCGGGCGCTTCCTCGGCGAGGACTTCGATCTCCTCCACCGGGTCGGCCAGCGGAGCGGGCTCTTCGGCCTGGAACTCCGGGAGATCGAGGATGGAGGGCTTGGCCTTGAGCGGGTAGCCCAGGTTCTCCAGGCTCTCCTCGGCCACGTCAAGGATCATGTCGCCTTGGGTGGCGTGGTCCTCGGAGAGGCGCTCCAGGTAGTACTCGACGCTGGTGATGGCGTCGGCCAGGGTGTCCAGGCTCTGCCAGTTGGGCACGGCCTTGCGGGCCAGGAGCTGTTCCTGGATGTAGCGGTTGCAGGCTTCCAGCAGGGCAGCGGCGCGGGCCAGGGGGATCATCGCCAGGCCGCCACGGACCTGGGTCAGCAGGTCGGGCACGCGGGCCAGGTGCTCGTGGTTCCACTGGGAGGCGATGAACTCGATGATCGCGTCCTTGGCCTGTTCGAGGCCATTGCGCGCTTCCTTGATCACCAGTTGGTGGATCTGCGCCACGTCGGTGGTGGGCAGGTGGCTCTCTTCGCGGGAACCATCATCGGCCGGGCCGACCATGCCGGCGAGGGTCGCCTCGACGTACAGCAGGGCGCCGGCGACGTCCATGAGAACGGCGTCGTTGGGCTCGCGCTGGCCGAGGGACAGGCTGTGGATGACGTCGATCTGGTCGAGGATGACCCGGCGCGGTTGGCCGAAGCCGAGCACGGCCAGGGTGTCGGCGATCTGCTTGAGGGGCGCGAGCAGGGCATCCAGCTCGGTGACGCCGCGGCGGTCGCTGCGCACGAAGATGTCGAGGCTGTCCTTGACGCGGACCAGCTCTTCGCAAAGGGCGGTGACCACCGAGCGCATGGCGTCGCGGTCGGGGCCGGCCAGGCGGGCACGTTCCTCGTCCACCACGTCGGTGTCGGGCAGGGCTTCGTCGAGGCGGTACTGTTCCTTGAGGGCACGGATGCGCGGCGACTGGGCCGGGGCCTTGGCGATGTAGAACAGCAGGTTCTTGACCAGTTCGTCCGGGGCCGGCTGGTTGATGCCATCGGCGCCCTGGTCGACCAGGCGCTTGAGTTCCTTGTCGATCTGACGCAGCAGGGTGCGGACGGAGGTGCCGTTGACCACGCTGCCATTGGCCAGGCCTTCGACCATGCCGGAGGCGATGGGCCACAAGGTGCCCAGCGGGGCCTCCTTGCACAGCGATTCGAGGCGGGCGAAGACGCGGGCCATGTAGCCGAGGTTGGTGGCCAGGTCCTGGCCACGGATGATCCCCACCAGGGCCATCTGCAGCATCTGCCGCAGCTTGCGCAGCAGCACCGGCAGTTCGGCGGTGCGCATGCGGGCCAGCGCATCCACCGAGAGCGCGGGGGTGCGGCTGGAGAGATCGGGGGAGAACAGGCTGGTTTCGGACAGCAGCTTCTCGCCACGGGCGGCGCGCAGGTCGTTGAGCAGCGGCAGGACGACCATGGGCAGGTCACGGCGCGCGCTCTGGATGCGATCCAGGTAGACCGGCAACTGCAGGATGGCCTGCATGAGCACTTCCAGGGCCTCGCCCTGGTTGGTCACGCGGCCTTCCATAAGTGCCTGGGCGAGCTGCTCCATTTCCTCGGCGAGCAGGGCCGCGCCGTAGAACTCGACCATCTGCAGGGTGCCGTGGACCTGGTGCACGTAGGTCTGGCAGAAACGCATGCGCGTCGGATCCTGGGTGTTCTCGACGAACGCCTCCAGGGCCTGGCGGGCCTGCTTCAGGGTTTCCGCGATCTCGCCCTTGACCCACTCCAGGGCGACATAATCGTGCCGATCACTCATAGCCGTCTGCTATCCCTTCCGGGTGAATGCCAGAACCTGATCGTCGGCCACCGGCTCCAGGTCCGGATGGTGCCAACCAACCACTTCACCGACGCCGATCACCATGAGCCCACCGGGTGCCAGGCGCTCGGCCAGGCGGTTGAGGATTTCACGGCGACGCCAGCGGCGGAAATAGATCAGCAGGTTCTGGCAGAAAATTACGTCCATGCCGGACATTGGCGCCTTCGCCAGTTCCAGCACATTGAGCCGGGCGCAACACACGCGCGCGGCCAGGCTCTCCACAACTTTGAAACGGCCATCGCCCAGAGGCTGGAAGTAGCGCTCGCCCATGTCGCCTTCCAGGTGCTCCAGGCGCCGTGCGCCGTACACCCCCTCGCGGGCCTTGTTCAGGGCGCTGAGGCTGATGTCGGTGCCGGTCACACCAAAATAGTCGGGCCGCTCGCTACCCGTGAGGGCCTCGGCGGCCGCGATGGCCAGGGAATACGGCTCTTCGCCGCTGGAACAACCGACGCTCCAGAGGGCGAGGGGGCTGTCCAGTCCCTTGGCAACACGCTCGCGCAGATAGGCGCCGAGCAGGTCGAACGAGGGTCCGTGGCGGAAGAAACGGGTTTCCTGAACGGTGAGGCGGTCCAGCAGGGTCGACCATTCGACGGCACCACGTGGTCCGTCGGTGACCTGGCGGAAGTAGAGGGTGTAGTCGTCTACGCCCAGCTCTCGCATCCGCGCGGTGAGGTTGGTCTGCAGGAACGAGCGTCGCTGCTCGTTGATGACCACGCCGGTACGTTCCTCGAGCAGCGATTGCCAGTCATGGAACTGCGCGGGGGTCATATCGGCCATGGGTTTCAAGGCCCACACGCCGCCAGGCTGCATGCTGTCGTGCCTCTCGCTCATGGCCGTTGCGCCGCAACCTCAGGCTGCGGCACCTCCCTTGGTCAGGCCCGGTCTGCGTCCGGCAGGTTGAAGCCGGATACCGACTTACGCATCTCGCTCGCCATCTTGGCGAGGTTACCGATGCTCTTGGCGGTTGCCGTGGTACCGGCGGAGGTCTGCGAGGTGATCTCCTGAATGACGTTCATGGTGTTGGAAATGTGGCCCGCGGACGACGCCTGCTGGCGTGCCGCGTTGGAGATGTTCTGGATCAGGGCCGCGAGGGTCTTGGATACCTTTTCGATCTCTTCCAGGGCCACACCGGCGTCCTGTGCGAGGCGGGCACCGCGTACCACTTCGGAGGTGGTCTGCTCCATGGAGATAACCGCTTCGTTGGTGTCGGTCTGAATAGTCTTAACCAGGGCCTCGATCTGCTTGGTTGCGGCAGAGGAACGTTCTGCGAGGCGCTGTACCTCGTCCGCTACCACGGCGAAGCCTCGACCGGCATCACCCGCCATGGACGCCTGGATCGCGGCGTTCAGTGCAAGGATGTTGGTCTGGTCGGCAATGTCGTTAATCAGGCTCACGATGTCACCGATCTCCTGGGACGATTCACCGAGACGCTTGATTCGCTTGGAGGTGTCCTGGATCTGCTCGCGGATGTTGTCCATGCCGGTGATGGTGTTGTGCACCACTTCGTTGCCCTTGTTGGCGATGGCTACGGAACGTTCCGCTACCGCGGAGGATTCCGAGGCGTTCGCCGATACCTGGTCAATCGACACGGCCATTTCGTTGATCGCGGCGGACGCACCGGCGATTTCCTGGGCCTGGTGCTCAGAAGCCTCGGCCAGGTGCATGGCGGTGGCCTGGGTTTCCTGGGCAGCGGCGGCTACCTGCACGGCGGTCAGGTTGATGGTCTCTACCAGTTCGCGGAGCTGGTCGATGGAGTAGTTGATCGAGTCCGCGATCGCACCGGTGAAGTCCTCGGTTACGGTCGCCGCTACGGTCAAGTCACCGTCTGCAAGGTCGGCGATTTCGTCAAGCAGTCGCAGAATCGCGGCCTGGTTACGTTCGTTCTTCTCGGCGGTCTCGGCCAGACGCTGGCGGGTGGTCTGAACCATGACCAGGCCGATCAGGATGATCGAACCCAGTGCCAGGGCACCGAGGATGTAGCCAGCCAGGGTGTTCAGGCTACGGCCGGCAGCCTGCTCCTCGAACCCGGCGGCCAGTTGGGATGCCTTGTCCAGCAGGGTCTGCGAGCCGGTGAAGATGGTGTTGGCGGATTCACGGACCTGGAAGAGTTCGGGCGAGGTCTCGAGGATTTCGTCCACGGAACCGGAGACGAACTCGAACAACTCGGAAATCTCCTGCAGGCGCTCCAGGGCTTCGGTGTCGGTCACCTTGGAGATTTCCATGGCGGCGTTGCCTTCGAGCATCGCGTTCAGTACGCGGCCGAACAGGCTGGCGTCGCGGCCGAACATGTCGGCGGCCTGTACGGAGTCCTGGTCACCGGCCAGTACCTTGTTCACGGAGCCGAGGATCCGTTCGGCCAGCAGCGACTGGCGCTGGGCCACGGACACCTGGGCAGCGGGCGCGCCGCTTTCCAGAAGGATGTCCACGACTTCCTCGTACTCAACCTGCAGCTGCGGGATGGTCTCGGCGAGGGTGCCGGCTACCTGGTGCAGGGAGAGTACGGTCTGCTCGCTGGCCAGGATGGCGTCGGAGTTCTGCCGCAGGCTGTTCCAGTCCGCCTGCACGGCGTCCATCTGGGCCTTGACGGCTTCGGGCGCCGGCGGCAGGCCGGTTTCCGCGTCACCGTTGAGCAGGATGTTCCAGCGCTTTTCGAAGTCGTTGCGCGCTTCCTTCAACAGGGCGAAGGCCTCGGGCTTGCCCGCCGCCGCTTCGGTGGCGTTCTTCGCGATACGCTGGGACAGGACCCGCAGCTCACCGGAGTGGCCGAGGTATTCCTGGTCGTGGTTCGCCTGCGTGTTGAGGTACGCGAAGTTGGCGAACAGCAGCACGATGGAGACGATCAGGACCACGAAGAGTCCGGCGATCAACGTACTGCTGCGCGCTCCCGCGAGTAGATTGCCTGCGTTCAGTTTTTTCATTATCGGGCCCCCGCCTGGACCAACTACACAACGATTTCCATGTAACGCCAAGGGCCGGTATAGACCGGCCCAACCTTGGATCAACGGCACACGCTGGTGCCTGGGTCAGCCGGAGACACTGCACTCCGGCCGATCGGGCCGCCCCTCCCGGAAACGGCCCTGCACGCAGGCCCGAAGGCCTGCGCGTTGGGAACTAGACCGCGACGTCCAGGAACACCTGGTGCTGGGCCAGCGCATGAGGGCTGAACACCAGCCAGGGATGTTCACGCTGGAACACGCCGTGGATGAAGGGTTGGATGGTGGCCTCCAGCGGCGGCAGTTCCTCGGAGAACGAGCCCACCGGGAAGTGCTGCATGCCGAAGACTTCGTCGACGATGAGGCCGGCGAAGATTTCCTGGTGGTCGACCACCAGCACCCGGCGCTGCTTGCGCAGGGACGAGAGTTCGCCGCCGAAGAAGCCGCACAGGTCCATGATCGGCAGCAACCGGCCACGCACGTTGGCGACTCCCTTGACCCAGGGCTTCACCCCCGGCAGCTGGGTGTAGCGGGGCTCGTGGAGCACTTCGCCCACTTCGCCCATGGACGCCACGAAGAAGCGCTCGCCCATGCGGAAACCGATCCCACTCCAGGTCTGGACCGTTTCCTGCTGGGCGGGCAAGCCCGCCGCCAGGGCGCGGCAGCGCTGGTCGATCTCGAGGAGTATCTGGAATGGGGTCTTTGCGTCCGACATGCGGGGCTGAGCCTTCTTCTAGGGCATCACGGTGCTACCGGCATCAGCCGGCCAGCACCGCGTTGAGGGTTTTCAGCAGCGTGTCTTCGTCGATCGGCTTGGTCAGGTAGTCCTTCGCGCCCTGGCGCTTGCCCCAGACCTTGTCGGTTTCCTGATCCTTGGTGGTGACGATGATCACCGGGATGTGGCTGGTTTCGGCGTCCTTGGTCAGCTGACGGGTCGCCTGGAAGCCATTGAGGCCGGGCATGACGATGTCCATCAGCACGGCATCGGGTTTTTCCTGGCGAGCCAGGGCGACGCCATCGGCGCCATTTTCCGCCTTCAGTACCTGATGGCCATGTTTTTCGAGCATGGCGGTCAGCTTGTACATTTCGGTCGGCGAGTCATCAACAATCAGAATACGAGCCATGTTTGTCCCCAATACGGAAAGGCACTTCCAGCCACGAGGGCCGGACTTCAGGAGGCTTGTTCCACCGGGGTGAAATCAGGCACGTGGGTCTTGATCGCGCCGAGCAGTTCTTCCTTGCTGAAGGGCTTGGTGAGGTACTGGTCGGAACCGACGATGCGACCCTTGGCCTTGTCGAACAGGCCGTCCTTGGAGGACAGCATGATCACCGGGGTGGACTTGAAAGCACTGTTGTTCTTGATCAGGGCGCAGGTCTGATAACCGTCGAGACGCGGCATCATGATGTCGACAAAGATGATGTTCGGGTGTGTGTCCGCGATCTTGGCCAGGGCATCGAAACCGTCGACAGCCGTGATGACCTCGCAACCCACCTTCTTCAGCAGAGTTTCAGCGGTGCGACGAATCGTCTTCGAATCGTCGATCACCATCACCTTCAAACCCTCGGAATGCTGTTCCATGTTCGCCCTACCATCGCCTCGGTGAGTCGTTATTAGCTTCGTTCAGTGCGCCTGAGGCCCTGTCAGCGACGGGCTGCGACCCAATCGTCGGGCCTTTTTAGCACACTCTCCAGACGCAAGCCAGAAACCGCCTACGCCATGGATTTGCCAGTTCGCACGGCGAGGTTTCCCTTGACCGCAACCGCCTCCAGCGCCACCCTGAGCGCCTCTTCCGGGGCCCGATCGAGGCCCCTTTCTTCACTTCACGAGTTGCGGAGACACCACCCATGAGCGTTCGCCTCGGGATCGTCATGGACCCCATTGCGCAGATCAACTTCAAGAAGGACAGCTCCCTGGCCATGCTTCTCGCGGCCCAGGCTCGCGGCTGGTCCCTCTTCTATATGGAGCAGCAGGATCTTTACCAGGCAGCGGGCGTAGCCCGTGCCCGCATGAAACCGCTCGAGGTGAAGGCCGACCCTGCGGGCTGGTATGTCCTCGGGGATGAGCAGGACACCCCGCTCGCCGACCTCGATGTGATCCTCATGCGCAAGGATCCGCCCTTCGACAACGAGTTCATCTACTCCACCTACCTGCTGGAGCAGGCCGAACGCGCCGGCGTGCTGGTGGTGAACCGTCCGCAGAGTCTGCGCGACTGCAACGAGAAGTTCTTTGCCACGCTCTTCCCGCACCTCACCCCGACGACCCTGGTGAGTCGACGGCCCGACATTCTGCGCGAGTTTGCAAAAGAGCAGCGTGACATCATTCTCAAACCCCTTGATGGCATGGGCGGTTCGATGATTTTTCGTCACCGCGAGGGCGACCCGAACCTTTCGGTGATCCTGGAGACCCTCACCCGCCACGGCGCCGAGCAGATCATGGCGCAGCGCTACCTGCCAGCGATCGTCGACGGGGACAAACGTATCCTGATGATAGACGGCGAACCGGTACCTTACTGCCTGGCGCGCATTCCCGCTGCCGGCGAGACCCGTGGCAACCTCGCCGCCGGTGGCCGGGGCGAGGCCCGCCCGCTGACCGAGCGGGACCGCGAGATCGCCGCCACCGTCGGTCCGGTACTGCGGGAGAAGGGCCTGCTGTTCGTCGGCCTCGACGTGATCGGCGACCACCTCACCGAGATCAACGTCACCAGCCCGACCTGCATCCGCGAGATCGACGCGGCGTACGACACCCGCATCGGCGAACGCCTGATGGACGTCATCGCCACCCGCCTGGAGGCGAACCAGAGCAAGCCGCAAGCTTGACGCAGTCAACACCTTGCAGCTTGCGGCTTGCAGCCTGCCGCCCCAGTTCGGCAGACTGCGCGCCACTTTGAGCAGACCCGATGTGCGATGAACGCAGCCGCTGACCTCCCCCGCTTCCCCTCCGCCAGCGTGCGCCCGGCGGACAGGCTCGGCTTCACCCTGTTCCTCGCCGCGGTGCTGCACATCGCGCTCATCCTCGGTGTCGGCTTCACCTTCAGCGACCCCAGCCAGATCAGCAAGACGCTGGAAGTCACCCTCGCCACCTTCAAGAGTGACGAGAAGCCGAAGGAAGCCGACTACCTGGCCCAGAACAACCAGCAAGGCAGCGGCACCCTGGAACACAAGGACACGCCCAAGACCACCGAGCAGGCGATGTTCCAGGACCAGGAGATCCGCAAGGTCACTCCGCCCGCCGCCCCCCAGCAGACCAAGCGCCAGGAAGCCCCCAAGGCAGCCATCGCTACCACGGCACCCAAGCCGCAGAAGACCCCGGTCAAGCGCGAGGAAGCCAAGCCCGAGCCGGAGACACCGCCCGCCCCCGTCTTCGACAGCGCCCAGCTCTCCTCCGAGATCGCCAGCCTCGAGGCCGAGCTGTCCCAGGAGCAGCAGCGCTACGCCAAGCGCCCACGCATCCACCGCCTCAACGCGGCCTCGACCATGCGCGACAAGGGTGCCTGGTACAAGGACGAATGGCGCAAGAAGATCGAGCGCGTCGGCAACCTCAACTACCCCGAAGAGGCCCGCCGCCAGCGCATTTACGGCTCGCTGAGGCTGCTGGTGTCGATCAACCGCGACGGCACTCTTTATGAGGTGCAGGTGCTGGAGTCATCCGGCCAGCCGGTACTGGACCAGGCCGCCATGCGCATCGTCCGCCTCGCCGCCCCCTTCGCCCCCTTCACCGGCGACCTGGCCGACATCGACCGCCTGGAAATCATCCGCACCTGGCGCTTCGAGCGGGGCGACAGGCTCTCCAGCAACTGAACCGGCACCCTTGAAGCCGACGGCGCGAAGATCGACACTAGCGCCCATGAAAAGCACCGCGCCCAGCTACCTCAAGCACCACTTCCTGATCGCCATGCCGCACATGGACGATCCCAATTTCGCGCAGACCGTCACCTACCTGGTCGAACACAACGACCAGGGCGCCATGGGACTGGTGATCAACCGCCCCAACGGCCTCAACCTCGGTGACGTGCTCGAACAACTGCGCCCCGACGACACCGCCCCCGCCCACTGCCAGAACCTACCCATCTACGCCGGCGGCCCCGTGCAGACCGACCGCGGCTTCGTCCTGCACCCCAGCGGCCCGCAGTACCAGGCCACCCTGGACCTGGGCGACCTGGCGCTGTCCACCTCCCAGGACGTGCTGTTCGCCATCGCCGACGGCAGCGGGCCGCAGAAAAGCCTCATCGCCCTCGGCTATGCCGGCTGGCAGGCCGGGCAACTGGAGGCCGAGCTGGCCGAAAACGCCTGGCTCACCTGCCCTGCCGACCCGGCCATCCTCTTCGACACCCCCAGCGACCAGCGCCTCGCCGCCGCCGCTGCACGGCTGGGGGTCAACCTCAACCTGCTCACCAGCCAGGCCGGGCACGCCTGATGGCCGGCCCGACAACCGCGCCCCGGCTGCTCCTCGGCTTCGACTACGGCACCCGCCAGATCGGCGTCGCCGTCGGCCAGGCCGTCACCGGCCAGGCCCGCGAACTGTGTGTGCTCAAGGCGCAGAACGGCGTACCCGACTGGCAGAAGGTCGAGGCCCTGATCAAGGAGTGGCAGCCCGACGCCATCGTCGTCGGCCTGCCGCTGAACATGGACGGCACCCCCAGCGAGATGAGCGAACGCGCCGAGAAATTCGGCCGACGCCTCAATGGCCGCTTCAACCTGCCCGTCTTCACCCACGACGAACGCCTGACCACCTTCGAAGCCAAGGGCCACCGCCTGGCGCAGGGCCAGCGCGGCGGCTACCGCGAACGCCCGGTGGACGCCCTGGCCGCCGCCCTGCTGTTGGAAGGCTGGCTGGCCGAGCACCCCGGACACGACTAGCGAGGAACGCCCATGACATTGCCCAACCCGGCCGAACTGCTGCCGCAGATGGCCCGCGCCCTGACCGACCACCTGGCAGCCCGGCACATCGACACACCGCGCTTCATCGGCATCCGCACCGGTGGCGTCTGGGTCGCCCAGGCCCTGATGGAAGCCCTGGGCCGCGACGACGCCATGGGCGTGCTCGACGTCTCCTTCTACCGCGACGACTTCACCCAGAACGGCCTGCATCCCCAGGTGCAGCCCTCCGAACTGCCCTTCGAGATCGAAGGCCAGCACCTGGTGCTGATCGATGACGTGCTCATGAGCGGGCGCACCGTGCGCGCCGCCCTCAACGAGCTGTTCGACTATGGCCGCCCGGCCAGCGTGACCCTGGTCTGCCTGCTGGACCTCAACGCCCGGGAGCTGCCGATCCGCCCCGACGTGGTCGGCGCCACCCTGTCCCTGGCCACCCACGAGCGGGTAAAATTGCTCGGCCCCGCGCCGCTCGCACTCGAGCGCCAGGTCCTCGCCGCCTCCTGAAAACCCGACCCCCAGGGCCCGCCCCATGCCGAACGCCAAGCGCCCGCTGCAGCTCAACGACCAGGGCCAGCTGCGCCACTTCCTCTCGCTCGACGGCCTGCCCCGTGAGCTGCTGACCGAAATCCTCGACACCGCCGACTCCTTCCTCGAAGTCGGCGCCCGCGCCGTCAAGAAGGTGCCCCTGCTGCGCGGCAAGACGGTGTGCAACGTGTTCTTCGAGAACTCCACGCGCACCCGCACCACCTTCGAGCTGGCGGCCCAGCGCCTCTCCGCCGACGTCATCAGCCTGAACGTCTCCACCTCCTCCACCAGCAAGGGCGAGACGCTGTTCGACACCCTGCGCAACCTGGAGGCCATGGCGGCCGACATGTTCGTGGTCCGCCATGCCGACTCCGGCGCCGCCCACTTCATCGCCGAGCACGTCTGCCCTGACGTCGCCATCATCAACGGCGGCGACGGGCGCCACGCGCACCCGACCCAGGGCATGCTCGACATGCTCACCATCCGCCGCCACAAAGGCAGCTTCGAGAACCTCTCGGTGGCCATCGTCGGCGACATCCTGCACTCGCGCGTCGCCCGCTCCGACATGCTCGCCCTCAAGGCCCTGGGCTGCCCGGACATCCGCGTGATCGCGCCGCGCACCCTGCTGCCCATCGGCATCGAGCAATACGGCGTCAGCGTCCACACCGACCTGGCCGAAGGGCTCAAGGACGTGGACGTGGTGATCATGCTGCGCCTGCAGCGCGAGCGCATGCAGGGCGGCCTGCTGCCCAGCGAAGGCGAGTTCTACCGCCTCTACGGACTGACCACCCAGCGCCTCAAGCTGGCCAAGCCCGACGCCATCGTCATGCACCCGGGGCCGATCAACCGCGGCGTGGAGATCGAGTCCGCCGTCGCCGACGGCAGCCACTCGGTGATCCTCAACCAGGTCACCTACGGCATCGCCATCCGCATGGCCGTGCTCTCCATGGCCATGAGCGGCCAGAACACCCAACGCCAGATCAATCAGGAAGCCGAGGTGCAGAACTGATGCGTACCCACATCATCGGCGCCCGCCTCATCGATCCCGCCAGCGGCACCGACCAGGTCACCGACCTGTTCCTCCAGGCCGGCAAGGTCACCGCCATCGGCCAGGCACCGGCCGGCTTCGAGGCCGAGACCCGCATCGACGCCCAGGGCCTGGTGGCCGCCCCCGGCCTGGTGGACCTCAACGCCGCCCTGCGCGAGCCCGGCTACAGCCGCAAGGGCAACGTCGACAGCGAGACTCGCGCCGCCGCCGCCGGTGGCGTGACCAGCCTGTGCTGCCCGCCGCTGACCCGCCCGGTGCTGGACACCCCCGCCGTAGCCGAACTGATCCTCGACCGCGCCCGCGAAGCCGGCCACGCCAAGGTCTTCCCCATCGGCGCCCTCACCCGCAACCTCGCCGGCGAGCAGCTGGCCGAGCTGGTCGCCCTGCGTGACACCGGCTGCGTCGCCTTCGGCAACGGCCTGGCCCCCATGAGCAGCAGCCGCACCCTGCGCCGCGCCATGGAATACGCCGCCACCTTCGACCTGACCCTGGTGCTGCAACCCCAGGACGCCGACCTGGCGGAAGGCGGCCTCGCCCACGAAGGCGCCACCGCCGGCTTCCTCGGCCTGGCCGGGATCCCCGAGAGCGCCGAGACCGTGGCCCTGGCCCGTGACCTGCTGCTGGTGGAGCAGAGCGGCGTGCGCGCGCACTTCAGCCAGATCACCAGCGCCCGTGGTGCCGAGATGATCGCCCAGGCCCAGGCCCGCGGCCTGCCGGTCACCGCCGATGTCGCCATGTACCAGCTGCTGCTGACCGACGACGCCCTCACCGGCTTCTCCAGCCTCTACCACGTGCAGCCGCCGCTGCGCAGCCAGGCGGACCGCGAAGGCCTGCGCCAGGCGGTGAAGAGTGGCGTGATCGGTGCCATCGCCAGCCACCACCAGCCCCACGAAGCCGACGCCAAGCTGGCGCCCTTCGCCGCCACCGAGCCCGGTATCAGCAGCGTCGAACTGCTGCTGCCGCTGGCCATGAGCCTGGTGGAAGACGGCCTGCTGGACCTGCCCACCCTGCTCGCCCGCCTCACCGCCGGCCCGGCCCGCGCCCTGCGCTTGCCGGCTGGCCGCGTGGCGGTCGGTGCCCCGGCAGACCTGGTGCTGTTCGACCCGAAGGGTCGCACCCAGGCCGGCGAGGCCTGGCACTCGCGCGGGCGCAACTGCCCGTTCATCGGCGACTCGCTGCCCGGGCGCGTGCGCTACACCTTCATGGATGGCCACCTGACCTTCCAGGGCTGAAGCTGAAACCGCTGCAAACGAAAGGGGCCGTCATCGACGGCCCCTTTGCTTTCCGGCTCAACGCTGGGCGTTGAGCACCGAGATCTGCGTGTTCAAGGTCCAGAAGTCGTAGAGCACGCCCAACAGGAAGAACCCACCGGTGAAGAAATAGAGGATGCCGGTGATCCATTTGCCCTGGTACATGCGGTGCACACCGAACACACCGAGGAAGGTCAGCAGCAGCCAGGCCACCGTGTAGTCGTAGGAGCCCGCGTTGAAGCGCAGGGCGGCCTCGCGCTCCATGGACGGGATCAGGAACAGGTCGATGATCCAGCCAATGAAGAACAGCCCCAGGGTGAAGAACCACAGGGTGCCGGTCACCGGCCGGCCGTAGTAGAAGCGGTGCGCCCCGAGGAATCCGAAGATCCACAGGAGGTAGCCGATCAGGGTGCTGTGGGTATCCGGGCGTTGCATGTGATCTCCTGATGACGGGCCGGCGACCGAAGGTCGTCGACGGACTTGCACAGGTTCCGGCCGCCGAAATACTGTATGCACGTACAGTTAATTTCAGAATCCGACCATGGAACTGATCGACAAGCTAACCGTGCTGGCCGACGCCGCCAAGTACGACGTGTCCTGCGCCAGCAGCGGCGCACCCAAGCGTGGCTCCACCGGCAAGGCCGGCATCGGCTCCACCAACGGCATGGGCATCTGCCACAGTTTCACCCCCGATGGCCGCTGCGTGGCCCTGCTGAAGATCCTGCTCACCAACTTCTGCATCTACGACTGCCAGTACTGCGTCAACCGCCGCTCCAGCGATGTGCCGCGCGCCCGCTTCACCCCGGAAGAAGTGGTGCGGCTGACCCTCGACTTCTACCGGCGCAACTGCATCAGCGGGCTGTTCCTCAGCTCCGGGATCATCCGCTCCGCGGACTACACCATGGAGCAACTGGTGCGCGTAGCCCGGCTGCTGCGGGAAGAACACCAGTTCCGCGGCTACATCCACCTGAAGACCATCCCCGACGCCAGCCCTGAGCTGATCGCCGAGGCTGGCCTGTACGCCGACCGCCTGAGCGTGAACATCGAGCTGCCCACCGAATCCGGGCTGGTGCGCCTGGCGCCGGAGAAGCGCGTGGCGCCGATCCGGCGCGCCATGGGTCGCATCCGCCTGGGCGTGGAGGAAGCGCAGGAGGAACGGCGTGGACCGGCCTTCGCCCCGGCCGGGCAGAGCACCCAGATGATCGTCGGCGCCGACGCCACCGACGACCGCACCATCCTCGGCACCGCCCAATCGCTCTACAGCGCCTACCGGCTCAAGCGCGTCTACTACTCCGCCTTCAGCCCCATCCCCAGCGCCCCCGGCGGGCTGCCGGCCGAGCCGCCGCCGCTCATGCGCGAACACCGCCTGTACCAGGCCGACTTCCTCCTGCGCGGCTATGGCTTCCGCGTCGAGGAGCTGATCAGCAGCCCGGGCAACCTGCCCCTGGACATCGACCCCAAGCTGGCCTGGGCGCTGGCCAACCGCGAGCAGTTCCCCCTCGATCTCAACCGCGCCGAGCCGGCGATGATCGCCCGCGTGCCCGGCATCGGCGTGCTCAGCGCCCGTCGCCTGGCGGACCTGCGCCGCGAGCGGCGCATCCGCTACCAGGACGTGGTGCGCCTGCGCTGTGCCATGGACAAGGCCCGGCCGTTCATCATCACCCAGGACTACAGGCCCCGGCTGGCCGACCTCGAATCCACCGCCCTGCGCCGCCAGCTCGGCGACGCCCCGGCACAGATGGCGCTCTGGTGATGCACCGGCCCCGCTTCGACGGCAGCTTCGAAGGCTGGCGCGGCGAGGCCCGGCGCCTGCTGCAAGCCGGGATCGCCCCGCACCAGGTGGACTGGACGCCGGATGCCGGCCTGTTCGACAGCCTCGACCCCGCTCCGGCGGAAGCCCCAGGCGCCACGGTGCGCATCCCTCGCGAACTGCCGGAGTTGCTGGCCCAGGCCGCACGCTTCCGCCAGCAGGACCGCTGGGCCCTGCTCTACCGGGTGCTCTGGCGGGCCGCCCGGGGTGACCGCAGCGCCATGCTGCCGGGCGACCGCGACGGCGCCGAGCTGCACCGGCGGCTCAAGGCCGTGCGCCGGGAAGCCCACCACCTCCACGCCTTCCTGCGCTTCCGCCCGGGCCAGGCCCAACGCGGCGAACCGGACTACCTGGCCTGGATCGAACCGGAACACGAGGTGCTCGACCTCGCCGCCGAACACTTCGTCCCGCGCATGGGGCGGCACAGCTGGCTGATCGCCACGCCCGACGGCGTGGCCTGCTTCAACGGCGAGCGCCTGGCCTACCTGCCCCCGGGGCCACCCGGCCTGCAGGCCGCCATCGAGGAGCGCGCCGACCCGGATCAATCGCTGTGGCAGGCCTACTACCGCAGCACCTTCAACCCGGCCCGGCTCAACCCGAAGGTGATGCGCGGCCACATGCCCGCACGCTTCTGGCGCCACCTGCCGGAAGGGCCGCTGATCCCCGCCCTGGTCAGCGCGGCCCGCACCAGCCAGCAGCGCCTGGCCCAGGCACCGGCAGTCGGCGCCCAGGACGGCAAGGCAGTGCTGATCAGCCCGCTGAAAGCCCAGCCGGTGCGCGAGGCCACCTCGGCCCTGGAACGCTGCCAGGCCTGCCCGCGCTGGCACGCCGCGACCTGCGCCGTGGCCGGACAGGGCCCGGAAACCGCCGATGTGATGGTGCTCGGCAGCCAGCCTTCCGATCAGGACGACCTGAGCGGGCAGCCCTTCAGCGACCCCGCCGGCATCCGCCTGCGCGAAGCCCTGGCCAACGCCGGGCTGGCCCGCGAACGCCTGTACTTCACCCACGCCGTGAAACACTTCGCCTGGCACAGCCAGGGGCTGCGCAGCGAGCGCGAGGCGCTGCCGGTGACGGAAGCCGAACTGACGGCCTGTGCCCCCTGGCTGGAGGCGGAGCTGCAACAGGTCCGGCCACGACTGGTGATCGCCCTGGGCGACGGCGCCCGTGCGGCCCTGCGCGGTTTCATTCCACCGCACCTGGCGGAACACAGTGGCGAGGTGCTGGAAACGATCCAGGCGCCTTTCGGCGCCTGGTTCGCGGTTCCCTGGCCTGCGGGGAACGACACACTGGAGGCCTTGGCGCGCCGGGCGGCGCAGTGGCTGGCGCCACTCAGCGGAAGCGACGGCCCGGATCGTCTTCCGAGACTTCCAGGGACAGCCCGCCACTGATGCTGGTCAGGTGTTCGCCGTCGGTCTCGGAACCGAGCTTGATCATCAGGCGCAGGTCGTTCGCCGAGTCGGCGTAGAGCAGGGCGTCTTCGTAGGTGATCTCGCCCTGGGAGTAGAGGTTGTACAGCGCCTGGTCGAAGGTCTGCATGCCCTGCTCGGTGGAGCGTTTCATCAGCGGCTTGAGCTCGTGGACCTCGCCCTTGCGGATCAGGTCGGCCACCAGCGGGGTATTGATCAGCACCTCGATCACCGCGCGGCGCCCCTTGCCATCCGGGGTCGGCACCAGTTGCTGGGCGACGATGGCCTTGAGGTTGAGGGACAGGTCCATCCACACCTGCTGCTGACGGTCGGCAGGGAAGAAGTTGATGATCCGGTCCAGCGCCTGGTTGGCGTTGTTGGCGTGCAGGGTGGCCAGGCACAGGTGGCCTGTTTCGGCGAAGGCCACGGCGTGGTCCATGGTCTCGCGGGTCCGCACCTCACCGATGAGGATCACGTCCGGCGCCTGGCGCAGGGTGTTCTTCAGGGCCACTTCGAAGGACTCGGTGTCGATCCCCACTTCACGCTGGGTGACGATGCAACCCTGGTGCTGGTGGATGTATTCGATGGGGTCTTCGATGGAGATGATGTGGCCGGAGCTGTTCTTGTTGCGGTAGCCGATCATCGCCGCCAGGGACGTGGACTTGCCGGTGCCGGTGGCACCGACGAAGAGCACCAGGCCGCGCTTGGTCATGGCCAGCTTCTTCAGCACCTCGGGCAGCTTGAGCTGCTCCAGGGTGGGAATGTTGGTCTCGATGCGGCGCAGCACCATGCCCACCAGGTTGCGCTGGTAGAAGGCGCTGACGCGGAAACGGCCGATGCCCCGGGCGCTGATGGCGAAGTTGCACTCGTGGTTCTCGGCGAAGTCGCGGCGCTGCTGCTCGTTCATCACCCCCAGCACGGTTTCCCGGGTCTGCTCCGGCGACATGGGGTTCTTGGTGACCGGCATGACCTTGCCGTTGACCTTCATCGACGGCGGCACACCGGCCGTGATGAACAGGTCCGAACCGCCCTTCTCGACCATCAGGCGCAACAGTTTCTCGAATTCCATGGTCTTTCTCGCAATGTGGATGGCCGACCTGTTCGCTCGCGTACAGGCCAGTTCGGGCAGCCGCCCCGTTCAAGCAGACAGGGCGCCTGCCGGGGCGCCCTGTCGGGTCTAGAAGTTTTCCGGCGTCTTGGCCTTTTCGCGCGCGCTTTCGCGGCTGACCAGGCCCTTGGCCACCAGGCCCTTCAGGCAGCTGTCCAGGGTCTGCATGCCCAGGGCGCCGCCGGTCTGGATGGCGGAATACATCTGCGCCACCTTGTCCTCGCGGATCAGGTTACGGATGGCGGGGGTGCCGATCATGATCTCGTGGGCCGCCACCCGGCCGCCGCCGATCTTCTTCAGCAGGGTCTGGGAAATGACCGCCTGCAGGGATTCGGAGAGCATGGAGCGCACCATCGCCTTTTCCTCGGCCGGGAACACGTCGACCACCCGGTCGATGGTCTTGGCGGCGGAGGTGGTGTGCAGGGTGCCAAATACCAGGTGACCGGTTTCCGCGGCGGTCAGCGCCAGGCGGATGGTCTCCAGGTCGCGCATCTCGCCCACCAGGATGATGTCCGGGTCTTCCCGCAGGGCCGAGCGCAGCGCCTCGTTGAAGCCGAGGGTGTCGCGGTGCACCTCACGCTGGTTGATCAGGCACTTCTTCGACTCGTGGACGAATTCGATCGGGTCTTCCACGGTCAGGATGTGGTGGTACTTGGTGCCGTTGAGGTAGTCGAGCATCGCCGCCAGGGTGGTGGACTTGCCCGAACCGGTGGGGCCGGTGACCAGCACCAGGCCCCGCGGCACGTCGGAGATCTTCTTGAAGATCTCGCCCATGCCCAGGTCCTCCATGGACAGCACCTTGGAGGGAATGGTCCGGAACACGGCGCCGGCGCCGCGGTTCTGGTTGAAGGCGTTGACCCGGAAGCGGGCCACGCCGGGCACTTCGAACGAGAAGTCGGTTTCGAGGAATTCCTCGTAATCCTTGCGCTGCTTGTCGTTCATGATGTCGTAGATCAGCGCGTGCACCTGCTTGTGGTCCAGGGGGGGCAGGTTGATACGGCGAACATCACCGTCGACGCGGATCATGGGCGGCAGCCCGGCCGAGAGATGCAGGTCCGAAGCGCCCTGCTTGGCGCTGAACGCAAGCAGCTCAGTAATATCCATGGGACTCCCCAATTCCAAGCGGTTAGAATGCCGCAGACCCACTCAGGCCGGGCTGTAGAGCGCAGGTAATGTCCACGATAGCAAAGAATATTGCAAAGGTTCGCGCGCGTATCCGTGAGGCGGCGCAAGCCTCTGGAAGGGATTCATCCACCATCGGCCTGCTGGCCGTGAGCAAGACCAAACCCGCCGACGCCATTCGCGAGGCCCACGCCGAGGGCGTGGCCGATTTCGGCGAGAACTACCTCCAGGAAGCGCTGGCCAAGCAGGCCGAACTCACCGACCTGCCGCTGACCTGGCATTTCATCGGCCCGATCCAGTCGAACAAGACCAAGCCCATCGCCGAGCACTTCCACTGGGTGCACTCGGTGGACCGGCTGAAGATTGCCGAGCGCCTTTCCGCCCAGCGCCCCGCCCACCTGGCGCCGCTGAACATCTGCCTGCAGGTCAACGTCAGCGGCGAAGCCAGCAAGTCGGGCTGTGCACCGGAAGACCTCCCGGCACTGGCCAAGGCCGTGGCCGGCCTGCCGAACCTGCGCCTGCGCGGGCTGATGGCGATTCCCGAGCCCACCGACGACGTCGCAGCCCAGCACGCTGCCTTCGCCCGCCTGCGCCAGTTGATGACCGACCTGGACCTCGCCCTCGACACCCTGTCCATGGGCATGAGCCACGACCTCGAAGCGGCGATCGCCGAAGGCGCCACCTGGGTGCGCATCGGCACCGCCCTGTTCGGCGCCCGCGACTACGGGCAGCCGGCCCCCTAATAAGGAAGGAACACGACATGAGCACTCCCCGCATTGCATTCATCGGCGCCGGCAACATGGCTGCCAGCCTGATCGGTGGCCTGCGCGCCCAGGGCGTTCCGGCCGACCACATCCGCGCCAGCGACCCCGGCGCCGAGCAGCGCGCCCGCATCGCCGCCGAGCACGGCATCGAAGTGGTCGAGAGCAACGCCGACGCCGTGCGCGGCGCCGATGTGGTGGTCCTGGCCACCAAGCCCCAGGTCATGAAGGCCGTGTGCGAAGCGCTGGCCCCGAGCCTGTCCGCTGGCCAGCTGATCGTGTCCATCGCCGCCGGCATCCCCTGCGCCAGCCTGGCCCGCTGGCTGGGCGTCGACTCCATCGTGCGCTGCATGCCCAACACCCCGGCCCTGCTGGGCGAGGGCGCCAGCGGCCTGTACGCCACCGCCGCCGTCAGCAACGAGCAGCGCCGCCAGGCCGAGCAACTGCTGCAAGCCGTGGGCATCGCCCTGTGGCTCGACGAGGAGAAGCAGATCGACGCCGTCACCGCCGTCTCCGGCAGCGGCCCGGCCTACTTCTTCCTGCTGATGGAAGCCATGACCGCCGCCGGCGAGAAGCTGGGCCTGAGCCCCGAGGTGGCCGCCCGGCTGACCCTGCAGACCGCCCTGGGCGCCGCACGCATGGCCGTGGGCAGCGATGTCGGCCCGGCCGAACTGCGCCGCCGCGTCACCTCCCCCAACGGCACCACCGAGGCGGCCATCAAATCCTTCCAGGGCAACGGCTTCGAATCCCTGGTGGAGCAGGCCCTGGGTGCCGCCGACCGCCGTTCCGCCGAACTGGCCGACCAGCTCGGGCAATGAGCATGCCGCGCTCAGTCGCCTGGTCACTGGCACCCCTGCTGCTCTCGCTGGGCCTGCCGGCGCTGGCGGACACCTGCGCCCTGCAACCCGACCTGGCCCAGGCCACCCGCACCGCCTTCGAGCAGGTCCAGGCCGGCCTGGACGGGCAGGACGAAGAGCTGCCCACCGACGTTTCCCCGGCCATCGCCACCGCCGTGGAGGCCCACAAGGACGCCATCACCCGCGCCCTGGATGCGCGCCTGGCGTGCAGCGGTGCCGACCTCGATGCCGACGCCCTGCAGCAGGAAATGGCCCGCGAGCTGATGCCCGCCCAGCCGGCGCCGGAAGGCGAGGAAACCTCGGTGAGCCCCTATGCCGTGGCGCGTCACGACGAGCCGGGGCTGCCGCCGATGGTGGTGGTCCAGGCCGCCACCTCCATCCCCTGCGGCGGCGACATCCTGCTGCTCGGCTATGCCCGGGAAGGCGACCGCTGGGTGCGCACCCTGGAATGGCGCAGCCCGCCGCTGAAGGAACTCTCCGACGCCTACGGCGACTTCTACCAATACGTGCGCCTGGCCGGCGGGCAGTTCGTCATCGCCCACGGCACCCCCTGGTGCACCTCGCGCTGGAGCCGCTTGGCCGTGGATGTGGTGCAACCGCGCAATGGCGAGACCGCCCAGCGCACCCTGCACCACCTGCAGCAGGGCTACGTGCGCGACGAAACCGAGCCACGCCTGAAGGCCCGGCCCGACGGCTTCGAGCTACGCGCCGAAGTGGGCAGCCTGGACGCCGACCGCATGACCCGCGCCGGCATCTACCGCTACCGCCTGGATGGCGACGCCCTGCAGCGCATCCAGCCGGCCGCCAGCAACGGCCGGGGCTTCGTCGACGAATGGCTGATGGTGGACGATGCGCTGGCCGGCGACTGGAGCGCCCCGGAACAGCGCCAGCAGAACCTGACCGCCCGCGAACAGCTCAAGGCGCAGCGCGCTGAGCCCGGCATCACCCTGCTCTACGGCCCGGTACGTGCCTGCAAGGACGCCGGCCGCTTCCAGGTGGAGATCCAGCTGTACGACAGCAAGAAGGACCTGCACGACCTGGCCTATGCCTACGCCACCATCCTCCAGCGACCCGACGGCTTCACCCTGATGACCCTCGGCGACCATGAGGACACGCGCTGTAACGGACCGGACCTGATGGCCGGGCAGTGACACCCTCCATGCGCACCGGGAATCCCGATAAAGTAGCCCGCATCGCCGGCACCCCCGCTGGCCGTGCGCCCACCTCCACAAGGAACGCCCAATGACCGGACTCGCCTCCGCCGCGATCTATGTGATCCAGACCCTTGGCAGCCTCTACCTGCTGGTCGTACTGCTGCGCTTCATCCTGCAGCTGGTACGGGCCGACTTCTACAACCCCCTCAGCCAGTTCGTGGTGCGGGCCACCAAGCCCCTGCTGAACCCGCTGCGCAAGGTCATCCCCGGCCTCGGCGGGCTCGACCTGGCCTCCCTGGTGCTGGCCGTGCTGCTGCAATGGCTGCTGATGATCGTGGTGGTGCTGCTGATGGGCGCCAACCCCCTGGGCGCGCTGCCGCAGCTCCTGGTGTGGTCAGTGATCAGCATCACCTCGCTGTTCCTCAAGGTGTTCTTCTTCGCCATGATCATCAGCGTGATCCTCTCCTGGGTCTCCCCCGGCAGCTACAACCCCGGCGCCCAGCTGGTGAACCAGATCTGCGAGCCGCTGCTGGCCCCCTTCCGCAAGCTGCTGCCGAACCTGGGCGGGCTGGATATCTCGCCGATCTTCGCCTTCATCGCGCTGAACCTGCTGGATCGCTTCGTCATCGGCGGCCTGGCCGCCATGACCCAGATGCCGCCGCAGCTCAGCCCCTTCCTCTGATGAGCTGGTTCCGCTGGGACGGCGAGGACCTGATCCTCGCCTGCCACCTGCAGCCCAAGGCGAGCCGCGACGAGTTCGCCGGGCTGCACGGGGATCGCCTGAAGATCCGCCTCACCGCACCGCCCATCGAAGGCCGGGCCAATGCCCACCTGATGGCCTTCCTCGCCGACGCCTTCGGCGTCGCCAAGAGCCAGGTGAGCCTGGAAGGCGGCGAGCTTAACCGCCAGAAGCGCGTGCGCATCCGCACCCCGCGCACCCTGCCGGAGTTGCCCGGCCTGACCGCTCGGCAACCCTGACAGACCTTAAGGCGGGACTGTGAAGCCGCTCGATTGACGGCCAGCCGGGACGGCGGATAATTGCCGAACGCCCGCCCAGGCATCGGCCCGCTGTCGAGACGGCCGTACCATCGTTGTCGAGTTCCCCCCTTAGTTTCTGAACGCAGGACGCGTGAGCGGAAGGAGAGCCAGGATGAGCATGGAACGACTGAGTCAGCAGGTGGACGCCTACGTCGCCTGGAAGCGCGAGCTGATGCGGGAAATCACCCGCTACCGCAGCTGGCTGGAACACAGCCGCCTGAGCACCGCCGCCGTGCAGGACAAGCTCGAGCGCGCCCTGCGCCTGCTGCGCACCGACCACATCACCCTGGCGTTCGTCGGCGAGTTCTCCCGCGGCAAGACCGAGCTGATCAACAGCCTGTTCTTTTCCGAGTACGGCCAGCGCATGCTGCCGTCCCAGGCCGGGCGCACCACCATGTGCCCCACCGAGCTGTTCCACGACCCGCGCTCGGAACGTCCCTACATCCGCCTGCTGCCCATCGAGACCCGCACCGCCTCGGCCAGCGTCGCCCAGTTCAAGCGCATCCCCCGCCACTGGGTGAACATCCCCCTGGACACCAGCGACCCGGACAACATGGTCCAGGCCTTCACCCAAGTGGCCAAGACCAAGCCGATGCCGGTGGAACAGGCCATCCAGCTCGGCTTCCACCCCGACACCCTGGAACCCGCTGGCCGTCCCGGCATGGTGCTGGTGCCCGCCTGGCGCCACGCCATGGTCAACTTCGACCACCCGCTGCTGCGCCAGGGCCTGCGCATCCTCGACACCCCCGGCCTGAACGCCCTGGGTGCCGAACCCGAACTCACCCTGTCCATGCTGCCCGCCGCCCAGGCGGTGATCTTCCTGCTGTCTGCCGACACCGGCGTGACCGCCAGCGACATGGACATCTGGCTGCAACACATCCGCCAGCTGGATGACGACACCCAGACCAGCCTGTTCGCCGTGCTGAACAAGATCGACGTGCTCTGGGACGACCTGGCCGGCGAGACCTTCGTGCAGAACGCCATCCGCCAGATCCAGGACGCCACCGCCCGCCAGCTCGGCATCCGCCGCGAGGACGTGCTGCCGCTCTCGGCCAAGCAGGCCCTGCTGGCCAAGGTGCGCAAGGACGACGAACTGCTCGCCCGCAGCCAGATGGCCAACCTCGAGCGCCTGCTCTGCGAGCGCATCGTCGCCCAGAAGGAACGCCTGCTGGAGACCCGTGTGGTCAACCAGGTCCTGGCGCTGCTGCAGAACAGCCAGCACGTGCTCAACCTGCGCCTGGAGAAGGTCCGCGAGCAGCAGGCGCTGCTCAGCACCCACCAGAACGACAACGGCCAGCTGCTGTTCGAGCTGACCGCCCGCACCAAGGAAGACCACGCCCGGCACCATCGCCGGCTGCTGGGCCTGAAGACCAACCAGCGCCTGGTCAAGCGCCAGGGCGAACTGCTACGCGCCGCCGTGCGCCCCGAGCGCCTGGAGGAACACCTGGCGCGCGTGCGCCGCGACCTGACCGGCAGCTGGACCACCGTCGGCATCAACCAGGCCATCCTGCACTTCTTCCGCGCCGTGGAGACCGACCTGCACGCCCTCGACCACGAGGCCGACGCCGCCAACCGCATGGTCGCCGCGCTGTACCGCCGGCATAACGAGGAAAGCCCGCTGCAGGGCGTCGACGCGCCACAGTTCGACCTCACCCGCTACTACCGCGAACTGGGGCAGCTGCGGCAGAAGGGCGATCAGTTCCGCCTGCACCTGAAGACCCTGCTCACCGAGCAGCGCCTGCTGACCCGGCGCTTCTTCTCCACCCTGGTGCAGGAAGTGATCGGCCTGCACCAGCGCCTGCGCCAGGAGGTCGCCCAATGGGCTGCCGAAGCGCTGATGCCGCTGATGCAGAACACCCTGGAGCACAAGCAGCTGCTGGAAACCCACATGCTGCGCCTCAAGGCCCTCGCCCAGGACACCCAGCAGGCCCGCCAGCGCGTGCTCCAGCTGACCCGCTACGTGGACGAGCTGGAGCGCCAGCTCAGCCAGGCCAACGACATGCTCCGCGCCCTGCGCCGCCCGGCGCCGATCCAGCGCCAGGGCAAGGTGGTCACCCTGCCGCGAGTGGCCCGCCAGCAGTGATCCAGCCCTCTCCCGGCACGCGCAGCCGCGCGCTTGCCGGGTGCTGCGGTGCTCTTTAGACTGGCGCCCTTCCTGAAAAAAGAGCAGCGGTTGCGATGCCCACCGTCATTCCCGAAGACTCCGTCGGCCTGGTGACGCCCCAGGTGCAGCGCTTCAGCGAACCGCTGTCGCTGGCCTGCGGCCGCACCCTCACCGACTACGAACTGGTCTACGAGACCTACGGCGAACTCAACGCCAGCAGCAGCAACGCGGTCCTCATCTGCCATGCGCTGTCCGGCCACCACCACGCCGCCGGCTACCACAGCATGGAAGACCGCAAGCCCGGCTGGTGGGACAGCTGCATCGGCCCCGGCAAGGCCATCGACACCCTCCGCTTCTTCGTCGTCAGCCTCAACAACCTCGGCGGCTGCAACGGCTCCACCGGTCCCTCCAGCCTCAACCCGGCCACCGGCAAGCCCTATGGCGCCGACTTCCCGGTGATGACGGTGGAAGACTGGGTGCACAGCCAGGCCCGCCTCGCCGACGCCCTGGGCATCGGCCAGTGGGCCGCGGTGGTAGGCGGCAGCCTCGGTGGCATGCAGGCGCTGCAGTGGACCATCAGCTACCCGGACCGCGTCCGTCACTGCCTGGCCATCGCCTCGGCGCCCAAGCTGTCGGCCCAGAACATCGCCTTCAATGAGGTGGCCCGCCAGGCCATCCTCACCGACCCGGAATTCCACGGCGGGCACTTCCAGGAACAGGGCGTGATCCCCAAGCGCGGCCTGATGCTGGCGCGCATGGTCGGCCACATCACCTACCTCTCCGACGACGCCATGGGCGAGAAATTCGGCCGTGGCCTGAAGAGCGAGAAGCTCAACTACGACTTCCACAGCGTCGAGTTCCAGGTGGAAAGCTACCTGCGCTACCAGGGCGAGGAGTTCTCCGGGCGCTTCGACGCCAACACCTACCTGCTGATGACCAAGGCGCTGGACTACTTCGACCCCGCCGCCGCCCATGGCGGTGACCTGGCGCGCACCCTGTCGGCGGCCAAGGCGAACTTCCTGGTGATGTCCTTCACCACCGACTGGCGCTTCTCCCCGGCCCGCTCGCGGGAGATCGTCGACGCCCTGACCGCCGCGCGGAAGAACGTCAGCTACCTGGAAATCGACGCGCCCCAGGGCCACGACGCCTTCCTCATACCGATCCCGCGTTATCTGCAGGCCTTCAGCGGCTACATGAACCGCATCGCCCTCTGACTAGGAAGCCCTCCCGTGCGAGCCGACCTCGAAATCATCAAGGACTGGATCCCCGCCGGCAGCCGCGTGCTCGACCTGGGCTGCGGCGACGGCGACCTGCTGGCCTGGCTGCGTGACCACAAGGAGGTCACCGGCTACGGCCTGGAGATCGACCCGGACAACATCGCCCGCTGCCTGCAGAACGGCGTCAACGTCATCGAACAGGACCTGGACAAGGGCCTCGGCAACTTCGCCAGCAACAGCTTCGACGTGGTGGTCATGACCCAGGCCCTGCAGGCCGTGCACTACCCGGACAAGCTGCTGGAGGAAATGCTCCGCGTCGGCCGCGAGTGCATCATCACCTTCCCCAACTTCGGCCACTGGCGCTGCCGCTGGTACCTGGCGCGCAACGGGCGGATGCCGGTTTCCGACTTCCTGCCCTACACCTGGTACAACACGCCGAACATCCACTTCTGCACCTTCCACGACTTCGAGGCCCTTTGTCAGGACCTCCGGGTGCGGGTGCTGGATCGCCTGGCCGTCGACCGCCTGCACAGGCACAATCTGCCGAGCCGCCTGTGGCCCAACCTGCTGGGCGAAATCGGCATCTATCGAGTCAGTGGCCCCGGCCTGCCTGAAAGCCGCATCGCGATCTGACCTGGAGGACCTCCACCATGCGTCGCCTCATCTTCTGCCTCTTCGCCCTCTGCCTGTCCCTGCCCGCCGTCGCGGAGCGCAAACAGACCTTCGGCGAGCTCGACGTGCACTACAGCGCCTTCAACTCCGGCTTCCTGCAGCCGGACATCGCCGCCGCAGCCGGCCTGGTGCGCAGCAAGACCCAGGGCGTGGTGAACATCGCCGTGCTCAAGGCCGGCAAGCCCAGCACCGCCCAGGTCAGCGGCCAGGTCAAGGACCTGCTCGGCAAGGTCACGCCCCTGGCCTTCCGCCAGGTCAGCGAAGGGGGCGCCATCTACTACCTGGCGCAGTTCCCCTTCACCCAGCGCGAAATGCTCAACTTCTCCCTCACGGTGCAGCAGGGCGACGGCGCCCCGCACACCTTCACCTTCGACCAGGAATTCTTCCCAGACGAATGATGCCCTTCAAGGAACTGGTGCTGGCCAGTCACAACGCCGGCAAGCTCAAGGAACTCCAGGCCATGCTGGGTGACAGCGTGCGCGTGCGCTCGATTGGCGAGTTCAGCGACATCGAACCCGAGGAGACAGGCCTGACCTTCGTCGAGAATGCCATCCTCAAGGCCCGCAACGCCGCGCGCGTCTCGGGCCTGCCGGCCCTGGCGGACGACTCCGGCCTGGCGGTGGACGTCCTCGGCGGCGCGCCGGGCATCTACTCCGCGCGCTACGCCGGTGGCCAGGGCGATGCCGCCAACAACGCCAAGCTGCTGGACGCCCTGAAGGACGTACCGGAAGCCGCCCGTGGTGCGCAGTTCATCTGCTCCCTGGCGCTGATGCGCCACGCCGACGACCCGCTGCCGATCCTCTGCGAGGGCCTCTGGCGCGGCAGCATCCTCTTCGAGGCACGCGGCGAGCACGGCTTCGGCTACGACCCGCTGTTCTGGGTCGCCGAATGCAACGCCTCCGCCGCCGAACTGGCCCCGGCGGACAAGAACCGCCTGAGCCACCGCGCCCGCGCCATGGCCCTGCTCAAGCAGCGGTTGGGGATATGAAGCCGGACGCCGGAAGCCCCGCGTCGCACGCCACATCCGACGCACCGGAGCACCTGCCCCAGGGCTTCCAGCTGCCGCCCCTGGCGGCCTACGTGCACATCCCCTGGTGCGTGCGCAAATGCCCGTACTGCGACTTCAACTCCCACGCCGCCGGCCCGGAGCTGCCCGAGACGGACTACGTCGACGCCGTGCTGGCGGACCTGGAACAGGACCTCGTCCACGTCCACGGCCGCCCGCTGACCTCGATCTTCTTCGGCGGCGGCACCCCCAGCCTGTTCAGCGCCGCGGCCCTGGGCCGGCTGCTGGAGGGCATCGAGCGCCGGGTGCCCTTCGCCCCTGACATCGAGATCACCCTGGAAGCCAACCCGGGCACCTTCGAGCAGGCCAAGTTCTCCGCCTACCGCCAGCTCGGCATCAACCGCCTGTCCATCGGCGTGCAGAGCTTCCAGGGCGACAAGCTCAAGGCCCTGGGGCGCATCCACGACGGCAGCGAGGCGATCCGCGCCGCCGACATGGCGCGCAACGCCGGCTTCGACAACTTCAACCTGGACCTGATGCACGGCCTGCCGGACCAGAGCCTGGAGGACGCGCTGTACGACCTGCGCACCGCCATCGCCCAGGGGCCGACCCACCTCTCCTGGTACCAGCTGACCATGGAGCCGAACACGGTGTTCTGGTCCCAGCCGCCCCAGTTGCCGGAAGACGACCTGCTGTGGGACATCCAGGAAGCCGGCCAGGCCCTGCTGGCCGAGGCCGGCTACGCCCAGTACGAGGTGTCCGCCTACGCCCGCGCCGGGCGCCAGGCCCGGCACAACCTCAACTACTGGACCTTCGGCGACTTCCTCGGCATCGGCGCCGGCGCCCACGCCAAGCTGAGCAGCCCCGAGGGCCGCATCCAGCGCACCTGGAAGACCCGCCTGCCCAAGGACTACCTCGACCCGGCCAAGGTCTTCCAGGCAGGCGCACGGGAGCTGGACGCCGACGAGTTGCCCTTCGAGTTCCTGATGAACGCCCTGCGCCTCACCGATGGCGTTCCCGCCGGGCTCTACCCCCAGCGCACCGGGCTGCCCCTGGCCGACCTGGCAGCCTCACGCCGCGAGGCCGAGGCCCAGGGCCTGCTCCAGGCCGACCCCGCGCGCCTGGCGGCCACGCCCAAGGGCCAGCTGTTTCTCAACGACCTGCTGCAACGCTTCCTGCCCTGAGGGCTAAGGACGATCGATGGACCTGATCCTGGACCTGGTAGCCACCCTCTCGCGCTGGAGCCGTGGCCACCTCTACGACATTTCCCTTGCCATCATGGCCACCCTGCTGGTGCTGCTCGGCCCGGGCATCAACGCCTGGATCCAGCAGCGCATCGGCGGGCTCAACTTCCTCTTCCGCACCCTGCTGTTCGTCACCCTCTGCGCGCTGGGCTACGGGCTGGCGATGATCTTCCTCACGCCCTGGCTGGCCAAGGGCCTGGGCTACTTCAACAACTACACCCTGGCCCCCGTGCTGCTGCTGGTGTTCTTCCTGATCGGCGTCCTGGCTGATCGGAGCTGAGTCCGGGCCAAAGCAAACAACTGCTCTCTCCTCCAGTCTCTCCTCATGGAAAAGTGTGGAGCGTGATGGGCGCGCACGCTGGAGTCGTGCCGAGCCACGGAGGTGAGGCAGGAAAAATGCCCCTTCAGGAGGCCGAGTGGAATCATCGCGTAAGGGGTTGAGCGACATGGATGTCGCGAGAGCGCTGCCGGGCCATGGATGGCCCGTCAGCGCGGGCCCCTGGAGCGACGATGGAACGAGGGAACCCGACGGCAGTCGGGCCGGATGCAGGGGCGAGCCTTTTTGGTTTCTTTTTTGGCGACTGAAAAAAGAAACTTGTAAGTTGTTCCACACCTGCTTCAGACCGCCAGAAACTAGATCTCCAGATCGTGGGCGAGCGAGGGTCGGAGCAGGTTCTTCTTGATTAACCCGAACGGTTGCCTGAGCTCAAAGCTCGTTTCTGCAAGTCAGGGTGAGAGAGGAATGCCATGAACCAAGAACTCCTCGTTGTCGGAATCGATATCTCGAAGAACTTTCTCGATGTCTTCGTCAGTGGCAGCGCCACGCTCCAGCGCTATGCCAACGACGCTTCAGGCAGGGCCCAACTGGCCACCGATATGCTGGCCTTGGCACCCAACCTCATCGTGGCTGAGGCAACGGGTGGCCTGGAGCGTCTCCTGATTGCGGAGCTGGCTGCACAGCAATTGCCGTTGGTACTGGCCAATCCAAGGCAGGTCCGTGACTTTGCCAAGGCATCGGGCCAACTGGCCAAGACTGACGCGTTGGATGCTCGGGTTCTCGCCACATTCGGGATTGCCATTCGTCCCACCGTACGGCCGCTACCCGAGGAGCAAGCGCTCGAACTGGCGGATCTAGTTGGGCGTCGGCGTCAATTGGTCGACATGATGGTCGCCGAGAAGCTGCGCTTGCAGCAGGCAGCAGGCAAGGCCTTGCGGCGTGACATCAAGCTGCATATCCAGTGGCTGGAAAAGCGCCTCAGAGCCAGCGATGCAGGGTTGAATGATGCCATTCAAAAATCAGAGATCTGGCGGGCCAAGGATGACTTGCTGGCTGAAGTGAAAGGTATTGGGCCCGTATGTCGAATCACGTTGCTGGCTCTACTACCAGAGCTGGGCCACCTGAACCGCAAGCAGATTGCGGCATTGGTGGGTGTCGCGCCCTTCAACCGGGACAGCGGCTACTACCGGGGTACCCGGCGAGTTTGGGGTGGGCGATCCGAAGTCAGGAAGGTGCTCTACATGGCCACGCTGTCGGCCATTCGCAGCCGCAACGAGGTCGTGCACAGCTTCTATCGGAGACTAAAAGAACAGGGGAAACCCGGCAAAGTAGCGGTCGTCGCCTGCATGCGGAAACTGCTCACCATCCTCAATGCGATGCTCCGTGATCAGGCACATTTCAGGCCTCAAGTGGCTTGACGCTGAACACGGTTGCTCGCCCGGCAAGGCGAAACAGGCGATATCAACAAAACTCAGCAATCAACCGTTCCGCACGGTACAGGGAAACAACCAATAAAAAACCGCCCCGAAGGGCGGTTGGAGCGTGGCCAGGCAGGCCGGAATATCAGTTGCCTTCGCGGCGCAGGGCCTGGGGCGTGAAGTCACGCGGACCGAGGGGCGCCTTGAAGTCGTACATCGGTTCGTTGTTGTCCAGACCATCGGCGAAATAGCGCGAGCCGGCGAAGTCGTAGATGGTCTCCAGGGTACTGCCGAACATGGGGACATCGTAGTAGCTGATCGGATGACTTTCCTGCAGGCCGGTCAGTTTTCCGTCCTTGTCGTACAGGTCCACCGCGAGGATCTGCCAGCTGTCCTCATCGATGTAGAAGCGGCGCTTGGCGTAGGGATGGGTGAAGCCCTTGCGCAGCGCGGCTTCGACGATCCAGACGCGGTGCAGCTCGTAGCGCAGCAGGTCCGGGTTGACGAACTTGGTCTTGAGGATCTGATCGTAGGGGATGCCCTTCTGGTGCACCGCGTAGCTGTTGTACGGCACGAGCATTTCCTGCTTGCCCACCAGCGTCCAGTCGTAGCGCTCCGGTGCACCGTTGTAGGAGTCGACCACATCGGCAGTGGCCATGCCGTTGGTGTCCGGCTGCAGGGTGTCGTAGGCCAGCATCGGCAGGCGGCGGACGCGACGCTCGCCCCGGTTGAAGCGCCAGGCCTTGCGGATGGACAGCACCTGGTCGAGGGTTTCCTGCACCACCAGCGCCGAGCCCGCGAGCTTGGCCGGGGCCACCACCGCGTACTTGTAATAGAAGATGGTGTTTTCCAGGTCCTTCGGGGTCACGCCGTCGCGGCCGTAGACGAAGTAGATGTTGCGATCCAGCTTCAGCAGGTTGTAGCTGCCGTTGGCCAGCACCGCCGCCTGGTTGGTGACGAAATGGATCTGGTCACCGCGGTAGCGCAGGATGTGGTTCCAGATCACCTCCAGCCCGCTGGCCGGGATCGGGAACGGGATGCCCGCCGCCACACCCTGCACGCCGTTGCCGCCGGCGATCAGCTCGCCATTGAGGGCATTGAGGCGGGTCGCGTCGTAGATACGCTGGGGTGCGGCTGCGCTGCGGTGGGTCGGGAAGACCCGGATGGAATAGTCGGGGTAGGTTTCCACCAGCGCCTTCAGGCCGGCAGGCAGGTGCGCGGCGTACTGGCTGGCATTGCGGGCCGTGATCACGTACTTGGGCGATTCGCCGGCGTAGGGATCGGGGTGGTGCATGCCCGGCTGGTAGCTGGCGGGCGGGGTGGACAGGCCGCCGTCCCAGGCGGGAATGGAACCCTCGGCGTTGCCGGCGCGCTGGCCGCCCAGCGGCGTCAGCTCCCCTCCCAAACGCGCGGCCTGGTCGGCGTCGACCTTGGCCTGGGCCTGCAGGGCGCAGGACGCCAGCAGCAGAATTGCTAACTTTCTCAACACAGCCTTCTCCTCGCGGCGCTCACGGGTGGCGTCGCTCTTGTTCTTGTGCCACCGCCGGCGGGGCGGGGCCTGTTCAATGTCGGATCAGGTGAGGGGTGCCGTCCTGGCGGCCGGGTGGTCCCGGTCTGTGTATGGGGTCGTTCCTGGATGCCCCGTGCTGCCAGGGCACGGGGCGGGTACTGCGGTGGATCAGTCGATGCGCTGGAACTTCAGGTCCCAGACACCGTGGCCGAGGCGCTCGCCACGGCGTTCGAACTTGGTCACCGGGCGCTCTTCGGGGCGCGGCACGTAGCGGCCGTCCTCGGCGAGGTTGCGGTAGCCCGGGGCGGCGTTCATCACCTCGAGCATGTGCTCGGCGTAGTGCTCCCAGTCGGTGGCCATGTGCAGCACGCCGCCGACCTTGAGCTTGCTGCGCACCAGTTCGGCGAAGCTGGGCTGGACGATACGGCGCTTGTGATGGCGGGCCTTGTGCCACGGGTCCGGGAAGAACAGCAGGACGCGGTCGAGGCTGGCGTCGGCGACGCAGTCCCGCAGGACTTCGAGGGCATCGCAGGTGTAGACGCGGATGTTGTCGAGGTTCTGGGTCAGCATGCCGTTGAGCAGCGCGCCGACGCCGGGTCGGTGCACCTCGACGCCGATGAAGTCCTCGTCCCGCGAGGCAGCGGCCATTTCCAGGGTCGAGTGCCCCATGCCGAAGCCGATCTCGAAGGTGCGCGGTGCGCGGCGTCCGAACACCGCGTCGAAGTCCTGCAGGCCGTCGGCCAGCTCCAGGCCGAAGCGCGGCAGGCCCTGGTCGAGCCCGCGCTGCTGGCCGTCGGTCATGCGGCCGGCGCGCATCACGAAGCTCTTGATGGTGCGGTGGCGTACTTCGCCGTTCTCGTTCGGCGAATCCAGCTGTTCAGTCATGGAGGTTCTCAGCGAATCAGACCATCCAGCGGCGAGGAGGCGCTGGCGTAGAGCTTGCGGGGCATGCGGCCGGCCAGGTAGGCCAGGCGGCCGGCGACGATGGCGTGCTTCATGGCCTCGCCCATCATCACCGGGTCCTGGGCGTGGGCGATGGCGCTGTTCATCAGCACCGCGTCGCAGCCCATCTCCATGGCGATGGTGGCGTCGGAGGCGGTGCCGACACCGGCGTCGACCAGCACGGGCACGCGGGTCTCCTCGAGGATGATCCGCAGGTTGTAGGGGTTGCAGATGCCGAGGCCGGAGCCGATCAGGCCGGCCAGCGGCATGATGGCAATGCAGCCGATCTCGGCCAGCTGGCGGGCGACGATGGGGTCGTCGCTGGTGTACACCATCACGTCGAAACCTTCCTTGACCAGCACTTCGGCGGCCTTGAGGGTCTCGATGACGTTGGGGAAGAGGGTCTTCTGGTCGGCCAGGACTTCCAGCTTCACCAGGTTGTGGCCATCCAGCAGCTCACGGGCCAGGCGGCAGGTGCGCACGGCCTCGATGGCGTCGTAGCAGCCAGCGGTGTTCGGCAGGATGGTGTAGCGGCTGGGCGGAATCACGTCGAGCAGGTTGGGCTCGCCGGGGTTCTGGCCGATGTTGGTGCGGCGCACCGCCACGGTGACGATCTCGGCGCCGGAGGCCTCGATGGCCAGACGGGTCTCGTCGAGGTCCTTGTACTTGCCGGTGCCGACCAGCAGGCGCGACTCATAGGTCCGACCTGCCAGGGTGAATGGCTTGTCGATCGGCTTCTGACTCATGTGGACTCCTTGCGGGCGGCTAGCCGCCTCCGATGGCGTGTACCACTTCCACCTGGTCGCCATCGCGCAGGACGGTGGCGGCATGCTGGCTGCGCGGCACGATGTCGAGGTTGAGCTCGACCGCGACACGGCGGCCAGCCAGGTCGAGTCGGACGATCAGGTCCGCGACGGTCAGGCCGTCGGGCAGTTCGTGGGATTCGCCGTTCAACTGGATGCGCATGACGGGACGGTCACAACATTGGGGGGCCCGCATTCTAGCCCCGAACCCTGGGGATGACCAAGGCTGAATGACGCCATTCGTCCTGCTTTTTGACGCCAGGGTCAGGCCTGCTTCAGCGCGCGGCGAGGCGCCACGCAGCGAGGCCCAGGCACAGCCAGCCGGCCAGGAAGGACACGCCACCGAAGGGGGTGATGATGCCCAGCTTGCCGATGCCGCTGAGGGTGAGCAGGTAGAGGCTGCCGGAGAACAGCAGAATGCCGAGGGCGAAGCAGCCGCCGGCCGCGTTCACCAGGCGCCCCGGTGCATGGAGGCTGAGCAGGGCGACGCCGAACAGCGCCAGGGCGTGGATCAGCTGGTAGTGAGTGCCGGTCTGGAACACCGCCAGGTGCTCCGGGCTCAGTCGGGCCTTGAGGCCGTGGGCAGCGAAGGCGCCGAGGGCGACGCCGGTGAAGCCGGTGAAGGCGGCGAGCAGCAGGAACAACCGGGCCATTGGGCACTCCAGACAGGATGAGAGCGGCCGCTATAATGGCGCGCCAACCCGCCCAGGCCAAGCCACGCATGATCCGATCCCTGAGTCGTCGCCTGTTCAAGCTGCTGATCTGGTTCGCCGCCGGTTCCGTCCTGCTGGTGCTGCTGTTCCGCTGGGTGCCGCCGCCCGGCAGCATGATCATGGTGGAGCGCAAGGTGGAGTCGTGGTTCGATGGCGAACCCATCGACCTGCAGCGCACCTGGCGTCCCTGGAAGGAACTGCCCGACGACCTGAAGGTGGCGGTGATCGCCGCCGAGGATCAGAAGTTCGCCGAGCACTGGGGCTTCGACGTACCCGCCATCCGTGCTGCCCTGGCACACAACGAGCGCGGCGGCTCCCTGCGCGGGGCCAGCACCCTGAGCCAGCAGGTGGCCAAGAACCTGTTCCTCTGGTCCGGCCGCAGCTGGCTGCGCAAGGGGCTGGAGGCCTGGTTCACGGTGCTGATCGAGACGCTCTGGCCGAAGCAGCGCATCCTCGAGGTCTACCTCAACAGCGTGGAATGGGGTGACGGCGTGTTCGGCGCCGAGGCCGCCGCGCGCCACCACTTCGGCATCGGCGCGCCCTACCTGTCACGGCGCCAGGCCAGCCTGCTGGCCGCCGTGCTGCCCAACCCCCGGGAATGGAATGCCGGGCGTCCGGGCAGCTACGTCGCCCGCCGCGCTGGCTGGATCCGCCAGCAGATGAGCCAGCTGGGGGGCAGCCAATACCTGGAGCAGCTCAAGCCGGCCGTGCCGTTCTGATCACTGCTTGAGGGTGGCGCGGGGCACCACGCGGATGCGGTGCACCTGGCCATCCACCACCTGGGCGGTCAGGCCTTCCACCGGGTAGACCCAGGCTTCTCCCACTCCCAACTGGAGCCGCAGGCGGGGCTGGCCGACGCTGGCCACCAGCCGCTCCGCGTCCGGCAGCTGCTGGGGGCGGACTTCCAGGGCTGACAAGCGGTGCTGCCCCAGTTGGTCCAGCATCTGCCGGCTGAGGGGCTGCTCGCCCTCCGGGGAGTGCCCGCCCAGGGCCTTGAGCAGGCTCGCGCGCTCGGCGTCGTCCAGGGCCAGTTCACCTTCCAGGTTGCAGGCATCCTCGCCTTCCCCTTCGCTGCGGAACAGCAGTTGCGGGCCTTCGCCGGCGTTGCGCAGCCAGAGCTCGCCGTGGGCCTGGCCGTCCAGCGCCGCCAGGGTCAGCGTGCCTTCGGCCATGGGTTCCAGCAGCGGCGATTGCCAGGCTTCCAGGCAGGCCAGGGGGGGAGCGGGCTCGCCACCTCGCTGCATCCACATCGCCAGGCCGAAGAACAGCACGGCTACCAGCACAAACAACACGCCGTGGGCGGGGCGCAGGGACGGCATCGCCATGGTCGATTTCTCCGGGCAGAAAAAAGCCGCCCGTAGGGGCGGCTTTCGATCATGCGACGGCTCAGGCCTGGATGAAGCCCTTGAGCTTGTTCATCGCGTTCTTCTCCAGCTGGCGGATACGCTCGGCGGAGACGTTGTACTTGGCGGCCAGGTCGTGCAGCGTGGCCTTCTCCTCGGCCAGCCAGCGCTGGTAGAGGATGTCGCGGCTGCGCTCGTCCAGGCCTTCCAGCGCTTCGTGCAGGTTGGCGGTGGAGCTGTCGCTCCAGTCCGCTTCCTCCAGCTGACGCGCCGGGTCGTAGCGGTGGTCTTCCAGGTAGTGCGCGGGGGACTGGTAGGCCGCGTCGTCGTCGGCATCCGCCGCCGGGTCGAAGGCCATGTCATGGCCGGTCAGCCGGCTTTCCATCTCGCGTACTTCATGGGGCTCCACGCCCAGGCTCTGGGCCACGGCATGGACTTCTTCGTTGTTCAGCCAGGACAGGCGCTTCTTCTGGCTGCGCAGGTTGAAGAACAGCTTGCGCTGCGCCTTGGTGGTGGCGACCTTGACGATGCGCCAGTTGCGCAGGATGAATTCGTGGATCTCGGCCTTGATCCAGTGCACCGCGAAGGACACCAGGCGCACGCCCATCTCGGGGTTGAAGCGCTTCACGGCCTTCATCAGGCCGACGTTGCCTTCCTGGATCAGGTCGGCCTGGGCCAGGCCGTAACCGGAATAACTCTTGGCGATGTGTACAACGAAGCGCAGGTGCGCCAACACCATTTGCCGCGCCGCTTCCAGATCCTGTTGGTAGAAGAGGCGTTCGGCCAGTTCGCGCTCCTGTTCGACCGTCAGCAGCGGGATGCCGTTGACCGCATGCACGTAGGCATCCAGGTTCGCACCGGGGGCCAGGGCATAGACAGGTTGCAGGGAAGTGGTCATGCGAATCCTCCGATTCACTAAGCTCGCGCAGTGTAGCACTGGCCTTTATGACTGCAAGGGGGCGTAAAAGTTTCGTTACACCCCTCGTTTCCGCCCCGTCCCGGGGCGGTTCTGCTAGCGCGGCGCCAGCTCGCTGAGGTGGCGCGCCACCGCCAGCCAGGCGCCGATGTAGCCCAGCAGGATGGCGCCGAGCAACAGCGACAATCCGTCGCCCAGCGGCACGCCGGCGAGGGCGAAGTCACTGCCGTACAAACCGGCCAGGCGCACCACGGCGTCGTTCAGCCAGTCCAGCCCGTAGGCCAGCACCAGCCAGGCCAGCAGGCCGGCACCCACGCCATACAGCGCGCCCATATAAAGGAAGGGACGCCGCACGTAGCTGTCGGTTCCACCCACCAGCTTGATCACTTCGATCTCGATCCGGCGGTTCTCGATGTGCAGGCGGATGGTGTTGCCGATCACCAGCAACAGCGCCAGCACCAGCAGCACGGTGAGGCCGAAGATGAAACGCTCGCCCAGCTTGAGGATGGCGCTCAGGCGCTCGACCCACACCAGGTCCAGCTGGGCCTGCTGCACCCGTGGCAGCTCGGCCAGGCGCAGGCGCAGGGCTTCCAGGGTGGTCTTGTCGACTTCCTTGGGCGTCACCAGGATCACGCCGGGCAAGGGGTTCTCCGGCAGTTCCTTGAGTGCCTGGCCCAGGCCGGTCTGCTGCTGGAACTCTTCCAGCGCCTGCTCGCGGCTGATCCACTCGGCTTCGGCCACGTCGGGCATGCCGGCGATCTCGTCGCGCAGCTTGCGGCCGTCGGCTTCGCTGGCGTCCATCTGCAGGAACAGGGAAATCTGCGCCGCGCGCTGCCAGGAACCGCCCAGGCGTTCGACGTTGTTGAGCAGCAGCGACAGCCCCATGGGCAGGCTCAGGGCAATGGCCATCACCAGGCTGGTGAAGAAGCTGCCGATGGGCTGCCGGCCCAGGCGGCGCAGGCTGTCCATCAGGCTGGCACGGTGGCTTTCCAGCCAGGCCGCCAGCAGGGTGCGGAAATCCGGGCCGTCATCGCCGTCTTTATGCGGCTCCTCGGGACGGGCCGTGGCGCCCACGCGCTCGGCGGGCTTGGGCGGCGGCATGCGGGATGCGCTCATCAGCCGGCCTCCCCGTCGCCGATCAGGCGGCCGCGTTGCAGGGTCAGCATGCGGTGGCGCATGCGGGCGATCAGTGCCAGGTCGTGACTGGCGATCAGAACCGTGGTGCCCAAGCGGTTGATGTCCTCGAAAACGCCCATGATCTCGGCGGCCAGGCGTGGGTCCAGGTTGCCGGTGGGTTCGTCCGCCAGCAGCAGGGCCGGGCGATGCACCACGGCGCGGGCGATGCCCACGCGCTGCTGCTGGCCGGTGGACAGGTCGGCCGGGAACAGCTCGGCCTTGTCCGACAGGGACACGCGCTCCAGGGCGATGCCCACGCGCTTGGCGATCTCCGGCTTGGACAGGCCATGAATCTGCAGCGGCAGCGCCACGTTGTCGAACACGGTGCGGTCGAACAGCAGCTGGTGGTTCTGGAACACCACACCGATCTGCCGGCGCAGGAAGGGGATCTGGGAGTTGGTGATGGTGGAAAGGTCCTGCCCGGCCAGCAGCAGCTTGCCGGTGGTGGGACGCTCCATGGCCAGCAGCAGCCGCAGCAGGGTGCTCTTGCCGGCGCCGGAGTGGCCGGTGACGAAGAGGAACTCGCCCCGGCGGACGCGGAAACTCAGTTCATGCAGACCGACATGGCCATTGGGATAGCGCTTGCCGACCTGCTCGAAGCGGATCATGCGCGCTCCTGCTCGGCGAACAGGGCGCGGACGAAGGCCTCGGCCTCGAAGTCGCGCAGGTCGTCGATGCCCTCGCCGACGCCGATGTAGCGGATCGGCAGGGCGAACTGCTTGGCCAGGGCGAAGATCACGCCGCCCTTGGCGGTGCCGTCCAGCTTGGTCAGCGCCAGGCCCGACAGGCTCACCGCCTGGTGGAACTGCTTGGCCTGGTTGATGGCGTTCTGGCCGGTGCCGGCGTCCAGCACCAGCAGCACTTCGTGGGGAGCGCTCTCGTCCAGCTTGCCGATCACGCGGCGCACCTTCTTCAGCTCCTCCATGAGGTTGTCCTTGGTGTGCAGGCGCCCGGCAGTGTCGGCGATCAGTACATCCACACCACGGGCCTTGGCGGCCTGCACGGCATCGAAGATCACCGAGGCGGAGTCGGCACCGGTGTGCTGTGCGATCACGGCGATGTTGTTGCGCTCGCCCCACACCTGCAGCTGCTCGACGGCAGCGGCGCGGAAGGTGTCACCGGCGGCGAGCATGACCTTCTTGCCCTCCAGCTGCAGCTTCTTGGCCAGCTTGCCGATGGTGGTGGTCTTGCCGACGCCGTTCACGCCGACCACGAGGATCACGTAGGGACGCTTGGCGCTGTCGATCACCAGCTTCTGCTCGACGGGCTTGAGCAGGCTGGCCAGCTCGTCCTGCAGCGCCTTGTACAGCGCATCGGCGTCGGCCAGCTGCTTGCGCGCGACCTTCTGGGTCAGGCTCTGGACGATGGCGGTGGTGGCCTCGACGCCGACGTCGGCGGTCAGCAGGCGGGTCTCGATCTCGTCCAGCAGGTCGTCATCGATGGCCTTGCGCCCGAGGAACAGGCTGGCCATGCCCTCGCCGATGCTGGCGCTGGTCTTCGACAGGCCTTGCTTGAGGCGGGCGAAGAAGCCGGCGCGGGCTGGCTCGGCGGCCACCGGTGCAGCCGCCTCGGGGACGGCCTCGGCCACGGGCTGAGCCTCGGCGGCCGGAGCGACCGCCGCCACCTCGGGCAGCGGCGCAACCGGCACGGCAACCGGCGCCGGCGAGGGCACCACGGCGGGGGCCTCTGCAACGGGCTGCTCGGTCTGGGCCGCGACGGGCTCGACCGGCGCAACCGGTTCGACGAGTACCGTCGGCTCGGCGGGGGCGACCACTTCCGGTGCAGGTGCAGGTGCAGGTGCAGGTGCAGGTGCAGGTGCAGGTGCAGGTGCAGGTGCAGGTGCAGGTGCAGCAGGCTCGGGGACGATGGGCGCGGGCGCAACCGGCTCGGGCTGAGCGGCGCTCACCGACTCGGACGCCGGAGCGGGCGTCGGAACCTCGGCGGCTTCGACGGCCGGTGCGGCCTCAGGGGTGGGCTCGGGCTGGGCCGGCGCCGCGTCCTGGGACTTGCGGCGGAACCAGCCGAACAGGGATTTTTTCTCGGCCGACTCGGCCGGCGTCTTCTTGTCGTCGTTGGAACCAAACATGGGTAGCTTGCATCTCAAGGAGCGGCCGCTGCGGGCCTGGCCCGACAGCTTGGCCGCGCCGGAAAAGGATGGAGTATCCTAGCACCTCTTCGCCCGCAGGCGGTACGCCCCGCGGGCCCGTCGGACAGGTCCCCAGTATTGATGAAAGCGATCACCCGCCAGGCCACCGGCCTGCTGCTCGGCAGCCTGTTGCTGCCCATGGCGGCCTTCGCCGCCGAGACCCAACCCACCCATGAATACACCCTCGAAAACGGCCTGAAAGTCATCGTCAGAGAAGACCACAGGGCCCCCGTGGTGGTTTCACAACTTTGGTACAAGGTCGGCTCCAGCTACGAAACGCCCGGCCAGACCGGCCTCTCCCACGCCCTCGAACACATGATGTTCAAGGGCAGCAGCAAGCTCGGCCCCGGCGAGGCATCCCTCGTCCTGCGCGACCTCGGCGCGGAGGAGAACGCCTTCACCAGCGACGACTACACCGCCTACTACCAGGTGCTGGCCAAGGACCGCCTCGGCGTGGCCTTCGAGCTGGAGGCCGACCGCATGGCCAGCCTCCGCCTGCCGCCCGAGGAGTTCCAGCGCGAGATCGAGGTGATCAAGGAAGAGCGCCGCCTGCGCACCGACGACCGCCCCGGCGCCAAGGCCTTCGAACGCTTCAAGGCCATGGCCTACCCGGCCAGCGGCTACCACACCCCCACCATCGGCTGGATGGCCGACCTCGAACGCATGAAGGTCGAGGAGCTGCGCCATTGGTACGAGGCCTGGTACGTGCCCAACAACGCCACGCTGGTGGTGGTCGGCGACGTCACCGGTGACGAGGTCAAGGCCCTGGCCCAGCGCTGGTTCGGCGCCATCCCCGCGCGCCCGGTGCCGCCGGCGAAGCAGCCCCTGGAGCTGCCCACGCCCGGCGAGCGACGCCTCGTCGTGCACGTGAAGACCCAGCTGCCCAGCCTGATGATGGCCTTCAACGTGCCCAGCCTGGCCACCGCCAAGGACGCCCGCCAGGTGCACGCCCTGCGTCTGGCCTCGGCCCTGCTCGACGGCGGCTACAGCGCGCGCCTGCCCAGCCACCTGGAGCGCGGCGAAGAACTGGTGAGCGGCGCATCCGCCAGCTACGACGGCTACAGCCGGGGCGACAGCCTGTTCACCCTCAGCGCCACCCCCAACGCCCAGAAGGGCAAGACCCTGGAGCAGGCCGAAGCCGGCCTCTGGCGAGAGCTGGAGGCCCTCAAACAGACGCCGCCCAGCGAGGACGAACTCCAGCGCGTGCGCGCCCAGGTGATCGCTGGCCTGGTCTACGAGCGCGACTCCATCACCAGCCAGGCCTCCACCATCGGCCAGCTGGAGACCGTCGGCCTGTCCTGGCGCCTGATGGAGCAGGACCTCGCCGCCCTGGAAGCCGTCACCCCGGCGGATATCCAGGCCGCCGCCCGCACCTTCTTCACCCGCGACCGCCTCAGCGTCGCCCACGTACTGCCCGAGGAACCCCGCCATGAGTGAGCGCAACGGCCTGCGTTACGGCCTGCTCGGCCTGGCCCTGATCGCCCTGCTGGGCGTGCTCGTCCTGATCGTCAACCGCCCCGGGGAGGCCGTGGCCGCCACCGAGGCGAGCGACGCCCCCAAGCTGGCCTCCATCACCGAACTCGACGGCAAGGCCCCGGCCAGCCGCAAGCTGGACATCCAGCAGTGGCAAACCGCCGAAGGCGCCCGGGTGCTGTTCGTCGCCGCCCCCGAGCTGCCGATGTTCGACCTGCGCCTGACCTTCGCCGCCGGCAGCAGCCAGGACGGTGACACTCCCGGCCTGGCCACCCTGACCAACGCCATGCTCAACGAAGGCGTGAAGGGCAAGGACGTCACCGCCATCGCCCAGGGCTTCGAAGGCCTGGGCGCGGACTTCAGCAACGGCGCCTACCGCGACATGGCCATCGCCGGCCTGCGCAGCCTCACCGACCCGGCCCAGCGCGAGCCGGCCCTGGAGCTGTTCACCCAGGTGGTGGGCGCGCCGACCTTCCCCGAGGACTCCCTGGCCCGCATCAAGAACCAGATGCTCGCCGGCTTCGAGTACCAGAAGCAGAACCCCGGCAAGCTCGCCGGCCTCGCCCTGTTCGAGAAGCTCTACGGCCAGCACCCCTACGCCCACCCCAGCGAAGGCGACGCGAAGAGCGTGCCGGGCATCACCGTCGCCCAGCTCAAGGCCTTCCACCAGAAGGGCTACGCCGCCGGCAACGTGGTGATCGCCCTGGTCGGCGACCTCTCCCGCGAGGAAGCCGAGGCCATCGCCAACCGCGTTTCCCAGGCGCTACCCAAGGGGCCGCGCCTGGCCAGGACCGAGGCGCCCAAGGTGCCGGAGCCAAGCACCACCCACATCGAGTTCCCCTCGGCGCAGACCCACCTGCTGCTGGCCCAGCTCGGCATCGACCGCGCCGAACCGGACTACGCCGCGCTCTACCTGGGCAACCAGATCCTCGGCGGCGGTGGCTTCGGCACCCGCCTGATGGAAGAAGTGCGGGAGAAGCGCGGCCTCACCTACGGCGTCAGCTCCGGCTTCACCGCCATGCAGGTGCAGGGCCCGTTCATGATCGGCCTGCAGACCCGCGCCGAACTCAGCGACGGCACCCTCAAGCTGGTCAAGGACATCGTCCGCGACTACCTGGCCCAGGGCCCGACCCAGAAGGAACTGGACGACGCCAAGCGCGAACTGGCTGGCAGCTTCCCGCTGTCCACCGCCAGCAACGCCGACATCGTTGGCCAACTGGGCGCCATCGGCTTCTACGGCCTGCCGCTGACCTACCTGGAAGACTTCATGAAGCAGGTCCAGGGCCTCAGCGTTGACCAGGTGAAGGCGGCCATGGCCCGCCACCTCGACCCGGACCGCTTCATCATCGTCACCGCCGGCCCCACGGTTCCCCAGAAGGAACTGCCGGCACCGACCGAGAAGCGCTTCAAACCCAGCTTTGGCATCCCGGAGCACTGATGGCCACACGTACCCCGAAGAAGCCCTCGGCCCATGGCGGCCAGGGCCAGCTGCGCATCATCGGCGGCGAGTGGCGTTCGCGCCGCTTCGCCTTCCCCGACGGTCCCGGCCTGCGCCCGACGCCTGACCGCGTCCGCGAAACGCTGTTCAACTGGCTCGCCCCCTATATAGAAGGCGCGCGGGTGCTGGACCCCTTCACCGGCAGCGGCGCGCTCTACCTGGAGGCACTCTCCCGTGGCGCCCGCGAAGCGCTGGCGCTGGACCTCAACCCCGACTCGGTAGCCGCCCTGCGTGGCACCCTGGACACCCTGCGCTGCGGCACCGGCCAACTGCTGCAGGCCGACGCCCTGCGCTACCTGGCCAACCAGGCCGCCACGCCCTACGACCTGGTGTTCCTCGACCCACCGTTCAACCTCGGTCTGTTGCAGCCGGTGTGCACGTTGCTGGAGGAGCGCGGCTGGCTGGCCAACGACGCCTGGGTCTACACCGAAAGCGAAGCGGCGCCTTCCTCCCTCGGCCTGCCCGGCAACTGGCGGCTGCACCGGGAGAAGAAGACCGGCAACGTCCACTACGCCCTCTGGCACCGCACCGCGTGAACGACTTCCGCCCCGCCTGGTGGCTGCCCGGCCCGCACCTGCAGACGCTGTGGTCGCCCTTCTTCCGCAACCCGCCCCGGCTGGAACGCCAGCGCGAGCGCCTGTGGCTGGAGGATGGCGACTTCATCGACCTGGACTGGTACGGCCCCCATGACGCCCATGCCCCGCTGGTACTGGTGCTCCACGGGCTGACCGGCTCGTCCAGCTCGCTCTACGTGCTCGGCCTGCAGCAACGCCTGGCGGAGCAGGGCTGGGCCAGCGTGGCGATCAACTGGCGCGGCTGCTCCGGCGAGCCCAACCTGCTGCCCCGGGGCTACCACTCCGGCGCCAGCGAAGACCTGGCCGCCACCGTCGAACACCTGCGCCGCACTCGCCCCCTGGCGCCGCTCCATGCGGTGGGCTACTCCCTGGGCGGCAACGTGCTGCTGAAGTACCTGGGGGAGTCCGGCGAGGCCTGCCCGCTGCAGGGCGCGGTGGCGGTGTCGGTGCCGTTCCGCCTGGATCAGTGCGCCGACCGCATCGGCCTGGGTTTCTCCAGGGTCTACCAGCGGCACTTCATGCGGGAGATGGTCGCCTACGTGCGCGACAAACAGCGCCTGTTCGCCCACCAGGGCATGGCCGACCGCCTGTCGGTGCTGGAGCAGCTCGGCCCGCTGGACGGCCTGCGCACCTTCTGGGACTTCGACGGGCGCATCACCGCGCCGCTGCACGGCTACGCCGATGCCGACGACTACTACCGGCGCGCCTCCAGCCGCTTCTTCCTCGGTGCCATCCGCGTGCCGACGCTGCTGATCCAGTCGGCGGACGACCCCTTCGTGTTCCGCCACAGCGTGCCGGAGGCCCACGAGCTGTCCGCCAGCACCCGGCTGGAGCTGCACGACAAGGGGGGGCATGTGGGCTTCATCGGCGGCTCGCCGCGCCAGCCCGACTACTACCTGGAACGGCGCATCCCCGCCTGGCTGGCCGCGCTGCCGCGCTGACAGGCCTGCGCCTGGCCAACGTCAGCCCAGCGGCGGCACCACCTGCTCCAGCGGCACGAACAACCGGGCCTGGAGCGCCGCCACGGCCTCCCGGCAGCCCTCGGTGACGTAGCCCGCCTCCAGCGCCAGCACCTGGTAGATGCCACGCATCAGCAGGCGCTGGTCCAGGTCGCCCGGGGCGCTGCGGGTGGTGCAGAGGAAGCGCACCCAGGAGGTCATGATGATCCAGCTGTTCAGTGCCAGCGCCTCGATCTGCGCCGCATCCATGCGCAGGATCCCCACCTCGACGAAGCCCCGGTAGATCGCCTGGGCATGCCCCAGGCAGCGCTGGGCGAACACCCGGTAACGCGCCGCCAGGTCGTCATCGGACTCCAGCAGGTGCTCCAGGTCGCGGTGCAGGAAGCGGTAGTGCCACATGGCCGCCAGCAGCGCCTCCAGGTAGAAGGTCTTGTCGTCCATGTTCAGCGGCCGGTCCTGGGGCAGGCGCAGGAAGGTGTCAACCCGCGCCTCGTACTCGGCGAACAGCTCCGCGATGATCATCTGCTTGTTGCGGAAGTGGTAGTACAGGTTGCCCGGTGACATCCCCAGGTGCGCGGCGATGTGGTTGGTGGTGACCGTCCGCTCGCCCTGGGCGTTGAACAGTTCCAGGCTGCTCTGCACGATGCGTTCGCGGGTCTTGATGCGTGGGGCCATGGGCGGGTCGGTCTCACAGGCGCCAAAAAGGTGGCCGAGGGTAACAAAACTACCCAGAGGCCGTGAATCGGCGCCCCGGGGGCGGGCAGCCCAACTTTTCGTTTGGTAGGCAAGCGTCGGCCGGCCGCGTCATGCTATTTGACACTCTAGAGCAATTACTCTAGAAATCGGCATGTCCAACAATAACGAAGAGGTGCCGCCATGGTCGCCGATGTCGCCTACCTGCAGCAGACCCAGCAGCAGATCAGCCAGCTGGAAGAACTGTTCGCCCGCCAACGTGCCGCCTATGGCAACCACCCGATGCCCAGCGCCGAGCAGCGCATGCAGTGGCTGCAGTCGCTGCGCGACCTGATCTTCAACGAGCAGGACGCCCTGATCCGCGCCGTCAGCCAGGATTTCAGCAACCGCTCGGCGGACGAGACCCTGCTGGCCGAGATCATGCCCAGCCTGCACGGCATCCACTACGCCCGCCGCCGCATCCGCCGCTGGATGAAGCCCTCCCGCCGCGCCGTCGGCCTGGCCTTCCAGCCCGCCTCCGCCAAGGTGGTCTACCAGCCTCTGGGCGTGGTCGGCGTGATCGTGCCGTGGAACTACCCGCTGTTCCTCGCCATCGGCCCGCTGGTGGGTGCGCTGGCCGCCGGCAACCGGGTGATGATCAAGATGAGCGAATCCACCCCGGCCACCTCCCAGCTGTTCAAGGAGCTGATGGCGCGCATCTTCCCCGAGGACCAGGTCGCCGTGGTGCTGGGCGAGGCCGACGTGGGCGTCGCCTTCTCCAAGCTGCCCTTCGACCACCTGCTGTTCACTGGTGCCACCAGCATCGGCCGCCACGTGATGCGTGCCGCCGCCGAGAACCTCACCCCGGTGACCCTGGAGCTGGGCGGCAAGTCGCCGGCCATCGTCTCCGCCGGCGTCCCCCTGGCGGACGCCGCCGAACGCATCGCCTTCGGCAAGACCATGAACGCCGGCCAGACCTGCGTCGCCCCCGACTACGTGCTGGTCCCGCGGGACCGTGTGCAGGGCTTCATCGACGCCTACCGCGAGGCGGTCAACCGCTTCTACCCGAAGCTGGCGGACAACCCCGACTACACCGCCATCATCAACGAGCGCCAGCTGCAGCGCCTGAAGGGCTACCTGCAGGACGCCGAAGCCAAGGGCGCGCGGCTCATCCCGCTGTTCCCCGGCGACCAGGCCCGCCGCCTGGCCCACACCCTGGTGCTGGACGTGAACGACGACATGAAGCTGATGCAGGACGAGATCTTCGGCCCGCTGCTGCCGGTGGTGCCCTACGACCGCCTCGACGACGCCCTCGCCTACGTCAACCAGCGCCCGCGCCCCCTGGCCCTCTACTACTTCGGCTACGACAAGCGCGAGCAGCAGCACGTGCTGGAGCAGACCCACTCCGGCGGCGTCTGCCTGAACGACACCCTGCTGCACGTCGCCCAGGACGACATGCCCTTCGGCGGCATCGGCCCGTCCGGCATGGGTCACTACCACGGCCACGAAGGCTTCCTCACCTTCAGCAAGGCCAAGGCGGTGTTCGCCAAGCAACGCTTCAACGCCGCCCGGATGATCTACCCGCCTTACGGCAAAGCCATTCAGAAACTGGTCTACAAGCTGTTCGTTCGCTAACCCTGCAAGGGACCTGATGGGGTCACAACAACAATGACAGACACCACCCTCCAAGCGCCGGGGCTTACCCGGCGCGGCCTGCTGAAAGTCGGCCTCGTCGGCGGCGCATTCCTCGCCACCGCCGGGGTCACCGCCACCCTCACCGGCTGCTCCGCCTCCACACCGGCCAACGGCATGGTCGTACTGCGGGACTCCGACCTGCCCTGCCTGAAGGCACTGATCCCGGTGATGCTCGCCGGCGCCGTCGCCGCCGAGCAGATGCCCCAGGCCGTCGCCGGCACCATCCAGAGCCTGGACAACGCCCTGGCCCACCTCTCCCCGGAGATGCTCAAGCTCACCGTGCAGCTGTTCGACGTGCTCGCCCTGCCCATCACCCGGGGCCCGCTCACCGGCATCTGGGGCAGCTGGGAGAACGCCAGCGCCGACGACGTGCGCACCTTCCTCTCGCGCTGGCAGAACAGCTTCATCGGCCTGCTGAAGATGGGGCACGCCTCCCTGCTGCAGCTGGTGATGATGGCCTGGTACAGCCGGCAGGAAGCCTGGGCGCACTGCGGCTACCCCGGTCCGCCGACCGTCTGAGCGCCGCTACCACAACAAGAACCCCGCGCCCCGACCGCCAGGTCGGCCGGCGCGACCGAGGATTGAGCTGATGCCCGTACCTGATCTGTTCGCCGAGGGCCTGGCCCGCGGCTGGAAAACCCACAACGGCTCCCGCCTGGAGCAGGACCTGACCCTGGAAGCCGACGTCGCCATCGTCGGCAGCGGCGCCGGTGGCGGCACCACCGCCGAGATCCTCAGCGCCGCCGGCTACAAGGTGCTGATCATCGAGGAAGGTCCGCTGAAGACCAGCAGCGACTTCAAGATGCAGGAAGCCGAGGCCTACCCCTCCCTCTACCAGGAAGGCATCGGCCGCATGTCCAAGGACGGCGCCGTCACCATCATGCAAGGCCGCGCCGTAGGCGGTACCACCCTGGTGAACTGGACCTCCAGCTTCCGCACCCCCGAGCCGACCCTGGAGCACTGGGCCAAGGAGCACGGCGTCAAAGGGCACAGCCCGGCCGAGATGGCCCCCTGGTTCGAGAAGATGGAACAGCGCCTGGGCGTCGCGCCCTGGGCCATCCCGCCGAACGCCAACAACGACGTGCTGCGCCAGGGCTGCGAGAAGCTCGGCCTGCACTGGAAGGTCATCCCGCGCAACGTGCGCGGCTGCTGGAACCTCGGCTACTGCGGCATGGGCTGCCCGACCAACGCCAAGCAGTCGATGCTGGTGACCACCATCCCCGCCACCCTCGACAAGGGCGGCGAGCTGCTCTACCTCGCCCGTGCCCAGCGCCTGCTGATCCAGGGCGACAAGGTCACCGGCATCGAATGCCAGGCCATGGACGAGCGCTGCGTCGCCCCCACCGGCCGCACCATCACCGTCAAGGCCCGCCACTACGTGCTGGCCGGCGGCGGCATCAACACACCCGGCCTGCTGCTGCGCTCCGACGCCCCCGACCCCCATGGCCGCGCCGGCAAGCGCACCTTCCTGCACCTGGTGAACTTCTCCGCCGCGCAGTTCGACCAGGTCATCAACCCGTTCTACGGCGCGCCGCAATCCATCTACTCCGACCACTACCAGTGGGACGACGGCACCACCGGGCGCATGTCCTACAAGCTCGAAGTGCCGCCGCTGCAACCGGCGCTCACCGCCACCCTGCTCGGCCGCTTCGGCGAGGACAACGCCCTGCGCATGGAGCAGTTGCCCCACACCAACGTGATGCTGGCGCTGCTGCGCGACGGCTTCCACCCGGAGAGCGCCGAAGGCACCGTGGAGCTGCGCGGCGACGGCAGCCCGGTGCTCGACTACCGCCTCACCGACTACACCTGGGACGGCCTGCGCCGGGCCTTCCACACCATGGCCGAGATCCAGTTCGCCGCCGGCGCCAAGGCCGTGCTGCCGCTGCACGCCGACGCCGACTACGTGAAGACCCCGGCCGAAGCCCGCGAACTGATCGACCGCCTGTCCCTGGAGCTGTACCGCACCCGCCTGGGCAGCGCCCACGTCATGGGCGGCTGCGCCATGGGCGAGGACCCGAAACAGGCCGTCACCGACAGCCTCGGACGCCACCACCAGCTGGAAAACCTGTCGATCCACGACGGTTCGCTGTTCCCCACCAGCATCGGCGCCAACCCCCAGCTGTCGGTCTACGGCCTCACCGCCCAGCTCTCCACCGAGCTGGCCAAGCGCCTGGGCAAGGCCTGACGCCCCCCGGGCCCGCGCCCGGCGGGCCCGGCATCCGACGGACCGCGTGAACCGCACCTGTGCGCCTTTGCCGCAGGGTGCGGCCTGCGCTACCATCCGACTCCCTTACGGACCCACCCCAGGACGTAGCGATGAACCGAGTGCTGTATCCGGGCACCTTCGACCCGATTACCAAGGGCCATGCCGATCTGATCGAGCGTGCCTCCCGCCTGTTCGACACCGTGATCATCGCGGTCGCCGCCAGCCCCAAGAAGAACCCCCTGTTCTCCCTGGAGCAGCGCGTCGGGCTGGCCAAGGAAGTCACCAAGCACCTGCCCAACGTCGAAGTGGTGGGCTTCTCCACCCTGCTGGCGCACTTCGTCAAGGAACAGAACGCCAACGTGTTCCTCCGTGGGCTGCGCGCCGTCTCCGACTTCGAGTACGAATTCCAGCTGGCCAACATGAACCGCCAGCTCGCCCCGGACGTGGAAAGCATGTTCCTCACACCGTCCGAGAAGTACTCCTTCATCTCCTCCACCCTGGTGCGCGAAATCGCGGCCCTGGGCGGCGACATCAGCAAGTTCGTCCACCCCGCCGTGGCCGACGCCCTGGCCGAGCGCTTCAAGCGCTGACCGCCGGCCGGCGCGCACAGGTGGTGCGCCGGCCCCCGCATTCCGGCACAATTCCGCTCCTGTTCCGATAGACCGCCGTGTTTGGACGGCTGGAGTTGTTCCATGTCCCTCAAGATCACCGACGATTGCATCAACTGCGACGTCTGCGAACCCGAGTGCCCCAACGGCGCCATCTCCCAGGGTGAAGAGATCTACGTCATCGACCCCAACCTCTGCACCGAGTGCGTCGGCCACTACGACGAACCGCAGTGCCAGCAGGTCTGCCCGGTGGACTGCATCCCCCTCGACGACGCCAACGTCGAAAGCCGCGACGAGCTGATGGCCAAGTACCTCAAGCTCACCGGCAAGGCCTGACCGGCATGGGCAGCCCGGTGCTCGGCAGACCCTGGCAGCGGGGGCTGATCGCGGCCCTGGCCCTGCTGGCCAGCACCGCCCTCCAGGCCGCCACCCCGCAACGCGCCGCCGTCGCCAGCGCCCAGCCCGCCGCCAGCGTCGCCGGCCTGGAAACCCTGGCCCTGGGCGGCAATGCCTTCGACGCCGCCGTCGCCATCAGCGCCGCCCTGGCGGTCACCGAGCCCCATGGCTCGGGTCTCGGCGGCGGCGGCTTCTTCCTGCTGCGCAAGGGTGGCGCCAAGCCCGAGTACCTGTTCCTCGACGCCCGCGAGCGAGCGCCCCTGGCGGCCCGCCCCGACCTCTACGTACGCAACGGCAAGGTGCAGCCGCAGCTGTCCATCAACGGGCCGCTGGCCGCCGCCATTCCCGGCCTGCCCGCCGCCCTGGCGGACCTGGCCGGCCACCACGGCCGCCTGCCCCTGGCCGACAGCCTGGCTCCGGCGATCCGCCTGGCAAAGGACGGCATCTCGGTGGACCGGGTGTACATCGAACGCGCCGGTTTCCGGGCCGCCGCCATGCGCGACGACCCCGAGACCGCGCGCATCTTCCTCGACGCCAAGGGCCAGGTGCCCGAAGAATTCAGCCTGCTGCGCCAGCCGGAGCTGGCGCGGACCCTGGAACGCCTGGCGCGCTACGGCAAGGCCGGCTTCTACGCCGGCGAGACCGCCGAGAAGCTGGTGGCCGGCGTGCGCAAGGCCGGCGGCATCTGGACCCTGAAGGACCTGGACAGCTACCGCGTGGTGGAGCGCCAGCCGCTGCGCTACCCCCTGGCCGACGGCCGCGAACTGATCGGCGCACCGCCACCCTCCGCCGGTGGCGTGGCCCTGGCCCAGAGCCTGGCGATGCTGCAGCAACTGCCCTGGCGCGACGGTGACCGCCTGCAACGCACCCACTACGTGGTCGAGGCGCTGCGCCGCGCCTACCGTGACCGGGGCCTGCTGGGGGATCCGGACTTCGTCCGCAACCCGCTGGACAACCTGCTCGCACCGGCCTACCTGAAGCAGCTCGCCGCCGGCATCGACCCACGCCGGGCCACCCCCAGCGCCAGCCTGCCGCCCGCGCCCGCCTGGCGCGAGGGCGACCACACCACCCACTTCGTGGTCATCGACCAGGACGGCAACGCGGTTGCCGCCACCCTCTCGGTGAACCTGCCCTTCGGTGCAGCCTTCGTGCCGCCCGGCACCGGCGTGCTGCTCAACAACGAGATGGACGACTTCGCCGCCGATCCCAACGGCGCCAACGCCTACGGCCTGGCCGGCAGCCAGGCCAACACCGTGGCCGCCGGCAAGCGCCCGCTGTCGAGCATGAGCCCCACCTTCGTCGAGAGCGACGCGCAGTTCACCGCCTTCGGCACCCCGGGCGGCAGCCGCATCCCCAGCATGGTGCTGCTGTCGATCCTCGAATACCTCGACGACCAGCCGGTGAGCCGCTGGGCAGCGGTGCCGCGCTACCACCACCAGTACCTGCCGGACGTGGTCGAGCACGAGCCGGACACCTTCAGCGCCGCCGAGAAGGCCGAGCTGCAGGCCCGTGGCTACAGCCTCAAGCAGGTGGACCGCCGCTACGGCAACCAGCAGGTGCTGCTCTGGGACAAGCGCGGCGGGCAGATCGAGGTGGCTAGCGACCCACGGGGCGTGGGCCTGGCGGAAACCCTGGCACCCCGGACGCCCGAGGCGGTCAGCGGAGCTCGATGAGGCTCCCTTCGCCCTCGTCCTCGAGGGTGCGCATCACGCTGAACAGCCCCTGTCCCTGGCCGATCATCAGCACGTTGCGCAGGCTCTGGATGATGCGGCTGGCATAGCCCAGGTCGTTCATCAGCGAGCTGGTCTGCAAGCCGTCCAGCTGCCCCGCCCGCACTGCCGCGAACAGGTGTTCGCGGAAGGCGCCGTCGAAAGCCGCCGCCTGCTCGTCCAGCCACTCCAGGTGCTGGTTCCAGACCTCCTCGGGCAGCTCCGAACGCCCCAGCTCACGCACCTTCTGCAAGGCGCCCAGCAGGTGCCGACGCAGGTCCAGGTAGGCATCGCGCACCGATGAGGGGCCTTCGCCGAGGTAGCGGCCGAGGTTCTTCTGCAGGTGCTTGGCGTCCTTCACCGCGTCCACCAGCTGCAGGGCCGCCACCTGGCAGCTCAGCCAGAGGCGCTGGTGGGGTTCGTCCAGCTGCACTTCCAGGCGCCCCATGAAACTCAGCAGGTCGCCGTAGACGCCCTTCACATGGCGCTGGTAGAGCGCCTCGGCATCCAGGTGCAGGCGCTCGGGGATGATCTGCAGGGCGGCCTCGTCCGGGCGCGAGCGGTTGAGCTGGTCCACCGGCAGGTAGAGCGCGTGGCAGATCACCTCCAGGCTCAGCCGCCCCAGGTGCCGCAGCTCCTGCAGCACCGCGCTGCAGGCCGCCTCGGAGGAGTCCAGCGCCCGAGCGCTCAGGTAGCGGGCCGTGGTCCGCTCCGGCTCCACCGGCCCGGCCACCAGCTCGGTGATCAGCACCTGGGGTTCCTCACGCTCCGGCAGCCAGCGCACCAGCAACCCGGCCAGGCGCTGCTGCCAGGGCCAGAACAGGGCCACGCCCAGGGCGTTGAACAGGGTGTGGAACATCGCCAGCTGGATCAGCGCGTTGCCTTCCAGCCCCACCGGCTCGGCCAGCGCCCGTACCAGCCAGGTCAGCGGCGTGAGCAGGGTGAAGGCCACCACCGCCGTCACCACGTTGAACAGCACGTGAGCCAGGGCCAGCCGCTGGCCGCTGCGGTTGCCCCCGAGGGAGCCGACGAACGCCGTGGTGACGCTGCTGCCGACATTGGAGCCGATGGCGATCGCCAGGCTCTGGCCCAGCTCCAGCTGCCCGCCGGCCAGGGCCGCGAGGGTCAGCATCAGGGCCGCGTGGCTGGACTGCAGCACCACGGTCACCAGCATCCCCACCGCCATGAACAGCAGGCTGCCGAGCACGCCATCGACCCGCAGCCCGGTCATGTCGAAACCGTCACCGAAGGTGGAGAAGCCGTCCTTGATCTGGTCGATGCCGAGGAAGACGAAGGCGATGCCCAGCACGATGCGCCCGGCGGCCTTGCTGCGCGGGCCGATGAACCCCGCCAGCACCCCGAACACCAGCAACGGCAGGGCCAGTGGCGAGAGGCTGAGGTTCTGCCCGGCCATGGCCAGCAGCCAGATGCCGCTGGTGGCGCCGAGATTGGCGCCGAAGAGGATGGCGATGCCGCCGGCCAGCTGGATCAGCCCGGTGCTGATGAAGGCGATGGTGAGCAGCGCCACCAGGGTGCTCGACTGCAGCAACAGCGTGCCGCCCACGCCGAACATCAGCCCCTTGAAGGGCGTTGCGGTGCTGCGGGCCAGCACCTGCTCCAGCTTGCCGCCGGCCAGTTGCCGCAGCCCGTCCTCCAGGCACTGCATGCCGAACAGGAACAGCGCCAGCCCCGCGCACAGCTGCAGCCAGCCCGGGCTGTACCAGAAGCTCGCCGCCAGCCCGGCCGCCCCCAGCACCAGCAGCGCGATCAGTTGAAACCCCTTCATCCACTCCCTCCATCCCTGGCGGGGCCGGTCCAGCGCCGGCCCCAATGCAAACGGCCCCTTGCCCGCTACCGGGCAAGGGGCCGTGAACGGCCTGGCAGGCCGCAGCCGAAACGGATCAGTCCTTCTGGTAGCCGCTGCTGGTGCAGCCCAGGCAACGCACGAAGGCTTCCTTGCCCGGCTCCACCACCAGGGCCTTGCCGGCGGCGCCGACGTTACCGCCCAGGGCGCTGAACGGCAGGCTGACCACGAACAGCCCGGCACCAATGGCCGTGGCGCCGATCAGCAGCGGGCGGGCGATCAGCAGGTCACCGGCCATGGCAAAACCAGACGGAGCGTTGACGGTGTAGGTGGGGTCGCCGCTGGCATTCTGCTGCTGCACCGTCTCGGCCTGCGCCGGGAGCGCCATGAGGCCGGTGGTCAGCGCCAGGACGGCAGCGGAAGTGCGAAACAGGTTCATGATGCAATCCTTCGGCTATTTGTAGGAGTAATCGTGCGACTAACTATAACAGCGCCGTTTGCCTTGTCAGCGTGACGGCCATCAATCGCCGTTAAAAGCGTAGTCGGGATTCTTCGGCACATAGGGGCGGTAGAAGGCCAGCAACTGGCGCAGATCGGCCTCCTCGTTCCCGGTGGGCTGGAACGGCGCACCGATGACGATGCGCCGGTGCTGGAAGTCCAGCGCCGCCGGCACGATGGGCACGCCGGCTCCGCAGGCGATGTGGTAGAAGCCGCTCTTCCAGCGCTCCACCTTGCGCCGCGTGCCCTCCGGCGACAGCACCAGGATGAACTGGCGGTGTTCGGCGAAGGCCTCGATGGCCTGCTCCACGGTGTTGAGCTTCAGGTGCCGGCGGATGGGAATGCCGCCCCAGTAGCGCATCAGCGCGCCGAAGGGCCAGCGGAAGATGCTGTGCTTACCGAACCAGCGGGCGTTCAACCGCAGGATGAACTTGGCAGCGATGAACAGCACGAAATCCCAGTTGGAGGTGTGGTGGGCGCCGATCACCACGAACTTGTCGAGGGGCGGCAGCTGTCCCTCGATGCGCCAGCCCATGAGCCGGAAGACGGCATGGCCGAGTGCCTCCGCAAACGCGTTGCGGGGCAGGTAGTTGCCGGACATCGTTCACCTCTTGTTCTTGTTCTCGGCAGGTGTCGGTGGAGCAGCCCCTAGCGCTGACAGCGGGGGCAGTAGACGCTGGCGCGCTGGCCCAGCCTGACCTCCCGCAGGGTGGAGCCGCAGACCTTGCAGAAGTCCCCGCCACGCCCGTAGGCGAACAGCTCCTGCTGGAAGTAGCCAGGCTGGCCATCGCCGCCGACGAAGTCCCGCAGCGTGGTGCCGCCGCGCTCGATGGCATTGGCGAGGATGCGCTTGATCTCCCCGGCGAGCTTCAGGTAGCGGGCGCGGGACACGCTGCCGGCCTCCCGGCGCGGGTCGATGCCGGCGGCGAACAGCGCCTCGGTGGCGTAGATGTTGCCCACGCCCACCACCACCGCGTTGTCCATGATGAAGGGCTTCACCGCCATGCTGCGTCCGCGCGACAGGCTGAACAGCCGGTCGCCGTCGAAGGCCTCGGTCAGCGGCTCGGGCCCCAGGTTGCGCAGCAGCTCGTGCCCATGGGGGTCGAGGCTCCAGAGCAGCGCACCGAAGCGGCGCGGGTCGGTGTAGCGCAGCGCCAGGCCCGACTCCAGCTCGATGTCCACGTGCTCGTGGCGCGCGGCCTCCAGCCCGGCTTCCACCAGGCGCAGGCTGCCGGACATGCCCAGGTGGCTGATCAGCGTTCCCGCCTCGGCCTGCAGCAGCAGGTACTTTGCCCGCCGCTCGACGGCGACGAAGCGCTGCCCGGACAGGCGCACGTCCAGGTCCTCGGGGATGGGCCAGCGCAGGCGGCGCTCACGCACGACGACGCGACTCACGCGCTGCCCTTCGAGGTAGGGGGCGATGCCCCGCCGCGTGGTTTCGACTTCGGGTAGTTCAGGCATGTGGATCTCGGCAGACAGCGGGGAGGGCGCTCAGTTGGCGCCCAGTTCGCGGATGTTTTCCTTGAGGTTGTCGAAGTCGTAGTCGGAGAGACCGACGTAGTCGAGCACCAGCCGGTGGATGCTGTCCCACTCGTGGTCGTCCGCCTGGCCACCCAGGACCAGGTGCGACGAGCAGATGTGCTCGGACATCTTCAGGATCGCCAGCAGGGTCTTCAGCGGCGCGTCGCGACCGGAGTCGTCGCTGAAGATGGCCAGGGCGTTGTGGTGGTTGGCGATGGCCTCGCACAGGTGCTCGGGCAGGCGCCAGGAACGCGCGGTGAAATAGCCCACCACCGCGTGGTTGGTGTTCAGCAGGCGGTTCTCGGTGTCGACGATGCGGCGCTCGTCGCAGGCGCTGGCATAGGCCTCCTCCAGCACCGTCATGTAGTCCGGGAAGCGCTTGAGCATCAGCGGGATGCCGCAGTTGTGGAACAGCCCCAGCGCGTAGGCTTCGTCCGCCTGCTGGTAGCCGATGCGCTTGGCCAGGGTCAGGCAGGTCATGGCCACGTCCTGGGCGGTGTCCCAGAAGCGGTTGAGGGTGACGATGGTCTCGTCGGTCATCTCGCCCTTGATCGACTGCGCGTTGATCAGGTTGATCACCGTGTTGCAGCCCAGCAGGTTCACCGCCTGCTGGATCGAGGCGATGCGGTTGGTGAGCCCGTAGAACGGCGAGTTGACGATCTTCAGCAGCGCCCCGGAGAGCCCCGGGTCGTGACTGATGAGCTTGGCGATGGTGCGCAGGTCCGGGTTGGGCATGACCTGTTCCATCTGCAGGTCCACCATGATCTGCGGCTGCGGCGGCACGCTGATCCCCTGGAGGAAGTGGCGGATCTGTTCGGCGGAGAGTTCTTGGGCCATGACAACGGAGACCAAGGGAGGGAATTCGGGACGACAGTCTAACTCTAGCCGGCGATGGCCAGAACACTCCTTTGAGCTGAACTTTCCGGCGGCAACACGGCTCGGAACCTGCATACCCCCAACGCGAACAGGAGGCAGCATGAACCCCTCGATCAAGGGCAAGCGCGTGGCGCTGCTGGTTACCGACGGCTTCGAACAGGTGGAACTGACCGGCCCCCGCCAGGCGCTGGAGCAGGCCGGCGCCACTGTCCACATCCTCGCCCCGACGGCCGGCACCGTGACCGGCTGGCACCACACCACCCCGGCGGACCGCTTCCGGGTCGACCACACCCTCGACAGCGTGCGCATCGACGACTACGACGCCCTGGTCCTGCCCGGTGGCGTGGTCAATGCCGACACCTTGCGCACGGACCCGCTGGCCCAGGAACTGGTGCGCGACGCCGCCCGGGCCGACAAGCCCATCGCCGTGATCTGCCACGGCGCCTGGCTGCTGGCCAGCGCCGACCTGGTCAAGGGCAAGACCCTCACCAGCTGGCCGTCCCTCACCGACGACCTGAGGAACGCCGGCGCCCATTGGGTGGACCAGGAAGTGGTGGTCGACGGCAGGCTGATCAGCAGCCGCAAGCCCGACGACATCCCCGCCTTCAACCAGCGCCTGTTGGAGGCCCTGGCCGCCTGAGCCGACGCCCGCCGGTAGCAGGCTCGGCGGGCACCTTCGGGTATACTTCCGCTCTTTTTTCCGGAGAGCGACCCATGTCCCTGCCCAGCCTGCGCCTCAAAGCCAATGCCGATCGACGCCTGCGCGCCGGCCACCTGTGGGTCTACAGCAACGAGGTGGACGTGGTCGCCACCCCGCTGAACGCCTTCCAGCCGGGCGACCAGGCCATCCTCGAAGCCGCCGGCGGCAAGCCCCTGGGCGTGGTCGCCCTGAGCCCGAACAACCTGATCTGCGCCCGCCTGGTCTCCCGCGACGTCAAGCACGTGCTGGACAAATCCCTGCTGGTGCACCGCCTCAACGTCGCCCTGAGCCTGCGCGAGCGCCTGTTCGACAAACCCTTCTACCGCCTGGTCTACGGCGACTCCGACCTGCTCCCCGGCCTGGTGGTGGACCGCTTCGGCGACCACCTCGTGGTGCAACTGGCCTCCGCCGCCATGGAGCGCAACAAGGACGCCGTGCTGGATGCCCTGGTGCAGGTGCTCAAGCCCCGTGGCGTGCTGTGGAAGAACGACTCCGCCGCGCGTGATGCCGAAGGCCTGGAGCGCTACGTGGACACCGCCTTCGGCGTGGTGCCCGAGTGGGTCGCCCTGGAAGAGAACGGCGTGAAGTTCGAAGCCCCGGTGCTGGAAGGCCAGAAGACCGGCTGGTTCTACGACCACCGCATGAACCGCGCCCGCCTGGCCCCCTACGTGGAAGGCAAGCGCGTGCTCGACCTGTTCAGCTACATCGGCGGCTGGGGCGTACAGGCCGCGGCCTTCGGCGCCAGTGAAGTGTTCTGCGTCGACGCCTCCGGCTTCGCCCTAGACGGCGTCGAGCGCAACGCCACCCTCAACGGCGTGGCCGAGAAGGTCACCTGCGTGGAAGGCGACGTGTTCGAAGCCCTGAAGGAGCTGAAGGCCGCCGAAGAGCGCTTCGACGTGGTGGTGGCCGACCCGCCGGCCTTCATCAAGCGCAAGAAGGACCTGAAGAACGGCGAGGCCGCCTACCGCCGCCTCAACGAACAGGCCATGCGCCTGCTGAACAAGGACGGCATCCTGGTCAGCGCCTCCTGCTCCATGCACCTGCCCGAGGACGACCTGCAGAACATCCTGCTCGGCAGCGCCCGCCACCTGGACCGCAACATCCAGCTGCTGGAGCGCGGCGGCCAGGGCCCGGACCACCCGGTGCACCCGGCCATCGCCGAAACCCGCTACATCAAGAGCCTCACCGTCCGCCTGCTGCCCAACAGCTGAGCATGACCACCCCGCAGGTCCGGGCCTTCGGCAGCGCCGACGGTCCCCTGGCTCTGTACTTCCACGGCACCCCGGGCTGCGCCCGGGAGGCCTGCTGGCTGGAGGCCGCCGCCCAGCGCCACGGCATCCACCTGCTCGCCCTGGACCGCGCCAGCCTGGCACCGGGCCGGACCGGGCACGACTACCTCCACACCCTGATCGACTGGACGGCCAGCACCCTGGACGGGCAACCGGCCAGCCTGGTGGGCTTCTCCATCGGCGCGCACCTCGCCTTGCGCGTCGCCGCGGCAATGTCCGGCGCCGACCTGCAGTGCCTGCTGGTCTCCGCTGCCGCACCACTGGAATGGCCACAGAGCTGGGACGGCATGGGCGCCGGACGCCACACCTTCCGCCTCGCCCAGCGCCACCCCGAACGCCTGGCACGGATCACCCGCCTGCAATGCGTATTGGCCCGGCACGCCCCCGGGCTGCTGGCACGCCTGCTGTTCCAGGGCGTCGGCCGTGCCGAGCGCCACCTCGCACGGGAACAGCGCCCCCAGTTGAAGGCCGTGCTTGAAGGCGCCCTGGCCGAAGGACCAAGCGCCTACCTGCGGGATGTGCAGCTTTACTGCCAGCCCTGGGCCGATGAACTGGACAACCTGGCGGTACCCGTCAGCCTCTGGCACGGCGAGGACGACCGCTGGGCGCCTCCGGGCATGGCCCGGGGGCTGGTGCAGCACCTGCGTGCCGCCACCCTGCGCTGGCACCCCGGCCTCGGCCACTACGGCACGCTGCTGCACAGTGCCGACGCGCTGATGCAGGCCTGTCGCCGGCAGCCCTGAGCACCGGTCGCGCCGGCCTTCCGCCCGGCGCCTGCCTGGGATTAGAATCCCGACTCCCCCTGCCACACCCTCAGGCGGGCCAGTGAGCCCCGGCCGAGCGCACGGTGATCCCGCAGCGCCCTCACGCCATCTCCGGACACGACGGGTACATCCCCTCTCCACCGGCACCTTCACGCTCACGACACGACCATTACCTGATCAGCCTGCAGGACACCGAAATGCCCGATTACCGCTCGAAGACCTCCACCCACGGCCGCAACATGGCCGGCGCCCGCGCCCTCTGGCGCGCCACCGGGATGAAGGACGAAGACTTCAAGAAACCGATCATCGCCATCGCCAACTCCTTCACCCAGTTCGTGCCCGGCCACGTGCACCTGAAGGACCTGGGCCAACTGGTCGCTCGCGAGATCGAGAAGCACGGCGGTGTGGCCAAGGAATTCAACACCATCGCCGTGGACGACGGCATCGCCATGGGTCACGACGGCATGCTCTATTCCCTGCCGAGCCGCGAGATCATCGCCGACTCCGTGGAATACATGGTCAACGCCCACTGCGCCGACGCCATCGTCTGCATCAGCAACTGCGACAAGATCACCCCCGGCATGCTGATGGCCGCCCTGCGCCTGAACATCCCCGTGGTGTTCGTCTCCGGCGGCCCGATGGAAGCCGGCAAGACCAAGCTGGCCAACCACGGCCTCGACCTGGTGGACGCCATGGTGGTGGCCGCCGACGACTCCTGCTCCGACGAGAAGGTCGCCGAGTACGAGCGCAGCGCCTGCCCCACCTGCGGTTCCTGCTCCGGCATGTTCACCGCCAACTCCATGAACTGCCTGACCGAGGCCCTGGGCCTGTCGCTGCCGGGCAACGGCTCCACCCTGGCCACCCACAGCGACCGCGAGCAGCTGTTCCTGCGTGCCGGCCGCCTGGCCGTCGAGCTGTGCCAGCGCTACTACGGCGAAGGCGACGCCTCCGTGCTGCCGCGCAATGTCGCCAGCTTCAAAGCGTTCGAGAACGCCATGACCCTGGACATCGCCATGGGCGGCTCCACCAACACCATCCTGCACCTGCTGGCCGCCGCCCAGGAGGCGGAAGTGGCCTTCGACCTGCGCGACATCGATCGCCTGTCGCGCAAGGTGCCGCAGCTGTGCAAGGTGGCGCCGAACATCCAGAAGTACCACATGGAAGACGTACACCGTGCCGGTGGCATCTTCAGCATCCTCGGCGAGCTGGCCCGTGGCGGCCTGCTGCACACCGACGTGCCCACCGTGCACAGCCCGAGCATGGCCGACGCCATCGCCCAGTGGGACATCACCCAGACCGACGACGAAGCCGTGCACACCTTCTTCAAGGCAGGCCCGGCCGGCATCCCGACCCAGGTCGCCTTCAGCCAGAGCACCCGCTGGGACAGCCTGGACGACGACCGCGCCAACGGCTGCATCCGCTCCGTCGAGCACGCTTACTCCCAGGAGGGCGGCCTGGCCGTGCTCTACGGCAACATCGCCCTGGACGGCTGCGTGGTGAAGACCGCCGGCGTGGACGAGTCCATCCACGTGTTCGAAGGCACCGCGAAGATCTTCGAAAGCCAGGACGGCGCCGTGAAGGGCATCCTCGCTGACAAAGTGAAGCCGGGCGACATCGTCATCATCCGCTACGAAGGCCCGAAAGGCGGCCCGGGCATGCAGGAAATGCTGTACCCCACCAGCTACCTGAAGTCGAAGGGCCTGGGCAAGCAATGCGCCCTGCTCACCGACGGCCGCTTCTCCGGCGGCACCTCGGGCCTGTCCATCGGCCACGCTTCCCCGGAAGCCGCCGCCGGTGGCGCCATCGGCCTGGTGCAGGACGGCGACAAGGTGCTGATCGACATCCCCAACCGCAGCATCAACCTGCTGGTCTCCGATGAAGAGCTGGCCACCCGCCGCGCCGAGCAGGACAAGAAAGGCTGGAAACCCGCGCAGCCCCGCGCCCGCAAGGTCTCCACCGCCCTCAAGGCCTACGCCCTGCTGGCCACCAGCGCCGACAAGGGCGCCGTGCGCAACAAGGCGATGCTGGAAGACCTGTAAGCGCTGCCTGCGAACGGAAAAGCCCGGCCTCGTGCCGGGCTTTTTATTCCCATTGCTGTTCATCAGGAGCCTGCCGGACCTCATGCAGAACCTGAAGCTCGAATTCGAAGAGAACGCCGTCGAGTTCTACATCGCCTCGCTTGCGAGAGGAATTCTCGAAGGCATCAAGAGCGGCGCCCTGACTGCGGAGACCGGAATCTGGTCCCTGGGCCGCCCTGTATTGCGCAACGCCCTGGCAACCACCTCTATCAGCACGGAGTTGATGGAGGTTCTGGAAGACTTCGACGAGCTCGACGCCCTGGCCGAACTCGGCATAGACCCACAGCCCACGCTACAACGCATGATCGATGCACTGGACCGGTGCCAACGCTCCACCGATAACCGCGAAACGAGCCTGATCATTCGCGCCTTCAGTGCTCCGTAGGGTGCACCTGTCATGTAGGGGCGACTTCAGTCGCCCAAGGCCGTGCTGCGGCCCCATGCCCGGCCGGCAGCGGGCGAATGAATTCGCCCCTACACGAACGCGCCCGCAGCAGGCGATTCGCGAGCAGAGCTCGCTCCTACGAAGCGCTCAACGCCCCTCGCCGCACTTGACCATTCAGGTAGAATCGCCGCTTTTTCGCCGGCCGCCACCACCATGACCCCACTGGAAAACCCCTCCGCCCCCGAGTCCCGCAACGAACTGGTCTACGGCCTGGAGGACAAGCCGCGCCCGCTGGCGGCGATCCTGGCTGCCCTGCAGCACCTGCTGGCGATCATCGTCCCCATCGTCACCCCCGGCCTGCTGATCTGCCAGGCGCTGGGCGTGTCGGCCCGCGACACCAACCTCATCGTCTCCATGTCCCTGGTGGTCTCCGGCATCGCCACCTACGTGCAGTGCCGCCGCTTCGGCCCCTTCGGCGCCGGGCTGCTGATCGTCCAGGGCACCAGCTTCAACTTCGTCGGCCCGCTGATCGCCGGCGGCGCGCTGATGGTCAAGCAGGGCACCCCGGTGGAAGCGGTGATGGCGGCGATCTTCGGCGTGGTCATGGCCGGCGCCTTCATCGAGATGGGCGTGTCGCGCATCCTGCCGTTCATCAAGCGCCTGATCAGCCCGCTGGTGACCGGCATCGTGGTGCTGATGATCGGCCTCACCCTGATCAAGGTCGGTCTCATCAGCATGGGCGGCGGCTTCGGCGCCATGGCCAACGGCACCTTCGCCAACGGCGAGAACCTGCTGCTCTCCGGTACCGTGCTGGCGGTGATCCTGGTGCTCAACCGCATCCCGGTGGTGTGGATGCGCAGCTGCGCCATCGTCATCGCCCTGCTGGTGGGCTACGCCCTGGCCGGCGCCCTGGGCCGCCTGGACTTCAGCGGCATGCACGAGGCGCCGCTGATCCAGGTGCCGACCCCGCTGCATTTCGGCCTGGGCTTCTCCTGGTCGCTGTTCGTGCCGATGCTGGTCATCTACCTGGTGACCTCCCTGGAAGCCATCGGCGACGTCACCGCCACCAGCAAGGTCTCCCGCCAACCGGTGGAAGGCCCGCTGTGGATGCAACGGATCAAGGGCGGCGTGCTGGTCAACGGCGCCAACTCCCTGCTGGCCGGCGTGCTCAACACCTTCCCCAGCTCGGTGTTCGCCCAGAACAACGGGGTGATCCAGCTCACCGGCATCGCCAGCCGCCACATCGGCGGCTGGATTGCCCTGATGCTGATCCTGCTGGGCCTGTTCCCGGCCGTGGCCGGCGTGCTCCAGGCCATGCCCGAACCGGTGCTCGGCGGCGCCGTGATGGTGATGTTCGGCGCCGTGGCCGCCTCGGGCATCAACATCCTCGCCGGCATCGAGCTGGACCGCCGCGCACTGCTGATCATCGCCGTGTCCCTGGCCCTGGGCCTGGGCGTGTCCCAGGTGCCGGAGTTCCTGGCCCACATGCCGGCAGCGGTGCGCAACGTGCTGGAGTCCGGCGTGGCCACCGGCGGCCTGTGCGCCCTGGTGCTGAACTGGTTCCTGCCGGAAACCCCGCGCTCCGCCGCGTGAGGCAGAATGGGCCTCGTTTCCCCACGAGGCCCCTTCCATGACCCTGCGCATCGGCCTGATCGCCGACACCCACGGCCTGCTGAGGCCCCAGGCCCTGGCGGCCCTGGAAGGCTGCGACCACATCCTCCACGCCGGTGACATCGGCAAGCCCGAGATCCTCGACGCCCTGCGCCAGCTCGCGCCCCTCAGCGTGGTGCGCGGCAACAACGACACCCAGGACTGGGCCCAGGCCATTCCCCACGACCTCAGCCTGCAGCTGGGTGGAGCCCACCTCTACCTGGTCCACGACCAGGCCGATATCCCCGCCGACCTCGCCACGCGCGGCGTCGACGCCATCGTCACCGGCCACTCCCACAAGCCGCTGATCACCCAGCGCGACGGCATCCTCCACATCAACCCGGGCAGCGCCGGGCCCCGGCGCTTCAAGCTGCCGATAGCGGTGGGGTCGCTGCTGATCGAGGACGGACGAGTCCGCGCGGAACTGCGCGAGCTGGACATCTGAACGGGGGCGCCCGGCCCGCCTAAAGGGTTGATCCGGGCATGGGGTGGACGTCGTTTCTTACGTCCACCCGCGCTGTGCCAACCGGCTCAGCGCCGCTCCCACACCTGGAAAGCGTAGGCGGGGGTGGTGTCGCTGACGGGGTACTCGATGCTGGAAGCCAGGTGCCAGTCGGCAGTGGGCACCTCGGGGAAGAAGGCATCGCCTTCCGGCTCCAGCTCCACCTGGGTCAGGTACAGGCGGTCGCCATGGGCCAGGCCCTGGGCGTAGAGCTGGGCGCCGCCGATCAGCATCACTTCCTCGGCGTCCTCCTCGCGGGCCCACACCTCGGCGCGGGCCACGGCCTCTTCCAGGCTGGCGAACACCTCGGCGCCCTCCAGCTGCAGGCCGGCCTGGCGGCTGACCACCAAGTTCAGGCGCCCCGGCAGCGGGCGGCCCAGGGAGTCCCAGGTCTTGCGGCCCATGATGATGGGCTTGCCCAGGGTCAGGGCCTTGAAGTGCTTGAGGTCCGCCGGCAGGTGCCAGGGCAGTTGGTTGTCGCGGCCGATGACCCGGTTGCGGGCCTGGGCGGCGATGAGGGCGAGGGGGAGGGTCTTTTTCATGGCGGCGAGAATACCAGAGGCCATGGCCACCGCCAGCCGGCCTTTCCTTCTGTCACCGCCAACGGTGTCACGCCCGGCAACACATGCCCGGGCGGCGCACGACAAACCGTCATCTATCCTGCCGCAGGCTTGCGCTTCCCTACCGCAAGGAGACGCCCCCATGGCATCCACCCCGACCCTGCGGCATTGGCTGGCGGCCTGCAGCCTGACGTTGCCCCTCTGCACCTTCGCCGCACCGGACCCGGTGCAATCTGCCCTCGACTGGACCACCCAGCAGCCCCAGGCCACCCGCGCCCCGGCGCGCGCCGAGGGCCAGCCCCTGGTGATCGGACATCGTGGCGCCAGCGGCTACGTGCCGGAGCACACCCTGGCGTCCTACGCCCTGGCCGCCCTGCAAGGCGCCGACTACGTGGAGCCGGACCTGGTGATGACCCGCGACGGCCACCTGGTGGCCCGCCATGACAACGAGCTGGGGCTGACCACCGACGTCAGCCGCCACCCCGAGTTCGCCGACCGCAAGCGCACCCAGAGCGTCGACGGCGTGCCGCTCACCGGCTGGTTCAGCGAGGATTTCACCCTGGCCGAGCTGAAGACCCTGCGCGCCATCGAGCGCATCCCCCAGGTACGCCCCGGCAATGCGCGGCTGGACGGTGCCTTCGAGATCCCCACCCTGCAGGAGATCATCGACCTGGTGAAAAGCCTCCAGCTCAGCCAGCAACGCCGCATCGGCCTGTACATCGAGACCAAGCACCCCACCCACTTCCAGCAGCTCGGCCTGGCCATGGAGAAACCGCTGTTGCGCACCCTGCAGCGCAACGGCTACACCGACCGCCGCGCGCCGGTGTACATCCAGTCCTTCGAGGTGGACAACCTGCAGCGCATCGCCCGGCAGAGCAGCCTGCGTCTGGTGCAGCTGTATGGCAGCGGGCAGCCCTACGACCAGCAGGTGCTGGGCACCGGCCTGACCTATGCACGGATGGCCAGCCCCGACGGCCTGCGCGCCGTCGCCCGCTACGCCGCCGGGGTCGGGCCGGAGAAGGGCTACATAATTCCCCGCGATGCCGCCGGCAACCTGGGCCAGCCCACCCGCTTCGTCGCCGACGCCCATGCGGCGGGACTCAAGGTGCACCCCTACACCTTCCGCGCGGAGAACGCCTTCCTCCCCACCAACCTGCGCCAGGGCAGCGACCCGCAGGCACGGGGCGACATCCAGGCGGAGATCCGCGCCTTCCTCGACGCCGGCATCGACGGGCTGTTCATCGACCAGCCGGACCTGGCCGTGCAGGTCCGCGACGCGCGCGCGGCGCCGTAGTGCGCGCCCCGGCGGGCGGTCCACCGGCCGCCCGCTGCACCACCCCTGGCGTCAGCGGTTATGCTTCTGCCTCGTCCCATGGGAAGAGAAGCCGCGTGACCGACTCCGCGAACCCCACCCTCACCGATCTGCAACGCCTCTGGCTCACCGAAGCGATCCGCCTGCGCGAAGAGCACGCCGGCCCGCTGGAGGACAGCGAAGCCAACCGCCGCGCCAACGCCGGCGGGGGCGACCTCGCCCAGCGCATCCAGGCCCGTGCGCTGTTCCTCGCCCAGCGCGACGGCCAGCTCGGCGCCCTCGTCCACTGGCTGCAAGGCGCCCGCCTGGCGGCCTGGGCCCTGGTGCTGCTGGCCCTGGCCAGCGGCGCCACCCTGGCGGCAGCGGCCCTGGGCGACGGGCAGCGCCCGGTCAACGTGTTCTGGGCCCTGGGCGGGCTGCTCGGCCTGCACCTGCTGACCCTGCTGGGCTGGAGCCTGGGTCTCCTGGCCGGCGGCCATGCCAGCGCCCTCGGCCGCCTGTGGTGGTGGCTGTGCGCACGCCTCTCGCGGGATGCCGCGGCCGCCCAGCTGGGCCCGGCGCTGCTGGTGATGCTGCAGCGCCGCCGCCTGACGCGTTGGGGCCTGGGCGTGCTGGTCCATGGTTTCTGGACGCTGGTGCTGGGCACCGCGCTGCTGACCCTGCTGGCCCTGCTTTCCACCCGCCGCTATGGCTTCGTCTGGGAAACCACGCTGCTTGGCAGCGATACCTTCGTCGCCCTCACCCAGGGCCTCGGCGCCCTGCCGGCGCTGCTCGGCTTCAGCCTGCCGGACAGCGACACCATCCGCGCCAGCAGCGACATGCTCGCCGACGCCGCGCCCCGCCAGGCCTGGTCCGGCTGGCTGCTGGGGGTCACCCTGGTCTACGGCCTGCTGCCGCGCCTGGGCCTGATGCTGCTGTGCCTATGGCGCTGGAGCCGTGGCCGCGCCGGGCTGGCGGTTGAGCCCGGTCTGCCCGGCTATGCCCTGCTGCGCGAACGCCTCAACCCGGCCAGCCAACGCCTGGGCGTGGTGGACGCCGACCCCGGCCCCCAAGGGCCGATGACCGAGGCCGCACTGCCCTTCGAAGGGGCGGGTGCCCTGCTGGTGGGGATCGAACTGGACGACAGCCGCCCCTGGCCGCCCGCGCTGCCCAAGGGCGTGGGCGACGCCGGGGTGCTGGACAGCCGCGAGCAGCGCCAGCGCCTGCTGGACCAGCTCAGCCGCTTCCCGCCCCAGCGCCTGGCGATCGCCTGCGACCCGCGCCGCTCGCCGGACCGGGGCACCCTGGCGCTGATCGGCGAACTGGCGCGCAGCACCGTCGAGGCCCGGGTCTGGCTGCTGCCGGCCCCGGCCGGCGAGGCGCTGGACAGCCGGCGCCTGGAGGAATGGCACCAGGCCCTCGACCGCCAAGGCCTGCGCCACGCCGACAGCGCCCCCTTCCACTGGCTGGAGCATGGCCATGACTGAGCCCCTGCGCCTGGCCGTGGTCGGCCACACCAACGTCGGCAAGACCTCGCTGCTGCGCACCCTGTTGCGGGACCGCAGCTTCGGCGAGGTCTCCCACCGCCCCAGCACCACCCGCCATGTCGAGGGCGCGCGGCTGTCCGTCGACGGTCAGCCACTGCTGGAGCTGTACGACACCCCCGGCCTGGAGGACGCCATCGCCCTGCTGGACTACCTGGAGCGCCTGGACCGGCCCGGCGAGCGCCTGGACGGCCCGGCCCGCCTGGCGCGCTTCCTCGACAGCGCCGAGGCGCGCCAGCGTTTCGAGCAGGAAGCCAAGGTGCTGCGCCAGCTGATGGCCTCCGACGCCGGCCTGTACGTCATCGACGCCCGCGAGCCGGTGCTGGCCAAGTACCGCGACGAGCTGGCGGTGCTGGCCATGTGCGGCCGGCCGCTGCTGCCGGTGCTGAACTTCGTGGCCGGCCACGACCAGCGCGGCGAGCCCTGGCGCGAGGCCCTGGCCCGGCTGGGCCTGCACGCCCTGGTGCGCTTCGACAGCGTGGCGCCGCCGCTGGACGGCGAGCCGCGCCTCTACGACAGCCTGGCCCTGCTGCTGGAGCGGGGCCGCCCGCAACTGCAGCGGCTGGTGGACGACCAGCAGGCCCAGCGCCAGCTGCGCCGCCAGGCCGGTGAGCGCCTGGTGGCCGAGCTGCTGCTGGACGTGGCGGCCTGCCGCCGCAGCGTGGCCACCGAGGCCAATGCCCTGCAGGCCGCAACCGAGGCCTTGCGCCAGCAGGTGCGACAGCGCGAGCAGCGTTGCGTGGAAGCCCTGCTGCGGCTGTACGCCTTCAGCCGCGAGGATGCCGCCGCCAGCGACCTGCCGCTGCTGGACGGGCGCTGGGGTGATGACCTGTTCAACCCGGAAACCCTGCGCCAGCTCGGCGTGCGCCTGGGCAGCGGCGTGGCCGCAGGCGCGGCGGCCGGTGCCGGGGTGGACCTGCTGGTGGGCGGGCTGACCCTGGGGGCTGCGGCCGCCATCGGCGCACTGGCCGGCGGCGCCTGGCAGACGGTCGGGCATTACGGCCAGCGCCTGCTGGGCAAGCTGCGCGGGCACCGCGAGCTGACGGTGGACGACGGCATCCTGCGGCTCCTGGCGCTGCGCCAGATGGAGTTGCTGCGGGCACTGGAGCTGCGCGGCCATGCGGCGTTCGAGGCGATCCGCGTGGACGCGCCGGCGGACGAGCAATGGCGCCAGGGCAAGCTGCCTGCCGCCCTGGGCAAGGCGCGGGCCCACCCGGAATGGTCCTCGTTGAACCTCGGCGCTGAGCTGGAGCAGGCCGAGCGCCAGGCCGAGCTGGAGCGCCTGGCAGCCGAACTGGCCGCTTAAGAACGTTGGCGTGGGCGGCTAGAGGCCCGGGGCCTCGATGAGAACGCGATCGTCCCGGCAGGCATTGCGGTCACCGGGACGGCGCTCGGCGAACTGGCCATCCATCACCCCCACCAGGCTGTCGGCGGGTTTGAGCGCGCGGGGCAGGCTCACCCGCACCTCCTGCAGATAGCCACCCCGGGTGCACACCAGCAGGAAGTTGTTGCCGGCCCGGGGGTTGCCGAACTCCTCACTGACCTTCTGGTAGAACGCGGCCTGGGAGATGGCGCCGCCGACGTTGCTGGCGATGTACTGCCCGGCGCGGGTGGCATCCAGCTGGGCCACCAGCTCGGCGGCGCGGCGGAAGTAGGCGTTGGCGTCCATGTCGGTCTGGCAGGTGCCGTGCTTCTCCCACTGGTAGCGGCTGAAGTCGTCGCCGTAGCCGACGTTGGGCATCCACGGCCGCAGGGTCGCGCGGGTGCTTTCGTCCAGCACCAGCGCCGGCCCTGCGCAGTGCCCATAGCGGGTGCCGCAGGCCTGGCGGTTGGGCCAGAGGCCGTGGAGGGTGAGGTGGTTCAGTTGCAGGTCACCGCTGGCCAGGGCGTCGCACTCCGGCTTGCGCCCCTTGTAGGCGACGTGCTCGCAGAAGCCGGGCTGCCAGGTGGCGGCGAGGACGTAGCCGTCGTGCTGGCCCGGCACGTTACAGGCCTCGCCCTGGGCGGCATTCCCGGTGCCCTGGCGGGCGCCAAGGCTGAGGTCTTCCACCTGGCCGCAGCCGACCGGCACCCAGCGCAGCGGCGTAGCGTTGTCCGGCAAGCGCACCCGCAGCCAGTCGTAGTCCCGCTTGTTGACCTCCACCACCCGGTAGCGCTGCCCCGGTTGCAGGGTGGCGCCATCGGGGTTGCTGCGCTTGCGGATCGACTGGTAGGCCTCGCAACGCTGCGAGGCGACGAAGCCGCCCTGGGCGGGCTCGGCATGGGCGGCGAGGGTCCAGAGGCCGACGAGGCCGGTGAGCAGGGCGGCGAGCGGGGCGTTCATGGCGGGCTGTCCTGGAGCAGGCGGGCCGGGGCGGGCGCCCCGGCCGGGGGTCAGACGGCGACCGGGGCCTTGATGTGCGGGTGGGCCTGGTAGCCGACCAGTTCGAAGTCCTCGAACTTGAAGGCCAGCAGGTCCTTCACCTCGGGGTTGAGCTTCATGGTGGGCAGCGGCAGCGGCTCGCGGGTGAGCTGCAGGTCGGTCTGCTCGATGTGGTTGGCATACAGGTGGCAGTCGCCGCCGGTCCAGATGAACTCGCCGGGGGCCAGGTCGCAGACCTGGGCCACCATCAGGGTCAACAGGGCGTAGCTGGCGATGTTGAAGGGCACGCCGAGGAAGATGTCCGCCGAGCGCTGGTACAGCTGGCAGCTGAGCTTGCCGTCGGCCACGTAGAACTGGAACAGCGCGTGGCAGGGCGGCAGGGCCATCTGGTCCACCAGGGCCGGGTTCCAGGCGGAGACGATCAGGCGGCGCGAGTCGGGGTTCTTGCGGATCATCTCGATCAGCTTGGCGATCTGGTCGATGGATTCACCGTTGGGCGCCGGCCAGCTGCGCCACTGGTAGCCATAGACCGGGCCCAGGTCGCCGTTCTCGTCGGCCCACTCGTCCCAGATGGAGACGCCGTTTTCCTTGAGGTAGCGGATGTTGGTGTCGCCCTGCAGGAACCACAGCAGCTCGTGGATGATGGACTTCAGGTGGCACTTCTTGGTGGTCACCAGGGGGAAGCCCTCGGCCAGGTCGAAGCGCATCTGGTGGCCGAACACGCTGTAGGTGCCGGTGCCGGTGCGGTCGCTCTTGAAGGTGCCGGTTTCGCGCACCAGGCGCATCAGGTCGAGGTACTGCTTCACGGGGTGACTCCTTGGGCGGCTTCACGACGGTGCGCCCAGACGATCAGTGCGAGGCCGCCGATGATCATCGGCAGGCAGAGGATCTGGCCCATGGTGACCCAGCCGAAGGCCAGGTAGCCGAGCTGGGCGTCCGGTACGCGGACGAACTCCACGGCGAAGCGGAAGATGCCGTAGAACAGCGCGAACATCCCGGAAACCGCCATGGTCGGGCGCGGCTTGCGCGAGTAGCACCAGAGGATGACGAACAGCGCGACGCCTTCCAGGGCGAACTGGTAGAGCTGCGACGGGTGGCGCGGCAGGTGCGCCGGGTCGGTGGGGAAGATCATCGCCCAGGGCACGTCGCTGGCCTTGCCCCACAGCTCGGCGTTGATGAAGTTGCCGATGCGCCCGGCGCCGAGGCCGATGGGCACCAGCGGGGCGATGAAGTCCATGAGCTGGAAGAAGCTCTTGTTGTTGCGCTTGCCGAACCAGAGGGTGGCGAGCATCACGCCGATCAGGCCACCGTGGAAGGACATGCCGCCTTTCCAGACTTCGAGGATCAGCAGCGGGTTGGCCAGGTAGGCGGGCAGGTCGTAGAACAGCACGTAGCCCAGGCGCCCGCCGGCGATCACCCCGAGGGCGACCCAGAACACCAGGTCGGAGAGCTTCTCCTTGGTCCAGGTCGGGTCGAAGCGCTCCAGCCGGCGCGAGGCCAGCAACCAGGCACCGCCGATGCCGATCAGGTACATGAGCCCGTACCAGTGGATTTTCAGGGGTCCGAGGCTGAACGCCACCGGATCGATCTGGGGATAAGCCAGCATCACGACTCCTTAGATCAGAAAACTCAGCCCGACCGCGAACAGCAGCAGGGCGAACAGGCGCTTGAGCAGACGCGGGGGCAGCCGGTGGGCCAGGCGCGCGCCCAGGCGGGCGAAGAACATGCTGGTGAGGGCGATCCCCACCAGCGCCGGGAGGTAGACGTATCCGAAACTGTGCGGCGGCAGGTGTTCGTGGTTCCAGCCCAGCACCATGAACGACAGGGCGCTGGCGATGGCGATCGGCAGGCCGCAGGCGGAGGAGGTGGCCACGGCCTGCTGCATCGGCACGCTGCGCCAGCTGAGGAAGGGCACGGTGAGGGAGCCGCCGCCGATGCCGAAGATCGCCGAGGCCCAGCCGATGAACACGCCGGCGGCGGTGAGGCCGGGTTTGCCGGGCACGTCACGGCTGGCCTTGGGCTTGAAGTCGAGGGCCATCTGCAGGGACACCAGGATGGCGAAGCAGCCGATGATCTTCTGCAGCATCGGGCCCTGGATCAGCTTGGCGGTGTAGGCGCCGATGGCGGCGCCGAGCAGGATGCCCAGGGTCATCCAGGCAAAGATCGCCCAGCGCACCGCGCCCTTGCGGTGGTGTTCGCGCACGGCGTTGATCGAGGTGAAGATGATGGTCGCCAGGGAGGTGCCCACCGCCAGGTGGGTGAGGACACTCGGATCGAACCCCTGGGCGGTGAAGCTGAACACCAGCACCGGCACGATGATCATGCCGCCGCCGACGCCGAACAGGCCGGCCAGCACCCCGGCGAAGGCGCCGAGCACCAGGTAGAGCAGGAATTCCAAGCGACACCCCCGGAAGCAAAGCGGCATGGTAACGGAAGGCCGCTTGCCGCTCCAATCAGGGCGACGGCCGTTCCCGCCCCGCTGCGCGAATCGTCGGTATTCTCGACGCCTTTTCCTACAGCCCCTAGACTCGGCCGAGGATCACGGAGAAGGAGCCTCACCATGTGCCTGATTACCTTCGCCTGGCGCCCGGGACATGCCACCCCCTTGGTACTGGCCGCCAATCGCGACGAGTTCTACGAGCGACCGACCCGCGCCCTCGGCGCCTGGCACGACGTGCCGGGCCTGCATGCCGGGCGTGACCTGGAAGCCGGCGGCACCTGGCTCGGCCTGGGGCAGGGCGGGCGCTTCGCGGCGCTGACCAACATCCGCGACCCACGCCATCCGGCCACCGGCCGCTCACGGGGCGAGCTGTGCGTGGGCTTCCTCGGCGGCACCCAGACCCCGGAGGCCTTCATGGCCGAGGCGCACCGCCGCGCGGCGGACTACGCCGGCTTCAACCTGCTGGTGGGCGACGGGCGCGAGCTGTGGTTCCTGCATTCCCGAGGCCCGGGCCCGCGTCGCCTGGAGGCGGGGCTCTACGGGCTGTCCAACGCCGACCTCGACACACCCTGGCCGAAGGTGCGCAAGACCAAGGCCGCCCTGGCCGAGTGCCTGGACGTGGTGCGCCCGGCGGACCTGCTCAACCTCATGCACGACCCGCAGCCGGCCTCGGACGCGACCCTGCCGGACACCGGCGTAGGGCTGGAGACCGAGCGCATGCTGTCGCCGGTGTTCATCGCCAGCCGCACCTATGGCACCCGCGCCACGACGGCCCTGATCGTGCGCGGGGACGGCAGCCGCGAAGTGGTGGAGCGCGGCTTCGGCCCGTTCGGCAAGCCGCTGGACGATGTGCACCTGAACCTGCGCACCCGCTAGGGCGACGGGCAGACGATGACGCAGTCGCGCTGCTGCTTGGCGCGATAGAGGCCGTCGTCCAGCCGCTTGAGCAGGGCGGTGATGTCCTCGCCCGCCACCAGGCTGGCCACGGCGAAGCTGGCACTGAGACGCCGGGGCAGGTCCGTCCCGGCCTCGGGAATCCGCCGGTGCAGACGCCGGGCCAGCTGCAGCAGGGCCTCGGGGCCGGTGTCCGGCAGCAGCAGGATGAATTCCTCGCCTCCCCAACGGGCGAAGCAGTCCTCCTCCCGCAACACAGCCCGAATCTGCTCGGCCACGGCCTGGAGGATGCGGTCGCCTTCGGCATGGCCGTGCTCGTCGTTGATGCGCTTGAAGTGATCGAGGTCCAGCATCACCAGGCCGGTGGGGCAGTGGTGCCGCTGGAAGCGCTGCCATTCCCGCTGCAGCCGGGTCTCGAAGCAGCGGCGGTTGGCGATGCCGGTGAGCGGGTCGGTCTCGCTGAGGCGGATGGCGGCCTCCACCTGCTCGGCCAGGGCCCGGTTGGCCTGGGCCAGGGCCTCGGTGCGGCAGGCCACCAGGGCCTCCAGGTCGCCATTGATGCGCAGCAGTTCCTGGTTGCGCTGCTGCAGCTCCAGCTCGGCGAGCTTGCGCTGGTGGACGTCCCGGTGGGCGCCGATCATGCGGGTTGGCTGGCCGTCCTCGTCGAACTCGACGAAGCGCCCGTGATCGCTGATCCACAGGTAGCGGCCGTCCTGGCAGCGGCAGCGGTATTCCTCTTCATAGACCTCGGAACGCCCTTCCAGGTAGGCGTTGAAGCTCTGCATGACGCGAGGCAGGTCGTCGGGGTGGATGATGTTCTCCCAGGTGTCGACGTCCTCGGGCAGGCTGTTGCGGGGGAAGCCGAGCATGGCGTACCAGCCGGGGCTGCGGGTGACGTGGCCGCTGCGCATGTCCCAGTCCCAGATGCCGTCGCTGACGATCTCCAGGGCGTGGCGCAGGGTGCGTTCCACATCGCGGTCGGTGGCGGAGGGCTCGTCCATAAGCGGCAGCTCCTGGATGCCCGCAAGCGCGGGACATCGGGTCGGGCGGCACGCGGAGCCGCCCGGTGGAGGCGGCTCAGGCCTGGATGGTCGCGGCCGGATTGATCACGCGGCCCAGGCCCAGGTTGCGCAGGGCGAGGTGCAGCGCGCTGTGGATGACTTGAGGGTTGTCGATGCCCATCAACTGGTCAAGGAGCTCGCGGGCCTTGCTCAGGCTGAGCTGACGAAGCAGCCATTTCACCTTGGGCAGGTTGGTGGCGTTCATCGACAGGCTGTCGAAGCCCATGGCCAGCAGCAGCACGGCGGCCGCCGGGTCACCGGCCATCTCGCCGCAGATGCTGACGGGCTTGCCTTCGGCATGGGCGTCGTTGACCACCTTGAGCAGCGCCTGGAGCACGGCGGGGTGCAGGTAGTCGTAGAGATCGGCCACGCGCGGGTTGTTGCGGTCCACCGCCAGCAGGTACTGGGTGAGGTCGTTGGAGCCGACCGAGAGGAAGTCCACCTGGCGCGCCAGCTCGCGGGTCTGGTACACGGCGGCGGGGATCTCGATCATCACGCCGACCGGCGGCATGGGGATGTCCACGCCCTCGTCGCGCACCTCGCCCCAGGCGCGATGGATCAGGTGCAGAGACTCTTCCAGCTCCTGCACGCCGGAAATCATCGGCAGCAGGATGCGCAGGTTGTTCAGGCCTTCGCTGGCCTTGAGCATGGCGCGCACCTGCACCAGGAAGATCTCCGGGTGGTCGAGGGTGACGCGGATGCCGCGCCAGCCGAGGAAGGGATTGCTTTCCTTGATGGGGAAATAGGACAGCGCCTTGTCGCCACCGATGTCCAGGGTGCGCATGGTCACCGGCAGCGGGTGGAAGGCGGCGAGCTGCTCGCGGTAGATGGCGAGCTGCTCCTTCTCGCTGGGGAAGCGCTCGTTGATCATGAACGGCACTTCGGTGCGGTACAGGCCGACGCCTTCGGCACCGCGCTCCTGGGCGCGGGTCACGTCGGCCAGCAGGCCGGTGTTGACCCACAGCGGCATGCGGTGGCCATCGAGGGTCTCGCACGGCAGGCTGCGCAGGGCGTCGAGGCCCTTGACCAGCTGGCGCTCCTCCTCGACCACTTCGCCGTACTGCTTGCGCAGTTCCTCGGAGGGGTTGGTGAAAACTTCGCCGTGGTAGCCGTCGACGATCAGCTCGATGCCGTCGACCTTGGAATAGGGCAGGTCGACCACGCCCATGACCGTGGGAATCCCCATGGCCCGTGCCAGGATCGCGACGTGGGAGTTGCCGGAACCGAGCACGGAGATCAGGCCCACCAGCTTGCCTTCCGGCACTTCGCCGAGCATGGCCGGGGACAGCTCCTCGCTGACCAGGATGGTGTTGTCCTGGTAGACCAGGTTCTGCTTGCGCTCTTCCTGCAGGTAGGCGAGCAGGCGGCGACCGAGGTCCTTGACGTCGGAGGCGCGCTCGCGCAGGTAGGCATCGTCCATCAGCTCGAAGCGCTTGACGTGCTCCATCACCACCTGGCGCAGGGCACCCTGGGCCCACTGGCCGGAGCGGATGACCTTCTTCACTTCCAGGCCGATGGAGTCGTCGTCGAGCATCATCAGGTAGACGTCGAACAGGGCACGCTCTTCCGGGCGCAGCTGGCTGGCCAGCTTGCTGGAGAGGCGGCGCATGTCCTCGCGCACGGACTCCAGGGCCTGCTTGAAGCGGGCGACCTCGGCCTCGATGTCATCCACCGGGCGGTCGGGCACCACCTCCAGGTCGGCCGGCGGCAGCACCACCACGGCGGTGCCCACGGCAGCGCCCGGCGCACCGGGCACGCCGACGAACTTGGCCTCCTGGATGCCCTTGCCCTGGCGCCCCAGGCCACGGATGGAGCCGGTGGCCTCGGCATGGGCGATGACGCCCGCGAGCTGGGCGCTCATGGTGACGAGGAAGGCTTCCTCGCCCTCGTCGAACTGGCGACGCTCCTTCTGCTGCACCACCAGCACGCCCATCACCCGACGGTGGTGGATGATCGGCGCGCCGAGGAAAGAGGCGTAGCGCTCCTCGCCGGTCTCGGCGAAGTAGCGGTAGCGGGGGTGGTCGGCGGCGTTCTCGAGGTTCAGCGGCTCTTCGCGGGTGCCCACCAGGCCCACCAGGCCTTCGTTGGGGGCCATGCTGACCTTGCCGATGGAGCGCTTGTTGAGGCCCTCGGTGGCCATCAGCACGAAGCGGTTGGCCTCGGGGTCGAGCAGGTACACCGAGCAGACCTGGCTGCCCATGGCCTCCTTCACCCGCTGCACGATGATCGCCAGCGCCGCCTTGAGATCCTTGGCGGCGTTCACTTCCTGGACGATCTTGCGCAGGGTATTGAGCATGGCCGTGTAGCCTTTCTCCGGGTCAGTCTTGCGCCAGCAGGCGCGGGGCGAGTTCCTTGAGGGCGCGACGATAGACTTCTCGCTTGAAGGTCACGACCTGTCCAAGCGGGTACCAGTAGCTGACCCAGCGCCACCCATCGAACTCGGGCTTGCCGGTCAGGTCCATGCGCACCCGGGTCTCATCGGACTTCAGGCGCAACAGGAACCACTTCTGCTTCTGGCCGATGCACAGCGGTTGGCTGTGCGTGCGCACCAGGCGCTGCGGCAGACGATAGCGCAGCCAGCCACGGGTGCATGCCAGGATCTTCACATCCTGCTCTTCGAGGCCGACTTCTTCGTTCAATTCGCGGAACAGCGCTTCTTCGGGCGTTTCGCGCGGGTTGATGCCCCCCTGGGGGAACTGCCAGGCGTCCTGATTGATGCGTCGCGCCCACAGCACCTGCCCGACATCATTGGCGAGAATGATGCCGACATTAGGGCGGAAACCATCGGGATCGATCACAGCGGACAACCTCGCTTGCGCATGTCGCGGCATTGTTCCACAAAGCCTGTAAACGCGGCAATGCGGGCTGTTCACGCAATGGGCAGCCCCCGGAAAAGGGGGTATCCTGCGCGGCCTTCGGCAGCTTCCAGCAAGGTGATAGACGTGCGCCTGGCCCTTTTCGACCTCGACAACACCCTCCTCGGCGGCGACAGCGACCACGCCTGGGGCGAGTACCTCTGCGAACGCGGCCTGGTGGACGCCTCCACCTACCGGGCGCGCAACGACGCCTTCTACCAGGACTACCTGGCCGGCACCCTCGACGTACAGGCCTACCAGGACTTCTGCCAGGAGATCCTCGGCCGCCACGACCTGGAGCAGCTGGCCACCTGGCACCGTGAGTTCATGCGCGACCGCATCGAGCCGATCCTGCTGGCCAAGGGCGAGGCACTGCTGGCCGAGCACCGCGCCGCCGGCGACCGCCTGGTGATCATCACTGCCACCAACCGCTTCATCACCGGCCCGATCGCCGAGCGCCTGGGCGTGGACGACCTGCTGGCCACCGAGTGCGAGGTGGTGGACGGCCGCTACACCGGCCGCAGCACCGACGTGCCGTGCTTCCGCGAAGGCAAGGTGGTGCGCCTGGAGCGCTGGCTGGCGGAGAACGGCCTGAGCCTGGACGACGCCAGCTTCTACAGCGACTCGGTGAACGACATGCCCCTGCTGGAGCGGGTCAGCCGCCCGGTGGCCGTCGACCCGGACGACCGCCTGCGTGCCGAGGCCCAGGCCCGTGGCTGGGCGGTGATCTCGCTGCGCTGACCCACGCGGGCCGCGCCCGGCGGCCCGTCAGAGCGGCTTGGCCACCATCAGGAAGAAGATCGCCAAGAAGGCGATGAACGCCGGCCAGCCCAGCACGAACCAGATGCGCATATAGAGGAAGGCCCGCTCCGGCAGGGCCTGGCCGCCGGCCAGCGCCTGGGCGGCCATGTCGCGCACGCGGATCTGCAGCCACACCACCGGCAGCCAGCACAGCCCGGCGAACACGTAGAGCCCCACGCTCCACAGAATCCAGAACTGGTTCAGCGGCCAGCCCGCCACCTTCGCCAGCGCCAGCCCGCTGAGGGGCTGGAACACCGCCGTGGTGGCGATGAACAGCCAGTCGGCGGTGACCAGATGGCGGAAGGTCACCGCGATCACCTCCAGCCGTTGGCTGCGCCAGGCCCGCAGGGCGTAGTAGGCCGACCCCAGCCCGGTACCGAACAGCAGGGTGGAGGAGAGGATGTGCAGGGTCTTCAGCAGCAGGTACAGACTCATCGGGCAGGCGTCCGTGGTGGGGGCTCCAGCCACAGCACCCAGAGGGTGGCGACCATGAGCACCAGGTTCTTGCCGACCGCCGCGTAGGGGTCGGCCCAGTAGTGGGGCAGCAGCAGGGTGATCAGCAGGGTGTAGACCAGCATCAGGCCCAGCTGGGCCTGCAAGGCGCGCACGCGCCAGCGACGGACCAGCAGCCCGAGCCCCAGCGCGGCATCCAGCAGCGAACCGCTGACCACCGCCAGGCTCGCCGGCCAGCCGCTCACGCCCATGTCGGCCATGATGCGCAGCCCCCAGTCGTACCCCGGCCCCAGGCAGACGAAGGCCGTCCCGAGCCAGATCAGTGCCAGCACGGCCAGCATCGCGGGGCGCATCAGGCGGGTGATCACCCGCTCCGGCTGCGGCCAGCCACCCGTCAGGCGCAGGGCCAGGGGTACCGCGCGATAGCCGCAGAGCGCCGCCAGGGCATCCGGCTCGGCGAGGTTGTCGCGCCGTGCCAGGGTCATCAGTTGAGGGTCGAGAGCCCGCCAGCCGAACCCACGAGCCGCCCGCGCGCCCAGCGCCGCGAGCGCACCGGGCAGACGCAGCCAGCGACCGGGGCCACGCCCGCGCACACGGCGGAGCAGGTCCAGCAGGCCACCCTGGGTAAGGATGTCGGGACCCACCAGCGGCACAGCGCAGGGCTGTGCCGGCCAGTGGAGGACCAGCGCCAGTACTGCGCCGGCCAGGTCGTCCACATGCACCGGGCGGCTGCGCGCGCCGACATCCGGCAGGGGCGCGACGGGCAGGCAGGCCAGGGCTTCCAGCCAGCCACTGCTGGCGCCGCCTTCACCCAGCACCAGGGACGGGCGCAGCACCACGGCGGGTATGCCGAGGCCGAGCAGGTGCGCATCCGCCCGCGCCTTGCTGGCCAGGAAGGGCACATCCGGGTGATCACCCGCCCCCAGCGCGGAAAGCTGCAGCACCGCCGCGCCATGGCGGGCCGCGAGGTCGAAGAGAGCCTTGGGCCCATCCGCCTGCAGCCTTTCCAGTCGTGCGGAATCGGGCAACAGCGCGCCGGCGGCGTTGATCACCAGGTTCACGCCCGCCGGCCAGGGGAAGCCGTCGGGGTCGTCCGCCAAGCGCTCGAGGTCGAGGGCGCGCCACTCCACGCCCGGGCAGGGAGTCCCGCTGCCGGTGCGCGACGTGGCCACCAGGCTGTGACCCGCACCAAGGAGAGCGGCCAGCAGACGCTGGCCGATGAAACCGCTGGCACCCACCAGCAGGATGCGGTTGAACGCCAAGTCAGACCGGCCGCACGAGGATGAGGCCGAGGATCACCAGCAGCAGGATCAGGCCCAGGGCGGCATAGCCAAGGCTGAAGCCGAGGAAGCGCCCGCGCGGGGCGGCCAGTTCGGCCGGGCCGGCATGCAGCACCAGCAGGCGGCGACTGGCCAGCAGCCAGGCGATGCCAGCCAGCAGGTAGAGCAGGCTGCTGCCCAGTACCCAGGTCAGGCCCAGGGGAATGCCGCGCTGGTCCAGCACCAGCCAGCCGGACACCGGCGCAGCGAGGCCCAGCAGCAGCAAGGCCGGCACGCCGAACAGCGCGGCCTGGCGCGGGCTCGGTGCCCAGCCTGGCAGGGCGCCGTGCCAGGCTCGCAGGACGAACCAGAACAGCAGGAGGGCCACCGCCATCAGCAGGGCGATCGCCAGGCCGTTGAGGCCCAGCAGCAGGTCAGCGTCCATCATCCTTCCTCCAATCGGGCGACGGGCTCAGTGTAGTCGCCCGGTCTGCGGCCTCAGCTGAGGAACAGCCGGTAGGCCGGGTTTTCCGTTTCATCCCAGTAGGGGTAGCCGATGGCGGCAAGAGCCTCGGGCACCAGGTGGCGCTCATCCGCCGGCACCTGCAGCCCCGCCACCACGCGGCCGTCGGCGGCGCCGTGGTTGCGGTAATGGAACAGGGTGATGTTCCAGCGCCCGCCCAGCTTGTCGAGGAAGTTGAACAGCGCACCGGGACGCTCGGGGAATTCGAAGCGGAAGATCGACTCGTCCTCCACCCGGGGCGCACGGCCGCCCACCATGTGGCGGATGTGCAGCTTGGCCAGCTCGTTGTCGGTCAGGTCCAGCACCGGGAAGCCCTGCTCGCGCAGGCCGTTGACCAGCGCCTCGCGGGGGTCGTTGAGCGGGTGGGTCTGCACGCCGACGAAGATGTGCGCCTCGTTGTCGGTGTTGTAGCGGTAGTTGAACTCGGTGATCTGGCGCTTGCCGATGGCCTCGCAGAACGCCTTGAAGCTGCCCGGGCGTTCGGGAATGGTCACCGCGATGATCGCCTCGCGCTTCTCGCCCAGCTCCGCGCGCTCGGCCACGTGGCGCAGGCGGTCGAAGTTGATGTTGGCGCCGGAGTCGATGGCCACCAGGGTCTGGCCCTCGATGCCCTCGCGCTCGACGTAGCGCTTGATGCCCGCCACGGCCAGGGCGCCGGCGGGCTCGGTGATGGAGCGGGTGTCGTCGTAGATGTCCTTGATCGCCGCGCAGATCTCGTCGGTGCTGACGGTCACCACTTCATCGACGTGATGGCGGCAGATGTCGAAGGTGTGCTGGCCGATCTGCGCCACCGCCACGCCATCGGCGAACAGCCCGACCTGGCCCAGCACCACTCGCTCGCCGGCGGCCATGGCGGCCTGCAGGCAGTTGGAGTCATCCGGCTCGACGCCGATCACCTTCACTTCCGGGCGCAGGTACTTCACGTAGGCGGCAATGCCGGCGATCAGGCCGCCGCCGCCCACCGGCACGAAGATGGCGTCCAGGCGCCCCGGGTGCTGGCGGAGGATCTCCATCGCCACGGTGCCCTGCCCGGCGATCACATGGGGGTCGTCGTAGGGGTGGATGTAGACGAAGCCCTTCTCCTCCACCAGCTTCAGCGAATAGGCCAGCGCCTCGGGGAAGGCGTCGCCGTGCAGCACCACCTTGCCGCCCCGGGCGCGCACGCCCTGGACCTTCAGCTCGGGGGTGGTGCGCGGCATGACGATGGTGGCTTCGATACCCAGCTCGCGGGCCGCCAGGGCCAGGCCCTGGGCGTGATTGCCGGCCGAGGCAGTGACCACGCCCCGGGCCAGTTCCTCGGCGGACAGCTGGGCCAGCTTGTTGTAGGCCCCGCGGATCTTGAAGGAGAAGACCGGCTGCAGGTCCTCGCGCTTGAGCAGCACCTGGTTGCCGAGGCGCTCGGTCAGGCGTGGCGCGCGTTGCAGCGGGGTTTCCACCGCGACGTCATAAACGCGCGAGGTGAGGGTCTTCTTGACGTAGTCTTCGAGCATCACGGCTTCACTGGCGGGCGGGGCGGGAGCGGCGAGTCTACCGCAGGCGTCCGTCGACCGACCACACGGGATGCGGGGTTTTGCCGTGGCGAGCGGCTATACTGCGCGCCCTCGGATACCCCTCACAACGTGGACCCCCGCATGAACCAGGACCAGCTCAAGCAGGCCGTCGCCCAGGCCGCCGTCGACCACATCCTTCCGCTGATCGACAGCAAAAGCGTCATCGGCGTCGGCACCGGCTCCACCGCCAACTTCTTCATCGACGCCCTGGCCCGCCACAAGATGGCCTTCGACGGCGCCGTCGCCAGCTCCGAGGCCACTGCGCAGCGCCTGAAGGGCCATGGCATCCCGGTCTACGACCTGAACACCGTGGACGCCCTGGAGTTCTACGTGGACGGCGCCGACGAGAGCGACGAGCACCTGAACCTGATCAAGGGCGGCGGTGCCGCACTGACCCGCGAGAAGATCGTCGCCGCCGTGGCACGCACCTTCATCTGCATCGCCGACGCCAGCAAGCTGGTGCCGGTGCTCGGCGCCTTCCCGCTGCCGGTGGAAGTCATCCCCATGGCCCGCAGCCACGTGGCCCGCCAACTGGTGAAACTGGGCGGCGACCCGGTCTACCGCGAAGGTGTCGTCACCGACAACGGCAACATAATCCTCGACGTGCACAACCTCTCCATCGTCGACCCGAAGAGCCTGGAAGCGCAGATCAACGCCATCGTCGGCGTGGTCACCAACGGCCTCTTCGCCGCCCGCCCGGCCGACCTGCTGCTGCTCGGCACCGCCGAAGGCGTGAAGACGCTCAAGGCCTGACCAACAGCGCCCGGCGCGCAACGCGCCGGGCCGCCCTGCAGCACCGGCGTCTTCAGACGCTCGCCATCGACCATCAAAGTGCCATCAGCCTTGAGGCTCTGTTAGGCTCTGCGCCGCGATACATCCCCCACCCCTCAAGGAATGCCATGAAGAAGGAAACCTTCATCCCCCTGGCGCTGTGCGCCCTGCTGACTGGCTGCTTCGAAACCCCCATCGAGAAGACCGACAAGGCCATCAGCCTCTACCGCCCCGACACCACCGCTGCGCAGCAGTTGCAGGAAGCCCATGAGCTGCTGGAGAGCGCTGCCGAAGACAAGGAGCCCCGTGCGCAGTACATGCTGGCCAAGATGTACGAGCGTGGCGACGGCGTCGCCCAGGACTACAACAAGGCCTTCGCGCTCTATACCCAGTCGTCCCTCAACGGCAACGGCGACGCCTCCTACATGCTGAGCCGCTACGTCGAAGACGCGCAGTTCGGCCAGAAGGTGGACGTGCAGCAGGCGAAGAACTTCCTGGAAAAGGGCGCCAGCCAGGGCTCCTACACCGCCAAGCTGCTGCTGGGCCTGGCCCTGCTGAACGGCAACCCGCCGTTCCGCCAGGACGTCGACCAGGGCGAACGCCTCCTGCTCGAAGTCGCCGAGAAGGACCCAGTGGAAGGCCACCGCCTGCACGCCAACCTGGGGCTGGCCAACCTCTATGCAAACCCCACTCTGGGCAAGCTCGCCCCGGAGAAGGTCGTTACGGCCTATGAATACCTGGCGCAACACGGGCCCTACGGCTACCCGCCGATCCTCATGGGTCTGTTCGACGGCCACATCCCCGCGCTGGCGGATGAAGCCCGCCGCCGCGCCGTCTTCGAGCAGTACGCCGATAGCAACGCCCGGGTGAAGCTGCTCTACCTGGCCGGTGCCATCGGCGATGGCGAGGGCGCCCTGATCAGCGAGGCCGACTATCGCGCGCTGCTGGCCGAGACATCCGCCAAAGGCGATCGACTCGCTTCCGAACTGGGTTGCCGCCTGTTTGCCCCGCCCCTGAAACGCAAGATGGGTCGTGGCGACCCCGCCCAGGCGGAACAGGTGCTGGCCTGGTGCGATGCCGACGCCCGCACGGGCTCAGCCTTTGGCCAGAGCAACGCCACCGCCCTCAACCTGCTCAAGCGCGACTTCAAGCAGACGTTCATCTGGGCCAGCGTGGCCCTGGCCGATGGCAACCAGGACGGCAAAACGGCCCTGGTGCTGCTGGCGGGGGCCGGCTACAGCCCGTCGGAGGCAGAAATGAACGACCTCGTCCAGCAGGCCAAGACCCTGCGCAGCGACATCAAGACCGCCCAGGCGAACTACCGCGACAAATCCCTCGACCTTCCCCTGGTCGAACGCCCCTGGTACTGACGGGGCTGTCCGGGCGCCTCTCCCGAGGCGCCCGGATTCAATCCCTGGCCGGCCAGCTGAACACGTAGAACAGGTTCGGCTCGCTCACCAGGTACAGGTTCCCCTCGTTATCCATCGCCACGCCCTCCGCCTGGGGGACGCTGGCCTTCAGCCCGTGCATGCCGCGCAGCAGGGACAGGGTGCTGATGGGGCGGCCGTCGGCGTTGATTTCCAGCACCAGCCGCGACTCGTCGGACAGCGCCAGCAGATGGCCGCTGCGGTCGTCGTATTGCAGGCTCGACAGGTCGCGAACGAACAGCCCGGCGTCGCGCTCGGGGTCATCCACCACGTGCACGGCGAAGGGCTTATCCGGGTTGGTGTGGGGGAAGCCGTGGATCTCGTAGATGCGCACCGGGTCGCGCTCCTTGGCCACGAACAGGCGCTGGCCCGCCGTGTCGTAGGCCAGGCCCTCGAAGCCCTTGTTGCCGTTCAGACCGATGCCCAGGGAGAGCTGCTGGGACTCGGCGGCATCGACGCGGGTGGTGTGCTCGTCCAGCTTCACCTTGATCAGCCGCTGCTGGCGCTCGTCGGTGATGACGTAGGTGCCGGGCGCGACGTATTCGATGGCCTCTGGGTCGCCGAAACCGTCCAGGTCGATGCGCCGGACGATGCGGCCGTCCAGCGAGAGCTCGATGATCTGCGGACGCTTGTTGGTCACCGTGAGCAGGCTGTGGCGCTCCGGGTCGTAGGTCAGCGCCGACACATCGGCATCCAGCCCCTCGATGGGGCGCGCCTCCACCGTCACCTGATAGTCAGGCAACCAGATGGAGCGCTCCCGCCATTCCGAGGCGTGGCGCCATTCTTGCAAGCTGAACCAGCCTCGCTCGAACAGGCGAAACTCTTGGGCGGCGATGCCCAGCACCACGAACACACAGAACAACAGGCCGGAAACCAGCCAACGGGGACGCAGGAAGGAGCGCATCGGGACGGACTCAGGGGATTCAGGAGGCGCGGCGAGAATACCGCAGTGCGCCAGGGTGATGCCTGAAACCAACCTTAATGCCCACCCACAGCGCACGAACCAGCCCCCACCGTTACCAAAGGGGACGAACCATGGCGGCGTCATTGCTACCCGAACGGGTCCTGACCACCCTCCACACCGTCGCACTCGCGGTCCAGGCACTGGCCGACGAGGTGCCGCGCACGCGCTTGCTGGAAGGCAGCGGTGTCGCCTGCCGCGATCTCGACACCCCTGACAAGCTGATCAACCACGCCCAGGAACTGCGCGTCTTCGCCAATGCCCTGGCCTGCACCCGCGACCCGGCGCTGGGGCTGTCCCTGGGCCTGCGGATGCACGTCTCCGCCTACGGCATCCTCGGCTACACCATGCTCGCCAGCCGCACCCTGCGTGACGCGCTGAACCTGGCCCTGACCCACTCGGCGCTGCTCGGCAGCTACTTCAAGCTGACCCTGGAAGAGGACGGCGCCGAAGCGCGCCTGGTGGCCACCCGCTACCGCTATGCGCCGGAGCTGATGGTGTTCAACAGCGAGCTGTGCCTGACCTCGCTGCTCACGGTGATCCGCGACCTGCTCGGCGAGGCCATCCGCCCGCGCCGGGTGGCGCTGCCCTATCGCCCGCCGCTGCATGCGGCGGCCTACACCGAGCGGCTCGGCTGCCCGGTGGACTTCGGCGCCGCCCACACCGCCCTGTGCTTCAACGCCTCCCTGCTGGACCGCCCGCTGCCCCTGGCCGACCCGGTCAGCTGCCACCACGGGCTGCAGCAGTGCCAGCGGCTCTCGGCCCAGCTCACCCAGCGCCACGACGTGCTGGAGCAGATCCGCGAGCAGCTGGAGGACAACCTCGCCGAGGACATCAACCTCGACGGCATCGCCCGCCGCCTGCACCGCTCCGAACGCACCCTGCGCCGCCACCTGCAGCGCATGAACACCAGCTACCAGCGCCTGCTCGACCAGGTGCGCTACGAGAAGGCCCGCCACCTGCTGCTGCAGACGGACCTGCCGATCTACCTGATCGCCGAGCAGCTCGGCTACGCCGAAACCGCCAGCTTCCGCCACGCTTTCCAGCGCTGGAGCGGCCAGCCGCCGAGCCAATATCGCCGCTGACCGACGCCCTCGGAAAAAGCCCGCCCACCCATTCCGTCACCGCCCGCCTACGCGGCCGCGGGCGCTCGCCTTCGCGCCGCGTAGGACGCGCAGAAGGCCTCGACAGGTTGTCCGGAATTATCCCCTTTTGACCGTTTCTATCGTTCTGGCCCTCCCTCGCCGCTGACAGAATCGAAGCCATCAGGGGTGGCCAGCAGCGCCCGCAAACCCCAATAAGAACAATCCCTTAGAGCGTGTGATCAGCATGTCCAGCGCGATCAGCATCGACCGAGTGTGCATGGAGTTCGGCGACCCGGGGCACGGCGTGCGCGCCCTGGACGAGGTCTCCCTGGAAATCCGCCCCAACGAGTTCTTCACCCTCCTGGGACCCTCCGGCTGCGGCAAGACCACCCTGCTGCGCCTGATCGCCGGCTTCGAGCAACCCACCTCCGGTGCCATCCGCCTCTACGGCGAGGAAATGCAGGACCTGCCGCCCTTCCGCCGCCCGGTCAATACCGTGTTCCAGAGCTACGCGCTGTTCCCGCACATGACGGTGGCGCAGAACATCGCCTTCGGCCTGGAGATGCAGGGCCGCCCCCGCGCGGAGATCGACGCCACTGTGCAACGCATGCTGCAGCTGGTGAAGCTGCCGGACGTGGGCAAGCGCCGCGCCGACCAGCTCTCTGGCGGCCAGCAGCAGCGCATCGCCCTGGCCCGTGCCCTGGCCAGCCAGCCCAAGGTGCTGCTGCTGGATGAGTCCCTCTCTGCACTGGACATGAAGCTGCGCAAGGAGATGCAGATCGAGCTCAAGCGCCTGCAGCACGAGACCGGCATCACCTTCATCTTCGTCACCCACGACCAGGAAGAAGCCCTGACCATGTCCGACCGCATCGCGGTGATGAGCAAGGGGCAGGTGCTGCAGGTGGGCTCGCCCACCGAAATCTACGAAGCCCCGGTGGACCGCACCGTGGCCGACTTCATCGGCGAGACCAACTTCCTCGACGCCGAAGCCAGCGAGAGCGGCCTGCTGCTCGGCGACGGCCAGCGCCTGGGCCTTGCGCAAGGCGAACGCCGTGGCCCGGTGACCCTGGCCATCCGCCCGGAGCGGGTGGAGCTGGATGCGGCGGGGAACCTCGAAGGCGAGGTGGAAACCGTGGTCTACGTCGGCACCGACACCCTCTACCTGCTGCGGGTCGCCGGCCAGAGCGGCTTCCGCGTCCGCCGGCAGAACCGCGACGGCGCGGGCGATGCCCTGGCCACCGGCACCCGCGTGCGCGTGCAGGTCCCGCCCACCGCCATCCGGGTGCTGCCGCGATGAGCAGCCCGCGCGTGCTGGCCGAGGCGCGGCACCTGAGGCGCCGCCTGGCGCTGGTGTCGCCGGCCATGCTCTGCCTGGTGCTGTTCCTGCTGTTGCCGCTGGGCATCATGCTGCTGGTGTCCTTCCTGCAGCCGGGCGACTACGGCGGCGTGAAGTGGGGCGAGTACTCGCTGGAGGCGTACATCAACTTCCTCTACGAGCGCGACCTGGACGACAGCCTCGCCTTCAACACCGACTACCTGCAGATTTTCCAGCGCTCCTTCTGGCTCTCGGTGATGACCACCGCCGGCTGCCTGCTGATCGGCTTCCCCACGGCGCTCTACCTGGCCCTGCAGGACGAACGCCGGCGCAACCTGCTGCTGTTCCTGGTCACCGTGCCGTTCTGGACCAACCTGCTGGTGCGGGTCTATGCCTGGATCCTGCTGCTGCGCAACGGCGGCCTGGTGGACAGCGGCCTGCATGGCCTGGGCCTGACCGACGGGGTGCTGGGCGTCCTCTACACAGACACGGCGGTGATCATCGGCCTGCTCTACACCTTCCTGCCGTTCATGGTGCTCCCCATCTACACCAGCCTGGAGAAGCTCGACTGGCGCCTGGTGGAGGCGGCCTTCGACCTGGGTGCCAACCGCTTCCACGCCCTGCGCCGGGTCATCGTGCCGCTGGCCATGCCGGGCATCATGGCCGGGGTGATCCTGGTGTTCATCCCCTCGCTCGGCAACTACATCATTCCCGAGCTGCTGGGGGGCGGTAAGTCGCTGATGATCGGCAACCTCATCCAGCTGCAGTTCGGCGCCTCGCACAACTGGCCCCTGGGTGCCGCCCTGTCGTTCGCCCTGCTCGGCTTCGTGCTGGCGGCCATGCTGCTCTACAGCCTGCGCTTCAAGGGCGCCGCCGGAGGCCACCCATGAACATGCGCAACCCGCTGTGGCGCTTCACCGGTGTGCGCCCCGTCGCCTGGCTGTTCTTCGCCTTCCTCTACGTGCCGATCCTGGTGCTGGTGGTGCTGAGCTTCAACGGTGGCCAGTCGGCGACCATCTGGGAGAGCTTCAGCCTGAAGTGGTACGCGGTGGTGGCCAATGACCCGGAGATCGTCCGCGCCGCGAAGAATTCGCTGATCGTCGCCAGCCTGGCCACCCTGATCGCCACCACCCTGGCGACCCTGGCAGCCCTGGGCATGCGCGGCCGCACCTTCCGCGGCCAGGGGCTGATGAGCGGGGTACTGGGCCTGCCGCTGCTGGTGCCGGAGATCGTCACTGCAGTGGCCACGCTGATGTTCTTCGCCTTCATCGGCCTGAAGCTGTCGCTGTTCACCATCCTCATCGCCCACGTGGTGTTCTGCATCCCCTTCGCCTACCTGCCGATCCGCGCCCGCCTGGAGGGCCTGGACCCGCGCCTCGGGGAGGCGGCCGCCGACCTCTACGCCTCGCCGTGGAAGGCCTTCTGGAAGGTGACCTTCCCCCTGCTGATGCCCGGCATCCTCTCCGGGGCGATGCTGGCCTTCATCATCTCGATGGACGATTTCGTCATCACCTACTTCGTCGCCGGGGCCGGCTCGACGACCCTGCCGGTGTACATCTTCAGCTCCATCCGGATGGGCATTTCCCCGAAGATCAATGCCATTTCCTCACTGATCCTGGTGATCTCCATTGCGTTCGTTGCGTTGTCCTACTACATCGGCCAGCGCAAGCGCTGAGCCCAAGGAGCCCGACATGAGCCGTACCCCACCGTTCGCCCTGTCCTTGCTGCTGACCCTCGGCCTGGCCGGTACCGCCCAGGCGGCCGGCACCCTGCACTTCGCCAACTGGTCCGACTACTACCCGCCGGAGCTGCTGAAGAAGTTCGAGCAGGACACCGGCATCAAGGCCACCCTGGACGCCTACGACAGCAACGAGACCCTGCTGGCCAAGCTGAAGGCCGGCGGTGGCGCCTACGACGTGGTGGTGCCCTCCGACAGCTTCATCCAGATCATGGTGCAGGACGGTCTGCTGCAGAAATTCGACAAGAGCAAGCTGCCGAACCTGAAGAACCTCAAGCCCAACTTCCAGACCCTGGATTTCGACCCCGCCCACGACTACAGCGTGCCCTACCTCTGGGGCACCACCGGCTACAGCTACGACAGCAAGCAGGTGCCCGGCGGCACGCTGGAGGAAAGCTGGAAGCCCTTCTTCGAACCGCCGGCCGAACTCAAGGGCAAGGTGGTGGCGCTGAACTCCATAGAGGACCTGTACATCGCCGCGTCCCACTACCTGTCCATCGACCAGTGCACCGAGGACCCGAAGGACGCGAAGAAGATCCAGGACCTGCTGCTGGGCCAGAAGCCGCTGCTGGCCATGTACAACAGCGACGGCACGATCGAGCGCATGGCCGCCGGCGAAGTCGCCATGCACATGCAGTGGAACGGTGCCTACCACCGCGCCCATGCCCAGCGCGACAGCCTGGTCTACGTCTATCCGAAGGAAGGCATCCACGTCTTCATCGACAACCTGGTGATCCCCAAGGACGCGGTCAACGTCGAGGAGGCCCACGCCTTCATCAACTGGATGATGCAGCCGGAGAACATCGCCGCAGCCTCCAACTTCGCCAAGTACAACAACGCCGTCGCCGGCTCCGAGCAGTTCATGGAGAAGGAGCTGTTCGATGACCCGGCCATCAACACCCCGCAGGACAAGCTGGACCACCTGAAGACCTTCAAGCTCTGCTCGCCCAAGGCGCTGTCCCTGCGCAGCAAGGTGTGGACCAAGCTGAAGAAGTGATCCCGCAGCGGCCCGCCTCGGCGGGTCGCCGCACGGCATGCACAGGCCGGTGCATGCCGCACCCGAGGATGTTGCCCGATGCGGCGCACCCGCTGGCCATCGAAGAAAGAGAGAAACCGCCATGCCTTGCCTGACCCGCACCACCCTCCTGCTGACCGGCGGACTGCCCGCCGACTGACGCGCCGGATCGTCCCGGACCCGACCCGAACCGCCGATTCCCCAGACTGGCGGCCTGCCCTGCAGGCTGCCCAGCGAGGTACTGCCATGAACACGTCCACCCTCGACACCGCCTCCGCCAGCGGAGCCTTCGTCCACAGCGCCCAGGGCACCCGCCTGCGGCGCATCCTCGGGCTGCCGGCCCTGGTCTTCTTCGGCCTGGTCTACATGGTGCCGCTGACGGTCTTCACCACCTACGGAGTGGTCACCGAGACCACCGGCGGGCGCACCGCCCTGGCCTACGTGGTGACCCTGGCGGCGATGCTGTTCACCGCGCTGTCCTATGGCTTCATGGTGCGCCGCTACCCGGTGGCAGGCTCGGCCTACTCCTATGCCAGCCTCAGCTTCGGCCCCGGCATCGGCTTTCTCGCCGGCTGGTCGCTGCTGCTCGACTACCTGTTCCTGCCGATGATCAATTACCTGGTGATCGGCCTGTTCCTCAACATCGCTTTCCCCGAAGTGCCGGCCTGGGTCTTCGTGGTCGGTGCCATCGGCCTGGTCACCGTGCTCAACCTGCTGGGCATCGGCTCGGTATCGGGCATGAGCAACCTGATCGTGATCGCACAGCTGGTGTTCGTGGTGGTGTTCCTGGCCATGGCCTGGCGCCTGCTGGGGGGCGCGCCGATCGACTGGATGGCGCCCTGGCAGGGTGATGGCTCCCAGGCGGGCTTCGCCCCGGTGATGGCGGGCGCGGCGATCCTCTGCCTGTCGTTCCTCGGTTTCGACGCAGTGTCGACCCTCGCCGAGGAGGCCCGCGAGCCGCGCCGGGACATCCCCCGGGCGATCCTGATCACCACCCTGGGCGCGGGGGTGCTGTTCATCCTGCTGGCCATGGTCAGCCAGCTGGTGTTCCCCGGCAGCCACTTCCAGGACGCCGACGCCGCGGCCGCCGAGGTGATGCTCAAGGCCGGGGGCGGCTTCCTCCAGGCCTTCTTCACCGCTGCCTACGTGGCGGGTGCGGCCGGCTCGGCCCTGGCCTCCCAGGCCTCGGTGTCGCGCATCCTCTACAGCATGGGCCGCGACGGCATCCTGCCGCGCCGGGTGTTCGCCCACCTGTCCCAGCGCTTCCACACACCGACCCTGGCGATCCTGCTGGTGTCGCTGATTTCCCTGCTGGCAGTGGTGATCGACCTCGGCACCCTGGCCTCGATGATCAGCTTCGGCGCCCTGGTGGCCTTCTCGGTGGTGAACCTGGCGGTGATCCGCACCCACCTGCTGGACGGCCAGCGCCACGGCCCGGCCGACCTGCTCCGCTACGGGCTGGTGCCACTGGTCGGCTTCGGCCTGATCGCCTGGCTGTGGACCAGCCTCAGCCACCAGACCCTGGTCTTCGGCCTGGCCTGGTTCGCCATCGGCTTCATCTACCTCACCGTCTTCACCCGCGGGTTCCGCCGTCCGGCGCCGCAGGTGCAGTTTTCCGAGCACTGACCCCAAGGAGGACACGACATGCTCGTCATCTACAGCGACGACCACCACCTGCACCACGGCAAGCACGAACTCATCGGCGGCCAGTTCACCCCCTGCTTCGAGAAGCCCAGCCGCGCCGACATGGTGCTGGACCGCGCCCGTGCGGTGAACCTGGGCGCGGTGCAAGCACCTGTCGATTTCGGCCTGGAGCCGATCCTGCGGGTGCACAGCGAGGGCTTCGTGAACTTCCTGCGCACGGCCTGGAGCGACTGGCAGGCCAAGGGCCGCAACCACGACATGCTGCCCATCGCCTGGCCGACCCGCCGCCTGCGCCAGACCGAACCCACCGATATCGACGGCCGCCTGGGCTACTACTCCTTCGACGCCGGCGCGCCGATCACCGCCGGCACCTGGCAGGCCATCACCAGCTCGGCCAACGTCGCCCTCACCGGGCAGGCGGAACTGCGCAAGGGCGCGCGGGGCGTGTTCTCCCTGTGCCGCCCGCCGGGCCACCACGCCGCCGCCGACTACATGGGCGGCTACTGCTACCTGAACAACGCTGCCATCGCCGCCCAGGCCCTGCTGGACGCCGGCGCCAAGCGGGTGGCCATCCTCGACGTGGACTACCACCACGGCAACGGCACCCAGGACATCTTCTACGACCGTGCCGACGTGCTCTTCACCTCGATCCACGGCGACCCGCGCTTCGAGTACCCGTACTTCCTCGGCTTTGCCGATGAGCGCGGGGCCGGTGTGGGCGAGGGGTTCAACGTCAACTACCCGCTGGCCTCGGGCAGCGACTGGTCGGTGTGGGGCCAGGCGCTGAACGATGCCTGCCGCCGCATCGCCGCCTACGGCGCGGACGCGCTGGTGGTGTCGCTGGGGGTGGATACCTTCAAGGAAGACCCGATCTCGCAGTTCCAGCTGGACAGCCCGGACTACCTGCGCATGGGCGAGGCCATCGGCCAGCTCGGCCTGCAGACCCTGTTCGTGATGGAGGGGGGGTATGCGGTGGAGGAGATCGGCATCAACGCCGTCAACGTGCTGCAGGGTTTCGAAAGCGCCAGGCCCTGAACCAGCAGCCCCCTGCCGGCACATGCTGGCAGGGGGCTGTGTGAATGCATCTCCAGCTGATCGGCCCGCTCAAGAGCGGGCCGATCGCATGTCAGTCAAGACGCTCGCCGGTTTCGTGGACCATTCGGCGCGCCAGCGCGAGGTTGGCCTGGGACCGGTCCAGCACGAAGTAGACGAACACGCCCTCGAAGCGGGAGATCGGGCAGAGGATGTGATACTGCTTGCCCAGCGTGATGAGGATGTCGTCGATCTGGTCCTTCACGCCCAGCAGCTTCATGGTCTTGAGCTTGGCGCGCACCACCTCCGTGTTGCCCGCTGCGGCGATCTCCAGGTCCAGCCCGCTCCCCGCCGACGCCAGGATCATGCCGCTGTTGCTGTCGACCAGTGCCGCACAAAGGGAGCCAGTGGTTTCACTGATCAGACTTTCCAGTAGTTGCTGATGATTGCTCATGGGTCTTCCTTACTCCTTGGGTTCACGATTCAAAGGCATCTGCAGTCAGTTGAGCCAGGCTCGTCACCAACCGCTCCAGCTTCCAGAGCTGCTGGCCCAGCGCGGTGTCTTTCGTGGACACCGACATCAGCACCAGCATGGAGGTGGGCAAAGGCACGGACAGCAGGACCACGACCCGGTCACTGCTCTCCAGAACGGTGCGCTTGTAGTCCCTCGCACCGAGCTCACGCAGCATGGCCTGGCCGATGGCCTGGGCTGAGCTGCTCATGGCCGCCAGGCGGCGGGAATACTCATCGCCCTCGTGATGGCTGGCCGTCACCACGAAGCCGTCCTCGGTGGTCAGGAGCAGGCTCCGTATCTCGCTGTTTTCTTCGCGGAACCGGTTGATCAGGCGCTCCAGCAGGCGCCTGGTCATGTCCGTCATCTCTTTCAATGGGCACCTTCCAACAGGGCACGGGCCTCAACCTGGCAGACCACTGCTTCGAGCAGGAGCAGCACCTCGTCACGCTGACGAACATCCACCCCCATCACGGGGAACGCGAGCCCCTGAGCCTCCAGGACCTCCGCATAGCGCTCCAGCTCCGGGGTCGGGGAGAGGTCCATCTTGACCACCCCGATCACGACGGCCACGTCGCCCTCCAGGTAGCGCTGCAGCACATCCAGGTAGTGGCGCAGCTCATCCAGGGGGTCCGCGGACTGGTTGTCACAGAGAATCACCACACCCAGGGAGCCCCGGGCGAGGATCTCCCACATGAATTCGTAGCGCTGCTGGCCCGGGCAGCCGTAGAGCATCAACTGATCGCCCTGGCCCGGGGCGGTGACTTCCCCATAATCCAGGCCCACGGTGGTCAACGCCTTGGACAAGGACGGATCGTTGTTCGCCACCTCGGTGCGTACCGGTGGTGTGTTGCTGATGCTGCCGATGGCCGTCGTCTTGCCGGCACCGCTCGCGCCGAGGAAGAGGATCTTGTAAGTCGCCACGGTCACAGGCTCAGCCCCAAGGTGCTGCGCAGGCGCTGGAAGAACCCCCTGCCGATACCCGAGATCTGGCTGGCGGCATCCGCGCTCCTCTGCTGCAACTTGCCACTCAGTGCGCAGGCATTCAGCAAACCATGGATATCCGCACGGGCAAGACTCACGTGCCGGGCCATCTGGTCCACGCTCAGGTAACCGCGCCTCAGCAGGGACGCGAGTTGCAAGGCGCCAGATCGCAACGGCTGAAGGGGCCAGCTGGTCAGGGAGAATGCCCCATCGCCATCCAACCCCTTGAGCAAGCGGGGGTGCGCAAGGCCGGCCTGCCAGAGCAGTCCGCCCAGCGAGCGCCAGTTGATCTGCTCTGCCTGGGGCTTGTGCCGGGCAACCAGCAGCGTTCCGCCTTCCAGGAGCAGGGCACGGAGTTCCGAGGCACTGGGCGCGGTGTCCGATTCCACGCAGAAGCGCCCGGCATCGAAGTCCAGATAGAGCGAGTGGCGCGCGCCGCTGAGCACGTAGCAGCCGCCCAGTTGCAGGCGGACGATATCCCAGAGCTGCTCGACCAGCGTTCCGTCGAAAGACCTGTCTGCACGGCGGACCAAACGGAGAAGGTCATCGACCGTACTGGCGAAGCTGAGGTGCGGGTCCTGCGGGCCGCCATCGGCAATGAAAGGAACGACCTTCAACGACAGGCCCTTGCGGCGGCCCAGTTCGGTCGCATAGCGGGAGAAGGGGGAATCAGGGGAGAGCACCACCAGGTCGCAGCGCTCAAGCGAAGGCAGGGAGAGGTCCTCGACAATATGGATGGCCAATCCGGAGCGTGTGCCCGCCTCATGAATCAGCTCACGGACGAAACGATCCTCGCGCAACCCCAGGCCGAGTATCAGGACATTCATCTGACTCACCTCGTCGGTCTATGACTAAGTCTTCGAGCGAGAGGCGATGGTAGTGACTCGGTTCAAGGGGCCGCTGTAGGCGAACCCCACTTCGGCTTGAGGAATGTTCCCGGCGGAACACGCCATTCCCCAGATCAATGACAGCGCTGCCGCCGGATGGAACGCAGGGCGCACACTGGTGCGCCCTGGGGAGGGGAGACGACTCCGCGTGAGCGATCAGTTCACCCGCTCGACGAACTCCACGTCGATCTCGCGGCCCATCAGGTCGCGATCCACCTCACCGGTGAGCTTCACGGTGGCCTTGTCGTCGATGGACTGGGTCGGCCAATCCTCGTCGTCGATCTCAACCTTGATGGTGCCGGTGGCGTCCTTGAACTCGTAGATATCGCCCTTGATGCGCTTGACGATCTGCCCCTGGAGGACAACGGTCGCATCGTCGCTGGCCTGCATGGCAGCGGCGACGGTGGTGATCGCCTGGTTGGCGCCGGGGCCGGTGTAGGTGGACGCCAGGGCGGCGGTGGAGAACAGCGGGGCGATCAGCAGGGCAAGGTATTTGGCGTTCATGGTTGTGATCCCGTATCGGTGTGTGGTTGACGGGATCAGGCTAGGGCCGGGCGCTGAAACGAGGCTTAAAAGCCCCTTAAGCGAACCTTAAGCGGGCAGGGCGACTCAACCGCGCTCCGCTACCTCAGGCTCGCTGCGGCGGAAGACATAGAACAGGTTGGGCTCGCTGACCATGTAGATGTCACCGGCCTCATCCATGGCCACGCCTTCGGCCCGGGGGATGCGGCTTTCCAGGCCATTGAAGCCACCCAGCAGGCTGATGAAGCTCACCGGCTCACCGGCCTCGTCCAGCTCCAGCAGCAGGTTGGATTGCGCGGACAGCGCCAGGACGTGCCCGGTACGCGGGTCGACACTGAGGGCCGACAGGTTGCGCATGCCCAGCCCATAGCTGGGCAGGGGCTGGAGTTCACCCGCCAGGCTGCGGCTGCCATCGGAAGCAAGGCTGAACATCGCGGTGGGCTCACGCTCCTTGCCCAACAGCAAACGCCCCTGGGCCGGATCCCAGGCGATGCCTTCGAAACCCTTGTTGCCGGAGTCGGCAAAGCCCAGGTCGAACTCGTCGGCGTCGTGGACGTCCAGCTCACGGGTTAGCGGATCGAGGGTGAAGATCGACAGGGTGCGACGGCGTTCGTCCGTCACGGCGACATTGCCGTTCTCCAGCACCGCCACGCCTTCGAGGTTGGCGAACCCGTTGAGCGGGATGCGCCGCAGCACGTCACCCTCGCGGGAGATTTCAACCAGCATCGGCGTCTTGCCGGTCACGGTGAACAGGGTGCGCGTCACCGGGTTGTAGGCCAGGTCCGAGGCTTCATCATTCTCCAGGCCCGCCAGCGGCTTGCCCTGGAGGACCGCCCGGTAGCCCGGCAGCCAGATGCTGTCGGCCTGCTCGCCCTTGCTCAGGTTGCGCTCGCTCAGCCAGAGCTGGGCACGGTCATCGAGGTGCAGGTAGCGCAGGGCGCCGCCACCGAGGATCAGCGCGGCGCCCAGGAGGGAATAGCGGAGGGTGCGGGGGAACTTCATGGCCGACGACTGCTTCGGGCGAATGGCCGTCTGATCCTACGCCAGCCTAAAAGTTCCCGGCCAGTGAATTTCAGATGACGCCGCTTTCGAAGGTGCTGTGGCCGACCAGCTCCAGCACCAGCGCATCGCCCTTGCTGAGCGGGCCGACGCCGACCGGCGTGCCGGTCAATACCACGTCGCCCGGCTGCAGGCTGAAGTGCTGGCTGATGGCCTGGAGCAACGGAAGAATGGGGTTGAGCATGTCGCGGCTGTTGCCGTCCTGGCGCACCTCGCCGTTGATGGTCAGGCGGATGCCGATGTCGTCCAGGGCCTCGACGGCATCTCCCGGAACGAAGGGCGCCAGCACGCAGGCACCGTCGAAGGCCTTGGCGACTTCCCAGGGCCAGCCCTTTTCCTTCAGCTTGGCCTGGACGTCACGCAGGGTCAGGTCCAGCGCCGGGGCGAAGCCGGAAATGGCGTCCCGGGCCTCTTCGACGCTGGGGTGGCGCGACAGCGGCTTGCCGATCAGCACGGCGATCTCCGCCTCGTAGTGCACGGCACCCCGGTCCTCGGGAATGGAGAACCCGCCCTCGATGGCCACCACGCTGGACGCCGGCTTGATGAACAGCAGCGGCTCTGTGGGCACCGGGTTGTTCAGTTCCTTGGCGTGCTCGGCGTAGTTGCGGCCGATGCATACGACCTTGCCGAGGGGGAAGTGGATACGGGTGCCGTCGACGTACTGGTGCTGGTAGCTCATTAACCGACTCCTGAACGGTGAATACGAAACAGGCGGTGGATCGCTCCACCGCCTGCCTGGTCAGTTGAAGATCTTGCCGGGGTTCATGATCCCGTTCGGATCGAACACCGCCTTGATCGCCTTCATGATCGCGATCTCCGGCTCGGAACGGCTGTAGCCCAGGTAGTCGCGCTTGGTCATGCCCACGCCGTGCTCGGCGGAGATCGAGCCGTTGTACTTCTGCACGGTCTCGAACACCCACTTGTTCACGGTGGCGCACTTGGCGAAGAACTCATCCTTGGACAGGGCATCCGGCTTGAGGATGTTCAGGTGCAGGTTGCCGTCGCCGATATGGCCGAACCAGACCACTTCGAAGTCGGGGTAGTTGGCCTCGACGATGCGGTCGATGTCGTGGAGGAAGGCCGGGACCTGGCCGACGGTGACCGAGATGTCGTTCTTGTACGGCGTCCAGTGGGAGATGGTCTCGGAGATGTACTCGCGCAGCTTCCACAGGTTCTGCAGCTGTTGCTCGCTCTGGCTCATCACGCCGTCCAGCACCCAGCCCTGCTCGACGCAGTGCTCGAAGGTGGCCAGGGCATCGTTGGCGACTTCCTCGGTGGTGGCCTCGAACTCCAGCAGCGCATAGAAGGGGCAGGGCGTCTCGAAGGCCGCCGGCACGTCACCACGGGCCAGCACCTTGGCCAGGGCCTTGTCGGAGAAGAATTCGAAGGCGGTGAGGTCCAGCTTGTTCTGGAAGGCGTGCAGCACCGGCATGATCGAATCGAAATCCGGGGTGCCGAGGACCATGGCGGTGAGGTTCTTCGGCGCGCGATCCAGGCGCATGGTGGCCTCGACCACGAAGCCCAGGGTGCCCTCGGCGCCGATGAACAGCTGGCGCAGGTCATAGCCGGTGGCGTTCTTGATCAGGTCGCGGTTCAGCTCCAGCAGCTCGCCGGTGCCGGTGACCACCTTCAGGCCAGCCACCCAGTTGCGGGTCATGCCGTAACGAATGACCTTGATCCCGCCGGCATTGGTACCGATGTTGCCGCCAATCTGGCTGGAACCTGCCGAGGCGAAATCAACCGGGTAGTACAGGTCCTTCTCTTCCGCGAAGTTCTGCAGCTGCTCGGTCACCACGCCCGGCTGGCACACCGCCGTGCGGTCGTATTCGTTGAAGGCGAGGATCTGGTTCATGTAGTCGAACGCCACCACCACCTCGCCGTTGGCCGCCACCGCAGCGGCCGAGAGCCCGGTACGCCCGCCGGACGGCACCAGCGCCACTTTGTGCTGGTTGGCCCAGCGCACGATGGCCTGCACCTGCTCGATGGTCTTGGGGAAGACGATGGCGGTCGGTGCCGGGGCGAAATGCTTGGTCCAATCCTTACCGTAGGCCTCCAGGGAGGCGGTGTCGGTCAGCACCTTGCCGGGTTCGACCAGGGTCTTCAGTTCTTCGATCAGGGCGGCGTTGGTCATCAGAGGAACTCTCGAATCATTCATGGTCGCCCTGAGAACGTTTCAGGTCGCAACCGAGCAAGGAAAAAGGAAGGCATGCTAGCATACGCACCCCGTGAATCATGCCTTACAGGCGTTTTACGGGGTAGCTGCCGCACAGCCTGCTTCTGACTTCACTACCGGGACAAATAGGTACGCAGATGAGCAAGACCTCTCTCGAAAAGAGCAAGATCAAGTTCCTTCTCCTCGAAGGCGTCCACCAGAACGCCGTCGACACCCTGAAGGCCGCCGGCTACAGCAACATCGAGTACCTCAAGGGCGCGCTCTCGGGTGACGAGCTGAAGGAAAAGATCGCCGATGCCCACTTCATCGGCATCCGCTCCCGTACCCAACTGACCGAAGAAGTGTTCGACTGCGCGAAGAAACTGATCGCCGTGGGCTGCTTCTGCATCGGCACCAACCAGGTCGACCTCGACGCCGCCCGTGCCCGTGGCATCGCGGTGTTCAACGCCCCCTATTCCAACACCCGCTCGGTCGCCGAGCTGGTCCTGGCCGAGGCCATCCTGCTGCTGCGCGGCATTCCGGAGAAGAACGCCTCCTGCCACCGTGGCGGCTGGATCAAGTCCGCAGCCAACTCCTTCGAGATCCGTGGCAAGAAGCTCGGCATCGTCGGCTACGGCTCCATCGGCACCCAGCTGTCCGTCCTCGCCGAGGCCCTGGGCATGCAGGTCTACTTCTACGACGTGGTCACCAAGCTGCCCCTGGGCAACGCTCAGCAGGTGGGCAACCTGCACGAGCTGCTGGGCATGAGCGACATCGTCTCCCTGCACGTGCCGGAACTGCCGTCCACCCAGTGGATGATCGGCGAGAAGGAAATCCGCGCCATCAAGAAGGGCGGCATCCTGATCAACGCCGCACGCGGCACCGTGGTCGAGCTGGACCACCTGGCCGAAGCCATCAAGGACGAGCACCTGATCGGCGCCGCCATCGACGTGTTCCCGGTGGAGCCCAAGTCCAACGACGAGGAATTCGCCAGCCCGCTGCGTGGCCTGGACCGCGTGATCCTGACCCCGCACATCGGCGGCTCCACCGCCGAAGCCCAGGCCAACATCGGCCTGGAAGTGGCCGAGAAGCTGGTGAAGTACAGCGACAACGGCACCTCCGTGTCTTCCGTGAACTTCCCCGAAGTGGCCCTGCCGTCGCACCCGGGCAAGCACCGCCTGCTGCACATTCACCAGAACATTCCGGGTGTGATGAGCGAGATCAACAAGGTGTTCGCCGACAACGGCATCAACATCTCCGGCCAGTACCTGCAGACCAACGACAAGGTCGGCTACGTGGTGATCGACGTCGACGCCGAGTACTCGGACCTGGCGCTGGAGAAGCTGCAGCACGTCAACGGCACGATCCGCAGCCGCGTCCTGTTCTAACCTCAGGGCTGCTGCGCGTCGGCAATACGGCGTTGGGAAAGGTCTCGAAGTGCTCATTTACAGTCGTAAACTCCGCGCTTCTCGACCATTCCCGCCTTGTATCGCTCTAGCTCGCGAGCGCTGACGACGAAGCTGGACAGTAAAAGGGAGGCCTCGGCCTCCCTTTTTCGTGCCTGCGACTTCACGTGCATCAACGATGCGCCGTGAGAATGGCCTCGACGTGCTCACTTACAGCCGGGAACGCCGTGCCTCTCGCACCATTCCCGCCTTGTATCGCTCTGGCTCGCGAGCCCTGACGACGAAGCCGGACAGTAAAAAGGGAGGCCTCCTTTTTCGTGCTTGCGATTTCACGTGCATCAACGATGCGGCGTGAGAACGGTCTCGAAGTGCTCATTTACTGTCGTAAACTCCGCGCTTCTCGACCATTCCCGCCTTGTATCGCTCTAGCTCGCGAGCCCTGACGACGAAGCTGGACAGTAAAAAGGGAGGCCTCGGCCTCCCTTTCTCATGCGTGCGTTTTCACGCTCATTTCACGGTGACCGTGATTTTCTCGGAGATCACCGGCGGGTCCAGCGGGACGTGGTTCTTGTCGCCCACCAGCAGTTGCAGGGTGTGCTTGCCCGGCGGCAGGGTCACTTCGGTTTCGGTCTGGCCCTTGCCGAAGTGCTTGAGGTTGTCGGTCATCGGCAGCGGCATGTTCATCGCCGGCTCCTGATCCAGGTCGATCAGCAGGTGGTGGTGGCCGGTCGCCGGTGCATCCACGCCTGCCGGCGCGACGCCCATGCCCTTGAGACCGAACTTGACGGTAAACGTCTTGTCCACAGTGGCGCCGTTGGCGGGCTCGATGAAGTAGACCTTGGCACCCTCGGGTGCTGGCGTGCGGGGCATGTCCGCAAGAACGGCCGCGGAAAAGGCCGAGAGCAGGGCCGCCAGGCCAAGGGGGGCGTACGCAAGCTTCATGACGAATCTCCTTGTTTCGTGAGCTACACAGACCTCCCGCCGCTGCGTAGGTTCACCGCCGGACCGTTCCGCCGGGTCTACGCTGGAGAAGCGGGAAGGCACCCATCAGACCATAACCGAGGTTTTCCCATGCGCCTGTTGTACTGCCTGTTGTTTCTACTGCCCCTGGCTTCGCCGTCGGTCCGGGCGGACCTCATCGACGATGTGTGGGAGCGGGGCAGCCTGCGGATCGCCCTGGTGGAGAACGATGCAGCCTTCGCCCTGCGCGACGGCGAACAGCTGCAGGGCTACGGGGTGGACCTGGGCAACGCCCTGGCCGACGAGCTGAACGTGAAGGCGGACTTCATCCCGGTCAGCCCCGACGAGCTGATGGAGAGCCTGCGCAGCGGCAAGGTGGACATCGCCCTCGGCAGCAGCCTGAAGACCGCCGGCGAGGACCCGCAACTGGAACTCAGCGAGCCCTACACCCACACACCTGCCCCACCGACTGCCGCCACGAACCCGGCCACCCAGGGCCTGGCGCCCAGCCCGTCGAAGCCAGCCGCCCCGGCGGAAGGCATTCCCTTCCGCCGCGACAACCCGGCCTTCCGCAGCGCCCTGAACAATGCACTGGGCAAGCTCCGCAGCACGGGCCACCTGGAGCAGTTGGAGCAGAAATGGCACGGCGGCCACGAGACACCCGCCGTGGCAGCACCGCAGGCGCCCGCCTCGGCGCCGGAGCCCACCCCCGAACCGGCGGCCTCAGAGTAGGTCGTCCGCCTCCAGGGCTGCGAGGCAGGCCTGCGCGGCCTCCAGCTGCGTCTCGTTGAACACACGCACCCCGGCCTGCCGTAACAAGGCGGCTGTCACCCCCTCCCCGGGGATACGGGTGCCGGTGAAGGTGCCGTCGTAGGCCTCTTCGTTCCCGCAGGACGGGCTCCGCGCCTTGAGCACGGCTACCGCGATGCCGTGGCGCCGCACCAGCTCCAGGGCCAGGCGCGCACCCGCGACGAAAGCCGTGGTGACGTCCTCACCGCCATCGGTCATCACCCGCGCCTGCCCCTCCAGCACCTGGAGGCCCTGCCCACCGGGAATCTCGGCCGGCGGGCGCGGCGTCGGCAGCCCGCCTTCCACCTCGGGACACACCGGCACCACCCGCCCCTCGTCCTGCCAGCGTTGCAGCAGGTCATAGGGGCCGTGGGCGCCGCCGTCGTAACGCACCCGCTGCCCGAGCAGGCAGCGGCTGATCAGAATCTTCTGCATGGTGATCTCCTCGGCGCGCAGGGTACTCCCGGGCCACACCCGGTAACAGCCCGAGGCCCCACACCCCGTCACACCCACCTTTGGCTGGCCCATCCTTCGGCGGGAAACGCCGTCCGGCCCTGGCATCCGCCACAGGCCCCGCCCACACTGCGGCCGCCCCTTCGCGAAGGACAGTCGCCATGCCCATAACAAGAAAAGCCCTGCCCCCGCTCCTCGCCTGCCTCACCCTGCTGGCCGCCAACACCAGCCACGCGGACCTCCAGGTCCTGGACAACGGCCAACTCGGCCAGGTGACCGGCCAATCCGGCCTGAGCATCCGCCTGGACGTGATGTCCCGCATCGACCGGCTGACCTGGACCGATGACGGCGGCAACGCCTCCCTGCGCAACATCCGCATCGACAACGGCTGCCTCAGCGCCGCCGATTGCCCCAACGGCGCCGGTGGCAGCTTCGCCCTCGGCCCGGCGCAGTTGGGCCTGACCCTGCCGGTGTTCAACGTCGACCAGCCGACCCTGATGGTGGATGTGATCAAGAACGCCAGCGGCGTCGAGCAGATGGTGCTGACCCTGCCGGACCTGACCACCATCAACGACCAGCTGATCCAGTCCGGGCTGCCGGCCCAGCGCATCCGCATGCGGGTGGCCGCCGACATGTACGTCGGCGAGAGCAGCCTGGGCAGCATCGAGGTGCGCGACATCGTCGACCTGCGCGGCACCCTCAAGGTCTGGGGGCACTGAGCCCCCTGGCGATCAGAGCGGCGTATCGCCCCGGCGGCGGAACCAGCCGGTGAGGGACAGCCGCTCGCGGTTGGCCGGCAGCACCTCGTGGGGCAGGTCGCCGGAGAGGAACACCACCAGGGTCCCGGCCTCCGGCTCCACGTCACGGATCGAGCCGTCGGCGAAGTAGAGGCGCAACTGGCCACCCTGCTCGGGCTGCCAATCGGGATTGAGGTAGAGCACGGCGGAGACCGTGCGGCGGTCGTCATCGCGGAAGCGGTCTACGTGCTTCCGGTAGAAGGCGCCGGGCGGGTAGAGCGCAAAGTGCGCCTCGAAATCCTCCAGCCCCAGGAACAGCTCGCGGTTGAGCACCAGCCGCAGCTCGTCCATCAGCGCCAGGTAGCGATCGGAAACCTCGGCCTGCCCCGGCTCCAGCCAATCGATGCTGTCGCCGCGGATGCCCTCGCGGACCTGCAGCGCATCGCCACGACCGATGCCGGCCTGGCTCAGCACCCCAGCCGCAGCACGCGCCCTGCATTCGCCGGCCAGCGCCGCCACGAAGTCGTTGTCCAATGCGCTGGCGAGCAGGCACCAGCCTTGGCGGGCAAGGCCATCGGCAAGCGTGTCCGGGGAAAATTCGAAGGGGGGGGTCGGCATGGTCGGGGCATTCTAAATGGGCGCTATAACGCCGCCTACAGGGCGGATGGAAAAATCTTTCACGCCCGACGAAAGCCTCCTGCAAGCACGCTTCACCGCCCCTGCAACCGCCCGCCAGGCCTGGCGTTCATAGCCTAGAACGAATTTCATGCGCAGGGCCCCGGCATGCCTCGACAAGCACCCCCAGCCCCCGGAAAATAGCCCGCGCCGCACCACCCCCGTGAATCGTCGGCACCCCGGCCGAACCGAGCCCGCCCCTCCGGGTCCTAGAACAACACCGGCTCTCGTTTCCCCCCAGGAGATCCCATGCGCCTGCTTCTCGCTGTCACATTCCTGCTACTCGGTCTGCCGGCGTTGGCCGACGACCACGCCAGCCTTTACCAGGCGGCGGGCTGGCCGGAACAGCGGGCGCATTTCACCGACGCACTGAGCGCCGCGCAGCAGCGTTACCAGAAGAGCCTGCCGCCGGCCGTCTACCAGGCGCTGGTGGACAACAGCAACCGCCGCTTCCAAGGCCAGGCCATGGACCAGCGCGCCCTCGCCGCACTGCGAGCCAACCTGAACGATCCACGCCCGGCCCTGGCCTTCTTCCAGTCGCCGCTGGGGCGCAAGATCACCGCCGCCGAGGTTCTGGCCACCCGCCGTGACCAGCTCGCCAAGAACGCCAACGGCCTGCCGCGCATGGAAGCCAGCGCCACCCGCCAGTTGCAGGTGCGCCACCTGGCCCAGGCCCTGCCGGCGCGGGAGGCGGGTGCCGAGGTCAGCCTCGCCCTGGCCGGCGTCGCCGCCGACAGCCTGAGCCAGATGCTCCCCGGCTTGCTGGGCGGCGGCCAGGCCCAGGGCATGCTCGACGGCCAGCGCCAGCGCCTGATGGAGCAGATCGGCAACGACCTGGACAACACCCTGCTGTACGTCTATCGCGGGCTGTCGGACCCGGAAATGGAAGAGTTCGTCACCTTCGCCGAATCCCGCGAAGGCCGCGCCTATTACCAGGCCGCCCTGGCCGCCGTGCGCGCCAGCCTGGCGGTGGGGCAGGACGCCTCCAGCCTCGCCCCCTGAGGCGAGGCCCGCCCACTCACGCCAGGCGCTGCCTGAGGAATTCGAAGTAGCGCTCGCGGTAGGCCGCCGACTCGTTCACCAGGTGATGCCCGGCGCCGGGCAGCATCAGCACCTCGGGCGCATCGAACTTGGCCTGCAGCACCTGCAGGTTGTGCCGCCAGTCCACCGTCATGTCGCCATCGCCCTGGATCACCAGCGGCCGGTGCGGGCTGCGCTGGGCAGCCTCGATGCGCGGCACCCAGCGCGACAGGGCACCAACCCAGGCGGTGGGCAGGCTGCGCGGCTGCAGCGGGTCGCGGTTGTGGACGAAGTCGATGAACTCGGCATCACTGGAGTTGACGCTGAAGCGCCGAGGGATGGACTCCACGAACGGGCGCAGCATCAGGTAGCTGAAACGCGACCAGCCCCAGGCACGCGGGCGCACCAGCGGGGCGAACAACAGGGTGCGGCCCAGCCCGGGCGGCGGCGAGCCGGTGAGCAGGAAATCCAGCAGGATGGCCCCGCCCGTGCTCTGCCCGGCCAGGTGCCAGGGCTGCGGCAACCCCAGCCGCCCGGCCTCGCCCAGCAGCGCCACCAGCACCGCCTGGTACTCGGCGAAATCGCCGATGCTGGCCCGCTCGCCACTGGACAGGCCGTGCCCGGGCAGGTCGCAGGCGATCACCGCAAAGCCCATCTCCAGCGCCCAGTCCACCAGGTGGCGGTAAAGCCCCATGTGGTCGTAATAGCCGTGCAGCATCACCAGGGTGGCGCGGGGCTGTGCCGGCCACCAGGCTTGGGTGGCAATGCGGTAGCCGCCCACGTCCAGGCTGCCGAGGCGCACATGGGGCGCCGGCTTGCGCATCGCCAGGTCCAGCCCGTAGTAGCGACGGTAGGTCGCAGCCAGCTCCAGGTCTGGGGCGTCGGCGGCCAGCGGGCGCAACAGCGGGCGCAGTTGTTCGGGTTGCGGAGCGTCGGACATCGGGGCTTCCAGGCGGCAGGGCAGTCGGGCTCGCCGCTTCTCGGGGCGGCAGTGGCTGCCGATATTCAGCTGCACGGCCGGCCATGGCAAGCTATGCGCCCCGCACAAGGTCGGCTCCCATGCGTTCATTTCCCCTCAAGTCCCTGCTCCTCGGCCTGCTGGCCCTGGCCGTCGTCATTGCCCTGGGCCTGGCCTACCGCTGGTACGAGGGGCGCTACATCCGCCCCTTCGACGAGCGCACGGCGCTGTTCTCCGGCGATGCACTGCACCTGCCGGCCTCCCTCGCCGGGCCGGGGCCGATCCGCCTGGTGCATTTCTTCGACCCCGCCTGCCCGTGCAACGTCGGCAACCAGCAGCACCTGGGGGAGCTGATCGAACGCTTCGCCGACCAGGGCGTGACCTTCTATGCGGTGCAGAAACCCGGCAGCCAGGGGCACCTGCCGCAGAACCTGCAGCGCATGCAGCTGCTGGCCGGACTGCCGGGGGCCGAGGCCATTCCCGCCACGCCTGCCGTGGGCATCTGGGACCGCGACGGCAAGCTGGCCTACTTCGGCCCCTACAGCGAGGGGGCGGTGTGCAACTCGGCCAACAGCTTCATCGAACCCATCATCGAGGCGCTGCTCGCCGGCCGAGCCGTGGAAGCGACCCACACCCTGGCGGTTGGTTGCTACTGCGAATGGGCGCCGGCCGGCGGCTGATCCAGCCCGGCCGGGCGGAAGCGCTGGAAGATGGCCTCCGTTTCACCACTGGCGTTCATCGCACGCAGCTCCCCATTCAGCGCCTTCACCAGCGCCTCACCCCGGGGCGAACTGCGTGCCACCAGCAGGTAGAAGGCCTTGCGCGACGGCAGCACGAGGTAGCGCAGGGTCCCGTCGGCCCGGTAGGCACCGAGTTCGATGCCGCCGTAGAGCGGTTCGATTTCGCTGGGGAACAGGTCGCAGCGCTGGCGCGTCACCAGGTCCAAAGCCTGCTGCACACTGGCCACCCGCTGGGGCTCATCGGTGATGCCGTAGGGGTCGTAGTTGTAGCCGATCACGCCGCACAGCCGCTGGCTGGCCAGGGCACCCGGCGCCTTGATGTCCGGCGGCGTGGGAAAGCGGGTGGCGGAATAGAACAGCCCGAGGCGGGTGTGGTAGAGCGGCTCGCTGTAGTGGGCGAACGCCGCTCGCTCGGGGGTGTAGCTGGCGTCCCAGGTCACCTCGCAGTTCTGGCGGGAGGCGTAGTCCGCCAGTTCCTGCTGCACGCGCGCCCAGGGCAGGTAGCTCACGTCGTAGTCGTATCCGAGGTGCTTCAGTGCAGTAAGCACCAGGGTCGCGGCCGAACCGGTGAGCCGCGATTGATCGGGCTTGCCGTCATGGCGCTCCCAATAGGTGAAGGGTGGCCACTCGTTGCCGCCACCGAGGCAGATCTTCACCGGCTCCGCCGCCCAGGCGCCTGCACCCCCGGCCAGCAGCCACAGCATTGCCACACATCTGAGCATTGCACCGCCCTCATCCAGGTCTGACCGACGCCCCTGTCACTACGGTCGCCTTCCCTGCCGCCACCGCGATGGCCCTTGAGGACGCGGTGTCATTCCGAGCATAGACCAGCCGATGCGACCGACAGGTGCCGGGTGCCCGGCGTATGCCCCTCCCAGCGCTGGAAGGCCCGGTAGAACGGCGACAGCTCGGCGAAGCCGCAGGCCCGGGCCACCTCGCGCACGCCGTGGCCGGCGTCGAGCAGCTCACGGGCACGCATGCGCCGCACCTCGTCATGCAGGGCGCGAAAGCCCGTGCCCTGTTCGGCCAGGCTGCGCTGCAGGGCACTGCGGGTCATGCCCAGGGCCTGGGCGCAGGCAGCCAGGGTGCAGTCACCACGCTCCAGGCGCAGGGCCAGCCAATAGCGCACCCGCTCCTGCAGCTGGTTCTCCACCAGCTCCGCCAGTTGCCGCTCGGCCTCCCGCTCCAGTACCTCGAACACCCTCGGGCTGGCGCTGCCCAGGGGGCGGGCCAGCAGCGACCGGGGCAACAGCAACGCATCGTGGGGCTGGGCGAACAGCGGTTCCACCCCGAACAGCCGACGGTGCTCAGCCAGGCGCCGCGGCGCGGGGTGGCGGAAGCACACACCCAGCAGCGGCAGCGGCTCCCCCAGCACCGCGCCGAGCATGCGGCTCAGCAGCAGGGCGACGCACTCCACCTGCTGGCGCAGGTGCCCCACCCCGACGTAGTGCAGGTCGATGACCAACCGGGCCACTTCGCTGTGCTCCTCCAGACGCGCGGCGAAGCCGCCGGAGGCGACGTGCTGGTAGCGCACGAAGGCCTCCAGCCCCTGGCGCAGGTCGCGGGCGGCCTGCAGCAGGTAGCCCATCACGTCCATCGGCCGGGGGCGCATGACCTCGCCCAGGTGCAGGCCGATGTCGTCGTCACCGGTCATGCCGGCCATGGCCAGCCAGAAGCGCGGGGCGCTGTCGTGGTCCTCGCGGCCGTCCAGCCAGGGCACGGACGGCGCCAGGCCGAACACCCGGCGGTAGGTGTCGGTGGGGTCCAGGCCGAGCTCGGCCAATGCTTCGTAGAGCAGGCGGCGCAGGGTTGAGGAATGGGTCAGGGCAGGGCGGGGGAACGGCGAGAAATCCATGGCACCTCCGGAGTGACCAAATGCTCTGCGCTTCGCAGCATCTGGTCAATGCCAGCGCAGCGGCCGCTGCGCAGAATGGCGCCCACTACAACAAGGAGAATCCGCCCATGAAACGTACCCTGACCGTCCTTGCCGTGGTGGTGGCCGCCGCCGCTGCCGGCGCCACCTGGTACACCCAGAGCAAGAAGCCGGTGCGCGATGGCGAACTGGCCCTGAGCAACCTCCAGGCCCCGGTGAGCGTCCGCTACGACGAACGCGGCGTGCCGCACATCCGCGCCGAGAACGAAGCCGACATGTACCGCGCGCTGGGCTTCGTCCACGCCCAGGACCGCCTGTTCCAGATGGAGATGCTGCGCCGCCTGGCCAAGGGCGAGCTGGCCGAAGTGCTGGGCCCGCGCCTGGTGGAGACCGACCGCCTGTTCCGCACCCTCGAACTGCGCCACCACGCCCAGGAATACGTGCGCCGGATGGACCGCAACAGCCCGTCGGCCAAGGCGCTGGAGGCCTACCTGGACGGTATCAACCAGTACCAGGCCAGCCGTCCGGCCCCGGTCGAGTTCGACCTGCTGGGTATCCAGAAGCAGCCGTTCACCGTCGAGGACACCTTCGCCGTAGCCGGCTACATGGCCTACAGCTTTGCCGCAGCCTTCCGCACCGAGCCGGTGCTGACCTACATCCGCGACGAGCTGGGCGCGGACTACCTGCGCGCCTTCGACCTGGACTGGCACCCCGAAGGGGTGGTGGGCCAGAAGCTGGCGGCTGCCGACTGGAAGGCCCTCAACAGCCTCGCCCGGGTCAGCCACCAGGCGCTGGTGGAAGCCGGCCTGCCGCAGTTCGAGGGCAGCAACGCCTGGGCGGTTTCCGGCAGCCGCACCGCCAGTGGCAAGCCACTGCTGGCCGGCGACCCGCACATCCGCTTCGCCGTGCCGGCCGTGTGGTACGAGGCGCAGATGAGCTACCCGGGCTTCGACCTCTACGGCCACCTGCAGGCGCTCAACCCCACCGCGTCGCTGGGGCACACCGCCCGCTTCGCCTGGAGCCTGACCATGTTCCAGAACGATGACCTGGACCTGGTGGCGGAGAAGGTCAACCCGGACAACCCCAACCAGGTCTGGTACCAGGGCCAGTGGGTGGACATGACCCAGCGCGAGGAAGTGCTGAAGGTGAAGGGCGCCGACCCCATCACCCTCACCCTGCGCCGCTCACCCCACGGCCCCATCGTCAACGACGCCCTGGGCGCCACCGCCGGCAAGACCCCGATCGCCATGTGGTGGGCCTTCCTGGAAACCGAGAACCCGGTGCTGGACGCCTTCTACCAGCTCAACCGCGCCGACACCCTGGACAAGGCCCGAGCGGCGGCGGAGAAGATCCACGCCCCCGGCCTCAACGTGGTCTGGGCCAATGCCGACGGTGACATCGGCTGGTGGGCCGCCGCACGCCTGCCGAACCGCCCGGCCGGGGTGAACCCGTACTTCATCCTCGACGGCAGCCAGGGCGAGGCGGACAAGCCGGGCTTCCTGCCCTTCAGCGCCAACCCCCATGAGGAGAACCCGGCGCGCGGCTACATCGTCTCGGCCAACTACCAGCCGCAATCGCCTACCGGCGTGGCCATCCCCGGCTACTACAACCTGCCGGACCGCGGCCAGCGCCTGGACAGCCGCCTGGCCGACGCCAGCGTGAAGTGGGATCTGAACAACAGCCAGGCCTTGCAGCTGGACACCGCCACCGGCTACGGCCCGCGCCTGCTGGCACCGCTGCTGGACGACCTGCGGGCCGCCGCCGGCAACGACGACGAGCGCGCACTGGTGGAGCAACTGGCCGCCTGGAAGGGCGATCACCCGCTGGAGTCCACCGCCGCCACGCTGTTCGAGCAGTTGATCTACGAACTGGCCAAGGGCGCCTTCCACGACGAACTGGGCGATGCCTTCTTCGACAACCTGCTGTCGACCCGCGTGCTGGACGTGGCCCTGCCGCGCCTGGCCGCCGACGCCCAGTCGCCCTGGTGGGACGTGCGCGGCACCGAGGCCCGGGAGAGCCGGGCGGATGTGGTCAAGGCCGCCTGGCAGGCCAGCCTGGCGCACCTGGAGAAGACCTTCGGCGCCGACCGCGCGAACTGGACCTGGGGCCGGGCCCACACCCTCACCCACGGCCACCCGCTGGGTCAGCAGAAGCCGCTGGATCGTCTGTTCAACGTCGGCCCCTTCGCGGCACCGGGCGCCCACGAGATGCCCAACAACCTGGCCAACCGGGTCGGCCCGGCGCCGTGGGAGGTGGTCTACGGGCCGTCCACCCGCCGCCTGATCGACCTCGCCGACCCGGCCCACGGGCTCGGCATCAACCCGGTGGGACAGAGTGGCGTGCCGTTCGACCGTCACTACGCGGACCAGGCCGAGCGCTACATCGAGGGCCGGTACGTGCCGATGCACATGAGCGACGAGGACGTGCAGGCCAATACCCGCGACACGCTGAAGCTGGTGCCACGCGCCCAGTGACCCGAACACGCCCCCGGCCCCAGCGGGCCGGGGGCGTTGTCGTTGCTACGGCGTGCTCGTGGTACGTCAGGCCCGCTTGCTTCGCCCACGCACAGGGTACGGCCGGCCTGTACAGCTCCACGCCAGGACACGCCCACGAAAAAGGCCACCCGAAGGTGGCCTTTCTCGTTTCACGCGGCGATCAGGCCGAAGCCGGCTGGGCGCTGCGCTTGTTGCTGGAAGCGGCTTCCAGGGCCATGGCTTCCATGGCCTCCTGGATGGCGCGCTTGCGGCGCTCTTCGGCCTTGCGGCTGAAGTACCAGGCCAGGAAGGTGAACAACGACACGCTCAGCAGGATCAGGCTGGCGACGGCGTTGATCTCCGGCTTCACGCCCAGGCGCACGGCGGAGAAGACCTCCATCGGCAGGGTGGTGGAGCCGGGGCCGGAGACGAAGCTCGCCAGTACCAGGTCGTCCAGGGACAGGGCGAAGGACATCATCCCGCCCGCCGCCAGGGACGGCGCGATCATGGGGATGGTGATCAGCAGGAACACCTTCCACGGGCGCGCGCCCAGGTCCATGGCCGCTTCCTCGATGGACAGGTCCAGCTCCCGCAGGCGCGCCGACACCACGATGGCCACGTAGGCCGAGCAGAAGGTGGTGTGGGCGATCCAGATGGTCACCAGCCCGCGCTCCTGGGGCCAGCCGATGAGCTGGGCCATGGCCACGAAGAGCAGCAGCAGGGACAGACCGGTGATCACCTCGGGCATGACCAGCGGCGCGGTGACCATGCCGCCGAACAGCGTGCGGCCACGGAAGCGCGGGATGCGGGTCAGCACGAAGGCCGCCAGGGTGCCCAGGGCCACGGCGGAGATGGCGGTGTAGAAGGCGATCTCCAGGGAGCGCATCACCGAGGTCATCAACTGGGTGTTGTCCAGCAGGCCGACGTACCACTTGATCGACCAGCCGCCCCACACCGTCACCAGCTTGGAGGCGTTGAAGGAGTAGATGACCAGGATGACCATCGGCAGGTAGATGAACAGCAGACCCACCCACAGCATCAGGTTGGAGAAACTGAAGCGCTTCATACCTTGCCCTCCAGTTCCTTGGCCTGGTTACGGTTGAACAGGATGATCGGGACGATCAGGATCGCCAGCATCACCACCGCCAGGGCGGATGCCACCGGCCAGTCGCGGTTGTTGAAGAACTCCTGCCACAACACCTTGCCGATCATCAGCGTCTCCGGTCCGCCGAGCAGCTCGGGGATCACGAACTCGCCCACCACCGGGATGAACACCAGCATGGAGCCGGCGATGATGCCGTTCTTGGACAGCGGCACAGTGATCTTCCAGAAGCTGTTGAAGTTGCTCGAACCGAGGTCGGAGGCGGCTTCCAGCAGGCTGAGGTCGTGCTTGACCAGGTTGGCGTACAGCGGCAGCACCATGAACGGCAGGTACGAATAGACCACGCCGATGTACACCGCGAGGTTGGTGTTGAGGATCTGCAGCGGCTCGCTGATGACCCCGATGGTCATGAGGAAGCCGTTGAGCAGGCCGTTGTTGCTGAGGATGCCCATCCACGCGTAGACGCGGATCAGGATCGCGGTCCAGGTCGGCATCATGATCAGCAGCAGCAGCACGGTCTGCGACTCCTTGCTGGCGCGGGCGATGGCGTAGGCCATCGGGTAGCCGATCAGCAGGCAGAGCAGGGTGCTGAAGAAGGCGACCTTCAGCGAGCCCAGGTAGGCCGCCAGGTAGAGTTCGTCCTCGTTCAGCATCAGGTAGTTGCCGAGGTTGAGGGCGATCTGCAGCTGGTTGTCGACCCAGGTGTAGATCTCGGTGTACGGGGGGATGGCCACGTCCGCTTCCGCGAAGCTGATCTTCAGCACGATGGCGAAGGGCAGCAGGAAGAACAGGAACAACCAGAGGAACGGGACCCCGATCACCGCATGCCGGCCCGTGGGCAGGCGCTTCTTTATGCTGGATATTTTCATGACCGCAGCACCACCCCGCTGTCGTCCTCCCACCATACGAAGACTTCATCTTCCCAAGTCGGCCGGGCACCGCGACGTTCGGCGTTGGCGACGAACGACTGGACGATGGAGCCGCCGGGCAGCTGCACGTAGAACACCGAGTGGCCGCCGAGGTAGGCGATGTCGTGGATCTTGCCGCGGGACCAGTTGTACTCGCAGGTGGGCTGCTCGGTGGTGACCAGCAGCTTCTCGGGGCGCAGAGCGTAGGTGATGCGCTTGTCCTGCACGGAGGTGGTCACGCCGTGGCCGACGTAGATCGGGCGCTCCAGTTCGGCGCAGGCGATCAGGGCATGGTCTTCGGCGTCATCCACCACTTCGCCGTCGAACAGGTTGACGTTGCCGATGAACTCGCACACCAGGCGGCTGATGGGGGTCTCGTAGATGTCCACCGGGCTGCCGATCTGCTCGATGCAGCCCAGGTGCATGATGGCGATGCGCTGGGCCATGGTCATGGCCTCTTCCTGGTCGTGGGTCACCATCACGCAGGTCACGCCCACGCGCTCGATGATCTCCACCAGTTCCAGCTGCATCTGCGAACGCAGCTTCTTGTCCAGGGCGCCCATGGGCTCGTCGAGCAGCAGCAGCTTGGGTCGCTTGGCCAGGGAGCGGGCCAGGGCCACGCGCTGGCGCTGGCCGCCGGACAGCTGGTGCGGCTTGCGCTTGGCGTACTGGGTCATCTGCACGAGCTTGAGCATCTCGTTGACCCGCTCTTCGATCTCGGCCGCGGGCAGGCGATCTTGTTTGAGTCCGAAGGCGATGTTCTGCGCGACAGTCATATGCGGGAAGAGCGCATAGGACTGGAACATCATGTTGATGGGGCGCTCGTAGGGCGGCATGTCGGTGATGTCGACACCGTCCAGGTAGATGCGCCCTTCGGTCGGGCGTTCGAAACCGGCGAGCATCCGCAACAGGGTCGACTTGCCCGAGCCCGAGCCCCCCAGGAGGGCGAAGATCTCGCCCTTGTTGATGGTCAGCGAGACGTCGTCGACCGCGAGGGTCTCGTCGAACTGTTTGGTTACCCGGTCGATCTTGACCAGCACCTCTTTGGGTTGCTGGCCGCCCTCGAGGGCTTTCTTGTAGGCGCCGGAGGCTATAGCCATTACCACACACTCCCAGATTCTTGCTTAGCCGGCCATTATGGCCGGTCGCGTTCAGTACTGCCTGAAAGGCGCGAGCCATTCATCCTGGTTCGCCCTGCGCCCGCTTGTGTAGGCACCGCACGCTCCCTGCCGCGCGGCGCCCCTGTTATCACTTGCCCGATTTCACCTTGGTCCAGGTGCGGGTCATCAGCCGCTGGACCTTGGGCGGCAGCTCTGCCGATACGTAGAGCTTGTCCAGGACCGCTTGTGGCGGATAGACGGACTCATCGGTCCGTACTTCCTGCTTCATGAACTCGCCGGCCTTGGTGTTGGGGTTTGCATAGCCGACGCTGTCACTGACCTGGGCGATCACCTCGGGACGCAGCAGGTAGTCGATGAAGGCGTGGGCCTCCTTGACGTTGGTGGCGTCGGCCGGGATGGCGATCATGTCGAACCAGAGGTTGGCACCTTCCTTCGGGATGGCGTAGGCGATCTTCACGCCCTTGCCGGCTTCCTCGGCGCGCGCAGCGGCCTGGAAGATATCACCGGAGAAGCCGGCGGCCACGCAGATGTCGCCGTTGGCCAGGTCGCCGATGTACTTGGAGGAATGGAAGTAGGTGACGTAGGGGCGCACCGCCATCAGCTTGGCCTCGGCCTTCTTGTAGTCGGCAGGGTTCTTGCTGTTGGGGTCCAGGCCCAGGTAGTTGAGCACGGCCGGCAGCATCTCGTCGGCCGAGTCGAGGAAGGCGACGCCGCAGCTGCTGAGCTTCTTGATGTTCTCGGGCTCGAAGAGCACGGACCAGGAGTCGATCTTGTCGACGCCCAGCGCCGCCTTGACCTTCTCTTCGTTGTAGCCGATGCCGTTGGTGCCCCACAGGTAGGGAACGGCGTACTGGTTGCCGGCGTCGTTGGCCTCCAGGCGCTTGAGCAGCGCGGGGTCGAGGTTGTCCCAGTTCTTCAGCTGGGCGCGGTCGAGCTTCTGGAAGGCGCCGGCCTTGATCTGCTTGCCGAGGAAGTGGTTCGAGGGGACGACCACGTCATAGCCGGTTCGCCCAGCCAGCAGCTTGCCCTCGAGGGTCTCGTTGGAGTCGAAGACGTCGTAGACCGGGCGGATACCGGTTTCCTTCTGGAAATCGGCCAGGGTGGTCTCGCCGATGTAGTCGGACCAGTTGTAGATGTGCACCGTCTGCTCTGCCTGGGCCTGGCTGGCCAGGGTCAGGACGGCAGCGGTGATCAGGGTTTTGCCGAAGGAAACTCGCACACTTCAGTCCTCTTGTTTGCGCCGGGCCGCCCGCACGCAGGCAGGGCGGCAGTCATTGGGTTCGGGGTTCAGCGCCCGCTCTTTATCCGGGTCCAGTCACGGGTCAGCCAACGCTGCACTTCGCGGGGGCGTTCCCGGGCCACGTAAAGCTTGGCCATCACGTCCGGCGCAGGGTACACGCCGGGGTTGTCGCGCACGCTGGCATCCACCAGCGGCGTCGCGTCCTTGTTGGCATTGGCATAGGACACGTAGTTGCTGATGCTGGCGATCACGTCGGGCCGCATCAGGTAGTTGATGAAGGCATGGGCCTCCTCGACATGCTGGGCGTCGCGGGGGATGGCCAGCATGTCCGCCCACATGGCGGTGCCTTCCCTGGGGATCACGTAGCGGATCTCGTCCTGGCGCCCGGCTTCCCGGGCGCGGGTGGCGGCCTGGAGCATGTCGCCGGAATAACCGAAGGCGATGCAGATGTCGCCGTTGGCCAGGTCGGCGATGGACTTGGAGGAGTGGAAATAGGTGACCGAGGGGCGGACCTGGAGCAACGCGGCGGTGGCCTTGTCGAAGTCGGCCCGCTCGTGGCTGTGGGGCGACATGCCCAGGTAGTTGATCATCTGCGGGATGACTTCGTCGCCGGTGTCCAGCAGGGCGACGCCGCAGGCGTGCAGCTTCTTCACCACGGCAGGATCGAAGAGCAGCGACCAGGAATCCAGGGCCGTGTCGTTGCCGAGGATGGCGCGGACCTTGTCGACGTTGAGGCCGATGCCGTTGGTCCCCCACAGGTAGGGGACGGAGTATTCGTTGCCCGGATCACCACTGGCCAGGCGTTCCAGCACGGCGGGATCGAGATGGGCGAGGTTGGGCAGCTTGGACTTGTCCAGCTTCTGGTAGGTACCGGCCCGCACCTGCTTGGCCAGGAAGTGGTTGGTGGGCACCACCACGTCGTAGCCGGAATGGCCAGTGGCGAGCTTGCCGTCGAGGGTTTCGTTGGAGTCGAAGACGTCGTAGACCACCCGGATGCCGGTCTCCTTCTGGAAGTTCTCCAGGGTGCCGGGGGCGATGTAGTCCGACCAGTTGTAGACGCGCACCACCCGCTCTTCCGCGCTGACGGCGGACATGAGGAGGGCGCTGGCCAGCAACCCGTACAGCCAGGGACGTTTTCGCATGAGCGATCCTCTCGGGGATGACCGTCCCCCGGTTCAACCAGGGGACGGGGTACGACGGCTTACTTGCCCGACTTGATGGTGGTCCAGGTACGGGTCATCACGCGCTGCACCTTGGCCGGCAGGTCCGGGAAGGCGTAGAGCTTGGCCATGGTTTCCTGGCTCGGGTAGATGCCCGGGTCGGTACGGATCGCCTCATCCACCAGCGGGGTCGCGGCGGCGTTGCCGTTCGGGAACTGAACGACGTTGGTGATCTCGGCCATGATCTCCGGCTTCATGATGAAGTTCATGAAGGCGTAGGCGGCGTCGGGGTTGGCGGCATCGGCGGGGATGGCGACCATGTCGAAGAAGGTGCCGGCGCCTTCCTTCGGAATGTTGTAGGCGACCTTCACGCCACCCTTGGCCTCTTCGGCGCGGGACTTGGCCTGGTACACGTCACCCGAGTAGCCGACTGCCACGCACAGGTTGCCGTTGGCCAGGTCGGAGATGTACTTGGAGGAGTGGAAGTAGGTGATGTAGGGACGGATCTTGAGGAACAGGGCCTCGGCTTCCTTCAGCTCCTTCGGGTCCTGGCTGGTGGGCTTGTAGCCCAGGTAGTGCAGGGCGATGGGGAGGATCTCGGTCGGCGAGTCGAGGAAGGAGACGCCGCAGGATTTCAGCTTCTCGATGTTCTCGGGCTTGAACAGCAGGTCCCAGGAGTTCACCGGGGCATTGTCACCCAGGACGGCCTTGACCTTCTCCGGGTTGTAGCCGATGCCGATGGAGCCCCACATGTAGGGGAAGGCGTACTGGTTGCCCGGGTCGGACACTTCGACGGTCTTCAGCAGGTTCGGGTCCAGGTTCTTCCAGTTCGGCAGCTTGGACTTGTCCAGCGGCTGGTAGACCTTGGCCTTGATCTGCTTGGCCAGGAAGTTGTTGGAGGGCACCACGATGTCATAACCGGACTTGCCGGCCAGGAGCTTGGCTTCGAGGGTCTCGTTGGAGTCGAAGACGTCGTAGACCACCTTGATCCCGGTTTCCTTGGTGAACTTCTCCACGGTGTCCGGGGCGATGTAGTCAGACCAGTTGTAGACGTGCAACACCTTTTCTTCTGCCTGGGCCACGCCGGCCACAGCGCCAGCCAGCGTCACGGCGAGCAGGGTCTTGCCGAAGGTTTTGAACATGCGGGTAGCTCCGTTTGTTGTTTAAGTGTCCGAGCGGCGTCGTAACCGAATACGCCACCGCCCGGTGAGCCTGGCCAACGCACTGGCACAGTCTAGGGTGGGGGGCGGTGCTTACAACAGCTCGCGGTAGCGATTGTTTGCAAACTCGCCCATTTGCTCAACCCAGAACTGCACTCGCGGTGAGGTCAAGGCACTTGCGAGCCTTGGTCACCAGTTCGTCGATCTCGTCCTTGGTGATCACCAGGGGGGGCGAAATGATCATCGTATCGCCCACCGCCCGCATGATCAGGCCATTGCGGAAGCAGTGCTCGCGGCACTGCATGCCCACGCCCAGGTCGTTGAAGCGTTCGCGGGTCTTCTTGTTCTTGACCAGCTCGAGTGCGCCAACCATGCCCACTCCACGCGCTTCACCGACCAGGGGATGGTCAGCCAGCTCCTGCCAGCGTTGCTGCAAATATGGTGCCGTTTCCGCCTTCACCTTCTCGACGATCTTCTCGTCACGCAGGATGCGGATGTTCTCCAGGGCCACGGCGGCGGCCACCGGGTGACCGGAGTAGGTAAAGCCGTGATAGAACTCGCCGCCCTGGTTGAGGACCTCGACGATCTCGTCACGGACGATGACGCCGCCCATGGGGATGTAGCCGGAGGTCAGGCCCTTGGCGATCGGCATCAGGTCCGGGGCGTTGCCGTAGTACTGGCTGCCGAACCATTCGCCGGTACGGCCGAAGCCGCAGATCACTTCGTCGGCGATGAACAGGATGTCGTACTTGGCGAGGATCTCGCGGATCTTCGGCCAGTAGGTTTCCGGCGGGACGATGACGCCACCGGCGCCCTGGATGGGCTCGGCGATGAAGGCGGCGACGTTCTCCTCGCCGACTTCGAGAATCTTCTTCTCCAGCTGCTCGGCCGCCCAGACGCCGAACTCGGCCGGGGCCATGTCGCCGCCCTCGCCGTACCAGTAGGGCTGGGGAATGTGAACGATGCCGGGGATCGGCAGGTCGCCCTGACCATGCAGGGCCTTCATGCCGCCGAGGCTGACGCCGGCGACGGTGGAGCCGTGGTAGCCGTTCCAGCGGCCGATCACCACTTTCTTCTTCGGCTGGCCCTTGGTCGCCCAGTAGTGGCGGACCATGCGCAGCACGGTGTCGTTGGCCTCGGAGCCGGAGCCGGTGAAGAACACGTGGTTCATGCCTTCCGGCGCCAGCTCGGAAATGGCCTTGGCCAGTTCGATGGCCGGCGGGTGGGCGGTCTGGAAGAACAGGTTGTAGAAGGGCAGTTCGCGCATCTGGTTGGCCGCGGCCTGCACCAGCTCCTCGCGACCATAGCCGACGTTCACGCACCACAGGCCGGCCATCCCGTCCAGGATCTTGTTGCCTTCACTGTCCCAGACGTAGACACCTTCGGCCTTGGTGATGATGCGTGCACCCTTGGCATTCAGCGCCTTGTAGTCGGTGAAGGGCGGCAGGTGGTGGTCACGGCTGAGGGCCTGCCACTCAAGGGTCCTTGGATTGGTCACTTGGCTGTTCATTTCCATACCTCGTTAAACACTCTTCGGCGACGCCGGCCTTCACGGCCGGCGTGCCGGTTCCTGATCAGACGGAGAGCAGCAGGAACTCACGTTCCCAGGAGCTGATCACCCGTTTGAAGTTTTCGTGCTCGGCACGTTTCACGGCCACGTAGGCCTTGATGAACTTGCTGCCCAGGTACTTCTCGATCTCCCGGCAGGATTCCATCCGTTCCAGTGCTGCCTCGATGGTCAGCGGCAGGCGCAGGTTGCGGCGCTCGTAGCCACGACCCTTCACCGGCGCACTCGGCTTCACGCCTTCCACCATCCCCATGTACCCGCACAGCAGGCTGGCGGCGATGGCCAGGTAGGGGTTGGCGTCGGCGCCGGCCAGGCGGTTCTCCACGCGGCGGTTCTGCGGGTTGGCATCCGGCACGCGCAGGCCCACGGTGCGGTTCTCCTCGCCCCATTCCACGTTCACCGGCGCCGAGGTATCGGGCAGGAAACGACGGAAGGAGTTCACGTTCGGGGCGAACAGCGGCAGCAATTCGGGGATGTACTTCTGCAGGCCCCCGATGTGCTGGAGGAACAGGTCGCTCATCGAACCGTCATCGTTGGAGAAGACGTTCTTGCCCGTCTTGATGTCGATCACGCTCTGGTGCAGGTGCATGGCGCTGCCCGGCTCGTCGGTGATCGGCTTGGCCATGAAGGTGGCGGCCACGTTGTGCTTGAGAGCGGCCTCGCGCATGGTGCGCTTGAACACCAGGATCTGGTCGGCCAGGTCCAGGGCATCGCCGTGACGGAAGTTGATCTCCATCTGCGCCGGGCCTTCCTCATGGATGAGGGTGTCCAGGTCCAGGTCCTGCGTCTCGCACCAGTCGTACATGTCCTCGAACAGCGGGTCGAACTCGTTCGCGGCATCGATGGAGAAGGACTGGCGGCCGGTTTCAGGACGGCCGGAGCGGCCCAGCGGGGCCTGCAGCGGGAAGTCCGGGTCGTCGCAGCGCTTGGTCAGGTAGAACTCCATCTCCGGCGCGACGATCGGCTTCCAGCCCTTGTCCGCGTATAGCTTGAGCACCTTCTTCAGCAGGTTGCGGGGCGACAGCTCGATGGGGTTGCCCTGCTTGTCGAAGGTGTCGTGGATGACCATGGCGGTGGGCTCGATGGCCCAGGGCACCAGGTAGACGGCCTTCTCGTCCGGGCGGCAGAACATGTCGATGTCCGCCGGGTCGAGCAGGTCGTAATAGATGTCGTCCTCGACATAGTCGCCGGTGACGGTCTGCAGCAGCACACTCTCGGGGAGGCGCATGCCCTTCTCGTCGAGGAACTTGTTGGTCGGCGAGATCTTGCCGCGCGCAATGCCGGTAAGGTCGCTGATCAAGCATTCAACTTCGGTGATTTTGCGTTCTTTCAGCCAGCTGGTGAGCTGGTCGAGCTTGGTAGTCATAAAGACCTCAGGGTTTGAGAGCCTCGACTGGAATAGCCGGGCTCAGCGTTGCCCCGCCCTCTCCCTGCAAGCCTCACCAAAGGCCTGGAAGATGGCGAGATATACGGGGTTGGAGCGAACCTGCCACTCGGGGTGCCACTGTACGCCGAGTGCGAAGGACCTGGCGCCTTCGACCGATACGGATTCGACCAACCCGTCGGGCGCCAGCGCTTCAACTCGAAGGCCGGGCGCCAGACGTTCAACGCCCTGGCCGTGGATGGAATTGACGAGAAACTCGCTCGGCACACCGAGGCCGGCGAGCACACCACCCGGTTGCACGGAAACCGGGTGGCGCGGTGCGTACTGGACCTCCAGCGGCTGGTCTTCAGGCTCGCGGTGGTCCATGAAGCCCTCGACCTCATGCACCTTCTGGTGCAACGAGCCGCCGAAGGCCACGTTCATTTCCTGGAAGCCCCGGCAGATGCCCAGCACCGGCACGCCACGCTCCACTGCAGCACGCAGCAGGGGCAGGGTGATGGCATCGCGATCAGGGTCGTGGAGGGTGCCGGGCGCGCTGGCCGGGCCGGAATAAAGATGAGGTTCTACGTTGGAAGGCGAACCGGTGAACAGGAGTCCGTCTAGACTCTCCAGCAGGGCATCGATGTCCAGAATATCGCCCAGCGCCGGAATGATGAGGGGAATACCGCCAGCCCCAAGGGCTACCGCCCGAAGATATTTGTCACCTGCAACATGGTAGGGATGTGGACCGATCTGCTTGGTGCAAGCGGTTACGCCGATCAACGGCAGGCGAGACATGGGGCACCCGTTTTATTGCTGTTATGGGTTTCGGCCGAGCTTAGCGTTGTTCATTTTTTTACACAATAGGGCTGTAAAAAATTGAACACACCCCACTGGACGCCGCGCCGGGCATGGCTCCGAGCAGGGCCAAGATGCCCTGAAACGCCCCAAAATTGGCCATCGAGCCCCGCTTTAGGGCAAAATAGGGCGCTATTGACATCCAGGGGGCTTTTCGATTGACTCAACCCCTAGTCAATACGTGATTGATATTTTTAACAAGAAAGGTGTTGCATCATGTCGGTACCCCCGCGTGCCGTTCAGCTTCAAGAAGCGAACGAGTTCCTTAAGGAACATCCTGAGGTCCAGTTCGTCGATCTCCTGATCGCAGATATGAATGGTGTGGTTCGAGGCAAGCGAATCGAACGCGCCAGTCTCCACAAGGTCTACGAAAAAGGTATCAACCTCCCCGCCTCCTTATTTGCCCTCGACATCAACGGCTCCACCGTCGAAAGCACCGGCCTCGGCCTGGACATCGGCGATGCGGACCGTATCTGCTACCCGATCCCCGGCACCCTGTGCGACGAGCCCTGGCAGAAGCGCCCCACCGCGCAACTGCTGATGACCATGCACGAAATCGAAGGCGAGCCGTTCTTCGCCGACCCGCGTGAAGTCCTGCGCCAGGTCGTGGAGAAGTTCGACGAGCTGGGCCTGACCATCTGCGCCGCGTTCGAGCTGGAGTTCTACCTGATCGACCAGGAGAACGTGAACGGCCGTCCGCAGCCGCCGCGCTCCCCGATCTCCGGCAAGCGCCCGCAGTCCACCCAGGTCTACCTCATCGACGACCTCGACGAGTACGCCGACTGCCTGCAGGACATCCTCGAAGGTGCCAAGGTCCAGGACATCCCGGCCGACGCCATCGTCAAGGAAAGCGCCCCTGCCCAGTTCGAAGTCAACCTGCACCACGTAACCGACGCCCTCAAGGCGTGCGACTACGCGGTCCTGCTCAAGCGGTTGATCAAGAACATCGCCTACGACCATGAAATGGACAGCACCTTCATGGCCAAGCCCTACCCGGGCCAGGCGGGCAACGGTCTGCACGTGCACATCTCCCTGATCGACAAGAAGACCGGCAAGAACATCTTCGCTGCCGATGATCCCGAGCAGAACGCCGCCCTTCGTCATGCGGTCGGCGGTGTGCTCGAGACCATGGCCGCCTCGATGGCCTTCCTCTGCCCCAACGTCAACTCCTACCGCCGCTTCGGCGCACAGTTCTACGTGCCGAACGCGCCGAGCTGGGGCCTGGACAACCGTACCGTGGCCGTTCGCGTGCCCACCGGCAGTTCCGACGCAGTGCGCATCGAACACCGCGTAGCCGGTGCTGACGCCAACCCGTACCTGATGATGGCGGCCATCCTGTCCGGCATCCACCACGGCCTGACCAACAAGATCGAGCCCGGTGCGCCCATCGAAGGCAACTCGTACGAGCAGCTGGAGCAGAGCCTGCCGAACAATCTGCGCGACGCCCTGCGCGAACTGGATGACAGTGAAATCCTGGCCAAGTACATCAGCCCGGACTACATCGACATCTTCGTCGCGTGCAAGGAAAGCGAGCTGGAGGAGTTCGAGCACTCCATCTCCGACCTCGAATACAACTGGTACCTGCATACCGTGTAATCGAGTCCAGAAGCGCCGGCCCCAGGGCCGGCGTTTTTTTGCCTGCAATCCGCCTCCCTGCGTGCGGAATGGGCAGTGGAAAACGCGCAAAGGCCCGAGCTAGAGAGGCCCAGGCGCTGATGTGAATCAACCTGCTGAACCTCATGCCGCCGCACAATGCTGCGCCATCCACCAGGGAGGACTCCATGCCCCGCTTCCTCGCCCCATTGCTGCTCGCGTTGCTGCCGACCCTTGCCGCCGCCGACGAGAGCATCCGCGTCTACAACTGGAACGACTACATCGCGCCCCAGGTCCTCAAGGACTTCGAGCAGCAGACCGGCATCCGCATCGACTACCGCACCTACACCAGCGCCGAAGAGCTGCTCAAGGTCATCGACAGCGGCGAAGCGGCCGACGTGGTGGTGCCCTCCCACAACAACCTTCCCGAGCTGATCCGCGCCGGCAAGCTGCAGCCGCTGGACCTCGCCCGCCTGCCCAACCGCAAGCACCTCGACCCGCAGCTGATGAGCAAGCTCGCCGGCGTCGACCCCGACAACCGCTACGCCGTGCCCTACCTGTGGGGCGCCGTCGGCCTCGCCGTGAACGGCCCGCAGGCCGAGAAAGCCTTCGGCGGCCCGCTGCCCAACAGCTGGGCCGTGCTCTTCGATCCCGCGCAGAGCAAGCGCCTCTCCAGCTGCGGCATGAGCGTGCTGGACGCCCCGGACGAAGCCCTCTCCGTGCTCATGACCTACCAGGGCCGCAGCCTCGCCCGTACCGCGCCCAGCCGCCTCAAGCGCTCGGCCGAAGTCCTGGCAGGCCTGCGCCCGAACCTGCGCTACATCGACAGCGAGCGCTACATCGAGGACCTCAACAAGGGCCACCTGTGCGTCGCCATGGCCTGGGTCGGCGACGCCCTGAACGCCGCAGCCGCCGGCCAGCCGGTCCGCTTCGTGGTGCCCGACGAAGGCTCGGTGCTGTTCATCGACAACCTGGTCATCCCCAAGAGCGCCAACCGCGCCGACCTGGCCCACCGCTTCATCGACTTCCTGATGCAGCCCGAGGTCGCCGCCCGGATCACCAGCGAAACGCTCTACCCCAACGGCAACGTCGACTCGCGCCAGTTCCTCGAACCCAGCCTGCGTGACCAGCCCGGCCTCTACCCGGACAAGGAGACCAAGCGCCGCCTGTTCGCCCTGGAACCCCTGCCCGAGAAGCTCGGCGCCACCCGCGACGAGATCTGGACCGCCTTCCGCGACGGCCGCTGAGCCATTCAGCCCAGGCAGTCGCGCAGACCGCGCTCCAGGGCTTCACGCCCGGCAAACCCCTGCCGGGCGATGAACACCAGCTGTGAACCCTCCGCCCGCTCCCGCATCGCCTCGAACTGGCTGCGTCCGCCCACCTGCTGCAGCCAGAGGCTCTCCTCCCGCCCGGCCAGGCGTATGCAGCCCTTGATGCGGAAGATTTCCGCCGGCACCTGCCCCAGCCAGGCCTGCAGGCGCGCACCGTCGAAGCGCTCGCCGCTGCGCCACAGCCAGCTCTCGAACAGCCCGGCGTGGGCCACGCCCGCCACCGGCACCAACCCCGGCGCCCGCTGCGCCGGCTCCAGCCACAGCGCCTCCGGCAGGTCGGCCTGCACCCCGACATGCACCAGCGCCCGCCCCGGCAGGACCTGCCGCACGGCGGCCAGGGTGGCCTCGTCCACCAGGTCCGCCTTGTTCAGCAGCAGCACATCGGCCGCCGCCACCTGGGCGCGGGCCAGGCGTGCGTAGTCGCCCTCCAGCGCCAGATGCCGCGTGGCGTCCACCAGGGTGATCACCAGGTCCAGCCGCAGCAGGTCACGCAACTGCGGATAACCCAGGGTCTGCACGATGCGCTGCGGGTCGGAAACACCGCTGCACTCGATGACGATGCGCTCCAGGCGCGGCGAAAGCTGCGCCAGGCTGGCCAGCTGCGCCAGCAGGTCCTCCTGCACCGTGCAGCAGATGCAGCCGTTCTGCAGGCTGTACACCGCATCGGTCACCTCGGCCACCAGCGCCGCATCGATGTTCAGCGCGCCGAAATCGTTGACGATCACCGCCAGCCGGCTGTCCCCGGCCTGCCGCACCATGCGGTTGAGCAGCGTGGTCTTGCCCGCGCCGAGAAAGCCCGCCACCACCGTGACCGCGATGCGCTCAGCCATCCTGGCGTGCCCCCGACTCGATCACCGGCGGCTCGCCGCGCCACACCGCCTGCAGCCCCAGGCCCGCCAGCGCCTCGCCCCGGTCGTACACCAGTTGCCCCTCGACGAAGGTCAGCAGCACCTGGGTGCGGTGGATGTAATTGCGCGCCGGCTGGGCGAACAGGTCGCGGTCGAGCACGATCAGGTCCGCCGCCTTGCCCACTTCCAGGCTGCCGGTGCTGGCCTCCAGCCCCATGGCGAGCGCCCCGTTCAGGGTGGCCACCCGCAACGCCTGGGGCAGGCTGATGGGCTCGCCGAAGCAGGCCGGGTCGTCGTTCCAGGGGTTCTGCCGGGTCACCATCGTCTCCAGCGCCAGCCAGGGATCGATGGACGCCACCGGCCAGTCGGTGCCGAATACCGCCGTGCCGCCGGCCTCCAGCACCCCTTTGAAGTCGTAGATGCGCTTCAGCCGCTCCTGGCCATAGCCCGAACGCGCGCCACTGGCGAAGGGCGTCGGGTACCAGGCCGCCGGGGAGAACTCGGCGATCACCTGCAGCGCCTGGAAGCGCGCCAGGTTGCCCGGGTGCAGCAGCGTGCTGTGGGCACACTGGTGGCGCACCCCGCTGAAGCCGTTGCGCCGCCGCGCCTCCGCCACCGCATCGAGGAACACGTCGGACGCGCCATCGCCGGTGCAGTGGGCGATCACGCGGATGCCCCGGCGGTCCATGTCCACCAGCATGTCGGTGATGTGTTCCGGGGTGAGGTTGAGCTTGCCGCGCCAGTCCGACTCGTTCGGCCAGGGCGTCAGCAGGAAGGAGGAGCGCGGCTCCACCGTGCCGTCGAAGTGGAACTTCACCGCGTTGGCGCTCAGCCGGGCGCTGCGGTAGTAGTGGCGCTCGCCGGCCAGCAGCTCCCAGCGCCGACGCACCGGGAAGATATCGTCCTGCCAGCTGATCGCCGCCTCGATGCGCACCGTCAGCTCGCCGGCGTCGTCCAGCGCCTTCAGCGCCTGCAGGCGGTGTTCGCAGACGTGCACGTACTTGCTCGCCGTGACCCCGCGTGAACTCTGGAAGTGCACGCCATCGCGGTAAGCCCGGCGCAGCACCGCCACCGGGGTCGGCGGCATGGCGGCGTGGATCATCGCGTAGGCGCCGTCGATCATCAGCCCGGTGGGCTCGCCGGTCAGCGGGTCGCGCTCCAGGTAGCCGTTGCGCGGGTCGGGGGTATGGCGGTCGATGCCCGCCAGCTGCAGCGCCTTCGAGTTGACCATCATGGTGCCCCACATGCGGTCCAGCAGCGCCACCGGGCGGTCCGGCATCACCGCATCGAGCCAGGCGCGGCCGGGCACCAGGCCCGCCTCGCGGAAGGTGTAGCGCACCCAGTACTGCCCGTGGATCCAGCCCTCGCCGGGGTGGGCATCGGCATAGGCGCGGATCGCCGCCTCCAGCTGCGCCGGCGTCGGGTCCTCGATACCGACATCGAGGTCGTCGCTGTAGCGCGGCGCCAGGGCCAGGTCCGGGTGGGTGTGCATGTCGTGCAGGCCGGGCATGCAGAAGGCCCCGTCGAGGTCGTGTACGCGGGTCTGCGGGCCACGCAGCGCCTGCACGGCGGTACGGCTGCCCACGGCCAGCAGGCGCCCCCCGCCGATGGCCACCGCCTCGGCCCAGGGCTGCGCCGGGTCCTGGGTGTAGAAGCGGCCGTTGTCGAGGATCAGGTCGGCAAAATGGCCCGTGGCCGAATGGGTCGAGGAGAAGTTGTCGGCGTCAGTCATGGCGGCACCTTGTGATTTTCGGGCGTGGCCAGGCCCGGCGCGCGAAGGCACCGTGAGCCTGGTTCGGTCAGGAATTGCGGTGGGTCAGCGCGAGCGTTGCAGGCGCTGGATAAAGCCGGAGATGCGACGGCAGGCTTCCTCCAGCTCGGCATCGGAGACGGTGAACGAGAGCCGCACGAAGCCCCGACAACTGGCGCCGAAGGCTTCGGCATCAAGCACCGAGACGCCGGTCTCGCGGAACAGCTGCCAGGCGAAGTCCATGCCCGAGAGCCCCGTCTCGCGGACGTCCACCAGCATGAACATGCCCGCTTCCGGCACCTTGCAGCGCAGCAGCGGCACATCGGCGAGCCCCCGCACCACCAGGTCGCGGCGGCGGCGGTAGGTCTCGCGGGCGTCCCCCACCACCGCATCGTCCAGCTCCAGGGCCTTCAGCGCAGCGGCCTGGATGAAGCCCGGCAGGCCATAGATCATGCACAGCATCAGGTTGTCCAGGTGGCCGATCAGCGCCGGCGGCGCCACCACCCAGCCCACCCGCCAGCCGGTCATCGCATGGGTCTTGGACAGGCTGTTGAGCACCACGGTGCGCGCCGCCATGCCCTCCAGGCTGGCGATGCTGCGGTGGCTGCGCTCGTAGGTGAGCTGCCCGTACACCTCGTCGGAAATCACCCAGAGGTCATGACGACGGGCCACCTCGGCCACCGCCTGCAGCTCCTCGGCGGTGTAGACGTTGCCGGTGGGGTTGTTCGGCGTCGCCAGGGCGATGCCCCGGGTGCGCAGCGTGAGCACCGCCTCCAGGGCTTCGGCGGTGAGGCGGAAGTCGCCCTCCGCCGGCTGCGGGATGCTCACCAGGCGGGCGCCGGAGGCCTGGATGCTGGCAGCGTAGGTCAGGTACATCGGCTCCGGCACCAGCACCTCGTCGCTGGCCTCGAACAGGCACAGCGCCGTGGCGAACAGGCCGTTCTGCGCCCCGGCGACCACCGCCACCTGCTCGGCGCCCACCGGGATGTCCAGCAGCCGGCGCTGCTTGGCGGCGATGGCCTCGCGCAGGGCAGCGCGGCCGATCACTTCGGTGTAGTGGGTGTCGCCCTGGGCCAGGGCCTCGACGGCCGCCGTGCGGATCGGCTCGGCGGTGGTGAAGTCCGGGTCGCCGATGCTCAGCACGATGGCGTCCTCGCCGCGCGCCTGGGCGGCACAGGCCGCGTAGTGGATGTCCCAGGCGCTGACGGTCTCGCCGCTGATGCGCCCGACCAGGGATGAATACTTCATGCACGGCTCCTTGGGGTCCGGGTCCATGGGTTCAGGCCTGGCGCTGCGGCGTACGGCCGATGCGCGCGAAGCCCTGTTCGATGAGGAAGGCGAGGACGATGTACACCACCGCCACCACCAGCAACGGCTCGTACACCTTCAGCGTCTGCGCGCGCACCAGGTTCGCCGCCCCCAGCAGGTCGGTCACCGCCACGGTGGAGGCCAGCGCCGTGGACTTGAGCAGCATCACGCTCTCCCCGGCCAAGGCCGGGCGCAGCATCTGCAGGGCCCGTGGCATCCACACCCGCCGCAGCACCTGCCCGGGTCGCATGCCATAGGCCCGCGCCGCCTCCAGTTCGCCCCGGGGCACCGCCCGCAGGCCACCGCGCAGCACCTCGCCCACATAGGCCCCCACGCTCAGGGTCAGGGCCAGCGCCACGTACCAGAAGCCCTCGCGCAGGTAGGGCCAGAGCAGGCTGTGGCGGATCAGCGGGAAGCTGGCGAACACGCTGCCGAGGCCGTAGTAGAGGATGTAGATCTGCACCAGCAGCGGCGTGCCCCGCAGCACGCTGGTGTAGAACCGCGCCGCGCCGGCCAGCAGCGGGTTGCGGGCCAGGCGCGCCAGGGCCACTGCAACGGCCAGCAGGAAGCCGAAGACCGCCGAAACCAGCAGCAGCTGCACCGTCAGCAGCACGCCACGGGAGAGCTCGCCGATGAAACCGTCCAGCCAGGAAAAGTCCATGGGGCCTCCTAGGCGAGCCGGGGCATCCACCGCTCGAAGCGCGCTTCGATACGGCGGAAGACCAGCCCGGAACACAGGGTGATGACGTAGTAGAAGGCCGCGACCACCAGGTAGAACATCAGGTAGTGCTTGGTCGAGGCCGCCGCCTGGCGACCCGCGCCCAGCAGTTCGCTGTACCCCACCACGCTGATCAGCGCGCTGTCCTTGACCAGCACCAGCCAGAGGTTGGACAGCCCGGCGACCACGTGGGGCAGCATGCTCGGCAGCAGCACCCGGCGCAGCACCAGCAGCGGGCGCATGCCGTAGGCCCGCGCCGCCTCCACCTGGCCCACCGGGATGGCCTCGATGGCGCCACGGATGATCTCCGCCGAGTAGGCGCCCTGGACGATGCCCAGCACCACGATGGCGGCGAGGAAGCCGTTGACCTCCACCGGCGGCTGGCCGGCGGCGGCCATCAGCAGATTGAGCAGGTCGGAGCCGGCGTAGTACAGCAGCAGGATCAGCAGCAGTTCCGGCACCGCGCGGTACAGCGTGGTGTAGCAGTTGGCCCAGATCACCAGCCAGCGCGGCCCCCACAGCTTCAGCAGGGCCACGCTCAGCCCCAGCACCAGGCCGAGGACGAACGCCCCCAGGGAGATGCCCAGGGTGCGGATGGCACCCTCGGCCAGGGCCTGCAGCCAGCCGTCGGCGAACAGCAGCTGGGAGAAGTCGGGCGCCATCATGGCCGCGCCGCGATGTCGGTCTTGAAGTAGCGACTGCGGATGGCGTCGTAGGTGCCGTCGTCGCGCAGCGCCTGCAGGGTCTGGTTGAGGCGCTCGCGCAGGGCATCGTTGCCCTTGCGCACCGCCGCGCCGACGCCTTCGCCCAACAGCGGGTCCTGGGGCGCCACGCCCTTGCTGGCGAGCATGGCGTTGTCCGGAAGATCGAGCAGCGGCTCCACCGCCAGCTGGTCGGCGAGGAGGATGTCGACCCGGCCGCTGCGCAGGTCGGCGAGCAGGTCGTCCTGGTCGTTGTAGTAGCGCACCGTGGAGGTCTTGCCGTAGTACGCCTTGACGTACGCCGAGTGGGTGGTGGAGCCCTGCACGCCGATGATCAGGCCCTTGAGCCCCTCCGGCGTGGGCGCCACGTCCAGGCTGCGGTCGGCGACCCACAGCGCCGGGGTGAAGAAATAGGGCTCGCTGAAGTCCACCACCTGGCGCCGCTCGGGGGTGATCGACAGGGAGTTCAGCACCACGTCCACCTGCTGCGCCTTGAGCGCCGGGATCAGCCCGTCCCAGGCCATCTCGTTGAGCGGGCACTGGGCCTGCAGGCGTTCGCACACCGCACGGATCAGCTCCGGCTCGAAGCCGCTCCAGTCACCTTTGCCGCTCTTGAAGGAGAACGGCGGGTAGGGCTCCAGGGCGATGCCGAAGACGATGGTCTCCTGGGCCGTCGCTGCGTGGCTGGCGGTGGCCAGGAGCAGGGCGAGAAGGGTTTTCTTCATGTGGATTCCCTCGGTTGTGGTCGTTGTTGTCAGGGGATTCAGCGGTTGTCCTGGGCCATCACGAACTGCCGGCAGCGCTCGCTGCGCGGGTCCAGCAGCACCTGCTCGGGCGGGCCCTGTTCCTCGATGCGGCCCTGGTGGAGGAACACCACCTGGCTGGACACATCACGGGCGAAGGCCATCTCGTGGGTGACCAGGATCATGGTGCGGCCCTCCTCGGCGATGCTGCGGATCACCCGCAGCACATCGCCCACCAGCTCCGGGTCCAGCGCCGAGGTGGGCTCGTCGAACAGCATCACCCGGGGCCGCACGGCCAGCGCCCGGGCGATGGCCACGCGCTGCTGCTGGCCGCCGGAGAGGAAGGCCGGGTAGGCGTGGCGCTTGTCCGCCAGGCCGACCCGCTCCAGCAACTGCTCGGCGTGGGCAATGGCCTCCGCGCGGGGCTCGCCGAGCACGTGCACGGGCGCCTCGATGACGTTCTCCAGCACCGTACGGTGGGGCCAGAGGTTGAAGTTCTGGAACACCATCGCCAGCCGCGCCCGCAGCCGCTCCACCTGGCGCGGGTCGCCGATGCGCCCATGGCCGTGGCGGTCACGCTTGAGCAGCACGGCCTCGCCGTTGATGCGCAGGCTGCCGGCATCGGGAATCTCCAGCAGGTTGATGCAACGCAGCAGGGTGCTCTTGCCCGAGCCGCTGGCGCCGATCAGCGACACCACGTCGCCCTCCCGCGCCTCCAGGGAGATGCCCTTGAGCACGGCATGGTCGCCGTAGCTCTTGTGCAGCCCCTCGATGGCCACCACCGGGGTGGCGCCGTCACATGCCTGGTTCATCGCTTCGCTCCCGTTCATTCGTCGTCCCGCGCCGGAATCCACCACTCTTCGCCCCGCACGGTGCGGATGTACTCCGGCCAGCGGAACCGGTGCGGCGCCTCGAAATCGGCCGGCAGCAGCGGTACCTGCCAGTGCTCGCCGCCGATGCCGCCACCGGTGCGCCGGACGAACTCGTCCCGCGCGGCCCCCAGCAGCTCGGGCCGGGTGAGCAGGTCCACCAGGGTCGCGGCGATGGTCTTGGCCGCCACCTGGATCATCGGGTCGATGGTCTCGCGGATGCCGCCCAGGGCATTGGCCACCCAGTCCGGGTAGGGCGTGCCGGCGGCGGCGAGCATCGGCCGCGCCACCAGCAGGCGCACCGTCGGGCAATGCCAGGTGTACTCCGGGTAGTCGTCGGAGGTGAGGTGGCGCTGCCAGGCCGGCATCTGCAGGCGCAACTGGCGCTCGCACTCGCGGGGGTCGATGAGGGCCTCGGTGGCCGCGAGGAAGGGCCGCTCCATGGGCTCCAGCCCCAGGTTGGCCTGGATCTCCCGGGCCACGGCGATGGCCGCCTCGCCCCACTGCGGCGCACCGACGGCGGCCAGGTTGTCGTAGGTGGCCTGGGCCAGCACGTGGTTGGGCAGCCCGCCACGGGACTTGCACACCCAGGTCTTCTTCCACTGGCAGCCGGTGGCCAGGGCCGCCGCAGCGGCGTTGTTGTCCATCACCCGGCAGATGGTCTCGGCCTGCTCGATGGAATCGCAGCGCAGCAGGTACTGGATCTGCGCCAGGTGCGGCGGCAGGTTGTCGGCGGTGGCCTGGCCGGCGGTGAGGATGGCCTCGTTGAAGCTCCACAGGCCGGTGAACGGCAGGGTGGAGCGACGCAGGCTCTCGTTGAGGGTGTAGAAGTGCACCAGCGCGTCGTTGGCGCCCGGCGCGCGGGCCGCCAGGTGGTTCTGCGGGATCGGGCTGTAGGCGTCGGCGGCGATCCAGTCCTGGGGCGCCTCGCAGGTGAAGCTGTAGATGAAGGCGTAGGCGATGCCGCAGTGGGTGTCCCAGGTGGTGGTGTTGTTCAGCGGCAGCATGTAGGTGGGGTGGAAGCTGATGGCCGCGTCGAGGCCGTCGTAGTACCCCTTGGCCGCGTGCACCGGCTTGGAGGCGCGCAGCTTCTCCGCCGGCTCGCCGAAGAAGCGCAGGGTGCCCTTGAGGCCATGCGCCTGCATGGCGGCCTTGGCGGCCAGCACCCCGCCCAGGGCGCTGATGCCCAGGGCCGAGTGCGGGTCGGTGTGGCCCGGGGCGAAGCGCGACAGGCCCTCGCGGGGCATCGGCCGGGTGGTGGCGGCCTGGCAGTTGCCGGGCACCGCGTCGTACTCGGCGTAGCTGGCCAGCACCGGTCCGTCGCCGGTGCTGAAGGTGGCGCAGAAGGCCGTGGGCATGCCACCGCTGGCCTCCTCCACGGTGAAGCCCTCGCGGCGCAGCAGGTCGACGTACCAGGCGCAGGACTTGTACTCGCGGAAGGCCGGCTCGGCGAAGTGCCAGATCACCTGGTGCCAGTCGGACAGCGGCTGGCGATGGCGTTCCACCCAATCGAGGGCAAAGGCTTTGGCAGACATGGGCGCTCCGGGCTCAGGCAGGCAGGAAGTCGGCGGCGTCGAGCTCGACCAGGTGCGGCTCGGCGCTCCGGTCCAGCTCGCCGAGCAGCGCACCCAGCGCCTCCAGGCCGGCCACGCGGTGGTGGCGGACATGGCAGGCACGGGCCAGGGCGGCGAAGTCCGGCGCGAGGATGTCCACCCCCAGCGGCGGCACCTCGCGGGCCAGCATGCTGTCGCGGATCTCGCCGTAGCAGCGGTTGTTCCACAGCACCAGGATCACCCCGGCACCGGCCTCGCGGGCGGCGATCAGCTCGGCGCTGGAGAACTGCAGGCCGCCATCGCCCACCAGCGCCAGGACCGGGCGACGAGGGCAGGCCAGCTTGGCGCCGATGGCAGCCGGCAGGGCGTATCCGAGGGTGCCGTAGCCGGTGCCGGCGTTGAACCAGCTGGCCGGCGCCGGGGCCCGGTAGCCCAGGGCGCCCTGGTAGACCGGCTGGGTGGAGTCGCCCACCAGGATCGGTGCCGGCAGGCTGTCGCGCAGGGTGTCCAGCAGGGCCTGCATCGCCCGTTGCCGGGGGCTCCAGCCGTCGCGCTCGCAGGCATTGACTCGCGCCACGGCGGCCCGGGCCCAGTCACCGTCGCCCGCTCCGGCGGGCAGTGCCGCCAGCAGCGCCTCCAGGCCAAGACGGGCATCGCCCAGCAGGCCGGCGTCGGCCCGAGCGGCACCGAGCACCTGCAGCGGGTCGATGTCCAGGCGGATCAGCGGCGCCTCGACGCGGAAGGGGCCGAGGCCGAAGAAGTCGTAGTCGGTCTCGCCCAGCTCGGTCCCGACGGCCAGGACCGCATCGGCCTCGGCGAACAGCGCCCGGCCGTGGGCAGCGGATTGCACCCCGTCGAGCAGCAGCGGATTCCCGGGCTCCAGCAGGCCCCGAGCGTTGGTGGTGAGGGCCACCGGCGCCTGCAGGCGCTCGGCCAGGTGACGCAGGGCAGGGCCGGCATCCCGGGCCCCGCCGCCAGCGAGGATCAGCGGGCGCCGGGCGCGGGCCAGCAGGGCGACCGCCTCGGCCACGGCGGCCGGTGCCGGGGCGGCGGCCTCGGGTAGCGGGCGCGGACGCAGGTCCAGGCCGTCGGCGGGCATCTCCAGCACGTCCAGGGGAATCTCGATGTGCACCGGGCGCGGGCGGGCACAACGGAACAGGCCGAAGGCGCGGGCCAGCACCTCGGGCAGTTCGTCGGGGCGCTGCAGGGTGTGGCTGAAGGCGCAGACGCCGGCGACCATGGCGCGCTGGTCCGGCAGCTCGTGGAGGTAGCCGTGGCCCAGGGCCTGGTGCTCGCGGCGGCTGGTGGTGGAGATCACCAACATGGGCACCGAGTCGGCATAGGCCTGGCCCATGGCGGTGAGGATGTTGGTCATGCCCGGGCCGGTGATGATGAAGCACACCCCCGGCTTGCCGCTGGCACGGGCATAGCCGTCGGCCATGAAGCCGGCCCCCTGCTCGTGGCGCGGGCTGACATGCCGCAGGCGGCTGCCGTGCAGGCCGCGATACAGCTCGACGGTATGCACGCCGGGAATGCCGAAGACGGTGTCGACACCGTAGCCTTCGAGCAACTGGACGAGCGCCTGGGCACAACGGGCCATGCGAGCACCTCTTGTTCTGGTTATGGGCTCCCGGCTTCCGCCGGAGGAAGGGCTCCAGTATTGGTGAACGACACGCAACTACAATCGAATTGTTTTTGCCTTATTGTTCGATCCTGCTCACCATTCAGCCTTTACCGCCGCCCTGGAGCCGCCCATGCGCTTCCCCTCGATGACCGCCCTGCGCGCCCTCGACGCCGTCGCCCGGCTGGGCAGCGTCTCCGCCGCCGCCCGCGAGCTGAGCCTGACCCGCAGCGCCATCAGCCACCAGATCAGCAGCCTGGAAGAGGCCCTCGGCTTCGCCCTCACCGAGCGCATCGGCCGTGGCATCGGCCTCACCTACCGGGGCGAGCGCTACGCCCGGGAGGTGCAGCGGGCGCTGTCCAGCCTGCGCGAGGCCGCGCTGGGGCTGGACCAGCAGGAGGTCTCCGGGCGGCTCTGCGTGAGCTGCAACCCCGGCTTCGCCACCTATTGGCTGTGCCACCACATCGGCTCCTTCCAGCGCCAGTACCCGCAGGTGCAGCTGCAGGTGGTCTCGCCGCGCACGCCGGACGACACCCGCAACCCCCAGGCCGACCTGTTCATCGCCTACGGCATGGGCGACTGGCCGGACCAGTGGGTGGAGCAGATCGTCGCCTTGCGCTTCTTCCCGGTGTGCAGCCCGCGCCTGATCAATGCCCACGGCGGGCTCAAGCACCCAACCGAGCTGGCGGGCTTCCCCCTGCTGCACATGAACGACCACAGCGACTGGCGGGTCTGGCTGGCCACCGCCGGCGCCTCCCAGGTGGACGCCTCCAGCGGCATCGTCTTCTCCGATGCCCATTGCGCCCAGTCGGCCTGCATCGCCGCCCAGGGCGTGGCCATCGGTGACAACCTGCTCAGCGGCGATGCCCTGGTCCGGGGCCTGCTGGTGCGTCCCTTCGAGACCAGCATCGATTCGCCCCGGGGCTACTACCTGGTGGCCGACCCGTTGAAGGCGGAACGCCCGGCGGTGCGCGCCTTCGGCAACTGGGTGCGGCACCAGCTGCAGGCCACCACCGGCGACCTGCGCCGCGAGCGCCCCCACCCGGGCGAGCCGCAGGCGCTGGTTTGACAGCCCCCACGCCTTCACGGAAGCTGCCGCCTTCCGTGCCCATGCGCCACAGCGGACGTCTGCATGCCTGATCCGAGCCCCTCGCCCTCCACCCGCCCACGCCGCAGCTACGTGCTGCCGGTGCTGCTGTCGCTGGCGGTGCTGCTGGGGCTGGGCAGCTGGCTGTGGATCGCCGGCGGGCGTCCCTACACGCCGGCCAGCACGCCCCGCGCCAGCCTCGACGACAGCCCCGCGCAGTGGGTGGACGAGCAGCAGTGCGCCACCTGCCATGCGCCCCAGGCCCGTGCCTGGAAGGGCTCCCACCACCAGCTCGCCCTGCAGGAAGCCAGCGCCAGTACGGTGAAGGGCGACTTCAACGACGCCCGCTTCGAGGACGGCGCCGGCGCCACGCGCTTTTTCCAGCGCGACGGCGGCTTCTGGGTGAACACGGCAGGAGCGGACGGCCAGCAAGGCGACTACCGGGTGGCCTGGGTGATCGGCGTCGAACCGCTGCAGCAGGTCCTGCTGGCCTTCCCGGACGGGCGCTACCAGGCCCTCGACATCGCCTGGGACGTGCAGCGCCAGGCCTGGTTCCGCCTGCCGGCGGGCCAGGGCGTCGACAGCAGGGCCGACAGCCATTGGGCCCAGCCCGGGCAGAACGCCAACCTGCAGTGCATCGACTGCCACACCAGCGGCTTCCAGAAGAACTACGACGCCGCGACCGACCGCTATGCCAGCCAGTGGCAGAGCCCCGGCGTCGGCTGCCAGGCCTGCCACGGCCCGGCCTCGCGCCACCTGGAGTGGGCGCGCTTCAGCGGCCTGCACGCCCAGGCCGGCTTCAGCCTGGACCTCAGCCGCGCCAGCAGCCGCCTCCAGGTGGAAAGCTGCGCGCGCTGCCACGCCCGTCGCACGCCCCTGGGCGAGGGCTACCAGGTGCAGGACCGTTTCATGGACGACTACCTGCCCGCCGCCCTGACCCGCGAACTGTATGAGCTGAATGGCCACTTCAAGGAGCAGGTCTACGAATACGGCGCCTTCACCCAGAGCCGCATGTACGCGCGCGGCCTGAGCTGCACCACCTGCCACGATCCCCACGCCGGCACCCTGAAGGTGGAAGGCGACGGCCTCTGCACCCAGTGCCACAACCCCGAGGGCCGCAGCCGCGTCGCCGGCATCGACGACAGGGGTTTGCGGGCGCGGGACTACAGCAGCCCCGACCACCATCACCACCGCTCCGGCGAGGCCGGCTCGCGCTGCGTCGACTGCCACATGCCGTCACGCACGCTGCTGGGCAACGACCTGCGCCACGACCACCGCTTCAGCCTGCCGGACCCGGCCCACGCCCTGAAGCTGGGCACCTCGGATGCCTGCCAGGCCTGCCACGCCAACCTGCCCAACGAGACCCTGGTGGGCGAGTTCGAGCGCTGGTACGGCCGCCCCCAGGCCGGTGCGCCACGCTATGACGAGAGCCTGGCCCTGGTGCGCCAGGGCAAGCCGGGCGCCTCGCGGGCGCTGTTCCAGCAGCTGGAGCGTGCCGACCTGCCGGCCATCCGCCGCGCCACCCTGCTGGCGGAGCTGCCGGCCTACCCCAGCGAGCGGGCGCTGAAAGTGGCCGCCAACGACCTCAACCACGCCGCGCCCCAGGTGCGCGAGGCGGCCATCCGCGCCGTCAGTGCCCTGCTGCCGCCGGAGCAACGCCGCGACCTGCTGGGCCCGCTGCTGAGCGATCGGGTACGCGCCGTGCGCATCGCCGCCGCCCGCGACCTGCTGGGCATGCGCACCACCGGGCTGGGCAACTACCAGCGCGCCTGGAGCCAGGCCATCGGTGAATACGAGGCGGCCCTAAGCAGCCAGGCCGAGCGCCCGGAGGTGCAGTTGGCCCTGGCCGCGCTGCAACAGGCCGACGGCCGCGCCGACCAGGTGGAAGGCCGCCTGCGCACCCTGCTGGCACGCAACCCGGACTACCTGCCCGGCACCGTCGCCCTGGCCCAGTGGCTGGACGCCAACCAGCGCGGCGACGAAGCCCTGGCCCTGCTGGACCAGGCCCTGGCCCGGCACCCCGAGGCGGGCGCCCTGCACCATGCACGGGGCCTGGCCCTGCTGCGCCGGGGTGATCGCAGCGGCGCGCTGCAGGCCCTCGAACACGCCGTCCGGCTGGAGCCGGGCAACCCAGGCTACGGCTACGCACTGGCCACGCTGTTGCACGATGCCGGCCGGCTGGAGGAGGCCTGCCGGCGCCTGGAGCTGGTACTGGAAAGCCAGCCGGCCCACCGCGAGGCCCGCCTGGCGCTGATCGCCTATTGGCGCGAGGCGGGGCAGATCCAGCGGGTGCAGGCCCTGCTGGCCGAGCTGGAGCAACTGAACCCGGACGACCCGGCGCTGCGTCGCGAGTGACGCCACGACGGTTCGCATAGAGCCGGCGGAACTCCGGGCACGGGCCTAGAATCCAAGGTGTCAGGTCCCCCCCAACACCCTGGAGCCCGCCATGCGTACCCGTCTTGCTGCCACCGTCCTCGCCCTGATCGCCCTCCCCGCCGGTTCGGCCATGGCCGACACCTTCTGGCGCAACGTGATCTCCTCCGGCGCCACCACCGCCTCCACCTACGTCACCTTCAAGGACCACAAGCTGATTGTCGCGGCCCGCGAGGATGCCAGTAGCTTCGTCGCCAGCGACGGGCAGATCCGTGGCCCTTACCTGGAGGCCGCACTGCGCCAGGTGCGCGCCGACAACCCCGGCCTCACCGCCAGCGACGAGGAGCTGGCCAGCGCCATCCTCGCCAGCGAATAACGCGAAACGGACGATACGCCGCACGGAACGCAACGGGAGGCCGGGTTAGACTGGCCTCCCGCAACCGGCACAAGGACCGCGCCCCATGGGCAATCCGATTCCCACCCTCAAGGTCATCCTGATCCTCACCATTGCCGTCGACATGTTCTGGTTCGGCGACCGCCTGCTGTCGATCTTCGGCTTCAGCTTCTACGAGATCCTCCCCGAAAAGCTGATCAGCCTCATCGCCATGATGAGCAACGCCCTGATGATCCTCTTCAACGTGCTGCTGATCGGGCTGCTCTCGCGGCTGCAGCTGAAGGACGAAAACTGAGCGCACGCCACCACCGCCCTGCAGGGGCAGCACTCTGGCATCTAAAGGCAAACGATTGGGAACAAACGCAGCCCCGGCCGGTGATGACACCGGCCGGGCGCACCCCATTGCGGGGCGCAGGCGTGATCAGGCTTCGGCGACGGCGGCGTAGCCGGCAGCGTCCAGCAGCTTGTCCAGCTCGGCGGTGTTGGCCGGCTTGAGCTTGAAGAACCAGGCACCGTAGGGGTCGCTGTTGACCAGCTCGGGCGAGTCGGCCAGTTCTTCGTTGATGGCGATGACTTCGCCGGAGACCGGCGCGTAGATGTCGGACGCGGCCTTCACCGACTCCACCACACCGGCTTCCTGGCCAGCGGCCAGGGCTTTGCCCAGCTCCGGCAGTTCGACGAAGACCACGTCACCCAGGGCCTCCTGGGCATGGTCGGAAATGCCGACGGTCACGGTGCCGTCGGCTTCCAGGCGCGCCCACTCGTGGCTGGCGGCATAACGCAGGTCGGCGGGAATGTTGCTCATTGTTCTGGCTCCTAAGGACAGTGGCGGGCAGCCCGCCTGGGAAATTTAGATCAAGGCCCTGCCATTGCGAACGAAGTTCGGCTGGACCACGCGAACCGGGTACCACTTGCCACGGATCTCCACTTCGGCGCGCTCACCGGTGGCCGCCGGGACCCGCGCCAGGGCGATGGACTTGCCCAGGGTGGGGGAGAAGCTGCCGCTGGTGATCTCGCCATCGCCGATGCCCTCGACCCGCACCACCTGGTGGGCGCGCAGCACGCCGCGCTCCTCAAGCACCAGGCCCACCAGCTTCGGGTGGGGGCCGGCAGCACGCTCGGCCTCCAGGGCGCTGCGGCCGATGAAGTCGCGCTCGGCGGGCTCCCAGGCGATGGTCCAGCCGAGGTTGGAGGCCAGGGGCGAGGTGTTCTCGTCCATGTCCTGGCCGTAGAGGTTCAGGCCGGCCTCCAGGCGCAGGGTGTCGCGGGCGCCGAGGCCGATGGGGGAGATGCCGGCGCCGACCAGCTCGTTGAGCATGTCCACGGCCTGGTCGCGGGGGAACATGATTTCCAGCCCGTCTTCACCGGTGTAGCCGGTGCGGGCGATGAACCAGTCGCCTTCGGGCAGGCCCTGGAAGGGCTTGAGTTCATGGATCAGCGCGGCGCGCGGGCTGCTCACCAGGTCGGCCAGGCGCTGGCGCGCGGTGGGGCCCTGGATGGCCAGCAGGGCCAGGTCGTCGCGCAGGGCCAGGCGCACGTCGAAGGCTTCGGCGTGGCGCTGCATCCAGGCGATGTCCTTGTCACGGGTGGCGGCGTTGACCACCACGCGGTAGCCCTCGACGGTGAGGTAGACGATGAGGTCGTCCACCACGCCGCCTCGCTCGTTGAGCATGACGCTGTAGAGCGCCTTGCCGGGGCTCTGCAGGCGGCTCACGTCGTTGGCCAGCAGGCGCTGCAGGTAGGCCGTGGCCTGGCTGCCGGCAACATCGACGACGGTCATGTGGGACACGTCGAAGACGCCGCAGTCGCTGCGCACCTGGTGGTGCTCCTCGACTTGCGAGCCGTAGTGCAGCGGCATGTCCCAACCGCCGAAATCGACCATCTTGGCGCCAAGGGCCAAGTGCAGGTCATGGAGCGGTGTGCGCTGTCCCATGGGTTTCTCCTTCCGGGCTTGGCGAACTGCGATCCGCGCTCAAGCCCCGCCAATCCTGGCGTTCAGGGCTGCCGGGGGCCTTTCGTGACACGGGGTCCGAGGGGCGGGCCGCAACGAATGGCGCGCATTGTAGCTGCAAGGTCGGAGACTGGACACCCGACGGGTGACCGGCTGGTCGAGCGGCTATCCGCCACCCATCGGGCGGGCCGAACGGCGGATCAGCAGCACCACCGGCAGCAGCCCCACCAGCACCAGGCTGAGGGCCGGCAGCGAGGCCCGTGCCCACTCCCCTTCGCTGGTCATCTCGAAGACCCGCACGGCCAGGGTGTCCCAGCCGAAGGGGCGCATCAGCAGGGTGGCGGGCATTTCCTTGAGCACATCGACGAACACCAGCAGCACGGCGCTCAGCAGCCCCGGTGTGAGCAGCGGCAGGTAGACCCGGCGGAACAGGCCGAGCCCGCCCACGCCCAGGCTGCGGGACGCCTCCGGCAGTGACGGGCGGACCCGCGCCAGCGCACCTTCCAGCGGACCGTGGGCCACTGCGAGGAAGCGCACCAGGTAGGCCACCAGCAGGGCACTGAGCCCACCCAGCAGCAGCGGCTTGCCGGCTCCGCCGAGGGCGGAGGACAGCGGCACGACGACGGCCCGGTCCAGGTGGCTGAACACCAGCATCAGCGCCACCGCCAGCACCGAACCGGGCAGGGCGTAGCCGAGGTTGGCCAGGCCCACAGCGGCCCGCACCGGCCGCGTCGGCTGCTGGCGCCGGGCGAACACCAGCAGCAGGGCGACGCCCACGGTGATCAGCGCCGCCAGGCCGGCCAGGGCCAGGCTGTGCAGCACCAGTGCCTGGTAGCGCTCGTCCAGGTCGAAGCGGCCGCGCTGCCAGAACCAGGCCAGCAGCTGCAGCAGGGGAATGACGAAGGCGCAGGCGAACACCAGGGTGCACCAGCCGCTGGCGGCCAGGGCGCGCCAGCCCTGCAGCCGGTAGAGCGGTGCGCCGCGACCGCGCTCCTTGGCCGGACGCGGCACGCCCCGGGCACGGCGCTCGCCGTAGAGCACCAGGCCGACGCCGAGCAGCAGCAGGCTGGCCAGCTGGGCAGCGCTGGACAGGCTGAAGAAGCCGTACCAGGTCTTGTAGATGGCAGTGGTGAAGGTGTCGAAGTTGAACACCGAGACGGCGCCGAAGTCCGCCAGGGTCTCCATCATGGCCAGTGCCAGCCCGGCACCGATGGCCGGCCAGGCCACCGGCAGGGCGACCCGCCAGAACGCCTGCCAGGGGGACTGGCCGAGGGTGCGGGCGGCTTCCATGAGGCCGCGCCCCTGGGCCAGGAAGGCGGCCCGCGCCAGCAGGTAGACGTAGGGGTAGAACACCAGCGACAGCACCAGGATGACGCCCCCGGTGGAGCGCACCCGGGGCAGCCGCACGCCGCTGCCGAACCACTCGCGTAGGGCGCTCTGCACCGGGCCGGCGAAGTCGAACAGGCCGATGAAGACGAAGGCCAGGACATAGGCCGGGATGGCGAAGGGCAGCATCAGCGCCCAGTCGAGCCAGCGCCGGCCGGGGAATTCGCAGAGCGCCACCAGCCAGGCCAGGCTCACCCCGAGCAGGGTGACGCCGGTGCCGACGCCGAGCACCAGCACCAGGCTGTTGCCCAGCAGGCGGGGGAGCTGGGTGTCCCAGAGGTGGGCCCAGATCTCCCGGTCCACGTCCTGCCAAGCCAGCAGCAGCACCAGCAACGGCAGGACCACCAGGCTGGCGGCGGCGAATGCCGGCCAGTGCCAGTGAAGGCGCGGCGAGCGCGGGGGCGCCGGCTCACCGCTGGCGGGGTTCGTCAGAACCCCTTGGGCGGGGCTCAGCGCCACGCCACCCGGTCCATCATGCGGATGGCCTCGGCCTGGCGCTGGCCGGTGACTTCCACCGGCATGTCGTCGGCCTTGAAGGGGCCCCAGGCGGCCACTTCGTCAGACGGGTTCACCTTGGGGTTGGCGGGGAACTCCTGGTTGAGGCTGGCGAACAGGCCCTGGGCGTCGGGGCCGGTCATCCACTCCACCAGGGCGCGGGCAGCCTCCGGGTGCGGCGCGTGGCGGGTCAGGCCGATGCCGGAGAGGTTGACGTGCACGCCACGGTCCGCCTGGTTGGGCCAGTAGAGCTTGGCGCGCAGCTGCGGGTTCTGCTTGTGCAGGCGCCCGTAGTAGTAGGTGTTGACGATGCCGACGTCGCACTGGCCGGCGTCCACGGCCTGAATCACCGCGTTGTCGTCGGCGAAGGGGTCGGTGGCCAGGTTGGCGACCCAGCCCTTGAGCACCTGTTCGGCACGCTCGGCGCCTTGGGCTTCGATCAGCGCGGCGGTCAGCGACTGGTTGTAGACCTTCTTCGAGGAACGCAGGCACAGGCGGCCTTCCCATTCCGGGCCGGCGAGGGCTTCGTAGGTGGAGAGGTCTTCGGGCTCCACCCGCTCGGTGGAGTAGACGAGGGTGCGGGCCCGCAGGGAGAGGCCGGTCCACTGGTCGCTGCTGGAACGGTACTGGGCGGGGATGTTGGCCTTGACCGCATCCGAGCCCAGGGGCTGGAGGATGCCCATCTGCTCGGCCTGCCAGAGGTTGCCACCGTCGACGGTGAGCAGCAGGTCGGCCACGCCGTTCTCGCCCTCGGCCTTGATGCGCTGCATCAGCGGCGCTTCCTTGTCGGTGATGAAGCGGACCTTGACGCCGGTCTTGGCGGTGTAGGCATCGAACACCGGCTTGATCAGCTCGTCGATGCGCGAGGAGTACACCACCACCTCGTCGGCGGCTTGCACGCTGGGGATGCCAAGGCCGACGGCCATCAGGGTGAGAAGGGTCTTGCGCGCCTTCATTGCTCATGCCTCTCGTGGTCGGAAAGGCTGGCGATAGTAATCAATCTCAGTTGCATGCAGGCCGGCCATGTATGACCGGGTGTTTCTCCGGGGCGCGAGGCCCCGGACGGTCAGGCGCGGGCGAGGTCCGGCAGGTCCCCGGAGAGGCCGAGGGCCTGGCGCACGAACAGCGCCTTGGCCTCGGGCTGCTGGTTGACCCAGCGCAGGCCGGCATTGCGCAGCCAGCGCAGGGGCAGCGGGTCGGCCTGGAACAGGCGCTCGAAGCCCTCCATGGCCGCCATCATCCCCAGGTTGTAGGGCATGCGGCGGCGCTCGAAGCGGCTGAGCACCTTCTCGTCCGCCAGGCGCTCGCCACGGGCGTGGGCGTGCAGCAGCACTTCGGCCAGCACGGCGGCGTCGAGGAAGCCGAGGTTGACCCCCTGGCCCGCCAGCGGGTGGATGGTGTGGGCGGCATCGCCGATCAGCGCCAGGCCGGGCTCGACGTAGCGCTTGGCATGGCGCTGGCGCAGGGGGATGCACAGGCGCGGGTCGCTGTGCTCGACGCGCCCCAGGCGGTGCTCGAAGGCCTCGCCGAGGGCGCTGCAGAAGGCTTCGTCGTCCAGCGCCATGAGCCGCTCGGCTTCTTCCGGGGTGACGGACCAGACGATGGAGCACCAGTGCTCGTCGCCCTGGCGGTCCAGCGGCAGGAAGGCCAGCGGGCCGTCGTCGGTGAAGCGCTGCCAGGCGGTGCGCCGGTGCGGCTGCTCGCAGCGCACGCTGGTGACGATGGCGTGGTGCAGGTAATCCCACTCGCGGGTGGCGCAGCCGGCCAGGCGGCGTACGGCGGAGTTGGCGCCGTCGGCGGCGATCACCAGCGGGGCACGGAGCTGGCGACCGTCCACCAGGGTCAGCAGCCAGTCGTCGCCGGAATGGCGCAGGTGTTCGAGGCGGGCATTGGGCATCAGGCCGATGCCGCTGTCGTGCAGGGGCTCCAGCAGGGCGTCCTGAACCACGCGGTTCTCGACGATGTGGCCGAGCACGTCGGCATGGACGCTGGCAGCGGAGAAGTGGATGGCGCCGGTGCCGGTGCCATCCCAGACCTGCATCTCGCCGTAGGGGCTGGCGCGACGCGCGACGACGCCCGGCCAGGCGCCGAGGCGGTCGAGGATGCGCTGGCTGGCGGCGGACAGGGCGCTGACACGGGGCTCGAATGCAGCCTCGGCATCGAAGGGCTTGACGCTGAGGGGGCTGCCGTCGATCAGGAGGATATCCAGCCCGCTGTCCTTGAGTGCCAGGGCCAGGGCGCTGCCCACCATGCCTGCACCGACGATGATCAGATCCGCTTGCATGTCCGTTCCTTATGCGCCTTGTCGCGCCTGCGGCTTGAGCCGCACGTAGAGGGTCTTTCGCACCCGGGCCACCAGGGTGCCTTGGCCGTCGTGCACGTCGACGTGCAGGTCGGGCAGGTACTTGTCGCCGCCGGCGGTGTGCTGGCGGATGCGCTCGATCAGCGCGTCATCGATGTGGAACTCGGCGTACACCGGCCCGCGCCCGGGGGCGATGAAGTCGATGTGGGCGGCCTTGTCCCAAACGATGTAGTCGCGCCCCAGCAGCTGCATCAGCATGAGCATGTAGAAGGGGTCGGTCATGCTGTAGAGCGAGCCGCCGAACTGGGTGCGGACGTAGTTGCGGTTGTACCAGCCCAGGCCCATCTTGACCCGCACCCGGCGGAAGTCTGCGCTGATCTGCCGCACGCGGATACCCGCCCCGAGGTAGGGCGGGTAGAGGTTCAAGGCCCAGCGCAGGATGCGCGCCTTGCGCGCCAGTCGGCGGTCCGCCATGGCGCGGTCAGACCGGGCGGGTGCCCAGGCCCATGGCCTGGCGGGCAAACCAGCGCTTGGCCGGGGGCAACAGGTCGAGGCCGAGCAGGCCCAGGTTGCGCCCGGTGGCCAGCAGCGGCTCCTTGTTGGAGAACAGCCGCGTGACCTGGTCGGAGAAGCCGACGGTGAGGTCCTGGTCCAGGCGCTGGCTGGCGAGGTAGCCCTGCAGGGTGGCGAGGTCACCCAGGGGCGCGGTGCTGGCCAGCAGGGTTTCCGCCAGGGCCACGGTGTCGCGCAGGGACAGGTTGTAGCCCTGGCCGGCGATGGGATGCAGGCTGTGGGCGGCGTTGCCGAGCACCACCAGGTTGGGGCGCACCTGCTCCTCGGCCTCGATCAGGGTGAGCGGGTAGAGGTGGCGGGCGCCGACCTGGGAGAAGGCGCCCAGGCGGTAGCCGAAGGTGGCCTGCAGTTCGCCGAGGAAGGCGCGGTCGTCGAGGCCGGCCAGGCGCTGGGCGTCATTGCCCGGCCGGGTCCAGACCAGCGCGCAGCGGTTTTCCGGCAACGGCAGCAGGGCCATGGGGCCTTCGTCGGTGAAGCGCTCGAAGGCCTGGCCACGGTGGGATTCCAGCGGGCTGACGTTGGCGATCAGCGCGGTCTGCCCGTAGGGGTTGCGGCGCACGCCGATGCCCAGCTGCTCGCGCAGACTGGAGCGGCCGCCGTCGGCAAGGATCGCCAGGTCGCATTCGAGCTGGGTCTCGTCGTTGAGGCTGAGGCGGTAGCCGCCTTCCAGCGGCTCCATGCGCACCACTTCCGCCGGGCAGTGCCAGGTGACCACGTCCGGATCCAGGGCCTGCCAGAGGCACTGTCCGAGCCAGGCGTTCTCCACCACGTAGCCGAGGGCGGGGACGCCCTCTTCGATGGCGGCCAACCGCGCCGCGCCGAAGCGGCCGCGGTCGGAGACGTGGATCTGCAGGATGGGCTCGGCGCGCTGGGCGATGGCCGGCCACAGGCCGAGGCGTTCGTAGATGCGCCGGGTGCCGAAGGAGAGGGCGGAGGAGCGGGCGTCGTAACTGGGCTGGTAGCTGTTGCCGGGGGCGAAGGGCTCGATCAGGACGATCTTCCAGCCCCGCTCGCGGGCACCTTGCTGCAGGGCCAGGGCCAGGCTGGCACCCACCAGGCCGCCGCCGACGATCGCCAGTTGGGTGCGGGCCATGTCAGGCGGCCTCGCTGCGGGCGGCGGCCATCAGGGCTTCGATCTCGGCGACGGTCTTGGGTACGCCGCCGGTGAGGATCTCGCAGCCTTTCCGGGTGACCACGACATCGTCTTCGATGCGCACGCCGATGCCGCGCCACTTCTTCGGCACGTCCTGGTTGTCGACGCCGATGTAGATGCCGGGCTCGACGGTCATCGCCATGCCGGGCTCGAGGACGCGCCATTCACCGCCGACCTTGTATTCGCCGACGTCGTGCACGTCCATGCCCAGCCAGTGGCCGGCGCGGTGCATGTAGAAGGGTTTGTAGGCTTCGCGGGCGATCAGCTCGTCCACCTCGCCTTGCAGCAGCCCCAGCTCCACCAGGCCGGCGGTGATGACCCGCACGGTGGCTTCGTGGGCTTCGTTCCAGTGCTTGCCGGGGGCGATCTCGAGGAAGGCAGCCTCCTGGGCGGCCAGCACCAGCTCGTAGATGGCCTTCTGCTCGGGGCTGAAGCGGCCGCTGACGGGGAAGGTGCGGGTGATGTCGCTGGCGTAGCAATCCAGCTCGCAGGCGGCGTCGATCAGTACCAGGTCGCCGTCCTTGAGGAGGGCGTCGTTCTCGCGGTAGTGCAGGATGCAGGCGTTCTTGCCGGCGGCGACGATGGAGCCGTAGGCGGGCATCTTCGCGCCGCCCTTGCGGAACTCGTATTCCAGCTCGGCTTCCAGGCTGTATTCGTAGAGACCGGCGCGGGCGGCCTGCATGGCGCGGACATGGGCACGGGCGGAGACTTCGCCGGCCTCGCGCATGACCTTGATCTCGGCGGCGGACTTGTACAGGCGCATGTCGTGCAGCAGGTGGTCCAGGGCGACGAACTCGTTCGGCGGCTGGGCGCCCTGACGGGCCTTGGAGCGGATCACGTTGACCCACTCCATGAGATGGTGGTCGAACTCGGGGTTGGTGCCGATGGAGTAGTAGACCCGCGAGCGGCCTTCGATCAGGCCGGGAAGGATGTCGTCGATGTCGCCGATGGGGAAGGCGTCGTCCGCGCCGTAGTCGCGGGTGGCGCCGTCCTGGCCGGCACGCAGGCCGTCCCACAGTTCACGCTCGGGGTCACGCTCGCGGCAGAAGAGCACGTACTCGCCGTGTTCCCGTCCGGGGATCAGCACCATCACCGCTTCCGGCTCGGGGAAGCCGCTGAGGTACTGGAAGTCACTGTCCTGGCGGTAGACGTGCTCGACGTCGCGGTTGCGGATGTAGACCGGCGCGGCGGGCAGGATGGCGATGCTGTTGGGCACCATCTGCTCCATCAGCGCCTTGCGGCGACGGGCGAATTCGGACTTCGGGATACGGGTCATGCGCGCTCCTTGATCGAGGGTGCCGGGATGGCACCCGTGACGCGGGTCAGTGCAGGGAGGTCTTCGGCGCCGGTGCGGCGCCCCGGTTGCATTCGCTGAACAGCAGCAGGGGGGCGACGCGCAGGTACTCCATCACTTCCATGTAGTCGGTCTCGCCGTCCTCGGAATCTTCCAGGGCGCTCTGCACCTGGGCGATGGAAGCAAGGTCCTGTAGGACTTCGACCGCTTCGCCTGACAGCGCACCTTCACGCGCGGTGAGGCCGAAGCCGCCAAGGAAACCCTGGCACCACTGGCCCAGGGCCGCTGCGCGTTCGGACAGGGGCGTTTCGTCGTCGGGCAGCAACAGCACGACGGCCATCTCGCCGCCGGTGAGTTCGCCCTTGACCATCTCCTGCAGGCCGATCAGGGCCTGGCGCAGGTTGTCCTCGGGCGAGGCGCCGAGCAGCTCGGCAGCGTCCTCCAGCCAGGGCTCGGGCTCGAAGCCGGCTCCGGCGCAACTGCGCCCCAGGAGCAGGCCGTGGAGTTCGGCAGGGGAAACGGGCTGGCCGGTGCTGGCGAGCAGCGCGGCGAATGCGGAATACGGGGAGTTCGGGCTGGGCATGGGTGGCTAGGCGCCGGGGGGCGCAATCACTAGAATGACGGCCTCGTATCCTAGCATCGGCACGCGCGCCAAGACCATGCGACGTCGCCGCGGGGTTTGTCCCTGGATCGGGCCGGTCCTGTATAGTCCCCGTCCACTCATCGCCGAGTAGAAAGCCCATGGAAGATGCCGACCTGAAAGCACTCGCCACCCGCCTGGAACACCTGATCCAGCGCGTGGAGCAGCTCAAGGCGCACAACCGGCAACTGCTCGCGAACGAGAGGATGTGGAAAGAAGAACGCGCTCATCTGATCGAAAAGAACGAACTGGCCCGGCAGAAGGTCGAAGCGATGATTTCGCGCCTGAAAGCCCTGGAGCAGGATTCATGACCCAGTCCAATACCGTCACCGTCCACATCCTCGACAAGGATTACTGCATCGCCTGTCCCTCGGACGAGCGCGCCAACCTGGAAAGCGCCGCCCGCTACCTGGACGGCAAGATGCGTGAGATCCGCAACAGCGGCAAGGTGATCGGCGCCGATCGCGTCGCCGTGATGGCGGCGCTCAACATCACCCACGAGCTCCTGCACAAGCAGCAGCGCCTCGACCAGGAGGCCACGTCCACCCGTGAACGGGTGCGCGACCTGCTGGAACGGGTCGACCACGCCCTGGCCACCGATCAGGATGCACCCGGGGCCTGACGCCACCGACCTTTCTTGGGGTATACTCGCCGCCAGCTCCCTGGTGTGTTTGCCAGTCGGTGATGTCCCTGAGCCGATACGCACAACCACGGGGGTTGTAAGTGGGGCCGGTGTGCATGTCCGCCTGACGGAAAGCCTTAACGCCTCCTGCAACCTCCACCTTGAACTTTCGGGTTCAAGGGCTAACCCGACAGCGGCATAACCGGGGAGTCATATTTTCATGGTCACTGCCGGCACCCTCTCCCGCCCGGCCCTGCGGCGCCTCCTCAGGCAACAACGCCGCCAGCTCTCCCCACTCCAGCAGAAGAAAGCCGCCCGTGCGCTGTACCGTCAGCTCGCGCAGCACCCGCTGTTCCGCCGTGCCCGCCACCTGGCGCTGTACCTGCCCAACGACGGCGAGATCGATCCGCGACCGCTGCTGCGCGAGGCCCAGCGACGGGGCAAGGCCACCTACCTGCCGGTGCTCAATGCCTGGCCGCGCACGCGCATGGCCTTCCAGCGCCTGATGCCCGGCGAGCGCCTGGTGCGCAACCGCTTCCGCATCGAAGAGCCGCGCACCAATACGGCGCGGCAGCGCCCGGTGTGGACGCTGGACCTGGTGCTGATGCCGCTGGTGGGATTCGACGAGGAGGGCGGCCGCCTGGGCATGGGCGGCGGCTTCTACGACCGCAGCCTGGCCTACCGGTCACGCCGCAAGCAGGGGCAGAAACCGACGTTATTGGGCCTGGCCCATGAATGCCAGAAGGTGGATCGGCTGCCGCTGGCGAGCTGGGACGTCCGCCTCCAGGGCACGGTGACGGACGGCGGCTGGTACAGCTGAGGGCGCCGGAAGGACGGGCGCCCAGGGGTCAGGGCTGTTGCTGCTGGGTGATCACGCCAGCGGGAGCGCTGCCCTGGCGCTGCTCCCAGAGACTCTGGGTGTAGCCCGTGGTGACCACGCCCAGGCCGAAGATGATGACCAGTACCCAGAGAAGATCGGGTTTACGCTTCATCGAAATGCCTCCCCCTTCAAGGCATGGTGCCCGCGATGACTTGCGGCGATTTTCTGGTTTTTTGAGTGGGCTGTGCGGCAACGTCCGGCTCGAAGCGCGGCATTTTCAGGCAAGCCGTGATAACGCGCAATTATGACGCCAACCGATTGTCGGCTAATCGTTACATTTCTTTCCGTTGGCGCAAGGACCACTTTTCAGGAGCAAAGTTCATGCCCCACTGGCTGATGAAATCGGAACCCGACGAACTGTCGATCCACGATCTGCAACGCCTCGGCCAAGCGCGCTGGGACGGGGTGCGCAACTACCAGGCGCGCAACTTCATGCGCGCGATGAACCCGGGCGACCTGTTCTTCTTCTACCACTCCAGCTGCCCGGAGCCGGGCATCGCCGGGATTGCCCGCATCGTCGGCGCCACCTACCCCGACCCGACGGCCCTGGACCCGCAGAGCCACTACTTCGACGCCAAGGCCAGCCACGAGAAGAACCCCTGGAGCGCCCTGGACGTGGAATTCGTCGAGGCCTTCGCGCGGGTCATCCCCCTGGCGCAGCTGCGCGAGGCAGAAGCCCTGCAGGCAATGCCACTGGTGCAGAAGGGCTCGCGCCTGTCGGTGATGCCGGTGACCGATGCCGAATGGCAGGCCGTGCTGGCCCTGCGCTGAAACCGCAGCCCGTCAGGGCTGCACGATCAGGTTGTTGAACAGCAGGTCCTCGACCAGCGGCTTGCCTTCTTCCTGGTTGAGCGCCTGCTGCACCTGCTTGAGCGCTTCCTGGCGCAGCGCTTCCTTGCCCTCCACCGAGCTGAGCGACTCATCGGTCTGCTGGGCGAACAGCATCACCAGCTGGTTGCGGATCAGCGGCTCGTGGTACTCCACCGACTTCTTCGCGTCCTCCCCGGTGACCCGCAGGGAAATGTCGGCCTTGAAGTACTTCAGCTTCGGCCCGGCGCCGTAGTTACCTACCAGCGCGGGCACCAGGTCGAGATAAAGCACCTTGGGCGCCTCACCTTCCTTGGGCTCCTCCTTGGATTCCGAGGCGAAGGCGGAGAAGGGGATCAACAGGGCCAGCAGCAGAGCGAGAGTGGTTTTCACGGGAGGGATTCCTGATGGGGCGTGCCCGCTAGCATAGCCACAGCCCGGGGCGAGCCCAAGCCCGATGCTTATGCAGCCCTATCAGGACCGGCCATGCTCGTTGACCGACCCTGCCCCCCGCCTACACTGCCTGACCACAGGGCCGGCGCCGGGCCGGTCGCCAACGAGGATCGAATCCCCCCATGAAAGCCGTCCTGTGCAAGGCCTTCGGCCCCGCCGAGACCCTGGTGCTCGAAGAGGTTGCCAGCCCCGAGCCGAAGAAGAACGAAGTGCTGATCGACGTACACGCCGCCGGGGTCAACTTCCCCGACACCCTGATCATCGAAGGCAAGTACCAGTTCAAGCCGCCGTTCCCCTTCTCCCCGGGTGGCGAAGCCGCCGGCACCGTCGCTGCCGTCGGCGAGAAGATCACCCACCTCAAGCCCGGCGACCGGGTCATGGCGCTGACCGGCTGGGGCAGCTTCGCCGAGCAGGTGGCCGTGCCCGGTTACAACGTGATGCCGATCCCCAAGGGCATCGACTTCAATTCCGCCGCCGCCTTCGGCATGACCTACGGCACCTCCATGCACGCGCTCAAGCAGCGCGCCAACCTGCAACCGGGGGAAACCCTGCTGGTGCTCGGCGCCTCCGGCGGCGTCGGCCTGGCGGCGGTGGAGATCGGCAAAGCCATGGGCGCGCGGGTCATCGCCGCCGCCAGCAGTGACGAGAAGCTGGAAGTGGCCAAGGCTGCCGGCGCCGACCTGCTGATCAACTACAGCACCAGCAGCCTGAAGGAGAAGGTCAAGGAACTGACCGGCGGTCAGGGTGCGGACGTGATCTACGACCCGGTGGGGGGCGACCTGTTCGACGAAGCCGTCCGCTCCATCGCCTGGAACGGCCGCCTGCTGGTGGTCGGCTTCGCCAGCGGCCGCATCCCCGAGCTGCCGGTGAACCTGGCCCTGCTCAAGGGTGCAGCGGTGGTCGGCGTGTTCTGGGGCTCCTTCGCCCAGCGCCAGCCCCAGGACAACCTGGCCAACTTCCAGCAGCTGTTCGCCTGGCATGCCGAAGGCAAGCTCAAGCCGCTGGTGTCCCAGACCTTCCCCCTGGAGCGGGCCGCCGAGGCCATCAACGCCCTCGGCCAGCGCAAGGCCGTGGGCAAGGTCGTGGTCACCGTCCGCTGAACCCTGGCCCCGGCAGCGCCGGGGCCTGCCCCATCACCCCTGCGCCAGCAGGGGTGGCGGGCGACGCGCGTACCACTGCGTCGCCTGCTCGTAGGCATGGGCCAGTTGCAGCACCGCCAGGTCCGCGTGGTGCCGGCCGATGACCTGCATCCCCATCGGCAACCCCATCTCGTTGAACCCCACCGGCACGCTGGCCACCGGGCAGCCGGACAGGGTTCCGGGGATCACCACCTCCATCCAGCGGTGGTAGGTGTCCATGGACCTGCCAGCGATGGCCTTCGGCCAATCCCAGTGCTTGTCGAAGGGAAACACCTGGGCGCTGGGCAGCAGCAGGAAGTCATAACGCTCGAACAGCCGGCTGATGGCGCGGTACCAGTCGCTGCGGGTGACGGACGCGCGGTACACCTCCATGGCCGACAGCTGCAGGCCGTTCTCCACCTCCCACACCGCCTCGGGCTTGAGCCGCTCGCGCCGCGCCGGATCGGCATGGGCCGCCGCCAGCGAGCCGGCCACCAGCCAGTGGCGCAGGGTTCGCCAGCAGGCCCAGAGGCGCTCCGGAGCAAAACCCAGGGCCGCTTCCTCGACCTGGCAACCCAGTGCCTCGAAATCCGCCAGAGCACTGCCGCACAGCGCCAGCACGCCGGGCTCCATGGGCAGGTAGCCGCCCAGGTCGCCGAGCCAGCCCAGGCGCGCGCCCTTGAAGTCCCGCTCCAGCGCACCGGCGAAGGCCGCACCGGATTCGGCGATGGACAGCGGCGCGCGGGCGTCGAAGCCGGCCTGCACCGAGAGGAGCAAGGCCACGTCCCGCACGCTGCGACCCATGGGGCCCTCGTAGCCGAGCTGGTCGACGAACAGGTCGGCGCTGTCATCGAAGGGCACCCGTCCCTGGGACGGGCGGAAGCCGACGATGTTGTTGAACGCCGCCGGGTTGCGCAACGACCCCATCATGTCGCTGCCGTCGGCCACCGGCACCATCTGCAGCGCCAGTGCCGCCGCCGCGCCGCCGCTGCTGCCACCGGCACTGCGAACAGGGTCGTAGGCACAGCCGGTGACGCCGAAGACCGGGTTGTAGCTGTGGGAGCCGAGGCCGAACTCGGGGGTGTTGGTCTTGCCGATGAGGATCGCGCCGGCCGCGCGGATGCGCTCCACCATGATGCCGTCGCGCTCGGGCACATGGTCGCGGAACAGCGGCGAACCGAAGGTGGTGCGGATGCCCCGGGTCAGCGACAGGTCCTTGATGGCGTGGGGCAGCCCGTGCATCCAGCCGCGGTACTCGCCGCGGGCCAGCTCGGCGTCGCGCTGGTCGGCCTCGGCCAGCAACTGCGCCTCCGGTTGCAGGCTGACCAGGGCGTTGACCTCGGGGTTGAAGCGCTCGATCTGCGCCAGGTAGGCCTGCATCACCTCGCGGCAGGACACCTGGCGCAGGCGGATGCGTTCGGCCAGCTCATGGGCCTGCAGCTGGACGAGTTCGGGGTGAAGCGTGTTCGGGCTCATGGCGTGCAGCCTTCTTCCAGTTCCATCGGGGTTCGGGTCGCGTCGCTCGCGGTGCGGGCGCGTTGCCGAGGCGAGCGATGCCGCTGCGCCTGCCGGGGCAGGCGCGCATCGTCTGGCCTCAGGTGAGTCGGGTCAGCGCATCAGGCTGGTCCAGATGCGGTCCGCCAGGCGGATCGCCCCTTCGCCGCAGGTCTGGCTGAACACCACGCGGGTGCCCTCGGGAATGTGCAACTCCGGCGCATCCTTGAGGCTGGCGTCCAGGTAGGGTTCCACACCCTTGATCGGGCTCTGGTGCTTGAGGAAGTTCTGGGTCAGCGCCGCGTTCTCCGGCTGGCTGAGGAAGGCGATGAAGCGCTTGGCGTTCTCCGGATGCTTCGCCCCGGCGGGGATCACCAGGTTATCCACCCAGGCCATCACCCCCTCCTTCGGGTAGAGGTAGGTGAGGCTCGGCTTCATCTCCCGCGCCCGCATGGACGAACCGCCCCAGAACATCGACATGTCCACCTCGCCCGAGGCCAGGTTCTCGCGGATCGAGCCGGCCTTGGAGCTGTAGGTCTTCACGAAGGGCTTCTGGTTCTTCAGCAGCGTCAGCACCTGCTGCATCTGCTTCGGGTCCTCGCTGCACAGCGGGATGCCCAGGTAGAGGCTGGCGGTGTCGATCACCTCGCTGGCCGAGTCGAACATGTTGATGCGCCCCTGCAGCGCAGCGGGCGGGGTGAACAGCACGGCGTAGCTGTCGGCCGGGCCGTCGTAGCGGGCGCGATCGAGCACCACGCTGGTGGTGCCCCAGATAAAGGGCACGGCGTAGGCGCCTTCCGGGTCCCAGGCGGGCTTCTTCAGCTGGTCCTGGATGTTGGCGTAGTAGGGCTGGCTGGCCGGGTCGAAGCGTTCCAGCAACTTCTCCTGCACCAGGATCGGCACGAACTGGTGGGAGGGGATGGCCACGTCGTAGCCCGCGCCGCCCTGCTTGAGCTTGGCCAGCAGCGTCTCGTTGGAGTCGTAGGAGTCCACGGTGACCTTGATGCCGGTCTCCTGCTCGAACTTGGCCAGGATCGGCGGCGAGAAGTAGCCGCTCCAGCTCACCACGTTCAACTGCTCGGCCGCCTGGGTGGCCGACGCCAGGCCCAGGGCCAGCGAAATACCTGCAACAGCGCTCAATGTGTTCATCGTCTTGCTCCGGTTTGGGCTCAGGCCTTCTTCTTGCCGAGCAGATAAGAGAGGGTCACGAACAGCACGGAGACCCCGAGGATCAAGGTGGAAACGGCGTTGACGTCAGGCGTCACGCCCATGCGCAACAGCCCGAAGATGAAGATCGGCAGGGTGGTGGTGCCGGCCTGAGCCACCATCATCGAGATCACGAAGTTATCCAGCGAGACGATGAAGGCCAGCATCAGCCCCGAGACCATGCCCGGTGCCAGCAGCGGCAGGGTGACCTTGCGGAAGGTCCGCCAGGGGCCGGCGTAGAGGTCGGCGGCGGCCTGCTCCAGGGAGAGGTCCATGTCGTTCAGCCGGGCGCGGATCGGCAGGTAGGCGAACGGGATGCAGAACACCGTGTGGGCGATGATCAGGTTGCCGTAGCCCAGCGACAGGCCGAGGGTGGAGAACAGCGCCAGGGTGGCGACGCCGACCACAATCTCAGGCAGCACCAACGGCAGCATGATCGTCCCCATGGACAGCCGCAGCCCCTTGAAGCGCGCCCCGCGCGAGGTGCCCAGGGCCGCCAGGGTGGCGATGGCGGTGGCTGCCAGGCTGGCGCACACGGCGATCAGCAGGCTGTTGCCGGCCGCCTGGCGCAGGGCCTGGTTGGCGAAGGCGGCGCGGTACCAGTCCAGGCTGAAGCCGGTCCACACGGTGGCCGACTGGTTGGCGTTGAACGACAGCACCACCAGCACCAGGATCGGCGCGTAGAGGTACAGGTAGAACAGCAGGCTGAGAGCGCCGAAGCCGGGAAAATCACGCACGCCGGAGCGACGGCTGCGGAACAGAGCACGGATCATCGGGCACCTCCCGCCGCACGGCCGGCGCGCCAGGCGTAGACCATCAGCACCAGCATCACCGCCGCCATCAGCACCAGCGACAGGGCGGAGCCCAGCGGCCAGTTACGGGCGTCGCTGAACTGCCGGAAGATCAGGTTGCCCAGCATCATGCGGGTACCGCCGCCAAGCAGCTCAGGAGCCACCATCGCCCCCAGGCAGGGCACGAAGGTGAGGATGGCGCCGGCGAGGATGCCGGGCCGGGCAATGGGCAGCACCACCTTGCGCAGGGTGCGCCAGCGCCCGGCGTAGAGGTCCTGGGCGGCCTCCAGCAGGCGCAGGTCCATGCGCTCCAGGGTGGCGTAGATCGGCAGCACCACGAAGGGCGCGTAGGTGTACACCAGCCCCAGCAGCACGGCGCCGTCGGTGTACAGCAGGTTCAGCGGCTGGTGGATCAGGCCGAGGCCCATCAGCGTGCCGTTGACCACGCCGGTGCCGCGCAGCAGCAGGATCCAGGCGTAGGTGCGGATCAGCAGGTTGGCCCAGAACGGCACAGTGATGAGGAAGATCAGCAGGCCCCGCCGGTGCGCCGGCTGCATCGCCAGCCAGACGGCCACCGGAATGCCCACCAGCAGGGTGATGAGGGTGGTGGCAGCGGCGATGCCGATGGAGCGCAGGGCGATCACCAGGTAGGCATCGGCGAAGGCCAGGCTGTCGTCCAGCTGGCGTTCGAACAGCAGCGAGACATAGGCCTCGACGCTGAACTGGGGGTTCACCCCGCCGTAGGGGTTGGCCTGCATGAGGGAATAGCCGACCACGATGAGGATCGGCACCACCAGGAACAGGCCGATGGCGACCAGCGCCGGCGAAACGCCGAGCAGGCTGGCCAGGGCGCGGCGGCGTTCCAGGCTGTGGGTGAGGGTGCGCATGGTCCTGTCCTCCTCAGTCCAGCAGCACGCAGGCGCTGCCCGGTTCGACCCGCAGGCCGGCACGGGCGCCCACCTCGGGCTGGCGTCCCTGGATGGCGTTGTTGGGCAGGCGCACGGTGAGCGGCGTGCCGTCGTCCAGGGCGACCCGGTACTGCAGGTCGGTGCCCAGGTAGACCCGTGCCAGCACCTGGCACGGCAGGCTGTCGGGCGTGGCGTCCGCCAGCAGGTGCAGGCGCTCGGGGCGCACCGAGAGGCTGGCCTCGGCCCCGATGGCCAGGCCGTTGCAGGCCGGTGCCTCGAGCGCCGCGCCACCGGGCAGGCGGAAGCGCGCGACCTGGCCGTCGAGTGCTTCGAGGCGGGCCGGGAGGAAGTTGGTCTCGCCGATGAAGTCGGCGACGAAGCGGTTGCGCGGGCGCTCGTAGATGTCGTCCGGGCCGCCCACCTGCTGCACCTCGCCCTGGGCGAGCACGGCGATGCGGTCGGACATGGCCAGGGCCTCTTCCTGGTCATGGGTGACGAAGATGAAGGTGATGCCGGTGCGGGTCTGGATGCTCTTCAGCTCCTCGCGCATGGCCTGGCGCAGCTTCAGGTCGAGGGCGGAGAGCGGCTCGTCCAGCAGCAGTACCTTGGGCTGCGGCGCCAGGGCACGGGCGAGGGCGATGCGCTGCTGCTGCCCGCCGGAGAGCTGGGCCGGGCGGCGCTCGGCGAAGGCCTCCATCTGCACCAGCGCCAGCATCTCGCGCACCCGCTCGGCCACGGCGGCCTTGCTCAGGCGCCGGCCCATGGGGTGGGATTCCAGGCCGAAGGCGAGGTTCTCGGCGATCGTCATGTGCGGGAACAGCGCGTAGTGCTGGAACACGGTGTTCACCGGGCGGGCGTAAGGCGGCCGGTCGGCGATGTTCTCGCCGAACAGGCGGATCTCGCCTTCGGTGGGGAACTCGAAGCCGGCGATCATGCGCAGCAGGGTGGTCTTGCCGCAGCCGGAAGGGCCGAGCAGGGTGAAGAACTCGTTGTCGCGGATGTCCAGGTCGACGCGCTTCAACGCCACCGGGCCGCTCTGGGGGTCGCCGTAGACCTTGCGCACGGCGCGGATGGACACCGCCGCGGTGGTCGACGGACTGTGCAGGGCACTCATGAATACCTCCGGTTCCTTCCCCTGCGCCCGGTGGGCGGGGGTCTTGTCGTTGTTCTGGCAGGACTAGAGACAGGTGCAGCGTCGGGCTCGGAGCCCGGTTGTTGTGGGGCTGCTGGGGACGGATGGTCGGGGAAAGGCGGTTGAGCAGAAAGCTCAATTTTCTTACAGTCGCTGTTAAAAAATTTAATACCTAACCGCGAGCCTTTCAGCCATGTCGATCCAGCGCCTGCCGCCGCTCAATGCCGTGCGTGCCTTCGAGGCCGCCGCCCGCCTGGGCAGCTATGTTGCCGCCTCGCGGGACCTCCACGTCACCCAGCCGGCCATCGGCCGCCACGTGAAGCTGCTGGAGGAGTGGCTGGGGGTGCGCCTGTTCGACCGCACGCCACGCGGCGTGTCGCTGACCCCGGCCGGGCAGCGCTACTACGAGAAGATCGCCAGCGCGCTGCAACAGATCGCCGATGCCGGCCACGAGCTGACCCCGGGCGGGACGGCGCGCTGGCTGAAGATCATGGTGGTGCCGGCTTTCGCCAAGCGCTGGCTGATGCCGCGCCTGGAGGCCCTGCTGGAACAGCGACCGGGGCTGAAGATCGCCATCGAGCCCAACCCCACCTTCGAGGCGGTGGACGGCCAGCGGACGGACCTGGGCATCGCCTACGGCCTGCCCGGGCAATACGGCCGCCGCACGATCACCCTGTTGCACCCCAACGTGTTCCCGGTCTGCTCGCCCGCGTACCTGGCGGCCCATGGCCCGCTGGCGGGCCCGGAAGAGCTGGCCACGCACAAGCTGATCCACGTCGACGACGGCGAGTGGTGGAACGCCTGGCTGGCGGCACTGGGCTGCCCGCTGCGGGTCAGCTCCGAGGTGCTCTACATCAGCAATGACCACGCCCTGAGCATGGCGGAGAAGGGCCACGGCATCGCCCTGGCCAACGAGGTGCTGGTGCACCAGGAGCTGGCCGCCGGCAGCCTGGTGCGTGCGCTGCCGTTGCAGGCGCCGCTGGAGCGCTACCAGGCGCTGCTGCCGCCCGGGCCGCACAGCACGGACGTGGAGTGGTTCATCGACTGGCTGTCGGCGGAGCTGCGCCGGGAGTTCCCGGAGCTGGCCTGACGCCGGGCACGCCCGGCGTCGCGGGGTTCAGCGGGGCGCGTAGGCGAAGACGTCGGCGCGCATCTGGTGGGCATCCATGCCGGCCTCCACCAGGGCATCGAGGGTGGCATAGACCATCGCGGGCGAACCGCTGGCGTAGACGTGCAACGGCTTGAGGTCGGGGAAGTCCTCGCGCACGGCCTCGTGCAGCAGGCCATGGCGGCCGGGCCAGTCACAGGGGTCGCTGACCACCCGGTGCAAGGTGAGGTTCGGCAGGCCCTGCCAGGCGTCACAGTGCGCCAGCTCGTAGAAATCCTCCGGCCGGCGCATGCCCCAGTACAGGTACACGGGGTGGGCGAACCCGGCAGCGCGGCAATGTTCGATCAGGCTCTGCATCTGGCCCATGCCGGTGCCGGCGGCGATCAGCACCAGGGGGCCGTCGGGCAGCTCGGCCAGGTGGGTGTCGCCGAAGGGCAGGCGTACCCGCGCCAGGCCGTCGCGCTGCAGTTGCTGCAGGAGGGCGGCGGCGCTGGGCTCACGGCCGAGGACGTGCAGTTCGAGTTCACGCCCGGCGCTGGGGGCGGAGGCGATGGAGAAGGCGGACGCTTCGCCATCGTCCCGCTCGATCAGCAGGTACTGCCCGGCGTGGTAGCGCGGCGGCTTGCCGGCCGGGGCACGCAGGCCGATCCGCCAGACGTCCCCGCCGACCGGGGTGCAGGCGGTGAGCTGGCAGCTCAGGCTGCGCACCGGCAGTTCGCCGGGGGCGAGCACGCCGTCCCAGTGCAGGACGCAGTCTTCCAGGGGTTCGGCGAGGCAGGTGAACAGCTCGCCGTGGTCCAGCTCGCGGCCGCCCTGGCGCACCCGGCCTTCCACCAGCAGGGCGGCACAGACGTGGCAATTGCCGTTGCGGCAGCTCTGCGGGCAGTCGTAGCCCAGGCGCCGGGCGGCGGCGAGGATGTTTTCCCCGGGGGCGGTTTGCAGGACCGCTCCGGAGGGCTGCAAGGTCACTCTCAAGAGGTGTTCTCTTTGTTATGGCGGGCGTTCAGGGGCGCCCTGGCCCCTGTGCTCAATCTATACCCAGGCTGGACCACATCTCGTCCACACGACGGGTTACCGCATCGTCCTTGACGATGGCGCGGCCCCACTCTCGGGTGGTCTCGCCCGGCCACTTGTGGGTGGCATCCAGGCCCATCTTGGAGCCGAGGCCGGAGATGGGCGAGGCGAAGTCCAGGTAGTCGATGGGGGTGTTGTCGATCATCACCGTGTCGCGCTTGGGGTCCATGCGGGTGGTGATGGCCCAGATCACGTCGTTCCAGTCGCGGGCGTTGATGTCGTCGTCGGTGACGATAACGAACTTGGTGTACATGAACTGTCGCAGGAACGACCAGACGCCGAGCATCACGCGCTTGGCGTGGCCGGGATACTGCTTCTTCATGGTCACCACCGCCATGCGATAGGAGCAGCCTTCGGGCGGCAGGTAGAAGTCGGTGATCTCGGGGAACTGCTTCTGCAGGATCGGCACGAAGACTTCGTTCAGCGCCACACCGAGGATGGCCGGCTCGTCCGGCGGGCGGCCGGTGTAGGTGCTGTGGTAGATGGGCTTGCGGCGACGGGTGATGCGCTCGACAGTGAACACCGGGAAGGTGTCGACCTCGTTGTAGTAGCCGGTGTGGTCGCCGTAGGGGCCTTCCGGTGCCGTCTCGCCGGGATGGATCACGCCTTCCAGCACGATCTCGGCACTGGCCGGGACCTGCAGGTCGGAGCCGATGGCCTTGACCAGTTCGGTACGGTGGCCACGCAGCAGGCCGGCGAAGGCGTACTCGGAGAGGGTGTCCGGCACCGGGGTCACCGCGCCGAGGATGGTCGCCGGGTCGGCGCCGAGGGCGACGCAGACGGGGTAGGGCGTGTTCGGGTGCTTCTGGCACCACTCGCGGAAGTCCAGCGCGCCGCCACGGTGGCTGAGCCAGCGCATGATGACCTTGTTGCGGCCGATCACCTGCTGGCGGTAGATGCCGAGGTTCTGCCGCTCCTTGTTGGGGCCGCGGGTGATGGTCAGGCCCCAGGTGATCAGCGGTGCCACGTCGCCGGGCCAGCAGTGCTGGATCGGCAGCTTGCCGAGGTCGACGTCGTCACCTTCTTCGATCACGTCATGGCAGGGGGCGTCCTTGAGAACCTTGGGCGCCATGCTGATGACCTTCTTGAAGATCGGCAGCTTGGACCAGGCGTCCTTGAGCCCCTTGGGCGGCTCGGGCTCCTTGAGGAAGGCCAGCAGCTTGCCGATCTCGCGCAGTTCGGAGACGTCGTCCGCGCCCATGCCGAGGGCCACGCGTCCGGGCGTGCCGAACAGGTTGCCGAGCACGGGGATGTCGTAGCCGGTGGGGTTCTCGAAGAGCAGCGCCGGGCCTTGCTTGCGCAGGGTGCGGTCGCAGATTTCGGTCATTTCCAGGATCGGCGAGACCGGGGCGGTGACGCGCTTGAGCTCGCCACGCTGTTCCAGGCCGCTGATGAATTCGCGCAGGTCGCGATACTGCATGCGTGAGCCTCTCGGGGCGTGCAGGTCGGGGCGCAGAGTTTAGCGCCGATGGGGGCCTTCCAGAAGGACGAATGAACACCCGGAAACGCGAAGGCCGGGTTTCCCCGGCCTTCGTGGTACCACGACCTGTTACTTGCTGCGCTTCATGGACATGAAGAACTCGTCGTTGGTCTTGGTGTCCTTGAGCTTGTCGAGCAGGAACTCGATGGCGGCGATCTCGTCCATCGGGTGCAGCAGCTTGCGCAGGATCCACATGCGCTGCAGTTCGTCCTCGGCGGTCAGCAGCTCTTCGCGGCGGGTACCGGACTTGTTGATGTTGATGGCGGGGAACACGCGCTTCTCGGCGATGCGACGATCCAGCGGCAGCTCCATGTTGCCGGTGCCCTTGAACTCTTCGTAGATCACCTCGTCCATCTTCGAGCCGGTCTCGACCAGCGCGGTGGCGATGATGGTCAGCGAACCGCCTTCCTCGATGTTACGGGCGGCACCGAAGAAGCGCTTGGGCTTCTCCAGGGCATGGGCGTCGACACCACCGGTGAGCACCTTGCCGGAGCTGGGGATCACGGTGTTGTAGGCACGCGCCAGGCGGGTGATGGAGTCCAGCAGGATGACCACGTCCTTCTTGTGCTCGACCAGGCGCTTGGCCTTCTCGATCACCATCTCGGCGACCTGCACGTGGCGGGTCGGCGGCTCGTCGAAGGTGGAGGCGACCACTTCGCCGCGCACGGTGCGCTGCATCTCGGTCACTTCTTCCGGGCGCTCGTCGATCAGCAGGACGATCAGGTGGCACTCGGGGTTGTTGCGGGTGATGTTGGCCGCGATGTTCTGCAGCATGATCGTCTTGCCCGCTTTCGGCGGGGCGACGATCAGGCCGCGCTGGCCCTTGCCGATCGGGGCGCAGAGATCGATCACGCGGCCGGTGAGGTCTTCGGTGGAGCCGTTGCCGGCTTCCATCTTCAGGCGCTCGTTGGGGAACAGGGGCGTGAGGTTCTCGAACAGGATCTTGTTCTTGGCGTTTTCCGGGCGGTCGAAGTTGATCGAGTCAACCTTCAGCAGCGCGAAGTAGCGCTCGCCCTCTTTCGGCGGGCGGATCTTGCCGATGATGGTGTCGCCGGTACGCAGGTTGAAGCGGCGGATCTGGCTGGGCGAGACGTAGATGTCGTCAGGGCCGGCCAGGTAGGAGGAGTCGGCGGAGCGGAGGAAGCCGAAACCGTCCTGCAGAATCTCCAGCACGCCGTCGCCCGAAATTTCTTCGCCGCTCTTCGAGTGCTTTTTCAGCAGGGCGAAGATCACATCCTGCTTGCGCGAACGGGCCATGTTCTCGAGGCCCATCTGTTCGGCCATTTCCAGCAGTTCGGCAATCGGCTTTTGCTTGAGTTCGGTCAGATTCATAGGAATGACGTAGATGAGAAATGAGGGAAGGAAAGCTTGTGAGCTTGAGAGGCCGCGCCGAGGGAGGCGACAGATCGCTGCGCGTGATTCGAGTTGGAATGCGTCGACGGCGGCTTGCAGAGGGCAGCGGAATGACGCTGCGGGCCCGAATTTAACACCGGGTTTCGGGGGCGTCCAGTACTGCGCCGACAAAAAACCCCGCATCGAGCGGGGTTTTTACGGAGATTCCCGGAGGGAAAATCAGATGTTGGCGTCCAGGAAGGCAGCCAGCTGGGACTTGGACAGGGCGCCGACCTTGGTGGCCTCGACATTGCCGTTCTTGAACAGCATCAGGGTCGGGATGCCACGCACGCCGTACTTCGGCGGGGTGTCCTGGTTCTCGTCGATGTTCAGCTTGCAGACCTTCAGCTTGCCTTGGTAGTCCTTGGCGATCTCGTCCAGGACGGGGGCGATCATCTTGCACGGACCGCACCATTCGGCCCAGTAGTCGACCAGCACCGCGCCCTCGGCGCTCAGTACGTCCTGCTCGAAGCTGGCGTCGGTGACGTGGGAGATGAGTTCGCTCATGGATGTTCTCCGGATTCGGAAGCGGAAATAGGCGGCCATCATAGCCCGCCTCGGGCGTGACCGAAAGCCGCGGCCGATTGAGTGTGCCTATGGGCTCGCTGGCGAAAGTTGATCGATAGCGGATCGCGAAGGGCCGCGCGGCGATCGGTCGCGCAGGTCACAGGTCCGGCCGGGCAGCGGGATGGCGCGCCGGCCGATCAGCGGAGACGGCCTGTGGGGAAGGCGCGCGTTGGCGTGTCACCGTGATCGTGGCAGGATGGCGCGGTTAAGAAACGAGACACCGGACCATGCCCTCGACCCGACGCCCCGCCAACCTGTCCCTGATCGCCGCCATCGACCTCGGCTCCAACAGCTTCCATATGGTGCTGGCCAAGGTCGACCACGGTGAGATCCGCATCCTCGAGCGCCTGGGGGACAAGGTACAACTGGCCGCAGGCCTGGACGAAGAGCGCGTGCTCAGCGAAGAGGCCATGCAACGCGGCCTCGACTGCCTGCGGCGCTTCGCCCAGATGACCAACAGCCTGCCGGAAGGCGCCGTGCGCGTGGTCGGTACCAACGCCCTGCGCGAGGCCCGCAACCGCAGCGAATTCATCCGCCGCGCCGAAGCCATCCTCGGCCACCCGGTGGAGGTCATCTCCGGCCGCGAGGAGGCCCGCCTCATCTACCTGGGCGTGTCCCATAGCATCGCCGACACCCCCGGCAAGCGCCTGGTGGCGGACATCGGCGGTGGCAGCACCGAGTTCATCATCGGCCAGCGCTTCGAGTCGCAGCTGCGCGAGAGCCTGCAGATGGGCTGCGTCAGCTTCACCCAGCGCTATTTCCGTGACGGCAAGATCACCCCGGCGCGCTACGCCCAGGCCTACACGGCCGCCCGCCTGGAGCTGATGGGCATCGAGTACAGCCTGCGCCGCCTCGGCTGGCAGCAGGCGGTGGGCGCCTCCGGCACCATCCGCGCCGTGGGGCTGGCGATCCAGGCCGCCGGCCTGGGCAATGGCGAGATCAACCCGGAAGGCATCGCCTGGCTCAAGCGCAAGCTGTTCAAGCTGGGCGAGGTGGAGAAGATCGACCTCGACGGCATCAAGCCCGACCGCCGCGCCATCTTCCCGGCCGGCCTGGCGATCCTCGAAGCCATCTTCGAGGCCCTCGAACTCAAGCACATGACCCACTCCGAAGGCGCCCTGCGCGAAGGCGTGCTCTACGACCTGCTCGGTCGCCACCACCACGAGGACGTGCGCGAGCGCACCCTGAGCGCGCTGATGGAGCGCTGCCACGTGGACCTGGAGCAGGCGGCACGGGTCGAGGCCAAAGCCCTGGAAGCCCTGGAGCAGGTGGCCGGCGACTGGCAGTTGGACGACGAGTGGCACCGCGACCTGCTGGTGTGGGGCGCGCGCGTCCACGAGATCGGCATGGACATCGCCCATTACCAGTACCACAAGCACGGCGCCTACCTGATCGAGCACTCGGACCTGCCGGGCTTCTCCCGCCAGGACCAGCAGATGCTGGCCCTGCTGGTACGCGGCCACCGGCGCAACATCCCCAAGGACAAATTCGCCGAGTTCGGCGACGAGGGCGAGAAGCTGATCCGCCTCTGCGTGCTGCTGCGTTTCGCCATCCTTTTCCACCACATCCGCACCAACCAGGAGACGCCCCAGGTCCGCCTGAAAGTGGGCCCGCAGAGCCTGGACGTGCAGTTCCCGGAAAACTGGCTGGCGGCCAACCCGCTGACCCAGGCGGACTTCGAGCAGGAAGCCACCTGGCTCAAGCGCATCGACTTCACCTTCAGCGTGCGCTGACCGGGGCGATTCGCCAGGCAAGAAAAACGGGGCCCGAAGGCCCCGTTTTCATGTCCGCGTTCAGCGCGCGCTGATCGGCGGGTTGAGCAGCTTGTCCAGCAGGATGGCCTGCGCGTTGCGCGGGTTCTGGTTGCCGCTGGGGCTGTTGCGCAGGTAGCGGCCATCGGGCTGCAGGGCCCAGCTGTGGGTGTTGTCGGCCAGGTAGGTCTCCAGCTCCTTCTTCACCCGGGTGATGAGCTTCTTGCCTTCCACCGGGAAGCAGGTCTCCACCCGCATGTCGAGGTTGCGCTCCATCCAGTCGGCACTGGAGAGGTAGAGCTTCTCGTCGCCGTCGTTGAGGAAGTAGTAGATCCGGCTGTGCTCAAGGAAGCGGCCGATGATCGAGCGCACCTGGATGTTGTGGGACACCCCGGGGATACCCGGGCGCAGGCAGCACATGCCACGCACCACCAGGTCGATCTTCACGCCGCTCTGGCTGGCCTTGTAGAGGGCGCGGATCACCTTCGGGTCGGTCAGCGCGTTGACCTTCACCATGATGTGCGCCGGCTTGCCCTCGCTGGCGTGCTGGGCCTCGCGGGCGATCATGTCGAGGATGGTCTTCTTCAGCGTGAAGGGCGCATGCAGCAGCTTCTTCATGCGCAGGGTCTTGCCCATGCCGATGAGCTGGTTGAACAGCTTGTGCAGGTCCTCGCCGAGGGCCTCGTCCGCCGTCAGCAGGCTGTAGTCGGTGTACAGGCGCGCGTTGCCGGCGTGGTAGTTGCCGGTGCCCAGGTGGGCGTAACGGCGCAGCTCACCGCCTTCGCGACGCAGGATGAGCATCATCTTGGCGTGGGTCTTGAAGCCCACCACGCCGTAGATAACCACGGCGCCGGCCTGCTGCAGGCGGCTGGCCAGCTGCAGGTTGGACTCCTCGTCGAAGCGCGCGCGCAGTTCGATCACCGCCGTCACTTCCTTGCCGTTGCGCGCCGCTTCCACCAGGGAGTCGACGATCTCGGAGTTGGCACCGGCGCGGTACAGGGTCTGCTTGATGGCGAGGACGTTGGGGTCCTTGGCCGCCTGGCGCAGGAAGTCGATCACCGGGGTGAAGGACTCGAAGGGGTGCAGCAGCAGGATGTCCTGCTTGCCCACCACGTTGAACAGGTTCTCGGCCTTCTGCAGCAGCTTGGGGATCACCGGCGTGAAGCTCGGGTGCTGCAGCTCGGGGTGGCTGTCCAGCCCGGTGATGCTGAACAGGCGGGTCAGGTTCACCGGCCCGTTGACCTGGTACAGCTCGCCCTCGGAGAGGCCGAACTGCTTGAGCAGGTAGTCGGACAGGTGCTTCGGACAGGTGTCCGCCACCTCCAGGCGCACCGCATCGCCATAGCGACGGGAGAACAGCTCGCCGCGCAGCGCGCGGGCCAGGTCGTCCACGTCCTCGGTGTCCACCGCGAGGTCGGCGTTACGGGTCAGGCGGAACTGGTAGCAGCCCTTCACCTTCATGCCGGGGAACAGGTCGTCGGCGTGGGCGTGGATCATCGAGGAGAGGAACACGAAGTTGTCCCCCGGCCCGCTGATCTCCTCCGGCACGCGGATCACACGCGGCAGCAGGCGCGGTGCCGGGATGATGGCCAGGCCGGAATCACGACCGAAGGCATCGACGCCCTCCAGCTCGACGATGAAGTTGAGGCTCTTGTTCACCAGCAGCGGGAAGGGGTGCGTCGGGTCGAGGCCGATGGGGCTGATGATCGGCGCGATCTCGTCGCGGAAGTAGCGGCGTACCCAGGTCTTGAGCTTGGGCGTCCAGTAGCGGCGGCGGATGAAGTTGACCTGGTGCTTGGCCAGCTCCGGCAGCAGCACGTCGTTGAGGATGCTGTACTGCCGCCCCACCTGCTCGTGCACCAGCTCGCTGATGCGGGCCAGCGCCTGGTGCGGCAGCAGGCCGTCGGCGCCGGCCTGCTCACGGGCGAAATTGATCTGCTTCTTCAGGCCGGCGACGCGGATCTCGAAGAACTCGTCGAGGTTGCTGGAGAAGATCAGCAGGAACTTGAGGCGCTCGAGCAGCGGGTAGGTCTCGTCGAGCGCCTGCTCCAGGACACGGATGTTGAACTGCAGCTGCGACAGCTCCCGATGGATGTACAGGCTGCTGTCATCCAGGCCCGGGATCGGCGCGGGAGGCGGGGGTGCCTCCACGGGAGCCGGTGCGGGAACCTGGGCCTCCACCACCGGCTGCTCCGGGGCGGTCTGGGTGTCGGGGGTTGCGGCTGTATTCAATCCGTCGGTGTTCATTCAAGTTCCTGCTGGGGAGTCAGGCTCCCTTCTTGAGCATTTCTGCGGCACGCACCGCGAAGTAGGTAAGAATGCCATCGGCGCCGGCGCGTTTGAATGCGGTCAGCGATTCGAGAATCACCGATTCGCTCAGCCAGCCGTTCTGGATGGCCGCCATGTGCATGGCGTACTCGCCGCTGACCTGGTAGGCGAAGGTCGGCACGCGGAAGGCCTCCTTCACGCGCCAGACGATGTCCAGGTAGGGCATGCCCGGCTTGACCATGACCATGTCGGCGCCTTCGGCGAGGTCCGCTGCCACTTCGTGCAGGGCTTCATCACCGTTGGCCGGGTCCATCTGGTAGCTGGCCTTGTTGGCCTTGCCCAGGTTGGCCGCCGAACCGACTGCGTCGCGGAAGGGGCCGTAGTAGGCGCTGGCGTACTTGGCCGAGTAGGCCATGATCCGCACGTTGGGGAAGTCGGCCAGTTCCAGAGCCTCGCGGATGGCCTGGATGCGGCCGTCCATCATGTCGGAGGGGGCCACCACCTGGGCACCCGCCTCGGCATGGGACAGGGCCTGCTTGACCAGTGCGTCCACGGTGATGTCGTTCTGGACGTAGCCGTCCTCGTCGAGGATGCCGTCCTGGCCGTGGGTGGTGAACGGGTCCAGGGCCACGTCGCTGATCACCCCCAGCTCCGGGAAGCGGGCACGCAGGGCACGGATGGCGCGCTGGGCGATACCGTCCGGGTTCCAGGCTTCGGCACCGTCGAGGGACTTCTTCTCCAGCGGGGTCACCGGGAACAGCGCCAGCGCCGGGATCCCCAGGGCCACCCAATGCTCGGCCGCGTCCAGCAGCAGGTCGATGGACAGGCGCTCCACGCCCGGCATCGAGGGCACGGCTTCACGGCGGTTTTCGCCATCGAGCACGAACACCGGCAGGATCAGGTCATCGACGGTCAGGGTGTTCTCGCGCACCAGGCGGCGGGAGAAGTCATCACGGCGGTTGCGGCGCAGGCGGGTAGCAGGGAACAGGCGGTTGGCGGGGGTAAAGCTCACGGCATACTCCAGGGTCCGGGGGCGGACACAGTGCGACATTTTAAGCGGGCAATTATGACCGAATGGTAACAATGCATGACAGCGACCCTTGGTCGCGTCGACAGGCGCAAAACCCGACCGCGCAAGCCCCGACGGGTTCACAAGCCGACCATCGGCTGGCCATTGGCCAACCCGGGGAGCTTTCCCCGCAACCACATCCCGGTTAGGCTTCGCGTTCATTTTTGCCGCGCTGCCTGATGATGCTGCAACAATTCCTCCAGGATTTCGGGTACTTCGCCCTCTTCCTCGGTACCTTCTTCGAGGGCGAGACCATTCTCGTCCTGGCCGGATTCCTCGCGTTCCGCGGCTACATGGACATCAACGTGGTCGTCGCCACCGCTTTCTGCGGCAGCTACGCCGGTGACCAGCTGTGGTACTACCTGGGCCGCCACAAGGGCCGCCAGATCCTTTCCCGCCGGCCGCGCTGGCAGGCCATGGGCGACAAGGCGCTGGACCACATCCGCCGCCACCCGGACATCTGGGTACTGAGCTTCCGCTTCGTCTACGGCCTGCGCACCGTGATGCCGGTGGCCATCGGCCTGTCCGGCTACCCGCCGCTGCGCTACCTCATCCTCAACGGCATCGGTGCCATTGTCTGGGCCCTGGCCCTGGGCTTTGCCGCCTACCACTTCGGCGCCGTGCTCGAAGGCATGCTCGGCAACCTCAAGCGCTACGAGCTGATGGTGCTGGGTGGCCTGGTGCTGATCGGCCTGGCGCTCTGGCTGCGCCGTCGCATCCGCAACAGCCGCGCCATCCGTGAGGAACGCCGCCGGGAAAGCAGCGAGGAAGGCTGACTCAGGCCGTCACCGGCCGGGCCATGCGCAGCCCGGCCAGCAGCCCAAGGCTGACCACCAGGTACAGCCCCAGGCCCACACCGACTGGCATCGTCACCACACCCAGCCCCACCGGCCCAGCCACGCCAGCAAGCACCCCGCAGGACGCCAGCCGCGCCAGCTCCAGACCCATAGCCCAGGGCCGGTTCTCCAGCCAGGCACCGATGGCGAACAGGCCGAACGCCAACCAGCCCCCACCCAGCAGCAATGCCGGCAGCCCCATCCCGTCTCCTTTTGCCAACAGGTAGCTGCCCCCCAGCAGGTACAGCGTGAACTGCAGCGCTGCGTAGGCGGTGCGGGCCGGCGACAACGGCACCTCGTACTTGCGGAAGCGGGCTAGGTCCGGCTTGGCCAGTGGATAGCGCTCGGCCACGTCCGCCGGTCGCCAGCCGGTGCGCATGAACCAGATGCGCAGCCGGTCCCACCAGGAGCGCGCCCGCGCCGCGTCCTGCCACAGCTGGGCGTAGAACTGCAGGTTGGCCCACAGCGGGTTCCAGCTGGCCAGCGGCGTGGTCACCCCGAACACCACCGGCTCCTCGTCCAGCTCCTCCTGGAAGGTGCCGAACAGCCGGTCCCAGAGGATGAACACGCCACCGTAGTTGCGATCCATGTACACCGGGTTCTGCGCGTGGTGCACCCGGTGGTTGGACGGGGTGATGAACACCCACTCCAGCGGCCCCAGCTTCGGCACATGGCGGGTGTGCACCCAGAACTGGTAGAGCAGGTTCATCGCCGCCACCGTCAGGAACACCAGCGGCGGGATGCCGGCCAAAGCCATCGGCAGGTAGAAGATCCAGCCGAAGATGAAGCCGGTGCTGGTCTGCCGCAGCGCCGTGGACAGGTTGTACTCCTCGCTCTGGTGGTGCACCGAATGCGCCGCCCAGAGCACGTTGCGCTCATGGCCCAGGCGGTGGTTCCAGTAGTAGCAGAAGTCGTAGAAGACGAAGGCCGCCACCCAGGTCCAGGGGCTGGTCGGGTCCGGCGCCAGCAACCCCAGGTGCTGCCAGGCGAGGGTGTAGGTGAGCACGCCCACCGTCTTGGTGAGCAGCCCGCAGGTGGTGGACAGCACCCCCGCGCTGAGGCTGTTGATCGCATCGGCGGTGCGGTAGGTGCGCACGCCACGCCAGCGGTCGGCGAGCAGTTCAAGGCCGATCAGCAGGAAGAACACGGGAACCGCGTAGAGGACGTAATTCATGGGAAGGCCGTATCGTTCGGACGTTGCAGGGGCTAGGATTGCCAGCCTCGATGCTACGCCCGAGCGGCCCGCCGCCCCTGGCGCGGCATGACAGCCCGACCGGCATATGACGACAGATGCGTACACCTCTCAGACGACTGCTCTCGCTTCTCCTGCTGGCCACCGCCAGCGCCGCCCTGCTGGGCCTCTACCCTTATCGCCAGGCCTTGCTGCCGGTGGCGGACGACCTGCCCACCGCGCGCCAGCGCCTGGCCGACCACCTGAGCCTGTACACCCCCGCCGGTGACGGCCCGTTCCCCACGGTGCTGGTGTTCCACGGTTGCAGCGGGCAGAGCCCCGGCTTCGTCGACAACGTGCGCGACTGGCTGCTGCCCCAGGGCTATGCCCTGCTGTTCGTCGACAGCTTCGGCGCCCGCGACATCCGCGACTGGCACCCGGTCTGCGACGGCAAGCGCCTGTGGGGCAACGAGCGCGCCCTGGATGTCTACGCCGCCCTCGACCTGGCCCGCGCGATGCCCAAGGTGGACCGCCAGCGCCTGGCCCTGCTGGGCTACTCCCATGGCGGCTGGACCGTTCTCGACGCGCTCGCCTACGACGGCGCTGCCGGCCACGGCTTCCCCGCTGCCGGAGACGGCGCGCTCGACGGCGTGCGCGGCGCCATCGCCTTCTACCCCTACTGCGGTTTCCCCGCCCACCTGCGCCAGGGCGTGGCCCATAGCGCCCCGGTGCTGATGTTCCTCGGCACGGCGGATCGAATCACCGACCCGCGCCAGTGTCTATCAGCCATGGAGGGGCTTTCGCCGGAGCGGCTGCAGGTGGTGCAGTACGCCGGGGCCGGCCATGTGTTCGACCAGCGCAGTGACCTGAATACCTACCAACCCGGGCTGGCCGAGGATGCCCATCGGCAAGCCCAGGCCTTCCTCCAGGAGACCCTGGGGGCAGCCCCGTGAAAAGGAGAGAACCATGAACAAGCACGTTGCCGTCATCCTGTCCGGCTGCGGTGTCTACGACGGCGCCGAGATCCACGAGAGCGTCATCACCCTGCTGCGCCTGGACCAGCGCGGGGCCAAGGTGCAGTGCTTCGCCCCCAACGTCGCCCAGCACCACGTGCTCAACCACCTCACCGGCGAGGAAATGCCCGAGAGCCGCAACGTGCTCACCGAGTCCGCGCGGATCGCCCGTGGCGCCGTGAAGGACGTGCGCGAGCTGAAGGCCGAGGACTTCGACGCGCTGATCATCCCCGGAGGCTTCGGTGCCGCGAAGAACCTCAGCGACTTCGCCTTCAACGGCCCTGCCTGCCAGGTCCAGCCGGACGTACTCGCCGCCGCCCAGGCCTTCGCCCAGGCCGGCAAGCCCGTTGGCCTGATCTGTATCGCGCCGCACCTGGCGGCGAAGATCTACGGCGAGGGCGTCGCCTGCACCATCGGCAACGACGCCGACACCGCCAAGGCCCTGGAAAGCATGGGCGCCCAGCACGTCGAATGCGCCGTCGGCGACATCGTCGAGGACGAAGGCCGCAAGCTGGTGAGCACCCCGGCCTACATGCTGGCGCAATCCATCAGCGAAGCCGCCTCCGGCATCTACAAGCTGGTGGACCGGGTGCTGGAACTGACCCACGCCTGACCCACGCCTGACCCGTGAGGAGCGGCCGCCCGGCCGCCCCTCCAGGCCGATCCGGCCATTCCTTCCGCTGCACGGGCCAGCCCCCTTGTCCGAGCACCCACGGCTGCGGCAGCGTCGAATCCCTGCCTTTCGTGCCCAGGTGCGCCATGCCCGACAACGCCTTCATCCTCACCCCGGAGCTGCAGGACGCGGTGCGCCAGTTCTTCGAGCGCATCCCCTTCAACCAGTCCCTCGGCATCCAGCTGGACGAGCTGTCCGCCGAGCGGGTGACCATGCACCTGCCGATGAAGCCCGAGCTGATCGGCAACTTCGTCCACGGCATCCTCCACGGCGGCGTGATCGCCTCGCTGCTGGACGTGACCGGCGGCGCCATGGCGCTGATCGGCGCCTTCCAGCGGCACCAGCACCTGTCCACCGGCGAGCGCATGGCGCGGCTCTCGAAGCTCGGCACCATCGACCTGCGCATCGACTACCTGCGCCCCGGGCGCGGCGCGCGGTTCACCGCCACGGCGGTGCCGCTGCGCGCGGGCAACAAGGTGGCGGTGGTGCGCTCGGAACTGCATGCCGACGACGGCACGCTGGTGGCGGTGGGGACGGGTACCTACCTCTGCGGCTGATCAGCCCCGGCTGAGGCGTGTCAGCAGGCGGTCCAGCGCATTGGCGAAGGCCTGGCGCTCGCGCTCGCCATAGGGGGCCTGGCCGCCGCCCATCTGGCCCTGGTCGCGCAGGTCGGTCATCAGGTTGCGCACCGCCAGGCGCTCGCCCATGTTGCGCTCGTCGAACTCGCGCCCCCGAGGGTCAAGGGCCGCCACACCCTTCTTGATCAGCCGGTCGGCCAGCGGCACATCGCTGCAGATCACCAGGTCGCCCGGCTCGGCCTGCTCCACCAGGTGATCGTCCGCCGCATCCGGCCCGCTGGGCACCACCACCAGGCGCACGCAGGCGAAGGCCGGCTTGACCTGGCTCTGGCCGGCCACCAGCACCACCTCGAAGTGGCGCTTGAGGGCGAACTTGATGACCTGGTCCTTGGCTGCCCGGGGGCAGGCATCGGCATCGATCCACACACGCATGGGCGTCTCCTGCAGGGAAATGGGCGCGCAGTATGCCAGCGGACGGGCTCCGACGCCGACGGGAGACGAATCGTACGCGGCTTCGTTGCCATCGGGGCGCCATCACCGCCCGACCTTTTCGCATATACTGCGCCGGCTCGTCCCGGCACCGTGACGAAGCCCCCTCGCGTGGGGATTGGCAGGACGCCGCCGTACAGCCAGTGCACGCCTGGATCAGCCCTCACCGGCTGGCAGTATCAAGGATTGGAAGAGGCCGTCATGCTCCCCCGTGCACTTACCGCCCTCGCGGTCTGCATCCCCCTCGCGCTCAGCGGTTGTACCGTCTTTCGCAGCTACCAGAGCGAACTCACCGAAACCAGCCAGTACCTCGCCAGCGGCAACGTCGACGGCGCCATCGGCCTGCTCGAAGCCAACAACGACGGCGAGGACAAGGACCTGCTGTATTACCTGGAGAAGGGCGAGCTGCTGCGCTCCCGGGGCGACTTCGCCGGCAGCCAGGCCGCCTGGCGCCAGGCCGACCAACAGGTGTACCAGTGGGAAGAGGCGGTCAAGGCCGACCCGGGCCGCTACCTGGCCGAGTTCAGCGCCTACCTGATCAACGACAAGATGCGCCGCTACGAGGGCTACGACTACGAGAAGGTCATGCTGACCACGCAGATGGCCCTCAACGACCTGGCCCTCAACGACTTCGACAGCGCCCGCACCGAGATCAAGAAGACCCACGAGCGCGAGGCGCTGATCGCCGAGCTGCGCGACAAGGAATACCTCGAGCGCGAGGAAGAGGCCGAGCGCCAGGGCGTCACCACCGAGCTGAAGGACCTCAACGGCTACCCGGTGGGCGCCCTCAACGCCCCCGAGGTGCTGGGGCTGAAGAACAGCTACCAGAGCGCCTTCAGCCACTACCTCGCCGGTTTCGTCTACGAAGCCCTCGGCGAGCGCGGCCTGGCCGCCCCCGGCTACCGCAAGGCCGCCGAACTGCGCCCGGAGACGCCGCTGCTGGAACAGGCCCTGCTGGACCTCGACTCACCGCCACCGGAGGCGGACGAAAGCGAGGTGCTGGTGGTGATCCAGAGCGGCTTCGCCCCGGCCCGTGATTCGGTGCGCATCCCCCTGCCGCTGCCCCTGGATTCGGGCCTGGTGGTCAGCACCGTGTCCTTCCCGATACTGCGGGACGACAACACCACCCGCCCGCCTTCCGACCTGCTGATCGACGGCGAGGCCGCCGAGCTCACCGAGCTGGGCAGCATCCGCGCCATGTCCTACCGCGCCCTGCTGGACGACATGCCCGGGATCATCCTGCGCACCACCGTACGCGCCGTCTCCCATGGGGTGGCACAGAAGCAGCTGAACGACAACGGCAACCCCTGGGCGAGCCTCGCCGTGGGCCTGATGTCGACCCTCACCGAAGGCGCCGACGAGCGCACCTGGCGCACCCTGCCCAACAGCATCCGCGTCGCCCGCCTGCGCCTGAGCCGGGGCGAGCACCGCCTCACCCTGCCCACCGCCCACGGGCTCGCCGAGCTGGACCTGAAGGTGGAACGGCCCTACCAGGTCATCCCCGTCCGCGTGGTGGCCGGCCAGGTCTTCGCCCACGGCGCCGCCACCCGAACCCCAACGCCCGGCGTGCCCGCCGTGGCCAGCACCCACACGCCCTGAGGACACACATGCGCACCTTACTGATCGCCGGGCTCACCCTGGCCCTGCTCACCGGCTGCAGCCACGAAACCGCCTCCAGCAAGCTGGCCCCCATGGGCGAGGTGGAGGACATCGAGGTCGACACCATGCGCGTCGCCCGCGAGAACGGCTTCCTCACCGTCAAGGTGAAGCTGGTCAACACCCACAAGCAGAACCGCACCCTCTACTACCGCTTCGCCTGGCTGGACAAGGACGGCTTCCCGGTCGCTGGCGAGGAAGCCTGGAAGGCCCTGCCCCTCTACGGCTCGCAGACCACCTACCTGCCCGCCATCGCGCCGGTGCCCCAGGCCACCGACTTCCGCCTGGAAATGAACACCCCTGACTGACCCTGAACCCGACCGTCAAGCGAGAGCCCCCATGCGCCTTTTCCGCACCACCTGCATCGCCGCCTTCGTCATCGCCGTTTCCGGCTGCGCCTCCAAGCCCTCGCCGGTGCTCGGCGGCGGCAACATCAGCTACGGCGACAGCAAGGCCGTCGAGCTGATCACCAACGAATTCGGCTCCACCGACCTGCAGATGATCGCCGAGTCCATGACCCGTTCCCTGGCCCAGTCCGGCGTGCTGCGCGGCCGCCCGGTGATCCAGGTCTACGACGTGAAGAACAAGACCAGCGAATACATCGACACCCGCGAGATCACCACCAGCATCAAGACCCAGCTGCTGAAGTCCGGCACCGCCCGCTTCGCCAGCGACAACACCGACATGCAGAGCCAGGTGGACCAGCTCAAGCTGCAGAACCAGAGCGGCCTGTACAAGAACTCCACCGTCGCCAAGACCGGCAACATGGTCGCCGCCAAGTACCGTCTCGAAGGCTCCATCAGCTCCATCGTCAAGCGCAGCAGCGACTACAAGGACGTGTTCTACAAGTTCAGCCTGCAGCTGATCGACGTGGAAAGCGGCCTGGCGGAGTGGATGGACGAGAAGGAAATCCGCAAGACCACGGAGCGCTGACCCATGCGAGCACTGATCGGCCTGTTGGCCGCGGCCCTGGCCTTCGCCAGCCAGGCCGCACCCAAGGTGGCGGTGGCGGACCTGGCCTACGAGCAGCAGGTGAGCCAGTACTTCCGCACCGTCGACTCCAAGGACAATACCCAGTACGGCCCCTACACCGGGCACTCCTCCAGCAGCTACCACGAGGAAGAGGGCAACTACAGCTACGTCGAGCGCGGTGAGCTGCGCAAGTTCTCCGGGGACATCCGTGGCGAGATCATCAAGCGCGGGCGCTTCCAGCTCGTCCAGGCCCGCCCCTTCAGCGGCGACCCGGAAAGCCAGGCGATCTACGACGTGATCCAGCGCATCCGTGACGGGCAGTTCCCCGGTGCCGACTACGTGCTGTTCGGCACCGTGTCGGATGCGGACTTCCGCCAGGACACCAACGCCCTGGACAACACCGACAGCTACTCCAGCGTGCTGGGCCTGACCCTGGTGGCAGACTTCAGCCTGATCGACACCAAGACCTTCCAGGTGTCCTCGGCCTTCACCGCCATGGGCGAAGCCCAGGACGTGAAGCTGGTGAACGGCCGTGATGCACGCATCAGCCACAACCGTGGCCGCGTGGTGCGCGAGGTGTCGCGCTCGCTGGGCGAAGACGTCGCCCGGCAGATGGAAGAGCAGCTGGGCGGTGGCACCACCACCTTCGACGTCCAGCCCATGCAGCCGGCGCTGCCGCCGGACGAGCCGGCGCGCATCCTGCGCTGACCCGGCGCGACGGGCGGCCCACAGGGGTCGCCCGTCCGATCCCCTCAGACCCGGTAGAACGCCTGGCAGCACTCGCGCAGGGCGTTGGAGAGGCTGTCGTCCTCCAGTTCGATCAGGTCCAGTTCCAGCTCATCCGGCAGCATCTGCGCCACCAGCGTCGCCAGGCGCCGACGGCCGCCCAGGTCGGAGCCCGTCACGCCCAGCAGCAGGCGCGGCTCGGGGCCGATGGCGGGGTCGCGCAGGGCGGCCAGGTAGGCCTCGGTCAAGCCCATGTCACGGCAGGCGGCATGCAGCGCACGCTCCAGCGGCGGGTGGCTGACGGGGGCGATGGCGAGGTCGGGGGAGTCGCCGTAGACCCCGGCGTGGGTATGGGATGGCGGCATGCCGGTGCTCCGCAAAAGAAGACCGGCAGCCTATTGGCCGGGCGCCGCGCTGTCGCGGCGCCGGGTCACGCTTGGGGCATCGACTGCATCACGCCGGGGCGCGGCGCACGGTGGCCAGCAGGGCGGCAGCGCCGACGAACAGCGCAGCGAAGGTGCGGTTCATGGTGCGCTGCTGGGCCGGGGAGCGCAGCAGGCGCAGCACCTTGGCAGCCAGGCCGGTGTAGCCGGCCATGACGATCAGGTCGACGGTGATCATGGTCGCGCCCATCACCAGATACTGCGGCAGCAGCGGGGCGTGGGGATCGATGAACTGCGGCAGCACGGCGAGCATGAAGACGATCGCCTTGGGGTTGCTCACGTTCACCAGGAAGCCGCGCAGCACCATGGTCAGCGGTCGGCCCAGAGGACGCTCGCCGGCACCGGCGTCGAGGTCACTGGGCAGCGCGCGCCACTGGCGGTAGGCCAGGTAGGCGAGGTAGGCCACGCCGAACCACTTGATCAGGCCGAAGGCCATGGCCGAGGTGGCGAGGATGGCGCCCACGCCGGCAGCGACGATGGCAATCTGCAGCGCCAGGCCCAGTTGCAGGCCGATGGCGTTCCAGTAGCCACGCAGGAAGCCGTATTGCAGGCCGGAGGACATGGACGCGATGGCGCCCGCGCCAGGGGACAGGCTGATCACCCAGCAGGCGACCAGAAATGCGAGCCAGGTGTGCAGAGCCATGGCAGGACCTCGGGAATTTCAGGGTTGGGGTCAGGCAGCCTACTCCGCAGCGGGTTCGCTGCACAGCCCCCGGCCGGCGCTCAGCGCCAGCGGCGCACGGCTTTCTGGAAGAACAGGCTGTTGGGCACCTGGATCAGCGCGCCAGCGGCCCCTTCGGTGACGTCCTGCAGGGTGGTGTAGAAGAGGTTGATGGCCACCACGCGGCCCTTCACGCCGGGCTTGTCGGCGCTCTCCACCACCTCCACCGTGTCGCCCAGACGGAACGGCCCGAGGGAGAAGATCAGCACCGCGCAGAACATGTTGGAGAGCACGCTCCAGATGGCGAAGAACGCCACCGCCGCCACGGCAGTGAAGCCGGTGATGGCCGTCCACAGCACCTCGGCGGACACCCCCAGGCGCTCCAGCACCAACATGAAGGCGCTGCCCAGGATCATCCAGCGCAGCAGGCCGCGCAGCGGCAGCAGCAGCTCCTGGGGCAGCTGCGGGTAGCGATTGCCCAGGCGGGTGATGCCCCGCGTCACCAGGCGCTGGACCAGCCAGGCGAGGAACAGGATGAGCAGCACCTGTGCGCTGCGGATCAGCGGCTCGCTCCAGGCGGCCAGCAGGTCGAGCTCGTCCATCAGTCGGCGGCCTCCAGTTGGGCCTGCAGCGACTCGAGGTGCTCCAGGGCTTCCAGCCACTGCTCTTCCAGTTCAGCCTCGCGGGCCTTCAGGCGGGCCTGTTCGGCCAGGGCCTCACGCAGCTCGTCCTTGCGCGCCGATTCGTAGAGGCCGGCGTCGCCCAGGCGGGTTTCCACCTCGGCCAGTTGCTCGTGGACCTTGCCCAGGTCCTTCTCCAGCTTCTCGGCCTGCTTCTTGAACGGCGCCAGTTGCTGACGCAGGGCGGCGGCGGCCTGGCGCTGGGCGCGCTTGTCGGTGCCGGCGCCATTGGGGGCCGAGGGAGCGCTGCTGGCCGGGGCCTGGCGGGCACGGTAGTCGACGAGCCAGCGGGCGTAGTCGTCGAGGTCGCCATCGAAGGGCTGGATGCGGCCGTCGGCCACCAGCAGGAACTCGTCGGTGGTGCTCTTGAGCAGGTGGCGATCGTGGGAGACCACCAGCACCGCGCCGGCGAACTCCTGCAGGGCCATGGTCAGCGCCAGGCGCATTTCCAGGTCCAGGTGGTTGGTGGGTTCGTCGAGCAGCAGCAGGTTGGGCTTCTGCCAGGCGATCAGCGCCAGGGCCAGGCGCGCCTTCTCGCCACCGGAGAAGTTCAGCACCGGCTCGTCGCAGCGGTCGCCGCGGAAGTCGAAGCCGCCGAGGAAATCGCGCAGGGTCTGCTCGCGCTCGGCCGGGGCGATGCGCTGCAGGTGCAGCAACGGGCTGGCCTTGGGATCGAGGGAGTCCAGCTGGTGCTGGGCGAAGTAGCCGATGGCGAGGTTCTCGCCCCGGGCCAGGCGTCCGGCCACAGGCGCCAGTTCACCGGAAAGGGTCTTGATCAGGGTGGACTTGCCCGCGCCATTGGGGCCGAGCAGGCCGATGCGCGCACCGGGAACGAGCTGCAGCTTGACCTGCTGCAGCACCACCTTGTCGCCGTAGCCGAGCTGGCCTTCGGACACGTCCAGCAGCGGACTGGAGATCTTGTCCGCCTCGCGGAAGACGAAGTCGAAGGGCGAATCGACGTGGGCGGGCGCCAGTTCCTCCAGGCGCTCCAGGGCCTTGATCCGGCTCTGCGCCTGGCGGGCCTTGGTGGCCTGGGCCTTGAAGCGGGCGATGTACTTCTCCATGTGCGCACGCTGGGCCTGCTGCTTCTCGTAGGCCTGTTGCTGCTGCGCCAGGCGCTCGGCGCGGGTGCGCTCGAAGGCCGAGTAGCCGCCGCGGTAGAGGGTCAGCTTCTGCTGTTCCAGGTGGGCGACGTTGTCCACCACGGCATCGAGGAAGTCGCGGTCGTGGGAGATCAGCAGCAGGGTGCCGGGGTAGCCCTTGAGCCACTCCTCCAGCCAGAGGATGGCGTCGAGATCCAGGTGGTTGGTGGGCTCGTCGAGCAACAGCAGCTCGGACGGGCACATCAGCGCCTGGGCCAGGTTCAGGCGCATCCGCCAGCCACCGGAGAAGTCGCCGACGCGGCGGTCCATCTGCTCGGCAGTAAAGCCCAGGCCGGCCAGCAGCTTGCGGGCGCGGGCATCGGCGGTGTAGCCGTCGGCGCTGTCCAGTTCGATGTGCAGGCGGGCGATGGCGGTGCCGTCGTGGCCGGCCTCGGCGGCGGCCAGTTCGGCCTGCACGCGACGCAGGTGCACGTCGCCGTCGAGGACATAGTCCACCGCCAGGCGGTCGAGGGTATCCACCTCCTGGCGCATGTGGGCGATGCGCCAGTCGGCCGGCACGAAGCAATCGCCGGCGTCGGGGCCGAGCTCGCCGCGCAGCAGGGCGAAGAGGCTGGATTTACCGGCACCGTTGGCGCCGATGAGGCCGACCTTCTGGCCGGTGTGCAGGGTCAGTTCGGCGCCTTCGAGCAGGCGCTGGGGACCGCGCTGTAGAGTGAGGTTCTGGAGTCGGATCATAATGGCGGCGGAGTTTATCAGCTTCATTCCGCCACCGCCCGGTACACGCCATGCCCCCCGATCTATGGAATTTCGCCCTGCAACTCTACGCCCGGCCCGGCGTCGAGGCGGCCTGTCTGGCGCTTCAGGAAGAGGGCGCGGACGTCTGCCTGTTGCTGGCAGCCCGTTGGCTGGAGGCGCGCGGCGTCACCTGCACGCCCGAGCGCTGCGACGCCCTGCGCAATCTGGCGGAACCCTGGCAGCGAGACGTGGTGATGCCCCTGCGTCGCCTGCGCCAGGACTGGCGAGACGGTGCGCAACAGGATGGGGAACGGGCGGCCCTGCGGCAGCGGTTGAAGGACCTGGAGCTGGACGCGGAGCGGGCATTGCTGGCGCGCCTGGAGCAGGCTGCCGCGCATTGGCCGGCGAGCCAGGACGAGCAGGGTTGCTGGTTGGAGGCCTTGGCGGGGGATGCCGGGAAGGCCTGCGACGCGCTGGATCGACTGCGCGCCGCAGGCCGGATGCCTTAGGCGGACGGCGTCGCCGGAGCGGCGGACTCGGGGGCCGCAGCAGGAGCTGCCGGAGCCGCGGCGGGTGCAGCCGGTGTGGCCGGCTTGGCGGCAGGAGCCTTGGCTACAGCCTTGGGCTTGGCAGCGGGTTTGGCGGCCGGCTTGGCGGCGGGTTTCGCAGCAGCAGGCTTGGCCGCAGCGGGCTTGGCAGCAGCGGGCTTGGCAGCAGCCGGTTTCGCGGCGGTTGCCTTGGCCGGGGCCTTGGCGGCCGGTGCTTTGGCTGCCGCTGGTTTGGCGGCAGGCTTGGCAGCTGCTGCAGCCGGCTTGGCCGGGGCGGCCTTGCTGGCAGCCGGCTTGGCAGCGGCAGGCTTGCTGGCCGGTTTGGCGGCCGGTTTGCTCGCGGCCTTGGCCGGCGCCTTCGCGGCAGGCTTGGCAGCGGGTTTCGCGGCGGCCTTGCTGGCGGCGGGTTTGGCCGCAGCCGGCTTCGCGGCCTTGGCGGGCGCGGCCTTGCTCACGGCGGGCTTGGCAGCCGGTTTGGCGGCAGCAGGTTTGGCAGCGGCCTTGGTGGCCGGCTTGGCCTTGGCTTCACGGGCGGCGAGGGCCTTGTTGGCGGCTTCCTTCACCTTGCCGACGCCCTGGGCCAGCTTGAGGCTTTCCTGGGCATCACGCTTGAGCTCGATGATGTAGGCACGGGTCTCGGCCTGGCGGGCCTTGAGGGCTTCGAGCAGCTCCTCCAGCTCGGCGATGGCGTCTTTCGCCTTGGCCTGGGCCTTGGCCTTGCCGGCCTTGGCAGCGTCCTGCAGCTTGGTGCGGGCGCCGTGGAGTTTCTCCTGGGCCTTGCCGCGCTGCTTCTCCAGTTTGGTCAGCAGTTTCTCGGCATCGACCAACGCCTGGCTGCAGGCGTTCTCGAGGTGTTCGATCAGGCTGTGGGACAGTTGCTGGAGCAGGTGCAGCGGGGTGCTAACGGGCTTCTTCTTGGCCGACATGGCGCGCCTCCGGGCGGTCGATGGTGCGGCCCATACTAGACCCCGATTCAACGCGTCGCTAGCTCCCTGCCGCGCACCGGTTCACGGCGCTGGCATAATCGCAGCCCCTGCCTTCCGGAGTGTTTTCCATGCGCCGTCTCGCCCTGTTGCCCCTGTGCCTGCTGCTGGGTGCCGCGCATGCGGCGGACGACCAGAAGGACCTCGCCTACAGCATGGGCGCGAAGATCGGCGAGCGTCTGCGCGCCGAGGCGCCGGGGCTGCCGCTGGACGAGCTGCTGCGCGGGCTTTCGCGGACCTACAAGGGCGAGAAGCCCGAGCTGGACCCGACGCGCATGGAGAAGCTTCTGGAACACCACGAAGCGAGCCTGGAGCAGGCCGGCTCGAGTACGAAGCGGGCGCAGACGGCAGAGAAGTATTTCCTGGCCCTGGAGCGGGGCAAGTACGGCGTGAAGGAGTTGCCCGGCGGCATCCTGGTGACCGAGCTGCACCACGGCAGCGGCCCGAAGCCTTCGGCCAACGGCCAGGTGCGCGTGACCTATCGCGGCCAGCTGGCCGATGGCAGCGTGTTCGACGAGAGCAGCACGCCGCAGTGGTTCCGCCTGGACAGCGTCATCGCGGGGTGGCGGGAAGCCTTGCAGCAGATGCCGGTGGGCGCACGCTGGCGGCTGGTGATTCCTTCGGATAAGGCCTATGGAGCGGAGGGCGCCGGGGATGTGATCCCACCCCATGCGCCCCTGGTGTTCGAGCTGGAGCTACTCGAAACGAAGTGATCAGGCGAGCTGGGTCGCCTGGTCCTGATGGGCGGTGTGCAGCACCTCGATGAGGCAGTCCTCCAGGTCGAAACGCTCGTGCAGCAGTTGCCCCAGGCGTTTCAGCTCGGTCTTGAAGCAGATCTCGCGGTTCTCGCTGCCGTCGCAGCAGTCGTTGAAGCCGAGCGCGGCCTCGGTGATGGCCTCAATGCGCGGGTAGATCTGCTTGGCCAGTTCCAGGCCACGCTGATCACCAAAGGCCCGCGCCTCGTTCATCAGTTGCTCGTAGACCTCGAAATGACCGGCCGAGACGTAGTCCACCAGCACTTCGCAGAAGCCTTGCAGCGCCTCGGGCGATGGCACTTCGGGGCTGTGATCCAGGCGGGTGAAGACCCCGATGAGTTCCTGACGTTCCTGCAACCAGCGGTCGATCAACTGGTGTACGCCACCCCAGCGTTCCTGGGCGTTCTTGCAGCTCTCGAGCATGATGACCTCGCGTCCCTAACCATTGATGCTGTCGTCTGCGCCGAGACGGTTTTTTGTCGATCGGGGCATATGAAGGGAGACGGGACATGGAAGCGGCAGCTTTCCGACGTCACGTGCGGGCCAGAGTATGCCGCTGCCGACGGGCCTTCAAGGCACCCGGCGGGAAAATTTCATACAGGCGTTTGATCGTCGAACCGCGCCATATCTGGCCCGCTGGGGCCAGGCATGGCGGGAGGGGAAGTCAGGCGCGGCGCAGCAGCTGGTACAGCGAGAAGAGGATGCAACCGGCGAAGGCCAGCAGGCTCCACTCGGGAATGCTCATGCCGAACAGCGTCCAGGTGACCTCGGCGCAATCGGCGGTGCCATGGAGCATCAGCTTGACGATCTCCTGGAACGGCAGCGCCTCCATCATGAACTCCAGGCTCGGCAGGCAGGCCGGCAGCTGGTCGGCCGGAACACCCTGCAGCCAGACCTGGCGCCCGGCGGTGGCGGCACCACCGGCGGCAAACAGCAGCGCCAGCACCGAGTAGACGCGACGGCCCTTGACCTGCGGGTTGTGCAGCGCCGCCGCCAGGCAGGCGATGCCGAACAGAATGATGAAGATGCGCTGGACGATGCACAGCGGGCAGGGCTCCAGCCCCTCCACGTGCTCCAGGTAGAGGGCACCGGCCATCACGGCGACGCAGGCGAGGAAGGCGGCGAAGAAAAGCGGACGCGGGCTGGCCAGGCTCATGGCGGCTCCCAGGGAAATGAAAGGCCGTTACGGTAGAGGAAGGGCCTTGGCCTTTCAAGACGACGGGCTAGTCTGCAGCGGGTACCCATCCGGAGAAGAACGCCATGCGTCGGTTGATCCCGCTCCTGCTGCTCGCCCCGCTGCTGGCCGAGGCCCGGCTGCCCCTGGAACAGATCCGGCTGCCACCGGGTTTTCGCATCGAGGTGCTCAGCGACCAGGTGCCCAACGCCCGGGAAATGGCCTGGGGCGAGGACGGCACCCTGTTCGTCGGCAGCAACGCCGCCGGCAACGTCTATGCAGTGGACCCGGGCAACGGTCGCGCACGCATCATCGCCAAGGGCCTACAGATGCCCGTGGGCGTCGCCTTCCACCAGGGCGACCTCTATGTGTCGGCGGTCAGCCGCATCCTCCGCCTGCGCGACATCGAGTCGCGGCTGGACGCGCCACCCAGCCCCGAGCAGGTCGGCCCGGACTTCCCCACGGAGACCCACCATGGCTGGAAGTTCATCGCCTTCGGCCCCGACGGCAAGCTGTACGTGCCGGTGGGCGCGCCCTGCAACGTCTGCGAGCGCGACCCGGACCTGTACGCTGCCCTGCACCGCATGAACCCCGACGGCAGCGGGCTGGAGCTGGTGGCCCGGGGCATCCGCAACACCGTCGGCTTCGACTGGCACCCGAAGACCGGGGAACTGTGGTTCAGCGACAACGGCCGCGACCTGATGGGCGACGACGTGCCGGACTGCGAACTCAACCGGATCAGCACCACCAACCCGCATTTCGGTTTCCCCTACTGCCACGCCGGCACGGTGGCCGACCCGCAATTCGGCGGGCGGGCCTGCAGCGAATTCGTGCCGCCAGTGGCCAGGCTCGGGCCCCACGTGGCCCCGCTGGGCCTGCGCTTCTACACGGGCACGCAGTTCCCGGCGGCATACCGAGACAACCTGTTCATCGCCGAGCACGGCTCATGGAACCGCAGCCAGAAGATCGGCTACCGCATCAAGCGCGTGGAACTGAATGGGGACGGCAGCCTGAAACGCCAGAGCGTGTTCGCCGAAGGCTGGCTGCAGGGGCAGCAGGCCTGGGGCCGGCCTGCCGATGTGCTGGTGGCCCCTGACGGGTCGCTGCTGGTGAGCGACGACCAGGCCGGGGCGATCTACCGCATTCGCTACGACGCCGATCAGGCGCGCTGATCGGCGGGTTGCGGCAAGCGGGGCAGGCGCTCCGCCAGGCCCTCCTGGAACAGCTGGTTGCTGCGCTCCAGCTCGCCCATGTGCGCCAGCAGGCGTGCCAGCTCACCACACAGTTCCGGCTCGCGGCCGAAGCTCAGGCCCGTCTCGAAGTAGTCGCGGGCCTTGCCCCACAGGCTGTTCTGCAGGCTCAGCCGGCCCAGGGTGAGGAACAGCACCGGATCGCCCGGCTGCTCCTTGAGGAAGCCCTCGGCGGTCTGCAGCTGGCGTGCCGGGTCAGCCCCGCGCAGGCGGCCGTAGAAGCGCACCAGCTCGCGGTCGTAGCCGCGCTTGAGGGCGATGCGCACGGCTTCCTCGGCTTCGGGCTCGGCGCCCAGGTGGCGCAGCTGCTCGGCAAAGGCCAGCACCAGGCGCGGTTCGGCACGCTGGGCGGCAGACAGGTGCTGCCAGGCTTGGATCAGGGGGTTGAGGGCGTTCTCGCCCTCGTTCAAGCCGGCCTGCCCGGCATGCACCAGGCGCTCGCTCCAGGCATTCAGCTCCAGCTGGGCGATCTCCGACTCCGGCAGGGCCTTGTTCTTGCGCAGCTCTGGGACGAGCCCCACCAGGGCCGCCAGGTCGCCGCGCTGGCGCTGCAGCTGGACCAGCTGGCGCAGCACCTGGTGGTGCTTGGGGTGGTGCTCATGCATGGCCTTGAGGGTGTCGAGCGCGCCATTCAGGTCGCCACGCTCCTGCTGCAGCTCGGCATGGGCCAGGGCGATGGCCAGTTCGGCCTGGGGCTGGCGCTCCAGGGCTCGCTCCAGCAGTTGGTCGCTCTCTTCGTACTGGCCGATGCGGTTGGCCGCGCGGGCCGCGCCCAGGTAGAACATCAGCGGTTGCGGATCCGCCTCGGCGGCGCGGCGCAGGTGGCGCAACGCACGGGCCCAGCGGCCTTCGGCCAGGTCGAGCAGGCCCTGCTCCGAGGCCAGGCGCACACGGCGCCGGGCATTGCGTCGCGACCAGGGGTTGATCACCCCGCCGGAGACGAAGATCAGGCTCAGCACCAGGCGTACGCCCCACACCAGAAGCGCAAGCACGGCGACCAGGGCGAGGAAGGCCCAGAGGCTGGATTCGTAGCGGAAGCCCTTGTAGGCGAACAACACGTAGCCGGGGTGCTGGACCACGGCGACGCCCACCAGGGCGACCGCAGCGGCCACCAGCAGGAGGATCAGGACGATGCGTCTCATTGGCCCTGGCCCTCCGCTGCCGGCGTGTCTTCGAGGTCCTGGCCGGCGGCCGGCTCAGCCTGCGCCGGGGCCTTGGCCTGGCCCTTGGGCTCGGCGATGCGCTGGCCACGGGCGAGGTAGGCCTGGACGGCCTCCAGGGCCGGGGCCAGGTCCGGCGTGCTGACTTCGACCGGCTGCTCGGCGAGCTCGCCAAGGCGGGCCATGAGGGCGCGGCTCTCGGGGTTCTCGTCGTTGAACTGGGTGTCCAGCACGTCCCGGGCCTGCTTCAGCGACTGCTGGTAGACCTGGGTCTGGCCATGCAGCGCCGCCCACTGGGCCTGCTCCAGGGCCAGGGAGAGGGCCAGGCGGACCTGGGACAGGCCCTGGCCGCTGAGCAGCGGCTTGATGTTCTGGTCAGCATCGAACTGGATGCGGAAGTAGTGGGAGAGCTTCTCCAGCCATTCACCCCACCAGCTGCCGCCGTCGCCTTCGGCAGCCATGTTGCGCAGCACGCCACCCTTGTCCTCGAAAGCCGGGGCCAGGGGCTGCAAACTGGCCGCCTGCTCGCGCAGGGCGCCGAGCTGGAGGAACAGGCCGGTGCGGTCCGGCTGCGGGGTGGTGCGCAGGGCTTCGAGGCTGCGGGAAAGCTGCTCGCGGGCGCCGAAGGCGGCCGGGTCGTCCTGCTCGCGGAGGATGTCGTCGGCGGCTTCCACCAGGGCCTTGGCGCTGGTGATGTCCTGCAAGGCGGAGAGGCGCAGGCTGGCCAGGCGCAGCAGGTGCTCGGCCTCGGCCAGGCGCCAGTCCTTGCGGCTGGCGCCGAGGACGCTTTCCACCCGCTGGCTCAGGCGCTGCTGGTCGTTCTGCAGGTTGGCCAGCAGGCGGCGACGCTCGTCCAGCTCCTCGGGGGTCGGCAGGCGGTCGATGCGCTCGGCCAGGCGCTTGTCGCTCTGCTCCAGGCTCTGGGCGCGCCCCTGGGCGTCCTGCACCAGGCTTTGCTGCTGCTGGTCACGGGCCTCGATGGCGTGCAGTTGCCAGAGGCTCAAGCCGCCGACGCCGGCACCGGCGGCGCCGATGAGCAGGGCGAGAAGGGCAAGGCCGTTGCCTCGCGCGGCGGGCTTGCCGGTGGGGGGCACGACGGCCTCGGAAGCCGGGGATTGCTGCTCGGGTTTCACCAGGTCTGCTTCGCTCACGTATCCATCCTTTGCATCAGGGGGCCGGGGCTGGTTGGTTCTCCAGTGCCGCCAAAAGAGCCGCGGCGCTGGCACCGCGGCAATCCACAACATCAAGCGCCCCGGCGTCCCGGGCCGACTGGGCCACTCGGGGGCTGGGAACGAACAAGGGTAGACGGGCCAGGTGCGGCCAGGCGTCGGCCGCCAGCTCCAGCAAGTGCTGGAGGCCCTGCCCACTGCTGACCACCAGGCCGTTCAGGCGTTCCGCCTGGATGAGGCGCGGCAGGGCGCCTTCCGGGTAGGCCGGCAAACGGCGGCGGTAGAGTTCCAGATAGTCCACCGAGGCGCCTTGGCCGCGCAAACGCTCGCCCAGGAATTCTCGGCCACCCTCGCCACGCATGATCAACACACGGGGTGCCGGGCCGGCGAGCACCTCGGTGAAACGGGGCAGGGCCAGCAGGGCTTCGCTGTCGTCGCCGCCGGTTGGCCAGTGCACGTCGAGCCCACGCTCGGCCAGCACTTGGCCGGTGGCGGCGCCGACGCTGAACCACACCGGGCCGGCAGGCGGCTGCGGCCAATGGCGGTCCATGCGGGCCAGCCCGAGGCGCGCGGCCGGCTTGCTGACCACGACGACGGCGTTGTAACGGTCGAGTTCGAGGAGGGACTGGCTTTGCCCGGGGGCTTCGTCCAGCGGCTCGATCTCCAGCAGCGGGAGGCAGGCGCTGTGCACGCCCCGGTCGGCCAGCAGGGCGGCCAGGGCTTCACTGTCGTCGCGAGGACGGGTGATCAGCAGGCGCCAGCCTGTCACGGATGGCCAGCCTCGCCATAGACCGCCTTGAGAATGGTTTCCGCGCCCTGGCCGAGCAGGTCTTCGGCTACGCGCACGCCCAGTTGCTCGGCTTCGTCCGCCGACGCACGGGACTCGGCACGCAGCAGCTGGCCGCCATCGGGCTGGCCCACCAGGCCGCGCAGCCAGAGCTGGTCGCCCTCGAGCACGGCGTAGCAGGCGATGGGCACCTGGCAACCGCCATTGAGGCGCTTGTTGAGGGCGCGCTCGGCGTTCACACGTACGGCGGTGTCGCGGTGGTGCAGCGGGGCGAGCAGGGCGTGCACTTCGGCATCGGCGGTGCGGCACTCGATGCCCACGGCACCCTGGCCGCCAGCGGGCAGGCTGTCGTCGACGCTGATGGAGGAGCGGATGCGGTCCTCGAAGCCCAGGCGGATCAGGCCGGCGGCAGCGAGGATGATGGCGTCGTACTCGCCGGCATCCAGCTTGGCCAGGCGGGTGTTGACGTTGCCGCGCAGGAAGTGGATGCGCAGGTCCGGGCGACGGGCCAGCAGCTGGGCCTGGCGGCGCAGGCTGGAGGTGCCGACGATGCTGCCGGCGGGCAGGGCATCGAGGCTGTCGAAACGGTTGGAGACGAAGGCGTCGCGGGGGTCTTCGCGCTCGCAGATGCAGAACAGGCCCAGGCCTTCGGGGAAGTCCATCGGCACGTCCTTCATGGAGTGCACGGCGATGTCGGCCTCGTTCTCCAGCAGAGCAGTTTCCAGTTCCTTCACGAACAGGCCTTTGCCACCGATCTTCGCCAGCGGCGCGTCGAGCAGCTTGTCGCCCCGGCTGACCATGGGCACCAGGCTGACGCGCAGGCCGGGATGGGCCTGTTCCAGGGCGGACTTGACGTATTCGGCCTGCCACAGGGCCAGGGCACTCTTGCGGGTGGCAATGCGGATTTCGCGGGGCATGTAGGAATTCCGGAAGCGAGACTGCCCGGCATGATAACAGGCCACGCACGGCCGGCGCGCGAGGCACGGCTCGCGCGCCGGCGGCGGTTGGTCAGAGGTTGTGCATCAGCTTGCGCACACCCGCCACATGGCGACGGCTGACGGTGAGCGCATCGCCATTGAGCCCCTTGAGGTAGAGCTGGAAGTGTCCGAGCGGGGTGCGCTGGAGCCGTTCGATGCGCTCGCGGGCCACCAGGGCGTTGCGGTGGATGCGCACGAAGCGGTCGCCGAACTCGTCCTCCAGCGCCTTGAGCGGCTCGTCCAGCAGCACCTCGCCCTGCTCGTGGCGCAGGGTCACGTACTTGTGGTCGGCGATGAAGTAGATCACCTGGTCCAGCGGGATCAGCTCGATGCCCTTGCGGGTCCGCGCGCTGATGTGGGAGCGCGGCCCCACGCCACTTTCCGCAGCCGGGCGGGTGAGGGCAGCCAGTTGCACCCGATTGGGCCGTTCGGCCTTCTTCAGTGCATCGGCCAGGGCCTCGGGCCGGACGGGTTTGACCAGGTAGCCCACGGCGCTGACCTGGAAGGCATCCAGGGCGAACTCGTCATGGGCGGTGCAGAAGATCACGGCCGGCGGTGCCTCTTTCTCGCACAGTCGCGCGGCGACCTGCAGGCCATCGAGCCCGGGCATGCGGATGTCGAGCAACACGACATCCGGCTTCAGGCTGTCGATCAGGGTGAGAGCCTCCTCGCCATTGGTGGCGGCGGGCTCCAGGACTCGGTAGCCATCGAGCTCTCCGACCAGGCGGCTGAGGCGCTCTCGGGCAAGTGGTTCGTCATCGACGATCAGGACATTCATATTGCTCGGGCTTCCTGCGTGAGTCTCGCACAAGGATAGCGTAGACAGGTGAAGTGGCGACCGTCACGGCGCTCCACGCTGAGACTGGCTCCGGGGCCGAAAAGTGCCGTGAGTCGGGCATCAATGTTGGTCAGTGCCTGATGGGTTCCGCGCGAAGGCCGGTTTTCCGCCCCTTCATCGAAGGGATTGCTCACGCGGAGCAGGAACACCCCATCCTGGTACTCGGCTTCGACCCGCACCAGCCCACCCTCGATCCGCGGCTGGATGCCATAGATCAGGGCATTTTCCAGCAGCGGCTGCAGTGTGAGTTGCGGAATCGGCAAATCATCAGGCACATCGTCAACCTGCCACTCCAACTGTAGTCGTTCTCCGAGACGATATTGCTCGATCGAGAGATAGCGCCTGGCCAGTTCCAGCTCATCGCTCCAGCGCACCAGGGTGCCGGGCTTGGCCAGGCTGGCACGGAACAGGTCGGAGAGGTCCAGCACCGCCTGCTCCGCCTTCACCGGGTCGATGGCGACCAGGCTGGCGATGCTGTTGAGGCTGTTGAAGAGGAAGTGCGGGCGGATGCGCGCCTGCAGGGATTCGATGCGCGCCTTCAGTTCGGCCTGCTGCTGACGCCGCCACTGGCTCTGCAGGTAGAAGTAGCGCAGCACCAGGGTCGACATGATCAGGCTGATGAGCCCGTGGCGCAGGTAGAGGTTCACTTCCCCGGCCCTTGGCAGCGGCCCGCCGAGTTCGTAGTAGTCCGCCACGGCGGTGCAGGCCAGGGTCAGCCCCACCACGAGGAGCGAGCAGGCGATACCGGCGGTGGCCGGGCTCAGCCGGGCGAGGAATGGCCGCAGGCGGCACAGCAAAGCCGCCGACAGCAGGACGATCCACTGCACGAATAACGAGGTCAGCGCCAGGCGGATCCAGTTGAAGTCCGGCACCAGCGGTTCGGCGAGCACCAGCACCAGCACCAGCAGCTCCGCCAGCAGCACCAGGCCGAGCAGGGCCTCCGGCTGGCAGAGCTCCGGCAGGAAGAAGTCATCGTCGGGGGCGACTGTGCGGCCCTGGGCAGGGGATCGTGGCATCCGGGCAGTGTTACCGGGCGGCGCATGGCCAGCAAGCCGGCACACACTCGCCGGGCGAAATCGATCACCGAAACGCCGACACGACTGCAAATCTGTGAAGCACCCGACACTCCCCGGCCGGTCGGCCGCGCCATCGGGGCACGCCGGTTTTGCCGGCAAGGCTGCTATCATCGCCCCCCATCACGGCCCTCGGCCTTCCTTCACCGCCAGCTATCGAGCCCAGTCATGAGCACCGACAAGACCAATCAGTCCTGGGGCGGCCGCTTCAGCGAGCCCGTCGACGCCTTCGTCGCCCGCTTCACCGCCTCCGTCGACTTCGACAAGCGCCTCTACCGCCACGACATCATGGGCTCCATCGCCCACGCCACCATGCTGGCCGAGGCCGGCGTGCTGACCGTCGAAGAGCGCGATGCCATCGAGCAGGGCCTGAAGGAAATCCAGGCCGAGATCGAGGCCGGCACCTTCGAGTGGCGCGTCGACCTGGAAGACGTGCACATGAACATCGAGGCCCGGCTGACCGACCGCATCGGCATCACCGGCAAGAAGCTGCACACCGGCCGCTCGCGCAACGACCAGGTGGCCACCGACATCCGCCTGTGGCTGCGTGACGAGATCGACCTGATCCTCGCCGAGCTGACCCGCCTGCAAGAGGGCCTGCTGGGCCTGGCGGAAGCCGAGGCGGACACCATCATGCCCGGCTTCACCCACCTGCAGACCGCCCAGCCGGTCACCTTCGGCCACCACCTGCTGGCCTGGTTCGAGATGCTCAGCCGCGACCACGAGCGCCTGGTGGACTGCCGCAAGCGGGTCAACCGCATGCCCCTGGGCAGCGCCGCCCTGGCCGGCACCACCTACCCGATCCAGCGCGAAGTCACCTGCCGCCTGCTGGGCTTCGAAGCCATCTCCGGCAACTCCCTGGACGGCGTCTCCGACCGTGACTTCGCCATCGAATTCTGCGCCGCCGCCTCCCTGGCGATGATGCACCTGTCGCGCTTCTCCGAAGAGCTGGTGCTCTGGACCAGCGCCCAGTTCCAGTTCATCGACCTGCCCGACCGCTTCTGCACCGGCTCCTCGATCATGCCGCAGAAGAAGAACCCCGACGTGCCCGAGCTGGTGCGCGGCAAGTCCGGTCGCGTGTTCGGCCACCTGGCCGGCCTGCTGACCCTGATGAAGGGCCAGCCGCTGGCCTACAACAAGGACAACCAGGAAGACAAGGAGCCGCTGTTCGACGCCGCCGACACCCTGCGCGACTCGCTCCGCGCCTTCGCCGACATGGTCCCGGCCATCAAGCCCAAGCGTGAGGTCATGCGCGAAGCGGCCCGTCGCGGCTTCTCCACCGCCACCGACCTGGCCGACTACCTGGTACGCAAGGGCCTGCCCTTCCGCGACTGCCACGAGATCGTCGGCCATGCCGTGAAGTACGGCGTCGAGTCCGGCAAGGACCTGGCCGAAATGAGCCTCGACGAACTGCGCCGCTTCAGCGACCAGATCGGCGACGACGTGTTCGCCGTACTGACCCTGGAAGGCTCGGTCAACGCCCGCGACCACATCGGCGGCACCGCCCCGAACCAGGTCCGCGCCGCCGTTGCCCGTGGCCGCCAACTGCTGGCCAGCCGCTGAGGCAACGGGACACGAAAACGCCGGCATCAGCCGGCGTTTTCATTTCCAGCCCAGAACACTCAGCCCTGGGTCCGCGCCTTGATCATTGCCAGGAACGCCGGCATGTCCTGCGCCTTGTCCTCGGCGATGCGCTGCACGTGGGGGTTCTGCGCCAGTTGCTGAAGCAGCGCGCGGGCGGCGGGCAGTTCGGCCAGGAAGTCGACGCCCATCACCTTGCGGCCCACCTCGTAAGCGAGGTCGACGCTGTAGAGGAAATACAGGTCCGCCAGGGTCAGCGTTTCGCCCGCCACGAAGGGCGCGAAGCGAGCATGACGCCCCAGCGTCGCGAAACCGGCGGTCAGCTCGACACGGGCCTTCTCGCGAATGGCCTCGGGCACCGCAACACCGAAGAACGCCTGCATGTGGCAGGTGCGTGCCGGCAGCTCGATGTACAGCTCGATTTCCCGGCACAGGGCGCGGACCACCGCACGGGCATACAGGTCGCCAGGCAGCAGCGGGTGCTCGGGGAAGCGTTCTTCCAGGTAGTCGAGGATGGCGCTGGTCTCGTTGATGAAACCGTGCTCGGTCTCCAGCACCGGCACCTTGCCGCGTGGGCTGCAGGCGAGGAAGGCCGGCTCCTGGCTGGCGTGAACCTTCACTTCCTCGAAGGGCAGGCCTTTTTCCAGCAGGGCCAGCTTGACCATGTTGTAGTAGTTGCTGACGCAGAATCCGTGGAGCTTGAGCATGGGGCCTCCTGGGCCAGTGCGTGGACCGGCCAGTTATAGCCGTGGCATCGGTGGCCTGCCAGTTGCATCGATCCGGTGAATGGACGGCGGCGACCTGCCGGCCGCCGTGGCACACTGCGCATCCGAACCGAACAGGAACCCGCCATGAGCGAACACGACGACAGCGAAGAAGCCTTCGCCGAGGAAACCCTGATCCAGGCCGTGGAGAACCAGATCGAGGCCGGCGAGCCCGCTGCAGCAAAGGCCACCTTCAACAAGCTGACCCTGGTGGGCTACGAGCGCGAGGAATGCCTGCAGATGATGGCCCTGGTGCTCGCCTGCGCCATCCAGCGCCTGGAGGCCGACCAGCCTTTCGACATGGCCTGGTATGAAAGCGCACTGCGGGCCCTGCCGGACCTGCCGGAAGAAGCACAGGATTGATCCAGGCCACGGCTTGCGCGGGCTGCCGCCGCTAGCATCACGCCCTCATCCCCCACAGGAGCCCCTGCATGGCCAAGCGTTCGGCGTGCCCGTTCCGGGGCCTTCTTCGCCTGGGCCTGCTCCTGTTGTTTGTGGCTGGCGGCCACGTGGCAAAGGCGGAGCCGCTGCAAGTGGGCGCCGAGGATGACTGGTACCCCTACACCGCCTGGCGGGACGGGCGCATCCAGGGCATGTCCGCCGACATCGTGCGGGCGGCATTCGCCGCCGTGGGCGAGGACGTGGAGCTGGTGCCCTATCCCTACGCACGCTGCATGCAACTGGCCCAGTCCGGACGCCTGGCCGCGTGCTTCAACACCGCGCCCAATGCCGAGATCGAGCGTGACTACCTGCTGCCCCGGCACCCGCTGTTCCGCGACGACATCCTGCTCTGGGCCCCCAGCTACCGCGCCACGCCGGTGACCGACCTCGGCCAGCTCGCCGGTCGGCGGGTCGCCGTGACGGTGGGCTACGAGTACGGCGAAACCTTCGACCGCCTGGCCGACGTGGTGCGCGTGACGGTGCGCAAGGACATCAGCGGCTTCCTGATGCTGCAGCACGACCGCGTCGACTACGTGGCCGCCTACCGCGGCACCACCGAGGCGCTGGTACGCGACAACCCCGAGCTGCGCGGGTTGTTCACCGCCGTCGCCACACTGCACCAACCCGAGCTTTATCTGTCCTTCTCGCGCCAGCATCCGGGGGCGCCGGCCCTGCTGCAGCGCTTCGACGAGGGCATGGCGATCATCCAGGGCAACGGCCGCTACCGCGCGATTCTGTCGCAGTGGGGCGTGGGCGGCTGAATCCGCATCTACACTCTCCGGGAGCCGGCCCGTCCGAAGGCCGGTACAGGACGACCAGGAGCCCCACATGACGTCGTACACCCCCGAATTGATCGCCGAGCTGGAACTGCTGACCCTGTTCAACCTGGACAACACCCAGGAAGGCCTCAAGGTCCACAACAACGCCGCCCCCAGCCTGATCGAAGCCGCCTTGCGCCTGCACCACAAGGGCCTGCTGACCCAGCCCGACGGCGGCTACCTCACCAGCCTCGGCCTGGACGCAGCCGAACACGCACAAGGCCTGCTGACCATCCTCACGACCGCACCCGCCCTTTCGAACTGACCCCGCGACGTCTCGCCCCGCACCGCCCCTGCCCGCCGGCATCGCCGGCTGGTAGGCTGTGCGCATTCTTCCGGCAGACGCTTCGATGACCCGCACTCAGGAAATCCGCCCCGACATCGACGACGGCATCGACCGCAAGGTCCTGACCCAGCTGCGCGCGCGCTTCCTGAAGGTCAACGCCGGTCGGCTCGAACGCGCCCTGCTCGGTCTCTCCAGCCGCCAGCAGATAGTGCTGCGCCTGCTGCCCCTGCTGTTCCACGTCAACCACCCGCTGTTGCCGGGCTACGTCTCGGGGCAGACCCCTGCCGGGGTCAGCGGCTACGAGCCGGACGACGACGTACTCGCCGAAGCCCAGCGCCTGACCCGCTCGTTCGCCTACAAGGGCCGCCGCGGTTCGGCGCCGACACCGATCCAGGGCCTGTTCCTGATGGGCAGCCTGGGCACCGTGGCCCAGGCCGAGCAGAGCGACATGGACCTGTGGGTCTGCCACGACCCGGAGCTGCCGGCACCGGCCATCGCCGAGCTGCGCCGCAAGTGCGACCTGCTGGAGGCCTGGGCCGCGACCCTGGGCGCCGAGGCGCACTTCTTCCTGATCGACCCCCAGCGCTTCGTGGTGGGCGACCGCGAGACCCACCTCACCTCCGACGACTGCGGCACCACCCAGCACTACCTGCTGCTGGACGAGTTCTACCGCACCGCCATCTGGCTCGGCGGACGCACGCCGCTGTGGTGGCTGGTACCGGTGTATGAGGAAGGGCGCTACGCCGACTACACCGCCAAGCTGCTTTCGCGTCGCTTCATCCGTGCCGAGGAAGTGCTGGACCTGGGGCACCTGTCGCACATCCCCGTGGGCGAGTTCGTCGGGGCCGGGATGTGGCAGCTGTTCAAGGGCATCGAGTCACCCTACAAGTCGGTGCTCAAGCTGCTGCTGACCGAGGTCTACGCCAGCGAGCACCCGAAAGTGCAGTGCCTGTCGCTGCGCTTCAAGCAGGCGGTGTACGCCAACCACCTGGACCTGGACGAGCTCGACCCCTACATCGTGATCTACCGCCGTCTGGAGGAATACCTGCTGGCCCGGGGCGAGCGCGAGCGCCTGGAGCTGATCCGCCGCTGCCTCTACCTGAAGATCGACAAGAAGCTCAGCCGCCCGCCACGCAACCGCGCCAAGAGCTGGCAACGCCTGCTGTTCGAGCGCCTGACCCGTGAGTGGCGGTGGGATGACCGACAACTGGCGCTGCTCGACAGCCGCAGCCAATGGAAGGTGCGCCAGGTGGGCACCGAGCGCCGGGCGCTGGTCAACGAGCTGACCTACAGCTACCGCTTCCTCTCCGAATTCGCCCGCGCCCAGCACGCCATCAGCTCGCTCAACAGCCGCGACCTGGGCGTGCTCGGCCGCCGCCTGTACGCCGCCTTCGAACGCAAGGCGGGCAAGGTGGAGTTCATCAACCCCGGCATCGCCCCGGACCTGGCCGAGGACACCCTCACCCTGGCTCAGAGCCCGAGCCCCGAGCGCGAAGGCGAGACCCTCTGGGCGCTCTACCCGGGTAGCCTCAACGCCCTCGAATGGCGCGACTTCGCCCCGATCAAGCGGGCCCGCGAACTGGTTGAACTGCTGGCCTGGTGTCACCGCAACGGGGTGATCGACGCCTCAACGCGCCTGTCCCTGCACCCGGGCGACAGCGACCTCACCGAGTACGAGCTGTCCAACCTGGTCAGCAGCCTGCAGCAGGGCTTCCCGCTGCCGCTGCCGATGGTGGACGAGGCCGCGCTGCTGCGACCGAGCGTGCCGCGCCAGGTGCTGCTGCTGGTGAACGTGGGCATCGATCCGCTGAAGCAGCACAGCCAGATGAACCTGCACATGACCACCGAGCGCACCGATTCGCTCGGCTACGCCGGCTCGCGGGAGAACCTGGTGCTGACCCTCGACCAGGTGACCCTGAACAGCTGGAACGAGCTGCTGGTGACCCGCTACGACGGGCCCTACGCCCCGCTGGACTGCCTGCGCGAATTCCTCAACAGCGTGGACCCCGCTGCGCCACCGGACCTGCGGGTGCGCTGCTTCTGCCGCAACCGCGCGCAACCCATCGCCCAGCGGGTGGAGGATCTGTTCCTCGACACCCTCGCCCTGCTCGGCAACGGCCAGGTGACCCGCTACCTGCTGCAGGTGCAGCAGCAGTACCACGTGCTGGAACTGCTGCCGGGCCAGGTGGCCCACACCGCGCTGCCGGACCTGCCGGCGCTGCTGGAACACCTGGGCGAGGACCTGCCGGCCTACAGCCCGTTGCAGCTGGATCGCTACGCCCTGGAGAACGAGGACCTGGCGCTGATCCTGCCACTGGGGCGCCCGGGCTGCATCCAGGTGTTCTACCGCCAGGACGGCGAGACGGCGGAGCTCACGGTGCTCGACGAGCACAACGCCGTGTGGCGCCAGCGCCTGCCCTTCCGCGATCCGCAAAGCCTGCTGACGCCGCTGCAGCGCTTCCTGCAGTCGGTGCTCTACCGGCGCAACGCGCTGCTGCCGCTGGACCAACCGGCCCCGCAGAGCGGTCTTGAGGTTCTTTATTACGAGGTGCTGCCGTCGCCGCCCTTGCGCGCGCAGCAGGTGGAACGGCGGGTTGCGCCGCAGTCACCGGTGAGCCACCCGTTCTACGACGTGCAGGCGATCGTCGAGCCGCTGGACGCGAACCGCGTCCACATCACGCTCTACTGCAACCACCGGGAGTTTTCCGAACTGGAATATGGCGGCGAGCTGTTCGCCGCCGTGGCGCGCCACATCCTCGCCCAGCGCAGCACCGCCGAGCGCTATCCCTGCTACATCACCGACCTGGACCTGTCGCGGGTCCTCGGCGAGGGGCATGCGCAGACGGTGCACTACCTGCGCTACAAGGCGGAGCTGGAACGGGAACTGAATCGGGCGCTGGGCCTGGCCTGACGCCAGGCCCGGAGGGGCTCAACGGTCGTATTCGCCCGCGGCCTCGGGCTGGTACTCCACAGCCAGGAGCGTCAGCTTGAGGGTCTTGCCGCCGGGCACCGGCCAGTCGATGTCCTGCCCCACGGAGAGGCCGAGCAGCGCACTGCCCACCGGCGCCAGCACCGACACCTTGCCTTCGCCACCGGCGTCCTGGGGGTAGACCAGGGTCAGGTGGTAGTCCTTGCCACTGGCATCCTCGCGGCAATGCACGCGGGAATTCATGGTCACCACGCCCGGCGGCACCTCGTCGTGGCCCACCACCTGGGCGCGGGCGAGCTCCCGCTCCAGCGCCTCGGCGCCGGGGCCGAACTCCTCCAGTTCATCGAGCAGACGCTCCAGTCGCTGAAGGTCGAGGCGGGTGATGATGATCGAGGGTTGAGTGGTCATGGCAAATCCGATACTCCGGTTCCTAGGCTCGAAAAAGCGAAAACCCCGCCCGAAGGCGGGGTTTCCAGATGCTGTTCAGGCCGTACGCCATGGCGACGGCCCGACCGACACTACGTCACCACGGAGGCTCTTGGCAAGACCATCCGGTCATGGCCGTCGCACCGCGAGGCGCTGGGCGGCGTCGCGGCAAATCTGCCGGCGACGGTCGTCGCTGGCTTCGCCCCACTGCAGAATCTCACTCAGGCTGCGCCCGCATCCGATGCAGATATCGGCGTCGTCCAGGCAGCAACGACGCACGCAGGGTGACGCGGGCCGGGGCTCGGGCGGCGGCTCAGAGCTCGTCGAACTCAAGGTCTTCGCCCGCCTGCTCGCGGGTCACGCGGGCGAGCAGTTCGCCCAGCGGCTCGTCGCTGGTGTCGCAGATCCAGCGTTGCGACTCCGCGTCGTAGTCGAAGTGGAAGCCGCCGGAGCGGGCCGCTACCCACAGCTGGCGCAGGGGCTCCTGGCGGCTGAGGATGACCTGGCTGCCGTTCTCGAAACGGATGGTGAGGACGCCCGCGCTGTTCTCCAGGTCCACGTCCAGGTCGCTGCCATCGAAGAGGTCCTCGACGGCCTCCTGGACTTCGTCGACCAGATCGTGGAAACGCGCTTCGCTCAAACTCATCGGATGTACCTCAGGAAAAATGGAAACGTGGGCGACCTTTCAGCGCCCGAGGTGGCGACGGTACTCGCCTGGGCTCTGCCCGGTCCAGCGGCGGAAGGCCCGCGCCAGGGAGCCGGCCTCGCTGAAGCCGACCAGGAAGGCGATGTCGGCCAGCTCCAGGGCCGGATCGCGCAGATAATGCAGCACCAGTTGCTGCCGCGTCTCGTCCACCAGTTGGCTGAAGGTCAGGCCCGCGTCACGCAGGCGCCGCTGCAGGGTGCGCGGGCTCAGGCCCAGGTCGGCGGCCAGGTGTTCCAGGTCGGCGCCGTCCTCGACCAGGCGCCCGGCCAGTGCCAGGCGCGCCCGGTCGAGCACGCTCTGGCCCTGGCGCAATTCCCCCAGCAGGCGGTCGGCGTAGGCATCGAGCATCTGCCGGACGTGTGAGTCGGCCTGGCCCAGGGGCGTGGCCAGCAGACGGCGGGGGAACACCAGGGCGTTGTCGGGTTGGCCGAACAGCACCGGGCAGCGGAATACCCGACGGTGCTCGGCGGCGTCGGCAGGCGCGGGGTGCTGGAAGCGCACCTCCGTGGGCGGTATATCGAGCCCGCTGATCCAGCGCCCGAAGGTGACCCAGCCGGCCAGGGACTCCTCCGCCACCTGGTCGCGCAGCAGCGGCAGCGACGGCTCCCAGGCCAGCCGCACCAGGGGCTCCTGGCCGGCGCGCGGAGGCTCGTCGTCCAGTTCCACCTGGCCGAGGTTGCCCACCAGGGCGGCATAGCGCGCCTGGCGGTGGAGGGCGTCGGAAAGGGTCGGGCAGCTCATCAGCAGGTAGCCGAGCACGCCGTAGTAACCGGGGCGCACCGCTTCGCCCAGGTGCAGCCCCAGGCGTGGATCGTCCAGCCGCGCCATGGCCTGGCCCAGGAGTTCGAGATAAGCACTGGCGGCGATGCGCTGTTCGCGCTGGGCGAGGATGGAAGGGGTCAGCTGGATGCCGGCAAGGAAGGCCGCCGGCTCGATGCCGTGGCGCGCCACGTGGTCCACCAGGCCCTGGAGGTAGGCAACCGAAACCGAGCCGGCAAGGGGGGAAGAGGGGTCCATTCGGCCTCCGTTTTTGCCGCCCATCCTAGTGGCGCGAAAGCCCGTTTGGCTAGGCGCAGCGCCCGCCCGGCGGGTGTTTCGGCGCATAGGCAAGGCGATGGGTGGTCGGTATACTCCCGACCCAATTACGCATTGTTCAAGGATCTCGCCATGAAGCGGCTGCTCACCCCCATCGTTGCGCTCCTCGCTGTTGCCTGCCTGCTGGGCGGCTGTGGCCAGAAAGGCCCGCTGTACCTGCCTGACGACACCAAGTCCTCCTCCGAACACGCGCACTGAGGGGTCTAGATGGACGCTTTCACTTACCGCGACGGTGAGCTGTTCGCGGAAGGCGTGGCCTTGTCCGCCATCGCCTCGCGCTTCGGCACCCCCACCTACGTCTATTCCCGCGCGCACATCGAGGCGCAGTACCGCTCCTATGCCGATGCCCTGCAGGGCGTGCCGCACCTGGTCTGCTACGCGGTCAAGGCCAACTCCAACCTGGCGGTGCTGAACCTGCTGGCGCGCCTGGGCTCGGGCTTCGACATCGTCTCCAGCGGCGAGCTGGAGCGCGTGCTGGCCGCCGGTGGCTCGGCTGACCGCATCGTCTTCTCCGGCGTCGGCAAGAGCCGCGACGACATGCGCCGCGCACTGGAAGTGGGCGTGCACTGCTTCAACGTGGAATCGGTGGACGAGCTGGAGCGCCTGCAGGTGGTCGCCGCCGAGATGGACGTGAAAGCGCCGATCTCCCTGCGGGTGAACCCCGACGTGGACGCTGGCACCCACCCGTACATCTCCACCGGCCTGAAGGAAAACAAGTTCGGCATCGCCATCGAGCAGGCGGAGGCCGTCTACCTGCGCGCCGCCTCGCTGTCGAACCTGGACGTGATCGGCGTGGACTGCCACATCGGCTCCCAGCTGACCAGCCTGCCGCCCTTCCTCGACGCCCTCGACCGCCTGCTGGCACTGGTCGACCGCCTCGCCACCCAGGGCGTGCACATCCGCCACCTGGACCTCGGCGGTGGCCTCGGCGTGCGCTACAAGGACGAGCAGCCGCCCGTTGCCGGCGACTACATCAAGGCCGTGCGCGAGCGCATCGCCGGGCGTGACCTGGCGCTGGTGTTCGAGCCGGGCCGCTACATCGTCGCCAATGCCGGCGTGCTGCTGACCCAGGTGGAATACCTCAAGCACACCGAGCATAAGAACTTCGCCGTGATCGACGCGGCCATGAACGACCTGATCCGCCCGGCCCTGTACCAGGCCTGGATGGACGTGGTACCGGTGCAGCCGCGCGACGGCGAGGCCCAGCGCTACGACCTGGTCGGCCCGATCTGCGAGACCGGCGACTTCCTCGCCAAGGACCGCGACCTGGCCCTGGCCGAGGGCGACCTGCTGGCCGTGCGCTCGGCCGGTGCCTACGGCTTCGTCATGAGCTCCAACTACAACACCCGCGGCCGTGCCGCCGAGGTGATGGTGGATGGGGAACAGGCCTACGAAGTGCGTCGCCGCGAAACCCTCGAGGAACTCTACGCCGGCGAAAGCCTGCTTCCGGAGTAAGTCCATGCTGCTGCGTTTCACCAAGATGCACGGCCTGGGCAACGACTTCATGGTGCTCGACCTGGTCAGCCAGCACGCGCACATCCAGCCCAAGCACGCCAAGCAGTGGGGCGACCGCCACACCGGCATCGGCTTCGACCAGTTGCTGATCGTCGAGGCCCCCACCAACCCGGACGTGGATTTCCGCTACCGCATCTTCAACTCGGACGGCTCCGAGGTGGAGCAGTGCGGCAACGGCGCCCGCTGCTTCGCCCGCTTCGTGCTGGACAAGCGCCTGACCGTGAAGAAGCAGATCCGCGTCGAGACCAAGGCCGGCATCATCGAGCTGGATGTCCGCGCCGATGGCCAGGTCCGGGTCGACATGGGCCCGCCGCGCCTCGTGCCCCAGCAGATCCCCTTCGTCGCCGAGGCCGAGGCCCTGAGTTACCCGGTCGACGTGGACGGCCAGACCGTCCAGCTCGCCGCCGTGTCCATGGGCAACCCCCATGCCGTGCTGCGCGTCGAGGATGTGGACCGCGCCCCGGTCCACGAGCTGGGCCCGAAACTCGAACACCATCCGCGCTTCCCGCAGCGGGTCAACGTCGGCTTCCTGCAGGTCCAGGATCGCCACCAGGCCCGCCTGCGGGTCTGGGAGCGCGGCGCCGGGGAAACCCGCGCCTGTGGCACCGGCGCCTGTGCCGCCGCCGTCGCAGCCATTCGCCAGGGCTGGATGGACTCCCCCGTGCAGTTGGAGCTGCCGGGCGGCAAGCTGACCATCGAATGGGCCGGCCCCGGCCAGCCCGTGATGATGACCGGCCCGGCCGTACGCGTGTACGAAGGCCAGGTCCGCCTATGAACGAGCCGAGAGCATGAGCGAGAAGCACCCCGACGCGCCGCGCGCCCTCGATTCCGAGTCGGTCGCGGCCTACCTGCGCCAGCACCCGGAGTTCTTCGTCGACCACGAGGAGCTGATCCCCGAACTGCGCATCCCCCACCAGCCTGGCGAGGCCGTCTCGCTGGTGGAGCGCCAGGTGAAGCTGCTGCGCGAGCGCAACATCGAGATGCGCCACCGCCTGTCCCAGCTGATGGACGTGGCCCGCGACAACGACCGCCTGTTCGACAAGACCCGCCGCCTGGTGCTCGACCTGCTGGACGCCAATACGCTGGAGGAAGTGGTCGGTGCCATCGAGGACAGCCTGCGCCATGAGTTCCAGGTGCCCTTCGTCAGCCTGATCCTGTTCAGCGACAGCACCCTGCCGGTGGGCCGCAGCGTCTCCAGCGCCGAAGCGCACCAGGCCATCGGTGGCCTGCTGGTGGCGGGCAAGACCATCTGCGGCGTGCTGCGGACCCACGAGCTGGAGTTCCTGTTCGGCGCGGAAGAGGGCGCCAAGGTCGGCTCGGCCGCCGTCGTCTCCCTCAACCACCAGGGCCAGCACGGCCTGCTGGCCATCGGCAGCCCGGACCCGCAGCACTACAAGAGTTCCCTCGGCACCCTGTTCCTCAGCTACATCGCCGAAGTCCTGGCCCGGGTGCTGCCGCGCCACGCCACTCCGCTGCGCTCGGTGCGCTGAGCGCAGCGCGCCGGGAGGACCGATGAAGGCCGATCTGGAGCGCTACCTCGAACACCTGCGCAGTGAGCGCCAGGTTTCCCCGCACACGCTGGAAGGCTACCGGCGCGACCTGGAGAAGGTCGTGGCCCTGGCCGAAGGCTTCGGCCTCGATGACTGGACCACGCTGCAACCCCGTCCGCTGCGCAGCATGGTGGCGCGCCTGCACCAGCAGGGGCAGTCCGCTCGCAGCCTCGCCCGCCTGCTTTCCGCCGTACGCGGCCTGTACCGCTACCTGATCCGCGAGGGCCGCTGCCGTCACGACCCGGCCAGCGGCATCAGTGCGCCCAAGGGCGAGCGACGCCTGCCCCGCACCCTGGATGCCGACCGCACCCAGCAGTTGCTGGATGGTGCAGTGGAAGATGAATTCATGGCCCGCCGCGACCAGGCCATCCTCGAGCTGTTCTATTCCTCCGGCCTGCGCCTCTCGGAACTGGTGGGCCTGGACCTGGACCGCCTGGACCTGGCCGACGGCAGCGTGCGGGTGATCGGCAAGGGCAACAAGATCCGCGAGCTGCCCCTCGGGCGCATGGCGCGCCAGGCCCTGGAGCGCTGGCTGCCCCACCGCGCCAGCGTGTCCCCGGTGGACGGCGCCGTCTTCGTCACCCGCCAGGGGCGGCGCATCGGCCCCCGCGCCGTGCGCGAACGGGTGCGGGTGGCCGGGGTGCGCGAACTGGGCCAGCACGTCCATCCGCACATGCTGCGGCACTCCTTCGCCAGCCACATGCTGGAGTCCTCCCAGGACCTGCGGGCGGTGCAGGAGCTGCTCGGCCACGCCGACATCTCCACCACGCAGATCTACACCCACCTGGACTTCCAGCACCTGGCGGCGGTCTACGACAAGGCCCACCCCCGGGCACGACGCAACGGAGCCAAGGACGAGGAATGAGCATCCAACTGGTGACCTTCGACCTGGACGACACCCTGTGGGACGTCTCGGTGGTGATGCAGGGCGCCGAAGCCACCCTGCGCGAATGGCTGGGCAACGAGGCGCCGCGCCTGGGGCCCGTGCCGATCGAGCACCTGTGGGCGATCCGCGCCCGCCTGGTGGACGCCACCCCCGGGCTCAGGCACCGCCTGAGCGAGCTGCGCCGGCGCATCCTCTTCCATGCCCTGGAAGAGGCCGGTTATCCACAGGCCGAGGCCGCAGAGCTGGCGGAGGCCGGCTTCCAGGTGTTCCTGGCGGCGCGGCACCGCATCGACCTGTTCCCCGAGGTGCACCCGACCCTGGAGCGCCTGGCCAACCACTACCGGCTGGCCGTGATCACCAACGGCAACGCCGACGTCCGCCGCCTGGGCCTGGCGGACTACTTCCAGTTCGCCCTCTGCGCCGAGGAACTGGGCATCGGCAAGCCGGACCCACATCCCTTCGAAGAAGCGCTGCGCCGGGCCGGCGTCCCCGCCGCCCAGGCGGTGCACATCGGCGATCACCCCAGCGACGACATCCAGGGCGCCCGCAATGCCGGCATGCGCGCGGTGTGGTTCAACCCCCAGGGCAAACCCTGGGACGGCGACGACCACCCCGACGCGGAGATTCGTACCCTGGACCAGCTACCCACACTGCTGGAGCGCTGGCACCGGGGTGCCTGACCCCGAATCGCAGGCATGAAAAAGCCCGCATCAAGCGGGCTCTTCCAGGCAACTCAATCAGATGGGGCGGCTGCCGTACTTGCTGTCCGGCTTCTTGGGCGGGTCGGCGACCACGTTGGGCTCCACCTCCTGCACCTTGCCGCCACGGGCCAGGAATTCCTCCATGGCACGGGCCAGCGCATCGCGCTCCTTCTGCTTGGCTTCGACGCTGGGCAGCTCCTCGACCTCGACGGCAGCGGCTTTCTTGCCCTTGCCGGCAGGGGCGGGGGATTCGCCGTCATCGCTGTCGTCGCCACTGTCCTCGGCGGCAGCCAGCTCCTCGCCTTCGTCCTCGTCGCCCGCTTCGAGCTCGTCTTGTTCCAGTTCTTCGTCGCTCATTCTTCTACCTCGTGTCTTGCAAGAGCAGGTTAGTTATAGCCCAGTCGCGCCAGGTTTCTACGCGCCCGGAAAAAATCACGATGCCTCGCCGTAGAGGGTCGCCAGCACCCGACGCGCACCGCCCTGATCGCGGTGTTCGCCGAGGTAGATCCCCTGCCAGGTACCCAGGGCGAGCGCCCCGTCACGCACCGGCAAGGTCAGCTGGCAGCCCAGCAGGCTCGACTTGAAGTGCGCCGGCAGGTCGTCCGGGCCTTCGTAGTCATGTTCGTAGCCACCCTCGCCCTGGGGCACGAGGCGGTTGAAGAACCGCTCGAAATCGCGCCTCACGGAGGGGTCGGCATTCTCGTTGACGCTCAGTGAAGCCGATGTGTGTTGCAGCAGCAGGTGCAACAGACCGATACGGCAGCGACCCAGTTCCGGCAATCCGGCCAGCAGCTCGTCGGTGACCAGGTGGAAGCCTCGCGCACGCGGCTTCAAGGTGATCAGCGTCTGGTGCCACATGGGCGCCACTCCCTCGGATTTCGCTCGGCGCGCATTCTAGCGCGGCCTCTGAAAAAGCAAAGGGCGCCTTTCGGCGCCCTTGGCAGCGGTTCGCACGCCCCGGAGGGGCCGGCGGGCTTACAGGTTGTAGCCGCGCTCGTTGTGCTGCGCCAGGTCGAGGCCGACGGTCTCTTCCTCTTCGTTGACCCGCAGGCCGATCACCAGGTCCAGCACCTTGAGGATCACGAAGGTGACCACAGCGGTATAGACGACCGTGAAGGCCACGCCCTTGAACTGGATGAACAGCTGGGCCGCGATGTTCTCGACGGTGCCGAAGCCACCCAGGGCCGGTGCTGCGAACACGCCGGTCAGCAGGGCGCCGACGATGCCGCCGATGCCGTGCACGCCGAAGGCGTCCAGGGAGTCGTCATAGCCCAGCTTGCGCTTGAGGCTGGTGGCGCTGAAGAAGCAGATCACGCCAGCGGCCAGACCGATCACCAGGGCGCCCATCGGGCCGACGGTGCCAGCGGCCGGGGTCACGGCGACCAGGCCGGCGACCACACCGGAGGCGATGCCCAGGGCACTCGGCTTACCGTGGGTCAGCCACTCGGCGAACATCCAGCCCAGGGCAGCCGCCGCGGTGGCGATCTGGGTGACCAGCAGGGCCATGCCCGCAGTGCCATTGGCCGCCACGGCGGAGCCGGCGTTGAAGCCGAACCAGCCCACCCACAGCATGGCCGCGCCGATCAGGGTGTAGCCCAGGTTGTGCGGGGCCATCGGGGTGGTCGGGTAGCCCTTGCGCTTGCCCAGCACGATGCAGGCCACCAGGCCGGCGATACCGGCGTTGATGTGCACTACGGTGCCACCGGCGAAGTCCAGCACGCCCCAGTCCCACATCAGGCCGCCGTTGCCGCTCCACACCATGTGGGCGATCGGCGCGTAGACCAGGGTGAACCACACGGCCATGAAGATCAGCATCGCCGAGAACTTCATGCGCTCGGCGAAGGCACCGACGATCAGGGCCGGGGTGATGATGGCGAAGGTCATCTGGAAGGTGATGAACACGCTTTCCGGCACGGCGTACACCAGGCTGCTGGTGTTCAGGCCGCTGAGGAAGGCCTTGGACAGGCCGCCGATGAAGGAATTGAAGTTGACGACGCCCTGCTCCATGCCGGTGGTGTCGAAGGCCAGGCTGTAGCCGTAGACGACCCAGAGCACGCTGATCAGGCCGGTGATGGCGAAGCATTGCATCATCACCGAGAGGACGTTCTTGGAGCGGACCATGCCGCCGTAGAACAGCGCCAGGCCGGGAATGGTCATGAACAGCACCAGTGCCGTGGCGACGATCATCCATGCGGTGTCGCCACTGTTCAGCACGACCTCGTCGGCGGCCATGGCCAGGCCGGGGGTAACGAGGGACAAAAGGGCTCCTAGCCCTGCGGCTTTACGCAGAGTCATGTGGTTTTCTCCTGGGGCGTTGGGGTTCGGAGGCTTAGATCGCGTCGGTGCCGGTTTCGCCGGTACGGATGCGGATGGCCTGTTCCAGATTCACGACGAAGATCTTGCCGTCACCGATCTTCCCGGTGTTGGCCGCCTTGGTGATGGCCTCGATGACACGGTCGAGCTGGTCATCGGCGATGGCGACGTCGATCTTCACCTTGGGCAGGAAGTCGACGACGTACTCGGCGCCACGGTACAGCTCGGTGTGGCCTTTCTGGCGCCCGAAGCCCTTGACCTCGGTAACGGTGATGCCCTGCACGCCGATCTCGGACAGCGACTCGCGCACGTCATCGAGTTTGAACGGCTTGATGATGGCAGTGACTAGCTTCATGAAACTTCTCCCGTATTTGGTGGACTTGCCCCAGGAAAACGAACCCGGCTCAAGTCTAAGCGCAGTGCCTGGCTTTGTAACGCGTCGAACCGCCCTGGCCCGGCCCGCTTCGACGCCAACCAACCGCTCCTGGCGAAACACTCCCCCGCCTCGCCTGACGCACCGGTACTGCATCGGTGCACCCTTCACCAGCGCTAAAGCAGAAAGCTTGCCAGCTCGCCCAAAAGCCCGGTTTTTCAAGCAGATAGTGGCCCTTGGCCGTGGCGCCGGGCGGCACTGCCCCAAAACGATGCACGGAAAAGGTGCACGCGCACTTCAGCCATTGCTCGGAAATCGTGCGTCGGCCTGTCGCCCGACTCGGCCGGGACCCCGTGGTAAACTCCGGCCCGCCCTGTCAACGGATGCCCACCATGCTGCCGCCCAAAGCCCTGCTCGATGCCCTCGGCTCCCACGCCTCCCGCCTGTTCAATGGCGACACCCCGCTGCCCCGCGCCGAATTCGAGGCCCAGTTCAAGGCCCTGATGCAGAGCGCCTTCAGCAAGCTGGACCTGGTCAGCCGCGAGGAATTCGACAGCCAGATGGTGGTGCTCGCCCGTACCCGCGCGCGCCTGGAAGCCCTGGAGGCGAAGGTCGCGGAGCTGGAAGCCCAGCTGAACCCGCCGCCCACGGAGTAAGCCACTCCGGCCGGGCGGACCGATCAAGGAGCGATCCATGTCCCTGGCCCTCGTCCACAGCCGCGCCCAGGTCGGCGTGGAAGCACCCGCCGTCACGGTGGAGGCGCACCTGGCCAACGGCCTGCCGTCCCTGGCCCTGGTCGGCCTCCCGGAAACCGCCGTGAAGGAGAGCAAGGACCGCGTCCGCAGCGCCCTGCTCACCAGCGGTTTCGAATTCCCCCTGCGGCGCATCACCCTCAGCCTTGCACCAGCCGATCTTCCCAAGGAAGGCGGACGCTTCGACCTGGCCGTCGCCCTCGGCATCCTCGCGGCCAGCGGCCAGGTGCCCGCCGCAGCCCTGGAGCAGTTGGAGTGCCTCGGCGAGCTGGCGCTGTCCGGTGCCCTGCGTCCGGTGCAGGGCGTGTTGCCCGCTGCGCTGGCGGCGCGCGCTGCCGGACGGGCGCTGGTGGTGCCCCGGGAAAACGCCGAGGAGGCCAGTCTGGCCAGCGGCCTGACGGTGTTCGCCGTGGGTCACCTGCTGGAGCTGGCCGCCCACCTCAACGGCCAGTCGCCGCTGGCACCGTTCCAGAGCCAGGGCCTGCCGCTGCAGGCCGCGCCCTATCCCGATCTCGCCGATGTCCAGGGCCAACTGGCAGCCAAGCGTGCGCTGCTGGTGGCCGCCGCAGGAGCCCACAACCTGTTGCTGTCCGGCCCGCCCGGCACCGGCAAAACACTGCTGGCCAGCCGCCTGCCAGGCCTGCTGCCACCGCTGGAGGAACACGAGGCCCTGGAAGTGGCCGCCATCCATTCGGTGGCCAGCCAATCGCCGCTGGCGTGCTGGCCCCAGCGTCCCTTCAGGCAGCCTCACCACAGCGCGTCCGGCCCGGCCCTGGTGGGTGGGGGCAGTCGTCCGAAACCCGGCGAGATCACCCTGGCGCACCAGGGTGTGCTGTTCCTCGACGAGCTGCCGGAGTTCGACCGCAAGGTGCTGGAGGTCCTCCGAGAGCCCCTGGAAAGCGGCGAGATCATCATCGCCCGGGCCAACGACCGGGTGCGCTTCCCGGCGCGCTTCCAGCTGGTAGCGGCCATGAACCCCTGCCCCTGCGGCTACCTGGTCGACGAGACCCACCGCTGCCGCTGCACGCCGGAGCAGATCCAGCGCTACCGGGCCCGGCTCTCCGGCCCGCTGCTGGACCGCATCGACCTGCACCTGACGGTCGCCCGCGAAGCCACGCACCTGGGCGCGCCCGTCAGCGGCGGGCTCGACAGTGCCACCGCTGCCGGGGAAGTCGGACGAGCCCGGCGTCGGCAACTGGCTCGCCAGGGCTGCGCCAACGCCTTCCTCGACCTGTCCCGGCTGCACCAGCACTGTCCGCTGACGCCCGACGACCAGCATTGGCTGGAGCAGGCCTGCGAGCGCCTCGGGTTGTCCCTGCGTGCCGCGCACCGGCTGATCAAGGTGGCCCGCACCCTCGCCGACCTGGCGGACGCGCCCGACATCCAGCGCCACCACCTGGCCGAGGCCCTGCAGTACCGGCCGACCAGCAGCTGAAAAAACTATGAGGAACAAGGTGCCGAAAGAGCCGATCTATCGACTCTGTTAGACTGCGCCGCCTTCCGCCCTTGGCGGCCATCCGATCGAAAGGAGAGCTAGCTCAATGGAGGCACGTTCGTCTTCCCCATCCACCCTCAACCCACCGGTGTTCTACGGCTCTGCCGTCCTCGTCATCGCCCTGGTGCTCTACAGCACCCTGGCCCGCGACCAGGCACAGTGGCTGTTCGGCCAGATCCAGCAGTGGATCGTCCTGAATGCCAGCTGGTTCTACGTCCTCAGCGTCGCGCTGATCCTCATCACCGTCGTCTTCCTCGCCGTCAGCCGCTTCGGCGACATCCGTCTCGGCCCCGACCACAGCCGCCCCGACTACGGCAACGGCACCTGGTTCGCCATGCTCTTTGCCGCCGGCATGGGCATCGGCCTGATGTTCTTCGGCGTCGCCGAACCCCTGATGCACTACGTCAACCCGCCGGTAGGCGACCCCCACACCGTGGCCGCCGCGAAGGAGGCCATGAAACTGACCTTCTTCCACTGGGGCCTCCACGCCTGGTCGATCTACGCCATCGTCGCGCTGATCCTGGCGTTCTTCTGCTTCCGCCATGACCTGCCGCTGACCCTGCGCTCGGCGCTCTATCCGCTGATCGGCGATCGCATCTACGGCCCCATCGGCCATGCGGTGGACATCTTCGCCATCCTCGGCACCGTGTTCGGCATCGCCACCTCCCTGGGCTACGGCGTGCTGCAGATCAACGGCGGCCTGCACCACCTCTTCGGCGTCCCAGTCAGCACTCCGGTGCAGCTGGCACTGATCGCAGGCACCTGCGGCCTGGCCACCCTCTCGGCAGCCAGTGGGCTGAACAAGGGCATCAAGGTCCTGTCGGAACTGAACCTGGCGCTGGCGACCCTGCTGATGCTGCTGGTGCTGGTCCTCGGCCCCACGGTGTTCCTGCTGCAGACCTTCGTGCAGAACACCGGCGGCTACCTGTCGGAGATCGTCAGCAAGACCTTCAACCTCTACGCCTACGAACCCACCGACTGGATCGGCGGCTGGACGCTGCTCTACTGGGGCTGGTGGCTGTCCTGGTCGCCCTTCGTCGGGCTGTTCTTCGCCCGCATCTCACGCGGCCGCACCATCCGCGAGTTCGTCTGCGGGGTGCTGTTCGTCCCGGCCGGCTTCACCCTGCTGTGGATGACCATCTTCGGCGACACCGCCATCCACATGGTGCTCAACCAGGGCTACCTCGACCTGGTGGAAACGGTGCAGCAGGACAGCTCGCTGGCACTGTTCGCCTTCCTCGACCACTTCCCACTGTCCACCCTGTTGTCGCTGCTGGCAGTGGCGATGGTGGTGGTGTTCTTCGTCACCTCGGCCGACTCCGGTGCCCTGGTGCTGGACATGCTGGCCTCGGGGGGAAAAGAGAACACCCCGCTGTGGCAGCGCCTGTTCTGGTCGATCCTCACCGGCGTGGTGGCCATGGCGCTGCTGCTGGCCGACGGCCTCAAGGCCCTGCAGACCGCCACCATCGCCAGCGCGCTGCCCTTCGCAGCGGTGTTGCTGGCCGCCACCTGGGGCCTGCTCAAGGCCCTGCGGCTGGACGCCACCAAGCGCGGTATCCGCTACCAGGCACTCGCCCTCTCGCGCCCGGCGCAGCAGCAGCTGGGCGGCTGGCAGCGGCGGCTGCGCAACATCCTCATGTTCCCCCGGCGCAGCCACGTCACCCGCTTCATCGACGAAGTGGTGCGCCCGGCCTGCCTGGAGGTGGCCGACGAGCTGCGCAAGCAGGGCTGCGCGGTGGAAGTGCTGAACGGCGAGGACGGCCGCTGCAAGCTCAACGTCGGCCATGGCGAGGAGGTGGACTTCAGCTACGAGGTGCGCCCGCGCTCGCTGCTGCTGCCGCGCTTCATGGCCCGCGAAGGGGGCGAGGAGAACGGCGACGCCCGCAAGTACTTCCGTGCCGAGGTGTACCTGCGCGAGGGCGGCCAGGACTATGACGTGATGGGCTGGAGCCGGGAGGAAGTGATCGGCGACCTGCTCGACCAGTACGAGAAGCACCTGCACTTCCTCCACGTGGTGCGCTAGGCACCGATGACAGGGCCCGGCCTGGCCGGGCCCCGGTGGGTCAGCGGAAGCGGCCCACTTCCTGGCGCAGCTCCTCGGCCAGGCGGTCCAGCTCCCGGGCCGTCTGCGCCAGGTTCGCCACCACCTCACGCTGCTCGCTGTTGGCCAGGGCGATGCTCTGCAGGTTGCTGCTGAGCAGGGTCGCGGTGCTGCTCTGCTCCTGGGTGGCGGTGGTGATGGCGGTGACCTGCTCGCCGGCGGCGGCGCTCTGCTGGGCGATCCGTGCCAGCGCGTCGGCCACCTTGGCGTTGCGTGCCAGGCCTTCCTGCATCAGCGCCTTGCCGTGCTCCATGGTGCTGATGGCGCTGGCGGTCTCCTGCTGGATGCTGCCGATCATGCTGGAGATCTCGGTGGTCGCCTCGCGGGTGCGGCCGGCCAGGCTGCGCACCTCGTCGGCCACCACGGCGAAGCCACGGCCCTGCTCGCCGGCCCGGGCGGCCTCGATGGCGGCGTTGAGGGCCAGCAGGTTGGTCTGGTCGGCGATGGCGGTGATGACGCCGACGATGCCGCCGATCTCCTGGGAGCGCTGGCCCAGGGTGTTGATCACCTCGGCGGTGTCGTTGAGCGCGTTGGCGATCTGTTCCAGGGCCGTGGACGCCTCGTCCATCGCCACCTGGCCGATGCGCGTCTGCTGGGCGTTGTCGCTGGCCAGGCGCTCGGTGGCACGCATGTTGTCGGCGATGTTCAGCGAGGTGGCGCTGAACTCCTCCACCGCGCCGGCCATGCTGCTGATCTCGCCGGACTGCTGCTCCATGCCCTCGTGGGCGCCGCTGGCCAGGCCCGAGAGCACCTGGGAGCGGCTGCTCACCTGCTGAGCGGAACTGCGGATGTGCGCCACCATGGTCGACAGCGCCTCGCCCATCTGGTTGAAGCTGCCGGCCAGCTCGCCGATCTCGTCACGGCTGGACACGTCCAGGCGCACCCCGAGGTTGCCGGCGCCCAGGGCGCGGGCCTGGTCCACCAGGTCGCCCAGGGGCTTGAGGCGCAGGCGCAGCAGGCCGATCACCGCAGCCACCGCCAGCACCATCGCCAGCAGGCTGCCGAGGGCCAGCTGGCTGCCGACCCGCCAGGTGACCTCGCCGATCTCCTCCTCGGGCATGCTCGCCACCACCTGCCAGGGCCCGTCGACGAAGGGCAGGGCGATGCTGAAGAAGTCCTCGGTGCCGTCGCTCCAGAACAGCCCCTTGCCGGGGTTGGCCTGCAGGCTCTTGAGGGCATCGCCGATGGCTTCCGGGCGGCGCACGCCGGCGGGGGCCACCAGCCATTTGCCGGTTTCGTCCAGCAATGCCAGGGAGCCGGTGCGGCCGATGCGGAAGCGCTCCAGGTTCCTGAACTGGGCGTTCTGCGCGTCGGTGTAGTCGAAGCCGACGAAGAGCACGGCGATCACCGCACCGGTGTCGTCGCGCACCGGGGTGTACTGGGTCATGTAGTAGCGGTCGAACAGCAGGGCCCGGCCCACGTAGTTCTGCCCGGCCAGCAGGCGCTGGTAGGCCGGGTGGGCGTGGTCGAGCACGGTGCCGATGGCGCGGGTGCCGTCCTGCTTGTTCAGCGAGGTGGTGATGCGCACGAAGTCGGCGCCATCGCGGACGAACACCGTGGCGACGCCAGCGGTGAGCTGGCGGAATTCGTCCACCAGGGTGAAGTCGTTGTTCAGCACCTGGCCGTTGAGGTACAGCGCCGGCGGGGTCAGGGCCGCCACCGGTACGCGCTCGCCGCTGTGCAGGGTGAGGCCCTGGGCAAAGCGCTGCTCGAACAGGCTGGCCAGGCGCTGGGTGCTCTCGCGCAGGCTGCCATGGAAGGTGGTGAGCTGGTCGGCCAGCAGGCGGGCCTCGCTGGCCAGGTGCTCCTCGCGGGTGGCCAGGTTGGCCTTGTCCAGCGAGCGCAGGGCGAAGAGGGTGCTGCCGCTGATCAGCAACACGAGGATCAGGGCGAGGGCGGCGGCGAGCTGCCAGGCAATGCGTGACCTGGGCTGGTTCATGGGGGGAATCTCCGGAAATAGGGCAAGGCGACACGCGAGGAGGTCTCTGCCCCCTTCGCGGGGCGGCGAGAATACTTGAGTGCCCTACTGAGGTATAGGACGGCTGTGCTTCGCTGCGAGCTGTTCTTTCCGATGTTGCCGTCAGGCCGACGAACGGCCGCTCAGTCCAGCAATTCCACAGCCGGCAGGTCCATGGCGGCCACTTCGGCGAGGAGGAAATCCCGCAGCCGCTGCAGGCGTTCCTGGTCCCGGCGACCGCGTGGCCAGACCAGGTAATAGCTTTCGCCGCTGGCCACTGCAGCCGGCCAGGGCAGGCCGATGCGGCCGCTGGTGGCGTCCTCGGCGATCATCACCAGGTCGCCGATGGACACCCCATAGCCCCGGGTGGCGGCGACGATGCCCAGCTCCAGGGTGTCGAACACCTGGCCGCCCTTCAGCGAGACCTGCTCCTCCAGCCCCATGCGCTGCAGCCAGCGCCGCCAGTCGCGGCGGTCCGGCGTGGGGTGCAGCAGCTCGGCCTGGCGCAGCTGCTGCACCGTCCAGGGCTGCCGGGCCTGGGCGGGCTCGCAGACCGGGATCAGCCACTCCGGGAACAGCCGCGTCACCTCCCAGTCCTGGGTGAAGTGGCCGTTGGAGAGCAGCACCGCGCAGTCGAACGGCTCGTGCTGGAAGTCCACCTTGTCCACGTCCATCCAGGCGCTGGTGAGCTGCACCTCGTTCTCCGGGCTGAGGTGGCGGAAGCGCGACAGCCGCGCCAGCAGCCAGCGCATGGTGAGGGTGGAGGGGGCCTTGAGGCAGAGGTTGCCGTCGTCCACCCGCAGGATGGAACAGGCGCGCTCCAGGGCGTCGAAGCCCTCGCGCAGGCCGGGGAGGATGACCCGCGCGGCCTCGGTCAGTTGCAGGTGGCGACCCCGGCGCTCGAACAGGCGGCAGGCGAAGTGCTCCTCCAGAGTGCGGATGTGCCGGCTCACCGCGCTCTGGGTGATGGCCAGTTCCTCGGCCGCGCGGGTGAAGGAGGCGTTGCGTGCCGCTGCCTCGAAGGCACGCAGGGCATAGAGCGGGGGCAGGCGGCGGGACATGGCGACACTCTCGCATGAGTCAGAGTCATGGAAGGGATCATTTTTTTCCTTTTGTGGCGGGGCTTCAAGGCCTGGGAGAATTCGCCGCATCAGGGCCGCCCGCCTGGCGTCTCTCCCCTGCGTGGTGATCATTACTCATGCCTGCATCCCTCCGGCCGGAACTCCTGGCCATCCTCCGCCTTGCCGGCCCGCTGATCGCCGCGCAACTGGCCAACGTGCTGATGGTGTTCACCGACACGGTGATGATGGGCCTGCTGGGCCCGGCCGAACTGGCTGCCGGCGGCCTGGGCGCGGCGAGCTATTCCTTCGTCTCGATCTTCTGCGTGGGGGTGATCGCCGCCGTGGGCAACCTGGTGGCGATCCGCCACGGCGCCGGGGACGTGGCCGGCGCCGCGCGGCTGACCCAGGCCGGGATGTGGCTGGGCTGGGGCCTGGCCCTGGCGGCCGGGCTGCTGCTGTGGAACCTGGCGCCGCTGCTGCGGGTGTTCGGCCAGGAGGCGCACAACATCGAGGGCGCCATGCAGTTCCTCTCCACCCTGGTGTTCGCGCTGCCCGGCTACATGACCTTCATGGCCCTGCGCGGCTTCACCAGCGCCATCGGCCGGCCCGGCCCGGTGATGGCCATCAGCATCGGCGGGGCGCTGGCCAACTTCGCCCTCAACTATGTGCTGATCCACGGCTGGTTCGGCCTGCCCCGGCTGGGCCTGGCGGGCATCGGCCTGATCACCGCGCTGGTGATGACCGCCATGGCACTGCTGCTGGCCTGGCACGTGACGCGTCACCCGGCCTATGCCGCCTACTCGCTGCGCCACGGCCTGCTGCAGCCGCGCCTGGACGACCTGCGCGAGCTGCTGCGCCTGGGCCTGCCCATCGGCGGCACCTATGCGGTGGAGTCCGGCCTGTTCGCCTTCGCTGCGCTGTGCATGGGAGCCCTGGGCAGCCAGGCGCTAGCCGCGCACCAGGTGGCGATCATGTCGGTGTACGTGGCCTTCATGGTGCCGGTGGGTATCTCCTATGCGGTGACCTTCCGCATCGGCCAGCACTTCGGCGCCGGCCGCCTGGAGGACGCACGCCGCGCCGGGCGGCTGGGCATCGGCCTGGGCGCCGGTTGCATGCTGAGCTTCGCCGCGCTGTTCTGGCTGGCGCCGGAGTGGGTGGTGGGGCTGTTCCTGGAGCGTGGCAACGCCGAGTTCGAAGCGGTGGTGCAGATGGCCGTGGGCCTGCTGGCGATCGCCGCCTGGTTCGAGCTGTTCGACGGCATCCAGACCATCGCCATGGGCGCCATCCGGGGGCTGAAGGATGCCAAGACCACCTTCCTGGTCGGCCTCGGCTGCTACTGGCTGGTGGGCGCCCCGGCGGCCTGGCTGCTGGCCTTCCACTTCGGCTGGGGCCCGCAGGGCGTGTGGTGGGGGCTGGCCTCGGGGCTGGCCTGCGCGGCGCTGGGGCTGACCCTGGGCTTCGAGTTCAAGACCCGCCGCCTGTTGCGCGTCGAGCCGGCGGTTGCCGCCCGGGCTTCGGTGGCGGCCTGAGGCTCAGCCCTCGGGTTGGCCGAGGGCCGGCTGGCGCACGCCGAACACCAGGAAGCGCGCCAGCTCCACCAGCGGCAGGGGCTTGCTGATCCAGTAGCCCTGCACCTGGTCGCAACCGAACTGCCGCAGCAGGGCGAGCTGGTCGGTGTTCTCGACGCCTTCGGCCACCACTTCGAGCTTGAGGTTGTGCGCCAGGTTGATCATGGCCCGCACCAGCTGCTGGTTCTCCGGGCGCGCCTGCATGCCGCCGACGAAGCTCTTGTCGATCTTCAGCAGGGTGATGGGCAGGCTGTTGAGGTGGACGAAGGAGGAGAAGCCGGTGCCGAAGTCGTCCAGGGAGAAGCGCACGCCCACCTTGCCCAGTGCCTGCATGGTGGTGAGCACCTGCTCGCTGCGGCGCATGACGGCGGTCTCGGTCAGTTCGAACTCCAGCCAGCGGGCGTCCACGCCGCGCTCGTCGATGAGGCGGGTGAGGGTGGGCAGCAGCTGGCTGTCCTGGAACTGGCGGAACGACAGGTTCACCGCCATGTGCAAGGCCGGCAGGCCGCGCCCGCGCAGCCACTGCATGTCGCGCAGGGCCCGGGCGATGACCCAGTAGCCCAGCGGCACGATCAGCCCGCTCTGCTCGGCCAGGGGCACGAACTCGCTGGGCGCCAGCAGGCCGCGCTCGGCGTGGCGCCAGCGCACCAGGGCTTCGAGGCCGACGATGCGGCCGGTCTTCAGGCACAGGCGCGGCTGGTAGTGCAGCTCCAGTTCGTCCCGGCGCAGGGCCCGGCGCAGCTCGCCTTCCAGGTCGGCAAGGCTGCGGGCGCCCCGGTTGAGGTGCGCGTCGAAGAGGTGGAAGGTGCAGCCCTGGGCGCCCTTGGCCTGCTGCATGGCGATGTGGGCGTGCCACATCAGCGGGTCGGCGCCTTCGTCCGGGCGGGCATGGGCCAGGCCCAGGCTGCAGCCGATCAGCAGGCTCTCGCCATCGACCCAGAAGGGCTCGCCGAGGGCCTCCATCAGGCGCGAGGCCAGGCGCTCGGCGCGTTGCGGGTCGCGGCGGGTGTCCAGCAGCAGGGCGAATTCGTCGCTGCCCAGGCGGGCGACCTGGTCACCGGGGGACAGCTCGGCCTTGAGCCGCGCCACCACCTGCAGGATCAGCCGGTCGCCGGCCTGGTAGCCGAGGGCATCGTTGGCGTGGCGGAAGTTGTCCAGGTCGAGGTGGCCGAGGGTCAGGCCGGTGCCGCCGTATTCCACCAGCCGCGCGGCCAGGAGGGTCTGGAAGCCCTGGCGGTTGGCGATGCCGGTGAGCGGGTCCTGCTCGGCCAGGCCCTGCAGGGTGCCCTGCATCCGCTGGCGTTCGCCGAGGTAGCGCAGGCAGCGGCGCAGCAGGTCCAGGTCGAGGCGCTCGCGCGGCAGCCAGTCATGGACGCCGGCGGGCAGCTCGCCCGGGTCCTGCTCCAGCAGCAGCACGGTGGGCAGGTGGCAGCGGCCGGGCATGGGCAACAGCTCGGCGGTGCAGAAGAGGATGCCTTCGGTGCCGTCGTCGAACAGGCTCGAGGCGGCTTCCCAGGTGGGGGCGGTGATCAGGAGGTAATCGGGCCCGAGGGCCTCGAACAGCGGGCGAACCCCTTCCGCCCAGCCAGGCGTGTCCGCCAGCAGCAACAGGTGCAGGGGCTTCGCGAGCGCAGACAATCTGACCTCCCCAGGTCACAAGAAGCAGTGGCGCCAGGCGCCTGTTCGCGTCGTAGTCGACGTCGTCTTATTCGTGCACTACCGGCACGTTGTTGGCTCACCGGGCTCGAATGAGATCGCCTCTCAGACCCAGGTGCCGGAACAATCGTACTGGAAGTGTGGAAATAGCCAAGTCGCAACCTGCCCCAAAGGGGGGCTGGATCACACTGTGGAACGGACTTCGGCATGCCCGGCGGGGTTTGGTAGAATGCGCGGCCATTCCCTTCCCCCGTACAGCCCGCATGTCCCGACTCAACCCCCGGCAGCAGGAAGCCGTGAACTACGTCGGCGGCCCGCTCCTGGTGCTCGCCGGTGCCGGTTCCGGCAAGACCAGCGTGATCACCCGCAAGATCGCCTACCTTGTCCAGCAGTGCGGCATCCGCGCCCAGCACATCGTCGCCGTGACCTTCACCAACAAGGCCGCCCGCGAGATGAAGGAGCGCGTCAGCAGCCTGCTGCGCGGTGCCGAAGGCCGTGGGCTGACGGTGTCCACCTTCCACAACCTGGGCCTGAACATCATCCGCAAGGAGCACGCGCGGCTGGGCTACAAGCCGGGGTTCTCGATCTTCGACGAGACGGACATCAAGGCGCTGCTGTCGGACATCATGCAGAAGGAGTACTCGGGCGACGACGGCGTCGACGAGATCAAGAACTGCATCGGCAACTGGAAGAACGACCTGGTGCTGCCCGAAGAGGCCCTGGCCAACGCGCGCAACCCCAAGGAACAAACCGCGGCCATCGTCTACCTGCACTACCAGCGCACGCTGAAGGCCTACAACGCGGTGGACTTCGACGATCTGATCCTGCTGCCGGTGAAGCTCTTCCAGGACAACCCGGACATCCTCGAAAAGTGGCAGTACCGGGTGCGCTACATGCTGGTGGACGAGTACCAGGACACCAACGCCAGCCAGTACCTGCTGGTGAAGCTGCTGGTGCAGCACCGCGCGCAGTTCACCGTGGTGGGCGACGACGACCAGTCGATCTACGCCTGGCGCGGCGCGCGGCCGGAGAACCTGATGCAGCTGAAGGAGGACTTCCCCTCCCTCAAGGTGGTGATGCTGGAGCAGAACTACCGCTCCACCAGCCGCATCCTCAAGTGCGCCAACGTGCTGATCGCCAACAACCCTCACGTGTTCGAGAAGCAGCTGTGGAGCGAGATGGGCGTGGGCGACCCGATCCGGGTGATCCGCTGCCGCAACGAAGACGCCGAGGCCGAGCGCATCGCCATGGAGATCCTCACCCTGCACCTGCGCACCCAGCGGCCCTACAGCGACTTCGCCATCCTCTACCGGGGCAACCACCAGGCCAAGCTGATGGAGCTGAAGCTGCAGCACCACCAGATTCCCTACCGGCTCTCGGGCGGTACCAGCTTCTTCGGGCGCCAGGAAGTGAAGGACCTGATGTCCTACTTCCGCCTGCTGGTGAACCCGGACGACGACAACGCCTTCCTGCGGGTGATCAACGTGCCGCGCCGGGAGATCGGCTCCACCACCTTGGAGAAGCTCGGCAACTACGCCACCGAGCGGAAGATCTCGATGTACGCCGCCGCCGACGAGATCGGCCTGGCCGAGCACCTGGACAGCCGCTACACCGAGCGCCTGCAGCGCTTCAAGCGCTTCATGGACAAGGTCCGCCAACAGTGCGCCGAGAGCGACCCGATCGCCGCCCTGCGCAGCATGGTGATGGACATCGACTACGAGAACTGGATCCGCCAGAACGCCTCCAGCGACAAGGTCGCGGACTTCCGCATGGGCAACGTGTGGTTCCTCGTGGATGCGCTGAAGAACACCCTCGAGCGCGACGAGGAAGGCGGCATGACCATCGAGGAAGCCATCGCCAAGCTGGTGCTGCGCGACATGCTCGAACGCCAGCAGGAGGAGGAAGAGGGCGCCGAAGGGGTGCAGATGATGACCCTGCACGCGTCCAAGGGCCTGGAATTCCCCTACGTGTTCATCATGGGCGTGGAGGAGGACATCCTCCCGCACCGCTCCAGCATCGAGGCCGACACCATCGAGGAAGAGCGCCGCCTGGCCTACGTGGGCATCACCCGCGCCCGGCAGAACCTGGCGATGACCTTCGCCGCCAAGCGCAAGCAGTACGGCGAGATCATCGACTGCTCACCCAGCCGCTTCCTCGACGAGCTGCCGCCGGAAGACCTGGAGTGGGAAGGCATGGACGACACGCCGACCGAGGTGAAGGCGGTGCGTGGCAACACGGCGCTGGCGGACATCCGGGCGATGCTGAAGAAGCCCTGACCGGGCCTGCGGAGAAGTCTGACCGAACGGCCAGAAGGGCATCGCGCGATAGCCCCTGGCCAAGGTAGAATGCGCCGCTTCATCAGCGACAGCCGCTTCGCAGGAAGCCCCTCCCGTGGACATTCTCAAAGAAAAGATCCTTTCCGAAGGCATCGTGCTTTCCGACCAGGTGCTCAAGGTCGACGCCTTCCTCAATCACCAGATCGACCCCAAGCTCATGCAGTTCATCGGCCATGAGTTCGCCGAGCGCTTCCGCGGCCAGGGCATCACCAAGATCGTCACCATCGAGGCTTCGGGCATCGCCCCGGCCGTGATGGCCGGCCTCGAGCTGGGCGTGCCGGTGATCTTCGCGCGCAAGTTCCAGTCGCTGACGCTGAAGAACGACCTGCTGATCTCCAAGGTGTTCTCCTTCACCAAGCAGACCGAGAGCACCATCGCCATCTCCGCCAAGCACCTGACGGCCGCCGACCATGTGCTGGTGATCGATGACTTCCTCGCCAACGGCCACGCGGCCAAGGCGCTGATCGACCTGATCGGCCAGGCGGGCGCGAGCATCGCCGGCCTCGGCATCGTCATCGAGAAGTCCTTCCAGGACGGGCGCCGCCTGCTGGAGGAGGAGGGTTACCGCATCGAGTCGCTGGCTCGTGTGGCCTCCCTCGCGGACGGCCAGGTCAGCTTCATCGACTGACCCGTTGCCGGGCCCGAACACCTCGGGCCCGGCGGCGCTGCGACAACGAGTCGCACCGCGCAGGCACAAAAAAGCCGCCCTCGGGCGGCTTTTTCGATGCTTCGCGACGCTTACAGGCCGGACATCTTCTTGATGGTGGCTTTCAGCTCGTCGTCTGTGCAGTCGGCGCAGGTGCCCTTCGGCGGCATGGCGTTGATGCCGGTGATGGCCTTGGCCAGGATGCCGTCGAGGCCGCCCTGGTGGTCTGCGCGCTCTTTCCAGGCTGCGGTGTCACCGATCTTCGGTGCACCCAGCACGCCAGCGGTGTGGCAGGCGCCACAGTGCTTGGCGATGATGTCGTCCGGCGTACGTGCGCCGCCGCCTGCAGCCGCTGCCACGGCGCCGACACCCTTGCATTCCTGACCCTGCACGCAGACCTCGCCCACCGGCTTGATGCGCTCGGCGATGGCGTCGTCGGTCGCGGCCTGGGCGCTAACTGCCCACAGGGCCAATACGGCAACATGCGCTGCCAGCATCTTATTTATCAGGTTCACCCTTTCACCCTCATCGTGGCTAGATACGCCCGCGGCCACGGTTTCGCGAGCGGGCGCAAGTATAACGTCATGGCCGTCCGGCCGAAACAACCCAACGCGTCGCAGGGATATCGGCGGCAGCGGTCTTTCAGAAGTTTGCCGGAGTGGTCGCGCTGATCAGGCGAGCCGGCAGGTCGAACGGATTGCGGAAGCGGTGCGGACGGCTGCTTTCGAAGTAGTAGCTGTCGCCCGGCTCGAGGATGTACACGTCGTTGCCGACGGTCAGTTCGAGACGCCCTTCGACCAGCATGCCGGCCTCTTCGCCCTCATGGGCGTACATCTCGTCACCGGTGTCGGTGCCCGGTGGGTAGGTCTCGTCGAGGAAGGCGATGGCGCGGCTGGGATGGGCCTTGCCCACCAGCTTCATGGTGATGGCGCCACTGCAGATGTCGGTGAGTTCGGAGGCCCGATAGACCACCTGGGTCTGGTTGTCCTGTTCCAGGTCGAGGGAAAAGAACTCCACCAGCGACATGGGGATGCCCCCGAGCACCTTCTTCAGCGAACTGATGGAGGGGCTGACGCTGTTCTTCTCGATCATGGAAATCGTGCTGTTGGTAACGCCTGCACGTTTGGCGAGTTCACGCTGGGAAAGGCCTTTGAGCTTGCGGATAGCTTGCAGTCGAACACCGACGTCCAATGCTGGGATCCTCCTCTGGATTCTTGTTAGGGGGGCTTGGTGCGCGCAATCATGCGGCTAGCGTTCAGTATTTACAACACTTCGGCCGTCAATACTGCGCAAAAAAACGAACCCCCTGGGAAATCCCAGGAAAATCAGGAAGTTGGCAAGCAACCGATGGTCCGCAGGCCCCGCTGGGCGAGGCTTAGCGCTCGCTCAGGGGGACCCGGCGCAGGTTGCAGAAGATCTGGTAGGGGATGGTCCCGGCGTGCATCGCCACCTCGGCGGCGGATACCTGGTTGCCCCACAGTTCGACGCGGCTGCCGAGGCCGGCCCGGGGCAGGTCGGTGAGGTCGACGGTGAGCATGTCCATGGAGACCCGGCCGATCAGCCGCGAGGGCTGGCCGTCGATGGCCACCGGCGTGCCGGTGGGCGCGTGGCGCGGATAGCCATCGGCATACCCCATGGCCACCACGCCGACCCGGGTCGGCCGTTCGGTGACGAAGCGCGCGCCATAGCCCACCGGTTGCCCGGCCGGGAGTTCACGCACGCTGATGACCTTGGACTCCAGGGTCATCACCGGTTTGAGGCGGTCGGCCAGGGGATGCGCCTGCTCGAAGGGGGTGGCGCCGTAGAGCATGATGCCGGGGCGCACCCAGTCACTGGGAACCTGGGGCCAGCCCAGCAGGGCCGGCGAGTTGCGCAGGCTGACTTCCGCCTCGATGCCGGCGCGGGCCTGCTGGAACACGGCGACCTGCTGGGCGCAGCTGTCGCTGTCCAGCTCGTCGGCACGGGCGAAGTGGCTCATCAGCACCACCTTGGCCGCCTTGCCACTGGCCAGCAGGCGCTGGTGGGCGTCGCGGAACTCGGCGGGGTGGAAGCCCACCCGGTGCATCCCGGAATCCATCTTCAGCCAGAAGGTCAGCGGCCGGGCGAGGGTCGCTCGCTCCACCGCTTCCAGCTGCCAGGGGGCATGCAGGACGCACCAGAAATCATGCTGTTCGATCAGCGGCAGCTCGTCGGCCTCGAAGAAGCCTTCGAGCAGCAGGATCGGCGCGCGGATGCCCGCCTCGCGCAGGGCCAGCGCTTCTTCGATGCACGCCACGGCGAACCCGTCGGCCTCGGCCTCCAGGGCACGGGCGCAGCGGACGGCGCCATGTCCGTAGGCATCGGCCTTGACCACCGCCAGTGCGCGGGCACCGGAGGCTTCACGGGCGAGGCGGTAGTTGTGGCGCAGCGCTTCGAGGTCGATGAGGGCACGGGCGGGACGCATGGCGGGCACTTCTTCTGGTTATGGAAAAAACCCGGCTCGGGCGCCGGGCTGAGGAAGGGGTCAGGGCAGGGCGGCGACGACGGTCATCTCCACCAGCACCTCGGGGGAATACATCCGGGCCTCGACACAGGCGCGGGCCGGGGCGGCGCCCTTCGGCAGCCAGGCGTCCCAGATCGCGTTCATGGCGGCGTAGTCGGCCGCCATGTCCTTGAGGTAGATGGTCACCGAGAGCAGGTGGCTCTTGTCGGTACCGGCCTCGGCCAGCAGCTTGTCGATGCTGGCGAGGGTCTCGCGGGTCTGCTGGCCGATCCCGGCGCTGAGCTTCTCGTCAAGCTGGCCGGCCAGGTAGACCGTGCCGTTGTGGATGACGATTTCGCTGTAGCGGGTTTCAGTGTGCAGTCGCTGGATTGGCATTGCTCGAGGTCTCCTTGGAATTGCCGTAGCGGAAGATGTCCAGGCCTTCGGCGCTGATCTGCGGACGCTTGCGCGCCATCAGGTCCGCCAACAGGCGGCCGGAACCGCAGGCCATGGTCCAGCCAAGGGTACCGTGTCCGGTATTGAGGAACAGGTTGCGGTACGGCGTGGCCCCGACGATGGGGGTGCCGTCCGGGGTCGCCGGGCGCAGGCCGGTCCAGAACTCGGCCTTGGCCACGTCGCCACCTTCCGGATAGAGGTCGGTGGTGATCATTTCCAGGGTCTCGCGACGGCGCGGGTTCAGCGACAGGTCGAAGCCGGCGATCTCCGCCATGCCGCCGACGCGGATGCGATCGTCGAAACGGGTGATGGCGACCTTGTAGGTCTCGTCCAGGATGGTCGAGGTCGGGGCCATGGCACCGTTGGTGATCGGCACGGTCAGCGAGTAGCCCTTGAGCGGGTACACCGGGGCCTTGATGCCCAGCGGCTTGAGCAGTTGCGGGCTGTAGCTGCCGAGGGCGAGCACGTAGCGGTCGGCGGTTTCCAGCTTGCCGTCGATCCACACGCCGTTGATGCGGTCGCCGGCGAAGTCCAGGCGCTGGATGTCCTGGCCGAAGCGGAACTCGACCCCCAGCTGCACGGCCATCTCGGCCAGGCGGGTGGTGAACATCTGGCAGTCGCCGGTCTGGTCGTTGGGCAGGCGCAGGGCGCCGGCGAGCTTGTGCTTGACGCTGGCCAGGGCCGGCTCGACGCGGGCGATGCCGTCGCGGTCGAGGATCTCGTAGGGCACGCCGGAACGCTCGAGGACGGCGATGTCCTTGGCGGCGGCGTCAACCTGGGCCTGGGTGCGGAACAGCTGGGTGGTGCCGAGCTGGCGGCCTTCATAGGCGATGCCGGTTTCGGCGCGCAGCTCGTCGAGACAGTCGCGGCTGTACTCGGACAGGCGCACCATGCGCTCCTTGTTCACCGCATAGCGGGACGCGGTACAGTTGCGCAGCATCTGCGCCATCCACAGGTACTGGTCCAGGCTGCCGGTGGCCTTGATGGCCAGGGGCGCGTGGCGCTGCATCAGCCACTTGATGGCCTTGAGCGGCACGCCGGGGGCGGCCCAGGGGGATGCGTAGCCAGGTGAGACCTGGCCTGCGTTGGCGAAGGAGGTTTCCATGGCGACGGCCGGCTGACGGTCCACCACCACCACCTCGAAGCCTTCCCGGGCCAGATAGTAGGCACTCGCGGTACCAATCACGCCGCTGCCCAGCACCATTACTCGCATGTCTGCCTCCACCGCGACGGCCTTGCCGGCGCGTTTGTTATTTTGAGCGTAGATGTCGGCAGTATAAGAAGGCGTGACCAGTGATATTCACTATATAGCCAGCTATATTTGGCGATAATTCTTGGCAATATCGGCTTTTGCGGAGGGGCATCCACCATGAGAACCCAGCATCAATCGCGTCGTGAGCTGGACAAGATAGACCGGAATATTTTACGCATCCTCCAGGAGGACGGTCGCATCTCCTTCACCGAACTGGGCGAGCGGGTGGGGCTGTCGACCACGCCCTGCACCGAACGCGTCCGCCGCCTGGAGCGCGAGGGAATCATCATGGGCTACAACGCCCGCCTGAACCCGCAGCACCTCAAGGCCAGCCTGCTGGTGTTCGTCGAGATCAGCCTGGACTACAAGTCCGGCGACACCTTCGAGGAGTTCCGCCGCGCCGTGCTCAAGCTGCCCCATGTGCTCGAATGCCACCTGGTGTCCGGCGACTTCGACTACCTGGTGAAGGCCCGCATCAACGAGATGGCCTCCTACCGCAAGCTGCTGGGGGACATCCTCCTCAAGCTGCCCCACGTCCGCGAATCCAAGTCCTACATCGTGATGGAAGAGGTGAAGGAGACCCTCAGCCTGCCCATTCCCGACTGAACCGATCCTTGCCCCGGGGGCACAGGGATTTTTCCCGAAGTCCCCTTGGCGCATGGAGAGGGGCCTGCCTATCCTGCGTCGCTTTTTTCAAACACAAGAATCAGGATTGCGCCCATGAACGCCCGCGTTCGCCAACCGGTCCACAGTGACCGCCACGCCCCCTCCTACTACGCCGCCACAGCCAACCGCCAACTGGCCTACCCGCCCCTGCAGGGCGAGGTCCGGGCCGACGTGTGCATCGTCGGCGGGGGTTTCTCCGGCCTCAACACCGCCATCGAACTGGCCCGCCGCGGCATTTCGGTGGTCCTGCTGGAGGCCCGCCAGGTGGGCTGGGGTGCCAGCGGGCGCAACGGCGGCCAGCTGATCCGTGGGGTCGGCCATGACGTCGACCACTTCTCGCCGGTGATCGGCGCCGAAGGCGTACGTGCCCTCAAACTGATGGGCCTGGAGGCCGTGGAACTGGTGCGCCAGCGGGTGGACGAGTTCGCCATCGACTGCGACCTGACCTGGGGTTACTGCGACCTGGCCAACACGGCCCGTGACTTCGCCGGCTTCGCCGAGGACATGGAGGAGCTGCGCGGGCTCGGCTATCGCCACGAGATGAAGCTGGTGCAACCCGGTGACATGCGCAGCGTGGTGGGGTCCGACCGCTATGCCGGCGGGCTCATCGACATGGGCTCGGGCCACCTGCACCCGCTCAACCTCGCCCTGGGCGAAGCGGCGGCGGCCACCTCCCTGGGCGTGCGGATATTCGAACACTCCGCTGCCACGCGCATCGACCACGGCCCCGAGGTGACGGTGCACACCGCCAGCGGCCAGGTGAAGGCCGCCACCCTGGTGCTGGGCTGCAACGCCTACATCAACGATCTCGACCCGACACTGGGCGGCAAGGTGCTCCCGGCCGGCAGCTACATCATCGCCACCGAGCCGCTGCCCGAAGACCTGGCGCGGCAGCTGCTGCCGCAGAACATGGCGGTCTGCGACCAGCGCGTGGCCCTGGACTACTACCGCCTTTCCGCCGACCGCCGCCTGCTGTTCGGCGGCGCCTGCCACTATTCCGGGCGTGATCCGGCGGACATCGCTGCCTACATGCAGCCGAAGATGCTGGCGACCTTCCCCCAGTTGGCCGATGTGCGCATCGACTACCAGTGGGGCGGCATGATCGGCATCGGTGCCAACCGCCTGCCGCAGATCGGCCGACTGCCCGAACACCCGAACGTCTACTTCGCCCAGGCCTACTCGGGCCACGGGGTGAACGCCACCCACCTGGCGGGCAAGCTGCTGGCGGAAGCCATCTGCGGCGAACAGGGCAGCGGTTTCGAGGTGTTCGCCAAGGTGCCCCACATCACTTTCCCCGGCGGCAAGCTGCTGCGCTCGCCGCTGCTGGCGCTGGGGATGCTCTGGTACCGCCTGCGCGAGACGCTGGGCAACAGCCTGGCGCGCTGACCCTCAGGCGCCTGGGGAGCCGGCCGGGGCGTCTTCGCCCATCGGCTCCCGGGTCCAGGCCAGCCAGACGAACCCCGCTGCCCCCACGGCCATCATCAGCGGCAACGCATGGCCGCTGATCCACTGGCTGGCGGCGCCGGTCACCAGCGGCCCGATCAGGCAGCCGATGCCCCAGAGCTGGGCGACATGGGCATTGGCCCGCACCAGCTCATCGTCCCGGAAACGCTCGCCGATCAGGATCAGCGCCAGGGTGAACAGCCCGCCGGCGCTGGCGCCGAACACCACCCACACCGGCCAGATCAGCACCGTGTGCAGCACCAGCGGCACGCTCAGGCTGGACAGCAGCAGGGCCAGGCCGCAGGCCCGGAACAGCGCACGCCGGGGTACTCGGTCCGCCATCCAGCCGATGGGCAATTGCAAGGCCGCATCCCCCACCACCACCACGCTGGCCATCAGCAGGGCCACCTCCTGGGTGAAGCCCTGGCGCAGGCCGTAGACCGGCAACAGGGTGAGCATCATCGCTTCGAAGGCCGCGAACAGCACCACCGCCCAGGCGATGGTCGGCATGCGCTGGCAGAAGACCCAGAGGCCACGCCCGGAGGCGCCGTGCTCGTCGACCTGGGGCGCGCCGCCCCGCCCGAGCAAGAGCAGCGAACCGCCGATCAACAGGCCGGTGCCGGTCCAGAAGCCGCGGTCCGTGTCACTGCCCAGCAGGGTCAGCAGCAGGGGGCCGGACAGCTGGCTCAGCGCATAGCCGGTGCCGTACAGCGCCACCAGGCGGCCACGCCACTGCTCCACCGCCAGTTGGTTGATCCAGCTCTCGCCGAGGATGAACACCACGGTCAGCGCCACGCCGATGAACAACCGCAGCAGCAACCAGACCGGGTAACTCTGCACCAGCGCCAGCAGCGCCACCGAGGCTGCCCCCAGCAGTAGGCACAGCTGCATCAGCGGGACGGTGCCGAAGCGCGCCGCCAGGCGTCCGGCCAGGGAGGCGCCGAGGAGCACGCCCACCGCCGGGGTGGCGGCCATGACGCCGATGGCGAACGAGCCGTAGTGCCAGCTCTCCAGGCGCAGCGACACCAGTGGCATGGTTACGCCCAGCGCCAGACCGATGCTGATGACGGCGCCACACACGGCGAAATAGGTGCCCCAACGCATGACGGTGTTCCTCCCGTTTACGGCTACTGGCTGGCGGAAAAGCAAAAACGGCCGGGCTCCCGAAGGGAAACCCGGCCGCAGGTGTGGCTCTCGCTGAGCCGGCCCTCCCCGAGAGGAGGGCGGACCTTGGCGCGACCGGAACCGGCCGCGCCGTGTCAGGCGGTCAGACCGCCGCTGTTCAGAGCTTGATCCAGGTGGCCTTCAGCTCGGTGTACTTATCGAACGCGTGCAGGGACTTGTCGCGACCGTTGCCGGACTGCTTGAAGCCACCGAACGGCGCGGTCATGTCGCCGCCGTCGTACTGGTTGATCCACACGCTGCCGGCCCGCAGGGCCTTGCCCACCAGGTGGGCGCGGGACAGGTTGCTGGTCCACACCGCAGCCGCCAGGCCGTAGATGGTGTCGTTGGCGATGGCGACGGCCTCGGCCTCGTTGTCGAAGCCAATCACCGACAGTACCGGCCCGAAGATCTCTTCCTTGGCGATGCGCATGGCGTTGGTCACGCCGTCGAAGATGGTCGGCTCGACGTAGGTGCCGCCGGTCTCTTCCATCACGCGCTTGCCGCCGGCCACCAGCTTGGCGCCGTCGTCATGGCCAGCCTGGATGTAGGACAGCACGTTGTTCATCTGGGTGGTGTCCACCAGTGCGCCGACGTTGGTGGCCGGGTCCAGCGGGTTGCCCGGCTTCCAGCCCTTGATGGCCTCGACCACCATGGGCACGAACTTCTCCTTGATGGAGTTCTCCACCAGCAGGCGCGAGCCGGCGGTGCAGACCTCGCCCTGGTTGAAGGCGATGGCGGCGGCGGCGGACTCGGCGGCAGCCTTGAGGTCCGGGGCGTCGGCAAAGACGATGTTCGGGCTCTTGCCGCCGGCTTCCAGCCAGACGCGCTTCATGTTGGATTCGCCGGCGTAGATCATCAGTTGCTTGGCGATCTTGGTGGAGCCGGTGAACACCAGGGTGTCGACGTCCATGTGCAGGGCCAGGGCCTTGCCGACGGTGTGGCCGAAGCCCGGCAGCACGTTGAACACGCCCGCGGGGATGCCGGCCTCGATGGCCAGCTGGGCGATGCGGATGCCGGTCAGCGGCGACTTCTCGGACGGCTTGAGGATGATGGAGTTGCCGGTGGCCAGCGCCGGGCCGAGCTTCCAGCAGGTCATCAGCAGGGGGAAGTTCCACGGCACGATGGCGGCGACCACGCCCACCGGCTCGCGGGTCACCAGGCCCAGCTCGTTGTGCGGGGTGGCGGCGACTTCGTCGTAGATCTTGTCGATGGCCTCGCCGCTCCAGCGGATGGCGCGGGACGCTGACGGCACGTCGATGTTCAGCGAGTCACCGATCGGCTTGCCCATGTCCAGGGTTTCCAGCAGGGCCAGCTCTTCGGCATGGGCGTCCAGCAGGTCGGCGAAGCGGATCATCACTTCCTTGCGCTTCACCGGGGCGAGGCGCGACCAGACACCGGATTCGAAAGTGGCGCGGGCATCCTTGACCGCCACCTCGGCGTCGGCCAGGTCACAGCTGGCGACCAGGCCCAGCACACGACCATCCACAGGGCTGATGCACTCGAAGGTGGCACCGGATGCAGCCGGGGTGTATTCGCCATGGACGAAGGCGCGGGTCTCGATCTGCAGGGACTTGGCGCGCTGTTCCCAGTCGGCACGAGTGAGGGTGGTCATGGGGCGTTCCTCTTACTTTTATTAGTGGAAGTGCCGGCAGGGGAGGGACCGACACTGTCAAGAATTCTGCAAGGCCTACACGCGGCCAAAGCTGTGCGACACCCTAAACCAGAGGCCCCTGGATTTTCAATATTTTTGACACTGCCGGGAGCAGGGGCCTTGTAATGTTCATTTTATTAAACATAGACTCAGGACCGGTACGCCCGCATTCAGCATTTCCCGCCACCGTGCATGGCGGGATTCCGAACACCTGCCGGGCAGAATAAGAAACAGGCCGCCCTGCGCGACCTCCACAACGCCGCTACGGAATCGCCATGAACATCGAATCCATCGTCGACTTCGCCACCAGCCCCGCCACCGCCGAGCACTACCGCCCCGCGCCCGAGAAGATCCTCAAGGGCGACCCCGAACAGAGTGTGCGCAACCACTACGGCAGCCCCTGCGGGCAGTTCAACGTCGGCATCTGGGAGGGCGCGGTCGGCCAGTGGACGGTGAACTACACCGAGCATGAGTACTGCGAGATCCTCCAGGGCGTCTCCGTCATCCGCGACGCCGCCGGCAGCGCCAAGACCGTGCGCGCGGGCGACCGCTTCGTGATCCCGGCCGGCTTCTCCGGCACCTGGGAAGTGCTGGAAGCCTGCCGCAAGGTCTACGTCATCTTCGAGCAGGCCAAATAAGCCTGCCGACACCCGATGCTTGTCACCCCTGGCCCGCGAAAGCGGGCTTTTTTATGTCCTGCGCCTGGCACGCCAAATCGCGGGCATGAAAAAGCCCGCCATGAGGCGGGCTTTTCGCAAGGGCCGGATCAATTACTTGATCTTGGCTTCCTTGTAGATCACGTGCTTACGCACGACAGGATCGTACTTCTTGATCTCGATCTTGTCGGGAGTGGTGCGCTTGTTCTTGTCGGTGGTGTAGAAGTGGCCGGTACCGGCGCTGGACACCAAACGGATCAGTTCACGCATGATTTGCTCCTTAAACCTTTTCGCCGCGAGCGCGCAGCTCGGACAGAACGACGTCAATGCCACGCTTGTCGATGATGCGCATGCCCTTGGCGGAAACGCGCAGACGCACGAAGCGCTTCTCGGACTCGACCCAGAAGCGATGGTGCTGCAGGTTCGGCAGGAAACGACGACGGGTTTTGTTGTTTGCGTGGGAAATGTTGTTCCCGGTAGCCGGACCCTTACCGGTTACTTGACAGACTCTAGACATGCCTCAGCCCTCTAAACCTCATGCCCAACCCGGCATGGGTTGGCCGCTTGAACTCTCAATTGTGGGCGTGTTTAGCGCCCGTCTCGTCAGGGTCTTACCGGCCGCACAGTGATTGCGAAAGACCGGGCCCCAGAAAAGAGCGCTGCTTTATACCAGAACACCCCTAGTGCAGCAAGGGCTCCACCAACTTACCCACACCCTGCCGCCCGGCCACGGCGTGCGTTCCGCCGCGAGGCGGGGCGCCTCGCCCTGGCGACCATTCGTCGGCAACTGCGATTGCCCCACCGCGCTGGCTGGGCTAGCGTTCGCCTCCTGGCCAACGCATCCCGAGGAATCCGCCATGCGCCTTGCCCTGCTCCCCCTGCTGTTCGCCCCGCTGCTGGCACAGGCGGCCAACCTGAGCGTGTGCACCGAAGCCAGCCCGGACGGGTTCGACGTGGTGCAGTACAACGCCCTGACCACCACCAACGCCTCGGCCGACGTGCTGATCAACCGCCTGGTGGAATTCGATGCCCAGGCCGCCCGCCTGGTGCCGGGCCTGGCCGAGCGCTGGGAGGTGTCCGAGGACGGCCTCAGCTACAGCTTCCATCTGCGCCCGGGGGTGCGCTTCCACCGCACCGACTACTTCGCCCCGAACCGCGAGCTGGATGCCGACGACGTGCTGTTCAGCTTCCAGCGCATGCTCGACCCGGCCAACCCCTGGCACAAGGTGGCGCAAAGCGGCTTCCCCCACGCCCAGTCCATGCAGCTGCCGGGCCTGGTGCGCTCGGTGGAGAAGGTCGACGCGCACACCGTCCGCTTCAACCTGACTCACCCCGATGCCACCTTCCTGGCGATGCTCAGCATGGGCTTCGCTTCTATCTATTCCGCCGAATACGCCGACCAGCTGATGAAAGCTGGCACGCCGGAGAAGCTCAACGCCCAGCCCATCGGTACCGGCCCCTTCGTGTTCAAGCGTTTCCAGAAGGACGCGGCGATCCGCTACAGCGCCAACCCGGACTACTTCGCCGGCAAGCCGGCGGTGGACAACCTGGTGTTCGCCATCACCCCGGATGCCAATGTGCGCCTGCAGAAGCTGCGCCGGGGCGAATGCCAGATCGCCCTGTCGCCCAAGCCCCTGGATGTGGGGCAGGCACGCCAGGACAGCAACCTGCGGGTCGTGGAAACCCCGGCCTTCATGACCGCCTTCGTCGCGCTGAACAGCCAGCATCCGCCGCTGGACCAGGCCAAGGTGCGGCAGGCGATCAATCTCGCCTTCGACAAGGCCAGCTATATAAAGGCCGTGTTCGAAGGCACCGCCACACCGGCTGACGGCCCGTTCCCGCCCACCACCTGGGGCTACGCCAAGGAACTGCCCGGCTACGCCTACGACCCTGGCAAGGCCAAGGCACTGCTGGTCGAAGCCGGGTTGCCGGACGGTTTCAGCACCACCCTGTGGACGCGCCCCTCCGGCAGCGTGCTCAACCCCAACCCGAACCTGGGCGCGCAGATGCTGCAGGCCGACCTGGCCAAGGTGGGCATCCGCGCCGACATCCGCGTCATCGAGTGGGGCGAACTGATCCGGCGCGCCAAGGCCGGCGAGCACGACCTGCTGTTCATGGGCTGGGCGGGCGATAACGGCGACCCGGACAACTTCCTCACGCCTCAATTCGCCTGCGCCTCGGTGCAGTCGGGCCTGAACTTCGCCCGCTACTGCAACCCGGACCTCGACCAGTTGATCAGCCAGGCCAAGGCCACGCCGGACACCACGGCGCGCAGCGATTTCTACGCCCGAGCCCAGGCGATCATCCATGAGCAGGCCCTGTGGCTGCCCCTGGCCCACCCCACGGCATTCGCCCTGGTGCGTGCCAATGTGCGCGGCTATGAGGCCAACCCCTTCGGCCGGCAGGACTTCTCCAAGGTGGAGCTGGCGCCTTGAACGAGCTGGCCGAGCGCTACCTGCCGAATTTCCAGTTCGTCGAGCGTCATCACCTCGACCTGGACACCTCCGCTGCACAGGCACTGGACGCTGCCAGCCAGCTCTCCACCCACGACGATCCGCTGGTCAGGAGCCTGCTCCGCCTGCGCGAAGCCCCCGCGCGCCTGGCCAACCGACTGGGCTGGCGCAACGCACTGGAGGCCCGGCCGGCCTTCGGCCTGCATGAGTTCACACTGCTGGAACGCGACGGCGACCAGGCAATGGCCTACGGCCTGATCGGGCGCTTCTGGCGTACGGATTTCGGTCTGGAAGCGGTCCCTGACGCACAGGCCTTCATGAGGTATGAGGAACCGGGCGTCGCCAAGCTGGTGATGACCTTCCACTGCTCACCACGCCCGGCGGGTGTTCGCCTGCACACGGAGACGCGCGTCCACTGCCCGGATCGCCGCAGCCGCCTGCTGTTCACCCCCTACTGGCTGGCCATCCGCCCCGCCAGCGGGCTGATCCGGCGGCGCATGCTGGCAGCCATTCGCCGCCAGCTCGCGAGCGCGGCCTAGAGCCAGCCGTACTCGGCCAGGGACAGCGGCTCGCCATCGCCCACCACGAAGTGGTCCAGCACCCGCACATCCACCAGCGCCAACGCATCCTTCAGGCGGTGCGTAAGGTCGCGGTCGGCCTGGCTGGGTTCGGCGATACCGGAAGGGTGGTTGTGGGTGAGGATGAGCGCGGCGGCGTTGTGCGCCAGGGCGCGCTTGACCACCTGGCGCGGGTAGACACTGGCGCCGTCGATGGTGCCGCGGAACAGCACCTCGAAGGCCAGCACCCGGTGGCGGGTATCGAGGAACAGGCAGCCGAACACTTCGTGGGGCTCGTGCCGCAACTGGGCCTTGAGGTAATCCCGCACCGCCCGGGGGTTCTCCAGTGCCGAATCCCGCCGCAATCCCTCGGCCAGGTGCCGACGGGCCATCTCCAGCACCGCCTGCAACTGGGCGAACTTGGCCGGCCCGAGACCCGGCCGCAGGCAGAACGTGGCCAGGTCCGCCTCCAGCAGCGGGCGCAGCCCGCCGAACTGGACCAGAATCTGGCGCGCGAGGTCCACGGCGCTCTGCCCCGGCAGCCCGGTGCGCAGGAAAATGGCGAGGAGTTCGGCGTCGGTAAGGGCCGCCGCGCCCTGTTCGAGTAGCTTCTCCCGCGGGCGTTCCGCTGCGGGCCAATGACGGATGCTCATGACACCTCCCTGGTCAGCTGCGCCGCTGTTCCCATGCGGGCGCTGTGCTATCTTAACCAACCTTTTTTGCGCGGTGATCCGGCCCTGGGGAGGCGCCGACACCGCAGCGCACCACTCCACCTCTATTACTAAGGCAGGCCTATGCAGCGGCTCTATCGGAAACGCATCGTCCTGGGCGTGGGGGGCGGCATTGCCGCCTACAAGAGTGCGGAGCTGATCCGCCGCCTGCGCGACCAGGGCGCGGAAGTCCGGGTGGTGATGACCCAGGGCGGCCGCGAGTTCATCACACCGCTGACCCTCCAGGCCCTGTCCGGCCACCCCGTGCACCTCGACCTGCTGGACCCGGCCGCCGAAGCCGCCATGGGCCACATCGAGCTCGCCCGCTGGGCCGACCTGGTGCTGATCGCCCCGGCCACCGCCGACCTGATGGCGCGCCTGGCCCAGGGCCTGGCCAACGACCTGCTGACCACCCTGGTGCTGGCCACCGACGCCAAGGTCGCCCTGGCCCCGGCGATGAACCAGGCCATGTGGCGCGACCCGGCCACCCAGGCCAATGCCCAGTGCCTGGCCCAGCGCGGCCTGCACCTGTTCGGCCCGGCAGCCGGCAGCCAGGCCTGCGGCGATGTCGGCCCGGGCCGCATGCTGGAGGCCGACGAGCTGGCCCAGCAGGCCGCCAACCTGTTCGAACACCAGGCACTGACCGGCCGCCACGTGCTGATCACGGCCGGTCCGACCCAGGAGAACATCGACCCGGTCCGCTACATCACCAACCACAGCTCCGGGAAGATGGGCTTCGCCCTGGCCGAAGCGGCGGTGGAGGCGGGCGCCAAGGTCACCCTGATCACCGGCCCCGTCCACCTGCCGACCCCCGACCGGGTCAACCGGGTCGACGTGGTCAGCGCCCGCGACATGCTCGCGGCCTGCGAAGCGGCCATGCCCTGCGACCTGCTGATCGCCGCGGCTGCCGTGGCGGACTACCGCCCCGAAGTGGTCGCACCGCACAAAATGAAAAAGGACCCCACCAGCGGCGAAGGCCTGCTGCTGCAGCTGGTGCGCAACCCCGATATCCTCGCGACCCTGGCCGGCCGGCCCGATCGCCCCTTCAGCGTCGGCTTCGCCGCCGAGACCGAGAACCTGCTGGAGTACGCCTCGCGCAAGCTGCGCGACAAGAACCTCGACCTGATCGTTGCCAATGACGTGGCCAACCCCAGCATCGGCTTCAACAGCGAGGAGAACGCGATCACCATCATCGATCGCGGGCTGCACCAGACCAGCTTCTCCCAGACCAGCAAGGGCAAGATCGCCCGCCAGCTGGTTGCCTTCATCGCCGACCGCCTCAACCAGGCCTGAGACTCCATGCACGCACTGCAAGCCAAGATCCTCGACCCCCGCCTCGGCAGCGAATTCCCGCTGCCCCAGTACGCCACCCCCGGTTCCGCCGGCCTCGACCTGCGCGCCATGCTCAAGGAAGACCTGACGCTGGAGCCCGGCCAGACCGTGCTGATTCCCACCGGCCTCTCGATCCACATCGCCGACCCGGGCCTGGCCGCGTTGATCCTGCCGCGCTCCGGGCTGGGCCATAAGCACGGCATCGTGCTCGGCAACCTGGTGGGCCTGATCGACTCCGACTACCAGGGCGAGCTGATGGTGTCCTGCTGGAACCGTGGCCAGAGCGCCTTCACCCTGGCCGTCGGCGAACGCCTGGCCCAGCTAGTCTTGGTGCCTGTCGTGCAAGCGCATTTCGAACTCGTCGACGAGTTCGGCCAGAGCGAGCGCGGCGCCGGCGGCTTCGGCCATTCGGGCAGCCACTGATTCCGCATTGACCTCAGGATGAATCGCGGGGGAGACCTTCAGTGAAACTCTTCAAGCGCAATGCCAAGGACACCGACACCGGCATGCTGGCCAGCCCCACCGAAGCCAAGGAGCCCGCCAAGGGCGCCAAGGCTGGCAGCGGCCTGCTCACCGACCTGATGCCCGGGCTGATCGCCTCCGCCGTCGGCGTGGCCGCGGGCAGTGCGCTGCTCTGGCTCACCCTGGTGGACAGCGGCGAAAAAGCCCAGCGCGCCCAACTGGCGCAGGCCTGGGCGGACAGCCAGGGCGCCTCGTTGCGCCAGGCCCTCGGCCAGCTGGTTGCCGACACCACCGCCGCCGCCCGCAATCCGGCGCTGGCGGACGCCCTCAACAGCGACGACCCGTCCCGCGTGCAGGTCGCCGAGCGCGGCCTGGGCTACTGGAATGCCGTGGTGGATGCCCACCTCAACCTGCCCGGTCAGGCCCAGCAGAACAGCCAGCGCGCAGCGCCGATGAACTTCGCCGCCCTGGACATGCTACGCCGCGCCGAAAGCGGGCAGAAGCCCGCACCCGAGGCCTACAAGGTCGGCCAGCGCTGGCTGGTCTACAGCGCCGCGCCGATCCGCCTGGCCGACAACGCCCCGATCCAGGGCACGCTGTTGCTGGTGGTGGACCTGGAGCGCCTGCTGAGCGCACTGGCCCCGCTGCCGGATGGCACCGGCCAGCTGCAGTTCACCCAGCAGTTCGGCAACGCCCCCGCCCAGATCCTGGCCCAGCGCGGCAGTGCCGCCGACGGCACGCCCATCGCCGTGGCCAGTGGCAACCCCAACTGGAAACTGACCTTCACGCCCAGCAGCCAGCTGGGCAGCTCAGGCATGCCGGTGCCGCTGCTCGGACTCGCCGCCCTGCTGTCCCTGGTGGGCGCCCTGGCCGGCCTGTACCTGGTGCATAGCGGCCTGCAGCGCAAGCTGAGGGAAGACGTCACCCAGCTCAGCCAACTGGTGCAAGAACTCTCCAGCGGCAAAAGCGTCAAACCCAACAGCCTGCGGCTGCCGGCGCTGGATGCGCTGGCCCAGTCGCTGGCCCGGCAGTTGCGGCGCAAACCGGAACCGGTGGCGCCCAGCGTCGGCGACGAGCGCAAGGCCAGCCCTGCAGCAGCCCCGGCTGCCGCACCGGCCAAGGTGATCGAACCCCTGGAGCTGGCCAACCCGCTTTTCCAAGATACCGACATCCTCGATATCGACATTCTCGACGAAGACCAGGACCTCCTGGGATTGGAGCAAACCCCTGCCATGAGCACCCCGCAAGCCGCCCCCAACCTGCCCGCCAGCATTTTCCGCGCCTACGACATCCGTGGCGTGGTCGGCGATACCCTGACCGCCGAAACCGCCTACTGGGTAGGCCGTGCCATCGGCTCCGAAAGCCTCGCCCGTGGTGAGCCGAACGTCTCGGTCGGCCGCGACGGCCGCCTCTCCGGCCCCGAGCTGGTGCAAGCGCTGATCCAGGGCCTGATGGACTGCGGCTGCCATGTCACCGACATCGGCATGGTGCCGACCCCGGTGCTGTACTTCGCCGCCAACGTGCTGGACGGCAAGTCCGGCGTGATGCTCACCGGCAGCCACAACCCGCCGGACTACAACGGCTTCAAGATCGTGGTCGCCGGCGAGACCCTGGCCAACGAGCAGATCACCGCCCTGCACACCCGTATCAAGAACAACGACCTGGCCACTGGCGTGGGCAGCGTCCAGCAGGTCGAAATCCTCGACCGCTACTTCCAGCAGATCCGCGACGACATCGCCATCGCCAAGTCCATGCGCGTGGTGGTGGACTGCGGCAACGGCGTGGCCGGCGTCATCGCACCCAAGCTGATCGAGGCCCTGGGCTGCAGCGTGATCCCGCTGTACTGCGACGTTGACGGCACCTTCCCGAACCACCACCCGGACCCGGGCAAGCCGGAGAACCTGGAAGACCTGATCGCCAAGGTGAAGGAAGAGAACGCCGACCTGGGCCTGGCCTTCGACGGCGACGGCGATCGCGTGGGCGTAGTGACCAACGAAGGCACCATCATCTACCCCGACCGCCTGCTGATGCTGTTCGCCAAGGACGTGGTGTCCCGCAACCCGGGCGCCGACATCATCTTCGACGTCAAGTGCACCCGTCGCCTGACCTCCCTCATCAGCGGCTACGGCGGCCGTCCGGTGATGTGGAAGACCGGCCACTCGCTGATCAAGAAGAAGATGAAGGAAACCGGCGCACTGCTGGCCGGTGAGATGAGCGGCCACATCTTCTTCAAGGAGCGCTGGTACGGCTTCGACGACGGCATCTACAGCGCCGCCCGCCTGCTGGAGATCCTCAGCCAGGACAAGCGCGACGCCGAACACGTGTTCACCGCCTTCCCGAAGGACATCTCCACCCCGGAGATCAACATCACCGTCACCGACGAGAGCAAGTTCCGCCTGATCGAGCGTCTGCAGCGCGAGGGCACCTGGGGCGATGCCAACCTCACCACCTTGGACGGCGTGCGCGTCGACTATCCCAAGGGCTGGGGCCTGGTGCGCGCCTCCAACACCACGCCGGTGCTGGTGCTGCGCTTCGAGGCCGACTCCGAGGCGGAACTGGAGCGCATCAAGGAAGTGTTCCGCGCCCAGCTCTACGCCGTCGCCCCCGATATCAACCTGCCGTTCTGATCCACGGAGCCCCGCATGACCCTCAGCCGTGACGCCGCATCCCAAGTCGCCCAGGTCCTGTCCGAAGCACTGCCCTACATCCGCCGCTTCGTCGGCAAGACCCTGGTCGTGAAATACGGCGGCAACGCCATGGAAAGCGACGAGCTGAAAGCCGGGTTCGCCCGCGACATGGTCCTGATGAAGGCCGTGGGCATCAACCCGGTGGTCGTGCATGGCGGCGGCCCGCAGATCGGCGACCTGCTCAAGCGCCTGTCCATCGAGAGCCACTTCATCGACGGCATGCGCGTCACCGACGCGCAGACCATGGACGTGGTGGAGATGGTGCTCGGCGGCCAGGTGAACAAGGACATCGTCAATCTGATCAACCGCCACGGCGGCAGCGCCATCGGCCTGACCGGCAAGGACGCGGAGCTGATCCGTGCGAAGAAGCTCACCGTCTCCCGCAAGACCCCGGAGATGACCCAGCCGGAGATCATCGACATCGGCCATGTGGGCGAAGTGACCAGCGTGAACACCGAGCTGCTGAACATGCTGGTGAAGGGCAACTTCATCCCGGTCATCGCCCCCATCGGCGTCGGCCAGGACGGCGAGTCCTACAACATCAACGCCGACCTGGTAGCGGGCAAGGTGGCCGAGGCTCTCAAGGCCGAGAAGCTGATGCTGCTGACCAACATCGCCGGCCTGATGGATAAGGAAGGCAAGGTGCTCACCGGCCTGACCACCGAGCAGGTCAACGAGCTGATCGCCGACGGCACCATCTACGGCGGCATGCTGCCAAAGATCCGCTGCGCCCTCGATGCAGTGCAGGGTGGCGTCACCAGCGCGCACATCATCGACGGGCGTGTGCCCAACGCCGTGCTGCTGGAGATCTTCACCGACAGTGGCGTCGGCACCCTGATCAGCAACCGCCGCCGCGCCTGAGCCCCCCCGAATAAGCCGGAGCGATCCGGCTTATTCATTTCCCCGATCCGGCTTGCATCCCTCCACCCCGACGGGAATGCTCGGCACATCCTCATCAGGAGCCGTGCCATGCCCGCACCACCCGACCGGAACGCCTTCACCTTCCTTCACCCGCTGCGCGTACGCTGGGCCGAGGTCGATCCTCAGGGGATCGTCTTCAACGGCCACTACCTGACCTACGCCGATGTCGCCATCACCGAGTACTTCCGCGCGCTGGGCGTGCGTTATCCACAGGACCTGATCGCCGACGGCGGGGACTTCTTCGCCGTGCGTACCCTGCTGGAGCACCTGTCGCCGGCCCGCTTCGACGACACGCTCACCCTGGGCATCCGGACACGCCGATTGGGCGGCTCGAGCCTGACGTTTGCGCTGGGCATCTGGGGAGGCGAGGAGGCGTTGACCAGCGGGGAGATCGTGTACGTGCACGCCGATGCAACGACGCGGACGAGCCGGCCCTTGCCAGCCTGGCTGAGGGAAAAGGTGAGGGGCTTCGAGCGCTGCGCTGCCGAGGAGTGACTCAGCGGTTCAACAGCTCGGCGAGGCGGGCGCGGTCGGCGGCGAAGGTCGCCTGGGCTTTCTTGCGCTCGTCCTGGTAGCGGGCAATGTCGTCGTCGAGGCGCTTGTATTCGCTGCGCACGTTGTCGATCTGGGCCACCAGCGCCTCGGGCACCTGGCGCCCGGCACGCTCGTTGTCGGCGGCCTGGGCCTGCAGGTTGGCCTGCTGGGTACGCAGGGACTGCTGGTTACCCTTGGCCACGGTGATCAACCCGTCCAGCTCGGAGAGCTTGCGCTGGAGCGCGCGGTCGACGTCCTCGACGCTGGTGTAGAGCCGCAGCAGCTGGGCATCGGAGCCAGCACGGGCCTTGTCGGCCTGCATGCGCTGGCGTTCCTCGAGGGTGGGCGCCGGCGGCACGGTCTTCACCACACGGCCCTGGTCGTTGAGGACCTCGTAGCCCTTGTCGATGAACTGCGGCGGAACGCCGAGGCGGTCCAGTACGGTGACACCCTTTTCATTGGTGTAACGGTACAGCTCGGCCTGGGCGGCCAGCGGTGCCATCGCACCCAGAATCAAGGCAAGTCGGATCGCACCCGGCTTCAGCATCGGCACACCCTGTGGTCGCTGGAGAGTCAGATTCCGTAGTCTGCGCGGTAACGCTCCACCGCAGGCAGGTACGACTTCAGTTCAGCATCCCCGGCCAGATATTCCAGCACCTGCTCCAGGGACACGATGCTCACCACCGGCATGCCGAAGTCACGCTCCACTTCCTGGATCGCCGACAGCTCGCCCTTGCCACGCTCCTGGCGGTTGAGGGCGATCAGCACGCCAGCGGCCTGGGCCTGCTGGCCCTGGATGATCTGCATCACCTCGCGGATCGCGGTACCGGCGGTGATCACGTCGTCGATGATCAGCACACGCCCGGCCAGCGGTGCGCCCACCAGGGTGCCGCCCTCGCCGTGGTCCTTGGCTTCCTTGCGGTTGAAGCACCAGGGCAGGTCGCGGTCATGGTGCTCGGCCAGCGCCACGGCGGTGGAAGCCGCCAGCGGGATGCCCTTGTAGGCAGGGCCGAACAGGACGTCGAAGGAGAGCCCGCTGTCGACGATCGCCGACGCGTAGTAGCGCCCCAGGCGAGCCAGCGCGAGGCCGCTGTTGAACAGGCCGGCGTTGAAGAAATAGGGGCTGGTGCGCCCGGACTTGAGGGTGAATTCGCCAAAACGCAGTACACCGCGTTCGATGGCAAAGCGAATGAAGTCGCGCTGATACGCCTGCATGGTGAAAAAGCCCCGGACGGCACGGATTTAGCTAAATAGAAAGAGCTCGGGTATCATACACGCACGAGTTTTTGGGGGCCATTTATGCGGATCATCAGTGTGAACGTGAATGGTATTCATGCTGCAGCCGAGCGAGGACTCCTCAGCTGGCTGCAAGCACAGAATGCCGACGTGATCTGCCTGCAAGACACCCGTGCCTCTGCCTATGACCTGGACGACCCGGCCTTCCAACTGGATGGCTATTTCCTCTATGCCAGCGATGCTGAAGTGCCAAGCCAAGGCGGCGTGGCGCTTTATTCGCGCTTGCAACCCAAGGCAGTGATCTGGGGACTCGGTTTCGAGTCCTGCGATCGTTATGGGCGCTACCTGCAGGCGGATTTCGACAAAGTGAGCATCGCCTCCCTGCTGTTGCCTTCGGGCCAGGGTGGCGATGAGAACCTGAACCACAAGTTCAAGTTCATGGAAGACCTGGCGCACTACCTGAACAAGCAGCGCCGCAAGCGTCGCGAGTACATCTATTGCTCATCGCTCTACCTCGCCCACCAGAAGCTGGATGTGAAGAACTGGCGCGACTGCCAGCAGCTCCCCGGCTTCCTGGCGCCCGAGCGCGCATGGATGGACGAAGTGTTCGGCAACATGGGTTATGTGGATGCCCTGCGCGAAGTCAGCCGCGAAGGCGACCAGTACAGTTGGTGGCCGGACAGCGAGCAGGCCGAGATGCTCAACCTCGGCTGGCGCTTCGACTACCACATCCTCACGCCCGGCATGCGTCGCACCGTGCGCAGTGCCCGCCTGCCTCGCCAGCCGCGCTTCTCCCAGCACGCTCCGCTGATCGTCGACTACGACTGGCTGCTGAGCATCTGAGTGCAGCGCCCATAAAAAAGCCGGCATTCGCCGGCTTTTTCGTTCGTGCATGCGCTACTTCAATGGCCGCCAGGCGAAGGGGTAGCGGTAGTCCTTGCCCTCGTTGGCCTTGATGCCTCCGATGATGGTCAGCACCAGCGCGGCAATGCCCAGCAGGGGCAGCAGGAAGACGCCGATCACCACGAACATCAGCAGGATGCACAGCAGCCCCGCCAGGCTTACGGTGATCTGGAAGTTCAGCGCTTCCTTGCCCTGGGCATCGATGAAGGGGTCCACGTCCTTCTTCATCTGCCAGAGGATCAGCGGCCCCAGCAGGTTTCCAAAGGGAAAGACCGCACCGAGGAACGCAGCGAAATGGCAGAACATCGCCCACTGCCTGACGTCCTGGTTCGGTTGCTGTACGGGGGTGGGCTCATTCATGGGGTGCGTCCTCGTCGTGATGGGCCGGGTCAGTCGGCCAGAGCGGCCTTCTGGATCCGGAACAGTTCGTCCATGCCCTGGCGGGCGAGGGCCAGCATGGCATTGAGCTGCTCGGGCTGGAAGGGCTCGCCCTCGGCGGTGCCCTGGATTTCGATGAAGCCACCACCGTCGGTCATGACCACGTTAAGGTCGGTCTCGGCCGCCGAGTCCTCAAGGTAATCGAGGTCCAGCACCGGCTCGCCCTGGTAAACGCCGACAGAGACGGCAGCGATCATCTGCTTGAGCGGCTCGCCCTTCAGGGCACCGCGCTTCTTCAGCACTTTCAGCGCATCCACCAGGGCCACCATGGCACCGGTGATCGAGGCCGTGCGGGTGCCGCCGTCGGCCTGGATTACGTCGCAGTCCAGGTAGATGGTGTTCTCGCCCAGCTTGCTCATGTCCAGCGCGGCACGCAGGGAGCGGCCGATCAGGCGCTGGATCTCCAGGGTACGACCACCCTGCTTGCCACGGCTCGCCTCGCGCTGGTTACGCTCACCGGTGGAGCGGGGCAGCATGCCGTACTCGGCAGTCAGCCAACCCTGGCCCTGGCCCTTGAGGAAGCGCGGCACGCCGGCCTCGACGCTGGCGGTGCAGATCACCTTGGTATCCCCGAATTCGACCAGCACCGAGCCTTCGGCGTGCTTGGTGTAGTTGCGGGTGATGCGGATCGAACGCAGCTGTTCAGCTGCGCGGCCACTGGGACGTTTCATCTGGGAATACCTGTCGGAGGGAAAATCCCGGCCATTATAGAGGGGCCTCCGCCCCCGGGACATCATCGCGTTGGGAGGGGCCACGGAGTCGGCTACAATCGCCGCCCTTACCCATACCGAGAGGACTCCCCATGGTGCACAGCATGACCGCCTTCGCCCGCGTCGAGCAGGCCGGTACCCACGGCACCCTGAGCTGGGAACTACGCTCGGTCAACCACCGCTACCTCGAACCCCACCTGCGCCTGCCAGAAGCCTTCCGCGACTTGGAGGGGGCCGTGCGCGAAGCGCTGCGCCAGGGCCTGTCCCGAGGCAAGGTCGAATGCACCCTGCGCTTCGCCGAAGCCGAGGCTGGCAAGCCCCTGCAGGTCGACAGCGAGCGAGCCGCCCAGGTGGTGGCCGCCGCCGAAGCCGTGGCCGCCCTGGTCAGCCAGCCGGCGCCGCTCAACCCGCTGGAGATTCTCGCCTGGCCTGGCGTGCTGGTGGCCGACGCCGCCGACCCCCAGGCCCTGAACGCCGCGGCCCTGGAGGCCTTCGGCAAGGCCCTGGAAGAACTCAAGACCGGCCGCGCCCGTGAAGGTGCCGACCTGGCCCGCCTGCTCAACGAGCGGCTCGACGCCATGCAGGAGGAAGTCGTCGCCCTGCGAGAACTGGTACCGCAGATGCTCGGCCTGCAGCGGCAGAAGATCCTCGACCGTTTCGCCGAGATGAAGGCCGAGCTCGACCCCCAGCGCCTGGAGCAGGAGCTGGTGCTGCTGGCGCAGAAGAGCGACGTGGCCGAGGAGCTGGACCGCCTCGGCACCCACATCACCGAAGTACGCCGCGTACTCAAGGCCGGTGGCGCCGCCGGCCGCCGCCTCGACTTCCTCATGCAGGAACTCAACCGCGAAGCCAACACCCTCGGCTCCAAGGCCTTCGACCCACGCTCCACCCAGGCAGCGGTCAACCTCAAGGTGTTGATCGAACAGATGCGCGAACAAGTGCAGAACATCGAGTAAGAGACCCATCCATGACCGTCACCCCCGGCACCCTGTACATCGTCTCGGCCCCCTCCGGCGCCGGCAAGACCAGCCTGGTCAAGGCCCTGGTGGACACCGACCCGCGCATCCGCGTCTCGGTCTCCCACACCACCCGCGGCATGCGCCCCGGCGAGGTCGATGGCGTGAACTACCACTTCGTCAGCCGCGAAGCCTTCGTGCACATGCTCGAGCACGGCGACTTCATCGAGCACGCCGAAGTCTTCGGCAACCTCTACGGCACCTCCCAGCGCTGGCTGCTGCAGGCACTCGCCGAAGGCCACGACCTGATCCTCGAGATCGACTGGCAGGGTGCCCAGCAGGTTCGCCACCTGATGCCCCAGGCCAAGTCCATCTTCATCCTGCCGCCGAGCCAGGAAGCCCTGCGCCAGCGCCTGGACAACCGCGGGCAGGACAGCGCCGAGATCATCGAGCGCCGCATGCGCGAAGCCGTCAGCGAGATGAGCCACTACGTCGAATACGACTACCTGGTGATCAACGACGACTTCGCCGTCGCCCTGGAAGATCTGCGCGCGATCTTCCGCAGCCAGCGCCTCGCCCAGGCCAGCCAGCAGATCACCCACGGCGCGCTTCTCGCCCGTCTGCTGGCCTGATCAGCATGACCACCGGGAAGCGCTGAGCATTCAGCGCTTCCCTTAATGCTGGTGATTTTTTAGACTATCCAGTCCGCTCCGCCCGTTCCGGGCAAAGCCATCGCCATCCCACTCTGTGCTACGAGGAACACCATGGCCCGCGTTACCGTTGAAGACTGCCTGGAAAACGTCGATAACCGCTTCGAGCTGGTCATGCTCGCGACCAAGCGTTCCCGTCAGCTGGCCACCGGCGGCAAGGAGCCGAAGGTAGCCTGGGAAAACGACAAGCCCACCGTCGTCGCCCTGCGTGAGATCGCCGCCGGCCTGGTTGATTACGAAGTCATCGCCCAGGAAGACATCGTGGAAGAAGAGCCGCTGTTCGCTGCCTTCGAGGACGAGTCCAACGAGGCGCTCTGATTCCCATGCCCGGTCGACGTCGCACGGCGCAGGGAGGCCATAGCCGGAAAGGAGAACTGCCTTGCCTGGCATAGAAACCTTCGCCGAACGGCTCTCGACCTATCTCGGCCCGGACCAGGTCAACCTGGTCCGCCGGGCGTACTACTACGCCGAACAGGCCCATGACGGACAGCGTCGCCGCAGCGGCGAGGCCTACGTCACCCACCCCCTGGCCGTCGCCAACATCCTCGCCGACATGCACATGGACCATCAGAGCCTGATGGCCGCCATGCTGCACGACGTGATCGAGGACACCGGCATCGCCAAGGAGGCGCTCACCGCCCAGTTCGGCGACACCGTGGCCGAGCTGGTGGACGGGGTCAGCAAGCTGACCCAGATGAACTTCGAGTCCAAGGCCGAGGCCCAGGCCGAGAACTTCCAGAAGATGGCCATGGCCATGGCCCGCGACATCCGCGTGATCCTGGTCAAGCTGGCCGACCGCCTGCACAACATGCGCACCCTGGAAGTGCTCTCCGGCGAAAAGCGCCGGCGCATCGCCAAGGAAACCCTGGAAATCTACGCCCCCATCGCCAACCGGCTGGGCATGCACAGCATGCGCGTGGAATTCGAGGACCTCGGCTTCAAGGCCATGCACCCCATGCGCTCCGAGCGCATCCGTGCCGCCGTCCGCCGGGCCCGGGGCAACCGCAAGGAAATTGTCGCCAAGATCGAGGAATCCCTCACCCACTGCCTCGCCCGCGAAGGCATGGAAGGCGAGGTGATCGGCCGCGAGAAGCACCTCTACAGCATCTACAAAAAGATGCGCGGCAAGCGCCGGGCGTTCAACGAGATCATGGACGTCTACGCCTTCCGCATCATCGTCGACAAGGTGGACACCTGCTACCGCGTGCTCGGCGCCGTGCACAACCTGTACAAACCGCTGCCCGGTCGCTTCAAGGACTACATCGCCATTCCCAAGGCCAATGGCTACCAGTCCCTGCACACCACCCTGTTCGGCATGCACGGCGTGCCCATCGAAATCCAGATCCGCACCCGCGAAATGGAAGAGATGGCCAACAACGGCATCGCCGCCCACTGGCTGTACAAGTCCGCCGAGGACGACCAGCCCAAAGGCACCCACGCCCGCGCGCGCCAATGGGTCAAGGGCGTGCTGGAACTGCAGCAACGTGCCGGCAACTCCCTCGAATTCATCGAGAGCGTGAAGATCGACCTGTTCCCCGACGAGGTCTACGTCTTCACGCCCAAGGGCCGCATCATGGAGCTGCCCAAGGGCTCCACCGCAGTCGACTTCGCCTACGCGGTCCACACCGACGTCGGCAACACCTGCATCGCCTGCCGCATCAACCGTCGCCTGGCGCCGCTGTCCGAGCCGCTGCAGAGCGGCGAGACGGTGGAGATCGTCACCGCCCCCGGCGCACGGCCCAACCCGGCCTGGCTCAACTTCGTGGTCACCGGCAAGGCCCGCACCCACATCCGCCACGCCCTCAAGCTGCAGCGCCGCTCCGAGTCCATCAACCTCGGCGAACGCCTGCTGAACAAGGTGCTGGCCGGCTTCGAAAGCAGCCTCGACAAGATCACCCCCGAGCGCATCCAGGCCGTCCTTGGCGAATACCGCCTGGAAGTGCTGGAAGACCTGCTGGAAGACATCGGCCTCGGCAACCGCATGGCCTACGTCGTGGCCCGCCGCCTGCTGGCCAGCGATGGCGAACAGCTGCCCAGCCCCGAGGGCCCGCTGGCGATCCGTGGCACCGAAGGCCTGGTGCTCAGCTACGCCAAGTGCTGCACACCGATCCCCGGCGACCCCATCGTCGGCCACCTCTCCGCCGGCCGCGGCATGGTGGTGCACCTGGAAAGCTGCAAGAACATCGGCGACATCCGCCACAACCCGGAGAAGTGCGTGCAACTCTCCTGGGCCAAGGACGTCACCGGCGAATTCAACGTCGAGCTGCGCGTCGAGCTGGAGCACCAGCGCGGCCTGATCGCCCTGCTGGCCAGCAGCGTCAACGCCGCCGACGGCAACATCGAGAAGATCGGCATGGACGAGCGCGATGGCCGCATCAGCGTCGTCCAGCTGGTGATCAGCGTGCACGACCGCGTGCACCTGGCCCGGGTCATCAAGAAACTGCGAGCCCTCAAGGGGGTGATCCGCATCACCCGGGTGCGCGCCTGACGGCCCGCTGAACCCACGGAGGCGAGGCCGCCCGGGCACACCCGCCCATGGCCAGGCCCGTCTCCAACCGCGCCCATCCGGGCACAGCCCGGGGTGCTTTCACCTGTACAAGGAGTTTCCATGAGCAAGACCGTGATCAACAGCGACAAGGCTCCCGCCGCCATCGGCACCTACTCCCAGGCGATCAAGGCCGGCAACACCGTCTACATGTCCGGGCAGATTCCCCTCGATCCCAAGACCATGGAGCTGGTGGAAGGCTTCGAAGCCCAGACCGTCCAGGTGTTCGAGAATCTGAAGGCCGTCGCCGAAGCCGCCGGTGGGTCCTTCAAGGACATCGTCAAACTCAACATCTTCCTCACCGACCTGTCCCACTTCGCCAAGGTCAACGAAGTGATGGGCCGCTACTTCGAGCAGCCCTATCCGGCCCGCGCCGCCATCGGCGTGGCCGCACTGCCCCGTGGCTCTCAGGTCGAGATGGACGCCATCCTGGTCCTCGAGTAAACCCGATGGCCGCAGCGGGCACCTTGCCCGCTGCACCCGGCCAAAGGAAGGAACCCTGCCATGCGCCAAGCCCTCATCCCCCTCATCTGCGCCGCCCTGCTGGCCGGTTGTGCCGGCACGCCCAGCGACCCCAGCGGCGTCTGGATCAACCAGACCGCCATCGACGAAGCCGCCCGTGAAGGCAAGTTGCGCGAGGCCCTGCTCGCCTACGGCCCCAACCTGGAGTGGAGCCTCGACACCCACGCCGGGACCGCCAACTACAGCAACGGCTTCGAACTGGGCGAGGGCCGCCTGGTACCCCAGGGCAAGGGCCGCTGGCAGGTGGACTTCTACGGCGACGACTACCACGAGCACCTGACCCTCAAGGGGCGCCAGCTGATCCAGGAAGCCAGCGAGAACTTCCCCGAACAGCACTTCGTACGCCCGGCCGAACCCGCCGCCGACGGCGCACCGGAAGGCAGCAGCTTCGAATACGCCCTCTACAAGACCTACCTCGGCGGCACCTGGAAGATCCTCGAAGGCACGGGGCAGGGCGGCCTGGTGCTGTTCCACCCCGACGGCCGCCTGGAAGGGCTGCCCGGCGCCGACCGCTTCGCCCTCTGCCTGGCCGGCGACTGCGCCGCCATGAGCGGCGAGAACGACAGCATGTGGCTGCAACTCGGCGACCAGGGCGCGCCCTGGATCTTCGTCCACGACGGCAACCGTCTGGAAATTCTCGAGACCGGCAATCGTGCCCAGATCGACGAGATGCCCGAGTACTACCCCGGCAAGCGCGCCTGGGTGCTGGAGCGCCAGTAAAGCCCGGCAGCGGCTAGAAAGCCCCGACCACCAGCCAGCCCCCCAGCAACGCCAGCAGCCCGCCACACAGCCGATCCAGCACCACCACCCGCCGTTGCAGCCAGGCCTGCCAACGGCGGTGTGACACCAGGCGCACCAGCCCCAGATCCCAGCCCAGCACCACCAGGGTCATCCAGGCCATGCACAGGGCCAGCCCCCAGTCGGGCATCTGCGCCGAGCGCAGCACCCCGAACAGCCCGGCATAGAAGATCGGCAACTTCGGATTGACGCTGCTGGCCAGCAACCCTTCCAGCACACCCCTTCGCCAGGAGCCAAGACCCGCATCCGCGCTGGCTTCGGGCAGGTCGAGCCGGCGCCGCGCCATCAAGGCCTGAGCGCCCAGCCACAGGAAGTAGCCTCCACCCAGCAGTTGCAGGGCGCGCCACACCCAGCCGCCCTCCGCAGGCAGCAGGCTCAGTGCCAGCAATACCAGCAGCATGCTCGCCAGGTTCGCCAACGCGATGCCCCAGGCACAGCCGGCGGCGTGCAGGCGCCCACGGGTGAGTCCCGCGCGCAACAACAGGAAGAAATCCGGACCGGGTGACAACAGGGCAGCGAAGTGGGTGCTGGCGACCAGCAGGAACAGAGCGAGCATATGACCTCCACGGCAAGGCGGTGGAGTCTCACCAGGGCCCAAGGCTCGCGTATTGGAAGAAAGTCGGGTCGGGCAGGGCGCCCGTCAGCGCAGCGCCTCACGGCGGAAACGGCCAGGCGTCACCCCGGTGAAACGGCGGAAGGTGCTGGAGAAGTGCGCCTGGTCGTAGAACCCCAGCTCCAGCGCCAGACTTGCCAAGGGTTCGCCTGCCAGCAGCCGCTGCTTGGCCTCACGCACCCGGCGCTGCAGCTGATAGGTGTGGGGCGGCACTCCGTAGGCACGACGGAACGCCTCGATCAGGTGGCGTGGATGGCGTTGCAGCAGGCTGGCCAGGTGCTCCAGGCTCACTGCCTCGCGGTAGTGCGACTCCAGGTAATCGCGCAACTGGGCGGTCACCCCGCCGTCGCGCGCACCGCTGCCCGTGGGGCGCAGCCCCCCATGACGCACGAACACCAGCTCCAGCAGCTCCAGCAGCTCGCTTTCCAACGCCAGTGCGTCGCCTCGCTCGAACTCCCCGGCCAGGCGTGCCAAGGCCTGGGCCACGGCACCGTCATCGCCCGGGTTGAGCGCGCCAAACCCCCGTGGCAGGGCCTTGCGCCCGAGCAGGGCCGGCAGACGGGCTTCTTCCACGTAGAGCATCCGGTACACCAGCCGAGGCGACTCGGCGTGTCCCGTGTGAGGCTCCTCCGGGTTCATCAGCGACAGGGTGCCGACGGGCAGGGCATGCCGTGCACCCCGGCACTGGTAGCCGCCTACGCCATGCAGGATGGCACCGATGGCGAAGGCATCGTGGCTGTGACGGCCAAAGGGCTGGCCGGAGAAGTCGGCATGGAACAGCTCGACCCCAGGCAGCCAGGCCTTGGCCAGCAGCCGGTTGGCATCCACCTCAGGCGTCCTTGAGGATCGCCGCGTAGCCCTCGCGGAAGCTAGGGTACTGCGGCTCCCAACCCAACGCCCGGGCCCGGGCATTGCTGCAGCGCTTGCTGCCGGCCCGACGCACGGTGGAGGACTCCGACCAGTGCGTCACCCCCAGGCGCTCGCGCAGCCAGGCCACCACCTCATCAAGCGGTGCTGGCGCATCGTCCACGCCCAGGTAGCAGGGCGCCAGCGGCGTCCCGGCCTGTTCAACACGCAGCAGGTGGGCCAGCAGGCCGGCGGCATCGTCCACATGAATGCGGTTGCCGTAGAGCGGCGGCTCGCTCGCCACCCGGTAACCCATGCGCACCTGGTTCAGCAGCCACTCGCGGCCCGGCCCGTAGAGCCCGGTCAGGCGCACCAGAGTGGCCGGCAGGCCGCTGTCCAGCGCCAGCTGCTCGGCCTCGCGCATGACGCGACCCGAATAGCCATCCGCCTCGGCGGGGGCGTCTTCGTCGATCCACTCGCCATCGCGCTGCCCGTAGACGCCGCTGCTGGAGACGAACAGCAGGCGCCGGGGCTGCTGCCCGCTCTCGCGCAACCAGGCCAGCACGTGGCGCAGGCCCTCGACGTAGGCCGAGCGGTAGCCTTCCTCGTCATGGCGGCTCGCCGCCACGCAGAACACCACCGCATCGAGCGCGTCCGTCGGCCAGTCAACCGGCCGCTCGGCACGCTCCAGGTCACCCGCGATGGGCAACACGCCCGCCGGCAGCGCCGAGACATTTCGCCGCAGGCCATGGACCCGCCAGCCTTCGGCCAACATCCTCAGGGCCAGTCGGCTGCCTACATCGCCACAGCCGGCAATGAGCAAACGCGGGGATTCGGACATGGGAGCGTCTCCGTAAAAGTGCTGAGAATAAGGGCTGGGGCGGGGTGATGCGAAATCGCGTACGTCCGTCCGGATCGCGGCGGAGGGGTTACATTATCACTTTTACAAACAAGAATTACTTGCAATAATGCTCCACCTTTGTCCGCGACAGCTCCTCAACGGCGGGCGAAACCGCAATTAACCTTCAGGTCCGGCCATGAAACCTATTGCACCCAACGCCCAGCCCGTTTCGCTCTCCCGTCGCGCCCGCCCCCTGGCGGCACTCCTGTTCGGCCTGGCCCTGCTGCCCGCCGGCGCGGCCTTCGCCGAAGAGCCCACTGCACCGGCCGCCGCCACGGCCAGCGCCCAGCCAGCCGCAACGCCGAGCGCTACCGCGCCGACCGAAGGTGCACAGCCGATCGCCAGCGCGCCCGCCGCACCGGCCAACGCCGAACTGCTGAGCACGCTCCAGGCCCTCGGCCCCCAGGCCACCCCGGAGCAGATCCGCGACACCGCCCGCCAGACCCTGCAGGCACAGGGCGTTGCACCGGAAGAGATCGACAAGACCCTCGCCGCCATCGACCAGGGCCTGAGCCTGGGCAACGACCTCGCCGCCGCCCTGGCCGGTACCGCGCCCGAAGCCGTCGAAGAAGGCCTGCCGGCCCACGACCTGTCGCCCTGGGGCATGTACCAGAACGCCGACATCGTGGTGAAAGGCGTGATGATCGGCCTGGTGCTCGCCTCGATCCTCACCTGGACCATCTGGCTGGCCAAGAGCATCGAGCTGCTCGGTGCCAAGCGTCGCCTGCGCCGCGAGCTGGTGGCCCTGAAGGCCGCGCGCAACCTGCCGGAAGCCGCCGACAAGACCGCCGCCCCGAACAACCTGTCCCAGGTGCTGGTGCAGGACGCCCTCGACGAGCTGAAGCTCTCGACCAACACCCGCGAGAAGGACGGCATCAAGGAACGCGTCAGCTTCCGCCTGGAGCGCCTCGTCGCCGCCAGCGGCCGCAAGATGAGCATGGGCACCGGCGTGCTCGCCACCATCGGCTCCACCGCGCCCTTCGTCGGCCTGTTCGGCACCGTGTGGGGCATCATGAACAGCTTCATCGGCATCGCCAAATCCCAGACCACCAACCTCGCCGTGGTCGCCCCCGGTATCGCCGAAGCCCTGCTGGCCACCGCCATGGGCCTGGTCGCGGCCATCCCCGCCGTGGTCATCTACAACGTCTTCGCCCGTTCCATCACCGGCTACAAGGCCCAGGTCGCGGACGCCTCCGCCCAGGTCCTGCTGCTGGTCAGCCGTGACCTGGACCACCCGCCGGCCGACCGCGCGCCGGCCCCGCACATGGTCAAAGTGGGCTGATTCATGGGACTGCATCTGAACGAAGGCGGTGACGATCTCCAGGAAAGCCACGAGATCAACGTCACCCCATTCATCGACGTCATGCTGGTGCTGCTGATCATCTTCATGGTCGCGGCGCCCCTGGCCACGGTGGACATCAAGGTCGACCTGCCAGCCTCCACCGCCAAGCCCGCGCCACGTCCGGACAAGCCCATCTACCTGAGCATCAAGGAAGACAAGAGCCTGTTCCTGGACAACGACCCGGTGAACCAGGCGCAACTGGCTGCCGTGCTCGACCAGCGCACCGGCGGCGACAAGGAAAAGACCATCTTCGTCCGTGGCGACAAGGCGGTGGACTATGGCCGGCTGATGGAAGTGATGGACGCCCTGCGCGGCGCCGGCTACCTGAAGATCGGCCTGGTGGGACTCGAGACGGTCGGGAACTAGATGAGCCAGGCAAAGCGAAACCTGTCCTGGGCCATCAGCCTGCTGGTGGTGCTCGGCCTGCACGTCGCCCTGTTCTGCTGGGCCCTGTTCTGGAAGGTCAGCGCCGAGCCCATCGAGCTGCCGCCGCCGGCCATGATGGTGCAGCTCGAACCGCTGCCGGCCCCCACGCCGCCGCCCGCCCCGCCGCCACCGCCCCAGGTGGAGCCGGAGCCCGAGCCGTTGCCGAAGCTGGCCGAAGCGCCCAAGCCGACCATCGCCATCGCGCCGAAGCCCAAACCCAAGCCGAAACCGCCGAAGCCCAAGCCCCCGGAGCCCAAGCCCGAGCAGAAGCCCCAGGAGCAGGAGTCGCCCAAGGAGCAGGTGGCCGCGCCCACGCCGCCGGCACCGCCGAGCGACGCCAAGCCCGCCGCCCAGCAGGAGAGCATGGCCAGCGCCATGACCCAGGCCCGCGAGACCTGGCAGAGCAAGCTGCTGGCGCACCTGGCCAAGTACAAGCGCTACCCGGAGGACGCCCGCCGTCGCAACATCGAAGGAGTCAACCGCCTGAGCTTCACGGTGGACGCCGAAGGCAAGGTCCTGGCCTACGCCCTCACCGGCAAGTCCGGCAGCGCCTCGCTGGACCGCGCCACCCTGGAAATGATCCGCCGCGCCCAGCCGTTGCCCCCGCCGCCGCCGGAGATTCTGGTCAACGGCGCGCGGGAAGTGACGGCCCCCTTCGTCTACTCCCTGCGCAAGGATCGCCGCTGAGCGACCGCCGCCCCGCCCGGGGCGGCACAGCGGTTGGTTCCATTGACTGCAGCCGCTATGCTTGCGCCTCTTCAATGGAAAATCGCTATGACCCTCACCGAACTGCGCTACATCGTCACCCTCGCCCAGGAACAGCATTTCGGGCGTGCCGCCGAACGTTGCCACGTGAGCCAGCCGACCCTCTCCGTCGGGGTGAAGAAGCTCGAGGACGAACTGGGCGTACTGATCTTCGAGCGCAGCAAGAGCGCCGTGCGCCTGACGCCGGTCGGTGAGGGCATCGTCACCCAGGCCCAGAAGGTCCTCGAACAGGCCCAGGGCATCCGCGAGCTGGCCCAGGCCGGCAAGAACCAGCTGGCCGCCCCGCTCAAGCTCGGCGCCATCTACACCGTCGGCCCCTACCTGTTCCCGCACCTGATTCCCCAGCTGCACCGGGTCGCCCCGCAGATGCCGCTGTACATCGAAGAGAACTTCACCCACGTCCTGCGCGACAAGCTGCGCACCGGCGAGCTGGACGCGATCATCATCGCCCTGCCGTTCGCCGAGGCCGACGTGCTGACCAAGCCGCTCTACGACGAGCCCTTCTACGTGCTGCTGCCCGCCGACCACCCCTGGACGGCGAAGAAGACCATCGACAGCGAGCTGCTCAACGACAAGAGCCTGCTGCTGCTCGGCGAGGGCCACTGCTTCCGCGACCAGGTGCTGGAAGCCTGCCCGACCCTGCGCAAGGGCAGCGAGGAAACCGCCCGCCACACCACCGTGGAATCCAGCTCCCTGGAGACCATCCGCCACATGGTCGCCTCCGGCCTGGGCGTCTCGATCCTGCCGTTCTCCGCCGTCGACAGCCACCACTACGCCCCTGGCGTCATCGAGGTCCGCCCGCTGACCCCGCCGGTACCGTTCCGCACCGTGGCCATCGCCTGGCGCGCCAGCTTCCCGCGCCCCCGCGCCATCGAAGTGCTGGCCGACTCCATCCGCCTCTGCTCGGTCGCCCGCCCCCAGGCTGAAGGCGAACCCAGCGCCACATGACCGAACTGGCACAGGTCCCGGTCACCGCGCTCAAGGGGGTGGGCGAGGCGCTGGCCGAAAAGCTCGCCCGGGTCGGCCTGGAGAACCTCCAGGACATCCTCTTCCACCTGCCGTTGCGCTACCAGGACCGCACCCGCGTGGTGCCCATCGGCGCCCTGCGCCCCGGCCAGGATGCCGTGATCGAAGGCCAGGTGACCGGCGCCGACGTGGTCATGGGCAAGCGCCGCAGCCTGCTGGTGCGCCTGCATGACGGCAGCGGCTCGCTGAGCCTGCGCTTCTACCACTTCAGCAACGCCCAGCGGGACGGCCTCAAGCGTGGCACCCAGCTGCGCTGCTACGGCGAGGTCCGCCCCGGTGCCTCCGGCCTGGAGATCTACCACCCCGAGTACCGCGCCCTGAACGGCGACGAGCCGCCGCCGGTGGAACAGACCCTGACGCCCATCTACCCGACCACCGAAGGGCTGACCCAGCAACGCCTGCGCAACCTCAGCCAGCTCGCCCTGGCACGCCTCGGCCCCCACAGCCTGCCTGACTGGCTGCCGGACGAACTGGCCCGCGACTACCGCCTCGGCCCGCTGGACGAAGCCATCCGCTACCTGCACCGGCCGCCGCCGGATGCCGACCTCGAAGAGCTCGCCGAAGGCCGCCACTGGGCCCAGCACCGCCTCGCCTTCGAGGAACTGCTCACCCACCAGCTGTCCCTGCAACGCCTGCGCGAACAGCAACGGGCCCAGGCCGCACCGCAGTTGCCCCCGGCGAAGGACCTGCCCCGTCGCTACCTAGCCAACCTGGGCTTCCAGCCCACCGGCGCCCAGCAGCGTGTCGCCGCCGAGATCGCCTACGACCTCGCCCAGCCCGAGCCCATGCTGCGCCTGGTGCAGGGCGACGTCGGCGCCGGCAAGACCGTGGTCGCCGCCCTGGCCGCCCTGCAGGCCCTGGAGGCCGGCTACCAGGTGGCGCTGATGGCCCCCACCGAGATCCTCGCCGAGCAGCACTACCTCAACTTCAGCAAATGGCTGGAGCCGCTGGGCATCGAAGTCGCCTGGCTCGCCGGCAAGCTCAAGGGCAAGGCCCGTGCCGCCGCCCTCGAACGCATCGCTGCCGGCGCCCCGATGGTGGTCGGCACCCATGCCCTGTTCCAGGACGAAGTGACCTACCGCCGCCTGGCCCTGGTGATCATCGACGAACAGCACCGCTTCGGCGTACAGCAGCGCCTGGCCCTGCGCCGCAAGGGCATCGACGGCCGCCTCAGCCCGCACCAGCTGATCATGACCGCCACCCCCATCCCGCGCACCCTGGCCATGAGCGCCTACGCCGACCTGGACACCTCCATCCTCGACGAACTCCCCCCCGGGCGGACGCCGGTGAACACCGTGCTGGTGGCCGACAACCGCCGTGAGGAAGTCATCGAGCGCGTACGCGCCGCCTGCCATGAAGGGCGCCAGGCCTACTGGGTCTGCACCCTGATCGAGGAGTCCGAGGAGCTGACCTGCCAGGCCGCCGAGACCACCTACGAAGAACTCTCCCTGGCCCTCGGCGACCTGCGCGTCGGCCTGATCCACGGGCGCATGAAGGCCCCCGAGAAGGCCGCCGTGATGGACGCCTTCAAACGCGGCGAACTGCAGCTGCTGGTGGCCACCACCGTGATCGAGGTGGGCGTCGACGTGCCCAACGCCAGCCTGATGATCATCGAGAACCCCGAGCGCCTTGGCCTGGCCCAGTTGCACCAGCTGCGCGGCCGCGTCGGCCGGGGCAGCGCCGCCAGCCACTGCGTGCTGCTCTACCACCCGCCGCTGTCGCAGCTGGGCCGCGAGCGCCTGGGCATCATGCGCGAGACCTGCGACGGCTTCGTCATCGCCGAGAAGGACCTGGAACTGCGCGGCCCCGGCGAGATGCTCGGCACCCGGCAGACCGGCCTGCTGCAGTTCAAGGTGGCCGACCTGATGCGCGATGCCGATCTGCTGCCGGCCGTGCGCGACGCCGCCCAGGCCCTGATGGAACGCTGGCCGCAGCATGTGAGTCCGTTGTTGGAGCGCTGGCTGAGACACGGCCAGCAATACGGGCAAGTGTGATCCAGCGCACAGTGCGCCGGTCGCCTGACCCATCAGTCCTGATGGCTGCTCGTTATACTCCGGGCAGTCGCTTTGAAGCCGGATAACGCCATGACCGAAGTCGCATTCGCCCCGGACCAGGAACCCCACGCCCCCGACGTGATCCTGCAACTGCTGGACAAGCTGGGCATCGCCAGCCAGGTCCGCGCCGACACGCCCGACCTGCCGGCCGAGCGCCGGGTCCAGGCGGTGCTGCTGGAGGATGCCGTCGGCGCCCTGCTGGTGCTCTACCCGCGCAGCCAGCTGCTGGACCTGAACCGCCTCGCCGAGCTCACCGGCCGCAAGCTGGTCACCATCAAGCCCGAGCGCTTCGAGCGCATGCTCGGCAAGCACGACCTGAACACCCTGCCGGCCCTGCCGCCGCTGACCAGCTCGCCGTGCCTGTACGACGAGCGCCTGCTGCAGGAACCCTCGCTGCTGATCGACTCCGGGCACACCGGCCTGGTGCTGGAGATCCCCACCGAGCAGTACCGCCAGTTGCTCAGCAAGGCCAGCGCCGCCCGCTTCGGCGAGCCGCTGGACGGCATCCGCCTGAACCTCGACCGCCCGGACGACGACCGCGCCGAGATCAGCCAGGCCGTCCAGGCCTTCACCGCCCGACGCATCCAGCAGCGCCTCGAGGAAACCATCGAGATCCCGCCGCTGCCGGAAACCGCGCAGAAGATCATCAAGCTGCGGGTCGACCCCAACGCCACCGTCGACGACATCACCGGCGTGGTGGAGACCGACCCGGCCCTGGCCGCCCAGGTGGTGAGCTGGGCCGCCTCGCCGTACTACGCCGCACCGGGCAAGATCCGCTCGGTGGAGGACGCCATCGTCCGCGTGCTGGGCTTCGACCTGGTGATCAACCTGGCCCTCGGCCTGGCCCTGGGCAAGACCCTGAGCCTGCCCAAGGACCAGCCCCAGCAGGCCACGCCCTACTGGCAGCAGGCGGTCTACACCGCCGCCGTGATCGAAGGCCTGACCCGCGCCATCCCCCGCGCCCAGCGCCCGGAGGCCGGCCTCACCTACCTCGGCGGCCTGCTGCACAACTTCGGCTACCTGGTCCTGGCCCACGTCTTCCCACCGCACTTCTCGCTGATCTGCCGGCACCTGGAAGTGAACCCGCACCTGCCCCACAGCTACATCGAGCAGCACCTGCTGGGCATCACCCGCGAGCAGATCGGCAGCTGGCTGATGCGCTTCTGGGACATGCCCGAGGAGCTCTCCGCTGCCCTGCGCTTCCAGCATGACCCGAACTACGACGGCGCCAACCACGCCTACCCCAACCTGGTGACCCTGGCCGTCGGCCTGCTGCGCCAGCGGGGCATCGGCATGGGCCCGCAGATCGCCCTGCCGGACGAGCTGTTCGAGCGCCTGGGCCTGTCCCGGGAGAAGGCCGACGACGCCGTGAACAAGGTGCTCGAAGCCGAAGCCGCGCTGCGCGAACTGGCCTCCCAGTTCAACCACTGAGCCATGCGCGTCACGAAAAAGGGCCCCTCGGGGCCCTTTTTGTTGCGCGCGGAACTGCCGGCTACTTGAGCAGCGCCCGGCGCTTGGCGAAGACCCCGGGCAGGGCCTCCAGGCTCGCATCCAGCAGACGCTTCACGGCCGGCCGCTCGTAGAGTTCGGCATAGGCCTGGACCTGCTCGCTGGGCATCTGCCGGTAGGCATAGAGCATGAAAGACTCCACCGCCTGGGCGCTGCTGGCGTGGATGCCCTCGGCCTGCTGGGCGGTCTGCTGGGCCAGGGCCGGCTCACTGATGCGCTCGCCCCGCTGGCGCAGGCTGAGCAGCGCCAGGGTCTTGCCCACCTCGTAGCGCAGCAGGGCTGCCAGGTCGGTGGTGCGGGCCGCGCGGTCCAGGCGGTGCACCAGCTCCACGCGGTCGGCCCGGGGCGGTTTGTCGGCCAGTTGCTTGCGGTAGTCCACCAGCCCGTCGTCCACCTCGCGCTCGGCGGCGGTGAAACGCCGGGCCAGCTCGCTGTCCAGCGCCTGCTCGACCTCGGCCAGCTGCGCCGCCTCCAGCCGAGGGGCCACGGCCGCCGCCAGGTCGGCGCACACCGCCTCGGCGGCAAAGGCGCTGGCCAGCTGCTTCTGATAAGACTCGGGGGCACCCCGCTGCAACAGCGTGCCGCTCTGCTCACAGAGCAGGCGCACGCCGGCCAGCTCGAAGGCACGGTCCAGCTGGGCGGGGGCAGGGGGTGTGGGGGCTGCGAAGGCAGCGGCGCTGGCGAGCAGCAGGGGCAGGGCGATCAGGACTCGCATGGGCAGGCTTCCATCAGGACGACGCGGGCGCGCGCCTCGCGGAACGCGCCTGTTCAGCCTAGCGAAACGCCTGGAGGCTCACCAGCGAAGGGGCTCAGGCCGCCTGCTTGTCGACGGGCTTCTTCTTCGGCACCAGGTGCTTGGTCAGGCCCTGGAACCACAGCACCAGCGCCGGGTTGCCCTGGATCTGGATGTCCTTGTTCTGGATGCCCTGCATGAAGGCCAGCTGCTTGTTCTTGGCGTTCATGGTGGCGAACCCGTAGGCGCCATCCTTGAAGCCGATGGCGAAGGCCGGCGAAGCCGCCACGCCGCGCTTGCTGGTGACGCGCTGGTCCTTGACCACGAAATGACGGGCCACCTTGCCATCGAGGGTGTGCAGCTGGAACACTAGGTCCTTGCCGGCCAGTTGCTCGCGGAAGGCGGCATTGTCACGGCTGGCCTTGGCCATCATGCGGCCCAGGACCCAGAGCAGGAGTCGGAATTTCATCGGCGAGCGCCTCGGTCGGAAGGGGAACGGGCGCGCATTGTAGCGGTTTGCGAGCGGGACTACAGCCCAGCCTGGAGATGGGTTGAAACGCTCCCGGGGCCGGCTGGGGGCCCCGGGAACACTGTCCTTAGTTGATCGAGTCCCTGAGGGATTTGCCCGGCTTGAAGGCCACGGTGTTGCTGGCCTTGATCTTGACCGGTTGGCCGGTCTGCGGGTTCTTGCCGGTGCGAGCACCACGGTGGCGCTGCACGAAGGTGCCGAAACCGACCAGGGTCACGCTGTCCTTGCGGTGCAGCGCGTTGGTGATTTCTTCGAGAACGGCGTTGAGAACACGATTGGCCTGATCCTTGGTGAGATCGGCCTTCTCGGCGATGGCGGCGGCGAGTTCCGGTTTACGCATAGATGCCTCTGTGACGGTTTGTTGTTTTTGTGTCCGTGCTGTTCATCCAGAACAGCGCCCAAGGCGCCGCAACAGCTCTGCGCTGCGGCAGACCTCGGGGAGGATGGCATGCCACAAAGGCCTGCGCCAGTGTTGTCCGACAGTTTTGACCTACAAGCCGAGGGCGGATCCGACAGAAGGCCGGCCGTTCATGCCAAGACCGGCGGCAGTTCACGGTTCAGCGCGAGCTTCTCCTGCACCGCCGCGCCGGTGAGCGCATAGCCCAGCAGGCGCCCGGAGGCATCGCGGCAGAGCGCCTTGATGTCCGCGCCGGCCCCTTCCACCGTCCATTCGCCGTCCAGGCCACGGGGCGGCGGCGAGACCACCAGCGGGCAGGCCGGGGTCTTCACCGTCACCGGCATCGGCCCGTAGCTGACCGCCATAGGCGTGCCGGCCAGGGTCTGCGCCAGGGCCCGGGCGCTGGCCATCAGCGGCATCACGTAGAGCAGGTTGATGCCGTCCACTTCCGCGCAATCCCCCAGCGCGTAGATGTTCGCGTGGGAGGTGCGCAGCTCGCGGTCCACCACCACACCGCGGTTCACGTCCAGGCCCGCCGCCGCTGCCAGGGCGGTGCGCGGACGCAGGCCCACGGCGGAGACCACCAGGTCGCAGCTGAGGTGGGTGCCGTCGGAGAGGTGCGCCTCCAGCGCCTCGCCGGCGTGGTTCAGGCTGGCCAGCACCGGCCCCAGGTGGAAGCGCGCGCCGATGGCCTCCAGCCCCGCCTGCACGGCGCCGGCCGCCGCCGGGTGGAGCAGGCCGGGCATGACCTGCTCGCAGGGGGCGACGACCTCCACCTCGTAGCCGCCCAGGGTCAGGTCGTTGGCGAACTCGCAGCCGATCAGCCCGGCACCGAGGATCAGCACCCGGCGCTTGCCGGCGGCTGCCGCGCGGAAGCGCGCATAGTCTTCCAGGTCATTGATGGGGAACACCGCGTCCCCCGCATCGCCCTCCACTGGCACGCGGATCACCTCGGCGCCCCAGGCCAGCACCAGGTCGCGGTAGGCCACGGCTTCCTCGCCGATCCAGATCTGCCGGTGCCCCGGGTCGATGCCGGTGATGCGGGTGTGGGTGCGGATCTCCGCCTTCAGCTGCTCGGCCATGGCGCCGGCCTCGGCCATCGCCAGGCCGTCGGCGTCCTTGTTCTTGCCAAAGCCGGTGGACAGCATCGGCTTGGAATAGGAGCGGCCGTCGTCGGCACTGATCAGCAACAGCGGCGTCTCGCCGTCCAGCTTGCGAAACTCCTTGGCCAGGTTGTAGCCGGCCAGGCCGGTCCCGACGATCACCACAGGTGCACTCATCACTCACTCCTAGGACGAAAAACGACGCGACGGCCCGCAGGCCGTCGCTCAGAAAACCACCAGGACTCAGCGGATCTCGATCATCTCGAAGTCCACCTTGCCCACCCCGCAATCAGGGCAGACCCAATCCGCCGGGACGTCCTCCCAGCGCGTACCGGGGGCGATGCCCTCCTCGGGCAGCCCCAGGGCCTCGTCATAAATGAAGCCGCACACCACGCATTGCCACTTGCGCACACGCACCTCCACCCCAGCGGGAACGATCGGCCGAACCTACTCCAAACCGCCCGCACTCGCCAAGCAGGCAGCCGCGCGCCCCGACGGAGGTTGGGGCGTGACCAGGGGGTGACAGGAGCGGGGAGGGAGAGAAACAGGGCCCCACGCAGAACGCGGGGGCCCGGGAGGATCAGCCGATCTCGATCATCTCGAAGTCCAGCTTGCCCACGCCGCAATCCGGGCACAGCCAGTCGGCCGGCACGTCTTCCCAGCGGGTACCGGGGGCGATGCCGTCGTCCGGCCAGCCCTGGGCTTCGTCATAGATCAGTCCGCAGACCACGCATTGCCATTTCTTCATATCTGCCTCGGGAAACTCACGGTTGCGCGCGCAACCTAACCCAATCGCCGGGCAGCGCCAAGACGCCCGCCGACCACCGCCCTGCGACAACCGGGCCCGTCCGGAGCGCGCCGGGCTGCGTGCTACACTCCCGCGCCGCCCAAGCCCCCCGCAGGTCCACCGTGTCGAACGCCGTCCTCGTCCACCCGCCCCGCTGGCTCAGCGCCCAGCAGCTGCACCCCGCGCCCGCTGCCGAGGTGCGCGACTGGCTGTTCGACCAGGGTTCGCTGACCCGCCGCCTCACCGCACAGGCCCAGGGCGCCTTCAGCGTCACCCCGCTCCACGAAGCCTGGCAGGTGCTGCGCAGCGACGAATGCCAGGCCCTCGGCGTGCCCGACGGCAGCCAGGGCTGGGTGCGCGAGGTGTACCTGCGCGGCCATGGCGAACCCTGGGTCTTCGCCCGCAGCGTCGCCGCCCGCAAGGCCCTGGAAGGCTCCGGCCTGGCCCTGGCCGACCTCGGCGGCCGCTCCCTTGGCGAGCTGCTGTTCAGCGACCGCGCCTTCACCCGCGGCGCCATCGAAGTCACCCGCTACCCGGCGTCGCTGCTGCCGGCCGAGGTGCGCGAGGAACGCCTCTGGGGCCGCCGCTCCTGCTTCCGCCGCGACGGGCTGGGCGTGCTGGTGGCCGAGATATTCCTCCCCACGCTGTGGCGGCAGGCCGGAATCGAGGCCGTATAATCCGCCGCACGTCCAGCGGAGGCCCCCGATGTACATCCAGTTCCTGCGATCGCTCAACCGCCTGCACCCGCGTGCCTGGGACTTCGTCCAGCTCGCCCGGCTCGACCGTCCCATCGGCGTCTACCTGCTGCTCTGGCCCACCCTCTGGGCCGTGTGGATCGCCGCCGACGGCCAACCCAGCCTGAAGAACGTACTGGTCTTCGTCCTCGGCGTCGCCGTCATGCGCGCCGCCGGCTGCGCCATCAACGACTATGCCGACCGCAACTTCGACGGCCACGTCGCCCGCACCCACGCCCGCCCCCTGGCCACCGGCGCCATCCGCCCGAAGGAAGCCCTGGTGTTCTTCGCCGTGCTGCTGGCCATCGCCTTCGGCCTGGTGCTGCTGACCAACGCCACCACCGTCTGGCTGTCCTTCGGCGCCGTGGCCCTGGCCGCCTGTTACCCCTTCATGAAGCGCTACACCTTCTACCCCCAGGTGGTGCTGGGCGCCGCCTACTCCTGGGGCATCCCCATGGCCTTCACCGCCGCCACCGGCGAACTGCCGGCCACCGCCTGGCTGATCTACATCGCCAACCTGCTGTGGACCGTGGCCTACGACACCTACTACGCCATGACCGACCGCGAGGACGACCTGAAGATCGGCATCAAGTCCACCGCCATCCTCTTCGGCGACGCCGACCGGGTGATCATCGCCACCCTCCAGGGCCTCGCCCTGCTGTGCCTGCTGCTGGCCGGCAGCCGCTTCGAACTGGGCCTGTACTTCCACCTCGGCCTGCTCGGTGCCCTGGCCTGCTTCGCCTGGGAATTCCACAGCACCCGCGACCGCGACCCGCAGGCCTGCTTCAAGGCCTTCCTGCACAACCACTGGGCGGGGCTGGCGATCTTCATCGGCGTGGTGGCCGACTACGCCCTGCGCTGAGCACGCGCCCGGCACGGCCGTCGTCTCCGCCACGGCCGTGTCATATCACTGCAATAATTCCGTTATCTAATGCGCGCAAACCCTCAGAACCAGCGACCCGAGGCGGATACATGGTTGGCAAGAACATCCTGATCGTCGACGACGAAGCACCGATCCGCGAAATGATCGCGGTGGCCCTGGAAATGGCCGGCTACGAGTGCCTGGAGGCGGAGAACACCCAGCAGGCCCACGCCAGCATCATCGACCGCAAGCCCGACCTGATCCTGCTGGACTGGATGCTCCCCGGCACCTCCGGCATCGAACTGGCGCGGCGCCTGAAGCGCGACGACCTGACCAGCGACATCCCAATCATCATGCTCACCGCCAAGGGTGAGGAGGACAACAAGATCCAGGGCCTGGAAGTCGGCGCCGACGACTACATCACCAAGCCCTTCTCGCCCCGCGAACTGGTGGCCCGCCTCAAGGCCGTGCTGCGCCGCGCCGGCCCCACCGACAGCGAAGCCCCCATCGAGATCGGCGGCCTGCTGCTGGACCCCATCAGCCACCGCGTCACCATCGACGGCAAACCGGCCGAGATGGGCCCCACCGAATACCGCCTGCTGCAGTTCTTCATGACCCACCAGGAGCGCGCCTACACCCGCGGCCAGCTGCTGGACCAGGTCTGGGGTGGCAACGTCTACGTCGAGGAACGCACCGTGGACGTGCACATCCGCCGCCTGCGCAAGGCCCTGGGCGACGCCTACGAGAACCTGGTGCAGACGGTGCGCGGCACCGGTTATCGTTTCTCCACCAAGGGCTAGAGCCCTCGCCGTACAAGGACGCGACCGTTGAACCAGGACTGGCGCCGTGCCGTAATCCGCCGTTTGATCCTCCTGCTCGGTGCCTGCCTCCTCGCCGGCTTCATCTCCGGTGAATACGGCTGGGCCCTGGCCATCGGCCTGGGCGCCTACCTCGGCTGGACCCTCAGCCAGCTGCTGCGCCTGCACAAATGGCTCAAGGAGCACAAACCCGACGAGCCGCCGCCGGACGGCTACGGCCTGTGGGGCGAAGTGTTCGACAGCATCTACCACCTGCAACGCCGCGACCAGCGCGTGCGCGGGCGCCTGCAGGCGGTGATCGACCGCGTGCAGGAGTCCACCGCCGCCCTCAAGGACGCCGTGGTGATGCTCGACAGCGAGGGCAACCTCGACTGGTGGAACCGCGCCGCCGAGAACCTGCTGGGCCTCAAGACCCCCCAGGACAGCGGCCAGCCGGTCACCAACCTGGTGCGCCACCCGCGCTTCAAGGAGTACTTCGAGCAGGAGAACTACCGCGAGGCCCTCGAACTGCCCTCACCGGTCAACGACCGCCTGCGCCTGCAGTTCCACATCACCCAGTACGGCAACCGCGAGCACCTGATGCTGGTGCGCGACATCACCCGGCTCCACCAGCTGGAGCAGATGCGCAAGGACTTCGTCGCCAACGTCTCCCACGAGCTACGCACCCCGCTGACGGTGATCGCCGGCTACCTGGAGACCCTGCTGGACAACGTCGACGACGTGAACCCGCGCTGGGGCCGCGCCCTGCAACAGATGCACCAGCAGGCCGGGCGCATGCAGAACCTGCTCAACGACCTGCTGCTCCTGGCCAAGCTGGAAGCCACCGACTACCCCTCCGACAACCAGCCGGTGGAGGTCGAGGCCCTGCTGCAGAGCATCCGCCACGACGCCCTCGCCCTGTCCGGCAGCCGCCAGCACCGCATCGAACTGGAGGCCGACGCCGGCGTGCGCCTGCGCGGCAGCGAGGCCGAACTGCGCAGCGCCTTCTCCAACCTGGTGTTCAACGCCGTGAAGTACACCCCCGACGGCGGCGACATCCGCATCCGCTGGTGGGGCGACGAACTCGGCGCGCACCTGGCCGTGCAGGACTCCGGCATCGGCATCGAAGCCAAGCACCTGCCGCGCCTGACCGAGCGCTTCTACCGGGTCGACTCCAGCCGCGCCAGCAACACCGGCGGCACCGGCCTGGGCCTGGCCATCGTCAAGCACGTGCTGATCCGCCACCGCGCCCGCCTGGACATCAGCTCCGTGCTCAACCACGGCAGCACCTTCACCTGCCATTTCCCCCCCGCACAGGTGGCCGGCGAGCGCTGAGACAGGCATCACGGCGAGCCCCGGGCCCCATGCTCCCGGGGCCTTCCGCCCGCTTGCAAACTCAAGGCCCAGCCTTCACCCTTAGCCGATCATTCGCCAGCCCTGACCCCTAATGGACCCTTCCACAAGCTCCACCTTCTCCAGCTATTTCGCCGATTTCGGCCTCGTCCTGTTCGCCCTCTTCCTCGTGCTGCTCAACGGCTTCTTCGTCGCCGCCGAGTTCGCCATGGTCAAGCTGCGCGCCACCCGCGTGGAATCCATCGCCGACCAGCACGGCTGGCGCGGCGGCATCCTGCGCACCGTGCACAACCAGCTGGACGCCTACCTCTCCGCCTGCCAGCTGGGCATCACCCTGGCCTCCCTCGGCCTCGGCTGGGTCGGCGAGCCAGCCTTCGCCCACCTGCTCGGCCCGCTGCTCAGCGCCGTCGGCGTGGAGTCGGAGAAGCTGCTCCACGGCATCTCCTTCTTCACCGCCTTCTTCATCATTTCCTACCTGCACATCGTGGTCGGCGAGCTGGCGCCCAAGTCCTGGGCCATCCGCAAGCCCGAGCTGCTGTCGCTGTGGACGGCGGTGCCGCTGTACCTCTTCTACTGGCTCATGTACCCGGCCATCTGGCTGCTCAACGCCAGCGCCAACACCATCCTGCGCATCGCCGGCCAGGGCGAGCCCGGCCCGCACCACGAGCACCACTACAGCCGTGACGAGCTCAAGCTGATCCTGCACTCCAGCCGCGCCCGCGACCCCAGCGACCAGGACATGCGCGTGCTCGCCTCCGCCGTCGAGATGGGCGAACTGGAAGTGGTGGACTGGGCCAACTCCCGGGAAGACCTGATCTACCTGGAGCACGACGCCCCGCTGTCCGACATCCTCGGCGTCATCCGCCGCCACAAGTACAGCCGCTACCCGGTCTACGACGACCGCAAGGGCGAGTTCATCGGCGTCCTGCACATCAAGGACCTGCTCCTGGCCCTGTCCGCCCTGGACAGCCTGCCCGAGTCCTTCGACCTCGCCGAACTCACCCGCCCGGTGGAACGCGTCAGCAAGCACATGCCGCTGCCGCGCCTGCTGGAGCAGTTCCGCCAGGGCGGCGCGCACTTCGCCCTGGTCGAAGAGGCCGACGGCAAGGTGGTCGGCTTCCTGACCATGGAAGATGTGCTCGAAGTGCTGGTCGGCGATATCCAGGACGAACACCGCAAGACCGAGCGCGGCGTGCTCGCCTACCAGCCCGGCAAGCTGCTGGTGCGCGGCGACACCCCGCTGTTCAAGGTCGAGCGCCTGCTCGGCATCGACCTCGACCATGTCGAAGCCGACACCCTGGCCGGGCTGATCTACGACAGCCTCAACCGGGTTCCCGAAGAGGAAGAAGTGCTGGAGACCGAAGGCCTGCGCATCATCGTCAAGAAGATGAAGGGCCCGAAGATCGTCCTCGCCAAGGTCCTGCGGATCGACTGATCCACCGCGTCATGACAACGGGGCCCACGGGCCCCGTTCTCGTTCCCGCCCAGGCTGTGACTCGGCCAGGCGCAGAGCGAGGGTGGGGTGGGCGTAGGGTGGGCTTCAGCCCACCGCTCAAACGCTCCAGCACCCTAGAACAGATCCAACTGTTCCCCAGCCGGCAGCACCGATACCGCCGGAGCCGCAGAAACGGCCACCGATGCCGGAGGCGCCGCCGGCTGCGGCTCACGGGCCAGGCGCTCGGCCAGCCCCGCCGCCCGCTCGGCGCGGGTGCTCACTGCCTCGGCCAGGCGCTGGGGCAGGCCCCAGATCTCCACCCGCTGCCGGGCGCGGGTGATACCGGTGTAGAACAGCGAGCGGCTGAGCAGCGGGCTCGGCTGCTCCGGCAGCACCAGCAGCACCTCGCGGAACTCCGAGCCCTGGCTCTTGTGCACCGTCATGGCGAAGGCGCTGTCGTGGCTGGGCAGGCGGGCCGGGGAGAAGGGTCGGTGGCCGTCCTCGCCCTCGAAGAACACCCGCAGCCCATGGGGCGTCGGCAGGCAGATGCCGACGTCGCCGTTGAACAGCCCCAGCGCGTAGTCGTTCTGCCGCACCATCACCGCCCGCCCCGGGTACCAGCGCTCGCGGCTGGCGATGCCCAGGCGGCGCTTGATGCGCGCCTCCAGCGCCTCGTTGATCCCGGCCACGCCCCAGGGCCCCTCGCGCTGGGCGGTGAGGGCGCGGAACTCAGCGAAGGCCGCGAAGGCGGCCGTCGGGTCGCCCCGGCGCGCCGCACTGATGAAGGGGGCGTAGCCCGCATCCAGGCGCTCCAGCAGCGCGACCTGCAGCGGCCCGGCGTTCCAGGCCAGGTCGGCGCGGCCCTCACGCAGCAGCGCCAGGGTGCCGCGGGCGTCGCCGGCGTTGATCCGCCGCGCCAGCTCACCGATGCCGCTGTCCCCGGCGAAGCGGTGGCTGTGGGTCAGCAGCACCACCGAATCCCCCAGGCGCGAGGTGGGCGTCTCCGTCGGCACCGGCTGGCCGGTGATGCGCTCCAGCTCGGCCGCCGCCGTGGCGTCCAGGCCCCGGCCCTCGCAGAGTTCGGCGAACACCGCGCCGGCCTCCACCGCCGCCAGCTGGTCCTTGTCCCCCAGCAGGATCAGCCGCGCACCCGGGGGCAGCGCGTCCACCAGCTTGGCCATCAACGCCAGGTCCACCATCGAGGCCTCGTCCACCACCAGCACGTCCAGCGGCAGCGGGTTCTCGGCGTGGTGGCGCACCCGGGGGCTGTCGCCGTGGCTGCCGAGCAGGCGGTGCAGGGTGCGCGCCTCCTCCGGCAACAGATTCTTCACCGCGTCGCTCACCGGCAGGTCGGCCTTGGCGTTGCGGATCGCCTCGGCCATGCGTGCCGCCGCCTTGCCGGTGGGGGCCGCCAGGCCGATGGCCAGGCGCTCGCCGCCGGGCTGCTCCAGCAGGGACGCCAGCAGGCGCACCACGGTGGTGGTCTTGCCGGTGCCGGGGCCGCCGGAGATCACCGCCAGGTTGCGCCGCACCGCCTGGGCAGCGGCCAGCCGCTGCCAGTCCGGCGACTGGGTGTTGCGGGCGAACAACCGCGCCAGGGACTCGCCCAGCTGCGCCTCGTCCACCGGCGGGCGGGCCGTGGCCAACCCCAGCAGGGCCTCGGCCAGGCGCGCCTCGTAGGCGTGGTAGCGGCTGAGGTAGAGGCGGTCGCCGTCCAGGGTCAGCGGCGCGTAACCGCCGGCCGTGGCCACCAGCGGCGAGGCCGCCAGCTGTGCCCGCCAGGTGTCCAGGGGCGGCAGGTCGAAGCCCTCGATGCCCTCGTCGAACACCCGCTGGCCGGCCAGGCGCGCCAGGGGCAGGCACACGTCGCCCGCCGCCAGGGCCTGGCAGCAGAGCACCCCGGCCACCAGTACCGGCAGCGGCGCGTCGGGCTCCAGGTGCAGCAGGCTGTCGGCGAAGAAGCGCTCCAGCGGACCCAGGGGCAGGTCGGCAAGCGTCACGGGTGGCCCTCCTCGAACAGCCGGTCCAGCGCGTCCAGCAGCGCGTCGTCCGGGCGGTGGAAGTACACCCCGGCGTCGGGCATGCCGCGCAGGAACAGGTAGTAGGCGCCGCCCAGCCCGTCCGGGCCGAAGCCGTCCAGGCGCTGGCGCAGGAAGCGCCGCAGCGCCACCAGGTAGATCAGGTACTGCAGGTGGTAGTGCTCGGCGGCGATGGCCTGCTCCAGGCGTTCGCCGCCGTAGTAGCTGGCGTCGGGCCCCAGCCAGTTGGACTTGTAGTCGGCGATGTACCAGCGCCCCCGGTGTTCGAAGGTGAGGTCGATGAAGCCCTTCATGAAGCCGTTGAGGGTGTCGAACTCCAGGCGCTCGGCCGCCGCGCGCATGGGCGCCGGCAGGCCGTGGGCCGGGTCCGCCAGCACCGCGCGCAGGCCGTGCAGGTCGAGCTGACGCACCGGGAAGGTGAAGCCCAGTTCCGGCAGGCGCCGCGCCGGGTCGAGCCCGGCCAGGGTCAGGCCGGCGCCGTCGAGGCCGGTGTCCAGCACCTGGCGCAGGTGCAGGGTCGCGGTCTCGGCCCATTCCAGCGGCAGGCCGTGGCCCTTGAGGTGGGTGTCCACCAGCGCGGCCAGCTCGCCCTCGCCGCGCACCCAGTCCTCGAGGATGGCGTGCAGGCAGGTGCCGGCCCGGGCGCCGCGCGGGAAGGCGTGGAAGCCGCTGCCCGGGTCGGTGGCCGGCGGCACGAAGAAGGCGTCGCGGTCCGGCGCCTCCATGTGCATGCCGGCCGCCAGGCCGGAGAAGCTGCCGACCCGCCAGGCGCTGTGCAGGGTGCGCTGCAGCTGTGCCAGGGCCGTCGGCGGCGGGGCGCGGTGCTCGCCCTGGGCGCTGGCCTCGGCCTCGCGCAGGGGCACCACGGCGATGTCGCCCGCGCTGTCGGCGGCCAGGGCCTCCAGCTCCTGGCGCAGGCCGGGGCCTTCCAGGGCCGCCAGGTGGCCGGCCAGTTCGTCCAGGGGCGCGTCGCCGGGCAGGGTGCGGCCGTGCAGCAGCCAGGCCAGGGCGCTGGTGTGCAGCCCGTCATCGGGCAGGCCGCCGTCCTTCTTCGGCTTGGGCACCGCCACCGGGCCCCAGTGCAGCCAGAGGCGGTCGCGGGGGCGGGTGAGGGCCACGTAGGCCAGGCGCAGGCGTTCGGCGAAGCGCTCGCGGCGGGCGCGCTCGCGGTGGGCCTCCAGCTCGGGGCCGCCCAGGTCCAGTAGCGGGGTGCCGTCCTCGGCGTGGCAGGTGATGTCTTCGTCCCGGCGCAGCAGCGCGCCGTCCCACAGGTAGGGGCAGAACACCAGCGGGTATTCCAGGCCCTTGGAGGTGTGCACGGTGACGATCTGCACCCGCTCGGCATCGCTTTCCAGGCGCAGCAGGGCGTCGTCGCCGTGGCTCTCGGCCTGGCACTGGGCGATGAACCAGGCCAGCAGCGGCTCCAGGCCGGGGCGCAACAGGCTCTCGGCCTGCAGCAGTTCGGCCAGGTGCAGCAGGTTGGTCAGGCGCCGCTCACCGTCGGGCAGGGCGATCAGCCGCTCGGCCACCGCCTGCTCATCGAGCCAGGCGCGGAAGGCGCGCATGAAGCCGTGCTGCTGCCACAGCTGGTGGTAGCGCTCGGCGCGTTCGCGTTCCTCGTCCCAGGCGTGCTCGTCGTCCTGGCAGCGGGCCAGGGCCTGGGCGTCGCGGCCCAGCAGCCGGGTGGAGAGGGCATAGCGCAGCACGCCCTCGCGCCCCGGCTCGGCGTAGGCGGCGAGCACGGCGGCCAGTTCGGCGGCCTCTTCGCTGTGCCAGACGCTGTCGCGGCCACGGCGCACGCTGGGCACGCCACGGGTGGCCAGCTCGGCGGCCACGTCGCCGGCCTGGCGGTGGCTGGCCACCAGCACGGCGAAGTCGCCGCCGCGCAGCGGGGTGCGCACGCCGTCGGCCTCGAAGTAGGCCTGGCCGGCGGCGCTGGCGGCCAGCAAAGCGGCGATGCGGCGGGCGGTGTCGATGGCCACCGCGCGGCCGGCCTCGCCCTTGCCGAGGGGCTCGTCCCCCAGCCACACCAGTTCCAGCGGGGCACCGCCCTCGGGCAGCACCAGCTGCGGGCGCGGCTTGTCGCTGGCGCCCACCGGCGGGTAGTCCAGCCCCGGCTCAGCGAACGGGCGGGGGCGGTCGAAGACCCGGTTCAGCGCGGCGATCAGGCGTGGCACGGAGCGGTGGTTGGTGGCCAGGCTGTACTGCCGGGCGGCCTCGTCGCGGGCCTTGAGGTAGGTGGCCAGGTCCGCGCCACGGAAGGCGTAGATGGCCTGCTTGGGGTCACCGACGAAGCACAGGTCGCCCCCGGCTTCGCCGCCCGGGTAGACGCGGCGGAAGATGGCGTACTGCACCGGGTCGGTGTCCTGGAATTCGTCGATCAGCGCCACCGGGTAGCGCTCGCGCAGGGCGGCGGCCAGGGCGTCGCCGGCCTCGCCCTGCAGCGCCTCGTCGAGGCGGTTGAGCAGGTCGTCGAAGGCCAGCAGGCGCTGGGCCGCCTTGCGCTGGGGCAGCTCGCGATTGAGGGTGTCGAGCAGGCGCACCTGCAGGGCGATCAGCCGTGCCTCGCCGGCCGGCTTGGCCGCCTCCAGCGCGTCCACCAGGCCTTGCAGGGCCGAGCAGAGCGGGTAATCCGGCAGGTCGAAACCCTTCTTGCAGCCCTTGGCCAGCGCCTCGCGGGCGAGCTTCTCCAGGCCTGCCGGCGGGGCGAAGAGCGCCGCCGGATCGGCGAAGTAGGCGTCCAGTTCGCTGTGCCAGAGGGCGAACTTGGCCGCGTCGTAGCTGCGCTTGTTGAGCCCGTCGAAGGCCGCCAGCTCGGCCAGGCAGCTGGTCGCGTCGCGCAGCCACAGGCTGCGGGCGTGTTCCCAGGCGTCGCAGGCCGGGGCCAGGTCGCCCGGGGCGGCGTCACGGGGCTCGATGCGCAGGTAGGGCTTGCCCAGGTGCCCGCGCAGGCGCTGGCGCAGGCTGGCCGGGGTCAGTCGCTTCTGCGCCAGGAAGCGCGCCCAGGCCGGCTCGGCGGCGGCCAGTTCGGCACGCCAGAGGTCGGCGAGCAGGGCGTCCAGCACATCGCGGTCGTCGGCCGCCAGTTCGCTGTCGAAATCCCCGCCGGCCTCGAAGGCCGCGTCCTGCAGGGCGCGCTGGCAGAAGCCGTGGATGGTGAAGATGGCCGCCTCGTCGAAACCGTGCACCGCCAGCAGCAGGCGGCGGTGGGCGTCCTCGCCCGGGTAGCGGGCATGCAGCCCGGCCAGCACCGGGTCCGGCGCCGGGGCGCCCTCGTACATGGCCAGCAGCGCCGCCAGGCGCGCGCGGATGCGCTCGCGCAGCTCGGCGGTGGCGGCGGTGGTGTAGGTGACCACCAGGATCTGCCCGACGCCGAGCTGGCGCTCCAGCAGCAGGCGGGCGTAGAGCGCGGTCAGGGTCCAGGTCTTGCCGGTGCCGGCGCTGGCCTCGATCAGGCTGCGGCCGTCGAAGGGGGAGTCGAGCAGGTCGAGGCTCATGCGTCCTCCTCGCCATCATCGGCCAGGGCGTCCAGGGCCGGGCCGAGCAGGGTCTCGGCGAGGGTTTCGAAGCGTGCGTCCAGGGGGTCGCGGTCGCGGAAGGCGAGGGCGTACCAGGGGTCCTGGGATTCGCCACGGGGGCCGAAGTCGAGGCCTTCCCAGGCCAGGCGGGCCTTGCTGCGGGCCGCCTCCAGGGGCTCCTTGCGGCCGGGCTTGCGCAGGCCGTGGGCGAAGCCGTGGCTGGCCTTGGTGATCAGCGGCAGCGGGGTGCAGAGGGCCTCGCGGTAGGCCACCAGCCAGGGCTCCAGCAATTGCCGGGCGTTGGCCAGGGGGCCGGCCTGCCAGTCTCCGGCCGGCGACAGCAGGCGGCTCTCCCGGGCGATACCGGGGGGCGCGGCGATGTTCAGCAGCAGGTGGCGCAGCCAGAAGGGCGCCAGCTCCCATTCGCCGAGGCGGTTCAGGCGCCAGCCGAACAGGCCGTCTTCGGTCACCCCGTCGAGCCAGCCGTGGATGCGCACACCGGCCAGTTCCAGGTCCACCAGCAGCGGTTGCGGCGCGCTCTCCGGACGGGCTTCGAACAGCCGGGGGGCGAAGGCACGCACCGGGCCGCGCAGTTGGCCCCACAGGGCGTGGCCGAGCTCGCCGCTGGGCAGCCAGCCGGCGGCGCGGGCGATGCGGCGCTCGTCGGCCTCGGACCAGCCGCGCTCGACGGCGTCCAGGGCGAGCTGGCGCAGGCCGCGCCAGGCGGGGCCTTCGAGGGCGAAGGGTTCGTCGCTGGCGAGGGCCTCCTCGGGCTCGGCCAGGTGCAAGCCGAGGCGCTGCTCCAGCAGGAAGCGCGCCGGGTGGCGGAAGCACTGCACCAGCATCGAGGGTTCCAGGGTCAGCCAGTCGGCGTCGGGCGCCGGCAACGGCTCGGCGAAGGGCGCGGCGGCCGGCTGCGGTTCGCCAGCCAGGCGCTGGGCGGCGCGGAACCAGGGGGCGGCATAGCCACGGTGGACGCCGCCAGCGAAGTTGCCGGGGGCGAAGGGCTGCAGCGGGTGATTGACCAGCACCCGCTGGCTGGCGGGGGCGCCGTCGGCGTGGGCGGTGAGGTCGACGGTTTCCAGCAGCTCGCTGACCAGCACCGAGGGCGGCAGCGAGGCGTTGTCCCGCGGGTCGCGGCCGACGTAGCTGATGTAGAGGCCATCGCGGGCCGACTGCAGGGTTTCCAGCAGCAGGTAGCGGTCGTCCAGGCGCCGGGCGCGGTCGCCCCGGCGCGGCCGGCGGGTGATCAGGTCGAAGCCGGCGGCGGGGGTGCGCCGGGGGAAGGCGCCGTCGTCCAGGCCGAGCAGGCACACCAGGCGGAACGGCAGGCTGCGCATGGGCACCATGGTGCAGAAGGTCACGGCGCCGGTGAGGAAGCCCGAGGCGCCGCCGCCGGCATCCAGCGCGGCCACCAGTTGCTGGCGCACCAGGGCCAGCTCCACCGGGCGGGTGATCAGCGCGGCCTCGCCCTGCTTGCGCAGCTCGCCGCAGGCCTGGGACAGCAGCAGCAGGGTCTCGCCGGCCTCGCGTTCGTCGAACAGCTGGTCGATCAGCCCCTGCAGGGTCTCGGCCCAGTCCGCCAGCGGGCGCGGCCGGGCCAGGTCGTCGGCGAGCACGCCAAGGCGCTGGATGAAGCCGGCCAGGCGGCCGAGCAGTTGCGCGCGGGCGCCTTCGAGGGCATCCAGCGGCCAGCTGTCCCCCAGCAGCGGCGGGGCCTCGCCGGCCAGCCGGGGCGGCGCAGCGAAGCCCAGCACCAGGCGCTCCAGGCCCTGGCGCCAGCTGAAGGCGTCGTCCTCGGGCAGGCCCAGGCGCACCCGGTGGCGGGCATCACGGCCCCAGCGCACGCCGGCTTCGCGCAGCCAGTCGCGGATCAGCGGCAGGTCATCGGCGTCGATGCCGGCGCGGGCCGCCAGGGCCGGCAGCTCCAGCCAGGCCAGCAGTTCCTCGGCGGCGAAGCGGCTCTGGGGCAGCTCCAGCAGGGCGAGGAAGGCCTCCACCAGCGGCAGCTCGGCGCGCAGGCTGCGGTCGGCCAGGCTGTAGGGGATGCGCGGCACGCCCTCGCGGGGGGCGAACACCGCTTCGATGTAGGGGGCGTAGCGCTCGATGTTGGGGGTCAGCACCACCACCTGGTCGGGGGTCAGCCCGGGGTCGGCGGCGAAGCGGGCCAGCAGCTGGTCGTGCAGCACCTCCACTTCCCGCAGCGGCGAGTGGCAGACGTGCACCTCCAGCGAGCGGTCGTCCGGGCGCAGCGCCAGGCGCTCGTCGGCGTGGCGGGTGCGCAGCCGCAGGATGTCGTTCTGGATGGCGCGCAGCAGGCTGCTGTCGTCCAGGCCGTCGTCCTCGGCGTAGATGCCGAAGTCCTGCCCGCCGAGGGTGAACAGGGCGTCGAAGAAGTCGCGCCCCTGCTTACCCAGGCTGGCCAGCAGCGGGTGGCCGACGTCCAGGTACCAGTCGTCGATGCCCGGCTCCGGCAGGGCGGCCAGCTCACGGATGTCGCGGATGTCGCCCCAGGCTTCGCGGCAGGGGTTGAGGGCGAAGAGGATGACCTCGCAGTGCCGCGCCAGCCCTTCCAGCACGCGCATGTGGTGCGGCGGCAGGCTGCTGATGCCGAACACCACCAGGCGCTCGGGCAGCCCGGCCAGGGGCGCCGGGTCGTGCAGCCGCGCCAGCAGGTCGCCCAGCAGGCGCGCGCGGTGGGGATGGCCGTCGACGGTGAGGGCCTGCCAGAGCAGCGCCTGCCAGGCTTCGTCGGGGCCGAGCCCGAGCAGCTCGCCGCGCTCCCAGGCGGCCAGCCAGTCGTCGCGATAGAGCAGGTACTGGTCGAAGACGTCGGCGATGCGTGCGGCCAGGGTCAGGCGACGGCGCTCGTCCCCGCCCTCCAGGTACTGCGCCAAGCGTGGTGCCTGCTCCAGGTGCGCGGGCTCGCAGAGCCAGTCGTAGAGGCGCCAGGTCAGGGTGGTGGGGTTGAAGGCCGACTGCGGCGGCAGTTCGCCCAGCACCTGGCGGGTGAGGTCCCAGACGAAGCGCGCCGGCAGCTGCACGTCGAGCTGCATGGCGATGCCCTGGGCGCGGGCCAGTTGCAGGGTCAGCCAGCGGCCCATGCCCTGGCTCGGTACCACCACCTTGGCCGGGGCCAGCGGGTCCGCCAGCGGCTGGGCGAGCAGGGCGCAGGCCAGCTCGCCGAGGCTTTCCAGGTCGTTGGCGTGGTAGAGGTTGAGCATGGGCGGGCCGCGTCGATCGGGAGCGCACAGGGTATCAGTTGACCCGATTGGGGGCGACGCCGCGCGCGGACAGGAATTGCCGACTTAACTGGCTTACAGGGAGGTGGATGCGCGCAGCGCGGGGCTGGCCCGATGCGCCTCGGAACATGACAATCGCGTGACAGTCTGATGTCACGGCGCCGCCACGCGGCGCCCTCGTCTGTGGGGGCCTGGACCTGCCAGGGAATGGCGGCAGCCAGGGCCCCGGGAACGTGTCGCGATCTCCGCCCGGCAATTGGGGCGGCGCGCGACCGGCTTCTTGAAGGAGGGGTCCGATGCTCACCTTGCTCAACCTGCTTTCCGCCGTGGCCCTGCTGGTCTGGGGGACCCACATCGTGCGGACCGGCATCCTCCGGGTCTACGGCAGCGACCTGCGGCGCCTGCTCGGCCACGCCATGCGCCGCACCCCGCTGGCCTTCGCCGCCGGCATCGGCGTCACCGCGCTGGTGCAGAGCAGCAACGCCACCGCGCTGCTGGTCACATCCTTCGTCGCCCAGGGGCTGATGGGGCTGTCCTCGGGGCTGGCGATCATGCTCGGCGCCGACGTCGGCACGGCGCTGATGGCGCGGGTGCTGACCTTCGACCTGTCGTGGCTGTCGCCGCTGCTGATCTTCTTCGGGGTGATCCTGTTCCTCTCGCGCAAGCAGACCCGCCTCGGCCAGATGGGCCGGGTGGCCATAGGCCTGGGGCTGATCATCCTCGCGCTGCAGCTGATCGTCGCCGCTGCCGAGCCCATCACCACCGCCAAGGGGGTGAAGGTGCTGTTCTCCTCGCTGACCGGCGACGTGATGCTCGACGCCCTCACCGGCGCGCTGTTCGCCATGATCACCTACTCCAGCCTGGCGGCGGTGCTGCTCAGCGCCACCCTGGCGGCGGCCAAGGTGATCCCGCTCAAGGTGGCGCTGTGCCTGGTGATCGGCGCCAACGTCGGCAGCGGCATCCTGGCGATGATCAGCGCCACCTCGCAGAACGCCGCCGGCCGCCGGGTGGCCCTGGGCAGCCTGCTGTTCAAGCTCGCCGGCACCCTGCTGGTGCTGCCGCTGGTGGGCCCGCTGGCCAATTGGCTGGACACCTGGCCGTTCTCCACCGCCGAACTGGTGATCGCCTTCCACGTGCTCTACAACAGCGTGCGCTGCCTGCTGTTCCTGCCGCTGACGCCCTACATGGCGCGCTTCTGCGACTGGCTGCTGCCTGACCGCGAGCAGCCCACCGACGTCGCGAGGCCGCGCCACCTGGACCCCACCGCCCTGGACACGCCGAGCCTGGCCCTGGCCAACGCCGTGCGCGAGACCCTGCGCCTGGGGGACATCGTCGAGCAGATGCTCAACCACCTGCTAGCGCTGATGCGCGGTGCCGACCCCAGCCTGGGCCGCGAGATCCACCGCCTGGACGACGACATCGACGCCCTCTACACCGCCATCAAGCTCTACCTGGCGCGCATGCCCCGCGAGGACCTCAGCGAGCGCGACAGCCGGCGCTGGGCCGAGATCATCGAGCTGACCATCAACCTGGAGCAGGCCGGCGACCTGATCGAGCGCATGCTCGGCGACGTGCAGCACAAGAAGACCGCCCAGCAGCGCTCCTTCTCCGACGCCGGCCTGGCCGACATCGGCGACCTGCACCAGCAACTGGTGGACAACCTGCGCCTGAGCCTCTCGGTGTTCCTCAACGGCGACCAGGAGAACGCCAAGCGCCTGCGCCGCGCCAAGCAGCGCTTCCGCGTGCTGGTGCGACGGCTGTCCCATGCGCACCTGGAGCGGCTGCACCAGCAGGTGGTGGAAAGCATGGAGACCAGCGCCCTGCACCTGGGCCTGATCAGCGACATGAAGCGCCTCAACTCGCTGTTCTGCGCCATTTCCTACGCCGTGCTGGACAACCCCGAGGCCCCGCTCAGCGCCCGGGACGAAGACGACATCGACCCGCAGCGCGACGTCGAAGTGGCCTACCCGCCGGAGATCACCTCGCACCGCTGACAGCGCTTTCCGACAGACGCGGCCTTGGGCAGAATCCTGCCCATGAGCCCGCCTGCCAGCCCCTCCGGACACGCCTCGGTCAGCGCCAGCCTGACCCAGGCCGTGCTGCACGCCGCCGTGGCCCTGGGCCTGCCCAGGGCCACGCTATTGCAGGACAGCGGCCTGGCCGAAGCCGACCTCAACGACCCCGACGCGCGCATCCCCTTCACCCGGCAGGAAGCCCTCTGGCACAGCATCGCCCGTCACCTCGACGCCCCCGAACCCGGCCTGGCCCTGGGCCGCGCCCTGGCCCCCGGGCAGTTCAGCGTGCTCGGCTACCTGCTGCAGAGCAGCCCGACCCTGGGCGAGGCCCTGGAAGCGGAACTGCGCTACCAGCGCCTGGTGGGCGAGGGCGGCACCCTGGTGGTGGACGCCCGGGGCGACGAGCTCTGGACCCTCTACCGCCCCCTCGACCCCCACGCGCCCGCCACCCGCCCACGGGTGCTGGCGCTGATGGCCTTCTGGGTGGGGCTGATGCGCCCGCTGCTGGACGACCTGCGCCTGCTGCGCGCCACCTTCCAGCACCCGGCCCCGGCCGACCTGGCGCCCTACCAGGCCTGCTTCGGCTGCCCCCTGGTCTTCGACGCCGCCGACTACGCCCTGGTGCTGCCCTTGAGCCTGCGCCAGGCCCCGCTCAAGCAGGCCAACCCGCCCTTGCAGGCGGTGCTGCGCCAGCACGCCGAAGCCCTGCTGGCACGCCTGCCCAGCGAAGGCCTGCGGGCGCGGGTGGTGGCCCTGCTGGGTGCCCAGCTGGCCCATGGCGAACCCGACCGCGCCGCCCTGGCCAGCGCCCTCGGCCTCAGCGAACGCACCCTGCAGCGTCGTCTCGCTGAAGAAGGCAGCAGCTACCAGCACCTGTTGATCGACACCCGCCGGCAACTGGCCGAGCGGCACCTGCAGGACGCCGACCTGCCCATCGCCGAAATCGCCCTGCTGCTCGGCTACTCCGAGCCCAGCGTGTTCTTCCGCGCCTTCCGCCAGTGGACCGGGATGACCCCCGGCGAATACCGCCAGGCCCGGCGCCAGGCGGCAAAGGCGTAGCCGGGGCGGCGCTAGCGGCGCCCGCCCCGGGCAGCGAGAAAGGCCAGGAACGCCTCGCGGCTGCTGTACCTCGGCACATAGCCGAACACTGCCTTCAGCCGCCGGTTGTCCAGCACCGGCCGATAGCGCAGGAAGTCCAGCTGCTCCGGCCCATAGCGGGTCAGCCGCAGCGGCCGCAGTAGCCCCAGCACCAGGCGGATCAGCCCCGCCGGCAGCGGCCGGTAGGGCTTGCCCAGCAGCCCGGCGATCTCCGCCAGGGACAGCGCGCCATCCCCGGCGAGGTTGTAGAGCCCGGTGCTGCCGCGCTCCAGGCCCTGGACGAGGATGTCCACCACGTCCTCGTCCCAGATGAACACGAAGCGGCTGTCGTGCCCGCGCACGCCGAGCACGCTGGGCTTCTCGAACAGCGCGGTGATCTGGTTGTCCACCTGCCGGCCGAGGATGGTGCCGGGGCGCAGCACCAGCTGGCGCAGCTGCGGATGCGCCCGGCGCGCCTCGGCCAGCAGCCGCTCCACCTCGCGCTTGTGGCGGGCGTAGGCGAAGGCGTCGTGACCGCGCAGGGGCTGGTCCTCGTCGATCCACTCGGCGTTGTCGGGGTGGTAGCCGTAGGCGGCGCCGGAGCTGGTCACCACCAGTTGCCCGACGCCCGCCGCGATGGCGGCGTCCAGCACCGCGCGGGTGCCGCCCACGTCGATGGCGTGCAGGGTGGCCTCGTCCATGCCCGGCGGCGGCGTCACCACTGAGGCCAGGTGGACGATGGCGTCCGGGCGCCAGGCGCGGATGCAGTCATGCACCGCCCGGGCCTGGCTGACGTCGAGCCAGGCCCGGGCCACGCCCTCGGGTGCCGGCCACTCGCGGACGTCGGTGGCCAGCAGCGGCCAGTCCGGGTGGCGCGCGGCCAGGGCCTCCACCAGTTGCCGGCCGATGAAGCCGGCGCCGCCGGTGATCAGGACGCGCATGCCGGCACCTCCTCGGGCAACGGGCGGTTGCGCCAGTACGCCACCAGCAGCAGGCCGCTGACCAGGTGCCAGGTGCCCCAGAAGGCCGCCACCAGGGCCATGTTCGGCTCACCGCCGAACTGGGCGAAGATCAGCCCCAGCGCCAGTCCGGAGTTGTGCATGCTGATCTCGATCACCATGGCCCGGCGGTTGGCGCCGTGCTGGCGGGCCAGCACCGCCATCAGCCAGCCGAGCACGATGGCGCTGGCGTTGTGCAGCACCACGATGAAGAACACCAGCCCGAGGTTGTCGACGAACAGCCGCCAGTTGCCGGCCACCGCGCCGGCCACGAAAACCACGAAGGCCAGCAGCGCGAAGCGCTTGAACCAGGGCATCGCCCGGGTCGCCCAGCGCGGCCACAAATTGCCCACCAGCATGCCCAGCGCCAGGGGCAGGCCGAGCAGCAGCAACACGCTCACCAGCAGGCCGCCGCGGTCCATCGCCAGGGCATCCAGGCGCCCGGCCAGGTAGGCCGCGCCCTCGGGGTTGAGGCTGCTGGTGAGGGCGAAGTTGAACGGCAGCAGCACCAGCGCCAGCAGGCTGGACAGCGCGGTCATGCTCATCGACAGCGCGGTGTTGCCCCGCGCCAGGTGGGTCATCACGTTGGACAGGTTGCCGCCGGGGCAGCAGGCCACCAGCAGCAGGCCCAGCTCCAGGCCCGGGTGCAGGTCCACCAGCAGCGTCACCCCGAGGGTCGCCCAGGGCAGGATCAGGCACTGCCCGAGCATGCCCGCCAGCACCGGCTGCGGTTGCCGGAGCACGGCGAGGAACTGGGCGGTGCGCAGCTCCAGGGACACGCCGAAGATCATCACCGCCAGCACCAGGCCGAGCACCAGTTGCTGGTTCGCGTCGTAGTTCATGCAGGGCGCCTGTCATTGTCGTTGTGCCAGGCACTCTACCTGCCCCCCGTGGCCGCCGGCAGTGACCGGTCCGGCCAGCGGTCATGGCGAATCGCGACAGACTGACGCGGGTCAATATTCGACCAGGGGCCGCTGCCTAGAGTGCGTAGCCTTTTGCCATCAGCCTGAAGCCCCTGCCCATGGACCGCTCCGAACCACCGCTCGTCGCCATCAACGACCCCGCGCTGGCCTGCCTGCTGCGCGACATGCTGCCGGCCATGGGCATTGTCTGCGAGGTCGTCGAGGACGCCGCCGACTGCTCCCGCGCTCCACTTTGCCGCTGGCTCAATGACGCGTCCTTGAGCGACGCGATCCGTTTGCGCCTGTTGCTGGACGAGGCCATCGCGGTGCTCGAACGCACCCGCCATGCCTTCAAATCCCGTGAACTCGGGCACTTGCGTCGGCGCCTGGAAGAGGCGCGGGAAGAGTTGTCGCACCCCGCCCCGCTGGTGTAAAACCCAGCGCTGCGAAGGCCCCGCAGGCAGCGGGGGCCGGCTTTGCCGGGCAGGACGAAGGGCCTGCAAGACAAGGCGCCACGGGAGGCCGTTCCAATTGGAACGGCCTCCCGTGGCGCCTTTTTTATTGCCCGTGATCCATGGGAGACGCTATGGAGCTGAAAGGACAACTGGAAGGCCTGCGCGCACGCATCGGCCTGAGCAACCGCGAGATCGACCAGCGCTGCCGCTACCTGGACTGGCAGGCCCTGGACGCGGAGCGCCTGAACCGCCATGCCGACGCCATGGAGGCCGTCCACCTGGCCTTCGTCGAGCACCTCTATGCGCACCTGGAGGCGTTCCCGCCGCTGGCCAGCATCCTGCGCAACCCGACCACCCTGGCCCGGCTCAAGGCCAGCCAGCTGGACTACTACAAGCGCCTGTGGAGCGGCCCCTACGACACGGACTACGTGCTCAACCGGCTGCGCGTGGGGCTGGTGCACCAGCACGTCGGCGTGGACCTGAAGTGGTACCTGGGCGCCTACCGCCTGTACCTGGCGCAGATGGTCGAAAGCCTGCTGGGCGACAGCGACGCCACCCGCACCCTGGGCAGCCTGCTGAAGGTGGTGTTCTTCGACATCTCCCTGGCGGTGGACACCTACAGCGCCGCCCAGCGCCAGGCCCTGGAAGACAGCGAGGCGCGCTTCGCCCGCGCCCTGCGCGGTGCCCACGACGGCATCTGGGACTGGGACCTGGCCCACGACCGGCTCTACGTCTCCGAGCGCTGGGCGAGCATGCTCGGCCTGCCCCGGGACGCCCTCGGCGAGACCAGCGCCGCCTGGTTCGCCCGCGTCCACCCCGACGACCTGCCAGCCCTGCGCCAGGCCATCGACGCCCACCTGCGTGGCGACGCGCCCTGGCTCAGCCACGAGTACCGCATCCGCCAGCAGACCGGCGGCTACCTCTGGGTGCAGGTGCGCGGCGTCGCCGAAGGGCAGCGCATGGCCGGCTCCCAGAGCGACATCAGCCAGCGCAAGGCCACCGAGCACCAGCTCAGCCATGCCGCCCGCCACGACCCGCTCACCGGCCTGGCCAACCGCCTGCGCCTGGACGAGCTGCTGCAACAGGCCCTGCAGCGCCAGCTCAAGCCCGGCGCACGGCAGGCGGCGCTGCTGTTCATCGACCTGGACCGCTTCAAGCTGATCAACGACAGCCTCGGCCACGCCGTGGGCGACCGCGTGCTGGTGGAGGTGGCCCAGCGCCTCAAGCGCTGCCTGCGCCCCGGCGACCACCTGGCGCGCTTCGGCGGCGACGAGTTCGTCGTGCTGCTGGACGACCTGGCCCACCTGGGCGATGCCGAGCAGGTGGCCAAGCGCATGCTGGAAAGCCTGCACCAGCCCCTGCACCTGGACGACCGCACCCTGGTGGTCAGCGCCAGCATCGGCTTCACCGCCCTGCAGGCCGAAGGCCAGACCATCGACGCGCTGCAGGCGGCGGACCTGGCGCTGTACCGCGCCAAGGAATCCGGCAAGGCGCAGATCGCCCGCTTCAGCCAGGACCTGCAGACCGCCGCCAAGCAGCGCCTGGAGCTGGAAAGCGCCCTGGCCCAGGCCCTGGCGCGGCAGGAGTTCTTCCTCCACTACCAGCCCATCTGCCGGGTCGACCAGGGCCAGCCGCGCCTGGTGGCGGTGGAGGCCCTGCTGCGCTGGCGCCAGGGCGATGCCCTGGTGTCCCCGGCGCGCTTCATCCCGGCCCTGGAGGAGTCCGGCGAGATCCTCGCCGTAGGCGACTGGGTGCTGCGCGAGGCCTGCCGCCAGACCCGCGCCTGGCAACGGGCCGGCCAGGCCGACCTGCGCTGCTCGGTCAACCTCTCCAGCCGCCAGCTGCACCAGCCGGGCTTCGCCCAGCGGCTGCGGGCGATCCTCGCCGAGACCGGGCTGGACCCGGCCAGCCTGGTGCTGGAGATCACCGAGAGCCTGCTGATGCAGGATGGCGCCGACACCCTCGCCTGCCTGCGCGAGCTGGCCTGCCAGGGCGTGCGCCTGGCATTGGACGACTTCGGCACCGGCTACTCGTCCCTCGGCTACCTCAAGCGCTTCCCCCTGCACATCCTCAAGGTGGACCGCAGCTTCATCGCCGGCGTGCCCGACGACGCCGAGCTGCGCACCATCTCCCGCGCCATCATCGGCCTGGGTGCCAGCCTCGGCCTGGAAGTGATCGCCGAAGGCGTGGAGAGCCCGGCCCAGCTGGACTTCCTCCTCGACGAGGACTGCCACTACGCCCAGGGCTTCTGGTTCAGCCAGCCGCGCGCCCCGGACCATCTGCAGCGCCTGCTGGACGGCGAGGACAGCCTCGCCTGCCTGCACGGCCAGCCCAGCCGCACCTTCGAGGGGGCCCAGCGATGAAGCGCAACCTGCCCGTCACCGGACGCGCGGTGGACTTCCCCGCCGACGCCAACATCCTCTCCACCACCGACCTGAAGGGCGTGATCACCCACGTCAACCAGGACTTCATCGACATCAGCGGCTTCACCCGCGAGGAGCTGCTGGGCCGCAGCCACAACATGGTGCGCCACCCGGACATGCCGCCGGCGGCCTTCGAGCACCTGTGGCAGACCCTCAAGGCCGGCCGCAATTGGATGGGCCTGGTGAAGAACCGCTGCAAGAACGGCGACCACTACTGGGTCAGCGCCTTCGTCACCCCGGTGGTGCGCGAAGGCCAGGTGGTGGAGTACCAGTCGGTGCGCACCCGCCCCACCCGCGAGCAGGTGGCCCGGGCCGAGCGGCTCTATGCCGAGCTGTCCAGCGGGCGCCCGCTGCGCCCGCCGCCCCTGCCATTGCACCTGCGCCTGCTGGGCGGCCCGTTGCTGGGTGGCGTGCTCGGGTTGCTGACCCACGCCGTGCTGGCCCCCGAGGGCGAGTGGGCCGCGCTGCCCTCGCTGCTGGTGGCGGTGCTCACCGCCGGCGCCTGGCTGCGCTGGCAGCTGCGCCCGCTGGATGCCCTGCTGGCGCGGGCCGGCGCCATCGCCGACAACCCCCTGAGCCAGGCGGTGTACTGCCAGCGCCACGACGAATTCGGCCGCCTGGCGCTGTGCCTGCAGATGCTGGAGACCGAAGCCGGCGCCCTGGTGGGGCGCATCGCCGAATCCTCCCACCTGCTGGCCGAGCACGCCGAGCGCCTGGCCGAGGCGGTCAGCCGGGGCAGCGCCGGCAGCCAGCGCCAGCTGGAGGAGACCGACCAGGTGGCCGGCGCCATGAGCCAGATGGCCAGCAGCGTGCAGGAGGTGGCACGCAGCGCCCAGCACAGCGCCAGCGCCGCCGATCGCACCGACGACGCCGCCCGCCTGGGCCGCGAGGAAGTGCAGGCCACCTGCGAGCGGATCGCCGAACTGGACCGCGAGGTGCGCGAGGCCGGCTGGGTGGTGGAAACCCTGCAGGCCCGCAGCGGCGAGATCGGCCAGGTGCTCGACGTGATCCGGGGCGTGGCCGAGCAGACCAGCCTGCTGGCGCTCAACGCCGCCATCGAGTCGGCCCGTGCCGGCGAGGCCGGGCGCGGCTTCGCCGTGGTGGCCGACGAAGTGCGGGCCCTGGCCGGGCGCACCCAGCAGTCCACCGCCGAGATCCACCGCATGATCAGCGCCCTGCAGAGCTGCAGCGAACAGGCGATGCAGGCCATGCGCCGCAGCGGCGAACGCGCCGGCGACAGCCTGGAACAGGCCCGGCGCGCCAGCCAGGCGCTGGAGCAGGTCAACCAGCAGGTGGCGGCCATCACCCACATGAGCCTGCAGATCGCCAGCGCGGTGGAGCAGCAGGGCGCCGCCGGCGACGAGATCCAGCGCAGCCTGGAGGCCATCCGCCTGGCGGCCGACCAGAACGCCGCCAGCGGCCAGTGCAGCCACCACAGCGCCGGCGAGGTGGCGGGGCTGGCGGTCAACCTGCGGCAGCTGGCGCTGCAGTTCTGGAGCGGGCGGCGCAGCCTGTCGTAGGCGGGCACGGGGGCGGACGATCCGCTATGCTCGGCGCTTCGTTCCCGCCAGCCGCCGTCCCCGCCCGCCATGCGCTACCTGCTTTGCCTGCTGCTCCTGCTCGGCACCCCGGCCCACGCCTTCGACCGTGACCAGGTCGAGGGCTACCTGCTGGAGAACGGCCTGCAGGTCATCCTCAAGCCCACCCCGAACCGGGGCCACATCTCCATCCGCCTGGTGGTGGGGGTCGGCTTCGACGACTTCGCCTGCGACGAGAAAGAGCTGCCGCACCTGCTGGAGCACCTGTTCTTCAGTGGCCTGCCCGGCAACGGCGAGGCCGACCTGGAGGCGCGCATGCAGGCCCTGGGCGGCGAGTGGAACGCCTTCACCAGCGACAGCGACACCGCCTTCGTGCTGGAAGTGGCCGCACGCAACCAGCGCCAGGCCCTCGACCTGCTGCTGGCGATCCTCCGCGAAACGCCCCTGGACGAAGGCCGCGTCGCCGCCGCCAAGCGCGTGGTGCAGCGCGAGGGGGGCGGCCACTACTCGCACCTGGAGCGCCTGCTGGACCACCAGTCCCTGGGCCGCGAGGCCCACGAGCAGCTCGCCGTGGAGCTGGGCCTGGCGTGCGCCGAGCGCCCCTCGGTGGAGGGGCTGACCCTGGAGCGCCTGCAGGATGTGCGTGACACCTGGTACGGCGCCAACAACATGTCCCTGATCGTGGTCGGCGACCTCGACCCGCGCCTGCCCGCCTACCTCGACCGCCGCTACGGCGAGCTGCCGCCGGTGGAGGTGCGCGAGCACCCGGCGCTGCCCACCATCAGCGCCGAGGCCGCGCCGCGCCTGACCCTGCGCAAGGGGCTGGTGGGCAATGGCGCCACCCTGCACTGGATCTTCCCCGAGCCGCTGGAGGACGGGGCCGACTACGCCACCCTGGAGCTGCTGCAGGACTACCTGGACTGGGAGCTGTACCAGCAGCTGCGCATCCGCAGCGGCCTCTCCTACGGCCCCTGGACCGACCGCCGCGCCTATGGCGGGCAGAGCTTCACCAGCCTCAACGCCGACCTGGAGCGCGAGGACCTCGACGAAGCGGTGCAGGTGCTGCAGGACACCACCCGGCGCCTGCGCGAGCACGGTGTCGACCGGACCAGCTTCGAGCGCCTGCGCCGGCTGGCGGTAGACCGTCAGGCCTGGGCCGCCCAGGGCGACGTGGCCCTGGCGGACTACTACTGGGGCGCCCTCGGCACCTACCAGGACGGGCGCTTCGAGAGCACCGCCAAGGCTTTCGCCCAGGTCACCCCGGAGCAGGTCGACAGCACCGTCCGCGCGCTGTTCGCCGAGCCGGGCTACCTGCGCATCGAGGCACCGCTGCTGACCTACGAGCAACTGGCCTGGCTGCTGGCCGCGCTGCTCGCCCTGCTGGCCCTGGCCGGCTGGTGGCTGCACCGCCGCCTGCGGCGCTGAACTGGCCGTCGGCCCGGCTTCTCAGCCTGCGGCCGACGGCAGTATCCTTCCGCCCCCCCGCCTGCCACGCCGCCCTGCCATGACGTTCTGGAAAGACCGCCTGTTCGCCCTCATCGCCTTCATCCAGCGCCACCCGCGCCTGGTGGCGCTGTACGGGTTCTGCTCGGGGGTGGGCAGTTTCATCCTGGTGGACCGTGGTGCGCGCCTGGCCAAGGTGGTGGCGGTGCTGATGCTGGTGAGCTGGGTCTGGCTGCTGGCGGAGAACCTGTTCCGCCGGGCCATCGAGCGCTGGCTGAAGATCGAGCTGCCGCCGGCGCTGACGCGCTTCCTGACCCAGCTGATCCACCAGGAAAGCTTCTTCTTCGTGCTGCCGTTCTTCTTCATCACCACCAGCTGGAACAGCGGCCAGGCCCTGTTCACCGGGGTGCTGGGGCTGGCGGCGCTGTTCTCCATCACCGACCCGGTCTACAACAACGCCCTGGCACCGCGCCGCTGGCTGTACCTGGCCTACCACTCCCTGGCGCTGTTCGCCGTGCTGCTGACGGCGCTGCCGATCATCCTGCACCTGACCACGGCGCAGAGCTTCCAGTGGTCCCTGGGCATCGCCGTGCTGCTGTCGTTCCTCAGCCTGTGCAGCGCCATGCGCGTGCGCAGCCTGCGCCGGGGCCTGGCCCTGGTGGGGCTGACCCTGGCCCTGGGCGCCGCCGGCTGGCTGGGCCGGGTGATGGTGCCGCCGGCCACCCTGTGGCTGACCGAAGTGGCGGTGACGCCGGAGATGAACCAGCGCACACCGGGGCAGGGCGTGGAGCAGATCTCCGCCGCCAAGCTGCGGGCCGACGGCCTCTACGCCTACACCGCGATCAACGCCCCGCGCGGGCTGAACGAGCGCATCTACCACGTGTGGCGCTTCGAGGGCCGCGAGGTGGACCGCATCGCCCTCGACATCCACGGCGGCCGCGAGGCCGGCTACCGCGCCTGGACCCACAAGCAGCGCTTCCCCGCCAACCCGGTGGGCCAATGGCAGGTGCGGGTGGTGACCGAGGCCGGCCAGATGATCGGCACCCTGCGTTTCGAGGTCACCGAAGACCCGTTGCCGCCCAAGCCCCGTTGAGCGGATCCACGGCCCAGCGGCGGAGGGATGCCGTGGCGGTGGGCTGAAGCCCACCCTACGAACGGTGGCTCCGGGATCGATGCGGTTCGCCGAGCTCACCGCATCCTACGGACGGCACTCGGCACGATGATGACGGTGGATCGGTGAAGCGCGATCCCCCCTACGAAGCGGGCATGGCGGCAAACGCAGGATGGGCTGAGCGGTGCGAAGCCCATCATTGCCCGGGCGCCGGGTTCGATGCGGAGCGCCGTAGCCCGGGCTTCAGCCCGGGAAGCGCCGGGGAACCGGGATCAGCCGAAGAACCAGTAGCACACGCCGATGGAGGCCAGCACGCCGGCGAAGTCCGCCAGCAGGGCGCAGCCCACGGCGTGGCGGGCGCGCTGGATGCCGACGGCGCCGAAGTACACGGCGAGCACGTAGAAGGTGGTCTCGGTGCTGCCCTGCACGGTGGCGGCGACCAGGGCGGGGAAGCTGTCCACTCCCTGGCTCTGCATGGTCTCGATGAGCATGGCCCGCGCGGCGCTGCCGGAGAACGGCTTGACCAGCGCGGTGGGCAGGGCGTCGACGAAGCGGGTGTCCCAGCCGGCCCATTCCACCAGGCTGCGGATGCCGTCCAGGCCGAACTCCAGGGCGCCCGAGGCGCGCAGCACGCCGACGGCGCAGAGCATCGCCACCAGATAGGGCAACAGGCCCTTGGCCACGTCGAAGCCTTCCTTGGCGCCGTCCACGAAGGCTTCGTAGACCGGCACCTTCTTCAGGGCCCCGGCGAGCAGGAAGACCAGGATCAGCCCGAACAGCACCAGGTTGCCCAGCAGCGAGGACAGCGCCGCCAGGGCGGTGGCAGAGAGCCCGGAGAGCACCGCCATGAAGGCGCCCAGCAGCAGCGCGCCGGGCACCAGGTAGGCCAGCACCACCGGGTCCCACAGGCGCAGGCGCTGCATCACGGCAACGCTCAGCAAGCCCACCAGGGACGAGGCGGTGGTGGCCAGCAGGATGGGCAGGAACACCAGGGTCGGGTCGCTGGCGCCCTGCTGGGCGCGGTACATGAAGATCGACACTGGCAGCAGGGTCAGGGACGAGGCGTTGAGCACCAGGAACAGGATCTGCGCGTTGCTCGCCACGGTGGCGCTGGGGTTGAGCTCCTGCAGGGCCTTCATGGCCTTGAGGCCGATGGGGGTGGCGGCGTTGTCCAGGCCCAGGCCGTTGGCGGCGAAGTTGAGGGTGATCAGCCCCAGCGCCGGGTGCCCGGCCGGCACCTCGGGCATCAGCCGGCGGAACAGCGGCCCCAGCAGCCAGGCCAGGCGCTCCACCAGCCCGGCGCGCTCGGCGATGCGCAGGAAGCCGAGCCAGAGGGTGAGGGTGCCGAACAGCAGCACCATGACCTCCACCGAGAGCTTGGCCATGGCGAACAGGCTCTCCACCATGGCCGCCCAGACGCCGGGATCGCCGCCGATCCAGCGTGCCGCTGCGGCGGTTGCCGCCACCAGGAAGAAGCCGAGCCAGAGGCCGTTGAGCATGGGGGATGTCCCTCGAATCCGATGGGGGCGGATGATAGCGGCGGGCATCGGGGCGGCGCCAGAAGGGCTGCCGGACGGGTGGCCAGCTGTGGGCTGGACATCAATGAGCCGCGCCGGGCGTCCCGTGTGGAACGCCCGGCGTCGGTTTCGCCTGACCCGGCCCGCCTGTGCGGAGGTACCCCCTGTACCCCTAGGTCATGCCGCTCCTGTCGACGCGGAACAACCCGGCCCCCTGGTCATGTGGCCCCGCCTGCGGGGCCTGTGGTCTGAATGCTCAGTACCAGTTCGGATCACGCCGGAGCTCGGCGTCGAGGATCGCCTTCTGGGCCTCGTCCGGCTCGCCCAGCCAGCGCAGGCTGGCGTGGCGGCTGGGCGATTTGTCCGCCGGCAGGCCCGGCGGGACCTGCACCAGCAGGGCGTAGGCGTCCTCCTTGTCCCAGCTGAAGGCCACCAGCAGCTTCTGGTGGGCGCAGTCGGCGCTGTCGCACAGCTGGCCCACCAGGTACTTGTCGCCATCCTCGTTGACCGCCTGCATGGGCGTGGCGGTGCCGCTGAGGTTCATCACCCATTCGGGCAGGCGGCTTTCGTCCTCCACCAGGTCCTGCCAGGTCTCGCGGTACTGCGGGTCGGTGCCCAGCAGTTCGTTGAGGCGGTACTCGGCGTCGGTGTCGGCGGCCAGCGCCGTGCTGCCGGCAAGGCCAAGCAGCAGGGCGGCGCAGAGTGGGCGCAGCGTGCGCATCGGGCCTCCCTAGCCGCGGCGGCGGCCGAAGATGAACGAGACGATGAACAGCACCAGGAACAGCACGAAGAGGATCTTCGCGATGCCTGCGGCGGTGCCGGCGATACCGCCGAAGCCCAGGACAGCGGCGACGATGGCGATGACGAGGAAGGTAAGGGCCCAACTGAGCATGGTGAGTTCTCCTGCGTGGTAGGTAGGTTCAGCGCGCCAGGCCGAGGCCGAGGTCGTGCTGTGCACCGAACGAGGCGGAGGCTTCGTCCTGGGGCGTGTGGGGATCCGGGGTGTCGAGGTCGAGGTCGCTGAGGTAATGGCTTTCCAGCAGCGCGTTGCCCATCGCCAGGGCGCTGGCCAGGGCCAGCAGGCTGAGGGTGAGCAGGGCGGCGAATACGAGGGCCAGGGTCCACATGGTCGTGCTCCTTGGGGTCAGAACACCCAGCGCGGTTGCTGCGTCGGTTCGAGGAAGCGCTGTTGCGCCACGGTGTGCAGGTCGTCCGCCGGCGCGGTGGCCGGGCGCTGGTCCGCCGCCGGCGTGGGCACCACTTCGATGTGGGCGGGCAGCGCGGGCAGGTGTTCGCGGGCCTTGAGGGCGCTGCGCAGCTGGTGTTCCACCAGCATCAGCAGGAACACCGCGAAGGCGACCAGCAGGCCTTTGCCGATGAGCGCGAGACGGGGTTGTGGACGGTTCATGCCGGTTCTCCTCCCTGCACAGGTGGCGGACGGGGCCGCCTCAGGCCATGGACTGCTTGAGGCTGCGCATGCGGTCGTGGCAGGCGCGGACCTTGGGCATTTCCACTGCGATCAGCTCGCGGACCTTGGGTTCGGCGGTCTCCAGGGCATCCTCGAAGGCGTGCAGGATGCGGTCCTCGGCCTGCTCCAGCTGGCCGACGTAGGCGGCGTACTCGTCCTTGGCCAGGGCGGCGCGGGTGTCGGCATAGACCTGGCGCAGGGTGCCCATGAGGGTGCCGCCGGTGGAGGGCGTCTCGTGGTTGGCGGCGACGCGCACGGTGAGCGCCTGGATGACCTCGGTCTTGGCGCTGGCCATCTCGCGGAACAGGCTCTGCAGGTTGGGGTCGCGGACTTCTTCGATGGCGTGCTGGTAGAAGCGCTCGCCGTCGCGGGTGATCTCGATCAGTTCATTCAGTTGTGCGGTGGTGCTGGTCATCTTCCGTTCTCCTGGTCCGAGCGATTCCGGACGCTCTCGACAGGAGATTTCGCAAGCGTTGTGCCAGGTTTTGAAAAAGTCGTTTTTCCTTTTAAAACAGTCAGTTAGCCTCGCCCCGAAAATACCGCCTGCATGCAGGCTGCAATCCGTGTAAGAAATCATCTTGCAACTTGCACGATCTTTCCTGGACTAAGCACCAGACGGCCACCTGGGCCCCCTACGCGTCCCGCCCCGATGGCGGGGTACGCGCCCTCGAACAACGACACGACACAGCGGAGCAAGAACATGGCATCGGCAACGGAAACCCGCGGACGCATCCTGCTGGTGGATGACGAATCGGCGATCCTGCGCACCTTCCGGTACTGCCTGGAGGACGAGGGCTACAGCGTGGCCACCGCCAGCAGCGCGGCGCAGGCGGAGGCGATCCTGCAGCGGCAGGTGTTCGACCTGTGCTTCCTCGACCTGCGCCTGGGCGAGGACAACGGCCTGGACGTGCTGGCACAGATGCGCGTGCAGGCGCCGTGGATGCGGGTGGTGATCGTCACCGCGCATTCGGCGGTGGACACGGCGGTGGACGCCATGCAGGCCGGCGCGGCGGATTACCTGGTCAAGCCCTGCAGCCCCGACCAGCTGCGCCTGTCGGCGGCCAAGCAGCTGGAAGTGCGCCAGCTGACCGCGCGCCTGGAAGCCCTGGAGGGCGAGGTGCGCAAGCCCGGTGACGGCCTGGACTCCCAGAGCCCGGCAATGATGGCGGTGCTGGAAACGGCCCGGCAGGTGGCCAACACCGACGCCAACATCCTCATCCTCGGCGAGTCGGGCACCGGCAAGGGCGAGCTGGCCCGCGCCATCCACGGCTGGAGCAAGCGGGCGAAGAAGGCCTGCGTGACCATCAACTGCCCGTCGCTGTCGGCGGAACTGATGGAGAGCGAGCTGTTCGGCCACACCCGTGGCGCCTTCACCGGGGCCAGCGAGAGCACCCTGGGCCGGGTCAGCCAGGCCGACGGCGGCACGCTGTTCCTCGACGAGATCGGCGATTTTCCCCTCACGTTGCAGCCCAAGTTGTTGCGCTTCATCCAGGACAAGGAATACGAGCGGGTGGGCGATGCGGTGACCCGCCGCGCCGATGTGCGCATCCTCGCCGCCACCAACCTCAACCTGGACGAGATGGTCCGCGAGGGGCGCTTCCGCGAGGACCTGCTCTACCGCCTGAACGTGATCACCCTGCACCTGCCGCCGCTGCGCGAGCGCACCGAGGACCTGCTGGGCCTGGCCGAGCGCTTCCTCGCGCGCTTCGTGAAGGACTACGCGCGGCCGGCCCGGGGCTTCAGCGAGGCGGCGCGGGAGGCGCTGCTGAACTACGCCTGGCCGGGCAACGTGCGCGAGCTGCGCAACGTCATCGAGCGCGCCAGCATCATCTGCGGCCAGGAGCTGGTGGACGTCGGCAACCTCGGCCTGAGCGAGGCGCCGAGCGCCAACAACGCCCCGCGCATCGGCGCCGCCATGAGCCTGGAGGACCTGGAGAAGGCCCACATCGCGGCGGTGCTGGCCACCAGCGACACCCTGGACCAGGCAGCCCGGACGCTCGGCATCGACGCCTCTACGCTGTACCGGAAGCGCAAGCAGTACGGCCTATGAGGTTCCCGATGAAGCTGCGCACGCGGCTGTTCCTCAGCATCTCCGCGCTGATCACCGTGGCCCTGCTGGGGCTGTTGCTGGGGGTGACCAGCGTGATGCAGCTGGCGCGCTCCCAGGAGCAGCTGATCGCCTACAACTTCGCCACCATCGACCAGGGCGAGAAGATGCGCCGCCAGTTGGGCGACCAGTTGGTGCTGATCACCGCGCCACACACTGACGCGGCGAAGCTGCATGCCTCCCAGCAGCAGTTCCGCAAGGTGCTGGAAGAGGGCCTGATGAACGCCCGGGACGAAGCCACCCGGGAGGGCTTCCGGGCCATCGCCGAGCGCTTCGCGCGCTTCGTCGAGGTGTCTGCCGTGGCGGCGGAACAGGACCAGCGGCCGATGGACGACGAGGCCTTCAGCGAGGCCCTGAACGCCACCCGCAACGCGATGATGGAGCTGCAGCGCCATGCGCTGGACAGCGTGTCGGCCTCCGAGCGCTACACCCGCGAGCGGGCGGTGCTGGTGGCCGGGCTGCTGGGCCTGCTGGCCCTGGCGGTGCTGCTGATCGGGGTGGTGACCGCCCACGGCATCGCGCGGCGCTTCGGCGCGCCCATCGAGGCGCTGGCGCGGGCGGCGGACCGCATCGGCCAGGGCGATTTCCAGGTCACCCTGCCGCTCTCCTCGGTGAGCGAGATGGCCTCCCTGAGCCGGCGCTTCGGGCTGATGGCCGAGGCCCTGCGACAGCTGAAGGAAACCAATATCGAGAAGATGCTGGCCGAGCAGCGGCGGCTGAAGGCGGTGCTGGACAGCATCGACGACGGCTTGCTGATCCTTGACCGCGATGGCCGCATCGAGCACGCCAACCCGGTGGCGCAGCGCCAGTTGGCCTGGGACACCGAGCAGTTGGGCCAGCCGCTGAGCCGGGCCCTGGCGGTGCCGGCGCTGGAAGAGACCACCCGGCGGGTGCTGGCCGGCCAGGCGCTGGACCAGGTGCACCCGGACCTGGACATCCTCGCCGAGGGCGAGCACCGCCTGCTGAGCTGGCGGCTGACCCCGGTGAGCCTGGACGACGCGCGGGTGATGGGCGCGGTGATGGTGCTGCGCGACGTGACCGAGCAGCGTGCCTTCGAGCGGGTGCGCAACGAGTTCGTGCTGCGCGCCTCCCATGAGTTGCGCACGCCGGTGACCGGCATGCAGATGGCCTTCGGCCTGCTGCGCGAGCGGGTGAAGGTGGCGCCGGACTCCCGCGAGGCGGACCTGCTGCAGACGGTGGACGAGGAGATGCAGCGCCTGGTGCGGCTGATCAACGACCTGCTGCACTTCTCCCGCTACCAGAACGGCATGCAGACCCTGACCCTGGCGCCCTGCGACCTGGACGAGCTGCTCGGCGGGGTGCGCGAGCGCTTCCTGGCCCAGGCCGAGGAGCGGCAGGTGGCCATCGAGCTGGACCTGCAGGGCCCGCTGCCCCGGGTACCGGTGGACCGGCCGCAGCTGGAGCGGGTGCTGGACAACCTGATGAGCAACGCCCTGCGCCACGCCCCCCGCGACGGGCGCATCCGCCTGCAGTCACGCCGCCACGGCGAGCGGGTGATCCTCAGCGTGGAGGACAACGGCGACGGCGTGCCCTACAGCCAGCAGGCGCGCATCTTCGAGCCCTTCGTGCAGCTGGGGCACAACCCCGGCGGCGTGGGCCTGGGGCTGGCGCTGTGCAAGGAGATCGTGCGGCTGCACGGCGGGCGCATCGGCATCTATTCGCGCCCCGGCGAGGGGGCGCAGTTCTACCTGACGCTGCCGGTGTAGAAGCGGCGCTCAGCGCGCGCCGCGGTTGAGCACCAGCAGCAGGGCGGCGGTCTCGGCGTCCGGCTGGCCGTCGTAGCGGCTCGGGCGGTACTTCATCTGGAAGGCGGCGATGACGTTGCGGGTGGCTTCGTCCAGCTGGCCGTTGCGCGGCACGGCATAGCCCTGGCGCTCCAGCTGCATCTGGAACCAGTCCACGGTGGGCAGGGCGGTGGCGAAGCGCACCTGTTCCTCGGCCACGGCGCGGTCGTCCGGCCAGGGCACCAGGCCGGCGTCGGCCAGGCGCTTCCAGGGGAACAGCGGGCCCGGGTCGACCTTGCGCTGGGGGGCGATGTCGCTGTGGCCGATGATGCTGCCCGGAGGCAGGCCGTGGCGCTTGACCAGGTCCTTGAGGAGCGGGATGAGGGCGTTGATCTGGCCCTCGTCGAAGGGCTCCCATTCCAGCCCGTGGCCGGTCTGCCGGTAGCCTTCGTTGACCAGTTCGATGCCGATGGTGCTGGCGTTCAGCCAGGTGCGCCCCTGCCATTCGCTCTGCCCGGCGTGCCAGGCGCGGCGGTCCTCGCCCACCAGCTGGTAGACGGTGGGCGGCTGGGCGCCGATCAGGTAGTGGGCGCTGACGTCGCCTTCGGTCAGCAGGTGCAGGGAGTTGGCCAGGTTGGTGGAGGTGTAGTGCAGGACGATGTACTGCACCCGGCTGTTCTGGTTCTGCGAGGGGTGGCTGCGGTCGATCTGCAGGCCGTCGTGGGCGCAGCCACCGAGCAGGGTCAGGCACAGGCCGAGGGGGAGAAGTCGTTTCATGGGCGGATGTGCAACACGCTTTGCAGGTTGTCCAGGAGCATGTCGACGCTGAGCATGATCAGCAGCATGCCGGTGAGGCGCTCGACGGCCATGAGGCCGCGCTCGCCGAGGAAGCGCTGGAGGAAGGCGGCCTGCAGGAGGATCACGGCGGTGCAGGCCCAGGCCAGGATGACGGCGATGTACAGCTCCCACAGCTGGCCCTGGTGGGTGTTGCGCAGGGTCATCAGGACGGCGAGGGCGGAAGGGCCTGCCACCGCCGGGGTGGCCAGGGGCACCAGCATCGGTTCGCCGCCGGGCAGGTCGCCGAGCACGCCTTCGGGCCGGGGGAAGATCAGCCGCAGGGCGATGATGAAGAGGATGATGCCGCCGGCGATGGCGATGGCCTCGCGGGACAGGCCCAGGCCGCTGAGGATGTTCTCGCCGAAGGTGAGGAACAGCAGCAGCAGGCCGAGGGCGAACACCAGCTCGCGCAGGGCGACCTTGAGGCGCCGCTCGGGGGCGACGTTCTTCAGGGCAGCGATGAAGATGGCGATGTTCCCGAAGGGGTCGGTGACCAGGAAAATCAGCACCGCGATTCCGAGGATGTCCATGAGCGCTCCTGTGCGGGATACGGAATGGTAGGAGGGTGGGCCGGGTGCCGTCGAGCGGCACCCGCCGACGTGTCAGAAGCGGTAGCGCAGGGTACCGCGCAGGGCACGCTGGTCGCCCGGCAGGGGCAGCAGGCGGTCGTCGCCCTGGCCCAGGCCGCCGCTCTGCTGCAGGTACTGCAGGCCGAGCAGCAGCTCGCGCTCGCGGGAGAAGAAGTAGTCGCCGGCATCGAAGCTGAGTTGCGGGCTGAAGCCGAAGCCGGCCGCCCGCGAGCCTTCGCTGCCGGCCCAGTCGAGGCCGCCGTCCAGCAGCCATTCGCTGTCGCCGATGCCGAAGGCATACAGCCAGGTGCCGCTGAGCTGGGCGGTGCGCCCCGGTTCGCGGGCGTCGTCCCGGGGCAGCAGCGCCAGGTCCAGCAGCTCCAGCTCCGGCGCGGCGACGATCAGGCTGAGCCCGCTCAGGGCCAGGTGCTCGGCACTGCTGGCGTGCCAGCCGAGGCCGGCGCTGGCCATGGGCGGGCGCGGGGCCTCGTTGCCAGGGCGGACGAAACTCTCCCCGGCGGAATAGGGCAGGGTGGTGAACGCCAGGTTGCTGTCCATCAGCGGCAGCAGGGATTCGGCAGGCGCCTGGGCGGAGCACAGGCCCAGGGCCAGCGCGCCCAGCCAGCAGGCGGCGCGGTGGAAAGATGCACGCATCGAAAGGCTCCGGTGAGGATGACGGCCCCCCGTTCATCGCGGGGGTGCCAGGCAAGGGGGCGCGATTATACGCAGCCGCCCGGCGTGCGTCCGGCCCTTCCGGACGGCACTGTTCAACAACCGGAAATTGCCTATAACGTGTACAGACACAAGGACAACCCGGGAAACGGACCTGCCCAATGAGGACCCTCGCCATGCGTCGCCTGCTCTGGTTCAAACAGGACCTGCGACTCGACGACCACCCGGCCGTGCAGGCCGCCCTGGGCGCCGAGCGCGTGTTGCCGCTGTACGTCTTCGACCCGACCCTGCTGCGCCCCGGCCCCCTCGGCACCCGCCCGATGGGCGTGCACCGCATGCGCTTCCTGCTGGAAAGCCTGGCGGCGCTGGACGGCGAGCTGCGCCACCGCGGCTCACGCCTGCTGGTGGTGCAGGGCGTGGCGTCCCAGGTGATCCCGGCGCTGGTGGACCACCTGCAGCTGGACGAGGTGCTGACCCTGGACGAGGTGGCACCGGCGGCGCGGACGCTGATCGAGGAGACCCGCCAGGCCCTGGCCGGCGTGCCGCTGACCACCTTCGCCGGCGATACGCTGTTGCGCCGCGAGGAGCTGCCGGCGCCGGTGGAGGCCCTGCCGGCGGTGTTCAGCCAGTTCCGCGACCAGGTGCAGCAACGCCTCAGCGTGTTCCAGCCGCGCTCGGCCCCGGCCGCCCTGCCCCCGACGCCGGAACCGGCGGACCGGCTGTTCGAGCCGCTGCCGAGCCTGTCCCGCCTCGGCCTGGGGGAGCCCCTGGCCCATGTGAACAGCACCTTCCCCTTCGCCGGCGGCGAACCGGCGGCCCTGGCCCGGGTGCGCGACTACCTGTGGGAAGGGCGCGGGGTCCGCGACTACGAGACCACCCGCTACGGCCTGACCGGAACCGAATACTCCTCCAAGTTCTCCCCCTGGCTGGCCAACGGCTGCCTGTCGGCGCGCCGGGTGGTGGCGGAGCTGCGCCGCCACGAGGCGCAGTACGGCGCCAATGCCTCGACCCGCCTGCTGTGGGAACAGGTGCTGTGGCGCGACTTCTTCCGCTGGACGCTGCTGCGCCACGGCGAGGCGCTGTTCCAGCCCGGCGGCGTGCGCGCCACGGCGCGGGCACCGCAGAACCTGGACGCGCGCTTCGAGGCCTGGTGCCACGGGCGCACCGGCCTGCCCCTGGTGGATGCGGCCATGCGCGAGCTGGCGACCACGGGCTTTCTCGCCCACCGCCTGCGCCAGGTGGTGGCCAGCTACTTGGTCAGCGACCTGCAGCAGGACTGGCGCCATGGCGCGGCCTGGTTCGAGGAGCACCTGCTGGACCACGACCCGGCGAGCAACTGGGGCAACTGGGCCTACCTGGCCGGGGTGGCGAGCGATCCGCAGCGCAGCCAGGCGTTCAATGCCCTGCGCCAGGCACGCCATCTGGACCCGGAGGCAGAGTACGTGAGCCTGTGGCTGCCGGAGCTGCGGGCGGTGCCGCGCAACCTGCGGCACACGCCCTTCGTGCTGTCGCGCCTGCAGCTGGATGCGCTGGACTACCCGCGTCTGGAGCAGGTGCCGGAAGCGTGGAAGCCCTACCTGACGAGCGCCGCGTAGGCGGCGCTCAACCCAGTTCGATGCGGTTGCGACCGCCGCGCTTGGCCCGGTAGAGAGCCTGGTCGGCCCGTTCGAAGGCAGCCGCGTCGCTTTCCCCCTGCGCGAAGGACACCAGCCCGCCCGAGAGGGTGATGGTCACCGGCTCGCCCTTGAAGTGGAACGGGCACTGTTCGATGCCGGCACGCAGGTTGTCCAGCAGCTGGCGGCCGCCGTCGAGCTGGGTGGCGGGGATCAGCAGGACGAACTCCTCGCCACCGAAGCGGGCGATGAAGTCGGTCTTGCGCAGGCGCTTGGCGATCTCGCCGGCGATCAGCTTGAGCACCTTGTCGCCGGCCAGGTGGCCGTAGTTGTCGTTGATCCGCTTGAAGTGGTCGATGTCCAGCACGCCCAGCAGCAGCTCGCCGCCGTAGCGCTTCCAGCGCGCCACCTCCAGCTCCAGGCGTTCGCTCCAGGCGGCGCGGTTGGGCAGGCCGGTGAGGGTGTCGCGCAGGGCTTTCTGGCGCTGCTCTTCGAGGTGGTCGCGGAAGGTGTTGGCTTCCTGCTCCATGGTGGACACGCGCTCGATGAGGCTCTGCAGGCGCCCGCTGACCTCGGCCTCGCGCACTTCGCGCTCGCGCTGGAAGCTGTTCATGGTGCTGAGCAGGCCTTCGAGGCGCTGCTCGACGGCGCGCTTGAGGTCGTCCAGGTCGGTGGCTTCCTGCACGCTGTTCTGCAGCCCGCTGACCTGCTCGCGCAGCTGGTCGTCGAGCTGGCGGGCGTTCTGCAGTTCGTCGTTGTAGCCCTGGTGGGCGCTGGTGAGGGTGGCGACGAAGGCGGCCAGGCGCTCGTTGAGCTGCTGCAGGTAGCCGGCGAATTCGCGGTGGCCGTTGTCGGTGATGGCCAGCACCAGCACGGCGAGGTCATCCAGCACGGGGACCAGTTCGTACCAGTTGAGGTTGCCTTCCAGGCGCCGCCGCAGGTCTTCGGCCTGGGGCTTGTGGCGTTCGGGCAGCTCCAGCTCGTCCAGCAGGCTGCGCAGGCTGGCGGCGACGTGGGGGGCGACCGCGCTGTAGCCGGGCTCGGGGGCGGGCGGCAGTTCGTAGGCCGGGTCCCCTTCGCCGGTGATCAGGCTGTGGGGCATGGGCAGGCTGTCGAGGCCCGGGCGGGGTTCATCCGCAGCGGCTACGGGCCGGACGGCGGACGCGGGCGCTGCCTCGGGCGTGGCCGGGCTGGGCGCGAGGGCGACCGGGGCGGCAGCGGGCGGGGCATCCAGCGCTGGCGCGCTGGAGGCGACGACGTCTGCTACCGGCTCGGGAGCGCTCGGCGGGGCTGCAGTGCTGGTTGCAGGTGCAGGTGCAGGTGCAGGTGCAGGTGCAGGTGCAGGTGCAGGTGCAGGTGCAGGTGCAGGTGCAGGTGCAGGTGCAGGTGCAGGTGCAGGTGCAGGTGCAGGTGCAGCAGGCTGGGGCGCGGCGGCGGGGCTGTCCAGCGCGTCGTCGTCCTCGTCGTCGTCCTCGTCGTCGGCCGGGGACTGGACCGGCACCGGCGCAGGCGTGGCCGGGGCGCTGGCCACAGGGGCGTCCGGCGCGCCGGGCTGGGCCTCGTCGGCTCCGCCCTCGCCGTTGCCGAACAGCCGCTGCAACAGGCCGGGACGCGGCGGCGGGGCGTCGCCGGTCAGCACTTCGAGGGCGCGGTTCTGCAGCTCGCTCAGCTCGCTGAGCAGGGCGGGCATCTCGCGGGAGCTGCCGGCGCGCTCGTCGAGGCGCTTGGCGAACTGCTTGAGGGATTTGCGCACCTCCCGCGGGACGTCGAGCTTGAGCAGCTGGTTGGCCAGGCCACCCAGGGCGCCGACGTTCTGCTGGATGCGTTGCTGGCGGCGCTGCTCGGAGTCGAGCACGGCCTTTTCCAGCCGGGGGATGAGGGCGGACAGGCCGGCGTCGATCTTGTCGCCACGGATGATCTCCCGCAGCTCCTGCATGCAGGCGTCCACCGCCTTGTCGGTGCCTTCGGCGGCCAGGGAGCTGCGCACCAGACCCCGGCGCAGCAGGTCGAGGCGCGCCTCCCAGAGGCGTTCGAGCTTTTCCTGCTCTTCCAGGCTTTCCAGGTACTTGGCTTTCCAGCGCTGGCCGTCGTCGCTCATGGTGCGGATCCGGAAGGGTCGAGCCTGGCCGGGAGTGCGTCGCCGCGCAGGGAGGCGGGCAGACGGATGTCCACGGCCACCGGCAGGTGGTCGGAGATGGGTTGGCTGAGCACCTGCACGCGCTCCAGGGTGAGGCTGGGGCTGAGCAGGATGTGGTCGAGGCAGCGCTGGGGGCGCCAGCTCGGGAAGGTGGCCTCGACCTGCGGCGCCAGTAGCCCGAGGTCACGCAGGGGCGAGTGGTGCAGCAGGTCGGTGGCGTGGGTGTTCATGTCGCCCATGAGCACCTGATGGCGGTAGTTGCCGATCAGCTCGCGGATGTAGGCGAGCTGGCGGGTGCGGGCCTTGGTGCCGAGGGCGAGGTGCATCATGACCACCACCAGGGCGTCGTCGCCCTCGCCGAAGCGCATGAGGATGGCGCCGCGACCGGGCGGGCCGGGCAGGGGGTGGTCTTCCAGCTGGGTGGGCTGCAGGCGGCTGAGCAGGCCGTTGCTGTGCTGCGCCAGGCGCCCGAGGTTGCGGTTGAGCTGCTGGTACCAGTAGGGGAAGGCACCGAGCTGGGCCAGGTGTTCGACCTGGTTGACGTAGCCGGAGCGCAGGCTGCCACCGTCCACTTCCTGCAGGGCGACGAGGTCGAAGTCACCCAGGAGGGCGCCGATGCGCTGGAGGTTGCCGGCTCGCCCGGCATGGGGCAGGAGGTGCTGCCAGCCGCGGGTGAGGTAGTGGCGGTAGTGGCCGGTGTTGATGCCGACCTGGATGTTGAAGCTGAGCAGGCGCAGCCGGCCGTCTTCGGGCAAGCCGCTGGCGTCGCAATGAGGGTTGACCTGCGCGGTGCGCAGGCCAGCGGTGCGATCGTTGCTCCAGCGGCGCAGCATGGGCCTGCCCCGGTGCCGCTTACTTCGCGGCACGCTCCTTGGCGATCAGGTAGTCGGCGACGGCGGTGGTCTGCTCCAGGCCACCGGAGGAGCCGATGTCGAAGCGGTACTTGCCGTTGACGATGAGGGTCGGTACGCCGGAGATCTGGTAGGCGACGGCCAGCTTCTTGGCTTTCTCCATCTGGCTCTTCACGCCGAAGGAGTCGAAGGCCTTGAGGAAGGCTTCCTTGTCGACACCGTGGGCGGCAAGGAAATCAGCCATGGCTTCCTTGGTGGCGAGCTTGTTGCCTTCCTTGTGGATGGCATCGAACACGGCTTTGTGCACGCTGTGCTCCACACCCATGCTCTCGAGGGTGATGAACAGCTGGCCGTGGACGTTCCACAGGCCGCCGAACATGGCGGGAACGCGCACGAAGTTGACGTCTTCCGGGAGCTTCTCGGACCAGGCGTTGACGGTCGGTTCGAATTGGTAGCAGTGCGGGCAGCCGTACCAGAACAGCTCCACCACCTCGATCTTGCCGGGCTTGGAGACCGGCACCGGGCTGCTCAGCTCGACATACTGCTTGCCCGCCTGGATGTCTTCGGCGTGGGCGGCGGTCATGCCGAACAGGCTCGCGCTGGCGAGTACGGCGGAAAGGATCAGGTTACGCATGCTTGGCTCCTAGACGGATCGTGGGGTTCTGCGACGGGCCCAGCTTCGACCGGGGGCCGCTGGGCGGGTTCCGCATTGTAGCGAGGCTGCCAATGAAAAAGGGTGGCCATAGCCACCCTTTCATTTACCGTTTACTACCGCTCGGGAAAGCTTAGTGCAGACCCTGGATATAGCTGGAAACGGCTTCGATGTCCTTGTTGCTCAGCTTGGCGGCGATGGCGCGCATGATCATGTTGTCGCCGTCGTTGGTGCGGTTGCCTTCGCGGAAATCGGTCAGCTGCTTGGCCACGTACTGGGCATGCTGGCCACCCAGGTGCGGGAAGCCGGCAGCGGCGTTGCCGGCGCCGTTCGGGGAGTGGCAGCCGGTGCAGGCGGGCATGCCTTCTTCCAGCTTGCCGCCACGGAACAGGGCTTCGCCACGGGCCACCAGCTTGGGATCGGCGGCGCCGACGCTGCCGGACTGGCTGGAGAAGTAGGCGGCGATGTCTTGCAGGTCCTGGTCGCTGAGGTTGGTCAGCAGGCCGGTCATTTCCAGCACCTGGCGCTTGCCGTCCTTGATGTCATGCAGCTGCTTGAGCAGGTAGCGCTCGCCCTGGCCGGCGAGTTTGGGGAAGTTCGGGGCAAGGCTGTTGCCGTCCGGACCGTGGCAAGCGCCGCATACGGCGGTTTTGGCCTGGCCGGCCTTGGCGTCGCCTGCGGCGTGGGCCAGACCGGTGATGCCCAGGGTCAACAGCAGACTCACGAGTACTTTGTTCATCAGCTAATCCAATTACGGCTAAGGGTGAAAGAATCTAGCGCCCGACTACCTTCGTTATTGGCTCATCCACTGGATGACCGCTTTGTAGTCTTCGGCACTGCAGTCCATGCACAAGCCTCGGGGAGGCATGGCGTTCAAACCATTGGTGACGCTCTGAACCAGAGCATCAGTGCCCTTGGCCAGTCGCGGCTCCCAGGCCGCCTTGTCGCCCTTCTTGGGCGCCATAGGCAGTTGACCATTGTGGCAGGCCCCGCAGGTCCGGTTGAAAACGGCTTCCGGATCCTGAGCAGCCTGAGCGCCAAAGGCCAGCGCCGCAAGGCTTGCGACGAATACCATCTTCTTCATGATCAACCTCATCAGAGGGGCTTCGCCGGGCTTTCTGCAGTGCCCTGGTCGTTCCCGTGGCCCTTGTACCCTGGGGGATAAAGCGCACACTAAATCTGCGGCATTATATACTGGCGCTGCCCAAACGGAAACGAAACCGCCCTCTGCGACACCAGGTCGCACCCTGTGGACTCCTTCATGTCATTCAAGAATCCGATCATCGGCCTGTGCCAGCAGGCCCGCTTCCTCATCAGTGCCGCCAAGGTGGACCAGTGCCCGCCCGACCAGGGCCTGGAGGTCGCCTTCGCCGGCCGCTCCAACGCCGGCAAGTCCAGCGCGCTGAACACCCTGACCCACGCCAGCCTGGCGCGTACCTCGAAGACCCCGGGCCGCACCCAGCTGCTCAACTTCTTCTCCCTGGACGAGGACCGCCGCCTGGTGGACCTGCCCGGCTACGGCTACGCCAAGGTGCCGATCCCTCTCAAGCAGCATTGGCAGCACCACCTGGAGGCCTACCTGAGCAGCCGCGAGAGCCTGGTCGGCCTGGTGCTGATGATGGACATCCGCCACCCGCTCACCGACTTCGACCGCCTGATGCTGGACTGGTCCAGCGCCGGCCACATGCCGCTGCACATCCTCCTGACCAAGGCCGACAAGCTGGCCTATGGCGCCTCGAAGAACGCGCTGCTGAAGGTGCGCCAGGAGATCCGCAAGGGCTGGGGCGATGCCGTCAGCATCCAGCTGTTCTCCGCACCCAAGCGCCAGGGCGTGGAAGAGGCCCAGGCCGTGCTGGCCCGCTGGCTGCAGCTGGGCGAGGAATTCGAGGAAGGCGGCGACGACGCATCCGACGCCTGAATCGCAGGCAAAAAAAAACCCGGACTTCGTATGGGGAGGGGGAAGTTCCGGGGTTCAAGTCTGAACCGCTAGGGCGGGGTTCAGATATCTGCCAACACTAAACACAGCAAAAGGAGCATCGAAGGCTTCACCAGCCATTCCCAGTCTCTGACCGGGCGTGCTTCACAAAAGTTCACCGCTGCGTCAGAAATTATTCGTCCGGTCAGCGCTGCCCCTTATGCGAAACAGCGCTAAGCCGATGGGCGCACTCAGTGCGCCTCGTCCCAGTTGTCGCCCACCCCGACTTCCACCACCAGCGGCACATCCAGCTCGGCGGCATCGCTCATAAGCGGACGGATGGCGTCGCGCACGGTGTCCACCAGGTCCTCGCGCACCTCCAGCACCAGTTCGTCGTGCACCTGGAGGATGACCCGCGCATCCAGGCCGCTCTCCTGCAGCCAGGCATCCACCGCCACCATGGCGCGCTTCATGATGTCCGCCGCAGTGCCCTGCATCGGCGCGTTGATCGCGGTGCGCTCGGCGCCCTTGCGCATGGCCTGGTTCTTCGAGTGGATTTCCGGCAGGTACAGCCGGCGCCCGAACAGCGTCTCGACGAAGCCCTGGGCAGCCGCCTGCTCGCGGGTGCGCTCCATGTAGGCAAGCACGCCGGGGTAGCGGGCGAAGTAGCGGTCGATGTACGCCTGGGACTGCTTGCGGTCGACGCCGATCTGCTTGGCCAGGCCGAAGGCGCTCATGCCGTAGATGAGGCCGAAGTTGATGGCCTTGGCGCTGCGGCGCTGGTCATTGCTGACCTGGTCCAGCTCGACGCCGAAGACCTCCGCCGCCGTCGCCCGGTGCACGTCGCGGTCGTGACGGAAGGCATCCAGCAGGCCTTCGTCCTTGGCCAGGTGGGCCATGATGCGCAGCTCGATCTGCGAATAGTCCGCCGCCAGCAGCTTGTAGCCCTTGGGTGCGACGAAGGCCTGACGGATGCGCCGCCCTTCGGCAGTGCGGATCGGGATGTTCTGCAGGTTCGGATCACTGGAGGACAGGCGCCCGGTGGCCGCCACCGCCTGGTGGTAGGAGGTGTGGATGCGCCCGGTGCGCGGGTTGATCTGCTCCGGCAGCTTGTCGGTGTAGGTGCTCTTGAGCTTGCTCAGGGAGCGGTACTGCATGATCACCTTGGGCAGCTCGAAGTCCTGCTCGGCCAGGTCCGCCAGCACGTTCTCGGCGGTGGACGGCTGGCCGGTGGCGGTCTTGGCCAGCACCGGCAGGCCGAGCTTCTCGTAGAGGATGGCGCCGAGCTGCTTGGGCGAGCCCAGGTTGAACTCCTGCCCGGCCAGCTCGTAGGCCTGGCGCTCCAGGGCCACCATCTTCTCGCCCAGTTCCAGGCTCTGCTGGCCCAGCAGCTTGCCGTCCACCAGCGCACCGTTGCGTTCGATGCGCGCCAGCACCGGCACCAGCGGCATCTCGATGTCCTTCAGCACCGTGACCAGGGACGGGACAGCCTCCAGCTTCTGCCACAGTGCCTGGTGCAGGCGCAGGGTCACGTCGGCGTCCTCGGCGGCGTAGGGGCCGGCCTGCTCCAGGGCGATCTGGTCGAAGGTCAGCTGCTTGGCGCCCTTGCCGGCGATGTCCTCGAAGCGGATGGTGCTGTGGCCCAGGTACTTCAGGGCCAGGCTGTCCATGTCGTGGCGGGTGGCCGTGGAGTCCAGCACATAGGACTCGAGCATGGTGTCGAAGGCGATGCCCTGGACAGTGATAGGGGTCGAGGCGTTGGCCAGGACGTTCATGTCGTACTTGGCGTGCTGGCCGACCTTGGCCTTGGCCGGGTCTTCCAGCAGCGGCTTCAGGGCCTGCAGCACCGCGTCGCGGTCCAGCTGCGCGGGTACGCCCATGTAGCTGTGGGCCAGGGGCACGTAGGCGGCCTCGCCGGCTTCCACGGCGAAGGACACCCCCACCACCTGCGCCTGCTGGGCGTCGAGGCTGGTGGTCTCGGTGTCGAAGGCGATCAGCGGCGCCGCCTCCAGCTTCTTCAGCCAGGCGTCGAACTGGGCCTGCTCCAGCACGGTTTCATAGCGCGTCTCGACGGCCGGCTCCGCAGGGGCATCCAGCAGGGCCAGTTGTTCGCCGTCCGACTTGGCCTGGCGCTGCAGGTCATCCAGCCAGCTCTTGAACTCCAGGGTGCGGTACAGCTCGGCCAGGGCCTCGCGGTCCGGCTCGCCGGGGTGCAGGGCATCGATCTCGACGTTCAGCTCCACGTCGCACTTGATGGTAGCGAGCTGGTAGGAAAGGTAGGCCATGTCCTTGTGCTCCAGCAGCTTGGCCGGCAGCCCCTTGGCGCCGCGGATCGGCAGCTCGGGCACCTTGTCCAGGCTGGCGTAGAGCACATCGAGCCCGCCGCCCACGCCGGTGAGCAGGCCCAGGGCGGTCTTTTCGCCCACGCCGGGCACGCCGGGGATGTTGTCGACCTTGTCGCCCATCAGGGCCAGGTAATCGATGATCAGCTCAGGACCGACGCCGAATTTCTCTTTCACGCCATCGATGTCCAGCGTGCTACCGGTCATGGTGTTGACCAGCGTAATGTGCGGATCGACCAACTGCGCCATGTCCTTGTCGCCGGTGGAGATCACCACCTGGCGCCCGCCCGCCGCGCTTTGCCGGGCCAGGGTGCCGATCACGTCATCGGCCTCCACGCCCTCGACGCACAACAGCGGCAGGCCCAGGGCCCGCACCGTTGCGTGCAGCGGCTCCACCTGCACCCGCAGCTCGTCCGGCATGGACGGCCGGTTGGCCTTGTACTCGGCGAACATCGCATCGCGGAAGGTCCCGCCCTTGGCGTCGAAGACCACCGCGAACGGGCTGTCCGGGTACTGCTTGCGCAGGCTCTTGAGCATGTTCAGCACACCCTTGACCGCACCGGTGGGCAGGCCCGCCGAAGTCATCAGCGGCGGCAGGGCATGGAAGGCGCGGTACAGGTAGGAGGAACCGTCGACGAGGACGAGAGGGGCTTGGCTCATGCGTGAATTCAACCTTTATTCACCGGACCCGCAGTAGAATGGCCCGGTCATTGACGATAAGGGACAAGGTTACCACCATGCGCGCTTTCAACCGCCTGTTGCTCGCCGGTCTGCTGGCCCTCCTGCCGGTGAGTGTCTTCGCCGACGACGAGGCCCCCTCGCCGGAACCCGACGTCACCATCCGCCAGGACGGCGACAAGACCATCCAGGAATACCGTGTGAACGGCTTCCTCTATGCGATCAAGGTCACCCCCAAGGGTGGCAAACCCTATTTCCTGGTCCGCGCTGACGGCGACAGCAACTTCATCCGGTCGGACAACCCCGACATGCTGATCCCGCAGTGGGAGATCTTCAGCTGGTAAGGCCGCCACGGTGGCCGTAACAAGGTAGTCGAATGTCCGTTTTCACCCCGCTGCAGCGCCCCGAACTCGAAACCTTCCTCGCCCCCTACGGGCTGGGCCGGCTCCGGGACTTCAAGGGCATCGCCGAAGGTTCGGAGAACAGCAACTTCTTCGTCAGCCTGGAGCGGGGTGAATACGTCCTGACCCTGGTGGAACGAGGCCCGGTGGCCGACCTGCCGTTCTTCATCGAACTGCTGGACGTGCTCCACAGCGCCGGCCTGCCGGTGCCCTACGCCCTGCGCAGCGAAGACGGCCAGGCCCTGCGCAACCTCGCCGGCAAGCCCGCGCTGCTGCAGCCGCGCCTCGCCGGGCGCCACCTGCGCGAACCCAACCCGCACCACTGCGGAGAAGTCGGCACGCTGCTGGCGCGCATCCACCTGGCCACCCGCGACCAGCCCATCGAACGCAAGAGCGACCGCGGGCTCGACTGGATGCTCAGCGAAGGCCCGCACCAGGCCGAGCGCCTCGACGCCCAGGCCCGCCCGCTGCTGGAGCAGGCCCTGGCCGAGATCGAACGCCTCAAGCCCCGCATCCAGGCCCTGCCACGGGCCAACCTGCACGCCGACCTGTTCCGCGACAACGCCCTGTTCGACGGCCCGCACCTGGCGGGGGTGATCGACTTCTACAACGCCTGCTCCGGCCCGATGCTCTACGACCTGGCCATCACCCTCAACGACTGGTGCTCAGACGACGACGGCCAGCTCGACGAGGCCCGCGCCCGCGCCCTGCTCGGCGCCTACGTTGCCCTGCGCCCCTTCACCGCCGCCGAGGCCGAACTCTGGCCGACGCTGCTGCGCGTCGCCTGCGTGCGCTTCTGGCTGTCGCGCCTGATCGCCGCCGAGGCCTTCGCCGGCCAGGACGTGCTGATCCACGACCCCGCCGAATTCCAGCGCCGCCTGGCCCATCGCCAGGTGGTGGAGCTGCCGCTGCCCTTTGCGCTTTAGGCGGCCGGCTCTTCCACCACTGCCCAGCCGAAGGCGGGGTACAGCGCGCCGTCCTCGTCGCGCTGGGCCACGCCGAATAGCCCGCCCACCAACCGTGCATTGCGCTTCTTGCCGATGGTGAACTCATCGATCAGCAGCGCCGCGCTCACCAGGCTCTTGGGGATGGCCTGCATGTCCGGCCCCTGGGCCTGGTCCGGCATCAGCCAGTCACCACTCAGCGCCGCCACGCCCGCCCGCTCGAAACGCACCTGCCAATCCCACAGGTAGGGGTTCGGCCGCAGCGCGTCGGTGGCCGTGTCGACGATGTAGGGGAAGAGCGTCAGGATCCAGCCCGTCAGCTCCGACGGGCCCGAGCCGCTGCGATAGCGGAAGAAGGACTCCCAGAAGGCACGGTCCACCTCGCCGGCCGCGGTGCGGGCGATCACCTCCAGCACCGGCTTCAGACTCGCCACCCAATGGCCCAGGCCGTAGCCCTCCAGGGCGGTGAGGCGCTCGATGATCAGGCGCCAGTCGTCCTCGGTGCCCTGCAGTTCGATCTCGGGGATGCCGCAGCCGGCCAGCATCTCGTAGTCGAAGTAGCCGCTGAACGCATCCATCCAGCACAGCGAGAAGGCCGCCTGCTCGATGGGCCCGGTGGTGGAGAAGGCGGTGGCGATGAAGTCGGAGAGCTGCGGTATCTCCCCGGCGATCTGCTGGGAAAAATCACCGAACAGCTCGACCCAGCGGCTCTTGTCGGCAAAGGGATAGTCCGGGCAGAGCACCCTCAGCGTCTTCTTGCCCTGGTGGCTCACCAGGTCAGGGCGCAACCGCTCGCCATGCAGGGCCATATGGTTCGCGAAGCCCTGGGTGATGCAGAACCAGATGTCGTCCGGGCGGATGACCAGCGGGTGGTGACCATAGAAGGCACGGCATGCGGCCTTGGCGAAGGCGTTGCAGTTGTCCTCCTCCAGCAGTTCGGCGGTCATGCAGTCCAGCGCTTCCACCGGCCGATTGAGCAGCACACGCATGACGGTGTCGGCCGGCAGGCGTGGGTAGCGCGCGCCCTGTGCCACGTCCGAAAGGGTGAAACGGACCATGCAGGTGACTCCTTTCCGTGGAATGACGAAGCGGCCATGGTGCCGGGTCCGGGTGGATTACGCACTGGGTCTGTCGAGCATGTCGGGATGGACCGTAGGGTGGGCTTCAGCCCACGCGGTTGCCGGTCTGTCGTAGGCATCCCCGTCGATACTCCGCTGCCCAAGCTCGGGCACACCGCAAACCGTAGCCTGGGCTTCAGCCCAGGGATGGCGGGGTGTAGACGGTCGTGCATGGCGGTTTCAAGGGGTTCGCCGGCGCAACGCATGCTTGTCTGGCGTGAAGATCCACTCAGGCGCAGACATCCCTGTCGGTACTCCGCTGCCCAAGCTCAGCCCCGGCCCGGCCATCCATGGCCGGTCGTTCGCCGGGGCGAAGCATGCTTCGCCTGATCCGGCTCACCCACATTTCGAGTGCCCGCAGTTGAGGCAGGTGGCGCAGCCGTCCATGCGGACGACGGCCTGGGTGTTGCACTTGCCGCAGAGCTGGGCGCCGGGGGGGAAGCCTTCGCCGGGTTCGGCGGTGGTGGTGCCGAGGCTGGCTTCGTAGGCGGCGCGCTTTTCGGCGAGGAAGCGCTGCTGCTCCGGGTCGGGTTGGGGGCCCTGCATCAGGCCGATGGCCACCAGGTGGCGTTCCAGCACGGCGCCGATCTCGGCCACCAGGGAAGGCATGTACAGCCCGCCGCGCTTGAGGTAGCCGCCACGGGGGTCGAACACCGCGCTCAGCTCCTCCACCAGGAAGGTGCAGTCGCCACCCTTGCGGAACACCGCCGACATGATGCGGGTGAGGGCGACGATCCACTGGAAGTGCTCCATGCCCTTGGAGTTGATGAAGATCTCGAAGGGCCGGCGCTGCTCGTGGGGCGTGCCGGGGTTGAGGACGATGTCGTTGATGGTCACGTACAGCGCGTGCTCCGACAGCGGCGACTTGATCTTGTAGGTCGCCCCCACCAGGGTTTCCGGGCGCTGCAGGGTCTCGTCCATCTGCACCACGGCGGCCGCTTCCTCGGCGGCGCGGCGGGCGCGCTCGGCCTCCACGTCCACCACCTGGAAACCCTTGATCCGCTGGTTGATCTTCACGCTCATCGCCGCCTCCGCTCAGTAACGCCCGTAGTAGCCCTCCTTGAGGGCCTCGTACAGGTTCGCCGCCGTGTGCACCTCGCCGTCGTACTCCACCTCCTCGTTGCCCTTCAGCTCCACCACGCTGCCGTCCTCCAGTTCGAAGCGGTAGCGGGTCTTCTCCAGGTCCGCGTCCTTCACCAGCACGCCCTGGAAGGCCGCCGGGTTGAAGCGGAAGGTGGTGCAGCCCTTCAGGCCCTGGCGCCAGGCGTAGAGGTAGATGTCCTTGAAGGCCTCGAAGGGGTAGTCGGTGGGCACGTTGGCGGTCTTGGAGATGGAGGAGTCGACCCACTTCTGCGCCGCCGCCTGGATGTCCACGTGCTGGGCGGGGGTGATGTCCTCGGCGGTGACGAACCACTCCGGCAGGCCATGGCCCGCCGACTCGGCCCCCGGCGCCGCCTGCGGGTCCACCAGGGCGCGGTAGGCCAGCAGCTCGTAGCTGACCACCTCGACCTTCTGCTTGGTCTTGCGCCCGGGGCGGATCAGGTTGCGCGAATAGACGTGGGCGAAGCTCGGCTCGATGCCGTTGGAGGCGTTGTTGCCCAGGCTCAGGCTGATGGTGCCGGTGGGGGCGATGGAGCTGTGGTGGGTGAAGCGCGCGCCCACCTCGGCCAGTTGCGCCACCAGCTCCGGCGCGTGCTCGGCGATGCGCTGCATGTAGCGCGAGTAACGCGCGTGCAGCACGCTGCCGGGCACCGAGTCACCCACCTTGTAGCCGTCGGCGGCCATCTCCGGGCGCTGCCGGAGCATCGCCTCGGTCACCGTGAAGCGCTGCGCCAGCAGCGGTGCCGGGCCTTTCTCCTTCGCCAGGTCGAGGGCCGCCTGCCAGCCCACCAGGGCCATCTCCCGGGCCACCTCCTCGGTGAACACGCAGGATTCCGGGCTGCCATAGCGCAGGCCGAGCAGGGCGAGCGCCGACCCCAACCCGAGGAAGCCCATGCCATGGCGGCGCTTGCCGGTGATCTCCTCGCGCTGCTGCGCCAGGGGCAGGCCGTTGATCTCCACCACGTTGTCCAGCAGGCGGGTGAAGACCTTCACCACCTCGCGGAAGCGCTCCCAGTCGAACCGCGCCTGGTCGGTGAACGGGTCGTCGACGAAGCGGGTCAGGTCGATCGAGCCCAGCAGGCAGGAACCGTAGGGCGGCAGCGGCTGCTCGCCGCAGGGGTTGGTGGCCCGGATCGCCTCGCACCACCAGTTGTTGTTCAGCGCATTGACCCGGTCGATGAGGATGAAGCCCGGCTCGGCGTAGTCGTAGGTGGAGGCCATCACCATGTCCCACAGGTGCCGCGCCTTGAGCCGGCCGTAGATGCGGCAGGCCACCCGGCCATCCTCCCGCACCTGGTAGCCCGCGTGGATCGGCCAGTCGCGCCAGAGCACCTGGGTCGGGTCGTCCAGGTCCACCTCGTCCAGCTCGCGGGCATGCAGGGGAAACACCAGCGGCCACTCGGCGTCCTGCTCCACGGCCTGCATGAAGGCATCGGTCACCAGCAGGCTGAGGTTGAACTGGCGCAGGCGGCCGTCCTCGCGCTTGGCGCGGATGAACTCGCGCACGTCCGGGTGGGCGATGTCGAAGGTGGCCATCTGCGCCCCGCGCCGTCCCCCGGCGGAGCTGACGGTGAAGCACATGCGGTCGTACACGTCCATGAACGACAGCGGCCCGCTGGTGTGCGCCCCGGCACCGGAAACGAAGGCGCCCCGGGGGCGCAGGGTGCTGAACTCGTAGCCGATGCCGCATCCGGCCTTGAGGGTCATGCCGGCTTCGTGGACCTTGCCGAGGATGTCGTCCATGGCGTCATGGATCACCCCCGAGACGGTGCAGTTGATGGTCGAGGTGGCCGGCTTGTGGGCCTGGGCACCGGCGTTGGAGAGGATGCGCCCGGCCGGCAGCGCACCCTGGCGCAGGGCCCAGAGGAAGCGCTCGTACCAGTGCTCGACGTCCTTCGGCTCCACCTCGGCCAGGGCCCGGGCCACCCGTTGCAGGCTGTGGTCCGGGGTGTCGTCCAGCGGCGTACCGTCGCGCCGGCGCAGGCGGTACTTGCTGTCCCAGATGTCTTCGGAAGCCGCCTGCAAGGGCAGCGGCAGGCGGGTCTTCGCGGGGGAGCCGGTGCGGGTCATGGGGGTCGGAGCCTCCTGTCGCCGGGGCAGAGATGTCCCGAGAGGAAGTTAGACCGTCGACCCAAGAAAAGTCGTCGCGACTCGACCGATGGTGTGGCTTTTGGGCGCGCGCAGGTTACGCGCTGTGGATAAGTGGCCTGGGGCGCCTCAAAGCGCCTCCAGGCACCCCGCCAGGCCCTGGGCCAGGTCGTCCAGCAGGCGCTCGTAGCCACCTGCGGCCACCGGCACCTGCATGCCCAGTGCATCCAGCTCGGCCAGGCGCACCGGCAGGCCCTGGGTCAGGGTTTCGGCCAGGCGCGGGCGCACCGGCGGCTCGCTGAACACGCAGCTGGGGCCGGCCGCCCGCAGTCGCTCGCGCATCGCCGCCACGTGGCGGGCACCCGGCTGTACCTCGGCCGCCACGCTGAATACCCCGGTGTGACGCAGGCCGTAGGCGCTCTCGAAGTAGTCGAAGGCCTCGTGGAAGACGAAGAACGGCTTGCCGCTGACAGCCGCCATGCGGGCCTTGAGGCGAACATCGAGCTGGTCCAGGCGCTCACCGAAGGCCTTCAGGTTGGCCTGGTAGCGCGCCGCGTTGGCCGGGTCCGCCGCCGACAGGTCCGCCGCCATGCGGGCAGCGATCACCCGGGCGTTGGCCGGCAGCAGCCAGAGGTGGGCGTCCAGGGAGCCGGGGCGGTGGTCATGGTCGTGCTCATGGGCGTCCTCGTGCTCATGCTCGTCGTGGCCGAGGGCCTCGAAATGGCGCAGCTGCATGCCCGGCAGGTCCTGCACCGCCACGGCCGGCGCGCTGCGCCCGGCGATCACCTTGGGCAGGAAGCCTTCCAGGTCCGGGCCGACCCAATACAGCAGCGGCACCTCGCGCACCCGCCGTACGTCGGACGGCCGCAGCGCGTACTGGTGCGGCGAGGCCCCCGGCGGCAACAGCACCTCGGGCTCACCCACGCCGTCCTGAACGGCAGCGGCGATCAGCTGCAGCGGCTTGATGCTGGTCAGCACACGGACGTCGGCGCCGGCCGGCAGCGCCAGGCAGGCAAGGAGGGCGAGCAGGACGAGACGCGACACGGGGAGGACTCCGACACAAAGGCGTAATAGAATAACGTCTCTTTGACTCAACGTCGCCGCCATGCTCAAGCCGATCAAGACCCAAGCCCCCCTGGCCTGCCGCCCCCACGACCACTCCCACTGCGTGCGGGATGCGCTGGCCGAGGCCGAAGCCCTCTGCGCCCGCGACGGCCTGCGTCTGACCGCCCTGCGCAAGCGCGTGCTGGAGCTGGTCTGGGCCAGCCACAAGCCGCTGGGCGCCTACGACATCCTCGGCGTGCTGACCGAGGAAGACGGCCGCCGCGCCGCACCGCCCACGGTGTACCGCGCCCTGGAGTTCCTCCTGGAGAACGGCCTGGTGCACCGCATCGCCTCGCTCAACGCCTTCGTCGGCTGCAACCACCCCGGCGAAGCCCACCAGGGCCAGTTCCTGATCTGCCGCCAGTGCCAGACCGCCATCGAGCTGGAACAGTCGGCCATCAGCGACGCCATCGTCGCCAGCGCCCAGGCCGTCGGCTTCGCCGTGGAAGGGCAGACCGTGGAAGTGGTCGGCCTGTGCGCCACCTGCCGGGGCAAGGCATGAGCCAGGACGCGCTGATCCGCCTGGAGGGCGTCGGCGTCACCTTCGCCGGCCAGGCGGTGCTGCAGGACGTGGGGCTGACCCTGCGCCCCGGCGAGATCGTCACCCTGATCGGCCCCAACGGCGCCGGCAAGACCACCCTGGTGCGCACCGTGCTCGGCCTGCTGCAGCCCCAGCGCGGCAGCGTCTGGCGCAAGCCGCGCCTGCGCATCGGCTACATGCCGCAGAAGCTCCAGGTGGATGCCACCCTGCCGCTCACCGTGCTGCGCTTCCTGCGGCTGGTGCCGGGGGTCGACCGCGCCGCGGCGCTCGCCGCCCTCAGCGAAGTGGGCGCTCCCCAGGTAATCGACAGCCCGCTGCAGACCGTTTCCGGCGGCGAGTTGCAGCGCGTGCTGCTGGCCCGCGCCCTGCTGCGCGAGCCCGAGCTGCTGGTGCTGGACGAACCCGTGCAGGGCGTCGACGTCGCCGGCCAGGCCGAGCTGTACCGCCTCATCACCCAGCTGCGTGATCGCCTCGGCTGCGGCGTGTTGATGGTCTCCCACGACCTGCACCTGGTGATGAGCACCACCGACCAGGTGGTGTGCCTGAACCGCCACGTGTGCTGCTCCGGCCACCCCGAGCAGGTCAGCTTCGACCCGGCCTTCGTCGAGCTGTTCGGCAAGGACGCCCAGAGCCTGGCCGTCTACCACCATCACCACGACCACGAACACGACCTCCACGGCGAAGTGATCGAGCGCCCCGGCTTCCCCACCGGCACCCGCTTCACCCCCGTTCACAAGCACGGCCCCGACTGCAACCATGGCTGATTTCCTCGTCAACGCCCTGCTCGCCGGCCTTGCGCTGGCCCTGGTGGCAGGCCCGCTCGGCTCCTTCGTGGTGTGGCGGCGCATGGCCTACTTCGGCGACACCCTGTCCCACGCCGCCCTGCTGGGCGTGGCCCTGGGCCTGATGCTCGACATCAGCCCGACCCTGGCGGTGACCGTCGGCTGCGTGCTGCTGGCGGTGCTGCTGGTGACCCTCCAGCAGCGCCAGCCGCTGGCTTCGGACACCCTGCTGGGCATCCTCGCCCACAGCACCCTGTCCCTCGGCCTGGTGGCCCTGAGCTTCATGAGCGAAGTGCGGGTGGACCTGATGGGCTACCTGTTCGGCGACCTGCTGGCGGTGAGCCCCACCGACCTCGCCTGGATCCTCGGCGGCAGCGCCCTGGTGCTGGGCCTGCTGGTGCCGCTGTGGCGGCCGCTGCTGGCCATCACCGTGCACGAGGAGCTGGCGCGGGTGGAGGGCCTGCCGGTCACCGCCATCCGCCTGGCGCTGATGCTGCTGATCGCCGTGGTGATCGCCGTGGCCATGAAGATCGTCGGCGTGCTGCTGATCACCTCGCTGCTGATCATTCCCGCCGCCGCTGCCCAGCGCCACGCCCGCACCCCCGAGCAGATGGCCGTCGGCGCCAGCCTGCTGGGCCTGGTGGCGGTGTGCGCCGGCCTGGCGCTGTCCTGGTTCAAGGACACCCCCGCCGGCCCGTCCATCGTGGTCTCGGCGGCAGCGCTGTTCCTGCTCAGCTTCGCCGCCCCGCGCCGCACCTAGCCGACCGTCGCCGGCTCGCTGCGCGCGGGCTGGAGGACGCTTGAGCGGCGATCCTCGAGGATCATCCGCGCCGCCTTCTCGGCGATCATCAGCGTCGGCGAGCAGGTGTTGCCCGACACGATGGTCGGCATGATCGACGCATCCACCACCCGCAGCCCCGGCACCCCGTGCACCCGCAGGCGCGCGTCCACCACTGCCTCGCGGTCCGCGCCCATACGGCAGGTGCCCACCGGATGGAAGATAGTGGTGCCGATGTCGCCCGCCGCCTGGCGCAGCTCCGCCTCGCTCTGCAACGCCGGGCCCGGCAGGTACTCCTCCGGCCGGTACGGCGCCAGTGCCGGCGCGGCGGCGATGCGCCGGGTCAGGCGGATGGCGTCGGCGGCCACCCGCAGGTCCTCCTCCTCGCTCAGGTAGTTCGGCTGGATCAGCGGTGGCGCCTTCGCCTCGGCGGTGCGGATGTCCACCCGGCCCCGGCTGGCCGGACGCAGGTTGCACACCGAGGCGGTGAAGGCGGGGAAGGGGTGCAGCGGCTCACCGAAGCGCTCCAGGGACAGCGGCTGCACGTGGTACTCCAGGTTCGCCCGTTGCTGCTCCGGGCCGGAGCGGGCGAAGGCGCCCAGCTGGCTCGGCGCCATGGCCAGCGGGCCGCTGCGGCTGAGCAGGTAACGCAGGCCCATGCCGGCCTTGCCCCACAGGCTGCCGGCCATCTGGTTGAGGGTCGGCACGCCGCTGACCTTGTAGATCAGCCGCAGCTGCAGGTGGTCCTGCAGGTTGCCGCCCACCCCCGGCAGCTCGTGCCGCACGCCGATGCCGAGGCGCTCCAGCAGCGGGCGCGGGCCGATCCCCGAGCGCTGCAGCAGCGTCGGCGAACCGATGGCCCCCGCCGCGAGGACCACCTCCCGCGCGGCGAAGCTGCACAGGTCGCCCCGCCAGCGCGCCACCACGCCGCAGGCGCGGCCCTCTTCGAGCACCACCCGCTCCACCTCCACATCGGTCAGCACCCGCAGGTTCGGCCGGCCCAGCACCGGCCGCAGGTAGGCCTTGGAGGCGTTCCAGCGCACGCCGCCGCGCTGGTTCACCTGGAAGTAGCCACAGCCCTCGTTGTCACCGGTGTTGAAGTCATCCACCGGGGCGATGCCGGTCTCCCCGGCGGCGGCACGGAAGGCCTCCAGCAGCGCCCAGGACAAGCGCTGCCGCTCCACCCGCCACTCGCCCCCTGCGCCGTGGTGCGCCGACGCGCCACCGAAGTGGTCCTCGCAGTGCTTGAACAGCGGCAGCACCTCGCTCCAGCCCCAGCCGGGGTTGCCCAGCGCCGCCCAGTGGTCGTAGTCCGCCGCCTGGCCGCGCATGTAGATCATCCCGTTGATCGACGAGCTGCCCCCCAGCACCCGCCCGCGCGGGTAGCCCAGGGAACGGCCGTTCAGCCCCGGCTCGGCCTCGGTGCGCAGGCACCAGTCGGTGCGCGGGTTGCCGATGCAGAACAGGTAGCCCACGGGAATGTGGATCCACGGGTGGTTGTCGCGCCCGCCGGCTTCCAGCAGCAGCACGCGACAGGCCGGGTCGGCCGACAGCCGGTTGGCCAGCAGGCAGCCGGCCGGGCCGGCGCCGACGATCAGGTAGTCGTAGGGGAGGGGTTCGAGGTCCATGGGGCCTTCCTCTTATTGTCGTTTTGTCGGGCAGGGCCGAGCCTAGCAGGCCGCCGGCCCGGTCGGCCGGAAAGGTCGGACCCGCCTCGGCTGATTTTCCCGACAGCCGGCGAACGCCAGGCCAGGCAACGGGTCTGATAGCACGCTGAGGGCAGGCCCGCGCCTACACTTTTGTCCTGCCCGGTCGCGCCGTGTAGAATTGCGCGTTTTTTGAACAAACCGAGAATCGCAGGAATGAAGCCGTTCGCAACCCGATACCTTCCCGTTATCGCGATTTCCCTGCTGTTAGCCGCGTGCCAGAGCAAACCCCAGGACACCGTCATCCCCGCCGATGAACTGGTCACCCGTTTCCGCCAGCTCGACCTGACCCTGGCCAACGGCCAGCTCGCCGAGGCCGAGACCCAGCTCAAGGCCTTGCAGACCAGCGCCGCCGGCGACACCCGCCTCGAGCAGTACCAGCGCCAGCTCTCCGAAGCCTGGCTGAAGAAGGGCCAGGCCGCCCTGCAGCAGGGTGACCTCAACAGCGCCACCACCGCCCTCAGCCACGCCCGCAGCCTGATGCCCCAGGCCCCGGCGCTGACCACCGGCCTGGACGGCGCCATCGCCCACGCCCGAGCCAGCGAAAGCGAGCGTGCCGCCCAACTGGCCGCCGCCCGTGAAGCCGCCGCCCGTGCCGAGCAGGCGCGCCAGCAGCAGCTCGCCGCCCAGCGCCAGGCCGCCACCCCGGCGCCCCAGGCCCAGCCGGTGGAGGAGAAGCCCGCCGCCCCCGCACGGCCGGTGCGCCGCGTCGCCAACGACGTGGCCCTGCCGATGCTGGACAACGACGACAACGAGCGCCTGCGCAGCCTGCTCGACGCAGTGGCCGCCGACGTGGTCGCCTTCGACTGCGACGTGCGCCTGCATGTGCGCGAAGCCAAGCAATACCCCTGGGTGGTGGCCCTGCTCCAGGCCCGGGTGAAGAAGCTCGACCCTGCCTACAAGCTGCGCCTGGCCCACAGCATCGACCCCAGCCAGACCCCGCGCCTGCAACTGAACCCCGCACGCTGATCCCCGCGCCCGGCCCCCTCACGGGCCGGGCCGCAAAACCCCGCTTTCGCCCCCGCGTTATTCCAAGTGGCTATACCCCTAGGCCGACAAAGATTTTCGGCCACCCCCCGCGAAGCGGTAGACTACGCGGCTTTTTAGGCCCCATCGGGCCCCCGAGAGCCCCACAAGGTTTCCCTACGTGATCGAATTCCATGACGTCCACAAGGCGTATCGAGTCGAAGGCCGCGACATCCCCGCGCTGCGACCGACCGACCTGAGCGTGGCCCAAGGCGAAGTGTTCGGCCTGATCGGCCATTCCGGTGCCGGCAAGAGCACCCTGCTGCGACTGATCAACCGCCTGGAAGAGCCCAGCGGCGGGCGCATCGTCATCGACGGCGAAGACATCACCGCCCTCGACGCCGAAGGCCTGCGGCGCTTCCGCCAGCGCGTCGGCATGATCTTCCAGCACTTCAACCTGCTGTCCTCCAAGACCGTCGCCGACAACGTCGCCCTGCCGCTGAAGCTGGCCGGCGAACTGTCCCGCGCCGAGATCGAGCAGCGCGTCGAGGAACTGCTGGCCCGGGTCGGCCTCGCCGCCCACGCCCGCAAGTACCCCGCCCAGCTTTCCGGCGGGCAGAAGCAGCGCGTCGGCATCGCCCGCGCCCTCGCCACCCGGCCGAAGATCCTGCTCTGCGACGAGGCCACCAGCGCCCTCGACCCGCAGACCACCGGCCAGGTCCTGCAGCTGCTGGCGGAGATCAACCGCGAGCTGAACCTGACCATCGTCCTCATCACCCACGAGATGGACGTGATCCGCCGCGTGTGCGACCGCGTTGCGGTGATGGACGCCGGCGTCATCGTCGAGCAGGGCCCGGTGGCCGACGTCTTCCTGCACCCGCAGCACCCCACCACCCAGCGCTTCGTCCAGGAGGACGAGCAGGTGGACGAAGGCGAGCAGCGCGAGGACTTCGCCCACGTCCAGGGCCGCATCCTGCGCCTGACCTTCCAGGGCGAAGCCACCTACGCTCCGCTGCTGGGCACCGTCGCCCGCCAGACCGGGGTGGACTTCAGCATCCTGGCCGGGCGCATCGACCGCATCAAGGACACCCCCTACGGCCAGCTGACCCTGGCCCTCACCGGCGGCGACATCGAGGCCGCGCTGGCCTGCTTCCGTGAAGCGGACGTTCACCTGGAGGTCCTGCGCTGATGAACGAACTCATCGCCAACATCGACTGGTACGAAATCTGGCTGGCCAGCCTCGACACCCTCATGATGCTGGGCGGCTCGCTGCTGTTCACCGTCCTGCTGGGCCTGCCGCTGGGCGTGCTGCTGTTCCTCACCAGCCCGCGCCAGCTGTTCGAGAACCGCGCCGTCTACAGCCTGCTGTCGCTGGTGGTGAACGTGCTGCGCTCGCTGCCGTTCATCATCCTGCTGATCGTGATGATCCCCTTCACCGTCCTCATCACCGGCACCTCCCTGGGTGTCGCCGGCGCCATCCCGCCGCTGGTGGTGGGCGCCACGCCGTTCTTCGCCCGCCTGGTGGAAACCGCCCTGCGCGAAGTGGACCGCGGCATCATCGAGGCCACCCAGGCCATGGGCGCCACCACCCGCCAGATCGTGGTCAACGCCCTGCTGCCGGAAGCCCGGCCAGGCATCATCGCCGCCATCACCGTCACCGCCATCACCCTGGTGTCCTACACCGCCATGGCCGGCGTGGTGGGCGCGGGTGGCCTCGGCGACCTGGCCATCCGCTTCGGCTACCAGCGCTTCCAGACCGACGTGATGGTGGTCACCGTGGTCCTGCTGCTGGTGCTGGTGCAGATCCTGCAGACCGTCGGCGACAAGCTGGTGGTGCATTTCTCCCGCAAATGAAAGGATGGCCGGCGTCCACCCGACCCGGCCCTCGCATTCCCATAAGGAGCGTTCCATGAAAAAACTGCTGGTGGCCGCTGCCGCCTTCGCCGCCTTCTCCGCCCAGGCCGACACCCTGACCGTGGCCGCCACCCCGGTGCCCCACGCGGAGATCCTCGAATTCATCAAGCCCCAGCTGGCCAAGGAAGGCGTGGACCTGAAGATCAAGGTCTTCACCGACTACGTGCAGCCCAACGTGCAGGTGGCCGAGAAGCGTCTGGACGCCAATTTCTTCCAGCACCAGCCGTACCTGGATGAGTTCAACAAGTCCAAGGGCACCCAGCTGGTGAGCGTCGCCGGCGTGCACATCGAGCCCTTCGGCGCCTACTCCACCAAGATCAAGAAGCTCGACGAACTGCCCCAGGGCGCCTCGGTGGTCATCCCCAACGACGCCACCAACGGCGGCCGCGCCCTGCTGCTGCTGGCCAAGGCCGGCGTGATCACCCTCAAGCCCGAGGCCGGCATCACCGCCACCCCCAAGGACATCGCCGAGAACCCCAAGGGCATCAAGGTGCGTGAACTGGAAGCGGCCACCCTGCCGCGCGTGCTGACCCAGGTCGACCTGGCCCTGATCAACACCAACTACGCCCTGGAAGCCAAGCTGAACCCCACCAAGGACGCCCTGGCCATCGAAGGCAGCGACTCGCCCTACGTGAACATCCTGGTGTCCCGCGCGGACAACAAGGACAGCGCCGACATGCAGAAGCTGGCCAAGGCCCTGCACAGCCCCGAGGTGAAGAAGTTCATCGAGGAGAAGTACAAGGGCGCTGTGGTACCGGCGTTCTGATCGCTTCCCGGTCATGAAGAAGCCCGCTCATCGAGCGGGCTTTTTTGTGGGTGCTGTCTCAGTGCTTTGTTGCGGAGCCAAGCCGGTTATCGAGTTTTGCGGGTGTTTTTCGTTTCGCCCTCCCGGGCGAGTCTCTTTTTTCAGTCGTCGGAATGCCGCCCACAAAAAAGAAACCAAAAAGGCTCGCCCCTGCATCCGAACTTGGCGTCCCCGCCCAGCTACGCCGGGTCCCCTCACTCCATCGTCGTTACAGGGGCACGCGCCGACGGGCCATCCATGGCCCGGCGGCGCTCTCGCGACATCCATGTCGCTCAACCCCTTCCACAACGATTCCACTCGGCCTACTGAAGGGGCACTGTCGCCGCCCCACCCTCACACGCTCAATGCAAGCACAGCGTGCGCTCACGACTTGCTAACGCTTTCGATACAGGGAGTGGGGGCCGGGTCAGTTGCAGGGCTTTGGAGAGCGGCAACAGAAGATCAGTACATGACGATTGTGTAGGCCGCGTTCGAGCCGGAATTGAAAGAAGCATCCTTCAGAGCGCAGGCCCGGCGAGCGCCATCAGCCGATCTCCACCCGCTCCGGCCGCGACCAGATCCACGCGGCCCCGAACGCCATCCCCACTCCGGCCATGACCACCGACGGCGTGTGCGACACGGTGCAGGCCATCAGCGTCAGCCCCAGGCTCATGCTGACGCTGGCCGCGAGCTTGGTGCGGCGGGTGATCACCCCGCCACGGCGCCAGTTGCGCAGCGGCGGGCCCAGCAGGCGGTGGTTCTCCAGCCAGGCGCTGAGGCGCGGCGAGCCGCGGGAGGCGGCCCAGGCCGCCAGCAGCACGAACTCGGTGGTGGGCAGCCCCGGCAGCACCACGCCCAGCAGCGCCAGGCCGATGGCCAGGTAGGCCAGGGCCACCCACAGCCAGCGCAGGCGGCCAGGTGTGGGGGCGGGGGTATCAGGCAAAGCAGCGTTCCAGGTGGTCGGTGAAGCGGTTGAACGCCGCGATGGCGGCGGCCTCGGCCAGGCGCTCCTGCTCGGCGTCCAGGGCCAGGCCGTCGAGGGTGGCGACGAAGGCCTTCCAGCCCTGGGCGCGGCCGCCGGCCGGCTCGCCCAGGTGGCGGGCGCCGAAGGTGTCGGAGAGGCCCAGGCCCTCGGCACGCTTGTAGAGGAACGCCGCGCCGAGCTTGGAACCCTCGGAGACGAACAGCCAGCCCAGGGCCGCGCCCAGGCTCAGCCCCACGGTGGGCGCCTCGCCCTCGACCGCCGGCAGCGGGTGGCCCAGGTCCGCCAGGTCGGCCTTGGCTTGCTCGTGACGGGCACGGGCCGGCAGGTCCTCGAACAGCTGGCCCAGGCTGGCGTCGGCGTACAGCCCGGCCAGGTCCATCTGGAACAGGTACTGCGCCGCGACGAAGCGGGCGAAGTGCTCACGCTTGCCGAACGGGTCGTGGCTCTTCACCAGCGCGTCCAGGCGGCTGTGGGGCTCGTGGGTGACCTGGTTCAGGCGCTGGGAGCGCAGGGGATGGGACAGTTGCGGCTGGGATGCGGTCATGGCGATGTCTCGATTCGAGTGAACTGCCCAGGCGAAGCGCCGGGCCTTTCACACATGACGTTTTAGCGAACGAGACTCAGTAAAAATAATTGGACAGCGCCGTCATGCCGTGTCGGCTAGCCCCGCGCCTCGTCGCTGAAGTACCCCGCCAGCGCCTCCAGATCCCCCGGCACCAGCTGCCCCGCCAGATACCGCAGCTGCAGCCACGCACGCAGGTAGCCGTAGCGCGCCTGGGCCAGGTCGCGGCGGGCGCTGTAGAGCTGCTGCTCGGCATCCAGCACGTCGAGGTTGACCCGCTCGCCCCCGGCCACGCTGCGCCGGGTCGCTTCGATCAGGGTACTGGCGGACTCCACCGCCAGGGCGTAGGCACGCAGCTTGGCGGCGCTGCTGGCGCAGAGGTTGAACTGCTGGCGCAGCTGGTTGAGGGTCTCGGCGGTCTGCGCGTCGAGGCTGTGGCTGGCCTGCTCCACCTCGGCCACGGCGCGGCGGGTGGAGGCGCTGACGGCGCCCCCGGCGAACAGCGGCAGGCTGATCTGCAGGCCGATGCTGTCGGTGTCGTATTCCTGGTTGTAGGTGCTCTCGGAGCCGGAGCGGGTCTTGCTGGTGCTGGCGTAGGCGCTGACGGTGGGCAGGTGCCCGGCGCGGTTGCGCTCCACCGCGTAGCGGGCCCGGTCGAGGGCGTGGCGCTGGGCGGCCAGCTCCGGGTTGGCGGCCAGGGCGAGGTCGCGCCAGGTCTCGAAGCGCGCCGGTTGCAGCGGCTGCAGGGTGAAGTCCTCCGCCAGTGGGGTGAGGTCCTGCACCGCCAGGGGCTCGCCGACGATGGCCTGCAATTGGCGCAGGGCGGCGTCGAGGTTATCCACAGCCTCGATCTCCTGGGCGCGGGCCAGCTCCAGGCGGGCGCCGGTTTCCAGCAGGTCGGTGCGGGTGCCTTCGCCGGCCTGGAACAGCCGCTGGTTGAGCTGCAGCTGCTCGGCATAGGCGCGGCGCTGGGCCTGGACCAGGGCGATCTGGTCCTGGGCGAACAGCGCCTCGCTGTAGGCGCTGAACAGGCGCACCAAGAGTTCCTGGCTGCGCCCGCGGTAGCGCGCGTCGGCCATCAGCGCCTCGGCCTCGCCCTGGCGGTAGGCGGCCCAGGCGGCGTAGTCGAACAGCGGCTGCTGCAGGGTCAGGGTGGAGGCGCGGCTGCGGTAGTCACGCTGGCTGGTGACGTTGCCCTGGGTGCTGGCCTGGGTCACTTCGGAGTCGTTGCGCGCGCTGCTGTAGCTGTAGGACAGCGTCGGCAGCAGCCCGGCCCGGCCAATGGCGCGGGCCTCCTGGCCGGCATCGCGCTCGGCCAGGGCGGCTTGCAGGGTCGGGTCGTTGCGCAGGGCCAGGGCGTAGGCGTCGCGCAGGTCGAGGGCGCTGGCCGGCCAGGCGAGCGCCAGCAGCAGGGCGGGGAGCAGGGCGCGCATCAGTCCTCCGACAGGGCCAGGTGCAGGCGGTCGGCCAGGGGCTTGAACAGGTAGTTGAGCAGCGAGCGCTCGCCGGTGCGGACGAACGCCTGCACCGGCATGCCCGGGCGGATGTCGAGGCCGGCCAGTTGCCGGGCACCGTCCTCGCTGACGCGGATGCGCACCTGGTAGTAGGGCTCGCGGGTCTGCTCGTCGAGCAGGCGGTCGGCGGACACCAGCACCAGCTCGCCGGGCACCCGGGGCGTGCTGCTCTGGTTGAAGGCGGCGAACAGCAGCTCCACCGGCAGGCCGGGGCGCAGGCGGTCCACCAGCTCCACCGGGGCGCGGGCGTCCACCAGCAGCGGCGCATCGCGGGGCACCACCTCCATCAGTTGCTGGCCGGGGGCGATGACCCCGCCGGGGGTGAACACCGCCAGCCCCACCAGGGTGCCGGCCACCGGGGCGCGCACCTCGGTGTGGGCCAGTTCGAATTCGGCGCTGGCCAGGCGGCTGGCCAGTTCGCCGAGGCGCAGGCGGTTGTCCACCTGCTGCTGGTGCAGGTCGCGGCGGTACTCCTCGGCCTGCTGGCGTTCGCGCCAGCCCAGCTCCTGCACCTGCTGGTGGGCGTGGCCGATGGCGCCGACGGCTTCGCCCAGCTCCCCGTCGAGCTGGGCCAGCAGGCGCTCGTTCTCCAGCAGGCGGTTGCGCGGGATGTAGCCCTCCTGCGCCAGCCCGCGCAGCCCCTGGAGCTGCTGCAGCAGGGCTTCGCGCTGCTCGCGGCGGTAGCGCTGGGCGCTTTCCAGCCCGGCGAGGTGGGCGCGGGCACCGGCCAGCCCCTCGCGCAGGGCGGCCTGTTGCAGGCGCTGGGCTTCGCGGCGGCTGGCGAACAGCTGCTGGTGCAGGGCCTGGCTGGCCTGCATGTCGGGGTCGTCGGCCGGCAGGCTCGGCGGGAAGCGCAGCTGCGCCTGCCCTTCGGTTTCGGCCGCCAGGCGCACGGCGGCGGCCTGGGCGTCGCGGTATTGCTGGCGCAGGGTGTCGCGTTCGGCGCGCGGGCGGGTGGCGTCGAGGGTGAGCAGCACCTGGCCGGCGCTCACGGCCTCGCCGTCGTGCACCAGCAGGCGCGCCACCACGCCGCCGGTGGGGTGCTGCACGGCCTGGCGGTGGCCGGCGACCACCACGCTGCCGCTGACGGCGACGCCCTTGTCCAGCGGGGCGAGGGCGGCCCAGAGCAGGAAGCCGCCGAAGCCAGCCAGCACCAGCCAGCGGCCGAGCCGCGCGGGGCGGTGGTCGTCGAGGGGCAGCACATCGGCCAGGGGGCGGGAGGCATCGGGCAAGGCGGGCATGGCAATCCTCGGCTCAGGAGCGGGTGGCATCCAGGCGGTAGTTGAGGCTGTAGGCGGAGGCGGCCCGGCGGGGGGCGGGCGCAGGGGCCGGGGCGACGGCGGGCGGTGCAGCGGCGGGCTCGCGCTGCAGGGCCTGGAGCACCCGCGCCGCGGGGCCGAAGGCCTGCATCTGGCCGCCCTTGAGCACCAGCAGGTGGTCGACGCTGGCCAGCAGGCTGGGCTTGTGGGTGATCAGCACGCGGGTGCGGCCGGCTTCGCCCAGGCGGGCGAGGGCGTCCAGCAGGGCGCGTTCGCCGTCTTCGTCGAGGTTGGCGTTGGGCTCGTCCAGCACCACCAGGGCCGGCAGCCGGTAGAGCGCGCGGGCCAGGCCGATGCGCTGGCGCTGCCCGCCGGAGAGGCCGGCGCCGCCCTCGCCCAGGCGCGTGTCGTAGCCCTCGGGCAGGCGCAGGATGAGTTCGTGCACGCCGGCCAGGCGCGCGGCCGTCACCACCTGCTCGGGGTCCGGCTCGGCGAAGCGGGCGATGTTCTCGGCCACGCTGCCGGCGAACAGCTGCACGTCCTGGGGCAGGTAGCCGATGTGGTCGCCCAGGCGCTCGCGGTCGGCCTGGGCGAGGTCGGCGCCGTCCAGGCGGACCTTGCCGCCGGCCGGCTCGGCGGCACCCACCAGCAGGCGCGCCAGGCTGGACTTGCCGGAACCGGAGGCGCCGATGATGCCGAGGGACTGCCCGGCCTCCAGGGCAAAGCCGATGGCGGCCAGGCAGGGCCGCCGGCTGCCGGGGGCGAAGGCGGACAGCTGCTCCACCTCCAGCGCCCCCCGTGGCGCCGGCAGGGGCATGCCGGCACGGCGCGGCGGTTCGGCCTGCAACAGGGCCTGCAGGCGCTGCCAGGCGTCGCGGGCGCCGCTCCACTGGCGCCACACGGCGATCAGCTGGTCGATGGGCGCCAGCACCCGCGCCATGAGGATCGAGCCGGCGATCATCATCCCCGGGGTGATCAGGTGTTCCAGCGCCAGCCAGGCGCCGAGCCCCAGCACCAGGGACTGCAGGCCCAGGCGCACGCCCTTGGAGAGGGCGCCGACGGCGGCCATACGTTCGCTGGCCAGCCCCTGGCAGGCGAGGAAGCCGCGGTGCTGCGCCAGCCAGCGCGCCCGCAGGCGGCCGAGCATGCCCATGGCGTCGATGGCCTCGCCGTTGCGCAGGTGCCCGGTGGCCTGTTGGCTGGCCTGTTGCGCCAGTTGCCCGGCCTGCTGCAACAGGCCGTGGCTGACCCGCTCGTTGAGCCAGGCCAGGGCCACCAGCGCCAGGGCGCCGACCAGGGCGAAGAGGCCGAGCCAGGGGCTGAACAGGCCGATCACCACCAGGTACACCGGGAACCAGGGGGCGTCGAAGAAGGCGAACAGCGCCGGCCCGGTGGCGAACTGGCGCAGGCTGTTGAGGTCGGCCAGGGCCTGGGCCGGGCTGGCACCGCTGCGGCTCGCGGCGCGGTAGGCGGCATCGTGGATGCGGGCGTTGAAGGCCATGTCCAGGCGCGCACCGAGGCGGATCACCACCAGGCTGCGCAGCCACTCCAGCGCGCCCATGAAGGCGAACAGGCCGAGGGCCATGAGGGTCAGCATCAGCAGCGTCATGGCGTTGCCCGAGGCCAGGACGCGGTCGTAGACCTGCAGCATGTACAGGGCCGGCACCAGCATCAGCAGGTTGATCACGGCGGTGAACAGGCCGACGTTGAGCAGCGCCGGGCGGCTGGCGGCCAGGGCCTGGCGCAGGTCATCAGGGTGAAGGGTGGTCATGGACGGCCCCAGAGGCGCCGGCGGCAGGTTGACGCCCACCCCGGCGGCTCACAGAATTCGCACCCTCCGCAGCCCTCGCCCGCCAAGACTCGGGCTGCGGGGGTCACTCCACGCGAATGGGGGTCACCCTCCATTCGCGTCTCCTTTTCCCGCCGATCAGGCCGCCAGGGCCAGGTCGTCCAGCGGCTGCTGCAGGCCCACCGCTTCGGCCGGTGCCACGCTCAGCGGGCCGGCTGCCAGGGCGGCCGCCACGGCGTCGAAGGTGCTGGCGGTGGACACGCCGTAGTCGTCCAGCAGGTCGTTCAGCACGCTTTCCAGGGCGCTGGTGTTGCCGCCCATCAGGCCGTAGACCACCTGGTGGACCGCGCCGGCGTGGCCTTCGCTGAGCAGGCTCGACAGCCCCAGGCCGCTGAAGCTGGCCTCTTCCTTGCCCGCGCCGAACTCGAAGCCCGAGGCGGTCTTGGTCAGGTCGCTGCCCAGGGACACGCTGTCCAGGTTGCCGTACAGGGTGTGGGCCGGGCTGGAGAACAGCGAGTAGCTGAGGTTGCCTTCGGCAACGAAGCCGGCGTCGCTGTTGGGGCTGGTCAGGGCGTACTCGGTGCCGCTGAGGGCGCCGGGGTAGAAGCCGCCGGTGTTGACGCCGTCCTGCACCTGGCCGGGGCGGTGGTTGGCATCGCCGAAGTAGCCGGCCCAGTCGGCCAGGTAGTCGGTGATGGTCCAGCTGGCGTAGGTGGCGGAGTAGGAAATCGAAAGGCTCATGCAGTGTCTCCAGTTGAGGTTTCCGCCGCGCGGCACGGCGCTGCGCGACGGCTTTGCCCGTCATGGGCAAATCCGGGTCAGAAGGTGTATTCCACGGTGCCCTGCAGGGTGCGGCCCCGGCCGAGGGTGAAGGCGAGCACGTCCCCCAGGGGCACTAGGTAGGCGCGGTCGGTGACGTTCTCCAGGGCCAGGCGCAGGGTCAGGTTGTCGGTGGCCTTGTAGCTGCCGTAGAGGTCGTAGACGGTGTAGGCCTTCCAGTCCGCCGGGTAGACCTGCTCGCGTGCGGCGTCGTCGCCGGCGTCCAGGGCGTAGCCCTCGCTGTAGCGGGCCCGCGCGCCGAGATCGAGGCGGCGGTCGAGCAGGCGGGTGCCGAGGGTCAGGCTGCCGCGGTCCATGGGCATGTGCTCGGCGCTGCCCATGTGGCCGCCGCAGCTCACCATGGCGTTGGCGGTGGCGTTGGGCACGTAGCCCGTCACCGGCGGACGGCGGCCGCTGCCGTAGACGGGGGACACCGCGCCGCCGAGCCAGGCGTCGTTCGAGCAGTACTGGTTCTCGCCGATCATGTGGGTGTAGGCGAGGTTGCCGTAGTAGGCGCCCATGTCGTAGTCGAGGGCGTACTCGACGCCCCGGAAGCGGGTGCTGGTGCGGTCGTTGACGTAAGCCGACACCCCCAGGGCGGCCACCCCCACCCCCGGGCGCTGCAGCCCGACCGACATGTAGGTGAAGTCGTCGATGCGGGTGTCGAAGTAGGCCACCTTCAGGCCCAGGGCATCGCCGTCGGTGAAGAGGTTCTGCTTGAAGATGTTGAACCCCACTTCCCAGGACTGGGAGCTTTCCGGCTTGAGGAAGGGGTTGGGGTACATGGTTTCCGCACTGCTGCCGTGGGGGCGCCCGGAAATCAGCGTCTCGGTCACCGCCGGCGGGCGCCAGCCCTCACCGTAGCGGGCGAAGAGCTGCAACCAGTCCGGGCCGGGCTTGAGGGCGATGCCGAAGGTGGGCGAGAACGCGCCTTCCTCGCGGTCCACCTCGTAGCGCAGCGGGACGTTGTAGGTGGGGTTGCCGGGGGTGTTGAGGCGATAGAGGGTCATGTTGAAGCCCGTTTCGCCCTCCAGGTGGTAGCGGTCGTAGCGCAGGCCGGCGTCCAGGGTCAGCCAGTCGTCGTAGTCGAGCTGCAGGTTGGCGAACAGGCTGCCCATGGCGCGGTCGCCCTTGGGGGTCATGCCTTCGGACACCGGGAAGCCCACGGCGGAGCCGCTGGCCACGGCCTGGGTGGAGTCGGGGCGGACCTTGTCCTGGAAGTACTCCAGGCCGTAGTTGGCCTTGAGGGTGGTGAGCTCGCCGAGCAGGAAGGTGGAGGTGTTCTCCAGCTGCAGGCCGTAGGTGTCGGTCTGGTAGGTGATGGCGTAGCCGGCGCTGCTGCCACGGGCCAGGGTGGTCTGCCGGTTGCGGTTGTCGACGTGGTAGAGCTTGGCCTTGAAGTCCACCAGCAGGTCGTCGGGGCTGTAGCTGTAGTCCAGCGCGATGTTCTGCGACACCACGTTGCTGCTGCCGAGCTTCTCCCAGAGCTCGGCCTTCTCCACGTTCATCATGTTGGCGTCGTCGTAGGCCACCTGGGTGCGCAGGTAGCTGAGCTGCACGCGCTGGTCGGCCGGCAGGTTGAGGCCGAGCTTGGCCAGGCGCGAGCGCATGGTGGAGCCGGAGTAGGCCACCGGCGAGTGCTTGATGCGCTCCTCGACGCCGGGGTTGAAGCTGGAGCCGGTGCGCAGCTGGCCGATGCTGCCGTGGGTGCCGGGGTCGTAGTCGCCCAGGTGGCGCTCGCTGGCGGCGAAGAGGAGGTCGCCGACCTCGTTGCCCAGGGCAAAGGCACTGCTGCCGATGAAGTCGGTGCCGTTGGCGTAGCCGCCCAGGCCGGTGGTGGCGCGCACGCGGCCGCCGAACTCCTTGCCTTCGTGGATGAAGTCGCGGGCGTTGAGGGTGCTGAACTCGGCCACCCCGCCGATCACCCCGGCGCCGCCCATGCCGGAGGTGGCGCCCTTCTCGATGGTCACGGCGGAGAGCAGTTCCGGGTCGATGTACATCGTGCCGTTGCGCTGCTGGTGGCCGCTCTGCTGGAAGTTCTGGCGCATGCCGTCGATGTTCATGTTGACCCGGCCGTAGTCCTGCAGGCCGCGGATGTTCACCGAGAGGCCCGGGTCCTGCTGGCTGACGGCGGTGTAGACGCCGGCGCTCTGTTCGAGCATGTCGGCGGCGTGACGCGGCGGGTTGCGGTCCAGTTGCTCGCGGTCGATCACCGCCACCGAGCGGGGGGACTCGTAGACCCAGTCGTGGGCGTTGGCCTGGCCCTGAACCTGGGTGGCGCCCAGCTCCAGGGCGTCGCCGCTGGCTTCGCGCACCAGGCTGACTTCACGCGGGGAGGTGAAGCGGAAGCTCACCGGGGTGCCCCGCAGCAGGCGGCGCAGGGCCTCGTCGGCGGCGTAGCGGCCCTGCACCGGGGCGCCCTGGAGGTCGGCGAAGCGCAAGGCGTCGAAGATCACCTGCACGCCGGACTGTTCGGCGAAGGTGAGCACCGCCTGGTCGAGGGCCTGGGCCGGGATGTCGAAGGCGACCTGGACGGCTTCGGCGTGGACCTGTTCCACCGCGACCAGGGGCAGGGCCCCCGCGCCGATCAGGGCCCAGTGTCCCCCCAAGACGAGCAGCGAACGGCGGAATCGCCGGCCCATCCCTTTGCGTGCGTTCATCGTGTGTTCCTGTGGCTGCTTGGTGTTGTTTGGTGAATGCAAATCACTCTCAACAGCAAGACGCGCCACTCACGCAAAGTCAGTAAAAGAAATTTCCGCGCGGGTGGGAGGGCAGGCCGCAGGCCCGTCGATACGGGCCCGGGAGGGTCAATAGAGGAAGGTGGCGCCGGGCACGTCCAGGCGCTGGGCGTGCAGTTCGTGGGTGAGGGTGTCGAGGGCCTCGTCGAGGATGTCGAGGCGGAACACGCCGCTGACCTCCCGGCGCGCCAGGCGGGCGTCGGTGACCACCAGGCGGCGGGTGCGGTAGCGGTTGAGCTGTTCGGCCACTTCGGCCAGGGGCACCCGGTCGAACACCAGCACCCCGCGCCGCCAGCTGCTGGCCCGCTGCAGATCAAGCCCGAGCAGGGGCTGGATGCCCTGGACGCGGTCGTAGCGGGCGCTCTGGCCCTCGCTCAGTACCCGTTCACCGGGAACGCCTTCGAGGTTCACCGCGACGCTGTGTTCGAGCACGCCGACCCAGGCCCCTTGCCCGCGCTCCCCCACCAGGAAGCGGGTGCCGAGGGCGCGGGTGGTGCCACCGGCACTTTCCACCACGAAGGGCCGGCGTTCGTCGCCACCCATGGGCGCGACGCTGAAGCAGGCTTCCCCGGCCAGCAGGCGGACGCGCCGCTCGCCGTCGCTGTAGAGGACGTCGATGGCGCTGCGGGAGTCCAGCTCCACCTCGCTGCCATCGGGCAGGGTGACCCGGCGTACCTCGCCGGTGCCGGAAGCGTAGTCGGCCAGCAGGGGCATCAGCAGCGGGCGGCCCGCGTCCACGCCGAGCACCGCCACCAGCAGCAGCGCAGCGACCCCGCTGGCCCAGCGCCAGCGACGGCGCGTGCGGGGGGCCGGGCGCGCGGCTTCCCTGGGTGCACGGCGGCGCGGCGGTTCACCGGCAGCCGGTTCGTCGGCCAGTTGGCCAAGGGCGTCCCAGGTGGCCTGGGCGAAGGCCAGCGCCTCGGGGTGGCGCGGGTCGGCCTGGCACCAGCGCGCCAGGGCCTCGGCCGTCGCCGGGTCCGGGTCGCCCTGGCTGAGGCGCACCGCCCAGTCGGCGGCTTCCTCGCGTATTTGCTGCTCCCGCAGGTGCTGGCTGATCACGTCGGTCTCTCGTTTCTCGTTATAGGAAGGCTGACGTTCGGGGACGCCATTCACCGTAAACCATCCGTCAGTCGCTCCGCGGGCCGTCCTGCAGGCGCTGCATGACATGGGCGAGGGCCTTGGCCAGGTGCTTCTGCACCGAGCTGTCGGAGATATCCAGCTGGCGCGCCACTTCGGCATGGGTCAGGCCGTGCAGGCGGTTGAGGCGGAAGATCTCGCGGGTGCGCGGCGGCAGCTCGGCCAGGGCCTCACGCAGGCGGCGCCGATGCTGCTCGGCGGCGGCCTGTTCGTCCAGGGGCGGGGCGTCTTCGACGATCTCGTGCAGGGCTTCCTGGGGGACCAGGTCGGTGCGCCGGCGGGCCTGCTGGCGCACATGGTCCACCAGCAGGTTGTGGGCGGTGCGGTAGAGGTAGGCGGGGCCGTTGTCGATGGCGTCCTTGCCGCGCTGCTCGGCCAGGCGCAGGAAGCTTTCCTGTACCAGGTCGGCGGCCAGTTGCGGGTCCCGTACCTTGCGCGTCAGCAGGCTGCGAAGGGCCTTGGCGTGCTGGATGAACAGGCTCTTGAGATCGGGCTCCGACAAGCGCGCTCCCTGGCTTTGACAGGAGAAGGGAGCGCCATCCTAGTTTTATTGAGAATCAATTTCAAATAAGAAATCGATACGGAATCAGCTGGCCGGGGTCACCAGAACCGGCAGCTGTTCCTTGAGCTTCTGGTTGTTCAGCGGGGCGCGGATGAAGCCGCGCTGGGTGCCGTCGGGGCCGATCACCACCAGGTTGCCGCTGTGGTCGACGGTGTAGTTCTCCTTGCTGGTGTCGGCCGGGATGAACGGGATGCTGACGGCGTTGGCCAGCTTCTGGATGCTGGCCAGCTCGCCGGTGGCGCCGAGGAAGGCCGGGTCGAAGTAGCCCAGGTACTGCTTGAGCTGCTGCGGGGTGTCGCGGTTGGGGTCGACGCTGATCATGACGATGCGCACGCGGTCACGCGCGGCCTCGGGCAGCAGGCCCTTGAGCTCGCGCATCTGCGCCAGGGTGGTGGGGCAGATGTCGGGGCAGAAGGTGTAGCCGAAGAACAGCAGGCTCCATTTGTCCTTCAGTTCGTTCATGGCGATCGGCTTGCCGTCCTGGTCGGTCAGGCTGATGGCCGGCACGGTGCGTGGCTGGGGCAGCAGGACGATGCCGGCGTCGAGCAGGCGGGTGGGGTCGGCCTGGCGCTGGCCGTTAAGCACCTTGTTCACGGTCAGGCCCAGGACCAGGGCCACCAGGGCGATGAGGACGAATACGGTTTTCTGCACGCGGGTCATGGTTGCTCTTCGCTTGGAATGGGCGGTGCCGGCAAGCCTATCAGGCCCGGTGGGCCGGGGCTCGTCCGAACGCGGGGATGCGGCCTGCCCCTCGCGGCGCGGGGCGCGAGGGGCGACGCATCAGGACCTGCTCAGGGCCCGGGGGCTCAGACCGCCAGCAGCAGGTAGTGATCCAGCAGCAGGGCGATGAAGAGCAGGAAAAGGTAGGCGATAGAGTACTTGAAGGTGCCGATGGCGGCGTGCGGTCGGCTGTCGCGGTAGAGCCTCCAGGCCCACTGCAGGAAGCGCCCGCCGAGCAGCACGGCGCAGGCCAGGTAGAGCAGCCCGCTCATGTGGATGGCGTAGGGCAGCAGGCTGACGGCGAACATCACCAGGGTGTAGAGGACGATGTGCACCTTGGTGTAGTGCTCGCCATGGGTGACCGGGAGCATGGGGATGTCGGCCTTGGCGTACTCGGCCTTGCGGTGGATGGCCAGGGCCCAGAAGTGCGGCGGGGTCCAGGCGAAGATGATCAGCACCAGCAGCAGCGGCTCGGCGGAGACGTGGCCGGTGACGGCGACCCAGCCCAGCAGCGGCGGGGCGGCCCCGGCCAGCCCGCCGATGACGATGTTCTGCGGCGTGGCGCGCTTGAGGAAGCCGGTGTAGAGCACGGCGTAGCCCAGCAGCGAGGCGAGGGTGAGCCAGGCCGCCAGTTCGTTGGTGAAGCGCAGCAGCAGGGCCAGGCCGGCCACCGCCAGCAACAGGGCGAAGGCCAGGGCCGCCAGCGGCGAGACGCGCCCGCTGACGACGGGGCGCTTGAGGGTGCGCGCCATGATGGCGTCGATGCGCCGGTCCACCACGTGGTTCACCGCCGCCGCCGCGCCGGCGCAGAGGGCGATACCGAGGTTGCCGAACACCAGGACCTCCCAGGCCACGCCGGCGCGGGTGGCGAGGAACATCCCCACCAGGGAGGTGATGATCATCAGCAGCACGACCTTGGGCTTGGTCAGTTCCAGGTAGTCCCGCCAGGTGGCGTGGACCTGGGTGTGTCCATGCTGGAGCAGCGTGGCCATGGCGTCTCTCCTTCTTCTTGTCGTCAGGCGGGCTTGCCGGCAGGCAGGCGCAGGGCGGGGTCGCCCGGTTCGGTTGCCAGGGCTGGGGCGCGCACGCGGTAGTTCACCAGCACCAGGGTCAGCAGCAGCAGGGCGCCGCCGCCGTTGTGGGCCACGGCCACCGGCAGCGGCAGGTGGAAGAGCACGTTGCTGATGCCCAGCCCCACCTGCAGCGCCAGCACCGCCAGGAGCAGCCCGGCGAGGCGGCCGAGGCCTTCGCCGCGCAGGCGCCAGGCCAGCGCCAGCAGGGTCAGGGTCACCACCAGGGCGCCGAGGCGGTGAGTCATGTGGATGGCGGTGCGGGCGTCGCTGTCCAGCTGGCCGCCCAGGTAGTTGGGGCCGATGTGCTGGGTGAGGTGGAAGCCGTTGGCGAAGTCCATCGCCGGCCACCACTGGCCGTGGCAGGTGGGCAGGTCGACGCAGGCCACCGCCGCGTAGTTGGAGCTGACCCAGCCGCCCAGGGCGATCTGCCCGATCACCAGGGCCAGGGCCGCTGCCGCCAGCCGCCGCAGGCTCGCCGGCAGGCCGAGCGCCGGCAGCGCACCGGAGAGGCGCAGGCTGAGCAGGAACAGCAGGGCCAGGGTGGTGAAGCCGCCGAGCAGATGGGCGGTGACCACCTGGGGCCAGAGCTTGAGGGTGACCGTCCACATGCCGAAGGCGGCCTGGGTGATGACCACACCGAGCAGCACCAGCGGCAGGCGCAGGGGCTGGCCGTCACGCCCGCGCCGCACCAGGGCGTGCACCGCAAGACCGAGGATGGCCAGGCCGAGGGTGCCGGCGAAGTAGCGGTGGACCATTTCGTTCCAGCCCTTCTGCGCTTCCACCGGCGCTTCGGGGAAGTGGCGCTCGGCGTGGGCCAGCTGGGCGTCGGTCTGCGGTACGCCGATGAAGCCGTAGCAGCCCGGCCAGTCGGGGCAGCCGAGGCCGGCGTGGGTGAGCCGGGTGTAGGCGCCGAGCAGCACCACCACCAGGGCCAGTACCGTGGCGACGGCGGCGAGGGGGAAACCGGGTCGGGAGGTGCGGGGCATGGCAGTCTCCTGCGGGCCGGGTCAGCCGATGTTGGACAGCTTCAGCAGGTGGCGCAGGTCGTCGAGCACGCGCTTGCCGGGTACCTGGCCGTCGTAGCGCAGCACCAGGTTGCCGTGGGGGTCGACGATCCACAGCTGCGGGACGCTGCCGCCGCTGGCCTTGCTGTAGGTGGCCGGGTCGAGGCCGTAGCGGGCCAGGCGCGGGTAGTCGCGCTCCAGGGTCTGGCGGAAGGCTTCGTCGAGGCTGCCGCCCAGGGCCAGGGCGTGGTCGGCGCGATTGGCTTCACGGCCCAGGCCGATGTTGATCTGCCGGGCGAGGTAGACCAGTTGCTGGCAGTCGGCGGCACAGCCGGCCGGCGCGGTCACCAGCAACTGCCAGCGCTCGGGGGCGGCGGCGCCCTGCACGCCAAGGTCTTCGCGCTGCTGGCCGTTGCCGATCAGCGTGCCGTGGTAGCTGCGCCCGTCGGGCACCCAGAAGCGCAGGTGGTACATGGCCGAGGCCAGCACCATGGGGCCGATCACCACGGCGAGGATCAGCAGCAGTTGCAGGCGCCCACGGGCGCGGCGCGGGCGTTCAGGCAGAGCGAGGGCTGGCGTCATCAGGAAGCTCCCGTGCTTGGCGGATGCCGAGGTAGAGGTACAGGGCGCAGAGGGCGACGGCCATGGCGAACCATTGCACGGCGTAGCCCAGGTGGCGTTCGGGGCCCATGGCCACCACCGGCCAGTCGGTGTCGTAGGCGGCGCTGCCGGGCTCCAGGCGCAGTTCCAGGGGCAGGCCGCCACGGCCGAGGCGCTGCCAGAGCGCAGTGGCGTCCACCTGGTTGATCAGTTGCGGCCAGTCGCGGCTCTCCACGTGGCGCAGTTCGAGGCTGGCACCGGGCGGGACGTAGACCCAGGCATCGAGCACCTGGGCGGCGGCGGGGGTGTCGAACGTCGGCGGGGTGCGGCGGTCGGGCCAGGGCAGCCAGCCCCGGTTGACCAGCACCCAGAGCCCGCTGGCGGGGTCGTAGAAGGGTTGCAGCAGTTCGACGCCGGAGCGGCCGTTGCGGATGCGGTTGTCCAGCAGGAGGCTGTGCTGGGCGTCGAAGCGGCCCTGCAGGTGCACCCGCATGAAGGCGGGGTCGGGCTGGCGCTCCAGGTCCAGCACGCTCACCGGGTCGGCCTGCCGGCGGGCTTCGTAGCCGGCCAGCAGCTGGCGCTTCTCCTCGGCGCGGCCGAGCTGCCAGAGGCCCAGGCCGACCAGCAAAGGCAGCAGCAGGAGCACCGCCAGGGTGGGCACCCAGCCGGGTCGGAAGCGCCGGGCCCGGGGTCGCCGGGTGCCCGGGTAGGGCTGGCTATACTGCACGACGTCCCCCTTCTGTCGACGGAGTCGCCCCATGCTCAAGGCGCTCATCCTGGTGTTGCTGCTGGCCATGGTGGCCAGCCTGTTCAGCGGGCTGTTCTTCCTGGTCAAGGACGCCGGCAAGGGCCCCCGCCTGGTGAACGCCCTGACCCTCCGTGTGGTGCTGGCCGCGTCGATCCTGGCGCTGGTGGCCTGGGGCTTCTACAGCGGCCAGCTGGTGTCCCACGCCACCTGGTAATGCCTGCGGGCGGTTCAGAGCACGTAGACGAAGATGAATAGCCCCACCCAGACCACATCCACGAAGTGCCAGTACCAGCTGGCGGCCTCGAAGCCGAAGTGGTGCTCGGCGTCGAAGTGGCCGCGCAGGATGCGCACCAGCATCACGGTGAGGATCAGGGTGCCCATGGTCACGTGGGCGCCGTGGAAGCCGGTGAGCATGAAGAAGGTGGCGCCGTAGATGCCGGAGCCGAGGGTCAGGCCCAGCTCGTGGTAGGCGTGCACGTATTCCTCGGCCTGCAGGGCGAGGAAGCTGGCGCCGAGCAGGATGGTCAGGGCCAGCCAGATCTTCAGCAGCTTGCGGTTGTTCTTCTTCAGCGCGTGGTGGGCGAAGGTGACGGTGAAGCTGGAGGACACCAGCAGGAGGGTGTTGATCAGCGGCAGGTGCCACGGGTCGATCACCGCCTTGGGCCCGGGGAACAGCTTGGGATCGGGGGTGTTCAGCAGCGGCCAGGTGTACTGGAAGTTCGGCCAGAGCATGTTGGCCACGCCCTTGGCGCCCTCGCCGCCGAGCCAGGGGCCGGACCACATGCGGATGTAGAACAGGGCCCCGAAGAAGGCGGCGAAGAACATCACCTCGGAGAAGATGAACCAGCTCATGCCCCAGCGGAACGAGCGGTCCATCTGCGGGCTGTAGAGCCCGCCGCGGCTTTCCTTGATCACCGCGCCAAACCAGCCGAACAGCATGTAGGCCAGGCACAGGGCGCCGATGAAGAAGATCAGCGGGCCGTTGGACTCGGGCCGCGCGGCCTTGAGGTCGTTGAACCAGGTGCCCAGTCCGTAGACGGTGATGAGCATGCCCAGGGTGGCGATGATCGGCCACTTGCTCTGGGCGGGGACGTAGTACTGCTCGTGGCTAGCCATCGTGTCGTTCTCCTTGCGCGCCTCAGTTCTTGGCGACTGGCGGCTTGCGGGCGGTGATGTCGAACAGCGTGTAGGCGAGGGTCAGGTGGTGCACGTCCGCCGGCAGGTCGCGGTCGACGATGAAGCGCACCGGCATCTCGATGCGCTCACCCGGCTGCAGCACCTGCTGGGTGAAGCAGAAACACTCGGTCTTGTGGAAATAGGCGGCGGCCTTGGACGGCGAGATGCTGGGGATCGCCTGGGCGGTCATGGGCTTGTCGGTGGTGTTGTGGGCAATGAACAGCATTTCGTTGCTGGCCCCCGGGTGCACCACCAGGTCGTCCGCCTTGGAGCGGAACTCCCAGGTCATGTCTGCCGCGTTGGTGGCGAGGAACTGCACCCGCACCTGGCGCTGGGCGTCCTGCACCTGGCTGCCTTCGTAGGCGCTGGCGTTGGTCTTGCCGTTGATGCCGAAGGCGACGCACATGACGTCGTAGATCGGCACCAGGGCGAAACCGAAGCCGAACATCGCCACCACCAGCACCAGCAGTCGCAGGATCAGGCGGCGGGTTCCCAGCTCGCCGTCCATGTCACTTCACCTCGGGCGGGGTGCTGAAGGTGTGGTACGGCGCCGGCGAGGGCACGCTCCATTCCAGGCCCTCGGCACCGTCCCAGGGCTTGGCCGGGGCGGGTTTGCCGCCACGGATGCACTTGATGACGATGAACAGGAACAGCAGCTGGGTGGCGCCGAAGGTGAAGGCGCCGATGGAGGAGATCATGTTGAAGTCGGCGAACTGCAGGTTGTAGTCCGGGATGCGCCGGGGCATGCCGGCCAGCCCCACGAAGTGCATGGGGAAGAAGGCGAGGTTCATGCCGATGAAGCTCATCCAGAAATGCAGCTTGCCGAGGGTCTCGTCGTACATGTGGCCGGTCCACTTGGGCAGCCAGTAGTAGGCCGAGGCGAAGATGCCGAAGATGGCGCCAGGCACCAGCACGTAGTGGAAGTGGGCCACCACGAAGTAGGTGTCGTGGTACTGGAAGTCCGCCGGGGCGATGGCCAGCATCAGCCCGGAGAAGCCGCCGATGGTGAAGAGGATGACGAAGGCCACGGCGAACAGCATGGGTGTCTCGAAGGTCATCGAGCCCTGCCACATGGTGGTGGCCCAGTTGAACACCTTCACCCCGGTGGGCACGGCGATCAGCATGGTGGCGTACATGAAGAACAGTTCGCCGGTGAGCGGGATGCCCACCACGAACATGTGGTGCGCCCAGACGATGAAGGAGAGGAAGGCGATGGAGGCGGTGGCGTAGACCATCGAGGTGTAGCCGAACAGCGGCTTGCGGGCGAAGGCCGGGATGATCGAGCTGACCGCACCGAAGGCGGGCAGGATCATGATGTACACCTCGGGGTGGCCGAAGAACCAGAACACGTGCTGGAACAGCACCGGGTCGCCACCGCCGGCGGCGTTGAAGAAGCTGGTGCCGAAGTGGATGTCCATCAGCATCATGGTCACGCAGCCGGCCAGCACCGGCATCACCGCGATCAGCAGGAAGGCGGTGATCAGCCAGGTCCAGACGAACAGCGGCATCTTCATCAGGGTCATGCCCGGGGCACGCAGGTTGAGGATGGTGGCGATCACGTTGATCGCCCCCATGATCGAGCTGATGCCCATCAGGTGGATGGCGAAGATGAAGAAGGTGACGCTCTCCGGCGCGTAGGTGGTGGACAGCGGGGCGTAGAAGGTCCAGCCAAAGTTGGGTCCGCCGCCGGCGCTGAACAGGGTGCTGATGAGCAGGCCGAAGGCCGCCGGCAGCAGCCAGAAGCTGAAGTTGTTCATGCGCGGCAGGGCCATGTCCGGCGCGCCGATCATCAGCGGGATCATCCAGTTGGCCAGGCCGACGAAGGCCGGCATCACCGCGCCGAAGACCATGATCAGGCCGTGCATGGTGGTCATCTGGTTGAAGAAGGCCGGCTCGACGATCTGCAAACCGGGCTGGAACAGCTCGGCGCGGATCACCATGGCCATGGAGCCACCCACCAGGAACATGGTGAAGGCGAACCACAGGTACATGGTGCCGATGTCCTTGTGGTTGGTGGTGAGCACCCAGCGCATCAGGCCCTTGGCCGGGCCGTGGTGGTGATCATGCCCGGCATGATCGTGACCAGTGTGGTCCGGATCGATCACTGCACTCATGTCATTTCTCCTCGGCTTGTTTGAGGGCCAGGACTTCCTTGGGCGTGACCATGTCGCCCTTGGCGTTGCCCCAGGCATTGCGCTCGTAGGTGATCACGGCGGCGATGTCGACCTCCGACAGCTGCTTGCCGAAGGCGGCCATGGCGGTGCCGGGCTTGCCGTGGAAGACGATGTCGAGGTGGCCTTCCTTCGGCCCGGTGGCGATCTTCGAGCCCTTGAGCGCCGGGAACATGGGCGGCATGCCCTGCCCTTCGGGCTGGTGACAGGCGGCGCAGGTGGTGTGGTAGACCTTGTCGCCACGGGCCACCAGTTCGTCGAGGGTCCAGTCCTTCTCGGTCAGTTCCTTGACCTTGGCCACCTCGGCCTTGCGCTCGTCGAGCCACTTGGCGAAGTCCTCGCGGGACTTGGCCTCGACCACGATGGGCATGAAGCCGTGGTCCTTGCCGCACAGCTCGGCGCACTGGCCGCGGTAGAGGCCGGGCTTCTCGATGCGGGTCCAGGCCTCGTTGACGAAGCCGGGGATGGCGTCGCGCTTGACCGCCAGCGCCGGCACCCACCAGGAGTGGATCACGTCGGCGGCGGTGATCAGGAAGCGCACCTTGGTGCCCACCGGGATCACCAGCGGCTCGTCCACCTCCAAGAGGTAGTGCTCACCCTTCTCGGCCTTGTTGTGGATCTGGTCGGCGGGCGTGGCCAGGTTGCTGAAGAACTCCACGTCCTGGCCCAGGTACTTGTAGTTCCACTTCCACTGGTAGCCGGTGATCTGGATGTCCAGCTCCGACTCGGAGGTGTCGTAGATGTTGATCAGGGTGCGGGTGGCCGGCACCGCCATCGCCACCAGGATCACGAAGGGCACGACGGTCCAGAGGATCTCCACCGTGGTGCTTTCGTGGAAGTGGGACGGTTCCTGGCCGGTGGAGCGCCGGTGGACGAGCATCGACCAGAACATCACGCCGAAGACGACCACGCCGATCACGACGCAGATCCAGAAGATCGTCATGTGCAGGTCGAAAACGGTCTGGCTGACTTCAGTGGCGCCGGGCGTCATGTTGACCGTCCAGGCCGCCTGGACCGGGGTCAACGTCAACCACAGCAGGAATCCCATCCAGGCACGCGGATGTCGCATCATTGCGGGTTCCCCTTATCGTTCTTGTTCTTCCCGCCGGCTGGGCCAGCGGCTGGGGGACGGTCGTCAATACGGCTGACTTTAACGGCCGACCTCTAGCACGTGGTGCACAGTCGGGTGTCATCAGGTAACGCCTTCGGGTCGGAGTATAGACAGGGGGTCCGACCTGGCAATTCGCGGGGAAATTTATCCTGTGCGGAACGTTCCCAGCGCCGCAGGCCGCGCCGGACGTGGCTTCGCTGGTAAAGTAAATGGGACCCGTTATCGCTTGGATGCATAAGCGTTACGCGATTATGACAATCCGGTCTTAGCCGCCGGCCACGGCAGGCTAAGGTCTGTTCGTCTCTTTCCCATGTCCTGAATCAGGAGCAGTCATGAACACCCTCGCCCTGCGCGAACTGATCCGCCAGGCCCACGCCCAGGAAGCCGTCCACGGCCACCTGGCGCGCCTGCTCGATGCCCAGCTGTCCCGCCTGCACCCGGCCATCCGCCTGCCCGGCGATGATGCCCACGGGGTGCTCTCGCGCTTCGTCGCGGCCTACATCGACCAGGTGCCGGACGTGCTCGACGCCGCCGCCAGCGTCGCGGCCGAAGCCGGTATCGAGGCGGAGGTGAAGCCGGTGCTGAAGGTGGCCGAACACTTCTTCCTGCAGCCGCCCAGCGTGGTGCACGGGCACGAAGGGCTGGACGGCCTGCTGGACGAGGCCTACCTGGCCCATCGCCTGGTGGAGGAGGTGAACGACCGCTACATCGCCCACCTGGGCGAACCGCTGATCCCGCTGGACACCACGGTGGCCAACCTGATCGCCCACCAGCTCATCGGCGAGCCCTTCGCCAACCAGCTGGACGAGGCCGTCCACCTGGCGGTGGACGGCATGCTGGACCCGGGCGTGTTCCAGCGCGAGTCGGTGCAGCAGTACCGCGCGCGGCTGCACGACCCGAAGGTGGAGGCGGCGTGGAAGCGCTGGCCCTGCCTGTCGCGCCAGCTCGGCGTCGAACTGCAGCTGGACCCGGCGCCCTGCGCCACCGCCTGACCCTCAGACCGTCCGCCCCCGCAGGCTCAGCCGTCGCCCCTCCAGGCGCCGGTTGAGCCCGCGCGCCTCGATGCACAGCTCGCCACCCTGACGCTCGGCGTTGCGGCCCCAGTCCTGCAGCAGTTCCATGCAGGCGTGGTCGATGTAGCTGAGCCGGTCCAGCGGTACGTGCAGCCGCATGCTCGGTGCCACGCCCTCCAGGGTCGCGGCCAGCTGCGGCACCCGCAGGAAGGTGGCTGCGCCCACCAGGCGCAGCTCCGCCTCGTTCGGGCCGATGGGCGCCAGGACGATCTTCAGCCGCGAGGCCTTCCAGGCCAGCTTGGCCAGGGTCAAACCGAAGCCGATCAGCACCCCGGTGAGCAGGTCGAAGGCGACGATGCCCAGCGCCGTGGCAGCATGGATCGCCAGCGGTGCGCGCCCGTAGCGGCCGAGGCCGCGCAGGCTCTTGAAGTCCACCAGCTTGATGCCCGTGTAGACCAGCACACCGGCCAGGCTGGCGATGGGAATCTGCTGCAGCAGGCCCGGCAGCAGCGCCACCAGGGCCAGCAGCCAGGCGCCGTGCAGCACCGCCGAGAGGCGGGTCCGCGCGCCGGCCTGGACGTTGGCCGAGCTGCGCACGATCACCCCGGTCATCGGCAGCGCGCCGAGCACCCCGCACAGCAGGTTGCCGACGCCCTGGGCCGACAACTCGCGGTCCAGGTCGGAGCGCGGGCCGCTGTGCATGCGGTCCACCGCGGCGGCGGAGAGCAGCGTCTCGGCACTGGCGACGAAGGCCAGCACCAGCGCCGCCAGCAGCAGCTCAGGGTCAGCCAGGCGCAGCAGGTCCGCCGGCTGCAGCCAGTCGATGGCCTCGCCGAGGGTGGCCGGCACCTGCACGCGGTTCACCTGCAGGTCGAGCCCGCTGGCCGCCAGGGTGGCCAGGCCGACGCCGATCAGCGCGCCGGGCAGGAAGCGCAGCGCGCCCGGCCGCCAGCGTTCCCAGGCCAGCATCACGAGGATGGTGCCGAGCCCCAGCAGGGCGGCATCGAGGTCGCCGCCGGGGCCGAACTGGCGGGCCGCCTCCAGCAGCGTGGCGGGGAAGGCCAGCAGGTTGTCCAGGCCGGAGGCCTGGGGGCTGGCGTCGAACATCACGTGGACCTGGGACAGCACGATGAGGATGCCGATGCCGGCCAGCATGCCCTGCACCACCGCCGGGGCGGTGACGCGGAACCAGCAGCCCAGGCGCAAGCGGCCGGCCAGCAGTTGCAGGGCGCCGGCCAGCACCAGGATCGGCCCGAGCATGGCCACGCCGTGCTCGCGCACCAGTTCGAAGACCAGCACGGCGAGCCCGGCCGCCGGGCCGCTGACCTGCAGCGGCGAGCCGGCCAGCCAGCCCACCACCAGGCCGCCGATGATGCCGGTGACCAGGCCCTTGGCCGGCGGCATGCCGGAGGCGATGGCGATGCCCATGCACAGCGGCAGGGCAACGAGGAAGACCACCACCGAGGCGAGCGCCTCCCGTGGCAACGTGTTCTTGAGTTCAGCAAGGCGCATGGCGAATTCTCCTGAGCGCAGCAAGGGGCACGGCAGCCGAGCGGGTGCCGTGGCAAGGGGCGGGCGTCAGGACGCCAGGTAGCGGGGACGCGGGGTGGCCATGCTCGCGCTGGCCTCCTCCAGCGGGCGGAAGCCGCCCGTCTCGGCGTCGTAGGCGCGGATGGCAGCGGTCTCGATGTCGTAGACCCAGCCATGGATGAACAGCTGCCCGGCCGCCAGGCGGGCGGCGACGGCGGGGTGGGTGCGCAGGTGGTCCAGCTGGGCCACCACGTTCTCCTCGGTGAGCACGCCCAGGGTGTCGTGGGCAGCGCAGGTGCAGTTGCGCTCCACCAGGCTGCGGGCCACCTCGGCATGGCGCAGCCAGGCGCGCACGGTGGGCATGGGGCCGAGGGTCTCGGGGGCCAGCACCGCCTTCATGGCGCCGCAGTCCGAATGGCCGCAGACGATGATGTGCTGCACACCCAGGGCCAGCACGGCGTATTCGATGGCGGTGGAGACGCCGCCATTCATCTGCCCGTAGGCCGGCACCAGGTTGCCGACGTTGCGGGTGACGAACAGGTCGCCGGGGGCGCTCTGGGTGATCAGCTCGGGGGCGACGCGGGAGTCGGCGCAGGTGATGAACAGGGTGCGCGGTGCCTGGCTGCGGGCCAGGCGCTGGAACAGCGCCCGCTGCTCGGGGAATACCTGCTCGCGGAAGCGCCGGCAACCGTCAACCAGCGCGGCGAAGGTGGCCTCGGCGGGGTGGCCGCCGAGGCCGGCAGACTGCCCGGGTCGAATGCGGTGAATGTCCTGTTTCATGGGTCCTCCTGAAGGTCGGATGGGCGTCATGCCCGGTGGGCTCCGCCACGGGTTGGCGGATGGCGCTTCAACTAGGCGGTCGAAGCCCCTACAGACCTTAATCGCGAGCCTTAACTCAACCTGAATAAACCGCTCTGGCACGCGGTTTACAGACGAGCGGACGATGGCACGCCGCCAGCGTCGGCCAAGGGCGCAACGCGCCGGGAAGGGTGCGAAACGGAGGGGGAACAGCGGGAACGGGAAGAGGGAGGAGACCCGCAGCGCCCCGGCCGCAGCCGGGGCGCCGGGGGCTTACAGGTAGCGGGCGCGGGGCGTGGCCATCGGCAGCGGGCCGTCGCCGATGGTGCGGAAACGGCCGCTCTCGGCGTCGTAGGCGCGGATGGCGGCGGTCTCGATGTCGTAGACCCAGCCGTGGATGAACAGCTGCCCGCTGGCCAGGCGTGCGGCCACCGAGGGGTGGGTGCGCAGGTGGTCCAGCTGGGCCACCACGTTCTCCTCGGTCAGCACGCCCAGGGTCTCATGGTTGGCGCAGCCGCAGTTCTCGGCGACCACGGTGCGGGCCACTTCGGCGTGGCGTAGCCAGGCCTTGACGGTGGGCATGCGCTCCAGCTGCTCGGGGTTGAGCACCGCCTTCATCGCGCCGCAGTCGGAGTGGCCGCAGATGATGATGTGGTGCACGCCGAGGGCCATGACGGCGAACTCGATGGCGGTGGAGACGCCGCCGTTCATCTGGCCGTAGGGCGGCACCACGTTGCCGACGTTGCGGGTGACGAACAGGTCGCCGGGGGAGCTCTGGGTGATCAGTTCAGGGACGATGCGCGAGTCGGCGCAGGTGATGAACATGGCACGGGGTTTCTGCTCATGGGCCAGGCGCTTGAACAGCTCTTCCTGCTCCGGATAGACCTGGTCGCGGAAACGCTGGAAACCTTCGACGATGTTGCGCAGCGCTTCTTCGGCGCTTTCCTGGGGTTGCGGGGTATCGTGCTCGTCGCTCATGCCGACCTCGTTCGCCTTGGACTCTGTAGGGGTAAGTGGGATTACTTTACCGATACGGTCGGATTTATCCGACCCCCTACAGGACACCGTTCGGCGCGTTGCGGTCACACACCGGGCGCGTAAAACCCGTGCCGTTCATCCCATCGCTCACAGCAGGGCCATCTGCCCGCCGGGCGGGCAGAAGCGCGAGCAGTCCAGCGCCACGTCACCGCGTTTCTCCAGCCCCAGGCGACGCATGGCCACGGCGAAGCGCTGGGCCAGCAGCGCGGCAAAGGCGCCTTCGCCGGTGAAGCGCTTGCCGAAGCGGCTGTCGTACACCTCGCCGCCCCGGCACTGGCGGATGATGCTCATCACGTGGCCGGCACGTTGCGGGTAGTGGGCCTGGAGCCATTCCTCGAACAGCGGCGCCACCTCCCGGGGCAGGCGCACCAGCATGTAGGAGGCGCTGCGTGCGCCGGCATCGCGGGCCGCCTCCAGCAGGCTTTCCAGCTCGCTGTCGTTGATCATCGGGATCATCGGCGAGCACAGCACGCCCACCGGCACGCGGTTCTCGCGCAGCACGCGGATCGCCCGCAGCCGTGCGGAGGGCGCCGCCGCGCGCGGTTCGAGGATGCGCTTGAGCTCATCGTCGAGGGTGGTGAGGCTGATCATCACCTTCACCAGGCGCTGCTCGGCCAGCTGGGTCAGCAGGTCGAGGTCACGCAGCAGCAGCGAGCCCTTGGTGACGATGGTCAGCGGATGGCGGTAGCGCAGCAGCACTTCCAGCACCTGGCGGGTGATGCGGTGCTCGCGCTCGATGGGCTGGTAGGGGTCGGTGTTGGCCCCCAGGGCGATGGGCGCGCACTGGTAGCCGGGCTTGCTCAGCTGCTGCTCCAGCAGGGCGGCGGCGTTGGTCTTGGCGATCAGCCGGGTCTCGAAGTCGATGCCCGGCGACAGGTCCCAGTAGGCGTGGCTGGGCCGCGCGTAGCAGTAGATGCAGCCGTGCTCGCAGCCACGGTAGGGGTTGATGGAGCGGTCGAAGGGCAGGTCCGGCGACTGGTTGCGGGCGATGATGCTCTTGGCCGTCTCGATGCGTACCTCGGTGGCGCGGGTCGGCGGCACTTCCTGGTACCAGCCGTCGTCCTCGGCCACCGAGAGGGTCGGGGCGAAGCGGTTGTAGGGGTTGCTGCCGGTTCCCCGACCACGGGGCGGGAGGGTGACGGACATGGCGGGACGCTCCGAAAATACTGTATGCATGAACAGTATATTCAGACAGCGCCATGCGCCAGACGGTTTTCGTCGGAAAGCCCTATTCGTCCTCGCTCGGCGGCGTGAACGGCTCGATCAGGTACTGCCGGCCATGGGCCTTGCAGTCGGCCAGCGTGCCTTCGGCGGAGGCGCGCAGCTGCAGGAAGCTGCTGCCGAAGCGCTGCTCGTCGGTGTCCACCAGGCCGTTCTTGAGGTCCACCGAGTTGGCCATGGCCATGGAGTCGGCGTACTTGAACTCATCGCCCCAGCCGGACTTGCCGCCCCAGAGGACGATGCGTTCGCCCTCCTGCCAGTGCACCGCCGCCTTGCGCGAGCCGTCCGCCCACTGGTAGCCGACCACGCAGAAGTGATTGGGCCGATCGTTGCGGTGGGCCTGCACCAGCAGGTAGCGCATGTCCTGCTCGGGGTTGGCGAAGGCCTTGTCAGCGTTGATGTCGAAGCGGGTCACCTGGTCGGAGAACACCGAGGGGCCGAAGGATTCGGCCGCGCACAGGCCGAGGGCCGCGAAGAGCAGGGTGCCGGAGAGCCATCCGGCCAGGCGTGGGCTGTTCATTTCTTCGGTTTACCCGGGTTGTTGGGGTTGTCGATGAAGGCCTGGGTGAGGGTGAAGAAGGCCTGGCCGCCCACGTCCGCCACCTTGACGAAGTTGCCGCCCGGGCTGCCGGAGTTGCTGGTCCGCCAGGCGAATACCTTGGATGGCGCCGGGGCGCCCAGCTTGGCGCCGCTGGCCACGTCCAGGGCGTTCTGCACGTGCTGGCGCATGCGCTCGAAGCGGATGTCGCTGCCGTCGTTGGCCAGCCGCAGGAATTCGTCGATGTTGGTCTGCTTGGCACCGAGGTTCGGGTAGTTGCCGAAGCCTTCGAACTGCAAGGGTTCCTTGGCGGTGATGAAGGCCGTCATGGTCTTGCCGGCGGGTTTGCCGAAGTGCTTGGGTTCGGAGAACGTCATGCGGTTCTCGATCACCTGGCGCATCCACTGCATGGACTTCAGCGCCTCGGCATTGTCTGTGTTGGGTTTGGGCGCGATGGACTCGGCGAGCAGCAGCCGCGCCAGGCAACCTTCGTCGGTGGCCGGGTCGGGCAGGCCGAGCTTGTCGATCACCTCGATGGACACGTGGATGCCCGATGGCAGCCCGTCGACCGCCGAGAACGCCTCGACCCGAACGGCCGGGCAGGCCCGCAGAGCCGTGAGGACGACGGTCTGTTCCGACTGGCGGTCGTTGGGGTTCTGCTTGACCTCGATGCAGGCGTTGGCGCTCTTGACCACGTAGTGCTTCTTGCCCGGGCCGAGGCCATTCAGCCGCAGCCTGAGGACGTTGCCGACCACCAGCTGGACGGTGCCGACGACCGGCTTGTTGTTTCGGGTGAAGGTGGGCACTGGGGGAATCTCCTTGCGCTGTCGCTGCGTCGTGCTGCAGCTCCCTGTGCGCGGCGGCACAGCCGGGAAAACTACTCCCGGCCCCGCGTCCGGGCAAGGCGACAGCACGGCGGAAGTGACGCAGTTCGCCTCACGCCTCGCAGGCGCAGCGCTCCAGGGCATCGAGGTCGGCCGCCATGATCGCCGCCAGGTGCCGGCTGACCTTCTCCACCGGCCAGTCCCACCAGGCGATGGCCAGCAGGCGCTCCACCACCGCATCGGGGAAGCGCTGCTTCAGCGGCTCGGCCGGGTTGCCGCCGACCACTGTGTAGGGCGGCACGTCGCGGGTCACCACCGAGCGGGAGGAGATGATGGCGCCGTCGCCGATCTTCACCCCGGGCATGATCAGCGCCTCGTAGCCGATCCACACGTCGTTGCCGATCAGGGTGTCGCCCTTGTTGGGGAACTCCGACAGGTCGGGCATGTGGTGTTCCCAGCCACCGCCGAAGATCTGGAAGGGGTAGGTGGAGAAGCCGGAGAGCTTGTGGTTGGCGCCGTTCATGATGAACTTCACCCCACGGGCGATGGCGCAGAAGCGCCCGATCACCAGGCGGTCACCGATGAAGGGGAAGAGGTAGAGCACGTTGCGCTCGAAGTGCTCCGAATCCTCCGGGTCGTCGTAGTAGGTGTATTCGCCGATCTCGATCTGCGGGTTGCTCACCGTGTTGCGGATGAAGCAGACCTGGGGGAAGCCCGCCATGGGGTGCGGGTTGCGAGGGTCGGGGCCGTGCATGGCACCTCCTGTGCGCTGCGAAGGGGGGAAGGAGCGCCGCCGGGATCAGCCCGGCAGGCGACGCACCCGAAGGTTGCCGTAGCCGTTGGCGGCCGGCTCACCACCGATCTCGACCCGGCCCTGGGCGGCCAGTTCCCGCGCCCGCCAGAAGAGGAAGAAGTCGGTGGCGAAGAAACCATCGCAGCTGGCCATGACGTCGGCCATCACCCGCGCCAGCGGCTGCCAGTCGGAACTGCAGTGCTGCAGCAGATCGGCATCGATGAAGCTGAAGTCCTCGCCATGGAACACCTCCTGTCGCCAACGGCGGATGCCGGCACCTTCGGCCAGCACGCTGCGCCATTGGGTCGCCAGGTAATGGCGGCGCTCGGGCCCCACCTGCCTCGGCAGGTAGCGCTCGGCCAGGTCGGTCGGCGTGTGCATGGCCACCGCGCGGCGGTGGGTGACGCTGCTGTCGCCGCTACCGCAGGGCACTTCCCAGAACGGCAGGTCGCTGTGCTCCAGCACCGCGGCAACGCGGGCCAGCAGCAACTGCTCGGAGGCGCTGTCGCCGTGCCAGACGGTCACCCCATGGTCCTGATCGGCCAACCCGGCGAGCCACTGCGCATCCGCTCCCAGGTCACGCTCGAAGTCCGGCATCGGGTGCACGCCCTCCGGCCAGACCGCCCGCCAGAAGGCGGCGCGGCGGGCGCAGGGCGGCTGCTCGATGTCCTTCAGCGGGCCGACGGCGAGGTCGTCACGCAGCACCCGCAGCCACTCATGGGCCACGGAATCGCCGAGGACGATGCCGACGCCTTCGGCCGCGTTGTCACCGCATACCAGATGCCACATGACGCCCTCCTTGGCCTTGTCGCTACTCGCTGGATTTCTTCAGCTTGGGATTGGGGAAGAACTGCACGCTCTGCACCTTGGGGTCGGCCGGCTTGGGCTTGGCCTGGTTGACCCGGGTGCCGAGCTCCTTGGGCACCGACTGGCCCTGGGCGTTGAGGGTGTCGGCGTAGCCGCAGCCGACGCACTGGCGGTGCGGCACGCCGTCTTCGTCCCACATCTGGATCTTGTCCATCTCGCTGCAGGCGGGGCACACGGCCCCGGCGATGAAGCGCTTCGGCGTGGCGGTCATGCAGCGTCCTCCGTGAGGCCGCTGTGGCGCAGCAGGGCGTCGATGGAGGGCTCGCGACCACGGAAGTCGACGAACAGCACCATGGGCGCCTGGGAACCGCCCCGGGCGAGGATGGCGTCGCGGAAGGCACGGCCGGTGGCCGGGTTGAGCACGCCTTCTTCCTCGAACTTCGAGAAGGCGTCGGCGGAGAGCACTTCAGCCCACTTGTAGCTGTAGTAACCGGCGGCGTAACCCCCGGCGAAGATGTGCGCGAAGCTGTTGGCGAAGCGGTTGAACGCCGGTGGGCGCATCACTGCCACTTCGTCACGCACCGCTTCCAGCACGTCGAGCACGCTGCGGCCATCGCCGTGGGTGGCATGCAGTTCGAAGTCGAACAGGGAGAACTCCAGCTGGCGCACCATCATCAGGCCGGACTGGAAGTTCTTCGCCGCCAGCATCTTGTCCAGCAGGTCCTGGGGCAGGGGTTCGCCGCTCTGGTAGTGGCCGGAGATCAGCGCCAGGCCTTCCGGCTCCCAGCACCAGTTCTCCATGAACTGGCTGGGCAGCTCGACGGCGTCCCAGGCCACGCCGTTGATGCCGGAGGCGCCGGCGTGCTCGACGCGGGTGAGCAGGTGGTGCAGGCCGTGGCCGAACTCGTGGAACAGGGTGGTGACTTCGTCGTGGGTCAGCAGCGCGGGCTTGTCGCCGACGGCCGGGGTGAAGTTGCACACCAGGTTGGCCACCGGGGCGACCAGTTCGCCACGGGCGTTGCGGCGCTTGTCGCGGGCGCCGTCCATCCAGGCGCCGCCGCGCTTGTTGGCACGGGCGTAGAGGTCGAAGAAGAAGCGGCCGACGTGCTCGCCGTTCTCGCGGATCTCGAACAGGCGCACGTCCGGGTGCCAGGTGTCGAAGCCGCTGAGTTCGCGGATCTCGATGCCGTAGAGCCTCTGCACGATGGCGAACAGGCCGGTGAGCACCTTGTCGATGGGGAAGTAGGCGCGCAGGGTTTCCTGGGAAATGCTGTAGCGCTGCTCACGCAGCTTCTCGCTGAAGTAGCCGACGTCCCAGCTCTTCAGGTCGGCCACGCCACGTTCGGCGGCGAAAGCCTTGAGCTCGTCCAGGTCGCGGGCGGCGAAGGGCTTGCTGCGCTGGGCCAGGTCCCGCAGGAAGCCGAGCACCTGGGGGGTGGTCTCGGCCATCTTGGTGGCCAGGGACAGGTCGGCGAAGTGGGCGAAGCCCAGCAGGCGGGCCAGCTCCTGGCGCAGGTCGAGGATCTCGGCCATCACCGGGCCGTTGTCGTTCTGGCCGGCATTGGGGCCCTGGTCGGAGGCACGGGTGGCGTAGGCGGCGTAGACCTCTTCGCGCAGGGCGCGGTCGTCGGCGTAGGTCATCACCGCGTAGTAGCTGGGGAACTCCAGGGTGATCAGCCAGCCGTCCAGGCCCTTGGCTTCGGCGGCCTGCTGCATCTGCGCCTTGGCCGAGTCGGTGAGGCCGGCGAGGGCGGCTTCGTCGGTGATGTGCTTGGTCCAGGCCTGGGTGGCGTCCAGCAGCTGGTTGGAGAAGCGGCTGCCCAGCTCGGAGAGCTTCATCTGGATCTCGCCATAGCGCTGCTGCTTGTCGGCGGGCAGGTCGATGCCGGAGAGGCGGAAGTCGCGCAGGGCGTGTTCGAGGATGGTCTTCTGCGCCACGTCGAAGCCAGCGGCCTCGGGGCTGGCGGCCAGGGCCTCGTAGGCCTGGAACAGGGCGCGGTTCTGGCCCATTTCGGTCCAGTACTCGGACAGCTTGGGCAGGCAGGCCTCGTAGGCGTTGCGCAGTTCGGCGCTGTTGCAGACGGCGTTGAGGTGGCTCACCGGGCTCCAGGCACGTCCCAGGCGCTCACCCAGTTCGTCCAGCGCCAGCACCAGGCCCTTCCAGCTGGGGGTGCCGTCCTGCCCGGCCAGCAGCGCAGCGAGGGCGGCGCGGTTGTCGGCCAGGATCTGGTCGACGGCGGGCTCGACGTGCTCGGGCTTGATGGCGGAATAGGGGGGCAGGTCGAAATCTTGCAGGAGGGGATTGCTGGAACTCACGGCATTCACCTGTAGCGTCTTGGAAAAGGGTTCTAGGCTCGGAAAAACAAGAAGGGGGCGCAAGGCCCCCTCGACGAATCACTTTTTCTTGCTGGTCCGCGACATGGACCAGGCGCCGTTCTGTGGTAAACCGCTGACCCCCTTGGCGACCTTCTGGATCTCCCCTCCCTGGCGCAGGAATGCTGCGACCTGATCATCGAGGGTTGCACGGGTTTCCAGGGCCACTTCGGCTTCAGCCTTACGTGCGGAAGCTCTGATACGCAGGGTGGACATGACACTCTCCTTATCCAAAGGCGGCCAGCCAGTATGCCAGATTCTTGACAGCTTTGCAGAAATAGTGTTCCGACAGCCGGAAACCGACGTGCCAGAGGGGTTCTCCGAACCGTGTGGGCCGCATCTTAATTACAATCGCCTTCCACCACAGCCACAGGACTTTCTATGAGCCCGATTAGAGCCTACCGCGGCCTGTCGCCCCAGCTGGGCGAGCGGGTCTTCGTCGATCCGTCCGCCGTGGTGATCGGCGACGTGCACCTGGGCGAGGACTGTTCGGTGTGGCCGCTGGCGGTCATCCGCGGCGACATGCACCGCATCCGCATCGGCGCCCGCACCAGCGTGCAGGACGGCAGCGTGCTGCACATCACCCACGCCGGCCCGTTCAATCCCGACGGCTTCCCGCTGGAGATCGGCGACGACGTGACCATCGGCCACAAGGCCCTGCTCCACGGGTGCCGGATCGGCAGCCGGGTGCTGATCGGCATGGGCTGCATCGTGATGGACGGCGCGGTGATCGAGGACGGCGTGGTGCTCGGCGCCGGCAGCCTGGTGCCGCCGGGCAAGCGCCTGGTCACCGGCTACCTCTACGTCGGCAGCCCGGTGCGCCAGGCGCGCCCGCTGACCGACAAGGAAAAGGCCTTCTTCACCTACAGCGCCGCCAACTACGTGAAGCTGAAGGACCACCACCTCGCCGAACACACCGGCGCCTGAGCCGCCCCCTTCCAGACAGCAGGACCGCATGCGCTACCAGAACATCCTCTTCGACCTCGACGGCACCCTCACCGACCCGCGCGAGGGCATCACCCGCTCCGTGCAGTACGCCCTGGCCCAGCTCGACATCCACGAGCCGGACCTGGCGCAGCTGGAGCACTTCATCGGCCCGCCGCTGCTGCAGTGCTTCATGCAGACCTACGACCTCAGCGAGGCACGCGCCTGGGACGCGGTGAACCACTACCGCGACCGCTTCAAGGTCACCGGCCTCTTCGAGAACCGCGTGTTCGACGGCGTCGACCCCTTGCTCGCGCGCCTCGCCCAGCAGGGCCGCACCCTGTACATCGCCACCAGCAAGCCCACCGTGTTCGCCCGGGAGATCGCCCGGCACTTCGGCTTCGACCGGCACTTCCGGCACATCTACGGCAGCGAGCTGGACGGCACCCGCACCCACAAGGTGGAGCTGATCGCCCACCTGCTGGCGGAAGAGGGGCTGGACCCGGCGGACACGCTGATGATCGGCGACCGCAAGCACGACCTCATCGGCGCCAGCCAGAACGGGCTGCACGCCGCCGGCGTCGGCTATGGCTTCGGCAGCCGCGAGGAACTGATGGCCGAGGCGCCGACCTACTACTTCGCCACCCTCGGCGAGCTGGACCGCGCCTTCGGCTGAGGTCAGTTGCCGTTGCGCTGGTAGAGGATCTTGCGGGTGCCGTTCTCGCAGGAGCCGACCACCATGTTGGGGTCCTCCACCTCGCCGGCGGGCACGATCTCCAGGGTGTAGGCCGTCACCCCGGCGGCCTGGATCTTCACCTCGATCTCGGCCTTCAGCTCCTCGCACGGCTTGGGCGCGGCCATCGCCGCGCCCGAGGCCAGGCCACACAGCATCACCAGCATCCACCGCTTCATCGTGCGTCTCCCCCTTGTCTCGAATCCGCTGTCATTCGACCGGAGCCGCCGGGGCGGAGTTCGCCGCCTGCAGCTCGGCCAGGCGCGCCTCCCGTGCCGCCACCGGCAGGGCTGCCAGCGCCGCCACCCGGGCATGGAAGTCGCTCCAGCCGTCCGCCTGGCTATAGAGCGCGGCGAAGGCCGGCACCCAGCGGTCGTAGAGGCCGAAAGGCAACAGCTTGGCGTTGTTCATCGGCCCCGCCATCCAGCCGTCATAGCGCCCCACGCCGCCCCAGGGGCCATCGCGCAGGGCGCGGTAGTCGCGCCGCAAGCGCTCGAACTCGGCGGCCTTGGCCTCGCGCAGCTCGGCGTCCGGGCGACCACTGGCATAGAGCGCCTGGAGCCGCTCGCGGCTGGCCAGCACCAGCGCGGTGAACTGCTCGCGCTGGCGCAGGGACGGGTCCTCCCCGGTCGCCAGGCCCCGCGCGGCGCGCCATTGGCGCAGCCCCTCGCGCTCCACGAAGCTGGCGTAGGACTCGTTGAAGGCGCTGTCGTCGGTCACGTACAGCCGCTGGTGGGCCAGCTCGTGGAAGATCACCGCCACCAGCCGATCCTCGCCCCAACCGAGCATGCTGCTGAGGATCGGGTCATCGAACCAGCCGAGGGTGGAATAGGCCTCCACACCGCCGACCCAGGCGTCGAAGCCGTCCTCGCGCATCAGCGCCGCCGCACCCCGGGCGCGGCCCTGCTGGTAGTAGCCGCGGTAGGCCACGCACCCGGCGATGGGGAAGCAGTGGGTGACCGGCGCCAGGGAGAACTCCGGCGTGGCAAACACGTTCCACACCACGAAGGGCCTGTGGATATCCGCATAGACCCGGTAGCTGCCGTTGTCCGGCAGGGCCAGCTGCTGGCTGGCGTAGTTCCGCGCTTCCTGCGCCAGGGCCAGGCGCTGGCGCAACGCCGGGTCACGGGCCGGGTCGGCGACGATGCGCGCCACCGGTTCGCGGGCGCGCAGCAACTGCCACTGCCCGGCGGCCAGTTGCCCGTAGTAGTCCAGCGTCGAACAACCGCCCAGCACCAGGGCGAGCAGCCAGGGAACCGCGAGGGTGCGGCAGCGGTCGAGAAAGGCGAGAAAAGAGGAGGGCGGCATGCGCCGAAGCTAGCGCAACGCCCCCGACCACGCCAGAAGGAGTTGCCCATGCGTCGCCTGCTCGTCCTTGCCCTGCCCCTGAACCTGGCCGGCTGCGGCCTGATCATGCCCAGCCCCGACCCGGACCAGGCCTGGATCGCCTTCGCCCCGCAGCAGCGGGGCGCACTGGAGGCCGCACGGGTGGACGAACGCCCGCTGGAGGACGACCGCTACTTCCAGGTCCAGCCCGGGCGCCACGCCCTGGAGGTGCGCTACCGCTTCGACGTGGACGGCAGCGCCATCGGCACCGCCCAGCCGAGCCTTGCCCGCACCTGCCTGCTGACCCTGGACTACGCCGACTTCGCCGCCGGCCAGCGCTATGAGATGCGCGCCGGGGAGATCGGTTTCCGCCCCTGGGTGCGGCTCTACGACGAGCGCCAGCGGGAAGTGGCCCGCGCCCGTGAAGGCCGCTGCGGTGATGTCTGAACGGGGCTGCCGTCGCGCCCCGGCGGGTTTATCCTGAGAGCCCGCCCCACGAGGTGATCGCCATGCACAAGCCCGCCCTGCTGCTCCTGCTCGCCAGCCTCGGCGCCTGCGCCAGCCCGTTGCCGACGCCCGACCCGAACCAGGCCTGGGTGGAGCTGCGCAGCGATCCGGGCACCACGCTGATGGCCAACCGGCAGGATGGCGAGCGCACCCGGGACGGGCGCTTCTACCAGCTCAGCCCCGGCGCCCATGAACTGGAAACCCGCTTCCAGTTCGACATCCCCGGCGGGGGCGGCTTCAACACCAGCAGCGGCCCGACCCAGCTCACCTGCCACATCCGCTTCCGCTACGACGGCTTTGCCGCCGGCCAGCGCTATCGACTGGAAGCCCGACCGGTGGTGATGAGCGCCCAGGCGCTGCTGCGCGACGCCCAGGGCCAGGTGGTGGCGCGGGGCGACGTGCTCGGCTGCGGCCCGCTCTGAGGCTCAGCCGCGCAACCCGGCGAGGATGTCGAAGGCCCGCAGGCGGTGCTCGTGCTGGTAGACGTCGCAGGTGAAGATCAGCTCGTCCGCCCCGGTCTGCTCCAGCAGCACCTCCAGCTTGCTGCGGATCTTCTCCGGCCCGCCGACCATCGCCAGCCCCAGGAAGCTGCCCACCGCCTCCTTCTCGTGAGGCAGCCAACGCCCGGCCATGCTTTCCACCGGCGGGCGCAGCACCAGGCTCTCGCCGCGCATCAGCGCCAGCACCCGCTGGTAGACGGTGGTGGCGAGGAACTCCGCCTCCTCGTCTGTGGGCGCCGCCACCAGTGGCACGCCGAGCATCACGTAGGGTGCATCGAGCACCTCGGACGGGCGGAAATGGTTGCGGTACACGCGGATCGCCTCGTGCAGGTAGCGCGGGGCGAAGTGCGAGGCGAAGGCGTAGGGCAGGCCCTTCATGCCCGCCAGCTGGGCGCTGAACAGGCTGGAGCCGAGCAGCCAGATCGGCACGCGGGTGTCCATGCCGGGCATGGCGATCACCTTCTGGCCCTCCTGGCGCGGGCCCAGCAGCTGTTCCAGCTCCTCGACGTCACGGGGGAAGTCGTCGGCGCTGCCCAGGCGGTCGCGCCGCAGCGCCTGGGCGGTGAAGTGGTCCGCCCCTGGCGCGCGCCCCAGGCCCAGCTCGATGCGGCCCGGGTAGAGGGTGGCCAGGGTGCCAAACTGCTCGGCCACCACCAGCGGCGCGTGGTTGGGCAGCATCACCCCACCGGAACCGAGGCGCAGGGTCGAGGTGTTGGCGGCGAGGTAGCCCAGCAGCACGGCGGTCGCCGAGCTGGCGATGCCGTCCATGTTGTGGTGCTCGGCCACCCAGAAGCGCGAGAAGCCCAGCCGCTCGACGTGCTGCGCCAGGGCCAGGGAGTTGTGCAGGGCCTGGGCGGGGCCGCCGTGGTCGCGGATCGGCGCCAGGTCGAGGACGGAAAGGGGAAGCGAGGAAAGCGCAGTCATGGTGATCGGGCCTTGCGAGGGGAAGGCGGAAGACCTTCCGTAGGACAGGATGCGCCTACTCTAAGTTGCCCCTTTCGATCGGACCAGAAGGCACTTTTCCGTGCCTCAGGCACCTTCTGGTAAGCCCCTCACCGCTGCGGACGGGTCGTACCGGAAGAGAAGGAACGCCTGCAAGTTGAAGGTAACGCACAGAAAAAAGCCGGCATCGAGCCGGCTTCTTCCCAGATACGGTGAATCACTTGCGCTGGTAGACGATTTCCTTGGTGCCCGCCTCGCAGCTGCCCACCACCTTCTTGTCGGTGACGCTGCCCTTGTCGACGATCTCCAGGGTGTAGGACGTCGCACCCTTGGCCTTGATCTTCGCGTCGATCTCGGACTTCAGCTCTTCACAGGGCTTGCCAGCGGCCATGGCCGAACCGGCGAGCGCGAACAAACCAGCAGCCAACAGCAGTTTTTTCATCGGTAACGCTCCCTCGTTGCAGAAAAGAAACGGCTCGTGCGAGCCATGGAGACGACCCGTCTCCGGGGTTGGCCGGGCCCCCAGGCCCGGCCGAACGCGAACAGCCTAGCTCAAGGTGCCGGGGATTTCTGTCAGACAGTTAGCTATCGCTGAGTCGGAAGCCTACTTTCAGCGTCACCTGGTAATGGCCCACCTTGCCGTTCTCGATGTGGCCGCGGGTTTCCACCACCTCGAACCACTCCAGCAGCTTGATGGTCTTGGCCGCCTGCTCCAGCGCGTTGCCGATGGCGTCCTCGATGCTGGTGCGGGACGAGCCCACGATCTCGATCTTCTTGTAGGTGTGGTGATCCGACATAGCCGTTCTCCTTGCCTTAACGATGATTCGCCTGCCAGTTCTGGCACGTGCCTCGGGCGATAAGTTCAGATTAGCTGCACTCCCTCGCGCTGCCGTGGTCGCAAAACGTACACCCCACGACAGAGGAGATACCCCATGGCGTTCTTCATGAACCGGCGCAAACAGCGCGCCCTCGACGACATCCAGCGGGAGATCGACCACCTGCGCGGCCGCATCGACCACATCCGCGGGCGCACCGAGGCCGCCACCGGACAGGCAGTGGCCACGCTGAAGGCGGAAACGGGACAGATGGCCCGCGCCCTGGACCACGGGCGCGAATGGGTGACACGCAGCGCCTGGACAGCCGGGCGCGGGGCGCTCGCCTATGGTCGCCGGCACCCGCTGGCCGCGACGGGTCTGGCCGTGGGCGCGGCGGGCGCCGTGGCCCTGGCCTGCCTGCTGCAGGCGCGCGCCCGGCGGCGCTAAGCGATCAGGGCTGGCGCTCGATGCGGTTATCCACACCCTGCACCGTCATCAGCGGCTCCGAACCGCTCCAGCGCAGCTGGTTATCGGCCCCCGACAGGTTCACCACGGCCGGTCCCTTGAAGACCAGCTCCAGGTTGTGGTCGGCGCCGCTGACCGCCAGCTGCGCGTGATTCGGGGCGCGGCCTTCGAGGGCCGCCTGGACGCGGTTCTTCGCCGTGTCCACCTCCAGGCGCTCGACGCGCCCGGCGGTGACCTGGTTCTGAATACCCGAAACGCTCAGCGCCCCACCCTGTTCCAGGCTCACCTGGTGCTCCGAGCCGTACACGGTGACGGCACCGCAGGTGCCGGTGAGGCGGATGTGATTGGCGGAGCCGGTGATCGCCACGTCCTGCCCCTGGCAGGGCACGTCACGGGTCAGGCCGACGCCGTCGATGCTCACGGGTTCGGCCTGGGCGAGTGGGGCGAGGGTCAGGGCCAGCAGGGCGCCGGCGAGGGGAAACTTGGGCATGGACGCGTCCTTCTTCCATTGGGCATGCCCCGCTGTGACCGGCGGTGGCCCGGGAAAGTTGCATGCCCTGGGCAGAAGCATGACGCCGTAGACGTCAGCGCCCCAGCTCCTGGCGCAACCAGCCCGCCAGGGCATCGGCGCGGCGGTCGGCCTGGCGGCCATTGATCCACAGCGCCAGGCGCGCGGGCGTCTCGACGAAGCCCCAGGGCGCCACCAGGCGGCCCGAGGCCAGCTCGTCCGCCACCAGCTGCTGCGGGGCGATGGCCACGCCCAGGCCGGCCACCGCCGCCTCTAACAGGTAGTAGAGGTGCTCGAAGCCCTGGCCGAGGCGCAGCCGATCCACCGCCAGCCCCTGGGCTGCCGCCCATTGCGGCCAGGCCTGGGGCCGCGAAGTGGTGTGCAGCAGCGCCTCGTCCAGCAGGGCCACGGGGGGCGCACCGGCCAGCCGGTCATGCCGGACGTAGCGGGGGCTCAGCACCGGGCCGATGGATTCCGCCGCCAGCTCCACCACCCGCAGGTCCGCCGGCCAGGGCGGTGCGGCGAAGCACAGGGTGGCGTCCACCCCCGGTCGCCGTGGATCCAGCTCGCCCTCGCTGGCGGACAGCTGCAGGCGCAGGTCCGGCAGCTCGCGGTTGAGGCGGTCCAGGCGCGGGATGAACCAGCGCGCCAGCAGGCTACCGGGGCAGGCGAGGACGAAAGGCGCCTCGTCGCTGCGCCGTGCGAGGTCGGCACAGACCCCGCGCAAGCGTTCGAAGGCCTCCGCCGTGGCGTCCCGCAGGCGCTGGCCGGCATCCGTGAGTTTTACGCCGCGCCCGTCCTTGCTGAACAGCGCCACGCCGAGGGACTCCTCCAGCTGCCGCACCTGGCGGCTCACCGCCCCGTGGGTGACGTGCAGTTCATCGGCGGCGCGGCTCATGCTCTGCAGCCGCGCCGCGGCCTCGAAGGCGCGCAGGGCGTTGAGGGAGGGTAGGTCCTGGCTCATCTCAGTCCGCCAGTTCCGGCAGGAAGGCCGTGTCCATGGCATAGCGGCGCGGGTTGGCCGGGTCGATCAGCACCCGCACCCAGCCATCGTCGGGCAGGAAGCGGGACGGGTCGAACCAGAGGTTCTCGCTGTTGAACACATGAAGCTTGCCGGTGGCCGGGTTCTTCCACTGGGCCACGATGCGCCAGGGGTGCTGGCCGTTGACGCTCAGCGAGCCGTTGAGCCGTACGTCGACCACCTCGGCCATCACCGCCTGGCCGCTCACCGCCAGTTGCGCCGCGCGGCGCCGGGCCAGCAGCGGCGGCACCACGAAGCACGAGCCGATCAGGGCGAACACCGCACCGATGCCGCCGAGCACCAGGGAACCGACCCAGTTGTCGACGAAGCTGTCCAGGTGCGCATCGCGGGGGTCTGCCGGGTCGTAGTAGACCCTCGCCGACTCGCCCAGCTCGAAGGCCGGCGGGCTGCTGCAGCCGCTGCTGGTGTGCTCCACCGCCTCACCCGCCGCCGTGCGGAAGGCCACCGTCGGGCAGCCGCCGCTGATATCGATCACCTCCGCCGAGGCCAGCGTCATGCGTGCCTGGTCGCTCAGCCGCGCCACCTGCACCGCCACCGCCCCCGCGATCATCAGACCGCCCAGGGCGGGAAACACCCACAACCATCCCAGTTTCATGTGTCGATCTTCCTGTGAGTAAAAATCACACGTCGAGGCGGAATTATCGGTTTTTCTACCGCCCCGTCCAGTCGTAGACTGGCCACCATTGTCCCAGCCACCCAACGGATGACCGCCATGCCTGGTTCACAGAATTCCTATCGCAACGGCCCGGACGCCAAGGGCCTGTTCGGCGCCTTCGGCGGCCAGTACGTCGCCGAGACCCTGATGCCGCTGATCCACGACCTGGCCCGCGAATACGAGAAGGCCAAGGAAGACCCGGCCTTCATCGAAGAGCTGGCCTACTTCCAGCGTGACTACGTCGGCCGCCCGAGCCCGCTGTACTTCGCCGAGCGCCTGACCGAGCACTGCGGCGGCGCCAAGATCTACCTCAAGCGCGAAGAGCTGAACCACACTGGCGCGCACAAGATCAACAACTGCATCGGCCAGATCCTCCTGGCCCGCCGCATGGGCAAGAAACGCATCATCGCCGAGACCGGCGCCGGCATGCACGGCGTGGCCACTGCCACCGTGGCCGCCCGCTTCGGCATGGAATGCGTGGTGTACATGGGCACCACCGACATCGACCGCCAGCAGGCCAACGTGTTCCGCATGAAGCTCCTGGGCGCCACCGTGATCCCGGTCACCGCCGGCACCGGCACCCTCAAGGACGCCATGAACGAGGCCCTGCGCGACTGGGTGACCAACGTCGACACCACCTTCTACCTGATCGGCACCGTCGCCGGCCCGCACCCGTACCCGGCCATGGTCCGTGACTTCCAGGCCGTGATCGGCAAGGAAACCCGCGAGCAGCTGGCCGAGAAGGAAGGGCGCCTGCCCGACTCCCTGGTCGCCTGCATCGGCGGCGGCTCCAACGCCATGGGCCTGTTCCACCCCTTCCTCGACGACGCCTCGGTGCAGATCGTCGGCGTGGAAGCCGCCGGCCACGGCATCGAGACCGGCAAGCATGCCGCCAGCCTCAACGGCGGCGTACCGGGCGTGCTGCACGGCAACCGCACCTTCCTGCTGCAGGACGACGACGGCCAGATCATCGACGCCCACTCCATCTCCGCCGGCCTGGACTACCCCGGCATCGGCCCGGAACACGCCTGGCTGCACGACATCGGCCGCGTCGAGTACACCTCGATCACCGACCACGAAGCCCTGGAAGCCTTCCACCAGTGCTGCCGCCTCGAAGGCATCATCCCGGCCCTGGAGAGCTCCCACGCCCTGGCCGAAGTGTTCAAGCGCGCGCCCACGCTGCCCAAGGACCACATCATGGTGGTCAACCTCTCCGGCCGCGGCGACAAGGACATGCAGACCGTGATGCACCACATGCAACAGAACCAGGAGAAGCACTGATGAGCCGCCTGCAGACCCGCTTCGCCGAGCTGAAGCAGCAGAACCGCGCAGCCCTGGTGACCTTCGTCACCGCCGGCGACCCGAACTACGACGCCTCCCTGGCGATCCTCAAGGGCCTGCCGGAGGCCGGTGCCGACGTGATCGAACTGGGCATGCCCTTCACCGACCCGATGGCCGACGGTCCCTCGATCCAGCTGGCCAACATCCGCGCCCTGGCCGGCAAGCAGAACCTGGCCAAGACCCTGCAGATGGTCCGGGAATTCCGCGAGGGCAACCAGAGCACCCCGCTGGTGCTGATGGGCTACTTCAACCCCATCCACCACTACGGCGTCGAGCGCTTCGTCAACGACGCCAAGGCCGCGGGCGTGGACGGCCTGATCGTCGTCGACCTGCCGGCCGAACATAACGACGACCTGTGCCTACCGGCCCAGAACGCCGGCATCGACTTCGTCCGCCTGACCACCCCGACCACCGACGACGCCCGCCTGCCGACGGTGCTCGCCGGCAGCTCCGGCTTCGTCTACTACGTCTCGGTGGCCGGCGTCACCGGCGCCGGCTCCGCCACCCTGGAGCACGTGCAGGCCGCCGTGACCCGCCTGCGCCGCCACACCGACCTGCCGGTGGCCATCGGCTTCGGCATCCGCACCGCCGAACACGCCGCCAGCATCGCCCGCCTCGCCGACGGCGTGGTGGTGGGCTCCGCCCTGGTGGACCAGATCGCCAAGGCCGAAACCGCCGAACAGGCCGTCGACGGCGTCCTCACCCTCTGCAAGACCCTGGCCGACGGCGTGCGCAGCGCCCGCGCCTGATCACGATACAGCCGCAATAAAAGCCGCTGCCCCCAGTTGGGAGCAGCGGCTTTTCATGCTGAAGCACGTGCGAGCGAGGCCCCACATCGAGAGCAGCCAGCATCACCGCACCCGATCATTCCGCCATCGAATGACGTAGCCCTGCGATCAAGATCCCGTCTCAGGCGGCGTACTCTCCGATAATCTCCGTTCTCCGCTCCAGTCCCACGGATGTAATTCATGCTCCCCACCATGAAGCGCCTGTTCAACGCACTTCACGCCCTGGCAGGACGCCCCCGAGTCCCCTCAAAAGGCCCACTATGGGATCGATACGCCGCCGGTAATCAGCGATTGGCGAAAAGCATCGCCCGACGATCAGCTGCCGAGCGCCTCAAGGACCAACGGGAACAAGCCCCCGAGGCGAGCCGCCTGTTGCGTTCGCTGGCGCCATTGATCATCCAAGGGGCCAATGGACTAGAGATCCAGGAGCACCTGCTGAACGCTTATCTGGAACGGGGTTGGCGCCCGATGCTGGTGGGTTACCACGGCTATCCGGCGGCGGTCCCCGTCTCGGTCAACTATGGCGTCGGAGGTGTTATCCCGACCGACAAGCCGATCCCGGAGTCGGCACTGGTCAAGGTCGAGCTGATCGCAGGCACTCCCGTTTCGCACTTGGCGCAGACCTGGACCTTTGCTGGCCGGAACGCCACACCGCTGCAACTGTTCATGCTCGACAAAGCGCGGCTGGCACTGCGCAAGGGCATCGAGCCGGTACGCCATGGGGCCAGGATCGACACCATCGGCGATGCGATCTCCAAGGTGCTCGATGAAAACGACCTTTTCCCGATCCGCGAGCTATGCGGGTACACGATGGGTGCGCAACGTGTCGAAGAGCCGCAGATCCTGGGCTATGGCCTCCGCGGTATACCTTCCCGTGGGACCTGTATGGAGGCTGGCCAGGTATTGAACATCCAGGTGCTGGCTCAAAGAGCGCAAGTTCGTACACGCGTCAGGGGAGAGGAGGGTTTCCAGTACTACACCGGAGACAGAGGGGATGCTGTTGTGTTGTCCGTCATGGTTGAGGTCACTGAAACCGGGCACAGATTGTTGACCGAGTTCGTCGATTGACCCAGCGCCTCCCGATAGGCCGAGCGCGATAGGTGAGGGCAGCGCCCAGTCCTAGGGCTGCTGCATGGCCGGCTTCCGGCCCAAACGACTTATCCACAGGGACGCGAGGATCACCGCGCCGCCCAGGGCGAGGCGGGGGAGGTCGGCGTCGCGGTTCCAGATCAGCAGGTTGACCAGCAGCCCGGCGGGTACGTGGAGTTCGTTCATCACCGCCAGGGTGCCGGCGCTGACACGGGTGCTGCCCTTGACCCACCAGAACATCCCCAGTGCCGTGGCGAACAGCCCCATCCACAGCAGCACGCCCCATTGCACAGTCGTCTGCGGCAGGCGCTCGGGGTTGCCGAAGAGCAGGAAGGAAGGCAGCGCCAGCACCAGCGCGCCGAGGAAGAAGTGGCCGAAGAAGCGGTGCAGCGGCTGCTCCACCGGGTAGCGCACCAGCAGCCGGCGGCACAGCACCTGGCCGGCGGCGAAGGTGGCGTTGGCCACCTGCAAGAGGATGAAGCCCAGCAGGTATTCCCCCTCCAGCCGGTCGAAACGGATGATCACCCCGCCGCCCACCGCCACCAGTGCGGCCAGCAGCGCCCAGGGGCTGAAGCGCCGCGCCAGCGCATCGTCCAGCAGGGTCACGTAGATCGGCGTGAGCACGGTGAACAGCAGCACCTCCGGCACCGTGAGCACCGCGAAGCTGCGGTACAGGCACAGGTAGGTGATGCCGAACTGCAGCGCACCGGCCAGCCAGAAGCCGGCCAGCAGGCGGGTCGGCAGGCCACGCCAGCGGGTGAAGGGCAGGAACACCAGCGCCGCGATCAGCACCCGCGCCAGCACCGCGAAATCACTGTCCACCCGACCGGCCAGGTACTCGCCGATCAGGCTGAAGGAGAAGGCCCAGAGCAGGGTGACGATGAGCAGGAAGTGCATGGACGGCCTCCGTAAACGCGGGCCGCGATGATAGGCGCTGCCTCGTCGTTCGTCATCGCGGGTGCTTGACTGTACTTGGTAACCAAGTACAGTGGCGCCCCATGAGCACAGCGAATCCCCCCACGCGGCATGCCGCTGACGACGCCCTGGAAGGGCTGTTCGTCGAAATCTTCGATGGCCACCTGGCCCCCGGCGAGGCATTGCCTGCGGAACGGCTGCTGGCCGAACGCTACGGCGTCTCGCGCATCACCGTGCGCCAGGCGGTGCACAAGCTGAAGGACGCCGGCCTGGTGGAAGTGCGCCAGGGCGGCGCGAGCCGGGTGCTGGACCCGGCCCGCGCCGATGCCCGGGTGTTCGAGCTGCTGCTGCGCTACGGCGCCCGCCTGCGCTCGGACGCTGCCCGACGCCTGCTGCGCGACCTGGACGAGTACCAGCAGCTCTATGCCATCGGCCTGCTGGAGGCGGCGGCGCGCCACGCCACGGACGATGAGCGGGCCGAACTGCTGGCGGAGGTGGAAGGCTGCCCCGCCACACCGACCCCGGAGCAATTGCAGGCCCTGGAGCGACGGGTGTGGCAGCGGCTCACCGCCTTCGGCCGCAACCGTGTGCTGCAGATGGAAATGGCCCTGTGGCAGCGCTGGCTGGGCGAGGAGCCGCCTTCGGCGGGCGACCCGGCGGAGCTGCGCTGGTTCTACCTGACCCTGGTGCGCCAGCTGCACGCCCGGCAGGACCCGATCCCGTTCTACCTGGCCTCGGTGCGTACACCGCCCGCCTGAACCCGTCGCCACCCCGGGTTGGGTGGCTTTTTTTCGACCCGAACAACTTGGTAACCAAGTGGAGGTACAGGATGTACACGCGATTGCTCGATGCCCTGGGTGTTTCCCGCCGCTCCCTGCTGCGCCTGGGCGGCGCGGCGCTGCTGACCGGGCTGGCCCGGGGTGGACAGGCCTCGCCCGGCGGGCCGCCGGACCGGCAGGTGGACGTGGTGGTGGTGGGTGCGGGCCTCTCCGGCCTGGTGGCGGCTAGACGCCTGGTGGCCGCAGGGTGCCGGGTGCAGGTGCTGGAGGCCCGCGAGCGGGTCGGCGGGCGCACCCTCAACCAGCCCCTGGGCGAGGGCATCGAGGTGGACGGCGGTGGCCAGTGGGTCGGCGGCAGCCAGCAGGCGGTGATGCGCCTGGCCGGTGAACTGGGCGTGCCGCTGGTGCCGCAGTACACCCAGGGCGAGATGGCGGCCCTGATCCAGGGCCAGCGCTATACCTTCCCGCCCGAAGGCCCCGGCCCCAAGGCGCGGGCGTTGATGGACCGGCTCGAAGCCATGGCGGCGCGGGTGCCGCCGGAGGCGCCCTGGAAGGCACCCCGCGCCGAGGCCTGGGACGCCATGAGCGTGGCGGCCTGGCTGAAGGCCCAGCGCGCGGACGAGGAAGCCGTCGAAGCGGTGGCGACCACCCTTTCCACCACCCTGGCCAGCGAGCCGGGCCGGGTCTCGCTGCTGTGGTTCCTGTTCTACCTGCGTTCGGCGGGCGGCTTCACCGCCCTGGACGACCAGGCCCAGCAATACCGTTTGCGGGGCGGGGCGCAGCGCCTGTCCCTGCTGCTGGCCGAGCCGCTGGGCGACAGCCTGATCACCGGCAGCCCGGTGAGCCGGATCGACGGCTGGCTGGAGGGCCCGCTGCGGGTCCACAGCGAACGGGCGGTGATCAGCGCCGAACAGGTGGTGGTGGCGATGATGCCGGCCGATGTCAGCCGCATCGGCTTCAGCCCCGCCCTGCCGCCGGGTCGCGAGGCCCTGCAGCGCAACTGGGCCGCCAGCGGCGGGATCAAGGTGCACCTGCGCTACCCGGCACCGTTCTGGCGCGCGGCCGGTCTCTCGGGTGCCGGCCTGGTCACCGACGGGCTGGTGCAGATGACCGTCGACAGCACCCCGGAAGGCCAGGGGAACGGCGTGCTGCTGGCCTTCCTCGACCCGGCCCGCGCGGGGGGTGACCCGGCCCGGCGGCGCAAGCGGGTGCTGCGCGAGCTGAGCCGCCTGCTGGGTGATGAAGCCGCGCGGCCGCTGGCCTATGTGGAGCAGGACTGGTCCCAGGAGCGCTGGAGCGCCGGCTGCGTATCGCCCCTGCCGCCCGGTGTGCTGGCGCGCAACGGCCACTGGCTGCGGGCGCCCCTGGGCCGGCTGCACTGGGCCGGGAGCGAAGCCTCGCCGATCTGGTGCGGTTACCTGGAAGGGGCGGTGCGCGCCGGCGAACGGGTCGCGCAGGAGGTGCTGGTGGCGCTGGGGCGGGCCTAAAGGTCGTACTCGATGGCCCCATCCTGCAGATCAGCCAGGTCCAGCGGGCGGACCTCGCCCATCCACAGCGGAAAGTCGCGGTGGTCCTTCAGGTCGCTGCCGGTGATGGGGTGCACCAGCACGTTGAGGCCACCGCGGTTGAGCGCCAGCCAGGGCACCACGTCGCCGAACAGTTCGGGCTTGAAGGCCAGCTGGCAGCTCCAGTCCGGGTGCGGGCCGACCCGCTTCTCGTGGACGCGGCCCATCTTCAGCGGGAAGCGGCGGGCCGCCTCCTCGCACAGCGCACGGGCCTGGGGCAGGGTCTCGGCGTCGAAGTAGACGTGGGCGTGGAAGCCCTTGATGCGGGGGGTGGCAAAGGCCGACATGGCGGTCTCCCGAAAACGGAGGCTGCCATGGTAGCCGCTTGCGCCCGGGGCTGCTCAGTCGGCGCGGGTGCTGCCGGGCAGCAGCTCGGGCGCCTCACGCTCCAGGTGCGCCTGCATGGCCTCCAGTTGTTCCAGCGCGGCGCGGGCCTCGTCCAGCTCGGCGGGGCTGCGTTCGCCGCTCTGGGCGGCGGCCTCGATGCGTGCGCGGATCTCGGGGATCTGCTGCACGCCAGCGGCATAGGCCTGCACCAGCTCGCGGGTCTGGCGCTCCTCCAGGGCGGTGTAGGCCTGTGGATCGGCCCGTTCGGCATCGCTGGCGGCCTGGCGTGGCTTGAGCCCGCCCAGGGCCGGGCTGCGCGGGTCGCCGTGTTCCGCCGTCCACTGCATGAGCTGCTGGGCCTGCTGGAGATCCAGGGGCGCCGGGGCGGGCGGGGCCTCGTCCACGGCCTTGGCGGCCACGGGGGCCGCCGGTGCGGGGGAGGCCGGCGGCTGCGAGGCCGTCGGAACGGGCACAGGCGGAAGGCTGGCCGGCGCCGACGGCGCCCGGGCAGGCGACGCCACGGCCACCGGGGCTTCGCGCCAGCTCCAGGCCGCACCCACGCCGGCGCTGACCAGCACGCTGGCCAGGGCCAGCCCCAGCCAGCCCTTCACAACCCCTCCACGTGGGCATCGGCCAGCAACTGGTGGATACGCGCCTCGAACTCGGCGGCCAGTTGCTCACGGGCCACGGCCTGGTTCACCTCGTAGCGCACGCTCGGGTCCGCCAGGGGCAGTTGGCGGTCCTCGCGGCTGCGCACGCGGAGGATCTCGAAGGCACCGTCGATCAGCATCGGCTGCGACAGGGTGTTGGCCTTCTGGATCAGCGCGGTCTTGTGCAGCAGGTCCAGCTTCGGGTCGTCGGCGCGGATCAGCCCGAGGTCGCCCGGCGGGGTGCGGGCCTTGTCGTCCGCCAGGGAATGGCGGCGCACGGCCTCGTCGAAATCCAGGCCCTGCTGCAGTTCGGCGTAGAGGCGGTCGGCGCTGGCCTGGTCCCCCACGCGCAGGTGCGCGGCCTGGACCTGGGCGACGTTGCGGTAGTTCGCCAGGTTGCGCTGGTAGTAGGCCTCGGCATCGGCGTCGCTGACCCGGGCGGCCCGTGCCCGCAGGTTGTCGGACTCATGGTGGAAGTCGCTGTAGAGGCCGACCTGGTGCAGGTAGCGCTGGCGCACCAGGCGATCCCGCACCAGGGTGCGCAGGCCCTGGCGCTCTTCGGCGCTGAAGCCCTCCTGGCCGAGGCGGTACCAGAGGCGGTCCCGCTGAATCCGGGCCTGGACCTGGCGCGCCAGGTAGCCGAGGTTGCCCTGCTGCAGCTCCACGCGGCCCTGGACGTTGTCGCCCTGGTAGAGGTCGAGGAGGTCGAGGCGCTGTTCGGCTTCGCCGGGGAACTGCCAGCGGATCAGCTCGGTGGCTGCCGCTTCGCGGGTCTGGGTCGGGTCCAGCTGCAGGCTGTCCACCACCAGCACCCGGGAGGCGGGGGCCAGCACCTGGCGCAGGCGCTCCGCGCTGAGCGGCCGGGGCTGGCGCAGGTAGGGGCTGAGGTCTTCCTCGGCGCGGCGGCCGAAGTACTGCTCCAGCAGGTTGCCGGCCTCGATCTCGACACTGGCGTCGAGGTCGCGACGGCTCTGCTCGTTCAGCTGCGACTCCAGTTCCCGCGCCAGCAGGTGGTTCTCCACCAGGCCGCGACGCAGCTGGCGCGGGTCGGTGTTGAACTTGACCCGGGTGAGCACCTGTTCCAGCAGGGCGATGCTGCGCCCGGGCAGGCGCTGGCCGTCGATGCGCAGGTCCGGGGCGCTGGGCATGGCCTGCGCGCCGCCGAGCCAGGCGCCGAGCAGCAGCGCCAGGCCCCGCCGGCGCCAGGGGCGATCAGAGGCTTTCACGGGCATTGAAGCTGCGTGCGCCCTTGGTCAGCACGGTGACGGTCAGGGCGATGGACTCGGGGATCAGCTCGCGGGCGACCCGCAGCCGGGTGGCGTAGCTGGTGTCATAGAGCGGCTCGGGGTGGGCGTAGGCGACCTGGCCGGTCTGGGTCAGCAGCTCGCGGATGCTGCGGGCCGGGTCGTAGCGGCTGATGAGGTTGGCCACGGCGGTGGGGTCGTTGAGTTTCTCGCTGGCGTAGTGGTCGTCGACCCAGCCTTCCCAGCTGACGTGGCCGTTGGCCGAGGTGATCCACACGTGGTGGGGCTGGGCCACGTCGCCGGTGGCGTGCAGGGCATAGCCGATGGTCTGCAGCGAGGGGGCGGCGCGGAACTGGTCGAACCAGTAGCCGGCGAGGTTATCGATGGGCTGGAAGGCGGCGGTCTGGAAGTCGCCGTAGTGCTCCTGCCAGTTGGACCGGCTGCCGCGCCGGTAGTGGGCCTCGGTGGTGTCGAAGTCCTCGCGTTTCAGCTCGCGGTTGTACAGGTAGACCTTGGCGTACCAGTCCACGTCGGCGATGGTGCCGTCCACCTTGTGGTAGCGGTAGTCGTAGCCGCCGTGGGGGTTGCCGTGGGCATCGCCCTGGCGGCCCATGTTGAGGAAGTGCCAGTAGGAGGTGTAGTTCACCAGCTTGGCGGCGGCATTCCACACAGGGGCGTATTCGTAGCCGACCCACCAGCCACCCAGGCGCGTGTCGCGGAAGTCGTCCACGTCGTAGGCGGCCTGGCCGAGGATCTCGCCGGCCTTGGCCTCGCTGCCGGCGGCGCCGACGTAGAAGGCATAGGCCTGGCGCATCTCCTCGGTGGCGTAGGGAGAGTTCATGTACGCCAGGGCGTCCTTGACGATGTTCTTGTGGGTGGGCTGCGACCAGGCGTGGGCCTGGCCGGCGAGGGCGCACAGCACAAGGCTGGCGACCAGGCGGGAGGTCGGTCTCATTGGGGGCAGCGCTCTCTGGAGTGGTGGTGTGTCAGTAATGGGCGAAGGTTGTGGCCTTTGCATGACGCTCAGGCCGGCGCCCCGTGACGGGCATCACATAATAGCGGCGCCCAAACGATGGTTCGGGTCTGCAGACGTTTCGCGCTCAGATTGCGATGCCCTCGCGATTGCGGATCAGATGTGCCTGTCGAGCAGCATCGCCCAGCTCCTGCTGCAGCCAGTCGACGAAGCATTTCATCAGCCGGGCGCGGCGTTTGCGCTCGGGCTGGACCAGGTAGTAGCCGAGGTCCGAGCACACCCGGCCTTCCAGCAGCGGGGCGAGCAGGCCCTGCTCCAGCAGGTCGTCCACCAGGTAGCGCCAGCCGATGGCGACGCCCTGGCCGGCGATGGCGGCCTGGATCAGCAGGGTGTAGTTGTCGAAGCGCAGTGCGCCGGAGGGCGGGCTCTGGCTGATGCCCAGCTCGCGGAACAGGCTGCTCCAGTCGAACCAGCGGGTGCGCACCTCCGGCTTCAGGTGCAGCAGCGGCAGCTCGGCCAGCGCGGCGGCCGGCAGCGGCGTGGCGCGCCCGGCCAGCAGGCGCGGGCTGGCGATGGGGAAGACCTCCTCGCGGAACAGCAGCAGGGCATCGCCGTGCTTGAAGCGGCCGTCGCCGAAGGCGATGGCGATGTCCACCTCCGAGCGCAGCATGTTCATGGTGCGGTCGCTGGTGACGAGGCTGACGTCGATGTCCGGGTTGGCTTCATGGAAGCGGTGCAGGCGCGGCATCAGCCAGTAGGCGGCGAAGGCGAAATCCGTGGCCACCTGCAGCACCTCGTGCTGGCTGCGGGCGCCCACGGCCTCCAGCCCGGCCTGGATCGCCTGCAGGCCTTCCTGCACGTGGAGGAACAGCACGCGCCCGGCATCGGTGAGTTCGATGCCGCGGTAGACGCGGTCGAACAGCCGGGTCGCCAGTTGCTTCTCCAGCCGCTGGATCTGCTGGCTCACCGCCGGCTGCGTGGTGCCCAGCTCCACGGCAGCGGCGGTGAAGCTGAGGTGGCGGGCGGCGGCCTCGAACACGCGCAGCAGGTCGAGGGCGACGTCAGGGAAATTTGCCATAAGCTTTGCTTATCCGAGTCATGTCTCCCCGTGCGGTTTACCGGGGCGAGGAGCTGACGCAATCATCAGCGCCAGCACTCTCGCATAATTCATCGGTATGGATAAGCGCACGATGAAACGCCCCAACATCCTCTTCATCATGGCCGACCAGATGGCCGCGCCGCTGCTGCCCTTCTACACCCCGTCCTCCCCGCTGAAGGTGCCTCACCTGGCACGCCTGGCCGCCGAGGGCGTGGTGTTCGACTCGGCCTACTGCAACAGCCCGCTGTGCGCCCCCTCGCGCTTCACCCTGGTGAGCGGGCAGCTGCCGTCGAAGATCGGCGCCTACGACAACGCCGCCGAGTTCCCCGCCGACATTCCCACCTACGCCCACTACCTGCGCCGCCTCGGCTACCGCACGGCGCTGTCGGGCAAGATGCACTTCTGCGGCCCGGACCAGTTGCACGGCTACGAGGAGCGCCTGACCAGCGACATCTACCCCGCCGACTACGGCTGGGCGGTGAACTGGGACGAACCGGATGTGCGCCCGAGCTGGTACCACAACATGTCCTCGGTGCTGCAGGCCGGGCCGAGCGTGCGCACCAACCAGCTGGATTTCGACGAGGAGGTGGTGTTCAAGGCCCGCCAGTACCTCTACGACCACGTGCGCCAGCGGGCGGACCAGCCCTTCTGCCTGACGGTGTCGATGACCCACCCCCACGACCCCTACACCATCCCGGCCGACTACTGGGCCCGCCACGACGAGGCGGCGATCCCCATGCCCCGGGTGCGCTTCGCCGACCACGAGCAGGACCCCCACAGCCAGCGCCTGCTGAAGGTCATCGACCTGTGGGGCAAGCCGCTGCCGGAGGCGAAGATCCGCGATGCCCGCCGGGCCTACTTCGGCGCCTGCAGCTACGTCGACGACCAGGTCGGTGCGCTGCTGAAGACCCTGGCCGAGTGCGGCCTGGCCGAGGACACCCTCGTGGTGTTCTCCGGCGACCACGGCGACATGCTTGGGGAGCGGGGCCTCTGGTACAAGATGCACTGGTTCGAGATGGCCGCCCGGGTGCCGCTGCTGGTGCACGCCCCGGCGCGCTTCGCGGCCCGCCGGGTGACGGCCTCGGTGTCCACCGTGGACCTGCTGCCGACCCTGGTGGAACTGGCCGGCGGCCACCTGGAGGCGAACCTGCCGCTGGACGGCCGCTCGCTGCTGCCGCACCTGGAAGGCCGCGAAGGCCACGACGAGGTGCTGGGCGAATACATGGCCGAAGGCACCACCAGCCCGCTGATGATGATCCGTCGCCGGCAGTGGAAGTTCATCTACTCGGAGCAGGACCCGTGCCTGCTGTTCGACCTGGCCAACGACCCGCTGGAGCTGGAGAACCTGGCCGGCTCCGCCGAACACCAGGCGCTGCTGGCAACCTTCCTCGACGAGGCACGGGCGCGCTGGAACGTCGCGGCCATCGCCGAGGCGACCCTCGCCAGCCAGCGCCGCCGCCGCTTCGTCGCCGAGGCCCTGGCCCAGGGCACGCTGACCAGCTGGGACCACCAGCCCTTCGTCGACGCCAGCCAGCAGTACATGCGCAACCACATCGACCTGGACGACCTGGAGCGCCGCGCGCGCTTCCCCCAACCCTGAGGACCGCCCCATGAAGACGCTGATCCCTGCCGTGGCCGCCGGCCTGCTGAGCACCACCCTGGCCCTGGCGGCGCAGGCCGAGGACGCCCGCTGCGCCACGGTGAAACTGGGCGACCCGGGCTGGAGCGACATTGCCGTGACCAACGGCGTGGCACACCTGCTGCTGGACGGGCTGGGCTACCGCGCCGAGACCCAGACCCTGGCGGTGCCGATCATCTTCGCCGGGTTGCAGAAGGGCCAGGTGGACGCCTTCCTCGGCAACTGGATGCCGGCCCAGCAGAGCAACTACGACCGGTTCGTCGCCAGCGGCGAGGTGGAGCGGCTGGCCGAGAACCTCACGGGTACCGAGTACACCCTGGCGGTGCCGCGCTACGCCTACGAGGCCGGGGTGAAGACCTTCGCCGACCTGGACAGCCATGCCGAGCGGTTCAAGCACACCCTGTACGGCATCGCCGCCGGCTCGCCGGCCAACGTTTCCATCCAGGAGATGATCCGGTCGAACGAGTTCGGCCTGGGCGACTGGAAGCTGGTGGAGTCCAGCGAGCAGGCCATGCTGGTGCAGGTGGGCCGGGCGGTGAAGCGCAACGAGTTCGTGGTGTTCCTCGGCTGGACGCCGCACCCGATGAACGTGCAGTACGACCTGGTCTACCTGAAGGGTGGCGAGCGCTACTTCGGCGAGAGCGGCAGCGTGAACACCCTGGCCCGCAAGGGCTACGCCCAGCAGTGCCCGAACGTGGGCCGGCTGCTGGCCAACCTGCAGTTCACCCAGGTGATGGAAAACAGCGTGATGGACCAGGTGCTGAGCGGCAAGGCCAGCAACGAGGCGGCGGTGAAGGCCTGGATCAAGGCCAACCCGGCAGCCCTGGAGGCCTGGTTGAACGGCGTGACCACCCGCGAGGGCGGCGATGGGTTGGCGGCAGTGAAGGCAAAGCTCTGAGCCCGACCGCTCACAGGCCCGGAGGCGCTTTCACGGTCGAAACCGCGCCCACCGGGCGGGCTGGCAGCGTTGCCCTTCCCGAATGACCGCGCTCCCGTAACCGAGCCACAGCGACGCCGCCATGCGCCCATCCCGTCTCTTCCCCTTCCTCCACTGGCTACCCGGCCTGCGCCCCCGGGCCGTCGGCCGTGACGCCCTGGTGGGGCTGACCGGGGCGGTGCTGGCGCTGCCCCAGTCCATCGCCTATGCGCTGATTGCCGGGCTGCCGGCGGCCTATGGGCTGTATGCCGCCGTGGTGCCGGTGATCGTCGCCTGCCTGTGGGGCTCGTCGCGGCACCTGATCGGCGGGCCCACGGCGGCCATCTCGGTGGTGCTGATGGCCAGCGTCAGCCCCCTGGCCTTGCCGGGCAGCCAGGACTACATCGGCCTGGTGCTGCTGCTGACCTTTCTCGCGGGGGCCTTCCAGTTCCTCATGGGGCTGTTGCGCTTCGGCGCCCTGGCGAACTTCGTCTCGCAGTCAGTGGTGCTCGGTTTCACCCTGGGTGCGGCGCTGGTGATCGCCCTGGGGCAGGTGCCCAACCTGCTCGGCCTGGCGCCGCCGGAGGGTCGCGCCACGGCCTGGCAGAGCGCACTGGCACTGGCCGCCCACCTGGGCGAGGCACACGGGCCGTCGCTCACCGTGGCGGGGGTAAGCCTCGGCGTGTCGATTCTGGCGAGGGTGCTGGCGCCGCGCCTGCCGGCCCTGCTGCTGGGGCTTCTCGCAGGCAGCCTGCTGGTGATGGCGCTGCCCGGCCCGTTCGGCGCGGTGGCGCGGATGGCGGCCTTCCAGGGCAGCCTGCCGCCACTGGCGACGCTGCGCTTCGATGCCGAGGACATGCTGCGCCTGCTGCCGTCAGCGGTGGCGTGCGGGCTGCTGGGCCTGGTCACCAGCCTGTCCATCGCCCGCGCCCTGGCCAGCCGCTCGGGGCAGGTGCTGGACGTGAACCAGGAAACCCGTGGCCAGGGGCTGTCCAACCTGGTCGGCGCCTGGTTTTCCGGCTACCTGTCGGCGGGCTCCTTTACCCGGTCGGGACTCAACCTGCAGGCGGGCGCCGGCTCGCCCCTGGCGGGGGTGTTCTCGGCGCTGTGGGTGGCGCTGTTCGCGTGGGGCGGCGCGGACCTGATCGGCCATATCCCGCTGCCGGCGATGGCCGCCGGCATCCTGATGATCTGCTGGGGCCTGCTGGACGGGCGCGGGGTGCGCCAGCTGTGGCGGGTAAGCCGGGCGGAGTTCGCGGTGATGGCGCTGACCCTGGCGGCGACCCTGCTGCTGGAGTTGCAGACGGCCATCTATGCCGGGGTGCTGGCATCGCTGTTCTTCTACCTCAAGCGCACCTCGCAGCCGCGGGTGCTGCAGGCCCGGCAGGGTGACGAGGAGGTGCTGCGCATCGAGGGGTCGATCTTCTTCGGGGCCTGCCCGTACCTGCAGCGGCTGATCCAGAAGAGCCAGGCCGGGCGCCTGGTGCTGGATGCCCACCACGTCAATTTCATCGACTACGCCGGGGTGAGCCTGCTCCACGACGAGGCCCGTCGCCTGGGCGGGGAGGGCCGCTGCCTGGTGCTGCGCCGGGCCCGCCCGCAGGTGGAGCGGGAACTGCGCAAGCTGGAGGGCGAGGGCAGCGGCCTGCTGATCGAGCCGTAGCCCAGCGTCAGGCCGGGGGTCGCTCAGCCCTCGGCGAGCTGGCGACGCAGTTCGACCAGTACCGGGGCGCTGTCGGGCAACACGCCACGCCACAGCAGGAAGGCTTCGGCGGCCTGCTCCACCAGCATGCCGAGGCCGTCGAGGGTACGCGCGGCACCGTGGCTGGCGGCCCAGCGGTTGAAGGCGGTCGGTTCCTTGCCATACATCATGTCGTAGCAGGCGGTGTGGCGCGGCTGGATGAGGCTGGGGGCGATGGGGGGCAGGTCGCCGGCCAGGCTGGCGGAGGTGCCGTTGATGATCAGGTCCACCGGTTCTTCCAGCCAGTCGAAGCCGCTGGCGGACACCGGGCCGAGGTCGGCGAACAGGCGGGCGAGGGCTTCGGCCTTTTCCACGGTGCGGTTGGCGATCACCAGGGACGCCGGTTTTTCCGCCAGCAGCGGTTCGATCACCCCGCGCGCGGCCCCTCCGGCGCCCAGCAGGAGGATGCGCTTGCCGGCCAGGGACAGCCCGGCGTTGCGGGTGAGGTCGCGGACCAGCCCGGCGCCGTCGGTGTTGTCCCCGAGCAGGCGGCCGTCGTCGAGCTTCTTCAGGGTGTTCACCGCACCGGCGCGCTGGGCGCGGGCGCTGAGCTGGTCGGCCAGTTCGAAGGCCTGCTCCTTGAAGGGCACGGTGACGTTGCCGCCCAGGCCGGTGGCGAAGAAGGCTCGGGCGCAGCCGGTGAAGTCGTCCAGCGGGGCGAGGACCGCTTCGTAGCTCAGCACCTGGCCGGTCTGCTCGGCGTAGAGGCGGTGGATGAGCGGCGACTTGCTGTGGCCGATGGGGTTGCCGAAGACGCAGTAGCGGTCCATGGGAAGTCCTTGGGGCAGGGCCGGGGCGGTTCGAAAGTCCGCTTCGGCGCGTCACGTTGGAAGGCCCGGCAGGGCGGGCCCGGATCAGCGGCGGAGTCTACATCGGTGGATGCGCTTGCCGGGTCCGGGCCAGCGCGCCTGACCGGGCGCGGGGCGTCAGGGCTGGGTGGCCAGCCAGTCGCGGTCCTGGAGGAAGTACTCGGTGAGGCGCGCTTCTTCGCTGCCCGGCTCGGGCTTCCAGTCGTAGCCCCAGCGCACGTGGGGCGGCAGGGACATGAGGATGGATTCGGTACGCCCGCCGGATTGCAGGCCGAACAGGGTGCCGCGGTCGAACACCAGGTTGAATTCGACGTAGCGGCCGCGGCGGTAGGCCTGGAATTCACGCTGCTGTTCGGTGAAGGGGGTGTGGCGGCGACGGCGGATGATCGGCAGGTAGGCTTCCAGGTAGGCGTCGCCGATGGCGCGCATGAAGGCGAAGCTGGTGTCGAAGTCCCACTCGTTGAGGTCGTCGAAGAACAGGCCACCGATGCCGCGCGGCTCGTTGCGGTGCTTGAGGTGGAAGTAGCGGTCGCACCAGGCCTTGTAGCGCGGGTAGACATCCTCGCCGAAGGGGGCACAGGCGTCGCAGGCCACCTGGTGCCAGTGCACGCAGTCTTCCTCGTGGCCGTAGTAGGGGGTGAGGTCGAAGCCGCCGCCGAACCACCACACCGGGGCCTCGCCTTCCTTCTCGGCGATGAAGAAGCGCACGTTGGCGTGGGAGGTGGGCACGTGGGGGTTTTCCGGGTGGATCACCAGGGACACGCCCATGGCCTGGAAGCCCCGGCCGGCAAGCTCCGGGCGATGGGCGCTGGCCGAGGGCGGCAGGCTGGTGCCGAACACGTGGGAGAAGTTGACCCCGCCCTTTTCGATCAACGCGCCGTTCTCGATCACGCGGGTGCGACCACCGCCGCCGGCGGGGCGGTCCCAGGCGTCCTCGAAGAAGCTGGCCTGGCCATCCTCGGCGGCGAGGGAGGTGCAGATGCGGTCTTGCAGATCGAGCAGGTAGGCCTTCACGGCCGCAATGTGTTCACTCACGTCGGATACACCTTGAGTCGGCTTGCGAGCGCCGCCGGACGGGGCTTGCGGGGAAAAAAGAGGGCGCAAGCATACCACCGCCGAGGGCTGGCGGTGGCTTGACGGCGATCAAGCGGAAGGCTTGGATGAGGGCCTTTCCCATGCAGGAGCCTGAACCATGCCCAGACGCATCCAGTTTTCCCGATACGGCGGTCCCGAGGTGCTGGAACTGGCGGAGGTGGCGCTGCCACAGCCCGGGCCGGGCGAGGTGCGGGTACGCAACCATGCCATCGGCCTGAACTTCATCGAGACCTACTACCGCAGCGGCCTGTACCCGGCACCGGGCTTTCCGTCCGGGCTGGGCAGCGAGGGCGCGGGGGTGGTCGATGCGGTGGGCGAGGGCGTGGCACGGGTGAAGGTGGGCGACCGGGTGGGCTACGCCACGGGCCCGCTGGGCGCCTACGGGGAGTTCCACGTGCTGCCCGAGGGGCACCTGGTGACGCTGCCGGATGCCATCGGCTTCGAACAGGCGGCGGCGGTGCTGCTGAAGGGTCTGACGGTGCAGTACCTGCTGCGCCAGACCCATGCGCTGGAGGCCGGCGAGACGGTGCTGTTCCACGCGGCAGCCGGCGGGGTCGGCTCCATCGCCTGCCAGTGGGCGAAGGCCGTGGGGGCGAGGCTGATCGGCGTCGCCGGTTCGGCGGAGAAGGCGGCACGGGCGAGGTCGCTGGGGGCCTGGGCCTGCATCGACAGTAGCCGCGAGGACGTGGTGCAGCGGGTGCTGGAGCTGACCGACGGGCAGAAGTGCGGGGTGGTGTACGACTCGGTGGGCAAGGACACCTGGGCGACCTCGCTGGAGTGCGTGGCGCCGCGCGGGCTGCTGGTGAGCTTCGGCAATGCGTCGGGGCCGGTCACCGGGGTCAACCTGGGGGTGCTGGCCCAGAAGGGCTCGCTGTTCGTCACCCGTCCGACCCTGGGCGGCTACGCGGACACGCCGGCACGCCTGCAGGCGATGGCGGACGAGCTGTTCGGGATGATCGCCAGCGGGGCGATCCGGGTGGAGATCGGCCAGCGCTACGCCCTGGCAGAGGTGGCACGGGCCCACGCCGACCTGGCGGGGCGTCGCACCCAGGGCTCCAGTGTGCTGCTGCCCTGAACGCATCAGCCCCGGACGATGCCGGGGCTGTTCCGACCTGGAGGCCGGAGGCGGTCTTCAGGAGGGGCGGATCACCCGTCCGGTGGCCAGGTCACGGATGGTGCTGGGCTTGCGGCGCCCCCCCAGGGCGCCACCGAGCACGGCGTCCAGTTGGCCGGGGAAGTACTGCTGGACCCGCAGGCGCGACATGGCGGCGGGCCGCCCGCCGGGGTTGGCAGAGGTGGAGACCAGCGGCCCGACTTCAGCGCACAGGGCGCGCACCAGGGGGTGGTCGGTGACGCGCAGGGCGACGCTGTCGTGCTGGCCGGTGATCCATTCGGGCAGCAGGCCCTGGTGGGGCACCAGCCAGGTGTTGGGGCCCGGCCAGCTGGCGGTGAGCTGGTCGATCCAGGCGTCGGGCAGGCCGTCGAGGAGGAAGTCGAACTGCTGGATGTCGTCGGCCACCAGGATCAGGCCCTTTTCCACCGGTCGGTCCTTGAGCGCCAGCAAGCGGTAGACCGCGTCCGCATTCCACGGATCACAGCCCAGGCCCCACACCGCTTCGGTGGGGTAGGCGATCACGCCGCCTTCTCGAACGATCCGCGCCACGCGTTGAACCTGCCATTTGTTGACCATCGCCTGCTCCCGGAAAAACGATGGCGCGAGTGTACAGGGCTCACCCGCGGCGATGAACCCAGCGCCCCGCCTCGCAGGCGACACAGCCGTCGAGCTCCAGTTCGGTGAGGCTGGCCAGTACGCGGGGCAGGTCCCAGCCGCTGGCGTGGGCCAGGGCCTCGCTGCTGTAGGGGGCGGCCCGCAGCAGGTCCAGCAGCGGGTGCTGGCGGGGGGCTTCGATCGGCTTGGCAGCCGGGAGCGGTGCCACCTGCTGCCAGCCCCGCAGGGCTTCGAGGATGTGCTCGGTGGTCTCCACCAGCACGGCGCCTTCGCGGATCAGTTGGTGGCAACCCCGCGCGCCCGGGTGGTGGATGGAGCCGGGCAGGGCGTAGACCTCGCGGCCCTGTTCGGCGGCCAACCGGGCGGTGATCAGCGAGCCGCTGGAGGGGCTGGCTTCCACCACCAGCACGCCCAGGGACAGCCCGCTGATGATGCGGTTGCGACGGGGGAAGTTGGCGGCCTGGGGCGGGCAGTCCAGGGGCAGTTCGGACACCAGGGCGCCGCCCCTGGCCAGCAGGTCCCGGGCCAGCCCGGCATGGCGCCGGGGGTAGAGCCGCTGCAGGCCGGTGCCGAGCACGGCGATGGTCTTGCCGCCGGCATCCAGCGCGCCCTGGTGGGCGGCACCGTCGATGCCCAGGGCAAGCCCGCTGGTGATGGTGAACCCTCCGCCAGCCAGGGCGCGGGCGAAGGCGTGGGCGTTGTCGAGCCCGGCGGCGGAGGCGCGACGGCTGCCGACGATGGCCAGTTGCGGGGTCTCCAGCAGGCCGGGGTCGCCCTGGAGGAAGAGCAGCGGCGGGGCGTCCGGGAGTTCGGCGAGCAGGGCGGGGTAGCGCGGATCATCCCAGGTGATCAGGTGGCAGTCCGGCCCTTCCAGCCAGGCCAGCGCATGGGCGGCCCGCTCGCGGATGGCGGCATCCCGGCGCGGGCCGGCACAGGCTTCCGGCAGGCCGAGGGAACGCCAGGCGGCAGCCGGGGCGCTGAGCGCGGCAGAGGCGCTGGCGAAGGCTTCGATCAGGGTATGGAAACGGCGAGGGCCGACTTCGGGGAGGCTGTGCAGACGGAGCCGGGCTTCCAGCTCGGCGGGGGAGAGGGCGGGCGGCATGGGGTTCGTCCTTGACCGGTGCCGCATCGCGCGGCTGGCCGCCCTGTATACAACAAGCCCCCGCTAGGCGGGGGCTGATTGGCACTACGGATTTTGTACCTTGTCCATCACCTGCAACTGGCGACTCGCCGCCAGAATCAGACCATAGCTGAGCTTGTCGTAGGTGCGGAACACCATCAGCAGGCCGGCACGCTCGTCGGGGATCTTCACCATCTCGCCGGTGACCCGATCGCGGACGGTTTCGCCGGTCTTGTAGACCGCCAGCACGTTGCCTTCGGCCAGACCATCGCGCTTGCCCTTGTTCAGGGTGACCACGTCGAACTGGCCGATCTGGCTCACACCTCGCGGTACATCGAGGATCAACCCTTTGACCTCGCGGTCGGGCGCACTCGGCATGAAGGTCGAGGTGATGGAGCGCTCCTCGGTGGGGAAAAGACGATCCCCCAGGCGAACTTCCTGGGTCGAGCGGGTCAGGGCCATGGTGGTGACATCCCCCTCTTGGGCAACCACGTTGGCACCACCGATGTCATCGGCATTGATGCCCAGGAATTCCTCGGTATCCGGGTCGATGTAGGTCTTGCCCTGGCGGAAAATGCCGTAGGAGGCACTAGCGGGATCGATCTTGCCGCGTGCATAGACGCGGTCACCCGCACCACTGACAACACGCTCGGCGTTACCCGCGACGATGTACGGAATACCCTCGAACTGCTCAGGGGTATCAACGATGCGGTTCGACAACAGGAAGCTGTTGATCGCCTCCAGCGGAATGGTCGGAATGGCCTCTGCCATCGGCGTACTGCGAACACGAGGCGACAGCTTGATGGTGCCGCGGGACGCGCCACGATCCAGCACCAGACGCGGCTGGCCGTCGACATACACCAGGCTCAGGGTGTCACCGGGGTAGATGAGGTGCGGGTTCTGGATCTGCGGGTTGGCGTGCCAGATTTCCGGCCATTTCCAGGGTTCGCTGAGGAACTTGCCAGAGATGTCCCAGAGTGTGTCGCCACGGACCACCGTATAGCGTTCCGGATGGCCGTCCTTGAGCTCCACCGCAGCCTGTGCCAGCCCGTTGGCAGCCAGGAGCAGCAGGGCGAGTAGTGATTTCCTCATGCGGTGAATCCCTTTATTATGTGCGTTCACGCGAAACGGCCTGAAAGCCGCCCCAACCGGGCTTTTCAGGCGTTTTTCAATGCTGCTCATCATCTTAGCAGCGGATTTTGACTTTATTCCACAAGTGCATCACAAACCCATATGGCGATCCTGAACATCCTCGAATTCCCTGATCCGCGCCTGCGCACCATCGCCAAACCGGTGGAGGTGGTGGACGACGCGCTGCGCCAGTTGATCGACGACATGTTCGAGACCATGTACGAAGCCCCCGGCATCGGCCTGGCGGCGACCCAGGTGAATGTGCACAAGCGCGTGGTGGTGATGGACCTGTCGGAGGACAAGTCCGAGCCGATGGTCTTCATCAATCCCGAGTTCGAGTCCCTGACCGACCAGATGGACCAGTACCAGGAAGGCTGCCTCTCGGTGCCCGGCTTCTACGAGAACGTCGACCGCCCGCAGAAGGTCAAGATCAAGGCCCTGGACCGCGATGGCCAGCCATTCGAGATGATTGCCGAAGGCCTGCTGGCGGTGTGCATCCAGCACGAATGCGACCACCTCAACGGCAAGCTCTTCGTCGACTACCTCTCCAGCCTCAAGCGCGACCGGATCAAGAAGAAACTGGAAAAGCAGCACCGCCAGCAGGCTTGATCCCCGAACCCCAAAGGCTTGCTCCGGCAAGCCTTTTTCTTTTTAGAGAGTGAGCCCCGCATGACCCAAGCCCTGCGCCTCGTCTTCGCCGGCACCCCGGAGTTCGCCGCCGAACACCTCAAGGCCCTGCTCGACACCCCTCACCAGATCGTTGCCGTGTACACCCAGCCCGATCGCCCCGCCGGCCGCGGCCAGAAGCTCATGCCCAGCCCGGTCAAGCAGCTTGCCCTGCAGCACGGCCTCCCGGTCCTGCAACCGCCGACCCTGCGCGACCCTGCCGCCCAGGAAGAACTGCGCGCCCTGGCCCCGGACCTGATGGTGGTGGTCGCCTACGGCCTGATCCTGCCGCAGGTGGTGCTGGACATCCCGCGCCTCGGCTGCATCAACAGCCATGCCTCGCTGCTGCCGCGCTGGCGCGGCGCTGCACCGATCCAGCGGGCGGTGCAGGCGGGCGACGCCGAGAGCGGCGTCACCGTGATGCAGATGGAGGCGGGTCTCGACACCGGCCCCATGCTGCTCAAGGTCACCACCCCGATCACCGCCGGCGACACCGGCGGCAGCCTGCATGACCGCCTCGCCCAGCTCGGCCCCCAGGCCGTCGTCCAGGCCATCGCCGGTCTTGCCGCCGGAACGCTGCAGGGCGAGGTGCAGGACGACGCCCTGGCCACCTACGCCCACAAGCTCAACAAGGACGAGGCACGGATCGACTGGAGCCGCCCGGCCGACGAACTGGAGCGCCTGGTGCGTGCCTTCAACCCCTGGCCCATCTGCCACAGCACCCTCGACGGCCAGCCGCTGAAGGTGCTCGCTGCCGAGCCCGCCGAAGGCCGCGGCCAACCCGGCCAGATTCTCGATGCCAGCAAGGACGGCCTCACCGTGGCCTGTGGCGCAGGCGCCCTGCGCCTGACCCGCCTGCAACTGCCCGGCGGCAAGCCCCTGGCCTTCGCCGACCTCTACAACAGCCGCCGCGAGCAGTTCGCCCCCGGCCAGGTGCTCGGCGCATGAGCCCGCGCCTCGCCGCCGCCCGTGCCCTGGCGGCCGTGCTCAACGGCAAGGCCTCCCTCGGCAGCAGCCTGCCTGCCCAGCTGGACAAGGTGGACCCGCGCGACCGCGGCCTCGCCCAGGACCTCGCCTTCGGCGCCGCCCGCTGGCAACCCCGCCTGTCGGCCCTGGCCGAGCGCCTGCTGCAGAAGCCCTTCAAGGCGGCCGACCGTGACGTCGAGGCCCTGCTGCTGGTGGGCCTCTACCAGCTGTTCCACACCCGCATCCCGCCCCACGCGGCCATCGGCGAAACCGTCGGCTGTGCCGACAAGCTGAAGAAGCCCTGGGCCAAGGGCCTGCTCAACGCCGTGCTGCGCAATGCCCAGCGCCAGGGCGAAGCGATCTTCGCCGAGTTCGAGCGCGACCCGGCCGTACGTACCGCCCACCCGCGCTGGCTGCAGAAGGCCCTGAAGGCCGCCTGGCCGGAACAGTGGGAAGCCGTCTGCGCGGCCAACAATGCCCACCCGCCGCTGATCCTGCGGGTCAACCGCCGTCACGGCGACCGCGATGCCTACCTCGCCGAACTGCGCCAGGCCGGGATCGAAGCCGAACCCTGCCCCTTCAGCCGCGATGGCATCCGCCTGGCCGAAGCCTGCGACGTCACCGGCCTGCCGGGCTTTTCCGAAGGGCGTGTCAGCGTCCAGGACGAAGCCGCGCAACTGGCCGCCGACCTGCTGGAACTGGCCCCCGGCCAGCGGGTGCTGGATGCCTGCTGCGCCCCCGGTGGCAAGACCTGCCATTTGATGGAAGCCGAACCTGGCCTGGCCCAGGTGGTCGGCGTGGACCTGGAAGAAAGCCGCCTGGTGCGCGTGCGCGAAAACCTGGCGCGCCTGGGCCTGGATGCCCAGTTGATCGCCGCCGACGGCCGCGACACCGCGAGCTGGTGGGACGGCAAACCCTTCCAGCGCATACTGCTCGATGCCCCGTGCTCGGCCACCGGCGTGATCCGTCGCCACCCCGACATCAAGCTGACTCGCAAGGCCGAGGACATCGCGCCCCTGGCCACCCTGCAAGGCGAGCTGCTGGACGCCCTCTGGCCCACCCTCGAAGTGGGCGGCATCCTGCTCTACGCCACCTGCTCGGCGCTGCCGGCGGAAAACAGCGAGAACATCGCCGCCTTCCTCGCCCGCACCCCCGGCGCGCGGGAGCTGGATATCGCCGGCGGGTTCGGCCTCAAGCAACCCCATGGCCGCCAGCTGCTGGCCCGGGAAGACGGCCATGACGGCTTCTACTATGCCAAGCTGATGAAGATCGCCGCGTCTCCCCGCGGCTAACGGAGCAATCAGTGAAGATCATCATTCTCGGGGCCGGCCAGGTCGGCGGCACCCTCGCGGAACACCTGTCCGGCGAAGCCAACGACATCACCGTGGTCGACACCGACGGCGACCGCCTGCGCGACCTCGGCGACCGCCTGGACATCCGCACCGTGCAGGGCAAGGGCTCGTTCCCCACCGTGCTGCGCCAGGCCGGTGCCGACGACGCCGACATGCTGGTGGCCGTGACCAACAGCGACGAGGTGAACATGGTCGCCTGCCAGGTGGCCTACACCCTGTTCCACACCCCCACCAAGATCGCCCGCGTGCGCGAGTCGGCCTACCTGACCCGCGAGGCGCTGTTCGACAACGAGGCCATCCCGGTCGACGTGCTGATCAGCCCCGAGCAGGTGGTCACCAACTACATCAAGCGCCTGATCGAGTACCCCGGCGCCCTGCAGGTGATCGACTTCGCCGAGGGCAAGGCCCAGCTGGTGGGCGTCCGCGCCTACTACGGCGGCCCGCTGGTGGGGCAGGAGCTGCGCCAGATCCGCGAGCACATGCCCAGCGTCGACACGCGCGTGGCGGCCATCTTCCGCCGCAACCGGCCGATCATCCCCAAGGGCGACACCGTGATCGAGGCGGACGACGAGGTGTTCTTCATCGCCGCCAAGGCCCACATCCGCGCGGTGATGAGTGAGCTGCGCCGCCTGGAGGACAGCTACAAGCGCGTGGTCATCGCCGGCGGCGGCAACATCGGCGAGCGCCTGGCCGAGGCCATCGAGAGCCGTTACCAGGTGAAGATCATCGAGATGAATCCGGCCCGCTGCCGCTACCTGTCGGACACCCTCGACAGCACCGTGGTGCTGCAGGGCAGCGCCTCGGACCGGGACCTGCTGGTGGAAGAGAACATCAACGACGCCGACATCTTCCTGGCCCTGACCAACGACGACGAGGCCAACATCATGTCCTCGCTGCTGGCCAAGCGGCTCGGCGCGCGCAAGGTGATGACCCTCATCAACAACCCCGCCTACGTGGACCTGGTGCAGGGCGGCGAGATCGACATCGCCCTCAGCCCCCAGCTCGCCACCATCGGCACCCTACTCACCCACGTGCGCCGGGGTGACATCGTCAGCGTGCACTCCCTGCGCCGGGGCGCGGCCGAAGCCATCGAGGCCATCGCCCACGGCGACGCCAAGTCGAGCAAGGTGGTGGGCAAGATGATCGAGGACATCGCCCTGCCGCCGGGCACCACCATCGGCGCGGTGATCCGTGACGACGAGGTGCTGATCGCCCACGACGACACGGTGATCGAGTCCGGCGACCACGTGATCCTCTTCCTCGTGGACAAGAAGTACATCCGCGACGTGGAGCGGCTGTTCCAGGTCGGCCTGACCTTCTTCTGACGCCGCCAACCGGGCGAGCGCGGTATCCAGATACCGGCCGCCCGGTTTTCAGCCACTTCCTACATCCCCTCCCTGCGAGCCGGCGGTAGGGTTCGGACCCTCCCGTTCCGAGGGCCCGCCATGTCCCGCTTCGAACCCCTCCTGCCGCTGCGCCAGAACACTTACCTGCCTAACGCCGTAACCGGGCGAGCCCAGCGCCATGCGGTGATCCGCCGGATCCTCGGCGTGCTGCTGATGCTGTTCAGCAGCACCCAACTGCCGCCCCTGCTCATCGACCTGTACTACGGCGAAGGCGCCTGGCAGGGCTTTCTGATGGCGCTGCTGATCACCCTGAGCATCGGTGTGCTCATCTGGCTGCCGGTGCGCGGTGCCAACGGGGACCTGAAGATCCGCGACGGCTACCTGATCACCGCGCTGTTCTGGACCGTGCTCGGCACCTTCGGCTGCATTCCCTTCCTGCTCATCGACACGCCGCGCATGGGCCTGGTGGACGCGCTGTTCGAGTCCGTCTCGGGCATCAGCACCACCGGGGCGACCGTGCTCACCGGGCTCGACCAGCTGCCCAAGGCGGTCCTCTACTACCGCCAGCAGCTGCAGTGGTTCGGCGGGATGGGGATCATCGTCCTCGCGGTGGCGATCATGCCCATGCTCGGCATCGGCGGCATGCAGCTGTACCGCGCCGAGATGCCCGGCCCGCTGAAGGAACAGAAGCTCTCGCCACGCATCGCGGAAACCGCGCGCACCCTGTGGCTGATCTACTGCGGCCTGACCCTGGCCTGCGCGCTGGCGTACTGGGCCGCCGGGATGAGCCTGTTCGACGCCATCTGCCACAGCTTCTCCACCATCGCCATCGGCGGCTTCTCCACCCACGACGCCAGCATCGGCTACTTCGACAGCCCGCTGGTGGAGGCGGTGTGCATGTTCTTCCTGGTGGTCTCGGGGGTGAACTTCGGCCTGCACTTCCTCGCCTGGCGGCAGCGCAGCCTGCGGCACTACCTGCGCGACGCGGAATGCCGCGCGTACCTGCTGCTGCTGCTGGGCACCTTCGTGATCTGCGCCACCACGCTCATCGTCCACCAGCACTACGAGGCGCCGCTGCAATCGATCCGCTATGCCGCGTTCATGGTGGTCTCGGTGGCCACCACCACCGGCTTCGGCCTGGCCGATTTCAGCACCTGGCCGACCCTGCTGCCGCACCTGCTGCTCTACACCACCTTCATCGGCGCCTGCGCCGGCTCCACCGGCGGCGGCATGAAGGTGATGCGCATCCTGCTGGTGCTGCGCCAGGGGGTGCGGGAGTTCCAGCGGCTGCTGCACCCCAACGGGGTGTTCACCCTCAAGCTGGGTCGGCGCCAGATTCCCGAGCGGGTGGTGGAGTCGGTCTGGGCTTTCTGCTCCATCTACCTGATGACCTTCGTGGTGCTGCTCCTGCTGCTGATGGCCATGGGGCTGGACCAGCTCACCGCCTTCTCCACCCTGGCCTCCTGCATGAACAACCTGGGCCCGGCCCTGGGCGAGGCGGCGGCACATTACGGCAACCTGCCCGATGGCGCCAAGCTGGTGCTGAGCCTGGCCATGGTGCTGGGGCGGCTGGAGGTGTTTTCCCTGCTGATCCTGCTCAGCCCGGCTTTCTGGCGGTTCTGAACCTCGGGGTTGGGCGCTCGCGTCGATCAGGGTAGGGTGAGCGCCTCGACAGCCCGGGGACAGGACCATGATCGACTCACTGGAGAAGATGCTCGCCAAGGGCGTGGACAACGCGCTGCTGCGCTTCGGCCTCGGCAAGGGCTACCTCGACCAGGGTGATGCGACGGCAGCAACGCTGCACCTGCAACGCTGCGTCGAGCAGGACCCGGCCTACTCGGCAGCCTGGAAGCTGCTGGGCAAGGCACTGGAGAGCACCGGCAACAGCGAGGGGGCTCGCCAGGCCTGGGAGCAGGGCCTGAGCGCCGCGCAGGCCAAGGGCGACAAGCAGGCGGAGAAGGAGATGGGGGTGTTCCTCAAGCGCCTCGCCCGCCGCCAGGGAGGGCAGTGACATGGTGCGCACCTTGCTCGCCCTGGGGATTGCGGCGTTCGCCTTGGACGGCCTCGCTGCCCAACCGGTGCCGCCCTACCAGGTCGACTCGATCAAGCCACCGATACTGGAAGCCCCGCCTTCGGCCGAACCTGCCCTGACCGAAGCCTGCCGCGCCTGGAAGCTGGACGCGCGGGGTGCCAGCCGATTCTTCACCCTGGCCGAGTTGCTGGACGGCGTGGTGCTGCACCATGCGTTCTCCTGGGTTCCCTGCAGCATCGAGGGGCGCCTGCATGACGGCCGCGGCCAGGTGTGGAACTTCCGCATCAACGGCGGCGCCACGGCAACGACCTGGCGCGGTGAAGGGCCGACCCGGGAGGAATATCGCTGGGGCTGCCGCCGCCAGGCGTGCGAACCACTGGTGCTGCTGACGGCCGACGAAGAAGGCTAGGGGGATTTCCGGGAGCGGTTGGTAGCGGATCAGGACTCGACGAAGCGCAGGCCGACACCCTCGGCGTCCACCCGCATGATCTCCATCTGCAGGATCGGCGCTTCGAAGGGCAGGTCCTGCACCTGGCCGGTGAGGATGGTGCCCACCGGCAGGGCCACCAGGTCCGGGTGGCGGACGTACACGCCGCCGTCCGACAGGTCGCGGGTCTGGGCGAAGAGATCCCCGAAGCTCTCGTGGCTGATCTTGATCCGGCACTTCATCGGCGTACGGGGATGCTGGCGCTGGTTGGAGGACATCGCGACACACCTTGGATTGGTCTGAGCGGTTTTTAGCCTAAAACCACCGACTCGCCCAGCAGAAGGCGCAAAAAAGGCGCCGAAGCGCCTTTTCTCAATACCAGCGGGCTTCGCCCTCGGGGCGCTTCTTGAAGCGCTTCATGCTCCACATGTACTGGGTCGGGTAGGTGCGCACGTAGCGCTCCACCACGGCGCTCATCGCCGCCACGCCCTCTTCCACGTCGTCGCTGTACATCCCCTCCGGCGCCGCTTCGAGGATGACCTTGAAGCCGGAGCCATCCGCCAGGCGCAACGCATGCAGGAACACCCCGCGCGCCTTGCCGCCGGCGAGCATGCCGGGGACGAACTTGCTGGTCAGCGCCAGGGTGCCGAGGAAGGGCACGAACACGCCGGCGGACATGCTCGGCTCCGGGTCGGCCGGAATGCCCACCGCGCCGCCCCGGCGCACTTCCTTGATGACGCTGAGGATGCCTTCCTTGGTAGACGGCGCGACGCGGTTGCCGAGCTGCACGCGCTGCTTCTGCAGCAATTCGTCCACGGCCTTCAGCTTCGGCGGGCGGTAGAAGATGATCGGCTTGCACTGGGCACAGTAGAAGTGGTTCAGCACCTCCCAGTTACCCAGGTGACTGGTGATGCCCACCACGCCCTTGCCGCTGGCCAATGCCTCGTGCAGCACCTCCAGGCCTTCCACCTCGCGCACCAGGCCGATGGACTTCTCCGCCGGCCAGATCCAGGCGCAGGCGCTTTCGGTGAGGGTGCGGCCGATGTCCATCAGGCTCTGGCCGACACGCTGGTCGAGCTCGGCCGGGGACAGTTCCGGAAAGCACTTGGCGAGGTTGATCCGCGTGACCTCGCGGGAGCGGTTGGGCAGCTTCCACATCAGCCAGCCGATTGCCGCGCCCACGGCTTGTACGGCCCGCCAGGGCAGCAGGGCGAAGAGGCGCAGGAAGCCGACCACGAGGGCGCCTTTGAGCTTGTCCACAGGCAACTCCAGGGCAAGGAAAAGCGCGCATTCTACCGTGACGCGCGCTCAGGTGCGGGACGGACCGTCAGCCCGCCAGGTGCGGATGCCGGTCGCAGTCGAGGGTATGGTCCATCACCATGCCGGTGGCCTGCATGAAGGCGTAGCAGATGGTCGGCCCGACGAAGGTGAAGCCCAGCTTGCGCAGCGCCTTGCTCATCGCCTCGGCCTCGGCCGTCACCGCCGGCACCTCGCTGCGGTCGGCGAAGCGGTTGATCCGTGGTGCGCCGCCGACGAAGGACCAGAGCAGGGCGGAGGGGTCCTCCAGGCGCAGCCAGGCCTGGGCGTTCTGCCGGGCCGCGCGCAGCTTGGCGCGGTTGCGGATGATGCCCGGGTCCTGCATGCGCACCTCGATTTCCTCGTCGGTCATCTGCGCCAGGCGCTGTGGGTCGAAACCGAACAGCACCTCGCGGTAGCGGGCACGCTTCTTCAGCACCGTGATCCACGACAGGCCGGCCTGGAAACCCTCCAGCAACAGCATCTCGAACAGCGCCCCGGCATCCCGTTGGGGCACGCCCCATTCCTGGTCGTGGTAGGCGATGTAGAGGGGGTCTTCGTTGCACCAGAAGCAGCGTGGCATAAGGCTTTCCATGCGGTTGCGGCGGGTCGGATCGGGTATACTCGCGCCCTTTCAGTCGAATACCCAGCACAGGTGAAATTCGTGAGCCAGACTACGCCCGCCGTGCGCACCTTCCAAGACCTGATCCTCGCCCTGCAGCAGTACTGGGCCGAGCAGGGCTGCGTGGTGCTCCAGCCCTACGACATGGAAGTGGGCGCCGGTACCTTCCACACCGCCACCTTCCTCCGCGCCATCGGCCCGGAGACCTGGAACGCCGCCTACGTGCAGCCCTCGCGCCGCCCCACTGACGGCCGCTACGGCGAGAACCCCAACCGCCTGCAGCACTACTACCAGTTCCAGGTGGTCCTGAAGCCCAACCCGGAGAACTTCCAGGAGCTGTACCTGGGCTCCCTGAAGGCCATCGGCATCGACCCGCTGGTGCACGACATCCGCTTCGTCGAGGACAACTGGGAGTCCCCCACCCTCGGCGCCTGGGGCCTGGGTTGGGAAATCTGGCTGAACGGCATGGAAGTCACCCAGTTCACCTACTTCCAGCAGGTCGGCGGCATCGAGTGCTACCCGGTGACCGGCGAGATCACCTATGGCCTGGAGCGCCTGGCCATGTACCTGCAGGGCGTGGACTCGGTCTATGACCTGGTGTGGACCGACGGCCCCTTCGGCGTGGTCACCTACGGCGACGTGTTCCACCAGAACGAGGTGGAGCAGTCCACCTTCAACTTCGAGCACGCCAACGTGCCGAAGCTGTTCGAACTCTTCGACTTCTACGAGAGCGAGGCCAACCGCCTGATCGAGCTGCAGCTGCCGCTGCCGACCTACGAGATGGTCCTCAAGGCCTCCCACACCTTCAACCTGCTGGATGCCCGCCGCGCCATCTCCGTGACCGAGCGCCAGCGCTACATCCTGCGCGTGCGCACCCTGGCCCGCGCCGTGGCCCAGAGCTACCTGCAGGCGCGCGCGCGCCTGGGCTTCCCCATGGCGACCCCCGAACTGCGTGACGAAGTACTGGCCAAGCTGGAGGCGGCAGAATGAGTGCACAAGATTTCCTCGTCGAACTGGGCACCGAAGAGCTGCCGCCCAAGGCCCTCAAGTCCCTCGGTGACGCCTTCCTCGCCGGCATCCTCGGTGGCCTCAAGACGGCTGGCCTGAGCCACGGCGCCGCCCGCGTCTACGCCGCGCCGCGCCGCCTGGCGGTGCTGGTCGAGCAACTGGCCACCCAGCAGCCCGACCGCAGCGTCAACCTCGACGGCCCGCCGCTGCAGGCCGCCTTCGACGCCGCCGGCAACCCGACCCAGGCCGCCCTCGGCTTCGCCAAGAAGTGCGGCGTCGACCTGGCCCAGATCGACACCAGCGGGCCGAAGCTGAAGTTCAGCCAGACCATCCCCGGCCAACCCGCCAAGGGCCTGCTGGCCGGCATCGTCGAGGCCTCCCTGGCCGCCCTGCCGATTCCCAAGCGCATGCGCTGGGCTGCTCGCCGCGAAGAGTTCGTGCGCCCGACCCAGTGGCTGGTGATGCTCTTCGGCGATGACGTGGTGGACTGCGAGATCCTCGCCCAGAAGGCGGGCCGCGAGTCCCGTGGCCACCGCTTCCACAACCCCGCGAACATCCGCATCAGCAAGCCTTCCAGCTACCTGGAGGACCTGCGTGCCGCCTACGTGCTGGCCGACTTCGCCGAGCGCCGCGAGCTGATCGCCAAGCGCGTCGACCAACTGGCTGCCGAGCAGAAGGGCAGCGCCGTGGTACCGGCGGACCTGCTGGACGAGGTGACGGCACTGGTCGAGTGGCCGGTGCCGCTGGTGTGCTCGTTCGAGGAGCGCTTCCTCGAGGTGCCCCAGGAAGCCCTGATCACCACCATGCAGGACAACCAGAAGTACTTCTGCCTGCTGGATGCCAACGGCAAGCTGCTGCCGCGCTTCATCACCGTGGCCAACGTCGAGAGCAAGGACCCGGCGCAGATCATCTCGGGCAACGAGAAGGTCGTGCGTCCGCGCCTGACCGACGCGGAGTTCTTCTTCAAGCAGGACAAGAAGCAGAAGCTGGAAACCTTCAACGAGCGCCTGAAGAACGTGGTGTTCCAGGCCCAGCTCGGCACCGTGTACGAGAAGGCCGAGCGGGTTTCCGCACTGGCCGCCCACATCGCCGAGCGCGTCGGCGCAGACCCGGTGAAAGCCGCCCGTGCCGGCATCCTCGCCAAGTGCGACCTGGCCACCGAGATGGTCGGCGAGTTCCCGGAGATGCAGGGCATCGCCGGCTACTACTACGCTCTGAACGATGGTGAAGCGGACGACGTCGCCCACGCCCTGAACGAGCAGTACATGCCGCGTGGCGCCGGCGCCGAGCTGCCGCAGACCCTGACCGGTGCTGCGCTGGCGGTGGCCGACAAGCTGGACACCCTGGTGGGTATCTTCGGCATCGGCATGCTGCCCACCGGCAGCAAGGACCCCTTCGCCCTGCGCCGCCAGGCCCTCGGCGTACTGCGCATCCTGATTGAGAAGAAGCTGGACCTGGACCTGGACGACGCCGTCGGCTTCGCCATCGCCCAGTACGGCGACAAGGTGAAGGCAGACGGCCTGGCCATCCAGGTGCTGGACTTCATCTTCGACCGCCTGCGCGCCCGCTACGAAGACGAAGGCGTGGATGTGGCGGTGTACCTCTCCGTCCGTGCCCTCAAGCCGACCTCGGCCCTGGACTTCGACCAGCGCGTGCAAGCCGTGCAGGCCTTCCGCGCCCTGCCCGAAGCCGCCGCCCTGGCCGCCGCCAACAAGCGCGTCTCCAACCTGCTGGGCAAGGCCGAAGGCGAAGTACCGGCCGTGGTCGACAGCGCCCTGCTGCAGGAAGACGCCGAGAAGGCCCTTGCCGCAGCCGTGGCAGAGGCCGAGCGTGCCGTAGCCCCCATGGCAGCCGCCCGTTGCTACAGCGAAGCCCTGGGCCGCTTGGCGAGCCTGCGCGAGCCGGTGGATGCGTTCTTCGAGGCGGTGATGGTCAACGTCGATGACGCGGCCGTCCGTGCGAACCGCTACGCCCTGCTGGCGAAGCTGCGCGGCCTGTTCCTCGGCGCCGCCGACATCTCCGTTCTCGGCTAAAGGCTGAGCCAACCGCAGGCGACACGTCTGCGGTTGGCTGCCAGGACGCACCATGAAATTGCTCATCCTCGACCGCGACGGCGTCATCAACCATGACTCCGACGCCTACATCAAAAGCCTCGATGAATGGATCCCGATCCCGGGCGCCATCGAGGCCATTGCGCGCCTCTCGCGTGCGGGCTGGACCGTGGCCGTGGCCACCAACCAGTCGGGCATCGCGCGCGGCTACTACCCCCTGGAAACCCTCGACGCCATGCATGCGCGGCTGCGTGAGCGGGTGGCGGAGCAGGGCGGCGACGTCGGCCTGATCGTCCATTGCCCCCACGGGCCCGACGACGGCTGCGATTGCCGCAAACCCAAGCCGGGCATGCTGCTGCAGATTGCCGAGCACTACGGCGTACCGTTGGGCGGCATCTGGTTCGTCGGCGACAGCAGCGGTGACCTGGAGGCGGCCAGAGCCGTCGATTGTCAGCCTGTGCTGGTTAGAACCGGCAAGGGCGAGCGAACCCTGGCCAAAGGCGTGCCCGGGGACGTCCTCGTATTCGACGACCTGGCGGCCGTCGCCAACCATCTCCTCAGTTAGCCAAGGCAAGGAACCATGACGACAGTGCAGGCCATCAGAACCGTCCTCTTCTACCTGCTGCTGTCGTCCAGTGCCTTCGTCTGGGGCACGATCAGCTTCCTGGTCGCACCCTTCCTGCCGTTCCGCGCACGCTACCGCTTCGTGATCTGGCGCTGGTGCCGCTTCGCGGTCTGGCTGGCCAAGGTGGTGGCGGGTGTCGACTACCGCGTTGGGGGCATGGAGAACATCCCGCAGACGCCCTGCGTGATCCTCTCCAAGCACCAGAGCACCTGGGAAACCTTCTTCCTCTCCGGCTTCTTCGAACCCCTCAGCCAGGTGGTGAAGCGCGAGCTGCTCTACGTGCCGTTCTTCGGCTGGGCAATGGCCTTGCTGCGCCCCATCGCCATCGACCGCAGCAACCCCAAGGCTGCGCTCAAGCAGCTCGCCAGCCAGGGCGACGAGCGCCTGCGCCAGGGGGCCTGGGTGCTGGTGTTCCCGGAAGGAACCCGGGTTCCGGTGGGGCAGATGGGCAAGTTCTCCCGCGGCGGCACTGCACTGGCAGTCAACGCAGGGCTGCCGGTGTTGCCGGTAGCGCACAACGCCGGGCTGTTCTGGCCCAAGGTGGGCTGGGCCAAGTACCCCGGCACCATCCAGGTGGAGATCGGCCCGGCAATGTACGCGGAAGGGGAGGGGCCTCGTGCCATTGCCGAGCTGAACGACCGCGCCTACGCATGGGTCGAGCAGGCCCAGCAGCGGATCGAAGGCGCCGCGCCCCAGCCTGTGGAAGCGGCGGACTCCACGCCTGCCTGATCTGTTGAAAAGCTGTGGATAAAAATCCCGGCAATTGATTGTTTCCAGCCTGAGGCCCGCGCCAGTCGGGCCTCACAGCTTTCCCCTGGAAAACCGACGATTGGTGCATAAGCTGATTGCCCGGACGGGATTCAGCGCTTCAGGTAGCGCGATTCCAGTGCATTGAAACAGCGCACCAGGCGATCCCGCTCCACACCGGGAAATGCCTTCTCGAACTGCACCATCAGCACGCCGACCTTTACCCTACCGCTGCGCAGCTGTCGCTCGAGATAGTCCATCAGCACGTCATCGCTGACGGCCGCTGCCTCCGGCGAGCCTTGGGTTTCCTGCATGTGGCGCACTCCTTTCCTGTTCCCAATAAAAAGCCCCGGCACAGGGCCGGGGCTGGAAGCATAGCCAAGCACTCGGGTGGGTTACACGTCGAGGTTGGACACCGCCAGAGCGTTGCTCTCGATGAAGTCGCGGCGGGGTTCCACCGCATCGCCCATCAGGGTGTTGAAGATCTGGTCCGCGGCGATCGCGTCCTCGATGGTCACCTTGAGCATGCGGCGGACGTTCGGGTCCATGGTGGTTTCCCACAGCTGCTCCGGGTTCATCTCGCCAAGGCCTTTGTATCGCTGGATGGTATGGCGCTTGGTGCTCTCGGTCATCAACCAGGCCAGGGCGTCCTTGAAGCTGCTGACGGGCTTGCGACGCTCGCCACGCTGCACGTAGGCCCCCTCTTCCAGCAGGCTGTTGAGCTGCTCGCCGAGGGTAGTGACCTGGCGGTAATCATTGCTGGCGAAGAAGTCGCGGTTGAAGGTCACGTAGTGCGACAGGCCATGAGCGGTCTGCTGGACTTCGGGCAGCCACAGGTGGCGCTCGCGGTCTTCACGCAGGCTGATGGAATAGGTCAGGCCGGACTTCTCCGCACCCTTCAGGCGCTCTTCGAACTGCTTGAGCCAGCCCTCCATCGCGCCCTGGTCGGACAGCTGCTCCACGCTGACGCGGGGCAGGTAGACCATGTGCTCGGTGAGCTCCTGCGGGTACAGGCGGGACAGACGCTTGAGGGTGCGCATGACGGCGCGGTATTCGTTGACCAGACGCTCCAGGGCTTCGCCCGACAGGCCCGGGGCGTTCTCGTTGACGTGCAGGCTGGCGTCTTCCAGGGCCGACTGGGTCATGTACTCGTCCATGGCCTCGTCGTCCTTGATGTACTGCTCCTGCTTGCCACGCTTGACCTTGTACAGCGGCGGCTGGGCGATGTAGACGTAGCCGCGCTCGATCAGTTCCGGCATCTGACGGAAGAAGAACGTCAGCAGCAGGGTACGGATGTGCGAACCGTCCACGTCGGCGTCGGTCATGATGATGATGTTGTGGTAGCGCAGCTTCTCGATGTTGTACTCCTCGCGCCCGATCCCGCAGCCCAGTGCGGTGATCAGGGTGCCGACTTCCTGGGATGACAGCATCTTGTCGAAACGGGCCTTTTCCACGTTGAGGATCTTGCCCTTCAACGGGAGGATGGCCTGGGTCCTGCGGTTGCGGCCTTGCTTGGCCGAGCCACCCGCGGAGTCACCCTCCACGATGTAGAGTTCGGAAAGGGCAGGGTCCTTCTCCTGGCAGTCGGCGAGCTTGCCGGGCAGGCCGGCGATGTCCAGGGCGCCCTTGCGGCGGGTCATCTCGCGGGCCTTGCGCGCAGCCTCACGGGCGCGGGCGGCGTCGATCATCTTACCGACGACGGCCTTGGCTTCGTTGGGGTTCTCCAGCAGGAAGTCAGCGAAGTACTTGCCCATTTCCTGCTCAACGGCAGTCTTCACCTCGCTGGAGACCAGCTTGTCCTTGGTCTGCGAGCTGAACTTCGGATCCGGCACCTTGACCGAGATGATGGCGGTCAGGCCTTCACGGGCATCGTCACCGGTGGTGGCGATCTTGTACTTCTTCGCCAGGCCTTCTTGCTCGATGTAGTTGTTCAGGTGACGGGTGAGGGCAGAGCGGAAGCCTGCCAGGTGGGTACCGCCGTCACGCTGGGGAATGTTGTTGGTGAAGCAGAGGATGTTCTCGTTGAAGCTGTCGTTCCACTGCAGCGCCACCTCGACACCCACGCCGTCTTCTTCGCGCTGGATGTTGAAGTGGAAGACCTCGTTGACGATGGTCTTGTTGGTGTTCAGGTACTCGACGAAGGCCTTCAGGCCGCCCTCGTACTTGAACATTTCTTCCTTCCCGCTGCGCTCGTCACGCAGGAGGATGCCCACGCCGGAGTTGAGGAAGGACAGTTCGCGCAGACGCTTGGCGAGGATGTCCCAGCTGAAATGGATATTGGTGAAGGTCTCGGCAGAGGCCTTGAAGTGCACCTCGGTGCCGGTTCCGTCGGTCTCGCCAACGGCACGCAGGGCGAACTGGGGAACGCCGTGGCGATAGATCTGCTCCCAGACCTGGCCTGCACGGCGGATGGTCAGGCGCAGCTCCTCGGACAGGGCGTTGACCACGGAAACCCCCACGCCGTGGAGGCCGCCGGACACCTTGTAGGTGTTGTCGTCGAACTTACCGCCGGCATGGAGCACGGTCATGATGACCTCGGCAGCGGAGACCCCTTCTTCCTTGTGGATATCCACCGGAATGCCCCGGCCGTTGTCACGGACGGTGATCGACTCGTCGGTGTGGATAGTGATGCTGATCTCGGAGCAGTAACCCGCCAGGGCTTCGTCGATGGAGTTGTCCACCACTTCGAAGACCATGTGGTGCAGACCGGTCCCATCGTCGGTATCGCCGATGTACATACCCGGGCGCTTGCGTACGGCGTCCAGTCCCTTCAGCACCTTGATGCTGGAAGAGTCGTACGTGTTGTTCTCGCTCATGCTTCACTCCGATGATCAAAGGTCTGGGTGATACCACCATGTTCCACGTGGAACATGGCTACCGGCGTATCCGTTCGCCAGCCGTCCCTCATTAGTTCGTGATCGACGCAGGTGATGAATACCTGGCAATCCAATTCGTCCAGCAAACGGCAAAGGGCGCGCCGGTGCTGTTCATCCAGTTCAGACGGAAGGTCGTCCACCAGATAGATGCATTGGCCATGTTTGGCCTGGTTGAGCAGGTGCCCCTGGGCGATGCGCAACGCGCACACCACCAGCTTCTGCTGGCCTCGGGAAAGAATCTCGGCGGCATTGTGCCCACCTAATCGCAACCTCAGGTCGGCACGCTGGGGGCCGGCTTGGGTATGCCCCATTTGCTGATCGCGGAGAAGGGAAGTGGCCAGCACATCGGCAAGCTCCTTGTCCTTGTCCCATCCGCGGTAATAGCTGAGGGTGAGCCCTTCGATCTGTACCAGCTCCTGCAGGGTGCGCTCGAAAACCGGCTTCAACGCCTGGATGTAGGCTCGTCGATAGCCATCGATTTCCGCACTCGCGAGAGTCAGTTCACGGTCCCAGACCGCCTGCGAAACGGCGTCAAGTGTACCATGCCGGAGCCACGAGTTCCGCTGCCTCAGGGCCTTCTGCAGGCGCTGCCAGGCGGGGAGAAAACGAGGTTCCACGTGGAACACTCCCCAGTCGAGAAACTGCCGACGAATCTTTGGAGCACCTTCCAGAAGACGGAAGCTGTCCGGGTTGATGACTTGAAGTGGCAAGGTCTCAGCAAGCTGAGCAGCGCTCTTGGCATTCTGCCCGTCGATGCGAATCTGGAACTCCCCATTCCGCTCCCGGGATATGCCCAGGCTGCTGCTACGCCCCTCCAGGAGTTCGACCTGGCCGAAGACCGTGCAGGCTGGCTGGTCGTGCTGGATGACAGGCTGCAGCTTGTTGCTGCGGAAGGATCGGGCAAGCCCGAGCAGGTAAATGGCTTCGAGCAGGCTGGTTTTACCGCTGCCGTTGTCGCCATGGATGATGTTGATGCGGGGGGAGGGGGAGAGCGTCACCGGGTGCAGGTTTCGCACCGCGGTGACGGTGACGCGGCTGAGGGACATCGAGCGTGTTACAGGCGCATCGGCATGACGACATAGGAAGAGTCGTCGTTGTCGGCTTCCTGGAGCAGGGCGCTGCTGTTGGAGTCGGACAGGATGAGGCGCACCTGGTCGGTGGTCATCACACCCAGCACGTCGAGCAGGTAGCTGACGTTGAAACCGATCTCCAGATTGCTGCCGCCGTACTCGACGGCCACTTCCTCTTCCGCCTCTTCCTGCTCCGGGTTGTTGGCCTGGATCTTCAGCAGGCCGGCCGCCAGTTGCAGGCGAATGCCGCGGTACTTCTCGTTGGACAGGATAGCGGTGCGGCTGAAGGCCTCACGCAGCGCCTGGCGATCACCGACGACCAGCTTGTCGCCGCCACGGGGCAGCACACGCTCGTAGTCCGGGAACTTGCCGTCGACCAGCTTGGAGGTGAAGGTGAACTCGCCGGTGGTGGCGCGGATGTGGTGCTGGCCAAGCACGATGCGGACTTCGCCATCCTGTTCGGTGAGCAGGCGAGCCAGTTCGAGGATGCCCTTGCGCGGCACGATCACCTGGTGACGATCCACACCTTCGATGCCGGCCTGCATGGCGCACATCGCCAGGCGGTGGCCATCGGTGGCAACGGCGCGCAGCACGCCGGCGTTCACTTCCAGCAGCATGCCGTTGAGGTAGTAGCGCACGTCCTGCTGGGCCATGGCGAAGCTGGTGCGCTCGATCAGGCGACGCAGCTTGCTCTGCACCAGGCTGAAGTTCAGCGAGCCCGGGCCTTCTTCCACGGTGGGGAAGTCATTGGCAGGCAGGGTGGAGAGGGTGAACTTGCTCCGGCCGGCCTTGATCAGCAGCTTCTGCTCGTCGACGCGGATATCGATCAGCGCATCGCTGGGCAGGCTCTTGCAGATGTCCATCAGCTTGCGCGCCGGTACGGTGATCTCACCCGGCTCAGCCGCTTCTTCGAGGACTACGCGCCCGACCAGCTCGACCTCAAGGTCGGTACCGGTCAGCGACAGCTGCTGGCCTTCAACCACCAGCAACACATTGGAGAGGACCGGCAAGGTCTGGCGGCGCTCGACGACGCCGGCGACCAGTTGCAGGGGTTTCAACAGGGCTTCGCGTTGAATGGTGAAATGCATGGTCTAGTCCCTTGCCTCAATGGGCTGCGCTTGAACGGTCACGTGGTCAGTGTACGCAGCAGGTTCTTGTAGTCCTCGCGGATATCCGCGTCGGATTCCCTGAGTTCCGCAATCTTACGACAGGCATGCAGAACAGTCGTGTGGTCTCGTCCACCAAAGGCGTCGCCGATTTCCGGCAAGCTGTGGTTGGTCAGTTCCTTGGACAGTGCCATGGCCACCTGGCGCGGCCGCGCGACGGAGCGCGAGCGGCGCTTGGACAGCATGTCCGACATCTTGATCTTGTAGTACTCGACGACAATGCGCTGGATGTTGTCGATGCTGACCAGCTTGTCCTGCAGGGCCAGCAGGTCCTTCAGGGATTCACGGATCAGCTCGATGGTGATCTCGCGCCCCATGAAGTGCGCGTGGGCGATGACCCGCTTGAGCGCACCTTCCAGCTCACGGACGTTGGAGCGGATGCGCTGGGCGATGAAGAACGCGGCATCGTGGGGCAGGTCGACCTTGGCCTGCTCGGCCTTCTTCATCAGGATCGCCACACGGGTCTCCAGCTCCGGCGGCTCCACGGCCACCGTCAGGCCCCAGCCGAAGCGGGACTTCAGGCGCTCCTCGAGCCCCTCGATCTCCTTCGGATAGCGGTCACTGGTGAGGATCACCTGTTGGCCGCCCTCCAGCAGGGCGTTGAAGGTGTGGAAGAACTCCTCCTGGGAACGCTCCTTGCGGGCGAAGAACTGGATGTCGTCGATGAGCAGCGCGTCCACCGAGCGGTAGAAGCGCTTGAACTCGTTGATCGCATTCAGCTGCAGCGCCTTGACCATGTCAGCGACGAAACGCTCGGAGTGCAGGTAGACGATTTTCGCGTTGGGGTTCTTCTTCAGCAGGTGGTTACCCACCGCGTGCATCAGGTGGGTCTTGCCGAGGCCCACGCCCCCATAAAGGAAGAGCGGGTTGTAGCCGTGCTTCGGGTTGTCCGCCACCTGCCAGGCTGCAGCACGGGCCAACTGGTTGGACTTGCCTTCGACGAAGTTCTCGAAGGTGAAGGTGCGGTTCAGGTAGCTGGTGTGCTTCAACGCCCCCTCGACTTGCACCGAGCGCTCCGTGCGAACGGCGGGCGGTGCCGAGACGGAGGCGAGCGGATCGAGGCTCGCGCGGCTTTCCTCGACGGTCTCGACACGCTGTGCAGCCACCGGCGCAACGGGCGCAGGGGTGATCACAGGTGGCGCGGAAACCGGAACGGGCGCGACACGGGGCGGCGGTGGGTTGCGCTTGCTGCCGATCAGCAACGACAGCGCAGGCGCCAGGCCATTGCCTCGCTCACTGAGCAACTCCAGCAGGCGACCCATGTACTTTTCATTGACCCAGTCCAATACGAAACGATTGGGGGCGTAGACCCGGAGTTCGTCACCCTCGGCCTCGACCTGCAACGGACGGATCCAGGTGTTGAATTGCTGGGCGGGCAGTTCGTCGCGCAGAAGATCGACGCACTGCTGCCAAAGTTCCAC